>NZ_CP058554.1:0-5199075 GCF_014109725.1 Comamonas piscis | reverse complement strand
TTGATTGCGTCAAAACGAATGAAACTTTGCGTGAGCAATTTTTATTCAGTAATGACGAATATTCTACAAGCCTGCTGACTTAGCAATAGGTTGGCAAGATAGATATTCAATTTACGGCATAACGCGCGAGGTGAGAGACCTCGCAAAGCAGTTGCTTGGGTTCTTTGCTTGAGATCTAGAGATAGATGTCAAAGTTATAGGGTCAAGTGACTAAGAGCATGTGGTGGATGCCTTGGCGATGATAGGCGACGAAAGACGTGATAGCCTGCGATAAGCTTCGGGGAGTTGGCAAATAAACTTTGATCCGGAGATTTCTGAATGGGGGAACCCACCTAGCAATAGGTATCGGCAACTGAATACATAGGTTGTCGAAGCGAACCTGGAGAACTGAAACATCTAAGTACCCAGAGGAAAAGACATCAACTGAGATTCCGATAGTAGTGGCGAGCGAATTCGGAAGAGCCGTCTAGAGATAGTCATTGTGTTAACAAAACGGAATGGAAAGTCCGGCCATAGTGGGTGATAGCCCCGTATGTGAAAACGCAGTGGTGGTACTAAGCTAGAGACAAGTAGGGCGGGGCACGAGAAACCCTGTCTGAATATGGGGGGACCATCCTCCAAGGCTAAATACTCATCATCGACCGATAGTGAACAAGTACCGTGAGGGAAAGGCGAAAAGAACCCCGGGAGGGGAGTGAAATAGATCCTGAAACCGCATGCTTACAAAAAGTAGGAGCCCCCAGGGGTGACTGCGTACCTTTTGTATAATGGGTCAGCGACTTACATTCAGTGGCAAGCTTAACCGAATAGGGAAGGCGTAGAGAAATCGAGTCCGAATAGGGCGACAAGTCGCTGGGTGTAGACCCGAAACCAAGTGATCTATCCATGGCCAGGATGAAGGTGCCGTAACAGGTACTGGAGGTCCGAACCCACTAGTGTTGCAAAACTAGGGGATGAGCTGTGGATAGGGGTGAAAGGCTAAACAAACTTGGAAATAGCTGGTTCTCTCCGAAAACTATTTAGGTAGTGCCTCAAGTATTACCTGCGGGGGTAGAGCACTGTTTAGGCTAGGGGGTCATGGCGACTTACCAAACCTATGCAAACTCCGAATACCGCAGAGTACAGCTTGGGAGACAGAGCACCGGGTGCTAACGTCCGGACTCAAGAGGGAAACAACCCAGACCGCCAGCTAAGGTCCCTAAAACGGGCTAAGTGGGAAACGAAGTGGGAAGGCTAAAACAGTCAGGATGTTGGCTTAGAAGCAGCCATCATTTAAAGAAAGCGTAATAGCTCACTGATCGAGTCGTCCTGCGCGGAAGATGTAACGGGGCTAAGCCAGTTACCGAAGCTGCGGATGCACAGTTTACTGTGCGTGGTAGGAGAGCGTTCTGTAAGCCTGTGAAGGTGTCTGGAGACGGATGCTGGAGGTATCAGAAGTGCGAATGCTGACATGAGTAGCGTTAAAGGGGGTGAAAAGCCCCCTCGCCGTAAGCGCAAGGTTTTCTACGCAACGTTCATCGGCGTAGAGTAAGTCGGCCCCTAAGGTGAGGCAGAGATGCGTAACTGATGGGAAACGGGTCAATATTCCCGTACCGATGTGTAGTGCGATGTGGGGACGAAGAAGGTTAGCTCAGCCAACTGTTGGATATGTTGGTTCAAGCCTGTAGTCATGCCTGGTAGGCAAATCCGCCGGGCTAAGATGAGGGGTGATAACGGGTCTGCTTGCAGACGAAGTGAGTGATACCCAGCTTCCAGGAAAAGCCACTAAGCTTCAGCTACACACGACCGTACCGCAAACCGACACTGGTGCGCGAGATGAGTATTCTAAGGCGCTTGAGAGAACTCAGGAGAAGGAACTCGGCAAATTGACACCGTAACTTCGGGAGAAGGTGTGCCCTCAGTAAGTGAAGTTGAACAAATGGAGCTAAACGGGGTTGCAAAGAATAGGTGGCTGCGACTGTTTAATAAAAACACAGCACTCTGCAAACACGAAAGTGGACGTATAGGGTGTGACGCCTGCCCGGTGCTGGAAGATTAAATGATGGGGTGCAAGCTCTTGATTGAAGTCCCAGTAAACGGCGGCCGTAACTATAACGGTCCTAAGGTAGCGAAATTCCTTGTCGGGTAAGTTCCGACCTGCACGAATGGCGTAACGATGGCCACACTGTCTCCTCCTGAGACTCAGCGAAGTTGAAATGTTTGTGATGATGCAATCTCCCCGCGGAAAGACGGAAAGACCCCATGAACCTTTACTGTAGCTTTGTATTGGACTTTGAACAGATCTGTGTAGGATAGGTGGGAGGCTTTGAAGTGAGGATGCTAGTTCTCATGGAGCCAACGTTGAAATACCACCCTGGTGTGTTTGAGGTTCTAACCTTGGTCCATTATCTGGATCGGGGACAGTGCATGGTAGGCAGTTTGACTGGGGCGGTCTCCTCCCAAAGCGTAACGGAGGAGTTCGAAGGTACGCTAGTTACGGTCGGACATCGTGACGATAGTGCAATGGCATAAGCGTGCTTAACTGCGAGACTGACAAGTCGAGCAGATGCGAAAGCAGGACATAGTGATCCGGTGGTTCTGTATGGAAGGGCCATCGCTCAACGGATAAAAGGTACTCTGGGGATAACAGGCTGATACCGCCCAAGAGTTCATATCGACGGCGGTGTTTGGCACCTCGATGTCGGCTCATCTCATCCTGGGGCTGTAGTCGGTCCCAAGGGTATGGCTGTTCGCCATTTAAAGAGGTACGTGAGCTGGGTTTAAAACGTCGTGAGACAGTTTGGTCCCTATCTTCCGTGGGCGCTGCAGATTTGAGGAAGCCTGCTCCTAGTACGAGAGGACCGGAGTGGACACACCTCTGGTGTATCGGTTGTCACGCCAGTGGCATTGCCGAGTAGCTATGTGTGGAAGAGATAACCGCTGAAAGCATCTAAGCGGGAAACTCGTTCCAAGATGAGATCTGCCGGGGGCTTGACCCCCCTGAAGAGTCGTTCTAGACCAGGACGTTGATAGGTTGGGTGTGGAAGCGCAGCAATGCGTTAAGCTAACCAATACTAATTGCTCGTGCGGCTTGACCCTATAACTTTGATTGGCCCCGCCTTAGATGGGGCCCATGCAAAGAAACACTGCAACTGCAGTTATGCCCAAAGCGCAATCAAATTTAGCTGATAAGACTCTATGAATTCGCTTCGAAAGCAGCAATGCCCTGATCGACCGATCAGCGCAAAGCCGCCAAGAAGCAAAAAGTTATGCCTGATGACCATAGCAAGTTGGTACCACTCCTTCCCATCCCGAACAGGACAGTGAAACGACTTCGCGCCGATGATAGTGCGGATTCCCGTGTGAAAGTAGGTCATCGTCAGGCTTTTATACTGAAAACGTCCAGCAACTAGCTGGACGTTTTCTTCTCTGCTCTTAAAAGAGTAGCGCGCTAGGTCCAAGGATCGGCGAGCTGCTAGGCAACAACTGGATGTAGATCTGGTGCTAGCAAGAGTTGAGAAGAAAGCGTGAAAACGTTTTAAGTGCAGCAAAAGCTGTGCTACAATACAAGGCTTCGCTGATTGCAGCGGGGTGGATCTGGAAGCTAAGGCTTGCAGGTTAGGTCTTTAAAAATTAACAGCCGATAAGCGTGGGCGTTTGGTGGCGATTGCCATATGTTCTTCGGAGCAAAACAAGCGCTCACAAAAACAGTAATGAGTAAGATCTTAGGATCTTTTTTATTCCGTCAAGTGAGTGAGTAGTCGAGAGACTTTAAATTCAAGATCGAACTATAGAGTTTGATCCTGGCTCAGATTGAACGCTGGCGGCATGCTTTACACATGCAAGTCGAACGGTAACAGGTCTTCGGATGCTGACGAGTGGCGAACGGGTGAGTAATACATCGGAACGTGCCTAGTAGTGGGGGATAACTACTCGAAAGAGTAGCTAATACCGCATGAGATCTAAGGATGAAAGCAGGGGATCGCAAGACCTTGTGCTACTAGAGCGGCTGATGGCAGATTAGGTAGTTGGTGGGATAAAAGCTTACCAAGCCGACGATCTGTAGCTGGTCTGAGAGGACGACCAGCCACACTGGAACTGAGACACGGTCCAGACTCCTACGGGAGGCAGCAGTGGGGAATTTTGGACAATGGGCGAAAGCCTGATCCAGCAATGCCGCGTGTAGGATGAAGGCCCTCGGGTTGTAAACTACTTTTGTACGGAACGAAAAGACTCTTTCTAATAAAGAGGGTCCATGACGGTACCGTAAGAATAAGCACCGGCTAACTACGTGCCAGCAGCCGCGGTAATACGTAGGGTGCAAGCGTTAATCGGAATTACTGGGCGTAAAGCGTGCGCAGGCGGTTATGTAAGACAGAGGTGAAATCCCCGGGCTCAACCTGGGAACTGCCTTTGTGACTGCATAGCTAGAGTACGGTAGAGGGGGATGGAATTCCGCGTGTAGCAGTGAAATGCGTAGATATGCGGAGGAACACCGATGGCGAAGGCAATCCCCTGGACCTGTACTGACGCTCATGCACGAAAGCGTGGGGAGCAAACAGGATTAGATACCCTGGTAGTCCACGCCCTAAACGATGTCAACTGGTTGTTGGGAATTAACTTTCTCAGTAACGAAGCTAACGCGTGAAGTTGACCGCCTGGGGAGTACGGCCGCAAGGTTGAAACTCAAAGGAATTGACGGGGACCCGCACAAGCGGTGGATGATGTGGTTTAATTCGATGCAACGCGAAAAACCTTACCCACCTTTGACATGTACGGAAGTGACCAGAGATGGACATGTGCTCGAAAGAGAACCGTAACACAGGTGCTGCATGGCTGTCGTCAGCTCGTGTCGTGAGATGTTGGGTTAAGTCCCGCAACGAGCGCAACCCTTGCCATTAGTTGCTACATTTAGTTGGGCACTCTAATGGGACTGCCGGTGACAAACCGGAGGAAGGTGGGGATGACGTCAAGTCCTCATGGCCCTTATAGGTGGGGCTACACACGTCATACAATGGCTGGTACAAAGGGTTGCCAACCCGCGAGGGGGAGCTAATCCCATAAAGCCAGTCGTAGTCCGGATCGCAGTCTGCAACTCGACTGCGTGAAGTCGGAATCGCTAGTAATCGTGGATCAGAATGTCACGGTGAATACGTTCCCGGGTCTTGTACACACCGCCCGTCACACCATGGGAGCGGGTCTCGCCAGAAGTAGGTAGCCTAACCGCAAGGAGGGCGCTTACCACGGCGGGGTTCGTGACTGGGGTGAAGTCGTAACAAGGTAGCCGTATCGGAAGGTGCGGCTGGATCACCTCCTTTCTGGAAACTAAGCAATCAAGATTGAACGCCCACACTTATCGGTTGTTGGAACACAAGCCAAGGCTGTGTAGAGACTGAGTCGCACAAGACGCAGTAGCTGCAAGGCGTTGGAATGGGTCTGTAGCTCAGCTGGTTAGAGCACTGTGTTGATAACGCAGGGGTCGTTGGTTCGAGCCCAACTAGACCCACCATTACTTCCAACAGGTGGCATATTGATTGACTAAAGCCGCGCAATGCGCAGGTTATAGATGATCAAAGGGGGATTAGCTCAGCTGGGAGAGCACCTGCTTTGCAAGCAGGGGGTCGTCGGTTCGATCCCGTCATCCTCCACCAATACTTTTACTGATAACTTATCATTCAACACCAAAGCGGTTTCGCAAGAGACTGTTTTGTTGTTGATTCCGGATTCCCGGATCAAACGGCTGTTCTTTAAAAATTCATAGAGTCGAAAATCAGCGTTGCTGGTGGAAACTGCACATTCGTAAAGGTTTAGTGCAGACCGTGCCACCAGCAACAATTTGATTGCGTCAAAACGAATGAAACTTTGCGTGAGCAATTTTTATTCAGTAATGACGAATATTCTACAAGCCTGCTGACTTAGCAATAGGTTGGCAAGATAGATATTCAATTTACGGCATAACGCGCGAGGTGAGAGACCTCGCAAAGCAGTTGCTTGGGTTCTTTGCTTGAGATCTAGAGATAGATGTCAAAGTTATAGGGTCAAGTGACTAAGAGCATGTGGTGGATGCCTTGGCGATGATAGGCGACGAAAGACGTGATAGCCTGCGATAAGCTTCGGGGAGTTGGCAAATAAACTTTGATCCGGAGATTTCTGAATGGGGGAACCCACCTAGCAATAGGTATCGGCAACTGAATACATAGGTTGTCGAAGCGAACCTGGAGAACTGAAACATCTAAGTACCCAGAGGAAAAGACATCAACTGAGATTCCGATAGTAGTGGCGAGCGAATTCGGAAGAGCCGTCTAGAGATAGTCATTGTGTTAACAAAACGGAATGGAAAGTCCGGCCATAGTGGGTGATAGCCCCGTATGTGAAAACGCAGTGGTGGTACTAAGCTAGAGACAAGTAGGGCGGGGCACGAGAAACCCTGTCTGAATATGGGGGGACCATCCTCCAAGGCTAAATACTCATCATCGACCGATAGTGAACAAGTACCGTGAGGGAAAGGCGAAAAGAACCCCGGGAGGGGAGTGAAATAGATCCTGAAACCGCATGCTTACAAAAAGTAGGAGCCCCCAGGGGTGACTGCGTACCTTTTGTATAATGGGTCAGCGACTTACATTCAGTGGCAAGCTTAACCGAATAGGGAAGGCGTAGAGAAATCGAGTCCGAATAGGGCGACAAGTCGCTGGGTGTAGACCCGAAACCAAGTGATCTATCCATGGCCAGGATGAAGGTGCCGTAACAGGTACTGGAGGTCCGAACCCACTAGTGTTGCAAAACTAGGGGATGAGCTGTGGATAGGGGTGAAAGGCTAAACAAACTTGGAAATAGCTGGTTCTCTCCGAAAACTATTTAGGTAGTGCCTCAAGTATTACCTGCGGGGGTAGAGCACTGTTTAGGCTAGGGGGTCATGGCGACTTACCAAACCTATGCAAACTCCGAATACCGCAGAGTACAGCTTGGGAGACAGAGCACCGGGTGCTAACGTCCGGACTCAAGAGGGAAACAACCCAGACCGCCAGCTAAGGTCCCTAAAACGGGCTAAGTGGGAAACGAAGTGGGAAGGCTAAAACAGTCAGGATGTTGGCTTAGAAGCAGCCATCATTTAAAGAAAGCGTAATAGCTCACTGATCGAGTCGTCCTGCGCGGAAGATGTAACGGGGCTAAGCCAGTTACCGAAGCTGCGGATGCACAGTTTACTGTGCGTGGTAGGAGAGCGTTCTGTAAGCCTGTGAAGGTGTCTGGAGACGGATGCTGGAGGTATCAGAAGTGCGAATGCTGACATGAGTAGCGTTAAAGGGGGTGAAAAGCCCCCTCGCCGTAAGCGCAAGGTTTTCTACGCAACGTTCATCGGCGTAGAGTAAGTCGGCCCCTAAGGTGAGGCAGAGATGCGTAACTGATGGGAAACGGGTCAATATTCCCGTACCGATGTGTAGTGCGATGTGGGGACGAAGAAGGTTAGCTCAGCCAACTGTTGGATATGTTGGTTCAAGCCTGTAGTCATGCCTGGTAGGCAAATCCGCCGGGCTAAGATGAGGGGTGATAACGGGTCTGCTTGCAGACGAAGTGAGTGATACCCAGCTTCCAGGAAAAGCCACTAAGCTTCAGCTACACACGACCGTACCGCAAACCGACACTGGTGCGCGAGATGAGTATTCTAAGGCGCTTGAGAGAACTCAGGAGAAGGAACTCGGCAAATTGACACCGTAACTTCGGGAGAAGGTGTGCCCTCAGTAAGTGAAGTTGAACAAATGGAGCTAAACGGGGTTGCAAAGAATAGGTGGCTGCGACTGTTTAATAAAAACACAGCACTCTGCAAACACGAAAGTGGACGTATAGGGTGTGACGCCTGCCCGGTGCTGGAAGATTAAATGATGGGGTGCAAGCTCTTGATTGAAGTCCCAGTAAACGGCGGCCGTAACTATAACGGTCCTAAGGTAGCGAAATTCCTTGTCGGGTAAGTTCCGACCTGCACGAATGGCGTAACGATGGCCACACTGTCTCCTCCTGAGACTCAGCGAAGTTGAAATGTTTGTGATGATGCAATCTCCCCGCGGAAAGACGGAAAGACCCCATGAACCTTTACTGTAGCTTTGTATTGGACTTTGAACAGATCTGTGTAGGATAGGTGGGAGGCTTTGAAGTGAGGATGCTAGTTCTCATGGAGCCAACGTTGAAATACCACCCTGGTGTGTTTGAGGTTCTAACCTTGGTCCATTATCTGGATCGGGGACAGTGCATGGTAGGCAGTTTGACTGGGGCGGTCTCCTCCCAAAGCGTAACGGAGGAGTTCGAAGGTACGCTAGTTACGGTCGGACATCGTGACGATAGTGCAATGGCATAAGCGTGCTTAACTGCGAGACTGACAAGTCGAGCAGATGCGAAAGCAGGACATAGTGATCCGGTGGTTCTGTATGGAAGGGCCATCGCTCAACGGATAAAAGGTACTCTGGGGATAACAGGCTGATACCGCCCAAGAGTTCATATCGACGGCGGTGTTTGGCACCTCGATGTCGGCTCATCTCATCCTGGGGCTGTAGTCGGTCCCAAGGGTATGGCTGTTCGCCATTTAAAGAGGTACGTGAGCTGGGTTTAAAACGTCGTGAGACAGTTTGGTCCCTATCTTCCGTGGGCGCTGCAGATTTGAGGAAGCCTGCTCCTAGTACGAGAGGACCGGAGTGGACACACCTCTGGTGTATCGGTTGTCACGCCAGTGGCATTGCCGAGTAGCTATGTGTGGAAGAGATAACCGCTGAAAGCATCTAAGCGGGAAACTCGTTCCAAGATGAGATCTGCCGGGGGCTTGACCCCCCTGAAGAGTCGTTCTAGACCAGGACGTTGATAGGTTGGGTGTGGAAGCGCAGCAATGCGTTAAGCTAACCAATACTAATTGCTCGTGCGGCTTGACCCTATAACTTTGATTGGCCCCGCCTTAGATGGGGCCCATGCAAAGAAACACTGCAACTGCAGTTATGCCCAAAGCGCAATCAAATTTAGCTGATAAGACTCTATGAATTCGCTTCGAAAGCAGCAATGCCCTGATCGACCGATCAGCGCAAAGCCGCCAAGAAGCAAAAAGTTATGCCTGATGACCATAGCAAGTTGGTACCACTCCTTCCCATCCCGAACAGGACAGTGAAACGACTTCGCGCCGATGATAGTGCGGATTCCCGTGTGAAAGTAGGTCATCGTCAGGCTTTTATACTGAAAACGTCCAGCAACTAGCTGGACGTTTTCTTCTCTGCTCTTAAAAGAGTAGCGCGCTAGGTCCAAGGATCGGCGAGCTGCTAGGCAACAACTGGATGTAGATCTGGTGCTAGCAAGAGTTGAGAAGAAAGCGTGAAAACGTTTTAAGTGCAGCAAAAGCTGTGCTACAATACAAGGCTTCGCTGATTGCAGCGGGGTGGATCTGGAAGCTAAGGCTTGCAGGTTAGGTCTTTAAAAATTAACAGCCGATAAGCGTGGGCGTTTGGTGGCGATTGCCATATGTTCTTCGGAGCAAAACAAGCGCTCACAAAAACAGTAATGAGTAAGATCTTAGGATCTTTTTTATTCCGTCAAGTGAGTGAGTAGTCGAGAGACTTTAAATTCAAGATCGAACTATAGAGTTTGATCCTGGCTCAGATTGAACGCTGGCGGCATGCTTTACACATGCAAGTCGAACGGTAACAGGTCTTCGGATGCTGACGAGTGGCGAACGGGTGAGTAATACATCGGAACGTGCCTAGTAGTGGGGGATAACTACTCGAAAGAGTAGCTAATACCGCATGAGATCTAAGGATGAAAGCAGGGGATCGCAAGACCTTGTGCTACTAGAGCGGCTGATGGCAGATTAGGTAGTTGGTGGGATAAAAGCTTACCAAGCCGACGATCTGTAGCTGGTCTGAGAGGACGACCAGCCACACTGGAACTGAGACACGGTCCAGACTCCTACGGGAGGCAGCAGTGGGGAATTTTGGACAATGGGCGAAAGCCTGATCCAGCAATGCCGCGTGTAGGATGAAGGCCCTCGGGTTGTAAACTACTTTTGTACGGAACGAAAAGACTCTTTCTAATAAAGAGGGTCCATGACGGTACCGTAAGAATAAGCACCGGCTAACTACGTGCCAGCAGCCGCGGTAATACGTAGGGTGCAAGCGTTAATCGGAATTACTGGGCGTAAAGCGTGCGCAGGCGGTTATGTAAGACAGAGGTGAAATCCCCGGGCTCAACCTGGGAACTGCCTTTGTGACTGCATAGCTAGAGTACGGTAGAGGGGGATGGAATTCCGCGTGTAGCAGTGAAATGCGTAGATATGCGGAGGAACACCGATGGCGAAGGCAATCCCCTGGACCTGTACTGACGCTCATGCACGAAAGCGTGGGGAGCAAACAGGATTAGATACCCTGGTAGTCCACGCCCTAAACGATGTCAACTGGTTGTTGGGAATTAACTTTCTCAGTAACGAAGCTAACGCGTGAAGTTGACCGCCTGGGGAGTACGGCCGCAAGGTTGAAACTCAAAGGAATTGACGGGGACCCGCACAAGCGGTGGATGATGTGGTTTAATTCGATGCAACGCGAAAAACCTTACCCACCTTTGACATGTACGGAAGTGACCAGAGATGGACATGTGCTCGAAAGAGAACCGTAACACAGGTGCTGCATGGCTGTCGTCAGCTCGTGTCGTGAGATGTTGGGTTAAGTCCCGCAACGAGCGCAACCCTTGCCATTAGTTGCTACATTTAGTTGGGCACTCTAATGGGACTGCCGGTGACAAACCGGAGGAAGGTGGGGATGACGTCAAGTCCTCATGGCCCTTATAGGTGGGGCTACACACGTCATACAATGGCTGGTACAAAGGGTTGCCAACCCGCGAGGGGGAGCTAATCCCATAAAGCCAGTCGTAGTCCGGATCGCAGTCTGCAACTCGACTGCGTGAAGTCGGAATCGCTAGTAATCGTGGATCAGAATGTCACGGTGAATACGTTCCCGGGTCTTGTACACACCGCCCGTCACACCATGGGAGCGGGTCTCGCCAGAAGTAGGTAGCCTAACCGCAAGGAGGGCGCTTACCACGGCGGGGTTCGTGACTGGGGTGAAGTCGTAACAAGGTAGCCGTATCGGAAGGTGCGGCTGGATCACCTCCTTTCTGGAAACTTAGCAATCAAAATTGAACGCCCACACTTATCGGTTGTTGGAACACAAGCCAAGGCTTTGTAGAGACTGTGTCTGTTAGGACGCAGCAGCTGCAAGGCGTTGGAATGGGTCTGTAGCTCAGCTGGTTAGAGCACTGTGTTGATAACGCAGGGGTCGTTGGTTCGAGCCCAACTAGACCCACCATTACGGTTCCGACGGATTAGAAGTTGAGCTTATGCCGCTTTGGTTGATTAGCTAGATGCTGATTGACTAGAGCAAGCTATAGGCAATCAGGGGGATTAGCTCAGCTGGGAGAGCACCTGCTTTGCAAGCAGGGGGTCGTCGGTTCGATCCCGTCATCCTCCACCAACACTTGTAATAGATAACTTATCAGATTGACCTTTAGGGTCATCAACACCAAAGCAGTTTGGAGACAGACTGCTTTGTTGTTGAGCGATATAGATCGCACAACACGGCTGTTCTTTAAAAATTCATAGAGTCGAAAATCAGCGTTGCTGGTGGAAACTGCACATTCGTAAAGGTTTAGTGCAGACCGTGCCACCAGCAACAATTTGATTGCGTCAAAACGAATGAAACTTTGCGTGAGCAATTTTTATTCAGTAATGACGAATATTCTACAAGCCTGCTGACTTAGCAATAGGTTGGCAAGATAGATATTCAATTTACGGCATAACGCGCGAGGTGAGAGACCTCGCAAAGCAGTTGCTTGGGTTCTTTGCTTGAGATCTAGAGATAGATGTCAAAGTTATAGGGTCAAGTGACTAAGAGCATGTGGTGGATGCCTTGGCGATGATAGGCGACGAAAGACGTGATAGCCTGCGATAAGCTTCGGGGAGTTGGCAAATAAACTTTGATCCGGAGATTTCTGAATGGGGGAACCCACCTAGCAATAGGTATCGGCAACTGAATACATAGGTTGTCGAAGCGAACCTGGAGAACTGAAACATCTAAGTACCCAGAGGAAAAGACATCAACTGAGATTCCGATAGTAGTGGCGAGCGAATTCGGAAGAGCCGTCTAGAGATAGTCATTGTGTTAACAAAACGGAATGGAAAGTCCGGCCATAGTGGGTGATAGCCCCGTATGTGAAAACGCAGTGGTGGTACTAAGCTAGAGACAAGTAGGGCGGGGCACGAGAAACCCTGTCTGAATATGGGGGGACCATCCTCCAAGGCTAAATACTCATCATCGACCGATAGTGAACAAGTACCGTGAGGGAAAGGCGAAAAGAACCCCGGGAGGGGAGTGAAATAGATCCTGAAACCGCATGCTTACAAAAAGTAGGAGCCCCCAGGGGTGACTGCGTACCTTTTGTATAATGGGTCAGCGACTTACATTCAGTGGCAAGCTTAACCGAATAGGGAAGGCGTAGAGAAATCGAGTCCGAATAGGGCGACAAGTCGCTGGGTGTAGACCCGAAACCAAGTGATCTATCCATGGCCAGGATGAAGGTGCCGTAACAGGTACTGGAGGTCCGAACCCACTAGTGTTGCAAAACTAGGGGATGAGCTGTGGATAGGGGTGAAAGGCTAAACAAACTTGGAAATAGCTGGTTCTCTCCGAAAACTATTTAGGTAGTGCCTCAAGTATTACCTGCGGGGGTAGAGCACTGTTTAGGCTAGGGGGTCATGGCGACTTACCAAACCTATGCAAACTCCGAATACCGCAGAGTACAGCTTGGGAGACAGAGCACCGGGTGCTAACGTCCGGACTCAAGAGGGAAACAACCCAGACCGCCAGCTAAGGTCCCTAAAACGGGCTAAGTGGGAAACGAAGTGGGAAGGCTAAAACAGTCAGGATGTTGGCTTAGAAGCAGCCATCATTTAAAGAAAGCGTAATAGCTCACTGATCGAGTCGTCCTGCGCGGAAGATGTAACGGGGCTAAGCCAGTTACCGAAGCTGCGGATGCACAGTTTACTGTGCGTGGTAGGAGAGCGTTCTGTAAGCCTGTGAAGGTGTCTGGAGACGGATGCTGGAGGTATCAGAAGTGCGAATGCTGACATGAGTAGCGTTAAAGGGGGTGAAAAGCCCCCTCGCCGTAAGCGCAAGGTTTTCTACGCAACGTTCATCGGCGTAGAGTAAGTCGGCCCCTAAGGTGAGGCAGAGATGCGTAACTGATGGGAAACGGGTCAATATTCCCGTACCGATGTGTAGTGCGATGTGGGGACGAAGAAGGTTAGCTCAGCCAACTGTTGGATATGTTGGTTCAAGCCTGTAGTCATGCCTGGTAGGCAAATCCGCCGGGCTAAGATGAGGGGTGATAACGGGTCTGCTTGCAGACGAAGTGAGTGATACCCAGCTTCCAGGAAAAGCCACTAAGCTTCAGCTACACACGACCGTACCGCAAACCGACACTGGTGCGCGAGATGAGTATTCTAAGGCGCTTGAGAGAACTCAGGAGAAGGAACTCGGCAAATTGACACCGTAACTTCGGGAGAAGGTGTGCCCTCAGTAAGTGAAGTTGAACAAATGGAGCTAAACGGGGTTGCAAAGAATAGGTGGCTGCGACTGTTTAATAAAAACACAGCACTCTGCAAACACGAAAGTGGACGTATAGGGTGTGACGCCTGCCCGGTGCTGGAAGATTAAATGATGGGGTGCAAGCTCTTGATTGAAGTCCCAGTAAACGGCGGCCGTAACTATAACGGTCCTAAGGTAGCGAAATTCCTTGTCGGGTAAGTTCCGACCTGCACGAATGGCGTAACGATGGCCACACTGTCTCCTCCTGAGACTCAGCGAAGTTGAAATGTTTGTGATGATGCAATCTCCCCGCGGAAAGACGGAAAGACCCCATGAACCTTTACTGTAGCTTTGTATTGGACTTTGAACAGATCTGTGTAGGATAGGTGGGAGGCTTTGAAGTGAGGATGCTAGTTCTCATGGAGCCAACGTTGAAATACCACCCTGGTGTGTTTGAGGTTCTAACCTTGGTCCATTATCTGGATCGGGGACAGTGCATGGTAGGCAGTTTGACTGGGGCGGTCTCCTCCCAAAGCGTAACGGAGGAGTTCGAAGGTACGCTAGTTACGGTCGGACATCGTGACGATAGTGCAATGGCATAAGCGTGCTTAACTGCGAGACTGACAAGTCGAGCAGATGCGAAAGCAGGACATAGTGATCCGGTGGTTCTGTATGGAAGGGCCATCGCTCAACGGATAAAAGGTACTCTGGGGATAACAGGCTGATACCGCCCAAGAGTTCATATCGACGGCGGTGTTTGGCACCTCGATGTCGGCTCATCTCATCCTGGGGCTGTAGTCGGTCCCAAGGGTATGGCTGTTCGCCATTTAAAGAGGTACGTGAGCTGGGTTTAAAACGTCGTGAGACAGTTTGGTCCCTATCTTCCGTGGGCGCTGCAGATTTGAGGAAGCCTGCTCCTAGTACGAGAGGACCGGAGTGGACACACCTCTGGTGTATCGGTTGTCACGCCAGTGGCATTGCCGAGTAGCTATGTGTGGAAGAGATAACCGCTGAAAGCATCTAAGCGGGAAACTCGTTCCAAGATGAGATCTGCCGGGGGCTTGACCCCCCTGAAGAGTCGTTCTAGACCAGGACGTTGATAGGTTGGGTGTGGAAGCGCAGCAATGCGTTAAGCTAACCAATACTAATTGCTCGTGCGGCTTGACCCTATAACTTTGATTGGCCCCGCCTTAGATGGGGCCCATGCAAAGAAACACTGCAACTGCAGTTATGCCCAAAGCGCAATCAAATTTAGCTGATAAGACTCTATGAATTCGCTTCGAAAGCAGCAATGCCCTGATCGACCGATCAGCGCAAAGCCGCCAAGAAGCAAAAAGTTATGCCTGATGACCATAGCAAGTTGGTACCACTCCTTCCCATCCCGAACAGGACAGTGAAACGACTTCGCGCCGATGATAGTGCGGATTCCCGTGTGAAAGTAGGTCATCGTCAGGCTTTTATACTGATCAACCCCTCTGCTCTAACCGAGTAGAGGGGTTTTTCTTTTGCGCGCTTCGCGCCCTGCCATGCCGCATAATGGCCCATTCAGAACGACAAGGACATCCTGGGGACCATGACACCGACCTATTCCATTGGGCAGTTGGCGGCAGAGTTTGACCTGACGACCCGGGCCATCCGCTTTTATGAGGACATGGGCCTGCTGCACCCCGAGCGCACCGGCGCTGGCGGCAAGCAGCGTGTGTACTCGGCCAAGGAGCGTACGCGCCTGCGCCTGACCTTGCGGGCCAAGCGCCTAGGATTGACTCTGCAGGAAGCCAAGGAGATCATCGACCTCTACGAGTCGCCGCGCGACACCGGTGTGCAGCTGGGCCGCTTTATCGAGGTGCTTGGCACCCACCGCCAGCGCCTGCTGACGCAGTTGGCAGATTTGCAGGCCAACTTGGCAGAAATTGATGAACATATGCAAGAAGCCCATGCTTTGCTCGCAAAGCAGCCGTCAAAAAAATAATATATAGTTGACGTGAACGTAAACGTAACGATGCCGCTCCACCGCCTTGGTGCGAGCTGACGGCATCTACTGCGCCATATAGATAGGAGACAAGACCATGTCCGGATTGCCAGGCCTGAATTTCCAGTTGGGTGAGGATATCGACGCTTTGCGTGATGCCGTGCGCGAGTTTGCGCAGGCCGAGATCGCCCCGCGTGCGGCAGAGATTGACCGCGATGACCAGTTCCCGATGGACCAGTGGCGCAAGTTTGGCGACCTGGGCGTGCTGGGCATCACTGTGTCCGAGCAGTACGGCGGTGCCGATATGGGTTACTTGGCGCATATGGTGGCGATGGAGGAGATATCCCGCGCCAGCGCATCGGTGGGCCTGTCCTATGGCGCACATAGCAACCTTTGCGTGAACCAGATCAACCGCAACGGCAATGAAGCCCAGAAGGCCAAATACCTGCCCAAGCTGATCAGTGGCGAGCATGTGGGCGCACTGGCGATGAGCGAGCCCGGCGCGGGCTCCGACGTCATCAGCATGAAGCTCAAGGCCGAGGACAAGGGCGGCTACTACCTGCTCAACGGCAACAAGATGTGGATCACCAATGGGCCGGATGCCGACACCCTGGTGGTGTACGCCAAGACCGAGCCGGAGATGGGTGCACGGGGCGTGACCGCGTTCTTGATCGAAAAAGGCATGCCGGGTTTCTCGGTTGCGCAGAAGCTGGACAAGCTGGGCATGCGCGGCAGCCACACCGGTGAGCTGGTGTTCCAGAACGTCGAGGTACCGGCCGAGAATATATTGGGCCAGCTCAATGGTGGCGCCAAGGTGCTGATGAGTGGGCTGGACTATGAACGCGCGGTGCTGACCGGTGGCCCGCTGGGCATCATGCAAAGCGTGATGGACAACGTGGTGCCGTACATCCACGACCGCAAGCAGTTTGGCCAGAGCATTGGGGAGTTCCAGCTCATCCAGGGCAAGGTGGCCGATATGTACACCGTGCTGCAAGCAGGGCGCTCTTTTGCCTATACGGTCGCTAAAAACCTCGATCTGCTCGGAACCGACCATGTGCGCCAAGTGCGCAAGGACTGCGCCAGCGTCATTCTGTGGTGCGCCGAGAAGGCCACTTGGATGGCGGGCGAAGGCGTACAAATCTACGGTGGCAATGGGTATATCAATGAATATCCACTCGGCCGCCTGTGGAGAGATGCGAAACTCTATGAAATTGGCGCCGGCACCAGCGAGATTCGCCGCATGTTGATTGGGCGTGAGCTGTTCGCAGAGACCTGCTGATCGGCTGCGCTGCGCCATCCTGATTGCCCTACAACAAAGGATAGCTTTTATGACTACGACCTCCATCAAAGATCTGTTTGACCACAACCGCTTGTGGGCAGAGCAGGTGGAGCGTGACCGCCCCGGGTTTTTCACGGGCCTGATGTCGCAGCAGCACCCCAAGTACATGTGGATCGGTTGTTCCGACAGCCGCGTGCCCGCCAACCAGATCACCGGCCTGGAGCCGGGTGAGATTTTTGTCCACCGCAATGTGGCCAATGTGGTGGTGCCCAGCGATTTGAACTGCCTGTCCACCATCCAGTACTCTGTGGACCAGCTCAAGATCGAAGACCTGATGGTCGTCGGTCACTATGGCTGCGGCGGCGTGCTGGCGGCGCTTGAAGGCCTGCGCCTGGGCCTGGTGGACAACTGGACCCGCCACGTGCGCGATGTGCGCGACAAGCACTTGGCCCTGCTGCAAAGCCTGCCGCCCCAGCACCGCCATGATGCGCTGTGCGAGCTCAATGCCATCGAGCAGGTGGTGAATGTGGCGCAGACCACCATCTTGCAGGACGCCTGGACGCGCGGCCAGAAGGTGACTTTGCATGGCTGGTGCTACAGCCTCAAGAACGGGCTGATCACCGACCTGGAGATGACCGTGCCCGGCATCGGCGGATTGGCCGAAGTCCACCAACGCGCGGTAGCCCTCGTGGCCGACCGCAAGCGCGATTAAACCCCCAAGGCATCCCTGGTTCAGGGCTGCCTTTTTTTACAGCGCGAGCGGGCCCGCAGAGGCTTGCCGCGCGACACCCGAACTCAATCAGGAGACACCAGATGCAAGATCCCGTCGTAATCGTCGGCGCAGCCCGTACCCCCATGGGTGCTTTCATGGGCGACTTTGCCGAGCTCTCGGCCAATGACCTGGGGGGCGCTGCCATCAAGGCGGCGGTGGAGCGCGCTGGTGTTGCCCCTGAAAAAGTGGAAGAAGTGCTGTTTGGCAACTGCCTGATGGCCGGCCAGGGCCAGGCCCCGGCGCGCCAGGCCTTGTTCAAGGGCGGCCTGCCCAAGAGCACCGGCGCCGTGACCCTGTCGAAGATGTGCGGTGCCGGTATGGAGGCCACTTTGCTGGCCCATGACCAGCTGGTCGCCGGCAGCCGCGATGTGATGGTGGCCGGTGGCATGGAGAGCATGACCAACGCCCCCTACCTGCTCAAAAAGGGCCGTGGTGGCTACCGCATGGGCCATGACAAGATCTTCGACCACATGATGCTCGACGGCCTGGAAGATGCGTATGAGCCCGGCCGCTCCATGGGCACCTTTGGCGAAGACTGTGCCGCCAAGTACCAGTTCAGCCGCGAGCAGCAGGACCAGTTTGCCATCGCCAGCGTGCAACGCGCGCAAGCCGCTACCCAATCGGGCGCCTTCAAGGCCGAGATCACGCCGGTGACCGTGTCCACCCGCAAGGGCGATATCACCGTGACCGAGGACGAAGGCCCGGCCAAGGCCCGCCTGGACAAGATTCCCTCGCTCAAGCCCGCATTCAAGAAGGACGGCACCATCACCGCCGCTTCCAGCTCCAGCATCAACGATGGCGCTGCGGCCTTGGTGCTGATGCGTGAATCCACCGCCAAGGAACTGGGTTGCAAGCCCCTGGCCAAGATCGTCTCCCACGCCAGCTACGCGCAGGAGCCCGAGTGGTTCACCACCGCCCCCATCGGTGCGACCGAGAAGGCGCTGAAGAAAGCCGGCTGGAAGGTGGAGGACGTGGACCTCTGGGAAATCAACGAGGCCTTTGCCGTGGTGCCGATGGCACTGATGGCAGATATGAAGGTGTCGCACGACATCGTCAACGTCAACGGCGGCGCTTGCGCGCTGGGCCACCCGATTGGTGCCAGCGGTGCGCGCATCATCGTCACCCTGCTGCATGCGCTGCAGGCCCGTGGCAAGCGCCGGGGCATGGCCACCCTGTGCATTGGCGGAGGTGAGGCTACGGCCATGGCGATTGAAATCATGTAGTCTAGTCATCCTGAAAGAGGAGAAACTATGACGAACGAATCGGTGGGTCCAGGCCCGGGGCAACTCCAGGCGCAGGATATTGAATCCTTCTGGCAGGAACTGGTCTACCAAGAGCGGCACCTGGCGCTGTTGCCGAACCAGGCCTTTGTGGCGCAGGCCAATGAGATGCTGGCCCGCGTTGCCCCCGATTTGGCGCTGGAGTTGGAGCGGTCCGATGGCAGCTTGTTCTCGCGCCTGGTGTTCAGTGCCCACGGCAATGTCGACCAGTTCGAGAACCTGATGGTGTTGGTGCGCGCCGCCCCCAGCCTGCCCGGCTACAAGGTGCAGGCCTTTCGCAACCGCAGCCCGGTCAGTGATTTCAGCATGGCGATGGAGGGCCTGGAGCTCTCCTGCTCCGATGTGCTGGTCGCCCATTACGATGCCGGCGGCATTGTCGGGCTGGAGCTGGGGTTCGCGAAGATCATCTCCGCCGAGCAGCGCGAGCTGGCCCAGCACATGGCCTTTGTCATGCTGGACCATGCTTTGGGCGAATGGGATTTCGCGGTGCGCGTCGGCCCCGTCGAGGTGGTCGATGGCTTTGCGCCCGATGTTGCCGGGGTCGGCCCGCTGTCGGCCTTTCCTGCGGTCTTCGATGCCTTTTTGCGCGACCAGCTGGGGCGCAGCTACCGCTTTCCGCCGGCTGACGACGACCGCTGGAAGATGTTGGAAGCACGCCGGCGCGATGCACCGGCCGATGCCGTGCCCGATCTGCTGGGCCTGCGCCTGTCGGCCAATGCGGTGGCCACGCGCGCCGATCTACCCTATTGCCTGCAATGGACCGTCGCCTTTGACGATGCCCAGACCCTGGACCGCATCCGCGATGCGCAAGAGGGCCTGCAGGCGGCGCTGGAGCGCATGGAAACCGGCATCCTGGCGTACACCCGCATCGAAGGCATGCACGAGCGCACGGCCTGCTATTACGTGGATGACGCTGCCGCCGCCCAGCAACTGCTGCAGCAGCAAGCGCTGGCACTGCCGGCGCGCATTCAAGTGGATTTCGATCCATCCTGGGACGCTTACCTGGCCGTCTATGCGGCGGCCGGCGCAGCCAGTGATGACACGGGGGCTGCATGATTGAATCTGCCGCGCAGCTGCGTGCGTTCTATGCCCAGCCGGCCGAGCGCGCGCTGGCCAAACAGCTGAACCACCTCGATGCCCATTGCCAGCGCTTTATTGCGCTGTCGCCGCTGTGCGTGGTGGCCACCGCCGGCCAAGCGGCCGAGATGCTCGATGCCTCGCCCCGGGGCGGGCCGCCCGGCTTTGTCAAATGCCAGGGCGCGCAGCATCTGCTGCTGCCCGATGCCGGTGGCAACAACCGGCTGGATTCGCTCAGCAACCTGCTGACCGATGCGCGCATCGCGCTGCTGTTTTTGCTGCCCGGCGTGGATGAGACCCTGCGCGTTAACGGCACTGCCAAGCTGCGCGATGAGGCCAGATTTATCGATGTATTTGATGGCGAGCGCCAACGGCCCAAGCTGGTGATCGAGGTGGAGGTGCGCGAGGCCTATCTGCACTGCGCCAAGGCCTTGATGCGCTCGCGCCTGTGGCAGACCGATGCACAGATCGCGCGCAATACCTTGCCAACGCTCAACCAGATGATCCATGACCAGATGGGTTTGAGCGCGGCGCCCGAGCCGCAGGCCGACATGGTCGCGCGCTACCAGCAGCAAATTCTGCAAGAGCAGGGACAGTGACAACAACCGCCAAGGAGGGCGTGGGAATGGCTGTGATTTTGGTGATTGGCGCCTCGCGCGGCATCGGCCTGGAGCTGGTGCGAGAGTATGCGCAGGCAGGCTGGACGGTGCTGGCCACCGTGCGTGATACCGAGGCCCAGGCGCGCCTGCAGGCGCTGGGCGCGCAGGCTTATCTGGTCGATGTGCTCAAGCCCGAAAGCGTGACCGCGCTGGCGACTGCGTTGGCAGGCCAGCAGATCGACCTGGGGATGTATGTAGCCGGTGTGATCCGCCGGCCCAATGCCCTCACGGTGCCGACGCAGGCCGATTTTGATGCGGTGATGCACACCAACGTGTTGGGCGCCATGCAGCTGCTGCCGCAGATCGGCCCCATCGTTGAGGCCAGCGGCGGCGTGTTTGCCTTTATTTCGTCGTCGATGTCGCAGATCGAAGGCGTGGATGACAGCTATTCCTGGCTCTACAGGGTCAGCAAGGCGGCGCTGAACATGGCGGTGGCTGCTGCCCAGCATGACTACCCCGGAGCGCGCCTGATCACCCTCGACCCAGGCTGGGTGCAGACCGACATGGGCGGCGATGAGGCGCCCCTGACCGTGCAGCAGAGCGTGAGCGACATGCGCCAGACCTTGGCCTCCGTCAGCGATGCCGACAAGGGCCGCCTGCTGCACCACGATGGCCGCCGCGCCCAACACTGGTAAGGCGGCCAACGCGCGCCAACCCGACAGCGACAGAACAAAAAATCCGGAGACCAGCCCATGCTTTTGAACGACGACCAGACCATGATCCGCGATGCGGTGCGTGAATTTGCCCAGGCCGAGCTGTGGCCACACGCCGCGCAGTGGGACCGCGACCATGTCTTCCCCAAGGCAGCCCACCAGGGCCTGGCCCAGCTGGGCGCCTACGGCATCTGCGTGCCCGATGCGCTGGGTGGCGCCGGGCTGGACTACATCAGCCTGGCCTTGGTGCTCGAAGAGATCGCTGCCGGCGACGGCGGCACCAGCACCGCCATCAGCGTGACCAACTGCCCCGTCAATGCCATCCTGATGCGCTACGGCAGCGATGCGCAGAAAAAGCAATGGCTGGCCCCGTTGGCAAGGGGTGAGATGCTGGGTGCTTTCTGCCTGACCGAGCCGCATGTCGGCTCGGATGCCAGCGCGCTGCGCACCACCGCTACCAAGCAGGGCGACGCCTATGTGATCAATGGCGTCAAGCAGTTCATCACCAGCGGCAAGAACGGGCAGATGGCAATTGTGATTGCGGTGACCGACAAGGGCGCCGGTAAAAAGGGCATGAGCGCCTTTATCGTGCCCACCGACAACCCCGGCTACCAGGTCGCGCGGCTGGAGGACAAACTCGGCCAGCACAGCAGCGATACCGCGCAGATCAATTTTGAGAACTGCGTGATCCCGGCCGAGAACCTGATCGGTGCCGAAGGCGAGGGCTACAAGATTGCACTGGGTGCGCTCGAAGGCGGGCGCATCGGCATTGCAGCCCAAAGCGTCGGCATGGCCCGCAGCGCGTTTGAGGTGGCCCTGCAATATGCCAAGGAGCGCGAGAGCTTTGGCACCGCCATCATCAACCACCAGGCTGTCGGCTTTCGCCTGGCCGAATGCGCGACACAGATCGAGGCCGCGCGCCAGCTGATCTGGCATGCCGCCAGCCTGCGCGATGCCGGCCAGCCCTGCCTCAAGGAAGCGGCCATGGCCAAGCTGTTCGCCAGCGAGATGGCCGAGCGCGTCTGCAGCGCCGCCATCCAGACCCTCGGCGGCTACGGTGTCGTCAATGATTTCCCGGTGGAGCGCATCTACCGCGATGTGCGGGTCTGCCAGATCTATGAAGGCACCAGCGATGTGCAGAAGATTCTGATCACGCGCGCGCTGGCCTGAAGGCCTTTGCGCAGGCTCAGATAAACCAAACCCGGCATTGCCGGGTTTGTTGTTTACAGCGGCAGGCGCCGACCGTCGGCAAACACCATCAGCTCACCGGGCGCGAACGTGGTCCACTGCTCGTTGGTGGTCAGCGGCGCGGTCACCACCACGGCCACCCGGTCCTGCGGCGTGGTGCAGGTGGCGAAGTCGATGCTCAGGTCCTCGTCACTCAGCTGCGCTTGGGCGAAAGGGTGGGCGCGCTCGGTGTAGCACAGGAAGGTATTGGCATGCGCCCAGAGCGCATCGCCGTTGGAGAGCAGAAAGTTGAAGGTGCCGTGTGGCGCAATGTGCGCGGCCAGCTCGCGCAAGGTGTGGGTCAGCTCGGCAATGCTGGGCGTGCCGGCATGGGATTTCCACAGCTCCTGCATCAGCCAGCAAAACACATGCTCGCTGTCGGTGCCGCCCACCGGGTGAAAGTGGCTGTGCAGGCGCGGTCGGAAGTCCTTGAGGTCGCCGTTGTGGGCAAACACCCAGTTCTTGCCCCAGAGCTCACGCACAAAGGGGTGGCAGTTTTGCAGTAGCACCTGGCCCTGGGTGGCCTTGCGGATATGCGCAATCACATTGCGGCTGTGGATGGGGTAGCGCCGCACCAGCTCGGCCACCGGCGATTGCACGGCCGGCTGGTGGTCCACCAGCAGGCGCAGCCCGCCTTCTTCAAAAAAGGCAATGCCCCAGCCATCGCTGTGGTGGTCGGTATTGCCGGCCCGCTGCGAAAAGCCGCTGAAGCTGAAATTGATGTCGGTGGGGGTGTTGCAGTTCATCCCCAGCAGTTGGCACATGGCAAAAACTCTTTGAAAACCCTTGGATGGCCCAGTGTAGACCATTCGCTCCAGCGTTATGGCGAAGTGGTGGCGGTACGCGGCTGCAGCTGGCGTGCGGCAATGCCGGCCAGCACACAGACCACCGCCAGCATCAAAAAGGTATCGCGAAAGCCCGCCACCCGCTCGGCCAGCGCAATGTCAATGGCGGGGGACTGGTTGGCATAGAAGGCGACGCGCCACTCCAAAAAGATACCGCAGAGGCTGACCCCGGCTGCGCCGCCCAGCATGCGCAGAAAGCTGAAGCTGCTCGACCCCTGCGAGATGAGGCTGCGGTCCAGGCTGCGCATGCTGCCCAGGGTGAGCGAGGGCAGGATAAAGCCCAGGCCGATGCGGCCCAGCACCGTATAGCCCACCAACAGCCACAGGGACGAGCCCGGTTGCAGCACGCCGGTCAGCACAAAGGACAGCGCCAGCAAGGACAGCCCGCCGATCACCAGCCAGTGTACGGGGGTGCGGTCGGCCATGCGGCCGGCCAGCGCGATGATGCCACCCAGCACCAGGCCGGCGGGCAGCATGGTGGTGCCCACGACAGATGCCGAATACGACAGCCCCAGCTGCATGAACACCGGCAGCAGGTAGGTGGAGCCAAACAAGGCCACCCCATAGATAAAGGCCACAATGCAGCCGGCCGCAAAAGGCTTGCTGGCAAACAGGCGCAGGTCCATCAGCGGCTTGCCGCCCCGGGCCAGCAGATGGCGTTGCCAGGCGATGAAGACCGGCAAGCAGACCAGCGCAATACCCAGCAGTACGGCGCTTTGCTGCCAGCCGGTGCCGTGCAGTGCCACCAGGCCATTGAGCAGGCAGACGGTGCCGGTGGTGGCAATGGCCAGGCCCAGCCAGTCCAGGCTTTTGCCATGGCGATCGGCCGCCGCGCCGCCGGGCGCATTGACGGGCACAAACTTCAGTCCCAGCCAGACCGAGGCCAGGCACAGCGGCACCACCATAAAGAACACCGAACGCCAGCCCATCCAGTCCACCAGCAGGCCGCCCACGCTGGGGCCGATGGCGGGCGCCAGCACAATGCCCATGCCAAACAGGCCATTGGCGCGGCCCTGCTCATGCGAGGCAAAGGCATGCAGGATGATGATGGCCGGAATCGGCTGGATCACGCCGGCCGCCAGGCCCTCAACCACGCGCGCCACCAGCACCAGGTTGTAGTCGCTGCTAAAGCCCCCGCCAATGCCCCCCAGCATCAGCAGCAGCACAGCGCCCAGGTAGGTGTTGCGGTAGCCATAGCGCGACAGCAGCCAGGGGGTGGTCAGCATCGCCACCGTCGTGGCCACCATGAAGGACGAGGTCACCCATTGCGCGCGCGATTGACCCAGCTGAAAGTGCTGGCTCATCGCGGGAATGGCGACGTTGAAGATGGTCGAGGAGATGATCGACGCCATCGTGCCCACCATCACGCTGAACAGCAGGTACCAGCGAAAGCGCTCGCCGTAGAGGCTGCGCAGCTCCTGGGAATTGTGGTGTTTTATCGGCATGGCGATGGCTGTGCGGGTTCGGGTGCCGGTGCGGGTGCGAGTGGCACGGGGCGCCCAGTGGTCATGATGCGCCGCTCCGGTGCTGCTTGTCAGTCACCCGGGTTGGGTTGGGCCGGCTCTGCGCGCCCGCAGGCCGGGCAGATGCAGCGCTGGCCCCGCTCGGCAGGCGCCAGGCGCTGCAAGGCCTGGGGATCGATCTCGGCGGTCATGCACCAGCACTGGGCAGCGGGCAGGCCCTGGGCCACCGCGCAGCCATTGCTCTGGCCGCACAGGGGGCATTGCTGCTCCCAGGTGTCGCTGTCCGTGCCCGAGGCCGTGCCTGCAGGCATCATGGCGTCTCAGTGGGCGCCGGGGCTGGCGCAGGGCGCGGTGGTGGCAATGCATCTTCCGGGCGGGCGGTCAGGCTGCCTGCCAGCAGTTCGGGCAGGCGGTCCACCCCCATGCGGAACCCGCAGGCCTGGGCATGGCCGCCGCCGCCCATGCTTTCGGCCAGCGGGATGCAGTTGAAGTCCGAGCGCGAGCGCAGGCCGCATTTGGCGCCCTTGGGGCTGGCGCTCCACATCAGCGCAAAGGTGCCGCTTTGCTTGGCGAGGATATCGCCCACTTGGCTGTGGAACATGCCCGGCGCATTGACCATCAGGCCGGCCACGCCGTTGAACACCAGCGGCTGCGCGCCTTCGGCGATGTCGCTGCAGAGCTTGAGGTATTTCTCGTCCATCGCACCGCCACGGGCCATGAAGGCGCTCAGCTGCTCGGGGCTGAAGGCCGCAATCTCGGCCCAGCGCTCAAAGCTGCGCGGCTCCATGTCCAGTGCGGCCAGGAAGGCACCGCTCTCGGGGTACTGCCAGCGCCAGATGTCGCGGTCTTCAATGTGCAGCACCAGCGCGGGGATCGGGTTTTGGGGGAAGAAGAACTCCCAGGCCAGGCGCGCGCCGGACTTGTTCATGTCGAAATGCACCACGCCGCAGGTGCATTGGTAGCCGTTGAGCTTCTCGGCCGCGCTCTTGTGGTGGTCCAGCAGCACCAGCTTGTGGGCCTGGGCCTCAATGGCGCGCAGCAACTCGGGGCCAAAGGCAAAGTCGAGGATGTAGATCGTGCGGCCGGTGAGCGGCCCCAGGTCGTCCACGGTCTGGATTTCGCCATGGTCCAGGCCGCGAAACTCTGCGTTGCCGGAGAAAAACAGCCAGGCCGCCAGCGCCGCGCCATAGCCATCGGGGCAGTTGCGGCCGTGGTAGAGGATGAGGGGCTGGGGATCGTTGATGTCGGCAGATACCGGCAGCGAAAGGTCGGGCAGAAGTTTCATCCTGCCATTTTCCGCCAAGCGTATTACCTGAGAGCGACCAAGTACTGCGCGGGCATCGGGTGGAGGGCCACCGGATGCCCGCAAGGTGCCTGGTGCTGGCGCAGCGTTTAAGCCAGCGTGTAAGCCGTCTTCACCGTGGTGTAGAACTCCTGCGCATAGCGGCCTTGCTCGCGCGGGCCGTAGCTGGAGCCCTTGCGGCCGCCGAACGGCACATGGTAGTCCACACCCGCGGTGGGCAGGTTCACCATCACCATGCCGGCTTGGGCATGGCGCTTGAAGTGGGTCGCGTACTTCAGGCTGGTGGTGGCAATGCCGGCCGACAGGCCAAAGGCGGTGTCGTTGGCAACCGCCAGCGCTTCTTCATAGTCCTGCACGCGGATCACGCTGGCGACGGGGCCGAACACCTCTTCGCGGTTGATGCGCATCTGGGGTGTGCTGTCCACCAACAAGGCGGGCTGCATGAAGAAACCTTCCTTGCCGCTGCCGGTGTGGCAGGCAATGCGGCTGCCACCCGTTGCCAGCACGGCGCCTTCGGCTTGGGCGATTTCCACATAGCTCAGGTCCTGCTCCAGCTGGGCCTGGCTCACCACGGGGCCGATATCGGTGCCGGCGGCGCGCGCATCGCCGACCTTGATCTTGGCCATGCGCTCTTGCAGCGCCTGCACAAAGGCGGGGTAGATCTTGTCGGTGACGATCAGGCGGCTCGATGCGGTGCAGCGCTGGCCGGTCGAGTAAAAGCAGCTCTGGGCCGACAGCTCCACCGCCTGGGCCAGGTCGGCATCGTCCAGCACTACCTGCGGGTTCTTGCCACCCATCTCCAGCTGCACCTTTTTGCCCGATTTCACGCAGGCCTCGGCAATGCCCCGGCCCACACCGACCGAGCCGGTAAAGCTGATCGCGGCCACATCGGGGTGCTGCACCAGCGCATCGCCAATGATGCGGCCCCGGCCCATCACCAGGTTGAAGACACCAGCAGGGATGCCGCTGCGGTGGATGATGTCGGCCAGCGCCCAGGCACTGCCTGGCACCAGGTCGGCGGGCTTGATCACCACGCAGTTGCCAAAGGCCAGCGCGGGTGCGATCTTCCAGGCTGGAATCGCGATGGGGAAGTTCCAGGGCGTGATCAGACCGACCACACCGACGGGCTCGCGGGTGATCTCCACGCCAATGCCGGGGCGCACCGATGGCAGGCTCTCACCGGCCAGGCGCAGGCATTCGCCGGCAAAGAACTTGAAGATCTGGCCGGCGCGGGCCACTTCGCCAATCGCCTCGGGCCGGGTCTTACCTTCTTCGCGGGCCAGCAGGTCGCCCAGCTCTTCCTTGCGTGCCAGGATTTCGTTGCCGATCTTGTCCAGCGCATCATGGCGCGCCTGGATGCCCGAGACGCTCCAGGCCGGGAAGGCCGCCATGGCTGCTGCCACCGCTGCATCCACATCGCTGGCATCGCCTTGCGCATACTGGCCGATCACGTCGGACAGGTCGCTGGGGTTGGTGTTGGGGGAGGTGGTCTTGCCGGGTGTCCAGCTGCCGTTAATCAGGTTGTTGTGTGCGGTCATAAGCTTGCCAAGCGGGTTGGGCCTGGTCTAAAAGTTGGTTAGGTAATGAGGGGGCGCTCAGGCAGCGCGGGCCTGTGCCGCCGCCTGGGACCAGGGCACTTCCTGCAGCGGCTGGCCATCGGCGATCAGGCTGCGCAGGTTGGCCAGCACCAAGTCGGCCATCGCGCGGCGCGTCTCCTGCGTACCGCTGGCGATATGCGGGGCCAGCACCACGTTGTCTTGCTGCAGCAGGCCGGGCAGGGGGCGGGGTTCGTCCTCGAACACATCGAGGCCGGCGCCGGCAATGCGCTGGTGTTGCAGCGCATCCAGCAGCGCCGCTTCATCGACCACGCTGCCACGCGCCACATTGATCAAAAAGCCTTTGGGGCCCAGCGCTTGCAGCACTTTGGCATTGACCAGGTGGCGGGTGTCGTCACCACCAGCGGCGGTGATGACCAGAAAATCGCACCACTCGGCCAGTGCCTGCAGTGACTCCATATAGCGGTGCGGCGAATCGCTGAGCGGGCGGCGGTTGTGGTAGGCCACCTCCATGTCAAAACCGCTGGCGCGGCGGGCCACCTGGCGGCCAATGCGGCCCATGCCCAAGATGCCCAGCCGCTTGCCCGATGCGCGGGTGTAAACGCCAAAACGCTCAGTGGGCCAGAGGCCGGCGCGCACAAAGCGGTCGGCCGCTGCCAGGCGGCGGGCGCTGTCCAGCAGCAGCGCAAAGGCCAGGTCGGCCACGCAGTCGTCCAGCACGCCGGGGGTGTAGCCCACGCGGGCCGATTGGGCCAGGATCGCGTCCTGGTCCAGCGCATCAAAACCCACGCCAAAACTGCTGATGCCGCGCAGCGCCGGCAAGGCCTGTATCACTGAGGCCGATGCGCCCATGCTGGCCGAGGTGACCAGGTAGCTGAATTCCGAACCGTGGTCAGCCAGGAACTGCTGCGGGTCCGCTTGTGCGCTCAGCACGGTAGTATCGAATTCCTGGGCCAGATCGGCATCAAGCGCGGGCAGCGGCATCTTGCCGATTTGCAGCACGCGCGGGCGTGGGGTAGCAGTCATGTTGGGAGGGGGCTTTCAACGGAAAGAGCCCGGCACCACAAGCAGGTGTCTGCTCATGGTGGCCGGGCTGGTTAGGCGAGGGCGATCAGGCTTCGACCTTCTTGATCAGCGCTGCCAGCATGTCGACTTCTTCAGGCAGCAAGTCGGCCAGCGGTGCGCGCACCGGACCGGCATCGTGGCCCACCAGCTTGGCGCCGGCCTTGATGATGGACACGGCGTAGCCAGCGCTGCGGTTGCGGATCTTCAGGTAAGGCATGAAGAAGTCCTTGAGCAGCTGGTGCTGGGTGGCGTGGTCATCGGTGCGCACGGCTTCGTAGAAGCGAATGGCCGTCTTGGGGATGAAGTTGAACACGGCCGACGAGTACACGGGCGTGCCCAGTGCCTTGTAGGCAGCGGCATAGACTTCGGCGGTCGGCAGGCCACCCAGGTAGGCCAGGCGGTCACCCATGGTCAGGTACATGGCGGACATGGCTTCGATGTCGCCCACGCCGTCCTTGAAACCCACCAGGTTGGGGTTGCGTTCGCAGAGCTTGGCAACGGTTTCGGGGGTGAAGCGGCTCACGCCACGGTTGTAGATGATGACGCCGAACTTCACGCTCTTGCAGACAGCATCGACGTGGGCGGCCAGGCCTTCCTGGCTGGCTTCGGTCATGTAGTGGGGCATCAGCAGGATGCCGTGGGCGCCAGCGGCTTCGGCGGCTTGGGCGCACTGGATCGCAAAGCGGGTCGGGCCGCCAGCACCGGCAATGATCGGCACCTTGCCTTTGCAGGTGTCCACAGCGGTCTTGATGATGGCGGGGTACTCGTCCGCGGTCAGCGAGAAGAACTCACCCGTACCGCCGGCGGCAAACAGCGCGCTGGCGCCAAACGGGGCCAGCCATTCCAGGCGCTCTGCATAGCCCTTGGCATTGAAGTCGCCTTGTGCATCAAAGTCGGTAATGGGGAAGGACAGCAGTCCGGAACTCATCACGCTCTTCACATCCTGGGGGCTCATGTTGCTCATATCAAACTTTCAAAAAAACAGGGGGAATCGACAGTGCCAAACCGGCGCGGCTTAATCGAGCTGCAGGTTGGCGTTTTGGACGACCGTGCGCCAGCGTTGGCGTTCGGCCTTGAAAAATTGGTCGGTCTCGACCGGGGTCATCGTGACCACCTCGGCGCCCTGTCCGGTCAGGCGCGAGCGCACTTCGGGCGAGCGGATGGCGGTCAGCAAGGCCTGGTTGACCTTCTGGATCACCGCTTCAGGCGTCTTGGCCGGCAGCACCACGCCTTGCCAGGTGCCCGAGGCAAAGCCGGCTGCGCCTTGCTCAGCCAGGGTCGGCACATCGGCGATCAGCGGCATGCGGGTGTTCTTGGAGATGCCCAGCAGCTTCAGCCTGCCGCTTTGCACATGCGGGTAGGTAGCGAGCATGCCGTTCATCAGCACCTGGGTCTGGCCGGCCACCGTGTCTTGCACCGATTGCACGCCGCCCTTGTAGGGCACATAGACCCATTTAGCGCCCGTCAGCCGTGCCAGCTCGACGCCGGCCAGGTGCGGAGCGCTGCCAGTAGCGGTGACGGCAAAGTTCAGGTCCTGCTTTTTGGACAGCGCCACCAGCTCTTGCAGATTGCTGGCCTGCACCGACGGGTGCACCACCAGCATGTGCGGCGAGTAGGCCAGCATGGCGGCGCCGCGCAGGTCCTTGCTCGGGTCAAAGCTCAGCTTGGTGTAGATCGATGGCGAGATCGCCAGCGCACCCAGGTCGCAGAGCAGCCAGGTGTAGCCATCGGGCTGGGCGCGGGCGACAAACTCAGCGCCCAGATTGCCGTTGGCACCGGGCTTGTTGTCGATCACCACCGTCTGCTTGAGCTCTTGCGAGATCAGCTGGCCAATCGAGCGGGCAATGATGTCCGAGCTTCCACCCGGTGGGTAGGGAACGATCAGCCGAATCGGCTTGCTCGGCCAGGCATCGGCCGCCAACAGCGGAGTCGATAACAAGCTACCGGCAGCCAGGGCCAGCGCTGAATAGATCAGGTGTGAACGGCGATGCATATGTCTCTGTCTCCTTTTTAGATATAAGACATCATACAACTCAAAATGAAGATCGCCAAGCTTTGCGGAACTAGGGGAAACGCGCAGCCACGTTTTTTGGAGGTGATAACCAGCGCTGGAATGCCGCGCTGGCAGCGCCCGCCGGGCTGCTGGGGGGCGGGCCAAGGCCTTGCGGTGGGCGCCCTTGCTGGCGCCAGATTTAGCGCGCGGTGTCGGGTGCCGCTGTTGCTTGTTGTTCCTGGGCCAGGCGCTGGGCCAGGCGCAGGCGCTCGCGCGAGTTGGTCAGGTGGATGCGCATGGCAGCGCGGGCCGAGTCGGCATCCTGGCGCTCGATGGCGGAGAAGATTTCTTCATGCTCGCGGTTCACCCGCTTGAGGTAGTCCGGGTCGCGGGTGGGGATGTGGATCGAGGCGATCCGGTTGCGCGGAATCAGCATCGAGCCAAAGTGCTGCAGGATCTCCTGGAAGTAGCGGTTGCCGGTGGCCTTGGCAATGCTCAGGTGAAAGTCCAGGTCATGGCTCACGGTCTCGCGGCCCAGCGCAAAGTTCTGTTCAAAGGCCTGCAGCGCAGTGCGCATTGCGCGCAGATGCGGCTCCTGGCGCCGGGTGGCGGCCAGGCCGGCGGCTTCTGTCTCCAGGCTGATGCGCAGTTCCAGCACGGCCAGCACATCGACCGATTCGCTCAGTTCGTGGGCGCTCAGCACCAGGCCGGGGGTGCGGCGCGCGGGCAGCACAAAGGTGCCAATGCCATGCTTGGTCTCTACCAAACCGGAGGCCTGCAGCTTGGACAGCGCCTCGCGCACAACGGTGCGGCTCACGTCATAGCTGCGCACCAATTCAGTCTCGGTCGGCAACTTGTCGCCCTCTTGCAACAGGCCCTGGTGGATCTTGTTTTCAAACTCTTCCGACAGCAAATTGGCCAGGCTGCGGCTGCCTTTGGCGGCACGGCTGCCACGCAGATTGGTGGCGGAGTCGGCAGCCATCGATGGGGTAGCGGAGTGTTCCGAAGGGCTTTTAAGCATGGCTGTGATCCGGCAGAAGGTGGGCCAAGCAGCTGCCTTGTGGGGTGCGGCAACCGTGCAAAGTGGCATCCGGCGCGGATGCCAACGATGGGGATGCGGGTAATTCCGAGGGGCTTTTGGGCATAGCTGTGATCATAATTCAGCCTTGTCATCAGACAACACATGACTGATGCCTTGTTGTAACCTACTTTCCAATCATGCTCAAGCTTTTCTCGAAAACCACCGTATGTGCCGTCACCCTGCTGGCTGCTTCCCTGGCGCAAGCGCAGACCTCCACCTTGGAGAAGATCAAGCAAAACGGCGCCATCACCATCGGTGCGCGCGACATGTCGGTGCCTTTCAGCTACAAGGTCAACGGCAATTCGGACCCCATCGGCTTGATCAATGACATCTGCCTGAAGGTGGCCGAGGCCGCGCAAAAAGCGGCAGGCTTGCAGAAGATGGAAATCAAGTACCTGATCACCACACCCACCAGCCGCATCCCGCTGGTGCAGAACGGCACCGTCGATCTGGACTGCACGCCGGTGACCAACACCATTGCCCGCCAAGAGCAAGTCTCCTTCTCGCCCAGCTACTTCTCGGCCAATGTGACCCTGGCGGTGCGCAAGGATTCGCCGGTCAAGGGTATTGCCGATCTGCAAAACCGCAATGTGGCTACTGTCACCGGCACCACCTCCATCCAGCTGCTGCGCGCCTACAAAAAGGCCCAGAACGTGAAGTTCAACGAGGTCTATGGCAAGGACCCATCGGAAGCCTTTGTGATGTTCGAATCGGGCAAGGCCGACGCTTTTGTGCTGGATGACGTGCAGCTGGCCAGCTTTATCGCCACCTCGCAGCAGCGCGACCAGTACGTGATTCTGAACGAGCCACTGCGCACCGAGCCCTATGGCGTGATGCTGCGCAAGGACGACCCGACTTTCAAGAAAGTGGTCGATGACACTGTCTACGCGATGATCAAGTCCGGCGAGATGGAAGCGCTCTACCAGAAGTGGTTCATGACCACCATCCCACCGCGCAACGTGAACATCAACTTCCCGCTCAGCGAGTCGACCAAGGCGCTCTACGCCAACCCCAATGACAAGGGCATTTGAGAGAAACTGAGCGATTGCGAATTTATGTTGAAGCTGAGTCAAAAAGTCGAGAACCTGCCATCGTCGCCCAGCATGGCGATCTCCTCGCAGGCCAAGAAAATGAAGTCCCAAGGCATCGATGTGATCGATCTGAGCATTGGTGAGCCGGACTTCAACACGCCCGAGCACATCATCGATGCGGCAATGGCCGCCGCCAAGGCCGGTGCCACCAAGTACACCGTGCCGGCCGGCACCGAGAGCCTGCGCAAGGCGATTGCGCAGAAGTTCAAGCAGGACAACCAGCTGGAGTACTCGGTGGCCGAGATCACCACCGGTGTCGGTGCCAAGCAGCTGATCTTCAATGCCTTCATGGCAACCCTGGAGAACGGTGATGAGGTGGTGGTGCCCACGCCGTGCTGGGTGTCCTATGGCGACATCGTGGCGCTGCACGGTGGCGTGCCGGTCTATGTGCCTTGCTCCGAGGCGGTGGGCTTCAAGCTGACGCCCGACGCACTGCGCCAGAGCATCACAGCCAAGACGCGCTGGTTGATCATCAACAGCCCCGGCAACCCCACCGGCGCGGTCTACAGCCGTGCCGAGCTGGAGGCGCTGGGCGAGGTGCTCAAGGCCTTCCCCGATGTGCTGGTCATGTCGGATGAAATCTACGAGCACATCATCTTGACGGGTGTGCCCTTTGTGTCGTTTGCCGAAGCCTGCCCTTACCTCAAGGACCGCATGCTGATCATCAACGGCGTCTCCAAGTCGTATGCGATGACCGGCTGGCGCATTGGCTATGCGGCAGGCCCCGAGCAGCTTATTGGGGGCATGAACAAGCTCGAATCGCAAAGCTGCACCAGCGCTACCTCGGTCGCGCAGGCGGCTGCGGAAGCGGCGCTGCTGGGCGACCAGGACTGCGTGCGCCAGGCGCGCCAGACCTTTGTTGACCGGCTGGAGACCATCCGCCGCGAGCTGGCCATCGTGCCCGAGCTGACCCTGTCGTCGGTGCCCGATGGCGCCTTCTACCTGTTCCTCGGATGCCAAAGCCTGATCGGCCGCCGCACGGCCGAAGGCCAGGTGCTGGACAGCGATGCGGCCGTGTCGGGCTTTTTGCTCAATGCCGCCAAAGTGGCGACCGTGCCAGGCGCAGCGTTTGGCATGTCGCCCTATGTCCGTCTGTCGTTCGCTACCGACCCCGCGCTGGTGGTGAAGGCACTGAAGAACATCCGTTCTGCCATCGACGGCCTGGCACAAGGCTGACCACCCAAGGCGCTTTTCATAAGCGCCTTTTTTTATCGAAAAGGAGCAGCAGATGCAGGCACAAACTCCCCCGCTGCAACGCTTGCTGTTGACCGGCGCGGCCGGTGGCCTGGGCCAGGTGCTGCGCCAGCGGCTGCGTGGCCTGGCGCCCGTGTTGCGCGTGTCCGACATCGCCGGCATGGGCGCGCCGCTGGATGCGCAAGAAGAAGTCAACACCTGCGACCTGGCCGACAAGCAGGCGGTGGATGCAATGGTGGCCGGCTGCGATGCCATCGTGCACCTGGGCGGTGTGTCGGTAGAGCGGCCTTTTGAAGAGGTGCTGGAGGCCAATATCAAAGGCATCTTCCACCTCTATGAGGCCGCGCGCCGCCACGGTGTGAAGCGCATTGTGTTTGCCAGCTCCAACCATGTGATCGGCTTCTACAAGCAGAGCGAAAAGATCGACGCCAATGCGCGCCGCCGCCCCGATGGCTATTACGGCCTGTCCAAATCCTTTGGTGAGGACATGGCGAGTTTTTACTTTGACCGCTATGGCATCGAGACGGTGAGCCTGCGCATTGGCTCGTCCTTCCCCGAGCCCAAGGACCGGCGCATGATGCACAGCTGGCTGAGCTATGACGACCTGGTGCAGTTGGTGGAGAAAAGCCTGTTTACGCCCAACGTCGGCCACACCGTCGTCTACGGCGCATCGGCCAACCGCGATCTGTGGTGGGACAACCATGCCGCTGCCCACCTGGGCTTTGTGCCCAAGGACAGCTCTGAGCCCTGGCGCGCCCAGGTCGAGGCGCAACCCGCTCCGGCGGTCAATGACCCGGTCGCCGTGTACCAGGGTGGCGCCTTCACCGCGCAAGGCCCCTTTGGCGATACGCCGGAGCAGCCTGCATGACAGCCGCTGAGCTCGTCCTCGACGCCCGCAACGCCACCGGCGAAAGCCCCGTGTGGCGTGCGCAGGAGGCTGCGCTGTACTGGGCCGACATACCGCGTGGTCTGCTGCAGCGCTGGCAGCCCGGGCAAGGCAGCGCCAGGCAATGGCAGCTGCCGCAGATGCTGGCCTGCATGGCTGGTTGGCAGGGCGAGCCGCAGCGCTGGATTGCTGGCTTGGAAGATGGCATTTACCAAGTAACGCTGGGCGATGGTGGTGGCGAGGCCCACATCCAAGCGCTGGCAACCGTCGTCCACGCCATGCCAGGCATGCGCTTTAACGATGGGCGCTGCGACCGCCAGGGCCGTTTTGTGGCCGGCAGCATGCTGATGGACATGGCAGCGGCGCAGCCGGTGGGCAAGGTCTACCGCTTTGGCGCGCAAGAGATGAAGGCAGGGCGCGCGCAGGATCTGCAGCTGGGCCCGCTGATCACACCCAACGGCCTGGCCTTCAGCCCCGATGGTCGGACCATGTACCTGTCGGATTCGCACCCCAGCAGCCAGCAGATCTGGGCTTTTGACTACGACACCGACAGCGGCACGCCCCACAACCGCCGCCTGTTTGCCGATATGACCCATCTGCCCGGCCGGCCCGATGGTGCTGCCATCGATGTGGACGGCTGCTACTGGATCTGCGGCAATGACGCCGGCCTGGTACACCGCTTCCGGCCCGATGGCCGGCTGGACCGCTCGCTGCCGCTGCCGGTCAAAAAGCCGGCCATGTGTGCCTTTGGCGGCACAGGCCTCGATGTGCTCTATGTCACCTCGATACGGCCTGAGGGCATCGATCTGTCGGACCAACCGCTGGCCGGTGGCGTGTTTGCGCTGCGGCCAGGCGTTTCAGGATGGGAGGAGGCGGAATTCCGGCCCTTGTAAACAGGCCAGGTGTCAGTGCGAGGTGTGTGAGATCCAGAGACTCGGAAACCATCCGGGCATGTTCCCCAACCATAGAGATAACGAGGTAGACAAATGCGACTTTCCACTATCAGCGCAGCCCTGGCTGCCGGCCTGCTGGCGCTCAGCGCGCAGGCCACCGAATTTCGTTCATCGGATATCCACCCGGACGACTACCCGACCGTGCAGGCGGTGAAGTTCATGGGCGAGCGCCTCAAAGCGCTGTCCGGCGGCAAGCACAGCATCCGCGTCTACCCCAATGGGGCGCTGGGGGGCGAGAAGGAAACCATCGAGCAGGCCAAGATTGGTGCGCTGGCGATGGTGCGGGTCAATGTGGGCGCGATGAACAATGTCTGCAACGAGACCGTGGTGCCCACCATGCCGTTTCTGTTCCGCTCGGTCGAGCACATGCACAAGGTACTCGATGGCCCCGTCGGCCAGGAGATCTTGAAAGCCTGTGAGAAGCAGGGCTTCATCGGACTGGGTTTTTACGACAGCGGCGCGCGCTCGATGTTCACCGCCAAGCGCCCGGTCAAGAGCCTGGCCGACATGAAGGGCATGAAGGTGCGCGTGCAGCAGTCCGATCTCTGGGTGAGCATGCTTGAAGCCATGGGCGCCAACGCCACACCGATGCCGATGGGCGAGGTCTACACCGGGCTGAAGACTGGCCTGATTGACGCTGCCGAGAACAACTACCCGACCTTTGAAAGCTCGCGCTCGTTCGAGGTGGCCAAGTACTTCAGCAAAACCGAGCACTCGATGGCGCCGGAGATTCTGCTGTTCTCCAAACGCACCTTTGACAAGCTCTCGCCCGAAGAGCAGGGCTGGTTGCGCCAGGCCGCCAAGGAGTCGGTGCCCTACATGCGCAAGCAGTGGGCCGAGCGCGAGGCCAAGTCGCTGGAAGTCGTGAAGGCTGGCGGCGCCGAGATCATCGAGGTAGACAAGGCCCCGTTCCAGGCGGCGATGCGGCCGGTGTACGACAAGTTCATCACCGATGCCAAGTTGAAGGACCTGGTCAAGCGCGCGCAAGAAACCCCTTGAGCGCCGACTGAGCGACCGCCACCGCCGGCCCTGTAAAGGGGCTGGCTCCTTGCAACCAATGGCCCGGGATCTTGCCTCCCGGGCTGCTCGGGCACCACGATGTTTACCAAGATTTGCAGCGCCTTGTCGCGCTTGTGCATGTGGCTGGGGATTGCCGGCCTGATGCTGCTGATTGCTGCCGTCAGCTGGCAGGTGTTTGGCCGCTATGTGCTCAACAACACGCCGACCTGGGCCGAGAGCCTGTCGCTGTTGCTGGTGCTCTACGTGACCATGTTCGGCGTAGCGGTCGGCGTGCGCGACAGCGGCCATATCGGGCTGGAATCGCTGCTGGTGCTGGCGCCGGACTGGCTGCGCACCAAGATGGAGTTTCTGATCCATGCGCTGATTCTGGTGTTTGGTGCGGCCATGGCCTATGGCTGCGCGTCGCTGGCTGAATCGGTCTGGGATTACCGCCTGCCGACCCTGGGCGTGTCCGAGGGCTGGAAATACGTGCCCGCCATCATTGCCGGAAGCCTGATCGTGCTGTTTTCCATCGAACACCTGATTGCACTCGCGCAAGGGCGCGAAGTGCAGCCCAACTAGGAGCGCGGCGATGACCACAGCCTTGCTGATTCTGAGCCTGAGCTTTACCGTCCTGCTGCTGCTGGGCGTGCCGGTGGCCTTCTCCATTGGCTTGTCGGCCTTAGCCACTTTGGCCTATGAGGGGCTGCCGCTGGAGGTGGGCTTTCAGCAGATGACCGCCGGCATGGGGGTGTTCTCCTTCCTGGCGATTCCCTTCTTCATCTTTGCCGGTGAGCTGATGCTGCATGGCGGCATTGCCGACCGCATCGTCAACTTTGCGCGGGCGCTGATCGGCCATGTGCGCGGCGGCCTGGGCATGTCCAACGTGGTGGCCTGCACCTTGTTTGGCGGCGTCTCGGGCTCGCCGGTGGCCGATGTCTCGGCCATGGGCGCGGTGATGATCCCGATGATGAAGAAAGAGGGCTACCACGCGGACTATGCCGTCAACGTGACCACGCATGCGGCCCTGGTGGGTGCGCTGATGCCGACCAGCCACAACATCATCATCTATGCGCTGGCGGCCAGCGGCAAGGTGTCGATTGCAGCGCTGATTCTGGCGGCCATCATACCGGCGCTGATCCTCACCTTGTGCAACCTGGGCGCCGCCTACTGGGTGGCGCGCCGGCGCGGCTACCCGGCTGGCACCTTCCCCGGCTGGCAGGTGGTGGGGCGCAGTCTGGCCGCTGCGCTGCCGGGCCTGTTTGTGGTGGTGCTGATTCTGGGCGGCATTCTGTCGGGCGTGTTCACCGCCACCGAATCGGCCGTGGTGGCCGTGCTGTATGCGCTGGCGCTGACGGTGTTTGTCTACCGGTCGCTCAGCTGGTCGCACTTTGTCAAAGCCGCCTCCAAGGCGGTGCGCAACACCGGCATCATCCTGCTGCTGATCGGCATCTCCAGCACCTTTGGCTATCTCATCAGCCTCTACGGCGTGGCCGAGCTCACCGGCCAGATGCTGTCCCAGGTGACGACCACGCCCTGGATGGTGTTCCTGCTGATCAACATCATCCTGTTCCTGCTCGGCACCTTCCTCGACATGGCGGCCACCATCTTGCTGTGTACGCCCATCTTCTTGCCGATTGCCCAGCACTACGGCATGAGCTCGGTGCAGTTCGGCATTGTGCTGCTGATCAACTGCGCGCTGGGCCTGAATACGCCCCCGGTCGGTACTACCCAGTTTGTCGGCTGCGCCATTGGCGGTGTGTCGGTGGGTACCGTCATGCGCACCATCTGGCCCTTTTATGGCGCGCTGATTTTTGCGCTCGGCCTAGTCACCTTTGTGCCGGCCTTCACCACCTGGCTGCCGCAGATGTTCATGACCGTGCGTTGAGCATCCGCGCCACCCCTTCCCGTTCACCCCTTCTGCTTTCTTCTGCGCTTTCACGATGAGTACCTCACACGCTATTCGCCATATTCGCATCACGCCGATTGCCTTCCGCGATCCGCCGCTGCTCAATGCTGCCGGCATCCATGAACCCTGGGCGCTGCGCTCCATCATCGAGATCGAGACCGCCTCGGGCCTGGTGGGGATCAACGAGAGCTATGGCGACCAGCCCATGCTCGATGCGCTGGCCAAGGCGGCGCCGGCCTTGGTGGGGCTGTCGCCCTGGGCGCTGAACGAGATGGAGCAGCGGGTGGCCGCGCTGGTGGCACCACCGGTGCAGACAGTGTCGGAGTTTCTGGGCCAGCAGGTATCGCTGGCGCCGGGCACCCATGTGTCCAAAACGGTGGCCAAGGTGGTCAGTGCTTTTGAGGTGGCCATGCTCGATCTGCAAGGGCAGATGGCGAATGCGCCGGTGGTCGATCTGCTGGGAGGCGCAGCGCGCCCCAGCGTGCCGTTCTCGGCCTACCTGTTCTACAAATACGCCGAGCATGCCGGTCAGCCCTATGCGCCCGATGCCTGGGGCGAGGCGCTGACCCCGCAGCAGCTGGTGGCGCAGGCCCAGCGCATGATCGGCCAGTACGGTTTTCAGAGCATCAAGTTGAAGGCGGGCGCCTTGCCGCCCGATGAGGAAGCGGCCGGCATTCTGGCCCTGGCCGAGGCCTTTCCCGGCCTGCCTTTGCGCATTGATCCGAATGCCAACTGGACGGTGGAAACCAGCCTGCGCATTGTCGACAAGCTGCGCGGCGTGCTGGAGTACTACGAAGACCCGGCGCCCGGGCTGGACGGCATGGCGGCCGTGGCCCGCGCCTGCGAGGTGCCGCTGGCCACCAATATGGTGGTGACTGATTTTGCCGAGTTCCGGCGCAATGCGGAAATGGGCTGCCCGGTGAAGATTGTGCTGAGCGACCACCACTACTGGGGCGGCCTGCGCGCCACGCAGCGCCTGTCCACCTTGTGCCGCACCTTTGACCTGGGGCTGTCGATGCACAGCAACTCGCACCTGGGCATCAGCCTGGTGGCGATGACGCACCTCTGCGCCAGCGTGCCCTTGCTCACCTATGCCTGCGACACCCACTACCCCTGGCAGGACGAGGAAGTCATCGAAGGCGGGCGCCTGCAGTTTGAAGCCGGCAGCCTGCGCGTGCCCAACACGCCAGGCCTGGGCGTGCGCCTGGACCGCAACGCGCTGGCCCGCCTGCATGACAACTACCTGCACTGCGGCATCCGCAACCGCGATGACCTGGGCCAGATGCGCAAGTACGACCCGAGTTTTGACGGCAAGCAGCCGCGTTTTTGAGCTACACCGAATTTATTGAACCTGCCTTTCGACGATTACAAACCAAGGAGACATCCATGCAACGCAGAACCCTGATCCAAAGCTCCCTCGCAGCCAGCGCCTTGCTGCTGGGCAGCGGCCTGGCCAGCACCTCCGTGCTGGCGCAAAGCAGCTGGCCCACCGGCAAATCCATCACCTACATGGTGCCGTTTCCGCCCGGCGGCAACACCGATACCCTGGCGCGCGTGATTGCCCAGCCGCTGGGCAAGGCGCTGGGCACGCCGATGATCATCGAGAACAAGGGCGGGGCGGGTGGCAGCGTGGGCTCGGCACTGGCGGCGCGCGCAACGCCTGATGGCTACACCATCCTGGGCGGCACCATCAGCTCGCATGCGATCAATGTCAGCCTCTACTCCAAGCTCGACTACGACCCGGTCAAGTCCTTCACGCCGGTCGCCATGCTGGGCTCGGGCCCGCTGGTGCTGGTGGTGCCGGCCTCCAGCCCCTACAAGACCTTGGCCGATGTGATGGCCGGCAGCAAGGCCAAGGCATCGAGCGGCGGGCTGACCTCGGCATCGCCCGGTAGCGGCACCTCCAACCACATGGCGCTGGAGCTGCTGGCCTACCAGACGGGGGTCAAGTTCACCCATGTGCCCTACAAGGGCAGCGGCCCTGCGGTGCAGGATGTCATGGGCGGCCAGGTCGACATGATGTTTGATACCGCCCTGGTGGTGGGCCCGCATATCCAGGCCGGCAAGCTGCGCCCGATTGCGGTGACCAGCTCCAAGCGCCTGGAATCCCTGCCCGATGTGCCAACCATTGCCGAGGCCGGCGAAAAGGGCTTTGACATGGGCTCCTGGCAGGCCGTGTTTGCGCCAGCGGGCACGCCCAAGGCCGTGGTGGACCGCCTGCATGCCGAGATCATGAAGATCGTCGCCACGCCCGAAGTGCAGACGCGCCTGAAGGCCTTTGGCATGCAGCCGTCGACAATGACGCCGGCCGAGCTGGCCGAGTTCCAGAAGGCCGAGGTGGCCAAATGGGCGCAGGTGATCCAGGCCGCCGGCATCAAGGCGGATTGACCGTGAGCAGCCGGCCCTGTGCCTGACAGGGCCGCGCGGCCGGGTTGCACCAGCACGTTAAGCTGCTGGTGCCCCGCGCCAGAGAGTAATGGATATGACACAAGCCACAACGACCCCACTTTCGATTTCCATGCATGCGGCGGACAACGTCGCGATCATCGCCAATGACGGCGGTCTGCCCGCCGGCACGGTGTTGCCTTCAGGCCTGCGCCTGGTCGAGGCGGTGCCGCAGGCCCACAAGGTCGCCTTGGTGGACCTGGCAGAAGGCGAGGCCGTGCGCCGCTACAACGTGGTGATCGGCTATGCGCGCCAGGCCATTGCAGCAGGCAGCTGGGTGCATGAGCGCCTGCTGCAGATGCCCGAAGCCCGCTCGCTCGAAGGCCTGCCGATCGCCACCGTGCCAGCCCCCGATCTGCCGCCGCTGGAGGGCTATACCTTTGAGGGCTACCGCAATGCCGATGGCACGGTGGGCACCCGCAATATTCTGGCCATCACCACCACGGTGCAGTGCGTGGCAGGCGTGCTGGATTTTGCGGTGCGCCGCATCAAGGCCGAGCTGCTGCCCCGCTACCCGCAGGTCGACGATGTCGTCGGGCTGGAGCACAGCTATGGCTGCGGCGTGGCCATCGATGCGGTGGGCGCCGAGATACCGCAGCGCACCTTGCGCAATATCAGCCACAACCCGAACTTTGGCGGTGAGGTGATGGTCGTCAGTCTGGGCTGCGAAAAGCTGCAGCCCGAGCGCCTGCTGCCGCCGGGCTCCTTCCCCATCACCGATGAGCGCGCACCCGCGCTCGATGTGGTCTGCCTGCAGGACGAAGCGCATGTGGGCTTTATGTCGATGGTGCAATCCATCATGACGCGGGCCGAGGCCCACCTGGCACGGCTGAACCAGCGCCGCCGCGAGACCGTGCCAGCCAGTGCCTTGGTGGTAGGCGTGCAGTGCGGCGGCAGCGATGCCTTCAGCGGCGTCACCGCCAACCCGGCCGTCGGCTTTTGCACTGATCTGCTGGTGCGCGCCGGTGCCACGGTGATGTTCAGCGAAGTGACCGAGGTGCGCGATGGCATCGACCAGCTGACCTCCCGCGCCTCCAGCCCCGAGGTGGCGCAGGCGATGATCGACGAGATGGCCTGGTACGACGCCTACCTGGACAAGGGCAAGGTGGACCGCAGCGCCAACACCACGCCGGGCAACAAGAAGGGCGGCCTGTCTAACATTGTGGAAAAGGCCATGGGCTCGATCATCAAGAGCGGCACGGCGCCGATTACCGGCGTGCTGTCACCCGGCCAGAGGCTGGCCGAGCGCGGCATTGAGCGCGGCCTGGTCTATGCCGCCACGCCCGCGAGCGACTTTATCTGCGGCACCCTGCAACTGGCCGCCGGCATGAACCTGCATGTGTTCACCACCGGGCGCGGCACGCCGTATGGGCTGGCGCAGGTGCCTGTGATCAAGGTGGCCACACGCAGCGATCTGGCACGCCGCTGGCATGACCTGATGGATGTGAACGCCGGGCGCATTGCCGATGGCGAGGCGAGCATCGAGGACATCGGCTGGGAGATGTTCCAGCTGATGCTGGAGGTGGCCAGCGGCCGCAAGAAGACCTGGGCCGAGGAATGGCAGCTGCACAATGCGCTGGTGCTATTCAACCCGGCTCCGGTGACCTGAAACCTTACTTTTTCCACTTCTCGCGCAGCGCCGCACAGTGGTCCTGGGCCGGCAGCGCCGGGGTGCTGTGTACCCAGTCGCGGTCGGTGGCATCCGCCTGGGCCTGGTCGCCGGCCTGGCCAATCGCTACCACCGAGCGGGTGCCCGCAGGCAGCCAGGTGGGGATACCGATGCTGCGCAGCACATGGCCGCGGCCGGCGATCAGCAGCACTGTCTTGCCCTGCTGCAGCTGGGAGGCAGCGGTCTTGGCCATGCTTTCGTCCTTGGCGAGCTGGATGCGTGCCATCGGGGCCAACTGGCTGGCGGGCAACAGGCCGCAGTGTCCGTCGGCAATCGCATCCAACTGGCGCTGCCATGCGGTGGCGGGCAGGTGGCTGTCCCAGCGGGTTTGCTGCATTACCTCACGCATCTGCGCGCGTGGCAGGTTGCCGCCCAGCACGGGCACACCCGCCTGCACCGCTGTCATCACCGCCGGGCCGTAGTGGCGCCAAGGCCAGCCTTTGTCATTCCAGGCCAGCGCCTGCTGCACTTGGGCTTCGCTGGCGCTGGGGGCCAGGCCCTGGGTGCTGTGGCCTGCGTCGGCCATCTCCAGTACGACAGCGGCCAGTTGCTGTTGCGCGGCCCAGCGCGCCACCGTGGCCTGCTGCCACTGCTGGTGCGCGGCGGCATCATGCTGCTCGCCCAATAGCAGCACATCGGGTGCTTTGGAGCCTGCCGTGGCGGACAGGTCGAACTCGGCGTTGGCCGGGGATACCGTTGTGGGCGGCGGGCTCGCGCAACCGGCCAGCAAGGCCATGCCCAACAGGCCGGACAGCCAGCCGCCATTGCGAATGAATTTTATTTGCACCATGCGCGCATCGTAGTGCTTGGCCTGAGGCCTGTCGATGCCAAGGTCTGCTGGGGGCTGGGCTTTTGCAAAAAAACAGCCCCCTGCGTGAGGGGGCTGTCAGCTGCGATTCCCTGGTAGCAGGGACTGCCGGGGCGTGCCCGGGTTCGGCGGTCTTTAGGCGCCGGCTTTGACCTTCAGGCGCCAGGCGTGCAGCAGGGGTTCGGTATAGCCCGAGGGCTGTTCCTTGCCCTTGAAGACCAGGTCCAGTGCGGCCTGGAAGGCGGCGCCCTGTGGGTGGGCTGCCAGGCTCTTATAGGCGGCGTCGCCAGCGTTCTGGCCATCGACCACCTTGGCCATGCGGGCAAAGCTGTCGCGCACCATCGCTTCGGTCACGATGCCGTGCTGCAGCCAGTTGGCGATGTGCTGGCTGGAGATGCGCAGGGTGGCGCGGTCTTCCATCAGGCCTACGTTGTGGATGTCGGGCACCTTGGAGCAGCCCACGCCCTGGTCGATCCAGCGCACGACATAGCCGAGGATGCCCTGCACGTTGTTGTCCACTTCCTGCTGCTTCTCGGCGTCGCTCCAGTTCGTGTTGGTGGCCACAGGTACTTGCAGGATGGCGTTGAGCAGGTTGTCGCGCTCGGTGTCGGCGCTGGTCTTTTCCAGCTCTTTTTGCACCTCGGCCACATTGACCTGGTGGTAGTGCAGCGCATGCAGGGTGGCGCCGGTGGGAGAGGGCACCCAGGCGGTGTTGGCGCCCGCCTTGGGCTGGGCAATCTTCTGCTCCAGCATGGCTTGCATCAGGTCGGGCATGGCCCACATGCCCTTGCCGATCTGGGCGCGGCCGCGCAGGCCCATGGTCAGGCCCACCAGCACATTGCTCTTTTCATAAGCCGGCAGCCAGGCGCAGGTCTTCATGTCAGCCTTGCGCACCATCGGGCCGGCATACATGGCGGTGTGCATTTCGTCGCCGGTGCGGTCCAGGAAGCCGGTGTTGATGAAGGCCACGCGCGCAGGGGCTGCGGCAATGGCGGCCTTCAAGTTCACCGTGGTGCGGCGCTCTTCGTCCATGATGCCCAGCTTGACGGTGTTGGCAGGCAGGCCCAGCATTTGCTCGACGCGGCCAAACAGCTCATCGGCAAAAGCCGCTTCGGCGGGGCCATGCATCTTGGGCTTGACGATATAGACACTGCCGGTGCGGCTGTTGCGGATGCCGTTGGCGCCCTTGGCTTGCAGGTCATGCATCGCGATCGCCGTGGTCACCACGGCGTCCATGATGCCTTCAGGGATCTCTTTCTTGTCGGCGCCCCAGAGGATGGCCGGATTGGTCATCAGGTGGCCGACATTGCGCAGGAACATCAGCGAGCGGCCATGGAGCTTGAGCTGGTCGCCATTGGCTGCCGTATATTCGCGGTCGGCGTTCAGGCCACGGGTCACCGTCTTGCCGCCCTTGTCGAAGGACTCGGTCAGGCTGCCCTTGAGAATGCCCAGCCAGTTGGCGTAGCCGTTGACCTTGTCTTCGGCATCCACGGCGGCGACTGAGTCTTCCAAGTCGAGAATGGTCGACAGCGCCGCTTCCACCACTACGTCGGAGACGCCGGCGGCATCGCTGCTGCCAATGAGCGTGGCCTTGTTGATGATGATGTCGATATGGATGCCGTTGTTCTTCAGCAGCACCGAGCTGGGCGCTGCCGCATCGCCCTGGTAGCCGACAAACTTGGCGGCATCCTGCAGGCCGGTCTTGCTACCGTCCTTGAGGGACACGACCAGCTTGCCGCCTTCAACCGTGTAGCTGGTGGCATCCGCATGCGAACCCTGGGCCAGCGGCGCAGCCTGGTCCAAAAACTGGCGCGCATAAGCGACGACCTTGGCTCCGCGCACGGGGTTGTAGCCTTTCCCCTTTTCTGCACCGCCGTCTTCGCTGATCACATCGGTGCCGTAGAGCGCGTCATACAGCGAGCCCCAGCGGGCATTGGCCGCATTCAGTGCGTAGCGGGCGTTGAGGATGGGCACCACCAGCTGCGGGCCGGCTTGCACGGCCAGCTCGCAGTCCACGTTCTCGGTGCTGGCCTTCACGTCTTGGGGCTGTTCAACTAGGTAGCCGATCTGGGTCAGAAACGCGCGGTAGGCGGGCATGTCGGCGATCGGGCCAGGGTGGGCTTTGTGCCAGCTGTCCAGCTCTGTTTGCAGGCGGTCACGCTCGGCCAGCAACGCTGCGTTTTTGGGCGCCAGGTCTTGGACGAGGGCATTAAAGCCCTGCCAGAACGCAGCAGGCTCCACGCCAGTGCCGGGCAGTACATCGGTGTTGACAAAGTTGTACAGGGCGTTGGCCACTTGCAGGCCGTGGACGGTGGTGCGTTCAGTCATGGTGTCTACCTTTCAATACTTAACAAGCTCAAGGGTGCTACAGCACCCATCAGCACACTTTATTCCATACCCACCACAGCAATCAATCCATTAAAAACACATTGAACTATGACTTTTATGGATGTAATCAAAGCCTGTTGGCGGCTGAATGGCTTGTTTCTGCTTCGATAGATCGCATGAGCTGATCGATCATCCATATATAGATGCTGCCCAGGAAAGGCTGCTGGCCTGCATGCCGCACAGCGCGCCCCGCTCATAGCACAGCTGTTGCCGAAAAGTAGCAGCCCGTCAGAAAAAGCGCGCAAAGCTTGATGAAAATCAGAAATGATCAGATACAATCATTTTCATCTGGTGGCAGTAATTTCTCGCGTGCCTCAGCCTATCTCAGGAGTGTTCCATGGCGAATTTGACCGACAGCTTGAATGATCTGATGTCTCTGGAAGGCGCCCTGTGCGCAGCAGTTGTGGACTACAACAGCGGCATGATGCTGGCCAGCGCTGGCACCGGCGTGGACATGGAGCTGGCAGCTGCCGGTAACACCGAAGTGGTGCGCGCCAAGATGAAGACCATCAAGGCCCTGGGCCTGAACGAGAATATCGACGACATCCTCATCACCTTGGGCAAGCAGTACCACATCATCCGTCCTTGCTCGCGCCTGGCCGGCATCTTTGTGTACTACGTGCTGGACAACAAGCGCGCCAACCTGGCGCTGGCACGCCGCAAGGTGACCGACGTCGAAAGCGCAATGACCATGTAAGGCCGGGCTGGCGTCATCTGCCAGCACTGCCATGCACCGTGGTCGTCGCAAATAACATACGCTTTGTTACGATTCATGGGCCTTGTTGTTGTCTGTGGTTTCTCTGGTCAGAAGCAAGCCAGCTATTGCATGTTTGCTATCTAAATATCAGATTCCTGCGTCCCGCCCCCAGCCTGAGTGACAGCGGGATGCAGGGAATGATTGCGCCGATCAGAAGTGACTTATTAGAATCATCTATACCTTCATAAGGTAATAGTGGTTGATCTAGATCACATAGATTGGAGTGGTTATGGCAAATCTGAACGACAGCTTGAACGACTTGATGACGATGGACGGCGCCTTGTGCGCGGCCGTGGTGGACTACAGCAGCGGCATGATGCTGGGCAGCATCGGTACTGGCGTGGACATGGAGCTGGCAGCGGCCGGCAACACTGAGGTGGTGCGCGCCAAGATGAAGACGATGAAGGCCCTGGGCCTGAACGACACCATCGACGACATCCTCATCACCTTGGGCAAGCAGTACCACCTCATCCGCCCATCGCAGCGTCTGTCCGGCATCTTTGTCTATTACGTGCTGGACAAATCCCGCTCCAACCTGGCGCTGGCCCGCCGCAAGGTGGCCGATGTGGAATCGAACATGAGCATGTGATTGCGCAGCAGTGCAATCCACGAACGGGCCTGCGGGGCCCGTTTTTTTACGCCCAAAAAAGCCAAGGACGGCGCATGTGGCCCCAGCGGCGTATCAGGCCGACACCAGCGGCGCGCGGAACTGGTAGCCCACCTTTTGCTGGGATTGCAGCGGCACCGCCAGCGGCGTGGCCTTTTCAATCCGGCGGCGCAGGCGGTAGATGGTGGCGTGCAGGCTGTTGTCGGAGTCGCTGGCCGTGGGGTAACCCAGCAGCTCGCGGATCTGGTCGCGGCCCACGACGGCGCCCTGGGCTTTTAGAAAACACTGCATCAGCATCATGTCGGTGGGGCTTAGATCGACGCTCTGGCCATCGGGCGTTAACAGCAGGCTGCGGTGGCCGTCGAGCTTCCAGGCCGTGGCAACCTGGGCGGTGGTCATGATGCGGCGGTGCACGGCGCGCACCGCCAGCTCCACCTGCTCAAAGGTCACGGGCTTGGTCAGGTACATGTCGGCACCGGCATTGATGACCTCGGCAAACACCTCGGGGCCCAGCCGGCCTGAGACGATCAGCACACCGGCCTGGCTGCGTTTGCGCAGAATGCGCAGCAGCTCGGTCCCGTTGACGCCAGGCAGCATCAAATCAAGCACATAGAAGTCAAAGCGGTAGGGCTCGATGTCGGCCAGCAGGTCGCTGCTGTCGCTGTAAACCTGTACCTGAACACCCTGGTTGCGCAAGTGCTGGGCCAGAAATTCGCTGTATTCGGGGTCATCGTCGACCAGGGCGAGCGTGGCGGGAAGCATGGTGAATCCGTGAAAAAAGCAGTCAGTGAAAAGGCCTGAGAAGCGCGGTGCCAACTTCTGCAGCCGCTAGGCATAGCCTGGCTGGTCAATCGTCCAGCCCTTGGGGCAACTCTATACGCATGATGGTGCCGTTTGGCTGGCGCGGCAAGGCCTGCACCGTGCCCTGGTGCAACTGCACCACCGAGCGCACGATGAACAGGCCCAGGCCTGCCCCCGACCGGTGGCGGTGTTCGCTACCCCGCGTGCCTTTCTCGAACAGGCGTGGCCGCAGGCTGTCCGGAATGCCTGGGCCTTCGTCGATCACTTCAATGATCAGCGCCAGCGGGTCGTCCGTATCGGCCAGGCGCAGCAGCACCGGGCTGTCTGCGGGCGCATAGTTGAGCGCGTTGTTGAGCAGGTTGCGAATCGTCAAGCGCATGAGGGCCGGGTGCAACTGCACCGTGCGGGCCTCGGCATCCCAGACCACCTGGATGCGGGGCCGGGCATCGGCGGCGATGTCGTGCAGCACCAGGTTGACCAGGGTGGGCAGATCGGTATCGGAGGAGGCGCCCGCGCGCCCGCCGGCGGCCAGAATGGTGCCGGCGGCCAGGGTGTTGTCGAGAGTGCCGATGACTTGCTGCAGCACATGCTCGGCGCGCAGCAAGGCCTTGGTGGCCGGTGTGGTCTGGCTCAATTGCAGGTCGGCAATCGCCGACATGGTCGCCTGCATCGCTGCCGATGCATTGTTCAGCGGCTGCCGGATCTCGTGCGACAGCAGCTGCAGCATCTCGCTGTGCTCGGCCAGCATGGCCGTGCGCCAGTCCAGCAAGGTGCGCAGTTTGAGCAGCTCGCTCTTTTCTTCGGTGCGTTCCAGATCGCTGGACGAGAGTGCGGCCAGTTGCGCGCGCAGCGCATCGGCCTGGGCTGCGTTGGCGTATTCGGCGCTGCAGTCCTGCATCAACATCAGGGTGCCTTGGGCGGTCTTGCTGCCCCCAGTGCCCGGCCAGAAGTGCGGCGACAGGCTGATGCGGCGCCAGGCGACCTGGCCATGGGCATCGGTTTTGCGCGTGTCGAATTGCTGGCGCTGGCCTTGGCTGGCGGCCTGCAGGATGACTTGGTGCTGCTGGGCAAAATCGGCCGGCAAGGCCTCATCCAGCAACTGGCCGACGATGCCGTTGGTGGGCACACCAAACCATTCGCACCATTGCGGGGTGGCCAAGCGCAGGCGTTGGTCATGGCCCCAGTAGGCCATCGCAACGGGGCTGCTGCCAAACAGGCGCAGCAGTTGGGCGGGTGCAAACCAGAGCGCGTCGGCACTCGATGAAGAGCTGGAAGGCGGCGTAGAAGCAGGCGGCATGGAAGCGGAGTCGCAGAAAAAGAGCGGCTGTCAAGGATGCCGCAGCGGGATGTGCGCTTTCCAGCGCTGGCCCGGCGGGTGCCCCGATGATAATAGGCCGTTGCCCAGCCAGCGCGTCGCAGATGCGGCGGCCAGCGGGCTTTGCGTATTTTTTGTGTTCTGGTATGGATCGCCTCAAGCAGCTTGAATCATTTGTCGCCATCGCCTCGCGTGGCAGCCTGACCGCTGCAGCGAAGGCCGAAGGCGTGGCCCCGGCCATCATGGGCCGCCGACTCGATGCGCTGGAAGAGCGGCTGGGCGTCAAGCTATTGGTGCGCACCACCCGCAAGCTGACCTTGACGTATGAGGGCACCGCCTTTTTGGAAGACTGCCAGCGCCTGCTGGCTGAACTGGCCAGTGTCGAGGCCAGCGTCAGCGCCGGCGGCATCAAGGCCACCGGGCATTTGCGGGTCACCGCTCCGGCCGGTTTTGGGCGCCGCCATGTGGCGCCGCTGCTGCCGCTCTACCATGCACGCCACCCCGAGGTCACGATCTCGCTGAACCTGAGCGACCGCCTGGTGGACCTGGCCGGCGAGGGCTATGACTGCGCCATCCGCGTGGGCGACCTGCCCGATTCATCGCTGGTGAGTGTGCGCGTGGCGGACAACCGGCGCCTCTGCGTGGCCACGCCCGAGTACCTGCGCCGGCGCGGCATTCCCCGCCACCCCAGCGAGCTAAGTCAGCATGACTGCCTGACCTTGTCCAGTGAGGCCTCGCAGACGCGGGGCTGGGCTTTTCGCATGCCGGCGGCAGCGGGCAGCAGCGAGGTGGTCTATCTCAAGCCCGGCGGCCCGCTCGACTGCTCGGACGGCCAGGTCCTGCACGACTGGTGCCAGCAAGGTTGGGGCATTGCCTGGCGCAGCACCTGGGAGGTCGAGGCTGAGATTGCCGCCGGCCGACTGGTGGAGGTGTTGGAGGACTTTGCCGCACCGCCCAATGGCATCTATGTGATGTTTCAGCAGCGCAAGCACCTGCCGCTGCGGGTGCGCCTGTGGATCGATTTCGTCAAGCAGCAGTACGAGCGCGCCGATTTCTGGAAAAAAAATGGAGTCTCACGATGACCTTGGAAGCCGTTTTGTCTTGCCTGCATTTGCTGGCGCTGTTGACCATGGTGGTTTTTCTGTCCAGCCAGGCGGCCTTGTGCCGTTCTGAATGGATGAACGCGGCCGTGGTGCAGCGCTTGGCGCGCCTTGATCTGGTCTACGCCTTTGCGGCGGTGGCAGTGCTGGCCACCGGCCTGATGCGCCTGTTTCTGGGCGCCAAGGGCGTCACCTGGTATGTCAGCCAGCCGCTGTTTCACCTGAAGATGACCCTGGTCGTCGTCGGCGTGCTGCTGTCCTTCAAGCCGACAGCCGTGTTCCGCCGCTGGTTACGGCAATTGCGCGACAATGGCGCTTTGCCTGGGGACGCCGAGGTGCGCGCCACGCGCAAATGGGTCATGTGGCAAGCCCATCTGATTCCCGTGATCGCCGCCGTCGCCGTGTTTTATGCCCGGGGCTGGTAAACCGGCCCAGCGCCGGTAACTGCTTCGTCTAAGTTTCAAATATGTTGCAAGTCAAAAAAGATTTGCTCGCAGTGCTTGCTGCCGAGCTCGATAAGTTGTCGCCTGGCGCCGGTAGCCGCGCGGCCTTTGAAACCCCCAAGGTGGCCGCGCACGGTGACTTTGCCGTGACCGCTGCGATGCAGCTGGCCAAGCCGCTCAAGGCCAATCCCCGCGCGCTGGGCGAGCAGCTCAAGGCCGCGCTGGAAGCCGCCCCCGCCTTTGTGCAATGGGTGGATGCGATCGAGATCGCCGGCCCTGGCTTTTTGAACCTGCGCCTCAAGCCCGCTGCCAAGCAGCAGGTGGTGCAAGAAGTGCTGGCCCAGGGCGAGCGCTTTGGCATGCAGGCCCCGCGCGACGAGAAAATCATCGTTGAATTTGTCTCGGCCAACCCCACCGGCCCGCTGCATGTGGGCCACGGCCGCCAGGCCGCGCTGGGCGATGCCATCTGCAGCCTCTACGCCAGCCAGGGCTGGGCCGTGCACCGCGAGTTCTACTACAACGACGCGGGTGTGCAGATCGACACCTTGACCAAGAGCACCCAGCTGCGCGCCAAAGGCTTCAAGCCCGGTGACGACTGCTGGCCCACCGACAGCGAGAACCCGCTGGCCAAGAACTTCTACAACGGCGACTACATCGGTGACATCGCCCAGGCCTTCCTGGCCAAGCAGACCATCGAGGCCGATGACCGTGCGTTCACCGCCAATGGCGATGTCGAAGACTACGACAACATCCGCAACTTTGCGGTCGCCTACCTGCGCAACGAGCAGGACAAGGACCTGCAGGCCTTCAACCTCAAGTTCGACGAGTACTACCTCGAATCGAGCCTGTACCAGAACGGCCATGTGGATGAGACCGTCAAGCGCCTGATCGCCAGCGGCCACACCTATGAGCAAGATGGCGCGCTGTGGCTGCGCACCACCGACTTTGGTGACGACAAGGACCGCGTGATGCGCAAGTCCGACGGCACCTATACCTACTTTTTGCCCGATGTGGCCTACCACACGCAGAAGTTTCTGCGTGGCTACGGCAAGGCGGTCAACATCCAGGGCACCGACCACCACGGCACCATTGCCCGCGTGCGCGCCGGCCTCCAGGCCGTGAATGTCGGCATTCCCAAGGGCTACCCGGATTACGTGCTGCACACCATGGTGCGCGTGGTGCGCGGTGGCGAAGAGGTCAAGATCAGCAAGCGCGCCGGCAGCTATGTGACCTTGCGCGACCTGATCGAGTGGACCAGCAAGGATGCCGTACGCTTCTTCCTGCTGTCGCGCAAGCCCGATACCGAGTACACCTTCGACGTCGATCTGGCCGTGGCCCAGAACAACGACAACCCGGTGTTCTACGTGCAGTACGCCCATGCGCGCATCTGCTCGGTGCTGCGTGGCTGGCAAGAGCAGGGCGGCGCTGGCCTGCCGGTGCTGTCCGGTGTCGATCTGAGCGCGCTGCAGGGCCCGCAGGCCCAGGCACTGATGCAGATGCTGGCCCAGTACCCCGAGATGCTGACCAACGCCGCCGACGGCAATGCGCCGCACGATGTTACGTTCTACCTGCGTGATCTGGCCTCGGCCTACCACAGCTACTATGATGCAGAACGTATCCTGGTGGATGACGAAGCCACCAAATTGGCCCGTCTGGCCCTCGTGGCGGCGGTCGCCCAGGTGCTGCGCAATGGCCTGGCGGTGCTGGGTGTGAGCGCACCGGAGCGCATGTGATTTTGCGAACAAAGGTAATAACTGCAATGCGACGACATCAACGTGGTGGAACCATTCTGGGCCTGATCCTGGGGCTGCTGGTGGGCGTGGGCGCGGCCTTGGCCGTGGCGGTCTACGTCACCAATGTGCCGGTGCCGTTTGTCAACAAAGGTGGCGCCAAGGGCGATGCCAAGGACAAGGCCGAGGCCCAGCGCAACCAGAACTGGGACCCGAACTCGCCGCTCTACGGCAAGAACCCCGCGCGTGCGCCAGCCGCTGCAGCACCGGCTGCGCAAGGCGTGGTGGTGCCTGAGCCGCCTCGCAATGTGGCCGACAACACCAGCCCGCCCGTCGAGAACAAACCTGCCAAGCCTGAGGTGGTGCTGCCCGATGCGGCCAAGGCCACCGACAAGCCCACGGACAAGACCCAGGTCGCCAAGCTTGACCCCAAGGCCGGCCAGGGTGCGGATCCGCTCGGAGACTTGGCCAAGTCGCGCAGTGCCGATGGCACTGACGGCTTCCAGTACTTTGTGCAAGCGGGTGCCTTCCGCTCCCAGACCGATGGCGATGCACAGCGCGCCAAGCTGGCGATGATGGGCTGGGAAGCCCGCGTCAGCGAGCGCGAAGTTAATGGCCGCACGGTATACCGGGTGCGCGTAGGCCCATTCAACAAGCGCGATGATGCCGACGGCCTCAAAGGCAAGCTCGATGGCGCTGGCGTGGATGCGCAAATCGTTCGCGTACAGCGTTGAACTTTTGGCGGTGCAGGGCACTCCTAACCGCAACTTGTCACTGGAGTTAACAACACATGAAACGTCGTGATTTTTCTACCCTGGCGGCTTCCGCTACGGCCGCTTCCGCACTGAGCCTGCCTTTTGCCACTGGCGCCAACGCGCAAGCCAAGTTCAAGGAAGGCAAGGACTACATCAAGCTGGCCAAGCCCGTCACCCCTGACGCGCCTGCTGGCAAGGTAGAAGTCATCGAGTTCTTCTGGTACAGCTGCCCCCACTGCAATGCCTTCGAGCCGCAGTTTGAAGCCTGGGCCAAGACAGCGCCCAAGAACCTGCAGATCCGCCGCGTGCCGGTTGCCTTCAACAACACCTTTGTGCCCCAGCAAAAAATCTACTTTGCGCTGGAGTCCATGGGCCTGATCCCTGAAGTGCATGTCAAGGTCTTCCGCGCGATCCATGTGGAGCGCCAACGCCTGAACAAGGACGACGAGATCTTCGCCTGGATGGACAAGAATGGCGTGAACCTCGCCAAGTTCAAAGAGGCCTACAATTCCTTCAGCGTGGCGGGCCAAGTGCGCAAGGCCACCCAGCTGCAAGAATCCTACGGCGTCGAAGGTGTGCCATCCTTGGGCGTGGCCGGCAAGTACTACACCGACGGCACCCGTGCCGGCTCGATGGGCAATGTGCTGCAAGTGGTCGAGTTCCTGGCGACACAAGGCTGAGCGAACTTACGCGACACCTAGGTGAAGCCCGCCCTGGCGGGCTTTTTTGTGCTTAAAACGGTTCAACGCTCCAGCATGGCTACAATGGGGCAGAGCAAGATTCATGCCTTTATGAGACACCGTATTTTTAACTCCTTGTTGGTGGCGGCCATGCTGGCCTTGCCGCTGCTGTCGCATGCTGAGCGTGCCGACCGTACCAAGCCCATGAACATCGAGGCGGACGATGGCCGCCACGATGAACTGAAGCAAACCAGCGTGTTTACCGGCAATGTGGTGGTGACCAAGGGCACCATCATCATTCGCGGTGCGCAGTTGACCGTCAGCCAGGACCGCGACGGCTTCCAGCATGGCGTGGTGACTGCTGCTCCGGGCAAGCTGGCGTTCTTCCGCCAAAAGCGGGACTCGGCACCGGGCGCGCCCGACGAGTTCGTTGAAGGCGAAGGTGAGGTCATCACCTACAACGGTCGCGATGACACCGTGCATTTTGAGCGCCGTGGCGAGCTGCGCCGCTACCGCGAGACCACCTTGACCGACCAGGTCAGTGGCCCGCTGATCACCTACAACAACCTGACCGACACCTTTACCGTGGTCGGCCAGAAAGGCGCGCAAGCCAGCGATCCCAAGCCCGGCGCTGCGAAAAACGGCCGCGTGCGCGTGATCCTGACGCCCAAGGCGGACGACAAGGCCAGCACCCCGGCCAAGCCCGCAGCGGACGACAAGACCCCCTTGCGCCCCAGCACCCAACTGAACGACGGAGCCAAGTAACCGTGGCAGAGAACTCCTCGACCATTTCCGTCAATGCCCGGGTCGCCAACAGCGACCACCGCAGCCAGCTGGAGGTGTTGCACCTGGAGAAGTCCTATGGCAGCCGCAAGGTGGTCAAGGATGTGTCGCTGTCGGTGCGCAAAGGCGAAGTGGTGGGTTTGCTCGGCCCCAATGGTGCTGGCAAAACCACCTCGTTCTACATGATCGTGGGCCTGGTGCGCAGCGATGGCGGAGACATCCGCATCGATGGCCAGTCGGTCGCCGATATGCCGATCCACCAGCGCTCGCAGCTGGGCCTGTCCTACCTGCCGCAGGAGGCATCGATCTTCCGCAAGCTCAGCGTGCAGGACAATGTGCGCGCCGTGCTGGAGCTGCAAAAGGACGAGCATGGCAAGTCGCTGTCGCGCGCCGAGGTCGAGCGCCAGCTCACCGCGCTGCTGCAGGAGCTGCGCGTCGAGCACCTGCGCGAGTCGCCCTCCGTGGCGCTGTCCGGTGGCGAGCGCCGCCGGGTCGAGATCGCCCGCGCGCTGGCGACCCAGCCCCGTTTCATCCTGCTCGACGAGCCCTTTGCCGGTATCGACCCGATTGCGGTGATCGAGATCCAGCGCATTGTCGCCTTCCTGAAAGAGCGCGGCATCGGCGTGCTAATCACCGACCACAATGTGCGCGAAACCCTGGGCATCTGTGACCACGCCTGCATCATCAGCGATGGCAAGGTGCTGGCCGCAGGCACGCCGCAAGAGATTGTGGAGAACGCCGAGGTGCGGAGGGTCTATCTGGGTGAGCACTTCCGTATGTGACGCCGCACGCCCGGGCGGGCGTGCCAGCCAAGATACCGCCTTGCGCCGCCGGGCCGCTGGGGCTTGTCGGATGCCATCTGCCGTGGTCGGCACGGAGGCGCTGCCATGATGCCTTCGCTGTCACTGCGTGTATCGCAGAGCCTGACCCTCACGCCGCAATTGCAGCAGTCCATCCGTCTGCTGCAGCTGTCCACCCAAGAGCTGACGCAGGAAGTCGAGCAAATGCTCGATGAAAACCCGTTTCTGGAACGCGAAGGCGATGACGCTGTTGATTCGGAACGGGCGGAAGCACCGGCCCAAGACACCAGCGAGGGCACCGAGACCGCCGCTGTGGGCGACAAAGCCACCGAGACCACTGCCAGCACCGACACCAGCAGCGCGAGCGATTTCGAGGCGGGTCCTTCCGACCTGCCTTTGGATTTTGGCGCGGGCAAGGAAACGGGCGTTGATGCGGAAGCCGCTTCCGGCGACTCGGCCTCGGACTGGGAAGAGTGGGGGGGCGACCTGCCCGCGCGCTCCAGTGCGGGCTCGGGCGATGACGACGATGAAGCGCCGCTGTCCGACCGGCGTTCCGAGCACCTGAGCCTGCAGGATGTGCTGCACCGCCAGGCGCTGTCACTGCGTTTGTGCCAGGAGGGCCAGGCCGCACTCTATTTCTTGATCGAATCGCTGAACGACGACGGCTATCTGGAAGAGACCTTGGCCGAGCTGGCGCAAAGCTTTGGCGATGCCAGCGACCCCGAGCGCTATGAAGCGCTGCTCCACCACCTCACGGTCGCGCTGCGCTTGCTGCAAAGCCTGGAACCCCTTGGGGTGGGTGCACGCAACCTGTCTGAGTGCATGCAGCTGCAGATCAAGGCGCGGCAACGCCTGCTGGATGAAGAAGGCTCGGACACCCCCGAGGCCGATGCACTGGCGCTGGAAACGGCTTTGCTGGTCTGCCAGGAATCACTCGATCTGCTGGCGCGCCGCGATGTGCGCAAGCTGATGCAGCTGACAGGCTGCAACGAAGCGGCAGTGCGCAGCGCGCTGGTCTTGATCGCCAAGTTGGAGCCCCGGCCCGGCCGCCCCTATGCGGATGTGGACCGCAATGCCATCATTCCCGATGTCATCGTGCGCCCCAGCAATGAGCGCGGTTTGCCGGTGCCCGGCTTCAGCGTGCAGCTCAATGCCGAAGTGATGCCGCGCCTGCGCGTGCAGGATGTCTATGCCAATGCCTTGCGCAGCCACAAGGGCAGCGAAGGCCATGGCGCCTTGCAGCAGCGCCTGCAGGAGGCGCGCTGGTTCATCAAGAACATCCAGCAGCGCTTTGACACCATCTTGCGCGTGTCGCAGGCCATTGTGGAGCGGCAGCGCAATTTCTTTGTGCATGGCGAGCTGGCCATGCGCCCCATGGTGCTGCGCGAGATCGCCGATGAGCTGGGTTTGCACGAGTCCACCATCAGCCGCGTGACCACCGCCAAGTACATGGCCACGCCGCAGGGTACCTTTGAGCTGAAGTACTTCTTTGGCTCAGGCCTGGGTACCGAGACCGGCGGCAGCGCCTCCAGTACCGCCGTCAAGGCGCTGATCAAGCAACTGCTGGACGAGGAAAGCGCCAAGAAGCCGCTGTCGGACGCAAAAATCGCCGATCTGCTGCAGGCCCAGGGCATTGAATGCGCGCGCCGCACGGTGGCCAAATACCGTGAAGCAATGCGCATCCCGCCCGCCAGTTTGCGCAAGGCGCTGTAGGCGTTGTTGGCGCAGCGGGCTCAAGGCCCAGCGCATAAAAAAACCGCAGTTCGTTGAACTGCGGTTTTTGCGTTGAGACGGCGCCAGTTTACTTGGGCCAGAGCCACCAGATAAACAAGGCCAGCACGGCCAGCATCAGGCCGAACTTGGTCAGCTTGTAGGCCGTCTTGTTCCAGGCCTTGAAGCGGCGGCGGTACTGGCCCATGTAGAACGACACCTTGAAGATGCGGCTGATAAAGCCGCGCGGATCGCCTTCGTTGTTGGGCGAGCTGGCAGCAGCCACCACATGCGTGCCCAGCCAGCGGTTGAGCCACTGCGCAAAGCCATTGGTCATGGGGCGCTCGACATCGCAGAACAGCACGATGCGGTTGCCCTCGGACCGGTTCTCGGCCCAATGCATAAAGGTCTCGTCAAAAATCACGCCTTCGCCCTCGCGCCAGCTGTAGGGCGTGCCATCGACTTCGATCATGCAGCGGTCGTCATTGGGCGCCAGAACGGCCAGGTGGTAGCGCAGCGAGCCGGCATAGGGATCGCGGTGAAGGTTGAGCTTGGCGCCGGGCGGCAGCTCAGCAAACATGGCGGCCTTGATGCCGGGGATCGATTGCACCAGTGCGCTGGTCTTGGGGCAGAGCTCCATCGCCGACGGGTGGGCCTGGCCGTACCACTTCAGGTAGAAGCGCTTCCAGCCGGTCTTGAAGAAGGAGTTGAAGCCCGCATCGTCGTTGTTGGCCGCTGCCTTGATCTGCATCGCCTTCTGCAGGCCGATGGCTTCTTCGCGGATCTCGCGCCAGTTGGCTTGCAAGGGCGCCAGGTCGGGGAAGGTGCTGGTGGGCAGGTAGGGCGTGCGCGGCACCTTGCTGAACATCAGCATGAACACATTGAACGGCGCCGTGAAAGTGGAGTGGTCGAACAGCTGGCGCAGCAGCTTGTGCCGAACCTTGCCGCGCAGGTGCATATAGAGGCCGCAGCCAAAGAAAAGCAGCACCAGGGCCAGAACGATGATTTTTGCCATAGACAGCGATTTTAGCTGCGGCGGCTGTCTGCGCAAGCGCAAACTGGCGCGCTGCAAGGCCTGCGGGGCGGTTGGATGGCCTGCTGCCAGCAGGCCTATTGCATCCGTCCGATGGCAGCGCGCTTATTTGGGCTGGGTGGCGAAGGCGGTTTTCAGGCGCTGCAGCATCTCGCGGTTGAGCTGGCGCTGCTGGCCGCTCCAGGGGGTCATCGCCTTGTTCAGCTCGGCCTGCAGTGCGTTGGCGGTCTGCCAGTCGCCCTGGCCAGCGGCCCAGATGGCGTACTCGGCCATCACATCAAAGCTGCCCGAGTGCTGGCGCGCAAAATCAAAGCTCTTGCGGGCCATTTCCTGGTCGCCCAACTGTGCATAGGCCTTGGCCACCAGCAGGCCCACGGCCTCGGCCCGGAAATGCACATCGGCCTGGGCAATCACCCGCAGCTGCTGCAGCGCCTGCTGCGGCTGGCTGGCCTGGTAGGCGGCCTGCGCGGCGCCCCAACGGATTTCCAGGTCATTCGCAAACGGGCCCTTCATGCTGGCTTCAAAGTGCCTGAAAGCCGGCTCGGCCTGGCCATTGGCCAACAAGGCTTGGGCCAGGCGGATCTCGTTCTGGGCGGTGGGGCTGTAGTCATATGCGGCCTGGGCATCGCGCACCTCGCGGGTGGGGTCCAGCGCCTTGACGGCGTTGCTCGCCAGGCTGCGCGCATGGCGCTGCAGGCGCGAGTTGGGTAGGTAAATCGCGAAGAAATACACCACGCTGCCGAGGAAGGGGAAGGCCAGCAGCACAAACAGCCAGTAGTTGTTCTGGCCGCTGCGCACCGCATGGACCGCAAAAAACAGCGCAATGATGACGTGTACGCCGGCTCCAAGGTATGGCATTCGCATTCTTTCTTGGGTATTCTGGGTGGAGGGCCTGGCGCACTGGGCGGCGGCCCGCTCTGGAGTCGCACTATAGCAGCCGGGTCCTTGTTACCGTAGTGCTATCTGTTCCCGTCTACGAATGCGGCTGGCACAGTCGGCCATTCCCATGCGCTTGCGCGGACAATGGGGCAAGCGCGTATGCTTGCCCCCCTGCTTATGAACCAACTGCATTTGTTTTTGCCCTGCGCCGCCGGCGTCGAGGGCCTTTTGGCGGACGAAGTCCATGCCATCACCGGCGCCAGCGGGCAGGACCTGCTGGTTGCGCGCGGCGGCGTCATGCTGCGCGGCATGTGGCGCGATGCGCTGCTGCTGAACCTGCACAGCCGCCTGGCACAGCGCGTGCTGATTGAGCTGTCGCATAGCATGTACCGCAACGAGAACGACCTCTACCGCGCCGCCAGCGAGGTGGCCTGGGAGATCTGGTTCTCGCCCAAGGAGACCTTCAAGATCGAGGTCACCTCGCAGCACAGCCCGCTGACCAGCCTCAACTTTGCGGCGCTGCGCGTCAAGGATGCCATTGCCGACCGTTTCCGCGAAGGCCGCCATGGCGTGCGCCCCAGCGTGGAGACGCACCACCCCGATGTGCGCGTGCACCTGCACCTGACCACCGATGGCGCCACCATCTATATCGATACCTCGGGCGAGGCGCTGTTCAAGCGCGGCTGGCGCGAGGACAAGGGCGATGCGCCGCTGAAGGAAACCCTGGCGGCTGCAATGATTGCCGCCAGCGGCTGGGACCCCCATGGCGACGACCCGCAGCCGCTGTACGACCCCTGCTGCGGCAGCGGCACGGTGCTGATCGAGGCGGCCCAGATTGCGCGCAAGATTCCCGCCGGCATCCTGCGCCGCTTTGCGTTTGAAAAGCTGGTGCCCTTCCAGCGCCATGTCTGGGAAGCGATGCTGGACGAGGCCGAGCGCCGCATCCTGCCCCAGAGTCCGGTGGGCATCTACGGCTCGGACATCTCCTTCCGCATGGTCGACTTTGCCCAGCGCAATGCCGAGCGTGCCGGTGTGGCCGAGACGATTGAGCTGCGCGGCGGCGATGCGCTGCAGCGCATGCCGCCCAGCGAGCAGCCCGGCATGATGCTGCTCAACCCACCCTATGGCGAGCGTATTGCTGCGGCCGGTACCGCCGGGCGCAATGCAGCAGATCGCATGGGCCAGGTCGAGCGCGCAGGGCGCGAGACGGCGCAGACCGAAGACGGTGGCGAGTTCTTCAACCAGCTGGCCAGCCACTGGAAGAAGAACTACAGCGGCTGGAGCGCCTGGCTGCTGACCCCTGATTTGAAGCTGCCCGGCAAGATGCGTCTCAAAGAGTCGCGCCGCACCCCCATGTGGAACGGCCCGATCGAATGCCGCTTGTTCCGCTTTGACATGAGCAAGGGCGCGCACAAGCCACGCCACAGCGAGGCCGGGCCCGGCAGCGCTGCGTGAAGGTCGTCCTCAAGTGGCCTTCCTGCAATGAAGGCTACGCCGGGCCCTTGCCCCGGCCTGTGGTGCTGGACACCAATGTCGTGCTCGACATGCTGATCTTTGATGATCCGCATATTCCGCCGATCCGTGCGCTGGTAGCCCAGGGCGCCTTGCGCTGGATTGCCGACGAGGCCCAGCGCATTGAATTGGAGCGGGTGCTGCACTACAGCCAGATCGCCCCGCGCGTCAGCTACTACGGCAAGTCGCCTGAAGGCGTGATGGCTGCGTTTGATGCCGCTGTGCAGTATGTTGATGCCGCCCCCAAGATCCGCTTTACCTGCACGGACCCGGACGACCAGCATTTTCTGGACCTGGCCAGCCAGCACCGCGCCTTGCTGGTGAGCAAGGACAAGGCGGTGCTCAAGCAGCGCAAGCGCGTCGCTACCTATTACGGCGCTACGGTCGGCAATCTGCTGCAGTTGGAGCCCGCCGAGGCCGAGGCCGAATCCCTGGCCTGAGTGCGCTGCCCGCTGTGGCGCGCCAACCACCCACAGCCCTACGGGCGATCCAGCGGAGGCTTGGCCCTATGCAGGCCCCGCCGCTATCATGAACCCCATTGCGCAGGGACGGCCCTGCATGGCGCTGCAGCAGCGGCGCGCACCACCGCCAGGACGGCCTGGCCATTCCAAGATTCCATTTTTCTAAGGAGTTCGATATGGCCTGGGTTTATTTGCTGGTTGCCGGTGTGCTGGAGGTGGTTTGGGCGTTCACGATGAAGCAGTCGAATGGCTTCACCAACATCAAATACAGCGCAATCACCCTGGTGGCGATGATTGCCAGCTTTGGCCTGCTGTCGGTCGCGATGCGCAGCCTGCCGCTGGGCACGGCCTACACGATCTGGACGGGTATTGGCGCCGTGGGCGCGTTTATCGTCGGCATCACGGTGCTGGGCGAGGCGCTGACACCAATGCGCGTGGTGGCAGCCTTGCTGATCGTCAGCGGTCTGGTGCTGATGAAGCTGTCTTCCTCCTGATCCTGCGATGCCTTAGGCCTGCGAACGTGTTTGCAGGCCCTGCGACAATAGCGGGATGACCGATTCTTCCATTGCCGCAGGCACCGTGCCTCGCAAGTCCCCGTCCCGGCTTTCCACGGTTGACAAAACCCGCATCGATGACACGCGCATCAAGGTGGTGCGCCCGCTGATCACGCCCGCCTTGTTGGAGGAGTGGCTGCCGATCACCGACGAGGCCTACCAGCTGGTGGAATCGAGCCGCGCGGCCATCTCCAAGATCCTGCATGGCCAGGACGACCGCCTGGTCGTCGTGGTCGGCCCTTGCTCCATCCACGACCATGACCTGGCGATGGACTATGCCCGTCAGCTCAAGGTGCAGGCCGAGGCCTTGAAGGACGACCTGCTGGTGGTGATGCGCGTCTACTTCGAGAAGCCGCGCACGACGGTGGGCTGGAAGGGCTATATCAACGACCCGCACTTGGATGGCAGCTTTGCCGTCAACGAGGGGCTGGAGCTGGCACGCCGCCTGCTGCTGGATATTCTGGCGCTGGGCCTGCCGGCGGGCACCGAGTTTCTGGACCTGCTGTCGCCCCAATTCATCAGCGACCTGGTCAGCTGGGGCGCCATTGGTGCCCGCACGACCGAGAGCCAGAGCCACCGCCAGCTGGCCAGCGGCCTGTCCTGCCCGGTGGGCTTCAAGAACGGCACCGATGGTGGCGTCAAGGTGGCCAGTGACGCCATCCTGGCCGCGCAGTCCGAGCATGCTTTCATGGGCATGACCAAGATGGGCCAGAGCGCCATTTTTGAGACCCGGGGCAACCAGGACTGCCACATCATCCTGCGCGGCGGCAAACAGCCCAACTACAGCGCGGCCGATGTGCAGGCCGCCTGCGAGGTGCTGGCCAAAGGCGGCCTGCGCGAGCAGGTGATGATCGACCTGTCGCATGCCAACAGCAGCAAGCAGCACCGGCGCCAGATCGATGTGGCTGCCGATGTGGCCCAGCAACTGGCCGCCGGCGACCGCCGCATCACTGGCGTGATGATCGAGAGCCATATCCACGAAGGTCGGCAGGACATCGTTGAAGGCCAGCCGCTGGCCTATGGCGTCTCGCTCACCGATGCCTGCATCAGCATGGAGCAGACCCTGCCGGTGCTGGCCCAGCTGGCGCAGGCGGTGCAAGCCCGCCGCGCTGCCAATAAAGCTTAATTGGCGGACCCGGGCGCGCGCTCAGCGCTGCGCCGCGCCCACCATGATTACGCCCATGCCCGCCAGGCACAGCGCCACGCCGGCGATGTCCCAGCCGCTGGGGCGGATGCCATCGACCAGCCACAGCCAGGCAATCGCCGTCGTCACATAGACCCCGCCATAAGCGGCATACACCCGGCCCGATGCAGTCGGGTGCAGGCTCAGCAGCCAGACAAAGGCTAGCAGCGCCAGCACTGCGGGCAGCAGCACCCAGGCTGGTGCCTTGTCCTTGAGCCAGAGATAAGGCAGGTAGCAGCCCACGATCTCGGCAATCGCCGTCAGCACAAACAGGGCGGTGGTGGTCAGCAGGGACATCAGGTCGCTTTCGTAAAGGTGGGCAGGCGCGCAGCCAGTTCGGCATCGTGCTGCGCCAGCTGCTGCAGTTGGGCAAAGGCCGGCACTGCAGCGGGCACGATGCTGTGGCCGCAGACCTGGGCATAGCCATCCAAAAACGGCTGCGCCATCTCTGCGCTTTGCAACCAGGTATCGGCGCAGGCCAGCAGTGCTGTGCAGGCCGCTGCATCGCGCCCCATCTGGGCAATGGCCCACAGCGCGGCCTGGCTTTCCACCTCGTCCAAGTCGGCATGGTCTTGCACCAGCAGATCCAGTGCTTGCTGGCGCTCGGCCGCGGGCAATTGCCGGTCCGCCAGCAGCTGGCCGATGGCGGCGATGGCGGGAACGCGGGTAGGCAGACCGTGTTGGTTCAGGCTCATGGCAGGTGGGAGTGTTGCAGATTGCCGCCATTGGGCGGCTGGGGGCATCAAGGGGGAATACAAGCTGCCAATATCAGGCCAATCCCGATTAGAATTTCATAAATCGAGACAAGAGTCTCGCAATAAGTAACTTTTATACTGAAATATGAATTCTGAAGCGGATGGAAAACTGGTCAGCGCCTTGGTGCGCGGCGTCAGTATTTTGCAGTGCTTTAACAACAAGCAGCAAGAACTCAGTGGCAAAGAGCTGATGGACCTGACGGGTTTGCCCAAGCCCACCTTGTTCCGCCTGACCGAAACCCTGTGCGAGCTGGGCCTGCTGCGCTATTCGGAGCGCCTGTCCAAGTATGTGCTGGGCATAGGGGTGCTCAACCTGGCATCGCCCCTGCTGTCGCGCATGACCGTGCGGCAGTTTGCCCGCCCGCAGATGCAGGAGCTGGCCAACTACATGGGCGGCCAGATCCAGCTGGCGGTGGGCGAGGGCCGGCGCCTGGTGCTGGCCGAGCTGGCCAATGGCATGGACAACAAGGTCTTCACCCCCGAGATCGGCGTAGCGGTATCTTTGGTGCGCACAGCGACTGGCCGCGCCTACCTGCTGGGCCAGAGCGAGGCCGAGCGCCAGGCCTACCTGGACGAGCTGGATGGCCGCGCGCCCGAGCGCGCTGCGCTGCTGCGCGAGCGCCTGGACGATGCGCGCCAGGACCTGGCCTTGCACGGCTTTTGCCGCAGCCATGGCGATCTGCACCGCGAGATTCTGTCGATTGCGGTGCCACTGTCGCAACCCATCGATGGCGAGCGCTGGGTGTTTGGCGCCTCGGTCCCTACCTACAACCCCAAGAGCCGCGAGCTGGAGACCGATATCGGCCCGCGCCTGGTGACCCTGGTGCGCTCACTCGAAGGCCTGATCGGCACCTCCAGCCTGTCCTGATCCGAGCGGGCAGCGCAGCACAAAAAACAACCACAGGAGACAAGCATGAAAGTATTGGACGGCATCAAGGTGCTGGAGATTGGTGGCCTGGGCCCGGGCCCTTTCTGCGCCATGCACCTGGCCGATCTGGGCGCCGAGGTGATCTCCATCGTGCGCGAGGAAAAGGGCAGCGCCCCTACCGGCAACCTGCTCAACCGGGGCAAGCGCTCGGTGTTTGCCGACCTGAAAAGCGCCGAGGGCAAGGCCCTGGTGCTGGCCCTGGTGCGCGATGCCGATGTACTGATCGAGGGCATGCGCCCCGGCGTGATGGAGCGCCTGGGCCTAGGCCCGGCCGAGTGCCAGGCGCTGAACCCAAAGCTGGTCTACGGCCGCATGACGGGATGGGGCCAAACCGGCCCGCTGGCCCCGCGCGCCGGCCATGACAACAACTACGCCGCAGTATCCGGCGCGCTCTGGGGCTGCAGCCCCGCCGATGCGCGGCCGGTGTCGTCGTTTGCGATGGTCGGCGATATCGGCGGCGGCGCACTCTACCTGATGACCGGCTTGCTCGCCGGCGTGATCCAGGCGCGCAGCAGCGGCAAGGGCAGCGTGGTGGATGCTGCCATTGTCGATGGCGCTGCCCATATGCTGAACCTGGCGCTGAGCGCCCGCCAGCGCGGCATCGTCGCCGATGTGCGTGGCGAAAGCATCCACGACAGCGCACCGTTCTACGACACCTATGTCTGCGCCGATGGCCAGCACATCACCATCGGCAGCATCGAGCCGCAGTTCTATGCGCTGCTGCTGCAGAGCTTGGACCTGGCGGACGACCCAGACTTTGCCGCGCCCCAGTCGCAATGGGACAAGGCCTTTTGGCCGCGCCGCCGCGCGCGCCTCCAGGCACTGTTCATCACCGAGCCGCGCGCGCATTGGCAGCAAGTCTTTGAAGGCAGCGATGTCTGCTTTGGCGCGGTGCTGAGCCCGCTGGAGGCCGCCGCCCACCCGCATATGCAGGCGCGTGGTGTGTACCACCAGCAAGGCGGCGTGTTGCAGGCGACGCCCGCACCGCGCTTTGACGGCCAGGCCTACGACACGCCCGAGATGTGCGCCGCTGGAGCGCATACCGAGGCCGTACTGGCGCAGGTGAGCGCAGGGGATGGCAGCGCTGCCTGGCGCCGTTGAGCGCGCCAGACTGCGCCGGGGTGCGACAATGCTGCCCTGCCTGGGCAGCGCCTGGCCGGGCACAGATCAAGGGAGTTGCCGATGGGCATCGTGGTTTTTTACCTGCGCAACAACGCCGAGGATGCCGAGGGCGAGCAGCCCAACTGGCAGCCGCAGTGCCTGGCCTATAGCGACCAGCAGATGAGTGAGGCGCTGGCGCAATGCCAGCGCTTGCGCGCGGACCCGCGCCATGCGCATGTGGTGATGTCGTCCGAGCTGCGCGACATGGTCGGCCAACTAGGGGTAGCGGCAGTGGAAGGCGGCCGCACGCCCGATGGAGAGCTGTATGACTGGAGCAAGGCCGGGCGGGCGGGCCTGAGCCGCCGCAATGCGATGGAGCCGCCAAAAAAGCGCGGCACCACCAGCAGCGACTAAACCGGTTTTTTCAGGCCTTTGCTGGCCACTGGAACGGCGCAGGCTGCTTGTTCAAAAAGGCCTGCACGGCGTCGCGGTGCTCGGCCGTGCCCATCGCCAGCGCCTGGGCATTGGCCTCTTGCTCCAGCAGCGCGGGCAGGTCGTTGGCGGCCATCGCGAGCGAGCGTTTGATCAAGCTCAGCGCCACCGGCGAGGCACCCACAAAGCTGTGCGCAATCGCCTGGGCCCGTGCCTGCAACTGCTCGGGGGCCACCAGTTCGCTGGCAATGCCCAGCTGCAAGGCCTCCTGCGCGGAGACCTCGCGGCCCGAGAGCATCAGCTCCCGCGCGCGCTGCACGCCCACCACACGCGGCAAGGTGTAGAAGGCCGCGCAATCGGGCACGACACCCACGCGGATAAAGGACATCGCAAAGCGCGCCCGGTCTGACGCAATGATGAAGTCCGCCGCCAAAGCCAGGCTGAAGCCCGCGCCATAGGCCGCGCCGTCCACCGCCGCAATCACCGGTTTGTCCAGCAGCATCAGGTCCTTGAGCCAGTGGTGCAGGCTGGACAGCCGTGCGCGCCAGCCGGCATTGTCCAGGCCCGATGCCGCAATATTGCCCAGGTCACCGCCTGAGCAGAAGTGGCTGCCCTCGCCGGTCAGCACCAGCGCACGCAGGCTGGCGTCGGTCTGCACCAGGCGCACCACCTCTGCCATCTCCTCGCGCATCTGCGGGTCAAAGGCATTGCGCTTGGCCGGGTAGTTAAAGCGCAGGGTGGCCACGCCGTCCTGGCGTTCAAAAATGATGCGTTCGTAGTTGCGACTCATGCGGCGCTCCGGGGTACATAGGAGGCTCGCATGTCGCGCCCGCCGCGCAGTGCGGAGCCGCCATCGACGGGGATGATGGCGCCGGTCACATAGCTGGCCAGCTCGGACGACAGGAACAGGGCCATGTGGGCGACATCGTCAGTACTGCCCATGCGCAGCAGCGGCACGGTAGAGACGGCGCGCTCCAGCGCATCGGCAGTCGGCGCCAGGCGGCGCATGCCTTCGGTATCGCCGATGGGGCCGGGCGAGATGCTGTTGACGCGGATGCCATCCTCGCCCCATTCCAGCGCCAGCACCTTGGTCATCATGTCGATGCCGGCCTTAGCTGCGCAGGCATGGACCTGGTACATGGTGGGGTTGACGCCTTGCGGCGCCGAAATATTGATGACGCTGGCGCCGGGCTTGCGCAGCATCGGGTAGGCCAGGCGCAGCACATGGAAGCTGCCATTGAGGTCGATATCGACAACGGTCTTAAAGCCATTGGGCGACAGGTCCTTGGCCGGTGCAATAAAGTTGCCTGCGGCGCCCGAGACCAACACATCGATGGGGCCAAAGCGGGCATGTGCCTGCGCCAGCGCGGCCTGCACGGCATCGGGGTCGCGCACATCGGCGCTCAGGCCCAGGGCCTGGGCACCCAGCGCCTCCAGCTCGGCGGCGGCCTGGGCCACCTTGTCGGCCGAGCGGCTCATGACCACGACATGCGCGCCGGCGCGGGCGAAGGCCTTGGCAATGCCCAGGTTGATGCCACTGCTGCCGCCTGCGACAAACACATGCTGGTGGCGAAAGGAGAAAGAGCTCATGGGTGTTCCGTATGCAAAGAAAGGGAGGAGGCAGCGGCTTGCTGCGCCGCCTCCTGCAGTGCGCGCCACTGGATCTTGCCGGTGGCGGATTTGGGCAGCGCGGCGAGAAAGTCCACCGCGCGCGGCACCTTGTAGGCGGCCATCTGTTCACGGCTCCAGCCGATGATCTCGTCCGCCGACGCCTGCGCGCCGGGCCGCAGCACCAGCAGCGCCTTGACCGATTCGCCGCGCTTGGCGTCGGGCACGGCAATCACGCAGGCCTCCAGCACGGCCGGGTGGCTGTAGAGCATGTTCTCCACCTCGGCGGGCCAGACCTTGTAGCCGTTGGCATTGATCATGCGTTTGAGACGGTCGCGCATGAAGTAGTAGCCGTCTTCGTCCACCGAGGCCAGGTCACCGGTGCGAAAGTAGCGCCGGCCATGGCGCTCAAAAAAGGCCTCGCGGTTGGCCTCGTCATTGCGCCAGTAGCCCTGCATCACCTGTTCGCCGCTGGAGACCAGCTCGCCCACTTCGCCAGCGGGCAGCTCTTCCAGGGTCTCGGGGTCAACGATCATCGAATGCACGCCCTGGGTGGGGACGCCCAGGCACTGGCGCTTGGTGTGGCCGGGCGGATTGGCGTGCAAGAAGGCGGCGGTCTCGGTCAGGCCATAGCCTTCGCTGTAGTGCAGGCCATAGCGCTCGGCCAGCATCTGCGACACGGCCTCGGGCATGGCCGCGCCGCCGCCGGCCAGCATGGCCAGGCTCGACAGGTCCAGCCCATGCGCAGCGGCCTGGCTGAACAGGTCGATCACCATGCTGGGCGGCGCCGTCCAGGCGGTGACCTGGTGGCGCTCGATCAAGGTCGCTGCCAGCAGTGCATCCCAGCGCGGCATCATTACCACCGTGCCGCCCACGGCAATGGGCATGTTCATGCCGTACTGCGTGCCCAGCATGTGGAACATCGGCGCCACCGACAGAAACACCAGGTCGTCATTGAAGCCGCGCCACAGGCGCGAGCCGGTGAGCGACGCCAGCACCGAATGGTGGCTGTGCATGCAGCCCTTGGGGTGGCCGGTGGTGCCCGAGGTGTAGGGGATGGTGGCCAGCATGTCCGCCTGCGCCACACGCGGGCCGGGCGCCAGCTGCAGCGCCAGCGCTGCGGCAAAGCCATGGTAGGGGCCGGCGGGCAATGGCAGACGCGGGGCGGTCACCACCTCGGGCAGGGCATCGGGCGGCGATGCGGGCAGCGCATCGCTGTAGGCATGGACCAGCACCGCATCGAGCAGGCCCTCGTCCACACAGGGCTGGGCACTGGCCAGCAGCTCCTGGGCGACGATGGCCAGACGCGCGCCGCTGTTGTCGGCGTAGTAGCGCAGCTCCGTGGCCGTCGTCATTGCGCTCACCGGCACCACTACGCCACCGGCGCGGTAGATGGCATAGCAGGCGATGACAAACTGCGGGCAGTTCTGGCTTTGCAGCAGCACACGCTGGCCCGGTGCCAGTTGCAGGCGCTGCTGCAAGAAGCCGGCCAGCGCCTCCACCTGGGCCAGCAGCTGGGCATAGCTGCTGCTGGCGCCTGCGTAGATGATGGCGGCCTTGTCCGGGTAGCGTTGGGCCGAAGCCGTTAGGTTGTCATCCAGGCTGATGCGGGGCACGCGCAGGTCGCGCGAGACGCCTTTGGGCCAGTAGAAAGGCAGCGGGGTGCGTGTGGAAGCGGGAGGTATTTTTGGCATGAACACGTCGCCTCAATCCAGCTGCAGCTGCTGGCTTTGGATCAGCGCGCCCCAGGTCTGCTGGTCATCGGCCACCAGCTTGGCAAAACCGGCTTGGGGCATGCCACCGGGGCGGCCACCCAGCTCGCGGTAGCGGCGCATGATGTCGGGGTCCTGCAGCACGGCCTGCAGGTTCTCGGCCAGCTTTTTCTGCACCTCAGGCGGTGTCTTGGCGGGCACAAAAAAGCCCATCCACCCGACCTGGTTGAAGTTGCGCATGCCCAGCTCGGTCATCGTCGGCACCTCGGGCAGATCGGGCTCGCGCTGGTCGCCGGTGACGGCCAAGGGGCGCAGCTTGCCGTCCTTGATGTGGACCAGCGAGGCGGTCATGTTGTCAAACATGAACTGGGTTTCGCCGGTCACGATGGCCATGGTGCCGGGGGCCGATCCCTTGTAGGGGATATGGACCACATCGGTGCCCGTGCGTTCCTTGAAGAGCTCGCCCATCAGGTGCGTGGTCTGGCCCACACCGGCCGAAGAAAACGACAGCTTGCCCGGCTGGGCTTTGGCAGCGGCCACCAGCGCATCCAGGCTCAGGATTGGCGACTTGGCGGGCACCACCAGCACGTTGGCGAACGAGATCATGTCCGTCAGCGGGGCAAAGTCCGTGGGCTTGTAGCTGAGTTTTTTATAGGCCGTGTAGTTGATCGCATTGGAGCCGCTGTTGCCCACCAATACCGTGTAGCCATCGGGCTGGGCGCGCGCCACCAGGCTGGCGCCCAGGCTGCCACCGGCCCCGGGTTTGTTGTCGACGATCACCGACTGGCTCAGGCGCTGCCCCAGCTTTTGGGCCAGCAGGCGCGCGGGGATGTCGGTCGATCCGCCGGCCGCGCCGGGCACGATCAAGGTGATGGTGCGGGTCGGCCAGTTGGCCTCGGCATGGGCGCTAAGCGCGCTGGCGAGCAGCGCCAGGGCCGCCAAGGCCCGCAGGGGCTGGCGGAGAAGGTAGGTACGTGGCATAGGTTTGTCTCCTGTTGCGCGCTTCTATGGCGCGTCTAAGGGCTGTGCGACTCAGAGTTCCGGGCGGTCTAGGTTCAGGCACCCTTCCAGACCGGTGGGCGTTTTTCCGCAAAGGCGGCCGCGCCTTCGCGCGCATCCTGCGAGCTGAAGACGGGTGCGGTGATCTCGGCCTGGCGGTCAAACATCTCCGCCAGCGGCCATTCGCCCGACTGGCTAGCCACCTGCTTGCTAGCGGCCACAGCCAGCGGGCCATTGGCGGCAATGGTTTGCGCCAGTGCCAGTGCGGCATCCAGCGCGCCGCCGGGCTCCGTCAGGCGGTTGACCAGGCCCAGCTGGGCAAAGCGCTCGGCGCCAAACATATCGCCGGTGAGGATGCATTCCATCGCCACGTGGTAGGGCAGGCGTTTGGGCAGGCGCAGCAGGCCACCGGCCGATGCGGCCAGGCCACGCTTGACTTCGGGCAGGCCGAACTTGGCATCGCGAGCGGCCACGATCAGGTCGCAGGCGAGCGCCACTTCAAAGCCACCGGCCAGTGCATAGCCTTCCACCGCCGCGATCAGCGGCTTGGCAGGGGGCCGCATCGTCAGCCCGCAAAAGCCGCGCCCCGGCAGGCTGGGGCGCTTGCCCTGCAAAAAGCCCTTCAGGTCCATGCCGGCGCAAAAGCTGCCGCCTGCGCCGGTGATGATGCCCACCCGCAGCTCCTGCTGGCTGTCCAGTGCATCGAGCGCGCTGGCCATCGCCTCCGCCATCTCCAGGGTGGCGGCATTGCGCGCATGAGGGCGGTTGAGCTGCATGATGAGCACTGGGCCACGGGTTTCGACCAGGAGTTCTGCGGTTTCAGAGCCAGACATGGGGACCTTTCAACAGACTGTTGGGTGCAGGGCAGTGCGGCTCAGCGCGGTTGCATGCGGATGGCGCCGTCGAGGCGGATGGTTTCGCCGTTCAGCATCGGGTTCTCCAGAATGTGCAGCGCCGTCATCGCGTACTCGGGCGGGCGGCCCAGGCGCGCCGGGTTGGGGACCGAGGCGGCCAGCGACTGGCGCACGTTCTCGGGCAGTTTGGCGAGGATGGGGGTGTCAAACAGGCCCGGGGCAATGGTGCAGACGCGGATCATCTTGGAGGCCAGGTCGCGCGCGGCGACGATGGTCATGCCGATGACGGCGGCCTTGGACGAGGCATAGGGGATCTGGCCGATCTGGCCTTCGTAGCCTGCCACCGAGGCGGTCAGCACGCAGGCACCGCGCTCGCCTTCCAGCGGCTCGTTCTGCGCCATGGCCACCGCCGACAGGCGCAAGGTGTTGAAGGTGCCGATCTGGTTGATGCGGATGATGTTCGTGTACTTTTCCAGCGAGCCGGGGCTGCCGTCTTTCTCGATCAAACGCACGGGGCCGCCGATGCCGGCGCAGTGCACCAGCGCACGGAACTGGCCCCAGGCCTGCGCAGCAGACACGGCCTTTTGCATCTGCTCGGCATCGGCCACATCGGCCTTGACGAACTTCAGCTGGCCGGCGTACTGCTTTTCCATCGCCGCGCCGCGCTCTTCGTTTAAATCCACTGCCACCACGTTCAGGCCGCGCTCCAGCAGGGCCACGGCGCTGGCTTCGCCCAGCCCCGATACGCCGCCGGTCACGAGGGCGGTCATTCCTTGGGTCAATTGCATCTCAAAAATCCTTGTCAGTTCAAACGTTCAATTCGATGGAGCCGTTGTGATGGCTCTCTGAGGCACTTAGCGCAGCACCTCAATAATCGTGGCGTTGGCCATACCGCCCGCCTCGCACATCGACTGCAGGCCATAGCGCTCACCGCTGTCTTCCAGCGCATGCAGCATCGTGGTCATCAACCGCAGGCCCGATGCACCCAGCGGGTGGCCCAGCGCAATCGCGCCGCCGCGTGGGTTCAGGCGCTCGCCATCGGCGCCCAGCTCTTTTTGCCAAGCCAGTGGCACCGAGGCAAAGGCCTCGTTGATCTCGTAGTGCGCAATGTCGCCCAGCTGCATGCGCGCCTTGGCCAGCACGCGCTGGGTAGCGGGGATGGGGGCGGTCAGCATGTAGAGCGGGTCGTCGCCGACGACATCAAAGGCCACAAAGCGGGCGCGGGGGCGCAGGCCCAGTTGCAGTGCGCGCTCCTCGCTCATGATAAGCATGGCGCTGGCGCCATCGGTCATCTGCGAGGCATTGCCGGCCGTGGTGCTCCACTGGATCTGCGGAAAGCGGGCCGAGAGTTCTTCACTCTCGAACACGGCCTTGAGGCCGGCAAGCTTCTCGGGCGTGGTGCTGGCGCGGATGGTCTCGTCGGCGCTGACGAGGCCGAGGGGGCTGCGGATGGGCACGATCTCGCGCGCAAACGCGCCGCTGCTTTGGGCCGCATGGGCGCGCTGGTGCGAGCGGGCGGCATAGGCATCCAGATCGCTGCGCGACAGGCCCCATTTGGCGGCCACCAAGTCAGCCGACACGCCCTGGCCCACCAGGCCCGGGGCATGGCGCTCGTCAAAGCGGGCGCCGGTGGTGTTTTTGCCCATGCGCGAGCTGCCCATCGGCACCCGGCTCATCGATTCGACACCGCAGGCGATGACGATGTCCTGCGTGCCCGACATGATGGCCTGCGCCGCAAAGTGCACCGCCTGCTGGCTGGAGCCGCATTTGCGGTCGATGGTGGTGGAGGGCACATGCGCGGGCAGGCCAGCGGCCAGCCAGGCCAGGCGCCCGGGGGTGCCGGCCTGCTCGCCGGCCTGGCTGACGCAGCCGCAGATCACATCATCGACGGTGGCGGGGTCGAGCTGGTTGCGGGCGACCAGCTGCTCCAGCACTTGGGAGAGCAGGTCCACCGGGTGGAGTTCGGCCAGGGCGCCATCGGGTTTGGCCCGGGCCATGGGGCTGCGGATGGCATCGACTATGACGGGTGTTTTCATCATTTAATGAGACTTGTGGATCATTAAATTAATGATAGGTTTCAAAAAACCGAATACCTACTGGTATTTACCCGCAGCAAATTTCAGAGCAAACACCAGATACTGTCCCTGAACTCTCGAAATTCGAGACGGAAGATTCAAAATTAGAGTAAAGCTGTAACACAGGTGATTGCGTGCTGCGATTGGCTGTGCACCACGGAGACCGAGGAGATGCACAACTTCTTCAGCTGGGCCCAGGCCCAGCCCGAGCGGGTGGTTTTGACGCAGGCCGATACCGGCCGGCGCTACACCGCAGGCGAGATAGCGCAGGGCGCAGAGCAGATGGCGCAGTGGCTGGCCCAGCAGGGGCTGCAGGCCGAGGAGACCATCGCGGTGCTGCTGGAGAACCGCTATGAAATCATGCAGCTGGTGCTGGCCGCGCGGCTGGCCGGCCTGTATGCCGCCGTTATCAGCACGCACCTGACCGCCGCCGAGGTGGCCTATATCGCCCAGGACAGCGGCGCCAAAATGCTGCTGGTGTCCAGCAAGACCTGGCCGACTGCGCAAGAGGCGGTGCAGGGCCTGGCGCTGGCCTGCTATTCGGTCGATGGCGACACGCCTGGTGTGGCGCCTTTGGCCGATGCGCTGGCCGCTGTGCCCCTGGGTGCAGAGATCGACCTGAGCACGCGCCCACTGGGTCGCGATCTGCTGTACTCCAGCGGCACCACCGGCCGGCCCAAGGGCATCAAGAAGCCGCTGCTGGCGCCGGCCTACCGCCAGCAACGCGACCCCGAGGTAGCAGCATGGATGCGCAGCATGCGGTTTGACAACGATGCTGTCTACCTCTCGCCCGCGCCGCTTTACCATGCAGCGCCGTTGCGCTACAGCCTGCGCACCCTGGATGTCGGCGGCTCGGCCATCATCATGAGCCGCTTTGACCCCGAGCAGGCGCTGGCGCTGATCGAGCGTTACCAGGTGACCCACAGCCAGTGGGTGCCGACGATGCTGGGGCGCCTGCTCAGGCTGCCGGACGAGACCAAACGCCGCTACCGGCTGGACAGCCACCGCGTGGCGATCCATGCAGCAGCGCCCTGCCCGGTGGCCGTCAAGCAGGGCATGCTGGACTGGTGGGGCGATATCTTGCTGGAGTACTACGCTGGCTCCGAAGGCTGCGGCACCACCTTGATCGACTCGGCCCAGTGGCGTGCGCGGCCGGGCTCGGTCGGCCGGGCCATCAGCGGTCAGCTGCACATCGTGGGCGACGAGGGCGAGGAGCTGGGCGTGGGGGAGGTGGGCCGGGTCTATTTCTCGGGCGGCGGTGCTTTCCAGTACCTCAATGATGAGCGTAAGACGCGCGAGGCCATCGATGCGCGCGGCTGGGCCACCTATGGCGATATCGGCCATGTTGATGCCGAGGGCTTTTTGTTTTTGAGCGACCGGCGCGCCGACCTGATTCTGTCGGGCGGGGTCAATCTCTACCCGCAAGAAATCGAGAACGCGCTGGCCCAGCATGCGGCGGTGGAAGAAGTCGCCGTCGTCGGCGTGCCCGATGAGGACTTTGGCGAGCAGACCCTGGCCGTCGTGGTGCTCAAGCCCGGCTTTGCGCCCGACGAGGCGATGGCACGCGCGATCGTCGACCAGGCAGCCGGCAGTCTGTCCAAGGTCAAGCGGCCGCAGCGCCTGGTGTTCGAGCCCAGCCTGCCCCGGCTGGAGACCGGCAAGCTGCTGCGCCGTGTGCTCAAGGACCGATTCAAGGAGGCGCCGCAGGCGGGCTTTGGCCTGCGCAGTACCAGCGGCGCCCAGGGCTGATGCCCCTTACTTATTTATCTTTATTTCACCCCTGACAACCATGCAAGACCTGACCCAACGCAGCGTGTTCCGCGAAGACCATGTGCAGTTCCGTGACGCCGTCCGCCATTTCTTTGACAAGGAAATCGTGCCCTTCCATGCGCAGTGGGAGCGCGATGGCATCGTCCCCAAGGAGGTCTGGCGCAAGGCCGGCCGCGAGGGCCTGCTCAACACCATGCTGCCCGAGCCCTATGGCAGCGGCGGCGATTTTGGCCATGCCGCCGTGCTGATCGAGGAGATTGCCCGCACGGGTGCCAGCGGCCTGGGCTTTCCGCTGCACTCGGACATCGTTGCGCCCTATATCCATGCCTATGGCAATACCGCGCAAAAGGACCGCTGGCTCCCCAAGATGGCGGCGGGCGAGATGATTGGCGCGATTGCGATGACCGAGCCCGGCGCGGGCAGCGATCTCAAATCGGTGCGCACGACGGCCAAGCGCGACGGCGACCACTATGTGATCAATGGCGCCAAGACCTTTATCACCAATGGCATCAATGCCGAGATCGTCGTGGTGGTCTGCAAGACGGCGCCCGACCTGGGAGCCAAGGGCGTGTCGCTGATCGTCGTCGAAGACGGCACCCCCGGCTTTGCCAAAGGCCGCAAGCTGGAGAAGATCGGCCTGATGGCGCAGGACACCTCGGAGCTGTTCTTTGACAACGTGCGCGTGCCGGTAGACAACCTGCTGGGCGAAGAGAACATGGGCTTCAAGTACCTCATGCACGAGCTGGCGCAGGAGCGCCTGGTGGTGGCGGTGCGGGCTGCCATGTCGATCGAGGCCTTTTTGCAGAAGACCGTGGACTACACCCGCGAGCGCAAGGCCTTTGGCCAGACGGTGTTCGATTTCCAGAACACCCGCTTCAAGCTGGCCGAGGCCAAGGCCCAGGCGACGATGCTGCGCGTGTTTGTCGATGACTGCATGCGCCTGCACCTGACGCGCGACCTGACACCGGACCGCGCGGCCATGGTCAAGCTCAATGCCACGGCGCTGCAGAACAAGCTGCTCGACGAATTTTTGCAGCTGCACGGCGGCTACGGCTACATGACCGAGTACCAGGTCGGCCGGGCCTGGACCGATGCCCGCATTGGCCGCATCTACGGCGGCAGCGACGAGATCATGAAGGAAATCATTGCCCGAACGCTTTGACCATGACAACCGCCCGGAGCACGCCACAGAGCGCGCCAGCGGCATAACCAGCAATAGGAGACAAACCATGCAAAACCGACGCTCGGCCCTGGGCCGTGTACTCACCACTGCCGCCTGCGCTGCCCTGGTGCTTGCCACCGGCAGTGCCCTGGCCGCCGACAACTACCCCAGCAAGCCCATCCGGCTGGTGGTGCCCTACCCGGCAGGGGGTGGCACCGACATCATTGCCCGCTTGATGGGCACCCAGCTGTCGCAGCGCTGGGGCCAGCCGGTGATCGTGGACAACAAGCCCGGCGCCAGCGGCATGATGGGCAACGACCTGGTCGCCAAGGCGCCCGGCGATGGCTACACGGTGCTGCTGGGCATCACCGCGCTGGTGCAGATCCCCGCGCTGTACAAAAAGGTGCCTTACCAGCTAAGCGATCTGGCGCCGGTGTCGCAGGCGGTCAAGTCGGCCGATCTGGTGTTTGTGCCGCGCAGTTCGGGCATCACCAGCCTGCAGCAGTTCGTCGCCAAGGCCAAGGCCCAGCCGGGCAAGCTCAACTACGGCTCCTACGGCAATGCCACCTCGTCGCACCTGCATGGCGAGCAGCTCAAGCTCAAGGCCGGCATCGACATGGTCCACGTGCCCTACCAGGGCTCGGGCCCCGAGATGGCGGCCATGCTGGGCGGTCAGCTGGAGTCGGCCTTTATCGATGCGGCTGCTGCCTACCCGCATATCAAATCGGACAAGGTCAGCATCCTGGCGGTGACCGGCGCGCAGCGCCACCCGGCACTGCCCGATGTGCCGACCATGGCCGAGGCCGGCTACAGCGGCTTTGAGGCCAATGGCTGGTTTGGCTACTTTGTACCCGCCAGCACCCCGCAGCCGATTGTGGACAAGCTGGGCAATGAGCTGGCCGCCATCGTCAAGATGCCCGAGATCAGCAAGCGCCTGCTGGACATGGGCCTGATCCCCGTGGGCTCAACGCCTGCGGAGTTTAAACCGCTGCTGGCCCGCGATGCGGCGCACTGGAAATCGATTGTCGATGCGGCGAAAATCTCGATGGATTGAGGCACAAACAGCGGCGCGCTAGAGGGATTAGGGGGATCTGCGCTCCATGGAAACAGCCCAGCCATGGCAGACTATCGCCTATGTCCCCTCCCGCCTTGCTTGTTGCCGATGACCACCCCTTGTTTCGCGCTGCCGTGGTGCAGGTGATCCGGGGGCGCTTTGGCGCCTTTGAGGTGCTGGAGGCCTCCAGTGCCAGCTCGCTCAGTGCAGCGCTGGCGGCCCACCCCGGCATCGAGCTGGTGCTGCTTGATCTGACGATGCCGGGCACGCATGGTTTTTCGGCGCTGCTGCATGTGCGCGGCGCCTACCCGCAGCTGCCGGTGGTGGTCATCTCGTCCAACGACCACCCGCGCATCATCCGCCGCGCCCAGCAGTTTGGCGCCTCGGGCTTTATCTCCAAGGCTGCAGCGGCCGATGCGATCACCGCAGCGATCGAGGCGGTGCTGGAGGGCGATACCGTGTTCCCGTCGATGGCCGCTGAGCTGTCGCAAGAAGATGCCGAGCTGGCCGCACGCCTGGCACAGCTGACGCCCCACCAGTTCAAGACCCTGCTCTACCTGGCCGATGGCCTGCTCAACAAGCAGATTGCGCAGGAGATGGGCGTGACCGAACACACGGTGAAGGTGCATGTGACTGCCATCTTGAAAAAGCTCGGCTGCCACAGCCGCACCCAGGTTGCCGTGCTGGTGCGCAACCTGGAGGCGGATGGCGGTATGCCCACCGACGACTCAGCGCTGCCTTAGAGCCGCTAACACAACCCTTGATACGTCGTTGCCAAGCCTTGTCGTACTACTGTACTGCCTGCGGCTTGACGCCTAGTCTCAACCGCAAACCTTCGGTTTGCTGGGTCGTGTTACCGGCTCTTAGCAGCAGCTGGCCGACCAGCGCGCGCAGCGCGGCTGGCCGCGCAGGCTGCGTCAGCACCCCCCAACCCCAGGCACTGGCCTGCTGGCTGGCGGCATCCTGGTGGTCGGCATCCCTGCTGAGCCAGACGACGCCCGGCGTCTTGGGCCCGCAGGCCAGCAAGGCACGGATCGCCGCCGGTGTCGCATGTACCCCATCCACCACCACAAAGGCCGGCCAAGGGCTCTGGCCGCTTTGCGCTTGCGCCAAGGCCGCTTCGGCATCGGCATGCGGTGCCACCTGGCAGCCCCAGCGCTGCAGCAGTGGGGCTGCGGTGGTGATGGCGGCCTGACCAATGCACCAGGCGCTGGCGCCTTGCAGCGGTGCAGGGTTGCCACCCGCAGGCGCTGCCTCGGCAGGCTGGCGTGCTGACTCCTGGGCCAGGGCGGCCTGGCTCAACGGCACCTCCACCCAGAACACCGAGCCCCGGCCCAGGCTTGAGCGCAGCCCAATCGGGTGCTGCAGCAGGCGCCCCAGGCGGTCGACAATGGCGAGCCCCAGGCCGGCGCCGCGCTCATGCTGGCGGCCAGTCTCCAACCGCCGGAACTCTTCAAAAATCTCGCGGTGCAGGCTCTCGGGAATGCCCGGGCCCTGGTCATGCACCTCAATGCGCAGATGGCTGCCCACGCGGCGGCAGCCCAGCACGATGCGGCCCTGGCGGGTATAGCGGATGGCGTTGGACAGAAAGTTCTGCACGATGCGGCGCAGCAGCGCCTCGTCGCTGTGCACCATCGCGCGGCAGGGGATGAGCTGCAGCTGCAAACCATGGCCCTGGGCCAGCACGCCCAGGCTGCTGCCCAGCTGGGCCAGCATGGGCTGCAGCGCAAAGTCGCGGCGGTTCACCTCCAATTGGCCCGATTCCATGCGCGCGATATCGAGCAGGCTGTTCAAGATGTCGTCCTGCGAGGCCAGCGCGCCTTCCACATCGCTGGCCAGCTGCAAGGCTTTGTCGCCCTGTACATGCTGGCGCAGCAGCGACGCAAACACCCGCGCGGCATTCAGCGGCTGCAGCAGGTCATGTACGGCGGCGGCCACAAACTTGGATTTGTATCGGTTGGCCTGCTCGGCCTCGCGCTTGGCCTGGGCCAGGTCTTCGGTGCGGTCGGCAATGCGTTTTTCCAGCGCGTCGGCCAGGGAGCGCAGCTCCCGTGCCGCATTCTTGTAGCTGGTGATGTCGGCATAGCTAGTCACAAAGCCGCCATCGGGCAAGGGGTTGCCACGGATCTCCAGCACGGTGCCATCGGCCTTTTCGCTCTCGCGCGCATGGGGCTTGCCGCTGCGCAAAAACTGCATGCGCCGCTCGATGGCCTCGTCGATATCGCCCGAGCCCAGCAGGCCCCGGCGTGCGTTGTAGCGGTACAGCTCCTCAACGGACATGCCCACTTTCAACAGGCCCGCCGGCAGCCGGAACAGCTCCCGGTAGCGCGAGTTCCAGGCGACCAGGTTCAGCGCGGCATCGATCACCACCACGCCCTGGGGCAGGTGTTCCAGGCTAGGGCTGTGGCCGGCACCGGCCTGGTGGGCGGCGACCACGACGCCGTCCTGCGCGGTGCGCAGCTCTTGCGCATGCTGCTTCAAAAGCGCTTCCAGCTCCTCGCGGCTGCGCTGGCGCAATGCAGACAGGCGCTGGCGCTGGCGCGCATACAGCAGCAGCAGTGACAAGGCGAGCCAACTGCCCCCCGCCGCCGCAGCGGCCCACCAGGCAGATGCGACGCTGTTGTCCACATCGTGCAGGATGTGCAGCTGCCAGCCGGTGTCGGGCAAGGCCAGGCTTTGCCAGAGCTTGCGGCCCACGGCGGGGTCCTGCCACTGCACCAGCGCGCCGCCTTCGTCCAGCGGTTGCAGCTGCGTATAGCGCATGGTTCTGAGCGGCTGGCTGCGGTACTGCTGGGTGCGGTCCATCTCCTGCTGCGCACTGGCATCGATGGTCTTGAGCTTGCGGTAGCGCCAGTCCTCGTTGCTCGCCAGAAACACAACGCCATTGGCATCGCTGGCCAGCACGATGTCGGGGTTCTGGATCCATTCGCGCTCCAGCTCCAGCAGCACGATCTTGATCGCAATCAGGCCCAGCACCCGGTGCTGGCCGCCGGCATCGCTGGTGATGGCGCGCGAGAGGAAATAGCCGGCCTCGCCGGTGGTCATGCCGATGCCGTAGAAGCTGCCCTTGTCCTGGGCCAGTGCCAGCTTCACATAGGGCCGAAAGCTATAGTCCTCGCCCACATTGCTGGACGGCGTGCGCCAGTTGCTGGCGGCCAGCGCCACGCCCTGGGCATCGATCAAGGTGAGGGTGGAGGCCAGGCTGGCGCCATTGGCCTGTTCGAGCTTCTGGTTCAGGCGCCGCACCTGCTCCGGGCTTTGCGGGCTGCTCAGCGCCTCGCGCAGCTCGGCATCGAGGGCCAGCACATCGGGCAGCACCCGGTAGCGGTCCAGCCGCTGGCCCATGGCCTGGGCATACAGGCCCAGCTGGCGGTGGGCCTGCAGGTTTTCCTCGGCCAGGCTGTGCTGCAGCATCCACTGCCAGGCGCCCGCAGCGGCAGCCACGGTGCTGAGCAGCACGGCGCAGAAGGTCCACAGAGATTGCAGGGAACGGCGGGGAATGATCGGAAACATGTAACGGATGCCTAGGTAGTTTCCCTGGGTTTGGGTTTTCCGTAGCTCTGAGAAGGCGGGGCCTAATACTAATGTCTAATGGGCAATCTGTAAGGGCTGGGATACAAACGCGCCTCAGCGCACCGAGTTGGTGCCGAGATATTGGAGCCCCACCATGCAGATCGATACCACCGCCAGCCAGGTGCCCGTCAAGGCACCGCCTTTTTACCGGACTTTGTACTTCCAGGTGATTATCGGCATCACCATCGGTGTCTTGTTGGGGCATTTCGAGCCCCAATATGGTGCGGCGATGAAGCCCTTTGGCGATGCGTTCATCAAGCTGATCAAGATGATCATCGCGCCGGTGATTTTCCTGACCATTGTGACCGGCATTGCGAACATGACGCACCTGAGCACCGTGGGCCGTGTGTTCGGCAAGGCCATGGTGTACTTTCTGACCTTCTCGACCCTGGCGCTGATCGTGGGCCTGATCGTCGCCAATGTGATGCAGCCGGGCGCCGGCATGCACATCAATGTGGCCGATCTGGACCAGAAAGAAGTCAGCTCCTATGTGGCCAAGTCGCATGACATGACCCTGACCGGTTTTGTGATGGACATCATCCCCAAGACCCTGATCAGCCCCTTTGTCGGCGACAACATTCTGCAAGTGCTGCTGGTGGCCGTGCTGTTTGGCGTTTCGCTGGCCATGGTGGGTGAGAGCGGCAAGCCGGTGCTCAACCTGCTCGAATCGCTGACCAAGCCCGTCTTCAAGTTGGTCAACATTGTGATGAAGCTCGCTCCCATCGGCGCCTTTGGCGCGATGGCCTTCACGATCGGCAAGTTCGGTCTGGGCTCGCTGCTGAACCTGGCCGAGCTGGTCGCCACCTTCTACATCACCTCGCTGCTGTTTGTGCTGGTGATTCTGGGTGCCGTGGCCCGTGCCTGTGGTTTCTCGGTGCTCAAGCTGATCCGCTACCTCAAGGATGAGCTGCTGCTGGTGCTGGGCACCTCGTCGTCCGAATCGGCCCTGCCATCGCTGATGAGCAAGATGGAAAAAGCCGGTTGCAGCAAGTCCGTGGTGGGCCTGGTGGTTCCTACCGGCTACTCCTTCAACCTGGATGGCACCAATATCTACATGACCCTGGCTGCGCTGTTCATCGCCCAGGCGACCGACACCCACCTGACCCTGGGACACCAGATTGCGCTGCTGGTGGTGGCGATGTTGAGCTCCAAGGGCGCTGCAGGCGTGACCGGCGCGGGCTTTATCACCTTGGCTGCTACCTTGGCCGTGGTGCCGGAAGTGCCGGTGGCCGGCATGGCGCTGATCCTGGGCGTGGACCGTTTCATGTCCGAATGCCGCTCGCTGACCAACTTCATCGGCAATGCTGTGGCCACCGTGGTGGTGTCGCGCTGGGAAAACGCGCTGGACTACACCAAGCTCAATGCGGTGCTGAACAATGAGCCGGTGCTGGAGAACGTGCCCGTGCAGGTTCCGGTGGTGGATACCGCCAAGGGCTGATAAGGCCTCGCTCCAAACACAATGGCCTGCTGATGCAGGCCATTTTTTTGCGTGGTCGAGAGGCTTCAGTCCAGCGGACGCAGCAGGCCGACCATCGCCCGCAGGCGCAAGGTATCACGCCCCAGCTTGCGTTGGTTGGGCAGCTTGCCGACCCAGCGCATCTGCTGCACGGTGCGCTCCAGCGCGGCGCGCACGGCAGGATCGGTCTGCGCCAGCCAGGCATGCCAATCGGTGCGTGCGGCCTCCAAGGTGCCGGCATTTTGCAGGAACAGCGCGGTGGAATGGGCGTAGCACAGCGCATCTTTGACGATGCACAGCGCAGGCGGCAGAGTCGCCAGCGGGTCGTCTTCAAAATCGATATAGCCGATGACGCCATCGGGGCAGCGCACCATGTTGCGGGCAAAGGCCTGGCTCAGGCAGGTACCGCTGGCGTGCACGCGTTGCAGCGCGGCAAAGCCCTGCTGCCACAGCAGCAAGGTGTTGGCGGGGGCCTGCAGCGCGGCGGCTTCGATCTCGTCGCTGAGCGATGGCGTGTTGCCGCCGGGCAGGCCCAGGTGGCGCATCAGAAAGCCCTCGGGCGCATCGGCCAGCACCAGCGGCACGCGCAGGCCTCTTGCATGCAGATCGCGCAGGCGGCGCACTTCCGTCGCAATGGCGGCTTGCCCGCCGGGGTTGACGACGGGCTGCAGCACGGGTACATCCAGCAGGCGCGAGAGCAGGCCCAAGGCCCGGTAGCGCCAGGCGGCAATCGCCGGGCCGGCTTTTTTCAGCCAGACCGATTCACCCGGCAGCTCATAGCGCACGACGTTAAAGGCCTGGCTGGCCAGGTGCTGCTGCAAAAACGCGGCATAGTCCGGGCGCTCGTCCGGCAAGGCGCCCGGCAGCGCATCGGAGGGGGCAGGGGGCAGAGAAAAAGAAGCGGAATCGGTCATGCGCAAGCGGGGCGCACGCCGTAGCGGCCACTCCAGCAAAAGTCAAAACCTTGCATTATCTATCGTCCGCTCAACGCCCGCCCGCCGCCTGGGGCACCATGTCCTGGTGGTCGGCCGGGGCCGAGGGTTTGACATGGGGCTGCGCCAGCGGCTGGAAGCTCTCGGCGCTGGCCAGCGGCCAGTAGGTGCGGAAGACATCGTGCTGGTGTTCCAGATCGTTGAGCAAGGCGCCGGGACGCACCTGCAGCAGCAGGTTGGACAGCAGGCGCACCTCGGTGTCGCTGATGCGGCGCACGATGTGGTGGGCATTGAGCTCGCAGGGGTGCTTGAGGCCTGCGGCCTGCACCAGCTCCTGCAGCGCATGCAGGGTGCTTTTATGGAACTGGGCCACGCGCGTCGCCTTGTCGGGCACGACCAGCGCCTGCTGGCGCACACCATCTTGCGTGGTGACCCCGGTGGGGCAGTTGCCGGTGTGGCAGGTCTGGGCCTGGATGCAGCCCAGCGCCATCATGAAGCCCCGGCCGGCATTGCACCAGTCGGCGCCCAGCGCCATCATGCGGGTGATGTCAAACGCGGTGATGACCTTGCCGGCGGCGCCCAGCTTGATGCGGTCCCGCAGGTTCACACCGATCAAGGTGTTGTGTACCAAGAGCAGGCCTTCTTGCAGCGGCACACCGACGTGGTCGGTGAACTCGACCGGCGCTGCGCCAGTGCCGCCTTCGGCACCATCGACCACGATGAAATCCGGCGTGATGCCGGTCTTGAGCATGGCCTTGACGATGGCAAACCATTCCCAGGGGTGGCCCAGGCAGAACTTGAAGCCGGTGGGCTTACCACCGGAGAGTGTGCGCAGCCGGGCGATGAAATGCATCATCTCCTCGGGCGTGGAGAAGGCGCTGTGCCGGGCCGGCGAGATGCAGTCGATGCCCACCGGAATACCGCGCGCGGCCGCTATCTCGGGGGTGACCTTGGCGCCGGGCAGCACGCCGCCATGGCCGGGCTTGGCGCCCTGGCTGAGCTTGAGCTCGATCATCTTGACCTGGGGCTGGGTGGCGTTGGCGATGTAGCGCTCTTCGCTGAAGCTGCCGTCATCATTGCGGCAGCCAAAATAGCCCGAGGCCACCTCCCAGATCAGGTCGCCGCCATGCACGCGGTGGTGCTGGCTGATCGAGCCTTCGCCGGTGTCATGGGCAAAGCCGCCGATCTGCGCGCCCTTGTTCAGCGCCAGGATGGCATTGGCCGACAGCGCGCCAAAGCTCATCGCCGAGATGTTGAAGACGCTGGCATGGTAGGGCTGGGTGCAGGGCGAGGCCGACAGCGATGGCGCATCGGGCGAGCCACCGATCCAGACGCGGAAATCATGGCCGTCCAGCCGGGTGGGCGCCATCGAGTGGTTGATCCATTCGTAGCCGCGTGCGCCCACATCGATCAGGGTGCCAAAGGGGCGGTTGTCCGGATCGCCCTTGGCGCGTTGGTAGACCAGCGAGCGCTGGGCGCGCGAGAAGGGCAGGGCCTCGGTGTCGCTTTCGATAAAGTACTGGCGCATTTCCGGGCGGATGAACTCCAGAAAAAAGCGCATATGGCCGATCACCGGGTAGTTGCGCAAGATGGCATGGCGCGTCTGGCGGCGGTCGCGCAGGCCCAGCAGGCTGAGTGTGGCGCCGGCCAGCACGGCCAGCCACCACCAGGCGCTGCCTTGCATAACCAGCGCGACGATGCCGACCAGCAGCAGGAGCATGCACAGCACCATGACGGTGTAGCGTACGGGGAAAAGCTTGTGGAGGTGGTTCATGGGGGGCACTGTGCAGGTCAAGCCGGCCGGAGCGGCGCACAAATCCCAGGCCGCAGCATAGGCGCCCAGCTGGCGCTACACTGCAGGCCCTGCCTGGCGCAGCGGCCGTCTGCCTATTGCATTGTTGTTACAAAACCAGACCCATCATAGGGGCCGCGGGTGACATTGCAAGCACGCAGGGGTTTGAGCTGTGCGGCCCCCTATTGAGAGAGCTCCCATGACCCAGCCCCAAATTCCCGAAGGATTGAATGACGACCAGTTGACCGAGATCGACCAGATCCTGGAAGACATGCGCAGCCGCGCCGAAGAGATTCCCCAGTGGGAGTTTGCCGACGGTGTGCTGACGGCGCTGGTCTGCACCCGCCGCGCGGTGCCGGTGGAAGAGTACCTGCCGATGCTGGTGGGCGATGGCGAGCTGCTGGAGCGCGATGCCGACGGCAAGCTGCCACTGCTGCCGGCCTTCAAGGACCGCGCGCAGCAAGACCGTTTTCTGGAACTCTGGCAGATCCGCTGGAATGAGGTAACCGGCCAGCTCGACGCCGATGTGAAGAGCCTGGAAGAGGACGACACCTTCCAGCCCGATGCCATGGACATGCGCGGCGCCATTGCCAGCCTCCCCGAGGAAGAGCGCCAGGAGCTGGACGGCCAAGAGATTCCGTCGTTCGGCCAGGTCTGGGCGCTGGGCTTTATGTTTGCGGTGGAAAACTGGGAAGACGAATGGGCCGCACCGCGCGACAAGGAAGCCGCCCGCTGGCTGAATGACGCGCTGGAATCGGTGGTGGCCCTGACCGAGGACGACACCGGTACCCCCACCGTCTGCATGTACGACGAGAACGGCCCCGCGAGCACCAGCCAGGAGCGTGTGGAGACCTTTGGCGAAGCCATCTGGGCGGTGTATGACCTGCGCCAGATCTGGAAGAGCATGGGTCCGCGCCAGGCCACCATCGTCAAGGGCGAGGTGCCCGGCCGCAATGACCCCTGCTCTTGCGGCAGCGGCAAGAAGTTCAAGAAGTGCTGCGGTGCCTGATCGCGCGTCTTGAGCCTTCCCTCTGACAACAGCCGCTTTTGCGGCTGTTTTGCCGTGCGGGCCCCGATTGACATGGCCGCAAGCGGGCAGTGGCTCTAGAATGGCCTGGTTTTCATCCTCTTTTGGCCAAGGATCTCCGATGAACCTCATGAATATCATCACCAAGCAACTGATCGAGATCATCGAGTGGACCGATGACTCGCGCGACACCTTGTCGTACCGCTGGCCGGATGAAGACAAGGAAATCAAGAACGGCGCCCAGCTGATCGTGCGCGAATCGCAGCAGGTGCAGTTTGTCTCCGAAGGCCAGTTCGCCGACCTGTTCGGCCCCGGCCGCCACCAGCTGACGACGCAGAACATCCCGATTCTGTCGACCCTGCGCGGCTGGAAGTACGGCTTCAACTCGCCGTTCAAATGCGATGTTTACTACGTCAACACGCGCCTCTTCACCGGCAACAAATGGGGCACCTCCAACCCGGTGATGATGCGCGACAAGGACTTTGGCGTCGTGCGCCTGCGCGCTTTCGGCACCTATGACTTCCGCATCGTCGAGCCGGCCAAGTTCCTCAAGGAAGTGGCGGGCACGGACCAGAATTTCCGCCTCGACGAGTTTGCCGACACCATGCGTTCGCGCATTGTCAGCATCTTCAGCGAAGCGCTGGCCAAGGCCCAGGTGCCCGTGCTCGATGTGGCCCAGCGCTACACCGAGATGGGCGATGCGCTGCTGCAGCTGATCAACCCCGCCGTCACCGACAAGTACGGCCTGGAGATCACTAGCTTCCTGCTGGAAAACGTGTCGGTGCCGCCCGAGGTGGAGCAGGCCATCGACAAACGCTCGTCGATGAGCGCGATCGGCAACCTCAACGACTATGTGAAGTACCAGATGGGCCAGGCCATGGCCAATGGCGGCGAGGGTGCGGCAGCGGCCACCATCCCCGCGACGATGGCGATGGGCTTTGGCATGGCGCAGGAGATGATGAAGGGCATGCAGCAGCCGTCCGGTGGCGCTGCCAGCGACCCCTTCTCACCCGCTGCGGCACAGGCGGCGCAATCCGCGCCTGTGGCCCCCGCTGCAGGCGGCGTGCAGGTGCTGACGCCGGAGCAGGCCGCACAGGCGCTGGGCGTGACGGTGCAGGATGTCGTCACTGAGCTGGAATCGGGTGCCCTCAAGGGCCGCAAGATTGGCAGCGCCTGGCGCATCTCGCAGGAGTCGTTGAACGAGTTCCTGCGCGGCTAAGCGCGGTGACCGCGCATTCACCCGTGTTGGCGGGTGAATGCATCGCTGTTTCGGCCCCTGTATCGATCGCCCATGGTGCAGACCGGCTCTGCGCCGGCACTGAGTTTGACTGTGACATCCCCCACCCCCACCGCTGATCCCTTTGCGCCGCCACCGACCTCGATGGTGGCCAAGCATGTATGCCCCGAATGCGGCGGCAATCTGGAGTGGAATGCGAAGGCGCAGTCGCTCAAATGCCCGTACTGCGGCACGGAGGTGCCCTGGACCGAGGAGCAGCAACAGCAGTTGGGCGGCGATGTCGTCGAGCAGGACCTGGCGGCCGCGCTGGCCAACCCCCACAGCGGGCGCGGCTGGGGCGATGCCCGGCGCGAGTACCAGTGCCAGAACTGCCGGGCGATTTCGGTGTTTGTCGATGGCCGGGTCGCATCGCGCTGCGATTTTTGCGGCTCGCCCGCCATCCAGGCGCATGAGGAGCGCAACGACGCGATCACGCCCCAAAGCCTGCTGCCCTTCAAGGTGAGCGACGGCCAAGTGCGCGACCTGATCCGCAAATGGTATGGCAGCCGCTGGTTTGCGCCCAACAAGTTGAAGAATGCCGCGCTGACCGATACCCTGAAAGGCATCTACCTACCGTACTGGACCTTTGATGCCCATGTGCAGGCGCAGTGGCGGGCAGACGCCGGCTTTTATTACTACACCACCGAGCAGTACCGCGATGCGAATGGCAACATCAGCACGCGCCAGGTACGGCAGGTGCGCTGGGAGCCCGCATCGGGCAGCCTGCAACATTTCTTTGATGATGAGCTGGTGCCGGGCACGGTAGGCGTGCATGCCAGCCTGCTGCGCAAGGTGGAGCCCTTCCCGACGCGCAGCGATTTGAAACCCTATTCACCGGAGTTTGTGCGCGGCTGGACCGTGGAGCGCTACCAGGTCGATCTGGGTAAAGCCGCCAAAATTAACGAAGGGGATATGGACCAGCAGGTGGAAGCGCTGTGCGCCCGCCAAGTGCCTGGCGACACCTACCGCAACCTGCAGGTGCAACGCCAGTACCAGGGGCGCAGCTTCAAGCATGTGCTGGTACCTGTCTGGCTGGTGGGCTATACGTACGGCAGCAAAAGCTACCAGGTGCTTGCCAATGGCTACACCGGCCAGATAGCCGGTGAGCAACCCTATAGCTGGGTAAAAATACTGTTTACCGCGTTGGCGGTGTTGTTGGTGCTGGTGCTGCTGATGGCAGCGAGCCAGTAAGCGGCCTAAACGCGGAGGCCGCTTGGGCCCCCAACATTGAGTGCTTAACGGCGGCGGCGGTTGCCATCCATGTTATCGCCGACCTGGTTACCAAAATAGGCACCTGCGGCAGCACCGCCAATGGTGCCCAAGGTTGAGCCGAATACGGCATCACCCAACACACCACCGGCTACGGCGCCGACGCCGGTGCCGATCTGGGCATTAGTGGGATTGCTGGAGCAGGCGGTGAGGCCGCTCAGGGCCAGCACGACGGATGCAGCGGTGATTGCAAGTCTTTTCATCTCAATTCTCCTCGTTGGGCCTTATCGGCTGTCAGTCAAAATTGGCGTGGCAAACCGATTGCCATGACTGCAGTGTCGGCCATCTGTGGCCGGGCCTCCATCGGCGAAGACAAAGTGTGGGTGTCGGACAGCGCTTACCCGGCTGCGCCCTGCACCAGCGCCAGCAGGCGGCGCAGCGCATGCTGCACGGTGGCTTGGCGCACGGCGTGGCGGTCGCCGTCAAAACGCTGCATTTCGCTGTGCAGCTGGCCGGCCACCTGCCAGGCAAACCAGACGGTGCCCACCGGCTTGCTGGCGCTGCCGCCATCGGGGCCGGCCACACCGGTCACGGCCACGCTGACCTGGGCCTGCGACTGGGCAATGGCACCCTGGGCCATCGCGCGGGCCACCGGCTCGCTAACGGCGCCATGGGTGGCGATCAATGCCGCCGGTACATCCAGCATCGCGGATTTGGCGCGGTTGGAATAGGTGACAAAGCCGCAGTCCAGCCACTGGCTGGAGCCGGGCCGCTCGGTGCAGGCGCCTGCAATCAGGCCGCCGGTGCAGCTTTCGGCGGTGGCCATCAGCCAGCCTTTTTGGCCCAGGTGCTGGGCCAGCTCGGCCACGGTTTCTGGGATGGGCAGCCCATCTTTGGTCAGCAAGGCGGCGGTGGCGTTCATAGCAGATGTCTCCCGATGGCGATGACAAGCAAGGTGCAGAAAGCGGCGACCAGATCGTCCCAGATGATGCCCCATCCGCCGCCCCAGCCAAAGCCTTTGAAGCAGCGGTCCGCCCAGCGCACCGGCTGGGGTTTGACGGCATCGAAAAAGCGGAACAGCACAAAGGCCCCCAGCTGGCCCCAGAAGCCGGTGGGCATGACCAGCCAGAGAATGAGCCAGAAAGCGACCACCTCATCCCAGACGATGGCGCCGGGATCGGCCACCCCCAGGTTGCGCGCGGTGGCGGTGCAGGCCCACCAGCCCACCACGATGGAGCCGGCAATCACCCAGCCAATCGCCGCTGGCGTTAGCCACAGCTGCAGCACCAGGTAGGCCACCCAGGCCCAGAGCGTGCCGACCGTGCCGGGCGCGATGGGGCTCAAGCCGGAGCCAAAGCCCAGCGCCATCCAGTGCAGGGGGTTGCGCAGCATAAAGGCCCAGTTGGCGCGGCGGGGGGCTGCTGCGGCGCTGGGCGCGGAGGTCGAAAACGGCGTGTCGCTCATGCCCGCCATCATAAGCCTGCAGGCCGCTGCTGTGCAGGGCCGGCGGGCGTGGCGGACTCAGGCGCTGAAGTGGTCAAACGAGGCCCAGCGCTGCGCCATGGCCTGGCCTTGCGCATCGACCACGCGCAGACCGGGTTCAGCCGTGATGCGGCCTACGCAATGCACCGGCGTTTGCGCCGCGCGGCTGGCCTGTTGCACGGCATCGCGCTGGTGCGCAGCGGCGGTAAAGCAGAGCTCGTAGTCATCGCCACCTGCCAGGCAGCATTGCAGTTGCAGATCGCGGGGCAGGCTGAGGGCGACGCCGGGGCCGCCCGCGGTAGCTGCCATGCGTGCGATCACCTCATCGGCCTGCAGCTCGGCGCCGACCGCGCTGGCTTGCAGGATATGGCCCAGGTCGCCGACCAGACCATCGCTCAGGTCCAGCGCGCTGCTGGCAATGCCGCGCAGCGCGGTGCCCAGCGCTACGCGGGGGCTGGGGCTTTCCAGCCGCTGGCGGGCAGCGGCCAGCGCGGCTGGCGGTAGGTAGATGTGGCCGAGCAGTGCCTCCAGCGCCAGGCGGGCATCGCCCAGGTGGCCGCTGACGTAGATATCGTCGCCCGGCTGGGCGCCGCTGCGCAGCAGCGCCTGGCCGGCTGGCACCTCGCCAAACACGGTGATGCAGATGTTCAAGGGGCCCTGGGTGGTGTCGCCGCCCACCAGCTCGCAGCCATGGGCATCGGCCAAGGCAAACATGCCTTCAGAAAAGCCTTGCAGCCAGGGTGCATCGACGGAAGGCAGCGCCAGCGCCAAGCTGAAGGCCAGTGGCTGCGCGCCGGTAGCGGCCAGGTCGCTGAGGTTGACGGCCAGCGCCTTGTGGCCGAGGGTGCGCGGGTCCACATCGGCAAAAAAGTGGCGGCCCTGCACCAGCATGTCGGTAGAGATGGCCAGCTGCATGCCGGGCCGGGGGGCGAGCAGGGCGCAGTCATCACCAACACCCAACACGGCCCGCTGCACCGGGCGTTTGAAATACTGCGCAATCAGTGCGAACTCGCCCAGGGCCATGTCAGCGTCCTCCTGGCGTGCCGTCGCGGTTCAGGCGCAGCGGCAGCAAAAAGCTCAGCGGCCGGGTCAGCACCCGCTTGATGAGCGCCTTGTAGATATGCGAGCGCTCGACATTGCTGACGTTTTGCGCGCGCAGTGCCAGGCGGAACGCCAGGTAGAAGCTGACGAGGATATTGAGACCACCAAGGAAAGGCAGCGCCACCACGCAAAGCCAGAAGCCGTGGTAGTGCAGCACCTCCAACCCCATGCTGGTGGCGGCCGCGGCGATCTGGCCGGCGGCCAGGGTCACATGGCGGATGTCGATGGGCAGGCCAAAGAACTGCGCCAGCACCGGAATCAGGCCGAGCATGAAACCCAGCGAGATATTGGACGCAAAGCCCGATATGTTGCGGCGCATAAAGCCGGCCCAACGCGCTGCGCGCGCCTTGCCCAGAAAGCGGGTGATGCCGGGGTTGTAGCGGATGGCAGAGTCCATGTGGTGCAGCACGAACCAGTTCTCCGTCCAGCCGGCAATGATGCTGGAGGAGAACAGCAGCACGCCGGTAAACGCGGCATAGAACACCGAGGGGCCCAGCAAGGTCAACGATTGCAAGGTCTGCTCGGCCTCATGCTGGTCGATAAACGGTGTGCCGGTGGCACGGGCCCAGCCCCAGGTGAGCAGCAGCACCATCGGGAAGACGGTGAACACATTGCCCAGCACGGCGGCCACCTGGGAGCGCACCAGGTAGCTGACCTCGTCGACAAAGGAGGCAATGCCGGACTCGGTATCGCCCGATTCCTTGAGCTTGGCGGCCATGGCCGGGGCGGTCATCGCCGGCTGCTTGGTGGCGACGGTGAAGTGCAGCAGCTGGATCAGCACAAAGCTGAGCGCATAGTTGATGCCGGCAATAAAGCCGCCCCAGAAGGCGGAGATGGCGACCGCATGCAGCGCGAACTTGATCAAGGTGGTGAAGGCCATCACCAGGCCGCCACCGGCCGCCTTGCGCGCCATCTGTGCGTATTCGCGCTTGTCGCGGGTAATGTAGTGCTCGCCGGTTTCGGCACTGCGCTCGGCCACCTTGGAGGCCAGCAGGGACGAGTTGGACGAAATCAGCGCACGGATGCTTTGGCGTTCCAGGCCCACGGCGACCAGGTGGGCCAGCAGCTTGGCGGTGATGACCTTGGGGTTGGCCGACAGCAGGCAATCGAGCAGCTCCCGCACCCGCAGAATGCGCATGCGCAGCTGGCGCAGGCGGAACACAACGCCGACCGACACGCCGTTGTCTTCAAAATGCTCGTAGATGGAGGCGACGGCGGTGCGGCAGTCGTCCAGGCTGCGGCGCACGCTCTCCTCGGCCTCGGCCACATCGGCGGCCTTGGGGCTGTGGTGCAGCATCGCGCGGCGCAGCTCTTCCACGCCGCTGATGAGGCTGTAGAAGGGCTGGGTGTTCTTGGCGCTGCCGCTCATGCGCAAGCGCAGCTCGGGCGCAAAGCCAGCCGCCAGAATCTGGCCGGCGCAGTAGGTGATGGCATTGAGCACCAAATGCTGCCAGGGGGAGAGGCGGTTGCCGTAGTGCTCCAGGCCGACGATGCTGCCGGCATCCACATCGCTCTGCGCGATCTGGGTGGGGACGACCATCACCTCCAGCGACACAAAGCCGGGCGACAGCAGCTGGGCGATGCGCTCCAGCAGGGGCTTGTCCATGGCCTTGAGCCACTGGGCATCGAAGGGCGTGTGCAGCGCCATCGAGAACAGCACGGTGGCGTCAATCGTCTCGGGTGTGGAGGGCAGCAGCTTCCAGCGCAGGCGCTCGGCCATCTCGTTGAAGAAAGCGGTGCGCGGCGCAAAACCAAAATCGGCCAGCAGCGCGGTCAGGTCCACGGTTTGCAGCTGTACCGACCACCAGCGCTGCACTTTTTCCCGCAGGGCGGTATCGCCATCGATGGCGTCCAGCAGCTGGCTGACGCGTGCGACGGCGCCATCCACCGAGTTTTGCTGGCCACGAATCCAGGCAAAGATCTCGATGATCCAGAGATTGCGCTCAGCCAGCGGGGCATCGGGATCCAGCGCTGCGAGCAGTTGCGGCAGCGGATCTGGTTTTTTCTTGCGGAACATCAGTGCAGCACTCGTCCTTGGGCCAGGTCGTCGTCCTGCGGTGGGTACTGGGTGGCATCGAGCGTGAAGCGCGGGATCGGGCAGTCAAAGGTTTCCGCCTCTTCGCTGATGCACAGGTAGCTGCCTTCCATGCTGCCCTGGGCAGTGGCCAGGCGGCACTGGCTTTGGTATTCAAACGATTCGCCGGGCGAGAGCAAGGGCTGGTGGCCGACCACGCCCAGGCCCTTGACCTCCTGGACCAGACCGTTGGCGTCCTTGATGATCCAGTGGCGTGCAATCAGCTGTGCAGGCATCTGACCGCTGTTGTGAATGATGATGTTATAGACAAAGTGGAACACGCCGGCCTCGGGCATGGACTGCTCAGGCAGGTACTGCGGTGTCACCGACACCTCGAACTGGAACTTTGGCATGTGAAACTGGATTGAAGTCAGGTAGAAATACTAACTGCGACAATAGAGGGATGAGCTCCACCTACCGAATTGCCCCCTCGATCCTGTCTGCAGACTTTGCCCGCCTGGGCGAGGAAGTACGTAACGTACTGGCCGCTGGCGCCGACTGGATACATTTTGACGTAATGGACAACCACTACGTGCCCAATCTGACCTTCGGGCCCATGGTTTGCGCGGCTTTGAAGCCCCATGCCATCAAGCCTGACGGCACACCAGCCCCTATCGATGTGCACCTGATGGTGCAGCCGGTGGACGAGCTGGCAGCGGCCTTTGCGCAGGCAGGCGCCGACTATATCAGCTTCCACCCCGACGCATCGGCCCATGCGCACCGCAGCATCCAGGCCATCAAGTCACAGGGCTGCAAGGCCGGCCTTGTGTTCAACCCGGCGATGCCGCTGGACGTGCTGGACTGGGTGATCGAGGACATCGACCTGATCTTGCTGATGAGCGTCAACCCCGGTTTTGGCGGCCAGAGCTTCATCGACTCGACCCTGCGCAAGATCGAAGCGACGCGCAAACGCATCGAAGCCAGCGGCAAGGACATCCGCCTGGAAGTCGACGGCGGCATCAAGGAAAGCAATATCCGCCGCGTGGCGGATGCCGGTGCCGACACCTTTGTGGCGGGCAGTGCGATTTTTGGCAAGACCGATTACAAGGCGGTGATTGACCAGATGCGGGTGGCGCTGGGGTGATGCGCTGCTAAACGGCATTGGCCGCCGGCTGTACGCAGCGTCGAAAAAGCAAAACCGCAGCCTGGCTGCGGTTTTTTGCTGAGGGTATGGCTTTTATTGGCCAGTGATCAACTCACGCCAGGAAACACGCCGGGTCTTCTGGTTGCTAGAGGCTACGGGGATCTCAATGGTCACCGTCGTGCCGTTGGACAGGTTGACGATGGCCACCACCTTGCCATTGGGCAGGCGCACCAGCGTCGCGGCACTGGCCAGCGCTGAGATGCCGTTGCTGGACAGCAGGCCGCCGATATCACTGCTGCCGGGAACCGCCAGGCCGGTGCGGTAGTTGACGTAGATGATATTGCTGGTGCCGCCAGGGCTGCAGGCGCTGTCATCGCTAGGCACATTGGTGGTGAACACCAGTGTGCCCAGTTGCAAGGCAGGATCGGTGTTGGCGCGCTCGCCCGAGGCAGGCAGATCGGCGTACCAGCCACGCATGGTGTCAAAGTCCACATCAAAGCTGACGGTAGAGCTGGCGGTACGCTTGTTGTTGCTGTCGGCATAGGTCTGTTTGACAAAGCAGTTGACCTTGCTGGTGCCCGAGCAGGTGCTGTCGCGCGGGTTGCCATAGGCGCTGTTGCTGTCCTTGATCGCGTAGATGGACTGCACATCGGTGTTGGCGATGTCTGAAACACCCAGGTAGCGGCCGGTACCGATAAACACCACACGCGCATCACCCACCTTGCTGACCTGCGGCCGGGCGGTGATGGGTTGTGCGGTACTGCTGTACTGCAAGGTAGCGAGTTTGGTCACCGGTGCCGTGCCGCCAGCGGCGGTTAGTGCGCTGATATCCATGCGCCAGACATTGCCCAGCAAGTCGCCGCCATACACGGTGCTGGCCTTGTTGTTGGTCATCGCCGTTTCAGAGTACGCCAGGATGCGAGCCAGACCCGAGGGGTTGGCGCGTGAGCCTTCGCCGGTAGCGATTTTCTTGATGACGGCGCCTGTCTTGGCGTTCAGCACCCAGACAAAGCCGCCGCCGGTGGCACCCGTCACCTCATTGTTGTTGTAGCCAGAAGTGAGCAATACCACCCAGGTGCCATCCGACAGCTTGGTGATGACGGGCGTGCCAAAGGAGTAGCCGAGATCGGCATCGCGTGTATAGCCATTGCCCGCTGCGGTGTCGGCAGTGAACTCCCACAAAACGGTGGGTGAGGTGGGATCAGTGACGTTCAGCGCATAGAAGCCCCGGCCTCCGCGTCCCAGTCCACCCACCAGGATGGTGTGCCATGCATCGTCGTAGTAGACATCGCCTTGCTGGGGCGTGGCGTTGACGTAGTACTGGTGGTTGTTGCTGTAGTTCTTGTCGGCGAGCTTGTACAGGCGCGACAGCAGCATCGAAGGAATATAGGCCCAGGATTCGGAGCCGTTGTCGGCATTGAAGGCATGCAGCATGCCGTCATTGGCGCCCACATACACCATGCCTTGGCGGCTCACGTTGTCTGACTTGAACGTGGTGTAACCCGCGTCGGCATAGTTGAACATGGGTCGCTTGACGTAGACGGCCTGCGAATCGACGATATCGCCCAGTACATGGGTGCGCTGGCGGTAGTACGTGCTCTTGTCCGGTCCTTCGTTGCTGCGGTCGCCACGCAGGAAGTTCACGAGGTTGATGCCTGCAGCACCTGTGGTCGTACCGGCGGTGGTGCTGTTGGCCTTGGATCCCGTATCCAAGCAGGTATCACCGGCCTCGCACATTTGGGACAGCGAGCTGATGGCGCTGAGGTTGAACAGACTGCGCATGGTTGCATCCATCGATCCCCAGTCAAAGGAGGCGCGTGCGCTGCCGTCATAGGTATAGATGCTGCGACGGGTGTAGTCCCGGTTATCCAGCGTTGGGGATGCCAGGGTTCGGTCGGATGCGTTCGAGTAAACGGTGCCGGACTGGGACCAATCAGCATCGGGGATCTGCGCACCGGTGTTCAGGTCCAGGCGATACCGCGCCAGTTCGCCATACCAGTCGACTGAGCGGAAGGTGGACTGGAACAGGAAGTTGTCACCCTGCACGGTGTTGGGGTTGCTGGTGGTGGCAGCCGCTGCATTACCGGTCGCTGCCGAGACGCTTTGCAGGAAGTTGCTCAGGCCTGTCTTGAGGGCCGCAGGGTTGCCGGCACTGTAATAGGTGCCACGGCCATTGACGGCGGCGTGCCAAAGGTCATCGATAGTGGTCTGGCTGTCAGCGACTGGGGTGGGCCAGTTGCATTGGCCTGAGTTCTGCCAGCTGCAAACACCCTTGGATCGGGTTTCTGCGGAAGTCTGGGTTCCTTTAAGAATGTCGTAATAGTCGCCACTGGTGGCGCTGGCGTAGTTGCTCTGGTAGCGCATATAGCCGGATGCACCCAGACCTACGGTGGACGTGAACATGCGCTGCTGGCCATCGGGCACGTTGTTCGATGCCACGTCGGCACCGCCGTTGCCCGTCGCGTTGCTCAGCGCCGCGGTGCGCAGGTCGGTGTTGTAGTAGTAAGCCGCTACGTCCGCCAAAGTGTTGGAGCGGTTATTACCATCTTTGTAGGGACGAGCGGCACTGCCATCCTCATCGCCAATGCTGGTGCTGCCATCGACCTGCGTGCCGCCACTGCCGTTCCAGTAGCCATCGGTAGACAGCATGGTGTAGTTGCGCTGGCAGGCGTATTGCATCGGGTCCGTAACGGTGACGCCGGATTTCTTGCCGCTAGATGCGGACGTCCACAGTTGCTGTACGCCATTGAGCTTGCCTGCATAGAGCTGGCCTGCAATCGACAGCGAGACGCGCAGCGATGTGCCGTTGTTGGGCGTGGCTGCAGTGAGCTTGGAATACCACTTGGACTTTTGCTGACCTGCTTCAGCGTTGAAGGTATTGATATTGAGGAAGTCGCTCTTGGCGTCATCCGTATTATTCTTGCTGCCGGTATTGCTGTTGTTGCCATTGTTGTTGTTGATGGTCATGTAGCCCAGGCGGAAGCTGTCATCCAGCGTGGCGAACGCATTGGATGTGGCTGTCTTTGTCATCTGCATGCGCGTGCGGTAATACGCCCACCAGTTGGCGTAATTGGTCATTTCCTCGTTATAGGTGCAGACCGTACCAGCGCAATCACTGCGGGAGGATGCTTTGGTAGTCGTGCCGGGATAGGGGTAGTTGCTGCCGCTAGCGATGCTGGTCAGGATATTGCTGCCGGGTACGTTCGAGGTAGCTCTGCCACCCGAGAACGCCGTGGCATCGACAGTCAAACTGCTAGTCTTCGTCACCGCCGGGGTGGCTGTCAGGTTGCCCAGGGTCGTGGGTGCGGTGATTGTCACCACTGCGCCACTTCTCGTCGCCGAATATCCGGCGACCGTGCAACTGCTAAACAGAGGAATACTCGCCGTGCACCGGTTGATCATGGTGACAATGGAAGCGGCAAGGTTGTTATTGCTGCTGCCGCTGGCAGAGGCCGACAATATTTCCGAACCATTGACTTTGATGCTGCTGATGCTGCGGCTGTTGCTAGCTTGGGAAACTGTCACTTGCGCAGTGGCGGATATAGGCGATATTTCCTTGCCCGGGTAGCGTGGGACTTCATAGGTCTTGCCGTCCCCGGGATCTGATTCGATGCGAGAGGCTTGGCAATCCGTCATGGTGCTATCACTGCACCAGCGCAACTTGGCTGCAATTGGGTATTCCGTCGATGCCGCCGTTTGGGTGTTGCACTCTTTCAGGTTGGCCGACTTGCAGTATTCGCCAGCGACAAAGGTGTAGAACTGCGCCCCGTAGGTGCTGCCCGTCAGATCTTGGGTGGTGCCCGCCGTTGAGGCTGTAAAGAGATTGCGTTGAATGGCTGAGGTCAGCTGGGCAGTGGCAGTCTGCACGCCAAAGCCGTCGTAGGGAACACTTTTCCAGCCCGATGTGTAGCTGGCGTAGCTGGTGCCATCGTATTTTTTGGGCGGCGTATAGGTAATGGCCGGATCGTAGTAGATACCGTTATAGCCGCTGTTGCGGATCAATGCCGGCGGGTTCAGCGTGTCATTGCCCTCGCCCTGGTTGACCCAGTCGGGCATAAAGTCCCACTTCATACTCCCCGAGTCATCCAGCACAAAGAAGATATTGGGCTTGACCTGGGTGGCGGTGGAGGTTTGCAGGGGGGCGGTGGCCAGATCGGTACTGGCCATGGCGTGCACGGCGATCAGCAGCATGCTCACGCTGATGGCTTTAAACAAAGGCCTGCCGAGTGCTGTCGGTTTAGATAAATAGGTCATGGCAGCGTATCCAAAAGATAGTTGCTAAAAAATTGTCTTACATGGCCACCATGGCTTGGACGAAGCTCACGGTGTGGTTAGGGCCCTGTACGCGGACGGTTACGCGGTAATACACCTGGCTGACGGAGTACAGGTTGATGCCCTGTGTGTCACAGCTGCTGCCGCTGGCGCAGGTACCGCCCGAGGAGTTTGGGGAGGTGGAGCAGAACACGCCGGTGCTTCCGCTGTCGCCAGCAGCGCTGCACATGCGCTGGATCACATACGCCGAGGTGTTGTCGGCGCCATCGGCAGACAGCGTCTTGACAGCATTGGTGGCGACCAGCGTTTTGTCCCAGAAGTCGGACCAGGACTGGCCCGCGACGGGGTTTTGCATCACGGCCAGGTAGCCATTGGCTTTGTGGTCACAAGCCAGCACCTTGGTGCCTGGATCGCAGGTGCCAGCCTTGCCGTTTTGCTGTTCGAGCCAGGCGATGGCATTTTCTACGCCCAGGTCGGCCGAGTTGGTGGCTGCCTTTTGAAAAGACAGATTACCGGCAATCAGGTTGGAGGTGAACACCGACTTGGTGAGCGCAAGGGAGCCCAGGATCAGTGCCACCAGCACGATCAGCGCAATGATCATGACAACGCCGCGCTCTTGATGGCGTGCAATGGGGTGGGAGCGATTCAGCATCCGCTTTCTCCTCCTTGGTAGCTGGGCTGGCCGCCCTGCCACAGCATGTTACGCAAAGGCACGGCAGTTTCGACGGTCTTGTAGCGGTAGTGCTTCCAGTCGGTGCCGTCGCCCAGGTTGAAGGCGATGCTCTCGCTACCGGTCCAGGTAGGCACCGCGTCGGTGACGACATCCTTGTCGTACTGGCTGCCGCGTGCTACCACCGCCAACCGGACGGTCAGCAAGCGTGCCCATTCACAGGCTGGAAAAACGCTGGAGCTGGGGGTGGTGCGGTCAAAATCCGTGACTACACCTGTCATCGTGCCAGCAGTCTTGTCGTGCCCGTATTGCGCCAGGAAGCTCAGCACGTTGTTGCCCACAGGAACCCAGACATCGCTGTTGAGCGTGCTGGTATAGGAGGTCTTGCTGCAGTTGTAGGCGGTGTAGTCGCATACCGTGAGGTTGCCGTTGCGCACGGCGTAGGCCCGGACAATGGGCTGTGCACCCAGGTTGTAGATCACGTCGCCGGCCTTGATACCACTCAAACCTGCTGCCACGGCGATGGATCCATCGCCAGGAACATTGGTGACGCGGTCGGTTTTGACGGCGCAGGTGGCGGTGCGGGGAAGGGGTAAGGCGATGGCTCTGTCGTTTTCCGCAAAGGTGGGTGCCGTGGTCATCTTGTACGAGGTGCTGGAGCTGGCCGCAATCACGGCATCTCCCTCGGCCGGACTATTGCTGCTGCCGTACATCACCAACAGCGTATCGGTGTTCGCGTCGCCTGCCGGTACCAGGTTGGTGGCAGGGTTGATAACCACAGGGCCAATGCGGAGGCCTGTGGTCAGCACACTGCTTTCATTGGAAGGCGTGAAGGTCCAGGTGCAACCCAGCAGATTCAGCGAGTTGAGGCCATAGCCGGACATGCGGATGTCGCGCTCCAGTCCGGACAGTGCGATGGATGCATTGATCTGCGCATCGTCTCCACTGGTGGTATTGCGCCGAGCACCGTCGGATTGCATCAAGACCTGGGTCATGATGATGACCGCGATCATGCCGATGACCACGGCCACCATGATCTCGATCAGGCTGAAGCCCGCTTGGCGCGAGCGAGAGAAGGAAGTAGTCATTTGATGACGGCAATGGCGGTGTATTGGTGAGCAGAACTCTCGTTGTGGGCCTGCCACTTGATGACGATCTCCGCTTGCGTGCTGACGGCAATGCCAGTAGCACTGGCAGGGCCGTCCGTGAAACTGATCGTTGGCTTGAGGCTGTCGCTGCCTTTCACGCCGGGCAGCTTGGAGCCCTCCACGGTTTCGAGCCAATGGGTGAATCCGTCACCGGTGGCGCTGAAGTTGGTGCTCAGCGTGGCATGGTTGCTCGCCCACATACGGCTGATCAGGTCATTGGCCAGCGAGGCTGCCTTGGCGCGGTCTTCCGCAGCGGTGGCCTGTTTGATCGATGCGGCTTGCAAGCCAACCACCCCCAGAATGCCCAGCGAGAAGATAAGGATGGCGATCAGCGCTTCAAGCAACAACATGCCACGCTGCTGCGATGGCGGCTGGCCGTGGTGTTGCTGGCGCTGAAAACGGGTAGCAGACTTCATGGCAGGCTCCTTCAGCACTTGAGCGCATCGCCCGCCGTCGAGATGGCCGGGTCGCACATGCGCACTTGACCAGCGGGGCTGACGCTGATGTTGAGACAGCGGATTTCGCCACCCGCTTGGACGCAGCTGCTGTCAGCGGCGGTGATTTGCACGGTCATGGCCTGGGGCGCCGTCGTGGTGGGCTCGGTCGTACTGGCCTGCTGGCCTAAACCGTTGAATGCGAAAACAGTTTGCGAGGCATTTATCGTGATGTTGGCGGTATTGGTGACTGCGCCCTTTTGCAAGATCTTGGGCGCGGTGCTGTCGTCGATAGCGCTGGCACAGCTGGATGCCGGGTTGGAGGCGGATCCCAGGCTCATGACCCAATAGTGGCCGCTGGAGCTGAGGCTGCAGTCGCCGTTCAAGCTGTCTACCACTTGCACGCGCACCACCTGGTTGCGGCGAACGGCTTCGGCACGGGCAGCTTGCATGCTGTTATGCAGGCTGTCGGCCGCTGTGCGGATGCGTGAATTCTTCATCCATACGGCCATGGAGGGCATACCCAGCATCAGCACGACGGCGACGATGGTCAGGCCGATCATCAACTCAATCAGGGTCATGCCGCGCATGCGCGGCCCGGCAAGCGGGCGCACAAGGCCTAGCATGTACCGCCCTTGCCAGTGATCCAGCAGCTGTTGGACGTTGTCCAGCCGCTGGGCACGGCCGTCGTGGCTTTACCTGCAGCCTGATTGACGGTATAGGTAAAGCCGCTCATGGGCCCTTTGCCGGTCGCGGTCAGTGTGTAGACGGTATCCGAACTGGCCGAGCAGCTGATATTGAAATACTTGCCGGTGTTGTTGTCCGCTGGCAGTGCGCCGCAGGCGCTGTCTGCATTGCGGTACTTGCGGTTGTCCTGGAACCACTGCTCCATCCGCACCTGGTAGGTGGACAGTGTTGCGGTGGCCTCGGGGATACGTCCTCGCGTCACGTAATCGCGGTAAGAGGGCAGTGCAATGGCAGACAGAATGCCGATGATGGCCACCACGATCATGACTTCAATCAGCGTAAAGCCCTGTTGCCAGGGTCGGGTGGGGGAGAGCTTGCGGATCATGCAATCACCATGACTTTGTTTATTGGGAATAGCTATGTTGTTATAACTTGCGAGTTTGGTGACATTAAAGCAATCGGGTGGCGATAGGGGATCGGCCGGAGCCAGTGGCGGTTTCGAGGTGACGAACGGTGTAACTGGGTGTGGAAGGCATGTAGATCATGCTTCCGCGCAAACTGGGGCAGAATGGCGCGGCACTGTCTACCGAGCCCATGTTTGGGCTGAATGCCATGTTTGAACTGAAGAAAATGTTCCCCGACTGCGAAGCCGTCATCGTCGATCTCGACGGAACCATGGTCGACACCATGGGGGACTTTGCCGAGGCGCTCAACCGCATGCTGGCGGATCTGCAACTGCCGGCGATTGATGTGCCGACCATCGAGCCGATGGTGGGCAAGGGCTCGGAGCATTTGCTGCGCGCGGTGCTGACCCATGTGCTGGGGCAGATCGGCAAGCCGGCAACGGCGACTGAGATCGATAACCGCTATGCCCAGGCCTGGGAGCGTTACCAGCACCACTACCTGGCCATCAATGGCCGATTCTCGCGGGTGTATGCCGGGGTGGAGAAGGGCTTGGCGCAATGGCGCTCCAAGGGGCTGAAGATGGCCTGCCTGACCAACAAGCCGCTGTCCTTCGCCGAGCCGCTGCTGCGCGCCAAGGGGCTGCGCGATTATTTTGACCATGTGTTTGGTGGTGACTCCTTCGAGCGCAAGAAGCCAGACCCCCTGCCGCTGCTCAAGACCTGCGAGGCGCTGGGCAGCAAGCCCGCCCTGACCTTGATGGTGGGCGACAGCAGCAACGATGCCGAGGCGGCGCACAACGCAGGCTGCCCGGTGGTGCTGGTGAGCTATGGCTACAACCATGGCCAGCCGATCCGCGAGGTGGCCGCTACCGGCTATGTCGACGCGCTCAGCGAGCTGCAGGCCTGATGCCGTCGTCACCTGCAGCAATTTTTGAGACCTAGACGTGGACGGACTGCACCTGACTGCTGACCTCTATGACTGCCAGTGTCCAGCGGCCTGGCTGGTCGATGCGCAGGCGCTGGCAGCGCTGTGCAACCAGGCGGTGGCCGATGCGGGGCTGACGCGCATGCATGACAGCTGGGTGCCGTTTCCCAGCCACAACGGCCAGCCCGGCGGCGTGACCGGCGTGGTCTTGCTGGCCGAGTCGCATGTGGCGATCCACACCTGGCCGGAGCTGGGCCATGTCACGCTCGACGTCTATGTCTGCAATTTCTCGGGCGATAACTCGGGCAAGGCGCAGCAGGTGCTGGATGCCTTGGTGGGCGGTTTGCAGCCGGCGCGCTGCCTGCGCCAGCGGCTGCAGCGGGGCAGCTTGCAGGCCGGTGATGAGCCGACTGCGGGCTTGGCTGGCTGAATTCCCCGGTTTTCTGTTATTTCCAGCGTGCTCTGGGGATTCGTTTGCTACACTAGGCGCCATGTTCATCCATCACGCAGTCATTACAGGTCGTTCCGACCGGGGAGCTTGGCCCTGGCGTAAGCCTGTATCTATGCCTGTTTGACTGCCGCTGGGTAACACGCCCCAGCGTGCGCCCGAGGGCTGGTTGCAAGACCAGCCCACCAAAGATGAACTGCAGCGCACGATACGCACACATCCAGCGTGCGCTGCTCAAGCTGGGGATGGTTCTTCGTGATCACCGAACTCGAATTCAAAAGTCTGGCCAACCAAGGCTACAACCGCATTCCTCTCGTTGCAGAAGCATTTGCGGATCTGGAAACCCCTCTCTCCCTGTACCTCAAGCTCTGCCATACGCATGATGATGGCAAGCACAGCTTTTTGCTCGAATCCGTCGTCGGGGGCGAGCGTTTTGGCCGTTACAGCTTTATTGGGCTGCCCGCCCGCAGCCTGCTGCGCGCCAGCGGCTTTGGCGCCGATGCCCGTACCGAGGTGGTGACCGATGGCCAGGTGGTCGAGACCCATGCGGGCAATCCGCTGGATTTCATTGCCGATTACCAAAAACGCTTCAAGGTTGCGCTGTCGCCCGGTCTGCCGCGCTTTTGTGGCGGCTTGGCGGGCTATTTTGGCTATGACGCTGTGCGCTATATCGAGAAAAAGCTCGAAAACAGCTGCCCGCCTGACAGCCTGGGCACGCCCGATATCCTGCTGCTGCAGTGCGAAGAGGTCGCCGTTATCGACAACCTGTCGGGCAAGCTCTACCTGATTGTCTACGCCAACCCGGGCGAGGCTGAGGCCTATTCCAAGGCCAAAAAGCGGGTGCGCCAGCTCAAGGAGCAGCTGCGCTACTCGGTCAGCGTGCCGCAGATCAAGGCGGGCGAGAGCTACCCCTCCGAGCGCAGCTTTGCCAAGGCCGATTACCTCCAGGCGGTGCTGGAAGCCAAGGAGATGATTGCCGCCGGCGACTTCATGCAGGTACAGGTGGGCCAGCGCATCCAGAAGCGCTATACCGAAAACCCGCTGTCGCTGTACCGCGCGCTGCGCTCGCTCAACCCCAGCCCCTATATGTACTACTACCACTTTGGAGACTTCCAGGTGGTGGGCGCCAGCCCCGAGATTCTGGTGCGCCAGGAGAAGGTCGAAGAAGGGCAGAAGATCACGATCCGCCCGCTGGCCGGCACCCGGCCGCGCGCCGCGACGCCGGAAAAAGACAAGGCCACCGAGCTGGAGCTGATCAACGACCCCAAGGAACGGGCCGAGCATGTGATGCTGATCGACCTGGCGCGCAACGACATTGGCCGCATTGCCAAGACCGGTTCCGTCAAGGTCACCGAGGCCTTTGCGGTGGAGCGCTACAGCCATGTGATGCACATCGTCAGCAATGTCGAAGGCATCCTCCAGGACGGCATGACCAGCATGGATGTGCTCAAGGCCACATTCCCGGCCGGCACTCTCTCTGGCGCCCCCAAGGTGCATGCGATGGAAGTGATCGACCAGCTCGAACCGGTCAAGCGCGGCATCTATGGCGGCGCCTGCGGTTACCTGAGCTTTGCCGGTGATATGGACCTGGCCATTGCGATCCGCACCGGTGTCATCAAGGACGGCATGCTCTATGTGCAGGCGGCAGCCGGCGTGGTCGCCGACTCGGTGCCCGAGCTGGAATGGAAAGAGACCGAACACAAGGCCCGCGCACTGCTACGCGCTGCTGAACTCGTTGAAGAAGGACTGGAATGACCCGCGCTATCGACAAAGTAGAAGACTGCAACACCATGGCCGATGTGCGCCGTAATGTGAATGCACTCGACGACATCCTGGTGCCGCTGCTGGTGGAGCGCGGCGGCTACATGACCCAGGCCGCCAAGGTCAAGAACAACCCCGAGCTGGTGCGCGATGAAGACCGCATCGAGACCATCGTCAGCCGCGTGCGCGAACGCGCTGCGCTCGAAGGTGGCCAGCCCGATGTGATCGAGGCCATCTACCGCGCGATGATGGAGGCCTACATCGCCTACGAACACCGCGAACTGGCCCGCTTGCAGGCGGGCGGCACACCCCGGGAGTGACGATGAAAAAACTGTTGATGGTCGATAACTACGACAGCTTCACCTACAACATCGTGCAGTACTTTGGCGAGCTGGGGGTGGAGGTGGTGGTGGTGCGCAATGACGAAACCTCGCTCGAGGCCATCGCTGCCCACCAGCCCGATTGGCTGGTCATCTCGCCCGGTCCCTGCTCGCCGGCCGAAGCCGGTATCTCCATCGCGGCGATCCAGCACTTTGCCGGCAAGCTGCCGATTTTGGGCGTATGCCTGGGACACCAGGCGATTGGTGCAGCCTTTGGTGGCCAGGTGGTGCGGGCCGTGCAGCAAATGCATGGCAAGACCAGCGTGATCACTACCACGCAAGCCGGTGTGTTTGCCGATCTGCCTGCGCAATTCACCGTCAACCGCTACCACTCGCTGGTGATCGAGCGCAGCAGCTGCCCCGATTGCCTGGAAGTAACCGCCACCAGTGAAGATGGCGAAATCCAGGGCGTGCGCCACAAGAGCCTGCCGATCCAGGGTGTGCAGTTCCACCCCGAGAGCATCCTTACCGAGCATGGCCACGCGATGCTGAAGAACTTTCTGGAGCAGCGCTGATGATCGAGCTGCACCAGTTGCTGATGTTCATGGCAGCTGGCTGGCTGCTCAACCTCACCCCGGGCCCGGATGTCTTCTACATGCTCAGCCATGCAGCGCGCCAGGGCTGGCGTGCCGGCCTGGTGGCCAGCGCCGGTATCACCGCCGGCTGCATGGTGCATGTGACGGCCGCTGCGCTGGGTGTGGGCGCGCTGCTGGCTGCATCGGCCACCGCCTTTAGCGTGCTCAAGTGGCTGGGCGCGGCCTATCTGCTGTGGATGGGTGTGCAGATGCTGCGCAGCAAAAACAATAGCAAGCTGATGGCGCCTGCCGATAACGCTCCGGGGTTGACCGAGACGGGCAGCAGCTTGGCACGCATCTTCTGGGGTGGCTTCTGGACCAACGTACTCAACCCCAAGGTCGCCATCTTCTTTCTGGCCTTTATTCCGCAGTTCATCGCCGCCGACTACGCCCACAAAAGCCTGGCCTTTGCCGCGCTGGGTCTGCTGTTCAACCTGAACGCCATTCCCGTCAATATGCTCTGGGTCTGGATGGGTGCCGGCATGGCGCGGCGCGCGGGCTGGTTGTGCAAGCGGCTGCACTGGCTGGACCGCACGGCCGGCGCCATGTTCATTGGCTTTGGCCTCAAGCTGGCGCTGACCGACAAGCCCGGCGCTTGATTCTCTCCCCCGATACAGCGAGAACCTCCATGTCGATTACTCCCCAAGAAGCGCTGCAGCGCACCATCGAGCACCGCGAAATCTTCCATGACGAGATGCTGCACCTGATGCGCATGATCATGCAGGGGGAGCTCTCCCCGGTGATGACCGCCGCCATCCTGACGGGCCTGCGCGTCAAGAAGGAAACCATTGGCGAGATCAGCGCTGCCGCCCAGGTGATGCGCGAGTTTTCCAACAAGGTCCATGTGGCCGATCGCAACCACCTGGTCGACATCGTGGGCACCGGCGGCGATGGTGCCAACACCTTCAATATCTCCACCTGCTCGGTGTTTGTGATTGCCGCTGCCGGTGGCAAGGTCAGCAAGCATGGCGGGCGCAGTGTCTCCAGCAAATCGGGCAGTGCCGATGCGATGGAAGCGTTGGGCGTCAATATCCAGCTGAACCCCGAGCAGATTGCCCGGAGCATTGCCGAGGTAGGCATCGGCTTTATGTTTGCGCCCAACCACCATCCGGCGATGAAGAACGTGGCGCCCGTGCGCAAGGAGCTGGGCGTGCGCACCATCTTCAATATCCTGGGGCCGCTCACCAACCCGGCAGGTGCCCCCAATATCCTGATGGGCGTGTTCCACGAAGACCTGGTCGGTATCCAGGTGCGGGCCTTGCAGCGCCTGGGCGCTGAGCATGCGCTGGTGGTCTATGGCCGCGACGGTCTTGACGAAATCAGCCTGGGTGCCAGCACCCTGGTGGGCGAGCTCAAGGACGGCGTGGTGCGCGAATACCAGATCCATCCGGAGGACTTTGGCATCCAGATGGTCGGCACCCGCGCCTTCCGCGTGGACAATGCCGAGCAGTCCAAGGCGATGCTGATGGGCATCCTGCAAGGTGAGCAGGGCCCTGCGCGCGATATCGTCTGCCTCAACGCCGGTGCGGCGCTGTATGCGGCCAATGTGGCCAGCTCGATCGAAGACGGCCTGCAGCGCGCCCGCGCTGCGATTGACAGCGGTGCGGCCCTGCAAAAGCTGCAGGACCTGGTGGCCCTGACGCGCCAGCTGGCCGCCTGAGCGGGCGGCCCCCCAACAAGGAAAAAAATATGTCCGATATTCTCAAAACCATTTGCGAAGCCAAAGCCATTGAAGTGGCCGACGCCAAAAAGCGCTACCCCTTCGAGGCCATGCGCCGCGATGCCGAAAGCCGTGTGCTGACCCGTGACTTTGTCGGCGCGCTGCGCAGCAAGATCGACCAAGGCCATGCCGCCGTGATTGCCGAGGTCAAGAAGGCCAGCCCCAGCAAGGGCGTGATCCGTGCCGACTTTGACCCAGCCGACATTGCCCAGAGTTACATGGTGGGCAATGGCAAGGTCAGCGCGGCCTGCCTGTCGGTACTGACCGACCGCCAATTCTTCCAGGGCGAGCCTGATTTTCTGAAGCAAGCCCGGGCCAGCACCTTGCTGCCGGTGCTGCGCAAGGATTTCATGATCGATCCCTACCAGATCTATGAATCGCGCGCGATGGGCGCCGACTGCGTGCTGCTGATCGCCGCCTGCCTGGACGACGCCCAGATGGCCGACATGGAGCAGATCGCACGCAGCCTGGACATGGCGGTGCTGGTCGAGGTGCATGATGGCGCCGAGCTGGAACGTGCACTGAAGCTCAAGACGCCGCTGATCGGCATCAACAACCGCGATCTGCGCACGTTTGAAGTCAGCATCCAGACCACCCTGGATCTGCAAAAACAAGTGCCTGCGGACCGCCTGCTGGTGACCGAATCGGGCATCGCCAGCCCGGAAGATGTGAAGACCTTGCGCGATGCAGGCATCCACGCCTTCCTGGTGGGCGAGGCCTTTATGCGCGCCGATGAACCGGGCGACGCGCTGGCCAAGCTGTTCGCTTAAAGCAAAGCAGCTGAGAAAAACCAGTAGCGGTGCAATGCCGCTACTGCGCTGTGCGTGTTTTGGCCAGCTGGGCCTCAAACCACTGCTGGCTGCGCAGCTCCGGCTGGCCCGGGCAGCGCACCAGATAGGGCTTGCTGGTCATGCTGCTTTGGCTGGCAGCACGGGCAATAAAGTCTTCGGCCGTGGGCGCCAATGCCTTCTTTTGCAGGTAGCTGTACTTGCGCTCCAAATGCGCGCTGGCCTCGCTGGCGCTGTACCACTGGCCATTGCGGGCAAAATCGCAGCCTGACTGCTGCAAGGCCTTGAACAGCGATTGAATTTCCCGCTCGGTGGTCTCCTTGCTGGCGCCGCTGGTTGTTTGCGCGCCTGCTGTCAGGCTGAACAACAAACAGGCAGTGGCGAGGGCCTGGGTCCATGGGTTTTGACGGTGGCTCATAGCGAATCGGCGGTGTGGTGGGCTAGTCAGCGATGGCGCTGTGCTAGTATCAATTGCGAATAATTCCCATTCCTATAAATCAGGGCTGGGCGTTTTCTATTCTCCCCCCATTTTTCCGAGGCGACTCGTCCGCTGCCAAGCAGGGGCGGTCGCCTGGTGTGCTCTTGTCTTCCATGCCCATCCATGATCCCCTTCCTTCCGCTGCGCCCGTCCTCTTCGCTCCCCAGTCAGCATCGCGTTTGCTTTTGCGCTGTCGCATGGCCAGTGCAGTGCTGGGCATGATGCTGCTGGGCGGCTGCGCCAGCGCCCCGGATCGGCTTGCGCCCGCCCAGGTGCTTGGTGTGGAGCAAACGGTGCAAGGCCAGCTCGCCCCTGGTACACAGCTGCGCTGGCAGCTGGATGCCCAGCAGGTGCCCGCTGGCAGTGTGGTGCGCGGCGAGGTCGATGGCAGCGGCGTGCAGCTGGATGTGCAAGATGCGGCAGGCGGCCATTTGCGGCGCCTGCTGCGCAACGATGGGGTGGGGGAGGGCTTTACCTGGCAGGCCCAGGCGGGCGAGCAGCTGGTGCTGCATGGGAATGCACAGCCGGCGGTGGCTTATACCAGCAGCAGCGCAGCGGCCGGCCAACTGCCAGCGCAGGCGACTGTTGGCCATTACCGCATAAAGATCCAACGCGCCTGGGCCCCGCGCGCCGACCAGTCAGTGGCCCTGCCCAACAAGCCGCTGCAAAGCCCGCGCCTGCAGGCCTTGGCGCGCGATCTGGAACGTGGCGGCAGCACCGATGCGTTTTGGCAAGAGATGGCCGAGCGCGGCACACCCTTGGTGGAGCCCTGGAGCGACAAGGAGCGGCTTGTGAGCTTTCTGTGGCGGGGGGCGCAGCACAGCGTTCGCCTGTTTGGCAGCCCCTCGGGTAACCATGAATCACTACAGCGCCTGGGCAGCTCGGATGTCTGGTGGAGCAGCTTTGTGATGCCCAGCGATGCGCGCCTGAGCTATGGCATGGCGCCCGATGTGCCCAATATCGAGGGCACGGCGATTGAGCAGCGCCGCAGCATTCTGGCGACTTTGCAGCGCGACCCCTTGAACCCGCGCAGCTGGGCCGCGTCGGACGATGGCGCTGCAGCGGTGGACCAATACCAGGGCCGCTCGGTACTGCAGCTGCCCGACGCGCCGGCGCAGCCCTGGTCGCAGCCGGCCAGCGGGCCGTTGCCGGGCGATCTGCAGCGCCACTGGCTGCATTCGGCGGCTTTGGGCAATGGCCGCGATGTCTGGATCTACCGCCCTGCGGGCTGGGCCCAGGCCGCCCCGGACCAGCGCGCGTTGCTGGTGCTGTTCGATGCCCATGCCTATCTGCGCCAGGTACCCACGCCGCAGATCGTTGAGCGTTTACAGGCACAAGGCTTGATCCCCGCCACGGCCGTAGTGCTGGTAGCCAATGCCAGCAGCGAGCTGCGCAATACCGAGCTGCCGCCGAACCCCGTCTTTGCCGATTTCATGGGCCTGCAGCTGATGCCCTGGCTGGCCGGGCAGGGAGTTGATGTGCCCGCAGTGCGCACGGTGATTGCCGGCTCCAGCTATGGCGGCTTGGCATCGAGCTATATGGCGCTGCGCCATCCGGAGCGCTTTGGCAATGTGCTGAGCCTGTCAGGGTCGTACTGGTGGGCGCCGGAGGCCGATGCGCCCAATGCGATGGCGCGCTGGTGGGCGGCAGCGCCCCGCAAGGACATCCGCTTTTACCTGGATGCGGGCCTTTACGAAAGCGCACGCGGCGGCCAGGCCGGCATCCTGGAAACCAGCCGTGAGCTCGGCGATGTGCTGCGGGCCCAAGGCTACCGGGTGACCCAGCTTGAGCACAGTACCGGCCACGACTATGTGCACTGGCAGGGGTCGATCGCCTGCGGTTTGGTGGCGCTGCTCAATCCAGCCGCACTGTCTTCGTTGCAAGCTGAGTGCAAAGGGCGATAGCCGACGGGCGCCGCGCAGCGTGCACAATGCGGGCATGCAACTGACCTCTGAAGCGCTCCATGACCACCAGGTGGCTGCCGGCTGGCAAGCCACGGTGGACCAATTCTTCAACAGCCCCAAGGGCCAGCAGCTGTCGCTGTACCTGCAGCAGCGCCTGGACGCTGGCGCGGTGATTTTCCCGCCCGAGCCGCTGCGCGCCCTGCGTCTGACCCCGCCCGAGAGCGTGCGCGTGGTCATCCTGGGGCAGGACCCCTACCATGGGCGCGGCCAGGCCGAGGGCCTGGCTTTTTCCGTGGCCTCCGGTGTGCGCCTGCCGCCATCGCTGCAAAACATCTTCAAGGAAATGCAGCGCGACCTGGGCGTGCCGTTTCCGCCGTTTCCCGATCCGGGTGGCAGCCTGGTCAAATGGGCCACCCATGGCGTGCTGCTGCTCAACACCTGTCTGACGGTGGAAGAGGGCCAGGCCGCCAGCCACAGCGGCAAGGGCTGGGAGCTGCTGACCGATGCGCTCATCCGCCAGGTGGCCGAGAGCGACAAGCCGGTGGTTTTTATGCTCTGGGGCAACCATGCGCAGAGCAAGCGCGCGCTGATTCCGCAGGACCGGGGCCATTTGGTGCTGACCAGCAACCACCCGTCGCCACTGTCCGCCTTGCGCCCGCCGGTGCCGTTTATCGGCAATGGGCATTTCAGCCAGGCGCAGGCGTTTCGCAAGCAGCTGGGGCTGTAAAACCGGGGCTTAGCGCCGTCCTGGGAGCGCCTGCAGCTCTTGCACCAGCAGCCCCAAAAAGGCCTGGGCGGCGGCGGGCAGCTGGCGGCCCGCCAGGGTTTGCACCTCGATATCGCGCAGGTCCAGGCCGGCATCGGTCAAGGGGCGGGCGACCAGGCTGCCCGCTGCCAGCATATGGCGTACTCCCACTTCGCTGGACACGGTGACACCGCCGCCATGCAGCGCAAAATTCAGCAAGGTCTTGGCATGGTTGGTGGTCAGCACCGGGTCCAGCTGCAGGCCCTGGCGGCTGCAGGCCAGGTCGATCATCTGGCGGATCGCGGTCTCAGCCGGTGGCAAGGCCAGCGGGTGCTGGGCCAGCTCGGCCAGGGTGAGCGATGCCTGGCGGGCCAGCACATGCCCGGGTGGCAACACGGCCAGCACTGGCGCGCTTTGGCGGTGCACCACGGCAATGTTCTTGAGCGGCGAGATGCTGAAGCGCAAGCCAATATCGGCCTCACCGGCCAGCAGCTTGGCGGAGACCTGCAAGGTCGGCACCATGCTCACTTCAAACCGCAGGCCCGGGTGCAGGCGTGCAAAGGCCACGCAGGCCTGGGGCAGCAGCTCATTGGCAAAGGCATCGGAGGTGGCGATGCGCACCAGGCCGGCGCGCAGGCTGTCGAGTGCATGGATGGCATCGATGGCCTGTTCGGCATCCAGGCTGATGCGGCGCGCCAGCTCGGCGAGGATCTCCCCGGCCGCCGTGGGCTGCATGCCCCGCGCATGGCGCTCGAACAGCGCCGTGCCCAGCTGGGCCTCCAGCCCGCTGATCTGGCGGCTGACGGCCGAGCTGGCCACATGCAGGCGCAGGGATGCGGCGCTGACCGAGCCGCACTGCACCACCTCGTGGAAGTAGCGCAGGGCGGTGTCCTGCAGATGCGCGGGCTGGCGGTGGGGCATGGTGGTATTGCTCAAATAGATGGGTTAAGCATAAACCCATTGCCGTATCGGCAAAGCTACCTTGCCAAATCGGTGGTGGTGCCTGCTGTCACAGGCTTTTAATATGCAAAGCTTCACGCAGGCGCCTTTGCCCTCGCGCGCATGGCACACCCGCTGTGGGCGCATAAGAACCGGTTGTTCTGGCCCGCGCCACAAGCGCAGAGTGCTTCGCAGATGTTTTGCAACTCGCTAACCACCATGCCAACTACCCCTTTGCTTTCTTCTCACATGCCTGGCCGCCGGCCACTGCTCGCCGGCCTGGTGGCTGGCACGGCGCTGGCTGTGCTGTCTCCTTTCGCCGCTGCGCAAGGCGGCCAATGGCCTGAGCGCGCGATCCGCGTCATCGTGCCCTTTCCGCCCAGCGGCGCGACCGACCTGGTGGCCCGCGTCGTGGCGCAAAAGGTGTCGCAGGAGCTGGGCCAGTCGCTGGTGATCGACAACCGCCCGGGCGCGGGCGGCACCATTGGCACGGCCGAGGCCGCCAAGGCCAGCGCCGATGGCTACACCCTGCTGTTCACCACCAGCAGCACCCATGCGATCTCGCCGCACCTGATGCCCAAGCTGGCCTACCGCGCCGACAAGGACTTCACCCCGATCGCCCATGTGGCCGATGCCGCCAGCGTGCTGCTGGTCACCAACGCGCTGCCGGTCAAGACCGTGCAGGAGCTGATCAGCTATGCCAAGGCCAACCCCGGCAAGCTGAACTACGCCACCAGCGGCAATGGCACCATCGTCCACCTGAACACCGCTGCCTTTGCGGCCCAGGCGGGCATTACCTTGACCCATGTTCCTTACAAGGGAACGGCCCAGTCGATCAGCGACTTGGCCACCGGCCAGGTGCATATGCTGTTTGACTCCATCCCCACCGGCATGCCCCATGTTGCCAGCGGCCGCCTGCGTGCGCTGGCCGTCACCAGCGCCGAGCGCACCCAGTTGGCCCCTCAGTTGCCTACGGTGGCCGAATCTGGCCTGCCCGGCTACGCGTCGGTGACCTGGTTTGGCGTCTATGCGCCTGCGGGCCTGAAGCCCGAGCTGACCGCCAAGATCAATGCCGCCTTCAACAAGGCCATGCAAAACCCCGAAGTTATCGCCAGCCTGGCCAAGCTCGGTGCCGAAGTGGCCAAACCTGGCACGCCAGCGCAGTTTGCCGATCTGGTGAAGGCCGACAGCGCCCGCTGGGCCAAGGTCATCCAGGACAACCACATCACGCTCGACTAAGCGTTGCCACCACAAGCCTCTGGCGGTCGTTGCCGCCCCGGCTGCCATCTCGATTGCATTCAGAAAGACAAGACATGACAACCGTGAAAGACTGGGCCCAGCCCTATGCCTCGCAGCGCTCGCCCGTACTGGGCCGCAATGTGGTGAGCACCTCGCAACCGCTGGCCGCGCAAGCGGGCCTGCGCATGCTGCAAGCAGGCGGCAATGCGGTAGATGCGGCGCTGGCCGCCGCGATGACCTTGACGGTGGTGGAGCCCACGGGCTGCGGCATTGGCAGCGATGCCTTTGCGATTGTCTGGGACGGCCAAGAGCTGCATGGCCTGAACGCCTCGGGCCGCGCGCCTGCGGGCTGGACGCCGGAATACTTCGACAAGCTCGGCGGCATCCCTGAAAAGGGCTGGAATGCGGTCACCGTGCCGGGCGTAGTCTCTGGCTGGGTAGAGCTGTCCAAGCGCTTTGGCAAGCTGCCTTTTGCGCAAGTGGCGCAACCGGCGATCGACTATGCGCGCCATGGCTTTGCGGTATCGCCGACGATTGCCAAGCTCTGGGCTCTGGGCTTCGCCAAGCTGGGTGACCAGCCGGGCTTCAAGGAATGCTTTGCGCCGGAGGGCCAGGCACCGCAGGCGGGCAGCTGGTTCCAAAGCGAGGCCCATGCCCGCACCTTGGAGGAGATTGCCGAGACCCTGGGTGAATCCTATTACCGGGGCGCGCTGGCGCAAAAGATGGCGGCCCACAGCCAGGCCAACGGCGGCGTGATGACGACCGAGGACCTGGCCGCCCACCGCTGCGACTGGGTGGGCACGGTGGCCCAGCCCTTTGGCGACTCGGTAGTGCATGAGATTCCGCCCAATGGCCAGGGCATTGCTGCGCTGATCGCGCTGGGCCTGCTCGATGCCATCGGCATTGGCGACCAGCCGCTGGACAGCGCCGAAACCGTGCACCTGCAGATCGAGGCGATGAAGCTGGCGCTGGCCGACCTGGCCGAGTACAACGCCGATATCGACCATATGCGCGTCCAGCCTCAGCAAGACCTGCTGAACCCCGCCTATCTGACCGAGCGCGCGAAGCTGATCGACCGCAGCAAGGCCAAGGTTGCCAGCTATGGCGCGCCCAAGCCGGGCGGCACCGTCTACCTGACGGCCTGCGACGAGAGCGGCATGATGGTGTCCTTCATCCAGTCCAACTACATGGGTTTTGGCTCGGGCGTGGTGGTGCCGGGCACTGGCATCAGCCTGCAAAACCGAGGCGCCGGCTTTACCACCGAGGCGGGCCACGCCAACCAGGTGGCGCCGGGCAAGCGTCCTTCGCACACCATCATCCCCGCCTTTGCGATGCATGCCGATGGCTCGCCACAGATGGCCTTTGGCGTGATGGGCGGCCCGATGCAAAGCCAAGGCCATGTGCAAATGGCCGTGCGCGTGCTGCGCTATGGCCAGAACCCGCAAGCCGCTGCAGACGCACCGCGCTGGCGGGTGACCGGTGGCAACCAGGTCTCCGTCGAGCTGGGTTTTGATCCGCAGGTGATTGCCGCGCTGCGCGCGCTGGGCCATGAGGTGACCATCGAAGAAGGCCATGGCGTGTTCGCCTTTGGCGGTGCGCAGCTGATTCTGCGCGAGGGCGGGCACTATGTCGCCGGCTCCGATCCGCGCAAGGATGGCCAGGCCGTCGCCTACTGACGCGCAGCTAGATCCAACACAGCCAGGGCGCCACCGGACTTGTGTCGGTGGCGCTTTTTTGCGTCTGTCTGCGCCCGCAGGGGTCAGCGCGATTCGCGCACCGACAGCCAAGCGCTGAGCGCGCCGCCCAGCGCAATGGCCACCATGCCCAGCACCGCCCAATGGTCGGGGATATGGCCGTACAGCATCCAACCTGCAAACACGGCAAAGGGGATCTGGCTGTACAGGAACGGCGATATGGTGGCCGGCTTGGCATTTTCATAGGCCTTAAGCAGCATCAGGTGGCCAATGGTGCTGCCCACGCCCATGGCCAGCGCCGCCAGCCACAGCGCGGCGCTGGTGGGCAGCTGCCAAAACCAGGGCAGGCTGGCGCTGGTCAGCACCAAGGCCAGCAGGCTGGTGTAGATCTGGGTGGTAACGGGCCGCTCTCTGCCCGCCATCTGGCTGCTGACGATCTGGTAGGCGGTGTTGGCCGCCAACTGCAGCGCCGGCCAGACCAGCGCGCCGCCGCTGAAATTGGCACCGCCCGGGCGGATGATGACCAGGGTGCCCAGAAAACCCATGGCCACCAGCACCCAGCGCAGTGGGCTGACGGGTTGATTGAGCCAGAGGGCGGCCACCAGGGTCATCGCCAGCGGTGTCATCGCCACCACCGCCGTGAACTCGGCCAGCGGCAGGTAGCGCAGGCTCATCATTGCGCAGGCATTGCTGCTGCAAAACAGCGCGGCGCGCACCACCTGAAAGCGCGGGTGCGTGGTGTAAAACGCGGCACTACCGTACTGGTAGACGCCCCAGCCGACGGTGAACACCGATTGCAGCACATAGCGCAGCCACAGCGCCATCAACAGCGGCAGCAGCGCCCCCGCGTATTTGGAGCCGGTATCGAGCAGGCAAAAGCAGGCGCAGGCAATGACGGTCAGCACAATGCCAGTGAGGGCCGAGCCTTGGCCGGGACGGCGGGGTAGCGGTGTGCGGGTGGTCTCGGGCACGCTGGCAGCGCTGTCCGCCGCCAAGGCAGGAGGGGTGGTCATGCCTCTGGCAGGCAGCGCGGAGGCATGGGAGGGAGCTGTCGGGGAAGTCACGCGGGCAAGGGCACCATGCGGCGGCCGGTCTCCTGCGGAGTCGATGGGCTGGCGGGGTGTCGTCCTATTGTAGAAAGCTGCCCAGGGCTGGGGTGTCTTGCGTGGCGCAGTAGCTGCAGTTCTGGCGCTGCATTGTCCGTTCAGCGACACTGCGGCGATGGTGGGTGGCTGCTCAGGGTTTGTACCCGCCATAAACCGAGGGGAACAAAACAGCGTGTTACCATTCAAATGAGAACGATTCGTAAATGTGTCAGATCTGTAAAGCCTCCGGGTGCTGCAGCCTGGCATCCATCCAGCGATGTTTCCATTCCCTCAACCGCTAGGCCTCTGCTGTGGGCGCAAGAAAAAGTAGTCATACGTTCTTGGGCCAGGCACATGCAGGGGCTGCTGGCATTTCGACCCAAGGATGTTCCATGTCGCGCTCCGCTATCTCCACCGTCAACCGCCGCCAGTCGCTGCTGCAGCTGGGTGCCTTGGTGACCCTGCCCTGGGCGGCAGGCTCCGCACTGGCGCAGCAGACCCTGACGGTGCAGCAAGCGGGCGGCGCGGTGCAGATCCCGGTCAAGCCCAAGACCATCTTGGTGTTTGACCTGGCCGCGCTCGACTGCCTGCGCGCGCTGGGCGCCGAGGTCAAGGGCGTGCCGGAGGTGGTGAAGTTCCCTCCCGTGCTGGAGCAGTACGCCAGCAAGGACTACACCCGCATTGGCAGCCTGTTTGAGCCCAACTACGAGGTGGTCAAGGGCCTCAAGCCCGATGTGATCATCGCCGGTGGCCGCTCGGCCGCCAAGGTGGCCGAACTGGCCAAGATTGCGCCGACCCTGGACCTGACGGTGGACAACACCCAGCCGGTGGCCAGTGCCTTCAAGCACCTGAAGATTCTGGGCGAGATGGTCGGCAACGAAGCCCAGGCCCAAACCCTGATCGCGTCCATGCAGGCCGATATCGACAAGCTCAAGGCCCTGACCGGCAACAAGGGCACGGGCCTGATGGTGATGACCAATGGCGGCAAATTGAGCGCCTATGGCGCCGGCTCGCGCTTTGGCATGCTGCACGATGTGTATGGCATCCCGGCCGCGAACAAGGACATCAAGGTGGCCGGCCACGGCCAGGCCATCTCGTTCGAGTTCATCCTCAAGACCAACCCGGACTGGCTGTTTGTGCTGGACCGCGATGCCGCCATTGGCCGCGAAGGCGCATCAGCCGCCAAGCTGCTGGACAACCCGCTGGTCAACGCCACCAAGGCGGCCAAGAAAAAACAGATCGTCTACCTGAACTCCGCCAACTGGTACCTGCTGGGCAATGCCAGCCCCGGCTCGCTGCATGACGATGTGACGCAGCTGATCAACGCCTTCTCCAAGGCTTAATCGCTTGCTGAGCCAGCCCCTGTTGCGAGCCACAGCATGACGACAACGATTGAGAAAGCGCCACGCGGCGGGCGTGGCCTTGCGCTGCGCCCGCTGGCTTTTGCGCTGCCGGCCATCGCCTTGCTGGCGCTGCTGGCTTTTATCAGCTTGCTGGTGGGGGTGAGCGATGTGTCGGTCAGCACCTTGCTGCGGCTCTTCTCCCACAACGACGATGACATGGCCACCCAGGTGCTGGTGGCCAGCCGGGTGCCGCGCACCTTGGCGCTGCTGCTGGCCGGCAGCGCGATGGCGGTGGCCGGCCTGCTGATGCAGATGCTGGCGCGCAACCACTATGTCGAGCCCACGACCATCGGCACGGCCGAATCGGCGGGCATGGGCATGCTGATCGGCATCCTGTGGTGGCCCGATATGCCGGTCTTCGGCAAGATGGGCCTGGCGGCAGTGTTTGCGCTGGCGGGCACGGCCTTGTTTTTGGCGGTGCTCAGCCGCATACGGCTGCGCTCGGCGCTGATCGTGCCCTTGGTCGGTCTGGTGCTGTCGGGCGTGATCGAATCGGCCACCACCTTTATCGCCTACCGTTTTGACCTGATGCAGGCCGCGCGCTCCTGGATGACGGCTGATTTCTCGGCCATTGTGCAGGGCCGCTACGAGATGCTCTGGCTGTCGCTGGGCATCACGGTGCTGGCAATGCTTGCGGCTGACCGCTTCACGGTGGCCGGCATGGGTCAGGAATTTGCCACCAACCTGGGCCTCAACTACAAGCGCCTGGTGGCACAGGGCGTGGTGGTGGTGGCCGTCGTCACCGCCTCGGTGATCGTTACCGTCGGCATCATTCCCTTTGTGGGTCTGATCGTGCCCAACCTCGTGCGCCTGGTGGTGGGCGACAACGTGCGCAAGTCCGTGCTCTGGGTGGCCTGGGCGGGGGCCTTGATGGCCTTGTGCTGCGACCTGATCGGGCGCGTGGTGATTGCGCCCTACGAGGTACCCATTGGCACGGTGATGGGGGTGCTGGGCAGTGCGATGTTCCTGGCACTGCTGTTGTCGCGCCGCAAGCGCATGGGGGGCTGAGATGAAGACGTTGTCTACCTCGCCCTCCGCAGCGGCACCCGCTCCCGTCTCCTGGCTGGGCACGCCGGCGCGGCGGCTTTGGCTGCTGCTGGCCCTGGCGCTGCTCGCCAGCCTTTACTTTATGACCAGCCAGGTGCAGGCCGAATGGAGCTTTGTGCTGCCCTTGCGCGGCAAGAAGCTGGCAACCATGTGGACGGTGGCCTTTGCGATTGGCGTGTCCACCGTGCTGTTCCAGACGGTCACCAACAACCGCATCCTGACGCCAGCGGTGATGGGCTTTGATGCGCTGTTCCAGTTGATTCAATCGGTGCTGGCTTTTACGCTGGGTGTCGCTGCGATGCAGATCCCCGAACTGTCTCGCTTTGGCATGAATGTGGGACTGATGGTGCTGCTGTCGACCAGCCTTTTTGTCTGGCTGTTCCGGGGCCAGGCCAGCAACCTGCATTTGTTGCTGCTGGTGGGCATTGTGGCGGGCATCTTTTTTCGCAGCCTCAACAACTTTGTCTGGCGCGTGATGGACCCCAATGAGTTCACCGTGCTGCAAGACCGCTTGTTTGCCAACTTCAATACCGTCTCGCTGCCCTTGCTGCTGCTGTCACTGCCCGCAATTGCGCTGGTGGGCATCTGGGTCTGGCGCCAGCGCCATATGCTCGATGTGCTGGCGCTGGGGCGCGATGTGGCCGTCAACTTGGGCGTGAACTACCAGCGCGCAGTGATGGGCGTCCTGGTGGTGGTGGCGATTCTGGTGTCCATCTCGACCGCGCTGGTCGGTCCGGTGACCTTTTTTGGTCTGCTGGTGAGCAATATGGCCTACCAGCTGATGCACAGCCACCAGCACCGCTACACCCTGGCCGGCTCGGTGCTGCTGGGTGGCCTGTTGCTGGTGGGCGGGCAGATGGTGCTGGAGCGCCTGTTTGGCTTCAACACCTCGCTGTCCATCGTGGTGGAGTTCCTGGGCGGACTGACCTTTATCTATCTCTTAGTGCGCAAGGCCAAGGGCTGAGCGCGGTGACCAGCCATGATTGAAACCGACAAGCTGCGCAAAACCCATGGCACCACGACGGTGCTGCATGACGTGAGTTTGCGCATTCCCCAGGGCCGGCTGACGGCCATCATTGGGCCCAACGGCGCGGGTAAATCCACGGCGCTGTCGCTGATCAGCCGGCTGATGCCGATGACCTCGGGCCAGGTGCGCATCGAGGGCCAGGACATTACCACCACGGCCAGCGATGCGCTGGCCCGCGTGATGGCCATCTTGCGCCAGGACAACCAAAGCGCGCTGCGCCTGACGGTGCGCGACCTGGTGGCCTTTGGTCGCTTTCCGCATTCAAAAGGCCGGCTGACCGAAGAGGACCGGTTGCAGGTGGATGCGGCGCTGAACTACCTCCACCTTCAGCCGCTCAGCGAGCGCTTTCTCGATGAGTTGTCTGGCGGCCAGCGCCAGCGCGCCTACATCGCGATGGTGCTGTGCCAGAACACGCGCTACATCTTGTTTGACGAACCGCTCAACAACCTGGACATGGCCCATGCCGTGGGCATGATGAAGCTGCTGCGCCAGGCGGTGCAGGATGCCGGCAAGACGGTGGTGGTGGTTTTGCACGACATCAACTTTGCCGCCAGCTATGCCGACCACATCATCGCGATGAAGGCGGGTGCGTTGTATTGCGAAGGGCCACCCGAGGTCGTGGTGCGCGACGAGGTGCTCAGCGACCTGTATGAGATCCCCGTGCAGGTGCATGAGATAGGCGGTCGGCGCTTCTGCGACTATTTCTAATTCGGCCTTTGTTTGGTAGATTGGCGGCGGGCGCAGGCCCACCGCACAGGCAACCCTAGGAGCCACCGCCATGGCGAAAGAGATTCTGGTCAAAGACAAGAAGCAACTGAGCCTGCACACCTGGAGCCTGGAAGAGGGCTTCTCGACTTTTGGCCGAGACCCCGCCAGCCGCTTTGTGCTGGACGACCCCAGCGTGAGCCGCAGCCATGGCGCTTTTTTTCTGCGTGAGCGCTCGGGCGTGCTGACCCTGGAGGACCACGGCAGCACCAACGGCACGCTGGTCAATGGCGTGCCGATCAAGCGCAAGATTCTCTACACCGGCGATGTCGTGCAGATCGGCGATTTCCAGCTCTACATCCTGCAGGGATCAGCCGCACAGGGGCGGCCCGGGCCCGACGCTGGCACTGGCCGGGCCTGAGGCTGTGGCTATCTCTTAAGACGTGGCCGTCGGCGGTTGCTCGGTGTCGGCGGCAGCCAGGGGCTCCGTCTTGCGTTGCAGCAGCATCGAGTCACCATAGCTGAAGAAGCGGTACTCCTGCGCGATGGCATGCTGGTACAGGCCCATGATGTGCTCGTAACCGGCAAAGGCGCTGACCAGCATCATCAGGCTGCTCTTGGGCAGGTGGAAATTGGTGACCAGCATGTCGACCACGCGGTAGGGAAAGCCGGGCGTGATGAAGATATTGGTGTCGTCCGAGAGCTGGCCGGTGCGGGCCCAGGATTCAAGGGTGCGCACCGTCGTGGTACCCACCGCAATGACCCGGCCACCGCGCAGGCGGCAACGCTCCAGCGCCGCCAGGGTGGGCAGCGGGATGTTGTACCACTCGCTGTGCATCTGGTGGTCTTTGAGGTTCTCGGTCTTCACCGGCTGGAAGGTGCCCGCGCCCACATGCAGGGTGACGCTGGCGCGCTCCACGCCCTTGGCCTCCAAAGCAGCCAGCACCTTGTCGTCAAAGTGCAAAGCCGCCGTCGGCGCGGCCACGGCGCCCGGGTTTTTGGCAAACACGGTTTGGTAGCGGCGCTCGTCTTCGGCCTGGTTGGGGTCTTCGCCCGATTGCTGCGCGCGCTCAATATAAGGGGGCAGGGGAATGTGGCCGTGCTGCTGCATCAGCTCCCAGGGTGTCTCGCCCTGCGGGCCCGTCAGGCGCAGGCGGAACAGCGCGCCCATCTCATTGGGCCAGCGGCCCAGCAGGGTGGCGTCAAAGCCACCGGCCTTTTTGCCGCCCATCATGTGCAGCACACCGCCCACGGCGGGCTTCTTGCTGACCTTCATGTGCGCCACGACTTCGTTGTCCTGCAGCACGCGCTCGATCAGCAGCTCGATCTTGCCGCCGCTCGACTTCTCGCCAAAGATGCGCGCCTTGATCACCTGGGTGTCGTTGAACACCAGCAGGTCGCCGGGCTGCAGCAGATCAGGCAGCTCGTGGAAGCGGCGGTCCACCAGGGTGGCGTCACGCGCATCCAGCAAGCGGGAGCCACTGCGCTCGGCAGCCGGGTGTTGGGCAATCAGCGCTTCGGGCAGCTCGAAATCGAAATCGCTCAGTTGGAAAGTGCGGCGGGCACCGGAGAAGGCAGTCATCGTTGGCTCATGCAGGCGGAACACACCTGCAGCTCACAGGGATCAAAACAAGGGGGCGATTGTGCCACTGTGGCAGAGGCGCAGCAGGCCGCGCGGGCTTGGGGCCCTTGGTGGCGGCCTCCTACTTGTTTTGGCAGCCGGCTTGCTATAGTGGCCCGATGCAACGTCTTCGCCACTTGATGACTTTCGCGCTGGTCTGGGTTCTGGGCATCCTTGCGGCGCCCGCTGCCGGTGCCGCGCAGGAGGAAACCCTGCGCGTGGGCTCCAAGCGCTTTACTGAATCCTATGTGCTGGCCGAGATCATGGCCCAGCAGGCCCAGGCCGCTGGCGTGAAGACGCAGGTGCGCCAAGGCCTGGGCAACACCGCCATCGTGTATGAGGCATTGCGCTCCGGCCAGATCGATGTTTATGCCGAGTACAGCGGCACCATTGCGCTGGAGATTGCCAAACATGCCCAGGGCAGCGACGTCGCCGCACTGAACCAGGCGCTGGCGCACGAAGGGCTGGCGGTAGGTGTGCCACTGGGCTTTAACGATGGCTATGCGCTGGCCATGCGCCGCGCGCAGGCCGAGGAGTTGGGCATTCGCACATTGAGCGACCTGGCGCGTCACCCCAGCTTGCGCTTTGGCCTGTCCAACGAATTCATTGGCCGGGGCGATGGCTGGCCCGGTTTGGCCAAGCGCTATAGCCTGCAGGCCAAGCCCCAGGGGCTGGACCATGGCCTCGCCTATGAGGCCGTCACGCAAAAGCACATCGATGTGATGGACATCTACACCACCGATGCCAAGATCGACCATCTTGGCCTCTTGGTGCTGGAGGATGACCAGGCCTACTTTCCACGCTATGACGCCCTGCTGCTCTACCGCCAGGAGCTGCCCACGCAAAAGCCCGTGGCCTGGGCCGCCTTGCAAAAGCTGCAGGGCCGGATCAGCGAAGAGGCGATGATCGGCATGAACGCCCAGGCCGAGCTGAACGGCCAGAGCTTTGCCGAGATTGCCAAGCAGTTTCTGGCCGGTGGGGCGCCGCAGGCAGTTGCCGATACGTCGGGCGATGCAAAAGCTGGTGGCCAGCCCTCCTTTGGCGCGCGGCTGTGGTCACGGTTGGTGGCGCCTGATCTGTGGCGGCTGACGGCGCAGCATTTGGCGCTGGTGCTGATCTCCGTGGGCGTGGCGGCGCTGATAGCCGTGCCCGCCGGCATTCTGCTGTTTCCGCATGCGCGCTCAAGGGCCTTGGCGCTCGGTGCAGCCGGGGTGCTGCAGACGATTCCGTCGCTGGCCTTGCTGGCGGTGCTGATTGCCTGGTTTGGCGTGATCGGGCGCTTGCCGGCGCTGGTGGCGCTGACGGCTTATTCCATCTTGCCGATCTTGAGCAATACCTGTGCGGGGCTGGCCGAGGTGTCGCCCGGCCTGCGCAGTGCGGGATCGGCGCTGGGCATGACCCGGCCGCAGCGCATGCGCTGGGTGGAGCTGCCGATTGCGATGCCGACGGTGATCGCCGGCATCCGCACGGCCTGCGCCATCGGCATTGGCACGGCCACGATTGCAGCCTTTATTGGCGCTGGCGGTTTGGGCGAGCGCATTGTGACCGGCCTGGCGCTGAACGACAGCGCACTGATGATGGCTGGTGCCTTGCCTGCGGCTGCGCTGGCCTTGTTGTCGGAACTGGTGTTTGAGCTATGGGAGCGCTATCTGCGGCGCAGGCGCGTGCGGCGCTGATGGTGTTTGCCGCCGTGCAGGCACTGTCTTTTTAACCAGTCGCCCGGCAAAGCATGCCAGAATGCAGCATTGCTAAAACCGCCTCCATGCCTGCTGCCACGCCTGCCAACTCCGCTGATGATGCCGCGCCCGCCAAGGGGCGCAAGCCTGGCCGGCCGCGCAAAGTAGCCGGCGCAGTAGCTGCCACCGCAGCAGCCGCCAGCCCCGCCAAGACGCCCGCGAAGAACCCAGCCCAGCAGGCGCTGGCCAAGCTGGGACTGACCCGCGACATCGACCTGGCCCTGCACCTCCCACTGCGCTATGAGGACGAGACCCGCATCATTGCACTGCGCAATGCCCGCGATGGCGAGATCGCACAGATCGAGGCGACGGTGGTGGCATCCGATGTGCAGCTGCGTCCGCGCCGGCAACTGGTGGTGCGGGTTGAGGATGCGAATGGCGACGCCTGCGAGCTGCGGTTTTTCAGCTTCTACCCTTCCCACCAAAAGACCTTGTCGGTGGGCAATACCTTGCGCATCCGCGGCGAGGTCAAAGGCGGCTTCTGGGGCCGGCAAATGCTGCACCCGGCGTTTCGACTGGCCGGTGGCGAGCTGCCGCAGTCGCTGACACCCGTCTACCCCACCACCGCCGGCCTGCCCCAGCCTTATCTGCGCCGCGCGGTGATCAGTGGCGTGCAGCGCGCCGACCTGGGCGAGACCTTGCCACCCGGTGTGGACCTGCCCTATGCCCGCTACCAGGGCGAGGGCGGCCTGGGCCGGGCCTATACCTTGCGCGAGGCGCTGCAGTTTTTGCACCATCCCACGCCCGATGTGGCGATGGCGACCTTGGAGGACCAGAGCCACCCGGCTTGGCAGCGCCTCAAGGCCGAAGAGCTGTTGGCCCAGCAGCTGTCGCAGCTGACGGCCAAGCGGGCGCGTGACAGCCTGCGGGCGCCCGCCTTGGCGACGCAGCGCATGGCCGATGGCGGCTTGAACCTGCATGAGCAGTTTTTGGCGGCCCTGCCTTTTGCGCTGACCGGGGCGCAGCGCCGGGTTTGCGAGGAGATTGCGCGAGACCTGGCGCGCCATGTGCCCATGCACCGCCTGCTGCAAGGCGATGTGGGCTCGGGCAAGACGATTGTGGCGGCGCTGTCGGCGGTGATTGCGATTGATGCCGGCTGGCAATGCGCATTGATGGCGCCCACCGAAATCCTCGCCGAGCAGCACTTTGCCAAGCTCGTGGGCTGGCTGGAGCCGCTGCTGGCGCCGCGTGGCCTGAAAGTGGCCTGGCTGGCCGGTGCGCAAAAGAAGAAGCAGCGCACGGAGATGCTGGCCTTGGTTGAGAGCGGCGAGGCCGCGCTGGTGGTCGGCACCCATGCTGTCATCCAGGACCAGGTGCAGTTCAAAAAACTGGGGCTGGCGGTCATCGACGAGCAGCACCGCTTTGGCGTGGCCCAGCGCCTGGCCTTGCGGCAAAAGCTGCTGTCCACCGGCATGGAGCCGCATATGCTGATGATGAGCGCTACGCCCATCCCGCGCACCTTGGCGATGAGCTATTACGCCGACCTCGATGTCTCGACCATCGACGAGCTGCCGCCGGGACGCACGCCTGTCGTCACCAAGCTGATCAGCGATAGCCGGCGCGATGAGGTGGTATCGCGCATTGCCGACCAGATCGCCCAGGGGCGCCAGGTCTACTGGGTCTGCCCGCTGATTGAGGAGAGCGAGGCGCTGGACCTGTCCAATGCCACCCAGACCCATACCGACCTGAGCGAGGCGCTGCCAGGCGTCATGGTCGGCCTCTTGCATTCGCGCATGCCGACAGCCGAGAAAAAAGCGGTGATGGCCTTGTTCACCGAGGGCCTGATGGGCGTGCTGGTGTCCACCACGGTGATCGAAGTGGGTGTGGATGTGCCCAATGCCAGCTTGATGGTGATCGAGCATGCCGAACGCTTCGGCCTGAGCCAACTGCACCAGTTGCGCGGCCGGGTGGGGCGCGGCGCTGCCGCATCGGCCTGTGTGCTGCTGTATGCGGTAGGCGACAACGGCAAGCTTGGCGAAACCGCCAAGGAGCGCCTGCGGGCGATGGCGGAAACCTCGGATGGTTTCGAGATAGCCCGGCGCGATCTGGAAATTCGTGGACCGGGGGAGTTTCTAGGTGCGCGCCAGTCGGGTGCGCCGCTGTTGCGTTTTGCCGACTTGGAGGCCGACAAGCATTTGCTGGAATGGGCGCGAGAGCTGGCGCCGCATATGCTCGATCGCTGGCCAGACCTGGCTGCCAGCCATGTTTTGCGCTGGCTGGGCGGCAAGGCTGAGTACCTCAAAGCTTGAAAACTAGTACATAGCTACCAGTGGTGTTGCGTGGCAGCATTGCAAACAAGATTTAAAAGTTGCAAAAACACGACGAAATTCAGGTAAATATTGATTGATTCGTGCTATGGCTGCTGCGCAAAATGATGATGCAGTTGCTTGAATAGCCGATATAAAACGCATCCGGTAACTGGATTTATGCCTTGTTGCGGGCTAAAAAATCGCAAATATGTCTTATTAAACACGGGGGTAGCGACGCAAACTGTGGCATGACTGTGTAGCATTGTGTAAATGCCAGCTTCCATATTTACCGACGTGGCCGGTAAGCAAGTGCTTGCATTTGGCGCATAATAGATTAATCCTATTTTTGTAGTCCATCATTGGCACCCGAGGTGCTCTGGAATAGAGTACAACTCATAGCTTGCGGTTCTGATGAAACACAGTGTGGCACTTTGCCCCTTGGCGTTATAGCCAGGCGGCATGCAGGCCATGCACAATACGCGATTCGCACTTAAAACTGACATGACACTTACAGAGCTCAAATATATTGTTGCTGTCGCCCGTGAAAGGCACTTCGGCCGCGCCGCTGATGCCTGCTACGTGTCGCAACCTACCTTGTCTGTCGCCATCAAGAAGCTGGAGGAAGAACTCGAGGTCAAGCTGTTTGAACGCAGTGCCTCGGAAGTGTCGGTGACCAGTCTGGGTGATCAGATCGTGCGCCAAGCGCAAATCGTGCTGGACCAGGCTGCCGCGATCAAGGAAATTGCCAAGCGCGGCAAGGACCCGCTGGCTGGTGTGCTGACCCTCGGTGTGATCTATACCATCGGCCCTTATCTGCTGCCCGAGCTGGTGCGCCAGTCGATCGAGCGCACCCCGCAGATGCCATTGATGATCAACGAGAACATGACCGCCAAGCTGCTGGAAATGCTGCGCACCGGTGAGATTGACTGCGCTATCGTGGCCGAGCCTTTCCCCGATACCGGTCTGGCCATGGCCCCGCTGTATGACGAGCCCTTCTTCGCCGCCGTGCCCAGCGTGCACCCGCTGGCCACGCGTGACAGCATCTCGGCCAGCGAGCTGAAGAATGAAACCATGCTGCTGTTGGGCGCCGGCCACTGCTTCCGTGACCATGTGTTGGAAGTCTGCCCTGAGTTCGCTCGCTACTCCAGCAACACCGAAGGCATTCGCCGCACCTTTGAAGGCTCGTCGCTCGAGACCATCAAGCACATGGTGGCTGCCGGCATGGGTGTGACCCTGGTGCCCCGCCTGTCGGTGCCCAAGGATGCGCTGGAAAAGGGTGTTCGCCGCCGCAAGTCGGACGAGACCCATATCCGCTACATCCCGTTGACCGACGAAGTCAACGACGAAGCCCCCAAGCGCCGTGTGGTGCTGGTGTGGCGCCGCAGCTTTACCCGCTACGAAGCGATTGCTGCGCTGCGTAACGCCATCTTTGCCTGCAACCTGCCAGGCGTGACCATGCTGCAAGCCTAAAGCGCGCTGCACGGTTTCTTTGTGGACCCCATGCATGGCATGCCTGCATGGGGTTTTGTATTTTCTGGGGTGTGATTGAACGTGCTGTCTTTGTTGTTGCGGTTTCGGGGGTTATCGGCGGTGGCGGCTGGCCGAGGCTGGTATCGCCAGGGTTGGGGGTTGGCTGCGCTCTGGCTTTTTGGTGCCGAGCAGGCATGGGCCCAGAGCCGCGACCTGGCTGGTGGCTCCAGCCTGGTCTTTCAGGTCTTGGCCATGCTGGATGCCTGGATGCCGGTGCTGCTCGTCACCTGGTTGGTGATGGGCGTGCTGGCATGGCGTTGGTTGCCACGCAGGCAGACCTTCGTGCTGTATGGATCCCAGCGGTCTGTTGGCGTGCCGCTGAGCGTGGCAGCCGGCTGCTTGCTAGTGTTTGCGATGCTGGCCTGGGTGGTCGTCTACCCCGAACATGCCGGCCACGCGCGCCTGATGGCCGCAGATACAGGGGCCCAGCAATGGGCGCAGGACCATGTTTCGGCGCCCATGCGCGAGCTGCTGCATGTGTTGACCGCTGCCGGCGATGTGCGCTGGCTGGTGGTCATGGTGCTATTGGTGGCGGGTTGGCTGGCGCTGGGCGCGCAGTGGCCGGCCTTGTGGGCCTGGGTGTTCTTTATCGGCCTCAATGGCCTGGTGGTGCGCCTGCTCAAAAATCTGCTTGATAGGGCCCGCCCCGAGGTGCTGCATGAGATGCTGACATCGGGTGCCAGTTTTCCGAGTGGCCACACCTCCGGCGCCGTGGTCGTCTACGGCCTGTTGTGGCTGGTGCTGCGCGATCGGCTGTCGCCCGGCGCTAGCCGTGTGCTGGCTTGGGTCTGTGGCGCGCTGGTGGTCACGATTGCGCTCAGCCGCATCCTGCTGCAAGCGCACTTTGCCAGCGATGTGCTGGCTGGCGCGTTGCTGGGCCTGGCCTGGTGCGCACTGGCGGCCATGGTGCTGGGGCGGGCTGACCGCCAAAATTGACAAGGACGGGGCCTTGGGTACCGCTGTGGCGCTATGCTTGCCCTCCATGTCTGCTGCTACCCATCCTCCCGTTTCGCTGTCTGAGCGCTTTGCGCTGTACCTGGACCTGATTCGCTTCAACCGGCCCGCTGGCTGGTTGGTCCTGGTGTGGCCTACCTTGGTGGCGCTGTGGGCGGCGTCAGGGGGCTTTCCCGGTTGGCATCTGGTGCTGGTGTTTGTGCTGGGCACGTTTTTGATGCGCAGCGCGGGCTGCTGCATCAACGACATTGCCGACCGCAAGTTTGACCGCCATGTCAAACGCACCGCGCAGCGGCCGATTACCACGGGCAAGATCTCGGTGTTTGAGGCGGCGATGGTCGGTCTGGTATTGACCTTGCTGTCGCTGGGCCTGGTGTTGACCACGCGCTGGGAGGCCGTGGCCTGGTCGGTGCCTGCGGTGCTGTTCACCATCCTCTACCCCTTTACCAAGCGCTTTTTTGCAATGCCTCAGGCGTTTCTGGGCATCGCCTTTAACTTTGGGGTGCTGATTGCGTTTGCGGCCGTGCAGGGCCAGGTGCCGCTGATGGCCTGGCTGCTGTGGCTGGCCAATATGTGCATGGTGCTGGCCTATGACACCGAGTATGCGATGGTGGACCGCGATGACGATCTGAAAATAGGCATGAAAACCTCGGCCATTACCTTGGGCCGTTTTGATGTGGCCGCGATCATGGCCTTCTTTGTGGTCTGCCTGGGCCTGACCGTGTGGGCCTTGGTGCCCTTGCAACTGGGCTGGCCTTGGTGGTTGGGCGTGGCCGTTGCAGGCTTGCAAATGGCCTGGCACTACAGCCTTATCCGCCGGCGCACCCGCGAGGGCTGCTTTACCGCCTTCAGCAAAAGCCATTGGATCGGCGTCAGCCTGTTTGCGGGCGTGGCGCTTGCCTTTGCGCTGTGACCTGGTAATGACAGCGGCAGCCATGTCGGTTTTAGGGAACGCTTACAGATCCTGACACGAGGCTTTCATCGCCAGCAGCGACAAACGGAGGTTGTTTGCCACTCCCTCTACTGCTGCCATGTTTGCCCTTCGCTCCATCTCCTCTGCATGCCGCGCCAGCGTGCGTGCATCCCAAGGCCTTTCGCTAGCCGCCGCATTGCTGCTGGCTGCCAGCGTGCTGCCTGCTTCGGCCCAAACCACCCTTGCCGCTGGTGAAGTCGCCGTCGTCGGTTTTACGTCGACCGATCCCGATTCCGTCAGCCTGGTGTTGTTGCGCGATATCGAGGCTGGCACCGTCATCAGCGTCACGGACAGAGGCTGGACAAGTGCTGGCGCGTTGCGCCCGGGCGAGGGCACCCTGGTATGGACGGCCAAGGATGCCCTCCCTGCCGGCACCGTCGTCAAGATCAGCAGTGCCATCAAGAGCCCGGTAGCCAATTACGGCACGGTTACTTCCACCGGCAGCTTTAACCTAGCCGGTGGCGGTGGTGACAGCGTGCTGGTGTATCAGGGCTCGGAAGCTGCCCCGCTGTTCTTGTATGCAGTGAACAATGTGACGTCGGGCGCCTGGGACAGCAACGCTGCTGACTCCAATACCTCGGCCTTGCCACCCGGTCTGACGAATGGCAGCACCGCAGTCGCGCTGAAGAAACAAAATGACTTCGCCTATGACAGCAGCAAGGGCGCGACCGAGGGCACCGCATCAGACCTGCTATCTGCCATCAGCACGGCCGCTAACTGGACGGGCGCCGGCACTGAAGTCACGAAGATGACCGTGATCGACCCGGATGCGGGCGATACGGCCATGTTCACCCAGCTGCCCAGCTCCACGGCTGGCGGCTCGGATGCCTCTGCCGGCATTGCGCTCGACGCCAGCTACATGGTGGTGGGCGACGACGAAGGCAATGTGCTGCGCGTCTACCCCCGTGGCGGTGGTACAGCCGTCAAGGAATGGGAATTTGGCTCCTATCTTGGTATCGGATCTGAGGAGCTGGATCTGGAGGCAGGCACCCGCATCGGCGATACCCTGTATTTCACCGGCTCGCACAGCAACAAATCCGCTGGTGCCGAGGCCAACAACCGCGAGCATCTGTTTGCGGTCAATGTGACAGGTACCGGCGCCAATACAGCGTTCAGCTTCGTGGGCTACTACAGCCAGCTCGAAACGAACCTGAACACCTGGGACAGCAGCAATGCGCATGGCAAGGGCGCCAACAACTACGGTTTTGTGGCCTCGTCGGCCGACAAGGTGCCACCAGAGTCTCCTGCAGGCTTCTCCATCGAAGGCATGGCGGCGACCGCTGATGGTCAACTGCTACTGGGCTTCCGCGCGCCGTTGGCCAGTGCCCAGCTGCGCAACCGCGCGCTGATCATCCCGATCACCAACCCGACTGAGATGGTTGGCGCCAAGACTGCTCCGGTGTTTGGTGCACCGATCGAGCTGAACCTGGGTGGTCGCGGCATCCGTGACATGCAACGCACCGGCGACGGCAAGTTTCTGATCCTCGCGGGCCCTCCGGGCAAGGCCGATGATGCCGTCAATACCAACTTTGCGCTGTTTGTCTGGAACGGTCCCGGCACGACCGATGTGCAGCAACTCGACAATGTGCTGGACAACCTGCGCCGCACAACGGGCGGCAGCTTTGAGACCCTGGTCAGCCCCGCCAGTACCGACAAGGGCACAACGGTGCAGCTGCTGCAGGACAACGGCGACACCATCTGGCCCGGCAAGGGCTCGGTCTCCAAGGACCTGCCTTTTGCAGAGCAGCAGTTCCAGGGCAACACCATCAAGCTCGGTGGCCCGGTGGCTGCGGACACCATTGCTCCCGTGCTGCAAAGCAGCAGCCCGCTGCAAAACGCGGTGGAGGTCGGCAAGACCGCCGTCGTGCGTCTGCAGTTCAGCGAAACCGTGCAGCGCGGCAGCGGCAATATCTCGCTGATGGACGGTAGCACGGTGGTCGCCACGGTGCCGATGACCGATGCGCAAGTGACCATCGATGGCAGCGCGCTGAGCTTCAAGTACAGCGCGGGCTACCAGCCCGGCAAGACCTACAGCCTGGTGCTGCCCGCCGGTGCGGTGCAGGACATGGCCGGCAACGCCTTGGCCGCCGAGCAGAAGCTGACCTTTACCGTCAGCAGTGCCGTGGCAGCGACGGCCAAGGTGCTGATCTCCGAGGTCAACTCCAATGCCGACGGCGGCGATTTCTTTGAGCTGTACAACTACGGCACTACGCCCGTGGACCTGACCAACTGGGGCTGGACCGACAGCAGCGGCGCAGTGCCTAGCAGCTTCCCTGCCGGCACCAGCCTGGCCGCCGGTGCGCGGCTGGTGGTGTTGAACGAGACCACGCCCGAAGCCTTCCGCACTGCCTGGGGTCTGGATGCCGGCACAGCCGTCATCCTGGTCGCCGGTCAGGGACTGGGCAAGGCCGATGCGGTACTGGTGTACGACAACAATGGCTACGTGGCTGCGGCGATGAACTATGGCATCGCCAATTTGGCGGCGACAGACGGCTCGACCGTTGCGCCTGCCAAGAACTCTAACGGCACGACGGCGTTGGCAGACAGCCACGCTGGCGCTGCGGTGCGCAATGCGGGTACCACGGTAGGCAATGGGGTGTCGGCCGTCTGGGATGGCAAGTCTACTACCGAGCCGCGCTATACCGCTGCTGCAGTCGGTGCGCTTGACGGCTTTGCCCAGCCAGCCAAGCCTGCCAATATCGGCTCGCCCGGCTACGCGCAGAACCTGGCACCGGTGGTCACGACCCCCATCTCTGCCGTGCAAGGCTCGGGCGATGAGTCGCCACTGGTGGGCCAGTCTGTGACGGTGCGCGGCATCGTGACTGCCTACCTGCCGGAGCTCAGCGGCTTCTACATCCAGTCGCTGCCGGAAGACGACGACAACAATGTCGAGACTTCCGAAGCCGTGTTTGTCTACTACGGCAACACCCCGATCGCCGGCGTCAGCGCTGACAGCGTGGGCCAGGCGGTGCAACTGACGGCCACTGTCGCCGAGTTCCGAGGCCTGACCCAATTGGCTGGCAGCATTCTGAACTTCAGCGTGCTCAACGGCGGCGCCAAGCAGGCTCTGCCTGCGATGGTGGAGCTGAAACTGCCGATGGCCAACTATGCCAACTGGGAGCGCTACGAAGGCATGCGCGTGCGCATCAGCGGCAGCACCGGCCCGCTGGTGGTGACCGACAACTACTACCTGGGCCGCTACGGCACGGTCAGCTTGAGTGACAGCGAAAAGCTGGTGCAGTACACCGAGCTGAATGCACCCAGCGTGGCAGGCAATACCGCCTATCTGGAGACCGTCAAGCGCAGCCATATCGTGCTGGACGACGGCAGCAGCAAGCAAAATCCGGCCACGGCGCTGGGTCGCAATGGCGAGGACCTGAGCGCCAGCAACACTTTGCGTGCGGGCGACAGCACCTCGTCGATTGAAGGCATTCTGGACCACTTCATCGATACGACGGCGGGTGCGCACCAAACCAGCTACCGCGTGCAGCCGCTGCAAAAGCCGGTCTTCACCGGTGCCGCGCGACCAACAGTGGCCGACCTGCAGCAGGCCATCGGCAGCCCGACGGTCAAGGTGGCATCGGCCAACGTGCTGAACTTCTTCACGACCTTCGGTGCGACCAAGTTCAGCAACCCCTATGGTGATTCGCTGGAAGGCCGTGGCGCAGACAACCAGGTGGAACTGACTCGCCAGACCGACAAGATCGTCAGCAACCTGCTGGGACTGGATGCCGATGTCTACGGCCTGATGGAAATCCAGAACAACGGCTTTGATGGCACGAGCGCTTTGGCGGCCTTGACCCAGGCTATGAATGCCAAGCATGGCAGCGATGTCTATGACTATGTGAAGGGACCCTTCAACGCTGGCGGCAACAAAACAGCGGTGGCTGCAGGGCGCGACGCGATCAGCGTGGCTGTGCTGTACCGCAAGGACCGGGTGACCCCGGTCGGCGTGCCGGCAGTGCCCGATGAGGCGCAGTACGATGCCTTCAACGCCAGCTATGGCAACCGTGTGCCGCTGGCCCAGACCTTTGAGAAGACGCTGGCGGGCGGCGGCAAGGACCAGTTCACCGTGGTGGTGAACCACCTCAAGTCCAAGGGCAGTGTCAACGACCCGGATATCGGTGATGGCCAGGGCGCCAACAACCAGTCGCGCTCACGTGCTGTGCAGCAACTGCAGACCTGGCTGGCCGGCAACCCGACGCAAGCGGGCAACGGCAAGAATGTGCTGATGGGCGACTTCAATGCCTACGCCAAGGAGGATCCGATTTCCTTCCTGGAAGGCCATGGCTACCAGAAGCTGGGCGTGGGCCAGTACTCGTACAGCTTCCAGACCCTGTGGGGCTCGCTGGACCATGTGTTGGTCAGCAGCGCACTGAGCAGCCAGGTGGGCAAGGTGGTCAAGTGGCAGATCAATGCGGAAGAACCACCGGTGCTGGACTACAACACCAACTTCAAGAGCGCTGGCCAAGTCACCTCGTTCTATGCGTCTGATGCTTATCGCTCCAGCGACCACAACCCGATTGTGCTGGGCCTGAACCTGGAAGGGGCGCCCGTTGATCCCGAGCCGGAGCAGAACTTTACGGTGGAACTGCCAGCCGGTGGCGCTGGTGGCAGCGTTGCAGTGCAGTGGAGTAGTGCAGATGCCTGCCGCCTGGCAGAAGCGCCCGTTGCTGTCTCGGCTGCCTCGCTGGGCGCCTTGCCCAACGGCCTGAGCGTGCCTTACGGCGCCCTGCAGTGGACGGCCACCGGCTGCGCCATTGGTGGCAATGGCACCATGAGCATCAGCTACCCAGCGGCCTTGCCGGCCAATGCCAAGTATTGGAAGTTTGGCCCCACCAAGGCCAATACCACACCGCATTGGTACAACCTGCCATCGACTGTGAGCGGCAATATGCTGACGGTGCAGATCGTGGACGGTGGTGATGGGGATGACGACATGGTCGCCAACGGCCAGATCGCGGATCCAGGTGGTGCTGGCTGGTTGGCCGATGTGCCGGTTGATCCAGGTACCCCAGGCGCAGGTAGTGCCGTACCGGTGCCGACCTTGGGCCTGTGGAGCCTGTTGAGCCTGAGCGGCTTGCTGGGCCTGCTGGCTGCGGGTCGCCGCCGTCTCGGTCTGAGCCGCTAAGTGGGCGATACCCTGCGGCCCTGGGCCGCAGGGGCCTCCACACGGTGCCGAAGGACTTGCTTGCAAGTCTTTTTTCATGCCCGGCAGCCAGCGGTGTACAACCGGCAGACGCCAAAAACGCAGACAAAAAAGCGGCCATCAAGAGATGGCCGCTAACACTGGAGTCGCAGGAAAAAACGCTAATTTTTTCGACGCATTGCGTGGGTGCTTCGAAAAAATGTCTCAAATCATGGTGTTGTGTAAGACAGAGTTTAATCCAAAGTATCAAACACTGCATCATCCGGGCCTACAAAAGCCGGAGAGCGCCAGGTGACATCGCGCAAATTACGGGCAATCTGGCTCTCCACGCCCATCAAAACCGCAAACAAGGCCATGCGCACAGGGATGCCATTGTCGGTCTGGCGGAAGATGGCCAGGCGCGGATCCAGGTTCAGGTCGGTGGACAGGTCATTGGCACCGGCGCGGGCATCGCGCGGCAGCGGGTGCATGATGATGGTGTCGGGTTTGCAGACGGCATCGACCAGCGATTTCTGCACCTGGAACTCCGGCGTGTAGCCCTCGATGTTCTCACCGGCGAAGCGCTCTTTCTGGATACGCGTCGCATAGACCACATCGGCGCCTTTGAGGTCTTGCAGCGAGGTCGAGACTTCCACCACATGGCCATTGGTCGAGGCCAGCTCGATCAGGTAGGCGGGCATCTCCAGCGAGCTGGGCGAGATCAAGGTGAACTTCATGCCCTTGTAGAGCGACAGCAGGCGGATCAGCGAATGCACCGTGCGGCCGTACTTCAGATCGCCGACCATGGCGATATGCGCGCCATCCATCAGCTTGCCCAGGCGCGAGAACTCGCGCTGGATGGTGTACATATCCAAAATCGCCTGGCTGGGGTGCTCGCCCGGGCCGTCGCCGGCATTGATGACGGGGATGTTGGTGGCGCGCGCAAACTCGGCCACCGAGCCTTGCTCGGGGTGGCGGATGACCAGCGCATCGACATAGCCAGCCATCACGCGGCTGGTGTCATAGATCGATTCGCCCTTGGCCATCGACGAGAAGGTGAAGCCGGTGGTGTCGCAAACCGAGCCGCCCAGGCGGCTGAAGGCGGCGCCAAAGCTTACCCGGGTGCGGGTGCTGGCTTCAAAGAACAGGCTGCCCATGACGGCGCCTTCGAGGACGCGGCAGACCTTGTGGCGGCGGGCAATGGGCTGCATCACATCGGTGATGCGGAACAGCTCTTCGAGGCTCTCGCGCTCAAACTGCGCCACCGACAGCAGCTGCGGCCGGCCATCGGCGGACATGCGCTCGGCCAGCGGGCGGTGGTGCTTCTGGGCATCGTGGCCTTCGGCTTCGCGGAACAGGATTTCGGAGACAAACTTCTGCGCCATGTCGGGCATCGCGCGGGCTTCGCCCGAGGCCTCGGGCAGCAGCCAGGTGTCCAGGGTGCGGCGGCGCACGCCCAGGCGCTCGGCAAAGGCGTCGCGCGTCAAGTTCAAACGGCGCATTGCGTCGCGAAGAAAATCCTGTTGGCTGTCCATGGCCGGGCTCCGATGCAGAGGTATGAATGCGGCTGAATTATACGCTTTGCGTTTGACTTTTGTGTGAAATATACGCAATGCGTTGAGCTTTTGTGCTGCCGTCGTCAGCGCATCCAGCTGCGCCCGCCTCGGCGGAAGGCGGGCGCTGGCGCAGGGCTTAGCCGCCGAATTCGTCGCCCAGCGCCTTGGCGCGGCGCTCGGCGGCATGCATGGCGCCGACAAAGTGGGCAGCGATGTCCGCGCCCCGCATATGTTCCAACGCAGCAAAGGTGGTGCCGCCCTTGCTGGTGACCCGCTCGCGCAGCACCGAAGGGGATTCCGGCGATTGTGCGGCCAGGGCCGATGCGCCACTGAAAGTGCCAATCGCCAGTTGCAGTGCCTGGTCGGCGGGCAGGCCCATCTCCACACCGGCTTGCTGCATGGCTTCCAGGAAATAAAAGACGTAAGCGGGGCCTGAACCCGACAGGGCCGTGACTGCATCGAGTTGCGACTCCTGCTGCACCCAGAGCAACTGGCCGGTGGTGCGGATGATCTGCTCGGCCAGTTGCTGCTGGGCGGCGCTGACCTGCGGGCGCGCGAATAGCCCCGTCATACCCTGGCCCACCAGCGCCGGGGTATTGGGCATGGCGCGCACGATCTGGTCATTGCCCAGCCACTGGGCAATGCTGTCGCTGCGGATGCCAGCGGCCACGCTCAGGTGCAGGGCATGGCGGCTGTAGTCGGCGACGGCGGCAGCGGCCTCGGCAAAGGTTTGTGGCTTGACGGCCCAGACAAACACCTGGGCCTGCGCCAGGCTGCTGTCCGCTGCTGGCAGCGCGCTGATGCCAAATTGCTGTTGCAGGGCTTGGCGCTGGGGCGCGTAGGGCTCGACGACCTGGATGCGGTCTTGGGGCAGGCCTTGGCGGATCAGGCCGCCGATGATGGCGCTGGCCATGTTGCCGCCGCCGATAAAGGCAATGGCGGGGAATTGGGACAGATCGGTAGTGGACATGGCGGCAGGTGCAAGCAAAGAGAAAAAGAGGCCCAAGCAGCGCGGGCTGGTGTGGCTGCCACTATAGCGGCGGCCTGCGCAAAGCTCAAACGCCTCGCGCGGCAGGCCATGCGGGGCGCACAGGTTTTGCTATCAATTTCAATTGCGATGCGATTGGCCAGGGTTGCTGGCAGCGCCCGCGCAGGCCGGCGTTTCAACCAAGGCCAGGAACTGTGTCACCTGCGCCGGGTTGAAATTGTTGTCGCTGACCAGCAGCATCACGCGCTCGCCACTGGCCAGGCGAGGGCCCCAGGTCATGCCTTCCAGGTTGTCCACCGTTCGCAGGCCCAACTGCGCAAAATCCAGCAGCAGCTCTTTGTGGGCCGGTGTGTATGCAGCGTCCTGCAAGCTGTCGATCGCCAAGGTGTCGCTGGCCGCCTCGGTGTTGATGCGGTAGAGGCGGGCGGAAAAACCGGCTCCCAGCACATAGGCACGCTCCAGCACCAGCAGGTGGTCGGGGCCGTCGGCCAGGATCTCGCTGACGCCATTGATGGCGATCAGTGGCAGCAGCAGGTTGTCCTTGGGCAGTGCGTCGGGGATGTAGGCGATCTGCCGCACAGGCTGCTGGCTGGCCAGGTTGTACTGCGTGATGCGCAGCGGCCCGCCGATCTGGCCCCGGCGCGGCAGCGCGCCGTCCTGGCGCAGGGCGCCTTCCATCGACAGCCACAGGCTGCGCTGGTCATCACTTATCGCGATGCCCTCCAAGGTCATGTTGTTGCGTGGCCCCCGGCCGGTTTCGGGTTGCAGCGGGCCTTGCAACAGATCGGGTAGCGGCCAGGTTTTTTGCCAGCTGCCATCCAGCCCGGCCTGCTGCAAAGAGGGGCCAAAGCCCCGCGCAAAGTCGCCTTCGCTGCTCCAGATAACGCTGCGCCCACCGGGCAGCAGCCGCAGTGCTTCAGGGTCTGGCACCGCAGTATCGGCCGCTGCGCTGCGGCTGCTGGGGTAGGGTGCGCCGGCGGGTGTTTGCAGGTACTGCTGGCCAATGATGCTGACTTGCTGCAGGCCGCTGGCGTCATAGCGGATGCGGGCCCGGTACCAGCGGGCGTTGTCCTTGGCCGAGCGGTCATCGCTCACCAGGTAATAGCTGTCGTCGCCAGGGTGGTAGTCGATCGAGGAGAGCCCGCCAATGGGCGTGCCAGCCCAGGCGGTATCCAGTGGCCAGCGCTGTTCGCCCAGCAGTTGCAGAGCGGGGCTGCCGGGTTGGTGGCAGGCGACGGCGGTAGCGGTAGGTGGGGAGGCAGGCGGATGCTCAGGCTCTGGCGAGGTCCTGCAGCCGGCCAGCGCCAGCATCACCAGGCACAACGGTAGGGACCGGATCGGTTTCGCCGAATAATGTATTTGGATATTGATTTTCATAGCTTTTTACCAAGTGTAGCCTCCTTATCAGCCCGGCAATTGTTGACATTTTTAAACGCGAATCGCTACTTATCATCTCGGCTGCCAAGGCCTGTAGGTGCATGCGCTGCATGCCATGGGCCAGGGCCATGACGGGGGTGGAGAAAATGACATCAAACATACAGAAATGGTCGGCGGAATGCCTGGGAACGTTCTGGCTGACGTTTGGCGGTTGCGGCAGCGCGGTACTGGCTGCTGCCTTTCCGGAGGTGGGCATTGGCTTGTTGGGCGTGTCGCTGGCTTTTGGCCTGACGGTGCTGACCGGCGCCTATGCCTTTGGCCCGATCTCGGGAGGCCACTTCAACCCGGCGGTCTCGGTGGGTCTGACGGTAGCGGGTCGCTTCAAGGCGTCTGAGCTGCCGGGCTACATCATTGCCCAGGTGCTGGGCGCCATCGTGGCTGCCGGTCTGCTGTACCTGATTGCCAGCGGCAAGGCAGGCGCCCAGGTCACGGACCTGGCGACCAATGGCTTTGGTGAGCACTCGCCAGGCAAGTTCTCGATGCTGGCAGCACTGCTGACCGAGGTGGTGCTGACGGCGGTGTTCCTGCTGGTGATTCTGGGCTCGACCACCAAGAAGGCGGCTGTGGGCTTTGCCGGCATGAGTATTGGCCTGTGCCTGACCTTGATCCACCTGATCTCGATCCCCGTGACCAATACCTCGGTCAACCCCGCACGCAGCACCGGCCCGGCGCTGTTTGGCCCGGCTATCGCGCTGGAGCAGCTGTGGTTGTTCTGGCTGGCCCCGATCGTGGGCGCCGTGATCGGTGCACTGATCCACCGCGCCTTGTTGCGTGGCGACGAGGAATAAGGCGACACAGCGTGAAGGCATAGACAGAAACAGGGGCCGCGGCCCCTGTTTTTGTTGTGAGGCGGCGGCTTATCGCGCCGTGGTTTGGCGCACGGCCTGCTCCCAACGCGCCATCAGTGCATCGGCACGCGCCTTGTCCTGGGTGGGCGTGAAGCGGCGCTCGGCCTTCCACAGGGCGGACAGCTCTTCGCTGTTTTGGTAGATGCCGGTGGTCAGGCCCGCGAGGTAGGCGGCGCCCAACGCGGTGGTCTCCACGCAGGCGGGGCGCACGACGGGAATGCCCAGCAAATCAGCCTGGAACTGCATCAGCAGGTTGTTGACACTGGCGCCGCCATCCACCCGCAGCTCGCTCACCGGCTGACCGCCATTGGCGACGGCATCCAGGCTCATGGCCTGGAGCAGTGCGGCGCTTTGGTAGGCGATGGATTCAAGCGCGGCCCGGGCGATATGGGCCACCGTGGTGCCCCGGGTCAGGCCAGTGATGGTGCCCCGGGCGTCCGCATCCCAGTAGGGTGCGCCCAGGCCGGTAAAGGCGGGCACCATCATCACGCCGCCGCTGTCGGGCACGCTCTCGGCCAGCTGCTGCACCTGACCGCTGTGCTCAATGGCGCGCAGGCCATCGCGCAGCCATTGCACGACGGCTCCCCCGACGAAGACGCTGCCTTCCAGGGCAAATTGCGGCCTGCTGTCGGTCTGCGCTGCGCTGGTGGTCAACAGGCCATTGCGCGATGCGTGGAACTGCGTGCCCGTGTGCATCAGCATGAAGCAGCCGGTGCCATAGGTGTTCTTGGCCATGCCTGGCGCAAAGCAGGCCTGGCCAAACAGCGCACTTTGCTGGTCGCCGGCCATGCCGCCGATGTGGATGGCAGCGCCCAGCACCGGGGCGGCGGTATCGCCAAAATGGCTGGCCGAGGGCTGCACCTCGGGCATCAGCGAGCGCGGAATGTTCAACAGGTCCAGCAGGTCCTGGTCCCAGCTGTTGCTGTGCACATTGAAGAGCATGGTGCGGCTGGCGTTGCTCACATCGGTGACATGGCGCTGGCCCTGGGTCAGTTGCCAGACCAGCCAGGTATCGACCGTGCCAAAGGCCAGCTCGCCACGCTCGGCGGCGGCGCGCGCGCCGGGCACATGGTCCAGCAGCCACTGCAGCTTGGTGCCCGAGAAATAGGCATCGACCAGCAGGCCGGTCTTTTGCTGGATACGGTCGGCATGGCCATCGGCGCGCAACTGGGCACAGACGGGCTCGGCCCGGCGGTCCTGCCAGACCAGCGCGTTGTGGATCGGTTGACCGGTCTTGCGGTTCCAGACGATGGTGGTCTCGCGCTGGTTGGTGATGCCCAAACTGGTGATCTGGCTGGCGCTGATGCCGGCGGCTTTCAAAGCCTCTTGCGCCGTGGCCAGTTGGGTGCCCCAGATCTGCATCGGGTCATGCTCGACATGGCCGGGGCGGGGGTAGATTTGCGGCAGCTCGCGCTGGGCCTGGGCCACGATGGCGCCCTGGCGGTCAAACACAATAGTGCGGGAGCTGGAGGTGCCCTGGTCCAGGGCGAGCAAATAGGTCATGTCTCAAGGCCGGTCTGTGCCGGTAAATCAATCAATTCAACAAAACTGCCGGTGAAAGTGTCTGGCGGTCAGGCGACGGTGCAGCGCACATGCGCTTCCTGCAGCAAGCGGGGGAAGGGGTCAGGCGGCGGCGCGTCGGTGAACAGGCGGTCGATGCGCGAGAGCGGGCCCACCTCCACCATCGCGGGCCGGCCAAACTTGCTGTGGTCAGCGGCCATCCAGACTTCACGCGCCTGGTCCATGATGGTCTGGGCCACTTTCACCTCGCGGAAGTCATAGTCGCGCAGGCTGCCATCCGATTCAATGCCGGAGATACCGATGAGCGCAATGTCCACGCGGAACTGGCGGATGAAATCGACCGCCGCCTCGCCGATGATGCCCCGGTCCCGGCCGCGCACCACGCCGCCGGCGACGATCACCTCGCAGTCCGGGTTGCTGCTCAGGGTTGCGGCCACGTTCAGGTTGTTGGTGATGATGCGCAGGCCCCGGTGCTGCATCAGCGCGCGGGCAATGGCCTCGGTGGTCGTGCCGATATTCAGGATCAGCGAGCAGTTGTGCGGCACCTGGGCGGCCACCGCCTGGGCGATGCGGGTCTTGCCATCGGCATTGAGGGCTTCGCGCTGCTGGTGGGCGAGATTTTCGGTGGTCGAGTTGGGTACGCGCACGCCGCCGTGAAAGCGGGTGAGCACGCCCGCTTCGGACAGCCTTTGCACATCGCGGCGCACGGTTTGCAGGGTGACGCCCAGGAAGGCAGCCAGCTCCTCGACGGTGGCCGAGCTGCGGCGCTGCACCTCTTGCAAGAGCAGCAGTTGGCGAGGATTGCTGTTGTAGAGCTCCGTCATGGCGTGGATCTGAAACGAATAAAAACGAAAAACTCCCGCCAATATAGTCCAAAACGCAACAGCTCCGCGCGCTCTCTGCCTGCTGCGAGCCGCTGCGGACTAGGTGCCACTGGCCATGGCACAAGCGTTGGCTTGTCATCAGATTGGCATGCTGCGCTGGCATGCTATGGCGTTTTAGCCTCGATAAGCGCGTGATAAATTTATCGAAAGCGAACAAAAAAGATCAAAAACGAATAAAATTTAGAAAGAAAAGCGCAAAAGCGAAACCTGTTTCAGGGCTTGGGCGTATTATTTTTTGCAGTGTGCCGGGCTCCATTCGCCCAGCGCTGCAGCTATCTGACCTTACTTCCTACCTCGCATGTCCACTGCTGCTGCCACACCGCTGTCTGTTCACCGTACCGATTTGCTGGCCCGGCTCGGGGCTACGCCGGTGTTTGACCTGGTGGTGGTCGGTGGGGGGGCGACCGGCCTGGGCGTTGCGCTGGATGCAGCGGCACGCGGCTTCAAGGTCGCGCTGCTCGAGGCGATGGACTTTGCCAAGGGCACCTCCTCCCGCGCCACCAAGCTGGTGCATGGGGGGGTGCGCTACCTGGCCCAGGGCAATATCTCCCTGGTGCGTGAGGCCTTGCACGAGCGCACCACCTTGCTTAACAACGCGCCACATATTGCCCAGCCGCTGGCCTTTGTGATGCCTTCTTACAAGATGCTGGACACGCCGTTCTATGGCATCGGGCTCAAGATGTATGACGCGCTGGCGGGCAAGGCTGGCCTGGGCTCGACGCAGTTCCTCTCCGCAGGCGCTACGCGCCGCCTGCTGCCCACCGTGCAAAACAAGGGGCTCAAGGGCGGGGTCAAGTACTGGGATGGGCAATTCGACGATGCCCGCCTAGCGATCGCGCTGGCCCGCACCGCGGCTGCCAAGGGCGCCTTGCTCGTCAACTACTGTCCGGTGACCGAGCTGATCCAGGAAGAGGGCCGGGTGGCGGGCGTGGTTTGCAAGGATGCGGAATCCGGCCAGCGCTACACCGTGCGTGCGCGCTGCGTGGTCAACGCCACGGGCCCCTGGGTCGACCACCTGCGCCAGCAGGATGCCGAGCTGATGGGCAAGCCCGTCAAGCCGATGGTGGCGCCCAGTCAGGGCGTGCATCTGGTCGTGGACCGAGATTTCCTGCCGTCAGACCATGCCTTGCTGGTGCCCAAGACGGCCGACGGCCGCGTGCTGTTTGCCGTGCCCTGGTTGGGCAAGGTGATTTTGGGCACGACCGACACCCCGCGCCATGACCTGGCGCGCGAACCCCGTCCGTTTGAGGAAGAGCTGAATTTCATCCTGAGCGAGGCGGGCAAGTACCTCAGCCGCGCACCGACGATGGCCGATGTGCGCAGCATGTGGGCTGGCCTGCGTCCGCTGGTCAAGCCGCAGGACGACGATGGCGAAAACACCAAGGGCATCAGCCGTGAGCACACGGTGCTGACCAGCAAATCCGGCATGGTGACGGTAACGGGCGGCAAGTGGACCACCTACCGTGCGATGGCCGAAGATGTGCTGGATGCCTGTTTTGACGCCCAGCGCCTGCCCCGCAAGCCCGGTGGGGTGACCGTGCATTTGCCGCTGGTCGGTACGCCGGCATCGGGCCGTGCCCAGCACAGCATGCACATGGCGCAGGGCATGCATTCCTACGGCAGCGAGGCAGACTTTATTGCGAGCTTGCCGGGTGCCGAGGTATGGCTGGCCAATGGCCTGAGTGAAGCGATGGTGCGTTTTGCAGCACGCTGCGAATACGCGCGCACCGTGGAAGACGTGTTGGCGCGCCGCAGCCGCCTGCTGTTCCTGGATGCGCGCCTGGCGGCCAAGCTGGCGCCGCGGGTGGCCGAAATCTTGCAGGAAGAATTGGGGTCGGATACGGCGCTGACCGCCTTCCTGGTGCTGGCGCAACAGTACGCCGGCGAAAAAGTGGCGTAAAAATACAAATTTATCGCTGGTTTGGGTGCGCACTCTTGACGGAGTGTGTTAGCCCTGTCAGAATAGAGGGCTTCGCGTTTATTGCGCGAGGTTTCTGCCCAGGAGAAGCATCGTAAATGGTTGCGGTGTGGACGACGGGCCCAAGACTGACTGGCTGCTTGGCTGTCCATGAGGATTAATTCTTATTGGGCTGTCAGGTCTGCTGGTGCAAGTTGGGAATATTGAAATGATCCAGACAGAATCTCGACTCGAGGTTGCCGACAATACCGGCGCGAAGTCTGTCCAGTGCATCAAAGTGCTGGGTGGTTCGCACCGTCGCTATGCGAGCGTTGGTGACATTATCAAGGTGAGCGTAAAAGAAGCTGCTCCACGTGGTCGCGTCAAAAAAGGCGAGATCTACAGTGCAGTAGTGGTGCGTACCGCAAAGGGTATTCGCCGTCCTGACGGTTCGCTCGTCAAATTTGATGGCAATGCCGCTGTGTTGCTCAACGCCAAGCTGGAGCCTATCGGCACCCGCATCTTCGGCCCCGTGACCCGTGAACTGCGTACCGAAAAGTTCATGAAGATCGTGTCGCTGGCACCTGAAGTTCTCTAAAGGAATAGCACCATGAACAAGATTCGCAAGGGCGACGAAGTTATCGTGCTGACCGGCCGAGACAAGGGCAAGCGCGGCGTTGTGACGTTGCGCGCTGACGACTCCCACCTGTTGATCGAAGGCATCAACATGGTGAAGAAGCACGTCAAGCCAAACCCCATGAAGGGCACCAACGGCGGTATCGTGGACAAGGCTATGCCTATCCACCAATCCAACGTGGCTATCTTCAATGCGGCAACCGGCAAGGCTGATCGCGTGGGCATCAAGGTGAACGCCGACGGCGCACGTGTTCGCGTGTTCAAGTCCAATGGCGCTGAAATCGCAGCCTAAGGAGTAAGACATGGCAAACGTTGCACGACTGCAAAAACAATTCCGTGAGCAAATTGCTCCCGAACTGATGAAGAAGTTCGGCTACACCTCCGCTATGGAAGTGCCTCGCCTGACGAAGATCACCCTGAACATGGGTGTGAGCGAAGCCGTCTCCGACAAGAAGGTGATGGACAACGCCGTGGCTGACCTGACCAAGATTGCTGGTCAGAAGCCTGTGGTGACCAAGGCCAAGAAGGCTATCGCTGGTTTCAAGATCCGCGAAGGCCAAGCTATCGGCTGCATGGTGACCCTGCGTGGCGTTCAGATGTATGAATTCCTGGACCGTTTCGTCACCGTGGCTCTGCCCCGCGTGCGTGACTTCCGTGGTATTTCTGGCCGCGCCTTTGATGGCCGTGGCAACTACAACATCGGCGTCAAAGAACAAATCATCTTCCCTGAAATTGAGTACGACAAAGTCGACGCACTGCGTGGTCTCAATATCAGCATTACGACGACTGCGAAGAATGACGACGAGTGCAAGGCACTGTTGCAGGCTTTCCGCTTCCCGTTCAAGAACTGAGGTGATGCATGGCTAAACAAGCACTGATCCAACGCGAACTGAAGCGTGAAAAGCTGGCTGCCAAGTATGCAGTCAAGTATGCAGAACTGAAGGCCATCGCCGGCGACGCTAAGCGTTCCGACGAAGAGCGCGATGCAGCCCGTCAAGGCCTGCAAAAGCTGCCTCGTAATGCAAACCCTACGCGCCAACGTGCGCGTTGCGAAATCACGGGTCGTCCCCGTGGCACTTTCCGTCAATTCGGTCTGGGCCGCGCCAAGATTCGTGAACTGGCATTCGTCGGCGCCATTCCAGGCGTGACCAAGGCCAGCTGGTAAGCAGTCAGGAGATTAAACATGAGCATGAGTGATCCAATCGCTGACTTGCTGACCCGTATCCGTAACGCACAAATGGTGTCGAAAGCCGTTGTTCTGGTTCCTTCTTCCAAAGTGAAGGTTGCCATTGCACAGGTTTTGAAGGACGAGGGTTACATCGATGGCTTCGAAGTGAAGACCGAAGATGGCAAGTCTGAACTCGCAATTACCTTGAAGTACTACGCCGGTCGCCCAGTGATCGAACGTATCGAGCGCGTAAGCCGTCCTGGCCTGCGTGTTTACAAGGGCTACACAGCAATTCCACAGGTCCAAAACGGCCTGGGCGTTGCCATCGTGACCACGCCTAAGGGTGTGATGACCGATCGTAAAGCGCGCGCTGCCGGTGTCGGCGGTGAAGTGCTTTGCTATGTGGCTTAACGTGGCATTGAAGGAGAAATACTGACATGTCCCGTGTAGCAAAAATGCCCGTGAGCATCCCACAAGGTGTGGATGTCTCCATCAAGGAAGACCAAATCAGCGTCAAGGGCGCAGGCGGCACGCTGCTGCTGACCCCTAACGTGCTGGTGAAGGTTTCCAACAACGACGGTAAGCTGGCTTTCGAGCCGGTGAACGACTCCCGTGAAGCCAATGCCATGAGCGGCACCATGCGTCAGCTGGTGAACAACATGGTGGTTGGCGTGAGCAAAGGCTTCGAAAAGAAGCTGTCCCTCGTCGGCGTGGGTTACAAAGCCGCTGCTTCTGGCAGCAAGCTGAACCTGAGCGTTGGTTATTCCCACCCAGTCAACTTTGAAATGCCTGCTGGCATCACCGTGGCCACCCCTACCCCTACGGAAGTGGTGATCAAGGGTGCTGACCGCCAACGCGTTGGTCAGCTGGCAGCTGAGATTCGTGCCGTTCGCCCTCCTGAGCCCTACAAGGGTAAGGGCATCCGTTATTCGGATGAGAAGGTCACGATCAAAGAGACTAAGAAGAAATAAGGAGCTGCATCATGTTGAACAAGAAACAGCAGCGTCTTCGTCGTTCCCTGCAAACCCGTATCCGCATTGCCAACCAAGGCGTTGCGCGTTTGACGGTGAACCGTACGAACCTCCATATCTATGCCACGATCATTTCTGGCGACGGCACCAAGGTAATTGCTACCGCATCTACGGCAGAAGCCGAAGTGCGCGGCAACCTGGGCGCTGCCGGCAAGGGTGGCAACACCGCCGCAGCTACTTTCATCGGCAAGCGCATCGCTGAAAAAGCGAAGGCCGCTGGCGTTGAAAAGGTTGCATTCGACCGTGCAGGTTTTGCCTACCACGGCCGCGTCAAGGCTCTGGCTGATGCAGCCCGCGAAGCCGGCCTGCAGTTCTAAGCGGAGTGGATAGAAATGGCTAAATTTTCCCCCAAAGTGCAAGACCAGGCGAATGACGACGGTTTGCGCGAAAAAATGATCGCGGTCAACCGCGTCACCAAGGTTGTGAAGGGTGGTCGTATTCTCGGCTTCGCTGCACTGACCGTGGTTGGCGATGGTGACGGCCGCGTTGGCATGGGCAAGGGCAAGTCCAAGGAAGTGCCTGCTGCCGTGCAGAAGGCTATGGAAGAAGCCCGTCGCAACATGATCAAGGTGTCGCTCAAGAACGGCACCCTGCATCACAAAGTGATGGGTCACCATGGCGCTGCCAACGTAATGTTGGCTCCTGCTCCCAAGGGTACCGGTATCATCGCCGGCGGCCCAATGCGCGCCGTCTTCGAAGTTCTGGGTATCACCGACATCGTGGCCAAGAGCCATGGTTCGTCGAATCCCTACAACATGGTTCGCGCCACTTTCGACGCTTTGAACAACTCCACGACCCCTTCGGAAGTGGCAGCAAAGCGTGGCAAGTCGGTTGAAGACCTGTTCGTCTGATCGGAGTCACTATGACAACGCAACAAACTGTGAAGGTCCAACTGGTGCGTAGCCCGATTGGTACCAAGGAAGACCACCGCGCCACCGTGCGTGGTCTGGGTCTGCGCAAGCTGAACAGCATCAGCGAACTGAAGGACACCCCTGAAGTGCGCGGTATGATTAACAAGATCGCCTACCTGGTGAAGGTTATCTGAAAGGATTGATGATGGAACTCAATAGCATCAAGCCTGCAGCAGGTGCCAAGCACGCTAAGCGTCGCGTGGGTCGCGGCATCGGTTCGGGTCTGGGTAAGACCGCCGGCCGTGGCCACAAGGGTCAGAAATCGCGTTCGGGCGGCTACCACAAGGTAGGCTTCGAAGGCGGTCAGATGCCTTTGCAGCGTCGTCTGCCTAAGCGCGGCTTCAAGTCCACCACGTTGAAATTCAACGCCGAAGTGTCCCTGACTGCTCTCGAGCAGCTGGGCGCTGCGGAGGTGAACCTGGTTGTGCTCAAGCAAGCCGGTCTGGTTGGCCAACGCGCCAAGGTAGTCAAGGTAATCAACACGGGTGAACTGTCCAAGGCTGTCAAGCTGAACGGCATTGGCGCCACTGCTGGTGCCAAGGCTGCGATCGAAGCTGCTGGCGGTAGTCTCGCCTAACCTTTTCTGAAAGATTCATCAGTGGCTACGAACACCGCAACTATTGCAAAGACCGGTAAATACGGCGATCTGCGTCGTCGTTTGGTTTTTCTGTTGCTGGCGCTGATCGTCTACCGCATCGGAGCTCATATTCCGGTGCCTGGTATCGATCCCAACCAGTTGCAGCAGCTGTTCAATGGCCAACAGGGTGGCATTCTTAACCTGTTCAACATGTTCTCGGGCGGAGCGCTCTCGCGCTTCACCGTGTTTGCCTTGGGGATCATGCCGTACATCTCGGCATCGATCATCATGCAATTGATGACTTACGTCGTCCCGACATTCGAACAGATGAAGAAAGAGGGCGAAGCCGGTCGTCGCAAGATCACGCAGTACACCCGTTACGGTGCACTGGCGCTTGCGCTCTTCCAATCGCTGGGCATTGCCGTAGCGTTGGAAGGTACTGCTGGCTTGGTTCTCAGCCCCGGTTTCGGGTTCCGTCTTACCGCCGTGGTCAGCTTGACCGCCGGTACGATGTTCCTGATGTGGTTGGGTGAACAGATCACCGAGCGTGGTTTGGGCAACGGAATCTCGATTCTGATTTTTGCTGGTATCGCTGCGGGTCTCCCCAGCTCCATCGGTGGATTGCTCGAATTGGTGCGTACTGGTGCGATGAGCATCATTGCCGCGATCTTCATCGTTCTCGTAGTGGCAGCCGTGACGTACTTCGTCGTGTTTGTCGAGCGTGGACAGCGAAAGATCCTGGTGAACTACGCGCGCCGTCAGGTTGGAAACAAGGTGTATGGTGGCCAGTCTTCGCACTTGCCACTGAAGCTGAACATGGCAGGTGTGATTCCTCCCATCTTCGCTTCCTCGATCATCTTGCTGCCTGCCACTGTTGTGAACTGGTTCAGCGCTGGCGAATCGATGCGTTGGCTCAGGGACATTGCTAGCACGTTGACTCCTGGTCAACCGATCTATGTGATGTTCTATGCCGCAGCGATCATCTTTTTCTGCTTCTTCTATACGGCCTTGGTTTTCAACAGCCGCGAAACGGCCGATAACCTGAAGAAGAGTGGTGCCTTTATTCCCGGGATTCGCCCAGGGGATCAGACAGCACGTTATATTGATAAGATTTTGGTGCGTTTGACCCTCGCAGGTGCTGTTTACATCACCTTCGTGTGTCTGCTGCCAGAGTTCTTGATCCTGAAGTACAACGTTCCGTTCTATTTCGGTGGCACTTCCTTGTTGATCATCGTGGTGGTGACCATGGACTTCATGTCCCAGGTCCAAAACTACATGATGTCTCAACAGTACGAGTCGCTCCTGAAGAAGGCGAACTTCAAGGCCTCAGCCAAAAACTGAGATCGACAGGAAAGTGTGCCCTCCAGTCTGTTCGGGCTAAATATTTGAAATGCCGTCACGGACTGGAGCGGATGGAAGTTTTAGGAGAATGAAATGAGAGTTTCAGCTTCGGTAAAGAAGATTTGCCGTAACTGCAAGATCATCCGTCGCAAGGGTGTCGTACGCGTGATCTGCACCGACCAGCGCCATAAGCAGCGCCAAGGTTAATCTAAAGTATTAGAGGACACAAATGGCACGTATTGCTGGTATTAACATCCCTCCGCACAAGCATGCGGAGATCGGCCTGACCGCTATCTATGGCATTGGTCGCACCACCGCTCGCAAGATCTGCGAAGCTTCCGGTATCGACTACTCCAAGAAAGTCAAGGACTTCACGGACGCTGATCTGGAAAAGATCCGCGACGCAATCGCTCACCTGACTCTGGAAGGTGACCTGCGCCGTGAAACCACGATGAACATCAAGCGTTTGATGGACATCGGCTGCTACCGCGGTTTCCGTCATCGTCGTGGTCTGCCCATGCGTGGTCAGCGCACCCGCACCAATGCCCGTACCCGTAAGGGTCCGCGCAAGGGCGCAGCGGCTTTGAAGAAATAAAGAGATTGAAGGTACACAATGGCTAAGTCTCCTGCAAATAACGCAGCTGCTCGTGTACGTAAGAAGGTTCGCAAGAACATTTCTGACGGTATTGCACACGTTCACGCTTCGTTCAACAACACCATCATCACGATCACCGACCGCCAAGGCAATTCCCTGTCTTGGGCTTCGTCGGGTGGCCAGGGTTTCAAGGGTTCGCGTAAGTCGACGCCTTTTGCAGCCCAGGTTGCTTCCGAAGTGGCCGGCCGTGCTGCCATGGAACAAGGCATCAAGAACCTGGACGTCGAGATCAAGGGCCCCGGCCCAGGTCGCGAGTCTTCGGTGCGTGCCTTGGGTGCACTGGGCATCCGCATCACGTCGATCTCCGACGTGACGCCAGTCCCGCACAACGGCTGCCGCCCTCAAAAGCGTCGTCGTATCTAACTCACCATAAGCCCACCGCCGCCAGCGCATGGTGCTCTGGCGGCTCCCGCATTTATGCGGTAGCTGAAAAAAGGAAATCAAGTGGCACGTTTTATTGGCCCTAAGGGCAAACTTTCCCGCCGCGAAGGCGTAGACCTGTTCCTGAAGAGCGCACGTCGCTCTATCGCGGACAAGGTCAAGCTGGACACCAAGCCAGGTCAACACGGCCGTACCTCCGGCACGCGTACCTCGGACTACGGTCTGCAACTGCGTGAAAAGCAAAAAGTCAAGCGCACCTACGGTGTGCTGGAGAAGCAATTCCGCCGTTACTTCGCTGAAGCAGACCGTCGCCGTGGCAACACCGGCGCCAACCTGCTGAGCCTGCTGGAAAGCCGTCTGGACAACGTGGTGTACCGCATGGGCTTTGGCTCGACGCGCTCCGAATCGCGTCAGCTGGTGTCCCACAAGGCCATCACCGTGAACGGTCAATCCGTCAACATTCCTTCCTACTCTGTGAAGGAAGGCGACGTGGTTGCTGTGCGCGAAAAGTCCAAGAAGCAAGCCCGTATCATTGAGTCGCTGCAACTGGCCGGTCAAGTGGGCTTCCCCGCTTGGGTGGACGTGACGGCCGACAAGGCTGAAGGCGTCTTCAAGAAGGCTCCTGACCGCGATGAATTCGGTGCAGACATCAACGAATCGCTGATCGTCGAATTGTATTCTCGTTAATTTCACAGTCGTTTTTTCGACTGCGAAAGTGTATCCGTCCCAGAACCGCGAGGCATCGCGGTTCTGGTGCTTCACCAGCCTTACCGGTGTAACGAGCCGGGGGTATTGAGAGGAAGTTTGCATGCAGACCAATTTGCTGAAACCCAAGACAATTAACGTAGAACAGCTGGGCCACAATCGCGCCAAGGTAGAGCTGGAGCCGTTTGAACGCGGCTACGGGCACACGCTGGGCAATGCGCTGCGTCGTGTTCTGCTGTCCTCGATGGTGGGTTATTCAGCGACGGAAGTGACCATTGCAGGTGTGCTGCACGAGTACTCATCGATTGATGGCGTGCAGGAAGATGTCGTTAACATCTTGCTGAACCTCAAGGGCGTGGTGTTCAAGCTCCACAACCGTGATGAAGTGACGCTGAGCCTGCGCAAGGATGGCGAAGGCGTAGTGACTGCTGCTGACATTCAGACGCCTCACGATGTAGAAATCATCAACCCTGATCATGTCATCGCCAACCTGTCGCAAGGCGGCAAGCTGGACATGCAGATCAAGGTGGAAAAAGGCCGTGGCTATGTGCCCGGTAACGTGCGCCGCTACGGTGACGAGTCGACCAAGTCGATCGGCCGCATTGTGCTGGACGCATCGTTCTCGCCGATCAAGCGCGTGAGCTACACGGTCGAATCCGCCCGTGTGGAGCAGCGTACCGATCTGGACAAGCTGGTCCTCGAGATCGAAACCAACGGCGCCATCGCTGCAGAAGATGCAGTGCGCTCGTCGGCCAAGATCCTGGTGGAACAACTTGCCGTGTTTGCGCAGCTCGAAGGCGGCGCATTGGATGTGTTCGACCAGCCAGGTGGCCAGGCGCGTAACAACGCCACGTTCGATCCGATCCTGCTGCGTCCTGTGGACGAGCTGGAACTGACCGTGCGTTCTGCCAACTGCTTGAAGGCCGAAAACATCTACTACATCGGTGACCTGATCCAGCGCACCGAAAATGAGTTGCTCAAGACCCCGAATCTGGGTCGTAAGTCGCTCAACGAGATCAAGGAAGTTCTGGCTTCCCGTGGTCTGACCCTGGGTATGAAGCTTGAAAACTGGCCACCAGCCGGTTTGGAAAAGCGTTAAGTTATAATGGAGAGCTCTCCCAATGGTGGGGGAGCTCAATCGTAGTGCGTCGAGCAGTACCTGATACGGCTGTTTGATTGAACCAATCTAAAAGGAAAAGCACCATGCGTCACGGACACGGCCTCCGCAAACTGAACCGCACCTCGTCTCACCGTAAGGCGATGCTGCAAAACATGATGAATTCGCTCATCGAGCACGAAGCCATCAAGACCACCGTTCCTAAAGCCAAGGAACTGCGCAAGGTGATCGAGCCCATGATCACCCTGGCAAAGGTGGACACCGTTGCTAACCGCCGTCTGGCATTTGACCGTCTGCGCAGCCGCGACAGCGTGACCAAGCTCTTCAACGTGCTGGGTCCTCGTTCGGCCAGCCGTCCTGGCGGCTACACGCGTATCCTGAAGATGGGTTTCCGCGTGGGCGACAACGCGCCTATGGCTTTTGTTGAACTGGTGGACCGTGCTGAAGAAGCCGGTGATGCCGCAGCAGAATAAAACCTGCAGGTTCACACCAGAAAGGCCCACTTCGGTGGGCTTTTTCTATGGGGGCGGCGCCTTGAGCATGGCACCGTCCTTGCGCTCGGCAACCCACCCGAGAGACCGATTGCACAAATAGTTTTCCAAATGATGACAAAGCGCTTCATATTAAGGAAAACCCGCGCTATAATGCTAGTGCGCGATGGAGCAGTCTGGTAGCTCGTTGGGCTCATAACCCAAAGGTCGGAGGTTCAAATCCTCCTCGCGCAACCAGAACACCAAAAGCCAGCTTTCGAGCTGGCTTTTTTGTTTCCGTGTCGGTTGCAGGCGGATGCGCCACAGGCACTGACAAGTGCCGCCAAGCGGGTCAACTCCGCGCTATGTCCAGGCTGGCATAAGCCGCTATAAAAGTCGCAGCACGAAAAATATGTGCGAAAAGCGCGTCGAGCCAAAAATGCACCAACAAAGTCGCGCTATAATTGCGGTGCGCGATGGAGCAGTCTGGTAGCTCGTTGGGCTCATAACCCAAAGGTCGGAGGTTCAAATCCTCCTCGCGCAACCAGAACACCAAAAGCCAGCTTTCGAGCTGGCTTTTTTGTGTCCGCACCGGATGCAGAGGGTGGACATTCGGGGCATGTATGCATGCGCTTTCTGCCAGCCAGTGAGGCAGCAGCGCTTGCCCCGCTTGCACTGCGGGGGCGCGCAGCGCGCTATCAGTGCGCGTACAGCTGCTCCAGCGAGCGGAAGCCTTTGACCTCGATGGGATTGCCGCTGGGGTCATAGAAGAACATGGTCCACTGCTCCCCTGGCTCGCCCTCAAAGCGCACCTGCGGCTCCAGCACAAAACGGGTGTCGGCGGCACGCAGGCGTTCGGCCAACAGTTTCCAGTCTTCCAGTTTCAGCACCAGGCCAAAGTGCGGCATCGGCACCTTGTGGGCACCCACGAGGCCGGTGTTGCTGGTCTCAAAAGGCTTGCCCAGGTGGCAGGATATCTGGTGGCCAAAGAAATCAAAATCCACCCAGCTTTCGGTGCTGCGGCCTTCGGAGCAACCGAGGGTGTCGCGGTAAAAATGGCGTGCCGCATCGAGGTCGTGCACATGGAAGGCAAGGTGGAAAAGGCTTTGCATAGTGGGGGCTCAGGGAGGCGTGTTGCTGGGTTGGAAGTGCATGGCCATCCGATGTACCGCATAGGCACAGGCTGCACAATCCGCTAAGCTGTGCAGGATACACCTTGGCATTGCGCACAGGGCCAATGGCCTCACCACTGGAGACAACACCATGCAGGATTCCTCCTCGTCTTTCAACCCCTTTGCCCCCGGCTTCGACTTTATGCAGAAGCTCGCTGCGGGCGGTACCTCCAGCCCATCCCATGCCTTCGGGCAGTGGCAGGACTGGGTGGCGCCAACGATGAATGTGCAGGATCTGGAAAAGCGCATCAATGAGCTCAAGACGGTGATGTTCTGGCTGGAGCAGAACCAGCGCGCGTTGTCGGCCACCATCCAGGCGATGGAGGTGCAGAAGATGACCTTGTCGGCCCTGCAAACCATGAATGTGCCGGTTGAGAACTGGGCCAGCACCATGGTGCAAAGCTGGCAGCAGTTTGCCCAGAACACCGCAGCGCAGACCCAAGAGGGGGCTGCGACTACCGCAGCGCCAACCTCTGCAGGCCGCGCGCCGGCTGCAGCGCAGGCGACACCCAGCCCCGCGCCCGCGCCTGCTACCGCATCCACACCCACCTCTGCACCGGCGGCTGCTCCCGAAGAGTCAGCTGAAAAAGTCGAGCAGACCAGCGCCGCCGCATCTGCGGCGACCGACCCCATGCAGTGGTGGGGCGCACTGACGCAGCAGTTCCAGCACATTGCACAGCAAGCGGTGCAGGATGTCACCGAGCAGGCGATGGCGCATGCGGCCAGCACCCAGCAGGCGGCGGCTACGGCTGCGCAGGCGGTGCGCAGCACGGCCGAGGAGATGGCGGAGGCGGGCAAGGCAGCGGCGCAAGCTGCTGCTGCTGGCATGGGCCAGCGCACAGCCAGCACCGCTGCGTCACGCTCAGCCGCAAGCGCGGCGACGCGTAGCAGCCCAGCGCCTAAAACGGCTGCATCATCGGCTTCGCGCAGCAGCGCGTCCCGTACCGCAAACCCCGCAGCAGCGGCGCCGCGCAAGGCTGCCAGCAACAAGGCCGTGCCCAGCAAGACCGCTGCGCGCAAACCGGGCCAGCGCTGACCGCTGATTTTTACCTGCCTGCCTGGCGAGTCCTGCGCTAGCCGGACTCCGCCGCAGCAGGCATCTGGAACGACAGGCATGAAGCTTTTTCCCTTTGGCCATGTGACGCATCCCGACTGGCGGATGGCAGTGGCACTGGTGGTTGCGCAACTGCGGGGGCGCATGGCCCAGGCAGGCTATGCCACCGCACCCGGTTTGGGCCTGGTGTATTTCAGCGATGCGTTTGCGCGCCATGCGCCGCAGCTGCTGGAGGCCTTGCAAGACGAGTTTCCCCAGATCAGCGACTGGAGCGGGTCGGTCGCTGTGGGCGTGATGGCCTCGCATGCCGAGTACCTCAACGAACCCGCGCTGTCCGTCATGCTGCTGGAGCTGCCGCCCCAGTCGTACCGCTTGTTTTCGGGCATTGCGCCGTTGCCCATGGGGCATGATTCGCCTTGGGAGCGAGCCTTGGTGCATGCGGATGCGGGGCTGCCGGATCTCGGCGAGCTGCTGGAAGAGCTGGCCGAGCGCACCCGCGCCAGCAGCGTGCTCGGTGGGCTCAGTTCCGAGGCGATCGCACCGCTGCAGCTGGCCTGGAGCAAGGCCCTGGGCCCCAGCCATAGCGGGGTGCTGCGCGGAGGGCTTTCAGGCCTCGCCTTTTCGCCCGAAGCCGGCGTGGTGCAGGCGCTGACGCAGGGCTGCCAGGTCATGGGCGCGCGTATGCGCATCACGGCCATGCAAGGCCATGTTGTGCTGGAGCTTGATGGCCGGCCAGCATTGGATGTGCTCGAGGAGCTGATGCTGGTGCGGCTCGATGCAGACCCGGAGCGCGCCACCCGGGCGATGCGCCATATCCACGCCGCGCTGGAGCCCCATGCGCCCGAGTCTCCGATGCATGCCGGGCAATTGGGCGCGGATGCGCGCGTGGTGCCGCTGGTGGGCGTGGACATGGCAAGCCGTGGCATTGTGCTGTCAGAGGCCGCGCAGCCGCAGCACTACCTCTGCTTTTGCCAACGCAATCTCAGCGCGGCACGTGCCGATCTGTTGCGCATGTGTGCGGAGCTGCGTGAATCGCTCTCGCCAGTTGAAGCCGATACCGGCGAGCCGGTGAGCGGCCATGCGCTTACCGCAGATGTTGCCGCCAGCCGGGGTATTGCCGGGGCGGTCTATATCAGCTGTGCGGCCCGGGGCGCCTCTTATTTTGGTGCGCCCGGTGCCGAGCTGGAGCTGATCCACCATGTGCTCGGCGACATTCCCTTGCTGGGATTTTTCAGCCAGGGCGAGATTGCCGGGCAGCAGCTGCACCGCTATGCCGGTGCGCTGATGCTGTTCACCCAGCCGGCCTGACGGGGATGAGGGCAGCCCGCGTCAGCGGTTGCCGCTGCTCTGTGGGCGCCGCATCTCGGTAAACACCGACAGCTCCCAACTGCGCATGGCCAGCAGCAGGGTGTAGCCTTCACGTTCTTTCTCTGGCAGGCGCTGGTCGGTCAGGTGCTGCTGGGCAAAATCCTGGGCCACGCGCTGTAGGCGCTCTAAAAAGGCGGGTGCCAGGGTGCGGCTGATGGCGCCATGCACCAGCATCAAACCCTCGCCCGATTTGTCAAAAGTGCCTGAGAAGTAGTCGTGCACCGCGTTGTCGCGGAAATACTCCATCACCGGGCCATGGGGGCGCCAGCGGAAGGTTTTGGCCAGCTTGAGCCGGTAGCGGTTCATCGGCCGGAGCTCGATGATGCCGATGCGGTCGAGTTGCGCCAGGTATTTGATGCCCTCGGCCTCGTTCAAGCGGTAGGTGGCCAGTACCTGCTCCAAGGTCCATTGGCTCAGCACACAGATCGCCATCAGCAGCAGTTTTTTGTCCGCCACCACCGCCTGTTCCTGCTGCTGCGTCAGCTCCTTGATCAGCGGCTGGTTGTCCGCCACGCGGCGCGCCAGGTCGGCAAAATCGAGGCGCAGCACGTGGCAGATGGCATCGATGCGCGACAGCGGCATATCGCCCTTGGCGAGCATGCGCTTGACGCTGGATTCCGCCATGCCCAGTGCCTCGGCCAAGTCGGCATAGGTCATCTGCGCGGCTTTCAGCTCTTTTTTCAATGCCAGTACCAGATCGGCGGTGGTGCTCATGGGTATCGTCCAGTCATACTTTGGGTGCCATCATAGGGGATCACGCCAGGATTCCGGGACGCGCAGGTCCGCCCCCGGCACAGTCGCGCCCATGACTGATACCTCTACCCCATCCACCCGCCGCAGCCGCATCGCTGAATGCGCGCTCTACCTTTTCTACGCCGCTATGCTGGCCCTTGCTTGCTGGGGGCCCTATGTGCCGCAGGCTGCCCACTACCATGACTTTGCCGACCAGCGCCCGCTGCTGGGCCTGGTCAATGCGGCCGATGTGCTGAGCAATCTGCCGTTTTTACTGGTGGGAGTTTGGGGCTTGCTGGCGACATTCAAAACGCCGGCTGACACCCTGCGATCCCAAGGTGCGACGCCCTGGCTGCTGCTGGTGTTTGGTGGCCTGGTGCTCACTTCCGCTGGCTCCTCTTACTACCACCTGTTGCCAGACGATCTGCGGGTGTTTTGGGACCGCATGGGCATGGTGCCGGTGTTTGCCGGTGTGCTGGGCCTGGCGCTGCAGTCGCTGCTCAACGCCCGCGCTGCCTGGCTGACGGCACTGTGCGTGCTGCTGGGCGGGCCGCTGGCCTTGTGGATCTGGTTGCAGACGGGGCAGTTGCTGGCCTGGGCGGTGCTGCAAGGCGCGGGCATGGTGCTGCTGGTGGTACTGGCTGTGTGGCAGCAGCGCAGCCCGCCGGCCGCGCACCTGATCCGGTGGCCTCTGGCAGCTGTTGTGGCCTGGTATGCGCTGGCCAAACTCTTTGAGCTGGGCGACACCGCCATCTGGGCGGGCAGCGGCCATCTGGTGGCGGGCCATGCGCTCAAGCACCTGGCCGCTGCGCTGGCCGTACTGCCGCTGCTGCGTAGCCTGCGTCAAGCACGCCATCTGGCACACGCAAACAGCGCATCCACAGGCACAATCGGGGCGGCGCGTTGGGAGCAGGGCGTTTGCGCTGAATGTCCGGTACCGACCACCCCCACCGCCTTTGATCCGCCAGGAGAGCCTTGTTCCATGAACCGTCCACATGCCCCGTCTGTGCCCGCCTCCGAGGCGCCAGAGCATCCCAACCAGTTCGCCCTGCTGGGCCAGCGCCGTTTTGCCCCCTTCTTCTGGACGCAGTTTGCCGGGGCCGCCAACGACAACCTGTTCAAGTTCGCCTTCACCGTCATGGTGACCTACCAGCTGCAGGTGGCCTGGATGCCGCCTGCGATGGCGGGCCTGGTGATTGGGGCCTTGTTCATCCTGCCGTTTCTGCTGTTCTCGGCCACTTCGGGCCAGCTGACCGACAAGTTCGAAAAGCACCGCATGATCCGCTTTGTCAAAGACCTGGAGATTGGCGTGATGCTGATCGCCGGTGTGGGCTTCTGGATCGACAGCCCGGCCGTGCTGCTGGGCTGCGTGTTTTTGATGGGCCTGCACTCCACCTTGTTCGGGCCGGTCAAGTTTGCCTACCTGCCGCAGGTACTGCGCGACGATGAGCTGACCGGCGGCAACGGCATGGTCGAGATGGGCACCTTTGTCGCCATCTTGCTGGGCAATGTGGTGGGTGGCCTGCTGGTGACCTTGCCCGATATCGGCCATGCCTCGGTAGCGGTGGCCTGCTTGAGCCTGGCGGTGGTGGGGCGGTTGACCGCCCAGGGCGTGCCGGTGGTGCCTGCCACCGACCCGGGCCTGCGCATCAACTGGAACCCGGTGAGCGAGACCTGGCGCAATCTGAAGCTGGCCCACGGCAATGTGGTCGTGTTCCGTTCGCTGTTGGGCATCAGCTGGATGTGGTTCTTTGGCGCCGTGTTTTTGAGCCAGTTCCCCAGCTTTGCCAAGGAGGTGCTGCATGGCAATGAGCATGTGGCCTCGCTCTTGCTGGTGGTGTTCTCCATCGGCATTGGTCTGGGCTCGCTGCTCTGCGAGGTGCTGTCGCGCCGCCAGGTGGAGATTGGCCTGGTGCCGATTGGCACCATCGGCATGAGCGTGTTTGCGATTGACCTGTACTTTGCCTCACGCGGCCTGCCGCAGCCCGCGCAGGCCTGGACGGCGCTGGGCTTTATCAGCCAGCCGGCGCACTGGCGGGTGATGGCCGATTTGGCCTTGCTGTCGCTGTTTGCCGGCCTGTACAGCGTGCCGATGTATGCGCTGATCCAGCTGCGCAGCCAGCCCACGCACCGCGCCCGCATCATTGCGGCCAACAATATTCTCAATGCGCTGTTCATGATCGCCAGCTCGGTGATCGCTGGCGCCTTGCTGGGGGCGGGCTTTACCGTGCCGCAGATCTTCCTGTTCACCGGCATTGCCAACGCCATCGTCGCTACCTACATTTTCTTGCTGGTGCCCGAATACCTGCTGCGCTGCATTGCCTGGTTGGTTACCAATGTGGTCTACCGCTTTCGGGTCCAGGGCGCGCATCACATTCCCACGAGCGGGGCGGCGCTGCTGACCTGCAACCATGTGAGCTTTGTCGACCCCATCCTGATGATGGCCGCGAGCCCGCGCCCGATTTATTTTGTGATGGACTACCGCATCTTCCGCACGCCTTTGCTGGGTTGGTTGTTCCGCCTGTGCAAGGCGATTCCGGTGGCGCCCCGCAGCGAAGACCCTGCCGTCTACGAGGCCGCTTTTGCACGCGCTGCGCAGGTGCTGCGTGATGGCGATCTGCTCGCCATCTTTCCCGAGGGCGGCATCACCCGCGATGGCGAGCTGCAAGCCTTCAAAGGTGGCGTGATGAAGATCCTGGAGCAGGCGCGCGCCGATGGGCTGGACGTGCCCGTCGTGCCGATGGCCTTGACCAACCTCTGGGGATCGTTCTTCAGCCGCATCGAGCCCAAGGGCGCAATGACCCGGCCCTTCCGCCGAGGCTTCTTCAACCGGGTGACTTTGCGCATCGGTGCCGCCAGCCCCGCCGCCGACTGCTCGGCCGAGCAACTGCGCCAGCGGGTGGGCGAACTGCTGGACCAAGAGGGCCACCCTGGCAGCCGCTCGCCCGCTTTGGGATAATGCAGGCTGGACAACGAATGGCTTTGTGATGACCTCTCTAACGATTCTGTACAAAAGCGTGGCAGCCCTGGTGGCCGTGTCCGCCCTGGCCGCCTGCACCAGTACTTCGGGCCTCAAGCCGCTGCATGACCCTGAAGAGAAGGAGGCTTTCACACGCGCCACCGTCTATGCCGGGCCGCGCAGCCCCGCATCGGCCTACTGCGTGCAGATGGGTGGCGCCATCCTCAACACGCCCAAGGGCAAGAACACCTTGTGCCGCTTCCCCGACGGCAAGGAAATGGACCCCTGGGACCTGTTCTGGCGCGACAACCCCTCGAACTAAAGCCTTCCGACGGGCCGCAGCGGAACGTAAAAAACCCCTGCCAGTGCATGTAGCACTGGCAGGGGTTTTGTCTTGCTGAGCCGCGGATCAGGCTTTAGATGACGCCATGCGCCTTGAGCCAATCCTGCATGCGCTTCCAGCCGTCATCGGCCGCATCCTTGCGGTAGCTGGGGCGGTAGTCGGCATGGAAGGCGTGGCCGGCTTCCGGGTAGACATGGAAGCTCGACGCCGCAGCAGCGGCATTGCCAGCGGCACCGGCCTTTTGCAGGCTTTGCTTCATCGCTTCGACCGACTCCAGCGGAATGCCCTGGTCCTTGCCACCGTAGAGGCCCAGCACGGGCGCCTTGAGCGCGCTGCTGAGGTCAATCGGGTGCTTGGGCTGCAGCTCGCTGGCAGCGCCTTGCAGGCGGCCATACCAGGCGACACCAGCCTTGACCTTGCCGGTGGCGGCATACAGCCAGGTGATGCGACCGCCCCAGCAGAAACCGGTGATACCGGCGCGGCTGGTGTCACCGCCGTTGTCCTTGGCCCATGCCAGGGTGGCGTCCAGGTCCTTGATGACCTGGGCATCGGGCACCTTGCTGACCAGCTCGCTTTGCAGCTGGCTGATTTCGGTGTACTTGCGCGGATCGCCCTGGCGGGCAAACAGCTCGGGCGCTATCGCCAGGTAGCCCATCTGGGCCAGGCGGCGGCAGGTGTCAGCGATGTAGTCATGTACGCCAAAGATTTCCTGGATCACCAGAACCACCGGCAGGTTGGATTTGCCAGCAGGCGCTGCGCGGTAAGCGCTGACCTGGAAGCCATCGACCGTGTACTGGATGGTGCCGGCGGTCAGGCCGGCATCCGGCGTCTTGATGGCCGTCTGCGCCATCACCGGTACGGCTGCTGCGGCGTAGCCTACGCCCAGCGCCATTTGCAGGGCGCTGCGGCGGGTGCTGCCGGCCAAGGTGGCGCGGCCCGGGAGAAGGGAGTCGAAATCGGCATTGCTGGGAGTCTGGGACATAGGATTTCCTTTTCTGCGGATGGCAGGCCCATTATGGGGGACGATAAAAAACAGCCTGTGACAAGGCTTGTAGCTCCTTGGGGCCGCAGCGTTCATGCAAGAAAAATGCCTGGCATCGCCAGGCATCGTGGGTTGGGCAGGTCGCGTCAGATCACTTCCACAGCGCGCACTTGGTTTCTTCCTTGGTGGTGAACACCTCCTCGCCCGGCAGCTTCTTGACGATCTTGTAGTAGTCCCAGGTGCCCTTGGATTCCTGCGGGGTCTTGACCTGGACCAGGTACATGTCATGGATGTAGCTGCCGTCGGCGCGCAGGGTGCCCGAGCCAAAGAAGTCGTCCATCTTCATACCGCGCCAGGTCTCCATCACCTTGTCGGCATCGGTGGTGCCGGCGGCCTGCACGGCCTTGAGGTAGTTCATCGTGGCCGAGTAGTCCGCGGCCTGGATTTCGGTGGGGCGGCGCTGGGTTTTCTTCATGTAGGCATCGGCAAACTTGCGCGATGCGTCATTCATGTCCCAGTACCAGCTGGTGACGAACTGCATGCCAGCGGTGTTCTTCAGGCCCAGGCTGTGGATGTCGCTGTAGAAGACCAGCAGCGGGGCGATCTTCATCGTCTTGTCGATGCCGAATTCCTTGGCGGCCTTGATGGCGTTGATGGTGTCGCCGCCGGCATTGGCCAGTGCCAGCACCTGGGCCTTGGAGCTTTGCGCCTGCAGCAGGAAGGACGAGAAGTCGGAGGCATTGAGTGGATGGCGCACGGCCGCGGCAACCGCACCGCCTTTGGCCTTGATGACCTTGGTGGCATCGGCTTCCATCGCATGGCCAAAGGCATAGTCGGCCGTCAGAAAGAACCAGTTCTTGCCACCGCCCTCGACGATGGCGCCGGCCGCACCCTTGGACAGCGCCACGGTGTCATAGGCGTAATGGATGGTGTAAGGCGTGCAGGCCTCATTGGTCAGCGCCGAGGTGCCGGCGCCGTTGTTGATCATCACGCGCTTTTTCTCATCGGCCACCTTGGCCAGCGCCAGTGCGGTGCCTGAGTTGGTGCCGCTGAAGATCATCGTCAGGTTCTGCGTGTCGATCCACTCGCGGGCCTTGCTGGCAGCGATGTCGGCCTTGTTCTGGTGGTCGACGACCAGCATTTCGATCGGCTTGCCCAGCACCTTGCCGCCAAAATCATCGATGGCCATCTGAATCGCGGTGGCGCCGCCCTTGCCTTCGACGTCGGCATAGAGGCTGGACATGTCGGAGATGTAGCCGATCTTGACTTTGTCTTGCGCATGGGCGGTACCCATGGCGGCCGTCAAGCCGAGCAGACCCAAGGTGGCCAAGGCTTGCGCCAGGCGAGTGCGTTGCATAGTGTCTCCTGATGTTTATGGTGTTGTCTCAATGCGGCAGCCGCATGACCCTGATACTGGCATGCACAGCGCCGGACGGTATTGGGGCAACCACTGCGCTGCCTGTGAGGCGCCAGACGGCAGAGAGTGCATAAAAATAGCTACCGGTGCTTGTGGGTAAAGCACGGGTAGCTATCAATTCAGGAGTTATGCGCTGGCCTGGGCGGCTGCGCACACTGGCTTGGCTTTTTTGCGCACCCCCGGTTGGGCAGGGACTCAGGCCTGTTGGCTGCGCAGATAGGTCTGCACGATGGCGGCGGCATCGACCGCAAAATGCTGGCGCAGCGCTGCACGCGAATCGCTGCGGCCAAAGCCGTCCGTCCCCAGGGTGTAGAAATGCTGGCGCGGCAGGCCGTTGGCATCGGTGGGCAGGTAGGCGCGTACCAGCTCAGGCAGCGCGCGCACATAGTCGCTGGCGGCAATGATGGGGCCTTGTGAGGCGCCCAATTGCTGTGCAAACCAGCTGGGCTGTGCGGGCGCGCCACCGCGCCAGCGCTCCAGCTGGGCTTCACCATCGCGGGCCAGCTCGGCATAGCTGGTAACGCTCCAGATATCGGCCGCCACGCCGTGGTCGCGCTCCAGAATAGCGGCCGCCTTGAGCACCTCGCCCATGATGGCGCCGCTGCCCAGCAATTGCACCCGGCGCGCGCTGTTCGCGCTGCCGGCCTGTAGCAAATACATGCCACGGATGACGCCTTCATGGGCCTCCGGCGGCAGGCTGGGGTTGGCCACGCTTTCGTTGGTGACGGTGATGTAGAAGAACTCGTCCCGCTGCTCTTGCAGCATGCGCTGCATGCCATGGTCGATGATGACCGCCAGCTCGCCGGCAAAGGAGGGGTCGTAGCTTTTGCAGTTGGGCACGGTGGAGGCGCTCAGCAGGCTGCTGCCGTCTTGGTGCTGCAGGCCTTCGCCGCCCAAGGTGGTGCGGCCGGAGGTGGCACCAATCAAAAAGCCGCGTGCCCGCTGATCGGCAGCGGCCCAGATCAAATCGCCGACGCGCTGAAAGCCAAACATGCTGTAAAAGATGAAAAACGGCAGCATGGCCGTGCCATGCGTGCTGTAGCTGGTGGCGGCCGCCGTCCAGGACGACAGCGCACCGGCTTCGCTGATGCCTTCCTCCAGAATCTGGCCGCTGCTGTGCTCGCGGTACAGCAGCACCGAGGCATTGTCCTCCGGCTGGTAAAGCTGGCCAAAGGGCGCGTAGATGCCCACCTGGCGGAACAGCCCGGCCATGCCAAAGGTACGCGCCTCATCGGCCACGATGGGCACGATGCGCGGGCCCAGTTCTGCATCTTTGAGCAGGTTGCCGAGCTGGCGCACAAAGGCCATCGTGGTGCTCATCGGCTTGCCATCGGCCTGCAGCGCAAAGCCTGCGGTGGCCCGCAGATCGGGCACGGCGATGGGGGCGGCCTGGCCTTTGCGCGCTGGCAAAAAGCCGCCCAGCGCCTGGCGGCGTGCCAGCAGGTAGCGCATCTCGGCGCTGCCATCGGCCGGTTTGAGGAAGGCGGCCGAGGTGGCCTGCGCATCGCTCAGCGGCAGGTTGAAGCGGTCGCGGAAGGCCAGCAGGTCTTCGGCGCCCAGCTTTTTTTGCTGGTGCGAGGTCATGCGGCCCTGGCCGATGCTGCCCATGCCATAGCCCTTCATCGTTTTGGCCAGCACCACGGTCGGTTGGCCGCTGTGCGCGGCGGCACTGGCAAACGCGGCATGGATCTTGACGGGGTCATGCCCACCCCGGCGCAGGCGGTCGATGTCGCTGTCCGACAGGTGGGCGACCAGCGCGGCCAGCTCCGGGCTTTGGTTGAAAAAATGCTCGCGGTTGAAGGCGCCATCGTTGGCCGACAGGGTCTGGAACTCGCCATCCACCGTGTGCGCAAAGGTGCGGGCCAGCACATGGCTGTGGTCGCGCGCCAGCAGCGCATCCCACTCCGATCCCCAGAGGCATTTGACGACGTTCCAGCCCGCGCCGCTGAACAGTGCCTCCAGCTCATCGACGATACGGCCATTGCCGCGCACCGGGCCATCGAGCCGCTGCAGGTTGCAGTTGATGACGAAGATGCAGTTGTCCAGCCCCTCGCGCGCGGCCAGGGTCAGCGCGGCAATGGATTCGGGCTCGTCCATCTCGCCATCGCCAAAAAAGCCCCAGACCTTGCGGCCTTCGGTGTCGGCCAGGCTCCTGTGCGCCAGGTAGCGCATAAAGCGCGCCTGGTAGATGGCATTGATCGGGCCGATGCCCATGGAGCCGGTGGGGAACTGCCAGAACTCCGGCATCAGATAGGGGTGCGGATAAGAGCTGAGGCCCTGGATGCCTTGGCTGGCGGCGACCAGCTCCTGGCGGTAGTGGCTCAGGTTGTCTTCGCCCAGCCGCCCTTCCAGAAAAGCGCGTGCGTAAACGCCGGGCGACGAATGAGGCTGGAAGTACACCAGATCGCCACCGTGGTGGCCATCGTCGGCACGGAAGAAATGGTTGAAGCCGGTCTCGAACAAATCGGCCGCCGAGGCATAGCTGGCAATGTGGCCGCCCAGCTCGCCGTGCGCGGCATTGGCGCGCACGACCATGGCCAGCGCGTTCCAGCGCAGGATGGCCGAGAGCTTTTTCTCCAGTTCGATATCGCCCGGGTAGGGTGGCTGCTCATCGACCGAGATGGTATTGCTGTAGGGCGTGTTGCCCGAGGGCTTCCAGGGCACATGGCGCTTGCGGGCATGCGCCAGCAGCGCATCCAGCAAGGCACCGGCTTGCTCCTTGCCTTGGGCCGCCCCGTAGGCGGTCAGCAGGCCATCAAAGGCATCGCACCACTCGGCCAGTTCGGCGGGGTCGGCTTGGGGAGCTTTGGGTAAATGGGTGGGCGGCTGGCGCACGGCGGTCTCCTGTCTGGTTCTTGGTTTGAGTGCCTGGATCATGCCACGGAAGCGTGGCCAGAGACGATGCTGCAACGACGGCCGTAGCGCTTAAAAAGTATTGCTTGGAGATACTAGTTTTGTGGAAAGCTGCTACTGGCATTAAACAGGGATGCTGACGGTCCGGCTTGCCTGCAAGATGGCGCCGTGTTCAACCAACGCGGGGCCCCGGTGCTCCGACCACCATGTCTCAAGCCTTCAACCCTGTTCAGCGTGACACCCGTGCATGGCAATACCAGGTGTGGATTTCATTCGGTATTGCAGTCTCGATGTGCGCCGTCGGCCTGGCCTGGCTGCCTGGGCAACACCTGGAGCAGGCGTTCATGGTCATGGGCTATATGTTCTGCCTGTCTGCCGCCTTTGTGCTGGCCAAGTTTGTGCGGGACAAGCAAGCGGACAGCGAGCAAGCGGCCGGCGATACCCCCCTGTGGCGCTTTGTGGTTTGGGGCGGCTTTGGCATCGCCATGGGCCTGACCGGCTGGGGCCTGCTGAACATGGGCATCAACCCGACCTACAAGGCATTTTTGGGGGTGAGCTGGTTGTACATGATCACGACCGCCTTCACCCTGGCCAAGATGTTGCGCGACAAGCATGAATCGGACCTGGCCGCTGCCCTCTACCGCGCCCGCAGCCAGCGCAGCGAGCCCCGCAACCAGGATGTGAGCCAGCCCCAGGAGCGCGTGTGAGCGCCGGTCTGATGATGCAGCAAGCAACACGGGAGTACTCCATGTTCAGTCTTACCTCTAGCAAGTGGCAGCGCCGCGCGGCAGCAGCCTTGGCCAGCACGGCGCTGGTGATGGCTCTGGCGACCGCGCCGGCGGCCCGCGCACAAAGCGATGCATCTTTGATGTTGTCTGCGCTGCCGATCGCGTCGGTGGTCGTTGGCACGGCGGCTTCGGTGGGGGCATCTGCCAGCGTGGTCGCGCTGCCGGTGGCACTGTCGGTGGATGGCGCCCGGCTCATCGTCAAAAGCGTGCAGGCATCAGCCAAGGGCACGGTGTGGCTGCTGGAAAGCGCATCGGATGGCGCAGCGGCCAGCATTGAGCTGTCGGCCGGCGCCGTGGGCGCCAGCGCGGCCAGCGTGGGCACGGCTATTCTGGTCAGCGTGGTGGGCACGGGCGTGCTGCTATCGGCCGCCGGTGAGGTGATCGCCTATATCCCCAATGAAATCGGCAAAGCGCTGCTCTACAACGAGCGCTTGTGAAAACGGGAGATACGCATGTTGAAGTTTTTACGCGGGAGCCTGATGGCCGCCGCACTGCTGGCAGCTGCAGGCGCCCAAGCCGGACGCAGCTGCGAGCCGCAAAAGCCCACGCTCGACAGCGTGCGCCAAAGCCTGAACCTGGCGCAGAACGTGGCCCAGGCGCTGGATGCCAGCGGTGCGCAGGTGGTGCTGCTGGGCCGCCAGGGGCAGGATTTGCGCAAGTACCAGCTGGAGTACTCGCACATGGGCTGGGCCTACAAATCGGCCACTGGCGCCTGGCGTGTGGTGCACAAGCTCAATGACTGCGGCACGGCGGCATCGCATGTCTACCGCCAGGGGCTGGGAGAGTTCTTTCTGGACGATATGTGGCGCTACCAGGCGGTGATGCTGGTGCCCACCAAGGCGGTGCAGCAACAGTTGCTGCTGGCGCTGTCGGCCAATGTGCAACCCTTGCAGCTGCATGAGCCGCGCTACAGCATGCTGGCCTATCCCTGGAGCCAGCGCTACCAGCAAAGCAACCAGTGGGCCTTGGAGACGCTGGCCCAGGCGATGGCGCCGCAAACCGTGCATGACCGGGGCCAGGCGCAGGCCTGGTTGCAGCTTCAGCGCTACCAGCCCAGCGATTTGCGCATTGGTGCCATGACCCGTTTGGGCGGCCGCATGACCCGTGCCAATATTGCCTTTGACGACCACCCGCCGGAAAAGCGCTTTGCTGGCCATATCGAAACGGCGACGGTGGACTCGGCGTTGCAGTTCATGCAGCGCAGCGGGTTGGGCGCTGCACCCGTGCCGTTGCAGTGATGGCTTAGCTGGGGACGGTCCAAACCGCGCAGTCGCGGCCCTGGGCCTTGGCCTGGTACAGGGCCAGGTCCGCTTCGCGCAGCAGGGCCTCCAGGCTGTCGCCGGGTCGCAGCGCCTGGCGGTACGCCAGGCCGATGCTGAGCGTGGCCTGCAACGGCGCATCCTGCGCTGTCTGGAACTGGCCGCTGCGTACCGTCTGGCACAGGCGCTCGGCAATCGCGGTGGCGTCCTCAAAGCTGATGGTGGGCAGCACCACGGCAAACTCTTCGCCGCCGATGCGGCCCAACACATCCTGGGGCCGCAGCGAGGCGGTCAGCAACTGGCTGACATCGCGCAGCAGGCGGTCGCCGCTGGCATGGCCATGGTTGTCGTTGACGCGCTTGAAATGGTCCAGATCCAGCATCAGCACCGCCGCCGAGTTGCCTTCATGCGTCAGGCGCTTGAGCAGGGTGTGGCTGGCCTGCACAAAGCCATTGCGGCTCAGCACATCGGTCAGGCTGTCGTGGTGGGCCTGGTAGCGCATGCGGTGCAAGAGTTCGGTGCGCGCGGCATGGGCGCCCGCCACGGACAAGGGGCCCAAAAGCAGCATCGTGATGCCCAGGCGCAGACTCGCCACATCCAGCACATTCGCCGGGATAAAGCCCACGATGTTGGAGACCACAATCACCTTGGTCACAAACACAACCATGGTGATGATGGCGGTGGTCAGAATGCGGTAGGACAGTGCGCACCACAGCAGCGCAGGCAGCGAGAACACCAGCGAGCCGACCTTGTTGCCCACCATGTAGCTGGTGATCTCCAGGCCCACCACCGCCAGTGCAGGCAGAAACTTCAAGGCCCAGGAGCGGCGCTCTTTCGCGGTCACGGCGGTGCGCGCCGAAGGCAGGGCCAGCAAAAATGGCAGCAGCATCATGGCGTTCATCCATTCGCCGGTCCACCACATCAACAGCCCCTGGGTCAGTGACAGCCCAAAGGCCCAGACGCTGACCGGCCCGCCAATGGCAGCCGATGCCAGCGATGCCATGCCGCTGGCAAAGAACACCAGCAACGCCGAGTACTGGCCTTCCATCTGCAGATCGCGCTGCGATTGCTTGCGCAGAAACAGCCATCCGCAGGCTGCGCCGCAGAGGTTGGCGGTGGTAAAGCCCAGGGACAGCCACAAGGAGGTGCCGGTGATCAGGTCGGCCAGCACAAAGCTGGCGAAGAGTGCTGCCAAGCCCAGCGGCCGCATCAGGCGGGGGTAGCGCAGCAGCAGCACCAGCACGATCTGGTTGGCGGGCCAGAACACCGAAAGGTAGCCCAGCGGGCGCAGCAAGATGCCCACCATCGCTGCCGCAAACACCGCCAAACTGGCGCAGAGCAGCAAGCGACCGCTATGGGGCTGCTCCAAGGGGTGGAAGGGCGACGCGGTCTGCATGGGAATGAGAGAGGATGGGCGAAATATACCCGCTCACCTGCGCGAGGGCGGGCCCGACCTTATGGCGCAGTCACACATTGGCGGCTGGGCGGACCGCCGCCAGCACCGCGGCACCGGTTGCATGTTTGCGGAATCAATAAACTCAGTCAGTGGCTTTTGCTTCTAAATTAGGAGCAAAAAAGCTAGGCCAGACGGAGTATGCATCTATGAAGCACAGTCAACCACCAGCGCCATGGCTAGCGCGGGCGGCGCGATGGGGATGGGCGCAGCGCCCAAGAGGACGCTGTCTCGTACTTTAGGCCAGCGCTGTCAAGCGCTGCGCTGCGCTGTCTCTTGGCCCCCACGCTTTGCGGCGCTTAGACCCCTCGAGCCCGGTCCGATTTGAACTGTGCCCGGAACTGGCTGAAAGTGCCGGCTTCCAGCGACTGGCGCACTTCCTGCATCAGGTTCAGGTAGTAGTGCAGGTTGTGGATGGTGGTCAGCATCGGGCCGAGCATCTCACCGCAGCGGTCCAGGTGGTGCTGGTAGGCGCGGCTGAAGCCGTCGCGGCCGCCGTCGTCCCAGCTCACGCCGCTCTTGCCGGCGCAGGCATGGCAGGTGCAGGTGGTGTCGAAGGGTTGGTGGTCGGTCTTGTGGCGGGCGTTGCGGATCTTCAGATCACCATAGCGAGTAAAGATCGTGCCGTTGCGCGCATTGCGCGTAGGCATCACGCAGTCGAACATGTCCACGCCATCGGCCACGCCTTGCACCAGGTCCTCTGGCGTGCCCACGCCCATCAGGTAGCGTGGCTTGTTCGCTGGCAGCAGGTGGGGCGTGTGCTGCATGATGTCCAGCATCTCGTCCTTGGGCTCACCAACCGAGACGCCGCCCACCGCGTAGCCGGGGAAATCCAGCTCCAGCAGGCCCTGCAGCGATTCCTCGCGCAGGTGCTTGAACATGCCGCCCTGCACAATGCCGAACAAGGCATTGGGGTTCTCCAGGCGCGCAAACTCTTCCTGGGAGCGCTTGGCCCAGCGGCGGCTCATCTCCATCGACTTGCGCGCTTCGGCTTCGGTGGTCTTCTTGCCGTTGGTCTCGTACGGCGTGCACTCGTCGAGCTGCATGACGATGTCCGAGTTCAGCACCGTCTGGATCTGCATGCTGACCTCGGGCGACATGAACAGCTTGTCGCCATTGACCGGGCTTTGGAAATGCACACCTTCTTCGGTGATCTTGCGCATGGCGCCCAGCGACCAGACCTGGAAGCCGCCCGAGTCGGTCAGGATGGGCTTGTCCCATTTCTCGAAACCATGCAGGCCGCCAAAGCTCTTCATCACCTCCTGCCCTGGGCGCATCCACAGGTGGAAGGTGTTGCCCAGAATGATCTGGGCGCCCATTTCTTCCAGGCTGCGGGGCATTACGCCCTTGACAGTGCCATAGGTGCCCACCGGCATGAAGATGGGGGTCTGCACCACGCCATGGTTGAGCGTGAGCGTGCCACGGCGTGCGTGGCTGGATGGGTCGGTTTTGAGAAGGTCGAACTGCAGCATAACCGGGCATTTTCGCAGATGTGCGGTAGTTGACGGCGCGGCGGGTTTCGCAGGCTCGTCTCTGACACAGGGGGCGCTGGCAGATCGCTACACTGGGCTGATCGTTCATTGCCAAGGAGAAGCCCATGTTCAACATCATGATTGCCGTTGACGGTTCGCCCAATTCGCTGCAAGCCGTGCAGCATGTCGTGCAACTGGTGCAGCAGGGCTTGCGCGCCCATGTGGTGGTGGCCCATGTGCAAAAGGAGGCCAGCTTTCTGGAGCTGGCCACGCAGGATTCGGAGCTGATTGCCAATGCCAGCGTCGAGGCGGGCATGGACCTAGTGGCTCCGGCGCTGTCATTGCTGCAAGCGGCTGGGATCTCGCATGAGGTGGAGATCCGCCTGGGCGATATCTACGCGACTTTGCTGGATATCGCCGACGAGAAGGCTTGCGGCCTGATTGTTCTGGGCGCCACCGGCGAGAGCATGCTGGGCAGCATCTTGATTGGCTCGGTTTCGCGCGAGGTGGCTCGCCACAGCAAGGTGCCGACCACCATCGTCAAGATGCCCGAGGTGCTGGACGTCGATGAGGTCGATGGCGACCTCAGCCAGGCCGATACCACGATGTAAGGCTCGCCAATCGCCTGATGGCCTGATGGCCTAAGAGCCTGTTGGACCAACGCGGTCGGCAGGCTCTTTTTTGTTGCCCAGTGAAGCTCAGCCCGCAGCCGGCTCCACCCGCTGGCCCACAATCTGCCGCAGCACGCCCAGCTGCTCATACAGCTCACGCGCGGCATCCGCGCCCAGGGGCGCCAGCAGTTGTTCCAGCCATTGCTCATGCGCCTTGGCCATGGCGCTGAACTGCTTTTTCCCGCTGCGCGTCAGGCGCACCGTCATCGATCGGCGGTCCTCGTCATCGGCCACCCGCTCCACCCAACCTTCTGCCACCAGCTGGTCCGTCAGCCCGGTGATATTGCCGCTGGTGACCATCAGGTACTCGGAGAGCGTCTTCATGCGCAGGCCTTTGGGAAAGCGGCTGAGCTGGGCCAGGTAGTCAAAGCGCGGCAAGGTGGTGGCGAACTGGGTGCGCAGCTTGCTGCGAATCACCTGCTCAATCTGGGTGCTGCAGGTCATCAGCCGCAGCCACAGGCGCACGGCTTGGTGCTCGTCATGCGCCAGACCAGCCTCGCGGCCAGCGATGCCGGCACCGGTATCAGGGAGGGGGTTGCAGAGGTTTTGCATGTCAGCCATGGGGGCCATGGTGCAGCAGCACGGCAGGCTCCGGTGATAGGGTATGTGCGTATTTTAGTGAATTATTTATGCATCAATAATTTAGTTATAAAGTATTTTTCAGGACGACCCTGGCCATGAAAATTGTCTGCATCGGCGGCGGCCCCGCCGGCTTGTATTTCGCGCTGCTGATGAAGCAGATGGACCCTGCGCATGACGTGACCGTGGTGGAACGCAACAAGCCCTATGACACCTTTGGCTGGGGCGTGGTGTTCTCCGATGCGACGATGGACAACATGCGCGACTGGGACCCGGCGACGGCCGCGCAGATCGAAGAGGCTTTCAACCACTGGGACGATATCGAGCTGCTGTTCAAAGGCCGCAAGATCCGCTCGGGCGGCCATGGCTTTGTCGGCATTGGCCGCAAGCATCTGCTCAACATCCTGCAGGCGCGCTGCGAGCAGCTCGGCGTCAAGCTCGTGTTTGAGACCGATGTGCAGTCCGACGAGGACTATGCCGATGCCGACTTGGTCATTGCCTGCGATGGCGTGAACTCGCGTATCCGCAGCAAATACGCCGAGGTGTTCAAGCCCGATATCGTCACCCGCCCCAACCGCTTTATCTGGCTGGGCGCCAACAAGGTCTACGAGGCCTTTACCTTTGACTTTGTGCGCAGCGAGCACGGCTGGTTCCAGGCCCATATCTACCAGTTTGACGACAAGACCTCGACCTTCATCGTCGAGACCACCGAGGAGACCTGGAAGGCCTGCGGGCTCGATACCGCTGACCAGGAGCAATCAATTGCCTTCTGCGAGCAGCTGTTTGCCGACAACCTGCAAGGCGCGCGGCTGATGACCAATGCCCGCCATCTGCGCGGCTCCGCCTGGATCAATTTTCAGCGCGTGGTCTGCGACCAGTGGTGGCTGCAGAACGCCAAGGGCAGCCATGTGGTGCTGATGGGCGACGCGGTACACACAGCACATTTTGCGATTGGCTCGGGCACCAAGCTGGCCATCGAAGATGCGATCGAGCTGGCGCGGCAGTTCCAGCAGCTGGGCGATGGCCAGGCGCAGATCCCTGCCGTGCTGGAGGCCTACCAGGCGCTGCGCCGGGTGGAGACCTTGCGCATCCAGAACGCCGCCTGGAATGCGATGGAGTGGTTCGAGGTCTGCGGCAAGCGTTACTGCGACCAGCTGGAGCCCGAGCAGTTCATGTACTCGATGCTGACGCGCAGCCAGCGCATCAGCCACGAGAACCTGCGCCTGCGCGATGCCGCCTGGCTGGGTGGTTATGAGGCCTGGCTGGCCGCGCAAAACGGCGTGCAGGTAGAGGCCAAGGCGCCGCCGCCAATGTTCCTACCCTATACCCTGCGCGGCCTCACTTTGAAAAACCGCATCGTCGTCTCGCCGATGGCGCAGTACTCGGCCGTTGATGGCGTGCCGGGCGACTACCACCTGGTGCACCTGGGTGCGCGGGCGATGGGCGGTGCCGGTCTGGTGTTCGCCGAGATGGCCTGCGTCAGCCCCGAAGGCCGCATCACGCCCGGTTGCCCGGGCACATACACCGAGGCGCAAAAGCAGGCCTGGCAGCGCATCAGCGACTGGATCCACACCAACACCGATGCCAAATTTGCGATGCAGATCGGCCATGCCGGCGCCAAGGCATCCACCCGCCTAGCCTGGGAGGGCACGGACCTGCCGCTGACCGAGGGAAACTGGCCGATCATGTCGGCCTCGCCCCAGCAGTACCTGGCGGGCGTGAGCCAGATCTCGCAGGCGATGAGCCTGGCCCAGATGGACGAGGTCAAGCAGCAGTTTGTACACGCTGCCGAGATGGCCGCCGACGTGGGCGCCGACTGGCTGGAGCTGCACTGCGCCCATGGCTATCTGCTGTCCAGCTTTATCTCGCCCTTGACCAACCAGCGCGACGACGCCTATGGCGGCAGCCTAGAGAACCGCCTGCGCTACCCGCTGGAAGTGTTCCGGGCCGTGCGCGCCGTCTGGCCGCAAGACCGGCCGATGTCGGTGCGCATCTCCGCCCATGACTGGGTACCCGGCGGCATCACGCCCGATGACGCGGTGGAGATTGCCAAGGCATTCAAGGCTGCTGGCGCGGACCTGATCGACTGCTCGTCCGGCCAGGTCAGCAAGCAGGAAAAGCCGGTCTACGGCCGCATGTTCCAGACCCCCTTTGCCGACCGCATCCGCCAGGAGGCCGGCATTGCAACGATGGCTGTTGGTGCGATCAGCGAGGCCGACCATGCCAACTCCATCATTGCCGCGGGCCGTGCCGACTTGTGCGCGGTCGCCCGCCCGCACCTGGCCAACCCGGCCTGGACCTTGACCGAGGCGGCCAAGATTGGCTACACCGCCATCGCCTGGCCCCAACCCTACTTTGCCGGCAAGCGCCAGATGGAGAGCCTGTTCGAGCGCGAAAAGGCTCAGCAAGCGGCCGCTGGCCATTGAGGAGCGCTACAGATGCCAAGCCAACCCTTTGAAGGCCAGCATGCGCTGGTAACCGGCGCCGGCCAGGGCATTGGCGAGGCGATAGCCCGCCAACTGCTGGCGCAGGGCGCGCGGGTAACGGTGCTGGGCCGCCGGCCCGAGCCACTGCAAAAACTGGTGGATGCCTACCCCGGCCAATGCCAGCAGGTGCTTGCCGATGTGGCGCAGGAGGCCGAGGTGGCGGCTGCATTTGCGCAGGCCGTGGCCGCCTTTGGCGATATCCAGATCCTGGTAAACAACGCCGGCCAGGCGCAGAGCGCACCCTTTATGAAGACCGATGTCCAGCTCTGGTCGCAAATGCTGGCGGTGAACCTGACCGGCACGATGCTGTGCATGCAGCAGGTGCTGCCGGCGATGCAGGCGGCGGGCTATGGCCGCATCGTCAACGTGGCCAGCACTGCAGGCCTGGTTGGCTACGCCTATGTGTCGGCCTATGTGGCGGCCAAGCATGGCGTGGTGGGCTTGACCCGGGCGCTGGCGCTGGAGGTGGCGAGCCGGGGCATCACGGTCAACGCCGTCTGCCCGGGCTATACCGAAACCGACCTGGTCAAGACCAGCATCGACCGGGTGGTGGCCAAGACCGGCCGCAGCCCCGAGCAGGCCATGGCCGAATTTGTGCGCGACAACCCCCAGGGCCGTCTGGTGCAGCCCCAAGAGGTGGCCGATGCCGTCGTCTGGCTCTGCGGCAAGGGCGCTGGCGCGATGACCGGCCAGTCCATTGCGGTGGCTGGCGGCGAAGTGATGTGAACCCCGAATCTCTGGAGACAGGCATGAGCGAATACCGAATCGACCCCGCCCTGGTGGCGGGCAACCACCAGCAACTGGCCGGCTACCAGGCCCAGCATTTTCTGTGGCAGGTCAGCGCCGGGGTGGCGACGATTACCTTGAACCGCCCCGAGCGCAAGAACCCGCTGACCTTTGAATCCTATGCCGAGCTGCGCGACCTGTTCCACCGCCTGAAATGGGCGCAGGATGTGAAGGCCGTGGTGTTGGTGGGCGCCGGCGGCAACTTCTGCTCGGGCGGCGATGTGCATGAAATCATCGGCCCACTGGTGGCTTTGAAGGCGCCTGAGCTGCTGATGTTCACCCGCATGACCGGCGAACTGATCAAGGCCATGCGCGCCTGTCCGCAGCCCATCATTGCGGCAGTCGATGGCATCTGTGCCGGTGCGGGCGCCATCATGGCGATGGCCTCGGACATGCGCCTGGGCACCGCCCGCAGCAAGACGGCGTTTCTGTTCAACCGCGTGGGCCTGGCTGGCTGCGACATGGGCGCCTGCGCCTTTTTGCCGCGCATCATTGGCCAGGGCCGCGCCAGCGAGCTGCTCTACACCGGCCGCAGCCTGGGCGGCGAAGAGGGCGAGCGCTGGGGCTTTTTCAACCGCCTGGCCGAGCCCGAAGCGCTGCTGGAGCAGGCGCAGAAGATGGCCGCCGACCTGGCTGCCGGCCCCAGTTTTGCCAATGGCATCACCAAGACCATGCTGCACCAGGAATGGGCGATGACCATTGACCAGGCCATCGAGGCCGAGGCGCAGGCGCAGGCCATCTGCATGCTGACCGAAGACTTCAAGCGCGCCTACGAGGCCTTTGTGGCCAAGCAAAAGCCGCAATTCCAGGGGAACTGACATGGCCGATACCCGTTATCTGCAGTGGCCGTTTTTTGAGCCGCAGCATGCCGAACTGGCGCAGACCTTGGATGCCTGGGCTGCCCAGCATGTGGCCCATGTACACAGCGGCGACACCGATGCCGATTGCCGCGCCTTGGTGCAGGCGCTGGGCCAGAGCGGTTGGCTGCGCCATGCAGTGGCGGGCGAGGCGCATGGCGGCGCGGCTGCGCAGATCGACACCCGTGCCATCTGCCTGATCCGCGAGACCTTGGCACGCCACAACGGCCTGGCCGACTTTGCGTTTGCGATGCAAGGTCTGGGCTCGGGGGCGATCAGCCTGGCGGGTACGGAGGCGCAGAAGGCGCGCTACCTGGGCAGGGTCGCGCGGGGTGAGGCCATTGCGGCCTTTGCGCTGTCCGAGCCCGATGCCGGATCGGACGTGGCCGCCATGGCCTGCGCAGCCCGCTTGGAGGGCGACCACTATGTCATCGACGGCGAAAAAACCTGGATCTCCAACGGCGGCATTGCCGACTTCTATGTGGTGTTTGTGCGTACCGGCGAGGCGCCGGGCGCGCGCGGTATTTCGGCGCTGATCGTCGATGCCGACACGCCCGGCCTGGAGATTGCCGAGCGCATCGATGTGATTGCGCCGCACCCGCTGGCGCGGCTGCGCTTTAGCGGCTGCCGCGTGCCGGTCAGCCAGCGCATTGGCGCGGCGGCGGAGGGCTTCAAGCTGGCGATGCGCACCTTGGATGTTTTCCGCACCTCGGTGGCGGCCGCTGCGCTGGGCTTTGCCCGCCGCGCGCTGGACGAGGCCTTGCAGCGTGCCACCAGCCGCCGCATGTTCCAGGGCGTGCTGGCTGATTTTCAGCTCACCCAGGCCAAGCTGGCCCAGATGGCCACACAGATCGACAGCGCCGCGCTGCTGACCTACCGCGCCGCCTGGCAGCGCGACCAGGGCCAGAGCGTGACCAGCGAAGCGGCGATGGCCAAGATGACTGCGACCGAGAACGCGCAGCAGGTGATTGATGCGGCGCTGCAGATGTGGGGCGGTCTGGGTGTTGTCAGCGATCAGCCGGTGGAGCGTCTGTACCGCGAGATCCGCGCGCTGCGCATCTACGAAGGGGCCACCGAAGTGCAGCAACTCATCATCGCCCGCGAGCTGCTCAAACAAGTGGCGCCCACCGCGCCTTGACCACTGCCGAGTACCTGGACGCCGATCCCGGTTTCCGCCTTCAGCCTGGAGTTTGCGAGATGTCTGCCACGCCCTATACCGCGCATATCGACCGCTTTGCCGCCACGCATCTGCCGCCGCCCGAGCTGCAGCCGGAGTACCACTTTGACCTGCCCGAGTTGCAGTTCCCCGAGCGCCTCAACTGCGCCGCCGAGCTGCTGGACCGCCATGTGGCCAAAGGCCGGGGCGAGCGCCTCTGCCTGCAGGCGCAGGGAGTGCGCTGGACCTATGCCGAGCTGCAGGCCCAGGCCAACCGCATTGCCAACGTCTTGACCACGCAGATGGGCCTGGTGCCCGGCAACCGCGTGCTGCTCTGCGCCCCCAACAACCCGATGATGGTGGCGAGCTGGTTTGCCGTCGTCAAGGCCGGCGGCATTGCGGTCGCTGCCATGCCGCTGCTGCGCGCCAAGGAGCTGGGCACCATCATCGAGATCGCACAGGTTAGCCATGCGCTCTGCGATGCAGCCTTGCTGGCGGAGGTGCAGGCAGCGCAGGCGGCGAACCCGCGCTTGCAGGCGGTGCGCTACTTCAATGGCAGCGGCCTGCCGGCAGAGCAGGCGCTGGAGCCGCTGATGGCCCAGGCATCGCCGCATTTCGACACGGTGCAGACCGCCGCGACCGACACCTGCCTGCTGGGCTTTACCTCGGGCACCACGGGCGTGCCCAAGGCCACGATGCACTTTCACCGCGATGTCATGGCGGTCTGCGCCTGCTGGCCCCGCCATGTGCTGCGGGCCGAGCCCGATGATGTCTTTATCGGCAGCCCGCCGCTGGCCTTTACCTTTGGCCTGGGTGGGCAGGTGCTGTTCCCGATGGCAATTGGTGCCTCGATGGCGCTGCTGGAGAAGGCGGGACCGGTGCAACTGGTCGATGGCATCGAGCAGTTTGGCGCCACCGTGGTGTTCACCGCGCCCACCTCGTACCGCGTGATGGCCCAGCAAGGTGAGCGGCTGCGCCAGACGCGGCTGCGCAAATGCGTATCGGCCGGCGAGGCCTTGAATGCATCGACCCGCGCGCTGTGGAAAGACGCCACCGGCATCGAGATCATTGACGGCATTGGCTCGACCGAGATGCTGCATATCTTTATCTCGCACCGCGAGGACGAGGCACGGCCTGGCGCCACCGGCCGCGCCGTGCCCGGCTACCGCGCCAAGGTGGTTGATGCGCAGGGCCAGGAAGTGCCGGCCGGCACGGTGGGCAAGCTGGCGGTGCAGGGCCCCACCGGCTGCCGTTATTTGAACGACAGCCGCCAGACCCAGTATGTGCATGCGGGCTGGAACCTGACCGGTGACGCCTATGTGATGGATGCGGATGGCTATTTCATCTACCAGGCACGCACCGATGACATGATCATCTCCTCGGGCTACAACATCGCCGCGCCCGAGGTCGAGGACGCCTTGCTGGCGCATGCGGCGGTGGCCGAATGCGCGGTGATCGGCCTGCCCGACAGCGAGCGCGGCCAGATCGTCAAGGCCTTTGTGGTGCTGCGCCCGGGCTTTGCGGCGGATGCGGACATGGTCAAGACCTTGCAGGATTTCGTCAAAAGTACGGTGGCGCCCTACAAATACCCACGGGCCGTGGATTTTGTCGGGCAACTGCCGCGCACAGCTACGGGAAAACTACAACGGTTTCGGCTGCACAGCCCGGCATAGTAGCGGCTCGTTGAAATTTTTCGGCATACCAATCAGGGAACCAGCATGAAGCGTCATCTTTTGCACCGCAGTCTCGTCAGTCTGTCCATTGCGCTGCTCTGCGCCAGCAGTGCCAGTGCGGCCGACCAGGTCAAGGTGGGGCTGCTCAGCACCTTGTCCGGCCCCGGCGCGGGCCTGGGCACCGATATCCGCGACGGCTTCCAGCTGGCCGTCAAGCACATGAACGGCAAGATCGGCAACCTGCCTGCCGAGGTGGTGGTGGTCGATGACCAGCAAAACCCCGAGGTGGCCAAGCAGACGGCGGAGCGCCTGCTCAAGCGCGACAAGGTGGATTTCATGACCGGCACCGTGTTCTCCAACGTGATGCTGGCCGTGGGCCCGGCGGCGTTCCAGAACAAGACCTTCTTCATCAGCCCCAATGCCGGCCCCTCGCAGTACGCAGGCGCCCAGTGCAACCCGTATTTCTTCAATGTCTCGCAGCAAAACGATGCGTTGCATGAGGCAGCGGGCCAGACCATGCAGGATAAGGGCTTCAAGCGCGTGGCGCTGATTGCGCCCAACTACCCCGCAGGCAAGGATTCGATCGCCGGCTTCAAGCGCTTCTACAAGGGCGAGGTCGGCATGGAGACCTATACCTCGCTGAGCCAGCTGGACTATGGCGCGGAGATCTCCAAGATGCGCGCGGCCCAGGTCGATGGCGTCTATATCTTCCTGCCCGGTGGCCTGGGCGTGAACTTCATCAAGCAGTTTGTCGGTGCCGGTCTGTCCAAGGACGTCACCTTGTATGCCCCGGGCTTCTCGGCAGATGAGGACGTGATCCGTGCGGTGGGCGATTCGATGCTGGGCACCTTCAACACCTCGCAATGGGCGCATGACCTGGACAATGCGGCGAACAAGAAGTTCGTCGCCGACTTCCAGAAAGAGTTTGGTCGCAACCCATCGCTCTATGCATCGCAGGGCTATGACGCCGCACGCCTGATGGATGCGGCGGTGCGCGATGTCAAGGGCAAGCTCGATGACAAGGCTGCGCTGCGCAAAGCCATCGAGGCGGCCAAGTTTGAATCGGTGCGTGGCAGCTTCAAGTTCAACAGCAACCATTTCCCGGTGCAGGACTACTACCTGCGCGTGGTGAGCAAGGATGCGCAGGGCAAGCTGACCAACCGCACGGTGGGCACGGTGTTCAAGAACCACCAGGATGCCTACGTCAAAGACTGCAAGATGCCTTCCTGATCGATGAACACCATCCTGATTCTTGAGCAGTCGCTCAACGGCCTGCAGTTCGGCCTGATGCTGTTTCTGCTGGCCGCCGGTTTGACCTTGGTGTTCGGCATCATGGACATGATCAACCTGGCCCATGGTTCGCTCTACATGATCGGCGCCTACCTGGTGGCGACTTTCAGCCAAGCGAGCGGCTCGTTCTGGCTGGGTCTGGGCCTGGGGGTGCTGGCCACTGTGCTGGTGGGCGTGCTGCTGGAGTACACCATCTTGCGCCGCCTCTACCACCGCGACCACCTGTCGCAGGTGATGGGCACCTTTGCCATCTTGCTGATGAGCAATGAGATCGTGCGCATCATCTGGGGGGCCCAGCCGCTGATGCTGAACCCGCCCGCCGCGCTGGCCGGGCCGGTGATGTTGATGGATGGTTTTTCCTACCCGGCCTACCGGCTGTTGATCATTGGCGTGGGCCTGGCCGTGGCCTTGCTGCTGTGGCTCCTGGTGACGCGCACGCGCTTTGGCATGCAGGTGCGCGCCGGCGCGGCCAACCGCGAGATGGCGACTGCCATGGGCGCCAATGTGCGCCGCCTGTTCACCCTGGTGTTTGCGCTGGGTGCTGCGCTGTGTGCCGTGGCCGGCGGCATGCTGGGGCCGCTGCTGGCGGTGCAGGTGGGCATGGGCGAGAGCATTCTGATTCTCGCCTTTGTGGTGATCGTGATTGGCGGCATTGGCTCGATCCGGGGCGCGCTGCTGGGCGCCTTGCTGGTGGGCCTGGTCGATACCGCCGGCCGCACCCTCGTGCCCCTGTTGTTTGACAAGGCCATGGGCCCCGAGGTGGCGGCCAACGCCGGCCCGGCCGTGGCCTCGATCCTGATCTATGTGCTGATGGCTGCCGTGCTGTTCTACAAACCCCAAGGTCTGTTCCCCGCCCATGACTGACACCACCGCCCCCCAGCCCGCTGCGGCCCAGGCCACGCCAGCCATGCAGCGCAGCGTCTTCGACCACCGCTTGCAGCCGCGCTTCATGTTGCCGTTGTTGGCGCTGCTGATCGCCTTTCCGCTGATTGCCCAGGCAACCGGCGAGGACTTCTACATCGGTGTGGCCAGCCGCGTGCTGGTGTTTGGCCTTGCCGCTGCCAGCCTCAACTTCATCCTCGGTTTTGGTGGCATGGTGAGCTTTGGCCATGCGGCCTTTGTGGGCCTGGGTGCCTACACCGTGGGCCTGCTGATGCAGCAGGGCATCAGCTCCGCCTGGCTGGCCTGGCCGCTGGCCATGCTGATGGGCGCGGTTTTTTCGCTGCTGGTGGGCGCCATCAGTCTGCGCACCCAGGGCGTGTACTTCATCATGATCACCTTGGCGTTTGCGCAGATGCTGTACTACCTGATCATGTCGTTCAAGGCACTGGGCGGGGATGACGGCCTGTCGCTGCCCAGCCGCTCGGACATCAGCCTGGGCCTGGATCTGGCGCAGGATGCGACTTTCTACTATGTGGTGCTGGCGCTGGTCAGCACCAGCCTGCTGCTGATGGCGCGGGTGCTGAATGCCCGTTTTGGCCATGTGCTGCAGGCCATCAAGGAGAACGAGACCCGCATGCAGGCCATTGGCTTTCCGGTCTACCGCTACAAGCTCGTGGCCTTCAGCCTGGCTGGCGCCTTTGCCGGGCTGGCGGGCGCGCTGTTGGCCAACCAGGGCAGCTTTGTCGGACCGGGCATGCTGCAGTGGACGCAGTCCGGCATCCTGCTGATCATGGTCATCCTGGGCGGTGTCGGCCATCTGTATGGCGGCCTGCTGGGTGCGGCGGTGTTTTTGCTGCTGGAAGAAGTGCTGGCCGCCTACACGGTGCACTGGCAGCTGGGCCTGGGTGCCGTGCTGCTGATGGTGGTGCTGGTGGCACCCAATGGTTTGCTGAGCCTGCGGCGCGGCATGTGGAGCAAGCGATGAGCACGGCGAATATGCCACCCCCTTTGTTGCAGGTGCAGAGCCTGGTCAAACGCTTTGGTGGCCTGACTGCTACCGACCATGCCAGCTTTGCCGTGCAGAGCGGCCATATCCATGCCTTGATCGGGCCCAACGGCGCCGGCAAGACGACTCTGATCCACCAGCTGTCGGGCGCGCTGGTGCCCGATGCGGGCCAGATCCTGTTTGCCGGCGAGGCGGTGGAGCGCAAGCCCATGCCTGCGCGGGTGCAGGCCGGCCTGGTGCGTTCCTACCAGATCACCAGCATCTTCAAGCGTTTGACAGTGCTGGAGAACATTGCGCTGGGCGTGCAGGCGCGCGATGGATCAAGCTGGCGCTTCTGGCAGCCGGCGCGCAATGAGCGCGCACGCTATGCGCAGGCGGCCGAGGTGGCAGAGCGCGTCGGCCTGGCCGCCCAGCTGCAGCAGACCGCCGGCCTGCTGGCCCATGGCGAGCAGCGCCAGCTGGAGGTAGCGCTGGCGCTGGCCACGCGGCCACGCATGCTGCTGCTCGATGAGCCGATGGCAGGCATGGGGCCGGATGAATCCGAGCGCATGCTGCAACTGCTGCTGCAGCTGCGGAACGACACGACCATCCTGCTGGTGGAGCACGACATGGATGCGGTCTTCCGCCTGGCGGACCGCATCTCGACCCTGGTGTTTGGCAAGGTGATTGCCACCGGCACGCCTGAAGAAATACGGCGCAACCCCGATGTGCGGCGCGCCTACCTGGGTGATGAAGCCGAGGAGGCTGCCTGATGACGATCTTGTTGGAAGTAGAAGGGTTGGAGACCTGCTATGGCAGCAGCCAGGTGCTGTTTGGCATACATCTGCGCATGGCAGCCGGCGAGGTAGCGACCTTGCTGGGCCGCAATGGCATGGGCAAGACCACCACCGTGCGCAGCTTGTTGGGCATGACGCCTGCATCGGCCGGCCGTGTGCGGTTTAGGGGCGAACGCATCGAGCACTTGGCCGCCGATCGCATTGCCCGCATGGGCATGGCGGTGGTGCCCGAGGGCCGGCAGATTTTTGCCAACCTGACGGTGCAGGAAAACCTGCAGGCCTTTGCCGCCAACCGCAATGCTTCGGAGAACCCCTGGTCGCTTGACCGCGTCTACCAGCTGTTTCCGCGCCTGGCCGAGCGCTCCCGCAATCCCGGCAATCGCTTGTCGGGCGGCGAGCAGCAGATGCTGGCCATTGGCCGGGCGCTGATGACCAACCCGCATCTGCTGATCCTGGATGAGGCCACCGAAGGCCTGGCACCGCTGATCCGCGAGGAGATCTGGCAGTGCCTGGCAGCGTTGCGCGCGCAGGGCCAGGCGATCTTGGTGATCGACAAATACGTCAAGCGGCTGATGGCACTGGCCGACCAGCACACCTTGATCGAGCGCGGCCAGGTCGTGTGGCAGGGTAGCTCGGCGCAGCTGGAAGCGCAGCCCGCGCTATGGCAGCGCTATATCGGGGTCTGACATGGCAGCCTTGACCTGGCCCGAGAACGGCGCCGTTTTCCGCGTGGCCACCCGCATCCGCTTTGCGCAGTGCGACCCGGCCGGCATCGTTTTTTACCCGCAGTATTTGGTGCTGTTCCAGTCGCTGGTGGAGGACTGGTTCAACGAGGCGCTGCACTACCCCTATGCCCAGATGCTGGGTCCCGAGCGCACGGGCCTGCCCATCGTGCACCTGGCCTGTGATTTCCGGGCCATTGCGCGCATGGGCGATGCGGTGCAGCTGGAGCTGGTTGTGCAGCGGCTGGGCAGCCGTTCGTTGAGCCTGGCGCTGCGCTGTGTGGGGGACGATGGCGCGGTACGCGTGCTGGCCCACCAGGTGCTGGTGTTCACCAGCCTGGACAGCCATGAGGCCATCCGCATTCCACCGGCCATCCAGGCCTGCATTGCGCAGTGGATGGCGGCGGATGGCGCGGTCTGAGATTTGTTTGCTAAAGGAGGCGAGATGCAAGTACTACTACCCCCAGGTTGGCCCCGGCCCAAGGGCTATGCCAATGGCGTGATGGTCAGCGGCCGGCAGATTTTTGTCGCCGGCATGATCGGCTGGGATGCGCATGGGGTGTTCCACACCGATGACCTGGCCGGTCAGGTGCGCCAGGCGCTGCAGAACATTGTGGAGGTGCTGGCAGAAGGCGGTGCCAAGCCCGAGCACATCGTGCGCATGACCTGGTACATCACCGACAAGCAGGCCTACATGGCCCAGCAGGCAGAGATCGGCAAGGCCTACCGCGAGCTGATCGGCAGCTTCAACGCCGCGATGACGGCCGTGCAGGTGGTGGCTTTGATCGAGGACCGGGCCAAGGTGGAGATCGAGGTCACCGCCGTGGTGCCCGATGCCGGCTGATCCAAGCATGGCTGCCAGCACGCCACCCAGGCTGTACCGCGATTTTGCATCGCAGGCGCAGATCGATGCGCAGTACGACACCTTGCGGCCGGTGGCCGACCCAGCTGCCGCCCGCCAGCATTTTGCCGACCGCAGCGCCCAGGCACGTGCGCAGCTGCGTTGCGTGCTCGATGTGCCGTTTGGCCCGACCTTGGCAGAGACCTTGGATATCTTCCCTGCTGCGGGCGCTGCGCCCGCGCCAGTGTTTGTGTTTCTGCATGGCGGCTACTGGCGGGCGAACACCTCCAAGGAATTCAGCTGCGTGGCACTGGGCCCGCAGGCGCTGGGCTTTTGCACCGTGGTGGTGAACTATGCGCTGTGTCCGCAGGTCAGCATCGACGAGATCGTGCGCCAGTGCCGTGCCAGCCTGGCTTGGGTGCTGCGCCATATCGGCGCCTACGGCGGCGACCCGGCGCGGGTGGTGGTGGGCGGGCATTCTGCCGGCGGTCAGCTGGGTGCGATGTGCCTGGAAACACCCTGGGCCCGCGACTATGGTCTGCCCGATGATCCCCTGCGCGGCGCATTGCTGGTCAGCGGAATCTACGATCTGGCGCCGCTGCGCTACAGCTATTTGCAGCCGATGATCCAGCTCGATGAGGGGCTGATTTCCCGCAACTCGCCAGCGTTTGCGGCCAGGCGCTGCGCCACCCCTATGCACCTGGTCTGGGGAGCGCGCGAACAAACGGAGTTTGAGCGCCAGTCGCTGCTGATGCACGGCGCTTGGAAGGCAGCAGGCAATGAGGCGGAGCAGGCGGCGCTGCCCGGCTGTGACCATTTCTCGGTGCTGCATGGGCTGGAAGATCCGCAGTCGGATCTGTGCCAGCGATTGCAGCGGCTGTCTGCCTAAAACCTTCGTCAAGAACGTCTGCCTGGCAGACGTTCTTTGCTTTCAGCAGACTCTTAGAAGTCCAGCAGGCTAAAGCCCAGCGAGAACACGGTGCGCTTGTAGTTGTAGTCGATCAGGCTGTCGCCATAGCCGTGGAAGACCTGGGCATGCAGGCGCAGATTGCTCTTGCCGCCCATCCAGCCTTCGCCCAGGGTGTGCATCCATTCGACACGGCCAGAGCCCTTGCCATGGCCGTTGAGTGAGCCGCGCGCGGTCACACCCATCCAGTTGCGTTGGTTGACGTTCCAGCCCAGTTTCAGCTCGCTGCGGCCGATGTAGTTCTGGATGTTGGGGTTGTTGTCGTCTTCCGCGCTTTCCTTGATGCGGTGCCAGATCTTGGCCTGCAGCTGCCAGCGGTTGTCCAGCTCGAAACCGGTCATCAGGTAGGTTCGGTTCCAGCTGCGCGACAGCGGATCGCTCTGGCCATTGGACTGGTGCTCCAGGCCAATGCCGCTGTAGCGCCAACGCCAGCCAAAGGGCAGCTGGGCGGTAGTGGGGTAGATGTAGAAGATCTCAGGCTGGTGGTCAGTCGTGCGGAAAGGGCGCGACAGGTCCGAGTTGAACACCTGCCAGTAGGACAGGCCGGTGTAGCCGATCCACAGCGAATCCCGCAGTTTGCCATTCGGATCGGTCAACAGGTTTTGCGCCAGCTTGGTACGCACCGACAGCTGGATGCGCATTTCCTGCTTTTGGTAATCGGTCTCGGTGGTGGCCGAGTTGACGGGGTTGAGCGAGCTGGGCTGGCGGTTGACCTTGTCGCCCACGGCGACCGATACCGACAGTGGCCGGTAGCCACGGAAGCTGAAGGTGCCGCAGTCGGTGCCGGCTTCCAGCTCCCAGAAACGAGACATTTCGGTGTAGCCATCATCGCGGCAGCCGCCAATGGGGGCAGGCAGGTCGGCTGCGGCCAGCGCGCCGGCCGGTGGCGTCAGGCCCTGCATGACATTGGCCGAGGCGGGCGGTGTGGTGGCAGGCTGCGCCTGCTGGCTGACCAGGGGCTGCTGCGACTGCCGCTGCGCCCATTGGTCAAAGCAGGCCAGGCGGGCGGGGCCATCGCTCAGCGCCGTGCATTGCTGCCACACGTTGGAAGGTGCTACCGAGCCGCTGGCCACTGCCGGCGTTTGCGCAAAGCCGCCGAGCGGCAGGCCGGCCATCAGCAGGCTCGCCGCCAGAGGGGCTGGCGAGCGCAGGAATTTCGTTGTTGTCATGGTCGAGGAGGGAGGTAGGACGCGTGGCTGGGATGGCGGCGCGGAAACATATTATTGCGTTTATTCTGCGGTTTTCGGTGGCTTGCGCATGACGAAGGCGTGGCTGTTGTCGTTCGCATCCAACCATTCGCCCCGGATCTCGCGGCCGCAGCTGCCGTCGACCACCTCACCCAGCCAGGTGCCCGAGACTTTTTTGCCGTCGGCCGACTCTTCCATCGTCAGCTTGCCCTTGTCCACATCACCGACCACGATGGCGCTGCCGCCGGGCCGCTGGATCTGGCCTTTGACGGTGCCATTCCATTCAGGGTGCGGGCCCAGCTGCAGGCTGACAGGGCCGGGCAGACCCGGCAGATCCGCTTGCCAGCGGCCGAGCAGCTCGGGCTGCTCCATTTGCAGCGCCGTGGGGCAGGCGGGGCGTGGGGCAGGGGTTGTGGTGCAGGCGCTGGTCATTGCAGCGCAAAAGGCGGTCAGGATCAGGGTCTTGGTCATGGGTATTCAAGGGGCATCGGGGCTGGCGGCGGCGCTGCTCTGGGCCTTGCGCGCAAACTCTTCGCGCAGTTGGCGCAGCTTCTCGCGCGGGTCTTCGCGGGCGGTGCTGTTGTCCAGCCCCATCTCGGCGATAAAGCGGCTGGGCATAGCCGCTACCAGTTCGCGGCCTTTTTTGCGGCGCTTGGTCCAGCTCACGGCCAAGGAGCGCTGGGCGCGTGTGATACCGACATACATCAGACGGCGCTCTTCCTGCAGCCGCTGGGCGGTGTCGTCGCTGACTTTTTGCTGGCGGCCATCGTCGTCGTCCAGCTTGAAGGGCAGCAAGCCTTCGTTGACGCCGATCAGCGTCACATGCGGCCATTCCAGGCCCTTGCTGGCATGCAAGGTGGACAGGATGACCATGTCCTGCTCTTTCTCGCGCTCGCTGATGGTGGAGAGCAGGGCGATGGTCTGTGAGACTTCAAGCAGGCTCTTGGCCTCGCTCACCGTCGTGGTGTCGGCGCTGGTCGTGGTCTTGCCGCCGGCACGCTGGGCCATCCAGTCGCAGAACTCCAGCACATTGGTCCAGCGGGCGGCGGCCACTTTTTCGCTGTCTTCGGCATCGTGCAGGTGCTGCTCGTAGCCGATTTCCTTGAGCCAGTCGAGCAAGAAGGCCAGCGATTCTTCGGCGCCCCGGGTCTGCCGGGCGCGGTATTCCAGGTCGTTGATATAGCGGCCAAACTCCAGCAAGCTCTCGCGTCCCTTGGCCGGCATGGCGTCTTCCAGCATGGAATTGAACAAGGCGCCAAACATGCTGCAGCGGTGGGATTTGGAGAACTCCCCCAGGCGGCCCAAGGTGGTGTGGCCGATGCCGCGCTTAGGGTTGGTGATGGCGCGCAGAAATGCCGGGTCGTCGTCGTTGTTGATCCACAGCCGGAACCAGGCGCAGAGATCGCGGATTTCGGCGCGGTCAAAAAAGCTGGTACCCCCCGAGACCTTGTAAGGCACATTGGCCTTGCGCAAGGCCTTCTCAAAAGGCTTGGCCTGGTGGTTGGCACGGTAGAGGATGGCGAAGTTCTTCCAGTCCGGCGGCGGGTTGGCGCCAGCGCGCAGGCCCAGGATGCGTGCGACGGCGCGTTCGGCCTCATGCTCTTCGGAGTCGCAATCGACAATGCGCACCGGCTCGCCTTCGCCCAGCTCGGAGAACAAGGTCTTGGGAAACAGCTTGGGGTTGGGCTGGATCACATTGTTGGCCGCGCGCAGGATGGCGCTGGTCGAGCGGTAGTTCTGCTCCAGCTTGATGACCTTGAGCTGGGGGTAGTCGACCGGCAGCTTCTTGAGGTTGTCCAGGGTGGCACCGCGCCAGCCGTAGATGCTCTGGTCGTCATCGCCCACGGCGGTGAGGTGGCCGCGCTCGCCCACCAGCAGCTTGAGCAGCTCGTACTGGGTGGCATTGGTGTCCTGGTATTCGTCGACCAGCACATGGCCGAGGTGGGCCTGCCATTTGGCGCGCACCTCGGCGTGGTCGCGCAGCAGGCGCAGCGGCATGCCGATCAGGTCGTCAAAGTCCACGCTCTGGTAAGCGGTCAGCCGCTCTTCATAGCGCTGCATGATGACGGCAATGGCGCGTTCGTTGTCATCCGCAGCCAGGGCCAGCGCCTCTTTGTAATCGAGGCCCATGTTCTTCCACTTGCTGATGGTCCACTGCCACTGGCGGGCGGTGGCCACATCGGCAGTGCCGCCGGCTGCATCCTTGATGATGCCCACCACATCATCGCTGTCGAGAATGCTGAACTGCGGCTTGAGGCCCAGCACATGGCCGTCCTCGCGCACCATCTTGACGCCCAGCGCGTGGAAGGTGCAGACCAGTACATCCTTGGCCTGGCGGCCAATCAGGCTCTTGGCACGCTCGCGCATCTCCGCCGCCGCCTTGTTGGTGAAGGTGATGGCGGCAATCTTGCGCGGCGCCATGCCGGTCTCGATCAGGCGCGCGATCTTGTGGGTGATCACCCGGGTCTTGCCTGATCCGGCGCCGGCCAGCACCAGGCAAGGGCCTTGGGTGTAATGCACGGCTTGTAGTTGGGCGAGATTGAGACCAGCGGCCATGGTGGCGAGAGAACCTTTGCAGATCAACGAGGAAAGCGCTGAAGAATAGCCGCAATGGCGCGCGGCTGCAGATTCAGGACATTGGTTTTTACATGTTTGCTTACACAAAAAACCACAGATAACTTGGAATTGTCAATGAATGTAGAGCAGATGGTAAAACCACCGGGGAAATGCTTGCGTCTGGTGAGCAAGCTTTTAGAATGCCGATAGCATTGCTGCGGCCAAGTGGCAAACCCTATTAATTAAGCCAATAAAAGTCTGAAACAAGCGCCATGCAGACCGCCGGTATTTCCGCAGAATTGCTGACCCCCAGCAGCCGCCACCGCTTTGTGCAGCTGTATGGCGTGGCGTCACGCAAATCGGTGCTTCCCTGGAAGGAAGTGCCGCGCGACCGTGCCCAGCTGATTGTGCTGGACCAGGGCATGGCCGACGCCATCTCCTCGCTGGGCAAGGCGCCCTGTGTCGTCTGCATCGGGCAGGTGAGAACCGCGATGCTCGATAGCGCGACCTGGGTGGGCCGCCTGGAGGTGGACTACACCCTGAGCGACTTGATCGACATGTTCGACCGCGCAGCGGTCTTTCTGCTCGACTGGGATGCGCGCAATAAGGTCATCCGCCATGCCTCGGAGCAGGCCGCTGCCGAGCCTGCGCCCTCGGCCCGCCAGGAGTTCCGCTACCAGCTCAAGTCCTGGGTGTCGGTGGGTGCACCCTTCAATACCGGCGCCTGCATCCGTGCGCTGGCGCTGCTCTCGCGTGAGCCGGTGTCCATCGCCCAGCTCTGCCTGCACAGCGGGTTGGACAACATGATGGCGCGTGGCCTCCTGGTAGAGCTGGGCCGCCGTGGCGTGCTGCGCGGCGTCGCCCAGCCAGCAATTCCTGCCGCTTCTTCCCCTTCCCATCCTCGCGAGCCGCTACACTCCAAAGGTTTGCTTAGCCGTTTAGGCCGATGGATACGAGGGGGAGGTAAGCCGGGATGAACCAAGAATCAGGCGGAGCAGGGCCGCACAAGATGCCACGCATAGCGCTGTGTGGGCCAATGGGTATTGGCAAGACGACGGCCGTGCGTTCGCTCTGCGGCTCGCTGATGTCCAGCTCCGATGTCCGTAACCTGGATCTGGCGGCCCACAGCAAGGAGCTCACCACGGTGGGTACCGAGTTCGGCGAGATCGATCTGGGCGGCGGTGATGTCGTGCAGATCTGCGGCTGCCCGGGCCAGGAGCGCTTCAGCTTTGTGCGGCAGTGGGTGCTGTCGGTGTCGATGGGCGTTTTCATCATGACCGATGTGAACACGCCAGGCAGTCTGGCTGAGACCAACCATATCCTCGATGAAATCCGGCAACTGCCCCAGCCGCCTGTCACGCTGGTGCTGAGCGCACGCGCTGCAACAACAGAACAAATTGAAACATTCGCCCAAGGCGTGTATTCTGCTGGCCATGGGGTGATTCCCATTCTGGAAGCGGACCCGCGCGACCGTGGGCAGCTGCTGGATGCGATGAGCGTACTAGTTTCCATGCTGTCTCTGCAAAGCGAGAATTCATGACTGCATCACAACCTCTGATCCCTGCCCAGGTCGTCAAGGCAGGCCAGCAGGCACTTGATAAGCTTATTGGTCCTGTCGATGGTGTGCGCGTTGCCTTGCTCAGCACCCCCGATGGATTTGAAATTGCGTCCTTGCGCACGAACAGCGAGTTGCAGCTCAACCGCCTGTCGGCGATGGCGGGCTCCTTGATGGCCATGGCACGTGCGGTGGGTCGGGAGATCAACCACACCGGCTGCAAGCGCCTGACCTTCGAGACCGAGAGCGGCGTCGTGGTGTTCCAGTCGGTGACGTCCGAGTTTCCTTGCATTTTGTGCATGGTGCTCGATACCAATGCGATCCTCGGCCGCGTGCTGTGGGCGGCGGCCGAAGTGGGCGCCGAAATGAATAAAGTCTGATGGCACTGCCGGCGGTGGCCGGCATCCTGCTGTGAGAGAGCCGCGCATGCGCTGCACTGGCTGCATGCGGCGGTCACGATAAACCGCCAGTGTGCGAAGGGGGAGTGTGATGGCATCGGTTCAAGAAACGTTGACGCAACTATTGACGGTTGATGGCGCAATGTGCGCCGCCTTGGTGGACAGTGGCAGCGGCATGCTGCTGGGCAGTGCCGGATCCGGCCTGGACCTGGAACTGGCCGCTGCGGGCAATACCGAGGTGGTGCGTGCCAAGCTCAAGACGATGAAGTCACTGGGTCTGCAAGACTCCATCGACGACATCCTGATCACCCTGGGCTCGCAGTACCACATCATCCGCCCGGTGGCCTTGAAGGAAGGCCTGTTCCTGTACCTGGTTCTGGACAAGCAGCGCAGCAACCTGGCGCTGGCCCGGCGCAAATGCGCCGAAGTCGAAAAATTGGTGACGATCTAAGCGATTTAGGTTGTTTTAGGCTCCGATCCGGCGCTATGCTGGACCCGGGCTTAGCAAGACTGGCCATGCGCATGGCTGGTCTTTTCTTTGGGTGGACCGGGCGGCTTGCTGCCGGTCCCTCGCGCTACATCCGCGCTGGCGCATTCTGGGCACAATCGAGCCGTGCTGTCCGTCTTTCAAGTCACCTTTCCGTTTTTTGCGCTGGTTCTGTGCGGCTTTGTGGCCACACGGCGCGGCATTTTCCCGCTGCCGGCGATTGCGGGCGTGAATGCCTTTGTGCTGTATTTCGCGCTCCCCTGCATGCTGTTCAAAGCCGGCTCGTCGCTGCCCTTTGCGCAGCTGATGAACCTGCCGATCTTGCTGCTGTATGTGCTGTGCCAGTTGCTGCTGGTGGCTGGCTGCGTGGCGGCCTCGCACCTGCGCGGCAGGGACTGGAACAACAGCGCCTTCGGCGCGCTGGTCACGGCCTTCCCCAACACCGGGTTCATGGGCTTGCCGCTGTTGGTGGCGCTGCTGGGCCATGCAGCGGCGGGCCCCGCCATCGTCACCATGCTGGTGGACATGGTGTTCACCACCTCGCTGTGCCTGGCGCTGTCGCGCATGGATGGGGCCGCAGGCAATGCCGGGGCGGCGTTGCGCAAGGCGCTCAAGGGGGTGGTCACCAATCCCATGCCCTGGGCTATCTTGCTGGGCGCGCTGGCCTCGTACATGGAGTGGAGCTTGCCCCAGGCGCTGGACCAGACGGCTGGCCTGCTGGCCAGTGCCGCCACCCCGGTGGCGCTGTTTGCCGTGGGTGCCGTGCTGGCCCGATCCAAGATGGTGGAGGAGGAGTACGCCGCCCCCGCCAGCTATGTGCCGCTGGCACTGGTCAAACTTTTTGTGCATCCGCTCCTGGTGCTGGGTTTGGGCCATGCCGCCATCGCCGCCGGCCTGCCGATCGACCGGTTCGCGCTCTTGGTGGTGGCCTTGGTCGCTGCGCTGCCGAGCGCCAGCAATGTGACCTTGCTGGCCGGCCGCTATGGTGCGCACAACGGCCGCATTGCGCACATCATCCTCGTTAGCACGGCGCTGGCCTTTGTGAGCTTTTCTGCGGCGGTGACCTGGCTGGTTTAAGGCTTTTCGTCTTAGATCGCCTGCGGGTCCACATCGACCAGCCAGCGCACCAGGCCCTTGTGCTCGGGATGCGCGCGCAGCCAGTGCAGACAAGGCTGCCAGGCACGCAGGAATTGCTGCAAAGCCTTGCGTGAGGGGCTTTCGATGAGCATCTGGGCGCGCTCCACATTGGCCACCCGCTGTATGGACAACGGAATCGGTGGATAGACAAATACCTCGCTGCCTTGCAGCAACTGCTGGCTCTGGGCCAATTCGGAGGCGGCGCGCAAGAAGGCCTGGGCCTCCTGCTGGGAGCGGGCATCGGCACGGATGATGGCCTGGTGGGCAAAGGGCGGCATGGCGGCATCGCGCCGCTCCTGGAGCTGCTGGGCGGCAAAACCGCTGTAGTCCCAACGGCGCAAGGCCTGGTAGACGGCATGCTCGGGCTGCTGGGTCTGCAGCCACATCTCGACCGCGCTGCCCTGGGCGGCCACATAGGCGGCATCGCGCCCGGCGCGGCCAGCGGCCTGCAGCAGCAGTGAAAAGAGCCGCTCCGGCGCGCGGAAGTCGCTGGACATCAGCGCGTCATCGGGCTGCACGGCGGCGACCAGAGTCACACGCCGAAAATCATGGCCTTTGGCGACCATCTGCGTGCCGACCAGCACATCGACATCTCCGGCGTGCACATCGGCGATTTTCTCTTCCAGCGCGCCCTTGGCCTTGGTGGTGTCGGCATCGATGCGGGCGATGCGCGCAGGCTGGCCATCGGGGCGCTGCACATTGCGCAGCAGGCGCTCCAGGGCTTCTTCCAGCTGCTCGGTGCCCTTGCCCAGCGGCAGGATGTCCGGGTTGCCGCAGCTGGGGCAAGCCAGCGGCACCCGCTGGCTGAAGCCGCAGTGGTGGCAGCGCAGCGTGCGGTCTGTCTTGTGGAAGACCTGGTGCGCGCTGCAATGCGGGCAGTCGCTTTTCCAGCCGCAGTCCCCGCAAAACAGCACCGGCGCAAAGCCGCGCCGGTTGAGCAGCACAAGGGCCTGTTCGCCTCTTTCCACCCGCTCGGTGATGGCCTGCAGCAGGGCTGGCGCAAACACCGCCTGGCGCGGCTGCTGGCGCATGTCAACCAGGCGCAGCCGGGGCATCTGGCCGGCACCGATGCGGCTGGGCATGGCCAGCCGCAAGTAGCGACCACCGGCATCCTGGCTGCTGGCAGGGCGGCTGGCCCACCAGCTCTCCAGCGAGGGGGTGGCCGAGCCGAGTATCACTTTGGCTTGCAAATCATGGCCGCGCCAGATCGCCAGGTCGCGTGCGGAGTAGCGCGCAGCTTCTTGCTGCTTGTAGCTGGCGTCATGCTCCTCATCAACGATCAGCAGACGCAGGTGGGGCAGGGAGGCAAACACGGCCATGCGGGTACCCAGCACAATCCGCGCCTGGCCGGTGTGGGCGGCCAACCAGCTTTTGAGGCGCTGGGGCGCCGTCATGCCGCTGTGCATGCTGACGACCGCGCCTTCGCCCAGGCGGGCCGAAAAACGGGCCTGGAACCGAGCTTCGAGCTGGGGGGTGAGGTTGATCTCTGGCACCATGACCAGCACCTGCGCATCAGGATCGCGCTGAAACAGCGCCTCTGCCTGGTGCAGGTAGACCTCGGTCTTGCCACTGCCGGTGCTGCCAAAAAGCAGGAAAGGTCCGGAATTTTTATCTATCTGCTCGCAAACTTCTGCCTGTTCAGGGCTCAAAGCCAGCGCCTGGTCGGCTGTCACCGCATGCGCATCGGCCGGCTTTTTGCGCTTAAGGCGCCGGGCCAGCTGCTCCACGGTCAAGTCTCGCAATGCCGGAGGCAATGCGCTGATGGCCATCTCTCCTAAACTGCGTTGGTAATAACGGGCCGCAAAATGCACTAAACGCAGCCAACTTGCGGGCAATGGTGCTATGGCCTCCAATACCGCCGAGATGGGTTTGATCTTGGCCAGATCACCAGAGAATGCGGTGTCCGGGCCCCAGACCACCCCCAGCACCTCCCGATTGCCCAGCGGCACGCGCACCAGACTGCCGGCGGGCAAGGCTTGCGGGGCTTGGTAGGTGAGCAGTTCACTGGCCGCGCTGATGGCACTGTAGGCAGGGGTGTGAACGGCGATGGACAGCAGAATCAAGGGGTGATGGGTGGGATGCAGATGAGCCGAGTGTAGCGATAGCCGCACTGTCGTCACGACCTGACCGGCAGGGGTAACCAGGCTAGGCAGTACGGTGTTTGTCCGGATTGCACCAAGAGATGCTTCAACCTTGTGACAAACCAAAGAACTTATACACAAGGCAAATCACAAGAGAAATCAATACGCGATTTACATTTCTGTGGATAACTTTGTTGAAATATCGGCGCCCTGGCCTGGCTCAGAATTACCACACATTGTCAGTTGGCTTCGGTGGTTGCCTGACAAATTTTTTTTATTTATATCTTTCATTGAGTTATGTTTTTTGTGCTGGCCATGTTGCCGATAGCTACTGCATATTGTGCTAAGGAGTCTGCTTTCCACATTGTGTGTATAAGTGCTTGCTCCGGTGCGGCGTAATGCGCGGTGCGGTGCGCTGCAGCACTGCCGCTTATCCACAATTTCTCGTCAAACAGCTTAGTTATCCACCGCAATCCTTTGATGTCGTTGGGAAAATAGCTGTTTTACACCTTGCTTGAAAGGCCTTGATTGGCCTGTCCCTGCGACGGCTGCGGACGGGGGGCTTGGCTTCCGATATGATTTAGAGCCTTCTGCGGGCAGGCTGCATCCTCGCCCGGTTTCGCGCTACTGGTCGATGGTCTTGCTCTCTGCCTTTGCTGGCTCGCGGCGTTCAGCCTGCCCTGCTGGCCTCTGCCGCACGTTGCCAGACCTTCTGTGTCCTCCTGCCTTTTCTACTTGATCCATGTCACTGCTCCGATCGATACTGCATACGCTCTTCATGAGCCTGACGGTCATTCCCTATACGTTGACCATCTTGTTGCTGCGGGTCTGCGGTGCCAGCAGCCGGGCCCGTTATACGGTGGCGCGCCGCTGGCTCAAGCTGTCGGCAGACAGTGCCGGCTGGTTTTGCGGCATCCAGGTGCGCATGCAAGGCATGGAGAATTTGCCGGTTGCCGGCCAAGCTGGCAGCGACAAGGGTGTTGTGCTGCTCTGCAAGCACCAGTCGACCTTTGAGACCTTCTTGATGCCGGCGATCATGCCCCGGCCTCTGGCCTATGTGTTCAAGAAGGAACTGCTGAAGATTCCTTTCTTTGGCTGGTCGATCGGCAGCCTGGACATGATCCATATTGACCGCAAGGATGGCAGCCGTGCCTTCCACAAAGTGGTGGAGCAGGGCAAGCGCCTGCTGGGCCAGGGCATCTGGGTGATCATGTTTCCCGAAGGCACGCGCATTCCGCGTGGTGAAAGTGGTGAATACAAAACGGGTGCCACGCGCCTGGCGATCATGACCGGTGCCCGGGTGGTGCCGATTGCGGTGACCTCGGCCAAATGCTGGCCGCGCAAGGCCTTTGTGAAGACGCCCGGCATTGTCGATGTGTCGGTGGGCAAGCCCATTGACAGCCAGGGCCGCAAGCATGACGAGCTGATGGCTGAGGTGGAGTACTGGATCGAGTCCGAAATGCGCCGCCTCGACCCCGAGGCCTATGTGGGCAAACCTGCGCTGCAGGCACCGGCCCAGGTGGCGACTGCTCCAGGTGGCGCTGCCAAGCCTTGATAGGGAGAGGCCGATGTGCTTGCCTTTGAGCCTGCAGCGCAGTACCGAGTGGGAACGAGGCTGAGCCATGGTTGATGTGCGTCGCCTGGTGCAGATGGCCCTGGACCTGTGGGAACGCAGCGAGCCGCCGGCCGCTGCCTCTGCGCAGCCCCCAGTAGCTGCGCCGAGGCAGGCAACTGCTCCCATCAAGCTGCCTCCAGCGGCACCCGCGCCCGTGGCGGTGCCGGTCGCGGTACAGCCGCCTGTTCCTGTTCCTGTCCCTGTCCCTGTCCCTGTCCCTGTCCCTGTCCCTGTCCCTGTCCCTGTCGCCAAGCCCTCCGTGCCTGTGGCGCTGCCAACATCGAGTCCCATCTCGCTGCAATCGCACCCTGCTGCCAATCGCAGCGTCCTGCTGCAAGGGCAGAAGGTGGCCTATTTGCTGCAGCGGGCCAAGCGCAGCAGCATTGGTTTTGTGGTCGGCGAAGAAGGCCTGGTGGTGCGCGCACCCCGCTGGGTGACCCAGTCCGGCATTGATGAAGCACTGCAGGAGAAGGCGGATTGGATTGTGCGCAAGATTGCCGAGATGCAGCGCCGCCGCGCCAACAGCCTGAGCGCCAGCATCCGCTGGGAAGACGGCGCCAGCCTGCCTTTTCTGGGGCAGCCGCTGCAGTTGGTGCTGGACAGCGAGCAGCGCGTAGCCCGTTCGGGCGCGGTATGGCGTGTCGAGGAAGCGGGGGATACCGCTAGGTCGCGGCTGTACCTGGCGTTGCCGCCCCATGCGGGGCCATCGCAGATCCGCGATCTGGTGCAGGCCTGGTTTGTCCAGAGTGCGCGCCAGCATTTTCTGGCGCGACTGGCGCATTTCGCGCCACTGCTGGAGGTGCACTATACGAGCCTGCGCCTGTCGAGTGCCGAGACGCGCTGGGGCAGCGCCAAGTCCGATGGCTCGATCCGCCTGAACTGGCGGCTGATGCACTATGCGCCGGCGGTGATCGACTATGTGGTGGCGCATGAGCTGGCGCATTTGCGGGTGATGGACCACAGCCCCCGTTTTTGGGATACCGTGGCGGAGGTGGTGCCCGACCACCGCGCACTGCGCCAGCAGTTGAAGGACATACCGGCCCCGCCCTGGGACCGGGCGGCATAGCGCGCGGTTCAAGCGCAGGCCTGTCAGCTGCGCGCTGTGGGGCCGACCCTCTATGTAAGCGCAATCTTTGGAGACCTACTTATGAGCTTGACTGCAGAACAGCAAACCATTGCGCCCGCCAATGGCTATGCCGGTGATATTGGTGCGCCGCTGGCCTGGCACTGGGTGCAGACCCAGCAGGCGGTGCTGGTGGATGTGCGCACCGATGCCGAACGCGCATGGGTGGGCCAGGTACCGGGCGCGGTAGCGATTGCCTGGAAGCAATGGCCGGACATGGCCCTGAACCCGGATTTTGATACCCAGCTGCAGGCATTGGCCCAAAAAACACCGGGTAAAAAGATCGTGCTGCTGTGCCGCAGCGGTGTGCGATCGGTAGCCGCCGCCCAGCGCGCCAGCCAGCTGGGGCTGGATGCCTACAACATCCTGCAGGGCTTTGAGGGCGACGCCAATGCCCAAGGCCAGCGCGGCCAGTTGGGTGGCTGGCGGCTTCAGGGTTTGCCCTGGTCCCAGTGACATCTGTAATCGTCGCGGCTTGTAACCGAGCTGCATCCGAGGCAGTCGGGATAGCGATGTCCCTGTAAACTTGGCCGCCTCATGATGGATGGAGTTACATATTGACGGTCGGAACGGGCAGCGCTGCCTCTGCATGCGCTTTGGTGGCCAGCGTGCGTGCGCACTGGCCTTTGGTGGTCAAGATGACACGCCGAGAAGTGAGCGAGCGCTTCAAGGGATCGCTCGGCGGTTGGCTGTGGGCTGTGCTTATTCCACTGTGCATGTTGGTTATTTATACCTTTGTGTTCTCGGTGGTGTTCAAGGCGCGCTGGGGCGAGGGGCCGGAGTCCAAGACCCAGTTCGCGATGGTGCTGTTTGCCGGGCTGATCGTTTACGGTCTGTTTGCCGATGTGCTCAACCGCGCGCCGCACCTGGTGCTGGCCAATGTGAACTACGTCAAGCGCGTGGTGTTTCCGCTGGAGATTCTGGTCATCGTCGCCGTTTGCTCAGCACTGTTCCAGGCGCTGGCCAGCTTGGTGGTGCTGCTGGTGGCACTCTTGGTGCTCAACGGCAAGATTCCACTGACAGCCTTGCTCTTGCCGCTGGTCTGGGCGCCCTTGGTGCTGCTCAGTGTGGGCGTGGGCTGGTTGTTTGCGTCGCTCGGCGTGTTTGCGCGTGATCTCAAGCAAATCACCGGCGTGATGACGACGATGCTGATGTTCATCTCTCCCATCTTTTTTCCGGTCCATGCGCTGCCCGCCAGTTTTCAGACCGTCATGTGGCTCAATCCACTGACTTTTTTTATTGAACAGACGCGCGCCGTGCTGATCTGGGGCCGCATGCCTGATTGGAGCGGCTGGGCCATCAGCATACTGGCCTGCAGTCTGGTTGCCTGGCTGGGCTTTGCCTGGTTCCAGAAGACGCGCAAGGGATTTGCCGATGTCCTCTGAATCTGTGGCACTCGAAGTTCAGGGCCTGGGCAAGTGCTTTCATATCTACGATGCCCCCGGCGACCGTTTGCGGCAGTTTGTGATGCCCCGCCTCTCGCGCCTGCTGGGCCGCGAGCCCAAGCCCTACCACCGTGAGTTCTGGGCGCTGCGCAGTCTGGATCTGCAGGTGGCCAAGGGCGAGACGATTGGCATCATCGGCCGCAATGGCTCAGGCAAATCGACCTTCTTGCAGATGGTTTGCGGCACTTTGGCACCCAGCTGCGGCGAGGTAAAGACGCATGGTCGCATTGCGGCGCTGCTGGAACTGGGGGCGGGCTTCAACCCCGAGTTTTCTGGCCGCGACAATGTGGCGATGAATGCGGCACTGCTCGGCTTGAGCGATGCGCAGATCGCCGAGCGTTTTGACTCGATTGCCGCCTTTGCCGATATTGGCGAGTTCATCGACCAGCCGGTCAAGACCTATTCCAGCGGCATGTATGTGCGGCTGGCCTTTGCGGTGATTGCCCATGTGGATGCCGATATCCTGGTGGTAGACGAGGCGTTGGCGGTGGGTGATGCGGTGTTCACCCAGAAGTGCATGCGTTTTCTGCGCAGCTTCATGGAGCGCGGCACCTTGCTGTTTGTCAGCCACGATACCGCTGCCATCAAGAGCCTCTGCGACCGCGTGGTCTGGATCGACAAGGGCCAGGTGATGCAGATTGGGCCGACCAAGGAGGTCTGCGACCGCTATATGCAGGCCTGCTATGAGGCCGAGCAGGGCAGTGGCCCGGTCGCTGAAACGGCCCCGCCGGCCCCAGTGTTCGATGCCAGCCTGCCCTGGCATGACCAGCGGCGTGATTTCTTCCGCGCCGAACCGATGCGCAACGATATCGAAGTATTTCGCTTCAACCCAGAAGCACCATCGTTTGGCCTGGGCGGTGCCCGCATCACCGGCGCCTGGCTGATGGACACGCAACAACGCCCCTTGCACTGGGTGGTGGGGGGCGAACCGGTGGTCTTGCGCATCCAGGCGCAGTGCCACCAGGCGTTGCAGTCACCCATCGTGGGCTTTGTGGTCAAGGACCGCACTGGCCAGGCCGTATTTGGCGACAACAGCTATTTGAGCTACCTGGGCCAGCCGGTGGTCTGTGCCAGCGGCCAGGTCCTGCAGGCCGAGTTCAGCTTTGACATGCCCCGCATGCCGGTGGGCAATTACGCGATCGACGTCGCCCTGGCCGATGGCTCGCAGCACGACCATGTGCAGCAGCACTGGATACAGGATGCGCTGCACTTCAAGTCCGAGTCCACCAACATGGCCACCGGACTGCTTGGCATTCCGATGCGGTCCATCGTGCTGCAAGCCGGCCAGGCGCAACAGGAAACCTCTCCCCCATGAACCGTATGACCGACCTCCCAGCGCAAGCGCGGGCAGAAGATGGCTGGCTGCTCCCCGCCGCCTTGATGGAGCCCTACCATCTGACCCACCCCGCACCCTGGGCGGGGCATATACCTTTCGCCTCTTGGCTGATGGCGGTGGCACAGCCGCGCAGCCTGGTGGAGCTTGGCGCTTATTCCGGCATCTCCTACCTGGCTTTTTGCCAGGCGATTGCCGAGCAGGGGCTGATGACGCGCACCTACGCCATCGATACCTGGGAGGGCGATGCCCATGCCGGTGCCTATGGCGAGGGCATTTTGACCAGCCTGCGCCAGGCCCATGACCCGCACTACACCCAGTTCTCTACCTTGCTGCGCATGCGCTTTGACGAGGCGCTGCCCAGCTTTGCCGATGGCAGTGTGGATGTGCTGCACATTGACGGCCTGCACACCTATGAAGCCGTGCGCCATGATTTTGAGACCTGGCTGCCCAAGTTGAGTGAGCGCGGCGTGGTGCTGTTCCACGACAGCAATGTGCACCGCGATGACTTTGGCGTGCACCAGCTCTGGGCGGAACTGGAGGGGCACTACCCCAGCATTCACTTTCCGCACAGCAATGGTCTGGGCGTGCTGCTGGTGGGCGCGCAGCAGCCTGCGTTGTTGCGCCGCCTCTGTGACCGCAGTGATGCCGCGTTTCAGCGCGAGGCCTGCCGGGGCTTTGCCACCTTGGGCGCGCGGCTGGAGGCCAAGGCCGAGCTGATGGCGCTGCAGCATGCGCTGGGCGACAAGCAGCAGCAGATGCAGGCACTGGAGGCCGCTGGCCAGCAACGCCATAGCTGGATCGACAAGCTCGATGGCGATATCCGCAGCCTGGAGCTGGAGCGCCAGCAACTGCGCGGCCATTTGGAAGGCGCTCAGACCCAGGCCCAGCAAAGCCAGAATGCGTTGGAGCAGGCCCAGGCACAGACGCTATGGTTGACGGCGCAGTGGGAAAGCCGCCAACAGCAGCAACAGCAACAAATTGCGCAATTGGACATCAAGCTGGCCGCCCTGCAGCAAGAGGCAGCGCAAAAGCAGTGGCAGATCGAGCAGCAGGCCCAGCAGATGCAGGCGCTGGCACGCCAGCTTTCGCCGCTGTGGCGCATCACCGATTTGCTGCGTAAATGCAAGAGCGCCGTATTCCGGATCAAGCAAAAACTGGCACCGTATGAACCCGCTGGCCTGCGCCGCGCACGCCATGCGCTGCGCCGCAAGATGCGCCAGGCCCGGGGGGCGCCGCTGCCAGCGGTGGCAGTGCTGCCCGGCAGCAACCGCCACTACGGCATTTTGGCGACGGCGCACACGCAGTTTGTCGCCCATGCGCTGGCCCGGGTGCTGCGCAAGGCCGGTTTTGAGGTGAGCCTGTTCCAGGACATGCCTGCCGAAGGCTATGGGCTGGACATGTACATCGTGGTATGCCCTCAGATGTTCAAGCAGCTGCCGCCCGGCGAGAAGCGCATCGTCTTCCAGATGGAGCAAAGCGTCAGCCCGCGCTGGTTTACCGACGACTACCTGGCGATTCTGGAAAACTCGCTGTCCGCCTGGGACTATGCGCCGGCCAACCTGGCCTTTTTGGAGACCAAGGGCATCCGCTATCCGCATACCTTCCTGGTGCCGATTGGTGGGGTGGCTGACTATTCGCAGCTGTTGCAGGGTTGCGGCGAGCCCGCTTTGCCGGTGGTAGAGCCGAGCTGCGATGTGCTTTTTTACGGCGATGTCAACGCGCCGCGCCGCCAGGAGATGCTGCAGGCCTTGCAGCGCCAGTTCTCGGTGCGCATCGAGGGCAATCTGTTTGGCGACGCACTGCGCCAAGCCGTGCGCCAGGCGCGTGTGGTCGTCAATATCCATTATTACGAAGGCGCCTTGCTGGAGACCACGCGGGTGTATGAATGCCTGAGCTTGGGTACACCGGTGGTGACCGAGAGCAGTGCCGACATCCACCAGCATGCCGCCTTGCTGAGCAATCCCGCGCTGCGCGTGACGCCGGTGGGCGATGCCCAAGCCATGGTGCAGGCGGTACAACAGATGCTGCAGCAGCAAGCGCAGAAGCCTGAGCAGGTGCAGCAAGGGCTAGCGGACGAGATCGTCCGCAGTGGCCAGCAGTTTGAGTTCATGGTGCTGCGCGCGCTGTATGCGCTGGGCCGCATCGATACGGCGCAGTGGGAGGCACTGACAGTGTCGCAACCGCTGCCAGGCAGCTGCATGGTGCTGAGCATGCCCGAGACGGTGCGCCGCCGCGCGCATTTCGTCGAACAGACCCTGCCGGGCCTGCAGACGGAGGTGAGCGTGTTTGATGGTGTGCGCTACAGCCCTGGCTGGCTGGGCTGTGCGATGAGCTACCAGTACCTGGCACGCAAGGCCTTGCAAACCGGTGCGACGCAGCTGGAGATCATGGAAGACGATGTCGAGATGCCGCCCGACTATGCCCAGCGCCGCGCCCGCGTGGACGGCTGGCTGGCCGCGCATGATGGCGAGTGGGACATCTTTGCCGGCCTGATCGCCAAGATCCACCCAGGCACCCAAGTGCTGGAAGTGCTGGAGCAGGATGGCGAGACCTTTGTGGTGCTGGACCGCATGACCAGCATGGTGCACAACATCTACGCCCAGCCGGCGCTGGAGGCGCTGTCGCAATGGGATTCTTCGATCCGCGACCCGCACACCAACACCATCGATAGCTACCTGCAGGGCCGCGCCCAGATGCGGGTCGTCACCACCTTGCCGTTCCTGGTGGCGCACACCACCGACATGGATTCCTCGCTCTGGGGCATCAACAACCACGAGTACCTGGCCGTGATCTACAAGGCGGAGCAGGATTTACGGCTGCTGGTGGATCGTTTCAAACAGGCGCAGGCCCACTGACCAGCAGGCTTAATTAAAAAAATCCCGCACCGGCCAAGCCGGATGCGGGATTTTTACTTTGGGGCGTTGGGCTGGATTACAGCGCGGGGATGCGCAGCTTCTGGCCTGGGTAAATCTTGTTGGGGTCGCTCAGCATGGGCTTATTGGCTTCGAAGATGGTCATGTACTTGTTGGCATCGCCGTACATCTTCTTGGAAATGCCCGACAGCGTGTCGCCCGAGACCACGTCGTAGTACTTGGCTTCTGGCTCGGGGTTGGTCACGGTCATGTCATTGGTCACATCGCTGACGCTGGAGACATTGCCGCAGCACAGCGTGACTTTTTCCTTCGCAGCCTGGGTGGGGGCCACGCCGGTCACGGTCACTTTGCCAGCGTCAAAGGCCACCTTCACGTCGGACACGCCCAGGTTCTGGGTACCAATGTACTTTTCAATGGCCGCGCCTGCAGCCGCGTTCAGGTCTTGTGGTGCCGTGGCGGCAGCAGCGTCTTTGCCGCCAAACAATTTTTCGCCGGCTTCCTTGATAAAACTGAACAGTCCCATGGTGACTCCTAGAGGGTTGGTTACAGGAACTGTCCAATATATAGGCTTTTGTGAACGCGATGAAGTCAGACGGAGTCGCTTGAAAATAATTCACACTGCGGTTTGGACGTCCGTGGCGCAGGTCGATGTTGCACGTGCAACAAGCTGCAGCGGCAAAAGGGTCGATAATGCCGCCCATGCATTTTCTGGCCATCGACGTAGGGAACACACGCCTCAAGTGGGCGATGTATGACGCAGCACAACCTGGCGCCGCTGTGCTGGCGCATGGCGTGGAGTTTTTGGACAACATTGAGCGCCTGGCCGAGGGCAGCTGGGCTGAGCTGCCTGAGCCGCAGCACATGCTGGGCTGTGTCGTGGCCGGCGATGTGGTGCGCCGCCGGGTGCAGACGCAAATGGATATCTGGGATCTGGCACCCAACTGGGTGGTCTCGTCTACCGCCGAGGCAGGCCTGAGCAATGGTTATGACCACCCCAGCCGCCTGGGCACGGACCGCTGGGTGGCGATGGTGGGCGCTTGGCACCATGTGCTGGCACAGGGGCGGCAGCGCCCGGTGGTGGTGGTGATGGTAGGCACGGCGGTTACCGTCGAAGCCATCGACGCCGATGGCAAGTTTCTGGGCGGCTTGATCCTGCCGGGCCACGGCATCATGCTCAAGGCCCTTGAGTCGGGCACCGCCGGCTTGCATGTGCCGACGGGCGAGGTGCGGCCTTTCCCCACCAATACCAGCGATGCGCTGACCAGCGGTGGCACCTATGCAATTGCTGGCGCGGTCGAGCGCATGGTGCAGCATGTGATGGCCCACTGCGGGCAGGAGCCTGCCTGCGTGATGACGGGCGGTGCCGGCTGGAAGATGATGCCGAGCATGACCCGGCCTTTTGAGTTGGTCGAAAACCTGATTTTTGACGGCCTGCTGCATATCGCCCACAGCCGCTTTGGCACCAAGGGCTGACGCAGACCGGCGCCACATGCGCTTACAGACATAGCCCTCTATTGCCAGCGGGCCGCCGATGCGCCTGAAGGGCAATGCGATAATGGACGGTTATTTGTTGAACTACCTGTACTGACCATGATTCTCGTCACCGGAGGCGCCGGCTTTATCGGCTCGAATTTTGTGTTGGACTGGCTGGCGGGTTCGGATGAACCGGTGGTCAATCTCGACAAACTGACCTACGCGGGCAATCTGCACAACCTCGCAAGCCTGCAAGGCGACAGCCGCCACCATTTTGTGCAGGGCGACATTGGCGACCGCGCGTTGCTGGACCAGCTGCTGGCCGAGCACCAGCCGCGCGCCATCGTGCACTTTGCGGCCGAAAGCCATGTGGACCGCTCGATCCACGGCCCCGAGGACTTTATCCAAACCAATGTGGTCGGTACCCTGCGCCTGCTGGAGGCAGCACGCGCCTATTGGGGCGGATTGACCGGCGAGCGCAAGGACGGCTTCCGCTTTCTGCACGTATCGACCGATGAGGTGTACGGCAGCCTGGAAAAGGAGGACCCGGCCTTTACCGAGACCCATAACTTCGAGCCCAACAGCCCCTATAGCGCCAGCAAGGCGGCCAGCGACCACCTGGTGCGCGCCTGGTTCCATACCTATGGCCTGCCGGTGGTGACGACCAATTGCTCGAACAACTACGGGCCCTACCATTTCCCCGAGAAGCTGATCCCGCTGATGATCGTCAATGCGCTGGCGGGCAAGAACCTGCCGGTGTATGGCGACGGCATGCAGATCCGCGACTGGCTCTATGTCAAGGACCACTGCAGCGCTATCCGCCGCGTGCTGGAGGCTGGCCGCCTGGGCGAGACCTACAACGTGGGCGGCTGGAACGAGATGCCCAATATCGAAATCGTCAAGCATGTCTGCAGCCTGCTCGATGCGCAGCGTCCACGTGCCGATGGCCAGTCCTATGCCGAGCAGATCAGCTACGTGAAGGACCGCCCTGGCCATGACCGCCGCTACGCCATCGATGCGCGCAAGCTGGAGAAGGAGCTGGGCTGGAAGCCGGCGGAAACCTTTGACAGCGGCATCCGCAAGACCGTGCAGTGGTACCTGGAGCACCAGGACTGGGTGGCGCAGGTGCAGTCGGGTGACTACAAGGACTGGGTCAACAAGCAATACGCCTGAGGGCGGTATTTTTGCGGGCCGGGCATCTGCATGTCTGGGGCCGCCTTCCGGAAAGATGCCATGAAAATACTGTTGTTGGGCAAGAACGGCCAGGTCGGGTGGGAGCTGCAACGCAGCCTGCTGCCGCTGGGCGAGGTGGTGGCGCTGGACCGCGCCAGTGCGCCGCTGTGTGGCGACCTGCTGCGCCCCGAGGCTTTGGCCGAGACGGTGCGTGCTTTGGCGCCTGATGTGATCGTCAATGCCGCCGCTTACACCGCCGTCGACAAGGCTGAGAGCGAACCCGATGCTGCCCGCACCATCAACGCCGAGGCGGTGGCGGTGCTGGCGCGCGAGGCCAAAGCGCTGGGCGCTTGGCTCGTGCACTACAGCACCGACTATGTTTTCGATGGTGGCGGCGAACAGCCTTGGCAAGAGGACCAAGCCACCGGCCCACTGTCGGTTTACGGCCAGACCAAGCTCGAAGGTGAGCAGCAGATCGCCGCCAGCGGCGTGAAGCACCTGATTTTTCGCACCAGCTGGGTCTATGCCGCGCGCGGCGGCAACTTTGCCAAGACCATGCTGCGCTTGGCGCAGGAGCGCGACAAGCTGGCTGTCATCGACGACCAGTGGGGCGCGCCCACCGGTGCTGACCTGATTGCCGATGTGACGGCGCATGCGTTGCGCACGGCCATGGCATCGGGTGACGACCTGAGCGGTATCTACCACCTGGTGGCAGGTGGTGAAACCACCTGGAACCGCTATGCCCGCTTTGTGCTGGAAACGGCGCGCAAGATCAACCCGGCTCTGAATTTGACGGCGCAGGAAGTGCAGGCGGTCGACACCTCGGCCTTCCCGACGCCCGCGCGCCGTCCCCACAATTCCCGATTGAACACCCACAAATTGCAGCAGCGCTTTGCGCTGGATTTGCCTGACTGGCAGACCGGCGTGCAGCGCATGCTGCAGGAGATTCTGTAGACCATGACCACGCAAGCACGCAAAGGCATTATTTTGGCGGGCGGCTCCGGCACCCGCCTGCACCCCGCTACCCTGGCGGTCAGCAAGCAGCTGCTGCCGGTGTACGACAAGCCGATGATCTACTACCCGCTGACCACGCTGATGCTGGCAGGGATCAAGGAGATCCTGGTCATCAGCACGCCGCAGGACACGCCGCGCTTCGAGCAACTGCTGGGCGATGGCAGCCAGTGGGGCATCCAGCTGCAATACGCGGTGCAGCCCAGCCCGGATGGCTTGGCGCAGGCCTTTTTGATTGGCGAGCGCTTTTTGGACGGCGCACCCAGCGCCTTGGTGCTGGGCGACAACATCTTCTATGGCCATGATTTCCACAAGCTGCTGGGCAGCGCCATGCAGCGCGATACCGGCGCCAGTGTGTTTGCCTACCATGTGACCGACCCCGAGCGCTATGGCGTGGCGGAGTTTGACAAACAAGGCAAGGTCCTGTCGCTGGAAGAAAAGCCGGCCAAGCCCAAGAGCAACTATGCAGTGACCGGCCTGTATTTCTACGACAGCCAGGTGGTGGAGCTGGCGCGCGGCCTCAAGCCTTCGCCGCGCGGCGAGCTGGAAATCACGGACCTGAACCGCCTGTACTTGGAGCGCGAGCAGCTGAGCGTGGAGATCATGGGCCGGGGCTATGCCTGGCTGGATACCGGTACGCATGACAGCCTGCTGGATGCGGGCCAGTTCATTGCCACCCTGGAAAGCCGCCAAGGCCTGAAGATTGCCTGCCCGGAAGAAATTGCATGGCGCAGCGGCTACATCGGCGACGAGCAACTGGCCGCGCTGGCCAAGCCCTTGGCCAAGAACGGCTACGGCCAGTACCTGCAGCGCCTGCTGCAGGAGCCCAAGGAGTAAAGCCATGCAAGTCATCGATACGGCGCTGCCCGAGGTCAAGATCATCGAGCCCAAGGTGTTTGGCGACACGCGCGGCTTTTTCTACGAGAGCTTCAACCAGCAGGCTTTTGATGCGGCGGTGGGCCGGCACTATGACTTTGTGCAGGACAACCACAGCAAGAGCAGCCGGGGTGTGCTGCGCGGCCTGCATTACCAGGTAGAGCAGGCCCAAGGCAAGCTGGTGCGGGTGGTGCAGGGGCGGGTGCTGGATGTCGCCGTCGATATCCGCAAAAGCTCGGCCACATTTGGCCAATGGGTGGCGGTGGAGCTGAGTGATGAAAACCAACGCCAGTTGTGGGTTCCGCCCGGTTTTGCCCATGGCTTTGTGGTGTTCAGTGAAACGGCTGAGTTTCTTTATAAAACAACAGATTACTATGCGCCCGCCCACGAGCGCTGCATTATCTGGAATGATGCACAGTTGTCGATTGATTGGCAGTTGAATGGCCTGGAGCCGCAGCTGTCGGGCAAGGACCAGCAAGGCAAGGCCTTTGCCGAGGCCGATGTTTTTGCCTGAGTTTGCTTTTCCTACCAAATGTCTCCCATGCCTGGCACCTACACTGGGTGCCCTATAGGCTAAGGGGATGGATACCACGCCTGTCATAGGCTTTTGAGACCATAGACGCATGAGCACCAGCACCATTGACGATTTCAGCGATGCAGCCCTGACCCTGGAGTCAGGGCGTCGCCCTTTGCTGGGCGAGATGCTGGTGCAGGCGGGCAAGCTGTCGCCACGCGATCTGGAGCGTGCGCTGCAGGCGCAGCAGGAGATGGGCAGTCTCATCGGCCAGGTGCTGGTGCAGCTGGGCCTGGTTTCCGAGCCGGACCTGATGCAGGCCCTGGCGACCCAGTTGCAGATCCCATATATCTTGGGCGCGGACTTCCCGGTGGAAGCGGTCAGCGTGCCGGGCCTGATGCCCGAGTTCCAGCATTCGCAGCATGTCTTCCCCTTGCGGTTGCAAGATGGCGTGCTGGATGTCGCCATGGCCTCGCCCCAGGATCCGTATGTGATCAAGGCGCTGCAGATGTCAACGGGTTTGCAGATTCGCCCCCATCTGGCGCTGCAGGCCGATATTGAAAAAGCGCTGCAAGAGCCTGAGCCCGAAGCCGAAGAGGACGACGGCGATGACATGTTTGGCGATGGCTCCGATGTCGGCGACTTTGTCGAACATCTGAAGGACCTCGCCAGCGAAGCGCCGGTGATTCGCCTGGTCAACAGCATCATCGGCAAGGTGACCGATCTGCGCGCTTCCGATATCCACCTGGAGCCGTTTGACGACGGCCTGCATGTGCGCTACCGGGTCGATGGTGTGATCCACCCCGGTGAACTGGTGCCGCCGCGCCTGTCGGCCGCCGTGGGATCGCGCGTCAAGCTGATGGCGCATTTGGACATTGCCGAGCGCCGCCTGCCGCAAGATGGCCGTATCAAAACACGCGTCAAGGGCCGCGAGCTGGACCTGCGGGTCTCCACCGTGCCCACTGTCCATGGCGAGAGCATCGTGATGCGGGTGCTGGACCGCGCCAGCGTGCGGCTGCAGCTCGAAACCATGGGTTTTGCCAAGGACACCCTGTCCAAATTCAACGACCTGCTCGGCCGTCCGCACGGCATTTTGCTGGTCACCGGGCCCACTGGCTCGGGCAAGACCACCACCTTGTATGCCGCGCTGTCCAAGATTGACGCGCTGGAAAACAAGATCATCACCGTAGAAGACCCGGTCGAGTACCAGCTCGAAGGGATCAACCAGATCCAGGTGCACGCCCAGATCAACCTGACCTTTGCCAACGCGCTGCGCTCCATCCTGCGCCAGGACCCGGACATCATCATGATCGGTGAAATGCGCGACGGCGAGACCGCGCAGATCGCGGTGCAGTCGGCGCTGACGGGCCACTTGGTGCTGTCCACCCTGCACACCAACACCGCCGCCGGTGCCATCACCCGTATGCAGGACATGGGGGTGGAGAGCTATCTGATCACCTCCTCGGTCAACGGCGTGCTGGCCCAGCGTCTGGTGCGTACTTTGTGCGGCAATTGCAAAGAGGCGTTCGAGCCTGGCGAGGAGGTGCGCAAGCGCTCCGGCCTGGCGCGCTTCAGCGAGGTGGGCCAAGTCATTTACCGTGCGGTGGGTTGCAATGCCTGCCGCCAGACCGGCTACAAAGGCCGTACCGGCATCCATGAGCTATTTGTGCTCGATGAGCCGATGCGCAATGCCATCAATGCAGGCAAGGACTCCAACGAGCTGTTCAACCTGGCGGCCAAATCGGGCATGCTGAGCCTGCATGAAGACGGCTTGCGCAAGGTGGCGGCCGGCATGACCACCTTGGACGAAGTCGCCCGCGTCACCCAGGACCAGATTGATGGCTGATTTTGCCTGGCACGCGATCAATGCTGCGGGCGAGCAGGTTCGCGGCACTTTCCAAGCGCCCAACGCCGCAGCCGTGCAAAAGCACCTGCGCGCGCAAAAGCTCACGCCGGTGCGCATTGTGGATGCGGTTGATGCCGCCGCGCTGATGCCGGCTGCAACCAAGGCCGGCGCCAAGCCTGCGGCTGTGGGTGCACTGGTCAAAACCAAGGCCCGGAAATCCCAAAAGGGCCCGGCCAAGTCATCCGATGTGCTGGCGATGACCTCGGAGCTGTCAATCATGCTCAAGGCCGGTTTGGCCTTGGACAACGCGCTGCGCGTGCTGATCGACATGGCCTTCAAGGACAGCATGCGCGAGCTGCTGACCGGTGTGCTCGAAGCGGTCAAGGGCGGGGTGCCGCTGTCCAAAGCGCTGATGGTGCACCAGGAGCTGTTTGGCGATTTCTATATCAACATGGTGCGCTCGGGCGAGGCCAGCGGCCAGATGTCGGCCGTGCTGCAGCGTTTGGTGGAACACCTGGAGCGCCAACGCGCGCTCAAGGAAAGCGTGGTCTCGGCCACCATCTACCCGATGATCCTCGTGGCAGTGGCCATTCTGTCGCTGATCGCGATGCTGGGCTTTGTGGTGCCGCAGTTTGAAAAGCTGTTTACCGATATGGGTGATGCCTTGCCCACGCCGACCAAGATTGTGATGACCATTGGCCAGGTGTTTCGCAAGAACGGCTGGGTGATTTTGCTGGGCGGTGCGGCCGTGGTCTATCTGATGCGCAGCTGGCTCAGTTCGCCCACCGGGCGGCTGTGGTGGCAAAGTGTGTTGCTGCGCATGCCTATCCTGGGGCGACTGGCGCTGAAGTACCAGCTGACCTTGTATTCTCGCTCGCTGGGTACCTTGCTGGGCAATGGCGTGCCTTTGCTCACGGCGTTGCATATTGCGACCGATACCGTAAGCAACCGCTTGATCCAGCAAGAGCTGGCCAAGATTCCGCCGATCGTCAAAGAGGGCGGCAAGATGGTGCAGGCGATGAACACCACCACCGTGTTCGAGCCGCTGGCCGTGAACCTGGTGCGCGTTGGCGAAGAAACCGGGCGCCTGGGATCGATGATGCTGGAGCTGTCGAATATATTGAACCGCGAGGTGGAGATCGGCATCAAACGCGCCCTGACCATGATCGAGCCGGTGCTGATTCTGGTACTGGGCATCATGATTGCCTCCATCATTGTTTCTATCTTGATGGGCATCTTGTCCGTCAACGATCTGGCCGCTTAATTTTTAATACTGCAAGGAGAGCCCGCCATGAAGGCCTTATTCACCCAAAAGACGCCACGCAAGAGCCGTGGTTTTACCTTGATCGAACTGCTGGTGGTGCTGGCCATCCTGACCCTGCTGGCCGGCCTGGTCGGCCCCAAGGTGCTGAGCCAATTGGGCGGCGCCAAGTCCAAAACGGCAGGCGTGCAGATTGCTGACCTGCAAAAGGCGCTGGATATCTTCAAGCTCGACACTGGCCGCTACCCGACCACCGAAGAAGGTCTGGATGCGCTGGCCAAGCAGCCGGGCAATGTGCGCGGTTGGAACGGTCCCTACCTGTCGGGCGGCGTACCCAACGATCCTTGGAACAACCCGTACCGCTATAGCTACAACGGCGGCCGGGTCGACATCCTGTCGCTGGGCTCCGATGGCCAGCCCGGTGGCGAAGGTGAAGCCGCCGATGTGCGCAACGCACAGTAAGCCGGCGGCCGCTGCTTTCTCCGCCTGACCAGGAAACCCCGTGCCCACCGCCTTGCCATGGCTGAGCCGACACCCGCGTGCCACCACGCGCCCAGCAGCCCATCAAGGCTTTACCTTGATCGAGCTGATGGTGGTGTTCGCCATCATGGCTTTGGTGGTGGCCATGGCACCGGTCGCCTATGACCGGCTGAAGGATGGGGTGCAGTACCGCGATACCGTGCGCACGATGATCAGCCAACTGCGCTCGGCCCGTTATATCGCCGTCTCGCAGGGCGAGTCGGTGCGCTTTACCGTGGATCTGCAAACCCGGCACTATGGCTATGGAGACTCGGTCAAAGAAATTCCAGAGGCAGTGGATTTACGTGCCACCGTGGCAGACCGCGAGTTTGTGCCCAACAGCGCCGCCTCGATCGTGTTCCTGGCCTCGGGAGGCTCCACCGGCGGCAGTGTAGAGATCTTGCGCAAAAATGGCGCCGGCACACGGCTGCGGGTGGACTGGCTTTCGGGCCGGGTCAGCCAGGAGCCCTTGTTCCAATGAGGGCGCTGTCATCTCTGTCCCAACGGCCTCGCCAGCAGCAAGGCATGACCTTGCTGGAAATTCTGGTGGCGCTGTCCATCATGGCGATCTCGCTGGGCATGATCTACCGCGCCACCGGCAGCAATGCGCGCAGCGTAGGTGATCTGGATCGCTACCAATATGCGGTGCAGCTGGCGCAGTCCATCATGGATTCGCGTGACTCCGTGTACGAAAGCGGCTGGAACGAATCGGGCCAGAGCAATGGCTACCAGTGGAGTGTGCAAAGCGCGCCCTTCAAGACCGGTGTGGACGAAGGCGCGAACATTCCTGTGCTGCATGAAGTGCATATCAGCGTGAACTGGGCCGAGGGCGACCGCCCGCGCGTGTTCGAGCTCAACACCTTGCGTGCGCAGCGCCGGCCGCCCGATCCAGCCGAGAATGTGGTGCCGCCCGCATGAGCCGCATTCGCACACTTTTTACCAAGGCTAGCTGCCCAGGCCCGCAGCGTCTTGCCTCAGGCTTCACGCTGGTAGAGATGCTGGTGGCCATGTCCTTGCTGTCGCTGATCGTTTTAGGTCTGGCTGGTGCCATGGGCACCATGGGCCGCACCGAAACCAGTATCGACAACCGGCTTGAGCGCATGGACGAATCGCGCGCCAGTACCGATTTTTTGCGTGCCGTATTAGGCCGTATTTCCGCCAAACGGGTGCAGGGCTTGCAGCAGCAGGGCATGCTCAGCGCTGCGCCTTCGGCATTTTTCTTTGAAGGCGCTGGTCAATCGATGACCTGGGTGGGGGTGATGCCGGCACGCTATGGCGTGGGTGGCCGCTACCATTTCCGGCTGGCCATGGGCAGCTATGACGGTGCACCCGCCGTCATCTTGAGCTACCTGCCCTGGATCGACCAGCAGACCTTGCCCGAATGGGGTGCGGCACAAACCTACCCACTGCTGCAGCATGCGACCGGTCTGTCTTTCCAGTACCTCAACGGAGGCATCGATCCACCGCAATGGGGCAGTGACTGGGGCGTGGTCGACCAGCTGCCGCAGGCAGTGCAGGTGGTAATGACCACTGAAACCTCGGTGTTGGCGCCGGTGGTGGTGCAGCTGCGCGTGATGCCTGCGGGCGACCCGCGCGGCAGCGGTGGCGGCGCGAGCCTGGGAGGCTCGACCGGATGATGCGCGCAGCCGTGCAACAACGCGCCACGCTGGCGCCACCGCAACAAGGTATGGCCTTGATTGCCGTGCTGTGGCTGGTGGCAGCACTCAGCCTGATGGTCACCGGGGTCAGTGGTGTGGTGCGCCAGGAAGCCAAGATGATTGGCGTGGCCAAGGACAAGGTCACCGCGCAGGCGGTGGGCGATGCAGCCGTCGTCATGGTGTTGCAGCAACTGGCAGCCGACCGCACGATCTTGCAAGAAACCACCGAGACCTCGGTCAGTTACCAGGGCACGCAGGTGGCGGTCAGCGTGATGCCCCTCAATGGCCTGATCAATATCAATGGGGCATCGCTGCCGCTGCTAAATGCCTTGTTGAGCGTGGGTGGAGGCATGCCTGATGGCGCGGCGCAAGAGCTGGCCATTGCCATCCTGGACCGGCGTGAACGCGCCTCGCTGGATGGCCGCCGGCCCGAGCGTTTTGAAGCGATAGAAGACCTGATGCAGGTGCCCGGTATCGATTACGACCTCTATGCTAGACTCGCGCCCTTGGTCACGGCAGCCACCTCAGGCTCGGGGGGCGCAACGGTCAATCCGCTGGCGGCGCCGCCGCTGGTGTTGCGGGTGCTGGCCAATGGCGACGAGGGAATCGCGGCCCGCATTGCTGCGTCGCGTGGTCAGCCAGGATTGGATACCACCGGCCTGGATGCCAACCTGGCCCGCCCAGGCGGTGCGCAGCGCCGTTACCGGATCACAGCACAGGTTCCGATGGCAGACGGACGTATTTTTCTCGTAGATCGCAGTGTGTACTTTGGGGCCAGAACGCGAGATGGCCTGCCTTGGTACACGTTTGAGGCGCGCCAGATGCTGCAGCCAGCATCCTGATCGAAGCAAAGAACCCTTATGGCAATTTCAACTGAATCGCGCTTTTTTGGGCTGGATCTGAACCAGCTCAAGGCCGATATTTTAAAAACCTGGCGCCGAGCGCCGCAGTGGCCGCCGCTGTCGTGGCTGCGGCCCGAGCAGATGCTGCGTTTGGTGCCCGCCGAAGGCGCGCCCACCGTGGTGTGGGAGAGCGGCGAACTGGTAGCCAAGCCGGGGCGGGAGCCTGTGTTTTGGGCGGTGGAACTGCCTGAGCACATGGTCTTGCGCAAGACCGTGGCACTGCCCGCACTGGATCCGCAAGATTGCGCCAGTGCTGCCGAGCTGGAAGTGCAGGCGATCAGCCCCTTTGCGGCAGATGACCTGCTCTGGGGCTTCACCGAGCTGAGTCGCAGCAGCAAGGGTGTGAAATTGCTGGTGGTCTTGGCCTCCAGAACCCAGACCGAGCCCTATCTGCAAGCGCAGGTGGCCCAGCAGCTGCATTTGCAAACGCTGAAGGCGCAGTCCAAGGCCGAGTCTTTGGAGCAGCCCGAAGTGTGGGTGTTTGCCCCTGATCGCCACCCGGTGGTGTTCCAGGGCTTTGGCGAGCAGGCGCGCTTTGCCTGGGGCCGCAAGCGGCTGTGGTGGAACGTCAGCGGTGTCGCACTGGCGGTATTGCTGCTGGCCGCCATTGCCGCCACGCCCACGGCGCAGCTGCGCATGCGCGCGATTGAGGCGGTGCATGCCTATGAGGGCATGGCGGCCAAGACCAAGGATGTGGTGGCCAAGCGCGAGACCTTGATGCAGAGCGCTGACAAGGTCGGCGGCTTGGCGGAGTTGCTGGGCGAACGCATCGATGGGGTACAGGTGCTCAGCATGCTGACCCATGTACTGCCTGACGATACGGCCTTGCAATCGGTCCGCATCCAGAGCAGCAAGGTGACGATTTCCGGTTTGACCGAGAATGCCTCGGCCTTGATGCAAAAACTGAGCAACCAGGATGGCGTCAAGGATGTGCGGGCGCCGAGTGCTGCCACGCGCATAGGCGCTGGCAACAAAGAGAGTTTCACCATCGAGCTGGGACTGGATGCCAAGGTATTTGGCCCCAAGACCGTGCAAGAGGTAGAGGCGGCTGTCAAAACGCAAGTTGCAGAGCAGTCCAATGCTTCCATTGACGCCGCCGCGGGCACGTTGTTGCCGGCGACGCAAGGTACAGCGCCTGCTGCTGCGCCACCACAGCCTCCTGCGCCATCATCGGCGAACGCTGTTGCGCCAGCTAGCCCACCCCCCGCAAATACGGCTGCGGCTGCCACTGCACCCGGCCAAGCCCCACGTCCGCCATCCAAGGCCACTCTCGGGGGCAGTGCGCCCCGGGCCACATTGGGTGGATCCGTTACCCCTCCCCCAGATGCAGGAGGGAAAAAGCCATGATTGTTACCCGTCCCAATCGCAAAGAAATGCTGATTCTGGTGGCCACCGCGCTGCTGGTCCTGCTGCCTTTGGCAGCGCTGGGCAGCTTTGTCGTCAGCAAGCACCTCTGGGCGCAGTCGACCTTGGCAACGGTTGAACCCCGCTATGCACGTCTGCGTGGTCTCGATCTGCAGCGTGAAGAGATTGACCAGTCGCTGGAACGTGCCTTGCAGATCCGCGCCGACTATATTTACCCCAGCAGCCAGGATGTGGCACAGACCGGCAATGCCGTGCAGCAGAAAGTGCGCAGTCTCTTGACCACCGCTGGGCTGACCGTGGTCAGCAGCCAAGTGCTGCCGGCTAAAGAAGAAAAGGGTTTTGACCGCATTCCGCTGTCGGTCCGGGCCGAAGGTGACCTACTGGCCGTGGACAGTGCGCTGGCCGTGCTGAACGAGCAACTGCCGGTGATGCTGCTGGCCGATGTGGAAGTCAGAAACCAGGGAACCTTGCAGGTGATGAATGAGAAGACCACGCCTCGGCTGACCCTTCAGCTGACCTTGAGCGTGTTGAGGGAGCGTCCATGAAGCGCTATACAAGTGGCATTCTGATTGCGGCCAATGTTGCGCTCGCCTTGTTGCTGGCCTGGATGTGGTTGACGCCCAATGGTGGACTGAAAGATGTGCACTGGGAAATGCCCAGAGGGCAAAAGGCCAATCTGGACGACATCGTGCCCCGCTTGGGCAAGGCGCAGGCGATGGACCACAGCCAGTTTTTGGCGATGCTGGATCGCCCGCTGTTCTCGCCAACTCGCCGCCCACCCCCACCGCCTCCTGTAGCGGCGGCCGAGGCGCCTCCACCCCCACCGGATTACCTGGCCGATGCCGTGCTGAGCGGCGTTTATGTCAGTGAGGATGGCAAGAGTGGCGGTGTCATCATCAAATTCCAGGGCAAGGACAAATCCTTGCCTTTGCGTGGCAAGCTCGACGGCTGGACCTTGAGCTCGGTCGCTGATAACCGGGTGTATTTCACCCGCGGTAGCGTGACCAAAGAAATCGCTTTGCAAAAGGGCAAGCTGCAGCAAGGCTACACCCCTGCGCCAGAACCCAGTGTGCCGCAGCGAGCTGTGCCCCAACGGGCCTCACAGCCACCAGCCGGTACCGACACTCCACCACCCCGTCGTCGCGCAAGCATCGGCGGCTCTACCGCTGTCCAGCGCCCTTGAGCGTGGCAATCTCTATAAATAGATAGATCCTAGGGTTAGAACCATGAAGTCTCCCGTATTTTTCAAGACGGCGCTGGTAGTTGCATTGGGCCAGATGGGCATGCTGCTGCCGCTCCATGCGCAAACAGCGGCAGCCCAGCCGTCTGCCCAGCCTGCAGTGCAAGCCAACGGCTCTCTGCCCGTCATTCAAGCGCCCAATATCATGATCGGCCCCAAAATCGGCGGCGATGAAGGAGAGGAATCGACCGAACCCCGCGTGCTACGCGGCACGGACAAGCTGCTCAACATCGACAAGTCCACCCCGATCACTGGTGGTGCGCCGGTCAGCTTCCGTTTTGAAGAGGCGCCGGTGGCCGAGGTGGTGCGCACGGTGCTGGGCGATATCCTCAAGATCGATTACGTGATGCACCCGCCGCTGCAAGGCACGGTGACCTTGACAACGCCCAAGCCGATTGATCCGGACAAGGCCGTGTTCTTGCTGGAAGCGGCCTTGCAGGCCAATGGCCTGGCGATGGTGCGCGATGCCCGTGGTACCTACCAGGTCGGCAAGCCCGAGGTGCTGCGTAGCTTGGTCGGCAATGTGCGCATGGCCGGTGCCCCTGGCAGCATGGCACCCGGCTATGGCGTGATCGTGGTCCCGCTGCAATACATCGGCGCTACCGAGATGTCCAACATCCTCAAGCCCATCATCCCTGGTGAAGCGCTGATCAAGGTGGACACCGTACGCAATGTGCTGATCATGCAAGGCACGCGTACCCAGTCCGAGGGCTGGATGGAGATGGTCAAGACCTTTGACGTGGACCTGCTCAAGGGCATGTCCGTGGGCATCTACCCGCTCAAGCATGCATCGATTGAAGAAGTCAGCGCTGCGCTGCAGATGGTCAATGGTGGCGGCGGCCAAGCGGCGCAGGGCCAAGGCGGCGCTGGGTCGGCTGGCATCGCCGGCGGATCTGCCAGCGCCGCTGCCGCGCGTCGGCCAGGCCAAGCGGCGGGTACCGCCGCTGGCGGTACTGCCAACAGCCAGCTTAGCGGTAACGCCGCCGCTGCGGCTGCGCTGCTGACCTCGCTGGGCGATTCCAACCCGCTGTTTGGAGCGCTGCGTGTGCTGCCGATCCCGCGCCTCAACGCACTGATGGTGATCACACCACGCGCTTCCTACCTGGACGAGGCCGAGCGCTGGATTCGTCGCCTTGATGTGCCAGGTTATGGCGGCAGCGAGCCCGAGCTGTACGTCTACCGTGTGCAAAACGGCAACGCCAAATACCTGGCCCAGGTGCTCAATGGCATTTTTGGTGGCCAGCAGGGCGCCGGCGGCAACATGACTTCGGGTGTCGCTCCGGGTCTGAACGGCGTCAACAACAATAACAATAACAACAACCGCTTTGGCGGCGGTTTCAACAGCTTCGGCGGCAGCTCGGGCTTCTCCTCGGGCTTCGGCAACAACAACGGCAACCGGTTTGGCAACAGCGGAAATTCCCAGCAGCAGGGAGGTACCCCTACCGTCACTGCTACCGCCATTGGCGATATCCGCGTGGTGGCCGATGAATTCAACAACACCATCCTGGTCTGGTCCACTGGCTCGCAGTTCCGCAAGATCGAGTCCTCGCTCAAACGCCTGGATGTGGCGCCTATCCAGGTGCTGATCGAGGCAAGCATCATTGAGGTGACACTCAATGACAATCTGGCGTACGGTGTGGAATGGTTGTTCCGCAACAGCGGCATTGGAGGCCGCGATTACTCTGGCACCGGCAGCCTTGGCACTTTGAACAACACGACTCCTGGCACGGTTGCTGCCGCAGCGGGCAACTTCACCTATTCGTTGTTCAATAGCGGAGGTGATATCGCCGCGCGCTTGAGCGCCGTCGCGGGACAGGGGCAGGTCAAGATGTTGTCGAGCCCTTCCGTCATGGTGATGGACAACCACCCCGCCTCCATTTCGGTGGGCGAGCAAATTCCAGTGAAGGTCAGCAGCACCATCACCTCAACCAGCTTTTTGTCGGATAACTACCAGCTCAAGGACACCGGTGTGATTCTGAATGTCACGCCTTCGGTCAATTCCGGCAATATGGTGAGTCTGCAGATCGACCAGTCGGTCATCGACAGTGCAGGTATTGACGCTGCATCCCAGCAGACCAAGTTTTCCAACCGCCAACTGACCAGCAAGCTGGCCGTGCGTTCTGGTGAGTCGATTGTGATGGGCGGCTTGATCAGAGACAGGAATGAAGTTTCCGACTCGGGCATTCCTTTGCTGAAGGACATCCCGATCATCGGCAAGGCCTTCAGCAGCACTACCCGAAATAGTGCGCGGACGGAACTTTTGCTCGTGATGACGCCTCGTGTGGTGCGTACCGATGTCGATGTGCGCGAAGTCAGCGAAGAGCTGCGAGACCGACTGCGTGGTTTGAACGATGATGACCTGCTGACCCGTGCCAACAACGCGCCCGCTCCTGCATCGCGCGTAGCCCCTGTACAGCCAGTACAGGCACAGTAATAAATTATGTTGTAAAGATATTGAAAAATGACTTCTAATATTCTGATTCAATCTGCGAAAGCTTTGTTTGCAATTGGCGCTGCAGCCTCTCTGGTGGCCTGCGCCGCTTTCCAGCCGGATCCTCCTGAGCAGGCTGTCGCCAAGCGTGCCCAAGGCTATTGGGATGCACGCCTCAAAGGCGATGTGGGCAAAACCCGCAGCTATATGAATGAGGCCTTCCGCATGGCCGTCGATGAGAAGGGCTTCGCCAAGAACTATATGGCGACCTTCGCTGTTGCGGCCAAGGTGAAGAAGGTGACTTGCGAAGCCGAAAAGTGCGAGGTCGGTGTGAATTTGAGTGTCAACCCTCCCATTCCAGGCCGAAAAATGGGTACCATTGACATGTATTCGCAGCAAACTTGGTTGCTCGAAGACGGTCGGTGGAATCTCTACCAGGCACCTTGATGCTCTAGGATTGCTGGCAAGACTATCTGTACACAGTTGTCTGTTGTAAATACTCAACAGGCCGCTAAAAAAAACAGTCTGCTTGCTTTGCAAACCCCGTGAGCGCTATGCTATTATTTCTTAGCGTAAACAATCGTGGTAGTTGCGCTGACTAACTTTTTTTAACTGGAGTGTGTTTATGAAGAAAAATGTTCTGGCACTGAGCATTGCGGCCGCCATGATTGGTGGTTTCGCAGGCGCTGCCTCGGCCCAAACGTTCCCTAACTCGACGATGGTTCAGCCAGACGCGACCACGTTGGTCCGTGCTGAAGGCGGTGCAGGCCACATTCTGGTGGTGCCTTACTTCACCTCGCAAAACGACAACATGTCCGTGTTCCACGTGGTGAACACCGACACCGTCAACGGCAAGGCCCTGAAGGTGCGTTTCCGTGGCGCTGCTAACTCTGACGATATCTTGGACTTTACCGTGTTCCTGTCGCCTGGCGACGTATGGACCGGTTCGGTGCAAGGTAACGAAAATGGTTCGTACTTCCTGACCAACGACAAGAGCTGCACGCTGCCCGATATCCGTGGCCAGCAAGTTCAATTCGTGACCGACCGCCTGCCATCTGGTGCTACCGCTGCCCAGACCAAGGAAGGTTACATCGAAATCCTGAACATGGCTGACATCACCGGTACTGCTACCGACATGTACAAGGCCACCAAGCACGTTGCTGGCGTTGCACCTTGCACCAGCACCGTTCTGGACGCAACGCTGAACATCAACCCAACCGATGTTGACAGCGTTACCGCAGCTAAGACCATGGGCTTCGAAACCCCATCGGGCAAGCTGACTGCTGACTGGTACATCCTGAACGTGAACCAAACCACCACGTTCTCGGGTGCTGCTACCGCTATCGCTGCAACCGGTGGCAATGGCCGCGGTAACTTCGTGCTGTTCCCACAAGACGCAACGAACTCCGCTGCTACTGCTGCGAACGTGGCTGATCTGACCGCTGACCCGCTGCTGCAACAAGGCATGGTCAAGGCTGTGAACTTCGACTTCCCAGACCTGTCGACGCCTTACCTGGCTACTACTGGTACCCCAGAAGACCAAGCTACCGATCTGACCACCTCGCTGTCCAACAGCGGTGTGTCGAACCAGTATGCTCTGGATACCGGTATCAATGCTAAGACTGACTGGGTGCTGTCCATGCCTACCCGTCGTTACAGCGTTGGCGCTGACTACACCAAGAAGCCTACGGATGCTGGCTACCGCGTGTTCAACGACGGCGTGGGTGGTTTCTTCACCGAAGCCAACACCTACGTGAACGCTAACAACGGTCTGATCTGCGCGACCACCAACTCCTACACCTTCTGGGATCGCGAAGAGCAATCCAAGAAGAATGGTGCTGTGATCTCGCCTAGCACCCTGAAGGGTCTGGACTTCTGCGGCGAAGTGAACGTGCTGTCGTTCAACGACGCAGCTGGCACCTCGGTGCTGGGTGCTTCCGTTGCTCGTACCAACGTGAACGTTGACTACCAAAACGGTTGGGGCGCTATCAGCTACACCAACTCGCTGCCAGTGGTTGGCTCGTCCTTCATCAAGCTGTCCAACAGCGGCGGCCTGGCTAACGGCTTCAGCGGTACCTACGGTATCACCTGGCCACACCGCTACGCTGCTCCTGCTGTCGCTCCTTAATTCAAGGTCGATAAGCTAGAGTTCTAGTGAGTCCATAAAAAGGACAGAGAGCAATCTCTGTCCTTTTTTTATTTTCTGCATGTGCAGAGATGCCCGTGCTTTCCGCTGGGGTTCACTGGGTCTGTGATTTGGGCAGCTTTTGCTATGCTGCATCTTTTGAGCTGAGGAATGCTAGATGCGTAGTTGGTTGACTTCCCTGGGCGTAGTGACGGTTTTGGCCACCAGCAGTGTGGCCGTGATGGCGCAAGCAACAGACCCAGTGCTGATCGAAGGCCACGGCGTGGCCGTGCGTGAGAGCGATATCCTGAGCGATGCCACGCGGCTGCCTCCTGAAATGCGCGCATCCTTCTTAGCCCGCAAAGACAGCGTGGCCCAGATGGCTGATGCCATCTATATTCGCCGCGTCCTGGCGCAGCGTGCCAAGGAAGCCCAGCTGGACAAGCAGCCGGAGACCGCAGCAGCGGAAAGGATTGCCAGCGACAAGGTACTGTCCGATGCTTATTGGGCAAAAATTGACAAGGATCGCGCTCCCGATATGAAGCTGGTGGATGCGCAGGTTAAGGCCGCGTATCAGGTCAACAAGGACAAGTACCAGGCGCCCGAGCAGGCGCATGTGGCGCATATCCTGATTGCAAACAAGGACGAGGCCAAGGCCAAGGAGCAGATCGAGAAGCTGCGCCAAGAGGCGGCTTCGGGTGCAGACTTTGCCAAGCTGGCCAAGGACAATTCTTCAGATTCCAACTCCGCACTCAAAGGCGGTGACCTGGGGCCTATCCCTCGTGGTCAAACCGCCCCTGAATTCGAAGCCGCTGCGTTTGCGTTGAACAAGCCAGGTGAGCTGAGCCCGGTAATCAAGACGCAGTTCGGCTACCACATCATCAAGCTGATCGAGAAGAAACCCGCGCGCACTATGTCGCTCGAAGAGGTGAAGCCGCAACTGGAGAAGCAGTTCCTTCAGGAGGCGTCCCAGAAGGCACGCAGGGCCGAGGTGGAAAATATCCATGAGAAGACCAAGACCGAGCCGGCCAACCTGGAAGCCTTGTCTGCCAAGTTTGCCGCACAGAAATAAGCGCCTGTCCTAGGACAGCCAACAGAAGAGGAGGCCCAGCCTCCTCGACTTGTTTATGCCATGCTGATAGGCTTGGCACGCTCACTGATTAGCCCCATTTATGCTGGATTCCCTGATAAAAAATACCCGCGAGTTGGTCGCCAGTCGCGCCCTGGTCGGCGTGATGACGCGCCGCGAGGTGGCGGCACGCCACGCCGGCACAGCCTTGGGCGTCATCTGGCCCTACCTGCAGCCTCTGCTGTCTGTCGCCGCCTACTACCTGGTGTTCGACATCGTGTTTGCGATGCGGCTCGGTGAAGGCGCGTCCAGCCATGCGGTGGGCACCTTTCTGATCGTCGGTGCGCTTCCCTGGATGGCCTTTTGCGATGCGGTCTCGCGCGGTATGGGCAGTCTGCTGGAGGCAGGATCGATCTTGCAGAAGAACCCGCTGCCGCCGGTGCTGTTTCCGGTGCGATCGGTGCTGGCCAGCTCCTGGATTTTTGGCCCTTTGATGCTGCTGCTGGCACTGTGCTACATCCCCGTGCACCATATGCAATGGGGCGTATTGGCCTTGCTGCCACTGATGGCCATGCAACTGCTGATGACCTTGCTGCTGTCCTATGCGCTGGCGATCTTTGCAGCAGCCCTGCGCGATACCGTGCAACTGGTGGGCTTTATGCTGTCGGTGGGCATCTACCTGACGCCTATCCTGTTTCCGATCACGATGTTTCCGCAGGGCTGGCGCTGGCTGCTGTGGTTGAACCCGATGGCCTCGTATGTGATGGGCTACCAGTCCGCGCTGCTGCAAGGCCAGTGGCCTGAGCTGCAAGTCTGGGTGGTGAGCGCTGTATGGATTGCAGTGCTTGCCGTGGTGGTGAATGTGCTGGTGCGGCGCAGCCGCGACCAGCTGGTGGACTGGCTATGACGGGCGTGAACATGGCGAAAACGCAAGAGGCCGCGGCCGTGCTGGTGGTGAAGAATCTGGGCAAGGAGTACAAGCTCTATGATTCGCCACGCCAGCGGGTGAAGGCGCTGCTGAGTGGCCGTGCCATGCACCGCAGTCACTGGGCGCTGCGCGATGTCAGCTTCAGTTTGGGACGCGGTCAGTGCATCGGGGTGGTGGGCGACAACGGGGCTGGCAAGAGCTCGCTGCTCAAGCTGCTGGCGGGCACCATGCAGCCCTCCGCAGGTTCGATTGAGCGCACTGGCCGCATCACGGCCATTCTGGAGCTGGGAGCAGGCTTTCACCCTGATTTCAGCGGCCGCGACAACCTGTATTTTGCCGGCAGCCTGATCGGCATCAGCCATGAGGAAATGCGAAAGCTGGAGCCGGAGATCATTGCCTTCTCCGAGCTGCAGGACGCGATCGACCGGCCGGTCAAAACCTATTCATCGGGTATGAATGTGCGCCTGGCCTTTGCGCTGGTCACTGCCGTGCAGCCCGATGTACTGATCGTCGATGAGGCGCTGGCCGTGGGCGACCAGAGTTTTCAGAAGAAGTGCATCGAGCGCATTCTGGACTTTCGCCAGAAGGGCTGCACCATCCTCTTTTGCTCGCACAGCCCCTACCATATTCGCCATCTCTGCGATGCGGCGCTGTGGCTGGAGCAAGGCCAGGTGCAGATGTTTGGCGAGACCGAGGCGGTATTGGCGGCCTACGATGTGCGCACCCGCCAAAAGCGGGATGAGAAGGAGCAATTGCAGTGGGGCGACGATGCTGCAGCAGCGGTGCCGGAAGCGCTGGCCGATGTGGCCGCAGCGGCCATCGCTACAGAGCCCGTCGATCCGCTGGACACGCCCTATGCGGTGCAGCCGCCAAACCAGCCCAAATCCGAAGAGGCGGGCAATGCCTGCATCCTGTCAGTGGATATTGCGAACCTGGGTCCAGGCGATCCGCCGGTGCTGCAGGGCCAGGATCTGGTCGTCACCATCAAGGCGCGGGGCAATGGCGCTGAGCGGCCCAATATCGGCTTCATGATCGAGCAGAACCGGGGCGTGGGCATTGCCTGCCTGGCCACGCACGAAGAGGGCGCCGTGCCCCAGCAATTGCCCGATGGCAGCTGGCAGTCGGTGCTGAGCTTTCCGGACCTGCCTTTGCACAGCGGCGACTATGTGGTCAGCGCCTTTTTGTTTGATGGCTCGGGTCTGGCGGTCTATGACGAATGGTTCCAGTACACCGTCTTCCGCTTTATCTACCCCAAGCCGCTGCCTGGACTGGTACGATTGCCCCACCACTGGGGCTGAGGCTGCACGCAAGAGTGCGTGCGGCTTGTACCCCAGCCAACGAGAGCGCCAGCATCTGCGCTGGCGCGCTCATCGCCCCCAGATTTATGACCACGAATTCTCCCTCTGCGACAAGCCAGGGCCAGCAGCTGCTGGCCGATGCACAGCTGATGCTGGCAAATGGAAATTTTGAAGCGGCCTCGGGCCTGCTGCTGCGCGCCCGTGCCGAAAAAGACGTGATGCTGGCAGCGCATGCGCTGATCGAGCAGCACGGGCTGACCGGCTCGTTCCGGAACATCATGGGCCTCGATTGCACGATTTCCTCGGCCGATGATATTTTTGGCTTCTTTGCCGGCCACCCCAGCAGCAATAACCCGTTGCGTGATTACCTGGCCGATGGCTGGCGCACCCTGGCCGAGCTGATGACGGTGATGGAGCGAGTCGGCCAGCCGCTGGTGCAGAGCCAGCATTTTCTGGAGTTTGCCAGCGGCCATGGCCGCTTTACCCGGCACCTGGCACATCTGTTGGGTCCGGGCAAAGTGACGGTGTCGGATGTGGTGCCCGATGCGGTGGACTTTGCGCAGCGCACCTTTGGCGTGCAGGGCTTTGTCTCTGCCAGCGTGCCTGAGCAGCTGGTGGCACCGCGCCAGTACGACACGGTGTTTGTGCTGTCGCTGTTCAGCCATCTGCCGCGCAGCACCTGGGGCCGCTGGCTGCAAGTGCTGTACAACCTGGTATCACCGGGCGGCATCCTAGTGTTCAGCACGCATGGTATCAAGGCGGCCCGGTTTGACAGCGTGCCGCTCGACGACGAGGGCTTTTTCTTTGCGCCGTCGAGCGAATCGAACGCGATTGATCCGAACGAGTACGGCACGGCCTTCACGACCGAAGCCTTTGTGCGTGCCCGCATTGCCGAGACTGTCGGTGCCGACAAGCTCGAATATTTCTCCCCTGTACAGTTCTGGAACCACCAGGACGTGTACGTCCTGCGAAAGCCATCATGAACCGCGGAAGCCGTATGCGCCACTTGGCGCAGTTGCGTGAAAAGCTGCTCGGCCTGCCTCATTACGATGACACGCGGATCAGCGACGAATGGTTCCGCTCCCACTTCCACTACGCATCCGATGTCGTAGCGCAGTGGCTCAGCCCGGTGATGGATGTGAGTACCGCCCGTTTGCTGCAGTTTGGCTGTGGCGATGGGATTACCGACTTGGCGCTGGTGCTGCGCCATGGCGCCGCTGCCATCCACGGCATTGATGTGCGGCAGGAGTACGCCAAGCTGCCCCGCATTGCACAAGAGCAGTTAGGCATGCAGCGCATTCCGGCCGCGCTGAGTTTTCAGACGATTGCGCCCAGCGCGCCCTTGGCGGGCCAGGCGCCGCTCTATGACGGCATCATGAGCTGGTCGACCTTTGAGCATGTGCAGCGCGACCAGTTGCTGCCCATTCTGAAAGACCTGCTGGCCTGCCTGAAGCCGGGCGGGCATTTCTTCCTGCAGATCGAGCCGCTGTTCTACTCGGCCTTTGGCTCGCACCTGCGCCGTTATGACGATGTCGCCTGGCACCACCTGCTGGTCGAAGAGGATGCGCTCTGGAAGGTGATTGAAGGCTATGACGGCGAACTCAGCCCCGATGAGGTGGACTTTGGCTTTGCCGATTTTGGGCCGGAGGGCTACAAGCGCTTTGTGTTCAAGGAATACCAAGAACTCAACCGCCTGACCGCCGATGAGCTGGTAGCGCTGGCCAAGGAAGCGGGCTTTGCGGTGGCACGCGAAGAGCGCCGCCACTATGAGCCGGCGCCCGTGCCGGAAGCCTTGTTGGCGCAGTACCCGCGCGAGGTGCTGACCAATAACGAGATCTTTTTGCTGCTGCAGCGTCCTGCTTGATCTCCAGCCGGCAGCCCACAAGGGCTGCGGGTAGGAGTGGGCATTAAGCGGTTGTGACGGTAGCTTCTTCCAGCTGCACTGGCATCGAGACGCTGGCGCTATAGCTCAAACGCTGCATGCGCTGGCCCAGGCCACTTCGGCTGAAGAGGCGGCGGTTGATCGAGGGCTCACAGTGCAGCGGGGTACGCACCAGCCAGCAGGTGTGGCGCACTTCAAAAGCGGGGTGGAAGTAGGGGTCGCCCTGGTCCAGAAAATCGCGCCAGCGGCAGGCGAATAGTGCCGAATCTTCAGGATGCGGGTCATAGCCTTCAGCCTTGCCCCGGGTGATGGATTCATGGTGCACCAAGGTCGCCTGCGGGCAGTACAGCACCCGCCAGCCCAGCTGCAGGGTGCGCAGGCACAGGTCCACATCGCCAAAGCCCACGGCCAGTTTCTCGTCATAGCCGTCGATGGCATCAAAGGTTTCCTTGCGCATCAGCAGGCAGGCGGCAGTCACGGCCGATACCTCATGCGTGCTCACCAGCCGGCCCATGAAGGCGATATCGACGCGGTCGGGTGGCAGCTTCAAGAACTTGCCATAGTGCTCGGCAATGCCAAAGGCGCCCACGCAGACGCCGGCGTGCTGGATCGAAGTGCGGTCGGGGTAGAGCAACTGCGCGCCCACCATGCCAACGCTCGGGTCCTGGCACTGCGACAGCATGTGCTCCAGCCAGCCGCTCTCCAGCGCCTCGATGTCGTTGTTGCAGAACAGGTAGTGGCTGTAGGGGCGGGTCAGCTGGCGGACGGCCCAGTTGTTGATGGCCGAGAAATTGAAGGGCCCCTGGTAGCGCAGCACGGTGGCGGTGCCTTCTTGCTGCAGCTGGGCAAAATAGTCCAGGCTGGCCTGCTCGGTCGAGTCATGGTCGATCACGATCAGGTCGTAGGCGGCATGTTGCACAGTGGCGCGGATGCTGTCCACACACTGGCGCACAAGGCTGCCGTAGTTCTTGGTCGGGATGATGATGGCCACGCGCTGGCCATCGGCGATCTGGTGCTGGGTCTCAAAGAAGTTGAAGGACACGCCGGACGCCGAACGTGCCGCAACGCCGCTGCGGTCCAGATGGCGTTGCAGCACGGCGGTCGAGGTGGCCATCACCTGGGCCATCTTGTCGTGGCCGGCCGAGCCGGTGTGGGTGCGCCACTGGTAGAGGAGCTCGGGCAGGTGCACGATGCGGCTGGCCGCTTCGCTGACGCGCAAGATCAGGTCGTAATCCTGCGAAATGCCCAGGGCCTCGTCAAAGCCACCCAGGCTGCGCAGCAGCGCCGTGCGAAAGCCGACCATGTGCACGATATAGGGGTGGCTGCGCAGGTATTCGGGCGAGAAAGCCGGGCGGTGGAAGTACTGCAGTACCTGCTTGCCATCAGGGCTGACCAGCACTTCGTCTGAGTAGAGCATGTCCGGGTCATCGGCCATGACGCTTTGGGCGACGCGGTAGATGGCCTGGGGCTGGAGCAGGTCGTCATGGTCCAGCAGCACCACAAACGGGGAGGTGGCCAAGGCCAGCGCCCGGTTGCTGGCGTGCGATACGCCATGGTTGCTCTCGCCCAGGTGCAGCTTGATGCGCGGCTCCTGCGCAGCCAGTTCTTGCAGCATGCTGCGCACATGGGGCTGGGTGGATGCGTCGTCGGCGATGCACAGCTCCCAGTGCGGGTAGATCTGGGCGCGCACCGAATCAACCATCGCCGTCAGCATGGCCGGGTCGGTGTTGTAGGTGGGTACCAGGATGGAGATGCTGACCGGCTGCGTCAATGCTGCAATCTCGGCGCGCAGCACCGGCAGCACCTCGTTGGCCAAGCGCTGCTGGTAGTCCTGCCAGGCATCGGTGGGGGCGACCGGCACGGTCGGCGCATCAGGGTGGCCCAGCGACAGCAGCTGGTGCTTGAGCATCTGGCTGCCGCCGGTGCGCCAGGCGCGCCAAAGTCGGCGGCTGTTGCTGCCCAGCTGGCGGGGATCGGCGGCCAGCAGGTACAGGCTGCGGCTGAGCTGGCGCAGCTTGTGGGGCAGCTTGCGCAAAGTAGAGAGAGTGGAAGACAAGTCGTTGCTCTTTATTTTGTAGCGTTTTGTGTTTGATTTGCAAACACTATTGGCCTATTTTATTTAATTAAGGGCCGGGCGCAGAGCCCTCAGGTAATCATGCCCATAGCTCCAGGGCTGCAGGTACTGGGTTTTCAGCTCGATCTCCGCAGTCGGTGCAGGCAGCGGAGGCTGGCCGTCGATGTAGTGGCGCTGGCGAATGTGCTGCATCAGCGCCAGCCACTCGTCGGCCGAGGTGCTCCAGGGGCGCAGCCAGGTCCAGGGGCGGCCCGCCAGGCGCTCAGGGAATGCGCCGATATCGGGGGCGATCACCGGCACGCCGGCCTGCAGGCAGGCGCTCAAGGTGTAGCTATAGGTCTCGGGCCACAGCGCCGGGAACCAGACCACATCGGGCTGCAGGCGCGCCATCAGCGCGGGCAGGTCAGCATCGTCGTAGGGGCCGTGCACGGTCAGGCTGGCATGGGGCTGGGTGCGCATGCGGCGGTGCGGGTAGCCCAGCAGGTGCAGCTCAACGGGGGCTTCGCTTTGTGCGGCGGCCAGCGCCACGGCTTCCATCACATCGCCTCCCTTGGCCAGACTGACGCCGCCGAGGATGAAGACGCGTAAGTGTGCATGGGGCGCCAGCGGCTGGCCCTTGGGTACAGGCAGCAAGGCGGCATCGGGGATGTCGTGGTGGGTGACATAGCGCACGGCTGCATCGGGGAAGTACTGGTGCATGCGCAGGGCGGCATCCTTGCTTGGGGCCAGCACATAGCGCGCCTGGTTCAGGAACAAACGGTGGCGCATGCGCCAGGCATCGATGTATTCACCGGTGGGTGCCGGCTCCGCACCCGAACACTGCGGGCACTGCGCTACGCCCAGCGCCGCATAGTGCGCATTGTGGGTGGGCTCCATCAGGTTGATCTGCGGGCAGATGGCGTAGTAGTCGTGCGCGGTGAAGTCATAGCGCACACCCAGCAGCTCGGGCAGGCGCATCACTTCCAGGTTCAAGCCCATCAGGTGGTGGAAGTGGATATGGCTTACGCCCAGCTCGCGCAACAGCGCCACCAGCGCTTCGGACTGCGTAGGCCAGTGGAACTCCTCGTCATAGCCCTCGGCTGCATCCAGCCACTGCAGGCGGATGTAGTTGTCCTCCAGCGGGGTCAGGGCCAGCGATACGGCCCGGTCGCGCAGGCTGTGGGCCAGCTCCTTGACATGGCGCAGCGTGCCGCCGCCGGCGTTGTGCAACACCATCAGGATGCGGGGCAGCGGGTGCTGGCGCAGGCGTGCCTTGTCGATGGCATTGCGCGCGGCCTGGGCCGGGTTGGCTTTCAGGTGGGCTTGTACCTGGCTGTCATAGCGCGGGTGCAGCTGCAGCAGGGTCTGGTAGGCGGCCTGCTCGCGCGGCGTCTTGCTGTCGCCAAAGCTCACGCCCCCCGTGTGCAGCACTACCGTGTCCAAAGCCAGCAGGTGGTGCCAGCCCAGGTCATGGGCGCGCACGCAGAAGTCGTTCTCTTCGCCATAGCCCTTGCCAAAGTGCTCCACATCAAACAGGCCGGTCTGCGCCAGGCAGTCGCGGCGGATGTACATGCAAAAGCCCACGCCGGTGGGTACTTCGACCGTCTGCCCGGCATTGGCGCTGGCCGCCAGGTGGTTCAGGCGCAGCAGATCGGCGTCGGCCGGCAGCGCATTCTTTTCGCAAAAGCGCGGGTAGCTGCAGATGGTGGCGTTGTTGGACAGCGGCGTGACGCTGCCCACGTCCGGCGCGCTGTAGGCCGCCCGGTGCAGGCGGTCCAGCCATTCGTGGGACACCTCCGTGTCGCTGTTGAGCAGCAGCACATCGTTGCTGGGGTGCAGCGCCATGCCGCGGTTGACGGTTGCCACAAAGCCCAGATTGCTGTCGTTCTCCAACAGATGCACGCGGCTGTCCTGCTGGGCCAGCTCGCGCAGCCAGGCGGTCAGCTCTGGTTCGGGGCTGGCGTCGTTGATCACCACCAGCTGGCTGTTGGTTTGGGTCGCTGCTTGCAGCACCGATTGCAGGCAGCGCTGCGTATCGACCAGGCCTCGGTACACCGGGACGATGATGTCGACCATGGCGGCCGGCTGTGCGGCAACGATGGGCTGCACGGGCTCGGCAATGGATTCGGGCGCTGACGCGTCCTCAACCTCCACCGCAACGACTGCACTGTCTGGCACCTCGGCCAGCGCATCTAGCGTATTCAGCGTATCCAACGCTTCTGGCGCATCTTGGGCTGGCTCCATGGCCGCAGGCTGGTGCTCGGGCACATGCACCACCGCCGGGGCGGGTGCAGGTCGGCCGCGCAGCCGGGCCTTGGCACTGGCCAGCTTCTGGCCGACGCGGTAGGCTTCCGATGCCTCGATATTGCCCAGATGGGTCTGCAGATTGCCGATATGGGTCTGCTGGCCTTGGATGTGCTCTTGCTGCTGGGCAATGGCCGCTTCCAGGTTCTTTTGCTGGTCCTGCATATGGGCCTGCAGCAGGCGCAGCTGGGTGTGGGCATCGGCCTGGGCCTGCTGGGCGCGCAGTACCTCGGTATCGGCATGGGTGATGCGTGCCTGCAGTTCCTGGGCGCTGTCAGCGAGCGCGGCATAGTCGGCCGACATGGGCCAGCCCAGGCTGACTTCCAGTACGGCGCCGTCTGCCTGGAGGCATTCTTTCAGCAACGCGGGATCGATGGGCAGATGCAGGTGGGGGTCATCACCGGTCAGCAAGAGCAGGGTGCTGCCCGGTGCCGTGGCTGGCGCGGGCTGCCAGCTGATCTGGCTGTGGGGCACCTGGGCCAGGGCTTCGGGCTTGTCCGCCTCCCAGCGCCAGCGCAGGGCGCCGCTGGCGTCATACAGGCGCATGGCATGCAGGTGCAAAAAGCCAGGGCGGTCGGCCGGGTCCCAGCGCAGGGCGGGCTGGGCGGCATCAAAGCGGGGCAGGGCAAACCGAATGCTCTGCTGCAAGGCGCCAATCTGGCCCTTGGCAATCAGCTTGTGCGATTCACTGAACTGGCCGGCATCGGCCCAGTACAGGTTGGTGGTGAAGCTGGCATGCGCCGTGTTGGCCTCGCTCTGCATGGCCAACAGCGCATGCGCCTGGGCGGCAGCGGCGTCGCTGCTGGGGCGGATGCTGCAGATGAACTGGTAGGCCAGCGCATCGGGCTGGGCCAGCAGGTAGCGCATCACGGCAGGCGGCAGGCTGTCGGCCGTGGTGCGGGCAAACTCGGATTCATCGAGCGGGCGGTCGATGGTTTCCAGCGACTGCACGCTCCACACGCCCTCCGTCATCAGCCGCAGCAGCGACTGGCGGGTGAAAAAGCGCAGATGGGTGCTGTCGAGCAGGCCTTCTTCGCGGTAGCGCAGCTCGCCTTGCATCAGCTCCATCACCAGGCCGCAGTAACCGGCGTTGGGGATGGAGACCAGGATTTCGCCGTTTTCTGCCAGCAGATCGCGGCAGTCGGCCAGCAACTGCTCGGGATGGCGCAGGTGCTCAAGGACATCTGCGCAAACGATATAGTCATACTGGCGCCGCGTAAAAGCCTCAGCCAGGTTGATCTGTTCCAGATCGGCCACGGCGAGATCGCGATAATACGGCCTGGCGAGCGCGGCCTCTTCGGCGCTGAACGTCACACCATCCAGGGTGCAGGCCTTGTGCTCTTGCAGGTACTGGCCCAGCACACCGGGGCCGCAGCCCAGGTCGAGCACACGGGCGCCCGGCTGTATCTTGTTCGCCAGTACCGACAGGGAGCTGCGCTGCTGGAGGTCGATATGGCGGGTGTAGACGTGGTGTTCGCGGGTCATGGATATGGGAATGGGTAGGAATTCTGCCGAGATAGGCCTGCACAGGCAGGTGAACAATGAATGACTGACAAGCAAAATCGTGTGGCAATTCTATTGTCTACATTCAATGGCGAACGGTTTCTGCCTGCGCAGCTCGATTCCCTATTGGCGCAAAGCCATGCAGCTTGCGATATTTGGGTGCGCGATGACGGCTCCAGCGACCAAAGCCTTGCCATTGTCCAGCGCTATGCAGATGCCCATCCCCAGATTCGCGTGCAAGCGGGCAGCAATCTTGGTTTTGTGGCTAGTTTTTACGAATTATTGCAAAGCGCGGGCACTGGCTATGGTTTCTATTTCTTCTGCGACCAAGATGATGTCTGGCTGCCCAGCAAGGTAAGCCGGGCGCTGGCGCTGCTGGACGGTCAGCAGAGCGCCGCACTGTATTGCTCGCGCACCCAGTATGTTGACCGCGATCTGCAGCCCATCGGGCCCTCGCCTGACTACGACCGCAGCTGCATCGGTTGGGGCAATGCGCTGGTGCAGAACATAGCGACCGGTTGCACGATTGCCCTCAACAGTGCGGCGCGCGAGCGCCTGCTGTCCCAGCGCCCCGGCTTTTGCCTGGCGCATGACTGGTGGGCCTATCTGGTGGTATCGGCCTTTGGCACGATGGTGTTTGACAGCGAAAGCCATATCCTTTACCGCCAGCACGGCAGCAACACCATTGGCATGCAAAAGCAAGGGCTGGCGGGCCAATGGGCGCGCGTGCAGCGCTTTTGGCGCCGGCTGCGCCAGGCTGGGCCGGGCTGGATCGACCAACTGAGCGAATTTGACCGGCTGCATGGCCCCAGCCTGCCCGATGCCCAGCGCCGCCAGCTGCGCATGCTGATCCGCTCGCGCAGCAGCTGGATCACGGCGCTGCGCGCCTCGGCACAGCACTATTACTGGCGCATGAGCCAAGTCGATACCTTGATCCTGCGCGTGCTGCTGGCGCTGCGCCTGTACTGAGGCGCTGTTACAACGGGCTGGGCGGGCTGATTTCAGTGCTGGCCGCTGATGGATAATGCCCGCTGATGTCCGCCAGCCCCACCTCCCCGCTCCCGCCCATTGCCCTGTCCGTCGTTAGCCACGGCCATGGAGTGATGGTGCAGCATCTGCTCAATGCCTTGGCTGCGCATGGCGCTGGCGGCGCCGGTGTCAGCCGCGTAGTGCTGACCTTGAACCTGCCCGAACCCGCGCCTGTGGCCCCTGCCGGCGGCTGGCCATTTGTGCTGGAGCTGCGCCACAACACCGTGCCGCAAGGCTTTTCCGCCAACCACAATGCGGCGCTGGCCGATGCCAGTGAGCCGTTGGTCTGCGTCATCAACCCGGATGTGGACCTGCGCGGCGGCAACCCCTTCCCGGCCATGGTGCGCGCGGTGCAGCGCAAGGGCGTTGGCTTGGCCTATCCGATGCAGGTGGATGAAAACGGCCAGTTGCAGGACAGCGAGCGGGAGCTGCCCACCCCCTGGTCCTTGCTGCGCCGCTATGCGGTCAAGCGCCGTGAGACGCGGGCTGAATGGGTCAATGGTGCCATGTGGCTGCTGCCCAGCCCCGTTTGGCAGGGCATTGGTGGGCTCAATACCGCTTACTTTATGTACTGCGAGGATGTGGAGCTGTGCCTGCGCTTGCGCCTGGCAGGCTGGACCCTGGCACGCGCCGATGCGGTGGTGGGGCATGCGGGCCAGCGGGCCAGCCACCGCCGAGCCGGCCATGCTTTGTGGCATATTCGCAGCTTGCTGCGGCTATGGACCTCGGCAGTTTTTTGGCGCGCCCGGGCCTTGCTCCGGCGCACCCCCACGGCAGCACTCACGATGACTGAATAATGATTTTCCTGGCAGTGGTCGCTTTTCTCTGTTCGCTGATCGGCGCGGGTTTTATCGTGCGCCGTATGCGCGGCCATGCCAAACGCTATGGCAAGGATTTGCCCCAGCGCTTCCATATGGGCAATATCCCCCGGCTGGGTGGTTTGGCCATGTTTGTCAGCCTGGTGCTGACGGTCGGCGTGGCCGGGTTGCAGAACTGGTGGGGCTACTACGGCAATGCGCTGCACTGGAACCAGTGGGTACTGTTCTTTTTTATTGCCATGCTACCGGCGGTGGCGGGCGGCATTGCCGAGGACATGACCCAGCGTATGACCGTGCGCTACCGCCTGGTGCTGACCCTGCTGACGGGCCTGCTGGCGGTCTATCTGCTGGGTATGACGGTGCCGCGCATGGGCCTCGTCTGGCTGGATGCCGCCTTGAGTGCCGCGCCCTGGCTGGGCATGGCGCTGGCCGTGCTGGCCATCGCGGGCCTGCCCCATGCCTTCAACATCATCGACGGCTATAACGGCCTGGCGGGCATGGTGGCGGTCATCATCTGCGCGGCGCTCACCCATGTGGCGCTGCAGCTGGGCGACCGCGAGCTGGCGGCGATCCTGGTGATCACCGCGGCGGCCACCTTGGGGTTCATGTTCTGGAACTACCCGATGGGCCAGCTGTTTGCCGGCGACGGCGGCGCCTATGTCTGGGGCATCGTCATCGCCTTTTGCAGCATCACCCTGGTGCAGCGCCACCCCATCGTCTCGCCCTGGTTCCCGATGCTGCTGCTCATCTATCCCGTGTGGGAAACGATGTTTTCCATCTACCGCAAGCTGGCGCGGGGCGACTCCCCCGGCATGGCCGATGCGCTGCACCTGCACCAGCTGATCTACCGCCGTATCGTGCGCAGCGTGCTCGATGAAAACGCTGCCCGCCGCATGCTGCGCCGCAATAACCGGACGGCTCCGTATTTGTGGGCGTTCACTTTGCTCACCGTGGTGCCCGCCGTCCTGTTCTGGCGCAACACCTATATCCTGATCGGTTTCTGCGCGCTGTTCTGTGTCTCCTATGTCGCTGCCTATCTGGTGATCGTGCGCTTCAAGCTGCCAGGCTGGATTCGCTGATCTGCAGGCAGGCGGTACTTTGGGGCACAATGCGCGTTTTGCATCTTCTCCGCTGCTGTAAAGGCCTGCAACCATGACGACTCCTTCTCTCTCCATTGCCCCGCGCGACAAGGCTGAAATTCTGGCGCAGGCACTGCCCTACATCCGCAAGTTCCATGGCAAGACCATGGTCATCAAGTACGGCGGCAACGCGATGACCGACCCTGAACTGCAGGCTGACTTTGCCGAAGATGTGGTGCTGCTCAAGCTCGTGGGCATCAACCCTGTGGTGGTACACGGCGGTGGCCCGCAGATCGAAAACGCTTTGAAGCGCCTGGGCAAGGAAGGCAAGTTTGTGCAGGGCATGCGCGTGACCGACTCTGAGACCATGGAAGTGGTGGAATGGGTGCTGGCCGGTGAAGTGCAACAAGATATCGTGGGCCTGATCAACCAGGCCGGTGGCAAGGCCGTGGGCCTGACTGGTCGCGATGGCGGCCTGATCCGCGCGCAAAAGCTCAAGCTCAAGGACAACAAGGACCCATCGGTCGAGCATGATGTGGGCCAGGTCGGTGACATCCTGTCCATCGACCCCAGCGTGGTCAAGGCGCTGCAGGATGACGCCTTCATCCCTGTGGTGAGCCCGATTGGCTTTGGTGAGAACAACGAGAGCTACAACATCAACGCCGATGTGGTGGCCAGCAAGCTCGCCACCGTGCTGCAGGCGGAAAAGCTGATGCTGCTGACCAACATTCCCGGTGTGCTGGACAAGCAAGGCCAGCTGCTGACCGAATTGACTTCGCGCCAGATCGATGACCTGATTGAGGACGGAACCATCTCGGGTGGTATGCTGCCTAAATTGGCGGGCGCGATTGATGCCGCCAAGAGCGGTGTCAATGCCGTGCATATTGTCGATGGCCGCGTACCCCATGCGATGCTGCTCGAAATTCTGACCGACACGGCCTACGGAACAATGATTCGTAGTTATTGATACATTTGATTGCGTAATTGATTTGTGCATCTAGTAATGCACATGATTTTTATCATTTTTCTGCGGTTCTTTTGCAGTAAGATGTTACAGAGGGCCCAAGGTTGCGCTGGCAACCTGTGAGGCGAGTGCCTTACTTTTATCAATAAAAAATACCTGGCGGTGTTGGGAGACTGCGTCGGGTGCAGCCTCATATTCAACGCATGTCTGATCAAGAATCTTCTTTCGCCGCCGACCTGGTCGATGCGCCGCTAGAAGCCGCTAACCCGGCCCCTACCCGTAAACGTCCAAAACCCGGAGAGCGTCGAATCCAGATTCTGCAGACGCTGGCTGCCATGCTGGAGCAGCCAGGCGCGGACCGCATCACCACGGCCGCACTGGCGGCGCAAATGTCGATCAGCGAAGCGGCTCTGTACCGCCACTTTGCCAGCAAGGCCCAGATGTACGAGGGCCTGATCGAGTTCATCGAGCAGTCCGTCTACACCTTGGCTGTGCAGATCACCGGCCGCGATGTGCCCGACCCCGCCAAGACCGTGGAGCAGGGCATTGCCCAGGCCCACCGCGTGGTGGCCATGGTGCTGCAGTTTGGTGAGCGCAACCCCGGCATGGTGCGCGTGATGCTGGGCGACGCCCTGCAGTCCGAGAACCCCCGCCTGCAGCAACGCATGCAGCAGTTCTTTGAGCGTATCGAAACTACCTTGCGCCAATGCCTGCGCGTGGTGCCCGGTGGCGATGCATCGGCCACGCCGACGGTGGATGCCAATGTGCGTTCCAGCGTGCTGATGTCGTTCCTGATTGGCCGGCTGCAGCGTTTTGCCCGCTCCGATTTCCGTCGCCTGCCGACCGAGCAGCTCGACAGCTGCCTGTCCCTGATGGCGCACTGAGGCTTCTCCAGCCTTGCTGCACAAGCTGCTGAACCCCTCAGGGTCAGCAGCTTTTTTGTTGCCGCTGGCTGGCAAGCCGTGCCGTGGTTTACCCTTGCTTTGCAAACCAGCCGTTGGCAGCACACTGGGTTTGTGCAAGAATCAAAAAAAGAACGACCGTGCTATTTTTGATTTATGACCAAACCCCTTGCTTCCACCCCAGGCACTGCCGAGATTGCCAAGCTGGCCAAAGGTGCCCAAACGCGTGCTGCGATTGTGGACGCCGCCTTGTCACTGGCTGCGCAAGAAGGGCTCGATGGCTTGTCGCTGGGCATGGTGGCCTTGGCCATGGGTATGAGCAAGTCCGGCGTATTTGCCCATTTTGGCTCACGCGAGGAACTGCAATGCTCGGTAGTGCGCGAATACCACGAGCGCTTTGAGCGCGAAATCTTTGTACCCGCGCTGCAGGTGCCGCGCGGGCTGGCGCGTTTGCTGCACATGGCCACCGGCTGGATGGGCAGCACGGCCCAGCCCAATGATGCCAGCCGGCTCTACGGCAGTCTCTACATCAGCGGCGCGGTGGAGTTTGACGACCGCCCCGGCGATGTGCGCGATGCGCTGGCCGAATCGGTGCGCATCTGGATGGATGCGATGCGCCGGGCGATTGCCCAGTCGCAAGCCGAAGGACAGCTGCGTGCCGATGTGGCGCCCGACCAGGTGCTGTTTGAGCTGCACGGCATCATCTTGTCGCTGCACTACGAAACCCGTTTCCTCCATGGCCCGCAGGCGCTGCAGCATGCCGCCACCGCGCTGCGCAGCATATTGCTGCGCTATGCGGTCCATCCCGAGCGCGAGGCAGCACTGATCGATGCCGCGCTCGCCCCTTGCCTGGCGGCCCAGCCCGATGCGGCTGCCGCCACGCCCGTTTCCACTTCTGTCTCCACCTCCTAGTTTTTTCCAAAGGACTTTCCATGCCTCAGTACACCCCACCGTTGCGCGACATGCAGTTCCTCATGCAAGAAGTGCTGGACCTGCCGGCCCGCTTTGCCCAATTGCCCGCCTATGCCGAGGTGGACACCGGCACCATGGACGCGATTTTGGAAGAGGCCGGCAAGTTCGCGGTCGAGGTGGTGCAGCCGCTCAACCTGTCGGGCGACGCCGAAGGCTGTACGCGCAACCCGGCTGATTCGAGCGTGACGACGCCCAAGGGCTTCAAAGAGGCCTATGCCAAGTATGTGGAAGGCGGCTGGGCAGCGTTGTCTTGCGACAGCGCCTATGGCGGCCAAGGCCTGCCCTTTGTGCTGAACCAGTGCCTGTACGAGATGCTCAACAGCGCCAACCAGGCCTGGGCCATGTACCCCGGCCTGTCGCACGGCGCCTATGAGGCACTGCATGTCTATGGCTCGGCCGAGCAGAAAAAGCAGTACCTGCCCAAGCTGACCAGCGGCGAGTGGACGGGCACCATGTGCCTGACCGAGCCCCATTGCGGTACCGACCTGGGCCTGCTGCGCACCAAGGCCGAACCGCAGGCCGACGGCAGCTACAAGATCACTGGCAACAAGATCTTCATCAGCGCCGGCGAGCACGACATGACCGACAACATCCTGCACCTTGTGCTGGCCCGTCTGCCGGATGCGCCCAAGGGCAGCAAGGGCATCAGCCTGTTCCTGGTGCCCAAGTTCCTCGTCAATGCCGATGGCTCGCTGGGCGCGCGCAACCCCATCAGCTGCTCGGGCCTGGAGCACAAGATGGGCATCCACGGCAATGCCACCGCACAGATCGCCATCGATGGCGCCGTGGGCACCCTGGTCGGCCAGGCCAACAAGGGCCTGCAGGCGATGTTTGTGATGATGAATGCGGCCCGCCTGGGCGTTGCCAACCAGTCGCTGGGCTTGATGGCCGTGGCTTATGAAAACGCGCTGGCCTATGCCAAGGACCGGCTGCAGATGCGCAGCCTGTCGGGCACCAAGGCCAAGGATTTGCCGGCCGACCCGATCATCGTGCACCCCGATGTGCGCCGCATGCTGCTGACCGCCAAGGCCTACAGCGAAGGCGGCCGCGCGATGATGGTCGCCACCTCGGCCCTGGTCGATGAAGAGCTGAACCACCCCGATGAAGCCGTGCGCAAGGCCAATGCTGCGCAGGTGGCCTTGCTCACCCCCATCCTCAAGGCGTTTTTGACGGACAAGGGGTTTGATGTGACCGTCCTGTGCCAGCAGGTGTTTGGCGGCCATGGCTACATCCATGAGACCGGCATGGAGCAGTATGTGCGCGATGCGCGCATCAACATGATCTACGAAGGCACCAATGGCATCCAGGCGCTGGATCTGCTGGGCCGCAAGGTGCTGGGCGACCAGGGCGCGGCGCTGAAGGCGCTGGGCAAACTGGTGCAGGGCCTCGTGGAGGAAGAGGGCGTCAACGAGCGCATGGCCGACTTCATCAACCCGCTGGCGCAGCTGGCCGGCCAGATGACCGGCATCACCACCGAGCTGGGCCTGAAGGCGCTGCAGAACCCCGATGAAGTAGGCGCTGCCGCTACCGACTACCTCTGCGTGATGGGCCACCTGGTGATGGGCTACTGGTGGGCACGCATGGCGCAAACCGCGCTGCGCGCACTGGCCGAGGGCGATGTGGCCGACAAGACCTTCTACGAAGGCAAGCTTCAGACGGCGCGCTTTTACTTTGCGCGCCTGTTCCCCGAGGCGGGCCTGCGTGTGCGCACCATGCGCACCGGCAGCAAGCTGCTGATGAACACCGACGCTGCGTTGGCTTGACGCCTGCAGTGCTGCCGAATAAGACCTAAGGAGACCGTGATGCAAACCTTGCTGAAACCTTTGCTAATGGTGGCTGGCAGCTTGATGGTGGCGCTGCCTGCGCTGGCCGCCGAGATGTCGCCGGTGGGCCTGTGGCGCACCTTTGATGAGAAAAGTGGTGAGCCCAAGTCCGAGGTGCGCATCAGCGACAGCGGCGGGGTGCTCAGTGGCAAGGTAGAAAAACTGCTGCGCAAGGGTGCTGATCCGCAGGCCGTCTGCGACCGCTGCAGCGATGACCGCAAGGGCCAGCCGCTGGTGGGGCTGGAGATCATCCGGGGGGCCAAGCAGGCGCAAGGCAAGGCGGTGTGGGAGGACGGCAAGATCCTGGACCCCGAAAACGGCAGCAGCTACAGCTTGAAGCTCACGCCTGCGGACAACGGCAACAAGCTCGATGTGCGCGGATCGATCGGCCCCTTTGGTCGCACGCAGACCTGGTCGCGCGTCGAATAGGTTTTGAATAAATCTGGCTGCCAGCACGCTGTTGGAAAGCGCTGGCAGCTATCAAAAGTGGAGTAACCATGTCCCGATTTGTGGTGAAAAAAGTGGCGGTGCTCGGCGCCGGGGTGATGGGGGCGCAGATTGCGGCCCACCTCGTCAATGTGCGCGTGCCGGTGGTGCTGTTTGACCTGCCGGCAAAAGAAGGCCCCAAAAGCGCGATTGCCCAGAAGGCCATTGCCAACCTGAAAAAGCTCAAGCCCTCGCCGCTCGGTGTGGCGGCAGAAGCGGACCTGATCACGCCTGCCAATTACGAGGAGCACCTGGAGTTGCTCAAAGACTGCGACCTGGTGATCGAGGCGATTGCCGAGCGAATGGACTGGAAGCGCGACCTCTACCACCAGATCGCGCCCTTTGTTGCGCCCCATGCGATTCTGGCTTCCAACACCTCGGGCTTGTCGATCACGGCCTTGTCTGAGGCACTGCCCGAGCAGTTGCGCCACCGCTTCTGCGGCATCCACTTCTTCAACCCACCGCGCTATATGCAGTTGGTGGAGCTGATCCCGACTGCGGCGACCGAGCCCCAGGTGCTGGACCAGCTTGAAAGCTTTGCCACCAGCCAGCTGGGCAAGGGCATCATCCGCGCCAAGGACACGCCCAACTTCGTGGCCAACCGCGTGGGCGTCGCCGGCATGCTGTCCACCATCGCCGAGGCCGATCGCTTTGGCCTGAGCTACGACGTGGTCGACGACCTGACCGGCAAAAAGCTGGGCCGCGCCAGCTCGGGTACCTTCCGCACCGCCGATGTGGTGGGCCTGGACACCCTGGCCCATGTGATCGCCACGATGCAAAGCCAGCTGAGCGCAGAGACGGATTCGTTCTACGCCAGCTACACGACCCCCGCGGTGCTGACCCAGCTGATCGCCAATGGGGCGCTGGGCCAGAAGGCCAAGGCCGGCTTCTACCGCAAGACCAAGATGGGCATTGAGCGCTTTGACCCCGAGCACCAGGCCTATGTGCCCTCGGGTGAAAAGGGCAATGACGTCTACAGCCGCATGCTGAAAAAGCCGGCTGGCGAGCGCCTGCAGCTGCTGCGCAACAGCGAGGGCGCGCAAGGCCAGTTCCTCTGGGCCATTTTGCGCAACAGCTTCCATTACGCCGCCGTGCATTTGAAAGACATTGCAGACAATGCCCGCGATGTGGACCTGGCCATGCGTTGGGGCTTTGGCATGCAGCAAGGTCCGTTTGAGCTGTGGCAAGAAGCGGGATGGCTGCAGGTGGCCAAGATGGTGCAGGAAGACATTGATGCGGGCAAGGCGCTCAGCACCGAGCCGCTGCCGAAATGGGTGTTTGAAGGCCCCGTCGCAGAGGCTGGCGGTGTACACACCGCGCAGGGCTCCTGGAGCGCTGCAGACAAACGCTTTGTGCCGCGCCGCGATCTGCCGGTCTATGCGCGCCAGCTCTTCCCCGAACGCGTGCTGGGCGAGGCCAGCGAGCCCGCGCAGGACTGGCGCACGGCAGGCCGCACCCTGGCCGAGAGCAAGGCCTCGCGCAGCTGGACCCTGGATGACCAGGTGCTGGTCTTCAGCATCAAGACGAAGATGCATGCCATCAGCCCCGATGTGATGGAAGACCTGCAGACCGCGTTGGCGCTGGCAGAAAAGGACTTCGACGCGCTGGTGGTCTGGTCGGGCGATGCGCCATTCAGCGTGGGCGCCGATCTGCAAGCGATGATGCCTGCCTTTGCTCTGCAAGGCCCGATGGCCATCGACCAGATCGAGCAGGTGATGCAGCAGCTGTTTTTGTCGCTGCGCTATGCGCAGATCCCCGTGGTGGGTGCTGTACATGGCATGGCGCTGGGCGGTGGTTGCGAACTGCTGCTGCACTGCGCACGCCGCGTCGCCCATATGGAGAGCTATATCGGCTTGGTCGAAATGGGCGTGGGCCTGGTGCCCGGCGCCGGCGGCCTCACCAATGTGGCCTACCGGGCCGCGCGCCATGCGCAGTACTCCACCGGCACGGATCTGCTGCCCTTCCTGGCCAACGGCTTTACCGCAGCGGCCAAGGCCACCGTGGGCACCAGCGCGCTGGAGTCGCAGGCCATTGGCTACTTGCAAGCCGATGACATCATCGTGTCGCACCGCGACGAGCTGCTGTTTGTGGCGCTGACGCAGGCCAAGGCCATGGCGCAGTCGGGCTGGCGCCCGCCCCAGCGCAAGCCCTTCCCCGTTGCTGGCCGCAGTGGCGCGGCCACCTTGCGCAGCACCTTGGTCAACATGCGCGAAGGCGGCTTCATCACTGAGCACGACATGCTGATCGCCAGCCACATGGCCGATGTGGTCTGCGGCGGCGATGTGGATGCCGGCACCTTGGTGAATGAGGAGTACCTGATGGCGCTGGAGCGCAAGGCCTTCACCGACCTGATCGTGAAGGAAAAAACCCAGGAGCGCATTTTGGGCATGCTGAACACCGGAAAGCCCGTCCGCAACTGAGGCCCAGCATGCAAGACAACGCCCTCCTCTCCAACCCCCTCTCCCGCAAGCGGGAGAGGGCAGGGGTGAGGGCGGCTGTCAGCGCGCCCGTACAAAACGCACGCGCCCTGCGCCAATCCCCCACCACTGCAGAACAACTCCTATGGCGCCACCTTCGCAACCGCCAACTGGCAGGCGCCAAGTTCCGCAGACAGCATCCGCTAGGCCCGTACATCCTGGATTTTGTCTGCCTGGAGCACAACTTGGTGGTTGAGATCGATGGCGGCCAGCATGCCGATCCGCAGGCGCAAGCCTATGACGAACAGCGCAGTGCCTGGTTGCAGCAGCAAGGCTTGCGGGTGCTGCGGTTTTGGAACCACGAGGTTGTACAACAAACGAATGAGGTGCTTGCGCATGTGCTGCAGGCCCTCACCCCGGCCCTCTCCCGCTTGCGGGAGAGGGAGGTGAACACCGAGGATTAGTCATCATGAGTAAACAAGTTCAAGACGCCTACATCGTTGCGGCGACGCGCACGCCGATTGGCAAGTCGCACAAAGGCTATCTGCGCAATATGCGGCCCGATGATCTGCTGGCCACCACGATGAAGGCCGTGCTGGCGCAGGCGCCGGGGCTGGATCCGCAGGCGATTGAGGATGTGGTCTGCGGCTGCGCGATCCCCGAAGCCCAGCAGGGCTTGAACGTGGCGCGTATCAGTGCGGTGCTGGCAGGACTGCCGGTGGGGGTGGGCGGGGTCACAGTCAACCGCTTCTGCGCATCAGGCCTGACTGCGCTGCAGATGGCCGCCGACCGCATCCGCGTGGGGGAGGCCGATGTGATGATCGCCGCCGGTGTCGAGAGCATGAGCATGGTGCCGATGATGGGCAACTCGCCGTCGCTGTCTCCGTCCATCTTTGAGCGCGAAGGCGATGTCGGCATTGCCTACGGCATGGGCCTGACGGCAGAGAAAGTCGCCCAGCGCTGGAAGGTCAGCCGCGATGCCCAGGATGCCTTTGCACTGCAATCACACCAGCGTGCGCTGGCGGCGCAGCAGGCGGGCTATTTTTCCGACGAGATCACGCCCATCACCGTGACCGACCGGAGCGTAGATATCGGCCGGGGCGAGGCGGTGAGCAGCTCGCGCACCATCAGCCTTGATGAAGGCCCACGCCCTGACACGTCGATCGAAGGCCTGGCCAAGCTGCGCACCGTGTTTGCAGCGCGCGGCTCGGTCACTGCCGGCAACAGCTCGCAGACCAGTGATGGCGCCGGTGCGCTGCTTGTGGTGAGCGAGGCGGCGCTCAAGCGCTTTAACCTGACGCCGCTGGCGCGCTTTGTCGGCTATGCCAGCAAGGGCGTGCCGCCCGAAATCATGGGTATCGGCCCGATTGAGGCGATCCCGGTCGCCCTGCGCCATGCCGGACTGTCCTTGCAGGACATGGACTGGATTGAGCTGAACGAGGCCTTTGCCGCGCAGTCGCTGGCCGTCATGCAGCAGCTGGGCATGGACCCCGCCAAGGTCAACCCCATGGGCGGCGCGATTGCATTGGGCCACCCGCTGGGCGCCACCGGCGCCATCCGCGCCGCTACCGTCGTGCATGCGCTGCAGCGCAACAAGCTCAAGTACGGCATGGTGACCATGTGCGTGGGCATGGGGCAGGGCGTGGCCGGTATTTTGGAGCGCGTATAAACCGTCGCAGGCCACGGCATCTGTCGCCCACAAGGCTGCAGCAGATACCGTGGCCTGTTACTGTTGGGTGGCAGAAAATGCAACTGCAATACCGGTCTTGAAAGGCTTGGTACGGGAATATGGCATTTTCAGTGGATTCAAAAATTTCTGCGAAAGATGTCCGAATGAGTGAACTCTCCACCCACAGCGAACCCCACGCCTTTGACCGTGCCATGGCGCTGGAGCCCGCAGGTCAAAACCAGTACGCCGCGCAGGCCAGTAAGGACTACTGGAACATGGTCGGGCCGTATGGCGGTATCACAGCTGCCCAAGTGGCCCAGGCCGTGCTGCAGCATCCGCAGCGCCTGGGGGAGCTGGTGGCGATTACCGTGAACTACGCGGGTGCCGTGGGCGAGCGACCTTATGTGATCGAAGCCATCCCGGCCCGCACCAACCGCAGCACCCAGCACTGGATCATCACCCTGCGCGAGCAGGATGCGCAAGGCCAGTGGTCCACGACGACCACGGCGACGGCGATGACGGCACTGGCGCGTGATACGTGGTCGGACGATGAATACGCCATGCCCGAAGTGCCACCCGCCAATGCGGTGGAGCGCTATACCACTGACTTCCGCGTGGAATGGCTGAACCGCTACAGCATCCGCCCGCTGCTGGGGGGCTACCCGACGGAGTGGGATGGCGCGACCAGCCCCAGCCTCACCCGCATGTGGGTCAGCGATGAGCCGCCGCGCCCGCTGGATGTGCCGGCGCTGACCTCCCTGTGCGATGTGTTCTTTCCCCGCATCTGGTTGCGGCGCGCCAAGCGCGTGCCGGTGGGCACCGTGTCCCTAACGGTCTATGTGCATGCCAGTGCCGAGCAATTGACCGCGGTCGGTACCCAGCCCGTGTTGGCGCAGGCGCAAGGCCAGGGCTTCAGAGATGGTTTTTTTGACCAGACCGCGCAGATCTGGTCACCCCAAGGCGTTTTGCTGGCCACCAGCCACCAGCTGGTCTACTACAAGGAATAAAGCGCGCCAAATCCGGTTAGCATGCCAGCGTCTTCGCTGCGCGCCCTAGCAAAGGCCTGGGCCCGCACCGACCCCTTTTTTGAGAGACTGTTATGACGATCCAATCCTCCTGCGACGATATCCGGGTGCTGGCCGAAGCGGGCATCTGCACCATCACCTTCAACCGGGTGGCTAAGAAGAACTCGCTGACCGGCGCGATGTACCTGGCCTTGGCAGGCATTCTGGAGCAGGCTGCCGGCAGCACCGAGGTGCGCGTGGTGCTGTTCCAGGGCGATGCCTCGGTGTTCACCGCTGGCAACGACCTGGGCGATTTTCTCCACGGCCCCAAGCCCGATGAGAATGCGCCGCCGTTCCAGTTTCTGCAGGCGCTGGCGACCTTCCCCAAGCCCATCGTTGCGGCCGTCTGCGGCCCGGCCGTGGGCATTGGCACGACGATGCTGCTGCACTGCGATCTGGTCTACGCCGGTGACAACGCGATGTTCTCCTTGCCTTTCGTGAACCTGGGCTTTTGCCCTGAAGGCGCATCCAGCCTGCTGCTGCCCCAGCTGATGGGCCACCAGCGTGCCTCCGAGGCCTTGCTGCTCGGCGACCCCTTTATGGCCGAGGCGGCATTGGAAGTGGGGCTGGTCAACCGCGTGGTGCCACCGACCGAATGCAACACCATTGCCCAGGCGCAAGCCGCCAAACTGGCGGCCAAGCCGCTGGCATCCTTGATGGCCAGCAAGCGCCTGCTCAAGAGCGGCCAGATGGCCGCCGTGCAGTCGCGCATCGCCGAAGAAGGCCGTGTATTTGCCGATCTGCTGCAGCAGCCCGCTGCCAAGGAGGCAATGCAGGCCTTTATGGAAAAGCGCAAGCCCAACTTCAGCGGTCTGTAAGCGCTGTTCAGGCGCCCTTGGCAGGCGCCAGCTTGCCAATGCGGCAGCCCTGCGCTGCCAGCAGCTCGCCAAACGCTGGCGAGCGCAGATAGGCCCATTCCACCGGGCGTTGCTGACCAATCGCGTCCTCCGGCATTGGCGTTTGTGCCGGGTGGCACATCAAGAGGCTGCCGTCTTGGCATTCAGCCAGCCATTGCGCCATCAGGTCGCCATAGGCGGCCTCCGTCGGCGCATCAAAACCATAGACTCCCGCAAAGCCCTGGTTCGTTGCCCATTGCTGGCGCTGCAGCTGGTGGCTCAAGCGGTAGCCACCCAGGAGCGCAATCGTGGCCGATTTGGCCTGCCAGCGCAAAGCGCCTGCGGGGGCGGTGGAGCGGATCCAGATCTGCCGGGCGGCCGCGCCATAGCGGGCGCTGAGCTCGGCCAGCATCGCTTTGCGCACGCCGGGCAGCTGGTGCACATGCTGGTGGCCATCCACATAGACGGGCGGCATGCCCAGCGCATCCTCAAAGGCATCGAGCTGGCGGCGCCAGGCGTCGCGCAGCGCAGCGGCAGACAGCCGGGCGGAATAGGCCTGGCTGAGAATGCGCGTGATGGCGGTATCGGGCGCCACGCCATGGCCTTCGGTCAGGTTGAAATGCAGGCCCAGGTCCAGCTGGCCACGCACTGCGGGCAAGGCCCGCGCCGCATTGCGCCAGCCCGGGGCCGTGGTCATGCAGCTGGTAGCAGACAGGCGGCCCAGTGCTGCCAGCTCCAGCACGGCGGCATCAACCGCCGGGTGCAGCGCGAAATCATCGGCGCAGAGGGTGATGTTCTTCATGGTGCTCAGTGCGGCGCAGCATGGGCAAAGGCCCAGCACTTGGCTGCGACAAAGGTGAATACCGCCACGACCACCAGCACCGCGACCAGGCTCCAGGCATAGTGCCAGTGCAGCTGGTGCAGGGCCAGGTAGTACAGCAGTTCATTGAGGGCGAAGGAGCTGCAGGCGACCAGAAAGAAGCGCGGCAACGCCTGGGCATGCGGCGCCTTTTTATCGGCAAAGGTCAGCCAGGCGTGGCCGCTGTAGCTGACGACAAAGGCGACCAGAAAAGCCAGCACATTGGCCAGCAACGGCGCCATGCCTGCGCCGCCCACCAGCAGCAGCACCACCATCAAATGCGTGGCAGCGGCTGAGCCGCCCACGGCGATGAACTGCAGACCTTGCGGCAGTCTGCGCAGGCGCTCGGCCACAGCAGGGATCAGCAAGTTCAGGACTCCGGCGGCATGGGGGCCACAGGGGCGGGCGCGGTGGCAGATGCGGGGACCAGTGCGGGTGTCGCCAGCTCGCTGCTCACCGTGCTGTGGTCGTCGTTCTGCGCGACGATATACAAAGGCCGGCGCTTGACCTCGTCGTAAATGCGGCCGATGTACTCGCCCAGCATGCCGATGGACATCAGCTGCACGCCGGAAAACAGCATCAGGCCGGCCGCCAAGGTCGGCCATCCGTCGATGGGGTTGTCCAGCACGATGGTCTCGATGGTGATGTAGATGCCGTAGATGATGGCCATCACCGAAATGCAAAAGCCCACCAGGCTCCAGATGCGCAGCGGCAAGGTGGTGAACGAGGTCAGCCCCTGGAACGCCAGGCCAAACAGCCGGGTGAAGTTGAAGCTGGACTGGCCGCTGCGCCGGCTGTCGGGCACAAAGGGCAGGGCCACGCTCTTGAAGCCGACCCAGGCGTACAGGCCCTTCATAAAGCGGTTGCGCTCGGGCAGCTGGCGCAGCGCATCCACCACCTTGCGGTCCATCAGCCGGAAATCGCCGGCATTCTCCGGGATATGCACGGCGTTGTCGCGGTTCATCAAGTAATAGAACAGCCAGGTGCCCCAGCGCTTGGCCTTGGCCTCGCCAGCGCGGTCGGCGATCACGCCGTAGACCATGTCATAGCCGCTCTGCCACAGCTGCACCATCTCGGCAATCAAAGGCAGCGGATGCTGGAAGTCGGCATCGATCAACAGCACGGCATTGCCGCGTGCATAGTCCAGCCCTGCCGTCATCGCCGCTTCCTTGCCAAAATTACGCGCCAGCTGGATGTAGTGCAGCGGCAGCTGCTGGCCCAAGCGCTCGGCTACTTCGTCGGTCGCGTCCTTGCTGCCGTCGTTGACCAGCACAATCTCGCAGTCCACTGAGAGCGCGCGCACCGTCTCATACAGCGCGGGCAAAAAGGCTTCCAGGTTGCTGGCTTCGTTATAGGCGGGCACCACACAGCTCAGGCGCAAGGGCGGCCGAGGCGCGGTGCGGGCGGTGGGCGGAGCGGGGGGCAGGTTTTCAGGCATAGATGGGCTGCATTTGCGCGCAGTCTAGCGCATGGCGTGGCGGCATCCCAGCAGAATCTGCGATTGCCGTGCAGGGCGCTTGACTGCATACTCTTGTGGATGAGCACCGCCACCTTGCCCACGCCGCAGCTTGAAGCACCAGCCTATGTCTCTATGCAAGGTCTGGATAACGCCTATGTCGAAGGCCTGCGCGATATCTTTGAAGAACGCATCGTCTTCAACAAACTGCTGGGTCTCAAGCTCCAGGCGGTGCAGGACGATGCGGTCTGGGCGAGCTTGGAGATGCGCGACGAGCTGATCGGCCATTTTGGATTGCAGCGGGTGCATGGCGGCGTCATCAGTGCCAGCCTGGACGCGCTGGGCGGTATCGCGGTGATGGCGGCCTCCGGCGCCAAGCATGCGGGGGAGCCGGTGATGCAGCGCCTGATGCGTTTTGCCAAGCTGGGCACCATTGATTTGCGGGTGGACTATCTGCGTCCCGGCACCCAAGGACCTTTTGGATTGCAGGCCCGAGTGCTGCGGCTAGGCTCGCGGGTGGCCACCACGCGCTCGGATTTTTGCGACAGCAGCGGCCAGGTGCTGGCCACCGCCACAGCCGCCTACATCGTGTCCTGATGCGGGCTGGGGGCCAGATCGGATGTTGGGAAATGTGAGATTTGTCCGACCTATGAAAGTATTGATAGGAAAGGCCGCCATAGTTGCCTGCTGTTACGACTAGTGTCAAATTTTGTGAACACCCTAGCTATAAATTGAATAGCATGTAGAAGCTTTTCACAAGGAGAACCGATGGCTGTACAAAACCCTTTTTTCGGCGGGCGCCGTGACAATGACGCTTCCGCCTCCAAGTTCATGGGAGGCAATGCCTCCAGTACATCGGGCAGCACCCTGCCCAGCACCGCTGCAGGTTCCGCCAGCTCCGTGCTCGGCGGCAACCTGAGCGGCCACAAGGCCGATGAGCCCAGCAACCCTTCCCCTACCTCTTCCTATACCAGCACCGTGACCCCTGATACCACCGCCGGCACCGGCAGCAAACTGACGGTTGGCCCGAATATCAAGCTCAAGGGCGTCGAGATCACCGATTGCGACACCCTGGTGGTGGAAGGCACGGTCGAGGCCACGATGGACTCCCGTGTGATCCAGATCACTGCTGATGGCGCCTTTCGGGGTTCCGCAGAAATCGACATCGCCGAGATTCATGGCGAGTTCGAAGGCAACCTGACGGTGCGCGACAAGCTGGTAATTTTTGGCACCGGCCGCGTCCACGGCAAGATCCGCTACGGCAAGGTCATCATCGAAGAAGGCGGCCAGCTGACCGGTGAGATCGAATGCTCCAACAGCACCCGCAAGCCCGTGGCTGCGAGTACCAGCACCCCGGCTGCTAGCAAGACGGAAAAGCCCGCCGAGAGCCTGGCTTGAGCCGCTGAGGCCCCGGCCTCCCGCTTGTGAAAAAGCCGCTGCAGCGCAGATCTTGCGTTGCAGCGGCTTTGGTGTTTCTGGGCTTCAGCGCTTACCGTTGGCCGATCAGACCGGCAGCGGCGGTACCGTGCGGGGATGGCCTTCCTCGTCGATGGCGACATAGGTCAAGGTGGCCTGCGTTACCTTGAAGAACTGGCCCTGCTTGGACAGGCGTTCGGCATATACCTCGACCTCGACCGTCATCGAGGTGGTGCCCACCTTGACCAGCTTGGCGTAGAACGACAAGATATCGCCCACGCGCACCGGCTGCTTGAAAATGAATTCATTGACCGCCACAGTGACGGTGCGGCCCCGCGAATGGCGTAGCGGCAGCACCGAGCCGCCCAAATCCACCTGCGACATGACCCAGCCGCCAAAAATATCGCCATTGGCATTGCAGTCGGCAGGCATGGGCACAACACGCAAAACCAGCTCTTTGTCCTGGGGCAGTTCGTCGGATGCGGTACGGGGGGTATTCATGGGCACAATCGGGGTCTATAACAAACCCACAATTGTCTCCCATGCGACGTTTTGCCGAGGCGCCTGCCGCCACAAGCCCTAGCTCCAACGATGGAAAACCCCTGACCGCTGGCGACGGCCGTACCTTGAAGCGGCTGCTGCCCTACCTCTGGACCTACAAATGGCGGGTGCTGGCCGCACTGCTGCTGATGGTGGGCGCCAAGGTGGCCAATGTCGGGGTGCCGGTGCTGCTCAAACATGTGGTCGATGCGCTCGACATCCGCCCCGGCAACCCGCAGGCCTTGCTGGTGGTACCGATGGGCCTGCTGCTGGCCTATGGCGGCCTGCGCCTCTTGACCTCGGTGTTTGGGGAGCTGCGTGAGCTGGTGTTCTCCAAGGCCACGCAGGGCGCCGCGCGCGCGATTGCGCTGCAGACCTTTGAGCATCTGCATGCGATGAGCCTGCGCTCCCACCTGGAGCGCCAGACGGGCGGCATGACCCGCGATATCGAGCGCGGCGTCAAAGGCGTGGAGTCCCTCATCTCGTACTCGCTCTACAGCGTCGTGCCCACCTTGATCGAGCTGGCGCTGGTGCTGGGCATTCTGGCCGTGCAGTTCGACATCTGGTTTGCCATCATCACCATCGTGGCGCTCACGGTTTATATGAGCTTCACCGTGGTGGTCACCCAGTGGCGCACGCATTTCCGGCGTGAGGCCAACCTGATCGACTCCGCGGCGCACAGCAAGGCGATTGATTCGCTCTTGAACTACGAGACCGTCAAATACTTTAACAACGAAGGCTTTGAGGCCCAGCGCTATGACGGGGATCTGGAAAAACTGCGCCTGTCGCGCCTCAAAAGCCAAAGCAGCCTGAGCCTGCTCAACAGCGGGCAACAGCTGATCATTGCAGTGGCCTTGGTCGCCATGCTCTGGCGCGCCACCCAGGGGGTTGTTGACGGGCGACTGAGCCTGGGCGATCTGGTGATGATCAATGCCTTCATGATCCAGCTCTACATTCCGCTCAATTTTCTGGGCACCTTGTACCGCGAGATCAAGCAAAGCCTGACCGACCTGGACCGCATGTTTGTACTGATGGACCAGCAGCGCGAGGTGGCCGATGCACCCGGCGCCCAGCCACTGGCGCTGCAGGCCGAGCCTGAGCTGCGTTTTGACGATGTGCACTTTGCCTACCACCCCGGCCGCCCCATTCTGCAGGGTCTGAGCTTTGTTGTGCCCGCTGGCAAGAAGGTTGCCGTCGTGGGCCCCTCTGGCGCAGGCAAATCTACCTTGGCACGGCTGATCTTCCGTTTTTACGATGTGCAGGCTGGCGCCATCCGCATTGCGGGCCAGGACATCCGCGATCTGACGCAGGACAGCCTGCGCCGCGCTATCGGCATCGTGCCCCAGGACACCGTGCTGTTCAACGACACCGTCGCCTACAACATCGCCTATGGCCGGCCCGGTGCCACGCAAGAGGAGGTGGAACAGGCCGCACAGGCCGCGCGCATCCACACAATGATTGCTGCCTCTCCCGAAGGCTATGCCACCCGCGTGGGCGAGCGCGGCCTCAAACTGTCAGGCGGTGAAAAGCAGCGCGTGGCCATTGCCCGCACCCTGCTGAAGAATCCGCCAATCCTGATCTTTGATGAGGCCACCTCCGCGCTGGATTCCGCCAACGAACGCGCCATCCAGCTGGAGCTGCAAAAGGCGGCCCAGGGCAAAACCACGTTAGTGATCGCCCACCGCCTGTCTACCGTGGTGGACGCGCATGAGATTTTGGTGATGGATGCCGGCCGCATTGTGGAGCGCGGCACGCATGCGCAGTTGCTGGCGCTGGGCGCTCGCTATGCCAACATGTGGGCACTACAGCGCAATCAGGCGCAGGATTGACGCCCGTGCTTGTTTAGCGCTTGCTGATGCGCGACAGCCGCTTGGCATTGCGCACCGCCTTGGCATGCACGGGCGAGATGCCGGCATTGAGTACATCGGTGACTGCTTGTACCTGCTGGCTGACCATGCGCGAGGTGGCCTTGCCGACGCCGAATGCCGCAAGCGGGTTGCTGGTGGTGGGGGCCAACAGGTTGGGGGTTGTGCACAGGCTGGCAGCGGTTTGCCAGTAGGACGTGCAGGCCTGGGTCCACATGCCGATCCAGGACTCGTAGAAGGCCGTCACCTTTTCGTTGCCCATGCGGTAGAACTCCTGCTGGTCGCGGGCCGATGGTTGGCTGCCCGCCAGCATCATGCGGCCTACCCGTTGTGCAACCACTTGGGGAGCAGCCAAGCTGAGCTCCAAGCTTTTGGTGGCCAGATTCTGGACCTTGGCTTGGGTCGTGTGTCTTGCAGTCATGGGCATTCCCCGGTGGGTTGAAACTGAGGAAATTGTAGAAAGCTTTGACGAATGCTGCATTGCAGCAATTTCACCAAGCTGCTCCCATGGTTATTGGTTAAGTGATTGAATATTAAGATAAATATCTATAAATGCACCAATGTTGTGCAGTAGGTGCGGCGCTTGCGCTGGCCTAGGACTGCGCATTGTTTGCATTGGCCGCTGCATCCTGTTGCTGCAGCGCCGCCAGTTCCTCGTCGCTGAACACGCGGGAGCGGGTATGAAAGGCCTTGCCCTCGGGGCCTTCGAGCGAGAAAGTGCCGCCACCGTGGGTGTCGATCACATCGATGATGAGCTGGGTGTGCTTCCAGTAGGTGTACTGGGAGGTGCTCATGTAAAACGCGCAGCCGCCAATGTCGCCCAGGTAGACATCGCCCTGGCCAATGGTCAGCTCACCTATCAGGTAGCAGTTGGCGGCGCTGTTGTCGCAGCAGCCGCCAGATTGGTGAAACATCAGACCGGGGCCATGTTTGTCTTTGAGCAAGGCAATCAGCGCTTGCGCGGCCGGCGTGGCCACCACTTTTTCCACAACCATCATGCTGTCTCCGGTGATGGCAGGCGGGCCTTGGCGGCTCCTGCCGGGATAGGGAGTTGCACAGGCGGCGTGCGTGGCCCCAGCCCCTCCTGCGGCTGCAGTGGGGGCCGGGCACACCGCCTTGCACACCGTTCTATTAGAAGAAGCCCAGCTTGTTTTCGGAGTAGGACACCAGCAGGTTCTTGGTTTGCTGGTAGTGGTTCAGCATCATCTTGTGGTTCTCACGGCCAATGCCCGATTCTTTGTAGCCACCAAAGGCGGCATGGGCGGGGTAGTGGTGGTAGCAGTTGGTCCACACGCGGCCGGCCTTGATGGCGCGGCCCATGCGGTAGGCCAGGTTGCCGTTGCGCGTCCACACCCCGGCGCCCAGGCCGTACAAGGTGTCGTTGGCCAGCTCCAGTGCTTCTTCCTCGGTCTTGAAGGTGGTGACAGCAAGCACCGGGCCAAATATCTCTTCCTGGAAGATGCGCATCTTGTTGTGGCCCTTGAACACCGTGGGCTGCACATAGTAGCCGCCTGCCAGATCACCACCGAGCTTGGCTTCGGCGCCGCCAATCAGCACCTCGGCGCCCTCCTGGCGACCCAGGTCCAGGTAGCTGCTGATCTTGATCAGCTGTTCCTTGCTGGCCTGTGCGCCCATCATGCTGTCGGTGTCCAGCGGGTTGCCGTGCTTGATGGCGGCAATGCGCTTGAGCACCTTTTCCATGAAGCGGTCGTAGATGGATTCATGGATCAGTGCCCGGCTCGGGCAGGTGCAGACCTCGCCCTGGTTGAAGGCGAACAGCACCAGGCCTTCGATCGCCTTGTCGAGGAAGGCGTCGTCGTGGTCCATCACATCGGCGAAGAACACATTGGGCGACTTACCACCCAGCTCCAGGGTGGCGGGAATCAGGTTGTTGGCGGCAGCCTGGGCAATGACGCGGCCCGTGCTGGTCGAGCCGGTAAACGCAATCTTGGCGATGCGCTTGCTGTTGGCCAGCGGCATGCCGGCCTCGCGGCCAAAGCCATTGACCACGTTGAGCACGCCCGGGGGCAGCAGGTCCTCGATCAGCTCGATGAGGATCAGCAGGCTGATGGGGGTGGATTCTGCAGGCTTGAGCACCACGCAGTTGCCGGCGGCAATGGCCGGTGCCAGCTTCCAGGCGGCCATCAGGATGGGGAAGTTCCAGGGAATGATCTGGCCGACCACACCCAGCGGCTCATGGTAGTGGTAGGCCACCGTCGTGTTGTCGATCTCGCTGAGGCCGCCTTCTTGCGCCCGCAGCGCGCCGGCAAAGTAGCGGAAGTGGTCGGCCGACAGCGGAATGTCGGCATTGAGCGTTTCGCGGATGGCCTTGCCGTTGTCCACGGTCTCGGCGTAGGCCAGCAGCTCGGTATTGGCATCGATGCGGTCGGCGATTTTCAGCAGCACGTTGGAGCGTTCGGTGGCGGAGGCCTTGCCCCAGACATCGGCCGCTGCATGGGCGGCATCCAGTGCCAGCTCCACGTCCTCTGCGGTCGAGCGGGCGGCCTGGGTGTAGACCTGGCCGTTGATCGGCGAGATCACATCAAAGTACTGGCCCTTGACCGGCGCCTTCCACTGGCCGCCGATGAAGTTGTTGTACTGCTTTTTGTAGCTGATCTTGGCGCCCGATTGGCCGGGAAATACGTATTGCATGGTTTGTCTCCTTGAATAGGGATGGCTCAAACTGATTCGCGCCGCTGGCAAGCCGGTAGGGCACGAGTCACACCAGATATATCAAGATGCGTGCCATGCTGTGTAGTGCGCCAAGTGTTTGATTTGATTGGGATCGGTAGTGTACTGCCGGGCACGTTGGAACAGCGCTGGACAGTGCAAGTGTTCCAATCTGGAACAGTCGGACAGCGTCATGGCTATTCGCGGCCACCCCGCGCGGCCGCCTTCCTATACTGTTCCCATGGGCCTGCGCAGACAGGCTTGCAAGGAGACAACATGGATCCCCAGATCACCTCTCAGGTGCTGCGCCAGGCACGGGTGCATTTGCTGGCACATGGTGAATGCCCGCCGGGGGCGGTGCAGGCGCGCATTGCCAGCTCCTGGCAGCGCAGCCTGCGCGCAGGGGTGCAGCCGGTGGGCCGTGTCTCTGGCGGCGATCCGCTGACGGGCACCGAAATGCGCCAGGTGCTCACCCGCAGCGAAGACCTGCTGGCCATTGCCCGGCCGGTGATGGACTATGTGTTCGAGCAGATCCAGGACAGCCATAGCATGGTGATCCTGGCCAATGCCCAAAGCACCTTGCTGCACACCTTGGGCGATGCACCGTTTCTGAACAAGGCCGAGCGGGTGGCGCTGCGCAGTGGCGCGATCTGGACCGAAGAGGCGCGCGGCACCAATGCGATCGGTACGGCGCTGGTAGAGGCCACACCGCTGCGCGTCGAAGGCGCCGAGCATTTTCTGGAGGCCAACAGCTTTTTGAACTGCGCGGCCTCGCCCATCTTCAGCGCCCAGGGCCAGTTGCTGGGTGTGCTCGATATCTCGGGCGACCAGCGCCTGGCCCAGGCCCATACCTTGGGCCTGGCCACCACCGCTGCCCGCATGATCGAAAACCGCTGGCTGCTGGCACGCCACCAGCGCGACTGGCGCATGCATTTCCACACCCAGGCCGAAGGGGTGGGCACCGCTGCCGAAGGCATTTTGGCGCTGGCGCCGGATGGCTTGCTGCTGGGCGGCAACCGCGCGGCCATGCAAAGCCTCAAGATCGCCGCCGCTGACTGGGGCCATCTGCACTGGGACGACATCAGCGCCATGCCGCTGCGCGACTGGCTGGCCCGGGGCCACACCCAGACCGAGCGCCTGCATCTGGCGGCCTTGCACACCGGCCGCAGCGTGTTTGCACGCCTGGTGCTGCCTTCGGGGGCGCAAGCCACATCGGCAACTGCTACGCAAGCGGCGTTGCCCAGCGATCGCGCGGGACGTGCGCAACTGCCCGCCGTGCCCCCACAACTGGCGCCCGATGCGCTGGCCCAGCTGGATACCGGCGACCTGGCCTGGCGCGCAGCCGCAGAGCGCGGCCGACGCACCCTGGGCAAGGGCATTGCCTTGCTGGTGCAGGGCGAATCGGGCGTCGGCAAGGAGTTGTTTGCGCGCGCGCTGCACGACAGCAGCGCACGCCATGCCGGGCCTTTTGTCGCCATCAACTGCGCGGCGATTCCAGAGCATTTGATCGAGGCCGAGCTGTTTGGCTATGAATCAGGAGCCTTTACCGGCGCCCGGCGCGATGGCCAGCTAGGCCGCTTGCGCGAGGCCCAGGGCGGCACCTTGTTCCTCGACGAGATCGGCGATATGCCGCTGGCGCTGCAAACCCGCTTGCTGCGCGTGCTGCAAGAGCGCAGCATCACCCCGCTGGGGGGCGGCAAGGCCCAGCAGCTAGACTTTGCGCTGGTCTGTGCCACCCACCACCAGCTGCGCGAGGCCGTGGCGCAGGGCCGCTTTCGGGCCGATCTGTTCTACCGCATCAATGGCCTGGCCTTGCAGTTGCCTGCGCTACGCGATCGCAGCGACCGCGAGGTGATCACCCGCCGCTTGCTGGACCAGTTCAATCCCGGGCAATCGGTGCGGTTGCACCCCGATCTGGCCTTTGCGATGGCGCACTACCCCTGGCCCGGCAATCTGCGCGAATATGCGAATGCGCTGCAGACCGCATCGGCGCTGCTGCTGCCTGGTGAAGACACCATTGGCTGGTCCCAGCTCTCCGACGACCTGGCGCAGGAGCTGCTGCGCTACCGCGAAGGCGCACCGATGGCGGTCGCCGCTTTGGCAGCGCAAGCGCAGCCACCCAGCCTGCCGGCGACCGATTTGAAAACCCTCTCCCACACCGCCATCGCGCAGATGCTGCAGCAGTGCCGAGGCAATGTGTCGCAGGCGGCCAAGCTGCTGGGCATCAGCCGGCAGACCTTGTACCGCCGGCTCAAGGTTTCTTAGGCTGGCCTGCATGACCTAAGATAGCTGCTGCGCCGGCACATGGTGTGCCGCCTGTTTGTTGGAATACCCATGCCCGCCTCTGAAAACCCTGCTGTCGCCCCCTGGTCTTCCCGATTCTGGGCAGAGATCAGCACCCGCGAATTTGCCCAGGCGCAGACCAGCGGCCTGGCGGCCAGCACGGTCGCAGTGCTGCCGGTGGGGGCGGTGGAGCAGCATGGCCCGCATTTGCCGGTATCGGTGGATGCCACTCTGTTGGAAGGCATTGTGGCGGCGGCCATGCCGCTGTTGCCGGCTGAGGTACCGGTGCTGGTGCTGCCGGCGCAGAACATTGGCCTCAGCACCGAGCACCTGAACTTTCCCGGCACCCTGAGCCTACCGCCCAAGCTCATCATCGATCTCTGGACGGCGCTGGGCCAGGCGGTGGCGCGTGCGGGCATCCGAAAGCTGCTGATGTTCAACACCCATGGCGGGCAGGTGGCGGTGATGGATATCGTTGCGCGCGAGCTGCGCATGGCCCATGGCATGCTGGTCTACAGCAGCAGCTGGGGGGGACTGCCGTTGCCGGCCGAGGTGACGGGCCTGTTCAGCGCCGAGGAGCACCGCTTTGGCATCCATGGCGGCGAGGTGGAAACCTCCATGATGCTGCATCTCGCGCCCGCGCAGGTGGACATGGCGCAGGCGGGCTGTTTCCATTCCACATCGCAGGACCGGGCGCAGCGCTTTGCGATTGTCGGCAATGGCAAGAGCGCCAAGATGGGCTGGGCGATGGAGGATTACAACCCTTGCGGCGCCGTTGGCAATGCCGCTGGCGCCACGGCAGACAAAGGCCGGGCGGTGGTTGAAGCGGCGGCCCAGCAACTGGCCTTGCTGCTGCAGGAGATTCACCAGCTGGCGTGGACGGTGACACCCCGCTGATGCCTTGCAGGCAGAGAATCAGCCGGCCAGCACCTGGCTGAACACAGCCGCATCCACATTGCCACCCGTCAACGCCAGGCCAATGGTCTGGCCGGCGATCAGTTCGCGCTCTTGCAACGCAGCTGCCAATGCAGCCGCACCTGCACCTTCGGCGACATTGTGGGTGTCGGTGAACAAACAGCGCATCGCTGTGCGTACCTCGTCATCGCTGATCGCTACCAGGCGGTCCAAGTGCTGGCGCAGCACGGGGAGGGCCAGTGGGTCGGCGCGGCGCACGGCCATGCCATCGGCAATATCGGTGCTGACGGCGGCTTCGACCACTTCACCGGCGGCGATGGAGTCGCGGTAGGTGGTGGCGCCGGTGCTGATCACTCCCACAATGCGCACCGGGTGCTGCAAGGCCAGCTTGGCTGCGATGGCCGAGCAGGCGCCCGAGCCCAGGCCAATCGGCACATAGACGGTCTGCAAATGCGGCACTGCGCGCAAAAATTCCCACCAATAGGTGCTGACGCCGCTGACCAGATCCGGGTGGTAGCTGGGCACCATATGGGCACCAGTCTGCTCAGCCAGCGCGATCGCATGCTCGCGGGCGGCCTGGAAGTCGTCGCCGTGCTCTATCAGCTCGGCGCCCAGCGAGCGCATCGCCATGTTCTTTTCGACCGAGTTGCCATGGGGCACGACGATGGTGCAGCGCACGCCATGGCTGCGCGCGGCCCAGGCAATGCTCTGGCCGTGGTTTCCTCGCGTGGCGCTGATCACCTGGGCGGGCAGGGTGCCGCGCGCTGCCATCTGCGCGAAGTAAGACAGACCGCCACGGATCTTGAAGGCCCCCACCGGCGTGTGGTTCTCGTGCTTGAGCCAGCATTCCGCCCCCAGGCGCTCGCCCAGCAGCTGCCAGCGGTACTGCGGCGTGGCCTGGAAATCACGGTAGACGATGCGGGAGGCGTCCTCGATCTCGGCGAGGCTGGGGAGGGAGGGGGTTTGCATAGCTGAGAAAGAGGAGGAGCGTTGAAGAGTCGATCAAAGGGCGCTGCGCAGCTGCACCGGCCCCCTGGGCGTGTGCAAATGCGCCACCAGCGCAGGCGCGCTGGCCTGCGCTACTTGCAAGGCCGGGTTGCCATCCAGGCCCAGCGCTTGCAGCGCCGTTTGCAGAGCATCGGCATCGGGGTGCAGCAACTGCAGCTGCTGCAGGGTGACGCCTTTGTCGGCTAGGTTGGCTGCTGGGTGCTGGTCCCCCCATTCGATCAAGGTCGGCAGCAGGCCTTGGAGCAGGCGCTGGCCATCGGGGCGCAGCCCAATCTGCCAGGCCAGCAGCCCGCGGGGTGTTTGCCGGCTGGCGGCCTGGGGCGTGCCAGCGGCATGGCCTAGCGTCCGCAACGCATCAGTGGCCTGGGCGATGCCGTTGGCGCGTGCAACCCAGTGGGTCAGCTGCGGGCCCTGGCTGCGCACCTGGGCCTGCAGAGCCGGGTCATCCATGTCAAACCAGCGGCGATGGTTGCTGGGCGCCTGGCCTTGCGGGTCGATGGCGATGATCTCCAGATAGCTGCTGGCAAAGGCCGGGCTGCTGGTGCGCAGCAGGCGGTTGTGGGTGCCCATAAAAGCATGCTGGCCGCCCGTATCAGGCGTCAGGCCCAAAGTCGCTTCGCACCAGGCCACACCTTCTTCCAGGCTGGCGGCCATGACGACCAGGTGGTCCAGTCCGGCGCCGCTCACAGCAGCACCTCGCCCTGGATGCCGGCGGAGACATGGCCACCCACCCAGACCTGGCCGGTGGCATCTTGCGCGATGTTGACGATGCCGCTGCGATCCAGGTTGATGCCCTGGCTGGCAACATAGGGCGCCTGCAGATGGCCATCGGCCAGCAGCCACTGCGCCAGGCTGGCATTGAGGCTGCCGGTGATGGGGTCTTCGCTGAGGCTGGCACCGGTGCTGAACCAGACACGCACTTCGATATCCGCTTCGGGCGGGCGTGCAGCTGGCGCTGCTGCGCCGTCAAAGGCGCGGGCCTCGCGGCTGGCGCGGCCAATCAAGGTCTTACCGGCCTGCGGGTGCAAGGCGGCAATCGCCAGCTCCATGCCCAGGCCATGCAGGGCGCTGAGGTCGGGCTGCAGCGCCAGAACGGTGTCAGGGTCATCCAGCAACAAGGCCCAAAACACGGGGCCGTTGTTGAGCTTTTGCCGAGCCAGCACCTGGCTGGGCTGCAGGCCAGCGGCCTGGAGCACAGGGGCCAGCTCTGCATCGGCAATATCGCTGCGGATCAGCGCCGGTGCGGCAAAGGCGAGGCGGCCAGTCTGCGCCTCTTGCTGCAAGGGCACCAGGCCCTTGGCGCACTCTTGCACGATGCGGCCGGCCTGCTGGGGCTGGCCGCCTGCAGCCAACCAGGCATGGCAACTGCCCAGGGTGGGGTGGCCGGCAAAGGGCAGTTCGCCGCCGGGGGTGAAGATGCGCACCCGGTAGTCCGCGCCCTGGGCATGGCCCTCGGGTGTAGGCGGCAGCAAAAAGGTGGTTTCGGACAGGTTGGTCCAGCGGGCGAAGCGCTGCATCGCGGCATCGTCTAGACCTTCCCCATCCAGCACCACGGCCAGCGGATTGCCGCAATAGGTCTCTTCAGAAAATACGTCGACTTGCATGAAGCGCCGTGTGCGCATAGGAACTCCTGGGATCAATCAGAAAAAGAGGGCGGGTTCAGCTCAGGGCCAGGTCCAGCACGCCTTGGGCGGCGGGCCGTGCCTGCAGCGCTGCAAACCAGCGCGCCACATGCGGGTAGCGGCTGCGGGAGCCATCTTGGTCGGGCAGGCCCCACCAGCGGTGCAGCTCGCAGCCCAGCGGAATGTCGGCCATGCCGAACTGCGCACCTTGCAGGTAAGGGCCCTGCGCAAGCTGCTGGTCCAGCATCTGCAGCAAAGGCTGCATGGCGGCCACGGATGCCGCAATCTTGGCCGGGTCGCGCTGCTCTGCGGGGGTGCGGATCTGCTGGATAAAGGCATCGCGCCCGGCAGGGTTCATCGCCGTTTGCTGCCAGTCCATCCAGCGCTCGGCATCAAAGCGCTGGGCCAGGCCGGCGGGGTAGAGCACGCCGGGGGCGTAGCGGGCGCAGAGGTAGCGCACAATCACGTTCGATTCAAACAGCTGCAGCGCCATGGCGCCTTCGCCATCGGCCATCGCCGGCACCAGCGCGTTGGGGTTCAGCGCCAGATACTCGGCGCTGCGGGTGCCGCCATACGTGCCGCCGGCATCGATGCGCTCAAACGGCACGCCCACTTCTTGCGCCGCCCAGACGGCCTTGCGCACATTGATCGAGCTGATACGGCCCCAGATTTTCAGCATGTCTCATCCTTGGTGTTGGCTTGCGGCCCCGCGCAAGGCGGGGGCCAGGGTGGTCGGTGGCCAGGCGACTTATAGCGCCGCCTGGCTTTTTGGCTTCTAGGGTTACCGGGCGGCCAAGGTGGAGCGCACGGTATCGGCCAGCGCCTTGATGCCGATGTGGATCTGCGCTTCAGATGCAGTCACGAACGAGAGGCGCATCGTGCGGTGGTCCGGCTGGCTGGCATAGAACGCGCTGCCTGGCACATAGGCCACATTGCGCTCGACGGCGGCTGGCAGCATGGCAACGGTGTCCACGCCTTCGGGCATGCGCAGCCACAGGAACATGCCGCCGGTGGGCGTGGTCCACTGCACATCCAGGCCTGCAAAATGCTCGGTCAGTGCAGCGAGCATCGCATCACGCTGCTTTTTGTAGAGCGCGCGGATGGTGGGCACATGCTGGTCGAGAAAACCGTTTTGCACCACCTCGGCCACCATGCGCTGGTTGAAGGTGGGGGTGTGCAGATCGGCCGCCTGCTTGGCCTGCAGCAGTTTGGCGTAGATGGCCTTGGGTGCGACCACATAGCCCAGGCGCAGGCCGGGTGCCAGCACCTTAGAAAACGAGCCCAGGTAGACGCCGCCCTCCGGATTGCGGGCCGTCAGCGGAGCGGGCGGTGCCTCGTCAAACCACAGGTCGCCATAGGGGTTGTCTTCCAGAAACGGAATGCCGAGCGTGGCGAGCTGGTCCACCACGGCCTGGCGGCGGGCTTCGTCCATGCTGCGCCCGGTGGGGTTTTGGAAGTTGGGCAGCAGGTACACCATGCGTGCCTTGCGCGCGCCTTCGCCGGCCTTGCGCGCCAGGTCGTCTGGGACCACGCCCTGGTCATCGCTGTCCACCCCCACCACGTCGGGCTGCTGGGGCGAGAAGGCCTGCAACGCGCCCAGGTAGGTGGGGGTCTCCACCAGCAAGCGGCTGCCTTCATCGAGCAAAATCTTGCCCATCAGGTCCAGGCCTTGCTGGGAGCCGGTGGTGATCAACACCTGGTCAGGGCTCACATCCCAGGGCAGTTGCTGGGCGACGAATTCGCGCAGCGGTGCATAGCCTTCGCTGGCGGCGTATTGCAGGGCGGCAGCACCGTCTTGCAGCAGTACTTTGTCCGCCGCTTCCTTGAAGGCGCTGATCGGAAAAGTCTTGGGCGACGGCAGGCCGCCAGCCAGGCTGATGATGCCGGGCTTCTCGGTCACTTTCAGGATCTCGCGGATCACCGAGGGGTTCATGCTGGCGGCGCGTTTGGCCAAGGTCCAGTTCGTCATCATTTCCTCATCTCTTTGATGGCAGCCGGGGCAACAGTGCCGGGGCCGGGGTGGATGCCGTGCAGGGCCACCGTGGGTTGTCAGGGTGGCAGTGGCCGGGCGCCTGGGATGGCACAGGGCGGGCGGCTACTGCCGGCAGGCTTTTGGCCTGTATGTTTCTTGGCAGGGGCAGGCGGGTTCTTGGGCCTGCCGGTGGGGCTTTGATTGTCTGATGGGTAGAGGGCTTGTGGGCAGCGGCACAGACTTTGTTACCTGCTGGCTCAGGCCTTGATCATCCATATTGCCGTCAGCACCAGAATCAGCGCCATGGCCCGGTTGAACCAGAGCAAGCGCTGGCCCTGGGCCAGCCAGCTGCGCAGCAGCGCGCCGACCGAGGCATAGAGAAAGTTGCTGGCAAAAGCGAAGAACAGCATCACCGGCAGCACGATGGCCAGGCGCGCTAAGGCATCCTGAAAGCCGACAATCCAGCCCGCGACAATGGCCAGCGCCAACAACCAGGCCTTGACGTTGACAAACTGCAAGCCCACAGCCTGCCAAAAACCGAGCAGATGGCCGTTCTTGGTCTCGGCCAGTTGGCCGCTGCGGCTGAGCTTGTAGGCCAGCCAGACCAGGTAAACAATGCCGACGGCCTTGATGGCGCCTTTGAGCGCGGGCACGGCCATCACCAGCGCACCGACGCCGCTGGCGCAGAGCAGCAGCAGGGCGCCCCAGCCAATCGGTACGCCCCATACAAAACGCATGGCGGGTTTGAGCCCCCAGTTGGCACCCATGGCTGCGGCCATGGTGGTGTTGGGCCCGGGGGTGAAGCTCATGGCGGTGGCCAGAACCAGAAATGCACTGAACTCTACGGCGGTCATTGTCGTTGTCATGGTGTTCGTATCTACTGCCCTTGGGGAGCCTGATCATGCACTGCCGACGCTGCATTCTGGCGGGCCGAAGTGGCGGTCCGGTTGCAGCGGGGACAGTCTGGGCTTTTGCGGCAGGCTGGCTCAAAATAATGTAGCGGTCATAGCAATACAGTTACAGTACAGACAGAAAATCAATACCAGGAACTGTATTGGTGCCAAAGCCGGTACATCTCCCCTTCTTTCTGCCATGCTGACCCGCGACACCACCCATTCCCTCACCGAGCAATTGGCCGCCCGCTTTGCCGAGCGCATCCGGTCGCGCCTCTTGCCAGCGGGCGCACGCCTGCCTTCAGTGCGCGCCTGCGCCGCCCAGCAAAGCGTGAGCCCCTACACGGTGGTGGCGGCCTATGATTTGCTGCAGGCCCAGGGTTTGGTGGAGGCCCGCCGGCAGCGCGGTTTTTATGTGCGCGACTATGTGGCCAAGGCGGCGGTGCCCATCACGCCGGCAGCGCCTGAAGCCCAAGGCAAAACCTTGAAGGATGCGGTATCGCTGTCCTTGCCGGCTGCATCGGCCCGCATCAATGCCACCTCGCTGATCCGCGGCATGATGCACAAGGCCACGCATCCGCAGCCGGGGGCGGGCATGTTTCCACCTGAATGGCTGCAGAACCAGTTTTTGCAATCTGCCTTGCGCAAGGTAGTGGGATCGGATGCGCTGCATGCCATGCATTGGAGCTACGGCGTGCCCATGGGCGATGAGCTGCTGCGCCAACTGCTGGCCGAGCGGCTCAAGGGCCTGGGCTTGCCGGTGGGTTACGAGCAGGTGATGACCACCATGGGGGCGACCCAGGCCTTGGATATTGTCAGCCGCACCCTGCTGAAGGCTGGCGATGCGGTGATGGTGGAAGAACCTGGTTGGTCGGTAGAGTTTGCCCGGCTGGCGGCGCTGGGCATGCAGGTGCTGCCGGTGCCGCGCGGGCCCGATGGACCCGATCTGGCCGTCATGCGCCATTACTGCGAAACCCATGCGCCCAAGCTCTATGTCAGCGTCAGCGTATTGCACAACCCCACCAGCTACAGCCTGCACCCGGCAGCGGCCCACCAGGTGTTGCAGCTGGCGCAGGCCTATAACTTTTATATCGTCGAGGACGACACCTACAGCCATATCGCGCCCGAGCATGCGACCCGGCTCAGCGTGCTCGATGGCCTCAAGCGCAGCATCTATGTGAGTGGTTTTGCCAAGATTCTGGCGCCCAACTGGCGCGTGGGCTATATGGTGGCGCCGCCCGACTTAGTGGACCGCATGCTGGACACCAAGCTGCTGTCCACCTTGACCAGTCCGGCGATGATGGAGCGCGCGATGGCGCTGTGCATGGAAAACGGCCAGCTGCGGCGCCATATTGAGCGCATGCGCAGCCACCTGGTGCAGGCGCGCAAGCACAGCGTGCCGCTGGCACTGGAGGCGGGCTGCCAGTTTGTCACCGAGCCCGCCGGCATGTTCGGCTGGGTGGAGACCGGCATGGACACCGAGGTGCTGGCCCAGCGCATGCTGGATGAGAACTACCTGATCGCTCCCGGTAGCCTGTTCCATGCCAGCCGCAAGCCCTCTACCCTCATGCGCATTAACTACGCCTGCACGCAAGATGCCAGCTTCTGGCGCGTCTACCAGCGGGTGCGCGCGGAGTTTCCACAAGCCGAACCTATGCCGCGCTGAACCCGGGCGGGCGCAACGCGGTGGTGCAGCATCAGCTGGACAGTTCTTCCCAACGCATCAGCGCTTCCAGCAGTTCGCCTTCAATCACCGTATCGCGCTGCTGCAACTGCATCGCCTGGCCATAGTCCTTGGTGAAGAGGTTGCCGTCGGCCAGCTTGGCCTGGATGCTCTTTTGCTCCGTCTCCAACTCCGCAATGCGTGCGGGCAGCAAATCCAGATCGCGCTGGTCTTTGTAGCTGAGCTTGCGCTTGGCTTGGGCAGCAGGCGCTGCGGCCACTGCTGGCGCTGGCGCGGGTGCAGCTGCGGCGGCCTTGGTGTCTTTGGCGAGTTTGTTGGCCTGGGCGGCATCGCGCTGCTCGGCGATCTCGCGCGAACGGCGCGACTGGATCAGCCAGTCCTGCACCGAGCCTTCGTATTCGCGCCAATGGCCATCGCCTTCGGCGGCGATGATGCTGGTGACCACGTTGTCCATGAAGGTCCGGTCATGGCTGACGAGGAACACGGTGCCGTCATACTGCTGCAGCAAGTCTTCCAGCAAGTCCAAGGTGTCGATGTCCAGGTCATTGGTCGGCTCGTCCAGCACCAGCACATTGGCGGGGCGGGCGAACAGACGGGCCAGCAGCAAGCGGTTGCGCTCGCCCCCCGACAAGGAGCGCACAGGGGAATGCGCACGCGCCGGTGAGAACAGGAAATCGCTCAGGTAGCTTTTGACATGCTTGCGCTGGTTGCCAATCTCGATCCATTCGCTGCCCGGGCTGATGAAGTCTTCCAGGGTCGCATCCAGATTGATCGCATCGCGCATCTGGTCAAAATAGGCCACCTGCAGATTGGCGCCTTGGCGGATATCGCCGCTATCGGCCGCCAGCTCGCCCAGAATCATCTTCAGCAAGGTGGTCTTGCCGGCGCCATTGGGGCCCAGCAGGCCGATCTTGTCGCCGCGCAGCACCGTGGTGCTGAAGTTGCGCACAATGGTCCGATCGCCAAAACTCTTGCTGACGTCAGTCAGCTCGGCAACGATCTTGCCCTGGTAGCCATTGCCGGTACCGGATGCGATATCCATCTTGACACTGCCCTGGGCCGTGCGCCGTGCGGCATGCTCACCCCGCATCACCTTGAGCCGTTCGATCCGGCTTTGGCTGCGGGTGCGGCGTGCTTCCACACCTTTACGGATCCAAATCTCTTCCTGGGCCAACAATTTATCCGCCTTGGCATTGATCACCGACTCTTGTGCCAGCTGCTCCTGCTTTTGCACCACGTACTGGGCAAAGTTGCCAGGGTAGCTGCGCAGCTGGCCACGGTCCAGCTCCACAATGCGGGTTGCCACCGCGTCCAGAAAGGAGCGATCATGGGTAATCGTGATGATGCTGCCCTTGAATTCCTTGAGCAGCTCTTCCAGCCAGGCAATAGAGTCCAGGTCCAGGTGGTTGGTGGGCTCATCAAGAAACAGCACATCGGGACGCAGCACCAGCGCCTGGGCCAGGGCCACACGCTTCTTCACACCGCCGGACAGATTGCCGACAAGTGCCTGCGGATCCAAATGCAGGCGCTGCAAGGTTTCTTCTACGCGCTGCTCCCAGTTCCAGGCATCAAAGGCCTCAATCTGGGATTGCAGCGCATCCAGGTCTTCGCCATCCTCGGCCGCAAAATAGCGATCACGCACAGCGGAGACCGCAGCCATCCCATGGGAGGCGGCTTCAAACACCGTGTGCTCCAGGTTCAGGTTGGGTTCCTGGGCAACATAGGCGATGCGTATGCCGTTCTGCAGTTGGAGGTTGCCGTCATCGGCCTTCTCCATGCCTGCCAGAATCTTCAACAGCGAGGACTTGCCTGCGCCATTGCGGCCAATCAGGCCAACCCGCTCCTGGGACTCCAGGGCGAAGTCTGCGTGGTCCAGTAAGGCAACGTGGCCAAAGGCCAGCTGCGCGTTCAATAAGGTAATCAATGCCATGTTGGCGCCATTATCCTGTGCGCGCCAAGGGGAGCCCGGTTGCAGGGGGATCGGATCCCTTCACCTCCTTGCCCCAGCTTCGCATCGTCACATGTAGGTCATGGAGATGCTGTTCAATCAGAAATTTTCGCCAACTGCGTGACGCCTCGGGAAAACGCCTATACAATAGCGTCTATCGACAGCACGATGCCTTGCAAAGCTGCCAGACTCGAAAGAGGGCGGTTCGCAAGGTTTGTTTTTTTGGGGTGCTGGCAAGGGGTGAAGCGGAAACGCTGAAAACTTTGTCAAACAGTTCAAAAAGCTGTGCTACAATACAAGGCTTCGCTGATTGCAGCGGGGTGGATCTGGAAGCTAAGGCTTGCAGGTTAGGTCTTTAAAAATTAACAGCCGATAAGCGTGGGCGTTTGGTGGCGATTGCCATATGTTCTTCGGAGCAAAACAAGCGCTCACAAAAACAGTAATGAGTAAGATCTTAGGATCTTTTTTATTCCGTCAAGTGAGTGAGTAGTCGAGAGACTTTAAATTCAAGATCGAACTATAGAGTTTGATCCTGGCTCAGATTGAACGCTGGCGGCATGCTTTACACATGCAAGTCGAACGGTAACAGGTCTTCGGATGCTGACGAGTGGCGAACGGGTGAGTAATACATCGGAACGTGCCTAGTAGTGGGGGATAACTACTCGAAAGAGTAGCTAATACCGCATGAGATCTAAGGATGAAAGCAGGGGATCGCAAGACCTTGTGCTACTAGAGCGGCTGATGGCAGATTAGGTAGTTGGTGGGATAAAAGCTTACCAAGCCGACGATCTGTAGCTGGTCTGAGAGGACGACCAGCCACACTGGAACTGAGACACGGTCCAGACTCCTACGGGAGGCAGCAGTGGGGAATTTTGGACAATGGGCGAAAGCCTGATCCAGCAATGCCGCGTGTAGGATGAAGGCCCTCGGGTTGTAAACTACTTTTGTACGGAACGAAAAGACTCTTTCTAATAAAGAGGGTCCATGACGGTACCGTAAGAATAAGCACCGGCTAACTACGTGCCAGCAGCCGCGGTAATACGTAGGGTGCAAGCGTTAATCGGAATTACTGGGCGTAAAGCGTGCGCAGGCGGTTATGTAAGACAGAGGTGAAATCCCCGGGCTCAACCTGGGAACTGCCTTTGTGACTGCATAGCTAGAGTACGGTAGAGGGGGATGGAATTCCGCGTGTAGCAGTGAAATGCGTAGATATGCGGAGGAACACCGATGGCGAAGGCAATCCCCTGGACCTGTACTGACGCTCATGCACGAAAGCGTGGGGAGCAAACAGGATTAGATACCCTGGTAGTCCACGCCCTAAACGATGTCAACTGGTTGTTGGGAATTAACTTTCTCAGTAACGAAGCTAACGCGTGAAGTTGACCGCCTGGGGAGTACGGCCGCAAGGTTGAAACTCAAAGGAATTGACGGGGACCCGCACAAGCGGTGGATGATGTGGTTTAATTCGATGCAACGCGAAAAACCTTACCCACCTTTGACATGTACGGAAGTGACCAGAGATGGACATGTGCTCGAAAGAGAACCGTAACACAGGTGCTGCATGGCTGTCGTCAGCTCGTGTCGTGAGATGTTGGGTTAAGTCCCGCAACGAGCGCAACCCTTGCCATTAGTTGCTACATTTAGTTGGGCACTCTAATGGGACTGCCGGTGACAAACCGGAGGAAGGTGGGGATGACGTCAAGTCCTCATGGCCCTTATAGGTGGGGCTACACACGTCATACAATGGCTGGTACAAAGGGTTGCCAACCCGCGAGGGGGAGCTAATCCCATAAAGCCAGTCGTAGTCCGGATCGCAGTCTGCAACTCGACTGCGTGAAGTCGGAATCGCTAGTAATCGTGGATCAGAATGTCACGGTGAATACGTTCCCGGGTCTTGTACACACCGCCCGTCACACCATGGGAGCGGGTCTCGCCAGAAGTAGGTAGCCTAACCGCAAGGAGGGCGCTTACCACGGCGGGGTTCGTGACTGGGGTGAAGTCGTAACAAGGTAGCCGTATCGGAAGGTGCGGCTGGATCACCTCCTTTCTGGAAACTAAGCAATCAAGATTGAACGCCCACACTTATCGGTTGTTGGAACACAAGCCAAGGCTGTGTAGAGACTGAGTCGCACAAGACGCAGTAGCTGCAAGGCGTTGGAATGGGTCTGTAGCTCAGCTGGTTAGAGCACTGTGTTGATAACGCAGGGGTCGTTGGTTCGAGCCCAACTAGACCCACCATTACTTCCAACAGGTGGCATATTGATTGACTAAAGCCGCGCAATGCGCAGGTTATAGATGATCAAAGGGGGATTAGCTCAGCTGGGAGAGCACCTGCTTTGCAAGCAGGGGGTCGTCGGTTCGATCCCGTCATCCTCCACCAATACTTTTACTGATAACTTATCATTCAACACCAAAGCGGTTTCGCAAGAGACTGTTTTGTTGTTGATTCCGGATTCCCGGATCAAACGGCTGTTCTTTAAAAATTCATAGAGTCGAAAATCAGCGTTGCTGGTGGAAACTGCACATTCGTAAAGGTTTAGTGCAGACCGTGCCACCAGCAACAATTTGATTGCGTCAAAACGAATGAAACTTTGCGTGAGCAATTTTTATTCAGTAATGACGAATATTCTACAAGCCTGCTGACTTAGCAATAGGTTGGCAAGATAGATATTCAATTTACGGCATAACGCGCGAGGTGAGAGACCTCGCAAAGCAGTTGCTTGGGTTCTTTGCTTGAGATCTAGAGATAGATGTCAAAGTTATAGGGTCAAGTGACTAAGAGCATGTGGTGGATGCCTTGGCGATGATAGGCGACGAAAGACGTGATAGCCTGCGATAAGCTTCGGGGAGTTGGCAAATAAACTTTGATCCGGAGATTTCTGAATGGGGGAACCCACCTAGCAATAGGTATCGGCAACTGAATACATAGGTTGTCGAAGCGAACCTGGAGAACTGAAACATCTAAGTACCCAGAGGAAAAGACATCAACTGAGATTCCGATAGTAGTGGCGAGCGAATTCGGAAGAGCCGTCTAGAGATAGTCATTGTGTTAACAAAACGGAATGGAAAGTCCGGCCATAGTGGGTGATAGCCCCGTATGTGAAAACGCAGTGGTGGTACTAAGCTAGAGACAAGTAGGGCGGGGCACGAGAAACCCTGTCTGAATATGGGGGGACCATCCTCCAAGGCTAAATACTCATCATCGACCGATAGTGAACAAGTACCGTGAGGGAAAGGCGAAAAGAACCCCGGGAGGGGAGTGAAATAGATCCTGAAACCGCATGCTTACAAAAAGTAGGAGCCCCCAGGGGTGACTGCGTACCTTTTGTATAATGGGTCAGCGACTTACATTCAGTGGCAAGCTTAACCGAATAGGGAAGGCGTAGAGAAATCGAGTCCGAATAGGGCGACAAGTCGCTGGGTGTAGACCCGAAACCAAGTGATCTATCCATGGCCAGGATGAAGGTGCCGTAACAGGTACTGGAGGTCCGAACCCACTAGTGTTGCAAAACTAGGGGATGAGCTGTGGATAGGGGTGAAAGGCTAAACAAACTTGGAAATAGCTGGTTCTCTCCGAAAACTATTTAGGTAGTGCCTCAAGTATTACCTGCGGGGGTAGAGCACTGTTTAGGCTAGGGGGTCATGGCGACTTACCAAACCTATGCAAACTCCGAATACCGCAGAGTACAGCTTGGGAGACAGAGCACCGGGTGCTAACGTCCGGACTCAAGAGGGAAACAACCCAGACCGCCAGCTAAGGTCCCTAAAACGGGCTAAGTGGGAAACGAAGTGGGAAGGCTAAAACAGTCAGGATGTTGGCTTAGAAGCAGCCATCATTTAAAGAAAGCGTAATAGCTCACTGATCGAGTCGTCCTGCGCGGAAGATGTAACGGGGCTAAGCCAGTTACCGAAGCTGCGGATGCACAGTTTACTGTGCGTGGTAGGAGAGCGTTCTGTAAGCCTGTGAAGGTGTCTGGAGACGGATGCTGGAGGTATCAGAAGTGCGAATGCTGACATGAGTAGCGTTAAAGGGGGTGAAAAGCCCCCTCGCCGTAAGCGCAAGGTTTTCTACGCAACGTTCATCGGCGTAGAGTAAGTCGGCCCCTAAGGTGAGGCAGAGATGCGTAACTGATGGGAAACGGGTCAATATTCCCGTACCGATGTGTAGTGCGATGTGGGGACGAAGAAGGTTAGCTCAGCCAACTGTTGGATATGTTGGTTCAAGCCTGTAGTCATGCCTGGTAGGCAAATCCGCCGGGCTAAGATGAGGGGTGATAACGGGTCTGCTTGCAGACGAAGTGAGTGATACCCAGCTTCCAGGAAAAGCCACTAAGCTTCAGCTACACACGACCGTACCGCAAACCGACACTGGTGCGCGAGATGAGTATTCTAAGGCGCTTGAGAGAACTCAGGAGAAGGAACTCGGCAAATTGACACCGTAACTTCGGGAGAAGGTGTGCCCTCAGTAAGTGAAGTTGAACAAATGGAGCTAAACGGGGTTGCAAAGAATAGGTGGCTGCGACTGTTTAATAAAAACACAGCACTCTGCAAACACGAAAGTGGACGTATAGGGTGTGACGCCTGCCCGGTGCTGGAAGATTAAATGATGGGGTGCAAGCTCTTGATTGAAGTCCCAGTAAACGGCGGCCGTAACTATAACGGTCCTAAGGTAGCGAAATTCCTTGTCGGGTAAGTTCCGACCTGCACGAATGGCGTAACGATGGCCACACTGTCTCCTCCTGAGACTCAGCGAAGTTGAAATGTTTGTGATGATGCAATCTCCCCGCGGAAAGACGGAAAGACCCCATGAACCTTTACTGTAGCTTTGTATTGGACTTTGAACAGATCTGTGTAGGATAGGTGGGAGGCTTTGAAGTGAGGATGCTAGTTCTCATGGAGCCAACGTTGAAATACCACCCTGGTGTGTTTGAGGTTCTAACCTTGGTCCATTATCTGGATCGGGGACAGTGCATGGTAGGCAGTTTGACTGGGGCGGTCTCCTCCCAAAGCGTAACGGAGGAGTTCGAAGGTACGCTAGTTACGGTCGGACATCGTGACGATAGTGCAATGGCATAAGCGTGCTTAACTGCGAGACTGACAAGTCGAGCAGATGCGAAAGCAGGACATAGTGATCCGGTGGTTCTGTATGGAAGGGCCATCGCTCAACGGATAAAAGGTACTCTGGGGATAACAGGCTGATACCGCCCAAGAGTTCATATCGACGGCGGTGTTTGGCACCTCGATGTCGGCTCATCTCATCCTGGGGCTGTAGTCGGTCCCAAGGGTATGGCTGTTCGCCATTTAAAGAGGTACGTGAGCTGGGTTTAAAACGTCGTGAGACAGTTTGGTCCCTATCTTCCGTGGGCGCTGCAGATTTGAGGAAGCCTGCTCCTAGTACGAGAGGACCGGAGTGGACACACCTCTGGTGTATCGGTTGTCACGCCAGTGGCATTGCCGAGTAGCTATGTGTGGAAGAGATAACCGCTGAAAGCATCTAAGCGGGAAACTCGTTCCAAGATGAGATCTGCCGGGGGCTTGACCCCCCTGAAGAGTCGTTCTAGACCAGGACGTTGATAGGTTGGGTGTGGAAGCGCAGCAATGCGTTAAGCTAACCAATACTAATTGCTCGTGCGGCTTGACCCTATAACTTTGATTGGCCCCGCCTTAGATGGGGCCCATGCAAAGAAACACTGCAACTGCAGTTATGCCCAAAGCGCAATCAAATTTAGCTGATAAGACTCTATGAATTCGCTTCGAAAGCAGCAATGCCCTGATCGACCGATCAGCGCAAAGCCGCCAAGAAGCAAAAAGTTATGCCTGATGACCATAGCAAGTTGGTACCACTCCTTCCCATCCCGAACAGGACAGTGAAACGACTTCGCGCCGATGATAGTGCGGATTCCCGTGTGAAAGTAGGTCATCGTCAGGCTTTTATACTGAAAACGTCCAGCAACTAGCTGGACGTTTTCTTCTCTGCTCTTAAAAGAGTAGCGCGCTAGGTCCAAGGATCGGCGAGCTGCTAGGCAACAACTGGATGTAGATCTGGTGCTAGCAAGAGTTGAGAAGAAAGCGTGAAAACGTTTTAAGTGCAGCAAAAGCTGTGCTACAATACAAGGCTTCGCTGATTGCAGCGGGGTGGATCTGGAAGCTAAGGCTTGCAGGTTAGGTCTTTAAAAATTAACAGCCGATAAGCGTGGGCGTTTGGTGGCGATTGCCATATGTTCTTCGGAGCAAAACAAGCGCTCACAAAAACAGTAATGAGTAAGATCTTAGGATCTTTTTTATTCCGTCAAGTGAGTGAGTAGTCGAGAGACTTTAAATTCAAGATCGAACTATAGAGTTTGATCCTGGCTCAGATTGAACGCTGGCGGCATGCTTTACACATGCAAGTCGAACGGTAACAGGTCTTCGGATGCTGACGAGTGGCGAACGGGTGAGTAATACATCGGAACGTGCCTAGTAGTGGGGGATAACTACTCGAAAGAGTAGCTAATACCGCATGAGATCTAAGGATGAAAGCAGGGGATCGCAAGACCTTGTGCTACTAGAGCGGCTGATGGCAGATTAGGTAGTTGGTGGGATAAAAGCTTACCAAGCCGACGATCTGTAGCTGGTCTGAGAGGACGACCAGCCACACTGGAACTGAGACACGGTCCAGACTCCTACGGGAGGCAGCAGTGGGGAATTTTGGACAATGGGCGAAAGCCTGATCCAGCAATGCCGCGTGTAGGATGAAGGCCCTCGGGTTGTAAACTACTTTTGTACGGAACGAAAAGACTCTTTCTAATAAAGAGGGTCCATGACGGTACCGTAAGAATAAGCACCGGCTAACTACGTGCCAGCAGCCGCGGTAATACGTAGGGTGCAAGCGTTAATCGGAATTACTGGGCGTAAAGCGTGCGCAGGCGGTTATGTAAGACAGAGGTGAAATCCCCGGGCTCAACCTGGGAACTGCCTTTGTGACTGCATAGCTAGAGTACGGTAGAGGGGGATGGAATTCCGCGTGTAGCAGTGAAATGCGTAGATATGCGGAGGAACACCGATGGCGAAGGCAATCCCCTGGACCTGTACTGACGCTCATGCACGAAAGCGTGGGGAGCAAACAGGATTAGATACCCTGGTAGTCCACGCCCTAAACGATGTCAACTGGTTGTTGGGAATTAACTTTCTCAGTAACGAAGCTAACGCGTGAAGTTGACCGCCTGGGGAGTACGGCCGCAAGGTTGAAACTCAAAGGAATTGACGGGGACCCGCACAAGCGGTGGATGATGTGGTTTAATTCGATGCAACGCGAAAAACCTTACCCACCTTTGACATGTACGGAAGTGACCAGAGATGGACATGTGCTCGAAAGAGAACCGTAACACAGGTGCTGCATGGCTGTCGTCAGCTCGTGTCGTGAGATGTTGGGTTAAGTCCCGCAACGAGCGCAACCCTTGCCATTAGTTGCTACATTTAGTTGGGCACTCTAATGGGACTGCCGGTGACAAACCGGAGGAAGGTGGGGATGACGTCAAGTCCTCATGGCCCTTATAGGTGGGGCTACACACGTCATACAATGGCTGGTACAAAGGGTTGCCAACCCGCGAGGGGGAGCTAATCCCATAAAGCCAGTCGTAGTCCGGATCGCAGTCTGCAACTCGACTGCGTGAAGTCGGAATCGCTAGTAATCGTGGATCAGAATGTCACGGTGAATACGTTCCCGGGTCTTGTACACACCGCCCGTCACACCATGGGAGCGGGTCTCGCCAGAAGTAGGTAGCCTAACCGCAAGGAGGGCGCTTACCACGGCGGGGTTCGTGACTGGGGTGAAGTCGTAACAAGGTAGCCGTATCGGAAGGTGCGGCTGGATCACCTCCTTTCTGGAAACTAAGCAATCAAGATTGAACGCCCACACTTATCGGTTGTTGGAACACAAGCCAAGGCTGTGTAGAGACTGAGTCGCACAAGACGCAGTAGCTGCAAGGCGTTGGAATGGGTCTGTAGCTCAGCTGGTTAGAGCACTGTGTTGATAACGCAGGGGTCGTTGGTTCGAGCCCAACTAGACCCACCATTACTTCCAACAGGTGGCATATTGATTGACTAAAGCCGCGCAATGCGCAGGTTATAGATGATCAAAGGGGGATTAGCTCAGCTGGGAGAGCACCTGCTTTGCAAGCAGGGGGTCGTCGGTTCGATCCCGTCATCCTCCACCAATACTTTTACTGATAACTTATCATTCAACACCAAAGCGGTTTCGCAAGAGACTGTTTTGTTGTTGATTCCGGATTCCCGGATCAAACGGCTGTTCTTTAAAAATTCATAGAGTCGAAAATCAGCGTTGCTGGTGGAAACTGCACATTCGTAAAGGTTTAGTGCAGACCGTGCCACCAGCAACAATTTGATTGCGTCAAAACGAATGAAACTTTGCGTGAGCAATTTTTATTCAGTAATGACGAATATTCTACAAGCCTGCTGACTTAGCAATAGGTTGGCAAGATAGATATTCAATTTACGGCATAACGCGCGAGGTGAGAGACCTCGCAAAGCAGTTGCTTGGGTTCTTTGCTTGAGATCTAGAGATAGATGTCAAAGTTATAGGGTCAAGTGACTAAGAGCATGTGGTGGATGCCTTGGCGATGATAGGCGACGAAAGACGTGATAGCCTGCGATAAGCTTCGGGGAGTTGGCAAATAAACTTTGATCCGGAGATTTCTGAATGGGGGAACCCACCTAGCAATAGGTATCGGCAACTGAATACATAGGTTGTCGAAGCGAACCTGGAGAACTGAAACATCTAAGTACCCAGAGGAAAAGACATCAACTGAGATTCCGATAGTAGTGGCGAGCGAATTCGGAAGAGCCGTCTAGAGATAGTCATTGTGTTAACAAAACGGAATGGAAAGTCCGGCCATAGTGGGTGATAGCCCCGTATGTGAAAACGCAGTGGTGGTACTAAGCTAGAGACAAGTAGGGCGGGGCACGAGAAACCCTGTCTGAATATGGGGGGACCATCCTCCAAGGCTAAATACTCATCATCGACCGATAGTGAACAAGTACCGTGAGGGAAAGGCGAAAAGAACCCCGGGAGGGGAGTGAAATAGATCCTGAAACCGCATGCTTACAAAAAGTAGGAGCCCCCAGGGGTGACTGCGTACCTTTTGTATAATGGGTCAGCGACTTACATTCAGTGGCAAGCTTAACCGAATAGGGAAGGCGTAGAGAAATCGAGTCCGAATAGGGCGACAAGTCGCTGGGTGTAGACCCGAAACCAAGTGATCTATCCATGGCCAGGATGAAGGTGCCGTAACAGGTACTGGAGGTCCGAACCCACTAGTGTTGCAAAACTAGGGGATGAGCTGTGGATAGGGGTGAAAGGCTAAACAAACTTGGAAATAGCTGGTTCTCTCCGAAAACTATTTAGGTAGTGCCTCAAGTATTACCTGCGGGGGTAGAGCACTGTTTAGGCTAGGGGGTCATGGCGACTTACCAAACCTATGCAAACTCCGAATACCGCAGAGTACAGCTTGGGAGACAGAGCACCGGGTGCTAACGTCCGGACTCAAGAGGGAAACAACCCAGACCGCCAGCTAAGGTCCCTAAAACGGGCTAAGTGGGAAACGAAGTGGGAAGGCTAAAACAGTCAGGATGTTGGCTTAGAAGCAGCCATCATTTAAAGAAAGCGTAATAGCTCACTGATCGAGTCGTCCTGCGCGGAAGATGTAACGGGGCTAAGCCAGTTACCGAAGCTGCGGATGCACAGTTTACTGTGCGTGGTAGGAGAGCGTTCTGTAAGCCTGTGAAGGTGTCTGGAGACGGATGCTGGAGGTATCAGAAGTGCGAATGCTGACATGAGTAGCGTTAAAGGGGGTGAAAAGCCCCCTCGCCGTAAGCGCAAGGTTTTCTACGCAACGTTCATCGGCGTAGAGTAAGTCGGCCCCTAAGGTGAGGCAGAGATGCGTAACTGATGGGAAACGGGTCAATATTCCCGTACCGATGTGTAGTGCGATGTGGGGACGAAGAAGGTTAGCTCAGCCAACTGTTGGATATGTTGGTTCAAGCCTGTAGTCATGCCTGGTAGGCAAATCCGCCGGGCTAAGATGAGGGGTGATAACGGGTCTGCTTGCAGACGAAGTGAGTGATACCCAGCTTCCAGGAAAAGCCACTAAGCTTCAGCTACACACGACCGTACCGCAAACCGACACTGGTGCGCGAGATGAGTATTCTAAGGCGCTTGAGAGAACTCAGGAGAAGGAACTCGGCAAATTGACACCGTAACTTCGGGAGAAGGTGTGCCCTCAGTAAGTGAAGTTGAACAAATGGAGCTAAACGGGGTTGCAAAGAATAGGTGGCTGCGACTGTTTAATAAAAACACAGCACTCTGCAAACACGAAAGTGGACGTATAGGGTGTGACGCCTGCCCGGTGCTGGAAGATTAAATGATGGGGTGCAAGCTCTTGATTGAAGTCCCAGTAAACGGCGGCCGTAACTATAACGGTCCTAAGGTAGCGAAATTCCTTGTCGGGTAAGTTCCGACCTGCACGAATGGCGTAACGATGGCCACACTGTCTCCTCCTGAGACTCAGCGAAGTTGAAATGTTTGTGATGATGCAATCTCCCCGCGGAAAGACGGAAAGACCCCATGAACCTTTACTGTAGCTTTGTATTGGACTTTGAACAGATCTGTGTAGGATAGGTGGGAGGCTTTGAAGTGAGGATGCTAGTTCTCATGGAGCCAACGTTGAAATACCACCCTGGTGTGTTTGAGGTTCTAACCTTGGTCCATTATCTGGATCGGGGACAGTGCATGGTAGGCAGTTTGACTGGGGCGGTCTCCTCCCAAAGCGTAACGGAGGAGTTCGAAGGTACGCTAGTTACGGTCGGACATCGTGACGATAGTGCAATGGCATAAGCGTGCTTAACTGCGAGACTGACAAGTCGAGCAGATGCGAAAGCAGGACATAGTGATCCGGTGGTTCTGTATGGAAGGGCCATCGCTCAACGGATAAAAGGTACTCTGGGGATAACAGGCTGATACCGCCCAAGAGTTCATATCGACGGCGGTGTTTGGCACCTCGATGTCGGCTCATCTCATCCTGGGGCTGTAGTCGGTCCCAAGGGTATGGCTGTTCGCCATTTAAAGAGGTACGTGAGCTGGGTTTAAAACGTCGTGAGACAGTTTGGTCCCTATCTTCCGTGGGCGCTGCAGATTTGAGGAAGCCTGCTCCTAGTACGAGAGGACCGGAGTGGACACACCTCTGGTGTATCGGTTGTCACGCCAGTGGCATTGCCGAGTAGCTATGTGTGGAAGAGATAACCGCTGAAAGCATCTAAGCGGGAAACTCGTTCCAAGATGAGATCTGCCGGGGGCTTGACCCCCCTGAAGAGTCGTTCTAGACCAGGACGTTGATAGGTTGGGTGTGGAAGCGCAGCAATGCGTTAAGCTAACCAATACTAATTGCTCGTGCGGCTTGACCCTATAACTTTGATTGGCCCCGCCTTAGATGGGGCCCATGCAAAGAAACACTGCAACTGCAGTTATGCCCAAAGCGCAATCAAATTTAGCTGATAAGACTCTATGAATTCGCTTCGAAAGCAGCAATGCCCTGATCGACCGATCAGCGCAAAGCCGCCAAGAAGCAAAAAGTTATGCCTGATGACCATAGCAAGTTGGTACCACTCCTTCCCATCCCGAACAGGACAGTGAAACGACTTCGCGCCGATGATAGTGCGGATTCCCGTGTGAAAGTAGGTCATCGTCAGGCTTTTATACTGATCAACCCCTCTGCTCTAACCGAGTAGAGGGGTTTTTCTTTTGTGTGTTGCCTATTCGTGTTGACTATTTTTTGCGCTTGCAGACTGTGCGGGCAAACCAGGCAGCACATGACCTGTCACCCGCATTTGGCACAATAGCTGTTTGTGTTTTCAAGGAATGCGATGACCGAGCAACACCATTTGCAGGCGCAACGCCGCTATTTGCTGCAACTGTTGTCCGTAGTAGGCAGTGCGGGCTTGGCATCGCAGGCTTTTGCGCTGTCGCTGTCGGATTTGACGAATGCGGATGCGAGCCAGGGTATCAAGGCGGCGCTGACCCAGGGCGCCCAAGTGGCAGTGTCACAGCTGGGGCAAAACGGCGGCTTTCTCAACAACCCGCAGCTGCGCATTCCGCTGCCCGGCTATATGGGCGAAGCGGCCAAGATGATGCGCCGCTTTGGCCAGGGCCGCTATGTGGATGAGGTGGAGCAGGGCATCAACCGCGCGGCCGAGCTGGCCGTCCCGATGGGCAAGGATGTGCTGCTCGATGCCGTTCAGCGCATGACGGTCGACGATGCCAAGCGCATCCTCAGCGGTGGCGACCACTCCGTGACCAGCTTCTTTATGGACAAGACACGCCAGCCTTTGACGCAGCGTTTTCTGCCCGTGGTGACCCAGGCGACGGGTCAGGTGGGTGTGGTGCAGCAGTACAACCAGCTGGTGGGCAAGGCATCGAGCTTTGGGGTCTCCAGTGCTGCGCTGGACCTGAACCAGTATGTGACGGGCAAAACCCTCGATGGGCTGTACGCCGTCATCGCCGAGCAGGAGCGCGCCATTCGCCAGAACCCGCTGGGCAGCGCCAGCGCTGTGGTGCGCCAGGTCTTTGGAACCTTGCGCTAAAGCATGGCCAAGAAAACTCCCGTTACCAGCCAAGCAGCGCTGTGCCCGTGTGAATCCGGTGCTGTCTACAGCGCTTGCTGCAGCCGCTTTGTCGCTGATTTTGCCGGGACGCCGGCGCCCGATGCCGAGCACCTGATGCGCTCGCGTTACAGCGCCTTTGTGCTGGAGCAGCGCGACTACCTGCTTGCTACCTGGCATGTCTCCACCCGCCCATCGCAGCTGGATTTTGAATCCGGATGCCGCTGGCTGGGTTTGCAGGTGAAGGCCTTCAGCTGCGTAGACGAGACCCATGCCGAGGTGGAGTTTGTGGCCCGCTACAAACTGCAGGGCCGGGCGGTGCGCCTGCATGAGCGCAGCCGCTTTGTCAAAGAGCAGGGCCGCTGGTTTTATCTGGATGGTGACCAATTCTGATCACTGCGCATTTTTCCGAGGATCCAAAAAATGAACCCCAATGCAGGCTTTGACGCCATGCTGTTTGATTGCGATGGTGTGCTGGTCGATAGCGAGCTGATCACCAACCGGGTGCTGTGCACGATGCTCAACGAATCCGGCTGGGTGCTGTCGTCCGAGGATTGCCTGCAGCTGTTCATCGGCAAGATGGTGCGCAGCCAGAAGGCGCTGATTGAAGCGAATACCGGCAAGCCGTTGACCGATGCCTGGATGGAAGACTTTTATGAGCGCCGCAATGTTGCGCTAGAGCAGGATGTCAAGGCCATCGAGGGTGTGGTGGATGCCATCCATACCTTGCATGCACAGTTCAAAGGGCAGATCGCTTGCGCATCGGGCGCTGACCGCAAAAAGATCGTCATGCAGCTGCGCATTGCCGGGCTGCTGCCGTATTTTGAAGGGCGTATCTTCAGCGGCCATGAGATGCCGCGCACCAAGCCTTACCCGGATGTATATCTGGCAGCGGCTGCGGCGCTGGGGGCTGATCCAAAGCGTTGCCTGGTGATTGAAGACAGCGTCACCGGCACGCAGGCCGGTGTGGCTGCCGGTGCCACCGTGTGGGCTTACCATCCGCCTGGCCATGCCGTCTGCCCGCAGGCAGAGCTGGCGGCCGCGGGTGCCAGCCAGTTTTTTGAACACATGGCCGATCTGCCCCTGCGCGTTGCCAGCGCTACCGTGCTCGCGGACTAAGAACCTATTCAAAGTCTCCTCGCGCCGCGACAGTGTCTTTGCGAGATGGGATGCGAGGCGCAATACCGCAGCAATAGCCGCGCTATTGCGAGGATTTGCAACGACGCAGACCGCTCGCAAAGCCACTGTCCCGAAGGGTTGGAGTGAAATCGGGCGATTTCTGCGCGCTGGCCCTTGCTTGCACCCCGGTGCAAGCTGCAGACCAGCCCTTCGAACTCATCCCGATTGCACTCCAACGCGGCTGCGTAGAGACTTTGAACAGGTTCTAAGGCCCTGCCGCCCGCCACGCGGCACCCGCGTGGACACCGAAGCGACAGGCCTGACGCCGGGCTGCACCTAGACTTTTTGTCTGGTTGCCACCTGGAGTTGTTATGGGGCCTGAGCATGCCTGGGATGCAGCGTTTGATTTCGTCATTGTCGGTGCCGGCATGGCCGGCTGCATCCTGGCCAACCGCCTGAGTGCATCAGGCCGCTTCCAAGTCTGTTTGCTGGAGGCCGGCCCGCCCGACCACAACCCCTACATCCATATCCCGGCGGGCTTCATCAAGGTGGGCTACGACCCACGCTACACCTGGCCCTTCAAGACCGAACCCGATGCTGCGACCATGGGTCGCCCGGTGGTCGCTCAACTGGGCCGAACCTTGGGTGGCTCCAGCGCCGTCAACGGCTTTAACTATGTGCGCGGCCAGGCGCAGGATTATGACGACTGGGCCGCCCGGGGCGCAGTGGGCTGGTCCTATGCCGAGGTGCTCCCCTACTTCAAGCGCTCGGAGCGGCGCCTGGCCCTGTGTGATGTGAACTATCGGGGGCTGGAAGGGGAGCTGCCCATCACCGATTGCGACTGGCGCCATCCGCTCTGCGATGCCTTTATCGCCGGCGCGGCCAGCCTGGGCATCCCCTCTGGCAAGGATTACAACGCGGGCCAGCAAGAGGGTGCTGGCTATTACCAGCGCTGGATTCACCAGGGTTGGCGGGTGAGTGCCGCCACCGCCTTTCTGCGGCCAGCCAAGGGGCGGCGCAATCTGCGGGTGATACCGCGTGCCCAGGTCAACCAGATTTTGCTGGAAGGGACACGCGTCGTCGGGGTGGCCTACGCAGCGGAGCCTGGCGGGCCAGTGCGGCGATTGCAGGCGAGCCGCGAGGTGATCGTGGCCGCCGGTGCCATCAACTCCCCCAAGCTGCTGAATCTGTCCGGCCTGGGCGATGCGCAGCAGCTGCAGGACCTGGGCATCGCCGTGCATCAGCACCTGCCCGGCGTGGGCCAGGGCTTGCAGGACCATATGATGCTGCGCTCCATCGTGCGGGTGCAAAACGCGCCGACCCTGAACACCACCGCGCGCGGTTGGCGCCTCTGGGGCCAGGTGGCGCGCTGGCTGGCCAAAAAGCCCAGCATTCTGGCGATCAGCCCCTCAGTCGCCTATGCCTTCTCATCCGCACAAGCGCCTGGCGCGCGGGCCGATTTCCAGTTCCATTTCTCGCCTGGCAGCTATGCCGCCGGCATTGCCGGCCAGCTCGATGCTTTTCCAGGCATGACCTTGGGCTTCTACCAGCTGCGCCCGCAGAGCAAGGGCCATGTGCGCCTGGCCTCCGCCCATGCCTGGGACAGCCCGGTGATCCAGCCCCACTACCTGCAGCATGAATCTGACCAGCGCCTGGTGGTCGAAGGCCTGCGCCAAGCCCGCCGCTTATTGCACAGCGCGGCGTTGACGCCTTATGTGGCCAGCGATGAGGCACCGTCCACCCAGCTGCAATCGGACGAGGAACTGCTGCAGTTTGCCCGTGAGCGGGGCAGTACCGCCTGGCACTTCATGGGCAGCTGCCGCATGGGTGCGGTGGACGATGCCACGGCCGTGGTCGACCCCCAGCTGCGCGTGCGGGGTATCACGGGTTTGCGCGTGGCCGATGCCTCGGTGATGCCGGCCATGCCGTCTGGCAACACCGGTGCGCCAACGATGATGATTGCTGAAAAAGCGGCCGATCTGCTGCTGGCCGATCACCAGAACTAAGGGGTTGTAGTTACGAACTCTTACTTAGGAGTAAGCCAGAAGAGCGTTTGCGGCATCCGCCGCTATATTGAAGCAGACAAGGGCCTCGCGCGTGCGGTGGAGGCTGACCAAGAAGATTTTGACAACAAAGCAAGGAGACAAACATGAACAAGCTCGTCTATCGTTTGACGAAGGCCGCAGCACTGGTGGCCAGCGTTTTCGCGGTGTCGGCACAGGCCCAGGACATCAAGATCGGCTACACCGCCGACCAATCGGCCAGCGGCGTGGCCGAGCTGGGGATCTCGGGGCGCTGGGGTTTTGAAGCTGCTATTGAAGACATCAATAAAGCCGGCGGCATCATGGGCCGCAAGCTGGTCGGCGTGGTGCGCGATGACCAGGGCACCCCACCCAAGGCCATCCAGACCGTGCAGGAGCTGATCGACAGCGAAAAGGTCAGCGGCATCGTCGGCCCGGCCAACTCCGGCAATGCGCTGGCCTGGCTGCATATTCCGCAGCAAAAGAAGGTGCCGGTGATCGTGCCGATTGGCACGGCCACCGAGATCACCACGCGCTACGCCAAGGAACCGCAGAACTACCTCTACCGCATCTCGATGGTCGACCGCGAGCAGGTCGCCTTGCTGGGCGCCTATGCGGTCAAGGCCTCGAAGGACAAGAAGATCGCCATCCTGGCGGACTCCACCGGCTACGGCCAGGGTGGTATCAAGGATGCGACCGAGATTCTGGCGCTGCATGGCGTCAAGCCCGTGGCGGTAGAGAAGTACGGGCCCAAAGACACGGACATGACTTCGCAGCTCAACAAGATCAAGGCGGCGGGTGCGGACACCGTGATCATCTACGGCATTGCCGATGGCGCTGCCCAGGTGCTGCGCAGCATGGAGAAGATCAACTACATGCCCACGACCCTGGGCACCTGGGGCAACCTGAGCTCGCTGTTGCCCAAGATGGCCGGCACCAAGCTGGCCGAGCACCTGATCATGGCGGCCTCGACGACTGAAGACACCTCCGCCAAGACCAAGGCCCTGGGCCAGCGCGTGCGCGTCAACTTCCCGACCCTGACTACCTTCCCCTGCGCCGCCCAGGCCTATGACTCGGTGATGCTGCTGGCCGCAGCGATGAAGCAGGCCAACAGCACCGATGGCGAGAAGGTCGCCGCTGCGCTGGAGAACCTGAACAGCACCGAAGGCGTGATCAAAACCTATGACAAGCCCTTCAGCAAGACCAACCACGAAGGCCTGAGCGTGAGCGACTTCTACCTCGCCCGCTGGAAGGGCAGCGACGTGGTGCGCTTTGAAGACAGCGTCTACAAGTCGCTGACGCCCGCGGATCTGAAGAAGTAAGGCATCGACTCGTCAGGCCTGCGCCAGCCCATGCGGCGCGCAGGCCTGGTTTTTTTAGCGGCAATGTGTCTGGGGTGCGTATGCTGGATTCGATACTGCAGGCGGTCTTTAGCGGGCTGGCCTTGGGAAGTATTTATGCCTTGGTGGCGGTGGGGTTCAACATCACCTTCAACACCACCAAGACCTTGAATTTTGGCCAGGGCGAGTTCCTGGTCGCGGGCGCGTTTGTTGCTGTGTCGGTGCTGCTGCTGCTCGCCGGCAAGAACGTCACCGACAGCCTGGTGCCCGCCGATGTGAGCCTGTGGCGCTATCTGCTCAGCCTGGTGGGCACGATGGCGGTGCTGGCCGTCCTCGGCTTGCTGCTGTATTACGCCGCTGTGCGGCCTTTTGTGGGGCGCGGCGGCATGGCCTGGGTGATGAGCACCATTGGCTTTGGCATCATCATCCAGAACACCGCGCTGGCCATCTGGGGCCCTGCGCCGCTGGTCATGCCCTCGCCGCTGGGCAGCGAGGTGCTGCGCATTGGCAATGCCGGTGTGCTGCCACAAGAGGTGCTGGTGCTGGTCTGCAGCGTGGCTGTGTTGTTGGCGCTTGACTATGTGATGCGCCACACCCGCATCGGCAAGGCGGTACGTGCCGTCGCGCAAAGCGGCAGCGCCGCTACCCTGATGGGCATCAATGTGACGGCCATCGTCGTGCTGGCCTTTGTCATCAGCTCTAGCCTGGCGGGCCTGGCTGGTTTGCTGATTGCGCCCATCACCACGGCATCGGTCTTCATGGGCATGAGCCTGGCGCTCAAGGCGTTCTCGTCGGCCATTCTGGGTGGGCTGACCAGCCCGCGCGGCTGCATGCTGGGCGGCTTTGTGCTGGGCCTGATTGAGGCACTGGTGGGCCTGTGGCAGGCGGAGATGCGCGAGATCAGCATCTTCTTGCTGATCATCGTGGTGCTGGTGGTGCGGCCTCAAGGCCTGCTGGGCCAAAAGATCGTGGAGAAAGTCTGATGAACAGCGAGATCAAGCACTACGGCTGGCTGGCCCTGGTGGCGGCGCTGGTGGCCACCATCCCGCTGATGACCAGCAATGACTTCTACCTGCGCATCGTCTTTCTGATCGGGGTGAACTACATCGCCGCCTCGGGCCTGAATGTGCTGGTGAACTACACCGGCCAGAAATCGCTGGGCCATGCCGGCCTGTTTGCCGTGGGCGCCTATGCGGTGGCCCTGCTCACCACCCGCTGGGGCTGGAACCCCTGGGCCGCCTTTGCGATGGCCGGTGTGCTGGCGGGGCTGTTTGGCGTGGTGATTGCGCTGCCGGCGCTGCGGGTCAAGGGCCCAGCGCTGGCCATGGTGACCATCGGCTTTGGCATTGTGGTCGAAAAGGTGGTTTCGGAATGGCAGGACGTATTTGCCGGCCAGCAGGGCATCTACGGCGTGGTGCCTTTGAAGCTCGGCGACCAGATGTTTGCCTCCTCGCACTGGGTCTGGTTTGTGCTGGCTCTGTGCGTGGTGCTGCATGTCATGTTCCGCCATCTACTGGCGGGCCGCTTTGGCCGCGCCTTCATGGCCGTCAACACCGCCGAGGTGGCGGCCGAGAGCGTGGGTGTCAGCGTCTACAAGTTCAAGGTGCTGGCCTTTGTCATCAGCGCTTTTACCTGCGGCATTGCCGGCGCGCTGATCACGCAGCAGAACCAGTACATCAACTCGGACTTCATCACCTTCAACCTGTCGGTGTTCTTCCTGCTGGTGGTGCTGTTTGGTGGCAATTCCGTCTACGGGCCGCTGCTAGGCGCGGTGGTGCTGACCTTGCTCGATTCGCTGCTGTCGCGCTGGCCGGGTGTGCAGCATTTCACCTATGGGGCGCTGCTGCTGTTTGCGCTGTACGCCATGCCCAATGGCCTGGCTGGCACCCTGCGCAGCCTGGCGCGCAAATACGCACCGGGCCTGCTGGCCACGCCGCAGCTGCCGCAGGATCTGCCGGCCTGGCAGCTCAAGTCTGCCGCGCCGCTGGCCAGTACCGGCGCCGAGGGTTTGCTGGACGGTCGCGGCATCTACAAGGCCTATGGTGGCGTGGTACCTACCAATGAGGTGGATATCTGCATCAAACCCGGCCATGTGCATTCGCTGATCGGGCCCAATGGCGCGGGCAAGACCACCTTGCTCAATATCCTGTCGGGCATTGTGGTGCCCGAGCGCGGCTCCATCCAGTTTGCGGGCCAGAGCATTGTGGGCGTGTCGCCCAACCGGATCGCCCGCATGGGCCTGGGCCGCACCTTTCAGAACCTGCGGCTGTTCAGCGACATGACGGTGCTCGACAACGTGAAGGTCGGCTTGCATGCACATATCCAGGCGGGCTTCTTTGCCAGCCTGATAGGGGTGGGCAAGGCCCGGCGCGCCGAGCTGGCTGCGCGGGATGAGGCCTTGCAGATCCTCGACCGCCTGCATCTGCGCGACAAGGCACTGCATACCGCCGGCAGCCTGCCCTACGGCCTGCAGCGCCGGCTGGAGCTGGCGCGCGCGCTGGCCACCCACCCGCGTTTGCTGCTGCTCGACGAGCCGGCCGCCGGCCTCAACCCGCAGGAGACGCAGGAGCTGATCCAGGTGATTGCGCGCATCCGTGATCTGGGCATTACCGTGCTGCTGATCGAGCACCATATGGACCTGGTGATGGCCGTGTCCGACCATGTGATCGTGCTCGACTACGGCCAGAAAATTGCCGAGGGCACGCCCCAGCAGGTGCAAAGCAATCCGCGCGTGATAGCGGCCTACCTGGGCAGCGACGATGAATCCGAAGACGAAGCGATGAACGGAGGAAAGCATGCCTGAGCAAACCCCATTGCTGCGTGTCGAGGCGCTGGAGCTGCACTACGGTGCCGTGCAGGCGCTCAAGGGCGTGTCGCTGCAGGTGCATGCCGGTGAGGTGGTCACCATCATCGGTGGCAATGGTGCGGGCAAGAGCACCTTGATGAAGGCCATCTCCGGCCTGGAGCCCACGGCGGCGGGCCGCATCGAGTTCCTGGGCCAGGACATCACCCGCATGCCCGGCCACCTGCGTGTGCCCTTTGGCATTGCCCAGTCGCCCGAAGGCCGCCAGGTATTTGCCGACCAAAGCGTGCATGACAACCTGCTGCTGGGCGCCTACCACCGCAAGGACGGGTCGGCCGCCATTGCCGCCGATGTGGAGCAGCAGTTCAACACCTTCCCCCGGCTGCGGGAGCGCCGCGCGCAGATGGCCGGCACCATGTCCGGCGGCGAGCAGCAAATGCTGGCCATTGCGCGCGCGCTGATGTCGCGGCCCAAGCTGCTGCTGCTTGATGAGCCCTCGCTCGGCCTGGCGCCGCTGATCGTCAAGGAGATCTTTGCGATCGTGCGCCAGCTCAAGGCGCAGGGCGTCACCATCTTGCTGGTCGAGCAAATGGCCAACCAGGCGCTGGCGGTGGCCGACCGGGCCTATGTGCTGGAGACTGGCCACTTCACCCTGCAGGGCGCCGCTGCCGACCTGCGGCGCGACCCCAAGGTGCGTGCCGCGTATCTGGGAGCCCAGGCATGAGCGGGCAGGCGGCCGACAGCTTTGACTATGTGGTGGTGGGCAGCGGTGCGGCAGGCGCCATCGTCGCTGCCCGCTTGGGGGAGGACGCTGCATTGCGCATCTGCGTGCTGGAAGCCGGCCCGCCCGACCACCGGCCCTACCTCAAGCTGCCGGCCGGTTTCATCAAGGTGATCTTCAATCCGGCGGTGGCCTGGCAGTTCAGCTCCGAGCCGACCGAGCGCACCGGCGGTCGGCGCATTCCGCTGCCCCAGGGCAAGACCCTGGGCGGCTCGACCTCCATCAACGGCCTGGTTTACAACCGGGGTCAGCGCGAGGATTTTGACGGCTGGGCTGCGCAGGGCAATGCCGGTTGGTCCTATGACGAGGTGCTGCCGTATTTCCAGCGCAGCGAGCATTTTGTCGATGGCGGCGATCCGGCACTGCGCGGCCACAACGGGCCGCTCAAGGTCAGCCTGCCGCACTGGCCGCACCCGATTTGCGAGGCATTTTTGGAAGGCGCCGCCGAGCAGGGCATGGCGCGCAACCCCGACTACAACGGCGCCTACCAAAAAGGCGTGGGCTATTTCCAGCGCAGCATCCACAACGGCTGGCGCATGAGCACGGTCAGCTGCTTTCTGCGCCCGGCTGTGCGGCGCGGCAACCTGGATGTGCGGACCCACGCGCAGGCGCTGCGCATTCTGGTCGAGGGCGGCCGCGCCTGTGGTGTGGAGTACCTGCAGGATGGCGTGCGGCGCCAGGTCATGGCGCGGCGCGAGGTGGTTGTCAGCGCCGGCGCCATCAATACACCGAAGCTGCTGCAACTGTCGGGCATTGGCGATGGCGAGCGGCTGCGCGCTTTGGGCATTGCCACCCAGGTGCACCTGCCCGGCGTGGGCCAGCACCTCAAAGACCATTTCTCGGTGCGGCTGGTCGCATCGGTAAAGAACGCCACCACCATCAACGAGCTGGCGCGGGTGCCACGCCTCTGGGGCCAGGCCTGGCAATGGCTGCGCGGCAAGCCCAATATTTTGCAGCTCAGCCCGTCCGTCGTGCACTGGTTTGCGGCCTCGCAGCCGGGGCTGGAGCGGCCCGATCTGCAAGGCGTGTTCTCCCCGGCCAGCTACCGCGAAGGCTATGTGGGCCAGCTCGATGTGTTTCCGGGCATGACCTGCGGTGTCTGGCAGCACCGGCCGCAGAGCATGGGCACGGTGCAGCTGGCGTCAGCCGATCCGCTGGCCGATCCGGTCGTGCAGCCGCGCTATCTGGCGGAAGAGGGCGACCGCCAGACCCTCATCCGTGGCGTGCGCCAGGCACGGGCCTTGCTGCAGAGCCAGGCGCTGGCGCCCTACCGGGTGGACGAGGTCATGCCCGGGCCGCAAGTGCAGTCCGATGACGAGATCCTGGACTTTATCTACCGCTACGGTGTCTCCTCCTACCACCTCAACGGCACGGCGCGCATGGGTCCCCGGCCCGAGGCAGGTGCCGTTGTCGATGCCCAGCTGCGCGTGCATGGCCTGCAGGGGCTGCGGGTGATCGATGCCTCGGTAATGCCCGAGATCACCTCGGCCAACACCTGCGCGGCCACGATGATGATTGGCGAGAAGGGCGCAGACTTGCTGCGCCGCGCGGGTTAGGCCGCTGGCCCGGCTTGCAGTGCAGCAGCGGGCCCAGCGCCGTCAGCGCTTTTTGTGCGCCCGCATGTCCAGTACCTGGGGCAGGCTGCGCACATCCTGGCCTGCTGCCAAGATCCGGTGCTTCTGGATCTTCTGGGTGCCCGTGGTGGGGATCTCGTTGGTGAACCACCACCAGCCTGGCACCTTGTAATAGGCCATCTCCTGCTGGCAGAACGCAAACAGCTCCTGGCAAATGGCGGTGCCGGGCGCGACGCCGTCCGCCAGCACAATGCTGGCCAGCACCTCTTCTTCGCGGATGTCATCGGGCGCGGCCAGCACGGCCACCTGGTGCACCTTGGGGTGGGACAGCAGCACGGCCTCCACCTCGGCGGCCGCAATGTTCTCGCCAGAGCGGCGGATGATGTTCTTGCGCCGGTCCATGAAGTGCAGCAGGCCATCCGCATCCTGCAGCACCACATCGCCGGTGTGGAACCAGCCGCCTTCCCAGGCCTTGGCGGTGGCCTCGGGGTTGTCGAGGTACTCGCTGAAAAAATGCTTGCGCGGGCTCTCGGCCGAGTAGCGCACCAGCATCTCGCCGGGTGTGCCGGGCGGCACCGGCTGGCCGCTCTCATCGGCCACCAGCACCTCCAGCCCGGGGGCACCCCGGCCAAAGGAGCGCGTGCCCACCTGGCGGTCATCGCCATGGTCGGAGATGGTGCGCACCACCTCGGTCATGCCCCAGAGCTCGATCAGCGGAAAGCCAAAACGCTGCTCGAAAGCGGCATGCAGCTGCGGCTCCACCCCGGCGCCATAGCCAAAGCGCAGGCAGTGCTGTTTTTCCCAATCAGACGGCGGCTGCTTGAGCAGCAGCGGAATGATCACACCCAGGTAGTGAACGATGGTGGCACGGCTGCAGACCACCTCTTCCCACCAGCGGCTGGGCTGAAAACGATCCGTCTGGATCTGGCAACCGCCGCTCAGCAGCATGCAGTAGAACGACAGGATCGACGCGTTGACATGGAACAGCGGCAGTGGGTTAAACAGCCGCTCGCGGCCTTCCTGGATCGAGACATGGCCGGGGTGGGACGCATACCATTTGCCAGCGGCCAGCTCATAGGCATGGGACAGCACACAGCCCTTGGGCTGGCCGGTGGTGCCCGAGGTGTAGAGGATGCTCGCCGGCGTGTCGGCGCTCAGGGTGCCTGAGGGCTGCGAGCGTGCCGCTGGCAGCGCAATCGCACTGCCATCTTGCGGATCGGTACAGACCAAGGCCGGCTGGTTGCGCGTGTCCTGCAGCGACTGCTGCAGCGCCTCCAGCCGCTCGGGCAGGCAGACGACCAGGTCCAGCTGCGCATGGTCGATCAGGTAGTTCAGCTCGCGGCGCTTGTAGTCGGGGTTGATGGGTACGCAGCAGATGCCCAGGCTGTTCATCGCCAGCTTGTGCCAGAGGTGCTCGGGCCGGCTTTCCAAAAACAGCCCCACGCGGTGGCCCACGCCATAGCCGGCCGCTTGGTAGCGGGCCTGCAGCGTTGCGATATGGGCACCGGCCTGCGCGTAGCTGAACTCGCAGCCCTCGGGCAGGTAGCTGCGTTTGGGGTTGGCCGGCACCGCCAGCAGGCTGTTGTCGGGGTAGCGCGCAATGGCGGCCTGCAGTGCCTGGCCAATGGTGGTCTGGTCGGTGATGGCGATCATGTCGGGGGCTTCCAGGCAAGGTCAGGGCCGGATCAACGGCGACGGAATGGGGTCGATCTGCTGGTCCAGCGCGGCCTGCTTTTCGGCCTCCAGGCTGCGCAGGAAGGCGGCACGCTGCTGCAGGTGCATCCAGTAGTGCTGGGTGGCCGGCCCCCATTGCGAGGACATGCCCAGGTAGTCCGACAGCATCAACGCATAGCCCACGGCCACATCGGCGGCCGTGAAGCGGCCTGCGCAGAGGTAGGGCTGGTCGGTCGGCATCGCCTGGGCGGCGGTCTCCAGCGCGCGCAGCCGGCCCAAAAACCAGCGCTCGTAGTCTTCGGCCACCTGGGGCTGGCGCCGCACGGCCGGCTCAAAGAACTGGTAGCGCAGCACCAGGGTCTGCGGAAAGGTCAGGGTCGCATCGGACATGTGCAGCCAGTTCAGGTAGCTGCCATAGGCGGGGTCGCTGGGATGCACCTCCAGGCGCTGGGCGGGGTCGCGGCTGGCCAGGTACTGGCAGATGGCTGCTGACTCGGTCATGCGCGTGTCGCCATCGATCAGCAAGGGCACGGTGCCCAGGGGATTGAGTGCCAGATAGTGCTTGGCCAGTGCGCGGGGCGGAAAGGGCAGCATCTGCAGCCGGTAGGGCAGGCCCAGCTCTTCCAGCATCCATAGCGCGCGGAACGAGCGCGCGCTCACACAGTGGTACAGCTCGATCACAGCAGGTCTCCATCCGATGTTGTGCCGCCATCTTGGCATGAATGGACGCACGCGGCTGCCCTGCAGGTGTCAGCCAGGTTGCAAATCGGGCCGGTGTCAGGCCAATATCCGCTGCGCCTCAGGTCGGCGGGCGGGTGCTCTTGCGGTATTCGGCTGGGGACATGCCCATCCAGGTGCGAAAGGCGCGGATAAAGCTCTTGTCGTTGCTGAAGCCGGCCAGCTGCGCGATCTGCTTGATGGGTCGGTTGCTGCGGTGGAGCAGGGTCAGCGAGCGTTCGCGCCGCACCTCGTCCTTCAGGGCCTGCAGCGATGCGCCCTCGTCCTTGAGCTGGCGGTGCAGGGTGCGCAGCGACAGGTGCAGCTTGGCCGAGAGACTGTCGGCGCTGTGCATGGCCGAGGGATCGGCCGCCAGCAGCTGGCGCACGCGTTGCACCATCAGCCGGTCGCGCCGGTAGGGGCGCACGGTCAGCGGCAGCGCGCGCTGCAGCATGCGCTGCAAGGCGGCCTCATCGCGGGCAATCGGCAAGGCCAGGTAGCGCGCATCAAACTGCATGCGGGTAACAGGCGCGCCAAACTGCACATCGCCGGGAAAGAGCAGCGCATACACATCGGCATGGGCAGGTGCCTCGAACGGAAAACTCACCTTGAACAGCGGCAGCGATGAATCGACAAACCAGCTCGACAGCCCATGCATATTGCGCAGCATGGATACGAGGCAGAACTCGCGCAGCTCACCCAGGCCGGTGTGCTCGATGATCTCGACTGTGGCCGTCTCGCCCTGCACTTGCAGGCTGAGCGCCAGGTCATCGGTGAGCAGGCCATGGTGGCGGCACCAGCGCTTGAGCGCCACCCCCAGGTTGGGGCTGGTGAGCGAGGCGCGCGCCAGCATGCCATAGCTGCCCCAGGGCAGGCGGCGGCTGAACCAGCCCAGGGCCTCGTCGTCCAGCTCCTGCATGGCGGCGTCCGAGAGGGTCTCGAACTGCAGCGCGGTGATGCCGATGCCGTCTTTCTCGACCGCCAAGGGATCGATTTGCGCCAATTGCAGCGCACGGTCCGCACTCAGACCCCGGTGCTGGTACGCGCGGGCAATCGCCCGGACAAAGGCCATGGGCGTGACTGCGGGGTGGTGCACGACGGCAGAGGAGGGCAGGGGTTTGGGCATGGAGGGTGGGGTTTAAAAAGCGCCAAGCAGGGCCATTGTACTGGCGACATTTGCAACCATCCTGCCATCATTTGCGCGGCACGCTCGCGTATCCTGAATATCAAGAAATGCGCCGCCGACCAGATTGCTGGCGCGGCGGACAGGAGACACCATGAGCGAGACCAGATTGACCAGCAGCTACGCAAGGGGCGCCAGCGAGCCGCGCCTGCTGAACAAGACCATCGGCCAGCAACTGAGCGAGACGGCGGCCCGCTTTGGCGCGCGCGATGCACTCATCAGCCGCCACCAGGGCCTGCGCCTCAGCTACCAGCAACTGCTGGAGCAATCGCAGCAACTGGCCAGCGCCTTGCTGCGCGCCGGCATCGCCAAGGGCGACCGGGTGGGCATCTGGTCGCACAACAATGTGGAATGGGTGCTGCTGCAACTGGCCACCGCCCATGTGGGCATCATCCTCGTCAACATCAACCCGGCCTACCGCACCTCCGAGCTGGCTTATGCGCTGAACAAGGTGCAGTGCAAGGCACTGTTTGTGATGGAGCGCTTCAAGACCAGCGACTACCTGGGCATGGTGCGCGCGCTGGCGCCTGAGCTGGAAACGCAAGGCAGCGATGCCTTGCAGATCGAGGCGCTGCCCGATCTGCGCCTGGTGGTCTGGATCGATGTGGCCGGCCAGGGCCAGGAGCAGCCAGGCATGCAGCGCTTCTCGCGCTTTATCGCCAGCGGTGATGCGGCCGACCCGCAGGTGGCGCAGATCGGCGCCACCTTGACACCCTACGACCCGATCAATATCCAATTCACCAGTGGCACCACCGGCTTCCCCAAGGGGGCCACCCTGACCCACCGCAATATCGTCAACAACGGCTATTTCATTGGCGAGGCGATGCGCCTGACCGAGGAAGACCGGCTCTGCATCCCCGTGCCGCTCTACCACTGCTTTGGCATGGTGCTGGGCAATATGGCCTGCATGACGCATGGCGCGGCCATGGTCTACCCCAATGACGGCTTTGATGCGCTGACGGTGCTGGAGACCGTGCAGGCCGAGCGCTGCACCGGCTTGCATGGCGTGCCCACGATGTTCATCGCCGAGCTGGACCACCCGCGTTTTGCCGAGTTCGACCTGTCGAGCCTGCGCACCGGCATCATGGCCGGCTCGCCTTGCCCGATCGAGGTGATGAAGCGCGTGGTCAGCCAGATGCATCTGTCCCAGATCACCATCGCTTACGGCATGACGGAGACCAGCCCGGTCAGCTGCCAAAGCTCGACCGATACGCCGCTGGACAAGCGCGTGTCCACTGTGGGCAAGGTGCATCCGCATCTGGAGGTCAAGATCGTCAGCGCCGAGACCGGCGAGACCGTAGCCCCCGGCCAATCGGGCGAGCTCTGCACGCGCGGCTACTCGGTCATGCATGGCTACTGGGGCGACGAGGCCAAGACGCGCGAGGCCATCGATGCCGATGGCTGGATGCACACCGGCGACCTGGCCACGATGGATGCCGAAGGCTATGTGAACATCGTCGGCCGCATCAAGGACATGGTGATCCGGGGCGGCGAGAACATCTACCCGCGCGAGATCGAGGAGTTCCTCTACACCCACCCGCAGGTGCAGGATGTGCAAGTGGTGGGCGTGCCCGACAACCGTTTTGGTGAGGAGCTCTGTGCCTGGGTCATCGTCAAGGCCGGCCAAAGCCTGGATGCCGAGGCACTGCGCAGCTATTGCAAGGGCCGGGTGGCCCATTACAAGGTGCCGCGCTATATCGAGTTTGTCAAAGCCTTCCCGATGACGGTGACCGGCAAGATCCAGAAATTCAAGATCCGCGAGGCGATGATCGAATCGCTGAAGCTGGATGTGAGCCAGACCGCCTGAGCACCGAAGAGCGCCGCCATGCAGCACCCGCCTGAACGATCAATGCCCTTCCAGCTTGGCAGCTTGCTTGGCCGCGGCGCGGCGGGCCACTTCGAGGCGCTTGCGCAAGGTGATCTCGCTCAGGTCCAGTTCCTGGACCAGGCTGCGCAGCGATTCGTCGTTGATGCGGTTGTTGTGCCGCTCGGCGTAGATGGTGTGGCGCTCGACCTTGATGCAGTTGAGCCGCATCTCCAGCTCGGCCACATAGCGCAGGCGGCGCTCCTGCACGGCGTCCGGTGTGGCCAGGTCCTGCACCTCGGCGGTTTCGGGCGTTCGTTCTTCGTCCAGCAGATCGATACGGTTGCGGTACTCGCGTGCAATCCGGCCTTCGATTTCATGCTGCTGGGCCTGCCATTCGGTGGGTTGCTGGGCGGCATCGTCGTCGCTCATTGCCAGGCTGTTGATCGCAGCGCGGCAGGCTGCAATGCGCGCTTGGCGCTCTTCGCGCACCGATTCGGGCTCGCTCACCGCCTGCACGCGGCGCAGCACCAGCGGCAGGCCGATGCTGCCGATCACCAGGGTGAACAAGATGGTGCCGGTGGCCAGAAAGATCAGCATGTCCCGTGCCGGAAACGGCTGGCCGTTGTTCAGCAGCAGCGGCACGGACAGCGCGCCGGCCAGGGTGACCGCACCGCGGATGCCCGCCAAGGTGGTCGCCAGGTTCAACCAGAGATCGGGTTTTTTGACCAGCTTGCCGGCCTGGTGGGCCTTGTGCAGGCTGCGGCTGACGCCCAGCATCAGCCAGATCCAGCGCAGCGACAGCAGTGCAATCGAGATGATGGCCACATAGCCCACCAGAATCCACCAGTCGTGGCCGGCATCGCGCAAGGTCACGCCGATGATCGAGGGCAGCTGCAGGCCCAGCAGCAGGAAGATCGCGCCATTGAAGGCCGATTCGACCATGGCCCAGGTGCCGGCGGTCTGCATGCGCTCGGAGATGTAGTCGGCCCGGTTCAGGTCGCCAAAATTGGTGGCCACGCCCGCCGCCACGGCGGCCAGAATGCCGGAGACACCAAATTTTTCCCCCAGCAGGTAGGCTGCAAAGGGCAGCAGCACCAACAGCAGCACCATCTGCGTGGCGGCCACATCGCCCAGGCGGCGGGTGACGGTATCGCGCAGGTAGCTAAAGCCCCAGCCCACTGCAGCGCCGACGGCCAGGCCGCCCAGCGCAATCCACAAAAATTCCTGCGTGACCTGGGTCCAGGAGAACAGGCCGGTCAAGGTGGCGGCGATGGCAAATTTCAGCGCCACCAGGCCCGATGCATCATTGAGCAGCGATTCTCCTTCGAGCACATGCATGGTGTGGGCCGGCATGCCCAGGTTGCGGGTGATGGCCGAGACGGCCACCGCATCGGTGGGCGATATCACGGCGGCCAGCGCAAAGGCCACGGTCAGCGGGATCTCCGGAATCATCCAGTGGATCAGGTAGCCCATGCCGATCACGGTGAACAGCACCAGGCCAAAGGCCAGCCGCAAAATGGGGCGGTACAGCGCAAAGAACTCGCGCTTGGGAATGCGCCAACCGTCGGCAAACAGCAGCGGCGGAATGAACAGCAGCATGAACAGGCCAGGGTCGAAATCGATATGCAGGCCTTTTTGCGGCCAGGACAGCGCAGCGCCCAGCATGATCTGGATGAGCGGCAGCGGTATGGCCCGGATATAGCGCGCAATGATGCCGGTGACGGCACCGATCATCAGGACGAGCAGAACGGTTTCAACGGTGTGCATGGTGCGGATTCGTGTAGCAGCAGACTATTTTTAAAGAAAACGCGTTTCTGAACGGAACGCTAGAACATTGAAGAGGACAAGCATGAGCAAACTCGCAACCCAGCTGAATGCCCGTTCGGCAGACTTTCAGACCAATGCGCAAGCCATGCGCAGCATTGTGGAGGACTTGCGGGCCCAGTCCGCCAAGGTGGCGCAGGGCGGGGGTGAAGCCGCACGCGCCAAGCACCTGGGCCGTGGCAAGCTGCTGCCGCGTGACCGCGTGCAGATGCTGCTGGACCCGGGCACGCCGTTTCTGGAGCTGGCGCCGCTGGCTGCGCTGAACATGTACAACAACGATGCGCCTGGCGCGGGCCTGATCGTCGGCGTGGGCCGCGTCAGTGGGGTGGACTGCATGATCGTCTGCAATGATGCCACGGTCAAAGGCGGCACCTACTACCCGATGACGGTAAAGAAACATTTGCGCGCCCAGGAAGTGGCCGCGCAAAACCGCCTGCCCTGCATCTACCTGGTCGACTCGGGCGGCGCCAACCTGCCCAACCAGGACGAGGTCTTCCCCGACCGCGAGCACTTTGGCCGCATCTTCTACAACCAGGCCAATATGTCGGCTCAGGGCATTGCGCAGATCGCCGTGGTCATGGGCTCCTGCACCGCCGGCGGCGCCTATGTGCCCGCGATGAGCGACGAGTCCATCATCGTCAAGAACCAGGGAACGATCTTTTTGGGTGGCCCACCGCTGGTGAAGGCCGCGACCGGCGAAGTAGTGAGCGCCGAAGACCTGGGCGGCGGCGATGTGCACACCCGCCTGTCCGGCGTGGCCGACCACCTGGCCGACAACGACACCCATGCGCTGGCGCTGGCCCGCAAGGCCGTGAGCCACCTGAACAAGGCCAAGCAGCCCAATGCGGCGGACAAGGCACCGCAGGCGCCCGGTTACCCCACGGAAGAGCTGTATGGCGTGATCCCGGTCGATACCCGCAAGCCCTTTGATGTGCGCGAAATCATCGCCCGCATTGTTGATGGCAGTGATTTCGACGAGTTCAAGGCCCGCTTTGGCGCTACGCTGGTCTGCGGTTTTGCGCGGGTCGAGGGCATGGAGGTGGGCATCATCGCCAACAACGGCATTTTGTTCAGCGAGTCGGCCGTCAAGGGCGCGCACTTTATCGAGCTGTGCTGCCAGCGCAAGATTCCGCTGGTGTTCCTGCAGAACATCACCGGCTTCATGGTCGGCCGCAAGTACGAGAACGAGGGCATTGCCCGCCACGGCGCCAAGCTGGTAACGGCAGTGGCGACGGCCAGCGTGCCCAAGTTCACCATCATCATCGGCGGCAGCTTTGGCGCTGGCAACTACGGCATGTGCGGCCGGGCCTACAGCCCCCGCTTCCTGTGGATGTGGCCGAACGCGCGCATCAGCGTGATGGGCGGCGAGCAGGCGGCCAGCGTGCTGGCGACGGTCAAGCGCGATGGCATCGAAGGCCGGGGCGGCGCCTGGACGGCGGAGGAGGAAGAGGCCTTCAAGGCGCCCATCCGCCAGCAGTACGAAGACCAGGGCCACCCTTACTACGCCTCGGCGCGGCTGTGGGATGACGGCGTCATCGACCCGGCCGACACCCGCCGCGTGCTGGCGCTGGGCCTGGCAGCCACGCGCAATGCACCGATCGAGGACACCAAGTTTGGCGTCTTCCGCATGTAAGGCCCTGAGACAGAGAGGACACCATGAAAAGCACATTTCTGACCGTTGAAGCCACCGGCCCGGTGGCCACCATCACGCTGACCCAGCCAGACGTGCGCAATGCCTTCAGCGACGAGGTGATTGCCGACATCACCCGCGCCTTTACCTGGGTGGGTGCGCAGGACCAGGTCCGCGCCGTGGTGCTGGCTGCCGAAGGCCCGGCCTTTTGCGCTGGCGCCAACCTGAACTGGATGCGCGCAATGGCCGACTACAGCCGCGAGGAAAACCTGGTCGATGCCGGCAAGCTCGCCGAGATGCTGCGCGTGATCTACACCTGCCCCAAGCCCACCATCGCGCGGGTGCAGGGCGATGTCTACGCCGGTGGCATGGGCCTGGTGGCCTGCTGCGACATGGCGGTGGCGGCCAGCCAGGCCGGTTTTTGCCTCAGCGAGGTGAAGATCGGCCTGATCCCCGCCACCATCAGCCCCTATGTGATCCGCGCGATGGGCGCACGTGCCGCGCACCGCTACTTTTTGACCGGCGAGCGCTTTGACGCCGCCGAAGCGCTGCGCACCGGCTTTGTCCACCAGGTGGTGGAGGCCGAGGCGCTGGACAGCGCCGTGGACGGCCTGCTCAAGCACCTGCTGAGCGCCAGCCCGGCCGCAGTGCAGGCCTGCAAGAAGCTGGTGATCGATGTGGCCGGCCGCGAGGTGGACGAGGCCTTGATCGCCGAGACGGTGGCCGGCATTGCCGACATCCGCTCCAGCGCCGAAGGCAAGGAAGGCGTGCAGGCATTCTTGAACAAACGCAAACCCAGCTGGCTGGGAGGCTGATGTACCTAGAACGCGGCCTTGGATGGCAGACAGCAAGCAGGCAATGGCGCTATAAACAGCGCGTTTGCTGACTGGCACTGAGGAGCACCCCCATGGATATCTGGAACACCATCGTCATCTGGTTGCACGGCATCGGCCTGCATCTGGACAAGGACACCGCCCAAACGGTGGGGCAGGCGGCCGACCAGGTCGGCCAGGCAGCAGGCCAGATGGGCCAGGCCATGGCGCAGTGGGACTGGGGCCAGCTGATGGCGCTGGCGGCTGCGCTGGGCTGGGCCAGTGGCTTTCGGCTCTACGCGGTGGTGTTTGTGACGGGCATGCTGGGCGCCACGGACGTGTTGCACTTGCCCGGTGGGCTGTCAGTGTTGCAGCAGCCGGTGATCCTGTTCATCAGCGGTGCGCTGCTGTTTGTCGAGTTCTTTGCCGACAAGATTCCTGGCGTGGACTCGGCCTGGGATGTGGTGCAAAGCGTGGTGCGGGTGCCGGCAGGCGCGGCCTTGGCGGCCAGCGTGTTTGGCACTGACAACGCGACGATGGCCACCGCCGCTGCGCTGATGGGCGGCACCCTGGCGCTGAGCAGCCAAGTGGCCAAGACGACCACGCGGGCGGCGATCAACACCAGCCCGGAGCCGTTCTCCAACTGGGGTGCGAGCCTGCTGGAGGATGGGGTCTCGATCGGTGCGGTGTGGCTGGCGATCAACCACCCGCTGGTGTTTGCGATAGCGCTGGCTGTGGTGCTGGTGCTGATGTGGGTGATGACCTGGGTGTTGTGGAAATTTTTGCGGGCCGTAGTGCGCCGGATTCGCCGGTGGCTGGGCCATGAAGAGCCGGTGGCCTTGGCCGCCACGGGCGCGGACCACCAACGATATTGACCGAGGGCTTGCGAAGGCGGGCCGGGGTCAGGGATAAAGACTGAGGAGATTGTTCTATGTTCTCGAAAATTTTGATCGCCAACCGGGGTGAAATTGCCTGCCGTGTTGCCGCTACCGCCCGCCGCATGGGCGTCAAGACCGTCGCCGTCTACTCCGACGCCGACGCCCATGCCAAGCATGTGGGCGCCTGCGACGAGTCCGTGCATATTGGCGGCAGCGCGCCCAAGGACAGCTACCTGCGCTGGGAACGCATCATCGAGGCCGCCAAGGCCACGTGTGCCCAGGCCATCCACCCGGGTTATGGCTTTCTGAGCGAGAACGAAGACTTTGCCGTGGCTTGCGCAGCCGCCGGCCTGGTGTTCATTGGCCCGCCTGCCCAGGCTATCCGTGCCATGGGCCTGAAGGCCGAATCCAAGCAGCTGATGGAGAAAGCCGGCGTGCCGCTGGTGCCCGGTTACCACGGCGCCGGCCAGGACCCGGCCATGCTGCACGCGGAGGCCGACCGTATCGGCTACCCGGTGCTGATCAAGGCCAGCGCCGGCGGTGGTGGCAAGGGCATGCGCCTGGTGGAAAAGAGTGAGGACTTTGCGGCCGCGCTGGAATCCTGTAAGCGCGAGGCCATCAACAGCTTCAGCAACGATGCGGTGCTGATCGAAAAATACGTGCTGCGCCCCCGCCATATCGAGATCCAGGTGTTTGGCGACACGCAAGGCAACTGCGTCTACCTGTTTGAGCGCGATTGCTCGGTGCAGCGCCGCCACCAAAAGGTGCTGGAAGAGGCACCAGCCCCCGGCATGACGCCCGCGCTGCGCCAGCAGATGGGCGAGGCCGCCGTAGCCGCCGCCAAGGCCGTGGGCTATGTGGGTGCGGGCACGGTGGAATTCATCGTCGAGCAGCCCGGCGGCTACGACCAGCCCGAGGCGATGAAGTTCTACTTCATGGAAATGAACACGCGCCTGCAGGTCGAGCATCCGGTGACCGAGGCCATCACCGGCGAGGACCTGGTGCAGTGGCAACTGCAGGTGGCCAATGGCCAGCCGCTGCCCAAGCAGCAGGCCGAGCTGAAGATCAACGGCCACGCGATCGAAGCGCGTATTTGCGCCGAGAACCCGGACAACAACTTCCTGCCTGCCACCGGCACCTTGCATGTTTACCGTAAGCCTGATTGCAGCAGTTTTGCCATCAGCGATGTGCGCATTGACGATGGCGTGCGCGAAGGCGATGCCATCAGCCCTTTCTACGACAGCATGATCGCCAAGCTCATCGTCCATGGCGCCGACCGCGCCCAGGCGCTGGCGCGGCTGGATGCGGCACTGGCTGCGGTGCGCATCGTTGGCCTGCAGACCAATGTGCAGTTTCTGCGCCATATCCTGGCCACGCCGTCGTTTGGCCAGGCCAAGCTCGATACGGCGCTGATTCAGCGTGAGGAGGCACTGCTCTTCAAACAGCGTGGCCTGGGCGCCGATACTGCTGCTGCCGCCGCCGTGGTGGCTGAGCTGCTGCAGGAGCGCGCTACCCAGACCAACGACCCCTTCAGCCGCCGCGATGGCTGGCAATCGCATGGCGTGACCGAGCGCCGCTTTGACTTTGAGTTTGGCGGCGACAAGCTGCAGGCCGCGCTGCGCTATGAGGCGGGTGGCCTGGTGCTGACGGTGGGCGACGCCACTGGCCCGCTGCAGTTCAGCCCCAACGGCGAGCTGGTGGAGCTGCAGTTCAACGGCCAGCGCGACCAGGTGCAGACCTGGCAGCAGGGCGAGGTGGTGCATGTGTTTGCGCCGCGCGGCGCCGCCGAGATCACCGCCTTTGATGCGCTGGCCCATGCCGGTGAGGCGGGCAGCGAAGGCGGGCGTTTGACCGCGCCGATGCCGGGCAAGGTGGTGTCGTTTGCAGTGAAGGCCGGCGACAAGGTCAGCAAGGGCCAGCCGCTGGCGGTGATGGAAGCCATGAAGATGGAGCACACGATTGCCGCCCCGGCCGATGGCGAGGTGCTGGAGCTGCTGTTTGCGCCTGGTGACCAGGTGACCGAAGGCTCGGAGCTGCTCAAGCTGCAGGTTGCTGCTGCATGAAGCCGGGCGCTGCGCTGTCTGTGACCGCGCAGCGCCCTTTTCTGTGCTGAAATCCCGGCCATGAAAATTCTCGTCTATACCGAAAGCGATGAGCTGCAGCAGTGGCTGGATGCCATCCACCTGCACCTCCCCCAGGCCGAGGCCCATGGCTGGACGCCCGGCATGGCGCAGGCCGATTACGCGCTGGTCTGGAAGCCACCGCAGCAGCTGTTGGACGAGCAGGGCGCTGGCCTCAAGGCTATCTTCAACATGGGCGCCGGGGTGGATGCGCTGTTTGCGCGCCAGCTGCCACCCGGTGTGCCGGTGCTGCGCTTGGAAGACGCCGGCATGGCCGTGCAGATGGCCGAGTATGTCTGCCATGCGGTCATCGACCATTTTCGGGATCTGGCAACTTACCGTGGCCAGCAAAGCCAGGGCGTTTGGGCTCAGCAGCCCCTGCGTTTGCGCAGCGACTTTCCGGTCGGCGTGATGGGCTTGGGTGTGCTGGGCGAGCGCGTGGCCCAGGCGGTGGCGCAGTTTGATTTTCCGGTGCGCGGCTGGAGCCGCTCGCCCAAGCAGATCGACGGCGTGCAGTGCTATGAGGGCATGGCGCAGCTGCCGCAGTTTTTGCGCGCCACGCGCATCCTCGTCAACCTGCTGCCCCTGACGCCACAGACTGAGAACATCATCGACGCCGGCCTGTTGGCGCAACTGCAGCCGGGCGCCTATGTGATCAATGTGGCGCGCGGCGCGCACCTGGTGGACGAGGCGCTGCTGGCGGCGCTGGACAGTGGCCAGGTCGCAGGTGCCACCTTGGATGTGTTCCGCACTGAGCCATTGCCTGCCGAGCACCCGTTTTGGCAGCACCCCAACATTCGCATCACGCCGCACAGCTCTGCCCGCACCTTGCCCGAAGAGACCTTGCTGCAGATCCTGCACAAGCTCCAGGCCTTTGCCGCAGGTGAGACGCCCGGCGGCATGGTCTATGCCGATCGCGGATACTGAATCCGCCCCCCCGTTTAACCCCAAAAAACCCCAGAAAAACCCCCAGGAGACCCCCCATGGCCCGCTACCCCCAACGCGTTCAATTGATTGATGTCGGCCCGCGTGACGGCCTGCAGAACGAGAAATCGCCGGTGCCAGCCGCTGTGAAGATCGAGCTGACGCATCGCCTGCAGGATGCGGGCCTGACCGAGATCGAGGTGACCAGCTTTGTCAGCCCCAAGTGGGTGCCTCAGATGGGCGACAACGCCGAGGTGATGGCGGGGCTGGCACGCAAGGCCGGTGTGCGCTATTCGGTGCTGACGCCAAACATGAAGGGCTATGAAGCGGCCGTGGCCTCCCAGCCCGATGAGATCGTGGTGTTTGGCGCGGCCAGCGAGGCCTTCAGCCAGCGCAATATCAACTGCTCGATTGCCGAGAGCATCGAGCGCTTTGCACCGGTGGTGGCTGCGGCCAAGGCCGCTGGTATTGCCGTGCGCGGTGCGATGAGCTGCACCGTGGGCTGCCCCTACGAAGGCGAGATTGCACCATCGCGCGTGGCCTACCTGGCCGAGTTGATGAAGGGCATTGGCGTGGAGCGCGTCGATGTGGCCGACACCATTGGCGTGGGCACGCCGATCAAGGTGCAAAAGGCGCTGGAAGCCACCTTGCAGTACTTTGGTGTGGACCAGGTGAGCGGCCATTTCCACGACACCTATGGCCAGGCGCTGCCTAATACGCTTGCGTCGCTGGAGATGGGCATCTGGAACTTCCAGTCCTCCATCGCCGGCCTGGGCGGTTGCCCCTATGCCAAGGGCGCGACTGGCAATGTCGCCACCGAAGACCTGGTCTACATGCTGCAGGGCATGGGCATCGAGACCGGCATTGACCTGGACAAGCTCGTCGATGCGGGCCTCTACATCAGCGACTTTTTGCAGCGCAAGCCCAACTCGCGGGTGGCCGTGGCGCTGATGAACAAGCGCGCGGGCTGAGGGGCCGAGGCGGGGTTGCGAATGCCCGGTGTGCTGCAGCCGCAGGCGCAAGTCGGCACAATCACGGCTTAACCAGGAGTCAAACCATGTGTGGAGCGGAGTTGCTGAGCCTGCCCGAAGGGGTGCAGCGGGTAGCCAGGGTGCTGCAGGACAGGGGCCATCCGCATGGGCCGCAGATGCTGGAGGTATCAGCGCGCACGGCCCAAGAGGCTGCTGACGCGCTCGGCATTGCGCTGGGCCAGATTGCCAAGAGCATTATTTTTCGCCGCAAGCTTGACGACGCCTGCGTGCTGGTCATCACCTCGGGCGACTGCCGCGTGGACGAGGCCAAGGTGGCTGCGCTGGTCGGCCCGGTGGGCCGCGCAGACGCCGATTTTGTCAAAGCCCGCACCGGCTTTGCGATTGGCGGTGTGTCACCCGTCGGCCATGTGACCAAGCCTGTTACCTTGATCGACCGCGAGCTGTTCCGCTTTGAACAGATTTGGGCCGCAGCAGGCCACCCGAATGGCGTGTTTGCGCTGGCGCCCGCCGATCTGGAAGCGCTGACCGGTGCGCCGGTGGCCGATGTGGTCAAGGAGGTGGCATGAGCGAGCAAGTGGATAAACCTGTGGAATTGCCTGTGGCATCGCCCGCGCCGCTGGCGGCCCGCACCAAGCAGGTACGCGTCACCGGCGCTTTTGCTGCCGATTACGCTGATGTGGTGCCCTCGCCCTGCGTGTCGCTGTGCAAGATGAATGCGGACCGCAGCCACTGCATTGGCTGCTACCGCTCGATTGACGAAATCCGTGCCTGGTCCAAGGCCGAAACGGCAGAGCGCCAGCAGATCTGGTTGCAGGCGCTCGGCCGCGCAGGCCTGGGCAGCAATGGCCGGCCGCTGGTGCCGACGGCGTAAAAGGAGCCAGGTATGAAGACCATCGATTTCTACCTGGACTTTGTTTCGCCCTATGCCTGGCTGGCCTTTGATGCGCTGCCCCAGGCCTTGCAAGGCCATAGCGTGCATGTGCGCTACCGGCCCGTGCTGCTGGGGGCCTTGCTGCAGCAGCATGCCAACCCCGGCCCCGCCGGCATTGCCGGCAAGCGCGAATGGACCTACCGCCATGTCAGCTGGCTGGGAGAGCGCCAGGGCTGCGGCCTGCAGATGCCTGCGCAGCACCCCTTCAACCCATTGCCTTTGCTGCGCCTGGCCTTGCGCACGGGGCAGGGCGGCTGCATCAACCGTTTCACGGCCGATGCGATTTTTCGCCATGTCTGGCTGGGTGGCGCCGATGCACTGGATCCGCAGCGGCTGCAGGCCTTGCAGCTGACCTTGGCCGAGCAGTTGCGCAGTGGCGATGCAGCCGAGCAAGAAGCCAAGCAATGGCTGCGCAGTAACACCGATGCCGCCATCGCCGCCGGGGTGTTTGGCGTACCCAGCGTGGTGGTGGATGGGCAGCTGTTCTGGGGCCTGGATGGGCTGCCGATGCTGAGCGCCTGCCTGAACGGCGATGCCTGGTTTGCCGCCGGGCAATGGGATGCGTCGGCAGACCGTCCCTCGGGTCTGCCCAAGCGCTGAATGCCGCTATTGCAGTTACACGGCGCTGCAAAATGTCTCTTTGGGCCGTTTTGGCAGGCCTAGGACTTTCCCTTGGTTAATGCTGCAGTGCAGCGATTTTCCGCATAGCAAAACGATTTCTGCGGGTTGCACTGGAGTTTGTCAGCGAATTGTCAGCGACCTGCAAGCTTGTGTTGGAAAACCGTCAGACTTGGGTCAGCGCTTCCTTGAAGAATGCAGTGTCCGCCAAACAAAAGAGCGGCATCACTACAAGGAGACAACAACATGGCAACCAGTGCAGCTGCACGGCCGATGTCGAAGGAAGAGCGCAAAGTCATCTTCGCTTCGTCACTCGGTACGGTTTTTGAGTGGTACGACTTCTATCTCTACGGCTCGCTGGCGGCCATCATCGCCAAACAGTTCTTCTCCGGACTGGACCCAACATCCGCCTTCATCTTCGCGTTGCTGGCATTCGCAGCGGGCTTCATCGTGCGCCCCTTCGGCGCGCTGGTGTTTGGCCGCCTGGGGGACATGATCGGGCGCAAGTACACCTTCCTGGTCACCATCTTGCTGATGGGCGCATCGACCTTCATCGTCGGTATCTTGCCCAACTACGCCAGCATTGGCGTGGCAGCGCCCATTATCTTGATCGTGCTGCGCATGCTGCAAGGTCTGGCCTTGGGCGGTGAGTACGGCGGCGCAGCCACCTATGTGGCCGAGCACGCGCCGCACGGCAAGCGCGGTGCCTACACCTCCTGGATCCAGACCACGGCAACCTTGGGCTTGTTCCTGTCCTTGCTGGTGATTTTGGGCACGCGTACCGTCATGGGCGAGCCTGCCTTCAATGACTGGGGCTGGCGCATTCCGTTCCTGGTGTCGATCCTGCTGCTGGGCGTGTCGGTGTGGATCCGCATGACCTTGTCTGAATCGCCTGCATTCCAGCGCATGAAAGCCGAAGGCAAGACCTCCAAGGCACCGCTGCGCGAGTCGTTTGGTGAGTGGAAAAACCTGAAGATCGTGATCCTGGCACTGGTCGGTCTGACCGCCGGCCAGGCCGTGGTGTGGTACACGGGCCAGTTCTACGCGCTGTTCTTCCTGACGCAACAGCTCAAGGTGGATGCCGTGAGCGCCAATCTGATGATTGCGGTGGCCCTGCTGATCGCGACGCCGTTCTTCGTGATCTTTGGTACCTTGTCTGACAAGATTGGCCGCAAGCCCATCATCATGGCGGGCTGCCTGCTGGCCGTGCTGACCTACTTCCCCGTGTTCAAGATGCTGACCGAAGCGGCCAACCCCGATCTGGCAGCGGCGCAAGCCAAGAACAAGGTGGTGGTGATCGCCAACCCGGCTGAGTGCTCCTTCCAGTTCAACCCGACGGGTACCTCCAAGTTCACCAGCTCCTGCGACGTGGCCAAGCAACTGCTGGCCGCCAATTCGGTGAGCTATGAGACCGAGGCAGCGCCTGCTGGCACGACGGCCGTCATCAAGATCGGCAACGACACGATCCCCAGCTATGCTGCTGCGGGCTTGAGCGGTGACGATCTGAAGGCCAAGGATGCGGCGTTCAAGAAGTCGGTGGCGGAAACCCTGGCCAAGGATGGCTACCCGGCAAAGGCAGATCCAGCCAAGACCAACAAGGTCATGACGGTCGTGCTGTTGACCTACCTGGTGCTGCTGGTGACCATGGTCTACGGGCCGATTGCTGCAATGCTGGTGGAAATGTTCCCGACCCGGATTCGCTATACCTCCATGTCGCTGCCCTATCACATCGGCAATGGCTGGTTTGGCGGTCTGCTGCCCACGACAGCCTTCGCAATCGTGGCCCAGACCGGCAATATGTACAACGGCTTGTGGTACCCGATCATCATTGCCGGCATTACCTTTGTCATCGGTACCTTGTTTGTGCGTGAAACCAAGGACGTGGATATCTACGCCAACGACTGAGCGCACCCCTGCGAGAGGGCCAGGCTACGCGTACGGCGTAGCACCGCCGGCCTTCCACTCCAACAGCACCTGCGGGTGCTGTTTTTTTGCGCCTTTTCCAGGCCTCATGGTTAATACCAGGGTCTGTCATGCAAGTGTGGTAGCGATGCGTCACTCTCTCGAAATCTGCAAGATATTCAGCGCTGCCAACGGGGTCTGCCGCCTAAAATTCAACCCATGTGACCGGCAGTAACTGCTTTATGCAAGTTCCGCCAACGTCCAAACCATTTTTAATTACTCCATCCCCGAGGACACTATGCGTTCACTGAATCGTTTGATGATTGCCACCCTGGCCGTTGCTGGCTCTACCGCTGCACTGGCTCAAAGCAGCGTGCAGGTTTATGGCCGTGTGAACACCTCGGTGGAACGCCAAAAGGTGGGCGATGTGTCCACCACCGGCCTGTTCAACAACGCATCGCGTATCGGCTTCCGTGGCACGGAAGATCTGGGTGGCGGCCTGAAGGCTGGCTTCGTGCTGGAATCGGGTTTCAACTCTGACGACGGCTCGGGCACCGGCTCTGCTGGTGGTCTGACTTTCCGTCGCCAAAGCGAAGTGAATCTGGAAGGTGGCTTCGGTATGCTGCGTCTGGGTACCTTCACCGCCGAGTCCTATTACGCAGTGGCCGACTACGGCGTGCTGGACCAGCCTAACCACGACACCGGTTCGCTGTCGGATGCGCTGTACACCTACGTGATGCGCGACTCCAACAAGATCGCCTACCGCACCCCCGTGATCCTGGGTGGCCTGACCATCGAAGGCGCGACCTCGTTCCACGAAAAGGCTGTGGGCACCAACGACAAGAACGGCTACGACCTGGCTGCCAACTGGGAAAGCGGCCCGCTGGCCCTGGGTGCTGGCTTCACCAAGGTCGGTGGCGACAAGCAACTGGGCCTGCGCGCTCACTACACCATCAACGCCTTCCAAGTTGGCGCTTACTACCAGCGCTCTGACGAAGAACTGCGCGGCAAGCGCAATGCTGCCCGCGTGACCGGTATGTACACGATGGGTGCTTCCGAATTCGTCGCTGGCTTCGGCTGGGCAGGCAAGTGGGATGACGTCAGCAACAGCGGCGCTCGCCAGCTGATCCTCGGCTACAACTACAACCTGAGCAAGCGCTCCAAGCTGTACGCCGGCTACACCAAGGTCGACAACAAGGCCAACGCCAGCTACGCCACCGGCGTTTCCGGCGCCGACTTCAGCACCTTCGCTGCTGGTATCCGCCACAACTTCTAAGCAAGCCTTGGGCGCCCAGCGCGCCTTCCGCTTCACAACCCGCATTCGAGAGGATGCGGGTTTTTTTATGCGCATCCGGCATGCGATCCCTGCCGATCGCTGAGTTGCTAATATCTGTAAATTTGTACAGTGGTTTGCAGGGCTTTGCCGCAAGCTGCGTTGCGTGGCGGGCGAACTCCCTAGAATGGTTGGTCACGATCATTTTGCTCCCCCGCAGTCTTGTCAGACCTCCGTATTGGGGCACCCCAGGCACGCCGCTTGGGTCTTGCTTATACGGCTGCACTACTGCGCCAACGAATTACTGGATAGCTCATCGGTATGTCTCAGGAAAACATTCGCATCCGTGGTGCACGTCAGCACAACCTCAAGAATCTGGATCTGGATATCCGCACAGGGGAGTTGACCGTGGTAACCGGCCCCAGCGGCTCGGGCAAATCCAGCTTGGTGTTCGACACCCTGTATGCCGAAGGCCAGCGCCGCTATGTCGAGACCTTCAGCGCCTATGCGCGCCAGTTCCTGGACCGCATGGACAAACCGGCGGTCGACAAGGTCGAAGGCGTGCCGCCAGCGATTGCGATTGACCAGACCAACCCGGTGCGCAGTTCGCGCTCCACCGTCGGCACGATGACCGAGCTGAACGACCACCTGAAACTGCTGGTAGCCCGCGCTGGCCATCTGTTTGACCAGCAGACTGCTCTTCCGGTGCAGCACGACACGCCCGAAAGCATCTACGAGCAGCTGCTGCAGCGCACGCAGGCAGATGACCCGCGTATCGTGATCACCTTTCCGGTCGAACTGCCGGCCAATACCAGCGCCGAGCAGGTCGAGCAATGGCTGTCGGCCAGCGGCTTTACCAAGGTGCAAGCCGAGCGCGAGGTGGATGCGGTGCGCCATGCGGCTGCCGTGGACAGCAGTAAGAAGAAACCCAAGGCGGGCAAGCCAGCGGCAGTCGAGGCGCCGCCACGGGTCAAGCTGCTCGATGTAGTGGCCGACCGTTTTCGCCTCAGCAAGGCCGAGAAGGCGCGCGTCATCGAGGCGATCGAAGTGGCTTTGAAGCGCGGCAGCGGCGAGATGACCGTGTATGCCACCGCAGAGGCGGATGCCGACGGCAACACCGCCGAGCCTGCGCTGTGGAAGTTTTCTGCCGGCCTGCACTGCCCCGAGAGTGGCCTGCGCTACCGCGAGCCCACGCCGTCGATGTTCTCGTTCAACTCGGCGGTCGGTGCCTGCGAGGCCTGCCGGGGCTTTGGCCGGGTGATCGGTGTGGATTGGAACCTAGTGATTCCGAACGACAAGCTGACCTTGCGCACCGGCGTGATCAAGCCGATCCAGACACCTGCCTGGAAAGAGATCCAGGACGATTTGATGCGCCATGCCGAGGCGCAAGGCATTCCCCGCGATACCGCCTGGGCCAAGCTGACGGAGGCGCAGAAGGACTGGGTCATCAACGGCGAAGAAGGCTACAAGGACGGCAACTGGAGCCGCCAGTGGTATGGCATCCGCCGCTATTTTGAGTACCTGGAAACCAAGTCCTACAAGATGCATATCCGCGTCTTGCTGTCCAAGTACCGCAGCTACACGCCTTGCCCGGTCTGTGGCGGTGCGCGGCTCAAGACCGAGAGCCTCCTGTGGCGCATTGGCAGCAAAAAGGATGCGGACGCCGCCTTGCCCGCTGACAAGCGCTTTATGCCCCAGGGCGTGGCCTGGACCCGGGCGCAGCTGGAAGCGCTGCCAGGCCTGAGCCTGCATGATCTGATGCTGCTGCCGATCTCCCGTTTGCGGGTGTTTTTTGCCAGCATGGACATACGCCGCAGCAATGATGGCGATGCCCAGGCGCTGCGGTTGCTGCATGAGGAAATCAGCAACCGCCTGCTCTATCTTTGCGATGTCGGCATCGGCTACCTGACCCTGGACCGCCAAAGCCGTACCTTGAGCGGTGGTGAGGTGCAGCGCATCAACCTGACCACGGCGCTGGGAACCTCGCTGGTCAACACCTTGTTTGTGCTTGATGAGCCGTCCATTGGCCTGCACCCCCGCGATATGGAGCGCATCACCGTCGCGATGAAGCGGCTGCGCGATGCCGGCAACACCCTGGTAGTGGTCGAGCACGACCCGGCGGTGATGTTTGCCGCCGACCGCATGATCGACATGGGCCCCGGCCCGGGCGAGAAGGGCGGCCAGATTGTGTTTGATGGCACCACCGCCGAGCTGCGCCATGCCGATACCTTGACCGGCGCCTACTTGGGCGGCCGCAAGCAAGTAGGCATGGGCGCCAAGCGCATGGTGACCGAGAGCACGCCAAGGCTGATTCTGGAAGGCGCGACCGAACACAACCTGCAAAACGTGTCGGTGGATTTCCCGCTCCAGCGCATGGTGGTGGTCACCGGCGTATCCGGTTCGGGCAAATCCACCTTGATCCAGGATGTGCTGGCTCCCGCCTTGATGCGCCATTTTGGCAAGCCGACCGAGTTGGCCGGTGCGCACCAGCGCCTGCTGGGGGCAGACCATCTGTCCGATGTGGTGTTTGTCGACCAGTCGCCGATTGGCAAGACCGCGCGCTCCAACCCGGTGAGCTATGTGGGCGCCTGGGATGCCATCCGCGAATTGTTTGCGACCGCGCCGCAGTCGCTGCAGCGTGGCTACACCGCTGGCAAGTTCAGCTTTAACAGCGGTGATGGCCGCTGCCCCACCTGCGGCGGCTCGGGCTTTGAGCATGTGGAGATGCAGTTTCTGTCGGATGTCTACCTGCGCTGCCCCGACTGCGATGGCAAGCGCTACCGCGCCGAGATTCTTGAAGTGCGCATTGAGCGCGATGGCCGCTTTATGAACGTGGCCGATGTGCTGGAGCTGACCGTCAGCGAGGCCGCCACTTTGTTTGCGAAGGACCGCGATGTGATCCGTGCGCTGCAGCCGATCATGGATGTGGGCCTGGAATATGTGAAGCTGGGCCAGCCGGTGCCGACCTTGTCGGGCGGCGAAGCCCAGCGGCTGAAGCTGGCCGGCTTTTTGGCCGATGCGGCCAAGACGGCCTCCAAATCCAAACAGAGCCTGGCGCGCAAAGGCACCCTGTTCCTGTTTGACGAGCCCACTACCGGCCTGCACTTTGAAGACATCGCCAAGCTGATGCGCGCACTGCGCAAGCTGCTGGAGGCCGGCAATTCGCTGATCGTCATCGAGCACAACCTGGATGTGATCCGCGCCAGCGACTGGCTGATCGACCTGGGGCCGGATGCCGGCGAGGACGGCGGCAAGGTGGTGGAAGAGGGCACACCCGAAGAGGTGCGCAAGTCTGGCCGCTCCTACACCGCGCAGGCGCTGCGTGATTACGAACTGGCGATGCTGGGCGAGCGCGGCGACGGCCAGCCCCATGAGGTGCGCGAGCAGCGCGCCGCCTATGCGCTGGCAGCGCCGGCGCAAAGCGCTGCGGTGCCAGGGCCTGGCAACAGCATCCAGATCATCAATGCCAAGGAACACAATCTGAAGAACCTGAGCGTGGATATTCCGCGCGGCAAGTTCAATGTGGTGACCGGCGTATCGGGCTCGGGCAAATCGACCCTGGCCTTTGACATTCTGTTCAACGAAGGCCAGCGCCGCTACCTCGAATCGCTGAACGCCTATGCGCGCTCCATCGTGCAGCCGGCAGGTCGGCCCGAGGTGGATGCGGTCTACGGCATTCCGCCGACGGTGGCGATCGAGCAGCGCCTCTCGCGCGGCGGTCGCAAATCCACGGTGGGTACCACCACCGAGGTATGGCATTTTCTGCGCCTGCTGTACGTGAAGCTGGGCATACAGCACTGCACCAAGGATGGTGCCGCTGTGCAGCCGCAAACCCCCGAGAGCATTTCCGCGCAGCTGATGACCCAATACCGCGGCCAGCTGATTGGCCTGATGGCGCCGCTGGTCGTCGCCCGCAAGGGCGTGTACACGGAGCTGGCGGACTGGGCGCGGCCGCGTGGCTACACGCATCTGCGGGTCGATGGCCAGTTCCTGCCGACCACCGGCTTTCCGCGCCTGGACCGCTTCAAGGAACACACGGTCGAGCTGCCGGTTGCCAGCATCGAGATCAAGCCCGAGAACGAGGCCTTGCTGCGCGAAAAGCTGGCCACCGCGCTGGAGCTGGGCAAGGGCGTGCTGCATGTGCTGTCGGCTATCGGCACCTTGGAAGCGGCCATGCAGGCCGGCAGCGATACCGCGGCCATCGGCAAGCTCCAGGTGTTCTCCACCAAGCGCGCCTGCCCGGTCTGTGCCACCAGCTATGCCGAGCTGGACCCGCGCCTGTTCTCGTACAACAGCAAGCACGGTTGGTGCCCCGATTGCGTGGGCACCGGCGTCAAGCTGACCAAGGACCAGCGCAAGGTCTATGACGACTCCGTCATGGCACAGGACAACCGGGGCCGCGAGCAAAGCTTTGAAGAGCCCGAGGCCGAGGATGTGGGCGAGACCACCTGCCCCACCTGCCAGGGCACGCGCCTGAACGCCACCGCCCGTGCGGTGCTGTTCCATGGCCAGTCGATTGCGGCCATTGCCCAGCTGTCGGTCACCGATGTGCGGCTTTGGGTCGAGAGCCTGCAACTGTCGGGCCGCGAAAGCGATATCGCCCGCGACCTGGTGCCCGAGATCCACAGCCGCCTGGCCTTTCTGGAAGAAGTGGGCCTGGGTTACCTGACCCTGGACCGGGGTGCGCCCACCTTGTCGGGTGGCGAGGCCCAGCGCATTCGCCTGGCCGCGCAGCTGGGCAGCAACCTGCAGGGCGTCTGCTATGTGCTCGACGAGCCCACCATCGGCCTGCATGCGCGGGACAACCACATCCTGCTCAATGCGCTGCAAAAGCTGGGCGCCAAGGGCAATACCCTGGTGGTGGTGGAGCATGACGAGGACACCATTCGCCGCGCCGACCATGTGATCGACATTGGCCCCAGCGCCGGCAAGCGCGGTGGCCGCCTGGTGGCCCAGGGCACAACGCAGGATGTGATGGACGCGGCTGAGTCGCAAACCGGCCGCTACCTGCTGCATGCCATGCGCCACCCCTTCCAGCCCCGCCGCCTGGTGCATGGCGTGGCAGATGCGGTGCTGGCGGCCCCTGCAGACGATGCTGCGCCAGTCGCCAAGAAGCGCACCAAGAAGCAGATCGCTGCGGATGTGGCTGCCGCACTGGCCGCCGACAGCGCCCAGGCCAATGCGGTCCTGGCCGCACCGGCCCGTGCCGATGCGATGGCGCCGCTGCACTGGCTGACGGTGCTGGGCGCGAGCCTGCATAACTTGCAGAAGGTGGATGCGCGACTGCCGCTCAAGCGCCTGGTGGCGGTGACGGGCGTGTCGGGCTCGGGCAAATCCACCCTGGCGCGCGATGTGCTGCTGACCAATGTGGCGGCTTGGGTGGGCCAGCGCTCGACCAAGGCCGGGCGCGATGACATGGATGCCGGCAAGGCGCCGGCCCTCATCGGCTGCAAGGGCCTGCAAGGCTTTGAAGGCATTGACCGGGTGCTGGAAGTGGACCAGACGCCGATTGGCAAAACCCCGCGCTCCTGCCCGGCGACCTATATCGGTTTCTGGGACACGATCCGCAAGCTGTTTGCCGAAACCTTGGAGGCCAAGGCGCGCGGCTATGCGGCCGGGCGCTTCTCCTTCAACACCGGTGAGGGCCGCTGCCCCGCTTGTGAAGGCCAGGGCATGCGCACCATCGAGATGAGCTTTCTGCCCGATGTGAAGGTGCCTTGCGAGGTTTGCCACGGCGCCCGCTTCAGCCCCGAAACCCTGGCGGTGACCTGGCGCGGCAAGAGCATTGGCGAGGTGCTGCAGATGGAGGTGGACGAGGCCGTGGCCTTCTTCGCCAGCATGCCGAGCATCGCCCATCCGCTGCAGCTGCTGCAGGATGTGGGCCTGGGCTATCTGACCCTGGGCCAGCCGTCGCCCACCTTGTCTGGTGGTGAGGCGCAGCGCATCAAGCTGGTGACCGAGCTGACCAAGGTGCGCGACGACATCACGCGCCGTGGCAACAAGGCTCCCCACACCTTGTATGTGCTCGATGAGCCTACCGTTGGCCTGCACATGGCCGATGTGGACAAGCTGATCCATGTGCTGCACCGCCTGGTGGATGCCGGCCACAGCGTGGTCGTGATCGAGCATGACCTGGATGTGATTGCCGAAGCCGATTGGGTGATCGACCTGGGGCCGGAAGGCGGCAACGCCGGTGGCCGCATTGTGGCCACGGGCACACCGGAGGATCTGGTACAGGCAGGCACCCATACCGGCAAGGCGCTGGCGCCGGTGCTGGCGCGCTGATCGGTCAGCGGTGATGGCAGGGCGTTTGCTGACAGCGCGCCCTGCCAGCGCTGGGCACAATGCGCTGAGATGATTCTCAAGGAGCCTTTGATGCATATCGACCCCCGCCACCCGGAAGCGCCGCCCGTCAAAGACCCCGCGCCCAACCAGCCGCCACCGGTGCCGACACCGGGCATTCCCTCGCCGATCCAGGAGTAGCCACGCGCGGCGCGCCTTCGGGCGTATGATCGCGCTCTTTGTGGCTCCACGAGCGGGTGGTTGAGCATGCGCATATTGCTGATTGAAGACGAGCTGGAAATGGCGGCCTGGCTGGTGCGTGCGCTCAAGCAATCGACCATCGAAGCCGTCCATGCCTCGCATGCCGCCATGGCCAGCCGCCTGCTGCAGGACGGCCCCTTTGACGTGGTGGTGCTAGACCTGCAACTGCCCGACCAGCATGGCTTTGACTGGCTATCCGCCATGCGCGCGCAGGGCCGGCGTGAGCCGGTGCTGGTGCTGACGGCGCAAGGCGCGGTGCAGGACCGGGTCGAAGGCCTGCACCGGGGCGCCGACGACTACCTGACCAAACCTTTTGAAGTGGCCGAGTTGGAGGCCCGGCTCGCTGCGTTGTACCGGCGCAGCCAGGGCAGGGTGCAGGCCGTGCAGCACTGCGGATCGCTGCGCTATGACAGCAGCCACCACACCTTTTGGCTGGCCGAGCAGATGCTGGCGCTGACCCCGCGCGAGCATGCTGCGCTGGAAGCCTTGATGGCGCGCCCGGGTGCGCCCGTCGGCAAATCCAAGCTGACGGCCAAGGTGTTTCCGCAGGACAGCAGCGTCAGCCCCGATGCGATTGAGCAGGTGCTGCACCGGCTGCGGCGCAAGCTGGCCGGCGGCGATGTGCAAGTGGTCACCGTGCGCGGTCTGGGCTATATGCTCGAATCCACCGCGCCCCAGCATCCTGGCGCGGCCCCATCGGCCTAGCTGCCATGCGCTGGCATTCCCGCGTCTCTCACGGCCTGCGTCTGCGGCTTTTGTGGGTGCTGGTGCCCGTGTTGACGGGGCTCTTGGTGCTCGACAGCTGGCGCGACAGCGTGAGCCTGGCGCGGGAGCTGGCCCATGCCTATGACCAGAGCCTGCTGGAGCCGGCGCAGGCCTTGTCGGACGGCCTGGGCTGGGACAGCGAAGGGCAGCTGAGCCTGGACGGGCCCCTGCATGTCATCTCGATGTTCGAGGCCGTGAGCAGCCGGCGCAAGTTTTTGCGGGTGCAGCTGCAGACACCCGATGGCGCGCAGCTCCGGCTGTTGCTGGGGGCGGACCAGTTTCCGGAGCCGGCGCAGGACCCTGCCGATGCCAGCCGGCCCTTTCGTGCGGCAGCCGATGGCACGCGGGTGTTCTATGCCGCCGAGGTGGACCACCAGCCGGTGCGGGTGTTGGCCATGCTGCGCGTGCTGCATGACCAGGCGGGCCAGGAATGGCGGGTGCTGATCCAGTCGGCGCAGACCAGCGCAGGTATTGAGCGCACGGTGCGCAGCCTCATGTGGGACAGCCTGCTGCGCGATGGCCGTACCCTGCTGGTCTTGGTGCTGGTGGTGTGGCTGGGCGTGGCCTGGGGCCTGCGCCCGTTGCAGGCCTTGCGCCGCGCCGTGCAGCAGCGCCGCAGCGACGATCTGGAGCCGCTGGCGACCACCGATGTGCCCGGCGAAGTGCGCCCCCTGGTCGATGCAATGAATCTGCACCTGGCGCAGCAACGCGATGCGCTGGCCCAGCAGCGCCAGTTCCTGGCCGATGCCTCGCACCAGCTGCGCACGCCCCTGGCCATTCTGACCACCCAGGCCGGTTATGCCCTGCGCGAGACCGATCCCGAGGCCGTGCAGTCGACCTTGCGCAGCATGCTGCAGCAACTGCAGCGGGGCCGCCGCGTGTCCGAGCAGCTGCTGGCGCTGGCCCATGCCAGCCAGCCTGCGTCGCCCATGGCCAGCGAGGCAGCGCTTTGCGACGCCAATGCGGTGGCTCGCGAGGTGGTGCTGGCCTATTTGCCGCTGGCCTTGGACAAGCAGCAGGACCTGGGTTGGACCGATGTGCGCGGTCAGGATTTTGACGAAGACGATGCTGCGAGCGGCGACGATAGCGCACAGCTGCCGATGGCCGCACCTGTGAAGGCGCCCGCCACCGCCGTGTATGAGCTGGTCGCCAACCTGGTCCACAACGCCATCGTCTACACCCCTGCGCAGGGGCATATCAATGTGGCGGTGCTGCGCGAGCCGGGCTGGGTGGAGATCCGCGTGCAGGACAACGGCCCCGGCATTGCAGCGCAGGACCGCGAGCGCGCGCTGGCCCGCTTCAGCCGCCTGCAGGCCGATGCGGCGCAGGCGCCCGGTGGCTCGGGCCTGGGTCTGGCGATTGCCCGCGCCTATGTGCAACGCTTTCAGGGCGAACTGGTGCTGGCCCATGGCGCAGGGGAAGACGAGGGCCGGCCGGGCCTGCTGATCCGTATCCGTCTGCCGCTGGCCTCCGCAAGCGCCTGATTCCACTGTCTTTTGCGGGACGGTTTTCGCTAAGTAGATTTACGTATTTTTGAACCATGCCGCCCGATTGGCAGCTGTTTGGCAGCTTCGTTTTCTAGACTTTCTGTGCAAAGTTGTAAAAGAAGGAGACGAAGATGTGTACATGCTGGACCACCCTGCCGGGTGCCCCTAGGCGCGCGGCGCCTGCCAGGGGGCGACCATGAGCGCCCCAGGCAAAACCTACAACAAGGACTATTACGGCGGTGCGCTGATGGTCCTGATCGGTGGCAGTGCTGCCTATGCGGCGCAGAGCTACAACATTGGCTCGCTGGCGCATATGGGGCCGGGCTACTTCCCCTTTGCGATTGGCATTCTGCTGGCGCTCACCGGCGTGCTGATTGCATTGACGGCGAATAAAAAGGGCGCAGGCGGGGACGCGGCGCTGGTAGGGCACAAGCATGACATTCCGGATTTCCGGGGTGCCGCCTGCATCATTTTGGGCACCGTGGCCTTCTACTTCTGTGGCGAATACCTGGGCCTGCTGCCCGCCACTTTTGCCATCGTGTTTATCTGTGCCTTGGGCGACCGCAGCAACAGCGTGATGGCCTGCTTTGTGCTGGCCATGTCGATGATGATCGTGGCCGTGGTGATTTTCTGGTGGGCGCTGCAAGTGCAGATGCCGCTGGTCAGGTGGGGGATGTAATCATGGGACAAGCATTACAAGACCTCTGGTTCGGCTTTGGCATCGCCTTCCAGGGCCACAATTTGATGTGGTCCTTCTTCGGCGTGCTGGTGGGTAACCTGATTGGCGTGCTGCCGGGCATGGGCGCGCTGTCCGCGATCTCCATCCTGCTGCCGCTAACCTACACGATGCAACCGGTGCCCGCCATCCTGATGCTGGCCGGTATCTTCTACGGCTCGCAGTACGGTGGTGCCATCGGCGCCATCTTGCTGAACCTGCCATCGCACCCACCCCATGCGGTGACCTGCCTGGACGGCTACCCGATGACCAAGAAGGGCAAGGGCGGAACGGCGCTGGGCATCACGATGATCTGCTCGTTCTTTGCCGCCTCGGTCGGCATCATCGTGATGATTTTCGCGTCGCCACTGCTGACTACCATCGCCTTCAAGTTTGGCCCGGCCGAGCTGTTCTCCATCATGCTGCTGGGCCTGCTGGCGGGCTCGACCATGTCGCGTGGCTCCCCGCTCAAAGGCGTGGCGATGACCTTGTTCGGCTTGCTTTGCGGCATTGTCGGCACCGATGTGAACAGCGGCACCTTCCGCTTTGCCTTTGACATCCCGGACCTGAGCGATGGCCTGGAAATGGTGGCTGTAGCCATGGGCTTGTTCGGTATTGCCGACTTCCTGCTCAACGTCAACAAGATGAAGGCGATCACCAGCAACACCAAGATGCGCATCCGTGACATGCGCCCCTCGATGGCGGAGCTGAAAGAGGCCTTCTGGCCGATGGTGCGCGGCACGGCCGTGGGCACCCTGTTTGGCGCGATGCCCGGCACCGGCCCGACGATCACCACCTTCATCGCCTATGCGCTGGAGCAAAAGGTGGCCAAGGACCCGAGCCGTTTTGGCACCGGCATGATCGCTGGCGTCGCCGCCCCCGAGGCCTCGGCGCACTCGAAGACGCAGGTGGACTTCATCCCGACGATGAGCCTGGGCATTCCGGGCGACGCAGTGATGGCGCTGCTATTGGGCGCGCTGCTGATCCAGGGTATCCAGCCTGGCCCGCAGCTGATCAGCGAGCATCCGGACATTTTCTGGGGCCTGATTGCCAGCTTCTGGATTGGCAATGTGATCCTGATGATCCTGAATGTGCCGCTGATCGGCGTCTGGGTGAAGATGCTGGCAGTGCCTTACAAGTACCTGTTCCCATCGGCGATGTTCTTCATTGCGGTCGGTGTGTTCACCACGCAAAACAGCCTGTTCCACATCTGGGAGGTGCTGGCCTTCGGCATCATCGGTGCCATCTTGATGGTGCTGGATTTCTCGGTCGCGCCCATCATGCTGGGCTTTGTGCTGGGGCCCATGATGGAAGAGAACTTCCGCCGTGCGCTGCTGCTGTCCCGGGGTGACATGATGGTCTTCATGCAGCGCCCCATCAGCGCCACCTTTGTCTGCATCAGCGTGTTCTTGCTCGCTGCCGTGACCTGGTCGGCTTGGCGCAAGCGCTCCAGCGTGAGCAAGGTGGCGCAAGCCATTGCGCAGGAGACTTCGGGCGCTGGCGTTATCGCGGCCAAGTAAGCCTGTTTGCGGCGGTTGTACCGCCCATGCAAGAAGCCGCTCAGATGAGCGGCTTCTTGCGTTGAGGCAGGCGCCCTCTCAGCGGGGGCGCTGTACAGGGTTGGCTATCAAGCCGGCAGGAAACCTTCCACCGACAGGTAGCGCTCGCCGGTGTCGTAGGCAAAGCCCAGCACCTTGGCGTTGGGTGGCAGATCGGGCAGCTTTTGCGCAATGGCCGCCAAGGTTGCTCCGGAGGAGATGCCCACCAGCAGGCCTTCTTCACGGGCCGCGCGGCGTGCGTATTCACGGGCGGGTTCGGCATCGACCTGGATCACGCCATCGAGCACGCTGGTGTCCAAGTTGCGCGGAATAAAGCCGGCACCAATGCCCTGGATCGGGTGCGGCGCGGGCTGGCCGCCCGAGATGACAGGCGAGGCCGTGGGCTCGACCGCATAGACCTTGAGCTGCGGAAACTTGGCCTTGAGCACATGGGCCACGCCAGACAGGTGGCCGCCAGTGCCCACCCCGGTGATCAGCACATCCAGTCCATCGGGGAAATCGGCCAGCACTTCCTGGGCGGTAGTGCGCTCATGCACCGCCGTATTGGCAGGGTTTTCAAACTGCTGCGGAATCCAGGAGCCGGGGGTTTGCGCGGCCAGCTCTTCGGCACGGGCGATCGCGCCCTTCATGCCTTTTTCCTTGGGCGTCAGGTCAAAGCTGGCGCCATAGGCCAGCATCAGGCGGCGGCGCTCAATGGACATGCTCTCGGGCATCACCAGGATGAGCTTGTAGCCCTTAACCGCGGCGACCAACGCCAGGCCCACGCCGGTGTTGCCGCTGGTGGGTTCGATGATGGTGCCGCCCGGCTTGAGCGCGCCGGTCTTTTCGGCGTCTTCGATCATCGCCAGCGCGATGCGGTCCTTGATGGAGCCGCCGGGATTGCTGCGCTCGGACTTGATCCAGACCTGGGCGCCCGCGCCAAACAAACGGTTGATACGGACCACCGGCGTATTGCCAATGGTGTGCAGAATATTCTCAACTTTCATGGAGCCTCCAGCGGATCAAGGGATAGGGGTGGAAATCGTCGAACCATTGTGACGCAGTTGATCTTTCCATCTGGAATATCAATATGCCCGGAATGTTCTTAGCGCGGATGGCCTACAAGCACCTGCCAGTCTGCATTCCTTGATGGCCATCAATACAGCCAGCGACCCCTAGGCAGAAGATGGGCACTGAACTACACCGCTGTGCAAGGAGGCCGTTTGCTGAGTTTCAACACCACCCTGGTTCTGCTGGCCGTTTGCTGCGTCAGCCTGCTTTTGGGCTTTTCCTGGCGCGACAAAGTCTGGGCGCCCTGGTTGATGCTGGCATCGGTCTGCGGGCTGCTGGGGCTGATGGCCAGGACCATCTACGACTTGCTGGCGAGGGGCTGATCAGACGACCCTGCTGGCAGTATCTCTGGCGCGGCGCAGCGGCGTTTTCCAGAGCTCGGCCAACAGCACGCCAAAAATGGTCATCGCCCCGCCGATCCACAAGTAGCTGTGCAGCTGCTCCTTGGCCCAGGCCGAGGCGATCAGCGCGGTCAGCAGCGGGGTCAGGTTGAAGAACATGATCGAGCGGCTGGGCCCCAGCCGTGCCACGGCGGTCATCCACATCCAGGTGGCGACGATCGAGGCCATGGTGCCGGCATAGGCCACCAAGTACCAGTTGTCCGCATTCAGGCCGATTTTGGGCGAGGCCAGGTAGAACGGCAGCTGGGCGAACATGGCGACCACCATCTGCAGGTACAGCAGCTGCCAGCTGGGCACCTTGGGCATCGCCCAGCGCTTGAGCAGAATGTTGTAGGCCGCATAGGCCAGGCAGGCCAGCAGCATCAGCATATCGCCCCGGTTGATGCCCTGGTCCAGCAAGGAGGCAGGATGCCCTTCGCTGATGACCAACACCACGCCTGCAAAGGCCAGCAGCGACCCGATGGCACCGCCAGCGGTCAGCACCTGGCCCAGCAGGCCCACGCAGATGCCCAGCACCACCAGCGGCGACAAGGTCAGGATGATGCCCATATGCGTGGCGGTGGTGTAGGCGGCCGCAAAGTAGGCGCAGCTTTGGTAGACCACCATGCCCAGCACGCCCAGCACCAGGATTTGCCCCGCATGGCCCCGGATGGCCTGCCGGTTGCGCCATACGGCGGGCAGCAACACGGGGGTGACCAGTAACACCGCCAGCACCCAGCGCAGAAAGCCGATTTCAATCGGGCCGATGGCGCCAGAGGCCTGTTTGCTGACAACGGTGTTGCCCGACCAGATCAAGACCGCGAGCAGCGGATACAGGTATTGCATATCTCAAGCATTTAAAAACGTCTGGCTGCTATCATCGCCGTGGCAGGTTTAAAGCCTATAGCTGCAATCAGACAATTCAGACACCAAGCCGGACATGTTGCGCTCGGTGATCGCGACAAGGAGCCCCCATGGCGACAGGCCAAGCACTGAAAATCCACGACGTGGATGCAGAGACGGCGCCCTATCTGGTGCGCTACGACGAATTTGCCGCCGGCAGTTTTGCCGATGCGCACAGCCACCGCCCCGGTCACCTGAACTACACATCGCATGGCACGATGACCATCGTCACACAAGGTCGAAGCCTGGTGGCGCCGCCGCAGTACGGCATCTGGATTCCGCCGGCGGTGGAGCACAACTGCTATGTGCCGCAGGCTGCCGTGTACCGTTCGTTTTATGTGCAGCCTGCCCTGTGCGGCGGCTTGCCCCGGCAGGCCTGCATCATCCGCATCAGCGCCATCGTGCGCAGCATCCTGGCCGACCTGGCGCAGCGCGATATACGCCGGCCTGCAACGGCCGAGGACCTGCGCCTGGCCGAGGTGATGGTGGACCAACTGCGGCTGGCGCCACCCGAGCACAGTTTTCTGCCCGCTGCACAGTCCAAGGCACTGCTGACGGTGCTCGATGCCCTGAAGGCCGAGCCCGGAAGCCGCCGCACGATGGCCGATTGGGCGGCCTCGGTACACCTGACCGAGCGCACCCTGGCGCGCCACTGCCACCAGGAGCTGGGCATGGGCCTGGCCGAATGGCGGCAGCGGCTGCGCCACCTCTGCGCGGTGGACGCGCTGGGCCAGGGCCAGACGGTGCAGGAGATTGCCTTTGATCTGGGCTACAGCACCGCATCGGCCTTTATCGCGATGTTCCAGCGTGCAGCGGGCATGCCGCCCGAGCAGTTTCGGCGCGAGTTTGGCAGTGCGGTGGCAGAGTAGGGCGGCGATGCGCGGTTTATCCCGGCATCTGCCTGCAGTTTTAGGGCCAGCTGGCGCTGGCGTTGGCCAATCGGTGGAATAATCACGCCTGTGAAGCCTGCCAGACCGCCGCTGGTGCAATTGCCGAAAGGCAGCACTGGAGGAACGTCCGGACTGCACAGGACAGCGTAGCAGCTAACCGCTGCCCACCGTGAGGTGAGGATCAGAGCAACAGAGACGAGTCTGGGGGGCGTACCGCAAGGTAAACCACCCGGGGTGAAACGGGCAATCTCTACGCGCAGCAATACCAAGTAGGCCAGCGTTGATGTGGTTCCGCAGAGTTGGCGGGTAGGTAGCGTCGAGCCGTGGTGGTGACACCCGGCCCAGAGTAATGGCGGTCACGCCTGGGGCAACCCAGGTGCACAGAATCCGGCTTATCGGCAGACTTCACACTTACATCAAGAATAAAACGGCCACCGATCTACATCGGTGGCCGTTTTGTCTTTTTGAACGCGGCGGACTCAGTCCTTTTTGCGCGCACGCGGATGGGCCTTGTCGTAGACCTGGGCCAGGTGCTGAAAATCAAGCCGGGTGTAGACCTGGGTGGTGGTGATGCTGGCATGGCCCAGCAGCTCCTGCACGGCGCGCAAATCCTGGCTGGACTGCAGCACATGGCTGGCAAAGGAATGGCGCAGCATGTGCGGATGCACCGGCGTGGTCATGCCTGCAACCAGGCTGCGCTCGCGCAGGCGCTGCCAGACGCTGGCAGCCGACAGCCGGGCGCCGCGCACCCCGATGAACAGGGCTGCATCGCAGGGCGCCACCTGGTCGCGCACGGCCAGCCAGGCCTGCAGCGCCGCCAGGGCCGCCTTGCCCACCGGCACCACGCGGCGCTTGCTGCCCTTGCCCAGCACATGGGCCTCGGCCGCCTCCATATCGATCCAGCCCAGCGCTTGCACGCTGGCGGCGGTATCTAGCCCCACCAGCTCGCCCACCCGCAGGCCGCTGCCATAGAGCAGCTCGACCATGGCGCTGTCGCGCGCCTGCACCCAGGGGTCCCCCTGGGCATGGCTGGTTTCGGCAAAGCGCACGGCATCGTCGACCGACAAGGCCTTGGGCAGTGGCTTGGGGGATTTGGGGGCGCGCACATCCTGCACCGGGTTGCGCTCCACCAGGCCTTCGCGGCCGGCCCAGGTGTAGAAACCGCGCCAGCCACTTAAAATCAGCGCAATGCCGCGCCCGCTGCGGCCCGCTGCATGCATCTGCGCCACAAAGCGGCGGATGTGCTGGGGGCCCAGCTGCAGCACCTCGGTATGGGCCTCGGCGGCCATGGCCGACAGGCGCTGCAAATCCAAGGTGTAGAGCGTGTGGGTGCGTGGTGCCAGCCGCTTTTGCACGCGCACATGCTCCAGGTACTGGAGCATGGGGGCGCTGAGCGCGGCGGTATCCATGGGCCTAGCGCAGGCGGCAGAGCACGCTGGCGGCGATCTCGCCAATGCGTTCGAGCAGGTCGGTGTCCATGTCGGCCTGGAAGCGCGCCGGGTCGGGCGAGCCCAACACCAACAGCCCCCAGGCGGGGGTGTCACCCAAGATGGCGCCATCGCGCAGCGGCAGCAGCACCACCGATTGCACCTGGGCGCTGTCGGGCAGCCAGCCGGCCGGCTCGACGCCAACGTTGGGGCCGCAGTAAGGGGTAGACAACGAGCTGGCGAAGCTGCGCGCATCGGCGCTGATGCCTTGCGCAAAGGGCTCGTTCAAATAGGTTTCGGCCACATCCCACAACCGCAGCGCGACATGGGGCACCTCAAAATGCTGGGCCAGGCTCTCGGCAAGCACCTCGGGCAGCTGCAGCGGGTTGCGGGTCTTGACGACGTCGCAGGTCCAGTGGTGGATGCGGTCAATCGTGTGGTGGTTCTGGCTGCCGTTGCGCATCATGTCCATGATGCGGTGCTCCAGGCCCTTGATCTTGTCGCGCAGCATCTCCGCCTGGCGCTCCTGCAGGCTGACGGTGCGGTTGCCGTAGGGGCTGACCATGTGCACGCCGGTCAGCACCTGGGCCTGGCGCTCAAAGAAATCCGGTGTCTGTACCAGGAACTCGGCGATGTCTTCTTCAGTAATGGGGGGAACCTGGTTGTTGGCGTTCATCAGTCTCTCTCATCGGCTGTTAGCCGTCTCCTCATTGGGACTCCGCATGCGGCAGGGCAGGGGCTCGGATTAATCGGGAATGCGGATCTGCCCCTCAAACACCGTGGTGGCCGGGCCAGTCATCATCACCGGGTCTGCCGCCTCGCCGCTCCAGGCAATCGTCAGCAGGCCGCCCCGGGTCTGCACATCCACGGGGCTTTGCAGCAGGCCCAGCGCAATCCCGGCTACCACGGCGGCGCAGGCACCGGTGCCGCAGGCCAGGGTCTCGCCAGTGCCGCGTTCAAACACCCGCAGCCGCACCTGCTGCTCACTTTGCACCTGCAAAAAGCCAACATTCACGCGCTCAGGGAAGCGGGGGTGCGACTCCAGCACAGGGCCCTGGGATTCGACCGGCGCGGTATCCACATCATCGACCAGCATGACGGCATGCGGATTGCCCATGGAGACGGGCACGATGAAGACGGTGCTCGGATCGGTCGGCACCTGCAGCGCAAGCGGCCATTTCTGGGCATGGTGTTGCACCACCGCCGTGAGGCCGCTGGTGTTGAAGGGAACGTCGTCGGGCACCAAACGCGGCTGGCCCATGTTGACTGTGACGCGGCCATCAGCCATCAGCTCGGGGGCGATCACGCCTTTTTGGGTCTGGACGCGGATCGCCTGCTTGTCGGTCAGGCCCTTGTCATACACATAACGTGCAAAACAGCGCGCGCCATTGCCGCACTGCTCCACCTCGCCGCCATCGGCATTGTGGATGAGGTATTCAAAATCGATTCCCGCGGCGGGCGAGGGCCGCACCGTCAGGATCTGGTCGGCACCGACGCCAAAATGGCGGTCGGCCAGAAAGCGGTACTGGTCGGCGCGCAGCCCCAGCGGGCCAGCGGTCTCATCGAGCACGACAAAATCATTGCCGGCGCCTTGCATCTTGGTAAAACGGATGTCCATCTGCCCATTATCGCTTTTTGGGCCCGCCTGCATGCGGACTGAGGTGGCAGGCGTAAGAACCTGTTAACAGCATCGTATCGCGAGGTTGCAGATGCGGACAGCTTGTGGCCAGGTTCATCCTCGCCCGCCCTGCGGGTGACACGGCCCAGCCATGCAAGTGTTGATAATGGACTGATGACCCGTACCAGCCAGCTTCTCCACGCACAACGCGAGCCCGTACCGGCCCGTGCAGCCGCCACGGCCTTGTTTCTGCGCGATGCCCCAGATCCACAGGGTGCCCCAGGGGCCACCCGGGTAGAGGTGCTGATGTCGCGCCGCTCCGACAAGGCGCGCTTTGCGGCCGGGCACTATGTGTTCCCCGGCGGCGCGGTAGATGCCAGCGATGCCCTGCACCATGACCTGCTGGCGCGCCGCACGGCACAGACGGCCGAGGAACTGACCTATGCTCAGGCCGCCATCCGCGAGAGCATGGAGGAAATGGGCGTGCTGCTGGCCCGCCATGCGGACGGCAGCTGGGCCACCCAGGCCGAAGTGGCGGGCATCGACCGCAGCCAACCGCTGCTGCCCCAGTGCGGGGCGCTGGGGTTGACCCTGGCAGCCGATATGCTTTGGCCGCTGGCGCGCTGGACGGCCGCGCAGGAGATCCCTATCCGCTTTGATGTGCCGTTTTTGGTGGCACGTATGCCCGATGGGCAGCAGCCGGTGACCGACGACACCGAACAGTTTGAAGCGCTGTGGGTACACCCCGCGCAGGCGCTGCAGCGCGCGGCCGATGGCCAGATGACGGTGATGTTCCCCACCCGCGTCACCCTGGAGCGCCTGGCGGCCTACGCCACCGTGCAAGACCTGCTGGATGTGCTGCAGTCGCTGCAACAGGTGCAGCCCGGCCAGTGGCTCTGGCAGTCGATGCCACGAGGCGCCATGGTGGACGGCGAAGTCCGGCGCTTTATGGAACATGAGACCGCCTACGGCGAGCTGGCCCTGGTCTGCCCCGATGGCCAGCTGCACCATACGGTGGGTTGGCAGAGCGCGCAGCCGGTGCCCCTGCTGAAGAATGTGCAGCGGTTGACGGCTGACAACGGTGGCACGATGACCGGCCCGGGCACCAACACCTACCTGGTCGGTGATACCGAGACCGGTTATATCGTGCTGGACCCCGGCCCCAAGCCGCAGCCGCAGGATGACCCGCATCTGCTGCGTATCCTGGCCGCCACCGGTGGCGATATCCGCGCCATTGTCTGCACCCATTCCCATGCCGACCATTCGCCAGGCGCCGCGCCGCTGCAGGCGCTGGTGGCCCAGGCCGGCCGTAGCAAGCCGGTGATCTGGGGGTTGCCGTCTGCCTGCACCGCCCGCGCGGGCAGCCAGTTCACGCCGAACCAGGAGCTGCAGGATGGACAGCTGCTGCAACTAACGCATCCCAGCGATCCCGCACGCAGCCACAGCCTGCGCGTGCTGCACACCCCGGGCCATGCCGCCAACCATGTCTGCCTGGTGCTGGAGGAGGACGGCCTGCTGTTCAGCGGCGACCATATCCTGAACGGCAACACCACCGTGGTGGACCCACCAGACGGTAATATGCGCCTCTACTTGGCCTCGCTCGCCAAGCTGGCCCAGGCCTGCGAACAGGGGCAGATCGCATTCATCCTACCGGCCCACGGCTATGCGCTGGCCCAGCCGCTGCAGGTGATTGCCAAATTGCATGCGCACCGCATGGCGCGCGAAGACAAGGTGCGCCAGGCCATGGCGCAAGCGCCGGATGGCACGCCGGAGGATTGGGTGGCGATTGCCTATGCCGATACGCCAGAGCGACTGTGGCCGGTGGCCAAGCGCTCACTGCTGGCGCACGTGGAGCATATTCGCGGGATGTAATGGGGATCTGGGCCTTGCGCCCAAGTTTGTTTAAAGCTTGGGAATTCGGATGCGGCTGATCATCAGCGAACCCGACACCGCAAACAGCAGTACCAGCGGGTGCAGGGTGAAGCCGCCAATCAGCAGCTTGCCAAACCACAGATCGGCCCGCACCGCATTCATGGCCGCAGCAAGTGCCATCAAAGCGACCAGCACGATGGAGGTGGGGATGGGGGTTCCCTCAAAGTACTTCACCTTGCCCGAGGGGCCGTCGGACAGCGACTCTGCGGTGACGTTGTAGCGGGCGAGGCGCGAGACGCCGCAGGCCACAAAGTAGCCCAGCACAATGCGGTCCCACAGACCCTGCATGCCGCAGGCATAGGCAATGATGGCGGGCGCTACCCCGAAAGAGATCACGTCGGCCAGCGAATCGAGCTCGCGGCCCATGGCCGATGATTTTTGGCGCCAGCGCGCAATGCGGCCATCAAAGATATCGAAGATGAGGGCGGCCAAGACCAGGGCGGCGGCAAAGTAGATATGCCGGCGGTCGGCGGTTTCCAAAAAGGTCATCGCCGAGAACAGCGCGCCCACGCCGCAGACGGCATTGCCCAAGGTGAACCAGTCGGCGAGATGGAACTCGCGAATCATCGAAAAACGTTTGTGTGGACTATTCATGGATGTGGTGTCTGCAGCCCGAATGCAAGGGCCGTCTGTGGTGCGCCGCTGTGGCTGACCATGGTACACGCTGTATTCGCCAGCGCCAAACCAGGTGGGGCTGTGCATCCACGAAGCGGGCAAGATCTCCATCAATCCTACAAACAATGTAGGCCGAGCCACAACATTGCAGGGCCAGACTTGCGGCACTCAAATCTGGAGCCTTGCGCCGTGACCCTCAATACCGAACAACTGCTGGCTGACGAAGCCCAATACTGCTCTTTTGGCGATACCGTTCACTACGTCAATCCCCCCAAGATCTTCAGCGGCTGCGAGGGCAGCTACATGTACGATGACGCCGGCACGCCGTACCTGGATCTGCAGATGTGGTACTCGGCCGTCAACTTTGGCTACAAGAACAAGCGCCTCGAAGACAAGATGATCGAGCAGCTGCGCGAGCTGCCTCAGGTCGCCAGCCAGTACCTGCACCCCACGAAGATCGAGCTGGCCAAGTTCATCGCGCAGGATGCCGAGAAAAAATGGGGCCTGCCAGGCCGCGTGCACTTCAACGTCGGCGGCGCGCAGGCGATCGAGGACTCCCTCAAGGTGGTGCGCAATGCCACCAACGGCAAAAGCCTGATGTTCGCGTTTGAAGGCGGCTACCACGGCCGTACCCTGGGCGCATCGAGCATTACCTCCAGCTACCGCTACCGCCGCCGCTTTGGCCATTTCAGCGACCGGGCGCAGTTCATTCCCTTCCCTTACCCCTTCCGCCGCCCCAAGGGCATGACGTCCGAAGAGTATGCGGATGCCATCGTGCAGGAGTTTGCACGCAAGTTCGAGAACGAATACCACGCCGTCTGGGACCCCAAGACCCAGCAGTGCGAGTACGCGGCTTTCTACATCGAGCCGATCCAGGGCACCGGCGGCTATGTGGTGCCACCGCCCAATTTCTTCAAAGGCCTCAAGAAGGTGCTGGACGACCACGGCGTGCTGATGGTGGTCGATGAAATCCAGATGGGCTTCTGGCGTACCGGAACCCTGTGGTCGGTCGAGAACTTTGGCGTCAAGCCCGATGTGCTGGTGTTTGCCAAGGCGCTGACGAATGGGCTCAACGCACTGTCCGGCCTCTGGGCCCGCGAAGAGCTGATCAACCCGACCATCTTCCCACCAGGATCTACGCATTCAACCTTTGCGTCCAACCCGCTGGGCACGGCCCTGGGCCTGGAAGTGATGCGCATGACGCACGAAATGGACTTTGGCCGCCAGGTGCGCGAGTCGGGTGCCTATTTCCTTGATGGCCTGCAACAGCTGCAAAAGCGCCATCCGGAAATCGGCGATGTCGACGGCATGGGCCTGGCGCTGCGCGCCGAGATCTGCACCGCCGATGGCTTCACTCCCAACAAGGCGCTGCTCGACAAGATGGTCGACCTGGGCCTGGAAGCCAAGCTCGAGTACCAGGGCCAAAAACGCGGCCTGGTGCTGGACGTCGGTGGCTACTACAAGAACGTGATCACCTTCGCGCCGTCGCTGATGATCAGCCGCAGCGAGATTGATGAAGCGCTGGTGCTGCTCGACCAGTTGATCACCCTGGCCAAGCGGTCCTGAACTTGAGCGAGCCTTTGCGCCCTTGGCGCAACCAGTTGGAGCCCTCTGCGCTGATCCGGCAGTTTGCCGCGCATCCGCCCGAGGGCTTTGCGGTGTTCTCGGACCGGCCTTTTCCGGCCTTTCGCGCGCCCTTTGACCTGCTGACCACGGCCGACGAGGCCGTCAAGCGCCGGGTGCTGCAATTGCCCGGCGGGGCCTGGCTTGCACAGCGCTTGCGGCTGCGCACTGATTTTGTCGGATCGACTTTGAGCGAGTACCTGGTACTGCCGCCGGATGCCGAGATGGACAAGCTGGCCGTCCAGCTGCGCAGCCACGCGGGCCGCTGCATGCTGACCATCGTCAAGGACCTGCCCCAGGCATCGCCCCTGCTGCCGCCGGCCGACAATGCCGATGCCCAACGCTTGGCCCAGGCGCTGCAGCATGAGGGTTTCATCCTGGTCGAAGGCCAGGCGCTGGCCTATGTGGCTATCGATTTCGAGAGCATTGATGGCTACCTGGCGCGGCTGTCCAAAAACCGGCGCTCCGATCTGCGCCGCAAGCTCAAGAGCCGCAGCCAGCTGCAGATCCGCCGCATTCCCACCGGCCCAGCCTTTGCCGACGAGGCCCTGGTCGATGCCTACTATGCGCTGTTCGAGGCCGTGTATGCGCAAAGCGCGCTGCATTTTGACAAGCTCAGCCGCAGCTTTTTTGCGGAGGTGCTGCGCGATGCCAGCAACCAGGGCTTGGTGTTTGAATACCGCCATGCGGAGGATGGCGCCTTGCTGGGCTGGAACCTGTGCTTTGCGCATGATGGGCGACTGGTCGACAAATACATTGGCCTGTCCTACCCGCGTGCGCGCCAGGTCAATCTGTACTTCGTCAGCTGGATGGTGAACCTGGAATATGCGCTGGAATGCGGCCTGTCCCACTACGTGGCCGGCTGGACCGATCCCGAGGTCAAGGCGCAACTGGGTGCCAGCTTCACCTTCACCCAGCATGCGGTCTACATCCGCAACCCGCTGCTGCGGGCCTTGGGGCGGCGGTTTTCCCGGCATTTTGAAAGTGACCGCGCATGGCAGGAGCAGCGATGACCCCCTTGGTGCTGGATGTCGATGGCTCGGTCGGCCCCTTGGCCGGCGAGCTGCGCCTGCCGCTGGGCGATTGGCAGGAGGCGATCCGCTTTGGCGCATCGCTGGGCCGCTACCAGCAGTTCCGGCGCCATGTGCAGTCCCAGCTGCCCGCGCAGCATGGCACGGCCTGGATGGGCAGTGGCGATTTTCACCACCTGTCCTGGCTGCTGATCGAGCACTGCATTACGCGCCAGGGCTACACCGCTGCGCGCCCGCTGCGCGTGGTTGTGCTGGACAACCACCCGGACAATATGCGCTTTCCCTGGGGAGTGCATTGCGGCTCCTGGGTGCGGCGCATTGCCATGCACCCAGCGGTATCGCATGTGCATGTGGCGGGCATCACCTCGCCCGATATTGGCGCCGGCCATGCCTGGGAGAACTACCTGGGCCCGCTGCGTGCCGGCAAGCTCAGCTACTGGAGCTGCGGCGTGGATACTGGCTGGGCGCGGCGCCTGGGCCTGTCGGGCGCCTTTCGTGCTTTCCCCAGCCTTGATGCCTTGACCGATGCCTTGACCGCTACCCTGGCACGCGAGCGCCAAAGCAGCTACCTCAGCATCGACAAGGATGTGTTTGCCACCGACGTGGTCCGCACCAACTGGGACCAGGGCCAGATGCGCGAGGCGCAGGCTACGGGCATCATCGCGGCCTTGGATGGCCAACTGGTGGGCAGCGACATCACCGGCGATGTCTCGTCCTGGCAATACAGCACCTGGTGGAAGCGCTGGCTCAGTGCCGGTGACGGCCAGGACACCGCCATTGATGCACAGGCACTGGCCGCAGCCCAGGCGGGCCAGCATGCGCTCAACCAGCGGCTGATGGCGGCCTTGTCTGCCGCAACGCATCCAGCAGCTGGGCAAACAGTGCATCGCTGAGCCAGGCACTGTTGCTGACGGCCAGTAGGCGCTGCGACCAGTCGCGGGCCTGCGGTACCGGGTCGTACAAGGCCTCGCCCAGTACGGGCGCATAGCGCGCATAGTCGGGCAGCACCTGGCTGAAGGGCAGTGACAAGCCCCAGCCGCTGGCCCAGTGCGCATGTAGCAGCGCGTCGCGTTGGGCGGCACTGGGCAAGCGCAGCAGAATCACCGGCCAGATGCCCTGCGCCTGGGGCGCGGCATCGTCCAGCACCTCTACACCCGGCAGCGCGCGCAACTGGGCTACGCGCCGCTGCGCCTGCTGCTGGGCCTGCTCCCAGTGCGTGCGCAGCCGCGCCAGTGCGCGCAGACCGACGCGCCGGCGCCAGGCGCCCAGGCTGTGCTGCGGGATACGGCTGTCAAAATCATCGCCCGCCGCTTTCACCCAATCGCCCCGCGCCAGGCTGCGCCGCAACGGTGCGCCGTAGACCCCGTCCAGCAGTGCAGGGCGAAAGGCTGCGGCATAGCCGAGCAGCTCCAGGCTGCGGCGCAGCTCCCAGGCCAGCTGGGGGCGTATCGATGCCTTGTGCTGCGCGCGCAGCGCCGCCATCAGCGCCGGGTCGCGTGCCAGCAGCACACCGCCTTCATAGGTAGTCAGGCCCTTGCCCACCGCTAGGCTGAACAGCGCGATGTCGCCCTGCAGGCCCACGCTGCGTCCCTGCACCCGGGCGCCCAGGGCCTGTGCGGCGTCTTCGATCACATAGGCACCGCAGGCCTGGGCGCGGGGCAGCAGGCTGGCGACATCGGCCACCCTGCCTCCCAGGTGGGTGGGCACCACGGCCAGGGTGCGGTGGCTGAGCACGGCATCCAGCGCTTGGCCATCCATGTCCAGGCGGTCGGGCGACAGATCACAGAGCCGCGGTTGCAGGCCACACTGCGCGACGGCCATTGCCACCAGCGGGCAGGTGTAGGCGGGCACCACCACCTCGCAGCGCTCGGGGGCCAGCTGCTGCAGGGTACGCAGTGCCAGCATCAGCGCCGAGGTTCCCGAGCATTCCAGCAGCAGCTCGTCCACGCCTAGCCAGCCAGCCAGCGCCCGGTCCAGATGCGCATCGCCCCAGGGGCGCAGATCGGACCAGCGCAGTGGCAAGCCGGCGGTGGGGGGGACGGAGATGCGGGATGCTGTCATCATCGTCGGTGGCTCTGGCAGTTGCACGCCATCAGCGTGCGGCTGCGTTGGCGCCTGCCGTACCGTCTGCAGGGGTGTCTACCGCCTCTGTAGCGCCATGGTCCTGGGCTTCGCTCAAGGCCAGACAGGCAATACCGGCAACGATGAACACGCAGCCCAGCATCTGAGGCATGCCGATGTTTTCCTGGAACAGGTAATGCGACAGCACCAGCACCGAGATGATCTCCAGGTGCGAGGCGGCAAAAGCGGGGCCAACCGGCGCGCGCCGCAGCAGATGCATCCAGGTGAAAAAGGCGCCGATGTAGCCGATCAAGGCACCATAGATCCAGGGTTGGGCAAACACCCGCCAGAGCCAGGAGGGGCTGAACTCCAGCGGCAGGGCGGCATCGCCGGCTTTCTTGAAGCTCAGCTGGGCCAGGGTGTCGAAGGCCATGAGCACCAGAAAGCCAACCAGGTAAAAGCGTTTCATGCGATCAGCCCTTGAGACCTACGACGGCCACGCCGATGGAGACGAGCACGATGCCCATGACCCGCATCGGGGCGAGCTTTTCCTTGAACAGAATGCGCCCGGCCACCATGATGGCCACGATGTTGATGCTGCCCAGCAGCACGCCATCGGACAGCGGCACCAGCGACAAAAAAGCCAGCCAGGCGACAAACTCGATCACATAGCAGGCGCCGCCGATCCAGATCCAGGGGCGCGCCAGCATGAAGCGCCAGTGGTCCATGCCGGTGGCCGTGCTCGGGGTCTGTGTGGCAGCGGCCTTGAAGGCCAACTGACCGCCGCTGTCGACCAGCACATTGATCAGCCACAGGCTGATCACCAGCGGGCTGATGTCAGCGCCCATGTGCGGCCACCGTTGCTTGCGTACCGCCAATGCGGGCCACAAAGCCATGCACCTTGGCGATCACGGTACGGCGCTCGCGGTCGATGGTGATCATGTGGTAGCAGTTGTCGAGCAGCACGACCTCGACCTTTGCATGGACGGCGCCGGTGGCGATGTCTTCGGCATTGGAGCGGTGGGAGATGTCATCTTCCTTGGCATGGATGGCCAGGCAGGGCGCGCGCAAATCCCGCAAGTGGCTGCGGACATGGGCAGAGAGCCGGCGCAGCTCGATGATGGACCACCAGGGGTTGCCGGGCAGGCCTGCGGCGGCGCTGTCACCGCTATTCATCTGTGCGACCACCCGGGCGCGCAAGGCCTCGTCCTTGATGCCGTAGGGCGGTGCCTCCATGAACACCCTTTGCCGGCCGATGCCCAGCAGGCGAAACAGCGGCAGCAAAAAGGCCAGCTTGGTGTAGCGGGGAATGCTCCAGCCGTCATAGCGGAAGGTGGTGGACAGGGCAGCCACCCCGGCTACCTGGCGCGGGTGCGACGCGGCCACTGCCAGCGACAGCAAGGCGCCCATCGACAGGCCGCCTACCACCACGCGATCGACATGGGGTACAAAGCGCAACAGCGCCGATTGCACGCTGGCGAGCCAGTCGGTCCAGCGGGTCTGGACCAGGTCCTGCATGCTGCCGCAGTGGCCTGCCAGTTGCACGGCGTAGACGGTGAAGCCTTCGCGGTTGAGGCCTTTGGCCAGCAAGCGCATCTCTGCCGGGGTACCGGTCAGGCCATGCACCAGCAGCACGCCGGTGCGCGCGGCGGCGCCGGAGCCGGGCATGACGAATTCATGGGGCGTCAGGCACAAGGTCTGCAAGGCCGCTTCTGCGGCCCTTTCCTGTGGCTGGCCTGCCAGGTGCTGGGCGAGTGCGTCATGGGTATTCATGCCAGGGCCTCCTGCTGTTGCATGAAATGCTGCAACCACGGCGTCGCGTCGCTGAAGCTGACAAAGGGCGCATGGGCAATGCCATGGCGTTCGCAGTGTTCGATCAGCCGGTACTTGGCGAGCACATAGTCGGCCTCGTGCGAGACGCAGAAATCGGAAGTGCTGTCACCCACATAGAGGACGCGTCCGGCCATTGCCTGCTGCGTCGCCAGGCGTTCGCACTTGCAGTTGCCACTGGCGCGCTTGCAGTGCGGGCTGGCCCAGGGGGATTCCAGCGCCCAGCGGCGCGTGTCCTGCTGTACCAGGCGGTTGGCAATCACCTCCAGGTGGCCGAGGCCGTGCTGCGCCAGCACGCGCTGGATCGCGTAGTCGATGCCGTCGCTCACCACCTGCAGCCGCAGGCCCAGTGCCTGCGCCGTCTGCACAAAACCGGGAAAGCCGGGGTCGATGGCAATGCCGTCGAGGTGGGCGTCCAGCGCCTGCTGGTCCATGTCCAGCAGCGCGACCTGGCCTTGCATGCAGGCGCGCGAGCCGATATCGCCGCGCTCCCAGGCGTCTTCCAGGGCGGTCCAGCCGGGCAGGCCAAAGCGCTGCAACAGGCTGTCGGTGACATCGACCAGGCTGATCGTGCCGTCAAAATCGGATTGGATCATCCAGCCGGCGGCGTTGTTGTGGCTAGCAGTTGCCTGCCCAAGGAGGGGTTTATTCATGGAAGCTCACTCTCACGTTCTGGCCTACACGCAGGTTGCTGGGCGCAGTCTCGAACTCGAGCACGCACTCGACCACGCGCAGCGGGCCGCGCTGGGCATCGTCCTGCAAGGTCGAAGGCCCATACATGGGGTTGATGCGCAGCACCCGGGCCTCGGGCAGCGGGCTGCTGCTGTCGTTGTCCAGCACCACGCTGGCGCGCATGCCCTTTTGCACCGCGCCGGCAAAGCTCTCGTTGAGCTCGGCGCGGATGCGCAGCGGGCGCAGCGGCAGCAGGCGCATCGCCGCCTGGCTGGTGTGCACCTGGCTGCCAACCTTGGCCTGCAGGTGCACCACGGTGGCGGCCTCTGGCGCATACAGCGCATACAGGCGCTGGCGCTCGCGCAGCTGCTGGGTCTTGCTCTGGGCCAGTTTCACTTCGGCCTGGGCCACCTCGGCCTCGGATTGTGCATTGCGCAGCGCGGCCTGGGCGTTGTCCACTTCCTGCAGATCGGCCGCACCATCACGGGCGGCGGCCTGCAGGCGCTTGAGCTGGGCCTGCAGCAGCGGCAGCTTGGTGGTCAGGGCCTTGTGCTTGGCCTGGGCAAGTTGGTAGGAGGACTGGGCCACGGCCAGCTCGGCGCGCAGGTCTTCGTCATGCACCTTGAGCAGCAACTGGCCGGCCTGCACCTGCTGGCCTTCGCGCACGGCGATCTGCTGCACGGTGCCATCGATCGCGGTGGCCAGATCCAGCAGGCCGCCATCCACTTCGATCTTGCCCCGGGCCACGGCCACTGTGCTGGGCGGTGGCTGGATGGCACCTGGAGCCACGGGGCTGTCTGCCGCTGGTGTGCAGCCTGCCAGCCCGCCCAGCGCCATGCACAGCAGGCCCAGCAAGCGCCAGGCATGGGGCAAGTGCGAAGGGGTTGATTGGGTCTTGGTCAATTTGGGTTCTCCATCAGGGTGGATTGGCGGCGGTCGTTGTACACGGCGCCGTCTTCCATCTCCAGTACGCGGTCAGCATGGCCCACCAGGCGCGGATCGTGGCTGACGCAGAGCACCGTGGTGCCGTGGCTGCGCGCGACGCGGTGGAGGATGTCGATCACCCGTTGTCCGCTTTCTGCATCCAGCGCACTAGTGGGCTCGTCGGCAAACAGGAGCTGGGGCGCCTTGGCCAGCGCGCGGGCAATGGCCACGCGCTGCTTTTCGCCGCCCGACAACTCGGCCGGGCGCATGTGCGCGCGGTGCGACAGGCCGACTTCGTCGAGCGCATCCTGCGCGCGCCTCAAGGTCTCGGCGCGCCGTATGCCCAGGTAGCCCAGCGGCAGTTGCACCTGCTCCAGCGCCGTCAGCGCCGGGAACAGGTTGAAGCCCTGGAACACAAAGCCGGTGTGCAGCAGCCGAAAGCGCTCCATCTCGCGGCTGGGCATGGTCGTCAGGTTCTGGCCCAGCGCAAAGGTCTGGCCGTCATCAGGGGTGAGCAGGCCCGACATCAGCGACAACAAGGTGCTTTTGCCGCAGCCCGAGGGGCCGGAAATCAGGGTTAGTTCGCCAGCGTACAAATCGACCGACAGATCCTGCAGCACATGGATGCGGATGGAGCCCGATACATAGGTCTTGCGCAATCCGACGGCCTGTAGGCTGGGTGTGGGGGGCGTGTTGTTGGGCATGGCGAGATCCTTCAGCGCAGCAGGGTGGCCGGATCGGTGCGCAGCAGCACGCGCATGGCGCCCAGGCCGGACAGCAGCGCCAAGGTGGCCACCAGTGCCGCGCAGGCCAGCACGGCTTGCAGGTTCAGCGCGACGGGCACCCGGTAGACCTGGGCCACCGAGACCAGGGCCACGCTGGCGATGGTGGTCAGCAGCAGGCCAGCGGCGCCGATCCAGCAGGCCTGTTCCACCACCACCCGGCCTAGCGCCGCGCGGCTGACGCCCAGCGCATTGAGCACGGCGTATTCACGCACCGAACCGGCGACCACGCTTTTGAGCGACTGGCTGGTGACGACTGCGCCCACCAGGCAGACAACGATGGCCATGAACAGCACACCGGCGCCGGCGCCGGTATCGAGCATCCAGTAGCGCTGGGAGCGGTGGGCAAAGCTGTCAGCAGTCCAGACCTCGTGCGGGCCAAAGCTGCGCGCCTCGCTGCTCAGGCGCTGTTGCACGGCGTGGTTGTCCACGCCTTTGCGCACGCGGGCCAGCAGGTAGGTGCTGCCCTGGCTGGGTGCGCTGCCGGCGATCTGGTGCGCGCTCTCCAGCGAGGCCAGCACATTGACGCCGCCCAGGCCGCGCAGGCCATCCACGGCGGCGACGACGCGCACGCGGTGGTTGTTGATCCAGGCCGTGCCGCCTTCATGGGTGGCCAGGCTGTCCAGATCGGCGCGGTCGACGATGACGGCGCCGGGCTCGCGCAGCAGCTTGCGCTGCCAGGGCGCAATGACCCGGTCGAACATCATCGCAGTGCCGGCGGTGGAGATGCCCGAGAGGTAGACCGAGACCGCACCCGGTTCATGGGCCGCGCCCTGGCTGGAGCGCCAGTCGCCATCGACCCAGACAAAGGCTTCGACGGCGCGGATGTCCGGGTCCATGCGCATGCGCATTTCGACATCGGGGCCGATGGTGCGGCCAAAGTTCACGCTTTGGGTGCCGGGGTAGCCCACCCAGAGATCGGCCGAGCTGGCGGTGATGTAGATCGCCGCCGAGCTGAAAATGCCCAGCACCAGCGCAGCCTGCATGACCAGCAGCACACCGGCAAAGCCCACTGCAAAGACCGAGGGCACAAAGCGGCGCCATTCATAGACCAAGGTTTTGCGCGCCAGGGCAATCATGGTGCGGCTCCCTCAGTGCCGGGCAGGGGTTGCGCTGGCAACGGGGCGCCGCCCAGCGCCTGGAACAAGGCCACAAAGGCCAGGGTTTGCGCAGCCTGGGCCACGCGCTGCTGGCTTTCGTGCAGCAGCAGCTGGCGCCGGGGCTCAACCGTATCGAGCTCGCTGGCCAGGCCGAGGGCTTGGCGGCGCTGCAGCTGCTGGGCGCGGCTGCGCAGCAGGCGGGTTTGGGCATCCAGCGACTGCTGGCGCTGCTGCTGGGCGCGCAGGCCGGCAAGCGCCGTTTCCACATCGGCCACGCCGTCGAGCACGCTTTGCCGGTAGGCCTTGACGGCGTTGTTCATCTGCAGATCGTCGGCATCAGCCTGTGCGCGCCGACGGCCCCAGTCAAACAGCGGAATGTCGATGACCGGCCCCAGCATGGGCACCAGGTTGGAGCTGGAGCGCCGGTTTTGCGTCAGGTTGTAGGCGTAGAGCAGCGAGCCACCTAGTGCAAAGCGGGGGTAAAGGGCAGCGGTGGACAGGCCGGCGGCAGCGGCGGCGCGCTGCACAGCGGCTTCAGCGGCCAGGATGGCGGGGCGGCTGCGCAACAGCTCGGCCGGCAGCACCTGCAGGTTCAGCGCCGTGGCGCTGGGGATGTGGGCTGTGCCGGAGGCGGCCAGCCAAGCGGCATCGGGCTCGGTCTGGCCCAGCAATGCAGCCAGGGCATGCGCTGCGCGTGCCTGGTGCTGCAACAGCTCGGCCTCCTGGCCGCTGCTGCGGTTGAGATCCAGACTCGCCTGCTGCACCAGCTCGGCGCTGCCGATGCGCTGCTGCACGCGCACCTGCTGCAACTGCAGACGGCGCGCATCCAGCTGCATTTGCTGGTCCAGCCCAAAGCGTTGCTGCTGCGCCACGCAGATCTCCAGATAGCGTTGCACCACATTGGCGACCAGCTGGATCTGGGCCGCTTGCAGCTGGGCTTGGGCATCGAGCAACTGGCCCTGGCCGTCGAGTTCGCTGGATTCGTAGGCGCCAAATAGGCCAAGGTTCCAGCTCATGTCCAGGCTGGCGTGGAAGTAGGAATCGAGCGCGGCCACATCCTGCAAGGTGCGCACGCCGGCGGTGACTTCCGGCTTGTAGCTGGCCGTGGCAATGCCCAGCAGAATGCGCTGGGCCTGCAGCCGGCCCTGTGCTTGGGCCAGGCTCAGGTTCTGGGCCAGCGCCTGCTCCACCAGCTTGTCCAGAGCCGGGTCGCCCAGGAGCTTCCACCAGGCCGCCAGATCGGAGGCCTGGACGGCACGCGCAGCGGGCGTGCTGCTGCCGGCCTGCTGCCACTGGGCGGGCGTGCTGGGCTGGAGCTGGGGTTGCGGTGGCGTCATGCAACCGGCCAGCAGGCCGACAGGCGCCAGCATCAGCAGTGTTTTGCAGAACTGGGGTTTCACGTGCAAGGGAGTCGGTTCGTGGCCGGGGTTGACCGTGGTGGCCTGACCGCAGAGGCAGGACCAATAGGCGATCGATTCAACCCCGCCAAGCTTGCGCAAGCTTGCACAATTGATGGAGAAAACATGGAGGCCGCCAAGGCGTGCAGCCGGCGAGCGCCACGGTCATAATGGCCTGTTTGAACAGCGGGTTGGCGCGTTGGGTGCGCTGCCGCTGGAATCTTCTTGGGATGTCGTCCGCCATGAAACTACCCCCATCTGTGGCTGCTCCGCTGGTGCTCGTCGTGGAGGATGAGCCCGGAATCGCCACCATCCTGGTCGCCTATCTGGAGCGCGATGGTTTGCGCAGCCTTTTTGCGCGCGATGGTGAGCAGGCGGTGCAGCTTTTTCGCCAACACCAGCCCGACCTGGTGCTGCTGGACATCCACCTGCCCGGCATGGACGGGGTGGATGTGCTGCGCTTTATCCGGGATCAGGGCCAGACGCCGGTGATCATGGTGACGGCGCTGGCCGATGATGTGGACAAGCTGGTCGCCCTGCGCCTGGGGGCGGATGACTATGTGGTCAAACCCTTCAACCCGGCCGAGGTGGTGGCGCGCGTGCGGGCTGTGCTGCGCCGCAGCCAGCCCAAGGCCACGGCTGCGCCGATGGCCCCCATCCGGGTGGGCGCGCTGGAGATCAATCCCGCCGAGCACAGTGCAAAGTTGTACGACCCGCAAGGCCAGGCCACACCGCTGCCGCTGACTCTGACCGAATTCCGGCTGCTGGCCTTGCTGGCCTCGCAGCCCCGGCGCTGTTTTTCACGTGCGCAGCTGATCGAGCATTGCCTTCCCGAGAGCGATGCGCTGGAGCGGGTGATCGACTCGCACCTGTCCAAGCTGCGCCGCAAATTGCAGCTGGCCGGCCAGGACGAGCTGATTGAAACCGTGCGCAGCATTGGATACCGCTTATGGGCCGGGGACTGAACCGTATCTGGGTCCGCTTTGGCTTTTGGATAGCCGCGACCCTGCTCAGCACCATCGCGCTGCTCAGCGCCTGCGCCTGGGCCTTCAATACCGTGCAGTACAACCAGTTCTACCAAAGCCTGCCTACATCGGTCCGGGTGGAACTGGACGACCTGATTGAGCGCGACCTGGACAACAGCCCGCGAGCCATGCAGATCTATGGTGAGTACTGGCGGGGCGAGGTGTTCTTTGGCGAACAGGTGTCGCTCTTCATCGGCCTGCTGGTCTGCCTGCCGTTTGGCCTGGCGATGGGCTTTTTCGTCTCGCGCTACATCACCCGGCCGCTGGCCTCGATGGTCGAGGTGGCGCAGCGGGTGGCGCATGGGGATTTCAGCTCGACACGCGTGGTCGAGGAGGGCGCGCATGGCGAGCTGAAGGAGGTGGTGCACACCTTCAATGCGATGATTGATGCGCTGCAAAAGCTCAATGCCGAGCGCCAGGCCTCGGCCGCGTCCATCTCGCATGAGCTGCGCACGCCCTTGTCGGTGCTCAAGACCCATCTGCATGCCTTGTGTGATGGCGTTATCGCGCCCAGCGAGCTGGAGTTTAGGCTGCTGTTGGCGCAGACAGAGCAACTGGGCCGCCTGATCGATGACCTGCATACCTTGGCGATGGCCGAGGCGGGCGAGATGTCGCTGCGCAAGGAGCGCTTGAGCCTGGGCGCGCTGGTGCGCGAGAGCCTGCTGGAGCTGGAACCCCAGCTGCAGCTGGCCGAAATGGCTTTGTCCCAGGTGCTGCCCAGTGATGATGCCGTCAGCACCATCCGTGCCGACCCTCTGCGCATGCGCCAGATCATCACCAACCTGGTCGGCAACGCCGTGCGCCACGCGGCCAGCGGGCACTGGCTCGAGGTGGAAGTGCGCTCCATGCGCGATGGGCAAGGGCATATCTGGATCGAGCTGCTGGTCAGCGATGCCGGCCCGGGCCTGCCGCCGGAGCTGCGCGCCCATCCCTTCAGGCGCTTTGCGATGGCACCGGGCCGGCGCAAGCGGGAGGGCTCGGGCCTCGGTCTGTCCATCGTGCAGGCGCTGACCGAGTTGCAGGGCGGGGTGGCTCAGGCCGACATATCGGCCAGAGGCGGGGCGCTGTTTCGGCTGCGGTTTGCGCCCGCCTGAGCCGCAGCAAGCGTGAAAAGAACCAAGAGAGTGGCAGGCGTTTAAAATGGCGTTTGTGCTCTGCCCTTGCAGAGCTTTTGCTATCCATGATGAAGCGGTTGCTGCCTTTGCTGCACACCGCCGCGCACCTGCTACCCCCATGCCTTCTCAAGATTCCCAAGCCATTCGCCTGTCCAAACGCCTGGCGAGCGATATCGGTTGCTCGCGCGCGGAAGCGGAGCACTACATCGATGCCGGCTTTGTCACCGTGGATGGCCAGGTGCAGGATACGCCGGGTGCGCGGGTGCTGCCAGACCAGACCGTAGCCTTGCAACCCGGCGCCCATTTGCGGCCGATCCAGCAGGTCACGCTGTTGCTGCACAAGCCCGCTGGTTACAGCTTGCGTCCGGTAGCGCCGGGGCAAAAGGGCGATAGTGCGTTAGATCTGCTGGTGCCCGCGCATCTGGCCGACGTGGATACGCCCCAGCCGATGGTGCCCGTGTCCCGCCATTTTCGCCACCAGCAGTTTGTGCTGCCCATGGCGCGTGCGGCCAGCGGTCTGGTGGTCTTCAGCCAGGATGCGCGCACCATTCGGCATCTGACGGAAGATGCGGGTCTCATCGAGCAGGAGTTCCTCGCAGAGGTGCGTGGCCAGATGATCGACGATGGCCTGGCGCTGCTGGCCAACGGCTTGTACATCGATGGTGATCGTCTGCCGCCACTCAAAGCCAGTTGGCAGAATGAAACCCATTTGCGTTTTGCGCTCAAACGCGTTTCGCCCGATTGGTTGGCTGCCATCTGTGCGGAGCTGGGATTGGAGCTGGTCGGGCTCAAGCGTTTGCGCATAGGCCGTATTTCGCTGGGCAAGCTGCCTCTGGGCCAGTGGCGCTACCTGCAAGGCTATGAGCGCTTCTGAGTTCCCCAGCCCCCAGGTGGGCGGTCAACGCGCAAACTGTCTGGGTTTTGCTATCTATTGAATAGCATTTCGTATTGACGTGCGTTGGGTTTGATGCAGGGCAAGGGCAGAGATCGCCATAGCGGCAAACCATGCCACAATAGCCCGCTGTCGGCAGACCCACATAATTTACCTGCGGCTGCCTTGATATCGCTTGGCGTAGCCCCATATAACGGTGTTTGATACAAAGGCCTGCGCTTGCGCGATGGGCCAGTGGGCGGGCAAGTCTGGCGCGTGGCGCGGCTTGCGATGGCTGCCTTTTGTGTAACTATCAGGGGTTCTATGTCACTCATTCCAGTCACCATCCTCACGGGCTTCTTGGGCTCGGGCAAAACCACGCTGCTCAAGCGCGTGCTGCATGAGTCGCACGGCATGAAGATTGCCGTGATCGAGAACGAGTTCGGCGAAGAGAATATCGACACCGACATCCTCAAGACGGAATCCAAGGAACAGATTCTGCAGATGAGCAATGGCTGCATCTGCTGCACCATCCGCGAAGACCTGCGCGAAGCGCTGCAACTGCTGGCCGCCAAGCGCCGCAAGGGCCTGGTGGATTTCGAGCGCATCGTCATCGAGACCACGGGCCTGGCCGATCCCGGCCCGGTGGCGCAAACCTTCTTCATGGATGAAGAGATCGCCGAAACCTATTTGATCGATTCGATCATCACCCTGGTGGATGCCAAGCATGCCGGCCAGCAGCTGGACACCCGCCAGGAAGCGCGTCGCCAGGTGGGCTTTGCCGACCAGATCTTCCTGTCCAAGACCGATTTGGTCAGCGATGCTGAGAAGGATGCGCTGATCCACCGCCTCAAGCATATGAACCCGCGCGCGCCGATCCGTGCCGTGCATTTTGGCGATGTGCCGCTGAAGGACGTGCTGGATCTGCGCGGCTTCAACCTGAACGCCACCTTGAACATCGACCCCGACTTCCTCAAGGAAGACGAGCATGACCACGGCCATGTCCACGATGAGAACTGCGGTCACGACCATGACCACGGCCATGTGCACGACGAGAACTGCGGGCACGAGCATGGCCATGACCACGAACATGGCGAGCACTGCAACCACCCGCACCACCACCACCATGATGACGATGTGAAGAGCTTCGTCTACCGCGCAGACAAGGCCTTTGACCCTGCCAAGCTGGAAGACTTCCTGGGCGCCATTGTGAACATTTATGGCCCGCGCATGCTGCGTTACAAGGGCGTGCTGGCGATGAAGGGCACCGACCGCAAGGTGATTTTCCAGGGCGTGCACCAGCTGATGGGCAGCGACCTGGGCCCCGAGTGGGCGGCCGATGAGCGCCGCCAGAGCAAGATGGTGTTCATTGGTATTGACCTGCCGCAGGACATCCTGCGCCAGGGTCTGGACCAGTGCGTCGTGGAAGCCTGATAGGCTGCAGGGCGCTTTCCAGAGGTAGAGCCCCGGGAAACCCCGCGTTGCATTCGGGCTGCAGTTACTTGTTGGCCCATGGCGATGGCATATACAATCGCGGCCCAAAATGCAGCAAAGCGGGCACGCGCCCAACTTCGCCGATGTGCCCGGGTCCCGCAAGGGGTTGGGGCCAGTGGATGAGGGGGCTGAGCCTGTCGGGCTTGGCACCTCTTTTGTAACGAGACGGACATCCGTCGCTTGTAAGAACGGCGCTAGCCAGTCGAGAGAACTATGCCTACCACAACGCCAACTATCCCTAAACGCGACGCCAAGCTGGCCAATGCTTGGAAGTCCAAGACGGTAGACACCCTCACTGACGCTGAGGTGCTGTCGATGCCCGATAGCGAATACATGAACGACGTCCAACTGGCGTTCTTTCGCAAGAAGCTGGTGGAGTTGAAGACCGGTATCCATATGAATGCCGATGCCACGACGGAAAACCTGCGTGAAGACACCGTGGTGGTGCCCGATCCGGCAGACCGCGCTACCATTGAGGAAGAGCATGCGCTCGTCTTGCGCACGCGTGACCGGGAGCGTAAGCTCCTGAAGAAGATCGACCAGTCGATCAGCCGCATTGATGCGGGCGACTACGGCTACTGCGACGAGACCGGCGAACCCATTGGTGTGGGCCGCCTGCTGGCACGTCCTACCGCCACGTTGTCGCTGGAAGCGCAGCAGCGTCGTGAATTGAAGCAAAAAATGTTTGGTGATTGAGGCTGAGGCAGCGCACCGGACACACAAGGGGAGGGAGTGACCATGAGTGAGGCCCATAAGCCAAACAAGGGTTTGTTGTCCAAGGTGGTGCGCTTTGTAACCAAACCCACCACACAGTGGTCGGAGCTGGACAAGACGCCGGAGCCCGAAAATCCGGAAGCGCAGTTTTCCAAGCAAGCGCTCAAGGAAATCATGGAGCGCAAACGCCGCAATGACTTTGTGCGCAAGCTGGAGTTCGACCAGTTGCGCAAGATTCGGCGCGAGGCTAACAAATCCAGCAGCGCAGGCGCCGACGGCCTGGGTGCCGCCAGTTCTGCAGCCATGCTCGAAGCTGGCGTGGCGCCAGATGCCGCAGCCGCTGGTGCAGGCAAGCACGCGCACCCGTCGCACACCATCGAGAAAATCAACCAGATCGAGCGCCAGATGTCCAAGCAGTGGTGGTCGGGCGATGCCGCCAGTGCTGCGGCTGCCGAGTCTGCGGCTGCTGGCGCTGCCGACAGCGCGCCCGCCAGTGCCCCGGCGCCCGTGGCTTCTGCGGCGGCGCCGTTGGTGGCTGAGGCGGCAGCGCCTGCTGCAGCACCGGCCGTATCGGCTGCACCGCCGCCAGCAGCAGCTGCCGCCTTGCCCGCTGCTGCCTTTGATGCGCAGGTCGAGTCGGGCCGATTCATCCACGACACCGATCTGGAAGAAGCGGCCGTGCTGTTCGCCAATGGCGATGCGGCGGGGGCCGAGGCCTCGCTGCTGGCGCTGGTGCAGCAACGCCGTGGTGATCTGATGGGGCAGCTGACGATCTGGCTGACCCTGTTTGATCTCTACCGTGCCACCGGTGACCAGACCAAGTTTGATTTTCACGCCATCGAGTTCGCCAGCAAATATGGCCGTTCCGCGCCCGTGTGGTTCTCGATGCCGCAAGAGCTGGGCGCCAAGGCGCTGCAGGTGGGTGATGGGCCTGCGGAAGAAGTGCGGTTGCTCAACTGGCAGGCGCCACCGGTGCTCAGCGTGGCGGCACTCAACGGACTTCAAGGCAACCTCAAGCGCTTTGCCCCACCCTGGACCTTGAACTGGTCGCGGGTGACCGAGGTGCGCGATGAGGTGGTCGAGCCGCTGTTGGCGCAGTTCCGCATCTGGGCAGACAGGCCTGAGGTGCGGCTGGTCTTTGTTGGCGCCGACCCTCTGCTGTCGGTGCTGGAGGCGCAAACGCCGGTGGGCGACAACGCCGTGGCCCAGGATCGCTGGTGGTTGCGTATGGCCTTTTTGCGCTTGTTGAAGCTGGAGCAGGATTTTGAAGCTGCTGCGCTCGACTATTGCATCACCTACGAGGTATCGCCGCCATCCTGGGTGCAGCCTCGGCTGGAGATGAACAGCGACAGCGCACGCTCGGGAGCGCCTGCGGCCCCCGATATGTCCATGGTGCTGGATCTGCCCGAGAGAAAACCGCTGGTGGCCGACAACCCGCAGGCCGTGCTCGAAGGCATCGTCGAAGGCGATGTCTCCCAGCGGCTGGATACCTTCACCCCGATGGTGGAGCCTGGCATGCCGTTCACAGTGCGCTGTGACCGCCTGATGCGCATCGACTTTGTTGCTGCTGGCTCGGTGCTGAACTGGGTGGCCGAGTGCCAGCAGAAGAATGCGCTGGTGCGCTTTGGCAATCTGCACCGCTTGAATGCCGTGTTCTTCAACTTGATTGGCATCAACGAGCACTCCATCGTCAACCAGCGGGAAAACTGATTTCCGTGTGCTTGCTGGCTGAAAACGCATCTTCGGATGCGTTTTTTTATGTCGGTGGCCCGCCCAACGACTTGGAAAACAGGCGCACGGCTCTATATAGGCAGAACTATGGAACAGTATCACGGCACAACCATCCTCAGCGTGCGGCGCGAAACCCCGCAAGGCATCCAGGTCGCTATCGGCGGCGACGGCCAGGTCACGCTTGGCAACATTGTGGTCAAAGGCACCGCACGCAAGGTGCGCAAGCTCTACGGAGGCAAGGTACTGGCCGGCTTTGCCGGTGCAACTGCCGATGCTTTCACCTTGTTTGAACGCTTCGAGGCCAAGCTGGACAAGCACCAGGGCCATTTGACCCGTGCCGCCATCGAGCTGACCAAGGACTGGCGCACCGACCGGGTGCTGCGCCGCCTGGAAGCCATGCTGGCTGTGGCGGACCATTCGGCCTCGCTGATCATCACCGGCAATGGCGATGTGCTGGAGCCCGAGCAGGGCATTGTGTCGATTGGATCCGGCGGTGCTTATGCGCACTCAGCGGCCAAGGCGCTGCTGAACAACACCGAGTTGTCGGCCGAAGACGTGGTGCGCAAGTCGCTGGCGATTGCTGGCGAGTTGTGCATCTACACCAATATGCACCACACCATCGAGACCCTGTAAGCGCAGCGGGCAGGCAGCCTGCATCCCTTCCTCGATTGATCGCCAACCGGATTTTTGCTCTATGTCCTCGATGACGCCCCAGGAAATCGTTTCCGAACTCGACAACCATATCGTTGGCCAGGCCAACGCCAAGCGCGCCGTCGCTATCGCGCTGCGCAACCGCTGGCGCCGCCAGCAGGTCGCCGATGGCCTGCGCCAGGAAATCACGCCCAAGAACATTCTGATGATTGGCCCCACCGGCGTCGGCAAGACCGAGATTGCGCGCCGCTTGGCCAAGCTGGCCGACGCGCCATTCATCAAGGTCGAGGCGACCAAGTTCACCGAGGTGGGCTATGTCGGCAAGGATGTGGATGCCATCATCCGTGATCTGGCCGAGGTGGCCGTCAAGCAGACCCGCGCATCGGATGTGAAAAAGCTGCGCGCCCGGGCTGAGGATGCGGCAGAGGAGCGCATTCTGGATGTGCTGCTGCCACCGGCCCGCACGGCCGAAGCGACGCCGGACACCAGCACCCGCCAAGTCTTCCGCAAGAAGCTGCGCCAAGGCGAGCTCAATGACAAGGACATCGAGATCGAGGTGGCCGAGGCCAAGCCCCAGCTGGAGATCATGGGCCCGCAAGGCATGGAAGAGATGGCCGAGCAGCTGCGCGGCATGTTCAGCCAGATGGGCCAGGAAAAGCGCAAGGTCCGCAAGCTCAAGATCAGCGAGGCGCTGCAGCTGATCACTGATGAAGAGGCTGCCAAGCTGGTAAACGAGGACGACGTCAAATCCCGTGCCATCGAAAACCTGGAGCAGAACGGCATCGTCTTCATCGACGAGATCGACAAGGTCGCCACCCGCCAGGAAACCAGCGGCAGCGATGTATCCCGCCAAGGCGTGCAGCGCGATCTGCTGCCCTTGGTGGAGGGCACCTCCGTTTCCACCAAGTACGGCATTGTCAAGACCGACCACATCCTGTTCATTGCCTCGGGCGCGTTCCACCTGGCCAAGCCCAGCGACCTGATTCCTGAGCTGCAGGGCCGCTTTCCGATCCGGGTGGAGCTGGGTTCGCTGTCGGTGCAGGATTTTGAAGCCATCCTGACGCAGACCCATGCCTCCTTGATCAAGCAGTATGAAGCGCTGCTGGCCACCGAAGGGGTGAAACTGCAGTTTGAAGCCGACGGCATCACCCGCCTTGCCCGCATTGCCTTTGATGTCAATGAGCGGACCGAGAACATTGGCGCGCGCCGCTTGGCCACGGTGATGGAGCGTTTGCTCGAAGAGATCAGTTTTGGCGCTACGAAACTGGAAGGCCAGACGCTGGTGATCGACGCTGCCTACGTGGACCAGCGCCTGGGTTCACTGAGCCAAAACGAGGATTTGTCTCGTTACATTCTCTAACGCTGATTGCGCTTTGTGGCGCAGTTTGTTGCAAGTGCCCGCCCTGGTTGGCGGGCACTTGCTTTTGGGCTGGGCACCACATGCAGACCTGTAGGACAACTTCTAGTTTTGTAACAAAAGGCCGGTAGATGCTAATCCCAGATGCTGTCCATTTTGCTAAGAGTCTGCATATAGAGGTGATTGTAAGTGCCTATCAAATAAAGAGAATTTCATAGCGTATTTTGCTTGAAGTGCGTTATAAGTTATTGATTTACTTGTATTTTCATTGCAAATCATTGTGGTGCAGTGTGGCGCGATCTGGAATTCCTGATACAGTGGGGAAAAGTGCAGTTTTGTGGGAAAAAGTGCACTTGCCTGTCCTCCGAAACCCCAACCAGAGTCCACACCGTGTTTCAAGGAGCTTCTTCACTCAGTCTTGATGCGAAAGGTCGGTTAGCGATACCGACCCGGCATCGTGACGCGCTGACGAAGCCCGGACCGACCCTCACCATTACCCGCCATCCCCATGGTTGCCTGATGATCTTCCCGCAGGACGCCTGGGCGCTTTTCAGTGCGCGCATGGCGCAGGTCAAGATGGGCGAGCAGGTGCTCAAGCGGATTTTTCTGGGCAGTGCAATGGATGTGGAAATGGATGGCACCGGCCGTGTGCTGGTGTCGCCTGAGTTGCGCGCTGCTGCCAACATCACCAAGGACGCGATCCTGATGGGGATGGGCAGCCATTTTGAATTGTGGGACAAGGCGACGTACGAGAAGCAGGAGGCGGAAGCCCTGCAGCATCTGCCGCCTGACGCCCTGGATAACTTTGCATTCTGAGGTGCATGTGGATACCAATAACTACCTGCACACCACCGTCCTGCTGAACGAAGCAGTAGACGCCTTGTTGGAGACCGGGGTCGAGAGGGGCCCGGTCTTTGTCGATGGGACCTTTGGCAGAGGTGGGCATTCCCGTCTGCTGCTGTCCAGGATGCCGGCCGAGGGCCGGCTCATTGCTTTTGACAAGGATGTGGAGGCGATTGCCGAAGCCGGCAAGATCGCCGATCCCCGTTTTTCCATTCGCCATGAGGGCTTCAGCCACATGGCGCAGCTGCCTGCCGCTTCGGTGGCGGGCGTGCTGCTGGATCTGGGGGTCAGCTCCCCGCAGATCGACAGTCCCGAGCGCGGTTTCAGTTTCCGCTTCGTCGGCCCGCTCGACATGCGCATGGACACCACCCGAGGCCAAAGCGTGGCCGAGTGGTTGCAAGAGGCGGAAACACAGCAAATAGCGGAGGTGATACGTGACTTCGGTGAAGAACGGTTTGCTGGGCCCATTGCAAAGGCGATTGTTGCGCGGCGGGAGGCTGGCTCGCCAGTCGCCACCACTGCCGATCTGGCCGAGCTCGTGGCTGGCACAGTCAAGACCCGCGAGGCTGGGCAAAACCCTGCCACGCGGACATTCCAGGCTCTTCGGATTTTCATTAACGCCGAGCTTGAAGAGCTCGAGCAGGCGCTAGAGGCGAGCCTGCGGGTGCTGGCACCTGGTGGCCGTCTGGTGGTGATCAGCTTCCACTCGTTGGAAGACCGCATCGTCAAGCAGTTCATCGCCAAGCATTCCAAAGAGGTGTACGACCGCCGTGCACCTTTCGCCGCGCCCAAGCCCATGCTGCTCAAGGCGCTGGAGCGCACCAAGCCGAGCGAAGCTGAAGTCTCTGCCAATCCTCGCTCGCGCAGCGCGGTGATGCGGGTGGCCGAGCGCACGGAGGTGGCCGCGTGATGGTCTGCTGCCTGTTCGCGCGAACCCAGAGGGGGTGGTTGTGCTGCTGCGCCTGAACATTCTGCTGCTGCTCGTGACCATGGTCAGCGCGATGGCGCTGGTGCAGTCGCAGTATGAGTCGCGCAAGCTGTTCACGGAGTTGGATCGCGCACTGGCCGAATCGCGCCAGCTGGAGACCGACCACCAGCGCCTGCAGGTGGAGAAGCGTGCCCAGGCCACACCGCTGCGCCTGGAGCAGCTGGCCCGCGAGAACTGGGGCATGCAGACGGCAACCCCGGCTGTCACCGTCTATGTGCCTGAGCCAGGCACCGGAGCGGTCGCACCATGAGCAAGGACATGCGCTACTCCACCAGCCCGCTGCTGGCCGAGCGCACGCCGATGTGGCGCAGCCGCTTCATCATGATTGGCCTGGCCCTGGCCTTTACCGGCCTGATTGGCCGCGCCGCCTATGTGCAGGTCATCGGCAATGATTTCTTTTTGCGCCAGGGCGAAGTGCGCTTTGCCCGCACGATCGAGCTGCCCGCCAACCGGGGTCGCATTCTGGACCGCAATGGTTTGATCCTGGCCTCCAGCGTGCCGGCATCCAGCATCTGGGCGATTCCCGAAGATGTGGACCAGGACGACCCGGCCATCAAGGGCAAGCTGGCCGAGATCGCCAAACTGATTGGTATGCCGAAGGCGCAGTTTGATGCCAAGCTGGCCGACGAGGACAAGTCCTTTGTCTGGATCAAGCGCCAGCTCGATTGGGACATTGGGCAAAAGATCAAGGCGCTGGATGTCAAGGGCATCTACCTGCGCAAGGAATACAAGCGCCAGTACCCCGAAGGTGAATCAGCAGCCCACGTTGTGGGCTTTACCAATGTGGAAGACCAGGGCCAGGAAGGCATGGAGCTGGCCTTCAACACCGAGCTGGGCGGCAAGGCCGGCTCGCGCCGTGTGATCAAGGACCGCCTGGGCCGCATTGTCGAGGGTGTCGGCGTCGAGACGCCGCCGCAAGAGGGCCAGGATATCCAGTTGTCCATCGACAGCAAGGTGCAGTTTTTTGCCTACCAGAAGCTGCGCGACCAGGTTGCCGCCTTCAAGGCCAAGGCCGGCAGCGTGGTGGTGATGGATGCCCACACCGGCGAAGTGCTGGCGCTGGCCAACTACCCCAGCTACGACCCGAACAACCGTTCGCGCCTGACGGGCGAGCAGTTGCGCAACCGCGCCATCACCGACACCTTCGAGCCCGGCTCGACGATGAAGCCCATCACCGTGGGCACGGCGTTGGAGCTGGGCCGGGTCAAGAACACCACCATCATCGACACCACACCCGGTCGCTATGCGATTGGCGGTTTCACCATCAGCGACACCCACAACTATGGCGCGTTGACGGTGGATGGCGTGATCCAGAAGTCCAGCAACGTCGGCGCGCTCAAGGTGGCGCAAAAGATGTCGGCGCAAGAGATGTGGAATGTGCACTCGGCGCTGGGCTACGGCCAAAAGCCGCAGATCGCTTTCCCCGGTGCGGCCAGCGGCCGTCTGCGTCCGTGGAAAACTTGGAAACCCGTCGAGCAGGCCACCATCTCCTACGGCTATGGCCTGTCGGCCTCGCTGTTCCAGATGGCGCGTTCGTACACCGTGTTCTCGAACGACGGCAATGTGATCCCGGCGACCATGCTCAAGCGCACGGGCCGCCCCGCCGGCACGCCGGTGTTCTCCAAAAAGACGGCCGAGCTGGTGCGCCACATGTTGTGGCTGGCGGCCGGCCCCGGTGGTACCGGCCAAAAGGCGCAGACCGTCGGTTACTCCATCGGTGGCAAGTCGGGCACGGCCCGCAAGCAACAAGGCCGGGGCTATGCCGCTGGCAAGTACCGCGCCTGGTTCACCGGCATTGCGCCGATTGAGAACCCGCGCATCATCGTCGCCGTGATGGTCGACGAGCCCAGCCAGGGCAGCTTTTACGGCGGCACCGTCGCCGGCCCGGTGTTCAGCGAAGTGGTGCAACAAACCCTGCGCCTGATGGGCGTGCAGCCTGATATGTCGGTCAAGCCACAGATCGTGGCCAACGATGTGGAGGAGCCGCTATGAGCGCCACCACCGTGACCACCGTCCACAGCACCGCTTCCGCTGTTGAATGGCTGCGCGAGCGCGTGGCCAGTGGAACCCTGCAGACCGACAGCCGCCAGGTGCAAGCCGGCGATGCCTTTATTGCCTGGCCCGGCGGCGTCAACGACGGCCGTGCCTATGTGGCCCAGGCGGTGCAGCGCGGTGCAGCTGCCTGCCTGGTAGAGCAAGCCGGTTTGGAGCAATTTGATCTGCAAGGCATGCCAGTCGCGGCCATGCCGGGTTTGAAGGCCGCTACCGGCCCGATCGCCAGTGCCTGGTTTGGCCAACCCAGCGAGCAGCTAGATGTGCTGGCTGTCACGGGCACCAATGGCAAGACCAGCATCAGCTGGTGGCTGGCCCAGGCGGTGAGCCACCTCTGTGAAGCTGGCGTGCTGCAACACCGGGGCTGTGCCATGGTTGGCACCCTGGGCGTCGGCATTCCGCCGCACCAGCTGGATGTGACCGGCATGACCACCCCCGATCCGGTGCTGCTGCAACGCGCATTCCGCGGCTTTGCCGATGCCGGCTACGGCGCTTGCGCGATCGAGGCCTCGTCCATCGGCATTGCCGAACACCGCTTGGCGGGCACGCGCATCCGCCTGGCTATCTTTACGAATTTCACCCAGGACCACCTGGACTACCACGGCAGCATGGATGCCTACTGGGTCGCCAAGGAGGCGCTGTTCCAATGGCCTGGCCTGCAGGCCGCCGTGGTCAATCTGGACGACGCCCGGGGCGCAGCACTGGCCGCATCGCTGGCCGGTGGCGCGCTGGATCTGTGGACCGTGTCCGTGGACAGTGCCACGAACGCCCGCTTGTCTGCCCACAACATTCGCGCTGGCGAACGTGGCCTGGTGTTTGAGGTCGTAGAGGCCGGCGCCGAAGCCGCTGCCGTCACCCTGCACAGCCAGGTAATTGGCCAGTACAACGTGCTCAACCTGTTGCAGGTGATGGCCAGCCTGCGGGTGCTGGGTGCCAGCTTGCAGCAGGCCGCAGAGGCCTGCGCCGTGCTGGCGGCAGTGCCGGGCCGCATGGAGCAAGTCACCCAAGCCGGTGCGCCGCTGGTGGCCATTGATTACGCCCACACCCCCGATGCACTGGACAAGGCCTTGCAGGCGCTGCGCCCGCTGGCTGCGCAGCGCGGTGGCAAGCTCTGGTGCGTGTTTGGTTGCGGCGGCAACCGCGATGCCGGCAAGCGCCCGTTGATGGGCCGCATCGCCCAGGCGGGTGCCGACGAAGTGGTGGTGACCAGCGACAACCCGCGCGGCGAGCAGCCCCAGGCCATCATCGACGACATTCTGCGTGGCATGACCCTGGATGCGCATTCGCAGGTGCAAGCCGACCGTGCAGCCGCCATCGAAGAGGTGGTGCTGCGCGCCGCTAGCCAGGATGTGGTGTTGCTGGCCGGCAAGGGCCATGAGGATTACCAGGAAGTGGCCGGCGTGAAGCTGCCCTTTCTCGATGCCACGCAGGCCCATGCTGCGCTGGCCAAGCGGAAAGAACGACTATGAGCATGATGACCCTGCAGCAAGCGCTGGGCTTCATTCAGCCCCTTGTCCCCCAGGCACGACTGGTGGGGGATGGGGCAGTGCCGCTGCTGCGCGTCCACTCGGATTCGCGCAGCCTGCAGGCGGGTGATTTGTTTGTGGCGCTCAAGGGCGAGCGCTTTGATGCCAACCAGTTTTTGGCGCAGGCCCAGGCCGCAGGTGCGGCGGCAGCGCTGTGCCATGCCGACCCTGCCGACGCTGGCCTGTCCGGCATTGTGGTGCCCGATACCTTGGTGGCGCTCGGCGCGCTGGCCACCGGCTGGCGCGCGCAGTTCCCGCTGCCGCTGATCGCGGTGACGGGAAGCAACGGCAAGACCACAGTGACCCAGATGCTGGCGTCCATCTTGCGCGCCCATGCCGGCGATGCCGCCTGGGCCACCCGTGGCAACTTGAACAACGAAATCGGCGTGCCGCTGACCCTGCTGGGCCTGACGGCTGCACACCGCGCCGCCGTGGTCGAGCTGGGCATGAACCACCCTGGCGAAATCGCCGTGCTGGCCGCTATGGCGCAGCCACAGGTAGCCCTGGTCAACAACGCCCAGCGGGAGCACCAGGAGTTCATGCACACGGTCGAGGCCGTGGCGCTGGAAAACGGCAGCGTGCTGTCCGCCCTGCCAGCCGATGGCGTGGCGGTATTCCCCGCTGGCGATATCTACACTCCCTTGTGGCAGAGCCTGGCCGCCGGCCGGGCGACCTGCCTGTTTGGGGAGCAAGCCGACGGCGCCCAGGCTTTTGCCAGTGATGTGCTGTGGCGCGATGGTGCCTGGCATCTGCAGCTGCAGCTGCCGGGTGGCGCTGCGCCCGTGGTACTGCAGATTGCCGGCCGCCACAACGTGCGCAATGCCTTGGCCGCCGCTGCATCGGCCTATGCCGCTGGTGTGCCGCTGGCCGCGATTGCGCAGGGCCTGTCGGATTTCGAGCCGGTCAAGGGCCGTTCGCGTGCCTTGTCGATGCCCATCGCCGGCGGCAGCCTGACGGTGGTCGATGACAGCTACAACGCCAACCCGGATTCGGTGCAGGCCGCCATCGCGGTGCTGGCCGAGCTGCCCGCAGCCCAGCTGTTGGTGCTGGGCGATATGGGCGAGGTAGGAGACCAGGGGCCCCAGTTCCATGCCGAGGCTGGCGCGCTGGCCAAGCAGCAGGGCATCGGCCAGCTGTTTACTCTGGGTGCCCAAAGCCAGTCGGCCGCTGAGGCCTTCGGCGAAGGTGCTCAGCATTTCGAGAGCATGCCTGCGTTGCAGGATGCGGTGTGCAAATTGATGCCTCAACTGGGCAGTGTGTTGGTCAAAGGTTCGCGGTTCATGAAGATGGAGCAAGTGGTGCAGGCAATGCAGTTGTGCGCAGACAAGGGGCCCAGCGCCCGTGAGGAGGCCGCATGCTGATTGTGCTCGCCAGCTGGTTGCAAAGCCTCTCGCCCGAATTCGGCTTTCTGCGCATCTTCCAGTACCTGACCTTCCGCGCCGTGATGGCCGCGATGACTGCGCTGGTCATCGGCCTGGTGGCGGGCCCCAAGGTGATCCGTACCTTGTCGGCCTTGAAGATTGGCCAGCCCATCCGCGGCTATGCGATGCAAAGCCATCTGAGCAAGAGCGGCACCCCGACCATGGGCGGCGTGCTGATTCTGTTGGCCATCACCATCTCGACCGTGCTGTGGTTTGACCTGTCCAACCGCTTTGTCTGGGTGGTGCTGATTGTGACCTGGGGCTTTGGTGCCATTGGCTGGGTTGACGACTGGCGCAAGGTGGTCAACAAAGACCCCGAAGGCATGCGCTCGCGCGAAAAGTATTTCTGGCAGTCGGTGCTGGGCCTGGCCGCTGCGCTGGCCCTGGTGTTCTGCATCTCGGAAAACACCAATGCCGAGGTCTGGAGCCTGTTCGTCAACTGGGTGCAGTCGGGCTTCTCGCTGGATCTGCCGCCCAATGCCGGCCTGATGGTGCCCTTCTTCAAGCAGGTGAACTACCCGCTGGGCGTGCTGGGCTTTGTGATCATGACCTACCTGGTCATCGTTGGCGCCAGCAATGCCGTCAACCTGACCGATGGTTTGGATGGCCTGGCCATCATGCCGGTGGTGATGGTCGGCTCCGCGCTGGGTGTGTTTGCCTATGTCACCGGCAGCGTCAATTTCTCGCGCTACCTGCTGTTCCCGCACATTGGCGGCACTGGCGAGCTGCTGATTTTCTGCTGCGCGATGACCGGCGCAGGCCTGGCTTTTCTGTGGTTCAACACCCACCCGGCCCAGGTCTTCATGGGTGATGTGGGCGCGCTGGCCCTGGGCGGCGCGCTGGGCACCATTGCCGTCATCGTGCGCCAAGAGATTGTGCTGGCCATCATGGGCGGCATCTTTGTGGCCGAGGCCGTGTCCGTGATGATGCAGGTGGTCTGGTTCAAGTACACCAAGAAGCGCTACGGCGAAGGCCGGCGCTTGCTGAAGATGGCCCCCTTGCACCACCACTTTGAGAAAAGCGGCTGGCGCGAGACCCAGGTGGTCGTGCGATTCTGGATCATCACCATGCTGTTGTGCCTGGTCGGTCTGTCTACCTTGAAGCTGCGCTAAGCACCATGACGACCGAGCACCTCCACCCCGACAACCTGCCGACGGACGCCGTGCCTGCGCCGCTGGACATGGCAGCATCGCCGCTAGCTGCAGAGCTGCCGGTTGAGGCCACCGATCCCAGCGTGGATACCGCCCCATTGGCGGATGCCGTGCCCGCCGCCGAGGCTGGCTTGCCTGCTGCCGATGATGCTGCGGTGGACGCCGCGCCTGCCGATGCGCCTGCCGACATGGCCCCGGTTCCTGATGTGTCGACCCTGACGGCGGCCAAAGATGCGGCTGCCTTTGTCGCACAGATCTTTGCCGACCCCAGTGTCTCCGATGCGGCGAGCAACGAGGTGACTGCGGTGGATGTGCAGCCGCAGGCTGAAGCCATTGTTTTTGCGCCTGTGCCCGCGAACTGGCCCCAAGGCGAGGCCAGCCAGGCCAGCCATTTGCAAGGCCAGCAGGTGCTGGTGCTGGGTCTGGGTACGTCCGGCCTGGCGATGGCGCGCTGGTGTGCACGCGGCGGCGCCGAGGTGACGGTGGCGGACACGCGCGAGGAACCGCCCCAACTGGCGCAACTGCGCAGCGAGCTGCCCGAGGTGCGTTTTGTGGCGGGCCCGTTGACGGCCGCGCTGATCGACGGCCAGCCGGTGCGCGCCGTATACCGCTCGCCCGGCTTGAGCCCCGAGACCGTGGCGCCCGTGGTGGACGCCGCGCGTGCGATTGGCCTGCCGGTCAGCGGTGAACTCGACCTGTTCAGCCTGGCGTTGCAAGCGCTGGCCGAGGGCCATGGCTATGCGCCCAAGGTGCTGGCGATCACGGGCACCAATGGCAAGACGACGGTGACGTCGTTGACGGGGCAGCTGCTGGCGCATGCCGGCATGTCCACCGCCGTGGCGGGCAATATCGGCCCGAGCCTGCTCGATACCTTGTCGCAGCATATTGATGGCGAAAGCCTGCCCCAGGCCTGGGTGCTGGAGCTGTCCAGCTTCCAGCTGGAAGATGCGCATGCCTTCAACCCGACCGCAGCGACCGTGCTCAATATCAGCCAGGACCACCTCGACTGGCATGGCAGCATGCAAGCCTATGCAGCGGCCAAGGCCAAGATTTTTGGCAGCGATGCGCTGATGGTGCTCAACCGCGATGACCCAGCGGTGATGGCCATGTTGCCGCCGCCCGTCCGGGTCAAGCTGCAGCGGCCGCAACTGCGCCCACACATCAGCTTCGGCATGGATGCGCCGAGCCAGGTGGGTGATTACGGCCTGGAGGTCATCAATGGCATGGCCTGGCTGGTGCGTGCGCAAGACGATGGCAACAGTGCCACCAACAAGCGCAACCACAGCGCGACGGACGATATGTTCATGCAGCGCCTGATGCCCGCCGATGCGCTGCGCATCCGGGGCCGCCACAACGCGATGAATGCGCTGGCCGCGCTGGCGCTGGGCCATGCGGCAGGCGCCGGTTTTGCGCCGATGCTGTTTGGCTTGCGTGAGTACAGGGGCGAGCGCCACCGGGTCGAGCCTATCGGCATCGTCAGCGATGTGGAATATTTTGACGACAGCAAGGGCACCAATGTGGGCGCCACCGTGGCCGCGCTGATGGGCCTGGGCGCCGAGCGCCGCATCGTGCTGATTCTGGGCGGCGAAGGCAAGGGCCAGGATTTTGCGCCGCTGGCTGCGCCCGTGCTGCGCTATGCGCGCGCCGTGGTGCTGATTGGCCGCGATGCGCCACTGATCGAGGCCGCACTGGCCGATACCGGTGTGCCGCTGCTGCATGCGCCCAGCATGCCCGAGGCGGTGCAATTGGCCAGCCAGAAGGCGCTGGCCGGCGATGCGGTGCTGATGTCGCCCGCCTGCGCCAGCTTTGACATGTTCAAGAACTACGGCCACCGCGCCGAAGTGTTCTGCCAAGCGGTGGCCGAGTTGGCCGAAGAGCGCGGCAGCAGCCTGGAGGTGCAGCCATGAGCGCCGACACCGGACTGCGCAACAGGTTCTCGGGCTGGTTCAAACCGGCCGGGGAAAAGCCTGTCGATATTCTGCCGGTGCGTGTGGGCGGCAATGAATACCGCCAAACCCCATCGAGCGCTACCAATATCTTTGGTGCCGACCAGGTGCTCATCTGGCTGGTCGTCGCCATTCTGTCCTGGGGCATCGTCATGGTGTTCTCGGCCTCCATCGCGATGCCGGACAACCCGCGTTTTGGCAAGATCGCCCATTACTACTTCTTCCAGCGCCACCTGCTGAGCGTCGGCCTGGGCTTTGTGGCCGCGGTGCTGACCTTCCAGATTCCCATGCGGGTCTGGGAGCACTGGGCGCCCTGGCTGTTCATCGTCTCCATCCTGCTGCTGATTGCGGTGCTGATTCCACATGTGGGCACGGTCGTCAATGGCGCGCGCCGCTGGCTGTCCTTGGGCATCATGAACTTCCAGCCCTCCGAGCTGGCCAAGGTCGCGGTGATCATGTATGCCGCCGACTACATGGTGCGCAAGATGGACGTCAAGGAACGCTTCTTCCGCGCCGTGCTGCCGATGGGCCTGGCCGTGGGTATCGTCGGCGCGCTGCTGCTGGCCGAGCCTGATATGGGCGCCTTCATGGTGATCGCCGTGATCGCCATGGGCATCTTGTTCCTGGGCGGCGTCAATGCGCGCATGTTCTTCCTGATCGCCTTAGTGCTGGTGGCAGCCTTTGCGCTGATCGTGATGACCTCCGAATGGCGCCGCGAGCGGATTTTTGCCTACCTCGACCCCTGGAGCGAAAAGCATGCGCTGGGCAAGGGCTACCAGCTCTCGCATTCGCTGATTGCCATTGGCCGGGGGGAGATATTTGGCGTGGGGCTGGGCGGCAGCGTCGAGAAGCTGCATTGGCTGCCCGAGGCGCATACCGACTTTTTGCTGGCCGTGATTGGCGAGGAGCTGGGCCTCGTCGGCATCATTGCGCTCTTGGGTCTGTTCTTCTTCATGATCCGCCGCATTGTCGAGATTGGCCGCCAGGCCATCCGCATGGACCGCATCTTCTCCGGCTTGGTTGCGCAGGGCATTGCGATCTGGCTGGGCTTCCAGACCTTTATCAATGCCGGTGTGAACCTGGGCGCCTTGCCTACCAAGGGGCTGACCTTGCCGCTGATGAGTTTCGGGGGCTCGGCCATCTTGATGAACCTGGTGGCCATTGCCATCGTGCTGCGCATCGATTGTGAAAACAAGGCCATGGGTGCCGGGGGGGCGCGGTCATGAGCGGCAAGACGGCACTGATCATGGCCGGCGGCACCGGCGGCCATATCTTCCCCGGCCTGGCGGTGGCGCAGGAGCTGCGCAGCCGTGGCTGGACCGTCCACTGGCTGGGCGCGCCCGACAGCATGGAAGAGCGCCTGGTACCGCCCCAAGGCTTTGTGCTAGAACGGGTGGCGTTCTCGGGCGTGCGTGGCAAGGGCCTGCGCTCCTTGGTAGGCATGCCGCTGCGTCTGCTCAAGGCCTTGCAGCAGGCGCGCGCCGTGCTGCGCAAGATCCGCCCCGATGTGGTTGTCGGCATGGGTGGCTATATCACCGTGCCGGGTGGCTTGGCAGCCAAGCTGGCGGGTGTGCCCATCGTGCTGCATGAGCAGAACTCGGTGCCGGGTATGGCCAACAAACTGCTGGCCCGCATGGCCCAGCGTGTGTTCAGCGCTTTCCCGAATGCGATTGCCGGTGGCCAGTGGGTGGGCAATCCGCTGCGCGCCGAGTTCCTGCAGCAGCCCGAACCGGCACAGCGCTTTGCCGGCCGCAGCGGCCCGCTGCAGCTGCTGGTGGTGGGCGGTAGCCTGGGTGCCAAGGCCTTGAACGAGGTGGTGCCCAAGGCGCTGGCGCTGATGGCGCCCGAGACCCGCCCCGTGGTCACCCACCAAAGCGGCGCCAAGCAGATCGATGCGCTGCAGGCCAACTATGCAGCCGCTGGCGTGCAAGCCAGCCTGACGCCCTTTATCGACGATGCCGCCCAAGCCTATGCGCAGGCGGATGTCATCGTTTGTCGCGCCGGTGCCAGCACGGTGACCGAGCTGGCAGCGGTGGGCGCGGCGGCGGTGTTTGTGCCTTTTCCGGCGGCGGTGGACGACCACCAGACGGCCAATGCCCGATTTTTGGTAGATGCCGGCGCCGGCTGGTTGGTGCAACAAAGCGCTTTGACCCCGGAGAGCCTGGCGCAAAGGCTAGAGAAACTACAGCGCTCCAGCTTGCTGGACGCGGCGCAAAAGGCAAAGAAGATGCAGAAATTGGAAGCTGCCCAAGTGGTGGCGGATGCTTGCGAGGAGCTGGCACGATGAAACACGCCATCCAACGCATTCACTTTGTAGGTATTGGCGGTGCCGGCATGAGCGGCATTGCCGAAGTGCTGCACAACCTGGGCTATGTGGTCTCGGGCTCGGACCTGTCGGACAGCAGCACCATGGCGCATCTGCGCGATGTGGGCATCACCACCTTTGTGGGCCATGAGGCGGCGCATATCGCCAACGCCCAGGCGCTGGTGACGTCGACAGCGGTGCAGGCCGACAACCCCGAGGTGCTGGCCGCCCGGGCCATGGGCATTCCCGTGGTGCCGCGCGCCTTGATGCTGGCCGAGCTGATGCGCCTGCGCAAAGGCATTGCGATTGCCGGCACCCACGGCAAGACGACGACCACCAGCCTGGTGACCAGCGTGCTGGCCGAGGCGGGGCTGGACCCCACCTTTGTGATTGGCGGCAAGCTCAACAGCGCCGGCGCCAATGCGCGCCTGGGCAGTGGCGATTACATCGTGGTCGAGGCGGACGAGTCCGATGCCTCGTTCCTGAACCTGCTGCCGGTGATGGCGGTGGTGACCAATATCGATGCCGACCACATGGAGACCTATGGCCATGATTTTGGCCGGCTCAAGACGGCTTTTGTCGATTTTCTCAACCGCATGCCCTTCTATGGCAATGCGGTGGTCTGCATCGACAGCCCGGCCGTTGCCGAGATTGTGGAGCGCGTCGCCTGCCAGGTGACGACGTATGGCCTGAGCGAAAGCGCCCAGATCCGCGCGGTGAACCTGCAGGCCGACAACGGCCAGATGCGCTTTACCGTGCAGCGCCGCCTGGCCCAGGCCTTGCCCGATCTGGATCTGGTGCTGAACCTGCCCGGCGAGCACAACGTGCTCAATGCGCTGGCGGTGGTGGGTGTGGCGGCTGCTATCGGCATTGACGATGCGGCACTGCAAAACGCGCTGCAAGGTTTCAAGGGCGTGGGTCGTCGTTTTCAGCGTTATGGCCAGGCGCAGCTGCCCAATGGCGGCGAGTTCACGGTTATTGACGATTACGGCCATCACCCTGTCGAAATGGCTGCCACCATTGCGGCCGCGCGCGGTGCCTTTCCGGGCCGCCGGCTGGTGCTGGCCTTCCAGCCCCACCGCTACTCCCGCACGCGGGATTGTTTTGAAGACTTTGTGCCCGTGCTGGGCAGTGCCGACGCGGTGCTGCTGGCCGAGGTGTACGCCGCTGGCGAGGCGCCAATTGTGGCCGCTGATAGCCGGGCGCTGGCCCGCGCGGTGCGCGTAGCCGGCAAGGTGGAGCCGGTGTTTGTCGAGCAGATTGCCAGCCTGCCCCAGCAGATTGTGGACCAGGCACAAGACGGCGATGTGCTGCTGTGCATGGGCGCGGGATCGATTGGTGCAGTGGCTGCACAGGTGATGGCATTGGCATTGGGCCAGCAAGAGCGAGTGGCGCCCCAGGGGAGCGCGGTATGACTGAAACCATGAAAAATATTGATGTGAAGGCCTTGGGCAAGGTCGCGGTGCTGATGGGCGGTAGCTCGGCAGAGCGCGAGGTGTCGCTGATGTCCGGCAAGGGCGTGCTCGCTGCGCTGCTGTCCAAGGGGGTGGACGCGCACGCGTTTGACCCCTCCGAGCAGGACATGGGTGAGCTGCGCAAGCAGGGCTTTGCGCGCTGCTTTATCGCCTTGCATGGCCGCCATGGCGAAGATGGCACGGTGCAGGGCGCGCTGGAGCTGCTGGGCATTCCCTACACCGGCCCCGGCGTGATGGCATCGAGCATTGCGATGGACAAGATCATGACCAAGCGCATCTGGCGCTTTGAAGGCCTGTCCACCCCCGAGTGGCGCATGGCCGCCAGCGAGCAGGACACGCGCGATGCGCTGGCCGCGCTGGGCGCGCCGATGATCGTCAAGCCCGCACGCGAGGGCTCGACCATCGGCCTGTCCAAGATCAGCAGCCCCGAGGAATGCGCCCAGGCCTATGTACTGGCCTCCCGCTACGACCCTGAGGTGCTCTGCGAACAGTTCATCGAGGGCGTGGAAACGACTTGCGCCGTGCTGGGCCAGGGCCGCGGCGCCCAGGCGCTGCCGGTGATCAAGATCGTCGCGCCAGAAGGTAACTACGACTACCAGAACAAGTACTTCACCGACACCACCCAGTATTTCTGCCCCAGCGAGCTGCCGGCCGAAATGGAAGCGGCGATTCGCGATCTGGCGGAAAAGGCTTTCCGTACCCTGGGCTGCCGGGGCTGGTCACGTGCCGATGTGATGGTGCGCGCCTCAGACCAGCAACTGTTCCTGCTGGAGATCAATACCTCGCCGGGCATGACCAGCCATTCGCTGGTGCCCATGGCAGCGCGTGCCACCGGCATGAGCTACGAAGACCTGTGCTTGCACCTGGTGGTCAACGCATCGACCGATGCGGCCCAAGGCGCGGAGCTGTAAGACAAGGAGATGCGATCCATGGAGCAGACCATGCCAGTCCCCTTCGACGTCAAGCTGATGAACATGCTGGCCACGGCATTGTTCCTCGGCTGCGGCGCGTTGCTGGTACTGGCAGCGGCGCGCTGGGCCATTCACCACCCGGCGCTGAGCATTGCGCGCATCGTGGTGCAGGGCGAGATGGAGCACAACAGTGCGGTGTCGTTGCAGGCCAATGTGATGCCGTCGTTGAAGGGCAACTTCTTCACGATGGACCTGGACGAAACCCGCCGCATTTTTGAACAGGCGCCCTGGGTGCGCCAGGCCAGCATCAAGCGCGAGTTTCCCCATACCCTGGCGGTGACGATCACCGAGCAGGATGCGGCCGCCATTTGGGGTGCCGAGGGTGAATCGCGTTTGCTCAACAGCGACGGCCAGATGTTCGAGGGCGATTCCACCGACCCGGATCTGCTGCATCTGCCGCACCTCTCCGGCCCGGCCGGGCGCTCGCAGGAGGTGCTGGCCATGTTCCGCGCGCTGTCCCCCATTTACGCCAAGCTCGACAACGCACTGGTGACCTTGGCCGAATCAAACAGCGGCAGCTGGAAGGCGACCTTGCAGTCCGGCGCAGTCATCGAGATGGGGCAAGGGCGTGAGGACGCGCTGAGCGAGCGGGTGCGTAAATTTGTTGAATCTTTGCCTGAAGTCACCGGTACCTACAGACGCAGCGTGGCATCGCTGATGTCGGCGGATCTGCGCCATGCCGGTGGCTACGCGGTGCGTATGCAAGGGGTGACCACGGGCACCTCGGCATCGGGCCGGGCACCAGTCAAGAAATAAAACACAGAGATGCGAAACATGAACCATACCAATCACTTGATCAGCGAGGGCAACTGACTATGGCGCGAGATAGCAAAGACGTTGTGGTCGGTCTGGACATCGGCACCGCCAAGATCATGGTGGTCGTGGCCGAGGTGCTGGGCAATGGCGAGCTGAAGCTGGCGGGCCTGGGTGTGGCACCCAGCAATGGGCTCAAGCGCGGTGTGGTGGTGAACATCGATGCGACGGTGCAGAGCATTCAGCAGGCGCTCAAAGAGGCCGAGCTGATGGCTGATTTGAACATTCAGCGGGTCTACACCGGCATCACCGGCAGCCATATCCGGGGCATCAATTCCAGCGGCATGGTGGCGGTGAAGGACAAGGAAGTCTCGGCTGCCGATGTGGCGCGGGTGCTGGACACCGCCAAGGCGATTAACATCCCCTCCGACCAGCGTTTGCTGCTGGTGGAGCCGCAGGAGTTTGCCATCGACGGTCAGGATGTGCGCGAGCCCATCGGCATGAGCGGCCTGCGCCTGGAGTCCAAGATCCACATCGTGACCGGTGCGCAAAGCGCCGCCGAAAACATCATCAAATGCGTGCGCCGCTGTGGTCTGGAGGTAGAGCAGCTGCTGCTCAACCCGCTGGCCTCCAGCCAGGCGGTGCTGACCGATGACGAGCGCGAGCTGGGTGTCTGCGTGGTCGATATCGGCGCCGGCACCACCGATGTGTCGATCTTCACCGGTGGCGCGATCCGCCATACGGCGGTGATTCCGATTGCCGGTGACCTGATTACCAGCGACATCGCGATGGCCTTGCGCACGCCCACCAAGGACGCCGAGGACATCAAGGTGGAGAGCGGCTGCGCCAAGCAACTGCTGGCCGATCCGGATTCGCAGGTGGATGTGCCCGGTCTGGGTGACCGGGGCCCGCGTCTGTTGAGCAAGCAGGCGCTGGCGGGTGTGATCGAGCCGCGCGTCGAAGAGATTTTCTCGCTGGTGCAGCAAGTCATCCGCGAGTCTGGTTATGAGGAGGTGCTGTCGTCGGGCATTGTGCTCACCGGCGGCAGCGCGGTGATGCCGGGCATGGTGGAGCTGGGGGAAGACATCTTCCTCAAGCCTGTACGCCGCGGCATTCCCAAGTATTCCGGCACCCTGGCCGAGATGGTGGCGCAGCCCCGTGCTGCCACCGTCATGGGCCTGCTGGAAGAGGCACGCATGGCACGCATGCGTGGCTACAAGGTGGCCCAGAAGTCCGGTTCGGTGAAATCGGCATTTGGGCGTTTGAAAGACTTTATTGTGGGGAACTTTTAACCATGCATGACACCACTTGTTGGCTGGCGCAAAGCGGCCCTTCAAGGCTCAAAGGGTTTGACCCTTGGAGACCCAAAGGGCCACCAGGCAACCAATGTTCATTAAAGAGTGAATTATCCGTAGACCATTTTTTCCAAATTGACGCGAGAGCGAGAGGAGCAGGCAATGACCATCGAAATGTATGAAGGCAACACATTCAACCAAGGCACCCAGATCAAGGTGATCGGCGTCGGTGGCGGTGGCGGCAATGCGGTCGAACACATGATCGCCAACAGCGTGCAGGGTGTCGAATTCATTTCGGCCAACACCGATGCGCAAGCGCTGGAGCGTTGCCATGCCCACCGCGTGATCCAGCTGGGTGAAACCGGCCTGGGCGCGGGCAGCAAGCCTGAGAACGGCCGCGAGGCTGCCGAATCCGCGATCGAAGACATCCGCGCTGCGATCGTGGGCTCGCACATGCTGTTCATCACCGCCGGCATGGGTGGTGGTACCGGCACCGGCGCTGCACCGGTGATCGCTCGCGTCGCCAAGGAAATGGGCATCCTGACGGTGGGCGTGGTAACCAAGCCTTTCGAATGGGAAGGCAAGCGCCGCATGTCCAACGCTGACGGCGGCCTGAGCGAGCTTGAAGCCAATGTGGATTCGCTGATTGTGGTGCTCAACGAGAAGCTGCTCGATGTGCTGGGCGATGACATCACCCAGGACCAGGCGTTTGCACATGCCAACGATGTGCTGAAGAACGCGGTCGGCGGCATCTCCGAGATCATCAACGACCACGGCTACATCAACGTCGACTTTGCCGACGTGAAGACCGTGATGAGCGAGCCCGGCAAGGCGATGATGGGTACGGCCACGGCCAGCGGCCCGGACCGTGCACGCATCGCTGCGGAACAAGCGGTTGCTTGCCCGCTGCTGGAAGGCATCGATCTGTCGGGCGCCAAGGGCATCCTGGTGCTGGTGACTGCGACCAAGGGCAGCCTGAAGCTGGCCGAATCGCGCCAGGCCATGAGCACTATCAATGCCTACGCTTCGCCAGAGTCGCACGTCATCTTCGGCGCGGCCTATGACGAAACCCTGGGCGAAGAAATCCGCGTGACCGTGCTGGCCACCGGCCTGTCGCGTCCTGTGGCCAAGCGCCAGCCGATCTCGGTCATCCAGGGCAGCGCGGGTCTGCGTACCGGCACCGACGACATCGCCTACACGCCGCAATCGGTGAACAGCCCCGTCTCGGGTCTGGGTGTGCAAAACGCTGTGCCGATGGGCAATGCCTTTGCCAACGACTTTGCCGACAAGAAGACCCCATCGGTCTGGCGCACGGGCCGCAATGCAGCCTCTGCCCGCGTCGATGCGATGTCGTCCAGCGGCATGGAAGACCTGGAGATCCCGGCCTTCCTGCGCAAGCAGGCGGACTGATCGCCTTGCAGGCCCTCTGTAAGCCCGTCGGTCCTCCGGGACGGACGGAGCTTTGAACACAGCGCGCTGAAACCTTTCGGGGGTTCAGCGCGTTGTTATTGGTGGGCTGCGCTGTTGTCCGCTGTCCGCCCCGCCTGCCAGCGCAGTCGCTGCACAGGCGGCTTTGTGCACAGATTGGCCGGCATGGCAAGTGTTTGTCCTACAAGGCTTGCACTATCTGGGTGATTGGCATTTTTGCGCCTCCTGGGCGTGCGTACGGCGTAAAATCAACAAGTTATGCTCCAGCAACGAACCATCAAGTCTTTAACCCGTGCCGTTGGCGTGGGCCTGCACAGCGGCCAGCGGGTCGAGCTCACCCTGCGCCCTGCACAGCCCAATACCGGCATTGTGTTTCGCCGGGTGGACTTGCCCGAGCCGGTGGATATCCCCGTCAATGCCGAGGCCGTCGTGGACACCCGCATGGCCTCTACGCTGGGCAAAGGCGATGTGCGCATCCATACGGTGGAGCATGTGATGTCCGCCTGCGCGGGCCTGGGCATCGACAACCTCTATATCGATGTGACCGCCGAAGAAATCCCGATTTTGGATGGCTCCTCGGCGTCGTTCGTGTTTTTGCTGCAGAGCGCCGGCATTGAGCTGCAAAACGCCCCCAAACGCTTTTTGCGGCTGACCAAGCCAGTGGAGATCCGCCAGGGCGAGGGCGCAGCCGAGAAATGGGCGCGCCTGGACCCCTACCACGGCTACAAGCTGCGCTTTGAAATCGACTTTTCGCACCCAGCGGTTGATTCCACCGGCCAGACCTACGAGTTTGACCTGGGCATTGGCAACTACAGCCGCGATATCGCCCGTGCCCGCACCTTTGGCTTCACCAAGGATGTGGAAATGCTGCGCTCGAACGGCCTGGCATTGGGCGGCGGTCTGGACAATGCCATCGTGATGGACGACTACAAGGTGCTCAACAGCGATGGCTTGCGCTATGACGATGAGTTCGTCAAACACAAGATTTTGGACGCGATCGGTGACCTGTACATCGTTGGCTACCCCTTGCTGGCCGCTTACAGTGCCTTCCGCTCGGGCCATGGCCTGAACAACCTGCTGCTGCGCGAGCTGATGCAGCGCCAGGACGCCTGGGACATCGTCACCTTTGACCATGTGCGTGAAGCCCCGCAGGGCTTTGCACAGTCTGCGCTGGCCTGGTAAGGCTGGGCTGCTCTGATGCTGCTGTTCCGCTGGATCTTCATGCTGCTGGTGCTGATGGCAGCCCTCAGCTTTTGCTTTTACCTGGGCACCGGCCAGCGCCGCTACCGCCAGTGGTCCTTGCTGTTGGTCAAGTGGACGGTGGTCGCGGGCCTCGCGTTCTTTGCGGTGCTCTTTGTGGGGCGCATGGTCTGAGTCCGCCAGCCGGCTTTTTGCATGCCGCGCGGTAGGTAAAGTGCGGTAAATCCAGGCCGGTGCCATGCAGGGTTCTCAGCGGCGCAGCCCTTTGCCCATGCGGTTTTTCCGCTTCCCCCGAACTTTACAAATGACATATCCGACGCTCTCCAGCTGCCCCGGGTAAACGGTGGGGCGTTGCAAGGCGTTAAATCTCCATGGCGGCAATCTGCCGCTCGTACCAGCAGCCGCTGGTCCACCAGAAAGGATTTCGTCATGAGCACCACCCATAGCCGTTTGAGCCGCCTGGCGGGCCTTGGCAGTCTGGCCTTGGCATTGGCCGGCGCGCTGGCTTTCAGTGCCCCTGCCCAGGCCCAGCCTGACGGGCGCCATGGTGAGCGCCACTACCAGCGCGATGACCGCCGTGGCCATGCCGACCATCGCCGCTGGGAGCGCGAGCGTGAACGCGACCGCCGCTACCACGAGCAGCGCCGCGACTACCGCCACGACCACCGTCCCCCACCCCGCGTGGTGGTGGTGCCCGACCGTGGCCGTGGCATTGGCCCGCGCAATGATTGGTACCGAGGCGGCTATGTGCCCGCACCGTACCGGGGTTACAGCTATGTGGTGGGTGACTGGCGCGGCCACCGCCTCAGCGCACCGCCCCGGGGCTATCAGTGGATCCAGTACGGCGGTGACTACCTGTTGATTGCGGTGGGCTCCGGCCTGATCGCCAATATTGTCATCAATGGTTATTGAGACGCCGCGAACTGGCCATAATTGAGGGTTTGCATGGCGCCCTGAGCGAACCTTTGTGCGCCCGCCCACTCCAAAGCTTACTTTGGTGGCTGCACCTTGTGCCGAGCGCTGCTTCACGGAGCGCACGGATCCACGCATGAGGAGCCTGTAGCCGACCAGACCTGTGCACCTAGCGATGCACAGGTTTTTTTTTGTCTAACTTGGGGTGTGTCTGGCCCATTGCGCAGAAGCGCTGGTCAGTAGCTGCGGCCGGCCTTGTACATCGCATGCTGGCGGCGCTGCAAAGGGCTGACCTCGGCCATGCGCGCCATTGCCAAGCCCGCGTGGGCGTGGGTGATGGCCAGGCCCAGTGCATCGGCTGCATCGGTGCCGGGCAGGCCGGGCAGTTGCAGCAGGCGTTTGACCATCTCCTGGATCTGGTTCTTGGCCGCGCGCCCATGGCCGACCACGGCTTTTTTCATCTGCAGTGCGGTGTACTCGGCGACGGGCAGGTTCTGCGACACCAGCGCCGTCAGCGCGCAGCCCCGGGCCTGGCCCAGCAGCAAGGTGGATTGTGGGTTGACGTTGACGAACACAATCTCTACTGAGGCCATATCGGGCTGGTAGCGCTGGCTGACTTCGCAGATGCCGTCAAAAATCATCTTCAGCCGACCCGGCAGGTTGCCCAGGTCCAGGGTGGTGGTGCGGATGGTGCCGCTGGCCACATAGGACAGGCGATGGCCGTCCACGTCGATGACGCCGAAGCCGGTGGTCTGCAAGCCTGGGTCGATGCCGATGATTCTCATGCCGTTCAGTGGGGGTGCCGGCAGGGCCGGAATTCAGGGGATCTCAGCATAGCGCATGCGCGCTGCGATAGTGGCGGTGCGGCGGTTCAGATAGGCCGACTGCGGGTTCTTTTCTGCGCCCTTGGGGTTGGGCAGCATGACGGCCAGGCGCGCCGCCTCATAGCCACTCAGCTGCGCTGCCGATTTGCCAAAGTAGCGCTGGGCCGCGGCCTCGGCGCCAAAGACACCGTCCCCCCATTCGGCATGGTTCAGGTACAGCTCCAGAATGCGCTGCTTGCTCAGCAGCGCCTCCAGCGTATAGGTCAGCACCAGCTCCTGGCCCTTGCGCAGCAGGCTGCGCTCGGACGACAGCAGCAGGTTCTTGGCCAGTTGCTGGGTGATGGTCGAGCCGCCCATCAGCTTGACGGGTGGCCCGTCTTGCACGGTGTTGGGGTCAAAGGCCTCGCCGCGCTTTTCAGCCTGGGCCTGGGCGCGTTCCAGCGCTTTTTCCTTGCGCTGCTCGGCACGCTCAACGGCCTTGGCATTGCGTGCGCGGGCTTTTTCAATGGCGTCCCAGAGCACGCCATCGTGGTTGATGAAATCATCGTCTTCCGAGGCAACGACCGCGCGCTTGAGCTGGTCGGACATTTGCGGATAGTCGCGCCATTGCTGGCGCCAGTGCAAGCGCCCGTCGTGGCGCACCTGGCGCCAGGCTTCGCTGCGTTCAAACGCGGTGGATGCGGGGTCGATGCGGGCCATCACCGCGATGCGCGCGATGAAAAAGAGCTGCAGGCCCAGGGCCAGCAGCAGCACCCAGCCGATCCAGCGCGCAATGGCCTTCATGCGGGGAGCCTCAGCGGGAGGTGGCTGGCGCCTGTCATCGGGGACTCAGTGTGCCGCCAGTTCGCTGCGCAGCTGCGCCAGCACCGGCTGTGACGGCGGGCGCACGCCGCGCCACAGCGCAAAGGCCTCAGCGGCTTGCTCGACCAGCATGCCCAGGCCATCGCGGCCGGTGGCGCCATGCTGTCGGGCCCATTGCAAAAACGGCTCGGCGGCGGGGCCATACATCGTGTCGTAAGCCAGCGCATCCGGGCGCAGCAGCGCGCCGGGCACGGGGATGGCGGCGCCTTGCAGGCTGCTGGCGGTGGCGTTGATTACCACATCAAACGGGCCCGCCAGTGCATCTGCCTCCATCGCTTGCAGTTGGGTGCTGGCGCCCTGGACCAGGTCGGCATGCAGGTCGACCAGGTGCTGGGCCTTGGCGTGGGTGCGGTTGCAGACCACGAGCAAGGCGGGGGCCTCGGCGATCAGCGGTGCCAGCGCACCGGCGGCGGCGCCACCCGCGCCCAGCAGCAGCACGCGCTGGCCTGCCAGTGGCACGCCAGCATTGCGCACGATATCGGCCACCAGGCCCAGGCCATCGGTGTTGTCGGCATGGATGCGGCCATCAGCGCCCACCACCAGGGTGTTGGCCGCACCGGCACGCTGCACGCGGTCACTGCAGCTGTCGGCCAGGCCTGCCGCTTCCAGCTTGAAGGGCACCGTCACGTTCATGCCCCGGGTGCCCGCCTGTACCAGCTGCTGCACGGCGGCGTCAAAACCGTCCAGTGCCACCAGCTCGGCCTCATAGACCAGGGCCTGGCCGGTCAGCTGCGCAAACAAGGTATGGATGCGGGGTGAGCGGCTGTGGGCAATCGGGTTGCCGATGACGCAATAGCGGTCTGGAAGGGACATGGTGGTAGCGGCTTGTACGGCGGCACGGGGGCCAGCGGCGCAGGGCGGAAAAACGGCACCCTTGTGTGCATACCTGCCCACAAGGGTGCCGACGAGGATCACAAAAGGGCGGATGCCACTTTACTGCAAATTGGCAGTTTCCAGCGTTTGCTCGCGGGTGAAGCGGAATTTGGAGACCACGGCAATCTGGTCAGCCTTGGCACGCAAGGCTGGGCCAAAGTGGCCAAAGGGCCCGCTGCTGACGGCAATGGCCTCGGCCCGGCGATCGAGCTGCTGGTTGCCCGAGCTTTTGTAGACCTCGGTGCCCAGCACGCGGCCATCGTGGTTGACGGTCATGATCATCACCAGCTCGCCATAGAGCTTGCGGCCACCGGCCTCAGGGAAGTTGCTGGTGCCCCGGTCCTCGACCTTGCGGCGCAGCTGGTCGTAATAGATGGCGAACACCTCTTCGCGCGTGGCGGGGCTGATGTAGCGCTTTTTGGGGCGGGCGTTTTCTTCGTGGATGCGCTTTTCGATCTCGGCCAGCATCTTGAGCAGTTGCTGGTGCTTTTCCTCTTGCTCTATCTCGGCCAGGGACGCGCTGGTCTTGCGCGTGTCGGGCGGCTGGTACTGGGCGAGCTGGTTGCGCAGATCGGCCAGCAGCTGCATCTGCTGGGCCTGCATGGCATCCACCTGGCGCTGGCGCTCTTCAAAGTCATCGCCCATATTGGTGATGGCCGAGTAGGGCAGCGGGCTGGTGGCACGCTCCTGGCTATTGGCCGATTCGCCGCCGCCGGCCAGATTGGCCTGGGCGACAGCCTGGGCCTTGTCCGACGGGGCATCGTTGGATTTGGCGTTGACCAGAATCACTTCGAGCGGGGTGTCCTCGAACACCCGGTCAAAGGCCTGGGGATCAATGAAGCGGATGCTCAGGACGGCCGCGTGCAGCAGCACGGACACGGCCAGCGCCAGTTGCAGTGTGGACAGGGATCGAAGAAATGGCAAAAACTTCACGGTTCCGGGTTAATCGGTTTTTATGGCCGCCGCGTCCTCACCGTCGCTCATGTCCACCGCGATGGCGATGGGCCCAGCTACAGCCTCCTCCTCGTCCTCTGGCGACTCTGTCTCGGCCTGGTTGGCCTGCGCGTCGTCCAGTCTCTCCAGCACGGTTCCGGTCACATCCAGCGTGATCTCATCGATCTCGCCGAGCTTGACCCGGACTTGGGCACCACGCGGCAGATTCTGCGCGCCCAGTACCGGAAACACCAATGGTAGTGCATCTGCACGCACCAACATGCTGCCTGCCGGGCCTTCCTTCATAACTGTTGCAGTGAGGTCACTGATGTTGTTTTGCATCAGGTACTTCAGGGTCCAGTAGCGCTCCATGCCAGCCTGGTAGCCGTTGTAGGCGCTGTAAGCCGCATCAAAGCCGCTGATGATGGAGAACAGCTCCGCATCCTTGGGCTTGAACGGGGCGACCAGCGCTGCGGTGGCGCCATGGCGCGCGCAGGCAATGATCTGCCATTGGTTGGCCAGGTCGGTATAGCGGCGCAGCGGCGACGTGGCCCAGACATAGCTTTTGACGCCAATGCCCGCATGCGGCAGCGCCTTGGTGGACATGCGCACCTTGATGCCGGGCGCCAGGCTGGCCTGGCTGCGGTAGATGCCGGGCACACCATGGTCGGCCAGCAGCTGGCCCCAGCTGCTGTTGGCAACGATGGCCGCTTCAGCCACGATCAGGTCCAGCGGCGCGCCCCTCTTGCGCACGGTGATCTGCACGGTCTCCGTGCCATTGGGCACCTGGTCGCCATTGCCTTGCAGGCGGAAGTTGTAGTCCGGGCGGTTGAAGTTCTCGGGCTTGCCACGCACCACTTCGCGGCCCGCCTTGAGGTGGCGCGAGAGGCGGTAGAGGAAGGTCAGCTCGTCGCGCTTGTCCAGCAGTGGTTGGGGCGTGTCCTCGACCTGCAGGCTGGGATCAGTCAGCCAGGCTTCGGTGGCGATATGGTCGAGCTTGTCGTAGCGGAAGTTGCTGACCACGGGCACGCGTTCCAGGCGGGTTTCCTTGTTCAGCACTTCCAGGGTGGCTTCGTCGTAGGTGACGTAGAGCGACACGGCCGGGTTGGCGCGGCCTTCGTCCAAGGTGTAGATCTGCACGACTTCGTCGGGCAGCATCGTGACCTTGTAGCCCGGCATGTAGACGGTGGAATAGCGGCTGCGACCCAGATGGTCGAGTGCCGAGCCGGGCTCGATGGCCAGGCCGGGGGCGGCAATGTGTACACCGACGATGACCTGGCCCGTGCCCAGACCTTGCACCGACAGCGCATCGTCGATTTCGGTCGTGGCCGAATCGTCGATGGAGTAGGCCTCCACCGTGGCCAGTGGCAGATCACTAGGCGGCAGTGGCGCGGTGACGGCTGGGAAGCCCGTGCCCTTGGGGAAGTTGTCAAACAAAAAGCGCTGCCAGTGGAACTGGTAGGACGAGTCGATGGCGCCTGCCTTTTGCAGCAGTGCCAGCGGCGCCAGCTGCGCCTTGCGGCTGGCTTCGACGACGGCCTTGTATTCGGGCGCGTTCTTGTCGGGGCGGAACAGAATCTTGTAGAGCTGCTGTTGCACAGGGGCCGGGCACTGGCCGTTGGCCAGCTCGACCGCCCAGGCATCGATCTGCGCCTGGAGCTGGGCCTTTTTCTCGATGGCGGCCAGCGCCTGCTGCACGATCTCTTCAGGCGCCTTCTTGAAGCGACCCTTGCCCGCACGGCGGAAGTAGTGCGGTGCTTCAAACAGTTTGAACAGCGCCGCCACCTGCTCGGTGATCGAGGCGTTCTCCGAGAAGTAGTCGCGCGCCAGGTCGGCAAAGCCAAATTCCTGCTCAGGCGCAAACTCCCAGGCCAGCTGGGGATCTATCTCTACGGACAGCGCTTGCGCCTGTGCGATCAGCTCAGCGGGCGCCGGCTTGTCAAATTTGAGGAGCAGGTTCGCTGCTTTGACCTTGACCCGTTTCCCGGAGTCCAATTCAATTTGCGCGGAACTTTCAGCTTCGGAGAGGATACGGCCGGCGAGAAACTTGCCAGCGTCGTCAAACAGTGCATACATAGGCGCGCATTTTCCCATGCTGGACGGTGCCGGGGCGCGGTCGCAGGGTTTTTTGCGTGGGGGTTCTGGCTGGCCCGCTGCTGGTGGGGCCGGCCAGCGCTGGTTTTACCAGCCCAGAAACTTGTCGATCTGCGGCAGATAGCTCTCGAAGTTCGACAGCGCATGGTCGCTGCCCTCGTCCAGCAGCAGCTGGGCGGCAGGGTAGCGCGCGACCATGTCCTGCCAGTGCAGCACCTCATCGCCCATGGCGGCAATCAGCAACTGCGGGGCGGCGGGCGGCTGGCCGTTCACGTTCAGCGCCTGCAGCTCGTCCAGGTATTCGGGGCGGAAGAAGAAGGATTCTTCCGGGTTGTGCCAGGCCGTTTGCTCGCCCAGGTGTTGCTCCAAGGTCACCCAGGGTGTGGTGGATGGGTTGATCATCACGCTTTTGCAGCGCAGTTGCTGGGCCACCCAACTGGCATAGAAACCACCCAGCGAGGAGCCGACGACGGCCAGGCTCTCGGGCGGCAGGCCGGCCCAGTTGCGGGTGGTCGCCAGCAGCAGATCGGCCGCTTGCCGGGGCGAGGCGGGCAGTTGTGGCGCGGACCACACGACATGGGGATGGCTATCTTCAATATGGCGCTGCAGGCGCTGGGCCTTGGCCGATTGGGGAGAAGAGCGAAAGCCGTGCAGGTAAAGCAAGTGGGTGGTCGTCATGCACAAATGATAGCGCCCAGGCGGCCACTGCTAAGGTGTTGACAACCTTAGTGGTTTTGTTGAATTGATTTGGGACGGGTGACACATGTAAAACCGGTCTTTACCGCTAGCGCTGGCAGGCGTTCTGTGCCAAGCAGGGATAATGGCGGCCATGTCCGAAGTTCTTGATAAACCGAATCTGTTCCAGCGTCTGTTGCCGATGCTGCGCGGCTATGACTGGCCGCTGATCTTCATCATCGGCACCCTGGCAGCCATCGGACTGACGGCCATGTATTCCGCCGGTTTTGACCATGGCACCCGGTTCTCCGACCATGGCCGCAACATGCTGCTGGCTTTGGGCATTTTGCTGGTGGTGTCGCAGATTCCTCCGCACCGCTTGGCCAGTTTTGCACTGCCGCTGTACGGCTTGGGCGTTGCCTTGTTGATAGCGGTGGCCTTGTTCGGCATCACCAAGAAGGGTGCGCAGCGCTGGGTAAACCTGGGCATCGTCATCCAGCCCAGCGAATTGCTGAAGATTGCGATGCCGCTGATGCTGGCCTGGTGGTTTCAGCGCCGCGAGGGGGCCTTGCGCCCGGTCGACTTTGTCGTGGCCTTTGCAATCCTCATCATTCCCGTCGGGCTGATCATGAAGCAGCCGGATTTGGGGACGTCCCTGCTGGTGATGGCCGCCGGCCTGGCCGTCATCTATTTTGCCGGGCTGTCCTGGAAGCTGATCATTCCTCCGGTGCTGCTTGGCGCCATCGGGCTGCTGCTGATTGCCATCTATGGCCACCACCTCTGCGAAGACGGCATGGACCTGGTGGTGCTGCATGAATACCAGCGTCAGCGCGTCTGCACCTTGCTCGACCCGACACGCGACCCGTTGGGCAAGGGCTTTCACATCATCCAGGGGATGATCGCCATTGGCTCGGGCGGTTTCATGGGCAAGGGCTTTATGGCGGGCACACAGACCCATCTGGAGTTCATCCCCGAGCGCACCACCGACTTTATCTTTGCCGCGTTTTCTGAAGAGTTCGGTCTGGCCGGCAATCTGCTGCTGATCTTCTTCTTCCTGCTGCTGGTCTGGCGCGGCCTGGCGATTGCGATGCGCGCACCCACCTTGTTTGGCCGGCTGATGGCGGGTGCGGTGGCGATGATCTTTTTCACCTATGCCTTTGTCAACATGGGCATGGTGAGTGGCATCTTGCCGGTGGTGGGCGTGCCCTTGCCCTTTGTCAGCTATGGGGGCACGGCGATGGTCACCTTGGGGCTGGCGCTGGGGATTTTGATGTCGGTCGCCAGATCGCAGCGCCAGCTGGCGCGGGAGCAGGCGCCCCGTCTATGAGCCCCGTATGCAAGGGGCTCTGCCATTGAAAACAGCCCCGCCAGCCGCAGATACAGGAGAGGTCGCGGCTGGCTTGCTGGCGGCCGCAAATCAACGCATGGACCCACGGCCATTGCGCAAGCCCTAAAATCGCCCTATGAATGCACCTTTTGACCTTGCTGTGGCCAAGCCGCTGGCGGCTTCTACCGAACAACGACTGGCGATGGCGCGCAGCCTGCTGCTGACGCCCTTTGGTCTGGATGACAGCCATCTGACGCGCGCGCTGGCCGATATCCGCGCCCACAAGGTGGACGATGCAGATCTCTATTTCCAGTACACCCGGGCCGAAGGCTGGAGTTTGGAAGAGGGCATCGTCAAGACGGGTTCTTTCTCCATCGACCAGGGTGTGGGCGTGCGTGCGGTTGCCGGTGAGAAGACGGCCTTTGCCTATTCGGACGACATCTCGCTGGCATCCTTGCTAGACGCCGCCCATACGGTGCGCAGCATCGGCGCGCAAAGCCAGTCGCGCCAGGTGCGGGTGCCGCGCAAGAAGATTGCGCTCAGCCGCTCGCTCTACCCCGATGTGGACCCGATCTCCACCCTCGACAGCACCGCCAAGGTGGCCTTGCTGGAGAAGGTTGAAAAGCTGGCCCGCGCCAAGGATCCGCGCGTCAAGCAGGTGATGGCAGGCCTGGCGGCCGAGCACGATGTGGTGCTGGTTGCGCGTGCCGATGGGACCTTGGCGGCCGATGTGCGCCCGCTGGTACGCCTGTCGGTGACGGTGATTGCCGAGAGCAAGAGCCGCCGCGAGGTGGGTTCGGCCGGCGGCGGTGGCCGCTTTGGCCTGGCCTATTTTGACGATGAACTGGTGCAGCAGTATGTGGACGAGGCCGTCAAGGCGGCCTTGGTGAACCTGGAGTCGCGCCCCGCGCCTGCTGGCGTGATGACCGTGGTGTTGGGTCCCGGCTGGCCGGGTGTGCTGCTGCATGAGGCCGTGGGCCATGGCCTGGAAGGCGACTTCAACCGCAAGGGATCGAGCGCCTTCAGCGGCATGATTGGCCAGCGCGTCGCTGCCAAGGGTGTGACCGTGCTGGACGATGGCACGATTGCCGACCGCCGCGGCTCGCTGAATGTGGACGACGAGGGCCAGCCGACCCAGCGCAATGTGCTGATCGAGGATGGCATCTTGAAGGGCTACATCCAGGATGCGATGAATGCGCGCCTGATGAAGGTCAAGCCCACCGGCAATGGCCGGCGCGAGAGCTATGCCCACATCCCCATGCCGCGTATGACCAACACCTACATGCTGAATGGCGACAAGGATCCGCAGGAGATCATTGCCTCCATCAAGAAGGGCCTGTATGCGTCCAACTTTGGTGGTGGCCAAGTCGATATCACCAGCGGCAAGTTTGTGTTCTCTGCCAGCGAAGCCTATTGGGTGGAGAACGGCAAGATCCAGTACCCCGTCAAGGGCGCCACCATTGTGGGTAGCGGCCCGGAATGCCTGAAGCATGTCAGCATGATCGGCAACGACATGCGCCTGGACAGCGGCGTGGGCACCTGCGGCAAGGAAGGCCAGAGCGTGCCAGTCGGTGTGGGCCAGCCGACCATGCGTATCGATGGTTTGACCGTGGGCGGCACCGCTTAACGACAATTGCGCTATACGGCCACAGCGCCAGATCGATCCAACGCCTGCGCGGTATTTGCCGCGCAGGCGTTTGTTTTAGGGCAGGTTACTGATGGATTTTTTCTGTGGTTGCGCAAGGAAATTGCATATCGATGTGATTTATAGCTGGAATTATGTTTTTTGAGATTTAAAATCTTATTTCATGCAATTTTTGTGCGTTTTGCGCTGCAGCATGAAAACAGCTGTCTGTAGATGTGGTACATTGAAAAACATGCAAGCACGTAGCGCTTTTACCTTTTACTTTTGGCTCTCAGTCCCAGGCGGACGAGAGGTCTAAGAGCGCGCGAGCACCTAAACCTCCCAGACAACCGCCGAAGCTGAAAAGCCCGGCGGTTTTTTGTTGCATAAACCACCCACACCTTCAGGATCCTCAGATGACTCAGCAAGCCCAACCCACAAACGATGCTTGGTATCGCGGTGTCGAGAAAACCAGCCAAACCGACGACCAACGTATCAAGGACATTACTGTGCTGCCGCCTCCCGAGCATCTGATTCGCTTCTTCCCCATCAACGGCACGCCCGTTGAATCGCTGATCAGCAACACCCGCCAAAACATCCACAACATCATGGCCGGCCAGGATGACCGCCTGCTGGTCATCATCGGCCCCTGCTCGATCCACGATCCGCAAGCCGCGCTGGAGTACGCCCGCCGCCTCAAGGCCGTGCGCAAGCAGTACGAGGGAACCTTGGAGATCGTCATGCGGGTGTACTTTGAAAAGCCCCGCACGACGGTGGGCTGGAAGGGCCTCATCAACGACCCCTACCTCGACGAGAGCTACCGCATCGACGAAGGCCTGCGCATTGCCCGCCAGCTGCTGATTGAGATCAACCGCCAGGGCGTGCCAGCGGGCAGCGAGTTCCTGGACATGATCTCGCCCCAGTACATTGGTGACCTGATCAGCTGGGGCGCGATTGGTGCGCGCACGACGGAGAGCCAGGTGCACCGCGAGTTGGCCTCGGGCATCTCGGCGCCGGTGGGCTTCAAGAACGGCACCGATGGCAATATCCGCATTGCGACCGACGCCATCCAGTCGGCCAGCCGCCCGCACCACTTCCTGTCGGTGCACAAGAACGGCCAGGTCGCCATCGTGCACACCAAGGGCAATACCAACTGCCACGTGATTTTGCGCGGCGGCAAGACGCCCAATTACGATGCCGCCCATGTGGCCGCTGCCTGCAAGGACCTGGAGGCCGCGCACCTGCCGGCTAACCTGATGGTGGATTGCAGCCATGCCAACAGCAGCAAGCAGCATGAGAAGCAAATGGAGGTCGTGCACGATATCGCGCAGCAGATCGAAGGCGGATCACGCAGCGTGTTTGGTGTGATGATCGAGAGCCATCTGCAAGCCGGTGCGCAAAAGTTCACGCCCGGCAAAAACGACCCCGACAGCCTGGAATACGGCAAGAGCATCACCGATGCCTGCCTGGGCTGGGACGATTCGCTGGCGACCTTGGCTGAGCTGTCCGAGGCGGTGCAGGCCCGCCGCGTGCGCGCAAACACCGAGGAGACCGCCGCTGCAACGGTGTAAGCTGGCGGCTTTTGGGGTTGGCAGTGGTCCGCCCCTGCACTATCAATAAGGGGTTGTCATGCGCAATGAAGTACGGGTTCTGCTGGAGGATGGACAAGAGTTTGTCCATGGCTTTGACAGTGCGGAGGCCATGTCCAATGAAGACGGGCGCCGCTGGCTGGACCAGGAATTTCTGCGCATGGATTGCGAGCCGCTGCGTGCCAGCGGCAAGGTACTGATCGTCGACAAGGTGGTCGTCGTCGCCAAGGCGGCAGGCGCACAGTTGCTGGGCGATGCCCAGTGGCTGGCGCAGTTTGCCCGCGCCAGCGTAGGCGCCGTGGGGCGCCCCACGGTGCTGGTGAACACGAAGGCCATGACGGCCTCGTTCTGAACGCCGGTCTGTACGGTCGATTTACCCGAGAAAAAGCGAGCCGTTCGGTTCGCTTTTTACTTGAGAGGGCGTGCGGTTCGCGCTCAGCTGGGCCTCAGCCCTGTTCGGCGAGCGCCTTCAGCAGTTTGTCGTGGATCCCGCCAAAGCCGCCATTGCTCATGCCGACGATGACATCGCCGGGTTGCGCGGCAGCCAGCACCTGGGCAATCAGGGTATCGATGCTGCCGGCGGTCTGGGCGCGCGCGCCCATGGGGGCCAAAGCCTGGGCGGCATCCCAGTCGAGGCCGGCGGTGTGGCAAAAGGCCAGATCGGCCGATTCCAGCGACCAGGGCAACTGCGATTTCATCGTGCCCAGCTTCATGGTGTTGCTGCGCGGTTCGAACACCGCAAGAATACGGGTTTGCGCGCCAACCTGCTGGCGCAAGCCATCCAAGGTGGTGCGGATGGCGGTGGGGTGGTGGGCGAAATCGTCATAGACCTGGATGCCGGCCGCAGTGCCGCGCAGCTCCATACGGCGTTTGACGTTTTGAAAGCGTGACAGCGCCTGGGCCGCCTGCGCGGGCGCCACGCCCACATGCTGGGCGGCGGCAATCGCGGCGAGTGCATTCATTTGGTTGTGCACGCCGCTCAGACCCCATTGCACCTTGCCGGCAGGCGCATCTTTGTAGAACACTTCGAAGTTCGAGGGGTCGCCTTCGGCGCGCATATCGTCAATGGCGGCGCCAAAGCGCACGACCTCACTCCAACAGCCTTGGTGCAGCACGCGGGTCAGGCTCTCTTCAACACCATTGGCCACCACGCGGCCGCTGGCGGGCACAGTGCGTACCAGGTGGTGGAACTGGCGCTCAATGGCTGCCAGGTTATCAAAGATGTCGGCGTGGTCGAACTCCAGGTTGTTCAGCACCGCCGTGCGGGGGCGGTAGTGCACAAACTTGCTGCGCTTGTCGAAGAAGGCGGTGTCGTACTCATCCGCTTCGATGACAAACACGGGGCGCTGGTCACCCTCACCGGGCCGGGTAGCGGCACCCAAGCGGGCGGAGACGCCAAAATCCAGCGGCACGCCACCGACCAGAAAGCCCGGCTGCAGGCCGGCGGCCTCCAGAATCCAGGTCAGCATCGAAGTGGTGGTGGTTTTGCCATGGGTGCCCGCCACCGCCAGCACATGGCGGCCCTGCAACACATGCTCGGCCAACCATTGTGGCCCGCTGGTGTAGGGGGCGCCGCTGTCAAGAATGGCTTCCATCAGCGGGAACTTGGGCGAGCCATCGTCCAGGCGCGCGCGGCTGACCACATTGCCAACCACATACATATCGGGCTGGAGCGCGAGCTGGTCGGCGCCAAAGCCCTCGATCAGGTCAATACCGAGCGCGCGCAACTGGTCACTCATCGGCGGATAGACGCCGCTGTCGCAACCCGTTACTTTGTGACCCGCCTCGCGTGCCAAGGCCGCCACTCCACCCATAAAGGTGCCACAAATACCCAGAATATGAATGTGCATGGACGTCGATTCTACGGCGCGCTCAGGGAGAAGCCGTGCTCCTGGCGCCCGTAATTGCAAGCAAGTGCCGCGAGGTCTGCCCAAATCCGACACAATGGATCGGATGAACACTGATACAAGCTTGGAAATAGCCAACACGGCAGCGCGTATGGTGGTGGAAGAGGGCCTGGAATGGGGGCCCGCCAAGAAGCGGGCCGTCAAGCAGCTGGGCCTGCCGGGCCGTACCGCGCTTCCCGACAACGACACGCTGGAAGCGGCGGTGCGAGAGTATCTGGAGCTGTTCTGTGGCGATACCCAGCCCGCCGAGTTGCGCGCGCTGCGCGAATGGGCGCTGCTGTGGATGGAGCGCATGGAGGCCTTTCGGCCCTATCTCGCGGGCGCCGTCTGGAATGGCACTGCTACGCGGCTCTCTGATATTTACATACAGTTGTTCTGTGATGACTCAAAATCCGCAGAGATTGCGCTGATTGACCACGGCGTACGCTATGACGTATCGTCGATCAACGGGTTCCACGGTGAGTTGGTGGATGCCTTGTCGATCAGCAGTTTTTGCAAACCGCTGAACGAAAGCATTGGTGTGCACTACCTGATTTATGACCGGGATGATTTGCGCGGCGCCCTCAAGCCCGATGCCCAGGGCCGCACACCACGCGGCTCGCTGGAGGCGCTGCGTCGCCTGCTGACCCCAACGACGGAGTGATGCCCCATGCCAACACCTGAACGCGCGCCTGTTGATGCAGCGCAACCCCTAGCACAGCAGCCTGCCGCCACTAGCCGCCGGCGGCTGTTGACCGGTGGCGTAGCTGCTGCCGCGCTGGCTGCGGGAGCCGGCTGGGCCTGGTGGCGGCACCGCCTTGCGGAGCCCAATGGCCCGGCGATGGAAGGGCTGTGGAGCCAGGCCTTTGCTGCGCCTGGCGGACAGTCCGAGCTGCGCATGCAGGCCTTCCAGGGCAAGCCCTTGTTGTTGAATTTCTGGGCGACCTGGTGTCCCCCCTGTGTTGAGGAGCTGCCGATGCTCAACCAGTTCTACCAAGCGCAGCGTGAAAAAGGCTGGCAGGTGGTGGGTCTGGCGGTGGACCAGGACGCTGCCGTGCAGCGTTTTCTGCAGCGCATGCCCCTGGCCTTCCCTGTCGGCATCGCCGGGCTGAGCGGAACCCAGCTGACGCGTGATCTAGGCAATTCCGCGGGCGGCCTACCGTTCACAGTGGTATTTGGTAGGCAAGGTGAGGTTCAACATCGTAAAATGGGGCAACTTCTTGCATCTGACTTGCAAAATTGGGCAAGTCTATAAGGTGTGCAAGCCGGGACGGCAGTGCTGCCGTTGATCAAAAATCAAAGATATTGAATCAAATAGGGCGAAATTAGAGTAAATTTGCGCCCTGTTTGATTTTTTAGCCGTTGGAGCTCCCATGGATTTACGCAAGCTGAAAACCCTGATCGATCTCGTGTCCGAGTCGAATGTCTCGGAGTTGGAAATCACCGAAGCAGAAGGCAAGGTTCGCATTGTGAAGGGCGGCGGCGCCGTGGTGCAGCAAATGATGGCTGCCCCCGTCCTGCCTGCAGCAGCGCCCGTTGCTGCTGCACCTGCTGCCGCTGCCGAAGCTGCACCTGCTGTTGTGCAGGGCCATACGGTCAAGTCGCCGATGGTCGGGACCTTCTACCGCTCGTCTGCACCCGGCGCCAAGGCTTTTGTCGAAATCGGCAGCCAGGTCAAGGAAGGCGAGACCGTGTGCATTATTGAAGCGATGAAGATCCTCAATGAGATCGAAGCCGACAAGTCCGGCACGATCAAGCAAATCTTGGGCGAGAACGGCCAGGCCGTGGAATTTGGTCAGCCTCTGTTCATCATTGAATAAGGCCTAGCCCATGTTCAAGAAAATTCTGGTTGCCAACCGTGGAGAGATCGCGCTGCGCGTGCAGCGCGCTTGCCGCGAGCTGGGCATCAAGGCCGTCATGGTCTATTCCGAAGCGGACCGCGACGCCAAGTATGTGAAGCTGGCCGATGAGGCTGTGTGCATTGGCCCGGCTCCATCCGGCCAAAGCTACCTGAACATGCCTGCCATCATCTCGGCTGCCGAGGTGACGGACGCCGAGGCGATCCACCCCGGTTACGGCTTTCTGTCCGAGAACGCCGACTTTGCCGAGCGTGTGGAAAAGAGCGGCTTCCAGTTCATTGGTCCGACGCCTGAGTCCATCCGCATCATGGGTGACAAGGTCTCGGCCAAGCAGGCGATGATCAAGGCGGGCGTGCCCTGCGTGCCCGGCTCCGATGGCGAACTGCCGGACGATCCTGCACTGATCCGCCGCATTGCCAAGGCGATTGGCTACCCGGTGATCATCAAGGCCGCTGGCGGCGGCGGCGGCCGTGGCATGCGCGTGGTGCACACCGAGGCAGCGCTGGTCAATGCCGTGCAGATGACCAAGGCGGAAGCCGGTGCGGCCTTCGGCAATCCTGCGGTATACATGGAAAAGTACCTGCAGAACCCGCGCCACATCGAAATTCAGGTGATGGCCGACAAGTTCAAGAACGCCGTCTACCTGGGTGAGCGCGATTGCTCCATGCAGCGCCGCCACCAGAAGGTGATTGAAGAGGCGCCGGCGCCTGGTATTCCACGCCGCCTGATCGAGAAGATCGGTGACCGCTGCGTGGCCGCCTGCAAGAAGATCGGCTACCGCGGTGCGGGCACGTTTGAGTTCCTGTACGAAAACGGCGAGTTCTACTTCATCGAGATGAACACCCGCGTGCAGGTGGAGCATCCGGTGACCGAGTGGATCACCGGTGTGGACATCGTTGGCACCCAGATCATGGTGGCTGCAGGCGAAAAACTGCCGTTCACGCAACGCCAGATCAATGCGCAAATGCGCGGTCATGCGATCGAATGCCGTATCAACGCCGAAGATGCCTACAAGTTCACCCCGTCGCCCGGCCGGGTCACCACCTGGCATATGCCCGGCGGTCCTGGTGTGCGCGTGGATACGCACGTGTATGCCAACTACTTTGTGCCACCGAACTACGACTCGATGATCGGCAAGCTGATCGTTTATGGTGACACCCGCGAGCAGGCGATTGCCCGCATGCGTACGGCGCTGATGGAGACGGCGGTCGAAGGTATTTCGACCAATATTCCGTTGCATTCGGAGCTGATGGTGGATGCCAAGTTCAATGCCGGCGGCACCAATATCCACTATCTGGAAGAGTGGCTGGCTGCGCGCAAGCGTTGATGCGCCCCCTTTCATCGTGATAGATGCTGGCATTTCCAAGGGAATGCCAGCTTTTTGCATTAAGGAAACCCTGTCATGTACGAACTGTGCCTGATGTGCCCGGAAGACCGGGTCGAGAGCGTGAGCGAAGCGCTGGACGCGCTTGATGCGCTGAGCGTGTCGGTCGAAGATGCCGATGCACAGACCGATGCCGAGCAGGCCTTGTTTGGCGAGCCCGGCATGCCCCCGCCCAAAGGTGGCTGGCAGCGCAGCCGCATGGTGGCGCTGTTCCCGCAGCGCGCTGCGGCGGAAGAAGCGCAGAGCCTGCTGCAGTTGCAGGATTTCTTTGAAGGCTGCGAGCTGCTGGGTATCCGTGAGGTGGCCGAGCAGGACTGGGTGCGCCTGACCCAATCCCAGTTTGCGCCCGTCGATATCACCCCGGATTTCTGGATCGTGCCGACCTGGCATGAACTGCCCGAGGCTGCCACCCGCAGCATCCGACTGGACCCGGGCCTGGCTTTTGGCACGGGTACCCACCCCACCACCCGCATGTGCCTGCGCTGGATTGCGCAGCGCGGTGCGGAAGGCCAAGACCTGGGTCGTGTGCTGGATTACGGTTGCGGCTCCGGCATCCTGGCCATTGGTGCGGCCAAGTTTGGCGCGGTCGATATCGACGCTGTGGACATCGACACCGCAGCAGTGGAGTCGACCGAGTACAACGCCCAGGCCAACCGGGTACAGCTGCGTGCCGGTTTGCCCGATGCCGCCCAGGGCGAGTACCAGACGGTGCTGGCCAATATCCTGGCGACTCCGCTGAAGGTGCTGGCACCGCTGCTGTGTGCCCATGTTGCCAGCGGCGGCCATCTGGTGCTGGCAGGCATTTTGGAGCGCCAGACCGACGAGCTGAAGGCCGCCTATGCGCCTTATCTGCAGCTGGAAGTGGCCGATAGCGAAGACGGTTGGGTGCTGATGACAGCACGGCGCGCGGCAGATTCCGCCGCCGAGGCAGGCCGCTGAGCTTCTGACCCTACAATCCACTGCGATGAGCCAGATAACGCGTTGCCCCCAGTGCCAGACCCGCTTCAAGGTGGTGGATGACCAATTGCGCATCTCCGATGGCTGGGTGCGCTGTGGCAAGTGCAAGGCGGTATTTGATGCGCTCACGCACCTGGTAGCCGGTGCGCCGGCGGCCACGCCTGCTGGCCCGCAGACAGCAGCCGCCGCGCAAGCCCTGGCCGTGGCGCCGCAGCAGGTGCCTCCGCCTGCCATAGCCCCGCCCAGCCCCGAGCCTGTCCAGCATGGCGCTGCGGTGTTGCGGACGGAGAATTCGCTGCAAGTCGACCCGCACGCCCAGGTGCCTGAGCTGTCGGTGCTGGTGTTTCCTCGCCGTGCCAATGCGAGCGGGGATTCGGGTTATGTGGATTCCTCGTGGATGCAGGCCTATGCGGATGAGCCAGAAGCGCCGCCACCCGCCTCGGCGCCTTCGGTTCCCGACCGCAGCGGTCTGGAGAGTGAATGGCAACCCCTGGCGGACCAACGCCCGGAATCCTTGCGCAGCAGCCGGGTGGACTGTTCGGCCACCGATGACCTGGCGGAGTTGCAAGCCCGAGAGGGACGCTTGCTGGAAGCCCTGGCCGAGCGCCAGAAGCCTGTCGTGCAGGCGCCTGTGCCTGTGCCGGTAGAGCCTCCACCGCCAGCACCAGTGGAAGAGGCCCCTCCGCCACCCGCTCAGGAAGCGACTGCGCCTGTTGCAGTCGATGCAGAAAATGACAACACCCAACAAGGGTCTGGACCTCCACCCTATTTGAGGCAGAGCAGCGCCCACGATCCCATCATCTCCGCCCCGGTGGCGCGGCAGGACGACGATCTTTTGTTGGCGCCCGAGATGGCAGGCCGAACACTCGGCGCTGGCAAGGTGGAGCCCTCGCTGTCCGCAGCCACCAACTATGTGGCGCAGATGGATGAGTCGGTTGCGGCAGCCGATGCTGCGGTTGCCGATGCGGCGGCTGTTGTGGGCATGGATGCCGCGGCCGAACCTGGTTTTGTACGCGCTGCCAAGCGCAAGGCATTCTGGCGCAAGCCCGGGGTGGTGGTGCTGTCGCTGCTGCTGACGGTGTTGCTGCTGGCGGCTTTGCTGCTGCAAGTGGCGATCACCCAGCGTGACCGCCTGGCCCAGGCCCAACCGCAATGGCGGCCGGCGATGCAAGCGGTCTGCCGGCTGGCCGGCTGTGAGATCGCGCCACCGCGTCTGCTGCAGGCCGTATCTATCGACAGCACCAGCTTCAATGCCGTGGGGCCGCGCCAGTTCCGGCTGCGTGTGGTCTTGCGCAATAGCGCCGACTATGCGGTGGCCGTTCCCTCGCTGGAGCTGAGCCTGAACGATGCCGCAGAAAAACTGGTGCTGCGCCGCGTGCTCAGTCCACAGGATCTGCAAGCGCCGCCAGCACTGGAGCCGCAGGGCGAGTGGTCGGCGGAGATGGTCATCCAGGTGGCAGAGGCTGCCGGCGATGTGGTGGGTTACCGGGTGCTTGCGTTTTACCCTTGAGATTTGATAACAGAAAGAACAGCTTCATGGCTTCGCTGATTTGCGGCTCGCTCGCGTTTGACAACATCATGACCTTTTCGGGCCGCTTTGCCGACCAGATCATGCCCGATCAGATCCACATCCTGAACGTGTCCTTCCTGGTGCCCACCCTGCGCCGTGATTTTGGCGGCTGCGCTGGCAATATTGCCTATGCGCTACATCTGCTGGGTGGCCAGGCACTGCCGATGGCCGTGGTGGGCCATGATGGCGATGGCTATGTCGCGCACTTCAAGGAGCTGGGTATCGACACCCGCTTTATCAAGAAGCTCGATGACCATTACACCGCCCAGTGCATGATCACCACCGACATGGACAACAACCAGATCACCGCCTTCCACCCCGGCGCGATGATGCAGGCTCATGAGAACACCATCACCAAGGACTGCGGTGCTGCTATTGGCATCGTGGCGCCCGATGGCCGTGATGCCATGCTGCAGCACGCGGAGCAGCTGCATGCCGCAGGCATCCCCTTTGTGTTTGACCCGGGCCAAGGCCTGCCGATGTTCGATGGCAATGACCTGCGCCATTTCATCAGCCTGGCCACCTGGGTGACCGTGAACGACTACGAAGGCAAGATGCTGACCGAGCGCACCGGTCTGTCGTTTGCCGAGATCTCTACCCAGGTGCAAGGCCTGATGGTGACCCTGGGCGCCGAGGGCTGCGAGCTGTGGGAAAACGGCGAGCGCACGCATGTCCCGGGCCTCAAAGCCGCTGCGGTGGTGGACCCCACCGGCTGCGGCGATGCCTGGCGCGGTGGTTTGCTCTGGGGCCTGGAGCAGGGCCGCTCGCTGCATAGCTGCGTAGAGTTGGGTAACCGCATGGGCGCGTTGAAGATTGCGGCGCGCGGCCCGCAAAACTACCAGCTGGACTTTGACCCTGCAGCAGTCTGAGGCGGCGGCTCAGCCCTTAGAACCTGTTCAAAGCCTCCTCGCGCCGCGACAGTGTCTTTGCGAGATGGGATGCGAGGGGGGCGCCTAGCCGCGCAACACCGCAGCAATAGCCGCGCTATTGCGAGGATTTGCAACGACGCAGACCGCTCCCTAGCCGGGCGCCCCTACCCGGGCAGCGCAAAGCCACTGTCCCGGAGGGTTGGAGTGAAATCGGGCGATTTCTTCGCGCTGGCCCTTGCTTGCACCCCGGTGCAAGCTGTGGACCATCGCTTCGAACTCATCCCGATTGCACTCCAACGCGGCTGCGTAGAGACTTTGAACAGGTTCTTACAGGCTGAGCCTTTGCATCAAGCTTTCGCAAAGGCCTCCAACGCTTCACCCGTCATCCGGTAGCGAATCCATTCGCTCTGCGGCTTGGCGCCCAAGCTGTCATAGAACTGGATGGACGGGGTGTTCCAGTCCAGCACACTCCACTCAAAGCGCCCGCAATCCTTGTCGATGGCAATGCGCGCCAGATGGCGCAGCAAGGCTTTGCCGGCGCCGCTGCCACGGTGGCTGGGGTCAACGTAGAGGTCTTCCAGGTAGAGGCCGTTGCGCCCCTGCCAGGTGGAATAGTTGAAGAAATACACCGCAAAGCCCACCGCCTGGCCGTCCTGCTCGCAAATCAAGCCATGCGCGGTGGCACCCTCGCTGAACATGGTCTTGTGGACATGGGCGGGCGTGGAGAGCACTTCGTGCTCGGCATTCTCATAGACCGCCAGATCGCGCACAAAGCGCAGGATGGTGTCGGTGTCGTCGATGGTGGCGGGGCGGATGGTCAATGGCATACGAAAAAGTCGCAGGGGGCGTAGGCAAGCAAAGGTCAATCGTACAACGGCATCCAGGCGTACACCGCGCAGGCCAGCACAATACCGCAGACGATGCCGCCGAAGATCTCGGCGAGGCTGTGGCCCATGCGTTCGCGCAGCGGTGTGGCGCTTGGTGCTGCATCGGGGGCTCGGTCATGCAGGCGGTTGATGGCTTGCGCATGTTTACCCACTTGTCGGCGCAGGCTGCTGGCGTCGAGCACCACGATGAAGGCCAGGGTGAGTGCGACGCCGAAAGCCGGGTGGTCGATGCCGTGTTTGAGGGCCACCAGCGCGGCCATGCTGCTGACGATGGCGCTGTGGTTGCTGGGCATGCCGCCATAGCCGATCAAGCCAAAGGCCGGCTTGCCCGCGCGGCAGCTGTTGATCAAAAACTTCAGCGAGCCGGCCACCAGCCAGGCCAGCAGCGGGGTCAGCAGATAGGACAGATCCATGCTTATCCTTTCAGGCCAGCCAGCGCCCACAGGCAGACCAGCACCCAGGCCAGCACCGTCAGCAGCAGCGGCAGATCGCTGAGCAAGGCATCGGTGGGTGACTCGCCGCCATCGAGCTTCTCGACCACATACCAGTAGCGAAACAGGCCAAACAGAACCAGTGGGATGGACACCACCAGCTGCGGGCGGACGGACATCACAAACATGCTGTAGAAAACCAACGCGCCAGTGGCGGCAATTTCTGCGTAACGCTCCACCAGCGACACCGAGTATTTCTGCAAAACCGCCCGCGCCTCGGTACCCGTATGCAGCAGCTCCTGCCGCCGCTTGAGGGCTGCCAGGTAGAGCGCCAGGCACAAGGTGGTGACAAACATCCACGCGCTGATGGGCACCTGCAGCGCTTGGGCGCCGCCCCAGACCCGCAGCACAAAGCCGATGGCGATCGTGAAAATGTCCAGAACGGGCTGGTGCTTGAGGTAGTAGCTGTAGGCCAGGTTGAGCGCCAGGTAGGCGGCAATCACCTGCAAGACCTGCGGTGCAAACGGCCATGCCGCCAGCAGCAGTGCATACAGCACCACCAGCAGCAGCAGTGCCTGGCGCACGCTGACGAGGCCTGCGGCGAGCGGTCGGCTCAGCGATTTGCGGGGGTGCTTGCGGTCTTGCTCGATATCGCGCAGATCATTGACGATATAGGTGGCCGAAGAGGCGACACAAAACAGCAGCATCGCCAGCAGCGCTTGGCCCACGGCATGGGGGTTGGTGAACGAGCCGGTGAACACCAGCGGCGCCAGCACAAACCCGTTCTTGATCCATTGGCGTGGCCGCATCAGGCGCAGAAGGCCAAGCAGGCGTTGAGAGGGCGAAGCAGTGGTCGCTGGCATGGCGCTACCGTGCCGCACGCAGGCGTTCCATCACGCCAAAGAAGGCGCCTAGCCATAGCAGGATGAAACCCGGCAGGAAGACGGCCGCGTGGCGCTCGACCTCCAGCAGACCATCGCCAAAAACCGAGCTGAAGATGCTGTAGAAACACAGCATGCCGCCTAACCATATGGCATGAGCCCAGAGGCATTGGCGCCCTCGGGGCAGGAGCGCATAGACAAATGCCGCTGCAGCCAGCAAGGCCATGGCAGCGACCATGCTTAAGTACAGCCCCCGAGGCACGCTCACGATGATGGACGATGGCGAGCTGGCATACATGCCTGGAGACAGCTCGCTGGCATGATAAGGGTAGAGCTGCGGGAAAAATCCATAGACCGGCTTGTAAGCTTCCAGGCCAGCGACCAGTGTCTTGGCGATGGTGGCAGGCTGTTTGGCTGCCAGGTTCAGCAACTTCAGGCGGCTGATGCTGGCAACCTCGGGGCAAATATTCTCTTTGAGGCCATGGTTGAACATATGGGCATTGATGCCGGCCATTTGTGCGCATTCGGGGCGCAACCCCAGACTGACTGCTGCCTCTTGCGGATCGCTGGACTGCATCAGCACGCCATAGAAGATGGTATCGATGCGGTTGACACGGTCGATGCCGGCATAGAACTCTTGGCTTTGTGCCGGGCGCAGATGGCTATGGCAGAGGCTGGCGACGACCATGGCGCACAACATCGCAGCGCTGTGCAGGCGGTAGCGCTTGCCATTGAACAGCAGGAACAGGGCAGTCAGCGCGATGGCTAGGTAAAAGTACTGCTGGTTGGAGAAGCCGAGCATGAAGGTCAACACCGCCAATAGCAGCGAGGCCCAGGGGCTGCGCGAGAAAGCATCCATGCGGCAGGCCAGCAGTGCGATGACGACAAACAAAGAGAAGAACAGGCTGCTAAAGACGGGGTAGAGCGACTGGAAGTACAGCAAGGTGCTCATGTCCCACCACAGCAGGACAAAGCAGGCACTGAGAAACAGGCGCAGGCGCATGCTGCGCAGGGCCCACATCAGCGCGGCATAGGCCAGCAGCAGGATGGCCAGTTTGGCGTAGGCCAGGTGCTGGATGGGGAAGGTGTCGCCCACGCTGTGGCCCAGTTTGAGCGCGCTCAGGTAGAGGGTCTCGGCCGTGGGATTGCAGAACTGCCAGAGCCGCTCGTCGTTGTAGTGCAGCTGCCCAACCACCCGATCGGGTGCAGGGCTGTGGAAGGCTTCGGACTGGGCGTCAAAGTTCCAGATGCCGACGCAGCCGGAAGTACGCAGAAAATCGAAGTTATTGGGGTAGCCCAGAACGGGCGCATGCGTGCTGAACGCTACAAAACGGCTGATGCCCAGCAGCAGCAGCACTGCGATAAGCAGCCAGGGCCAGCGGGCGCCATGGCGGTTGGAGACGAAAGCTTGCATGGGCGCTATTGTGCGTTGCCCGCCAGTACTTTCTGCACGATCTGGAAATGGTCCTCAAAAAACTCCGCCTCGCGCGCCCGGATGGCGTCGATGCTGAGCCAGAAGGCTTCTGCCGCATCGTCGTCGGCACGTACCGCCGGCTTGGGGCTGCGCTGCAGATCGAAATAGTGGACGTGGGTGATGGTGCGGCCGCGTTGGCTGCGGTCGGGGTGGTCGAACACGGTGACCGACTGCAGGGCGGCCTGGAGCTGGGGTTCTTCCAGCGCGCAATGGGTTTCCTCCTGCAGCTCGCGCAGGCAGGATTGCCAGAGGTTGTCGCGCGGCTCCACAAAGCCGCCGGGCAGCGCCAGCAGACCTTGGCCCGGCGCATGGCCTCGGCGGATCAGCAGCACCTCGTTTCCGCAGCGCAGCAGTGCATCGACGGTGACAAAGACCGGCGGGTAGGGCGCTGCCGCCCAGGAGGCCTGGTAGCGGCGCAGCATCTGCCACTCGGTTTGCAGTGCGGCGTATTCCGAGGTGGTGCGGAACTGCTGCAGAAACTGCAATGAACTGGCCGGCAGCATGTCTGCAAGAGCGGCCAGGCCATCGGCAGAACCATCACCTGACAAGCCAAAGTAGGCGTCGCGAATAGGGGTGGCATCGATGCTGTTCTGGCGTGGCAGGCTCACCAGCTCCCAGCCGGGGAAGTGGGCCAGGTAGCTGCTGCTGTCATCCTTGAAGTGGCCCACCAGGCCAATGCGAGCGCCCGGCTTGCTGTGGCTGGTGACGGCTTCGCGCACGGCGGTGACCCAGCGCGGTTCGTCGTAGTAATCGCGGATGGGCACAAACACCAGGCGCGCCGCATCGGCCGGGCTGAGCGCTGCGGCAAACATCTGCGCACGTTCTTGCCAGGTAAAGGGGTTCTTGGGGCTGCGCGCCTGCAGGGCGGACCCCAGCACCACCACCACCTTGCTGGCGCGGGCAAGCGCCTGCTGCAGCAAGGCCAGGTGGCCCAGGTGCGGCGGCTGAAAGCGGCCAATCAGGACGGCCAGGTCATAGTGCTCGGTAGCTGCGGTCATGTCTCGGTATCTGGGTGCCAGCGGGTCTGCTGGCTTGGGATTATGCGCTGTGGAGCTGCGCTCAAGGGTAGTAGGCTGCAATCGGCATTTGCCGGCCGGTGCCAAAGGCGCGTGGGCGCAGGCGCAGGATGGGCGGTGCCTGGCGGCGCTTGTACTCACTGCGGTGGACCATGCGCTGCACCTTGGCCACCAATTGCCGGCCAGCCTCGGTCTGCGTCAGCTGTTCGACAAACAGGCGGGCGGCATCGTACTCTTGCGTGGACAGGCGCTGGCCTTCGATGAGGATCTTGAGGACCTCGTCGAGCACCGCATAGGGCGGCAGGCTGTCTTCGTCCTTTTGGTCGGGTGCGAGTTCGGCCGACGGCGGCTTGTCGATGATGGCTTCAGGGATCCGCTCGCGCCCGGCGTAGTCATTGATGTGGCGCGAGAGCGCAAACACCTCCGTTTTGTAAAGATCGCCAATCAGGCCCAGGCCGCCATTGGTGTCGCCATACAGGGTGCAGTAGCCCACGGAGATCTCGGATTTGTTGCCGGTGGTCAGCAGCAGGTGGCCAAAGGCGTTGCTGTACTCCATCAAGATGGTGCCGCGAATGCGGGCCTGCACATTCTCCAGCGGCAGGCCTAGCAAGGGGCTGCCAAAGCTGGCCTCAAACTGCTGCGCATAGCCTTGCACCAGATCGGCAATCGGGTGGGTGTGCAAGGTGATGCCGAGGTTGCGGCACAGCGCCACCGAGTCATCGACCGAACCGCTCGACGAGTAGTGCGATGGCATGGTGATGCCCACCACATTGCTGGGGCCCAGCGCCTCAGCCGCCAGCGCCAGGGTCAGTGCGGAATCGATGCCGCCGGAGCTGCCGACCACCACTTGGCTAAAGCCGCAGCGGCGTGCATAGTCGCGCAGGCCGAGCATGATTTGCTGGCGGTAGAACTCCATCGTTGGCAGGCCTTGCACGGCCGGGGCCGTTGGCAGGGAGCCGCTGGGCAGGCGAAAATTGCCTTGGTCAAAGCCCAGGGTGTAGATGGTTTGCACAAAGCGCGGGGCCTCCCAGACGATGCCGCGCTCGGGCTGCACCGCAAACGATGCGCCATCGAACACGATCTGGTCCTGGCCGCCCACCTGGTTGACATACAGGATTGGCAGCCCATGGCGGCTGGCAGCCTGGCTGAAGATCTGGTGACGCTCCTCGCGCTTGCCCAGGTGGCTGGGGCTGGCATTGATGCTGACGACCACATCGGGCGCGGCATCGGCCATGCGCTCAAACGGGTTGGTGGCGTAGTCCGAGCCGCTGTCGTTCCAGCCGTCCTCGCAGATCAGAAAGCCCACCTGCATCTGGCCGATGCGCAGCACCTTGGCCACATCGCGGCCGGGCTCGAAATGGCGGCGCTCGTCAAAGATGTTGTAGGTGGGCAGCAGCTGCTTGTCGTACTGCAGGCGGATGGCACCGTTGTGCAGCACCAGCAGGCTGTTGTGCAGGCGCTTGCCTGGCCCGGCGCTGCGGGTGGGCGCGCCCAGCACCCAGTGCAACTCGGGCAGTTGCTGGCTCTCTTGCAGCAACCGTGCAATACCGGCATCGACCCGGGCAAGAAAATCGGGCTCATCCAGCAGGTCGCCCGGGTAGTAGGCGGTGAGGGACAGCTCGGCAAACACCACCAGCTGCGCGCCATCGTTCTGCGCCTGGCGAGCGGCCGCCACCATCTGGTCGATATTGCCATCCATGTCGCCCACTGTCAGGTTCAGCTGGGCCAGGGTGATGTTGAGCATGGCAGCCCCTTAACGGTTGACGTGAAAGACTTGCTTGAGGTAGGCCAGGTAGGTCTCGTCGTCGCACAGGGTCTTGCCTGGGCTGTCGCTGAGCTTGGCCACCGGTTGGCCATTGGCGTGGGTGAGCTTCATGACGATGTTGAGCTGTTTGAGGCCCATGTCATTGGCCAGCTGGGTGCCAATGCCAAAGCCGCACTGGATGCGATCGGCAAAGTGCTGGTAGAGCGCCAGTGCCGTGTCCAGGGTCAGGCCATCGGAGAACACCAGGCGTTTGGCATGTGCATTGATGCGCAGCTTGGCGTAATGCGCCAGCGCCTTCTCGCCCCATTCATAAGGGTCGCCCGAGTCATGGCGCAGGCCATCAAACAGCTTGGCGAAGTACATGTCGAAATCGGCCAGGAAGGCATCCATGCCCACGGTGTCGGTCAGCGCAATGCCCAGATCGCCCCGGTACTCTTGCACCCAGTCCTCCAGCGCGGCAATCTGGAAATCGCGCAGGCGCACGCCATGGGCCTGGTAGCTTTGCAGGTACTCATGGGCCATGGTGCCGATGGGCACCAGGTTCAAATCGCGGGCCAGCAGCACATTGGAGGTGCCCTTGAACCATTGCGCCGTCTGCGTCGCAAAGGCCTGCACCACTTCGCGCTGCCAGGGCGCAGAGAAGCGCCGGCGCACGCCAAAGTCAAACAGCTCAAAGGGGTGGCGGTGCTTGGCCTCTTGCGCCAGCTCTTGCAGCCGCACGATTTTTGCACCCAGGCGCTTGCGCCCCTCGGTCAGCGCGCTGGCCTGGTCAAAGCGGCGGAAGTACAGCTCATTGACGATGGAGAGCACAAAAATCTCGAAGCCCATCACATGCACCTGGGGGCCATGGGCGACGATATGCAAACCATCGCCATCGGGTTCCACCTCGATGAAATCGCGCTGGAACTGGAAGATGCGCAAAAAGTCGATGAAGTCGCTTTTCATGAAGCGCAGGCTGGCGAGGTAGTCGAGTTCGTCCTTCTTGAACTTGAGCGCGCACAGCGCATCGATCTCGGCGCGGACCTCGGCCAGCAGGTCTACCAGCGGAAACTCGGTCTGCGAGCGGCAGACAAAGCGGTAGGTGGACTGGGTCTGGGGATGGCGATGCAGCATGGCCTGCCACATCGTGAATTTGTACAGATCGGTGTCGAGCAGGCTGGTGATGATGGGCTGCATGCGGCGTCTTTCTCTATCAACAATGAGAGCTGCCAGCGCTGATTCATCAAGCGCTGGTGGGCAAAATATTTATAAGTTGAAAGCAGTGCTGGTGCAGCAGCGTACTCCGATGGCGCGCATCTGCTGCAAAAAGGTTTCTTGTGCCGCTTCAAAGCCGGCGACGGGGCTGATGCAATCGGTCAACAGCACGATGCGCGAGAAATCCTCTGCACCCCAGAGCGGTGCGATGTGCTGCACGATGTGCTCGGTGGTGGCACGCACGCAGTGGCTGCCCGCTTCACCGGCAATCACCAGGGTATCGGCCTGCGCCAGCTGCTGGAGCAGGGCGGTATTGAGGCCGGTGTCCGCATCCTGCGGATCGGGCACCTCGGCGCAGATGGCGCTGTAGTGTTCGGTGTAGGGGTTCATGCCCTTGAACACATGCTTGACTGCGCGCTGGCGCTGGCTTTGCCATTGGCGGCAGGCGTTCAGCACATCGGCATGCACGCCATGGCCGATGCTGCCGATCTCGCAGTGCAGCGGCCAGACCATCAAGGTGTAGCGGCCCTGGGCTTCCAGCGCATCCAGGTAGGCAAGGCTTCGGTCCTGCTCGTCCGGGTTGCGCGGCCTGAAGCTTCCGTCGCGCAGCTGCGCGGCAGTGATGGCGGTAAAAGGCTGCACCGGGCTGCTATCGCCTTGCTCCCAGAAGGCGGGGTGGGCAATGTCATAGCTCTGGTGGGAGTCGAGGGTGACGGTGATGCCATCCAGCTGCAGGCTTTGGCGCGCTATCCATTGCGCCAGGCGCTGCATGTCGGCATGCGCGCCTGCGACTGGCAGGCTGGGTGCATAAGGGGTGGTGGCTGCGGCGCTAGTCGGGCGCCAGTTGGGTGGTAGATCGCAAAAGTCGTTTTGCGGGTCGATGATGAGCAGCTGTGTGCGTTGGCGCATGTCTTTCTCCTTCGATGGATTGCAGTCTAGCGTAGTTAAAATATTTTTGCAACTAACTTAAGCGAATGCTGGAAAATCTTGTTAGAAGTGGCAGTGCTATTTGAATAATGAGGTCAGCAAAGGCATACTGCCACCATGAAAGTTACTTGGTACAGAAATGATGCAAAGTGAAGCCACCCACGCCCAGGTGCTGACCACCGTGGATGTGGTGGTGCTGACCTTGGTGGAGGGCGTGCTGAGCGTCGTGCTGCTACAGCGGGAGCGTGCACCGTATGTTGGGGTCTGGGCCTTGCCGGGTGGCTATATCCATGCGCAAGAGGACGCTGATGCCCAGGCCAGTGCTGCGCGCGTGCTGCGCAGCAAGGCGGGGATCGAAGGCGCTTATCTGGAACAACTGGCGACCTTCAGCGGCCCGGCGCGCGATCCGCGTGGCTGGTCGGTCGCCATCAGCTACTGCGCGCTGATCCCGCAGCAACTGCTGCCCGCACCAAGGTCGGGCCTGAAGATTGTGCCTGTCAGCGCCGTCGGCCAACTGCCGTTTGACCATGGGCAGATCCTGCAGGCGGCACTGGGCCGCGTGCGCAGCAAGAGCCAGTACTCCTCGCTGCCGGTGTATTTTTTGGGTGAGAGCTTTAGCTTGCCACAACTGCAGCAGGTCTATGAAAGCATTCTGGGCGAGCCTGTGAACAAGGTGAGCTTTCGCCGCAAGATGGATGAGCTGGGCATGCTGGAGCCCGTGCCGGGCGCCATGCAGGCAGGTGGCGCGCATCGGCCAGCGCAGCTGTACCGGGTTCGGCCGGAATTTAGGCAGCAGCTGGCGCTGAGTGCGAGAGGGCTGTGATGTGGAGGATCGCGCAATAAAAAATCCGCCTGGATTGCTCCAGGCGGATTCCAGACGGACAGGAAGATTTACTTCAAGCCAGCTGCAGCGCGTAACAGTGCTGCCTTGTCGGTTCGCTCCCACGTGAACTCAGGCTCTTCGCGGCCAAAGTGGCCATAAGCTGCCGTCTTGCTGTAGATCGGGCGCAGCAGGTCCAGCATCTGGATGATGCCCTTGGGGCGCAGGTCGAAGTGCGCGGCCACCAGCTTGGCGATCTCGGCATCGGGGATCACGCCGGTGCCTTCGGTGTAGACGGTGATGTTCATCGGGCGGGCCACGCCAATCGCGTAGGCTACCTGCACCTGGCACTGGCGTGCCAGACCGGCGGCGACCACGTTCTTGGCGACGTAGCGGGCGGCGTAAGCGGCAGAGCGGTCCACCTTGGTTGGATCCTTGCCGGAGAAGGCACCGCCGCCGTGGGGGCAGGCACCGCCGTAGGTGTCCACAATGATTTTGCGGCCGGTGAGGCCACAGTCACCCTGCGGGCCGCCGACGACAAAGCGGCCAGTGGGGTTGATCAGGTACTTGGTGTCCTGCAGCCATTCCGATGGCAGCACCGGCTTGATGATTTCTTCGATGATGGCTTCGGTGAAGCTGGCCTTCATCTTGGTAGCGCTCTCCGACTGGTCGGGGCTGTGCTGGGTAGACAGCACCACGGTGTCGATGCTGTGGGGCTTGCCATCGACATAGCGCAGAGTGACCTGGCTCTTGGCATCCGGGCGCAGGAAAGGCAGACGGCCATCCTTGCGCAGCTGGGCCTGGCGCTCCATCAGACGGTGGGCGTAATAGATGGGCGCGGGCATCAGCTCGGGGGTTTCGTCGCAGGCGTAGCCAAACATCAGACCCTGGTCACCGGCACCGGTGTTCAGCTCGTCATCGCTGGCCTTGTCCACGCCCTGGGCGATGTCCTGGCTTTGCTTGTCATAGGCCACCAGCACGGCGCAGCCCTTGTAATCGATGCCGTAGTCGGTGTTGTCGTAGCCGATGCGCTTGATGGTGTCGCGGGCCACCTGGATGTAGTCCACGTTGGCGCCGGTGGTGATTTCACCCGCCAATACCACCAAACCAGTGTTGGTCAGTGTCTCGGCTGCCACGCGGCTGTGCGGATCTTGGGTGAAAATAGCGTCCAAAATCGCATCAGAGATCTGGTCGGCTACTTTATCGGGATGGCCTTCGGAGACTGATTCCGAGGTGAACAGAAAATCGCTGTTTGCCATAAACAAAAACTCCTTCATTAACTGGGGCAATGGCGTTGCCCGAGCCTTGAAGGAGCCTGGCGAACGCTTTAGCAGTTTGTTTTTTAACGTCGCCCTGCAAGTTGCTCTTTAATTCAGCGACCCACATATTCTAATGCCTTTCTTGTTTCGACTCTTTGCTGCGCTGCCGTTGTGGCTATTGCATTGCCTGGGCGCTGGCCTGGGCTGGCTCACCTTCGCCGCCTCGCCAACTTACCGTAGGCGCTTTTTGGCCAATGCCCGGCAGGCGGGCTATTCCTTTGCCGATGTCAAAAAGGCGGTGGCCCACACCGGCCGCATGGTGGCCGAGGTGCCGCGCCTGTGGTTTGGCGCGCCGCTGCCTTGCGAGATCCATGGCGCTGAAGTCATCGAGCAGGCGCTGGCCGACGGCAAGGGCATTGTTTTTTTGACGCCGCATATGGGCTGTTTTGAGCTCTCGGCCCAGTACATGGCGCGGCGCTGGGGTGTCGTGCATGGCCCCATCACCGTGCTCTACCGCCCAGCGCGCCAGGCTTGGTTGGCCAAGCTGATGGAAACGGCGCGTGCACGGCCCGGGCTGGCATCGGCACCGACGACGATGGCGGGGGTGCGGCAGATGATCAAGGCCCTGCGCCAAGGCCATAGCGTGGGGCTGCTGCCCGACCAGGTACCGCCCGATGGGCAGGGCCTGTGGGTGCCGTTTTTTGGCAAGCCGGCCTACTCGATGACCTTGGCCGCCAAGTTGGCCCAGCAGACGGGTGCGGCTGTTATATTGGCGCGCTGCGTGCGCAGGCCACTGGGCCGGGGTTTTGATCTGTATGTGCGCGGCCTGCAAGCGCCGCTGGCTGCCGAGGCGGAGGCTGCCGTCTTGCAGATCAACCAGGAAATGGAGCGACTGATCCGCGAGAGCCCTGAGCAGTACCTCTGGGGTTATGCGCGCTACAAGCAGCCGCGCAGCCTCGCTGCCGCTCCTTCAGAAGGTCAAAAGCATGGGTAAGTTGTTTATCGGGTGGATGTGGCTGATGTCGCACCTGCCCTTGTCGGTATTGCGCGGCCTGGGCTGGTTGATGGGCCGCGTGCTGTTTTATCTGGTGCCATCGCGCCGCCGCATTGCGCTGCGCAATCTGGAGCTGTGCTTTCCCGAAGCGAGTGAGGCGCAGCGCCTGGCCTGGGCCAAGGAAAGCTTTGTGGTGTTTTGCCAAACTTGGCTGGACCGCAGCTGGCTGTGGTTTGCACCGCAAAAGACCTTGGAAAAGCGCACCCGCATGACGGGCGCTTTGCAGGAACTGGAGGGCGATACCCCGACCATCATTTTTGCACCGCATTTCTACAGCATGGATGCGGGTGGCACGGCGCTGACCATCTACTGCAGCCGGCCGTTTACCTCCATCTTCTCGACCCAGCCAAACGCCGATATCGACGCCTGGATCCGCAAGGGCCGCCAGCGTTTTGGCGATGTGCGCATGCTCAACCGCGATGACGGCATCAAACCCATCATTGCGAGCCTGCGCAAGGACAAGGGGCTGCTGTACCTGCTGCCCGATATGGACTTTGGCCCGAATGATTCGCTGTTTGTGCCGTACTTTGGCCAGGTTGCTGCCACCATCCCCTCGCTGTCGCGCTTTGCCCGGCTGGGCAAGGCCAAGGTGATTGGCATGTACACCCGGCTGACGCCGGAGGGCTATGAGGTCACCATCTCGCCGGCCTGGCAGGATTTCCCCAGCGACGATGTGGTGGCCGACACCACACGCCAGAACCGCGAGCTGGAAGCCCAGATCCGCCGCATGGTGCCGCAGTACTACTGGGTCCACAAGCGCTTCAAGACCCGGCCCGGAGGTCAGCCCTCGCTCTATTCATAAAGCACAAAGGCCCTGTCGGGCCTCTGTTGTCGCATGCCTTGGCTGGCGCTTCGGCAGTTTATTGTTCGTCCGACGCGGCTTCTGGCGCTTCCGGCGCTGCAGCGGCGCCTTCAGGGCTGACCAGGCCTTCCGGGTGCGACCAACGCCACAGCAGCTGGGCCACCTGGTCCACATTCTGCTTTTTCAGCGCGCTGAACAGCATCACCTCACCGCCACCGGCATTGAGCTTGGTGATGGACAGGATCTTGGCCTGCTCGACACGCGTCAGCTTGTCGGCCTTGGTGAGCAAAATCAGGAACTTCAGGCCTTGCTCCACCCGGGGGCGGATGATGTCGAGCAGGGCTTCGTCCAGCTCGGTCAGGCCCAGGCGCGGGTCGCAGAGCAGCACGATACCGGTCAAGCTCTGGCGGCTCACCAGGTAGTTCACCATCACCTGCTGCCAGCGTTTCTTGTCCTCGCGCGACACGGCCGCATAGCCGTAGCCAGGCAAATCGGCCAAAACGGCATCGGTCACGCCCTTTTTGCCCAGCGAGAACAGGTTGATGTGCTGGGTGCGGCCAGGCCTTTTGGAGGCAAAGGCGAGCTGGTTCTGCTGGGTGAGGGTATTGATCGAGGTGGACTTGCCCGCATTGGAGCGGCCGACAAAGGCAAACTCAGGCACATCGACGACGGGCAGTTGGTGCAGCTGTGCAGCGGTGGTCAGAAAGCGGGCGGTGTGCATCCAGCCCATAGCCGCCTTGCCATCGATACCAGGGCTTGGTGTGTCTGCAACGGCTTGGGGGGTACTAGGTGTTGTCGTCATGTGCATTTGAATCTATCTAAGGCATCATTGTAGAATCCGGCCGGTTTGGCCTTATACCTATAAACCAGACAAAGACCCACGATATGAAGTTGATCGCCCCTTTGCTGACAACGGCTGTACTGGCTTTTTCTTCTGTTTCTGTGTATTCGGCGACCGATGCGCCCGCCCGATCCGCCAAGCCGGACCTAGTCAAGGGCGAGGCCAGCTACACCGCCGTGTGCGTGGCCTGCCACAACGCAGACGGCAATGCCTCGATCGCCATCAACCCCAAATTGTCCCAGCAGCACCCCGAGTATTTGCTCAAGCAGCTGCAGGAGTTCAAATCCGGCAAGCGCAAGGACCCGGTGATGCAGGGCATGGTGGCCGGGCTGTCGGATGCAGACATGCTGAACATCTCCGCCTGGTTGGCCAGCAAGCCCGGCAAACTGGGCTTTGCCAAGGACAAGGAGGCCGTGGCCCTGGGCGAGCGCATCTACCGAGGTGGCCTGCCTGATCGCCAGATTGCCGCCTGCGCAGGCTGCCACAGCCCCAACGGCGCCGGCATTCCCGCCCAGTACCCGCGCCTGTCCGGCCAGAATGCCGATTACGTCAGCAAGACCTTGCATGATTTCCGCGATGGCAAGCGCGGCAACAGCCTGCAGATGACCGGCGTGACAGCCAAGATGAACGACAAGGAAATCAAGGCCGTATCAGACTACATTGCGGGCCTGCGCTAGGCCAAGGTCGTTGGGCCTGCCCCCGCGCCAAGACATTGACTGCGCTGCGGGGCATTTCAGTGGCCCACGGGCTATCCCTAGGTAGGCCGACTAAACTTACGCGTTCTGCGAACTTGTACCCAGGTGGTGACTCCATGGGGTGCGGACTGGCAGCGCAGCAGCGGCCCCGCCCCTGCCTTTCACCGATAGCGTCGTACCATGTCTGAATCTTCCCCCCCGCAAACGCAGCTACAGCCCCAACTGGCCACCCGCGCCGTGTATGAGATGCTGTCGTCGATGCGCTTTGCGATTGCGCTGCTGTCCATCATCTGCATCGCATCGGTCATCGGCACGGTGTTGCGCCAGCACGAGCCGGCCGTTAATTACGTCAACCAGTTCGGTCCCTTCTGGTCGCAGCTGTTTCTGGCTCTCAAGCTCAATGCGGTCTACAGCGCCTGGTGGTTTTTGCTGATCCTGGCGTTTTTGGTGACCAGCACCAGCCTGTGCATTGCCAAGCATGCGCCCAAGTACTTGGCAGATTTGCGCCAGTACAAGGAAAACCTGCGGGTGCAGAGCCTGCAAGCCTTTCACCACCAGGCCAGTGCCCATTTGGCGGAAACGCCAGCCCAGGCCGCCCAGCGGGTCGGCACGCAACTGGCGGGCAGCGGCTGGAAGGTGCGGCTGCAGGAGCGCAGCGACGGCTGGATGGTGGCGGCCAAGGCAGGCGCCGCCCACAAAATTGGTTACCTGGCGGCGCACAGCGCCATTGTGCTGATTTGCCTGGGTGGTTTGCTGGATGGTGATTTGGTGGTGCGCGCGCAAATGCTGCTGGGCGGTAAAACGACATACACCGGCGGCGGCATGATTGCCGATGTGCCCGAGCAGCACCGTTTGCCTGCCAACAACCCCACCTTCCGTGGCAACCTGATCGTGGCGGAGGGCGCGCAGTCGGGCACCGCCATCCTCAACCAGTCGGACGGCATCCTGCTGCAGGATTTGCCGTTCACGGTGGAGCTGAAGAAATTCATCGTCGAGTACTACTCGACCGGCATGCCCCGGCTGTTTGCCAGCGAGGTGGTGCTGCATGACAAGCAGACCGGTGCATCGGTCGAGAAGCGCATCGAGGTCAACCATCCCGCCAGCTACCAGGGCATCGAGATTTACCAATCGAGCTTTGAGGACGGCGGCTCGCGCCTGCAACTGCGCGCCGTACCGCTGGATGTGGGCATCAAGAGCTTTGAAGTGCAAGGCGAAGTGGGTGCCTCTACCCAGATCAAGCTGGGCGATGGCCAGCCGCCGCTGGAGATGGAGTTCACTGGCCTGCGCACCATCAATGTGGAGAACATGGGCGGCAACCCGGGTGATGCCGCGCAGGGCGCGACCGATGTGCGCAAGGTGGACCTGAGATCCAGCTTGGACAACCACCTGGGCGCCGGCAACAAGGTGCTGACGCCCCGCGACCTGCGCAATGTGGGCCCGAGCGTGAGCTACAAACTCCGCGATGCTTCCGGCCAAGCGCGGGAATTCAACAACTACATGCTGCCTGTCGACATGGGCGATGGCCAGCCGGTCTACCTCTGGGGCGTGCGCGAGACCCTGGCCGACCAGTTTCGCTACCTGCGCATTCCCGCCGATGACCAGTCCAGCTACCGGGGCTTTTTGCGCCTGAAAGCCGCGCTGCAGACGCCTGCGATGCGCGATCGGGCTGTGCAGCAGTATGTGGCAGGTGCGGTGGAGGCGAGCCGCCCGGCGCTGCGCGAGCAGCTCTATGCCTCGGCCCTTAAAGCCTTGGTGATTTTTGCCGGCGATGGACAGCCTGGTGCGGATAAGGTCACCGGCTTGCAGGCGATTTCGGCCTTCATGGAGCAAAATGTGCCGGAGGCTGAGCGGGCCAAGGCGGGTGAGGTGCTGGTGCGTATCCTGAACGGCGTGCTGTTTGAGCTGATGCAGGTGGCGCGGGCCGATGAGGGCCTGGCGCCGCTGGAGCCCAGCGAGCAGACCCAGCGCTTCATGACCCAGTCGGTCTTGTCCCTCAGCGATGCGCTGCTGTACCCGGAGCCGCTGGTGTTTGAGCTGACCCAGTTTGACCAGGTGCAGGCCAGCGTGTTCCAGGTGGCCAAGGCACCAGGTAAATTGGTCGTGTACCTGGGCTGTTTGTTTTTGATTCTGGGCGTGTTTGCAATGCTTTATGTGCGCGACCGGCGCCTGTGGGTCTGGCTGGCGCCGCGCGCCGATGGCAGCGCCGATGCGCGCATGGCCTTGTCGACCAACCGCCGCACCCTGGATGTGGACCGAGATTTTGAAGGCCTGAGCCAAAAGCTTCTGGGCACCAGCCCCAGCGGAGAACAACGATGAATACTGCGTCAACCCATCTGCAACCTGGCACAACGGGTACCGTGGTCCAGACGGTGGAGCTCAATCCCGGGTACTTCAGCAGCCGCTCGGTGCTGGACTGGCTGTTTGCGCTCGCGCTGGCCATCGGCGGCGGCTTTGCGCTGTTTCTGTATGGCCACCATATGGATGGCTACGAAAAAGGCATCCTGATCGCATCGGTGCCATTTTTCATCTGGCTGGGCTGGTTCTGGCGGCCGCTGCAGTTGCTGATGGTGGTGGTGACTGCGCTGTCGCTGTTGGCGATAGTGCTGTACCGGGTGGATGGGGCGGGCCAGATTGCACGCTCCGAGACGGTGTTTGGCCTCAAGTACTTTCTCTCCAGCCAGTCGGCCATTCTGTGGATGAGCCTGCTGTTCTTCATGAGCACGGTGTTTTACTGGATTGGCCTGCTCTCCAAGGGCGAAGGCTCTGCATTGTCCGTGGTGGGCACCCGCCTGACCTGGCTGGCGATTGTGATGGCCCTGGTGGGTACGATGGCGCGCTGGTACGAAAGCTACCTGATGGGGCCGGACATTGGCCATATCCCCGTCAGCAACCTGTATGAAGTGTTTGTGCTGTTTGGCTGGATGACGGCGCTGTTTTACCTGTACTTTGAAGCGCACTACCAGACCCGGGCGCTGGGCGGTTTTGTGATGCTGGTGGTCAGCGCCTCGGTGGGCTTTTTGCTGTGGTACACCGTCGCGCGCCAGGCCCATGAGATCCAACCACTGGTACCTGCCCTGCAAAGCTGGTGGATGAAGCTGCATGTACCGGCCAACTTTGTCGGCTACGGCACCTTTGCGCTGGCCGCCATGGTGGCGCTGGCCTACCTGCTGAAGGCCGCGACACAGCGGGCGTTGTGGATCGGCTTGGTGCTTGTGCCCATGCTGGTCCTGGTGCTGCCGCTGGTGGCCTTCCGCATCTGGGGCGATGAAAGCCTCTACCCCTCGCTCGACAAGACCCTGCGCATGGCCTTGCCGCTGGAGCTGTTCTTTGGCCTGATGATTGTGCTGCGCAGCTGGATCAACCGGGGCACGCCGCGCCTGCAGATCATGGATGACCTGATGTACAAGGCCATCGCGGTGGGCTTTGCGTTTTTCACGATCGCCACCGTGCTCGGCGCGCTGTGGGCGGCCGAGGCCTGGGGCGGTTACTGGAGCTGGGACCCCAAGGAAACCTGGGCGCTGATTGTGTGGCTGAACTATGCCGCCTGGCTGCACATGCGCCTGGTCAAAGGCTTGCGCGGCACTGTCTCTGCCTGGTGGTCCCTCGTCGGCCTGGTGGTAACCACCTTCGCCTTCCTGGGCGTGAACATGTTCCTCTCCGGCCTGCACAGCTACGGCACTTTGTAAGGTGCCGGCCCAGCGCGTCACTGCGGCCGTTGGGGTACCGCTGAGATCATCTGCTTCGGCAGCTGGTAGTTCTGGTTGTCCATTACATCGATACCGCACATCAGGTGGTCCAGCCAGTCAAAGAACTGGGCAATGGCCGGGCCCATGATGGGCGCGCCGTGCTGGGGGGCAATCAGCGAAATATCGAGCTGGCGCGCCATGGCCACCCACAGGCGCAGCACCTTGTTGGACACCATGTAACGTCGGTGAAAGCCTTCCATGCGCGCGATATGTGGCGCCAAGTCCGTCACCGGCGTGCGGGCGATATAGCCATCGGTCATCGATACGCCCAGATCCCCGGTGAAGAGAATGCGGCTGATCGGGTCGTAGAAGTGGAAGTTGCCTTCGGCATGCAGAAAATGCGCCGGCAGGATGTGCAGCTGGCTTTGGCCCAAGGGCAGGATGCCACCGGCGTCATGCACGGGAATGACGCGGTTCTCCGTTTTGCCCACCTTGGTGAAATGCGGCACGAAGCGCTCCCAGACCCGGGAGATCACCAAGGACGCGCGGGTGGAGGTGAGCCAGCGGTCCAGCGAGGCGATGATGTCCGGGTCGGCATGGGACGCAATCAGGTAGGACAGCTTGTGCGGCGAGAAATAGCGCACCATGCCCATGTACAGCTCGTTGAAGGCGAGGTTGCCGCCCGGATCGATGATGGCGCCGGTGCCATGGTCCACGATCAGGAACTGGTTGGCCTGCACGGCCTGCGCATCCTCTTCCACCAGGTCGGTGAACATCAGACAAGCATGCTGCTCGTCACGGTACAGTTCCACAGGTTCCAACGCCATCGCTTACGCCCACTAATCAATTGCAACGGGCGTGACTGTAACGGGGTGTAGTGGAATGGACCTTGAGATGGATCAAGTCCGCAGGTTTGCCTGCAGACGAGCTTGTCGCGAGAGGCTAAGGCTTTGCAGGTTGAATGGCTGACGACGGCTGAAGTTGGGGCTCGGGCCGATCAGGCGCGCTCGGGTCCAGCGTTTGGGGCAAGGTGGCCCTGTTGGCTGCTGCCGGATCGGTGGGCAGGTACAGCGGTCCGCGCTGGCCGCAAGCAGCCAAGAGTGCCGCACCGGTGGCAAGGACAATGGTCCTGCATACAATTTGGTAAATACTCCACATTGAAGCATTGTAATGAACGAACTCGAATACCTGGATGCGGCAGAACAACTCTTGCTGGCGGTTGAACAAACCTGTGACCGCATCAACGATGAGACGGATGCCGATATCGACGCCCAGCGCGTGGGCGGCCTGCTGACCTTGACCTTTGCCAACCGCAGCCAGATCATCATCAACCTGCAACCACCACTGCACGAGGTGTGGCTGGCCGCCAAGTCCGGTGGCTACCACTATAAATTTGACGGCAGCGTGTGGCGCGACACCAAGACCGGCAACGATTTCTTTGCCGACCTGACCCGGGATGCCGGTGTGCAGTCGGGTCTAGCGCTGGTTTTCCAAGCCTGAAGCCGCATCGACCCCTAGGGATGCGCTGCAAAACCCTCGCCAAGCGGGATGGACGCGGATCGGGATGAGACGCAAGGCGTCTTTTGCAGTCAATAGCCGTAGCTATTGACAAGGAAGACAACGCAGCGGATCGCCCGAGACCGCGTTCAGACCACGGCAGGGAGTTTTGCAGAGGGTCCCTAGAAAAAAGGCCAGTTCGTAGCGATACGGGCTGGCCTTTGGTTTTAGCGAGTGCGCTCTGTCAGTTGCGGAACAGATCCAGAATCTTGTTGCGCTCTTCGGCGTTGGGTGGCGGCACCATGGTGCCAGCGGTCGACGCAGGAGAGTCCAGGCCCAGGTTGGGGGCACTGCGTGCGTACTCTTCGTACAGCCAGTCGCCACCAGTGTTGACGAGGCCGCTGGGCGGCGTCATCTTGGCCACGGGCACATCCTTGAGCGCGTGCTGCATGTAGTTGATCCAGATCGGCAGGCTCAGGCCGCCACCATATTCGCGGGCGCCCAGGCTGCGGGGGTTGTCATAACCCATCCAGACGACGGCAGCATTGGTGGGCTGGAAGCCCGCAAACCAGGCATCTACCGAATCATTGGTGGTGCCGGTCTTGCCATAGATGTCCGGGCGCTTGAGCTGGGCCTGGGCCTTGGCGGCGGTGCCGTAGCGGGCGACATCCTGCAGCAGCGAATCCATCACAAAGGCATTGCGCGCGTCGATGGCGCGGGGCAACTCTTCGACGGCAGGTGGCGCGAACTCGGACAGTACATTGCCCCGGTGATCGGTGATTTTGGCAATCAGATAAGGATTGACCCGGTGCCCGCCATTGGCGAACACCGAATAGGCTGCAGCCATTTGCATGGGCGTGACGGAGCCGGCGCCCAAGGCCATGGGCAGGTAAGGCGGCTGCTTGTCGGCATCAAAGCCAAACTTGGTCACCCATTCCTGGGCCTTCTTGGGGCCGACGGATTGCATCACGCGGATGGTCACCAGATTCTTGGAGCGTGCCAGCGCCTGGCGCATGGTCATCGGGCCATCAAAGCGGCCGTCGGAGTTTTTGGGCTCCCAGGGCTGTTGGCCGGCGGAGCCCGGGAAGCTCAGCGGCGCGTCATTGATGACGGTAGTGGGCGAGAAGCCCTTCTCCAACGCGGCCGAATAGATAAACGGCTTGAAGCTGGAGCCCGGCTGGCGCCAGGCCTGGGTCACATGGTTGAACTTGTTCTTGTCAAAATCAAAGCCACCGACCAGCGCCTTGATGGCACCGCTGCGCGGGTCCAGTGAGACAAAGGCGCCTTCCACCTCGGGCAGCTGGGTGAGCTCCCAGGTCTTTTTGGCTGTTTCCATGATGCGCACCACGGCGCCCGGGCGCAGTTTGGTGTTGGGCGGGGCCTTGTCGCTCAGGCCCGATTGCACCGGTTTGAGGCCATCGCCGGTGATCTCGATCGGATCGCCATCGGCGCGGATGACCACCACCTTGCGTGGCGCTGCCTCGAGCACCACGGCGGACAGGATGTTGCCGTTGTCCGAGTGCTGGGCGAGCACTTCGTCGATGGCCTCATCACGCTCCTGGCCGGCGGCCGGCAGGGTGATGAATTTCTCAGGGCCGCGGTAGTGCTGGCGCTTTTCATAGTCCATGATGCCTTTGCGCAGTGCATCGTAGGCGGTTTCCTGGTCGCTGGCGATCAGGGTGGTGTAGACGTTGAGGCCTCGGGTATAGGCTTCGCTGCCGTACTGGGCAAAGATCAGCTGGCGCGCCATTTCGGCCACGTACTCGGCATGCACCCGATTGTCCGCATAGCTGGACCGGATCTTCAGCGGTTCCTCGCGCGCCTGGCTGGCCTGGGCGGGCGTGATGAAGTGGTTCTCCTCCATCCGGTCAATGATGTAGAGCTGGCGAATGCGGGCGCGCTTGGGGTTGCTGATGGGGTTGTAGGCCGAAGGTGCCTTGGGCAGGCCCGCCAGCATGGCAGCTTCTGCCACCGTGACATCCTTGAGCGGTTTGCCAAAGTAGGTCTCTGCAGCCGCCGAGAAGCCATAAGCACGGTTACCTAAATAGATCTGGTTCATATAGATTTCCAGAATCTGATTCTTGCTCAGGGCGTGCTCCAGCTTGAGGGTCAGTAGGATCTCATATATCTTGCGGGTATAGGTTTTTTCAGATGATAGATAGACATTGCGGGCCACCTGCATCGTGATCGTCGAAGCACCCTGGGCCTTTTCGCGTCCCAGGTTGGCGAGCAACGCACGCGCCATGCCCTTGTAGTCCACACCGCTGTGTTCAAAAAAGCGCGTGTCCTCGATGGCCAGTACCGCGTCCACCATCACCTTGGGAATTTCGCCGATCGGCGTCAAATTGCGGCGTTCTTCGCCAAATTCACCCAGCAAAGCGCCTTCGGAGGAGTAGACGCGCATCGGCAGCTTGGGACGGTAGTCGGCCAGTTCCGACACATCGGGCAGATTGGGGTAGGCCATGGCCAAGCCCACGGCGATGACCGCAGCACCGGCAATGCCGCCCGCAACCAGCAAGGCCAGCAACCAGCCAAAGAACTTCAGCATCTTGGTGGTGAAGCGCGATGGTTTGGGTTGCTTGGGAGACTTGGCGGGAGATTTCTCAGGCGTTCTGCGCGAGATCGGAGCGTCTGGATTCATGGGGTCAGACCGTCGAGAGGAGCTTGCATAAGCAGCGGATGCTATCACGCGGCCGCTTTGCATGGGGTTCGCGCCGGTTTTGATTTAGCTTGTGACAAATGTCATGCTGCGTCCAATGTATCCCTTGTATCGTATTGTTTTGACAACGAATTGGCTCTGGGTGCAGGCGGTTCTTTGCTGCACGACTATCTTGCTGATAGCATTCATAGGGGGTGTTAAGTTTTGTAGCTCAATATAGAGCAAATTAGGGAGGAGCCCATCTTGGTCTCAATGGGATCTTTGTTCCGACGCCAGCCGTCTAGCCTCTTGGGGATAGATGTGAGCGCGTCGAGCATCAAGTTGGTAGAACTGGGGAGGAGTGGCAGCGGTCAATACATTGTTGAGCGCTGTGCACAAGAGCTGCTGGAGCCTGGCTGGGTGACTGAGTCAGGCATTGAGCGCTTTGACGAGGTGGCCGATTCCTTGCGCCGCCTGGTCAAAAAAAGTGGGACGCGCACCAAGCAAGCAGCGCTGGCTTTGCCGCTTTCCGCCGTGATTCAAAAGAAAATCGTGCTGCCATCGGGGCTCTCGGAGCTGGAGATGGAGTTTCAAGTTGAATCAGAAGCTAACCAATACATACCATTTTCCCTCGACGAGGTGAACTTGGACTTCTACGTTATCGGCCCCTCTGCCAACTCGGTAGGCGATGTCGATGTGCTGATCGCGGCCGCGCGCAAGGAAACCGTGCAAGACCGCCAAGGTCTGGCCGAGGCGGCTGGACTCAAGCCGGTGGTGCTGGAGATCGAATCCAATGCCACGGCACTGGCAGCACGGCGCCTGATCGGTAATATGCCCAGCAAGGGCAAGGACGCATTTATCGCCATCTTCGAGATTGGCGGCAGTGCGTCTTTCCTGCAGATCATCCACAACAATCAGGTGATCTATGAGCGTGACCAGTCCTTCAATGGCGGTCAGCTCACCCAGATGATCATGCGCCAGTATGGCTTCTCGCAAGAAGAAGCCGAGCAGAAAAAGCGCGGCAATGACCTCCCCGCAGACTACAAGCAAGTGGTGCTGCGCCCCTTTGTGGAAAGCATCGGGCAGGAGATCAACCGCGCTTTGCAGTTCTTCTTCACCAGCACCCCGCACAACCGCATTGACCACATCCTGCTGGCCGGCGGCTCGGCCGTGCTCAGCGGCCTGACAGATGCCGTGATTGATGCCACCGGCTTTGCCGCGTCGGCCGCCAATCCGTTTGAAGACATGGTGATGGATGCGGCGGTGCGCTCGCGCAGCAAAAGCAAGGACTTCACCACCTATCTTACGGCCTGTGGTCTGGCGCTGCGGAGGTATGCAGCATGATCTTGATCAATCTGCTTCCGCACCGCGAAGCGGCGCGCAAAAAGCGCAAAGAGAGTTTCCAGGCATCGATGGTGGCCGCTGCCCTGGTGGGTGCGTTGGCCTGTGGCGCTGTCTACATGTTCTACCAGTACAAGATTGACCTGCAGGCGGGGCGCAACGCGCTGCTGACCCGTGAGATCAAGGCGCTGGATGTGAAGATCGCCGATGTGGCCAAGATCGACGCAGAGATTGCCGCGCTGAAGGCGCGGCAAAAGGCCGTGGAGGACTTGCAGTCCGACCGCAACCTGCCGGTGCATTTGCTCAATGAGCTGGTGCTGCAGCTGCCCGATGGCGTCTATATCGAGAGCCTCAAGCAGCAAGAGCAGACCGTGCAGATCCAGGGCATTGCCCAATCGAACGAGCGCGTGTCCGAACTGCTCAACAGCCTGGCGACCAAGACGCCCTGGCTGTCCAAGCCCGAGCTGGTCGAGGTGGTCGGTACGACCACCCAGATCAATGCCAAGGAGAGAAAACGGGTCGCGGGATTCAACCTGCGTTTTGGACTGGTGCGCTCCAGCGATGTGGAGCAGCAGGCCAACAACGCGCAAGGTCTGAAAAAGTAAGGGCGACCATGGCAACGAAAAAGAACATACAAGCGGGAGAGGCGCTGAAAGGCTTTCAGCGCCAATTTCAGAACCTGGACCCCAAGGATCCATCGGTTTGGCCGGCTGCACCGCGTGCAGTCCTTTTGGTTTTTATTGCAGCCTTAGTGATTGGCTTGGGCTGGTATGCCTATTTGAGCAACTTTGAAGATGAGCTGACCGCTTCGCAGGCGCAAGAGCTCAAGCTCAAGGAGGACTACAAGACGCGCATGCGCAAGGCAGTCAATCTGGATGCACTGCGCAAACAGCGTGAACAGGTCTTGCAGTACGTGACCCAGCTGGAGAAGCAGCTTCCCAGCAAGGCGGAAATGGCGGCCCTGCTATCCGATATCAACCAGGCGGGCATTGGCCGCAGCCTGCAGTTTGACCTGTTCAAGCCAGGCCAGACGGTGGTGAGGGACTACTACGCCGAGTTGCCGATTACCTTGAAGGTCAATGGCAAGTACCACGACATCGGCTTTTTTGCGGCGGACGTGGCTAACCTTTCGCGGATCGTGACTTTGAACAATATCGCTTTGGCGCCGGCCAACAAGGACAGCGCTACGTTGGCTTTGAATGCCACCGCCAGAACCTTCCGCTATTTGGATCCGCAAGAACTCCAAGAGCAGCAAGCTGCGAAGTCCAAACAAAAAGGGAAGAAGTAGGGTGGGATATGCATACTTTGTCTAAATGGATAGGGGCTGCGCTGGCGGTGTCGCTGCTCGCAGCCTGCAGCGACGAAGGCGATGACCTGCAGCAGTGGATGCAGCAGGAGCAGGCGAGCACCCGCCCTTCGGTCAAGCCAATCACAGCACCCAAGGAGTTTGTGCCACAGGGCTACCTGGCCAGTGCCACGCTCGACCCGTTCAGCAAGGAGCGCTTGGCCGCGTTGTTGGGCGGCAGTGCGAGTGCGCCTGCGACCATCTCCGACGCGCTGGTGGCGCCTGAGCGGGCACGGCGCAAAGAGCAGCTGGAGTCCTTGCCGCTCGACACCATTTCCATGGTGGGCTTCTTGAAAAAAGGCGCGCAGGACGTCGCCCTGGTCAAAGCCGATAGCCTGATCTACCAGGTCAGCAAAGGCATGTACATGGGCCAGAACTACGGAAAGATAAAAAGCATCAGCGACAGCGCGATCACCCTGCGGGAGATTGTGCAAGATGGTGTGGGTGAATGGATAGAGAGAGATGCAGTGCTTGAGCTGCAGGAGGCCAAAAAATGAAGAAATTCAGCGTACTAATCCCTTTGATGGCCATGCTGCTGCCATCCTGGGCGCTGGCGCAAGGGCGTATCAACAAGGTGTCGACCCTGGTGCGTGATGGCGTTGAGCTGGTCAAGATCGAGACTGACGGCGCGCCGCTGGTCTTGCCCGAGACCTTCAGCATCCAATCGCCCGCACGCGTGGTGCTGGACCTGCCAGGATTCAAAAGCGCCATGCCGAGCAATCGGGTGGAGCTCAACCAGGGCAATCTGCGCTCCTTGAATGTTGTGGAAACCGACACCAAGGCCCGTGTGGTGCTGAACCTGAAGGAAAGCACCAGCTACAAGACCGAGATCAGCGGCAGTGACCTGCTGGTGGCGCTGGAGCCTGCCGCCAAGGCCGTGCCTAGCGCCAATGCGCAAAACACGCAGTTTGCCGAAGATGGCAACAACTATTCGCAGCCCCTGTCCGACCTGGATTTCCGCCGGGGCTCCGATGGGGCAGGGCGTTTGGTCATCAGCTTGCCCAATAACAAGGTGGGCGTGAATATCTCCAAACAGGGCGATGGCCTGACCTTGGAGCTGCAGCACACCTTGCTGCCTGAAGCCCTGCGCCGCAAGCTGGATGTGGCCGACTTCGGCACGCCCGTCGGCATGATCTCGGCGCGCCAAGCCGGCAGCACCGTCTTTGTGCAGCTGAAAAATACCGGTGAGTGGGAGCACAGCGCCTACCAGAGCGACAACCAGTTTGTGGTCGAAGTGCGCCAGCGCAAGACCGACCCGAACAAGCTGGGATCTTCCGGTAGCTTCACCGGCGAAAAGCTTTCGCTGAGCTTCCAGAACATCGAGGTGCGCTCCCTCTTGCAGGTGATTGCAGATTTCACCAACTTCAATATCGTCACTTCAGACACCGTCAATGGTGCGCTGACCTTGCGATTGAAGGATGTTCCCTGGGACCAGGCCTTGCAGATCATTCTGGACGCGAAGGGTTTGGGCATGCGCAAGTCCGGCACCGTGCTGTGGATTGCGCCCAAAGACGAAATTGACGAACGCATCCAGAAGGACTTCGATGCGGTTGCCAAGCTCGAGGAAAAGGTCCCTCTGCAAACCCAGGCTTTCCAGCTCAACTACGCCAAGGCGACGGAGCTGCTCAAGCAGATTACGACCACTTCTGGTAGCGGTGGTGGTACTGGCGGCACCCAAAGTCGCTTTCTGACGGCGCGCGGGTCGGCCATTGCTGAGCCCCGTACCAACCAGTTGTTTGTGACGGATATTCCTGCCAAGCTGGAGGAACTGCGACGCTTGTTGGTGACCTTGGACATCCCTGTGCGCCAGGTGCTGATCGAAGCGCGGATTGTCGAGGCCCGAGATACTTTTGGTCGTGCACTGGGTGTGCGTCTGGGTGGCGGTGACATGCGCGCTGCCAGTGGCGGCGATGGCGGCTACAGCGTCGGCGGTGGCAACCGGGTGGGCTTTGGCACCAGTTATGACAATGCGGTGGGCACCACGGGTATGGGTGGTACCAACACCTCTACCGGCAATTTTGTCAATTTGCCTGCGGTGCTTTCCACCGGTGGCGGCAGTGGCTCCTTTGCACTGTCCATTTTCAACTCAGCCGCCAATCGTTTCTTGGCGTTGGAGTTGTCGGCGATGGAAGCGGACGGCAAGGGGAAGATTGTCTCGAGTCCGCGCCTGATTACAGCGGACCAGACCAAGGCGCTGATCGAACAGGGCACGGAAATTCCTTACTCTAGCTCGGCCCAGAATGGTGCCACTACCGTCGAATTCAAGAAAGCGGTGCTGAAGCTGGAAGTGGTGCCCCAAATCACGCCCGAAGGCAGCATCATTTTGGACCTGGATGTCTCCAAGGATTCCCAAGGTGCCAATACGACAGCAGGTCCGGCCATCGATACGAAGCACATCAAGACCCAGGTCTTGGTGGAGAATGGCGGGACCGTGGTGATTGGCGGCATTTTCGAGCTTTCGGAGACATCGACCACCAATAAAATTCCTTTGTTGGGCGATGTCCCAGTGCTGGGCAACCTGTTCAAGAGCAATGTTCGAGAATCGGAAAAGCGCGAAATGCTGGTGTTCATTACGCCGAAGATGATTTCTGACCGCGGTGAAATGCGTTAATTAAGATAGACAGGGAGAGTTATGAGAAATTTGTTGAAGCCCTTGGTGCTGGTTGCGCCGCTGTTGTTGGCGGCCTGCGGTGGTGGTGGTGGCAGCGGCGGTGAGTCGCAGCTGCAGTACAGCATCAAGCTGACGGCCGCCAAGACAACGGTGCCGGTGAATGTGGCTGCGAGCTTGCCGGGCTATGGGAATGGCGACTACTACCCCTATATGTCCACCCTCTACATCCAGGCCAATGCGGGCGGCAGCCCCATTCCTAACCAGGCGGATGGTGCCTTCTCCTGCAACATCACCTCCGGACTGGACTCCGGTGGTCTGTATTACCTGGATGGTGATGACGCCCACACGCAGGATGTCACCATCAATGGCGAGACGGTCAAAGTGCCAGGCTCCTACCGCAGCATCACCCTGGGATCCAATGCCGGTGGTGCTTCCTTCCACATCATCTCGCACGACATCGCCGGTGAAGTAGCCGTGCAGTGCAGCGTGACTGATCCGCGCGACAGCAAGGTCTACACTGACCGTGCGACCATCAAGGTAGGCGGCGGCAGCACGGCAACGCCTGCAACGGTCACCTTGACCAAGCAGACCGCCTATGTCGGCTCGCGTGACAACCTGAATAACATCCCCAACAGCGTGGTGGTGCAGGCTATCCTCAAAAACGACAATGACCAGCCAGTAAGCAGCGCCGGAAATGCTAACCTGCAGGTCAGCATTGTGCCCAACGCCGCCTCCGATGGCGCCAAGCTGTTGGCCAACGGCCAGACCAACGGCGGCTCCATGCAGATCAATACCGTCAACGGTGTGGGTCAGTTCTCGGTAGCCAGCGGCCCAGCATCTGGCTCCCTGTTGCTGCGTTTGACCGTGGACCGCGCTGACAACGATGTGTCCAACGGTATTCAGGATCCCATCACGCAATACGCTGTGATTCCTGTTGTGCATGCGATTGCGTCCACCCCGCTGAGCATTCCCGAATCGGAATTGGCGCAGACCGTTCAGAACGCTGAGCCTTATGTTCATGCTTTGATTGCTGAAGGTGGTGTGGCTCCGTTCCTGTGGTCTACGACCTCGATTCTGCCCACCGGTTTGCGTCTGAGCTCCGATGGCCTCATCTCGGGTACGCCGAATGTCAAGGGCCCTGGCCAGTACACCGTGGTGCTCAATGTGCGTGACGCCAATGGCGCCACCACGCGCCAGACCTTGGTGCTGACCATTGTGGGCAACCTGCCTGACAATCCTGTTGCCTTCACCATTAACGGTTGTACCGGTTCGTCGGCATCGCCTTGCGAAATCGCATCGATGGATGTAGGTACCTCTTACACCTACTCCTTCTCAGCCACTGGTGACAATGTGACTTGGGTTCTGGAAGGTGCACCTGCTTGGATGCAATTGGTGGGCCAAGGCTCGACCGGCCGTGTTGCCTCCGGCTCGCCACTGACCTGCGCGCAAGTAGCGACCTACCGCATGTTTGTGACTGCGAAGAACTCGGCCAACTCGGTGACCCGCGAAGTGACCTTCCGCATCACGGACACTGAGGACACTTGCACACCAGCTACACCAACGACGCCCGAAACGACGCCGTGATCAATCAGCTGTAGACCTACCAGGGTCTAGCCCAAAAAACCTCCGGCGCGCCGGAGGTTTTTTTATGCCCGCCATTGCCGCTATCATGTGCAGTCCGTTTTCAGGATGTAGCGCGATGGCACCTTCCGTGTGTTTGATTGGGCTGCCCGGCAGTGGGAAATCCACCATTGGTCGGCAGCTGGCACGCCTTTGGGGTGTGGATTTTGTTGACTCCGACCATGTGATCGAGGCGCAGCTGGGCTGCTCGATCAAGGAGTATTTCTCGGCCCATGGCGAGCAGGCCTTCCGCGATGTGGAGGCCCAGGTGATTGCGACCTTGGCGACACGTGAGCGGGCCTGCATTCTGTCCACTGGTGGCGGTGCGGTGCTGCGGCCCGAGAACCGCGCGGTGCTGCATGCCCACACAACGGTGTTTTACCTGCAATCCAGCCCGGAAGACATCGCCCGGCGCCTGCGCAACGATACCGGCCGCCCCCTGCTGCAAGGCGATGACACGCTCAAGCGCCTCAAGGACCTGCTGGCCGTACGCGCCGCCTTGTATGAAGAGACGGCGCACTACCGCATCGACACCTTGCGCTGCGGCACCGGCCAGGTCATGCGCAAGGTCAGCATGCAGGCCGAGCTGGCTGGCCTGGTGCCGGAGCTATCGCCTACAAGCGCAGGCTCTGCAGCAAGTCCCCGATAATAGGCCGGCGACACCGTACAACTTCCCGACGCAAACACCTGTGACCGACACTGTTCATATTGATCTGGGCGACCGCTCCTACCCCATCCTGATTGCATCTGGCTTGCTCGCCCAAGCGGAGACATTCGCGCATTGCCCCAAGGCCTCGCAGGCGCTGATCGTCAGCAACGACACGGTGGCGCCGCTCTACGCCCGTCAGCTGCAGGCCGCGCTGGCACCCCACTACCCCAAGGTGGAACTGGTGGTGTTGCCTGATGGTGAGGCGCACAAAAACTGGACGACCTTGCAAGGCATTTTTGATGCGCTGATGCACAACGGCGCCGATCGCAAAACAGTGCTGTTTGCGCTGGGTGGCGGGGTTGTCGGCGATATGACCGGCTTTGCCGCTGCCAGCTTTATGCGCGGCGTGCCCTTTGTGCAGGTGCCCACCACCTTGCTGTCGCAGGTGGATTCTTCTGTCGGCGGCAAAACCGGCATCAACCATCCGCTGGGCAAGAACATGATCGGCGCCTTCTACCAGCCGCAGCTGGTGGTCTGTGACCTGGACAGCTTTGACACCTTGCCCGCGCGCGAGTTGAGCGCCGGCCTGGCCGAAGTTATCAAGTACGGCCCGATTGCCGATATGGCGTTTATGGATTGGCTGGAGGCCGAGATGCCTGCGCTGATCGCCGGCGACAAGCGGGCGCTGGCCCATGCCGTGCGCCGCAGCTGTGAGATCAAGGCCGATGTGGTGTCCAAGGACGAGCGCGAGGCAGACCTGCGCGCCATTCTGAATTTTGGCCATACCTTTGGCCATGCGATCGAGGCCGGCATGGGCTACGGCGTCTGGTTGCATGGCGAAGGCGTGGGGGCCGGCATGGTGATGGCCGCCGAGCTGTCCCAGCGTCTGGGCCTGGTGGATGCCGCTTTTGTGCAGCGCCTGCGCCAGCTGATTGCCCGTGCGGGCCTGCCAGTGCGCGGCGCCATTTTGGATGCCGATGACAACGCCGGTCGCTACCTGGAACTGATGCGGCACGACAAGAAATCCCAGGCCGGTGCGATCCGCTTTGTGCTGATCGATGGACCCGGCAAGGCCGTGGTGCGCGAGGCGCCGGATGCACTGGTACGCGAGGTCATCGACCTTTGCTGCGCCGAGCCTGCGCAGGCCTGATGGCATGGACATGCATGCGCCCTTGATGCAGCCGGCCGAGCCCCAGCAGATCTGGACCGAGCTGGGCCTCGCGCCCTATGCCTGCTTCTCGCACCGCAGCCAGGGCCGTCTGCATGCACAAGAGGCGGCGCCCACGCGCAGCGCCTTCCAGCGTGACCGTGACCGGATTGTTCACTCCACCGCGTTTCGCCGCTTGGTTTACAAAACCCAGGTCTTTTTGAACCACGAGGGCGACCTGTTCCGCACCCGCCTCACGCATTCCATCGAGGTGGCGCAGCTGGGCCGCTCGGTGGCCCGGGCGCTGCGCATCAATGAAGACCTGACCGAAGCCATCTGCCTCGCGCACGATCTAGGCCACACGCCCTTTGGCCATGCAGGCCAGGATGTGCTCAATGACTGCATGCAGGACTTTGGCGGCTTTGAGCACAATATGCAGAGCCTGCGTGTGGTCGATACGCTGGAAGAACGCTACCCCGATTACAGCGGTCTGAATCTCTGCTTTGAGACCCGCGAAGGAATCCTCAAACACTGCTCCGCCCGGCATGCCCGGCTGCTGGAGCAGCGCGAGCCCGGCGGCGTAGGTCAGCGTTTTCTGCTGGGCCGGCAACCCGGCTTGGAAGCCCAGCTGGCCAATCTGGCCGATGAGATTGCCTACAACGCCCACGATGCCGATGACGGCGTGCGCTCGGGCCTCATCAGCCTGGAACAGTTGCTGGAGATACCGCTGTTTGCCCGCTATGCGCAGCAAGCGCTGGCCGAATACCCGCAGCTGCAAGAGCCGCAGTGGCGGCGCAAATGGCTGTACGAGGCCACGCGCCGCATGCTCAGCGAGCAGATTTACGACGTGATCCGCCACACCAGCGCCGGCTTGCAGGCTGCGCAGCCAGCCGATGTGGATGCCGTGCGCCAGCTGCCCGCTTTGGTCGGTTTCAGCAGCACGATGGCGGCGGAGTCGGCCGAGCTCAAACGTTTTTTGTTCAAGAATCTGTACCGCCATCCGCAGGTAGTGCGGACCACGGACCAGGCCAAGGTCGTTGTGCGCGAGCTGTTTGCCATCTACCTGGCCGACCCGGCCCAGATGAAGCCGCGCTATGCCAGCCGTGCTGCCGGTCTGGAGCCCGTCGCTTGTGCCCGGGTGGTGGCCGATTTCATCGCCGGCATGACAGACCGCTATGCACTGCGGGAGCATGAGCGCCTGACGGGCCAACGCGTCCTCGTTCCCTGAATACCGGGCTTCTGCATTGCCTACATGGCTTAGCGCAGGCACTGGCCAAGCCAGCCTCGCTACAATGGCAGGCCCAGCGTCAGCCTCTGCCCGCCCGTGGCCCCGCGCCGCCATGGCGCCCAGCGCCCACCCCTTTGCAGGGTAAGGGCCCGCAGACCGCCCACGCTGGCCACCGATAACTCCACCAGAAAGCCCCACGATGACCGATACCCATGCTGCGCCCGCGTCTGCGGATGAGCCCCTGCACGAGATGGTGATTGCCGACACCGTGAACTGGCTGGAAAAGGCCGTTATCGGCTTGAACCTCTGCCCCTTTGCCAAGGGCGTGCATGTCAAGGACCAGATCCACTATGTGGTGAGCGATGCGCAGGATGCCGAAACGGTGGCGCATGATCTGCACCGCGAGCTGGAAGCGCTGGCGGAAGCCAACCCGGACAAGCGCGATACCACCTTGCTGATCCTGCCGCAGGCGCTGCATGACTTTCTGGATTTCAATGATTTCCTCGAAATCGCCGACGAAATGATCGATGAGCTGGACCTGGGCGGCATCTTGCAGGTGGCCTCGTTCCACCCGCTGTTCCAGTTCGAGGGCACCACCGTCGATGATGTGACCAACTGCACCAACCGCGCGCCATACCCCATCCTGCACCTGCTGCGCGAAGAAAGCATCGACAAGGCGGTAGAAGCCTTCCCCGAAGCGGATGCGATCTACGAAAAGAACATGGAAACGCTGGATGCGCTGGGCCTCGAAGGCTGGCTGGACCTGGGCGTGGGCCCGCGTTGCCCCTTCCCACACCAAGCCGCTGCTGGCGACAAGGCCAAGGAATGAAGACGATGAAAGCACCGCGCGCCGCAGGGCGTAGCACCCCCAAGCCCGCCGCCCCCGATGTCGCTCAGCAGCTGGAGCTCAAGCCCGGCCAGTCGATCGACCTGCTCAAGGCGCTGCACATTCTCACGCGCGATGGCAAGCTCAACCAGGATTCGCGCCGCAAGCTCAAGCAGGTCTACCACCTCTACCAGTTCATCGAGCCCTTGCTGACCGAGCTGGCTGCGCAGGACCACCCGGTCAGCCTCGCCGACCATGGCGCCGGCAAGTCCTACCTGGGTTTTATCCTCTACGACCTGTTCTTCAAGAACCTGGGCCGTGGTCATATCTACGGTATCGAAACCCGTGCGCCGCTGGTCGAGGCCTCGCAGCAGCTGGCGGCCGATCTGGGTTTTGACCGCATGTCGTTCCTCAACATGTCGGTCGCCGATTCCACCCGAACCGATGCCGTGCCCGAGCGCTTTGATGTGGTCACTGCGCTGCATGCCTGCGATACCGCCACCGATGATGCCATCGCCTTTGGTCTGGAAAAGCGGGCCCGCGCCATGGTGCTGGTGCCTTGCTGCCAAGCTGAGGTGGCGGCCTGTCTGCGCCAAAACAAGGCTATGAACCTCGCGCGCACCCCCTTGGCCGAGCTGTGGCGCCACCCCATCCACACCCGCGAAATGGGCAGCCAGATCACCAATGTGCTGCGCTGCCTCTACCTGGAAAGCCAGGGCTACCAGGTCACTGTGACCGAGCTGGTCGGCTGGGAGCACAGCATGAAGAACGAGCTGATCCTCGCCAAATACACCGGCCAGAAAAAACGCGCGGCGGCCGAGCGGCTGCAGCAGCTGCTGGTCGAATTCGGTCTGGACCAGTCTTTGCAACACCGCTACCGCTTGGATTGATTCGCAGTTTGTGCGGGCGTGGCGCGCCTTATAACGCACAAACTTATCGCGTCCATGACAGAGGCGTGACGTCATCGGAGATTCACAAAAATCGCATCGCTGCTTTCTAGACTGGGCCTTCCCTACGGTGGTTCAATAATCTGGAGAGTCGAAGCGATGAGCAAATCCATTTCCGACAAAGTCGTCCGTAACACGGATGGCAACACCCCTTTCAGCACCATTCTTGAAGCGAATATGTCGCGCCGTCTGGTGATGCGCGGCAGCCTGGGCTCGGCCCTGGCGCTGTTTGCCGGTGCCAGCATCTCTGCCTGCGGTGGCGGCAGTGATGGCGATGACGACAAGGCCGTCAAGCTGGGCTTTGCCTCGCTGCCCAATTCGATGACGGATGCCTGCGTGGTGCCCGCAGGCTATGTGGCCTCGGTCATCGGTGCCTGGGGCACGCCGCTCAACGACCAGGCAGCACCCTGGAGCAATGAAGGCCGCAACACCTCGCAAGACCTGCTGCACTCCACCGGCATGCACCATGACGGCATGCACTACTTCCCGCTGGCCGGCAGCTCCAGCGAAGGCCTGCTGGTCGTCAACCACGAGTACATCGACGAAAAGGCTTTGCACCCGAACGGCCCCACCTCGGTCGATGGCAAGCGCCCCGCAGAAGAAGTGCGCAAAGAGGTCAATGCCCATGGCGTCGCTGTGATGCATGTTCGCAAGGAGGGCAGCAAGTGGGAGATCATCCAGAACTCGCGCTACAACCGCCGCTTCACCTCGGCCACGCCGATGAACCTGTCCGGTCCGGTCGCAGGAACCGATTGGGTCAAGACGCCGTTTTCCACCACGGGCAGCCAGGTGCGCGGCACCAACAACAACTGCGGCAATGGCACCACCCCTTGGGGCACGTACATCACGGCCGAAGAAAACTGGGCCGCCTGCTTTGTCAACACCGGCGAGCAAACCGCCGCGCAAAAGCGGGTGGGCGTGCAGGCCAAGCTGGGCCGCTACCAGTGGGAAACGGCCGCCGGCGATGCGAGCGAGCAGCAAGGTGAATTTGCCCGCTTCAACATCACCGCCACTGGCGCCGATGGCCTGCAGGACTGGCGCAACGAGGTCAACGGCTTTGGCTACCTGGTCGAGATCGACCCCTACGACCCCAGCAGCACGGCGACCAAGCGCACCGCCATGGGCCGCTTTGCCCACGAGGGCGCTGCCTACGGCATCCCGGTCGCGGGCAAGCCACTGGCCTTCTACAGCGGCGATGATTCCCGCTTTGAGTACATCTACCGCTTTGTGTCCGAAGCGCTGTGGGACCCCAAGGATGCCGCGCGCAGCGACCGCATCGCCGTGGGCAACAAGTACCTGGACAAGGGCACCTTGTACGTGGCGCGCTTTGATGCCGAAGGCAAGGGCGAATGGCTGGCGCTGACCCCCGCCACCAAGGGCAAGGACGGCCGCAGCCTGGGCGAGGCCTTTGGAAATATCGATGCGATCCTGATCAACACCCGTGGCGCAGCAGACTTTGTGGGTGCCACGCCGATGGACCGCCCTGAGTGGACCGCTGTGCACCCCAGCAATGGCGATGTCTACCTGACCTTGACCAACAACACCAGCCGCAATGCCGAGCGTGGCACCAATGCAGCCAACCCGCGCCTGAACAACGTCAACGGCCATATCGTCCGCTGGCACGACGATGCCGGTGCCAACACCTTCCGTTGGGACATCTTTGTCTTTGGCTCGGATGCCGCCTCCAACGCTGACACCAACCGCTCGGGCCTGACCGAGCTGAACCAGCTCGCCAGCCCCGATGGCATTGCTTTCGATGACCGCGGCATTCTGTGGATCCAAACCGACAACGGCATCGATGGTGGCCGCAACAACGCCGTTGCCAAAGCCACCAACGACCAGATGCTGGCCGTGGTGCCTGGCGCCTTGAAGGATGCCAAGGGCACCGGCCCGGTCATCAATGCCGGCAACCAGGCCGAGCTGCGCCGCTTCTTTGTCGGCCCGAACGAGGCCGAGATCACCGGCTTTGCCTATACCCCTGACCACACCAGCATCTTCCTCAACATCCAGCACCCGGTGAACTGGCCCGCCTATGGCACGGCCGATGCCACCCGCACGCCCGATAGCAAGGTGCGCCCACGCTCCTCGACCGTGGTGATCCAGAAGGCGGACGGCGGCCCGATCGGCGTCTGATCCGCTAGTCACGCTGTATAGAAAAAGCCGCCGGTCCTGGGCTTCCAGGATCGGCGGCTTTGCTTTGCGCTTGGGCTGTGGATTAGCCTGCGGTTGCACCCGAGGTCTTCACCACTTGCTTCCACTTTTCGTTTTCAGCAGCGATGAACTTGCCAAATTCGGCCTGCGATTCGGTCACCACTTCGCCGCCCTGGTCGCCAATTTTTTTGATCACGTCAGGCTTTTGCAACACCTTGATGATGGCGGCATGCAACTTGACCTGCACATCGGCGGGCGTCTTGGTGGGGGCGAACAGGCCAAACCAGGAGGTGGCCTCGTAGCCGGGCACGCCTGCTTCGGCAATGGTCGGCACATCGGGCAGCTCGGGCGAGCGCTTAGCGGTGGTCACCGCCAGCGGGCGCAGCTTGCCAGAACGCACATGCTGAATCGCAGAGGGCATGTTGTCGAACATGATGGCGATCTGGTTGCCCAGCAGGTCGGTCACCGCCGGCGCGCTGCCCTTGTAGGGGATGTGGACCATGTCGACCTTGGCCATCATCTTGAACAGCTCACCCGACAGGTGGATGGAGCTGCCGCTGCCCGAGGAGCCAAAGTTCACCTGGCCGGGGTGGGCCTGGGCGTAGCTGATCAGCTCCTTGACGTTCTTGAAAGGCTGCGCCGGGTTGGCCACCAGCAGGTTGGGAACATTGGCCACGCGGGTCAGCGGTGCAAAGTCCTTGGTGGGGTTGAAAGGCATCTTCTTGTACAGCCATTCATTGATCGCGTGGGTGCCCACGGTGCCCATGAAGATGGTGTAGCCATCAGCGGGCGCACGCGCGGCAAACTGGCCACCGATATTGCCGCCGGCACCGGCGCGGTTGTCGATGATGACCGGCTGGCCCAGCTCCTCGCCCAGCGACTGGCCGACGATGCGGGCCAGGATGTCGGTGGTGCCACCGGCGACAAAGGGCACGACCAGGGTGATGGGCTTGTTGGGGAAGGCCTCAGCCGCATAGGCGGCCGGCATCAGCGCTGCACCCAGGCTGGCAGCGGCGATGGCTTGCAGCACGGTGCGGCGGGCGTTGAGGCGGATGGTGTTCATGGGTTTCTCCAAAGCAAAGTGAAAAGGCTGGCACTTGTTTTGTCAGTGCTTGTTAGGTCTCGCGTGACAGCCGGAGGGGGATGAAAGGGTTGGTCCGCTGCGGCTATGAGCCGCTAACACGGCCCAGCAAACCGCAGGTTTGCGGTTGAGACTAGGCGTCAAGCCGCAGGCAGTACAAACGTACGACAAGGCTTGGCAACGACGTATCAAGGGTTGTGTTGGCGGCGTTCAAGGCCAGAACAGGGAGGAGCCGATATAGATCGCTCCTACGACGAACATCGAGACCACGGTGTAGCCCATGATGTCCTTGAGTTTGAGCTTGGACAGCGCCAGCGCTGGCAGGATCCAGAAAGGCTGCACGAGATCGTTCCAGCCATTGCCCAGCATCACCGACATGGCAGTGTGGGCCTGCGATGCGCCCAGGGTCTTGGCCGCTTCGATCATGAAGGGGCCCTGCAGCACCCAGTGGCCGCCACCGGATGGAGCGAAGAAGTTGATGAAGAAGGAGCTCACCAGGCCCCACAGCGGCAGGGTCTGGGCGGTAGAGAAGCTGACGAACACATGGGCGATCGATTCGACCAGGCCCGATGCATGCATGATTGCCATGATGCCGGCGTAGAACGGGAACTGCAGAATGATGCCGCCAATGGTCTTGACGCCTTCATTGACCTTTTCCACGTACTTCATCGGCGTGCCCAGCAGCAAGATGCCCAGGAACAGGATGAAGAAATTGATCATGTTCAGATCGAGGCTGCCGTTCTGCATGAAGTGCATGACCACAAAAGCCATGCCGGTCAGGCCAATCAGCCCGCTCAGGATGCGGCTGTTGTTCAGGCGGCCGGCAAAGGTCTTTTCATCACCCAACAGGTTGGCAGCCGATGGGCCCTTGGCCTCTTCGTTGCTGGCCAGCTCGGGGCTGATTTCGGTGACTTTCTCGCCGACTTTGGGGTGCATCGCGGCATTGATCAGCGGCAGCACAATCAGCACGGCCAGCGCGGTCAGCAGGATGTGGGGCGAGAAGATGGTTTCGCTCAGCGGGATGATGCCCATCTGCTTTTCAAAGCTGTGGCCCTTGGTGGAGATCAGCACCGGAATGGTGGCCGACAGCCCCAGGCTGTACATCGTAAAGCCCGTATAGGCCGAGGCGATGATCAGCGGGTAGTGCACGCCCTTGACGCGCACAGCCAGCTTCTTGGCCATGATGCCGCCAATCACCAGACCAAAACCCCAGTTCAGGTAGCTGCCCACGCAGCCCACGACGGTGGCCATGATGATGGCGCCGCGCGGTGTGTTCACCAGGGCCGCGATGCGGTTCAGAAAACGGTCCACCACCGGCGCGGCGGCCAGCACATAGCCCATCACCAGAATCACCGCCATCTGGGTGGTAAAGGCCAGCAGGCTCCAAAAGCCCTTGCCCCAGTCCTGCACCACCAGGTTGATGGGCCGGCTCTCCACGGCAAAGGCCAGCACCATGGTGAGCAAGGTGAGCAAGATCGCGAACACAAAGGGGTCGGGCAGATACTTGCGCATCAGCTCGGTGAAAAAAGCGGTGATTTTTGACATCAATGTCTCTTGTTATCAGTGGATGAATCAAAACTGGGCAGACCCGTGGTGGAGGCGGGCATGCCGGGGGGAAAGCGCTAAACCGGGGCCACGCCCACGGTCATGCCGCCGCAGACATAGAGCGTCTGGCCGGTGACAAAACCGCTGCGCGCGTCGAGCATGTAGGCGACGGCATGGGCCACGTCGTCAGGCGTGCCCACGCGCTTGACAGGCACGGACTGGATGATCTTTTGCGTGCGCTCGGCGCCCGGCGGGTTGGCCTTGTCAAACAGCTCGGTACGGATGGGGCCGGGGCCAATCGCATTGGCGGTGATGCCCCATTGGCCCAGCTCCAGCGCCCAGACGCGGGTCATCCCTATTAGGCCGGCCTTGGTGGCGGCATAAGCGGTGCGCAAATCCTTGCCCAGCGCCGCGCGCGAGGACATGTTGACGATGCGGCCAAAGCCCGCCGCTTGCATGCCGGGCAGCAAGGCCTGCATGCACTGGAAGGCGCAGCGCAGGTTCAGCGATACGGCGAGGTCGAATTCGGCCAGGGTCTGGCTCGCAGCATCGTTGGGCACGACGATGCCGACGTTGTTCACGAGGCGGGTAATGGAGCCGCCAGCGAGCGCTTCGTTCAGCGCGCGGGCCGTGTCTTCGGCGCTGCTGAGGTCGGCCTGGATGGCGACAAAGCCCGCCGGCACCTGGTCAATCTGGCGGTCGATGATGACCGGGTCATAGCCATCGGCATGGCAGCGCAGCGCGGCGGCTGCACCAATGCCGGCGCCGCCGCCGGTGATGAGCACGCGGGGGCGTGCGGATGTCGATGGGGTGGATGCGATGGGGTTGGACATAGAGGTCTCGTAAGAGGAAATCACAGGCTGCACTGGCCGGCGACATAGGCCTTGCGCCAGCGCGTGATGCGCACCTCGGCAAACAGCGCAGCCTGGTAGAAGGGGTCGGATTCGATAAAGGCCTGGGCCGCCGCGCGCGTGTCCAGGTCCACCACATAAAGGCCACCGCCCATGTCGCTGCCGTCGTCCTGCAGCTTAGCGCCGCAGGCCAGCAGCAGTGCCGAATTGCTGGCCAGAAAGTCCAGGTGCGCAGGGCGGTGGGCCTGGCGCACGGCCTGATGTTCGGGCTTGTCGAAAGTCTCAATGATGTAGGGCATGGTGGCTCCGGGGTAGGGCGCGGCAGGCAAGCCTGGGGCTGCTGCCGCAGTAAAGCGGTTCTCTGAAGGCCGGTCTCAGACCGTGGCAATCGGGGTGACGGGAGAGGCAATCGCGCCGGGCAGGTTCAGCGGCGGGGCGGTCAGCAGAAAGCGGCTGCGCCCATGGGCACGCAGCCACTGCGCCAGTGGCGTCAGGTGCCAGAGCTCGCCCAGGTGCAGGCCCAGCTTGAACAGGCAGTGCTCATGCAGCGGCAGCGCCGCGCAGCAGTCGGCACCGGGCAAGGCGGGGTGCGCTTCGACGGCATAGTTGTCGGCAGCGATCACGGCGATCTGGCTGTCGCTGATCCACTGCAGCAGCTTCTCGTCGCGGCCATTGAGCACCGCGCAGCTGTTGTTCAGCACCACCGGGTCGGGGTTTTTCTGCATCGCCAGCACGGCCTGGGCAAAGCCGGTGTGCAGACAGAGCATGTCGCCGGGCTCGATCTCCAGCCGGTCGGCCTCGATCACGCGCATCCACGCGTCGTAACCGATGAGGCTGCGGGCATCGCCGTAGTGCGCATGCAGGTCCATCATCACGCCCCGGCCTTGCACGCCGTTCTGTGCCATGCCCTCGATGCCCAGCGCCTTGGCGCAGCTGGTGCTGCCACTGCTTTCGGCCGTGGGCATGCCGGTGTCGCTGACCAGCAGCGGCCCCAGCACATCACGGCCCGCAGCAAAACCGTTGTAGTAGAGCGGCTCGGGCACGCCATCGCCGTTGGCATCGAACAGCTGGCCGGCATGGGCCAGGCCATCCCACTGGGTGGAATACTGCAGCGACAGCACGGCCATGTCGTCGGACAGCACATCGGTGCGGCCGGGCTCCAGGTCGCCAAGCAGGCAGTTGAAGTTGACCAGGCCCTTGCGCTGCAAGGGGCGCAGCACGGGCGGCTTGCGGTTGGGGTTGAGGGCGCTGCCGCCGGGGTAGTCGAGCGGCAGGCTGAGCGAAAAGCGCAGGCCTTCCTGTACCTCGGCAACGCCTTGGCGCACCTTGGCGGCCGTCAGCAGGTTGAGGCGGCCCAGTTGGTCATCGGGGCCGAAGTCGCCCCAGGTCGATCCTGCAGGGCGCTGCTTCCAGCGTGGATGGGCATCGGACATGCTTGTCTCCTTGGTTGAGGAAGGGCTGCAGCGGGCGGTTGTTGTTCTTGGTACCCGTCTGCATGGTTGGAGGCGGTTGCCTCAGTGTTTTTGCAAAAAGCTGCCCAGTGCCAGGTCAAAGGCCTGGGGCACTTCGAGATTGGACAGGTGCGAGGCCGGCACCGTCGCCAGCTCCGAACCGGCAATGACGGCATGCATGGCCTCGGCATCGGCCACCGTGGTAACAGGGTCGGCACTGCCGCCAATCAGCAAAGTAGGGGTCTGGATGCGGGCGATGTCGGCACGCAAGTCTTCCACGGCCAGGGCCTCGCAGCAGCTGGCATAGCCTTCAGGGGCAATGCCGGCAATCCAGGCCTGTGCGGTCTGCACCACCTGCGGTTGGCTGGCGATAAAGCCTTCGGTGAACCAGCGGCTGGGCGATGAATCGGCCAGGGCTTGCATGGCCGCAGCGCCATTGGCACGCACCAGCGCGGCACGGTCGCGCCAGCCGGCTTCGGCGCCAATCTTGGCGGCGCTGTTGGCTACCGTGATGCTGCGCATGCGTGCGCCGGCATGCACGCCCAGCCACAGGCCCGTGAGGCCGCCCATCGAGATACCGCAGAAATGGGCCTGGTCGATGCCCAGACTGTCCAGAATGGCCAGCACATCGCCGCCCAGTTGCGCGAACTGGTAGGGGCCAGGGGTCAGCACGCTGGCGCCGTGGCCCCGGGTGTCATAGCGCAGCACGCGGTACTGGCTGCTGAAGGTGCGTGCCTGGGCATCCCACATGTCCAAGGTGGTGCCCAGCGAGTTGGAGAAAACCAGCACTGGCGCGCCTTCCGGGCCTTGCAGATCGATGTTGAAACGGCCGGTCGCTGTCGTGATTTGTTGTGTTGCCATGGCGTTCTGTCCTTCAAAATTGCCCCTGCATCGCTGCGCGGGCGTGGCTGCGCCAAGGTGGCCGAGGCAGCAGCACTGGTGTTTTTGGGGGGGAGGGTGTCGGGAGATGCGGGGCAAGGCGCGGCCTTTGCAGGCCCGCGCTTGCCGCCGCAGTGGGTGTCAGACTTTTTCGAGGATCACGGCAATGCCCTGGCCCACGCCGATGCACATGGTGCACAGCGCGTAGCGGCCACCCAGTGCATGCAGCTGGTTGACGGCGGTGGTGGCGAGGCGTGCGCCCGATGCGCCCAGCGGGTGACCCAGCGCAATCGCGCCGCCCCATTGGTTGACGCGCTGGTCGTCGTCCGCAATGCCCAGATCGCGCAGCACGGCCAGGCCTTGGGCGGCAAAGGCTTCGTTCAGCTCGATGACATCCATATCGGCCAAAGTCAGGCCGGCCAGCGTCAGCACCTTGCGCACGGCAGGCGCCGGGCCAAAGCCCATGATGCGCGGCGCCACGCCGGCAGTCGCCATGGCCACCACACGGGCGCGTGGGGTCAGGCCGTATTGCTGGGCGGCTTCTTCATTGGCCAGCAGCAAGGCGCAGGCGCCGTCGTTCACGCCCGAAGCATTGCCGGCCGTCACGGTGCCGCCTTCGCGCACCACGCCCTTGAGCTTGGCCAGCGCTTCAATCGTGGTCGCGCGGGGGTGCTCGTCCTGGCTGATCACCAGCGCATCACCCTTTTTCTGCGGAATGGTCACCGCCACGATCTCGCGGGCCAGGTGGCCGGCCGCGATGGCCGCTGCGGCCTTTTGCTGCGAGGCCAAGGCCATGCGGTCCTGGGCATCGCGCTCGATCTTGAAGTCGTCGGCCACGTTCTCCGCCGTCTCGGGCATGGAGTCCACGCCGTACAGCGCCTTCATCTGCTTGTTGACAAAGCGCCAGCCAATGGTGGTGTCGTAGACGGCATTGTTGCGGCTGAACGCAGACTCGGCCTTGGGCATCACAAAGGGTGCGCGGCTCATCGATTCCACACCACCGGCAATCATCAGGCGCGCTTCACCCGACTTGATGGCGCGGGCGGCGGTGCCCACCGCATCCAGGCCCGAGCCGCAGAGGCGGTTGATGGTGGCGCCGGGCACATCGATGGGCAAACCGGCCAGCAGGCTGGACATGCGGGCCACATTGCGATTGTCTTCACCGGCTTGGTTGGCGCAGCCGTAGATCACATCGGTCAAGGCCGTCCAGTCCACACCGGGGTTGCGCTCCATCAGCGCCTTGATGGGCACGGCGCCCAGGTCATCGGTGCGCACACCAGCAAGCGCGCCGCCGTAGCGGCCAAAGGGGGTGCGCACGGCGTCGCAGATATAGGCGTTGGTCATCTTGGTCTCCTTGGATGAATACAGATCGGCGCTGCGCTTACAGCAGGGCCAGGCCAATCATTTTTTCGAGTTCGGCCTTGTCCAGACCTGCCACGGTGTCGATCAGCTTGAGGCCCTGGTCGGTCACCTCAATGGTCGCCACATCGGTGTAGATGCGCTTGACGCAGCCAATGCCGGTCAGCGGATAGCTGCATTGATTGACGATCTTGCTCTCGCCCTGCTTGGTCAGCAGGTCCATCATCACCCAGGTCTGCTTGGCACCAATGGCCAGATCCATCGCGCCGCCCACGGCAGGAATGGCGCCGGCCTCGCCGGTGCTCCAGTTGGCCAGGTCGCCGTTCTCTGCCACCTGGAAAGCGCCGAGCACGCAGATGTCCAGGTGACCACCGCGCATCATCGCAAAGCTGTCGGCATGGTGGAAAAAGCTGCCGCCTGCCAGCAAGCTGACGGGCTGCTTGCCGGCGTTGGTGAGGTCATAGTCTTCCTCGCCAGCGGCGGGCGCCGGGCCCATGCCCAGGATGCCGTTTTCCGACTGCAGGATGACTTCGCGGTCCTTGGGGATGTGGTTGGCCACAGCCGTCGGCTGGCCAATGCCCAGGTTCACGTAGGCGCCGTCATGGATGTCTTGCGCCACGCGGGCGGCGACTTCGTCTTTGGTGCGTTTTTGGTAGCTCATGGTCTTGTCTCCTGCTTCAGGCTGCTTTTTTGAAGCCACCGGCTTGCGTGGCAACGCGCTCGATCTGGATGACCTGGTTGACATAGATGCCCGGGGTGACCACGGCCTCGGGGTCGAGCTGGCCCAGCTCCACGATCTCATGCACGGTGGCAATGGTGTACTTCGCAGCGGTGGCCATCACCGGGCCAAAGTTGCGTGCTGCCTTGCGGTAGGTCAGGTTGCCCCAGCGGTCGCCTTGCTCGGCCTTGATCAGCGCCACATCGCCATAGATGGGGTACTCCAGCACATAGTGCTTGCCATTGATCTCGCGGGTTTCCTTGCCTGCTGCCAGCTCGGTGCCGTAAGCGGTGGGGCAGAAGAAGGCGCCAATGCCGGCACCAGCAGCCCGCATGCGCTCGGCCAGGTTGCCTTGGGGCACCACTTCGAGCTCGATCTTGCCGCTGCGGTAGAGCTCGTCAAACACATAGCTGTCGACCTGGCGCGGAAAGCTGCAAATGATTTTGCGCACAGCGCCGGTCTTGAGCAGGGCTGCCAGGCCCGTGTCGCCATTGCCGGCATTGTTGTTGACCACCGTGAGGTCGCGCGCACCCTGCGCGATCAGGCCGTCAATCAGGGCCGCTGGGATGCCGGCGGTGCCAAAGCCGCCGATGAGCACGGTCGAGCCATCCTGGACGCGGCTGAGGGACTCGGCAATCGAGTCCGAAATCTTGTTGATCATCTTGTCTCCTGGTTCTGAACACGGGTCGCAACAGGCTGCTGATCCCGCTGCGGCATGGTCGCGCTGCGCTGGAGCAGTGCCTGTACCGCGTGCGACAAATGCAGTGCCGACTCGCAGGCTGGCGCTACATCAGAGGAATCAGCGGCCCTTGGTGAGGCTCTTAGTAAAAATGTTCGTATATAGAACATTAGTTCGCTAAAAGAATTATAGACTGCCCGATAATCCGCTACCCGATGTCCCTGCGATTTGCTTTTGTATTGCCAGGGACCCGCTCCACGCCAACGACCAAGATTGCGGCCTATGAAAGAAGAAGACCCGACCCTCCGCCCCAGCGACAGCTATGTGCAGTCCTTTGCGCGCGGGCTGGAGGTCATCCGCAGCTTTGGCGCGGCAGCGCCCCGCCAGACCTTGACGGAAGTGGCCGAGGCCACGGGGATGACGCGAGCGGGCGCGCGGCGCATTTTGCTGACCTTGCAGACCTTGGGATATGTGCGTGTGGAGGGCCGCTTGTTTGCGCTCACGCCGCGCATACTGGATCTGGGCTTTGCCTATTTGTCGTCGATGCCGGTCTGGAACCTGGCCCAGCCGGTGATGGATGCGCTGGTGGAGCAGACGCACGAGTCCTGCTCGATCGCGGTACTGGATGGCCAGGATGTTGTCTATGTTTTGCGGGTACACACCCACAAGATCATGAGCACCAACCTGGGCATCGGCTCGCGTTTGCCGAGCTTTTGGACCTCGCTGGGCCGGGTACTGCTGGCCGAGCTTCCCCCGCAGGAGTTGCAGGCATTGCTCGATAGCCGCGACCGCACTTTGTTCACCCGCTTCACACTGCAGGACGATGCGCAGCTGCTGACTGAGCTGGCCCAGGTACGCGCCCAGGGCTGGTGCATGCTGAACCAGGAGCTGGAAGAGGGCCTCACCTCCATAGCAGCCCCCATCCGCAATGCCAGCGGCCAGGTCGTTGCGGCGATGAACATCAGCGGCCAGGCCAACCGCACCACGCCGGACGTCATGCAGGGCGAGCTGCTGCCCCAGTTGCTGCAGGCGGCTGGGCGTGTCTCGGGCCTGATGGGCTACCAGGCGGGGCGGGCGATCGGCAGCAAGCTGACACCACGCTGATCGCCGGGCGCTGGGCGCAGCTGCGCGCCTGGCTCGGTCCTTATTTCCTCTTCATGGCTTCCATGCGCCAAGTGCGCAGGGCTGGGCATGCCATGCCGTGCCCCGGTAGCCCTTGCCTGTGGCTGGGATTCCACCGCCTATCGCCATGCCTTGCTGGACTGCGATGGGGCGCAGCCTGCACAGGCGCTGCGATTCAGGCTTTTCTTAAGACAAGCTGAACAAGCCTTCAGAAACCGCCTTCTGTGGCTTTGTCGCCTCCTTGTATCGCTTTCTTAAAGATATGTAAATGAGAACTATTTTGTTCTTTAAGATGTGCGAGCTTTTTCCCGGTCGTAGCCAACCCACCTGCGGACTCCCCCCTGCGGTACAGCCAAACCGAATACATACCAAAGCGATAAAAGGAACAGGAATGGCTTTCAAAACCCAACCCGTGGTGGCAGCAGTGGCGCTGCTGTGCGCGGGCTATGCAGCGGCGCAGCAAGCGCCGGCTGAGACAACCTTGCAGGAAGTACGCGTGCAGGCCGATACCGCAGCGGACGTGGGCTATGCAGCGCCCACGGCCAAAAGCGCCACTAAGATCGAAGCGCCTTTGCGCGATATTCCTCAAACCGTGAACGTGGTGCCCCAGCAGCTGATGCGAGACCAGGCGGTGCAGTCGATGCAGGACGTGCTGAAGGCCGTGCCCGGCATTGGCCTGTCGCATGGCGATGGCCAGCGCGACCAGGTGACGATCCGGGGCTTCTCGGCGATCGCCGACCAGTTTGTCGATGGCGTGCGCGATGACGCGCTGTACTTCCGCGACCTGTCCAATGTCGAGCAGGTCGAAGTGCTCAAGGGCCCGGCATCGGTGCTGTATGGCCGGGGCTCGTCGGGGGGTTTGATCAACCGCATCACCAAGAAGCCCGGCATTGACCGTAGCGAAGTGGGCCTGACCCTCGGCAGCTGGAACCAGCGCCGGGGCGAGTTTGACCTGGCACGTGCGCCGCAGGACAGCATCGTCTCCTACCGCCTGACCGGCGCCATCGAGCGCGCCGACAGCTACCGCGACCAGCAGTTTCTGGACCGCAAGGCGCTGGCCGGCTCGGTGCAGTTCAAGTTCAGCGCGGACACGCAGTTGCTGCTGCAGGCCGACTACCTGAAAGACAGCCGCCTGACCGACTTCGGCATTCCCGCCTTCCAAGGCCGCCCGGTCAATGTGTCGCCCCGTACCTACTACGGTGCGGCCAATGCGCGCGATACCGATGTGAGCACCTCGGAGGTGTACTCGGCCTCGGCCACCTTGAGCCACCGCTTCAACGACAGCCTGAGCCTGCGCAATGTGCTGCGCTACTACGACTACACGCTGGACCGCAGCAACACCCTGGTCGGCTCGGTCAACGAGAAAGCGCAGACGGCGACCCTCAATCGTGGCCATCTGGAGCGTGACGAGCATGGCTTTTTCAACCAGCTGGAGCTGACGCAGAAGCTGGACCTGGCGGGCATGCAGCACCAGGTGCTGTACGGGCTGGAGCTGGGCCGGCAAAACAAGGGGCTGCTGAGCATTAACCAGAACAATGTCGGCACGGTATCGTTGTTCAACCCGGTGCTGCCTGTTGTGTCGCCAGTGCTGACCGCTGCACCTTCGGCCAACAACGACAGCGTCTTCAGCGTGGCCAGCGCCTATGTGCAGGACATGGTGACCCTGGCCCCGGAATGGAAGCTGCTGGCCGGCGTGCGCTATGACCGCTTCCGCCAGGAAACCGACAACTACACACCCGGCAGCACCAACCTGGGCCGCACCGATGTGGCCTGGAGCCCGCGCGTTGGCCTGGTCTACCAGCCCAGCAATGCGCTGTCGTACTACGTGTCGTTCAGCAAGTCCTTCCAGCCCTCGGGCGAGACCTTTGCGCTGGCGGCCAACAATGCCCAGCTGGCGCCGGAGAAAACCAGCAGCCGTGAGGTGGGTGTGAAGTGGGATGTGTTGGACGGTAAGGCCAGCGCCAATGCCGCGCTGTTCGAGATCGAGCGCACCAATATCAAGGCCGTGGACCCCCTCAGCAACACCCTGGTGCCACTGGGCGTGCAGCGCACCCGAGGCCTGGAGCTGAGCTTTGCCGGTGACCTGTCCCAGGGCTGGCAGATCTGGTCGGGCTATGCCTACCTGCTGAGCGAGATGACCTCGTCGCCAGCGGTGGATGCCGGCCAGGCCGTAGAAGGCAAGCGCGCGACCTTGACGCCTAAGCACAGCGCCAATATCTGGGTGACCAAGGCCCTGGGCCATGGCTTTGGCGCCGGTGGCGGCATCAACTATGTTGGCGCGCGTTTTGCCAACCCAGGCAATACCGTTGTGCTGCCGGGCTACGTCACCCTGGATGCCATGGCCTACTACCGCCTGAACAACGTGGACCTGCAGCTCAAGCTCAACAACCTTCTGGACAAGCGCTACATCGTGGCCGGCCACGGCTCCTCGCCCAACCTGAACCTGCCGGGCGCACCGCGCTCGGTGCAACTGGTGGCGCGTTATCGCTTCTAAGCTGCAAGGCTGAGATAGAGAAAGGCCATCTGCCCTGGGGCGGATGGCCTTTTGTCGTTGTGGGTGCTGCCGTAAGAGGCTTAGTCGATATTGCCCAGGCCTTGCAGGTTGCCGAAACGGTCGCGGATCTGGATCCAGTTGCTGCCCTGGTTCAGCAGGGGCAGCGAGAATCCAAAGTTGTTGGTTGACAACTCGTTGGGAGGTGGGCCGGCCTTGGTGCAGGACACGAAATCGGGGCGGGCCGGATACTTTTGCTCGCAGCTCACCGAGCCATCGGAAGAAATCACTACGCCGTTGCTTTCCTGGTTGAACACCAGATGGGTGCGCTGGATCGGCCAGTACCATTCGCCAAACAGCTTGTCAGCGAGGGAAGTCTGGCTATCCAGTCGCATGCGCACAATAGCCCTGGGTTCCTCTCCAGGGAATGCCACTGTGCCCTTCTGCGACACATGGGGTGTTTGCTGTTCACGGTTCAGCGCTAGCTCAATGCGTACCGAACCTGCATTGGCCACCATCTGCGCCGATTGAGCGGCACCGCCCAGGCTGCGCCCGCCGGCGTACTGGCTCAATGCAAACTCGGCGCGCGAGGCCAGCGTATTCACCCCGGTACTGCCATAGCTGCCGCTGCCCATATGGAACGTGGGCTGGCCATTGGCGCCATAGTTAAAGACCTGCAGCACCATCGTCGAATTTTGTACATCCAGCGCCAGCCCGCGTCCTGGCTTGCCGGTCAGCTCATCTTGCACAATCCAGGTGCCATTGACCGGCATCCACTGGTGGGTAGCAGTCGGGGGTGGGCCTAGGGTGTACGCGCCTGGAATCGAATACTCCCAATAGTTTTGCTGCTGCCGCTCGCCATTGACGTGGTTCATGGCCGTTTCACTTTGCCCAATCAGCGGCAGCTGCAGCTCTGGCGCATTTTTCATCGTGGCATGGCCTGCAATCTGACCGCCCACGATTTGAAAACGCAGGCTTGCAATGTCGCTGTTGCTGTCCGTGGACTGGCACAGGAATTCACCCTGCTCGGCATCCAGCGTGCAGGGCACTGTACTATCAACACCCTTCTCATCTATCCGCTCCACCAGTTCTGGAAGATCTTGCGCATTGCGCTGGAGCATGGCCCACCGGTATGTCTTGAGCTGCTGATTCTCATCCAAGATAAGCAGATGCAAGCCGCGCAGGCCCACCTGTGCCAGCGGGTTGCTGAGGCTTGGCGTCAGCTCCTTAATCGCAAAGCGCTCCATAGCCACTGGTGCTTCGCCCGGAAACTGCACCGTTCCCTTCAAACCATTGCTGAAGGACACGGTCACATCACCGGGCGAGCTGTCTTCCACGCCATCACGCGCTTCGCTGCCAAAGCTGCGCCCACCGGTGTAACGGACGAGCGGGGCGGTGATGCTGTTGCCGTCCAACTGCCCGGTGGCGGTATAGAAGGTGGCATCGCCATTTTTCTCATAGCCAAACACCTGCATGAAAAAGGTGTTGCCTTGCACATCGATGGCCAGGCCACGGCCGGGCTTGCCATCGATTTCGCTGCTGACGATCCAGGTGCCCGCTTGGGGTGTGAAATCGCGTGCGGCCCAGCTGCTAGCGCTAAAGGCCAGCAGGCCTGCCACCATCAAAGAAGATAAGCGCATGGTTATTCAATCTCCCAGGTTATTGTCTTATTAGCCAGTTGGATCATAACGAATAGGCGTGCAAGCTAGCTGTCAGGGAAGCGTTGATAATGGTGCCGCCTCTCCACCCGCTGTCCTCGCCCATTACGCCCATGGCCCGCCTTCCCCGACTCAGCCTTCCTGACATGCCGCACCATGTGCTGCACCGGGGCAACAACCGGCAGACGGTTTTTGTCGATGACGAGGATTTCCAGCAGTTCAGCAATTTGCTGCGCCAGCTGGCGCAGACCCATCTGGTGGCAGTGCATGCCTTTGTGCTGATGCCCAACCACTTTCACCTGCTGATAACACCGCAGACCGAGCAGGGCCTGCCGTTGCTGATGCAGGCGCTGGGCCGGGCCTATGTGCGTTATTTCAATGCCCGGCACGGCCGCAGCGGCACTTTGTGGGAAGGGCGCTACCGCTCGACGGTGCTCGAGCCGGCCGAGCCGTTGCTGCAATGCATCATCTATATCGATTCCAACCCGCAGCGCGCAGGCCTGGTTGCGAAGGCGGAGGACTACCCTTGGTCCAGCTGCGCGCACCATTTAGGTGCAAAACCCATGCCGTGGTTGCGCGATCCGGCGGCTTTCTGGGCCTTGGGCAATACCCCCTTTGCTCGAGAGGCGAGCTATGCACAGATGCTGGCTTATGGCCTCTCGCAGCGCGAGTCTTTGGCGTTGACTGATGCCGTACAAGGCGGCTGGGCGATGGGCAGTGAGGACTTTGTGCAATCCTTGCAGTCCAAAACGGTGCGTAGGCTGCACAAAAAGAGTGCAGGCCGCCCGCGTCTGACACTTCCATCCGACGAATGATTTAAAAATTTCATATAAATCAACGATAATTTTGCCATTTTAAATATGACCCTAATTAATTGTTGAGAAAAATCATTTGAAATTAATTGGTATCTGACCCTAAATAAAATGCTTGCTCGGGTATTGCCAGCTGCTCTACATTGACCTTCCCGCGATAGATTATTTGAAGGATTGCGCCATGTCGGCTACCGCACGCGAGCAGATGCAAGCTCAGGGTCTGTATGACCCGACTCTGGAACACGATGCCTGCGGCGTCGGTTTTGTGGCTCACATCAAAGGCCAGAAGAGCCATGCCATCGTCACCCAGGCGCTGAAGATTCTGGAGAACCTGGACCACCGGGGTGCGGTGGGGGCGGACAAGCTGATGGGCGATGGCGCGGGGATCCTGATCCAGCTGCCCGATGCGCTGTACCGCGATGAGATGGCGGCCCAGGGCGTCAAGCTGCCGCCATTTGGCGAATACGGCGTGGGGATGGTGTTCCTCCCCAAGGAACATGCATCGCGTCTGGCCTGCGAGGAAGAGCTGGAGCGCGCCATCAAGGCCGAAGGCCAGGTGCTGCTGGGCTGGCGCGATGTGCCGGTGAACCGCGAGATGCCGATGTCCCCCACGGTGCGCGAGAAAGAGCCGATCATCCGCCAAGTGTTCATTGGCCGTGGCGCCGATGTGATCGTGCAGGATGCGCTGGAGCGCAAGCTGTATGTGATCCGCAAGACGGCAAGCGCAGCCATCCAGAACCTGCAGCTCAAGTACAGCAAAGAGTACTACGTGCCCAGCATGAGCAGCCGCACCGTCATCTACAAGGGTCTGCTGTTGGCTGACCAGGTGGGTACCTATTTCCGTGATCTGGAGGACGAGCGCTGCGTCTCGGCACTGGGCCTGGTGCACCAGCGCTTCTCGACCAACACCTTCCCCGAGTGGCCGCTGGCCCACCCTTACCGCTATGTGGCGCACAACGGTGAAATCAACACGGTCAAGGGCAACTACAACTGGATGCGCGCCCGCGAAGGCGTGATGAGCTCGCCCGTGCTGGGCAACGACCTGCCCAAGCTCTACCCGATCAGCTTTGCGCACCAGTCCGACACGGCCACCTTCGACAACTGCCTGGAACTGCTGACCATGGCGGGCTACCCGCTGGCCCAGGCCGTGATGATGATGATTCCAGAGCCATGGGAGCAGCACGCCACGATGGATTCGCGCCGCCGCGCTTTCTACGAATACCATGCCGCGATGATCGAGCCCTGGGATGGCCCGGCGTCGATCGTGTTCACCGATGGCCGCCAAATTGGCGCCACCCTGGACCGCAATGGCCTGCGCCCCGCGCGTTACTGCGTGACCGACGATGATTTCGTCATCATGGGTTCCGAATCCGGCGTGCTGCCCGTGCCTGAGCACAAGATTGTGCGCAAGTGGCGCCTGCAGCCCGGCAAGATGTTCCTGATCGATCTGGACCAGGGCCGTCTGATTGACGATGAGGAAGTCAAGTCCTCGCTGACCAATGCCAAGCCCTATATGCGCTGGATCGAAGACCTGCGCATCCGCCTGGACGATGTCGTCACCCCCGTGGCCGGCGAATCGCAGGTGGACCAGCAGGCCAAGGCCTCGCAAGAGTTTGGCGCCATTGCCGATGAGCAAAAGTCGCCTGAGCTGCTGGACCTGCAACAGGCCTTTGGCTACACCCAGGAAGACATCAAGTTCCTGATGAGCCCGATGGCCGCCAATGGCGAAGAGGGCATTGGTTCGATGGGCAATGACAGCCCGCTGGCCGTGCTGTCGGACAAGAACAAGCCGCTGTACAACTACTTCCGCCAGATGTTCGCGCAGGTGACCAACCCGCCGATCGATCCGATCCGTGAAGCGATTGTGATGAGCCTGGTGTCCTTCATCGGCCCCAAGCCCAACCTGCTGGACATCAACCAGGTCAACCCACCGCTGCGCCTGGAAGTGACCCAGCCGGTGCTGGATTTCGCCAACATGGTGAAGCTGCGCAACATCCGTTCGCACACTGCAGGCAAGTTCAGCTCGGCCGTGCTTGACATCACCTACCCGCTGGAATGGGGCAGTGAAGGCGTCGAAGCGCGCCTGGCATCGCTGTGCGCACAAGCGGTTGACGCCATCAAGACCGGCAACAACATCCTGATCATCAGCGACAAAGGCGTCAGCAAGGACCGCGTGGCGATCCAGGCGCTGCTGGCGCTGTCCGCCATCCACCAGCACCTGATCCGCGAAGGCCTGCGCACGGCCTGCGGTCTGGTGGTGGAGACGGGCACCGCCCGCGAAGTACACCATTTCGGCGTGCTCGCCGGCTATGGCGCAGAAGCCGTCCACCCCTACCTGGCGCTGGAAACCATCACCTCGATCCACGAGCACCTGCCCGGTGATCTGTCGGCAGACAAGGCGATTTATAACTACATCAAGGCCATCGGCAAGGGTCTGTCCAAGATCATGTCGAAGATGGGTGTGTCCACCTACATGTCCTACTGCGGTGCGCAGCTGTTCGAGGCCGTGGGCATCAACAGCGAGACCATCGACAAGTACTTCACCGGCACCTCCAGCCGCGTGCAGGGCCTGGGCGTGTTCGAGATTGGTGAAGAGGCCATCCGCCGCCACAAGGCTGCCTTTGGCAACGATCCCGTGCTGGCCACCATGCTGGACACCGGCGGAGAATACGCCTGGCGTGCCCGGGGTGAAGAGCATATGTGGAGCCCCGATGCGATTGCCAAGCTGCAGCATTCGACCCGCGCCAACAGCTTCAACACCTACAAGGAATATGCGCAGCTGATCAACGACCAGAGCAAGCGCCATATGACCTTGCGCGGCCTGTTCGAGTTCAAGCTCGACCCTGCCAAGGCCATCCCGGTCGAGCAGGTCGAGTCGGCTGCTGACATTGTCAAGCGCTTTGCCACGGGCGCCATGTCGCTGGGCTCCATCAGCACCGAAGCCCACGTGACCCTGGCCGTGGCGATGAACCGCATTGGCGGCAAGAGCAACACCGGCGAAGGCGGCGAAGACCCCGCCCGTTACCGCAACGAGCTCAAGGGCATCCCCATCAAGCAGGGCGAATCGCTGGCCTCGATCATCGGCAAGGACCAGATCGAATCTGACTACGTGCTGCAAGAGGGCGACAGCCTGCGCTCGCGCATCAAGCAAGTGGCATCGGGCCGCTTTGGGGTGACGGCCGAGTACCTGGCCTCTGCCGACCAGATCCAGATCAAGATGGCCCAGGGCGCCAAGCCGGGCGAAGGTGGCCAGCTGCCTGGCGGCAAGGTCACCGAGTACATTGGCAAGCAGCGCTACTCGGTGCCGGGTGTGGGTTTGATCTCGCCCCCGCCGCACCACGACATCTACTCGATCGAGGACTTGGCCCAGCTGATCCACGACCTGAAGAACGTCGCCACGCACTCGACCATCAGCGTCAAGCTGGTGTCCGAAGTGGGTGTGGGCACGATTGCCGCTGGCGTTGCCAAGTGCAAGGCCGACCATGTGGTGATCGCCGGCCACGATGGCGGCACGGGTGCATCGCCTTGGTCGTCGATCAAGCATGCCGGATCGCCCTGGGAAATCGGCCTGGCCGAAACCCAGCAGACCCTGGTGCTCAACGGCCTGCGCAACCGCATCCGCGTGCAGGCCGATGGCCAGATGAAGACCGGCCGCGACGTCGTGATTGGCGCGCTGCTGGGTGCTGACGAGTTTGGCTTTGCCACCGCTCCACTGGTGGTTGAGGGCTGCATCATGATGCGCAAATGCCACCTCAACACCTGCCCGGTGGGCGTAGCCACGCAAGACCCCGAGCTGCGCAAGAAATTCAGCGGCAAGCCCGAGCATGTCGTGAACTTCTTCTTCTTCATCGCTGAAGAAGCCCGCCAGATCATGGCCCAACTGGGTATCTCCAAGTTCGACGACCTGGTGGGTCGTGCCGATCTGCTGGACATGAAGGACGGCATCACCCACTGGAAGGCCAAGGGCCTGGACTTTGGCCGCCTGCTGGCCCGTGCCGATGTGGCTGCTGATGTGCCGCTGTTCCACACCCAGAACCAGGACCATGGTCTGGAAAAAGCCTTCGACAACATCCTGATCGAGAAGTCGCGCCCCGCCATCGACAAGGGCGAGCGGGTCAAGATTCTGGAGACCGTGCGCAATGTGAACCGCACCGTGGGCGCCATGCTTTCGGGCGCGGTGACCAAGGTGCATGCCGAAGGCCTGCCGGACGACACCATCCATATCCGTGTCGAAGGCACGGGCGGCCAGTCGTTTGGCGCCTTCCTGTGCAATGGCATCACCTTGTATCTGGTGGGCGACGCGAACGACTACACCGGCAAGGGCCTGTCCGGCGGCCGTGTGGTGGTGCGCCCGAGCCTGGATTTCCGGGGTGAAGCGCACAAGAACATCATCGTGGGCAACACCGTGATGTACGGTGCGACCACCGGTGAGGCCTTCTTGAGCGGCGTGGCCGGTGAGCGCTTTGCGGTGCGCCTCTCGGGTGCCACGGCGGTGGTGGAAGGCACGGGCGACCACGGTTGCGAATACATGACCGGCGGCACCGTGCTGGTGCTGGGCAAGACCGGCCGCAACTTTGCCGCTGGCATGAGCGGTGGCGTGGCTTACGTCTATGACGAAGACGGCCAGTTCGCCAGCCGCTGCAACACCACCATGGTGACCATGGACAAGGTGCTGAGCCAGTCCGAGCAAGAGGCCAGCATCGACAAGGGTGTGTGGCACAACGGCCAGACCGATGAAGCCCAGCTCAAGCGCCTGCTGGCGGACCACCTGCGCTGGACCGGCAGCAAGCGTGCGCGCGAGCTGCTGGACAACTGGGACGAGGTGCGCAACAAGTTCGTCAAGGTGTTCCCGACCGAGTACAAGCGGGCCCTGGGTGAGATTTATGCAAGAGCCGAAGCCAAGTCCCAACTGGCCAAGGCCAAGACCTCGGCCAAGAAAAGCGTGGATGCCGCCGCGAAATGAGGCCACTGGCGGCTCTGCCGCCAGCCACCCCGCCCCTTATTAATGACCACGATTGCTGCCCCCGCCAACGCGGTGCGGGCAGCAGACAAGCAAGAGATCCGATCATGGGAAAAGTCACAGGCTTTATGGAATTTGCGCGTATCGACGAGGGCTATGCCCCCGTGGAAGACCGCCTCAAGCACTACAAGGAATTTGTGGTTGGCCTGAACTCGCAGCAGGCCAAGCAGCAAGGTGCCCGCTGCATGGACTGCGGCACGCCGTTTTGCAACAGCGGCTGCCCGGTCAACAACATCATTCCGGATTTCAACGATCTGGTGTACCGCGCTGATTGGGCCGCCGCCTTTCATGTGCTGGACTCGACCAACAACTTCCCCGAGTTCACCGGCCGCATCTGCCCCGCACCTTGCGAAGCAGCCTGCGTGCTGAACATCAACGACGAGCCAGTGGGCATCAAGTCCATCGAGCACGCCATCATCGACCGCGCCTGGGAAGAGGGCTGGGTGCAGGCGCGCCCCCCCAAGCATCAGACGGGCAAGAAGGTGGCCGTGGTCGGCTCCGGCCCTGCCGGCATGGCGGCGGCCCAGCAACTGGCCCGCGCTGGCCATTCGGTCACCTTGTTCGAGAAGAACGACCGCATCGGTGGCCTGCTGCGCTACGGCATCCCTGACTTCAAGCTTGACAAGGTCCATATCGACCGCCGTGCCGTACAGCTACAAGCCGAAGGCGTAACCATCCGCACCGGCGTGTTGATAGCCGGCAAAGAGGGCATGGGCAAGGACAGCAAGGTCACCAACTGGGCCAAGGAAACCATCTCGCCCGAGCAGCTCAAGGCCGATTTTGACGCCGTGCTGCTGACCGGTGGCTCCGAGCAATCGCGTGACCTGCCTGTGCCTGGCCGCGACCTGGACGGCGTGCACTATGCGATGGAGTTCCTGCCCCAGCAGAACAAGATCAATGCCGGCGACAAGATCAAGGGCCAGCTGCGTGCCGATGGCAAGGATGTCATCGTCATCGGCGGTGGCGACACCGGCAGCGACTGCGTGGGCACCAGCAACCGCCACGGCGCCAAGAGCGTCACCCAGTTCGAGGTGATGCCCATGCCGCCCGAAGAGGAAAACAAGCCCATGGTTTGGCCTTACTGGCCGATCAAGCTGCGCACCAGCTCCAGCCACGAAGAAGGCGCAGTGCGCGAGTTCGCGATCTCCACCAAGAACTTCAACGGCGACAAGGGCAAGGTCAAGAGCCTCACCACCGTCCAGGTCGAGTTCAAGGACGGCAAGCTGAGCGAAGTCAAGGGAACGGAAAAGGAATGGCCTGCCGACATGGTGCTGCTGGCCATGGGCTTTGTGAACCCCGTTGCCACCGTGCTGGATGCCTTTGGCGTGGACAAGGACGCCCGTGGCAATGCCCGCGCCACCACCGATTTCACCGGCGGCTATGCCACCAATGTGGACAAGGTGTTTGCCGCTGGCGACATGCGCCGTGGCCAGTCCCTGGTGGTCTGGGCCATCCGCGAAGGCCGCCAGGCTGCCCGCTCCATCGATGAGTTCCTGATGGGCTGGAGCGATCTGCCGCGCTAAAACTGGTAGCAGCTCAACCCACCCAAGACCGCAGCCGAGGCTGCGGTTTTTTTACGCCTGCCGGGATGGAATGGCTTACGAATATTCTGCATACCCCCAGGGGGTACCTGGGGTTTTCATCTATTTTTCATATGTAATTTTTATAAATTGCATTTATACTCTGGCCCAGTACCCAACTTCTGCGCTGTTCTGCGCCGCTGCAAGCCCCGCCTGCCATGCCCCATAACGCCGAAGACAAACACCGCGCCATCACCCGCCTGCGCCGCATCAAAGGCCAGGCGGAGGCCTTGGAGCGGGCGGTGGAGGCGGGCAGCGATTGCGCGCCGATCCTGCAGCAGTTGGCAGCGATGCGCGGGGCCGTACACGGCCTGATGGCCGACTTGCTCGATGGCCATATGCGCGAGACCATGGCCAAGCAGCCCGCGCCGTCGCAGGCGGATATTGACGAGATGCTGTCGCTGCTGCGTTCGTACCTCAAATAGGCGCGCTGCGTTGGCAGCGTTTGACCGTTCCCCCCGTTTTTGACCCAAGGAGTCCCCCATGAAATCCCGCGCCGCTGTTGCCTTCAAAGCCGGAGAGCCTTTGCAGATTGTCGAGATCGACGTTGCGCCACCCCAGAAGGGCGAAGTGCTGGTCAAGATCACCCACACGGGTGTGTGCCACACGGATGCCTTCACCCTGAGCGGTGATGACCCTGAAGGCATCTTCCCGGCAGTGCTGGGCCATGAAGGCGCCGGTATCGTGGTGGAAGTGGGCGAGGGCGTCACCAGCGTCCAGCCGGGCGACCATGTGATCCCGCTGTACACGGCAGAGTGCGGCGAATGCCTGTTCTGCAAGAGCGGCAAGACCAACCTCTGCGTGGCGGTGCGCGCCACCCAGGGCAAGGGCGTGATGCCCGATGGCACCACGCGCTTTAGCTACAACGGCGAGCCGATCTACCACTACATGGGCTGCTCCACCTTCTCGGAGTACACCGTGGTGGCAGCGGTGTCGCTGGCCAAGGTCAACCCCGATGCCAACCCCGAGCAGGTCTGCCTGTTGGGCTGCGGCGTGACCACCGGCTTGGGCGCCGTCAAGAACACCGCCAAGGTGCAAGAGGGCGATAGCGTTGCCGTCTTCGGTCTGGGCGGCATCGGCCTGGCGGTGATCCAGGGTGCGCAACTGGCCAAGGCTGGCCGCATCATTGCGGTGGACACCAACCCCGGCAAGTTCGATCTGGCCAAGACTTTTGGTGCGACCGACTGCATCAACCCCAAGGATTTTGACAAGCCAATCCAGCAGGTGATCGTCGAGATGACTGGCTGGGGTGTGGACCACAGCTTTGAATGCATCGGCAGCACCCAGGTGATGCGTGCGGCACTGGAATGCGCGCACCGTGGCTGGGGCCAGAGCGTGATCATCGGTGTGGCGGGCGCGGGCCAGGAGATCTCCACCCGTCCTTTCCAGCTGGTTACCGGCCGCAAGTGGATGGGCACCGCCTTCGGCGGCGTCAAGGGCCGCAGCGAGCTGCCCGGCATGGTGGAAGACGCGATGGCCGGCAAGATCAAGCTCGAGCCCTTTGTCACCCACACCATGGGCTTGGCCAAGATCAACGAGGCTTTCGACCTGATGCATGAAGGCAAGTCGATCCGCTCGGTGGTCAACTTCGCCAGCTAAGCATAGCCCAAGGCCGCTGGCCAGTGATGGCCAACTTCCGCTGCCAGCACGCGCGGCAATAGTCCTGCACGCCGCTGGCAGCGGTGCCAGGGGCGACAATGCGAGGCTTGTTGTCCCTGCGGCCTGGCCCGCACCATTGAAATCCATGTCTTTTACCTCTCTTGGCCTTGCTCCGTCGCTGGCCCACGCTGCCCAGGCCCATGGCCTGATTGCACCCACGGCCATCCAGACCCAGGCCATCCCGGCCATTCTGGACGGACGTGACCTGCTGGGCTGCGCACCCACCGGCTCGGGCAAGACGGCAGCCTATGTGCTGCCCTTGCTGCAAGGCTGGATGCTGAGCGATGCAGCAGGCCAGGCGGGTAGGCATGAGACGCAGGCCTTGATCCTGGTGCCCACGCGCGAGCTGGCCACCCAGGTGGCCGAGCTGGTCTACTTTGTCGGCGAGGCCATGGGCCGCCGCCCCAAGGTGGCGGTGCTGACCGGCGGCGTCTCGATCAACCCCCAGCTGCTGGCCTTGCGCGGCGGTGTGGATCTGGTGATTGCCACGCCCGGGCGCTTGCTCGATGTGATGGCGCATAGCAAGCTGCGCTTGGACACCATCAGCACCTTGGTGCTGGATGAAGCCGACCGGCTGATGGACCTGGGCTTTGCCGAGGAGCTGCAAAGCGTGCTGGCCCTGGTGCCGCCGCGCGAGCAGCGCCAAACCCTGCTGCTATCGGCCACCTTTGCGCCGGCGGTGCAGGCACTGGTGCCGACCTTGCTGCGTGCCACGCACGAGAAGGTCGAGATCGCCTCGACCCACCTGCAAGACGCGACCATCCTGCAGGAGGCCTTCTACCTGGATGCCGCCAAGCGCACGACCTGGCTGCGCGAGCTGGTGGGCCAGTACGCCGGCCAGCGCATGCTGGTTTTTGTGGCCAGCCGCTACAGCGCCGAGCATGTGGCCAACAAGCTCTATGACAAGGGCATCAGCGCCACCGCCTTCCATGGCGAGCTGAGCCAGGGCGCGCGCCAGCAGGTGCTGCAGGAGTTCCGCAGCAGCCAGTGGCAGGTGCTGGTCACCACCGATCTCGCAGCGCGCGGCATCCATGTCGATGCGCTGCCGCTGGTTATCAACTACGACCTGCCGCGTTCGCCCACCGATTACACCCACCGCATCGGCCGCACTGGCCGGGCGGGCACCAGCGGCCTGGCCATCAGTCTGGTCACCCCCGCCAGCCTGGCGCATTGGAAGGTGATCGCCAAGCGCAATGCGCTGGATATCGACCTGCAGACCCCTGCCCAGTACCCGGTGACCGAGCCGGTGCCGGCACAGGGCGCGCCCGACGAGTCGGGCAATGGCGGTATCAAGGGCAAGCGCGTGAGCAAGAAAGACAAGCTGCGTGCAGCGGCCGCGCAGGCCGCATCCCCGCAATCCCCCACCGAAGGAAATTCCGATGTCTGATGCCCAAGCCAGCCTCAAGCTGCAGACGGCCCACGCCTGCTTTGGCGGCGCCCAGCGTTTTTATGAGCATTTCTCCAGCCAGATCGGCCTGGCGATGAAGTTCTCGGTGTTTCTGCCGCCCAAAGCGGTGGAGGGCGAGAAAGTGCCGGCGCTGCTGTACCTGGCCGGCCTCACCTGCACCGAAGAGACCTTCATGACCAAGGCCGGCGCCCAGCGCCTGGCGGCGTCGCTGAACGTGGCCCTGGTTACCTGCGACACCAGCCCGCGCGGCGCGGGCCTGTCTGGCGAATCGGAGAGCTGGGATTTTGGCGTGGGCGCCGGTTTTTACCTGGATGCTGCCGCCAAGCCCTGGGCCCTGCACTGGCGCATGGAAAGCTACATCCTCGAAGACCTGCTGCCACTGCTGGGTGCCAAGCTGCCGATCGATCTGCAGCGCCTGGGCATCTTTGGCCACAGCATGGGCGGCCATGGCGCACTGACCCTGGCGCTGCGCCACCCGGGCGTGTTCAAGTCGGTCTCGGCCTTTGCGCCCATTGCCAACCCCATGAACTGCCCCTGGGGCCAAAAAGCCTTTACGGGCTACCTGGGCGACAACCAGGCCGAATGGGCGCAGCACGATGCCACGGCTTTGATGGCCGCGCAAAAGCAGGCGCCATACCCGGCCGGCATCCTCGTCGACCAGGGCCTGGCCGACAAGTTCTTGCTGGAAAAGCAGCTGCTGCCCGAAGCCTTTGAAGCCGCTTGCGCCCAGGTCGGCCAGCCGCTGACCTTGCGCCGCCATGGTGGTTATGACCATGGCTACTACTTTATCCAGAGCTTTGTGGATGAGCACCTGCGCTTTCACGCGGGCCAACTCTAAGCAACCTAAACGCTTGCCGCATGGCGCACCTGGCGGGTGCAGGGGCTCAGGTGCTGCGCGGCGCGCCGACCTCATAAACGCGCAGATCGCGGTCACCGATCTCCAGCACAGGCCAGGCAGCGCGCCAGGCCTGGATATGGCTGGAGGCGAAATGCGCATCCAGCGCGGCCTGGTCGCTCCAGAGTTCCTTCACATGGATCAAGCCGGGCACCAGCACATCCTGGGCATAGCCATACTCCAGGCAACCCGCCTCGGCGCGGGAGGCTTCGACCATCGCCCGCATGGCGGGCAGCGCGCGTTCCAGGTTTGCAGCGGGCAGGCGGACGGTGCCAACAATTAACAGCATGGGTTTTCCTCTCCGTAGGTGAATGGGGATCAGCGCATCCAGCCGGGCACCCGGGTTTCCAGCAGCTGGGGCACCGTATCGGTGCTGGTCCATACCACCGCCAGTTGTTCCCACTGCGCCGCCCAACGCTGCGCATCGTCCCGGCCCAGGCCGATGACCAGGTAGCCGGGTTCGGCCGGCCAGCCGTTAGCAGGGTGCTGGGCGACTGCCGGCAGCGCCGCCAAGCCGGCGGCGCCCAGCGCGCGGCCCAGTTGGGCGTGGCGCTCAATGTTTTCTTCCTTGTCCAGCAGCTCGCCCATCGGGTTGAAGGCGGTGATAAAGCAGCTGCAATCGGTTTGGTGCTGTTGGTAGAGGGCGCTGAGTGCTGCTTGGGCCTGGCCCACCTGCAAAAGGAAAGGGGCCTGGTGCAGCACGTGGTACTGCGTTTCTTCAAAGGCCTTGCGCAGTTCGGGCGAGAGGGTGGTCATAGATTTTGGGGCCGCCAGCGTTGTGAATCGTGTACTGGCGGTATAGACGGCGGTGAAATCAAGATGCCTCACCCATAGGTCGGCACCCGGGCAGCCATGGTAGCGGCTTGCGGACGTCCGACTAGCCCGGCAGAGTTTTCCCCACAAGCGACACGAATTTCGTGTGATCGGAGACAATACGCGATTCGCCTGCACGCTGACGCTTGTAAAAATCAAGTCAAGTGCTCTTACTTTGTCTTTCTCTTTGGTCGAGACACATGAAAAAACGTTCTTTCGTTGCCACCCTGGCGCTGACTGCCCTGCTCACCGCTTGCGGCAAGAATGATGCGCCCAAGCCTGCGGCTGAAGCACCCGCGCCTGCACCTGTGGCAGCAGCTGCCACCAAGCTGGTGGTGGGTCTGGACGACAACTTCCCGCCCATGGGTTTCCGCGACGAGAAGAACGAAATCGTGGGTTTTGACATCGACATGGCCCGTGAAGCCGCCAAGCGCGCTGGTATCGAAGTCGAATTCAAGCCAATTGACTGGAACGCCAAGGAAGCCGAACTGCTGGGCAAGCGCGTCGATGCGCTGTGGAACGGCCTGACCATTCTGGAAGAGCGCAAGGAAAAGATCCTCTTCACCGATCCGTACATGGTCAACAAGCAGATCATCATCGTGAAGGCTGGCTCGCCGATCAAGGCCAAGGCTGATATGGCTGGCAAGATCGTCGGTGCCCAGGAAGGCTCCAGCGCCGTGACCGCGATGGAAAAGGACAAGGAACTGCACGCCCAGTTCAAGGAAACCAAGCTGTTTGGCGACAACATCGCTGCGCTGATGGACGTGGAAGCCGGCCGCCTGGATGTCGTGGTGGTGGACGAAGTGGTGGGCCGTTACTTGGTCTCCAAGAAGCCTGACAACTATGTGGTGCTGGCCGATGACTTTGGCACCGAAGACTATGGCGTGGGCTTCCGCAAGGACGACGAAGCCACCCGCAACAAGATCAACGACGTGCTGGCCGAGATGAAGAAGGACGGCAAGGCCGAAGAAATCGCCAAGAAGTGGTTTGGCGCCGACGTGATCAAGCACTGATCGTTGCATGACTCTGCACCGGGCCGGCACAGCGTGCCGGTCTTGTGCTTTTGGGCGCAGCCCTTGGCCGCCGCAGCGCTGGGCGCTGCCCGGCGGCCAGAACGGATTTTTTTGACAGGAGTGCCTGGCTTGGATCGTCCACCGGTTCCAAGCGCACTCGTGCCTGTGGCGAGCGGCCTCTTGCGCTGTAGTCACCCTGAAGGCCATCGATGGATTATGTAATTTCCCTGCTGGGGCCGCTGTCCAACGGCGCCCTGGTCACCCTCAAGCTGTTCTTCATCACCCTGGCACTGTCGGTGCCACTGGGTCTGGCGTTGGCGTTGGCGCGTCTGTCGCGGTTCAAGGCGCTGTCGCGCTTTGTTGAGGCCTATATCTGGCTGATGCGCGGCACGCCGCTGATGCTGCAGCTGCTGTTTATCTACTTTGCGCTGCCCTTTGTGCCGGTGATTGGCGTGCGCCTGCCTGATTTCCCATCGGCCGTCGTGGCCTTTGCGTTGAACTACGCGGCCTATTTTGCGGAGATCTTCCGCGCCGGTATCCAGAGCGTGGACCGGGGCCAGTACGAAGGCGCCAAGGTGCTGGGCCTGTCCTACAGCCAGACCATGCGCCGCATTGTGCTGCCCCAGATGGTGCGCACCATCTTGCCGCCGGTCAGCAACGAGACCATCACCCTGGTCAAGGACACCTCGCTGATCTATGTGCTCGCCCTCAATGACTTGCTGCGCGCCGCGCGCGGCATTGTGCAGCGCGACTTCACCACCACCCCCTTTGTGGTGGCGGCCGCCTTCTACTTGCTGATGACCCTGGTGCTAACCTGGGGCTTCAACCGCCTGGAAAAGCGCTATGCCAAATATGACGCCTAACTGGCTTACCGCAATGGATGGGTACGAAGCAGTAGCAGCGAACAGCGCAGGAGAATGGCAATGACAGGCAAAGACACGGGCACCCCGGTGATGGTGCAGGCGCGCGATATCAGCAAGGCCTTCAATGGCAATGAGGTGCTGAAAAAGGTCTCGCTCGATATCCACAAGGGCGAGGTGATGGCCGTGATCGGCCCCTCCGGCTCGGGCAAGAGCACCTTTCTGCGCTGCTTGAACCACCTGGAAGTGATCGACGCGGGATCGGTGGTGGTGGAGGGCCAGACCTTGGTCAGCACCAATGCGCAGGGCCAGGCCCAGTACGCGCCCGAGGCGCAAATGCGCGCCATTCTGCGCCGCATGGGCATGGTGTTCCAGGGCTTTAACCTGTTCCCGCATCTGTCGGTGATCGAGAACATCACCGAGGCGCCGATGGTCGTCAAGGGCCTGACGCGTGACCAGGTCATGCCCAAGGCCCAGGAGCTGCTGCGCAAGGTGGGCCTGCAGGAAAAGGCCGATGCCTACCCGGCGCGGCTGTCGGGCGGGCAGAAGCAGCGCGTGGCCATTGCGCGCGCGCTGGCGATGGAGCCGGACATCATGCTGTTCGACGAACCGACCTCGGCACTCGACCCGGAACTGACCGGCGAAGTGCTGCGCACCATGCGGCAACTGGCCGAAGAGCACATGACCATGCTGGTGGTCACCCATGAAATGGGTTTTGCCCGCGAGGTGGCCAATACCGTGGTCTTCATGGACCAAGGCTCCTTGATCGAGGCCAAGCCGGCCCGCGCGTTTTTTGAAGACTGCAGCCACGCCCGCATTCGTTCGTTTTTGGACAATATGCTCTAATCCTGGGCGCTTCTCAGCTTTGTTGACCTTGGCTGCCAAAGGCAGAGTGGCTGCGCGTGCGATGATGTGCAGTTGCCTAACCGCGGTGCCCGGCAATAGCCTGTTGCACTGCGGGGCTTAGTCTCTCCGGGTTACGATCAGCCGCTATAAATACATTCATGAATGTTTGTTACAAGCGGTAAGCTTGACGGCTTATGCTGCGGCAACTGACTACAGAGAGGGGCATGGCCCCTCTCTTATGATGACGATGCCGGATGTTGCCGGCTTTTCTATGCAATCTTCTGCCCAACCACCTCTTGTCGAACTGCGCAATGTCACCTTTGGCTACGGTGACCGCACGATCCTGCGCGATGTGTCGCTGACCATCCCGCGTGGCAAGGTGACGGCCTTGATGGGCGCATCTGGCGGGGGCAAAACCACCGTGCTGCGACTCATCGGGGGCCAGGCCAAGGCCCAATCGGGCCAGGTGCTGCTGGGCGGCCAGGATGTGGGCGCCATGAGCCAGGCGCAGCTCTATGCAGCGCGGCGGCGCATGGGCATGCTGTTCCAATTTGGCGCTTTGTTTACCGACATGACGGTGTTCGAGAACGTGGCCTTTCCGCTGCGCGAGCACACCGATATGTCCGAAGGCCTGGTGCGCGACATCGTGCTGATGAAGCTGCAGGCGGTGGGCCTGCGTGGTGCGCGCGATCTGCTGCCGTCGCAAATCTCCGGCGGTATGGCCCGGCGCGTGGCGCTGGCCCGTGCGATGGCACTCGATCCTGAGTTCATCATGTACGACGAGCCCTTTGCCGGGCTGGACCCGATTTCGCTGGGCACCTCGGCCCAGCTGATCCGCGAGCTCAACGATGCGCTGGGCCTCACCAGCATCATCGTCTCGCACGATCTGGAAGAAACTTTCAAACTCGCCGACCAGGTGATCATTCTTGGCCCCGGCGTGGTGGCCGCACAGGGTACGCCCGATGAGGTGCGTGGTAGCAGTGATCCGCTGGTGCACCAGTTTGTCAATGCGCTGCCCCAGGGACCCGTGCCTTTCCATGTGCAAGGGCCGAGTCTGGATGAGGATTTTGGCGCGGCCGGCTTCGGAATCACTGCTTCGAAAGGAGGCCGCTGATGCGTTGGTGGCACCCTGCTGATATAGGTTTTGCGCTGCGCAGCAAGGCGGTGGCTGTGGGCCAGGCGACGCGTTTGTTGTTGCGCCTGCTGGTGGGCCTGGGCTATGTGCTGCGGCGCCCGGCTTTGTTGCGCGACCAGATCCACTTTCTGGGCAATTACTCGCTGGCCATCATTGGCGTGTCGGGCCTGTTTGTCGGCTTTGTGCTGGGCCTGCAGGGGTATTACATCCTGCAGCGCTACGGCTCGGCCGAGGCCGTGGGCATGATGGTGGCGCTGACCCTGCTGCGCGAGCTAGGCCCGGTGGTGACGGCGCTGCTGTTTGCAGGCCGTGCGGGCACCGCGCTCACGGCCGAGATTGGCCTGATGAAAGCCGGCGAGCAGTTGTCTGCGATGGAGATGATGGCGGTCGACCCGGTGGAGCGCATTCTGGCACCGCGCTTTTGGGCCGGCCTGATTGCGATGCCGCTGCTGGCTGCGGTGTTCAGTGCAGTCGGCATCATGGGCGGCTGGATTGTGGGCGTGCTGATGCTGGGCATCGACGGCGGCGCTTTCTGGGGCCAGATGCAAAGCGGTGTCGATGTATTCAAGGACCTGGGCAACGGCGTGATCAAGAGCATCGTGTTTGGGATCACCGTCACCTTTGTTGCCTTGCTCCAAGGTTTTGTCGCCAAGCCCACGCCTGAAGGCGTCTCGCGCGCCACGACGCGCACGGTGGTGATGGCCTCCTTGTCGGTGCTGGCGCTGGACTTCATGCTCACCGCGATGATGTTCAGCATCTGACGCCAACCCTATAGAGATAGAAAAGAGAAACGGATTCGCATATGCAGCCCTCCAAAACCGATATCTGGGTTGGCCTGTTTGTCATGCTGGGTGCCGCCGCGCTGGTGTTCCTGGCACTGCGCGCGGGCAACCTGCTGACTTTGGATTTCAACAAAGGCTATGAAGTGACAGCCCGCTTTGACAATATTGGCGGCTTGAAGGCCCAGGCTGCGGTGCGCAGCGCGGGTGTCAAGGTCGGTCGGGTCAAAAGCATCAGCTTCAATGACCAGACCTTCCAGGCCGATGTCCATATCGAGCTGACCAATGGCTATGCCTTCCCCAAGGACAGCTCCTTCAAGATCCTGACCAGCGGCCTGCTGGGCGACCAGTACGTGGGCGTTGAGGCCGGGTTCGATGAAAAGCCTTTGGCAAGCGGTGACACCGTCACCAATACACAATCGGCCATCGTGCTGGAAAATCTGATTGGTCAGTTCCTGTATGGCAAGGCTTCGGAGAGTTCGGCGCCAAAACCTGCCGAATAACACTATCTAAGAACGAGAACGATGATGCGTTATCCAACCAATAAACAACACGCACGCACCTGGATGCTGGCGTCCACCCTGGGCCTAGCCGCTGCATTGACCGGCTGCGCCAGTGGCCCTGGGGCCAACCCCCGCGATCCGCTGGAGCCCTACAACCGGGCAATGTTCCGCTTTAACGATGCCGTTGACAGCGCCGTGCTGGAGCCTGTGGCTACCGGCTACCGCGATGTGACGCCCACCGTAGTGCGTACCGCCGTGACCAACTTCTTCGCCAACCTGGGCGATCTGTGGTCGGTGGTAAACAATGCCCTGCAGCTCAAGGGCGAGGGCACCTACAACAGCGTGGTGCGTTTCACCACCAACACCGTATTCGGTCTGGGCGGTTTGATTGATGTGGCCAGCGAGATGGATATCGAGCGCCACAAGCAGGACTTTGGTTTGACGATGGCCCGCTACGGCATGCCGGCTGGTGCCTATATCGTTTGGCCCTTGCTTGGCCCCTCGACCATCCGCGACTCCGCCGGCATGGTGGTGGACTGGCAGGGCAATGTGGTCAGTTATGTCAACGATGTACCAGTTCGCAACTCGCTCACCGGCCTGCGCATCGTCAACACCCGCGCCAACCTGCTGGGCACTACATCGCTGGTCCAGTCGGCGGCGCTGGACAAGTACAGCTTCACCCGTGATGCCTACCTGCAGTTGCGTGAAAACGCTACGCGTGCCGGGGACGAAGAGGACGAAACGCAGTGGATGAACGAGTCTGCCGCCGAACCCGCTCCCCAGGGCAGCGGCAAGTAAGCCTGAAGTTATAAAGACTTACAAGAAATCAAGCGGTGCATGCAACTGCATGCCCGCCTCCACATCTAACAACGTTCGGGTCTGGGTTGCAGGCCCGGACTACAAAGGAAACAACATGATCAATCGTCGCGCATGGGTACAGTACTCCGCTGCATGGGCAGTGGTGGCCGGCTTGGCATCCACCCCCTTGATGGCCAGCGCTGCTGACATGGCGCCGGACGCCATGATCAAGCAACTCTCGGACGAGGTGCTGAACACCTTGAAGACCGACCAATCCATCCGTGGCGGTGATGTGTCCAAGATCACGTCCTATGTCGACAGCGTCGTGATGCCCAATGTGGATTTTCGCCGCATGATGGCATCGGCCGTCGGTCCCAAGTGGCGCACTGCCACTGCCGCCCAACAGCAGCAACTCCAAGATGAGTTCAAGAAGCTGATGGTCAGCACCTACGCTGGCGCGCTGCACCAGGTCAGTAACCAGACGATCAGCGTCAAGCCGGTGCGTATGCAGGCCGGTGACAAGGAAGTCGTGGTGCGCTCCGAGATTCTGGGCCGTGGCGACCCGATCCAGCTGGACTACCGCCTTCAAAAGACGCCTGGCCAGGGCATGGGTTGGAAGATCTACAACCTGAACGTAATGGGCATCTGGATGGTGGAAACCTACCGCAACCAGTTCCAGGAAGAGCTGAACAAGCCCGGCGGCAGCCCCCAGACCCTGATCGACTCCATCGCCGCCCGCAACAAGGCCAACGCAGGCAAGTAAACGATGGCCGTGCTCAGCCTGCCCTCGACCCTGACCCACGACCAGGCCCAGGCCTGCTTGCAGCACCTGCAAGCGTGGATTGCGCAGTTGCCTGCGGGCGCTGCGGTGCAGATCGATGCCAGCGCATTGGCGGTGTTTGATTCGTCGGCCCTGGCCGTGCTGCTGGGCAGCCGCCGCGCGGCATTGGCCGCCGGCCGGCAGCTGCAGTTGAGTGGCTTGTCCGCGCCGGTGCATTCGCTGGCACGCCTGTACGGCGTGGATGGCCTGCTGCAAACCGCTGCCTGAGCACTGAACCCCCAGGACAGCGCCATCTGGCCGCTGCGCCTACAATGGCCGCCTCATGTCCGCCATCGCATTCCAATCCGTCTCCAAGGTCTACCAGACCGCCAAGGGTCCCTTCCAGGCATTGAACAACGTCAGCCTCGATATCGAGGAAGGGGAGTTCTTTGGCCTGCTCGGGCCCAATGGCGCGGGCAAGACTTCCTTGATCAGCATTCTGGCCGGCCTGGCCCGTGCCAGCAGTGGCTCGGTCAAGGTGCTGGGCAGCGATGTGCGCGAGGACTACGCCAACGCACGCCGCAAGCTCGGCATCGTGCCGCAAGAGCTGGTGTTTGATCCCTTTTTCAATGTGCGCGAGTCGCTGCGCATCCAGTCCGGTTACTTCGGTGTGAAGAACAACGACGCTTGGATCGATGAGCTGCTCGAAAGCCTGGGCCTGGCCGACAAGGCCACGGCCAATATGCGCCAGCTCAGCGGCGGCATGAAGCGCCGCGTGCTTGTCGCCCAGGCGTTGGTCCACAAACCGCCGATCATCGTGCTTGATGAGCCCACCGCTGGCGTCGATGTGGAACTGCGCCAGACCTTGTGGCAGTTCGTCAGCAAGCTCAACAAGCAGGGCCACACGGTGCTGCTCACCACCCATTACCTGGAAGAGGCTGAGGCGCTGTGTAACCGCATTGCGATGCTGCGCTCGGGCCATGTGGTGGCGCTGTCGACGATGGCCGAGCTGCTGCAGGGCAGCTCCTCCAACGTGCTGCAGTTCAAGACCGATGGCATGCTGCCCGCCGATCTGGCCGCCCAGGCCCGCATCACCGGCCGCATTGTGCAGCTGCCGGCCAGCAGCGCTGCCGATGTGGAGCGCATTCTGGGCCAGCTGCGCACTGCTGGTGTGGTCGTGGAAGACCTGGAGATCCGCCGCGCGGATCTGGAAGATGTGTTTTTGCAAGTGATGGCGCGTGATGCCGTGGTGGACCATGCCACGACGCAACTGGGCGCGGGAGTGGCACGATGAACGGCTGGCAAACCCTGTTTTACAAAGAGGTGCTGCGGTTTTGGAAGGTGAGTTTCCAGACCGTGGCGGCGCCGGTGCTGACCGCTGTGCTCTACCTGCTGATCTTTGGCCATGTGCTGCAAGGCCGGGTGGCGGTGTTTGACAACGTCAGCTACACCGCGTTTCTTGTGCCGGGCCTGGTGATGATGAGCCTGCTGCAAAACGCCTTTGCCAACAGCTCATCGAGCCTGGTGCAAAGCAAGATCATGGGCAGCCTGGTGTTTGTGCTGCTCACGCCGCTGTCACACTGGGGCTGGTTCTTTGCGTTTGTGGGCGCCTCCATCGTGCGCGGCCTGGCCGTGGGCCTGGGTGTCTATGTGATCACCTTGTTCTTTGCACCGCCGCATTTTGCGTCGCTGCCTTGGGTGCTGATGTTTGCCGTGCTGGGCGCGGGCCTGATGGGCACCCTGGGGCTGCTTGCCGGCTTGTGGGCCGACAAGTTTGACCAGATGGCAGCGTTCCAGAACTTTGTGATTGTGCCGATGACCTTTCTGTCGGGCGTGTTCTATTCGATCCAGTCGCTGCCGCCGTTCTGGCAAAAGGTCAGCCACCTGAACCCTTTCTTCTACATGATCGACGGCTTCCGCTACGGCTTCTTCGGCCAGAGCGACACGTCGCCCTGGCTGAGCCTGGGCATTGTGGCCGTCGCCTGGCTGCTGGTGAGCGCCCTGGCGGTGCAGCTGCTGCGCACTGGCTACAAGATCCGCAACTGATGAACCCTGCTGCAGCCCGCGTGGCTGCAGTCGCCTGGCCAGCAGCCACCCCACGGAGCGGCTGGCAGGCATTTAGAACCGAATAAGTGAGAGCGTGCAATGACTGCTGAGGACCTCAAAGACATCATCATGGCCGGCCTGGCCTGCGAGCATATTGCACTGGAAGGCGATGGCCGCCATTGGTTTGCCACCATCGTGTCGCCCGCCTTTGAAGGCAAGCGCCTGATCCAGCGCCACCAGCTGGTTTATGCCACCTTGGGCCAGAAGATGCATACCGACGAGGTGCATGCGCTGTCGATGAAGACGCACACCCCCGCCGAGTGGGCTGCGCTGCAGGCCTGATTTTTCTTGTTTCAACCCTGGCTGGCCCCGCCCCATCCGCGACGGATGCGCAGGCTGCCGCTGGCGAAAGCGCCCCATGGACAACTCCACCATGATCACCCTGGCCCTCTCCAAAGGCCGCATTTTTGATGAAACCCTGCCGCTGCTGGCAGCCGCAGGCATCGAGGTGCTGGAAGACCCCGAAAAATCGCGCAAGCTGATTTTTGCCACCACCCAGCCCGATGTGCAGGTGGTACTGGTGCGCGCCTCCGATGTGCCCACCTATGTGCAGTACGGCGGTGCCGACCTGGGCGTGACCGGCAAGGACACCTTGCTGGAACATGGCGGCGATGGCCTGTTCCAGCCGCTGGACCTGCAGATTGCCAAGTGCCGCGTGAGCGTGGCGGTGCGCAATGATTTTGACTACGCCCAGGCCGTCAAGCGCGGCGCACGCCTGCGTGTGGCGACCAAGTACCCGCTGATTGCCCGCGAGTTCTTTGCCCGCAAGGGCGTGCACGTGGACCTGATCAAGCTCTACGGCAGCATGGAGCTGGCGCCGCTGACGGGCCTGGCCGATGCCATCGTCGACTTGGTGAGCACCGGCAACACCCTGCGCGCCAACCACCTGCAGGAAGTCGAGCACATCATCGACATCAGCTCGCACCTGGTCGTGAACCAGGCGGCGCTCAAGCTCAAGCAAAAGCGCCTGCGCCACATCATTGATGTGTTTGCAGCCGGTGTGGCCAAAAACAGCTAAGCCATTCCCACCATCCCCCAGGCTGGCACTTGCCTGTTTGAAAAGTGTCTGAGTCAGAAGGTAACCACTATGGAATTCGTCGCCGCTCCCGCCCGTCTGTCAACCGCTGATGCCCAGTTTGAGCATGACTTTGCTCAGCGCCTGCATTGGTCGGCAGACACGGATGCGGCGATTGAACAGCGGGTGGCCGACATCCTGGCCGATGTGCAAAAGCGCGGCGATGCCGCTGTGCTGGACTACACCGCCCGCTTTGATGGCTTGCAAGCGGACAGCATGCAGGCGCTGGAGTTGCGCAAGGACGAACTCAAAGCCGCTTTTGACGGCCTGCCTGCCGAGCAGCGCGAAGCGCTTGAATCGGCGGCGCGCCGGGTGCGCAGCTACCACGAGGCGCAGAAGAAAGCCAATGGCGAGAGCTGGAGCTACCGCGACGAAGACGGCACCTTGTTGGGCCAGAAGGTCACGCCGCTGGACCGCGTCGGCATCTATGTGCCCGGGGGCAAGGCCGCCTACCCCAGCAGCGTGCTGATGAACGCCATCCCCGCCCATGTGGCCGGTGTGGAAGACATCATCATGGTGGTGCCCACGCCCCAGGGCGTGAAGAATCCGCTGGTGCTGGCCGCCGCCTATGTGGCGGGCGTACACCGCGCCTTCACCATTGGCGGTGCGCAGGCCGTGGCAGCGTTGGCCTACGGCACGGCCACCGTTCCCAAGGTGGACAAGATCACCGGCCCGGGCAATGCCTATGTGGCCAGCGCCAAAAAGCGCGTGTTTGGTTTGGTGGGCATCGACATGATTGCCGGCCCCAGCGAAATCCTGGTGCTGGCCGATGGCACGACGCCGCCGGACTGGGTGGCCATGGACCTGTTTTCGCAGGCCGAGCACGACGAGCTGGCGCAGTCGATTCTGCTCTGCCCCGATGCCGCCTACCTGGATGCCGTGCAGCGCGAGATTGACCGCCTGCTGCCAGAGATGCCGCGCAAGGCCATCATCGCCAAGAGCCTGTCCGACCGGGGCGCGCTGATTTTGACGCGCAACATGGAAGAGGCCTGTGCGCTGAGCAACCGCATTGCGCCCGAGCACTTGGAAGTGTCCGCACGCGATCCGCAGCAATGGGAGCCCTTGCTCAAGCATGCGGGCGCGATCTTCCTGGGTGCCTACACCAGCGAAAGCCTGGGCGACTACTGCGCAGGCCCGAACCATGTGCTACCCACTAGCGGCACGGCCCGTTTCTCGTCCCCGCTGGGGGTGTATGACTTCCAGAAGCGCTCGAGCCTGATCGAGGTGAGCGAGGCCGGCGCCCAGGTGCTGGGCAAGACCGCCGCCGTGCTGGCTTACGGCGAAGGCCTGCAAGGCCACGCGCGGGCGGCCGAGATGCGCATCAAGCGCTAAGCACCGCTCAGCTGTTTTCCCGGATCACAACGACCGGGGCAAAGGCTGATCAACGGCGCTCACAGGCCGCCGGCACATAGGCCTGCCATTGCACCACCAGGTCCGCCCGGCTTTGGCCCCGGGGCCAGGGAATGACCCATTCGCCTGCATGCATGCGCATACCTTGCAGCCCATCGAGCACCGGATACGGCCCGGTGGGGGCATCCCGGTCGGCATCCGCTTCCGCCTGCCAGATCCGCAGCGCACCATGGCTTTTCAGACGCTCGGCCGTAGCCCAGGGCGAATGGCGCGGGTCACCGGGGATCAGCACCGAGGGCTGGCTATTGGCGCCAATCGCCACTAGGCCACCCGTCCAGGCATCGCTGGCCACGGTGTCGAGCGGACAGCTGGACAGCGCGTTCCAGGTGGCGTCAGCCTGCTGCGCCAGCGCGGCGGCAGGCCAGTCGCTGCGCACCGGGCTTTTGCGGAAGTCCGAGATCTTCCACAGGTAAACGCCGCAGAGCAGCGAGATCAAGACCAGCCACACGACAATGCCGCGCAGCAGATAAGGGCGCATGGCTGCGAGCCAGGCACTGGGGATCAGCGCCGCAGCCAGTACACCGCTAAAGGGCCACATCGGCACGCCCCACATATCGCGCAAACGCAAGCCCAGGGCCATGCCCAGTGCGGCCAGCAACAAACCGGGCGCGAGGGCGATCAAACAAAGATAAGCAGGTTTGGCGCTATACCACTGCCAGGGGGCAGACACTTTCGGCCGCCTCCGGGACCAGCGCAGCCGCAAAAAGCCAAACAGCAGCACCAGCAGCAGCGGCAGGTGGTTGAGCAGCTGGGTCAGCAAAAAGCCCAGCGCGCCGGCGCGTGGCGATTCGCCGGAGCTGTTGGAGCGGTCCTTGGCATAGGAGAAAGGCAGCCAGTCGTTGTTGTGCAGCCAAAGCAGGTGCGGTGCAAACACCAGCGCCATCACGGCCAGCGCCAGCCAGGGGCCGGGGCGACGCAGCAGGCTGCGTGCAGGGCTCAGCACGGTAAACAGCCCCAGGCAGAGCAGCAGCAGGCCGATGGAGTATTTGCTCAGCAGCCCCAGCCCCGCCATCAGCCCCAGCAGCAGCCATTGCCAGCGCTTGTCGTCCTGCCAGGCGGCCAGGTAGAAGTAGCAGATGCCCGCCCAGAAGGGCATCTGCGCAATGTTGTGGTTGAACTCCAGCGCGGGCCGGGTGTAGAAGGCCACGCCCATCGTCAGCACCGTGCCGATAAAGGCGCGCTCGCGCCCCATGAGGCGGCAGGCGGTGAGCCAGACCAGCCACAAGGTGAGCGCCACGCAGAGCTGGCTCAGTGCAAACGGGCCCCAACGCCCCAAGGCCAAAAAGGACACATGCAGCGCAATCGGTGGCAGCGGCGGATGCTTGTAGTAACCCCATTGCCATTCACGGCCCCAGCCCAGGCTCTCGACCACATCCAGCGGAAAGCTAGGGGCCAGCAGCGGCGGGAAAAGGGTCCAGGCCAGCGCATACAGGCAGGCAAAGGCCAGCATGAGGCGCAGTGTTTTCTGGTGGTCGTGCGGTTGGAGTGGGGCTGAAACGGCAGGGGACATGCAGTGGAGCGCGCACAGCTCTGGAGGCTGCGTCACGGGCTTGGCGGCTGTGTAAAGCTGGCTAGTGTAGCGGCAGGCTATCGGCCATATCTACCGTTGGCAGGGCGCCGGGCGGGGGTTTTGGTTACTGAAAATGTCAGTCGCTGCGGGCGGGTGCCAGCAGATCGGCGAGGCTGCGCAGTGCTGGCGCGCAGGCTTCCTGCAGTTGCATGTCCAGCACGGCGCCATCGCGCATTTGGCCCAGGTTGATGGCTGCTACCGGCAAGCCCGCTTGCTTGGCGGCATGCACAAAGCGCAGGCCGGAGTACACCATCAAGGAGCTGCCCACTATCAGCAGCGCGCCACTGGCGGCCAGATGGTCCATGGCCTCTTGGCGGCGGGCGGGCGGCACGTTTTCGCCATAGAACACCACATCGGGCTTGAGGATGCCGCCGCACACCGGACAGGCGGGTACCTGGAACACCGAAAAGTCTATGCCCGAAAGATCGGCATCCCCATCGGGCGCGGCTTGCGCGCTCAGGTGTTGCCAGCCAGGGTTGGCTGCCAGCAGTTGGTGCTGAATGTCAGCGCGCGCCATGCGATGGCCGCAGCCCATGCAGACGACCTGGTCCAACCGGCCGTGCAGATCCACCACCCGCTGGCTGCCCGCGCGCTGGTGCAGGCCATCGACATTCTGGGTGATGAGGTTCTGGATATAGCCTGCCTGCTCCAGCCGGGCCAGTGCCTGGTGCGCGGAATTGGGTTGCGCCTGCGAGAACACCGGCCAGCCGACCAGACTGCGGGCCCAGTAGCGCTGGCGGGTGAGTGGCTCTGCCATAAAGTCCTGAAAGCGCACCGGGGCTGGGCGCTTCCAGGCGCCTTGGGCATCGCGGTAGTCCGGGATGCCGCTGCCGGTGCTCACACCCGCGCCGGTCAGCACGGTCCAGGGGCGGTAATGGCCCAGCAACGCGACCAAAGCGTCCAGCGCAGGGGTGGTTCCGATGGGGAGGGCTTGCGCGAGTGCGTCAGTAAGAAGTGGCATGGCGTGGTGGCTTGGCTGGCCTCGATGATAGAAGCAACGCCAACCCACTGCTTCAGTCTGGATTAGATGACACGAATTTCGTGTAGCACGAAATTCGTGTAATATCGCGTCCATGAAAAATCTCACCATCACCGTGGAAGACAGCGTGCTGGAATGGGCCCGGGTCGAGGCTGCTCGCCGAGGTACCAGCGTCTCGCGCATGGTGGGAGATTTTATGGCCGAGCTCCAGCAGCGCGAGGATGCCTACGAACGCGCCTACCTGGCCTGGCGCACGGACGAGCGCAGCTGGCAAGGCAGCGCAACGCCTGAAGCGCCTTCGGTGGCCGCTGTGCCACGCAAAATCGGCAGCCGCCGCAAGACCGGTCAGGAGGGCGCATGAACACCGTGTTCGTTGATACCTCGGTGCTGGTCGCCGCCGAGAATATATCGGATGCCGCGCTGTACCAGGCCACCCTGGGCTGGCTTGATGTGCTGTGGAGCAGCCGCAGCGGCCGCACTGGCAACCAGGCGTTGTGCGAGTTTTATGACCAGGTCACCACGGCGGTCACCCCCATGCCCCAAGGCGATGCGCGTGCCGCCATCCGCCGCTACCAAAGCTGGACGCCCTGGAAAACCGATGCCGCGACCTTAGAGACTGCCTGGGCCATCCAGGCGCGCCATGCGCTGGACTTTGGCGATTGCCTGGCAGTGGCTTGCGCCCAGCACAGCGGTTGCCAGCAGATGCTGAGTCTCTACCTGCCCCATGGGGCAGAGTTTGGTGGCGTCCGCATCGTGCACCCGCTGCAGCAGCCGGCACAGGCCGGCGCCAAGGCCTGACTATTTGCCCTGTGAAAGACAGATGTGATGACCGCTCAAGACACGTTCCCCCCAGCCCTGCAACGCATCCGCGCCGATGTGCGCGCCATGCATGCCTACCATGTCCAGGATTCCAAGGGTCTGCTGAAGATGGACACCATGGAGAACCCCTACCGCCTACCCGCCGAGCTGCAGCAAAAGCTGGGTGAGCGGCTGGGCGCGCTGGAGATCAACCGCTATCCGGGCGAGCGGCTGGAAACGCTCAAGAAGATGCTGGCCGACTATGTCGGCGCGCCCACGGGCTCGGCCGTGCTGCTTGGCAATGGCTCGGACGAGATCATCACCTTGCTGGCGCTGGCCACCGCCCAGCCCCATATCGAAGGCCGCGCCAAAATGCTGGCGCCCATGCCGGGCTTTGTGATGTACCCCATGTCCGCCCAGCTGCAGGGCCTGGACTTTGTTGGCGTCAACCTGACCGCGGATTTTGACCTGGATGTACCAGCCATGCAGGCCGCGATTGCCGCGCACAAGCCCGCCATCACCTACATCGCCTACCCCAACAACCCCACCGCCACCTTGTGGGACGAGGACAAGGTCCAAGCCGTTATCGACGCCGTGGCCCAGATCGGTGGCTTGGTGGTGATGGACGAGGCCTACCAGCCCTTTGCCAGCCGCAGCTGGATAGAGCCGATGCGCGCCGACCCTGCGCGCAATGCCCATGTGCTGCTGATGCGCACCTTGTCCAAGTTCGGTCTCGCTGGTGCGCGCCTGGGTTACCTGGTGGGGCCGGCGGTCATCGTCAATGAGATCGACAAGGTGCGCCCGCCGTACAACATCAGCGTGCTCAACTGCGAGACGGCCATTTTTGCGCTGGAGAACGAGGCACTCTATGCCGAGCAGGCCCGCGCCATCCGCGCAGAACGCCAGCCGCTGATCGATGCGCTGCAGGCGCTCAGCGGCGTGCACAAGGTCTGGCCGTCGGAAGCCAATATGGTGCTGCTGCGCGTGGCCGATGCGGGCAAGGCGCAGGCGGCGATGAAGGCGCGTGGCGTGCTCGTCAAGAATGTGTCGGCCATGCACCCGCTGCTGGCCCAATGCCTGCGGCTGACCGTGGGCACCCGTGAAGAAAATGCCCAGATGCTGGCCGCGCTCAAGGAGTCTTTATGAATAATTTGGTGCACACCCCATCGACCGCTACGCCGCTGCACCGCACGGCCGAAGTGGCCCGCAATACCGCCGAAACCCGCATCCAGGTGCGCATCGATCTGGACGGCACGGGCAAGGCCCGGCTGAACTCGGGCATCGGCTTTCTGGACCATATGCTGGACCAGATCGCGCGCCATGGCCTGATTGACCTGGATATCGAATGCGCAGGCGACCTGCACATCGACGGCCACCACACGGTCGAGGACATCGGCATCACCCTGGGCCAGGCTTTTGCGATCGCCATTGGCGACAAAAAGGGCATCCGCCGTTACGGCCATGCCTATGTGCCGCTTGATGAGGCGCTGAGCCGCGTGGTGATCGATTTCTCCGGTCGCCCCGGTCTGCACATGGATGTGAAGTTCACGTCCGGCAGCATTGGCCAGCTTGATACGCAGCTGGTGTACGAGTTCTTCCAGGGCTTTGTGAATCATGCTGGCGTGACCTTGCATATCGACAACCTCAAGGGCTTCAATGCCCACCACCAGTGCGAGACCATCTTCAAAGCCTTTGCGCGCGCATTGCGTTTTGCGCTGGAGCATGATCCGCGTATGGCCGGTGTGATTCCGTCCACCAAGGGCTCGCTGTAAGCTGCCGTTGGCGTCAGTCGCTACACTCCTTTCTTGCTATGACAACTTCATCCAATACCGTCGCCGTGGTGGATTACGGCATGGGCAATCTGCGCTCGGTATCGCAGGCCGTGCAGGCGGCCGCTGCGGGTAGCTCGGTGACCGTGGTGGTCACCGCTGACCCGGAGGTGGTGCGGGCGGCCACCCGCATCGTGCTGCCGGGCCAGGGCGCCATGCGCGATTGCATGGCCGAGCTCAAGGCCTCGGGCCTGCAGGACAGCGTTCTGGAGGCCGCGCGCAACAAGCCGATGTTCGGCGTCTGCGTGGGCATGCAAATGCTGCTGGACCACAGCGAAGAGGGCGATACCCCGGGCCTGGGCCTGATTGCCGGCCAGGTGCGCAAGTTCCAGCTGGCGGGCCGCACGCAGGCTGATGGCAGCCGTTTCAAGGTGCCGCAAATGGGCTGGAACCAGGTGCAGCAGCAGGCCCATGGCGGCCAGCCGCATCCGGTTTGGCAAGGGGTGCCGGACCAGTCCTATTTCTATTTTGTGCACAGCTTTTATGCGGCGCCTGCCAGCGATGCGCAGTGCCACGGCTGGGCCGAGTATGGCGAGCGCTTTGCCTGCGCCATTGGCCGTGACAACATCTTTGCGACCCAGTTTCATCCAGAAAAAAGTGCGGACCAGGGCCTGGCCCTCTACCGCAACTTCTTGCACTGGAACCCTTAATTCTTTCATCGACAACCAGCCAGCCCACTACCATGCTGCTCATTCCTGCGATTGACCTCAAGGACGGTCACTGCGTGCGCCTCAAACAAGGCGATATGGACCAATCCACCACCTTTGGTGAAGACCCGGTTGCGGTCGCGCGCCGCTGGTTCGATGCGGGCGCCCGCCGCCTGCATCTGGTGGACCTCAACGGCGCCTTTGCCGGCCAGCCCAAGAACCTGTCGGTCATCAAAGCCATCCTGAAAGAGTTTGGCGACGAGCTGCCGGTGCAACTGGGTGGCGGTATCCGCGATCTGGACACCATCGAGAAATACATCGATGCCGGCATGCAGTACGTCATCATCGGCACCGCTGCGGTCAAGGACCCGGGCTTTCTGCAGAACGCCTGTACCGCGTTTGCCGGCCACATCATCGTGGGCCTGGATGCCAAGGACGGCATGGTGGCCACTGACGGCTGGAGCAAGATCACCCAGCATTCCGTCATCGATACCGCCAAGCGTTTTGAAGACTGGGGCGTCGAATCCATCATCTACACCGATATCGGCCGCGATGGCATGCTGACCGGCATCAACATCGAGGCCACCGTCAAGCTGGCCCAGGCGATCAAGATCCCGGTGATCGCATCGGGCGGCCTGTCGGGCATGGCCGATATCGAGGCGCTGTGCCAGGTTGAATCCGAGGGGGTGGAAGGGGTTATCTGCGGACGCGCCATCTACAGCGGTGACCTGGACTTTGCAGCAGCGCAGGCACGCGCAGACGCTTTGAACGAAGGCCGCTGACCTGCACAGCCAGCCGCTTCGGCACCCTCCAGCGCCAGGCCACCTAACGGTGGCCTTTTTTATGCCTGTGTCATTTGAAACAGTTTGTATACACGATTCGGGGCTTGTCCCTGTTTGGGGTGTGGGACCTGGCCTACACCGCGCTTTTAAGTCGATGTGGTGACTACGGATTTAAGAAATGTCAACAAATGCTAGTTGTTACCTGAGGCTGCTTCTGATGACGCACAAAGGTTTCAGATAACTGTGGCTTATCGGACAATGGACACTTGGTCAGGATGCCGGAATCTATAGAAGTCTTGGATAGCGCATTCTGCAAGACCTCTTAGAAAGCCCCCTTGTGATACTCGTGACTGGTGGAGCCGGCTATGTTGGCTCTCATATCTGCATTGCCTTGGCGGAAGCCGGCATGCCGTTCCTGATTCTGGATAACTTCAGCAATGCAAGGCGTTCGGTCATCACAAGGCTGGGCAAAATCCTGGGCTTTGCGCCGCCCTGCATCGATGCCGATGTGCGCGATGTTGCGGTGCTGGAGCAGCTGTTCGACGAGCAGCATTTCGATGCCGTGATCCACAGCGCTTTTCTGACCGCTTCTGCCGATGCCGCGCGCGAGCCGCTGCGCTACTACGACAACAATGTCTCGGGCACCGTGGGCCTGCTGCGTGCCATGCAGACCGCCGGTTTGCGCAATCTGGTGGTTTCGTCCTCCTCCATCGTCTATGGCGATCCGGCGCCGGTGCCGGTACGTGAAGACGCTGCCTTGTCTGTCTGCACGCCTTACGGCCAGACCGCGCTGATGGTGGAGCAGGTGCTCAGCAGTCTGGATGAGGCCTCGCCCAAGCGCTGGCGCATGGCCTTGCTCCGCAGCTTCAATGCCGTGGGCTGCCATGACAGCGGCCTTATTGCCGAAGACCCGCCGCGCATGTCCTCCCATGTCGCTCCCTATCTGGCCCAAGTAGCTGCTGGCAAGCGCGATGGCCTGCGTATTTACGGTGGCGACTACCCCACGCCTGATGGAACTCCCGTGCGCGACTACCTGCATGTGATGGACCTGGCCCGCGCCTATGTGGCGACCCTACAGTACCTACGGGGGCATGCCGGCCTGTCTCGCTTCAATATTGGCTCGGGCCAGCCCACCTCGGTGCTGGGACTGGTTCGTGCGTTTGAGCATGCCAATGGCCGTGCCGTGCCTTTCCGCATTGGTGCGCGGCGCCCAGGTGATGCCGCCCACTGCTGGGCCGATATCTCGCAAGCCCGCACGCAGCTGGGATGGCAGCCCAAGCTGGGCCTGGATCGCATGATGGAAGATGTCTGGCGCTGGCAGATCGGCGTAGGGCGCAGCGTGCACTGATGCCTGGGCATCAACCGAATGAACGGCCTGGCAGCCTCGTGTTGCCGGGCCTTTTTTCTGGCCTGCAGACTCCGCACCTCGGCTAGGCGTGGTATTGTTTTGGCCGTCTGGCGATATCTTCGCCATAGCCCTATCTGCAACGAGATCCCCCATGCTTGCCAAACGCATCATTCCCTGCCTGGACGTCACCGGCGGCCGCGTCGTCAAAGGTATTAATTTTGTCGAGCTGCGCGATGCCGGCGACCCGGTGGAGATCGCGGCGCGCTATAACACCCAGGGAGCGGACGAACTGACCTTTCTGGACATCACCGCGACCAGCGATGGCCGCGATCTGATCCTGCCGATCATCGAGGCCGTGGCCAGCCAGGTGTTCATTCCGCTGACCGTGGGTGGTGGTGTGCGCACGGTGGCCGATGTGCGGCGCCTGCTCAATGCCGGTGCCGACAAGACCAGCTTCAACTCCGCCGCTATTGCCGACCCGGCTGTGATCAATGCGGCCAGCGACCGCTATGGCTCGCAGTGCATCGTCGTCGCGATCGATGCCAAGCGCCGCCAAGGTCAGGACGTCATCGAGCGCGGCGAGGGCTGGGATGTCTACAGCCATGGCGGGCGCAAGAACACCGGGATGGACGCCGTGCGCTGGGCCAGCGACATGGCCGCGCGCGGCGCCGGTGAGATCCTCCTCACCAGCATGGACCGCGATGGCACCAAGTCGGGCTTTGACCTGGCCTTGACCCGTGCCGTGGCCGATGCCGTCGGTGTGCCGGTCATCGCCTCCGGCGGCGTGGGCAACCTGGACCATCTGGCCGATGGCGTGCAGCAAGGCGGTGCCGATGCGGTGCTGGCGGCCAGCATCTTCCACTACGGAGAATTCACCGTGCAGCAGGCCAAAGAGCGCATGCGCGAGCGTGGTATCCCCGTACGTTTGTAAAGCAGCGCGTTCTTGTTTTCTCTTATCCCTGAAGCGGCGCCCTTGGCGCCGCTTTTGCTTGGCTGTGTCGTTGTGCAGGTTTAGCCAGAACTGCCTGGCTGGGTCTGCCCGGCCGAGTCGGTTCAGTCGGGCAGGCATCGTCGGGGCGGCTGAGGTGTTTAGGTCCCTACGAGCAGATCGCTCCAACATGCCCTGATTCCAGGCTCCATAGAGCTGCCCCAGCTGGCGACGCCCAACTTTACATTCCCCGCTTGGCTCCTTCTCAGGGCGTGCATACCTGAGCCGGGCCTGCGCATTTCTGCCTGTACTTGTTGTCTCATTGATTTCGGCTATTTCTCTCTGTGCCGGCTTGGTCCATCCGAGCTGCTGCATGCGATGAATGGCTGAAAGGGTTGAGGTGCTTGGCAGGTGCATTCGTTGCGGGAGAGACAAGTTCTGAGCAGACCTCTTTCGCGTCGTCATTACTGATCAACACACCTATAAAAATGATTGATTTAATCGATCACAAATGACAGTTTGCAATTTTTGACAATGTTTCCAAAGTTAAAACACACTCGAGAAATGCAAGGTGCTATAAACCCGAGCTATCTATTTTTAGTCACAGTTTGTTTCGGTTGTCGGCAGGGTGCTGGTGTAAAACCCGTGGGCAATTGCAAAAGAACTATGAAAAAAAAGCGTCGCTGATCTGGGCCTGGCGACGCTTACAAAGGGCTGGGAGTTGTTGGATATGTCGGTGTTTGGGATATGCGTTACGCAGGTTTCGTCCTGCCTGTCTGCTTTTCGTTCATTGCGCACACGTGCCGCCATGCTGGCGGCATTGCTGCTTCTGCCAGTCAGTGTTTGGGCGCAGGTTTGTGCTGCACCTGGCAAGGATGGTGCGGGCACAGCAACCGGCATAGTGAATAGCTACTATCCAGGCACTACGGCATCCCTGAATGCTGGCAGTACCAGCTTGACCATTGGTGCAAGAAATACGGCAGGCGCGACGACTGCGTTCGCGGCCAATGACCTCATGCTGGTCATCCAGATGCAGGACGCCAGCATCAATGCCGCTAACTCCAGTGCCTACGGCAGCGGTGGCACCGGTGGCACCGGTGGCCAGGGTTCCACCAATGTCAACAACTCCGGTCTGTATGAGTTTGTCCGTGTGGTTTCGGTTTCCGGGTCCACCGTCACGTTCACGCCGGCGCTGACCAATAACTACCGCAACGCAGCGACTAACGCCACTTCTGGCCAGAAGACCTACCAAGTTGTGCGTGTGCCCCAGTACACCAGCGCGTCGGTAAGCGGGGTTACAGCACCGGCGTGGAATGGCGCCACCGGTGGCGTTGTTGCCATTGATGCCCGCGATACGCTGACACTGAATGGCGCTACCGTGGAAAACCAGGCAAACCGGGCTATTTTCCTGGCGGGCAAGGGTTTCCGAGGCGCGGCAGCCAACAGTGCGGCCACGCTCGGCTCGCGCGATGATTGGATGGGTACCTACGCGGCTGCTGGCGGTGGTGGTGGCAAAGGTGAGGGCATCGCGGGAACGCCTCGTTTCATGGCCAGCAAGGGCACCGCTTATGGCGCCAAGCTGACCAATGCAGTGCTCAACGGCGGCATCACTCAGCTGGACAATGTAGAAGAAGGCTATCCAGGAGGATCGCGTGCGCGCGGTGCGCCAGGCAATGCCGGCGGTGGTGGCGCAGATGGCGCAGCCGCAGGCGTGAACAACAACAATTACAACTCCGGTGGTGGAGGTGGTGGCAATTACGCTGCGGGTGGCGTTGGTGGCCGTCCTTGGGCTTTTCCGCTGGTAGACAGTGGTGGTCGCGGCGGCGGTGGCTATGTAGGCACAACTGCCTTCAACCGCATTTTCCTGGGTGGCGGCGGTGGCGCAGGCAGCACCAATAACGGTACCGCCGACAACGCGGCCTATAGCAACAACGGCATTGCTTGTTCAGATGGCGATGGCCGCTGTTCATCCGGCGCCTCTGGCGGCGGTATTGTCATTTTGCGTGCGCAAAATGTTACCGGTACCGGTGTGATCGACGTGCGCGGCGCGAATGGCTACAACGTCCTTAACGATGCAGCCGGTGGCGGCGGTGCGGGCGGCTCGGTAGTGATCCATACGCTCGACGGCGGCTCTGCGGCGATTGATGCCAGCGGCGGTGACGGCGGAAATGCCTGGGCTGGCAACCAGACCAATACCGCCAACCGCCATGGCCCTGGCGGCGGCGGTGGCGGCGGCTTTATCGCCTTTTCTCCGTCGAATATGGCGGTCAGCACCACGATCAGTGGCGGTACCCCCGGTTACACGACCAACGGCACTACCGACAACTACGGCGCCTTTGGTAACCAGGGCGGCATTGCCGCGTTCCAGTCACCGAATGCGCCCGGCACCTTGCTAGGCGCTGCCTGTGCGGTCGACCTGCGTCTGACCAAGAGCAATGGTGCCAATATCGTCAATGCGGGCGGAACCACCACCTATACGTTCACCGCCAGCAATGTAGGCGCATCCGCCAGCAGCGGAACCATCACCGTGGTGGATAAGCTGCCTTTGGGTGTGACGATTCCCGCGGCTTCCATCCCTCTGACAGGCGCCAATGCGGCGAACTGGAGCTGTTCTGGCGCCGCAGGTTCCCGCTTGATCACCTGTACCAGCTCTACTGCCATTGCAGCAGGCGGTAGCAGTGTGTTTGGTGTAACGGTGAATATTGGTTTGCAGACGACGACGGGCACCATCGCCACCAACCGAGCAAAAATCGGTGGTGGTGGCGATCCGCTCAATGGCACTGCGCCCACAGAAGCCAACGTAGATGCCTGTACAGGTAACCAAACTCCTGCGGGTTGTGCGCTGGATGTCGATGCAGTGAACTCACCGCTGCTGAGCTTGACCAATAGCGACAACACCGATGTGGTGCTGACTGGGGGTACAACCACTTATGCGTTGACCGTCAGCAACGTCGGCAATGCACCCACGGTAAACACGATCACCGTGGTGGACGTTCTGCCCACCGGCATGTCCTATGGCGGTGCGACCACCTTCACCAGCGGTGGCTTCAGCTGTACTTACACCTCTGGCACCACAAGCTTCAGCTGTACCCGCTCCACACCGATTGCAGCCGGAGACAGTGCTGTCATCTCGTTGCCAGTGTCGATTGCCAGCACGGCACCCAGCGCACTGGTCAACCTCGCCCGTGTCGGCGGTGGCAGCGATTCGAGCAAGCCCAATGCCCCCACGGTGGCTACTACGCAGACCTGCTCACCTGCCATCGCCTCTGAAATTGCCACCGGTTGTGCTGCAGATACTGATTCGGTCAAGCGTGTTCAACTGAGTCTGACCAAGGACGATGGCCGCTTTGGCATCTATGTCGGTGGGACGACTACCTACGCCTTCCAGGTCAGCAACACCGGTGACGCCGACTCTGTAGGTACCATCAACTTCCGCGATGTGCTGCCCACGCCGATGAATTGGCCCGCAACGCTGACCAAGACCGGCCCGAATGCCGCAGACTGGACCTGCACCCGGGCGAGCAACACGGCAGTCAGCTGTACATCGACCACGGCGATTGCGGCGGGAGGCGTGAGCCAATTCAGTCTGTTGGCCAATGCCGGTGCTATGACCAGCGGCGATCAGTACATGAACAAGGCCATGGTTACCGGCGGTGCTGATGCTGTTCTGGGCGCCACGGCACCCACGAATGCGCAAGTCAATACCTGTACCAACAACAGCATTCCTGCCGGTTGCGCTGTTGACCTGAACACGGCACAGACGCCACCCACCGTGCGGCTGACCAAGGCCCACTCCAACCCCCAGTCAAAAGCGCCCGGCGATACGGTTGCCTTTACGCTGACAGTCGCCAACTCCGCGACTGTCGAAGCCTTGGCCAATACTGTGCGTGTGGTCGATGTGTTCCCTACGGGGCTGAGCAATTTCACCGTCACCGCTACACAGGGCATCTTCAGCTGCGCGATGGGCTCGGGCGGCGACAGCAATGTGCTTACCTGCAACAACACCGGCGGCGCATTGGCGGCCAGCACCAGCGCCACCATCGCCGTGACTGCCACCGTATCGGCCAACACCAGCACCACCTTGGTCAACAAGGCCCAAGTGGGTACGGACAATACCGACCCCACCAACAGCAGCTACCCGACCAGCACAACGGTGGCCGCCTGTACCGCTGTGAATACGCCTACGGCAGGCTGCGCCATTGACTCGATTCCGGTGGTGCCTTCAGCCACCTTGACGGTGGTCGCCAGCGTGGCAAGCCGGATCAACGGCACTGACCAGTTCACGGTCGCGATCAGCAACGGCCCCAATGCGACCACGTCGGGCACCAACGCCAGCGCAAGCACCGCAGCCTTTGCCGCGACCCCGGGCACCAGCTTCACCTTGAGCGAAACCGCTTCTGGCACGACCGAGCTGGCGCGTTACACCACCACCTACGCCTGTACCAATCCCACCGCTGGCGGCACCACGGTGGCCCCGGGCACGGGCACGACGCTGAACGTGACGCCGAAGGCAGGCGATGCCATCACCTGTACCTTCACCAATACCCCGATTGCGCCACGCCTGACTCTGGCCAAGACCATCGTCTCGCGTGCATCGGCATCCGACCAGTTCTCGGTGGCGATCAGCGGCGGCCCCACCGCATCCACCACCGGCACGGGCACGACGGCCAGCACCACGGCCTTCACGGCTGCTGCTGGCACCAGCTATACCCTGAGCGAATCTGCGACCGCTGGCGCCAATCTGGCGCGCTACACCAGCAGCTACAGCTGTACCAACGCAGGCGTTGCCGGCACGGTTATGCCTTCGGGCACGGGCACCAGCTTCCCCTTGACGCCCCAGGCCGGCGACAACATCAGTTGCACCTTCAGCAACAGCGCCATTGCGCCCAAGCTGACAGTCAACACCGTCGTGTCGGGCCGCATTCTTGGCACCGACCAGTTCACCGTGGGTATCAACAATGGCGGCCCTAGCGCCTCCACCAGCGGTGTGCAAAACACCGCCTCGGCAGGCCCGACCACCGCAACGGCTGGCACCACCTACCTGCTGACGCAGACCGCTGCCGGCACGCCTGCGACCAACCTGGCCCGCTACACCACCACCTATGCCTGCACCAATGCCACTGCGGGTGGCACCAGCGTGGGTTCGGGCACGGGTACGTCCATCTCGGTGACCCCCCAGGCCGGTGATGACATCAGCTGTACCTTCACCAACACGCCGATCTACCCCAAGCTCAGCGTTACCAAGGCTGCATCGCCCACCAGCTTTGTGGTGGGGGCCAGCAGCCAGAGCTACCGCATCACCATTGCTGTGACCAATGGCCCGACCACCGCAGCCATCAGCATTGCCGACAGCCTGCCCACCGGCGTGACCTTGTCCGGCGTGCCCACCGTCAGCGGTGCTGCCACCTTGAGTGGTTGCAGCACCAGCGGCAGCAGCATTGGTGCTTGCCAGCTGGCCAGCGGCTTGTCCGATGGCAGTTATGTGCTGACGATCCCCGTGTCGGTCGCATCGTCGGCCACCAGCACGGGTGCTGGCAACACTGCCAACCTGGGCGGCGGTGGTGACCCCACATGTACCGCTGCAGCGACAACTGAAGCCTGCGATCCCACCACAGGTGTGGTGACCGTCAAGACCCCGGCCAATGTCAGCCTGGTCAAATCCGGCGCTGCCACTGCCGTAGCTGGCAACAGCTATGTCTACACGCTGGCGCTGACCAACAGCGGCCAGACCGCTACCGCCTCCAACGTGGTGGTGCGCGACCAACTGGCCACCGGCATGGTGGCTACCGCTGTCACTGGCGCCAACTGCGGCACCCTGCCCAGCGCAGCTGGTGCCCTGCTGACCTGTACCGTTGCCGATCCGATTGCTGCCGATGGCGGCTCTGCCAGCATCCAACTGACCGTGACCATGCCAAGTGGTGGCGGCAATGTCGTCAACTATGCGGCCACCCATCCATCGGGCAGTGGCAACCCCGGGGTCAATCCAGGTGCGGCTTGTACCAATGGCACCACCGTTGTCTGTGCCAGCTCGACCACGGCATCCAGCACCCCCGCGAATGTCAGCCTGAGCAAAACCGGTGCGGCCACTGCGCTGACCGGCTCCAGCTACGTCTACACCCTGACCCTGAGCAACAGTGGCCAGTTGGCTACCGGTAGCAACCTGGTCATCAAGGACAAACTGCCCGCAGGCGTAGTAGCCACCGCAGTGAGCGGTGCCACTTGCGGCGCACTGCCCAGCAGTGCTGCAGCTCTGCTGACCTGTACCGTTGCGGGCCCGCTGGCCGCCGGTGCAACGGCCAATGTCCAGCTGACCGTCACGTTGCCTGGTACCGGCGGTACCTTGGTCAACTACGCGGCCACCAACCCGACCGGCGCGGGCGCCCCCGGCGTGGACCCCAGTGCCAGCTGCGTCAGCAGCGCCACCACCTATTGCACCAGCCATAGCCTGTCGGTCAACACCCCGGCTAGCCTGGCAACCACCAATGTCTTGACGGCAGTGAACGGCGCAGCCGTGCCCGCTAACTACCTGGCCAAGCCCGGCGATGTGCTGACCTATACCGTGACCGTCGTTAATAGCGGTGGCACCGCAGGCTCTACCGACGTGGGCCAAACCGTGCCAGCCGGTACCACCTATACGGGCAGCGGCCAAGGCTGGGGTGCAGGTTGCACCACGGCGGGCACGCAATGCTCGCAAACCGTGCCAGTTGGCGCAAACCAAAGCAGCACGCTGACCTACACCGTCACCGTTGCCAGCCCAGGCAGCACTGCCACTATCGTTGACACCGCCACCAGCTCGGTGGGCACCTGCACGACTTGCCAGGTCACTACCGGCACGCAACAGGCCGACATGGATGCCAGCATCTCGGTCAGCCCAGGCACCACCAGCGCGACGGGGGTGGAGCTGACCTACACCAGCATCTGCAAGAACATCGGCCCGCAAACCGCCTTGAACGCTGCTTGCACGGTGACCGCTCCCGCTGGCGCCTTGACGACCTGTACGCCCACCAGTCCTGCTGCAACGCTCGCTTCCGGGTCCAGCATCACCTGTACCACCAAGCTCACACCGAGTGTCGTGGGTGACTACGCCGTGAGCGTTGCCACCAGCAACACGCTGTATGACGCTGTACCTGGCAACAACTCGGCCACCGCGACCGTGAAGGCCAACACGCCAGCAGCCCTGCGTATCGTCAAGAGCCTGGCGCAAGTCAATGGCGCGGCTGTGCCAAATAACTACGTGGCCAAGATCGGCGACACGCTGACCTATGCCATGTTGGTGACCAACACCGGTGGCACAGCCGGTACCACGGTTCTGACCGAAACCGTGCCAGATGGCACCCGGTTTGTTGGCGTCAGCAGCAACCCAAGCCAAGGCTGGAGCCAGGCACCACAGGCCTGCGCAGTCGCAGCCAGCACCTGCACGCAAAGCGTGTCCGTACCGGCACAAAACGCCCAAGGAGTAGCTGGTCAGCAGACAGTGCAGTTCACCGTGGAAGTGCTTGCCCCAGCGACCAGCAACGGCAAGATCACCAACACCGTGAGCAGCGACATTGCTGCAGCTTGTACTTCCGGTACTTGCGCGGTCGAGACGGCCAATGCAGTGGCTGATATGCAAGCGCAGATCAGCTCCATCCCCGCTACGGCGGTGGTCGTGGGTCAAAGCGTCACCATAACCGGCACCTGTACCAACAACGGCCCCGCCAATGCGGTGAACGCCAGCTGCGCGATGACCGTAAACAATGCGGGCACCAGCATTGCCGGCACCTGCAGTGCGAACACCAACCTGGCAATGGGCTCAAGCTTGAGCTGCACTGCCACCTTCAATGCAGGGCAGGGCGCGATCAGCGCCACCATCAATACCAGCACGCAAAGCTACGAGAGCAACACGGCCAACAACACGGACACCAAGTCCACGGTGGGTAACACGCCAGCCAGCCTGGCAACCACCAACGTCTTGACGGCTGTGAATGGCAGCCCTGTGCCAGCTGGTTATCTGGCCAAGCCAGGTGATGTGTTGACCTACACCGTGAGCGTCACCAACAGTGGTGGTACCGCCGGCTCCACCAACGTGGGCCATACCGTACCGGCAGGCACGACCTACACCGGAACGGGTGAGGGTTGGAGCGCAGGTTGCGCGGCAGCGGGTACGCAGTGCGCGCAGACTGTGCCAGTGGGTGCAGGCGAGACCAAGACGGTGCAGTACACGGTGACGGTTGCCAACCCAGGTACAACTGCGACCATCGTTGACACTGCCACCAGCTCGGTGGGCACCTGCACAACGTGCCAGGTCACTACCGACACGCAGCAGGCAGACATGGCGGCCAGCGTGACCGTGACGCCAGGCGCTATCAGCACCACCGGTGTGGAACTGATCTACACCAGCGTGTGTAAGAACAACGGCCCACAAAGCGCGCTCAATGCAGCTTGCGTGGTGACCGCTCCAGCGAATGCCGTGACGACTTGCGCGCCAACGACACCAGCAGCAACGCTTGCCTCGGGCTCCAGCATCACCTGCACCACCAAACTCACGCCAAGCACGGCGGATGACTATGCCGTGAGCGTTGTGACCAGCAATGACTTGTACGACAAAGCGCCCGCTAACAACACTGCGAACACCAGCGTCAAGGTGAACACGCCAGCAGCGCTGAACATCGTCAAGAGCTTGGTGCAAGTCAATGGCTTGGCTGTACCGCAGAGCTACGCGGCCAAGATTGGCGACAAGCTGACCTACGCGATGGTGGTGACCAACACCGGTGGCACTGCGGGCACTACCGTGCTGACCGAGACCGTGCCTGAAGGCACTAAGTTTGTCGGCGGAAATGCTCCTGACCTGACCCAGGGCTGGAGCGAAGTACCTCAGAAGTGCGACGCAGCAGGTACCAGCTGCGAGCAAAGCGTGAACGTGCCAGCGCAAACTGCCGAAGGTCCAGGAGAGAAGACCGTTGAGTTCACCGTGGAAGTGATTGCGCCTGCCACCAGCAACGGCAAGATCACCAACACCGTGGCCAGCGACATTGCTGCAGCTTGCGCAGGCAACGCCTGCTCGGTTGAGACCGACAACGCGGTTGCAGACATGCAAGCGCAAATCACCTCCATCCCAGCTACGGCCGTGGTGGTTGGTGACAGCGTGACCATCACGGGCCTGTGTACCAACAACGGCCCAGCCAGTGCAGCAAGCGCTAGCTGCGCCATGGTTGTCAGCAACGGTGGTGCATCCATCACTGCGACTTGCGATGCAGCCCGGACCTTGGCAGTGGGCGAGACGCTGAGCTGCTCGGCGACCTTCACGGCAGCCGAAGGCACGATCAGCGCAAGCATCAATGCAGCAGCTCAAAGCTACGAGTCCAACACCGCTAACAACACGGACAGCAAGTCCACGGTTGGCAACACCGCCGCTAGCTTGGTGACCACCAATGTGTTGACCGCAGTGAACGGCGCAGCAGTGCCAGCTAACTACCTGGCCAAGCCAGGTGACGTGCTGACCTACACCGTGACGGTTGTGAACAGCGGCGGTACTGCAGGCAGCACCGACGTGGGCATGACCGTGCCAGCAGGCACCACCTACACAGGCACCGGCCAAGGCTGGGGCGCAGGCTGCACGGCAGCGGGCACACAGTGCGCGCAAACCGTACCAGTGGCGGCGAACCAAACCAGCGCGGTGACCTACACCGTGACCGTTGCGAGCCCAGGCACGACTGCGACCATTGTGGACACTGCTACCAGCTCGGTGGGCACCTGCACCACTTGTGTGGTGACGACCAACGCGCAAAGTGCAGATATGCAGGCTACTGTGACGGTCACGCCAGGCACGACCAGCACGACCGGCATTGAACTGACCTACACGGCCATTTGCAAAAACAATGGCCCACAAGCAGCACTGAACGCATCTTGCGTGGTGAGCGCACCAGCGGGCGCATCGGCAGCAATCTGCACGCCAACGAGCCCAGCGGCGACCTTGGCTTCGGGCGACAGCATCAGCTGCGTCACCAAGCTCACGCCAAGCACCGCTGGTGATTACGCAGTGAGCGTTACCACGGGCAACACGCTGTACGACGTAAATACTGGCAACAACACTGCCAGCACTAGCGTCAAGGTCAACACGCCCGCTGACCTGCGCATCGTCAAGAGCCTGGTGCTGGTCAACGGCGCCGATGTGCCAGCCAACTACGCAGCCAAGATCGGCGACAAGCTGACCTACGCGATGTTGGTGACCAACGCCGGCGGCACCAGTGGCACGACGGTCTTGACCGAGACCGTGCCAGAAGGTACCCAGTTCGTGGGCGGCATCGCTCCTAATGAGAGCCAGGGCTGGAGCCAAGTAACGCAAGTCTGCGACGCAGCAGGAAGCACCTGCACGCAAAGCGTGACGGTGGCAGCCCAAGGCGCCGATGGCGTGGCCAGCGAACAGACCGTGCAGTTCACTGTCGAGGTCGTTGCACCGGCTACGACGAATGGCAAGATCACCAATACGGTGCTGAGTGATGTGGCAGCTGCTTGCGCAGGCGCCAACTGCAGTGTGGAGACGGCAAATGCTGTCGCCGACATGCAAGCGCAGATCACTGGCATCCCAGCCTCGGCTGTGGTGGTGGGTGACAGCGTGACCATCACTGGCGTATGTACCAACAATGGCCCAGCCAATGCGGTCAATGCCAGCTGCGAGATGACCGTGAACAACGGTGGCACCAGCATTCCAGCCATCTGCGGTGCGAACGCCAACCTGGCAGTGAACGACAGCATCAGCTGCTCGGCGACCTTCACGGCAGCCGAAGGCACGATCAGCGCAAGCATCAATGCAGCAGCTCAAAGCTACGAGTCCAACACCGCTAACAACACGGACAGCAAGTCCACCGTTGGCAACACCGCCGCTAGCTTGGTGACCACCAATGTGTTGACCGAAGTGAACGGCGCAGCAGTGCCAGCTAACTACCTGGCCAAGCCAGGTGACGTGCTGACCTACACCGTGACGGTTGTGAACAGCGGCGGTACTGCAGGCAGCACCGACGTGGGCATGACCGTGCCAGCAGGCACCACCTACACAGGCACCGGCCAAGGCTGGGGCGCAGGCTGCACGGCAGCGGGCACACAGTGCGCGCAAACCGTACCAGTGGCGGCGAACCAAACCAGCACAGTGACCTACACCGTGACCGTTGCGAGCCCAGGCACGACTGCGACCATTGTGGACACAGCTACCAGCTCGGTGGGCACCTGCACCACTTGTGTGGTGACGACCAACACGCAGCAGGCAGACATGGTGGCAAGCGTGACGGTCACGCCAGGCACGACCAGCACGACCGGCATTGAGCTGACCTACACGGCCATTTGCAAGAACAATGGCCCACAAGCAGCACTGAACGCATCTTGCGTGGTGAGCGCACCAGCGGGCGCATCGGCTGTAGTCTGCACGCCAACGAGCCCAGCGGCGACCTTGGCTTCGGGCGACAGCATCAGCTGCGTCACCAAGCTCACGCCAAGCACCGCTGGTGATTACGCAGTGAGCGTCACCACGGGCAACACGCTGTACGACGTAAATACTGGCAACAACACTGCCAGCACTAGCGTCAAGGTCAACACGCCCGCTGACCTGCGCATCGTCAAGAGCCTGGCGCTGGTCAACGACGCTGCTGTGCCAGCCAACTACGCAGCCAAGATCGGCGACAAGCTGACGTACGCAATGTTGGTGACGAACGCAGGCGGCACCAGTGGCACGACGGTCCTGACCGAGACCGTGCCAGAAGGTACCCAGTTCGTGGGCGGCATCGCTCCTAATGAGAGCCAGGGCTGGAGCCAAGTAACGCAAGTCTGCGACGCAGCAGGAAGCACCTGCACGCAAAGCGTGACGGTGGCAGCCCAAGGCGCCGATGGTGTTGCTGGTCAGCAGACCGTTGAGTTCACCGTGGAAGTGATTGCTCCAGCGACCAGCAACGGCAAGATCACCAATACGGTTGAGAGCAGCGTAGGCGCAGCTTGCACCTCCGGTACTTGCTCGGTCGAGACTGCTAACGCAGTGGCCGACATGCAAGCGCAAATCACTGGCATCCCAGCCTCGGCTGTGGTGGTGGGTGAGAGCGTGACCATCACTGGCGTATGTACCAACAATGGCCCAGCCACTGCGGTCAACGCCAGCTGCGAGATGACCGTGAACAACGGTGGCACCAGCATTCCAGCCATCTGCGGTGCGAACGCCAACCTTGCAGTGAACGACAGCATCAGCTGCTCGGCGACCTTCACGGCAGCCGAAGGCACGATCAGCGCAAGCATCAATGCAGCAGCTCAAAGCTACGAGTCCAACACCGCTAACAACACGGACAGCAAGTCCACCGTTGGCAACACCGCCGCTAGCTTGGTGACCACCAATGTGTTGACCGAAGTGAACGGCGCAGCAGTGCCAGCTAACTACCTGGCCAAGCCAGGTGACGTGCTGACCTACACCGTGACGGTTGTGAACAGCGGCGGTACTGCAGGCAGCACCGACGTGGGCATGACCGTGCCAGCAGGCACCACCTACACAGGCACCGGCCAAGGCTGGGGCGCAGGCTGCACGGCAGCGGGCACACAGTGCGCGCAAACCGTACCAGTGGCGGCGAACCAAACCAGCGCGGTGACCTACACCGTGACCGTTGCGAGCCCAGGCACGACTGCGACCATTGTGGACACTGCTACCAGCTCGGTGGGCACCTGCACCACTTGTGTGGTGACGACCAACGCGCAAAGTGCAGATATGCAGGCTACTGTGACGGTCACGCCAGGCACGACCAGCACGACCGGCATTGAGCTGACCTACACGGCCATTTGCAAAAACAATGGCCCACAAGCAGCACTGAACGCATCTTGCGTGGTGAACGCACCAGCGGGCGCATCGGCTGTAGTCTGCACGCCAACCAGCCCAGCGGCGAGCTTGGCTTCGGGCGACAGCATCAGCTGCGTCACCAAGCTCACGCCAAGCACCGCTGGTGATTACGCGCTGAGCGTTGCCACCAGCAATGATCTGTACGACGCAACGCCAGCCAACAACACGGCTAACACCAGCGTCAAGGTCAACACGCCAGCGGCACTGAACATCGTCAAGAGCTTGGTGCAAGTCAACGGCGAAGATGCGACTGCTGGCTATGCCACCAAGATTGGCGACAAGCTGACCTACGCGATGGTGGTAACCAACACCGGCGGCACCTCTGGCACGACGATCCTGACCGAGACCGTGCCAGAAGGTACCCAGTTTGTGGGCGGCACCGCTCCTAATGAGAGCCAGGGCTGGAGCCAAGCACCGGCCTGCGGCGCAGCAGGTAGCACCTGCGAGCAAAGCGTGACGGTGCCAGCGCAAAGCGCTCAAGGTGCTGCCGGTGAACAGACCGTTGAGTTCACCGTGGAAGTGATTGCCCCAGCGACCAGCAACGGCAAGATCACCAATACGGTTGAGAGCAGCGTAGGCGCAGCTTGCACCTCCGGTACTTGCTCGGTCGAGACTGCTAACGCAGTGGCCGACATGCAAGCGCAAATCACTGGCATCCCAGCCTCGGCTGTGGTGGTGGGTGAGAGCGTGACCATCACTGGCGTATGTACCAACAATGGCCCAGCCACTGCGGTCAACGCCAGCTGCGAGATGACCGTGAACAACGGTGGCACCAGCATTCCAGCCATCTGCGGTGCGAACGCCAACCTTGCAGTGAACGACAGCATCAGCTGCTCGGCGACCTTCACGGCAGCCGAAGGCACGATCAGCGCAAGCATCAATGCAGCAGCTCAAAGCTACGAGTCCAACACCGCTAACAACACGGACAGCAAGTCCACCGTTGGCAACACCGCCGCTAGCTTGGTGACCACCAATGTGTTGACCGAAGTGAACGGCGCAGCAGTGCCAGCTAACTACCTGGCCAAGCCAGGTGACGTGCTGACCTACACCGTGACGGTTGTGAACAGCGGCGGTACTGCAGGCAGCACCGACGTGGGCATGACCGTGCCAGCAGGCACCACCTACACAGGCACCGGCCAAGGCTGGGGCGCAGGCTGCACGGCAGCGGGCACACAGTGCGCGCAAACCGTACCAGTGGCGGCGAACCAAACCAGCGCGGTGACCTACACCGTGACCGTTGCGAGCCCAGGCACGACTGCGACCATTGTGGACACTGCTACCAGCTCGGTGGGCACCTGCACCACTTGTGTGGTGACGACCAACGCGCAAAGTGCAGATATGCAGGCTACTGTGACGGTCACGCCAGGCACGACCAGCACGACCGGCATTGAGCTGACCTACACGGCCATTTGCAAAAACAATGGCCCACAAGCAGCACTGAACGCATCTTGCGTGGTGACCGCTCCAGCGAATGCCGTGACGACTTGCACGCCAACCAGCCCAGCAGCGACCTTGGCTTCTGGCTCCAGCATCACCTGCACGACCAAGCTCACGCCAAGCACGGCGGGTGACTATGCCGTGAGCGTGGCTACGAGCAATAACCTGTATGACCGTGATACGGCCAACAACACGGCTACTACAACTGTCAAGGTGAACACGCCAGCAGCGCTGAACATCGTCAAGAGCTTGGTGCAAGTCAATGGCGCGGCTGTGCCAGCCAGCTACGCCACCAAGATTGGCGACAAGCTGACCTACGCGATGTTGGTGACCAACACCGGCGGTACTGCGGGCACTACCGTGCTGACCGAGACCGTGCCTGAAGGCACTAAGTTTGTCGGCGGAAATGCTCCTGACCTGACCCAGGGCTGGAGCGAAGTACCTCAGAAGTGCGACGCAGCAGGTACCAGCTGCGAGCAAAGCGTGAACGTGCCAGCGCAAACTGCCGAAGGTCCAGGAGAGAAGACCGTTGAGTTCACCGTGGAAGTGATTGCGCCTGCCACCAGCAACGGCAAGATCACCAACACCGTGGCCAGCGACATTGCTGCAGCTTGCGCAGGCAACGCCTGCTCGGTCGAGACCGACAACGCGGTTGCCGACATGCAAGCGCAGATCACCTCCATCCCAGCAGGCGCTGTGGTAGTGGGTGACAGCGTGACCATCACTGGCGTATGTACCAACAATGGCCCAGCCAATGCGGTCAATGCCAGCTGCGAGATGACCGTGAACAACGGTGGCACCAGCATTCCAGCCATCTGCGGTGCGAACGCCAACCTGGCAGTGAACGACAGCATCAGCTGCTCGGCGACCTTCACGGCAGCCGAAGGCACGATCAGCGCAAGCATCAATGCAGCAGCTCAAAGCTACGAGTCCAACACCGCTAACAACACGGACAGCAAGTCCACCGTTGGCAACACCGCCGCTAGCTTGGTGACCACCAATGTGTTGACCGAAGTGAACGGCGCAGCAGTGCCAGCTAACTACCTGGCCAAGCCAGGTGACGTGCTGACCTACACCGTGACGGTTGTGAACAGCGGCGGTACTGCAGGCAGCACCGACGTGGGCATGACCGTGCCAGCAGGCACCACCTACACAGGCACCGGCCAAGGCTGGGGCGCAGGCTGCACGGCAGCGGGCACACAGTGCGCGCAAACCGTACCAGTGGCGGCGAACCAAACCAGCACAGTGACCTACACCGTGACCGTTGCGAGCCCAGGCACGACTGCGACCATTGTGGACACAGCTACCAGCTCGGTGGGCACCTGCACCACTTGTGTGGTGACGACCAACACGCAGCAGGCAGACATGGTGGCAAGCGTGACGGTCACGCCAGGCACGACCAGCACGACCGGCATTGAGCTGACCTACACGGCCATTTGCAAGAACAATGGCCCACAAGCAGCACTGAACGCATCTTGCGTGGTGAGCGCACCAGCGGGCGCATCGGCTGTAGTCTGCACGCCAACGAGCCCAGCGGCGACCTTGGCTTCGGGCGACAGCATCAGCTGCGTCACCAAGCTCACGCCAAGCACCGCTGGTGATTACGCAGTGAGCGTCACCACGGGCAACACGCTGTACGACGTAAATACTGGCAACAACACTGCCAGCACTAGCGTCAAGGTCAACACGCCCGCTGACCTGCGCATCGTCAAGAGCCTGGCGCTGGTCAACGACGCTGCTGTGCCAGCCAACTACGCAGCCAAGATCGGCGACAAGCTGACGTACGCAATGTTGGTGACGAACGCAGGCGGCACCAGTGGCACGACGGTCCTGACCGAGACCGTGCCAGAAGGTACCCAGTTCGTGGGCGGCATCGCTCCTAATGAGAGCCAGGGCTGGAGCCAAGTAACGCAAGTCTGCGACGCAGCAGGAAGCACCTGCACGCAAAGCGTGACGGTGGCAGCCCAAGGCGCCGATGGTGTGGCCAGCGAACAGACCGTGCAGTTCACTGTCGAGGTCGTTGCACCGGCTACGACGAATGGCAAGATCACCAATACGGTGCTGAGTGATGTGGCAGCTGCTTGCGCAGGCGCCAACTGCAGTGTGGAGACGGCAAATGCTGTCGCCGACATGCAAGCGCAGATCACCTCGATCCCGGCAGGCGCTGTGGTGGTGGGTGACAGCGTGACCATCACTGGCGTATGTACCAACAATGGCCCAGCCAATGCGGTCAACGCCAGCTGCGAGATGACCGTGAACAACGGTGGCACCAGCATTCCAGCCATCTGCGGTGCGAACGCCAACCTGGCAGTGAACGACAGCATCAGCTGCTCGGCGACCTTCCCGGCAGCCGAAGGCACGATCAGCGCAAGCATCAATGCAGCAGCTCAAAGCTACGAGTCCAACACCGCTAACAACACGGACAGCAAGTCCACGGTTGGCAACACCGCCGCTAGCTTGGTGACCACCAATGTGTTGACCGAAGTGAACGGCGCAGCAGTGCCAGCTAACTACCTGGCCAAGCCAGGTGATGTGCTGACCTACACCGTGACGGTTGTGAACAGCGGCGGTACTGCAGGCAGCACCGACGTGGGCATGACCGTGCCAGCAGGCACCACGTACACAGGCACGGGTGAGGGTTGGAGTGCAGGTTGTGCAGCAGCATCGAGCACCTGCAACCAGACGGTAGCAGTGGGCGCAGGCCAGACGAGCACAGTGACCTACACCGTGACCGTTGCGAGCCCAGGCACGACTGCGACCATTGTGGACACTGCTACCAGCTCGGTGGGCACCTGCACCACTTGTGTGGTGACAACCAACACGCAGCAGGCAGACATGGTGGCAACCGTGACGGTCACGCCAGGCACGACCAGCACCACCGGCATTGAGCTGACCTACACGGCCATTTGCAAGAACAATGGCCCACAAGCAGCACTGAACTCATCTTGCGTGGTGAGCGCACCAGCGGGCGCATCGGCTGTAGTCTGCACGCCAACGAGCCCAGCGGCGACCTTGGCTTCGGGCGACAGCATCAGCTGCGTCACCAAGCTCACGCCAAGCACCGCAGGTGACTATGCAGTGAGCGTTGCTACCAGCAATAACCTGTACGACGCAGCACCAGGCAACAACACTGCAACGACGACCGTCAAGGTCAACACGCCAGCAGCGCTGAACATCGTCAAGAGCCTGGCGCTGGTCAACGACGCAGCAGTCCCAGCCAACTACGCAGCCAAGATCGGCGACAAGCTGACCTACGCGATGTTGGTGACCAACGCCGGTGGCACGGCCAGCACCCTGGTGCTGACTGAGACCGTGCCCGAAGGTACCCAATTTGTGGGTACTGCAGCCGACCCAAGCCAGGGTTGGAGCCAGGCACCGGCCTGCGACGCAGCAGGTAGCACTTGCGAGCAGAGCGTGACCGTGCCAGCGCAAAGCGCTCAAGGTGCTGCCGGTGAGCAGACTGTTGAGTTCACCGTGGAAGTTCTTGCCCCAGCAACCAGCAACGGCAAGATCATCAATACGGTTGAGAGCAGCATCCCCGCTGCTTGCATCTCCGGTGCTTGCTCGGTGGAAACTGCTAACGCAGTGGCCGACATGCAAGCGCAGATCACCTCGATCCCGGCAGGCGCTGTGGTGGTTGGTGAGAGCCTGACCATCAGCGGTCTGTGCACCAACAATGGCCCGGCGGATGCGGTTAACGCCAGCTGCAAGATGAGCGTGAACAACGGCGGCTCGGTGATCACTGCGATCTGCGATGCGGGCAAGACGCTGGCTGTGGCCGAGAGCCTGAGCTGCTCGCTGACGTTCACTGCTGCGGAAGGTTCCATCAGCGCAAGCATCAGTGCAGAGACGCAAAGCTACGATAGCGACACCGCGAACAACAGCGATGCCAAGGCCGTCAATGGCAATACGCCATCGGCAGTGACGGTGACCAATGTGCTGGTGAAGGTGAATGATGCGCCGGTACCTGTCGGCTATGTGATCAAGCCTGGTGACAAGCTGACCTACCAGGTGCAGGTCAGCAATACGGGCGGCACGCCTGGTGCAACCGTGCTGACGGAGACGGTGCCCGCGGGTACCCGCTATGTTGGCACGGATGAAGGCTGGGGTGCCGGTTGCGCCGCAGCGGCAAGCAGCTGCAGCCGACCAGCGACGGTGCCGGGCGGTAGCCCACAAGCACCTGGTACGGTGACCTTTGAGTACACGGTGCGCGTGGACGACACGGTGGCAAGCCCTAACGTCGTCAACACCGTGGGCAGCAGCGCACCTGGCAGCTGCAGCGCAGCATGCTCGGTAAGCACACCAACGCAAGCCGCGGATATGCAAGTGAGCATGCCTGCGACCATCGACGCCAAGGTGGGTGTGGAGTTCACGCTGACCTCGGTCTGCCGCAATGCAGGCCCTGCAACGGCTACCAATGCGCGCTGCGAAGTGAGCGGCGCGCCAGCCGGTGCCGTCACGGCGTGCACGCCTGCTCAGCCGGTGTCTGCGCTGGCGGTGGGCGAATCGATCACCTGTACGACCAAGTTCAAGCCGACCTCGACGGCAGCCATCACGATCAGCACCCGCGCCAGCAGCGATGTGTATGACCCGGTGGCGGCCAATAACGAGGCCACGTCCTCGGCGCTGTTTACCAACACGCCGCCCACCGATGTCAAGCGGGTGCCAGTGAACGCCGCTTGGGCGATGGCTTTGATGGCACTGCTGCTGATGCTGTTGGCTGGCAAGGCCATGCCACAGCGCCAGGGCCGTCGTCGCCAAGACTGATTGTTCTTCGCCTCAGCCTGACCGGCCCGGTTGCATTCCTTGCACCGGGCCGGTTTCTTTTGCGGCTGTTTTCCCCCTGCATTGCGCACAGCGGCATTGAATGCGAGACAATTCCCCGCATGAACTGGCTCGATCAAGTGAAATGGGACGCGCAGGGCCTGGTGCCCGTGATTGCGCAGGAGCAGCACACCAAAGATGTGCTGATGTTTGCCTGGATGAACCGCGAGGCGCTGGCCCATACGGCCGAGTTGGGCCGGGCGGTGTACTTCAGCCGCTCGCGCGGCAAGCTCTGGTTTAAGGGCGAAGAGTCGGGCCATGTGCAAACAGTGCATGAGATCCGCATCGACTGCGACAACGATGTGGTGCTGTTGAGCGTGACCCAGACCGGGCATGAGCCGGGCATTGCCTGCCACACCGGCCGCCACAGCTGTTTTTACAGCGTGTTGCGAGATGGCCAGTGGCAAGCGGTCGATCCGGTCTTGAAAGACCCGGAATCAATCTACAAATAAGCCCTGTCCGAGATCCGTCTTCCTCTGCAGCCCAAAGCGGCTGCTTCGCTATATTCCCTTTATGACCGATACCTCTGCTTCCGCCGCCATGTCCTCTACCGATGCACTCATGCGTCTGGCTGAGGTGCTGGAATCGCGCAAACCTGCCAATGGCGGCGACCCCGAGGCCAGCTACGTGGCCCGCTTGTTGCACAAGGGCCCAGATGCCTTTTTGAAAAAGGTGGGGGAGGAGGCGACCGAGGTGGTGATGGCAGCCAAGGATGTGGACCATGGCGCACCGGCTTCCAAACTGGTGTACGAAGTGGCCGATCTGTGGTTTCATACGATGGTGGCCCTGGCCCACTATGGCTTGAGTCCCGCCGATGTGGTGAACGAGTTGGTGCGCCGCGAGGGTCTCAGTGGCCTAGAAGAAAAAGCGCTGCGCAAAGTACAAGACCGTGAAGCTGAAGAAGGGAGTTCCGCATGAACAATGTCGTTGACGTGAAGACCGTGGATTCCGCCGCGATGCAAAGCCTCAAGACCTGGGGCTGGGTCAGCTACCTGCTGCACTTGATTGTGGCCGTGGCTGCGGTGGTGCCCAGCGCCCAGGCCAGCATTGTGCTGCTGGTGATCGCGCTGGTGATTGATCTGGTCAAGCGCAGCGATGCGCAGGGCACCTGGCAGCAAAGCCATTTCTCATGGCGCATTCGCAGTGTGATCTGGGCGGGGGTGCTGTATGTCATCACTGCACCGCTGTGGATTCTTTTTCTCGTTCCCGGCTGGATTGCCTGGACCATCATTTCGATCTGGTTCCTCTATCGCATCGTGCGCGGCATGCTGGCGATGAACAAAGACCAGGCGATCCATGGCTAGCGCTGTGCCGCAGCCCGATGCGCCAGAGCTGCCTGGTGAGCAGGTACCCGTCGAGGTCGAAACGCCCAAGCGCGTTCCGCGCTCCAAGGGCGTTGATGAAAACACCCCGCCGATCAGCTTGGCCTTGCAAGGCGGCGGCTCGCATGGCGCCTTTACCTGGGGCGTCCTGGATGCCTTGATGGCAGAGCGCAGCCTTTGGGTAGAAGGTATCAGCGGCACCAGTGCCGGTGCGATGAACGCTGTGGTCATGGCCTATGGCTATGGCAAGGCCGCCGCTACCGAGACAGACCGACTCAAGGCCCATCAGGCAGGTTGCGAATCCGCCCGTGAGAGCCTCACCCAGTTCTGGGAAGGTGTGGGAACCATGGGCAGCCTGATGGCGGGTGTGCCGATGGCCGGCAAGGCGATTTGGGACATGATGAGCCAGTGGCTATCGCCGTACCAGACCAACCCCCTCGACATCAACCCCTTGCGCCGCCTGCTTGAGAAAGTGGTGGATTTTGAATTTCTGCAGCACGAGCAGGGCCGCAACGCGCCTCGGGTGTTTGTCTGCGCCACCAATGTGCGCACCGGCAAGGGCGAAGTGTTCAGCGGCAAGCGCTTGACGGCTGATGCGGTCATGGCCTCTGCCTGCCTGCCGATGATGTACAAGGCCGTCGAGATCAAGGACCAGCATTACTGGGATGGCGGCTACTCCGGCAACCCCTTGCTCTACCCGCTGATCTACCAAACGGGCAACAGCGATATCTTGCTGGTGCAGCTCAACCCGATCGAGTACAGCGAGGTGCCGAGCAATGTCCAGGAAATCATGGACCGCATCAACGAGATCACCTTCAACGCCAGCTTGCTGGCCGAGCTGCGGGCCATGGGCTTTGTGCGCCGACTGCTCGATGACGGCAAGCTGGACCGCGAGCGCTACAAGTACATGCTGATGCACCATGTGGATGGCGGCGCTGTGCTCAAAAGCTATGGCGCATCCAGCAAAAACCGCTCGGATACCCCCTTTGTGCGCGAGCTGTTCGAGCGCGGCCGTGTCTCCGGAGAGAACTGGCTCACCGAGCACCGAGGGGATGTCGGCGTACGATCCGGCTTCAAGGTGTAAGGGTGGTCAGTGTTGGCACGCTTGCTGCTTGCCTTCTGCCTGCCACGGTGGCGCGCTGTTAATGGCGCTGTCTCTGTTTTGATAGATAAGACTTTATGCACGATCCAGACTGCCTTTTTTGCAAAATCATTGCCGGCCAAATCCCTTCGAGCAAGGTCTATGAAGACGAGGACATGCTGGTGTTCAAGGACATCCACCCGGCAGCGCCCGTGCATTTGCTGATGGTGCCCAAGCTGCATATCCCATCGATGGCCCAGGTGGGCGCCGAACAAGCGCCGTTGCTGGGCCGCATGCTGGCCAAGGCGCCCGAGCTGGCCGAGGCCAATGGCTGCAACCCTTACCCGCAGGGCGGTTTTCGGCTGATGATCAACACTGGCGACGAAGGTGGCCAGGAAGTGCACCACCTGCACATCCACCTACTGGGTGGCCCCCGCCCCTGGAAAAAGGGCTGATCCCAGCCCCGACACGCGGGCGAAGACCTCGCCGCGTGACAGTATTACGAAACCAATAGACGCCCAAGGCGTCTAAAATGCACATATTCGCTAGGAGAATTTCATGGGTTCCTTTTCTGTTTGGCATTGGCTGATTGTTTTGCTCATCGTCGTGCTGGTTTTCGGCACCAAGAAGCTCAAGAACATCGGTACCGATCTGGGTGGAGCCGTCAAGGGCTTCAAGGATGGCATCAAGGACGGTGGTGAGGCTGCCTCTCCTGCCGCAACCACGACCACCACGGCCCAGCAAGTGGGTCAGTCGCCTGTGGCTGACAAGAACACCACCATCGACGTCGAAGCCAAGAACAAGGGCTGATGTGCGCCTGACTGGGGCTGCAGACCAGCTGCAGCAACCGCTTGTGTGCATTCGATGGGGTTGGAATGTTTGATCTCGGTATCTCCAAGATGGCCTTGATCGGTGCAGTCGCACTGATCGTTATTGGACCTGAAAAACTGCCGCGCGTTGCGCGCACGGTTGGCACCTTGCTGGGCAAGGCGCAGCGCTATGTCAACGACGTCAAGTCCGAGGTCAATCGTTCGATGGAGCTCGACGAGCTGCGCAAGATGAAGGACAACGTTGAGTCGGCGGCGCGTGATGTGGAAAACACCATCCGCACCAACTCTTCGGACTTCGAGAAAAACCTCAACGACCAGGCCAATGGCGCTATTGCGTCATCTGGCAGCGATGACAGTTTTTACACCGCTGACCCCTATGCCGAGAGCTATGACGGCAGCTCGGTAACAGCGGTGGCACCGGTCTACCACCATCCGCGCAAGAACTGGCGCGTCAAAAAGGGTGCAACGCCGCAGTGGTACAAGCACCATGCGGGTGTACGCACCCATGTTCAATCGGGTGCGGCGCGGGTGGCACGTTTCCGGCCCAAAAAGCCATCGTCCGGCCTGTGATGGCGCCCCCAACGCAGCAAGCTCCAAGAGCAGGGCGTTGGCATGTTTTCTTCCTCGCATTTCCGTCAGCCGCCAGCGCGCAGCCTGCCAAGCAGTGCTGCGCTTTGCTGATGCATTGATCCGCAACAGATATCCCCATGTCCGAAACCCCTTCCAAAGAAGACGAACTGGCCGGCACCGAGCAGCCCTTTGTGCAGCACCTGATGGAGCTGCGCAATAGGCTGCTCTACAGCGTTGGTGGCGTTCTGGTGGCCCTGGCCTTGCTGGCCTTTTGGCCCGGCCCGGATGGGCTGATGGACTTCATCGCTCACCCGATCAAGATGCACATGCCGCCGGACGCCAAGCTGATTGCGGTGGGTGTCTTCTCGCCGTTTATCGTGCCGCTCAAGGTGCTGGGCATGGCGGCGGTCTTGCTGGCACTGCCCTGGATCATGTACCAGCTCTGGGCTTTTGTGGCCCCGGGCCTCTACATGCATGAGAAGAAGTTTGCGCTGCCGCTGATTTTCTTTGGCAGCCTGCTGGCCTACGGTGGCATTGCCTTTGTGCAGCTGTTTGTGCTGGACCGCATGTTTGGCTTTATCCAGCATTTCACGCCATCCAGTGTGGCGGCAACGCCGGATATTGCCTCCTATGTCGAGGCCATCTTGTCGCTGTACCTCGCCTTTGGCCTGGCGTTCCAAGTGCCGATTGTGGTGATCTTGCTGGTGCGCCTGGGTATCGTGGACATTGCCAAGCTCAAGTCCTTCCGGGGCTACTTCATCGTGCTGTCTTTTGTGATTGCTGCGGTGGTAACCCCGCCCGATGTGCTGTCGCAAATTTCGCTGGCCGTTCCCATGTGCATTCTGTATGAGATCGGCATTCTGGGCGCCACCTGGTTCTCCCGCAACCAGCCCAAGAAGGAAGAAGAAGAGGCGGACCCTGACGCCGCGGCCTGATTACCGCTGCACAGATACGCTAAAGCCCCGCGCAGACCTGAGGTCTGCCGGGGCTTTGGTGTATCTGGGGGAAGGTTTGGAATGTTTGCCGGTGACCGCAGCCTGCGTGGAATCGCAGAGGCCTTGGGTTTGAATGTCCGCTTTATGCTGAGTCAAGGCGAGGGCGCTCACAAGGCGCCCCCGTCGGGCTTTAACGCCTGCCTTGGGGCATCGCGCGGTTGTTGACCGGCCGCGTGCCAGGCGTTACAGGCAAAGTCAGGCTTTGGTCACCCCGGCGCAGCTGCACATCGGCAGCGGTGCCGGGCACCAAGGCAGCGACGGCGGTCAGCAGGCTTTGCACATGGTGTACCTGTATGTCGCCGATCTGGGTGATCACATCGCCAGGGCGGATGCCGGCATTGGCGGCGGGGCCGCTTTGCAGCACGCCGGTGATGATGACGCCGGTATCGGCCTTGACACCAAAAGTCTCCGCCAGCTCTGGGGTCAGGTCATTAGGTTCCACGCCAATCCAGCCCCGGGTGACCTTGCCGTCGCGCACGATGCTGTCGAGCACATTCTTGGCCAGCGCCACAGGGATCGCAAAGCCAATGCCCATGCTGCCGCCCGAGCGGGAGTAGATAGCGGTGTTGATGCCGACCAGGTTACCGTTCACATCGACCAGCGCGCCGCCGGAATTGCCGGGGTTGATGGCGGCGTCGGTCTGGATAAAGTTCTCGAAGGTGTTGATGCCCAGCTCGCTGCGGCCCAGCGCGCTGATAATGCCGCTGGTGACGGTCTGGCCCACGCCAAAGGGGTTGCCAATGGCCAGCACCTGGTCGCCGACTTCGGCGGATTCCGAATTGCCCAGCACGATGACCGGCAGCTTGTCCAGGCTGATCTTGAGAATGGCCAGGTCCGTCTCCGGATCGGTACCAATGATGCTGCCCTTGGCCTTGCGGCCATCGGTCAAGGTCACCTCAATGTCGTCGGCACCTTCCACCACATGGTTGTTGGTGAGCACATAGCCATCGGGGCTGACGATCACACCGCTGCCCAGGCCCGCCTGGTTTTGCACACCCTGGTCGCCAAAGAAGAACTGGAACCAGGGGTCATTCGCGCGGGGATGGCGCACGGAGGTGCTGGTATTGATGCTGACCACCGCCGGCGACGCTTTTTTGGCGGCCGGGCTGAAGCTGCTGGTGGCCACGCTGGCCCGGTTGGCTTCGCTTTGCGGCGCCTCTATCAGTGCAATGCCGGCATTGCTGCGTATCGCGTTATTGCGTTGCAGCCAGCTGGGCTGCAGGGTGGCGACGATAAAGTATAAGGCCAGCAAAACGGTGACCGATTGTGCGAAAAATAGCCAAAGGCGTTTCATAAAACCTGGGGTTGGGTGGGAGGTGGCCGGATCTGTTGCAAAGCCAGCAACGGCGCAAGGCATTGCTATCGATTATGGCACTGGCGTCTGCTGCAAGGGCTGCATCGCTGCGGTGCAACGGGCTTGGATGGCAGAAGAGCTTCCGCTTCGTTGCGCCAGCAAGCAAAACAACCCATGCATGCCATGTGCCATCCGCGATGCATTCCATCGTCCATCACGATGTCACAGACAGGACATTGTTCACCAAATATATCCAATGAATGCAGATTTAGTTGAGCATGCAAGGAATTGCCATTTTTTGGAACAATCTAGGCTGTTCCGTTCAGCCTGACCGCGGCATCAAGCCCCAGCAGGAAGGGATACCTTTCGTGACATGCCGGGGGTGCGCAGGGTAAGTACCTAGAATAGGTGCCACCTTTTGACCGCGCTTTTCAGCTCATCGCGGTTCCCTGCGAACGGGCCCATCCCCTCACTCGCTTGCCTTGACTCCCGATATCCCGGGTCTCGATGAACCCGTTGATATGCGCCCACAACGCGCTGCGCCTTGCGCTGTCCTGCTCTGATATGTAGAGGACACATGACTTCGCTGACTGCTGAACAAGGTGCGGCTGCCGCACCTGCCAACCGCCCCCTTAACCGGGATGACTACAAGACCCTGGGCCTGTCGGCCCTGGGCGGCACCCTGGAGTTTTATGACTTCGTGGTGTTTGTGTTTTTCGCCAATGTGCTGGGAGCGCTGTTCTTCCCACCCTCCATGCCCGATTGGATGCGCCAACTGCAGACCCTGGGCATTTTTGCGGCTGGCTACCTGGCCCGCCCCATTGGCGGCATTTTGATTGCGCACTACGGCGATATTCTGGGCCGCAAGAAGATGTTCACCCTGTCGGTGTTCCTGATGGCGGTACCGACCCTGGTCATTGGCTTGCTGCCAACCTATGAAACCATCGGCCTGGCCGCTCCCTTCCTGCTGTTGGCCATGCGCGTGCTGCAAGGCGCGGCGATCGGCGGCGAGATGCCTGGCGCCTGGGTGTTTGTGGCCGAGCATGCACCGGCCAAGCGCTATGGTTTTGCGATTGGCTCGCTGACCTCGGGCATCACCGGCGGCATTTTCCTGGGCTCGATCATTGGCGTCTGGCTCAACAGCGTCTACAGCCCTGCCGAGATCCACGACTGGGCCTGGCGCATACCCTTCATTCTGGGTGGTGTGTTTGGCCTGGTGTCGGTGTATCTGCGCAAGTTCTTGCACGAGACCCCCATCTTCCAGGAGATGCAGGCGCGTAAAAAGGTAGACCGTGAACTGCCGCTGAAGACCATCCTGCGCGACCACCGCGAAGCCAGCGTGGTCGTGGCGCTGATGACCTGGATCCTGTCCACCGCCGTGGTGGTTGTGATTCTGTTTACGCCGTCCTACCTGCAAAAGGTGTTCCACATCGCGCCTGCGGTGGCCCTCAAGGCCAATGCGGTGGCTACCGTCACCTTGACGATCGGCTGCGTGTTCTGGGGCTGGCTGTCGGACCAATGGGGCACGCGTGCCGCGATGGTGCTGGGCTGGGGCGGAATGGCAGTGACTGCCTATCTGTTCTACCTGAATCTGCCGGGCACGGAGCTCTCGCTGATCTGGACCTATGCGCTGGTCGGCTTCTTTGTGGGTGCGATCTCGTTGCTGCCGGTGGTGGGCGTGCGCGCCTTCCCGCCAGAGGTGCGTTTCACGGGCTTGTCCTTCTCCTACAACATGGCCTATGCGGTGTTTGGTGGCCTGACCCCCATGCTGGTCTCCGTCTGGCAACAGGCCGATGTGATGGCCCCCGCCCACTATGTGGCGGCAATGGGTGTACTGGGCGTGGCCATGGGCTTCTGGCCGCTGGCCGTCAAGGGCTGGGTTGCCAAGCGCTGATACCGCTTCGGTCTGACGACCCGCACAACCCGCTGCATGCGCTCGCATCAGCGGGTTTTCTTATGTCGGGCCCGTGGGCGCGCGCAGGTCTGAGACAATTTCGCCATGACTACCACCCGCCACGACATGCTGCAGGCCTTTGATGCGCTGCTGCAGCCCGCCCGCTTCAAAGACTATGGCCCCAATGGCTTGCAGGTGGAGGGCAAGGCGGAGATCCGCAAGCTGGTCAGCGGTGTGACGGCATCCCGCGCCTTGATCGAGGCGGCGATTGCTGCCCAGGCCGATGCCATCTTTGTGCACCACGGCCTGTTCTGGCGCGGCTACGACGGCCGTATCACCGGCTGGATGAAGCAGCGCATTGAGCTGCTGATCAAACACGACATCAACCTGTTTGCCTACCACCTGCCGTTGGATGCCCACCCCGAGCTGGGCAATAACGCGCAATTGGGCGCGCAGTTGGGCTGGCAGGCCGATGCGCGCTTTGGCGATCAGGAGCTGGGCTTTATTGGCAACCTGGATGTCGTGGCCCCCGCTGAAGTCGCGGCACATATACAACAGGTGCTGGGCCGCTCCGTCACCTTGGTGACGGGCGAGACGCCGCGGCCCATCCGCCGCATGGCCTGGTGTACGGGCGGGGCGCAGGGCTTCTTCGAGGCGGCGATGGCCGCCGGCGCCGATGGCTTTCTGACCGGCGAAATATCCGAGCCCCAGGCCCATTTGGCACGTGAGACTGGTGTGAGCTTTTTTGCAGCCGGCCACCATGCCACCGAGCGCTACGGGGCGCCAGCGGCTGCGGCCGTTGTGGCCCAGCAGTTGGGTGTGGCGCACAGCTTCATCGATATCGACAATCCCGCTTAAGCCTTCGCTTCCAAAGACATGACTGCCCCTTTAGCCCCCTTGCTCGCCATCACCCAGGGCGACCCTGCCGGCATTGGCCCGGAAATCGTGGCCAAGGCCTTTCGCGATGCGCCTGAGCAGATGCAGGGCTGCTTTGTGGTGGGCGAGGTGCAGACCATGCGTCGCGCCGCGCAGATCCTGCAAGGCCCGGGCCGCTGCGCGCTGCCGGTGGCCGAGATCGCTGATCCGCAGGAGGCTTGGCAGGTGCCGCCGCGTTGCATGCCGGTGTTCCCGCTGCCAGGTTTGCCGGGCCCCTTGCCTTTTGGCCAGGTGCAGGCCGAAGCGGGGCGCGCCGCCGCAGAATGCGTGCGCTGGGCGGCCCGCCAGGCCTTGCAAGGGGAGATTGCCGGTTTGGTGACGGCGCCCTTGAACAAGGAAGCACTGCATCTGGCGGGGCTGGCGTTCCCCGGCCATACCGAGCTGCTGCAGGCCGAAGCCGCCGAACATGCCGGCGTGCCGCTGGCGCACATGCCGGTGCGCATGATGCTGGCCAATGACGCGCTGCGCACGGTGCTGGTAAGCATCCATGTATCGCTGCGCGATGCCATTGCGGCGGTGACCCAGGAGCAGGTGCTGGAGACCATCCGCATCACCCACGAGGCCTTGCTGCGTGCACTGGGCCGGCCACCCAGGATTGCAGTGGCAGGGCTTAACCCGCATGCCGGTGAGGCGGGCCTGATGGGCCGTGAAGAGCTGGAGCACATTGCGCCCGCCGTGGCGGCTGCGCAGGCGCTGGGCATACAGGTGATCGGGCCAGAGCCGCCCGATACGGTGTTCATGCGTGCCCGCCACAGCGCCGAGCGCCCAGGGGCCTTTGATGTGGTGGTGGCCATGTACCACGACCAGGGCCTGATCCCCGTGAAGTACCTGGGGCTGGACGAGGGCGTGAACGTGACCTTGGGCCTGCCGCTGGTGCGCACCAGCCCCGACCATGGCACCGCCTTTGATATTGCCGGCCAGGGCCTGGCCGATGCAGCCAGCCTGATTGCGGCGGTACAGATGGCACGCCGCTTGGCCGCAGGGCAGGGGCAGGCATAAAAAAGCAGCCTCGTGCGGCTGCTGGGGTGTCGCTGCAAAGGAAGCAGGATTTCTGCTTCTTTGTTGCAAAAAATCAACGCTTTTGCTGCAGGCTGTCGCGGATTTCACGCAGCAGCACCACGTCTTCGGGCGTTGCGGCAGGGGCGGCCGGCGTTTCGCGTTTGAGACGGTTGATCTGCTTGACCATCAGGAAAATGATGAAGGCCAGGATCGCAAAGTTCACCGCCACCGTTATGAAGTTGCCATACGCAAACACGGGAATGCCGGCTTTTTTCAGCGCATCGAGTGTGCGCGGAATACCGTCGGGAATGGTGCCCAGCACCACGAATAGATTGGAGAAGTCCAGCTTGCCAAAGACCAAGCCGACGATAGGCATGATCAAGTCATTGACGACCGAATCGACGATCTTGCCAAAAGCGGCGCCGATGATCACACCAACGGCCAGATCCATCACATTGCCCTTGACCGCAAACTCGCGGAATTCCTTTATGAAGCTCATGCGCTGCTCCTGTCAAATAAACATGACGACTAGTATCGCTCAGCTTCAAGGGTTTCGGCGCATTGCATGATGGGCAAGACACTTCGTACAATCCGCCAAAAACCGAGATATAAGCGTTGACCAAGGAGCCCCATGAGTGATTCTTCCATCGACTCCAGTAAAAGGACGTGGCTGATAGCGTCGGGATGCGCAGGTGCTGTCGGAGGAGTCGCCACTGCGGTTCCCTTTGTCAGCTCCTTCAGTCCCTCAGAAAAGGCCAAGGCCGCTGGCGCCGCCGTTGAAGTGGATATCTCGGATCTCAAGCCTGGCGAGAAAATCACCGCCGAATGGCGCGGCAAGCCGATCTGGATCATGCGCCGAACCCCCGAGCAAATCGCCGAGCTGCCCCAACTGGACGGGCAGCTCGCTGACCCCAAATCCGAGCGCACGGCCTATCCCACACCGGACTACGCGAAGAACGAAACCCGCTCCATCAAGCCCGATGTGCTGGTGGTCATCGGCATCTGCACCCACCTGGGCTGCTCGCCCACGGACAAGCTGCAGCCCGGTCCCCAACCGTCCTTGCCCGATGACTGGAAGGGCGGCTTTCTCTGCCCCTGCCACGGCTCCACCTTTGACCTGGCCGGGCGTGTGTTCAAGAACAAACCTGCTCCCGACAACCTTGAGGTGCCAGCGCATCAGTATCTAACCGATACCCGGCTGCTCATTGGCGAAGACAAAAAAGCATAAGGAGGCGCCATGGCACACGAATTCAAGGACATATCGCCGAACGCGACATTGGGCGCCAAGGCCGGCAACTGGCTGGAAAACCGCTTCCCCACGGCATTTGACGCCTACCGGGTCCACATGTCGGAGTACTACGCGCCCAAGAACTTCAACTTCTGGTACATCTTTGGCTCTCTGGCGCTGCTGGTGCTGGTGATCCAGATCGTCACCGGCATCTTCCTGGTGATGCACTACAAGCCGGATGCCGAGAAAGCCTTTGCGTCGGTCGAGTACATCATGCGTGATGTGCCCTGGGGCTGGCTGATCCGCACCATGCATTCCACCGGTGCTTCGGCCTTCTTTGTCGTGGTCTACCTGCACATGTTCCGTGGCCTTTTGTACGGCAGCTACCGCAAGCCGCGTGAGCTGGTCTGGGTGTTTGGCTGCGCCATCTTCCTGTGCCTGATGGCTGAGGCCTTCATGGGCTACCTGCTGCCTTGGGGCCAGATGTCGTACTGGGGCGCGCAGGTGATCGTCAACCTGTTCTCGGCCATTCCCTTTATCGGTCCGGACCTGGCCCTGCTGATCCGGGGCGACTATGTGGTGGGCGATGCCACCTTGAACCGCTTCTTCGCTTTCCACGTGATTGCGGTGCCGCTGGTGCTGCTGGGCCTGGTGGCGGCGCACTTGCTGGCTTTGCACGATGTGGGTTCGAACAACCCCGATGGCATCGAAATCAAGGGCCCCAACGCGCCCAAGGACGCGCAGGGCCGGCCGCTCGATGGCGTGCCCTTCCACCCTTATTACACGGTACATGACCTGTTCGGTGTGGCGGTGTTCCTGTTCATCTTCTCGGCGATTGTGTTCTTTGCGCCCGAGATGGGTGGCTACTTCCTGGAGTACAACAACTTCATCCCGGCCGACCCGCTGAAGACGCCCAACCACATTGCCCCCGTCTGGTACTTCACGCCGTTCTATTCGATGCTGCGCGCCATCACCGGCGAGATGATGGTGGCCTTGTCGGTGATCCTGGTGGCCGCTGTTGCCTATGTCTGCATCAAGACCCGCATGGCGGCGATCCTCAAGGCGCTGCTGGTGCTGGTGGGCCTGGTGGTGCTGGCAATGTTCGGCACCTTTGCCTTTACCGGCATTGCGGCCTTGGGTGGCATTGACGCCAAGTTCTGGGGCGTGGTGGTGATGGGGCTCGCGGTGATCATTCTGTTCTTCCTGCCCTGGTTGGACCACAGTCCGGTGCGCTCCATCCGCTACCGCCCGCATTGGCACAAGTATGTGTATGCCGTTTTTGTCGTGAACTTTGTCGTGCTGGCCTACCTGGGGGTGCAGCCGCCATCGCCGATTGGTGAAAAAGTTTCCCAGGTGGGCACGTTGTTCTACTTTGGCTTTTTTCTGCTGATGCCGTGGTGGAGCCGCAAAGGCACACCCAAGCCGGTGCCTGAGCGCGTCACCTTCCATGCGCACTGAACCAGAAAGCACCCCACGATGAAAAAAATCATTCTCTCTGCATGCCTGGGCCTGAGCGTTCTTTTCGGTGCGGGCGCGGTGCAGGCTGCCGAAGGCGGTGTCGCCTGGGACAAGTTCAAGCCCGACACCACGAACACCACCTCTTTGCAAAACGGCGCCAAGCTGTTCGTGAACTACTGCCTCAGCTGCCACTCTGCGGCCTTCATGCGCTACAACCGCCTGCAGGACATCGGCCTGAGCGAGCAGCAGATCAAGGACAACCTGCTGTTCACCACCGACAAGGTGGGCGAGACCATGAAAGCCGCCATTGATCCCAAGCAGGCCAAGGAGTGGTTTGGCGCCAATCCGCCGGACCTGACCTTGGTGGCCCGATCACGTGCCAGCCACCAGGGCACGGGTGCGGATTACCTCTACACCTTCCTGCGCACCTTCTACAAGGACGACACTAAACCCACGGGCTGGAACAACCTGGCTTTCCCCTCGGTTGGTATGCCCCATGTGCTCTGGGAACTGCAGGGTGTGCGTGTTCCTGTGTACCAAGAATCGGAATCACATGGCCATAAAACCCAGGTGTTCGCCGGCTGGAGCCAGGTCACGCCCGGCAAGATGAGCTCGACCGAATTCGATAAGAGTGTGGGTGATTTGGTGAACTATCTACAATGGATGGGTGATCCCAACCAGAACACCCGTATGCGCGTCGGCGTCGGGGTGTTGATTTTTCTGCTGGGACTCATCTTCATCACCTGGCGTCTGAATGCGGCGTTCTGGAAAGATGTGAAGTAAACGTATTTGCGTGCAGCCGCTTCGGGCCCTGTGAGCAGGGCTTGAATTGGGGTAGCCGATTTGTGTAGAGTGGGCGGCATTGACTGCTGTCCACTCTTTTTTGATTTTGAGGAGCCTCTCACCATGATGGTGCTTTATTCGGGAACGACCTGCCCTTTCTCCCACCGCTGCCGCTTCGTGCTGTTCGAAAAGGGGATGGATTTTGAAATCCGTGATGTGGACCTGTTCAACAAGCCCGAAGACATCAGTGTGATGAACCCCTACGGCCAGGTGCCAATCCTGGTCGAGCGTGATCTGATCCTGTACGAGTCGAACATCATCAACGAGTACATCGACGAGCGCTTTCCGCACCCACAACTGATGCCCGGCGACCCGGTCGAGCGTGCCCGTGTGCGTCTGTTCCTGCTGAACTTCGAAAAAGAGTTGTTCACCCACGTGCACACCTTGGAAGAGCGTGCTGTCAAGGGCAACGAGAAGGCCCTGGAAAAGGCCCGCTCGCAGATCCGCGACCGCCTGACCCAGATGGCACCGGTGTTCCTGAAGAACAAGTTCATCCTGGGCGAGAACTTCTCGATGTTGGATGTGGCCATTGCGCCGTTGCTGTGGCGCCTGGATTACTACGGTATCGAGCTGTCCAAGAATGCAGCCCCGCTGCTGAAGTATGCGGAACGCATCTTCTCGCGCCCTGCCTATATCGAGGCACTGACGCCTTCCGAAAAGGTCATGCGCAAGTAAAAGCCGCTGGACCCGCTTTTTGGCGGGTTGCATGCGGGCGGTGCCAGTGGGATAGACCGCTGGCGCTGCTGAGAGCAGAAAGTGCCCAATGAGTGAAATCCAGACGACATCCACCCAGCCTTATTTGATCCGTGCCTGGGTGGAGTGGTGCAATGACAATGGCCTGACCCCGTACCTGAGCGTTCGCGTGGACAAGACCGTGCTGGTCCCGCGCGAGTTCGTCAAAGACGGCGAAATTGTGCTCAACATCAGCTATGACGCCACCAGCGCGCTCAAGCTGGGCAATGACTACATTGAGTTCACTGCCCGTTTTGGCGGTGTGCCGCGCGACATCATGGTGCCCGTCAGCCGCGTGGTCGCCATTTTTGCGCGCGAAACCGGCCAGGGCATGGGCTTCCCACCGCCAGAGGATCTGCTCGACGACGATGCGGACATTGCCATGTCAGCGTTGGAAGCGGAGCGAGAAGAGGGTGACGAAGCAGCTACGGAGGCGGACACCGCTGCGCCGGTCATGCAGGTTGTCGCCTCTAGTGACGAGGCGCCTGCAGGCGATGGTAAGACCCCAGCTCGGCCTGGCAAGGCGGGCAAACCGTCCCTCAAGCTGGTCAAATAGCCGGTCTCGGCTTTTCCACGGGCAATCCCGTATAGAATGCCGAATGTTGCCGGTTTAGCTCAGTTGGTAGAGCAACCGCCTTGTAAGCGGTAGGTCATCAGTTCGATTCCGATAACCGGCACCAGAGCTTTACAAAGCCGTTCTCAGCAAGCGCTGGGAACGGCTTTTTTGCGTCTGGGCTTGCGATGGGGTCTTGGCTGCGCGTTATCAGCGCAGTACTTTGAGGCGGATATCGGCCGTCGGGTAGCCTTTGACGCGTAGATGGGCAGCCATCGCGGGCAGCAGCTGCTTCATCTTGGCAGCGCAGGCATTGTTGGCCACCAGCAGGCACCATTGGTCGCCATCGATGGGGCCGGGCTTGATGGAGGCGCGCAGCATCGGCGGAATCAGAAATTCCACCAGTTGGAAGCGGGTAGAGGACTCCCGCGTCAAGGCCACCAGGCTCGCCAGGGTGGGGGCCTCGCTCGCGGCTTGTTCTACGGTGACGGCGAAATGCCGACGTTGGGGCTTGATCATGGCAGGGGACATCCAAAGCTGTGGCAGGCGCGATAGCCATACATTGCAATGCACCTGCCACAACGCATTCTATTCAGGGTTGTAGAATGTTTTATTCGGCTGGCATGGTTTTCGGTATTGAAGCCGGGGTCATTGCCTCCATCTGACACAACACTAAACACTAGGAATTCCGGTCGCATGGCAGGGGTGGACGCAAGTGCTGCCTCTGGTTGTGTGGTTCTGTTCGCATGGCAACCAATTTCTTCACCAAAATTTTTGGCAGTCGCAATGATCGCCTGCTCAAGCAATACCGCAAGGTCGTCACGCGCATCAACGCGATGGAGCCTGAGTACGAAAAGCTCAGCGACGAGCAATTGCGCGAGAAGACGCAGGAGTTCAAAAACCGGGTCGCCGGTGGAGAGTCACTGGACGATATCTTGCCCGAGGCTTTTGCCGTCGTGCGCGAAGGCTCCAAGCGGGTGATGAAGATGCGTCACTTCGATGTGCAGATGCTGGGCGGTATGGCCCTGCATTACGGCAAGATTGCCGAAATGCGCACGGGTGAGGGCAAGACCCTGACAGGCACCCTGCCGGTGTACCTGAACGCCTTGAGCGGCGGTGGCGTGCACGTGGTGACGGTCAATGATTACCTCGCTACTCGTGATGCCACCTGGATGGGACGGCTCTACAACTTCCTGGGTTTGAGCGTCGGTATCAACCTGTCGCAGCTGCCCAAGCATGAAAAGCAGGCCGCCTACAACTCCGACATCACCTACGGTACCAACAACGAGTACGGCTTTGACTACCTGCGCGACAATATGGTGCAGGATGCCAGCGAGCGCGTGCAGCGCAATTTGAATTTCGCCATCGTTGACGAGGTGGACTCGATCCTGATCGATGAAGCGCGTACGCCGCTGATCATCTCCGGCCAAGCCGAAGACCATACCGCTGCCTATCTGGCGATGCGCGAAGTGGTGCCAACCCTCACCCGCCAAGAAGGCGAAGCCGACCCCCGCACAGGTGAAGGCGTGACCAAGCCAGGCGATTTCACGGTCGATGAAAAAGGCCACCAGATCCACTTGACCGAGCAGGGCTACGAAGCGGCAGAGCGCATTCTGGCGGAAAAGGGCATGCTGGCCGAAGGCGCATCGCTCTACGATCCCGCCAACATCACCCTGGTGCACCAACTGTATGCGGCGCTGCGCGCCCAGCATCTCTACCACCGCGACCAGCACTATGTGGTGCAGGGCGGCGAGGTGGTGATTGTCGATGAATTCACCGGCCGTCTGATGTCAGGCCGCCGCTGGAGCGAAGGCCTGCACCAGGCCGTTGAAGCCAAGGAAGGCGTGGAAATCCAGGCCGAGAACCAGACCCTGGCATCGATCACCTTCCAGAACTACTTCCGCCTGTACAACAAGCTGGGTGGCATGACGGGCACGGCAGATACCGAAGCCTATGAGTTCCAGGAAATCTACGGTCTGGAGACCGTGGTGATTCCACCCAACCGCCCCAGCAAGCGCGACGACCAGCTGGACCGCGTCTACAAGACCACGCCCGAAAAGTACACGGCTGCAATCAATGACATCCGCGAGTGCTATGAGCGCGGTCAGCCGGTGCTGGTGGGTACGACCTCGATCGAGAACTCTGAAATCATCGACGAGATGCTGAAAAAAGAGAACCTGCCTCACCAGGTACTCAATGCCAAGCAGCACGAGCGCGAGGCAGACATCATTGCCCAGGCGGGACGCCCAGGCGTGATCACCATTGCGACCAATATGGCCGGTCGGGGTACCGACATTGTGCTGGGTGGCAATATCGAGAAGCAGATTTCTGCCATCGAGAACGACGAGTCGCTGACGGAGACCGAGCGTCGCAACAAGGTGGATGCCTTGCGCGCCGACTGGAAGGTCGAGCACGACAAGGTGACCGAGCTGGGCGGCCTGCGCATCATCGCCACCGAGCGCCATGAGTCGCGCCGTATCGACAACCAGCTGCGAGGCCGTGCCGGCCGCCAGGGTGACCGCGGTTCCTCACGCTTCTATCTGTCGCTGGACGACCAGCTGATGCGCATCTTCGCGGGCGACCGTGTCAAGGCCATCATGGAGCGCCTGAAGATGCCCGATGGCGAAGCCATTGAGGCGGGCATTGTGACCCGCTCCATCGAGAGCGCTCAGCGCAAGGTGGAAGCACGCAATTTCGACATGCGCAAGCAATTGCTTGAATACGACGATGTGGCCAATGACCAGCGCAAGGTCATCTACCAGCAGCGCAACGAGATCCTGGATGCCGCTGATCTGTCTCCCATGATTGATGGCATGCGCGACAGCGCACTGGCCGATATCGTGCGCCAGTACGTGCCCGTGCAGTCGATGGAAGAGCAGTGGGACCTGGCTGGCCTGGAAAAGGTGCTGCGCGACGAGTGGCAGATCAACCTGCCGCTGGTGCAGCTGCTGGAAGGCGCCGAGTCGATCACCGACGAGGAGATCGAAGAGAAGGTGGTGGCTGAAGGCGCGCGTCTTTTCAACGATAAGCTGGAGCAGGCGGGCAAGGAGAACTTCATGCAGTTCATGCGTGCGGTGCTGCTGCAGACCCTGGATTCCAGCTGGCGCGACCATCTGGCTGCGCTGGACTACCTGCGCCAAGGCATCCACCTGCGCGGCTATGCACAAAAGCAGCCCAAGCAGGAATACAAGCGCGAGGCATTCGAGCTGTTCAGCCAGCTGATTGACCAGGTCAAGACGCAGGTGACCCGCGTGATGATGTCGGTGCAGATCCGCTCGCCCGAGCAGCTCGATGAAGCCACCGAGCAGCTGGAGCAAAGCAACGACCGCACGGCGCATGTGACCTACAGCGGCCCTGACGAATCGGGCGATGCCGAGGCCAGCGAACCTTTGGCGCTGCCAGAGGGCGCGCGCGTGTCCCGTAACGACCCATGCCCATGCGGCAGCGGCAAGAAATACAAGCTCTGTCACGGTAAACTCGCATAATTACCGGATTGCTTCACCACAACGGGCGTTGACTGGTTCATCGCCCGTTTTTTCATGGTTTCAAGGAAAAGACTGATATGCCCGTCAATTTGAAAGCCCCCGTAGCGCAGGACTTGGCGCCTGTTGCCGGTATTCGTATTGGTGTGACGGAGGCCGGCGTGCGCAAGGCCAACCGCAAGGATGTGACGGTGTTTTTGCTGGACGAGGGCAGCCATGTGGCTGGCGTGTTCACCAAGAACCGCTTTTGCGCCGCGCCCGTGCAGATCTGCCGCGAGCATCTGGCCAGCCACGGCCAGGCGATCCGCGCCATCGTCATCAACACCGGCAATGCCAATGCTGGCACCGGCGCTGATGGCCTGGCCCGCGCGCATGCCACCTGCGATGCACTCGCTGGTCTGTTGAAGATTGATACCCAGCAAGTGCTGCCGTTCTCGACCGGCGTGATCATGGAGCCGCTGCCGGTGGACCGCATCACCGCTGGCCTGCCCGCCGCCATTGCTGACGCACAGCCGACCCACTGGGCCAAGGCCGCCGAGGGCATCATGACCACCGACACCCTGCCCAAGGCGTTCTCTGCGTCGGCCACGGTAGGTGGTAAGACGGTGCAGGTCACCGGTATCAGCAAGGGCGCGGGCATGATTCGCCCCAATATGGCGACCATGCTGAGCTTTTTGGGCACCGATGCAGCTATCAGCCCCGAGCTGATGCCAGCGCTGGCCAAGACCCTGGCGGACCAGTCCTTCAACCGCATCACGATTGACGGCGACACCTCAACCAATGACTCCTTTGTCGTGGTTGCTACCAACCAGGCAGGCAATGCCCCCATCACCGACTGGAACACCGCGGACGGCCAGGCTTTGATGACCGCGCTGCGCGAGGTGGCTCAGAAGCTGGCGCAAGCGATTGTGCGCGACGGCGAGGGCGCCACCAAGTTCATCCAGATCGAGGTTGAGCAAGGCCGTACCGAAGAAGAATGCCGCCTGGTGGCCTATGCGATTGCGCATTCGCCACTGGTCAAAACGGCGTTCTTTGCCAGCGATCCCAACCTGGGCCGCATTCTGGCAGCTGTGGGCTACGCCGGTATCGATGATCTGGACCAAACCCAGATTGAGCTGTTCCTGGACGATGTGCATGTCGCCACCCAGGGCGGCCGCAACCCGGCCTACCAAGAGGCCGATGGCCAGCGCGTGATGAAACAGCAAGAAATTGTGGTGCGCGTGCAGCTGGGCCGGGGCAGCGCATCCACCCAGCTGTGGACCTGCGATCTGAGTCACGACTATGTGAGCATCAACGCGGACTACCGCTCCTGATACAGCGGCAGCCAGCCTGCCGGCGTGCCCCGCCATGGGGACCGCAGGCAGCGCTGGCTTTTCAACCTTGTGCGTCTGGATACCATGACCGAGTCCTCCACTTCCCCTTTTTCTCCGCTTGAGCGCTTGGTGCAGCGCGCCGAGCAGCTGATGCAGCGCATCGAGTCGGTGCTGCCCCAGGCGCTGCAGGCGCCGGCCGACTGGAACGACGCCATTGCCTGGCGTTACCGCAAACGCGCCAATGGCTGCGGTGTGCTGGAGCCCGTACGCCATGTGGGTCCGATGTCCCTGTCCGACCTGCAGAACATTGACGGCCAGAAGGAAAAGATTGCCCGCAATACCGAGCAGTTTGTGCAAGGCAGCACCGCCAACAATGTGTTGCTGACGGGTGCACGCGGTACCGGCAAGTCTTCGTTGATCCGCGCCTGTCTGCATGCCTATGCGCCCCAGGGCCTGCGCCTGATCGAGGTGGACAAGGCCGATCTCACGGATCTGCCGGACATTGTCGATGTGGTGGCCGGCCGGCCTGAGAAATTCATCATCTACTGCGATGACCTGAGTTTTGAAGAGGGTGAGCCCGGCTACAAGGCGATGAAGTCGATTTTGGATGGCTCCGTCTCCGCCGCCACCCCGAATGTGCTGGTCTATGCGACCAGCAACCGCCGCCATCTGCTGCCCGAGTACATGACCGATAACCTGGCACAGCAAAAGGGCGAGAACGGTGAGATCCATCCGGGCGAAGTGGTGGAGGAGAAGATTTCGCTGTCCGAGCGCTTTGGCCTCTGGGTCAGCTTCTACCCATTCAGCCAGGACGAATACCTGCGCGTGGTGGGCCAATGGCTGTCTGCGCTGGGTGCCCCTGAAGCGGATATTCAAGCCGCTCGGCCCGAGGCTTTGGTCTGGGCGCTGGAGCGCGGATCACGCAGTGGTCGCGTCGCCCACCAGTTTGCCCGTGACTGGGCTGGCCGCAGCGAGCGTCAGGTACAGACCCGACAGCAGATTGCCGATGTGGCGGATCTGGGCGAAGAAGCCCAAGATTGATAAAGAAAGGCTGCTACACGGTAGCCCTTGAAGACCTATGAGCCAGACTGAAACCACCGAAGCCCGCAGCTACACCGATGTCGCTGTGGGCGTGTTGATCCGTGAGAGCGACAATGCACTGCTGATTACAAGCCGCCCCCTGGGCAAACCGCGTGCGGGCTGGTGGGAATTCCCCGGCGGCAAGCTGGAGGCGGGCGAGACCGTGGAAGCAGCACTGCGCCGAGAGCTGGTTGAAGAACTCGGCATTCGCATCGACAACTGCATCGCCTGGAAGGTGACCGAGCATGACTACACGCATGCCTTGGTGCGCCTGCACTGGTGCAAGGTGACGCAGTGGTCGGGCGACTTTGAAATGCGCGAAGGCCAGCAGATGTCCTGGCAGCAATTGCCGCTGACGGTGCGCCCCGTGCTGGAGGGGTCCTTCCCCGTGTTGCAATGGCTGAGCGAGGAGCGTGGCCTGCCTTTTGATGCGGCCGCTTATGCCCATGCTGAGGAAGTTGCGCTGAAATAAGCGCTGCCTGAACGCTTTGCGGTCAGCGCGACGCTGCCACTGTTGGGGCGCGTTCAGTCTTCCAGACGCGGGTCGCCGTAGGGCTGGTCCAGCGGTGGGGATTCCGCAGGCACCCGGAAATCTTCATTGCCCCAGGCGCCCAGGTCAATCAGCTTGCAACGCTCGCTGCAAAACGGGCGAAACCGGTTGCTGCGTGCAAAGCTGGAAGGGCCGCCGCACTGGGGGCACTGGATGCTGGGGATTGCGTTATCTGCAGAAGAACTCATCCGGCTATTGTAGGGCGGCATGGTTTACCGCCTCCATCCCGCGCGCTTTAGCACTCAAGCGCAGAGCACCATTTCGTACTGACCGTCTTGCGTGGTCAGGCCCAGTTGGCCGCTCTCAGTCTTTTGCAGCATGCGGATGGAGATCATCAAGCGGTTGCCGCTGATCTCAGGGACCAGGTTAGCGCTGGGATCGATCTTGAGGCGCAGCAGCTGGTAGACGCGGCCCTGAGGCAGGTTTTGTTGGAACTGTCCACGCACAGTTGCAATGCGCTGCGGCGCACCGGCATCACGGAACATTCGCAGCAGCAGAATAAGGGCGCTGGCCAGCGGTGCAAACGAGGCCGTCCAGCCTTGCAGATCGGCTCTGCGGCTGCTGCTGTCCGCATGCAGCCAGGCATGGTAGCTGGGCAGGTCAAAGGTGCAGGTGCCGCCAGGGATGCCAGTGCGGTTGCGGATGGCCATCAGCCACTCGTTCTCGATCAACAGCTGGCTGGGCTTGCCATTTTGGGCACGCAACTGGGCATGGGCCGCGTCAATCTGGCCAATGACCTTGTCCAGCATGTCGACGGAAATCATGGGATTGTCGCGGTAGGCATTGAACTGCTGGCGCTGGCGCTCCAGGTCTTTGAGCAGGTCGGTTTTCAGATCGCTGCGCGAGGCAACGTCCATGACCTCGAACAAGGTGGTGATCGCAAAGTGGTGGTCAATATCCGTGTCGCGCTGCAGGAGTACGTCAAGCCGGCGCAGCAGGTACTCCAGGCGGAGATAGGCTCGCACACGTTCGTTGAAGGGGTACTCGTAAATAATCACGGATCAATCGGGCTGCGGAGGGCAGTAGTTGGCTATCAACTGATTGTATAGGTCGAATACTTGGTCGCCTAGCGCTTGTAACGACAGCGTTTCATTCCACAGCACCCAATCGGCCTTGCGCAGGCGCTGCAGGCGGCTGGCTTGCTGGGCCATGATGGCCTCGATGGCTGACTTGGACAGCTGGTTGCGCTGCTGCACGCGCGCGATCTGGGTGCTTTCCAGGCAGTCCACCACAATCACCTGGTCCAGGCGCGGGCTCCACTGGCTGGATTCGGCCAACAAGGGAATGTCGAAAATCACCAGCGGGGCATCCGTTTCGGTGCTGGCCTGCTGGTACTGCTGGTCGATAAGCTGGCGGATCAGCGGGTGCAGGATCCCTTCAAGCTGTGCCTTGAATGCGGGTTCGCGGAAAGCGGCATCCCGCATCTGTGCGCGGTCGAGTGCCCCATCCGCACCGATAAAGTGCGCGCCCATCTGCGCCGCAATCGGTGCAATGGCCGCGCCACCGGCCAAGGTCAGGCTGCGGGCAATCTGGTCGGCATCGATCACATGGCAGCCCCACTGGGCAAAGCCCTGGGTCACCGTGCTCTTGCCGCTGCCGATGCCCCCGGTGACGCCAATGCGCGGCCGCATATCAGGGCTGCAGCAAGCGGTCGACAATGCCGGTGCCGAACCACATCACCAAAAAGCCGGCGCCCGCCAAAAAGGGGCCAAAGGGGATGTAGCCGCCCTCGCGCAGGTTGGAGAAGATCTTCATCGCAATGCCAATGACCGCACCCACCACCGAGGAGAACAATGCGATGGGAATCAGCGCTTGCCAGCCAAACCAGGCGCCTAAGGCGGCCAGCAGCTTGAAATCGCCATAGCCCATGCCTTCCTTGCCGGTGAGCAGCTTGAAGGCCCAGTAAATCAGCCACAACACCAGATAACCGATGGCCGCGCCGAACAAGGAGTCCTTGAGGGACACATCAATCCAGCCCATCGCGCTGCAAAGCAGGCCCGCCCAGAGCAAGGGCAGGGTCAGGTCATCGGGCAGCAGGGTGGTGTCCCAGTCAATCAGCGCTGCCGTCAGCAGCATCGACGAAAAGAAGCACCAGGCCAACCCTGTAGCCCCCAGGCCCCAGCGGTGGATGCAGTAGGCCCACAGCAAGCTGTTGGCGATTTCAACCAGAGGATAGCGGGCAGAGATACGCGCACTGCACTGGCTGCATCGGCCACGCAGAAACAGCCAGCTGATGACGGGCACGTTCTCATACCAGCGGATCTGGTGGCTGCAATGCGGGCAGCGCGATGCGGGCGCCCAGAGGTTGAAACGGTCCGCTTTGGCCTCCGGCGTTGCCTCTGATTCGTGGGCCTGCGCCGTGTCTGTCGCTGCCAGCATGTCCTGGGCATCACGTCGCCACTGGCGCTCCAGCATCAGTGGCAGGCGGTGAACGACCACATTCAAAAAGCTGCCCACCAGCAGGCCGATCAGTGCAAACAGCGCTGTGTTCAATAGTGCTTCGGACACGCTTAAACCACCTGACCGAGCTTGAAAATAGGCAGGTACATCGATACCACAATGCCGCCGATGAGCGTGCCCAGAAACACGATGATGATGGGTTCCATCAGGCTGGACAAGCCGGCAACCGCCTCGTCCACTTCGGCTTCGTAAAAGTCGGCTGCCTTGCTCAGCATGTGGTCGATCGAGCCCGATTCTTCGCCGATCGCGCACATCTGCAACACCATCGAAGGGAAGACATTGGCGTCGGACATCGCAACTGTGAGGCTGGTACCAGTCGATACCTGCTGCTGGATCTTTTCAGTGGCCACCGCAAACACGGCATTGCCGGAGGCACCACCCACCGAGTCCAGTGCTTCGACCAAGGGCACACCGGCAGCAAACATCGTCGACAAGGTGCGCGTCCAGCGCGCCACGCAGGATTTCTCAATCAGCGGGCCAAAGATAGGTACCCGCAGCAGCCAGCGGTCCATCGTGCGTTGCATTTTTTCGCTGCGCTTCCAGGCCTGCAGGAAGAAGTAAATGCTGCCACCAATGCCAAAAAAGATCAGGTACCAGTAGCTCACAAAGAACTCGCTGATGGCCATCACGATCAAGGTCGGACCCGGCAGGTCAGCGCCGAATGAAGAGAACACATCCTTGAAAGCAGGGATCACAAAGATCATGATGATGGCCACCACGACAAAGGCCACGATGACCACCGAGGTCGGGTACATCAAGGCCGAGCGGATCTTGCTCTTGATGGCCTCGGTCTTTTCCATGTAAGTCGCGAGGCGGTCGAGCAGGCCTTCCAAGATACCGGCCGCTTCACCGGCTTCCACCAGGTTGCAGTACAGCGCATTGAAGTACATGGGGTGGCGGCGGAAAGCGGTGCTTAGCGACGAGCCCGACTCCACATCGCTGCGCACATCATTCAGTAGCTTGGTCACGCTGGGGTTGGTGCTGCCTCGGCCGACGATGTCAAAAGCCTGCAGCAAGGGCACACCGGCCTTCATCATCGTCGCCAGCTGGCGTGTGAACAGGGCGATGTCCTTGGGCTTGATGCGCTTGCCTGAGCGCATGCGGCGCTTTTTGATCTTGGACGGCAAGATGCCTTGGCGCCGCAAAGATGCGATGACCTGGTTTTCGCCGCCCGCGCGGGACTCGCCGCGCACGATCTTGCCGTTGCGGTCCTTGCCTTCCCACTCATAAACGGCTTCGTTCGATGTTTTCTTATTGACTGTGGTTGCCATTTATCCCTGCCCTCGTTGCTTTATTCGTTGGTGACGGCTAAGACCTCTTCCAGTGAGGTCAGTCCCTTTTTGACCTTGTGCAGGCCGGATGCACGCAAGGACCTAACGTTCTCCAGAACGGCCTGCTCCGCAATTTCCAGTGCGCTGCCATCGCGCAAGATGATGCGCTGTGTTTCTTCGGAGATCGGCATCACCTGGTAGATGCCCAGACGGCCCTTGTAGCCATTGTTGCAGGCGTCGCAGCCGACGGCCTCATAAGGCATCCAGGTGCCGTCCAGCTCTTCTTCCTTGAAGCCCGCTTCCAGCAAGGCCTCATGCGGAATCTCCGTGGGCCGCTTGCAGATGGGGCAGAGCTTGCGTGCCAGGCGCTGCGCGGTGATCAGGATCACGCTGGAGGCGATATTGAACGGCGCGATACCCATATTGCGCATACGCGTCAAAGTGGTGGGCGCGTCGTTGGTGTGCAGGGTGGACAGCACCAAGTGGCCGGTCTGCGCGGCCTTGATTGCGATGTCGGCGGTCTCCAAATCCCGGATTTCACCGACCATGATGATGTCGGGATCCTGGCGCAGAAAGGACTTGAGCGCCGTCGCAAAGGTCAAGCCGGCCTTCTCGTTCACGTTGACCTGGTTGACGCCCGGCAGGTTGATTTCGGAGGGGTCTTCCGCCGTCGCGATATTGACCGCCGGCGTATTGAGAATGTTCAGGCAGGTATAGAGCGACACGGTCTTGCCCGAGCCCGTGGGGCCGGTGACCAAAATCATGCCGTACGGCCGCTTGATAGCGCTCAGCAGGCGTGCCTTCTCTTCGGGCTCGTAGCCCAGCGCATCAATGCCCAGCTTGGCGCTGCTGGGGTCAAGAATACGGATAACGATCTTTTCGCCAAACAGCGTAGGCAGGGTGCTGACCCGGAAATCGATCACCCGGTCGGCGCCGATCTTCAGCTTCATCCGGCCGTCCTGGGGAACGCGCTTTTCCGAGATGTCCAGGCGCGAGATCACCTTGATACGCGAGGCCAGCTTGTCCTTGATCGCGGGAGGGGGCGAGGCAATCTCGCGCAGTTCGCCGTCAATGCGAAAACGGATGCGGTACTGGTGTTCGTAGGGCTCAAAGTGCAAATCAGACGCGCGCGCATTGAAGGCGTCGATGAGCATCTTTTGCAGAAACTTGACGATGGGCGCGTCTTCGACTTCGGTTTCGTCGCTGCTGCTGCTGTCGGTGTTCACCGATTCGTCATCAATCTCGAACTCATTGAGATTGACGTCACCGGTGATCATGTCCTGGATGTTGTCGCCACCCTTTTTGGCCACCACCTCCAGCGCTTTGACCAGCTTGGCATGCTCGGCGATGACCCAGTCCACGCTCAGCTGGGTCGAGAACTTGATCTGTTCGGCCACCGAATGGTCGGTGGGGTCAGCCGTGACTACTACCAGGCGGTTGCCGCGCTTGGCCAGTGGGATGATCTTGTTGGTCAGCGCCAGCTTGTTGTCGAGCAGGCCCGGTGCCAGCCGACTCAGGTCGATGGCATCGAGATCGACCATGGGTGCGCCATAAACCGTCGAGATGATGGTCGCAACATCGCTGCTGGAAACAGCGCCGCTGGCGACCAGTTCGCCAATAAAGCTGTTCTTGCTTTTGAGGCTGGTGGCGTACAGGGCCTCCGCCTTGGCAATGGGGAGTTTTCCGCTGGCAACCAGGGCTCTGGCGATACCGGGGAGGGCGACGGCTTTGGGGGGGGTGTTGATGTCAGGCATGTAAAGGGGACGCCTATCGTCTATAGCCTCGCTGCGTAATCCGGCAAACTTTAGCAGTTGTTCGGAGATTTAACAAAAGAATACGTCTGGCAGACGCGGTGACTGCAGTGGATCCGCGACAGTCAGCAGTATCAGTAAGTGGCTGCAGGCAGCCAAGCGTGCTACTCCCGACGATCAAGCAATTGCGATGCCAGGGTGTTCAGCGCCTGCGTATACGCATTGCGGGGCAGCAAGGCGAGGCAATCAATGGCCTCCTGGGCCTGCAGCGCAGCGGCAGCGCGGGTTGCGGCCAGCGAGCCGGTGTCCTTGACGACCTGCACGATATCCGCCATATGCGGGGTTGAGCCTTGTTCGATGGCATCGACAATCATCTGCCGATCTTGCGCGTTGGCGCGCTGCATGGCAATGATCAAGGGCAGGGTGACCTTGCCTTCGCGCAAATCATCGCCAATATTCTTGCCCATCACGGTGGTGTCACCATCGTAGTCCAGCGCATCGTCGATCACCTGAAAGGCAGTGCCCAGCGACCGGCCGTAGTTGGCGCAGGCCTCTTCCAGCTCCGCTGGCGCTTCTGTCAGTACCGCAGCCAGACGGGCGCTGGCCTCGAACAGCTTGGCGGTCTTGGAGCGGATGACGGCCAGGTAGCCCGCTTCATCCAGGTCCACGTTGTGTGTGTTGATCAGCTGCTGCACCTCGCCCTCGGCGATGATGTTGGTGGCTTCCGACAGGATCTGCATGACGCGCATGCTATCGGCGTCGACCATCATCTGGAAGGCGCGCGAGTGCAGAAAATCCCCGACCAGCACGCTGGCTGCATTGCCAAAGCTCTCATTGGCCGTGGGTTTGCCACGCCGCATGGTGGATTCGTCCACCACATCGTCGTGCAGCAAGGTGGCGGTGTGGATGAACTCCACCACGGCTGCCAGGTTGAAGTGCTGGTCGCCCCGGTACTCAAGGGCGCCGGCCACCAGCAGCAGCAGCGCGGGGCGCAAGCGCTTGCCGCCCGCCGAGATGATGTAGTGTGAGACCTCGCCAATCAGCGGTACGGAAGAGCTCAGGCGCCTGGCGATCACGGCATCAACCTGTCGCATATCGCCAGCGACGAGGCTCAAGGGGTTGGACGGGTTGGGAGTGTTGGACTCGGACAAGGCGGCTATCTCGGCATTGGATGGATAGCGCATTATAGAAACGAGAGCAGCGCCGCTTGCAGTCATGGCCCGTTGTCCGCCTTGGGGATGCGCTTTCTGACCGGCTTTGTGGTGCGAAAACGCGAGGGGTTTGCGTCTTTCAGTGCTCCGTGCTACAATCTTCGGCTCTTGCGAAATTTCTTTGCGAGACTATCCCCTTTTTAGAGGTTCTTATGTACGCGGTCATAAAAACCGGTGGCAAACAGTATCGTGTTGCTTCCGGCGAAAAAATCAAGGTAGAACAGATCGCTGCGGACGTAGGCCAAGAAATCGTGATCGACCAAGTTCTGGCAGTCGGCGACGGCGCAGAGTTGAAGGTTGGTACGCCCTTGGTGTCCGGAGCAACTGTGACGGTTACGGTAGTAGCCCACGGCAAGCACGACAAGGTTCGCATTTTCAAAATGCGTCGTCGTAAGCACTATCAGAAGCGCCAAGGCCATCGCCAGCAGTTCACTGAGCTGCAAATCGGCGCGATTGCAGCTTAACAGGAGCTATATCTCATGGCACAAAAAAAAGGCGGCGGCTCTACGCGCAATGGACGTGATTCCAAGCCAAAAATGCTGGGTGTGAAGGCTTTCGGTGGTCAATTGATCAGCGCTGGTTCGATCATCGTGCGTCAACGTGGCACCAAGTTCCACCCCGGCACCAATGTCGGTCTGGGCAAGGACCACACTTTGTTTGCTCTGGTGGACGGCCACGTGTCGTTCGAAACCAAGGGCGCTTTGTCCAAGCACACGGTGAGCATCACCAAGGCTGCTTAAGACAAGACAAGTGTCTTTAAGGCCATTGCTGGCCTTGTCCAAAGCCCCGCGCAGTCGGGGCTTTGGTGTTTTTGGGCCGACCCGCTTGGCGCCCCGGTGCGACAATAGCGGTTTTGGCAAGGCTGCAGCTTCGGGTTGCAGCAGAACAATTCCCGTAACTCCTGTACCAGGGCGGGTGGATAACGACCATGAAATTCGTAGATGAAGCGTTTATTGACATTGCAGCTGGCGATGGTGGCAATGGCTGTGTGTCGTTCCGCCATGAAAAGTACAAGGAGTTCGGTGGCCCGGACGGTGGTGATGGTGGGCGCGGCGGCCATGTCTATGCGCTGGCAGACGTCAACCTCAACACCCTGATCGACTACCGCTACTCGCGCCGCCACGACGCCGAGCGCGGCGAGCACGGCAAGGGCTCGGACATGTTTGGCTGCGCAGGCAAGGACATCACCTTGCACATGCCGGTGGGCACCATCATCACCGACGCCGAGACCGGCGAAGTGCTGTTTGAGTTGCTCAACCCGGGCGAGGTGATCACCATCGCCAAGGGCGGTGACGGCGGCTTTGGCAATTTGCGCTTCAAAAGTGCGATCAACCGTGCGCCTCGCCAGAAGACGCCCGGCTGGAAGGGCGAGCGCCGCAACCTGAAGCTGGAGCTGAAGGTGCTGGCCGATGTGGGCCTGCTGGGCATGCCCAATGCCGGCAAATCAACCTTTATCGCTGCGGTCTCCAACGCCCGCCCCAAGATTGCCGATTACCCCTTCACCACCTTGCACCCCAACTTGGGCGTTGTGCGCGTAGGTCCCGAAAAAAGCTTTGTCGTCGCGGATATCCCGGGTTTGATCGAGGGCGCGTCGGATGGCGCCGGCCTGGGTCACCAGTTTTTGCGCCATTTGCAGCGCACGCGCTTGCTGTTGCACGTCGTGGATGTAGCGCCGTTTGACGAGGGTGTGGATCCGGTGGCGCAGGCCAAGGCGATTGTAACTGAGCTGAAGAAATACGACGAAGACCTCTTCAACAAACCACGCTGGCTGGTGCTCAACAAGCTGGACATGGTGCCGGGTGATGAGCGGGTGGCCAAGGTCAAGGATTTCGTCAAGCGCTACAAGTGGAAGGGCCCCGTCTACGAGATCTCGGCCTTGACGCGTGAGGGCTGTGAGCCGCTGATCAAGGAGATCTTCCAGTTCGTGCACAAGATGCAAAAGGCCGAGCACGAGCCGGAAGACATCGATCCGCGCTTTGCTGCGGAAGCAGAGCCGGCGCAGCCTGATCTGTCGGACGATCCGCGCTTTTCTTCACGCGATTGATCGGCGCCTACGCACCTCCCAGGTTACTCATTCATTGACAGCTGCTTGCGCTCGCCAGGCGGGCGCAAACGCCAGAGAAAAGCAAAAATGGCATCGAACGTACTGCGCGACGCACGTCGCATCGTGGTCAAGGTCGGCTCCAGCCTCGTCACCAACGAAGGCAAAGGTCTCGATGAAGGCGCCATCACGGAATGGAGCCGCCAATTGGCCGCTCTGGTGCATGGTGAGGGGGGCGCGAAGCGCGAGGTCATTATGGTCTCCAGCGGCGCCGTAGCCGAGGGCATGAAGCGCCTGGGCTGGTCCCAGCGGCCTAAAGAGATCCATGAGTTGCAGGCCGCTGCAGCGGTCGGGCAAATGGGCCTGGTGCAGATGTACGAGACCAAGCTGCGCGAGCAAAACCTGGGCAGCGCCCAGGTGCTGCTGACCCATGCCGACTTGGCAGACCGCGAGCGCTACCTCAATGCACGCGTCACCTTGCTGACCTTGCTGCAGCTGGGTGTGGTGCCGGTGATCAACGAGAACGACACGGTCGTCAACGACGAAATCAAGTTTGGTGACAACGACACCTTGGGTGCGCTGGTCGCCAACCTGGTGGAGGCCGATGCGCTGGTGATTTTGACCGACCAAAAGGGTCTCTATACCGCCGATCCGCGCAAGAACCCGGACGCAGAATTTGTGCATGAAGCGCAGGCCGGTGATCTGAAGCTCGAAGCCATGGCCGGCGGCGCGGGCTCGGGCATTGGCAAGGGCGGGATGCTCACCAAGATCCTGGCAGCCAAGCGGGCTGCAGGCTCTGGTGCATCCACCGTTATTGCCTGGGGGCGTGAGCAAAATGTGCTGCTGCGCCTTGCCGAGGGCGAGGCCATCGGTACTTTGCTGCTGGCTGCCACCCACAAGAACCAGGCGCGCAAGCAGTGGATGATGGACCACCTGCAGATGCACGGCTATGTCAGCGTGGATGCCGGTGCTGCCCAGAAACTGCGCAGCGCTGGCAAGAGCCTGCTGCCCATTGGCATGGTCAGCGTGCATGGCGAGTTCTCGCGTGGCGAGGTGATTGGGGTGCGTGATCCCGAGGGCAGCGAGCTGGCACGCGGCCTGGCCAACTACAGCAGCGCCGAGGCGCGGCGCCTGTGCCGCAAGCCATCGGCAGAATTCGAGCAACTGCTGGGTTATACCGGCGAGCCTGAGATGCTGCACCGAGACAATATGGTGCTGACGGGGCACTGAATCCGCAATACCGCTGCTGCTGCTTGTAAACGCAGCGCCCATGTAAAAAGCGTCCTGATTAGGACGCTTTTTGCGCTGAGCTAAACGTTGCTGCTGCCGGGGTTGTGCCCGGCATTGCCCGGGTCAGGGTCAAAGCTGGCACCAGGCGGCAGTTCCATGTCCTGCATCATGCGCAGAGGCGAGTGGTAGCTGACGACGGTGGTTACCGACACCTGCAGGGTTTCAGTGGTCACCATCTCTGCCTCGTGCGGCTCGCCATCGCGCAGGCGCGCATTGCTGCGCAAATAGCGGTTGCGCGGATCGTTGCGCGGCACATAGCGCGACAGCTCAGTCAACGCCATCTCGTAAACGCCCCGCTTGAATTCCACCACCACATCCAGCGGCACCCAGTAGTCATTCCAGCGCCAGGCATCAAACTCCGGATGGTTGGTGGCGCGCAGATTCAGGTCCCAGTCGTGCCCCGTTAACTGGAGCAAAAACCAAATCTGCTTTTGTCCGCGATAATAGCCTCTGGCATCGCGGCGGATGAAGCGTTCGGGCACCTCGTACCGTAGCCAATCCCGCGTTCTAGCCACAATACGTACATGCTCCGGTCGCAAGCCTACTTCCTCATGCAGCTCTCGAAACATCGCCTGCTCGGGGGTTTCTCCACGGTCAATACCACCCTGCGGAAACTGCCAGCTGTGGGTGCGGATGCGCTTGCCCCAAAACACCTGATTGCGCTGGTTGAGCAGGATGATGCCGACGTTTGGCCTAAAGCCATCTCGGTCCAGCATAATCTAACCCCAATTTTTTAAACTGTGTCCATTATGCCTGTGCCTTGAAGCCATCTTCAAGGGGGCAACTACTAGGTCCATTGCCATAGACTATGAAAGCTTCGCAATTTCTCATTTCGACCCTGAAGGAAGCGCCTGCGGACGCTGAGATCGCTAGCCACCAGCTGATGACCCGTGCCGGCATGATCAAGAAGCTCGGCGCTGGCATCTACAACTACATGCCGATGGGACTGCGCGTGATTCGCAAGGTCGAGGCCATCGTGCGCGAAGAGATGAACCGCGCTGGCGGCATCGAGGTGACCATGCCGGTGGTGCAACCCGCCGAGCTGTGGCAAGAGACCGGCCGTTTTGACAAGATGGGTGCCGAGCTTCTGCGCATCCAGGACCGCCACGCGCGTGATTTTGTCATCCAGCCAACCAGCGAAGAAGTGGTGACCGACATCGCCCGCCAGGAGTTCAAGAGCTACAAGCAGCTGCCCAAGAACCTCTACCAGATCCAGACCAAGTTCCGCGACGAGCGCCGTCCCCGCTTTGGCCTGATGCGCGGCCGCGAGTTCATCATGAAGGATGCCTATTCCTTCGACAAGGACCGCGATGCTGCCCAAATCAGCTACCAGACCATGCGCGCCGCCTACAAGCGCATTTTTGACCGCTTTGGTCTGCAGTACCGCGCTGTGCGCGCAGACAGTGGCGCCATTGGTGGCGACCTGAGCGAAGAGTTCCAGGTGATTGCTGCGACCGGCGAAGACGCGATCGTCTACTGCCCCAACAGCGATTACGCCGCCAATATCGAAAAGGCAGAAAGCCTGGCGCCTACGCAAGCGCGCGCGGCTGCAGCGCAGGCCATGGCCAAGACCGCCACGCCGGGCAAAAGCACCTGTGCCGATGTGGCTGAGTTGCTGAACCTGCCTTTGGCCAACACGGTCAAATCCTTGGTGCTGGCCACCGATGAGACCAATGATAAGGGCGATATTCTGGGTTCCCAGGTCTGGCTGCTGCTGCTGCGCGGTGACCACGACATGAACGAGATCAAGGTGGGCAAGGTCGAAGGCCTGGCGGACTTCCGTTTTGCGACGGTGAGCGAGATCGAAGAACACTTTGGCTGCCAGCCCGGCTACCTGGGCCCGATCGGCCTGAAAAAGCCCGTCAAGCTGGTGGTGGACCGCGATGTGGCCGTGATGGCCGACTGGGTCTGCGGCGCCAATGAGGCCGACTACCACTTGACCGGTGTGAACTGGGGCCGTGATCTGCCCGAGCCCAGCTTGGTCGCGGACCTGCGCAATGTGGTGGTCGGCGATCTGTCGCCAGACGGCAAAGGCGAGCTGGCCATCGAGCGCGGCATCGAGATTGGCCATGTGTTCTACCTGGGCACCAAGTACTCCAAGGCGATGAAGGCCACTTTCCTGGCGGACAACGGCAAGCCCAGCGAGTTCGAGATGGGCTGCTACGGCATTGGTATCACCCGCCTGCCTGCTGCAGCGGTGGAGCAGAACCATGACGAGCGCGGCATCATCTGGCCGGACGCGATTGCGCCTTTCACGGTGGTGATCTGCCCCATCGGCATGGACCGCAGCGAGGCCGTCAAGACTGCGGCTGAAAAGCTACACGCAGACTTGTTGGCTGCCGGTGTCGATGTGATACTGGACGACCGCGGCGAGCGCCCCGGTGCCATGTTGGCCGATTGGGAGCTGATTGGTGTGCCACACCGCGTGGTGTTGGGCGACCGGGGCCTGCAAGAAGGCATGGTCGAGTACCAGCAGCGCCGCGACACTGCTGCCACCAAGGTCGCGGTGGCCGAGGTGTTCAGCTTTATCACCAGCCGTTTGGCCTGATGCGGGCCATGGGCTGCCAACGCAGCCCATGCCGCCAGGCGCCGCACACATATAGTCACAGAGGGATCGATTCAGGATGTCAGGCTCACGCATAGCTTTACCTGCGGGCGTATCACGCCGCGCGGCCATGGCATCGGTGCTGGCTGGGCCAGGCGCCTGGCTGGCTGCGCCGCAGGCCGCGCATGCGGGTGGTCAGCTCGAAGAGCCCCTGATTGACTCGATCCGCTCGGCGCTGACCGCCGCCATTGGCAGCGCCGCGCCGCCCGAGCCGGTGTTTGTATCGACCGAGGCAAAGATCGTCTATCTGCGTTGGCTGGGCGCGATGAGCGACCGCCTACGCCGGCGCAAGCCCGATTGGGAAGTGCGCCGGGATTTTCTGCAAACCGTCTGGTACGAAGCCCGGCGTGCACGCCTCGATGAATCGTTGGTACTCGGCCTCATCCAAGTCGAAAGCGGTTTCCGCAAGTTCGCGATGTCCAATGTGGGCGCGCGCGGCTACATGCAGGTGATGCCGTTTTGGACCCGCGTGATTGGCGATGGCGATGCTGCAAAGCTGTTCCATATGCAGACCAATCTGCGCTTTGGCTGCGTGATTCTGCGCCACTACATGGACCGCGAAAAAGGCGATTTGTTCATGGCCTTGGGCCGTTACAACGGCAGCCGGGGCAAGGACACCTACCCGAACCTGGTCTATGGCGCCCAGCGCCAATGGCTGTTTGAGAACAAGATCGAAGCCTAAGGACACCGGCCTCGCTGCCTGCCAAGGCCACCATTGCAGCCTTCCCCAATAGCCACCGCATGCGGTGGCTTTTGCTTTTGTTTTTGCTTTGCGCTAGCCGGTGGCGCTCAGGCCGGCAGCTTGGTGGTGGCGGGCGGCAGCGGTGAATCCGCCACCTTGTTCGGGTCGACCACGGTGACCAGCACCTGGTCGATGCGGTAGCTGTCCACATCCATCACCTCGAACTGGTACTTGCCCCAGACCACCTTGTCGGTGCGGCGCGGGATGCGGCGCAGCATCACCATCAAGAAGCCACCCAGGGTCTCATACTCGTCGGCATGGGGCAGGTCGTCCAGCAGCAAGGCCCGTTCCACATCCTCGATGGGGGTGATGCCGTCAATCAGCCAGGAAGTCTCGTCGCGGCGCACGATCAGCTCCTCATCCACGGGGCCCATCAGGTCGCCCATGACGGTGCTCATCACATCGTTGAGCGTTACCACGCCAACCACCAGGCTGTATTCATTGACGATGATGGCAAAGTCCTCATGCGCCTGGCGGAACTGCTGCAGCACCTCGGCCAGGGTCAGCCGGTCGGGGACGACCAGCGCTTTTTTGACCAGGCCCTCGTCGCGCAGCTTCATCGGCAGGTTGTTCAGCGCGCGCTGGAACAAATCCTTGGCATCCACATAGCCGACTACATGGTCGATATCGCCGGCGCAGACCGGGTAGGTCGAAAAGGGCTCTTCGGCAATGCGGGCGCGGATGATGTCGTCGCTGTCGTCCTGGTAGAAAAAGGCGATGCGGTCGCGCTGGGTCATTGCCGAGCCAACCGTGCGGGTATCGAGTTCAAACAGGTTGGCAATCACCTGCTGCTCCTGCGCGGCCAGCACGCCAGCTTTTGCGCCGGCCTCGGTCATTGCCAAAATGTCTTCGTAGGTGATCTTTTCATCGCGGATGGTGGACAGGCCCAGCACCCGAAACAGCGCATCTGCTGCCTTGCTGTAGAACCAGACCACCGGTTTGAAGATCGTCATGCACCACTGCATGGGCCGCGACACGCGCAACGCCAGCGCCTCGGGCTCGGCCATCGACAGGCGCTTGGGCAGCAGATCGGCCAGCAGGATGAACAGCGAAGTGACTACCGTGAACGAGAACAGAAAGCCGATGGTCTGCGCGGTTGCGGGCTCCCACCAATGGCTGGCCAGACCCGCGACCACGGGGCTGAGCGCCCCTTCGCCCACGATACCGCCGAGGATGGCCACGGCATTCTGGCCGACTTGCACCACGGTGAAATACTCGCCGGGCTGCTCCTGGATCTTCATCACCCGTTCTGCACGCGGGTCCCCGTCATCCACCATTTGCCGCAAGCGCAGGCGGCGCGAGGCGGCCAGCGATATCTCCGCCATGGAGAAAAAGGCGCTGAAGCTGATCAGCAAGGCAATGACAAAGAGACTCTGCGTAAGATTCATAGAAATCCGTGCGGGAGCAGTGCAGACCGGCTGCTCACATTTTTCGGCAAAAGCGCTGCTGGTGCACATGTCACCAGCGGTATGAATGGGTATTCAATGGTCGCATGCCCGTCTGGAGACTGGCAAGTGCTTTTGGCAGCAGACGCTGGAAGCCCACAGCGGGCGGGCGATGCGGGGTCTGAGCTGCTGTGCTGAGCTTACCTGAGCCGCTTGGCTATGGCCGCTGGCAAGGCCATTGCATGTCGCCATCGCGCAGCTCTGCAAACAGTCTGGAGCGGCCGCCGGGCGCAAAAAAGCCGCCTGAAAAGGCGGCTTGTTCAGCGACAAGCAGGGCTTGGCGCTAGGCCATCAGAGCGTGCCCACCAGTTGCTGCAGCTCACCGGACTCATACATTTCCATCATGATGTCCGAGCCGCCAACAAATTCGCCTTTGACGTACAGCTGAGGAATGGTCGGCCAGTGGCTGTAATCTTTGATGCCTTGGCGGATCTCGGGGTCTTCCAGCACGTTGACGGTGGTCAGGCCACGGGTCTCGACGCCACTGGCTTTGAGAATTTGAATGGCGCGGCCGGAGAATCCGCATTGCGGAAAGCTGGCCGTTCCCTTCATGAACAGCACAATGTCATGGCCTTTGACCAGCTGGTCGATGCGTTGTTGGGTATCGCTCATGGATGGGCTCCGTCGGGGCGTGTGGGTTGCAATGTAATCGGGTCAGCACTTGGCTCAGCTTCCAAGATGCGGGCATTGAGCCGCATATCAAGCGCAGACATGTTCACTATTATTTCACGGAAGCCCATTGCCCGCCGCTGGCGCGGTCGATGCCAGCCAGGTCCTTGCGGCTTTGGACCTGGGTAAAACCGCGCTGGGCCAGTAGCGCGCGCAGGTCTTCGGCCTGGTCCCAGCCATGCTCTATCAGCAACCAAGCGCCTTCGCGCAGGTAAGCGGGTGCCGTGCCGATGATATGGCGGATATCGTCCAGGCCATCCGCACCACTGGTCAGCGCCTGGCGCGGCTCATGGCGCAGCGCGGGCATATGCGGGTCATCGTCGCGGATGTAGGGTGGGTTGCTGACGATGGCATCAAACGGGCCTTGCAGGGCAGACAACCAGTGGCTGTGGGCAAATCGTACCGGCAGCTGCAGCCGCGCTGCATTGGCCTGGGCAACAGCCAGTGCATCGGTGCTGGTATCCACGGCCCACACTTCGGCCTTGGGGCGCGCTTGCTGCAAGGCCAGCGCTATAGCGCCGCTGCCGGTGCCCAGGTCGGCCAGGCGCAAGGGCGGCTGGCCCGGGGCTACATCGAGCAACAGCTCCAGCGCCCAGTCCACCAGGGTTTCGGTGTCCGGGCGCGGGTCCAGCACGCGGGCATCCACGGCCAGATCCAGCCCATAAAAGCCTTTGTGGCCCGTCAGATAAGCCACCGGCTCACCATCGGCGCGGCGTTGCAGCCATTGCTGCCACTGGCTGCTTTGCGCGCTGCTCAGGCAGTCGCCGTCATGGGTGATGAGCCAGGCGCGCGCATGGGTGGGCTGGCCGAAAAGATGCAGCAGCAGCATCTGCGCATCAATGCGGGCAATGCCCAGTGCAGCGGCTTGCGCCAGTGCCTGGGTGACTGTGATGGAGATATTGGGTGTGTCGGGGGTGGGAGCAATCATGTCGATGCGCGGTTCGCTGTAAGTGCGGGCTATTGTTGGCCGGCCTGCACAAAGGGCCGCGATTGCAGGATCAGGATCTGGTCACCTATCGCGGCCCATTCAATATCTTGGGTACGGCCACCAAACTGCTTTTCGATGGCAGGGCCTGTGGCGGCCAGGCGTTTGACCAGCGCATCACTCAGCACCTGGCGCTGTGCCACTGCTACCTCTTGAACGCCGCCGCCGGGCGCCAGGCGCAGCTCGGTGTCTTCGGCAGAGCGGCTGAGCACCTGCACCGCCTGGCTGCGGCGCGAGTACAGCACCTGCTCAGCCACACGCCGGCCTTCCACCACGCGGATGCCGATGCCGCGCTTGGCGGCGATAAAGACGCTGTGCGGGGTGTGGCCCAGCGGGTCGCGCGTGACCATCACGCCCGAGGCGTCAGAGTCCACCGCCTTTTGCACCAGCACGGCCATGGCCACCTCGTCCTGTGCAATGCCGGCAGCGCGGCGCGCCTCCCAGGCTTCAAAGTTGAAGACGGAGGCCCAGACCTTGCGCACGGCATCCTGCAAGGCTGCCTCACCCTTCACATTGGGAACGGTGGTGTAGAGGCCGGCACCGCTAAAGCCGGGCAAATCCTCGGAGCTGGAGGAGCTGCGCACAAACACCCCTGCCTGCTGCAACTGGTTGGACCAGCGCGTCTGCAAACTGTTGGCAAATGCGGCATTCATCGGCATCTGCTCGATCTCTGCGCGCAGCGCAGCCAAGGCACGGCGGCGAACGGCCGCATCGCTGTCAAAGCCGGGTTGCTGCTGCATGCGTGCCATTTTTTCCGCCAGTCCAAAACGCTGCATTGCGCTGGCGTAAGCGCCAAAAGGCAGGCAAAAGCCATCGGGCACCTGGACCCCGGCAATGCCCGCATTGCGCACTTCGCCAAGGTTGGCGGCCTTGGCGCCGCATTGGCGGCGGTGGGCAGCGCGCAGTGCGGCCAGTGGCTGTAGGGTGCTGCTGCGGGTGTCCTTTTGGATGCTGGCGCCGGTGATGCTGCGCTTGATGTTGGATCGCGCCAGGGCTTGGTCGCGTTCGGCATCGGTGGCCGCACGCAACTGGTAGTCCTTGGCGCTCACCGCCAGCTGCATCCATTGGCCGTTGTGTGCTGCCAGCTGCTGGCTGGCATCGCGCAGGTAGGCATTGGGCACTCCCCAGCCCTTCGCCAGCAGGTTGACATGCGACACCATGGTCGACGGCTGCTCGGTCAGTACCCCTGCCACGGGAGGTAGGGTGATGGGCACCTCGCGCAGCACCACGATATCGCTGGGCTGTAGATCATGTACTTGGTCGATATCGTCGACCAGCCGCAAGCGGCCCACCGCCTGGCCGGGGTTCAGCGGCAAAAAGTGCTGCTGGCCGATCAATGCGCTTTGCGTGACTGGCGTGATGCCTGCCGCAGCGGCCACCTGCTCGTGCGCGCTGGCATTCGCCTTGAACTGCACCGGCGCAAAAAAGTGGCTGCGCAGCTGGGCTTCGGTTTCGCGCAGCAAGGGCGCTGTCAGCTGGTCGCCTTCCCAAAATTCATAGACAAAGCCATCGATCTGCGGCTGCCAGCTCAGGGTGCCGAGGATAAAACGGCGCCCTGCATCGCGGTAGTTGCGGTTCAGCGCGTCCTTGCCGCCGCGCAACAAGCCTTGCTCGCGCAGAAAGCGATCATGCAGCTGGAAACGCGGCGTGTTGATGAAGTACAGCCGGGCGGCAGGCTGGGCCTGGCGGTCGATCACAAAGATCACATGGGGCTGGGCGAGGGGCGTGCCGGCGTTGTAGATGCGTGCCAGCTGCTCAAAGGCGGCCTGGCTAGGCAGGTCAGCCGCAAAGGGTTGGCTGCTATGGTCGCCCATGGCTTGGGCGGGTGTGCTGGTGCTTGGCCTGGCGATCAGCTCCTGCGGCGTGCGGCCATCCTCATACATCGAGGGCTTGCGCGCCAGTTGAGCCGAGGCGCTGCTGGTAGCCAGCACCAGTACCATGTAGCCCGCGCTGCGCCAAACCGCGTTCCATGCAAAATTCGGGCAGCTGGTGGCCATGGCTTGCCTTTTACTGGTTGACTTCCAGCTCGGCCAGCAGCTCGGCCTCGCGCTCAGACTGCAGCGCTTCCATCAACTCGCTCAGGTCGCCGTCCATGATGAAGCTGAGCTTGTACAAGGTCAGGTTGATGCGGTGGTCGGTCACCCGGCCCTGCGGGAAGTTGTAGGTACGGATGCGGTCGCTGCGGTCGCCCGAGCCGATGAGGCCCTTGCGCATGGCGGCTTCCTTGGCGGCGCGCTCGCTGCGCTCCTTTTCCTGGATGCGGGCCTGCAGCACCTGCAAGGCCTTGGCCTTGTTGCTGTGCTGGCTGCGGCCGTCCTGGCATTCGGCGACGATACCGGTGGGCAAATGGACAATGCGCACCGCAGAATCGGTCTTGTTGATGTGCTGGCCGCCGGCGCCGCTGGCGCGGAAGGTGTCGATGCGCAGGTCAGCCGGGTTCAGGGTGATGGCCTGCTGCTCATCGGGCTCGGGCATCACCGCGACGGTGCAGGCACTGGTGTGGATGCGGCCCTGCGTCTCCGTGGCAGGCACACGCTGCACGCGGTGGCCGCCCGATTCAAAGCGCAGGGTGCCATAAACGTTGTCGCCACCGTCAATGCGCAGCACCACTTCCTTGTAGCCCCCCAGCTCGGCGTCATTGGCGCTCATGATTTCGACCCGCCAGCCCATGCGCTCGGCGTAACGCGTGTACATACGGGTGATGTCACCGGCAAACAGCGCCGATTCGTCACCGCCGGTGCCGGCCCGCACTTCGACAAAGGCAGGGCGGGCATCGTCCGGGTCCTTGGGCAGCAGCATGCGCTGCAGCTGGGCGGCGAGTTGCTGCAGCTCGGCCTCGCCACTGCTGATCTCTTCCCTGGCCATGTCGCCCATGTCCGGGTCGGACAGCATCTCCTTGGCGCCTTCGATATCGGACTCAATCTGCTGGTAGCGCGCATAGCGCTCGGCAATGGCGGCCACATCGGTGTGTTCGCGTGAGAGCTTCAGAAACTGCGGCATGTTGGCCATGATGTCCTCGCGCGAGAGCAGAAAATTCAGCTCATTGAGGCGCTCGGCATAGCGTTCCAGCTGTTGGCGGAGAAAGTCTTTCATGGCGATCTGGTGTGCAAGGCAGCCGCAGGCTCTGCCACAGGCGCAGGAGCTTCAACGGGTGCCGAGAGAGAGAGAGGAGGGTAGGGAACAACAGCGAGCTAGGGGCGGCGGCGCCGCGCAGCGTCGCTACAAGCCCGATTGGTGGCCGCTGCCACCGCCGCGCTGGTTGCGCAGGAAAAGGCGGGACACCATGTCCGCCGTTTGGGCACGCGCTTGGGCGTCGCCCGCATGCAGCTCGGCCATGGTGCCGTGCAGAATCTTTTGCGACAGGCCGCGGGTGAGGGCATCGAGCACCGCGTCCATGTCTTCGCCCTTGGCCAGGCGCTTTTTGGCGCGCTCGATCTCCAGCGCACGCCAGACATCGGCCTGGGCGTTGATCTGCTGGATCAGCGGCACGGAGCCACCTTCGGGGGCGCGCTGGTCCATCCAGTGCATAAAGCGCTGCACGCCGGCATCGATGATGGTTTCAGCCTGCACAACGGCAGCCTGGCGCTGCTCCTGGCCGGCCTTGACCACATGGGCCAGGTCGTCCACGGTGTAGAGGTAGACATCACCCAGGTTCTTGACCTCGGCCTCGATATCGCGGGGCACGGCCAGATCCACCATGAAGAAGGGCCGGCGTTTGCGTTTCTTTAATGCGCTCTCGACAGCACCCAGGCCAATGATCGGCAGGCTCGATGCCGTGCAGCTGATGATGGCGTCGTACTCATGCAGGTGGTCAGGCAGGTCGGCCAGGCGCATGGTGCTGGCGCCAAAGTGGGCGGCCAGCTTTTCGCCCCGCTCCAAGGTGCGGTTGGCGACGGTGATATGGGCAGGCTGCTTGGCCGCGAAATGGGTGGCGCAGAGCTCGATCATCTCGCCAGCGCCGACAAACAGCACGCGGATTTCGCTGAGGTCTTCAAACAACTGCCCGGCCAGGCGCACGGCGGCCGCAGCCATGCTGATGCTGTGCGCGCCAATCTCGGTGGCGCTGCGCACTTCCTTGGCGACGGCAAAGCTGCGCTGGAACAGCTGGTTGAGCGTGGTGCCCAGCGAGCCGGCTTCTTCAGCGGCGCGCACCGCGTTTTTCATCTGGCCCAGGATCTGCGCCTCACCCAGCACCATGGAATCCAGACCGCTGGCCACGCGGAAGGCGTGGCGGGCGGCCAAGTCGTTTTGCAGGGTGTAGGTGTAGTTCTTTAAGGCTTCGGCGGGCAGGTCGCCGCTTTGGGCCAGCCAGCGCAGGGTGTGGTCAAGCGCCGGCTCTTGGGCGGCGCAGTAGATCTCCGTGCGGTTGCAGGTGGACAGGATCGCAGTTTCCACACCGGCGTGGCTATGCACACCCGAGATCGTGCTGCGCAAACTATGCAAAGTTGGCGCAATCTTGTCGAGTGCAAATGCAAACCGGCCGCGAATGTCGACCGGTGCCGTTGTGTGGTTGATGCCCAGGGCCCAAACTGCCATGCCGGCGATTATAAAATCTCTGTAAATCCATTGCTTGTCGTATCAGTACCAGCTTGACTTATATCAACCTGTCCGTCCTATGACCGCCCCATGACCGCTAGCACCAGCCTCTGGCATTTGCTGAACTTCTGCGCCCCGGCCGCCTTTTTGGCGTTGCTGCTGGTGTTGGCGCGCTGGTTGTTTGCGCGCAAGGCGGCGCCGCTTTTGCCCTGGTATGGCCAGCTGGCGCTGCATTTTCTGGTAGGCAGCGCCGCACTTTTTGTGGCGATGCTGTGGCAGGGCCGCGACGGCAGCCTCTTGGGCTATGCGCTCTTGGTGCTGGCGCTGGCCAGCAGCCAATGGGCGGTGCTGGGGGGCTGGCGGCGTTGATGCGATGGCTGGCTTTATTTCTGGGTCAGTTGCTATACGTTTCTTTACAATTAATTCATAATGTGGGATGACCACCACACTGACTTTGTCTGGCCACCGTTCCCGGTGGCTTTTCTGTATCTGCCTTTTGGTCGTGGCCGTTGTCGGGGTGGCGCTGGTCTGGGGCTCGCAGGCCTTGCTGTTTGCCGACACCAATGATTTTCAGCGGGTCGTTGGCCATCTCTACCTGACGCCTTTGGGCGACGGTGTGCACTGGGCGCTGCCTGAGCGGGCCTTTCGCATGCCGGGCAACCCGGAGCTGGCCTCGCATATCTTCACCTTCGCCGGCTGGGTGCAGCGTTTTCTGCCCGGCCATGTGTTTGATTTGTCGCGTACCGCCCTGGCCGCGAAAGTGCTGCTGCTGGGCTATGCCGGGGTGCTGGGCTGGCTATGCGCCCAAGCCTTGCAGCGCGGCGCAGTGGGATGGGCGGTGTTCACGCTGGCCTGGCTCGTGACCTTCTTTATGGCACACAACATTGGCATGGCCCAGTCCTTTTATGCCGAATATGCCTGTTTGATCGCCTTGCCCCTGTTGCTGCTGGGCATGCTGACCACCCGCGGGGCGCTGCGCATGTTGTGCCTGGGCCTGGGGGCAGTGGTGTGTGGCCTGGCCAAGGTGCAGTATTTTTATTGGCCGCTGCTGGTTTTGCTCTGCCTGTGGGTGGGCAGCCGTTGGCAGCGGGTGCTGCCGGACAAGGGCTTGCTCAAGCTGCTGTTGGCCGTGCAAATACTTTGCCTCGTGCCTTTGCTGATCGGCAAGAACGCGGGGCTGAATGCCTACCACGGCGTCTATCTGGGCTCGTACATGGTGCTGACCCCGGCGCAGATGGATGGCTTGCAGGTGCCGGCCGAGCGGCGTGAATGCATTGGGGTGGATGCCTGGGGCAATGCGCTCTCCGGCCCCGGCGGCACCCAGGTGCAGCACACAAAGCGCGACTGCTACCCTGTCACACCCAAACTCGGCAAGGGCGATGTGCTGCGGCCCTATCTGCACTACCCGCTAGCGCTGTGGCGCCTGGCCCGCTTCGCACTGCCCAGCCATTTCACCGTGCAGTATTTCCATGTCTTTCCCGGTAACTACTATCTGCAGCGCCATGCGGGCGGTGTCCAGCCGGTGACGGCGCTGCTCTTGCGCATGAGCGAGTGGCGCGACCGCATCGTGACGCCGCTGGCGCCGCTGTTTTTGCTGGCTGCGCTGGCGCTGTTTGCGGCCAGCCGCAGCCCGCATGCTGGCCGCTTGCGCCCGCTGGCCGTCGGCGGCCTGCTGCTGGGGCTGCTGGTGGTGTCGCAGGTCATCATTGTGCTGCTGGGCGAGGGGGTGCGCGACATGAGCAAGCACCTGTGGGCGGCGCAGCTGGCGCTGGACATGCTGGTGCTGCTGGTGGCCGTCCAAGGCCTGGGCTGGCTGTGGCTGTTGTGGCGGCGCAAGGCCGCGCCCGCTGCCCAGGCGGCAGCTACCGCCTGAAGACAGCGACGTCAATTCGGAAAAAATGCGAGACAGGCGCTGGTTGTAGAAGCGCGGTGTGCCGGTCATGATGGGTTTTGCAGGCGGCGTTTGCACTGCCTGCCTCTCTACCGATAACAAACCCAAGGAGACACAACATGAAGCACATCGCACACGCCTGCCTGGCAGCCATCGCCGGGTTGGCGTTCAGCGCCGCCACCCAGGCACAGCAGCCTTTTCCTACCAAGCCGGTGCGGGTGGTGATCGGCTTTCCCGCAGGCGGCCCGCTGGACCAGCATGCCCGCCTGCTCACCGACAAACTCCAGGGCGTGCTCGGCCAGCCCATTATCGTTGACTACAAGCCCGGTGCTGGTGGCGCGGTGGGCGCGCAAGATGTCATGAAGGCGCCGGCCGATGGCTACACCCTGATGCTGGCCAACACCGGTGTGATGGTGATCAACCCTGCGCTCTACCCCAAGCTGCCCTACAGCACGCTGAAGGATTTTACCCCTGTGGCGCGCACGGCCATGCAGCCATTGGCCTTGCTGGTCAACAACAAGGTGCCAGCCAAGAATCTGCAGGAGTTCATTTCCTACGCCAAGGCCAACCCGGGCAAGGTCAACTTTGGCTCGGCGGGCAATGGCGGCATCAGCCATCTGGTGCCCGAGATGTTCAAGAGCGCCACCGGTCTGGATCTGGTGCACATCCCTTACAAGGGAAGTGCCCCCGCCTTTACCGATCTGGTGGGTGGCCAGGTGCAGTTCATGGCCGAGAGCATTCCGCAGGCCGCCGCTTACCACAAGCAGGGCAAGGTGCGTGCGCTGGCCGTCACCAGCAAGGAGCGCAACCCGGCACTGCCCGAGGTGCCCACGGCCATTGAAAGCGGGCTGCAGGGCTTTGAGGTGGTGGGTTTCTATGGCTTTCTTGCGCCCGCTGGTACGCCCAAAGCGGTGGTGGACAAGCTCAGCGCCGCCTTTGGCCAGGTGATGCAGATGCCCGATGTGCGCGGGCGCATGGTGGAGCAGGGCGCCGACCCGGCCTTCCTTGGTGCAGAGGCCTTCCAACAGTTCCTGACCGGCGAAATGCCGCGCTGGGCCGAGGCGGTGAAGGCCTCGGGCACCAAGATGGACTGAGGCGCATCGCGCGCAAAAAAGCCCGGCATGGCCGGGCTTTTGTCTGGCGGTCAGCCAGTGATGGCTGCGATGGCTTTACAGCAGCGGGCCATCCTGGGCCGGGCTGAACAGGTCCACCCGGTCGGTGATGATGCCGTCGGTGCCCAGGTCGATCAGGCGCTGGGCGGCCCATTCGTCGTTGACCGTATAGCTGCTGCAGCGCAGGCCTGCGGCATGGACCTTGGCCACCAAGGCGGCATCCCAGAGTGCATGGTTCAGCACCAGCGCCTGGCAGTCCAGCTCCAAGGCCAGCTGCAGCTCGGCCTCGCCGCTGCCATCGGCCAGCTTGTCCACCAGCAGGCCGCGTGGGATATGCGGCGCCACTTCGCGTGCGCCGCGCAGTGAATCGGCCTTGAACGAGGTAAAGAGCGGCGGCACGACGGTTTGCGGCCAGATGCGGTTCATTAGCGCGCCGCTGGCACGGCCGGTCTCCAGCTCCTGGCCGGGCGTGGGCTTGATCTCGACATTAAGGAAAAGGTGGTTGGCCAGGCACCAGCGGGCCAGGGCTTCCAGGGTGGGCAGGTTCTCGCCCGCATGGGCGCGGGAATGCCAGCTGCCGGCGTCGAGCTGGGCTAGCTCGCCCATGCTCAGATCGCTGCCGGTGCCTTCGGCATTGGTGGTGCGCTTGAGGTCCGCATCGTGCATCAAAAACAGCACGCCATCGCGGCTGAGCTTGGCATCGCACTCAAACATGCGGTAGCCGTGTGCAGCGCCCAGGCGGAAGGCGCTCATGGTGTTCTCGGGCGCCAGTTTGCCAGCGCCACGGTGGGCCACCCAGCGGGGATAGGGCCAGTTGGTGGAAAGCGTCATATCTATCTCGGTGCGAAAAAAGAAAAGCGCCGCAAGTGGAGCACTTGGGCGCTGGTAATCAAAAGCTCAGGGCAGAAGGAGCCAAGGCGCGGCAGGTGTGCGCATCGCCTGGCTGCAGCTTAGAGGCGCTTGCCGGTTTCCGCATCGAACCAGTGCAGGCGGTCTTCGCGGGCGCTGATGCGGGCCACTTCACCGGGCTTGGGGAAGGCTGCGCCTTCTTCCACGCGCACTGTGACTTGCTCGCCACCGACTTTGCCGTACAGCAGGCGCTCGGCACCCAGTAGTTCCACCGTTTCCACCTGGAACTCCCAGCCGCCCGAGGCCACCAGGTCGATGTGCTCGGGGCGGATGCCCAGAATCTGACCGGCCTTGCCATTCGCAGCGTTCTTCAGCAGGTTCATCGGCGGAGAGCCGATAAAGCCGGCCACAAAGGTCGACGCGGGCGTGTGGTAGACCTCTTCGGGCGTGCCGAACTGCTCGACATTGCCGCCGTTCATCACGATCATGCGCTGGGCCAGGGTCATGGCCTCGACCTGGTCATGGGTTACGAACAGGCTGGTGATGCCCAGCTCGGCGTGCAGCTTCTGGATTTCGATACGGGTCTGGCCGCGCAGCTTGGCGTCCAGGTTGGACAACGGCTCGTCAAACAGGAAGACCTGGGGCTGGCGCACGATGGCGCGGCCCATGGCCACGCGCTGGCGCTGGCCGCCGGACAACTGGCGCGGCTTGCGGTCCAGCAGGTGCGACAGTTCCAGAATCTTGGCAGCCTTGTCCACCCGGCGCTTGATCTCGTCCGGTGGCACCTTGGCGAGCTTCAGGCCATAGGCCATGTTCTCGTAGTTGCTCATGTGCGGGTAGAGCGCGTAGTTCTGGAACACCATGGCGATGTTGCGCTTGGCGGGCTCTAGGTTGTTGACGATCTTGTCGCCAATCATCAGGTCGCCGCCGGTGATTTCTTCCAGACCGGCAATCATGCGCAGCAGGGTGGATTTGCCGCAGCCCGAGGGGCCGACCAGCACGACGAATTCGCCGTCCTTGATTTCGGCGTTCACGCCATGGATGACGGGCACGGCCGACTTGCCGGTACCGTAGCGTTTGACAATGTTCTTGAGAGAGATGGAAGCCATAAGAAGGTTTCGTTGTATCGGTCAAAGATGGTGGAGGGACAAGGTGGTGTGGGATTACTTTTCGGTATCCACCAGACCTTTGACAAACCACTTTTGCATCAGCATCACCACCAGGGTGGGTGGCAGCATCGCCAGGATGGCGGTCGCCATCACGATATTCCAGTCCACAGCGGCTTCGCCGCCCGCCAGCATGCGCTTGATACCAATCACCACCGGGTACATGTCTTCCGAGGTGGTCATCAGCAGCGGCCAGAGGTACTGGTTCCAGCCGTAGATGAACTGGATCACAAACAGCGCTGCGATCGAGGTGCGCGACAGCGGCACGAGGATGTCCTTGAAAAAGCGCATCGCACCGGCACCGTCGATACGTGCCGCTTCCACCAGCTCATCGGGCACCGTCAGAAAGAACTGGCGGAACAGGAAGGTGGCGGTGGCCGACGCGATCAGCGGCAAGGTCAAACCAGCGTAGCTGTTGAGCAGGCCCAACTCGGCCACTACTTTGTAGGTGGGCAGAATCCGCACTTCAACGGGCAGCATCAGGGTGAGGAAAATCGCCCAGAAGCAGAACATCTTGAAGGGAAAGCGGAAGTAGACGATGGCAAAAGCAGACAGCAGCGAGATCGCGATCTTGCCGACGGTGATGATCATCGCCACCCAGAAGCTGACCCACATCATGTGCATGACGTTGGTGTTGGAGCCCAGCTTGCCGGAGCCAAACAGCGCGGCCTGGTAGTTTTCCCAGAGGTGGGCGCCCGGCAGCAGAGGCATGGGCGATTGCACGATGGCGTCCGCCGTGTGGGTCGATGCGATAAAGGCCAGGTACAGCGGGAAGGCCACAATCGCCACGCCGAGCACCAGCACGGCGTGCGAGAAGAAATTGAGCCAGGGATTGCGGTCAACCATGATCAGTACTGCACTTTCTTTTCAACATAGCGGAACTGAACCACGGTCAGCACAATGACGATCAGCATCAGAATCACCGACTGTGCTGCGGAGCCGCCCAGATCCAGCGCCTTGAAGCCGTCTTGGTACACCTTGTAGACGAGGATCGAGGTCGATTGGCCAGGGCCGCCTTGCGTTGCTGCATCGATGATGCCGAAGGTGTCGAAAAACGCGTACACGATGTTGATCACCAGCAGGAAGAAGGTGGTGGGCGACAGCAGCGGCAGCTGGATGTTCCAGAACCGGCGCCATGGGCTGGCACCATCGATGGACGCCGCCTCGATCAGTGCCTTGGGGATGGACTGCAGGCCCGCCAGGAAGAACAGGAAGTTATAGGAGATCTGCTTCCACACCGAGGCCATGACAATCAGCGCCATCGCCTGGTTGTCATTCATCATGTGGTTCCAGTTGTAGCCCAGCTTGCCCAGGTAGTAGGTGACCACGCCGATGGACGGCGAGAACAGGAACACCCACAGCACGCCGGCAATAACAGGCGCCACAGCGTAGGGGACGATCAGCAAGGTCTTGTAGACCATCGCAAAGCGCACGATGCGGTCGGCAAAAATGGCCAGCACCAGCGAGATGGCAATGCCAGCGCCGGCAACCAGCACCGAGAACATGGCGGTGCGCTTGAAAGAATTCAGGTAAGTGGGATCGGCGAACAGGTTGCGGAAGTTATCCAGCCCCACCCATTCGGTGCTCATGCCGAAAGCGTCTTCCATCTGGAAAGACTGCAGCACAGCCTGGCCAGCAGGCCAGAAAAAGAAAATGCCAATGACCAGTAACTGAGGTGCAATCAACACCCAGGGCAGCCATTTAGAGCGGAAAAGTACGCGTTTTTCCATGATGGGGCTCAAAAACAAAAAAACCGCCGGGGCTGCAGGCAGCCACCGGGCGATGGTTCATCAACCGCGCCACCCCACGCGTGCAGGGCGGCGCAAGTGATGAGGGGATTAAGGCTTGTACGACTTCTCGAAGCGGGCCAGCAGTTCGTTGCCGCGGCTCACGATGGAGTCCAGGGCTTCCTTGCCAGTCTTCTTGCCAGCCCAGACCTGTTCGAGTTCTTCGTCCTCGATGGTGCGGATCTGTACGTAGTTGCCCAGGCGGATACCACGCGAGTTGTCGGTGACCTTGCGGATCATCTGCGTCACGGCGGTGTCGGTGCCAGGGTTCTTTTGGTAGAAGCCGGACTTCTCGGTCAGGTCATAAGCAGCCATCGTCACAGGCAGGTAGCCGGTGCGCTGGTGCGAAGCGGCCTGCACCTTGGTTTGCGACAGGAATTCGAAGAACTTGGCCACGCCCTTGTATTCTTCGGCCTTCTTGCCCGACATCACCCACAGCGATGCGCCACCGATCACGGTGTTCTGCGGTGCGCCCTTCACATCAGGGTAGTAAGGCAGAGGTGCCAGGCCGTAGGCGAACTTGGCGTTCTTGGCCACATCGCCGTAGAAACCGGACGAGGTCTGGATCATCGCGCATTCACCGGCGGTGAACGAAGCCTGGGCGGTGGAAGCACGGCCCTTGTAGACAAACTCACCAGCCTTGGCCGCAGCGGCCAGGTTGTCGATGTGCTTGACGTGCAGCGGCGAATTGAGCTTCAGGCGGGCCTTGTAGCCGTTTGCGGACAGGCCGTTTTGCTCGCTCGCGAACTCAACGTTGTGCCAGGTGGAGAAGGACTCCAGCTGGGTCCAGCCTTGCCATGCCAGGGTCATCGGGCAGCTGTGGCCGCTTTCCTTGAGCTTCTTGGCAGCAGCGAACACTTCAGGCCAGGTGGTAGGCGCCTTTTCAGCGTCCAGACCAGCCTTTTTGAAGGCGTCCTTGTTGTAATAGAAGATGGTGGTCGAGCTGTTGAACGGGAAGCTCAGCATCTGGCCGTTAGGTGCCGTGTAGTAGCCCGCCACTGCAGGGATGTAGGCCTTGGGGTCGAAGGACACGCCGGCATCCGACATTACCTTGCCGACCGGCACGGTTGCGCCCTTGGAGGCCATCATCGTGGCGGTGCCCACTTCAAACACTTGCAGAATGTGCGGTGCATTGCCCGAGCGGAAGGCTGCAATCGCTGCCGTCATCGATTCGTCGTACACACCCTTGAAGGTGGGCACAACCTTGTATTCCTTCTGGCTGTCGTTGAACTCCTTGGCCAGGTCATTGACCCATTCGTTGTTCACGGCGGTCATGGAGTGCCACCATTGGATCTCGGTGACGGCATGGGCGGACAGGCTGGTAGTGGCTGCGATACCGGCAGCGATGACCAAACGCTTGAAGTGCATGAATGCTCCTAGGGGTTTATAAAACGCTCAAAAACGAATCGTATGTGGCGTTTGTGAATGTTCTGTGACGTTGTGGCATATCCGCGGGCTTTAAGCAACTGGGGATTGCCAGTGGCTGCCTGCACCGCATCAACAAATACAAGGCGTTACGATTGTAGTGCAGCCTTCCATCCCAATCGAGAGAAAAATGTAACCTTAGGGGCTTAGTGCTGCAGAGTTCCTGGGGTTGTCACATGAGACTGTCAAACAGTTGTGGTAAAGGTGGCTGGCGGGCTTGAAATGCTCAAATTCGATCAAATAAGAAAAAATTGGAAAAGGTTTGGCTATGTTGGGGCGCCGCGTTTGCTGCTGTGATGGCTGCAGCGCGGCGCTGTGGTGACAATGCCAGACTGCGGCGTACCATGTTTTAAAACGCGCAACCATGCGTGCAAGCCCGGTGTCATAAAATCGGTGGCCCCACAGCCAAGGATCTTCTGGAGAACCCTCGCCCCCTGGGATGGACGCGCGGATCGCCCGAGACCGCGTTCAGACCAGCGCCGAGTGTTTTGCAGAGGGTCCCTGATCCATAAAAGGGAGCGCCCGCTCCCACACAGGTCCCACACATGAACGCACCGATTGCGCTGACCAGCTTGCAAGCACGGGTTGACGGGCCCGCCCGTCTCCGCGAGATCCCCTACAACTACACCTCGTTCTCCGACCGCGAAATCGTCATCCGTTTGCTGGGTGTGCAAGCCTGGGATCTGCTGGACCAATTGCGCCAGGAGCGCAAGACGGGCCGCTCGGCACGCATGCTGTACGAGGTGATGGGCGATATCTGGGTGGTGCAGCGCAATCCCTACCTGCAAGACGACCTCTTGCACAACCCCGGCCGGCGCAAGCAGCTGGTGGAAGCATTGCAGCACCGCCTGGGCGAAGTGCAAAAGCGCCGCGCACCGGCTGAAGACCCGGCGCGTGATGCGCTGGTGGGCCAGCTGATTGCGGCCGCGCAGGTGGCGGTGTCTGAGTTCGACACCACCTTGCAAGAGGCGACCGAGCTGCGCCGCAAGGTGCTGCGCACCTTCAAGCCGCTGACCGCCAAGGACAATGTCAAGTTCGACGGCCTCTCGCGCGTGAGCCATGTGACGGATGCGACCGACTGGCGTGTGGAGTACCCATTTGTGGTGCTGACGCCCGACACCGAAGAGGAAATGGCCGTGCTGGTCAAAGCCTGTATCGGCCTGGGCCTGACCATCGTGCCGCGTGGCGGCGGCACCGGCTACACCGGTGGTGCGATTCCGCTGAGCTGGCGCAGTGCCGTGATCAATACCGAAAAGCTGGAGAAGATGTCCGAGGTGGAGATGGTCTCTCTGCCCGGTATCGACCACCCGGTGCCCACCGTCTGGTCGCAGGCGGGGGTGGTGACCCAGAGGGTGGCTGATGCGGCCGAGCGCGGCGGCTTTGTGTTTGCGGTGGACCCCACCTCGATTGAGGCCTCCTGCATTGGCGGCAATATCGCCATGAACGCCGGTGGCAAAAAGGCAGTGCTCTGGGGCACGGCGCTGGACAACCTGGCCAGCTGGCGCATGGTCACGCCCGATGCGCAGTGGCTGGAAGTCACCCGCCTGGACCACAACCTGGGCAAGATCCACGACGCCGAGATGGCCAGCTTTGAGCTGAAGTACCTGCAGGCCGATGGCAAGACCCTGGTGCGCACCGAGCGCCTGGATATCCCGGGCTACAAGTTCCGCAAGGAAGGCCTGGGCAAGGACGTGACCGACAAATTCCTCTCGGGCCTGCCGGGCATCCAGAAAGAGGGCTGTGATGGCCTGATCACCAGCGCCCGCTGGATCGTGCACCGCATGCCCTCGCATGTGCGTACCGTCTGCCTGGAGTTTTTTGGCAATGCCAAGGATGCGGTGCCCTCGATCGTCGAGATCAAGGACTATATGTTTGCCGAGCAAAAACGCTGCGGCGTGCTGCTGGCAGGGCTGGAGCACCTGGATGACCGCTACCTGAAGGCGGTGGGCTATGCCACCAAGAGCAAAAAGCATGGCGGCCTGCCCAAGATGGTGCTGTTTGGCGATATTGTTGGCGACAACCCCGATGAAGTGGCGCGCGTGACCAGCGAAGTGGTGCGCATCGCCAACTCGCGCAGCGGCGAAGGCTTTATCGCCATCAGCCCTGAGGCGCGCAAGAAATTCTGGCTTGACCGCAAGCGCACGGCGGCCATCAGCCGCCACACCAATGCCTTCAAGATCAATGAAGACGTGGTCATCCCGCTGCCGCGCATGGCCGAGTACACCGATGGCATCGAGCGCATCAATATCGAGCTGTCGCTGAACAACAAGATCAAGCTCTGCGATGCGCTGCACGCCTTCTTTGCCAAGGGCCAGCTGCCGCTGGGCAAGCAGGACGACGCCAACGACATCCCCTCGGCCGAGTTGCTGGAAGACCGCGTCGCGCAAGCGCTGGTGCTGCTGACTGACGTGCGCAAGCGCTGGCAAGGCTGGCTCGACGGCGTGGACGCGCAGTTCCGTGACCTGCAAGACCACAGCCTGCGCGCCAGCTGGAAGAGCGATCTGCGCGCACCGCTGGCCACGATCTTTGCCGGCTCCGCCTACCAGCCGATCATGGACGAGGTGGTGGCCATCCACCAGCGCGTGCTCAAGGGCCGCGTGTTTGTAGCGCTGCACATGCATGCGGGCGACGGCAATGTACACACCAACCTGCCGGTCAACAGCGATGACTATGAAATGCTGACCACCGCGCATGCGGCCGTGGCCCGCATCATGGCGCTGGCGCGCAGCCTCGATGGCGTGATCTCGGGCGAGCACGGCATTGGTATCACCAAGCTGGAGTTTCTGAGCGACGACGAACTGCGCCCCTTTGCCGAGTACAAGGCGCGTATTGATCCGCATGGCCACTTCAACAAGGGCAAGCTGCTGCGCCCCGAAGAGCGCCGCCTGCTGCTGGAGCAAACCTACGAGGGCGACAAATCGCGCAAGTCGCTGATGTATGCCGACTTGACGAATGCCTATACGCCCTCGTTCGGCCTGATGGGGCATGAGTCGCTGATCATGCAGCAAAGCCATATCGGCGCGATTGCCGACTCGGTCAAGGACTGCCTGCGTTGCGGCAAGTGCAAGCCGGTCTGCGCCACTCATGTGCCGCGCGCCAACCTGCTCTACAGCCCACGCAACAAGATCCTGGCGACCTCGCTGCTGGTCGAGGCCTTCCTCTACGAAGAGCAAACCCGCCGGGGCGTGTCCATCCGCCACTGGCAGGAGTTTGAAGATGTGGCCGACCACTGCACGGTCTGTCACAAATGCGCCACGCCTTGCCCGGTCAAGATCGACTTTGGCGATGTGACGATGCACATGCGCAACCTGCTGCGCCAGATGGGCAAGAAGAGCTTCCGTCCGGGCAACAAGGTGGCCATGGCCATGCTGAACGCCACCAACCCCGACACCATCAAGCTGCTGCGCAAGACCATGGTCGGCGTGGGCTTCAAGGCCCAGCGCCTGGCTGTGGATGTGCTCAAGGGCTTTGGCAAGCGCCAGACCGCGCACCCGCCGGCCAGCGTGGGCACCGCACCGCTCAAGGAGCAGGTGATCCACTTCGTCAACAAGAAGTTGCCCGGTGGCCTGCCCAAGCAGACGGCGCGCGCGCTGCTCGATATCGAGAACAAGGACTACGTGCCCATCATCCGGGACCCGAAGACCACGACTTCTGAGACCGAGGCGGTGTTTTACTTCCCCGGCTGCGGCTCGGAGCGCCTGTTCAGCCAGGTGGGCCTGGCCACGCAAGCCATGCTCTGGCATGCGGGTGTGCAGACCGTGCTGCCGCCGGGCTACCTGTGCTGCGGCTATCCCCAGCGCGGCTCGGGCCAGTTCGACAAGGCCGAGAAGATGATCACCGACAACCGGGTGCTGTTCCACCGTGTGGCCACCACCTTGAACTACCTGGACATCAAGACCGTGGTGGTGAGCTGCGGTACCTGCTACGACCAGCTGCAGGGCTACCAGTTCGACAAGATCTTCCCCGGCTGCCGCATCATCGACATCCATGAGTACCTGCTGGAGAAGGGCATCACCCTGCAAGGCAAGGGCGCCTACCTCTACCACGACCCCTGCCACACGCCGATGAAGCAGCAGGACGCAATGAAGACCGTGAAGGCCCTGGTGGGCGACAACGTGTTGAAGAGCGAGCGCTGCTGCGGCGAATCGGGCACCTTGGGTGTCACCCGTCCCGATATCTCGACGCAGATCCGCTTCCGCAAGACCGAGGAAATCCGCAAGGGTGAAGCCCAGCTGCGCGATGCTGGCCAGGTGGATGCCAAGGAGAACGTCAAGATCCTCACCAGCTGCCCCAGCTGCCTGCAAGGCCTCAACCGCTACCAGGATGACCTGCAAAACGGTCTGCTTGAAGCCGACTACATCGTCGTCGAGATGGCGCGCGAGATCCTGGGTGAGAACTGGATGCCCGAGTATGTGGAGCGCGCCAACCACGGCGGCATCGAGCGGGTGCTGGTATGACGGCAGCCCGCAGCGATTGCCCGCTGTGCCAAGCAGAGGGCGGACGCCTGGTTTGGCAGGGCGCCCGGGGCGGCGCGCTGCTGCGCGTTATCCATGCGGAAGAGGCCGGTTTCCCGGCCTTCTACCGCGTGGTCTGGGGCGCCCATGTGGCCGAGCTGTCGGATTTGTCGGAGGCTGAGCGCCAGTGGTGCATGGATGCGGTGATGGCCGTTGAACTGGCATTGCGCGGCATGCAGCCCGTGCCCGGCAAGATCAACCTGGCCACCCTGGGCAATATGGTGCCCCATCTGCACTGGCATGTAATTGCCCGCTATGCCGAGGACAGCCATTTCCCCGCACCCGTCTGGGCCGCTGCCCAGCGGCCACGCGATGCGCAGCATGAAGCCCTGCTGAACGCACAACTGCCCGCGGCCGAGGCCCGCATGCAGGCAGCGCTGGAACGCCTGCTTGCGGCATAATTGCTATTGTTTTTGATAGCACACCGGCGGCGCGCAGTGCCTGCAGCGCCAAGCCGGCTTGCAAAGGATTGACATGGCTGGATTGACCCGCGAGACCCCCACCCCCACGGCGCTGACCGTGCACAGCGCAAGCCGTGTGCTGGAAGTGCAATACGCCGATGGCGCGGCTTTCCGCCTGCCATTCGAGTTGCTGCGCGTGTATTCGCCTTCGGCCGAGGTGCAAGGCCACGGCCCGGGACAGGAAGTGCTGCAGACCGGCAAGCGCGAGGTGGAGATCGTGGCAGTGGAGCCGGTAGGCAACTACGCCATCAAACCCATCTTCTCGGATGGCCATGAGAGCGGCCTGTTCAGCTGGCAGTACCTGTACGAGCTGGGCAGTCGCCAGAAGGAGCTGTGGCAGGATTACCTGGACCGCCTGCAGGCCGCTGGCGCGGACCGCGACCAGCCGATTGCGCCCAAGGGCGGCAGCGCCTGCGGCCACCAGCACTGAGCTGTCGCGCCCTTGGCCGCCATTGCGGGCGCCCTGAGGCAGGAAATAGTTTGTATTTAAAGCTATCAATTTTGTAGCTTTATATCACCGTAAAATCGGGCTTTGCGCATCCAAGCACTTAAACCACATACCCCCGCATAATCCGGGGTATGGGGGTAGGACGCTGCAGAGCTTGCTAGCATTCACACTATGAGCACCACCCACTTTGGATTTGAGACAGTTGACGAGCAGGACAAGGCGCGCAAGGTGCGCGGGGTGTTCGACTCGGTCGCGAGCAAATATGACGTGATGAACGACCTGATGTCTGGTGGTCTGCACCGGGTCTGGAAGCACTACACCGTCATGGTCGCCAACCTCAAGGAAGGCCAACGGGTGCTGGATATCGCCGGTGGTACTGGTGATCTGTCGCTGGCCTTTGCGAAAAAGGTCGGCCCCAGCGGCCAGGTGGTGCACACCGATATCAACGAGGCCATGCTGCGCGTGGGCCGCGACCGCCTGATCGACAAGGGTCTGAATCTGCCCACTACGGTTTGCGATGCCGAGGCCCTGCCTTTTCCCGACCAGCATTTCGACCTGGTGAGCGTGGCCTTTGGCCTGCGCAACATGACCAATAAAGACCAGGCGCTCAAGGAAATGTGCCGCGTGCTCAAGCCGCGCGGCAAGCTGCTGGTGCTGGAGTTTTCCAAGGTGGCCAAGCCGCTGGAGAAGGCCTACGACTTGTATTCCTTCCAAGTGCTCCCACGTATAGGGCAAATGGTGGCGGGTGATGCCGACAGCTACCGCTACCTGGCCGAATCGATTCGCATGCATCCCGGCCAGGCCGAACTCAAGGCCATGATGCAAAAAGCAGGCTTTGGCCATGTGGACTACCACAACATGACGGCAGGGATTACCGCCTTGCATGTCGGGATCAAATGTTGAAAAAGTGAGATGCAATACCGGTTGCAAAGCCAGGCGCCTGCCCAGCGCCCAGCGCAATACAACACAACGGACCGAGATTGCTGAGAAGTGGGCGTGAACGTAATAGCCGGCGCAAAGGCGTACCGGCCCAAACAAAACGGAGCAAATATGACAAAACTGTGGTCAGTGGTCTTGGTGGCAATGCTGGCATTTGCGCATGTCGATGCCGATGCAAAGCGCATGGGTGGTGGCAAGTCCATGGGCCAGCAGTCCGGTAATGTGACCCAACGCCAGGCAACGCCTGCGCAAGCACCGGGCAATAATGCCACGGCGCCTGCGCAAGCCCAGCGCCCTGCGACGCCTGCGGCTGCGGCTGCCGCCCCCAAGAAACCTTGGGGCGCGATGCTGGGCGGCCTGGCTGCCGGTCTGGGCCTCGCCTGGCTGGCCCATTCGCTGGGCTTGGGTGAGGCCTTTGCCAACATGCTGTTGATTGGCCTGGCCATCATGGCCGTGCTGGCTATCGTGGGCTTTGTGATGCGCCGCAAGAGCGCTGCAGCGCAACAACCCGCGCAGTCGCCTTTCGCCTTCCAGGGTGCAGGCAATGCCGCGCCGCAAGCGCCGGTATCGGCCCCTGTTGCGCCCCAGTACAACCCTGAGAAGGTCGGCAACGACGCCTCGGCCCGTCCCTGGGAGCAAGGCGCAGCACCGGTGGCCGCCGCTGCGGGTGGCAGCATGATTGGTGCTGGTCTGGCTGGCGCGCAAAACTGGGGTGTGCCAGAAGGCTTTGATGCGAATGGTTTCCTGGAAGCGGCCAAGCGCAACTTTGTGACCCTGCAGTCCGCCTGGGACCGCTCGGATATCAACACCCTGCGCTCGATGATGACCGACGACATGCTCAACGAAGTCAAGGGCCAACTGCAGGACCGTGAGCAGCACCGCGAAGGCGTGCAGCCCAACCAGACCGATGTGGTCATGCTTGAAGCGCAGCTGCTGGGTATCGAGGATCTGGGCCATGCCTACATGGCCAGCGTCGAGTTCTCCGGCATGATCCGCGAAGAAGCCCATGCTGGCCCAAGCCCCTTCCGCGAGGTCTGGAACATGTCCAAGCCCAAGGACGGCACCAGCGGCTGGTTGGTATCAGGCCTGCAAGCTTTGCAGTAATCAAGCTTTGCAGTAAGCAAACCGTAAAACTCCACCGCTTTGCCTGTTAATGCTGACGACAGGCGGCGGACTTGGGGAATAATTGGGGACTATGGCAACACAGTCCCCTTTTTCTTTTCCGGGCGGCATTTTTGCACGCATTCTGGAGTCGGCCCAACCACCGCAATGGCTGGTGTCTGAGGTGCAGCACCGCGTGGTGCTGTTCTTGAACCATGTGCTGATGCAGGAAGAAGTCGCGATGGAGCGCCTGGTGCGCCAAAGCGGGCGCGTGGTGCAGGTGCAGTGGCGCAGCATCGTGCTGGCGCTCAAGATCACGCCCGCCGGTCTGTTGGACCTGGCTGGCATGCAAGAAACCCCCGATCTGCGCGTGCAGGTGGTCGATGACTCCCCGCTGGCGCTGGCCCGTGGCGTCATCCAGGGCGAGAAGCCCGCCATCCGCATCGATGGCGATGTGCAGTTTGCCGCCGAGATCCAGTGGCTGGTCGACCATGTGCGCTGGGATGTTGAAGAAGACCTGGCCCGGGTGGTGGGCGATACCCCCGCGCATTGGCTGGCGCAAATGGGCCAGCGTGTAGCGGCTGCGCTGCGCCAGTTTGTCAGCATGGGCGTGCGCACCGCTGACCGCTTTGGCGCCAGTGGCTTTGGCCAGCAGGCCCAGCCGCCGGCACCGCCCACGCCACCCGGCTATGGCGCAGACGGTGACACCGCCAACGAGCGCAAAGCAACATGAAGCGCTTTTTTCGGGGCTTCACCATCTTGTGGGTGGTCTGGCGCTATGGTTTGCACGACATGGTGCTGTCGAGCTTCAACCACCCCTGGCTCAAAGGCATCACACGGGTACTGCGCCTGGGGCGCAATTGGACGGAGCCACGCGGCCAGCGCCTGCGCGAGGCGTTGGAACAACTAGGCCCCATCTTTGTCAAATTTGGCCAGGTTTTGTCCACCCGGCGCGATTTGCTGCCGCCCGATATTGCCGAAGAACTGTCGCTGCTGCAGGACCGCGTTCCATCATTCGATTCACGCATCGCGGTGCAGACCATCGAGCGGGCGTTCCGCAAGCCCCTTGCCGAGGTCTTCGTCAGCTTTGACGAAAAGCCGATCGCCAGTGCCTCGATAGCCCAGGTCCACTTTGCCACCATCCGCACGCGCGAAGGCACGCTGCGCGATGTCGCCGTCAAGGTGCTGCGCCCGGGCATGCTGCCGGTGATCGACAGCGACCTGGCGCTGATGCGTACCATGGCCGAGCTGGTCGAGAAGTTCTCCGCCGATGGCAAGCGCCTCAAGCCGCGCCAGGTGGTAGCGGAGTTCGACACCTACTTGCACGACGAGCTGGACCTGATGCGCGAGGCATCCAACGCCGCCCAGCTGCGCCGCAACATGGAAGGGCTGGACCTGGTACTGATCCCGGAAGTGTTCTGGGATTTTTGCCACCAGGAGGTGATGGTGATGGAGCGCATGAATGGCGTGCCCATCAACCAGGTCGATACCCTGCGCGCTGCTGGTGTGGATATCCCCAAGCTGGCCCGCGATGGCGTGACCATTTTCTTCACCCAGGTGTTTCGCGATGGTTTTTTCCATGCGGACATGCACCCGGGCAACATCCAGGTCAGCCTGGAGCCTGAGAGCTTTGGGCGCTATATCTCGCTGGATTTCGGCATTGTTGGCACCCTGACGGAGTTCGACAAAGAGTACCTGGCGCAGAACTTCACCGCGTTCTTTCGCCGCGACTACAAGCGCGTGGCTGAGCTGCACATTGAAAGCGGCTGGGTGCCGCCCGATACCCGGGTCGATGAGCTCGAAGCCGCCATCCGTGCCGTCTGCGAGCCGTACTTTGACCGGCCGCTGAAAGAGATTTCGCTGGGCATGGTGCTGATGCGCCTGTTCCAGACCTCGCGGCGCTTCCAGGTCGAGATCCAGCCCCAGCTGGTGCTGCTGCAAAAGACCTTGCTCAATATCGAAGGCCTGGGCCGCCAGCTGGACCCGGACCTGGACCTGTGGAGCACCGCCAAGCCATTCCTGGAAAAGTGGATGCTCGACCAGATGGGGCCCCAGCGCCTGTGGCGCGAGCTCAAATCCCAGGCGCCGCGTTATGCCAAGCTGCTGCCCGACATGCCGCGCCTGGTGCACCAGTACCTGGCGCGTAATGGCAACGGTGCTGACAACGACCAGATGCTCAAAGAGCTGCTAGTGCAGCAAAAGTTGACCAACAAGCTGCTGCAGATCATCATTTGCGGTGGCATAGGTTTTGTGTTGGGGCTGGTGGTACTGCAGCTCTTCATTCGCGTCCGCATTTTCTAATCTTTAACCCCTAAGCCCTACGCTTTGCAGGAGTGACAACGTGCTGCTCTCCCTGGTGATCGCCTACCTATTCGTGACCATTGGCGTGGGTCTTTGGGCCGCCCGACGGGTGAAGAACACCGCGGATTTCGCCATTGCCGGCCGAAATCTGCCGCTGTTCATGATCATCACCACCACGTTTGCGACCTGGTTTGGCTCCGAGATCGTGCTGGGCGTGCCTGCCAAGTTCATCGAAGGGGGCTTGCGCAATGTGGTTGAAGACCCGTTTGGCGCCGGTATGTGTCTGATTCTGGTGGGCATGTTCTTCGCGGCCAAGCTCTACCGCATGAACCTGCTGACCATCAGCGACTACTACCGCAAGCGCTATGGCAGCGCGGTCGAGATCATTTGTTCACTGATCATCATGCTCAGCTACCTGGGCTGGGTGTCGGCCCAGGTCACGGCCTTGGGCCTGGTGTTCAACCTGCTGTCGGGCGGTGCGATCAGCATTGCGATGGGCATGGTGATCGGCGTGGTGTCCATCCTGGCCTATACCTTGTTTGGCGGCATGTGGTCGGTGGCGGTCACCGATTTTGTGCAGATGATCATCCTGGTGGTGGGCCTCCTGGTGCTGGCCTTCTTCGCGTCCGACATGGCCGGCGGTGCCGGCAAGGTCATCGACCTGGCCACCAGCCGCGACCTGTTCCAGTTTTGGCCTGAGCCCAGCTGGCATGACATGGTCTTCTTCTTTGCCGCTGCCATCACGATGATGCTGGGCTCGATCCCGCAGCAGGATGTGTTCCAGCGCGTGATGTCGGCCAACACCGAAAAATCAGCGGTGCGTGGCACCATCATCGGTGGCTCGGCCTATATTCTGTTTGCCTTTGTGCCGATGTTCCTGGTGGCCAGCGCGCTGATCATCATGCCCGAGGCAACGGCCAACCTGCTCAAGGACGATCCTCAGAAGGTGCTGCCCACCCTGGTGATGGAGAAGATGCCGTTTGTGATGCAGGTGCTGTTCTTTGGCGCGCTGCTGTCTGCCATCAAGTCCTGCGCATCGGCCACCTTGCTGGCGCCTAGCGTGACCTTTACCGAGAATATCTGGCGCCAGTTCCGCCCCAAGGTGAGTGACCGCGAAAACCTCAAGACCATGCGCATCAGCGTGCTGGTGTTCAGCGCCTGCGTGCTGGCCTATTCGATCCGCATGCAGGGCACCCCCATTTATGAACTGGTCTCCGGCGCCTATCAGGTGCCGCTGGTGGGCGCCTTTGTGCCGCTGGTGATGGGTCTGTACTGGAAGCGCGCCACCACCCAGGGGGCGCTGCTCGCGGTGTTCCTGGGCATCGGCGTGTGGCTGGCGGGCCTGAACATGGCCTGGGGTGCAGCCTTCCCGGCGCAGCTGGCCGGTGTGCTGGCTGCTTTCAGCGGCATGGCGGTCGGCTCCCTGGCGCCACAGCGCATTCGCAACCAGAAGACGGATGTCCAGGCCTTTGTGCCCGATGCCTCGCCTGTGGCGACGGGTACGACCGTAGCCGGCCGCTGAGCCGCAGCACACCAGCAAGGGCCCGAGGCGCTTAGCCTGTGACCCGGATCGGTTTTGCAACCCGCCTATAATCAAGAGTTTCCCTCCGTTTTCTTACACGCGCGATGCCTATTTACGCCTACAAGTGCAGTGCCTGCGGCTATGCCAAAGATGTTTTGCAGAAAATGTCGGACGCTCCGTTGACGGACTGCCCCGAGTGCAAGCAAGCCAGCTTCTCCAAGCAATTGACGGCCCCCGGGTTCCAGCTCAAGGGCACCGGCTGGTACGCCACCGATTTCAGCGGTAAATCTGCCCCTGCTGCAACCACCGCTGCCGGCGCACCGGCAGCCGCGCCTGCTGCTGATGCGGCAGCGCCCGCAGCCACGCCCGCAGCCACGCCCGCACCGGCACCCGCTGCCAGCGGCGGCACGGCGGCCTAAAAGCTGAGGGCTGAGAGCGGTGATGGCTTCCTTGCGCAAATGGTTGTTGACCGGGCTGCTGGTCATTGTGCCGGGGGTCATCACGGTCTGGGTGCTCAACTGGATCATCGGCACGCTCGACCAGACCTTGCTGATCCTGCCGCAACACTGGCAGCCTGACGAGGTCCTGGGCTACCATATTCCCGGTTTTGGCGTGGTGCTGACCTTGGCGATCCTGCTGATCGTCGGCGGCATCGCCAGCAATTTTGTCGGCCGCAAGCTCGTCTCCTGGGGCGACGCGCTGGTCAGCCGCATCCCGGTGGTGCGCTCGATCTATTCGAGCGTCAAGCAGGTCTCCGACACCTTGTTTTCCGAGAGCGGCAATGCGTTTCGCACGGCGGTGATGGTGCAGTGGCCCCAGCCGGGCATGTGGACCATCGGCTTTGTGACCGGCGCGCCCAGCGGTGAGTTGGCCCAGCACCTGCACGGCGGTCTGGACAGCGCCGAGGGCGCTTTTGTCAGCGTCTATGTGCCCACCACACCCAACCCAACGGGCGGCTACCTGGTGATGGTGCGCAAAAGCGATTGCGTTGAATTGAACATGAGCGTGGATGCTGCGCTTAAATACATCGTCTCGATGGGGGTCGTGGCTGCGCCCGATGCTCCCACGGGGTCTAAATAACTGAGAACTAAGGCACCTTTGCGGGTGCAGGAAGATTGGCTATGGCAATGCGTTCCCAATACTGCGGTCAAGTGACCGAAGCCCAGATGGGCGAAACCGTGAGCCTGTGCGGCTGGGTCAATCGCCGCCGTGACCACGGTGGTGTGATTTTCATCGACCTGCGCGACCGCGAAGGCTATGTGCAAGTGGTCTGCGATCCGGACCGCGCCGAGATGTTCAAGGTGGCCGAAGGCGTGCGCAATGAGTTCTGCGTGCAGGTCAAGGGTTTGGTGCGTGCCCGTCCTGATGGCACCACCAACGAATCGATCAAGAGCGGCAAGATCGAAGTGCTGTGCCATGAGCTGATCGTGCTGAACGCCTCGGTGACGCCTCCTTTCCAGATCGACGACGAGAACCTGTCGGAGACCGTGCGCCTGACCAACCGCGTGCTGGACCTGCGCCGCCCGGTCATGCAGCGCAACATGATGCTGCGCTACAAGACGGCCATCCAGGTGCGCAACTTCCTCGACAAGGAAGGTTTTGTCGATATCGAAACGCCGATGTTGGGCAAGAGCACGCCTGAAGGCGCACGTGATTACCTGGTGCCCAGCCGCGTGCATGATGGCGAATTCTTCGCGCTGCCCCAGTCGCCCCAGCTGTACAAGCAGATGCTGATGGTGGCCGGCTATGACCGCTACTACCAGATCACCAAGTGCTTCCGCGACGAAGACCTGCGCGCTGACCGCCAGCCCGAATTCACGCAGATCGACTGCGAAACCTCGTTCCTGAACGAGGAAGAGATCCGTGCCATCTTCCAGCGCATGATCAAGGAAGTGTTCCAGACCCAGCTGAACGTGGACCTGGGCGAGTTCCCGATCATGACCTACCAGGATGCGGCCTTCCGCTTTGGTTCGGACAAGCCGGACCTGCGCGTGAAGCTGGAGTTCACCGAGCTGACCGAAGTGATGAAGGATGTGGACTTCAAGGTCTTCTCGGGCGCTGCCAACATGAAGGGCGGCCGCGTCGTGGGCCTGCGCGTACCTGGCGGTGCACGCGAGCAGGGCGGACTGTCGCGCGGCGACATCGATGCCTACACCGACTTCGTCAAGATCTATGGCGCCAAGGGCCTGGCCTACATCAAGGTCAATGAGCTGGCCAAGGGCCGTGACGGCCTGCAGTCGCCCATCGTCAAGAACATCCATGACGCTGCGATTGCCGAGATCCTCAAGCGCACCGAAGCGCAAGACGGCGACTTGATCTTCTTTGGCGCCGACAAGGACAAGATCGTCAACGACGCCATCGGCGCCTTGCGCATCAAGATTGGCCACAGCGCCTTTGGTAAGAGCACCGGTCTGTTTGAAGACCGCTGGGCTCCGCTGTGGGTGGTGGACTTCCCGATGTTCGAACACGACGAAGAAAACGACCGCTGGGCCGCTGTGCACCATCCCTTCACGTCGCCCAAGGATGGCCATGAGGACCTGATGGACACGGACCCCGGCAAGTGCATTGCCAAGGCCTACGACATGGTGCTGAACGGCTGGGAGCTGGGTGGCGGCTCGGTGCGTATCCACCGCGCCGATGTGCAGTCCAAGGTGTTCACTGCGCTGAAGATCAGCGCTGAAGATGCCCGTGCCAAGTTCGGCTACCTGCTGGACGCGCTGCAGTACGGCGCGCCTCCCCACGGTGGCCTGGCCTTCGGTTTGGACCGCTTGATCACCTTGATGACCGGCTCCGAGTCGATCCGCGACGTGATCGCCTTCCCCAAGACCCAGCGCGCACAGGACTTGCTGACCCAGGCTCCATCGCCGGTGGACGAAAAGCAGCTGCGCGAACTGCACATCAAGCTGCGCAACACCGCAGCAGCGCAGTAAGCAGACCGCGCGGTGCATGGGCATGCCTGATGCACGGCGCCGCCACAAGGCCAAAGCCCTCCGGGTTTTGGCCTTTTTTGTCATTTTGGGGCGCTATGCTTCGGCGTGACTGACAGATTGCAAAGGGTGCCCATGCATGGGATGACTGCGACTTCCAACCGATCCAAGCGCTGGGTATACGGCATGGCCCTGGCTGCCATCGCGCTGGCCTTGGCCGGCTGCGGTGAAAAGAAGACCGAGCTGGGCCAAGGCGGCTCCGAAGTCTCGGGCTCGGCCGGCCCGGCGGGCGGGCAGGGCGCGCATGCCAGCCTGGAGCGCTGCGACGAGCCGATTGCGACGGTGGCCTTGCTGGAGAACCCGCGCGGCTATGTGATGCCCAGCAGCGTGAACCTGCCGCCCACCCCCGTGCCGTTGGTGCGCTTGCTGATGCAGCAAAGCGGCTGCTTTCGCGTGGTGGACCGGGCAGGAGGCCTGCAGGGCACCATCCGCGAAGGGGAGCTGCAGGATGCCGGCGTGCTGCGCCCCAATGGCACGGTGCAAAAGCGCAAGGGCTATGAGGCCCAGTACACGATGGTGCCCAACCTGACCTTCAGCGAGCAGGATGCGGGCCGGGGCCTGGCGGGCATCATCGCGATGGTGCCGGTGCTGCGCGATATTGCTGGCCTCGCGGGCGTGGCCGAGCAGGTCAAGTTCAAGGAGGCGCAGACCGCCTTGTTTTTGACCGATAACGAGACCACCGAGCAAGTGGCCGCTGCCACCGGCTCGGCCCGTGCCACTGACCTGGGCGTGGGTGGCGTGCTGCTGGGCCGTTTGGGTGGCGGCGCTGGCATGGGCTGGAGCAATACCAATGAGGGCAAGGTGATTGCTGCCGCCTTTTTGAACGCCCACAACCTGATGGTGCAGCAGGTGCGGCTGTTGCAGGCCAAGGCCTTGCCACCGGCCGTGGCCACCCGCAAGCCCGAGGCCAAGCGTTGATGAAGCAAGCGACCACAGGCGCCAGCCTGCCCTACAAACTGCCCCGCTCGGTGCTGGTGATCATCCATACCGCTGATCTGCAGGTGCTGCTGCTGCGCCGCGTCAACCAGATGGAGGGCCAGGATTACTGGCAACCGGTGACCGGCAGCCAGGACAGCGACACGGAAACCTGGCAAGAAACAGCGATCCGCGAGGTCTGGGAAGAAACCGGCATCGATGCCAAGCAGCCCGGTTGCTTGCTGCGGGATTGGGAGCTGGAGAACATCTACCCCATCTACCCGCAGTGGCGCCACCGCTATGCTTCCGATGTGTGCATGAACACCGAGCATGTGCTGAGCCTGCAGGTGCCGTCCTACACCAAGATCGTTCTGAGCCCCAGAGAGCACACCGCCCATGCGTGGCATGATTGGCGTGAGGCAGCAGAACGCTGCTATTCCATCTCGAACAGCGAAGCCATTCTCTGGCTGCCGAGGTTCATAGCTTCATGACCGATACCCACGACGATTTGCCCATTTTGCGGGTTGCCACTTACAACATCCACAAGGGAGTGCAGGGCCTGGGCCCCGTGCGCCGGTTGGAGATCCACAACCTGGGCTTGGCGGTCGAGCAAATGGATGCAGACATCATCTGCCTGCAGGAAGTGCGCAAGGACAACCGCAAGGAGATGAGTTTTTTCAACAATTGGCCCGAGCAGAACCAGGCCGATTTCTTGACGCCTTTGGGCTACACCGCCGCCTACCGCACCAATGCCACCACCCGCTGGGGTGAGCATGGCAATGCGCTGTTGACCCGCTGGCCCATTCTGGAATCCAACCACCGTGACATCTCTGACCACCGCTTTGAGCAGCGCGGCCTGCTGCATGTGGCAATGGAGATTGCTGGCCAGCGCATCCACACCATCGTCGTGCATCTGGGGCTGGTACAAGGCAGCCGCTTGCGCCAAACGGCGCTGATCCATGAGTTCATCAAGGCCCATGTGCCCGATGATGAGCCGGTGATCGTTGCCGGGGACTTCAACGACTGGGGCTTCCAGGTCAAGCGCATGCTGGCGGGTTTTGGCTTGTTCGAGTATGACGAGAAGCCGTTGATGACCTATCCCTCGCGCCTGCCGGTGGTGCAGCTGGACCATGTCTATGCCCGGGGTTTGACGCCTTGCGGCCTGTTTGTGCCACGGGGGCGCATCTGGTGGCGCATGTCTGACCACCTGCCGCTGATCGCCGAGTTTCGCCTGCGCGACTGAGGCCCGGCCCGCGCCGGGAGTTTTGCGGCAAGATGCTATCGAATCAATAGCTTTTAGCCTTTTCTTGCGCTGCCTGTAGGGCGAGAAACACCTTATGCTTGCAGGTCTGCAATCGCTGCTACCATCCCCGCTATGTTTACAGAACTATCCGATCCGAATAAAGCACCCGCCAGCGACGAAGGCACGCCGGTGTCCGTCAAGATCCGTGAGCGGATAGTGGCAGCCCAGAAGCGCTTCCATGCGAACGACAACATCGCCGACTTCATCGAGCCGGGCGAGTTGGAGCGATTGCTCGACGAGGTCGAGGGCAAGATGCAGGGCGTGCTCGACAGCATGGTGATCAACACCACGGACGACCACAACACCCGCAACACCGCGCGCCGGGTGGCCAAGATGTACCTGACCGAGGTGTTCAAGGGCCGCTATGTGCCCCAGCCTGAGGTCACCGCTTTCCCCAATGCCGAGCACCTGAACGAGTTGATGATCGTCGGCCCGATCACCGTGCGCAGCGCCTGCAGCCACCACCTCTGCCCGGTGATTGGCAAGGTCTGGATTGGCGTGCTGCCCAACAAGAACACGAATGTGATCGGTCTGTCCAAATACGCACGCCTGGTGGACTGGGTGCTGGGCCGTCCCCAGATCCAGGAAGAAGCCATCGTGCAGCTGGCCGATCTGATCATGAAAAAGACCCAGCCCGATGGCCTGGCCGTGGTGCTGGAAGCCTCGCACTTCTGCATGTCCTGGCGGGGCGTGCGCGAGATGGATTCCAAGATGCTCAACTCCGTGATGCGCGGCGAGTTTCTGACCGACCCCAATCTGCGGCGCGAGTTTCTGTCGCTGATTCCGCAGCGCGCTGGCAATTGATTGCCACGCTGAGCACACAACGCCCGGGCCCGCCCCGGGTTATTTTTTTGCCATTTCGCTTGCCATGACGATCCACGCTTTCACGCTCATCATTGTGGCTGGCATCATCCATGCCTTCTGGAACATTGTGGCCAAGAAGGCAGGGGGCGATGCCCGCTTCTCGCTGTTCACCTCGGTGCTCAATGCGGTCGTCTGGCTGCCGGTGGGCTGGTGGGTGGGCAAAGATGTGGTGCCGCTGTGGGGCACGACCGAATGGGCTTTTGTCTCGGCCAGCGCGCTGCTGCATATCTTTTACTTTGTCACCTTGCTGCGCGGCTACCGGGTGGCTGATCTGACCGTTGTTTACCCACTGGCGCGCGGCAGCGGCCCGCTGATCTCGTCGATGGTGGCGGTGCTGTTCTTGGGTGAGCAGCTGTCCAGCCTGGGTGCCGTCGGCATCGCCGCCGTGGTGGTGGGCGTGTTCTTGATTGCGGGTGGCCCGGCCATGCTGCGCACTGCCACCCAGCCCGGCGCTGGAGAGGCGCGGGAGCGCACGCTCAAGGGCCTGTACTACGGCTTGCTGACGGGCCTCTTTATTGCGGCCTATACCGTCGTGGACAGCTATGCCGTCAAGGTGGTGCTGCTGTCGCCGATCCTGCTGGACTACATGGGCAACCTGGTGCGGGTCGTGATGCTGGCACCCCTGGGCGTCATGAACTGGCCCGAAACCCAGCGCCTGTGGCGCCTGCAATGGCGCTTTGCACTGGTCGTGGCCATCTTCAGCCCCATGGCCTATGTGCTGGTGCTGTATGCGGTGCAAACGGCGCCCATCTCGCATGTGGCGCCGGCGCGGGAGGTATCGATGCTGTTTGCCGCACTGATTGGCGGCAAGTTGCTGGGTGAGGGCGACCGCCTGCTGCGCATTGCCGGCGCCTTGCTGATTGGCGTGGGCGTGGTCGCGCTGGGACTGGGCTAAGCAATGCCAAAGGCCGCACTGCCACCACTGCCACCGCTGCTGGGCTGCGATTTCAGCAGCAGCCCCAGCCCGCGCAAGCCGATAGTGCTGGCCTGGGGCCGGCTGGATGCGGATGCCCAGACCGTCACCTTGGAGGGCTTCCACCGCTTTTCTACCTTGGTGCAGTGGCAGGCCTTTTTGCTGCAGCAACCGGCCTGGGTGGGCGGCTTTGACCTGCCGTTTGCGTTGCCACGCGAGCTGGTCAACAGCCTGGGCTGGCCCAGCGACTGGCAGGCCTGCATGCAGCACTACGCCCGCCTGGAGCGCAGCGAGATCCGCGATCTGTTCAAGGCCTTTTGCGATGCCCGGCCGGTTGGTGGCAAATTTGCCCACCGCGCCACCGATGGGCCCGCAGGCGCCAGTCCCTCAATGAAATGGGTGAACCCGCCGGTGGCCTGGATGCTGCATGCCGGTTTGCCCCGGTTGTTGGCGCTAGGTGCCGATTTCCCCGGCCTGCTGCGCAGGGACAGCACGCGCGTCGCGCTGGAGGCCTACCCCGGCATGCTGGCGCGCGAGCTGATCGGCCGGCGCAGCTACAAAAGCGATGACCGCCAGCGCCAGACGCCCGAGCGTGCCCAGGCCAGGGCAGCGCTGCTGGAAGCCTTGCAACAAGGCCGGCACCGGTTGGGGCTGCGCTTGCTGGCCGAGGCTCCGCAGCTGCAGACCATGGCGGCGGATGCCAGTGGCGACCACCTCGATGCCGCCATCTGCATGCTGCAGGCCGGTTGGGCGCTGGCCCAGCATGCGGCGGGCGATGCGCTGTATGGCTTGCCGCCCGGCATTGACCCGCTGGAAGGCTGGATCGTCACTGCGCCGCTGTCACGCCCGTAAGCGCTGGCAGACCGGGTCGGTTGGGCCGCAGGCCATAATGTGCCGGTCCTTCGCCGCTGGTCTGCGGCTCTTCCCCCGAGACATTCCTATGCCCACTTTTCAATCCCTGCTGGCCTTTTTTGGTGTTGCCGTGCTGCTGGCGCTGTCGCCCGGGCCAGACAACCTGTTTGTGCTGATGCAATCCATCCAGCGCGGCTGGCGGGTGGGCATAGCTGTGGTGGTTGGCCTGTGCCTGGGTGTGGTGGTACACACCACGGCGGTGGCACTGGGGCTGGCGGCGGTGTTTGCCGCGTCCAGCATTGCGTTCACGGTGCTCAAGTGGTGTGGCGCCGCCTACTTGGCCTACCTGGCCTGGGGGGCATGGCGGGCACCGGTGGCTGCAGATGCCTCCGCTGGCGGAGCGGCTGCCGGCGGAAGCGGTCGAGCGGACATCGCCGGCAAGGACCTGCTGGTGATGGTGCGCCGGGGCGTGGTGATGAACCTCACCAACCCCAAGGTACTGATCTTTTTTCTGGCCTTTTTGCCGCAGTTTGCCGATCCCAACATTGGCCCGGTTGGCCCGCAGATCTTTGTCTTTGGCGCTGTGTTCATCCTGGCGGCCTTTCTGGTGTTTGGCGCCATTGCGCTGTTCTCGGGCGCTTTTGGCAATCTGCTGCTGCGCTCGCCTCGGGCGCAGTTCTGGCTGAACAAGATCACCGCCGTGGTGTTTGTGGGGCTGGCAGTGAAGCTGGCCACCGCGCAGCGCTGAAGCGCTGTACGGTCCCCAGCTGCTGCGCTGGCGGAGCGCTTTAGCTGTGGTGGTAGCGGTATTCCTGCGTCTTGCCGCCATAGCCATAGGCGGCGGCGCGGGCATCGATCACATGCACATAGGACACCGGATGCAGATGCGGCATCAGGCCGGCTATCGTGTCGTAGACCGCTTGCAGGTAGCGCGCCTTTTCAGCCTTGGTATTGGTCTCGTCGGTGATGCTGATGTCCAGCTGAAAGGCCGATTGTCCCAGCTCCTCCAGTGTCTGGCCTGCAATCCACCAGTCCTGCGCAGCGACCTGGCTGAAGGTGATGGCGATCACCTCGGGGCGCTTGCCCAGAATATCTTGGGTGAGCTGGGCAATGGCTTGGCTGATTTTCTGCTGGCGCTCGGTGTTGCGTGGACCAGAGAGCTGGATGGCGATGTGGGGCATAAGGGGCTCCTGCGTTGAACGATGGGTCGATTGTGCGAGTCCTCTATGCATTTGAAAAACGGGAAGATGTGATAATTGCCATCTGTTAAACCGTTGGATAACCCATGGCCCACCTGGAGCTGGCGCAGCTGAGAACGCTGATCACCGTTGTCGAAGCAGGCAGTCTGACAGCGGCGGCGCCGCAGTTGTTTCTGTCGCAATCGGCGGTGAGTGAGCAAATCAAAAAGCTGGAGGACTGCGTTGGCCAGCCGCTGCTGTTGCGCAGCAAGACCGGCGTGCTGCCGACGGAGGCTGGCAGCCAACTGCTGGGCCATGCGCGCGCGCTGGTGGGCCTGGCCGACCATGCCTTGCGTGACCTGCGTGGCTTGGCGCTGCAAGGGGCCCTTAAGCTGGCCATCACCGACTACTTCAAACCCGATGCGCTGGCGCGCATGCTCAAGGCCTTGGCAGCGCGGCATCCTGCCGTGCGGCTGGAGGTGAGCGTGCTGCGCAGTGCCGAGGTGGAGGCGGCCTATGCCCAAGGGCAGTGCGACCTGGGCGTGGTGATGGCGCTGCCGCCCTTCAAGCAGCGCCTGCAGACCCTGGGCCCTGAGGAGCCTTTGGTCTGGGCGCGTGCGCGGCAGTGGACGCCAGAACCTGGGCAGCCCTTACCGCTGCTGGCTTTGCCGGAGACCTGTGCCCTGCGCCAATACGCTGAAAGCCGTTTGCGCCAGCAGGGCCTGGACTATGTCGTGGCGCACCAAGCCTCCGGGGTTGCGGGCCTGCAATCGGCGATCGCTGCAGGCCTGGGTGTGGCATGCATCAATGCCACCGCGTTGACCGACACGATGCAGCCGGTCCTGCCAGAAGCGGGCTTGCCGCGTCTCACCCGGGTGCAGTTTGGCCTGCTGCCAGCCCGGGGGCCTGAGTCCGCCCTGGTGCAGCAGGTGCGGGCATTGCTGCCATCGGATTGGCTGTCTTAGAACCTGTTCAAAGTCTCTACGCAGCCGCGTTGGAGTGCAATCGGGATGAGTTCGAAGGGATGGTCCACAGCTTGCACCGGGGTGCAAGCAAGGGCCAGCGCGCAGAAATCGCCCGATTTCACTCCAACCCTGCGGGACAGTGTCTTTGCGGGTGGTCTGCGTCGTTGCAGCGCTTGCCAATAGCTGGCTATTGGCTGCGCACTGCGCCTTGCATCCCATCCCGCAAAGACACTGTCGCGGCGCGAGGAGACTTTGAACAGGTTCTTAGCCCGGCGGCAGCGGCCAGGGCTTTTGCGGGCCTCGGATCTGTTCAAAGGCGCGTGACAGCTGCAGCACGCCCAGGTCGTCAAAACGCGCACCGGCAATTTGCAGGCCAATGGGCAGGCCGGCGGCGGTGTAGCCGCAGTTAATGGAGGCAGCCGGCTGCTCCGACATGTTGAAGGGGACGGTAAAGCCAATGTGCTCCAGCGGGCGCAAGGGGTCGTTGGTGGGCGATGGCCATTCGGCCGCAAAGGCGACGTGCGGCGCGACGGGGGAGATCACAAAATCAAAAGCGCTGCAGGCTTTGACGGTGGCCAGGCGCACCTGGTGGAACTGCTGGCTGGCCTGGAACACCGCGTTGCCGCTCATGCCCTCGGCGCTCTCGGCCCAGGTGCGGATGTAGGGCAGCACCTTGTCGCGCTGCGCGCTGCTGAGCGCCTGCAGATCCGTCAAAGAACGCATGCGCCAGAAGCGGTCCATGCCGTCCAGCATCGCGGGGGTCATAAAGGGCTGCATCGGCGTGATCTGCGCGCCAGCGGATTCCAGCAGCGCGGCCGCTTGCTCTATGGCGGCCCGCACCTCGGGCTGCAGCGGCAGGCCGCAGCCGGCATCCAGCAGCAGGCCAATGCGCTTGCCCTTGATAAAGTCCGCGCCGGTGGTGGCCACCGTGCGCCAGGCAATATCTTGCGGCGGCAGGCTCATGCTGTCGCGCACATCGGGGGCTGACAGCACCTGCATCATCAGCGCCGAGTCGTCGACCGTGCGGGTCATCGGGCCGGCGGCGCGGCCTTGGTAAGGCGGGTCGATGGGGATGCGGCCCAGGCTGGGTTTGAGGCTGTAGATGCCGCACCAGCTGGCCGGCAGGCGCAAGGAGCCGCCGATGTCGGTGCCGATATGCAGAGGGCCGTAGCCGGCGGCTGCCGCCGCGCCGCCACCGGCGCTGGAGCCGCCCGGGCCCTTGCTCAGGTCCCAGGGGTTGCGCGCCAGCGGGTGAAAGCTCGACAGGCCCGAGGACAGCATACCGTAGTCGGGCATCGTGGTTTTGCTGAAGCAGATGGCATGGGCCTCGCGCAGGCGGGCTGCGGGTGGTGCATCGGCTGCGGCGGGCACCAGGGTGACGGCCGCTGTGCCAGCGGGCAGTGGGTCGCCCCGCGTGGCAATGTTTTCCTTGATCGTCACCGGCAGGCCATCGAGCAGGCCGGCGGGTGCCCCCTGGTGCCAGCGCGCCTCGCTGGCCCGTGCCTGCGCCAGCGCCGCTTCAGGCCGGTACAGGTAGGTGGCGCAGAGCTGGGGCTCCCAGCGCTCGACATGGGCGATGACGGATTGCATGACATCGACGGGGGAGAGTTCTTGCTTTTGGTAGGCGGCCAGCAAGGCGGTGGCAGGCCAATCGTGCAACGCGGTCATATTGGGCAGAGCTCGTGAAAAGTTTAAGAAGCACCATGAAAAACGCCCATCTCGGCAGGCCGTAGATGGGCGTTGTGCAGGTTTCAAGCCTAGCGCAAGCAGGGGCCTATGACCAGTACATGGATGACAGGTCGTTGATGAAGATCGGCATGTCCTTCCACAGCCCACGCACGTTCTTGGCGGCGATGGTGACCCACTGCGGCTGGTACAGGTAGACGTTGGCGGCATCTTCGGCCAGCAGGCGCTGAGCCTCGCCCAGCAAGCGTGAGCGGTCGGCCGGGCGGGCTTCGAGCTTGATCTGTTCGAACAGCTTGTTGAACTTCTCGGACTTGTAGCCCCAGTAGTAATCGGGGCGGCTGTAGTTCTCCAGATCGAAAGGCTCGACGTGCGAGATGATCGACAGGTCGTAGTTCTTGTTGGTGTAGGTGCCCGAGAGCCACTGCGCCCATTCCACGTTCTGCAGCTTGACCTCGACGCCGATCTTGGCCAGCTGCGCGGCAATGATCTCGCCGCCCTGGCGCGCATACGGCGTAGGCGGCAGGGTCATGCTCAGGCTCAGCGGGGTTTTGACACCTGCTTCTGCCAGCAGCTTCTTGGCCTTTTCCACGTCATAGGGATTGATGCCGGTGGTGTCCACATAGCCGAAGGCGCCGGGCACATAGTGGCTGCCGATGGGCACGCCCAGGCCTTCAGCCGCGCCGGCAATGACGGCCTTGCGGTCAATGGCGGCAGACAGCGCGCGGCGCACCCGCACATCGTCGAGCGGCTTGCGGCGCTCGTTGATGGCGACGATGGTCTTGGCGCGTGAGCCAGAGATGACGACCTGGTAGCGCGGGTTGGTCTTGAACTGGTCAATGCCCCGCGCCGAGACGCGGGGGAAGACATCCACATCACCGGCAAGCAAGGCAGCGACCTGGGCGGCGGCATCCGAGATAAAGCGGAAGGTGGCGCGGCGGATGCGGATGCTGCCGGGGTTGCGGTACTGCGGCCAGGCATCCAGGGTGATGGACGCGCCCTTGCTCCAGTTGCCCAGCTTGTAGGGACCGGTGCCGATGGGCTTGGTGGCATTGGTGTCGGCGCTCTTGGGCTCGACGATGACCGAGGTGGCCTGGCCCAGCACAAACAGCAGGTCCGGGTCGATTTCCTTGTTCAGGATCACCACCGTGTGCTCGTCCACCACCTGGGCCGTCAGGTTGGCAAAGGTGCGCTTGTCCTTGTTGGTGCTTTTCTCGCCGGAGGCACGGTCCAGGGAGAACTTCACGCTCTGGGCATTGAAGGGCTCGCCATTGTGGAAGCTCACGCCCTTGCGCAGCTTGAAGGTGTAGGTCTTCAGATCGGGCGAGACCTCCCAGCTCTCGGCCAGCAACGGCGAGACGCTGCCGTCGGCATTGATCTTGGTCAGCGTCTCGTACAGGTTGTAGTGGGTGATCTCGGCAATCGACGAGGCCGCACCGGCGGTCGGGTCCAGTCCTGGCGGCTCCAGGGTCATGCCCAGCACCACAGTGTCTTTCTTGGTCTGCGCCTGGGCCATGCCAGGCAGCCACATCGGCAGCGGTGCCAGGGTGCCTGCAGCAAGCAGGTGTCTACGGTTCAGCATCCGGTACTCCTTGGATCGGGTTTTATTCAATTTATGGGGGAAAGCAGTGAGGCGGCGGCCGTTGGAAGGCCGCCGAGGAGCTCAGCACTGTTTATACAGGACTTGTCCCAATCCCTGCTGGCATGCGGTGTCGGCGTGGCCGCACCTGGGGCACGGCCTGCACCAGTTTTTGCGTATAGGGATGCTGCGCATGCTGGAACAGCTGCGCTGGCGCACCGCGCTCGACGATCTCGCCCTGGTAGAGCACCACCACCGCATCGCAGAGGTGGTTGATGACGGCCAGGTCATGGCTGATCAGCAAGTAGGTGATGCCATGCTGCTGCTGCAGGTCCTGCATCAGGTTGAGCACCTGGGCCTGCACCGAGACATCGAGCGCACTGACCGGCTCGTCGGCAATGATCAGCCGGGGCTTGGTGATCAGCGCGCGGGCAATCGCTATGCGCTGGCGCTGGCCGCCGGAGAACTCATGCGGGTACTTGTCCACATCCTGCGCGCGCAAGCCCACTTGCTGCAGCACCTGGCTGGCGCGTTCGCGCTGTTCGGCCCGCGAGCTGGTGTTTTGTGCCTGCAGCGGTTCGCTGACGATGCGCTCCACCGTCTGGCGCGGGTCCAGCGAGCCATAGGGGTCCTGGAAGACCATCTGGAAATCCTTGCGCGCCCGGCGCAGCGCGGCAGCCTGCATGCGGTGCAGGTCCTGGCCATCCAGCAGCACCTGGCCGGCGGTGGGCTGGTCCAGCGCCATCACCAGGCGCGCCAAGGTGGATTTGCCCGAGCCCGACTCGCCGACGATGCCCAGGCTCTGGCCGGCATGCAGCTCAAAGCTCACACCCCGAAGTGCCTGCACGGTGGGCGGCGCGGAGAAGAGTTTTTCGCGGGGCAGGGTGTAGGTGCGCACCAGGTCGCGCACTTGCAGCAAGGGGGTGTCTGGGGCGGCTGCCGTCATGCGGGGGTCTCGTCAGGGGTCGGGGTGGCGATGGCATAGGCCTCGGGCCGCAGGCAATGCACCTGGTGCGCCTCCTGTGGGTGGGTCGATGGCAGCGCCACCTGGGGCGGTTTTTGCACAAAGCAGGGCGGCTGGGTAAAGCTGCAGCGGCCGGCAAAGGTGCAGCCGGCGGGCAGATCGGCCAGCTCGGGCACGGAGCCGGCAATGGTGTGCAGGCGCTGGGGCTGGCCCTGAATGCGCGGCTGCATGCTGGGGCGGGCGGCCAGCAGGCCCCGGGTGTAGGGGTGGGCCATGTGCTCAAACACGGCCTCGGTGCTGCCCGATTCGACAACGGTGCCGCCGTACATCACGACCATCTTGTCGACGTTCTGCGAGATCACGCCCAGGTCGTGCGAGATCAGCAGCAAGGCCATCTGGCGCTCTTCGACCAGGCCATTGATGAGGTCCAGGATCTGCTGCTGGATGGTCACATCCAGCGCCGTGGTGGGCTCGTCGGCAATCAACAGATCCGGGCCGCATGCCAGTGCCATCGCGATGGTGATGCGCTGGCGCTGCCCGCCCGAGAACTGGTGCGGGTAGGCATCAAAGCGCTGCGCCGGCTGCGCAATGCCCACGCGGTCGAGCAGTGCAATGGCTTCTTCGCGGGCCTGGCGCGCGCTCCAGCCCTTGTGCAGGCGCAGCGGTTCGCTGATCTGGCGGCCGATGGTGTGTACCGGGTTCAGCGCCGTCATCGGCTCCTGGAAGATCATGGCAATGCGGTTGCCGCGCACGCCCCGCCACCAACTGTCGGGCTGCTGCACCAGGCTTTGGCCGTCCAGGGTGGCGCTGCCGCTGACCTGGGCACTCTCCGGTAGCAGGCCCATCAAGGCCATCGCGGTGATGGACTTGCCGCAGCCCGATTCGCCAATCAGGCCCAGGGCCTGGCCGCGCTCGATCTGAAAACTGATATCGCGCACGGCGCGCGCAGGGCCCCGGTGGGTTTGCAGCGCAATGCCCAGGTGCTGTACATCGATCAATGCCATGGCGATTCCTTAGCGCTTTCGGGCGAGGCGTGGGTCGAGCAAATCACGCAGACCATCGCCCAGCAGGTTGAGGCCCAGCACCGACAGCGCAATCGCCACGCCCGGGAAGACGGCCAAGAGTGGCGCCTGGAACATCAAGGTCTGCGCCTCGCTCAGCATGCGGCCCCACGAGGGCTGCGGTGGCTGCGTGCCCAGGCCCAGGTAAGACAGTGCGGCCTCGGCCAGGATCGCAATCGCAAAGCGGATGGTGATCTGCACGATCAAGGTGGCAGAGATATTGGGCAGCACATGCTGCCAGGTAATGGCCCAGGCACCTTTGCCGCAGGCGCGGGCGGCGGTGATGTACTCACGCGCCCAGATGGTGTTGGCCGAGCCGCGCGCAATGCGGGCGAACATAGGGATGTTGTAGATGCCGATGGCCACGATGGCATTGGTGATGCCGGGGCCGAAAACAGCCGTCAGCATGATGGCCGACAGGATGGCGGGGAAGGCCAGCGAGAAATCGGCCAGGCGCATGATGATCTCTTCGATCCAACCCCGCCGGGCAGCGGCCAGCAGACCCAGCGCGGTGCCGACGACCACGCCAATGCCCACGGCAATGACGCCGACCAGGATCGAGGCGCGTGCGCCCAGCAGCAGCTGCGAGGCGACATCGCGGCCATAGGCATCGGTGCCCAGCCAGTGCGAAAGCGATGGGCCTTGCAGCTTGGCCTCCATGTTCATCTCGAAAGCCGAGTGGGGCGTCCAGACATAGGACAGGCCAGCCGCGAGCAGCAGCAGCGCCGTGAGCACCAGGCCGATCATGAAGCTCGGGTTGCGCAGCGCGCGGCGCCACAGCGCGTTGCGGGGGGCCGTGTGGCCAGGCGCGGGGCTGGCAGTGGGCGTGGGTAGGGTCGGGGCGACGGAGGTAGGCGGTTGCATGGCGGGCTCAGATATCGCTGGCTTTGGTGCGGGGGTCGATCCAGGCATAGAGCAGGTCCACCACGAAATTGACGATCACCACCATGGCGGCCAACAGCATCACGCAGTTGCGCACCACCATCAGGTCCCGGTTAGCAATGGCCTGAAAAATCAGGCGGCCCATGCCGGGCAGGTAGAACACGTTCTCGACCACAATCGTGCCGGCCATCAACTCGGCAAACTGCAGGCCCATCACGGTGACCACGGGCACCATGGCATTGCGCAGCACATGGCCGTACAGCGCGGCGCGTTGCGACAGGCCCTTGGCACGTGCGGTGCGCACAAAATCCTCACGCAGCACCTCCAGCACCGATGAGCGGGTGATGCGTGCCAGGATGGCCGCCTGCACCACCGCCAACGACAGCGCTGGAAGCATCAGCGATTGGAGCGCTGCCCCGGGCGAGCCGCCGGAGGCCTCGGTCCAACCCGGAAAACCGCCTGCAGAGAACCATTTGAGGTGCACCGAAAACAGCAGGATCAGCAAAATGGCGAACCAGAAATTGGGAATCGCAATGCCTAGCTGCGCCAGGCCCATGACCCCGACATCGCCGATCTTGTTGTGGCGGCTGGCGGCATAGATGCCGGCCGCCAACGCCACCACGGTGGTGATGGCCATGGCCATCAAGGCCAGCGGCAGGGTGAGGGCCATGCGCTCGCTGATCAGCTCGATCACCGGTGTGCCGTAGCTGTAGCTGTTGCCCAGGTCGAGTTGCACGAGGCCTGTTATCCAATGAACATAGCGCTCCCAAGCGGGCTGGTTCAGCCCCAGCTGCTGGGCCAGCTCGGCCACCGCTTCGGGCGCCGCATCGGGGCCCATCAGCATCTGGGCGGCATTGCCCGGCAGGATCTCCAGCACGAGGAAGACAACAATCGAGGTGCCCAGCAAGGTGAGCAGCAAAGTGAGTGTGCGCTTGAGAATGAATAAGCCCATGGATAGCCGTCGTGGTGAGGAGAGGCGCGCAGACCTGCCGAAGTTGGTTTTTATTTTTTGAGAGCAGCAAGCTTAGCGCGAACAATTCCGACACACCATACATGCTTACTCGCAATGCAAGCAGTATGGCCAAGGCGCAGGCGGGATAATGTCGCTCATGTCACACTTCTTCCCCCGCGCTGGAATCTTGGAGACGCATCCATGGCCTTGATGATTACCGATGAGTGCATCAACTGCGATGTCTGCGAGCCCGAGTGCCCCAACGATGCCATCTCGATGGGGGAGGACTACTACGAGATTGATCCGCAGCGCTGCACCGAATGCGTGGGCCATTTCGACGAGCCCCAGTGCGTGCAGATATGCCCGGTGGCCTGCATTCCGGTGCACCCGGATTTTCAGGAAGACAAGCCTACCTTGATGCAGCGCTATGTGCGCCTGCAAGCCGACAAGGGGCTGTGAGACCGCAGCGCGGCTGAAGCCAGGCGACCCTTTTGCGCGAGAGGGGCGCGCAGCCTTAAGGCAGTCAGGCTGCCGGAGGGCGTGGCGGCTTGGGCCGCTGGGGTTTGGTGGTGTGGATCTTCAAGGTGGCTTTTTCCATATCGCCGGCCAGCAGCTCGGGCGAAGCCTGCAACGCATGGATGATGCTGTCTTCGATCAAGGCGCGCTGGTCAGGCGCGGGTTTGCGCAACACCCAGTTGGGCACCTCTTGCTTGTCGCCCGGATGGCCGATGCCGATGCGCAGGCGCCAATAGTCGGCCGAGCCGAGCTGGGCATGGATATCGCGCAGGCCGTTGTGGCCGCCATGGCCACCGCCGCGTTTGAGCTTGACCTGGCCGGGCGGCAGATCGAGTTCGTCGTGTACCACCAGCACCTCTTCGGGCTTGATTTTGAAAAAGCGCACCAAGGCACCGACGGACTTGCCCGACAGGTTCATGAAGGTCTGCGGCTCCAGCAGCCAGACCGATTCACCCTGGACGGACGTGCGCGCCACCAGGCCGTAGTAATTGCGGTCAGGCACCAGCTGCAGGCGCAAGTCCCGGGCCAGTGCATCGATCCACCAAAAACCGGCGTTGTGGCGCGTGCCTTCGTATTCAGGGCCGGGGTTGCCGAGGCCAACAAACAGCTTGATCATGGGTGGGGTGCAGTGGGTGGGGAGAATGAAAAAAGGCTGCATTGACCAGCAATACAGCCTTTGGCATGCCAACGCCGGAGGCGTCAGCTGCTTGCTCTGCGATTAAGCAGCAGCAGGCGCTTCACCTTCAGCAGGCTCTTCAGCAGCAGGAGCAACCACCGACACCAGTGCTGGGTTGGTTTGTTGCGATGCCAGCTTCACGCCCTTAGGCAGAGCGATGTCCTTCAGACGGATCGTAGCGCCCTTTTCCAGCTTGCTCAGGTCCACCGAGATGAACTCGGGCAGGTCCTTGGGCATGCAACGCACTTCGATTTCGGTCACCACTGGGGTCACCAGCAGCTTTTCCAGCTTGACGGCAGGCGACTCTTCAGCACCGCTGAAGTGCACTGGCACCTTCATGGTCAGTGCGGTGTTCGCATCAACGCGTTGGAAGTCGATGTGCAGGACCAGTTGCTTGTAAGGGTGGTATTGCACGTCGCGCAGCAGCACTTGGCTCTTGGCGCCGTCCAGGTCCAGTTCCAGCACGGATGCGTGGAAAGCTTCCTTCTTCAGTGCGTACCACAGGGTGTTGTGGTCCACTTCGATCAACTGAGGCTCAGCAGCCGCACCATAGATGATGCCAGGCGTACGGCCAGAATTACGCAGGCGGCGGCTCGCACCCGTACCTTGCTTAGCGCGCGCAAAAGCGACAACGTTCATATCATTACTCCAATGTGGGATGAAACCGCGACCAGTTCATCCGGTTAAAAAGGCCGCTACAAAATGCAGCGGCCAGCGAAAACTATCTATTTTAGCAGAAAGCTGAAAAAGAGCCTTGCGGGCCCTTTTGTCATTCGGCTTCCTGGAACAGGCTCATCACCGATTCGCCGGTAGCGATGCGGTGGATCGTCTCTGCAATCAGCGGTGCCACGGACAACTGGCGGATCTTGCTGCAGTTGCGGGCATTGGCCGACAGAGGAATGGTGTCGGTCACCACGACGCCGTCGAGTGCTGCGCCATTGCTGATGCGGTCGATCGCCGGGCCGGAGAAAATGGGGTGGGTGCAGTAAGCGTAGACCTTCTTGGCGCCACGTTCCTTCAGCACTTCAGCGGCCTTGACCAGGGTGCCTGCGGTGTCGATCATGTCGTCCATGATCACGCAGTTGCGGCCTTCGATGTCACCGATCACATGCATGACTTCGGAGACATTGGCCTTGGGGCGGCGCTTGTCGATGATGGCCAGATCGCAATGGAGTTGCTTGGCCAGCGCACGGGCACGCACCACACCGCCGACGTCGGGAGACACGACGATCAGGTCTTCGTAGTTCTTCTGGCGCAGGTCACCCAGCAGCACAGGCGATGCATAGATGTTGTCGACCGGAATATCGAAGAAACCCTGGATCTGGTCTGCATGCAGATCCATGGTCAGCACGCGGCTCACGCCAGCGGCTTGCAGCATGTTGGCAACGACCTTGGCCGTGATAGGCACGCGGGTCGAGCGAACACGGCGGTCCTGGCGGGCATAGCCGAAGTAGGGGATGACAGCACAGATATGCTCAGCCGATGCACGCTTCAGGGCATCGACCATCACCAGCAATTCCATCAAATGGTCATTGGTGGGTGCGCAAGTCGGCTGAACCACAAACACGTCGCGTGTGCGAACGTTCTGCTTGATCTCGACCGTGACTTCGCCGTCAGAAAAACGGCCTACGTCTGCGTCGCCCAAGCGGGTGTGGAGGTTTTGTGCAATTTCAGAGGCAAGTTCGCGGTTGGCGTTGCCGGTGAAAACCATGAAGTCTGGATGATGGTCTTGCATAGCGTCCCAGTGGGTATGGGTTAGCTGTGTGCGTTGCTTGTACGCGGTAAGAAATATGGCAGGGGAAGAAGGATTCGAACCTTCGCATGCCGGAATCAAAATCCGGTGCCTTAACCAGCTTGGCGACTCCCCTACAAGAACTGGTGCTAAGCATCACCAATCCTTTAAAACTCTCAGTCTTGGGCCCAACCTCTTAGAGGATGTTCCATCAGACTTGTGCAATCTCTCACTGTCCAGTCTTGTGAAAAACTGCTGTGGCAGCTACTAGCTTGCGTTTTTTTCACTGCGAAGACTGCGCTACCTGAGCCTGTCATTCTAGCATGTAATCCTTGCAATTTCAAAAAGTCAGAAACTTTTTTTATCGAAGGACACAGGCTTTCTGCGACCGGCTGCAAGTCGTTTCGACCGAAGTCAAATGTCTCTGCAGCGAAGCTCGTCATTGTAGCAGCTTCTGAATCGCGTTTTAGGTTCGGACTTGAAAAAATAAGTTTCGTATCCAGACCCTCTTGCGGCTTCACAACTACCAGCGCGGTGTCTGCTAGTTGCTGCTCGTTTTCGAGTGAGCGTATTATGTCACCGATTCCTTCGACCCAAGCCGACTTTCCGAAAATAAAAAACGGTACATCGGCCCCCAAACCCAGGCCAATGCGCTGCAGTTCGCTGCGTGTCAAACGCAGGTTCCAGAGCTGGTTCAGGGCCAACAAGGTACTGGCCGCATCCGATGAGCCGCCGCCCATGCCTGCTTGTGCGGGCAGGTTTTTTTGCACGCCAATATGCACACCTTGTGTGCAACCAGTGGCTTGTTGCAAGGCCCTGGCGGCGCGGGTGATCAGGTCATCTGCGGGCAGCGGGGTGCTCAGGTCTTCGCGGCTGATCTGGCCGCCGCTGCGCAGCTCAAAGTGCAGGGTATCGGCCCAGTCGATCAGCATGAACACCGACTGCAGCAGGTGATAACCATCGGCGCGCTGGCCGGTGATATGCAAAAACAGGTTGAGCTTGGCAGGCGCGGGAACGTCGTACAGCGTACGCATGGGTCATGGGTCTCACAAAAAAATCATGTCGCATCAAGAACGATGCGCAGGCTCGCCTCGGGCAGCGGATCAGTGCGGCGCGCCAGGATTCGGCCTTCGCTGCGGCCGTCCAGATCGGCCTGCCAGCCAGCGGCGACTGTGGGCTTGCCCTGCAACCAATCAAACAGCGCGGCAATCGGCAGGCTGGTGCCCAGCAGGTCTTGGGTCAGTTCGTCGAGGGAGCTGGCTTGGCGGGTTTGCGTGCCTTGCTGCGCGCTGGCCTGGCCAGGCGACCACTGCACCCGCGCGACGATATTGCCCAAGGGGTTGAGCAACACCAGTTCACCGGCATCGCGGTTGCCCGACAGCTCAAAACTGCCACTGGTGTTTTGCGGCGTGCTGTGCTGCACCTGCACCGACATGCGACCCGACCAGTACGACTGGCCCGGCGCTGCCTCCAGCTGGCGTGCCGCCGTGCTGCAGCCCGCCAGCACCAGCAGCCCGGCGCCGGCAATGGCCAGGCAGATCTGCCTGCGCTGCAGACTCATGGCTTGATTCCCAGGCGTTCCATGGTCTTGTTGACCATGTCGTTGTTGGGCGCTTCCTTGTGCACGGTGCGTAGCAAGTCTTGGGCGGGCTGGCTCTTGCCCTGCTTCAACCAAACCTCGGCCAGGTGGGCGCCGATCTCGGCATCCGGTTGTTTGGTGTAGGCCTGCTCCAGCAGTTGCGCGGCGCGGTCCAGGTTGCCGAGCTTGAACTCCACCCAGCCCAGGCTGTCGGTGATGAAGGGGTCGCCCGGCGCCATGCTGAGCGCTTTCTCGATCAAGGTCTTGGCCTCGTCAAGCTTGAGGCCACGATCGGCCAGCGAATAGCCCAGCGCGTTGTACGCATGGTGGAAATCGGGCTGCAGCGCGATCAGCTTGCGCAGCTGTGTCTCAGCCAGGTCCATGTTGTTCAGGCGCTCGGCCAGCATGGCTTGCTCATACAACGCATCGGGGTCCTGGGGCAGCAGCTCGACCATGCGGGTTTGCAGCTCCAGAGCCTTGGCATAGTTCTTGGCGGTTTTTTGCAACTGCACCTGGGCGGCCAGCTTGGCGCGCGCTTCGCCGGCATTGCCTTCGGGCAACTGTTCCAGCAAGGCGGCAGAGGCGTCGTAGTTGCCTTGCTGCATCTGGACGGAGGCTTTGCGCAGGGTCGCCAGCGCGGGGTTGCCGGCCTTGGCGATTTCATCGGCCCAGCGGTCGGCCTCGGCCCATTTTTGCTGGGCTTCAGCCATTTGCTCGCGCAGCATCAGGCTTTGGATGCGCACTTCGCGCTGCAGAACGGCCGAGGGGAATTTGTCGATCAAGGTGTCGAGCTTGAGCAGGGAGACATCGGCCTCGGTGTACTGCTTGAGCTGCGCTTCCAGCGCTGCCTTCAACATCCAGGCATCGGCAGAATCCGGGCTCAGGCGGGTGGCATTCTCCAGCTGGGTTTTGGCCTCGGCAAAGCGCTCGGCATTCATCAGGCTGCGGGCATAAGCCAAGTGGGCTTCGCCGCTTTTCGATTTGTCCAGAAAATCCACCACCAGCGACTCAGCACCGGGCACGCCGGCACTGACCAGATCGGCGGCCAGACGGGCAGCGCTTTCATTGTCGGCGTTGAGGTGCAGCGATTTGCGCGCGGCCTCCAGCGCGGCTGCCTGTTGGCCTGCCGACAGTTCCATGCGGCCAATGGCCGCCCAGGCGTCGGGGCCGGTGGCGGGGTTTTCCAACTCGGGGGTCAGCGCCTCGCGCACGATGCGGGCGGCCAGCGCCTGGTCGCTGAGCCGGCGGTAAATGCTGGGGATAGCGCGAATCCATTCCAGCTTTTCATCGGGCTTGGCCAGCGCGATTTCCTGCTTGAGCAGCGGACCGGTTTCCTCGCCCTGGTTGGTGGACAGCATCACCTGCAGCAAATAGCGGCTGGCTGCGCGTGATTGGGGGAAAGCGCTTTTCCAGGCCTCGGCCACCTGGGTGGCGCGTGTGCCCGAGCGCGAGAGCAGCGCGAGCTGCGCCGTGCGCTGGTAGACCTTCTCATCGCCAGATCGGCGGGCGGCATCGAGCAGCAGTTCCACACTGGTCGCCGCATCACCGCGGTAGGCATACATCTCGCCCAACAGCAGCTCGTAAAAAAGCTCCGCATCCAGCTCGACCCTGGCATCATCGGCCCGCTCGGCCACCGCCAATGCCAGCTGCCGCTGGGCAGTGCCCTGCTGCGGTGCTTGGGCAGGCGCCGCAAAGGCAGGCGCCATCAGGCCGGAGGCCAGAAAATAAGCCAGTAAACGAAGTTTTTGCGTCATCGGCCCATAATAAACGATGCCCAAGGGCCTTGCAGAAGGAAGAAAGTGCCAGAGTTACCAGAAGTGGAAGTCACGCGGCGAGGATTGATTGCGCCGCTGCAAGGCGCGCGCATCGCGTCGGTACGCATGGGAAAGCCTTTGCGCTGGCCGCTGGGCATCGAAGCCGCCGCCTTGGCGGGCCGCAGCATCACCGAGGTGCAGCGCCGGGGCAAATACATTGTGCTGGTGCTGGACCAGGGTGTGGTGCTGATCCACCTGGGCATGTCGGGCAGTCTGCAGGTCAGCCAGCTGGATGCGCCGGCCGGCCCGCATGACCATTTCGACCTGTTCACCGACCAGCATCTGCTGCGCCTGCATGACCCGCGCCGCTTCGGCGCGGTGGTCTGGTCGCCCGATGCCTACTCCGGCATGGCGGCCAAGCTGTTTGCCAACCTGGGCGTGGAGCCACTGGAGAGCGGCTTCAGTTTTGAGCACCTCTGGGCCGGCTTGCAAAAAACGCGCACGCCCATCAAGCAGTTGCTGCTGGGAGGCCAGGTGGTCGTGGGCGTGGGCAATATCTACGCCAGCGAGGTGCTTTTTTTGGCCGGTATCGCACCGACCAAACCCGCCAACCAGACCACGCGGCCCCAGGCCCGCCGCCTGCATGCGGCGATTGTCGAAGTGCTGACCCGCTCCATTGCGCTGGGTGGCAGCACCTTGCGTGATTTTGTGCAGGTCGATGGCTATGCCGGTGCTTTCCAGGCGCAGGCCAGCGTCTACGGCCGGGCCGGAGAGCCCTGTCAGCAATGCGGCCAGCCGGTGCAGGTGATGAAGCAAGGCCAGCGCAGTACTTATTACTGCAAGCGCTGCCAAAAATAAAAGCAGGCAAGCGGGCAGCCCAAGCGCCGCCCAGCCAACCCATAACTACCCCCCCGAGAACAGCGACAGTGAGCCGATTTTCCGAACATATCGTCGCCTGGCAGACAGTCCACGGACGACACCATCTGCCCTGGCAGAACACCCAGGATGCCTACCGCGTCTGGCTCTCCGAGATCATGCTGCAGCAAACCCAGGTCAGCACCGTGCTGGGCTACTACGAGCGGTTTTTGCAGCGCTGCCCCACGGTGGCCGACCTGGCGGCGGCCAGCGATGAGGACGTCATGGCCCTGTGGAGCGGCCTGGGCTACTACAGCCGCGCCCGCAACCTGCACCGCTGCGCCAAGGAAGTGATGGAGCGCTTTGGCGGTGCGTTCCCGCACACGGTCGAAGAGCTCTCGTCCTTGCCCGGCATTGGCCGCTCCACCGCAGGCGCGATTGCCTCGTTCTGCTTTGCGCAGCGCGCTGCCATTCTGGATGCGAATGTCAAGCGGGTGCTCACCCGCGTGCTGGGCTTTGGCGATGACCTGGCCAGCAGCGCCGCTGAGAAAAAGCTGTGGCTGTTGGCAGAGAACCTGCTGCCTACCACCGACCTGGCGCGCAATATGCCGCGCTACACCCAGGGCATGATGGACATGGGCGCCACCATCTGCACCGCCAAAAAGCCCAGCTGCCTGCTCTGCCCGGTACACAGCGATTGCGTCGCCCACCGCCAGGGCCAGCCCGAGCGCTATCCCGTCAAAACCAAAAAGCTCAAACGCAGCGCAGCCAGCTGGTGGCTGCTGTGCTGGCAACGTCCCGATGGCGCCATCTGGCTGGAAAAGCGACCGGCGCCCGGCATCTGGGCGGGCTTATTCTGCATGCCGGTGCTGGACAGCGAGGATGCGCTGCTGGCGCAGTCCGCCCAGTACGGCACCACCTCGGCGCCCGAGCATGGCACCGCCTTTTTGCATGTGCTCACCCACAAGGATTTGCATCTGCACCCGGTGCGGGTGCCGGTGCCTGCCGATTTTGTACCGGCGCAAGCGGGACAGTGGGTGCTGCCTGCGCAGTGGCCCGATGTGGGCCTGCCCGCACCGGTTCGCAGCCTGCTGCAGCGCGGGTTTTGAGTTACAGCATGTCGCGCGCGTAGTTCAAGCCGATGCCATAACCGTCGCCATTGCTTTCCACAATGGCGCGGGCGGCATCGTAGGTGCTCTTGCGGGTCCAGTCGCGCTGCAGCTCCAGCAAGACCTGCAGCCAGCTGGTCATCTGCACGCCATGGCCTTGCATGCGGCGCAGCGCCATCTCGTGGCCGTTCTCGCTCAGGCCACCGCAGGCATCGGTGACCACCAGGCTTTCATAGCCCGATTCTTGTGCGCTGAGTGCGGCAAAGCTGATGCATGCCTCGGTGAACATGCCCGAGAACAGCAGCTTCTTGCGCCCCGTGGCCAGGATGGCGGCGTCCACGGCGGCATCCTCGAACACATTCATGTTGCGGCGGTCCAGGATCTCGTGCTGGGGCAGCACATTGCGCAGCGCAGGCATCAGCGGGCCGCTGTAGACCTTGGTGGCCGAGGTGCTGATGACCACCGGCAGGTCGAAGGCGACGGCAGTGCGTGCCAGCGCCACCGCATTGTTCAGCATCGTTTGTTGGCTGATGGACTGGACGCCGAAGGCCAGGCCGGCTTGTTGGTCGATGAGAACCAGTGCGCAGTTGTCCGGCGTCAGCAGTGCTTTGGAGGCGGTCATGGTCGGGCTTTCTTGGGAGGTCGGGAAAATCAGAAACTGTGCTTGAGGCCGAGCGTGAAGCCCCGGCCCACGCTGTCATTGCCGGCGCCCTGGTAGCCGTGGCGCCAGCGGGTGTGGTCGAACTCGGCATAGAGCTGGCTGCGTTTGGACAGCAGGTACTCGGCAAAGAACACGGCGCGTGCAAAGCCATCGTCTTGCAGACCGCTGCGTTTGCGCTGCAGGTGGTAGAGCGCGGCGGTCAGGCTGACCGAGGGGTTGAGGTTCCAGCTGGCGCCCAGGCCCTGGATCGAATTGACGGTCTTGGCCGCGTCCGCCTGAGCCGCTTCGGTGCGGCCCAGGTTGCCGGCGATGCGCCAGGCGCTCCATCGGTAGGCGGCGCCCACCGTGGCCGCATTGAGCTTGCGGTTGTCTGCCGTGCGCAGTTGGTGGAACGCGGCGCTCAGCTCCAAGCCCTTGGCTGAGTAAGCCAGCCCGGCACCGGCCGAGCCCATGTGCTTGGCCTCGTTGGCCGATTCGCTGAAGCTGTACATCGCGCGCAAGGTCAGACCCTGGCGGCTGATGCTGTATTTGAGCGCATTGTCCACCCGGAAGGCGGCATTGGTGGAGCCCGAGGCGCCGTACTCTGCGCCCAGGCCGTGCGCCCCCAGGGCGGTATTGGCAATATTGGGGTTGAGCGAGGCCATGCGCATGCCCATCGGCTCGACCGGTGCAATCGCCTCGGCCACGGTGTTGACCTGGCGGCCCAGGGTCAGGCTGCCCAGTGGGCCGCTGATGCCGACGTAGGAGGCGCGGTCGAAAACCTGGGTAGCGCTGATTTGCGAGCCGGTGTCCAGCGCACGTCCACCTTCCATATTAAAGATCGCCTGCATGCCGCCGCCCAGGTCCTCGCTGCCGCGCAGGCCAAAGCGGCTGGTGCTGTTGGCGCCTGAGACCAGGCTGGTCATACGTCCATGGCTGGGTGCCTGTGATGCACTGAGGCCCGTGCTGTAGCGCACACCCAGGTCGGCAATGCCGTAGATGCTGATGTTGGAGCTGGATTGGGCGCTGGCCAGCAAGGGCAGGCAGAGGCTGAGCAGTGCCATCGGCGGGGCCAGTGGCAGGCGGCTGCGGGTGCTGCCGGCATGAGGAGAAAAGCGCATGGGTCGTTGTGGTGCAGGATGAATGCTGACTGTAGAGAGGCTGGCGCTGCAGCGCATCCTGCCAAAGACCAAGGGCCAGTCCCTCTTTGGAGGGAGCCAGCAGCGCAGCAGCGGCTGGGGTTTTCATCGGTTTGGCCCTGGCCATAGCTATACCAAGGAACAATATTCATTCGCAGCTCTTGTTGTTACGCTTGCGACTTTCAATGAGGAGTAAGCCATGAGCGCTTGGAATTCAGCGGTGGCCACGACGCCTATTGCCGTGGCGGTTGCCCACAGAGACCCTTTGGTGCAAGCCGGGCTGCGCGCCACGCTGATGTCCGAGAACGACTTTGCGGTCAGCATTCTGCCGACCGATGACCCCGCGCTGCGCGTCCAGGCTGATGTGGTGGTGGCGGACTACGACACGGCGCTGGAATGGTTTTCTTCAGCATCTGTGTCCTCTGCGCCGTATGGGTCCAGCGCGCGAGTAGCCAAGGTGATGGTGGTCAGCCACCGGGACCGCGAGACCGAGATCCGCACCGCGCTCGATCTGGGGGTGCGCGGCTACCTGCTGCTCGGATGCGCTGTCGAAGAGATGGTGATGGGCGTGCGCGCCTTGTCCCGAGGGCAACTGCATCTGGACCGCTCGGCTGCACTGCGGGTGGCCGAAAGCCTGGGCCGCCAGGTGCTGACCACGCGCGAAAACGATGTGTTGGAGGGCATTGTTGAAGGCAAGGTCAACAAAACCATTGGCAATGAATTGGGCATCACGGTTGGTACGGTCAAGGCCCATGTCAAGGCCATTCTGGCCAAGCTCGGCGCCCGCACCCGCACCGAGGCGGCAGCCATTGCGCGCCGCCGCGGGCTCACCGATCTGCCCAACTAAGAACGAAGAACTAAGACCGGTGGCGCATGGAACCTGAGGCGTCACAAGGCCCGCCGTAGCGGGCCAAGTCATCAGCTCTTGAAGAAAGCCAGCAGATCCGGATTGATGACATCCGCATTGGTCACGCACATGCCGTGCGACAGGCCGGGGTAGACCTTCAGTTTGGCGTTGGGCAACAGCTTGGCGGTCTGCTCGCTGGAGCCGGCCAGCGGCACGATCTGGTCGTCATCACCGTGCAGCACCAAGGTGGGCACCGTGACCTTCTTCAGGTCGTCCGTAAAGTTGGTTTCCGAGAAGGCCTTGATGCCTTCGTAATGGGCTTGGATAGAGCCCATCATGCCCTGCATCCACCAGTGTTCGCGGATGCCTTCGGAGATCTTGGCGCCGGGGCGGTTGTAGCCATAGAACGGCATCGAGAACTCTTTGAAGAACTGGGCGCGGTTGCTGGCCACTGACGAGCGGATGCCATCGAGCACTTCCAGCGGCACGCCTTGCGGGTTCACGGAACCCTTGAGCATCATCGGAGGCACGGCACCGATCAGCACGGCCTTGGCCACGCGCGAGCTGCCATGGCGGGCAATGTAGCGCACCACTTCACCACCGCCGGTTGAGTGGCCGATATGGATCGCGTCCTTCAGGTTCAAATGGGCGGTGAGGGCGGCCAAGTCGTCGGCGTAGTGGTCCATGTCATGGCCTACCGACGTCTGGCTGGAGCGGCCATGGCCACGGCGGTCATGCGCGATGACGCGGAAGCCGCGCTGCACGAAGTACAGCATCTGGCCTTCCCAGTCATCGGAGCTCAGGGGCCAGCCGTGCGAGAACACGAGCGGCTGACCGGTGCCCCAGTCCTTGAAGAAAATCTGGGTGCCGTCTTGGGTGGTGAGGTAGTTCATGGTGTCAGCTTTCGGGTTGAGAGGGGTACTGGGCGTGGCAGCGCTGTGCCGGGAGGGCGTGGCCCATGCCGCGAGCGGGAAGCCCGTGGCAGCGGCCAAGCCCAGACCGGTGACGATCAGTCGTCGGCGTGTCGCGTCCTCAGGCGCTGGGATTGGAGTGGTATCGTTTTGCATGAAAGACTTTCAATGCGCTGTCCCGAACTGAGGCGTTCAGGCCAACGCATGGTCCATGCTAATGATTCGCTCCGCACTGCACCTCCCCCGCAGAGGCGCGGCGCAGCTACCTCTTAAGGGTCAGGTCTGGGCCATTGGCAGCGTGAAGGAAATCACCGTGCCTTGCGGTAGGTTGGGATGCGCCCAAATACGCCCATGGTGGGCTTCGACAATCGATTTGCAGATGGCCAGCCCCATGCCCATGCCCTTTTTCTTGGTCGTGAAGAAGGCTTCAAATAAACGCTCGGCATGGTCTTGCTCCACGCCGGGGCCTGAATCGGCGACGCTGATGCAGAGCATGCCCGATGGCTCCACAGCGCTGGTGACCGAGAGAAGGCGCTGGGTTTGCGCAGACTCGGCGATGGCTTCCATGCCATTGCGCAGCAGATTCATCAGCACTTGATTGAGCTGGATGCGGTCTGCCATCACGGGGGCATTCTGCGCAAAAGGCCCCAGCTGTATGCGCACCTGATGGCGCTTGAGTTCCTCCTGGATCAAGATGGCGACTTCCTTGACGGCGCCCAGCAGTTCGATCGGGGCCAACTCCGGGCCTGACTTGCGGGCGATGGCATGCAGGCCCCGCACCACGCTGGCCGCACGCGTGCCCTCGTTATGGATGCTGCCCAGCACCTGCTCGACCTCCTGCAGCTCGGGCTGCGGTCTGCGTATCCAGTTCAGCCCCGCGCTGGCATTGGTGACGATCGCAGCCAGCGGCTGGCTGATCTCATGCGCCACACAGGCGGCAAATTCGGCCATGGTCAGCATGCCTGCGGAGCGCGCCAACTCGGCATGGGCCTCGCGGAGCGCGTTTTCCATGGCCAGGCGCAGCGACAGGTCGCGGAATACCAGCACCGTGCCGGAGAGTTGGCCTCGGGCATCGATGATCGGCGATGCCGATTGCTCGATGGGGGTCTCCTTGCCATGGGCATCGGTCAAAACCAGGTTGGCGTTGGTGCCCAGAGACCAGCCGGTTTCATCCTCGCTGACGTGGTACACCTGGGCCAGCGTTTGGCCCATAGCCTGCTCGGCGCTTATGCCTGTCAACTGCTCGGCCTTGGGGTTCATATAGCTGATGCGCCCATCACTGCCAATCGAGATGACAGCATCCCCGATGCTGGCCAAGGTCGCCGCATAGCGGTTTTCGCTGGCCCGCAGTTGGCGATCAAAAGCGTGCTTGTACAAGGCAATCTCGATGGCGGTGCGGAGCTGGGATTCGTCAAAGGGCTTGAGCACATAGCCTTGCGGGTCCGCCATGCTGGCGCGCTGCAAGGTGTCATCGTCGGCATAGGCGGTCAGAAAGACGACGGGGATGTCGCACAGCTGGCGAACTTCTCTGGCCGCCGTGGTGCCATCCATCTTTCCCTCCAATCGGATGTCTGCCAGTACCAGATCGGCGCGGTTGTTGCGAGCCAGCTCCGCGGCTTCTTCCCCCAGCGCGGTGCTGCCTGCTATCTGGTAGCCCAGGCGCGAGAGTTGGTTGCGCAAGTCTCTGGCCACGACAAAATCGTCTTCCACAATCAGGATGCGCGCGGGAGTCATGTCCAACTTTCGGTGGCTGGTGCCGGGCTGGGAAGCCCTGCATCCATGCGGAATTCAATGCAAAACAAGGTGCCGGCCTCACGTACCACCCGCAGGCGGCCTCGCAGCTGGTGGCTGAGGTCGGCAACCAACTGCAGCCCCAAGGTCTCCGCACTCTCGGGCCCGATGTTGCTGGGCAGCCCGATGCCGCTGTCGGCCACAGTCAGGCGGTAATGCTGGTTGGGCAGGGGCTGCATGCGCACGTGGATGGTTCCGCTGCTGCCGTCTGGGAAAGCGTGCTTGAGCGCATTGGAAACCAGCTCATTGACAATCAGGCCGCAGGAAACAGCCTGGCTGAGGCTGAGCTCAATGTCGTCCACCTGTACATGCAGGCGCACCCGGCTTGCGTCGAGCGCGTAGACATGGCCCAACTGGGCGCAGAGTTTTTCCAGGTGCTGGTCCATGGGTACTCTGGCGAAGTTGCCCGCACGGTACAGGTTCTCGTGTACCAAGGCCATGGAGCGCACCCGGTTGCGGCTCTCCGCAAAAAGCTCGGCCACTGCGGGTTCCGGTATACGGTGTGCCTGCAAGCTGAGCAAGCTGCTGATGAGCTGCAGGTTGTTCTTGACGCGGTGGTGGACCTCCTGCAGCAAGGACTCTTTCTCACCCAGTGAGGCATTCTCCATGCTGGTGGCGGCCATCGAGGCAATCAAGGTGAGCAAGGCCACGCGGTCTGCATTGAACACATGGCCGGTGAGCGAGTTCTCCAGGTACAGAATCCCCAGCGGTTCAGCGCGTCGCATCAGCGGCAGGCATAGCACTGAGCGTGCGCGCGCCTGGGCAAGATAAAGGTCGGAGGCAAAAGGCCCGGGGTCCCGCGCGTCCTCGATCAGGACATGGCTGTGGGTGCGCAAGCAGTAATGCAGCACGGACAGCGGCAGCAGCTCGCCACTGGCGGGGACCTGCTGCTGGTTGAATCCGACCGTGCCGTGCTCGGCTTTGGCTTGGGCCTGTATGCGCAGTTGGTCGCCATGGGGTAGCACCAACACAGCGCGGTCTGCAGCGGCGTATTCCAGCGTCATGGTCATCAGCGTCTGCACCAGCTGGCTCAGGCCTTTCTCTGCGGCCAGTGCCTGCGAGATGCGTACCAGCGTCTCCACATCCATCGAGCGCAGCGGCCGTTCAGACACTGCGGTGCGGGCCTGCTCCGCGCTTGGCAACAGCCCGGCATGCTGATTTTGCAGATGCAGTGCCATGCCGTGCGCACCCAGGCTCAGCCAACGCTCACGTGCCGATGCGCGCAGTGCCAGGGCCATGGTCTGGCGGCCTTGTTGCGCATGAAATTGTGCTGACAGACCCAGCGCCAATGCCTCGATGTGGGCCATGCTGGCCTGGCGTGCCCAGGTGGCACTGTCGTCATAGTGCTGCATGGCACTGTGCTCGTCGCCATCCAGTCGGGCTGCTTCTGCCTCCAGCAGGGCCAGCCGGCAGGCAAAATTGGCCGGGCTGCTTTGGGCCCAGATGGCATGTTGGGCCCGGTGCTGCTCCAGCTTGCTGCGATGGGGCGCGCGTGCGGCACCAGATACACCTTGGCAAGCCGCGGCATGGATGAGACCGCTCCACAGGTGGTACTCGGCAAACTCGAGGTGCCCTTTGGAGGTCCACAGCAGTGGCTCGGCATGGTCCATGGCCTGCAGCGCTTCGGCCACGCGTCCGGCCAGAAAACGCGCCTGGCCTTTGCGAATCCAGTACCAGCAGGCAGCGATGTCGAGGCTGCGGTTGGTACTGAGGTGTAGCTCGAACGCGGCTTCGTCAAAACCGCTGTCATCCAAGGAACCAAACCGGTGGCTGCGACCTTGCAACATGGCTACGAGGCGCAGCTGCGCCGTCATGATATCCACAATCAAGCCAAAGCGCGCCGTCTCCATCAGCTGCAGGCGTTGCCCGCCCTCGGCATCGATCAGGTCCAGGGCATCTCCGGAGAACAGCATGCTGGTGACCAGCGTGCAAGAGCTGAAGCCCGAGTAGGTGATGTCGCCGGTCTCGCGGGTGATGGCAAAGGCCTTGCGCAGCAGAGGAGGGGTTTCCTGCATGTCGCGCGTCCAGGGCAGCACGTGGTAGGCGAAGCACATGTACACCCTGGCGCGGTAGCGCGTGTGTTCGCCGCGCTCTATCACCGCGTAGCCCAGTCGACCAAACGCCAAGGCCGTGGGGTAGTCGTCAAAGCAGGGGCCCAGCACCATGCCCAGGTAGGCGTAAGCCAGCGGGGAGGCATTGGTATTGCCCGATTCGATGCTGAGATTGGCCATGCGGCACAGCACTAGGCAGACCAGGTTCTCATCACTGAAAAAGGCCGGAGGCAGCACCGCCGCCAGCACATCCATGGTGGCGCGGTGCAGGGGGTGGGCCATGGCGGGCAGTTCCGCCAGGGAGGCCACGGTTCGCTGGTCCAGCGCTGCACGCAGCGCTTGGTATTCCCGCAGCACTTCTTGGCGGCTGGGATGTGCAGGCCAGGACATGCCACACAAAGACAAGAAGGCCAGGCAGGTGCTGATTGCTCTGGCACTGTCGTCGAGTGCCAGGCAGACCGTGATTTGCAAGGATGCCAGGCTTGCCCGCTCCAAGGTGTGCGTGATCTTGGGGGACAGGTGGCGCAATCTGCGATCGGCAGCCTCGGGATCGCCCGCATAGAACTCGCACTCCGCATGCGTGCGGGCGAGCTCAAAGCACAGTTGCGCGTCAACCTGCCATGCATTGGCGGGCAGCAGTGACTGCGCACGCGCCAGGTACTGCAAGGCCGCCAGGTAGGCGTTGTCGGCCATGGCACTGCGGGCAGCTTGCAGGTAGAGGCTGGCCACCTGCATGCGCTCGGCATCCTCGGTCACCAGCATGTCGCCGCGCAGGAACTGGTTGACGGTATCAAAGTGCTGGGATTCCCAGCTGTTGTGCGCCGGCGCATGGCCGGCCAGCAGCCTGCGGGCGATGCCCAGGTGCATGCTGGCGCGCTCGGATTCAGGCAGCATGGCATAGGCCGCCTCCTGAATCTTGTCATGCATGAAGCGATAGCCCTGCCCATCGGCGGCAACCAGCCCCATCTCCTGTGCAGAGACGAGGGCTTGCTGGATCTGCGCTGGCGACATCTCGGCAACGGCGGTCAGGGTGGCTACGGTGGCGCGCGCGCCAAGGCTGGCGAGCACCGTGAGAAGCCGGACACTGCCGGCCTCCAGGCGAGCCATCTTGTGGGCGACCAGCTCGGCCACATTGAGGCTGTAGTCCAGCGCATCGATGGCCGCATGGTCCCATCGCCATAGCTGCTGGTCGTGGTCAAAAGCCAGCAGGCGCTGGTCGGCCATCTCGGTCAGCAGTTGCTTGCAGAACAGGGGGTTGCCCTGGGTCTTGGCCCATAGCAGTTGGGCCAGCTCGGTCAAGGGGTTGCTGGGGCTGTTGCGCCCTGCCAGGCTGCTGTTGAGCAGATTTTCCAGATCTTGCAACGAAAGAGGTTGCAGCTCGATAACGGTCATCGCTGCATTGGCATCGCGCCACTGCGCGAGCTGGGCGACAAGCGCGGGATTGTCTGCCACTTCGTTGGAGCGGTAGGCGCCGACAAACAGCACATGGCGCAGCCCCGGGGCGTTCAGCAACGATGAGAAAAGGTCGAGAGAGGCAGGATCGATCCAATGGATATCGTCTAGGAAAAACACCAGCGGGTGCCCCTCGCTGCAGAACACCGACAAAAACTGCTGCACGGCCATCTGAAAGCGCAAGGCGTTTTCGGTGGCAGCCACCTCTTTGAGGGCAGGTTGCGGTCCGATGATATGCGCCAGCGCGGGCACCAGGTTGACGACCACCTGCCCATGCGCACCCAGTGCCTGTGCAAGGCGTTGCCGCCAGGTGGCCAGCGCCTTGGGATCCAGGCTCAGCAACTGCGTCACGAGTTGTCGCAGCGCCTGAGCTACTGTGGCGTAGGGGATGTCGTCTTTGCGCACCTCGAACTTGCCACTGGCAAACATGAGTGGCTGGGGCAGGCTGGCACGCAGCTCCGCGACCAAGGCCGTCTTGCCAACCCCTGCATAGCCTGACAAGAGGACACAAGCGCTGCGACCATGGGTGCCGACGCTCTGGACCTGTTGCCGCAGCAGGTTCAGCGTTGCTGTGCGGCCGAAGAGCTGCTCTGGCAGGACGAGGCGGTCAGAGAGATCCTGTGTGCCCAAGGCCATCGCAGGCATTTGCCCGCTGTGCTCCAAGCCCCATGCCATGCGCTGCAGATCGTACACAAGGCCGGTTGCTGTCTGGTAGCGGTCTTCAGCAGCTTTGGCCAGCAGCTTGAGAATAAGTTCGGACAGCAGGGCGGGCACGCCGGGGTGGCGAATGGAAGGCGGCACGGGGCTGCGCGCCAGATGGCAATGGGCCCATTCGCTGGCGTCCTGGGCCTCAAAAGGCAAATGGCCGCAGGCCATCTGGTAGAGGATGACGCCCAACGCATAGAGGTCACTGCGCGCATCCATGCTGCGTTGTATGCGCCCCGTTTGTTCTGGGGACAGATAGGGCCATGCCTCTGCAGGGGCGGCGGGTTCGGTGGCGGCGACCGCATGGCGTGCTTCCTTGCTGGCCCGCATGAATCCGATCAGAAACACCGAGCCGCCGTCGCCGACCAACAGATGCTGGGGGCGCAGATCCTGGTGGACCACGCGGCAGGCGTGCAACTGCGCCAGTGCCTGCGCAATGGCCGTGGCGAGCACCAGGCATTGCCGCAGGGGCACCGGCAGGCCCGAGGTCAACTGCAGGGGGCGGCCGCCCGGATCGGTGTGCAGCAGAGCAGGGCGGCCTTGCAGCAGCAGAGGGTGCAGCGGTACCGCGCAACAGGCCTGAGGCACAGCAGCGCGCATCGCGTAGGCATGGTCTCGGCGCTGGGTGGCTTCCAGCAGCGGACTGCCGGGATCCGAGACAGTCAGCAGCAGGTTGCCGCTCGCGCGATGAAGCCGGTAGAGTTGTCCGTCACCGCTGAGGCTCAGGCGCTCGAGCTGCTCCCCAGGCCGAATATCCAGCTGGTCAGCGCGCAGCGCTTCCCCGTCATCCTGCTGCGCTGCTGGCAGAGCCCTGCGGATCATGGTGTGCGGCGATGGTGTTCCTGACAGCGATCCAGGGCATCGTGTACCCGTTCCATCAGGGTGAAGTCTGCAAAAGGCTTGGGAACGAAAGCAAAGGCTCCGGCAGTGTCGGCTCGCAACTGGGTTTCCTGGTCGTCGTGGGCGGAGACCATGATGGTGGGAATGCGCTGGCCTGCCAACTCAAGCGCACGCATCACCTCCAGGCCTGTCATGCCCGGCATGCGCTGGTCCAGGATCAAACAGCACAACTGCGCCAGCACTGGGCTGCGCAGCAATTCCTCACCCGAAGCGAAGGTATGGCTGGAGATACCGATGGAGCGCAGCCAGTTGGCCAGCGCCATACGAACGGATGCATCGTCATCCACGATACCGATCAATGGCTGGTGCAGGCCGGCTGGGCCTGTCGTCCCCAATTCTTCTGTCATCAATAGAGCATACAAGAAGCACCTGCTGCGGAGATTGCACTTTGGTATAGGTTGGGGAACTAAAGGACCCTCGGCAAAACTCCCTGCCGGGGTCTGAACGCGGGCTCGGGCGATCCGCTGTGTTGTCTTTCTTGTCAATAGCGCGCTATTGACTGCAAAAGACGCCTTGCGGCTCATCCCGATCCGCGTCCATCCCGCTAGGCGAGGGTTTTGCAGAGGATCCTTAGCTCTTTGTAAAAAACGCCAGCGTCCCCCTCTGCGTCCGCGCGTCTCTCACCGAGAGAGGGTTCTGCGCAGGGCCGTCAGCGAGGCGAATCCGCGCCAGGCAAGATCGTTGCAAGGCGCTCGGACATGCGCACCAGGTCAGGCAGCGAGGCGGCCCGCATCTTGGACATGACCTGGCGCCGGTGGACCTTGACGGTGATTTCGCTGGTGCCGATACCGGCAGCCACTTGCTTGTTGAGCAAACCCTGAACGACCAGGCCCATCACCTGGCGCTCGCGGGGTGTCAGGCTATGGTAGAGCGTGATCAGTGCGTCTTGTCCCTGCAGGCAGGCCAGTGCTGCGGCATCGGCGTGCAGGGCGTTGTCAATGGCTTCCAGCAGTTCCTGGTCGCCAAAGGGTTTGGTCAGAAACGCCGTGGCGCCGGCTTTCATGGCGCGCACGGTCATGGGAATGGTGCCGTAGCCGGTGAGAAAGATGATGGGCAAGCAGCGTCGTCGCTGCCCGATGGCCTGTTGCACATCAAAACCGGTAGCGCCTAGCAACTGCATATCCAGCACCAGGCAGGCGGGGCTTGCAGGTTCAGGCGACTGCAAAAATTCATTCGCGCTGGCAAAGGTTTCGCAGTCCAGCGCCACCGAGCGCAGCAGGCTTGACAGCGAGCCGCAGACCGCCTTGTCGTCATCCACGACGAAGACCTTGGCCCCCGCCAAAAACTGCCAGTCAGGGCGGCCTTGCGGTTGCTGTGTGAGGGAAAAGGGCCCTGGACCGGAGGCTAGCGATCCCATCGGCGCTCCTTTCGTGCAACCTGCGCCATGCATGGCCCCACCTGGCCCGCAAGTGGGCGCATGCAGATCGGCGCATGGGGCGAGGGGCAGGGGGGTGGGTAGAGGCGCATGGGTCGGCTATCAGGCTGGGCAGGCTCCATTTTCGCCAAGCCCAGGCGGAGTGGTCGCAAAAAGTAAGCGTTTTTGTGTTTTTGTGTATGCAATTGGCCGCTCACTTACTGGATGTCGATGGCTCATATCGCGTTTTTGCATGCCTTCTACCCATTTAGAGGGGTGGCTGCGCTGCCTAACCGGGAGTCGCAGAAAGCGGTTTGAAATCCTAAATTGGAGGCTGTACACCACTGCACCCTCTCGGTCATGAAACCCTATCTGTTGTCGGCCGCTGCCGGATTGCTCATTGGCATTATCTATGCCCTCATCAACGTGCGTTCACCTGCGCCGCCTGTGATTGCCTTGGTCGGACTGCTGGGCATCCTGCTGGGCGAGCAACTGCCGCCCCTGGTGCGCCATCTCTGGGCCGCTCCGGCAGAGCAGCGTGTGTCTTGGGTGCAGCAACAGGTCAAGCCCCATATGTTTGGCCAACTGCCGCAGTGCGAGCAAGCCAAGTCCACCCCTACTCAACAGGAAACCGAAAAAAATGTCTGAACGCAGCACCCCCGAATTGATCCTGCACCGCGGGCTTTTTACCACCCTGGACAAGAGCAAGCCGACGGCGAGCGCGGTGGCGATTCAGAATGGCCGCTTCCTCAAGGTGGGGCTGGACCATGAGGTTATGGCGCTCGCTGGCGCCGACACCAAGATCATCGACCTGCGTGGCAAGCGCGTATTGCCCGGCCTGATCGACAACCACCTGCACATCATCCGGGGTGGCCTGAACTACAACATGGAGCTGCGCTGGGATGGCGTGCGCTCGCTGGCCGATGCGATGGAAATGCTCAAGGCCCAGGTCGCCATCACGCCGGCGCCGCAATGGGTGCGGGTGGTGGGTGGCTTCACCGAGCACCAGTTCATCGAAAAGCGCCTGCCGACCATCGAGGAGCTCAATGCGGTGGCGCCCGATACGCCGGTGTTCCTGCTGCACCTCTACGACCGGGCCCTGCTCAATGGTGCGGCACTGCGCGCCGTGGGTTACACCAAGGACACGCCCGAGCCCGCTGGCGGCCAGATGCTGCGCGATGCCGCTGGCAACCCCACCGGGCTGCTGCTGGCAAAGCCCAATGCCGGCATTCTCTATTCGACCTTGGCCAAAGGGCCCAAGCTGCCCTATGAGTACCAGCTCAACTCCACGCGCCACTTCATGCGCGAGCTCAACCGCCTGGGCGTGACCGGCGCCATTGACGCGGGCGGCGGCTTTCAGAACTACCCCGAGGACTACCAGATCATCCAGGAGTTGGCGGATAAGGACCAGCTGACGATCCGCCTGGCCTACAACCTGTTCACGCAAAAGCCCAAGGAAGAAAAGCAGGACTTTCTGCGTTGGACGCAGTCGGTCAAATACAAGCAGGGCGATGACTACTTCCGCCACAACGGTGCGGGCGAGATGCTGGTGTTCTCGGCAGCCGACTTTGAAGACTTCCGCGAACCGCGTCCCGATATGGCGCCGGAAATGGAAGGGGAGCTGGAAGAGGTGGTGCGCCTGCTGGCCCAGAACCGCTGGCCCTGGCGCATGCATGCCACCTACGACGAGACCATCAGCCGCTCGCTGGATGTGTTCGAGAAGGTGAACCAGGACGTTCCGCTCGAAGGCCTGAACTGGTTCTTTGACCATTGCGAAACCATCTCCGAGAACTCCATCGAGCGCATTGCCGCACTGGGTGGTGGCATTGCGGTGCAGCACCGCATGGCCTACCAGGGCGAGTACTTTGTCGAGCGCTACGGCCATGGCGCCGCAGCCGCCACGCCGCCGGTGGCCAAGATGCTGGAGATGGGCGTCAATGTGTCCGCCGGCACCGATGCCACCCGCGTGGCCTCCTACAACCCCTGGGTGGGCCTGTCCTGGCTCGTCACGGGCAAGACGGTGGGCGGCATGCAGCTGACCCCGCAGCGCAATTGCCTGGACCGCGAAACCGCCTTGCGCATGTACACCGAGAAGGTGACCTGGTTCTCCAACGAAGTGGGCAAGAAGGGCCAGATCGTTGAAGGCCAGCTGGCCGACCTGGTGGTGCCGGACCGCGACTTCTTCGCCTGTGCCGAGTCTGATATTGCCGACACCAGCGCGCTGTTGACCGTGGTGGGTGGCAAGGTGGTCTGGGGCGCGGGCGACTTTGCCCGCTTTGACGACCGGCCCATTCCGCTGGCCATGCCGGACTGGTCGCCAGTACGCCGTTTTGGTGGCTACGGTGCCTGGGGCAACCAAGAAGGAGCGCCGTTGAACAATGCCGCGCGCATAGCCGCCGCATGTGCCTGTGCCAATGACTGCAATGTGCACGGCCACCAGCACGCCACGGCCTGGAGCAGCAAGCTGCCGATTGCCGACCTCAAGAGCTTCTGGGGCGCGCTGGGCTGCGCCTGCTGGGCCATCTGATGTACGCGACCGAGCCCCGCAGCGAGCCGGTCTGGTTCGCCTGGATCTACCGCCTGGGCCTGCTGCTGCTGTGCTCTGCCTACCTGCAAGGCGGCATCAACAAGGCGCTGGATTTCAACGCTGCCGTGGCCGAGATGCAGCACTTTGGCCTGGCGCCGGCTGCGCCACTGGCCCTGGCCACCATCGCGCTGGAGATCGTCGCTTCGCTGATGGTGATCAGCGGGGTCTGGCGCTGGCTGGCAGCGCTGGGCCTGGCGGGCTTTACCTTGTGCGCCAGTTTTTTGGCCAATGCGTTCTGGACCGTGGGCGCTGCCGAGCGCTTTGCGGTGGAAAACGCCTTTTTCGAGCATCTTGGCCTGGTGGGGGCCTTTGTGCTCGTGGCCTGGGTCGATCTAAGAAAACACTATGACCTCTGAGAAAAACAATTCCTCTGCTGGGAGCTTTGCGCCGCTGAAGCATTCCATGTTCGCGCTGCTCTGGGTGGCCGCCATCCTGGGCAACGTCGGCAGCTTCATGCGCGACGTGGCCAGCTCCTGGATGGTGACCGAGCTATCGGCCAGCCCCACGGCAGTGGCGCTGATCCAGACCGCAGCCAGCCTGCCGGTGTTTCTGCTGGCCATTCCTGCTGGCGTGCTGTCGGATATTCTGGACCGTCGGCGCTTTCTGATTGCCGTGCAGGTGCTGCTGGCCTGCGTCAGCGGCACCTTGCTGATCCTGTCCAAGACCAATGCCTTGACGGTGGAGTACCTGGTGGCGCTGACCTTTGTCGGCGGCATTGGCGCGGCGCTGATGGGCCCGACCTGGCAGGCCATCGTTCCGGAGCTGGTGCCCCGGGAAGACCTGAAGAATGCCGTGGCGCTGAACTCGCTGGGCATCAATATCTCGCGCGCCATCGGCCCAGCTGCCGGCGGTTTGCTGGTGGCCAGCTTTGGCGCTGCGATGGCCTATGGCGCTGACGTCAGCAGCTATCTGATCGTGATTGTGGCGCTGCTGTTCTGGAAGCGGCCGCCCGCCACCGACTCGGGCTTGTCCGAGCAGTTTTTGGGCGCTTTCCGCGCGGGCCTGCGCTATGCGCGGTCCAGCACCGAGCTGCATGTGGTGTTGCTGCGCGCAGCGGTGTTCTTTTTGTTTGCCAGCTCGGTCTGGGCCTTGCTGCCGCTGCTGACGCGCCGCATGCTGGGAGGCACGGCAGGCTTTTACGGTGTCATGCTGGGTGCCGTGGGCGCGGGAGCCATTGTTGGCGCGTTGCTGCTGCCGAAACTGCGCCAGCGGCTGAGTGCCGATGGACTGGTGCTGCTGTCGTCGGTGCTCAGCGCTGGCGTGATGGCCGCATTGTCCTTGGCGCCGGCGCAATGGGTGGCGGTGGTGCTGATGCTGTTCCTCGGAGCGGGCTGGATCATTGCGTTGACCACCTTCAATGGGGTTGCGCAGGCGGTACTGCCCAACTGGGTGCGCGGCCGAGGTCTGGCCATTTACCTGATGGTCTTCAACGGCGCGATGGCCGGCGGCAGCCTGGGCTGGGGGCTGTTCGCGCAAGAGGTGGGCATTCCGACCGCCTTGCTGGTGGGCGGTGTGGGCCTGGTGATTGCTTCGCTGTTGTTCAACCGGGTGAAGCTGCCTACCGGAGAGGCCGATCTGCAGGCCTCCAACCACTGGCCCGAGCCGATGTTGGCTGAGCCGGTGGCCCATGACCGGGGCCCCGTGCTGATCCAGATCGAATACCGCATTGCGCGCAAGAACCTGGCAGCCTTCATGCAGGCGATGCAGCGGGTGGAGCGAGAGCGCCGGCGCGATGGCGCCTATGCCTGGGGCGTTGCGGAGCATACCGGCGAGACCGAGCGCGTGATCGAATGGTTCATGGTCGAGTCCTGGGCCGAGCATTTGCGCCAGCACCAGCGCGTGTCCAAAGCCGATGCCGATATGCAGGATGAAGCGCTGGCCTTCCATGAAGGCGCTGAGCCTCCCGTCGTGCACCATTTCCTGGCCCTCCATGGCCCGGTCGCCCGCAAGGCACAAGCCCATGGCTGATACCACGCTGTCTGGCGCTGCAGTCCCTGCCGCAGAGAAGCCCAAGCTGGCCCATATGTCGGTCGCGATGTTCGGCATGGTGATGGGCGTCGGTGGCCTCGCCAATGCCTGGGCCAAGGCCCATGAGGTATTTGGCTTGCCGCTGGTCGTCAGCCAGGGCTTGCTGGTGCTGGCGGTGCTGCTGTTTGTGGTGCTGGCTGTAGCCCATCTGGCCAAGCTGCTGCTGTGCTTTGAGGATGTGAAGGAAGAATTTGCGCACCCGGTGCGCTCCAGCTTCTTCCCGGCTATTTCGGTGGCGGCCATTGTGCTGTCCATTGGGCTGCGCCACTACTCCCTGCCGGCAGCGCATGTGATGTGGTGTGCGGGCGCCGCGATGCATTTTGTGTTTGCGATGACCTTGATCCGCCGCTGGATCACGCACCCGCAGGATGAGAACGTGCTGACCCCCGCCTGGTTCATTCCGGTGGTCGGCAACATTCTGGTGCCGGTCGGTGGCGTGCCGCTGGGCTATATCGAGGTCAGCTGGTTTTTCTTCTCGGTGGGGCTGATGCTGTGGCTGTCGTTCTTCACGATCGTGCTGCACCGCGTGCTGTTTGTGCCGGCCATGGGCCAGCGCAGCATGCCCACCTTGTTCATCCTGCTGGCACCGCCTTCCATCGGGCTGTCGGCCTATATGGCTTTCACTGGCGGCCAGGCTGGCGCGATGGGCGACATCTTCTACTGCCTGGCGCTGTTCATCGCCTTTCTGCTGGCCAGCCTGTGGCGCCATGCCGCACATGGCAGCTTTTTCATGAGCTGGTGGGCAATGACCTTCCCGGTCTGCGGCTGGGCTGGTGCCTCGCTCGCCTACTACAGCGCCCGGCCCAGCACTGCGACGGCCGTGGTAGCCGCCGTTGCGCTGGGCATTGCCAGCCTCATTGTTCTGGGTATTGGCGTGCGCACCGCTTGCCATATCTACAGCGGCGATGCATTCCGCGAGGATTGATTATTTGCGGATTATTTCGATCGTCCGTTGTGATATTTTTTTCTGTGAATATTTGCGCGGCATTGGCAGCACAGTTGCGCTGAATATCAGCGAACTGCTTTGGGGAGGGATAAGTCTCTCCCACCTAAGAGGTATGGCGCACCGACAATGGCTCATTTAATCTAGCGGCATCCGCACCGGATATCCGGGTTGACGCAATCCGGGCTTTGCCAGAGTAATACTTTGGCGCATTTTTAACTTGATGATTGAATACTATGTCCACCACCTCCAAACTGGAAGTACTGACGCCCCATAACAGCCAGCTGATCATTATTGATCACCAGCCACAGATGGCATTTGGTGTGCAATCCATGGATCGCCAGACCATGAAGAACAATGTGCTGGGCCTGGCCAAGGCCGCCCGCGTGTTCCAGGTGCCCACGACGATCACCACGGTCGAAAGTGCCTCGTTCTCCGGTTACACGTACCCGGAGCTGCTGGATGTGTTCCCCGAGCACAAGATCCTGGAGCGCTCGTCGATGAACTCCTGGGATGACCAGAAGGTGCGCGACAGCTTGGCCGCCAACCAGCGCAAGAAGGTGGTGGTAGCCGGTCTCTGGACGGAGGTCTGCAACACCACGTTTGCACTCTGCGCCATGCTTGAAGGCGACTACGAGATCTATATGGTGGCCGATGCATCCGGCGGCACCACCAAGGAAGCACATGACTACGCGATGCAGCGCATGGTGCAGGCCGGTGTGGTGCCTGTGACCTGGCAGCAGGTGCTGCTGGAGTGGCAGCGCGACTGGAAGAACCGCGAGACCTATGACGCGGTGATGGCCATTGCCAAGGAGCACTCGGGTGCCTACGGCATGGGCGTGGACTATGCCTACACGATGGTGCACAAGACCCCCCAGCGCACCAACGGCAGCCACGAAGTGCTGGCCCCCGTGCATGCACCGGTGATCGAGCGCTAAACGCATTGGCTTTTGCGCCAGTAGATGCTGGCGCGGCCACCAAGCAGGGCAGGCTGTGCAATACACAGCCCTGCCTTTTTTATGGTCTGAAAGATGTCGCGCTATCGGATGGGCCGCTAGGGTGCATCGACTTTTCCGTGCCTGCGGGCACCCCCTGATCCATGTTCGAACATTCGGAACATTTGCTGCGCATCGGCGTGGAATGGCTGCGCCTGCTGGTCGAAGGCCTGGGTGCCATTGCCATCCTGCTGGGCCTGTTTGCCACCTTGCGCGTGCTGCTGCAAAAACTCTCGCCCGGCAGTGACAAGCGCTACAGCGAAGCGCGTGTCACCTTTGCCCGCTACCTGACCTTTGCGCTGGAGCTGCAGCTGGCAGCCGATGTGTTGTCGACCTCGGTGTCTCCCAGCTGGGACCAGATTGGCAAGCTGGCAGCGATTGCGGTGATCCGCACGGCGCTGAATTACTTTTTGCGCCTGGAGATGAAAGAGGCAGAGACTGACAAGCCGCAGAGCCCGAGCGCGAAAACTGCGGGGTAAACTGAATCGTCCTCTATTGCTTCACTTGGAAAACCATGGAACCCACTGTCCACCCCTTCTCCTCGCTGTTCCAACAACTGGGCCTGCCCGATGACGATGCGTCGATCCGCGCGTTCATCGAATCACACCGACCGCTGCCCGATACCGTGCTGATGGCGGATGCTGCGTTTTGGTCGCCAGCGCAGGCGCGCTTTTTGCGGGAGAGCATTGCAGCCGATGCCGACTGGGCCACGGTGGTGGACCAGCTGAGCGTGGCTTTGCGCGACGCCTGATCAGCCCTTTTTGGCGCTCAGCTCGCGGTGGCGCTGCAAGGTGGTCCAGCGGCCTTGAAAGTGCTGGGCCAGCGCATTGACCAGGTAGACCGAGCGGTGCTGGCCGCCGGTGCAGCCCACCGACACGGTGGCATAGCTGCGGTGGTTCTTGACCAGTTCGGGCAACCAGTGGTCCAGAAACTGGATGATGTCGTTTTGCATCTGCAGCACCTTGGGCTGCTGCGCCAGAAAGTTGGCAACCGGTGCCTCCAGCCCCGTGTGGGGCCGCAGCTCGGGCTCGTAATAGGGATTGGGCAGCATGCGCACATCGAACATGTAGTCGCTGTCGATGGGGATGCCGTGCTTGAAGCCAAAGGACTGGAACAGCAGGGTCAGGCTCGATTGCGGCGCCTGGATCCAGTCCTTGATGTGGGCCTGCAATTGTGAGCCGCGCATATTGCTGGTGTCGATGACATGGGCCTGCTCGCGCAGGTCGGCCAGCAGCGCACGCTCTTCCTCGATCATCTGCACCAGCGCACGTGGGCCTTCCTGCAGCTTTTCGTTGGTCAGCGGATGGCGCCTGCGGGTTTCGGAGAAGCGGCGCATCAGCGTATCGCGCTGCGCGTCCATGTAGATCAGCCTTACCTGGGCGCCGGCGGCACGCAGCCGGTCGAGCTGCTCGGGCACCAGGTACAGACCCTTGGCGCTGCGCGCATCCATCGCAATGGCCACGCGGTTGCCATGCTGCCAATGCTCCAGCGCCACCAGCGCCTGCAGCAGCTCGGGCGGAAAGTTGTCCACACAGTAGTAGCCCACGTCTTCCAGCGCATGCAGCGCCACGGACTTGCCCGAGCCGGCCATGCCGGTGATGACCACCACTTCCAGCGGTGGTGAGGCAGAAGTCTTATCGGTCATTCATTCCTCCGGCGATCATCTCTTGGGCGTGGGCGCGGCTGGTGGCAGACAGGTTCTCGCCGCCGAGCATGCGGGCAATTTCATCGACGCGTGTGCCATCGGCCACCGTGCTGATATGGCTGGTGGTGCCTGTTTTGCTGCGCTGTTTGGCGACCAGCAAATGGTGGTCGCCGCGCGCTGCTACCTGGGCCAGGTGGGTCACAGCCAGCACCTGGCGGTCGCGGCCCAGGCTGCGCATCACCCGGCCCACGGCATCGGCCACGGCGCCGCCAATGCCTGAATCAATCTCGTCAAAAATCAAGGTCGGCGCATGGCCGAGCTGGCTGGTCGATATCGCAATGGCCAGCGAGATGCGCGACAGCTCGCCGCCCGAGGCCACCTTGGCAATCGGCTTGGGGTCGGTGCCTGGGTGGCCTGCCACCAGCAGTTCCACATCGTCAATGCCATCGCTGCGCGGCTCGCGCGCGGGGCTGACCTGGGCCACAAAGCGGCCGCCGGCCATGCCCAGGTCCTGCATCGCCGTGGTGATGGTGGTCGACAGGCGCTTGGCCGCTTGCTGGCGCGCCTTGCTGAGCACACTGGCCACTTTTTGGTAGGCCTGCTGCGCTTGCTGGGCATTCTCGGCCAGCTGCACCATGTCGGACGAGGCTTCGAGTGCCTGCAGCTCGTCATGCCAGCCTTGCAGCAGCGCAGGCAGGTCTTCGGGCGCGCGCTTGTAGCGCCGCGCCAGCGATATCCAGCTGCCCAGCCGCTGGTCGAGTTGCTCCAGTTTTTCCGGATCCAGCTCGGCATGGCGCAGGTAGCCGTTGAGCGAGCGCAGCACATCGTCGAGTTGGGCGAGGCAGGATTCCAGCGACTCGGCCATCGCCGAGAAACCGGGCTCCACATGGGCCTGGTCCTGCAGCACATGCAGGCTGCGGTTCACCTGGGTCAGCGCGCCACCGTCTTCGCCTTCCAGGCTGGCGATGGCGCCATTGGCGGCGTCCATCAAGGCCTGGGCGTTGGACAGGCGGCCATGCTGGGTGTTCAGCTCTTCCCATTCCTGCGGGCCGGGGGCGAGTTTGTCGATTTCGGAGATCTGCCAGAGCAGGCGTTCACGCTCGCGCTGGTGGGTTTCTTCCATGCTGCGGGCCTGTTGCAAGGCCTTGTCAGCGCTGCGCCACAGCGCATAGGCGCGCTGGGTGGCGGTGCTGTCGGCGCCGGCATAGGCATCGAGCAGCTGGCGCACCGATTCGGGCTGGGTCAGCCCCTGCCAGGCATGCTGGCCGTGGATATCGACCAGCGCCCCGGCAATGCTGCGCAGCTGGGTGGCGGTGGCGGGCACGCCATTGATCCAGAACTTGCTCTTGCCCTGTGCATCGATCACACGGCGCAGCAGCAGCGATTCTTCGCCGGGCATGTCGTTGTCGGCCAGAAAGCCTTCCAGCGCGGGCGGGGTGTCAAACTCGGCCATCAGCTCGGCGCGGCTGGCGCCCTGGCGCACAAAGCCAGTGTCGGCCCGGTGGCCCAGCACCAGCTGCAAGGCATCAATCAGGATCGATTTGCCAGCGCCGGTCTCGCCGGTCAGCGCGGTAAAGCCGGCCTGAAAATCCACCTCCAGCTGCTCGACGATCACAAAATCGCGCAGCCCAATGCGTTTGAGGCTCATGGGGTGATGCCCCCTTCGTTCCAGCCCAGCTTTTTGCGCAGGGTGGCGTAGTAGTTCCAGCCCCGGGGGTGCAGAAAGCGGGCTTTATCGGGGGCGCTGCGCACCAAAATCTTGTCGCCGCGCTGGATGGAGGCGAGCGATTGCATGTCGAAATTGGCGGCCACATCGCGCCCGCCTACCACCTCGATCGAAATCTCTTGCGTGTCCGGAATCACGCTTGGCCGGTTGGACAGCATGTGCGGCGCAATCGGCGCCATCACCCAGCAGGGCACCGTGGGGTGCACGATGGGCCCGCCTACCGACAGCGCATACGCGGTCGACCCCGTCGGCGTCGCAATGATCAAACCGTCCGCGCGCTGGTTGGCGACCAGCTGACCATCCACCTCGACCCGCAGCTCGACCATGCCCGAGGTACCGCCCCGGTTCACCACCACATCGTTGAAGGCCAGGGCCTCAAACACGCATACGCCCGCGCGCATCACGCGGGCATGGATCATCGAGCGCACTTCTTCCTCGTACTCACCCGCCAGAATGGCCGACAGCGGGCCCATGAAGGTCTGCAGCGGCACATCGGTCACAAACCCCAGGCGCCCCTGGTTGATACCGACCAGCGGCGTGTTGTAGCGGGCCAGCTCGCGGCCCACGCCCAGCATGGTGCCGTCGCCACCCAAGACAATCACCAGGTCACAGCGCTCACCGATCTCCTGCATGCTGAGCGTGGGGTAGTGCTCCATGCCGGTGAAGGCCGCTGTCTCTTTTTCCAGGAAAGCCGTGCCGCCCTGGGCCTCGATATAGCAGGCAATCTGGCTGAAGGCCGCATACGATTGCTGGCGCACCTCGGCAGTGGGGGGCGCATGGTGTTTGCCGATCAGGGCAATGTGTTGAAAGCGAGACTGCATACGCAAATTACATCATCAAAGTGGTGCAATCTTTTTGAATATCTTGAGCAGCCCCAGGTGGCAGTCGCCGCTTGCCTAACAAAGGCATGCCGCGCCGCTGGCTAGGACCAGGCCTGCAACTGCCCTGGCGCCTGCATGCAGACGCTCCTGGCAGCCACCCTGTGATTGTTGCATGCGCGCAAAAATCCAGAGCGCCGGCTGCCCATCCGCCCCTGCGGCCAGAGTGCTGCTGTGTTGGCCCCGTGCGGGCCTACGCAGCACCCAGCGGCCACCGCCACAGCAGCAGTGCGCAAGGCGCGGCCACGGCGCACAGCACCGTCCAGGCGCGTGTGGCCGAACGCGTGGCAAACACCCAGATGGCTGCGGCGGCATACAACGCAAAGCTCAGCAGGCTGGTCCAGACTACCGCCTGGGGGCGGGTCGCCATGCCGGTCTGCAGCAACAACACTGTCAGCGCAGCGCTGATGAGCGCGGCCACTGCATAGCCGCCCAGCAGTGCTGCGAGCACGCGGCTGGCCACGGCCAGGCGGTAGCGCCAACCTGTGACGGGATGGGGTTTGTGCTTCATGGTGCGGGGCTCGCAGTGCGAGTGGCTGGCCGAGGGCGCAGCGGTGAGCCGCTGGCGCGGCTGCTGCGCTGGGTGCGCCATGCGGCTGCAGCCAGCAGCAGGCCCAGGCCGATGGCCACGGCTTCAACGCTGCTGCGCTGCCCATCGCCTTGCAACGCATAGTGCAGCCCAAACTGGCCCGTAGTGAGCAAATTGAGCAGGGGCAGCAGCAGGCACAGGGCGGCTGCGGTGGCCAGTTGTTCCACCCAGGCAAGGCGCGGCGGGCGCAGCGCTGCATGGACCAGGCTGGCCAGCCATAGCCAGAGAAAGCAGCGGATTTCCCACTGCGCGCGGCCCGGCAGCTCCACCGGTAGCAGGCGGTTGGCATAGAAGAAGGCGATGCAGGCGACGGCAATGCCGGCCACCGAGGCAACATTCATGGCCTCGATGGCGCGGTAGACAGCGGGGGTCGCCTGGCCAAACTCTTGCGCGCTTTTCTGGAGCCGCTTGACGCTGAACAGCACGGTGCCGGTCGCGACCATCAAGGTGCCCAGCAGGCCGCTGAAGAAATACAGCCAGCGCATCGGCCAGCCCCCAAAGCGGGCGTAGTGCAAAGACTCCATCACGCCATGTACCTGCTCGGTGGCGCTCCGCGCATGCTGGCTGGGGTGCTGGATTTGCAGCACCGCGCCCGTCACGCCGTCAAAGGCAACGCTGCCTGCTGGGTGGTGGATGCCCTGCGCCGCCTGGCTGTCCTCATCGACGCGGCCAATGACCCGCACCGTCATGTGCAGGTCGCCAGGCTGCTCCACCACCATGATGCGGGCGGGTTGGCCGAGCAGGGTTTGCGCCTGCTGTAGCAAAGGGCCGAGCGGCACCAGGTTGGCGGCTATGCCGGTGCGGGGCCGGTCGGCCGGCTCGGCGGCCTGGTGCAGCAGCTCGGCCTGAAAGCGCTGGTAGGCCGAGGCCTGCGTGCCATAGGCCGCCCGCATGGGCCAGGGCATGTAGGAGGTGTAGAAGATGAACAGCCCGGTGTAGACGATCATCAGCAAAAAGGGCAGGGTGTAGACGGCGGTGGCATTGTGCGCATCCAGCCAGGAGCGCTGGCCCTTGCCCGGCCTGAACGTGAAGAAATCCTGAAAAATGCGCCGGTGCACCACCACGCCCGAGACCAGACCGATGAGCATGCACATCGACACCCAGCCCACCAGCCAATAGCCGGGCATGCCTGCATGCAGCAGGTAGTGGAAGGTCATGAAATGGCGGCCGCCTTCGGTGGTGCGGCCCTGGTCGCCAGGCAGCAGTGCGCCGGTGGCCGGGTGCAGCGAGGCCAGGTGGTTGCTGCTGCCGCTGCGCCAGACCAGCCGCATCGCATCGCCGGGCTGGGCTGGCAGCTCGATACGCCAAAACCGCGCCTGCGGCGCCTGCTCAGCCAGGTGGCGCATGGCCTGGCCCAGCGCGTGGTCCAACGCATGCAGCCCATCTTGGGCGGGTGCCTGCGCCGCCTCAACGCTGGGGCGGTCCTGCATCCAGCGGGTGATGGGCTCGCGGAACACGCTGAGCGTGCCCGTCAGCATGATGGCGCAGAGCAGCCAGCCACACAGCAGGCCGCACCAGGTGTGCAGCCAGGCCATGGACTGGCGAAAGCCGTTTTTCATAAACGCGGGGGCGGCAGCCAGGTCAGAAGGTGCCGCGCAGGCTCAGCATGGCATTGCGTGGGTCGCCATAGTAGTTGCCGTTGACGAGGGCCGTGACCGAGCTGTAGTAGCGCTTGTCAAACACATTGTTCAGGTTCAGCGTGGCCTGCCACTGGCGGTTGATCTGGTACTTGAGCATGGCGCTCCAGACGGCACGGCCGCTGTTGACCGCGCGCACGCTGCCGATCTGGCGGAAGCTGGCGCTTTGGGCATTGACGCCGCCACCCACCGTGAAGCCCTGCAGCGCACCGCTCAGCTGGTAGCTGCTCCAGACCCGCAGCAGGTGCTTGGGCGTGTAGCTGCTAAAGACCTGGCCCTCGCTGCTCACGTCCTTCAGGTACTTGGTGTGGTTGTAGGTGTAGCCGGCAAACAGGTTCCAGCCGCGCTGCAGCTCGCCGCTCACTTCGGCATCAAAACCCTGGCTGCGCACCTCGCCGGTGTCGGTGTAGCAGTAGTAGTCATTGCGGCAGGTCGGGCTGGTGCTGTAGTCCTCCTGGGCGCGGTTTTTCTGGTCGATGCGGAACACGGCAAATGCGGTGTTGAGCTTGCCGTCCATCAGCTCGCCTTTGAGGCCCGCTTCGTAATTGCTGCCGACCATGGGCTTGAGCAGGGCGCCGGCGGCGTTTTGCTCGGTCTGCGGTTTGAAGATGTCGGCATAGCTCACATAGGCCGACCACTGCGGATTGATCGCATAGATCAGCCCGGCATAGGGGTTGAACTTGGCGTTCTCGCGGCTTTGGGTGGTGGAGGTGGAGGGGCTGGCGCCCGTGGTCACCGTGTCCCAGTCGGTGTGGAACCAGCTCACACGGGCGCCCAGCACCAGCTTGAGCGGATCGGCCAGCTGCAGCCGCACCGCGTTGTAGATGCCGACCTGGCGGGCCAGGCCTTGGCGCGCCTCGCGGGTGCCGGAGTAGATCTCGGCATCATCGGGCTCGCGCATGTCCGGGTCATAGCTGCCGAGGTTGAAGATGTTGTAGTTGGTTTTGAAACCGTAGACCGTGTCGTTGGTGGTGCGGGTGTAGTTCAGCCCGCTGATCAGCTCATGGCGCCGGCCCAGCGCCGAGAAGCCGCCGGTGATATGCGCATCGAGCCCGCTGGTTTCCAGCTCGGCGGTGGAGTGCGCGACGATGTTGGCGCTCTGCATTAATGCCGGGTTGATGGCGCGGTTGACGCCGGCGTACTTCATGTCGTGCTCTTCCTTCATGTAGAGCCCGGCGACCTTGAGTTTCCAGTCCTCATTGAGCTGGTGGGCCACATCAAAGAACACGCCGCGGTTGGTGGATTTCTGGCGGTTCCAAGTGGCACCCAGAAAGGTGGAGCGGGGCAGCTGCGCATCGGCGCCCGTGGTGTAGCGCGGCAGCCCGTTCATCGACGGGCGGCCTTGTACCTCTTCGGAGCTGGCGCCGATATTGATCTGCGTGTCGGGCGAGAGGTCGTACTCCAGCGTGCCGTAGAGCGAGGTGTTGCGGCGGTTCACATAGTCGATGAAGGAATGCTGGTCCTCATGGTCCACCACCAGCCGGCCACGCAGCGAGCCATCGGCATTCAGCAACCGGTTGGCATCGAACTGAACGCCATAGCGGTCCCAGGAACCCGCACGCGCTTCGACCGAGGTGCTGTCGCTGTCCAGCGGGCGCTTGCGTACCAGGTTGACGGCGCCGCCCGGGCTGCCTTCGCCCTGCAGCAGGCCGGCGGCGCCGCGCAGCACCTCGGCGCGGTCGATCATCACCATGCTCGCCGAGTAGTTGCTGGCGCGGCCGTAGATGCCGCGGTTGAGCGGCACGCCGTCGTACTGCACGGTCGTCAAGTCAAAGCCGCGCGAGTAGATGTACTTGCCGCCTTGCGGGCTTTGCGCCAAGGTGATGCCGGTGGTGCTGGCCAGCGCGTCATACACCGAGGTGATGTTCTGGTCATCCATCAGCTGGCGGGTAACCACGCTGATGGACTGTGGAATGTCCTTGAGCGACTGCGTGCCCTTGCCCACCGTCACGGCGCGGCTGGTGTAGGCGCCCGTCTGTTCAGTGCTGGCGCTTTGCTCGGCCGTTGCAGTCACCACCACGGGCGCCAAGGTCAGGTTCTGGGCGCCGGCATCCAGGCGGCGCACGATGACGGCATTGCCTTCCAGCTCGGCATAGAGGCCGCTGCCGGCCAGCAACTGGTCGAGCGCCTGGCGTGCGCTGAGCCGGCCTTGCACAGCGGGTGCGGATTTGCCCTGCACCAGCGCCGGCTGCACCATCAGCTCCAGCTTGGCCTGGCGGGCCAGGGTGTCCAGCGCCTGCGACAGCGGCTGTGCGGCAATGCGGATATCAACCACTGCCGGTGCAGCGGCTGCGGGAGTTTGGGCCTGGGCGGTGGCCCCAGCCAGCATCAAGGAAACAACCAGCGGCAAGGGGTGGAAGGGAAGGCGGGACATGCAGGCGATCTCCAGAGACGAATGAATAAGAATCCTTCTCAGGTAGACGGCTCGCCCGCCAAAACCCCAACCTGGCTCAGAAAAATATTTTTAATAAATGCTTCGCTCGGGCGATGACCTAGATGCGGACCCCGCGCGCTGGGCGGCCGGCGCTCAGGGCTTGGCCACTATTTCTGTCTGCTCGCCATGGCTTTGCAGCTGCACAGGCAGTACCTTGGGCAGGGCTTTGCGGAAGTAGGCGGAGTTGTTGGGCATAAAGCTGCCCGTCAAACGCAAGGCGGCCACAGCCGGATCGCGCAGCACCAGGCCCGTGGGGCCATAGCGCTCCAGCTCGGCCAGCGCCTGGCCCAGCGGCAGGTTGTCAAAGCTGACGCGGCCCTCTTGCCAGGGGGCCATGCCGCTGGCGGCCAGCGGCGCGGCGGGCTGGATCTGGCCATCGGCATCGGCGCTGGTCTGCTCGCCGGCAGCCAGCAGCACGGTGGGCCCTGGGTGGGGCGCGGTGGCAGCAGGGGCGACCTGCACCCGGCCTTCTTCCACAGCCACCTGTACCGGCTGGCCCAGGGTGTTGCGGACCGAGAAGCGGGTGCCCACCACGGTGACCTGGGTGTTGCCCGCCAGCACCGCAAAGGGCCGGGCGCTGTCGGCTTGCACATGGAACACGGCCTGGCCTTCGGGCAGCCGCACTTCACGGCGCTGGCGGTACAGCGTGACCTGCACCTGGGTGGCGGTGTCCAGCCGCATCTCGCTGCCATCGGGCAGCTGCACATTCAGCAGCTGGCCGCGCTGGGTGGTAAAGCTTTGCGCAAACACCGGCTGCTGCTGCCAGTAATCCCAAGCCAGGTAGCCACCGCCGCCGGTGGCGCAGACCAAAACGGCGGCCAGCGCGGTCTGCGGCCAGGCTGCAGCCCCGCCTTGCCACCAGCGGCGGGCCGGGGCGGCAGTGGCTGGCGGGCTGGCCGCTGCCTTGTCGCGGGCCAGTTGCTGGCGCAGCTGCGCGATGCCGTCAGCGGGCAGGGCATCAAGCTGGCGCCAGTCTGCCTGCCAGCGCGCAAAGGCTGCGCTGTTGTCCGAGTGGGCGGCCAACCAGGCCTGAAAGCCCGCATCCGCGCGCAGCTGCTCCGGCGCAGCGCTGAAGCGCACAAACCAGTCCAGCGCCTGGTCATCCAGGTCGCTGTGGGGTGGGGCGAGGGTGTGGTCAGTCATGGCAGTGCGAGAGCCTACCTGAAAGCGGAGCCCGTTGATGAGTCATGGGGCGGAGCAGCGGGGCAGCGTTCATCGGCCATCCTCTGCTTTGCGGCGGGGCTGGCCCGTTTGCTGCTGGTTTTGGCAGGCCCGGCAGGCTTGCAGCGCCAGTTTGATGTGCCGCTCCACCATGGTCAGCGAAATGCCCATCTGCTGGGCTACCTCGGCCTGGGACAGCCCATCGAATTTATGCAGCATAAAGGCCTCGCGGCAGCGCAAGGGTAGCGCAGCAATGGTGTCCAGCATCGCTGCCACCGATTGCGACGACATGGCGGCCGCTTCCGGCTCGCAGGCCTGAGGGCCGGCCATCTGGTCGGCCAGCGCCTCATCGCCATCATCATCGAGCGAGGCATGGGGCCCACGCACTTCATCGCGCCGGTGCTGGTCAATCACCAGGTTGCGGGCCGTGCGGTAGAGCAACGCCCGGGGCTCGGCAATGGTCTCGCCCGATTGCTGCACCGCCAGCACCCGGGCATAGCTCTCCTGGGCCAGGTCGGCCGCCATGTCGCGATCCTTGACGGCCCTTTGCAGGAACCTCAGCAACTCTCGGTAATAGTGTGCAACCACAGGGGATCAACAGATTCGACGCGCGCCATGCAGCGCAGTTTGCGAGCCGCAGCACCGCCAGAAAAGGCGCGAGTATAGATTGGAATGATTTTCAATACGATTTGTAGGATCTTGTGACGATGCGCTGCAAGAAGTTGTCGCGGGTGGGCACTGCGAGCGGGTGCTTTGGCCTCGCATTTACCCGCTATCTCTGCCCTGCGCGGCTATCGGCGGGCGGGACGCGGATAAAATGCGCCAATGCTCGATGACCGTGCCCGGCTGCTGCTCAAAACCTTGGTGGAACGCTATATAGCGGATGGCCACCCGGTGGGCTCCCGTGCGCTCACGCAGGCGCCGGGGCTCGATTTTTCCCCAGCCACCATCCGCAATGTGATGGCCGACCTGGAGGGCCTGGGTCTGATAGCCAGCCCCTACACCTCTGCCGGCCGCATCCCCACCGCCAAGGGCTACCGCCTGTTTGTCGACACCATGCTGACGGTTGATCCGGACCAGGTGGTGTCGGCGGAGATTGCGCCGGAGCAGCCACAAAAGGTGATTACGAGTGCGGCTGGCGTGCTGTCCGAGCTGTCGCAGTTTGTTGGCGTTGTGCAGGCGCCGCGCAAAAGCTCGGCCTTCCGCCATATCGAGTTTCTGAGGCTGTCCGAAAAGCGCATCCTGCTGATCCTGGTCTCCCCCGAGGGCGATGTGCAAAACCGGGTGATCTTCACCGAGTCCGACTATTCCCAAAGCCAGCTGATCGAGACGGCCAACTACCTCAACGCCCACTACGCTGGCCTAGCGATGGAGCAGGTACGCCAGCTGCTGCGCAAGGAAGTCGACAGCCTGCGCGACGAGATTGCCGCGCTGATGCTGGCGGCCGTGAATGTCGAGGAGGACGGCGAAGCAGCCCCGCATGAGCTGGTGATTGCCGGCGAGCGCAACCTGCTGGCCGTCAGCGATTTCAGCAACGACATGACCAACCTGCGCCGGGCATTTGACCTGTTTGAGCAAAAGACGCAGATCCTGCACCTGTTGGAAAATTCCAACCGCGCCGAAGGCGTGCAGATCTACATCGGTGGCGAGAGCCAACTGCTGTCTGTCGAGGAGCTGTCCGTCGTCAGCACCCCCTACCAGGTCAACGGCAAAGTGGTCGGCACCTTGGGCGTCATCGGACCCAAACGCATGCCCTACGAGAAGATGATCCAGATCGTTGGAATCACCTCAAAGCTCGTCTCCAACGCGCTGAGCCATCCCAAATAAACGCTAGAATGCAAAGCTTCACTCGCCGGAGATCCTGGCAAGTGGTGGTGCCGGGGCGTTAGCTCAGTTGGTTAGAGCAGAGGACTCATAATCCTTTGGTCGCGGGTTCAAGTCCCTCACGCCCTACCAAAATACAGAAATGAATCAAGCACTTATTGCGGGTACGCGATAGGTGCTTTTTCTTATTTGTCGTTGATGGATTTTTTTGCCAGAAATTTGCCAGATTTTTAGCGGAACCCCTACCATGCGTCCATTGCTGCCATTGCCCGACTACCAGCGTATCTACGAAGTTGTCTATAGCGTGCTTCATGCAACCGAGGTCGCGGTAACGCATCGTGCGTGCCTGCTCTTTGCTACGGTGGGGACTTTGATCCTTCGGGACACTTATCATTTGCCCGCCACCCTCAGTGCTGGATGTTTTGCAATGATGATCAATGAGGCATCAGCTGATGTTGCTGTGTATGGCAATCTGAATGACGTTGGTCAGAGTGACAGTGACGCATTCCATGCGTGGGTGGAATGTGACGGCTGGCTCATCGACTTCATGGCTCCGATCATGGGTGTTGCGATGCGTGAGGATGGCTACACGCGGGCAGTGCCCCGGCAGATGCTGCAAAAGCGCCTGGAAAATGCCAAGGAAAGCATTGGAGAAATTCAGCATGCAGGGGAGTTCTACCTTCAGCATGATCGGGTGTTGACGGAAACACTCCTAGACTTTCAACCGGCTGGCACCTTTGATTTGATCGAGTTATGTAAGGCATGGCATCGCCGCCCGCCTAAGCGTCTCAAGGACATGATGATGGGTGATAGTCACGGGCAGCCAAAGCCGCTTATTCTGCGTGCCCCTTCAATAACCGGCGTATGGTGAACTCTATGCGCGACGGTCTACAGGCCCAAGCTGCGGAATAGTTTCGCATCCTCTTGGATAGCAGCCTGCTTGGCCCTTTAGGCCAGGTCGTTCTTGCAATTGATTGCAAGGGTGTCTGACAGAGCCGTCGCTACCCGGCAAGAGCAAGCAAATTTGCCATGTGTGGCTGCGCCAGCCCGGCAAGGATGCTGCCTCCTGCCCCCTCAGCAACGGTTTTGATGCTTCGTGCCGTGGCTTTGATGATTTCCCACTTAGGTTTGGGGGACTCAGCCTGCGCCTTTAGGGTTGCAAGTTCCGCCCGCAGTTCATCGGCTGTATCGCCCTTGGCATTCACAAGTACTGCCCCCAAAGCCTGCATCAAGCCCTTCAAGGCATCAATGTCGGTGCACTGAGTGTTTGCTTGGGTCTGGGTTGACCCGCTGGAACTGATCTGAATTTGTGATCCTGATACGTCGCCAAAGTGGTAGTGTTGCTGTTGCACTGCTTGTTTCTCCTGTGGCGTGAAGGACATGCCTTCACCGATAATGCCGCGCACTTCGAGGTCTAACGCCCACTTCAGGATTCGGCTTCGTACTTGCTCCACTATCCCGTAAATTTGTACCGTGGATATGGCCACGGATGGCGTCAGAGGGATGGCTAAGCTCTCTCGTAACTTATGTTCGAGTTCTGCGGAATAATTCACTCTGACACCGGTCTCACTCTTGGCCAATTGTTCCAACTCGGGAAGCGATTGCTTAATTTTGATTTTCGAAAATAAGGTTGTCCACTTCACATCCGGAAACATTAACGGCTGATATCCCTGAAGCGGGTTTAGCACTTGAGGTCTCCCGATAATCTCCCGATACGGGGGGATTGGGTTTCCCCTGAATCCATCAAGTTCAAAAGTTATCCAGTCCACAAGCTCAGGCACTGCGAGGCGATGAGCGACAACGAGTGAGCGGCGTAGCAAGTCAGTAGTGGATACGTTTGGGTCGCTTGCCATGTTGACAAGCTCAGGAACAAGTGCAGGCATCTTCCCTCGTTAGCGTGGCCTGCATAGGCGGATCAATCGAAGCGCTTATGTTGTCCTTTGTGGTACCCGTTGCAGGTACTCAATTATCCTGTGCAATCAATTGCAGGACGACTAATCTGATCGAAGTAGAGGTCAATCTTCAAAAGCTTGACGAGCTTTCGCCAGCACGCTGATGCGGCGTTCTACATCTTTAAGCATGTCAGAGGGGGTAATGTCGAGGGCGTCACACAGTCGGAACATTAGGCGCACGCTCGGACTGTTGCGGCCAAGCTCGATCAAGGACACATAGTTGCGGTCAACGTCAGCCCGCAGCGCCAAGTCGGTCTGCGTCCACTTCCGCTTTGTTCGCAGGCTGCGCAGCGCCTGCCCGAATGCCTGATCTGGTTCCAAGTTGCTTGCTCAAAATATTAAGCAAGGATCAACCGTGATACGCTACAGAATTCCGTATATATACTGCAAAATGGGAAGGAACAAAAATATGGCAATGACAACGTGCAAAGAATGCTCTAACCAGGTCAGCACAGAGGCGAGAACTTGTCCACACTGTGGGGCAGCGGCACCCGCGAAGAAAAAGCCCAAGGGCGGCGTCGGCAAGTGGCTGCTGATCGTGTTCGCCATCGGTGTTGTGGCCGCCGTCTTGCCGAAAAAAGACAAGGATGCCGCATCGAGTGCAGCGCGAAAAGCTGTGACGGTACAGTCCAATGGAAAGAAGGCAGAGGCAAAAGCCGAAGCATCCGCTCCGGATCAATGCTTCTATCGAGGCAAGGCTTTAGCAGGTGTGTATGTTGCGAACTTCTCTAAGATGGCAAATTCAGACGTGATGGCCTCTGATGTCATGCGGGAGGGCTGCGACAAGGTTGCGGAGGAGCGAAAGACGGGCAATGCTTGCGTTCGATCTTGCGAGATTGGTTTCAAGCAAGAGGCTCGGACAGCCTTCAAGTAGTGTGTCAAGGTAGTGTGCAATTGATTGCAGAATATGGCTGCAGCCAAGCGCCGCGCGGCACGAACCCTTTGCCGGGATCGCGTGAAAAAGCGAAGTTAGACCGAATCGCCTTGCCCTTTTTCGGAGGCGGGGTGACTGTCACTCGTAGGCCCGAGCGGCCCTAGTGAACTTCCATGCCCGCTGGTTAGGGCAACACGATGTCTAGCCATAGTTCGCCCCTGGCGGTACACTGCATCCAAATATTAGTTACCAAGAGGAGTGGGATGAAAGTTCGGTTCTTTGGATTTACCTTCGAGGCGGTCAGCAAAAACCTAACCCTCGATCAATGGGCTTCTCACCTTCATAATAACCCGCCAAACATTGGTGCAGTGATTCAGGGACAAAGACTCCTTCTAATCAACGATGCAATTAATGCAAATTACCGAATTGGCTTGGTTGTAACCGTAAAAGATCAGCGTAGATTTTGCCAACTGATCAATGACGGAGCTGGGGTTGTAGTTCGAGTGAATGATCTAGGTCAAGACTCTGGCCTCATGGACTTCAACTTCTTTGTTATTAATAAAAAAACTGGCGCAGGCCTTTATCAACATTATCACCAATCCTGCAGTGTCCCCAGTTTTTGTGAACTGGCTCGAAAAAGCTTCAGCCTATTCAAAGATCAAAAGATAGATGATGCGTTTGCCGCACTCCCCAAAGCAGAGCAAATAGCAGCAAACAGAGCAAAAATCGAAAGAAAAAACTCTGGACGATTCAAGTGGACTCAACTTGTTCGCCAAGAAGCGCTCGAAGCCCTAATTGCAGAGTTTGAAAAAGTAAAGGCATTTGAATATCTTCTTTCCACGCCCTATGTGACAGAGAATGAGTTCCGACCTTTAGAAAATTACATTCGCGCTAGATCAACTCGGATTGGTTTTCTAGCGGGTACGCCCACACAGCTTGCTGCAGGCGCCATTGCGAATTTTGTAAGAACGGGCGAGGCTAAACGGGGCAAGGTTGAGGGTGTTGACGCAGACGGAAATCCACAGTACCTCTCAATTCTCGACAATCCAGACAATTTTGGTGAATATGAATTTGATGAAGTTGCTGCTCAATTAAATGATTTGAACTTATCATCTTTTCACGACTCTTGGGTTGCTCAAGAGCTGTTAAAAGCTTGCGATACCAATAAGCACATTATTGAAGTGCCGATTCGGCCATGAATAAAATGATTCTTGCATCCATTTTTGCCGCATTGGCGATTTTGGGTGCGGTCATTTTTTTTACTCCCGATTCAGTAAAGGCAATTCATTTTTATGACGAAAAAATTCGTTCTATTCTTTTCTCCGGTTTGCTGACGGTTGGCAGTTTTTTGCTATCCTTAAAGGTATTCATTGTTGTTAAATTCAAGGAGAATGTCTTTGACAGCGAATCTTACAAAAGCAAGCTGGCCGAAAGGCGAAAAATCAACCCAAATTTATCGCACTATGGCCCTGTTCGCAATCTTAGTAAAGTTTTATTTATTGCAATCACCTCAAGCCTATGTGCTTCTGCAAGCCAAGTCACGATAGGTCTTATTCCCGAGTGGTGGGCATTGCTAATATGCGTAGGACTAGCTGCTTTTGCAGGTGTAATGCTTCTTCTGGTGCTACTTTTGATCAGAACAATTCTCAAAGATTGGCTTGATCACATGGAAGTCTAGCCATAGAGGCATGTACGCCTAATGTGGCAGTGCGGAAAATTGATCCGATAGCCAAGGCAGACATAGCCAGTTCTTGAAGCTCGGCTTGTAAGGGGCTTCGGTGCTGGAAAGCTGCTTCTATCGCAGGTCATCCAGCGGGGATAACTCCACCTCGTAAACAAGGCCCCTTATCTCAGTGCCGGAGCCAGAGCTATTGACGATTGATTAGCGGTCTAACCTCTCGTGTAGGTTTGGGGTCTGGCTGCGAAGCCTCGCATCATGACTACTGACTCCCCCATGCAATTGATTGCAAGTGCGAGATGAAATTTAGAAGCCGTGGTGCTCGGTTGCCATTACGGATTCAATGATATATCTGTTCAGGGCGGCTTCTTCCTCCTCGGGATTTGGAGGGATGCGAGCCAGAACTTCCTTTGCTGCCCGCAGGCGTTGTGATTGGTTCGGAGAGTTGAGGCTATCCGTGAACACTCGCATTGCCTTGCGACGTAGGTGCTTGTGGAAAGCTGCGTCATCCAGGCTACGAGAGTAAATCTCGTTCTCCAGGCGGGCATGGAAAGCGGGGTCTTGCATCCATGCTGTGACTGTCTGGGGACTGGTGCCCGCAAACTTGGCTGCATCTGCCTGAGTCATGCCTTCTGCCAGTGCTATCACGGCTTTTATCTGGCGATTTGACAAGAGTTTTTGCGGGCTGGGATTGGAATAGGCGACGGTCATAGCTACACTTTTGTTCTGGATACTTCAACCTGTGGATTAGCGTTCCCCTGTTTTGGATTAGCGCGGCTGTTTGTCAGGCTGGAGAGGGGCAGGGATAGGCGCGTATGGTGTGATGCTGCCTACCCCTGAGCATCCTTGTTATGCCTTGCTGCCCGCAGCGCTATAGGGTCGTAAAGCGGTGTTAGCTGGCAAGGGTTTGTCTGTGCCTCCCAGAAGCTGCACGGCCAGTTGAGCACCATGATTGCGAAGCGCCCACGCATCTCCAGCGCCACCGCGCCCAACGTGGTGTGGCTGTGTCGGTGCGATCTGGCTAAAGGCACTACGCTGTGAGTTGAATTGTTCCTGTGCGACTTGCTTCTTGCTGAAGGCCAGGGCGTTGTCGATCGCGCCCCGCAGTTCCTTGAGGGTGACCGTATCGCGTGCGGGTGCGGGCTGCTTCGGCACGTTGCCAGCGCGGCGCGGCGCTGGTGTGGCGTGTAGGGGTTGATGCGGTGCGAGCTGCTGGCGCGGCTGTTCCTCTTGGATTGGTTCCCGCTCAGTCTGGCGCTGCTGGGCTTGCTGCGCTGGCTGGCTTGGTGCTGATGCCGCCTTCACTGCCTGCGGTGCTGTCGCTGCCTTCGCCACAGTCTCAGGGGCCTTGCTGGCGCGGAATGGATTGGCCTTCAGGATATGGGCGTAGCCCTTGCCTGTGGGCTTGGGCGGTGCGGCTTCGCTCTTGAATGCGTGGCGCAGTTGGGTCAGGTCGAGCATTTTATTTTCTCCTTCTGATTTGAGAATGCGGAATGGAATTCGGTTTGCCCCGCGAGAAACTAACGAAATGAAGTTAACTTGTGCGTTTTCCAGGCGGCGCATCGAAGTTTTTATTTTCATAAATGACCATCCTTCAAGGTGTTGAAGTAATGTATTTTATTTGAAGTCGGTTAAATAAAGAAGCATATTCAACGGTAGATGCAGCGTAGGATAAGTCTGCAATCAATTTCCGATAGGGTAGGAATATTCTGGTGGTGGTGTTGGGGTAAATTGAAGTGTTTCTAACTCCCAGTCTGGCAAAGGGCCTGCGGTTCTTACGTCTAGCGCGTGAGAAATTTTCTTTCTTCGTTGCTCATGTGCCCATTGCTTGAATGCATAGGCGTGCCGATAAACGCTAACTGCATTGCGGTGCTGCTCCTTTAGAAGGTAATCATGGGGTGTATCTTCAATTTCACCCGCAAATCGCATCATTTCTATATATGCATACTCAAGAATCCAATCGAGGCGCATCAGGTTGTGGACGTTATTTGCATACGAGGCTTCTAGCTCTTCTTTGAATTCATCAGGGAAGTCATATTGCATTGCATAAGACTCTTTTTCTAGCAAAGAAAAAAGCTCTTTAGGGTTGCGGCTAAACATCTTGTACACCGAGCCATATGACATATTGAGCACTAATGCTGCATCCTTCAGGTATATCTGTTTGTCATAAAAATTCAGAATAAGTGTGTTGGTGCGATTCCGTGTTTGTCCAAGAGGGTCAAGCCATCGGATATTAGGCGGTGAATATGGCCCTAAAGGGTTAATTCTGTCGAGGGACCATTCCCCATCATCTGGCATTGGGCCATGCACTCGAATGAACTCCTTGAAGTCGGATATGGCTGGGTGAAGTCCTTTCGCTCGGTGCTTGGCATTTTTCCAAGATGAATACTCCCTCTTGAGTAGATTGCTTGACTCCCGTAGCTCAGTGATAGAGCGTGTTTCAACAAGGGTAAGAGCACTGTTATAGCGTGCCCGATAGGTGCCCCCGTTCTCAGGGTCGGTTCTCAAGAGTTCCTGTAGTCCTGCTGACTGAAGTTGAGGCATAGCGGCTTCTTTAGTATGGAAACGGTGCTTTTTGGACTAAATCCAAGGCGTTGTTTTTATGCCCGTTCTCACGGTTATCACTCTTATGTACTTAGGAGAATCCGTTTTGAGAACGAGAGGCGGTGCTATTGTTCGGAGGCGTGCCAGCATTCACAATTCGATCGCCGTAGTTCGCTTTCTGCGGCTTGTCCTTCGATTGTTGGAACGGTTTCCCTCGGCAGTGATGCCGGGGGATTTTTTCATCCCTAAGCTGTCTATGCCTTCTTCTCTTCATCTGCCAATAGCTGCGCATGCAGGGCGTAAATGTCGGATATAGCTTCCCAATCGTCGCCATCTGTGGTTTCGAGAGTGAATCTCTTGTGCTTTGGCAATGGGTTTGTTCCGGGTAACTGCCAGTCCCTCACGCACAGGCCGGAGCCTTCAAGTAAGGTGTTGCATAAACGTGCCGCGATCTTGACTTGCAAGCGGCGGGGAGGTTTTTGAGGTATTGGTTCCATCGGTTACTCCTTCACGCCAAAGAAGGGGGCAATGGTGCTGGTGAACCATAGGGGACGCCCATATTCTTTAAGGTCAGGCGGTGGAATCAATCCAGTGGCACGGCGTGCGTATAGCGTGCTGTGGCTGATACCAAATAGGGTCATGAGGTGACCAGGTTTCAAGCGACCTGGCTTCAGCAAAGCCGATGTATCAATGGGAAGGGGCTTGGCGTGCCCTGTTGTGCGCTTAGATTGGGATGGCGTAACCGCTTGCGTGGGTGCTGCGGTTTTTTTCACGATAACGATAGCCATGATTGGCAACTTTCCGGCGCGACAAATAAAAAGCCGTGGTGTGGTGCGCCAAAAAGCCAGCACGGCTAGATTTGACGCAACACATCACGGCTTGCCGGATGCCCAATGCACTATGGGTCTGTTGCTGCTCGCCCAATGGGACAGGGTGAATGGGATGATTCTGGCGGGTACTTTGGCTGATGTCAATAAGGTCGCATAAACTAATTTGACGGGTTTGTCAAATGTGGGTCTTGAGACTATGCCTTTTTCACTAGTTGGATTGCTTGCCCGGACTCTTGCGGGAGGGGCACGCCAGCTTGCTCAAGAATCCATTTTTCTATGCGCTCATGATGCAGACGCAGCAAGTCAAGAGGTCTCACGGTGTAGTGTTTCTCTGCTGTGGCACTTGGCTTGTGGCCTTGAATCTGCGCCACCACGCCTACGGGGACTTCTAGCCATTCGGTCAGGCTGGTGAAGCTGCGGCGCAATCCGTGAATGGTGACGTGCACCCCCGCCGCGCTACAAGCACTTGCTAGAGCTTTGTGTGCTTCGCTCATGTAGTTCTCTGGGTCTTTGCCTGCGAAGACAAAGGGGCCGCGCCGGGGTAGTCTGTTGAGGATGTGATGAACGTAGGGCGTAAGCGGAATTGTTCGGACGCCATCAATGCCACCCTTCGATTCGTCCTTGTCGCGCAGGGTCAGGCCCCGCCATTGGGTGTTGATGTCGTCCCATTTGATTTCCAGCACTTCACCGGGGCGTGCGCCAGTTAGCAGCATGGTTTGCAGATATGCGGCTCGGGTTTGGTTCTTGAGGCCACGCACAGCAGCGAACCATGCGGGCAGTTGCTCCCGCAATAGAGCATCGGTTTTCACGCCTGCGGGGCCTAGTGCTTCGCGTGCTTTCTTGCTTTTCGCTGCATTGCCTGTGACTGCCTGGGCGTAGCCTGTGTGTTCGCTGCACCAGTTGAGGAATGCTCGCACGATGCGCAGGCTTAGGCGTGCCATGGTGGGGCGCTCTCCCGCGTGTTTCTTCGCCCATTGCTCTATGCGCTGGGGGGTAATGTCGCGTAGTCGCATGGGCAGGAATTCATGCAGTGGGCCAGCAATGGTTACGCCACGGCCACGGGTTCCGCGCTTGGCGGTTTCGCCCCCTGCCTTCGCCATGCGGATGTGGTCGGCTAGGTGGTGCTTGCCCCAGTGAGGTTCCCGCTCCTTCAGGTATTCGGTCCATGCTTCCCCACAGGTGACTTCAGCGGCCTTTGTTGCTGCGGCTGCTGCCTCTTGCTTGGCTTTGGCTTCAGCCTTTGCTTGCTTTTGCTGCTGCAAGATTTCACCCATGCCACTGCCTTCGGCCTTGGCTGTGACGTGTTGAACTGCCATTGCTTCGGCGGCTTTGATGGCTGCTGCTATCGAGTAGCCCGCAGCGGTCGGGGTGTGCTTGTTGACGTGCCCTGGTGTTGGGTCATAAGGGCCGATGGGCAGACGCTGGCTTGTGGTGCCTTGGCTGTAGCGCCAGAAAAAGATGATGCCCTTCTTACCGTTGCGGGCCTGTAGTGCACCCGCTGGTTCGATCTTGGTCAGAGTGATGGTCTCCCCTTCGGTCATCGCTTTGAGGGCTGCTGACGGGCTGGAAGCGGGCTTGGCAACGGTGGGCATGGTCTGGTCTCTTTAGGAATTTGCCAGAATTTTGCCAGAATTTAAGCGGATGAGGGTAATTGACCAAAGGATTAGCTTAGGATAGTTTTTTATTGTTTAGCAATAAGTTATGGCTTGCACTTGATTGCAGACGTATCCTATATTTGCCAGAATTTAGCCATGTTGGTAGGACTCATAATCCTTTGGTCGCGGGTTCAAGTCCCTCACGCCCTACCAGATTCATTGGCTGCACAGCTATCATTTTTGATGCTGTGTGGCTTTTTTATTGGCGCTATTGGGCGTTGCTGTGCGCCGTCTTGCTAGCAAAGCAGGCGCGGATTGCCTAGTTGAACCCAGATTCAGCCCTGGACCTCTCGCATTGCGGGGGCGTCAGGAGGCATCTCTTGCAGCACCTGGAGACAGGTTAGCGTTACCTGGGCTTTCAGGTCGTATCGTTTATCAATGCGTGCGTGGCCGATCAATTGTCAGTCTCAGGCTCTGGTGCTCGGCATGTCGCTGAAACGCAAGCTGGCAGGGACCATTCATAATCAGTCCCCCCAACTTGTTCAAGAGGCCAATTTTTCATGGTAGATAAATCCTTGTTGCAGCGGCAGGTGCGGGAACAGCTTGCGGCGGACCTGTTGCAGGTCGAGCAGGCCTTGAGCGCTGCGCATGAGGCCGCGACGCATGAAGAGAATATTGCTGAAAACAAGTACGACACCTTGGGCCTGGAAGCTGCCTACCTGGCGACGGGCCAGGCGCGTCGCGCAGAGGCCATTCGCCAGGCGATGGTCCATTGGCGGCTTTTCTGCCCACAGCCCTATAGCGCCAGCAAAGGCATACAGCTGGGCGCGCTGGTCTGCTTGCTGGGTGCGGACGAGAAACAGCAACTGATCTTTCTCGGCCCTGAAGGGGGCAATATGAAGCTGGTCATCGGTGCTGAGTCCATACAGGTCATCAGCAGCCAAGCGCCCTTGGGCAAGGCCTTGCTGGGCAAGGCGGAGGGGGATGAGGTGATGCTGGAAGTGGCGCAGGCCAGGCAGCAGTTGGAAGTGCTGTGGGTGAGCTAAGGCGAACTGCGGTAGGGGAATTTTCTGAGATGCGTGAGCGGGCATCTGCTGCGTGATGGAGAAGTCGAAGAGCGGAGCGCTTGGGGCGCAGAGACGCGCATTCCTATATCCAAGCATTTGACCGTGCAGGTCGTATCAGACGGGCTTTGGCTGAGAACGCCAAGAGGCCGTAAAGCTTCAACGTGAAAAAAATGCCTGGCTACATGGAGAACCGCTGGCTAGCAAAAACGACCACTGGAGTAAAGACCCAGTAGGTCGCCCCACGATGAAACAAGGAACGGCGGCAATCGCTGGTCCTTGGGGGCTATGATATTCGCAAATGAGAACTATTCGCAAATAACCATAAGCGTCAAAGGGCAATCGGCGTATTTTGGGGCAGCGCAAACCTTCCTGCGATTGCTGCCCGCCCCTGAGCCAATTTGCCATACAAGCGGCGTAAGATGAACGCGCCTTCATGCCCGCGTCGCTGCCGATGCCTCTGCATGTCGGCAACACCCCATGCATCTGCCAGCTCGCACCGCCCAGCCTGTGCCATGCGGTGACCTCCACGAACGGAATAGGACCTTCATCATGACCGTCAAAGCCTATGGCGCCCACGCGGGTGACCAACCTCTTGAAGCCATTGACATCGAGCGCCGCACGCCGGGCGCCAAGGATGTGCAGATTCGCATTGCCTATTGCGGCGTCTGCCACTCGGATATCCACCAGGTGCGCTCCGAATGGGCGGGCACGCTCTACCCCTGTGTGCCGGGGCATGAGATTGTCGGCGAGGTGGCAGCAGTAGGCTCCGAGGTGACTGATTTCAAACCGGGTGACTTGGTTGGCGTCGGTTGCATTGTGGACAGCTGCCAGCACTGTGCGGACTGCGGTATGGGACTGGAAAACTACTGCAACCACATGGTGGGCACCTACAACGGCCCCACCGCCGATGCGCCGGGCCACACCCTGGGCGGCTATGCGCAAAGCATTGTGGTGCACCAGCGCTATGTGCTGAGGGTCAGCCACCCCGCGGCGCAACTGGCTGCTGTCGCACCGCTGCTGTGCGCGGGCATCACCACGTATTCGCCACTGCGCCACTGGCGTGTGGGGCCGGGCCACAAGGTCGGTGTGGTGGGTATTGGTGGCCTGGGCCACATGGGCATCAAGCTGGCGCATGCGATGGGCGCCCATGTGGTGGCCTTCACCACCTCCGAATCCAAGCGCGACGCAGCCAAGGCGCTGGGTGCTGCCGAGGTGGTGGTTTCGCGCAATGCCGATGAGATGGCTGCCCATGCGCAGAGCCTGGACTTCATCCTGAACACGGTCGCTGCCCCGCATGACCTGGACCCGTTTTTCAACCTGCTCAAGCGCGATGGCACGATGACCCTGGTCGGCGCGCCTTCGACCCCGCATCCGTCCCCCGGCGTGTTTGGTTTGATCATGAAGCGCCGCAGCCTGGCCGGTTCGCTGATTGGCGGTATCCCTGAGACGCAGGAGATGCTGGACTTCTGCGCCGAGCACGGCATTGTGGCGGACATCGAACTGATCCAGGCGGACGGGATCAACGAGGCCTATGAGCGCATGCTGCGCGGCGATGTGGCCTACCGCTTTGTGATCGACAACGCCAGCATCTGATGCGTTGACCGCCTGAGCTTCCCAAGCCCATGCAGCGCATGCCGATCGGCAAGCGCTGCATTTTTCTTGGTGGCTGCGACGGAACTTGTGCCCCGGGGCCGCCTCTGACAGCGGCCCCGTTGTTTTTGGTGTTCACCCCTATGTTGTCACGTCGTTCCCTGGTTATGTCCGGCAGCCTGTCTGCCGTGATGGCTGCGCTGCTGCCAATGGGCGAGGCGCTGGCCCGCAGCCAACAGCAGCCAAAAAAAATGCCGGTGCTGTTTATCGGCCATGGCAGCCCCATGAATGCCATCAGCGCCAATCCCTTTACCGAGCATCTGCAACGCTGGGGTAGCAGCTTGCCCAAGCCCACCGCCATCTTGGTGGTGTCGGCCCATTGGCTCACACGGGGCAGCACGGGGGTGACGCTGAACGACAAGCCCGCCACCATCCATGATTTCTCCGGCTTTCCGGCCGATCTGCATGCGATGCAGTACCCCGCCGCGGGCCACCCCGTGCTCGCGGCCAAGGCGGCTGCGCTGGTGCGCAGCGGCCAGGCGCAGCTGACGGACCAATGGGGGCTGGACCACGGCACCTGGACGGTTCTGCACCACCTCTACCCCAAGGCCGATGTGCCCGTGTTCCAGGTCTCCATCGACTACAACCAGCCCGCGCCCTACCACTATGCGGTGGGTAAGGAACTGGCCGCCTTGCGCGAGCAAGGCGTGCTGATCATCGGCAGTGGCAATATCGTGCACAACCTGCGCGCGACGGTGCGCGGCGCACCCGATGGGCTGATGGCCGCCCGTGATTGGGCGCAGCAGTTTGACGAGGTCGCCAAGCAGGCGCTACTGGCCGGCAACGATGCCGCCTTGCTGCAGTACCAGCAGCTGCATGCCTCCGTCAAGATGGCCGTGCCCACGCCCGACCACTACTGGCCCTTGCTGTATGCGCTGGGCGCCGCCCATGGCAGCGGCCCGGCGCGCCAGGTGTTCGAGGGCTTTCAGTCCGGCACCATCAGCATGCGCTGCCTGCAATGGGATGCTTGACCCTTTCTAACTAGGCCAGGCTTTTCAGCGCCTCGGCCAGGCGCTGCACACCCCGCTCAATCTCTGGCTGCTCCAGCAGCGCATAGCCCATCACCAAGCCCGCCACAGCAGGTTGCGTCTGTGTGCGGCCGCCATCCAGGTACAGCGGGCGGATGGGGTAGACACGCACGCCGCGCTGCGCCGCCGCCTGTACCAACTGCGCCTCTTGGCTGGCGGGCAAGGACGGAAACCACACCGACAGATGCAGACCGCTGGCAGCGCCCTGGATGCGCACCTGGGTGCCCAAGTGCTTGTCCAAGGCCTGCAGCAAGGCCTGCTGGCGCGCATGCTGCTTGCGGCGCATGCGCCGCACATGGCGGGCATAGCTGCCGTCCTCCATCAGCTGGGCCAGTGCGCGCTGGGGGCCGCTGGCGCTGTGGCGGTCGCCCAGTTGCTTGGCCTGCGCAAACAGGCCGGCCAGCGCCGGGGGCAGCACCATGTAGCCCAGGCGCAGCTGGGGCGACAAAGTCTTGGAGAAGGTGCCTACATGGATCACGCAGTCCGCATGGTCCAACGACTGTAGGCTGGGCTCAGGCCGCACCGTGTAGCGGTAATCGCTGTCGTAGTCGTCCTCGATCACCCAGCAGCCCTGCGTGCCCGCCCAGTCCAGCAAGGCGTGGCGGCGGGCCATCGGCAGGTAACCGCCCAGCGGAAACTGGTGGCTGGGCGTCACATACAGCAGCTTGGGCCGGGCCTCGGCGCTGAGGGCCGGCAGCTGCGCAGTCTGCAGCCCATCGTCATCCACATCGGCGCAGAGCAGTTGCGCGCCATAGGCCTCAAACACCTGCTGCGCCATGCGGTAGCCAGGGTTCTCCACGACGACCGAGTCGCCCGGGTTCAACAGCAGCCGGGCACACAGATCCAGCGCATGCTGCGAGCCGTTGACGACCAGGATCTGCGCGGTACTGCAGCGTATGCCCCGGGTTTGGTGCAAATGCTTTTGCAGCGCCTGGCGCAAAGCGGGGTTGCCCTGGGGCGCTTCGTACTCCAGCCGCTGGCCGCGCTGACCTTCTGCCCGGCGCAGCGCCTTGGTCCAGTGCAGGGTCGGGAAATCGCTGCCGGCCAACGGCCCGTAAACAAAGTCGATCACCCCCGCCGTATCGGGCGCCGGCATGCGGGCCGGCATGGCCTGCAGCCGCTGCGCAAAGGCCGACAGGCGGCGGTTGTCTGGCGCATCGCCGGGTGCGTGGGCGGCAGCGTGACTGCTGCCGGGGGCGGCGATGCGGTTGGCCGCACCGGCGGCCACGCGGGTGGCGGCACCAGCACGTGTATCGACAAACCCATCGGCAGCCAGTTGCTCATACACCAGGCTGACGGTGCCGCGCGAAAGCCCCCGCTCTGCCGCCAGCGCGCGGGTGGAGGGCAGGGCTGCGCCCGCAGCATAACTGCCATCCGCAATGCGCGCGCGGAGCTCCTGGTACAGGCTGCGGCTGCCGGGGCGGGGTGAACTAGGTGCGGGCATGGTGGGCAACTGGACCAGTGATTTTGTAGAAAACTGGCTATTTTTAACCAGAAGTGCTGGCCGCACAATCCGGCTCTGGTCGCGCCCGCGTTTGGGGGCGGCCGATGTTTTTGACAGGGATGATGATGTTCAAAGGTTTGAGTGCGTTTCCGCTGACCCCCATGGATGAGCACGGCATCGATATGCCGGCATTTGCGCAGCTGGTGCAGCGCCTGGTAGCGGCTGGTGTTGATTCGATCGGCGCGCTGGGCTCCACCGGCAGCTATGCGTACCTGTCGCGCGCCGAGCGGGCCCAGGTGGCGGCCTTGGCGGTGGAGCAGGCGCAAGGGGTGCCGGTGGTGGTGGGTATTGGCTCGCTGCGCACGCGTGATGTGCTGGCATTGGCAGAGGACGCACAAAAGGCCGGTGCCAGCGGCCTGCTGCTGGCTCCGGTCTCATACCAAAAGCTGTCCGACGACGAGGTCTATGGCCTCTACCAGGCGGTGTCGCGTGCGGTGTCGGTGCCCATTGTTGTGTACGACAACCCCGGCACCACCCGCTTTGAGTTCAGCGATGCGCTGCATGGCCGCATTGCGCAGCTGCCCCATGTCGCCTCGATCAAGATACCCGGCGTGCCAGCCGATGCGGCCGAAGCCCAAGCGCGTGTGCGGCGCCTGCGCGCTGTGGTGCCCGCGCATGTCAGCATTGGCGTCAGTGGCGATGCTTTGGGCGCCAAGGGCCTGGTGGCGGGTTGTAATGTTTGGTACTCGGTCATCGGCGGCCTCTGGCCCCAGACCACCTTGGCCATCACCCGCGCTGCGCTGGCGGGCCATGCAGAGCAGGCGCTGGAACTGTCCGAGCGCCTCGCGCCGCTGTGGTCCTGGTTCCAGCAAAAGGGCGGCAGCCTGCGCTCTGTTGCCACCGCTGCCGAGCTGATGAGCCTGGCCCGCTCGCCCTGCCTGCCGCTGCCGCTGCAAAGCTTGCAGGGGGCAGATCGCGAGGCGCTAGCAGCCCTGCTGAAAACGCTGGATCTGGCCTGAGCTCTGCAAGGGATCAAGCCGCCATGCGGCTGGCTTGCTCGCGCAGCAGATCCATAAAGTTCTGCTGCTCTTGCGAGGCCTCCTGGTCCTTGCGCGTCAGCATGCCAAACGGGGCCATCGGCACATCGATCTGCACCGGCAAGGTCTTCACCAGACCCATGCGCAAATAGTCCTTCAAGGCCGAGTCGGACAGCAGCATGACGGCATCGGTAAGCTGCACCAGTTGCTGCATCGAGTAGACGGAGCTGCACTCGGTGATGTCGGCCGGCACGGGCAGCTCCAGGCTCTGCAGCAGCTGGTCCAGCGCGATGCGCGCGGGCGTGCTGGCGGGCTGCAAGATCCAGGGCCAGTCGCGCACCAATTCCTCCCAGCTCAGCTTGCGGCGCCGCGCCAGCACATGGCCGCTGCGCACCACCACCAGCAGGCGCTCATTGCCCAGCGCTTCAAAGTCATAGGCCTCGCTGTCGCCGGCAATGCGGCGGCGGGCAATGGCCAGGTCAATGCGGCGCTGGTCCAGCAGGCGCAGCACCTGGTCGCTGGTGTCGCCCATGATGCGCAGGCGCAGCTGCGGGTTCTGCGCTTTCATCTCCGCCACGGCCGTCATCACCAGGTCGGGCGCCGCACCCATGATGGTGCCAATGGCCAGGTAGCCATAGCCGCCCTGGCGGCGCACGGCCAGGTCTTCGGCGCAGCGGTCCAGGCTGTTGAGCGAGGCCTCGGCAAAACGCACCAGCTGAAGGCCCAGCGCGGTAGGGCGCATGCCGCGCGGCAGGCGCTCAAACAGCTGGCAACCAAACATGTCTTCGATCTCGCGCAGCATGCGCGTGGCAGCGGGTTGCGACATCGACAGGCTGATCGATGCACGGTGCAGATTCAGGCTCGAACCCAGTGCCACCAGCATGTGCAGATGCTTGTAGCGCAAGCGGTTGAGCAGGCTGCGCTGCAGCGGTGGCGCGGCCGATAGAGCGGGTTTCTTAGACATAAATAAAAGGTATCGGATATGACTGAAATTTGATTTGTTAGGCATCAATCATGCGCGTACATTCAGATCCATACAAGAACGAATGACCTTTCAGGAGACAAACATGAACGCCTTCGCGCACACTTTTTTCAGACCTCCTCCCTCACGACGGCGCTAACGCAAGCCGCGCCCCACTGGTGCTGGCTTGCCAGCGCCGCCTTCTCCTTTTTTCGCTCCCGCTGCGCCCGCCCCTGGCAGGCGTGCTGGCCGCGCATTGTCTTTAAGGATTTGTCGTGAATAAACTCCCCGCTCCCTTGCTCGCCAAGATCTCCTGGCGCCTGCTGCCCTTCTTGCTGCTGATGTACATCATGGCCTTCCTGGACCGGGCCAACGTGGGCTTCGCCAAGGTGGCCTTCCAGGCCGATACCGGCATCAGCGATGCCGCCTTTGCGTTTGGCGCTGGTGTGTTCTTTGTGGGTTATGCGCTGCTGGAAGTGCCGAGCAATCTGATCATGCACCGCATCGGCGCGCGCATCTGGATGTGCCGCATCATGGTCACCTGGGGCCTCGTGTCGGCTGCGATGATGTTTGCCCATAACGAGACCACCTTCTATGTGCTGCGCTTCCTGCTGGGCGTGGCCGAGGCGGGTTTCTTCCCCGGCGTCATCCTGTACCTCACCTACTGGTTCCCCGCTGCGCACCGCGCGCAAGCCATGGGCTTTTTCTACTTCGGCGCGCCGCTGGCCTTTATCTTTGGCAGCCCCTTGTCGGGCCTGCTGCTGGAGCTCGATGGCATGGGTGGCTGGCACGGCTGGCAGTGGCTGTTTGCAGTCGAAGGCCTGATGGCCGTGGCCGTCGGTATCTGGGCCTATTTCTACCTGACCAACCGCCCCGCCGATGCGCAGTGGCTGACCGCTGATGAGCGCCGCCAGGTGCAGGACATCATCGACAACGAAGAGCGCGCCAAGGGCGGCCACCAACACAGCCTGCTGGCGGCCTTGTGCCAGCCGCGCGTGCTGTACCTGGCACTGGTGTACCTGCTGATCCAGGCCAGCGTCTACGGCGTGGTGTTCTACCTGCCCAGCCAGGTGGCGGGCCTGTTGGGCACCAAGGTGGGCCTGAAAGTGGGCCTGGTCTCGGCCATCCCCTGGGTCTGCGCGCTGCTGGCGGCCTGGTGGGTGCCCGGCTTTGCCCAACGCAGCCAAAAGCCCCGCACGGTAGCCAGCGTGACCTTGCTCGTCGCCGCCATCGGCATGGCCGCCTCGGTGAGCTTTTCCAGCCCGCTGCTGGGTGTGGCGGCACTGTGTTTTGCAGCGGCCGGCTTTATCGCCGTGCAGCCGGTGTTCTGGACCTTCCCCGTCAACGCCCTGGCCGGCGCTGCAGCGGCAGGCGGCATCGCCATGATCAATTCGCTGGGCGCTGTGGGCGGCTTTATCGCCCCCATCGTCAAGAACTGGGCTGAGGGCCATTTCCACTCACCCGCCGCAGGCCTGTACCTGCTGGCCGGCACGACGGTGCTGGCGGCGGTGCTGGTGCTGGGCATCCGTGCCCGCATGGCGCCCACCGCGCTGCAGCCCCAGGCCGTCTGAAGACCATTGCATAAGGAGCTAACACCACCATGAGCCAGATCCCCACCATCAAGCAAGTGCGCGCCTATACCCTCAAAGGAGGCGGTGCCGACTACCACGACCAGGCCGATGGCCATTGGATTGACGACCACATCGCGACGCCGATGTCCAAGTACCCCGAGTACCGCCAGAGCCGCCGCAGCTTTGGCATCAATGTGCTGGGCACCTTGGTGGTGGAGATTGAAGACAGCGCAGGCAACGTCGGCTTTGCGGTTACCACCGGCGGCGAGCCGGCCGCCTATATCGTCGAAAAGCACCTGGCGCGTTTTCTCGAAGGCGCCAAGGTCACCGATATTGAGCGCATCTGGGACCAGATGTATTTGTCCACGCTGTACTACGGCCGCAAGGGCATTGTGATCAACACCATCTCCGGGGTGGATCTGGCGCTCTGGGACTTGCTGGGCAAGGTGCGCGGCGAGCCCGTGCACCAGCTGCTGGGCGGTGCGGTGCGCGATGAGCTGCAGTTCTACGCCACTGGCGCGCGCCCTGATTTGGCGCAGAAGATGGGCTTTATCGGCGGCAAGATGCCCCTGCACCATGGCCCGGCCGAAGGCGAAGAAGGCCTGCGCCGCAACCTGGAGGAGCTGGCCACCATGCGCGAACGCGTGGGCCCGGACTTCTGGTTGATGCTGGACTGCTGGATGAGCCTGGACCTGAACTACGCCACGCGCCTGGCCCAAGGCGCCCAGGCGCATGGGCTGAAGTGGATCGAAGAGGCACTGCCGCCCGATGACTACTGGGGCTATGCGGCCCTCAAGAAGAACGTGCCCACCGGCATGCTGGTGACCACCGGCGAGCATGAGGCCACGCGCTGGGGCTTTCGCCAACTGCTGGAGATGGGTTGCTGCGACATCATCCAGCCCGATGTCGGCTGGTGCGGTGGCATCACCGAGCTGCTGAAGATCTCGGCCTTGGCCGATGCGCACCAGGCGCTGGTGATTCCGCATGGCTCCAGCGTCTACAGCTACCACTTTGTGGCCACACGCCACAACAGCCCCTTTGCGGAGTTTTTGATGATGGCGCCCAAGGCCGACGAAGTCGTGCCGATGTTCCACCCGCAGCTGCTGGGCGAGCCGGTGCCGGTGCAAGGCCGCATGCGCCTGTCGGCGCTGGACAAGCCCGGCTTTGGCGTGGAGCTGAACCCCGCTTGCGAACTGCACCGCCCCTATACCCATTGATCAACCATTGATCAGCCATTGGTGGGCCAGCGCTGAAGGCCCACCCAGGAGACACACCCATGGATTTGCCAATCAACCCTTTCAAGGCCGCGCTGCGCCGCAGCGAGCCGCTCTACGGTATCTGGGCCGGCTTTGCCACGCCTTATGCGGCCGAGATCATCGCCACCACCGGCTACGACTGGATGCTGGTGGATGGCGAACATGCGCCCAATACGGTGCCTACTTTGCTGGGCCAGCTGCAGGCGGTGGCCCCCTATGCCACGCACCCGGTGGTGCGCGCGGTGCATGGCGATGCGGTGCTGATCAAGCAGCTGCTGGATGCCGGCGTGCAGACCTTGATGGTGCCGATGGTGGAGACGGCCGAGCAGGCCCGCGCGCTGGTGCAGGCGATGCGCTACCCGCCATACGGCATCCGGGGTGTGGGCGGTGGCCTGACCCGCGCCACGCGCTGGGATGCGGTGCCCGACTACATCCGCACTGCGCATGAGCAGCTCTGCCTGATTGTGCAGATCGAGTCGCGCCTGGGCGTGGAGAACGCCGCCGAGATTGCCGCCGTCGAGGGTGTTGATGCCGTCTTTATCGGCCCGGCAGACCTGTCCACCGGCATGGGCCATGCGGGTGATGCCAGCCAGCCCGAGGTGCAGGACTGCATACGCCGCACCATCGAGACCACCCTGGCCCATGGCAAGGCCTGCGGCATTCTGGCGCCACGCGAGGAAGATGCCCGCCGCTACACCGACTGGGGCTGCCGCTTTGTCGCAGTCGCCATCGATATCAGCCTGATGCGCCAGGCCGCCGTGGCCAATCTGGCGCGCTACCGGGCGCCCAGCCAGCCGGCCATTGTCTCTACCACCTACTGAGGACGACTCCATGCCATCTACCCCTGTTTTGCGCAACTACATTGCCGGTGCCTTTAGCGACAGCGCCGAGCTGCATGAGGTCCGCAACCCTGCCACCGGCGCAGTGCTGGCGCAGTCGCCGCTTTCCACCCAAGCCGATGTAGACCGCGCGATTGCGGCTGCACGCGGCGCCCAGAAAGCCTGGGGCCGCCGCCCCGCCATTGAGCGTGCGCAGTACCTGCGCCGCATTGCCGCCCGCCTGCGCGAGAACGTCGCCCGCATTGCGCGCACCATCACCGAGGAGCAGGGCAAGGTGCTGGGCCTCGCCGAGGTGGAGGTGAACTTCACGGCCGACTACCTGGATTACATGGCCGAATGGGCGCGCCGCATTGAGGGCGAGGTCATCAGCAGCGACCGGGCCAATGAGCAGATCTTTCTGCTGCGCAAGCCCATGGGTGTGGTGGCCGGCATCCTGCCCTGGAACTTCCCCTTCTTTCTGATCGCCCGCAAGATGGCGCCGGCCTTGCTCACCGGCAACACCATCGTCATCAAGCCCAGCGAAGAGACCCCCATCAACTGCCATGCCTTCACCGAGCTGCTGGCCCAGTGCGAGCTGCCCGCTGGCGTGTTCAACGTGGTCTATGGCCAGGGCGGCACCGGCGGCGCGCTGTCGGCCCATGCCGGGGTGGACATGATCAGCTTTACCGGCAGCGTGGGCACCGGCGAGCGCATTGCCGCAGCCGCTGCGCCGCACATCACCAAGCTCAACCTGGAGCTGGGCGGCAAGGCCCCCGCCATTGTGCTGGCCGATGCCGACCTGGACCTGGCCGTCAAGGCCATCCGCGATTCGCGCATCATCAACACCGGCCAGGTCTGCAACTGTGCTGAGCGCGTGTATGTGCAGCGTCAGGTGGCCGATGAATTCACCGCACGCATTGCCAAAGCGATGGCCGCCACCCGCTATGGCGACCCGATTGCGCAGACCGATGTGGAGATGGGCCCGCTCATCAACCAAAAGGGCCTGGACAGTGTGGATGCCAAGGTGCGCCGTGCGCTGGCCGATGGGGCGCAGCTGGTGACCGGTGGCAAGGTCGCCGATCTGGGTGCCGGCTTCCACTACCAGCCCACGGTGCTGGCCGGCTGCCGTGCCGACATGGAGATCATGCGCAAGGAAATCTTTGGCCCTGTTCTGCCGATCCAGGTGGTGGAGGACCTGGACGAGGCGATTGCGCTGGCTAATGACTGCGAATACGGCCTCACGTCCTCGCTCTACACCCGCGACCTGTCCAAGGCCATGCAGGCCATGCGCGAGATCGACTTTGGCGAGACCTACATCAACCGCGAGAACTTCGAGGCGATGCAGGGCTTCCATGCCGGCGTGCGCAAGTCGGGCGTGGGTGGTGCCGATGGCAAGCATGGGCTGTATGAGTACACCCATAGCCATGTGGTGTACCTGCAGTCCTGATCGGGTGCTTGCACGGAGGTTGTAGAACCTCTTCCACCCCAACGCAAGAAAGGCCGCTAACCCAGGTTGGCGGCCTTTTGCATGGGAGCGTTATTGACGCCGATCAGGGCTTGGAGCTCAAGCCTTCCACCACCGTGCGTACCTGCTGCAGCACCTCGTCGGCCAGCGCTGGATCGGACTTGACGACGCCGCGCGAGATGGCCATCGCGCCGACCAGTGCAGCCACTAAGGTGCTGGCCAGTGCCTGGCGCTGCTGCGGGTCGGCGCTGGGCGGCAAGGCGGCCTCGATGCCGGCGCGCAGCTCGGCAAAGCCATCGCTAAAAGTGCGGCTCACCGCCTCGCTCTGGCGGCCGGCATCGCAGGCGGTGGAGACGAGGGGGCAGCCCCGGGTCATGTCATCCCGCACTTGAGGGTTCAGGTAGGTGTCCAGATAAGTGGCGATCGGGTGGTCGCTCTTTTCACTGGCCTGCTTGACCTTGCCAAAGCCTTGCCCAAAGCCATGCGCCAGCGCTTGGGCTGCCAAGTCTTGCTTGTCGCTGAAATGCTTGTAGAGCGCGCCCTGCGTCAGGCCCGCCTGCTGGCAGATATCGGCCACGCCCGTGCCATCAATGCCGCGTTCCTTGAACAGCGCAGCGGCGGCATCCAGCAGTGCCTGGCGGTTGTGTTGCGCTTGTTCCTTGGTGACTTTCATCGCAAATACCCTGCTTGAACCTGTGCTTGACAGTTTTTGATTGTGATCGCTATCATTGTAACTCTTCGTCCGATAACGTCCAAATAATATGCTCGCTTCCCGACTCGCCGTGGTGCTCCAGCGCCATGGCATCCATTACGCCTGGGTGATTGCCGCCATCACCTTTTTGGCCATGCTGGTCACCTCGGCGGCGCTGGGCCTGCCGGGGGTGCTGATGCAGCCGCTGGCGGTGGAGTTTGGCTGGAGTGTGCGCGATCTGTCGTCGGTGTTTGCGACCCGCTTTGCACTGTACGGTTTGCTCGGTCCATTCGCTGCCGTCATTTTGCTGCGCTATGGCGTGTCGCGTGTGGTGGCCTTGGCCGCCGCGGTGATTGCCAGCGCCTTGCTGGCGGGGCTGGTCATGCGCAACCTGGGCCAGGCCTTTGTGCTCTGGGGCATTGTGCTGGGCATGGGCACGGGGCTGACTGCCATGGTGCTGGGCGCTACCGTGGCCAACCGCTGGTTTGTGCAGCACAAAGGCCTGGTAATGGGATTGCTGGCGGGCAGCAGTGCCACCGGCCAGCTGCTGTTTTTGCCGGTCGCTGCCTGGCTGATTGCGCAGTACGGCTGGCGCTGGGCCTTGCTGCCGGTGGTGGTGGCATCGGTCATCGTGCTCGTGCTGGTGCTGCTGTTCATGCGTGACAGCCCGGCCCAGATGCAGCTGGCCCCTTATGGCGCTGACCCTGCTGCAGCGCCTGCCGCGCCTGCGCCCCGCGCCAGCTGGAGCCTGCCCTTTAGCACCTTGGCCGCTGCCTCGCGCGTGCCGGCGTTCTGGATCCTGGCGGGCACCTTCTTTATCTGCGGGCTCAGCACCAATGGGCTGATCCAGACCCATTTCATATCGCTCTGCGGCGACTATGGCCTGGGCCCCGTGCCGGCCGCTTCTGTGCTGGCGATGATGGGGATTTTTGACCTGGTGGGCACCACCTTGTCGGGCTATCTGTCAGACCGCTATGACAGCCGCAAGCTGCTGTTCTGGTACTACGGCCTGCGCGGGCTGTCGCTGTTCTGGCTGCCTTACTCCGAGTTCACCGTGGCCGGCCTGTCGCTGTTTGCCGTGTTCTATGGCCTGGACTGGATTGCCACCGTGCCGCCCACCGTCAAGCTGGTGGCCAGCGAGTTTGGGCCCGAGCGCGCAGCCCTGGTGTTTGGCTGGGTGTTTGCCGCCCACCAGTTGGGTGCCGCAGTGGCCGCCTATGGCGCTGGCCTGGCGCGCTCGGTGCTGTCGTCCTACTCACCCGCATTGTTTGTCGCAGGCGCCGCTTGCCTGGTGGCGGCAGCGGCGGTTTTGTGGGTGCGCAAGCCAGCCGTGGCTATGCGCGCCGTGGGTTAATCCGCCCGAGCGCCTGAGCGTTTTACGATCTCGGCCCATTTCTTTTCTTCGCTGCGCATATAGGCCAGAAACTCCTGCGGGCTCGATCCGACTGGCTCGGCGCCCATGCGCTGGTACTGCGCGGCCACCTCGGGCTTGCGCAGGGCCTGCTGCGCAGCCTGGGCCAGTTTATGGACGATCTCGGGCGGCGTGTTCTTGGGGGCCCAGAGGCCATACCAGGTGCTGGTGGCGTAGTCGGCAATGCCCGATTCCTGCATGGTCGGAATCTGCGGTAGCGAGCTGGAGCGCTTGGCGGTGGTCACAGCCAGCGCCTTGAGCTTGCCCGAAGTGATAAAGGGCATGGCCGAGGGCATCGAATCAAACATCAGCTGGAGCTGGCCACCCATCAGATCGGTGAGCGCCGGCGAGCTGCCCTTGTAGGGCACATGCTGCATCGCAATGCCGGTCTTGAGCTTGAACAGCTCGCCCGACAGGTGCTGCGACGAGGCATTGCCGGCCGAGCCAAAGTTGATGCTGTTCTTGCTCGCTTTCAGATAGGCCACCAGCTCTTGCACGTTCGACACCGGCAGCTCGCTGTTGACCACCAGCACCAACGGCACATCGACAATCTGCGTGATTGGCGCAAAGTCGTTGAAGGAGTCATACGGCACCTTGTCGTAGACCGAGGGGTTGATCACCTGCAGCGAGGCATTGGCCAGCAAGGTGTAGCCGTCGGGCTGGGCCTTGGCGACCTGGGCCGCGCCCACCATGCCGCTGGCGCCGGGCTTGTTGTCGATGAAGATGGTCTGCTTCAGGCTCTCGCTCATCGAGATGGCGACCAGGCGCCCGACCAAGTCGGTGGGGCCGCCGGGCGGGTAGGGGATCACCAGCTTGATGGTGGAGGCCGGGTAATCGGCCGTTGATGCCGCATGTACGGCGGGCAGGCCGCCGCCCAGCAGGGCCAGGCCCAAACCGGTCTGCAGCAGCGATTGCAGGGCCTGGCGGCGCTGCGGTGAATGGCCTTGTGTCATGTCTTGTCTCCTTGTATTTGTAGGGCGACCTTGCCCAGCACCTCGCGGCTGTGCAGCGCGTCCAGCGCATCGCAGAGCTGATCCATGGCGTACACCCGCGAGATGTCGGGATGGATGGCGTCGCGGTGGGCCATCTCAAACAGCGCGGCCATCATGGCCTGCATGGCGGCGGCATGGCGCTGGCGCTCGTTGGCGGGCGTCCAGCCGATGTACTGGCCATAGAAGAAGCCGTGGATCGTCAGGTTCTTGACCAGCGCAATATTCATCGGCACCTTGGGGATCGTGCCGCTGGCAAAACCGATGATGACGATGCGCCCGTTCTGCGCGGTGCAGCGCAGCGCCTGCAGCAGCAGGTCGCCGCCCACCGGGTCAAACACCAGGCTGGCGCCTTTGCCCCCCGTCACCGCCTTGACCTGCTCAATCAGGTGCTGCGGGTCGACCGCATGCTGCGCGCCACGGCGCAGGGCCGCCTGGCGCTTGTCTTCGCTGCTGGCGCAGGCAATCACCTGCACGCCGGGCACCTGGGCCGCCAGCTCCACAGCAGCTGCACCCACGCCCGAGCCGGCACCCAGCACCAGCAGGCTGTCGCCCGCCTGCAGTGCCGTGCGCCAGTGCAGGGCCGTGTAGGCCGTGCCGTAGGAGATGGGCAGCGCCAGCGCCCGCAGCGGGTCCAGCCCCGCGGGCACGGCATACACCGTGCTGGCATGCACCTTGGCCTGCTGCGCATAGGCGCCCCAGTCACAGATAAACACCACCTGGTCGCCCACCTGCAGATGGTCCACGGCGCTGCCGCATTGCAGCACCCGCCCCACGCCTTCGGTGCCGGGCACAAAAGGCAGGGGCGGGGTCTTTTGGTACTTGCCCTCGATCAGCAGGCCGGTGGCGTGGCTGACGGTGGCATGGGACACGTCGATCAGCACCTCGTCGGGGGCCAGGGTGGTGGGGGGCTCGGTGGTTTGGACGGCGATCACATCGTGGGGCTGGCCGAAGCTGCGGCAAACAATGGCTTTCATGGGCGTGGCTCCGTTCACAGGCCTACGACCTGGCGGGCCGCCAGTCCGTCGATCTCATCAGGCTGCAGGCCCAGGGTGCGCAAAATCTGTAGGCTGTCGGCACCAATGCGCGGTGCGGGCAGCGGCCCATCGGGCTTGGCCGGCCAGGGGGTGGCCGCCATCAGCACCTCGCCAAAATCGGGCTGCTGCACGGTCTTGAAGGTGGCCAGGTGCCGGGCCTGCGGGTGCTGCACCACATCGGCCGCGTTATGCACCACCGCATGCAGCACGCTGTGCTGGTTGAACAGTGCGCGCAGCTCGGCCAGCGATCGATCTGCCACGGCGCGGGCCAGGTCGGCATGCAGTACCGTCTTGTGCTGCAGCCGCAGCGCATTGCTGGCAAAGCGTGGGTCGCTGTCCCAGCCGGCCAGGTCCAGGGCCTTGCCAATGCGCAGAAACTGCTCGTTGTTCAGCGCCAGAATCGTCAAACGCCCATCGGCCGCATCAAAAATGCCATTGGGCGCGCTGACCGCCGCCTTGACGGTCTGCCCGCCCAGTACCTCTTCCGACAGCGCGGTCGATTGCAGCGCGCAGCAGACATTGAACAGGCTCAGCTCCACATGCTGGCCCTTGCCGGTCTTCATGCGCTGCAGTAGCGCGGCGGTGCAGGCCTGCGCGGCATAAACCCCGGTGGCAATGTCGGCCAGCAAGAAGCCGATGCGCTGCGGCGCGCCCTGCGCATCGCGGTTGCTGTTCATCAGGCCGGTGTCGGCCTGCATCACCGAGTCGGTGGCGGGGTTGTCGGCAAAGGGGCCATCCGGGCCATAGCCGCTGATCGATACATAAACGGGTTCCAGCCCCAGCGCCTGGAGGGCGGCAAAGTCGAGGCCCAGGCGTTCCACCACCTGCGGGCGAAAGTTCTGCACCACCACATCGGCATCGCGCGCCAGCTGCAGAATCAGCGCCTTGCCGTCGGGATGCTTGGCATCCACCGCCAGGCTTTGCTTGCCGGCGTTGTAGGTGCTGGACAAGGTGCTGTGGCCATTGCGGGCGACTCCCACATGGCGGCCCCAGTCGCCCTGTGCGGGCTCGACCTTGATGACCTCCGCCCCCTGGTGGGCGAGCAGCTGGGCGCAGTAAGGGCCGGCCACGCCCTGGCTCAAATCCAGGACCTTGAAACCAGCGAGCGGGGTAAACCCCAGTGTTGACTCTGGCGTCACGTATTGTCTCCTTGCATGGCCCGGGCAATGCGACAGGATGCCGGGCGTTTGTTGTGACACCCATGGTAGAAACAGGAGGTCGCTTTGGGAACCACCAAAGCACAGCCATCAGTGGTGATTCAGAATCAACAATCAAAAGGGGATGCCGGCCATGGACCTGAACCTGGTGCGTTTGTTTGTGGCGATTGCCGAGTCGCGCAACCTGAGCGATGCGGCCCAGCGCTCGGGCGTGACCCGCTCAAATGTGTCGCGCCGGCTGGCGCTGCTGGAGAAGCAGTTTGGCGCGCAGCTGCTGCGCCGTACCACCCGGCATATGGAGCTGACCCAGGCCGGCCGCATCCTGCATGGCCAATGCCTGCAGGCCCTCAATGCGCTGCAAAGCGCCCAGCTGCAGATCGACCAGATCCACCAGACCATCAGTGGCGAGATCCGCGTGCGCATCCCCACCGGCCTGGGGCATTTCCACCTCAAGCCGCTGATCCTGGACTTTTGCCAGGCGCACCCTGATCTGCTGCTGCGCCTCGTGATCAACGACCAGATCCATGACCTGGTGGCCTCCAAGGTGGACCTGGCGATCCACATCACCTCGGCACCGCTGGAAGACCATGTGGCCACCCGCGTCTGCGGCATCGAATGGGGGCTGTTTGCCACCCCGGCCTATCTGCAGTCCCTGGGCCTGGCGCTGCAAACCCCGCAGGACATCAAGCACGCCCGGCTGCTGGCCCCCCTCAACATCCACCACCGGCTGGAGTTTTGGCGGCACAGCGATGGCCTGCATGAACAGGTGCAGAGCACACCGTCGATCCAGTCGGGCGACTACCAGTTTCTGTTCAATGCCGCGATGGCCGACCTGGGCGTGGTGCTGCTGCCCTACTATGCCGTGCGGGATGCCATCGCCCAGCGCAGCCTGGTACAGGTGCTGGGCGGCTTTGGCGTCAAAGGCGTGGGCGATGCGCTGTACATCGTGCGCGCGCCGAACCGCCAGCCCTCGGCGGCGACCCTGGCGCTGATCGAGTTGCTGGTCTCATCGATCCAGAAGATGGCGCCGGGCTGGCGTTTGGGCACGGCGCTTTGAGCTAGCAAGGCTCCCCTGCATGGTTGCGGCTGATGTGGAATACAAAGTCCGCATCGGGCAGGGTGGTGAAGCGCTTCAGTACCTCTCGGTAGGTCTGGTCCGGGTCCAGCGCTGCCAAACGATCGGGGTAGAGCATCTTGGCCAGGTGCTCCAGCGCGGCGATATGGAAGGCGCTGTCGTAGAACTGGTGGTAGAGCGCCTGCACACAGCCGCCGGCGCCTTGGGTGGCTAGCGCCAGGCCCTTGCGCTGCATCAGCCGGGTCATGGCCTGCTCGGCCTCGCTGACGGAGATGTCGTAGCCAAAGGGGATGGTGCGCGCACCTTTGCGCTGGCGCTGCGTGCCGGTCATCAGGTAGAGATCGGGCTGCAGGCCAATCAAGGTCTCCAGCGCGATATCGCCGGTCATGCCGGGCAGCAGCTGCTTGGCGATATTGCGCCCGCCCACCGCCTCGATCAGGTAACCCCAGGCGGTGTTGCCCTGCGAGAAGCAGCACTGCGCCAGCCCCAGGCGCCCGGCCCGTATTTCGACAAACACACGCGGCGGGCGCGGCGCGGTGGCTGCCACCTGCTGGATTGCGTTCAGGCGCGCCTGGTAGAAGTCCAGATAGGCCTGGGCTTCGGCCTCGCGGCCCAGCACCTGGCCCAGCATCTGCAGCATGGCGGGCAGGTGCGCCACCGGGTTGCGCGAGCTGTCCACATAGAGGATCGGAATGTTCAGTGCCGCCAGCAGCGCGGCAATGCGGCCGCCCTCTACCGCTGGGCGGCTCTCCAGGCTCAGCAGCACCAGGTCGGGGCGCAGGCGCAGCAGCGCTTCCAGATCGACATGGCCTGCGCTGTCAAATGGCAGCAGCGGCAGCTGCGTGGCATGGGGCCAGCGCTGCTGCATCAGCCGCCACAGGCTGGGGTCGGAGTCGCCCAGCGAGTTGTTCCAGCCGGCAAGGCGGGCAAACGGGTCCTCGCGCTCCAGCAGCGCCAGCGCCGTCATCGTATTGCCGTTTTGCACATAGATGCGCTGGGGCGGCGCGGCGATGCGGACCAGGCGGCCGGCAACATCGCTCACCTGCAGCGGGTAGGCTGCCAGCGCGACCGTGCTGGTGGTCAACAAAAGCGCCAGGACGGCCAGTAGCCGCTGCAGGCCCTTCATGGCGGGTCTCCTGCGGTGGTGCCATCCACCACGATCTGCAGCCAGCCTTGTGTGCAGCTTTGCACCCGGGCCTGCACGCCATAGACCTCGGCGAGCATCGCCGGTGTCAAGGTCTGCACCGGGCTGCCGCTGGTGTAGAGGCTGCCGCGTCGCAGCACGATGAGTGCATCGGCCCAGCGCGCGGCCAGGTTCAGATCATGCAGCACGGCGATGACGATGCGGCCTTGCTGGGCGAGCATGCGTGCCGTGCCCATCACGAGCGCCTGGTGGCGCAGATCGAGCGCGCTGGTGGGCTCGTCCAGCAGCAGGATGGCCGGCTCGCGGATCACCGATTGCGCCAGGCTCACCAGCTGGCGCTGGCCGCCCGAGAGGCTGTCGAGCGGCAGCAGCGCCAGGTGGGCAATGCCCAGCTGCTGCAGCAAGGCATGCACCCGTTCGATGGGTGTGGCGCTGGCCGGTGCATCGCTGGGGTTGCGCTGGCTGCTTTGGCTACGCAAGGCGGCCAGCAGGCTCTCCAGCACGGTCAGCGCCACGCCTTCGGCGGCGAACTGCGGCATATAGCCAACATACTGGGCGCGCTGCGCGGGCCGTAGCGCATGCAAGGCGGTGCTGCCCAGCTGCAGGCAGCCACGGGCGGGCACCAGGCCCGCCAGCGCCTTGAGCAGGCTGGTCTTGCCCGCGCCATTGGGGCCCACCAAGGCGGTCACCTGGCCGGGCTGCAGCAGCGGCAGTTGCAATTGGTCGATGACCTGGCGCTGGCGGTAGCCCACGCTCAGGCCCGTCACCAGCAAGGGGGAGGGCGGGTTCATGCGCGTGCTCCGCTGCGGAAGATCAGCCACACAAACAGCGGCACCCCGACCAGCGCGGTGACGATGCCCACCGGCAGCAAGGTGCCGGGCACCAGGGTCTTGCTGGCGATGGAGGCCAGCGACATGATGAGCCCACCCATCAGCGCACTGGCGGGCAGAAAAATGCGGTGGTCCTCACCGACCAACATGCGCGCGATGTGCGGCCCCACCAAGCCCACAAAGCCGATGGTGCCGGTAAAGGCCACGGCGGTGGCGGCCAGCAGGCTCACGCGCAGCAGCGATGCCAGGCGCAGGCGGTTCAGATCGATGCCAAAGCTCAAGGTGCGCTCTTCGCCCAGGCGCAGCACATTGAGCTGCCAGGCTGCGCGCAGCGAAAAAGGCAGCACGCAGGCAATGACCAGGGCCAGCAGCTGCAGCTTGGTCCAGTTGGCGCGTGCCAGGCTGCCCATGCTCCAGAACACCAGCTGCTGCAGCGCATCGGGCGAGGCCACATACTGCAGCAGCGCCACCAGCGCATTGCAGCTGAACACCAGCGCAATGCCGAACAGCACCAGAATCTGGCGCGAGCCGGGCCGGGCCCGGGCGGTGGCCTGCAGCAGCAGCACCGAGGCAAAGGCAAACACAAAAGTGTTGACGGGCACCATGGCCTCTTCTGGCAGGCCCGGAATGCCCAGGCCCAGCACCAAGGCCAGCGCGGCGCCCAGCGCAGCGGCAGACGAGACCCCCAAGGTAAAGGGGCTGGCCAGCGGGTTGTTCAGGATGGTCTGCATCTCGGCGCCGGCCAGCGACAGCGCCACCCCAACCAGCACCGCCATCAGGGCATAGGGCAGGCGCAGGTCCTGCACGATCAGCGCGGTCTCTAGCGGCACCTGGCTGGGCAGAAACACCGCGGTGGCCAGTGTCGCCCAGCCCAGATCGGTGGAGCCCACCGACAGATCGGCCGCCACACTGAGCAGCAGGCCGATGGCCATCGCCAGCAGCAGGCAAAGGCGCTTGCGCATGAGCTGGGCATAGCCTTGCGCCAGGGCCTGCGCAGAGGCAGCGAATTCGGCAGGCATGGCGGCAGACGCGCCGCCCAGCGGCGCTGCAGGCAGCGCCGGGGTGGAGGGGCGCGCCATCAGAACGCGGCGCGCAGCGCGACGGTGATATTGCGTGGATCGCCGTAGTAGGTCTGGCGGTAGCGGCCGCCGGCAAGGCGGTCGAAATAAGTCCGGTCAAACAGGTTGTTCACCGTCACCGTGGCTTGCAGGTGGCGGTTGATCTCATAGCCCGCCTGCAGCGCATAGACGGCATAGCCACCCTGGCGCCAGGTGGTATTGCCATAGGTCGTGGCATTGCTGCTGTAAGCCTGCATGCCGCCGCCAATCCACAGCCGGCGCAGTGGCTCGGCCGCAAAGCGGTACTTGGTCCACAGCGAGAAGTTATGGCGTGGGAAGGAGCTGTTGAACGGCTGGCCCTCGGTATCCACGCTGCCGCTGACGTGGCGCGTATCGGTGTAGGCATAGCCGGCAGTCATGTCCCACTGCGGGGTCAGCTTGCCCGATACCTCGGCCTCAAAGCCCTGGCTGCACACCACACCGGAGGGCAGCGAAAAGCCTTCGTTGAGCGGGTCGGTCACCGCGCGGTTTTCATCCTGGATGCGGAACACCGCCAGGTGCGCGTTGAGGCGCTTGTCCATGAACTCGCCCTTGATGCCCATCTCCAGCTGGTTGCCGGTTCGGGCCGGCAGAAAGGCGCCGCTCACCACCGTATCGGTCTGCGGCGCAAACACCTTGTTGGCGCTGGCATAGACGGACAGCTGCGTGTTCAGGTCATAAACCAAGCCCAGGCTGGGCACGAACTTGGCACGGATCGATTGGTCATTGGCCGGTTGCTCGGGGTCTTGCGTCTCCCACCAGGCCAGGCGGCCGCCCACCAGCACGGTGAGGGGCTGCACGGGCTTGATGCGGGCATGGGCATAGACGCCGTGGTTGGTGACCCGGGTCTTGGGCAGGGTGCCAATGCGCTGCGGCGGCATCAGCAGGACATGGTCGGGCTGGTCGGCATTCTGCTGAAAGCTGGTGGGGCTGCCTTGCACCTGGCCGCCCTGGTAGGTCTGGTAGTTGGCGCCGACGATCAGGGTCTGCTCCAGCCCGTTCCAATCCATCGGCAGCGACAGGTAGGCATCCACGCCCCGGTCGCGCTCGCGCGATTTTTGGTGGGTGCCGAGGATGGTCACCTCGCGGCTGACCGGGTTCAGGTAGCTGTTGGACCAGTAGCGGTCAAACTCGGTGCCGCGCAGAAACTGGTTGGCGCTCAGCTTGAACTTGCCGCCACCATCCAGCTGGTGCTCCAGCTCGGCAAAGTAGCGTTGCGCATAGTCTTCTTTCTTGCCATGGATGGAGCCCAGAAAGGTCGAGCGGTCCAGGTCCGGGTTGCGGCCATCGGCCAGCAGCGGCAGGCCGGCAAAGGACAGCGAGCTGCCGCGCTGCTCGGTCGCGCCGATGGACAAGGTGGTGCTGGGGCTGAAGTCGTACTCCAAGGTGCCATAGACCGTGTTGCGGCGCAGGTAGACCTCGTCGACAAAGCTGTCGCGGTCGTCATAGATGCCTACCAGGCGCCCACGCAAGGTGCCCGAGGCATTGAGCGCGCCGGTCACATCCAGCTCTTGGCGGCGCTGGCCCCAGGAGCCCAGCACGGTGGCCGATTGCACCAGAAAATCCGCATGCGCGCGCTTGCGCACCAGGTTGATGGTGCCCGAGGGCTCGCCCGCGCCTTCGAGCAGGCCGGTGGGGCCGCGCCATATCTCCACCCGGTCGTACAGGCCCACATCCATCAAGGTGTTGCCCCAGATGCCCTGGCCGCCTTTCGCAGGCAAGCCATCGATCAGGTAGTTGCCCATCAGAAAGCCCCGGGCCTCGATGTTGACGATGCCGGTGCCGGTGGGCTTGGTGCGCATGCCGGTGACATAGCGCATGGAGTCGGCCAAGGTGGTGGCGTTCTGGTCTTCGATCTGCTGGCGCGTCAGCACCGAGATGGACTGCGGAATCTCGCGCAGCGCTTGCTCAGTCTTGCCAATACTCACCGCCCGCGTGGTGTAGGACTGGCTGTGCTCGGTGGTGGCGCCTGCATAGCTGTCGCGCACCACCGTGGTGGGCAGCGAGATGGCAGCGGCTGCCTCGGCTGCGGCATCGGCCGGGGTGGCTGAGGATGCGGCGGCCGGCTGCACGCTGATCGCGCCGCTGGCGGTGATGGCCAGTGCCAGGCCGCTGCCGCGCAGCGCTTGCTGCAAGGCCTGTTCCACCGTCAGTCGGGCGCTGATGGCCGGGGCCTGGCGGCCTGCAAGCAGGGCCGGGTCCATCGACGCGACCAGGCCCGCCTGGGTGGCGATGGCGTTCAAGGTCTGGGCCAGCGGGCCGCTGGCGATGTCGATCCCCAGTGCCGACTGCATGGCGGCGGGTGTGCTGCGCGCGGCGGCGGAGGGCGATGTTTGTGCCTGGCTGGCCGAGGCGCCGGCCAGCGCCAGCGAGGCGGCTAGAACCGAGCGGCGAAAGAAAGGTGTGCTGCGAAACATATGGAACTTCCCTGTGCTTTTGTGGTGCATCTGGAAGGCTTGTGTATCGAGCACGCGAAACCGGACAGTGTTTTTGAAAAATATTTTTTAGCGCACATCAATGCGGGTGAGCCAGCCGCCAAAACGCTGTACGCGGATCGGCAAGGTCTCGGCCAGACCGGTCAGCGCGCGCTCAATGTCGTCTAGGGGGAAGACACCCTGCACCTGGATCTGCGCTGCCTCGGGTGAGACGCGCAGCAGGCCATGGCGGTAGCGCTGCAGCTGGGCAATGACCTCGTGCAAGGGGCGCTGCTGCACCACCAGCCAGCCGCGCTGCCATTCGGTGCTGGGCATCTGGTCGGCGGCCAGGCGCTGCAGCCCTGCGGCATCGACCTGGGCCGCCTCGCCACTGCGCAGCACCGCGCTTTCGCCGCTCGTGCTGCGCAGCTCGACCCGGCTTTCCAGCACGCGCACCTGGGTGCGCTCAGCGAATTGCTCAACGGCGAACTGCGTGCCCAGCGCGCGGATATCGGCCTGCGCGGTGGAGACCACCAGGGGGCGCTGCGCATCGGCTGCGACCTGCACGACGATATCGCCTTCGAGCAGGCGCAGGCGCCGCAGGCCTTCGTCAAACGCCAGGTTGACGCGGCTGCGCGCATTGAGGACCAGGGTGCTGCCATCGGGCAGCGCAAAGCGGGCGCGCTGGCCGGTGCCGGTGCTGTAATCGGCCAGCACGGCGCCCAGCGGTTGCCAGCGGTCCAGCAGCAGCAGGCCCACGCCGGCGCTGGCCACCACGGCCAGGCCTTTGAGGGCGGTGCGGCGCCGGGGTTGCAGCAAGAGCTGGCGCGCCTGCTGGGCCTGGCCAGGTTGGCGGCCATCGATGGCGCGCAGTGCGCCCACGGGCCGGCCCACGGTGTCTTGCAGGCGTTCCCAGGCCTGGGCATGGGCGGGGTCTGCGGCCTGCCAGCGTTCAAAGGCCTGGCGCTCCGCGGGCTGCACGCGGCCGGAGCTGAGGCAGACCATCCAGTCAATCGCCTGCTGGGTGGCCGCATCCAACGGGGGTGGCGAGGCCATCAGCGCAGCTGGGCCTGCATGCAGTGCTGCAAGGCCTGGGTCAGGTAGCGCGAGACGGTGCGCACCGACACCTGCAGCCGCGCGGCGATCTCTTCATGCGGCATGTCATCGAGCTGGCTGTAGACAAAGGCGGTGCGTACGGGCAGCGGCAGGCCATGCAGAATGCGGTCGATCTCGGCAATGGCCTCGATCACCAGCGCCTGGTCTTCGACCGACGGCACGCAAGGCATGGGCAGCGCGGCCATGCTCTCCAGGTACTGGCGCTCCAGCGCCTGGCGGCGCTGGAAATGGAAGAGGATGCGCTTGGCAACCGTCGTCAGAAAGGCGCGTGGTTCCTGGAAGCTGCGCGGGTCCAGGCTCGAATCCACCACCTGTAGAAACGTCTCTGAGGTGAGGTCCTGCGCATCACTGCGGTTGCGGATACGGCGGTGCAGCATGCCCAGCAGCCAGGAATGGTGCGAGGTGTAGAGCGTGTGCAGGGCTTGGTCGCGAGAGGGGTCCACCACGGAAAGAAATGTGAATGATAGTTATTATCATTCTAGCCTCGGCGCGATTAGCCCTTGCTGCAGGGCAGCATTCGCCTTGGTTTGGAAGCCGTTGAGCGGTGGCGATAAGGGCCGCTGTGCCCGCGAGCCAGGTAGCGGCCGCAGCGTTGCTTTAGACGCCAGCCGCCAGGCTGTAGACCGTCAAACCGCCATCTTCGCGGTCGCGCATCAGCAGGCCGGCCTGGGCCATTTCCTTGGCCACGCAGTAGATGGTGGCCGCTGGCAGTGGGGCGCCGCTTTGGGCCAGGTGCAAGGTGATATCGGCACATTTGACCCTGGAGCGGCCCAACTGGACGATGGCCTCCAGCACCCGCAGCCGCGCTGGCGTGGGCCGTATGCGCACATGGCGGCTGCGTTTGAACCAGGGGGCGGCGGGGAAGGCCGACGCTGCCATGTTGGGGGCTCGGTCATCATTCATCCGCACATGCTGACACCCGAGTTTGGAGCCGGTTTGTCGATTTGTGGCAATTTGTGTCAATGTGCCTGAAGGGGGACGGGCCGCCCTGTACGCCAGTCCGTCAGCGGGATGGGTGGATGACCCAGGGGCACTGCGCCTGCGCACCCTGGGCATTGATCGAGATGCTTAGGGATCCTCTGCAAAACTCCCTGCCGTGGTCTGAACGCGGTCTCGGGCGATCCGCTGCGTTGTCTTCCTTGTCAATAGCTACTGCTATTGACTGCAAAAGACGCCTTGCGTCTCATCCCGATCCGCGTCCATCCCGTTTGGCGAGGGTTTTGCAGAGCATCCTTAGCGGATGCGTTGAACGCGCTTCCGCATGCGCCATGCTCCGATGCCTGCGGTCAGTATCGTCAGCAGTGCCAGGCTCCATTGCTGCAGGCTGGGCACCGCCGTCGCCTTGCTGGGCACAGGTGGGGTAGTGGTGACAACAGTCGCCGTGGCGATGCAGGGGTGTGCGGTGCTGCCGGTGCATTGGGCGTTGGACTCACTCACGACCAGCGATGCGGTGTTGACCAGGCTGGCTGGGGGCTGCGCGCTGATGGTGGTGGCCAACTGGATCGTCACGCTGTCTCCGGCGGCCAGCGAGGCAACGGTCACATCCACCGCGCCCGTGCCGCTGGCGGGCACGCAGGGCGCAGCGCCGCTATTGCTGCAGGACCAGCTGGCGTTTTCCAGGCCGGCAGGCAGGGGGTCGCTGATGTGGGCATGGGTGACGGGCACTTGACCAGCGTTGAGGGCGGTGATGCTGTAGTTCATCGCTTGGCCGGCGTAGACCGCGCTGGTCGTTTGCGCCGTCTTGCTTAGTTGCAGCAAGGGGTTGGGCCACAGATCCACCGCTGCCGCTGCGCTGCAGGGCTTGTCCTGGACCTGCGCGCTGGCTGGGTTGTAGCACAGCCATTCGGCATTGCTGGCGGTCACGCTGGCGGTGTTGCTGACCTGGTCCATGCGAGTGGTGATGTTGTCCACCGTGGCGACCACGGTGTAGACCAGGCTGGCCTTGGCGCGCATGCTGGCGATGGTCTGGCTCAGCGTGCCGCCTGCGGACAGGCTGCCGCTGGCTTGGGGGCAGACTGCGAGGCTGCCGACGGGCGACTGGCAGCTCCAGGTGGCCGAGGCAAAGCCGGCGGGCAAGGTGTCAGACAGCGCAACGCCGGTCAGCTCGGCCGCGCCTTCGTTCTTGACGGTGACGGTGTAGGTAGCGTTTTGCCCGGCGTAGAGCGGCCCGGTCGCGTCCACAGTCTTGGTCACGCTGAGCAGGGGGCTGGTGGCCACCGATGCCGAGGCGCTGCAGGGCGTGGGAAAGCCATCGCGCGCATCGCAGCTTAGCGTGCTGGTAGCGGGCGGCTCAATGGTGGCGATGTTAGTGATGACCGTGGCACCTGCGGGCAGCGGGCTGCTGAAGCGCGAATTGACGCGGAACACCAGCGCACTGCCGGCTGGCAGGGTCGGCAACACGGTATCGAGTGGGAAGCTGCCGGTGGCAGGCACGGGGCAGACGGCTGCGCTGCCGGCCGGGCGGCTGCAGCTCCAGCTGCTGACGGCTGTCTGCAGGCCATCGGGCAGGGTATCGCGCAGGCGGGCGCCGCTGGCGTCGCGCGTGCTGGCATTGGTGACGGTGATGTCGTAGAGCACTGCGGCATTAGCGCTGGCCAGGCCGGTGTAGGCGCTGCCATCGTTGTTGACCGCCTGCTTGGCCACCGACAGCGGCGGCGAGCACGATGCCGTGCCGCTGGATTGCACCAGCAGGCCCGAGGGGTCGCCCTGGTTGCCGACGACGACATAGATCGTGTTGGTGCCGGTTCTAAAACCATTATTGAGTACCACGGGGACATTACCGCCGCTGCCAAAACCGCCGACGCCCAAACTGGCGCCATTGTTGGTGTAATCAAATACAGCATCATTCACCAAGATACGCCTGACCTGGTTATCCACATACAGGTTCAAACTCAGGTTGAAACTGTCGGGATCCACCGCCGGGTCGAGCGTGAAATGGTATTGGTAGACGTAATAGTCTCTGCCATATTGCACGCCAATCCATTGGGCATTGCCAAAGGGCGATTGCACCCAGGCACCATTGCCGGCGCCCGGACGGTCCACCGGGCCTTGGGCGTAGGTGAGCGCTGCAGCAGCAGCAGGGGTGGTGATATCGCCCAAGGCTGACGCAATCGACCAATGCGCATCCTTGCTGCCCAAAGCCAGCTTCGGGCTATTGATGCTGTAGCCATTGCTGCCGTCAATACCGGTGTTGAATATGGCCGGGTCGGTGCTGCAGGAGATAACAGGTGCAGTTTGGGCCTGGACCGCCAGGGGTTGGAGAAGTGCTGCCACTGCACATCCCAGGCCCAGATAATGGGCCATCGATATTCTGAAGCCGTTCATTGCATTCCTATTTGAAATAATTTTATTCAATATGGATATGCATGGTAGTAGGATGTGCAGACGGCGGAAACAGGGCAATGTCAACCATCTTTATGCTGCGAGATGTTTGACAATTTTTATGAATCCGAGAAATGTGGTTGATACTCTGTAATGCTTGACAGTCGTCAAGCCAGGCGGTGCCGGATGGGCCATGGCGAGGGGCAGACCGAGGGCTGTATGGTCGTCGCGGGAGCGCGTTCAGTCTTGGTCAAAGAAGAACCATCAGAGGGGCTACCGCATCCCGCCGCGCAAGATCAGCGGCTATCTGCACAAGCCCAGCAGCCGCTGGAGCCTTCGTACCTCGTTCAACTGGTTTGGCGCACGCGACTACCTCCTGGCCGATGGCGAGACCCAGTTCGCGCGTGCCGATGTGAAAAGCTACTACAAGGTCGATGTGCTGGGCCGCTACCAGTTCGACAACAAGAAACCGGTCAGCATTGGCATGCAGAAGCTGTTCAACTGCTACCAGCTGCCGCTCTACAGCCAGCTGATGCGCAGCGGCAAGAACGACAGCCGCCTGCCGGCCGCGGGTGTGACCTTGACGGCGAGCTATATACGCAACGGGTGATCTGGGGGCGGATCAATGGCGCTGTGGCATCAGCCTTTGCGGGGACCTCTGATCACCGCCAGTACGTCGATGCTGGCGCCCACGAGTCTCGATAAACCAGCGATGCGGTATCCCTGGCAAGCGGGTTCTAGCGGCTGAAGATTTTTGTCCAGCCATGCTTGCCTCCCTCACCCAGGGCTACTGCCGGCTGCGGGCGTCCTTCATATATCGTGCAACATTCAGCACACTGGCCCCACCACAGGCAGGCTGCTGCAAAGCCCAGTCTATGTCGCTGGCGCCAAAAAGTGCTGTGCAAAACTTGGAGCTGCTCACTGCTTGGGTGGGTTTTTGCACAGCATGTGCATCACCCTGGATTGTCCCTGGTCAAGTACCGCCCAACATCACAACGATAGTTGGACAGCTATATGTAGCAAACGGCTGAGTCCTGCTCAACGGCTGTGTACCGCTTCGAGAAAAGACTGCACTAGCGCCCGCCGCTGAAAGTTGTTGCTCTGCATGCGCTGCAGCGCTTTCTGCCATGCTGCGAGCAGCGTGATGTTATGGCGGTCCCAGGCATGAGGCCGGTGATAGACCGCAGCATAGCGATACTGGTCGCTAGCGCCGACATAAGCCATGCAGTCTTCGCTCTTCTCGCCTTCCCAACCCTCCATGCTGATATGAGGCATCTCTTCCCAGAGCGATGCCTTCAAGGTAGGCGGTCGGCCCAGGATAGCCGTGGTTGAGATGAGCTCCCACACGACCCATTGACTGCTCAGGAAGACCTGCAGACGCACGCGCCCTGGTCCTTCTGTCACGAGGTGGAGCACGCCGTCCGACCGCAATTGCATAACGGACTGCGAGGCTTCCTGCTCTAGCGACTTCAGCACCGCTTCGAAAGCATTTCGAAACCATAATTGCAGGTGCTCGAGAAACTGACCTGCCTCTTCCCATTGATCATTGGCCATTGCGACCTTTCGTTCGTTCAAAGAAAAATAGTTCAGTCCAGCCATTGATGGCAGCGATGTTCGGCTGCGATAGCTACCCACAGAATGCATACCAAAAGAGGTGCGCAGGCAGCCGCCGAGCGCACCCAGTCGGCCTGCCACTTGTTTAAGGAATGTGCCATCCACAGCTACCTGTGCAATAAACTGCAGCAGCCAGACGACGCCATGCTCGCAAGCTAGATAGCACCATTCCAACTTTAGGTTATGCCGGGCCAGCCAGGCGGTGTCGTGCGCTGTGTCGGCAGCGAATAGGGGTACCCTCAGAAGCCAGAAACCAGTCAACTGCTCCAGCAGCACTGTCTGCATGCTGGCGCGCGTGACCGCGAGCGGGTGGTCTACCGAGGCGACGTACGCCAGCGTATTCCACTCCGCATCAAACGAGAAGCCGTGATTGCCCTCCAGCGCTTGGACGCTCAGGGGATCTGCTTTGCGAAGCTGGGCGGCGAGGTTGCTCGTTGGTGCGCCAGCTTCTTCAGCCTCCAGCCACTCTGCCTGAAAGTTGAATCGGTTGCGGTTATTTGGCGCAGCCACGGCTCGCAGCAACGAATGCGCGGACAGCGGATCCTCGGGCGATTCACAGCGTCGGCGAAGGGCCCCGAGATGGGGAAAGTGAACACCGTCGGCATTCAGCGCATTTCCGAGCAGCGACGCGATTCTCTCCGGAGGCTGCGGTTCCACGTCGTCGGCGTCGCGCGGCAGGCGATCATCGGGGAAGAACACCGCGCGCATCGGTATGGTGTTTTCGGGCTCCGCATTACGGTCGGGGTCCAGCAGGTCTTCCAGTGAGATTTTTCCCATATCGTCATGGTGGCGCTTCATATCCATGCGCAGGTCGCTGCGGACTTTGGCCAGAATAACGCGTGCTACCTGCGGTGCATCCAGCGTTCCATCTAGGTAAGGAAATTTCACCTGCAAGCGCGGGGCCACCTCCGAATCGCTGGATGGGCGGAAGGCGGCGATTTGCCTGCTGATCTTGCTGCCGAATCGATCCACCCGGCCGATGCGCTGCTCCAGGTCGCCTGAGGTCCAAGCCACGCCGTAGTGAACGACTTCGTCACAGAAGAGGTGTAGGTCAACGCCTTCCTTCAACACGTCGGTGCAGACCAGCACGTTGGGATGGGACGGGAACTTGAACTGAGTGACCGCGTTCTTGTCCTTCAGGCGGCCGGAGCGGCCGAACACGGGCTGCATCCGGTCGAAGGCAGAATTCGCTTTCTCGTGCAGTTGGTGCCACTCGGTTGCGTTGTCTCCGCGCAGGCACTTGTCGATGATAGTGTCGAATTCGACGATCCATCGCCGAAAGCGTTCGCGCCAGTTCGCGGCATAGGTGGTGAGCGCCAGGGGGAAGACAGCGTCGCCAGCGAGAAAACGCAGAAGTAGATCGGGCAAGGCCTGAGGCTGGTGGTCGATTCGGTTGACGTAACGGTTCAGCACGTAAAGGTCGACTAGCAGATCGGTTTGGCGCATCGACTGCAGCAGGCAACGCTTCAGCGTAGCCGTCCTCCAGGGATCGGCACCTTCGGGCCCTCTCTCTTCCTTACCTATACACAGCCTGAGGAAACGGGCCCACCAGTCGTTCGCGGTCGCCCACGCACCTTCGTCGCTCGGCAGTGCCTCCGATAGCCGTGTTTGGAGGAAGCCACGGAGAGGGTTGCGGTCAAAGGATTTATTGCGTAGCCGCGCCTGGAAGGAGCTCAGTTTGCCTTTTTCTTGGATTGCCTTGAAGTAGTCTAGCGAGAGCGGTGGCACCGCGACGTGGCCATCCTCCTCGTCAGGGTAGTCACGTTCGTCGGGCTCAACCGGGTTGTCGTCTTCCTTGTGTGGCGGGGTGCTCCAGAACTGTCCATCGAGCCACGGCTGCTCGCGCAGAGTGACTCCTTCGGGCGGCTTGAGCAGCCATTTGCGCCACTCAGTTAGGCGGCCGTCCACTTCCTTCTGGAACTCATGCAACAGTGCGTCGCGGAGCTCCTCCACCGTGTCCAGGCGGCGGACGAATACCAGAGACTTGTGCGTGCTGCCGTCCTTCAAACTGCGCTCTGCCACCTGGCGTACTACCTCGCTCAACTTGGCATGTGGCAGTGAACGGGGCGAGGGAGCGCCATCAGAGGGCTGCGGGTCGAGATGCGAAGCTGCTGCATGGAAGCTGACGGTGAGCGCGTCGATGCTGGCGCGGTCCATCGACTCATCAGACTGGGCAGGACCACCGTCATCGCGGTGCTCAAACTCCGGTGAATTCTCCGCGTTACGGCGCCAATGCGCCCGCATGGAGGTGGCCAGCGATTCGAACGACGAGCATTCGCCTTGTCGGAACCGGTTCTGCTTGCCGTCGAGTGCCATCACAAGGCGCTTCTGCACCAACGCCATCGTCAATGTCATGAACGGGTCCGCCGCAGAGGAGGTGCGAACGCGCTCGTAGCGCCGATATTCTGTTTTCGGGTAGGCCTTGCCCTCTGCATCCTCGTAGGTACGGATGCGTCGGACCATGAACTCTTGCATGATCGCGACCACATCCTGCGTCTCCGGGGTGCCTGGCCGTAGCCGTTGCGCGATACGGGGCGAACTGTAGCCTGGGGTGCAGGTGCAGGCACAGTTCGGTGCTGGTGCGAGGTAGGTGTCGAGGCAAGCCAAGCTTTGCGGGCCGCTGTGCAATGGCGTTGCGCTCAGGAATAGCCAGCGTTGCGCGTGCGGATGAAAGACCCCTAGGATGTGTCGGTTCTGCTGGTTGCCGACGTGGCGCAGGTACTGGGCTTCATCGAACACGGCTAACCCTATGCCACGAGCGCACAGGAGTTGGCCGATGCGTGCCGCATAGCGTCCTTGCAGGAAGGTGCCAAAGCGCTCAGTCGCGGTCGCCTCCGCGCAGGCATGGGCCTTCTCGAGCGCCTCCTGATCTTCCGGCGATGGCACAGCTCCCAAAGGCGCCAGTTCCTGTGCATACGCGGCGTACATCGTTTCCAATGAGTACCCGTCCTGTATCGGTCGACCGAACCACAAAGGACGGCTGAATGAGGAATAGCGCAGAAGGTGAATGCGCCCGTGGCCACGCTGCAGCGCTAGCGCAAAATCGGAGAGGCGATCGTGTAGCACGATTGGGCTTACAGACCTGCCAGTGCGCTTGCTGCGCAAGCGATCGTCACGGGCTAGCCAGCAGGTGCGTGTGAAAGCATCCCACTCTCGTTTCCACTGTTCCTGCAGTGGCTTGCCCGGGCAAACGATGACGATTTGCGCCTCTGGCTTCTCTAGCAACTGCAGGGCTATCACCGCCATCGCTTGCCGTGTTTTGCCCATACCTACCTCATCTGCGAGATAGGCGAAATTCTTGGTTTGCAGCAGATGCCATAGCGCCGCTACGCCATCGCTTTGCGTGCGCGACTGCGCGCTGCCGGTGGCGCTCCCGCCGTCGAAATCAATGAATGTGCGGATCTGGCCAGCGGTCAGCGGGCCCTGCAAGAGGTTCTCACCCATGAGCAACGCTCACCTGTTCGCGGAACCAGGAGATCATCATCTCGCTGCGCTGACTAGCCCGGCTGTTAGGGAACATGCGCTTGAAGGCTTCTGATTCGCCGAGCAGGGTCCGCACGCGCTTTTCCGGATCCTTCAGCTCTTCCCGTACTGTGGCGCTTAGTTCAGCTTTGCAGGCCATCGCGGCGTTTGATGCTGGCAACGCCTCGATGGTCGCCAGGAGCTCTGAAAATTGCACATAGCGCATGATCAATGCCTCGTCGCTATCGGCCTGTTGCAAAGCGATCGCGCGACAGAGAACCACTGGACCGAACGGTGAACTGGCGTCATAAGGATTTAGCTCGCGGTGGCTCTCGAAATATCGACGCATATGGAAAGTGGCCTGAAAAAAGGAAAATAGGTCCAGCGAAAGTGCCGTCGATTCATCCTCGATGCCATCTTCCTCATCGGAATCGCCCTCACCACGCACTCGCTTTCGCACGGCTTCAGGCTTCTGTTGCGGTTGCAGGCTGCACAGAAGCTTGAGCACTGATGAAAGCCGCGGCCGTGGTTTGTAGCCCAATAAGTCCTCCGACGCATTGAGCTGCAGCACCAGTCCAGTGAAATATTCCTCCACGCCACTCGCGAGGGTGTACCTTAGCTTGAACGACTTGATGGTGCGTAGTAACGTCATCGGAAAGCTGAAGTCCTGCGGCGATGATTTTTTGACGTCGATTAAAGCCTCTGACGCACCGATTGAGACGGTAGAGGTCTGAAGCGCTACGCCGTCGTGCAAGCGGACTCTGACGACTAGCCTGCGCGCCCTCCAGTCGCACACAGCTTCGGCATCGAAGGGCGGCAGCGGCGGAGCACCTTCGGCGTCCGGGTCGTTGGCCTGCTGTGCTGCTGGGGGCATGTCTACCGTGGTGAAGGCCTCTTTCCACGGCGACTCGCCCTGGATGCGATAGCGAAGCATAGCCTCGACGTTGGAGAGCATTCCATCGCCGTGAGACCACGCGGCAGTGGTGAAGTTGGCCGAACCCACGCAAAGAGCATGTGCCCCTGGGCGGCTGAGGAGGATGGCCTTCGCGTGCGAGGCGCGGGCCGCGTCATCACGGAAGTGACCGTAATCGTACCGATCTGGCTTGCAGCTAGTGGGCCGCTGCAGCACGCCTTCAGGCGTAGGCGCTGGTATCAGCATGCAGCTCTTCACTCCCAGCTTGTCCACGAGCATATCGACCCCTGCCCAATAAGGTGAGACCACCACCGCACGCTCCCAGCTCTCACCTCGGGTTAGAGCTGGGAGGAGGTCGGTCGTTTCGCCGGCAAGTACAGGCGGCCACGCAAGATGCAACGTAGGCGTACCTACCCGTTCGGGTGCTAAGCTTTCTGGTTGGGCTAGTGCCTCCAGTATGTCTTCGAGCAGCAGAGTGATGCCACCTTCAGCGTCAGCATTAGCATTCCCAGAAAGCGCAATGCGCTCACGAGCCTGCTGTTGCAGCCAGCGCACCAGGATCTGGAGCGTGTCGCTGTGCTGGCGCGTAACTCCGGTAATTCCGACCACTTCGCGCTGAACGGCCCATCCGGACAGCGACAGGTTGCCGCTACTCACACTGAGCCACAGCGCCTGTCGGTTTGGTGCATCTGCCGACGTTCCACCGAGCAGCATGATCTTGGGATGGAAGCGTCCGGCTTCCAATCCCACCGGCAGTAGTCCATAGCGCATGTCGCCTTTGGCCTGTGGATTTGAGGAGCGATCACATACCACCAGTGCGCGCACCGACTGCAGCGCATCGTTCAGTTCCGCGCGTACCACCTTACTACCCTTGAGGTCATCTAGGGGCATGCCGGCGAGCAAGGGAAGCACATTGCCTTCGAAAAAGGATGAGGAGAAGGTGAAGGTCGTGAATAGCGCCCACGCGGGCTTGCCGCCTTCAAACTGAGCCAACATGCGTTCGAGTGCATTGCGCATCAGTCCGGGATGTTCCATTGGCGGCTTCATGCAGCCTCCCCAAACAGTTGATGGTGGATGGCGGCAACGGCGGAGAGGTAGTAGCCGTTGTTCCAGTGCGTGTTGCTCTCCAGCCGCAATTGCACTTCGGAGAGCGGGCGATCTTCTCCAAGCGGGGAAACAGTCTTCCCCTCATCGATGGTGAGCAGTGGCTCAGCACCGCGCTCTTTCACCAGCCGTTGGTGATGTCGCACCATTTCTTCCAGGAAGGCCTGTGGCTTGCCCTGGGATAGGTGTTCAGCGAGCTTCGCAAGCTGCCCGTCTCGTTCGTTGCAGTGGGCGCTGAACAACGCAATGAAGCGCTCCGCCTTTGCCTTGTGAGCTGTCCTATGTGGCTCAAGGCGGTTGGCGGCGTCAACCACCGTATGACGGTCGAGCGCTCGCAGCAAGTCAAAGCTGTTCTGCAGGACGACGAGGAATTGTTCGCAGTGTTCGATGCGGATGAGCGAAGGGAGCAGAACGCTCGCAGCATTGGAGGAGGAGCGCAGCCGCCGCAACAGCTCCGCGACTGTGTGCGCGGTGCCGTTCACCTTTTGCCGGGCGATCTCGGCGCAATGCTTCGCCAATGCCACCTGTGCCGAGCTGCCCAGCAACTGTGCCTGCAGCAATGACGTCAGCGCTGTCGAGGAGAATACTTTTCGCAACACAGCATCCAATGGCACTGCCCCATTGAGCAGCTGCTTGGGCTGGTACGGCCGGCTCTTGCCTTCCAGGACGCGCTTGAGCTCAGGAAGCAATACATGAGTAGCGTCGTAGGACCAGGCCCGGGTCATAGCTGAAGCCACTTGCGGCTCCAGGGTCCACTGCGCATCCAGCAGTCCAGCCCGGCTGCAGCTACCTCTGTAGTACTGGTACAAGCCGTTGACCGCTGTTCCAGTATCGCCTGAACCAACTTGAAAGTCCCCTGGACTGTTAAGTGCCCGGTTGCCGTAGCAATGCTGCTTGCCAGGTTCAGCCCACAGCCAATACTCCAGCAGTCCTTCTAGCAATCGGAAGCAACTGCGGAAGTTGCGATTGGTGACTAAATCCTTAAGCGGCTCTTGCATGAGCCAATGGATCAAAAGAACTGCTTTGATTCCATCCAGATTGTTCACGCTTGATGCGAGGTTGGGGACGAGTTCCCGACCAATGCCACTCCATACAGGGAGAATGCCGAGGGGATCACGGACCGACGTGGCTCGGACAAGTGCTGGATCAGGAGCTGTGAAGAAGGGGAACTCAATGACACTGCCTGCATTGGAAGATCTCATCAGTGCATTCTGCATCACTGGAGCGCCCTGCAGCGCGTTGTCTGCTGACTGATTGGTGAAAGGAATGGCTGGCTGAGTTTGCGGCGGTTCGGCTATCTAGACGGCCTCTTCGTCATCTACAGAAGTCATTGCTGAGCGCATATTGCCCGGAGAGGCTACGGCGACTATGGTCTATGGGCGCTCGTACCGCGTCATGATGCCGACGGCGATACCCGCTGCCAATCTGGCGTAAGTGCCCCTTCCTCTCGCTAACGCAATACTTCCAGACATAAAAAAGCACCCTCGGTGGGGTGCTTTTACTGTTCTGGCGGAAGCTCAGGGAGTAAAGAAGCCTTATTTTTAGGCGCTATAAGGCGTTTAAGCGGTGTCTATAGGCCATGGTATAGGCCAACCAAAAAAAGACGCCCTGGGGCGGTGCTGGTGCCCTGTGGCGGCCTGTTTGGCCAAGCGGATTCTATGCATTGCAGTGCGCAACAGAAGCCGACGTTTCCCGACAGTTAAACAGGGGGTAAAACTGCCGCGCCAGGCCACGCCAGTGCTGGATACCGGCACCGCCGACAGTGCCGACAATTGCGACCTATTAAGAGAGCGGGCGCGGCGGGGTCTCGACCGCGCGCAGCGGGGGTATGCAGGGGGTGGGGCGTGCGTGGGGCAGGGGGCGGGGTGGCCCCGGCGTGCGTGCGTGGGCCTGGGGCTGTGCCTGCGGGCCGTGGCGGGGCTGCTGGGCAGGGGGTGGGGTTGCCATGCAAAAGGCCCGCGCTGTGGCGGGCCTGTGGGGCTGGGTGCGGGGGCGGGCAGCGCGTGCGGCGCGGGCCGGGCTACTGCGCGTGGGCTGGGCGCAGGCCCCGGGCCGGGGTGTGGCCGGTGCCCAGGTGCTGCGGCTGGGTGGTGGCTACTCGGCGGCTGGGCTCTCGTTCAACTGGTAGGGCTTGAAGCGCACCACCTCCCGGCCTGCCTGAGCGTTGATCGACCCGGCGATGTCGCTCTGCAGCGTGGTGATCTCATTGCGTGCAAAAACCATCGCAGCTTTTTCCACATCGCCGAAGCCGCCCGTATTGTTTGGCAGCATGCCGATCAGCTGCGGCGGCACCCGGTGCGCGGCCAGCACATCGTCGCGGCTGCTGTTCTTGATGTTCAAGAAGTCATCTTTGGCGGCCACCTCACTGATGGGGATCAGCTGCAGTCCGTCTTTCTTGCCGCCTGGCGCGTAGAAGAACACGTTGCGGAAGTTGCCGCCGTTCTTCGTCTGGGTCAGCTGCTTGCGCAGGGCGTCAATGTCACCTTGGCTTTGGGCCGGGTCAGTCGCGTACAGGATGAAGCCGGCGTGCGAGCCGTTGTTGTAGTAGCGGCGGCGGAACAGCGTTGCGCTTTCGTTTAGCTGGGCCGACTGCATGGCGCCCAGGTAGCCGGGGACACCATAAATTTCTTGATGCAGATCGGGCTCGCGCAGGTGCAGGATAGACCCGGCTTTGAATTCGTGCGGCGATTGCAGATCCGTGACGAAGAAAAACCGCCCCGGATCGATGCCCACCCGCATGTATTTGGCCAGGGCGTGGCGCAGTACCAGCTTGTCCCCCAGCTGGTTTTCACGCCACTCCAGATAGCCGTTGCCCAGTACGCAAAAGTTAAAGGCCATGGCCTTGAAGTCTGCGGCGCTGAGCCACGGGGTGGGGATGAACGTGCTGGCCAAGATGTTGACCTTGCAGCGCAGGGCAGATTCATGGTGCGCGCCCACGCGCAGTAGGCGCGCCAGGGCGGCCAGGCTCACGGGTGGCTCGTACCATTCGCCGCTCTGCACACACTCGGCATACTCCATCAGCGCGCTGCGGCCACCTATCACGGGCTCGGGCTCGCCAAAGCTGAACGCCTGCACGTTAGACTGCTGGCCCGTCTGGGTGACAGGCGTGCGCTGGGGCTGCGCGGGTTTGCGTTTTCTCATTAGGAATAGACCTCGATAAAGGATTTCGTTTGCGGTGTGGCCAGGCCCGTGCCCACTTCCAGCGCTTCATTGCTGAGCGCATTCATGCAGGCCCAAGCCAAATCAGAGTGGCCGGTGTCTTTGCTGCGGCCCGCTGCGTAAGTCACACTGCGACCGCTGGCGGTCATCTCGCGTTTGATGGCCATGAATGAGGCGGCCAGCTCTTTGTTACCGGCGTCCCACTGCAGGCGCTTGGATTTGATGACCTGCAGGGCTTTCATCACCAGCATGGTCTTGCTTTCCACGCTGTAGTTGATGCCCCGGGCAGCCGGGAAGAACTTGACCACCAGCTGGTAGACGGCATTGCCAATGCTGGTTTGGTCGATGGTGAGCTGCTGCACGTTGTAGGTGTCGCAAATCTTCTTGATCTCGGCCGCCTGCGCTTCAAAGTCAAGTCCACGCAGCTGCCTGGTGTGCAGAACGCGCAGTGGCCCGCCCGGTGTCTCGGGCGGTGCCAGCACCACTAGGCCCGCGCTGTCGCCATTCAGGCTGGGGTCATAGCCCACCCACACCGGCTGCCAGCCAAAGGGCCGCTGGGCGAATGCCTTGAAGTCCTTCCACACCTCCCAGCTGTCCACCAGGCAGGGCTGCAGGTTGGTCAGTGGGAAGACGCTAAACGAGTCATCCACAAAGCCGCACATCAGCAGGTTTTCAAACTCGGGGTCGGAGTATTCCAGCCGCAGCTCGTCAATGTCGAACTTATCGCAGCCTCCGGCTTCGGCGTCCAAGATGTTGACGATCTGGCGCCAAACTTTGTCTTCGCCTGTGAAGCCGCCCGCCAGCTTGCCGTGGGTGATGTCGATATCGGTCTTGAACTTGCGCGCAAACTTCTTGGCGCTCCACAGGTCATAGGCTGCGTGCTGGATGCTCGATGGGGTGCTGAAATAGGTTTTGCGCCAATGCTTGTGAATGGCCATGCCGCTGGCCACCTTGTTCAGCCGCTCAAAGTCGGTAGTCCAAAAATACTCATCGAAGTAGAAATTGCCGTGGTAGCCCTGCGCGGTGCGCGCATTGCTGCCCAGGAAGTGCAGCTGGGCGCCGTTCGCCAGAACGATCGGTTCGCCTTTTAGCTCCACCTGGCAGACCTCGAAGACAAACGACTGGATGTACCCTTTGAAGATGTACGCCTGGGCCTTGCTGGCAGACAAGAAAATCTGATTGCGGCCCGTCTCCAGCGCATCAATCAGCGCTTCGCGGGCAAAGTACCAAGTGGCACCGATCTGGCGACTTTTGAGAATCTGGCGTGTGCGATGGTGGATGTTTTGCCACCAGGTGAGCTGGTACTTGAAGCACGATTCAATGAAGGCATCGCGTAGCTTCTCGATCTGTTCTTGCGACAGGAAGTTTTTGGTGGGCTGCGCTTTTGGAGCTGCATTGCGCGCATCGATATTGGGATTCAGATCGCGCTCGCGGCCAGACTGGCGGTAGTTGCTGATGCGCGCGAAGCGCTCCATTTGCCGCCCGAGTAGATCAATTTCCTTGTAATCGCTGCCGGTCTTTTCCTCTTTGGCCACCAGCTGGGCGTAGCGCGTCTCCGTTACGCCCTCGGCGCGCTGGGTGGGGCTGGCATCGGCCCAGCGCTCGGCCTTATGCCAGCCGTGGAGTGTGGCGCGGGGCACGCCCAGCTTTTCCGCGATGTGGGTCAGCTTCCAGCCCTGCCAATACAGGTCACGGGCGTGGCGGCGCTGGCCGGCGCCGCCATCGGTGATGGCGCTGCACTTGCCAGCGGGCAGGGCGTCAAGTTCAAACGGCAGGCCCTTGCCCTCGGGTGAAATCTCTTTGAGGACAGCAGCGGTAAACGCCTGCTCGGGCGTCACCGTGGTGATGTGCGGCCAGCATTTGCCGCGCGTCTTGGACTTGGCCAGGCGCTTGACGGCACGCGCAGGCGCGCCGCTGCTGGCGGTGTCGGCAGGGGCTGGGCTAGCTTCTGGCTTTTGCGGTGCTACTTTCATTCAGCCAGTGTCTGCCGCGCGCGCGCGGAAATCGACAAGTACAAATTGTCCGAAACGCAGCCACAGCGCGTGGTCATTGCTACAAAAACAGGGTGCGCGGAACATAGCGATAGATCAACAACCGCTTAACCGAGCCGCACCATGCCAAGCAAATTCTTTCGAGTTGCCACCGAAGGCCAAACCACCGATGGCCGCGAAATTACGCGTGCCGAAATCGAGCAAATGGGCAAAAGCTACAACCGCCAGAAATACGGCGCACGTATCTGGCTGGAGCATCACCGGGGCACCGTTCCTGGCGGCCCCTTCGACGCCCTGGGCGATGTGTTGGCAACGGAAGTTCGTGATGTCGAGGACGGGAAGAAAGCGCTGTTCGCGCAGATCGAGCCCCTGCCGACACTGATCGAGATGAACAAGAAGGGTCAGAAGCTCTATAGCTCCATCGAAATTCATCCTAATCTGCCGGGCACTGGCGGCCCTTACCTCTTTGGCCTGGGCGTTACGGACAGCCCTGCCAGCCTGGGCACCGAGGTGCTGAAGTTTTCGCAAGGCGCCGCTGTCAACCCATTTGCTGGACGCAAGACCGACAAGGCAACGCTGTACAGCGAGGCCATCGAGACCGATCTGGGATTGCAGGCCGACGAAGAAAGCATTGCCAGCGGTGTGCTGAAAAAGTTCAGCGACCTGATCGATGGTTTCAAGGGCATGGTCGCCGCCAAGCCTGCGGCAGGTGACAACACCTTTGCCGCCCAGACCGTGGAGGCACTCGGCGTGGCTCAAGACGCCATGCAGAAGCAAGCCAAGGAAAACGCTGACCTGCTGGATAAGTTCACCAAGCAGGGCGCTGCGTTTGCCACTCTGCAGCAGGACTTCGCCACGCTGAAAACCAAGCTCGAAGGCACAGAGAACCACAGCGACAAGCGCCCAGCTGCGACGGGCAAGGACGCCTCGGAGCTGGCGGACTGCTAAGCAAGATACAGCCGCTCAATAGCCGCTCTCACCAACAACCGACACCAGTTTTTATAGGGACGCAACCATGCGCAACGATACCCGCCTGAAATTTACCGCCTACGTGGCACAGCAAGCCGCGCTGTCCAGCGTGGCAGACGCCGCCGTCAAGTTCGCCATCGCGCCCAGCGTGCAGCAAACCTTGGAGCAGCGCATTCAAGAGTCCAGTTCGTTCCTGGGCAAGATCAACATCGCCCCCGTGGATGAAATGATGGGCGAGCGCCTGGGCCTGGGTGTGAACGGCCCCATTGCCAGCCGTACCGACACCAGCGGCGACAACGAGCGCAAGCCCACCGATGTGTCGGACATGAACAGCCACAAATATCTGGCTGTCCAGACAAACTATGACACCGCCATCCGCTACGCCAAGCTGGACATGTGGGCCAGGTTCCCGAATTTCCAAAAGCTGCTGTCGGGCGCAATCATCCAGCAATGCGCGCTTGATCGCATCATGATCGGCTTCAATGGCACCAGCGCAGCGGCGAACACCAACCGTGCAACCAACCCGCTGCTGCAGGACGTTAACAAGGGCTGGCTGCAAGACCTGCGCGAGAACCGCCCTGCTGGTGTGATGACTGGCGGCCAGGTTGCGGGCACCGTCAAGGTGGGAGTCGATGCAGCTGGCAAGAAGCTGGCCGACGCCGACTATGCAAGCCTGGACGGCCTGGTGTATGACGCCCGCCATGCGCTGATTGCTGCCATGTTCTCGGAGAACGCCGACCTGGTGGCCATCGTGGGCCGTGACCTGATGCACGACAAGCTGTTTCCCATCGTGGACGGCCAGAACGCCCCCACCGAGATGCTGGCCGGCAGCCTGGTGGTGAGCCAAAAGCGCCTGGGCGGCCTACAGGCTGTCACCGTGCCTTATTTCCCGCCCAAGGCCGTGCTGATTACCAGCCTGGACAACCTGTCCATCTACTACCAGGCCAGCGCACGCCGGCGCATGGTCAAAGACCAGCCGGAAAAAGACCGCATCGCCACGTTTGAATCGTCCAACGACGCATTCGTGATCGAGAACTTGGAAAAGGCCTGCCTGGTCGAAAACATCGAACTGGCCTAAGCCAAAGCGCACCTGCCAGCCATCGGCGGCTAAAAAAATAGGCCGCTCTTTAGCGGGCCGGTGCCAACCAACACCAAGCGGGGAACATCCACATGCGACAAACACCAGCCCAAGCGCACTACATGCGCGCCATGGCTGCCCTGGCGGCCAGCGCTGGCAGTGCCGCCGACGCCTACGGCCAGACCATCGGCACCGCCTACGAGCTGCAGCTTGTACAGCTGCACCAGCACCGCATTGCGTTGAAAGATATCAAGGCCAATGAACGCAAGGCCGAGGCCAAGCGCGCCATGCTGCCCGAATACGACGCCTACCTGTCCGGGGTGTTTGACACCAAGCCCGGTACGCAAGACGAAGTGGTGGCCACCATCCTGATTTGGGCCATTGACGCGGGCGACTATGCGCGTGCCATGCCTCTAGCCGAATACGCCCTGGCCAGCGGCATCAACCCGCCCGACAACTACAACCGCGACATGGCCAGCGTGGTGGCCGAGGAAATCGCCGAAGCCGTGCTGGCTGGCCGCTTGAAGGATCAAGACGCCATCGCAGTCACCCAGCGCGTGCTGGAGCTGACCGCCGAGACCGACATGCACGACCAGATCAAGGCCAAGCTGAACAAGGCCGCAGGCTGGGCGCTGCTGGGCAAGACCAACAGCCAGGACATTGCCATGGATGCCAAGGGCCGCACGCTGCAGGTGTGCGGCGCGGCCCTCCCGTACCTGCAACGCGCCATGGAGCTTGATCCATTGCGCGCAGGCGTCAAAAAAGACATTGAGCGATTGGAAGCGCGCCTCAAAAAAGTAGCGCCCTAACCGCCATACCGTTCGCACCCCGCGACCGTGGCGGCCCCAGGGCAAAGGCAGCATTGATTTGCCACCGCCTGACGCCCTGGGCCACCGCCACACCTCATAACCCTGAAAGCCTGACACCGTGAGCTCGCCCTTTGTCGCAGTCGCCAACCCACCTATCAAGGGCGCCGAAGCATCGGTGGCTAACGATGGCTGGTGGCCCGATGTGAACTGCGAGAAGCTACGCGAAGACGCCCGGCTCGATGGCACCGTGACGCCGCCCCGCCTGCTGCTGGCCGTGGAAGAGGCCATGCTCAGTGTCAACAGAGAGCTGGTCGACTGGCAGGCCGCGCAGGTGGCGCTGGGCTATGCCAGCCTGGCCGATGTTCCAGCCACCCAGCTGGGCGGCCAGAGTGTGAAGCTCAAGCACTATCTGCGGGCCATCCAATCACATGTGCAGTCCCAACTTGCCAGCGCATACCGCGACATTGACACCCTGCCAGATGGCGCTGGCAAGGAAAGCCGGGTGCGCAGCGCGCTGGAGATCCGGCAAGACAGCCTCGACACCCGCACGCGCCACGCCATCGCCGACCTGCAGGGCCTGCCCCGCGTGATTGCCGAGCTGCTATGACCGGTACGCAAAACACCATCACCGTGCGGGCGCTGCAAAACGATGTACTTGATGCGCTGGTGAATCGTCACCTGGGCAGCACAGCGGGCCACGTAGAGGCCACGCTTGCCGCCAACCCTGGCCTGGCCAAGGTGGCCATGGATATTCCCATGGGCATGCCCGTGCGCCTGGTCAAGGCCGCGCAGCCCGTGCAAGACCGGATCAACCTTTGGGACTGACAACACGATGAACAAGCTGCAAACCTATTTGACCGAGGCTGGTGTGCCCGCAGAGCTGCACGCGCATGCGCTGGCCAGCCTGCAGAGCGCGCGCAAGCCCGCATTGATCCGCTTTTGGCTGGGACTGACGGCCCCCATCGTCTGGCTGTTCATTGCGGCGCTGCTGCCCCGAAAGGCTGAACAGCTGCCGCGCTGGCTGCGCTGGTACGACAACAACATCAGCATCAACGGCGACCGCTCTGACTGGGCGCTGATTGATGGGCAGCATGTGCGCATGCCGGCGCCCGACGAAGATGTGGTGCACGACGATGGCCAGCATGTGAGCTACTGGCCGCCGTACAGCCCCCGCAGCTTTCTGCCGCGCTGGAACTTCAACGGCATTCGCAACCGCTGCGGATGGCTGGCCAAGAAGTGGGCCCAGCCCCTGGAGAGCATCGCCTACCGCGCCGGCTTGCCGGTGCTGGATGGCGAATGGGGCAACCCCGATATCGGCCGCCAGGTGATGGGCATCCGCGTGGCTTGCGCTGGTGGCGTCTGGCAGCTGGTGCGCACCAGCAGGCTGTGGGGCGGCACTAAGACCGAGAACTACGGGTTTGAAGTTTTGAACGCCAACACCATCGACCGTTTTGCCACCTGCACATGGACGGCATGGAGCTGGAAGGGGCCCAAAAAATGAATATCGAAGAAGCTGCACGCGATGCGGCCATGGCATCGGCTGGTGGCAAAACCGCACTGACCAGCGGCGGCGCACTGGTGGGATGGGGCTTTCTAAACAGCGAATGGGTATTTGGGATCATCGGCGCCTTAATCGGCATTGGCGGACTGGCCGTGCAGTACTACTTTCTCAAGCGCCGGCGCGAGGATGACCGCAAGCAAGCCGCCGAAGCGAACCGACGCGCCGAAGAACTCCACAAGCTGAAAATTCAGCTCTACAACAAGCAGCTGAACGGCGTGCCGAGCCCTGAGGCATCGGTGATCGTCAGCCCGCCGCCCACGCGCAGCAAGCAAAGCGAATTCGTGACCGACTTTGGAGGGCTGCCCGATGACTAGACCGCTGCCATACGTGCCCAAGGGCACCATCATTGCCGGGGGCGCCACCGCCGTGGGTGCTGCAGTTGCCGCGATCCTGCTGAACACCTTGCCGGTGGACGAAGGCCGGGTGCTGCCGGCCTACCTTGACCCGGTGGCCATTCCAACCATCTGCGAGGGATGGACGCGCGGCGTAAAGCTGGGCGATGTGGCCACTAATACCGAATGCGACGCACTCACCATGCAGGGGATACAGGAAGCCTGGCAGATTTTTGAGCGCTGGGTGCCCGCTGAGGTGCGCGACAGCATGCCGGCCACCAGCGTGGCCGCGTTCCTCTCGTTCATCTACAACGCCGGCCCAGGCGCGCCGGGCGTAAAGGATGGCTTTGTCTATCTGAAAAGCGGCAACCACAGCACCATGCTGCGCCTGCTGCGCGCTGGAGATGTGGCTGCAGCCTGCCGCCAGCTGCCGGCCTGGGCATCGGCCAAGGGTGTCAAGCTGCGCGGCCTGGCGCTGCGCCGTGATCGAGAAATGACCATGTGCCTGAAAGACCTCAAGCCATGAAAAAGCAAACCGGCGTAATCGACTGGCAGACCGTCATAGTCTTCAGCGCTCTGATGACGGCGCTATGCATAAGCCACGGCTGGTCATATCGCAAGGGCTTTACAGCCCGCGACCTGATCGCCCAGCAGGACGATGCCAAGCGCCAAGCAGCCGAGCGCACCGAGGCCACCCGGCAGGGCGAGGCCAGCCGCACCGCTGACAACCAGCTGCGTGACCAGGCCGCAACCCTTGCCCGTGAACTACAGGAGAGCAAAGACCATGCAAAAACTATTGAAGCTGAGCGCGATCGCGCTTTGCGTGATGGCCGTCAGCGGCTGTCAATCCGCGCCACCAGCTGCGCGGCCCCCGCAATACCTGCTGAGCGAGCCGCCCAGCATGCCGGCCCTGGGCCTCAAGAAGCGCGAGCCGAACTACTGGCAGAGGATGCAGCCAATCTTGCAGCCATCACCGCCGACGCCGAAGACGCCACCCGCGAACTGAACAGCTGCATAGACCAGTACAACGCAGCCAAGCAGGCGCTGGACACTTGGAAAACCACCGTATGGAAAGGCGCCCAGCATGTGGAAGCTGCAAAGTCTGCGAACCCTCATTGAGGCCGCAGTACCCGACCTCAAGGCCAACCCCGAAAACCTCGTAGTCCTGGCCAGCGGTGGCCGGGCCGTCTCGGCGATGGGTAAAAGCCTGTCCTTTGAGTACGCCTACACCATCGACGTCACGGTGCTGGACTTCACGGGCCACACCGATGCCCTGTTTGTGCCGCTGATCGCCTGGCTGCGCGTCCACCAGCCCGAGCTGCTGCTGAATCCCACCACGCAGGCCACGGGCCTCCAGTTCCAAGTGGAGCTGCTCAACACCGCCGGCGCCGATATCGGTATCCGGGTGCCCGTCACCGAGCGGGTGATTGTCACGCCTGACCCTGGCCACCCCACGCGCCTGATCTGCGACCACCCCGCAGAGCCCCAGGTGGTGGGCACCAACCGGTTGCCCGAGCATTGGCAACTGTGGCTCAAAGACCAGCTGCTGGCCGAATGGGACATACCCACCCCGCCCGAAGAAGCGCGGTTTGTGCTGTAGCCCATGGCAGACTTTCGCGCCATTGAAGACTGGGCCGGCCACTTGCTGGCCAAGCTGGACGGCACCGCACGCCGGCGCCTGGCGGTAGATATTGCCCGCAAGCTGCGCACCGCCAACACCCAGCGCATGCGCGCCCAGACTGACCCGGACGGCAACGCCTGGCAGCCCCGCAAGGCACCTAGCGGGGCACTGCGCAACAAGCGCGCCCAGGTGCGCCAACAGGCTCAGCAGCGCAAGCCCATGTTTGCCAAGCTGCGCATGCAGCGCAACATCAGGGCGCGCAGCGAGGGCGGCAACGCTGCGGTGGTGGAGTTTGTCGGCCGCGCCCAGCGCATCGCCCGCGTGCATCACAACGGCGAAACCGACCTGGTGAACCCAGGCGGCCCGAGCTACGACTACCCAGCGCGTGAGCTGATCGGCATCAGCAAAGACGACACCGATTGGCTGCGCGAATACCTGCTGGACTACCTGAGCAGGTAGCAGCCAACCGCTGCAAAAATTGTGCAAGGCGCAGCCACAGCGCCCGCTGCTGGCCTTCCGCGCGCGCGCGGCCGACACTGGCCGCATGCCCCCAAACACCAGCCCAGAAACCAACCCGCTAGAGCTATCGCGCCAACTGGCCAACGTGGCCCGCATGGGCACGATTGCGGCTGTTGACTTGGGCGCCGCGCGCTGCCGCGTCAAGACAGGCGACAACGAAACCGATTGGCTGCCATGGTTCACGAGCCGAGCCGCAGGCGACAAGGGCAGCCAGTGGTGGCCACCTGTCAAGGGTGAGCAATGCATGGTGCTGGCCACGGGCGGCGACATGGGCCAGGGCTGCGTGCTGCTGGGCGTTTACAGCGACCGCATGACCGCCCCCAGCAACCAGGCAGACACCTGCCGCACCCAGTTCAGCAAACAGGACTACAGCGAAACCGCCAAGGGCGAACACCTGCTGCACCTTGAAAAGCGCGTGCGCTTTGAAGTGGCAGAGGGCTGCAGCATCACCATGGAGCAAGACAGCATCACGTTGCAGGCCGGTGGCGCCACGCTCACCATTGGCTCGGGCCAGATCGCGGCCAACGTCAATGTGGTGGGCGAAGCCGATGTGATCGCCTCGGGCATCAGCCTGGTGAGCCACCTGCACAAGGGCGTCATTCCTGGCCCTGCATTGACCCAAGGGCCGGTGCCAGCATGATGAACGCCCAGACCGGCACCCGCATGGATGCCATCAGCCACTTGCGCCAATCGGTGATGGACATCCTGACCACGCCCATCGGCAGCCGCGTGATGCGCCGCGACTACGGCAGCCTGCTGCAGGCGCTGGTCGATCAGCCCGACAACCTGCTTGCGCAAACCCGCGTTTTTTCGGCTATCCAATCGGCGCTGATGCGCTGGGAGCCGCGCATTGAAGTCAAGCAGATCAAAAGCCTGCGCGACCCAAGCCGCCCCGGCTATGCCAAGTATCAAATTTTGGGCACCTACAACAGCGACTTTGGCGCAAGCCAGCCGCTGCGCCTGTCGGTGCCCATTGCGTGGGGGGCATCCGCATGATCGAGCTGGCCACACTGCCCGCGCCTGATGTAGTCGAAGCGCTCAACTACGAAACGATTCTGGCCACCAGCAAAGCCGACCTGGCCGACCTGCTGCGCCCGTACCTACCAGCCGTAGACGATGTGCTGGCCCTGGAGAGCGAACCGGTCACCAAGCTGCTGGAATCCTTTGCCATGCGCGAAATGGCATACCGTGCGCGCGTCAACGATGCCGCCCGTGCCCACCTGCTGGCATTTGCCAAGGGCGCCGACCTTGACCATATCGCGGCCCTGGTGGGCGTCACCCGCATGGACGGCGAGGCAGACAATCGGCTGCGCACCCGTGTGCAGCTGCGCATTGCGGCGCTGGCAAGCCAGGGCACGCGGGAGTACTACGAATATCAGGCGATGACCGCCAGCCTCAACGTGCGCGCGGCCATGGCGACCAGCCCGCTGGCTGGCAAGGTGCTGCTGCAGCTGTGGTGCCAAGACCAAGCGCAGGCCGCCGCCACGCTGGCGGCAGTCTCTGCCGTGCTGAACAGCGATGCCGGGCGCATGCTGGGCGTGCCCATCACGGTGGTCGTGTCCCAGCCAAAGGCCGTCAACATCACCGCCAACATCTACCGCACCCGCAACGCGCCGGCCAACCTGCAGCAGCTGCTGCAGACCCGGCTGCAGGATGCCTTTGCCAGCATGGGCGACCTGCGCGCGACCGTGGCGCGCAGCTACATCACCACGCTGCTGCATGTTGAAGGCGTGGCCCGGGTGCAATACCCAGACAGCACGGCACCTGCGGAAGTGACTTCCATCCCGGTGGGCTACTTCCCAACCTTGGGCCAGGTGCTGCTGGTGGACATGGGGGTGGCATAGCCATGGCCGGCCCCAAAGTTTCCCAGCGCCACCGCAGTGTGCTGCCGCCCAATGCCAGCCTGCTGGAGCGTGCCATTGATGGCAACTTTCCAGCCGACTGGGACAGCCTGGCCGACCAGGCCGAGCCTGCCGCAGATCCTGATGTGCTGCTGCCCTGGGTAGCGGCTCAATGGCAGCTCACCCAGTTCGACCGCTACTTTTCCGACCCGCGCGAGCTGCTGGCCAAGGGCCTGCCCTGGCTGCGTGAGCGCGGCAGCGCGGCGGCAGTCAAGCGGGCCATGGGCTGGCTGGGCTACACCGGTGTGCGGATCGAGGAAGACGGAGCGCGCCTGCACATCAGCCCGGGCCGGGAAGTCTCCATTGCCGACATGCAGCACATCGCCTACATGGTGCGGGCCAGCATCCCGCTGCATGTGAAGTTTTACCGCCTGTTCCACCGCTATGACCTGCGCCGCATCCGGCTGGACAACCGCCCACGGCTGGACAGCGGCATGCTCGACAGCGACAGCGGCGTGCCCATTGACCTGGGCGGCGAAATTGTCCTGGGCAGCCAGGGTCAGTACTTCAACGCCGTGGCCCAGCGCCCCAAGAACGGCCAGGTGCGCGCGCTGTGCACCATTGGCTGGAGCATGCGAACCCGCCGCAGGGACGTGCTGCGCCTGGACTCTTGGCGGCTCGACAGCCGCTTGCGCAAGGCGCCGCGCCTGATACCCACCCAAGTGGAAGCCCCAAACACGCCGGCCTATGTCCGGCTGCTGCCAAAAACAGGCTTTGGCCCGGCCTATGCCATCACCGCCGCAGCCCGCAATGCGCAACCCCAGCAGACGCGGGCCGAAACCTATTGCGCCGTCGTGCCGCGCACCGTCAGCGCCCGCACTTGGACGGGGTACTGGGACGGGCACGCCTGGCAAGAGTCTGAAATCGCAACCAAATTCACCGAGGAAAACACACCATGACAGTTGCTGTCTTGCAAGACGCTGGCCGCATCGCACTGGCCAAGGCCCTGGCCGCCATGACCGCCCACTTTGCGTGGGGCCGGGGCGATGGCGCTTGGGGAGCCCCGCCCGCCGTGCCCAGCAACCGCACCAACCTGCTGGCCGAGGTGGGCCGGCGCCTGGCCACCACCGTGCGCTATGTGGTGCCCGCTGTCGAGGCTGATTTTGATGTGGAGATGGACGGCAAGCAGTTCTACAAGTTCAGCGCCGACCCCACCCCCTACCTGTACCTGCGCGCCGAGTTTTCCACCGATGACGCCCTGAACGAGGAGATCCGCGAATGCGGCCTGTTCTTCGGCACGGTCGCCAAGGCAGGCGTGCCAGCGGGCCAGCGCTACCTGAAACCCGAGCAGGTGCAGGACGCGGGCTTTATGTACCACCTGACCTACCGCAGCAAATCGACGCGCGAAGGCCAAAAGGCCTATGAAGAAGCGGTGCTGCCTCTGTAATTCAAGGCCAAACAATGACCATCTACAAAACCTTTGACCGAGCTGATGGCTTTGTCAGCGTGGATCACCATGCAGACCGCATCCTGCAGTCGCGGGAGTTGAACGACAGCCAGGCCATGCAGCAAGATGCGCTGCGCCGGATCGCTGACGGAATCTTCAGCGATGGCGACATTCGCGAGGGCGCCCGCTGCGCCATGAGTGCAGCCACGGGCATCGCCACCATGGACGCCGGCAGCATCTACATTGCCGGCCGCATCCACGACGTTGCCGCTGCCCTGGTGGCAGTGCCGGTTATCGGCACCCAGTATGTGGGCATCTACCTGGACACCACGAAGGTGACCGCAGTGGATGATCCGCGCCTGTACAACCCAGCTGTGGAGGGCGAGGGACAAAACGAGCCAGGCGCCGACCGCACCCGCATGGTGGCGCGCTGGGGGCTGGCCGGCAGCCTGACAGTGCCCGGGGACTTCTTCCCGGTGTGGACGATTGAATATGGCGTGGTCAAGCCGCGCGAGGCGCTGGGCACCAATAGCCCAATCATCGGGGCCATTAAGGATTACGACATTGCCAGCACTGGCGGCGGCAACTACGTGGTAGACGGCCTGGCGGTTCTCATGAAAGAGGATGATCCAGAGGGCAACCAGGTCTACACCGTCCAAGCCGGAGAAGCGCGGGTGGGTGGCATTGCTGTGTTCCGGCCCATCGACCGAACCGTGATTTACCCGGCTGTGGCCAACACCATGCTGATTCAGAGCGAGCCCCATGCCGCCAGCGGTGAGGAGCTGCAGACCATCGCATTTGATCGCTTCCCGGTGTTGAAGCCTGCCACCGTCCGGGTGCAGCGCAAGAAAACCCAGCTGGTGACGCGCGGCCCGGTGGCGGGCGGAGCTGACCCACTGAACGAGAACAGCGTAGTAAAGATCAACAGCGTCAAGCTGGGTGGGGTCACCTATGTGCCCAACACCGATTACAAGCTGACTGCAGGGCAAGTGGACTGGAGCCCGGGCGGTGCCGAGCCAGCGACCGGCAACCAGTACACCGTCGATTTTGAGTACATCAGTATCGAGCCGGTGCTGAACCAAACCCCGACCACCTTCCAGATTGCCAACCCGGTCAACGGCACCGTGCATTACGTGGACTACGAATTTGCCATGCGCCGCTTTGACCGCCTGGTGATGGATGACCAGGGGGTGTTCAGCGTCATCAAGGGCGTGCCGGCCACCTGGCTGCCCGTGAAGCCCGATGTGCCTGCTGGCCAGCTGCTGCTGGCCACCATCTATCAAAGCTGGATGCAGGACACGCGCCAACTGCTGCTGGACAGCTGGCGAATGGTGCCCATGCAGACCATTGCCAACTATTCCAACCGCATGGACGATATCGAGTTGGATTTGGCCGAGCTGCGTTTGGCCACCGATGTGAACGGGCGCTACAGCGGTTTGAAGAAGGGCTATTTTGCTGATCCCATGCGCGACGACAGCATGCGCGACCAGGGGATGGAACAGACAGCGCAGATCGCCGATGGGGCGCTGCAGCTCTATGAGGACTTCGGAGCGCACCTGCTTGACGATGGCAAAACCGCCTATGCCATGGGGTACGACCTTGCGGTGGGCCTGCGCCAATCAGCCTACAGCCGGAGCATGGCCATCAACCCCAGCGTGGCCGTGGGCCAGCTGCCTGCATCCATCACGCTGGCACCGCCCATCGACAGATGGGAAGTGCCAGGGGTGCGCAAGTATCCCAAAAGGGTGCAGTTCCTCTACGCCCCTATTTACTTCCCGGGGCAAACCGTTGCCGGCAGCGTGCAAGCGGAGTTCGACAAGAACTTCGACAAATCCCTGATCGATACCAGCGACATCTATCTGCGCGAGATCGATGTGGGCGTGACGATTGCCGGGTTTGATCCGCTGGAGCCTGTGAAGGCTGCCACCTTTGACGGCCAGGACATTGCGCTAAAAGATGCCCAGGGACAAACGCCAACGGCGAATGCGCAGGGCGTGGTGCAAGGCAGTTTCAAGGTGCCCAAGGGCATCACTGTCGGCACCAAGCGCCTGCGGATCGAGGGCGATAACGGGAGCTATGGAGAAGCCAGCTACACCGGATCGGCCACCTTGAAGCTGTCTGTCTCTTTCCTCTATCGCGGCGACTTTATCGTGGCCGGCGTGGGCAACCAAACGGTGAACTATGTCGTATAACGTCCTGACTCAAGCAATCAACCCGCCAGCCACCGGCCAATATGCGGGCGCAAACCTGTTCTTTGCGAAGAAGGGCGAGGCCGTGCTGATCAGCATCGGCCAGGCCGACGAAAAGGGCTTGCCAAAGAACGAGATGGCCACTGTGCGGCTGGAGCCGGCGCAGATCAACACTGCGGGCGCCACGAATGTCATCTGGCCCACGCCCGTGCTGCTGCAGGCTGGCTTGCCCTATGCACTCAGCATCAGCGCGGCCGATACCGACACCGCGCCCTATGTGGCGCAGGTGGGCGAAGTCAACCAGGCGGGCGGCTATGTCACGCAGCCACCGGCAGAAATTGGCGCGCTCAGTCACACCAACGAATCGGGGGTGGTGACCAAGTATCTCAACCGCTTCTTGCGCTTTGAGCTGCTGGCCGTGCAGTACCAGCAGACAGCGCAGACCTTTGTGGTGGGCCAGCAGGCGGTGGTCAACGCCACAAACCTGACGGTGAATGCCGGCGCCATCCAACCCGCTCCAGATGCCCGGGTGACTTACCAGCTCAAGCTGCTGGACGATCAGGGCGCGCTCAAGGCCACCCACGATGTGGATGTGGCGCAGCCCATTCAGCTGGCGGCGCCCCACACTGGTGGCGTGCAAGTGGAAGCCACCTTGCGGCGTGCAGCCAACGGCCTGGCTCCCGTGCTTGAGCAGGGCACTGTGCTGGTGGTGGGCAGCTTGCTGGCTGATGGCAGTTACATCACGCCGGCTGTTCAGCTGGCCGGTGGGAATGCCATCACGGTGATCTTCGAGGCCAGCTTGCCAGCCGGTTCCTCTGTGCAGGTTTCCTGCAGCACTGACGACGGCGCTACCTGGCTTGATGTGCCCTTTGACAGCAGCAGCGCGCAGACGGCTGGCGATGTGGAGCTGACCCACAAGCGGGCGGGGCTGGCCGGTGCGGCGCTGCGCTTGCGGCTGCGGCTGTTGGGGAACACCAACGCACGACCCAAGGTGCGCAACCTGCGCGCCGTGATTCTGTAAGGGGTGGACATGGCGACCCAAGAAGACAACACAGAGTTTTACGACCTGCCGCTGCCCTATGCAGGAAACAAGCTGTCGGAGGATGTGGAGCGACTGCGCGCATTGGGCCGTGCGGTAGACGCTGCGCTGCACGAGCTGAGCGAGCTGGTGGACTCTCGGGCCGATGCCCAGGCGGTAGACGGTGCGCTCGATGCGCTGCAGGAGGCCATCAACAACCTGGGCGCTGCGCGGGTGCGAACGGTCAACGGAAAAGCCGGGCAAGAAATCACCCTGGTGCGCGCTGACTTGAGGCTGGGGCCGGCCAATGGCCCCAGCGCGACCAGCATCGCCTATGACCCCAACGGACGCGTGTCAGTGGTGACCGAGACGCTGGATGCCAAGCCAGCAGTCACCACCATCAGCTACGACGAAGGCGGCAACGTCAAAACCGTGGTGACCACCTACGACGGGCGAAAGCGCACCGAAACCCTGACCTATAACAACGGGCGGCTGGAGAGCGCCGCCGCAACCGAGGGGGCAGCATGAGCATTCCTTTACTGGCTCAAACACTGGCAAAGCTGGGCGAGGTGGCCACCAACTTGGGCACGGTGCTGACCAATCTTGCGGCGGTGCAAACCACGGCCAATGCCATCCGGGGTGACATCACCAGCGCGCGGGACAACATCAACACGGCGACCAACGCGGCGCGCGATAACGTCAAAACGCATGTCACGACGGCGGTAAATGGCCTATCGGGAAAGGCGCCGGTCAAGAGCATTCAGAGTGGCACCATCTCGATCACGGGTGTTGGGCTGACAGGTACTGCGACGATCTCAACCGTTGTTCCCGCAAACTGCCTGGTCGAGGTGAGCATGTTCGGGGTGCTAAGTAGTGGCGTAGTTGACAGCACCTTATCTGGCCACACCCTGACCGCCAATTCGTTGACGATCACCCGAGCGCAGAACTCCTCGGGCACCCGTTTTTTTGGCTGGAAGATTACAGAATTAAACCCCTGAGAATATGCAAAACACTTACGCAGAAATCGACGCGAGCGGGGTTTGCTTCGCTATCTCTAACTTGGCCGGCGAGGTTATTTCTCCGAACCTGATTGCCATCAGTTCGGGCGATGCGCCCATGGGAAAAAAATGGACGGGCAGCAAATGGGTTGCGGTGGCCATGCAGGCCGACCAAAGCCCGGGCATCGTGGTGGAGAACATTACCGCCGATGCCGCTAGCAACGCCCAGACTGTCATCGCTGACACCTTCGCCGAGGTGCGCACTGTGGTGGGCACCGTGCTGACCATATCGGTGCGCATGGAGGTGGGAGGCCAGCTCTACCCGGTAAACGAGGCATTTGATATGCCCATCACCAGCGTGGATGGCCGCGTCTACCCTAAGCGGGTGCTATTTGAAGCGGGCCGCGCCACGTTCACCATCACCATGACCGAGCCCCGGATCTGGAACGTCACTGCGGAAATGATCAACAGCAGCCTGCCCCCTGAAAAGCACATGCGCTTTGCCGGCCTGCGCGTGGTGGCTGCCGAGATCTAGCCCCGCTCCCAGCCTCACCCCAAACCCGCCCAGGCGGGTATTTTTGTGCCTGGCGCAGCCACAGCGCCCGCTGCTGGAGTTTCACGCGCGCGCGGCAGACACTGACGGCTACAGAGAAATCAAGCGCGCCCATGCACCGGCTTGCGCACCCATTCACCCTTTGGAGTATCCGAATATGGCGACAGGAAACCTGGCCAATTACCACCACGGCGTGCGCGTTGTAGAAGTCTCGGGCGGCACCGCTGAGCTGCGCATTCCATCGACCGCGGTCATTGGCCTGGTGGCCACCGGCCCCGATGCAGACGCGGCAGCTTTCCCCCTGGATAAGCCCGTGCTGTTCAGCAGCATCAGCAAAGCCCAGGCAGCAGCCGGCAGCGAAGGCACGCTGCCTCAGGCGCTGGCCATCATCGCCGACCAAGTGCGGCCCATCATCATCGTGGTGCGCGTGGCCGAAGGCGTGGGCGAAACCGACGAAGAGAAAATGGCCGACCAGATCAGCAAGGTGGTGGGCGACTACATCGGCGGCAAACGCACCGGCATTCAGGCGCTGCTTGATGCCCAATCCCAGCTCAAGGTCAAACCGCGCATCCTGGGCGCCCCTGGCCTGGACGCTAAACCCGTTGCCGAAGCGCTGACCGCAGCAGCTGAAAAGCTGCGCGCCATGGCCTATGTATATTGCGATGGCTGCGAGGATGTGAGCGAGGCCATTGCCTACGCGGAGGGCTTCGGCAAGCGCGAAACCATGGCCATCTGGCCCAACGTGATGCGCTGGGACTCGACTGCCAAGGCCAACGTGGTGGTGCCCGCTGTGGCGTTCGCCATGGGTGCCCGCGCCAAGATCGACACCGAGCAAGGCTGGCACAAGACCATCTCCAATGTGCCGCTGAACGGCATCACCGGCCTGGAGCATTCCGTCTTCTTTGACCTGCAAAGCACGGCCACCGATACCGATCTGCTCAACGAAGGCAAGGTGACCACCTGGATCGCGCAGGATGGCTACCGCCTGTGGGGTAGCCGCACCTGCGCGATCGAAACCGAGTTCACTTTTGAAAGCGCTGTGCGCACCGCGCATGTGCTGGCCGACACCATGGCGGAAGGCCATTTCTGGGCGGTGGACAAGCCCATGCACCCGAGCCTGGCCAAAGACATCATCGAAGGCATCAGCAGCCGCCTGCGCAGCCTCAAGAATGGCGGCTACATCCTGGGCGGCTCCGCGTGGCTCGATACCGAGGTGAACACCACCGAGACCTTGAAGGTGGGCAAGCTCACCATCGACTACGACTACACGCCTATCCCGCCGCTGGAGGATCTGGGATTTATCCAGCGCATCAGCGACAAGTACTGGGGCGACTTTGCCCAGCGCGTGGCCACGGGCCTGTAAGCGCATCCACAACGCCACCACGCATAAGGACGAAACACCATGGGACTGCCCCGCAAACTCAAGAACTTTGCCGTTTTCAAAGACGGTGTCAGCTACCTGGGCGAAGTGCCCGCAGTCACTCTGCCGGTACTCACCCGCAAGATGGATGACTACCAAGCCGGGGGAATGGGCGGCCCGGTCAAGCAGGACTTCGGCATGGAAGCCCTGTCGATGGAGTACAAGATGGGCGGCTGGGCCGATGGCAGCCACAGTGGCTTTGGCTCGGGCATCCATGACGGCACCATGCTGCGCTTCGCTGGTGCACTCGACAGTGAGGGCACTGGCCAGGTGGATGTTGTCGAAGTGGTGGCGCGCGGCCGCATCAGCGAGATTGACAAAGGAGAGGCCAAGGTGGGCGAGGCAACCGAGCACACCTACAAGATGGAACTGAGCTACTACAAGGAAGTGCTCAACGGCCAGACCCTCGTCGAAATCGACTTTGTCAACATGATCGAAAACATTGACGGCGTGGACAACATGGCCGCCGTGCGCGCGGCTCTGACCGCGTAAGCCCGCAACCCTACGCAGCTTTGCCAAGCTGCTGGGCGTGTCTCGTTACGGGGCCGCCCAGTTTCAACAGCGGGCCGCGCATCAAACCGTGCGCCCGCTGTCTTTTTGATAACCCGGAGAAGAACATGCAAACAGCTGAGCAAATCACCGCAGGGGCCGCCCCTGATCCAAGTCAGGTCAATCCCGTTGAGCTCAACACCGTCACTCTGCAGCAGCCCATCAAGCGCGGTGATACCACCATCACAAAGGTGCAATTGCGCGTGCCTCTCGGCGGCGCACTGCGGGGCATCGTTCTTCCCGAGCTGATGCATATGCAAGCCGATGCAATCATGCTCGTGCTTCCGCGCATTACCACGCCAACACTGGTCAAACAGGAGGTGGAAAACATGCATCCAGCGGACTTGGTGGCTTGCGGCGCAATGATCACCCGTTTTTTAGTGCCGGACTCAGTCATGGAGTCACTCCAACAGTAGAGGATGCCATGGCCGACATTGCCACCATTTGGCATTGGCCGCTGCAGTCCATGTGCGATATGGAATTGGGCGAGTTAATGCAGTGGCGCGCAATGGCGGTAGACCGCTACAACCTGATGCACAAAAAGCCTGACAAATAGCATTAATATGCGTACCTATGACCACCACAACCCTCTTCCTGCTACTGGCCATTGCGGCGCTGGTAATCGCGTTGCTGGGTTTCCCCTTGTTGGCTGGGTACTGGGCTGGACAAGCCGTATCAGCCGTGCAGCGCATGGCCGGTGCGCCCACCGCCAACGGCCGCTCGCAACCCGTGCACATTTCGGCGGCAGAGGGCGCGGCTTTGGTGGCCGAATCTCAGCGCATGCTGAGCGAATCCGAGGCGCGCGCCAAGCTGTAGTAATCGTGGCACCGGAGGTGTGCCATGGATAAGCTGCGGCTAGAGGTTCTTTTCGCCGCTGTTGAAAAGGTCACCGGCCCACTCAAGGCCATGGCAACGGGCAGCAAGGCGACAGCCGGGGCGCTCGGCGAAACCGAGCTGGCCCTTAAACAGCTGATGGCTCAGCAGCGCGCGTTAACCAAGTTTGAAAAAGAGCGCGACCGCCTAGACGAAGCGCGTGGCGCGCTGGAGCAAGCCCGCGCCATCGGCGTCAAACGGACGGTTCTCAAGCAGCTGACGGCTGACTATGAAAAGCAACTAACCGTTGTCAAGGGCCTGCAATCAAAGATGGCCGCCAGCGGCTGGGCGAATGCAACTGTTGACCAGCGCAGCTTGGCCACCAGCATTCAGGCCACGAATGCCAAGCTCGATCAACAGCGCCACAAGATGGAGCAGCAGCGGCAGGTGGAGCAGCGTTTGCATGTCCTGCGCGAGAACCACAGCAAAGCCATGATGAAAATGGCCATGTATGGTGGTGCTGCAGCTGGTGCGCAAATGGCTGGGCAGAAGGCCCGCGTACCTTTCCAGGCCGCCGTCGATGCGTTCATGCCCGCCGAGGATGCCAGCACGCAGTTGAGCGCCTCACTTATGCGCGCCGATGGCCAGGTGCCGAAGTCGTTTAAGGAGATGGTTGACCTGGCCACCAAGCTGGGCGACAAGCTGCCAGGAACCACTAAGGACTTCATCGAGCTGATGCAGGCGCTCAGCCAAGAGGGATTGAGCGATAAAACCATTTTGGGGGGGACAGCTGAGGCAGCTTCCTACCTTGCGGTTCAGCTGAAGAAGGTGCCCAAAGAAGCGGCTACTATGGCTGCAAAGATGCAGGATGCAACCCGTGCCACAGAGGCCGAAATGATGGGCATTCTGGACATGGTGCAGCGCAGCCACTACGCCGGGGCAGATGCCGACTTTATGCTGGCGGGCTTCACCAAGATGGCGCCGGTTCTGGACATCACCAAGAAGAAGGGCCTTGAGGTGATGAACGCGCTCAGCCCCATGATGGTGATGCTGAATCAGGCAGGTATGACCGATGGAGGAAGCGCGGGTAACGCCATCCGCAAGGTTTTCCAAGCCAGCATGAGCCAGAAGAAGCTGGTAAAGGCTAACAAAGCGCTCAGTGGTGCAAAGGCGGGTTTCTCACTGGATTTCAGCAACGGCAAAGGAGAGTTTGGCGGCATCGACAAGATGTTTAAGCAGCTCAAGAAGCTGGACAAGCTCAACACCATGCAGCGCGGCTTGGTGATCAATGAGCTGTTCGGAGACGATGCTGAAACTCTGCAGGTGGTCAACACTTTGATCACCAAGGGTGCCGATGGATACCAAGAGGCGGCCAAGAAGTTGGCAGACCAGGCCAGCCTGCAGATGCGTGTGAATGAGCAGCTCAAAACGCTGACGAATGCTGCTGAGGCCGCGCAGGGTAGTTTCACAAATATGCTCGCCGAGTTCGGCCAAGCGATAGCCCCTGAACTTAAAGCCATTCTCGGATGGCTAGGAGATGTGGCAAACGGCATCGGTGCCTGGGCGCGCGCAAACCCTGGACTGGCAAAAGGAATCATGATGGTGGTCGGCGGCGCTGCGGCGTTGCTGACCGTTGGCGGGGCCCTTGGCATCGGCATCCTTGCGCTACTTGGGCCCATGACCATTGCACGATTCTTGCTGTCGCGCTTTTTGCTGAACCTGGTCGCCACCAGGGTGGCAGCGGCGGGGGCAGCGCCCGCTGTGGGGCTATTGGGGCGGCTATGGGCTGGAGCAGGTAATGCAGTCGGCGGAGCGCTGGGATGGTTCACCCGCCTGGGGCAGTGGGTAGGAAGCTTAAGTGCCTATATTCCTACGGTGCTGAGATTTGGCCTCACATTCTTAAGACTTCTTGGCCCGATAGGGCTTGTGATTACTGCTGCCACCTTGCTCTATCAGCGGTGGGATGATGTGGTGGGCGGTGCAAAGATGCTTTGGGAAGACCTGACCTCTGCCATTGGCAGCGGCCTGCAGGCTGTCATGGGCCTGACCAGCCAGTTTTTCAATGCCGGCGCCAACATTATTCAGGGCTTGGTCAGTGGTATCACCAGCCGCATTGCGGCCGTGCGCGATGCCGTGGGCGAAGTGGCCAGCAGCAGCATTGGCTGGTTCAAAGAAAAGCTGGGCATCCACAGCCCGAGCCGCGTGTTTGCTGAGCTGGGCGGCTACGTGGGCGAAGGGGCCGCGCAGGGCATTACCGGCAGCTCAGGCCTGGTGCGCAATGCGGCGCTGGGAATGGCGGCGGCCACCCTGGTGCCAATGGGTGCCATGGCGCTGCCGATGGGCGGCATGCTGCCGATGCCAGATATGGCCAGCATGGCGGCATCGGCCCCGGCCGGTGGCGCAGCTGCTGGCGGCGGTGCCAGCTACTACACCATCAGCATCACCGTGCAAGGCAACGCCAAGGGCGACGAGATCGGCGCCGCTGTGCGAGCCGAGATTGAACGCATTGAGCGGCAAAAGGCCGCCCGCCGTGGCAGCAGCCTGACGGACATTGACTAGGAGTAGCGCAGCATGATGGCAGCCCTGGGCCAATTTGTATTTGGCCTCTCGACCCTGGCCTACAACGATCTGCAGCGCAGCCAGGAATGGCGCCACCCCAGCAGCAGCCGGGTGGGCGACCGGCCAGCGCGCCAGTATGTGGGGCCAGGGGATGACAAGATCACATTGACCGGCCTGCAGGTGCCCGAGTTCATGGGCGACCGCAAGGCCCTTGATCGTCTGGCCGAAATGGCAGATGCAGGCAAGGCCTACAACCTCTGCACCGGAACCGGTGAGGCGCTGGGCGCCTGGGTGATTGAAAGCCTGAACACGACGCGCAGCGTTTTCATCCGCGAAGGTGCGGCGCGTAAGGTCGAGTTCACGCTGTCCCTGGCCCGCGTGGATGCGCAGCAGGTTGACCCGTCTGGCGGCTTGGACACAGGGCCAGACAGCGGCGCAGGGGATGACGATTGGTATGGCGGCGACCCCTGGGACTGGTGGCTGGGCGCTGATGATGATGACGATAAATGGTGATAGGCAATGGCTGAGACAACTCAACAACCTGAGGCGCTCGACGCCGGCAGCGAATATCGCCAGCCCACCTACTTGCTGACCATCAACGGCAAAGATATAGGGCCGAAAATCAACGGGCGCTTGATCCGTATTGCGTTGACGGAGAGCCGCGGCGAAGAAGCTGACCAGCTCGATGTGGAGCTGAGCGACCATGACGGAAAGCTGGCCATCCCACCAAAGGGCGCCACCGTTGCCTTGCGCTGGGGCTGGGTGGGTCACGGCCTAGTGGACAAGGGCGAATTTACCGTTGACGAAATCAGCCACAACGGCACCCCTGATGTGTTGAACATTCGCGCGCGCAGTGCCAATCTTGGCAAGGGACTGCGCAGCCGCACCAGCAGCAGCTGGCACGACACCACCCTGGGCCAGATCGTGAAAGACGTAGCCAACGCCAACGGCCTGGAAGCCAAGGTGGGGGCAAGCCTGGCCAGCAAGCGCGTGCAGCACATTGACCAGACCAACGAAAGCCCGGTGCATTTTCTGACCCGCATTGGCCGGCAGCATGACGCTGTGGCTACGGTCAAAAAAGGCGTTCTTCTGTTCCTGCCAATCAACGGCGCAGCCACCGCCAGCGGCAAGGCTATGCCGGCCGTCGTGCTGACGCGCCGCGCTGGTGACCAGCACAGCTACAACAGCTCGGAGCGCGACAGTTACAGCGGCGTGCGGGCGTACTGGGGTGACACCAACAAGAGTCAGCGCCGGGCCTCAGTCGCGGGCACTGAAACCAATCTGAAAACGCTCAAGGACACATACGCCACAGAGGGCGACGCGCTGGCGGCCGCGCAGGCCGAGATGGGCCGCATTGTGCGCGGCAAGGCCACCCTGCAGATCAGCCTGGCCATCGGCCAGCCGGCGCTGGCAGTGCAAACGCCGGTCAAGGTCAGCGGCTTCAAACCTGAGATTGACGGCCAGGATTGGCTTATCAAAACGGTGACCAGCGAGCTGACCGGGGACGGGGGATTTACGACGAAGCTGGAGATGGAGCGGAACGGGGAGGATGACGCGCCGACGAAAACAGACGACGCGGATGACGACGATGATGAATGAGGGTTGAAGCGCCTCAAAGGTTGCAGGACACAAAAAAAGCCACTCTTGAGTGGCTTTGGTTTTTGCGGCTCTTTACCACCGACCTTCTGCTGCGTTCACATTCAGCACGATAGGGGTGCTGCCAGACATATCGACTTGGCAAAAGTATTTCATGTTGATCTTGGCTCCAAAGCCATTCACAAATTGCACCTTGTCGCCCATGAGGGTGACCTGTGCTTTACTGTCATTCAGCCACCGGAAGTTAGGAAACTTGGTGCCTAGCGTCCCATCAGTCCAGGTAACCTCACCTCTGGCCAAGCGCTCAATCGCAGCTGCGCACGGGCGCGCGGCCACCATGCTGGCTTTGTCTCCGATGCACTGTAAATCCTTCTTGCACGCAGCCGCATCAGCTTCAACCTTTGCTGCAGCCGCAGCCTTTTCTTCTTTGCTATCGGTGCATGCGAACACAAGGCCGCCGACCACCGCGCACACCACCACTAAACCAACGATGGTGTCTTTAGCGGTAGGCTTAGGCTTTGCGCCTTTGCCTGGTTCAGCGATGCCGCAGTGTGGGCAAGTTGCTGCTGCGTCTGATACTTCCTTTTTGCACTCCCTGCAAAAGACGATTGCCATGGATTCCCCTTTAAGCTTTTCTGATTTTAAAAACGGCGACCGTTCCACCCGTACACAACCATGCCGCAGATCCGCACCTCGTGACCGCCGTTCAGAATGTCGGTCTGCTTGATTGCTGGGTTGTCGCTGCTGATCTCATATCTTCCATCCATGCGCTGCCGCACGCGTTTGATGAACAGGCGCTGGTGCGCTTCCAGCACATACACCCCATCAATATCGACCGAGTGAATATCAGTATCCACTAGGGCAAAGTCACCGCTTTCCAGAGTGCCGCGCATGCTGTCGCCATACGCATGCACCAGGCGCAACGCCTCGGGCCGGCTGCGCGGCAGGTTCATCTGCACCCAGATAAGGGAAATAGGGACATCACCCATGACGACATCGGCGGCCAGTGCTTCGGTGCCTGGCCCCATGCTGCCGGTTGCACTAAGCAGTGGGATATAGAGCGTGTCCTCGGAATGGGCTGGCTTCGGGGCAGGCCCTGTGAGCCCTGCGCGGCGCGGTGCAAGCACATCCATCACCGGTGCGGAGAGGTTTTGCGACCTCTTACCGGTGATGATGTACGGAATATCGAAGCCGAGCGAGGCAGTGGTCGCATAGAACTCTGATTTTGGAGAGGACTTGCCCGACTCCCAGCCGTAGACAGTGCTTGCGGGCCAGCCCCCATGATTCTCGAAATCCGTTGCTTTCAAGCCAAGGCGTAGCCTTTCCTCTTTGAGGCGCCTCCCCGTTTCGAGAGTTAAGCTATCTAAATCGAGACTTTTACTATCTCTTTTCGTAGTCATCTATTGGCTTCTCTGAAAAACCGTAGTAATATCCAGCCGTAACACCAAATTACGTCCCTTCTGGGGATGGTACACGACACCGCCGTAGGCGGGGAGGCTTGGCAAATGGCATACAAGAACCCGGATCACGCACGCACGGCCAAGAAGACCGTGCGATTCCGCCCAGAGGACTGGGCCATGTTGGAGGTGATGGCCTCGCGCCTCAAAACCGAACCGGCAACGCTGGTCTACGACATGACGATGCGCCGGGTGGATAACGAGCTGAAGGCATTGGGCCTGGGCGACGTTCCGCACCAACACAGCGCCGGCGCCGCCTGCTAATTGGCGGCACCCGCACAACACAAGCGGCAATGACCCATGCAGCTTTCCATCGAGCAGATCGGCTACAGCAAAGACCAGCTGGCAAAGCTGGAGCTGTACCGCCAGGCGATGCAGCTGCCAAGCATTGAAGCGGCTATAGAGCAGCTCAACCGCAGGCAGTTAGACAGCATGGTGGCAGCCATGACAGGCAAGCGGCCCGGGCCGCAGCTGGCAACCAACAACACAACGGCACTAGCCGGGAGCGCAGATGACAACAGCAATAAACCAACGTGAGCGCCTGACCAAATTGGCGCGCGGCAGCAATCCGGGCGCCCTGGTGGCCAAGGCAGAGCAGCCAGACAAAAAGATGGCCAGCATGCGGCTGTTCGACAAAGAAATGCAGGAGGCCGACGCCCTGGCTGGTGCCAAATGCTGGAGGCGCGGATTCTTCCTGCGCACCGTGTTTTTGATGGGCTGGCAGCAGCTGCAAGACCAACAGGATCAGTTGCAGTATTACTTCGGCAGTGGCGTGGATGCCAAGCCGGAGGGCGAGGGGGCCAAGTACCCCAACGTGCTGGCGGGCCTGCGTCTGTTCCCATCCGAGCAGCAGAAGGCCATGGATATGGCCAACAGCCTGGGCCTGGAGCATGCAGCGCCGTTCCTGCGCTTTGTCTACCTGCTGGGCCTGCAGCTGTACAAGCAGCAGCGTGGCCAGGTGCAGTTCTTTGCCAAGCAGTGAGCGGCTCTTGAGCGGCTCAAAAGTGGCTATATCGACGGCACAGAGGCACACCATGATGCACATCACAGCAAAACAAAAGGCGCTGCACAAGGCGGTGTTGAAACAGGCCGAGTTGCGTAAGCCGCGCGGCAACCACACGGGCCGACGCCTGCGCATGGAAGGCACCCGCATGGAGTGCCCCCACTGCAAGGCAACCTGCGAGATTCGCACCAGCAAGCCGGTCAGCGCCACGATGCGCGAAACCATCTATCAATGCACCAACGTGGAATGCGGCCACACCTTTGTGGCCACCACCGAGATTGTGCGCACGCTGAGCCCCAGCGCCACGCCTGACCCCACCGTCAATCTGCCGCTGTCCACCCATGTGCGCCGCGACCTGATGCGCGTGGTACTCGACCATGCGGGTGAGGCGGCCCACGCCGCCCAGTTCACTCAGCCCATCACGGGCGACCTGTTTGCAGGCGACAAGCCGGCAGGCGCTAGCAGCTAGCGCCCGAGCCGCTCAATAGCGGCCACCCCAACACCCAAACCAGTCAATTTTTGCAAGGCCTGCGGGCCTGGCAGGGGATTTTTTTGCCCAAAAACCGGAGGTAAGACGATGACCGAAGTAACGCAAATCGAATACACGCAAGAGGAACAGCATGCCGCATTGGTGCATTTCTTCAACCTGGCCAGCGGCCATTGCCACAGCGGTGCGCGCGTGGCTGCAGGCATTTTGCTGGGCCTGTACAACGGCCCCCGCTTCCCATTTGACCTGACCGATCTGCGCCTGCTTGATCAGCGTCACTTCGGTATGGCTATGGCGCTGCTGGATATGGATCGCCGCCCGGTAATGGAAGTGCATGCGTTGCTTGATCTGCTGTATGGCCGCAACGACTTCGGTGCCCGATTTGAGCACCTGGCACACCTGTGGAAGATGAAGGGCCGCTGCAAAAAGGAGTGGCTGCAGCCAGTGGAGCGCATCGGGGAGCTGCAGATGGGCGGTGCAGCATGAGCATGTACGCGATGCACTACCGCGCTGCCAGCGGCACGGGGCACACCCACCACATTCTGGCCAGCTGCATGCAATCGGCTTGGGATGCGGCCTGCGATATCGCCGAGCAAGTTGGCGTGCAGGTAGGCGGCTTTGCAGTTAAAGGGCTGGCCCGAGCATGAAGCAAGACAAGGCTGAAGCCAACGCAGTGGCAGCCGCATTGCCCTATGGCCTGCGCAAGCTGCCTGTGCGCGATGTGCCGCAGCTGCAATGCCTGGCGCCTGACTTTGAGATTGCTACGCGAAAGCCTTCGCGCCCTGCACCCATAGTGCCACCGCTCAAGAATCAAGGGGTCACTGTCGAGGAAGCCAAGGCCATGCTCGATGGCCTGCGCGATGAGTTTGCAAAAAAGGCCAGCGGCGGGCTGTACCGCGATGCAGCCGATGCCGAATGGCGCAGTCTGCCCATTGAAATGCGCGAATGCCTGCTGCGCGTAGCTGGTGTGCGGGCCAAGAGCAAGCCCGAGCTGCACAGCCTGGCCAGCCGCGCCTGGCAAGAAATGCCGGATACCGAGCGCGAAGCCATCAAACGTGTGGTGCGCTTGTTCAAACGCTATGTGCTGCCGCTGTCGGCCCTGGCCGCCAAGGTCTAAACCATGGTCAGCCCCATCCCCCGCCAAGAGCCCAAGCGCAATAGCGTGCATGAGTGGTTGCAAAACCGCCCAACCCACGCACTGGCTGACGCCCATTTGGAACGGATCGTGGAATCTGCGCCCGTGGAGTGGCAGGAGGCCTTGCGCACGCGCTATGCCTATGTGGAGCTGACCCCGCAGAACGACCCCAAGCGCCAGGGCGATAAATCGGCGCGCTACATCAAGCGCGGCACGGTGGCTTATGACAAGTGGGAACTGGAGCAAGCACCCGAGAGCTTCCGCGCCTGGGATCGCATGCAAGCCATGGCCGACTTCGAAGACAAGTTTGGCGCCGCGCTGCGGTTCAACCTGAGCGACGAAGAGATCCGCGACTGGGCCAATAAGCTGGTTTTTGATGTGGAAGAGCTGGACGCCTGGGCCGCTGTAGCCGGTGTGCCGCTGCATGCCCGCGTGGACATGGTGCGCAAGATCGCGCGCGTGATCGGTATCACCGAAGAACAGCCCATCAAAGGTGAGCCAGCCATTAAGCGGGCCAAAGACCCCAAGTGGTGGCGCCGCCGCCTGCGCAGTCACGTTGCCCGCGTGGTGGAGGCTGGCTTTATCAGCATGGGCCAGGTGCATTTGCGGGAAGGCAAATACGTCAGCAATGCAGGCATGACACGCCGCCGCCAGCAGGTGGCACGCAACGCCGCCACCCTGCAGCAAACCTTGTTCACTAACGAAGCGGGCCAGGTCTACAACCTGGGCGAACTGGCAGCCCTGGGCACCAGCAATCCGCTGGTGCGTGGTGGCGAGCTGATGACCCGTATCCGGGGCGCCGAAGAATATGCAGATCAACGGGCGCATGTGGGCTTGTTTGTCACCCTGACAGCGCCAAGCCGCTTTCATCCCATCACGGTGGGCGGGGGCAAGCCGGTGCGCAATAAGAACTACAGGGGCGCGACACCGCGCGATGCGCAGCTGTGGTTGCGTGACAAATGGACCAAAACCCGGGCCAGCCTGAACCGCCAGAATGTGCGCCCCTACGGCCTACGCGTGGCCGAACCCCACCACGACGGCACCCCACACTGGCACGCCTTGTTTTGGGTGGAGACGGAAGCCCAAGCCGAGCAGCTGGAAGAAACCATTCGGCACTACTGGCTCAGTGATGGCGGCGATGAACCCGGCGCCAAGCAGAACCGCGTCAACATCAAACGGATGGTGTCGGGTGGTGCTGCTGGTTACGTGGCCAAGTACATATCCAAGTCCGTGGGCCACCATGCCCTGGCTGAGCATTACGACTTGGTGGACGGTGAGCTGATCGAAATGCGGATGACGGCCCCCGCGCTTGAGGGCGAGGCAGGGCAAGCCACGGCTATCGACGGCGCCACACCAGCAAAGAAGGCCAAGCCGGAAATCGTCAACGGCCATTTGCGTGTGGATGCCTGGGCCGCTACTTGGGGCATTCGCCAATTCCAAACCATCGGCATGCCATCGGTGACGGTGTGGCGTGAGCTGCGCCGGGTGACGCATGACCAGCTGGAGCTGTTTGACCGTGAGGGCGACAGCCAAACCGTGCAGGCGTTTCGCGCCTGCCATCGCAATGGCGAGATCAAGGCCAACTGGTGCGAGTTTATGGAGGCCATGGGCGGCCATGCACGCAAGCGCACCGACTGGCACCTGGCCCCCGTTCGCCGCCATGTGGAAGAGGGCGCCGCCAACAAATACGGGGAAGAACTGAAATGCGGGCGACTGATTGGCTTGACGCCACAGCGCGGGCGCATGTGCGGGCGCTACCTAGTGAGCCGCCGCATTGCATGGAAGCCCTTTATTCAAACCGCCGAATCTGCTGCAGGTGCTGCAGTGGACGGCCCGAATTTTGAGCATGAAGAAGGCCAAGCGCAGGGCGTAGGTGCAACCGCGTCCCGGCAGGCTCTGCCTGCCGCTTGGACTCGTTTCAATAACTGTACGGCCCGCCTAGATGCGACCCAAAACACCGAGTTGCTGACCACCAGATTGCAGGAGTTGGGCAGCTTACAGGCCGCAATCGAGGCCGTCGAGTTTGAGGAAGGCGCATGGCTATGACCAAAACCCCCGCCCAGATCAACGCCACCGCCCCCCAGCCGGGCCGCCGCGTACGCGAAATCAGCCCGCTGCTGCAGCAGGCACTGGATGCAGGCCGCCGCGTGTGCGACGACATGCAGGACGGCCCCGAGGCCCGCCAGGCAATGAAGCGCGAGATCCTGGAATTTGCAGATATGGGCGATCGCTTCCTTCTTGGGCTGATCGCTGGCCTGACCCACCCGCGCTTAATGCGCGCCGATTTTTCCACCACCACCCAGCAACCAAAGGAGTAAGTGCCATGAACGCAAAACGCACCGAGCCCCGCACCCACACCTACCAGCGCAAGCCTGGCGCCTATGTGGGCACCGGCCACGACGCCAGCCACCTGGCCGCAGTCTTTGCCGCCGAGCGCGAGCGCCTGGCCGCCGATGCCGCCAAGGCCAAGCGCCGCCGCAAGCCCAAAGCGGAGCCAATTCCAGATGAGAACCCGAACCAACTGCGGCTGGTGGGCTGAGTCCATGCCGATCAAGCCCGCCTACTACAACGAAATCGACAAGTTTGCCGCGCAGACGCTGCGCAACCTCATTGCTGCGGGCCACATCGCCCCAGGTGATGTAGACGAAAGGAGTATTGAAGATGTTCACCCCGATGACCTCAGGCCTTACACCCAATGCCACTTCTTCGCAGGCGTTGGTGTTTGGTCCTATGCCTTGCGCGCCGCAGGCTGGCCAGATGACCGATCTGTTTGGACTGGTTCCTGTCCGTGCCAACCTTTCAGCCAGGCAGGCCAAGGCTCTGCGTTTGATGACGAGCGGCACTTGTGGCCAGCCTTCCACCACCTCATCAGCGAGCGCCGCCCTGCAGCAATCCTTGGAGAGCAGGTTGCAAGCAAGGACGCAGACCCTTGGCTCGACCTTGTACACACTGACATGGAAGCCCTGGCGTATGCCTTCGGGGCGGTTGCGTTCCCGTCTGCGGGCGTCGGTGCCCCGCACATCCGCGACCGAACCTACTGGCTTGCAGTGCGTGGAGCTGGGCGGCGTCTGGGTGCCGGTGGTGCTGCTGGCGGGCTGGCGTACCCCCAACACCGTGGACTCGAAATTGGGCAACCGCCTGGGACCGGGGCAGGTGCAGCTTTGTCATCAGGTGCTGCTGTCCGGTTGGCCAACAGCCACAAGCACGGACGGGCTGCGTTGTCCCTCGATCGAGGCAACGACCAAAAACATCACGTTGAACCATGCGGCCAATCTGGCGGGCTGGCCGACACCGCAGACCAGCGACAGCACGGGGGGCGGCCAAGCCAAGCGAGCGATGGGCGAGACGCGCCACGGCTCGAATCTGAACGACTTCGCAATGCTGGCGGGGTGGACAACCCCGAGCGCCTCGGACTCGACCAGATCGGGAACGGGGATCACCGAGGGAATGACGGGCAGCTCCCTGGCCCAGCAATGCAAGGAAGCGCAGGGCCCGGCCCGGTTAACGGCCTCTGGCGAGCTGCTGATTGGCTCCTGTGCCGGGATGGAAAGTGGCGGCCAGTTGAACCCGGCACATTCCCGCTGGCTCATGGGGCTGCCGCCCGAGTGGGACGCCTGCGCGCCTACGGAAATGCCATCAACGCGCAAGCCGCGCAAACCTTCATCGAAGCCACGCAAGACCTGATCTGACCACCACCGAAAGACCACAACTATGACCATTACCCAAGCAACCAACATCCAGGCCATGCGCAGCTATCGCGCATTTGTCTATCCAGTCACGGCCAGCACCTGGGACTTGGAGGGCGAAGAAGGCAGAAAGCTGGTTGAGCCTATCCACCTGAAAGCGGCAAGCAGCGATGACGCCGCAGAAAAGGCTCGATGGCTGACCGGCAAAGCGGTTCTGTCCGTAGAGCGCAAAGACTGACCAAAGCTGATCGCCTCCTTCAAATTTTTTGAGAAAAACATGAAACCAGATCCCATCCTTCCCGCGCCCTGGCAGCTGACCCACCTTGCCCAGCGCGCCCAGCAGAGGGAGGTCCAGCCCGCCCAGGCCCAACCACAGAAGGACAGCAAATGACCCAACGAATCGCATGCAGCCCACTTACGGGCCGAATTTTCCTAGGCCGGATCGACAAAGCAGGCGTTGCATTTACCGGTGAAAAGCGCGATGTAACCAGCGATGTGCTTGGCGCAGTGATCGGGAAAGCCGAATTCCATGGCGGAACTTTCGACATTGAGGGCGGCGGCAAACGCTGGATCGTCACTGTTCAAGAGGCAGCCCAGGCCGAGCCCGCCCCCAAGGAAGCACCATGACCAGACGAATAGCAATTATCGGAAGCGGCCGCATTTCGGCCCTTGCAGTGCTGGCCCTATCCCAAGCGGGCATGCATGTGGAACGAGGCGAAGCCGAGCCCAAACAGCAACTGCCATCCATAAAGGACAGAGACATCCGTGGCCATGATTTGAACCGACCGCAGAACGCTTGGTCTAGCGAACGCCGGCGCGCGCAGTGGAAGGATGAACAACAGCGCCGTGGACGGCAACGATAGGAGCACCATGACCACCCTGCACCTGCCGCTCAAGCGCGAATACTTCGAGGCCATACGCGACGGCACCAAGCCCGAGGAGTTCCGGCTGTGCACAACCCACTGGGCCAAGCGCCTGGAGGGCCGCGACTATGCCCAGATCATCCTGACGCTGGGCTACCCCGCCCGCGACGATCACGCCCGGCGCCTGGTGCGCCCATGGCGTGGATACACCATCAAAACCATCACCCACCCGCACTTTGGCACCGAGCCAGTGCAGGTTTACGCCATCGATGTGAGGGCAACATGATCGACAAGAAAGAAGCAATTCGCAGTGCTCGGGAGGTTGTTGCTCTACTTGAGCGCGAAGGCAACCCCAAAGCAGCTGATTCCGTGAGAGCAGTCATTCAAGAGCTCGTGTACATCGATGGCCTAGCCAAGGAGTACCACGGCAAACTCTCTGAATACGTGCAGCACTTTGATCAAAAAGAGGAGGAGCTTCGGCAGAGAGAGGCCCAGCTATCAGCGCGGCAGGCTGCGCCAGTGGTGGTTGTGACAGAAGCAATGCACGAAGCCGCCGTTAAGGTGCTGCACCGAGCCAACGGTGTTGACGGCCTACCGCAGCGGATGCTGGACGCCATGCTGTCAGTAGTTCCATGCCCAGACAAAGGAGCCACCAATGGCTAAATCTTCAACCAGGCACATGCAACGACTGCCGACCCACAGCCGGTCCACGAAAAACGGCATCTACCGCAAGGCATCGCCCATCGAGGCCTTGATGGTGCGCCAGAGCATGCAGGCCGATGTGGTCAACCTGGGCCTGCACTGCATGATGACCGACCACCAGACGGCACAGCCTGAGCTGCTGGCCCGCCTCGCGTACCTGCTTGGAATGGGCGCAGAGATTGCGCGAGCCATCCCGGTGGCCGGTAACAACCGGCCCGGCCTGCACCAGGCGCTAGCCACCGTGGTGGGCATGGCGGTGGACGGGCACCGCTGGGATGCCAGCTGGGGCGCCCAGCTGTCGCTGGCCGCCGATATCAGCATCGACCTGTTTTGCAGCTACTCCAACTTGGCGCGCAGGTTTGAGCCTGGCGCGCGGCTGCTGTCGCACGATGTGATGGCGGGGACGGTGCGGGCCGATGTGATTAAACCGCTGGAATTTTCAGCTGAAAGCATGGAGGCTTGACCATGGGGATGTACCGCTTGAACAAAGAAGAAGTGCTGGCCGAAATGGACGTTGCCGAAATGACGCTGCGCAACCTGATCGAGAATCACGGCTTCCCGCACCCACGCAAGGCAGGGCCGCAAAAGCTGTTCTGGCTTGTCAGCGAAATTGTGACTTGGCTGGAAAGCTGTCCCAAAGCCTGGGGCGGCGATGCAGCAGACGCCGGCGCCACTACAGGCTGAGCTGCGCCGGAGCCGCATAGTCGGCCCACTCTTGCATAATCACTGTTCGCTTTTCCAGCATATCGCCGCGTCTATACGCGGCTTCTGTTTTTGTGTCGATGGAATGGGCTAGGCACAGCTCGATGGCATCACGCGGGTGGTGCGTGCATTCGCCGGCCCAATCGCGGAAGGTGGATCTAAATCCATGCGGCACGGCGCTGGGGTAGTGGCGCCGCATTAGCGCAGTGAGCGCCATATCTGAGAGCATGCCGGCGCGGTTTGATTTAAAAACGTAGTCGTCAGAGTCGCCAGCCTCTTGCTGCTCCAGCAGTGCTAAAGCTTGCGCCGGAAGTGGCACCCGGTGAGGTCGCTTACTTTTCATCCGATCCGCAGGCACCAGCCAAATACCGGTGGCTTTGTCAAATTCCCCCCAGCGCATGCCGCGAACTTCGCCCGACCGGGCGGCAGTCAATATCAGCAGTTGTAGTGCTCGGGCGCTTTCGCCCTTGATGCTGCATAGCCGCTGGTAGAACCCGGGTAAATCGGCATACGCTACTGCAGGGTGGTGCTGTACCGGTGCCACCTTGTTGGGATCGGCAAGGATGTGCTGGAGCTGACCACGCCAGCGCGCTGGGTTTGGCCCGGTGCGATGGCCGTGAGCGGTTGACCAATCCAATATCTGCTCGATACGGCCACGCAAGCGGGTGGCGGTTTCCGTTTTGGTTTTCCATATTGGGGCCAGTGCGCGTAAAACGTGCTGCTGTTCCACATCCCCAACATTCACTTGGCCAAGCACGGGGAAGGCATAGGTGTCCAGCGTGTTGCGCCACTGCTGGGCATGCTTAAGATTGCGCCAAGTACTCTCATGCTCTCGGATAAAAAGCTCTGCCGCCTGCGCGAATGGCATTTTCTGGGCAGCAGCAAGGCGTGCTGCTTCGCGCTCTGCCGCACGGGCGTGCAAAGGATCGGTGCCGCTATCACGCAAGCCCATTGCGGCGCGTGCTGACTCCCGAGCAGCGGCCAGGGTGACAGCGGGGTAGCTGCCCAGGCCCATGCGCCGGCGCATGCCGTGGTGCATATACCGATAAACCCAAACCCGCGAACCAGCAACAATCTGCAGGTACAGGCCGGACACCCCACCCACGGCATAGGCGCCTTCTTCGCGCAGGCGTGAGACTTCCAGGGCGGTTTTTTCAAGGATACGTTTGGGCATGGCGCAGATCTATGGGCCAACAAATGGGCCGAAAATTTTTAGATTGGGGTGTTTAGTGGCTTTGTACAAATGCTGTATATAACAACAGTAAACACAGCGTAACACGGCGCCAAATATAGATCAAGCGGCCAGGAATAGGCAACAAAAAAGCACCCTCGGTGGGGTGCTTTTGTTGTTCTGGCGGAAGCTCAGGGATTCGAACCCTGGAACCCTTTCGGGTTGCCGGTTTTCAAGACCGGTGCAATCGACCACTCTGCCAAACTTCCTGGAGGCTGCTGGGCGGAGTGGTCGCCTCGCAGCAGCAGGGATTGTATGCGAATTCCGGCCCGCTGCCTCAGTGGCGGGCAGGTTCGGGATCGTCTTTGAGGCGGCTGTGGGCCAGGGCGCCAGCAGCTTCCAGGATGGGGTAGGCGACCGAGCACAGCAGCGAGTTGATGCGCTTCAAGTCGCTGATCAGGTCGATGTGCAGCGAGCTGGTCTCTATGCTGGGGACGGTGTTGTGCGACAGGCGCTCCAGGTGCGAGGCGGAATAGGCCAGCTCCAGGTCGCGGAAGCGGGCTTTTTCTTCGAGCAGTTTTTGTGCATCGCGCACATTGCCCGAGAGGAACACGCTCATCGCCAGACGCAGGTTGTCCAGCAGGTGGGCATGCAGCTCATTGATTTCTTCCATGCCCTGCTTGCTGAACTGGCGGCGCTTCTTGATTTTCTTGCTTTCCACATCCATCAGCACGCGCTCGATGATGTCGCCGATCTGCTCCATGTTGATGGTGAAGTTGATCACTTCAGTCCAGCGCTGGCTCTCGCGTTCGTCGAGTTCGGCGCGCGAGATCTTGGTCATGTAGTACTTGATTGCGGAGTACAGCTCATCGACGGTGTCATCGAGCTTGCGCAGGTCTTGCGACAGTTGCAGGTTGTCGGTCTGCACGACGTTGTGCAGGCCGATCAGCATGGATTCGACCACATCGGCCTGGTGCAGCGCCTCACGCGCAGCGCAGGAGATGGCCAGCGAGGGGGTAGACAGGGCCGAGGCATCCAAGTGGCGCGGACGCTGGGGGCCCTTGTTGGCTTCCTCTTTGGGCAACAGCTTGCGCATCCAGTCGCCGATCACGCCGGTGAACCAGATAAAGCCCAGGGTGTTGAGGATGTTGAAAGCCAGGTGGAACAACACCGCCGAGTGGCCTGCATCATTGATGTAGGGCATCGCATAGGTGGACCACAGACCGATGAAGGGTGCGACGATGGCGACGCCCATGATCTTGAAGACCAGGTTGCCGATGGTCACCTGGCGCACCTCAATGCTGGATTTGGCAGTTTGCAGCACGGCCAGCACGCCGCTGCCCAGGTTGGCGCCCAGCACCAGGCCCAGGGCCATGTCGCCGGTGATGGCTCCTGACGCCGCCATGGCAGCAATCAGCAGCACGATGGCCAGGCTGGAATAGGCAATGACGGCCAGGATGGCGCCCAGCAGCAGCTCCATGAAGAAGTCGCTCTTGACGCTGACCAGCAGCGCGCGGATCGCCTCGGATGCCAGCAGCGGCTCGGTGGCCTCGACAATCAGGCGCAAGGCCAGCAGCATCAGCCCCAGGCCGATAAAGACGCGGCCCACGCGGCCAGGGGTGGAATCCTGCTTAGAGATGAACAGCACCACGCCCGAGAAAATGAGCAGCGGTGACAGCCAGGACAGGTCCGTGGAGAACAGCACCGCCATCAACGCGGTGCCCACGTCGGCCCCGCGCATGACCGACAAGGCGGCCGTGAGCGGTATCAGGCCCTGACCGACGAAGGACGCGGTCATCAGGGAGGTGGCACTGCTGGACTGGACGAGGGCCGTCACCCCGATGCCGGACAGCATCGCGGTAAAACGGTTGCTCATACTGCGCGCCAGCAGGTTGCGAAGGTTGGCGCCAAAGACGCGTAGCACCCCTGTGCGCACCATATGAGAGCCCCAAACCAGCAGCGCAATGGCGGCAAGAAGATTGAGCAAGTGTTTCATAAGGCGAACCGGACACTATACCCCTGAACCGCAGGCCGCGCTGTAGGGCGGCAGCCATACTGTCACATTTTGTGCGGGCCAGGTCGTAGTTTGCCTCTGGGAGCGATAGTGTGGGGTGAGCGCGAACAATCAATAAAAAAACACCGCCGTCGCAGTGCGAGGGCGGTGTCTAGCTGTTGGCTATAGAGGCGCGGAACAGCCTGATCAGCTTTTGTCGCCCCGGCGCATGCGCAGCAGCTCATCAAGGATCAGCAGGAAGGCGCCCAGGCAGATGGCCGAATCGGCCAGGTTGAAGGCCGGGAAATGGCTGCCCATCCAGTGGAAGTCGAGCATGTCCACAACATAGCCGTGGCGCATGCGATCAATCACATTGCCGATGGCGCCGCCCATGATGCAGCTGAGCGCCAGGCAGAACAGGGTTTTGTGGCTGTGGCGGTAGAGCTGCCAGGTGATGACGCAGGTGACCACCACGCCAATGCCGGTGAACAACCAGCGCTGCCAGCCGCCGGCGCTGGCCAGAAACGAGAAGGCCGCGCCGGGGTTGTGCGCCCGGACGATGTTGAAAAAGCCGGTGATGGTGGTGTACTCGCCCAGCTGGTAGTGGGCCAGGATCCATTCCTTGCTCCACTGGTCCAGCCAGAAAATCACAGCGGCGAGCACCATCCAGAGCACAAACCGGCGCTTGCCGGCGCTGCCCAGCGAAGGGGTGGCGGCGGCGTTCATCAGGCCATCTGGCGGGTTTCACCCGCGCCATTCAGGTTGCTGTCGCAGCGGCCGCACAACGTTGGGTGCGCAGGGTTCTGGCCCACATCGTCGCGGTAGTGCCAGCAGCGCTCGCACTTGGCCTTGTCCGATGGGTTGACGGCCACGCTCAGTGCATCACCGGCAGCCACCGTGGCGGCCGAGGTGATCAGCACAAACTTGAGGTCGTCGGCCAGAGTCTGCAGCAAGGCCAGGTCTTCGGGCTGGGCGCTGATGGCCACTTCGGCCTGCAGCGATGCACCCACCTTGCCATCGGCACGCAGGGTTTCGATGTCCTTGTTGACCACATCGCGGATCTCGCGGATGCGGGCCCACTTGGACAGCAGGGCCTCGTCGCCAGCGGGCAGGTCGCAGAACTTCTCCAGGAAGATGGTCTCGCTGTTGCCGACGATCTTCCAGGCCTCTTCGGCGGTGAAGGACAGGAAAGGTGCCATCCAGCGCAGCATCGCCTGGGTGATCTGGTGCAGCGCGGTCTGGGCTGAGCGGCGTGCCAAGCTGCCTTCGGCGCTGGTGTAAAGACGGTCCTTGAGAACGTCCAGGTAGAAGCCGCCCAGGTCCTCGGAGCAGAACAGCTGCAGCTTGGCCACCACGGGGTGGAACTCATACACCTTGTAGTGCGCCAGCAGTTCGGCCTGGAACTGTGCTGAGCGGGCCAGCGCCCAGCGGTCGATCTCCAGCATGTCGCCGTAGGCCACCGCATCCTTGGCGGCGTCGAAGTCGCTGATGTTGGCCATCAGGAAGCGCAAGGTGTTGCGGATGCGGCGGTAGGCATCCACCACGCGGGCGAGGATCTTGTCGTCGATGCCCAGGTCGCCCGAGTAGTCGGTCGAGGCCACCCACAGGCGGATGATCTCGGCGCCCATCTTGTTGCTCACATCCTGCGGCGCGACGGTGTTGCCCACCGACTTGGACATCTTCTTGCCCTGGCCGTCCACGGTGAAGCCGTGGGTCAGAAGGCCCTTGTAGGGCGCGCGGCCAAAGATGGCCGAGGCCAGCAGCAAGGAGCTGTGGAACCAGCCGCGGTGCTGGTCATGGCCTTCCAGGTACAGGTCGGCCTCGGGCCCGCTGTCGTGGTGGTGCTCGGGGTGGGTGCCGCGCAGCACATGCCAGAAGGTCGAGCCCGAATCGAACCAAACTTCCAGGATGTCGGTGCTCTTGGTGTAGAGCTTGGCCTCGTCAGCGCCCAGGATCTCTTCACCGGTCACGCGGCTCCAGGCCTCGATGCCGCCCTCGGCGACGATGCCGACCGCCTGGTCGAGGATCTCCATCGTGCGCGGGTGCAGCGCGCCCGTGTCCACATGCAGGAAGAAGGGGATAGGCACGCCCCAGCTGCGCTGGCGCGAGATGCACCAGTCCGGGCGGCCGGCGATCATCGCACGCAGGCGGTCCTGGCCGTTTTCCGGGTAAAAGCTGGTGTGCTCGATGGCGTCCAGCGCGATCTGGCGCAGGGTCTGCGCGGGCTTTTGGGCCGGGTCGGTGAACACGCCTTCGCCTTCATCCATGCGGATGAACCACTGGGCAGCGGCGCGGTAGATCACCGGCGTCTTGTGGCGCCAGCAATGCGGGTAGCTGTGGGTGATGGTCTTGGTGTCCATCAGGCGGCCGGCCACCTTCAACGCGTCCAGGATCACGGGCACGGCCTTCCAGATGTGCTGGCCGCCAAACAGCGGCAGCTCTGGGTCGTAGACGCCGTTGCCCTGCACCGGGTTGAGGATGTCCTTGTAGTCCATGCCGTTGTTCACGCAGGAGTTGAAGTCATCCAGGCCGTAAGCAGGCGCCGAGTGCACGATACCGGTACCGTCGTCGGCCGTGGCGTAGTCGGCCAGGTAGACGGGCGAGATGCGGTCGTATCCCTTGTCCACATGGGCCAGCGGGTGCTTGAAGGGCATGTGGTCCAGCACCTTGCCGGGGGCCGAGGCGATGACCTGGCCTTCGATGCTCCAGCGCTCCAGGCACTTGTCCACCAGTGCGCTGGCGAGGATCAGCAGGCCGCGCTCGGTCTGCACCAAGCTGTATTCCAGCTCGGGGTTGACGTTGAGCGCCTGGTTGGCGGGGATGGTCCAGGCGGTGGTCGTCCAGATGACGATGAAGGCTTCCTGGTCCAGCTTGGCCAGGCCGAAGGCGGCTGCCAACTTGGCCGGGTCGGCGGCCGGGAACATCACATCCAGGGTCTGGCTTTGCTTGTCGGCGTATTCGATCTCAAACTCGGCCAGCGACGAGGCACAGTCAAAGCACCAGTAGACGGGCTTGAGACCCCGGTAGACAAAGCCACGCTCCATGACCTTCTTGAGTGCGCGCAGCTCGCCCGCCTCATTGGCATAGTTCATGGTCTTGTAGGGGTGGTCCCAGTCGCCCAGCACGCCCAGGCGCTTGAAGTCCGCCATCTGCTGGCCGATCTGCTCGGTGGCGAAGGCGCGGCTCTTGGCCTGCATCTCGTCGCGGGGCAGGTTGCGGCCATGCAGTTTTTCGATGGCGTTCTCGATCGGCAGGCCGTGGCAGTCCCAGCCCGGCGCGTACAGCGCGTCATAGCCTTCCAGTTGGCGGCTCTTGACGATCATGTCCTTCAGGATCTTGTTGACAGCGTGGCCGATGTGGATCTTGCCGTTGGCATAGGGCGGGCCGTCATGCAGGATGAACTTGGGCGCGCCGCTGCGGGCATCACGCAAACGCTTGTAGATGCCCTTGTCTTCCCACTCCTGCACCCAGGCCGGTTCGCGCTTGGGCAGATCGCCCCGCATCGGAAACGGGGTGTCGGGCATGTTCAAGGTGGCGCGGTACGCAGAGGCCTTTTCTGCGGGGGACGATTTGTCGGACATAAATACCTTCAAAGCAAAACATGGTCCTGATCCGGGCGGGGTGATCATGCCGGTCAGTGGAGAAATGGTTTGCGCAGAAGCGTTGTCTGACGTGCAAGCTGGTGCAGGTGAGCGCTGACTTCTGCGCAGCAGGGCGCAGTCAGGTCAGCGTCAAATTCGGTCGCGCGTGGTTTGGCGACGGGTTTCGGCGTGGCTGGCCGTATGGAAGAAGGCACGGGCATCCGCGCAGTCCTTGGCAATCCCTGTGGTCAGGGCATCCAGACTGTCGTATTTGAGCTCGTCGTGCAGTTTGTGTAGAAGTTCCACCCGGATGAGTTTACCGTATGCCCCGTCACCACCCAGTTCAGCGGGCCATTGCAGGCAGTGGGTTTCCAGCAGCACGCGGCCGCCGTTGACATCATTCGGGTCCAGCGAGGGCCGCACGCCCAGGTTGGCGACGCCCGGCAGGGGCTGCTCGGACAGACCATGCACCTGCACCACAAAGATGCCGCTGGCAGCCGGTTTCCAATGGTCAAAGCGCAGGTTCAGGGTACGAAAGCCATCACCCGCGCCCGCGCGGCTTTCAGCCAGCTGGCGGCCCAGCTTGCGGCCGTGCACCACATGGCCGGATATCGCATAGGGGTAGCCCAGCAGCTTGGCAGCCGCCGGCATATCGCCCTGGCTCAGCGCCTGGCGCACTGCGGTGCTGGAGACGCGCAGGCCATCGGATTCGTAGCTGTTCATCCGCGCCACATCAAAACCCAGCTGGCGGCCGGCCTCGACCAGCATCGCGTAGTCGCCAGCCCGCTGGTGGCCAAAGCGGAAGTCATCTCCCACCAGCAGGTAGCCGGTGCCCAGGCCTTTGAGCAGCACATCGTCGATAAACGCCTGCGGGGCTTGCGCCGCCAGGCGTGCGTTGAAGGGCAGCACAATCGTCTGGTCAATGCCGCACTGGGCCAGCTGGTCGAGCTTGTCCCGCAGGGTGGAGATGCGGGCGGGCGCCAGGTCCGGCTTGTTCAAGACCTGGGCGAAATAGTCGCGTGGATGGGGCTCGAAGGTGAGCGCGCAACTGGCCAGGCCCCGGCGTTGCGCCTCGCTGCGCAGCAAGGCCAGCATGGCCTGGTGGCCCCGGTGCACGCCATCAAAATTGCCGATGGTGAGCGCGCAGTGCCGGGTGACCTCGGGGTGGTCAAGTCCTCTGAAGATCTTCATTGTTGCTTTGATTTCTGTAGCGGCATGCGCTTTCTGTCCGAGCGCCGGTGTGCAATTTCACAATAAAAGTGTATATTGGCCATTATGACTTGGCACCCAGCCATGCGTGCGGCGCACGCGGCCACTGTGGTGCTTTTTCAGGGCCAGGGGCGTCCTGGCCGACGGTATTTCGGTTCAATTCCCAATGCGCAGGAGGCCCATTGTGAAGGTGTTGAAGTTATCGGCAAGCGGCGTTCCCCAATCCTGGATCAGTTTGCAGGAGGCGGTGACGCACTACGCAGCAGGCGATGTGCGCTGGGAGGCGGGCACCAGCGTGGCCTGTTTCCGGGGTGGCCACAATGCCATCACCGGCCTGCAGTCGCGCATTGATGTGGCCAGCATCATCGGCACGCGCGGCAAGCCTGGTATCGATCCCTTTGCGATGCGCATGACGCTCACCAACAGCAAGCTGTTTGGCCGTGACCGCCATATCTGCGCCTACTGCGGCGAGCATTTCGACGAAGAGCACCTGACCCGCGAGCACGTCATTCCCGTATCCCAAAAAGGCCCGGACACCTGGATGAATGTGGTGACGGCCTGTGCATCCTGCAACCACCACAAGGCAGGTCGCACGCCTGAGCAGGCGCATATGCCGCTGCTCTACGCCCCTTACAACCCCAGCCTGTGGGAAGACTTTATCCTGCGCAACCGCCGCATCCTGACCGACCAGATGGAGTTTTTGATGGCCCATGTGCCCAAAAGCTCGCGTTTGACGGCTTGAGCGCTGTCTTTGCTGCGTTCAGCAAAAAGGCCTTGTCATGCGACAAGGCCTTTTCGTTTCAATGCTGTACTTTCAGCCCCGTGCTATCAAGCTTCTTGGGGCTTGTAGGCGGTAACTACAAAGCCGTCGACGGCTTGTCCGGCTTCCATGCGCAGCTCCACATCACGGGTGTCAACACGGTCAAAGCCAGCCGCCTTGGCCAGGCGCACGGTGCTGCTCAAGGTGTGGGTATAGCGGCCAAAGGCGTGGAGCTGGGTGTCCGGGCCGGTGACATCACCATGCTCGCAAGAGAAGATCAGCACGCCGCCGGGAGCCAGCACGCGGTAGGCATCGGCGAGGGTTTGCTGTAGGTCGCCGACGTAGATCAGCACATCCAGTGCAGTGATTGCCTCGAAGGTGTTAGCGGGGGTGGCAGCCAGTGCTTCAAGCAGGTTGACCTGGTGGAACTTGTAGTAGACCTTGTGCTTGGCGGCTTGCTCAAGCATCTTGCTCGACATGTCCACACCCATGATGTAGCCATCGATGGCACCCAACGACGCACCCAGCAGACCGGTTCCGCAGCCCAGATCCAGCAGATTGAAGCTGCGGTTCGGGTAGATCTGCAGCAGCTGGTCGGCGACCTGCTTGGGCAGTTGGTAGGCCAGGTGGCGCACCATGTGCATGTCATAGACCGATGCCATGTCATCGAACATGTGGGTGGTCAACTCGACCGGCACATGCGCGGGCACCTCGCCTTGGGCCAGCTGGTGGTAATACTGGTAGATCTTGTCTTCAGGCTGCAGGGCCAGCAGGGCCGTGGTATCGGGAAGGGCTTCTTGCATGGTGCCGCGCGCTTGCAGCATCTGCACCCGACCGATGCGTGCCAGGTGGTCATCGGGCTGCTCATCGATCAGTGGGCCGAATACGGCCAGTGCCTCGTCGTACTGGCGCACGGCGCCCAAATCCACGGCCAGGTAGCGGCGCAGAACGCGGTCTTCCGGGGTCAGCTCCAGCACGCGGCGCAGATGGCGGATGGCCATGTCGGTATTGCCAACGCGGTGAGCGATGTCGATCACGCCAGCAATCACGCGGGCGTTGTTGGGCTCCAGCGCAATCACTTTCTCTGCGGCAGACATGGCTTCGTGCTCGCGGTTGTGGCGTGCGAACAGCAGTGCTTGCTCCAACAGGCCTGGTGCCCAATCCGGCGCCAGGGTCTCGCTGCGCCGCATAGCATCGAATGCGCCTTGGAGGTTGCCGGATTTCTCGGCCATCAGCCCTGCAAGCATGAACAGGCGCGGATCACGGGGCGCGCGATGCCGTGCGTCGTTCAGGGTTTGGGCGGCACCCGTGAGGTTGCCCACGGAAATCTGGTGGCGGGCGGTTTCGAGGAATTTGCGAATCGGATCGACAGGTGCTTTTGCGCTCATGGAGTAACTGCGGGCGAGCCCGTAAACGTGGCTGTGAATTCAGTAAAGCCTTTGATTATCCGCCATTTGAGGGTGCAGCGTGTTTCGGGACGTTCGGCACCCTGCGATAATGCCGCCTCCATGAAAAACATCGTCATCCTGATCTCCGGCAGCGGCTCCAACATGGCGGCCATCGTACGTACCGCGCAGCAAGAGCGCTGGCAGGAGAGCTTGGGAGCGAGGGTGGCGGCCGTCATCAGCAACAAGGCCAACGCGGGCGGCCTGCCGTTTGCCCAGCAGCAGGGCATTGCGACGGCGGTAGTGGACCACAAGGCCTATGACAGCCGCGAGAGCTTTGATGCCGCGCTGATGGCATGCATTGACGCCCATGCGCCCGACTTGGTGGTGCTGGCCGGTTTTATGCGCATTCTCACGCCAGGCTTTGTCACGCACTACAGCGGCCGGCTGATCAATATCCATCCCTCGCTGTTGCCTGCCTTTGCGGGCCTGCATACCCACCAAAGGGCGATTGATGCCGGTTGCAAGTTCGCCGGCTGCTCGGTGCATCAGGTCATTGCCGATCTGGATGCAGGGCCCATCTTGGAGCAGGGCCTGGTGCCTGTGCTGCCGGGCGATACGGCCGAGCTGCTGGCCGCGCGCGTGCTGGTGCAGGAGCACCAGATCTACCCCAAGGCCGTGCGCGCGCTGCTGCAGGCACGCTGAGCGCTGGCCAACGCTGTCAAACCTGGTCAGGTGTTTCGGTCTGTGGCTTATAAGCCGCAAACCGGGGCTGGCGCTGGCCGTTCACTTCCACGTCCTCGCTGAACATGGCCGCTGGCCGCACCCACCATCCGAAGTCGCCATACAGCGCTTGGTAAACCACCAGCCATTCTCGCGTTTCGCTGTGCTGCGCCAGCTGCCAAACTTGGTAGAGCTGGCCCTTGTAGTGGCGGTAGAGCCCGGGCGAAATAGCTGGTGCTGGCATGGTGTGCTGTTCCATAATCTGAAAAATAAATAAGACTAGCAGATGATCCTGGGACCGTCTGCAAAACCGTCGCCCAATGGGGATGGACGCGGATCGCCCGAGCCCGCGTTCAGACCACGGCAGGGAGTTTTGCAGAGGGTCCCTTGGGCTGCTGGACAAGAATTTTTTTCGGGGGTGGGGTGGAACAGATCGATTTTGTGCAGCGGGTCGATGCCTATGCGCTGGCCGCTGTGAGCGACCCGGCCAGGTTTCAACGCCGGGTTTTTGGTATGGCCTTGCTGGCAGGGCTGTGGATTTGGGGCGGGCTGCTGCTTGGGATTGGGCTGCTCGCCTGGGCCGTGCTGTCCTATGTCTACCAGGGCTTTTACGGGCTGCAGATCTTTGGCTTTTTTGCCGGCCTGGCGTTGCTGATCAGTGTGCTGCGGCTGACCCGGTCTGATTGGCAGGTGCCAGACGGCATTGCGGTGCCGGCAGCCGAATGCCCACGCCTGTTCGAAGCGCTGGATCGGGTGCGCCAGAAGGTGGGCGGGCCCCGCATCACCCATCTGGTGATCACCGAAGACTATGGTCTGCGCATTGCCCAGCAGATGCGGCTGGGCGGGCTGCTGCCCGCGCGCCACCACCTGCTGCTGGGCCTGCCGCTGGCCATGGCGATTGACCGGTCGCGCCTGGTCGCGATGATTGCCCAGGAATACAGCCATCTGCGCCGCCGCCAGGGCTGGTTGCAGGCGGCGGTCTACCGCGCCCGCCGCCGCCTGCAGGGCCTGCATGAGCGGCTGGCCGATGCCCGCCAGATGACGCATCTGGGCTGGGCCAACGAACGTTTTATGCGCTGGTACCTGCCACGCTGGTGGGCCGCGAGCTTTGTGGTGGCACGCCAGGACGAGGTGGTGGCTGACCGCATGGCGGCGCGCTGGGTGAGCAAGCCGCTGATGGGTGAGGCGCTGTCCGAAGTGGCCGTGCGCGGGCGCTGGTTCCGCGAGCAGTTCTGGACCATGCACTGGCTGCGCGCCCGCGAGCTGGCATCGCCGATGGGGCCCTTCAGCCTGATGGCCGGGGTGATGAACCACAGCATGGATGTCAACTGGGTCTACCAGGGCTGGAAGCAGGAGTACTACGCGCCAGCCGGCTACCAGCACACGCCCCCCAGCCTGCGCGAGCGCCTGCGTGGGTTGGATGTTCCCCCGGGCCTCACCCCCATGTCCAGCAGCAATTGCCTGGCCTGGCTGGGCAAGCGCTCGGAGCGCTGGATTGAACTGCTGGACCAGCGCTGGTGTGTGCGCCACGGCCATGACTGGGTGGCCTACCGCCAGATTTTGAGTACTGCAGCCGGGCGCGTGGAGGTGCTGATGCCGCGCGAGCCCTATCTGGATGCCGACCAGCTGGTGGAGCTGGGCTGGCAGCTGCAATGCAGTGCCTTGCAGCACCAGGATGCCCCCTTGCCGATTTACCAACGCGCGCTGCAGCTGGAGCCTGACAACGCCCGCGCGCTGGCGGCCTGCGCCAGCCTGCACATGGGCATGGACGGCGAGGCACAGCTCGCGTACCTGGCGCAGGCCTATGCATGCCTGCCCGCCATGGGCGCTGCCTGGTGCCGGCTGGCTTCTGGCGTGCTCGATGTGCTGGAGGACGAGGATGTGCAGGAGGCATCGGTGCGGCAACTGCGCGACGACTGGCATGCGCGCGAGCTGCAGGCCCGGGCGCAGCTGCAGGCGCTGCGCCAGGAACAGATGGAGCAGGGCAGCCTGCTGGGCGCACGCGCCTGCACGGCGCTGCCGCATCCGCTCTGGGCATCGGAGCTGGCCGTGCTCCAGATCCACTTGCAGCACTGCCCCCGCTTGCGCCGCGCCTGGCTGATGGCGCGGCCGCTGCGAGCACTGCCCGGCGCCTATGCCTTGGTGCTGGTGCTGGACCGGCCAGGCTTGCACTACCAGGAGAACAAGCGGCTGGAGCAGCAATGGCGCGGTTATCTGGAGCGCGAGCTGCTGCTGTGCAAGCTGATGCCGCTATGGCTGACCCATGTGGACGAGCTGGGCCCCACGGCGCTGAGGCAATTGGCGGCCATGCCCTGGGCGCTGTTGTACGACCGCAGCGTCCAGCCTGCCGCTGCCCGCAGTGCGGCCGCGCCCCTGCGCGGGTAGCCGGGCCTGGCGCCCGGATACTGGCGCAATGGGACAATAGCGCCCTATGCATCCCAAAGCCCTATTAGATGCCTGCGCCGAGTTGGTTGCGCAGGCCCTCACCTTTGAACACCCGGCCGATGCCGTGGTGTCGCGTTATTTCCGTGACCACCGCAACCTGGGCCCGCGCGAGCGGGGCACCCTGGCTGAGACGGTCTACACCGTGCTGCGCAAGAAAACCCTGTTTGAATCGCTGGCTCGCTCGGGCAGCGGCGCGCGCGAGCGCCGCCTGGCCATTCTGGGCTTTGCCGGCCCGCGCAGCTTTGTCAAAAGCGCGCTGACGGACCAGGAAGTCAAATGGCTCGACGACTGCGACGCCATTCCGCCCGACAGCCTCATGCCCCAGCACCGCCACAACCTGCCGGACTGGCTGGTCGAGCCGCTGCAGGCCCAGGTTGGCGACCAGTTCGAGCAGCTGGCTGCCAGCATGCTGGAGATGGCGCCGCTGGATCTGCGCGCCAATGCCTTGCTGACCAAGCGTGCCGAGCTGCAAAAAGAGCTGAAGGTTGCCGGCATCAAGGCCGAAATCACCCCGTACTCGCCTTGGGGCCTGCGCGTGGCAGACAAGCCTGTGCTGTCGCGCCTCGATGCCTTTGTCAAAGGCCGTGTCGAGGTGCAGGACGAGGGCTCGCAGCTGCTGGCCCTGCTGCTGGATGCCAAGCGTGGCGAGATGGTGACCGACTTTTGCGCCGGTGCTGGCGGCAAGACCCTGGCCATTGGCGCGACCATGCGCAGTACCGGGCGTCTGTACGCCTTTGATGTGTCGGCCCACCGCCTCGAAGCGCTCAAGCCACGCCTGGCCCGCTCGGGCCTGTCGAACGTGCACCCCGCCGCGATTGCCCATGAGCGCGACGAGCGCGTCAAGCGCCTGGTCGGCAAGATGGACCGGGTGCTGGTCGATGCGCCTTGCTCGGGCCTGGGCACCTTGCGCCGCAATCCTGATTTGAAGTGGCGCCAGAACCCCCAGGGGATTGAAGAGATGAGCGCCAAGCAGGCCGCCATTCTGGCCAGCAGCGCCCGGATGGTGAAGTCTGGCGGCCGGCTGGTCTATGCCACCTGCAGCATCTTGCCAGCTGAGAACGAGGCGATTGCCGAGGCCTTTGCCGCCGCCCACCCGGACTTTGAACCGCTGGATGCCGGCGCGCTGCTGGAGGGCCTGAAGGTGGAGCAAGCCGCCAGCCTGTGCAGCGGCGGCGAAAGCGGCAGCCTGTACCTGCGCCTGTGGCCGCACCTGCACCAGACCGACGGTTTCTTTGCCGCCGTCTGGCAACGCAAGTAAGTCAGTCTTTCCAGCCTAGCAGACCCAGCCAGTTGGCCACACTGCGCCAACCGGCACCCCAGCCCGCATAGGCCTGCACCTGCACCAGCAACTGGGCGGGCTGCAGGCCTTCTGCTTGCAGCCAGTACCAGCCAGCATGCGCGCCATTGCAATGCGGCGCATCCTCGGCCACTAGGCGCAGCCCACTGTGCCAGGGGGAGCTGATTTGCAGCTGCCCGGCATTGCAGTACAGGCTGCTGCCCGCTTCCAGATACAACCATTGGCCCTGGCCTGCGCGAAAGGCCAGGCTGCTTCTTTGGAGGTTTGGCGGCGTTGCGGCGCTGGCCTGGGCCGTTGCCGCTGCAGTGCTGGGCAGGGTCGGGGCGAAGCGGGCGGTGGTGGCGGTGCTGGAGGTCATTTTTGCGCTTTCCTGAGCGTTTCAGAACAGGGCTCTAGCGTAAAAAAAGCCCGGGTATCGCAACAGGCACAGCTGCTGGCGTTGGCGGGCAGAACAGCGCAAGCACAAAGCAGCTGTTCTGGTTCAAAATGGCGGTTTCTGTATCTGTTCTGTCAGGGTTGAACCTGAGACCATAGCCCTGATTGTTGGACCCAGGAGGCCTGCTGTGCCGCTGTTAGAAGAAAGTCTGTGCGATACCTCGGTAGATACTGTTGCGGAGGTGGCGGACAGCCCCGCTGCCGATGACGCGTTTCTGTACGAGCGCATCGCGGCGCATTTTGAGCAAGCGATTGCCCAGCAGAGCCTGGGTGTGGGCGCGCGCATGCCCTCGGTGCGCGATATCCGGCGTCTGCACCATGTCAGCCACAGCACGGCGCTGCAGGTGCTGCGCGTGCTTGAGTCGCGTGGCTTGATCGAGGCGCGGCCCCGCGTGGGCTATTTCGTCAGCGACACCGCTTTGCAAATGCCCGCCGCGCGCGAGCCCTTGCAGCTGGCGCCATTTCCCATGCAGGACCACCGCTTTGAAGGCATTGGCGAGCGTGCGGCCGAGTACCTGAACAAGGCGCGCCTCAAGGGGCCGTTGAAAGTCGATCTGGGCAGTGCGATGCCGGCGCCCGAGCTGTTTGATGCCAAGCTGCTGAACCAGTTGGCCGTCGCCTTGCTGCGCGAGCAGCCGCAGATTTTGGTGCATGGCCCTTCGGCGCCGTTCACGCATCCGGATTTTCAGGCCTCGATGGCGCGCTATGCGCTGGGCTTTGGGGTGCGCCTGGCGCCCATGGACATTGGTGCCACCTTTGGCAACTCCGAGGCGGTCAACCTGGCATTGGATGCGCTGACCCAGCCGGGCGACATGGTGGCGATTGAATCGCCGACCTTTTACGGCATCCTGCAAGCGATCGAAGCCAAGAAGCTGCAGGCGCTGGAGATTCCATCGAGCCCGCACACGGGCATGTCGATCGAGGCGCTGGAGCTGGCCTTGCGCACCCATCCCAACCTCAAGGCCGTGGTGGTGGTGCCCCATTTACAGATGCCCCAGGGCGCCACCATGCCCGACAGCCACAAGAAGCGCCTGGTGGCCTTGTGCCGCGAGTACCGGGTGGCCTTGATCGAGGACGATATCTACCGCGAATTTGTCGAATCCGACGAGGTGCTGAAGCCCTGCAAGGCCTGGGACACCGATGGCTCGGTGATCTACTGCTCTTCGCTGTCCAAAAGCTATGCGCCGGGCCTGCGCCTGGGTTGGATGAATGCCGGGCGCTGGCAGGAGCGGGTGCAGATGATCAAGTTTGCGCGCTCGCGCAACTTACCAGTCTGGCCGCAGTTGCTGGGCGCGCGCACGGTGGGATCGCCTTCGTACATGCGGCATCTGGTGCGCCTGCGCCAGCAGCTGCGGGTGCAGCGCCAGGCCGCTGCGCAGGCGGTGGCGCGGTATTTCCCCATCGGCACGCGGCTGAGTTTGCCGGCCGGGGGCCTCAGCATCTGGCTGGAGCTGCCCGAGCAGATTTCGTCAAGCCGCCTCTATGACGAGGCACTGGCCGTGGGCATCCGTGTGGCGCCCGGCGATATGTTCAGCAACACCGGCCATTACGACCACTTTTTGCGGCTGAGTTGCGGCATGCCGTTTACCGATGCAGTGGACGATGCCTACCGCAGCCTGGGGCGCATGATGCATGCGCAACTCGGTCTGCCACCCCGGGCTTGATGCGCGGAGCGCATTGCAAAAAACCAGACGCAGAAAAACACAAAGGACACCGAGGTGTCCTTTGTGGTGGGCGTGTGTAGCAGACCTTTGCAGGGCTGCTACAGGCTGATTACTTCAGCTTCACTTCCTTGTAATCCACATGCTTGCGAGCCTTGGGATCGAACTTGGAGATCAACATCTTTTCAGGCATTGTCTTTTTGTTCTTGGTGGTCGTGTAGAAGTGACCGGTGCCGGCTGTCGATTCCAGCTTGATTTTTTCGCGTCCGCCTTTGGATGCCATGGTGATACTCCTTAAGCTTGGCCACGTGCGCGCAGGTCTGCGAGCACAGAATCAATACCGTTCTTGTCGATCAGACGCAGAGCGGCGCTGGAAACACGCAGGCGAACCCAGCGGTTTTCAGTCTCCACCCAGAAACGGCGGTATTGCAGGTTCGGCAGGAACCGGCGCTTGGTTTTGTTGTTGGCGTGGGAAACATTGTTTCCCGACATGGGCTTCTTGCCCGTTACTTCGCAAACGCGTGCCATCAGGACACTCCGAAAGTTTTACAGCTGCTTGCCCTGTCTGCTTCGTAAAAAGCAGCGCGGCTTGCAGCCTCACCTCGCCAATCAAAGGGTGGCGGTAGCCCATGTTCACAGCAGGACCTGTTCAGTGGTGCAAGACCGCTGGCCAACCTGCCGTAGTTTCCTGTTCACGCGCCGGGGATTGCGAAATAGCAAAAGGCGGCAAGCAGCAAAGCCAAGGATTATAGCCCGAAAGCAAAATTCGGGCTATCCCCATCGCTTGTCGGCTTATTCCTGTTCGAGGAAACGCTGGGCATCCAGCGCGGCCATGCAGCCCGTGCCCGCGCTGGTAATGGCTTGGCGGTAGACATGGTCTTGCACATCGCCCGCGGCAAAGATGCCAGAAACGCTGGTTTGTGTGGCAAAGCCGCCACGGCCCATCTGGGTCACCAGGTAGCCGTTTTCCATCTCCAGCTGGCCTTGGAAGATGTCGGTATTGGGGTGGTGGCCAATGGCGATAAAGCAGCCTTGCAGCGCGATGTCTTCGGTGTGGCCGTCTTGCGTGCTCTTGATGCGGATGCCGTTGACGCCCGACTGGTCGCCCAGCACTTCATCGAGGGTGAAGTGGGTCTTGAGCTCGATCTTGCCTTCCTTGACCTTCTCCATCAGCTTGTCCACCAGGATGGGCTCGGCCTTGAACTTGTCGCGGCGGTGCACCAGGGTCACCTTGCTGGCGATATTGGACAGGTAGAGCGCCTCTTCGACGGCAGTATTGCCGCCGCCGATCACGCAGACGGGCTGCTCGCGGTAGAAAAAGCCGTCACAGGTGGCGCAGGCCGACACGCCTCGGCCCATAAAGGCTTCTTCAGTGGGCAGACCCAGGTACTTGGCCGATGCGCCGGTGGCGATGATCAGGCTGTCGCAGGTGTAGGTGCCGCTGCCGCCGCTCAGGGTGAAGGGGCGCTTGCTGAAATCGACCTTGTCGATGTGGTCAAAGATGATCTGGGTCTTGAAGCGTTCGGCATGCTCCAAAAAGCGCTGCATCAACGCCGGGCCTTGCACGCCCATCACATCAGCGGGCCAGTTGTCCACTTCGGTGGTGGTCGTCAGTTGGCCGCCCTGGGCCATGCCGGTGATCAGCACGGGATCGAGGTTGGCGCGCGCCGCATAGATGGCGGCCGTGTAGCCCGCAGGGCCTGAGCCCAAAATCAGTACTTTGGCATGTTGGTTGACGGCAGACATAGAACTCCTATCGCATTCAGGGGGCGGGTGCCGGGCACCCGCAAATCAGTAAGGCGGCCGGCGCACAGCGCTCGGCAAAACATCAAAGAGTATCAAACACTCCGGCCCCGTTGGGGATGACTTGTGCCAATATCCTTGATTGTCACAAGCCATCGCCGGCCGAGCAGGACCCCATCGCCACGCGGAGCCGCCAATGACAACAATCGTTGCAGCGCTGGCGCGCAAGGGGGCGGCTTGTAGGATGATAGGTTGATTACAAAATGTTGCGTATTGACGTGCTGCAGGGCTGGATAGTGTGGGATAGCGGACGATTTTCAGGCATAAGACCTATGTTTTTATTGAATATTCATGTGCCATGCAGGGGGCGGCTGGTGGGCGGGCTGTTAGCTGCCTACCAGCGGAGTGACTGCACTTCGCCTCGGCGCCCTGGTGGCTGGGCTGCATTAGCCAGTCCCGCGCTGCTGGTCTGCTATCGAATTTGCAATCCGCTTAGGGTAAGCTCTGGCTCCTAGGTTATGGCTTACTCATCAAAGAAATCAAAGGCTCCGCCCCATGCTGGCACCTCGCTGGTCATGGGGGTTCGCCGTTTTGGGCACGAGCTGGTGCTCATCGTCAGTTTTGTGCTGATGGCGTTTTGCGTCGCCGCCATGCTGAGCTATTCGCCCAAGGACCCCGCCTGGTCCACCTCGGGCTCGCAGATCGCCGGCCATGTCAGCAATTGGATGGGGCGCCTGGGGGCCATGGTCTCGGACGGCGGCTATTTCATGGTCGGCTTTTCCGTCTGGTGGCTGGTGGTTGCGGCCGTGCTGGCCTGGTTCTCGTCGCTGGCGCGCTGGTTGCGCGCGGGCGAAGCGCCGCCCAACGATCCGCGCCCGCTGTGGCTGCGCCGCATGGTGTTTTGGGGCGGCCTGGTGGTGTTGCTGCTGGCCAGTGCGGCGCTGGAGTGGTCGCGCCTCTACCGTTTTGAACCCATCCTGCCCGGCGCTGCTGGTGGCGTACTGGGCTTTTTGCTGGGCCCGTTGGCTGAGCGCTGGATGGGCTTTACCGGTTCCGGCATTGTCGGCGTCATGCTGCTGCTGCTGGGCCTGTCCTGGATTCTGGGTTTCTCCTGGGGCCAGATTGCCGAAAAGCTCGGCTCCGGCATCGAGCGTTTTCTGCAAAAGCTGATGCTGCGCCGCGAAGCCGCCGCCGACAAGGCCGTGGGCAAAAAGGCGGCGCAGGCGCGTGAGGCCGAAGTGAGCAGTGCGGCGCCAGCGCCGATGGCGTCGCGCATGGATCCCACCGGCGATGGCATGGACAGCATGCTGCCAGCCGCAGCGCGCGGTGCCCCGGTGGATTCCGGCCTGCATATTGCCCAACCGCTCAAGCCCCAGGTGCAACCCAGCGCCCGCGTGGTCAAGGAGCGCCAGAAGCCGCTGTTCAACGAGCTGCGCGATACCCGTTTGCCCCAGGTCGATTTGCTCGATGCAGCTCCCAAGTCGCAGGAGAGCGTCTCCTACGAAACCCTGGAGATGACCAGCCGCCTGATCGAGAAAAAGCTCAAGGACTTTGGCGTCGAAGTCCGCGTGGTCGAGGCCGCGCCCGGCCCGGTGATCACCCGCTACGAAATCGAGCCGGCCACCGGCGTCAAGGGCTCGCAGATCGTCAACCTGGCCAAGGACCTGGCACGTTCGCTGTCGCTGGTGTCCATCCGCGTGGTGGAAACCATTCCCGGCAAGACCTTCATGGCGTTGGAGCTGCCCAATGCCAAGCGCCAGACCATCCGCCTGACCGAAATCCTGGGCTCGCATGAGTACCATGACGCCAAGAGCCTGCTGACCATGGGCCTGGGCAAGGACATCATCGGCAAGCCGGTGGTGGCCGACCTGGCCAAGATGCCGCATGTGCTGGTCGCCGGTACCACCGGCTCCGGTAAGTCCGTGGGTATCAACGCGATGATCCTGTCCGTGCTCTACAAGGCAGAGGCCAAGGATGTGCGGCTGATGATGATCGACCCCAAGATGCTGGAAATGTCGGTCTACGAAGGCATTCCGCACCTGCTGTGCCCCGTGGTGACGGACATGAAGCAGGCCGCCAATGGGCTGAACTGGTGCGTGGCCGAGATGGAGCGCCGCTACAAGCTGATGAGCAAGCTGGGTGTGCGCAACCTGGCGGGCTACAACACCAAGATCGACGATGCCAACGCGCGCGAGGAAAGCATTGGCAACCCCTTCAGCCTGACCCCCGAGACCCCCGAGCCCTTGCAGCGCCTGCCGCATATCGTGGTGGTGATCGATGAGCTGGCCGATTTGATGATGGTCGTCGGCAAAAAGATTGAAGAGCTGATTGCGCGCCTGGCGCAAAAGGCGCGTGCCGCCGGCATCCACCTGATCCTGGCCACCCAGCGCCCCAGCGTCGATGTGATCACCGGCCTGATCAAGGCCAATATTCCGTCGCGTATCGCGTTCTCGGTAGGTTCCAAGATCGACAGCCGCACCATTCTGGACCAGATGGGAGCCGAGGCGCTGCTGGGCATGGGCGACATGCTCTACATGGCCAGCGGCACCGGTTTCCCGGTGCGGGTGCATGGCGCCTTTGTGTCCGACGAGGAAGTGCACCGCGTGGTCAGCTACCTCAAGGAGCAGGGCGAGCCCGACTACATCGACGGCATACTCGAAGGTGGCACGGGCGAGGGCGATTCCGGCTTTGGCGATGAAGAGGGTGGCGGCAGCGGCGAGAAAGATCCGATGTACGACCAGGCGGTCGAGATCGTCCTCAAGGACCGCAAGGCCAGCATCTCTTACGTGCAGCGCAAGCTGCGCATCGGCTACAACCGCTCGGCCAACCTGCTCGAAGAGATGGAGCGCGCCGGCCTGGTGAGCGCCTTGACCGGCAGCGGCCAGCGCGAAGTGCTGGTGGCCCACCGCCCTGGCGGTGAAGAATAGCGCCATTGCCGGTAAACATTCGCAAAGCCAGCGCCCTGGCGGCACCTGGCGGGCACTTGTGGCCCGCTGCTGCACTCCAAACCCCTTGTGGCCCTGACATGGGCCGATGCATTGGCTTTGTTCGCAAAGCACGAAAGGATTCACGATGAAACAATGGATTGCTGCAGCCGCACTGGTCAGCCTGGCCGGTTGGACACAGGCCGATGGCCTGCAAAGCCTCGAAAAGTTCATGACCAACTCGCAGGCGGGCGAAGCGCAGTTCACGCAGACGGTGACATCGCCGCCCAAACAGGGCCAGTCCGCGCGGGTCAAAACCTCCAGCGGCAGCTTTGCGTTCCAGCGGCCGGGCAAGTTCAAGTTCATCTACCAAAAGCCGTTTGACCAGACCATCGTCGCCGATGGCTCGGTCCTCACCGTCTATGACGCCGACCTGAACCAGGTCACCCAGCGCCAACAAAGCAAGGCCCTGGGCCAGACCCCTGCGGCCTTGCTGGCATCCGCTTCGAGCCTGCAGGCCTTGAAGGCCGAGTTTGACCTGAGCAACCTGCCAGACGCCGACGGCCAGCAATGGCTGCAGGCCACGCCCAAGAACAAGGATGGCCAGATCAAGCAGGTCAAGGTCGGCTTCAAGGCCGATGAACTGCAGACCCTGGAGATCGAAGACGGCTTTGGCCAGCGCTCGGTGCTCAGCTTTGTCGGCTTCAAACCCCTGCCGTCGCTGCCGGGCTCGGCCTTTGAGTTTGCGATTCCCTCGGGCGCGGAAGTGATTCGCCAGTAAGCGGCCTTTGGCAGCGGCTGCACAAGCCACTCGGGCAGAAAAAAAGGTGCTCACCATCGCGGTGAACACCTTTTTTGCTTTGCGGCCGCTGTTGATGCGGCCGCTGCTGTTGATTACAGCGCCATGTCCGGCACCTTCTTCAGGTCCTTCATATTTTCATTGGGCTGCACGCCCGCTTCCACGCCTTGCAGGCTGGGCGAGGCAATGGCCAGGTTCAGCGCTTGCTCTGTGGCCTGCCACTCTTGCTGCAGCAGCGCAGGGTTCTCGTTGAGCTTGACGCCGTAGCTCGGCACGATCTTGCGGATCTTGGCTTGCCATTCGGCGCTCTTCACCTTCTCGGGGAAGGCTTTTTCCAGCAAGGTCAGCATGATGGCTGGCGAGGTCGAGCCGCCTGGCGATGCACCCAACAGCGCGGTCAGCGAACGGTCCTGGGCAACGACCACTTCGGTGCCGAGTTTGAGGATGCCGCCCTTTTCCGGGTCGTTCTTGATGATCTGCACGCGCTGGCCCGCTTCCCACAGGCGCCAGTCGGCATCCTTGGCCTCGGGCATGTAATGGCGCAACGCATCCATCTTCTGCTCCTTGCTCAGGCTCAGCTGCTGGGCCAGGTACTTGACCAGCGAGAACTCATTGACGCCCACTTGCAGCTGTGGAATCACATTCGCAAAGCTGGTGGCCTTGGCCAGGTCAAAGTAGGAGCCGTTCTTCAGGAACTTGCTCGACCAGGTGGCGAACGGTCCGAACAGCAGCACGCGCTTGCCGTCCAGCACGCGGGTGTCCAGGTGGGGCACGGACATCGGAGGCGAGCCGGTATCGGCCAGGCCGTAGACCTTGGCCAGATGGCGTTCAGCGATCTTGGGGTCCTCGGTGACCAGGAACTCGCCGCCGACGGGGAAGCCGCCATAGACCTTGGACTCAGGAATGCCCGACAACTGCAGCAGCGGCAGGGCCGCACCGCCGGCGCCGATGAAGATAAAGCGCGCATCCACCGTCTGGATCTTGCTGCTGTCCTTCATGTCGAAGGCCGACACGCGCCAGGATCCATCGCTATTGCGCGTGATGGAACGCACTTCCTGGCCGGTGCCCAGCTTGAAGTTCGATTTGGACGACAGGTTCTTGTAGAACTGGCGGGTGATCTCGCCCAGGTTCACGTCAGTGCCCAACGGCGAGCGGGTTGCGGTCACCACTTCGGCCGGGTCGCGGCCTTCCATCATCAGCGGGATCCATTCCTTGATCTGGGCCGGATCAATCGACGACTCCATGCCGGTGAACAGCGGCGAGGCTTCCAGCGCCTTCAGGCGCTTTTGGATGAAGGAGCGGTTTTCTTCGCCAAACACCAGGTTCATGTGCGGCGTGGAGTTGATGAACTCGCGGGGATTGCCCAATACGCCCGTGCGCACCTGGTGCGACCAGAATTGGCGCGACACCTGGAAGTTTTCATTAATGTTAATGGCAGAGGAAATCTGCACATTGCCATTTTTATCCATCGGCGTGTAATTCAGCTCGCACAGGGCCGAGTGGCCGGTGCCAGCATTATTCCAGCCGTTGGAGCTTTCTTCGGCGACCTGGTCGAGGCGCTCGAATAATTCATAGGTCCAACCGGGTTCCAGCTCTTGCAGATAAACACCCAGCGTAGCACTCATGATGCCGCCGCCAATCAGCAGCACATCGACATTGCGGTCCGCTTTTTCAGCGCGGTACTGGCTGCCGAAGAAATACTGGTACCCGACCACGCCCGCGCCGACCGCAGCTGCGGATGCCACGAACTTGCGGCGGGTAAAGCCCTTTTTAGGTGCTTTGGCAGCGGTAGCCGCTTGGGGATTTTCTGTTGGATTCGTCATTGCTGAAACTCCACAAATTTTTGGATTTTGACAGTGTTGTCGTAAAAGACCATGAATAACCATGGTTTAAGCAGGCTCAATGTCTCTCCGATTCTTGGGTTGCCTGTTCTGACGGTATTGAGCTGCTTGGCTTAGGCGGTTCTAAATAAGGGTGCCAATGAATATCCGAGGCCAATATTAACGGTGGCTTTCAATATCCATTAAGCAGGAAGTGGTTAATCGCTGATCAGGAGCGCACCGGTATCTGGCGGCGGGCCAGCAACCAATCGGCTATACCGGCGCATACCACCACGGCGGCCACCGGGGTCACCCAGCCCAGGCCCAGCGTGGCGCCGGGCAGGTGGTCCAGCCAGCCAGGCAGCGCGCTGGTCCATTGCAGCGCCTTGGCGCCATCGACCAGGCCAAACACCAGCGCCACCAGCATCACGGGGATGTAGACCCGTGGCGGTTGCTGCCAGCGCTGCAGCAGGCTGAGGGCGACCAGCGCAATGGCAGGCGGGTAGAGGGCGACGAGCACAGGGCCGGCAATCTCGATCAGCTGCGCCAGGCCCTGGTTGGCCACGGCCGCGCTGAAGATGCAGAGCGACAGCGCCACGCTGCGGTACGAGAAACCGGTCAGCTGGCTGAAGAAGCTGCTGCAGGCGCTGACCAGGCCGACGCCGGTGGTCAGGCAGGCCAGCAGAATCACCGCGGCAATCAGCCAGATGCCAGCGCTGCCAAAGCGGTGCTGTACAAAGGCGGTGAGGATCTGCACGCCGGTGACGGTGTTCTGCGCCAGCTCGCCACTGGTGGCGCCCAGGTAGCACAGCGAGATGTAGACCAGGCTCAGGCACAGGGCGGCAATCAGCCCGGCATAGATGGCATAGCGGGTCTGCAGGCGCGCATCGCTGATGCCCGCATCCTTGATCGCATTGACGATGACAATGCCAAACACCAGCGAGGCGAGGGCGTCCATCGTCTGGTAGCCCTGCACAAAACCTTGGGCAAAAGCGGCGACCTGGGTGCTGTAGTCAGGGCTGGCTGCGCTGTAGCCACCCACGGGGGCCAATACAGCCATGCCGCCCAGCGCCAGCAACGCGGCAATCAGCAAAGGGGTGATGATCTTGCCCAGCAGGTCCATCAGCTTGCCGGGGAACAGCGACAGCAGCAGCACCAGCGAGAAATAGACAATGCTGAACACCAGCAGCGCAAACGAGGTATTGCCGACAAAAGGCGCAATGCCCATCTCGAACGAGACGGTGGCGGTGCGAGGCGTGGCAAAGAAGGGGCCGATCGTCAAATAGATCGTGGTGGCCAGCACCAGGCCGGCAATGCGGCCAATCGGGTGGGTCAACTGGTCCAGACCACCGCCCACGCGGGCCAGCGCGACCACGCCCAGCAGCGGCAGGCCTACACCCGTCAGCAAAAATCCGGTCGTGGCGCCCAGCAGGTTCTCACCCGCAGACAGGCCGACCAGCGGCGGGAAAATGATGTTTCCGGCCCCCAGGAACAGGGCAAAGGTCATGAAGCCGAGGGCGATAATGTCCCTGGTTTTCAGTGATTTCATAATGGCTCTTGGTTCTTGCTGGTTAGCGCCCACTTAAGGAGGCTGCAGCCAGCGAATGGAGTCGCGGAGACGGCATCAGACAAGGATGGCCCCACAAAGGGGCGCTGCTACCAGGCGCTGAGCCTGCCAGCATGGCGCAAAGCGCTGCATGCACGGCGGCCATGCCAGGGGCATGTCAAGCGGGCTGGCCCTGGGCAAAAAGGGCCGCTGGCATCTGATACGAGTTGAATCCGTATAAACCCTTATTTTCTGCGAAAAATCGTGACCCAGATCATCAAAGGCATATTCACCCCCGGAATCACGGGCGGTGTGTTGCATAAAAGTAGTAAGCACCTGCCCCGCCCAGAGGCGCGGCCCGTTGGCGCTGCCTCTCCCGTGCGCCGCCTGGCAGGAGCCCTGCATGGCTGATTTATTCAGCCAGGAGCCCGCCGCGCCGCTGGCCGAGGCCCTGCGCCCCAAGACGCTGGACGAGGTGGTCGGCCAGTCCCATCTGCTGGGAGAAGGCAAGCCCTTGCGCCTGGCTTTCCAGTCCGGCAAACCGCATTCGATGATCTTCTGGGGCCCGCCCGGTGTCGGCAAGACGACCTTGGCACGGCTGACCGCCACGGCTTTCAAGTGCGAGTTCATTGCGCTGTCCGCTGTGTTCTCCGGCGTCAAGGACATCCGCGCCGCGATGGAGCAGGCCCAGCAGAACCTGGCCAGGGGCAAGCACACGATCCTGTTTGTTGATGAAATCCATCGCTTCAACAAATCCCAGCAAGATGCCTTGCTGCCCTATGCCGAAAGCGGCCTGGTCACCTTCATTGGCGCAACGACGGAGAACCCCTCGTTCGAGGTGAATTCGGCCTTGCTGTCGCGCGCCCAGGTCTATGTGCTCAAGTCGCTGACGGATGAGGAACTGCGGCTGCTCCTGAAGCGCGCCCAGGACATCGCCCTGGGCCATTTGGAGTTTGACGACCTGGCCACCGATACCATCATTGGCTATGCCGATGGTGATGCCCGGCGGTTTTTGAACCTCCTGGAGCAGACCAGCACGGCGGCCCAGGCCTCAGGCCTGACGACGATCACGGCAGACTTTTTGCAAAACGCGCTGACCTTGAACAGCCGCCGTTTTGACAAGGGTGGCGACAACTTCTACGACCAGATTTCCGCCTTGCACAAGTCGGTGCGCGGCTCGCACCCGGATGCCGCGCTCTACTGGCTCACCCGCATGCTCGATGGCGGCGCCGATGCGCGCTACCTGTCCCGGCGCATTGTGCGCATGGCCTGGGAAGACATTGGCCTGGCCGACCCGCGCGCGATGCAGATCGCCAACGATGCCGCCTTGACCTATGAGCGCCTGGGCAGCCCCGAGGGCGAGTTGGCTCTGGGCCAGGCCGTCATTTACCTGGCCATCGCTGCCAAGAGCAATGCCGGCTACAACGCCTACAACCAGGCCAAGGCCTTTGTGAAGCAGGACAAGAGCCGCGAAGTGCCTGTGCATTTGCGCAATGCCCCCACCAAGCTGATGAAGGAGCTGGGCTATGGGCATGAGTACCGCTACGCGCATGACGAACCCAATGCCTACGCGGCGGGGGAAACCTATCTCCCAGAAGGGATAGATGCGCCCGGCTGGTACCAGCCGGTGCCCCGTGGGCTGGAGGTCAAGATTGGCGAGAAGCTGGCGCAGCTCAAGCGCTGGGATGACGAGGCCGGACAGGACTGAAGGCCCAGTTTTTGCTGCGGATTCAAAGGCTTTGTTAGTGGGCGTAGCGGCGGAAGAGGGCGCCGCTACCAAGCCATTGCGCCCGCCCGTCATGCGTTTTATTAGTTGCGCATGAAACCGGTACCACATCTTGGCGAAGCGCATATTGCGCTGGATGAAGTGTGAGTAAAACACCGGGGTACACCCGGGGGCGTCGGCAGAGGTCGTACAAGTTGTTGAAAATTTGTCTCAGATGCGATAAAAGACTCTGGTGTGCATGGCAGGCATGCGCGGGAGTCATACGACAACAAAGGTCTCTCACGATGCGATTTTGCAAGTCAAAGTCGGGCGTCTCCTGGTCCAGGAGTGCCTTCGGCTTGGTGTTTTCTATGTGGGCGGGAATGCACGCCGTTCAGGCCCAGACGGCAGCGCCCGTGCAGCCCGCAGCGGCGTCGGCCCCTGCAGCGGCCACCGCATCTAGCGATGCGCTGCTGGTGGAAAAAGGCCGCAAGCTGGCGGTAGCCGCCGACTGCGCAGCCTGCCACACGGCGCCCAAGGGCGGGGCCAGCTTTGCGGGAGGCTACCCAATTGCCTCACCGCTGGGCAGCATTTATGCCACCAATATCACCCCGTCCAGCTCGGCGGGCATTGGCAGCTACAGCCTGGAAGATTTCAGCCGCGCGCTGCGCCAGGGCGTGCGCAAGGACGGGGCCCATTTGTACCCGGCCATGCCCTACACGGCCTATGCCCAGATTACCGATGAAGACACCGAGGCGCTCTACGCCTACTTCATGCATGGAGTCAAACCGGTGGACCAGGCCGCGCCGCAAACGGCCCTGCCTTTCCCGTTCAACATCCGCCTGTCGATGGCGGTGTGGAATGCGCTCTACCTGAAGGACCAGCGCTTCAAGCCCGATGCCAGCAAGCCGCCGGAGTGGAACCACGGCGCCTACCTGGTCGATGCGCTGGCCCACTGCAGCACCTGCCATACACCGCGCAATACCTTGATGGCCGAGGACAGCAGCCGCTACCTGGGTGGTGGCTCGCTCGGCGCCTGGTATGCCCCCAACATCACCTCGGATGCCATCAACGGCATCGGCGGCTGGACGGAGGCCGAGCTGGTGCAGTACCTCAAGACCGGCCGCGTGCCCGGCAAGGCCCAGGCCGCCGGCCCGATGGCCGAAGCCATTGAGCACAGCCTGCAGCATCTGCCCGACAGCGATATCCAGGCCATTGCCTCCTACCTCAAGCAAACCAAGGCGGTGGCGGGCGGCGAGACCCAGCCGCGCTACAGCTATGGCAAGGCCAGCCTGCAGTCGGAAGACACGCAGCGCGGCCTGATCGACGGCGCCGATGCCGGCTGGAAGGTGTTCAGCGGCAGCTGCGCCCATTGCCACCAGGCCAATGCCACCGGTACGGCCAATGGCGAATACCCCTCGCTGTTCCACAACAGCGTGACCGGTGCCGACCGTGCGGACAACCTGGTCGCCACCATCCTGCACGGCGTGGACCGCACCGTGCAGGGGCGCGCCCATTTCATGCCGGCGTTTGGCGATGCCGCGTCCTTCACCGACCGGCTCAGCGATCAGGAGATCGCCGATGTCAGCAACTATGTGCTCACGCAGTACGGCAACCCGGCCGTCAAGGTGCAGGTCGCTGATGTGGCTGCGCTGCGCGCCGGTGGCAAGCCGCCACTGATCGCCCAGTTGCCCCGCCTCATCCTGCCGGCTGCCGTGGTGCTGCTGGTGTTGGTGATTGCCTTCATCGTGATCCGTCAGCGCCGCAAGGCCGCTGGCTCGTCTGGAGTCTGATCCGCATGAACTCGTCTTCCTTCCCCAAGTCTGCGGTGCTCTGCGCCAAGCCCCTGGCGCCCGCGCTGATCTCCCGCCGCAGCCTCCTGGCTGGTGCCGCTGCCACCGGCGTGGCGCTGGCCGCCAGCGGCTTTGCCGTGCTGGGCACCAGCAATGCCTTTGCCGCCAGCGTCGCGGCCGATGATTTTCTGCGCCTGTCAGAGTTTGTCACTGGCGGCAGCCCGCTGTCGCAAGGGCTGGCCACGCGCTACCTAGCGGCACTGACCAAGAGCGACACCGCGTTTGCCGCCGCCGCGCAGGCACTGCACCAGCATGTGGCCAGCCAAAAGTTCAGCCATGTCGATGACCTGCTGGCTGTGCCCGATCTGGACCCGGCGCTGCGCGCCACGGCAGCGCAGATCGTCTCGGCCTGGTACCTGGGCGTCGTCGGTGAAGACGCCGATGCCGTGCTGATCAGCTACGCCAACGCGCTGATGTACCGCCCCACGGCCGGCATCCTCGATATTCCCACCTACGGCAGCGGCCCTGATTCCTGGGGCACCAAGCCCGCCGTACCTGCCAGCCCCAACAAGAAGAGCCCACAAGCATGAGCAGCAAGCAAACGCAATACGACGCCGACCTGATTGTGATCGGCTCGGGTGTCATGGGCGGCATCATCGGTGCCAAGCTGGCCCAGGCCGGCAAGTCCGTCATCATTCTGGAAGCCGGCCCGCGCGTGCGCCGCGCCGACATTGTGGAGAACTTCCGCAATGCGCCCATCAAGCTCTCGCTGGCCAATATGAAGCTGCAGGGCGCGGGATCGCCGTTCCCCAACCCGCCGCACATCCCGTCGACCTATGGCGACTACCTGCAGCAGACCGGCCCGGTGAAATACCCCACCAAGTACCTGCGTGTGGTGGGTGGCACCACCTGGCACTTTGGCTCGGCGCTGTGGCGCATGATCCCCAATGACTTCAAGCTGCAGTCGCTCTACGGCCGGGGCCGCGACTGGCCGATTGGCTATGACGAGCTCGAACCCTACTACTGCGAGGCCGAGGCCGAGCTGGGCGTGACTGGCTACGACGGCCAGGACGAGAGCGGCCATGGCGGCGAGGCGCATCCGCCGCGCTCCAAGCCTTTCCCGATGAAGGGCTTCAATGTGCCTTACTTCATGCAGCGCATGGATGAGCTGCTCAAGCCCGGTGGCTACAACCCGGTGCTGGAGCCCCATGGCCGCGCGAGCCGCCCCTATGGCAACCGCCCGGTCTGCGCCGGCAACAACAACTGCAACCCGGTCTGCCCGATTGGCGCCAAGTACGATGGCTCCATGCACATCGACGAGGCCGAGCGCGCGGGCGCCAAGCTGCTCGACAACGCCGTGGTCTACAAGATCGAGGCAGGTGACGACGGCAAGATCACCGCCGTGCACTACAAAAAGCCCGATGGCACATCACACCGCCTGACCGCGCGCCACTTTGTGCTGGCCGCCTATGGCATTGAAAGCCCCAAGCTGCTCTTGATGTCGACCTCGGAAAAATACCCGAACGGCATTGCCAACTCCTCCGACCAGGTGGGCCGCAACCTGATGGGCCACACCGGCATCAGCATGAACATCATGATGAACGAGGATGTGTGGCCGGGCCAGGGCCCCACCGAGCTGCTGGTCTACCTGAACTACCGCGATGGCGCCTTCCGCAAGGACATCCCGAGCTACAAGACCAAGTTCCGCAACACGGTGACCACCTCGCAGATTGCCTCCAGCCTGATCGCCAAGGGCGTGCTGGGCAGCAAACTGGACGAAGAGATCCGCCGCCAGTCGGCCCGCTCGCTGAATGTGGCGGTGGACTTCGAGACCGAAGCGCTGCCGCAAAACCGCGTGGTCCCCAGCAAGACCAAGACGGATGCGATCGGCATCCCTGTGCCTGAGATCTACTACAGCGTCAATGACTACTGGAACGCCGGCCGCGACTTTGCCGTGCCTGATCTCAAGCGCATGGCGGGCCTGCTCAATGCCGACATCCTGAAAATGGACACCAACCACCAGGACCGCCAGCACATCATGGGCACCACCATCATGGGCGACGACCCCAAGAACTCGGTGGTGGACCGTGACTGCCGCACCCATGACCACCCGAACCTGTTCATCGCCGGTACCAGTGTGATGCCATCGGCATCGTGCATGAATCCGACCTTGACCGGTGCGGCTTTGAGCGTGCGCATTGCGCACCAGCTGATCAAGGAAATTTAAGCGCAGCAACCGGCCGCAAAAGCGCAAGCACCATGATCGTCCGCCCTCCGTTGCATTGGCTGCGCATGCTGTTTGTGTGGCGCGGCTCCATCCTGCCGGCGATCACGCCGCAGCTGGTCATCATCACCATCCTGGCGGTGGTGGCCACGCTGTTGCATGGCTCCATCCTGAGCTGGAAGGTGCCGCTGAACTTTGTGCCGTTCTCTCTGATCGGCCTGACCCTGGCAATTTTCTTGGGCTTTAGAAACAGCACCTCGTATGCGCGCTTTTGGGAGGCGCGCACGCTCTGGGGCGTGTTGCTGGTGGAGAGCAGGCAACTGACCGGGCAGGCCCTGACCCTGAGCCAACACCCGCTGCCAGCGCAGGCGCTGGGCCTGCGCCTCTGCGCTTTTGCCTATGCGCTCAAGCACCAGCTGCGCTGCAGCGATATGCGCGCCGATCTGGCGCTGTTTCTGCCGGCTGATGAGGTGCAGCAAATCAGCGAGGCGCGCTTTCCCGCCGCCATGGCGCTGCTGCAGCTGCAGCGCTGGCTGGGCGTGCAGAGCCAGCAAGGCGCGATTGCACCAGCGGTGGTGCCCGTGTTTGAACAAGCGCTGGCGCGGCTGGGCAGTGCGCTGGGCGGCTGCGAGCGCATTGCCAGCACGCCCATTCCGTTCACCTATTCGGTGATCCTGCACCGCAGCATCTACATTTACTGCTTTCTGCTGCCCTTTGGCCTGCTCGATTCCATCGGCACGATGACGCCGGTGATCGTCTGCTTTGTCGCCTACACCTTCTTCGCGCTGGAGGCGTTGGGCGCCGAGCTGGAGCACCCCTTTGGCATTGAGGCCAATGACCTGGCGCTCGACGCGATGGTCTATGGCATCGAGGCCTCGGTGCTGGAGATGCTGGGTGAGGCGCCGCGCGCTAAGGCGCCCGAGGTGCGGGATTATGTACTGCGTTGAACACCAGGCTGGCGCGCAGCCCTGAGCCGCCCGCCCGGGGAGCCAGGTAAAAGCCCGCCTGCTGCAGATGCGCCAGCTTGCCGACAATCGCCAGGCCCAGCCCCGCGCCCTGGCCCAGCGACTGGCCGCTGGCCCCTTGCTGCCAGCGCAGCATGGCCGCCTGGCATTGCTCCTCGCTCATGCCCGGGCCGTCGTCGATAACGGCCAGCTCAATGCGGCTGCCGTCTGCTGCGGACTGCAAGGCCACGGTGACCGATTGGCCGCCATAGCGCAGCGCATTCAGCACCAGGTTGTCGAGCATGGCCGCGAGCAGGTTGGCATCGGCCGCAATGCGCAGCTGCTCGGCCTCGGCGGTATCCAGGCCCTCGGCACCCAGGTCGATCTTGGCGCGGCTGGCGGCATCCCAGTGGCGCAGCACGGCCTGCTGCACCAGGTCGGCGGGGGCCACGGGCAGCAGCTGCACGGCGCTGGCCTCGTCGCTCAGCGCCAGCAGCAATAGCTGATCGACCAGGTGGCTGGCGCGCGCCACGCTGTCGGAGATGCGCTGCAGTTGCTGCTGCTGCACGGCAGGGTCGGCATGGCCCAGGCCATAGTCGGCCAGCGCCTTGATGCCGGCCAGCGGCGTGCGCACCTCATGGGCCACATTGCCGGCAAACTCGCGCTGGGCCTCGACGTTGTCGGAAATGCGGGCCAGCAGCGCATTGGTGGTGTGGCGCAGTTGCTCGATCTCGCGTGTGGTGGCCGGCGCGCTGGGGGGAATGGGCGCCAGGTCCTGGGCATCGCGCTGCGACAGCGAGGTCTGCAGTGCTGCCAGCGGCGCCATGTCCTGGCCAATGCGGTGGCGCAGCCACCACAGTAGCAAGGCCAGCAGAGTCAGCTGCGGGATCGCGGCATACAAAAACAGGTGCTGGAACAGGCTGTCGCGCACCCGCGTGGTGTGCATCATCACCACACTGAACTGCTGCTCGCCCACCGCGCTGCGCAGCGCCACGGCCCGCACCAGCTGGCCGTTGTACAGGGTTTCGCGGTAGCTCACCGGCTCGCTCTCGTCCCAGGGCAGCAGCGGCAGCGGCTCGCCGGCCAGCTGGCTGCCATCGGCGCGGTACACGGCGTAGTACACATACTCGGCCTGATCAAACAGGGCCGCCTTGAGCTCGCTGTCGGTCAGCTGCAAGGCCACCTGGCCCTCGTCATCGGCACGCAGGTGCGAGGCAATCGCGTAGGCATCGTCGAGCAGCGCGCGGTCAAAGGCACTTTGGGTGAAGTGGTTGGCCAGGCCCATCATGAACACGGTGCCCAGCAGCCAGGTCCACACCAGCGGCCCGCGCACATGGCGCAGCACACGTTGGCGCAACGAGGGCAGGGCGCCGGTTGCGGGTGCGGATGCCGTCATGCGGCATCGCCGCTGTCGGCCTCGATCAGGTAGCCAATGCCGCGCAGGGTGCGGATGGCCGCGCCGCTGTGCTGCAGCTTTTTGCGCAGCCGCGAGATAAAGGCTTCGAGCGCGTTGTCGCCCAGCGCTTCGTCAAAGTCCGAGAGCTTGTCCGACAGGCTGCGCTTGCTCACTGCGCGGCCGGGCGGGCTCATCAGCTCCCAGAGCACTTCAAACTCGCGCGCGGGCAGGTCTAGCGGCTGCGCGCCGACGCGAAAGCGCCGGTTGTTGCGCTCCAGGCTGAGCTGGCCCACGGTCGATATGTCCTGCGTGCCAATCGCACGGCGCACCAGCGCGCGCAGCCGGGCTTCGACCTCGGCCAGCTCAAAGGGCTTGCCCAGGTAGTCGTCGGCGCCGCTATCGAGGCCCGCAATGCGGTCCGGCGTCTGGTTGCGGGCGGTCAGCACCAGCACGGGCGTGTTGTCGCCCCGGCGCCGGGCCTGCTGCAGCAGCGCCAGGCCGCTGCCCATCGCACTGCCCCGTATGGCGCTGCTTGGCAGGTTCAGGTCGAGCAAGATGGCATCAAAGCGCTGTACCCGCCACCAGTGCTCCGCCGCACCCAGGTCGGCCGCCTGGTCCACATGGTGGCCCGCATCGCGCAGGCTGCTGACCACCACATCGCGCAGCACGGCATCGTCTTCAATCACAAGAATTCGCATGGCCCAAGACTAGCAAAAGCAAAGTGGCGCAGCCAGAAAAAAGCCTGTTCAGGCCGGGTGGCGAGAACAGGCGCACTGGAGTGCAACAGGGTTAAGACGCTGCGGTAGCGGGTGCCGCGTTCTCTTGCGCTACGGCAAAAGCCCGGGCTTCCTTGCGCGATTTGCGCACGCCCGACCAGATGGCCCAGAGCAAGATCGCGCCGGTCAGTGCCAGCAGGGAGGCGCTGATCGGGCGGTTGAAGAACACCGAGGCATCGCCCCGCGACAGCAGCATGGCGCGGCGCAGGTTTTCCTCCAGCATTGGCCCGAGGATATAGCCCAGCAGCAGCGGTGCCGCCTCAAAGCGCAGGACCATCAGCACATAGCCGATGATGCCCAGCACAGCGACCATGTAAATGTCGAACAGGTTGTTGTTGACGCTGTAGACGCCAAGCGCGACAAACACCAGGATCGCCGGGTACATCCAGGCGAACGGAATGCGCAGCAGTGCGACCCACAGCCCGATGGTGGGCAGGTTCAGGATCACCAGAAAGATATTGCCAATCGCAAAGCTGACGATCAGCCCCCAGAACAGCTCGGGCTGCTCGGTCATCAACATCGGGCCGGGCTGGATACCGTGGATGATCAGCGCGCCCAGCATCACGGCCATCACCGCGTCGCCGGGGATGCCGATGGACAGCGAAGGCACAAAGGCGGTTTGCGCAGCCGCATTGTTGGCCGATTCGGGCGCGGTGATGCCTTCGATGGCGCCATGGCCAAAGCGGCTCGGGTCCTTGGCCACACGCTTTTCAATCGCATACGACATGAAGGACGCAATCGACGGGCCCACACCCGGCAGCGCGCCGAGGAAAGAACCCAGCGCCGAGCCACGCAGCATCGGCTTGATGGTGGCGCGGAACTCTTCGCGCTCCGGCACCATCGAGCGCAGGGTGACCTTATCGGGCTTTTGGTTGGCATCGGCCAGGTTGATGCAGCGCATCACCTCGGCCACGCCAAACAGGCCCATGGCCAACGCCACCAGGTTGATGCCGTCCATCAGCTCGGGGATGTCAAAGGAGTAGCGTGCGACGCCTGAGTTCACATCGGTACCGATCATGCCCAGCAGCAGGCCGAACACCACCATGCACAGGCCCTTGGTGGCCGAGCCGGCGCTCATCGACGAGGCGGCGACGAGACCCAGCAGCATCATCGAGAAAAACTCGGTGGGGCCAAACTGCAGACCGACCTTGGAGATCGCCGGCGAGAACAGCACCAGCAGGATCAGGCCCGACATGGCGCCGACCAGCGAGGCAATCGTGGTGACGAACAGCGCCACCCCGGCCTTGCCTTTGCGCGCCATCGGGTAGCCGTCCAGACAGGTCACCGCAGACGACGGTGAGCCGGGCAGGTTCAGCAAGATAGACGCGGTGGAGCCGCCGTACTGCGCGCCGTAGTAGACGCCGGCCAGCATGATGATGGCCGCCGTTGGCGACATATGGTAGGTAAAAGGCAGCAGCAGCGAGATGGCGGCCAGCGCACCAATGCCTGGCAGCACGCCGACGACGGTGCCCAAAAATACGCCCAGGAAGCAGTACCAGAGCGTTGAGGGATCGGCCACCACATTGAGGCCCATCCAGAGGTTTCCAAGCAAATCCATAGAGATCCTTTGTCAGTGCCGGGCTCAGGGCCAGATGGGCAAGGTCATGCGCAGACCAATGGGAAAGATGACGGTGGTGAGCGCGGCCACTGCCAAGCTGACCAGAATGCGCGTGCGCAGCGCCATCTTGGTGGCGATCAGCGCGACCAGGCTGGCGGCCAGCGCGGCCAGTGCCACGCCCAGCGGGTAGAGCAGCAGCGCAAAGGCGAGCAGGCTGGCCACGGACCAGAACAGGTTGCCCCACTGCAGCACGATGGGGCTGCCCTGGCGCCACCAGGCGGGTATCGCCAGCAGCAGGCCCAGGCCAAACAGCAGCCAACCCAGCACGACGGGGAAGTAGCCCGGCCCCATGCGGTCTGCACTGCCAAAGTTGTATTCGCGCCCGTAGAGCGCAAAGAAAAGGCCTGCTGCTGACATCAGCAGGCCGCCGACGATGTCATGGATGTCTCTTGTCATTTTCATTCGGTTCAGTCCTGTGTGGTTCCATGCCAGCGCGCATTGGGGCCAGGATGGGCACGCACGCAGGCGCCGCCACCTTAAAGGCACTTACCTGACGGGAACCTGAGTGACGACGGCGGTCGCGCGCGCAGGCGTGCTGCGGGCGACTTGGCGATGGCGCTGAGCGCGGGGATAAAAAGGGAAGAGACCGATCAGTCCAGCGTCGCCAGGCTGCCAGCTAGCTGCGACTGCTCCAGCAAGAAGCTGATCATCGTGCGCACCGCCTTGGTCTGGTGGCGGTTGGGCATCCACAGCAGGTACATGTGGTTGCCGAAAATGCTTAGCCGCCAGTCGCGCAAGGTGGTGACGACCTCGCCGCGCTCGACTTCGGCGCGGATCACATAGTCCGGCACGATGCCCACGCCCAGGCCGGCCATGATGCCCTGGCGCAGAAACGGAAAATGCTCGGAGATCAGGCTGGGCTCCAGCCGGATCTCCTTGCGCACATCGCCCTGGTAGGCGCGCACCAGCAGCTGCTTGCCGACCACGCCGCTGGTGATCAGCGGCACATGGCGCAGGTCCTCGGGCTGCTGGGGCAGCATGTTCTGGCCGGCGTAGTCGATGCTGGCGCAGGCGACATAGTTCATCTCGCCCATATGGCGGGCGACCAGGTTGTCGGGCGGCGTGGGCAGCACGCGCACTGCAATGTCTACCTCGTCGCGCACCAGGTTATCCACCCGGTTTTCAAAGATTACATCCAGCACGATATCGGGGTAGAGGCGCTTGAAGGCGATCAGCCAGTCGCTCATCACCAGCTGGCCATAGCCGCTGGGCACCGCCAGGCCCACCCGACCTTGCAGGCCCTTGCCCAGGCTGCGGATGGTTTCGCTGGCGGCGGCCAGCTCGTTGCGGATGCTGCGGCCATGCTCATACAGGCGCATGCCCACCTCGGTGGGTTCCACCCGGCGGGTGGTGCGGCGCACCAGCTGCACACCTACCGATTTCTCCAGCTGGCCCAGGTGGTAGCTGACATTGGCCCGGCTCATCTTGAGCTTGGCGGCGGCGCGGCTGAGGTTGCCGGAGTCGATGATCTCGACCAGCATGGTGAGGGCGTTGTGGTCCATAAGCGGTGATTGTCCAAATTCTTTTGACAGTCTGTCAATCCTCTATGTGATTGTCAAATAAGCCTAGTTGCACTGACAATAGTTCGCAAGCCGATGTCGGTTGATCTACCAGGAGACATGCATGAGCGCAGAGAACGCTGCAGTGGTGACCATGGCCCGCGAAGGGCATGTATTGGTCGTCACGATCCAGAACCCCCCCGTCAACGCCTTGAGCCAGGCCGTGCGCCAAGGCCTGGCCGATGCCGTGGCCCAGGCGCGCAGCGATGCGCAGGTCCAGGCCATCTTGCTGGTGGGCAGTGGCAAGGCCTTTATTGCCGGTGCCGATATCCGTGAATTTGGTAAACCCGCGATGCCGCCCAGCCTGCCCGATGTGCTGGTGCAGCTGGAGAACAGCGACAAGCTCGTCGTGGCCGCCATCCATGGCCCGGCCCTTGGCGGTGGGCTGGAAGTGGCGCTGTCCTGCCACTACCGCCTGGCGGTATCGGGCGCCAAGCTGGGCCTGCCCGAAGTGCAACTGGGCCTGCTGCCCGGCGCCGGTGGCACGCAGCGCACCCCCCGCCTGATTGGCGTCAAGGCCGCGCTGGACCTGATGCTTTCCGGCCGCCACGCCAGTGCCGAAGAAGCGCTGGCCATGGGCCTGGTCGACCAGGTCGAGCCCGCAGGCAGCGATGCCCGCACCGCTGGCCTGGCCTATGCCAACGCACTGCTGGCGCAGAACGCCCCGGTGCGCCGCACCCGCGAAGCCACGGCCCTGGCCGACAAGGCTGCGTCGCAGGCCGAACTCGATACCGCCAAGGCCGAGTCGGCCAAGAAAAGCCGGGGCCTGTTCTCGCCTGGCAAGATCATCGAATGCGTGCAAGGCGCGCTGGACCTGCCGTTTGAGCAAGGCATGCAAAACGAGCGCAAGCTGTTTGTGCAGTGCCTGGAGAGCCCGCAGCGCGCCGGCCTGATCCACGCCTTCTTTGCCGAGCGTGAAACCGCCAAGATCCCCGAAGCCAAGGCCGCTGCACCGCGCGCCCTGAACCGCATCGGCGTGGTGGGCGGTGGCACCATGGGCGCCGGCATCACCGTGGCGGCGCTGGATGCCGGCCTGCCGGTAGTGATGGTCGAGCGCGATGACGAATCCATCGCCCGGGGTCGCGCCAATGTCGAAAAGGTCTACGATGGCCTGATCGCCAAGGGCCGCCTGACGGCAGAGAAAAAGGCCGCCATCATGGCGCGCTACAGCGGCAGCACCGACTACGCCGCACTCACCGACGTGGACCTAGTGATCGAGGCGGTGTTTGAAGAGATGGGCGTCAAGAAGGCCGTGTTTGCCGAGCTGGACAAGGTCTGCAAGCCCGGTGCCGTGATTGCCACCAACACCTCCTACCTGGATATCGATGCGATTGCCGCGAGCATCTCGCGCCCGCAGGATGTCATTGGTCTGCACTTCTTCAGCCCCGCCAACATCATGAAGCTGCTGGAGATCGTGGTGCCCGCCAAGGTGAGCGCCGATGTGGTGGCCACCGCTTTCGAGCTGGCCCGCCGCATGAAGAAGGTGCCCGTGCGCGCCGGTGTCTGCGATGGCTTTATCGGCAACCGCATTCTGGCCGTGTACCGCGAGGCCGCCAATTACCTGCTGGAAGACGGTGCCTCGCCCTACCAGATCGATGAGGCGGTGCGCGAGTTTGGCTACCCGATGGGCCCCTTCCAGGTCGCCGATCTGGCCGGTGGCGACATTGGCTGGGCCACGCGCAAGCGCAAGGCCGCCACGCGCAACCCCAATGCGCGTTATGTGCAGATTGCCGACCGCATTGCCGAAAAAGGCTGGTTTGGCCAGAAGACCCAGCGCGGCTACTACCTGTACCCGCAAGGTGCGCGGGTGGGCGAGCAAGACCCCGAAGTGCTGGCGATTGTGGATGCCGAGCGCCAGCGCGTTGGCGTGACGCCGCGCAGCTTCAGCAATGCCGAGATCATGCGCCGCTACATGGCCGCCATGGTCAACGAAGGCGCCAATGTGGTGCGCGAAGGCATTGCGCTGCGTCCGCTGGATGTGGATGTCACCTTCCTCTACGGCTACGGCTTCCCACGCTTCCGGGGCGGCCCGATGAAGTGGGCCGACATGGTGGGCCTGGACAAGATCCTGGCCGACATCCGCGAGTTCGCCAAGGAAGACGCGCTGTTCTGGACGCCATCGCCGCTCTTGGTAGAGCTGGTGGACAAGGGCGAGAACTTTGAGAGCCTGAATAAGGCCGCCTGACGCAAAGCCGTCCAGGCTTGAGGCAACCCCAGGCTTCCATGCAGGCGAAGCCCGGGTTGCGCTATCAAAAATGGCGGTTAGCGCTTGGGTGACAAGCGCTGCCGCCCCCAAAAATCACAATCAATGGTCGCTCAGACCCTAGGAGACATGCATGCGTGAAGCCGTCATCGTTTCGACAGCGCGTACGCCGCTGGCCAAATCCCACCGTGGGGAATTCAATGTCACGCCCGGTGCGCAGCTGGCAGCCTTTTCCATCAGCGCGGCGGTGCAGCGCGCCGGTATTGACCCGGCCTTGATTGAAGACGTGGTGCTGGGCTGCGGCTACCCAGAAGGGACGACCGGCCGCAATATCGGGCGCCAGGCGGCCGTGCGTGCCGGCCTGCCCGTCAGCGTGGGCGGCACCGTGGTCAACCGCTTCTGCGCCTCGGGCCTGCAGGCGATTGCCTTTGCGGCCGGTCGCATCATTGTGGACGGCGCCCCGGCGATGGTGGCCGGCGGTGTTGAGAGCATCTCGCTGATCCGCTCCAGCAACACCAACCCCTCGGATGCCGATCCCTGGCTGCTGGAGCACAAGCCCGACCTGTTCATGGCGATGATCGACACGGCCGATGTGGTGGCCAAGCGCTACGGCATCAGCCGCGAAGACCAGGATGCCTTCTCGCTGCAAAGCCAGCAGCGCACCGCAGCGGCCCAGGCCAACGGCACGTTTGACAACGAGATCGTGCCCTGCGCCACGCGCATGGCCGAGAAGAACAAGGAAACCGGTGAAGTCAGCTACAAGGACGTCACCGCGACCATGGACAACTGCAACCGCCCCTCGACCACCCTAGAAGGCCTGGCCAAGCTGGAACCGGTCAAGGGCGCAGGCAACTTTGTCACCGCAGGCAATGCCTCGCAGCTCTCCGATGGCTCGGCCGCCTGCGTGCTGATGGAAGCCAAGGAAGCCGCCAAGCTGGGCCTGACGCCGCTGGGCGCCTTCCGCGGCCTGGCCATTGCCGGTTGTGAGCCCGATGAGATGGGCATTGGCCCGGTGTTTGCCGTCCCCAAGCTGCTGGCGCGCCACGGCCTGACGGTGCAGGACATTGACCTCTGGGAGCTGAACGAGGCCTTTGCCTCGCAGGCCCTGTACTGCCAGCGCACGCTGGGCATTCCGCTGGACCGCTTGAACGTCAACGGCGGCGCCATCTCCATCGGCCACCCTTTTGGCATGACCGGCGCGCGTTTGACCGGCCACATTCTGCTCGAAGGCCAGCGTCGCAAGGCCCGGGGCGAGAAAGTGAAGTGGGGCGTGGTGACCATGTGTGTGGGCGGCGGCATGGGTGCCGCTGGCCTCTTTGAGATTTTTTAAGGAACTGCGATGGATTTGCAATTCAGCCCCGAAGAAGAGGCCTTCCGCGCCGAAGTACGTGCGTTTCTGAAAGACCACTTGCCCCCGGAGCTGGCCGCCAAGGTCAAGGCTGGCCAGCGCCTGACGCGTTTTGACCAGGAAAACTGGCATGCCATTCTGAACAAAAAGGGCTGGCTGGCCTACCACTGGCCGCAGGAGTTTGGTGGCACGGGCTGGTCGCCGGTGCAGAAGTTTATTTTTGACGACGAATGCGCACTGGCCGGTGGCCCGCGCCTGGTGCCGTTTGGTTTGTCGATGCTCGGCCCGGTGTTGATCAAGTACGGCAACGAGGCGCAGAAAAGCCACTGGTTGCCCCGCATTCTCAATGGCGATGACTGGTGGTGCCAGGGCTATTCCGAGCCGGGCGCCGGCTCCGACCTGGCCTCGCTCAAGACCACGGCCGTGCGCCATGGCGACCACTACATCGTCAACGGCCAGAAGACCTGGACCACCCAGGGCCAGCACGCCAACATGATGTTCTGCCTGGTGCGCACCAACAAAGAGGTGAAGTCGCAGCAAGGCATCAGCTTTGTGCTGATCGACATGAACCAGCCCGGCGTCGAAGTGCGCCCCATCCGCACCCTGGACGGCGACAAGGAAGTCAACGAAGTCTTTCTGACCGATGTGAAGGTGCCGCTGGAAAACCTGGTCGGCGAGGAGAACAAGGGCTGGACCTATGCCAAGTACCTGCTGACCTATGAGCGCACCGGCATTGCTGGTGTGGGCTTCTCGATGGCCGGGCTGGAAAAGCTCAAGGTGATTGCCCAGCGCGTGCAGCGCAATGGCAAGCCGCTGATCGAAGACCCGCAGTTCGCCACCCGCATGGCCAAGGTCGAGATCGAGCTGCTGAACATGGCCACCACCAACCTGCGCGTGATCGCCTCGGTGGCGGACGGCGGTGTGCCCGGTGCCGAAAGCTCGATGCTCAAGATCAAGGGCACTGTCATCCGCCAGGAGCTGCTGTCGCTGGTCCGCCGCGCGATGGGCCCCTATGCGCTGCCCTTTATCGAAGAGGCGCAGTTTGCCGAATACGCCGACGCGCCCGTGGGGCCCAAGGAGGCGGCCACGGCTGCTGCAGCCTATTTCAACTACCGCAAGCTGTCGATCTTCGGCGGCTCGAACGAAATCCAGCGCAACATCATCTCCAAGATGATCCTCGGCCTGTAAGGAGATATCGATGAACTTTCAACTGGATGAAGACCGCCGCATGCTGGCCGATGCGCTGGGCCGCTACCTGAGCGAGCAGTACAGCACCGACTACCGCAACAAGGCTGCCTACGGCGCCCAAGGTTTTAGCGCTGACACCTACGCCAAGCTGGCGGAACTGGGTGCGATTGGCGCGCTGTTCAAAGAGGCCGATGGCGGCTTTGGTGGCGATGGCGTCGATATCAGCGTGGTGTTCGAGGCACTGGGCACGCACCTGGTCGCAGAGCCACTGCTGGGCGCATTGCTGGTCGGCCGCGCGCTGACGGAGGCCGGCAGCGATGTGCAAAAGGCGCAGCTCGAAGGCATCATCGGCGGCGAGACGATTGCCGCGCTGGCGCATGACGAGCCTGCCAACCACTACGAGCTGAACCGCGTGGCCACCAGCGCCCAGACCGAAGGCGATGGCTGGGTGCTGAACGGCAGCAAGGCCGTCGTGCTATTTGGCGACCAGGCGCAGCTGCTGCTGGTCTCCGCCCGCACGGCAGGCGCGGTGGGCGATGAGGCGGGTATCTCGCTGTTCCTGGTGCCGGGCGATGCTGCAGGCATCAGCAGCCGGGGCTATGGCCGCATCGATGGTGGCCATGCCGCCGAGCTGGTGCTGGCCAACGTCAAGGTCGGTGCGGATGCCTTGCTGGGCAAGCTGGGCGAAGGCCATGCGCTGCTGGAACGCATCTGCGGCTTTGGCCTGCTGGCCTTGGCGGCCGAATCGCTGGGCGCGATGGATGTGGCCAAGAACCACACCCTGGAGTACCTGCGCACCCGCAAGCAGTTTGGCGTGCCGATCGGCAGCTTTCAGGCGCTGCAGCACCGCATGGCCGATCTGCTGCTCGAAGCCGAGCAGGCGCGCTCGGCCGTCATCAACGCGGCAGCGGCCATCGACAACCCCGACTACCTGGAGCGCGAAAAAGCGCTGTCGGCGGCCAAGTACAGCGTGGGCCAGATTGGCACCCTGATGGCTGAAGAGGCGATCCAGATGCATGGCGGCATTGGCGTGACCTGGGAGCTGCCGCTGGCGCACTACGCCAAGCGCATCATCATGATCGACCACCAGTTGGGCGACATGGACCACCACCTGGCGCGCTACATTGCGCTGCAGGCGCAGGAACGCGCCGCAGCCAAGGCCGCCTGATGGAGAACGCCAGCAACGCAAACCCCGCGCTGCTGGCGCGCCGCGAAGGCGGCGTGCTGGTGCTCACCAACAACAATGAGGCGGCGCGCAATGCGCTGTCGCCCGAGTTCTACCTGGGCCTGACCGCTGCGCTCAAAGATGCGGCAACCGACCCGGCGGTGGGCGCGATTGTGCTCACCGGTGCCGGCGGGCATTTCTGCTCCGGCGGCGATCTGCGCCGCATTGCGACGCGCCGCGACCAACCGCTGGAAAAGCGCCGCGAACTGCTCGAAGGCCTGCATGACCTGGTGCGTGCGCTGCGTGACTGCCCCAAGCCCGTCGTGGCGGCGGTGGAGGGCGCAGCGGCCGGTGCCGGCCTGTCGCTGGCGCTGGCCTGCGATATGTTGGTGGCAGCGCGCAATGCCGCGTTTTCGGTGGCCTATGTGAAGGTGGGGCTGTCGCCCGACGGCGGCGCCACGGCCTTTCTGGCAGAGCACCTGTCGCGCCAGCTGCTGACCGAGCTGTGCCTGACCGGCGACCGGGTGAATGGCGAGCGCATGCAGCAACTCGGTCTGGTCAACCGCCTGGCCGAGCCGGGCGATGCGCTGGCCCAGGCCATCGCGCTGGCGGCGCAGCTGGCCGATGGGCCGTTGCAGGCGATGGCCAGCATCAAGTCGCTGTGCCGCGCCGCGTATGACAACAGCCTGGAGCAGCAGCTGGACCTGGAAGCGGAGCTGATGGTGCAGGCCCAGGCCACGCCAGAATCGGCCGAGGGCATTGCGGCGTTTTTGGAGAAGCGCCCGGCCAACTACCTGCAGCTGCGCAGCTGACAGGGTTTGAGACAAGGGACGCCGGGCCCGCCCGTGGGGGTGGATGGCCCGGTGATCCGAGGAGACAAATATGCATCAGGAAGAGAAAGCCGGGGCCTTGCCACTGGCCGGTGTCAAGGTTCTGGATCTGTCCCGCGTGTTCGCTGGCCCGCTGTGCGGCCAGGTGCTGGGCGATCTGGGGGCCGAGGTGATCAAGGTGGAGCACCCCAAGCGCGGTGATGACACACGCGACTGGGGCCTGCGCATTGGCAAGACCGAGACCACCTACTACAACAGCATGAACCGCAACAAGCGGTCCATCACCGTCGATCTGCAAAAGCCCGAAGGGCTGGCGCTGATCTTGGAGCTGCTGCCGCAGTTCGATGTGGTGATCCACAACTTCAAGCATGGCGGCGCCGACAAGCTGGGCCTGGGCTACGAGGCGCTGAAGGCCTTGAAGCAGGACATCATCTACTGCAGCGTGACGGGCTATGCCACCGACACCGATGAGGCGGCCCGCCCGGGCTACGACATCCTGGTGCAGGGCGAGGCCGGCTTGATGGCGATGAATGGCGAGGCCTCGCAGCCGCCGCTGAAGTTTGGCGTGGCGGTGGTAGACCTGATGACCGGCATGAGCGCCGCCCAGGCCGTGCTGGCCGCGCTGTTTGCCCGCGAGCGCACGGGCCAGGGCCGCAAGATCGACATGGCGCTGTTCGACAACGGTGTCAGCATCACCGGCTACTACGGCTTGGACGCGCTGTTCATGGGCAAGGACCCGGAGCGCTTTGGCAATGCCCACCCGTCGATCGTGCCCTATGGCATGTTCGAGGCGGCCGATGGCCCGCTGATCATTGCGGTGGGCAACAACTCGCAGTTCGAGCGCTTTTGCCGCGATGTTATCGAGCGCCCCGACCTGGCCGACAACCCCAAGTACGCCACCAATGTGGAGCGCGCCAAGGACCGCAAGCTGCTGCTGCCGCTGATGATCGAGACGATCCGCAGCTTTCCGCGCGCGCTGCTGATCGAGCGCCTGACCGCCTGCGGCGTGCCCTGTGGTGAGGTGCTGGGCCTGCATGAGGCGCTGACCTCCGAGCGCGTGCAGCAAGCCGGCCTGGTGCAGAACATGCCCCACCCGGTCGCAGGCCACACCGCCGTGCTGGCGCCGCCCATCCGCATGGATGGCGAACGCCTGCCGATTCGCCGCCCGCCACCCACACTCGGTGAAGGTACACGCGAAGTGCTGCAAAATCTGCTGCGTTTGAGTGATTCGCAATTGCAGTCGCTCCAGGCGCAAGGCGTGCTGACCTTGCCCGATTGATACCGATGCTCGCCGCTGGCAGACGAGGCCGCAGCGGGCCCAGAGTTTATTGTTAGAAAGCTGAGACTATGAAAGTACTGGTACCCGTCAAACGCGTGGTGGACTACAACGTCAAGGTGCGCGTCAAGAGCGATGGCTCGGGTGTGGACATTGCGAACGTGAAGATGTCGATGAACCCCTTTGATGAAATCGCGGTGGAAGAGGCCGTGCGATTGAAGGAAAAGGGCGTTGTGACCGAGATCATCGCCGTGAGCTGCGGTGTGACCCAGTGCCAGGAAACCCTGCGCACCGCGATGGCCATTGGTGCGGACCGCGCCATCCTGGTCGAAACCGCTGAAGAGCTGCAGCCCCTGGCCGTCGCCAAGCTCCTGAAGGCCCTGGTTGACAAAGAGCAGCCGGGCCTCGTGATCTGCGGCAAGCAAGCCATTGACGACGACGCCAACCAGACCGGCCAGATGCTGGCCGCGCTCGCCGACCTGCCCCAAGCCACCTTCGCCTCCAAGGTCGAAGTCGCTGGCGACAAGGTCAATGTCACGCGCGAAGTGGACGGCGGCCTGGAGACCCTGTCTCTGTCCATGCCCGCCGTCATCACCACCGACCTGCGCCTCAACGAGCCCCGCTACGTCACCTTGCCCAACATCATGAAGGCCAAGAAAAAGCAGCTCGATACCTTGAAGCCAGAAGACCTGGGTGTGGACGTGAGCCCGCGCCTGAAGACCTTGAAGGTGCAGGAACCCGCCAAGCGCGGCGCAGGCGTCAAGGTGCCCGATGTAGCCACCTTGATCGACAAGCTCAAGAACGAAGCCAAAGTCATCTAACGCTGCTGCTCAAAAGGAAACCTAAAAAATGACCGCTCTCGTTATTGCAGAACACGACAACCAAACCATCAAGACCGCCACCCTCAACACCGTCACCGCCGCCCTGGCTTGCGACGATGATGTGCATGTGCTGGTAGCCGGCGTTGGCGCAGCAGCAGCGGCCCAGGCCGCAGCACAGATCGCTGGCGTTGCCAAAGTCATCCTGGCTGAAGGCCCCTCGCTCAAAGATGGCCTGGCCGAGAACCTGGCCGCGCAAGTGCTGGCCATTGCCGGCAACTACAGCCACATCCTGGCGCCCGCAACGGCATCGGGCAAGAACGTCGCCCCGCGCGTCGCAGCCAAGCTCGACGTCGCCCAAATCAGCGACATCACCAAGGTGGTGAGCGCCGACACCTTCGAGCGCCCCATCTACGCGGGCAACGCCATTGCCACCGTGCAATCGATCGATGCCACCAAGGTCATCACCGTGCGCGGCACCGGCTTTGACGCAGCAGCCACGACGGGTGGCTCAGCCGCCGTCGAGAACGCAGCAGCCGTAGCCGACAGCGGCAAGAGCAGCTTTGTGGGCCGCGAAGTGACCAAGAACGACCGGCCAGAACTCACCGCAGCCAAGATCATCGTCTCCGGTGGCCGGGCACTGGGCAGCGCCGAGAAGTTCAACGAAGTCATGACCCCGCTGGCAGACAAGCTGGGCGCCGCCATTGGCGCCAGCCGCGCAGCGGTGGACGCGGGCTACGCGCCCAACGACCTGCAAGTGGGCCAGACCGGCAAGATCGTCGCGCCCCAGCTGTATGTGGCAGCGGGCATCTCAGGCGCCATCCAGCATTTGGCGGGCATGAAGGACTCCAAGGTGATCGTGGCGATCAACAAGGACGAAGAAGCCCCCATCTTCAGCGTGGCCGACTACGGCCTGGTGGCGGATCTGTTTGACGCCGTGCCTGAGATGGCCAGCAAGCTGTAAACCACCAGCACCCTCTCCAAAACGCGGCCTTGGCCGCGTTTTTTTTATGCCTGGCGCGATATCTGGATTTTTGGTTGTTATCGCAACTTCAAACGGATATAGGTATTTGCACCAGTGTTTGACAGCGGCGACGTCCGGATCGATGTGATTATTGTGTTTGTCGCATTAATCATTAAAAAAACAAAACAATCCATCGAATCTATACCTAGTAAATTCCCTAGGTGGCGGGTGTGAGCCCTTCTGAATTGATGCGGTTCGCGTATGAGCCCCTAGGGAAAGCGCTAGCGGCATAGTCGCCATCAAACCCAGATGGCGTCTATAGAATCGCTTCGATCCGCATAAAACTGTTATCGCGGTTAGAGGCGGCTGCATGGCGGGAGACCCCCGGGCTCATGCAGTTTCAGCCGTTGTGGTTCCAAGCTGAAGGGTTGGTTGTATGGATATTTTGCTGCAGCAGATCATCAATGGTCTGGTATTGGGCAGCATGTACGCTTTGATAGCCTTGGGCTACACCATGGTGTACGGCATTATTCAATTGATTAACTTCGCGCATGGCGAAGTGCTGATGATCGGGGTGCTGACGAGTTGGAGCATCATCGGCGCGATGCAGGAGGCGATGCCCAATACGCCGGGCTGGATCATCCTGCTGATCGCGACCCTCATTGCCTGCGTGGTGGCGGCGGTACTCAATTTCACGATTGAAAAGCTGGCTTACCGGCCGCTGCGCAACAGCCCGCGCCTGGCGCCGCTGATCACTGCGATTGGCATGTCGATCTTGCTCCAGACCTTGGCGATGATCATCTGGAAGCCCAACTACAAACCCTATCCGACCCTGCTGCCGATGGAGCCCTTTGATGTGGCGGGCGCGGTGATCACGCCGACCCAGATCCTGGTGCTGGGTGTGACGGCGGTGGTGCTGGCGGTGTTGATGTACCTGGTGAACTACACCCGCCTGGGCCGCGCGATGCGGGCCACGGCAGAGAACCCCCGCGTGGCGGCACTGATGGGCATCAAGCCGGATATGGTGATCTCAGCCACCTTTGTGATTGGTGCGGTGCTGGCGGCGATTGCCGGCGTGCTCTGGGCCTCGAACTACGGCACGGCGCAGCACACGATGGGCTTCCTGCCCGGCCTCAAGGCCTTTATTGCGGCGGTGTTTGGCGGTATCGGCAACCTGGCCGGTGCGGTGGTGGGCGCGATGATTCTGGGCCTGGTGGAAGCCATTGGCGCGGGCTACATCGGCCAGCTCACCGGGGGCGTGCTGGGCAGCCAGTACGTCGACATCTTCTCGTTCATCGTGCTGATCATCGTGCTGACCCTGCGCCCCTCGGGCTTGCTGGGCGAGCGGGTGGCCGATAGAGCTTAAGGGGAACCGCATGAAGAACAACAAAATACAGTTCATCCTGGGCGCCATTGCGCTGCTGGTCTTGCCGCTGATCCTGCAGTCCTTCGGCAACGCCTGGGTGCGGATTGCCGATCTGGCCTTGCTCTATGTATTGCTGGCCCTGGGTCTGAACATCGTCGTGGGCTTTGCCGGCCTGCTCGACCTAGGCTATGTGGCCTTCTATGCTGTGGGCGCCTATATGCTGGGCCTGATGGCCTCGCCCCACCTGGCCGAGACCTTCGAAGGCTTCAAGGCCATGTTCCCCAATGGCCTGCACACCTCCATCTGGCTGGTGATACCGCTCGCTGCCTTGCTGGCGGCCGTCGCGGGGATGATATTAGGCTTCCCGGTGCTCAAATTGCGCGGGGACTACCTGGCCATCGTGACCCTGGGTTTTGGCGAGATCATCCGCATCTTCATGCTGAACCTGGACCAGCCGGTCAACATCACCAACGGGCCCAAGGGTCTGGGCCAGATCGATTCGATCAAGATCTTTGGTTTTGACTTTGGCAAGCCGCTGGAGATTGCCGGCCACACCATCTCGTCGGTGACCTTGTACTACTACCTGTTCCTGGTGCTGGTGGTGGCCAGTGTGGTGATCTGCTACCGCTTGCAGGATTCGCGCATTGGCCGCGCCTGGATGGCCATCCGCGAAGATGAAATTGCCGCCAAGGCCATGGGCATCAACACCCGCAACCTCAAGCTGATGGCCTTTGGCATGGGCGCCACGTTTGGTGGTGTGTCCGGCGCGATGTTTGCCGGCTTCCAGGGCTTTGTCTCGCCCGAGTCCTTCAGCCTGATGGAGTCGATCATGATCGTCGCCATGGTGGTGCTGGGCGGCCTGGGCCATATCCCCGGTGTGATTCTGGGCGCCGTATTGCTGTCGGCCCTGCCCGAGGTGCTGCGCTATGTGGCCGGCCCGCTGCAGGAGCTGACCGACGGCCGCCTGGATGCCTCCATCCTGCGCCAGCTGCTGATTGCGGTGGCGATGATTGTGGTGATGCTGCTGCGCCCACGCGGCCTGTGGCCGGCACCCGAGCATGGCAAGAGCGCCATCCAGAAAGACTGAGCAGGAGAGACGCGCATGACGAACACACAAGCTCCTGCACTGAAAGTCGCAGGAATATCCAAACGCTTTGGCGGTTTGCAAGCCCTCTCGGATGTGGGACTGACGATTGAGCGCGGCCAGGTCTATGGCCTGATTGGCCCCAATGGCGCTGGCAAGACCACGTTCTTCAATGTGATCACCGGGCTGTACACGCCCGACAGCGGCAGCTTTGAGCTGGCTGGCAAGCCCTACGAACCCAAGGCCGTACATCTGGTGGCCAAGGCGGGCATTGCCCGTACCTTCCAGAACATCCGTCTGTTCTCTGACATGACGGCGCTGGAGAACGTGATGGTGGGCCGCCATGTGCGCAGCCATTCGGGCCTGCTGGGCGCCATCTTCCGCACACCGGGCTTCAAGGCCGAGGAGCGTGCCATTACCGAGCGCGCCCGTGAGCTGCTGGTGTATGTGGGCATTGAGCGCTATGCCGATTACAAGGCACGCACCCTGTCCTATGGCGACCAGCGCCGCCTGGAAATTGCCCGCGCGCTGGCCACCGACCCGCAGCTGATTGCGCTCGATGAACCCGCCGCGGGCATGAATGCCACCGAGAAGGTGCAGCTGCGCGAGCTGATCGACCGCATCCGCAAGGACAACCGCACCATCTTGCTGATCGAACACGATGTGAAGCTGGTGATGGGCCTGTGCGACCGGGTGACGGTGCTGGACTATGGCAAGCGGCTGGCCGAGGGCTCGCCCGCCGAGGTGCAGAAAGACGAAAAAGTGATTGAGGCCTATCTGGGCACCGGAGGACACTGAGCATGGTTGACAAGACATCCAACCCGGTACTGCTGAAGGTACGCGGGCTGAAAGTGGCCTATGGGGGCATCCAAGCGGTCAAGGGCGTGGATTTTGAGGTGCATGAGGGCGAGCTGGTGTCCTTGATCGGCTCCAACGGCGCGGGCAAGACCACGACGATGAAGGCGGTGACCGCCACCCAGCCCATCAACGACGGGCACATCGAGTTTTTGGGCGAGAACCTCAAGGGCCGGGGCGCCTGGGACCTGGTGGCCAAGGGCCTGGTGATGGTGCCCGAGGGGCGGGGCGTGTTCACGCGCCAGACCATCACCGACAACCTGATGCTGGGCGCCTACCTGCGCAAGGACAAGGCGGGCATCCTCGCCGACATCGAGAAGATGTTCAGCATCTTTCCGCGCCTGCGTGAGCGTAAGGACCAGCTGGCCGGCACCATGTCCGGTGGCGAGCAGCAGATGCTGGCGATGGCGCGCGCGCTGATGGCCCAGCCCAAGGTGCTGTTGCTCGATGAACCGTCGATGGGCCTGTCGCCCATCATGGTGGACAAGATCTTCGAGGTGGTGCGCGATGTCTATGCGATGGGTGTGACGATTGTGCTGGTCGAGCAGAATGCCAGCCGCGCGCTGGCGATTGCCGACCGCGGTTATGTGATGGAGTCCGGCATCATCACGATGACCGGCCCGGGCCAGGAGCTGCTGGCCGACCCCAAGGTGCGCGCCGCCTATCTGGGCGAATAGCCGAGGCCACCGCTTCCCCCAAGCACTGCCCAGTACTGCTGGTCAGTGCTTTTTTTTATGCATGCCACATGGGCACCCGTTGCATCGTGCTTGGCAGCCATCACGTTGATGGCGGAAGGGGTATGAAGGCTGCGGTTGTCAGGGTGGACGGTGAGCTCTGGCCGCCTCTGGACGGAGCGCTGTGGGCGCCGCGGCGGACATGGTGTTTTAGGCGGGGTGACTTCAAATACGACAAAGAAATGACAATTGCATTTAAAATTGGTGAATTTTGCAGTGCAGCAATGCGCCGTGAATGACAGATTTTGCGCACGGCAAACCGCTGACACCGCTGGCAATTCAAGGACTTGCGGGGTGGCGACGGGGCCTGTTGGCCCGGCAGGGATACGACCGTATCCGGCCGGGTGTGCGCAGGTTTTCCCCTTTTTTTGCATTGCAACCGAATAGGTACACCCATGCTCTTTGGCAAACTCTTGCCGCGCGAAGGCAATTTCTTCGAACTGTTCAACCAGCACGCCGACCGCATCGTGGAAGCGGCCCATGCGTTCTCCCAGCTGGTGGCCAATTACAACGATCCCCATCTGCGTGAGAAGTACAACCAGGATGTGGACAATGCCGAGCGCGCTGCCGACCGCGTGACCCATGAGGTCAACCGCACCCTGCACAAGACCTTCATCACCCCCATCGACCGGGAACAGATCCACTCGCTGATCAACACTATGGACGACGTGGCCGACCTGATCCAGGACTCGGCCGAGACCATGGCGCTCTACGACGTGCGCCACATGACCGAAGAGATCACCCGCCTGACGGACCTGAGCGTCAAGTGCTGCGAGCGCGTGCGCGATGCCGTCAAGATGCTCGACCGCATTGCCGATCCTGCCACGACCGAGGCGGCGATCAAGACCTGCGAAGAGATCGACCGCTTGGAGAGCGATGCCGACCGCGTAATGCGCTCGGCGATGAGCAAGCTGTTCCGCGAAGAACCCGATGTGCGCGAGGTGATCAAGCTCAAGGCCATCTACGAGCTGCTCGAAACCATCACCGACAAGTGCGAAGATGTGGCCAACCACATCGAAGGCATCATCCTGGAAAACTCCTGATCCGTTTCAGCAAGCAGGAGACTGAACTTCCATGGAACCGATGCAAACAGCCCTGTGGGTGATTGTCGTGCTGGTGGCGCTGGCCATCTTGTTCGACTTCATGAACGGGTTTCATGACGCGGCCAACTCGATTGCGACCGTTGTCTCGACCGGCGTGCTCAAGCCCACCCAAGCGGTGGTGTTTGCGGCATTTTTCAACTTTGTGGCGATCTTTGTCTTCCACCTGAGCGTGGCGGCGACGATTGGCAAAGGCATTGTCCAACCGGGCATTGTCGATACCCATGTGATCTTTGGCGCGCTGGTGGGCGCCATCGTCTGGAACCTGATCACCTGGTACTACGGCATTCCGTCCAGCTCCTCGCATGCGCTGATTGGCGGCATTGTGGGCGCTGTCATCTCCAAGGCGGGTGCGAGCTCGCTGATTGCCAGCGGCATCTGGAAGACCGTGGCCTTTATCTTCGTCTCCCCCGTGCTCGGCTTCTTGCTGGGCTCAATCATGATGGTGATCGTGGCCTGGCTGTTCCGCCGCACCACGCCGGGGCGGGTGGACAAATGGTTCCGCCGCTTGCAGCTGGTGTCTGCCGGTGCCTACAGCCTGGGCCACGGCGGCAACGATGCGCAAAAGACCATCGGCATCATCTGGCTGCTGCTGCTGTCCACCGGCTATGTCTCGGCAGCCGATGCCAGCCCACCCACCTGGGTCATCGTCTCGTGCTACGCGGCGATTGGCCTGGGTACCATGTTTGGTGGCTGGCGCATCGTCAAGACCATGGGCCAGAAGATCACCAAGCTCAAACCCGTGGGCGGCTTCTGCGCGGAAACCGGTGGCGCGATGACCTTGTTCATCGCCACTGCGCTGGGCGTGCCGGTCTCCACCACGCACACCATCACCGGCGCGATTGTCGGTGTGGGCTCCACCCAGCGCATGAGCGCGGTGCGTTGGGGCGTCGCCGGCAATATCGTCTGGGCCTGGGTGCTGACCATTCCGGCCAGCGCCTTTGTGGCAGCTTTTGCGTATTGGGTGAGTCTGCAGCTCTATTGATGGTTGAAAGTCGATAGCCAAAAGGCGGCTGGCGGATATGATCTGCCAGCCGCTTTTTTTTGGAACACCGACATAGCCGCCATGCGTGATACCCCGTTGACTCCCTCCTTTTTCCCGCTGCATCCCCTCGGCTGGGTGCTGGCCTCCTTGGCGGTTCTGTTGCTGGTGGTGTTGGCCTTGGCCTGGATGCTGGCAGGTTGGCTGGCAAAGCCCTACCGCCAGCAGATCGGTGCGGCACCGGCGGCGCTGGGCGCGGTAGACGTGGAAATCGCATCTGCCCCCGGCGTGGTGCGCGGCTGGTATGCCCCCGGTAAGCCGGGTGAGGGTGCGGTTCTGTTGCTGCACGGGGTGCGCGCGGACCGGCGCGCGATGCTGCCCCGGGCGCCGGCGCTGCAGGCGCGTGGCCAGGCGGTGCTGCTGATTGATTTGCCAGCCCATGGCGAGAGCGACGGTGACATGCTGTCCTTTGGCCCCCGCGAGGGGCTGGGCATCGCCCAGGCGCTGGCTTGGCTGCAAGCGCAGCAGCCCACGGAGAAGGTGGGCGTGGTGGGTGTATCGCTGGGCGGTGCCAGCCTACTGATAGCTGAGCTGCAGCAGGCCCCCGATGCCGTGGTGCTGGAGGGCGTGTTCCCCACAATGCGGGCCGCGGTGGACAACCGGGTGCGTGCGGCACTGGGCCCGCTGGCACCCTTGGCCCGCATTGCTACACCGCTGCTGCTGTGGCAAATGCCGCTGCGGCTGGGCGTTGATCCCCAGCGTTTGCGCCCTATCGACCGCCTGAGCAGCCTGCGGATGCCCGTGTTGGTAGCTGGCGGTATGGAAGACCGCTACACCACCGAGGCCGAAACCCGGCAAATGGCTGAGGCCGCGACGGATGCCCCCCACCAGCTCTGGCTGGTGCCCGGTGCCGCCCATGAGGACCTGTACCAGATTGCGCCGCAGGCGTATGAGGCCCAGGTGTTGGCGTTTTTACGCGAGCAGCTGCAAGCGAATTAAGCGTCTGCCACTGTCAGACCCTGATTGTTACTGCGAAATCTTGCGCGCTTCCTCGATCTGGTACTGGAAATAGTGCTCAAAGCTGTAGGCCAGGCTGGCCATCAGGATGGTGGTGCCAATCAGCAAGGAGGCCACAATGCCGAAGATCGTCAGCCAGCGGGTGCAGCCGGGCAGGGCGTCCGGTGCCAGCTGTGGGTTGTGGCGGGCATTCCATTTCTCCGGCGCCATCAGGCCGTAGATGATGGCCGTGAGCGCGCAGGCGGCAATGGTGAAGCCCAGCAGCGGCACCAGCAGCCAGCTGATCTGGTCATCAATGCCGTAGCTGGCGATGCGCTCAATACCGTAGAGCCCCAGCGCCGTGGGAATCGGCAGCATCCAGCCCAGCATGTCGCCCAGCCCATACAAGTAGAAGCGGTGCAGGCCCAGCGGCCCGCCTAAAAAGGCCAGCCAGGTGGCGAGGGTCTTGCTTTTGCTGCGGCTCATGGCGCGGGGGCGTAGGGCGCGAACGGTGCGATGGGCTCCGTCGTATTGCCAGCGCCCAGGGTTTTTTCCATCATCACAATGTCTAGCCAGCGGCCAAATTTCCAGCCCACCGACTGCATCGTGCCGATATGGCTGAAGCCTGCCGCAGTGTGTACGCCCACCGAGCCGGCATTGCGGGAATCCCCGATGACGGCAATCAGCTTGCGCACGCCCGCTGCCTCGCAGTGCTTGATCAGCGCGTTCATCAGCAAGCGCCCCAGGCCCCGGCCATGTTGTCCATCTGCAACATAGATCGAGTCTTCTGCCGAAAAGCGGTAGGCGGGGCGGGCCTTGAACCAGTTGGCATAGGCAAAGCCGATCACCTGGCCGTCCGCGTCCTCTGCCACCAGATAGGGCAACTGGCGGCTCAGCACCTCTTCGCGGCGGCGCGCCATCTCGTCTTCGCTGGGGGCTTCGGTCTCGAAACTGCCGGTGCCATGCAGCACATGGTGGGCATAAATGCGGGTCAGCGCGGGGATGTCATCAGGGGTGCTATTACGAACGCTTGGCATGGGTGGAAGAAGTTTGTATAATGGTTGGCTTTACTGCGTGTCGCTGGCCGGGTGGCTAGTTGCGTGTCTCAAACGCGGTGAGAATACTAACCACCCGAAGGAATATTATGGTCGTAATTCGCCTGTCCCGCGGCGGCTCCAAGGCCCGCCCGTTCTACAACATCGTCGTTGCTGACAAGCGCGTGCGCCGCGATGGCTCGTTCATCGAGCGTCTGGGCTTCTACAACCCGTTGGCTAAAGACGGTGTTGAAGGTCTGCGCATTGCACTGGACCGCGTGGCTTACTGGAAGAGCGTCGGCGCTCAGGCTTCCACCACCGTGGATCGTCTGGCTAAGCAAGCTGCCAAGGCTGCTGCTTAATTTGCCTCTATCATCGCTGATGGTGCTTAGGTACCATTGGTGCATGCGGGCCGCTGTTGCGATAAGCACTGCGGCCCGTTTTTCATTGCCCTGTTGAACTGCCATGCCCGCTACCGAGTTGTTGTTAAGCCCCGCCACCTTGCCCGATGACGCCATTGAAGTGGCGCGCATTGCCGATGCCTGGGGCGTCAAGGGCTGGTTCAAGGTGGTGGCACTGAGCCCTGATCCACAGGCACTGCTGAAGTCCAAAATCTGGTTTATCCAGCCGCCTGAAAAAGGTGGCCGCCATTTCCAGGGCGTTGCCCAATTGGAGATGCGCCAGTCGCGCTTCCATGGCGATGGCATCGTCGGCTGGGCGCAGGGCGTGGATGACCGCGACCAAGCCGAAAAACTCCGAGGCGCCCGGGTGTTCATCTCGCGCGCTGATTTCCCCAAGACCGAAGACGGCGAATACTACTGGGTGGACCTGCTGGGTCTGGCCGTGGTCAACCGCGAAGGCGTGGCGCTGGGCACCGTGCATGACCTGATGGCCTCCGGCCCGCAGACGGTGCTGGTGCTGAGCTACGAAGAAGACGGCAAGACGCAGGAGCGGCTGATTCCGTTTGTCGACGCCTTTGTCGATGAGGTCTCGTTGCCCAACAAGCGCATCACCGTGGACTGGCAGCCGGACTATTGATCGGATGGTGCAGAGGGCGAGGGGGTAGGCGGCTTGTTTGGGGGAAAGGTTTCTATGCGTTTTGACATCATCACTTTGTTCCCCGAGCTGTTCACGCCTTTTGTGGAGGTGGGTGTCACCCGCCGCGCCTATAGCAGCGGCCAGGTGGCCGTGCAATGCTGGAACCCCCGCGATTACGCCCCCGGCAACTACCGGCGCGTCGATGACCGCCCCTTTGGCGGCGGCCCCGGCATGGTGATGATGGCCCAGCCGCTGGCGGATTGCCTGGCTGCCATCCGTGCGCAGCGCGCCGAGGCCGAGCCCGCGCCGCTGGTGCTGTTCTCGCCGATTGGCGAGCGCATCGACCATGCCCAGGTGCAGGGCTGGTCCGATTCGCAGGGCGCTATTCTGCTGTGCGGCCGCTATGAAGGCGTGGACCAACGCTTTATTGACCGCCATGTCGATGTGCAACTGAGCCTGGGCGACTTTGTGCTCTCGGGCGGTGAGATTGCCGCAATGGCGCTGCTCGATGCCGTGGCCCGATTGCAGCCCGGCGTGCTGAACGATGAGGGCAGCCACCAGTTCGACAGCTTCAACCCCGCGCTGGATGGTCTGTTGGATTGCCCCCACTACACCCGGCCCGAGGTCTGGGAGGGTGAGCCGGTGCCCGCCGCGCTGCTGTCCGGCCACCATGCGAATATCGAACGCTGGCGCCGTGAGCAAAGCCTGCGCAACACGGCCCTCCATCGCCCCGAATTGCTGGACCAGGCCCGCAGCCGCCAGCAGCTCAGCCGCAAGGATGAGCAGGTGCTTGCCAGTGCCGATTTGGTAAATTTGGCAAAACCGCTATAATTGCCGGTTTTACGATCCTCTACACGGCCGCTTTTTTCAATGGTGAGAGAAGCAATATGCCGCACATGCCCCGTACACCGTGCTGGGCGCGGCTGCCAAATTCATGGCGCGCGTACGATCGTTGGATGAAACCATGAACCTGATCCAGATTCTCGAGCAAGAAGAAATTGCTCGCCTGAACAAGACCATTCCTGAATTTGCCCCTGGCGACACCGTGATCGTTAGCGTGAACGTTGTTGAAGGTACGCGCAAGCGCGTGCAGGCCTACGAAGGCGTGGTGATTGCCAAGCGCAATCGCGGTCTGAACAGCGGCTTCACCGTGCGCAAGATCTCCAGCGGCGAAGGCGTGGAACGTACGTTCCAAACCTACAGCCCTATGATCGCCGGTATCGAAGTCAAGCGCCGCGGCGATGTGCGCCGTGCCAAGCTGTACTACCTGCGTGAACGCAGCGGCAAGTCGGCTCGTATCAAGGAAAAGCTGCCAGCACGCAAGGCAGCACCTGTGGCAGCTGCGTAATAACGCTGCGACAGAGCCCAGTGCTGAAAGCCGCTACAGTGCAAGCTGTGGCGGCTTTTTTTACATGGGTCACCGCCTGCTGCTGTCTATGTCTAACGCCTCCACTCCCCCGCATCCATCACCCACCGCCGTAGCCGCTCGGGTCTCGTCCATCATGGATCCGCGCCGCGCGCCGGTGGTGCAGATTGACGCTGCGCTGCCTGCGGTCGCACCCCGCTTGCTGCGTGCAGAAGGCCTGCGCCAGGCCTTTGTGGCCCACCCCTATGGCGGTGAGCCGGAAATCTTCCGCGAGCGCAGCTGGACGGACCGTCCGCCCGCCAAGGCGGCCGTGCTGGTGGCGCTGGTGCAGCGCCAGGAGATGCATGTGCTGCTGACCCAGCGCAGTGCCGGCCTGTCCAACCATTCGGGGCAGATTGCCTTCCCCGGTGGCCGCCAGGACCCGGAAGACCGCGACGTCAACGACACTGCCTTGCGCGAAGCCTGGGAAGAGGTAGGGCTGGCCCGCGAGCGGGTCGAAATCATTGGCCGCCTGCCCGAATACGCGACCGGCTCGGGCTTTGAGGTGACGCCCATCGTCGGGCTGGTGCAGCCGCCCTTCGACCTGCAGGCCAACCCGGGCGAGGTGGACGAGGTTTTCGAGGTGCCGCTGTCCTTCTTGATGAACCCGGCGCACCACCGCTGGCAACAGCTGGACACGCCGGAGATCAGCCGGCGCTGGCTGTCCATGCCCTATGACGACCCGGAATCCGGCCACCAGCGCTTTATCTGGGGGGCTACGGCCAGCATGTTGCGCAATCTCTACCGTTTTTTGGCCTTTCCACCCGCATCGTAGTTTGTAACGGCTTGTGTGATGCATCACAGCCGGTATGATCACTGTCCATGAGTTTTTTCGCCACGCTGATGGCCTTGCTGTTGGAGCAGGCCAAATCCCTGTCTCGTGACAACCCGGTTTATGCGGGTGTGCGTGCCTGGGTGCAATGGCTCAGCCGCAACCTGGATGCTGGAGAACAGCGCCATGGCTGGCTGGCCTGGACGGTGGCCGTGCTGCTGCCCACGGCCTTGGCCATGGGCATGCATTGGCTGCTGGTCTCCCTGGTGGGTTGGCCCTTGGCCATGGCCTGGCATGTGCTGGTGCTGTATGTCACCCTGGGTTTTCGCCAGTTCAGCCACCATTTCACGCGGATTCGCCATGCGCTGGAATCCGGTGATGAGGACCAGGCCCGCCAGTACCTGGCCGATTGGCAGCAGGTGGATGCCGATGATTTGCCGCGCCGCGAGATCGTGCGCCATGTGATCGAGTATTCGGTACTGGCCGCGCACCGCCATGTGTTTGGCGTGCTGGCCTGCTACTCCATCGGCTCGGCGCTGGGCCTGGGGCCCGCCGGCGCGGTGTTCTTCCGCATGGCCGAATATGCCTCGCGCTTTGCACGCCAGTCCGGGCCACCCGCACCGATGGTGCAGGGCGCTTTCGAGACGGTGGCCGCCAAGGCCTGGATGGTGGTGGATTGGCTGCCGTCTCGGCTGACGGCGCTGAGTTTTGCCGTGGTGGGCAACTTTGAAGAAGCGATTGATGGCTGGCGCTTTCAGACCCAGCATTTCCCCAATGACAACGATGGCGTGATTTTGGCTGCTACTGCGGGTGCTATCGATGTGCGCCTGGGCGGTGTGGCCTTGCGCGCCCGCAGTGTCGATATCGATGCAGCAGCCCCTCTGCAGATCCAGGGCGATGGCGCCACCACCCCGGGCCGTGACCCGGAAGTGGCCCACCTGCGCAGCGTGGTGGGCCTGGTATGGCGCTCCGTCGTGGTCTGGATGTTACTGCTTGCGCTGCTCACCTTGGCGCGCCTGTTGGGCTGAGCCGCTAACACAACCCTTGATACGTCGTTGCCAAGCCTTGTCGTACTACTGTACTGCCTGCGGCTTGGCGTCTAGTCTCAACCGCAAACCTGCGGTTTGCTGGGCTGTGTTAACGGCTACTAGGCAGTCTGCAGTGCAGCAGCAGGGCTGCGTCGCTGCCCCATCGCCACCAGCACCAGGCCGATGGCCGACAGCGCAGCAGCGCCCCAGATGATCGACAGCAGGCCAGCGCCAGCAATCAAGCTGCCGCCCACCCAGGCGCCCAGCGCATTGCCCAAGTTAAAAGCGGCAATATTCAGGCTGGAGGCCAAGGTGGCACCCTGGCTGCCCACCCCTTGCATCACCCGCATCTGCATGGGGGCCACGGTAGCGAAGGCGACGACGCCTAGCACGGTGACATAGGCCATCGCGACAGCGCCCGAGATGCCAAAGGCCCAGCGGCCTGCCAGCAGCACGACGACCAAGGCGCCCAAGGTGATCCACAGTGCGCGCACCACACCCCGGTCGGCCAGCTTGCCACCCGCAATATTGCCCACGGCCGAGCCGGCGCCAAACAGCAGCAGGCTCACGGCCACACCGGTGTTGCCCATCTGGGTGATCTGCGACAGCAGCGGCTCCACATAGGTATAGAGCGCAAACACGCCGCCAAAGCCAAACACCGTCATGCCCAGGCCCAGCCACAAGGGCATGCTCGACAGGATGGACAGCTCATCACGCAGCGCTGCAGGTGCGGCCTGCTCCAGCTTGCGGGGCACAAAGGCAGCCAGAATGCCCAGCGCGACCACGCCGATCACGGCCACGGCGGCAAAGGCCATGCGCCAGCCAAAATGCTGGCCGATCCAGGTGCCGGCCGGCACGCCCAGCAAGGTTGCGAGGGTGAGGCCCGAGAACATCAGCGCAATGGCCGAGGCCTGCTTGTCCTTGGCCACCAGGCCGGTCGCCACCACGGCGCCCACGCCAAAGAAGGTGCCGTGGGTGAGCGAGGTGAGCATGCGCGCCAGCATCAGCCACCCATAGGTGGGGGCCAGCGCGGCCGCGATATTGCCGGCGATAAAGATCAGCATCAGGCCCAGCAGCAGCCATTTGCGCGGCCAGTGGCGGGTGGCCAGGGTGAGCACAGGCGCGCCAATTGCCACGCCAAAGGCATAGCCGGATATCAAGGTGCCCGCCATGGGGATGCTGATACCCAGGTCCTGGCTGACCTGGGTGAGCAGGCCCATGATGATGAATTCGGTGGTGCCGATGCCAAAGGCACCGGCGGCGAGCGCCAGCAATGAGACAGGCATGAGAGTTTTCCTTGTGTGATGCGATGGCCGGTGGCCTCGTAGAGGAGATGGATTGTGGCGCGCCGCTTGATTCTTGTGTAGCCGGAACAGTGGAAAGGTATTTGTTCCCAAATGGAATAAATAGGTGCAGAATTTGCCTCCACCATCTGTCGCTATGAACCCCTTGACCATGCGCAACCCTGCCTTTGCCCCCAGTACCACCTTTGAGACCAACCGCTCCGGCGAGCTGGAGGTGTTTGTGCAAGTCGCAGAACATGGCAGCTTCTCGGCTGCGGCCCGCCATCTGGGCGTGTCGCCATCGGCCACCAGCAAGATCGTGGCGCGCATGGAGGCGCGGCTTGGCGCGCAGCTCTTGCTGCGCAGCACCCGCAAGGTGCAGCTGACGCCAGAGGGCCGCCAGCTCTATGAGCGCGGCCAGCGGGTGCTCGCCGATCTGCAGGAAGCCGAAGCGGCTGCATCGCTGCGCAGCGCGCCCAAGGGCGTTGTGCGCATCAACTCCAGTTCATCGACGGGGCAGGCCATCCTGGTGCCGCTGATGGCCCAGCTGATGCAGCAGTACCCGGGCCTGGTGCTGGACCTGAGTTTTACCGACGAGGTGGTGGACCTGATGGAGGCGCAGGCGGATATTGCGATCCGCTGGGGCAAGCTGCCCGCCTCGGACATGGTGGCCCGGCTTCTGGGCCATACCCGCCAGATCATCGTGGCCGCTCCCGCTTACCTGGATGCGCATGGCGTGCCGACGCACCCCGATGCGCTGGGCGGTCATGTGCGCATTGGCTGGAACTACCAGCGCACCGTACCGCACTGGCCTTTTCGCGTTGACGGGCAAGAGGTGGATGTGGCCATTGGCGAGCTGCTGCGCGTCAATGATGGCGATGTGATGCGCAACCTGGCGGTGGCTGGTGTAGGGCTGGCGCGGCTGTCACTGTTCCATGCCTGGCACGACATTGCTGCCGGCCGCCTGCAGGTGGTGCTGGAGGCCTTCAACACGGGGGTGCTGGAGCCCATCCATGCGGTCTACCTGGGCAAGCCCGAGCGTCTGCCATCCCGCACGCGGGCGGTGCTGGATTTTCTGAAAGACCATGTCGAGCTGCAGCATGCCGAAACCCTGCCCAAGGCATGGTGCCGGGGCTGACGCTTGGGCTAACGTGATGGCTCAGTAGGCGCTCAGGTTCAGCTCGTCGAACAGCTCGCCGTAGATGCGGTAGCGGTTCTCGCTGATGGGCAGCCCCGCATGGCCGTTTTTGACGGCGTCGATCACGCCGCAGCCAGGCTCATGCAAATGCGTGCAGTTGTAGAACTTGCATTCCTTGGCATGGGCGCCAATGTCGGGCATGCAGGCGGCCAACTGCGTCGGGGCGATATGGTAGAGGCCGAATTCCTGAAAACCGGGCGAGTCGATCAGCGCCGTCTTGCGGGCCTCGTCGATCCAGTACAGGGTGGTGCTGGTCGTGGTGTGCTTGCCGGTGTTCAGCGCCTGCGAGATCTCGTTGGTAGCCACATTGGCACCCGGGATCAGCAGGTTGATCAAGGTACTTTTGCCCACGCCCGAGGGGCCGAGCACCAAGGTGGTCTTGCCTTCAAGCAGGCCAAAGATGGCATCGCGGTCTTCGTCGTCCGCATCGGCAAGCGTGAAGGGCAGCACCGTGTAGTGCGGCGGGTCTTCCACCTGGTCGCGCATATTGCGGTAAGGCTCCAGCCGTTCCCAGGCGCGCAAAAAGGGCTCGCCCAGGTCCATCTTGTTGAGCGCAATGATAGGGGTGATGTGCGCCGCCTCGGCCGCAATCAGCGCACGTGCCAGCTGCACCTCGCTGAAAACTGGCTCGGCGGCGATCAGGATCAGCAGCTGGTCCAGGTTGGCGGCAAAGGTCTTGGTGCGGATGTCGTCCTGGCGGTAGAACACATTGCGGCGCTCCAGCACCTTCTCGATCGTGCCCTCGTCGCCCTGGCCGGGTGGCGGGGCCAGCCAGCGCACATGGTCGCCGACGACGGCCTGGCTCTTCTTGCCCCGGGGGTGGCAGATGCGGCGCACGCCGTCTGGTGTCTCCACCACACAGTGGCGGCCATAGCTGGCGACAACCAGGCCGGTTTGTGTCTCGCTGAGGTTGTTGTTGCCAGGGCGTCTTGCGGGTTTTGCCATGGCGTTCAGGCGAGCTGCAGCATGGCTTCGATGCGGCGCGCGCATTCAAAATCGGTGACCGACAGCCCATGCACATCATGGGTGTTGAAGCGCACCACGCAGCGGTTGTAGTGCACCGAGAGGTCCGGGTGGTGGTCCTGGGTGTGGGCCACCAAGGCCACGCCGTTCACAAAGGCCATGGTCTCGTAGTAATTGGCAAAGCGGAAGGTCTTCTCGATGGCCACATCGGCGCCATCACCGCTCAGCACCCAACCGGTCAGTTGGCTCAGCTGTGTCACCACTTCGGAGGCGGACAGCGCGCGGCGGCTCTGGGTGGACCAGTCTTGTTTGGGCAGGTGGGTATCAGTCATGGGCCAATTGTTGCATGTGGCGAATACGCTCGACGGCCGGCGGGTGCGAATAGTAGTAGCGCACATAGACCGGGTCGGGGGTCAGGGTCGAGGCATTGTCCTCATAGAGCTTGAGCAGGGCCGATTGCAGATCGGCCGCGCGCGTTTGCTGGACGGCATAGGCATCGGCCTCGAACTCATGCTTGCGCGAGGAATGCGCCATCAGCGGCGAGACAAAGCTGCTGAACACCGGCACGGCCAGCATGAACAGCAGCAGCGCCAGCGCATCGTTGGGGCTGGAGCCGGGCACGCCGGGGATGTTCAGGTTGGGCGTAACGCCCAGGCCGGTATAGAACCAGCCCTGCTGCGACAGCCAGCCCAGCAGTGCAAAGCCCAGCAGGGTCAGACCAAACAGGCCCAGCATCCGCTTGAGGATGTGCTTGTGCTTGAAATGGCCCAGCTCATGGGCCAGCACGGCTTCGACCTCGTCGCCGCTCAGCTTTTGCAGCAAGGTGTCGAAGAACACCACACGCTTGCTGGCGCCAAAGCCGGTGAAATAGGCATTGGCATGCGCGCTGCGGCGGCTGCCATCCATCACAAACAAGCCCTTGGCGGCAAAGCCGCAGCGCTGCATCAGCGCCTGCACACGGGCTTTGAGTGTCTCGTCGTCCAGTGGCTGGAACTTGTTGAATAGTGGTGCGATGAAGGCAGGGTAGATGACCATCAGCAGCAGGTTGAAGCCCACCCAGAACGCCCAGGCCCAGAGCCACCACCACTGGCCGGCCGAGCCCATCAGCCACAGAATGACCGCCAGAATCGGCAGGCCGACGAGCGCGCCCATGACCGTTCCCTTGAGCAAATCGCCCAGCCACAGGCCCAGGGTCATCTTGTTGAAGCCAAAGCGCTGCTCCAGCACAAAGGTTTGGTAGTAGCTGGCCGGCAGATCGATGAGGCCGCTGATCAGTGCAAAGCAGGCTACCAGCGCCAACTGCTGCCACATGCCGCCGCCCAGCGCATCCAGCAAGCTAGCGTTGAGCAGGTCCAGCCCACCCAGCAAGGTCCAGCCCAGCAGCGTGACGGTGCCCATCGCCAGGCCCAGCAGGCCAAAGCGGGTCTTGGCAATCGTGTAGTCGGCCGCCTTGTGGTGGGCGGCCAGGCTGATGCGATCGGCAAACAGTGCAGGCACCGTATCGCGGTGCGCCGCCACATGGCGCATCTGACGGCTGGCCAGCCAGAGTTTGGTCAAAACGCTGGCAGCCAGCGCGACGGCAAAAATCAGGGTGAACAGCAGCGATAGAGTCACGAGTGGGGATGTTGGTTGGCGAATACCGGACAGTGTAGGGCATGGGCGACAATCGCCCCCATGCAAAACAAGAACACCCTGGACAGTGCGTTGACGCCTGCAACGGCAATGGCCAAGTCGGACCTGAACCTGGTCTGGCTGGACTGCGAGATGACCGGTTTGAACCCCGAAGAACACCGCGTGATCGAGATCGCACTGGTGGTGACCAATGCCGATTTGAGCGTACGCGTTGAAGGCCCCGTGATTGCGGTACACCAAAGCGATGAAGAGCTGGCCAAGATGGATGCCTGGAACCGGGGCACCCACGGCCGCAGCGGCCTGACCGAGCGGGTCAAGGCCTCGACCACCGATGAGGCCGCTGCGCAGGCCGAGGTGCTGGCTTTTCTAAAGCGCTATGTGCCCAAGGCCAAGGTGCCCATGTGCGGCAACAGCATTGGCCAGGACCGCCGTTTTCTGGCGCGCTACATGCCCGATCTGGAGGCCTATTTCCACTACCGCAATGTGGATGTCAGCACCCTCAAGGAGCTGGCGCGGCGCTGGCGGCCCGAGCTGATCGCCGGGTTCAAAAAGGCGCAAATGCACACCGCGTTGGCCGATGTGCATGAGTCGATCGAGGAGATGCGCTACTACCGCGAGCATTTTCTGCAGCTGGCGCCCGCTGTAGCGGCTACTTGATGTCGAAACGGCTGACCTGGCTGGTTTCGGTCACCAAGGTATCGGTTTTTCCGGCCTGGCGGGTGGTGGCGCTTTCTTTGAGCGTGAGCCCGCGATAGGGGCCCGCCGCTGCCACCCAGGTCGTTGTCTGTGTCTCACGGTTCTCGTCGGGCTTGCCTTCCTGGCTTGCCGCAACGCTGCTGACAAAGCGGCATGCCTCCACCGTGCCGAGGGCCGTGGTGATGGTTTCTCTGCCTTCGTAGGTTCTTGCATAGGCCAGGGTGGTCACGGTCGTTGTCTCCTGGTCAAAGGTCGAGTAGATATCCGTTTGTACGATGGTCTGAGATGTGGTCTGGCCCAGCTCCATCGCAATCACAGACTGGCGGGGCGGCGTCAAGTTTTGGCGGCTGTTCGAGCCGATGGTGTATGCGTTGTAGCCGTGATACAGCAGCGCTCCCCCTTCAATGCTGAAGTGCAGTTGTGCTCGTCCGCTGTCGGGCGAAACATAGATGTGACTGACTCCGTTCTCCTCCTTCTGGCTGGTGACCCAGTGCTGTGAGGGAGAGGTCATTGCCGGGGTGTCATTCAAGCGGATGTTATTGCTGGTGTAGATTTGCGTGTCTTGCCGGTAGAAGCCTGCGTTGAAACAGTCGCTGGAATTCTTGGCTGCTTCTGAACTGTCGCTGTCACCTCCTCCTCCGCAAGCTGCCAGCAGGACTGCGCTTAGCAGACCCGTCGTCGTGATGAAAGTCCGTGAATAGCCGGTCATGCGATCTCCTTGTTGTGATTGGTCTGAGGACATCCTAGGGAGCGCATTCTGGTAGTCAACCTGCATGACGTGGTTTGTTGCTTTTCTCCATACAGCTGATCTTTGGTGTTCAGCAGCGCTGTTGTGGCACAGATGTCCTTCGCTTGATGCGGGAAAACCCGAAACGTGCGATAATTCGCGCTTCCCCGCCAAAACAGGCGGTTGATACGTACATCTCCCTTCATTCTCTGGGCGTCCAGGTCATGCGATTCGCAGCACGACCGATTTGAACAAGCCCGCGGCAATCTGTATGGCCGTTACCGTTTGATGGTTGATGTTTTTAAACCATGAACGGTACGGAACTGCGTCGCGAAACGCGCAGTCGCCGGCCTATTGCTATTGTTCAAAAAATGACGCAAGACCTCCATCTGCAGGGCGAAGCCGCGCCTGCGCAAAACACTGTTGACGCTACCCAAGAGATCGTCAATACCCCCACCCTGTCCGCTGAAGCCGTAGACGCTTCGCAAGAAGACAGCACCGCGCTGGTGGCTGATGCCGAAGTGGAAGCCGAAGCCGAAGTCGTGCCTGAAGGCCCGAACGGCTTTGTCGAGCTGGGCCTGGCGCCTGAGCTGGTGCAAGCCGTCAAGGACCTGGGTTACACCCAGCCTACCGCTGTGCAGCTGCGCGCCATTCCTTTGGCGATGATCGACGAAAACAGCGACAACCAGCACTTCACCGACCTGATGGTGTCGAGTCAGACCGGTTCGGGCAAGACCGCAGCGTTCCTGCTGCCCGTGCTGCACACCCTGATCCAGCAACAAGGCCAGGCAGAAGCCGAAGAGCGCGCCGAGTACGAGCGCCTGGCTGCTGAAGCCGTGGCCCGTGGCGAGCAAGCGCCCAAGCGCGCCAAGCGCAAGAACCCGCTGAGCCCCCGCAACTTCAAGGCCGCCCAACCCGGCGCGCTGATTCTGTGCCCGACCCGTGAACTGGCCCAGCAGGTGGCGCATGACGCCATCGAACTGGTGCGCCATTGCAAGGGCCTGCGTGTGGCCAACATCGTGGGCGGCATGCCTTACCAGCTGCAAATCGCCAAGCTGCAAAATGCCGACCTGGTGGTGGCAACCCCCGGCCGTCTGCTGGACCTGCAGCGCTCGATGCAGATCAAGCTCGACAAGGTGCAGTTCCTGGTGGTGGATGAAGCCGACCGCATGCTGGACCTGGGCTTCTCGGACGATCTGGCCGAAGTGAACCAGCTGACCGCACAGCGCAAGCAAACGATGATGTTCAGCGCGACCTTCGCGCCGCGCATCCAGCAGCTGGCCATGCGCGTGATGCATGACAACGGCTCGGGCGTGCAGAAGATCACCATCGATTCGCCGCAAGAAAAGCATGCCAACATCAAGCAGGTGCTGTTCTGGGCCGACAACTCCCAACACAAGCGCAAGCTGCTGGACCACTGGCTGCGTGACGCGTCGATCAACCAAGCTATTGTGTTTGCATCCACTCAGGTGGAATGTGACGGCCTGGCCAACGACCTGCAGCAAGAAGGCTTCTCCGCCGTTGCACTGCACGGCGCGCTGAGCCAAGGTCTGCGTAACCGCCGTCTGATGGCGCTGCGCAGTGGCCAAGTGCAGATCCTCGTGGCAACCGATGTGGCCGCGCGTGGTATCGACGTGCCCACCATCACCCACGTGTTCAACTACGGCCTGCCGATGAAGGCCGAAGACTACACCCACCGCATTGGCCGTACCGGCCGTGCTGGCCGCTCGGGTCTGGCGATCACCTTCGCCGAGTTCCGCGACCGCCGCCGTGTCTTCGATATCGAGGCTTACACCAAGCAGCAGTTCAAGCCTGAAGTGATTCCAGGTCTGGAGCCACAACAACGCTTCCCTGCCCGCAGCGAAGGCTCGCGTGGCGCTGGTGCTGGCCGTGGTGGTGACCGTGGTCGCCCAGGTGCTGGCGCTGGACGTGGCGGTGATCGCCGTGGCGGTGGTGGCTTCGGTGCCGACCGTGGTGGCTTTGGTGCCCGCCGTGATGGCGAAGGCTATGGCCGCAAGCCTGGCTTTGGCGAGAACGCTGGTTTTGGTGGTGCTCCACGCGGTGGCGACAGCCGTCCTCGTTTTGAGCAGCGCGATGACCGCGCTCCACGCTTTGAACAACGTGCTGACCGTGGTGGCGATCGCTTCCAGGACCGCGGTGCGGACCGTGGCGGTGACCGTTTCCAGGACCGTGCTCCACGTCCTGAAGGCCGTAGCTTTGACCGTGCCCCTGAGCGCAGCTTTGACCGTGCTCCCGAGCGCCGTGGTGACCGTCCTGACCGTTTTGCCGCAGACAACCGCGGTGCTGACAGCCGCGCCCCACGTGGCGCAGCCCCTCGCCATGCCGGCGGTGGTGGCGATTTCGCCCAGCGCCGTCCTGGCGGTGAAAACCGCTTTGGTGGCGAGCGCGGTGGCCGTCCTTACGCGCCAGCCGGCGGCAAGCGCACTGAGCGCAGCCGTTAATCCAGGCAGGATAAGCAGTGGCATATGATGTGCCGCTGACCCAGTCAATGCAAAAGAGCTTCCCACGGGAAGCTCTTTTTTTGTGCCCGAACGCTGAGAGGACGGGTGCGTTGCGTTGCGTTGCGTTGGTGTGTGGTGCGGGGGGCTGGTTTCAGACCGCGTTGTTACGGCCGATGTCTGGCCAGCGGTGGTGGAAATAGATCCAGCTGAGCAGGCCCGTCATCATCAGGCCCATCGATGCGATGGCCAGTGCCACGGTGGAGTGCATCACCAAGGGCGCGAGAACGCCGGCCACCAGGCCATTGGCGACCGAGGTGACAACAGCCTGCAGCGAAGAAGCCAGGCCACGGCGTTCGGGGTGCAGATCCAGCACCAGCAAGGTGACGACCGGCGTCATCAGGGCCCAGCCAAAGGAGTAGATGCCCATGGGCAGCAAGGCCCAGGCCGGGTGCGGCGGCAGCACCAGGTTCATCACCAGGTAGATGCAGGAGGTCAAAAACATGATCAAGAACCCATGGCGCACTTGGCGCTTGGGCGGAATTTTGCCCGCCAGCCTGCCGCTGACCCAGGCGCCCAGCATGATGCCGCCGATGGTGCAGATAAAGAACCAGAAGAACTGGGTCGGCTGCATGTGCATGTGCGTGCCCAGAAAAGTGGGGGCCGACAAGATGTAGATGAACATGCCGTTGAAAGGCACGCCGCTTGCAGCGGCCAGCAGCAAAAAGCGCGGGCTGCTGCACAGCTGCCAGTAACCACGCATGAGGTTGCGCACATCAAAAGCCTGGCGCTTCTCTGGGGGTAGGCTCTCTGGCAGCAGGCGCCAGTTGTAGGCCCAGAGCAGAGCGCCGATCACGGTGAGCAGCCAGAAGATAGATTGCCAGCTGGCGTAGGCAATAAAGATGCCGCCAATCATCGGTGCCACCGCCGGTGCAATGCCAAAGTAGATGGTGATCTGGCTCATCACCCGCTGCGCCTGGGCGGGAGGGAACAGGTCGCGCACCACCGCACGCGACACCACAATGCCGGCGCCCGTGGTGCAGCCTTGCAGCGCGCGGAACAGAATCAGTTGCTCAGGCGTCTGGGCCAGCGCGCAGCCGGCCGAGGTGAGCGCAAAGGTGGCGAGCCCCCACAGCACCACCGGGCGGCGGCCAAAGCTGTCCGACAGTGCGCCATGGAACAGGTTCATGAATGCGAAACCAAACAGATAGGCCGACAGCGTCTGCTGCATCTGCAGCGGCGAGGCATTGAGCGATGCTGCAATGCCGTCAAAGGCCGGCAGGTAGGTGTCGATCGAGAAAGGCCCGAGCATGCCCAGCAAGGCCAGCATGACCGCCAGAATCCATTGGGGTGTGGGCTGGGTGGATGCGGGGTCAGCAGGGCGTGGTGGGTTCATGGCCAGCGCGCCACTGGCCGTTGGCAAGGGGCGTCGTCAATAGGGGGTGAAGAGAGGGGGCGGCGGTTGCAGCCTGGGCCTTGCCCGGTGTGCAAGCAGCAGGCGCCGAGCTTACCTCAAGCGCTGCAGAGATGCAGTCGCTGCGGTATGGGTGTGCTGCAGCGGTAACCGCTCAGCGCGGCTGCACTTCATCGGGCAGCATGGCGGCGATGATGTCCAGCGTATCGAGCATTTGCGAAGGGTTACGCGGATCGGCACTGAGCACCGGCACGGCGCATTCGGCATGGGCCGAGAGGCGGACCGTGAACATCTCCTGCTGCGCAGCCGATGCAGGTCGTGAAATCAGCACGACGATGGCCTGGATGTTGGGTGCGGCATGGCACTGCTGTATCAGATCGATGGTCTGCTCCATCGAATGCGGGTCATGGATATCGACCATGACGATGGCGCCAAAGGCCAGCGACAGGGCCCATTCGCGCACAAAGTCATAGCGCTCCTGTCCCGGGCAGCCATACACCTGAAGCGTGTCCTCATCGTCCAGCTTGATTTCGCCAAAGTCGAGGCCCACCGTCGTGGTTTCCTTCGCATGGGCTTGCTTGTCCAGGTTGGGGACATCGCACTCGATGGCCAGGCTGCCACACAGGCTGCGGATCGCGGTTGTCTTGCCGATGCCCATGGGGCCTAGCAGCACAATGCGCTTGATGGGGTGGTGCATGCGGTCCTCCCGTCAGATTCAGTGCGGGTCGCTGGCCCGGTTCTGGTTGATCCAGCGGCTCAGTTGTCGGAAAAGGCCCAGCTTGGCCGCTGCCGGGCCCGGCTCGGCAGCAGCGGAAGCGGGGGACGCAGGGGTGAGCAAGGTGGTCGATTCAGGGGCTGCGGGCGCTGCGGTCTCGACCAGCACGCCCTTGGCGCGCAGGACCTGCAGCACACGCAGAATCTCGCTGGGTTCCAGCTGGGCGCGTTCGCTCAGCTCGTCGATGCTGCGGTCGCCCGAGATCATGGCCGCCAGCAGTTGCCGGTGTGCCTGGCCGGCCATGCTGCCGGTCAGCTGGGTCCAGCGCTTGATGCGAAAACGGGTGCCGGCTGCCGGCAGGTTGCCCAGCGCCGCAGGTGTCGCCGTGGCGGTGGCCGTCGCGGCTTCGACCACCGGCTCAGCCAGGGGCTCGGCCACCACCACGGTGGGCAGGTTCAGGTCAGTCGCTCTGAGGAAGGCCGCATCGGCAGTCTTGATCTGCACATCATGCCCCAGCGTCATGCTGTGCTGGCGGCGTGTCTTGAGGGTTTCGCGCAGGCGCTTGCCATGCGCTTGCACGCTGATGTGCTCCAGCATCTGGGTCAGGCGCCCGACGCTGTAGTCAGGTGGCAGCTGGGCATCGATTTGGTCAGGCCACTGGGCACGCGCGGCCTGGGTCTGGTCATCCGTGGCAATCAGCAGCACGAAGGAGCTGTTGGATCGGTTCTGAATGGCATCGGGCGCGCTGTGGGCGTCGATCACCCACAACTCAGTGGCGGCCTTGGCAGTCTGAGAAGGCTGTTTGTCGCGCCAGTGCTTGGCTGCGACTTCAAACAAATAGCTAAAGCGCAGTTGATGGGCTTCACTCAAATGGGCGGCATGCAGGATCAACTCGGACATAACAACTCTCCCTGGCACATTCACCTTCAAGCGTTGCGGAAGCGTCAGTTCTTGCAAAGCAGTTGCTTGGCAAGGACGTTGTTCCATTTTCAAAGCTTGTAATAATATGTCAATATTTCAGATATATTAATAATCCGCAATTGATGGAACGCAACTATGGGTTGATCTCTGTCCCAGACTAGACGGGGTGCCTGAAAAGTGTAACTGCCTTTCTTGGCAGCTATATGGCGAAGCCGCTGGTAAACCGCAGAGATATATACCAAGGCTTATATAGTAATCAAATAAACAACAGGCCTGCGCAGGCCTGTTGTCTGGTGTTGCTCAGTGCTGGTGCTGGTGGGCGCCGGAAGCGGGTTGGCCTGCGGCCGGAGCCAGTGCGCGCACAGGGGCGCTGACGGCAATGCTTTCCTTGGCGCCATCGGCGTGTACCACCTCCAGAACCAGGTCGACGTTCTGGCCAGCGACCAGCGGTTTTTTCAGGCCCATCAGCATGATGTGATAGCCGCCCGGCTTCAGGCTGACGGTTTGTCCGCTGGGGAGATCCACGCTGGGGACGGCGCGCATCTTCATGACGTTTTCTTCCATGCGCATCTCATGCACTTCGGCCGTGGTGGCGGCATCCGTTTTCACGCCCACCAACTGGGCCTTGTCATGCGCTGAACGCAATTCCATAAATACACCCGACGCCTGTTGTTGTGCGACCGTGGCGCGAGCCCAGGGGTTGCTGACCGTGACATGGGCAAAGGCGCTGGAGGCTGTTGCAAACGCGAAGGCGGCGAACAAAGAGGGGAGCAGGGCGCGCATGGTAGGGATGGAAGAGAATGGACTGGAGAAAAAGCGAATGCCTGCATTCTACAAGCGCGGCGTGATGGCTGCTTTCCTGCGTGGGCGCGGCGCGCTGGGTCAGAAAATACGCGGGGAGGCAATAAAAAACGGCCTAGGCGATAAGCCTAGGCCGTTAAGAGTGGTGGGCCCTGAGTGATTCGAACACTCGACCAACGGATTAAGAGTCCGCTGCTCTACCAACTGAGCTAAGAGCCCGAAACTGTTGCACCTTGGGAATGCTTTGTTTCGGTGGCCTGCGCGAAATCGCAAGCCAGAAAAATGTGGTGGGCCCTGAGTGATTCGAACACTCGACCAACGGATTAAGAGTCCGCTGCTCTACCAACTGAGCTAAGAGCCCACATTTCTTGCTGTCAGCAGTGCGCTGCAGCAAGCCTTGTATTATGCACTATTTTTACACCTGCCCGGAGAAATACCGATATCCGTCGCGGTTTTTTCGGGCAAGCCCGTCGCAACGAAGGCAAAAACGGCCCGGACATCGCCAGGCCGTCTCCGTCTTGCGCAAGCAACGGCTTACATCAACAGGTGTTCGCCGGCGTTGTCACCGCCCAGGATCACATAGTTCACCTTGCGGATATCCATCAGGTGCTTGCCGCCTGCGTAGCTGATGGAGGATTGCACATCCTGCTCCATCTCGGTCAGCGTATCCTGCAGCTTGCCCTTGATGGGTTCAAGGATGCGCTTGCCCTCGACGTGCTTGTACTCGCCCTTGTTGAAGTCGCTGGCCGAGCCGTAGTATTCCTTGAACAGCTCGCCGTCGAGCTCGACGGTCTTGCCGGGCGACTCTTCATGGCCTGCAAACAGCGAGCCGATCATCACCATCGTGGCGCCAAAGCGGATGCTCTTGGCAATGTCGCCATGGCTGCGGATGCCGCCGTCGGCAATGATGGGCTTGGTAGCGACGCGTGCGCACCACTTGAGCGCCGACAGCTGCCAGCCGCCGGTGCCAAAGCCGGTCTTGAGCTTGGTGATGCAGACCTTGCCCGGGCCCACGCCCACCTTGGTGGCATCGGCGCCCCAGTTTTCCAGGTCAATCACCGCCTCGGGGGTGGCCACATTGCCAGCGATCACAAAGGCTTCTGGCAGCTTTTCCTTGAGGTAGCCGATCATGTTCTTCACGCTGTCGGCATGGCCATGGGCGATGTCGATGGTGATGTATTCGGGGCAGATGTCGTCGGCCACAAAGCGGTCCACCACTTCGTAGTCGGCCTGCTTGACACCCAGCGAGATCGATGCGAACAGGCCTTGCGACTGCATGGCCTTGGTGAAGGCCAGGTTGTCGATGTCAAAGCGGTGCATCACATAGAAGTAGCCGTGTTGCGCCAAAAACTTGCAGATCTTCTCGTCCAGCACGGTCTTCATGTTGGCAGGCACCACCGGCAGGCGGAAAGTGCGGTTGCCGAGCACGACGCTGGCGTCACATTCAGAGCGGCTTTCCACGCGGCACTTGCGGGGCAGCAAAAGAATGTTGTCGTAGTCGAAGATTTCCATTTGATTCCAAGCTCCATAAAAGGTCGCTGCGAACTATTTCGCTGCGATGGGGCGCTTGGCTTGGAGACCGGCTTGTCAGAGCGTTCTTCGCATCGGAAGGCCCTGAATTGTGCTGTTGCAGGCACAAAAAAACCGGGTCACAAGAAACTTGGGCCCGGTGACTGATTCTAGCAGCATGCACCGGCTTTGCAAAAGCCTTGCCAGCCGCTGCAGTATGCGATGGCGGCCTGCCGCAGGCGGGGGCGCTCGCCCGGCTAGCGCCTCGCTGGCTTGCCGATCTCCCTACAATGGGGGGATGGATTCGAATGATTTGTTTGCGCCGCCAGATGCCGCTGGCGATGGGCATTTGCCGCTTCTCAATGGCCTCAACGACGAGCAGCTGGCCGCTGCCACCCTGGAGGGCGGCCATGCGCTGATTCTGGCCGGTGCCGGCTCGGGCAAGACGCGGGTGCTGACCACGCGCATCGCCTGGCTGCTGCAAACCGGCCGGGCCACGCCTGGCGGCATTTTGGCGGTGACCTTCACCAACAAGGCCGCCAAGGAGATGCTGAGCCGCCTGTCCACCATGCTGCCCATCAATGTGCGCGGCATGTGGATTGGCACTTTCCACGGGCTGTGCAACCGCATGCTGCGCGCGCATTACAAGTCGGCCAACCTGCCCCAGGCGTTCCAGATTCTCGACACCCAAGACCAGCTCTCGGCCGTCAAGCGGCTGTGCAAGCAGTTCCAGGTGGATGAGGAAGCGTTGCCGCCCAAGCAGCTGCAGTACTTCATCAGCGGTTGCAAGGAAGAGGGGCTGCGCCCGTCGGACGTGCAGGCGCGCGACACGGCCGAGCGCAAGAAGGTCGAGCTCTACCAGCTTTACGAAGAGCAATGCCTGCGCGAAGGCGTGGTCGATTTTGGCGAGCTGATGCTGCGCTCCTACGAGCTGCTGCGCGACAACCTGCCGATCCGCCAGCACTACCAGCACCGCTTTCGCCACATGATGGTTGATGAGTTCCAGGACACCAACCGCTTGCAGTACCTCTGGCTCAAACAGCTGGCGGGCGATATGGTGGCTGGCCAGTTCCAGTCGCACAGCAGCGTGATTGCGGTGGGCGATGACGACCAGAGCATCTACGCCTTCCGCGGTGCGCGCGTGGGCAATATGCAGGATTTTGTGCGGGAGTTCGATGTGCGCCAGCAGATCAAGCTGGAGCAGAACTACCGCAGCTACAGCAATATTCTCGACAGCGCCAATGCGCTGATCAGCCACAACAGCAACCGCCTGGGCAAGAACCTGCGCACCGACCAGGGCCCGGGCGAGCCGGTGCGCGTGTCCGAAAGCGCGACCGACATGGCCGAGGCGCAGTGGATGGTCGAAGAGATCAAGTCCCTGGTCAAAAGCGATGGCTTTGCGCGCAGCGAAATCGCCGTGCTCTACCGCAGCAATGCGCAGAGCCGGATTCTGGAAACCAGCCTGTTCAATGCCGGCGTGGCCTACCGCGTGTATGGCGGCTTGCGCTTTTTTGAACGGGCGGAAATCAAGCATGCGCTGGCCTATCTTCGCCTGCTCGAGAACCCGCATGACGACACCAGCTTTATGCGGGTGGTCAACTTTCCGCCGCGCGGCATTGGCGCCCGCACCACCGAGCAGTTGCAGGAAGGCGCGCAGGCCGCCGGCTGCTCGCTGTACGACGCGGTCACTGCAGTGGCCGGCAAGGCGGGCACCAAGCTGCAGGCTTTTGTGGCCATGGTCGATGTGCTGCGCGAGGAAACCCAGGGCAAGACCCTGCGCGAGACCATCGAGCGCATGCTGGTGGTCAGCGGCCTGATCGAGCACTACCAGAGCGAAAAAGAAGGCGCGGACCGCATCGACAACCTGGGCGAACTGGTGACCGCCGCCGAGAGCTTTGTCACCCAGGAGGGCTTTGGCAAGGATGCGGTGGCCATTCCGCTCGATGAGCAACAGGCCATGGGTGTGCCCGGCAGCGGGCAAAGCCCCGTCAGCCAGGGGCTGGACCCGGATGCACCAGCGCTTGATATCCAACTGCCTGATGCCGCCAACCCCGCCATGGTCAACCCCGACACCGGCGAGACCTTGTCACCGCTGGTCGCCTTTTTGACCCATGCGGCGCTGGAGGCGGGGGACAACCAGGCGCAAGCGGGCCAGGATGCCGTGCAGCTGATGACGGTGCATGCCAGCAAGGGCCTGGAATTTGATGCGGTGTTTATCGGCGGGCTGGAAGAGGGCCTTTTCCCCCACGAGAACGCGATGACCGACACCGGCGGGCTGGAGGAAGAGCGCCGCCTGATGTATGTGGCCATCACCCGGGCGCGCAAGCGCCTGTACCTGAGCACCTCGCAGACCCGCATGCTCCACGGCACCACGCGCTACAACGTGCGCAGCCGCTTCCTGGATGAGCTGCCCGAAGAGGCGCTCAAATGGCTGTCGCCCAAGCATTCGGGCTTTGGCAGCGGCATGGGCAGCTTGGCCTATGGCGGCGGTGCTGGCCGCGCATCCAGCGGCGGCGGCTATGGCGATGCAGCCCCCAATATGTGGGGCAAAACCCCCGTGCCGGCACAGAAGGCCGAGCCTGCGCATGGCATCAAAAAGGGTGCCAATGTCTTCCACAACAAGTTTGGCGAAGGCAAGGTGCTGGCGGTGGAAGGCACGGGCGACGATGCCCGCGCGCAGGTGAACTTTCCGCGCCATGGCACCAAGTGGCTGGCGCTGTCGGTGGCCAAGCTGACGGTGGTGTGAGCGCCTGATCCCGCAACGCGCAAAGCGGCAGCCATAAAAAAGCCCGGGCTGTGTGGCACAGGCCGGGCTTGTTAGATGTGCAGAGGCTCAGAGCGCGACGCTGTCGCTCTGTTCCGGTGCCTCAAAGCAATCGCGAAAGCTGAACACCACCGAGCTGAGGAACATCGCGGCCAGCATCACCGAGCCGGCAATGGCAATCGCTGCCGCCGCCCAGGCGCCCAGCAGGGTGCCCAGCAAGGCAGACAGCAGCGCCATCGCAATGCCAAAGCCGATGCCGACGGCCATCCAGGCGAGGCCAAACATCGTGAAGGCGCCGATATTGCGGCTGCAGGCAATCAGGCTGAAGAACACTGCCTTGATGGCGGGCACCTTGTGCCAGTAGATGAGGCCAGGCGCATGCCAGAACAGCAAGGACAGCGGAATGTAGAGCAGCATGGTCGCGAACATGGCCTGCTGGAAGGCGGGCTGCTCGACGATCTCGCGGGTGATCTCGCCGCCCATCAGGTTGAGGCGGGCGAACTGGCCGCCGTCAAACAGCGCGGAAAAGCCCAGCACCAGCAAGAACGACAGTGCATAGAAGACGCCCAGCACGACGAAGGAATTGCGGCGTTCCTTGTCTACCCGCAGCGCGGCCAGCACCACTGGCAGAGTGGGGCGCGTGCCCTGCGCGGCCAAGGCGGCGCCAATCATCATGCACAAGGTGGATACCGGCAACAAGGCCAGTGCGATAAAGGTGCCGGCAATCGGGATGGCCCCGATCAGGGACATCACCATCATCGATAGAAAGAACAGCGAGGTCAGGGCCAGGGCCTGTGTCTTGAAGGTTTTGAAGCCGTCTTGCACCCAGGTCACACCCTGGCGGGCAGTGGCGATACGAAGTTTCATGCACCAGCGCTGCAGCGCGGGCTGCAGCGATAAATAATCAAAGGGGATGGCGCACTGTAACCCATGCGCCCAAGGGGCAGGCGCCTATGTGGGCTTGCTGCGCGCGCGCGCGCGCTGGTTGGATCAAACCAGTTGGTAAGGCGTGGCCAGGCGTTCGCGCAGCACCCGCTCGAAGTGGGTCGGGTCGTGGGGCTTGAGCAGCGAGGCCTCGCGCGGCAGGTAAAAATCCCAGAGCCGCGAGATCCAGAAGCGCAGTGCGCCGGCGCGCAGCATGGCGTTGAGCAGTTCGCGCTCGCAGGCCTGCAGCGGGCGCACAGCCTGGTAGGCGGCCAGCAGCGCATCGGCGCGGGGCTTGTCGATGGCGCCGGTGGCCAGGTCGATGCACCAGTCATTGATGACCACGGCAATATCGAACAGCCAGGTATCGACACCGGCAAAGTAGAAGTCAAAGATGCCCGTCAGCGTTTCGCCTTCGAACATGGCGTTGTCTCGGAACAGGTCGGCATGCACCGGGCCGCGCGGCAGTGCGGTATAGGCCGAACTTTGCGCCACATGGTTTTGGTAGGCCAGCTCGCTGCGCAGCAGCTCGGCAGTGGCGGTATCCAGGTAGGGCAGCACCACCGGCACCGTCTCGTTCCACCAGGGCAGGCCACGCAAATTGGGCTGCTGGCGCGGGTAGTCGACACCTGCCTGGTGCATCTTGGCGAGCACCTCGCCCAGCGATTGGCAATGCGCTGCCTGGGGCGCCAGCTGGCTCTTGCCGGGCAGCTTGCCGACGATGGCGGCGGGCTTGCCTTCGACCTGCAGCAGGATATCGCCGGTCCTGCCATCGGCCTGGGGCTCGGGCACGGGCACGCCAGCCTTGGCCAGGTGCTTCATCAGGTAGAGGTAGAAAGGCAGCTGGTCGGCGCGCAGGCGCTCGAACAGGGTCAATACATACTCGCCCTGGCTGGTGGTCAGAAAGTAGTTGGTGTTTTCAATACCGCCTTCAATACCGCGCAAGGAGACGAAATCGCCCAGCGGGACGCGTTTGAGCAAGGCTTTCGCAGCCTTGTCGGAAACTTCGGTGAAAACAGCCATGGATGTATATCGTCACTACAAAAACAAGGCCAGCCTCAGTGGCTGGCCTGGCCCGCATGCTGGCGGGAGCAAAGACGCGATTATCGCAAGCCTGCGTGAGTACAGGCTAATTGCTGTGGTATCTGGATCAGAAATTGCCGATGTTCCAGACGCGCTTCTTGTTCTGGGTCTCGCCAAAACCATCAGGGCGGCTGCGTGCGCCGTCGGTGGGCTTGACCTCATAGGCCGGCATATTGCCCACCTTGGGTTGCACATGGATGCTCTGGGTCTGGCCACCAATACGCACCTCGTCAATGCGGCTGCCAGCGTCTTCCACGCGAATGTACTCGGCCTTCTGGTTGTACTTGTCGTTGGCGGGCGCCGCGTCGGCAGGGGCCGCCGGCTGTGCGGCGGGCTGCTCAGCCGGGGCTGCGGTTTGCTGGGCCAGCGCAGGGGCTGCCAGCACCAGTGCCAGGGCCTGGGCGATAAAAGAAGTGGTAATTGCGCGCATGGATCGATTGTAAGTTGTCGCCCGGTGTTTGCGTACCGGGCACAATGTCAATATGCGTAATCCTCCTACTTTAGTGCTGGTGGACGGTTCCAGCTATCTGTACCGTGCCTACCATGCCATGCCCGACCTCCGTGCGGTTCCCGGCGACTCTGCCAGTCCGGCTACCGGAGCCATCCGGGGCATGATCAATATGATGCAGGCGTTGCGCAAAGACATACAGGCTGAGTACGCGGTCTGTGTTTTCGACGCCAGCGGCCCGACCTTCCGCGACGAACTCTATACCGAATACAAGGCCACCCGCTCGCCGATGCCCGACGACCTGCGCTCGCAGATCGCCCCCATCCACGAGGTGGTGCAGCTGCTGGGCTGGAAGATCCTGGCCGTGCCCGGCGTCGAGGCTGACGACGTCATCGCCACCCTGGCGCAAATGGCTTCGCAGCAGGGTATCCAGGTCATCGTCTCCAGCGGCGACAAGGATTTGAGCCAGCTGGTCAACGAGCATGTGACCATCATCGACACGATGAATGGCAAGCGCCGCGATGTTGCCGGGGTCACCGCCGAGTTTGGCGTGCCTCCGACGCAGATGGTCGAGTACCAGGCCCTCGTGGGCGATACCGTGGACAACGTGCCCGGCGTCAGCAAGGTGGGCCCCAAGACCGCTGCCAAGTGGCTGGAGGAGCATGGCTCGCTGGACCAGTTGATTGCCAAAGCCGACACGATCAAGGGCGTTGCCGGTCAGAACCTGCGTGATGCGATCGCCAGCGGCCAGCTGGCGCTGAGCCGCCAGTTGGTGACGATGAAGACCGACTGCGCGCTGGGCGACTACATCCAGGGCCTGCCCGCCTTCGATGGCATCACCCTGGGCGAGCCCGATGCCACTGGCCTGGCCCCGTTCTATGAGCAATATGGCTTCAAGGGCTTGGCGCGGTCGCTGGGTTCGGCCGCTGCTGCACCTGCAGCCAAAAAGGCGGCAGGCGACAGCCCAGCCGGCCAGGCGGGGCTGTTTGACAGCGATGATGCTGCTGCGACCGAGGTCGCCATCGAGGCCCAGCAGCGCGATGTGGTCTACCACACGATCTTGACCGAGGCTGATCTAGATGCCTGGCTGACCAAGCTGCAAATGGCAGAGCTGACCGCGCTGGACACCGAAACCGATTCGCTCGACGAGATGCTGGCCCGCATTGTCGGCATCTCCTTCAGCGTGCAAGTGGGCGAGGCGGCCTATGTGCCACTGCGCCATGAAGGCCTGGATGTGCCCGAGCAACTGCCTTTGGACCTGGTGCTGGCCAAGCTCAAGCCCTGGCTGGAAGACGCCAGCAAAAAGAAGCTCGGCCAACACGTCAAATACGACCAGCATGTGCTGGCCAACCACGGCATCCGCGTGCAAGGCTATGCGCATGACACCATGCTGCAGTCCTATGTGCTGGAGGCCGACCGCCCCCACAACCTGGGCAGCCTGGCGCTGCGCCACACCGGCCGCAAGGGCATCAGCTACGAAGACCTCTGCGGCAAGGGCAAGGGCCAGATCCCGTTTGCCCAGGTGCCGGTAGACAAAGCCGCCGCCTACAGCTGCGAAGACTCGGACCAGACCCTGGATGTGCACCGCGTGCTGTGGCCGCGCATCGAGGCCAACGCCGGCCTGGCGCATATCTATGCGTTGGAGATGCAGACCAGCGAGGCGCTGTTCCGCATTGAGCGCAATGGCGTGCGCATTGATGCGCCTGAGCTGGCGCGACAGAGCAACGACCTGGGACGGCGCATTCTGGCGCTGGAGGCAGAGGCCTATGAGATCGCCGGCCAGCAGTTCAACCTGAGCAGCCCCAAGCAGCTCGGCGAGATCTTTTTTGACAAGCTGGGCCTGCCGGTGGTGAAGAAAACTGCCACTGGCGCGCGCAGCACCGACGAAGAAGTGCTGGAAAAGCTGGCCGAGGACTACCCGCTGCCGGCCAAGATCCTGGAGCACCGCTCGCTGTCCAAGCTCAAAGGCACCTATACCGACAAGCTCGCGCAGATGGCCTTGCCCAGCGATGGGCGCGTGCATACCCACTATGCGCAGGCGGTGGCCGTCACCGGCCGCTTGTCCAGCAACGACCCCAACCTGCAGAACATCCCCGTGCGCACCGCCGAAGGCCGCCGCATCCGCGAGGCCTTTGTCGCGCCCGAGGGCAAGCTGATTGCCAGTGCCGATTACTCGCAGATCGAGCTGCGCATCATGGCCCACCTCTCGGGCGACGAGGCACTGCTGAACGCCTTCCGTGACGGGCTGGATGTTCACCGTGCCACCGCCGCCGAGGTGTTTGGCGTGGCGGTGGACCAGGTCAGCAGCGAGCAGCGCCGCTATGCCAAGGTCATCAACTTCGGTTTGATCTACGGCATGAGCAGCTTTGGCCTGGCCAAGAACTTGGGCATCGAGACCAAGGCCGCTGCCGCCTATATCGACAAGTACTTCCAGCGCTACCCCGGCGTCAAGCGCTATATGGACCAGACCGTGGAGCTGGCCCACACGCAAGGCTATGTCGAGACGGTGTTTGGTCGCCGCCTGGTGCTGCCCGAGATCAATGGCGGCAACGGCCCGCGCAAGAAAGCGGCCGAGCGGGCCGCCATCAATGCCCCCATGCAGGGCACTGCGGCCGATCTGATCAAGAAGGCCATGGTCGCCGTGCAGGCCAAGCTCGATGCGGAAAAGCCGGATGTGCTGGTCATCATGCAGGTGCATGACGAACTGGTGTTCGAGCTACCTGCTACCGAGCAAGACTGGGTGCGCAGCGAGATCCCGGCGATCATGGCCGGCGTGGCAGATCTGGCCGTGCCCTTGCTGGCCGAAATCGGCTTTGGCCCCAACTGGGAAAAGGCGCACTAAAGCGCCGTCAAGCGCCGACCCAAGCCCTGTCAGCTGCACAGGGTTTGGGGCAGTTAATGCAACTGCGTTGCAACAAAGTGCTACCATGCGCGGCATGTTTGAGGGGGCAGCGGTGCCCGGCGGCTGCCTGCATGGGCAGCCTGCAGGCCCGTGGAGAAGGCGTATCGGTTAAGCCCGGCCCCTGCTGAAGGATGGTTTCATGACTTTGATAGCGATTGTGCTGGCGACCTTGGCCGCTGGTTTGGGCAGCGTCTGGGTGGCCGCTGCGCTGATGCGCACCGGCATTGGCAGCCAGGGCAGCCGTTTTGGTGCCCAGCACCTGCTGAGCCTGGCCGCTGGCGCCTTGCTTGCCACTGCCTTTGTGCATTTGCTGCCCGAGGCTTTTGAGAGCCAGATCAACCCCAAGGCACTGTTTGTGGTGCTGTTGCTGGGGCTTGTATTTTTCTTTTTGCTGGACAAGGCCGAGCTCTGGCACCACGGCCATGAGCACCGCCATGCGCCGCCCGAAGAGCGTGGCCATGCCCATGGCGACCCTGCGGATGCTACGCATGCCGATGGCCAACATGGCCATGCCCACCACCACCACGGTCACACGCACAGCAACAACGCAGGCCGCTGGTCACTGCTGACCGGCGACAGCGTGCATTGCTTTGGCGACGGCATCTTGATTGCTTCGGCCTTCATGGCCGATATGTGGCTGGGCATTGTGGCGGCCATCTCGGTGCTGGCCCATGAGGTGCCGCACCACATGGGTGACCTGGTGGTGCTGTCGGGCAATGGCGGCCGCAGCCAAAGCAAGATTGCGCTGCTCAAGCTGTCGCTGGCCGGCGCAGTCACCGCCCTGGGCGGCATCGTGGGCTATTTTCTGGTCAGCTCCTTGTCTGCATTTCTGCCGTACTTTCTGGCCGTTGCGTCAAGCAGCTTTATCTATGTGGCACTGGCCGATCTGATTCCTCAGCTGCAGCGCCAGCTGTCGGCCAAGCAGACGGTGCAGCAGGTGGTCTGGCTGGCAGTGGGCATGATTGTCGTCAGCGCGGTCAGCACCTGGGCGCATGGCGACCATGAGCATGGCCATGCGCATGAAAGCACAGAGCAGCATGAAGGCCATAGTGACCACGACGGCCACAAGCACTGAGCGAGTCTAAGGCGCCCGGCCCGGCCAGGTCAGGCCAGGCCAGGGGCCGGGCCTCGTCAATCGCTGGCGCGCAGGTGGCTCTTGTTGGCCAGCAAGGCCCGCACCACCGGTAACTGGCGGCGCGATACGAGCAGCACATCGGCAATGCCGAACAAGCGCAGCTGCCAGCCATCGCTATCGTCAACCTCGTAGGCCTTTTCCAGGCAGCGTATCGCCCCCGGCGCCACCAGCGCATTGCGGTGCACGCGCAAGTAGCGCTTGGCAAAACGCGTTTCCAGGTCATTGAGGCTGCCGGACCACAGGTATTCATGGCTGGCGGTGCGCACCGTCACATATTTCAACTCGGATTTGAAGTACAGCACGTCGGCCAGGCGCACCCGCTCGCTTCGGCCCCGGTCGGTGATCAGCAAGCTGTCGGCATCCGGCTCGGGATCGGGCTGGGCGGGTGTCTGGCGCAAGGCCTGGGCCTGGGCGACCAGGGCCACTTTGTGCAGCGCGGCAGCCAGGCGCTCGCGCCGTACCGGCTTGGTCAGGTAGTCCGCGGCATTCACTTCAAAGGCGTTCAGCGCATGCTCGGGGTGGGCGGTGACAAACACCACGGCCGGGCCGGGCTGCAAGGCCTGCAACTGGCGCGCCATGTCCATGCCGCTGGGGCCGGGCATGTGGATGTCGAGCAGCAGCACATCAAAGGCCTGGCCCAGCTCCGCCGCGCTGGCCAGGGCACGCAGTGCCTCGGGCACATTGGCGGCCTCATGCACGGCGCTGGGTGCCGGGGTCATCTCGACCAGCAAGCGCCGCAGCCGGCTTCGGGCCAGGGTTTCATCATCCACAATCAATACTCGCATGGGCGCCTATGCTAGCGGAGGCGGGGCCAGGCTGCCAACACCGGCCGTCATGTATTTGCACCCGCTCAAGCCGGAATGCTGATGCGCACCATGTAGATGCCATCCTTGCTGCTGGCCTTGAAGTCGTACTCCAGGTCGTAGAGCAGACGCAGGCGCTTTTTCACATTCAGCACGGCCGTGCCGGTGCCGGCGCGGCGCTCGGGCTGCGGGCTGCTGAAGGGGCGCGGTGTGGTGTTGATGATCTGGATCTGCACCATATTGCCCCGGCGGCGCGTGGCAATGCTGATGCGGCCATGGCCGTGGCTGGGCTCGATACCATGCTTGACGGCGTTTTCCACCAGCGGCTGCAGAAACAGCGGTGGCACGGTGGCGGTGTCGGCGCGCGAGTCCAGGTTCCAGCGCACCGCCATGCGGTCGTCAAAGCGGATTTGCTCAATCGACAGGTAGCGCCGCGCCAGCATCACCTCTTCGGCCAAGGTCGACGCCTCGCGCTTTTCGGTCAGCGCATGGCGGAAGAGGTCGCTCAGGTCCTCCAGCATGGCCTCGGCTTTATGCGGATGGTCCTGCACCAATGCGATGGCGCTGTTGAGCGCATTGAAGAGAAAATGCGGCCGGATGCGCGCCTGCAGCTCGGCCAGGCGGGCAGTGGTGGCTGCCGGTGTGCGGGCCTGGGCACGCCACTGCAGGCCCACCACCACCATGGCCGCCAAAAAGCCGCCGGCCGTGGCGCTGGCCAGCCAGGCGGTTTGTGCGGACAAGGTGGCCCACTGGTACAGCATGGCCGCCAGCAGCCCGCAGGCCACGCCCAGCGCGGCCCCGGCCAGGTACTGCAACTGCGTGCTGCAGCGCTGCAGCTGCTTTTTTTGCTGGCAGGCCAGCACCAGCCACAGCAGGCTGGCGGGCAGCACCACGGCGGTGAGCAGGGCCAGCTGAAAGAACCAATCGGCCAAGCCGTTGGCGCCAAAGGCGGCGGCAATCGCCACCACGGTCTCGACCAGGGCCACGGTGCGGCCGATCACGCTGGCAGTGCAGGCATCAAACACATAGGCCGTGCCGACGATGGCTTCGCGCGGGGCAGGATTAGTTGATGTTGCTGGCATGGTCGTGCAGGGTCGATAAAATCGGGGTTTTTCGCCCAGGGCTTCGGCGGGCCACAGGCACAGCACCGGGGGCTGTGTTTCCGCAGCGCAACTGGCAGCTTAACCCGAATATTGCGACCTTCATGTCTACACCACAAGCTTCGTCTCCTTCGCACAACCAGCTCGATTCCAAGTCCGAAGCCTGGTCGGCGCTGTTCTCCGAACCCATGAGCGATCTGGTCAAGCGCTATACCTCCAGCGTGTTTTTTGACAAGCGCCTGTGGCAGGCCGACATCCAAGGCAGCCTGGCCCATGCGCAGATGCTGAGCGCCCAGAACATCATCGGCGCGCAAGACCTGGCCTCCATCGAGCAGGGCATGGCGCAGATCACCTCGGAGATCGAGGCGGGCAGCTTTGAGTGGAAGCTGGACCTGGAAGACGTGCACCTGAACATCGAGGCGCGCCTGACCCAGCTGGTGGGCGATGCCGGCAAGCGCCTGCACACCGGCCGCAGCCGCAACGACCAGGTCGCCACCGATGTGCGCCTGTGGCTGCGCGGCGAGATCGACCTGATCGAAGGCCTGCTGGGTGAGCTGCAGCTGTCGCTGGTCGAAGTGGCCGAGAAGAACGTCGAAGTGATCCTCCCGGGCTTTACCCACCTGCAAGTGGCCCAGCCCGTGAGCTTTGCCCACCACCTGCTGGCCTATGTGGAAATGTTCAAGCGCGATGCCGAGCGCATGCTCGATGTGCGCAAGCGTGTCAATGTGCTGCCGCTGGGCTCTGCCGCGCTGGCTGGCACCACCTACCCGCTGGACCGCGAGCGTGTGGCCCAGACCCTGGGGATGGAAGGCGTGTCGCAGAACTCGCTGGACGGCGTCAGCGACCGCGACTTTGCCATTGAATTCACCGCAGCGGCGTCGCTGTGCATGGTCCACATCAGCCGCCTGTCTGAAGAGCTGATCATCTGGATGAGCCAGAACTTTGGCTTTGTGCGCATTGCCGACCGCTTCACCACCGGCTCGTCGATCATGCCGCAGAAGAAGAATCCCGATGTGCCCGAGCTGGCCCGCGGCAAGACTGGCCGTGTGGTCGGCCACCTAATGGGCCTGATCACCTTGATGAAGGGCCAGCCGCTGGCCTACAACAAGGACAACCAGGAAGACAAGGAGCCGCTGTTCGACACCGTGGATACCTTGAAAGACACCTTGCGCATCTTCGCCGAGATGATCGGCGGCCAGGTCAACCCTGCGACCGGCGCCAAGGAAGGCGGCATCACCGTCAATGCCGACAATATGCGTGCCGCTGCGCTGAAGGGCTATGCCACCGCTACCGATCTGGCCGACTATCTGGTCAAGAAGGGCCTGCCTTTCCGCGATGCGCACGAGACCGTGGCGCATGCCGTCAAGCTGGCCACGCAAAAGGGCGTGGACCTGACCGAGCTGCCACTGGCCGAGCTGCAGGCCTTCAACCCCAATATCGACGCCGATGTGTTCGAGGCGCTGAGCCTGGAAGGCTCGCTGAATGCGCGCAATACCCTGGGCGGCACGGCGCCTGTCCAGGTGCGTGCCCAGCTGGCCAAGCACCGCGTGCGTCTGGCATAAGCCTTGCTTGAATGGCCTGTCGTCCTTCTACCTGAAAGCTAAGCATGTCCTTGAGCCGCCGCCATTTCTCCCAACAACTGCTGGCTGCCGCTGCGGCCGGGGGGCTGGCCGTGCCCAGCTGGGCGGCGGGCTATAACAAGGGCAAGCCAGTGCGGCTGCTGGTGGGTTTCCCGCCCGGCGGCGGCACCGACGTGATCGCGCGGCTGCTGGCCGAGAAGATGAAGGACAGCCTGGGCACCTCGGTCGTGGTGGAGAACAAACCTGGCGCGGGCGGCCAGATTGCGGCGCAGATCCTCAAGGCTTCGCCGGCCGATGGGGCGACCTTCTTTGTCACCCACGACCACACCATCTCCATCCTGCCCCAGGTCGTCAAGAGCCCGGGGTTTGATCCGCATGCGGACTTTGTGCCAGTGGCGGGGTTTGCCAGCTTTGTCAATGCGCTGGCCGTCTCCGAAGGCCTGGGCGTGCGTACGTTCGAGGCCTATCTGCAGTGGCTCAAAAAGCAGGGCGGCAAAAGCGCGGTGGGCATCCCTGCGCCCGCATCAACGCCGGAGTTTCTGGTGCGCGTGCTCAACCAGCGCTTCAAGACCGATCTGGTCTCTGTGCCGTACCGGGGCAGCGCGCCGATGCTGGCCGACATGATGGGCAACCAGATCCCTGCCGGCATTGGCTCGGTGCAGGACTTTATCGAAAGCCACAAGGCCGGCAAGGTGCGGGTGCTGGCGGTGCTGGGCGGCAAGCGCCAGCAGGCCCTGCCCGATGTGCCGACCTTCAGCGAACTCGGTCTGCCAGGTTTGGAAGATATGCCGTACTACGGTGTCTATGCGGCAGCTGGCACCCCGCCCGACATGGTGCAGGCGGTATCGGAGGCGGTTGCCAAGGCCGTGGCCGCCCCCGATGTGCAGCAGCAGCTGGTGGGCATGGGCTTGAGCGTGGGCTATATAACGCCCGAGCAACTGCTGGCGCGCGAGCGGGCCTATTCGGCGGTGTGGACCCGTATCATTCGCGACAGCGGCTTTCAGCCGCAGTGACATTGAACGCTGCGCAGGGGGGAACCAGCGCCTCCAGGCGCAGCGCCTTGGCAAGCGGCAAGCCGCATCAATAGGTTCATCTTGTTGCCAAATGAAACACCGGCCAGCGCCGGGCGGCTAGCCCACACTCCGGCAGGCTAATTTTGGTACGCTCTCACCATCCTAGGGGAGAGCTCCGTGAATACAACATTACAACGCTGGCTGGCGGGCGCAGGCTGGGCAGCGCTGGGCCTGTCGGCCCATGCCACAACTATCACATCGGTGTCACCGCAGGGTGAGGTAGCCCGGGTCCGGCAAATAGTCGTCAAGTTCGATGCGGCCGTGGTGCCGATGGGTGATCTGCGCGCGGCCGCGCCGGTCAAGCTGGACTGCGACAACAAACAGGCCCAGAGCCAGGGAACAGGACGCTGGACGGGCCCCCGTGAATGGGTGTTTGACCTGGCCGATGACCTACCTCCAGGGGTGCGCTGCACGGTCGAGAAGGTCGCCAACCTCAAGGATGCCGCTGGCGAGCCGGTCAAGGGCGCTGCCAAATACAGCTTTGCGACCGGTGGCCCATCGGTGACGCGCATTGTGCCCGGCAGCTACCAGGCGCTCGACAGCCGCCAGTTCTTTGGCCTGCAGTTCAATGCCGATGTGGTGACCTCCAGCGTTGAAGAAAGCAGCTGGTGCGCGGTCAAGGGCATTGGCGAGCGCATTCCGGTGCGGCTCTTGCATGCCTCGGAGTCCGACCATTTCATGCAAAGCCAGTTTGGCCGCGATGCACTGCAGCAAAAGCCGCGCCGCTATGTGGCCTTGCAATGCCAGCGCGCGCTGCCTGAGGGCGCGCAGATGAGCCTGGTGGTGGGTGCAGGGGTGAGCACGGACAACGGCGTCAAACAGACCCGCGAACGCCGTTTTGACTACCAGGTGCGCCCGCCCTTCACGGCCGAGTTCAGCTGCGAGCGTGCCAATGCGCAAGCCGGCTGCCTACCGATCCGCCCGCTCAATGTGTTCTTCAGCGCCTCGGTGGACCGCAAGCTGGCTGAAGGCATCTATCTGGAGACTTCCAAGGGCCGGGTCAAGGCCAGCTTTGCCGATGATGGCGATGACAGCGAAGTCAGCCGCCTGCAGTTTGCGCCGCCGTTTGGCGAGAAGGAGACGATGCGCATCGTCCTGCCCCAGGGCTTCAAGGACGAATCCGACCGGCCGCTGGCGAATGCCAACCTGTTCCCGCTGCAGGTACAAAGCGGCCTGATGCCGCCCCTGGCCAAATTTGCCGCCTCGCCCTTTGGCGTGGTCGAGCGCTTTGCCGAAGGTGACAAGGGCCCGGCCATGTTCCCGGTGACCTTGCGCAATGTGGAGCAAGACCTGCAGATCCAGGGCCTGTCGATTGAGGACAAGGGCACCGTCTCGACCCTGCAGCTGCAAAGCGATGCCGACATCATCCGCTGGTACCGCAAGCTGCAGCGCTGGGACAACTGGCAGGTCAGCCGTAAACAGGCCGCACTGGATAGCAAGAGCCTGCTGCCCAATGTGCTGCCCGATGGTGACAAACAGAATGTCGAGACGCGCATGCTCTCGCTGCTCGACGGCCAGGCCAGCGGCAAGAAGCTGGCCCTGCCCAAGACCGACAGCAAGGACCCGCGCCCCTTCGAGGTGGTGGGCATTCCGCTGGAGACCGGTTTCCATGTGGTCGAAATCGCCTCGCCGATGCTGGGCGATGCGCTGCTGAACACGGACTACGACAGCGCCCGCCGCGTGATGTATGTGCGCAGCTCTGCGTTGGTGACGAATTTGGGCGTGCATTTCAAGCTCGGCCGCGAAAACGCCATGGCCTGGGTGACCAGCCTGGACAAGGGCAAGCCGGTGGCCAATGCCCAGGTGCGCATCTCCACCTGCGATGGCAAGACCTTGGTACAAGGCACGACGGACAAGGACGGCGTGGCCCGTTTTGACAAGCTCGACACCCAGGCGCAGGTGCGCTGCGAGGCTGGCGCCAACAGCGACACCAACTCGGCCTATTTTGTGAGCGCCCGCGCCACGGTTGACGGCAAGCAGGACATGGCCTTTGTCTGGAGCGATTGGCAACGCGGTATCGAGAGCTGGCGCTTCAACCTGGAAACCGACAGCAGCCCCGTGCAGGATGTCATCGCCCACACGGTGCTGGACCGCAGCCTGCTGCGCGCTGGCGAGACGGTGTCGATGAAGCACCTGATCCGCAGCCAGACCATGGGCGGCCTGGGCCTGCCCGGCAAGGAGCAGTTGCCCAACCAGGTGGTCATTACCCACCAGGGCAGCAACGATGAGTTTGTGCTGCCCATCAGCTGGGACCGCCCAGGCCAGGGCCTGTCGGCGGTGTCGGAGTTCAAGATTCCCAAATCGGCCAAGCTGGGCAGCTACAGCATCAGCCTCAAGGGCGGCAAGGGCAAATGGGGCTCGATGGAGATGCAGACCACCTCGTTCCGGGTGGAAGAGTACCGGCTGCCGGTGTTCAAAGGCAGTGTGACACCCGATGTGCCAGCACCGATTGTGCAACCCGGCAAGCTGGGCGCGCAGGTGCAGCTGTCTTATCTGTCGGGTGGCGCAGCGGCCAAGGAGGCCGTCAAGGTCTCGGCCGCGATCCAGTCGCATGCGGTGAGCTTTGAGGACTACGACACGTTCTCGTTCGGCCGGCCTTACCTGAGCCGCAAACTGCCCGGTGCGGGCAACGACGGCGAGGACTACAGCAATGACCGCCGCGTGATTGCCGACAAGCTGGCGCTGACCCTGGACGCCAATGGCGTGGGCAAGGCCGTGATCGAGGAGGTGCCTACGTCCGTGGCGCCGCAGGATCTGCTGCTGGAGGCCAGCTTCTCCGACCCCAATGGTGAGGTGCAGACCATCAGCAACCACAGCGTGATCTGGCCTGCCTCGGTGGTCGCCGGCATCAAGGCCGAGAACTGGGCTTCTACCGATAAAAAGCTGAGCTTCCAGGCACTGTCGCTGACACCCTCGGGCAAGCCCGTCTCTGGCGTCAAGCTGCAGGTGCGCGCGGTGGCGCGTGTGGTCACCTCCACCCGCAAGCGCATGGTCGGCGGCTTCTACAGCTACGAGAACCATGAGAGCTACAAGGACCTGGGCATTGTCTGCAGTGGCAAGAGCGATGCCAAGGGCCTGCTGGCCTGCGACACCCAGCTGAACGAAGGCGGCGAGACCGAGCTGATCGCCGAGGCGACCGATGACAAGAACCGCAGCTCCAAGGCTGCGACCTCGGTCTGGGTGACCAAGCAGGGCGAGCTGTGGTTTGGCGGTGAAGACACCGACCGCATGGACCTGCTGCCGGAAAAGAAATCCTACAAGGTGGGCGACACCGCACGCTTCCAGGTGCGCATGCCCTTCCGCGAAGCGACGGCGCTGGTGACGGTGGAGCGTGAAGGCGTGCTGTCCAGCCAGGTCATCACCCTGCGCGGCGACGACCCCACGGTCAGCCTGAAGGTGCAAGAGGGCTGGGGCCCGAATGTCTATGTCAGCGTGATGGCCCTGCGTGGCCGCCTGCGCGAAGTGCCTTGGTACAGCTTCTTCACCTGGGGCTTCAAATCGCCGCGTGAATGGTGGACCTCGTTCTGGTACGAGGGCAAGGAATATGTGGCCCCGACGGCCCTGGTGGACCTGTCCAAGCCTGCCTACCGCCTGGGTGCGGCCGAGATCCGTGTCGGCATTGCCGACCGCCAACTGGCCGTGACCGTCAAGAGCGACAAGGAAAACTACCGCATTCGCAACACTGCCAAGGTGACCATCGAAGCCAAGCTGCCTAATGGCAAGCCAGCTGCAGGTGCTGCCGTGTCGGTGGCCGCGGTGGACCAGGCGCTGCTGGAGCTCAAGAGCAATGACACCTGGGCGCTGCTCGAAGCCATGTACCAAAAGCGGTCCTGGGGCGTGGAGACCTCCACCGCCCAGATGGAGATCATTGGCCGGCGCCACTATGGCCGCAAGGCGGTGGCGGCGGGCGGCGGCGGTGGCAATGGCCAGACCCGTGAGCTGCTCGACACCCTGCTGCTGTGGCAGCCCAATGTGGTGCTGGATGCGAACGGCCGCGCCGAGGTGGATGTGCCGCTCAACGACGCGCTCACCAGCTTCAAGATCGTAGCCGTGGCCGAGAGCGGGCTGGAGCTGTTTGGCACTGGCAGCACGCAGATCCGCACCTCGCAGGAGCTGCAGATCATCAGCGGCCTGCCGCCGCTGGTGCGCGATAGTGACCGCTATGACGCCCAGGTCACCCTGCGCAACACCACCAACAAGCCCATGCAGGTGCTGGTCACCCCCAAGGCGACCTTGCTGCAGCTGGAGCCGCAGACGGTGGAGATCGCCGCCAACGAGGCCCGCACCGTGAGCTGGAGCGTGACGGCACCGGCCGAGATGTCGCAAAGCCGCCAGGGCGAGCTGCTGTGGGAGATCAGCGCCAAGGACAAGCAAAGTGATGCCGCCGATGCGCTCAAGGTGAGCCAGCGCGTGGTGCCCGCTGTGGCGGTGGAGACCCTGCAAGCGACCCTGGTGCAACTGGACGGCAGCCTCGATATGCCCGTCAGCGCACCGGCCGATGCCTTGCCCGGCCGGGGTGGCCTCAAGCTGTCGCTGGTGCCGCGCCTGGCCGAAGGCCTGCCGGGTGTGCGTGACTGGTGGCGTGCCTACCCCTACGCCTGCCTGGAGCAGACCACGAGCAAATCCATCGGCATGCAGGATGCAGCGCTGTGGAAGAGCACGATGGAGCGCCTGCCCACCTACCTGGATGGCGATGGCCTGGCCAACTACTTCCCGCCGCAAGCGGGCAGCAGCAACACCGGCAGCGATGCGCTGACCGCCCATTTGCTGCAGGCCGCTTTCGAGATGAAGCGGATTGACCCGGCCTTTGCGATCCCCGCAGCGCCGCTGGGCCGCATGCAAGACGCGCTGGCCCGCTTCATCGATGGCCGCATCGAGCGCAAGTTCTGGAGCCCTCGCTCCGATCTGGAAGTGCGCAAGCTCGCTGCCATCAACGCCTTGGCGCTCTATGGCAAGGCCCAGCCGCGCATGCTGACCAGCATCCAGATTGCGCCCAACGACTGGCCTACCCAGAGCGTGGTGGACTGGCTGTCGATCCTGGGCCATATGAAGGATGCGCCCAACCGCAGCAAGCTGATGGAAGAGGCCAACCAGATCCTGCGCGCGCGCCTGAGCTACCAGGGCACCAAGGTGCTGTTCGCCAACGAGAACAACGACTACTGGTGGTGGCTGATGCAAAACGGCGATACCACCCTGGCGCGTTTCCTGCTGGTGGTGATGGACGACCCAGCCTGGAAGGACGACATGCCGCGCTTGGCCAGCAGCTTTATCAGCCGCCAAAAGAGTGGTGCCTGGACGACGACCACGGCCAACCTCTGGGGCGCGCTGGCGCTGGAGCGCTTCTCGCGCACCTATGAGTCGATCCCGGTGACCGGCACGACCGAGGCCAGCATGGCCGGCAAGTCTGGCACGGTGGACTGGAGCCGCGTGACCAAGGCGCAAGACGCCATCAAGTTGCTGGCCCAAGGCGGCAAGCGCATGCCCGGCCCGACCGAGCAGGTGGCGCAGTGGCTGAACAACACCATCGACCTGCCCTGGGCCAGTGGCAACCAGAGCCTGAAGGTGCAGCAAAAGGGCACCGGCAAGCCTTGGTTGACGGTGCAGTCGCAGGCTGCGGTGCCGCTCAAGCAGCCGCTGTCGGCGGGCTACACCATCAGCAAAACGGTGGTGGCGGTGGAGCAGGCCAACAAGAACCTGCCCGCTGGCCAGTACACCCGGGGCGATGTGCTACGCGTGACCCTGGAGGTGAACGCCAGCGCCAATATGACCTGGGTGGCGATCACCGATCCGATCCCGGGTGGCGCCACCATCCTGGGCAGCGGCCTGGGCCGGGATTCGGCACTGTCCACCGCGGGCGAGAAATCGACCGGCTGGGGCTGGAAGGCGTTTGAGGAGCGGTCGTTCGAGAGCTACCGCGCCTACTACGGCTACCTGCCGCAGGGCAAGCTCAGCCTGCAGTACAGCTACCGGGTCAACAACACGGGAGAGTTTGCGCTGCCATCGACCCGCGTCGAGGCGCTGTATGCGCCCGAGATGTTTGGCATGGCACCGAATCCCAAGGTGACGGTTGTGCCCGTCGCACCATGAGGCTACGCGCTATAGCCCGCTGGCGGCTGCTGGCCCTGGCCTGCCTGGTGCATGCACCACTGGCCCAGGCTGTGCCCAGCTATGGCGAGGTGCGGCAGGATTTCAGCTCGTCGGAGACGCGCGTGCTGTCGCGCGAAGGCGAGCTGCTGCAGCGGGTGCGCACCGACAGCACCGTGCGCCGGGGCGACTGGGTGGCCTTGGGCGATGTATCGGCCGCGCTGCGCACCGCCATGCTGCTGAGCGAGGACAAGCGCTTTTATGAGCACGCCGGGGTGGACTGGGCCGCCGTGACCTCCGCTGCCTGGGGCAACCTCTGGAACCAGCGCACGCGCGGGGCCAGCACCATCAGCATGCAGCTGGCGGGCCTGCTCGATGGCGACTGGCGCCGCAGCAATGGCGGCCGCTCGGTGGTGCAAAAGGTGGGCCAGACAGTGGCTGCCCAGGTGCTGGATAGACGCTGGCAGAAAACCCAGATCCTGGAGGCCTACCTGAACCTGGTGCCTTTCCGGGGCGAGCTGGTGGGCATTGATGCGCTGTCGCGCACCCTGTTTGACAAGGCCCCGCATGGCCTGGATGACCGCGAGGCAGCGGTGGCCGCCGCACTGGTGCGTGCGCCCAATGCGCGGCCCGCCCAAGTGGGCCAGCGCGCCTGCGGCGTGCTCAAGGAGATGCGGCGCGACCCGAAAGTGGACTGCGAAGCAGTGGTGTTTTTCACCGAGATTGCACTGAAAAAACGCGCCTTTGATGCCAGCGAAGGCATTGCGCCGCACTTCAGCCGCATTGCGCTGCGTGAGGCGCGGCAAGCTACCTCCGGCGCTGCCAGCAAGCAGACGGCAGCCGCCAGCCTGCGCACCACCTTGAGCGCACCTTTGCAGCGCTTTGCGGTAGACAGCCTGGGCCAGCACCTGCAGGCCTTGCAGGGCAGCAATGTACAAGACGGCGCCGTGCTGGTGCTGGACAACGCTAGCGGTGAAGTGCTCGCCTGGGTGGGCTCATCGGGCGCACTGAGCCAGGCGCAGGCGGTGGATGCGGTGCTGGCGCCACGCCAGCCGGGCTCTACCCTCAAGCCCTTTCTCTATGGCCAGGCGATTGCCGAGCACAAGCTGACGGCGGCGTCGCTGATCGAGGATTCGCCAGCGCGTATCCCGACGGCCAGCGGCCTCTATATTCCGCAGAACTACGACCGCAGCTTCAAGGGCTGGGTGTCGGTGCGCACGGCGCTCGGCGCGTCGCTGAATGTGCCGGCGGTGCGCACCCTGGTGATGGTCGGGGTGGATGATTTCTTTGACCAGCTGGTGCGCCTGGGCATGCCGATGCGCGAGAGCGGTAGCTATTTTGGCTACAGCCTGGCGCTGGGTAGCCCCGATATTCCGCTGGTACAGCTGACCAATGCCTACCGCGCGCTGGCCAATGGCGGGCGCTACAGCCCGGTGGCCTATGCGCGTGGCGGCAAGCCGCAGTTCCGCCAGGCCATGGATGCGGGTGCGGCTTATGTGGTGGGCGATATGCTGGCCGATGGCAATGCCCGCGTGCGCACTTTTGGGATGGACAGCGTGCTGGGCACACGCAGCTGGGCAGCCGTCAAAACCGGCACCAGCAAGGACATGCGGGACAACTGGGCCGTTGGCTGGTCAGACCGCTTCACGGTCGGCGTCTGGATTGGCAATGCCAGCGGCGAGGCCATGCATTCGGTCAGCGGCACCAGCGGTGCAGCGCCCGTGTGGGCCAGCATCATGGCCTTTTTGCACCAGGGCCAGCCCAGCCGCGCGCCCAAGCCGCCGGCAGATTTGCGCGCGCAGTGGGTGGATTTTGGAGCGGCGCCTGCTGGCCAATCCGGGGCCGGTTTTCCGCTGGAAGCGCGGCGTGAAGAATGGTTTTTGGCCGGCACCGCGCAGCCACGCTTTGCGCTCGATGGCCAGGCGACCGGGGTCGATGAAATGGTGGGCGGCCGCAGCCTGGCTGGGCGATCTGCTGATGCCAATGGCTCTGCCGCACCGCCCGCTGTGCGCATCTTGGCCCCTGCTAACGGCACGATTGTCGCGGTAGACCCGGACATTCCACCCGACCGCCAGCGCCTGCAGTTAGTCGCTGATTCAGCCGCTGCGCGCTGGCGCATCGATGGCAAGGATGTAGCAAGGGGCGCCCGCTGGGCCTGGCTGCCCTGGCCGGGCCGCCACCAGGTGGAGCTGGTCAATGCGCAAGGCGAGGTGTTGGACAGCATCCGCCTGGAAGTGCGCGGCGCTGGCGTGAAGCACTCCAAGCGTTAAGGATGCAGCAGCTGCCTGCAATGAGGCAGCTGCTGCGCTGACAGCGGCTTCTTAATCAACCACGACGGCGGTGCCGCTGGCGGAGACCATCAGCATGCCGTTGTCCTTGCCCAGCACTTCATAGTCCAGGTCGATGCCGACGACGGCATTGGCGCCCAGCGCCTTGGCGCGCTCCTGCAGCTCGGTCAGTGCAATGTCTCTGGCCTTTTGCAGCTCTTTCTCGTAGGTGCCCGAGCGGCCGCCGACGATGTCGCGGATGCCGGCAAACCAGTCCTTGAAAAAGTTGGCGCCCAAGATAGCCTCGCCATTGACGATGCCGCAGTAGCGGCTGATGCGCTTGCCTTCAATGCTGGGTGTGGTCGTGACGATCATGGGGTAACTCCAGCGTGATCAGTTGGCGAGCGCGCGCAGCAGCTTTTGGCCGGCGCGGCCATCGGCCTTCATGCCCAGGCGGTTTTGCTCGGCCTTGATGGCCTCACGCGTCTTGGCCCCGATCATTCCATCGGGCTCGCCAATCGCATAACCCCGGGTCAGCAGCGCCTGCTGCAGCTCCTTGTTCTGGGCGCGCGACAGGCCCAGGTCATCGGTCGGCCAAGGGGTGACAAAGCTGATCTGGCTTTGCTGGGTGTCGGCCACCAGATTGGACAGCTGGGCAATGGCCAGGCCATAGTTTTCCGAGGCGTTGTAGCTGTAGAGCGCATCAAAATTGCGCCCCACCAGGAAGGCCGGGCCACCGGCGGCGGGAATCATCAGGCCAGCCGATGGCAGCGAATCCGGCAGCGGATCGCCATTGACCAGGGTGACACCGGCCGAGCGCCAGAAGGCGAGCGGCTTTTTGTTCTTGCGGCCGGCATCTGCCGTGCTGAACCCGCCGGGCAGCTTCACCTCAAAGCCCCAGGGCTGGCCCGGGCGGTAGCCGGCGTTCTTCAAAAAGGTGGCGGTCGAGGCCAGCGCATCGGGCACGCTGTCGACGATGTCGCGGCGCCCATCGCCGTCAAAGTCCACAGCGCTGCGGAAGAAGGTGGAGGGCATAAACTGGGTCTGGCCAAAGGCACCGGCCCAGGAGCCCACCAGCTTGGATTCGGCAATATGGCCTTCTTGCAGAATACGCAGCGCGCTGGCGAACTCACCCCGGAAGTAAGCCTGGCGGCGGCCAAAGCAGGACAAGGTGCCGAGCGACTGCACCAGGGAGCGGCCGCCCAGGTTCTGGCCGAAGTTGCTCTCCACGCCCCAGACGCCGATGACGATCTGCGGGGATACGCCCGTGCTCTGTTCGATCTTGTCCAGGGTGTCCTTCCACTTGGCATAGGCGGCGCGGCCTTCGGCCACGCGCTGCTCATCGACCAGCACGGCGATGTAATCCCAGACGGGCATCGTGAACTCCGGCTGGCGGTTGAGCAGGGGCAGCACGGTCGCATCGGGCTGGAGCTGCCCGGTGTACTGGCTGAAGGTGGCGGGGGTGATGGCGGCAAAGGCCTTGCTGCTGCGCAGCTCGCTCAGGCAGGACTGGAACTCGGCCTCGCTCAGATTCGGCGGCTCTTGCGGTGCGCTGGTTTGGGCAAAAACGGCGAAGGCGGCAAGGCCCAGGCTGGCGGCGGTGGCGAGCTGGCGCATCGCGGGGAGGGGGCGGCGGAACATCATCCAGGCAATATACCTGCTTGCCCCGGCCACAGCGCTGGTAAACCCGCAAGTCGCGACCATTGCTTACGCTTTTGCAGCGCCGGGATATGCGGGTAAACCCAAAAATATATGCGCTGCACCATAGCGCCTATCGCTGGCTTGTTATGGCTGGCGCTGCGCGGCACACTACGCTTGTACACAGTTTTGCAGACCGGCGCGGCAATGCGCGACCGAGCCCCACCATGAGCCCCATGACCGCCCCACAAGCCATCCGTTTCTACCACCAAGGCCGTATCACCGAAGTTGAAGGCCTGGCCCCCACACGCAGTGTGCTGGACTGGCTGCGCGAGGACGCGCGCTGCACGGGCACCAAGGAAGGCTGCAACGAAGGCGATTGCGGCGCCTGCACGGTGATGCTGGCCGAGCTGGCGGAGCCGGGCGATCCGCAGGCCGTGCAAGGCCTCAAGCTGCAGACCGTCAATGCCTGCATCCAGCTGCTGCCCAGCCTGCATGGCAAGGCGCTGTTCACCGTCGAGGACATGAAGACCAGCTGCCGGCCCAAGGATGCCGGCCAGCCCTGCAGCGCGCTGCACCCGGTGCAGCAGGCCATGGTGGACTGCCATGGCTCGCAATGCGGCTTTTGCACCCCTGGTTTTGTGGTGTCGCTGTGGTCTGTGTATGAGCGGCAGCAGGCACAGCAGGGTGCCGCGCCCACGCGCCAGCAGCTGGCCGATGCACTGAGCGGCAACCTCTGCCGCTGCACCGGCTACCGGCCCATTCTGGACGCCGGCCAGCAGATGCTGGACTTGCCCGCCCGCCAGCTGGATGCAGCGCCGGTGGTGACTGCCTTGCAGTCGCTGCGCAGCGATGCCGACTGGAGCTATGCCTACCGCCCCATCAGCGGCCAGCCCCAGCACTTCCATGCGCCGGCCAGCATCGACAGCCTGGCCCAGCTGCGCGCCGCGCTGCCTGATGCCCGCCTGATCGGCGGCACCACCGATGTGGCCTTGTGGATCAACAAGCAGTTCCGGCCGCTGGGCGATTTGATTGCGGTTGGCCGGGTGGCGGAGCTGCGCCGCATCCAAGAGCGCGATGGCATGCTCTGCATTGGCGCGGGCGCCTCGCTGGAGGCCGCCTGGGCCGCGCTGGCCCAGCGCTTTCCGGCGCTGACGGAGGTCTGGCTGCGCTTTGCATCGCCCCCCGTGCGCCATGCCGGCACCATGGGCGGCAATGTGGCCAATGGCTCGCCGATTGGCGATGCCCCGCCGGTGCTGATGGCGCTGGATGCCGAGATCGAGCTGCGCCTGGGCGAGCGCCTGCGGCGCATGCCGCTGACCGATTTTTATGTGGACTACATGAAGAACCAGCTGGAGCCCGGCGAGTGGGTGCAGGGCCTGCGGGTGCCGCTGGCGGTGCAGGCACGCCAGGTGCGGGCCTACAAGATCAGCAAGCGCTTTGACTGCGACATCTCGGCGCTGTGCGCGGGCTTCTCGCTGCAGCTGGATGCCCGGGGCCAGGTGGAGACCGTGCGCCTGGCCTTTGGCGGCATGGCGGCCACGGTGCGCCGCGCCGCCAAGGCCGAAGCTGCGCTGCTGGGCCAGGCCTGGACGGCGCAGGCCGTGCAGCGCGCCCAGGCAGCGCTGGCGGAAGACTTTCAACCGATGAGCGATATGCGGGCGAGCGCGGCCTACCGCCTCAAGGTGGCGCAGAACCTGCTGCAGCGCCTGTGGCTGGAGACCCGGGCCGATGCTCCGTTGGCTGCCGATGCCACCAGTGTCTGGGCCGCCATGCCGCACCTGGTCAGCAGCGCCCAGGCCCCAGAGGCCGCAGCCACAGGAGCCTGATATGAACACCTCCATCCCCAAGCATGTACTGGCTGGCGCCGAAGCCTTTGCCGATTACCGCGACAACCAGAAGGCGCGCATCGATGTGGCGCAGGAAGCCAAGGCCCGCCAGCAGGGCCACCAGGTCGGCATCAGCCGCAGCCATGAGTCTGCCGCCTGGCATGTGGCCGGTGAGGCCGCCTACATCGATGACATGCCCGAGCTGGCCGGCAGCCTGCACTGCGCACTGGGCCTGTCGCCCGTGGCCCATGGCCGTTTGCTGTCGCTGGATCTGGACGCGCTGCGCGCCCAGCCCGGTGTGGTGGCGGTGCTGACGGCGGCCGATATTCCCGGCGTCAATGACTGCGGCTCCATCATCCATGACGACCCCATCCTCTGCGATGGCGAGATCCGCTACCTGGGCCAGCCGATGTTTGCAGTGCTGGCCCGCGACCGGCAAACCGCACGGCGCGTGGCCGCACTGGCCCGCAAGCTGGCCAAGGTGGAAGAGGCCGAGCCGGTGCTGACGCCGCAGCAGGCCCATGCGCTGGGCCAGTATGTGGTGCCGCCGATGCAGCTGCTGCGCGAGACCGATACCGGCGGCGCCCCCCAAGCCATTGCCCAGGCCCCGCACCGCTTGCAGGGGACCTGGGAGGTGGGCGGCCAGGAGCAGTTCTACTTGGAAGGCCAGATCAGCTATGCGATCCCCAAGGAGGGCGGCGCCATGCATGTGCTGTGCTCCACCCAGCACCCCAGCGAGATGCAGCACTTGGTGGCGCATGCGCTGGGGGTGCAGGCCCATGCAGTGCATGTGGAATGCCGGCGCATGGGCGGAGGCTTTGGCGGCAAGGAATCCCAATCAGCGCTGTTTGCCTGCGTGGCAGCGGTGGCGGCGCGCAAGCTGGGCCGGCCCGTCAAGCTGCGGCTGGACCGCGACGATGACTTTATGGTCACCGGCCGGCGCCATTGCTTTTGGTACGAGTACGACATTGGCTATGACGAGGCCGGCCGCATTCTGGGCGCCGAGGTGACCATGGTGTCGCGGGCCGGGCATTCGGCCGATCTGTCGGCGCCGGTGATGACCCGTGCGCTCTGCCACTTCGACAATGCCTACTGGCTGCCCAATGTGCGCATGCGCGGCTTTATGGGCAAGACCAATACCCAGAGCAATACCGCCTTTCGCGGCTTTGGCGGGCCGCAGGGCGCGATCGTGATGGAGAACATCCTGGACGGCATCGCGCGGCAGCTGGGCAAGGATGCGCTCGATGTGCGCCGCGCCAACTTCTATGCCAAGGACAGCGGGCAGTGCACGCCCTACGGCCAAGAGGTCGACGACAACATCATCCATGAACTGGTGGAGCAGCTGGAGGCGCGCAGCGACTACCGCGCCCGTCGCGCGCAGGTGGAGGCCTTCAATGCGAGCAGCCCGGTGCTCAAGCGCGGCCTGGCGCTGACCCCCGTCAAGTTCGGCATCTCCTTCAACGTCAAGCATTTCAACCAGGCCGGCGCGCTGGTCCATGTCTACAACGATGGCTCCATCCTGGTCAACCACGGCGGCACGGAGATGGGCCAGGGCCTGAACACCAAGGTGGCCCAGGTGGTGGCGCATGAGCTGGGCGTGGCCTTTGAGCGGGTGCGGGTGACCGCCACCGACACGACCAAGGTGGCCAACACCTCCGCCACCGCCGCATCGACCGGTACCGACCTGAACGGCAAGGCCGCGCAAGATGCAGCGCGCCAGATCCGCGAGCGCCTGGCCGCCTGCCTGGCGGCCCAGCATGGGGCGGACCCGGCATCGGTGCGCTTTGTGAACGACGAGGTGCACTGTGCCGGCCAGACCTTGGGCTTTGCCGCGCTGGTCAAGCAGGCCTATCTGGAGCGGGTGCAGCTCTGGTCCGACGGCTTTTATGCGACGCCTGGCCTGTCTTGGGACGGGGCAGCGATGCGCGGTCGGCCCTTCTTTTACTTTGCCTACGGCGCGGCCGTCAGCGAGGTGGTGGTGGACAGCTTGACGGGCGAGAGCAAGCTGCTCCGCGCCGATGTGATCCATGATGTGGGCCAGTCGCTGAACCCGGCCGTGGACATTGGCCAGGTGGAGGGCGCCTTTATCCAGGGCATGGGCTGGCTCACGATGGAGCAGCTGGTCTGGCACCCCAAGACGGGGGCCTTGATGACCCATGCCCCCAGCACCTACAAGATCCCGACCGCCAACGACTGCCCGCCGGTGCTGAATGTGCAGCTGTTTGACGGCGCCAACCCGCATGACAGCATCCACCGCAGCAAGGCGGTGGGTGAGCCGCCGCTGCTGCTGCCGTTCTCGGTGTTCTTTGCGATCCGCGATGCGGTGGCTGCTACCGGCGCGACCGGCTGCTGCCCGCCGTTGCGGGCACCCGCTACGGCCGAGGCGGTGCTGGACGCCATCGCGGCCGTGCAGACAAGACTTTGACGGTGGTGCCGGGCATGTTGCGCCCGCAACTGCGATACTCGCCGCCTTCGATAGAAATCAGCTTCCCATTAACGATGCATAACCACGAGGAGCAGCCATGAGCGCGCTGGACAGATACTTCAAGCTCGGAGAGCACGGCACGACGGTGCGGACCGAGGTGCTGGCGGGGATCACCACCTTTTTGACGATGGCCTACATCATGTTCGTCAATCCCTCCATCCTGGGGGATGCGGGCATGCCCAAGGGCTCGGTGTTTGTGGCCACCTGCCTGATAGCGGCGCTGGGCTCGGTGCTGATGGGCTTGTATGCCAACTACCCGATTGCGGTGGCGCCCGGCATGGGGCTGAACGCCTATTTTGCGTATGTGGTGGTGCTGGGCATGGGCTACACCTGGCAGGCGGCGCTGGGAGCCGTGTTTGTCTCGGGCTGCCTGTTTTTGCTGGTCACCATTTTTCGCATCCGCGACCAGATCATCAACGGCATACCGCCTTCCATCCGCGTGGCCATCACCGTCGGTATCGGTCTCTTTCTGGCGCTGATTGCGCTCAAGAGCGCCGGTGTGGTGGTGGAATCCAAGGCTACTTTGGTGACCTTGGGGGATCTGCATTCGCCGTCGGTGATTCTGTTCACGCTGGGCTTTTTCCTGATCGTGGTGCTGGACCGGCTGCGGGTACCTGGCGCTATCTTGATCGGCATTCTGGCCGTCACTGTCGCCTCGTTCATCTTTGGCGGCAACCAGTTCCAGGGCGTGTTCTCGGCGCCACCGTCGATTGCGCCGACCTTCCTGCAGCTCGATATCAAGACCGCGCTGTCCACCGGTTTTCTGAACGTGGTGCTGGTGTTCTTTCTGGTGGAGCTGTTTGACGCCACCGGCACCTTGATGGGCGTGGCCAAGCGCGCCGGCCTCTTGGTGCCCGGCAAGATGGAGCGCTTTCACCGTTCGCTGCTGGCCGACAGTGGCGCGATCTTTGCCGGCTCGCTGCTGGGTACGTCCAGCGCAACCGCCTATGTCGAGAGCGCCTCGGGTGTGCAAGCCGGTGGCCGCACGGGCCTGACCGCCGTGACAGTTGCCGTGCTGTTCCTGGCCTGCTTGTTTATCGCGCCGCTGGCCGGCTCGGTGCCCGCTTACGCCACCGCACCCGCGCTGCTGTTTGTGGCCTGCCTGATGCTCAAGGAGCTGACCGAGGTGGACTGGGCCGATACCACCGAGGCGATTCCCGCCGCGATCACCGCCGTGATGATGCCCTTTACCTACTCCATCGCCAACGGCCTGGCCTTTGGTTTTATCTCCTACGCGGCCATCAAGCTGTTCACCGGCCGCGCCCGCGAGGTGCACTGGATGGTCTGGATCATTGCAGCGCTGTTCGTATTCAAGTTTGCTTATATCGGCGGACATTGAGCTTCGCGTGTCAGATGCTGGCTGACTGACAGCTGCGCGGCAGCAATCTAGAATTTGCCAAAGTGCGCCGACTCCGGTCGAGGCCCTTTGGCTTTTTTTATACCCGCAAAGGATTTATCAGATGCAGCTCAGCAGCCACAGCTTCCAAGACGGCCAGGCGATTCCTGGCGAGTTCGCTTTTGCCGTGCCCGATGCGACAGCCCATGTCTTGCTGTCGACCAACCGCAATCCGCAACTGGCCTGGCGCGATGTGCCGGCCGGCACGCAGTCCTTTGTCATCGTCTGCCATGACCCGGATGTGCCCAGCCGGGGCGACGATGTGAACCAGGAAGGCCGCACGGTGCCAGCCGACCTGCCCCGGGTGGATTTCTACCACTGGCTGCTGCTGGATATTCCGGCCACCACCACCGAGATCGCCGCCGGCGCGCATTCGGATGGCATCACCGCCCATGGCAAGCCCGGCCCGGAGGCGCCCCAGGGCCTGCGCCATGGCATCAACGACTACACCGGCTGGTTTGCCGGTGATGCGCAAATGCAAGGCCAGTACTACGGCTATGACGGCCCTTGCCCACCGTGGAACGACAGCCTGGTACACCACTATGTGTTCACGGTGTATGCGCTGGCCACGCCGACCCTGGCCATCGAGGGCGAACTGACCGGCGCCCGGGTGCGCGCGGCCTTGGCCCAGGCCTCCGTGCTGGGCCAGGCCAGCATCACCGGCTTGTACAGCCTGAACCCTGCGGTCCCTGCCGTTTAACAGACGGCATCCGGTGAACGGGGCTCCTCAGGGAGCCCCGTTTTGCTTTTCTTACTTCACCACCATCAAGGTGAAGGGGTAGACATAGGCCTGCAAGGTGACAAAGATGCCCACCAAGGTGGCCAGCGCGACCGAATGGAAGAACACATAGCGCAGGATGTCGCCCTCATGGTTGAACCAGCGGGTGGCGGTGGAGGCCACGACGATGGACTGGGCATCGATCATCTTGCCCATCACGCCGCCCGAGCTGTTGGCCGCGCCCATCAGGTTGGGCGACAGGCCCAGCTGCTCGGCAGCGACCTTCTGCATGCCGCCAAACAGCACGTTTGATGCTGTGTCCGAACCCGTCAGCGCCACGCCCAGCCAGCCCATCATCGTGCCAAAGAAGGGGTAGAACACGCCGGTGTTGGCAAAGGCCAGGCCCAGGGTGGTGTCGGTGCCGGAGTAGCGGGTGAGGGTGCCCAGGGCCAGCATCAGCACAATCGTCAACAGCGAAAAGCGCACCAGCCAGATCGTCTTGAAGAACTGCTTGATGAGGCCCAGCGGGCTGTACTTCATCACCAGGCCGCCGACGATGGCCGACAGCAGAATGCCGGTACCTGTGGCCGATAGCAGGTTGAGCACATAGACCGCACCTTCCTTGGTGGGCTGGGGCACGACGGGCGGCACCTTCTCGATCATATTGTGCAGGCCGGTCATCGGGAAGGACGGTGCAAACAGGCCGTTGAGCGCGGCCTTGACCGGAGGCAGGCCCCAGATGAACACAAACACGGTCAGGATGGCCCAGGGCGTCCAGGCTCGGATCACATCGGCGCGGGCATGCGCCACCACGGCGCGTGGTTTAGCAGTCGTGTCCTCGCTGGTATCGCGGCTCTTGAGCGAGGTGCTGCGCCAGATGTTCTTGGGCTGCCATACGCGCAGGAAGCCGATCAGGCAGGCCATCGATACGATGGCGGCAATGATGTCCACCAGCTCCGGACCAATGAAGTTGGACACCAGGTACTGCGGGATCGCGAACGACAGGCCGGTGACCAGGATGGCAGGCCAGATTTCCACCATCGCCTTGCGGCCGGCAAAGGCCCAGATCAGCCAGAAGGGCACCAGCACCGAGAAAAAGGGCAGCTGGCGGCCCACCATCGCGGTCACCTCCATCAGGTCATAGCCATGGACCTTGGCCAGGGTGATCACCGGTGTGCCCAGCGCGCCGAAGGCGACCGGCGCGGTATTGGCAATCAGCGACAGGCCCGAGGCCGCCAGCGGTGAAAAACCCAGGCCGATCAGAATCGCCGCCGTGACCGCCACCGGCGTGCCAAAGCCTGCTGCACCTTCAAAAAAGGCGCCAAAGGCAAAGGCGATCAGCAACAGCTGGATGCGCCGGTCCTCGGTGATGCCGGCAATCGAGTCCTGCAGGATCTTGAAGCTGCCGTTCTGCTCCGTCAGCTGGTGCAAGAAGATGATGTTGAGCACGATCCAGCCAATCGGCAGCAGCCCTGTGAGCCCGCCATAGACCGCCGCACGGCCTGCCATATCCGCCGGCATGCCATAGACCAGAATCGCAATGAGCAGTGCGCAGACCAGGCCTGCCCCTGCCGCAATATGCGCCTTGAGGTGGAGAAACCCTAGCCCCACCAGCATCACTACCACTGGCAGCGCCGCCAGCAAGGTGGAGAGCACCATATTGCCTACCGGGTTGTAGATCTGTTGCCAAACCATGCCTGACTCCTCGTTGTAGTGCAGCGCAAGCGCGCGGCCGGGAGGCCGTTCACGCCCAGGGTGGTTATGCACTGCTGTTATGACAAAAACACCTGGATGGATAGAACATCGACATAATGTCGGCCTAACTGACCGGCCGCAGTCCTGTAAAACCCTAGACCTTGTAACGATGGTGCTGGGTTTGCCGCCTGCGTGACAAGGGCGCCGAGCACAGCGAGTTACACAGAGGGCCTAGCCGCCAGCGCCGCTGCAGTGGCTTGATAACAAGGAAGATTTGTGGCTGATTTATCCAAGATCACATGTATTGAAGATTTGCGCGTCGTGGCCGAGAAGCGCGTGCCGCGCATGTTTTACGACTATGCGGACTCCGGCTCCTACACCCAGGGCACCTACCGGGACAACGAGGCGGCGTTCCAGAAGATCAAGCTGCGCCAGCGCGTGGCGGTGAATATGGAAGGCCGCAGCACGCGCAGCACGATGGTGGGCCAGGAGGTGAGCATGCCCGTCGCCATTGCGCCCACGGGCCTCACGGGTATGCAGCATGCCGATGGCGAAATCCTGGCGGCCCGGGCGGCCAAGGCCTTTGGCATTCCGTTCACCTTGTCGACGATGAGCATCTGCTCGCTCGAAGATGTGGCCGAGCACACCGGCCGCCACCCGTTCTGGTTCCAGCTCTATGTGATGCGCGACCGGGGCTTTATGGAGCGCCTGATTGACCGCGCCAAGGCGGCCAACTGCTCGGCCTTGCAGCTCACCCTGGATCTGCAGATTTTGGGCCAGCGCCACAAGGACATCAAAAATGGCCTGTCCACACCGCCCAAGCCGACGATCAAGAACCTTATCAACCTGGCGACCAAACCGCGCTGGTGCATGGGCATGCTGGGCACCAAGCGCCGCAGCTTTGGCAATATCGTCGGCCATGTCGATGGCGTGGGCGATGTCAGCTCGCTGTCGTCCTGGACGGCCGACCAGTTCGACCCCTGCCTGAACTGGGGCGATGTGGAATGGATCAAGAAGCGCTGGGGCGGCAAGCTGATCCTCAAAGGCGTGATGGAGGCCGACGATGCGCGGCTGGCGGCGGAGACCGGCGCGGATGCGCTGATTGTCAGCAACCACGGCGGCCGCCAGCTCGATGGCGCACCGGCGACCATCGATGCGCTGCCCTCCATCGTGCAGGCCGCTGGCAAGGACATCGAGGTCTGGCTGGACAGCGGCATCCGCAGTGGCCAGGATGTCCTCAAAGCCCGCGCGCTGGGCGCCCAGGGCACCTTGATCGGCCGCAGCTTTCTCTACGGCCTGGGTGCCTATGGCCAGGAGGGCGTGACGCGCGCGCTGCAGATCATCCACAAGGAGCTGGATGTGTCGATGGCTTTCTGCGGCCACACCAACATCAACAACGTGGACCAGCGGATCCTGGTGCCCGGCACCTATCCCCAGCCTTATTGAGTGGGGCAGGGGGCAGGTGGCGTGCTGCCCCTCTTGATGCCGCAGGCTCGCATCGCCAAATGCAGGCGCACAAGGGGCAGTGATCGCCTACCATCGGGGCCCTAGTGATGAAGTGGATGCGGTAATGGTTGACGGAGCGGGAATGCAATGGGGTGGTTGGTGGATGGGGCTGGTGGTGTTTGCCGCCATCGCGCAGACGGCGCGCAATGCGGCGCAGCGCTCGCTGACCCGTGACCTGGGTACCTGGCCCGCCACCTTGGTGCGCTTTCTCTATGGCCTGCCGCTGGCGGGCCTGGTGCTGGTGCTGCTCTATACCCTGCCCGCCCAGGCGCCGGAGATTGCGCAGTGGACCGGCGCCTATTTTGGCTGGCTGGCCATGGGCGCGTTCTTCCAGATTGCTGCCACTGGCGCCTTGCTGCTGGCGATGCAACAGCGCAATTTTGCGGTCGCCGTGACCCTGTCCAAAACCGAAGTGCTGCAGGTCGCGCTGTTTGGCGCGGTCTTTTTGGGCGAGCTGCCCACCCACTGGGCGCTGGCTGCGATGGCGATCGCCACCATCGGCGTGGCGCTGCTGTCCCTGCCACCGCGCCAGATCGGTGCCAAGCTCGACTGGCGCAGCAAGGCCGCGATGTATGGCCTGATCTGCGGAGCCTGCTTTGCGATTGCGACGGTGGGCTTTCGCGGTGCGGCGCTGGCGCTTGATGCACCCAGCGCGCTGCTGTCCGGGGCCTGGGGCGTGTTCATTGCGCAGTGCATGCAGACCCTGGCCATGGGCGCCTGGTTTTTGTGGCGCGACCGCAGCGTGCTGCTGCGCATTGCCAAGGCCTGGCGGGTGTCGCTGATCGCGGGCTGCATGGGCAGCGCGGCGTCCCTTGCCTGGTTCAGTGCCTATGCGCTGCAAAGCGCGGCATCGGTGCGTACCTTGGGCATGGTTGAGGTGGTGTTCAGCTACCTCGTATCGCGCCGGCTGATGAAGGAGCAACTGCGCCGCAATGAGAAATGGGGCATTGCGCTGATGCTGGTCGGCATTGTGGTGATCTGCACCCAGCTTTAAGGCCATCCTGAACGGGCTGCGCGCTGGAAATTCAGCGCCCGTCTGACATCAGCGGGTCTCGCGGGCGGCGCATCATGGTCTGCATTGCTACACGGGACTACTCCAATGACAACACCCTCCGTGCCAGGACCTGGGCCCTCTGCCGCCCAGACTTCGGCCAACACTCCTCCCCATTACAGCCCTGAAGAAAAGCGCCACCGCATTTTCTCCATCATGGCGGCCTCGTCAGGCAACCTGGTCGAATGGTTTGACTTCTATGTCTATGCCTTCTCGGCCATTTACTTTGCCGCTGCCTTCTTCCCCAAGGGTGATCCCACCGTACAGCTGCTGAACACTGCCGGCGTGTTTGCCGCCGGCTTTTTGATGCGCCCCATCGGTGGCTGGCTGTTTGGCCGCATTGCCGACAAGTACGGCCGCAAGAAATCCATGCTGATATCGGTGACCATGATGTGCGCCGGCTCCTTGGTGATCGCCTGCCTGCCTACCTATGCGCAGGTGGGTGCCTGGGCACCGTTCTTGCTGCTGCTGTGCCGCTTGTTCCAGGGCCTGTCGGTAGGCGGTGAATATGGCACCACGGCCACCTATATGAGCGAAGTGGCGCTCAAAGGCCAGCGCGGCTTTTACTCGTCCTTCCAGTATGTGACCCTGATTGGCGGCCAGCTGCTGGCGGTGCTGTTGATCGTGATCCTGGAGGCCGTGCTGACCGATGCCGAGCTGCGCGCCTGGGGCTGGCGCATTCCCTTTGTGGTGGGCGCTGCGGCGGCTGTCGTGGCCATGCTGCTGCGCCGGACCTTGCATGAGACCCAGTCCACCGAGGCCATGCAGAACAAGGAAACCGGCACCTTGAGCAATCTGTTCAAGCACCACTGGCGCGCCTTTGTCACCGTGCTGGGCTACACCGCAGGTGGCTCGCTGATCTTCTACACCTTCACCACCTACATGCAGAAGTACCTGGTCAACAGCGTGGGGCTGCCGATCAAGACCGCCAGCTATGTGATGACCGTCTGCCTGTTTTTGTACATGTGCATGCAGCCGCTGTTTGGCGCACTGTCCGACCGCATTGGCCGGCGCACCAGCATGATGCTGTTTGGCGCGCTGGGCGCCCTGGGCACGGTGCCAATTTTGACGACCATGCATCAGGCCTCATCGCCGGTCACGGCTGGGCTGCTGATTCTGGTGGCGCTGGCGATTGTGAGCTTCTACACCTCGATCTCGGGCATTGTCAAAGCGGAGATGTTCCCGCCCGAGGTGCGTGCGCTGGGCGTGGGCCTGGCCTATGCGGTGGCCAATGCGATTTTTGGTGGCTCGGCCGAGTTTGTGGCGCTGGCGCTGAAGAACGCCGGCCATGAAAACGCCTTCTTCTGGTATGTGTCGGCCATGATGGTGATTGCCTTTCTGTTCAGCCTGCGCTTGCCCAAGCAGGCGGCCTACCTGCACCACGACCACTGAGCCCTGCGATAGCGTGCGCTGCAGCCGGTTTTGCGCTGCAGCCGGCTGCAGGCCTTGCCGCGCTGGGGGACAATAGCCTTGTGTGCCCCACCCCCTCGCCATCGCCTGCTGTTCTGCCCCCGCGCCGCCGCATTGCGCATCTGGACATGGATGCCTTCTATGCCTCGGCCGAGCTGTTGCGCTACCCGCAGCTCAAGGGCCTGCCGGTCATCATTGGCGGCGGCCGCCGGGCAGAGGATGAAGCGCTGAAAGCCCGCTACGGCGACCGCCTGCACGAGATTCCGACCGAGGCCTTCCCCCAACTCAAAGACTATGTCGGCCGGGGCGTGATCACCACGGCCACCTACCCGGCGCGGGCCTTTGGCGTGGGCTCGGCCATGGGCATGATGAAGGCCGCCAAGCTCTGTCCGCAGGCCATCTTGCTGCCGGTGGATTTTGCGCGCTACCGGCATTTTTCACGCCAGTTCAAGGCCATCGTCACCGCGATGGCGCCGCAGATGGAGGACCGGGGCGTGGACGAGGTCTACATCGACTTCACCCATGTCGAAGGTGGCCAGGACGACCATGGCCGCAGCCTGGCGCTGCAGATGCAGGCAGCGATTCATGCGGCGACGGGCCTGACCTGCTCGGTGGGGGTGGCGCCGAACAAACAGCTGGCCAAGATGGCCAGCGAGTTCAACAAGCCCAATGGCGTGTCCATCGTGCTGGAGAGCGATCTGCAAACAATGATCTGGCCGCTGGCCTGCCGCAAGATCAACGGCGTGGGCCCCAAGGCCGATGCCAAGCTGCAGGCGCTGGGCATCCAGACCCTGGGTGATTTGGCTGCCAAGGAGCTGCCTTGGTTGGTGGAGAACTTTGGCCGCAGCTACGGCGCCTGGCTGCATGCATCGAGCTGGGGGCGGGACAGCCGGCCTGTGGTGACCGAGAGCGAGCCGGTATCGATGAGCCGAGAGACCACCTTTGACCGCGACCTGCATGCCGTGCGCGACAAGGCTGAGCTGGGGGCCATCTTTACCGAGCTGTGCCAGATGGTGGCCGCTGACTTGCAGCGCAAGGGCTATGTGGGGCGCACGATTGGCATCAAGCTGCGCTACCCGGACTTTCGCATCGCCACGCGCGACCACAGCCTGCCGCTCTACACCCAGGATGCCGCTGCCATCCGCCATGCAGCGGGCCAATGCCTCAAGCGCGCGCCGTTGGACCAGCGCCTGCGGCTCTTGGGGGTGAGGGTGGGTGGCCTGCTGCCCTTGGAGCAGGCCTTGGCCCAGGGCCTGGTGGGCGACTGGCAGGCGATGCGCCAGGCCCAAAGCCGCCTGGGCGTTGCGGAGCCAAAGGCCGACCCCTACACCTTGCCGCTGTTTGACGACCTGGACTGATTACTGGCGTGCGGTGCGGATATTGGCCGGCAGGGCCATCGGCTGGCTGGTGCGCAGCGGGTTGATGTCCAGCCCACCCCGGCGTGTGTAGCGGGCATAGACCGTCAGGCGGATCGGCTTGCAGTGCTTCCAGATATCGACAAACATGCGCTCGACGCACTGCTCGTGGAATTCGTTGTGGTTGCGAAAGCTCACGATGTACTGCAGCAGGCGTTCCTGGTCGATCGCTGGGCCGGTGTAGCTGATGCGCACGCTGCCCCAGTCGGGCTGGCCGGTGACCAGGCAGTTGCTCTTGAGCAGGCGGCTGCTGAGGGTTTCGGTGATGGGCGCCTCATCAAAGGCGGCGCGCAGCAGCTGCGGTTGGGGCTGGTAGTGCTCGCAGTCGATGTCCAGCCGGTCCAGGTTCAGGCCGTCGAGCTCTTGCAGTGGCAGGGTGTCGAACACTTCGGGGTCGATCATCTGCACGCCCACCGAGGCCTGGTAGGGCGCGCCGCGCCACACCGCTTCGCTGATATCGGCCAGCAGCTTGGCGCGCACTTCATCGACCGAGCCAAAGCGGCTGTTGTTGAAGCTGTTTAGGTAGAGCTTGAAGGACTTGCTCTCGACGATATTCGGTGTTTCGCAGGGGATGGTGAAGCTCACCAGCGCGACCTGGGGCTTGCCGCGCAGGTTGAGCCATGAGACTTCATAGGCCGTCCACAGGTCGGCGCCAAAAAAGGGCAGCTTGTCGGGCTGTAGGCCCAGCTCGTCGCGCTTGGCCTGGCGTGGCAGCGGGAAGAGCAGGGTGGGGTCGTACTGGTCGATGTACGCGGAGCGCTGGCCCAGCGGCGAATGCTCAGGCGAAGGGGAGACGGTCATGCTTTGGAACTAAAAGCGGCCGCTGCCTGCGCGGGGGGCCAGGCGGCGGCTGCGGTTTATTTGAATTCGCCCTCGCGCAACCACTTGGTGGCGATCCATTTTTCGCCGGCGATCACAGGCGATCCGCCGTGCAGGCTTTTGGTTGCGGGGTCGGGGGCGGCGTAGCTGAAGAACACGGCATTGCCTCGGCGGGGAGCCACTTCCAGCCCCACATCGGGGAAGCTGGTGCCGCCGCCGGCCTGCGGGTTGTTCAGGTAGATCACCAAGGTGGCCAGGCGCTGGCCGCCGCGTTTCAAAATCGTCGGCGTGCCGGGCTGGGTTGGGTCGAAATAGTCGTAATGCGGCTTGTACTCGGCACCGGGCTGGTAGTGCAGCACCTGCAGGCCTTCGCCATGGTTTTCCGGCCAGTTCACCAGCTTGGCGATGCGGCGCTCCAGCGCTGCGACCACGGGGGTTTCTTCGCGCTTGAAAAACATGCCATCGCTGGTGCGGTCGGCATTGACTTCTTCGCCGCCAGTCTTGGTCTCGACGGTCAGCGAGCGCTGCATGCGCGGCTCGGCCGCAGCAATGATGGCGTCACACTCTTCATCCGACAGCAGGTTGCCGAACACGACGACGCGCGGGTGCTGCATGGCCAGCAGCACGCTGACCTCGCGGTCACCCACATCGATGGTGGAGGGCGATTGGCCCAGCTGGGGCTCGGGCAGGGGGCGAGCGCTGGCAGCGGGCTGGCTGGGCGTTGCGGTGGCATCCTTGCTGGCCTGCAGCTGGGCGAGGTGTTCGGTCAGTACCGATTCCATCGCGGATTCGGCGACATCGGCGTTCCAGCCGGCATCGCACATGGCTTTGAAAACCTGGTCGGCGCTGATGCCTGCGCTGGCCTGAGCAATGATCCAGGCGCGCAGTGCCGGGGTGAGAGGTTGCGTGGCGGTCATCGGTATCCTTTCGCGGCCCATTGTGCATCAAAGTCGCATCAATCGACTTTGCGCCTGAACACGAAATGGTCTTCGCTCGATGCCTCGGCTGTAAAGGCATAGCCGGCCGTGCTGAACTTCTTCAAGGCCGCCGGCGTCTTGGTTTGGTGCTCGATGGCGTAGCGCGCCATCATGCCCCGCGCCTTCTTGGCGAAGAAGCTGATGATCTTGTACTGGCCGTTTTTGTAGTCTTCAAAGCTGCAGTCGATGACCCGGGCGCGCAGCACCTTGCGATCGACCGATTTGAAATACTCCTGCGATGCCAGGTTGACGACGACCGGCTTGTCTTCGCTGGCCTGCTGCGCATTGAGGTAGTCGGCAATCTGGCTGCCCCAGAAGTGGTAGAGGTTGCTGCCCTGCTCGGTGGCCAGGCGCGTGCCCATCTCCAGCCGGTAGGGCTGCATCAGATCAAGCGGGCGCAGCACGCCGTAGAGGCCGCTGAGCATGCACAGATGGGCCTGCGCCCAATCCAGCTGCTTGGTGCTCAAGGTGGGGGCCTGCAGGCCGTCATACACATCGCCATTGAAGGCCATGATGGCCTGGCGCGCATTCTTGCTGCTGAACTTGGGCGACCAGGCCTCATAGCGCGCCACATTCAGCGCGGCCAGTTTGTCGCTGAGGTGCATCAGGCTGGCGATCTGCTGCGGCGACTGGCTGCGCAGTACCGCGATCAAGGCCTTGGACTGGGGGATGAACTGGGGCTGCGTGCTGGTCAGACCAGCGGGCAGCGGGGTTTCGTAATCCAGCGATTTGGCGGGCGAGAGCAGAAACAGCATCAGAGGGCTCCATCAATGAAACAGGCCGGATTGCTCCGGCCTGAGGGTTGCGTGGGTCAGCCGCGTTTAAGCGGTTTCGCGCTCAAAGGGCAGGACCAAATCACTCAGATCCTTGCGGGTCTCGACGAGGACCAGCGGGCCTTCGTCGATCTGCACGACCGGCTGGCGCTCACGCGGCACATGCACGGGTGCGGGTTCAGCGGCAATCGCGGCTTGCACGGCAGCGATCTTGTCGGCATCGGAGTTGACCCATTGCAGACCCGCCGTGCTGGCGATCTGGTGCAAGGCGTCCATGGGCAGCGCGTAGCTGGCGATGGCCGGCAGGCCTGCTGGCTCGGGCGCTGCTACTACTGGCGCAGCGGCAGGTACCGGTGCGGCCACAGGGGCAACGGCGGGGGCAGGTGCGGCAACGGGCGCTGGCACTGGTGCAGCCACCGCTGCGGCCAGGGGTGCCTGCTCGGCAACGCTGACCGGGGCGCTAGACGCGACAGGGGCCTGGACCGGAACTGCAAACGCAGGTGCTGCAACGTCGGCTGCGGCTGCCACTGCAGGTGCGGCGACAGGCGCTGGCGCAGATGCAGATGCGGCATTGAAGTAGCTGCGGCGCGGTGCGTCATCAGCATCTTGCTGCACGGCAGGCGCAGCATCCGGCGCAAAGCCCGAATCAGCGGCAGCGGTGTCGCCTTCTGCCTGCTCGTCACGGCCCGTGCGTTCGCGGTCACCACGGTTGCGGCGGTCGCGGCCATAGCGGTCACGCGAGCGGCGTTCGCGGCGCTCTGGCGTCGCGTTGTCCGCATCGATGCCGGCTTCTGGCTGGTTGCCGGTATCCAGGTCCAGCGAAGGAAGCGAGGCGATCACTGCATCGGCATTGATCGGCGCAGCAGCCACGGCGTTCAGCGGCTGGGCGCTGTCATCGGCGGGGTTGCGGCGCTCTTGGCGCTCACCACGTTCACCACCACGGTCGCGGCGGCCTTCACGCGGCTCGCGGGGCGCACGCTCGGGGCGGGGTGCGCGGTCTTGGCGCTCGCCAGTGGCGGCGGCGTTGTCACCGGCTTGCGGGTTCAGCGAGGCTTCGTCGCGGCGGCTGCGGTCCTGGCGGTCGCCACGGTCACCGCGCTCTCCACGGCGGTTGCGGCCTTCCTGGTCGCCACCACGGGGGCTGCGGCTGCCGTCGGCGGCAGCATTGTTGCCACGGCCATTGCGGTCACCGCGTTCGCCTTCGGCGCGTTCGCCACGGGCAGGGCGGTTGCCATCCTTGCGGTCACCACGGTCGCCGCGCTCACCACCACGGCCACCACGGCCGCCATTGCGGCTGTCACGGTTTTCGCGGCGGGCTTCGCCGGCGGGGGCTGCAGGCGCTGCTGGTACGGGCGCGGGTGCTGGCTCAGGGGCCATGCCGAAGAAGCGCTTGAGCCAGGCCAGGAAGCCCTTTTGCGGTGCGGCTACGGGCGCTGCAGCAGGTGCTGCGGCTGGCGTAGCTGCCGGCTTGCCGTTTGGCGCAGGCTGGCCGTTGGCGGCGCGCGCAGCGGGTGCCGGGCGTGGTTCGGCAATGGGGGCCGGTGCATCAGGCAGAACACCCTTGATGACCGGGGTTTGCTTGTTGGTCGGCTCTTGCGAGCGGCGGGTAAAGCCCAGGCTCTCTTCTTCCGGGTCGGCCAGCTTGTAGCTCGCTTCCATCGAGTCGAGGCGCGGGTCGTCGTGCTTCATGCGCTCGAGCTTGTAGTGCGGGGTCTCCAGCGCCTTGTTGGGCACCATGGTGACGGACACGCGCTGCTTGAGCTCGATCTTCTGGATTTCGGTACGCTTTTCGTTCAGCAGGAAAGAAGCGACTTCGACAGGCACCTGGCAGTTGACGGCTGCCGTGTTGTCCTTCATCGACTCTTCCTGGATGATGCGCAGGATCTGCAGTGCCGAGCTTTCGGCATCGCGGATGTGGCCCGAACCGCCGCAGCGTGGGCAGTTGATGTGGGCACCTTCGCTCAGCGCCGGCTTGAGGCGCTGGCGGCTCATTTCCATCAGGCCAAACTTGCTGATGGTGCCGAACTGCACACGGGCGCGGTCTTGGCGCAGCGCGTCGCGCAGGCGGCTTTCCACATCGCGGCGGTTCTTCGACTCTTCCATGTCGATGAAGTCGATGACGATCAGACCGCCCAGGTCGCGCAGGCGCATCTGGCGGGCTACTTCGTCGGCGGCTTCCAGGTTGGTGCGGGTGGCGGTTTCTTCGATATCACCGCCCTTGATGGCGCGGGCCGAGTTCACGTCGATGGAGACCAGCGCTTCGGTGTGGTCGATCACGATGGCGCCGCCGGAGGGCAGGGTCACGGTGCGCGAGTAGGCCGACTCAATCTGGTGCTCGATCTGGAAGCGGCTGAAAAGCGGCGCGTCATCGCGGTAGCGCTTGACGCGGGCAGCATGCTCAGGCATCACATGGGCCATGAACTGCTGGGCTTGTTCATAGATGTCATCGGTGTCGATCAGGATGTCGCCGATGTCATTGTGGAAATAGTCGCGGATCGCGCGGATCACCAGGCTCGATTCCTGGTAGATCAGGAAGGCGCCCTTGGCAGACTTGGCAGCGCCATCGATGGCACCCCAGAGCTTGAGCAGGTAGTTCAGATCCCATTGCAGCTCAGGTGCGGTGCGGCCAATGCCGGCGGTGCGCGCAATGATGGACATGCCCTTGGGGTAGTCCAGCTGGTCCATGGCTTCTTTGAGCTCGGCGCGCTCGTCGCCTTCAATACGGCGCGAGACACCACCACCACGGGGGTTGTTGGGCATCAGCACGACATAGCGGCCAGCCAGCGAGATGAAGGTGGTGAGCGCTGCGCCCTTGTTGCCACGTTCTTCTTTTTCGACCTGGACAATCAGCTCCTGGCCTTCGCGGATCACATCGTTGATGCGGGCCTGGCTGGGGGAGACGCCTTCGGCGAAATATTGTTTGGAGATTTCCTTGAACGGCAGGAAGCCGTGGCGGTCTTCGCCGTAGTCGACAAAGCAGGCTTCCAGAGAGGGTTCGACCCGGGTAACAACGGCTTTGTAGATATTGCCTTTGCGTTGTTCGCGGCCTTCGATTTCAATCTCGTAATCCAGCAGCTTTTGGCCATCAACAATGGCGAGGCGGCGCTCTTCAGCTTGCGTGGCGTTGATCAGCATCCGTTTCATGATGCGCGTCCTTCGTAATGCGGGACAGGCTGCCTTTGTCAATCAGGCACCTGTCTCCAATCCCAACAATAAACAGGCTCTTACTGGAGCCACAGATGCCGGGACAGACGCAGAGAAACGAAAGAATTCACAGAGCGTGTCATGTTTGCTGGTAATACTTATGTCAGCACAAAGGACCTAGGCACGCGGGAGAGGGCATGTAAATAACCAGCCAGCCAGCGCTGGGCTGCCTCCGGCTGAGAAATTTGCCCTGAGGACATGCGCACGGTGGGCACGGCAAAACGCTCTGCTGCACAGCTGCTGCTGTGCCAGAGAGTTGCCATCCAAGCCCACAAAATCAACATGTTTGGTGTGAAGACGGTCAGCTGGGCGGGCCTGGTGTCAGGCCTTTGCGACAGCTGCCGCCAAAAATCTGTTTTTTCGTTGTTTCAATGTGTCTGCCCGCCTGATTCACTTGGCGTCTCCTGCGCAATCTCTTGGACTGCAGGTGGAGCGGCAAGGCGATCAGCCAGACATCGACCGGCCTGTGCGGGTACTGGTGGGTGAATTAAAATGTTCACCGGTTAACCAATAACTCTATCGCGCAGGTGAAACATATTATAGGGGGCAAACCGGACGAGCCCCGCAGTCCACAAGCAGCCCCAGTCGCTGTAAGGCTGGTGGAGGTCCATCCGGATGACGCTGGACAGCGTCTGGACAATTTTCTGATGCGCCACTTAAAGGGCGTACCCAAGACCCACGTCTACCGCATCATTCGGCAGGGGGAGGTCCGTATCAACAAGGGTCGCACGTCAGCGGACACTCGCGTTCAGCCCGGCGATGTGGTCCGAATTCCGCCGGTGCGCGTGTCTTCCAAGCCCGACGAAGACGAGCGTGCAGTGCCAGCTAGGGAGTTTCCCTTGTTGTTGGATGACGATGTCATGTTGGCGATCAACAAGCCCGCTGGCGTGGCCGTACACGGCGGCTCGGGTGTCAGCTTTGGCGTCATCGAGCAATTGCGCCGCGCCCACCCCGATGCGCGCTTTCTGGAGCTGGTACACCGCCTGGACCGCGAGACATCCGGCATTTTGTTGGTCGCCAAGAAGCGCTCTGCGCTGACCCATCTGCAAGACCAGTTCCGCGAGCGGGAGACCGGCAAGACCTACCTGGCCTTGGTGCTGGGCGAATGGCCGGCCAACAAGAAGGTGATCGACACGCCTTTACGCAAATACCTGCTGCCCGACGGCGAGCGCCGGGTACGCGCCACCACGGCTGACGATCCCGAGGGTATGCGCTCGGTGTCGCTGGTCAAGGTGCAGCGGGTGTTCCCCGCGCGGCATCTGCTGGGCCTGCCTGCGATGAGCCTGCTGGAGGTGACGATAAAAACCGGTCGCACCCACCAGATCCGCGTCCACCTGGCCAGCAGCGGCCATGCGATTGCCGGCGATGAAAAGTACGGCGACTTTGATTTGAACAAGCGCCTGGCCAAGCATGGCCTCAAGCGGATGTTTCTGCATGCCTGGCGCCTGCAGTTCAACCACCCGCAAACGGCAGAGCGGGTGGAGCTGGGTGCCGAGTTGCCGCCGGAGCTGGCCGACTTTGTGGCGGCGGCGCCGGCTGCCGCCTGAGCCCCTTCTTGGCCAGGTTCCGGCCCCGGCGTCCATGGTGGCGCTTGGGGATCGGTTCAGTCTGGTTGGGATCATGCAGGTCTGCCATCGCGCGGATAGGCTGATGCCATCAGCTGCACGATCTGAAAATGCTCGAACAGCGGTATATCACTGTCGTAGTACTTGACCTTGGCCGCGTGCGCGGGCACCACGTGGTTCATGAACTGCAGGGCTTGCTCATAAATGTCCTCGCTGTCGATCAGGATCTCGGCGATGTCCTCTTGAAAATAGTCGCGGATGGTTCTGATCACCAGGCTGGAGTCTTGGTAGATCAGATAAGCGCCTCGGTTGTATACCGTGGCACCCTCGATGGCATCCCAGAGCTTGCGCAAGTAGTTGAGATCGCTTTGCAGCTCAGCTGCGCTGCGGCCTATGGCCGCGCTGCGCGCAGTGATTGCCATGCCTTTGGAGTCGTTCAGCTGGTCCATCACCTGCTTGATCGCAGCCGTGCTATCGCTGTTGGAGCGGCGCGCTTCGCCGTCACCACCCGGAGCATGAGGTTTCAACACCCAATAGCGACCGGCCAGCGACAGGTGGGTGGTCAGCACGGCTTCCTGGCTGTCATGCGCGTCCTCGACCAGCTGAACCAACAGCTCCTGGCCTTCGCGGATCAGTGTCTCAATGGGGGCTTGGGAGGGAGATGGACCTTGGGTTAGATGGCGCGCGGCGATATGTGGGAAGGGCAGCAAGCCTTCGCGGTCTTCGCCATAGTCGACAAAGCAGGCTTGCTGCGAAGGTTCTATACGGGTGACCACCGCGTTGTAAATATTGCCTTTGCGCTGTTCCTCGCCTTCGATTTCAATTTCGTAATCCAGCAGCGTTTGGCCCTCCACTAGGGCGAGGTGTCTTTCATCTGTCTGCGTGGCGTTGATCAGAATGCGTTTCATGTGCCTGCCTTTCGTAGGGAGTGATGGCAGCCGAAATCTGCCATGCCGCTATCTCTGGTTTCCATAATAATCAGGCGTTTATGCAGTCTTGGTGCGCTGAACGGCACGCCGTGCCCGTCCTCGGGGTGGCGCACGGAAAGCGGCCGTAACGCTTCTTTTCAAATTGGGCCCAGGCTTGCGTCGATACAACAGAGCGCCGCAGGCCGGGCTGCCGGGGGCCGTGGGGCCGAGGCGCTGGCATCAACCGCAGCCAGCGCGGTTACTGGGGGCTGAATTAAAATGCCTGCGGTTAGCCCGCAGCCCTGCCGCGTCTGTTGGGGTGTCCAGCAAGCGCTGGCGCACCCACCAGACTCGCATGCACCTGGCCCGTCTCCGCAATGCGCTGGCCAGCGACCTGATTTTGTTATGCCTACAGAAAGCGCCCCCACATGGCCCGCCAATTTGATTTGATTGCCTTTGACTGGGATGGCACCTTGTTTGATTCGACGGCGGCGATTGCGCTGTCGATCCAGGATGCGGTGCGGGATGTGGGCGGCACGGTGCCCAGCCTGGTAGAAGCCAAGTATGTGATCGGCATGAGCCTGCAAAGCGCGCTGCGGCATGCCGCGCCCGACGTGCCTGAGGACCAGATGGTGGCATTGACCAACCGCTACCGGCTGCATTTCCTCAAACGCCAGGAGCAGGTGAACCTGTTTGACGGCGTACTGGAGCTGCTGGACCAGCTGACGGCCAGTGGCCATTTGTTGGCGGTGGCAACGGGCAAGAACCGCAATGGGCTGGACCGGGTGCTGGATACAACCCTGCTCAAGGGGCGCTTCCATGCCACGCGCACCTCCGATGAGACGGCGGGCAAGCCCCATCCGCTGATGCTGCAAGAGCTGATGGCCGAGCTGGATGTGGCGCCCGAGCGCCTGCTGATGGTGGGCGACACGACCCATGACCTGCAAATGGCCATGAATGCAGGCTGTGCCAGCGTGGGGGTGAGCTATGGGGCCCACCACTTCGATGGGTTTGGGCCTTTCAAGCCGCTGTACGTGGCGCACTCTGTTGCTGAATTGCAACGGTGGATGGCGGATCATTCCTAGCTATGGTGCAATTACTGTCTGTATGTACAGTCAGATGAACCTTGGTCAACCGGTGCGCACATGACCGATAGTGTGACCCCGACGATTGCCGTCTGCCAGAGTGATGCGCTGCACCATGGCGGGCGGGCGGTAGCCTTTGATGTGCGGTATGCCGGCCAGACCTGCCAGGCCTTTGCCATCCGCTACCAAGACGGGGTGCATGCCTATCTGAACCGCTGCACCCATGTAGCGATGGAGATGAATTACCAGCCGGGGCGTTTTTTTGACGATACCGGCAGTTGGCTGCTCTGTGCGACGCATGGTGCAGCCTATGCACCCGAGACCGGTGCTTGTGCAGGTGGGCCTTGTCGCGGCGGCTTGGTCAAGCTTGTGCTGAGTGAATGTGATGGTGTGGTGTACTGGCACCCGGATAGCCGCCTCCAACCTCTTGATTTTTAAAATGAACCCCATGGACAACAACCCACAGCAAAACCCGTCGCCGGCGCCCGATTTATGGGGCTCGGCGGCACCTGCCGCTGCTGGTGTGGCGGCACAGTCGCCTGGCTGGGAGCGCTCGGTGCTGGAGCGCCTGGCTTTTGACACGCTCAAGGAGCAGCGCTCCGCGCGCCGCTGGAAGATTTTCTTCCGCCTGGTCTGGCTGGGCCTGGTGATTGCCTTTGGCAGCTACTTGTTTGGCTCGGACGGCACTGCCACCAAGAGCTCGACTGAGCACACCGCCGTGGTGGAGCTCAAGGGCGAGATCGCCTCGGGCGCAGACGCCAGTGCCGAGTATGTGATTGCCGCACTGCGCACCGCCTTTGAAGACGATGGCGCCAAGGCCGTGGTGCTGCTGATCAACTCGCCCGGCGGCAGCCCCGTGCAGGCGGGCATGATCAATGACGAGATCGTGCGCCTCAAGGCCCAGTACAAGAAGCCGATGTACGCGGTGGTCGAGGAATCCTGCGCCTCTGCGGCCTACTATATTGCCTCTGCCGCTGACAGTATTTATGTCGACAAGGCCAGCATTGTCGGCAGCATTGGCGTGCTGATGGATGGTTTTGGCTTTACCGGCACGATGGACAAGCTGGGGGTGGAGCGCCGCCTGCTGACCGCCGGTGCCAACAAGGGCATGCTCGATCCCTTCAGCCCCATGAATGAGAAGCAAAAGGCATTTGCACAGCAGATGCTGGGCCAGATCCACCAGCAGTTCATCCAGGTGGTGCGCCAGGGCCGGGGTGACCGCCTGAAAGAGACCGAGGACACTTTCAGCGGCCTGTTCTGGACCGGCCAGGAAGCCGTGAAGCTCGGTTTGGCCGACGGCCTGGGCAGCCTCGACCAGGTGGCCCGCGATGTGGTGGGTGCCGAGGAAGTCGTGGACTACACCCGCCGCGAGAATGTGGCCGAGCGCTTTGCCAAGCGCTTTGGAGCATCGGTCGGTGCGGGTGCCGTGGGTACCTTGCGCTCGATGTCGCTGTTGCCCAGCGTGCGCTGACCGCACTGGCAGCGCTAACGGCGTTCAAGGCTTGAATGACAAAGCGGTGCCTCGGCACCGCTTTTTTCATGAGGCAGCCTCAGGGGCTGCAGCCATTAACGGCAGTCAGCGGCCAATGGCAAACACCATCGGCGTGCGGTTGTCCAGGCTGGTGTTCAGCGGCTTCCACTGCTTGACCAGGCGGCTTTGCGTGCTGGCGCTCTCCAAGGTCAGACCACTGGAGATGGACAAACGGGTATTGGCTTGCAGAGTTTGCAACAGCGCGCCGAGCAGCGCCTGGTTGCGGTAGGGCGTCTCGATGAAGATCTGCGTTTGCCCCTGACGCAGCGCCAGCTGCTCCAGCTCGCGCAGGCGGGCGCTGCGCTCGGTGGCGTCGCTCGGCACATAGCCCACAAACGCAAAGTTCTGGCCATTGAGGCCGCTGGCAGCCAGAGCCAGCAGCAGCGAGGTGGGGCCTACCAGTGGAACCACGTCAATGCCGGCATCATGGGCGGCGCGCACCACGGAGCTGCCCGGGTCGGCAATCGCGGGCATGCCCGCTTCGCTGACCAGGCCCACATCATGGCCTTGCAGTGCGGCGGCCAGCAGGGCGCTGCTGTCGCTGTTGCTGGTGGTCTGCGGGTTGTGGTCGCCTTTTTTATGGGCTTCGCGCGGCAGCTCGGCAATATTTTGCTGTTGCAGTGGCAGGGCCAGGGGCGCGACCGCGTCCACCCGTTTGAGAAAGGCGCGGCAGCTTTTAGCGTTCTCGCAGATCCAGTGGGTGATCTGAGACGCCGTCTGCACCGTGTGCAAGGGCAGCACATCGGCCAGCGGCGCCTCAGTGGCGCAGCCAAAGTCGAGCGGGGTGGGGATCAGGAACAAACGTCCTTTTTTGACTTGTTGGTTCATGGCAACACCAACCCGGCAGCGCGCAGTAGGCGGGCGGTGCGAATCAAGGGCAGGCCGATCAAGGCGGTGGGGTCATCGCTTTCAATGGCATCGAGCAGGGTGATGCCCAGGCCTTCGCTCTTGGCGCTGCCGGCGCAGTCGTAGGGTGTCTCGGCCAGCAGGTAGCGCTCAATCTCGGCATCATCGAGCGGGCGGAACACGGTGCGCACCACGGCGGTATCGGCCTGCGCAAAGCCGCTGGCCTTGCAAACCACGGCCACGGCGGTGTGGAACTGCATGCTCTGGCCGCTCATTGCGCGCAGCTGGGCAACGGCCTTGTCGTGCACCATGGGCTTGCCCAACGGCTGGCCATGCAGGTCGGCCACCTGGTCGGAGCCGATGACGATGGCTTCGGGAAACAGGGCGGCCACGGCATGGGCCTTGGCCAAGGCCAGGCGCAGCGCCAGGGCGGCGGGGCTTTCGCCGGGCTGCGGGGTTTCGTCCACATCGGGCGAGGCGGTTTCGAAGGGCAGGCGAAAGCGCGACAGAAGCTCTCGCCGGTAGCGGGAGGTGGAGCCCAGTACAAGGGCGCGTGGCATCAGGGATTCAGACATGCCCAGATTCTCTTACACTGACGCGCATGACAAAGGAATTTTCAGTCAATCGCCTGGACATCAAGGCGTTTGCCCAACAAGAAGCGGCTCTGGAGGGCGAATTGCCCCTGGGGCAGCTGCCCCGTTTGCTGGCCGATGATCTGCGCGGAGAAGCCGCAGCCGCCGAACCCGTGCGCTGGGTCTTGGATGGCGAGTGGGTCGGGTCCTCCGGCGGCGCGGGCCAGGCCTGGCTGCATCTGCATGCCGAAACCCAGATGCAAATGCAGTGCCAGCGCTGCATGCGCCCGGTAGATGTGGCTGTCGAGAGCAGCCGCTCCTTCCGCTTTGTGAAAGACGAAGCCACGGCTGCCGCTATGGATGACGAGAGCGACGAAGACCTGCTGGTGCTTGAACCCTTGACCGATGCGCTGGAGTTGATTGAAGACGAGCTGCTGATGGCCTTGCCCATGGTGCCGATGCACGAGGTGTGTCCGGTGGATGTAAAGCTGGAGTCCGCCACCCAGGATTTTGACGACAGCCCGGTGGAAAAAACCAACCCTTTTGCGGCTTTGGCGTCACTGCGCATCGATAAAAACCAATCCTGATGTGGGTGGCTTGAAGCCACCCCGCGATCTTTGCTATAATTTGAGGCTTCGCGCGAATCCCCTCGTGTCTTTAATGGGCCAGTCGCGTAAAATTAGGGCATGCGTTTGTGTTTACGCAGGCCATGTCACCAACCCTTTCAAGACTCAGGAGCCACCATGGCTGTTCAACAAAACAAGAAATCCCCTTCCAAGCGCGGTATGCACCGTTCGCACAACGCACTGAATGTGCCTGGAATCGCTGTGGAACCCACCACCGGTGAAACCCACATGCGCCACCACATCAGCCCTAACGGTTTCTACCGTGGCCGCCAAGTGCTGAAGAACAAGTCGGAAGCCTAAGCCATAGCTGTATAAAAAAGGCCCGCAGCTACGTTGTAGCGCGGGCCTTTTTTATTGTGGTGTTAGGTGGCCGTGCAAGGCGCATCTGCCTGTGACTCGGTGCGAACAACGTCAAATAATTACCGAACGAATGATCACACTGGCCGTGGATTGCATGGGCGGTGATGCGGGTATCCGTGTCACGCTGCCTGCATGTAAGAAGTTTTTGGATAGCCACCCTGATGCCCATCTGTTGATGGTCGGGCAGGCCGAGGCGTTGCAGTCGTTTCAGCACGCGCGCGCGACCATCGTGCACGCCAGTGAAGTGGTCACCATGGATGACCCGGTTGAGGTGGCCCTGCGCAGGAAGAAAGACTCTTCGATGCGGGTGGCCATTGCCCAGGTGAAGTCGGGCGCTGCACTGGCGGCGGTGTCCGCCGGCAATACCGGCGCGCTGATGGCCATTGCCCGCTATGTGCTCAAGACGCTGGACGGCATTGATCGCCCAGCGATCGCCTCCCAACTTCCCCACGCCAAAGGCGGCGCCACCACGGTGCTGGACCTGGGCGCCAATGTGGACTGCAGTGCAGAGCATTTGCTGCAGTTCGCGGTGATGGGCTCAGCCTTGGTCAGCGCGCTGGACGACAAGGAAAATCCCACCGTTGGCCTGCTCAATATTGGTGAAGAAGCCATCAAGGGCAGTGAGGTCATTAAGCGTGCTGGCGAGCTGCTGCGCGCCGCAGGCCAATCGGGTTACCTCAATTTCTACGGCAACGTGGAAGGCAACGATATCTTCAAAGGAACGGTAGATATCGTCACTTGTGATGGTTTTGTCGGCAATGTCGCGCTCAAGGCGAGCGAAGGCGTGGCCAGCATGATCAGCAACGGCCTCAAGCAAGAGTTCAAGCGCAACCTGCTCACCAAAATGGCGGCAGTGATCGCTTACCCGGTGCTGGCGCGCTTGATGAAGCGGGTGGACCACCGCCGCTACAATGGGGCAGCATTGCTCGGTTTGCGTGGCCTGGTGTTTAAAAGCCATGGCTCAGCCGATGCGGTGGCGTATGAGCATGCCCTGCGGCGCGCCTATGACGCTGCCCGCAATGATTTGCTGGGGCGTGTGCAGACCAAGATTCAGACGGCTGCGCCCCTGCTGATGTCGGCAGACAGCGCTGCTGCTGCCAAAACCGTGACGTCTCCTACCTGAATTCGATGAGTATTTATTCCCGCATTACCGGCACAGGCAGCTACCTGCCGCCACGCCGTGTCACCAATGACGAGTTGGCTGCCGAGCTGGCCACGCGTGGTCTGGAAACCTCCGACGAGTGGATTGTCGAGCGCACTGGCATCAAGGCGCGCCATTTTGCAGAGGCCCATGTGGCCGCCAGCGATCTGGCGCTGGAGGCATCGAAGAATGCACTCCAGGCCGCCAATCTGCAGGCCTCCGACCTGGATCTGATCATCGTCGCCACCTCCACGCCGGACATGGTGTTCCCCTCGACCGCCGCCATCTTGCAAAACAAGCTGGGCATTGCCAATGGCTGCCCGGTATTTGACATGCAGGCGGTGTGCAGCGGTTTTGTCTATGCGCTGACGGTCGCGGATTCAATGATCAAGTCCGGCACGGCCAAGCGTGTGCTGGTGGTAGGTGCGGAAGTGTTCAGCCGCATTCTGGATTTCAACGACCGCACCACCTGCGTGCTGTTTGGCGATGGCGCTGGCGCTGTGGTGCTGGAGGCCTCGGACCGCCCGGGCATCTTGGCCACCGATCTGCACGCCGATGGCAGCCATGTCGATATCCTCTGCGTGCCGGGCAATGTCTCGGGCGGCCAGGTGATTGGCTCGCCGCTGCTGCGCATGGATGGCCAGGCCGTCTTCAAGCTGGCGGTTGGTGTGTTGGATAAGGCCGCGCGCGCTGCGCTGGAAAAGGCCAACATGCAAGAGTCCGATATTGACTGGCTGATCCCGCACCAGGCCAACTTGCGCATCATGATGAGCACGGCGCGCAAGCTCAAGCTCGCGCCCGAGAAGGTGGTCGTCACGGTTGACCAGCATGGCAATACTTCAGCAGCCTCGATCCCGCTGGCACTGGACCATGCCGTGCGCAGCGGCCAGGTCAAGCCCGGCCAGAATGTGATGCTCGAAGGCGTGGGCGGTGGCTTTACCTGGGGTGCCGTGCTGCTGACGATGTAGCATGCTGCATCGCTGACTGCCCCGAACCTGTTTGATAAAAATACTGATTTAGACCGAGACATGAGCGCTTTTGCATTTGTTTTTCCGGGCCAAGGCTCGCAGGCCGTGGGCATGTTGGATGCCTGGGGTACGCACCCCGCTGTCGTGCAGGCGCTGCAAGAGGCATCGGATGCGCTGGGCGAAGACCTGGGTGCGCTGATCCACAACGGCCCGAAAGAGACGCTGGCCCTGACCGCCAATACCCAGCCGGTGATGCTGGTGGCCGGTGTGGCTGCCTGGCGCGTCTGGCAAGCTGAAGGCGGTGCCATGCCCATCGCTGTGGCAGGCCATTCGCTGGGCGAGTATTCCGCGCTGGTCGCAGCCGGTGTGCTGACCTTGAGCCAGGCCGCACCGCTGGTGCGCCTGCGTGGCGCTGCGATGCAAGAGGCGGTGCCCGTGGGTGCCGGCGCGATGGCAGCGGTACTGGGCCTCGATGCCGCATCGGTCAAGGCCGTCTGCGCCCAGGTGACTGCCCAGCTGGGCGGCGCTGAGGTGGTGGAGGCGGTGAACTTCAACGACCCTGGCCAGACCGTGATCGCTGGCTCCAAAGCTGCGGTCGACGCCGCCAGCCTGGCCGTGAAAGAGGCGGGCGCCAAGCGCGCTTTGCCGCTGCCGGTGTCGGCGCCTTTCCATTCCAGCCTGATGAAGCCCGCCGCGGAAAAGCTCAAGCTGGCCTTGGCTGGCCTGCAACTGGCTGCGCCCCAGATTCATGTGCTCAACAATATCGATGTGGCGATGCCCAGCGATGCAGATGCCATCCGCGATGCGCTGTATCGCCAGGCCTTTGGCCCTGTGCGCTGGGTTGAGTGCGTGCAGCGCCTGCGTGTACTGGGCGCCACCCACTTGGTCGAATGCGGCCCCGGCAAGGTGCTGACCGGTATGACCAAGCGCATCGACCCTGAACTCGTGGGTGTGGCTCTGTACGACCCCGCCACTTTGCAAGAAACCAAAGAAGCCCTCGCATGACTGACACCACCTCAACAGCCAAAGTCGCCCTGGTTACCGGCGCATCGCGCGGTATTGGCGCAGCCATTGCCCAGGCACTGGGCGCAGCCGGTTACCAGGTGATCGGCACGGCAACCACTGAAGACGGCGCTGCCAAGATCTCGCAAGCGCTGTCGGCCTTTGCCGGCTCGCGTGGCGTGGCGCTGGATGTGAACAACGGCGCAGCCGTCGATGCACTGATTGATTCTCTGGTCAAGACCCAGGGCGGCCTGCATGTGCTGGTTAACAACGCCGGTATCACCCGCGACACCCTGGCCATGCGCATGAAGGACGAGGACTGGGATGCCGTGCTGGGCACCAATCTGAAGGCCGTGTTCGGCGCCAGCCGCGCTGCCATCCGCCCGATGATGAAGCAGCGTTTTGGCCGTATCATCAGTATCACCAGCGTGGTGGGCGCATCCGGCAATGCTGGCCAAGCCAACTACGCGGCCGCCAAGGCCGGTGTGGCTGGTATGACGCGCTCGCTCGCCAAGGAGCTGGGCAGCCGTGGTATCACGGTAAACTGCGTGGCGCCTGGTTTTATCGAGACCGATATGACGGCCCAGTTGCCCGAAGAACAGAAGAAAGCCCTGCAGTCGCAGATTGCCTTGGGCAAGCTGGGACAGCCGCAAGACATTGCCAACGCTGTGGTCTATTTGGCCTCAGATGGCGCCGGATATGTGACCGGACAAGAGTTGCATGTCAATGGCGGCATGTATATGTAGATTTGACGAAAGTTGAATGCCGTTTCCTCGCGACGGCAAGTTGCACTCAGGTATTGCTGAAGCAGCTAGAATCGCGGGTTCATTCACAACCCCCAGAGGGAAACCATGAGCGATATCGAAGCACGTGTCAAGAAAATCATCGCCGAACAACTCGGCGTGGAAGAGTCTCAAGTAACGAACGAAAAGGCTTTTGTAGCCGACCTGGGCGCTGACTCGCTGGACACCGTGGAACTGGTGATGGCTTTGGAAGATGAGTTCGAAATCGAGATCCCTGACGAAGACGCAGAGAAGATCACGACGGTGCAGAACGCCATCGACTACGCCAACAGCCACCAAAAGGCTTAATTGATTGCGCATGCACTTGGCGCCCTTGTGGCGCAAGTGTCTTGCCGCTATCTTCCGAGAGATCAACAAGAAAGTTGTAACGCATGAGTCGCCGTCGCGTCGTCGTGACTGGTCTGGGTTGCATCAGCCCCGTGGGTAACACGGTTGCTGAAGCCTGGTCCAACATTTTGGCCGGTCAATCCGGCATTGACCTCATTACCAAGTTCGATACCACCGATTTCAGCTGCAAGATTGCAGGTGAGGTCAAAGGCTTCGATCTTGAGTCCTATATGAGTGCCAAGGAAGCACGCACGATGGACTCCTTCATTCATTACGGCATTGCCGCTGCCCAAGAGGCAGTGAAAGACGCCGGCCTGCCTTCGGGCGAGGCATTGGATGATGAGCTCGCAACTCGCATTGGCTGTGTGATCGGTTCGGGTATCGGTGGCTTGCCACTGATTGAGAACACGCACGGTGAATATGAGCGCCGTGGTGCGCGCCGCATCACGCCTTTCTTTGTTCCAGCGTCCATTATCAATATGGTCGCAGGTCATGTATCGATGCGTTTTGGCTTCAAGGGCCCGAACCTGTCGGTGGTGACTGCTTGCACAACGGGCTTGCACTGCATTGGTGAAGCCGGTCGCATGATCGAGTACGGCGATGCCGACGTCATGATTGCAGGTGGTACCGAAGCTACTGTTTCTCCGTTGGGTGTGGGCGGGTTTGCAGCCATGCGCGCATTGTCCACACGCAACGACGATCCCAAGGCCGCATCGCGCCCCTGGGACAAGGGCCGTGACGGTTTTGTACTGGGTGAGGGCGCCGGCATTGTCGTGCTCGAAGAGTACGAACACGCCAAGGCCCGTGGTGCCAAGATCTATGCCGAGTTGCTGGGTTATGGCATGAGCGCCGACGCCGGCCACATGACGGCCCCCAATATGGACGGCCCACGCCGCGCCATGCTGGCTGCGATGCGCAATGCCGGTGTCAACGCCGACCAGGTGGACTACCTCAATGCCCACGGCACCTCCACGCCGCTGGGTGACTTGAACGAGACCAATGCCATCAAGGCGGCCATGGGCGACCATGCCAAGAAGATGGTCATCAGCTCGACCAAGTCGATGACCGGCCACTTGCTGGGCGGCGCTGGCGGCCTGGAGAGCGTATTTACCGTGATGGCCTTGAAGGACCAGAAGATTCCGCCGACCATCAACTTGGTGGACCAGGATCCGGAATGCGATCTGGACTACTGCGCCAACACTGCACGCGATGCCAAGCTGGAAATCGCCGTCAAGAACAACTTCGGTTTTGGCGGCACCAACGGCACCCTGGTGTTCAAGCGGGTGTAAGCGCGGGCGTTAGATCAACGCCACCGTTTAGTCCCTGTGATAAGGCCTCTCTTGTAGAGGCCTTTGTCTTTTCAGCGGGCGAATGCTGCAAATGCAGCAAGGGGTTTGCCCCGCTGCCAGTCTGCGCAGCGTATGCGAACAATGGCGGGATGCCGACCACGTCTTCCGCACTGCGCCGCCGTCCGCTGTTGGCCTTGCAGTCTTATGCGCTGCCCCCGCCAGCGCGCATTCGCCTGCTGCTGGCTGCCTGGGCCAGCGTCGTGGTGGTGCTGTTGCTCATCTGGATGCATGCCTCTGCACCTTCGGCGATGCTACGCGCCATCGCCGTGGGCTTGTTGGCGCTGGTCACCGGCATCGTTTGGTGCATTCCGCTGTGGCCGCCCGGAACTTCTTTGTGCTGGACGGGCTCTCAGTGGTGCCTTGGGCAAGGCCCATTGGCGATCGAACAACGCAGGGAGCTGGCGCAGCTGGCGGTGCTGATGGATGGGCAATCCTGGCTATTGTTGGAAGCACGGATGCCGCCATCTGCGGGCCGCAGTCAGTGGTTGCTGGTGGCCCGGGCTTCTAATCCAGAGCGCTGGCCGGATATTCGTCGGGTTTTATACTCATCGCTTGCCGCTGAACCGCAAGACATCCATCCGGTGTAGCCTACAGCTGAACAACCACAACAATAGCTGCAAGCTTGTAGCGCCAAGAGGGCATGTTTTATGACGGGAACGCCAACGGCCAGTACCCCGAATGCGAATGACAGCGATCTGCAGCTGGTGCAGCGCACGGTGGCAGGAGATCAAAAGGCCTATGGCCTGCTGGTGCTGAAGTACCAGCGCCGCATTGAGCGCTTGATTGGGCGCATGGTGCGCGACGTGGATTTGGTGCCGGATCTGGCGCAAGAGACATTTCTGCGCGCCTACCGGGCGCTGCCGCAGTTTCGGGGCGATGCCCAGTTCTACACCTGGCTGTACCGCATCGCTGTCAACACCGCCAAGAAGGCGATGGTGGAGCTGATGCGCAACCCGGTGATGACGGAAAGCGCTTTGCGCGCAAAAGACGATGATGATGAAACTTATGCGCCCGGGCGAGAACTAACGACCGATGAAACGCCGGAAACGGTCATCGCAGCCAAGGAAATTGCCCAAGCTGTGAACACCGCGATGGATGCGTTGCCCGAAGACCTGCGCCAGGCTATCGTGCTGCGCGAGATTGAAGGCATGTCTTATGAAGACATTGCCGCTGCGATGGATTGCCCCATCGGTACCGTGCGGTCGCGTATTTTTCGTGCCCGCGAGGCGATTTCCGCCAAGGTAAAGCCCATGCTTGAGCGCCAGTCCGGCAAGCGTTGGTAGCTGTTTATGAGTGTGATGACTGGCTGCAAGGGCCTGGGGCCCGCTAGGAATATGGCTATGAATCTCGAAACCCAAGCATCAATGAAAAGTACCGTCGTGGCCGACGAGCAAATGTCCGCCTGGCTCGATGGTGAGTTGGATGCGGAGACGCTCCGCCACATGCTGGCTGATCTGCCAGCGTTGGCGGAAGACCAGACATGCTACGCCTCGTTGCAGTCTTACCAGGTAATAGGCGACGCGATGCGCTCAGCGCACGGCCCTTGTTCCGATAGCCTGGCCTTTCTGGATGCGCTGAATGCCAAGATTGCACTGGAGCCGCCGTTGGTGGCCCAGGGCCAGCCGGCGCCCGGCTTGGTCGCTGTGCCTGCGGTATCCACTGCAGCAACCGCAGCCCCCGTAGTAGGTAGTGCAGAGGCCGCCAACCACTCCGTCTTCCGCTGGAAGATGTTGGCTGGTTTTGCCACGGTGGCCGCTGTGGCCATGGTGGGCTGGAACAGCATGGGCTTGCTCTCGGGTGGTGCAGCCGGCAGCGCGCAGCAGCAGTTGGCAAGCGCCGCATCATCGCAAGTGGTGGCGTCCGCTGCGCCTATCCGGCCGGTAGCTGCCAATGCGCAGGGTTTGATCGAGCAGCCAGTGACGGTGGGACAGAACTCCACCATCATGCTGCGCGATCCGCGCCTGGATGAGGTGCTCGCTGCCCGCGGTCAGATTGGCGTGACGGCCAACCTGCAGATGCCTGCCGGTTTCTTGCGCAATGCCACCTTCAATGCCGAGAAGCGGACTGGTGGTTGCGCCGACAAGGCTTCGCGGCTGTGCTGAAGCTGGACGCTGCCTGAACCTGCCAAAAACACCTGCTTGCAGGTGTTTTTTTATGCCTTTCTTCGGCAGAGGCTTGAAACCTGTGTTTTGCTGCCTATCTGAGGGGAATGCACGCTTGGAACCTTGAGGCATATTGCCCCTCCAATTGCGGCACGGCCCCGCCGCATACGGTTTGAATCCTGCGCCAAAGCGGAGCCGCCACATTGTCAAATTGAGGAGTGATATGTCTCTAAAGCGTTGGAAGCCTTTCCAGATCAGTGCACTGGCGGCGATTTTGTCCGTCAGCAGCGCGGTGATGCTGCCGGCCGCAGCCCAGCAGACGCCCGCGCCAGCGGCGGTGCGGGGCCTGCCTGATTTCACCGATCTGGTCGACCAGGTCGGGCCATCGGTGGTCAACATCCGCACAATGGAAAAGGTCTCCAGCCGCCAAAGCCAGAGCGGCCTGGACCCCGAGATGCTCGAGTTCTTCAAGCGCTTTGGCCTGCCGGTGCCCAGCGTTCCCAAGCAGCAGCGTCCCCAGCGCCCCGGCGCTGAAGGGGATGAAGTGCCCAGCGGTCTGGGGTCAGGCTTTATCTTGACGGCTGACGGCTATGTGATGACCAATGCGCACGTAGTCGATGGTGCTGACGAAGTCATCGTCACCTTGACCGACAAGCGCGAGTTCAAGGCCAAGATCGTGGGCGCAGACAAGCGCACCGATGTGGCGGTGGTCAAGATTGATGCGACCGGCCTGCCCGCCGTAAAGATTGGCGATGTGAACCGTCTGCGCGTGGGTGAGTGGGTCATGGCGATTGGCTCGCCTTTCGGCCTGGAGAACTCGGTGACCGCCGGCATTGTCTCGGCCAAGCAGCGTGACACAGGTGATTACCTGCCCTTTATCCAGACCGATGTGGCCATCAATCCCGGCAACTCGGGTGGCCCGCTGCTGAACATGCGTGGCGAGGTGGTGGGTATCAACAGCCAGATCTACTCGCGCTCGGGTGGTTTCATGGGTATCTCCTTCTCTATCCCGATCGATGAAGCGGTGCGGGTGAGCGACCAGCTGCGTGCCACGGGCCGCGTGGTGCGCGGCAAGATCGGTGTGCAAATCTCCACCGTGAGCAAGGATGTGGCCGAATCGATTGGCCTGGGCAAGGCCCAGGGCGCGATGGTGACCGGTGTGGAAAGCGGCTCGCCAGCAGAGAAGGCCGGCGTGGAAGCGGGCGACATCATCACCAAATTCGATGGCAAACCGCTGGAGAAGCTGGCTGACTTGCCGCGTTGGGTCGGCAACACCAAACCTGGCTCCAAGAGCACGGTGTCTGTGTTCCGCCGAGGCAAGACCCTGGATCTGCCGATCACCATCATCGAGATCCCATCGGACGCCACGGCCGATGCAGCAGCTGCCAGCAAAGAGCCTGAGAAGTCCAAGCCATCGACTGCTGCTCAGCAGCTGGGTCTGGTTGTGACGGATCTGACCGATGCGCAGCGCAAGTCCATGCATCTGAAGGGTGGTGTGCAGATTGTGTCGGCTGATGAAGCTGCCGCGCGTGCCGGCCTCAAGCAAGGCGATGTGATCCTGGGTATTGCCAATACCGAGATCAATGACCTGAAGCAGTTTGACGCTGCCGTGGCCAAGGCCGACAAGGCCAAGCCTGTCAATGTGCTGTTCCGTCGGGGTGAGTGGACGCAGTATGTGCTGATTCGTCCCAGCAAATAAGTGACCAGCGCCTAGCCGCTGTGCTGACCACAAGCCGGTTCCTCGATAGGGCCGGCTTTTTTCATAGGCATATGTGGGCCTGAACAGGCGCTGCACCCAGCAACGAAAAAGCCTCAGAGTATCGCTACTCTGAGGCTTGACGTTTTGGTGCGGCTGGCAGGAATTGAACCCACGACCCCTTGGTTCGTAGCCAAGTACTCTATCCAACTGAGCTACAGCCGCTAAGCCGTCAATTATAGCACGATATTTTTCTTTTGTGCGGATCATTTTAAACGCGCATCTCTTGGTACCTTGCGTTGACGGGCTACTCGCAGGGCTGCTGTGGCGATCCGATCCGGGTCGGGCATCTTGCCTGCAGGCGAGGATGGCCTTTAGCGCAGTAGTGCATATTCACTAATTCTGGGGATTGACCGTTTGTAGGCGGAGTCTGATAGTTAGATCCATTGTTAATTTCTGTATATGGCTGTGGCAATGGGCTGTTTTCGGCGTTTGATGGTGGGATGGCTGGTGGCAACGGGCTGCATGCTGACGCATGCCGTGCCCGCTGCGGCATCAGGCATGGAGATGCCAGCGGCCTACCACCTGGCTGGGTCCCAGCGTACGCTGCCCGATAGCCAGATGGCCTATGCAGGCCGGCTGACCAGTGCATGGGCGCAAGGCGTGGCCTTGCCCAACCACGACCAGCATGTGGCAGGTGCCAGTCTTCACCAAGACGATGAAACGGTTTTTCACCGCCTGAGGCAAGGCGTGGATGCCGTGGCCGAACAAGCGGCTGGCGCGCTGACCCGGCCGGCACCTAAGCTAGGCGGACTGATGCTGGTGCTGCTGACAGTGTTTGCATTGGTGTTGGGTGTCTTGAGCCTGCGCTGGCACCGGGAAACGGCGGAATGACCTAAGCCGTTGGCACTGTACTTGTCATCAACGGCCTCTCCAAAAAACAGCGTTCTGATAGCCATTGATCATAAAACGCTGGACTTGTTTACATTTAGACACAATAATCCATGGCAACTTGGAGTGAGCCATGAAATTTTTGTTTCGCACCCTTACCGTCGGTTCTGTCCTGATTTCCGCCTTGCTAGGGGCGCAAGCTGCCGGTGCTGGCGTGGTAGCTGCCGCAGATGTGGTGCCGGAGGCAACATTCCAATGGGGCAGCAGCGGCCCTGACCGCTGGGGCCAGGTCGGGCTGACCGCAGGAGGAGGGGTCCAGGTCACCACCGATTTCGCCAACAGCGGCAATGGCTCAATGCGGCTGGATTTGCCAGGAACCTCGGCCAAGGCGGGGTTGGCTTACTACCCGACTGCTACTTTCGGCAAGCTGTCGGAGCTCACCCAAATCAGCTACCAATGGTTGGTGCACACCACCGATGTGGTGGACCAGGCGCCTGTTCTGCGGTTGTACCTGCGCAATGCGGCGGGGCAGCATACGCAGACCTTGGTGTACACGCCCGATATTGCCGGGGTACACGGAGTGGGGCTGAACCAGTGGACCACAGCCGATATGCGCAATGGCATCGTCTGGCAAGGGCGCAGCGCCGCGCAAGGGGGCTTGGACCCTAACCAACGGCGCCCATTTGCAGAGTTCCGGGAAGACCCTCGCTTTGCCGATTTGGTGGTGTTTGCGGTGGAAGGTGGCGCCGGCAATGGCTCCAGCGGTTTTGTGGGTGCTATCGACAATATCGAAGTCGTCGGACCGCTGGCCTCGGTCTCGGCCAACTTCGAGGTGGTTCCACCGATGGCTTCCATCCAGTGCGACCAGGCACAGCTGCTGGACTCGGAAGGGCAGGTCTCCCTCTGCACTGTTTCCTTGAGTCGGCCGGCTGAAGTGGCGCTCAGCATCCTATTGACCACCACTGGCGACGCCGGGCGCTACAGCGGTTGCGCGGGTCCGCTGGAGATTGCAGTGGGCGCCAGCACGGCGAGTTGCACGATCACGGCCACGCCCAATACCGTTAAAGGCGATGGCCAGGTCAGCGTCTCGGTAGCCATTGCGCCAGCGGCCAACGCAGACGACTACAGCCTGCAGGCGGGTGCATCGGTGGCAGCCATTGAGGTTACCAATGATGATGGAGCGTTGGCGGCCCCTGCGGTTCTGCCGCCAGCCGTTGCCGTGCCTGTGCTTTCGGGTGGGATGTTGGCACTGCTGTCGCTGGGGCTGTTGGCATGGGCTGCCTTTGTAACCCGCCGCATTCGCGGGGCTTGACGAAGGGTAAACGGGCCAGTGTGTTTTGCGCTCGCTGGCGACTGCGCTTTTTGCTGTAGGGCGTCGCCATTTCCACTGCAACTTTTGGGCAAGTGCAACGGATCTTGGTGCTGATTCGGGGGCATCAGGTAGCGCGGAATGATGGCTTCTCTGCGCCCCCATCTTGCTGTTTAGCGCTGAGTTGCGGCGAGGACTTCGTCCTGGTCACTGAATGCCAGCAGAGCTGTTGAAGGCGAGCCCAATCAAAAGGCCCTTGCGCTGATAAGCAGCAAGGGCTTTTTTCAAGGTCTGACATTGATGCGTCTGACCTCTATCGCCTCCACCATTTATGGCGCTAGCCAGATACTATTGAGCGCGTCTTTCGCCGCATTTGCCCGGGACCGCCATTTCCAACTCAGCCAAGTCCGTCTTGCCTTGTTCGGCAGGCACTACTTCCAAATTGGCGCCGCCCACAAAGGCTCCCATCTTGATGTACTGGCGGACGAAATAGGTCTTGTCCGGCTCGGTCGTCAAATCAATACCATTCGGTGAAAACTCCGATTCGGTTTCGATTCTGTGGGTCTTGCCGCCTTCCACTTCGGTATAGAAGAAGACCTTGGATGCGCTCTCGCCGAGGCACTTGCCGTCGATCGTGATGTCCTTCTTGAGCGCCGCGCCAAACGCACTGTTCCGGTAGACGTAGAGGCCGGCATTGCCTGTAGTGGGTGGTTGGAAAGACTTGGCCTTGGCCGATTCTTCTTTGCTGGCCATATTGACGGAGGCGCAGCCCGTCAAAACAACTGCGAGCAGGCACATGGCTGATGCTGTCTTCTGCATTTTTATGTATTAATTGTAAAAATTAAATTATATGCAGACTTTGATCGTGTCACTGCATGTTTCCGGGGTGTAAAGGCTGCAGAACGCGTCCACCATATTTTTTATGGGAGTGAGCACGCATACCAATGCGCGCCTGGAAGGCTAACTTCTTAGCCCTCCTCCTTCCCCGCATTCTGCTGCACATCAATCGCCTTCATGTTGTCCAGCAGCTTCAGCAAATAGTGCAGGGTGTGCACCATGTCATTGCTGGAGAAGCCCTCCAGCGCCTGCTCGTAATAGCGGCCAATCGACTCGGCCGCATCATGCTGCCACACCTGTTGCCCAGCAGGGGTGAGCTGCACCAGGCGGGAGCGTTTGTCCACTGGATCGGGCACGCTGTGCACATAGCCTGCGGCCTCCATGCGTGACAGCAGGCCGGTCAGGTTCTGGCGGCTCACCAGCAGGTAACGCGCCAAGTCGCCCATGCCCATGCCCTGCGCCGATTCATCCCGCGACAGCGCACCCATTACCGCCCATTGCTGGGTGGTCAGGCCCTGGGCTTCGACCGCCTTGGTGCCAGTTTTATGCAACATGTTGGCGCATTGGTAGAGCTTGAAGTACAGGCGGTTGGCCAGATCGGTACGCAGTGGGTTCGGGTTTTCTCTAGGTGATTTGCTGTTTTTGCTCATGATTTCTATATTGTCATGTCAATCTATTTATGTAAATATATTGTCTAATTTGGCGATGCATCTCGCAAGAAAGGTGGAATCATGGCACGTTTTGATGGACAACATGTTGTAGTAACAGGTGGGGGCGGTGGCATTGGCGGCGCCACCTGCAAGCGCTTTGCGGGCGAAGCTGCCCGGGTGACTGTGCTCGACAAGCAACTGGGCGCAGCGCAGGCGGTGGTGGATGCCATTGTGGCGGCGGGTGGCACGGCACAGGCGCTGGCCTGTGACATCACCGATCGAGCCAGTGTGGATGCCGCCGTGCAGCGAGCTGAGCAGTGGGGCGCCATCGATGTACTGGTCAACAACGCCGGCTGGGATGTGTTCAAGCCCTTCACCAGAACCAACGAGGGCGAATGGCAACAGCTCATCGCCATCAATCTGGTGGGTGCCCTGCACATGCACCATGCGGTACTGCCGCGCATGGCAGAGCGCAAGGCGGGGCGCATTGTCAACATCGCCTCTGATGCGGCCCGCGTAGGTTCATCGGGCGAGGCGGTGTATGCCGCCTGCAAGGGTGGTCTCGTGGCGCTGTCCAAAACCCTGGCGCGTGAGCATGCGCGCCACAACATCACCGTGAATGTGGTCTGCCCCGGCCCCACGGACACCGCCTTGTTCGCCAGCTACAAGGAGGGCGCTGCCAACCCCGACAAGCTGATCGACGCCTTCACCCGCGCGATTCCGCTGGGCCGCATCGGTCAGCCCGAGGACTTGCCGGGCGCCATTTTGTTCTTTGCCTCCGCCGATGCCGCCTACGTGACCGGCCAGGTCATCAGCGTGTCGGGCGGCCTCACGATGGCAGGCTGAAGACCCCCAACAATCACAAGGAGACTGACATGGAATACGAAGACATCCTCTACGAAGTGCGCAACCACGTGGCCTGGATCACCATCAACCGGCCCGAGAAGATGAACGCCTTTCGCGGCACCACCTGCGACGAGCTGATCCGCGCGCTGAACAAGGCGGGCTACGACCGGAGCGTGGGCTGCATCGTGCTGGCCGGCGCAGGCGACAAGGCCTTTTGCACCGGCGGTGACCAGTCGGCGCACGACGGCAACTACGATGGCCGAGGCACCATCGGCCTGCCGATGGAAGAGCTGCACGATGCCATCCGCAATGTGCCCAAGCCGGTGATTGCCCGCGTGCAGGGCTATGCGATTGGCGGCGGCAATGTGCTGTGCACCATCTGCGATCTGACGATCTGCTCCGACAAGGCCATCTTTGGCCAGGTGGGCCCAAAGATGGGCTCGGTGGACCCGGGCTATGGCACGGCTTTCTTGGCGCGCGTGGTGGGTGAGAAAAAGGCGCGCGAGATCTGGTACCTGAACAAGCGCTACTCCGGCGAAGAGGCTGTCGCCATGGGCCTGGCCAATATCTGCGTGGCGCCGGAGCAGCTCAATGCCACCGTGCAGGAATGGGCCGAGACCATCTGCGAGCGCAGCCCCACCGCGATTGCGATTGCCAAGCGCAGCTTCAACATGGACACCGCGCACCAGGCGGGCATTGCCGGCATGGGCATGTATGCGCTCAAGCTGTATTACGACACCGACGAGTCGCGCGAAGGCGTGGCTGCGCTCAAGGAAAAGCGCAAGCCCGATTTCCGCAAACACGCCAAGTAATGCGATTTGCAGCAAGAGGTGCCCATGAATCCATACCTGAACGATGACTTGATGAGCCTGGCCGCATCGGTGCGCCGGTTTGCTGAGGCGCGCCTGGCGCCGGGCTTTCTGGAGCGCGACCGGACCCGGATGCTGGACCGCAGCCTGATGCGCGAGATGGGCGCGATGGGCCTGATTGCCCCCGAGCTGCCTGAGCACCTGGGCGGGCAGGGCCTGGGTTGCCTGGCCGCTGGTGTCGTGCATGAGGAGCTGGCGCGCGCCGACCTGAGCATGTCCTATGTGCCACTGCTGGCATCGCTCAATGCGCAGATCCTGGCGGCCCATGGCCAGCCGGATGTGGCAGGGCCCTGGTTGCAGAAAATGGTGGCGGGCGAGGCGCTGTGCGCCATTGCGCTGACCGAGCCCCGGGGCGGCTCTGACGCCGCCAGCCTGCGACTGCGCATTGAGCGCGATGCGGAAGGCTATGTGCTCAACGGCGAGAAAACCTCTATCTCCGCCGCAGACCAGTGCGATATCGCCGTGGTGTTTGGCCGCACCGGCACGGTGGAGTCAGGCGCGCATGGCGTGACGGCGGTGCTGGTACCGATGGACTTGCCCGGCATCACCCGTAGCCGCTTTGACTGCCATGGCCAGCGCGCCATCGGCCGGGGCTCGCTGTTCTTTGACAACGTGCGTGTGCCGCTCTCGCACCGCCTGGGCGATGAGAACCAGGGCTTTGTGCAGGTGATGCAGGGCTTTGACTATTCGCGCGCGCTGATCGGCCTGCAGGTGCTGGCCGTGGCGCGTGCGGCGCTCGACGATGCCTGGCAGTACGTCACCCAGCGCCAGGCCTTTGGCAAGCCCTTGTCGGCCTTCCAGGGGGTGTCGCACCCGCTGGCAGATTTTGATACGCAGGTCAGCGCGGCGCGCCTTTTGTGCCTGCAGGCGCTGTGGCTCAAGGACCAGGGCCTGCCCCACAGCGCCGAAGCGGCCATGTGCAAATGGTGGGCCCCCAAGCTGGCCTATGACTGCATCCACCAGTGCCTCTTGATGTTTGGCCATGGCGGCTACGACCGGGGCGTGATGGAGCAGCGCCTGCGCGATGTGCTGGGCTTTCAGATTGGCGATGGCACGGCCCAGATCATGAAAACCATCATTGCCCGCGACCGGGCCGGCAGGCAGGCCGTGCCGGCGTAGTTCTGGCATCCGCTCCAAAGCGCAGCGAACAAGCGCGGAGCCCTCATACCACAGGAGACAAGCATGCAATTTGATGCCGTATTGCTGGCGCCGCGCCGTGCGCAGATGCGCAGCCAGGGCTGGTGGCGTGACACCACCATCAACGATGCGCTGGACCAGGCCGCGCAGCAGTGGCCCGACCGGCTCGCGCTGGTGGGGCAGCGCACGGGCGAGGGCGCTGCGCAGTCCTTCAACTACGCGCAGCTGGCGCGCATGGCCGACCGCGTGGCCATCGGTTTGTGGCGGCTGGGTGTGCGGCCTGCCGATGTGGTGGCCTGCCAGTTGCCCAATGTCTGGCAGTTCACGGTGCTGTACCTGGCATGCGCACGCATCGGCGCGGTGTTCAACCCCTTGATGCCCATTTTTCGGGAGCGCGAGCTGCTCTTCATGCTGGGCCATGGGGAGGCCAAGCTGATCGTGGTGCTCAAGGACTTTCGCAACCTGGACTACGAAGCGATGCTCAAAGGCATTCAGCCGCAGTTGCCCCAGCTTCAGCACGTGGTCGCCATCGGTGCTGCCGGCGCAGACAGCTTTGAGGCGTTGCTGACCCAGCCCGCCTGGGAGCGCGATGCCGATGCCGCGCAGATCCTGGGGCGCCACCGGATCCTGCCCGATGCCATCACCCAGCTCATCTACACCAGCGGCACCACGGGTGAGCCCAAGGGCGTGATGCACTCCTCCAATACCTTGATGGCCAACATCCATGCCTATGCCGAGCGTCTGGCCCTGGGTGGCGACGATGTGGTGCTGATGGCCTCACCCATGGCGCACCAGACCGGCTTCATGTACGGACTGATGATGCCGGTGATGCTGGGTGCCACGGCGGTGCTGCTGGACGTATGGAACGCCGCCACAGCCGCGCAGCTGATCCGGCGATGGCGCTGTAGCTTCACGATGGCATCGACGCCATTTCTGTCCGATCTGTCGCGCGAAGTGGCGACCAGCGGCGCGGTGCCCAGCCTGCGTACGTTCCTGTGCGCAGGCGCGCCCATCCCCGGGCCCTTGGTGGAGCAAGCGCAAGCGGCTTTGGGGGCGCAGATTATCTCGGCATGGGGCATGTCGGAAAACGGCGCCGTCACCACCACCTTGCCCGGCGATGACGCCCAGCGCGCGGTAGAGACCGATGGCTTGCCCTTGCCGGGCGCCGAGGTCAAGGTGCTGGACGACCTGGGCCAGGAGCGCCCACGCGGTGAGATTGGCCAGTTGTGGGTGCGTGCCAATTCCAACTTTGGCGGTTATTTAAAGCGCCCGCAGCTCAATGCCACCACCGATGACGGCTGGTTCGACACCGGCGACCAGGCGCGCATCGATGCGCAAGGTTATATCCGCATCACCGGCCGCAGCAAGGATGTGATCATCCGGGGTGGCGAGAACATTCCGGTGGTGGAGGTGGAGGCCCTGCTCTACAAGCACCCGGCCGTGGCGCAGGCAGCGGTGGTGGCCTATGCAGACGAGCGCCTGGGCGAGCGAGCCTGCGCGGTGATCGTGCTCAAGCCTGGCGCGGCGGAGCCGGCGCTGGCGGATGTGACCGATTTTTTGCGGGTGCAGAAGCTGGCGCCGCACTACCTGCCTGAGCGCTTGGTGGTATTGCCAGAAATGCCGGCCACGCCCTCGGGCAAGATCCAGAAGTTCAAACTGCGCGAGCAGATGAAGTCTGCCTTGCCGAAGCTAGACCGCGTCGGACGCGCCCGGTGAGCTGTCGCGGTTGCGCAGCACAATCGTTATCTGCCCATTGGTCTCTATCGTGGCCTGCTCCACCTCATAGGTGTGCAGGCAACCGGCGCCGCGCAGAGCAGCCTTGAGGTCGTCTCCCGTGATGAGCTCGGCATCCATCACTTTCTGGTTGACCTCGCCGTTGGAGATCAACCGCTTGGGAATGCCATCGACCCAGCGCGACACCCGCCTGCTGCGGTAGCTCAGCTGCGCGACGATGGAGTGGCAGGCAATCAAGGTCGTGGCTGATATCAGGCCACCGATCAACGAGTTGTCGCCCGCGTTCATCGAGTTCTGCACGGCATTCGACAGGATCAGCAGCAAGATCAGATCGAAGGGATCGTATTGGCCAATCTGGCGCCGGCCCGTCAGCCGCAAAAACACCAGCAAGAACGCGTAAACGACAAATCCGCGAACCACAAACTCCCACCAGGGAACACTCATCGAGAACATGGCATGACTCCTCAGAAGCTGGGGGCGGGCAGCGCCTGCATGCTGTCCGAGGCCGCCCACTGACTTGGCAATGATAGTCCGCAGCGGCTGCCTGGCGCGGTGTTGCTGCGTACGCTGGCAGGCCCCGGCATCGTCGTCTTTCTTCTACAGTTCCGGCGCTACAACCGAAGGAGGATGCTCGCGATGGATCCCCACCATCGAAAAGGCGCCAGTGTTTGCTGGCGCCCGGAGAGGGGAGGTGGAGTGAAACGCTTACATGCCTTGGCCCAGATCGGAAATCAGCTGCGCCGACAGGTAGAGGCGTCTTGCGATCGGCTCGGTCATCACATACTCGGCCAAGTTGGAGTGGTAGTTGGCGCCTGGCAAGCCCAGGCCTTCAATGACCGGCTTGCCCGACAGCGCGGCATAGGCGGCATCCGATCCACCGCCACCGCGCGTGGTGTACATCTCTGATTTACCGCCCACATCGGCATAGATGGTGATGGCCTTCTGGATCAGCTTGACGCCATCGTCGGTGGCGTTGAAGGCGGGGCGGCCCCGGGTCAGGTTGATGTCGATGGTGGCGCCGTGCACGTGGGGTGTAGCGGCGGCCTTGTCCAGCATGCCCTTCATCAGCTCCAGGTCTTCATTCTTACCATAGCGCACGTCGGCATTGACCACGGCCTTGTCCGGGATGATGTTGGTGGCGCTGCCGCCAGCGGTCATCGTGGTCCAGTTAAAGCCGCGTTCCTTGGACTTGTCCTGCACATCCTGCGTGCGCAGCACCAGGGCGGATGCCTCGGTCAGCGCATTGATGCCTGCTTCGGGTGCCACGCCTGCATGCGATGCCTTGCCATGCACCACCGCCTGCACATAGGCAATGCCCGATGTGGCAGTGCCAAAGCCTTCTTCCAGGCCGGAAGGTTCATACGACAGCACATAGTCATGTGACGCAGCCAGCTGCTGGATCAGATCGCGCGAGCCGAAGGAGCCTTTTTCCTCATCGGTGTTGAACATCACCGTGATGGTCTTGAACTTGCTGAAGTTCTGCGCCTTGAGCAAGCCCAGGCTGTGCAGAATCACGGCGATGCCACCCTTGGCATCGGCAATGCCCGCGCCATAGGCCTTGTCGCCCTCCACCTTGAAGGGCGCCGTCGCCAGAATGCCCCGGGAGTAGACGGTGTCCATGTGCGCCATCAGCAGCAGGCTCTTGGTGCCGCTACCTTGGAAGGTACCGACAATGTTGTCGCCCACGACACCCGCCTCTGCTTTGTGGCGCACCACATTGGCCCCCAGCGCCTGCAGGCGCGCTTCCAGGTAATTGCCCATCTGTGGAATGCCGATGGCGTCATTGGTACCGGTTTCGATGTTGACCAGTTCCTGCAGCGTCTGCAGCACTGCCGCTTTCTCAGCCTGCGAAGCCTGGTCGAGCGTGGCGTTGTAGCGGAGGGAAGATGCGCTGCTGTCGGAGCAGCCTGAGACGGTCAAGGAAAGAGCCGCAGCAGCGGCAATGGCCAACAAGGTTTTTTTCATAGTAGTCATTGGGTGGGGGAGTCTCTTGAAAGCGTCACAGGATTGTCATGTGACGGTTGCAAGCATAAGAACGGAGCCCCGCTGAGGCGGTCACGGCTGGGACAAGTGTTGTGGTCACTGCCCGCGCTGTCATCGCGTCAGCCCATCCCCGCGCTGAAGTAGCTCTATCCCCACGCTGCTGCAGCGATGGCCACGCTTAAGCTTCCATGTGGCCACCGGCAGACAAGAGGGTCCAATGGTCCCAACTTTGATCGCTTAGCCGTCTGAGGCTGCGGACAGCTATCTGCCCCTGGGGCGGAATCAGCATGCCCATGTCGAGGCAAGAAGCGCGTTCCTTGCCATCCCGCGCAGTGCCCGCATCACTGGCGTGCCAGACAAAGTCAAGCGGACTTACTCACGGTCGCGGCGTTCGCCGCGTTGGCCTTCACTCGCTTGCGGGTGGGCGCCTGACTGCGCCTGCTGGTGCATCTGCTGCTGGCGCATTTGCTCTGCATGCGCATGCTGTTGTGCCCGCATTTGTTGCTGCATCTGTTCTTGCTGGGCCCGTTGCTGTGCCATCTGCTGCTGTCGCGCTTGCTCCTGTTGGGTCCGCTGCTGCGCCATCTGCTGTTGGTGCATCTGGTCTTGCTGTGCGCGCTGCTGGGCCATCTGCTGCTGGCGTGCTTGCTCTTGTTCGGAGCGTTGCTGCGCCATCTGCTGCTGGTGCATCTGGTCTTGCTGCGTTCGCTGCTGGGCCATCTGCTGCTGGCGTGTTTGCTCTTGTTGGGCACGCTGCTGCGCCATCTGTTGTTGGTGCGCCTGGTCTTGCTGCGCGTGCTGCTGGGCCATTTGCTGTTGGCGTGTTTGCTCCTGCTGGACATGTTGCTGCGCCATTTGCTGTTGGTGCATCTGGTCTTGCTGTGCGCGCTGCTGTGCCATTTGCTGTTGGCGCGCTTGCGCTTGCTGTGCCTGCTGTGCTTCCCTCGGTTGGCCGTGTGCTGGTGGCTGGGCCATCGGTTGTGCCATGGTCAACTCGCCGGGCCGTTGATGGGCTGGCGCTTGAGCGGGTTGGGCATGGGGGTCTGCAGGCTGCTGCATGGCTGCCACGGCGCCGGGACGCACCAGGGGCTGCATGCCCGGGCTGGTCGGCACCTTGGGCGGGTCACCCGCCTGGCGCTGGCTGAATGCATAGGCGCCCGCTGCAGCCGCCGCCGTGGCTGCGCCCGCAGCCACGGCAGCCCCGTGGCCGCCAGGGAGCACGCCGGTGGTCATCGCAGGTCGGGCGGGCTCGGCCACTGGCGCATTGTTGACCACATGCACGTTGGTGGTGTTGTGGATGTTTTCCACGACCGTGTGTGAGTTGGATATGTAAGTTTGGTTGTTGTAGACAACGGCGGGACGCGCCAACGGTGGAGGTGGGCGGTTACCCCGGACCCAGTTGCCAGGCTGGCCAGGCTCGCCCCAATGGACGTGCCATGCATTCCAGCCCCAGGGGTGGCTGATGACCTCGGTCACTGCAACGCCGACGCCAAAGCCAATCAGTCCGCTGACTGCTGGCGCAACGAAGCCTCCTACCACGACGGGAGCTGGGGGTGGCGGAGGGACGACATAGCTGTAGCCACTGTAGACAGGAAGCGATGCGCCATAGACCACGCTGGGGTTGTACTGCGGGACGTAGACCGTGGAGGGCTCAGTAGGGGCGATTTCGATGAATTGCTGTGGCGGCTCGACGACCGGCGCAGTCACCAGCACTTCAGGTGCTGCATCGCTGGGGGCATAGCTTTGGGGGGGCGCGGCGTCGGTCACCAGCTTGACCTTCAGGTGGCTGGAGTCCTTGAGCGAGCCTGCCTTGTAGGCGCGGCCACGCATCACCTGGATGGCATTCATCACGTCGGCCGGATCGTTGTAATAGGCCTTGCCGAGCGCCGTCGTCCACGGCAGGTTGGATGCCATTTGCCGCAGTACGTTGGGAAACAGCGTGAGCGATTTGATGGAGGGATCCCAGGGCTGGGCATTGGCTGCGCTGCTGAGCGCGCTGGCCTTGAGGCCTGGATTCTGCGCAAGCCAGGTTTCGGCAGCACTGACCTGGTCGGGATAGGTGGAACCCGCCAGGATTTGCGCGACCAGCTTGTCCGGATACAGCGCGATGGGCGCCACCATCTGGTAGAGGATGTCGGCAGATGGCGGCGTGTAGGCGGCCTGCACGACGGCGGGCTCCGCGGCAGGCGCTGGGTTGACAGCGGCATTCTCGGCAGGGGCGCTGGCGGCCTTGTTGGCACTGCCATCGTCATTGCACCCGGCCAGGGTCAGTGCTGCAGCCAGTGCAACCAGCCCGATCCGGAGGCCGCCTGCGAGTATAGGCGGTGGTAATGCGCGGGTAGAAATAGGTACAAGGCGGTCAACTGCTGGGGACATGGTGCTCTCCTGAAAGCCGGCGGTGGTTGGTAGTTGCCTAGGGCCTATCGCTTGCCCCAAAACCCACCGCATACCTGCACAACGCCATGGTGCGGCTGCCGTTGACGGCGCGGCGTCAGCCAGACGCGCTTTCAGCCTGGCCTTAAGTTTGGCCTCAGTTTGGGTGAGGGGCTGACCCCTCCAGCCCGTGTTGACCACCTTGCCGCCCATCAATTTCCAAGAAATCTGTGTTTCTTCCCGAGACCATCAAATTGCCTGCTACAATTGCAGCTTCGGCGCTGCGGAGAGGTGGCAGAGTGGTCGAATGTACCTGACTCGAAATCAGGCGTACGTGCAAACGTACCGAGGGTTCGAATCCCTCCCTCTCCGCCAAAGCATCGAAAATTAGCGGCTGTAGCTCAGTTGGATAGAGTACTTGGCTACGAACCAAGGGGTCGTGGGTTCAATTCCTGCCAGCCGCACCAAACGTCAAGCCTCAGAGTAGAAATGCTCTGAGGCTTTTTCGTTTTTCGAGCTTTTCCCGCTTCCATCGATGTCGCCACGCGAAGCCAGGAGCGACGTCGCGTCACCACGCCGCCTTCACTGTCGTCCCTAAGGTCCATTCAGCGACCCAGTTCAAGCACATCAGGCACATCAGGCACCGCCGATCAGCTGTCGCTGTCGTTGGCAACGAAGATGACCGAGGCAGTCATCAGGCCGTCTCGGATGGTCTAGAGAATAGCGGGCGAGCCGCGCAAGGCATTCAGCCGACATGAACCGGCTCCTTGCGCATTCCGGCCTGAAAGGACCCTCCATGCAGCTCGACTTTCCTGCTGCCGATAGAAGCCTCCACCCCACGACTCCGTGGACTTGGGCTTTATCCACATCCAAGCGTTTCTTGATCCTGTCCTGGATCTTGGCGACCAGCCTGTTGATCCTGGCCGCATTCGTTATCAATCCGAGTGTGGAGGCGCAAGAGCTGGTCTTGATCAAGAGGCTGAGAAGCATCGACAGCGCGCAGCTGCAAGGGCTCATGCTGGCCATGCACTGGATCCAGACGCCACTCCTGGTCCTGGTGGCGCTGGTGGCTCTTGCTTTCCCTGTCGTCCGTCGCCAGTGGCGATTGGTGGGCGAATCGGCTGCACTCTTGATTGGCGCTGCGCCGCTGAATTTCACCCTGAAAACGGCTTTTCACCGCACGCGTCCGGCTCTGGAGCCCCTGGTTTCAGCCCACGGCTTCGGTTTCCCGAGCGGCCATACGCTGTCTGCAGCGATTGTGGTGGGATGGGCGCTATGCATGACCCTGAGGAGCTCTTTAGCTTGGAGTTTGCGTCTATGCCTGGGCTTTGCACTGATGGGCATCGTGGCACTGGTGGGCCTCAGTCGCATGTACCTGGGCGCGCACTATTTCTCGGACATCGTTGCATCCTGCATCGTGTCGGCTTGCTGGATCTCTCTATGCCTGGCTTATTGCGATACGCTGCGGTCGCGGTCTTCCTCTGCCTGATGCCTCGACATGGCGGGCTTGCTTAGCAAGGCAGATTCGCTGCGGCAACGATGTCCGTCGATGGAGAAATTCTAGAAATGCCGCTCGGCGCGATCAACGCGGCGGGGGCGAATTCATTGTTCGGTGGCCGGAACAATGTGGGAGCTGGAATGGCTGTGCGGCCCTCAACGCAGCCACAGCGCCGCAATCACCCCCAGGGCCAGCGCGATCAGCACCGCCCCCGAGATGCGCTCCAGCCAGGGCAGTGCCCGCGCAAAGCGCCGCAGCACCGCCGGGTTGCCGATCAGCGCGGCAATCAGCAGGTCCCAGAGCAGCACGATGCTGAACATCCAGCTGCCGTACACCAGCTTCCAGCCCACGCTGGCATGCGGGCCCGTCAGCATGGCCGCCAGGCTGGCATAGAACAGCGCGTTCTTCGGGTTGAGGATGCCCGAGAGAAAACCCATGCACGCAGCGCGGCGCCAGGTGGTGATGGGAAGGCCAGGTTCCGATGTGCGATTGCTGGCCGAGACTGTCAGCGCGCTCTTGCCGGCATGGCGAATAAACAGCACACCCAGGTAGAGCAGATAGCCGCAGCCGGCCAGCTGCAGCGCGATGAACAGCTGGCTGCCCGGCTGCAGCACGGCGACCCCGGCAAAGGCCGTGACGATAAACACGCCATTGGCCAGCGCGATACCGAGGCAGGCGGCGCTGGCTGCGCGCCAGCCGCTGGCCAGCGAGGTGCGGGCGATCAGAAAGAAATCAGGACCGGGGGAGAGCAGCGCCAGAAAATGGGCGGCGGCGATCAGCAAAAACGGTTGCATGCAAAGAGACCAGAGGGTGATGGCCTTGCATGGTGGCGGCTGCCGCTTGCTTTGTATTGAACGAAATTGCAGCCAGTAATTAATACTTCGTGCGAAAGCAACCTGGCGTGACGCCGGTATGCGCCTTGAACACCCGCTGAAAATGCGCCTGGTCGGCAAAGCCCAGCTGCTGCGCCACTGCGGCTATGCCATCCGGCCCGCGCAGCTGCTGTTTGGCCAGGTTGATGCGCTGGTTCAGCTGCCAGGCATGGGGCGCCAGGCCCGTTAGCTTGCGAAAGGCGCGGATGGTCTGGTAGCGGCTCATGCCCGCCAAGTCGGCGAGTTGGTTCAGGGGCACGCTGGCGCAGGGGTTGGCGCGCAGGCATTCCAGCGCCGGGCGGATGCGCTGCGCCAACCGCGATGGCAGCTCGGGGGCCTGGATGTGCAGGCCTTGCTGGATGTCGAGGTCGCCGATGAACTCGACCAGGCTGGCTTCCTTGTCGGCCGCGTCGGCTTGGGAGAACAGCAGGGCATTGAGCTGGCAAAAGCGCTGGTAGCGGGCGGGGTCCTCGACGATGCGCACCGGCTCGTTGGCCATCGCAGCCGGGTCCGCATATTCCGCACGCAGCGCCTGCAGCCAGCCGGCATCCAGGTGCAGCATCTGGTAGCTCCAGGCGCTATCGGGTGCCGGGTTGCAGGCATGCACGCGCTCGGCCGGCACAAAGACCAGGGCGCCGGGCGACAGCCGGACCGGGCCGGCCTCCCCACTGGTGAAGACGCTGTGGCCGCCATCGACCGCGCCGATGGAAAAGCTCGGGTGGTGGTGCGGCTTGTAGCAAGCCCGGCTCTGGCTGGCGCGGCGGCTTTCCACAAAGGGCAGGGCCGGGTCGCACCAGAACGCCTGGGCCGGCTGGCTGGTGGGCGTGGTCGTGGGCGTTGGGGCAGGCATGCGATGGCTTTGACAGGGCTTGGGGCTGAGCCCGCCGGCGATTCTCGCATGGCAGCGACCCGCCCATCACCCACCCGCCCGACCCCGTGCGATGGAACGGCTGGCGTCGTCAGCAGCGATGCCGGGTCAGCCGCCTGTTGCCACTTCGCGACAGAAGACGGGGTTTGGTGAAAGCTAAGTGAAATTAATAACGAGAATCGTTATCATTGCGAGTTAGCGCTTGCTCATGTTCTGCGGTCTGGACGGCTTTTGGCCTCCAAGTCGATGAATCTGCAAGCGTTTTCTTTACTCTGCTTTCCTCGTTTATGACACAACAAACCTATATCAAAAGTCGCAAACATGGTGCTGCCGCTCCTGCCCCCAAGGCCGGTCTGGTGGCAGCGACTGCCATCGCGGTACTGGGCATGCCGGCTTTGGCGCAGAACGCGCCCGCACCGACGGTCACGCTGAAAGAAGTGACGGTGGAGGCAGCGCGCGAAACCGGCTATGAGCCCAGCCAGCTGTCCTCGCCCAAGTTCACCCAGCCGCTGGTCAACACCACGCAGACGATCTCCGTGGTCAAGGAGCAGGTGATGAAGGAGCAGGGCGCCACCACCTTGACCGAAGCACTGCGCAATGTGCCCGGTGTGGGCACTTTCTACGCGGGCGAGAACGGCAACACCAGCACGGGCGATGCCATCTACATGCGCGGCTTTGATACGTCGAGCAGCATCTATGTGGACGGTGTGCGCGATGTGGGCGCGTTGTCGCGCGACGTGTTCAACACCGACCAGGTGGAAGTGACCAAGGGCCCCGCCGGCACCGATTACGGCCGCAGCGCGCCCACTGGCGCGATCAATATGGTCACCAAGCAGCCCAACATGACCGACAGCTTTGGCGGCTCGCTCGGCTTTGGCAGTGGCAGCTACAAGCGCACGACCATCGATCTGAACCGCAGCCTGAGCCATGAGAACGGCACGGCATTCCGCCTCAATGCCATGGTGCAGGATGCCGGTGTGGCCGGCCGCGACCAGGTCAAGAACGACCGCTGGGGCCTGGCGCCATCGTTTGCCTTTGGCCTGAACACCGACACCCGCGTGTTCCTGAACCTGCTGCACGTGAAGCAAAGCAATGTGCCCGATGGCGGTGTGCTGACCATGGGCCTGCCCGGCTACAGTGCGCCCGACCGCAGCAACTACCCCGGCTACCGCAGCTTCCTGAACAGCGCATCGCGCGTGGATTCGAGCAATTTCTACGGCACGGCCTCGGACCACGACGACGTGACCGCGGACATGGTCACCTTGCGGCTGGAGCATGACATTGCGCCCGGCAGCACCTTGCGCAACACCACGCGGTGGGGCCAGACCAAGCAGGATTACCTGCTGTCGGCCTTCATGGCCACCGGCTATTCGCAGAACGCCACCACCGGCGCCTGGACGCCAGGCTCCTTGCTGACACCCAATCCTGCCGACCCCTCCACCTGGACGATGTCGCGCAACATCAATACCAAGGACCAGGTCAACCGCATCCTGACCAACCAGACCAATCTGACCACCGCCTTTGAGACCGGCTCGGTCAAGCACAGCCTGAGCACCGGCCTGGAGCTGACGCGCGAAGAGCAGACCAACTACGGCCTGGCGACGACGGGCGTGGTGCCGGTTGTCAGCATCTACAACCCGGACTCCAGCGTGTCGCTGCCCTCTTATTCGCGCAATGGTGCGGACAGCAAGGGCACCACCGACACCGTCGCGCTGTATGCCTTTGACACCCTGCAGTTCAATGACCAATGGCAGGCCAATATGGGCTTGCGTTGGGACCACTACAAGACCAAGTACAACGCGATGGCCGTCTGCACGGCGACCTCTACCACCCAGCCTTGCGGCACCAACCCGGCCGGCACGGTGGTGCCCACCACCTCGGATGGCCTGCAGGCCTCGGGCAACCTGGTGAGCTGGAAGGCCGGCCTGCTGTACAAGCCGGCACCCAACGGCAGCGTGTATGTGAACTACGCGCTGTCGCAGCAACCTCCGGGCGGCAGCAACTTTGCGCTGTCTGCGGTGGGCAACAATGCCGGCAATCCTAATTTGGCACCGCAAAAGGCCAAGACGGCCGAAGTGGGCACCAAGTGGGAGCTGATGGACAAGCGCTTGCTGCTGACCGGTGCGCTGTTCCGTACCGAGATCACCAACGAAATCGTGACCGACTCGGACGGCAGCGTGAACCAGACCGGCAAGAAGACAGTGCAAGGCCTGGAGCTAGGTGCCACCGGCCAGATCACCCCCGCCTGGGGTATGACTGCGGGCTACACCATCCAGAACACCAAGGTGGACACGGGCGCCAATGTGGCGCAAGACGGATCCAGCGGCCTGGCCTACACGCCCAAGAATGCGCTGTCGCTGTGGAGCAGCTACCAGTTCTCTTCGGGCCTGACGGTGGGCGGCGGCGCACGCTACGCCAGCGGCCTCAAGCGCGGCACCGATGGCGCCGTGGGTACACCCAACTTCACCGAGTCGTACTGGGTATTTGATGCACTGGCCAGCTACCGCATCAACAAGAACGTGGATATCCAGCTGAATGTCTACAACCTGTTCAACAAGCGCTATGTGGCGGCCATCAACAAGAGCGGCTACCGCTACTTCCCCGGCATTCCACGCTCGGCGCGCGTAACGGCGAACTTTAGCTTCTAATCACTTGTTTGAAGCCAGCCCCGCGTCTGCCGGGGCTTTTTTTCATGGAGGAGATCAAGCCATGATGCTGCACATTCCCAATGTACTGACGCGCGACGAGGTGGCCGCCATGCGCGCGGCCATCGACACGGCCGACTGGATAGACGGCCGTGCCACGGTCGGCAGCCAGGGCGCGCAGGTCAAGCGCAACCGGCAACTGCCCGAGACGTCACCCGTGGCGCTGGAGCAGGGCCGCATCATCCAGCGCGCGCTGGCGGCCAAGACGCTGTTCTTTCAGGCGGCCCTGCCTGCCCGCACGATGGCGCCGCTGTTCAACCGCTATGCCGAATCAGAAACCTATGGCCTGCATGTCGATGGTGCTGCGCGGCGCGAGGCCGGCGTGGCCCAGTGGCTGCGAACCGATGTGTCGTCCACCTTGTTCCTGTCCGACCCCGAGGACTATGACGGCGGCGAGCTGGTCGTCGTCGATACCTATGGCATGCATGAGGTGAAGCTGCCTGCGGGCGACCTGATCCTCTACCCCTCGTCCAGCCTGCACCGGGTCGAGCCGGTGACCCGGGGCGAGCGGGTCAGCTCTTTCTTCTGGACCCAGAGCCTCGTGCGAGACGATGCCCGTCGCGCGATGCTGTTTGAGCTGGACCAGAGCATCCAGCGGCTGCGCACGCAGCTGGGCGAGACGGAAGACACCGTCGCCCTCACGGGCCACTACCACAACCTGCTGCGCATGTGGGCGGAGACCTGAGGCCTGAGATCCAAGCCCTGCCCATGTCTCCGCTGGGTAAATTATTTGAAAATGAGATTCATTAGCATTTAATGTCCTTAAAATCCCTGCTTTTGCCCTGTGGGGTTCTGCCCCGTTCCAGAGTCTGAAACCTGCCTCTCTCCGCATGAAAGCCAACGCGTCTTCCTCCTCGCAGCGGGCCTACTGGCTCAAGACCTTGCATGAATGGCACTGGGTCAGCTCCGCCATCTGCCTGGTGGGCATGCTGCTGTTTGCGGTGACGGGCTTCACGCTCAACCATGCCGGCCAGATAGAGGCCAAGCCGGCAGTGGTGTTGCGCGAAGGGACCTTGCCCACGCCACTGCTGCAGAGCCTGCAAAAGGCGGCCGTAAGCCATAAAGAGGGCGCAGATACGGCCCAGCCGCTGCCTGCCGATGTGCAAGGCTGGCTGCGCACAGAGCTGGGTGCCGACACCCGCCAGCGTGGGGTGGAGTGGAATGACGACGAGGTCTATGTGGCCCTGCCACGGCCAGGTGGCGATGCCTGGGTGCGCGTTGCGCTGAGCGACGGGCAGGCCGAGCATGAATCCACCGACCGGGGCTGGATCTCCTACTTCAACGATTTGCACAAGGGCCGCCATGCGGGGGTGGCCTGGACCTGGTTCATCGACATCTTTGCGGGCGCCTGCCTGGTGTTCTGCATCACCGGTTTGTTCATTCTGCAGATGCATGCCGGCCGCCGCCCGATGACCTGGCCCATGGTGGGCCTGGGCCTGCTGGTCCCTGCGCTGCTCGCGCTGCTGCTGGTGCACTGAGCGCGCAGCCACCATCTTTTTATTCCGAGGAGAGCACATGACAAGCACTGTTTCGCGTTTCACCGTGGCCTTGACGGCGGTGGCTGGTCTGCCGGCCGTAGCCGGTGGGCTGAATGTCGGCGTTGAGCTGCCACGCCTGGAGGTGGCCGAATACCACCGTCCCTATGTCGCCGTCTGGCTGGAGCGCGCAGACGGCAGCGTGGCCGCCAATCTGTCGGTTTGGTACGAGGTGAAAAAGCGCGATGCCGAAGGCGCGAAATGGCTCAAGGACATGCGCCAGTGGTGGCGCCGCAGCGGCCGTGAGTTGAGCGTGCCCATTGATGGCGTGACCCAGCCCACCAAGCCGGCAGGCAAGCATGCGCTGTCCTTCTCCGAAGGCAGCAACCCGCTGCCCAAGCTGGAGCCCGGCCAGTACAAGCTGCAGATCGAGGCCGCACGCGAAGTCGGTGGCCGCGAGCTGGTGAGCATTCCTTTTGACTGGCCCGCCAAGCAGGCCACCAGCCTGACTGCCCAAGGCAAGACGGAGCTGGGCGAGATCAAGCTCGAACTCAAGCCCTGATCCAATCCACCCCTATTTTTGAGGAGCGTCCCCATGTTTTCTGCCACCCGTATTGCCGCCGCACTGGCGCTGAGCTGTGCCGCCATTGGCGCCCAGGCCCATAGCGTCTGGATGAAGCCCTCCAGCACCGTGCTGTCCAAGGCGGACTGGGTCACGGTCGATGCTGCCGTGTCCAATGACATGTTCTTCTTCAACCACCGCCCGCTGGGCCTGGACAAGCTGGTGATCACCGCCCCCGATGGCAGCACGGTGGAGCCCAAAAATGCCCACAAGGGTGAGCTGCGCAGCGTCTTTGACCTCAAGCCCGAGCAAGCCGGCACCTACCAGCTGGCCATCGTCAACAGCGGCGTCATGGGCTCCTACAAGGATGCAGCCGGCCAGATGAAGCGCCTGCGTGGCAGCGCCGAAGAGATCGCCAAGCAGATCCCCGCCGATGCCAAGGACGTGCGCGTGGCAGAAAGCATCAGCCGTATCGAGACCTTTGTGACCATGGGCAAGCCCAGCCCGCTGCGTTTGAGTGGCAAGGGCCTGGAGCTGGTGCCTGTTACCCACCCCAATGACCTGGTTGTCGGTGAAGAGGCCACCTTCGCCTTCCATGTCGATGGCAAGCCTGCCGCCGATGTCGAAGTGGTGCTCGTGCCCGATGGCAAGCGCTACCGCGATGCCGTCAACGAGATCAAGCTCAAGACCGATGCCCAGGGCCACATCAAGGTCAAGTTCCCCACCGCTGGCATGTACTGGCTGGATGCGGACGTGAACGACGACAAGACCTCGAACCCCATCGCCAAGGAACGCCGCCTGGCCTATGTCGCCACCCTGGAAGTGCTGCCTTGATGCACCGTTGGCTGTGACCGCCAAACGGACAAGCGCCGGCCTGATCGCGGAGCCGCTGTGAGCACGGCGCCGCGCATCCACTATGGCGCCGGCATCTGGCAGATCCCTAAGGCCCAGGCCCGGGGAGAAGGCCTGCCTGCGTTGGCCGGTCGCTCCTTTGCATCCTCCGCCTGGAGCGCGCCTGCGATGCAGCATGCGCAAGATGGCAGCCTGCACAGCCTGCAGGGCGCGACGATGGGCACCACCTGGTCGCTGCGCCTGGCCAACCCCGACTACGCCCCGCTGGCGCCGGTACAGGCGCTGGTGCAGCAAACGCTCGATGCCGTCATCGCGCAGATGAGCAACTGGGACGCAGACTCCTGCCTCTCGCGCTTCAATGCCGCTGATGCGGATAGCTGGCACACGCTGCCACCCGAGCTGGCGCAGGTGCTGGATGCGGCCCTGCACTGGGCCCGCGCCTGCGATGGCGCCTATGACCCGACGGTGGGCGCGCTGGTGTCACTCTGGGGCTTTGGACCGCGTGCGCACCCGCAAGCGCCGCACAGTGGTCAAGCACCAGCGCAGGCCGATATCGACCGTGCGCCGCAGGTCTGCGGCCACCAGCGCCTGCAGTGGCAGCCGCAGCAGCGGCGCCTGCTGCAACCCGGTGGCCTGCAGCTGGATCTGAGCGGCATCGCCAAGGGCTATGCGGTGGACTGGGTCGCAGAGCGCTTGCGCGCGGCCGGCTGGCAGCATGCGCTGCTGGAAATTGGCGGAGAGATCCGGGCCTGGGGCCAGAAACCCGGTGGCCAGCCTTGGCGGGTGGCCGTGGCAGGCGTTGCCGGCGCTGAACCGCTGGTGGTGCCGCTGGGCGATGGCGCGCTGGCCAGCTCGGGCGACCACTGGCATGTGTTCATGCAGGGTGGCCAGCGTTTTTCACACAGCCTGGACCCGCGCACTTGCCGGCCCGTGGCCCATGCGCTGACCAGCGTCACGGTCTACCACCGCGACTGCATGCATGCCGATGCGCTGGCCACTGTGCTGACGGTGCTGGGGCCCGAGGACGGCTGGCAGTTTGCGCTGCATCAGCAGCTGGCGGCGGTGTTCCACACCCATCCCGATGCCGGGCAGCCGCAAGGCCAGCGCCGTATGACGCCGGCTTGGGAACAGCGTTTTGCAGGCAGCATGAAGCGATGATCGATTGGATAGCAAGCCCTGCGCGGTTGGCAGGCGCAGCAGGCTTGGTGGCCGGGTATGCACTGCTGTGTGCCGGCATTGCAGGGCGGCTGTGGCGCCAGCGCCGGGCTGAGCGCCAGGAGCAGCTCGCGCTGCAAGCGGGCAGCCAGCAGGGCGCGCCGGTGCTGGTGGCCTATGCCAGCCAGACCGGCCGGGCCGAGGCCCTGGCCCATGAGACCGCGCGTGTGCTGCATGCCGGCGGCTGCGCGGTCCAACTGCGGCCGGTGCAGGCGCTGCGCCTGGCCGACTTGCAGGCCTGCCCGCAAAGCCTCTGGCTGCTGTCCACCACCGGCGAGGGCGATGCGCCCGACGATGCCCTGCCTTTTGTGCGCCAGGTGCTGGAGCAGGCGCAACTGCTGCCCGGGCACAGTGCCCAGGTGCTGGCGCTGGGCGACAGCGAATACGCGGCCTTCTGCGCCTTTGGCCTGCGCGTGCAGCAGTGGCTGCAGCAGCAGGGCGCCAAGGCCGATGTGCTGTGCATGGACAACGGCGATGAGGCCAGCCTGGTCGCCTGGCAGGGCCAGACGGCCGAGCTGCTGCAGACGCTGACCGGCCAGGCCGGCGAGGGCTGGCGCCAGCCGCAAGCCGCCCAGCCCTGGGTGCTGCACCGCCGCCAGTTGCTCAACCCCAGCAGCCAGGGCGGCCCGGTGTACCTGCTCGACTGGCAGCCGCAGTCCGGCGCCTTGCCGCGCTGGGAATCCGGCGACCTGGTATCGCTGGCGGTGCCGGCCGATCCGCTGCGCAGCCGAGATTATTCGATCGCCTCGGTGCCTGAGGATGGCCAGCTGCAACTGCTGGTGCGCCAAAGCACGCGCGCCGATGGCACACCGGGGCTGGCATCGGGCTGGCTGTGCGAAGGCATGGCCGTGGGCGATGTGCTGCCGATGCGGCTGCGTGCGCACAGCGGTTTTAGATTGGGAGACAACGCCGAGCGCCCCTTGCTGCTGATCGGCAATGGCACCGGCTTGGCGGGCCTGTGCAGCCATATCCGCGCACGCATTACGAGGGGGCGCTCTGACCAGTGGCTGGTATTTGGTGAGCGTAAGCCCCACGAGGATGCACTGCTGGACGCGCAACTGCAGCAGTGGCTGGCCGCTGGCCAGCTGGAGCGCCTGGACCGCGCTTGGTCCCGCGATGCCACCGACCCCTGCTATGTGCAGCAGTTGCTGGAGCGCCAATCGCAGCGGCTGCGCGACTGGGTCGCGCGCGGCGCTGCGATCTATGTCTGCGGCAGCCAGCAGGGCATGGCGCAGGGCGTGGATACCGTGCTGCGCCAGGTGCTGGGGGCCGCCGAGGTGGATGCGTTGGCGCTGGCCGGGCGCTACCGACGTGATGTGTATTAAGGCCCGGCCTGCCCAGAAAGCTTAGGCGGTAGCCAGGCTGCTATCGGCCTTCTCCAGCTCCGCCTTCGCAAACGCAATGTCTGCACCATGCGTCAGGTTGGCAGAGGCCTGCTCCCAGGTGCCAGCACCCTTGAGCACAATCGCCAAAGGCCCTTCGCCCTTGCTCTGCAGTTGCGGCGCCGTTTGCGTCAGCTCCAACACGCTGTTGCCCAATGCAATCGTGGCGCTGTTGCCGCCATCGGCTGCGTGGATATGGGCCTTGTCGCCCAGCAGCGCGCGGTAGCGCTCCAGGCTTTGCAGCAGGTCGCTGACGGCGACCGTCAGGCGTGCCACACCAGTGGCGCCGTTGGCATGCTGGCGCACTTCGCCCTCGGGGACACGTAGCTTGCGGGGGGTGATGTCGCCGCAGAGGAAGGGCAGGTCATAGGTCGTAGGGCGGCCGGTTTGCCATTGCAGCTGCTCGCCGTCGGGGCGCAGGCGGCCGCCATCGAGCGGGCCTTGCAGGTCCAGGCCGCGCGACTTGGCGGCAGCGATCACCTCGGCGGTGCTGGGCGGCAGCAGCGCAAAGTCGATGATGCCCTCGCCATGCTGGTCCAGCAGCTGCCACCAGCGGTCTTGCGGTGCCGGGCTGCGCCAGGCGATCAACTCAAAGTAGGCGCCATCCTCAAACACCACCAACGCATTGTGGGTGGGGCGGCCGGGGTGCTCACCGCCGCGCACAACGGTAAAGCCGAGTGCGGCGTAGTCGTCAATGGTTTTGTCAAGGTCGTGGACGGCGATCACGATGTGGTCAAGTGTCAGTGCCATGGGTGTCTTCCTGTCAATGGATAAAAAAAGCAGAGCGGGCCGAATCAGGCCGCTTGCTTCAAAGAATCGCGGTGCTCAACGCTTGCGCGGATGGTCTGCGACTGGCGCAGCAAGTTCAGGATCGGGCAGGTCCGCTCAACAGCGGCAAACAGCGCATCGATGTCGGCGCGCGGCGCGGGCGAATCGATATGCACGGTGTAGGCAATGTCATGGGGCCAAATGGGTGTGGCCTCGTGGCCGGGCTTGCCGGCGCGTGGGTCGATCACGCCGCTCACCTCCACCTCCAGGCTGGTCAATGGCACTTGCTGCGCCGATGCCTGGATCAGAAAGATATGGGTGACGCAGCTGCCCAGCACGCCCAGCTGCAGCTCGGGCGAGCTGGGGCCCAGGTTGTAGCCGGCAAAGCTGGGCGGGCTGTCGCTGATGACCTGGTGCTCGCGGATGCGGATGCGGCGCACGCCGCTGCGCCCTTCGGCGCTCACGCTGGCGCGCAGGTCCGTGGCCTGGGCCGTGCCGGCATCGATGTGGGCATCGCGGGCCAACACGGCGCCGCGCTTTTCAGCCAGGTAGTCATTCAAGGTAGCAGGGCTTGCACTCATGGAGTCTCTTGGAAATGTGCTGCATCGGCGGGAGGTGATGCGTGCCTACGAACGTCAACACGTTCTCAGCCCATTGTTGGTGCGGCATGCCCATCCGTGAACTGCGCAGTTCGCATGTGCATATGCGGCTGCCGCGCATGTGCTTATGCGCAAACCCTCTATGCGGCAGCAGGCTCGGCAGCCGCTTGCTTCCTTGGTTTGCGCATATCGATGCTCCGAAAAATACCTTCTCAGCGCGCGGCAAATGCCTAGCATGACTAACCCAGATGGCGGCACTTTCTGCAAGGGTGCCGCTGCCCGGCGGCCGAGGTTGGCGTGCCGGTGCAGGCAAATGTGCCCATGGGCGAGCGAGGGTGGTGCGTGGTGTTGAAAGCGAATAAATTCAAGAAATTGGCGGTATGGAGTGCGGCATTGCTGGTGCTGGGTGGGGTGCTGTCGGCCTGCTCCAAGACCGAGAGCGTGGCCGAGGCCAAGGCCGATAACGGCCCCGCCAGCGGCGGCGCGCTGGTGTACCTGGAGCAGCAGGCGCATACCAACCTCTATCCGCCAGCGGGTGGCTTCTACCCGAACGGCGGCGTGCTCAACCAGATTACAGACAAGCTCACCTATCAGGACCCCAAGACGCTGGAGATCCAGCCCTGGATCGCCAAAAGCTGGACCATCAACGACAGCGCGACCGAGTTTAGCTTCGAGCTGCGCCCAGGCGTGACTTTCTCCGACGGCACGCCGCTGGATGCGGCAGCGGTGGCCAAGAACTTTGACACCTATGGGCGCGGCAACAAGGCGCTCAAGCTGCCGGTGTCCGAGGTCATCAACAACTACGAGCGCAGCGAAGTGCTGGGCCCGCTGACGGTGAAGTTCTACTTCAGCAAGCCCTCGCCGGGCTTCCTGCAAGGCACCTCGGTGATCGGCTCGGGCCTGGTGGCCTTGCAGACCCTGGAGCGCCCGTTTGACGAGCTGGGCGATGCCACCAAGATCATTGGCTCGGGCCCCTTTGTGGTGACCAGCGAGACCCTGGGCAAGGAGCTGCTGCTGTCGGCCCGCAAGGACTACAGCTGGGGCCCTGCGCAGCTGGCGCACCAGGGCCGCGCGCGCCTGGATGAGGTGCGCTTTATCGTCACCCCGGAGGACAGCGTGCGCATTGGCGCGCTGTTGTCGGGCCAGGCCGGTGTGATCCGCCAGGTGCAGGCCTATGACGAAAAGCGGGTGGAAGAGCAGAAGTTTGTCATCTACGCGCCCTCCACGCGGGGCGTGAACAACAGCATTGTTTTCCGCCCCGACAACGCGCTGGTCGCCGATCTGAAGGTGCGCCAGGCGTTGCTGCATGCCACCAATACCCAGGAGGTCGTGCAGACCCTGTTCTCGCACAACTACCCGCAGGCCACCTCGGTGATCGCGGCCAGCGCGCAGGGCTATGTCAACCTGGCCAGCAAGCTCGCCTACGACCCGCAAAAGGCCCAGCAGTTGCTGGACAGCGCAGGCTGGACACCGGGGCCGGATGGCATCCGCCAAAAGGATGGCCGCGCCCTGGTGCTGGCCGCCTATGACTCGCTGCCCCAGCCGCAGAACAAGGAGACCTTGCAGCTGGTGGCCCAGCAGTGGGGCAAGGTGGGGGTCAAGCTGCAGGTGCTCAGCGGCGATGCCGGCGTGCGCATCGTCGATAACCTCGATCCGGAAAAGACCCCGGTGGCCCCTGGCATGGTGGGCCGCGCCGATCCCGATGTGATCAAGAGCAACTACTACCCGACCAACCGCAACGTGCTGCTGCAGCAGGGCGGTGTGAGCCAGAAGGTCAAGGGCTTTGTCGATCCGCAGCTCAATGGCCTGCTGGAGGCGATTGCCGCGCAGACCGATGCGCAGAAGCGCCTGGCGCTGACGGCCGAGGTACAGAACTACCTCATCGACCAGGCCTATGTGATCCCCGTTTTTGAAGAGCCGCAGGCCTTTGCCGCTGCCCCCTGGGTGCGCGATGTGGGCTTTGAGGCGGTGGGGCGCCCGAGCTTTTACAGCACCTGGCTGGCCAAGCGCTAAGGCGCAGTCCCGCTGAGCGGCAAGGAGCAATTCGATGTCCTTCTATCCCTATCTGGCCCGGCGCAGTGCCCAGGCGCTGCTGGTGCTTTGGGCGGCGTTCACCGCGTCCTTCCTGCTGCTGCAGCTGTTACCCGGCGATGCGCTGCTGATCAAGTTCCTGAGCCCCGAGTTGGGCCTGGGCCCGCAGGAGGTGGCCGACATCCGCGCCGCCTATGGCGCCGACCAGCCCGTGTGGCAGCAGTACTGGCACAGCCTGACGGGCTTTGCCAGCGGCAACTTTGGCTACTCGCTGCAGGCCGGCGTGCCGGTCAGCCAGGGGCTGGCCACCAGCCTGCCGCCTACCTTGCGCCTGGCCAGCCTGGGCTTTGCGCTGGCGCTGGTGTTGGCCATCGCGCTGGCACTGCTGGCCCAGCTGGCGCCCTGGCGCTGGCTGCGTGGCGCGCTGTATGCGCTGCCCTCCGTGTTTGTCTCGGTGCCCGTGTTCTGGCTGGGCATTGTGCTGATCCAGCTGGTGTCGTTCCGCCTGGGCTGGATCCCCGTGATCAACCCCGGCAAATGGCAGGGCCTGGTGCTGCCGACCCTGACCTTGGCGATACCGATTGCCGCGCCGCTGGCGCAGATCCTGCTGCGCAATGTGGACGAGGTGCTGACCCAGCCCTTTGTGGCCGTGGCACGCGCCAAGGGCGCTCCGCGCCTCTGGCTGCTGCTGCGCCATGTGGCCGGCAATGCCGCGCTGCCGATGCTGACGATGGCCGGCGTGCTGTTTGGCGAGCTGCTGGGCGGCGCCGTGGTGACCGAGGCCGTCTTTGGCCTCAATGGCCTGGGCAGCCTGACCCAGCAGGCCGTCGGCAACCAGGACAGCGCCGTGCTGCAGGCCGTCGTGGTCATCTCGGCCACCGCCTTTGTGCTGATCAATCTTGCGGTGGACCTGCTCTACCCGCTGTTCGACCCGCGTTTGCGCAACCGTTTGGGAGTTTGACCATGTCTGCAAGCACATCATCTACCGTCGGCCTTGGGGCCCTGGCCGCCGAGCCGGCCCTGCTGGGCGCAGCGCGTGGCACGGCCAGCGTTGCAGTGCAGGCTGCGCCGCAGCGGTTTGCCGCGCCAGGCCTGCCTGCCATCTTCTCTGCCGCCTTGCGGCGCCTGCGTGCCGCGCCGCTGGGCCTGTTGCTGGCCTGGGGCGTACTGGCGCTGGTAGCGCTGTGGGCCATCGCGCCGGGCTGGTTCAGCAGCTACAACCCGGTGCTGGGCACGGCCGGCCAGCAGCTGCAGCCGCCTAGCGCCGCGCATTGGCTGGGGACGGACGCGCTGGGCCGCGACAGCTATGCGCGCCTGGTCTATGGCGCCGTGCATTCGCTCAGCGGCGCCTTTGTAGCGGTGAGCGTCGGCTTGCTGCTCGGCAGCTTTTTGGGCCTGGTCGCAGGCGCTTCTGGCGGCTGGGTGGAGGACGCGGTGATGCGCATCGTCGATGTGCTGCTGTCCGTGCCCTCGCTGCTGCTGTCGCTGTCGGTGATCATCATCCTGGGCTTTGGCACGGTGAACGCGGCGCTGGCCGTCGGCATCGTGTCGGTTGCGAGCTTTGCGCGCCTGCTGCGCTCGGAAGTGGTGCGGGTGCGCCGCTCTGACTATGTGGAGGCGGCATTCGGCAGTGGCGGGCGCTTTGCGGCCGTGCTCTGGCGCCATGTGCTGCCCAACTCGCTGACCTCGGTGATCGCGCTGGCGGCGCTGCAGTTTGGCTCGGCCATTCTGGCGATCTCCACCCTGGGCTTTCTGGGCTATGGCGCGCCGCCGCCCACGCCGGAATGGGGTCTGCTGATTGCCGAAGGCCGCAACTACATGGCCACCGCCTGGTGGCTGACCGCTGCGCCTGGCCTGCTGGTGGCAGCGGTGGTGCTGGCGGCCAACCATATCAGCGCCGATCTGACCCGGAGGCGCGCATGACCGAAGCTGCCATTCCCGTACTGCAGGTCGAGAACCTGTCGATCGCCTACCACGATGGCCAGGCCGAGCAGCGCACCGTGCATGAGGTCTCGTTCTCCATCGCCGCCGGTGAGGTGCTGGCCCTGGTCGGCGAATCCGGCTCGGGCAAGACGACCACCGCCCAGTCCATCATCGGCCTGCTGGCCGACAACGGCCGGGTGCAGGCCGGCAGCATCCGCATCAATGGCACCGACGTGGCCGGCTGGTCGCAGCGCCAATTGCAGGCGCTGCGGGGCAAGGTCGTCAGCCTGATTCCGCAGGATCCTACAACCTCGCTGAACCCGGTACGCACCGTTGGCGACCAGGTCGGTGAGATGCTGCGCCTGCATGGCTGGCGCGACAAAAAGGCGATTGCCCAGCGCGTGCTGGAGCTGCTGCACAAAGTGGGGCTGTCGCAGCCCGAGCTGCGGGCGCGCCAGTATCCGCATGAGCTATCTGGCGGCATGAAGCAGCGCGTGCTGATCGCCATCGCGATTGCGCTGCAGCCTGCGCTGATCATTGCCGATGAGCCCACCAGCGCGCTCGATGTGACGGTGCAGCGCCGCATCCTCGATCTGATCGACGACCTGCGCCGCGAGTTTGGCACCGCCGTGCTGCTGGTAACGCATGACCTGGGCGTGGCCGCCGACCGCGCCAACCGCCTCGTCGTTCTGCAGGCCGGCCGCATCCAGGAGCAAGGGCCCACGGCCGATGTGCTGCGCAACCCGCAAAGCCGCTATACGCGCCAATTGCTGGCCGATGCGCCATCACTGGGCACGGCGCCGGCGCGAGCGCCACGGGCGCTGGCGGTAGAGCCAGCGATTGTGGTGCGCGACCTGGTGCATGACTTTGCGGTGGCCGGCAGCCCGCAGCCCTTCCGTGCCGTCGCAGGCATCTCGTTCGAGGTGCCACGGGGCAGCACGCATGCGATTGTGGGTGAGTCCGGCTCGGGCAAGACCACGACCATCCGCGATGTGGTGGGCTTTGGCAAGCCAACCTCGGGCCGCATCACGGTGGAAGGCATCGATGTGACCGCCTTGCGCGGCGAGGCCTTGCGCCAGTTCCGCAAAACCGTGCAGTTGGTCTACCAGAACCCGTTCAGCTCGCTCGATCCGCGCCAGAGCATCTACGCGATCATCGAAGAACCCTTGTTGAATTTTGAGCGCTTGGCGCCTGCCGAGCGCGAGCGCCGCGTACACGACATGCTGGCCCGCGTAGGCCTGCCGCCCGCAGTGCTGGCGCGGCGGCCGCGTGCGCTCTCGGGCGGCCAGCGCCAGCGCGTGGCCATTGCCCGGGCGCTGATTCTGCAGCCCCGCGTGCTGGTGCTAGACGAGGCCGTGTCCGCCCTCGATGTGACCGTGCAAGCGCAGATTCTGGCGCTGCTGGACCAGCTGCAGCGCGAGCTGCAACTGACCTATCTCTTTATCTCGCACGACCTGGCCGTGGTGCGCCAGATTGCCGACACCGTCTCGGTGTTGCAAGGCGGCCGCCAGGTCGATGCCGGGCCGGTGGACGAGGTCTTCTCGCGCCCCACCAGTGCCTATACGCGCGAGCTGATCGCTGCCATTCCCGGAAAAAGACTTCACCATGAACCCGAGCCCATCACCCAACTCGCCGCCTAGAAAACGCCTGGGCTTTTTTAGCCGCCTGCTCGACCAGGCCAGCGCGGCGGAGCGCTACCGACTGGTGACCGCGCAGATCCAGCATGCCGAGGCCCATGGCTTTGACACGGCCTGGGTGGCGCAGCACCACTTTCATGAAGCCGAAGGAGGACTGCCCGCACCGCTGGTGTTTCTGAGCCAGGTGGCGGCGCGCACCCAGCGCATCCGCCTGGGCACCGGCATCATCACCTTGCCGATGGAGAACCCCATCCGTGTCGCCGAAGATGCGGCGGTGCTGGATCTGCTGTCGGGTGGCCGCCTGGAGTTGGGGCTGGGCACTGGTGGCACGCCCGAATCCTTTACCGCCTTTGGCCTGCGCAGCGATGACCGCGCCCGCATCTATGCACAGCACCTGGCCGTGCTGCGAAATGCCTGGGCAGGTTTGCCGCTGCCAGGGGGCGATCGCCTTTACCCCGCCGCGCCGCAGTTGCTGGCGCGCATCTGGCAGGCCACGTTCTCGGCCGCTGGCGCCGAGCGCGCTGGTCTGGCTGGCGATGGGCTGATGCTGTCGCGCACCCAGCCCCGCAGCGCCGAGGCGCCCGCAGCCAGCCTGGCCGATATCCAGAACCCCTTGATCGACACCTACCTGGCGGCATTGCCGGCTGGGGCCGCGCGGCGCATCCTGGGATCGCGCACCTTGTTTGTGGCCGAAGACCGCCAGCGTGCCTTGCAGCTAGCCGAGGTCGGCTTGCGCCGCAGCCTGGCGCGTGCCGCCGCTGCCAACCCTAGCGGCCCTGCCAGCCAATGGGGTCCAGATGCACCGCTGGCCCAGCTGCTGGCCGCCTACGACGTGCATGTGGGCACGCCCGATGACGTGATTGCGTCCTTGCGCGCCGACACCGCCTTGGCGCGGGCAACCGATATCTCCTTCCAGGTGCATTCGATCGACCCGCCACATGCCGACATCCTGCGCTCGATCGCGCTGACGGCGCAGTACGTGGCGCCAGCGCTGGGCTGGCGCCGCGAGGACGCGCTGGCGCCACCCGCAACCGCCTCTTTCCCCGTGCCGGTACCGGCACTGGCCTGATTTTTTGGAGTGATACCGCTATGACTTCTGCATGGAACCCATCGCCTGGCGATGACGTGATTGACCAGCTCGCCGGCATAGCGCCGGGCAGCCATTTGGACGCCGTGCGCCGCCACCGCCTGCAGGCACGCGCGCAGGCCCAGCAAAGCTTTCTGGCGCTGTTGGCGCCCCGCGCGCCGCTCAGCAGCCATTGGCCGCTGAACGAGCGCCTAGCCGTTGCCGCCTTTGTGGCCGGCCTGCACCAGCAGCCGCAGGTGCAGCGCTTTTACCGCGATGCACTGGCCACCCAGGCCAGCCTGGCGCTGGGCAAAGCGATTGATGCCGAAGTGGCGCAAGGCCTGGCCAGCGGGCCGTATGGCCAGTACCCGCGAGGCCTTTTGAGCGCCGAAAACCAGGCCGGCCCCGTCTACGCCGTTGGCGCGCAGAGCCGCGCCGTGCTGGGTGAGCGCCTGTCCGCCGGCCTGGCGCATGCGCATCTGCTGGCCTTCCACCCCCGCGATGCCCAGGCCACGCATCTACAAGGCTTGCTGGATGCCGGCTGGAGCGAGACAGACATTGTGGTGCTGTCGCAGCTGGTGTCCTTTCTGGCCTTTCAGATCCGCGTGGTGGCAGGCCTGCGCTTGTTGCAAGCCCATCCCGCTCCATCCACCGCTGCCCAACAACCCACCGCTGAAGAGAGCGCTGCATGAGCAACCACACCCTGAACTACCCAGCCAGCACGGCACCCTCGGTCTTTACCCAAGCCCAGCTGGATTGGCTGCCCTGGATTGACCCCTTGCCGGAGGCGGAGCTGACTCCGAGGCACTTTGAAGGCCTGGTCGATGCCTCGCGTGCCAAGTCACCGTACTTTCGGCTGCTGGCCCGCGACCCCGACACCCTGGGCGCGCGCACCCGCACCGACAAGGACATCTTCTACAACCCCGATGGTGGCCTGCCCCGCGCCGAGCGCGAGCTGGCCGCTGCGGCCACCTCCCGGCTCAACGGCTGCATTTACTGCGCCTCGGTGCACGCACGCTTTGCCTCGCATTTCTCGCGCCGCGAAGAGGATGTGCAAAAGCTGCTCGATGACGGCGTGCAGGCTGATTTGGGGCAGCGCTGGAATGCCATTGTTGCCGCCTCGGTCGCGTTGACCGAGACCCCTCTGGCGCTGGATGCCAGCCATATCGACGGCCTGCGCCAGGCCGGGCTGGATGACTATGCGATTGCCGATGCACTGCAAGGCGCGGCCTTCTTCAACTGGGCCAACCGCCTGATGCTGAGCCTGGGTGAGCCTGCGGTGGAGGCTGCGCAAGCCTAAGCCAGGGTGCGAGGGGATGGTGGGGGTGGCAAGAATCGCGCCGTGGCCCTGGCGCCTGCTGCAGCGAGACTGCATGCGCTCGGTCAAATAAGCCTATAAGGCAGTTGCGTTAGACTGCAGCATCCTCGCGCGGGGCCTGCCCGCGCTCCCACCATGACTTTTTGCCGGTCCGGCAACTGACCATGCGACTGATGCTCTCCACACCTGCGCCCCGGTGGCCAGGCAGCGGCAGCCAAGGCGTTCATGTCAAAGGGGCCGCCGGCCTTGCACCATGCGCACCACCCCGTCCCCCATGCTGACCGAGAGCGCCCGCAGCGATATCGCGCAGCGCGCCTTTGTGCTCGATACCCAGGCCGAGCTGGCCAGCACCGTGCTGCCGATGCTGGCCCACCATGACCTGCTGCGCACGGGCCTGCCGGTCGCGCAAGGCGGCCATGGCGGTGATGTGCGCGATGCGATTGCTGCGATCACCGAGGTGGCCGGCCTGTCGCTGACGACGGCATTTGTCTTTTGGAGTCAGCGCGCCTTTATCCACTACCTGCAGGCCAGCGGCAATGATGCCGCCCGTGAGCGTTGGTGGGATGCCTTGCTGCGCGGCGATATCGCAGGCGCGGTGGGCCTCTCCAATGTGATCAAGTTTCTGTCGCGCATCGAGGCTTTGCAGGTGCAGGCCAAGCCGGCGGCGCAGGGCTGGTGCCTGGATGGCGTGTTGCCTTGGGTGTCGAACGTGCGAAGCCAGGGTTTTGTCGTGGCCGCTGCGGTGCAGCCCGAAGGCGGCGGCCTGCCGATGGTGATGGCGCTGGAGAGTGGGTTGCCGGGCCTGGTGCGCTCGCCCGATCTGGACCTGCTGGGCATGCGTGCCAGCAATACCGCTGCGCTGCAGCTGAACCAGGTGGCGGTGCCCGCCCAGGCGCTGCTGGCACAGGCCGGGCCACCGTATTTGAAGGCGGCGCGCCCAGGGTTTTTGGGCATGCAGTGTGCGTTGTCCATCGGCCTGGCCCGTGCCGCGTTGCAGGCTGCTGCCCAGGATGGCGGCGCACGTGGCCCTTTGCACACCCGCGTGACCGAGGCACAGAAGACGCTGGGCCAAGTGGAGGCCGAGCTGTTGGAGGGCGTGCTGGGTGACCGCTGGGTCGCCGATGTCAGCCCCTTGTTTGCATTGCGCATGCGCCTGGCAGGCCTTGTGCAAGAGGCCTTGCAGCTGGAGCTGCAGGCGACGGGAGGCCGCGCCTACCTGCAAGACCAGCAGCCCGATTTTGGCCGCCGCTGGCGCGAGTCGGCCTTTATCCCCATCGTCACCCCCAGCCTGACCCAGCTTGAAGGCGAGCTGGCCCAGCATGCGCCGCAGGTGGTGGCATGACGGCAAGCCTTGCACCCCGCCAAGCCTTGCAGGGACGGGGCCTGCGCTATGGCTACCGCGCTGGGCAGCCGGTGTTTGCCGGCATCGATATAGATATCGACAGCCAGGAGATTGTGGCGCTGTTGGGCGGTAGCGGCTGTGGCAAATCGACCTTGCTGCGCACCCTGGCAGGCTTGCAGCCACCCGATGCGGGCTCAGTGCAGTTTCTGGATGCACCCCTGCGCGCGCCGCACCCGCGTGCGGCCGTGGTGTTCCAGCAGGCCAGCCTGCTGCCCTGGTTGAATGTGCAGGACAACGTGGCCTTTGGCCTGGACTTCAAGCACCAGCCCCAGGCCACGCAGCAGGCGATTGCGCAGCGCGTGCAGGCCAGCATGGATGCGGTGGGTTTGAAGGGCAAGGAGCGGCTGTTTCCGGCGCAGCTCTCGGGCGGCATGGCGCAGCGTGCGGCGCTGGCCCGGGCGCTGGCGCGTGAGCCGCGCCTGCTGCTGGCCGATGAGCCTTTCTCGGCGTTGGATGTGCTGACCCGCAGCGATATGCAGGCGCTGCTGGTCGAGGTGGTGCACCGCTGGCACACGGCCGCGCTGCTGGTTACCCACGATATTGACGAGGCCCTGCTGGTGGCGGACCGGGTGCTGCTGATGGGCAGCACGCCCGATGTGCAGGCCGGTGCGGGCCGCATTGTGCAGAGCTGGCACATCGACATTCCCCACCCCCGGCGCATCGACGATGAGCGCATTGCCGCGATGCGGCTGGAGATTTTGCATGCGCTCCAGGCCTTGCGCAGCCCCGCCCGAGCCGTTTGACACCACCCCCAGCCAACGATGACAGACCAGGAGAGAGAACCCATGACTTACCAACATATCTGCACCTCCAGCCACTGCGACTGCGGCATCAGCCGCCGTGATTGGCTGCGCATTGCCGCCATCAGCGGTGTGGCGGCCACGCCCTTGCTGCGCGCGGGCGACGCGCTGGCGCAAAAGTTCAAGGGCGACGATGTGCCCGTGCGCATTGGCTACCTGGCGATCACCGATGCGACCCCCTTCTTTGTGGCGCACAGCCGCAAGCTGTTTGAGGCTGAAGGCCTGCAGGCCGAGAAGCCACGCCTGTTCCGCAGCTGGGCGCAGCTCATCGAGGCCTTTATTGCCGGCCAGGTGAATGTGGTGCATCTGCTGTCGCCGACGACCTTGTCGGTGCGCTATGGCTCCAAGTTTGGTGCCAAGGTCGTGGCCTGGAACCATATGAGCGGCTCGGCCATCACCGTGGCCCCCAACATCAACAGCGTGGCCGATCTGGCTGGTACCACGTTCGCGATTCCGTTCTGGTATTCGATCCACAACATCCTCATCCAGCAGGTGCTGCGCAAGAACGGGCTCACGCCGGTCAGTAAGCCCAAGGGCACGGCGCTGGGCGCCAAGGAGGTGAACCTGGTGATCGTGCCGCCGGCCGAGATGGTGGCTGCGCTGGCTTCCAAATCGGTGTCAGGCTTTATCGTGGCCGACCCGTTCAATGCGATGGCCGAGACCCTGGGCGTGGGCAAGGTGGCGCGCTTCCTGGGCGATATCTGGAAGGACCATGCCTGCTGCCTGGTGACCCTGTCCGAGCGCGACATTGCTGAGCGCCCTGAGTGGGCCCAGCGCGTGACCACGGCCCTCGTCAAGGCGCAGCTGTGGACGCGCGACCACATGGGCGAGACGGCCGAGTTGATGTCCAAGGACGGCGCCAACAAGTACACGCCGCACCCGCTGCCGGTATTGCAGAAGGTGTTTGACCTGAAGGATTTTGAGCAGTACCGCGCCAAGGGCGTGCTGCAGCACCCCGAGTGGAACCAGCGCCGCATCGACTTCCAGCCCTATCCCTTCCCCAGCTACACGCAGGAGCTGGTCAAGGCCATGCAGGGCACGATGATGGAAGGCAATGTGGACTTTATCCGCGAGCTGGACCCGGCCTTTGCCGCCAAGGATTTGGTGGATGACCGCTTTGTGAAACAGGCGCTGAGCCAAGTGGGCGGCCTCAAGGCCTTTGGCCATGCGGATGACTTCAGCCGCAAGGAAGTGATCGCCGCATGATGCTGGGGGCGCATGACAGCACCCGGGATGCCGGCAGGGCACAGCGCTGGGCCGCGCGCCTGGCCTGGCCGCTGCTGGGCATCGTGATCAGCCTGGGGCTGTGGGCACTTGCTGCCCGGTATATCTCCGATGTAGAGGTGATCCGCGCGGCCTTTGCGCCGCAGGCGGGCTTGAAGGCCCTCGTGCATTTGCTGGGCAGTGGCGAGCTGTGGCCGCACATCAGCACCAGCCTGCAGCGCATTGCGATTGCGCTGCTGCTGGCGATGGCCATCGGTGTGCCGCTGGGGCTGTGCCTGGGCCTGTCGCCGCTGTTTGCGCGCATCAGCGGGCCGACGTTTCAGTTCTTGCGCATGGTCTCGCCGCTGTCCTGGATGCCGTTGGCGGTGATGGCGCTGGGCGTGGGTGAGGCGCCGGTGGTCTTTCTGCTGAGCTTTGCCACCGTCTGGCCCATCATGCTGAACACCGCCGCTGGCGTGGCCGCGCTGGACCCGGCCTGGATGCGGCTGGCGCAGAGCCTCTCGGCCACGCGTTGGGAGACCATTGCCCGTGTGGTCCTACCTGGCTGCATCAGCCATATCCTCACCGGCTTTCGGCTGGCGGTGGGCATTGGCTGGATCGTGCTGGTGCCCGCCGAGATGCTGGGCGTCTCCAGCGGCATGGGTTACTTTGTGCTGGACACGCGCGACCGCCTGGCCTACGACGAGCTGATGGCCGGCATCGTGGTGATCGGCGGCCTGGGCTTTGCGCTTGACTGGCTGGCCCGCACCATCAGCAGCCGCTGGACACAGCGCGGCAAGCAGGGCTGAGCGTCTGCTTAGCCGGCGCCGCGCTTGTTGCGCAGTGCCAGCTGGTGAATGCCGGCAAAGTCAAACTGCTCCAGCCGGTCCAGCAGCTCGGCGGTAAAGAGCGCATGGACCGTGTGATCGGTGTGGCGGTTGATCCAGCCTTCGATATCGGTCAGGCGGCCCTGCAAGGCCAGCTCGGCGAGCTCGTCGAGTGCCGCATCGCCAGGGGTGGCCATGGCAACCACCGGTGCTGCAGCTATGCGGCTTGGCGGCCCTGGCAATGTATTGGCCTCTGGGCTGCCTGCGCCACTGCGTTCGATGATCGGCACCGACAGTTCAAACGAGAAGGTCGTGCCCTGGCCGGCGGCGCTGCTCACTTCCAGGCTCCCGCCCATCGCCATCAGAATGCGCTGCGAGATGAACAGGCCCAGGCCGGTGCTGCCGCCCTCGGTCTGAATTTGCTGGAAGGCATCAAAGATATCGGGCTTCTGGGCCAGGTCGATGCCAATGCCGGTGTCGCTGACGGCAATATGGAGCACACAAAATTCGCCATCCTCGCGGGCATTGACCGACAGGGTCACGACACCATCGCGGGTGAACTTGGCGGCATTGGAGATCAGGTTCAGCAGCACCTGCTGCAGGCGCTTGCCATCCATGGCGATGCGCCGGGGCAGGGCGCCGCTGACATGGCAGTGGAAATGGTTGTTTTGCTGCGAGCACAGCGAGACGGCGTAGTCCGAGATGTCAGCCAGCAGCGCCTGCAGATCGATGGGGGCGGGGCGCACGGCCAGCGGTTGCAGCTCGGACTTGGCGTACTCCAGCAGCTCGTCGATCAGGTCGAGCTGGTATTTGACGCTGCGCTGGATGGTCTTGACCAGGCCCTGTTGTTTCTCCGGGGCCTCTGTCAGCAGCAGCTCGGAATAGCCCTTGATGGTGGCCAGTGGCGCGCGCAGGTCATGGCCGATGTAGCCCAGCACTTCCACCTTCTGGCGTTCCTTGGTCTGGGCATCGCTCAGCGCTGTGCTCAGGTCGGCATTGAGTGCCGAGGTGACCATGGCGGCGTATTTCTCGTCCTGGCGGCGCACCACCATCTGGCCCAGGATATGGCAGGACAGCAGGATCAGCACGGTGCCGACGGAGGCCACCAGGATTGCTGTCCACAGGTGCTGCTCACGGATGGCGGCCAGGGGCTCCAGCGAGGCCAGGGTCAGCAGCTGGTACTGCCGGTTGTTCAGCGGCTGGCGCTTCATCACATAGGGCTTGCCATCGATCAGCCATTGGCCATCAATGCCATAGGCGGCCAGCGGCTGGATGTCCATCGCATCGCCCAGCGCCTCACCATCCTCATCATCCGAAGGGTGCAGCACGCCGGCGGGCAGCATGCCGGCCACATTGCGCAGCATGAAGGGTTCGGACGAGCTGGTCGTCACGCGGCCTTGCTGGTTGACGATCAGCGCTGTATGCCGGCCGGTCAGGTAGTGCGCCATATCGGGCGCATCGAACTTGACGGTGACGGAGCCCTGCACGACATCCTGGGCATCGTCGATGCGGCTGGCCACAAAGTAGGACGGCGTCTTGTTGATACGCGCAATGCCGAAGGAATGGCCGCTGCCGTCGCGCAAGGCATGGTTCAGGTAGATGCGGCCTGAGTAGATCATGCCGACGATGCTGTCGGGTGCGGCCCAGTTGCTGGCCGTGATGGTGTCGTCCGACAGGTTGTTCTGGTAGATGCGGGCATAGCGCAGATCGGCACCCAGCGCGTCCATGAAATCACCCACCTTGCGCACCAGCGGATCAGCAGTGAACTGGGCTGCGCGCTGCTGGCGGGTCAGCGCGTCCAGACCGGGCGGGTCCTCGCGGTAACGTTTGGCGAGCTCGATCACCTGGCTCTGGCTGGCCACCATATTGGCGACGCTGACCATCTGGGTGAACAGCCGGTCCACCACGCGTGCGGTGGTCTCAGCCTCGTAGGCGGCGCTGGAGGCCTGGCTCTGGGTCCACTGGCTGGCGATGCGTTGCGACAGCCACCAGCCCAGGCCGGCCACCAAACAGAGCCAGAAGAGCACGAGCACCAAGGTGGCTCGGCGCACCAGGGGCAACATCTCCCGGCCGCGTTTCATCGCGGCGGCGGGCTTGCCGGTGGCGCCATGGTCCGCATCAGCGAACGGTGAAGACGGGGCAGGTAGGTCCATGGTCTAGAAGCAGAGCGGAGTCGGTTGGCTGGTGCAGGTCTCTGGCAGGTCACATGCGGCGCATGGGTGCAGATGTGAGTAGGGTCATCAATCAACGGAACTTGGAGGCGACCAGGTTTTGCAGCACCTCGGGATCCGCCTGGCATTCGCTGCGCAGCTGGGTGGGCGATTTTTGCCAGAACTTCTTGAACTCGGTGGAGAAGTTGGCCGAGTTCAGGTAGCCCACTTCCAGGGCCACATCGGCAATGCTCAAGGTACTTTGGGCCAGCATCAATGCCGCGCGGCGCATGCGCTCCTGGCGGATGAACTCAAAGGCCGACAAGCCATCGCTGGTCTCGAACACCATGTTCAGGCGCCGCATGGACAGGCCCAGGCTGGCGGCGACGTCCGAGCTTTTCAGCTCGGGGTCCTGGATATGGCCCAGGATGTATTCGGTGGCCACCTGCTTGAGCGTGAGGTTGGCGGGTGACTGGCTCGGTGGCGCGACGGCTCGGTCGGGCTGTGCCAGTGGCCCATCCTGGGTTGGCCGCAGGTTCTGCTGGGCCAGTATCAGGTGGATGCGCACCCGCTCCTGGATCTCTTCGACAAAAAAGGGCTTGGTGATGTAGTCCACACCGCCCGCGCGCAGGCCGGAGAGCCGGTCGTCCTGCTCGACCATGGCGGAGAGAAAAATGATCGGGATGTGCTGGGTGGCGGGATTGGTCTTGAGCAGGCGCGCAATCGTGATGCCGTTGCGCCCGGGCATGCGCATATCCAGCAGGATCAGATCGGGCAGCAGCACCGCCGCCCTGGCATAGCCCTGGTCGCCATTGAGGGCCACGCTGACCCGGTATGAGGTATTGCGCAATGCAGCGACCAGCAGACGAAGCTGGTCGGGATCATCGTCCACGATCAATACATGGGGCGATGGAATGTCGGCATTGCTCATAGTTTTTGCAGGACCTTGATACACCTTTAACGGTTGTGAATTGTCACACGTAGGAACAATCAGGCGGTTCGTTTGTTTTAAACCAATGTTAACTGGGAGGCACTTTGCTTCCAACTTTACCGAGCCCTCAAGCGCCTTGTGGGCCGATAAGGCGTGCTTTTGGAAGCGAATATCAGCTTTTTTAAAAATGTCTTTGGTACTGCTTGAATTTCAAAAGATTTATTAAAAAACCAAATAACAAATTTTGTTACGTGTGTACAAATCCTCCATGAGATTTCTGCGCTGCGGGCCGGGGCTTGTGGCGAGTCGATGCATCGCAACTGGAGGTTTTGACCTATGGCACATGTTTCTGTAGTGAATGGAGCAGGCAGCGGCCGCAAGGCACAGCAAGGTCGCAAGGCGTCCGGAATCCTGAATCTGCTGCCGGCCGGGCTGCTGGCCTTTTTGGGTTTGCGCCGCCGCGCCTGAGCCTGATGCACAACCCACCGTCTTCGGTGCAAGACAGGCTGCTGCCTGCGCATCCGTACATACCTGGCATGCAGCGCGTGCCCACCCGGAAGAAACCTATGCAGAGCTTTCGCCAATGTCTCGCTGCCCTCGGATTGTTGGGGGCCATGGCGGCTGGGACCGTAGCGGCAGCGCCGGTGGAATGGGACTATGTAGTCAGTGCGCAATTTGTCACTGCCTCTGGTAACACCACCTTCAATGGCGCCGGTCCTGGTACTTCGAACGGATGCGAACTGGTCAGCGTGACCGATATCACCTGGGGTGCCTGTCCGAGTGGGCCTGCGGGGGTGGGGCGCAGCGGCATCGGTATCTCCGACAGCCCCAAAACGGGCACCTTGGTGACCAACGGCGCGGCGCAGCCCGCTAATACCTACACGCATGCCAACAATGTGGTGGCTTCGTCCTATGCCACGCTGGCGAGTGCCACGATTGCCACAACCTTGGGGATCCGGCGCAAGGACAGTGGCGATCCCTATAGCTACGAAACCTTTACCTACACCATCCGCTTTTCCGAAACACCGAACACCGTGGACACCACGCCCTGCGTGGTTCCGAGCGAGACGCCTTGTAGCGATATCTGGGTGTTGGACGGGTCCGTCAACCGCACGATCGTCTTTGGTGGCGACGAATTTGTATTCAGTTTCTTCCCGGCACCGGCTGCCAATCCCTTGCCGGATGCCTACTGCGCGGCCGCCAATGCAGAAAGCGGCTGCATTGGCTTTACGACGGTGGAGGGCGAGGCCAACGCGATTCCCTTCCTGCTGAACCTGACGCAGACGGCGACGGTTGCGGGCCGCGCCTATGTAGAGGGTAGCGCTCCCGCAAATACCCAGGATGATGGACAAGCGGTGGATGTCGGCTCGGCGCTTGATGTCGCCCTGACCTGCACCGAGCCCAGCTACAGCGCCGGCCCGGTGGCAACGGCGGCAGATGGCAGCTTTAGTTTTGAGGGGGTTCCCGTGGGCGCCAGCTGCACGATCAGCGCAACGCCCCCAGCAGGATTGCAGGCGGCTTATACCCAGCAAGGCCTGACCGGCAGCGCCGCCGACCCTGGCAGTCTGGACACCAGCGTAGCGGGCAGCACTGCCGCGCAGGCGATTGCGATCGATGTGCCTTCGGGCGGATCCAGCGGCAATCTCTTTGCCTGGCGTGCCGTTAGCGACATGCAGAGCAGCACCGTATGCACGCCAGGCACCGCAGCGGCGGGAGCCCTGGTGGCATGCACGACCACCTGTACCAATGTTGGCAGCAGTAGCGCGCTGAATGCGTTCTGCAGCATCAGCAATGCGGTCAGCCTGCCGGGCAGCCCCAGCCCGGTTTGCACGGGCCCGGCCGCTGTGCCAAGCCAGGGCGTTCTCAGCTGCACGGTCAGCTTCAACCTGCCGGCCAGTGGCAGCGTCACGGTGCTGGGCGCCACGGGGGCGGACAACGACAGCAATGGCGGCAGCGATGGGGCCTTGGGCAACAACCCATCGAGCGCGGAGGTGACCACGCAGGCAACGGCCCCTGCGCCTGTGCCCACGCTGGGTATCGGAGCCTTGTTGCTGCTGGCTGCGCTGCTGGGTGGGCTGGCTTGGGATGAGCGCCGCCGGGTGTGAACAGGCCTGTAGGCGATGCCGCCCTGGGCAGGTCAGTGCTGCATGGGGTACGGCGGAGGTGGCAGCCGGGACGACTTGGGCGCATAGGTATCCCAAAACGCTACGCCCAGGATGAGCGCCGTCGTCAGCCAACCCAGCACCAGCAGGCTGCACAAGCTGCTGAGGGGAACCAGGGCCAGCAGCAGCAAGGCACCAATCCAGTGTGAGGCGGGCAGCGCGCCATACACCACCTTTTTGTAGATGGCGCTGCCCAGCAGGTAGATGGCAGGGCCGGCCAGCAGAATCGCGATCTGCGGCGCTGTGGCCAGTGAATGCGGATGGGCGAGAACCAGGTCGTTGCCCACGGCAGAGGCGATGACGCCGGCGATCAGGATCGCATGCACATAGTGAAAATAGGCGGCGATCTTGCCTGGGTCCTCGGCGTGGCTGATGGCGGCGGTTGCATCCTTGCTGGAGGTGCCAAAGTACAGCCACCACATGGCCAAGGTGCCGATAAAGGTGGCAGCCAAGGCCAGTAGCACATCCCAGGCCCAGACGGGCGTGTCGGCCAAGCTGGCGCCGCTGGCCAGCAAGGTCTCGCCCAGCGCCACGATGACAAACAGCTGACAGCGCTCGGCCATATGGCCGCCCTCGATGGTCCAGTCCTGCGTCTTGCTGCTGCCCAAGCCGGGTAGCGCAAAGCCGAACATCGGCGCCACATACTCGCAGAGCACTGCCAGCAGCCACAGCAGCAGGCGCAGCTCTGGCGCGGCCAGTGCCCCCGCGATCCAGAAGACCGCAGAGATGCAGACCCAGCCGAGCATGCGCAGGTAGTTCTGGCCCAGCGCATGGCCGGCCGGCAGCTGGCACCAGACAAAGGCCGTGCGCCCCACCTGCATGGCGACATAGGCCAGTGCAAAGACGAGCCCGCGCTCGCCAAAGGCCTCGGGAATGCTGGAGGCCATCAGCAAGGCCAGCAGCATGCTGCAAAACAGCATGCTTCGGATGCGCGTGGTTTCGGGGTCGAACCAGTTGGTGACCCAGCAGGTGTACTGCCAGCCCAGCCAGACGGCAAACCAGAGCACCAAGGTCTGTGCCACGCCGCCGAACGACAAGTGGTGCAGCAGCTCATGGCTCAGCTGGGTGACGGCGAACACATAGACCAGGTCAAAGAACAGCTCTTCATAGGTCACACGGGCGTGGTGACCGTCGCGCTGGCGCAGCAAGGGGTGGGAGAAGGCGGGGATGATAGGCATGGCAGTCCTCGGGTTGGCGGCAGAAGTTCAGGCCTGCGAGAGGATGCGGGTGAGGAAGGTGGCCAGCAGTACCGGCACCATCAGCACGATGAGCAGGATCAGTGCTTCATCGCGCACGCTGTAGCCGGCATGGGTGACGCCCACCCACATATTGGTGCAGGCGATCAGCAGCCATACCGGCATGAACAGCTTGGCCGCTACCACCATGCCGGTAGCGCTGGCCGCCCACAGCCAGCCAAACAGCACAAACACCCCGAGCAGCACCAGGCCGCCAGCGGTCACCAGCAATACATGCATATCAAAACTTTCAAGTGTTGGGAGAACGTCGCTCCCGCAGCGCCATGCTGCAGGAGCTGGCCCATGGAGGGCCTTACTTGGTGGTGTAGCCGCCGTTGATCAGGATCGTCTGGCCGGTGATCCACCAGCCATCGGTGACCAGGTGGCGGATAAAGGGAACGACGTCCTCAATATCGGTCAAACCGGTCTTGCTGAAGCCGGACAGCGCGGCGGCGGTCTTGTGGTAGGCCACGGCATCGGCGCCTTCTGCGGGGTAGAAGAAGTTGGTGTCCATCGGGCCGGGGCCCACGGCGGTGACGGAGATGCCGCGTGCGCCGAACTCCTTGGCTGCTGCGCGCGTGTAGTGCTCCACCGGGGCCTTGGTGCCGGCGTAGGACGAGTAGAACGGGGTGAATGCGCCCAGCAGCGAGGTGACCAGGGTGACGACCTTGCCGTTGTCGTTGAGCTGCAGGCCCGCTTCCTTCAAAAAGAAGAAGGCCGCCTTGCTGTTGGCATTGGACATCTCGTCAAACTCTGCTTCGGAGATATCGGCCATCGGCTTTTTGAGCACCTTGCCGACGGTGTTGATGGCGATGTCGGGGCGGCCCAACGCTGCCACGGTGTCGGCAAACAATTTTTGCACCGCGCCTGCGCTGCTCAGGTTGCCTTGCAAGGCGATGGCCTTGGCGCCCAGCTGCTCTACCGCGGCCACCGTGGCCAGGGCTTCATCACGGCTGGCGGCGCTGTTGTAGTGGATGGCGACGGCTTTGGCGCCATGGCTTGCCAGGTCACGGGCGATCAGGCCGCCGAGGTTTTTTCCTCCGCCTGCAATCAGGACAACCTTGTCTTTGACGGTGTGTGCTTTGCGCATGCTTTATCTCCAGAAGTGATGTGGATAGGTGGGTATCACCCTGGAGATTTTTATTGCCTTATTCAATCAAGCGAATTTGCAAAAACGACAAAGCTTTTGCTAAGGGGTCTGGCGGCCCTTGTTTTTTTGAATGGGAATGAATCGTTGACAGAGCCACAGCAAGGGGCGGCGTTTATGGGCTAGTGAGGGCCATGGCCCGCAGCCAGGCCAGCAGATCAGCCTGCACGCTGCCCGCTTGCAGCGGTCCGGGCGACAGCAGGCAGTATTGCGAGCCATCATCCACAAAGCCCAGCGGTGCCACCAGCAGGCCGTTGGCGATGTCGTCCTGCACCAGATGCCAGGGGCCGATGGCGACGCCCAGGCCGGCAACAGCGGCTTGCAGGCTGAAGTAGAAATGCTCAAAGCTTTGCCCGCTGGCGGGCGGCAAGGGTTGGCCGCTGGCCTCGGCCCAGTCCTGCCATGCGCCGGGCCTCGTGCGGGTGTGCAGTGCTGGTGCCTTGGCATGGAGTGCCGCGCCGCGCTTGCTGTGCCGGAACCAGGCGGATTGTTGGTCCGGGCGGCAGACCGGGCCGATGCGTTCTGCGAACAGCGGCTCCACATGGCTGCCTGCGGGCCAGGCAAAGTCGTCGCGCCGAATGGCCAGATCAATGCCGCTGGCAAAGGAGAAGGGCCCGCCGCCGGCGACCAGGTGCAGTTCCAGCCCTGGATGGCGGGCTTGGAAGCCCGGCCAGCGCGGGATCAGCCAGCGCATCAGCAAGGTGGGCTCGCAGGACAGCACCCAGCGCCGCTGCTGGCGCGCGCGGGCGCGCAGATCGGCAACGCCCTGGCGCATGAGATCCAAGCCTTGCCTGACGGCCTGCGCCAGGCTGCGGCCCTCGGGGGTCAGAAACACCCGCCGGCTGCGCCGCTCGAACAGCGCCAGGCCCAGGTCGTCTTCCAGCAGGCGCACCGCGCGGCTGACGGCCCCATGAGTCAGGTGCAACTCATCGGCGGCGCGGCTGAAGTTCTCCAGCCGGGCGGCCGCCTCAAAGCAGCGCAGTGCCAGCAGCGAAGGCAGGCGGTTGTCGGTAGATGGTGAGCCATACTCACCATGGTTGTCAGAAATCATCGTTTTTCAAGGCGCTCCATAGCAGGCACCATGTAGGCTGTTTTTGGATGTTGCACAGGATACGCCATGACCGAATTGTTAGCTGTTATCACCATCACCCTGCTTGCGGTCATCAGCCCCGGCCCTGATTTTGCGATGGTGACGCGCAACAGCCTGCTGCTGTCGCGCCGCGCTGGCGTGCTGACCGCCTTGGGCATTGGCCTCGGAGTGCTGGTGCATGTGGCCTACACCTTGCTGGGGCTGGGGCTGCTGATCCAGCAGTCGCTGTGGCTCTTCAATGCGATCAAGCTCGCCGGTGCCGCATACCTGGTCTACCTCGGCCTGAAGATGCTGCGCGCCCAGCCAGCAGGCGATGCGCCCGAGGCTGCAGCAGCGCCCTTGTCCGATGGGGCGGCGCTGCGCACCGGTTTTTTGACCAATGCGCTGAACCCCAAGACCACCGTCTTTATGGTCAGCCTGTTCTTGCAGGTGGTGCAGCCACAGACGCCATTGGCCGTGCAGCTCGGCTATGGCGCCTTTATCTCGCTGGCGCATATCGCCTGGTTCAGCCTGGTGGCCTTGTGCTTTTCAGCCGGCGCGGTGCGCGGCCGGCTGCTGGCGGCACGGCACTGGATTGACCGCGCCTTTGGCGGTTTGCTGCTGGGCTTTGGCGTGCTGCTGGCGCTGTAGCGTGGCTCGCGTTGAGCGCCCCGCGTCCCTGCCATCAACGTGCTTGGAGCTGGCGGCGCTGGCGCAGTCCCAACCCGCCCAGCAGCAGTGCCAGCAACGAGAGACTGTATGCCCCCAGTGTCGGTACCGGTGTGGGCGTTGTCGCCACGGCATTGGGCTGTGGTGCTGATATGCGCACGGTGGCCGTCGCGCATACCGCCTGGTTAGGCGCTGCCAGGCAGATGTTGTACTGGTAGCTCACCGGCGTGGTCAGCCCAGCGGCAGGCGGCACATAGGTGCAAACGCCCGCATCGCAGCTGACGCTGCCAGCAGCGGGTGGCGTGACGAGGGTGACCGTGTCCGGGTCCACCACGCCACCGCTGCTGCTGTCATTGCTGCTGACGGGCGTCGCAGCGCTGGAGGTATTGGTGGTCAAGCTCACCACATCGTCCACCGCCGTGATCGTCGCAGGCGCGAGCGAGAGATCCGCAGCGTTGTTGGTGCTGATGGGGTCCGGGGGGCTGCCTGCTTCAGGCAATGCGGAGACCGTGTGCGTGCTGGCAGCCGTGACGCCAGGGCCGGTCCAGCGCACGGTGTAGACGGCGGTGTCGCCAGAATTCAAAGCTTGGACCACCGCGCTGATGGGACCGCTGCCTGTGGCTGTGGTGCAGGGTGTGCCGGACGGCTGCAAGGTACAGGACCAGTTGGCGGTGGCGCCGTTGGCTACCGTGGGCAAGGGATCGGATACGACGGCTCGGGTGGCATCGGGCCCGTTGTTGTAGACGTTGAAGCTGTAGCTGTAGCTGTAGTCGTTCTGGGCACCATTGGGCGTGGCAGACACGGTGCTGGCGCTCACGATGATTTCCGCCAAGGTTTGGCGGCTCATCGTGAACAAGGTGTCATCCCAGGATGCGCGCCCATCGGAGTTGGCCGGCGTGCGGTACAGGTAGAAGCGCAGGGCGTAAGGGGTGCCGGGTTGCAGGGCGACACCAGGGCCTGGGCCGTCGGGCGCGCGGACCATTTGAAAATCTGTGCCGGCCACTGTGCTGACATCGTCAATTTGCTGCAGCAGCCCACCGACGGGATTGCCGCCAGCATCCACGACGTAGGCGGCATAGCCAAAGGCTCGGGGGTGCGCGTTGGCGTTCAGGTTCCAGCGTTTTGCCGTAAATATGCCGTTGACATAGAACAGCGCAGCCGATGCAGTTGCATCCGCATACTGCATGGTTCCGGTGCTGAAAGGGAACTCGATGTACTGCTGGGCGATCATGGCCGCAGAGGCGCTGCTCGCTGTCAGTCCGGATATGACTTGAAAGTCTGGATAGGTGGGGTCAGGGTTGGCGCTTAAATCCGTGCCAAAGCGCTGTGCACCAGTATTGGACAGGAACGTGCTGTCATGGGTGGGGCCAGAAACGGGAGTGGCTCCGACACTGCCTTCAGACGATCCTGGATACCAATCCTGGGTAAGCGTGCCCGGCGGGCGATTGCTCATCCAGCCTGCCACCCAGCCGTTGATGCCCTCTGAGGAACTCGGGGCAAACACATACTGCTGCGCAAGACTGGGACCTGCTGCACTTGCCAATAACAAGGCGCTGATGCCCTTCCGATAGTGACCCCGTGCCTGTTCCAAAATCGACTTCATGGATAAACCCATTCGTGCCGCAGATGCGTGCCTTGAAGCTGCGCACAGCTTGCTGTGGCTAATCGTTAATAAAAACCACAAATGTGGCTAATCGTAATTATTATTATCAGGATTTAGAAAACGGAGCAACTTCAACGGCGCTTCTTTGCGAGCAGTCGCAGAAATAAAACGACTGCCACCTGCTGATTTACTTTGGCGTTTGAGGCGCCGATGTAGCTGACCTGAAGTCTGCCCCGGAGGCTGCTGAGCCCTTTTGGATGTAGATCTCGACCGGCCCGACCTTGACCCTGTCCCCCGTGTACAGCACCTGGCGCTTGACCTTGGTACCGTTGACAAAGATGCCATTGGTGCTGTCGTGGTCCTCGACCACCAATACCCCTATGTAGTAGCTGAAGGCGCCATGGTCTCTGCTGACCCCTTGGCTATCCAGGCACAAGCTGCAGCCCAGCCCACGGCCAAACAAGGTCTGGCCTTTGCCCAGTTTCAGCGGTCTGGGAGACGGGGAATGGGGCGACCGAATCTGAATAAGCGCTGGCATGCAGAACCTCCAATCACGCAAGGAAAACCGCAGGGAAAAAGCCCGGCTTCGTTCTTGAAAAGATGGATTCTGTATGAAATTATTGAAATTGATTGTCAGCAATTCCTAACCTGGGATGGTCTCAAGGCGGCGCCTGAGGGATCGCCAACCAATGCTTGGATGTCCCCGTGGTTTGGCGATGCCGCGCGCTGAAAGAAGGCGTTTTGGACACGTGTTGACAGGCGTTTCCAGACGGTGGCTGTCTGAAGGCCGATGGAGGCCGCTGCAAATTCTTGTCCCAGCGGCGGTGCGGAGCTGTGGTCCAGTTTGCAATTAATTACAAGCATGACAAGGCATGGCTGTATCCCCTTCTTGACTTTGCGCAAGCAAGGCTTACATTCTTAAATCATTGACTGAATCGATTAACAAGTCTTATGTGAAAGGAGTTGCGTATGCAAAACCAGCCATCATTTCCGATGCTGACCATGCCGACTCGTCCGCTGGTGGCCCATCGCGGCGAGAAAGCGAAGCGCTATGTGCCTTCGGTCTCCACCGATATCAGCAAGACTTTTGAGAAGTACCGCCGGCTGGCTGCTATGCAGCATGCCAAGCCGCTGGGCGATTGATTCGGTTTCATGCCGCGCGCATGCGGCTCACTCCCAGTCCCACAGACCTCTTGCATGCGCTGCCCGCAAGGGAAGCGGCTTTATTACAGCTGAGCGCCCAGGTGTGATCGCCAGCCGCTAGTCTCGCTGGCGATCATGCCAGGCGTTGTAGAGAGGGCTTAGGCGGCCCAGTCAGCAGGCCTTATTTGGCAGTGCCAGCAGCCGGTGTCTGCCAGCCCCATTTGGCAAAGATGGCCTGGCCGGCGGGCGACTGCAGGTACTGCACAAAGGCCTGGGCCTGCGCATTTTTCTCACCCTGGTGGCTGAGCACAATGCCGGTGTCGCGGTAGATGCGGAAGGGCTCATCCATCTCGACCAACTGCGCCAGATTGGGGTTGGCGACCTGCCAGATATTCCAGATCAGCCAGACATCGATATCGGGCTGGGCGATCCAGCGCTGGCGCGCTTCTGCGCTGTTGCCGGCTTCGGGCAGCAGGAGGTTGCGGCGAAAGGCGCGCAGCACCTGGATGTCGCCGGTGCGCCCGGCCACGTCCTCCCACAAACCATTCTGGCCCGCACCGGCTACCGCCAGCACCTTGATGCCAGGTGCGAGTACATCGCGAAAGCCTTGGATGTTTTTGGGGTTGCCCGGCCGCACCAGGATGGCTACGGGGCGCAGGTACATGGGCTCGGCCTTCTGAAGATCGAAGACGCCGGGCATGGCCTTGGCAAAGTCGCTCATCATGTTCTCGGCGCCGCTGAATACCACATGTGCATCGGCCTTGGCCTTGTCCAGCCACTGGCCGGTGGGCCCGGCCGTGACGTTGACGCTGACATGCTGGGCCTCGCCAAAGGCTTTGGCGGCCTCCTTCATCGCCGGTGCCGGGCCGCCCGGGCCGTAGACGTTGATGGTATCGGCCGCATGGGCGCTGCCCAGTGCCGCAACACAGAGGCAGGTCAGCAGAGAGGCGAGGTGGAGGCGGAGTGGCTGGGGCTTTGGCATGGTGTGTAGGGCTTCCAATAGATGACAAGGGGGCCGCGATGCGGCGGCAGATTCAGTCTTGCTGCAGATGCTGGTAGACGGCCTGCGAGACGCGCATCAGCTCCGCCCGGTCCGCACCTGCCGAGATGGCATAACCCAGATGGTTCTCGACCCAATAAAACACGTTGACGGGCCCGTCCTGGCCGAACTTGAACTGCACATCGTTCTGGGTGTTCACCTCGCGGGTGACATACAAGGTCAGGCGCAGACCAGCTTCGGTCTCGTACATGAACTGCGCCACCGGCCCGCTGTCACCGGGCAGCAGGCGGCCGCCAATCAGCCGGTAGCCGAGGGCATTGAGAGGAGGAGGGCGCACAGGGGTGCCCATGCGCTTGGTCAGCCAGGTGACCAGGGCCTGCTCTTGCTCGGCGCCAATTTCGACCGGGCGCCGCACATCGGGGCTGTAGACCACATGGGCAATGGCGGCGCGCTGGGCAAAGCCGCTCAGGGCGCTGCCGCTGGCGGGCAGCAGCTGGGGATGGGCGGATAGAGGGGTGTGGGCTGCGGGCTGGCCGGCCATCGCGAGCTGGATGGCCTTGGCATCGACCGCGCCACGGATCGACCAGGCGGCACCCGCGCTGACCACGGCAACCAGCAAGCCGGCAGCCAGGCTGCGCCAGGGCAGGCTGCTGTGCGTGGGGCGCAGGGGCAGGCCCATTGGCAAGGGCTCATCCATCACCGGTGCCAGCATCTCGCGCAGGCGCGCATTTTGCTGCTGCCAATCCTGCACACGGGCGCGCTCTTCCGGGTGGTCTTGCAGGTATTGCTCCACCTGGAGGTGGCGTGCGCTAGGCAATTGCCGGTCCACATAGGCATGCAGATCAGCTTCGGTCACCGGCGGTGTCGGACTGGCGTCCAAGGTTTTGAGAGGGGGCTGGTCCATGGTCACTTCACCCGTTGGATTCTTTGCGCTGCGCTGCTGACTTTGTCCTGCGTCTGGCCAGCCATTTCATCGCGCAGCCGGGCGCGTGCCCGCGAGAGCCGCGACATCACGGTGCCCAGCGGCACGCCGGTGATCTGTGCCACTTCCTGGTAGCTCAGCTCTTCGACGCTGACCAACAGCAGCACCTCGCGCTGCTCGGGCGGCAGACGCTGCAGCAGGCGGTCGAGGTCACGCACTTCCAGCGCATCGGTCTGCTGGGCGCGCTGGGGCAGCTCGGGCAGGTCATCGCCCGCGCTGTCCTCTGGCCGGCTGCGCTGGGCGCGGATGCGGTCGATGAAATGGTTGTGCATGATGCCGAACATCCAGGCCCGCAGCTCATTGCGCTTTTGCCACAGGGAAAAGCGCGACCAGGCGCGCTCCAGGGTGTCCTGCACCAGGTCATCGGCCCGGTCGGGGTCGGAGACCAGCCCACGCGCATAGCGCCGCAGGCTGGGGATGCAGGCCACAATCTCCGCTTCGTCCTGTGCGCGCATAGGGGCTGCAGCCTGGGTCAGTGGGTGGGGGTGGTGTCAGCAGGCCGGCGCTTACTTGATGACGTGCCAGACGTCCTTGAAGTTGTCGCCCATGGCGTCGCCGGCCTTCTTGTCCGCAGTATAGGTATAGAGCGGCTTGCCCTTGTAGGCCCATTGCTTGCTGCCGTCGTCACGGGTGACGACCGAGTAGTCGCCTTCGGGCTTGGCATCGGCAGGTGCCACGACGGCTGGCCACAGCGCGATGCAGGGGCCATTGCACATGCTCTTGTTGCTGCCGGCCACATCCTTGTCAAAGGTGTAGAGCGTCATGCCGCTGGCATTCACCAGCATGCCATTGGCCATTTTGGCCGCAGGTTCGGCCTGGGCCAATGGGGCCAGCAGGGCGGCCAAGGACAGGGCGACGAGGGAGGCGTAAGGTTTTTTCATGGCGACCATCTTTCAGAGTTGGGTGGAGGAACACCTCTGTAGACGGATGGCATGCCGGGATTATTCCCAGCATGCTGAAAAATTTTGAGGGTGCGCGGGTTGCGCTGGCCTGGAGCGCTGGGGCGATGCCCAGTCTCCAGACCGGAGGGAGCGCTCAGCGAGACTAGGCCTTGAACCGGCCACGGCCCCGCGTCATGCCCAGCAGTGCCAGCAAGGCCGACAGCGCCAGCAGGCCCCAGGTGCCCAAGCTAGGAACCGGCGTTGGCGTTGCTGCCACGGGGGCTGCCGTGATGGTGATGCTGAAGCTCTGCGTTGCGGTATGGACAGCCGCGGCCTTATTAAAGGACTGCTGCACCTCTACGCTGTCCATGACGGTGATGCTGAACGCTTCCGTCTGCGCCGTTGTAGGCGTTCCGCTGATCACGCCGGTGTTGGCGTTGAGGCTGAGGCCTGCCGGCAGGTTACCGCTCAGCGCGAAGCTGTAAGGTGGCAGGCCGCCACTCACCAGGATCGGCGTGTTGTAGTTCTGGCCGATAGCACCCTGGGCCAGAACAATGGTGGGGCCTGCGCCCGCAAAGAGCAAATCAGCGCTGGGGGTGACGGCAATGCTGGCAGCCGATGGGGCGCTGCCGCCGCCCAGATTCTTGGCCACCACCGTGAAGGTGTAGGGGGTGCCGTTGGTCAGACCGGTGATCAGGCAGCTCGTCGACACGGATGTGCAGCTTCCCTGAGGCAGACCCGTCACGACATATTCCGTGATGGCCGAACCATTGTCCGCAGGTACGGACCAGCTCAGCTCTACCTCTGCATTGCCTGCAACGGCCGAGGTGATGGATGGTGCATCAGGAACTGGCGCTGCTGCAACCAGCGTATTGTTTGACGTGCCGACGATGCTGGGTGTGGCGGTATCCGTAGCCACGATAGTTTGTGTACCGGTTGCCAAGAAGGTTGCCGAGAAGGTGCCTTGGCCGTTCAACAATGCCGCACTGGCGGGCAGCGCTGCAGCCGCATCTGAGCTGGAAAATTGCACTGTACCCGTGTAGCTCGGTACATGGTAGCCCTGGGCATCGACGGCGGTCACGCTGAAGTCGAGCGCCGTGCCTTGGGTGGCGGTGGCAGGTGTTTTGACGGCCAGGCGGCTGGCGGCACCCACGATTTGGTAGTGAATGGCACCGTTCCAGACCCGAGGTTGGTACACCGCTCCGGTGCCGGCTGTGAAGGGGTATTCCATGCCACCTCCCTCAAAGAACGACAGCACGCTGTCTGACGCAAAAAGCGCTCCCACGTTGCTGCCATTGCTGTAGTTCAAGCTGACATTGGTTAATGTGGACGTGATGTAGAACGCATATGTCTCATTGGCAAGCAGGCTCAAGGGGGTGTCCAGGGCTACCGGTACCCCTGTACCTGACACATTTGCCGATACCGGTCCTGTTTGCAGCAAGGTCCAGTCACCAGGCGAATTGGCATGGCCTACCCAGGTGCCGACGCGGTAGTAGATTTCATAGTTCGTATTGCCCATCGGCGACATATCGAACTGCGTAATGGCGATGGCCTGGTTGGCCATGACATCGAACATGTTGCCTCGATGGTTATTGCCCGCGCTATACGTGGTCGTCAGTGTGGCTGCATGGGCAAAGGCAGTACACAAAAGCGCGATGACCAAAAGCGATGCGCGCCGCAACATGTGAAGTGATGTGTGCATGGGAGGTTCCGGATAAAAATGGTCAGAGGGGGTCGAAGTGGTAAAGCGATGGCTGCCAAAAAAAGCCACCCTGTTGGGGTGGCTTGCTGCGCTTATGCACCAGGGCGTCTGCGGACTACAGTGAGTCCGACAAGTGCCAGCACGGCGGACAAGCTGAGTGCCGCCCATGCAGACAGCGTAGGCACCGCCGTTGGTACCGCTGCCGCGACGGATTGGATAAAGGCTTCGCTCTGGGCGGCTGGGTAGTTGGCATCGCCGCTGTAGCTGGCAACGAGGCTATGTGTCCCCGCCGTGGCAGGCGGTGTGGCCGTGATGGTGGCTACGCCATTCACGAGTGCCGCGCTCCCCAGCGATGTGGCGCCGTCCAGGATCTCGACCGTTCCCGTGGGCACCGGTGCAGCCTTTGCTTGCAGCGCAGCACTCTTGTTGGGATCGAAGGCCACCGACACCGTGAATGTCACGGCCTGACCGGGCTGCGAGGGGTTCTGGCTGGAGCTGATGCTGATGCCCGATCCGCCTTGGCCGATGGAGACCATCTGTTGCACCTGGGTGGCATCGCTGTAGTTGGCATTGCCCAGCTGGTTCGCGTTGATGCTGCAGTTGCCGGCGGCATTGAAGGAGACCAAAGTGCCGCTGATGCTGCAGACCGAGAGGCTACCGCTGTCGACTGAGAAGCTAACCGGATTGCCGGAGGCTCCACCATCGGCGGAAACGGTATAGCTGCCGCCTACCTTGGCATTGGCGGGGATGAAGGAGCTGAAGGCGATGGTCTGCGCTGCCTTGCCAATCGTGACGCTCTGCGATTGGGACGGCGCAGCTGTGTAGTTCACATCGCCGGCTTGCTGTGCGACGAGTGAGCAGATTCCGCCACCGTTGATGGAAACATCGCTGCCCACCACTGTGCACACCGCTGGGGTGCTGCTGCCATAGCTCACGGCCAAACCCGAGCTAGCCGAGGCCAGCGGGTTGATCGCGAAGGAGGCACCAGGTACGAACGGCTGGCTGGCAGGGCTTTGCGATGGGAAGCTGATGGATTGCGATCCCTGTTCCACAGTGATGGAATAGGGCTGGGAGCCCGAACAGCCGCTCGCATCGTTCACTGTGACCGTGAAATTGGCAGCTGCCACGGATGTCGGGGTGCCGGAAATGGTGCCGCTGCTCGACAGTGTCAAACCTGGTGGCAGTGCCCCCGAGGTCACGGCAAAGTTTGGCGCGCCCAGCGCGCCACTCTGGCTGAGTGTGGTGCTGTAGCTTTGACCCACGCTGCCTCCAGCAAGGGCGCCCGCAGGCGTAGGCATGACAGGAGGGCAGGCATAGGGCGTATAGCTCACAGTGTCGATGCCGATGTAATCTGAGTTCGTTCCGGACAAGCCGCCATTGGTGACGAAGTAACGGAAGGCCATGCGCGAGGAGGTAGGGGCTGGCAGCCCTGAAACAGTGACGGTGTACTGCGTCCAGGTGGTGGGATATACACCCAAGACCAGGGTCGGGTTGATGCTGGTCAGTAGCGTCGTGAAATCACCCACGGTACTGCCACTGCCGACATTTGTGCTGGCCCCATTCGTGCTGAGGCGCACTTCGAGGCGATCGGCATAATTGTCCGGTGATGCCTTTCTTGTGTAAAAGGTCAGCACATCGCCATTGCGCACAGTTCGATTGGGTGTAATCAGCCAGTTGCTGATCGTGCCGACATTGCCAGTGTTGTTGAAGTTGGCTGCGATATACGCATTGGTAGCACCGCTTTGTGCGTCAAATGGACCACTTGCAGAGACGGGATTGCCTTGAAACCAGCCGGTGGACCCGACCCCCTGGCTGGCATTGCTCGTTACCCATCCGCTACCGGCCAGGGTACTGATGTCGTTAAAAGCTTCTGTAAATGCCTGTGCATGTGCGCTGTGGTGCACTCCTACAGAGGCCAATGCTGCAAACGCTCCCGCACATAAAAAATGGTTCATGGCCATGCTGTACACCTTCACAAGCTTTTTACATATGTTGACATTTAAATGTGCTGCGTGAGCAGGCCGGTGTCAATCCCTGAAAGTGGTGATAGTGCTCACCCTAGTGCCTCCGATGGCGACATAGAAAATACTGTATATTTATACAGTTTCGTCCATAAACGGGCTAAGGCTTGCGGAAGAAATAGCGGATGTCTTCATCCAGCAGCTGCCCACGGCGCGCTGCGTTGACTGCCCACAAGAAGAGAGGAGTTCGCATGATTGAAGTGGCCCATGACAACCTGAGCGATGTCGGGGAAGGGGGAGAGGGTGCTGCCGCGCTGCCGCAGTTGGCGGCGGCGTCGGTGTTTCGGCAGCTGGCGCACAAGCATGGCTTGCTGGGGCCGGGCGAAGAGGCCAGCCCGCAGATGCAGGCGTTTCTGGCAGAGCTGGCGGTGCTGACGGCGCTTTTCTGAAACAGGGCGCTGGGCCCGGCATGCGCGCCCAAGTGCTTTCTCAGTGCAAAGCGCGCTGCGTGTTGGGCAACGCCGCCCTAGGCCAAACCCGGATTTCTCGCAAATTGCATTACACGCATAATGTATTTCAGGAGACCCGTTGTGCCCAATCTGCACCAAATAAAAAGCGAACAGACGCGCGAGCGGCTGATGGATGCTGCGCTGGCATTGATGGAAGCCAAGGGGCTCGCAGGCCTGTCCATGCACGAGGTGGCGCGTAGCGCAGGCATGACGACCGGTGCGGTGCAGCACCACTTCCCATCCAAGGCCGCACTGATGCTGCAGATCATTCAGCGGCTGGTGCAGAAGATCGATACCGACGACAGCTTCTGGCCATCACCGCGCTGGCCCTTGCAGCGGCGCGCCGACCACTTTGTACACGAGGCCTGGCAACGGCTTTATGGCCAGCCGCGCTTTGCGGTGGCCTGGGAGGCCTACCTGGCGGTACGCGCCGACGCGGCCATGGTGGCGCATATCCAGGCCGAGCGCGCGCTCATCAACGACAAATTGCAGCTGCGCATGGTCCGCAGTTTTCCCGAGTGGGCCGATGCGCCCGATGCGGTGGCGCGCTTTCAGCTGGTGCTGTCCTGCCTGCGCGGCATGGGCGTGCTGGCGCCTTTTTCCAGCCCTGCTGCGATGGAGCTGCAACTGCAGCAGCTGTCCCTGCTTCTTCAATCCTTTAGTCCCGAGGTGACCCCTTGATCAGAGCATCTATCCTTGCCTGCGGCCTTTCGGCCTGGGCACTCGGCGCCGCCGCCCAGAACCCCTTGCAAGTGATCGCGCAGCAGCCGCCGGGCAGCGGCTCGGATGCGATGACGCGCGCCTGGGGCGAATGTACCGGGCGGCTGATGGGGCGACCGGTGGTGGTGCAGAACAAGGCGGGGGCCAATGGCATCCTGGCCATCAACTACCTCAAGGGCCAGCCAGCGGATGGCTCGTTTGCGATGACGATCGGCATGTCGCAGATGACGATCACGCCCTATGTTCACTCGCAGATGCCCTATGACCCGCTGAAGGACTTTGCTGGTGTGGCGATGATTGGCTCGTCCCCGCTGGTGCTGGTGGTGCCGGCGGGCGTGGGCGTGAACAAGCTGGCGGATCTGGAGAAAGTGGCCAAGTCCCAGGCGGGCGGGCTGAACTTTGGCTCACCCGGCAAGGGCAGCCCCGCGCATTTGCTGACCACGGCGCTGACCGATGCGATGCACTGGCCCGCTACCCATGTGCCCTTTGTGGGCGAGAGCGCGGGCCTGACGGCCCTGATGGGCCAGCAGATCCAGGCGATGACCCTGGTGCTGAACACCGCAGCGCCCCAGGTCAAGGCGGGCAAGCTGGTGCCGCTGGCAATTTTTGCCGGCCAGCGCTCGCCGGTGCTGCCCGATGTGCCGACCATTGCCGAGGCCGGTGGGCCGGCGGTGCTGGCGCGTCCTTCCTGGATTGCCGTGGTGGCCAAGAAAGGCACGCCGCCTGAGGTGATCAAGGCGTTGAACGATGCCACCAACCAGTGCTACAGCGACCCGGTCTATGCCAACAGCATGGACAAGATGGGCGTGACCCTGATGCGCAGCCAGCCTGCCGATGTGCTGGGTTTTGCCGAGCGCGACATCGCCGTCTGGAAGCCTTTGATCGACAAACTGGGATTGGCCACGCAATGAGTTTGGTAGAACACAGCGCAGTCGAGCTGCGCAGCCTGATCCAGAGCCGGCAGATCTCGCCGGTCGAACTGCTGGATGATTGCATTGCCCGCATGCAGGCCATCAACCCGGCGGTGAATGCGCTCTGCGCCACCGATTTTGAGCGCGCCCGCAGCGCTGCCCAACTGGCAGAAGCGCAGGTGGGTCGGCGCAGCCAGCTGCCGCTGCTGCATGGCCTGCCCTTGGGTGTGAAGGACCTGCAGGCCACCGAAGGCCTGCTGACCACCAGCGGCAATGTGCGGCTGCGCGCCCATGTGCCCGTCAAAGACAATGCCTTCGTGGCCCGGCTGCGCGGCCAAGGCGCAATCGTCACGGCCAAGACCAATACGCCTGACATGGGTGCGGGGGCCAACAGCCGCAACCCGGTCTGGGGCGCCACGGGCAACCCTTTCAATCCGGATCTGAATGCAGGGGGCTCCTCGGGCGGCTCGGCGGCGGCGCTGGCGACCGATATGTTTCCGCTTTGCACCGGCTCGGACACCGGCGGCTCGCTGCGCATTCCGGCGGCGCTCTGCGGCGTGGTCGGCCTGCGCCCCTCGCCGGGCTTGATTGCCAATGATGACCGGCCGCTGGGCTGGTCGGCCATCTCGGTGCTGGGCCCCATGGGCCGTGATGTGGCCGATACCGCGCTGATGATGCAGGCGAGCATGGGCCCGCACCCGATGGACCCGCTGAGCATGGGTGTGAGCCATGCCCCCGTCTGGCCCGTGCCGGAGATGGACCTGCGCGGCCTGCGCGTGGCCTACACCGAAGACTTTGGCACCTGCGCAGTCGACCCGGTAGTGCGCCGTGCCTTCCGCCAACGGGTGCAGGCGCTGGCCGGTGAGGTGGCCTGTATGGAGGCCTTGCCCTGGAACCTGGAAGAGGCGCACCGCTGCTTTGACATCATCCGCGCCGAAAGCTTTGTTGCGGCCTTTGCCGATATCTACCGCACGGCCCCCGAGACCCTGGGCCCCAATGTGCTGGCCAATGTGGAGATGGCAGCCAGCATCAGCCTGGGCGACCGGGCCTGGGCGCACCTGGCGCAGACCCGTATCCAGCGCATGTTCCAGCGCAGCTTTGAACAATACGACCTGGTGCTGGCGCCGGTGACGCCGCTGTCGCCCTTCCCCTGGACGCAGCTTTATGCGCAAGAGGTGGATGGCAAGGCCCAGCGCAACTACTACGAATGGCTGAGCCTGACCTATGTGGTGACCCTGGCGACCAACCCTGCGCTGTCGCTGCCCTGCGGCCGTGATGAGGCAGGCATGCCTTTTGGCCTGCAGATGATTGGCCCGCTGCACCAGGACGGCCGCCTGCTGGCGATGGCGGCAGCGGTCGAAAAGCTGGGCCTGCACAACGCTGACTTTGCCCGCCCCCGCCCCGATCTGGCAGCCTTGGCCCAGCCCCGGCCCGAACTGCGCAGCATCGTCACCCACCCGCCGGAGCTGGGTGGCGCCGCGCAGGCCCATGTGGGCCAGGCGGTCTAAGTCTTGTTCTGCCCCATGCACCCAGCCTGCTATCAGCGATGGCAGGCTTTTCCGTTCTGGCGGGATGCATTCCCAATCTTTGTTTAAATAGCAGGATGAACAAGGCCTTTACCAAAGAGACAGACAACGACGACGATGACGATCTGCCGCAACTGCCCAAGATTGCCGGCGGCAAGAACTACATCACGCCCAGTGGCTACCGCGCGCTGGAGCAGGAACTGCTGCAGCTGATCGACGACGAGCGGCCCAAGGTGGTGGAGGTAGTGCACTGGGCTGCGAGCAATGGCGACCGCTCGGAAAACGGCGACTACCTGTATGGCAAGAAGCGCCTGCGCGAGATTGACCGGCGCATCCGCTTTCTGACCAAGCGCATGGAAGCGGCCGAGGTGGTGGACCCGGGCGTCCACCATGGCAGCGACCAGGTGTACTTTGGCGCCACGGTGCAGTACTGCGACCAGCATGGCAGCGAGGAGTCGATCACCATCATGGGCATTGACGAGGCCGATGCCAGCCGCGGCCAGGTGAGCTGGGTGGCCCCCATTGCGCGGGCGCTGCTGAAGGCCCGCATTGGTGATGAGGTGCAGCTGCCGACGCCGGGCGGGGTGCGGGTGCTGGAGGTGCTGGATGTGCAATACCCGGAGTTGGGGACATCCTGACCTAGCCCGTTCTCAAAACAAAAGCGCGCCATGGAGGCGCGCTGTGGTTTGGGCGGTGTCCCGCTGGTTAGTGGACGGACATCAAGCGACCGGCAGCACCCGGTGCGCACGCAGCACATAGGGCAGCTTGACCAGCTGGCGCAGCAGCAGATCCACCTGCGCACGGTCTTTGACCGTCAGCACAAAGCGCAGCGCCATCGTGTCCATGGCCACTTCGTCGTCCATCGTGATGTGGGTGATGTCCGAGCCCATCGCGGCGATCTCTGCAGCAATCTTGCCCAGCACGCCCTTGCCGTTGTTGATGGTGACGACCACGCCGGTATCGAAATCGCTGGCCGGTTCATCGGCCCATTCCACATCGACAAAATGCTCGGCATCCTTGGCCAGCAGGCGCTTGCAGACGGCGCACTGCGCGTTGTGCACCACCAGGCCGGCATTGCGGTCGAGGTGGGCGGCAATCGGGTCGCCAGGTACCGGGCGGCAGCACTTGGCGTATTTGACGGCGGCGTTGGGTGAGCCATCGAGCAGCAGCGCAGCGGTGGCGGTGCTGCTGCCAGTCTTGAAGCGTTCCTGGCTCAGCAGCACCGCGTCGGGGCGTTGGCCTTGTTCGGCCAGCAGATCGACCACTTGCTTGGCGGCAAACACCGCAATGCGTTTGCCCTGGCCAATGTCGTTGAACAGCTCGACCTTGTTGCGCGCGTCCAAGCGGGTCAGCAGGCTCTCCCAGACGGTCTTGTCCTCGGGCAGCTGCGAGATGCCTTCGGCCCGCATGGCCTGCAGCAGCAGGCGCTCGCCCAATGCGGCGGTTTCGTTCTGGCCCTGGGTCTTGAGGTAGTAGCGGATCTTGGATTTGGCCCGGCCCGTACGCACAATCGTGAGCCAGGACGGATGGGGCGCGGCATCGGGCGAGGTGGAGATCTCGACCACATCGCCGCTTTTGAGCACCGTGCTCAGCGGCACCTGCTCGTTGTTGATGCGTGCGCCTTGCGTGCGCTCGCCCACATTGCTGTGGATCGCGTAGGCAAAGTCCAGCACCGTGGCGCCACGGGGCAGGGTGAGCATCTGGTTCTTGGGTGTGAACACATAGACCGAGTCGGGGAACAGGTCCACCCGCACGTTGTCCCAGAACTCATGCGCATCATGGGTCTCGTCCTGGATATCGAGCAGCGACTGCACCCATTTGTTGCCCAACTGCTCGCCACCCGGGATGGAGCGCGCCTGGATCATCCAGTGCGTGAGCACGCCGTACTCATCGACCAGGTTCATGTCCTCGGTGCGGATCTGGAAATCCATGCTCACACCCGAAGGGCCGACCAAGGTGGTGTGCAGCGACTGGTAGCCGTTCGACTTGGGGTTGGCGATGTAGTCGCGGAATTTGGAGGGCACCGGGCGGAACACCTGGTGCAGCACACCCAGCGCGGTATAGCAGTCAATCAGGTTGGGCACGATCACGCGCACTGCGTAGGAGTCGGTCACCTGGGCAAACGACAGGCGCTTGCCATCCATCTTCTTGTAGAGCGCGTAGAGCGTTTTTTCCTGGTTGCCCAGGCGGATCTTGATGCCGGACTTGGCAAAGGCCGAGTCCACCTCGGCATGGATCTTCTGGACGACATCCTTGCGGCGATTGCGCGAACGGCTCAGCGCCTTGACGAGCGTGTCATGGCGCCAGGGATAGAGGTGCTTGAAAGCCAGATCCTGCAGCTCGCGGTAGACGCGGTTGATGCCCAGGCGGTTGGCAATGGGCACATGGATGTCCATGGTCTCGGTCGAGATGCGGCCCCACTTGCTGCGCGGCATGTCGGACATGGTGCGCATGTTGTGGGTGCGGTCGGCCAGCTTGACAAGGATCACGCGCACATCGCGGGCCATGGCCAGCAGCATCTTGCGGAAGGACTCGGCCTGGTTCTCTTCACGTGAGTTGAAGTGCAGCTTGTCCAGCTTGGTCAGGCCATCAACCAGCTCGGCCACCGTATCGCCAAACTGGAGCGCAATGTCATCGCGGGTGACGCCGCAGTCTTCCATCGCGTCATGCATCAGCGCGGCCATCAACGCCTGGGCGTCGAGCTTCCAGCTGGCGCAGATCTCTGCGACTGCAATCGGGTGGGTGATATAGGGGTCGCCACTGCTGCGGAACTGACCGGTGTGGGCCTTGGCAGCGAAATCGAAGGCCTCTTCCACCAGGGCCAGATCGGCCTCACCGAGGTAGTCGAGCTTTTCCAGAAATTCGGCGTAGGCACTCACCACCACCGGATAAGACATAGCAGGCTTGGCTGCGGCGGTAGCGATGACGCCAGAGACTTGGGCAGGAGCGGAGGGGATGGACACGGACTTCACGCCTTAACTGTAGCCTGCGATGACAAATTTGTGTGAATACCAAGAAAAATGGCACCGATATTCGGTGCCATTCGGAGCGCGGACAGGGAATTAGCCTGGCACTTTTTTCAGCATTTCCAGACCCACCTTGCCGGCAGCGATTTCGCGCAGCGCGGTGACAGCAGGCTTGTTGCGGCTGTCGATTTTTGGGGTGTGGCCTTGGCTCAGCATACGGGCGCGGTAGGTAGCGGCCAGAACCAGTTGGAAGCGGTTAGGGATTTTGTCGAGGCAGTCTTCAACGGTGATGCGGGCCATTAGGAGTTCTCCAGGGTGACGGGGATGTCGAGTGACGAAAATATTTCGCTGCGAACGCGTTTTTGGGCCGAATAGCGCAAACGTTGTGAATGTACAACGGCCTTCAAATCGAACAAAGCGCGTTCGAACAATTCGTTAATTATAACGAAGTCGAATTTGTGGACCTGCGCCATCTCGTCGCGCGCGTTTTTCAGGCGCTTTTCGATGACGTCCGAGGCATCCTCGCCACGGTTTTCCAGGCGCGAGCGCAGCTCTTCCCAGCTGGGCGGCAGGATGAAGATCAGCACGGCATGGGGAAAACTTTGCTTGATCTGCAAAGCGCCCTGGTAGTCGATCTCCAGCACGATATCGGTGCCCTTGGCCAGGCGCTCTTCAATCGCTTTCTTCGACGTGCCGTAGAGGTTGCCATGCACATTGGCCCATTCGACAAACGAATGGGAGCCAATCATGCGCTCGAAGTCGTCGCGCGAGGCGAAGTAGTATTCGCGGCCATGCTTTTCCTGGCCACGCGGGGAGCGGGTGGTGTGGGAGATGGAGCGAAAGACCTGTGAATCGAGCTCCAGCAGTGCCTTGACGAGGGAGGACTTGCCCGCGCCACTGGGGGCCGAGACGACGAAGAGATTTCCGGGGTATTCCATGGGGGTCTTCTTCTTATTCGATGTTTTGCACTTGCTCGCGCATCTGCTCGATCAGGACCTTCATGTCCACGCTGATGCGGGTCAGGTCGAGCGCAGCAGATTTGGAGCCCAGGGTGTTGGCCTCGCGGTGCAGCTCCTGGATCAGGAAATCCAGGCGCTTGCCGATGTCGCCGCCCTTGCTGAGCAGGCGGCTGATTTCTTCCAGGTGCGAACGCAGGCGGGTGACTTCTTCGGCTACATCGATGCGGATCGCAAACGAGGTCGCTTCGGTCAGTGCGCGGTCTTGGGCGGCCTCGGGCGAGACGCTGCCGGCGCTCAGCGCCATCGCTTCCTGCCAGCGTTCCAAAAAGCGCTGCTTTTGCTGTTTGACGAGTTCGGGGATCAGCGGCTCGGCCTGGTCGGCCAGTTGGCGCAACTGCTTGACGCGGTCTTGCAGCATGTCGGCCAAGCGCTTGCCTTCGCGTTGGCGGGCGTCGAGCAGGGTCTTGAGGGCTTCTTGGCACAAGGCAGACACGCGCTCGGCCCAGTTGTCGGGCAGCTCGATGCTGCCACTGCCGCTCAGGCGTAGTACTTCTGCCACAGAGAAGGCTTGCGCCGCGGGCAACCAAGCCTTGACGGTGTCCTGGAAGCTGCCCAGCTGCTGCAGCAGACGGGGCGATGCGACGGGCACGCTGGACGCTTGTTCGCTGTTGACCAACAGCCGTACTTCCACCTTGCCGCGCTTCAGACTATTATCTACAAGAGAGCGTAACTGTGGTTCGCAGCTTCTGAGGTCTTCCGGAAGCTTAAAAGATAAATCGAGAAATCGGCTGTTAACCGAGCGAATTTCCAGTCCGACGCGCCAGAGGGAGGGAGCATGGTTGTCACCGTCAGGTGGGATGCTTTGCTGGACAGAGGCATAGCCTGTCATGCTGTAAACTGGCATAGGACTGTATGAGGTTGCTTGCAATCGCGCTCATTATCAGGCTTCTCATATACCTGCGTTGTTCATCAAACTATGTCAAAAGTAAAGCCAGCGCCGCTACCAGCCAATACCGTCATCGGTGGCTACCGGATCGTGCGGCGCATATCGGCGGGGGGGTTCGGGGTGGTCTATCTGGCGTTTTCGCCTGATGGCCAGCAAGTGGCGATCAAGGAGTATCTGCCGTCCAGCCTGGCCACGCGGGCGCCCGGTTCGCTGTCGCCCAGCATCGAGCCCGACAAGCTGTCGCTGTACCGTTTGGGTCTAAAGAGCTTCTTCGAAGAAGGCCGCGCGCTGGCCCAGATCTCGCATTCCTCCGTTGTCAGTGTTTACAACTTCTTTCGAGAAAACGACACCGTCTACATGGTGATGAACTATCTGCAAGGGGCCACCTTGCAGGATTTTGTCGTCACGGCGCGCGATCTGAAGGAGGCCAAGGTCTTCCGCGAGTCCACCATCCGCTCCTTGTTTGACGAGGTGCTGCGCGGTCTGCGCATCGTGCACCAGCACAAGATGCTGCACCTCGATATCAAGCCGGCCAACATCTTCATCACCGACGACAACAAGGCGGTGATGATCGATTTTGGCGCCGCCCGCGAAGTACTGAGCAAGGAGGGCAACTTTGTCCGCCCCATGTACACGCCCGGCTTTGCCGCCCCCGAGATGTACCGCCGTGACATGTCCTTGGGCCCCTGGACCGATATCTACGCGATTGGCGCCTGCATCTATGCCTGCATGCAGGGCATTCCGCCCAATGATGCACCCAAGCGCCAGGAGAAAGACCGTCTCGGCTTGGCGATGTCCAAGGTGCGCGGCGTTTATTCGGACAATCTGATTGAGCTGGTGGAGTGGTGCATGGCCCTCGACCCGCAAGCCCGGCCGCAGTCGGTGTTCCTGTTGCAAAAAGAACTGGCGCGTGAGGATGAGCGCCGCTATACCAAACTGACAGTCTCCGAGAAGGTTCGTATGTCGATAGATTCGCTGGTCAGCGATACCAAAAAGCGCGTGGGCGGAGGCCAAACCAAATGAAGTTCTCGGTCTTCCAGCTCAGCCGCAAGGGAGGGCGGGAAAAAAACGAAGACAGGATGGGGTATAGCTATACCAAGGAAGCCTGTCTGTTTGTCGTGGCCGATGGCATGGGAGGGCACCCCGAGGGAGAGGTGGCCGCCCAACTGGCCCTGCAGACCGTGTCGCTGGATTTTCAGCGCCTGGCGCGCCCCAAGCTGGAGGATCCGGCCGAGTTCCTCGAGAACGCGCTGCTCTCGGCGCACCACAATATCCTGAAGTACGCCATTGCCAACAGCATGGATGACCCGCCCCGCACGACCTTGGTGGCCTCGGTGGTGCAGGATGGCAATATCTGGTGGGTGCATTGCGGCGACTCGCGCCTGTATCTGGTGCGCAATGGCAAGGTGATGGCCCGCACGCGGGACCACTCGTACATGGAGCTGCGCGGCTCTGGCGTCACCAGCATCAGTCCTGAGCGCTTCAACCGCAATGTGTTGTTCACTTGCCTGGGCAGCCCCTCGCGCCCCTTCTTTGATGTGGCCGGCCCCACCGAGATGCACCGCAGCGACCGCATCATGCTTTGCTCCGATGGCCTGTGGAGCAGTGTCTCCGAGACCGTGATTGCCCGCGAGCTGGCCAACAAGTCGGTCTCGCGTGCCATCCCCGATCTGATCGATGCCGCACTGCGCAAGGCCGGTGCCACCAGCGACAACGTCACCGCCGTGGCGATGGAATGGGAGATGCCCGGTGCCGAGCGCTTTGAATCGGAGGAGCCTGTGAGCGACACCTTGCCGCCGGCGCATGACCTGGATGCCGAGGGCAAGCTACGTGCCGAGCCCAAGCCTGATACGCCAGCGGCATAAGCCCGGCGCGCACTGCGCTTTGCAGAGCAGCCGATAATTGGCGCTGTTCTCGGCATGGCGGCTGTAAGGCCGCCATGCCTGTTTTTAGCTTCTTGAAAAAGCAGCGGGCCGCACGCGCTATGGCGGGCGCAGCTGCTGGTGCCGTTCCATGAAAATCGTTCTTGCTTCCAACAACCAAGGCAAACTTGCCGAGCTGCAGGCCATGTTTGCGCCCCTGGGCGTGCAGTTGCTGCCCCAGGGTACGTTGATGGAGGGCGAGGCGCCCGAGCCCTATGGCACCTTTTTGGAGAACGCGCTGAGCAAGGCCCGGTTTGCGTCGGAGCGCACCGGGCTGCCAGCCATTGCCGACGATGCCGGTCTGTGTGTGGCGGCGTTTGGCGGCCTGCCCGGCGTTGATACCGCCTACTACTGCACGCAGTTTGGCTATGAGAAAAGCGACGACAACAATGTGCGCGCCTTGCTGGAGCAAATGGCCGGCCTGAGCGACCGCCGCGCCGCGATGGTCAGCACCCTGGTAGCGGTGCGCCATCCCAAGGACCCGGAACCGCTGGTCGCCGTTGGCCGCGTGGCTGCGGAGATCACGACCGAGCCGCTGGGCGATGGCGGCTTTGGCTTTGATCCGGTGCTGCTGATTCCCGCGCTGGGCATGACTTTTGCGCAGATGGCCACCGAGGTCAAGCATGCGCACAGTCACCGGGGCCGCTCGTCGCGGCTGATGATGGCCTTGCTGCAAGAAAGCTGGCTGGCCGGTACGCCGCTGGTGGCTGCTGCGCCGAAGGACTGAGATGGCGGTGCATATTCCGCTGCAGTCTGCGCCCAGCGCCGAGCCGGTGGTGCAACGCGATATCCAGCACTACATGCGCCCGGGCACCTTGCAGCTGCCCAGCCTGCCGCCTTTGTCGCTCTATGTGCATCTGCCCTGGTGCATCAAAAAGTGCCCCTACTGCGATTTCAATTCGCATGAAGCCCGGGATGGCCGCCATGCCGTGCCCGAGGAGCGCTACATCGATGCGCTGATCGCCGACCTGGAGCAGGCGCTACCGCTGATCTGGGGCCGCAGCATCCACAGTATTTTTCTGGGCGGCGGCACGCCCAGCCTGTTTGCGCCCGAGTCGATTGACCGGCTGATCTCGGCCATCCGCGCCCGCCTGCGGGTGGAAGCCGGTTGCGAGATCACCATGGAGGCGAACCCCGGCACCTTTGAGAAAGACCGGTTTCGGGCCTTCCGGGGCGCGGGCATTACCCGCTTGTCGATTGGGGTGCAGAGTTTTGATGACCGCTTTCTGGAGGCCATCGGCCGCGTGCACAACGGTGCGCAGGCGATGGCGGCGGTTGAAGAAGCGGCTGCCAGCTTCGAGACCTTCAACCTTGACCTGATGTATGCCCTGCCGGGCCAGACGCCTCAGGACCTGGAGCGGGATCTGGATATAGCGCTGAGCTTTGCGCCGCCGCATATCTCCATCTACCACCTGACCATCGAGCCCAACACCTTCTTCGCCAAGTACCCGCCTGCGGTGCCCGAGGACGATGTGGCCTATGCGATGCTCGACCAGATCACCGCGCGCACCGCCCAGGCCGGCATGGGGCGCTATGAGGTATCGGCCTATGCCAAACCCGGCCATGCCAGCGTGCACAACAGCAACTATTGGCTGTTTGGTGACTACCTGGGCATTGGGGCTGGCGCCCATAGCAAGCTGAGCTTTGCCCACCGCGTGGTGCGCCAAGTGCGCTTGCGCGACCCGGCCCGCTACATGACCCAGGCGCTGCAGGGCCATGCGCTGGCGCAGGATGACGAGGTCAAGCGTGCCGATCTGCCCTTCGAGTTCATGCTCAACGCCCTGCGTTTGCGTGATGGCTTTGCGCTGCAAGACTACCTGGACCGCACCGGCCTGCCGCTCAGCTCCATCGCCAAGGCCTTGCATGCGGCCGAAGCCAAGGGCCTGATCACACTCGATTTTCAGAAAGTGACCCCCACAGAGCGTGGTTTTGATTTTCTGAATGACCTGCAGGAGCTGTTTCTGGCCTGAGCAGAGCGCGAAAGCGCAGAGTTTTACCGACTGGTCAATAGGTGGACTGCGCAGCTTCTACGCAGAGCGTATAGATATCGCGCACAATAGCGCCCGCTGCCAATCAAACCATGCCGCCGTCTGTGCGGCATTTTTGTGGGCGCAGCTGTCATAAAACCTACTACAAAGCGCTTTCCATGTCTTCTCCCGCTGCTGCGTCTGCCGCCTCAGGCACCGCGTCCACCTCTTCCGATGTCGTCAATCGCTATGGCTGGAAGGCCCTGGCTGGCTCGGCCGTCGGCTATGCCATGGATGGCTTTGACCTGTTGATCCTGGGCTTCATGCTCAGCGCCATCCGCGAAGACCTGGGGCTGACGGCGGCCCAGGCCGGCTCCCTGGTCACCTGGACCTTGATCGGCGCTGTCTTCGGCGGGATTGTGTTCGGCATGCTCAGCGACCGCTATGGCCGCATCCGCGTGCTGACCTGGACCATTGTGCTGTTTGCGGTGTTCACGGGCCTGTGTGCGTTTGCGCAAGGCTATTGGGATCTGCTGATCTACCGCACCATTGCCGGCATTGGCCTGGGTGGCGAGTTCGGTATTGGCATGGCGCTGGCGGCCGAGGCCTGGCCTGCGCGCTACCGCGCCCGTGTCTCGTCCTATGTGGCGCTGGGCTGGCAGGTCGGGGTGCTGGGCGCAGCCTTGCTCACGCCCTTGTTGCTGCCCTATATCGGCTGGCGCGGCATGTTCCTGGTGGGCGTGATCCCCGCTTTTGTGGCCTGGTTCATCCGCAACCGCCTGCATGAGCCCGAGGTGTTTGTGCGCAGCCAGGAGAAAAAGCAGTCGGTGCTGCAGTGCTTCAAGCTGCTGGTCAAGGACCGTGCCACCACCCGCATCAGCGTCGGTATTGCGGTGCTGACCTCGGTCCAGAACTTTGGCTACTACGGCATCATGATCTGGATGCCGGCATTTTTGGCCAACAAACTGGGCTTCAACCTGACCAAGTCCGCGCTATGGACCGCCGTTACCATCCTGGGCATGATGGCCGGCATCTGGATCTTTGGCCAGCTGGCCGACCGCATTGGCCGAAAGCCGAGTTTTCTGCTGTTCCAGGCGGGTGCCGCCATCATGGTGCTGTTCTATTCCCAGCTCAACGACCCGATCACCATGCTCTGGGCTGGTGCGCTGATGGGCATGTTCGTCAACGGCATGATGGGCGGCTTTGGCGCGTTGATGAGCGAAGCCTATCCGACCGAAGCCCGCGCCACGGCGCAGAACGTGCTGTTCAACATTGGCCGTGCGGTGGGCGGTGCCGGCCCGGTGGTGATTGGTGCGATTGCCGCGCAGTACTCGTTCCAGATGGCGATTGGCCTGTTGGCGGCCATCTATGTGCTGGATGCGCTGGCGACGGTGTGGTTGATTCCTGAACTCAAGGGCAAAGAACTGCACTGAGCGCCGTTCTATGGCTGTGTCAATTCAGGCTGCGTGCCTGGCGCCTTGGGCAAATGCAGACTGAAGCAAGAGCCTTCGTTGACTTCGCTGGTCACGCGGACAAAGCCCTGGTGGCGCAGCACCACGGTTTGCACAAAACTCAGGCCCAGGCCGATGCCGGCGATCTGTGGCTGGCTGTTTTGGTGAAAGCGGTGGAAGGGCTGGAAGAGTTTGTCCAGTTGCTCCTGCGTCATGCCAAAGCCCTGGTCGCGCACTTCCACCAGCCAGTAGTCGCCATCATCGGCAATGCCTGCCTCCACCACCGTGCCGCTGGGGCTGTATTTGATGGCATTGCTGAGCAGGTTGACAAAGCAGCGCTGCAGCAAGGAGCGGTCGCCCACGCAGGCAATATCGGTCTCGGCGGCCTCTAGCGCCCCGGGCAGGTAGCGCACCTGGATCTTTTTCTCCGAGGCCTTGGCCCAGCAGTCGTCCACCGCCTCCTGCAGCAGCACATCCAGGTTGAGCAGCTGCCGCTGCATGGCCTGTGACTGCGCCGATGCCAACTGCACAAAGCTCTCGGCCATCTCCAGCGATTGCTGGGCCAGGCGGTTGATTTTCTGGTGCAGTTCGGCCTCGCTCATCTGGCCAGGGAACTCCTTGTACATCTCCAGCAAGGTAATGATGGAGGCCTGGGGCGAGCGAAAATCGTGCGAGATAAAGCGCAGCGCCTGGTCGCGCTGCTGCTGGGCCTTGTGCAGCTCCGTCAGGTCCACCAGCATCAGCAACCAGCCAGCCGGTGCCGGCGCGCGGAAGGCTTCGGCCAGCAGCAGCCAGGCGTGGTCCTCGCGATCAAGCACTTCGCATTCAGCGGGGAGGGTGCGTAATTGTTCGGCGCTGGCAAAGGACAGCACCTGGCCTGAAGCCTTGAGGCGCATACCATTCAGCGCCGACTGGATGGCGATCAAGCCCTGGCTAGGCATGCCCAGGTTGTGCAGGTAGCTGTCGGCAGCGGCGTTGTGCAGGCTGACCATGCCCAGCGGGTCCACCACAAAGGTCGGCGAGGGGATCTGGCGCAAGGTGTCGCGCACAAAGCCGTGCATCTGGCGCAGGGTGTCGGTGGCGGTCTCCACGGCCTTGATGCGGCGCTCCAGAAAATCGTCCATCAGCATGCCATTGCGCTGCGGGGCGCTGGTGGTGTCCAGCGCAGCGCGCAGGTTATGCATCTCCTGCTGCAAAAACTGCGCGGCCGCGCTCAGTCGCCGCCAGCTCCAGATCGGGTAGATCACCAAGAGGCCCACCAGCGCCGCCCCGGGCGCCAGCTGCAAACCGACCCAGCTGCGCAGCGCCAGGCACAGCGCCAGCAAGCCGACAGCGACCATGATCTGGGCCAGCAGCCCCGCCATGGGGCCCAGCATCGCAATCGCCATCAAGGCCAGCACGATGGCAACCAGGTTGATTGCCATATTGCCCCGCAGCGATGCCGCATGCACATGCTGGCCCGACAGCTGCGAATCCAGTGCATGGGCAATCAGCTCCACGCCCGCGATATGGCGGGAGGAGGGCCGGGCCGGGCTGGCAAAATAATCGCCGAGCCCTGAGGCGGTGGCGCCCAGCAGAACGTACTTGCCGCGAAAGGCGTCCTCCGGGATGCGCCCCGTCAGCACATCTTCGGCCGAGTACATCGCATAGGGCCGGTCGCCCTTCGCAAAGTTGAAGATCTCGGGCGAGCGCTGCTCCCACTGCTCACCGGGCTCCGGCGGGCGGGTGCCCTGGCAGAGGCGGTGGCTCTGGCCGCTGGCGCAGAGCATGGCAATGCTGAAGTGGGGCCAGGGGCCGGTGTTCTCCCCTTGGGCGCCAAAGTAGCGGCGTATCACGCCGTCGTCATCGACCGTGACATTGACATGGCCCAGCTGGCGCGCGGCATTGCGCAAGCTGGCCAGCGGCAGTTCGGCGCCGATGTCCACACTGGCCATGCGCCAGTCCACCGGCAGCACCACGTTGCCGGCCTGGGCAATGGCCTGGGCCAGTTGTGCATCGTCCTCGGGGTGTTGCCGGTCAGGTTCGCTGAACAGCACGTCCACCCCCAAGGCCTTGGGGCGCTGGGCCGCAATGCGATCGATCAGCTGCGCATGGACGGCGCGGCGCCAGGGCCAGCGTCCGACGCTCTGCAGGCTGGCATCGTCAATGGCCACGATGGCGATGTCATCCCTGGGCTCGGGTGCGCTGAGCCAGCCGGTGACGTCCTGCACAAAGGTGTTGATGATGCGGGGCTGCTCACGCAGGCTGGCCCAGGCCACTAGGCCCAGCAGCAGCGCGGACAGCAGCAGCCACTCCAACCAACGCAGTTGGGTGCGGCTGAGCGAGAAGGAGGGCGCGGCCATGGGCGAATTCAGTGGCTGGGGCAGCGCGCCGGCAGAGGCGCGGCTCGCATCGCCATGCCCTTAGCGCGGGCTGAGAACGGCCTTGCCTTCACCGGTCTTGAGGACGCTGCCTGCGCCGGTGATAACCGATGGCTCTACGGTCAGCTTGCGCGGATCGGAGTAGCGGCTCTTGAGGCCGGACGGATCCAGCACCTGGATGCGCACGTAGTAGTCGCCGGAGACCAGCGCGTCGGAGGTCCATTGCGGCTGCTCCAGCTGGGCGGTGGCCAGCGGGGCTGCAAAGGATTCGTCTCGGGCCAGCTGCAGGTTGAAGCGCTGGCCGGGCTCGGCCGGCCAGGACAGCTGCAGCAGATTGGGTGCGCTGGCTTCGCCGGCGCTCAGTGCATCGGCACCCAGGCTGCTGGGGTTGCTGCCGGTCTTGAAAGCCTGGGGCTGTGCAAACGGACCCTGGTCCAAGCTGCCATCGGGCAGCTTGCGCACGCTGGCGGCGCGCCAGAAATAGCTGCCCACGCCCAGGCTGGCGACGGCGGCCTGGCAGTTGCCGACCACGCCGCTGTCTTGCAAAGGTGTGGAGAAGTCCCGGCTGGCAGAGACCTGGATGCGGTAGCCCGCAATGCCCGAGCCGCCTTCGGTGCAGAGCAGCTCGCCATCGGACAGGCCGATCAGGCCGTCTGGCGCAGGGCTGGAATAGAGCGGTGGAATTGGGGTGGCCTTGACCTTGATCGCCTGCACCGCCGGCTTGCCCGGAATTTCCTGCGCATCGATGGCGCGCGCGCTCAGGTAGTAGTTGCCATCAGGCACGGCCTCGAACTTGAAGCTCGGGCTGGCATGGCTTTGGCGCAGGATCACGCGGGACAGTTCGGGATCCAGCGCCAGCAGCACCGCATACTGCTGGGCGTGGGGCACCTCACCGACCTGCAGGCTCAGAAAGTTGGCGTCTTCAAAGACGGCAGGGTTGCCTTGCAGGCTGGGCGCCTCCAGCAGCGCAACGGTTGCACCCAACTGGCCGCTGGCCTGCACGGCAACGCCGGAGCCTGCGGACACCAGTGCCTGCTGCGCAGCGGCGCGTGCCGTCTGCGTGGCTACATGGCCTTGCACTTGCACAACGCCCTGGTCCACGGCGGTGATCGCCCTGCCTGAGTCCGTCACGCTGACGGAGAACACGGTACCGCGCACGCTGGTGGTGGCCATCGGTGTCTTGATCTCGAACTTGCGCTTGCGGCGCTGGTCCATCACTGGCGTGACATGCGATTCCAGCCCGCCCCGGCTCAAGTCCAGCACCGATTGCTGCTCGTCGGTGCGTTTGTTCTTGCGCAGCTCGCTGAGCTTGAGTTCGGAGTTTTCGTTGATGCGCACCGAGCTGCCATCGGAAAAACGCAAGGTCACAAAGCTGCCGGCAGGCACCTGCAGTTCATCGCCCTCGGTCAAGACCGTGCCCGATGCCGCGCTTTGCCAATCGCCACCGGTCTGCGGCGAGCGCACCCGTGCAACACCCTTCACATGGCTGATCGTTACTTCCTCGTAGCCCACCATGTTGGCGGGGATGACGATGACCGAGCCAATGGGCAGGCGCAAGGGATCCTTGACGCCATTGAGCGTACCGACGGCGCGCCACTGCTGCGGGTCCTTCAGGTAGCGCTTGGCCACGGCTTCGAGCGTGTCACCGCTTTGGACGGTGTGGCGGATATCAGGCAACTGGTCTGCCGAAGCCGCCAGCGCAAGACCAGGGGCGGCCACGCCAATGGCCAGCAAAACGGCAGCAGAAAACGGCAGACGAGAAAAAAACAAAATGGCTCTCCTTACAACCAGGCGATGCTGCCTGGCAGGGCCGTTGGCTGCGGCGGAGTAAATACGGCCAACACGTGTTGCGTGTTGGCCGTAAACCGCGCTGCATTCAACGGCAGAAATTTATTCAGGCTGCGTCTCGGACAGCGGTTTGACGGCCTCAAACCGGTAGCCTACGCCGTACACCGCCGTGATGATGAAACCGTTCTCCGGCCGCAGATCCAGCAAGGTACGCAGACGCGAAACATGGGTGTCCAGCGAACGCGAGATCACATCGGAGTTCTGGCCCCAGATGATTTCGCGCAGATGGTCCCGCGACAGCAGGCGGCCCATGTTCTGGAACAGGAAGAGCGCCAAGTCGTACTCGCGGTTCTTCAGTTCCACCAGCTTGCCGTCCACCTCCAGCGCCCGTGAATCGGACAGGAACTTGTAGCGACCAAATTCCAAGGTGCCCTTGGTGGCGGCTGGGTAGGCGCGGCGCAGCAGGGCACGCACGCGCGCCACCAGCTCGGCCACCCGCAGCGGTTTGATCATGAAATCATCCGCACCCGACTCCAGTCCCTCGACAATGTCGGCCTCACCATGGCGGCTGGTGATGAAGAGCACCGGCAACTCCTGGTTGACGTTCTCTCGTATCCAGCGCACCACTTGCGGGCCCGTGGTGTCTGGCAGTTGCCAGTCCAGAATCAGCAGGTCGTAGGTTTCCCGGCGCATGTCCTTTATCAGAGAAGCGCCAGAGGAATGGGTTGTACAGGCGTGGCCCTCCGCCTCCATGGTTTTGGAGAGCATATCCAGGACCACCAGATCATCATCCAGTGCCACAATTCTCATAACGGCTCACTCCCAAAGCTCAATAGCTTGCTTTTATTTAATAGCTCAATAATAAAAGCAAATTGAATCACCGGCTCCACACTGCGTTAAACGGGTAAGTTGCCACTACAGTGACAGCTTCAACAATTGGTTGCAAATGCAGTATAGGCAGTCTCTTAAGTCTCGGCTATCTCTTTGAGCGCCAACTGCACATCAGACAGCGAAAAGCTGTCCCCCAGTTGCAGGTTGTCCATCGCCTCTTGCAGGTGCTGCGGTGCAGCTTGCAGATGGGCAATCATCGCGCCTGCATCCCTCGGTGCATCAAAGCCTTGGCTCTGCAGCAGCAGGGCGCCGTCGGCACGCACCAGCTTGAAGTAGAACTTGCCGTCCTTCTCCCGGTACTGCTTGAAAGCGGCAGCCGCCTGTTTGGCAGCGGCCTTTGGGGTCACGGCCGTGCTGGCCGGGGTCAGTGGTCGCAGGCCAACAGCGCCGCGTAACTTGTGTAGTAAAGGGCCTGAATATGTACGCGCTTTTTCAGCGCCTTTCAGCAAAATGGCCTCTACTTCCTGCGGGTGTGCCATCAGGTAGTTGTAGCGTTCACGCAACGGAGCCAGCTCCCGGTCAATGCATTCGAACAACAGGGTCTTCGCATCGCCCCAGCCAATGCCATCGGCATAGGCCTGGCGCAGGGCGGCAGTTTCCTCTGCAGTGGCAAAGGCCTGGTAGATCTGGAACAGCGCCGAGCCTTCTACGTCCTTGGGCTCGCCCGGTGCGCGCGAGTCCGTCACGATGCTGCCGATCAGCTTCTTGAGCTGGGCCGGGGTCGAGAACAGCGGGATCGTGTTGTCGTAGCTCTTGCTCATCTTGCGGCCATCGAGGCCGGCCAAGGTGGCGACGTTGTCGTCCACCGCAGCTTCTGGCAGCACAAAGTGCTCGCCATACAGGTGGTTGAAGCTTGCCGCCATATCGCGCGCCATCTCGATGTGCTGGATCTGGTCGCGGCCCACCGGCACCTTGTTGGCGTTGAAGGCCAGGATGTCGGCGCCCATCAGCACCGGGTACATAAAGAGGCCGGCGGTTACGCCATCGTCGCCCTCTTTGCCAGCTTCCGCATTCTTGTCCTGCGCGGCTTTGTAGGCATGGGCGCGGTTGAGCACGCCCTTGCCGGTCACGCAGGTCAGAAACCAGGTCAGCTCGGGAATCTCGGGGATGTCCGACTGGCGGTAGAAGGTGACGTGCTCCGGGTTCAAACCAGCGGCCAACCAGCTGGCCGCAATCTCCAGCGTCGAGCGGTTGACGCGCTCGGGATCCTGGCACTTGATCAGCGCGTGGTAGTCGGCGAGGAAGTAGAAGTTTTCCACATCGCCGGTGCGGCTGGCAGCGATGGCTGGGCGCATCATGCCGGCATAGTTGCCCAGGTGGGGCGTGCCGGATGGGGTGATGCCGGTGAGGAAACGGGTTTTGGTCATAACAGGGAAATCGCAATAAAGACAGTGGCCAACGTTGGCGGGCCCTTAGCCCGAGAACGGCAGCAGAATCAGGTTGATCAGGCTGCGGCCAACGCTGATCAAGGGGGTCATCCAGATGGTGCTGAGCACACCGCTGATGATCAGGCCCATGACAATGAAGAAGCCGTAGGGCTCCATCTTGGACACTGCCACCGCCGGCTTGTAGGGCAGCAGGCCCACCAGCACCCGGCCGCCATCGAGTGGTGGCAGCGGGAACAGGTTAAGCGCCCACATCACCAGGTTGACGGAGATGCCGGCGTAGCACATCTTGATGAAGAACGGCTCGTTGATGCCGGAGATGGCCAGGACGCCCAACAGCAGCGCCCAGAGGATGGCCTGCGCAAAATTGGTCAGCGGGCCGGCCAGTGCCACCCAGATCATGTCGCGCTTGGGGTTGCGCAGGTTGCCAAAGTTCACCGGCACCGGCTTGGCATAGCCAAACACAAAGGCGCCGCTGGTGGCAAAGTACAGCACCAAGGGCATGACGATGGTGCCGATGGGATCGATGTGCTTGAAGGGGTTGAGCGTGATGCGCCCGAGCATGAAGGCGGTGTTGTCGCCGAAGTGGCGCGCCACATAGCCGTGGGCAGCCTCATGCACCGTGATGGCAAACAGCACGGGCAGCGCAAAAATCAGGATGTTTTGGATCAGGTCAGGGTTCACGGATCGGTGGTCGCAAAGCTGTTAAAAACGCGGCCGCACAGCGCGCACGCGAGCCGCCAAGCCTAACAGATTCACCATGGGCCTATGAACCCGCTCGCGATCTCCGCGCAGGCGGGCAAAGGGGCTGCGACAGCGCGCCCCATTCCTCTTTAGCTTTGCCTGTTGTGGCGCTGCCGGTCGGCTACAAGCCCAGCTGCGCCAGCGGCCCCCGGCCCTCGCGCACCACCACCGGTGCGCCACCGCTGCCCATGGGGGTCAGGTCCACAATCGTCGTGGGCTCCAGCGGGCAGGGGCCCGCATTGACGACCAGCTCGATCTGCGATTCAAAGCGATCGCGGATTTCTTCGGGGTCGTTCAGCGGCTCGGTCTCGCCGGGCGGAATCAAGGTGGTTGACAGCAGCGGCTCGCCATGCAGCTCCAGCAGCATCAGCAGGCCCTTGTTGTCAGGCACGCGCAGACCGATGGTCTTGCGTGAGGGGTGGCTGATGCGGCGCGGCACTTCCTTGGTGGCGTCCAGAATGAATGTGAAAGGTCCCGGCGTGCCCAGTTTGAGGATACGGAACTGGTGGTTGTCCACCCTCGCGTAGCTGGCCAGCTGGGAGAGGTCGCAACACAGCAAGGTCAGCATGCGCTTGTCGTCAATCTGGCGGATGCGGCGCAGGCGGTCCACCACCTGCTTGTTGTCCAGTGCGCAGACAAAGGCGTAGCTCGAATCGGTGGGGACAGCCAGGATCCCGCCATCCTTGAGCATGGCGGCTGCCTGCTTGAGCAGACGGGGCTGGGGGTTGTCGGGGTGAACCTCGAAATATTGGGCCATGGTATTTCTTTTGCTCTTGTTATCGTGGGGGCTGCTGCAGCGCGCCTACCTCAATGGGCGGCGGGCTGCGGCGGTTGGCTGGGGTGGAGGATGCGGCCTTCCAATGCCTGCCAAACGGGTTGCACCCCATTGGGCAGCGGAGGCAGTGCACCAAAATCGGTACCGGATTCTCCGGGGCTGTGAAAATCGCAGCCGCGCGAGGCGTAGAGGCCAAAGCTTTTGGCCAGGTCGGCATAGGTGGCGTATTCGTGCGGAAAGTGGCTGCCAGTGACCACTTCCACACCTTGGCCACCGTAGTCTTTGAAGGAGGTGAACAGCGCATGCTCTTCGCCGCCGTTCAGGTGGTAACGGGCAGGGTGGGCGATGACCGCCATGCCGCCCGCAGCCACAATCCATTCCACCGCATCCTGCAGCCGCGCCCAGCGGTGGGGCACAAAGCCGGGCTTGCCTTCCACCAGGTAATGGCGAAAGACCTCGGCCGGATCGCGGCAAACCCGCGTCTCTACCAAAAAGCGCGCAAAGTGGGTACGTGATATCAGATCGGGGTTGCCCACATAGCGCAGCGCGCCTTCGTAGGCACCGCTGATGCCCACCTTCTCCAGCCCGGCGGCCATGTCCCGGGCCCGCTGCTCGCGGCCACCGCGTGTGCGGGCCAGGCCCTCGCGCAGGCCGGCATGCTGCCAGTCAAAGCCCAGGCCCACGATGTGCACGGTGGTCTCGCCAAAGCTGACCGACACCTCGACACCGCTCAAGAACGCCATCTGCTGCTGCGCAGCGGCCGCGCTGGCGCGGTCCAGGCCGCTGACCTCGTCATGGTCGGTCAAGGCCCAGAGCTGCACACCCCGCTCGCGCGCACGCTGCGCCAGCGCTTCCGGGCTCAGGGTGCCGTCGGAGAACGTGGAGTGGCAGTGCAGATCGGCGTTGAGCATGTCTGGCATGGAATTAGCTAGGGATATCGAAGCATTGTAGGCCGCGTGCTGTAGCAGGTATGTCAGACCCGGACCAGCAATCGGCAGCGCAGCGGGGTATTTCCGCCTAAGCTGTCTCTGAAATGTCAGTATTAACCCTTAAATTGTCGTTGTTTCGCCGATTTGACGAAATTAACAATGCATCTCGACGTTTTGTGTTTTTCACTAGGGTTTTTATCAGGAATACACTGTCGGTTTTTCACGGTCGCGCAGCCCGTTTTCGCTGCGTCTAGAGGATACGTAGATGTTTTCTGTCAAAAAGTTGATGGGTGCGGCCGCCTTGGTGGTCGCAGGTGTATCGGTGACCGGTGCGGCGCTGGCGCAAAGCGGTGAATCGACGATGGACCGCGTCAAGCGCACCAAGGAGTTGCGTGTAGGTGCGGTGGCCGGCGCCATTCCCTACTTCAACAAAGACCTGGTGTCGCAGAAATGGGAAGGCTTTGGCCCCGACTTTGGCGAGAGCCTGGCCAAGAAGCTCGGCGTGAACGTGAAGTTTGTCGAGACCACCTGGGGCAATGCCGTGCTGGACTTGCAGGCCAACAAGATTGACCTGATGTTTGCGATGGCGCCCACGCCCCAGCGCATGGAAGTGGTCAACTTCTCCAAGCCGCTGCTGAACAACACCTTCACGGCCGTCTGCAAAAAGGGCCATGCCCCCGTGCAGACCTGGGAACAGCTGAACACGCCGGATGCCAAGGTGGTGGTCGATATCGGCTCCAACCAGGACCAGTTCGCCACCCGCGCGCTGCCCAAGGCCAGCATCTCGCGCCTGGAAAGCTCGGGCGCCGCCACCATGTCGGTGCAAACCGGCCGCTCCGATTGCCAGGTGCTGGTGGTCCTGCTGTCGCAGCCACTGATCGCCAAGCGCCCTGACGTGGGTGCCGTGTATGTGCCGACCCCGGTCGAGACGGCCAACACCAATGTCGGCCTGCGCAAGGAGTCGAACAAGGACTTTGAAAACGCCGTCAATGCCTGGCTGGATGAATCCCGTGCCAAGGGCGAGATCCAGGCCGTGGTGCTGAAAAACATGGAAAAGCTCGCTGGCGTGAAGGCCGAGTCCTTCCCCAAGGAAGTCAAGTTCTAATGGTTGGTCCACATGGGCGTTCTGCCCATGTGAAACACCCCGGTTGCAGCCGCATGCTGCCTCCGGGGTGTATGCGTTAAAGGTAGGTTGATTTATGTACGAGTGGGACTTTGCTTTCCTGTGGAAGTACCGCATGCTGCTGGTCGGCGGTGTGGGCTACACCTTGCTGTTTACGGTGATTTGCGTGCTCGGCGGCCTGGCCGTTGGCCTGGTGGCGGGGCTGGGCCGTTTGTCCAGCAACAAGATCATCACCGCGCCGCTGCGCGCCTTTGTCGAGGTGTTTCGCTGTACGCCAGTGCTCGTGCAGTTGATGTGGTTCTACTACGCGCTGCCGGTGCTCACCGGTATCGAGATGAGCGCGCCCGTGGCCGCTGCGCTGTGTCTGTCGCTATACGGCGGTGCGTTCTATTCCGAAATCATCCGGGGCGGCATCATCAGCACTGACATCGGCCAGACCGAAGCCGGCCAGGCGATTGGCATGACGCGCTTCCAGGTGATGCACCGCATCATCCTGCCCCAGGCTTTCCGCAAGATGATTCCGCCACTGGTCAACCAGTCGATCCTGCAGCTCAAGAACACCTCCTTGCTGATGGTGCTGGCCGTGCCTGATCTGCTCTACCAAGGCCAGGTGATTGCGCATGACACCTACCGCCCGCTGGAGGTCTACACCTTCATCGCCATCACCTATTTCCTGATTCTTTTCCCGGTGACTTTGTGGGCCAAGCGCCTGGAGCACGGCAGCGCTGCCAAGGAGGCCTGAGATGCAAGACCAACCGCTCATCTGTATTCGTGGCCTGAAAAAGTCCTTCGGCCAGCTTGAAGTGCTCAAGGACATCTGCCTGGATGTCAACCGGGGCCAGGTGGTGGCCCTGATCGGGCCCTCGGGCTCGGGCAAATCCACCCTGCTGCGCTGCATCAACCTGCTGACCGTCCCCGATGGCGGCGATGTGCGGGTCGATGCGCAGTCGCTGGCTTTCAGCGGCAAGCAAACCCAGCTGCCCAAGGACAAGGTGCTCGCAGGCTTCCGCGCCCGCACCGGCATGGTGTTCCAGCACTTCAACCTGTTCCCGCACATGACGGTGCTGCAAAACGTGATGGAAGGCCCGCTTACGGTCTTGCGCATCAGCAAGGCGGAAGCCGAGGCCCGTGCCACGGCGCTGCTGCAAAAGGTAGGCCTGGCTGAGCGCGCGCAGATGATGCCCGACCAGCTCTCCGGCGGCCAGAAGCAACGCGTGGCCATTGCCCGCGCGCTGGCCATGCAGCCCAGCGTGATGCTGTTTGACGAAGCCACTTCTGCGCTAGACCCCGAGCTGGTCGGCGAGGTGCTGCAGGTGATCCAGTCGCTGGCCAAGGACGGCATGACCATGATCCTCGTGACCCATGAGATCGCCTTTGCGCGCGAGGTGGCCGACAAGGTGGTCTTCATGCGCGATGGCGTGGTGGTCGAGGAGGGTCCCCCTTCGCAGGTGATCGACAACCCGCAACACGAAGCCACGCGCAGCTTTTTGGGCCGTATCATCGGCCACGCCGTATAACAAGCAGGGGAACCTATGGATTTTCGACTCGACGATATTGACCGCAAGTTGCTGGCGCTGTTGCAGGCCGATGCGCGTGAATCCACCGCCAAGCTGGCGCGCAAGCTGAACCTGGCACGTACTACCGTGGTGGCCCGCATTGCGCGGCTGGAGAAAGAGGGCGTCATCGCCGGTTACGGCGTGCGCCTGGGCTCCAAGCTGGAGCAGTCGGCCGTGCGTGCCTACTGCGGCATCAGCGTGATGCCCAAGACTGCCCAGGCCGTCATGCAGGTGTTGGAGAGCATTCCCGAGGTGGAAGAGGTCTCGGCCGTGTCCGGCCAGCATGACTACATGATCTTTCTGCGCTGCGATTCCAACGAAAAGCTCGATGCGCTGCTGGACCGCATCGGCCTGATCGAGGGCATTCGCCAGACCTACACCTCGGTGGTGCTGAGCCGCAAGATCGACCGCCGTGGCGCGCTGCCCGCCATGCCCTTGCTCGACTGACACCTGCCATGCTGCCCCTGTCCGCCGCACCCGCGCCCACGGCGCCGTTTCTCGGCATTCTGATGCTGGACACGCTGTTTCCGCGCCCGCCCGGCGACATCGGCAACCTGCAGACCTGGGCAGCGCTGGGCATCCCCGTGCAGATGCACAAGGTGCAAGGCGCCTCGCCCGCCAAGATTGTGCGCGAAGCCGATCCCCGCTTTGTGCAGCCCTTTGTCGATGCCGCCCGCACGATGCAAGCGCAGGGCGCGGCAATGATCACCACCAGCTGCGGCTTTTTGGCTGCCTACCAGGATCTGCTGGCCGGGAGTGTGGATGTGCCCGTCGTCAGCTCTAGCCTGCTGCAGTGCGCGCACTTACCGCAACCCGGCGTGGTCACCATCGCAGCAGCCAGCCTGACGCCACGCATTCTGGCCGCCGCTGGCGTACCCGTTGGCACACCGGTTCAAGGTGTGACGCCGGACGGCGAATTTGCCACGCGCATCCTCGGCAATGCACTCCACATGGACATCACCCAGGCTGAGCGAGAGGTGGTCGCTGCCGCAGTCGCCCTGTGCCAGGCCCATCCGCAGGTGCAAACGATTGTGCTGGAGTGCACCAATATGCCGGTCTACCGCGATGCGGTAGCAAGCGCTACGGGCTTGCCGGTACACGATGTGGTGAGCCTGCTGGCGCAGCGCTGGGCTGCATTGCCAGCCTGATGCCCTAACGCGCCCGGCCTTGCGGCCAGGGCGCTGGCACGACTAGCCTTTGAGGAAACGCTCGGCGCGGAATGGCCGCACATCGACCGGCGCATCATCCCCGCGCATCAACGCCGCCAAAATGGCGCCCGTCCCCGGCCCGGTGCTAAAGCCAATGTGCTGGTGGCCAAAGGCCAGCCAAAGATTGCGCTGGCCCGGCATCGCGCCAATGATGGGGCGGCTGTCGGGCAAGGTGGGGCGGCTGCCCATCCAGGGTGCAGGCTCTAGTGCCTGGCCCATGTCAATCGCCTCACGTGCGGCGGCCTCGGCCAGGCCCAGCTGCACCGGATTGGTGGGGGCGTCAATATCGGTCAGTTCCACACCACTGGTCAAGCGCAGGCCTTGCTCCATGGGGCTCAGCACATAGGCGCCGGCGGTGTCGTACACCGGGCGCGAGATATTGCAGGATGCGGGTGGCGCAAAGTGCATGTGGTAGCCGCGCTCATAAGCCATCGGCACCTTCACGCCCAGGGTCGCCATGAACTGGCGGCTCCAGGGCCCCAGCGCGACCACCACCCGGTCGGCCTCCAGGCCATCTTGCGCACCATCGGCGCGGATGCGCCAGCGGCTGCCGGCCAGCGGCTCCACGGTCTTGATGCGGGCCTGCGCATACTGCCCGCCTTGCTTGCGGAACAGCTCGGCATAGGCCTTGACGACATCGCCGGGGCTGTCCACCGACCAGGTGTCCTTGACCCAGAGCGCGCGCTCAAATATGGGGTTCAGCGCCGGTTCCAGCTGGCGGATATGGTCGCGCTCCAGCACCTCAGTGGCCACGCCAAAGTGCGCCATGCGCTCGCGTGCCAGCGCGCCACCGGCAAAGGCGGCGGATTGGCGGTAGAGGAACATCCAGCCGTTGTCGCGCATGCGGTGCGCGGCGCCACTGGCGCGCAGCAGCTGGGCATGCTCGGTCATCGACAGGCGGATGAGGCTGTCCAGCGCCGTGGTCGTTTCCTCAAACGCCGTTCTGCGCGCCTGGGCCACAAAGCGCGCCGCCCAGCCCAGGTTTTGCAGCAAAAACTGCGCCTGGTAGCGAAAGCCCGCGCTCTGGTTCTTCAGCAGCACCGGCAGGTTACCCCAGAGGCTGGGATTGTTGAAGGGCATCAGCGAGCTGCGTGCGATCACCCCCGCGTTGCCGTAAGAGGTCTCTTCGCCAGGGGCGAGCCGGTCGAGCAAGGTCACGCGGAAGCCCTTTTTCTGCAGCGCCAATGCGCTGGCAACGCCCACCATGCCGGCGCCCAGCACGGCCACGGAAATATTGCTCATGGAGTCTCAGCTTGTCTAGCAGCCAACTTGAAGCAGATGGCCGGAAAGTTAATATTCAAATTCTGAATAACCAAGCGATGGCCTCTGCGCCCATCCGGGGCTGCGAAGCCTGCCATGCCGCTTGGCCATCCACGGCGGTTGCATCGCTGCAGCCTTGTGCGCCGCAGAGAATAACCCAGCGCATATTTTAGAAAACTGCGGTGACAAGCGGCCGCAGTTTGGCCGCTATTCCCCTAACATTTGGTAAATGTCTGTGCGCAGCTCAAAAGCGCCATCAACCCGGCAGCTGTGCGCCTTCGACCAGAAACTGCAGCTTGCGCTGGCCCTGCCACTCATTGATGTCGAGCCGGAAGGCCAGCAACACCTTGGCCGGCAGGGGCTCGGTATGGCCAAACCAGATGCCATCGACCATCTCGCCCTGGTGGCGCAGCTTGAGCGACAGGTGCTTTTCACCGACCAGGCGCTGGCTGATGACCTCCAGCTCCTCGCTGAACGTGGGCGGTGCAAAGCCCTGGCCCCAGACCTGGCTGTTGATCGTGTCCACCGTCTCGGCATGGCGGAACTGCACCGGCAGTGGGCCATCGGTCTCCAACTGGCGGGTGAGGGTGCGCTCGTCCAGCCATTCCTGCGCGACCTGGGCAAGCGCCTGCTCAAACACCTCGAAATCGTCCAGCGCAATCGTGCAGCCCGCCGCCATCGCATGGCCGCCAAATTTGATCAGCACGCCGGGGTGGCGCTTGGCCACCAGGTCCAGCGCATCGCGCAGATGGAAGCCAGGGATCGAACGGCCCGAGCCCTTGAGCTCATGCTCATGGCCGGGCGCGCTGCTGGCGGCAAACACAAAGCTGGGGCGGTGCAGCTTGTCCTTGATGCGCGAGGCGACGATGCCGACCACGCCTTCGTGGAAGTCCGGGTCAAACACGCTGACGGCCGGTGGCGGCTCGGTGCCCTCTTCAAACAGGGCCTCGGCCAGCAGCATCGCGTGTTCGCGCATACCTGTTTCGATATCGCGGCGCTCGCGGTTGATGGCGTCCAGCTGGCGCGCCAGGGTGTCGGCCAGCAAGGTGTCGTCGGTCAGCAGGCATTCAATGCCGATGGTCATATCGGCCAGGCGCCCGGCGGCGTTGATGCGCGGGCCCAGTGCAAAGCCAAAGTCAAAGGTGCTGGCTGTCGCCGCACGCCGGCTGGCGGCAGAGAACAGCGCGCCCAGGCCAGGCGGCATATGGCCGGCGCGGATGCGGCGCAGGCCCTGGGCCACAAGCCGGCGGTTGTTGGCATCGAGCTTGACCACATCGGCCACGGTGCCCAGCGCCACCAGCGGCAGCAGGCTGTCCAGCCGGGGCTGGGCCATGTCGGCAAAGGCGCCCCGGTCGCGCAGCTCGGCACGCAAGGCCATCAGCACGTAAAACATCACGCCCACCCCCGCCATGGCCTTGCTGGCAAAGCCGCAGCCGGGCTGGTTGGGGTTGACGATGGCATCGGCCGCCGGCAAGGTGGCTGCTGGCAGGTGGTGGTCGGTGACGATCACCGTCATGCCCAGCGCCTTGGCGCGGGCCACACCGTCCACGCTGGCGATGCCGTTGTCCACGGTCACCAGCACTTGCGCGCCTTGCTGGTGCACGCGCTCGGCAATGGCTGCGGTCAGCCCATAGCCATCGACCACGCGGTCGGGCACCAGGTAGCTGACTTGCTGGGCGCCCAGCATGCGCAGCCCGCGCAAGGCGACCGCGCAGGCGGTGGCGCCGTCGCAGTCGTAATCGGCCACCACGCAGATGCGCTGTTGGCGGCCAATCGCATCGGCCAGCAACAGGGCCGCTTCACGCGTGCCCAGCAGGCCGGTGGGCGGCAGCAGCTGGGACAAGCCGTCATCCAGTTCGGCCACAGCTTGTACGCCGCGTGCGGCAAACAGGCGGGCGAGCAGCGGGTGCACACCTGCCTGCTCCAGCGCCCAGACGGTGCGCGGGGGAATATCTCTAGCCAGAATTTTCATAGGGAGCTCAGAAGCGCAGCCGGCTGGGGATTGCCCAGCCATTTCTTGATTTTGGGTAACCAGCCCTGAGCCAGCGGCTCCAGGGTAATGGCATTTTTTTCGCCGCACAGGGTCAGCTGGGCCAGGCCAGTTGTGGCGAGTGTCTGGTCCAGCTGCTGCCACTGCTGCTGCCAGGCGGGCCAGTTGGCGTCCATGGCGCTGTCGCGCAGCGCGGTGTTCAGCACCGGGCGCTGGGCTGGGGGCTGGTAGGCGGCGGGCAGGGCGCCTGCGCCGTGTATCCAGAAGGAATTGATCGGTGCGCGGCCACTGGCCTCGCGCGCATCGCTAAAGGCATGGGTGTAAAGCAGCATCTGCATCTCGGTCTGCAGGCGCTGCAGCACGGCGGCTTGGGCCTTGTGGGGCAGCCAGGGCCGCACATCACGCAGCGCAATGCGGTCGAGCGCAGCGGTGTCGAGCTGGGCGAAGACATCGCCACGCGCCAGCCAGCGGTCGGGGCGGTCGTAGACGAGTTCAATGCCGTCTTCGCTGAACCAGGGCGCCATGATGGCCAGCAGGCTGCGCGATTCCTCGTTGCTCATCTGCGCGGCCGCCAGCGCGCTCATGCGCACTTGGTCGGGCGAGATCTGCCAGTGGCAGGGCGTGAGAAAGGCCCAGCCGGCATCGCCTGGGGCCTGGCCGTTTTGCAGCTGCTGCAGTGCTGCCCAGGGCGTGGCCTGGCGCGGCAGGCCCAGCGCCTGGGCCATGGCCCGTTCATGCGGGGGGGCAAAATCTTCCAGCGCGCCGTTGTCGGTGGTGCTGACGGACCATTGCTTGAGCAGGCGTTGCAGGTTGGGCAGCGCCAGGGTCTGCAAGGCCTGCTGGCAGCCTGGCTCGTCCGTGGCTGCGTAAGAGATGATCAAATGCTGGTTTTCCGACATGGGTCTATTGTCGGCGATGCCACAATGCGGTTTGCGGTGCAGTGGTTTATAGCGCTGTATGGGCGGTGAGCAAGCACCAAATATATTTTTAGAACGATTTATGCAAATTCCCTATGAATTGGCGCTGGGCTGGCGCTACACCCGGGCAGGCCGGGCGACCCGGCGCAACGGGTTTATTTCGTTCATCTCGGGCGTGTCCATGCTGGGCATTGCCTTGGGGGTGGCGGCCTTGATCATCGTGCTGTCGGTGATGAATGGTTTTCAAAAAGAGGTGCGCGACCGCATGCTCAGCGTGGTCTCACACATCGAGATCTTCACGCCCGGCGGCGATGCCTTGCCCGACCCGGCCCGCACCATTGCCGAGGCCAAGGCCAACCCGAATGTGATTGGCGCGGCGCCCTTTGTTTCGGCCCAGGCGCTGGTCGCCCGGGGTGAAGACATGCGCGGCGCCTTGCTGCGCGGCATTGACCCGGCGCTGGAGCCCGAGGTCACCGACATGACCACCGGCATCGACCAAAGCAGTTTGCAGGCGCTCACACCGGGCAGCTTCAATGTCGTGCTGGGCTCGGAGCTGGCGCGCATTCTGGGCGTGGGCCAGGGCGACCAGGTCACCCTGATCGTGCCCAGCGGCCAAGTCACGCCGGCTGGCACCGTGCCCCGCCTCAAGCAGATGCAGGTGGTGGGCACCTTCAACTCCGGCCACTACGAGTACGACTCCAGCCTGGTGCTGATGCACCATGAGGATGCCGAGCGCTTATTCCGCCTGGAAGGCCCGACGGGCGTGCGCCTTAAGCTCAAGGACCTGCACCAGGCCCCCGAGGTGACCCAGCAGTTGGCCCACAGCCTGAGCGGCCATTTGCTGATCCGCGACTGGACGCAGCAGAACAAGACCTGGTTTGCCGCCGTCCAGGTGGAGAAACGCATGATGTTCATCATCCTGACCCTGATCGTCGCCGTGGCCGCCTTCAACCTGGTGACCACCCTGGTGATGACCGTCACCGACAAGCGCGCCGATATCGCCATTCTGCGCACCTTGGGCGCCAGCCCGCGCAGCATCATGGGCGTGTTTGTGGTGCAGGGCGCGCTGGTGGGTGTGATCGGCACCCTGGCCGGTTTGGGCCTGGGCCTGCTCATTGCCTGCAATATCGATGTGATCGTGCCGGCCATCGAGCGCGCACTGCACACCAGCTTCCTGCCCAAGGACATCTATTTGATCAGCCAGATGCCGAGTGAGCCCCAGCGCAGCGACATCGTGCCGATCACCGTCATTTCCCTGATCCTGGCCTTTGTGGCCACCCTGTACCCCAGCTGGCGTGCCAGCCGCGTGAACCCGGCGGAGGCACTGCGCTATGAATGATTCGTCGATCGTGTTGGAAGCCTCGGGCCTGACCAAGCGCTTTACCGAAGGCCTGCTCGATGTCGAGGTGCTGCATGGCATCGACCTGCAAGTGCGCGCAGGCGAAACCCTGGCCATCGTTGGCGCCTCGGGCTCCGGCAAATCCACCTTGCTGCATTTGCTGGGCGGGCTCGATGCCCCCAGCAGCGGCACCGTCAGCCTGCATGGCCAGCGGCTGGACACCTTGAGCGCCACCCGCCAGGGCGAGCTGCGCAACCAGCACCTGGGCTTTATTTACCAATTCCACCACCTGCTGCCCGAGTTCAGCGCGCTGGACAACGTGGCGATGCCGCTGCGCATCCGCCGTATGCCGTATGCCGAATGCACTGAGCGTGCGCGCGAGGTGCTGGCCTCGGTAGGGCTGAAGGACCGTGTGCTGCACCGGCCGGCCGAGCTGTCTGGCGGCGAGCGCCAGCGCGTGGCCATTGCGCGTGCGCTGGTGACCCAGCCGGCCTGCGTGCTGGCCGATGAGCCCACCGGCAACCTGGACCGCGCCACCGCAGACACCGTGTTTGCGCTGATGCTGCAGCTGGCGCGCGATCGCGGCACTGCCTTTGTCATGGTCACCCATGATGGCGAGCTGGCCCAGCGCTGCGACCGTGCCGTGCGCATGGTGAACGGGCAGTTCGAGGCCTGACAACACCTCTGATCCGCATGCCCTTCTGGATTGATACCCACTGCCACTGGGATGCCCCCGAGTTCGATGCCGACCGCGATGCCTTGCGCGCGGCTGCGCAGGCGGCGGGGGTCGCCCACTGCGTGATTCCGGCAGTCGAGCGCAGCAACTGGGCCACCGTGCGCGAGTTGGCGCATCGCTGGGGCGATAGCTATGCGCTGGGCATCCACCCGCTGTACACCGGACGCGCGGTAGAAGCCGACATCGAGGCCCTGGCCGCCATGCTTGAAGACTGCCGCGATGACCCAAGGCTGGTGGCGATTGGCGAGATCGGCCTGGATTTTTTTGTGCCCGGGCTGGATGCCGAACGCCAGACCTGGTTTTACGAGCAGCAGTTGCAGCTGGCGCGCCGTTTTGATCTGCCCGTCATCCTGCATGTGCGCCGCTCGTCGGACCAGCTGCTGCGCGCGCTGCGCCGCTGGCCGGTGCAAGGCGGCATTGCGCATGCCTTTAACGGCAGCCTGCAGCAGGCGCAGCAGTTTATCGAGCGCGGCTTTGCGTTGGGCTTTGGTGGCGCGCTGACCTATGAGCGTGCGCTGCATCTGCGCCGTCTGGTGCAAGAGCTGCCGATGCAGGCCATCGTCGTTGAAACCGATGCGCCCGATATTCCTCCGCACTGGCTCTACACCACCGCCGAGCAGCGCGCCGCTGGCGAGGCCCAGGGCCGCAACCAGCCGGCCGAGATTCCGCGCATCGCGCAGGTGATGCTGGAGTTGCGGGCCGAGGCCCATGCCGATGAGGCTTTGACCACCGCCGACTGGCAGTGGGCCACCAGCGCCAATGCCGCCAGGGTGCTGCCCCGGCTGCAGCCTCTGCTGCCCGGCAGCGATGGGGGATCGAACCATGGCTGATGCACTGCTCTGCGGGCTGGCCCCGGTCGTGGGGCCCGGCACCCAGGTCTTGATTCTGGGCAGCTTCCCTGGTGTGCAGTCTTTGCAGCTGCAGCAGTACTACGCCCATCCGCGCAACCATATGTGGCCGCTGCTGGCGGCGTTGTGGCATGAGCACCCGCAACCCAGCGGTTATGCCGATCGCTGCGCCTGGCTGCTGGAGCGCGGCCTGGGCCTGTGGGATGTCTATGCCGCCTGCGAGCGCGAAGGCAGCCTGGACACCAGCATCCGCAATGCCCAGCTCAATGATTTTGTGGCGCTCCAGCAGCAGTGCCCGCAGTTGGTGGCCGCTGCGCACAATGGCGGCGAGAGCTTTCGCCATGCCGCCAAGGTGCAGGCCGTTTTGGGCCTGCCCAGCTACCGGCTGCCATCGAGCAGCCCGGCCAATGCCTCCTGGAGCTTTGAGCGCAAGCTGGCTGGCTGGCGCGAGGTGATGCAGCAGGCGGGCCTGCTGCGCTGATTGCGTCGATAGCAAGCTGCCCACTGCGGGCCTTGCGGGCGCAAGCACGGCAGCGCCACTGACAACGGCCGATAATCCCACCCCATGACGACGAAAAGAAAATCCCCGCAGGCCGCCGAGCCGCTGCCCGAGGTCACCATCTCCGACTACGACGGCACCCGCTACCTGCACCTGGGAACGCCCTGGGTGCAAGGCTCGATGCGCATCAAGAAGCCTTTCGATATCGACTTGGAATATGTGCAGCGCATGATGGCCTGGCTGCTGCTGGTGGACTGGCCGACGGTGCCCGAGCGCCGGGCCATGCAGCTGGGCCTGGGCTCGGCGGCCGCTACCAAGTTCTGCACGCAAAAGCTCGGCATGGCCAGCACGGCGGTGGAGCTGAACCCGCAGGTGATAACGGTCTGCCGCCAGTGGTTCAAGCTGCCCCCCGACAGCGACAAGCTCCAGGTGGTGCTGGGCGATGCGGGGCTGGAGATCCAGAAGCCCCTGTACCTGCAGACAGTAGATGCGCTGCAGGTGGACCTGTATGACCATGAAGCGGCGGCCCCGGTGCTCGACAGCCCTGATTTTTACCAGCATTGCCGCAACCTGCTGACCGAGGACGGCTGCATGACCGTCAACCTGTTTGGCCGCACCAACAGCTATGCCCGCAGCCTCGCCCATATCCAGGAGGCCTTTGGCCCGGAGGCCGTCTGGCGCTTTGCGGCGACCAAAGAAGGCAATACCGTCGTGCTGGCCCAGCGCACTGCCAGCCGCCCCAGCCGCGAGCTGCTCAGCCAGCGGGCGGACCTGGTGCAACAGCAGACCGGCTTGCCGGCGCTCAAGTGGTTAAAGGTTTTTAAACCTGTGCAGCCGCTGCTGGACTGACTTTACGCAGCGCGGCGCGGTCATTCAGGTATAAAGCCAGAAGCTAAAAAAATACCGAGGGAATCACCATGGCAGCGCCTGATCAGCCAAGCAAGCAGCACAAGAGCCGGGGCGATGCCTTGCCCGGCGATACGGCCACCCAGAGCCGCCACTCCAGCAGTTCAGGTGGCGGGGCTCCGTCTGGCGCTTCGGCACCGATCCGGCGCTCGGCGATCTTTGTGCCTGGCAACGTTGAAGACGGTCCTGCGCCGTCCAAGCCCAGCGGCCCTGCCTCGGTCCCATCAACGCCCAGCGGATCAGGCCCCACCACCGTGCCGCCAGCGCGCAGCGGCCTGCCCGCACTGATGCAACGCCCGCTGGAACTGACCCAGGTCATCAACTGGCTGCAGACCGATGGCTGGATCAGCCCCGAGCTGGCCCAGGCGACCATCAGCCGCTGCAGCCATGCGGTCAGCAGCCAGCACCCGATCGTGCGCTTGGCCAGCGTGGTGGTGCCGCGCCAGCAAGACGGCAAGGCGCTCGATGTGGAGATGCTCACGGAGTTTGTCGCCAAGCACTGCGGGCTGCCTTATTACAAGATCGACCCGCTCAAGGTGGATGCCGCCAAGGTGGCCGAAACCATGGGCGCGCCCTATGCGCAGCGCCACGGCATTCTGCCGGTGCAGGTCACGGCCCAGGAAGTGGTGATTGCGGTCAAGGAACCCTGGATTGATGAGTGGGTGACGGAGGTCGAGCGCCAGGCGCGGCGCAAGGTGCGCCGGGTGCTGGCCAACCCCAAGGACATCGACCGCTACCGCAGCGAGTTCTTTGCGCTGGCCCGGTCGGTCAAGGCGGCCAGCAAGCTCGGCGGCTCGCTCAGCTCGCTGGGCAACTTCGAGCAGCTGGTCGACCTGAGCAACACCAACCAGCAGTTCGACGCCAATGACCAGGGCATCATCCGCCTGGTGGACTGGCTGTGGCAGTTTGCGTTTGCGCAGCGCGCCAGCGATATCCACCTGGAGCCGCGCCGCGACCAGTCGGTGATCCGCTTCCGCATTGATGGCGTGCTGCACAAGGTCTACCAGATGCCGCTGGGAGTGCACAACGCCATCGTCTCGCGCGTCAAGCTGCTCGGCCGCATCGACGTGGTCGAAAAGCGCCGCCCGCAGGATGGCCGCATCAAGACCCGTAACACCTTGGGTGACGAAGTGGAAATGCGCTTGTCCACCTTGCCCACCGCCTTTGGCGAGAAGATGGTGATGCGTATTTTTGACCCGGAAAACACCGTCAAGGATCTGTCGGCGCTGGGCTTTACCCCGCATGACGCGCAACGCTGGGAGAAGCTGGTCGAGCGCCCGCACGGCATCATCCTGGTCACCGGCCCCACGGGCTCGGGCAAGACCACCACCTTGTACTCGACCTTGAAGCGCCTGGCCACCGAAGAGGTGAATGTGTCGACCGTGGAGGACCCGATTGAAATGATCGAGCCCGCCTTTAACCAGACCCAGGTACAGCCGGCGCTCGATTTCAGCTTTGTCGAAGGCTTGCGCGCGCTGATGCGGCAGGACCCGGACATCATCATGGTCGGCGAAATACGCGATCTGGAAACCGCTGAAATGGCGGTGCAGTCTGCGCTGACCGGCCACTTGGTGTTCTCCACCCTGCACACCAACGATGCCCCCAGCGCCATCAGCCGCTTGATGGAGCTGGGCGTGCCGCCGTACCTGATCAATGCCACCTTGCTGGGCGTGCTGGCCCAGCGCCTGGTGCGTACCTTGTGCCCGCAGTGCAAGCAGCCCGATGAGGAGGCATCGACCGAGGCGCTGGCCAGCGCCATCCAGCCCTGGAAGATCAAGCGTGACTACCGGCCCTACAAGCCCGTGGGCTGTGAGGAATGCCGCGACACCGGCTTTCGCGGGCGCATGGGCCTCTACGAGCTGCTCACCGTGTCCGAAGCGCTCAAGGACCAGGTCCATGCTTCGCCGTCGATGTCGGTGCTGCGCCGCCAAGCGGTGAAGGATGGCATGCACCCCTTGCGCCTGGCCGGTGCGCTGCGTGTGTCGGAAGGCCTCACCACCATCGAAGAGGTGATGGCCAACACGCCGCCGATCGAAATGGGTGACCGTTAGAACGCTTCTGAACAGCCCGCTGCCCCAACGCCAGGGCGCGGGCGAGGCTCCTCCAGACTAGGGGATCACCCTGTCCGGTCTTCTCCAAACAAAGGGCTGCCATCTGGCTGCAGGCCGCGCCCAGCTTGGGTTTCAGGGCTTCTGAGCTTGGTTTGATCCTAGGGGTTTTCCTGTGTGGAATCGTAAGTGGAATCCACATGCGTCAGCTGCCCGTCAGCGTTGACAATGCGCTGCATCCCTAAAATTGTTTGGAGACAAAGGTAATGAAGCTCAAAAGCCAGAAAGACTTTTGGGCGGGCATGATGTACATGGCAGTGGGTATTGGGTTCGCCGTTGGCGCCCAGAACTACTCGATCGGTACTGGTGCTCGCATGGGTCCGGGGTATTTCCCGTTGATTCTCGGCGTCCTGTTGACGCTGATCGGTGCTGCGGTGGCCTTCAAGGGCGTCACCGCGGGCCCTGCGGATGGGGACCCCATCGGCAAGTGGGCATGGAAGCAGGTGTTCTTCATCTTGCTGGCCAACTTTGCCTTCGGCATCTTGCTCGTCGGCGTGCCCAGCATCGGCATTCCCGCCATGGGCCTGATCGTCGCGATCTACGCACTGGTCTTTATCGGCAGCCTGGCAGGTTCAGAGTTCCGCGCCAAGTCGGTCTTCATTCTGGCCACCATCCTGGCCATTGGCAGTTACGTCGCATTCGTGTGGGCACTGAACCTTCAGTTCCCCGTGTGGCCTAGCTTTATTACCGGTTAAGAGGGCCAGGACCATGGAATTATTTGACAACCTGGCCATCGGTTTCGGTGTTGCCTTTACCTTTCAAAACCTGATTTACTGCTTTGTCGGCTGTCTGTTGGGTACGCTGATTGGCGTGTTGCCGGGCATTGGCCCCGTGGCCACCATCGCGATGTTGCTGCCTGCCACCTACGCACTGCCACCCGTGGCAGCGCTGATCATGCTGGCCGGTATTTACTACGGCGCCCAGTACGGCGGCTCCACCACCGCGATCTTGGTGAACTTGCCGGGAGAGTCCTCCTCGGTGGTGACCGTGATTGACGGCTACCAGATGGCCCGAAAAGGGCGCGCTGGGCCGGCACTGGCGGCTGCAGGCATTGGCTCGTTCTTCGCTGGCTGCGTGGGCACCATCATCTTGGCTGCCTTCGCACCTCCGCTGACCGAAGTGGCCTTCATGTTCGGCCCTGCCGAGTACTTCTCGCTGATGACCCTGGGCCTGATTGGCGCCGTGGTGCTGGCTTCGGGCTCGCTGCTCAAGGCAGTCGGCATGATTGTGCTGGGTCTGCTGCTGGGCCTGGTGGGTACCGACGTGAACTCCGGCGTAGCCCGCTACTCCTTCGACATTCCTGAGCTGACCGACGGTATCGACTTTGTCGTGATCGCCATGGGTGTGTTCGGCTACGGCGAAATCATTGCCAACCTGTCCAAGCCTGACGATGAGCGCGAAGTGTTTGCTGCCAAGGTGACCGGCCTGATGCCCACCAAGGAAGACTTCAAGCTGATGTTCCCCGCCATGCTGCGTGGTACGGCGCTGGGTTCGGCCCTGGGTATCCTGCCTGGTGGCGGTGCGATGCTGTCGGCTTTTGCTGCCTACACGATCGAGAAGAAGACCAAACTCAAGCCCGGTGAAGTTCCTTTCGGCCAAGGCAATATCCGTGGCGTGTGCTCGCCTGAATCGGCCAACAACGCCGGCTCGCAGACCTCGTTCATTCCGCTGCTGACCCTGGGTATTCCACCAAACGCCGTGATGGCACTGATGGTGGGTGCAATGACCATCCACAACATCCAGCCTGGTCCCCAGGTGATGACCAGCAACCCAGAACTGTTCTGGGGTCTGATCGCCTCGATGTGGATCGGTAACCTGATGCTGATCGTGTTGAACCTGCCGCTGATCGGCGTCTGGATCAAGCTGCTGACGGTGCCTTACCGCTGGTTGTTCCCCTCCATCGTGCTGTTCTGCGCAGTCGGTGTGTACGGTACCAACAACAACAGCTGGGACGTGTGGATGGTGGGTATCTTCGGTTTCGTGGGCTATGTATTCCACAAGCTGGGTACGGAACCTGCTCCCTTGCTGCTGGGCTTTATCCTGGGCCCGATGATGGAAGAAAATCTGCGCCGTGCGCTGCTGCTCTCGCGTGGTGACTGGTCGGTGTTTGTTACCCGTCCCATCTCTGCCGGTCTGCTGATCGCAGCTGCGATCCTGCTGGTGGTGGTCTGCTTGCCAGCGGTGAGCAAGAAGCGCGAAGAAGCCTTCGTCGAAGAAGACTGATCGCCCGCAGCCAAGCTGCAACATGGACAAAGGCATCTTCGGATGCCTTTTTCTATTTCTGCACCCCAAGAAAGCGGCCGTCCATCGGTGATAATGAGAGTTATTCCCATCTGAGGCGCGAAAGCTGGACCACCGATGGAGACCTTGGCTTTCCATGGGGCGTTGCCCGTTCGTGCTGGAGCACTACTACCGAGAACTGCTGAACTTCTGCCTGCGCAAGGTCAGAGACCGCGACACCGCGGCCGACCTGGCGCAGGAGAGCTATGCGCGCGTGCTCGGCATGCAGCGTGCTGGCAAGGTGATTGAGCAGCCGGCGGCCTTGCTCAAACAGGTGGCATTGAACGCCAAGATCGACCTGGACCGGCGCGCCCAGTTGCGTCAGCACGAAGACATCGACGCACTGGACGAAGCCCAACAGCCCGCCAGCCCCCAGCGCCTGCAGCCCGAGGCGGCCTATGCCTCGTCGCAAACCGTGCAGGCCTATCTGGCCACCATCGAGGCCTTGCCGCCCCGCTGCCGCGAGGCCTTTTGCATGTACCTGTTCGACGAGCTGTCCAACCCGCAGATCGCCGAGCGCATGGGTGTCTCGGTCAGCATGGTCAACCAGTACATCAGCCGTGGCAAGATCGCCTGCGCTGCCCGCAAACAGGAGCTGGACCATGGTGAATGATCCTACTGGGCGCCGGGCAGACATGCAGTTTTTCCGCGCCCATGCGTCTATAGCTTTGAGATGAGCCGCTTTTCCACCTCGCCCTTCCACCCATCCGCCCCGCCTTTTGACGAGGCGGTGGAGGCGCGCGCGCTGCAGGCCTTCTTGGGGGATCAAGATGCTGTGGAGTTGCAGGCCGCGCAGTGGCATACCCGGCAGGAGCAGGGCTTGAACGCAGACGAGCAGGCGGAACTGGCGCAGTGGCTGCAGGCCAGCGCCGACCATGCCGAGGCCTTTGCCGGGATCGATACCGGGGTTGCCCGCCTGCGCGGGCTGCCTGCAGACGAGGTGGCGCAGTGGCGGGCGCGCCAAGCAGCAGCCCAGCCCAGCGCTGCCGCCACATCCCATAAACCATTGGCCCAACCCACGCCAACTCGCCCTCGGCCCTGGCTCCAAGCCCTGCTGCCCGGCCCACGTGGCCTGGCCTTGTGCGCCGTCCTGCTGATGGGGCTGGGCCTGGGCTGGCACCAGTGGATGCAGCCGGTCTACAGCGCGCACTATGTTGTTGAGCGCGGCCAGCGCCAAAGCCTGCAGTTGCCCGATGGCTCCACCCTGGAGCTGGATGCCGACACCGATGCGCAGGTGCGCCTGTACCGCCATCGGCGCGAGGTGCAGCTGGCGCATGGCCAGGCCATGTTCAGTGTTGCCCCGGATTCCAGCAAACCTTTTGAGGTGCAGGCCGGCCCAGCCCGCGTCACCGTAGTGGGCACGCGCTTTTCGGTGCGCTACCGCCAGGATGGCATCGATGCCGGCCAGGTGCGGGTAGACGTGCAAGAGGGACGGGTGCGCGTCTCAGCAGCGCAGAGCTCCGCCACTGCGATGCTGCTGACGGCTGGCCAAACCACCCAGGTGGCAGCCGATGGCCAACTGGCCGCCGTGGGCACCGTGGCGCCCGACAGCGTGGGCCTGTGGCGCAAAGGTTTGCTGCGCTTTGACAACACGCCCCTGGCCCAGGCCTTGCAGGAGATGGAGCGCTATGGCCCCACCGGCCTGGTGGTGCATGACCCAGCTGTTGCCGCATTGCTTATTGGCGGCAGCTACGCGACGGCCAAGCCGGCAGAGTTTGCCAACATGCTGACCCTGGTGCTGCCGGTGCGTCTGGTGCCAGGCGCCGGCGGCCAGGCTGAGATCGTGGCTAAACATTAGGCAGCCTCTACACCACTCCCTGCCGTGGTCTGAACGCGGGCTCGGGCGATCCGCTGTGTTGTCTTTCTTGTCAATAGCTGGCTATTGACTGCAAAAGACGCCTTGCGTCTCATCCCGATCCGCGCTCATCCCATGGGGCGAGGGTGTTGCAAAGCCTACCTGGAAAAAATAATTCAAATAAATAGCGCGGGCGGGGTGCAGTTCTGCGCCTGCGGTGCGTCATAGAAGGTAATGAGATTCATTTACTTCGTTGTCTGACCATGTCCAAAACCACTCTGCGCTTCCGTTCTCCGTCCCACGCCTCTGCCGCATCGGCTGCCAAAATCGCCCGTTTCCACCCTGCACCTTTGGCCCTGGCCGCTGCACTGGCGCTGGCCATGCCGCTGGCAGTGCATGCGCAGGCCGCTCCTTCAGCCACACCGGCCGGCCAGGCCAGCAGCCTGTCGATTGCGGCCCAGCCGCTGGGATCGGCACTGCAGGCGCTGTCGGCCGCCACGGGCGTGTCGATAGGCTTTGCGCCGGCGCTGGTCGAGGGCAAGACGGCGCCCGCGGTCTCCGGCATGCTGACCCCGCAGCAAGCAGCGGATCGTCTGCTGGCCGGCAGCGGCCTGATGGCAGTGCGCCAGGGCGAGGCCATGGTCATCAAGGCGACGCCATCAGCCTCCGACACCAGCACCTTGCCTACCGTGACGGTCACCGCACAAGGCGAGCGCAATGCCACCAGCGAAGGCTCGGGCTCGCTGGCGGCATCAGCGGTCAGCATCAACAAGGGCGACCAGGCGCTCAAGGACATTCCGCAGTCCATCAGCGTGATCACGCGCAAGCAGCTCGATGAGCAGGGCATCAGCGATTTGCGCGATGCCATGAACGCGGCTACCGGCACGATGGGGGTTAAGGGCGTGGGCCAGGGCATGGTGCTGTCCTCGCGCGGCTTCCAGATCGATGCTTGGCAGTACGACGGCGTAGCGATTCCGCGCAACCACTACTCGCTGGGCAACTGGAGCGCCGAGGGCATGGCGTTCTATGACCGGATCGAGGTGCTGCGTGGTGCCTCGGGCCTGTTGCAGGGCACGGGCAGCCCGGGTGGCGCCGTCAACCTGGTGCGCAAACGCGGCCAGCGCGAGAAGACGGTGACCGTCACCGCCCGCGCCGGCTCTTGGGACCGCTATGGCCTGCAGCTTGATGCGGGTGGACCGCTGAACGAAGACGGCAGCCTGCGCGGCCGCCTGGTGGTGGACGAGGCACGCGGCCACTCCTTTGTCGATTATGTGAATGAGCGCACACGCTCGCTGTATGCCGCGCTGGACTATGACATCAGCCCCGACACCACGGTCGGCTTTGGCGTGAGCCAGCTTGACAGTAAGGGCCGTCCCTTCATCATGGGCCTGCCGCTGTACGCAGACGGCAGCATGACCGACCTGCCGCGCTCCACCTACACCGGCTCCGACTGGAACCGCTCCAACGTCAAGCAAACGACGGTCTATGCCGACCTGAACCACCGCATCAACAACGACTGGAAGTTCAAGGTCTCGGCGCTGCATGTGAGCGAGCAAAATGCCTCGCTGCACCAGCGCATGACCGGCACGGTGGCGGCCGGTGGTGGCGATGTGACCTATGACGACTGGTACACCGATTTCGACCTAAAAAAAGTCGCGTTCGATGCCTTCGTCAACGGCCGCTTTGACCTGGCGGGCTTCCGCAACGATGTGACCGTGGGCGCCAACTATTCCAAGTACCGCTCCAACGATGTCTATGCCCGCACCTTTACCTCGGGGGCCGATATTTTCAATATCGACCACCACCGGCCCGAGCCGACCTTGGACAGCCTGCTGGCCGCCGGTGGCCGGCAGTGGAAGTCCGCCTACGATGTGCGGCAAAAGGGCATCTACGGCAGCCTGCGCACCCGGTTGACCGAGCCGCTCACCGCGATTGTGGGCGCTCGCACCAGCTGGTATGACTCGCTCTACACCAATGCCGTTACCGATGAGCGCCAGGTCACCAGCACCTCCGGCGAGATCACACCCTATGCCGGTCTGGTGTATGCACTTACCCCCGAGTGGTCGCTGTACGGCAGCTACACCAGCGTGTTCGAGCCGCAGTCCGAGCGCACGGTCGACGGCAAGGTGCTCGACCCCATCACCGGCACCAACTACGAGCTGGGCATCAAGGGTGAGTTGATGAACGGCAAGCTCAACACCTCGCTGGCGCTGTTCCGATACAACCACAAGAACCGCGCCGTCAACGACCTGGCCTCCGGCTATGCCTGCGATGGCTGGTACTGCTCCACCTCGTCCGGCAAGGTGCGCAGCCAGGGTGTGGAGGCGGAGGTGAGTGGCGAAGTGGCACGCGACCTGCAAGCCATGGTCGGCTACACCTTCAACACCAGCAAGTTCCTGAACGACCCCACCAACCAGGGCCAGGTCTTCAGCACCTGGACACCCAAGCACATGCTGCGCGCCTGGCTGTCCTACCAGCTGCCCGGCGATTGGAACCGCCTGAGTGTGGGTGCTGGCGTCGTCGCGCAAAGCCATACCTTGAGCTATGACCGCTCTTTCAAGGTGGCGGGCAGCACCATCACCAGCCTGCGCCTGGCCTACCAGGCCACGCCCGAAGTCAGCGTGGCCCTTAACGTCAATAACCTGTTTGACAAGCACTACCTGCAGCCCGGCTATGTGGGCTACACCGGCGGCATCTATGGCGATCCGCGCAATGCCATGCTGACCCTGAAGTACACGCCCAAGCTGTAATCGGCATCAGGGCCGCCAAGCCCGCATCTGCAGAACCCGGCCTTGCCAAAAAACGGCAGGGTCCGGGTTTTGCGCTGCTCAAACTGCGTTAGGCTGCGCGTTGCGATCCGCAAGCCACCCGCCCCGGGTGGGCCCCGCAGGCCCCAGAGCTTGCGGCCGGCGCTGCGCGATAGCCACCCCTGAGCCAGCTATTCCCTGTCCATGCCGCTGCCCCTGCTGCTGCGCATGCCGCCGGGATCCCGCCAGCCACCCCCATCCAGCCCAAGAGGAGGAGCTTATGTCCAATAACACCCAACCATCCAACCTGTTTCGCCCACTGTTGGCGGCGGCTTTTGCCGTGTCTGCCAGCATCGGCGCCGCGTTGCCCGCCCATGCCGATTACCTGTGGCTGCAGACCGAGAACGGCCAGACCCGCGCCCAAGTGGGCGAGCTGCACAAGGCGCCCGGCCAACTGAGCGAACTGAGCGAGCCGCGCCAGGTAGTGGCCGAGGGCAAGACCGTGCCGGCATCGGCTGATGCCTATGTGCTGGGCAAGGAGGAGGGCGCTGCAGCGGACCAGCGCTTTTCGGCCACCCGTGCTGGCAGCGATGGCGTGCTGACCTACTACCAGGCCCGCTTTGGCCGCCAGGAGACCAAGGCCGTCAATGACCTGGAGCTGGTGCCGACAACGCCCCAGGGCAACACCTACCAGCTGATGTTCAAGGGCCGGCCGGTGGCAGCCAGCCAGGTGAATGTGGACACCAGCGAAGGCTGGCGCCGTGTGCTGGCCCCCGCCAAGAATGGCACGGTGAGCTTTACGCCGTCGTTCCCCGGCCTCTATGTGCTGGAGGTGACGGCCCGGGTCAACAACGGCAGCGTCAAGATCGATGGCAAGCAGTACGACGAGGTGCGCCACACGGCCACCTTGAGCTTTGAGGTGCCGCAGTAAAACGGCCATTGCGCGCAGGGCAGGCGCGCCGCTTTGATCGGGCGCCTGCACAACTATTGGCTTGGCACGACAATTGCAGCAGTTCGACGGCTTGCCGTCTGGTTATTGCCGCTTTTTGTCTTTCATGAAAAACCTGCCCCTGTTGCAACAGCACGATCTGCGCCGTGCGCTGCACAACGAAGTCCATTCCCGCCCCCCTGAAGCCCTGCCCGACAACACCGCCGTGTTCTGCACGGTAATGTGGGCCGATGCCGCCGAGCGCGCGGCCAGCCGCCAGTGGCTGCACCAGTTGCTGCGCGATCTGCAGCTGCCCGTGCCCGATGCCGAGGCCAACCACCTGCGCCTGGACCTGGGCAATGGCCGCCTGCGCTGGGAGCTGCACACCGAGTTTGTCTCTTGGACCTGGATGGTGCCCATCCGCCCCGAGGCGCTGGACGAGGCCGAGCTGCCGTCCGCCAGCGACCTGGTGCCCGCCCAATGGCTGGCCGGTTTGCCCGGCCGCTGCCTGCTGGCAATGAACGCCTGGGTGCTGCCCGCATCGCCCGCGCTGGAGAAAAAGGTCGAGCAGCGCTGGCTGTACGAGGACAAGCTCGTGGCCTCCCAGGCCTCCGACCAGAAGGCGCATATCTACACCGATTTCTCCATCCACTCAGATGGCGCATCGCGCCTGTTTGTGCTGAACCAGGGCCTGTCGGCCGCGCGCAGTGGCCGTTTGGTGCAGCGCCTGCTGGAGATCGAGACCTACCGCATGGCCGCCTTGCTGGGCCTGCCTGCCGCGCGCGAAACCATGGAAAAGCTCGCCAGCACCGAGTCCGAACTGGCCGATCTGTCATCGGCCATCCGCAGCGCCGGTGCCGCCAGCGAGCCGCAACTGCTCGACCAACTCACCCGCCTGGCCGCGCAGGTGGAGAGCCAGTACGCCGCCCACCACTCGCGCTTCTCCGCCAGCACCGCCTACTTTGCGCTGGTGCAGCAGCGGGTGGGCGATATCCAGGAAACGCGGCTGGGCAGCTACCAGACCATTGGCGATTTCATGGATCGGCGCCTCACCCCCGCGCGCAACACCTGTGTGTCGGCCCACCAGCGGCTCGAAGCGCTGTCCCAGCGTGTATCGCGCCTCAGCAACCTGCTGCAGACGCGCGTCGACATCAGCCAGAAACAGGGCCGGCAAGAGGTGCTGAAAGCGATGAACGAGCGCCAGGGCCTGCAGCTCAAGATGCAGTCCACGGTCGAGGGCCTGTCGGTCGCGGCCATCACCTACTACATCACCGGCCTCATCAGTTACCTGGCCAAGGGCCTGCAGAAATGGGGGTGGCCACTGTCGCCAGAAACGACGGCGGCGCTGGCCATCCCGGTGATAGGCTTGGGCGTTTGGTGGTCGATTCGCCGCATGCACCACCGTTTGTTCCATGGGTCGGCGGACCAGCACTGACTGGTTCTTGGAGAGTTATCTTGTCTGTTTCTGTTGCACCCGTTGCGGTGCTGCCGCCCGGCGTGCGCCGCACCGGCCTGATTTGCGCCGTGATCGGGGCCATCGCCTTCAGCGGCAAGGCCATCATCGTCAAGCTGGCCTACCGCCATGGCGTCGATGCGATCACCCTGATCATGTACCGCATGCTGTTTGCGCTGCCGCTGTTTGTCATCATGGCCTGGTGGGCTGGGCGGGGCAAACCGGCGCTCACGCTGCGCGACTGGCTGGCCGTGGTGGCCCTGGGCTTTTGCGGCTACTACCTCTCCAGCTACCTCGACTTTGCCGGGCTGAGCTATATCAGCGCGGGGCTGGAGCGGCTGATTCTCTACCTCAACCCCACCTTGGTGCTGGCGCTGGGCTGGCTGCTGTACCGCAAGGTGGCCAGCGCCCGCCAGCTGCTGGGCCTGGCCATCAGCTATGCCGGCGTGATGCTGGTGTTTGGCATGGAGCTGTACACCCACGGCGCCGGCCAGCAGGTGGGCTGGGGCGCCACCCTGGTGTTTTTAAGCGCCGTGAGCTATGCCATCTACCTGGTCTACAGCGCCCAGTATGTGAAGCGCCTGGGTGCTTTGCGCCTGGTAGGGCTGGCCACCAGCTTTGCCTGCCTGTTCTGCATTGCGCAGTTTTTGCTGACCCGGCCACTGCAGGCCGCGCAGGTGGATTCGGCCGTTATCTGGCTGTCCGTCCTCAACGCCACGCTGTGTACCGCCGTCCCCGTCTTGCTGGTGATGCTGGCGGTTGAGCGCCTGGGCGCTGCGACCGTGGCGCAGACCGGCATGATCGGCCCGCTGTCCACCATCCTGATGGGTGTGTGGCTGCTGGGCGAGCCGCTGACCCCGGTGATGGTCGCCGGCACCGCGCTGGTGCTGACGGGCATCTACGTATTCACCCACCAAGTCAAAAGGCCATAAAGGGCATGCGCATGCGCGCCAACCTCGGGGCCATTTGTGACTTAGCATCGATACCCACAAGGAGATTTGATTATGGATTTTGGAATTGCCAACAAATGGGCACTGGTCTGCGCGGCCAGCAAGGGCCTGGGCCGTGGTTGCGCGCAAGCGCTGGTCAATGAGGGCGTTAATGTCGTCATCAACGCCCGTGGCGAAGAAGCCTTGAAGGACACTGCCCGCCAGCTCAAGGTGATGGCCGCCATGTGGGCCGCTGCAGCCCCCGGCCGCGTCGCCCCCCAGGTCATCGCTGTCGCGGCTGACATCACCACCGAAGCCGGCCGTGCTGCCGTGCTGAATGCCGAAGGCGGCCCTGGCCTGCGCTTTGACATTCTGGTGAACAATGCCGGTGGCCCGCCACCCGGTGATTTCCGCGACTGGGACCGCGAAGCCTGGATCAAGGCGCTCGACGCCAACATGCTCACCCCCATTGCGCTTATCCAGACCCTGATCGACGGCATGGCCGAGCGCGGTTTTGGCCGCATCGTCAATATCACCTCCAGCTCCGTGAAGGCGCCCATCGATATCCTCGGCCTGTCCAACGGCGCACGCAGTGGCCTGACTGGCTTTGTGGCTGGCGTCGCACGCAGCCCCATCGCTGGCAAAGGCGTGACCATCAACAACATCCTGCCGGGCAAGTTCGACACCGACCGCATTGCCGCCACCATCTCTGCCACCGCCAGCAAGACGGGCAAGAGCGAAGCCGATATCCGCGAATCGCAGCAAAAGCAGATTCCTGCCGGCCGCTATGGCACCGCCGATGAGTTTGGCGCCATCTGTGCGTTTCTGTGCAGCCAGCAGGCGGCCTATATGACCGGCCAGAACATCCTGCCGGACGGCGGCTCCTACGCCGGTACCTACTAAACGTCGGCACCCAAAACAAAGCCGCCCGAGCAACGGAATTGCCCGGGCGGCTTTTTTACGTCTGATGTTTAGCGGCGGCGATCAGGCCTGGTCGTCGCCAAAAAAGTCAAAACCATCGTCGCCGCTGTCATAGTCCGCAACGTCCTGGCTGCTGCTGCTGCTACTGCTGTTATTGCTGCTGTTGTCCGAATCCGGCAGAAAGCGGTTGGCAGACGCATCCACATGGTCGCGGCCGGCCTGCTGGGCGAGCTGGTCCAGGCCGCTGTTGTCGGTGCTGGCAGTAGCGCTGTCGCTGCTGCTGGCGGCGCTGCTGGTGTCGGCGGCAGGGGTGGCTGCATGGGCGGGGTTGGCCGCTGCCTGGGCCGGGTTGTTCCAAAGGTGGCTCAGCCCATTGAACAGCAGCATTCCGCCCGCCACGCCGGCGACGGAGGCAGCGGCCTGGCCCAAAAAGCCGCCCGCTGCCGAGCCGGCTGTGGGCTGTGCAGGCACGGGTTGTGTTGCCGGTGCAGCGGGGGCCGCGCCAAACCAGCGCCCGCTGCTGGCAGGGGCTGGCGTATCGCCATAGCCTGCGGGGGCAGCATTGTTCTGCGGATAGCCGGAGGCATAGCCAGCGGGGCTGCGGCTGGCCAGGTTGGAATCCGGGGTACGGCCAAAATGCGTGTCCAGCCCGGCACCTAAAAAGCTGGTACCGCTGCCGCTGGTGGGTTTGGCGGCAGCTGCCTGGGCCTCGGCCAATTGCGTTTGCAACTGCGCCTGCTGCTGCTGGGCCTGTTGCAGCGCCTGCTCCAGCAGCAGGCTGCGCTGGGTCAGCCAGTACAGCGCATCGGGGGTTTGCTGCGCCAGCTGGCGGATGCAGGCTTCCGCCTGGCCTTCCTTGGGCTGGCCATCGAGCTGGCGCAGTTGCTGGAAGAGGTTCTCAATCAGGGCTTGTTCTTGCGCATTCATCTCGGCGTCCTCGCGGTGGTGGTGTCACGGCATATGGGTGGCACTGTGCGCTTGCGCAAGGGCGGCAGTGTGAAGCTGGCGTTCTATCGGTAGCAGGTTGTAAGTGGCTCGGCCAGCCCGCATCAAGCCCGGCGCGACGAGATCACAATCCCGGCGATCACCAGCACAAAGGCCGCGCCATGGTAGAGCTGGGGCGGCTCGCCCAAAAACGCCGCAGACAGCACCGCAGCAAACAGCGGCGTCAAGTTGCTGAAGAACCCCGCCACGGTAGGCCCCACCCGCTGCACACCCAGCCCCCAGCAGCGGTAGGCCAAGATGGCCGGGCCGATGACGATATAGGCAATGGCCCAGAGCAGGGTGCTGCTCATCTGCAGCTGGCTGGCGCCCAGCGCCCATTCGGCGCCCGCAAACAGGCCCGACCACAGCAGGCCAAAGGCCAGCTGGGCCATCAGCAGCAGCGCCCACTGGCTTTTGATGCCCGCGGGCTCGGTGGTGCGCACCAGCAGCCAGGTGTAGAGAGACCAGCAGGCGGTGGACAGCAGCATGAACAAATCTCCGGTCACCAGGCGCAGCTGGCTCAGCTGCTGCCAATCCCCATGGCTCAGCACCACCAGCACGCCGCTGATCGAGAACAGCGCGCCCAGCATTTGTGGCCGGGTGATGCGGGTCTGGAAAAACAGCATGCCAAAGGCCATCATCCACAGCGGCATGCTGGATGCCACCAAGGTCACATTGATGGGCCCCGAGGTTTTGAGTGCCAGGTACTGGAAGGCGTTGTAGCAGCCAATGCCCAGCAGGCCGATGACGGCCCAGCGCTTCCAGTGCGGCCACAGCGGGCTGGCTCGGCGCAGCAAGGGGTACGCCAGCGGCAGCAAGATGGCAAAGGCCAGCAGCCAGCGCACAAAGTTCAGCAGCATTGGCGAGACCAGCTCATGCACCAGCCGGCCCATGACGGCATTGCCCGCCCACATCAGCGGGGCGGCGGTCAGCAGCGCCATGGTCGACGGTGTCAGTTTTTGTTGCATGGCGCGACTGTACATCCCCGTGACAGCTGCCTGTGTGAAAGCGTGGCAGCATGGCGACTGGCAGCACCCAGATCACCACAGGAGAATTCCATGTCATTGGCAGTACAGATTGCGCGCAACGGCGGACCCGAGGAGATGAAGCTGGTCGACGTGGACGTCGGCGCGCCCGGCCCCGGCGAGGTGCGTATTCGCCACCATGCGATTGGGCTCAACTTTATCGATGTCTACCAGCGCACGGGCCTCTACACCCTGCCGATGCCGCTGAACCTGGGCATGGAGGCTGCAGGCGTGGTCGAGGCCGTGGGCGACGGCGTGCAGCACCTGAAGGCGGGCGACCGCGTGGCCTATGCCAGCAACCCGCCCGGCAGCTACAGCGAAGTGCGGGTGATGCCCGCCGCCTATGTCTGCCAACTGCCCGACAGCATTGATTTTGAAACTGGCGCCGCGATGATGCTCAAGGGCCTGACCGCCCAGTACCTGCTGCGCCAGGCCAAGCCGGTCGAAGGCCTGCATTCAGGCGACTTTGTGCTGTTCCATGCCGCTGCTGGCGGCGTCGGCTTGATCGCCTGCCAATGGGCCAAGGCCCTGGGCCTGCGCCTGATCGCCACCGCAGGATCGGACGAAAAATGCCAGCTGGCCCTCGCCAATGGCGCCGAGGTAGCCATCAACTACCGTACCGAAAACTTTGCCGAGCGGGTCAAGGACATCACCGCCGGCAAGGGCGTCAAAGTCGTCTATGACTCCGTCGGCAAGGACACCTGGGAGGGCTCGCTGCAGTGCCTGCGCGCCTTTGGCCTGATGGTCTCGTTTGGCAATGCCTCCGGCCCGGTGCCACCTTTTGCGCCGGCCATCCTGGCGGCCAAGAGCCTCTATGTCACCCGCCAGGGCCTGTTCACCCATCTGCGCTCGCGCGAGGCCTGCCAATCCATGGCCAACGACCTGTTCGCCGTCGTCGGCACGGGCCAGGTCAAGGTCCACATCGCGCAGCGCTTTGCGCTGTCCGAGGTGCAGGCCGCGCACCGCGCGTTGGAGGCCCGCAAGACCACGGGCAGCAGCATCCTGCTGCCATGACATTCGCGTAGCCGATGCGGGCATCGGGTTTTGGGTGGGCGCGGCCTGCCCCCAGGCGCAGATGGACTAACATCCATCTGCTTTTATTTTGATAGTGCCCCATGTCCTCTGTTTCTCCCCCGCAGTTTGCGCCCCAGCCGCCTTCCTGGCTGGCCGCTGCGCGCACGGCCATGCAGTCGCCGCCGCGCAAGCCGCGTCTGCCGCTTTGGGTCAATGGCCAAGCGGTTGGCTCGTTGGTGGAGCATTTCTTGATCGAGACCGGCATCGCAGGGCGTCTGGGCGGAGATGCGCTGCTGTCCAAGCGCGAGCGCTCGGGCACAGCGGTGTGGCTGCTCGAATCGCCCACACAAAATGCGACTGCGCTGATGGGGCGCCTGGCCGATGCGCTGCGCGATGCTGGCCGCAGCGGCCCCTGGCGCAATGAGCAGCTGGCCGTGCAGGCGGTGGATGGCAGCCGCATCGGCACGGTGGAGCGCGGGGCGGTGCGGGTGCTGGGCATCGCGACCTTGGCCGTCCACTTGGTGGGCGTTGCCCCCGATGGGCGCCTGTGGGTGCAGCAGCGCGCGGCCAACAAGGCCAACTACCCCCTGCACTGGGATACCTTGATGGGCGGCATGGTCTCGGCCCAGGACAGCCTGGAGCAAGCACTGGCCCGCGAAACTTGGGAAGAGGCCGGTCTGCAGATCGCCGACCTGCAAGGCCTGCGCCATGGCGGCGTGCTGCGCTTTCGCCAGCCTGACAGCGATGGCGGCGACGACCTGGGCTATATGTATGAAGACATCCACTGGTATGCCGCGACCGTGCCCGAAGGCACCGAGCCGCGCAACCAAGATGGCGAAGTGGCGCAGTTTGCGCTGTGGCAGGCCGGCGAGGTCCAGCAGCAGCTGGCGCAGGCACGATTCACGCCCGAGGCCGCCTTGGTCTGGGCCGGTTTTGCAGATTGGATGACATGACAGAGACAGCGAACAAGCGGGGCCCGCAGGTCCAAGCGCCCAAGCAGGTGGTGGTAGTGGGGGCCGGTGTGGTGGGTGTGGCCACGGCCTTGGCCCTGCAAAGCTATGGGGTGTCCGTTACCCTGATTGACCGGGGCGAGCCTGGCATGGAATGCAGCTACGGCAACTCCGGCGCGATCAGCCCCGGCTCGGTGGCGCCACTGGCCTTGCCGGGGGTGTTGAAGACGGTTCCCGGCATGTTGATGGACCAGGACGGCCCGCTGTCGATTGGCTGGAAGCACCTGCCCAAGGCAGCATCCTGGCTGGTGGCCTTTGCGCAGTCGGCCGATCCCAAGCGCGTGGCCGCTGCAGCCGAGCGCCTCAATGATTTGTACCAGGGCGCCGTCGATGCCCATGCGGCGCTGGCGCAGAGCCTGGGTGTGTCCGACCTGTTTATGCGGCGCGGCCATCTGCACCTCTACCCCGATGCCGACTATGCGCAACAGGATGCCACCGGCTGGCAGCTGCGCGCCAAGTACGGCTACCAGGTCGAGGAGCTGGACCGCGCCGGCATCGAGGCGCTGGAGCCCCATGCGCCCCAAGGCTATGCCCATGGCCGCTACCTGGCCGACCACGGCACCATCCTGAACCCGCTGCGCTATGTGCAGAGCATGCTGCATGCCTTTGTACAGCGCGGCGGCAAGCTGGTGCGGGCGGAGGTCAAGGCCATCCGCCCCGATGACAAGGGCTGGGCTGTGCGCACCGGCGACGCCACGCTGGATGCGCAGCGCTGGCCGCATGTCGTGGTGGCCGCTGGCGCCTGGGCGTCTTCGCTGCTCAAGCCGCTGGGCATGCTGCTGCCGATCGAGACGCAGCGCGGCTACCACGCGCAGTTTGCCGGCGCCCAGCACCTGGTGGAGCGCACCGTGGTGCTGGCCGACAAGAAGGTGTTTATCGCGCCGATGGAAGGCGGGCTGCGTGTGGGCGGCACGGTGGAGATCGCCGGCCTGAAGGCGCCCCCCAACCCGCGCCGCGCCGCTGGCATTGAGCGCATTGCGCGCGAGGCCTTCCCTGCCCTGGCCGGCCTGGAGGCCCAGCACTGGATGGGCCACCGCCCCTGCCTGCCGGGCTCCGTGCCCATCGTGGGCCATATCGATGCGATCCAGGGCCTATGGTTGGCCGTGGGCCATGGCCACCTGGGCCTGACTGGCTCGCTGCCTACGGCACAGCGCATCGCGAACGGGATGTGCGGGCCGCAGCCGCTGCCGTTCTGGCAGTTGCGCACCGCTGGCTAAACCGCAGCGGTGGGGCTGATCGTTTGTACGCTCAGCCCATCAGCTGCGCCAGCCTGCGCACCGCCGCCGGTATCGGCGCAATCACCGGCATATGCAGGCGCTCGGCCAGCGCAATCGCCGCCTGGCCCAGCGGCCCCCCGCCAATGATCACGGCCTGCGCACCATCTTCATCCACACAGCGCTGCACCGCTAGCGCCAGTGCTTCTTCCAAGGCCTGCGCATCACCGGCCAAGGCACGCGGGTCGCCCTCGGTCAGGCGAATGCCGGTGTAGAGGCCCGTCAAACCCACCGCAGCCACCCGCCCGGCAATCGGCGCTACCAAATCCGGCGTCACGGTAGCAATGCCAAAGCGCCGCCCGCCGCTGGCCGCTTCCAGCATGGAGGCCTCGGCAATGCCGACGACCGGCACACGGCTCAGGGCCCGCAGCCGCTCCAGCCCCGGGTCGCCAAAGGCGCTGATGATGGTGCCGGCACAATCGCTGGGCGCCGCGCGCCAGCAGTCTTCCACCTCCAGAGCGGCTTGCGCCAGCTCGGTCGCATTGACGATCATCGAGGGCCCCTTGCCGGCGGTGCGGGGCAGAATCTGCCACTGCGCGGGTGCAGCGCGCTGGGCAATGTCGGCCATCATCGCGGTGGTGGCCTCGGAGGCATTGGGGTTGATCAGCAGGATATTGGGCATGCAGCAAAACTAGGATTGGGCCGTGGCAGGGGTGCCAGCCAGCGGCTCGGCATCGGGGGACTGGCCATAGGTCTCGGGCACGCATTGCACGCTGATGATGAAGATCAGGTACATCGCAGCGGCCAAACCAAACACGCCGCCCAGGCCAAAGCCATCAAACAGACGGCCGGCGATCAGCGGCATCAGCGCGCCGGCAGCCGTGCCGGTAGCCAGGATGAAGGCGGTGCCAAAGGCGCGCACTCGGGTGGGGTACAGCTCGGGTGCGTAGATCCAGATGGTGGTGTTGAGCAGCAGCACAAAGAACTGGAAGGTGGCCCCGGCAATCAGCAGCACCACAATGCTCTTGGCCGCAAAGCCAATCGTCAGCGCCGCCAGGCAGGCGCAGATGGCACCGGCGGTCAGCACCCGTTTGCGCGGAAAGTGAAAGCCCAGCGCCGAAGCTGCAATCGCGCCCAGCAGGCTGCCGCTTTGCATCACCATCGTGAACAGCAGGCTCTTGGACATGCTGTAGCCCAGGCCCACCAGAATCGTCGGCATCAAGGTCAGCACCGAAATCTGCGCGCCATAGGTCATCCAGATAGTGATGCACAGCGGCACGGTGCGGCGGCCCAGCGCGCCGCGGAAGATCTCCGTCACCCGCACCTTGATCTTTGTCGCCGTGGTGCTGCTGCCGTCATCGCTGATATAGGGATGGGTGGCTTGCGTAGCGCCCGCCAGCTTACCCGATGCCAGGCGCGTCAGCACCGCATTGGTCTCGGCAATGCGGCCTTGCGACAGCAGAAAACGGGGCGTCTCGGGGATATAGCGGCGGTAGAACGCGGCCAGCAGCGCCGGCACCATCAGGCAGACAAACAACCAGCGCCAGCCGTTGTCGCCGGGGAAGATCCAGAACACCAGCAAACCAAAGGCCGGTGCCAGAAAATTGCCCAGGCCACCCGCGCCCACATTCACCAAGCCGACCGCCGTGCCCCGGAACTTGGACGAGCAGAACTCCGACAGCATGGTGACTGCAATCGCAATCTCGCCCCCCAAGCCAAAGCCCACCACCGCGCGTCCGAGCGCCATCACTGCCAGGTTGGGCGCCATCGCGCAGATGCCCGCACCAATAGTGAACAGCAGCAAATCCACCGACAGCATCACGCGGCGGCCATAGCGGTCTGCGATATAGCCCGAGACGATGCGGCCAATCGCCGCGCAGGCAAAGGTCACCGTGTTGAGCATGCCGATGTCCGACGCCGACAGCCCCCACTGCTCCTTGAGCATCGGCCCGATGATGCCGACTGCGTTCTGCTCAAAGCTGTCAAACAGGCAGCCAATCAGGATCAAAAAGATGATCGTGTGGTGCGAGCGGGTCACCCCAATCTTGTCCAGGGCCTGGTCGAGTTCGGCCACCTTGGGAGAGTCGGGTGCAGAGGAAAGTGCAGGTCCACCAGCCATTGAAAGCTCCTTGAGAAGAGTCGTACTTGCTCGAATCGGATCGCTGCGCAAGTGTTGGGCAGTTCATCGACTTTTGGTATAGGTATTTCACTAATATGGTGCATGTGAAATTGAAATTTCATGCACTAGACAAGCTTAAGCAAGCAGCGTGCCATTCAGGGTGGCATTGGGGGTCAGGGTGGTGGTGGGCGATTTCTGAAAGCAAGACCAGCGCATGGAGCGGCAGCTTGGCTAGCTGTCGCGAGAGAGGCTGAGGTCAATAGGCGAGGGCTGAGGGCGCTAACACACACATGGTCCAACCGCTAGTGTTGCAGCGGTCGATCTACAAAGTGGCCGTGTTGATGCGGCTGGGGCGATTTCAATTGTGGCTGGCTCTAAACGCTCCACAGTCGAAGGCGAAATCGCCACAACCACTCCTACCCTTTAAGGAGGTGTAGGTATGGCACCTTGCGCTGCCAAAATTGAAAATAGTGGATGGCCGCCATCGAAGCGGCGCCGGCTTCGTACTCCAGCCTCATCCGCTCTGAGTCAACCGTGCTCAGGGTCATTACTCCAACCGAATCTTCCTTAAAGAGGCCGAAATCGACAGACTGTATATCCCTTGTTGCAACCTTGATTGTCTGCGTTAAGTACTTTCCGACCACCATGCGTGACGTCAAAATGGACCAGCTCGTTAACGAAAGATAGGACGACACGATCGGCAACTCGCCGAGTTCGAGTTGATATTGGTGGGGAATACGAGGGTCAACTCTGGATAGTATTGTGTGGGCCCAAATATCCTGCTTCATGGAGGTTCGCTCGATATAAGCGAGGCAGAGGCGGGCGATCTTGGCATCATCGAAAGTTTGTTTGTTGTTGTCTATCATGACCAGTTGAATCCACAGCCGTCAGGCATCTGCGGCCAGTTTCACATCGCTCTCGTTCCTCCCCAACAGCCAAATTTCACTGCCAATCGGGACACTCTGCTTGGTGGCTGCAGGTAGCGTGCAAAAGAAACTGAGCACTTTCGCTGGTGGCGCCTGGAATGGAATTTGGAAGACAGCGCTGCATTCAAGATTCTCGCCGTCCGGTCGGACCACGCGAACCTGCTGGTTGGCATCGAATCGATAGGCGGAGGCGGGAAAGCCGGGGGCAACGATGAGGCCGCGCCCAGACACAAGAAACGTATCTTCGACACGGCAGAGCAAGAACTCGGGCATGGATATTCAGGTTTGAAGTGGCAGTCCGATTTGAATCAGATTGTGATACAAAACCGGTTAGCGATTCCTGGCCAATCCATCACGGTCGCCGACCGACCATTGCAGGCGTTGCCCAGCTTGAATCAAGACCCTTGGTTAGTCCTCTGCGTCTCGAACGGGGCGACCCTGGGCAGTTGAGAGTTGAGCGCTCAGCACCGCGACCCTTTGCTCCCATTCGCGGCTCTCCATTTTTCCCTCAAAAACGATCCCACTGGGCTCCACGGATGCCGTCACATATTTCGCATCACCCCCATCGTTGCGTCGGTCGCGTCACTGACCATTGCACGCCTAATTCGGATGTGCACGGGAAATGTTCCTTATCAATCGCTGCAACCAATCTACACCGAACCGCGATGACCTTCAGCTTCTGGCCCGCTGCCGTAGTTCCAAAGTCGAATGCACATCGGACGCTGTCAGACCCACCTCAACCAATGGCCGTTACCAGCCCATCCGCCAGCTGTCACTTCTCAGCCGGCACTCGACGTCCAAGCCGACGCTTCAGGCCAAAGCATGAGATGGATTCCCATGGCCGGAGAGCGCATTACTCCAGCTAGCGCTGAAATGCCTCAGTCACATAATCCACGAACGCCCGAACGCGCATGGCCATTTGATGGCGCTGGGGATAGACCACATAGATATCGGCATCGGGCGTGTGCCATTGCGGCAGTACCTGTACCAGACGTCCACTGCGCAGGTAGCGCTCAATATCCCATTCCGCACGCATGAGGATGCCGTGACCGTCCAGGGCCCAGGCCACAGCGGTATCTCCGTCGTTGGTGCTGAGGTTTCCTTGGGTCTTGATGGTGTTCAGGGTTGCACTGCTGCCGCGCCCCCGGGTGAGCTTCCACACACCATAGGCCTCTTCGCCTTGGCGGATGCCAATACAGCTGTGCTCTTTCAGGTCCTGGGGTACTTTGGGGGTGCCGTGTGCCGCTAGATAGGCCGGGGATGCACTCAGCAGGCGGCGATTGGCTGCCAAGCGTTTGGCAATCACTCTTGCGTCTGGCGGCGGGCCGAATCGAAAGCAGACATCAAAACTGTCGTCTGTCAGCGCAGGCGGGTTCACCGATAGCTGTAGCTGCACGTCGACCTGGGGATGTTGGCAAACAAACTTGGATATCAGTGGCGATATATGCGTTCGGCCAAAGCCCAGTGTCGCGCTGACCCGCAGAAGCCCTTTAGGCGACGCCTTTTCGTGGCTCAGCAGGTGCTCCATGTTGTCGATCTCGCCCAGGATGCGACGCGCATGCGCAAGGTAGACCTCGCCTTCGGGGGTCAGGCTCATGCGCCTGGTGGTGCGGATGACAAGTGCCGTGTTCAGCCGGCTTTCCATCAGCGCCAGATGCTTGCTCACGGCGGGCGTGGTAATGCCCAGCTCTCTGGCCGCTGCGCTCAAGCTCCCGGCACCCGCGAGCACGGAGAAAAAACCAAGGTCCGCCGGCTGAATCGATGCTGTCATAGGTTCCAGGATGAAGGATCGAGGATGGAAGATAGTTAGCTTCAAGTAAACAATGCATTCACTTGAAGGCCGAATTTTAGCGGTTGAAGTGCATACAGTGGCTCATCGGCAATCTATCGGAGACCCCTATGAAGACCTACAAAATCGCGACTATTCCTGGTGACGGCATTGGCAAGGAAGTGGTGCCCGCAGGCCAGCAAGTCTTGCAAGCGCTTGCAGCGCAAAGCAAGACCTTCGATTTTGAATTTGAAGATTTCGCGTGGGGCGGAGACTATTACCGCAAGCATGGCCTGATGATGCCGGAGGACGGTCTGGACGCGTTGCGCGACAAGGACGCCATTCTGTTCGGATCCGCAGGCGACCCAGACATTCCTGACCACATCACGCTGTGGGGGCTACGGCTCAAAATCTGCCAAGGCTTTGACCAGTACGCCAACGTGCGTCCTACGCGCATCCTGCCTGGCATTGATGCGCCGCTCAAACGCTGCAAACCCGAGGATCTGAATTGGGTCATCGTGCGCGAGAACTCCGAAGGCGAATACGCTGGCGTGGGTGGCCGCGTGCACCAAGGTCACCCGCTCGAAGCGGCAACCGATGTGTCCATGATGACGCGTATGGGGGTCGAGCGCATCATGCGGTTCGCCTTCCAGCTGGCACAGTCCCGCCCTCGCAAACTGCTGACCGTGGTTACCAAGAGCAATGCACAACGCCATGCCATGGTGATGTGGGACCAGATTGCGCTGGAAGTCTCCAAGGAGTTTCCTGACGTCCACTGGGACAAGGAACTGGTGGATGCCGCCACGGCGCGCATGGTGAACGAGCCCGCCAGCTTGGACACCATCGTCGCGACCAACCTGCATGCCGATATTCTGAGTGACCTGGCCGCCGCATTGGCTGGCAGTTTGGGTATTGCGCCTACCGGCAATATCGACCCGGAGCGGCGCTATCCCAGCATGTTCGAGCCGATTCACGGCTCGGCATTCGACATCATGGGCAAGGGCCTCGCCAATCCGGTCGGCACCTTCTGGTCCGTGGTTATGCTCCTGGAGCATCTGGGCGAGATTGAAGCGACGACACGCGTGATGAACGCGCTGGAAAAAATCACCGCAGATCCCTTGTTGCAGACCGGTGATTTGGGAGGGACGGCCACCACGGTACAAGTGACCGAGGCTGTATGCGAAGCGCTCTCATCTGCCTGATCCACTGACCATCGTCCATCGCCCTATGTCGGTCATCTGCAAATGGGCGAAAGCGTCTAGCCAGTAACAGGTTTAAGGCGAAGAACCGATGGTCGTTATCAGTCAGGCTGGGGACTGCAGCAGTTCTTCAATCGCTGTTAACGGACCATCGCTGTTGACCCCGGGGCGAATATCCATCTAATGAATGCAATCTTCTATACTGATCCCAAATATATGGAGATCAAGTGAAAAACACCCTTTGCATTCAAATTCTGCGCTCGGCCATTACAGCTTCGGTAATGGCTCTTTCCTGTACGGTGGGTTGGGCTGCACGCGATTTCACACCGCAAGCCGGAACTTGGGTGGTCAGTAGCGAATTGGATGGCAAACCGGGCCGGGGTTTGGCGATTGATATACAGGCCAACACTTTCTTTATGCAGGTGTTTGGCTATGAAAAAAATGGTGATGCGACCTTTTATACCGCCACGGGCCAGATGGATGGCAACCGTGTGACGGCACCATTGATGCGCTATAAAAATGGTCGCAGCCTCGGTGGTGCCATGCAAGATGCGGTGGAGGACAAATCCGTAGGCCAGGTAGCAGTGCAGTTCAGCAACGGCGTGGCAGGAACGATCCAGTTTCCGGGCGAGCAGGCGTTAGCAATAGAACGCTTTCTGGTAGCAGACAACGAGCCCAGCGTGACCAATCCGCGCGTGCAGGTGGGTACCCGCACATTGCGCTTGTTTACCTTGGATTCACAAGGTGATCCAAGCTGGACCGCTCCTGCGAAGCTGTGGCGAAGTGAGCTTGGTACCACCTATCTCGATTGGTATGTTCCCATGCCGACCACTGGCATGCTCCTCCCCATTCGCCAATTTCTATGCAATGTTGTTGCTGGCAAGGTTCGCCTTCATTGCACACCGAACACGGGTGACGCTCAGGATAAACTTCAATCCGAAGCTCCTTCAGTGGAGAGTCTGGAGTTGCAATTTGCGGGCTCCGATATTCATGGAGTGCTGCGCACTACTGGGGAAAATCCACAAGCAGTGACCGTGATGGGTTTTGATGAGGGAGCCATCTTGGTTGAACCCACTTATCGGGAAGGAATTACCACCTTTCACCCGCAGCAACAGCAAAACTACTCGACCGTATCTTTTGGCTCGGGCGGCGCATGCATTACTGGCGCATGCAGTGCATCAGTCACATCCAACACATTGATGCCGATGAATGGCACCTGGATTGTGGAAGACGAGCTTACCGGTAAACCTGGTCGTGGCATTGCGCTTGATATTCAGGGAAATACCGTCATCCTGCAACTGTTCAACTACCGAGCGGATGGCCAACCCACTTTCCATATGGGGAGTGCTAGCTACCAGAGTAAAGGCATGGGCAGCCGCTCGACCGTGGCGACCATTCCTCTGCGCCAGTATCGTGGAGGCCGCAGCCTGGGTGGCGCTGCACAGTCTGCCCAGTTGGAGGGAGATGCGGGAGTCGCGGTTTTGGAATTCAGCGCTCCACACACAAATAGAGAAACGAACCTCCATCTCTGGTGGACGCAAGGTCAGTTGCAGCTGCCTGGCGAGGCCCCTGTCAAGATCCGCCGCTTGCAAATTGATGCGCCTGAAAATTTTGCGGAGCGCATGCGGGGCGATTGGTATGTTGCCCGCACCCATAGCATCGCGCGCTTTGACAACGTCCAAGGAGACGGCATTGCCACTGCCGATGGAAAAATCTACTGCGTGCCTAACAGGCAATCCGAATATCCGAACATGAGCTGCGGCGAACCCAATGGCGTCATGTGGAACTGGCACCAGTTCATGTACATGCCGGACATGGGGCGTGGCCAGCCATTCCTGCGCGTGCGTGATCGTTTTGGCAACTCCGTGGGGCTTGGGTCACTCGATTAATTTGCCACTCTTGGTCTCGATGGGTCACAAGCTAAATGGTCGTTGCTGAAAATTCAGCTCGTGGCCGAATGCCGTCATCTCAATGTCGAATGCAGATCGGGCACTGCTAGGGATGCTCTGCAAAACCCTCGCCAAGCGGGATGGACGCGGATCGCCCGAGACCGCGTTCAGACCACGGGAACGATTTTTTCAGAGGGTCTCTACATCCACGCCGGCCAGCGGCCGCTGCAGCCCAGCCAACATCAAAACTCCTGGTGCTGCTCATGCTGCTGCTCAATCGCCGCCAGGCGCTTGCGGCCCGGCGCACCAGCTGCCTCCAGCACCATCGTAGCCAGCAGGTCGCAGACCGCCATCACGGCCACATGGTTGTCCAACAGGCCTGGCCCATGGCAGTCGCACTGGATGGACCAGGTGGCGGCGGCATAGTGGGGAGAGGCCTGGTCGCTGATAAGCAGTATCGAGGCGCCGGCCTGGCTGGCGCTGGCCAGCAGTGCGGCCATCTGGCGGGTTTGGCGGCGCATGCCAAAGAGGATGATGCAGTCGTTTTTGCCGAGCTGGGCGGTGTATTCGGCCAGGGTCTCGCCCGGGCCGGGGAGGCTGATCACCTGGGGCACCACCTGGATGATCTGCCAGCGCAGGTACTGCGCAAAGGCATGGCTGCTGCGGCTGCCAAAGATCAGCACCTGGCGGGCGGCGATGATGGCCTGCACGATCTCGCTGAGCTGCGGCTCGCTCAGCTGGTCCAGGGTGTTCGTTAGATTGGCAATGGAACGCTCGCGGTGGGTTGCCAGCATCTGACCGCGCTGAAAAGCCTCGGCCGCCGACTGGAACAGCGGCGAGCCGCTTTGCTTGTCCTCGCGCACCTGGCGGCGCGCTTCTTCGTAGTTCTCGTAGCCCAGGCGGCGGATAAAGCGGCTCACCGTCGAGGGCGACACCTTTGCCAGCTGGGCCAGCTCATTGCCAGCGTAGCTGGCCAGCTCGCCGGGGAACTCCAGCACAAAGTCGGCCAATTGCCGCTCGGTGGCCGGCAGTGCCTGCAGGTGCTGGCGCACCCGCTGCAAAAAGGATTCGGTCGCTTGTGGTCGCATCGCATGGCGGCGGGCACGAGGCCTGCGGCTAAAGGGGGATGAGGGGATTCTAGGGCAGCCTATCCACCCATCCACCGCAGCTATGCGTGGAACCGCTTACTGAGCGTTGGTCAGATAAGGCTTGAGCCAGCCCAGGCCATCGCTGGTGGCATGGGGCGCTGCGCCGCGTGCGGGCTTGTACTCGCAGCCAATCCAGCCGTCATAGCCCAGGCTGTCGAGCAGCGCAAACAGATAGGAATAGTTCACCTCGCCCACATCGGGCTCATGGCGCTCAGGCACGCCGGCAATCTGGATATGACCAACCTGGCCAGTGGGCAGGTATTGGCGGATCTTCATCGCCAGGTCGCCCTCGACGATCTGGCAGTGGTACAGGTCCATCTGCACCTGCACATTGGCCGCGCCAATCTCTGCGACCAAGGCATGGGCCTGGTCCTGGCGGCTCAGGAAGAAGCCGGGCATATCGCGGCCATTGATGGGCTCCAGCAGAATGCGCACACCCTGCGCCGCCGCTTGCTCGGCCGCATGGCGGATATTGGCGATGTAGGTGGAGCGCAAGATCGCGGCATCAGCGCCATCCACGCCCGCAGGCACCATCCCCGCCATCACATGCAGACGCGGGCACTGCAGCGCCTGGGCGTAGCGCAGCGCCTGCGCAATGCCGTCGCGGAACTCAGCCTCGCGCCCAGGGATGCAGGCCATGCCGCGCTCGCCCCGGTCCCAATCGCCCGGCGGCGCATTGAACAGCACCTGCTGCAAGCCCTGCTGCTGTAGCAAGGCGGCCAGTTGCTCGGGCGCATAGGCGTAGGGGAAGAGGTACTCTACGGCAGTGAAACCATCGCGCGCAGCGGCGGCAAAGCGGTCCAGAAAGTCCAGGTCGTTGTAGAGCATGGACAGGTTGGCAGCAAAACGGGGCATGGGGTGTATTCCAAAAAGGGGCGGCCGGCAGGCAGAGGGTCTGTGCGTGCCAGGCAAGATGAGGTTTTACCAGTGGGCGCCAAAGCTCTGGCGTAGCTCGTCAATCTGGGCGTCGCTCAGCGGCGCGGGTGGCTGCTGGCGGCACTGGTTCCAGAGCAGGGCGGTTTCTTCCAGCTCTTCCAGCGCGGCCATCGCGGCAGCCGGGCTCTCGTGCCAGACATTGGGGCCCAGGCGTGCCAGCATCACAGCGCGGATCGGCTTGCCGGCGGCTGCGTACTGCGCAATCGCCTCGGCCACGGCCTGCGCCGCATCGGGCGAGCCGGGGCGGTGGTAGGGGATATGCGGCACATGGCCCACCTTCATCACAAAGTAAGGCGTCAGCGCGGGCAGCAGCTCGGCAGCAGGCGCCACACCCGGCACGGCAGTGGCTTGCAGCGAGCAGGCCACCAGCTGGCGGCTGTGGGTGTGGATCACGCAGCCAGCGGGCGTTGGCGTGTTGGCGCTGGCCTTGTAAATGCGCTGGTGCAGCACGATGGTCTTGCTGGCGCGGTCACCACTCAGCTGTTGGCCTTGCAGATCGAGCTTGGCCAGGCGATCGGGCTGCAATTGGCCCAGGCTGGCATCGGTCGGGGTGATCAAAAATCCATCCGCCAGGCGCACGCTGATATTGCCGGCGCTGGCATGCACATAGCCGCGCTGGAACAGCGATGCGCCTACCCGGCAGATCTCGGCGCGGGCGCTGGTTTCGTCCATAAAGACCATGGTGTTCAGCCTTGCAAGGAGGTGAAAGCTTTGCTGAAAAAGTCGGTGCTGCCAAAGTTGCCCGATTTGAGCGCGATGTGCAAGCCCTCGGGTGCCGCCGGGCTGGCCGCATGGCACCAAGGCACCCCTGGATCAATCTGGCCGCCAATGCGCATCTGCGCAATGCCCAGGGCCTGCACGCAGGCGCCCGAGGTTTCGCCACCGGCCACCAGCAGCTGCCGCACGCCCAGATCTACCAAGCCACGCGCAATGGCGGCCAGGGTTTGCTCGACCAGCGCACCGGCCTGCTCCACGCCCAGCTGGGCCTGGATGCTGCGCACATCGTCCGGCTCGGCGGTGGAGTAGACGAGCACCGGCCTGCTGGCCAGATACGGCCGGGCCCAGTCCAGCGCCTCGCGCACGACATCGTCACCAGCGGCCATGCGCAGTGGCTGCAGCGCCAAGGCCGGGTGGCCGCTGGCGATGAAATGTGCCACCTGGGCATTGGTCGCCACCGAGCAACTGCCCGACACCACCGCTTGCAGGCCACTGGCTGCTGGCAAGGCGGCAGCCTGGTTGCCGGGCTGCAGGCCAAAGTTGGCGGGCAGCGCAATGGCGACGCCGGAGCCGGCCGTCACCAACGGCAAGTCAGCCAAAGCCGGGCCCATGCGCAGCAGGTCGTCGTTCGATACCGCATCGACAATCGCAATGCCGACGCCATCGGCCTTCAGCGCCGCAATGCGGTTGCGGATGGCGTCTGCGCCCTGGGCAACCACGCTGTGGTCAATCAAGCCCACCTTGCGCCGGGTTTGCGATTGCAGCACGCGCACCAGATTGGGGTCGGTCATGGGGGTGAGCGGGTGGTTCTGCATGCCGCTCTCGTTCAGCAGCACATCGCCGGCAAACAGATAGCCTTTGAAGACGGTGCGCTTGTTGTCCGGAAAGGCGGGGGTGGCGATGCTGAAGTCGCTGCCCAGCGCATCCATCAAGGCGTCCGTCACCGGGCCGATATTGCCGGCGGGTGTGCTGTCAAAGGTGGAGCAGTATTTGAAATAGATTTGCTGCGCGCCCTGGCTTTGCAGCCAGCGCAGGGCCTCCAGCGACTGGGCGACGGCCTGGTCAGCGGGGATGGTGCGCGACTTGAGCGCTACCACCACCGCATCCACCTCGGTACCCAACGGGCCGCTGGGCACGCCAATGGTCTGCACCACGCGCATGCCGGCGCGCACCAGGTTGTTGGCCAGGTCGGTGGCGCCGGTAAAGTCGTCGGCAATGCAGCCCAGCTTCAAGGTGGCGCCGCTCATCGCTGGCCTCCGTCATTGGCAGCTTGGGGCAGGGTGATGCCGGGGAAGATCTTGATCACCGCGCTGTCGTCTTCCTTGGCGTAGCCTGCGGTGGAGGCCTGCATAAACATCTGGTGCGCGGTAGCAGCCAGCGGCAGCGGAAACTTGCTGGCGCGTGCCGTATCCAGCACCAGGCCCAGGTCCTTTACAAAAATATCGACGGCCGACAGCGGCGTGTAATCGCCCGCCAGCACATGGGCCATGCGGTTTTCAAACATCCAGCTGTTGCCGGCGCTGTGGGTGATGACCTCGTAGATGGCAGCGGCATCCACCCCTTCGCGCAGGCCCAAGGCCATGGCCTCGGCTGCTGCGGCAATGTGTACACCCGCCAGCAGCTGGTTGATGATCTTGACCTTGCTGCCCGCGCCGGCCTTGTCGCCCAGGCGGTAGACCTTGCCGGCCATTGCATCGAGCACATCGCCCGCTGCCGCATACGCTGCCGGGGTGGCCGAAGACATCATCGTCATCTGGCCGGCCGCCGCCTTGGCTGCGCCGCCCGAGATGGGGCCATCGACATACAGCACACCGCTCTGGGCCAGGCGTGCCTCCAGCGCGATGGACCAGTTCGGGTCCACCGTGGAGCACATCACAAAGGTGCTGCCAGCGCGCATAGCTGCAGCGGCGCCGTGCTCGCCAAACAGCACCGCCTCGGTCTGCGCGGCGTTAACCACGACGGACACCACCACATCCACCTGGGCTGCCAGCTCCGCCGGGTTGGCGCAGGCCACACCACCGGCGCTGGCAAAGTCTGCCGCTGCGCCGGGGCGCACATCGCAGACATGGACCTGGTAGCCCCGGTTGCGCAAGGTTTGGGCAATGCCCAGGCCCATGGCGCCCAGGCCGATGACGCCCACCTTGGCGTGCTGTGCTTGTGTAGTCATTGGAGATGCTCCCGTGAATCAGAGATAGAGAATGCCCGGCGCGGGGCCGGGGCACAAGAATGCAGGCGACAAATCAAACTGCGGATCAGGCCACCAGCGCCCAGACCAGGCAGGTCAGCGCAAAGCCGACGACGCCCAGCACGGTGGTCAGCACCGTCCAGCTGCGCAGGCCATCGGCCACGCTCAGGCCCAGGTAGCGGGTCACAATCCAAAAGCCCGAATCATTGACATGCGACAGCCCCAGGCCGCCAAAGCCGATGGCCACCGTCAGCACGGCGACCTGCACCGCGCTGTAGCCACCGCTCTGGATGCTTTCAGCCAGCAGGCCGCAGGTGGTGAGAATGGCCACCGTCGCCGAGCCCTGCGCCGCGCGCAAGGCCAAAGAGATAACAAAGCCCAGCAAGATCAAAGGCAGGCCCGTGCCCGACAGCGCTTGCGACAGCGCGGTGCCAATGCCGCTGACGGTCAGCACCTTGGCAAACACGCCGCCGGCGCCCGTCACCAAAATCACTGTGGCCGCTGCAGGCAAGGCCGATTCCATCACCTCATTGGTGCGCTTTCGCGTCCAACCCAAGGGGCGGACCAGCAGCACAAAGGCCAGGCCAATCGCCACCATCAGCGCAAACACCGGTGCGCCGGTAAACGCCAGAAAATCACGCAGCGCATCGCCCTTGGGCAGCATGGTCGCCGCCGTCGTGCCCAGCATGATGAGGGCGAGCGGGGCCAGGATCAGGGTCAGCACGGCACCCACGCCCGGCAGCTTGGCGGCAGGCGCATCGGCGGCATCGCCACTGCCAAAGTTGCGGAACTGCGCTTCGGCCTCCGGCTGCATCGCATAGTGGCGGCGGTTCAAGTACCCGCCCACCCACTGCGCCACAAAGGCCAGCGGAATGCAGATGCCCAGCCCAATCAGCGTGATCCAGCCCACATCGGCCGACAGCACCGCTGCGCCACCCACAATGCCCGGGTGCGGTGGAACGACCACATGGGTGGCCAGCATGATGCCGGCCACCGGCAGCCCGTATTTGATGGGGCTGACGCCAGCGGCTTTGCAAAAGCCATAAATGATGGGGATCAGGATGATGAAGCCCACATCAAAGAACACGGGGATCGACAGCACCAGCGCCGCCGCCGTCAGCGCCGCCGGCACCCGCTTGGGGCCCAGCAGCTGGCTAAATCGCTGCGCCAGGGTATTGGCGCCGCCCGATACCTCAATCATGCGGCCCAGCATCGCCCCGAGCGCCACCAGGATCGCCACCGATCCCAAGGTGCCACCCATGCCGGATATCAAGGTGGGGATGATCTCTGCGAGCGGAATGCCCGTTGCCAGTGCCACCAACAGGCTTACCAGCATCAGCGCCACAAAGGCATGGATTTCAAATCGGATGATCAGCAGCAACAGTGCAGCAATGCTGGCGCCGGCAATGCTCAAAAGGGCAAAGGTCGTCATGTGTCAGGACTTGTCTCGTTGACTTATTAGAGGAACCTCCCGGGCATTGCACCCGAGGGGACTGGTATGGTTATCATACAAATTTTGCCGGATCATAGCATTGGGCTGAAACGGGTTTGCACGGTACTTTCCCGCGATGGCGCAGGGTTTTATACGAGCGATTGCCAAGCGGATGCGCGTCGGCTATACGCGTAAAAAAGGCGCCGCAGTTTGCACTGCAGCGCCTTGTGTGGGGTGCCGATCGCGGAAGTTAGGCCCTAGCCTCGGCGATCTGCCTAACCATTAAGCCATCAAGCCAAGGTACGCAACTTCGGCTCCCGTTCCCAGAAGCGGCTCTTCGCACCCTTGATAAAGCCGGGCACATCCTTGGGGTCGAACACGCCTTCATCCGGCTTCACACCGGCGGCATCCAGGATCAAATGCGTGGCCTTGCAAGCGGCAATCGCCTTCAGGTGCCCAAAGGCATCGCGGAACCAGTCTTGCGCAGCGCTGTCCTTGCTCAGCATCTCGCCCGATGCCATGGGGATGACAGAAGCCACGGCATCAAACTGCGCCGATGGCGCGCCGGCCAGCTGGGCATCGGCGGCGATATGCTTGCCGTCGCTCAAGGTGGCGCCACCAATCTTGGGCGCGATGATCTTGACCATGGCTTTTTCAGCCAGGATGGCCTTTTGCAGCGCGGCGACATTCTCGGCGTTGGAGCCATCGTCCACCAGGATCGCGACGCAGCGGCCTTCCAAGGTGGGCTTCATGCGGTCAATGATGCGCAGCGCGGGGCTGGGCGGCAGGTCTTGCACGGGCACCGCTGGCTTGGCGGGCTTGGGCAGGGCTGCCAGTCCCAGGCCCTTGGCCACGCGCTTGCCCAGGTCGCTGTCAATCACCAGCAAGTGGGCGACCATGGCTTCGCGCACATGCGGCGTTTGCACCTTGGACAGCTCAAACACCAGGGCGCTGGCCATATGCGCCTGCTCCAGCTCGCTTTGGCTGGTGTAGAACAGGCGGGCCTGGCTGTAGTGGTCGGCAAAGCTCTCGGGGCGGATGCGGCTCTTGGCATGGGCCTCGGACGGTTGCGCAAACGAGCGGAAGCCCTGGGCCTGCGATTCGCGGGGCGAGTTCGGGTCTAGGCTCGATGGCTCATAGGCCACCCGGCCCTTGGGCACCTGGGTCTGCATATGGCCATCGCGCTGGGTATGCGCAAACGGGCACTTGGGCGCATTTACGGGGATCTGCGTAAAGTTCGGCCCGCCCAGGCGCGACAGCTGCGTGTCCAGGTAGGAGAACAAGCGGCCTTGCAGCAGCGGATCGTTCGAGAAATCAATGCCGGGCGGCACATTGGCCGGGCAGAACGCCACCTGCTCGGTCTCGGCAAAAAAGTTGTCTGGCCAGCGGTCCAGGGTAAAGCTGCCAATCTTGGTCAGTGGCACCACTTCTTCGGGAATGATCTTGGTGGGGTCCAGGTGGTCATAGGGCAGGGCATCGGCCTCTTCCTGGGTGAACAGCTGCACAAACAGGTCCCAGGCGGGCGCATGGCCGGCTTCAATCGCCTCGAAGAGGTCACGGCGGTGAAAGTCGTTGTCAGCCGCCTGCAGCTTGGCTGCCTCGTCCCAGACGGTGGACTGGATGCCCAGCTGAGGGCGCCAGTGGAACTTCACAAAGGTGCTCTCGCCCTTGTCATTGACGAGGCGGAAGCTGTGTACACCAAAGCCTTCGATGGTGCGCAGGCTGCGCGGGATGGCGCGGTCGCTCATCGCCCACATGATCATGTGCATCGACTCGGGCATCAGCGAGATGAAATCCCAAAACGTGTCATGCGCCGAGGCCGCTTGCGGAAAGCCCCGGTCCGGCTCCATCTTCACCGCATGCACCAGGTCGGGGAACTTCATCGCATCCTGGATAAAGAACACCGGGATATTGTTGCCCACCAGGTCCCAGTTGCCTTCTTCGGTGTAGAGCTTGATCGCAAAGCCGCGCACATCGCGCGGTGTATCGACCGAGCCTGCGCCACCGGCCACGGTAGAGATACGCGCAAAAATCGGCACCTTTTTGCCGACCTCGGTCAGCACCTTGGCCGTTGTGTATTTCTTCAGCGACTGGCTCAGCTCAAAGTAGCCATGCGCCGCCGTGCCGCGTGCATGCACGATGCGCTCTGGAATGCGCTCATGGTCAAAGTGGGTGATCTTCTCGCGCAGCACAAAGTCTTCAAGCAGAGTGGGGCCTCGGTTAAAGGCCCGCAGCGAGTTCTGATTGTCCGATACCGGAATGCCTTGCTGCGTGGTCATTACCGGATGGCCGTCACCGGCCTGCTCGTGGAGCTCGCCCCCCGCGCCTTGGGTTTGTGCGGTGGACGAGGTCGATTTGCGAGTGGTCATCGTGGATCTCCGTGGGGTTGGCGTTGTAGTAAGCCGGTGGGCTTCAACCTCTAAGGATGACAGTTGCACCACGTCGCGCTTGTAGGCGTTTGGAGGACTTGGCTGTATGCGCACTCTGAGGTGCTCGGCTGCAGCGACTGGCTGGCAGACGTTAAAAAGGCCGCTCAGTGAGCGGCCTGGGAGGGGTTGGCGTGATGCGCCTGTCTGTGCTTCTTAATGGAAGAACAGCGCAATCAAAATGATGATCGGGATCGGCACGCCAATCAGCCAAAGCAGGATGGAACGCATGGTGTTTCCTTTCTAGGTTTGCCCGCAGGCAAATGGGTTAAATCGGTGGGTAAGAGGCGGGGTTTAAGCGTCGCGCTGGCGGCCGCCAAAGGTGGCAGACAGGCTGCCCACAAAGGCACCAATCAGCAGCACCACAAACATCCACATCAGCGAGTAGGCAGTGGCCTTGCGGGCTTGCTCAGCAGCTTCCTTGGCCTTCACTTCGGCCTCTTGGGCAGTTTGCTTGGCCTTGTCGATCTGTTGCTTGACCTGGTCGTAGGTGGCTTGCACCTTCTTCTCCGACTCTTCCTGGCTCATGTCGGTGCGCTGTGCCACCAAACGGCCCAGGTACTGGCGGTCGTCGTTCGACAGCGAACCGGCTTGCAGCGAATGCACAAATACGGTGCTCATCTCGCTGGCGTCATCGGCAGCAGAGCGGGCCTTTTGAGCGACGTTTTGCGCGCCGTCCTTCATGTCCTGCTTTTGCTGCTCGGTAGGGCCACCTTGGCGCAGCAGGCTGTTGATCCAGTAGTTCAGGTCCGAGCCCGATTCATTCGCCTTGCCCGCAGTCACGCCGGCAGCACCGGTCAGCGCGGCGGAAGCTGCACCACCAATCACGCCCGTTGCACCACTGGCAGCACCGCCCACCACTTGGGCTGCACCGCTCACCACGGCACCCGCTGCCTTGGCCGTGCCGGTGATCGCAGCGCCTGCCAGCGAACCGGCCACCGCCACCATCAGCATGGTTGCCAGTGCCCAGGACAGAAAGCCGTGTGCCGTGTCGCGGAAGTACACCTCATCGGTGTGTACGCCTTGCCACTTGGTGCGCAGGCGGCCCGCAATATAGCCACCGACACCCGCAGATGCCAGCTGCGTAAACACCAGCCAGGCCACTGCGCCCCAACCAATCGCTTCGCCATCTGCCCCTCGGCCGGACCAGACCGACACCGATGACAGACCCAGGCCAATGCCGAGCATAAACAGCAGCAGCGACAACACCGCAGCTGCCAAGGCGCCCGCAAAAATGGCGGCCCAGGAGACCGCACTTTCACTGTTGCCTGCGATAGCGCGTGGTACGGCGCCAGCGACGATTCTGTCGTCCTCTACGTATGTGGTGGTAACCATTGCTATTCCTTGTTAGATAAGGCTTTCATTCTGCTTTTTGCCCAGGAAAAGTTTGTAGTCCAAACGCGAAGCAGACCGTGCGCGCTTCGCTGGTAGCAGCATCGGCGGATCTGCGCAAACACGCGCCAGACTTGGTTGGCGAGGGGTTGGGGCCGACAGGATTTAGCCGCCCGGTGTGGGAACGGGGCGCGGCAGAGCGGCCTCAGTACACCGCCACCGGCGCCTGGCTTTCATCGGCAAACAGCCAGGCATGCAGCGGCTGTACGGCCATCGGCCCAGATCCGGTGAACTCCGAGAACGCCGGCAGGTTCAGATAAGGGGCCGAGTAGGCCAGGCAAGGCAGGCGTTTGCGCAGCTGCGGCACCCGCATGGCCGGGTGGACATGGCCGTGGATATTGAGCGCAAAGTGGTGGACGCCCGGGCCCATCGGCTCATGGCTCATCAGCACTTGGTGGCGGGGCAGATGGGTCTGCACATCATCCAGCAGCAAGGCCTCCGTCTGCAGATAGCGGTCATGGTTGCCACGGGTCAGTAGAAAGCGGGTCTTGAGGTTGGCGCGGCGCAGGTTTTGCCACAGCTGAAAAGTGTCTTCGCCAATAAAGCGGCCATGCACAAAATCGCCCAGAATCACCAGCTCTTGCGGCTGCCACTTTTGCAGAATCTGGTGCAGGCGCAACAGGTCTTGGCGTTGCACCTCCAGCGGCACTGCCACCCCCCGGCGCCTAAAGATATCGCTCTTGCCCAGGTGCAAATCCGCAATGATCAGCATGCTCTCCTGGGGCCAGAACAGCGCCCGCTCGGCCAGTACCAAAAACTCCATGCCGGCAATGCTGGCGGCGACATGGTCTTGCGGCGACGGGGAAACTTGAATCGGAGAGAAGAGCTGAGCGGAGTGCGTGCCTGCCATCAAGAAGAATCCTCTGGTTGTCGGGGGCGGCGCGCACGGCTGGCCGCTCCCGGTTTGCGTCCGCCCGGGTGTGGCGCCGCTTTTCGGTGGGTGGTTTCGCCAGGGATCTGGCGCTCTTGCTGGGTGGCCATGCGGCGCACCTTGTCTTGCCAGGTCTCATTGCTGAGCTGGCCGCGAAAGCTCTCCGCCCACAGCCCGAACGAGAAGGGCGTGTGTTTGGCCGGAAAGCGCAATGCAATCTGCCGCACCGCCATACTGCCCAGCAGCCTTTGCATGGTCGGCAGGTGCAGCTCCTGGTCCAGCGCCTCTTGCCGGGCCTGGCGCAGCAGCAAATGCTCGGGGTCGTACTTGCTCAGCACATCAAACAGCAGGCTGGCCGATACCTGCAATTGCCTATCACTTGCCCGGCTCTTTTTGCCCGGCACCTTGGATTGCACCAGGCCGGCAATCTGCGCAATCTCTTTAAAGCGCTTGCGTGCCAGCTCGCTAAAGTTCACGGCCGAGCGCAGGTCGGTATCCAAACCATCGAGCTTAAAAATCTCTGTCCAGTCCACCGCATTCGCGTCGATGGGCAAGGTGGGCTGGATCATCAGCCCGATCTCGTTGCAGGCCCAGGCAAAGGTGTTGGGCTGGATGTGGGCCAAGCGCGTGGCAATCAGCACCGCCAGCCCCTCATGCGCCACCCGGCCGGCAAAGGGGTAGACAAACAGCGGCGCGGCCTTGGCGGCTTGGTTGTTGCCTACTTGCTCAATCAGCAGCTGGTCCGCACCTGGCACCAGCGAGCGCTGGCTTTGCAGCTGCAGCAGCGGCTGCAGCCATTGCAGCTCGCGGGCATGGGGAGCGTCATCGGCGGCTGGGCTGGCAGCGGCGGTGCTTAGCAGCTGTTGCATGCGCTCGCCCAGGGATGAGGACATGGGCATCAACGATCCGGCCCATGCAGGGGTCAGTAGGCCCACCTCGGCACTGCGGCGCACCCAGGCGGTTTGGTTCTCCAACCGCACCAGCACCAGGCTGCGGCCGGCAAAGTTAAACACATCGCCAGCGCTCAAACGGGCGATAAACGCCTCTTCGACCGAACCCAACCGCGCGCCGCGCAGGTACTGCACATTGACGGCCCCGTGGGCGGTGATGGTGCCAATCGACATGCGGTGCATGCGCACCACCCCCGTATTGGCCGGCTGGCACAGCCCATCCTCGCAGTGCAGGCGTTCGTACTGCGGATATTGCACCAGCGAATCGCTGCCATGCTGCAAGAACGCCAGCACCGATTGCCACTGGGCATCGCTCAAATCACGAAATGCCGCTGTGCGCCTTACCTCCGCCAGCAACTCCGGCGGGCGGAACCCACCCGCCAGCGCCGCGCTCATCGCGTGCTGGCTCAGCACATCAAAGCACAGGCGCAGCGGATCGCGCCGCTCATACACCTGCGCCTCGGCCAGCTCGCGCACGGCAGCAAACTCGGCCAGGTCCATCGCCTGGGTGGCAACGGCCTCCACATGCACGGCAGCACCAGGCCGGTGCTTGGCGCGGCCGGCGCGCTGCACCATGCGGGCGACGGATCGTGCGCCACCAATCTGGATCACCCGTTCTACTGCCGGGAAGTCCACGCCCAAATCCAGGCTGCTGGTCGCCACCACGCAGCGCAAAGTGCCTGCGCGCAGGCGCTGCTCTACCGACTGCCGCACGCCCTGGTCCAGCGAGCCATGGTGGATCGCCAAAGTGTCGGCATCTTCTGGCCAGATGCTCGCCAGCGCCGTGTGCCACAGCTCGGCCTGCGCGCGGGTATTGGTAAACACAATGGTGCTGGGGGCGCTAAACACCAGCTTGGCCACCTCACCCAAATTGGCCAGGCCCAAGTGCCCCGCCCAGGGCATGCGCGTGCCCAGGGGCGGCGTAATGCTGTGCAGGTGGAAGGGCTTGGGCCGCATATCCTGAACCAGTGCCGGCTCCTTCACCTGCCAGGCGCTCAGCAGCACATCGCTGGCCTCTTGCAGATTGCCAATCGTCGCCGACAGGCCCCAGACCTGCGCGCCAGGTGCCAGCGCCTGGATGCGAGCCAGGTTCAACTGCAGCAGCACCCCGCGCTTGCTGGGCAATAGCTCATGCCACTCATCCACCACAATGCAGCGCAGCTGGCTGAACTGCTCGCGGCTGCGCTCATGGCTCAGCAGCAGCGCCAGGGATTCGGGCGTAATCACCACCAGCTGCGCCTTGCCGTTGTCGGTCAGGCGCTTGTCACGCGATGTGGCATCGCCTGTGCGCATCGCCACTTGCCAGTGGGGCAGCACGGCTGCTACGGGGCCGGTAATGCGCTCGCGGGTGTCGCTGGCCAGGGCGCGCAGGGGCGTTACCCAGAGCATGCGCGGCCCATGTGCTGCACGGCCTTCAGGCGTCTCAGCCTCGGCCATCGCCTGCATCAACGGGCCCCCTAGCGCCGCCAAAGTCTTGCCCCGCCCCGTGGGCGCCGATATCAATCCGCTGTGCCCATCCGCATAGGCTCGCCAGGCCTGCTGCTGGAAGACAGCCGCGCCAATGTCCTGCTCCTTCAACCAGTCACGCCAGCGCTTGGCCGCACGCTGCATTGCGCGGTCGCTGGGGGCCGTGGTGTCATTCAACTCAGCCATCGGCCAACTCCAGCAAGGCGCTCAGCTGGTCGGCGTCTTGCGCGGTCTTGTCCTCGCGCCAGCGCAAGATGCGCGGAAACCGCACCGCCACGCCAGACTTGTGGCGGGTGGAGCGGTTCACGCCTTCAAACGCAATCTCAAACACGAGGCTGGGCGTGACAGAGCGCACCGGCCCAAAGCGCTCCACCGTGTGGCTGCGGATCCATTTGTCCAGCCGCAAAATCTCCACATCGGTCAGGCCCGAGTAGGCCTTGGCGACGGGCACCAGCGCATCGCCGCTCCACACCGCAAAGGTGTAGTCGGTGTGCAAGGTGCTGCGGCGGCCGCTGCCGCTTTGGGCATAAATAAGTACCGCGTCAATGCTGAACGGGTCCACCTTCCACTTCCACCAATCGCCCCGGCGCCGGCCTTCCTTGTAGGGGGAGGCCAGCGCCTTGAGCATCAGCCCCTCGGCATTGCGCTCGGCGGCGGAATTGCGCAACGGAGGCAGGGCATCCCAGCTGTCAAACGGCAGTTGGGGCGATATGCCCAGCGCCGGCAGTGCAGCGTGGTGGATGATCCGCTCCAGCTTGACGCGGCGCTGCTCCAGCGGCTGGGCGCGCAGGTCTTCGCCATCACACTCCAGCAGGTCATAAAACAAAATACGCGCCGGCACGGTCTGCATCAGCTTGGCAGAAGGCTTGCGTTTTTGAATGCGGCTTTGCAGCGCCACAAAGCACAGCGGCTTGTTCTGCTCGTAATCCCAGGCGAGCAGCTCGCCATCCAGCACCATGTCGCGCGGCAGCAGTGCAGCGGCGGCCTCCAGCTCCGGAAAGCGGCCGTCCAGCCTTTCCTCACCACGCGACCACAAATAGGGCGCATGGCCCTGGCGGCGCACTAGCTGCACGCGGATGCCATCCCACTTCCATTCGGCCAGCCAGTCCTTGGGGTCGCCCAAGGCTTCTGGCTCTTGCGGCAAGGGGGAGGCGAGGTAGAAGGGGTAGGGCTTATCGAGCAGCTGCGCGCTGGTTTCCGGGTCCATCAAGGTCTCATAGGCTTGGGCGCTGGGCAGCCATTCGCCGACCATGCGGTGCGCCATATCGGCGGCAGATATCCCCACCAAGGGCGCCAGGCTGTTTTGCAGGCTGCGCTTGTTAACGCCAGCGCGCAGCGATCCGGTCAGCAGCTTGTTAAAGACTAGGCGCGAAGGGGTATCCAGCTGCTGCCAGGCTTGTTGGATCGCACGCTTGCGCTGCTCGGCATCAGCGGCCACCAGCGGCAGCAAAAACTGTTCGGTCCATTCGTCCAAGCGGCTGTCGTTGTCGGGGGTTTTAAAAGTGGCGCCTAGCAGGGATGCATGCCAGGGCGCATCGGCATCGGGGGCAACGGCTGTGCCAGCCGAACCAGCAAGCTCAGGATGGTTAATACCCTGCTTTTGCCAAGCCGCCACCAAGAGCGACAAGGTCTCCGCCAAATCGCCCACCTGGCGGTAGCTCTCTTCCACCAGCCACAACGGTAGGGCAGTCAGCTCGCTCACCCAGGTACGCAGCTCGGTGGTGGTGGCCAGCCGGTTCTTGCCGGTGTTCACCTTGCCGCCGCTCAGCACATACACCGCCCAGGTCGCCTCGGCGGCAGTGGCGCCGGCAAAGTACTGCTGCAGCGCCAGCTCGCGGTCGCGGGTCCCGGATGCCTCGTCCAGCAGCTGGTACAGCGCCACAAAGCGGTTCATTCCGCCGCCTCCTCTTCATCGCCATAGGCGGTACGCAGGCGCTCCGCCTGTATGCCCAGGCTCTGCAGGTAGGGGATCAGCGCATCGGTATTGCCATGGGTGGCCAGCACCCGCTGGGCGCCGCACTCGGTAATCGTGTCGACGAGTTCCTGCCAATCGGCATGGTCCGATATGACAAAGCCGCGCTGCATATTGCGCCGCCGCCGGTTGCCCCTCAGCAGCATCCAGCCCGAGGCAAAGCCTTGCTCCACCTGTTTAAAGCGCTTGAGCCAGGCAGAGTCTTGCGCAGAGGGCGGTGCCAGCACCATGCGGCCAGCAAAGTCTGTATCGACGGGCACATCGGCCACCATCTCGGTAGCGGCCAGCGCAATGCCCGCCTGCCGGTAAATATCGGTGCCACGCGCCATCGCGCCATGCAGCAACACGGGCGCATCCAGCTTGCCAGTCAAGCCTGCCAGCACCCGCTGGGCCTTGCCCAAGCTGTAGGCGTACAGCACTGCCGCCTTGCCCTGCTCCTTGCAATGCGCCACCCAGCGCTCAATGCGTTCGACCTCATGGGCTATCGTGGGCCAGGCGTACACCGGGTAGGCAAAGGTCGCCTCGCAAATCAGTGTGTCGCAGCGCAGCAGCTCAAACGCCTCGCAGGTCGGATCCGGCTCGCGCTTGAAGTCGCCCGTGAACACCCACACCGCATCCCCGTGCTGAACCCGCACCTGGGCGGAACCAAGAATGTGCCCCGCCGGGTGCAGCGATACCTGCACCTCCCCCATCGTGATCGACTGCCCAAACGGCAGCGCATGGATGTTCTGCTCCCCCAGCCGCCATCGCAAAATTGGTTCGCTGGTTGTGCTGCAGTAGTACTCGCCCATCCCCACATGGGCATGGTCCGAGTGGCCGTGGGTGACAAAGGTGCGGTGTACCGGCTTCCAGGCATCAATAAAAAAATCCCCAGCCGCGCAGTACAGACCTTTGTCGGTCAGCGTGATGACGTCAGCGGGTGGGGCGTTGGCAGATGCAGAAGCAGCGAGCATGGGCAAATTCTGCGGCTGCGGGGAAGGGGGTGGGCGTCAGAGTTTGCCTTGTTGGGGTGCGGGAGTGGGGGGAGGCGAGGGATTCGTGCAAGTTCTTGGGCTGAGGTGATCGCTGAATAAGCGCCCGAGTTGCTAGATGGCTAGCTTTATTGATGAAGTCTCTGAGGTCATCAGCTGCTAAAGGGAAAAATATGCTGGATGTATTTCCATTTGCTGCAGACAACCGCGATAAATTCACTGCGTTGCCCTCATTAGTAGCGTTAGCTTTTGCTTAAACAAATGATCTCGTCCACAGCGGAATGCAATGCAATGCCATGGCTGGCTGTCCGGAGATCGAGGGTCATGAGTCCTAGATAGGCGAACTCTTGCAGAGAAGGCAAAGCTTGCAATGCTGGAGTGAGATGGAGCGCTCAAGATGTTTTTAAAGATGCATTTAGCAACATCATGTATCCTTCTGTACTTCACTACTTATGAGACAACTGACATGGCACGCAAAAAGCTGTTCGTGAGCTTTGACTTCGATAACGATGCTGACCTCAAGATGCTCTTGGTAGGGCAGTCGAAACATTCAGATACGCCATTCGATATTTGGGACTCGTCGGTTAAGGAGCATATGGATGGTGACTGGATCACTAAGGTCCGCCGGAAGATCAGCAATGTGGATGTGGTATGCATACTGTGCGGTCAAAGTACTCACGCTGCTGCTGGGGTGGCTGAAGAGTTGAAAATTGCAAAGGAATTGAAGAAGCCGTATTTCTTGCTTAAGGGCTATAAAGACAAGGCTTGTACTAAGCCAACGACGGCATCAGCGAGCGACAAAATGTACGACTGGACGTGGGAGAACTTGAAGGCTCTCATTCATGGTGGTCGTTAATGCCTGATGTCCCACAGGCGAAGCTCTGGAATGAGCTATCGGAAGGCCAGATATATCCGGTCAATGACAAGTGGCATAGTCACCTATTAGATCAGTACAAATTGTATGTTGAGATGGCTGATCGTATTAGTCAGCGTCGTACTGCCGCGAATACATACTTCTTAAGCGTGAACTCTGCAATTCTCGCATTCGTCGGTTATCTGACCTCTAAGACGGAGCCAGTCGACTATATGTGGTTATTGGCTTTGGCAGGATGTATGTTGACTCTCTTCTGGTACAACATAATCAACTCATACAAAAATCTGAACACTGCGGCAAGTGGTGCAAGACATCGAAAAGCGCTTGCCTATAAGTCCTTACGATGCGGAATGGGATGCTCTACAGCGCGGGAAAAACCCTAGGCTGTATCGGCCTATTTCTCATATCGAAAGCTGGGTGCCGGGAGTTTTTTGCTTATTGCACCTAATCGTATTAGTAAGAACTTTTCCTTGGAGTAGTTTTGCTGAGTGGTTTACCTCTGTCGCTACCTGTGTAATAAAGTGATTTATTGCTTCGGTCTTGCCATTTTGTATTTTCTGATAAATATCGTTTAAATTTTATAAGGCAGGTAGCCGTCATCTGCCTCCGGTACGATATAAATATAAACTCTTGAGGAAAGGCCTTTTAGATGGCTGAAACTGGAAATATCGCCACAATGGCGGAGATGCTTTCATCTGAGTTGTTCTCTGAATTTTTTTGGGAGCGCACTGGCCCAATGAATCACAACTGGGCATGCGTAAACCCAGATGTACATGAGGTGAAAACCCATCCTTCAGACGTCGTCTTTTACTATGACGAACCATATACTCAACAGCGTACATTCTTGCAGTGTGATCTTAAAAGCTATGCACGAAGCTCTATCGTTCTACCTAAGCTGAAGGGGGCACTTGAAAGCTTGGCCAAGCAAGTTGCTTGTGCAGAGGTTAGTGAGGAGTGGCAAGACCTTTATGTCCACAAAGGCCAGACCCCTGCTATTGCAGGTCTTCTTTTTATCTACAACCATGATGGTGAGTATGACAAGGACTTCAACGAAAACTTAAGGGCGCTTCAATCCGTTAAGTTGGACATTCCCCGTGGCTCGAAGATAGTAGTTCTTGGTCCCGAAGACATCTACTGGTTGGACAATGTGCGGTACGAAATTGTGCAGATGCGGGGTCGTCGCAGTGGAAGTAAGCTTCCAGCCCCGCAGCATTGTAAATATTACTATCCTCAGCTCGCGCGCAAAAAAAACTTGCAGATGGACAAAGCAAAATCTGCAACTTTAGAGATGCTTACGTCTAAACTGATTGTTTTGGAATTCGTGCATCCTGAGTCGCCTGGTAAGCGAGGATTGGTGCTTTTTTACCGGGGGAAAGGGGAGTCAAGTGATGAGTTTACTTACCTATTTGACTACCTTCGACATTATCAGGTGTTTGAGAAGGATGTGAGCGTAGAGATCAAGATGCTTGATGCTTCCGCTTATGCGATGCCGAAGTTTCGAAAAACTGTTCAGACATACATTGAAGGACTTGCCGCGGGCGCAGAAGACACAAGTTTGGCGCAAAGAGTTTCAGAGATTCAGTTCTCCAGTATTGCGCAGGTACGCACGCGATTTTCTCAGATTGAAATAGGAATGGACTATGAGTGAACAGCTTGCGCAGTTATATGCGACAGACAAGGATATCCATGACTTGCTGGCTTCTGCAAAGCAACGTCTGACGGAAACCGTACTTCGTGAGCTTGCCAGCGAGAGAGGAGTCTTCTACTCATTACATGACACTCGAGACGATTTGGTTGAGTCAATTTCAACACTTCCGCATACTTACTACGAGGTTACTGATCTCATTAGTCGTAGAGAGACCTCGCGGAGAAATGAGAAGACAACGTTCATTGTGCTCGAGGGAGAGGTTCCACTTAATGACATACGTGCTGTTGTATCTGAGTACCAAATTGAAGTGGGCAAATCCGAAAAGGTCGACTCTCATAACAAAGGTGCTAGTGCAGTAGTGATGAATCTTGAATATGACGAAATTGACTACTCTCGTACTCGATTGATTCAGCGTACCCGTCAAGATGCGACTTTTTCCTTTGCTCATGAGGCAGGTCAAACAATTATCCGCTTTCCGGCTAGCGATAAGGCAAAGCGAGTCGTAGAAAATTTAACTGGACGAATAGAATGTAATCGCCGTGCTCCCTTGATACGTAACGCTATCGCGCTAGATCCCGAATTCACCGCCGATGAGCGTAATACGTTTTTTACACGCATTATGTCAGAGATGGCCGGGCATAAGCTAAATGGAGTGACCAATCTAAAGATTGCTCCGAGCAAACCACAGAGTGATACAGATGAACCGGCCGAACTCGACGAAGACGAGCGTGCTGAAGTGGAACGCACTATGCTTGTCGTGGTCCGTAGTATGGGTATGAGTGGGGAAAATCTTATTGCAGCACCTGAGTACCAAGCGCTCAAGAAGCGTGGTTTCTTCATCACATCGGTGACCTGGAAGGGGCTGCAAATTTCACCGCCATACGACAAAAATCATCTTCATGCAGAGTTTCAAGATGGAGAAAATGGTAAAGATTTCAGATTGGCTATCAAGGGAGTGTATCGTTTTCAAGAGGGTGGTCACACTAAGTCCTCAAGGCCCGTTACAGATTTAGAGCGAGAGCTTCTAACGAAACTTATTGAAAAGACTGCCCAAGACGTTTTATCTGATATGCGTTCTAATCGTGCAGCATTAGAAGCGAAAATTCAGGCGGATAATCAAGACGAGTCTGTGGACGGGTCGCCCACAAAAATGGCGGCAGCATCATGACGCGCTATAGGTGGCTAGAAGCGGATTGGCCAGTCGCTATTAGAAGTTTGTCGAAGAGTATGCGTCAAAACAGCTTTAAGTTGGAAAACCGTAGTGGATTTCTGCTTGATCGAATACGAGATGACTTCCTCGAGGCACGATACATTGAACGTTTTGAATTTCAAGAAACGGTCTCAGACCCATTTGGTAAGGAAGTCACGTTTGAACGGTTGGAGTATCGTCAAACAGCCTTTAGAGCCACCGCGACATGGCCTGGTCTCGAATTGATTGATCCGTCGAGGTCGGTGCAGCAACTTCTAAGCGAGTTGATAGAGGCGAGCGACTTTTCAGTGAGTCTTGCGCCTTTGAGTGTTGATGTTCTGAAATGGGCTGAGGGAATTCAACAGACATTTGGGGGCATGTTGACAATTTCTTCTATCCAAGTTGGTGGCCTGAAGTTGGAAGACAGCGCTACCGCAAAGGTAGTAATTAAGGGCGATAAAGATGTACGTGAGGCTTGTCAGAAAATAACAGGAAATAGACCACACATATTAGAGAAGCTGCAGTTTCGCATCGCTATCGGGTCGGCATCTGCAACGGTACTTCTTGCTAACAACGCAACCGCTAAAATCGAAGGCGGCGAGGTCGAGGAAGAATTACTACCGGCTATCCGAAAGGCCATGATTGGAATCTGACACGGCTTACTATCACTATCAATGAATTATTTGTTTCATCGCAGAACGTCTGGATATCTACGTTGGAAAACAAACATGTAAAATCGCGGACCTCGCACGGATGTAAATCAGAAAATTGCCGTTATCACCTAGAGTGGGCCGGTGAACTAAATGGTCGATTTTGGACCTCAGCTTGAGCACGCTTGGTCGGTCACACTGTCGGCGACCGCTGAAAATAGGTTTCCTAAGTAGGTTTGAGTCCAGCGCTAGAAATCCTCACCGGCTCCCCCCCAACAACACCTTCGCCAACCGCTCCCCATCCTGCCGCCAAAACGCCGGATCCGCCTGCCGGATCCGGTCAATCGCGTTATTCATATGCGCTGTAGCTGCCGCACGCGCAGCCGCCGGGTCCCCAGCCTCAATCGCCTCCACAATCCGCGCATGCTCTTGCGTCACCGCAGTAGCAAAGTCCTGCCGCCGCGCCTCATTGGCGCGGGTGATGCGCGTCGCACCCGCCAGCACCTGCGACAGGTAATCCAAGGTACTCAGCAGAAAGGGGTTGCCGGAGGCCTGGGCGATGACGCGGTGCAGGGCGACGTCTTCGGCTACGCCGTCTTTACCGTCGGCCACGGCTTTGGCCAATGCCTTGACGCCCGCGCGGATGCGGCGCAGATCGGCGGTGCTGCGGCGGGCGGCCGCTAGTTCTGCCACTTCGGCTTCTAGCGCGCGGCGCACTTCTACGATTTGGATGACGGCCTCTTGCGAGGCAGCATGGCCTTTTTCCAGGTCCAGCGGTTCGGCCCGGGGAGCTTGTACAAAGACGCCGCTGCCTTGGCGGGAGGCGACCAGGCCGCTGGATTTGAGGCGGGATAGGGCCTCTCGCACTACTGTGCGGCTCACCCCAAACTGTGCCACCAGCAGCAGCTCTGTCGGCAAGCGGTCGCCTGGTTGCATTTGCCCTTGCCGAATGCTGGCCTCCAGCGCCTGGGCCACTTGGTCTGCTAGGGAGTTGGCGGCCTTAATGGGCGTGAAGGAGATCGGCATGCAAGGGGGGCGGGGCAAGTTATGTGACGCGGGCGCCAGGGTTGCCAGCGCCGCAGGATGGCGCCCACTGTACTCCAGGCTTGGGGTGCTGGCTGTACCGGTGGTGGATGGTTTAGCGCTGTTTGGTGTTTACACCGAGGCTTGGTTGGTTGCGGAGGCAGTCTTTAAACGTATGGCGCATTGCAGCCGGGGCCGGGCAGGCCAGCGCGGTGCAAGGCCCGCAATGCAAAAAGCTGCAGCCGCCATGCGGCAGCCTGCAGCTCCATTCTTAGTAAATGCCCAGTGTCAGCAGCCCTGCATGCATCGCAGCGGCTGCATCCACTCCGCCCTTATTTAGGCAGCAGCACCTTGTCGATCACGTGGATCACGCCATTCGATTGGTAGACATCAGGGATGGTGACGGTGGCCATGCCACCTTTTTCGTCCGTCAGCATGATCTTGGAGCCCTGGCTCTTGGCCACCAAGGTGCCGCCGCTGACGGTCTTGATGCTGGCCATGCCCTTGCCGTCTTTGATCATCTTGCTGATGGCTGCTGCATCCCACTTGCCGGGGACGACGTGGTAGGTCAGCACGGTGGTCAGCATGGCCTTGTTCTCGGGCTTGAGCAGGCTGTCTACGGTGCCGGCGGGCAGGGCCGCAAATGCCTCGTTGGTGGGGGCAAACACGGTGAAGGGGCCTGGGCCCTTCAGGGTCTCTACCAGGCCAGCTGCCTTGACTGCTGCTACCAAGGTGGTGTGGTCCTTGGAGTTGACGGCGTTGTCGATGATGTCCTTGGTGGGCAGCATGGGCGCGCCGCCCACCATCACGTCTTTGGCGATCGCTGCCATGGATGTGCTTGCCACCATGAATGCCATGCCATAAGAGACCAGTTTGCGGGTACTTTGAATCGAGGCCATGAGTTGCTCCTTGCGTGTGGATGTTCAGCCGGAAAACGTTGCGGCTGTTTGGAATACGCAGCGGGCAGCGCAATGGATTCAACAAAGATGGAAACGCTTGTAAAGAGGTGGCAAAGAGGGAGAGCAGGGTAGCGATGCAGACAGCGCAAAAAAATTTTTGCACCCACTGCATCCATACGCGCATCTGGCGACTAGTACCACTAACAGCACATTATTTAGCGCTGTTTTCACTCTCGTCCTGTCCCCCTAACTTAGGAGAACTCGTATGTTGACCTCTCGCACAGCACCCCGTATCGCCGCCATCGCCACCGCAGTTGCCTCTATCGGCCTGCTCACCGCTTGCGGCTCGATGCAGAAAAAGGAAATGGCTTTCTCGCAGGCTTCGCTGCCAGCAACCATCCAGGTGCCAGCCGGCCACAAGGTGGCTTGGGAGACGGTAGGTAGCGGTGACATCACCTACGAATGCCGCGACAAGGCCAATGCAGCCGGCCAGACCGAATGGGTGTTTGTGGGCCCGGACGCGGTGCTGAAGGATCGCGCAGGCAAGTCGGTTGGCCGCTACTACGGCCCACCAGCTACCTGGGAAGCAAATGACGGTTCCAAGCTGACGGCAACGCAGCTGGCCGTGGCGCCAGCAGGTGCCGGCAACCTGCCGTACCAATTGGTGAAGGCTAACCCAGCAATGGGCAGCGGTGCCTTGGTGGGTGTGAGCCACATCCAGCGCGTGGCATTGAAGGGCGGTGTGGCACCGGCGGACAAGCCTTGCACGCCTGCACAAAAGGGCCAAAAGACGGTGGTGCAGTACCAAGCTGACTACATCTTCTGGAAGCCAATGTAAGTTTCTGTTTTATAGCGGCTACACTCGAAGAAGGATTTCCTCCCCTTTCCTTCTTCGTGGATTGCCTTCATGCCGCCTGCCGCTTCTGTGACCGACGACAATTTTGACCATGCTTTGGCGCTAGAAGCTTGCGCGCGTGGCGACCGACATGCGCTGCAGCGTATCTATGAGCAAGAGTCGCGTTATCTGCTGGGGGTGGCGATGCGCATTGTGCGCAGCCGCGCTGCCGCAGAGGATGTGCTGCACGATGCCTTTGTGTCGATCTGGAGCAAGGCGCACAGTTTTGATGCCGCACGTGGTGCGGCTAGAGGCTGGATCTATAGCATTGTTAGGCACGCAGCATTGAACCGGGTGCGCAGCAGCGCCCGCGAAAGCGCGCTGGATGAGCCCACGGCCGCAGCGCATGAAGCCAGTGCCGCGATGGCCGCCTGGCAGGAAGAAGGCGACGCCTTGACCCGCCAGGCCCAGCTGGGCCGCCTGGGCCAGTGCCTGGATGGCCTGGAGCCACAGCGCCGCGAATGCCTGCTGCATGCCTATGTAGATGGTTGCAGCCACAGTGAGATTGCAGCGCGGGTGCAGGCCCCGCTGGGAACCGTCAAAGCCTGGATACAGCGGGGCCTACGCGCCCTGCGGGAATGCATGCAATGAGCGCCGATACCCCAAACACTTTGCCGCCTGATGGCGACACCCCTGACGACCTGCAGACCCTTGCTGGCCAGTACGTGCTGGGTACGCAGGACGCCGCACAGCGCCGCGCGATCGAAGACCGCCTGGCGCACGACCCAGAATTGCGCGTTGCCGTGGATGCCTGGGAGCAGCGCCTGCAGCCCTTAACCCGGTTGGCGCCGCCGCAAGAGCCCAGCATGGGCCTGTGGCCGCGCATTACTGCCAGCCTGTGGCCGGCAGCCGAACCGCAGCGCGCCGCCGCCGTAGCGCAGCGCCGCTGGTGGGATTGGGACAGCCTGGCGCTATGGCGCGGCCTGGCGGGCAGCGGTTTTGCAGCCGCCGCCGTGCTGGCCGGTGTGCTGGTGCTGGGCGATGCCGCAGCGCCCGCGCCCGCACGCTACTTTGTCGTGCTGGCCGCGCCGCAAAGCCAGGCCCCGGGCTGGCTGGTGCAGGCGCAGGCTGCAGACCGTTTGCGCTTGGTGCCCCTGGGCACGGATGCCGTGCCGGCTGAGAAATCCCTGCAGTTCTGGACCAAGGCCGACAGCTGGAGCGCCCCGGTATCGCTGGGCCTTGTCAAACCAGGTGAAGCGATTGAGGTGCCCGTTGACAAGCTGCCACCGCTGCAGCCCAACCAGCTGTTTGAGCTGACCTTGGAGCCAGCGGGCGGATCGCCGATTGGCAAGCCGACGGGGCCGATCCAGTTCATCGGCCGCGCGGTGCAAATCTAGCGCGAGTCTTCCTCCAAAACACAAAGGGGCCAGTTCATTCACTTGGCCCCTTCGCTTTGGTCTGCCAGGTATTGGCAGATATCGACTGGAATCGGCAGATCAGCAATACCGCATCAGCGGTTGTCGCCACCTCGGTGCGCCCAGGCGGTTGTCCGCTTTTCTACCAAGCTGAACAGCTCGTACATCACCATCGCCATCGCGCCCACCACCAGCAGGCCCGCAAAGGCCAGGCCCATTTGCATAGAGGAGCCGGCGGAGATCAGCAGGTAGCCAATGCCTTCGTTGGCGGCGGTCATCTCGGACACGGTGGTGCCGACAAAGGCCAAGGTAATGGCTACTTTGAGCGAGGCGTAGAAGTAGGGCAGCGAGCGGGGCAGGCCGACCTTCATCAATACATCCCAGCGTTTGGCGCCGAGCACGCGCAAGACATCTTCCAGCTCCGGCTCCAAGGTGGCCAAGCCGGTGGCGATGTTGACCATGATGGGGAAGAAGCTGATCAGGAACGCGGTAAGGATGGCCGGGCCAATGCCGATGCCAAACCAGACCACGAGGATGGGCACAAACGCGGCCTTGGGCAGCGCGTTGAAGGCGGTCATCAGCGGGTAGACGGCGGCATAGGCCAGGCGCGAGCTGCCGATGACAAAGCCCAGCAGCACGCCAACGACGATGGCAATGCCAAAGCCCACCATGGTGACCCAGAAGGTGCGCCAGGCATGGGCGGCGATGGTGGTGTGGAACTCCAGAAACTGCTGCCAGATCAGCAAGGGGCTTGGGAAGATAAATTCCGACACCTGGAAGGCCGAGCAGATGATTTGCCAGAGGATGACCACGGCGGCCAGCAGCAGCCAGGGCGACCAGCGTTCGAGCTTGGGGTTGTTGAGCTTGTACATAGATGGTTGGGCCTGGGCGCTTACTGGTTGATCACGGTGCCGGTCTTGCGCATGGCACCGATGTGGCCGCGCAGCTCATGCACGATGTCGCTGAACTCCTTGGTGTAGGTCAGCTCCAGATCGCGCGGGCGGGGAATGTCGATATCGCGGCGCACCACAAAGCGGCCGGGGCTCTTGCTCATCACATAGATGGAGTCGGCCAGGAAGACGGATTCGCGCAGGTCATGCGTGACGAGGATGACGTTGAACTGCTGCTCGGCATGCAGATCGCGCAGGATGCACCACAGCTCCTCGCGGGTGAAGGCATCGAGGGCGCCAAAGGGCTCGTCGAGCAGCAGCATCTTGGGCTCATGGATCAGAGCGCGGCAGATGCTGGCGCGCTGCTGCATACCGCCGGACAGCTCCCAGGGGAATTTATCTTCATACCCGCCCAGGCCCACCTTTTGCAGCAGGCGGCGGGCGCGGTCTTCGTATTCTTTGCGCCGGGCCTTGAACTGGCTGCGGTGCGGCTCCACAATCTCCAGCGGCAGCAGCACATTGTCGACCGTGGTGCGCCAGGGCAAGAGCGATGGCGATTGGAAGGCCATGCCCGATATCTTGAGCGGGCCGGTGACGGGCTGGCCATCGATGCGGATCTTGCCAATGCTGGGCATGCGCAGGCCGGTGGCCAGCTTCATGAAGGTGGATTTGCCGCAGCCCGAGGGGCCGACGATGGCGATGAACTCGCCACGGCGCACTTGCAGGTCAATGGCTTCGACAGCGAACTGGTTCTTGGCCTGCAACTCATCGTTGTAAGCTAGCCAGACATCACGAAACTCAACAAAGGCAGGGTCTTGGAGGGAGGCCGTCATAGGGTGCAATCGTCTTCAAAAGGGCAGGGCGCAGGCAGCGCCCTGCAGGCGGCAAGATCAGCGCTTGGGGAGGATGTCCAGCTCGGCAGCGCTGGGCAGAAAGCTGCCGTTCCAGACTGCTTGGGCGGGCACGGGGTTCTTGGTTTCATAGGCCTTGGCGACCTGCTCGGCCATCTGGCCCAGGCGCTCGGTGCGCAGCTGGCCAAAGCCTTCTTCACGCGCGCCCTTGCCGTCGATGGCGGTGTCGATGGTGAGCTTGAGGCGCTTTACCTCCAGCGGCACATTGACCAGACCATCCTTGGCCTTGAGCGAGGCAATGGCGGCCTGCGGATCGGCAATCGCCTCCTTGGCGCCCTTGGCAAACGCCTTGAGGAAGGCGCGCACCGCTTCGGGCTTTTCTGCAATCAGCTTGGGGCTGGCGATGATGACGTTGCCGTAGAGCTGCACGCCATGGGTGGCGTAGGGCAGCACCACCACGTCCTCGGCCTTGACGCCACGCGCCTCCAGGTTGAGCAGGCTGGTGAAGGTGTAGCCGGTGACGGCATCCAGATCGCCGCGCACCAGCATGGTTTCGCGCAGTGGTGGGTCCATCGTGCTCCACTGCACGGCGCCTACGCCATTGGCCTGCGCGAAGATTGGGAAGGTGCGGCGGCCCGCGTCAAAAATCGGCGCGCCCATCTTTTTGCCAGTCAGGTCGCTGGCCTTGGTGATGCCCGATTTCTTCAGCGCCATCACCGATGCCGGCGTGGTGTTGTAGATCACCATGATGGCCACCGGCTTGATCGGCGCATCGGGGTTGTTGGCATGGAACTCCATCAGCGCAGCCAGGTCGGCAAAGCCCAGGTCATGCGTGCCCGAGGCCACGCGCTGGATGGCGCCGGCGCCGCTGGCTGCTTCCACCGTCACATCCAGGCCGGCTTGCTTGAAGTAGCCTTTTTGCTCGGGGTGTACAAACAGCGCGGCCGGGCCTTCAAAGCGCCAGTCGAGCTGGAACTTGAGCGGCGTCAGCGGCTGGGCCAGGGCGTTGCAGGTGCTGGCGGCGGCCAGCAGGGCCAGGGATGCGTGGAGGAAGCTGCGTTTTTTCACGGGATGGTCTCGTCAGGTGGTGGGGCGGTGATAGGGGGTGATGCGGTGGAGAAGGCTGGTGACGGCTTACTTTTTGGGGAGCACATCCAGCACAGCGGCGGGCGGCAGAAAACTGCCGTTCCAGACGTCTTCGGCCTTGACGCGGGTTTTGGTGCCATAGGCGTCGGAGACTTGCGCGGCCATCAGGCTCAGGCGGCTGCTGTCGAGCTGGCCAAAGCCTTCCTTGCGGGCATCGGCGCTGTTGATGACGGTGTCGATGGCGAGCTGCAGGCGGCGCGTCTCCAGCGCCACATTGACGATGCCGTCACGCGCCTTGACGGACTGGATCGCCTGGGCCGGGTTGGCCATCACGCCCTTGGCGCCTTGCGCAAAAGCGGTCAGAAACTTCTTGATCGCCTCGGGCCGCTCCTGGATCACCTTGGGGCTGGCGATGATCACATTGCCGTAGAGCTTGACGCCAAAGTCGGCGTACTGCATGACTACCACATCGCTGGCTTTGGCGCCGCGCGCCTCCAGGTTCAGCAGGCTGGTAAAGGTAAAGCCGGTGATGGCATCGACATCACCGCGCACCAGCATGGTTTCGCGCAGGGGAGGGTCCATGGCGGTCCAGGTCACGTTGCTGACGCCATTGGCCTTTTCAAAAATAGGGAAGGCCTTGCGACCGGCATCAAACACCGGGGCGCCCAGCTTTTTGCCTTTCAGATCCGTGGGGGTTTTGATGCCCGACTTTTTGAGCGCCATCACTGACGCCGGCGTGTTGTTGTAGACCACCATGACCGCGACCGGCTTGTTGGGCGCATCTGGGTTGTTGGCATGGAACTCCATGACGGATGCCAGGTCGGCAAAGCCCATGTCGTAAGCACCCGATGCCACGCGCTGCACGGCGCCCCCGGAGCCATTGCCCGAATCCACCGTCACATCCAGCCCCTGTGCCTTGAACAGCCCTTGCGCGACCGGCTGCAGAAAGAAGGCCGCTGGCCCTTCAAAGCGCCAGTCGAGCTGGAACTTGATGGGCGTATCTGCCGCATGGGCCGCACCCCAAGCAAGTGCCAGAGCGGCGACGGTGGTCTTCAGAAAACTGCGCTTGTGCATGGGGAGCCTCCGATGTTGCATACAAGGTCGTTTGCAAGATCGGTGCCAGTTTGTAAGCCCCTGTATTGGCAGGCGCGATCGCACCAGCTTGGTGCAAATGCAAGGGGCTGAATCTGGGGCGTGCACGCCCGCATGCATGGCAGCGCATCCGCTTGGTGCAGCTTGTATACATGGCTGGTCGGCTACTACGGTGGCCACGGCCCGGCATGGCAATTGCAAGCAGAATGCAGCATTCCGACCCGAAGAGAGCGCCCATGACCGAGATCGACTTTGCCCAGCTGGGCACCTATGAACGCTACAAGCTGATGGCCAGCCTGATCGTGCCGCGCCCCATCGCCTTGGTGACGACCCTGGGCGCAGACGGCACCATCAATGCCGCGCCTTTCAGCATGTTCAACATGATGGGCGAGGACCCACCCGTGGTGATGCTGAGCGTGAACAAGCTGCAAGATGCGGCGCAGAAAGACACAGTCACCAACATCCTGCGCGACAAGGAGTTTGTGGTGCACATCGCCGACGAAGCCATGGCCGCTGCCATGCACCGCTGCGGCGACCGCCTGGCCCCGCACGAGAGCGAGCTGGACCACACGGGCTTGACCGCAACGCCCTCCCAAAGCGTGCGCCCCCCACGCATCGTCCAAGCCCCCGTCGCCTTCGAATGCGTGCTGCACGAAACCCTGGAAACCGCCAGCCGCTACGTCTTTATCGGCCGGGTGCAATGGCTGGCCGTCCGCGACGGCCTGGTCGATACCGAAAAATGGCGGGTGCGCCTGCAGGAGTTCTTCCCCGTCGGGCGCTTTGGCGCGAGCTTCTATATCAACTGCCGGGAGCGCTTTGCGATCGAGGCGGGGGAAGGCTTGGCAGCGGCGCAGAGTGGGGTGGGTAGTACGGCGATTGATGAGATGTGAGGGCTGCCTTGGGCAGCCATTGCCCGATGGCGCATTCAAGCTAACGCGAGGCGTTTAAGGAAGGCTCTTGGGATCACCAGGTGACGCTGGACGTCAGTAGCCCCCTCTGGAGCAGCTGTTCTACGGCATCCGCCTGGCGTTGGTCTCGGTGGCGTTTGAGCGGCTCGCGCGTATCCAGCTGGGCCAGCCATCGCTTGAAGTTCATGAAAATGCCTGGATCCACCGTACGCATCCGTGCCATGGATCCGTCCAAGCCCACAACGACTTGCTCATAGGGGGCAGAGTTCAAGAATGCCTGTGAGTTTTCTGCGGGAACCGGCAGTACATCGCCGTCCTTGCCAGACAGTGAATCGGCCCCTTCATCGTCCGCCCCCCTGCGCCGCAAAAAGTCGACGGCAAAGCCCTCGGCGTTCATTGCGGATTCCTTCTGCTCTTCCATCCGCTCGAAGGTCTGGTCAACGCGCTGCAGCAGTTCCAGCATCGTCAGCCCTGCGGCATCCAGGTTGGCGACCAGCTTGATGCGCTGCTGCACATCCCAGAGCAGATCCACATCCCGGGTCGCAGTGCTCTGCGCATCAAACACCACGCCTGCTGCCACCTCATAGGCATAGAGTGCGTGCGTGCCGATCACACGGTAGTAGGCACCCAGCCCTTTGCTCTCCAGCGCGTTGAGAATCCGGATGACGATGGTGGGCACCCGGGCAATACCGAAGGCCAGGTTGCGGCCTTGTGATGCTCGTAAGTCTTGCCGGGCCACATCCAGAGCCTGCTGGGCAGCAAGCTGGTCGGCAAGGTGTTTGCGGTGCAGCGCCAACCGCTCATCGGTTCGTGGACCCAGGGTGTGTTCTTTGCCATCCGCATAGGTTTTGACCAGCTGCACAATGCCATCACGTTCTAGCCAATGCATCTGTGCGGAGAAGCGGGTGTGTTGCAGCTGGGCGGTGGCATGGCGCTCAAAGGCGGCGGCTGATCTGGTCTGTTGCGCGATGGCGTCGTCTTCAAGCAGTGCGAATGTCAAAAGGAGCCTCCGTGGGGTTTCAACAGCCAATAAGCGGATCGCTCCTGCGCACTGGCTTGCCCTGCGCTAGATCGGATCTCTGCTTACTTCCATATCTGCAGCCATCGCTAAGAGTTGGTGGTCCAGTGCTGCTTGCGCAACGCCATCAATCTTGCTGATGACCATGGACGATTCAAGCAATCGCTCCACCAGCTGACTGTGCTGCGCGGATTGCTCACGATCCACATCAGCGTGTAGTTGGCGCGCATGCGCCAGGCGCACAAACAGCTGTGGATCAAGGGTTCGCATAACGGCCATTTTTCCGGTTCTGCCAATCACCACTTGCTCATAGACCGGGGCCTGTTGCAGCAACGCCAGCCATGCTTCTGTTTCGATGGACTGCGATACGGCACCGCCGCTTTGGCGGTGCATGGCATTGCGCATCTTCGCTCCGTTCAGCGCATCCGCTGTGAGTTTTCGTGTCGCAGCATGGGCTGGTTTTTTGCTGGATGCGGTGGACGCCGCAACATCGAAGCGGAAGCTCCAAACCCAGCAAGATGACGGCAGTGCCTCGCTTACCTCCAGTTGCGCGACAGTCCGGAGGGAATGCTGCAGCTGCCTAAGCAGATCTGCAGCGCCAGGCTGAGGTGTTTGCACAAGAACACACAAAGTGCCCGGCTGGCGCGGCAGCAGTGCTTCGCTTTGCCCCGGCATCGTCAGGTCCTCGATCTGGATGCCAGCCGACTGGCAATAGGCGTAGAGGGCAGCACCGCCCAAGACAAGGCAGTTGTCGTTGAGGCCATGGCGCTCCAGCTGCGTCAGTACCTCGATGATGTCTGTGGGAACCGATCCGGCATGGACGGCCTTGTTCATGCGCTGATGTGTCTCCACACTGGGTTTCAACAGATCAAAGCGGGTCTTGAGGCGTAGCTTCTGTTCATTGAACGCTGCATATTCCGCCTCGGTGGCCGCCGACCTCGTCCCCCTGTAGTGAACCCTGCCGTGCAGCTTGTGCAGCAGGTACTCGTAGCCCCCCACTTTCTTGAAGAACAGGCTGCCTTCATAGGCCTGCAGCTCGCGCTGCACCCGCACGAATTCCCGAAACAGGCGTATCGCGTCAATGGCTTGCTTGGCGGCCAGGTCGGTGATTCGGGGTAGCTCCAATTGCTCCTGCTCCTTAATATTTTAAAAAATGGGGGTAAATATAGATAAATCAATTACCTATGAAGATAATAAATGGATTTCTGGCGAAGTCATCTGCGTTGCTGTGTGCCAATTTACTCCAGTTTTATAAATTTTAGAAAAATTGGAGTAAGCGGCATAGAGGTTGTTTGCTCCGACCTATCCACTTTTGACGTGAGTGTTGTCCCTGCTAGGGCTGCAAAGAACGCATTTCTCGTGCCTCTAATGGCTCCCTCGTCATGGCCGCGCGCTCATCGCTTTACGCGTCGAACGTGCAGAACCTTCCTGGCTCCAATCAAAGACCAACTCACCCTTTTTGTGTGTGCAGGAAAAGTTGAAGATGTCAATCATCTGGTTTCATTTGTCAACTTGTTTGTATGTTTTCATTGGAGAATTAGAAGTAATTTTTTCAAGATGATTTATGTCTGGAGTCTTGCCGTTGGCATAAAAGTAGTTTAAAGTTTCAACTACTTTTGGATTTCAGGGAGTTCTCATGGCGAATCGGATCACCCGCTTGCTGGGTATACGGCACCCCATCGTGCAGGCGGGTATGAGCTGGGCTTCATCGAATGCGGCACTGCCTGCGGCGGTCTCCAATGCGGGGGGGCTGGGGGTGCTGGCGGCAGGCCCGCTGCGCCTGGAGGACTTCATCCGCACCCTCGATGCACTGGCTGGTGCGACTGACAAGCCCTATGCCGTGAACATCCCCTTGTACCGACCCCAGGTGGCGGAGATTCTGGACGCGATGGTGGCGCGCAAGGTGCCGGTGGTGATTGCCTCGCAAGGGGGCCCCAAGGCGCACCTGCCGCGTTTCCGGGACTATGGCGCTGTGTGGATACAGGTGGTATCGACCTTGGAGCATGCCAAGAAGGCCGAGGCGGCAGGTGTGGATGCGCTGGTGGTGGTGGGCGGTGAAGCCGGCGGCCACCCGCCTGCCAATGAGGTGAGCACGCTGGTGACGGTACGCCGTGTGCTGCAAGAGGTGTCGATTCCGGTGATTGCCGGTGGCGGTGTGGCCGATGGCTGGGGCATTGCGGCCTTGCTGGCGCTGGGTGCCGATGCCGTGCAGTTGGGTACACGCTTCTTGCTGACGGATGAAGCGGCCGTGCATGACAACTACAAGGCTGCGGTGCTGGCGGCCGATGTGCACGACACGGCCTTGATCGGGCGCAGAAGTCTTCCGGTACGGGGCTTGCGCAATGCCTTTGCCCAGGCCATTTTTGATGCCGAACGTGACCAGCTGGCGCAGGACGACTACGACGCCTTGTTCAAAAAGAGCTCGCTCAAGCAAGCGGCGCTGGACGGGGATATTGAATGGGGCAAGGTCGAGCTGGGGCAGTCGGCCGGCTTGGTCTCGCAGATCCAACCCGCAGCGCAAGTGATGGCGCAACTGGTGCAGGAATTGGCGCAGGCCAGCGCCCGCCTGGCGGCCATGGAGCTGGCTACCCACAACCACTTTGACAACCAACCGCTCTGATTCGCTATGCAACATCTATTGATTGAAGACCGTGGTGCCGTCCGCATCCTCACGTTGAATCGCCCCGCAAAGCACAATGCGCTCAACACCGTGCTGACCCAAGAATTGCTCGACAGCCTGCGCGCGGCCGACCGTGATCCTGCTATCCATGCCGTGGTGCTGACGGGGGCGGGCAAGTCGTTTTGCGCCGGTGCCGACACCACCGAGTTTTCTGCACTCACCCCCGAAGAACCGCAGGCGGTGACCGCCCGGGCTGATCTGACGACGGCCTTGCATCTGGTTTTCTCGCAGATGAACAAGCCGGTGATCTCGGCCGTACGAGGCAACGCGTTGGGCGGCGGGGCTGGCCTGGCGATTGCCTGCGATCTGGCGGTGATGTCGGAGACGGTGCGCTTTGGGTATCCGGAGCTCAAGCACGGCATCGTTGCTGCGGTGGTGATGGCCAACCTGGTGCGCCAGGTGGGGCGCAAGCAGGCTTTTGAGCTGGTGGCGCTGGCCGAGCCGCTGGATGGCCCGGGGGCCAAGGCCATGGGCTTGTGCAACCGCGTGGTGCCTGATGCGCAGGTGCTGGAGACGGCTTTGCAAATGGCTCAAACCATTGCAGGCTGGAGCCCGGTGGCCATGGCCACCACCAAGCGCAGCTTTCACCGGGTTGCCGATCTGGCCTTGGGACCCGCATTGGAAGTGGGGCGTGACGCCAATGTGATGATGCGCGGTTTTCGCAAAGCGAAGGAGGCCTGAGCATGCGTCCACTTGAAGGCATCACCATTCTGGATCTGTCGCGGGTCCTCGCCTGTCCCTTCGCGTCGATGATTCTTGCGGAGCTGGGGGCGGAGGTCATCAAGGTCGAGCAGCCTGGCACCGGAGACGAGACGCGCTCGTTCGAGCCCAAGATGCAAGGCGAGGGCGGCGATGTCTCAGCCTACTACCTGGCATTCAACCGCAGCAAGCGGTCGGTGACGGTGAACCTGCGCTCTGAGCAAGGGCAGGCGGTGGTGCGCCAACTGGCTGCGCAGGCCGATGTGGTGCTGGAGAACTTTCCGGTCGGCAACTTGCGCAAATATGGCCTGGACTACCCCTCGCTGAGTGCCATCAACGACCAGTTGGTGTACGTGAGCTGCACCGGCTTTGGCATGACCGGGCCCTACGCCCAGCGAAAAGGCTATGACACGGTGTTCCAGGCCATGGCCGGCATCATGAGCCTGACCGGGGAGCGCGGTGGCGGTCCGGTCAAGCCCGGCTTGCCGGTGGCCGACCTGAGCTCTGGGCTGTGGGTGGCGATTGCGGTGCTGACGGCGCTGACGGGTCGCGCCAAGTCTGGCAAGGGCAGCCATGTGGATTTTTCGATGTTTGACGGCCAGGTGGGCTTGCTGTCGCTGGCCGCTGCACGCTGGTTTGCGCTGGGCGAGGTGCCCGAGCGGCTGGGCACGGAGCACCCCGGGCGTATCCCTTCGGCGGCCTTTGTCTGCGGCGATGGCAAGTGGGTACAGATCACCGGCAGCGACCAGCACTGGGCGCCGCTGTGCAACCTGCTGGGCCTGGAAGCCTGGGCGGCAGATGCTGCACTTGCCAAGAATGCGGAGCGCCTGGCGCGCCGCGAAGAGGTGATGGCGGGCCTGCAGGCCGCCATTGCGCGGCTGGACCGCGATGAGCTGTGCCGCCGCTGCGATGCGGTGGGCGTGCCCGCCGGCCCCATCTTGCAAGTCGATGAGGTGCTGAGCAATGCGCATGTCGCCGCGCGCGGCATGGTCGTGGAGTACCCGCATCCGCAGATTGGCAGCTTCCGTGGCCTGCGCATTCCCTTCCGTTTTGACGGGTTTGACGACCCCGAGGTTCAGCGCCCTCCGCTGCTTGGTGAGCACACCGATGAGGTGCTGCGCGAGCGCTTGGCGATGAGTGTGGACGAGATTCAGCGATTGCGTGCAGACGGCGCGATCTGAGTCTCAGCCTGGTAACTATGTGACATCAAAAAATCAAGGAGACAAGCATGTTGAAATTTCGTCGTGCGCTGATCGGTGTTGCGGTACTTGCCGCTGCCAGCCTGGCTGCACCGGGGGCCATGGCTCAGGGCGACTACCCGTCGCGCGCCATCGTCCTGGTCAACCCCTATGCAGTAGGTGGCTCTGCTGACTTGCTGGGGCGGGCCTTGGCCAAGGAACTGGGTGATCTGCTGGGCCAGCCGGTGATTGTGGAGAACAAGGCGGGAGGAGGCGCTTCGATTGGTGCGGCCTTTGTAGCCAAGGCGGCGCCGGATGGCTACACCTTGCTGTTGGGCACGGCGGCAGCGCATACGGTTACCCCGCTCGCCACCAAGGTGGCCTATCACGGCGTGGACGATTTTGAGTTCATCGGCATGGTGGCCAATGTGCCCAATGTGCTGACGGTGCACCCTTCGGTGCCAGCCAAGACGCTCAAAGAGTTCATCGCGCTGGCCAAGTCTGAGCCGGGCAAGCTGAGCTATGCCTCGGCGGGTATGGGCTCATCGCCGCACATCGGTGCGGAGACCTTCAAACATGCAGCCGGGGTGGACCTGCTGCATGTGCCCTACAAAGGCGCAGCACCGGCGGTGAACGACATGGTGGCGGGTGTGGCTCAGGTCGGATTTTTGAATATCTCGGCGGTGCTGCCCTTCATCAAATCCAACCGCTTGCGGGCTTTGGCCTATGGCGGCAGCAAGCGGTCTCCGGACATGCCCGATGTGCCCACCTTTGCAGAGGCGGGTGTTGCCAACAGCGAAATGGGCAGCTGGTATTCGCTCGCCGCGCCGGCCAAGACGCCAGCGGCCGTGGTGGACAAGCTGGCGGCCGCTTTGCAGACCGTGCAGTCCAAACCAGAGTTCAAGAAGCTGCTGCTGGCCCAGAACGCGGAGCCCATGCCGCAAATGAAAGCGCAGGCGACCGAGTTCATCAAGGTGGATGGAAAGCGGCTTGCCGAGCTGGTGCAGGCCACGGGCATGAAATTGCAAAACTGAGACAGAGGTTTTTGAGTATGCAGACATTTCCTGAGTTCAGCACCCTGCGCATTGACGTGGATGCTGCGGTCGCCACCCTTTGGTTGGCCAGGCCTGAAAGCCGCAATGCCTTGAATGTGGCGATGTGCCAAGAGCTGGTCGAGGCCTGCGATGCATTGGAGCAGGCCGATACGGTGCGCGTCATCGTGGTGCGCGGCGAAGGGGTCGCCTTCTGCGCCGGGGCGGACCTCAAAGAACGGCAGGGTATGAGCCCCGCAGAGATCATCGCGCGCCGGGTCAATGGCTTCACCGCCTATGCGGCGATCGAAGCGCTGTCCAAACCCGTGATTGCTGCGATCCGGGGCCCAGCCTATGGCTCGGGCTGCGAGATTGCGGCAGCCTGCGACTTTGTGCTGGCGGATACTTCTGCCGCCTTCAAGTACCCCGAAGTGGGCTGGGGCACGGTGGGCGCAACCCAGCGCCTGCCGCGCATGGTGGGGCGGCGCATGGCCAAGGAGTTGCTGTTCACCGGCCGCGTCGTCGATGCCCAGGAGGCCTTGCAGTTGGGCATGGTGAACCATGTGTTCAGCAGCGATGCGTTTGAGGAACAGGTCAAGGCGATGGCGCTGCAGATCGCGGCCGCCAATCCACTCACGGTGGCGCTGACCAAGCACAGCATTGATGCCGGCCTGGACACCACCCGGGAAGGGGCTATGGCGGTTGAGCTGCTCGCCATCCAGGAGAATCTGCGCCGCAGCGACTGGAAGAAGGCCATCGCAGGCTTTGGCAAGAAGGGAGATGGCGATGCAGCTGCTCAATGATGCGCTGGTGCCCGTGCCTGTCACCTTGGCACAGGTGTTGAATGCGGTGTGCCAGGATCGGGGCGAGGCACAGGCCTATGTGGGGCCAGGCGAATGCTGGAGCTGGGCGCAGATCACCGCACAGAGTCGGCGCATTGCGGCAGGCCTGCATGCTGCCGGCATAGTCAAAGGCGACCATGTGGGCCTGATGCTGGGAAACTCCGGCGAATGGATTGCCGCCTTTTTTGCCTGTGCCACGGTGGGAGCGGTGACGGTGCCGGTCAATACCCGCTTCAAGGCAGATGAGCTGCTGTTCTGCCTGAAGCAGGCCGATGTACGGCTGTTGATCCATGCCGACAGTTTTCTGGGCATTGACTTCACAGGCATGCTGCGCCAGTTGGAGCCCGCCATCGATACGCAGTTGCCCGGTGCGGCGCTGCCCCAGCTGCGCCAAGTGGTATGCATCGGTGGCCAGGGCCTTGCTGTGGCTGTGACCTCGTATGAGGCATTTCTGGCGGACGGCGCTCGGGTGGGCGATGCGGCGCTCGACGCGCTGGCAGCGCAGGTGCGCCCGGACGACATTCTGTTGATCCAGTACACCTCGGGAACCACCTCGTTCCCCAAGGGAGTGATGCTGACCCATGCCAACATGCTGGGCGACGCGGCCTGCGTGGCCAGGCGCATGGGCGTGACAGCCGATGACCGCTACTTCAGCATTCGACCGTTTTTCCATGTGGCGGGCAGTACCTTGTCGGTGCTGGTGTCGCTGGTGTCGGGTTGCTGCCTGCTCAGCTTGCCCAAGTTTGATGTGGCGCAGGCACTGGAGGTGCTGGAGCGCGAGCGTTGCACGTTGACTTCAGGCAACGACACGATCTTTCTGATGCTGATGGGCCATGAGAGCTTCGATGCCTCACGCCTGCATTTGAAAGGTGGCTGGGCGGCCGCCGGGCCGGAGGTGATGCAGAAGATCCGCGATGTGATGGGGGTGCCGCATGTCTGCAATGCCTACGGCCAGTCGGAGGCTTCGCCCAATGTGCTGCTGAGTGACCACGATGATGCGTTTGAGCTGCGTCGGGATGGCTTCATGCGGCCCCACCCGGGGGTGGAGGTTCGGATTGCCGATGCGCAAACGGGGGCGCTGGTTGCCCCTGGCCAGGGGCAGGGTGAGATCCAGGTGCGCGGCTGGAACGTGATGCGTGGCTACTACAACATGCCCGAGGCCACCGCCAAGGCCATGACCGAGGATGGCTGGCTGCGCACCGGCGACATAGGGGAGCAGAGTGCCGATGGCCGCTTTCGCATGGTCGGGCGGCTCAAGGACATGTACCGCGTGGGCGGAGAGAACGTGGCACCTGCCGAGGTGGAAGAGGTGCTGCATGCCCACCCGGCAGTGCAGCAAGCGCAGGTCATTGGTGTGCCCGATGCCCGCCTGGGCGAGGTGACCGGTGCTTTTGTGCTGCTCAAACCCGGCCAGCAGGTGAGTCGCCATGAACTCATCGCCTGGTGCAAAGCGCGCTGCGCGAATTTCAAGGTGCCTCGTTACCTGGAGCTGGTGGACAGCTTTGAGAACATCGACATGACAGGCAGCAGCAAGGTGCAGAAGAACAAGCTCCGCGCGCACGCGATTCTGCTGTGGAAGATCCAAGCCGATACGGTGGCCGCATGATGCTGAATACGTCTCTCTCCCGCGAAGACGATGGGCGCGATGTGGTCCTGTGCGAGTGCTTTGCACGCGATGGCCTGCAGCATGAGTCGGTGATGCTGCCCACCGCCACCAAGGTGGACCTGATCCGGCGTTTTGCCGACATAGGGTTTGCGCGCATCGAGGCGACCTCGTATTCCAACCCCAAGGTGATTCCCCAGTTTGCCGATGCCAGCGAGCTGCTGCAGGCGCTGCCGCGTGCAGCGGGTGCGTTTTACAAGGCGACCTGTGCCAATCTCCGCGCGGTGGAGCGGGCACTGGCCGACCGCGAGGCCGGCTATGGCGCCAACGAGATCAGTCTGCTGGTGTCGGCAACCGACACCCATTCCTTGAAGAACCTGGCCCGCAGCCGGGCGGACCAATGGCAGAACATTGCGCAGATGGCCGCAGCCGCTGCTGAGCAGTTCCGGCTGATCGGAACGATCTCGATGGCCTTTGGTTGCCCTTTCGAAGGGTGGGTCGACCCCGAGAGCGTGCTGGCCGATGTGGGACGCTTTCGGGATGCCGGGGTGCGCTATGTGACCCTGGGCGACACGACGGGCACCGCAACGCCGCGTGTGACGGCAGAGATGTTCAGGCGCATGCGATCGGCCTACCCCGATGTGACGCCGATTGCGCACTTTCATGACACGCGCGGCACCGGCTTGGTGAACTATGTGGCTGCGCTGGATGCCGGTGTGCGGCACTTTGACTGCGCGATGGGCGGCGTGGGTGGCCATCCCGCCAAGGTGAAATACGGCGGCGGCCACACGGGCAATGTCAGCAGCGAGGACCTGATCGACCTGTTCGAGAACATGGGTGTCAAGACCGGTATCGACATGCAGGCCTTGCTGGAGACCGCAGAGCTGTGCGAAGCGGTACTGGGACGAGAGCTACATGCCCGCGTGGTGCGCAGCGGCTTGAACCCCTTGCGCGGAGCAGCGCGATGAGTGTTGCAAGCGCTACGGAGAAGCTATGCCGCCACCGGCCACTGATATGACCGCTGCCGACCCTGAGCCAGCGCTATCCGCCTACCCGGAGGTGGCCCCTTTTGCCGAATGGCTGGGCCTGGTGACCGAGACGGCCGCTGGCGGCCGTGCCGTGCTCCGGCTTGCGCTGCGCAAAGAGCTTCTGAACCGCCGGGGCGCCATCCATGGCGGCGTGCTTGCCAGCATGCTCGACAGCGCCATGGCCCGTGCCAGCCGGACCTTGGAAGGGGTGGAGGAGCTGGGTGGCACCACCGACCTGCATGTGCAGTACATGCAGCCGGCGGAGGGCGACTTGCAGGTCAAGGCCTGGGTGGAGCATGCGGCCCAAACCTTGGTGTTTTGCCGGGCGGAAATCCGCGATGCAGCAGACCGCCTGGTGGCTTCAGGCACCGCCTCGTTGAGAATTCGCCGAAAACGGAGCCAACGGTCTCCGTGATTTTCTATACTTCATGAATGCCTAAAACAGACCTCATGCCTTCCGCAGATGCTCAGGAGCCCAAGACCGCCAGCCATTTCAAGGAGCTGGTGTCGTTTCGCCTGAACATGCTTGCAAGCCATTGGAGCCGCCTGGCTGCAGAGTCGAACCAACGTGATTTCGAGCTGGACCCCCGGGAATGGCGGATCCTGGGAATGTTGGGTGCGAATGCGCCCATGTCCCTGCAAGGCCTGGCACGTGAGGTGAATATCGACAAGAGTCTGGCCAGCCGTGCGGTGTCGCTGATGATTGACCGAGGCCTTCTGCAGCGCGGCGCGGACCAGTCCGATGGCCGGGGCGTGCAATTGAGCCTCACGGCCAAGGGCAAGCAGCTCTACCGCAAGGTGTTCCCCAAGGCCGTCAAGCGCAATGAGGAGCTGCTGTCGGTGCTCAGCAGCCAGGAGCGCGAGGTTTTCGACCGGGCGCTGGACCTGCTGACGGCGCATGCGCATGAGACCTTGGCCCGCGAGCGCGCAAAGGCGGCCAAGCCCAAACGCAAACCGGGCGCGGTCATCGCCGCCGATTGACGGGTTTGGCCAGGCCCTTCAAGGCAAATTCTCCCGAAAAATAATCTGACTCCGCACGATGTCCACCGCCGTCATTGTGTCGAGCTGATCCCGCAGATTGCTGAACATGCGGATGCAGCTCATGATGATGCCCAGGTGGCTTTGGGTGATGACGGCGTCCATGGTGCCGTTGATCAGCAGGGCGCGGGTGTCGGGGGTGAGGCCGTGGCCAATGAGGGCGACCTGGTGCTCGCGGCCGGCTTCCTGCAATGCCCGCCCAACCCCATCCGATGAACCACCGATGTTGTAGATGCCGGCGATATGCGGGTGGCGCTGCAGCAATTCTTTGGTCTGCTGGTAGTTGCGGGATGCATCGTCATAGCTCTCGCGCAGGCCCAGGATCTGCATGTCGGGGAACTGCTCGGCATGCAGTTGCAGAAAGCCGCCCTCGCGCTCCTCATGTGCCAGGTAGCTGCGCGATCCTGCTATCAGCGCGATTTGCGCATCGCGGCGCTGGCTGCCGATAAAGCGGGCCAGCAGGTAGGCGGCGGTGCGGCCGGCGGCGCGGTTGTCCAGCCCCACATAGGCAATGCGGGCGCTGTTGTCCAGGTCGGAGATCACAGTCAACGTAGGCACGCCCCGGTCGGCGAGCTGTTGCACCGCTTCGCGCACCGCCGGGTGCTCGATCGCCATAAAGGCGATGCCCTGTACCCGTTTGCCCAGGCGCAGCAAGGTGGCGGCCAGCGCTTCGGGGTTGAAGCTTTCGACATATTCCACCTGGCATTTGACGTTGAAGGGCGCCTGGTGGCTTTCTGAAAAACCAATGGTGTCGCCGAGCATGCGCAGGTAGGGGTTCTGCCCTTGGGGCAGCACAAAGGCCAGCTTCCACGGCGCGGATTGGGGCGCAGCATTGGCTAGCGCATCGGGCAGGTATCCCAGCGCTTGCGCGGCTTGGCGCACTTTCTGCACGGTGATGGGGCGCACGCCGGGGCGCTGGTTCAGCACCCGGTCGGCGGTCGCGGTGGAGACGCCCGCCAGGGCGGCCACGGTTTTGAGCGTGAGACGCTCCGGGTGCATGGCAGGGTGGTTAGGCATCAGAAAGCATCAGATTCAATCATTTTGTGGGTTTGACTATAGCAAGTCGTTTGCATATCTTCCAATGTGAGATCTGTGCCATTACATCAATTCAAATCAAATATTAGGAGACAAACATGACCGAACTCAGCCGCCGTTCCCTCATCAAGGGACTGACCGCCTTGCCTGCCGCAGGCATGGTGTCGGGCTTTCCCCGGATCGCGCGGGCGGCCGAGTTCTCGCTGAAGTACGGCAACAACCTGCCGCTCAGCCACCCGCTCAATATCCGCGCCCAAGAGGCAGCCGACCGCATCCGCAAGGAAAGCAATGGCCGGGTGGAGCTGGCCATCTACCCCAACAACCAGCTGGGCGGTGACACCGACATGCTGTCGCAGGTGCGCTCGGGCGGGATTGATTTCTTCACCCCTTCGGCGCTGGTGATTGCCACCTTGGTGCCAGCAGCGGCCATCAATGCGGTGGGCTTTGCGTTCAACAACTACGACCAGGTCTGGAAGGCGATGGACGGCCAGGTCGGCGCGATGGTGCGGGCCGAGATCGCCAAGCGCAAGCTCTATGCGTTCGAGAAGATGTGGGACAACGGTTTCCGCCAGACCACCAGCAGCAAGGGCGCGGTGCAGAGCGCCAAGGACATGGATGGCCTCAAGATCCGCGTGCCGGTGAGCCCCATGCCAATTGCGATGTTCAAGGGCCTGGGCGCGGCGCCGGCCAGCCTGCAGTTCTCCGAGGTGTATTCGTCGCTGCAGACGCGCATTGTGGATGCGCAAGAGAACCCGCTGCCCATCATCCAGGTGGCCAAGCTGTACGAGGTGCAGAAGTTCTGCTCGCTGACCAACCATATCTGGGATGGTTACTGGTTCATCGCCAACGGCCGCATGTGGGAGAGCCTGCCGGCCGATGTGAAGAAGATCGTCGCCACCGCCATCAACGATGCCGGCATGGCGCAGCGGGGTGATATCAGCCAGCTCAATGCCTCCGTGCAGGCTGACCTGGCCAGCAAGGGCCTGCAGTTCAACCAGCCGGATGCCGAGAGCTTTCGCGCGGCGCTGCGCAGCTCGGGCTTTTACAAGGACTGGCAAGGCCGCTTTGGCAAGGACGTGTGGAGCCTGCTCGAAGGCGCCGTCGGCAAGCTCGCATAAGCGCTGCTTGAATCACGCCCTGAAAGAGCATTGCCATGTCCCACCCTGCAACCCCCGCGCTGGCGGGGCTCTCTCCTGCGCCGCCCGACAACGCCTTGGCCTTGCTGGCCCGTGGCGTTGACCGAGGCCTGGGCGCCATCGTCGAGACGGCGGCCGCCGCTTTGGTGCTGGCCGAAATCGTTGTGCTGTTTGCCGGCGTCGTTGCGCGCTATGTGTTCCACCAGCCGCTGGTCTGGTCCGATGAGCTGGCCTCGCTGATGTTTCTGTGGCTGTCCATGCTGGGCGCCGTGGTGGCACTGCGCCGGGGCGAGCACATGCGCATGACGGCCTTTATCAACAATGTGCGGCCAGGCCTGCGCGTAGCGCTGGAGGCCTTTGCACTGGCCGCATCGCTGGCCTTTTTGCTGATGGTGCTGGGCCCTGCGTATGAGTACGCGGAGGAAGAAGCCTTTATCACCACGCCGGCGATGGAGCTGAGCAATGCCTGGCGGGCCGCCGCGCTGCCGGTGGGCATGGGCCTGATGGCCGTGGTGGCCTTGCTGCGTTTGCTGACACAGACCAGCTGGCAAAAGGCGCTGGCGGCGGTGGCCATGGTGGCTGGGCTGGTGCTGTTGTTCTGGCTGTGCCAGCCGCTGTTCAAGAGCCTGGGCAAGTTCAATCTGGTGATCTTCTTTGTGCTGGTGGTGGCGGGCACGGTGTTTGCGGGCGTGCCGATTGCGTTCTCGTTTGCGCTGGCCACCTTTGGCTACCTGGCCTTGACCACGCGCACGCCGCTGGTGGTGATGGTCGGGCGGCTGGACGAGGGCATGTCGCACCTGATCATGCTGGCGGTGCCGATGTTTATTTTTCTGGGCTCGCTGATCGAGATGACGGGCATGGCCAAGGCGATGATCCAGTTTCTGGCGAGCCTGCTGGGGCGCGTGCGCGGGGGGCTGTCTTATGTGCTGATTGGCGCGATGTACCTGGTATCGGGCATCTCCGGCTCGAAGGTGGCGGATATGGCCGCGATTGCGCCAGTGCTCTTCCCCGAGATGAAAAAGCGCGGCGCCAAGGAGGGCGATCTGGTAGCGCTGCTGTCTGCTACCGGCGCGCAGACGGAGACCATTCCGCCATCCATTGTGCTGATCACCATTGGCTCGGTCACCGGCATATCGATTGCCGCGCTGTTTACTGGCGGCATGCTGCCTGCTGTGGTGTTGGGCGCGGCCTTGTGCTGCGTCGTGTGGTGGCGTTACCGCAAAGAGGATTTGAGCGGCGTGGAGCGCTTTAGCGGCAAGCAGATTGGCCGTTTGCTGGTGATTGCCTTGCCGGCGCTGGCCTTGCCGTTTGTGATCCGCGCTGCCGTGGTGGAGGGGATTGCGACGGCAACCGAGGTGTCCACCATCGGCGTGGTCTATTCGGTGGTGGTGGGCCTGTTCATCTACCGCTGTTTTGACTGGCGGCGGTTGAAGCCGATGCTGGTGGAAACCGCTTCGCTGTCGGGCGCGATCATGCTGATTGTGGGCTGCGCCACCGGCATGGCATGGGGGCTGACGCAGTCGGGCTTCTCGTCCGATCTGGCCAAGGCGATGACGACCATACCTGGCGGCAGCTGGGGCTTTCTGGCGATCTCCATCGTCTGCTTCATCGTGCTGGGCAGTGTGCTCGAAGGCATTCCCGCCATCGTGCTGTTTGGCCCGCTGCTGTTCCCCATCGCCAAAGAGGTAGGGGTGCATGAAGTGCATTACGCGATGGTCGTGATCTTTGCGATGGGCATCGGCCTGTTTGCGCCGCCCTTTGGCGTGGGCTACTACGGCGCCTGTGCCATCAGCAAGGTCAACCCGAACGAGGGCATACGGCCCATCGGCGGCTACATGCTGGCGCTGTTCATCGGGCTGCTGTTTGTGGCGGCCATCCCCTGGATTTCTACCGGATTTCTTTAGGAACCTGTTCTAGCGTGCTGCTGTCTGTGGCCCGCTATTAGGTTTAGGTCTGCATCGCGTGTACCTCACGTGAGGCAGCGCCTATGCCATCAACAAAACAACCAACCCTACAACAAACGAAAGACAAGCTATGAGTCGCTTTTTGGGAGAGATCCGCCAGCTGGGCTATGTGGTCAACGATATCGAGGCCGCGATGAAGTACTGGAGCGAGACCTTGGGCGTGGGCCCTTGGTTCTACAACCCGAAGGTGCCGATCGAGAACTACCAGTACGCGGGCGAGAGCTACCAGCCGCACAACTCGGTGGCGCTGGCCAACTCGGGCTTTGTGCAGGTGGAGCTGATTCAGGTGCGCAACGATGTGCCGTCGATGTACCGCGACTTTCTGCGCGCTGGCCGCACGGGCCTGCAGCATGTGGCGTACTGGACCACCGACTACGACGCCGATCTGCAGCGCTTGCTGGCGCAGGGCTTCAAGCCGCAAATGAGTGGCGAGGTGGGCAAGAACGGCCGCTTTATCTACTTTGACACCGAGTACCACCCGGGCACGGTGATCGAACTGTCCGAGGTGATGGGCCCCAAGGGAAAGATGTTTGATCTGATTCGCGCGGCCTCCCAGAACTGGAATGGCCAGAACCCCGTGCGCCCTTTCCCTGACCTCAACACCCTGTGAAGGCCGGCCCGGCCCGGGCCTGGACATGCGATGACATCTACCCATTTTGAAGCCAGCTACCTGATCGAGACGCCGCTGGCGCCCGAGGCCGTTGCCGAGGTAATGGCCGGTGAGCAATCTTGCGGCACCTTTACCCGCGTGGCGGGCGAGACCGATGACCTGCGGGCCCGTGCCCGCGCCCAGGTGCTGTCGGTACAAGCGCTGGGCACGGTGGAGCGGCCCAGCCTGCCCAATGCCTGGCTGGAGCGCCAAGGCTATGGCGCGGGCGCGAACTGGCAGCGTGCCCGCGTGCGCATCGCCTTCCCCATTGCCAATGTGGGTGCCAACCTGCCCACCTTGGCGGCCACCGTCAGCGGAAATCTGTATGACCTGGGAGAGGTATCGGGCCTGCGGCTGGAGAGCATGGACCTGCCGCCAGACTACCGCGACCAGTTCGATCTGCCCACCATGGGCGTAGCGGGCACCCGGCGCAGCATTGGCTCGGCCCATGGTGCCATGGTGGGCACCATCGTCAAGCCCAATGTGGGTCTGTCTGCCCAGCAGACGGCCGACCTGGTGCGGCAGTTGTGCGACGCGGGCGTGGACTTTATCAAGGACGACGAGGTATCTGCCAACCCGGCGCATGCGCCGCTGCAGGAGCGTATTCCAGCGGTGATGCGTGTGATCCGCGAGCACCGGGAGCGCACCGGCAAATGGGTGATGGTGGCCTTCAACATCACGGATGAGACCAGCGCCATGCTGCGCCATGCCGACCTGGTGCAAAAGGAGGGCGGCAGCTGTGTGATGGCCAGCATCAATTGGTGTGGTCTGTCGGGCATTCAAAGCTTGCGGCGCCACACGCCCTTGGCGCTGCATGCGCACCGCAATGGCTATGGCGCGCTGTCGCGCGACCCGATGCTGGGCATGGGCTACCAGGCCTACCAGACCTTGTGGCGCCTGGCCGGGGTGGACCATGTGCATGTGCATGGCTTGCAGGGCAAGTTTGCCCAGCCCGATGCCGAGGTGGTGGAATCCGCGCAGGACTGCCAGCGGCGTTTGTCGGCCGTGCAGGATGACCGCGTGCTGCCTGCTTTCTCATCGGGCCAGTGGGCGGGTACGGTGCCCGCCACCTGGGCAGCGCTGCAGAGCGATGACCTGCTGTTCATGTCCGGCGGCGGCATTTTGGCGCACCCGGATGGGCCTGCGGCTGGCGTGGTGAGCATTCGCCAAGCCTGGGCTGCCGTGAGAGAAGGCAGCAGCCTGGACGACTATGCTTGGCATGCGCCGGAGCTGGCACGCGCACTGCAGTTTTTTGGCAAGCGCGGATAGGCGACATGCTGGACACCTTGCTGCGCGGCCAGCCCGCCGTCGTCTGGTATGGCGATGACTTTACCGGTGCGACCGATACCCTGGCCACGGTGGCGCAGGCGGGCCTGCGATCTCTGCTTTTTCTGGATGTGCCGACCGAGGCGCAACGGGCCAAGGCCGGGCCTTTGCAGGCCATTGGCATTGCCGGTGCGGCCCGCAGCCTGGCCCCCGCTGCGATGGCCGAGGTGCTGGCGCCGGTGGCGCAGTTTATGGCGCACAGCGGCGCGGCCGTGCTGCACTACAAATGCTGCTCCACCTTTGACAGCGCCCCGCATGTGGGCAGCATTGGTGCAGCCGTGGCGGCCTTGCGCCAGGTGGCACCCGAATCGCCAGCGGTGATCGTGGGCGGCCAGCCCAACATTGGGCGCTTTTGCGCCTTTGGCAATTTGTTTGCGCAGGCGGGGCCGGGTGGCGCGGTTCACCGTATTGACCGCCATCCCACCATGCGGCAGCACCCCGTCACCCCCATGGACGAGGCCGATCTGCGTCTGCACCTGGCCAAGCAGGGGCTGGCCGATATTCGGCTGCTGAGCACGCGGCAGCTGGAGCTGGCGGGGGTCGATACCGAGGTACTGCTGCGCTGGATGCAGGCGCAAGAAGGAGCAGGCCCTGTGCCGGATGCCTTGTTGATCGACCTGGTGCATGAAGCCCAGCTGACGCAGATTGGCGCCTTGCTGTGGGCACGCGCGCAGCAGTCGCCGTTGCTGACCGTAGGGCCCAGCAGTGTGGAGCAGTGCCTGATAGCTGGCTGGCGCCAACTGGGCTTGTTGGGCGATGCGCCAGTGGCTGAAGCGCTGGCACCAGCGCAGGGCCCGGTGCTGGTGTTGGTGGGCAGCCTGTCGCCGGTCTCCAGCCAGCAGATCGCGGCCAGCCAGCAGTTTGACAAGCGGGAGGTGGAGGTGGGCCGGCTGTTGGCTGAGGAGGGCTACCTGCCCACCTGTGCGGCCCAGCTGGCCCAGGGGCTGCACGAGGGGCGCCATATGCTGGCGCACACCAGCCGGCCCGATCAAACCGTGGATGCGGCCACGACCGCAGCGGTGGCACAGCGCAGTGCGCAGCTGGTGGCAGAAACCTTGCGCCTGGTGGCAGCACAGGGCCAGCCCTTGCGGCGCCTGGGCATTGCGGGCGGCGATACCTCCAGCCTGGCGACGCAGGCGCTGGGGCTGTGGGGGCTCGCCTTCCACAGCACCTTGGCGCCCGGAGTGACCTTGAGCGTGGCGCGCAGCGATGATGCGCGCATCGATGGGCTGGAGCTGATGCTCAAAGGCGGACAGATGGGCGATGCGCAGTTGTTTGACCGGTTGGTGACGGGGGCGGCTTGAGAGGCACAGCGGGCTGGTTGACGGCCCGCATGCGGCCCAGATCACAGACGTAAAAAAGCCCCAGGCGCTGTGCCTGGGGCTATCTCTTTATGGGCTGTGCAGCAGTTGTGCAGTGCCAGCAAAGGCGCGGCAGGCGCCGCGCCAGCGCTTACTTGCCTTCCTTGCGGGCCTGGGCTTGGGCGGCGACCAGGGCCGTCATGTTGACCACGCGGCGCACGGTGGACGAGGGGGTCAGCACATGGGCTGGTGCCTCGCTGCCCAGCAGGATCGGGCCGATGGTGGTGCCGTGCGATGCGGTGGTCTTGAGCACATTGAACAGAATGTTCGCTGCGTCCAGGTTGGGGCAGATCAGCACATTGGCTTCACCGGTCAGGCTCGACTCGATGAGGGTGCGCTCGCGCACGCTCTCGTCCAGCGCGGTGTCGCCATGCATTTCGCCATCGCATTCGATGTCGGGGTTGGCAGCGGCAAACAGGTCGCGGGCAGCGCGCATCTTGAGCGCCGACTTGCGGGTAGAAGAGCCGTAGTTGCTGTGCGACAGGAAGGCCACCTTGGGGGGCAGGCCAAAGCGCTGCACCTCTTGCGCGGCGAGCTTGGCAATTTGGGCCAGCTCTTCGGCGGTCGGGTCTTCGTTGATGTAGGTGTCGGCGATGAACAAGGTGCGGCCTTCCAGCATCAGCGCGTTCACGGTGGCCAGGCGGTTGGCATCGGTCTTGTGGCCCAGCACGTCTTCGATATGGCCCAGGTGCTTGTCAAAGCGGCCCATCACGCCACACAGCATCGCATCGGCATCGCCCAGGTGCACCATCAGTGCGGCGATCACGGTGTTGGAGCGGCGCACGGCAGACTTCGCCACCTCAGGGGTCACGCCATTGCGGCCCATCAGTGCGTGGTAAGCCTCCCAGTACTGGCGGAAGCGTGGGTCATCCTCAGGGTTGACGATGTCCACATCCTTGCCCAGTTGCAGGCGCAGGCCGGCCTTGGCAATGCGGGCTTCGATAACAGCAGGGCGGCCGATCAGGATCGGCTTGGCCAGACCGTCGTCCACGGCGACTTGCACGGCGCGCAGCACGCGGTCGTCTTCACCTTCCGCGTAGGCCACACGTTGCACATTGGCCTTGGCCGCGGCAAACACCGGGCGCATGAACATGCTGGTTTGGTAGACGAAGCGGCTGAGGTTCTCACGGTAGGCTTCGATGTCTTCGATCGGGCGTGCTGCCACGCCGGACTCTTGCGCGGCCTTGGCCACGGCGGGTGCAATGCGCAGGATCAGGCGGGTGTCGAACGGGGTGGGGATCAGGTAGTCGGGGCCGAACTTCAGCTCCTTGCCCTGGTAAGCGGCTGCCACTTCGTCGCTCACGTCTTGCTTGGCGAGTGCGGCGATTTCGCGCACGCAGGCCAGCTTCATGGCTTCGGTGATCTTGCTGGCGCCGCAATCGAGCGCGCCACGGAAGATGTAGGGGAAGCACAGCACGTTGTTGACCTGGTTCGGGTAGTCCGAACGGCCGGTGGCGATGATGCAATCCGGACGAACGGCCTTGGCCAGTTCGGGGCGGATTTCTGGCTCGGGGTTGGCCAGCGCCAGAATGATCGGCTTGTCGGCCATGGTCTTGACCATGTCGGCGGTCAGCACGCCAGGGGCGGAGCAGCCCAGGAACACGTCAGCGCCGTTGACCACATCGCCGAGGGTGCGGGCTTCGGTCTTTTGCGCGTAGCGGGCCTTGGATGCGTCCAGGTTGCCGGGGCGGCCTTCGTAGATCACGCCCTTGGAGTCCACCATGAAGATGTTCTCGCGCTTGACGCCCAGGCCCACCATCACGTCGACACAGGCAATGGCGGCAGCGCCAGCGCCGGAGACGGCGATCTTGACGTCGCCGATTTGCTTGTCGACCAGCTCCAGGCCGTTGAGCAGCGCAGCGCTGGAGATGATGGCCGTGCCGTGCTGGTCGTCATGAAACACCGGAATGTTCATGCGCTTGGACAGCTCTTGCTCGATGTAGAAGCACTCGGGTGCCTTGATGTCTTCAAGGTTGATGCCGCCCAGGGTGGGTTCGAGGCTGGCGATGATGTCGATCAGCTTGTCCGGATCGCGCTCGGCCAGTTCGATGTCGAACACATCGACGCCGGCGAACTTCTTGAACAAACAGCCCTTGCCTTCCATCACCGGCTTGCTGGCCAGCGGGCCGATATCGCCCAGGCCCAGCACGGCGGTGCCGTTGGTGATCACGCCGACCAGGTTGCCGCGCGAGGTGTAGTCGGCTGCCAGGCTGGGATCGGCTTCGATGTCCAGGCAGGGGTAGGCCACGCCTGGCGAATAGGCCAGCGACAGGTCACGCTGGTTGGACAGCGGCTTGGTGGGAGTCACCGAAATCTTGCCCTTGCTGGGGCTGCGATGGTATTCGAGTGCGGCTTCGCGCAGTGCCTGTTCGGCGGCGGAGAGTTGTTGTGCCATAAGAGTGAGTCAATCCAGTGTGTACCAGGCGGATGATAAAGGCGCAGGCCCATCCCTATGGGGCAGTGGGCCTAAGTTTCGATGCTGCACCGCAGCAATTTGGTCAGTGGGCATCTGCTTGCTGCGCAGCCTTGATGATCTGGGCCTTGTCGAGCTTGGCACCGTTGAAAAACAGGTTCAGCGCGAGGGCGCAGATTGACGCGAGCAAGATGCCCGATTCAATCAGCGGGTGGATGGCATGGGGCATCCACTGGCGGAACTGCGGTGCAATCAGCGGGATCATGCCAAAGCCGATGGACACGGCAACAATCATCGCGTTGTAGCGGTTATGGCGGAAATCGACATTGGCCAGAATGCGGATGCCGGTAGCGGCCACCATGCCGAACATGACCAGACCTGCGCCGCCGAGCACCATCGTGGGCAGCGATTCGACCAGCGCACCCAGCTTGGGCAGCACGCCCAGAATGATCAGGATAAAACCGCCGGCCACGCAGACAAAGCGGCTCTGGATGCCGGTGACTGCCACCAGGCCGACGTTTTGCGAAAAGCTGGTGTAGGGGAATGTGTTGAATATGCCGCCCAGCAAGGTGCCCAGGCCATCGGTGCGCAGGCCCCGGGTCAGGTCGTCAGGCCTGACCTCTTTGTTCGTCATATCGCCCAGCGCCAGGAACATGCCGACCGATTCGATCATCACGACAATCATCACCAAGGTCATCGTCAGGATCAGGATCGGGTCGAACACCGGCGTGGCGATCTCGAACGGCATCACAAAGTCAAACCATTCGGCGTGCGCGACTTTCTCGTAGGTCATCAGGCCCATGGCGGTGGCGACGACGGCGCCAATCACAATGCCGGCCAGCACGGCGATATTGGCAAAAAAACCTTTGGCAAACTTGGTGATCAGCAAGATGGACACCAGCACCAGCGCAGAGATGCCGACACCGCTCAGATCGCCATAGCGCGGGTTGGGGACGGAGGGCAGGATGGCCAGGCCATGCGGAATGGGCGGCAGGGCCGAACCAGGCACGCCAGCCGCTACCTGTGCGTTTTGCAGCCATTTGACATGCTCGGGGTTGGGCATGGAAGGCGCGGTGGGCCCGACCGGGTTGCCAAATATCCAGTTGATGCCCACGCGCATCAGGCTGATGCCGATCACCGTGATGATGGTGCCGGTGACGACGGGCGGAAAGAAGCGCAGCATGCGGCTGACCAGAGGTGAGATAAGTATCGATATCGCCCCCGCCCCAATGACCGAGCCAAAGATCAGCCCCGCGCCATAGACGCCGCCGGTGTTCTGCGCCATCGAGATCATCGGCGCCACGCTGGCAAAGGTCACGCCCATCATCACCGGCAGTTTGATGCCAAACCAGCGGGTCGCTCCCCAGGCCTGTATCAAGGTGACCAGGCCACAGACAAACAGGTCGGCCGATATCAGCTTGGCGATTTGGTGCGAATCAAGATTGAGTGCGCGGCCCACAATCAGCGGCACCGCAACGGCCCCCGCGTACATCACCAGCACATGCTGCAAGCCCAAGGTGGTGAGCCGCCCCAGCGGCAGCATTTGATCGACCGGGTGTTTGTCTGTTTGCATGTTTTTCACTCCTCATCGTGGGGAACTAGAAAGGTAGAACGGTCTTAAAAATCCATACAAAAAGTGTATACAAATGAAGGGCTGCAGCAACCCCCCGATTACCCTCAAGCCTCGGCATTGGGATGGGTGATTGGGCGATGCGGCCGCCTTCAAAAGCCTGCCGCCACCAGCAAAAACGCCCCCAGGCGCAGAGCCGGAAGGCGGTGGTAAAAGCTTGTTTCAAGTGGCGCTGCGGGGCGCCACGTTGGATCAGGCCAACAGATCGACCAGGGAGCGGGCGATGACCTTGGTGGCGCGGCGCAGGTCTTCCAGGTCCAGGCGCTCGTCAGCGCGCTTGGCATGGCTCTCCAGCACGGTGCGGGGGCCTGCGCCGTAGATCACGCCGGGAATGCCGCGCTCGACATACAGGCGCACATCGGTGTACAGGGGAGTGCCGACAGCAGGCGGCTTCTCGCCAAACACGGCTTCGCCATGGGTCTGGATCGCATCGACCAGCGGTTGGTTGCCGGCCAGTGGCGTCATCGCGTTGGCCAGCAGCAGGCGCTTGATGTCGACATACACAGCATCGTCGCCCTGGTAGCCGCGCTCGGTATTGAAGCGCTCCAGCGCCTTGGCAATCACCTGGCGGATATGGGCTTCGACCTCGGCCGGTTTCTCCTCGGGGATCATGCGGCGGTCAATCTTGAGCAGCACCTTGCCGGGGATCACATTGGTGTTGGTGCCGCCTTCGATGCGGCCAATGTTCAGGTAAGGGTGCTTGATGCCTTCGACCTGGGAGCAGACCTTTTGGTAGGCAATGTTCTCGGCATACAGGTCATTCATGATGGCGACGGTGGCCTGCAGCGCATCGACGCCCGTGTGCGGCACGGCGGCATGGGCCATCTTGCCGTGTACGGTGATTTCCATCTGCAGGCAGCCATTGTGGGCCACGACGACTTCATAGCTAAAGCCGGCAGCGACCAACAGGTCGGGCTTGGTCAGGCCCTTCTCCAGCAACCAGCCGGGGCCCAGCAGGCCGCCAAACTCTTCGTCGTAGGTAAAGTGCAGCTCCACGGCGCCCTTGCTGGGCTTGGCCACGGCCTCCAGTGCGCGCAAGGCGTAGGTGAAGGTGGAGAAATCGCACTTGCTCACGGCAGCGGCGCGGCCGTAGAGCTTGCCGTCGACAATGCCGGCGCCATAGGGGTCATGGCTCCAGCCCTCGCCCGGTGGCACCACATCGCCATGGGCGTTGAGCGCAATCGTGCGGCCCGAGCCGGCTGCGCCAAACGGGCGGCGCACGATCAGGTTGGTGATCGAGGCCATGCCATAGGCTTCGACATCGGCCTGGGGCACCACATGCTTTTCAGCGGCGTAGCCCATGGCCTGCAGCAGCTCGGCGGTGCGCTCGGCGTGGGGGGTGTTGTCGCCGGGCGGGGTGTCGGTGGGCACCTGCACCAGCTTCTGGAAGAACTGCACCTGCTCGTCAAAGTGCTGGTCAATCCACTGGTCCAGGGCGGCGTAGGTGGCGTTGTTCGTGGTCATACGGATTCGTTTTCTAGTTGTTGAAGGACGTGGCTGAAGCTGTCTATCGCCAGCTGCATGTCATCGGCGGTGGACGATTCCAGCGGGTTGTGGCTGATGCCGCTGTTGATGCCGCGCACAAAGAGCATGGCCTGGGGCATGATCTCGTGCAGCTTCATCGCATCATGGCCGGCGCCGCTGGGCATGCGGAACAGTGGCACGCCCTGGGCGGCCACGGCCTTTTCCCATCGCAGCTGCCAGGCGGCCGCGCTGGGGGCGGCAGCGGCCTGCATGGTTTGCTCGGCACGGTAGCGCAGGCCACGCTTTTGCGCGATGGCGTCGAGCTGCGCCATTACATCGCGCACCAGCGCATCGCGCTGCGGATCGGTGGGGGCGCGCATGTCAATGCTGAACTTGCACTGGCCGGGCACGACGTTGATCGAGCCGCTGGGCACCTCCAGCATGCCAAAGGTGGCGACCGAATCGCCATCTTGCGCGGCGCGCTGCTCGGCATACAGCATCAGCTCGGCCACGCCGCAGGCGGCATCGCGGCGGCGGTCCATCGGCGTGGTGCCGGCATGGCTGGCCATGCCGATCATCTCGCAAACATAGCGCGAGCTGCCGTTGATGGAGGTGACGATGCCCAGCGGAATATCCAGCTCGGTCAGCACCGGGCCTTGCTCGATGTGTACCTCGATAAAGCCGAGGTACTGCGAGGCATCGCGCTGGATCTTGGGGATGTCATCAATGCAGAGGCCGGCGTGCTGCATGGCCTCGCGCATCGTGATGCCGTCGGCATCGGCCTGGTCCAGCCACTGCGGGTTGAAGTGGCCGATCAGCGCGCCCGAGCCCAGGAAGGTGGCCTTGTAGCGCTGGCCTTCTTCCTCGGCAAAGGCCACCACTTCAATGCCAAAGGGCAGGCGCTTGCCGGCGCGGTGCAGCTCACGCACGCAAGCCATCGGCACAAAGATGCCCAGGCGCCCGTCGTACTTGCCGCCGTTGCGCACGGTGTCGTAATGGCTGCCGGTGAGCAGGTACTGGCCGCCTTCTTGCGCGGGGCGGTAGCGGCCCACCACGTTGCCGACCGCATCGATCTCGACCTCGTCAAAACCGCTGTCGCGCATCCAGTGGCTGATGCGTTGCGCGCAGGCGCGGTGGGCATCGGTCAGGTAGGTCACAGTGAGCTGGCCTTTTTCGGCAAAGCCTTCATCGCTGTGCTGGGCCAGGCGCTCCTGCCAGTCCCAGACGTCATTGCCGAGCACCGGCTCGTAGCCAAACTTGTCGTTCAGGCGGATCTCGGCAATGCGGTGGATATGGCGCAGCGCTTCGTTGCGCTCAAAATCCGGGTGGTGGTTCAGGCGCCTTGCAAACGTGTCGATGATGTCCTGCTTGGGCAGGCCCAGGCCGCGTGGCCCGCGCACCGCCAGGATGAAGGGGAATCCAAAGCGCGCGTTGTAGTCCGCATTGAGCTGCTGGATGCGCGCAAACTCCTCGGGCGTGCATTGGGTCAGGCCCGCGCGGTTTTGCTCCAGGGTGGATTCTGCCGTCAAGGTATTGGCCACCATGGCCTTGCCCGCCAACTCGGGGTGGGCGCGGATCAGGGCCAGCTGCGCATCGACCGGCGCCTGCGCCAGCACGCGCACCATCGCGTGCTTGAGCTGGGCCAGCGACGCAAAGGGCCGCTGGGCCAGCGCGGCTTGGGCAATCCAGGGCGAGTGCTCGTACAGCCCATCGAGCATGGCCAGCGCCGCATCGGGCGTGGCTTGGTTGAGTTGTTCCAGGGTCAGAGCCATGAGTTTCCTATCGAATGAATGCGGTACTAGCGCTCTCTGGGCTTAGGCGCGGCGCTGTGTCATCTTTCAAAGCGTGGGGGCGGGAAAGTGCTCGGCCCAGTGGCGGGCAATGTCGATGCGGCGGCAGACCCAGACGTTCTGGTGCTGCTGGATATGGTCCAAAAAGCGCTGCAATGCGGTGATGCGGCCCGGGCGGCCCAGCAGGCGGCAGTGCATGCCGATGCTCATCATCTTGGGGCGGTTCTCAACGGCCGGGTCGCCCTCGGCGTACAGCACATCGAAAGTGTCTTTGAGGTACTGGAAGAAAGGATCGGCATGCGAGTAGCCCTGGGGCAGCGCAAAGCGCATGTCATTACAGTCCAGGGTGTAGGGCACGATCAGCTGGTGCGCGGCGCTGCCATCGCTTTTGCCGACTTTCATCCAGAAGGGCAGGTCGTCGCCGTAGTAGTCGCTGTCGTAGGCAAAGCCCCCAAAATCGGCCACCAGGCGGTGGGTGTTGGGGCTGTCGCGGCCGGTGTACCAGCCCAGGCCGTGGGTGCTGCGGCTGCCGTAAAGGCTGTGGAAGATGTCCATCGCCTGCTGCATGTGGGCGCGCTCAACGTCTTCAGGCGTGCTTTGGTAGTGCACCCATTTGAGGCCGTGGCAGGCCACCTCATGGCCCAGATCGGAAAACGCCTGGGCCAGCTCGCGGTGGCGCTGCAAGGCCGTGGCCACGCCAAACACCGTCAGCGGCAGGCCGCGCTTTTCAAACTCGCGCAGCAGGCGCCATACGCCGGCGCGCGAGCCGTATTCATAGATGCCATCCATGCTCATATGGCGGTCGGGGTAGGAGGCCGGGTTGAACATCTCGGAGAGGAACTGCTCGCTGCCCGGGTCACCATGCAGCACATGGTTTTCGCCGCCTTCCTCGTAGTTCAGCACAAACTGCACCGCAATGCGTGCGCCCTGGGGCCACTGGGCATGGGGCACATCGCGGCCGTAGCCGATAAGGTCGCGGGGGTAGGGGGTGGTAGCGTCGTAGGTCATAGCGTGATCGAGGACAGAGCCATGGATAAATCGTTGCTGGGAATCTCGCGTTCGAACTGCAGGCCTTGCTCCACATGCTCCAGGTGCGCGATCATCAGTTGCACCGCGCCTTCGGCATCCTTGCGGGCGAGGGCCTGCACGATTTCTTCGTGCTCCTCGTGCGAGTGGGCGGCGGCGCTGGCCGACTGGTACATCAGGGTGATGAGCGCGCAACGCGAGATCAGATCGCCGAGCAGCTGGGCCAGCACATCGTTGCCCATCAGTTCTGCCATGCGCACATGGAAGTCGCCCAGCAGCTCCGTGCGCTCGGTGACATCGGCACGGTGTACGGCGGCGGCCTCTTGCCGCACATGCTCACGCAAGACCTTGATCTGCTTGGGCGTGACGGTCTCGACAAAGCTGCGCGTCATCTGCGCTTCGAGCATCTTGCGCACGGCAAACACCTGGCGCGCTTCGGTGACGGATGGGGTAGACACAAAGGCGCCGCGTGCGGGCTCCAGGGTGACCAGGTGGTTTTGCGACAGCTGAAACAGCGCCTGGCGCACCAGGGTGCGCGATACGCCAAAATGGTCGGCGAGCTTTTGCTCGGCCAGCTTGGTGCCTGGCAGCAACCGGTGCTCGACGATGGCACGGGTCAGCGATTGGGCGATGGTGGACGTTGAGGTGGATTCCATGTCAGGATAGTAGGCCTAATGACAAAAAGTGTATACACTTTTAGTGCACATCACCAGTCCGATCTTACCCAGAATCATCAGGAGATTTACCTATGGGCCTGAGCACCCACGTTCTCGATACCATGCACGGCTGCCCCGCTGCGGGCATGGACATCGCGCTGTACGCCACCGACGGCGGCGAGCTGCGCCTGATCCGCCGCGAAACCCTGAACCACGACGGCCGCACCCAAACCCCCCTGTTTGACAACGCCACCCTGCGCCCCGGCACCTACCGCCTGAGCTTTGAGGTAGCCGCCTACTTTGCCGCCAAAGGCGTGGAGCTGCCCAGCCCCAACTTTTTGAACCAGGTAAATCTGGATTTTGGTGTGGCCCATGCGGATCAGCATTACCACGTGCCGCTGCTAGTGAGCCCTTGGAGCTATTCGACGTACCGGGGGTCTTGAGGCGGGGGGGAGGGGGCATAGCGAATTTTGCCGATTCCCTTCCTTGGGGTGTGGATGCGGGTTCGGGCGAACCGCTTCTTTGCCTTTCAACTCAATGGTTACGTCTTGCCTTTCAAAAAGACTTCAGTGTGTCATCCAGATCCGCGTTCAGCCCTTCGGGCCAGGGTTTCGCGGAATTCTTAAGTGGTGCCCACCGACGGTTCAGTGCGCGGCTACTGCTCGCCTCTCGCTCAGCACCAGCGAACCAGCGACTTCTGGACTCTTCATCATTTTGATTCGCTCCGTTCTCATCTAGACGGGACCCCCTTTGCTGGAGGTTTTCAGGAATGGTTTGGTGCTGGCTACCGTCTTATTCGGTTCGATGTGCACATACATCCATCGATAAATCCTTTTCATGACGAAGACTTTCTAGCAGCGCTGGGTTCATGCTGAGTTGCAGGCGACTCTCGGTGCGAGAGCGGTCTCGCACGTTCTGGCGCTTTTTCCGATTGCAGAGCCTCTGATCGTTAATTCCAAGACGCGTCGAAGAACGCTCGGCGTCTTTTTGCTACTGCTGGCAGCGATCTTGGTGCTCGCCGCCGGGGGAGGGGGGACGGGAATTCTTGTTCGGGGCTATTTGTATGGAAGGCTGTCTCCGTGGAATTTGCTGAATCTACAACCTCGCGCAGAGTTCGTGGTCCATGAACATGGGATTGCGGTTTTTATACATGTAATCATGAACGCTGCGGCACTTAACTGCAAAACCGTGCAGATGTGGCTCAACCAGCGGTGATCCGATCTGCACTACTGAATTCAATGGTTCTGCTGAGCTTCCCTAGCGGATCTGAATTCATATTATTTTCACTAGTTTCCCATTAAAGAAGCAAAATTTATAAGCGTCATAATGAATTGCATTTTCTTGAGGTTTTTTTTTATCACTACAATCTCGGATGGTCGTGATTCTGCGTAAGCATTCAAGCGCGATATAACTTCCTCTTTGCTTAATCCCATCCATTCATGCTCAATCAAGTCTCTAATTAATTCTGCATGCATTGTTGTACTCTCCATACTTGCTTTCATGTAGGTAAGTGTGATGCCATCATCAAATCCTTTATAAATCATTGAGAAGCAACATGCCCCTAAAACAATCGAAGAAATTTTCCATCGATTAAATTTACTCATCTTTTTCGGCTCCTAATGCACGTCTGGCTAAATCTCTACATTGATTTGAGGGCTTAGCTTTAAGCTATATGGGGAGCGACTTTGATCTTATGCCAGATTATTTGCATAGCCATTAATTTTTTCTCATCCGCACTGTGATCGCAGGTCAATTTTGCTCTGGTCTGCTTTCCTGCTCGGTTCGAGAGTGATTTTTTCAGTTTCTTTAATGATGCAGCTGTGGGCTGGCCCGTCCCTGAGTCCATAACTAAATTATGGGACTGGAATGCGTCTAACGTTCCCTTCATTTCTGGGTCTTTTATGTCCCACTATATGAATATTATTTGGGTTGTGTCTGTTAAATTCATAATACTGTGTTGTACCATTTGCATTGTAACTCAAAAGCCCACTATGCCCGCCCTCAAAATTTAGTGAAACTTCATTGTCTACATCAATTGAATAATCAGGGAAATACAACAGGCAGCCAGCAAGCCTCGATGGATTGCTAATACCAAGAGGACACTTGAGGAATATACATATGTATTAATTCCTCCAAAAAAATAATCGAAGTTTCATTTGTATAGCATCCATGCCCCGAATTATGGTATCGATATCGGTCGTAACAAAGTCCCGTATCCCCATCCGCATGCTGCCCCGGCAAACGAATCTGCTGGTACAAGTCACCCGGGTTGTGCTCCGCCCGTACATTCCCCCAAACGTCAAGTTGCACCGTGCAGTCCAGCCGACTATCCATAAATAGAAATGCAACAAAACTGAGCGTGTGAAATCAAAATTTCGGATTATAGAAAGTCGTCATTCCGGCCAAATATCTTGGGTATTTAACGCGTCCGTAGCTTGATCAAAACCCAAATCAGAAGATTTTTTTAATAAGCACACTGCTTTCTCTTTTTTATTATTTTTATGCAGATGGAAACATGCGATGTCATAGATGGCGGCAGGATGTCTGTTTTTATATGCTCTTCGGAGCCAGTAGCCAGCTCTATCTGTTGACCTTTCTATCTGGTGTAGACCAGAGCAGTACAAGTCGGCTAATATATATTGAGCATCAGAATTGCAATTATTTGCTGCTCTTAGTAAGAAATCAAAGGCTATTTGATTGCTTGCATTTGGAATATTTTTTGATAGGTGCAGTTTTGCTAACGCAAGCTGAAAGTCTGGTTTGCCATTTTCGGCCTCTTGGATAATTTTTTCTATCCATGTACGGCCACTTTTCATCATTCCTTTGTTTAAGTAAATATCTATCAAAGCTTCCATTGCTTCAATGCTATTTTTTCTTGCTGCAATTTCATACAGTGATATTGCCAGCTCTACGTCGCCTTGCTCGTTATATGCCTTGTATGCCATATCTAACTCAATGGGTTCTATATGCTTCATTACTGGCCTCCTCCGCGAATTACTGGTGGAACTATTCCAAATCTTCCGGCAGCTCTGGCACCCGACATGTTGCCAAGTCTCATTGACTGGTTGATGGTTGGATGCCCTCTATGAAACACTTGGCGATTTGCCCGATCAAGAAGTTTCTGTTCGCCCGAAGATAATGATTTGCAAAAATCACGGATCTTTTTATTTTTCTTCATTTTCTCCTCGTCTTCTTTTGTAAGCGGGGTCCAGTTCTCAGTTCCCATTCTTACATAGTTACCTTTTTCATCATAAACATGAACATGGTATTGTGCGCCGGGGCCGTGACGTGCATGTTCCAGTCCGCCCGCTTGCGGCCCTAAATATGCTTCAACACGGATGCCTCCCTCTCTGTATATCGGAACTAATCCCAATGGATCGGCCCAAGTCGTGGGGTCGGCAGGATAGATATTAATGTTTATTCCACCCATTAACCCAATAGGATCTTGGCTAATGTACCAGCCTACACCAGAATCATAATACCGATGCCGGTTGTAATAAAGCCCGGTCACCCCATCCGCATGCTGCCCCGGCAGCCGAATCGGCTGGTACAGGTCGCCCGGGTTATGCTCCGCTCGCACATTCCCCCAGGCATCCAATTGGACCGCCCAGTCCAGCCGGCTGTCCTCCCGGATCAAGGCGTTGGGCGTTCCCAGGTGGTCGCAGAGGTAGTGGCGGATCTCGACTTTTTCTGCGGCCTCTTTGCGTTGGGCGCTCACCGTTTGCTCGTAGTCCTGCAGCTGCTCGCGCATAAATGCCTGCACATCCTTGGACATGGAGAGATAGGCGATGTTCTGGGGCAGGGAGGCGTTGAGCGCTTTGATATCGGCAAGAGCACTGCGCAGCGCGTCTTGCACCACGCCGGGTGACGTATTGGCTAACAGTGCATCGCCCAGGTCTGGTTCGGCTTTGCTGGCTCTTCGCAGCTGGATGAGCGGAGTAAACGACCCAGGCTCGTAGATGGTGTGGATGATTTCGGGTTGGGCTGCGCCATCGCGGTCTCTCACGTTCGCGCCGTTGTACCGTTCGGTGTGGATCAAGCGGTCTCCATCCCATCCAAAGTAGGCTGTTTCGCCTAAATCGCCCGCTGCTGAGTTGGCCGGTATGTTGTATTTGACTAGTCGCCGTCCAAAGGCGTCATAGCGATACTGCTGGGCGGTTTGTTGCTCCTTTTCTGAGATGACTACCTGCACCAGCTGATTGCCACTGTCATACGTCAGCTCTAGCTTGCGGCCCGTGGCTTCGTCCAAGCTTTGGGTGCGGTTGCCTCGGCTGTCGTATTGGTAATGGATTTTTGCGCCTTGGCTGCTCGCGTCTTCCTGGTTTTCGTAATAGGCCACGCGGTTGCCGGCCCAGCGTTTGCTGGTGTGTAGGGGCTGGTTGCTGCTGGGGTCAGGGTCCGCTTGGAGGGGATGAAAGTCGCTGCGCAGCAGCTGCTCTTTGGTGATGGGATTGGCTTGTGCGGCGGCGCGTTGCTGGGCGCGCAGGCGGTCGGTTTCGTTGAGGTGGCCGGTGATGGCGTCTGGGGTGACAGGCTTTGTATCGGGGCCGGCGATGGGCAGGCGGTTGCCTGCGGGGTCGAACTGCCAGCGCTGGGATCCGGCATGCGGCGTGTGGGCGCCTGTGAGCCGCCCTGCTGCATCGTAGGCAAAGCGGCTGATGCCGGCGTGGCTACGCATGCCGACCATTTGCCCTAGGCTGTCGTAGTAGTACTGCCGGGCGCTCATGGCGCCTAGCAGGGTTTGTGGGACGCGGGTGGTAGTAGCACCGCCTTGGGCTGCACCAGGAATGGACAGCATGTCATCCAGCGCACTGCCTTGCTCCAGGCCCATCCACTGCATCGTTTCCATACGCCCGGCTGCGTCCCAGCCGAGCTTGCGGTAGAGGGGTTTGGCGGTGGTCTCGCCGGGTGTTAGGTTCTTGATGTCGGTGAGGACCTGGCGGTGGATCTCTCGGTGCAGCGCGTCGCGCTCAAAGTTGACGATCCGTGCGTATTTGACTTTGTCATCGATGCGGGCTGCTGGCTTTCCGGACATGCGAACTCCTATCAAAAATTGAAAAATGATAGTTCATAACTACCAAATAAATAATTTTGATAGGAGCGAATCTGCCGGATTTCTGTGGCTTCAAACCCAGCTAACGCAGGTTCGCGAAGATGATGCTCGAGGGATGTACACGGCATCTATTGGCTTATGCGTCTGGGTTCGTCTGCAGGCCCTTGACCTGTCTCAAGCACGCATCGCCCAAGCTGTAGGCCGACGCCGCTAGTTGTATCTGCAAGCTTCCACGGTCACCAGGTGTGGCTACTATTTGCTCTTAGGTGCACCGCAGTCCCTACGGCGGTGCCAACCTGATCGAAATAACAGTAAATTTCAAAGGAGTTGGTATGCAACGTTTTTCTATGCGCACTCTCGGTGTCGCCGCTGCCGTGGTGGCTGGTGCTCTGTCGATGGCAGCCTGCACGGTGACCAAACCTGAAACCAGCAATGCGCCGCGCGCGGATGAGACGTCGGTCGACGCCCGTGCCAACGCCGCGCTGGAGCGCCTGTACCAGACCGCTCCTGGCTCCAAGGACCTGGTGGCCCGCTCCAAGGGCGTGCTGGTGTTCCCATCCGTTATCGGTGGCAGCTTTGTGATTGGTGTGGAACACGGCCGTGGCGTGCTGCGCGTGGGCAAGCGCAGCGACAGCTACTACAGCACCACCGGCGCATCGATCGGCTGGCAGGCAGGTGGCCAGTCCAAGGCGGTGATCTATGTGTTCAACACACCTGAAGCACTGGCCAAGTTCCGTGACAGCAATGGCTGGTCGGTAGGTGCCGATGCCACCGTGGCTGCTGGCCGCGTGGGTGCCAATGGCAGCATCGATACCACCTCGGCCCAAGCGCCGGTGACCAGCTTTGTGCTGAACAATGCCGGTCTGGAAGCGGGTGTGTCCTTGCAAGGTGCCAAGATCACCAAAATCAAGGAATAAAGCAGCGCGCGCAGCGCATGCAAAGCAGAAACCGGTCAGCAGGCCGGTTTTTTTGCGCTTGTATTTTGTGTTTGAGCGATGCCCGCCTTACTGCTGGCCTTCGCTCAAGGTGTGCAGCTGGAACTGGCCGGACGCATCCCAGAGCCAGGTCTCGGTATAGGAGACCATCACTTCGCCATGGCGCAGATGCTGGGGGGCGGGGAAGGGCGCGGCGGCCTGGACCAGCGCCTCGATCAGCGGCGGTACTTCTGGCGCCTGGGCAGGCTCGCGCATCCAGTTCATGTCCTGGATATGGCCGTCTTCGTCGAGCAAAACCTCCAGCACGCCGATGGCATAGAGCATGGGCGGCAGCATGCCGGTATAGATCCGCTCGGGATACCGGTCATAGAGGTGCTGGGCGCAACGCTTGCGGTAGGCCTCGTCGGCGACCGGGTTGAGGACGGAGTCTTGCCCATCCGCATCAGAGGACCACGGAGACTTGTGCATGCCGGGGAATTCCGTGAGGACGGAGAGATAGCTGTCCGGGTTATCGTCCTGCTCGGAAGCCTTGGGCGCCTTCGCTGGCCCGCCTGTTGCCGCCTGAGCGGGCTTTGGCGACTGCTGCGGTATACGAAAAAGCGTATGCCAAAGTCGTGACAGCAGAGAGGGGGAAGGTCGATCGCTCATGGTACAAATCCGTCTATTGCGGCTTTGCAGTATGGCAGGCCGATTTTGATCTTGGAACAAGGCATGCCCGTACTGCAGCAATTATTGGGTCGCCTGGCGACACAGGATGCCTGCCTGGTGCAGGTGGAGTCTACACAGGGATCGGCACCACGCGATGCCGGTGCCTGGATGGCCGTATTTGCGCAGGACCAGCTGAGCACGATTGGCGGTGGCCACCTGGAGTGGGAGGCCGCCAACAAGGCCCGCGATCTGTTGGCCAGTGGCGGCGACGCGGTGAGCGAGCGCTTTGCGCTGGGCCCCCGTTTGGGCCAGTGCTGCGGCGGTGTGGTGCATCTGCGTTTTCAGCGGGTGACACAGGCCGACTGCGAACCACTGGCGCAGCGCTTGGCGCCGCACTGCAGCCCCGTGGCCGTCTTTGGCGCGGGCCATGTGGGCGCAGCGCTGGTGCAGGTGCTGAGCCACCTGCCACTGCAGATCACTTGGGTGGACAGCCGCGAGGCGCTGTTCCCAACCACGCTGCCTGCCAATGTACAGGCCGAGTATTCCGACCCCATCGAGAGGGCGGTGGCAGACCTGGCGCCAGGCAGCAGCGTGTTTATCCTCACCCACGACCACCAGCAGGACTTGCAGATCACCCAGGCCTGCCTGCAACGCCAGCGCAGCCATGGCGATCTGGACCTGGTCGGCCTGATCGGCAGCGCCACCAAGCGCGCCAGCTTTGCGCACCGGCTGGCGGAGCGGGGTTTTGCCGACGAGGAGTTTGCCCGCATCACTTGCCCGATTGGCGTGCGGGGCATCCAGGGCAAGGCGCCCGAGGTGATTGCGATTGCAGTCGCTGCCCAGTTGCTGCAGCATCTGCAGGGATGAGCCGCGCTGCACGCACGTTTGCTGCGTTGCATCAGGGTTTTATCTAGGGGGCTTGCGGCTTTTTGCCGACCAACAGGCGGCAAAAATTGCATACACTTTAAGTCTACAAAAGGTCGCAGCGGTGCCCCGGTCACAACAATGATGGCTGTGGATTGCGGCCTGTCTGCTGCTCAGATCGCCCGCCGTGGTGAGCAGGTTCAACAAGCTGCCAATGCGATTTGGCAGTTTGATGAGGAGAGCGGGGCAGTACCCCCTCCCTCGCACTGGCAGACCCCACGCTGCCAAGGATGAAAGCAATGGAAGGCTATATCCTCGATTGGGCGAACCTGTTGTTGCGCTGGCTGCATGTGATCACAGCCATCGCCTGGGTGGGTTCCTCTTTCTATTTTGTGTTTCTTGACAGTAGCCTGACCCCGCCGGAAGACGAGGATCTGAAAAAGCAGGGTGTCAGTGGCGAGCTCTGGGCGGTGCATGGCGGCGGCTTCTACCACCCGGTCAAGTTCAATGTCTCGCCGCCCAAGCTGCCCGACCACCTGCACTGGTTCTACTGGGAGAGCTACACCACCTGGCTGTCAGGCTTCGCGCTGCTGACCGTGTCCTACCTGTGGAATGCGAATATCTACCTGGTCAACCCGGCCGATCCCAATGCGATGAGCGCGCCGTTGGCGGTGTTCGCGGCGCTGAGCTTTCTGGCGGTCTTCTGGCTGCTGTATGACGGCATCTGCCGCGTATTTGGCTTTAAAAAGCATGGCGATGCGATCGTGGGCGCTTTGGTGCTGGTGCTGGTCTGCATCGCTGCTTACCTGGCCTGCCATATCTTTCCGGGCCAAGCAGCCTTCTTGCTGATGGGCGCGATGCTGGCCACCTCGATGAGCGCCAATGTGTTCTTCTGGATCATTCCTGGCCAGCGCACCGTTGTGCGGGCACTGAAGAACGGCGACCCGGTCGATCCCATCTACGGCAAGCGCGGCAAGCAGCGCAGCGTACACAACACCTATTTCACCTTGCCGGTGCTGTTTGCAATGCTGTCCAACCACTATGGCTGGCTCTACAACCAGAAGTACAACTGGCTGGTGCTCATCGGCATGATGTTCGCCGGCGCCGCTATTCGCCAGTTTTTTGTGCTGCGCCATGGCCACAAGCTGGGGCGCAACAAGCATCCCTGGCCTTATGCGCTGATAGGGGTGCTGGTGATTTTGGGCGTGATCGCCTGGCTGCGGCCCGGCCCCAAGCCGGCCGTGGCTGCCTCGGCACCCGTCAGCCAGCCTGCTGCCGGCGCGGTGCCCTATGGCGAAGTGGCCAAGGTATTTGCCCAGCATTGCGTGCTGTGCCACAGCGCCACGGGGCTGGCACAAAAGAATGTGAAGCTCGACAGCCCGGCAGAGGTGGCCCAGCACACCCAGCAGATCTACCAGCAGGTGGTGGTGTTGCGCAAAATGCCCTTTGGCAACCCCGATGGGCTGAGTGCTGACGAGCGCGATCTGGTCAAACGCTGGTTTGAATCGGGCGCTTCTACCGCGCCTTAAGCGCCTGCAACCAGCGGCTGGGCAGGCGCCCAGCACCGCGAAGTCCGACTACAGCCTAGGGCGGCGGATCGGCGTAGGATGGCGGGGTTGGGGCATGCCCAGGCCCCTGCTTGCGGTGGGCGGCTGGGGATGCGTGTCACAAATCCACCTCTTCTCGCATGTCAAATTACGATATCCAATTGCTGCTGACCGCCTTGGTGAGCGTGCTGGTGCTGGTCGCGCTGATCGTCTCGCGCATCCGCATGCACCCCTTGCTGGCCTTGCTCATCGTCTGTATCGGCGTGGGCTTTGCCACCGGCATGGCGCCTGGCGACATTGCCAAGAACATCACCAACGGCGCGGGCAAAACCCTGGGCGCTGTGGGTGTGGTGATTGCCTTGGGCGCCATGCTCGGCAAGATCCTGGCCGATTCCGGCACCACCGAGCGCTTGGCCAATGCCATCCTGCGCCATACCTCGGACCGGATGATTCCCTGGGCGATGACCCTGGTGGCCTTCATCATCGGCATTCCGATGTTCTTCGAGGTGGGTCTGGTGGTGATGCTGCCGCTGATCTTCAGCGTTGCACGCAAGCTGGAGAGCCGGGAAAACTTCAAAGGCTCCGCCTATGTTTATGTGGGCGTGCCGGTGATTGCGGCGCTGGCGGCGATGCACGGCATGGTGCCGCCCCATCCAGGCCCGCTGACTGCCATTGCCACCTTGAAGACCACCGTCGGCCCGACGATGCTCTATGGCTTTCTCGCGGCCTTGCCGGCGATGGTGCTGGGCGGCCCCCTGTATGGCGCCTTTATCACCCCGCGCATGACGACCCGGCCCGAGCAGGCGCTGCTGGACCAATTTACCGAAGCCAAGGCCGATAACAGCAAGGACCAGCCCGGCATTGCGATGGGCGTGCTGTCTGCCTTGCTGCCCGCGCTGCTGATGCTGGCCCATGCGCTGGCCGAGATGGCTTTGCCCAAGGGCTCGGCCCTGCTGCAGGTCGCTACCTTCCTGGGCAACCCGCTGATTGCGATGCTGCTGGGCGTGCTGTTTGCGGCCTTTACCCTGGTCTACCTGCGCAGCGGCGACGCCGAAAAACTGCGCGACACCTTGGGCGCCAGCCTCAAGCCGATTGCCGGCATCATCATGATCATTGCCGGTGGCGGCGCTTTCCAGCAGGTGCTGACCAGCGCCAAGGTGGGCGATGCCATCGTGCACATGACGCACCAGTTTGCGTTTCCGCCGCTGGTGCTGGGCTGGCTGATTGCGATGCTGCTGTCGGTATCGACCGGCTCGGCCACCGTGGGCATTGTGGGCGCTGCCGGTTTGCTGGCACCGCTGGCGGCTGCTGACCCGAGCCTGAACCTGCCTTTGCTGGCCTTGTCGATTGGCTGCGGCTCCTTGTTCTTCAACTATGCCAACCATGCCGGTTTCTGGATGGTCAAGGAATCCTTTGGCATGACCATGGGCGAGGCGACCCGCACCATCACCGTGGTGCAGTCCATCGTCTCCTTTGTGGGCCTCTTGATGGTGCTGCTGTTCAACACCTTGCCTGCTCTCGGTGACTAGTGGCTAGCAGCCTTTAGAAATGCGAATGGGCCGCAGCAGCGATGCTGGCGGCCCATTTTTTTGCCCTGCCGGGCTGTGTCTGGTCAGTCTGCTGGCTTGGCTTGCTCTGCGGGTGCGTCGCTGGCGTCAGCGGGCGCAGCGTCTGCGTCTGGCTGCGATTCAGTCGCGTCCTCGTTGCCGTCCGGGGTATCCGTATCAGGCAGTCCGCTGGCCTTGCGCTGGGCTTTTTCTGCTTTTTTCTTCTTCTTTTCCAGCTCGCGCTGGCGCTTCTCGTACTGATAATTCGGCTTGGCCATGTTTTTTGTTCCTTAGCGGTGTTCAGCCTCCACGATACAGCATGCGCCGTACCTAGGGGCGAAGCATAGTAATGTTTGCAGGGTGGACAGGGTAAAGCAACGGGTTTTCAGGCCTTGCTACAGCAAAAAACCGCCCGGAGGCGGTTGTCTGGTGAGCGTCGCAGCGCAATCAGGCGCCAGCGACTTCAATGCCCTTGAATTCGCCGGTCGCGATCTTTTCCTTCCAGATCGCCGGGCCGGTGATGTGGGCGCTGGTGCCGCCGGCATCCACGGCCACGGTCACGGGCATGTCGACCACGTCGAATTCATAGATGGCTTCCATGCCTAGATCGGCAAAACCGACCACCTTGGCGTGCTTGATGGCCTTGGAGACCAGGTAGGCGGCGCCGCCCACGGCCATCAGGTAGGCCGATTTGTGGTTCTTGATGGCTTCGATGGCGACCGGGCCGCGCTCGGACTTGCCGATCATCGCGATCAGGCCGGTCTGCGACAGCATCATGTCAGTGAACTTGTCCATGCGGGTGGCAGTCGTCGGGCCGGCAGGGCCAACGACTTCGTCACGCACAGGGTCGACCGGGCCGACGTAGTAGATCACGCGGTTGGTGAAGTCGACGGGCAGCGGCTCGCCCTTGGCCAGCATGTCCTGGATGCGCTTGTGGGCAGCATCGCGGCCGGTGAGCATCTTGCCGTTGAGCAAGATCGTGTCGCCCGGCTTCCAGCTGGCCACTTCTTCCTTGGTCAGCGTGTTCAGGTTCACGCGCTTGGACTTGTTGTAGTCCGGAGCCCATTCAATCTTGGGCCAGGTGTCCAGCGATGGGGGGTCCAGGTACACGGGGCCGGAGCCGTCCATCACGAAGTGGGCGTGGCGGGTGGCGGCGCAGTTGGGGATCATCGCCACGGGCTTGGAGGCCGCGTGCGTGGGGTACATGTTGATCTTCACATCCAGCACCGTGGTGAGGCCGCCCAGGCCCTGGGCGCCAATGCCGAGGGCATTGACCTTCTCGAACAGCTCCAGGCGCAATTTTTCCACCTGGTCCAGCTCGGAACCGCTGGCGGCTTTTTGCTGCAGCTGGTACATGTCGAGGTCTTCCATCAGGCTTTCCTTGGCCAGCAGCACGGCTTTTTCAGCGGTGCCGCCAATGCCGATGCCCAGCATGCCCGGTGGGCACCAGCCTGCGCCCATCGTGGGAACGGTCTTGAGCACCCAGTCAACGATGCTGTCGCTGGGGTTCATCATGATCATCTTGGACTTGTTCTCCGAGCCGCCACCCTTGGCGGCGACGGTCACATCCAGCTTGTCACCCGGCACGATCTGCACATTGATGACGGCAGGCGTGTTGTCCTTGGTGTTCTTGCGGGCAAAGTGGGGATCGGCCACCACGGAGGCGCGCAAGGTGTTGTCGGGGTGGTTGTAGCCACGGCGCACGCCTTCGTTGATGGCGTCTTCCAGGCCCATCGTGAAGTCTTCCCACTTCACCTCCATGCCTACCTTCAGGAACACGTTGACGATTCCGGTGTCCTGGCAGATGGGGCGCTGGCCAGTCGCGCTCATCTTGGAATTGGTGAGGATCTGGGCCATCGCATCCTTGGCCGCCGGGCTTTGCTCGCGCTCGTAGGCCCGTGCCAGGTGCTGGATGAAATCCGGTGTGTGGTAGTAGCTGATGTACTGCAGGGCGCCCGCGATCGAGTCGATCAGGTCCTGCTGACGGATGGAGGTGGTCATCGTGCTTGTGGGGTGGGTTTTGGATTGCGCAAGGCTATGCTGCCGATGGCGCTCGGGATCACGGGGGCAATTATCGGCCTTTCACCGGACCGGTGGTGGCAAATGCCCGATAAGTCTTCTAGAAGACTCAGGTGTCGCGCAAGCGTCCTTCCGCTGCAAGGGCATGCGCGCAGCATGGCTGCTTGCTGCAGATGAGAACGGCTGTTATTGACTGCGTTAGGATGCGATGCCGCGCCCGTCTCCTTGTTGAGCGGGCGGCGCCATATGTATGAATCCGGCGGCCCACCAGCCAGACGCTTACCAGCCAGACGAGCCGCGTTGCAATTGTTGAGATACCAGGAGTGATCCAAGCATGACAGCTACCCGCCAGGAAAAAGACACATTCGGCCTGATCGATGTGCCGGCCGACAAACTCTGGGGCGCCCAGACGCAGCGCTCGCTGCAGAACTTTGACATCAGTGGCGAGAAGCAGCCCGGTGAAATCATCCATGCGCTGGCGCAGGTGAAAAAGGCCAGTGCCACCGTCAACCACGCGCTGGGCCTGCTCGATGAGAAAAAAGCCAAGGCCATCAATGCCGCCGCCGATGAGGTGACCGCCGGCCAGCACCCCGATGAGTTCCCGCTGGTGGTGTGGCAGACGGGCTCGGGCACGCAGACGAACATGAACGTCAATGAAGTGCTGGCCAACCGCGCCAGCGAGCTGCTGGGTGGTGAGCGCGGCGAGTCGCGCCTGGTCCACCCCAATGATGATGTGAACAAAAGCCAGTCGAGCAACGACGTGTACCCGACCGCCATGCATGTGGCGGCCGTCACCGCCATCGAGCGCAAGCTGCTGCCCGCGCTGGAGAAGCTGCGCCGCACCCTGCAGGCCAAGAGCGAGGCCTTCAACGACATCGTCAAGATCGGCCGCACCCACCTGCAAGATGCCACGCCGCTGACCCTGGGCCAGGAGATATCCGGCTGGGTGGCGCAGCTGGAGCACGGCGCCAAGCACATCAAGTCGGCACTGCCACATCTATATGAGCTGGCGCTGGGCGGCACCGCCGTGGGCACGGGCCTGAACGCGCCCAAGGGCTATGCCGAAGGCGTGGCGCAAGAGCTGGCCAAGCTGACCGGCTACCCATTCATCACCTCGCCCAACAAGTTTGAATCGCTGGGCTCCTGCGATGCCCTGGTGTTTGGCCATGGTGCCCTCAAGACCCTGGCGGCCAGCCTGATGAAAATCTCCAACGATGTGCGCTGGCTGGCATCGGGCCCGCGCAGCGGCCTGGGCGAGATCTCCATCCCCGAGAACGAGCCGGGCTCGTCCATCATGCCGGGCAAGGTCAACCCCACGCAGTGCGAAGCGATGACCATGCTCTGCGCCCAGGTGTTTGGCAACGATGCCGCGATCAACGTCGGCGGCGCCTCGGGCAACTTCGAGCTGAATGTGTTCCGCCCGATGGTGGCGCATAACTTCCTGCAGAGCGTGCGCCTGCTGGCCGATGGCATGGTGAGCTTTAACGACCACTGCGCCGTCGGCATCGAGCCGAACCGCGAGCGCATCACTGAGCTGGTCAGCCGCTCGCTGATGTTGGTCACTGCGCTCAACACCCATATCGGCTACGACAAGGCGGCCTACATCGCCAAGAAGGCCCACAAAGAAGGCAGCAGCCTGCGCGATGCCGCCGTGGCCAGCGGCCATGTGACGGCCGAGCAGTTTGACCAGTGGGTTGTGCCCGAGCATATGGTCGGCAATCTGTAAGCGTCTACACGCTTGACCGTTCCAGGGCCCGCTTTGCTGCGGGCCTTGTGCTTTTACACTGGCGGTTTCTGCCTTTCTACTTGGAATTCTTCATGTCCTCAGAGCCCATGCAAGCGTTGACCGCCTCTTCCCCGCCCGGCACAGCTTTGCCCGAGGGCGGCGTGGATATCCATGCGCTGGCGCAGGCGCTGGGCGTGCCGGTGTTTGAGGCACCCTGGCACATGCCCCTGTACCAGCTGGGCGAGCAGGGCGCCTGGCGGTTGCTGCGCGGCGGCATGGGGCTGGACCGAGGCTATTACAGCGGTGCCTGCATCTATGGCAGCACGACAGCGCTGCTGCGCAAGAACGGGCAAGGCGGCTGGGACACCTGGATGTCGCTGTCGCCTTTCGAGATCGAAAGTCAGGAGCTGGCCTGCCTGCATGCACAGGGCCACACGGTGGTCATGGGCCTGGGGATGGGCTGGGTGACGGCCAATATCGCGTTGAACCCCGCCGTGCAGCGGTTGACCGTGGTGGAGCGCGACCCGGAGGTGATTGCGCTGTTTGAGCAGATGCAGGTGCTGGAAGGTTTGCCGGCCGAGGCCGCCGCCAAAATTCATATCGTGCAAGCCGATGCGCTGCAGTGGCGCCCGGCGCCGCAGCAACCGGTCGATTTTTTGTATGCCGATATATGGCTGCAGCTGGCCGAGCCGCAGGCCCTGGCCGAGGTGCAGCAGATGCAGGCGAATGTGCAGGCGACGCAGCTGTATTTTTGGGGCCAGGAGTGGGTGCTGGCTGCGCCTTTGCAAGCCCTGTGGGGCAGCCAGGGTTGGAGCGATGCGCTGGCAGAGGCGGTGGATGCTACGGGCCTGCCTTTGCTGACGGCGGTGGATGGCGGATTTGCGCCCTGGGTGGAGCGTATCTGGCGTGAGCGCCTGGCACGCAAGCCTGCTTAAAGCGGGACCGGAATTAGACCTGCGCCCGCGCCGCCCATGCCGACCGTACGTCTTGCCAGGCCAGCAGCGCCAGGGTCAGCAACATCGCCACATTCACCGCCTGCCAACCCAGGGTCTGGATCAGCACGCCGCAGCTGAGCGACATCAGCGCTGCGCTGCCGTTGTTGCTCCATTCCATCATCGGCTGGGCCTGGCTGCGCTCCTGGTGCGTGCTGGCCTGGTTCAGCAGGCTGGTGCCCGCCAGAATCATCAGGTTCCAACCGGCACCCAGCAGCAAGGAGCTGAGCAAAAAGGGCATGAACTGCATGCCAACCTGCGCAACGCAGGCGCTGGCCGCCAGCAACGCCGCACCCAGCCAAGCCAGGCGCCGCGCGCCAAAGCGGTCCACCGCGCGACCCGCAAACAAGGACGGCGCAAACATGCCCAGCACATGCCACTGGATCACCTGGGTGGAGCTGGCCAGTGAGTGGCCTGCGCCATGCATCGCCAGCGGGGTGGCGTTCATCACCAGCACCATCAGCCCATGGCCGCAGGCGCTGAGAATGATGGCCTGCTGCAGCGCAGGGCGCTGCCAGAGCTGGCGGCGCGTGACCGTGGGCTCGGCCGCAGACTTGGCCTGCATCGGCAGGTGCAGGCGCGCCGGCAGGCATTGCAGCAGCGCGCAAGCCAGCAAAGCCAGCACTGCAATCGCCACATACGCGCCGGCCAGCGGCGTAGCCAGGGCATCGGCGGCCTGGATGGCCAACGTGGGTGCCAGCAGCGCCGCTGCGATACCGCCCGCCAGCACCCAGGCTGCCGCACGGCCGCTGTGTTCTGCCGGCATGCCATCCAGCGCGGTAAAGCGGTAGAAGCCGGCGGAGGCCTGGTAGCCGCCCAGCAGCAGCATCGCCAGGCAAAACAGCCCAAAGCTGGCCTGCACCACCGCCCAGGCGGCCAGCAGCCCGGCCGCTAGCCCCAGCAGCGCCCCATATTGCAGGCCCCGCGCGCGGCCATGCCGCTGCATCCAGCGGGCCAACTGGCCAATCGACAGCAGGTTGCCTGCCACCAGCAAGGTCAGCGGCAGCGTCGCCAACACTGGCCAGGGGGAGAGGCGCTGGCCGACCAAGCCCGTCAACGCAATGCCGATGATGGAGCAGGACCAGTACAGCGCTTGCGCAATGCTGAGGGTGAGCAGTTGGGGATGGTGTTTGAGGAGCATGGGCGGTGATCAGAGAATGAAGGGGCGTGTGGGTGCTGCCGGGCAGCGCAGGCGGTCCGGATCGCATGGAGGGGCAACGGTGGGTTCAGCCGCTTAGCGGCGGCCCTGGGCTAGCCGGTGCCAAAGCGCTCGGCAAAGGCCTGGGGGCTGACGGCCAAGGTCTTGTGAAAGCTGCGGCGCAGGTTTTCCGGGTGGCCAAAGCCGCAGATCCGCGCCACCGTCGATACGGAGGCCTGGCGCTGGCTGAGCAAGGTGGTGGCAGCCTGCAGCCGCACGCGCTCCACATAGCGTGCGGGCGTGGTGCCCAGCTCTTGCTGGAACACGCGGGCCAAAGTGCGTGGCGGCAGGCAGGCCTGCGCGGCCAGTTGCTCGACGCTTAGGCGCTCGCCCAGGTGGCCGGGAATCCATTCCAGCAGCCCGGCCAGGCGCGGCGCCTGCGTGGTCTCGGCCGCCAGCAGCGGGCTGAACTGCGCCTGGCCCCCCGGCCGGCGCACAAACATCACCAGGTGCCGGGCGACGGCCAGCGCCATGCTGCGGCCCAGGTCGGCCTCGACCAGGCCGAGCGCCAGGTCAATGCCCGAGGTGACTCCGGCGGAGGTAAAGATATGGCGCTGCTGCGGATGGTTGGCATCAAAGGTGTGTAGACGGTCGCCCTCCACCTGGATGGGGCGCTCCATCGCCGCCAGCTCGGCCAGGCGGCACCAGTGGGTGGTGGCGGGCAAGCCATCAAGCAAGCCCGCGCGGGCCAGAATCAGCGCGCCCGAGCAGACGGAGCCCAGGCGCTGCACCTTGGGCGCCGTGCGCTGCAGCCATTGGCGCAGGCCGCTGTGGTGCTGCACCTCCACCACGCCATCGCCCCCCGGTATCAGCACGGTGCTATTGGCACCCGGGCGCAGCTGGCGCAGGCCTTGGGTGGCCAGTATCTGCAAGCCACAGGACAGGCTGACCGGCCCGGCCTCCAAGCCCGCAAAGACCAGCTCGTAAAAGGCGGGCAGCCCCTGGCGCTGGCGCACATCGTTGGCGGTGGCAAACACCTGCATGGGGCCGGTGATGTCCAGGCTCATTGCACGCGGGTAGGCGATGCAGAGGACGCGGTGGCCGGGCTGGGCACGCTGGGCCGGGATGGTGTCGGGCTGGGGCATGCGCAGAGTGTGCGTGTATTGCCATTTGGCAGCAATGACATTGATCGCACAGATTCTGCCAAGGTGAAGCCCAAATGCAACAGCTATGGCGGTGATTGGGCAATGCAAACGGCCAAGCGCCGTGTTGGTAGGACAGCTGCGCGACAATAGCCGATTGCCATCCCATAGCCAAAACGCAGCGATACAGCTGCGCGCACCGAACACGATGACCGCCTTGAACCAACCAGGAATCCTGCTGGATTTGCCAGCTGCAAGCCGCTACCAACTCTGGAAACTCTCGGGCGATGCCCCGGCCGTGCGTGCCGCGCTGGCGCGTTTGCAGCAATGGGCCGATGGTGAGCAGGTCGTCGTCTGCATCGGCCAACCGGTGGCAGAGCTGCTGGGTGTGCAGGTACCAGGTTTGCGCAATTTTCCGGCCATCACCGGGCCCCAAGGGCCGCTGGCGCTGACGCCCCATGCGCTGTGCCTGTGGCTGCGTGGCAATGACCAGGGCGATGTGCTGCGCCTGTCGCGCGAAGCCGCAGCGCTGCTGGCGCCGGCCTTTAGCCGCGAGAAGGTGGTCGATTGCTTCCGCCACGGCTGGAACGGCAAGGATGCGGTACGCGATCTGACCGGCTACGAAGACGGCACTGAAAACCCCAAGGACGACGATGCGGTACATGCCGCCATTGCCGACGGCATGGGTGCGGGCCTGGACGGCGGCAGCTACTTTGCCGTGCAGCAGTGGGTGCATGACATGGAGGCTTTTGCCCGTATGAGCGCGCTGCAAAAGGACCACATGATTGGCCGCCGCCTGAGCGACAACGAAGAGCTGGACGACGCGCCCGAGTCCGCCCACGTCAAGCGCACCGCGCAGGAGAGCTTTGACCCCGAAGCCTTTATCCTGCGCCGCAATATGCCTTGGTGGGCCGTGCAGCCCGATGGCAGCGATGCCGTGGGTGCCATCTTTGCCGGTTTTGGCCGCAGCTTTGAGGCATTTGAAGCGCAGATGCGCCGCATGGCGGGCGAGGAAGATGGCATTGCAGATGGCCTGTTCCAGATGTCCAATCCCGTTACCAACGCCTACTACTGGTGCCCGCCGATGCTGAACGGGCGTGTTGATTTGCGCGCGTTGGGACTGTAAGCAGTCAACTCCAGAGTGCGGGCTTGTTGACCATCAGGTAGTACACGCCCAGCATCGCCACAAAAGCCGGGTAGCCCAGCGCCTCCCAGCGCCCGGCCAGGCGCCTGTATGCGTCGGGCAGCGGCTGGCCTTGCGCATCGGCCTGGGCGGCCATATGGGCCATGCGGATTTGCATGGCCACCACCGGCAGCCAGCACAGGCCCGCCACGACATACAGCGCCATCGACAGAAGCAGCCAGGGCGTGTGCCAGGGCCAGCCGGCCATCACCATCAATGCCCAGCCGCTCAGCGGCTGGATGATGACCGCCGGCGTGGTGAACCACCAGTCGGCCCGCACCACCAGCCGGCTGACCACCGCCTGGGCCGCTACATTGCCGCTGCGGTTGGCAAAGAACATATAGAAGGCCGAGCCAAAGCCGGTGCCGACCATCAGCACGCTCGACAGGATATGCAGGGTTTTGAGCAGCAAGTAGGTGTTCATCATTCACTCCGTCCGTCGCGGGCGCTGCTCTGCCACAGCAGCCACAGCGCAGCGGCAATCGGCAGATTTTTGGACAAGGGGCCCAGCGGGTGCAGCCACAGGGCGGGCAGCAGCGCCGTGGCTGCCAGCGTCATCAGCAGCATCGCGCTAAGCGCCGCCGCATAGGCGTTGCGCCCGGGCCAGCACAACAACCACACACCGAGTAACAGATCCAGTGCCACGCCACCGCCTATCAACCACGCCTGCATGCCGGGTGTCTGAATGCCGCCCGCCACCAGCAGCGCCGTGCTTTCGCCCTGCCATTGCAGCAAGCTGGCAATGCCGGTCCACAACCAGACGGCGACCAGACTCAGACGCAGCAGCTGCAAAGGCTGCTGCATGGGCTGTGCGCGGGGCGCGGTGGTCATGCGCGGCCTTCGTGCGAAGGGGGCGCTGCCGGGTTGCGAATCAACGCCAGCATCTGCGCAGGATCGGTGGGCGCGCGCCCCAACCACTGCGCCATTGGTGCCGGGTCGCAGCAGTTGTCCAGCGATGCCAGTTGCAAGGAGGCGCTGCACCAGGGGCTCGTGGGCACCGCATCGCCCAGCCGCGCGCTGGCCTGGGTGGCCCAGCCGGGCAGGCGCAGCTGCAAGGCCCTGCTGCGGCCGGCTTGCTGGCGCAGGCTGTCAATCATCTGCGCCATGCTCAGGCGCTTTGGCCCACCCAACGACACGATGCCGGTGGTGGACGATTGCAGCAGCCGCAGCATCACCTCGGCCAGCTCATCGACGGCCACGGGCTGGATCAGGCGCTGCTGCATCACCGCTGGCAGCACCAGTACCGGCAGCAAGGCCAGACGCATAAACAGCTGGGTGCTGGCGCCTTGTGCGCCCATCACAATGCTGGGCCGCACCACCATGCCGTCGAGCTGGCCTTGCGCGGTCAACGCCAGCAAACGGCTATCTGCCGCACGCTTGGTGCGGGCATAGGCGGTGTTGTTGTCTTCCACCCCCAGGGCCGAGAGCTGCATCACGCGCCGCACGCCCGCCTGGGCGCAGGCCTCGAACAGCGCTTGCGGGCCGGTCTGGTGCAGCGCTTCCAAGCTCGCACCTTCCGGCCCGGGCTGGTCGCGCAGGCTGCCTACGGCGTTGATGACCATGTCCACGCCTTGCAGATGGGGCAGCCAATCGGCCGGCTGCTGCATCCTGCCCAACTGCAGCGGCGGCTGGGAGCGCCTGCTGGCTGCGATGACGCGCATGCCCTGCGCGCGCAGCTGGCGCGCCAGCGTCTGGCCGATAAAGCCCTGGCCGCCGCAGAGCAAAACGGTGGGTTGGGGGGTGTTGGGGCTGTGCATGCTGTCTCCTGATGGCCAAAAGCGGTGGTTCTTGACGTGCGATTAGCGCGGGCGGTCGATGTCGCAGGCATCACTGCCGCGTGCGCAGGACGCGCTGCGCGCTGCCGCCTGCCGGGCCTGGCGCCGCACCGTACATTGCAGACCTTGCTCCAGCACCCAGGCCATGGGGGCCAGCGGCAGGCGGTAGCGGTTGCGGGCGAGCATGGGGTAGAGCTTGTCCAGCGCGCCTGCCACCAGCGGCAGCCCCGCCAGCCGAGGCACCCAGGCCCAGCCGACACCCAGATAGGCGCGGGTGAGGCAGTCCACCCCGACGTAGACCTGGCCATCGGCCCCTACGCCATGGATGGCCTGCATCAGCGCGGCCTTGTCGGCGGGGGCCTGGCTCAGGTCGGCAGTGCTGGCGTCAATAAAGATGAGCTTGCCCGCCTGGTTGCGCAGCATCAGGTGGCGCATCTCGGCATTGCACATGCGGCAGCTGGCATCGTAGTAAATGGTCAGCGGGAACTGGGTGGCGGCGGTGTCTCGGCGGGTCATATGCGTTCCTTTCGATGTTTCTGTCAAAACAGAAATAATTGTGCCAAAAAAAGGCCGGTCTCAACGGACTGCGGCCAGCGCTATCTCAGGGCTTACCGAGCGCCTCGGGCTCTTGCGCGGCTGGGCTGCCGCGCACAAAGCGCTGCACGGTCGCGCCCAGGGTCAAAATCTTGTCCAAGGTGGCGGGCGACAGGCGCAGCATCTCGTCGCTCCAGGCGCCCAGCTTTTGCATCAGCTCCAAGGTGGCCATGATGCGGTCCTGGCCATCGGCGCTCTCGCGGGCAAAGTCGGGGCTGTTGACCAAGGACTGCAGCAGGCGGGTGGTGGGGTCGAACTCACGCTCCTTGCGCTCACGCACGATGGTGCGGAACAGCTCCCAGACATCAACACTGGTCTCGAAATAATCGCGCCGGTCGCCCAGCACATGGGTCACCCGCACCAGTTGCCAGGATTGCAGCTCCTTCAAGCTGTTGCTGACATTGGAGCGCGCCACGTTCAGGGTCTCGCTCAACTGCTCGGCATTGAGCGGCTTGCCATGCACAAACAGCAGCGCATGGATTTGCGAGACCGTGCGGTTCACGCCCCACAGCGATCCCATCTCGCCCCAGTGCAGCACAAATTGTTGTTGGATGTCGGTCATTTGCATGGGGTGAATTCTAGGGTTTCATTTATTTCTGTCAAGAGAGAAATTTAAAGCTATGAAAAAGGCCATCACTGAGGATGGCCTGGGAAGGGGGATGTTTGCCGACGAGGCTGGATCAGTGCAGCAGGTTATTGCCTGGCGCCTGGGGTTGCACGCGGAAGAAGCCCGTGCCGCAGGTGCCGCTGCCGATTTCCTCTTCGGTCGCCTCGCGCACCGCTGCCAGCTGGATGTCCAGGCGAATGGCAATGCCGGCCAGCGGGTGGTTGCCATCCAGCACCACATGCTCCGGGTACAGCTCGGTGACGGTGTAGATCATGTCGCGCGGGGCATCTGGGTTGGTGCCTGCGGGCAGTGCATGGCCCTCAATGGTCATGCCTTCTTCCAGATCGGTGGGGAACAGCGCCCGCGACTCGAGGAAGACCTTTTCCTCGTCGTAATCGCCAAAGGCGTCTTCGGGCTCCAGGTGCAGTTGCACGCGACTACCGACGGTATGGCCTTGCAGCGCCTGCTCCACGCGGGCCAGCAAATCCTGGCCTCCGACGAGGAATTCCACGGGCTCGTCGAGCACGTCCAGGGTCTCGCCTAAAGTGTCTTTCAGCGTCCAGGTCAGGGCGACCACGCATTGATCAATGATTTCCATAGGACAATTGTCGCAGTTTGGGCCCGGGCGCCCAGAGGATTACTGAGAAAGCCATGCAAATCGAACAAGCACTGCCTCTGCTGGGGGGCATCTCCCCGGCCCAGTTCATGCGCCGTTACTGGCAGAAAAAACCGCTGCTGGTGCGCGGCGCCGTCAGCGACTGGAAGGACCTGCAACTGCCCCTGCCGCGCAGCCAGCTGTTTGAACTGGCAGGCGAGGAGGGCGTGGAATCGCGCCTGATCCAGCACAAAGAAGGTGCCTGGAGCGTCAAGCACGGCCCGTTCAGCCGCCGTGCCATCCCCTCGCTCAAGACGCGGGAGTGGACCTTGCTGCTGCAGGGCCTCGATCTGCACAGCGATGCCGCCCATGCCTTGTTGCAGCGCTTTGCCTTTGTGCCGGCTGCCCGCCTCGATGACCTGATGGTGAGCTATGCCAGCGATGGCGGTGGCGTGGGCCCGCACTTTGACAGCTACGACGTGTTCTTGCTGCAGGCCCATGGCAAGCGCCGCTGGCGCATCGGCAAGCAAAAGAACCTGGGCTTGAAGGAGGGCATTCCGCTCAAAATTCTGGCCGAGTTCGAGGCCGAAGAAGAGTTTGTGCTGGAGCCCGGCGACATGCTCTACCTGCCGCCGCGCTATGCCCATGATGGCGTGGCCGAAGGCGAGTGCATGACCTACTCGATCGGCTTCCGCTCCCCGGCGCAGCAAGAGCTGGCGGGCGAGCTGCTGATGCGCATGTCCGAGAGCGACGAGATGGACGAGGTGAACGCCAAGTCCGCCTCGCCGATCTACCAGGACCCCAAGCAAACGGCGGTGCAGGCACCGGGTGCGATACCGCCTGCGATGCTGGACTTTGCCCGTGCCGCCATTGATAAGCGCCTGGCCGAACCGCTGGCGCTGGCCCGTGCGCTGGGCGAGGCGCTGACCGAGCCCAAGGCCAACGTCTGGTTTGAGCCCGAAGACTCGCCAGCAATGCTGGAAGCCGTGGCGCTGGACCGCAAGACCCGCATGATGTACGACGAGCAGCATCTCTTCATCAACGGCGAAAGCTACCGCGCTGCAGGGGCCGACTTCAGCCTGATGAAGAAGCTGGCCGATGGCCGCCATCTGGACCGCCGCGATGTCAGCGCTGCCAGCGATGATGCGCTGGAGCTGCTGTCGCAGTGGTGCGAAGACGGTTGGGCCCACGCGGTGCCGCAGTAATGACCAGCGCCAGCCCCACGCCCGCTGCCTGGCAACCGGCTGAAGGCCTTAGCGGTCGCTTTGAAGGCCGGGCTGCCTTTGAGAAGCAGGTGCTGCATTTTCTGCAGCAGGCAGCCGAGCAGGGCTGGCCGCAGATCATCGTGGCCGATGCCGACTTTGCCGACTGGCCTTGGGGCAGCGCCGCTGCGGTGGAGCTGCTGCACCAATGGGCCCGGCGGGGCCGGCAGATGACGGTGCTGGCCCACCACTTTGACCACCTGGCGCAGCGCCAGCCGCGTTGGCTGCAGTGGCGCAAGACCTGGGATCACCGCTTGCAATGCCGCCGAATGCTAAGCCGCGATGTCTCGCGGATCCCCAGCGCGCTTTGGTCGCCCCAGTGGGCCGTGCAGCGCCTGGATGCGGATCGTTGCGTGGGCGTGGCCAGTGCCGAGCGCAGCGCCATCGTGCCCTTGGGCGAGCAATTGCAGGAGTGGATTCGCTCTTCCAGCACGCCGGCTTTTCCCGCGACGGTGCTGGGCTTGTAGGCGATTGTTGACAAGCGTGTCTTTCGTTGCGGGGCGGCAACGTTCCGGCGCCTGTTAGCATAGGCAGGCGGACCGGGTAATCCCTATAATTCATTTCAGACGCTCAGGCGTTATTACTTTGTGCTACGCACTCTTGGCCATGGGCGGGTTACGTGCCCCTGGACCTTTCCACAAGAATTTACCGTCCTTAGGAATATCCAAATGAAGAAGTCCCTTGTTCTCGCATCGATGATCGCTGCAGTTGCACTGGCTGCTTGCGGCAAGAAGGAAGAAGCTGTTGTGCCGGCGCCAGCACCTGCGCCAGTGGAAGCTCCAGCACCTGCTCCAGCCCCAGCCGTTGAAGCCGCCAAGGACGCCGCTAACGCCGCTGCCGATGCTGCCAAGGACGCTGCTGCTGATGCCAGCGCTGCTGCTTCGAACGCTGCTGCTGCTACCAAGGAAGCTGCCGGCAACGCTGCTGACGCGACCAAGGACGCTGCCCACAACGCTGCTGACGCCGCCAAGGACGCTGGCGCTGCTGCTGCTGACGCTGCCAAGTCGGCTGCTGACGCTGCTGCCAACGCTGCGACTGCTACCAAGGAATCGATGAGCAAGTAAGCGCTGGATGGCTGGCCTGGTGCATGCCGGGCCTGCTGTTGCAGACTTGCCTGAACGAGCCCGTGCTTTGCACGGGCTTTTTGTTTGGGCGCTCGGTGGCTGGGCTTGGGTCGCATGCCAACGCTGCGGATGTCTTGCTATGGCTGGCTGTCTGGAGGGCAGGCGCTCATGAAAAAAGCCACTGCTCAGGGCGCAGTGGCTCGGGGTGTGTTCACAACGCGGCGGCGCCGCGCAGTGCATCACTTCATGTCGTCTGCCAGCACCTTCAGAATGCGCTGTGCATTGGCCGAGGTGTCAGCCTTGCCGCTCTCGTTGAGCACGGTGACATTGCTGGTATTGGCTTCGCTCTTGACCTGGATGCGGTACTTGATCGGGTCCGGTGCATCCGGGTTGCGGTTGAAGATCTTGGCAAAGAAACCATCAGGCTTCTTGTTCAGATCGGTCGGGTCGATGTAGCGCACAAAGTAGACGCCTTGGCTGCGGTCGCGGTCTTCCACGGTGAAGCCAGTGCGATCCAGCGCCAGGCCCACGCGGCGCCAGGTGCGGTCAAACGGATCGCTGACCTGCAGCACCGGCGAGCCGTCGGCTGCCGAGGCGATCTTGGAAGTGCTGACAGGTGCCAGAGGCGCTGCAGCAATCGCGCGGGATTGCTCTTCGCTCACGCCCAGCTTGATCATGATACGGCGCAGGAATTCGGTTTCCAGCTCGGGATCGGCCTTGCGGGGCTGCCAGATGGTGCTGTCTTTTTCCTTGTTGGAATAGACCTCTTCCATGCCGCGGTGGCTCACATAGACTTCGGTCTTGCCATCGGGGCGGCGCTCGATGCGGGTGCGGAACTTGTCCTGCTCACCGGTCGAGTAGATCGAATCAAACACCTTGCCGATGGAGCGGCGGATGAAATCCTGCGGCAGCTTGGCGCGGTTCTCGGCCCAGTCGGTTTCCATGATGCCGATATCGGGGCGCTCGATGGTCAGCGCAAAGCCGCTTTCCTGCCAGAAATCCTTGACCGGCTCCCAGACCTTGTCTGCGGAGCGGTCGATCACCAGCCAGCGCTGGTTGCCATCGCGCTCAATCTGTACATCGCCAATCTGCGAGGCAGCGGTGTTGGCGGTGCCCTTGGGCGCTGCATCTTTTTGCACCTGGTAGGCTGCCGCCGATACTGCGCCGCCAGGCACGACATAGCGCGAGTCCTTGGACAGCTGGGTCAGATCCGGAGGCACCTCCAAGGTGGGGCCCTTGGTGGCGCCCTTGTAGTCGATCTTGTCGCCTTCGAGAATATTGCCGGTACTGCAAGCGGCCAAAGCGACAGACAGGCTCAGCATGCTGAGTTTTGCGAGGGAATTCACGTTCAAATCCTTAACAGAGACAACGCGCGGAAAAAAGCTCTAGATCAGAGCGGCTCCGCGCATCGCAGCTTCCACCGTGCCATGCAGACCGGCGGAAAGCTCAGTCATCGGCAGGCGCAGGGTCGGGCCACACAGGCCCATCTTGTTAGCCGCCCACTTTACCGGAATTGGGTTGGCCTCCAAGAACAGAGCCTTATGCAGCGGCAGCAGTTTATTCTGAATCTCCATAGCCCGACCAACATCCTTGGCAATTGCCGCCTGGCAGAGCTGGCTCATCAGGCGCGGCGCGATGTTGGCGGTAACGCTGACATTGCCATGTCCGCCGCAGAGCATCAGGGCCACGGCGGTGGGGTCGTCGCCCGAGTAGATGCCAAAACCGGCCGGCGCATCCTTGATGAGCCACTGCGCGCGTTCGATGTTGCCGGTCGCTTCCTTGATGCCGACGATGCCGGGCACCTCGGCCAGGCGCAGCACGGTGTCGTGCTGCATGTCGGCCACGCTGCGGCCCGGTACGTTGTAGAGGAAGATAGGCAGGTCGCCCACCGCTTCGGCAATCGCCTTGAAGTGCTGGAACTGGCCTTCCTGGGTGGGCTTGTTGTAGTAGGGCACGACCTGCAGCTGGCTGTCTGCGCCCACGCTCTTGGCGTACTTGGCCAGGATGATCGCCTCATGGGTGGAGTTGGCGCCGCAGCCGGCCATGATGGGCACGCGCTTGTTGGACTGCTCGACGGAGACACGGATGATCTCCATGTGCTCTTCGACGGTGACGGTCGGCGACTCGCCGGTGGTGCCCACCACGCCGATGCAGTTGGTGCCCTCTGCGATGTGCCAGTCGATCAGTTTTCGCAGGCTTGCATAGTCCACGCTGCCGTCGGCATGCAGGGGCGTAATCAGGGCAACAATACTACCGGTCAAAGGAACACTGGTGGATGTCATAGCGTGGAATGAAAGCTGGATGGAAGATTCTAGCGGGGGCAGGACTGCCTTCGCCGCTGGCAGTATAGCGTGCTCAACAGCAAGTGCTGTCATATTGATTGCGTACGGCTTTAATGTTTGGTCATTTTGGATGTTTTATCATGCATGTTTGGTAAATATGACGTAAATTTGAGGGCGCTTGCTTGCTATCGATTGTGTAATTGAATGCGCATGGCTGCGGGTAAGTCCTGGGCCTCAGCCCGGGATGCCGCTGCCGGCTGCGAACTGCGGCACAATGCCTGCCATGCTGATGTATCCCCAATTTGACCCGATTGCCATCAAGCTCGGCCCGCTGGCTGTGCACTGGTATGGCCTGACCTATCTGGTCGCCTTTGGCCTGTTTTTGTTCCTCGGAATTCGCCGCCTCAAGGACCAGCCCTTTGCCTCGATCACCACGCCCTCGCGCTGGCAGCGCAAGGATGTCGAGGACATTCTGTTTTACGGCGTGCTTGGGGTCATCGTCGGTGGCCGGCTCGGCTACTGCCTGTTCTACAAACCGGGTTACTACCTGAGCAACCCGCTTGAGATACTGGCGGTCTGGCAGGGCGGCATGAGCTTCCATGGCGGCCTCGTCGGCGTGATCCTGTCGATGGTGCTGTTTGCCAAGCTCAAGGGCCGGCCCTGGCTGCAGGTGGCTGACTTTGTCGCGCCTTGCATCCCCTTGGGCCTGGCCTCGGGGCGCGTGGGCAACTTTATCAATGGCGAGCTCTGGGGGCGCTTCTCCAGCCCCGATCTGCCCTGGGGCATGGTGTTTCCGCAAAGCGGCTCGATGCTGCCGCGCCATCCCTCGCAGATCTACCAGTTCCTGCTCGAAGGCGTGCTGCTCTTTATCGTCATGTGGCTGTACTCGCGCAAGCAGCGGGGCGAGGGCCAGGTCGCTGGCGTCTTCATGATCGGCTACGGCCTGCTGCGTTTCATCGCCGAGTACTTCCGCGAGCCCGATGACTTCCTGGGCCTGCTGTCGCTGAACCTGAGCATGGGCCAGTGGCTCAGCCTGCCGATGGTGCTGCTGGGTATCTACCTTTGGAACCGGGGCCGCAACCAGCCGCTGCTGCAGCCGCGATAAACAGCAAATCCTCTGGATTTACAGGGCTATACTGATCAGCCGCTGTGCCGGGTTTCTCCAGCACAGCGGCTTTGTTTTTTGCCTGAGCGGAGAGTGGACGATATGACAAGAAAATGGGTGCTGGGCCTGGTGGCCGGTGTATGGATGCTGGGCAGTGCAGCGGTGTCGGCGCAGCAGGCCTTGCCAGATTTGAAAGTGGCGGTGGACCTGAGCTACGAGCCTTTTACTTATAAGCTGTCGTCGGGCCAACCCGCTGGTTTTGACATCGACATTGCCAATGCGCTGTGCGCCCAGATCAAGCGCAAATGCGTGTTTGTCGAGCAGGTTTGGGACGGCATGATCCCCGGCCTGCAGGCCAAGAAATATGACGTCATCATCAGCTCGATGGCCAAGAATGAGGACCGGGCCCGCGTGGTGGACTTCACCAACAAGTACTACCACACCGGTTCGCGCATCGTGATGCCCAAAGGCTTCAAGTACAGCGGCCCGGAATCGCTCAAGGGCAAGAAAATCGGCGTGCTCAAGGCCAGCATCCAGGAGAAATGGGCGCTCACTTATCTGAAGCCCGCAGGCGCCGATGTGGTCTCCTACCCCGGCCGCGATCCTGTTTATCTGGACATCAACTCCGGCCGTCTCGATGGCTCGGTGGCCGACAGCGTGGAGATTGCCTACGGCTTTTTGAAAAAGCCTGAAGGCCAGAACTTTGAATTTGTCAGCGAGACCCTGGTCGACAAGAAGATTTTTGGCGAAGGCGCCAGCATTGCGATGCGCAAGGGCCAGCCAGAGCTGAAAAAGACCTTGAACGATGCGATTGCCGCGATCCGCGCCGATGGCCGCTACAAGCAGATTGCCGACAAGTACTTTGACTTTGACCCCTACGGCAAGGACTGAAAACGTGATCCGCTTCTAAATTCCCTGGGGCGATGAGCCCCAGCGATGACGACAGCAGGCCTGGTTGAACCAGCGCCTGCTTTTTTTGTGCGTTCGACTCATCGTTCGGCGAAGAAGGTGAGCGTTTGCACCGGTAACAGTGGTCGCAGGTATGAACCGGGTATTAACACGGGTGCCGAAATACGCTGTAATTTCCCATAATTACAGCTATGCGATGCGGAACGCGCTGGTATGCGTTCTACGCAGCGCTGGTTTATTTCCAAGGAGTGATCGGATGGCGCTTGCCGCACAGCCTTTGCACGACACCGTAGCCACCCAGGTGCGCGACCTGATTTATGCCGGCACCTTGGCGGGCGGTGAGCTGCTGGACGAAAAGGCCTTGTGCGAGCAGTTGGCGGTATCGCGCACTCCCTTGCGTGAAGCGCTCAAGTTGCTGGTGTCCGAAGGGCTGCTGCGCCATGAGCCGCGCCGCGGCTGCTTTGTGGAGACCATCACCGACAGGGATCTGGACGATATCTTCCCGGTGATTGCGCTGCTGGAAGGCCGCGCCGCCTACGAGGCCACCAAAAAAATCAGCAGCGCCGACCGCGCGGTGCTCGATGTGATGCATGAGCAGCTCAGCCAATACGCGCAGGCCGGCGATATTGCCGGCTACTACCGCATGAACTACCAGATCCACGAGGCCTTCATCACCTTGGCCGACAACCGCTGGCTGGCCCAGGCGATTGCCGACCTGCGCCGCATTCTGCGCCTCGCCCGCTTGCAGCAGCTGCGCGCGCCGGGCCGCCTGCAGGCCAGTTTGCAGGAGCACCTCGCTCTGTATGCCGTGATGCTGAGCGGCGATGCCGATGCCGCAGAACAAACGATGCGCGACCATTTGCTGCAGCAGCGCAAGGCCCTGCTGCGGATGACCCCTCTCTCACTGTCAAGGATTGCTTTATGACCTCCGCTACTGAAACCACGCCAGCCGCTGCGGTGGACAGCGCCGCCAACACCTGGCTGCAAAAAAGCGCTGCCTGGCTGCGCTCGGTCGGCATTCCTACCGAACGGGGTGGCAGCAATAGCAGCAGCCCGCCGGAGGGCGAGCGCAGCACCACCGAGCGCCTCAAGGCCAGTTTGCGCCGGGGCAACGAGGCCCTGTCGCCGCGCGAGCTGCGCCGGCTGCTGGCCGACCTGCAGGCCGTGGGCGCCAGCGAGGTGAGCGATGCCGAAGGCGGCCGTCTGGCCGAGCCGGTGATGCAGTGGTATGCCACTGCCCAGCCCGAGCAGCGCATGGACTGCTGGCGTCTGCTGTGCGAGCAGTTTGTGCCCGATGTGGCCAAGATCGGCCAGGCCCGCCAGCGCTATGAAGACGCGGTGGGCACCACCAGCATGGCCGCTGCGGAGCGCCAACTGCGCAAGGCGCTGCAAACGCCGCGCATGCGTCTGCTGCAGCGTTTTGCGGTGCCCGCGCAGGGCATGCGCTTTTTGCTGGATCTACGCGCGCAGATGCTGCCCCAGCTCAAGGGCCATGACTGGCTGATCGCCGTCGATGCCGATCTGGAATACCTGTTCTCCAACTGGTTCGACATCGCCTTTCTGGAGCTGCGCAGCCTCAGCTGGGATTCGCCTGCGTCGCTGTTGGAAAAGCTCATCAAGTACGAGGCGGTGCATGACATCCGCAGCTGGACCGACTTGAAAAACCGCCTGGACAGCGACCGCCGCTGCTACGGCTTTTTCCACCCGCGCCTGCCCAATGAGCCGCTGATCTTTGTCGAGGTGGCGCTCGTGGACAAGATGTCGGACAGCATTGCGCCGCTGCTCGATGAGGCCGCCGCCGCCACCGATGTGAACAAGGCCAGCACCGCGATTTTCTACTCGATCAGCAACACCCAGACCGGTTTGCGCGGCGTGAGTTTTGGTGATTCGCTGATCAAGACCGTCGTGGAGCAGCTGCTGCAGGAGTTCCCCAAGCTGCGCCAGTTCGCCACCTTGTCGCCGATACCGGGTTTTCGCAGCTGGCTGGGCAAGAACGCAGCCGAAGTTTGGGAAGGCGCCGACAAACGCCTGCGCGCCGATGTGGCCAAGGCACTGGACAAGCCCGAGCCGATTGCCGCCGATTGGCTGGCCGCGCTGGAGCAGCCAGCCCAGCTAAAAGCCGATGACGCCGTCGCCAAGCTGCTGATGCAAGCCGCTGCCCGCTACCTGGGCAAGAGCCTGGTCAAGGACAAACCGGTGGACCCGGTCGCCCGTTTCCACCTGGGCAATGGCTCGCGGGTCGAGCGCCTCAATTGGGCGGGCGACACCTCTGCCAAGGGCATCAAGCAGTCCTACGGCCTGATGGTGAATTACCTTTATGACTTGAAGCGCCTGGACAAGCACCGCAATTTGCTGGCGCAGGGCAAGATTCCGGTGTCATCGGGCATCGAGGCGCTGGCCAAGGTTTAATTTTTGGATTTTTGTTTATGTGGATGAGGCAGGACGCCGCAGTGCCCCTTTGCACTGTGTTGGCCTGATAAAAGCTGACGGCTCCTGAAGGGGTCGCAGCCTGGGTGGTAGGCATAACAAGCCTGCCACTCAGGGCTTGTGCGTTGCTATCGGCGCGCGCAGGCGGGTGTGCGTGGATCTTAAAAAACAAATGTTAGGAGACAAGATGACCAAGAGCTATACACCGTCCTCATCCAGAAGGCGAACGCTGGTAGGCCTGGCCGCCGGCATGGCGGGCACGGCGCTGCCCGCCTGGAGCTGGGCCAATACGGCAGCAGCCAAAGACTGGCCCGCCAAGCCGGTGACCTGGGTGGTGCCCTTTCCGGCAGGGGGCGGCACCGATGCCTTTGCGCGGCCGCTGTCCTCACAGTTCTCAAAGATGTCGGGCAAGACCCTGGTGATCGACAACAAGGGCGGCGCCGGCGGCACCTTGGGGGCCAGCTTTGCGGCGCGCCAGTCGGCCGATGGCTACCACTTCTTCATGGGCGGCACCCACCATGTGATTGCGCCCTCGGTCTACCCCCGGCTGGATTACGACATCCAGAAAGACCTGGTGCCTTTGGCCTTGTTGGCGACCGTGCCGCAGGTGTTGGTGGTCAACCCCAAGCGGGTGACCGCTGCCAACATGCAGCAGCTGCTGGCCCAGCTCAAGGCCAACCCGGGGAAGATGAGCTTTGCCTCGGCGGGCGCCGGCACCAGCCACCACCTGGCCGGTGAGCTGTTCAAGATCCAGAGCCAGACCGACATCCTGCATGTGCCGTACAAAGGCGCGGGACCGGCGCTGCAGGATCTGATTGCCGGCAATGTGGACATGCTGTTCGATGGCCTGGGCTCGTCGGCCGCGCACATAGCCGCCGGTCGTATCAAATGCCTGATGGTGGCGGGCAGCCAGCGCAACCCCTCGCTGCCCGATGTGCCTTGCGCCGCCGAGGTGGGCCTGCCCGACTACAACGTGACCACCTGGTACGGCCTCTGGGCCATCAAGGGCACCCCGCCGGAGCTGCAGGCGCGCATGTTTGAAGAGGCCAAGCGCATGGGCGGCTCCGATGAGATCAAGGCCATCTGGGCCAAGAACGGTGCGGAATATGGCAGCATGACGCAGCCGCAGTTTGCCGCCTTTGTGGCCGACGAGGTCAAGCGCTGGGCCGAGGTGGTGAAGGCCTCGGGCGCCAAGATTGAATAAGCACGGGAGCGAGACGATGACGGGCCAAGTTCGGGTGGAAGCATGGACAGCGGGCGAGCCGGTGGCCCGCGCGCAAGCAGTGCGCGTGGTGCTGGCCAACCCGGGCAAGCGCAATGCCATGTCGCGTGCGATGTGGCGGCAGCTGCGCAGCGTGTTTGAGGACCTGCAGCGCCAGCCCGGGCTGCGTTGCATCGTGCTGCAAGGCGAGGGCGAGGCCTTTTGCGCCGGCGGCGATATCTCGGAATATGCGGACTTCCGCTTTGCCGAGCGCAGCCTCGCCGACTTCCATGAGGGCGAGGTTTGGCCCGCGCTGCATGCCCTGCTGCAATGCGATGTGCCGCTGGTGGCCGCCATTGAAGGCGCCTGCATGGGCGCCGGTGTAGAGCTGGCCAGCTGCTGCGACACCCGCCTGGCAGCAGACACCGCCCAGTTTGGCGCACCGATTGCCAAGCTGGGCTTTCCGATGGCCCCTAAGGAGGCGGCCCTGGTGTTGAGCCAGCTGGGGCCTGCCAAGACACGGCAGATGCTGCTGGAGGCGGCGGTCTTTGGCGCCGAGCAGATGCTGGCCTCGGGCTTTTTGAGCCAGGTTCATCCCGCTGCCCAGCTGCAGGCCCAGCTGGAGCGCACTGTAGCCCGCATCTGCGGCTTGGCACCCCAGGCCGCCCGCATGACCAAGCAGCTGCTGCGCGCGCTGGCCGAGGGCGATGCCCAGGCCCCCGTGCTGCAGCAGCCCTATGCCTATGCCGATTCGGCAGAACACCGCGAGGGCATCGCCGCCTTTGTGGCCAAACGAACACCCCAGTTTTGAAGGCGCCTGCGCCGGCCATTGGCTGCGCTGCAGGTGCCCAGGAATACCTCCAACCAAGTAGACAAACATGACCAACGACAACCTGTTCTGCGCACTGCGTGCAGCCTTTCCTGAGGACCTTGATGCCATCGCCGTGGAGACCACCTCGGCCAACGGTGAGCCGCTGAACTACAGCTGGCGCGATCTCGACCGCATGAGCGCGCGCATTGCCAACCTGCTCGATTCGCTGAACATTCCTACCGGCAGCCGGGTGGCCGTGCAGGTAGAAAAGTCGGTCGAAGCGATGGCGCTGTACCTGGCCACCTTGCGCGCAGGCCATGTGTTTTTGCCGCTGAATACCGCCTACCAAAGCGCCGAGATCGCGTACTTCGTCACCAATGCCGAACCGGCCGTGGTGGTCTGCGCGCCGGCCAACTTTGGCTGGGTCTCCAAGATCGCCTTCCAGTGCGGCACGCAAAGCGTGTTCACCCTGGGCGATGACCGCAGTGGCACCCTGCTGGAGCGCGCCGTGCACTGCGACGATACGCACACGCCGGCACAAAAGACCGCCGACGACATGGCTGCTATTTTGTACACCAGTGGCACCACCGGGCGCAGCAAGGGCGCGATGCTGAGCCACGGCAACCTGCTGAGCAATGCGGTTACGCTGAAGGACTACTGGGGCTGGAAGACGGGCGATGTGCTGATCCATGCGCTGCCGATCTTCCATGTGCATGGCTTGTTTGTCGCCATCCACGCGGCCTTGCTCAATGGCAGCAAGATGATCTGGTTTGCCAAGTTTGAGCCCAAGGCGGTGATTGCTGCGATGGCGTGGGCAACGGTGTTTATGGGGGTGCCAACCCTCTATGTGCGTCTGCTGGCCGAGCCGGGCCTGACCAAGGCGGCCGCGCAGCACATGCGCCTGTTCATCTCAGGCTCCGCGCCCTTGCTGATCGAGACCTTCCGCGACTGGCAGACCCGCACCGGCCTTTCGATTTTGGAGCGCTATGGCATGAGCGAGACCATCATGCTGGTCTCCAACCCCTACCAGGCCGATGCCCGCCATGGCGGCCAGGACGAGCGCCGGGGCGGCACGGTGGGCTTTGCGCTGCCAGGCGTGGGGGTGCGGGTGCAGGGCGATGATGGCCAGGCGCTGGGTGCCGACGAGATTGGCCATATCCAGGTGCAGGGCGCCAATGTGTTCAGCGGCTACTGGCGCATGCCTGAGAAGACCGCGCAGGAGTTCACGGCCGACGGCTGGTTCAAGACCGGCGACGTGGGCAAGATCGACGCGCGCGGCTATGTGACCATTGTTGGCCGCAGCAAGGACCTGATCATCTCTGGCGGCTACAACGTCTACCCGGCAGAGATCGAGGGCTTTATCAACGACCTGCCGGGCGTGGCTGAGAGCGCCTTGGTGGGCGTACCGCATCCCGATTTTGGCGAGGTGGGCGTGGCCGTGGTGATTGCCAAGCCGGGCCAGCAACTCGATGCCGATGGCATCGTGAGCACCTTGAAAAAGCAGCTGGCTAATTTCAAGATTCCCAAGCGCTGCTTTGTGGTTGGAGAGTTGCCGCGCAACACCATGGGCAAGGTGCAAAAGAACCTGCTGCGCGACCAGTACCAGGACCTGTTCAAGGGCTGATACCTGTGCGATGGCGGCCTGTGCCGACATGACAAAACCCTCGCCCGGTGGTAGCTGAGAAGCTACCGCCAGCGAGGGTTTGCTATTGATGCGCTTGGCTTATGCGGCGATCAGCGCAGCACCAGCACCGGGATCGTCGCATGCGTCAGCACATGCTGGGTCTCGCTGCCCAGCAGCAGGCGCTTCAAGCCCCGGTAGCCGTGCGAAGCCATAACGATCAGGTCGCAGCGCTCGTCGCGTGCGGTCTCCAGCAGTGCCTCGGCGATCAGATCGGACTTGATCACCAAGGTTTTGACGGGCACACCGGCTGCAGCGCCTTCGGCCACCACCTTGTCGACGACGCTCTGTGCAGCCCGTTCCCAGCCTTCCTCGATGCGCGCAATGTCATCAGGGTTTTGCATGGTGCTGCCTTCAAAATAGCTGCGCGGGTAGTTGGGCGAAATGTTGACGGCGGTAACGGTCGCGTGGCTCAGCTTGGCCAGCGCCAGCGCGTGTTGAACGGCCTTTTCGGACAGCTCAGAGCCATCGGTGGCAAGCAGGATATGTTGGTACATGGCGGGCTCCTTTCAGGTCAGACAGGGGGCAGTGCCGCTGCTGTGCAGCCTTGCCGTAATTGCATCACCAAGCATCGCTGCTGGCAGCGACAACGGATGTCGGATCAGGCCGCGTTTGCGCCGTTGCGGCGCTGTGCGGCGCCATCGACATGGTGATCAAGCCGCGCAGGCCTGGGTGTTGATCAGCCCTTGCAGCTTGTCAGTATCCAGAATGCGCACATGGCGTTGCTTGACCTCGATGATGTTTTCTTCTGCGAACTTGGAGAAGGTGCGGCTGACGGTTTCCAGCTTCAGTCCCAGGTAGCTGCCGATTTCCTCGCGCGTCATGCGCAGGATCAGCTCATGCTGCGAGAAGCCCCGGGCATGCAGGCGCTGCACCAGGTTCAGCAAAAAGGCGGCCAGGCGCTCCTCGGCGCGCATGCTGCCCAGCAGCAGCATGACGCCGTGCTCGCGCACGATCTCGCGGCTCATCACTTTGTGGACATGGTGCTGCAGGGCGGTCACTTCGCGCGACACCTCTTCCAGCGACGAGTAGGGCATCACGCAGACTTCGGCGTCTTCAAGCGCAATCGCGTCGCAGGAATGGCGGTCATTGACGATGCCATCGAGGCCGATGATCTCGCCCGCCATCTGGAAGCCGGTGACCTGGTCACGGCCGTCTTCGGTGGCAATGCTGGTTTTGAAGAAGCCGGTGCGGATGGCGTACAAGGACGTGAAGGTCTCGCCATTGCGGAACAGCGCGCTGCCGCGCTTGATCTTGCGTCGCGTGGCCACGATCTCATCGATCCGTTCCATTTGATCGACCGACAGTCCCACGGGCATGCACAGCTCGCGCAAATTGCAGCTGGAGCAAGCTACTTTGATGGAGGTGGATGTCATGTATCAATACCCGTGAACAACTATTCATATAGGAACGACGTTCCTTGGATGCGCCTATTGTGCGTGCAGGCGCCAATGGGCTTCTTGATGTACATCAAGGACGCGTGGCAGACCCTGGGGCACATTGGGGGTCCGCAAGAAAGAAGCCCATGATTTCTCTGACCCCTGAACTGCTACGCCGTTTTGATGTGCCCGGCCCCCGTTACACGTCGTATCCTACTGCAGACCGATTTGTTGAAGCCTTTGCTGCGGATGCGTACAAGCAGGCGCTAGCCCAGCGCGGCACCGGGCTGGTGGGCCGGCTGGCGCCCTTGTCCTTGTATGTACATGTGCCGTTTTGCGCCTCGCTGTGCTACTACTGCGCCTGCAACAAGATCATCACCAAGCATGCCGAGCGGGCGGATGAATACTTGGACTACCTGGAGCGGGAGCTGGATCTGCAACTGGCCCATGTCGGTGGCCGCCCCACCATCAGCCAGCTGCACCTGGGCGGCGGTTCGCCCACTTTTTTGACCGATGCGGGTCTGAGCCGGCTGATGGATATGGTCAAGCAGCGCTTTCAACTGCAGCCCGGCGGCGAGTACTCGATCGAGGTCGATCCGCGCACCGTCAGCCGCGAGCGCCTGCAGCACCTCTACCTGCTGGGCTTTAACCGGCTGAGCTTTGGGGTGCAGGATTTTGACCCGCTGGTGCAAAAGGCGGTACACCGCGAGCAGCCCGCCGAGCAGGTGTTTGCCTTGGTTGCGCAGGCGCGCGAGATCGGCTTTGAATCCATCAATATCGACCTGATCTACGGCCTGCCCCAGCAAAACCCGCAGAGCTTTGCCCGCACGATGGAGCAGGTGAACGCGCTGCGCCCGGACCGCATTGCACTCTACGCCTATGCGCACCTGCCTGAGCGCTTCAAGCCGCAGCGCCGCATTCAGGCACAAGACCTGCCCAGTGCAACCGACAAGCTGGCCATGCTGGCGCAGGCGCTGGCAGCACTGGAAGGCGCAGGTTATGTGTATGTGGGCATGGACCATTTCGCCTTGCCAGACGATGCGCTGGCCGTGGCCAAGCGCCAGGGCCGCCTACACCGCAACTTTCAGGGCTACAGCACCCAGCCTGATTGCGATCTGATGGCGCTGGGTGTTTCTGCGATTGGCCGCATTGGTCCTACCTACAGCCAGAACGCCAAAACACTGGAGGAGTACTACGACCTGATTGATCAGGGCCAGATCCCCGTGGTGCGCGGCCTGGCGCTGACCCGCGATGACCTGCTGCGCCGTGCCGTCATCATGGGGCTGATGTGCCAGGGCAGCCTGGCGATTGAATCGCTGGAGCAGGCCTGGCTGATTGATTTTGCGCAGTACTTTGCAGCCGAGCTGTCCCAACTGCGCGAGCTGCAGGAGCAGGGCCTGGTGCAGCTCAGCGACGACACGATCAACGTGACCGAGCTGGGCTGGTACTTTGTACGCGGCGTGGCGATGGTGTTTGACAAGAACCTGCAGGCCGACCGCAACCGGGCGCGCTTCTCGCGCATTATCTGAAGGCGGCCAGGCCAGCATTAGCCTGACAAGGCCGCCAGGCTCTTGTAGAGCATGTAGACCGCCAGGCACAGCAAGATGGCGCCAAAGATCTTTTTGAGCTGGGCCACCGGCAGGCGGTGGGCAGCGCGGGCGCCCAGGGGCGCCGTCAGCACGCTGCAGGTGGCAATGGCGGCCAGGCCCGGCAGCCAGATATAGCCCAGCGAATGCGGTGGCAGGCCCTGCAGATGCAGGCCAGCCACCATGAAGCCGATGACATTGGTGACCGCAATCGGAAAACCCAGCGCCGAGCTGGTGGCCACCGCATTGTGCATGGGCACGCTGCACCAGGTCATAAAAGGCACGCTGATAAAGGCGCCTCCGGCACCCACCAGGCCCGAGAGGCAGCCAATCACGCCGCCAGCTGCCACCAGCCCGGCGGTGCCAGGCATTTGCCGCATCGCCTTGCCGTTGGGTTTGCGGAACATGCGCAGTGCCGAGTAGCCGATAAAGAGGCCAAAGAACAAACCCAGATAACTGCCTTTGAGCAGCGCAAAAATCCCCAGGCTGGCCAGCAGCCCGCCCAGCACAATGCCGGGGGCCAGCCGTTTGACAAGGTCCCAGCGCACGGCGCCATGCTGGTGGTGGGCGCGCACGCTGGACAGGGAAGTAAAGACAATGGTCGCCATCGACGTGGCAATCGCCATCTTGATGGCCAGCTCGGGCGCCACGCCTTGGGTGCCGAGGATGTAGGTGATAAAGGGCACCAGCACCATGCCGCCCCCAATGCCCAGCAAACCGGCCAGAAATCCACCTATCAGGCCCAGGATGGACAGCGGCAGCAACACGAGTAAATCAGCCATGGCGCGCAGTAAAAAGGCCACCTGAAACAGGTGGCCTGAAACCCCGCTGACGCGGAGAGGAGAAGACAGAACGAGCAGCCTGCCCGCAAAAATAAGGTGTTCGCAGCGGATCCCCTGGACCGGCATCCTGAACCGGGGGTTCAGGTGGGCGAGGGCAACCTATCGTTGGGTTCATCTGACGCGAGACGATCACGCTCAATAGGTGATGTACCAAGCCCTGCTCTAAGAGCATTGGTTCAAGGAACTATAAAGCCCAGAGGGGCTGCGAACGAGTCCATTGTAATCGCTGCTGCCAACCGCGCCTGTGAAAACTGCATGCCAATGTACCCAGATTGGTCAAAAAAGAGAGCGGCCTACACAGACAGGAGAATGTGTAGGCCGGTATTTTGAGCCAAGGCATTGCATGGCGCGGCAATCTGGTGTTGTGCCGACCAGCAGCAACGCGATCAGGGTGTGGAAGCTGAAGCGTCGGGGCTTTGGGCGGGCGATGGAGCGAGAGCGGCGTCCAGGCGTTGCATCACGGACTGCAGCCGGGGCTCATCCCAGTCCAGGCTGGCCTGCGGGCCAGGGGCCGCTTGCACGTCGGCCATCGCGGCTGTCTGGGCGGCTGCTTGCGCCTGCAGCGCATCGGCGGTCTCGCTCAGCGCGCTGTTTTGCACTTGCAGATCCAGCAGATCAAAGGCTACGTTGAGGGCAGCCAGCACAGCAATGCGTTCGCGGCCGCGAATCTTACCCGCATCGCGGATGCCGCTCATGGCGCCATCCACATGCTTGACAGCGGCCATCAGGCGCGCTTCCTGGCCTTCGGGGCAGCCCAGCATATAGCTTTGCTGCATGATGTGTACTTCAAGCTGCTTCATCAGTCGTCCTGGTCAAAGGTCTTGGGCAGGCGTTCGATCAGCGCGTCCACGCGGGCGCGGGCTGCTGTCAGGCGCGATTGGAGGGAGTCGCGCTCCTGGGTCAGGGTGGTGACCTGCTCTTGCAGCTGAGCATGGGCACGTTGCAAGGCCTCATGCCGGCTCAGCAGGGCTTCCACCCGCTCAAGCATCAGATCCGTAGAAGGCGTAGTGGCCATAGAGAGACAGTCTTCTTAATTGCGCAATGGGTTTAACGCTAAAATTGTACCCGTTGGTGCTCGCCCTGGTGGTTCACATGGGGGCAGTTCAACGGGAAGCAGGGGCGGGCGCTTGTGCCATACAAGCCCAACGCAACCTGCGCTGCCCCCGCAACGGTAAGCGATGGTTGGCTTTTGCGCCATCCACAGCCACCACTATGCCACTGAATACCTTGAACAAGTGTTTGGGAAGGCGTGTGCTGTGTCATCGCCAGCCCGGATACCGGCCAACATAGTGGAGGCGCGCGGCCCAAAGGCCAGCGCGGCTTCCGTGTTCCCCATTGCCGGCGGGGAGGCTGGCGCGGGGTGGTTTATCGCCAGCTCATTCCATGTTGTCCTCACTGCTTCTGACACGCCCTTGCGCGCGTCCCGCTCTCACGCCCGGCTCCCGCCTTGTCCCATCTGCGTCCACCCTGGCTTTGGCCGTGGTAGCCGCACTGCCTTTGTTGTCGCTGCCAGCGCAAGCACAGCAGGCCCAGCCGGGGGCAGATACAGAGGGTAAGAATCTGCAAGAGATGGTGGTGACCGCCAACCGCATTGCGCAGCCGCTGTCCGATCTGGTGGCCGATATGTCCATCATCGATTCGCAAACGATTGCAAAACAGGGCCCCGGCAGCGTAGCCGATGTGCTGGCGCGGGTGCCGGGCATCCAGATTTCGCGCAATGGCGGGCCGGGTACGACCACCAGCGTGTTCCTCCGTGGCGCGGATTCGCGCTTTACTGCCGTCTATGTCGATGGTGTGCGCATGGATTCGCAGTCGACCGGTGGCGCTTCCTGGCAGTCCATCCCTTTGGCCTTGATCGACCGCATTGAAGTGCTGCGCGGCCCCGCCGCTGCCGTGTACGGCTCGGACGCAATGGGCGGCGTGGTGCAGATCTTTACCAAGAAGGGCGAGGGCGGCGTGCCCCAACCCTATGTGGGCCTGGGCTTTGGCAACCGGGGCACCTTCACGGCCGAGGCCGGCATCTCTGGCGGCGCCGACGGCTGGGATTACGCGCTGGGCCTGAACCGTTCGCAGACCGATGGCTTCAACGCCCGCACCGTGGCCACCGCCAACCCGGACAAGGACGACTACCGCAGCAATGCAGTCAGCGGCCGCCTGGGCTACCAGATCAACCGCCAGCACCGGCTGGAGGCCACCTTGCTGGCCAGCGATGTCAACTCGGGCTATGACAGCAGCCTGACCGAGGACGACCGCAGCCTCAACAAGATGCATGCGCTGGGTCTGAACTGGCAGGCGCAGTGGACAGAGCAATACAGCACCAAGCTGCAGTTCACCCAGTCGCGCGACTATTACGAAACCCGTCCATCACCTTACCAGACGGACACCCGGCTGCAGAACTACCTGTTTCAGAACGAATGGCGCCTGGGCGTGCACACCTTGACGGCCGCGCTGGAGCGGCGCGACGACGCGCTGACCAATGGCGGCATTGACCGCGACCGCCACCAGAATGCGCTGGCACTGGGCTATGGCCTGAACAGCGGCCCGCATACGGTGCAGCTGAACCTGCGCCGGGATGACGACAGCGAGTTTGGCGGCAAGACCACCGGCAGCGCCGCCTACGGCTATGCCTTTGCGACGAACTGGCGCGCCACGGCGACGGTGGGCTCGGCCTTCCGCGTGCCCACGCTCTACCAGCGCTTCAGCGAATATGGCGATGCATCGCTGCGCCCCGAGAAAAGCCGCAATGCCGAGCTGGGCCTGCGCTGGGCGCAAGGTGCCGACAGCTTCTCGGCCACCGCCTACCGCAACCGGATCACCAACCTGATCAATTTCTCGTCGCCCGGCAGCTGCGACAGCGAATTTGGCTGCTATGCCAACGTGGGCAAGGCGCGCTTGGAGGGCATTACCTTGGCGGCCACCACCAAGCTGGGGGCTTTCAACCTGCATGGCTCGGTCGACTTCCAGAACCCGCGCGATACCGAAAACGACAAGCTGCTGGCGCGCCGCGCCAAGCGCTATGCCACCCTGGGCGCCGAGACCCGTGCAGCAGGATGGACCTGGGCCGCCGATATGCAGACCAGCGCCAAGCGCTTTGACAATGCCGCCAACACCAATGTGCTGGGCGGCTACACCTTGTTCAACCTGTCGGCGCAGACCGAGGTGGCCAAGGATGTCAACCTGATTGCCCGGATCAACAACCTGGCCGACAAGCGCTACCAGACCGCCCGCACCTATGCCACCGAAGGGCGCAGCGTGTATGTGGGTGTCAAGTGGATGCCGCGTTGAGCGCAGAGGGGATAAGCCAGCCATGACAGACACAACGGTTCAGCACGCACCAACGGCCCCATGCGTGGCACTGCTGATTGCAGCGCCCGCATCCGGCCAGGGCAAGACCACGGTGACAGCGGCCTTGGCCCGCCTGCATGCCCGCCAGGGCCGGCGGGTGCAGGTGTTCAAATGCGGCCCGGATTTTCTCGATCCGCAGTGGCTGCGCCTGGCCAGTGGCCAGCCGGTGCATGCGCTGGATCGCTGGATGAACGGCGAGGCGGATGTGCGCGCCCGCCTTTTTGAGGCCGCGCAGAGCAATGATGTGCTGCTGATCGAAGGCGTGATGGGCCTGTTTGATGGCGCCAACAGCGCCGCCGAGCTGGCCAAGTCGCTGGGCATATCCGCCGTGGTGGTCGTCGATGCATCTGCCATGGCCGCTACCTTTGGCGCCATTGCCCATGGCTTGCAGCACTATGACCCGGGCCTGCAGCTGGCTGGCGTGCTGGCCAACCGCGTGGCCACCGCCCACCATGGCGAGATGCTGCGCAGCGGCCTGCGCGACCCGGCCCTGTGGCTGGGTGCGATGAACCAGATCAGCCTGGATGCCGCCAAGCCGCGCGCCAACCTGCTGCCCGAGCGCCATCTGGGCCTCGTCGCCGCCCATGAACTGCACGATGCCGCCGAGCGCCTGGATGCAGCCGCCAATGTGCTGGCCCACACGCCGCTGGGACAGCTGAGTTGGCAGGAGTGGCAGCAGCGCTGGACGGTGGCCTTTACCGCGCCTGCTGCTGCCGCGCCGGTGCCCGCCTGGCTGGCCGGGCGGCGCATTGCGGTGGCCCGCGATGCCGCTTTCAGCTTTATCTACACCGCCAATCTGGAATGCCTGCAGGCCATGGGCGCCGAGCTGGCCTTTTTCTCGCCGATTGCGGGCGAGCGTCTCCCCACCTGCGATGCGCTGTGGCTGCCCGGCGGCTACCCGGAGCTGCACCTGCAGGCGCTCAAGGCCAATGCAGGCCTGCAGCTCGATCTGCAAGCGCACCTGGAGCAGCGCAAGACCGTGTGGGCCGAATGCGGCGGCATGGTGGCGCTGGCCGAAGGCCTGACCGATCTGGACAGCCGCTGGCATAGCTTGTGGGGCTTGCTGCCGGCGCAGGCTGTTATGCAGCAGCGTTTGGCCGGCCTGGGCATGCAGCAGTTGCTGACGCCCTGGGGCATGCTGCGCGGCCATACCTTTCACTATTCCAAACTGCAGAGCGAGGCCCAGGAAGTGGCGCGCAGCAGCCGCCCGGGCCAAGCGGCCGAAAGCGGCAAGGGCGAAGCCGTCTACCAGCAGGGCAGCATCCATGCCAGCTATTTCCATGCCTGGTTCCCCTCATGCCCGCAGGCGGTGGCCGCCTTGCTGGGGGTGGAGATGCCGGTGGTTGATCCGCAGGCCTGGCGCTGCGAAGCGTTGAACGCCTAAGATGCGCGGCATGGATGCATCTATATTCCAAGTCGATGGAGCGCCGCTGAAGCTGCTGCTGCTGGGCGGGCAGAAATCGGGCAAATCGCGCCAGGCCGAGCTGCTGGCGCGTGCCTGGTTGCAGGCCGATGCTGGCCGCAGCGCCAGCCTGGTTGCTACCGGCACCGCCTATGACGCGGAGATGGAGGAGCGCATTGCGCGCCACCAGCGAGACCGCCGCGAGCGCGTGCCGCAACTGGCCACCTTGGAAGCGCCGCGCGACGTCGCCCAGCTGCTGCAGGCCCACAGCCGGCCAGATCACCTGTTGGTGGTCGATTGCCTCACCCTGTGGCTCACCAACTGGCTGATGCCCATGGAGCCATCGGAGGTTGCGCCTGCACAAGCGTGGCAGGCGCAGTGCGATGCCTTTATCGCTGCCTTGCAGGCTGCGCCGGGCCCCGTCATTCTGGTCAGCAATGAGATTGGCTTGGGTGTCATCCCGATGGGCCGCGAGGTGCGCGCCTTTGTCGATGCGCTGGGTCTGCTGAACCAGCAAGCGGCGGCAGCCTGCAACCGCGTACAACTGATGGCAGCGGGCTTGCCCCTGCAGATGAAATGATGGCTTTGTTGATGGCTTCCCGTCCCCTTCTGCGAAAAGCGCTGGCCTGTGTGGCGCTGATGATCTCATTGCCGATGGCGCATGCCGCGCAGGCGGCCAGTGTCGATGAACTGCGGCTCGCTCCTTTTGCCAATGCGCCGGTCTGGAAGGACCAGGACCTGGTCAGGCCCGCCGCCATCGTCGATGACCGGGGCCGCAAAGTGCAGCTGGACAAGCCGCCCAAGCGCATTGTCAGCCTCTTGCCATCGCTGACCGAGAGCACCTGCGCGCTGGGCCTCTGCGATCGCCTGGTGGGGGTGGACCGCTATTCGGACTGGCCCGCCTCGGTCAAGAAGCTGCCGGTGGTAGGCGGCGGGCTGGACCCAAGCGTGGAATCCGTTGTGGCGCTCAAGCCCGATGTGGTGCTGCTGTCCGATGCGTCGAAGGCAGCAGAGCGCTTGCAAGCGCTGGGCCTGAAGGTGGTGGCGCTGGATGTGAAATCCAAGGCCGATATCCACCGGGTGCTGGGCACCTTGGGCCAGCTGCTGGGCGTGCCCCAGGCGCAGGGCGCAGACCGGGTCTGGCGTGACTTGGAATCGGGCATTGATGCGGTGGTGCGCGAGTTGCCCGAGCGCACGCGCCATACCCGGGTCTACTTTGAAGTGAGCCGGGGCCCCTATGCGGCCGGCCCCCAGTCCTTTATTGGCGAGACCCTGACCCAGCTGGGCGTGGACAATGTTGTGCCCGCCGAGCTGGGCCCCTTTCCCCGGCTGAGCCCGGAGTTTTTGCTGCGCGCCCAGCCCGATGTGATCATGCTCGGCAACCGCAGCATGCAGGCTGCCACCAGTTACCCGGGCTGGAACAACTTGCAGGCCGTCAAGGCGGGCCGTGTCTGCGTGTTCAGCGATGAAGAGTCGTATGCGATTGTGCGCCCCGGCCCGCGCATGGCCCTGGCGGCGGCGCTGATGGCACGCTGCCTGGCTGACAAGGCGCCAAGCCAGCTTGCGGTGGCGCGTTGATGGTTTTACCCACACCTACATCTGCTGCGCTGCACTCGGTCGCGCCCGGCCTGAGCCGCAGTGCCTGGTTGGCGCTGGTGCTGCTGGTGCTCAGCGTCGTGCTGCTGCTGGTGGGCGCCAGTGTGGGCAGCACCGGTTGGGAGAGTGTGCTGCGCATGCGCGATGACCCGACCTCCTGGCAAATCGTGGTCGATATCCGCCTGCCGCGCTCTTTGGGCGCCTGGCTCGCTGGTGGCCTGCTGGGCCTGGCGGGGGCCGTGGCCCAGGGCCTGTTTCGCAACCCGCTGGCTGATCCGTATTTGCTGGGCAGTGCCTCCGGCGCCTCGCTGGGCAGTGCGCTGGGCCTGGTGCTGCTGGGCTCGTCCGTCACCAGCCTGAATCTGTTCTACCGCCTGGGCATGACGGGCATGGCCTTTGTCGGCGCGGCCTGTGCGGTGGCGCTGACGGTGGTGTTGGCGCGCAATGTACAAAACACTTTGCGCCTGCTGCTAGCTGGCGTGATCGTTGGCGTGGTGCTGGGCGCCATGCGCGATCTGCTGGAGCTGCGCCACCCCGATATTTTGCAGGCCATGCAGGCCTTTACCCTGGGTACCTCGGCCTTTGTCGGCTGGGAGGGCTGCGCGCTGATGGCCGCCGTGTTGCTGCTCTGTGTGCTGGCCACCTGGTGCTGCGCCCGCGTGCTCGATGGCCTGACCCTGGGCGAGGCGACTGCTGCCAGCCTGGGCCTGCCGCTGGCGCCGCTGCGCTATGGGCTGGTAGCGGTGCTGGCCCTGGCCACCGGCACCTCCGTCGCGCAGACCGGGCTGATTGCCTTTGTGGGCCTGGCCGCTCCCCACCTGGTGCGCAGCCTGGTGCAAGTGGGCCATGGCCGTAGCACCGCGCTGGCTGCCGCGATGGGCGGTGTGCTGCTGCTGGCCGCCGATATCTTGGCGCGCTGGCTGGTGGCCCCGCAAGAGCTGCCGGTGGGCGTGCTCACCGCCGCGCTGGGCGGTACCTATTTGCTGTGGCGCATGCACCGCAGCACCCGTTCGGCAGGAGGCATTTGATGCCCGCCACTGCGACCACGGCTGCGCTGAGCGCCACCAACATCCATGCCGCTGTGCCTGCGCGGACGATTCTGCACGGGGTCAACGCCGCGTTTGCACAAGGCTGCTGGACCAGCATTGTTGGCCCCAATGGCGCGGGCAAATCGAGCTTGCTCAAGGTGCTGGGCGGCTTGTGGCCGGCTGCACATTGGCAGGGGGAGGTGGCGCTGTTAGGCAAGGATTTGCAGCGCTGGCCGCGCAAGCAGCGGGCCCAGTCGCTGGCCTGGCTGGGCCAGGGCGAGGTGGTGACGCAGGAGCTGACGGTAATGGATGTGGCCATGCTGGGCCGCCTGCCGCACCAGCCCTGGTTTGCGGCGTCCAGCAGCGAGGACCATGCCGTCGTCGAGCAATGCCTGCGAGCAGCGCATGCCTGGGACTGGCGCCACCGGCCGGTGGCCGAGCTGTCGGGCGGCGAGCGCCAGCGCGTGCTGCTGGCCCGCGCGATGGCCGTGCAGGCCCCCGTGCTGCTGATGGATGAGCCGCTGGCCAACCTGGACCCACCGCACCAGACCGACTGGGTGGACAGCATGCGGGCCTTGACGGCCCAGGGCACCACTGTGGTCAGCGTGCTGCATGAGATATCCGTCGCACTGCTGGCCGACCATATGCTGGTGCTGCAAGCGGGCAGGGTGCTGCACCAAGGCCGCTGTGATGACCCTGCCACCCATGCCGCGCTGGAAGCGGTGTTTGACCACCGCATCCAGGTGCGTGCGATGGATGGCGTGTGGATGGCCCTGCCGCGCACGGCCACCGCTGCGCAAGCCGGCGAGCGCCTGCGCTGAACCCTTTGGGAAGCCGGGCCTGGCCCCGCTTCCAACGACACAACGAAACAAGGAAAGATTGCAATGCAGATTGAAACGCCACCCAGCGAAAAGCCTTATGAAAAGCCCGAGGGCGAGCGCCGTGGCCTGGTGATTGTCAACACCGGTGATGGCAAGGGCAAAACCACGGCGGCCTTTGGCTTGGCCTTCCGCGCAACAGGGCGGGGCAAGGCGGTGAAGGTCTACCAGTTCATGAAGGTGCCGACGGCCCGTTTTGGCGAGCACCGCCTGTCTGAACAAGTGGGCCTGCCGGTCGAAGGCCTGGGGGATGGATTCAGCTGGAAGAGCCGCGATCTCGACCACAGCGGCCAACTGGCGCGCGAAGGCTGGGAAAAGGCCAAGGCAGCCATCCTGTCGGGCGACTATTTTCTGGTGGTGCTCGACGAGGTCACTTACCCGCTGATCTATGGCTGGCTGCCTCTGCAGGAGGTGCTGGACACCTTGGCCGCACGCCCCAAGGAGGTGCATGTCTGCATCACCGGCCGGCGCTGCCCGCAGGAGATCATCGATGTGGCCGACACCGTCACCGAGATGACGATGATCAAGCATGCGTTCAAGGCCGGCATCCCGGCGCAGCGCGGCATTGAAGACTGAGGCACTGCAGCCGATTGCTGGCATGAGCGATACCATCCCCGCCCCTATCCACGCACCCACGATTGCGGCCACCGCCTTTAGCGAGGCAGAGCGCGCAGCCGTCTACCGCGCCATCCATGAGCGGCGCGATATGCGCCACTTTGCCGGTGGCCAGGTCGAAGAGGCCGTGCTGCTGCGCCTGCTGCGGGCAGCTCACCATGCGCCCAGCGTCGGCTTTATGCAGCCCTGGCGCTTTATCCGCGTGCGCCATGTGCAGATGCGCAGCCGCATCCATGCGCTGGTCGAAGAAGAGCGCCTGCGCACTGCCCAGGCGATGGGCGAGCGCGAGGCCGACTTTATGCGGCTCAAGGTGCAGGGCGTCCTGCAGGCGGCTGAGGTGCTGGTGGTTGCCATGCCGCCCGGCCGCGAGGCCCATGTGTTTGGCCGCCGCACCTTGCCCGAGATGGATGTCGCCAGCACTGCCTGCGCCATCCAGAACCTGTGGCTGGCCGCGCGCGCCGAAGGGTTAGGCATGGGATGGGTATCGCTGTTCGAGCCCCAAGCGCTGGCGCAGCTGCTGGCCATGCCTGCCGGCGCGCACCCGCTGGCCGTTTTGTGCCTGGGCCCTGTGGAGGCCTACTATGCCGAGCCCATGCTGCAGCAAGAGCGCTGGGCCAGCCGCGCGCCTTTGCAGGACATGCTGATGGATGATTGCTGGCAGGGCGCTGGCGCAGGCGCATCGGCAGACCAAGGGCAGCAGCCATGAGCGATGGTGGCATGTGGGCGCTGGCGCTGGCCGGTGGCAGCCCGCTGCTGCAACTGGTTCAGGCCTTGATGGATTTTGGCCCTGTGCTGCACTGGCGGGCACCGATGGCGGCCTTGCTGGCGGTATTGGTGGCCTTGCTGGTCGATTGGCTCTGGGGTGAGCCGCCAGTACGGCTGCACCCTGTCGTCTATATGGGCCAACTGCTGGGCCTGCTGGGCCAGGCGATTGCGCCGCGCCAGGCGCAGGAGCGCGCGTACGGGCGCTTTGCGCTGGCGGCGCTGGTCTGGTGTGCGTTGGCGGCTGGCGCCTGGCTGGTCTATGCAGCGCTGCAGTGGTTGCTGCAACTGGCGCCTTGGTGGTTGGGTGCGGTGGGGGCGGGCGTGCTGCTCAAACCGCTGCTGTCCTGGCGCATGCTGCGCAGCGAGGTGCTGGCAGTCGAGGCAGCGCTCGGCGAATCGCTGGAAGCGGGCCGCGCCCGCCTGTCCTGGCTGGTGAGCCGCGATACCACGCAGCTCGATGCAGCCACAGTGCGCGAGAGCGCGATTGAAACCTTGGCCGAGAATCTGAGCGATTCGGTGCTGGCGCCGCTGTTCTGGTTTGCCGTCGCCGGCCTGCCGGGCGCTGCGCTGTACCGGCTGGCCAACACGGCCGATGCCATGTGGGGCTACCCCGGCTGGCGCGGCCAGGGCGCGCAGCGCCGCCACTGGCAATGGGCCGGCAAATGGGCCGCCCGGGCCGATGATGTGCTGAACTGGTTGCCGGCCCGCATCACAGCGGCATGGCTGGCGCTGCTGGCCGGGGGGCTGTCCTGGTCCGGCTTGCGGCGCGATGCGGCGGTAACGCCATCGCCCAATGGCGGCTGGCCCATGGGTGCGATGGCGCGGGCGCTGGGCGTGCACCTCTCCAAACCCGGCGTGTACCAGCTCAACTCGCAAGGCCGGCCGCCGCAGGCCCAGGATGTGCAGCGGGCGCTGGTCTTGGCGGGCCGCGTGGTGTGGGCGCAGGCGCTCTGCGCCTTGCTGCTGGCCCTGGGTTTGGCGGCAAAGATAGCAATCGCCTCGATGGCGCAAGGAGCCTTGGCCCATGGTTGATAACGAGCATGGTGGCACCGATGCCTTGGGCGTGCCGGCGCATGATTTTTCCACTAACCGCAATGCCTGCGGCCCCTGCCCAGAGGCGGTGACCGCCTTGCAGGCGGCGCACCTGGCACAGTACCCTGATCCGCAGTACACGGCGCTGCGCTTGCAGCTGGCGGCCTTCCATGCGGTCGCCCCTGAGCGCCTGGTCATCGGCGGCAGCAGCAGCGAGCTGATCCACCGCCTGACCCAGCATGCGCTGCGCCAGGGAGCCACGCAGGTGAGCCTGCCCAGACATTGCTATGGCGACTACGCCCAGGCGGCAGAGGTGTGGGGGCTGCGTCGCAGCAGCCGCAATACGCCATGGGGTGACGGCCTGCACTGGGCCTGCGAACCCTCCAGCCCGCTGGGACGGGAAGAGGACATCTGGCAAGGCTTGCCTGCGGATGCCTGCCACCACGGCCTGGTGCTCGATTGCGCCTACCGCCCGCTGTGGCTGGAAGGCCCTGCGCCACCACGCGATATGGCTGCGCTCTGGCAGCTGTGGACGCCCAACAAGGCGCTGGGCATGACGGGAGTGCGGGCTGCCTATGCGATTGCGCCCGAGGGCACGGCGCAGGCGCAGATCAATGCGCTGCGGGCACTGGCGCCTTCATGGGTCGTGGGTGCCCATGGCGTGGCCATGCTGCAGGCCTGGGTGACGCCCGAGGTGCAGGCCTGGCTGGCCCGCAGCCTGGAGACCTTGCGCCACTGGAAGGGCCGGCAACTGGCGCTGTGCGAGCGCCTGGGCTGGGCGGTGCTGCCCGGCCACCAGGCCAATTATTTTGTCGCGCGCCTGCCGTTGGCCCAGGCGGATATGGCTGCGCGCCTGGCTGCCCTGCGCAGCCAGGGCATCAAGCTGCGCGATGCCCGCAGCTTTGGCCTGCCTGGTCATGTGAGGATGGGCGTGATGGCGCCGGTGGCGCAGGCGGCGCTGGCGCGGGCCTGGCTGTCGCTGGCAGATGCGTAGCGAGGACATGCGGCAACCGCTACCATTTGGTATGGATTTACAAACTTTCCAACTGCGCACCGTCTTGGTGGAGCGCTATGTCACGCCGCTGCGCGAGGGCGGCTCGATGCCGGCCGTCGTTGAGGCGGACGATCTGGGCATGTATGTGCTCAAGTTCCGGGGTGCCGGCCAGGGCGTGCGCGCGCTGATGGGTGAGCTCATCTGCGGCGGCATCGCCCGTGCGCTGGGCCTGCCTTTGCCCGAGATCGTGCTGGCCCAGCTGCACGCCAAGCTCGCGCAGACCGAGCCCGATCCCGAGATCCAGGACCTGATCCGTGCCAGCGATGGCCTCAATGTGGGGCTGGATTACCTGCCCGGCTCGGTCAATTTTGATCCTGCCGTGGATGCGGTGAGCGACGACTTCGCATCGCGCCTGGTCTGGTTCGATACGCTGGTCAGCAATGTGGACCGTACGGCCCGCAACACCAATATGCTGATGTGGCAGCGCAAGCCCTGGTTGATTGACCATGGCGCGACCCTGACCTTCCACCATGCCTGGGATGGCACGGTGGCCGACCCGGCCAAGCCCTTTGCCCCGATTGCCGACCATGTGCTGCTGCCCCAGGCCAGCGCGCTGGCCGAGGTGGATGCGGGCATGGCCGCCACGCTGACGCAGCCGGTGCTCGAAGCGATTCTGGCCACCGTGCCTGACTGCTTTTTGGCCAAGGCCGCTGAGGACCGCAACAGCCCGTTGCTGGCCGATCCGCAGGCGCACCGCGCCGCTTATGTGAATTATTTTCTGGCCCGCCTGCAAGCGCGTGGCCGTTGGTTGCAAGGAGCCATCGATGCACGCGCATGATGTGTATGACTACGCGATCGTGCGCGTGATGCCCCGGGTCGAGCGAGAGGAATTTATCAACGCGGGGGTGATTGTGTCTTGCCAGCGCAGTGGCTACCTGCAAGCAGCGATTGCGCTGGATGAGGCGCGCCTGTTGGCGCTCGATCCGCAGGTCGATCTGCAGCTGGTCTACCGCCACCTGGGCAGCATTGTGGCGATCTGCGCCGGCGTACCTGAGGCGGGGCCCATTGGTCAGCTGCCGTACCGCGCACGCTTCCACTGGCTGACGGCCAAGCGCAGCAGCATGATCCAGACCTCGCCGGTACACACGGGGCTGTGTACCGATGCGGGCTCGGCGCTGGAGCGCATCATGGCGCGCATGGTGCTGCCGCTGGGCAGCGCACCGCGATGAGCGCGCGCTGCATCATGGTGCTGGGCACCAGCAGTGGCGCCGGCAAAAGCTGGGTGGCCACGGCGCTGTGCGCCTGGTACCGCGCCCAGGGCTACAAGGTGGCCCCCTTCAAGGCGCAGAACATGAGCAACAACGCCCGCGTGGTGGCCACGCCCGATGGCCAGTGGGGCGAGATCGGCACTGCCCAGTACCTGCAGGCGCTTGCCGCTGGCGCCGTGCCCGATGTGCGTATGAACCCGCTGCTGCTCAAGCCCGAGGCCGACACCCGCAGCCAGGTGGTGCTGTTTGGCCAGGTGGACGAGGCGCTGTCAAAAATGCCTTGGCGGGGCCGCAGCCTCAAAGTCTGGCCGCAGATTGCGCAGGCGCTGGATGCGCTCCGCGCTGAGAACGATGTGGTGGTGATCGAGGGCGCGGGATCGCCCGCCGAGATCAACCTGCACAGCAGCGACGTGGTCAATATGCGCGTGGCGCGCCACTGCAATGCCCATTGCCTGCTGGTGGCCGATATCGACCGGGGCGGGGCCTTTGCCCACCTCTACGGCACTTGGGCGCTGCTGCCGCCCGAGGAGCAAAGCCTCATCAAGGGCTTTGTGCTCAACAAGTTCCGCGGCGACGCGGCCTTGCTGGCGCCGGCGCCGCAGATGCTGCAAGAAAAGACCGGCGTGCCGACGGTGGCCTGCATTCCGATGCAGTTCCAGCACGGCCTGCCCGAGGAAGATGGCGTGTTTGATGACCGGGGCAGCGGCGGGCAGGGACAGGCGGTACACACCTGCATTGCCATCGTCGCCTACCCGCGCATCAGCAATCTCGATGAGTTCCAGCCACTGTTGCAGCTGCCCGGTGTGCGCGTGGTCTGGGCCCGCACACCTGCACAGCTGAGCGATGCCGATTGGGTGATCCTGCCCGGCAGCAAGGCCAGCGCTGCCGACCTGGTCTGGATGCGACAGCAGGGCCTGGATGCGGCAGTTGCCCGCCATGCGCAGGCTGGCAAACGGGTGCTGGGCATTTGTGGCGGCCTGCAGATGCTGGGCGAGGCGCTGGTCGATCTGCATGGGGTGGACGGCAATGCCGCCGGCCTGGGCCTGCTGCCGCTGGTGACCTTGTTTGCGCAGCACAAGCAGGTGCAACCCACACGCCTGGTGCTGCCTGAGGTACAGGCACCCTGGCAGGCGCTGAGCGGGCTGGAGGTGAGCGGTTATGAAATCCACCACGGCCAGACCCAGCTGCGCGCCGATATGCAGGCGGGTGCCGCCCAGCCCGCGCAAGAGCTGCTGCCGGGCCTGCTGTGGCAGGGCGGTGCGCCCCAGGTTCTGGGTAGCTATGTGCATGGGTTGTTCGAGAACGCAGCCGTCATCCATGCACTGTTTGGCCATGATGCGCCGAGCCTCAACGAGGTGTTTGCGCGCATGGTCCGGGGGGTGGGCGAGTGGTTTGGCGATCAGCTGCCTTGATCTGCCTCGACCCCTGCGCCTGCCTGTAGGCCAAATATGGCAAGCACTGGTGGATCGGGCCGATACGGGTAGACTGGCATCGCAGGCATGCTGTTTGTGTTGATTCCCATCACCGATAAGGATGATCGCTATGAAAAATACGTTCCGCCAGACTTTGCAATTGGCCGCCATGGCCCTCGCTCTGGGCACCGCTGGTTTTGCCAGCGCCCAATCTGCACCGCCACCCCCACCCCCCCCTGCCAAGCACATGAAGCCCATGCCGCATGGCCCGCACGGTGCCCACCATAAGCGTGGCGAAATGCGTGGTGATGCCCGCGCCAATGCCGATGTGGCCGAAGGCAGCTCCAATGCCCGCGAAGCCGCTGCTGCGCGCCAGGCTTCGCGCCAAGGCCAGCTGACCGATCCAGGCTCCAGCTTCCGCGAAAACGCCACCGCGCGCTGCGCCGTCTTCAAGACTGACGAAGACCGCCGTGCCTGCGTAGGCCGTGTCGCCCAGGGCCAGGACAGCGGCTCGGTGCAAGGCGGCGGCATCTTGCGCGAGTACACCTACACGGTGCCTGCCAAGTAAGTTCGCTGACTCCGGTCACCGACGCTCTGCCCAGCTTTTGCTGCGCAGAGCGTTTTTTATTGGTTTGCGCGCTGGGCGCTGCAAACCTGTGTGGGCAGCGCGATACTGGCGGCTTGGCATATCGCCGTGCCCCCGCTCCGTAGCTTGACCATGTCTGACACCTCGTTCTCCCCACTTATCCCCCCCATCGCCTCTATCGACGACGCCGCCTTCCGCCATCAAGTGCAGCAGCTGCTGGACAACAAGACCAAGCCGCTGGGCTCGTTGGGCCTGCTCGAATCGCTGGCGCTGCGCATCGCCTGCATTCTGGGTAGCACGCAGCCGCGCTTGGTCGATCCGCAAATGGTGGTGTTTGCGGCCGACCATGGCCTGGTGGCGCAGGGCGTCTCAGCCTACCCGGCCGATGTGACCTGGCAGATGGTGGGCAATTTTCTGGCCGGTGGCGCTGCGGTGAGCGTGCTGTCGCGCCAGCATGGCGTGGCGCTGAATGTGGTCGATTGCGGCGTGGCCCGTGATTTTGAACCCCAGGCCGATGCGCTGCCCCCAGGCGCACCCCGCCTCTGGCTGCGCAAGATTGCCCCCGGCACACAAGACAGCAGCCTGGGCCCCGCAATGACTATGGCGCAGTGCGAGGCCGCCATTGCCAATGGCCGCGCGCTGCTGCAGGCCTTGCCGGGCAATGCCTTGCTGCTAGGCGAGATGGGCATTGGCAATACCTCCAGCGCATCGCTGCTGTTGGCGCGGCTGTGCAACCTGGATGTGGAAACCGTCACCGGCGCGGGCACGGGCTTGAGCGGCGAGGGCGTGGCACGCAAGGCTGCCGTGCTGCGCCGGGTGCTGGCACGCCATGCCGATGTGCAAGAGCCGCTGGCTGTGCTGGCGGCGATGGGCGGGCTGGAGGTGGCCACCATGGTGGGCGCGGTGCTGCAGGCCGCGCTGGAGCGGCGTGTGATTGTGGTCGATGGCTTTATCACCAGCGCTGCGGTGCTGGTGGCATCGCGGCTGCAGCCTGCCGTGCTGGAGCGCTGCGTGTATGCCCACCGCTCGGGCGAGCCGGGCCACAGCCATTTGCTGGCCGCCTTGCAGGCCCAGCCCTTGCTCGATTGGCAGCTGCGCCTGGGCGAAGGATCGGGCGCGGCGCTGGCCTGGCCGCTGCTGGAGTCGGCCTGCGCGATGCTGCGCGACATGGCCAGCTTTGCATCTGCGGGTGTCAGCACCCAGAGCAACGCTTGATGCCAGCCGCTGCGATTAGCGCAGCGAGCCTTGGGGCGGCGGCGTCTTCGGCGAGTAATCGCAGTAGCTGCTGACCAGGCATTCCCAGCAGCGCGGTTTGCGGGCCTGGCAGACATAGCGGCCCAGCAGGATCAGCCAGTGGTGCGAATCGACCGCATAGTCGCCCGGCACGCGCCGCATCAGCTGCTTTTCCACTTCCAGCGGGTTCTTGCCGGGCGCCAGGCCGGTGCGGTTACTGACGCGGAAGATGTGGGTGTCCACCGCCATCGTGGGCTGGCCAAAGGCCACATTCAGCACCACATTGGCGGTTTTGCGGCCCACGCCGGGCAGGGCTTCCAGCGCCTCGCGCGTGTCGGGCACTTGGCCATCATGGCGCTCCACCAGGATGCGGCAGGTCTCCATCAAATGCTTGGCCTTGCTGCGAAACAGACCGATGGTCTTGATATATCCCTCCAGACTTTCCAGCCCCAGCGCCAGGATGGCCTGTGGGGTGTTGGCCACCGGGAAGAGCTTGCGGGTGGCCTTGTTGACCCCCACATCGGTCGCCTGGGCGGACAGCAGCACGGCGGCAAGCAGCTCGAAGACGGAGGTGTATTCCAGCTCGGTTTGGGGCGAGGGATTGGCCGCCTTCAAGGTGGCGAAGAAGGGTTGGATATCAGCGGTTTTCATCGTGTTGTTGTGCAGGCTCGGCTGCCATTATCTGGCAAGGTCCGAGCCTGGGTCCCTGCATCAGGGCTGTAGCGGCGCCTGCGGCACGCCCTGGCGGATGGCGGATGAGAAATCTGCATCCGGGCGCACTGCCTTGGCGCGGGCATTGATATGCGCCGCCGCCTGGATGGCCTCAAAGTCGTTGGGCCGGGCGAGGGCGCCCAGGCTGTCCACATACTGGGGCAGGTAGCCGCTGGCCAGCAGGCGCCAGTCCATCGGCAGGCCGGGCACAATGCTGCGCACCATGTCGAACACGATGGTGGTGCAGTTGGCAAACAGCGTGTGGTAAAACTGCGGCGTCTCGATCAGCGCATTGGCTTTGTCTACATAGGCGATGAACAGCGAGCGCATGGCAGCGCGCGGCATGGCCACGCTGTACAGATAGACCTCTTCCCCGCGCATATTGCTGCGTACGCGCAGGATGTCGCGCTCTTCAGCGGCCACCAGGCTGAGCTCGAACTGCTTGAAGAAGCCGCCCACGGCCGAGAACTGCTCGCTGCGTTCCTTGCGGATCTCTACCGAAAAGGTCAGGTAGCGGCGCGGCGCCTTGCCATCGTCGAAGCCAAAAGACACCAAGGTGTGGGCAATGGCCGGCCCCATCCAGTACGAGGTGGCCATATCTACCGAGACGAGCTGGCCCAGGTCATAGCGTCGGTCTTCCCAGCGGGCCGTGGCTTTGCTGGCGGTTTGCCATTCAAAATTGCGCACATTGTGCAGCTGCACCACGTCGCCCTGCACCGTGCCCGACAGCTGCTGGGCCACATCCGGCGCCCATTGGCGCGTGTTGGATGGCTGGATGCTGGCCCACCAGGCGAGGATGCCCGCCAACAGCAGCCCGTAGATCAACAGGCCCTTGGCCGCGCGCTGCTGCCACAGCAGGTAGACGCAGTACAGGCCCACCCCCACCCACACCCCCAGCAGCAGGCCCCGGGCCGAGCCCGATTTGACCGACTGCGCCAGCTGAAACCACAGCGCACCACAGGCCCAGACGACACCCAGCAGCATGAGCAACGAGGCCAGCAACTTGAGCAAAACAATGAAGAAAGCGGCGATGCGCATGTTGTAAGAATCCTTTAGGGCGCAAGCATAGTCGATAGGCGCAGGCATTTGGCGGGCCGCTGGCGATGCCAGAGCGACGCATGGGGCCGGTAAAAAGTAGCAAAATGCCAGGGCCGCCGGTTGACCGCGACCTGGCTGCGCTTTTTTGATTTGAGAGAACCTTCCATGACACTGCGCTTTGCCTCCCGCCTCGACAATGTCGAGACGTCCGCCATCCGTGAACTGTTCAAACTGCTGGGCAAGCCCGGCATCATCAGTTTTGCCGGGGGCTTTCCGGATGCAGCGATGTTTGATGTGGAAGGGGTGCGCGAGGCCGCCAACGCAGCGCTGACCGAGGAGCCAGGCGCCGCCTTGCAGTACGGCGCGACCGAGGGCTATCAGCCTTTCCGCGAGCAGATCGTCGGCCTGATGGCGGCCAAGGGCGTGCAGTCGCTGGCGCCTGAGCAGCTGATCGTCACCACCGGCAGCCAGCAGGCGCTGGACCTGCTGGGCAAGACGATGATCTCGCCCGGCGACAAGGTGATCGTCGAAGGCCCGACCTTTCTGGCCACCATCCAGTGCTTCCGTCTCTACGGCGCCGAAGTCATCAGCGCGCCCACCGATGAGAACGGCGTTATCCCCGAAGCGCTGGAGCAGCTGATTGCCGAGCACCAGCCCAAGCTGGTCTACCTGATTCCCACCTTTGGCAACCCCAGCGGCGTGCTGCTGAACCTGGAGCGCCGCCGCCAGATTCTGGACATGGCCGTGCGCCACCATACCCTGGTCGTCGAGGATGACCCCTATGGCGACCTGTACTTTGATGTGCCGCCACCCCCCAGCATGCTGGCGCTGTCGGACAGCGTGCCCGGCAGCCGTGACTACCTGGCGCACTGCGGCAGCATGAGCAAGGTGCTCAGCCCCGGCCTGCGCCTGGGCTGGCTGATTGCGCCGGCCGAGCTGCTGTCCCGCTGCGTCATGTGCAAGCAGTTCAGCGATGCGCATACCAGCACCTTCAGCCAGGCCACCGCGGCCCAGTACCTGAAGGCCGGCCGCATGCCCGCCACCCTGGACCGCGTGCGCACCACCTATGCGGCGCGCAGCAAGGCCATGGGCGACGGCCTGCGCAGCCAGTTGGGCGATGCGGTGCGTTTTGTGCAGCCAGCGGGTGGCATGTTCATCTGGGTGCAGCTGACGGGCGCCCGTGGCCAGGAGACGGATGGCAACGCGCTGGCCAAGCGCGCCATCGAGCAGGGCGTGGCCTTTGTGCCCGGTACCCCGTTCTTTGCGCAGAACCCGGACACCTCGACCCTGCGCCTGTCCTTTGCCACGGCCGATATTGCCCGCATCGAAGAGGGCATTGCCCGCCTGGCCAAGGCGCTGTAAACCCGATTGTTAGCTCCCAACGCCGGCATGTGCGCTGTCACATGCCGGCGTTATTCTTTGTCTCTCCCGCCCCTTTTTTTGCCAGGATCCGCCATGTCCACCCTCGAACCCCTGCAGCAGCGCCTTGAAGCCTTGGAGATCAAGGCCGCCTATGCCGATGACCTGCTCGAAGAGCTGAACCTGACCATCTACAAGCAACAGCAGCAGATCGACCGCCTGATGCATGTCGTCAAAGACCTGCAGCAGCGCATGCCCGAAGCAGGCAGTGTTGCGTCAGGTGCACGCGACGAACTCCCGCCGCACTACTGAGAACACAATTTGCTGCAAATCAGCCCAGAAACAGGGCAGAAAAGGTATTAGGGTTTGCACCTATTTGGTGCGAGAATGTTGGCTTGAATTTTGCAGTGTTCATTGCAGGCGCCGCAGCCTGCACAAGGCCTGTGCTGCAGCGCAGTTTGTCAACCATCTCTGCCCTAACACCATGTCCATCGACGTCAGCAACATCACCCACAGCATCCAGCTAGCTGTGGCTCCGGTTTTCTTTCTCACCGGGGTGGCAGGCATGATCGGCGCCGTTGCCGGCCGGCTGGCACGAATCATCGACCGGGGCCGGGTGCTGGAGGACCGCATGATGGCCTCCAAGGACGAGGAGTATGTGCAGCGCTCCTTGCTGGAGCTGAACTTTCTGCGCCGGCGCGGTCGCCTGGCCAACCTCTGCATTGGCTTGCTGACCTTGTGTGGTGCCTTGATTGCGCTGACCATCATCTTGCTGTTTATCGGCCAGACCACCAAGACCGAGATCGACGCCAACAGCTGGTCGCTGGCAGCGATGTTCAGCTTTGGCATGGGGGTGGTGAGCTTTGTGTCAGCGTTGTGCTGCTTCATGGTGGAGACCATGATGGCGACCCAGCTGCTGAACTTTCACCCGCTGCGCCATCCGGCCAGCGTGGCCAGCCAGGTGGCAGCCAATATGCCAGCCAGCCCTGCCGCTGCGCCGCCGCGCAAAACGGCGGCAGATGCAGGGCGCCAAGAAGGATTCATGCCCCAGGTCTGAGGCAGTTGGCGGCGAGGCTACAGCGCAAAGATATCGTCCTTGCCGCCCGTGCGCGGCGTGATGGCCTTGAAGCGCCACACCAGCGCCACGGCCAGCACCGCCAGCTGCGCGGCCATGCCCACCCAAGCCAGCCAGCCCAAGGCCGGCGCTCGCTGGAAGTTGGCTGACAGGCGCGCATCAAAGGCACCAAACAGCGGCTCGAACAGTGGCGCGAGGCCCAGCGACCAGAACATGGCCGGCAAGAGGGCGCTCAGCACAAACACCACCAGCAAGGTCATGCCCAGCGGCGAGCGGTTGCTTTTGCGCAGCGAGAACACCAGGTAGATGCCGCAGTCGCGCAGCACATGCAGCAGCACCATGTAGGCCAGCGGGCCCAGTTGGCCGCGGTTGGACAGCGGATCGGCATTCCACAGCAAATAGGCGGGCAGCAAGATCGCAAACGCCAGGCACCAGCTGACGGGCCACAGCGGCATGTTCTGCCAAAAGCGCCGCCACTGACCGTGCTGCGCGCTGTAGATCAAGGTGCGCCAGCGCTGGGCGACCTGGTTCTCCAGTGCGGCGGCGTAGTAGGTAGCGAGGGCCAGCAGCAGCATGGCCGTCAGCGCGCGGCCGGTGCCGCTGGGCACCAGGCCCACCAGCAGCAGGCAGCAGGCCACATTGCCCAGCGCCCAGGCCCAGGGCGTGGTGGGCACCGACAGCTGCATCGACATGGCCCGCCACAGTGCCAGCAGGCCCAGCAGCAGGCTGGCCACCGCAAAGACCAACAGCAAGCTGCCCGAATTCAACGGCAGGCCCCACCAGGCGCCGCCGTGCTCGCCGCCCAGCAGATCACCCAGGCCGACCACCAGGCCGCTGACCAGTTGCAGCAGCAAGAACACCAGCACCACCAGCACCCAGATGCTGCGGCTGGTCGCCGGCTTGTTGGGGTCCATGCTGTAGAGGCGGCTGGCCATCATCGCGCTGTGCAGCGCAGCGGCGCCGACAATGGTCAAGAACAAGGCCAGCACGGTATCGGCCGTCTCGCCCAGCCAGAAGCCGCAGAGCAAGGCTGCGGCAGCACAGAGCAGCGCGCCATACCAGGCATAGCTGGGGCCGCCCAGCAGCTTGCCCCAGGCCATGCGCCAGGGGCCCATGGCGCTCATGCGCTGCTGGTCCCAAGTGCGCTCGCTCAGCTCATCGTTGATGCTGGACAGCGCGGTGAAGGTGCCCACGCAGGCCGAGAGCAGGGCGGCCAGGGTGAGGGCGCCTTTGTGGATGTAGACCAGCGGCTCCTTGCCCTCGATCACGAAGACGCAGATGGCCAGCATCAACAAGATGGCGGGCATCAGCACCAGGCGCGCAGGGCTCAGCTCCAGACTGAGCTGTCGGCGAAATTCCGGATTCATGGCCACTCCTCGGCAAACAGCGCTTGGGGATCGACGGGTGCTTCCAGGCTTTGCTGGTAGCGCTCTTGCAGGCTGGTGCGTGCCTCTTGGTAGCCCAGCACCTGCGCGCCATGGGCCACCAGTTGCTGCAGCAGCTGCACCCGGGCGCTGTTGTCATGCGCGGGCATGCCAATCCACAGAATGTGGTTGGCGCTGCCCTCCCGGCCGGCACGCATGTCGACCAGGCGGTAGCCGGCCAGCGCTGCATCGGGCTGGGCCAGCGGCGCGGCCAGCTCCACCTGCATCACCAGCTCGGACGGCAGCGCGGCCGCGCCAGCGGCACCCACGACGCCCTTCAAGGGGCCATGGCTGGTGATGCGGCCCTCGCGGATCGACAGGATATGGCTGCAGTACTCATCGAGCTCGCTCAGGATGTGGCTGGAGACGACCAGGGTCATGCCCTGGGCCTGCAGCTGGCGGAAAAGCGTGGAGAGGCTGCTGCGCGCCTCGGGGTCGAGCCCGCTGGCCGGCTCATCAAGCAGCAGCACCTGCGGCTCGTGGATGATGGCCTGGCCAATGGCGACCCGCTGACGCTGGCCGCGCGAGAGGTTGCGCGTCGCATTGCCCAGCTTGGCGGTCAGCGCCAGCTGCTCGGCCACCGCATGCACGCGTGAGGTGGCGGCTTTGCGGCTCAGGCCCTGGCTCTCGGCCGCATATTGCAGGCATTGCGCCACGCTCAGCGTTTCGTAGAGCCCGAAGAAATCGGACAGATAGCCCATTCGCTCGTGGGCGCGGCGGGGCTCCTGCTGTACATCGATGCCCGCTACCCGGGTGCTTCCGCTCAGCGGGGATTCGAGCCCGGTGATACAGCGCAGCAGAGTGGATTTGCCCGCCCCGTTGGGCCCCACCAAGGCGGTGACGGTGCCCGCCTCGATCTGCAGGCTGACGCCATGCAGCGCGCGGTGGCCGGGGTAGTCGACGATGAGATCCTGCACCTCAATCATGCTGCGTTCTTTCTAATGAAAACCATGAATGCCTCCCTCTGCGGCTGCTATGCCCTCCCGCATCATAGGTGCAGTGGCCTGCGCTGGGCTGACAGTTTGAAGAAACTCAGGCGGCGGGTGTGAGCACCCGGCCGGCGGCGCGCATCACGCAGTCGGTGAGCCTGGCGAGGCTGGTCTGCGCGCTGCGCGGCAAGGCCCAGAAGAGCGGCACATCCAACGGGGTATCGGGCACCAAGGGCACCAGGATTCCGCGCGCCAGCTGTTCGGCAATCAGCACCGAGGGGTGCATGCCCCAGCCCATACCGATCTCGCAGGCGCGCACATAGCCTTGGTTGGATGGCAAAAAATGCCGGGGGCCGCTGCCCCGCGAGGCGAGGCCCTGGGCCTGCATCCACTGATCCTGCAGCCGGTCCTTGCGGTCAAAGGTCATGATGGGCGCTTGGGCGAGGGTTTGGGTGCTCACACCCTGTGCAAAATAGCGCGCCATAAAGCCGGGGCTGGCCGCAGCCACATAGCGCATCGTCCCCAGCGGCCAGCTGTTGCAGCCGGGGATCTGACCACTGGTGCCTGTCACGGCGCCCAGTACCGCGCCTTCGCGCAACGCCTGGGCGGTGTGGTCCTGGTCGTCCACCCGCAGGTCCAGCAGCTCATTGCCGCTGGCGGTGAACTCAGCCATCGCATCCATGAACCAGGTAGAGAGCGAATCGGCATTCACCGCCAGCTTGATCGTGGGGGCGACCGGCGCATCGGGCAGCAGATCAGGGTTGCTGCGGCGCAGGGCGTTTTCCAGCAAGGCCACCTGCTCCAGATGCAGGCAGAGGCGCTGGCCGGCCTCGGTGCCCGTGCAGGGGTTGCCGCGCTGCACCAGCACCTGGCCAGTGCGCTCCTCCAGCTGCTTGATGCGCTGTGACACGGCAGACGGCGTGACATGGAGTTTTTTGGCGGCGCGTTCAAAGCTGCCTTCGCGCACCACCGCCGCCAGTGCGGCCAGTCCCAGGTAGTCGAGCATTTAGTTTTGCTTCATTTGACTAAGATTGTTTAATTTTACTTATTTATTGGTGCGCCGCACAATAGCCGCCATGTGGACTACAAGCATGACTTCTACCTGGCTGGCCGGATTTACCGTCTGCCTTTCTTTGATCGTCTCGATCGGCGCGCAGAACCTGTATGTGCTGCGCCAAGCGGTGAGCGGCGAGCATGTGCGCGCCTGCGTGGCCTGGTGCGTCGTCAGCGATGCCCTGCTGATTGGTATTGGCGTGGCCGGAATGGCCCAGGTGCTGGGCGACTCGCCCACCTTGGCCTACTACCTGACCTTGGGCGGCGCGCTGTTTTTGCTCGCCTATGGCTTGATGGCGCTGTGGCGTGCGGCCATGCCCGCTGGCGCTGCACCGGCTGCGGACGGCACTGCAGCACCTTCCAATGCAGCGCAGCGGGGTTTGTGGCGTGTGCTGGGTGCACTGGTCGTCATCACCTTGTTCAACCCCCACGTCTACCTGGATACCGTGGTACTGGTCGGCTCAATCGGTGCGCGCCAGGATGGCAGCCTGAAATGGATCTTTGTGCTGGGCGCTGCCTGCGCCAGCCTGGCCTGGTTTGTGATGCTGGCGAGCGCCGGTCGGCGCCTGCAAACCCTGTTTGCCAAGCCCCAGGCCTGGCGCGTGATGGATGGCTTTACCGGCGTGATGATGCTGGCGCTGGCCTGGTGGGTGTACAGCGGCCTGGACAGCATAGGCGCCGCATGACCTCTGTGATCGCTGACGGTGACCAAGGTCTTGTAACTGTGGCCAGGCCAGGCGCTTGCTCTACAATATTTGTAGCTGCGCGCTACGCATAACGAATAACCAAAGCCGAGCCATACCGCTGCAAGCGGTGCTTCCAAGCACTTGAATTTGCTGCGCTTCCCCTCATGTACCCATGGTAGGCACGCAGGCACCACGCCTGCAGCCCTGGCCTTTTATCTGGAAATTCGTTGTGAACCCCTCTTTTCGCACCTCTGCATCCGTTCTCGCTTTGACCATCGCCGGTCTGGTTCTGCCAGGCCTGGCCCACGCCAAGCGCATGGGTGGCGGTGTCAAGCGCCCTGCAGCTACGCAAAAGGCAGCGCCTGCACCAGCAGCCAAGCCTGCTACGCCAGCCGCCGCTGCACCTGCGGCAGCTCCGGCCGCAGCAGCTCCTGCCGCTGCGGCACCGGCCGCGGGCGGCTCCGGCATGATGGGCACCATGGGTGCTGCAGCTGTCGGCGCCGTCGCTGGCACCATGGCCGGTAGCGCCATGGCGGGCGCCATGGGCGGTGACAAGTCCAAGGAAGAGGCTGCTGCCAAGGAAGCCGAAGCCAAGAAGGCAGAAACCGAAGCCGCTGCACTGCAAAAGCAGGCGGATGACGCCAAGGCCAAGGCCGCAGCTGCACGCGCTGCCACCAACTAAAAAACTGCCAAGGCCCGCGCTGCACAAGCGCTGGCCCTGCAACCTCCACCCGCAACGGCTTGCCGCGCTGCGGGTTTTTTTATCGGCGTGGGGGCAGGGATGCAGAGCCCAGGCTGGCCCGCAAAGGCTGCAGCAGTTCGCCCAGGCCGTTGTGGTCGATCTCGTGCATCAGCGCCAGCAGCCGGCCGAGATCGCCTTTGGGGAAGCCTTCGCGGGCAAACCAATTCAGGTAGTTGCCGGGCAGATCGGCAATCGCCCGGCCCTGGTGTTTGCCAAAGGGCATGGGGGTGGTGAGCAGGCGCAGCAGCTGCTCGGGGTCAAATGGGGTGGACATGGGCAAAGCATAGCGCGCCAGCGCCAGCCACTGACTGTCGCGATACCGTATAAAGATCAATTTCTTTATAACTAAATCTCTTTATATTCTTTGATCGATATACCGAAGACGGCTAAACTTGCACCATCTTGGTTCAGTCCCACCAAGACAAAATAGCTGTGTTGCCCGGGCTGGTCTTTCTCATTTGTTACAAAAACCATGTTCAAAAAAACGCTTTCCGTTCTTGCCATCGCGGCCCTGGCCGTGTCTGCCCACGCTGCTGATGTAGTGCTGAAAGTGGCGGCCTCGCCGGTGCCACATGCCGAGATTCTGAATTTCATCAAGCCCAAGCTGAAGGCCGAAGGCGTGGATCTGCAAGTGCGCGAATTCAGCGACTACATCCAGCCCAATGCGGCAGTGGAAGACAAGCAGCTCGATGCCAACTTCTTCCAGCACCAGCCCTACCTGGACAGCTACAACAAGGACCGCAAGAGCTCCCTGGTGCAAGTGCCCAATGGCAAGGTGCATGTGGAGCCCTTTGGTGCTTACTCCAGCAAGATCAAGAATATCAAGGACTTGAAGGACGGCGCCACCGTGGCTATCCCCAATGACCCTTCCAACGGCGGCCGCGCCTTGCTGCTGCTGCAAAAGCATGGCCTGATTGAGCTCAAGGACAGCGCCAAGCTGACCTCCACCCCGCTGGATATCGCCAAGAACCCCAAGAAGCTGAAGTTCAAGGAACTCGAAGCTCCCCTGCTGCCCCGCGCGCTCGGTGATGTGGATCTGGCGCTGATCAACACCAACTACGCGATCGAAGCCAAGCTCAACCCGACCAAGGATGCGCTGTTCATCGAAGGTGCGGATTCGCCCTACACCAACATCATTGCCGCCCGTGCTGACCGCGCCAATGACGAGGCGATTGCCAAGCTGACCCGCGCGCTGCATGGCGACGATGTGAAGAAATTCATCCTGGAAAAGTACAAGGGCGCCGTGGTTCCCGCGTTCTGATCGGCTAGCAAGCTGCCCGGGCAGGGCCTAGCAGCATCCCGCGTATTTTGTTGACGGGTATTTACAAAAGGCACTCTCACCGAGTGCCTTTTGTTGTTTTTGACGCTGTAACATGCAGGGTCAGCCCGGATAGCGCACACTGCCCCGGGCCACTCCAGAATTCGCGACCTCCCCCCATCCATGTCCAAACTCATCGTGCACGGCGGCACCCCTTTGCAGGGCCGCATCATTCCTTCGTCCAACAAGAATGCAGTTTTGCCCGTGCTGTGCGCCACTTTGTTGACGGACCAGCCTTTGGTGCTCCACGGCGTGCCCGACATCACCGATGTGCGCAAGATTCTGGACATCTTCGGCAAGCTCGGCTCCAGCGTGCAAATGGATTACGCCAGCGGCGTGCTCCAGCTGCACCACCGTGATACGCACTTTGATGCCTGCAAGCACCACCTGCCCGAGGAAATGCGCTCGTCCATCATGCTGGTGCCGCCGCTGCTGGCCCGCTTTGGCGTGGCGCGACTGGAGGACAACGTCAAGGGCTGCACCCTGGGCGTGCGCGAAATTGATCCGCACATCGAAGTGTTCCGCCGCTTTGGTGGCCGGGTTGAGCATGGCGAGGGCTCGCTGATCGTGCGCTGTGATGGCCCGCTGCAGGCCACCCAGCACTGGCTGGACTATGCCTCTGTTACCACCACCGAGAACTTTGTGCTGTGCGCCGCCACCGGCCAGGGCAGCTCGGTGCTGACCAATGCCGCCTGCGAGCCGCATGTGCAGGAGTTCTGCCGTTTCATGGCCATGCTGGGCGCCAAGATCGAGGGCATTGGCACCTCGCGCCTGACGGTGCATGGCGTTGGCAACCTCGGCGGCGGTGAGTTCCACTTCGAGGAAGACTTCCACGAGATCACCACCTTCCTGGCGCTGGGTGCCATTACCGGTGGCGATGTGCAGGTGCGCAACCGTACCCCCGACAACTTCCCGCTGATTGACCGCACTTTTGCCAAGTTTGGCGTGCAGATAGAGCACAAAGACGGCTGGTCGCGTGCCATCCGCAAGGGCCCGCTGAAGGTCGAAACGCCTTTCACCCGCAATGTGCTGACCAAGGTCGAGGCGGCGCCTTGGCCTTACTTCCCGGTCGATCTGCTGCCGATCTTTATCGCGCTGGGCGTGCGCGCCGAGGGCAATGCGATGTTCTGGAACAAGGTTTATGACGGCGCTTTGGGTTGGACCGGTGAGCTGTCCAAGTTCGGCGCCCATGTGTTCTCGTCCGATCCGCACCGCATCGTCACCCTGGGCGGCAACCCGCTGACCCCCGCCGTGGTCGAGAGCCCCTACATCATCCGCGTGGCCATTGCCTTGTTCATGGTGGCCGCCAGCATCGAAGGCCGCTCCGAGATCCGCAATGCCGCACCCATCAAGCGCGCCCACCCCCGTTTTGTAGAGAACCTGCAGAGCCTGGGCGCCAAGGTGGAGTGGGCGGGCGAGAACTAAGCCGCCGCCTGCTACCCACAAAAAAAGCGCTTGCCGTGTAGTAGACGGCAGGCGCTTTTTTATCGGCTGGGCACAGGCTCAGGCGACGGCTGGTTCCTCTGCCTTGGCGGCCGCTGGCTGCGGCGGAGCGGAGGGTTTGGCCGTCAGCGCGCTGCCCATGGCTGCAAACATGATCAGCCCAATCGCAGACCACTGCGTGGCGGTGAGCAGCTCGCCCAGCACCAGCATGCCGGCAATGGCCGCAATGGCGGGCTCGGTCGCCAGCATGGTCGAGAAAGCGCCGGAGCTGAGGCGCTTGAGCGCAAACATCTCCAAGGTATAGGGCAGCGCGCTGGAGATGGCGGCCACCGCCAGCCCATAGAGCAGGATGGAGGGCTGCAGCAGCTTGGCACCCGCCTCGGCAATGCCAAAGGGCACGACCACCACGGCAGCAGTCAGCAAGGCCAGCGACACCACCATGCCGCCATGCATATGGCCGGCACGCTTGCCCAGCACAATGTAGCCAGCCCAGCAGGCAGAGGCCAGGATGGCGTAGCACAGGCCCACCGGGTCGAGGGTGTTGGTCTGCACGCCAAACATCGGCAGCACCAGCAGCAAGAACAGCCCCAAGGCCGCCAGGCCCAGCCACACCAGATCGAGCAGCCGGCGCGAGGTCCAGACCGCCACCGACAGCGGGCCGACGAACTCAATCGCCACTGTCACGCCAAACGGCAGGCGCTTGATCGCCATGTAGAACAGCAGGTTCATGAGCCCCAGCACCACGCCAAATACCGCAATCTGCCCCAGATTGGCCTTGGTGGGCCTAAAGCGCCAAGGGCGCCAGATGAGCAGCAGCAACAGCGCCGAAAAGCCCACGCGCAAGGCCGTGGTGCCCTGGGCGCCAACAACGGGGAACAGGTGTTTGGCAAAGCTGGTGCCCAGGCACAGCGCACTGACGGAGCCTAGTACGGCCAAAGAGGGCAGCAGCCGCTGCCAGAGAGAATCTTGCATGGGCGAGATAATATTGCAGATGCACCAAGTAAATTGCGCGAAAAATCACTGCCAAATGCAAGTTTCGCTCTTGCTGCACGCTTCTCCTTCAGGCCCTTGCGATGAACACTGAACTTGATGCCTTTGACCTGGCCATTCTGGCCATCTTGCAGCGCGACAACCTGCGTCCCCAGCGCGAGGTGGCCGAGCAGGTGAACCTGTCGCCGGCTGCCGTGCAGCGCCGCATCCGCCGCCTGCAAGAGAGCGGTGTGATTGCAGCCAATACGGCGCAGCTAAGCCCCGAGGCGGTGGGCCGGCCGCTGACGATTTTTATCGAGGTGCAACTGGTCAATGAGTTGGATGCGCTGACCCAGGGGTTCCGTGCCCGGGTGGCGGCCGAAACTGCGGTGCAGCAGTGCTATGCGGTGACCGGCCAGACCGACTACCTGCTGGTGGTGACCGCCCGCGACATGCAGGAGTACCAGGCCATCACCCAGCGCTTATTTGATGGCGACCAGAATGTGCAGCGCTTCAACACGTCGATTGCGCTGGCGACGCTCAAGCGCAGCTTGCATCTGCCGCTGCCCCAGACATTGCCTCTGCGTTAAGAACCGCCAACACAACCCTTGATACGTCGTTGCCTGGCCGGCCGCACCAAGCCTTGTCGTACGCCTGTACCGCCTGCGGCTTGACGCCTAGTCGGGGACGCCTAGTCTCAACCGCAAACCTGCGGTTTGCTGGGTCGTGTTACCGGCTCTAAAGGTCAGGGCCTGCAGCGCTCAATGCGCCACCGCTTGCACTGGCAAAAACTGTAGCAAGCTGCCGCCGGCAATGCCTTGCACATAGCCAATCACTGCGCGGCGGTATTTCTCAGACACAACATCGGCCATCAGGTCATTGCGGGCAATCATCTTGCCAAATTCGCGCTCAAAGCTCAGGTTGCGCTCGTTGGTGTTCAGCTCGTTGCTCAGCAGCATGGCCTGGCCGTTGGCCAGCTTGCGGTGGGTGAGCATCCAATTGGCAATCTCCAGATTGCGCGATGCGTTGTAGACAGCCTGGGCATCGAGCCCATGGATCAAATAGAAGGTGGTGCGGCCGCCATAGGCGGTGACCAGCATATCGGCGGTGGCCCAGGTGAAGGCGGCGACCCGGTCACCGGCAAACTCGGGCGCCAGCGCCATGCTCATGCCGGCAATGTCGCGTTGATCCAACAGTTCAGGCCAGGGTTGTTGGTTTTCTACCGCTTCGCGCACCGCTTTCATCGCTGCCTCGCGGTTGTCAAAGCCGCCTTTGCGCCATTCCTGGGGGTTGCGGCGGTAGAGTTTGTCCATCAGCGCATACAGGCTCTGCAGGTTGGCGCGCATGCTCAAGGTGGCCATGCGGTTCACGTCGGATTGGCCCCATTCCTGCGCCTGCATGTCGCGTTCGGGGACTTTGCCACGGGTGGGCGGGGTGCTGGTGCAGCCCCCTTGCAGCAATAGCGCAGCCAGGCAGGCGGACATTCCAACAGATCGGGCGTAGCGATAGGGCATATCTAATCGTCATGGTCTGCTATCGTTTTGATTATGGCAAGCCTCCCGGCGCCTGGATTGCCGGAAGGCCAGCAGATTGCATCAGAATGTGGGAAAATGACAGTCGTTTTAGATTGCATCCACTGTTAAGAGCGAGAAAGGCAACATCGGTTATGACACCGCGAACTACAACCACTTGGGGTTTGACTGGCCAATAAGGCCGGTGGTTCGCGCCTGTACGACGATTTCGTCTCCTCACACCAAAGCGCGGACAAGCTCCGCGCTTTTTGCTTTTTGGGCGGCGCGGCTGGGTCTTTGCTCACGAATATTTAGGATTTCTCATGGTTCAAATTACGCTCCCCGATGGCTCCAAGCGCGACTATCCCGGCCCCGTGTCGGTGGCGGAGGTCGCTGCATCGATTGGCGCCGGCCTGGCCAAGGCCGCGCTGGCTGGCAAGGTCGGTTTGGGTGACAACGCCAAGGTGGTGGACACCAGCTTTGTCATCGACCGCGATATGCCGCTGGCGATCGTGACGGCCAAGGACGCCGATGGCCTGGAGGTGATCCGCCACTCCACCGCCCACTTGCTGGCCTATGCCGTCAAGGAGCTGTTCCCTGAAGCCCAGGTGACGATTGGCCCGGTGATTGAAAACGGCTTCTACTACGACTTTGCCTACAAGCGCCCCTTCACGCCAGAGGACCTGGTGGCGATTGAGAAGCGCATGACCGAGCTGGCCAGCAAGGACGAGACCATCGTGCGCCGCGTGCTGCCGCGTGACGAAGCCGTGGCTTACTTCAAAGGCCTGGGCGAGAACTACAAGGCCGAGATCATTGCCTCCATCCCCAGCAATGAAGATGTGAGCCTCTACCGCGAAGGCGCGTTTGAAGACCTGTGCCGTGGCCCCCACGTGCCCAGCACCGGCAAGCTCAAGCACTTCAAGCTGATGAAGGTGGCGGGCGCTTACTGGCGCGGTGACCACAATAACGAGATGCTGCAACGCATCTATGGCACGGCCTGGACCAGCAAGGACGAGCTGCAGCAGTACCTGACCATGCTGGAAGAGGCCGAGAAGCGCGACCACCGCAAGCTGGGCCGTGAGCTGGACCTGTTCCACATCGACGAGCATTCACCCGGCACCGTGTTCTGGCACCCCAAGGGCTGGAGCATCTGGCAAGAGGTGGAGCAGTACATGCGCCAGGTCTACCGCGACAACGGCTACCAAGAGGTCAAGGGTCCCCAGATTTTGGACAAGACCTTGTGGGAGAAGACGGGCCACTGGGACAAGTACCGTGAGAACATGTTCACGACCGAGTCGGAAAAGCGCGAGTACGCGCTCAAGCCGATGAACTGCCCCGGCCACATCCTCATCTATAAGCAAGGCATCAAGAGCTACCGCGATCTGCCACTGCGTTTTGGTGAGTTTGGCGCCTGCCACCGCAACGAGCCCACCGGTTCGCTGCACGGCATCATGCGCGTGCGCGCCTTCACGCAAGATGACGGCCACATCTTCTGCATGCCCGACCAGATCCAAGCCGAGGTGACCGCGTTCACCGCGCTGCTGCAAAAGGTGTATGCCGATTTTGGCTTCCACAACATCCTCTACCGCCTGTCGACCCGCCCTGAAAAGCGCATCGGCTCCGATGAGAGCTGGGATGCGGCCGAAGCTGCACTGGCCGAAGGTCTGCGGGCGTCGGGTTGCGAGTTTGAATACCTGCCCGGTGAGGGCGCGTTCTACGGCCCCAAGATCGAGTACACCTTGAAGGACGCACTGGGCCGTGAATGGCAGTGCGGCACGATCCAGGTCGATCCGAACCTGCCCGAGCGCCTGGATGCCGAGTTTGTCGGCGAAGATGGCGAGCGCCACCGCCCGATCATGCTGCACCGCGCCATCGTTGGCTCGCTGGAGCGCTTCATCGGCATCCTGATCGAGCAGCACGCCGGCGCGCTGCCCGCCTGGCTGGCGCCTACGCAGATTGCGGTGCTCAACATCACCGATGCGCAAGGCGCCTACGTGCAGGAAGTGGCCGACAAACTGCGTAAGGCCTTGCCGTTCCAAGGGCTGCGTGTGGTTACCGATCTGCGCAACGAGAAGATTACGTATAAAATACGGGAGCATTCGATGCAAAAGCTGCCCTATATTCTTGTCGCTGGCGACAAGGAAAAGGCAGCCGGAGCCGTAGCAGTGCGCGCCCGGGGCGGTAAAGACCTCGGTGTGATGTCCGTTGATGCATTCGTCGAACTGATTGCCAAGGACATCGCCGCTAAAGCGTAAATAGCCTTCTCAGGCACTTGAAGCTTTGGACAGCGTGGACTGCGTCATTAGCAGCTACGCTGTCGTAGCTTTTAAATTATTAGGGTGAAAGCCATAGCTACTGAATTCCGTGATCGTCGCCACCGTGAAGAACGCAAACACCGCCTGAACCGTGAGATTCAGGCGCAAGAAGTGCGTCTGTCCGGTCCTGAAAATGAACCCATGGGTATCGTTCCGTTGATGGAAGCGCTGCGCATGGCCGGAGAGCTGGACGTTGACCTGGTGGAAATCGTTGCCACCGCTTCGCCACCAGTCTGCCGTTTGATGGACTACGGCAAGTTCAAGTACCTGGAACAAAAGAAGGCGGCAGAGGCCAAGGCCAAGCAAACCGTCATCGAAATCAAGGAAGTCAAATTCCGTCCTGGTACCGATGATGGCGACTACAACGTCAAGATGCGCAATATCCGCCGCTTCCTGGCTGAAGGCGACAAGGTCAAGGTGACCTTGCGCTTCCGTGGTCGTGAAATTACCCACCAAAATCTGGGTATGGATCTGCTCAACCGCATCCGCGACGAGCTGGTCGACCTGATCCAGGTGGAGCAGTTCCCCAAGCTGGAAGGCCGCCAGATGATCATGATGATCGCCCCGGCGCGCAAGAAGCCCGGTGGCCCTGCGACCACCAAGCCTGTGGGCGAGGGGAATTCCGCCCCAGTAGCCACGGCTTAAAGAAGCGGTTAGAATACCGGATTACCGACAAGCGGCTTAGGCCGCTTTCGGTTTTTAGCAGGGTAGCGGAAGCTGCTGCCCAAGCCTGGGGGCTTACGGCCTTGGCGCTTGGGACGTAGCAGCCAACACCTTGCGAATTGATAGCGTAGATTTAATCTAGGTCTGTCACAAAAGTGGCTCGGGGCCAAAACAAGTTCCGTCGTGTGATGGAACGCCTCACGAGCACAAACATAAGGAGCATTAATATGCCCAAAATGAAGACCAAAAGCAGCGCGAAGAAGCGTTTTCGCGTTCGTCCAGGTGGTACCGTCAAGCGCGGTCAAGCCTTCAAGCGTCACATCTTGACCAAGAAGAGCACCAAGAACAAGCGCCATCTGCGTGGTGCAACCGCTGTGCATGAGACCAATATGGGTCACATCGCACAAATGTTGCCCGGCATGGGCCTGTAATTCACTGACGAACTAGGAGAAAACACATGCCTCGCGTCAAACGTGGTGTAACGGCACGCGCCCGTCACAAAAAAGTTCTGGCCCTTGCTAAGGGTTTCCGCGGTCGCCGTGGTAACGTCTTCCGCGTTGCTAAGCAAGCGGTAATGAAGGCAGGCCAATACGCCTACCGTGACCGTCGTACCAAGAAGCGCGTGTTCCGCCAATTGTGGATCGCTCGTATCAATGCCGCTTCCCGTGAACTGGGCCTGACCTACAGCCAGTTCGCCAACGGCCTGAAGAAGGCTGCCATTGAGATCGACCGCAAGATGCTGGCCGATATCGCCGTGCACGACAAGGCTGCTTTTGCAGCTATCGTCGACCAAGTCAAGGCCAAGCTGGCTGCCTAAGGTCACGATCGGTAGTTACTGTTGATTTAGTAGCTGCTGGTGCACACACAGCAAGGGCTAGGGCTTGAAAAGGCGCTAGCCCTTGTTTTTTTATCGCCAGGCTGTTTTTTGCAGCCTCGGCATCCAAGCCGATAAGAGTCGATATGAACGAGTTGGATTCTCTGGTCGAAAGCGCGCAACAGCTGTTTGCGCAGGCCCATACCCCTGCTGATCTGGAAAACGCCAAGGCGCAGTTTCTGGGCAAGTCGGGCAAGATGACCGAGCTCATGAAGGGCATGGCCCAGCTTTCCGTCGAAGAGAAAAAATCGCGCGGTGCGGCCATCAACGTGACCAAGCAGGCGATTGAAGCGGCACTGACCGCCCGCCGCAAGGCGCTGGCCGATGCCGAACTGCAAGCCCACCTGAAGGCCGAAGTGCTGGATGTGACCTTGCCCGGCCGCCGCCGTGGCAGTGGTGGCCTGCACCCGGTATCCATCACGATGGAGCGCATCGAAGGCATCTTCGGCTCCATGGGTTTCGATGTTGCCGAAGGCCCCGAGATCGAATCCGACTGGTTCAACTTCACCGCGCTCAACACGCCGGAAGACCATCCTGCGCGCTCGATGCACGACACCTTCTATGTAGAAGGCGGCACGCCGCAAGCGCCCAATCTGCTGCGCACGCACACCAGCCCCATGCAGGTGCGCCACGCCGTCCAGCACGTCAAGCGCTACCGCAACCTGCTTGATGCCGGCCAGACCATGCCCGAGATTCGCGTGATTGCGCCAGGCCGCACCTACCGCGTGGATTCCGACGCCACCCACTCGCCGATGTTCCACCAGTGCGAAGGCCTGTGGATCGGTGAGAACGTGAGCTTCAAGGACCTCAAGGTCGTGTTCACCGATTTCTGCAAGACCTTCTTCGAGCAGGAAGACCTGGTGCTGCGCTTCCGCCCCAGCTTTTTCCCGTTCACCGAGCCCTCGGCCGAGATCGACATCCAGTTCCAAAGCGGCCCGCTCGCCGGCCGCTGGCTGGAAGTATCGGGCGCCGGCCAGGTGCACCCCAACGTGGTGCGCAACATGGGCCTGGACCCCGAGAAATACATTGGCTTTGCCTTTGGCATGGGCCCTGACCGCTTGACCATGCTGCGTTATGGCGTCAATGACCTGCGCCTGTTCTTTGACGGTGACATCCGTTTCCTCTCGCAGTTTCAGGCTTGAAGATGGAGCGGCTGGCCGTGTTTGGTACCGATCAGGTTCCACGCCGCCAGATGGCGCACAGCGCCAACCGCTCGCCCTTTCAATGCCAGAACGCCCGGTCTGCCGATGCCCCAGATGGCGCAGCAGCCTTGAACGCCAACGAGTCCGACTATGCAATTTCCTGAATCCTGGTTGCGCGAATACTGCAACCCGTCGCTGACCACCCAAGAGCTGGCCGATACCTTGACCATGGCAGGCCTGGAGGTCGAAGAGCTCGACCCCGTGGCACCTCCCTTCACCGGCATTGTGGTCGGCGAGATCAAGGAAGCCGTGCAGCACCCCGACGCCGATCGCCTGCGCATCTGCCAGGTCGATGTGGGTGGCCCCGCGTTGCTGAACATCGTCTGCGGCGCGCCCAATGCGCGCGTGGGCATCCGCATCCCTTGCGCCACCGTGGGCGCCGAGCTGCCGCCCGGTGCGGATGGCAAGCCCTTCAAGATCAAGATCGGCAAGCTGCGCGGTGTGGAGAGCTATGGCATGCTGTGCTCGGCCAAGGAGCTGGGCATTGCCGACGACCACGGCGGCCTGCTGGAGCTGCCCGCTGATGCGCCGCTGGGCCAGAACGTGCGCGAGTACCTGAACCTGGACGACACCTTGTTCACCCTCAAGCTCACGCCCAACCTGGCGCATTGCCTGTCGGTCTATGGCGTGGCGCGCGAGCTCTCGGCGCTGACCGGCACACCGCTCAAGGCGCTGTCCTTCCCGGCCGCTGCCGTGGCCTCGCAAGACAAGCTGCCCGTCAAGATCGAGGCGACTGATCTCTGCGGTCGCTTCTCCGGCCGCATCGTGCGCAACGTCAACACCCAGGTGAAGACCCCGCAGTGGATGCTGGACCGCCTGGCCCGCTGCGGCCAACGCGCCGTCAGCCCGCTGGTCGACATCTCCAACTACGTGATGTTCGAGCTGGGCCGTCCCAGCCACATCTTTGATCTGGACAAGATCAGCGGTGGCCTGAGCGTGCGCTGGGGCAAGCAGGGCGAAACCCTCAAGCTGCTCAATGGCAGCACCATCGAGATCAGCGCTGTGCCCCAGGTCGGTGTGATCGCCGATGCGCATGGCCTGGAGTCGCTCGCCGGCATCATGGGTGGCGATGCCACCGCCGTGTCGGACGACACCAAGAACATCTACATCGAAGCGGCCTTCTGGTTCCCCAAGGCGGTAGCCGGTCGCTCGCGCCACTTCAACTTCTCGACCGATGCGGGCCACCGCTTCGAGCGCGGTGTCGATCCGCAGTTCACCACCGAGCACATCGAGCGCATCACCCAGTTGGTGCTGGACATTTGCGGCACGCCTGAGACTCAGGTTGCGGTGATGGACGACCAGCAGCCCAATATGCCAGCGCCCAAGACGGTGCAGCTGCGCGTAGCGCGTGCGGCCAAGGTCATCGGCATGCCGGTGACCCAGCAGCAATGCCTGGATGCCTTGAACGGCCTGGGCTTGCCTGCCACCGTCGCGCAAGAAGGCGTGATCAGCGTGACCGCGCCCACCTTCCGCTTCGACATCAACTTGGAAGAAGACCTGGTTGAAGAAATCGCGCGGATGATGGGCTACGAGAACCTGCCCACCACCAAGCCGCTCGCGCCCATCTCGCCCAAGCTGCGTGCCGAAAACTCCCGCAGCCCCTATGCCGTGCGCCATGCGCTGGCAGGCCTGGGCTACCAGGAGACGATCAACTTCAGCTTTGTCGAAGAAAAGTGGGAGCAAGAGCTGGCTGGCAACCAAGATGCCATCAAGCTGCTCAACCCCATCGCCAGCCATCTGAGCGTCATGCGCTCGTCGTTGCTGGGCTCGCTGCTGCAGGTGCTCAAGTTCAATGTGGACCGCAAGGCCCAGCGCGTGCGCGTGTTTGAGCTGGGCCGCGTGTTCTTCAAGGACGACGCGGTCGTCGAATCCGACACCACCGTGAAGGGCTTCCACCAGCCTATGCGCGTGGCCGGCCTGGCCTACGGCGCGGCTGACCAGCTGCAATGGGGCAGTGCTGAAGCCAAGGTTGATTTCTACGACATCAAGGGCGATGTCGAGGCGCTGCTGGCCCCGATCAAGCCCGTGTTTGAAGCCGCTGAGCACCCCGCACTGCACCCCGGCCGCTGCGCCCGTGTGTTGGTCGATGGCAAGGCCATCGGCTTTGTTGGCGAGCTGCACCCCCAGTGGCGCCAGGAATGGGATCTGGCGCAAGCGCCGGTGATGTTCGAGCTGGCCCTGGATGCCGTGCTGGCACGCCAAGTGCCCGTGTTCGCCCCGGTGGCCAAGCACCAGATGGTGGAGCGCGACATTGCCGTCGTGGTCAAGGAAGCCGTCACCCATGCCCAGATCATGCAGGCCATCACGGCCGCCAGCGCAGGTGCTATCCTGCGCAACGCCGTGCTGTTCGACGTGTTCCGGCCCAAGAAGCTCAAGGCCGGCGAAGAAGCCGCTGCTGGCAGCCTGGCCCAGGACGAGAAGAGCCTGGCCGTGCGTCTGAGCCTGGGTCTGGACGAGCGCGCGCTGGAAGACACCGAGATCGAAGCGGCCATGCAGGCCGTGGTGGAACAACTCAAACAAAGCCTGGGTGCGCGTCTGCGCTGATCCCTTACGCGAGGATTGCTATATGGAATTCACCGTCGAGAGCCTGGAACAACCTGCGCTGACCAAGGCGCAGCTGGCCGATATGCTGTTTGACAACATTGGCCTGAACAAGCGCGAAGCCAAGGACATGGTCGATGCCTTTTTCGACCTGATCTCGGAGAGCTTGATCAAGGGCGAAGATGTGAAGCTGTCGAGCTTTGGCAATTTTCAGGTGCGCATGAAAAAGGCCCGCCCCGGCCGCAACCCGCGCACCGGCGAAGAGGTGCCGATCGAGGCCCGCCGCGTGGTCACCTTCCACGCCAGCGGCAAGCTCAAGGACTCGGTGCAGGCGCCTGCAGACATGGCATAAGGCCAGCCTGCAGGCGTCGCGACTGGCAGTGCTCACCCGCTGCCAGTCAAGCCGTCGTCCGCTTTCGCCTATATGCAACACGGCCGCTTTCGCGGCTGTTTACAATTTGTCCATGGAAAAACAGCTGCCACCCATTCCTGCCAAGCGCTACTTCACCATCGGTGAGGTCGCCGTGCTGTGCGACGTCAAGCCGCATGTGCTGCGCTACTGGGAGCAGGAGTTCACGCAGCTGCGCCCCGTCAAGCGCCGGGGCAACCGCCGCTACTACCAGCACCATGAGGTGCTGATGATCCGCCGCATCCGTGAGCTGCTCTATGAGCGCGGCTTCACCATCAGCGGCGCACGCAACCAGCTCCAGTCGCTACCGCGCGGCCAGGCCATGGTCGATGCACTGGAAGACGACAGCATGTTCGCGCAGCAGGAAGAGGGCGACGATGCCCTGGCTGCTGGCATGCCCGAAAGCGCTGAACCGCTGAGCTGGCAGCAGGCCGCGATCGAGCTGCAAGAAATTCGTCGCATTCTTTCCGGAGACCCCGAAAACTAGGTATATAATTCAAGTCTTCGGAATGTAGCGCAGCCTGGTAGCGCACTTGCATGGGGTGCAAGGGGTCGCGAGTTCGAATCCCGCCATTCCGACCAAAAAGACAAGGACTTAGCTTGAAAGAGCTAAGTCCTTTTTCTTTTGTCCGGACCTTGGGATCTGTATAGGGTAAATCGGTCGAAATTGGTGCATACCATGGCTGGAAACCGTGACCTTGTCCTGTCCGCGTAAATGTCCTACGGCTTCCTTAAGCCGCAAGCAATGGGTGAGGCAATTATTCGGTTGCGCTTATAGGTCCTCACCGGCAGCTGATCTTCGGCGGCGATCCAGTTCAATGGCGCCGACACCATCGCGGGCTCGCAATTCAGGTCGTTCGGGAAGTGAAGCCGGCAGTCGTATCTCCCAAACCAGACCAAGCTTTTGTAGTACCACTAACGCCCACCAGCCGGGATCCCACTCCCCAGGAAATAACCCAAGGCGAGCTGACCCCGGAAAAGCATGGTGGTTGTTGTGCCACGACTCGCCCATGGTGAGCAGGGATGTAAAGCGTATGTTGCGCCCCTGAACAGCAGCGCCATGAACGCCATAGTGCATTGAGCCATGGTTGTGAGCAAAGTATCCAATCAGCCAGTGTCCAATGACGCCTGCAGTGACGCGGGCGCAACTTCCCCAGAATACAAACCCCCACCCGCCGCATGCATATAGCAGCAATGCTAAAGGCAGCTGTTGCAGCATCCAAGTTCGCTCGAGAAATTGGTAAAACCGGTCGTCGGCAATCCTTGACTCAATCTTTAGCTGTGGCGGGTTACTCAAATGCAAATCGCAGTGGAGCTGCCACCATGCATCACGCCAAAATGGGCTCCCGTGGCGAAGGTATTCGTGGCATTTCGGCAGTCGTTGCGCATAGTCACGTAAATCGTGCTGGTGCAGTAAACCCAGCGGGCCAGCGAGGCCAACTTGTATGCCGCAATACACAAATGCATATTCCAGCCACCTTGGACACTGATAGCTGTCGTGGATTAGCTTGCGATGGCTTCCAAGAGAATGCCCAAATAAAAGAGCAGCGGCGGTTGTCATGAGAAAAACCAACAAAGCGCTCCAGCTGAATGTGAGGACACCTCCTGTCAGCGTAGCGACCAGCATAGAGCCAAGCCACAGAGACTTGGCTGGTGAATAACGCACTTCGCCATTGACGACGCTATCAATATCGTCTGCCTGGATTCGATGATTTTTCAGGTTCGTGAGGAGTGTAGTCACATCTCTATCCTTGATCTAGACGCATCTTTGGACAGCTTGATTGAATCCGTAAAAACGAGGTTGCTTGTCACCATGACCTAAAGCGTGGTGTTGTCGAGGCTTGGGAACGGACTCATTTTTTGATTACCTGCTATTTTCTCCACAGCAGTTTTTGCTTCTTTTACACTGAAGTTAAATAGATAGTTGAATTTCATTCGTGGCTGCAGTTTCTGAGGCTGCTTCAGGCTGATGAAGTATTCGGTCATATTTTATTTCTATGTTCTCTTCAAGCAAAGGTGCAATTAAAGAAGCAATATTTGAACCCGCTCGTCGGAAATGGCATTGAAATGTCCGTCATTTTCAATGATTATTTGAAAATTATCATTGACGGAACAAGTGCTAAATCCAAATAACATGTGATATCAATATGCAGATTCACTTCCCGAATAAAAAATAAAATTTTCAATAATTTGTGTTGAATTGGATGCTATTAAGTTTTAGTAGCGCTGGACTTTATGTCTCATCAACTATGAGAGCTTGGATTTGGATGAAGCAATAACGATTCTCATGGGTGCATATGTTCGAAATCGAAATTTTGAAGAGCTGAAAATAAGTTGATTTCATTTTGATTTTTGTAAAATATGTCACTAATCGTGCTGTCGCTTAGAGAATTTTCTAAATATGATGTTGTTGACGTTGGCTAATGTCTTTATTGGAAAAAGATATAACTTTTTATATTTTTGCAATTTATTCTAAATATCAATAAATAATTATTTAAATCAAATGAAAACACAATTTTTTGAATTTTACATTCTGTCTTTTAGTGCTGTTGTAAATTGTATATTGTTGAAATGATTAAAAATCATTATGCTCTTAAAAAATCGTTTTTCCATTTCTGTGACTTTTTTTGTCTTGTCTATATCATAGATTGGCCTTTTTTTTGATTTTAAATAGTTTATGATTTTAGATTTCTCACGTCTTATCAATGGAGAGGTTATGCCAGTTTTCAAGGTCCCTGGTCCTATAGGTGTGAATGTTTCAGGATCAATGGGTCTCGGAGGAGATCCATTTGCTGTCAATGGAATACACCAAGCACCCAGTTGTGGCTCCAATGGAGGCTGCGATCCCTACCATGCCACGCAGCCTCATCACATGGCGCACAAGCAATCTCCTCTAGACGCTCCTGAATGGGATGGAGTCGTTAATATTTGCTATGACGTCAAAGGAAAGCAGTTTGGTGAGCTAATGATGAGCTTGCGGGATTCTGCGATAAGTTACGCACAAGACAGACGTGCTGAGCTATCGCGTTGGGATGAGATGAGCAAAGCCAGAACCAAAAGCTGGTTCAACAGTTCAAGCGACGAAATTCGCGACTACTTGCTTCCTATAATGGATTCAGTCATCAGAGTCCTGAAGTCCCTCACGCCTCAGAATTTCGAATACGACACCCAAGAGAATAGAATGGGATCAGGTTGTTTACCTGGACAAGGTCTGGTATTGACCGGGGTGCTTGCTGCAGTTTGCCCAACAGATATAGTTTCGCATCGTATAACCATCAATATGGGATTCTTTGAAGTGCCGAAGATGGGTTACTCTTATGGGCGTACTGATTTTGGACAAAAAGATTCACAGTTGTTGACGCTTATCCATGAAGTTACGCATTTCTATGATGTTGCAAGTTCCACCGATAGTTTTAATGGCGTATTCAATGCATCTCAAAACGTTAGTAACGCTAAAGCTAAAATGAATGCAGACAGCTTGGCCGCATATATATTGGGTATAGATTAAGTGTTGAAGTATTGGAGAGTTAGAATGAACGCCATCAAATATCTTGCGATTGCATTATTTTTTTTCGTAAGCTCTCCTGTCATTGCATGCAAGCTATCTGGCTTAGAGCAGTTCATTGAATTCAAGGAAAGAGAGACAACCATAGGTAAGTCCACGGCGCGCAGTGTAGCGCTATGGTTTATTGAACGGAGAGATATTGGTGGTATTAGCTCGGTTTTGGTTTTTACACATTACGATGTAAATGATATAAATACTAAAAATATCTCGGCTGAGCGCTTAAGAAATATTTCTAAATTGCTCGCCCCGTTGGTTGGGGATGTCAACATTGAATTCATTAATTGGCCAAAAAAACCAAAATCAAAAGCCGCTGAAAAATATTATTTTAATACGCTAGGAATTAGCATTCAACCGAAATGCATGGAGACGGATTCATGTTGCGGGGGTAACATGCGTTGATAATAAATTAAAATATTTTAATTTTTGAACCGTAAACAATTGGTGGTTTTGTCGAAGCCTTTTATGGGTGAAAATTAGCTGTCTATATTTTTTGTACAAATCTACAGTTGTCGCATTCCTGATGATTGCATAGACGAAACCGATATCGACTGTTCATGGCTCGCGAAGTACTGCGTGAGCTTGTACAGTCACTGCAGTCGACTAGGGTTCCATATATGCAAATAGCCCTGCACATGAATGCCCGCACCACTACGGCACTGTGCCCTGATCGCTGCCAGCGATGAGATTACCAGCGTGCCGGCCCAGCGTTTTGGTATTGCCGAGCAGATCGTCTGCTAATGGAAAAGCATGGGTTATCTATATGAAAATCAAAGTTCTGCAGTGAGAGATCCGCAGTTGCTGACACTTCTTCATGAGGTGATGGATTTTCATGGAGTTGCAAGTTCTATTGACTATTTCCCTGGTGTTAACAGCGAGTCTAGAAATTTTGCGGATGTCAAAGCGAGGATGAATTCTGATGGCTTGGCGGCATACATTTTGGCGATAGCTTGAATGTTCTTTTTTACAAGGAGATGGCAATGGGAGTTATTAAATATCTATTGATGATTGTTTTTTTGACTGTAAATTCTAATGCTGTAGCATGTAAACTTGGGAATCTAGAGCAGTTTATTGAATTCGATAAGGGAGATTTAACCATTGGGGCCTCCCGGGCAAAAGATATTGCATTGTGGTTCATTGATTGGCGAGATATTGATGGCATTAGTTCAGTTTTGGTCATGACGTATTACAATGAGGAAGTTAATGCAAGTCAAGATATTTCCAATATACGTTTAACCAATGTTTCTAGGTTGCTTGCTCCACTTGTAGCGCAAAATGTAAAAATTGAATATGTTAATTGGCCCAGAAAGCCACATTCTAAAACTGCCGATAATTACTATTTCAATATTTTGGGAATTAGCATTCAGCCTAAATGTATTGAAACGCATTCATGTTGTGGTGGTGACAGACGTTGACAGGGATTTAAGTAAAAATAAAGCATTTCCGAAATTGGTAAAATCTTTTAATACGGATTATTAAATCTATATAGTTTATGCATACTTTCATCGTTCTAATTGCAAAGGGTGTGGCATGAAAGTTTTGAGGCTCTTGCTACTGAATACCTTGTTGATGATGAGCTTTTCTGCTATGGCATGTAAACCCTTTGGTCTAGAGAAGTACGTTGAGTATGTGAAGAGTGATGCAACCCTAGGCGCCTCCACGGCGAAGAATATTGCATTGTGGTTTATTGATTGGCGAGATATTGACGGAATTAGTTCAGTTTTAGTTCATATTGATTATGATGAAGGGGATGATGCAAGTCGAAATATCTCAAGTGAACGTTTAAATAATATTTCTAGATTGCTTGCTCCTCTTGTAATGCATAAGGTAAAAATTGAATATGTCAATTCACCCAGAAAATCAGATATAAAAGTGGTTGATGATTACTATTTTAATACGTTGGGAATTAGTATTCAACCCAAATGCATTGAAACGCATTCCTGTTGCGGAGGTAATATGCGTTGACGCAAAATTTAATAAACTAGTTATTTGAAGCATAACTCATTTTGACTTGTTGAAATTATTGTGAATGGAGTCTGGGCACATATTTTCTATGCGTATTTATAGTCTTGTAAGTGACGATTAATGATAAATGCTATAAGATATATTGCCATTGTTTTATCTTTCATCGTAAACTCTCCTGCCGTTGCATGTACGCTAGGTGGTCTGCAGCAGTTCATTGAGTTCGAGGAGGAAAGTACTACCATTGGCAAGTCCTCCGCGCGTACTGTAGTGCTATGGTTTATTGATTCGAGGGATTTTTATGATACTAGCTCAGTTTTGGTTTTTACAAATTACAGTGTAAATGATAAAAATACTGAAAATGTCTCTGCAGAACGTTTGAGGAATATTTCTAAATTGCTCGCTCCATTGGTTTGAGACGGAGTTGAAGTTGAATATATAAATTGGCCTAAAAAACCAAAGTCAAAAGCAGCTGAAAAGTACTATTTCAATACACTGGGAATCAGCATACAGCCCAAATGCATCGAAACTCAGTCGTGCGGTGGTGGCAATATGCGGTGATAGGCGGCTTGATGATGCGCATTTTTATTTTTCGATAGTGAAAGAATTCGGTTTTTGTGGAAATATCCCTCATACCAGCGACCCTTGAAGGATAGGTTCAGCAACTTCCTCTCTTAAAGGAACCGAGAAAGAGCATCGCCGTCTGAGAATTCCGCTAGCTGGGCATGATCTCTGCACTGAACGACGACAATAGAAGGCGCTGCCGTCGGCTCCCTTCTGTTCGCTTCGTCTACCGTGCCCACCACCCCCCAACAAGGTTTCATCCTGACCCGCCATTGGCGGGACACGGCTGCGGGCACGGAGATTGAGTACTGGTTGGCGACGGAGGCCGGCCCATTGAAAGTGCTGCTGACGCGGCAGATGTCGGTGGCTTTTGTGGAGGCGCGGCACCGGGTGGTGGTGCAGACGCAGTTGCTGGCGATGCCGGATATGGATCTGCGCGAGCTGGCCCTCAAGAGTTTTCAGCAGGAGCCGGTGCTGGGGGTGTATGCCAAGCACTACCGGCAGCTGGGCAAACTCACGCGTGGGTTGAAGCAGCTTGATGTGCCGCTACTGGAAGCCGATGTGCGGCCTCATGAGCGCTATTTGATGGAGCGCTTTATAACGGCGGGCGTCCAGATAGAAGGTGGGCAGGCGGTGGATGGAGCGCTGGTGGACTGCCGGCTGTTGCCCGCGCCTGCCTACCGGCCTGCGCTCAAAGTCGTGTCGCTTGATATCGAAACCAGCCAGCACCAGGATCTGTACTCGATTGCGCTGGATGGCGTGGGTGAGCGGGTGGTGTTCATGCTGGGCGATGCACCGGCGCCAACGGCACAGGCAAAACAAACAGAACAAACAGAAGACTCAGAACCAACCAGCGACTTCCGGCTGATCTATTGCGCCAGCCGCAAGGCGATGATCGAGCAGCTCAACGCCTGGTTTGCGCGCCATGACCCGGATGTCATCGTTGGCTGGAATGTCATTCAGTTCGACCTGCGGGTGCTGCAAAAGACGGCGGATGACTGTGCCACCCCGCTGCTGCTGGGGCGTGAGGGCCGGCCCATTGCCTGGCGGGCACACCCGGGCAAGCAAGACTACTGGTTCGCGCCGATGCCGGGGCGCGCGGTCATCGATGGCATCGAGGCCTTGCGGGCGGCGGTCTGGAGCTTTCCGTCGTTCAGCCTGGAGAACGTGGCTCAGGCCTTGCTGGGCGAGGGCAAGGACATTGGCGACGAGTACGACAAGATGGCCGAGATCGAGCGCCGCTACCAGGAGGACAAGCCGGCGCTGGCTACCTACAACATCCGCGATTGCGAGCTGGTGCTGCGCATTTTTGACAAGGCCCAGCTGCTGCAGTTTGCGATGGAGCGGGCGCATGCCACCGGCCTGCAGCTGGACCAGTTTGGCGGCTCGATTGCTGCATTCAGCCACCACTACCTGCCGCGCATGCACCGCCAGGGTTATGTGGCACCCAATGTGGGCGATGTGCGGGGCAAGTCCTCACCCGGCGGCTATGTGCTGGATTCGCGGCCCGGCTTTTATGACTCGGTGGTGGTGCTCGATTACAAAAGTCTCTACCCCTCGATCATCCGCACCTACCTGGTCGACCCGGTAGGCCTGGCCGAAGGCCTGCATGGCAGTGATACCGCATCGCTGATTCGCGGGCCGATGGACACGCGCTTCTCGCGCGACAAGCACTGCCTGCCCGAGATCGTCACCACGCTCTGGCGCGCGCGCGATGAGGCCAAGCGCAGCAAGAACGAGCCGCTGTCGCAGGCACTCAAGTTAGTGATGAACTCCTTTGCCGGGGTGCTGGGTGCGACGGAATGCCGCTTCTTCAACCCGGCGCTGATCTCGTCGATCACCTTGCGCGGCCATGAGATGGTCAAGCGCACCAAGGCGTTGGTGCAGCAGCGCGGCTACGAGGTCATCTACGGGGATACGGATTCGATCTTTATCTGGCTGGGCCGTGCCCACAGCAACCAGGAAGCGCATGCGGTCGCCACATCGCTGGTCAAGGACATCAATGCCTGGTGGACGCAAGGCCTGCGCCAGGAACAGAACCTGGAGAGCTTTCTCGAAATTGAGTTCGACACGCACTACAAGAAGTTCTTCATGCCCACCATTCGGGGCTCGGATGTGGGCAGCAAAAAGCGCTATGCGGGCCTGAGTGTGGATGCCGATGGGCAAGAGGCCATGGTCTACCGGGGGCTGGAGATGGCGCGCAGCGACTGGACGCCGTTGGCGCGCCAGTTCCAGGAAGGGCTGCTGTCGCGCGTCTTCCAGGGCGAGCCCTACCGCGACTTTGTGATCGACTATGCGCAGGCCACCTTGGCCGGCAAAAAGGACGACCAGCTGATCTACCGCAAGCGCCTGCGCCACCGGCTGGATGCCTATGTGGCCAACCTGCCGCCGCAGGTGCGCGCCGCCCGCATGGCCGATGACTACAACGCGCGCCTGGGCCGCCCGCTGCAGTACCAACGTGGTGGTTGGATCCGCTATGTGATGGGTAAGAACGGGCCGGAGCCCTTGGAGGTGCGCCAGTCGCCCATCGACTACGAGCACTACCTGAGCAAGCAACTGCAGCCGATTGCCGATGCCATCTTGCAGCCGCTGGGTGAGGATTTCAACAGCCTGACCTCCATGCAGCAGGAGCTGTTTTAGCGCGCCGCTGGGCCTGCTGCGGATGTGCTCAGGTGGCGGCAGGGCAGAGCAGGGCGTACCTGCGCTGCACCTGCTCAGCCGCTAATCCGCTAACCCGCTCAGCCCTTGTCGCCTGACTGCGCCTGGAACTGCACATGCAGCTCGTCCACCATCTTGCGCAAGGCGCGGCCAATGGCAGCGTACTGGTACTCGTTCAGGTTGGCCAAAGACGCGCGGCCCGATGGCCGGTCAGAGCCAAAGCCCCGGCCCGGCAGCAGCACAATGCCGGTCTCGTCGGCAATGCGGAACAGCATGTCGCCGGTAGAGGATTGCTGCACCGCCCAGTCCGAGAACTCCTGGCCATAGAGCCGGCAGGTCACGCTCTGCAGATCGATCAGGCTGTAGTAGTTGACGGAGTTGGGGTTGTGCAGCGGCGGCATGCCCAGCTCGCGGTACAGGGTGGCTTCGCGGCGGCGGATCAGCTGCTTGAGCGCCTGCTTGTAGGCATCGGCTTCGTCCATCAACGCAAACAACGAGAACAGCACCATCTGCACCTGCTGCGGGGTCGACAAGCCGGCGGTGTGGTTCAGCGCCACCACGCGGCTGTCAGCCACCAGCCGGTCGATGAACTTGAGCGATCGCACATCGGGCAATAGCGAGCGGTAGCGCTCGTCCAGCACCTGCTTGGCGCTTTCTGGCAACTGTGCCAGCGCCTTGTCAAAGATGTTCTCCTTGTGCGCGGCAATCACGCCCAGGCGCCAGCCGGTGGCGCCAAAGTACTTGGAGAACGAATAGACCAGCAAGGTGTTGTGCGGGCAGACCGAGAACAGCGACTGGAAGTCATCGGCAAAGGTGCCGTAGACATCGTCGGTCAGCACCATCAGATCCGGCCGGTGGTCGGCAATGATGGTCTTGATGCGGTCCAGGCTGCGCTGGTCCATCTTGACCGAGGGCGGATTGCTGGGGTTGACGCAGAAGAAGATCTTGACGGCCGGGTCGCGCAGCTTGTCCAGCTCGGCGTCGGAGTACTGCCAGCCATTGTCCGGATCGGCATGGATGGGTACCTCCTCCAGCGCGTACTGGGCCAGCTCGGGGATCTCGATATACGGCGTGAACACCGGCATGCCGATGGCGACCTTGTCCCCCGCCTTGAGCAGGCCGCTGATGCGCAGGCTCTCAAAGATATAGGCCATCGCGGCCGTGCCACCTTCCACCGCAAACAGGTCCACCGACTCCACCGGCACCGCGCCGCCGGCCATCTCGCGCACGATGTACTGGCGCACGATCTGCTCGCTCACGCTCAGCATGCGCGGCGGCACCGGGTAGTTGCAGCCCAGGATGCCGTCCACCATTTCATGCAGAAAGGCCGCAGGGTCCAGGCCCAGTTGGTCGCGCACATAGCTGAGTGACTTGCCCAGAAAGCGCACGCCTTCTTGGTCGCGGTGCTCGGCCGTATAGCGCTCAAACCGGCTCTCGATGCCCTCGATATTGGCCAGGCCACCGACGCCTGCCGTCATGTACGAATACGACAGCTCAGACTCTGCCGCCGCAAACAGCCCCAGGCGGAAGAAGGCGCGGCGCGGCGTGGTGGCCAGAAAGTTGGGGTTGCCGCGCCCGGCGTTGAGCATCAGCCGATTGGCCTTGCCCGATGCCACCTTGATCAATTCATCTTTAAGCTCAAACGGGCTCAAATGGGCCAGACGCTGGTAGTCCTGAGACATGGTGCAACTCCTTGCAGTCGTTGATAAACGCGTTAAACGAGATAAACGAGATAAACGGGAAGAGGGGAGGCGGCGCTGTGCCGCCGCTATGCGAATGGGGTCAGCCAGAACAGAAGCGCGGCTCAGGCAAAGGCGATGACCAGCGGGCCGAGCAGGGTCAGAAACACATTGGCCAGCGCATAGGTGATCGCAAACGGCACCGTGGGGATGGCGTTGCCGGCCTTGTCCAGCACCTCGCCAAAGGCCGGGTTGGCACTGCGCGCGCCCGACAGCGCGCCGGCAAAAATGGCGACGTTCTCATAGCGCAGGACATACTTGCCAAACAGCATCGCAATCAGCAGCGGCACGATGGTCACCACCACGCCCATCAAGAACAGGCTCAGGCCTTGCTCCATCACCGTGCTCACCGCCTGCTGGCCCGATTGCAGGCCGACCATGGCCACAAAACCAGCAAGGCCCAGGTCGCGCAGCAGGGCAGAGGCAGCAGTGGGCATATTGCCCAGGGTGTGCTTGCGGCTGCGCCACCAGCCAAACAGCAGGCCTGCCAACAGGGCGCCACCGCCGCTGCCCAGGGTGATGGGGATGGAGCCGATGCGCACCACCAGCAGCCCAATCAGCAGCCCGACGGTGATGCCCAGGCCGTGGAAGACAAAGTCTGTCTTGTCGCTGGGGATGAGAATGGGCCCCACCGACTGCGCAGCATTTTGCACATCCTGGGGCGTGCCAAACAGGGTCACCACATCGCCGGGCACGATCAGGGTGGCGGGTGTAATCGGCAAGGGCGCGCCCGAGCGCGTCAGCGCCACGGCATAAACGCCGTGCTTGAACTCAGGTGTCAGGCTATCCAGGATGTCCTTGACGCTGCGCTTGAGGTACTGCGGGTTGGTGATGGACACATCCCGGCGCACCATGACCACATCCATGTCTTCAGCGCTTTGAAGCTCATCACCGATACTGGCACCCAGGGCCACCACCGCTGCACGCCGGCCCACCAGCAGCACGATGTCGCCGGCCTCCAGCACCAGCTGCGGGTCCACACCCACCAGCGCATTCTTGCGGCGGATGCGCTCAATGGTGGCCGGGCCTTGCTGCGCACTGGCCTCCAGCTCGGCCACGGTCCGGCCCGATTGCTTGACCTTGAAAATGCGCCCCACCAGATCAGGCGCCGCAGGCGATTCGCCCGCGCCATAGACATGCACGCCCTTGAGCATCTCCTGCTCGGCCTGGATGGCATCGTCATGGATCTTGCGGCCGGTCAGCCACTGCAGCACATTCACGCACAGCAAGATGGCGCCGAAGGAGCCAAAGATATAGGTCACCGCATAGCCGATGGCCACATTGGCCTGCATGCGCTGCACCTCGTCGGCCGCCAGGCCCAGTTTCTCGATGGCCGAGCCTGCCGTACCGATGATGGCCGACTGCGTCATGCCGCCAGCGGCCAAGCCCGCTGCCAGGCCCTTGTCCAGGTTGAACACCCGCGCCAACACCACGACGGTCACCAGGCCGGAGATGGCGACCACCGCCGCCATCAAGATCTCTTTGATGGACTGCCGCCCCAAGGAGCGAAAGAACTGCGGCCCACTCTCAAAGCCCACGGCATAGATGAACAGCGCAAACAGCACCGCCTTGATGCCCGAATCGATCTGCACCCCCACCTGGCTGATCAGCACCGCCGCCAACAGCGAGCCTGCCACACCCCCCAACTGGAACGAGCCAAAACGCAGCTTGCCGACCCCATAGCCAAGTGCCAGCGATGCAAACAGCGCTATCTCGGGCGCCTGGTGCAAGATACCTTTGAGCCAATCCATAAGAGCCTTTCAGGTCAAAAGAAGGGCTGCTCCACCGGCTAAATTCAAGGTCGCCCGGCGTACAGCTTGTTAGGAATTGTTTGCAATGGGGTGCTGCCACGTTAACCGAGTGCGCAGAAATCTGCATGTAGGACAAGACTGACGAAGCCGCAAGATGGGGCGGCGCTTGTCGCAGATCAGAAGCTGAATGGTTTCAAGGATCTAGGGCTTGAAGCAGCGGCATGGGATGGCATGGGCCCATGCTTGCGCTGTGCAAGACGGCTAGTGAGCGAACACCCGCATGTAGGCGATGCACGCCCGGGTTGGACCGCAGGCTGCAGGTGTCAGTTCTGATTTCTGGTGCGTAGATATGTTGCGGATCTGATGTGTTCTTGCCACACACTAGTCCACGTTTATAGATGTGGTGGATGGGTTTTATCGAGAAAGGTTTTGGATGTGCGGATGAAGCCCAAGACACGCGCATCTTTGCCAGGCGCAACGACCACAGACCAGCGGGGCAGCGCGTTTTGAGGTGGGAGAGGGAGAGGCAGAGACTGGCCAGATGGTGCCTGGCCAGTCTCCGTTAGCTAGCGCTTAAGCGGCAGCCACTTGCGCCTGCTTGCCGGCACCACGGTAGCGCTCCAGCCAGTGAGCGTAAGGGGCAGGCAGCACCCAGTCTGGCCGGGCCGCTTTGAGCTGCTGAGCCAGGGTGTAGGGGTAGTGCGGGTTGGCCAGCATCGAGCGGCCCATCATCACCAAGGCCATCTGGCCCTCGGCCACCACGCGCTCGGCCAGCTCGGGGTCGTCAATGCCCCAGCTCGATGCGACGGGCAGGCCAGCCTCGCGGCTGACACGGGCGGCAATCGGGGCCAGGAAGGCGGGCTCGCCCCATGGGATCTGCACGCCGGGGATGACAAAGTTCACGCTGACGTTGAGGAGATCCAGACCGCCTTCGCGCATGCGGCGCACCAGCTCAATGGATTCAGCCAGAGTCTCCTCATCGCGGCCATCGTATTCAATGACGCCAAAGCGGGCGGTCAGCGGCAGGTTCTCGGGCCAGACTTCGCGCACGGCGGCCAGCGTCTCCAGCGCAAAGCGGGCGCGGTTGTCAAAGCTGCCGCCATAGGCATCCTGGCGCTGGTTGGAGTGGGCCGAGAAAAAGCTCTGCGCCAGGTAGCCATGGGCAAAGTGCAGCTCCAGCCATTTGAAGCCTGCAGCCAGCGCGCGGCGGGCGGCGGCGACAAAGTCGGCCTTCACGCGTTCGATGTCGGCCAAGGTCATCTCGCGGGGCACGCGGCCCAGGTCGCCACCAAAGGCGATGGCCGAAGGCGCAATGGTTTGCCAGGCGCGCGGGTCGCTCTCGGGGATATGGTCGTCGCCTTCCCAAGGGCTGTTGGCACTGGCCTTGCGGCCGGCGTGCGCAATCTGGATGCCGGGCACGGCGCCTGCGGCCTCGATACCCGCAGCAATGCGCGCCAGGCCGGGCACATGGGCGTCATCCCAGAGGCCCAGGCAGGATGGGCTGATACGGCCGTCGGCCGACACGCCTGTGGCCTCAACAATCACCAAGCCCGCGCCGCCCCGGGCGATAGACGGGTAATGCACCTGGTGCCAGTCATTGGTGAAGCCATCGGTGGCGCTGTACTGGCACATCGGGGGCACGGCAATGCGGTTGCGCAGGGTGACATCTTTGAGGGTAAAGGGGGTAAACAGGGCTGACATGGGAATGCTTGGAGTGAGGAAAAAAAGGGATGGAACGGCCGCCGAACCCGCTGCCTGCAGATCGTTTTAAACACCTGCAACGCCGGTGGTCGTTAGCCCGAACAGGGGCTGCTTCGGCCGTCCATCGCCTGCAATTGAGGCGCTACAGCTATAAATCAAATGCTGGTTTTTTATGGCGGCCATATGTCTGGCTGATATCAGGCGTGCCCCTTGCATGTATCGCAAAACAGATGGCTATGGCCGGTCTTGTCACGATGCTGTCAAATTCAGGCCTTAGGGTGACGGCCTAGCATTTTGTTACCTGTCCCCCCCATTTATGCACCGTCTATTCTTGCCGACTGCCACGCTGGCGCTTGTCGCAACCGCCGCTTCTCCCGTCTATGCCCAAACCACCACCGCTTCACTGGTCGTGGAGTTCGTGGCCATCCTGGCCCCAGGTGCTGCTGCAGCCGTGCCCGTGCCATTGGGCCCGCTGGCGGTGTTGTTGAGCGTGCTGGCCATTGGCTTGGTGCTGCTGCTGGGCAAGCGCAAAGGCGCAGGCCATTGGTTGAGCCTGCCCGTGCTGGCGATGCTTGCCGTGGTGGGCTTCAGCCAGGCAGACAGCACACAGGCCGAAGCAGTGCAGCGCACGCTGGACTTGCAAACCAGCCCGGCAAAAATCAGTCTGGACCGGGACTTTAGCGAGCGTGTATTGGTGCGCAACACCACCCAGCAATCAGTGCGCCTGCAGGGTTTGAGCATCCAGAACGGCAACGCCAGCACGCGTTTGTTTTCCTCCAGCGATAACAGCCAGGTGCCAGCCTGCCGCAACGACCTGAGCTTGGCGGCCGGCCAATCTTGTTCGATTGACGTGGTGGTGTCCGACAACTTCACACGCCAAACGGGCGAGGTGATGGCCGTCCACCTGAAGGACCTGCACCCCACCCAGCCTTCGGTGGGCTACGACCAGATTTACTACCATCTGGCGCGCAAGCAACCGAACATGGCACGCTTTGAGGCTGGATCCACCAATTTCAAAGACCAAACCGAAGCGACCGAACTGAAGCGCGCCAAGGACTACTGTGAAGACACGGGCCGTGGCAGCGCCAGCGACTATGTGGTGGGCGAAGTCTCCTTGATCAAGGCAACAGGTTTCAAATGCACGGTAGTCGATAGCGATGTCAGCCCCGATGGCCTCAAAACCGTGGTGGTTGGCCCCAATGGCCAGCTCTACCTGACCGACGGCCACCACACCTTCACGACCCTGTGGGAATTGGCCGATGGCGGCCCAGACCTGACGGTGTATGTACGCGTCGCAGGCAATTTCAGCGATACGCCAGACCTCACGAGCTTCTGGCAAAAAATGCAGGCCAACAAGTTCGTCTGGCTGTTCGACAAGGCAGGCGCTGCCATCACGCCAGAACAATTGCCTAGCTCTTTGGGCCTGGGCGCCCTGGCGGACGACCCGTATCGCTCCTTGGTCTACCTCACCCGCGATATGGGTTACAGCAACGCCCAGGTGCAGGAGTTTGCCGAGTTCTACTGGGGCCTGTGGCTGCGCGAAGCAGCGTCTGGCCAAGCTGCACTCGATCTGAGCAAATACAACCTGAAGGACCTCAACGCTGCCGAAGTCAATGTCCAAGGCGGCGTTGAACTGGCAGGCGCAGGTAGCACCGTCAGCTACGTCGCCGCTGTACGTGATGCTGCTTTCAAAATGCGCAGCGCCGCACCCGGGACAGAAATTTTCCCTGGCGTGACCAACACGGCCATGGGCCAGCTCACACCAACCACAAGCCCCTTGAAGACGAAGGACTGGAACGACACGCTGGAAAAAGAAGTTTGGCGCAGTGACGCCAAAAAAGCAGGCGATTACCGCAACGGCGGTAAGGCCTGGTATGCCGTAGGCTGGCGTACCTGCCAAGGCGCTCCAGCGCAGCAGCCTGCATGCTGGAACAACTACACCCAGTCGCCGCCCTGGGTAGCGCAATAAGCGTAGCCAGCACCTAAGCCCTTGGAGCGCCGCAACCTTGGGGTTGGGCGCTCATGCGGCAGTCCAGAGGGCCCTTAAGGGGCCCCCTATGCCTGGGTCGCTGCAAACAGCAATTCGCGCAGCCAGCGCTGCGCCGGGTCATGGTGGCTGCGCTCATGCCAGACGGCCAGCTGCCCAAAGCCCGGCACCTCTACCGGCGGCATGCTGACCGATAGCCCCTCCATGCCAGCGACCAGGCGGCTGGGCAGCACGGCGACCATGTCGCTGGAGCGCAGGATATCGGGCAGCACCACAAAGCATTTGAGCGACAAGGTCACATCACGGCGCTGGCCCAGCTTCTCCAGCGCCTCGTCCACCACGCCGTGGAAGCCGCCGCCCTCATACGACACCAGCGCATGGTCCAAAGCGCAGAACTGCTTGACGCTGAGCTTGCGGCGCGCAGCGGCGTGGCCCTCGCGCATCACGCAGACATAGTGCTCCTGGAACAGCTGGCGCGCATGCATGTCCTGGGGCGTGTTCTCGGCCGTCAAAAACGCCAGGTCGATATCGCCGCGCTCCAGCTGGCCCTGCACCAGGCGCGGCTCCAGGGGGCTCAGCGCCACGCGAATGCAGGGCGCTTGGCGCTTCAAGGCCGCAATAAAAGGCACGGCGATGGCGCGCAGCGCATAGTCGGTGGCGGCAATGCGGAAGGTGAGCCGGGCAGTGCTGGGGTCAAACACCGGTGGCTGCAGCAGTGCATCGATCTCGCACAGCATCTGCTTGATCGGCAAGGCCAGATCCAGCGCGCGCTGGGTGGGCACCATGCCGCGCTGGGCGCGTGCAAACAAGGGGTCGGCAAAACTCTCGCGCAGCCGCTGCAGCATGCCACTCATCGCCGGCTGGGTCAGCCCCAGCCTGCCGGCGGCGCGGGTCACGCTGCGCTCATCGAGCAGTGCGTCCAGCGCCTTGAGCAGGTTGAGGTCCATTTTCTTGATATCTCGCATGCTTATCGAAATCTTTGAATAGCTAAATTTGGCTGATATTGTCGGCGCTCAGCCTTGCCTGCGTGGCATTGCGGGTTTGGGCTGAGAACAGGATCGCCGAGGTGCGGATGTCAGAAGGGCCAAATACCACTGGTTACAATGCGATTAATTCCTATTTGCATTGTCTCTGGGCATGCTTGCATGCCCCCAGCCCTATGTCCAGCGCCGAACCCCCTGTGCATTCAGAAGTTGCCACGCTCTATGCCGACCACCATGGCTGGCTGCAGGGATGGTTGCGCCGCAAGCTGGGCGATGTACACCAGGCGGCCGATCTGGCGCAGGACACCTTCATGCGCTTGCTCACGCGCGAGGAGCCGGTGCAGGCGCGCGAACCCCGGGCCTTTTTGACGACAGTGGCCCAGCGTGTGCTGGCCAACCACTACCGCCGCCAGCAGCTGGAACGTGCCTATCTGGAGGCGCTGGCCCAGGTGCCACAGGCCACGGCCATCTCGCCGGAAGAGCGGGCGCTGCTCTTGGAGGCGCTCGACGAGATCGATCGCATGCTCGATGGCCTGCCCCCCTCTGTGCGCCGCGCGTTCTTGATGGCCCAGCTCGATGGCATGAAGCAGACCGAGATTGCGCAGGCGCTCGGCCTGTCGCTCACCACCGTCAAGCGCTACCTGCTGCAGGCGGGCATGCGCTGCTTTTTTGCGGTGGCGCCATGACGGGCCCCGGCGCCTTGGCCGTACCGCCCGAGGTAGCGCGCAGCGCCGTGGAGTGGTGGCTGCAGCAGCAAGAGGGCGCGCTGACGGAAGGCCAGCACCAGGCTTGGCTGGCCTGGCGTGGTGCGGACCCTTTGCATGAAACAGCCTGGCAGCACCTGGCCCGGGTCCACGACAAACTCAGCGCGCTGGCAGCGCCTGGCAGCAGCGGCGCGGCCGAGGTGGCGCGGGCGGCGTTGGCGCCCCGGGGATCGGCGCGCCGCCGCCAGGTGGTGCAGACCTTGGCGCTGCTGGTGTTTGGCGCGGGCATCGTCTGGCAGGCCGAGCAGCAACTGCCTTGGCGGCGTTGGGGTGCCGATGTGCGCACGGCCCGTGCCGAGCGCAAGCGCATGCGCCTGGAAGACGGCACCCAGCTGGTGCTGAACGGCGCGACGGCCTTGAACATCGACTACAGCGCAGGCCTGCGCCGCCTGCAGCTGGTGGAGGGCGAGGTGCTGGTCACCACGGCAGCCGATCCCCAGCAACCGGCGCGCGACTTTGTCGTGCAGACGCGCGATGGCCTGGCGCAGGCGCTGGGCACCCGTTTTTCGCTGCGTAGCCTGGCCGGTGGGGGCAGCCTGGTCAGTGTGTTTGATGGCGCCGTGCGGCTGACCCCAGCCCACAGCGCTGGGGCCGGGACCGTGCTGCAAGCTGGCTTTAGCGCCGTGCTGCAAGCCGCGTCGGTATCGACGCCGCAGGCGGTGTATGAGGAAAGCCTGGCCTGGACGGACGGCATGCTGGTGGCGCGCGGCATGCCGCTGGCCGACATGCTGGCCGCGTTGCAGCCCTATAGCGTGGAGCGCCTGGTCTGTGATCCGGCAGTGGCGGGCCTGCGCATGTCGGGCAGCTACCCGCTGGCCGATGTGGCGCGGGTGCTGGCCACACTCGATGCTCTGCCAGGTTTGCGGGTGCGCAATCTGGTGCGCTGGTGGGGCCAGCGCGAGGTGGTGGTGGAGAAGGCGATCTAGCGATCCAGAACGCGATCAAAAAAATTTCAAAAAATTTCGAGCCAGCCTGGTCTGTTTTTCGTTCTCGCGGGACATGTCAAAGGAAAGCGGCATGGCGCCGTCTTGCACGGCGCTCCTGCCACCCGTCCTCTTTTGTTGGTGATCACCATGGCCAAGTCTTCTGTCCACCCCCTTCCCGCTGCCGGGCTGTCTGCGTTGAGCGCTTCTTCCGCAACCCATGTCTGGGCCTGCCGCAGCCTGGTGCTTGCGCTGGCCTGTGCCGGCATGGCCAGCAGCCATGCCCAGCCAACGGCTGCATCGCAGGCCGTGGGGGCCAGCCGCAGCTACCAGATACCGGCCGGCGCCCTTGAAGATGCGCTGAACCGCTTTGGGCGCGAATCGGGCCTGCTGCTGTCCTTCACGCAAGCGCAGGTCCAGGGCTTGCGCAGTGCGGGCCTGCAGGGCAGCTATGCGCCGGATGAAGCGCTGCAGCGCCTGCTGGCCGGCACCGGCCTGGCCCTGCAGCGCACCGCCGCTGGCGCCTATATCTTGCAAGCCGCACCGCGCCCCGCCGTGGCGCCTGCCAGCGCTGGCCAGGCGAGCGATACCACCCTGCCGGCAGTCACGGTGACCTCGCAGCGCGGCCAGGCACAGCAGAGCTATGCCAGCCCCGGCCCCGTGTCTGCCACCAAGCTGGGCACCAGTCTGATGGAGACGCCACGCAGCATCTCGGTCGTGAGCCAGGCCCAGCTGCAGGCCCAGGCGCCCAAGAGCATCGAGCAGGCGCTGTCCTATACACCCGGCGTGGCCACCGAGGTCACCGGCGCCGATGTGCGCATGACGGGCGCCATCATCCGGGGCTTCAGCGATGGCAGCTCGTACTACAAGGATGGGCTGCGCCAGTTTGCCGCCGGCACCTATGGCTCCTGGAATGACGAGATCGACGAGATAGAGAGCCTGGAGGTCATCAAAGGCCCCGCCTCCATGCTGTTTGGCCAGGGCCGGCCCGGTGGTGTCATCCATGTGCTGTCCAAACGGCCTGAGGCGGACCATGTCAACAGCGTGGGCGCTTCGTACGGGCGCTACCACCGCACCCAGCTCACAGCCGATCTCGGCGGCGCGCTGGATGCGGATGGCAAGCTGCTCTACCGCTTGAACCTCAAGGGCCGTGACAGCGATGGCCGCGCCATCGGATCGCGCGACGACCGCCTGGCCATTGCGCCATCGTTGCAGTGGAATATTTCCAACCAGACCCAGCTGACAGTGCTGGCCAATTACTCGCGCGAGCGCAGCACGCCCAAACCCTGGTGGCCCAGCCTGTTTACCTATCCGCAGATCAAGCAGCTGTCGCCCAAGCTCACGGCAGGCGACCCCGCGTTTGACCGCTTTGACCGCGACACCCGCTCGCTGGGCTATGCGTTCTCGCACCAGACCGACAGCGGCTGGACCTTTGCCCAGAACCTGCGCTACTCCACGATCGACATCGACTACCGCCACATCTACGCGATGGATGTGCTGGCCGATGGCGACAGCGTGACCCGCGCCAACCTGGCCCAGCGCACCAAGGGCAAGACCCTGGCGATGGACAGCCGGGCGCAAAAGGACCTGCGCTGGGGCGATGTGGAGCACCGCATGGCCTGGGGCGTCGATATCACCAAGTACAAGGAGCGCGGCGGCCTGGGCTTTGGCTGGGATGTCCCCAACCTCAGCCTGAGCGCGCCTGTCTATGGCCAGTCGATTGAGGTGCCTGAGCTCGAAGACAGCAACAGCGACCTGCGCCAGACCGGTATCTACACCCTCAACCAGTTCAAACACGGGCCCTGGATTGCCAACCTCAGCCTGCGCCATGATGTGGCCCGCACCACGCAAAGCAGCAGCAGCCAGCCACGCATGCGCGACAACGCCACCACCGGCAGCGTGGGCCTGCTCTACCAGATGGCCAATGGTCTGGCGCCGTATGCCAGCTACGCGAGCTCGTTCGACCCGACCACCGGCCTGGCCTTTGATGGCAGTGCCTTTGCGCCGCGCAAGGGCAAGCAGTACGAGGTCGGCATCAAGTACCAGCCGCCCGGCAGCAAGAGCGTGGTCACCGCCTCGGTGTTTGACCTGCGCCAGACCAATGTGACCACCCAGGACCCAGACCACCCGCGCTTCAGCGTGCAGACCGGCGAGGTGCGCTCGACCGGCTTTGAGCTGGAAGCGCAGATGGCCCTCACGCCAGAAGTGCAGGGCATGCTTGGCTATACCTATCTGGACCCGCGCACCACCCAAAGCAACCGGCCAGCAGAGATCGGCCAGCAAACCCTGCAGACCTCGCGCCACATGGCCAGCCTCTGGCTGGACTACCGCCCGCGCAGCCTGCCGGGCGTGATGGTGGGAGCTGGCCTGCGCTACAAGGGCCGCTCGCCCTATAACCTGGCCTCCAATGGCAGCCTGAACTACAACGACGCGGTGACCGTGGCCGATCTGGCGCTGGCCTATGAAACACCTAAATACCGCGTGGCGCTCAACGTCAACAACCTCTTCAACAAGACCTATTACGCGGGCATCTTCCGCGGCGTAGACCGCGAGGCGACGCTGAGCTTCAAGTACTTCTTCTAAGTACGCGTAGTGATAAAAGCGCGTTCCTGGTGCAGAGGACAGAAAATCAGTGTGGCTATTGAGAATGATTCTCTTTCATGGCTTATGATCCAGCCCCATGGAATTGTCAGCCTCCTTCACCCGCGCGCTATTGACCGGCTTTGACCGGGCCTATGCCGACCTGGTGCGGGTGGCGACGCGCAGCACCGGCAGCCGCGACGAGGCAGGCGAGCTGGTGCATGAGGCCTGGCTGAAGCTGGCCGAGCATGCCCAGGCCAGTGGCCAGGCCGAGGCCTCTGGCGACCAGCCCGATGACACGACGGCCTACCTGGCGGTGATGACCCAGCACTTGGCGCTGGACGCGCACCGCCGCCGACAGCGCCACGGCCGCTATGTGGAAGGTGCTGTGCTGCAGGAGCAGCTGGCGCCCAGCCATGCGCCGGATGTGGCCGATTCCGTGATGTACCGCCAGGCGCTGGCGGTGCTGGAGACGGCACTGGCGGGGCTGCCCGAGCGCAGCCGCGCCGTCTTTGTGGCCCACCGCATCCATGGCGACAAGCAGCCGCTGATTGCCGAGCGCTTGGGCGTATCGCTGAACACCATCGAGCGTGATCTGATCCAGGCCAGTGCCTGTGTGGAAGATGCGTTGCAGCGCTGGCGCGGCAACCACCTGGGCAGCGCCCGGCGTGCGGGTCGGCGCCGCAGCCTGGCCGCGCTGCTCAGTTTTGCCGGTGTGGGTCTGGGCGGCCATCTGGGCTGGCAGCAGTGGCAGCTTTACCGCCAGCAGCATGTGCAGTGGCAAGCCCGTTGGCAGAGCCCGCGCGGCCAGCAGGTGCGGCATGCGCTGCCTGATGGCTCCAGCTTGCTGCTCGATGCCCTCAGCCAGGCGCAGCTGCAGTATTTTGCGGCGCGCCGATCGGTGCAGCTGCTGCAGGGCGCAGCATTTTTTGAGGTGGCGCGTGATGAGAACCGGCCGTTCGAGGTGCAGGCGGCCGGCCTGCGCATCACCGTGCTGGGCACGCGCTTTGGCGTGGAGATCACGCCGATGGGCCGAGGCCCCAGCCGGGTCAGCGTGCAGGTCGAATCCGGCCGGGTGCGCGTAGAGCCGATGGCCGAGGACGGCGCCACGGCCACGGCGCGCGATGACGGTTTTGTGCAAACGCTGGAGGCCGGCCAGGCGCTGCAGTGGGGGGTGGGCGACCGCAGCCCCGAGCTGTCGCCGGTGGAGTCGGCCGCCTCCTGGCGCCATGGCGAGCTGGTGTTCCAGCATGCCACCCTGGGCCAGGCGCTGGAGCGGCTGGCGCGCTATGCGCCGTTTGCGATGGAGGCCACGCCGGATGCAGCGCGCTTGCCGCTCAGCGGCCGGGTGCGTATTGCGCAGGCCCAGGCGTGGATACAGGCACTGCCCCGGGCCTTGCCGGTGCAGGTGCAGCAGCAAAGCGATGGCAGCTTGCTGCTCAGCCGCCGCAGCCGGTCTTGATGGAGCAGGGCACGGTATGGCACTGCACTATGCGGGCTGCGGCAGCCGCGATCAAATTATTTTTCAGGAACTTTCAGGGCCAATCGTCCTTGTGGTGAGCGATTGCTTTCACCCCATCTTCACGAGGACGATTTTCATGCCTTCATTGCTTTTCCGTGCCCGGCGCACTCCGCTGGCCCATGCCGCGCTCTTGCTGGGCCTGGCGCTGCCGCTGCAGGGCGCGCTGGCGCAAACCGCCAACCCCGCGCAGACCCAGCGCTTTGACATGGCCGCCCAGCCGCTGGCCGCTGCGCTGGACCAGTTTGCCCGCCAGGCCGGCCTGCAGCTGGTGTTTGCGCCCGAGCTGGCCGCCGGCCGCCAGGCGCCAGCGCTGCATGGCCAGCTGCCGCTGCGCGAGGCGCTCGACAGCCTGCTCAAGAACAGCGGCCTGCATGGCCGCATGCAGGATGGCACCTTGACGGTAGAGACGGCGCCCACGCGCGAGAGCACCTTGGCGGAGGTGCGGGTGCAGGCGCGCCGCGCGGTGGACGGCACTACCGAAGACACCGGCTCCTACACGAGCCGGGTGACCAGCATTGCCTCCAAGTCCGACCTGGCCTTCCGCGAGATTCCGCAGTCGGTATCGGTGGTGACACGGGCGCAGCTCGATGACCGACGCCTGACCGAGGTGCGCGATGCGCTGGCCGCCACACCGGGCATCACAACGACCTTGACCAATGCCGAGGCCGCGAACTTCTTCTCGCGCGGCTTCCAGATCGACAGCATGCAGGTCGATGGTGGCGCGCCGCTGAACATCTCCAACTTCACCTACAGCGCCGCGCAGAACATGGATTTCTACGACCGGGTCGAGGTGATGCGGGGCGCATCCGGCCTGCTGGGCGGCGTGGGCGATCCGGGCGGCATCATCAACATCGTGCGCAAAAAGCCCTTGGCTGAGCCGCGTGTGACGGTGCAGCAGTCGCTGGGCAGCTGGAACAACTACCGCAGCATGCTCGATGTGACCGGCCCGCTGGCGCTTGAAGGCCGGGTGCGTGGCCGGGCGGTGGTGTCCTATACCGACAGTGACTCCTTCATCGATATCAAGCACCAACGCTCGCCCCAGTTCTACGGCATCATCGAGGCCGATCTGAGCCCCGACACCTTGCTGACTGCGGGCCTGAGCCGCGCCAACATCCGCATGCGCGGCGAGGGCGGTGGCGATGTGCCCCGCTACAACGATGGCAGCAACATCGGCCTGCCGCGCAACACCAGCTTGACCCAGCCCTGGTCCACCGGCTTCACGCAGAACTCCGAGCTGTTTGCCGCGCTGGAGCACAGGCTGAACCCGAACTGGCGCGCCAAGCTGAATGTGACCCGCACCTCGTCCGACTATGACGGAACCACCGCCTTTGGCTATGGCGCACTGGACCGCGAGACGGGCACCGGCGTGACCTGGAATGGCGGGGGCCACTACCTGTACAAGAACACCCAGACCGTGGTGGATGCCAGCCTGTCGGGCAACTTCTCGCTACTGGGCCGCACGCATGAGCTGGTGCTGGGCGTGGACCGCCAGAGCGTCGAGAGCTTCTGGAATGTGGGCTACTCCAGCGATCCATCGGGCGTGGTGCCGATTGATGTGTTCAACCCCGGCAGCTGGCAGCCAGCGGCGGCGGGCCCGGTTTCGCGCCGCTACAACCCTTGGGGGCAAAAGCAGCTGGGCGGCTATGGCGTGCTGCGCCTGCACCCTACGGACCGGCTGCATGTCATCCTGGGTGGGCGCTACGCCAAGTACAAGTTCAACCAGGTGTATGAGTCGATGGACGCAGCCGGCAACTGGGAGCTGGCATCGGGCAGCCGCTTCACTGAGCCGGGCAAGTTCAGCCCCTATGGCGGCGTGATCTATGACCTGAACGACCAATGGTCTGCCTACCTGAGCTATGCCTCCATCCTCAAGCCGCAGGCACTGTCCAAGTCGGGCCCGCCGCCCGGCGATTCGCTGGCACCTGTCAAGGGCAAGAGCTATGAGGCCGGCCTCAAGGGCGAGCTGATGGAGGGCAAGCTCAATGCCACTTTCAGCGTCTTCAATGTGGAGCGCACGGGCACGGCTGTACTCGACACGCGCTACCCCAGCAACCACGAGGAATGGTCGGGCAACTGCTGCTTCCTGCCACAGGGCCGGGTCACCAGCCGGGGCTTTGATGTAGAAGTGGGTGGCGAGCTGCGCCCGGGCTGGCAAGCCTCTGCGGGCTACACCTATGTCTCCACCCGCGATGAAACCGAGGGTGCGCCTTTCAGCAGCATCACGCCGCGCCATCTGCTCAAGCTGAGCACCGCCTACACCTTGCCGGGCGAGCTCTCTGCCTGGCGCGTGGGGGCCAGCGCCCACATCCAGAGCAAGCACTATGTGAAGGACACCTTGTATGACGCGGACTGGAACCCGGTGCGCAGCTATGACTTCAGCCAAGGCGGCTACGCCGTATGGAATGCCATGCTGCAGTACAAGGTCGACCCGCGCTGGACGCTGACCTTGAACATCAACAACCTGTTCGACAAGACTTACTACCAGTCGGTGGGTTATGCGAGCGGCAGCAACTACTACGGCAGCCCGCGCAGCGCGATGCTGACTTTGCGGGGGACCTTCTAAACAAAAAAAGCGCCGGGCCGCTGGCTTGAACCATCACCGTTCGAGGGCCCACCCGCTGCCACAGGCGGGGGGGCCTCGACAGGTGCTTACAAACCAAATGGCCCTTTTTTGCATCTCGTTTGTCATGTAAGAGGAGGGGCCTGAAAAGGCCCATCGGCTCAGCAAAAATTGTTTACCCCGCAACCACCACGATGTCCCTATCCATGAACTCCATTCCTAACGCCCCCAGCGCCCACCCGGGCCTGTCCGTCTTGAGCCGATTGCTGGCCGCCGTTGTTGGCGGCTATGCGTTGGCCAGCGCCTTGGCCGTCTTCCTGGCGGCCGTGCTGCCGGCTGCCCGGGCCGAGGCCGTGTTGGCCGGCATGCAGTGGAGCTTTGCGCTGCATGCGCTGGCGGCAGTGTGGGCGTTCTCGCCGGTCTCGCCGGGCAAGGTCTGGCTGGGGATTGCACTGCCCACCTCGCTGCTGGCAGCGGGCGCTTTGGTGTTGGGGCGCTGACATGGGTAAGACTGTGATCGACAAGCGGCCGGGCAGCGGCGCAGGGCGGGGCGGGTTTCGCCAAGCGCAGGCCTGGCTGCATACCTGGTGCGGGTTGTGGTTCTCCTGGCTGCTGTATGCGGTGTTTTTGACGGGCACCTTGGCGGTGTTCCAGGAGGCGATCACCCACTGGATGACGCCCGAGCACCATGCCGAAGAAGCCGCGCAGGAGGCGGCGCAAGCCGCTGCGCAGGCGGCAGGCCAGGTAGCCAGCCGGGGCCAGCGCCTGGCCTGGGGGGCGGCTTTTATGGAGAAGTACCACCAGGGCGCCGAGATGTGGGAGATCTGGCCCACCGATGCGCAAGGCGGCGGCGAGCTGAAGGTGTACTGGTTTGACAAACAGCGCGAGTACGCCGATGCCGACCTGGACACTGCCACCGGCGAGCCGATGGCGGACGGCAACCACGGCGCAGCGCGTGCCACCGAAGGCGGTCACCATTTTGTCGATTTCCACTACGAGCTGCATGCCGGCCAGGCGGGGCTGTGGGTCGTGGGTGTTGCCGGCATGGCCATGCTGGTGGCGCTGATCAGCGGCGTGATTACCCACAAGCGGATCTTTCAGGACTTTTTCACCTTCCGCGCCCGCAAGGGCCAGCGCAGCTGGCTGGATGCGCACAATGCCGTGGCGGTTTTGACCCTGCCGTTCCAGCTGATGATTGCCTACACCGGCATTGCGATATCGGCGATGAGCTTTATGCCCGCCGGTATCTGGAGCCAGTACGGAACGGCGCCCAATGCCATCCAGACCTATGCCGCCGAGCTGGGTGAGCCCGGCAAGCCGCCGCTGTCCGGCCAAGCCATGGCCGTGCCCGATCTGGAGAGCTTTGCCGCACGTGGCCAGGCGCTGATGGGCCAGCCGGTGCGTGCGGTGGTGGTGGACCACCCGGGCGATGCAGCGGCCCGCGTCGGCATTTACGGCTGGAACAGCGATGCCGATGCCGACAAGCGCCTGAGCCCCAATACCGGCATGGCCATGTTCTCGGCCGCCAGCGGCGAGCTGCTGCAGCTGCGCATGCCCGGCAAGGCCGAAGGCGGTGGCGCATCGCTCGCCCAGTCGGTGATGGGCGGGCTGCACATGGTCAAGTTTGGCGGCTGGCCGATGAAGTGGGTCTACTTTCTCTGCGGCCTGGCGGGCACCGCCATGATGGCCACGGGCGCCATTCTGTTTGTCGTCAAGCGCCGCAGCAAGCACATGGGCGAGTTTGGCAGCGCTACTGCCACCGTCTACCGCTTGATCGAGGGGCTGAATGTGGCGGCCATTGCCGGCCTGGGCGTCGCCTGCATTGGCTACTTCTGGGCCAACCGCCTGCTGCCGCTGGGCATGGCGAACCGCGTGCAGTGGGAGCTGGGCGTCTTTTTTGGCCTGTGGCTGGCCGCGCTGCTGCATGGCCTGCTGCGCGCCCCCGCCAAGGCCTGGCTGGAGCAGATGGCGCTGCTGGCTGCCCTGTGCCTGCTGCTGCCGGTGCTGAATGCCGTGACCGTCGGCGACCACTGGCCCGCGCAACTGCTGCGCGGCGATTGGGAAAGCGCTGGCGTGGAGCTGGGCGCCTGGGCCTTTGGCCTGGCCGCCGTCTGGGCCTGCCGTGTGCTGTGGCGCCGCCGCGCGCTGGTGACGGGCAAGGCAGCATCTTCCACCGCTAACAAGCTACAGGTGGGCGCATGAACAGTTGGCAAGCATCCGGACACGCATTGGCGCTGGCCTTTGCCGGCATGACGGCCCTGGCCTTTGCGATGGACCGCCACCATGAGCAGTTGACGGGCGAACGAGACATACCGCTGCGGCGCAGCCGCTTGCTGCGCCTGCTGGGCAGCTTGCTGCTGGCAGCAGCCCTGCTGCCCAGTGTGGGCGGCTGGGGCGCCACCGTGGGCGTGGTGGCTTGGCTGGGTTGGATATCTGCAGGGGCACTAGTAGCAGTGTTGTGGATTGCGGCTGCGCCGCGCTGGGCGGCGCGTGCAGCGGCTGCGCTGGCGCCGCTGGCTTTGTTGGGTTTGTGGTGGTGGGCCTGACGGTCTGCTGATGAATAAGTGAGGGAGCTATGGTGGGGGAAGCAATGACGGGTGTGCAGCAGCAGCAGTGGGTGGGCGTGGCCGAGGGGAATATCTTATGAAGGCGTCGCGTGTGGGAGTGACCGTGGTCGCCGTTGCGGCGGTGGTGGCCGGGGTGGTGTTGTGGTGGTCGGGCCGCCCGGCTATGGCTTACCAGAGCGAGCCGGTGGCGCGCCAGGATATCGAGGCCACGGTGACGGCGATTGGCACCTTGCAGCCGCGCAGCTATGTGGATGTGGGGGCGCAGGTGTCAGGCCAGATCCAGAAACTGAAGGTGGAACCCGGTGCCGAGGTGGCCAAGGGCGATCTGCTGGTGGAGATTGACCCCAGCGTGCAGCGCGCCACGGTAGATGCCGGCCGCGCATCGTTGGCGGGGCTGCGCGCCCAGCTGGCCGAGCAGCAGGCCCAGCACCGGCTGGCGGGCCAGCAGCTGCAACGCCAGCAGCAGCTAAGCGCGCACGAGGCAACACGCGAGGAAGACCTGCAGACCGCCCAGGCCAACCTGGCCATGGCCGTGGCGCGCATGGACCACTTGAAGGCCCAGATCAGCCAGACCCAGGCATCGCTGAAGGCCGACGAGGCACGCCTGGGCTACACCCGCATCTATGCGCCAATGGCGGGCACGGTGGTGTCGGTTGATGCACGCGAGGGCCAGACCCTGAACGCGACCTACCAGACGCCCAATATCCTGCGCATTGCCGATCTGTCGGCGATGACGGTCTGGACCGAGGTGTCCGAAGCCGATGTGCGCCGAGTCAAGGAGGGCATGCCGGTCTACTTCACCACCTTGGGGGGCGCCGGCCAGACCAAGCCCCGGCGCTGGAAGGGCCAGGTGCGCCAGGTGTTGCCCGCGCCCGCCGCCAGCCAGGCCCAGCCTGCCGGCAATGCGCAAACGCCGGCACCCGCCACCAAGGCCGTGGCCTATACCGTGCTGTTTGACGTGGGCAATGACGACGCTGAGCTGATGCCGCAGATGACGGCGCAGGTGGTGTTTGTCAGCGCCAGTGCCAGCCAGGCGCTGGCGGTGGCGCTGACGGCGGTGGAGGAAGACAAGGCCCGCGAAGGCGCCCATGTGGCCCGGGTGCTGGATGCCAACGGCCAACCCCAGACCCGCAGCGTAAAGGTAGGCATACGCAGCCGCCACCAGGTGGAAGTGCTGGAAGGCCTGGCTGAAGGGGAGAAGGTCGTCATCGGCGAGACCGCGCTGGAGCGTGGCCCCAGGTGGCTGCAATGGTGAGCGGCCCGGTTGACGCAAACCAGCCACTGATCGCACTGCGGGGCATTCGCAAACACTATGGCGACCCCGCCAGCGGCCAGCCGCTGGTGACCGTGCTGCATGGCATTGACCTGGATATTTACGCGGGTGAATTTGTGGCTGTGGTGGGCAGCTCGGGCTCGGGCAAGTCCACCTTGATGAACATCCTGGGCTGCCTGGACCGGCCCAGCGACGGCAGCTACCACTTCCAGGGCCAGGATGTGGCGCAGTTCGACTCGGACGCGCTGGCCTGGTTGCGGCGCGAGGCCTTTGGCTTTGTCTTCCAGGGCTACCACCTGATTGCCAGCGAAAGCGCCTCCGAGAACGTGGAGATGCCGGCCATCTACTCCGGCCTGCCGAAGGAGGAGCGGGTGCAACGCGCCCATGCGTTGCTGCAGCGTCTGGGCCTGGGCGAGCGCCTGGGCAACCGGCCCAACCAGCTCTCGGGCGGGCAGCAGCAGCGCGTGTCGATTGCGCGTGCGCTGATGAATGGCGGCCACATCATCCTGGCCGACGAACCCACCGGCGCGCTCGACTCGCACAGCGGTGCCGAGGTGATGGCACTGCTGCGCGAGCTGGCCGCTGCCGGCCACACCATCATCCTGATCACCCACGACCGCGATGTGGCGGCGCAGGCCGAGCGGGTCATCGAGATCAGTGATGGCCGCATTGTGGGCGACACCGCGAGCCAGCCCGCAACGACGGCAACCCCTGCGGCAAACGATGGCACGCGCATGCAGCTGGCGCCTGTGCCCATGGGTGGCAGTGCCTCCGCCGCGCCGCTGGTGGCCGAGCTGCTGGAGGCCGCACGCTCAGCCTGGCGGGGCATGCGCCTTAACCGGGTGCGCACCAGCTTGACCTTGCTGGGCATTGTGATTGGCGTGGTCTCGGTGATCGTGATGCTGGCCATTGGCGAAGGCGCGCGGCGCAAGGTGGTTGAGCAGATGGGCACCATGGGCACGGCGATTCTCTACATGGGCAGCAAGCCGCCAGCGACCGGCGGGCCGGCAGGCCAAATAACAGAGGAAGACCTGGACGCCTTGCGCGAGCTGCCTGAGATACGGCGTGTGATGCCGGTGATTGGCGACCCGATCACCGTGCGCTATGGCAGTGCCGACAAGCAGATCTATGTGTTTGCCGCCAGCGAGGAGATGCCGCTGGTCCACCATTGGAAGCCCAAGCTGGGCCGCTACTACACGGATACCGAGGACCGCGATCTGGCGCCCCTGGTGGTGCTGGGCCACAAGGCGCACCAGCACTTCTTCCCCGATACGCCCAACCCGCTGGGGCGGCAGCTGATCATCGGCACCTCGGCCTTCGAGGTGATTGGTGTGATGAGCGAGCGCGGTGCGGATTCGGGCGCGCAGAACTATGACGACATGGTCTTCATCCCCTACCAGTCGGGCCGGGCGCGCGTCTACCAGGCGCAGACCCAGCCGGACTATGTGGTGGTCGAGGCCATGTCTTCCGAGGTGGTCAACGAGGCCGAGGCGGCCATGCACCGCGTGCTGCTGGCACGCCATGGCGGCCGCGAGGACTTTGGTATTGGCAATGCCGCCGCACGCATCCAGGCCGAGGCGGCCACGCGCCAGAGCATGGCGGTGATGCTGGGGCTGATTGCGGCGGTGTCGCTGGTGGTCGGCGGCATTGGAGTGATGAATGTGATGTTGATGACGGTGCGCGAGCGCACGCGGGAGATCGGCATCCGCATGGCAGTGGGTGCGCGGCAGAGCGATATCCTGCGCCAGTTTTTGACCGAGGCTAGCCTGGTGACCCTGTCCGGTGGCACCGTCGGCCTGGTGGTGGGTGCGCTGGTAGGCGCCGTGCTGGTGCTGGCCGGTGTGCCGGTGGTGTTTTCCATCCGGGCCATGGCCGGTGCCTTTGCCTGCGCGGTGGTCACCGGTCTGGTGTTTGGTTATATGCCGGCCAAGACGGCCGCGCGCCTGGACCCAGTACGGGCCCTGGCAGGAGAGTGAGTATGCAGATCTTCCCAATCGCCAGCGCGCTGGCAGCGGCCCTGGCGCTGGCCGGCTGTGTATCGGCGCCGCCGCAGGTGCAGCAGTCGCCACTGCAAGCGCTGGATGTACCGGCCCAATGGCAGCGCAGTGACGCGGCCCAAGGCGATGCCGTCAGCCAGGGCTGGTGGCGCAGCTTTGGCAGCACGGAGCTGGATGCGCTGGTGGCCGATGCCCAGCAGCACAGCCTGGATGTGGCCGCCGCGATGGCGCGGGTGCAGCAGGCACAGGCCAGCGCCCGCTATGCCGGGGCCGAGCTATTGCCTACGGTCAATGCCACGGCCCAGGCCGGGCACCAAGGGCGGCTGGGCGGCCATGCCGAGACGACGGGGCGTAATTTGTCCGTCGGCCTGGCCGCCAGTTATGAGTTGGATCTCTGGGGGCGTCTGCAGTCGCAGCGCGATGCGGCGGGCGCTGCGCTGCGCGCCAGCAGTTTTGACCATGACACGGTGCGCCTGTCGGTCACCGCCGCAGTCGCAGATGCCTGGCTGCTGAACGTGGGCCTGCGTGAGCGCGGCGATATTGCCCAGCGCAATCTGCAAACCGCTGAGCGCCTGCTGGCGCTGGTCGAATCCAAGGCCAGTTTTGGCGCGGCCACATCGCTGGAGCTGGCGCAGCAACGCGGCCTGGTGGCGGCACAGCGCCGGGCGCTGGCGGCCCTGGACCAGCAGCAGGCCGATGCCCAGCGCAGCCTGGCCTTGCTGCTGGGCCAGGCGCAAGGCCCTGCCGTCAGCCAAAGCAGTGTGCTGGCCTTGCAGGTGCCCCGCATCGACCAGGGCGAGCCCATTGCGCTGGTCACCCGCCGGCCCGATATTGCCCGCGCCGAGGCCCGCTTGCAGGCGGCTGATGCCGACCTGGAGGCCGCACGTGCCGCCATGCTGCCCCGCCTGACCTTGACGGCCGAGCTGGGCGCACAAGGCCGGCAGTTGCACCGCGTGCTGGACAACCCGCTGTACTCGCTGGCCGCAGGCTTGGCCGCCCCCATTTTTGATGCGGGCCGCCTGGCCGCCAACCGCGACCTGGTGATGGCCCAGCGCGAGGAGCTGCTGCTGGCCTACCGCCAGAGCATCGTCCAGGCCTTCAGCGATGTGCAGACCGCCTTGAATGCCGTTGCCGGTGTGCAGCAGCAGGCGCTGGCGCAGCAAGAAGAACTGCGCCAGGCCCGCAGGGCACTGGCCTTGGCGGAGGCCCGCTACCGCGCCGGCGCTGAGACGCAGCTGGTGCTGCTCGATACCCAGCGCTCGCTGTACCAAGCCCAAGACTTGGCGGTACAGCTGCAGCAAGAGCGCCTGCGCGCCAGCGTGGCCTTGTACAAGGCGCTGGGCGGTGGCTGGGGGCAGGGCGCGCAGGCGCAGGGGGAGTAGCGCGCCTGGGCGTTAGCGGGTTAGCGCTCGGGAGTGGTTGACGCTGCCAGGGTCTTGGCCAGCGCCGAGCTGGCACGCTCGCTGCTGGTCTTGTCCACCCGCGCATCCAGCACCTGCACGGCCTGCTTCAGCTGCGCGGCGCTCAGCCCCACATTCAGGCTCATGCGCATATGCGATTGCAGCTGCGATTCGGCCCCTGGTAGCGCCGACAGCATGCCGACCGTGGCCAGCTCGCGGCTGTGCCAGTCGAGGTTGTCGCGCTCAAAGATGGCGCCAAACAGGTGCGACTGCAGGTACTCGCCAATGGCAGGCGCAAAGTCAAACAAAGGCCCCTGCACCGGGGCGCCAACCAGCTGGGTCTGGTTGGCACGGCCAGCAGCGCGCAGCGCATCGCCTTGGACAATGGGCTTGCTGGGGACGCAGCCGGGTGCATCGACGATGCCGCTTTTTTCTCGCTGCTGCAGCAGCTGCATGAAGGCGTTCAGCGCATTGAGGCTGCGCGGAAAGCCGGCATAGGCATAGAGCTGCACCAGCACTTCGCGGATATCGCTGACGCTCAGGCCCGCCTCCAACCCGGCCTGCAGGCTGGGCGTGAGACGCGCCATATCACCTGCTGCCGCAAACGCTGCAATCGGCAAGATGGCCTGCTGCTGGGCGCTCAGCACCTGTGAGGGTGCTTGGGTTTTACCGTGGGGCGTGCAGGCCTGTGCGCTGTTGGCAGCCGGGCTAGTTGCCGTGTTCTGTGCCGATGATTCGCCGGCCATCAGCACCAGGCCAGCCGCGCACACCAGCTGCTGCATATATTTAGCGGGGGTTGTATTGCGCATCGCTGACGAGCTCCTTCCAGTCGGCGTTCTTGCCGTTCTTGAGATAGGTCACCGCCATATGGCGCATGCCGGTAGTTGCGGCGGCCCCATGCCAGTGGCGCACATCGGCGTCGATCCAGACGACATCGCCGGCCTGGATGTTCTGCCGGGTCTGGCCGTCTTGCTGTATCCAGCCCTTGCCATCCGTCACCACCAGCAGTTGCCCGACAGGGTGGGTGTGCCAGGCGGTGCGGGCCCCCGGTGCAAAGTCCACCATGCCCACACTGCCTTGCTGCGCGCTGTCGCCCGCCGCCTTGATGTCTACCGCGACATGGCCGCTGAAGTTCTCCGCCGCGCCGATCATCGTGGCCGGTGTGCCGGCGGGGCTGATGTGGATGCCCTGGGCTTGGGCGATGCCAGTGCTGATCAGCATGGAGGCGCCGGCTGCTATCAATCGCTTGCTCATACGGACTCCTGTTCGGTGCGGCGCATGTTGTGGGCAGCGGAGCGGGTGGCCGCAGCGATGTGCGTGGCGTGGGCGGTATGGCGGTAGATGGGCATATCAAACTCCAAAGATGGGCCGCTCGCGCGGCCGGGTTGTCTATGGTTTGAATGCTAAAGAGCGAAGTGCTTTTGATCGAGCCCCCTGCGCCGCATGCTGCCATGAGTGAGGCTCATGAATGGGGGGCTGGGGTGGTGAGCCTGCGGGTTCTACGGAAAGGGATTGCGCTCGAGCGCAGTCATCTGTTGAGTCGCAATGCGTTGAGCAGCAGTTACCAAGCCCCACGCAAGCGGCAACAAGAACCATCGTTTGGTGTAAGGTGCAGCGGTTCTACTACTTTGAGCGATTCCATGAACGGACTGCAGATAGATACCGTCATTTTTGACCTCGGCAATGTGCTGATCCAATGGGACCCGAGGCACTTGTACCGAAAGATTTTTGGTCCCGACGTCGCAGCTATGGAAGCCTTCTTGGCAGAGGTGTGCAGCCCTGATTGGAACGAGCGTCAGGACCAGGGCCGGCCATGGCGTGAAGGCATTGCAGAGGCCATTGAAAGGCATCCGTCCCAGGAGGCGAACATCCGTGCCTTCTACGATCGCTGGGAGGAAATGATGCCTGGTGCAAACGACGAGGTGGTGGACCTATTGAGGGAGCTAGGCCAAGGCCATCTGCGCTTGCTGGCACTGACCAACTGGTCCACCGAAACCTTTCCCATCGCACAAGCGCGGTTTGACTTTCTCAACTGGTTCGAGGGTATTGTTGTCTCCGGTCACGAGCGGCTGGTAAAGCCTCAAGCCGATATTTTTGAACTCACCATCCAACGATTCGGCTTGATCCCCACATCTACCCTCTTCATTGATGACAGCCTGCGGAATGTGGAAGCGGCCAGGCGTGCGGGAATGAATGCCATCCATTTTGTCGGCGTTGATGATCTGCGTGCGCGACTCAGAGAGGTTGGGCTGGCGATTGCTTAAGCGTCTGTCAGGCCGCACTTCTTGGTGACCGCTATTGGTGGCACCGCGGCCTGAGACAACGCTCTAGCCAAAACTAAGAAGGCCCGCCGATACCCTCAGCGGGCTCCTCGGCCCAAGCGACTGGATACGCGTCTCGCTACGACTCCCATCATTTTTCTGCGCGAAACAGTTGCACGACGCTGGTCATGTTTTCTAAACCCAGACCTTGTGCACGGGCCCGTTGGAAGACCGCGTGGGCAGCCGCGAGTGTCGGTGCATTGGCGTTTGAGCCAGCTTCCCGCAAGGTGTAGCCAAAATCCTTTTCCATCAGTTCCACAGGGAACTGAGGTTCAAACTGCCGCTGCACCATCGTGCTGGAGAGATAGGTAAATACAGGAGCCCAGACGGAGGTCTTTGCCATGGCGTTCAGGACTTCAGACGTATTGGCTTGCTGGCGCTCCAGCATGGCAATGGCTTCTGCCAGACCGGTCACCTGAATGCCGAGCATGGCATTGGTGGCCAGTTTTGCAAGGGCTCCATGGCCAAGTGCACCCACATGTTCTACACCGGATCCCAGCGTCTGAAGAATGGGCAGGCAGCGGGCAAGCGTCGGTGCATCACCGCCAACCAGGTAAGTCAGTTGGCCTGCATCTGCCTGCGCACGTGAGCCTGAGACGGGTGCCTCCAAAAAGGAGATGCCACGCTCTTGCATACGGCGGCCAAGTTCTCGGACCCACCCAGGCGTGAGGGTGGAGCTATCGATAGCGATGGCCGTCGGCACCATGCCTGCAAGTGCGCCGGTGTTTGCATCGAGCCAAACCTGCCGCGATGCCTCATCGTCACGCAGCATGGCAATCACCACCTCTGCGCCACTGGCTGCCTCTGCTGGTGAGGCGGCATGGCGAGCCCCCGCGTCTATCAGTGCTTGCACGGCGTGGGGGGACCGATTCCAAACGGTTAGCGCATGCCCGGCTGCAAGCAATTGGGCAGACATTCGCGATCCCATTGCGCCCAAGCCCAAAACGGTTATATGACTCATTTTTTTCTAACTGACGATGACTGAACTCAACGATGACGTGCCTTGCCTTCGCGGCTCACAACAATGGCGATCAATCCGGCCAAACCAAAGCAGGCCGACAGATAGGGAATAGGGTGAGGCCCTGCCAGGTTAATCAGCATGCCGCCCAGTAACGAGCCGAGACCAATGGCTGCGTTGAAGACGGACACATTGATGGCGGTTGCTGCATCGGCCGCTCCGGGAATGCGTGATGCTTCCTTGAACACCAAGGTTTGCAGCAGTACCGGCAATGCTCCGTATGCGGCACCCCAAGCTGCCAGTGCAATGAAAATGGCCGTGGTACTGCCCGAGGCTGAGTTGGTACATGCCAAGCTCAGTGTGAAGAGCGCCGTAACCAGGCCAAGGCTAGTGCGCGGAGCGCTGGATGCGAAAGGGCCTATGGAAAAGTTGGTGACCACGCCTGCCACACCATAGACGAGCAGCAGCATACTGATATGTGCGGGGCTCTGACCCGCAATCTGCTCCAGATAAGGTGTGACATAGGTGTAGGCCAGGAAGTTGCCAGTTACCACCAGCGCCGTAATACCGAACACGGCAAGCAGTGGGCCGCTTTTGAGTACCGAAGACATTGCGCCACGCTTGGCTGTTTTAGAGATACGAACGGCAGGAACTGACCAGGCAACGATGGTGAACACCAATAGGCTCAGCACCGAGAGTGCGGCGAAAACGGCGCGCCAGCTGTACATATCTCCCAGCATGGTGCCTGCGGGAATACCCAGAACGGCAGCGAGCGAGACACCTCCGAATACGATCGAGGTGGCCCTCACGGCATTGCGAGACGACACCATATGCACTGCGGTCACGACTGCCGTCGACCAGAAAACGCCAATGGCGGCTGCGACGAGAATGCGCCCCAGAAAGACGACAAAGTAGCCTGGTGCGAGGAACGTGACCAAGTTACCGATGCAGCACACGGCCAACAACCCTGCCATCAGCACTTTCCGGTTGAGACCGCCCAACAGGCTGGTGAGCGGAGCGGCCGTGAGCGCGACCATGAAGGCAAAGATGGTGATGAGATAGCCTGCAGCGCCAAGAGATACATGCAGTCCTTCCGCCATCATCGGCAATACGCCGACAGGCATCAGTTCGGTGCTTACAAAGGTAAAGCAACCCAGGCTCAAAGCGAGCACTGCAGCGGCAGCCCTCGCCTTGGAAATGCCGCTGCTTTGATGAGGAGATCTGTCTTGATGGGCCGATGGGTCGGTACTGGATTCAGTGGTGTGTGAGTGCATGAATGATCTCCGTTGAAACGATTAACTGAGGAGGATTGAGAAAGAAGTCCGCTTTTTGGACATAGCTGCGCCTTACCCGTGTGGAACCATCACGTGGCTGGTTTGGACCTGCGTCGCTTTCGAGCTGCTGACACCAGCCTTGATGCGTCCTTTGCCTGGCCGGCCGACTCAAGCCTTGCCATAAGCCTGTATGAGCTGCGGCTTGATGCCTGGTCGGGGACGCCTAGTCGGGGACGCCCAGTTGGGGACGCCTTCGGTTTGCTGGATCGTGCTAGCGGCTCTCAGTGAGATGGAAGCGCGACGCCGCTCAACTGGGCACAGGCTTGCAAAAGGCGGTCTTGCAGAGCGGGATCGAAGGCGGCACGCAGGGCTTGTGCCGATTGCTGGTGATAGAGGTAATCGCCGGTTACTTGATGCGAAGCAGAGGTCCCGATGGCGAGCCATGCCTGAGTGCGATATGCCAGGTCAAGGTCATCCGTGGCATCAGGCCCTCCCATCTTGGTTGCAACCCAACCTGGTTCGACGCAGTTCGAAAGCACGCCAGGCCAGTGGCGAGCGACGGCAAATGCCAGCAACACAATATGCAGCTTGGAGTCCGAATAAGCCTGTGTGCCGCCCCAGCGCCGGCTTTCCCACGCCAGATCTCCCAGCGATGGATCACCACTTAAATGCAAGCTTGAGCTGATGTAAACCAACCTTTTGGGCGCATGCATAAGCGCAGTGAGGATGTAGGGAGCTAGTGTGTTCACCGCAAACACATGCGGTAGGCCATCAATAGTTGCTACGCGTCGAGGCTCGCTAAAGCCCACAGCTGCGTTATGTATCACTGCATCGAAATGGCCTGCATCATTCAATTTTTGCGCAAGCGCCTTGGTTTCCTCAATGCTCGAAAGATCGGCAGACAGCACGGCCTGGGCTCCCGGAACCTGTGCCATCGCATGCACTGCGCGTTCCTTGTTTCGGGCATGCAAGACCACTTGATGACCGCCCTCAACCAGAAGTTGTGCGGCCATCTGGCCCAGACCGTCGGAGGATCCGGTGATGAAAATTCTCGACATAAATTTCTCCTTCTGCGACGAGCTATCTGGAACAGGGCTGCTGACCGCTCGTCTCTGCCAGATCAGATGTCTCTGGCGATGGGGGAATTCTGAGCCACCAAGCCTTGAATTGCGATAGCATGAGAATCACAATATTTATGCGTGGTAGTCATATATGAGTGCGTTCAGTACACAGCTCTTGGAAGGGCTGGATGTGATGGCTGCCGTTGTCGACACCGGTAGCTTCGGCAAAGCGGCTGAGCTGGTGGATTTGTCTCAGTCCGGTGTCAGCAGGGCGGTCGCACGTCTTGAAGCCAGGTTGGGTATCCGTGTTTTTGAGCGCACTACACGTCAGGTACGCTTGACCGATGAAGGACGTCGCTTCTATGAAGAAGTGATGCCGCTCATTGGTGCTCTGGCAGAGGCGACCGGGAGCGCTGCAGGGGATGCACAGCAAGTGCGGGGGAAGTTGCGTGTCAATGTAGATCCCCTTTTTGCAAGGTTCATTCTTGCGCCCCGTTTGGGGGACTTCATGGACAGTTGCCCTGAGCTGGAGATCGAGCTGCGTAGCAAGGATGAGCTGGGGGATCTGGTGGCAGACGGCTTTGATGTGGCGCTTCGTTTTGGTCACCCTCAGACATCATCGCTTGTGGCGAGAAAGCTGTTTGACACCAGAGTGCTGGCAATGGCATCACCACAATACCTGCAGCGATTTGGGCATCCCACAGATCCACGCGATCTGGAGTTGCATCACCACAAGTGCATATTGTTCCGAGAGCCAGTGACAGGTAAGCCATTCCCCTGGGAATTTCAGCAACGACGAAAAAAATTGCTGGTGCAGCCCAAAGGCATGTTGACCGTCAATGACCCAGGAACGGTCTACAGCACCTGCCTGGCTGGGCTTGGAATAGCTCAGCTTTTTGAGCTTGGAACGGAGGAATACGTGAGTGCTGGTCAGCTAGTGCCAGTGTTTCCGACGTGGTCCGACTATAGATTCCCTTTGTACGCCTACTATCCGTCCCGGCGTTACGTACCTAGGAAAACACGCGCACTGCTTGACTTCGTAGGCAAGCTTGTTGACTAATGCGGGGACCGGGAAAATACGCCTCTCCCGGATAGGTTCCCTTTGCGTATCCCTCGCAAATGGAGATGAGACGCAAGGCGTCTTTTGCAGTCGAGTCGTAGCTAGTGAATTTGTTATAGGCAGTCACCCTGTTCGTTCAGGTATACACCGGCACATCTCCAATGCCCAGCGCACGGCATCTTCCTTTTCTGCATGCTCCATTGGACATCCATCAGGCTGGCGTGAAGGGGAGTTTCGCCACTTGGCCAGCAACGCAATGGTCTTTAGGCTTCCAGGCCTGCACCTCCGGTGGAAAGAGTCAGGTCCCTGAATGGGCCGTATATCTAGTGAGCGTCACCATGGGCTCTGCTGGTAGGATTTCTCGATTCGGCCTGGATGAGTCGAATCCGATGGTCTGCTCTGGCCGTGGTTGTGTGAAATAGAGGACGACATTCAAGTGGTTATCGCAGATGCACAAACTTTCCCATTTCCTGGCCCATGGTTGGGCTCCGTTCTCGCAGGGACCGGTGTATGCAGTTTCATCAGTGGACTCCACGGAGCGTTTTATAGCAGGCGTTCCCGCTGGTGATGCCTTGCCGTTCACGACGCTCGTGGCCAGTCTCTCACCGCCTTATCTTCTGCTCTTTGTTCTTCACACGTCGCGAGGTGAAGGGGCGGAAGGCCGCTACCAAAGTCCAGTACTTTCGCTGGAGGAATTTCAAGATTTCATCGGCAGATTCGGCGCGTTTCTAAGCGGCGATGCGCGATTTGATATTTGGGCCTATTCGGTGGAAGAAAGGGCGACTATTGTCTGGGACCGCCACGATCAAATCTTTGCTTACGGGCCGATCGGGCGGTACCAGGAAAGGCTCAACGCACTGGGTTTCGAGCTGGGTGATCCGCGTATTCCGTTTCCACACCAGCACCACTACAGGCAAGAGTTTGACGTAGATGCCAAGGCACTTCTCGTCAGCCTGCCTTGGACGTATTCAGAGCTGAGACCTGAGGATGAGCAATGAATCGCAGACGGTCTGCGCGTTGGCGAATGGCGTTCCGCAGCGTTGCATGCAAGGACGCCGTCTGCGACAGTCGCAGACCGGTCAGTAGAGGTCACCATGCGCTGGGCTCCAAAGCAGCCGATCAGTGATCGTCCCTCGCATCCCAAGAAGGCCTGCTGATGCGCTCAGCGAGCCTCGAGATGACCACTTCCATCACCGCCCATCAGATGGCAAAAAACTTCCCCATCTCCTCCAGCAGCTTGGCCGGCTGTTCTTCGGCAATGTAGTGGCCGCAGTCGAGCGCCTTGCCGCTGACGTCAGTAGCCGCCTCGCGCCACAGGTCCAGCACCGGGAAGCAGCGCCCCACGGCGCCTTCTGCGCCCCATAACACGCGCAGCGAGGTCGTCACCTGGTGGCGGTTGGCCCTGTCGGCACGGTCGTGCTCCAGGTCGATGCCGGCGGATGCGCGGTAGTCCTCGCAGATGGCGGTGGCGGTGCCTGGGATGGCGATGCAGCGCAGGTACTCTTGCAGGGCGTCTGGCGCGAAGGCGGCCAGGCCCGCGTGGCGGCGTCCCATCACATCGCGGATGTAGGCGGCGGGGTCAGAGTCAATTAGCCGCTCTGGCAGCGGTGCGGGCTGGATGAGGAAGAACCAGTGCCAGTAGGCTTTGGCGAAGGCTTCCGTGGTCTGCTCGTACATGGCCAAGGTCGGCGCGATATCGAGCAGCATGGCGCGTTGCACCCGGCCAGGGTGGTCCAGCAGCAGGCGGTGGGCCACACGGGCGCCTCGGTCATGGGCGGCGAGGCGGAACTGCTGGTGGCCCAGGCTGGTCATCAGATCGGCCATGTCCTGGGCCATCGTGCGTTTGCTGTAGGCGGCATGGTGCAGGCTGGCCCCGGGGCGGGCCGAGTCGCCATAGCCGCGCAGGTCGGCGCAGACGATGCTGAATTTTTCGGCCAATGTCGGTGCTACCCGGTGCCACATCACATGGCTCTGCGGGTGGCCGTGCAGCAGCAGCAGTGCGGGGCCGCTGCCCCCGACGCGGCAACGGATCACGGTGCCGTTCACGGCTACATCGCGGGTGTCAAAACGCTCGAACATCAGGCTTTTCCTCCAAAGCGGACCGGTTGCTGGGCGCGTGGCGTCGCACCCAATTGTTGGCGGGTGCGCAGGGCCACGTCTTTGAGCCAAGGATAGGCCTCCCAGTGGCGCTGCGCAAAGTGCGTGATGTCAGCCTGGTACGTCAGCGACAGGCCGATCATGTCTCTGCGTTCCAGCTGCATGCGGTGGTGGCGCTCCGACAGGCTGAAGGCGGCATCCACGCTCTGGCTCTTGACCCGGAGCGCCTGCAGGTCGATATGGACATGCGCGGTCTCCAGGCGGTCGGCATCGGCCATGAGTTGGGCGATGTCTGCCTCGGGGAGCATGACCAGCAGCAACTGGTTGTTCATCGCGTTCGAGTAGAAGATTTCTCCAAAGCTGGGCGCGATGATCGCCTGGATGCCGTACTGCTGCAGGCCCCAGACGGCATGCTCGCGGCTGGAACCGCAGCCAAAATTGGCGCCGGCCACCAGGATCTCCACATCGGCGCGCTCGGGCCGGTTCAACACAAAGTCAGGGCGCGGGTGGCCTGCGGCATCAAAGCGCAGGTCGTACAGCAGGCCCTTGTCCAGCCCGGCCTTGTCGATGCCGTGCAGAAACTGCTTGGGCATGATCTGGTCGGTGTCCAGGTTCTCGATGGCCAGAGCGGCCATCTTGCCGCTCAGGATGTGTTGCTCACGCATGCGGGGTCTCCAGACGTCGAACGTCGGTAATGGTGCCGGTGATGGCGGCGGCGGCCGCCATCGCAGGGCTCATCAGGTGGGTGATGGCGCCGCGTCCCTGGCGTCCCTCAAAGTTGCGGTTGGTGGTGGAGGCGCAGCGCACACCGTCGGCCAGGATGTCGCCGTTCATCGCCAGGCACATGGAGCAGCCCGGCTCGCGCCATTCAAAGCCGGCATCCAGCAGCAGGCGGGCAATGCCTTCCGCTTCGGCCTGTTGTTTGACCGCGCCGGAGCCCGGCACCACCATGGCACGAACCCCTTGGGCCACCTGGCGCCCGCGCACCACCTCGGCCACGGCCCGCAGGTCTTCAATGCGGGCGTTGGTGCAGGAGCCGATGAAGACATGCTGGATGGCGATGCCTTCCAGCGGCGTGCCTGCGGCCAGCCCGGTGTAACGCAGTGCCTGCTCGGTACTGCGGCGCAGAGGCCCAGCGGCCTGCGTCTCGGGATCGGGAACCGCGCCACCAATGGGTGCCACCTGGTCCGGGCTGGTGCCCCAGGTCACATGCGGGGGGACGGCGCTGGCGTCAAAATGGTGCTCCACATCAAACACCGCGCCTGCATCGCTGCGCAGGCTGGCCCAGTGCTGCAAGGCGACCTGCTGGAGGGGGCCGATCAAGTCTGCAGAGCGCGCCAGCACATAGTCTGCGGCCTTCTGGTCTGGCGCGATCAAGGCGCCACGGGCGCCTGCCTCGACGGCCATGTTGCACACGGTAAAGCGGGCTTCGATCGACATGGCGTCGAATGCCGTGCCGCAGAACTCGATGACATGGCCCCGGGCACCCTGGGCGCCGATATGGCCGATGACCATGAGGATCAGGTCCTTGGCGGTGGTGCCCAGTGGCAGCAGGCCATCGACCTGGATGCGCATGTCCTTGGCCAGCCGGTACACCAAGGTCTGCGTGGCCAGCACATGCTCGACCTCCGAGGTGCCGATGCCAAAGCCCAGCGCGCCCAGCGCACCGTAGGTGGTCGTGTGCGAATCGCCGCAAATGACCACCATGCCAGGCCGGACCATGCCGTGCTCAGGCGCCACCACATGCTCGATGCCTTGCAGCGCATCCTGGGTGTCGAACAGAGGGATGCCATGCTGGTCGCAGTTCTTGCGCAGGTTGCTGGCCTGGAGGGCAGGCGCGGCATCGCGGATGATGCGGATAGCACCCGGGTCGGTGGGAATAACGTGGCTGACCACGGCCATGTTCTGGCCGGGCACCAGCACCTGGCGGCCTTGCTCGTCCAGGCCGGCAAAGGCCTGGGGGCTGGTGTACTCGTTCATCAAGTGCAGGTCGCAGAACAGCAGGACGTTCTGCGCGTCGAGCTGGGTGACGGTATGGGCGTCGACCAGCTTGCGGTAAAGGGTGCGGTGCATGGGGGGGGCTCTGTGTACGCGATGGCTCCGAGTCTCACAGCTGAGGCGGAAATATACAATGCGCGGCAAAGCATGACTTTCGGTCGCTGGAGTTACGAATGGATGGATTTTCTGACATCGCCTTTTTTGCGCTGCTCAGCAAAGAGGGCAGCATGCGCAGTGCGGCCCAGCAGCTGGGTATCACCGGTCCGGCCGTCAGCAAGCGCCTTGCGGCACTGGAAGCGCGGCTGGGTGCCCGGCTGATGCAAAGAACCACCCGCCGCATGAGCTTGACGCCTGAGGGCGAGCGCTACCTGGTGGAGGGTGCGCGCCTGCTCTCCGAACTCGGGTCGCTGGAACGCGCCATTGGCGGGGCTGCTGCCGTGCCGCAGGGCCTGTTGCGGGTCAATGCCACCTTCGGCTTTGGCCGTCGGCATATTGCGCCAGCGCTGGGGACATTCGCACAGCGCTTTCCTGAAGTGGAGGTGCAGCTGCAACTGAGCGACCGGCCTGCCGACCTGCTGGAGGACCGTTTTGACCTGGTGGTCCGGATGGGTGATATGCCGGATTCCCGCTGGACGGCGCGGGTGCTGGCTCGCAACCGCCGTGTGCTTTGTGCCTCGCCGCGCTATCTGCAGGCGATGGGCGTGCCATCCTCACCGCAAGATTTGACGTGCCACGCCTGCCTTTTCATCCGCGAGGGCGATGAGGCGTTTGGCACCTGGCATCTGCGCAATGGGGCGCAGACGGAAACCGTGAAGGTGCGGGGGCCGCTGAGTGCCAACGATGGGGAATCGGCCACGGCCTGGGCGATGGCGGGGCACGGCATCTTGATGCGCTCCGCGTGGGAGGTCGGCCCCCTGCTGCGCGGGGGCCAGCTTCTGCCGGTGCTGCCGGAATGGCGGCTGCCGCCCGCTGATATCTATGTGCAGTTCCATGGCGGGGCCCATCTGCCCGCCAAGACCAAGGCCCTGGTGGACCATCTGGTCGAGGTGTTCGCGCCGCAGCGCCCGCCGGGGAGGGCGGATGCCCGCTGGTGATGGGCGATGAAAAGCGGGCCGTGGCCCTGCGGGGAGCTTGCTCGGGACGGAGCAAGCCCTTCGCGTGCCGCAGCCCTGAGCAACACTACTGCGCCAGTACCCGGAAGGTCAGCGTGTAGTTGTAGCCATAGGTCGGCGCGGCAGCGCCTTCGGGGGCTGGGGCGCGATGGCGTACCAGGGCCATGTAGATGCCCGGTTTGCTCGGGGTCCAGCTGATGTCGCCCTGCGCGTCGGTGCTGAGCTCATCCACGCTGTTCTGGCCTTGCAGGTCCATCGGCGAGCGGTAGATGCTGATCTTGTGGTCTGCCAGCGGCTTGCCATCAAAGTGCACTGCAAAGTTGAATTTCTCTGCGGCGAACACATCGCTGGGGTGCGTGCTGGGCACGATCTCCAGCCCCTTGCCATAAGGCTTGATGGGGGTGGGCGCACCGGCAGTGACATAGGCATCGGAGACCGACAGCGACTGGTAGTGCACCTTCATCACGCCACCTTCGGGCATGACGGCCTTGGGGTCGCGCACGACGGTGGTTTTGCCATTCACTTCCCAGCTGCGGAAGATGGCGCCCAGGCGCGGGCCGCTGGAGAGGCGGTAGCTACCTTTCTCGTCGGGCAGCTTTTGCTCCGCCACCGTGCGGGTCTTGAACTGGTGCACATCGCCAAACGGCAGCACGGTGCCCGAGGGCGTGGTGATGCTGAACGGCGTTTCGCCAAATTGCACTTCGGACAGGAAGAGTTTTTCTGCAAAGCCCGCATCCACACTGATGGTGGACTTGGGCTGCACATCAAACACGCTGGGCAGCAAAAAGGGCATGTGGGCCTGGGCGACGTTCAGGCTGAACGTAGCGGCAAGCGCAGCAAACAGATGGCGCGCTTGCATGGCTTACTGGCCTGCCATGTCGGCTGCATTGACCACGCCGTCGCCGTTGCGGTCGGCGTTCTTGAAGGTCTTGTTGGCGATGTCGATTTCCTCTTCGATGCTCAGCTTGCCATCCTTGTTGGTGTCGAGGATGTGGAAGCGCACATGGGCCTGCTTGATGCTGCCTTCGTACTGCTGGTCGGGCTTCTTGCCTGCGGCGGCGTATTGGGCCTTGAGTCGCCCTTCAAACTCGGCCACGTATTCGGCCTCGCTCAGCCAGCCATCCTTGTTGGTGTCGGCGGCGACAAAGCGCTGTTTGCGCAGCGTGTCGTATTCCTCGCGGGTGACAACGCCGTCGCGATTGGCGTCATAGCCGCCGATAAAGGCATTGTGGCCGTGGCCGCCCACGGGGGTGGCGGGGCCCTTGGCTTCGGTCTTGGCAGCAGCGGCGGGGGCTGCGGTCTTGCTGTCGTTGCTGGCGCAGGCCGTCAGCAGCGCGGCGGCTGCGACTGCGGTCATGGCGGCGGAAAAGCGGTTCATGCTGGGGTCCTTTCGTAGTGGGAAAAAAGCTTAGAAATTGACGTTCAACGAAACGGCGTAGGTGCGACCGGGGTTGGTCAGCAGTTGGATGTCGCGCTGGTCTTTGGCGACGGATGGCTGCAGGCTGCGGCTGCTGGCGTAATCCCAGTAGCGCTTGTCTGCCAGGTTATAGATGCCGACGTTCAAGCGGGCATTCTTGTTGATCTGCCAGTAGCCCGACAGATCGAACAGCGCATAACCGGGCACGCGGAACTGCTCGATGCTGGAGTCGGCAATTTCAGTGCCGGCATTGGAATAGCTCTCGCGGTTGGTGGCCTGCGCCTGCTTGCCGGCCACAAAGGTTCCAGTCATGTTGACGCCCCAGGCGCGCATCGGTGCGTCATAGCCCACGCCGATGACGGCCTTGCGCGGCTGGACGGTATCCAGCGCCACATCCTTGTCACCCGCATAATTGGACTTGGAAGTGCCATGGGCGAGGCCCAGCGCCCAGGTCGAGTAGAGGCCCTTGACGGCGGGGGCCCACTGGCCGTGGTCCAGACGGGCGCTCATTTCCAGGCCGTAGATGGTCGCTTCGTCGCGGTTCTCGGCCTGGTAGATGGTGCCGATGTGTGCGGGTACGTTGCTGAACTTGTCGGGCGCGCTGGCGCGGGTGTAGCGGGTGTAGCCGATGAAGTCCTTGTAGCGCGTGTAGAAGGTCGATGCATTGAACAGCACGCCGTCGGTGGGCGATCCCTTGACGCCCAGCTCAAAGGCGTTGCTGGTCTCTTGCTTGAGGTTGCTGTTGCCGATCAGCGCGTACTGGGCAGAACCGGCGTAGCTCTGGTCCATGTTCCAAGAGCCGAACACTTCGCCAGCCGTCGGTGCACGGCCACTGCGCTTGTACTGGCCGTAGGCGATGAACTTGGGTGTCAGCTCATAGGTAACACCCAGGCTCGGGCTCCAGATGGTGCTGCTGAGGTTGCTGTACAGCTTGGAGGCGGCGTCTTCGGTCAACGCACCTTCGGCAAAATCGCCCAGGTGCTTGGGTTCCACCTTGACACGGTCAACGCGCAGCGCCGGGATCACGCCCAGGCGCTTGCCGCCGACGTCAAAACCAATGTCATCCTGGATGAAGGCGCCCAGGCGCGTGGTGTCGGTGTCGGGCTGCGGCTTCATGTAGCCAGCCACGTCCCAGGGGCGCTCCTGGCTCTGCGTCTGTGCATTGAAGCCAAAGCTCAAGCGGTGGCGGTCGATGCGCTTGTCGCCGGTGGTCGAGAGGCCCCAGGCCTTGGTCTTGTTTTGCGACAGGTTGCGCGTGACGGCGCCGCTCGCCAAGGTGGTGGTGTCGGTCACGTCCTTGGTATCGGTGTTCTGGAAGAACAGGCGCGTGTCCAGTTGATCCACAAAGGCGTCGGTGGGCGTCCACAGGTGCGACAGCTGCAGCGTGTTGCGGCTGGTGTCGCTGTCCTGCCTATTGTTTTGCGTGATGGAACTGTTGTCGGTGCTCCAGCCATAGAACTGGCTCTGGTTGCTGCGGCGGTACAGGTCGGCAGACAGCTCCAGGCGGTTCTCGGCATCGATCTGCAGGCCGCCTTTCATCAGCAGTGCGTTGGAATGCCAGTCTTCCAGCGATGCCTTGATGCCCAGGGCGCTGTTGTTCTGGGTCTCCTTGCCATCGCGGCGCGAGAAGGCGATCAGGCCATCCAGACTGCCGGATTTGCCCGCTGCGGTGATGCTTTCGTTCCAGGAGTGGTCGGCAGAGTCAAAGCCGAGCTTGCCACCAAAGTAGCTGTTATTGCCATTGCGCAGAAAGTCGCTGGCCGACTTGGTCTTGAAGCTGACAGCGCCGCCAATGCCACCGGCTGCGCGCCGGGCCGTGGTAGTGCCCGACTGGATACCGACCGAGGAGAACATCTCGGGGTCGATAAAGTCACGGCCAATGCCAAAGCTGTTGTTGCCGGCGCGGCTGACGTAGGGGCGGGTGCTGGCGTCAGGCATCTCAATGCCGTCCACATCCATGCCGATGCGATTGCCTTCGATACCGCGAATGTTGTAGCCCGTGGTGCCCGAGCGGTCAAAGCTGCTGCGGTTGCGACTGGTGCCCGATGCCGTGCCGGGGGCCGACACCAGAGGCTGGTAGCGCGAGATGTCGGCCATGCTGTTGGCTTTTTCCAGCTCCTCGCCGGAGATCACGGTGATCGTGCCGGGGGCCTTTTCTGCCTTGGCCTGCACCGTCACTTGGGGCATCGTCGATTCGGCCTGTGCCAGTAGCACCGCCTGGTCTGGGGCAGCCTGCTGTGCCAGGGCGCCGGCGGATACCAGCGCGGCGACAGCGGCGGCCAGGTAACGGGGTTGGAAAGTGGAAGTGGCGCGCGCAGAGATACGCTGCGCCTGGGAAGAGGTGCGAGAAGCCATAGGGTCCAGCCAGTTAAAGCAAGAGGGGAAGGAAAGACTGCTGGCTACTGACCTGTGCTGCATGCGGATGATGCAGGCTGAGGGGTCCGCTGCAGAGCCCTCAGAACGAGGTTTGCAGCAGGCCCTTATGGCATGGTTTTGTTATTGCTGGCGCCTGAAAAATGCGATTCTATATGAAAATGATTATCATTTGCGTCGATTCTCTTGCATTTGCTCACTTCTACAACACTGTAGGCAAGGCAGGAACCTCGCTGTGGCGCAAGGCATCCACCACCACACGCATCGCAGGCGACATGCCACGCCGGTGCGGGTAGTACAGGTGGTAGCCGCTGAAGGGCTGGCACCAGTCATCCATAACCCGTACCAGCTCACCCTGCGCAAGATGGGGGGCTGCCATGTCTTCGGGCACATAGGTCAGACCAAATCCAGCCAGCGCAGCGCGCAGCATGGCGCGGCTGCCGTTGAACACCCACTGGCCTTGCACGCGCACCTGCACCGCAGCGCCGTCTTTCTCCAGCTCCCAGGCCATCAGCCCGCCATGGGTGGGCAGGCGCATGGTGATGCACTGGTGGGCGGCCAGGTCCTGCGGCGTTTGGGGTGCGGGCATGCGTTCCAGGTAGTGGGGCGTTGCCACAATCGCCATGCGCCAATCGGGCCCGATGCGCACCGCGATCATGTCCTTGGCGACCTGGTCGCCCAGGCGTATGCCCATGTCAAAGCGCTGCGCGACGATGTCACCCAGGCCGTAGTCGACATTGATCTCGATGGAGATATCGGGGTAGCGCTGCATCACCGGCGCGAGCTTGGGCCAGAGCACGGTGTTGGCCGCATGCTCGGCCGTGGTGATGCGGACATGGCCTCGTGGTGTATCCCGAAAATCGCTGAGCGCGGCGACGCCCGATTCAATCTCGTCAAAGCCCGGGCCGATGCGGGCCAGCAGGTAACTGCCCGCTTCAGTGGGTGAGACGCTGCGTGTGGTGCGGCTGAGCAGGCGCACGCCCATGCGGGCCTCCAGGCCCCGGATGGTGTGGCTCAGCGCTGACTGCGACACGCCCAGTTGCGCAGCGGCCTTGGTAAAGCTGCCTTCCCGCGCCACCGCAACAAAGGCCAGCAAGTCATTGATGTTTTCGCGGGGCATGGAGCGGTCCTGCTTGGGGCCTGTGGCCAGGGATGGAAGTCGGTGTCATAGGGTGGGTTGATCAGACTATATGGAATATGATCAACTCGCTGATAACGCGGTCCGGGCGACGTCCGCTATGCATGTCTGCCGGGCAGACCAGAAGCGGCGCACCTGATCGCACCGAAAAATTCAACGAGAGGATATGACACCATGAAAAAGCCTGCTGCACGCCACCTGTCTTCCGCCGTGCTGGCCACCATGTTGGGTGGCCTGGCCTTTGCCGCTTCTGCCGCACCGCTGTCGTTTTTGAACCAGACCATCACCGCCAGCGTGCCCGCCAAGGATGTGCCTGCGCTGCGCAAGGCCGTGGGCGATGTGCTGAACAACGCCGCCGACAAGAGCACCACGCAGTGGACCAGCAGCCAGGGCCCGCGCTCGCGCCAAGTACAGATGGCCCTGACCCCGCTGCAAACCAGCCAGACCCAGAAGGCCGACACCTGCCGCCTGCTGAATGTGGAAGCCAGCCGCCCCTCCGGCAAGCTCAAGGAGGAATGGCAGTTCTGGTTCTGCAAGCAGCCCAACGGAACCTGGAAGGCCAGCGCGCAGTAAACCAGCAGCAGGGTCGCTCCTGCCCGATGCGGTAGGCGCGGCCTGCGGGCTTGTCCTAAAAAAGCCAAACCAACCGATGGGAGGGAGAGACCAATGACGAACAAGAAGAATCTGCTGCCTGCGCGCAAGCTGGCTGCGGCCATGTTGGCGAGCGTGCTGGGCCTCAGCGCCCTCAGCAGCGCCATGGCCTGCACACGCGTGGTCTACCTGGGCGCGAATGACCAGGTGATTACCGCGCGCTCGATGGACTGGAAGAGCGATATCACCAGCAACCTCTGGGTGCTGCCACGCGGCATGGAGCGCACGGGCCAGGCAGGGCCCAACTCACTGCGCTGGACATCGCGCTACGGCAGCGTGGTGACCTCGGGCTATGACATCTCGACGACCGATGGCGTCAACGAGGCGGGCCTGAGCGCCAACCTGCTGTGGTTGGTGGAATCGGAGTACCCCAAGTTTGATGACAAGAGCAAGCCCGGCCTGACGATTGCCGCCTGGGCGCAGTATGTGCTGGATAACTTTGCCACTGTGGCCGAGGCCGTGAAGGTGCTGGAGCAGCAACCCTTCACCATCGTCTCGGACAGCGTGCCCGGCGAAGACCGGCTCACCACCTTGCACCTGTCGATGTCGGATGCGAGCGGCGACAGCGCTATCGTCGAATACATCGGCGGCCGCCAGGTCATCCACCACAGCCGCCAGTACCAGGTGATGACCAACTCCCCCATTTTTGACCAGCAGCTGGCGCTGAACAGCTACTGGCAGCAGATTGGCGGCACCGTCATGCTGCCGGGCACCAACCGCGCGGCTGACCGCTATGCCCGCGCTGCCTTCTATATCAATGCCGTGCCGCAGGACCAGGCGCCCAATAAGGCGCTGGCCAGTGTGTTCAGCGTCATCCGCAATGTCTCCGTGCCCTATGGCCTGACGACGCCCGGCGAGCCCAATATCTCATCGACGCGCTGGCGCACGGTGTTTGACCACAAGCGCAAGCTCTACTTTTTTGAATCGGCCCTGACGCCCAATACCTTCTGGGTGGACCTGAAGGCGCTGAACTTCAGCGCTGACGCGGGCAAGGTGATGAAGCTCGATCTGGGGCCCAACCAGAACCATGCATTTGCGGGCGATGCGACGGGGTCGTTCCAGCCGGCGGAACCGTTCAAGTTCTTGGGACTGCAGTAAGGCGGTGCGGTGCTGTGTTACCGGTTTGGTGATGCTGCGATGGCCTGAAGCGCCTTTGCTGCTTGCGAAGGCTTGCGGATCTCTACCCACTGCAGATGCGCAAACGCAGGGTCGTCGCGCAGCGCTGCAAACTTGCGCTGGTTTTTGGCATAGGTGGTCCAGGCCCACAGCAGGATCGAATCCTTGGAGAACAAGGCCATCGCCAGCGACTCCCGGTTGCCGTGCGACAGGCGCTGGCGCGTGATGCTGTGCCGGAGCGTGCGCCACAGCAGGCGCGAGAAAACGGTAAAGCGGCTGTAGTTGAGCCACAGCACATGGCTGGCTTGCGGCCAGAGGATGTCGCGCACATCGCTGTAGTTGCCATCGGCCACCCAGTGCTCGCCTTGCGTGGCCTGCGCCACCCGTTGCCGGAATTGCTCCGTCGGCACGGCCTGCCAGTCCGGCCCCCAGTACAGCGCGTCCAGCTCGATATAGCGGGACGCCGTCAGCTCTGCCAGCGCTTGGGCAAGGGTTGATTTGCCTGCACCACTTGTGCCTACCACCAGATAGCGCATCTCCATCCTTTGCCGGGTTGTGGCCCGCTGTGCTGCTCACGGGCAAAGAGGGGGGATTCTAGCCAAACCCTTGGCCTGGAATTGCGCCGCTTGCCGGTGACGATGCCGATCGTTTGACCTGTTGCTCAGCTCGTCCGGTACTGGCGGCTCGACACGCTGATGGAATTGCCGTCCGGGTCCTTGGTGTTGGCGAAGGCATAGCCATTGGCCTGGTGCAGGCTGCCAAATGCCAGCCCCTTGGCGGCGGCCTGTGCCACAAACTGCTCAACGTCGGCCACGCTAAAGCTGAGCTTGAGCACCGCAGAGCCAAACTTCAGGCTCTTGGCGGCCTGGTGGATCAGGATCTCCGCGCCGCCGTGCAGGGGCTGGAGGCTGATCAGGCCGTCGACCACCTTGCAGTCAGAGGCATAGCCAAAATGATCGACATAAAAGCGCGCCGTGCGTTGCATGTCTTTGGCGTAGATGAGCAGGGTGCTGAGGGCGATGGTCATGGCGGGCCATTATGGCAGCGGCATCGCTGGGGCGCTTGCTTTGTCAGCACACGGTGGCTGGCGCTTGCTAGGCCGCGGCCTGCTGCTCCGCGCATCAGCGATGGGATCGGCCTGCAATGTCACAGAACTGTTGCTAATACGTCACAAAATGATATTGAGTATGAGACTGATTCGTATTTGATAAGTACCATGGGGACCGCCTTTTGCAGGCTGCTGTCCTTAATCCAAGCGGGGCAGTCGCTGCAAGGCTTTGAGGATTTCCGGCGCTGACCAGCCCACGCCATCCACGCAGAAATCCATCGGACGGTGACAGCGCCGCATGCGCTTCGCTCTGGTGGCTTGCTTTCAGCGTGCAGCACGCAACAAGCGGTGCTGTCTCGTCCTGTCATTGCTATTTATCGGACGAGAACACCTTTCATGTCTTCCTTCACCTTTAAGCCCCGCCGTACCGTGCTGGCGCATGCGGCTGTCTGCCTGGGTCTGGCCTTGCATCTGCAGGCATCGATGGCGCAAACCGCCAGCTTTGATATTCCTGCGCAACCGATGGCCAGCGCGCTGACGCAATTTGCCCGCCAAGCGAACCTCAGCTTTAGCGCAGCGCCCGAAGCCGCGCAGAGCCGCCAGGCGCCGGCGCTACACGGCGCGCAGGATGTGTCGCAGGCGTTGACGGCATTGCTGCAGGGCTCAGGCTTGCAAGGGCGGGTGGAGGGCGGCGTGTTGACGGTACAGGCAGCCGCCCCAGCGCCAGCCGCTACACCATCGGCAGCATCCGCAACCGGTGCCGAAGTCACGCTGTCCGAGGTGACGGTGCGTACCAATCAGCTCGGCGAGATCACCGAAGGCTCGGGCTCGTACACCCCGGGGGCGATTGCAACGGCAACCCGCCTGGTGCTGACGCCGCGCGAGACGCCGCAGTCCGTCAGCGTTGTCACCCGCCAAGTGATGGACGATTTTCAGCTCCATTCCATCGACGATGTCATCAACCACACGCCGGGCGTGAGCATCGTGACCTATGACAGCGAGCGCACGGAGTACTATGCGCGCGGCTTTGCGATCCAGAACTTCCAGTACGATGGCATCCCGATGTCGCGCAACTCGGCCTACTCTGCTGGCAATACGCTGACCGATATGTCGATCTACGACCGGGTGGAAGTGCTCAAGGGCGCCACCGGCCTGCTCACCGGCAGCGGTGACCCGGGCGCCACCATCAACCTGGTGCGCAAAAAGCCGACCAAGGAGTTCAGCGGCCATGCCACGATCAGCGCGGGCAGCTACCAGAACTACCGGGGTGAGCTGGACGTCAGCGGTGCGCTCAATGAGAGCGGCAGCATCCGCGCGCGCGGTGTGGCGACCTACCAGGACAAGCATTCGCAGCTGGACCGCTACGAGCGCAAGACGGGCGTGCTGTACGGCATTGTCGAGATGGACCTGACACCCCAAACCCTGCTGACGGTGGGTGCCGACCGCCAGGACAACAAGCCCACCGCATCGACCTGGGGCGGTATCCCCTTGCTCGATGCCAAGGGTAACTTCAACGCCATGCCGCGCTCGTTCAACAACGGTGCCGACTGGAGCCATTGGGACCAGTACACGCGCACCACCTTTGCCACCCTGGAGCACAACTTTGCCAGCGGCTGGGTGACCAAGCTGCAGCTCAACCACCAGATCAACGGCTACAACGCCAACCTGGGCGCAGCAGCGGGTGGCAACCCCGATCCAGTGACTGGCAGCGGCGTGAGCATGTGGCGCGGCCAGTACATTGGCCGCACCACCAGCGATGCGGCAGACCTGTACGCCAGCGGCCCCTTCTCGCTGCTGGGCCGCCAGCACGAGCTGGTGGTCGGCGGCAGCATGGCCAAAAGCCGTTGGAAGAACGACGGCTACTACAACGACAACAGCGGCTTTGATGGCTCGGTCAGCAACTACTACCAGTGGAACGGCAATGTGCCCGCCCCCATCTGGAATAGCAAGCCCGACTACACGGACGACGAAACCACGCATGAGAGCGGCATCTACACGACGGCCCGCTGGAACCTGCGCGACGACCTGAAGCTGATCACCGGCGGGCGCTTCTCCAACTACAAAAACCGGGTGCAGGAGCAAGATGAAAAGAATGCCTTCACCCCGTACCTGGGTGCCGTCTATGACCTGAACCAGAACTACTCGGTCTACGCCAGCTACAGCGGCATCTTCAAACCGCAGTCCTACCAGACCGAGCAAGGCCGCACCCTGGATCCGCTGGAAGGCAAAAACTATGAACTGGGCGCCAAGGCATCGTTCCTGGGCGGCCGCCTCAACGCCAGCGCCGCCGTCTTCCAAACCCTGCAGGACAACTTTGCCGTGGAAAGCGGCGGCATCACCCCCAGCGGCAACCCCGCCTACCGCGCCATCCAAGGCGTGAAAACCCGAGGCTGGGAAGCCGAGGTCTCCGGCCAGATCACCCCTGCCTGGCAGATCCAGGCCGGCTACTCACACAGCATTGCCCGCAAGGACGGCGAGCGCGTCTCCACCCTCACGCCCTCCAACCAGTTCAACCTGTACACCAGCTACAAAATGGCCGGCAGCCTCAGCGGTTTGACCGTCGGCGGCGGCGCCCGCTGGCAGGACAAGACCTGGGGCACCATCAGTGTGCCCACCGGTGGCAATGCCGTGCATACCGTGCCCAACTACTGGGTCTGGGACGCCATGGCCCGCTACGACTTCAACAAACAGCTCTCCGCCTCGCTCAGCGTGAAGAACCTGTTTGACAAGAAGTACTACACCATCTTCAACTGGTACAGCACCTACACCTGGGGTGAGCCACGGACGGTGAATGTGAGCTTGAACTACAAGTTCTAAGCGCTGTTTTTTCCAGTCATGCACCACGGGCCTTGAAGGGCCGGTGGTGCATTTTTTTTGGTGTGTATTCATTGGTCCGGCACACCGCCAAGCGGGGGTAGAAACAAATAAATACATTTACACTATGTCACATGTGCACTTCGCGCGACAAACCGTAGCTAACCGTCATTGATTCACCTTCTTTGACCTTCATCATGCGTTTCGTCGCGCTTTGCTAAATAGACTTCGACTTTTGCTTTATTAGCTCGATCGAATGTATTGATCGTGTCTAACATCATTGCCAAGGACGTTATATGACTTGTCAGCGGAGTGCCAGGAACATCGTTGTTTCCTCGGCCATGTTGCTTGCCACTTCCAGCCTGTTTGCCCAGGGGCTGATTACGGTGTATCAGAACGATTTTGAAACGCCCAATGCTGCGCAACTGGCCGCAGAAATTTGCCGGGATGGCGGTGGAACCCCTTCGAGTGGCAGCTACGGCACCTTCTCCCAAAACTATGACGATGTGGCCAATGGCTTCATCTACAGCCAGATCAATACCGCTGATCGCCTGTGCACCAAGTCCATCAATAACGCCACGGACAACGCAACGCATTCACCCGCTTGGCAGGGCACGGGTTATGCCGATGACCTGCGGCCTGCCAACAAGTTCACCGGTGGCATGGTTCGCCAATCTGGTGATTACCGCTATATCGAAACGATTGGCCTGGTTTTCCCCACGCAAGGTCAGCAGTTCATGGATCTGTCCATGGATTGGTCTGGGCTTGCCGTGCAATTGGCGGGTGCAGATCCGGCGAGCCCGACGGACTTCTACAACAAGCTGTGGGTCAATCGCCCGAACAAAGATTACAGCGTCAAATTCCGCTTTTTCCGGCTTGAAGCTGGCGAAACGCTGGGCTTGGTGAACAACGCGGCATCAGATGCCATCGTGAATATCAATGGGGTGCCCGCCACCCCTGTACGTACAGAGGTGTTTTCGTTTTCCAGCATCTCGGCCGATGGCCTGTCGTATGACTGGCATGCCATGCACTACGCGCTGGACATGGCCGAAATGGGTTTTAGCAGCGCTACCCAGCGTCTGGGTGTCGTCTGGGCACTGGATTCGGACAACTCGTATGCCGGGTTCGACAATATCCTGGTAACCGCCTCTCAAGTGCCCGCGACCGAAGTCGTCAAGGGCGTTGATGATGAGCACACGCTGCCCAATATTTCGGATGCCTTTGCCATTCCCGATGTCACCACCAATGACTATGTGGACGGCGGCGGCACGACCATCAACAAGGCATCGGTCCAGTTGCTGAGCGCTCCGCAGTACGGTGCGCTGAGCATCCCCGACCCCAGCCATCCCGAGCTGATTCTCTATACCCCTGACGGTGTGTATTCCGGCGATGTGACTTTCCAGTACCGGGTCTGCGACACGTCGACGCCCACGCCCGCCTGCACGGCCGATCCAGTCACCGTGACCTTGCACATTCCTGCCAAGGTCACGCCGCCCAACCCCGGCACAGCCACCGCTGTCCCAGGCCTGGCTGGCTGGGGTATCGGCCTGCTGTCGATGCTGACCATGGGTGTGGCCGGGTTCCTGAGCAGAAAGCGCAACCTGGCCTGATTGCACAGCCCTCTTCGGAGGGCTTTTTCATGCGGATGAGCGAAGCGGGAAGGACGCGGATCGTCCGGGACCGCGTTCAGACCAGCGCAGGGCGTTTGGCAGAGGGCCCCAGGTTCTTGCTGAGAAAGTCGATAAAGGCGCGGGTCTTGTGCGGCAGGTGGCTGCTGTTGGGGAAGACTGCGCTGATCGACTGGCGTGGCAGGCTGTAGCCTGGCAGCAGCTGTTGCAGGGCGCCGCTGTGCAGGTCCTGCTCGATCAGCCAGGCGGGTAGCACGGCAACACCCATCGACGACAGCGCCATCAGGCGGATGGCGGCGGAGGTGTTGGCATGGTGGGCGGCGCTGCCCTTGACCTCAGTGCTCTTGTTCTGGGGGCCGCGCAGGGTCCATTGCGTGGGGCTTTGGAGGTTGCTGTTGGCAATCCAGGGGAGTTGGGCCAGATCCGCAGGCTGCCGCACTGGATGCTTTTTGAGCAAGGCGGGCGAGGCAACCAACAGGATGTCATAGTCGTCCAGCTTGCGGCTCTTGAAGTCGGAATCGGCCAGGCTGCCCAGGCGCACCACCAGGTCCAGCTTTTCGGCAATCAGGTCGCTGAGCGAGGAGTTGGTGTCGTAGCGGATGGAGATGGCAGGGTACTGCTGCACAAACCTGGCCACCAGCGGCAGGATGAAGCGTTCGCCATATTCGCCCGTGGTGCTCAGGCGCAGGGTGCCGGCGATGCGCTTGCGCCCCTGCATGGCCATTTCAAACTTGTTTTCCAGCTGGCCAACCAGCTCCTTGAACTCATCGTAGAAGTCCTGGCCCGCTTCGGTCAGCGCAATGCTGCGGGTGCTGCGCAGCAGCAGCGTGACGGCCAGGGCCTCTTCCAGGGCTTTGACATGCAGGCTGGCCATGGCCTTGCTGATGGACAAGTAATCGGCCGCCTTGGTGTAGGAGCCCAGCTCGACAACGGCCAGAAAGGTCTGCACGCGGTGGAGCTGGGTGGAGAGGGCGATGCGGTTCATTGTTCAATCTGGCCAAACAAAGATTCAAGCATAGCGGTATCGACGGGCCGTGCAGCGCTGCCTACCATCCTGGGCCAAAGGGATCCAAGATGACGTACCGCTACCGCATTGCCTCCGTATTCTTGCTGGGATTTTTCATTGACTGCATCAACATCTTCATGCCTGCCGTGGCCTTGCCGCGCATGGCCGCCGCATTCCAGATCGGCAGCGCGGCCAGCGCCTGGGTCGCGAATGCCTACATCCTGGGGCTGACCCTGGTCATTCCGCTCAGCCCCTGGCTGGCAAGCCGCTGGGGCGCACGGCGTTTGCTGGCCGCATCGATGCTGGTGTTTGCGGGGGCCGTGTGGGCCTGCGGCGAGGCTAGCAGCTTTGGCCAGATGGTGGGTTGGCGCTTTGTGCAGGGCATGGCGGGCGGCCTGCTGATCCCCGTGGGCCAGGCGATGACCTTCAACCGCTTCCAAGGCAGCGAGCGCGCCCGTATCTCGACCCTGGTGATGGCGGTGGCCCTGCTGGCGCCCGCGCTGTCTCCCAGCCTGGGCGGCTGGATCGTGGACCAGGCCTCCTGGCGCTGGGTGTTCCACGCCAATATTCCGCTGGCGCTGGCGGCGGCTGCCTTGTCATGGCTGTGGTTGCGCGAGGAGCCTTCGCCAACGCAGACAAGGCCCGACCTGCTGGGCCTGCTGCTGATCAGCGCCGCGCTGGCCAGTGCCTTGCTGGGCATGTCGCTCTATGGGGCTGGCCAAGCAGGCATGGTGGCACTGGCTTGCTTGGGCGCTGCGCTGGGGTTTTCCGGCCTCTATGCCAGGCATTTCCGCCAGGTGGCCGATGCCATCGTGGATTTGCGTTTGCTCCAAAGCCCCCGGCTCGCGCTGTCGATCTGGGTGTACTACGCCATCCCCGGCATTTTTACCGGGGTGAACCTGCTCAATATCTTTTATCTGCAAGACCTGCTCCAGATGGGTGCCGCGCAAACCGGGCGCTTCATGGTGGTGTATGCCGCAGGGGCCCTGGCGGCCATGCTGCTGTGCGGGCGCCTGTACAACCGGGTGGGGGCCGGGCGCTTGTTTCTGCTGGCGATGCTGCTGCACAGCCTGGGCATTGCAGCGCTGGCGGCGGTGGATTCCACCCAGGATCTGCCGGTCCTCATCCTGGCCTATGCGCTGATGGGCATGGGCGGCGGGCTGGGTGCCAACAGAGCGCAGACCACGGCGCTGATGGATTTTGACGGCGCCCAAACCCACAAGGCCAGTGTGCTGTGGAACATCAACCGCCAAATGGCCTTCAGCGTGGGCGCGGCGCTGCTGCTGATGGTCTTCAATGGCCTCGCCCAGCGCTGGCCGGCACCCCAGGCCTACCACCTCACATTTGCCATCGCCGCCTTGCTGGGCCTGCTTCCCCTTCTTCAACTGCGCAGCTTGCCTGCAGAAAATACCCACCATGAATAAGACCTACACCCAGGCTGCCGAGCGCAGCGTTCACGACGTGCACGCACTGATCCAAACCATTTTTGCCGGCGAGCCGGGCATGGCGCGAGATGCTATTGGCCAGCTAATGCCCGTGTTTGCGGAAGGCTTCAGCATGGTGACCACCGCGGGTGCCGTGGTTCGGCTGCCGCAGGTGGCCGCTATGCTCCAGCAGGCCGCTGGCGGCAGGCCCGGGCTGCGGATTGAGATCAGCGAGGTGACCACTGTCTGGCAGGCCGCCAGCAGCGTGGCGCTGCGTTACCAGGAGACGCACCATCTGAACGGCAGCGCCACGGCGCGCTGGGCCACGGCGATTGTGGATTGCGCCGATGGGGCCGTGCGTTGGCACTACCTGCATGAGACGGCCCTGAGCCGCTGATGCCAGGCGTGCGGCAGCGGAGTGCCGCCCTGGCGCACGCCGCTGCCTACTTCATCCGCTGCAGCCGCATCGACACCCGAAAGCGCTCGGCCGGGTGGGTGGTGACACTGGCCTCGAACAGCTCGCCGTCCAAATCCAGGTAGCGCCGCACAATCTTCAGCGCCGGGGCGCCCAGCGGTACTTCCAGCACCTTGGCGAGCGCGGCATCGTCGATCTGCACGGCCTGGATGTCCTGGCGGATTTCTGCAATCTGCCGGCCATAGCGCTCCTCGATCAGGCTGCTGATCAGCACGCCGGGGGTGGCACGCACCAGCTCGCCAATGTCCTGATACTGCGGATCCACATAGACATCGGTCCAGCCAATGGGCGGGGCCTGGCGGTCGCCTTCCAGACGCAGGCTGGCGATGCACAGCCAGCGCGCGCCGGGCGGGCATTCCAGCTCCTGCGCCAGGCTGGCGCTGGCCACGGTTTCTTCAATGCGCTGCACCTGGCGCAAATGCTCGGCGCCGAACTGCACCAGATCATCCACCGAGGCCAGGGTAGGGCGGAACGGGCTCTTGGGCTTGGAGGCCTCCACGCGTGTGCCCACGTTCTTCTTACGCGATACCAGACCGCGCTCCTGCAGCGCTGCCAGCGCCGCCCGCACGGTGTGGCGGCTAGTGCTGTAGTGCTCGCACAGCTCCAGCTCGGTGGGCAGCAGCGCCCCCACCGCGAAATGCCCCGAGGTGATGGCATCGGTCAGGTGGTTGGCGATATCGCTGAAGTTCAGTTTGCGGGCAGTGGCGTCATTCATGGAGTCAAGGGTATACCCTGTAATGGATATGTCCGAACATATTTATAGTTTATATGTCCGGACATAATTGGTCCGGACATAGCATGTCATCTACTCTAACGCACTACAGCACGTACCATGAGCGCCACCTCCCTTCCTCTCTCTAGCACGGTCGTCGACTCCATCCTGTTCCGTGACGCCTTTGGCACCCAGAAGATGCGCGACATCTTCTCGGACCAGGCCCTGATCCAGCGCTATATCGATGTGGAGGTGGCCCTGGCCAAGGCCGAGGCGCGGGTGGGCGTGATCCCTGCCGATGCCGCCGAGGTGATCGCGCGCGAATCGCAGCTCTCGCGCATCGACTTTGACCACATGCGCCATGAGACCGACATTGTGGGCTACCCCATCCTGCCGCTGGTGCACCAGCTGGTGGCGATGTGCGGCGAAGCCGGCCGCTATGTGCACTGGGGCGCCACCACGCAGGACATCATGGACAGCGCCGTGGCACTGCAGGTGCGCGATGCAATCGACAGCATCGATGCCGATGTGCGCGAGCTGCGCGCCATCCTTGCCACCCTGGCCAAGAAGCACCGCGACACGCCGATGGCGGGCCGCACCCACCTGCAGCAGGCGCTACCGGTGACCTTCGGCTACAAGGTCGCCATCTGGCTGGCCATGTTTGACCGCCACCAGCAGCGCCTGGCCGAGCTCCGCCCGCGTGTGGCGGTGGTTGAGTTCGCGGGCGCTGCCGGCACCTTGGCCTCGGTGGGCGAGCAGGGCTTTGCGATCCAGAAGGCACTGGCTGAGGAGCTGGGCCTGGGCGTGCCGGCCACTACCTGGCATGTGGCCCGCGATGGCTTTGCCGAGACCATCAACCTGCTGGCGCTCATCACCGGCTCGCTGGGCAAGATTGCGCTGGACATCATGATCATGGCCTCCACCGAGTTCGCCGAGGTGTATGAGCCCTTCGTCAAGGGCCGTGGCGCCAGCAGCACCATGCCGCAAAAGCGCAACCCCATCTCCAGCGAGCTGATGCTGGCCGCCTCCAAGGCCGTGCGCCAGCATGCCGGCCTGATGGTGGATGCGATGGTGCAAGACTTTGAACGCGCCACCGGCCCCTGGCATGCGGAATGGATTGCCATCCCCGAGAGCTTCATCCTCAGCTCCGGTGCGCTGCACCAAGCCAAGTTTGCGCTGGGCGGCCTGATCGTCGATGAGGACCGCATGAAGCACAACCTGGGCATCAGCCGAGGCCTGATCGTGGCCGAGGCCGTGATGATGGGCATGGCACCGTACATTGGCCGCCAGCAGGCGCACGATGTGGTGTACGACGCATGCCGCACCGTCAACGACAAGGGCGGCACCCTGGCCGAGGCACTGGCCGCGCTGCCCGAGGTGACCCAGCACTTTGACCGCGCCACCATCGACCGCCTGACCGATCCGACCAACTACCTGGGCCTGGCGCCACAGATGGTGGACCGCGCGCTGGAACTGTCGGCGCAGGTGCAGGCCTGAACCTGAGGTGGAGGAGACAACAATGACAAATTCCCAATCTCTGGCGCCTGTGCGCAAACTGCCCTGGTACCGCAAGCTCGGCATGCAGGTGCTGGTATCCCTCTTGCTGGGCATTGCCGTGGGCTTTGTGTTCCCGGCCTTTGCCTCCAAGCTCAAGCTGCTGGGCGACATGTTTCTGTCGCTGATCAAGGCCGGCGTGGCGCCGCTGGTGTTTTTGACCATCGTGCACGGCATTGCCTCGGCCGGCGATGTCAAAAGCGCGGGCCGCGTGGGCTGGCGCGCGATTGTCTATTTTGAGATCGTGTCCACCATCGCGCTGGTGGTGGGCCTGCTGGCGGGCAATCTGATCGAGATCGGCAAGGGCATGGCCCATGTGACGGCCAGCACGGCTGCGCCGGTGGCCAAGGCGGCGGCGCCCCAGGGCTTTCTGGAGTTCATGGCGCACATCGTGCCGGACAACTTTGTGGGCGCCTTTGCCAAGGGCGAGCTGCTGCAGGTGGTGGTGCTGGCCGTCATGGTGGGCATTGGCATCCTGGCCATCCCCGATGCGCGCCGCAAGCCCATCAATGCCGCGCTCGATGGCATCTCCGAAGTGCTGTTCGCCTTCATCAACCTGGTGATGAAGCTCGCGCCCATCGGCACTTTTGGGGCGGTGGCCTACTCGGTCGGCAGCAATGGCACGGCGGTGCTGATTGCACTGGCGCAGTTTGTGCTGGGCTTTTATGTGCTGGTGGCGCTGTTCATCGCCGTGGTGATGGGGCTGGTGGCGCGCATTGCCGGCTTTAGCCTCTGGCGCTTTGTACGCTACATCAAGGATGAGATCCTGATCGTGCTGGGCACGGCCTCGTCCGAGAGCGCACTGCCGCGCCTGCTGATCAAGCTGGAGCGCCTGGGCTGCGCCAAGCAGACCGTGGGCCTGGTGCTGCCCACCGGTTATGCCTTCAACCTGGACGGCACCTCGCTGTTCATGGCCATGGGCGTGATGTTTATCTCGCATGCCTACGGCGTGCCCTTGAGCCTGGACCACCAGATCGGCATCCTGCTGCTGATGCTGCTCACCTCGAAGGGCGCGGCCACCGTGTCGGGCGGCTCGTTCGTGGTGTTTGCGGCCACCGTCACCTCCACCGGCATCCTGCCTGTGGAAGGCCTGGCCGTGATCTTTGGCGTGTACCGCTTCCTGTCGATGGCGATTGCCACCTGCAACACCCTGGGCAACAGCGTGGCGACGGTGGTGGTGGCCAAGTGGTCGGGCACCTTCGATGCGCAGGCTGCCGAGCGCCATCTGTACCCCGAACGCTTCCCGCAAACCCAGGCGGCCGACGAGGCGATGGATGACGGCAACCTGCTGGCAGCCGACGCCCACGACAGCGCTGCCAGCCCCGCCCTGCAACGCAGCCCCAGCGCAGGCTGAGCCCACTGAACCCCAGGCATGCACCGCTGGCATGCCCACTGGAGACACAGCATGAACGACAGCCGTATCGAGCATGACGCCTTTGGGCCGGTGGAGGTGCCCGCCGCGCGTTACTGGGGGGCCCAGACGCAGCGCGCGCTGGGCGTTTTTGCCATCGGCACCGAGCGCTTTCCCAGCTGCCTGATCCAGGCGTTTGGCCTGCAGAAGATGGCCGCCGCCAAAGCCAACCAGCGCTGCGGCGCGCTGGATGCGCGGCTTGCCGACGCCATCGTGCAGGCGGCAGCGCTGCTGCGCGACGGTGCGCATGATGCGGATTTTCCGCTGACGGTCTGGCAGACGGGCTCGGGCACCCAGACCAATATGAATGCCAACGAGGTCATCGCCAACCGCGCCAACGAGCTGCTGGGCGAGCCGCGCGGCAGCAAGGCGCCGGTACACCCGAACGACCATGTCAATGCCTCGCAGTCATCGAATGACAGCTTTCCGACGGTGATGCACATCGCCACGGTGCGGGATCTGGAGCAGCGCCTGCTGCCAGCGCTGGCGGTGCTGCAGGCCAGCCTGGCCGGCAGGGCGCAGGCCTTTGCGGGCGTGGTCAAGATCGCGCGCACCCATCTGATGGATGCCGTGCCGATGATGGTGGACCAGGCCTTTGACGCCTATGCCCGGCAGCTGGCGCGGGGCATGGAGCGGGTGCGGGCGACATTGCCGCGCCTGCTGGTGCTGCCCCAGGGCGGCACGGCAGCGGGCACCGGCCTCAATGCGCCGCCGGGTTTTGATGCCGCCTTTTGCGAGGAACTGCAGAGCCTGACCGGGCTGGCCTTTGTGCCCAACCCCAGCAAGTTTGAAGGCATGGCCGTGCACGACGCGCTGGTGGAGGCCTCGGGCGCGCTCAACACCCTGGCCAGCTCGCTGGTCAAGATCGCCAACGACCTGCGCCTGCTGGGATCGGGCCCGCGCTGCGGCCTGGGCGAGCTGCACATTCCCGACGATGGCTTGACCTCATCGATCATGCCCGGCAAGCGCAACCCCACCATTGCCGAAGCGTTGGTGCAGGCCTGCCTGCAGGTGATGGGCAACCACAGCACCATCACCATGGCCAATGCCTCCGGGCTGTTTGAGCTGAACGTGGCCAAGCCCGTGCTCATCCATAACCTGCTGCAGTCGATCCGGGTGCTGAGCGATGCGGCGCGCGTCTTTGCGACCCGCCTGGTCGATGGCCTGGGTTTGAACGAAGAGCGGCTGGCGGCGAATGTGGGCAGCTCGTTGCTGGTGGTGACCGCCCTCAACCCCGTGCTGGGTTACGACCAGGTCGCACGCATTGTGCGCGAGAGCCTGGCCACCGGCCGGCCCCCGCGTGAGGTGGCCCTGGCGCTGGGCCTGCTCAGCGGCGAAGACTACGACCGGCATGTGGATGCCAAGGCCTTGGCGCGGCCCCATCCAGCGCCCTGATTTTTCTAACGACAAGGAGACAAAAATGACATCGTTGATCAAGAACGGTATGGCGGCGCTTGCCCTCATCAGCGCTGCGGCCGGGGCCGGGGCGCAGGGCTACCCGTCCAAACCCATCACCTGGATCGTGCCGTTTGCCGCCGGTGGCCCCACCGATGCGCTGGCCCGCAGCGTGGCCGAGCGGGTGGCGCGGGAGGTGGGCCAGCCCATCATCATCGACAACGCACCGGGCGCGGGTGGTACGGTGGGATCGGCCAAGGCCGCGCGCGCCAAGCCCGATGGTTACACCATGCTGGTCGGCCACATGGGCTATATGGGCGCGGCGCCCGCGCTGTACAAAAAGCTCAGCTACGACCCGGTGAAGGATTTCGCGCCGGTGTTCCGTTTTCCGGATACGCCCTTGGTGCTGATGGTACGCAAGGAACACCCGGCCAAGGACATCAAGGCCCTGGTCGAATGGGGTAAGGCCCACCCGTACAAGCTCTACATCAGCAACGCAGGCATTGGCTCCAGCTCCCACCTGATCGCTGCCTTGTTTGCGACCTCGGCCGGTATCAAGGTCACCCTGGTGCCCTACAAGGGCGCGGGCCCGGCATTGCTCGATGTCATCGGCGGCCAGGTCGATGGCATGTTCGACCAGACCAACACGGCCCTGCCACAGCTCAAGGACGCCAAACTGCGCCCCCTGGCCGTCACCTCCAGGCAGCGCTTGCCGCAGCTCAAGGATGTGCCGACCTTGGACGAGACCGCCTTGCCAGGCTTTGAGGCCAGCACCTGGTACGGCATCTACGCGCCCAAAGGCACGCCACCAGAAGCGCTGGACAAGTTTCAGACGGCCTACCTGAAAGTCATGGGCGACAAGGAATACACCGACAAGCTCGTCAGCCAGGCCATCCAGCTGCTGCCGCCCGAGCAGTACAGCGGCCAGGCGCTGGGCCGGCATACCGAGGCGGAAGTGGCACGCTGGAAGGATGTGGCGGCCAAGACGCAGATTGCGCTGGATTGAGTGGAGGAGGGCGCTTCATTGGCGTATGCCGACTTTTGAGTGCTAACGGCTCTGAATAGGGTTGTGTTCAGCCTGACCTGGCCCATGCAGCTTTTTGCTGGGCCAGGCGGCCATATGCCAATTCCACTGGCCACTTTGACTCCGTCCCGACGACCATCCGGGACTGTCGGAACTCGGTCTTTGAGGGGCGGCGTCGGGCCACGGCGAAGGGCACTTTGGCGGTTTCACCCAGAGCCCGTGTTGTACACATAAGCGTATGGGCCGAAAAATTTCAGAGAATGCTTGCGCGGTGAAGCTATCGCTCAGCCCTCGCTTTTGGCACAAGGGCGGGGCGATGAGCTTCAGCCAGGCGCCGTCGACCTACATTCCGATTGATCGTCAAAAGGAAGGATGGCATCCATTTCAATCTCGATGAATGCGCCGTCCGGAAGACTTGACACGCCCACCGCAGTTCTAGCCGGGCGAGCGACTTCGGGCCATGCAATGGTCAACATTTCAGATGCGGCGTCAAGGACACGCGTGTGGGCTGTGAATTCGACCGATGAGCGTATGAAGCCTCGAAGGCGCGTGACAACAAGCCTTGCAGGCAACGCACCATCGCAAGCTACTGAAACAGCGGCCAAGAGATTGAGCATGGCCGTCTTAGCTGCTTCGCGAGCGGGCTCAATCGACTCAGCTGGCGTACACATTCCAGCAATGGCGACACCGTTGACGCGACATGTCTGCCCACTGAATGTGAGTTGGTAGTCGCCACCCCGTAAGGGATGCAAATGAAAGGGAGCGTAGTTGCCGCGTGGTTGAGGCGGCGGCGGCAGAGCAAGGCCTGCTTGTGCAAGCCTCTCCTCAGGTGAGTTAGCGTTCATCAGAGCGAATCCCAAGTCACGAGACCACTGAGCCAGCAACCCGCCGTGCTGGTCGCTCCACTAAACCGAGCACGCACCTCTATGGCAGAGGGTCGCCCCATTGCTTCCCCTTGACGGATCGTGCACATAACGGGAGAGCTGGAAGTCCCAACGGACACTGCGCCAGTTGCAGCCAAGTGGCCCCACAGAGCGGCAGCCGCGATTCCTGTTGCTGCATCTTCTGGATATCCGGAGGATTTGGGAAACTGGCGCGCAGCCACGATCGGTTGTCCCTCATCGTCGTGCCCAGCCATGGCGAAGGGATAGAGCCCTGTCGAGCCTATGGATGCACAAAGAGCTTCCATGGCCGTAAAGTCTGGACTGATCGCGTTTAGAGAGGCGACATCCGGCATCTCAATAAGAGTCTTAATACGGCTAGTTGAGGCATTAGTCATTACCGGGACGAGTCCTGGCGGCAAACCCAACACCTCGGCAATGCCTCTGCGTTGTTCTTCTGTCAAGGTTTCTCGCTGCACCGCAGGCTGAGAAATCCAGACGCGAGACACGCCGGCATCCCAGATCGCGTCAACCAGGCCGCTGAGCGTTTCAACGCAGATAGTGGCTCCATCCCACAGGCCCCATTGCCTCAACGCCCATAGGGTGCCTACGGTTGCATGGCCACACATCTCCATTTCGTGCTTTGGCACAAAAAAACGCATTCGCCAACTTGCACCACTTGCAACAGGGGCCAGTACGAAGGCGGACTCATGACCCGTTGATTTTGCGATGGCGAGCATCTCGTCGGAGGTCATTGCGGATGCGTCGGCCACAAAGGGAACAGGATTGCCACCGCCCGGACCACCGACGAAGACGTTGACTGTGTTCAGCACGCCCAATGCTGGCAGAGGTGGCTCAGGAAAAGTCGACGTGCGCTCAGTCAATTTTGGCTCCAACTGCTTGTGCAATCCGCCCCCAATAGGGAATATCGGCTACTACTGTGGCCTGAAGCTCGGCGGGAGTGCTCGGACGAACATTAATACCCTTGGATGCAAAATCTGCAGCAACCGCGCGGTCCGTCAGAATCTTGTTAAGGGCTTGGTTGAAGCGTTCAACAATGGGTGAAGGTGTTCCTTTTGGAAAGGCAACGCCGTACCAAAGTGACTGCGTGAAGTTTGGGATACCCTGCTCTTGGAAGGTGGGAATGCCAGTCAGCAGTGCGTTATGGGCGGTGGTGGCTACAGCGGTCAGTTTGCCACTCTTGATATAGGGAGCAAGGCCCGTGGGATTGTCGAACATCAGTTGGACCTGGTCACCCAAGAGGTCGGTGTAGGCAGGCGCTGCACCTCGGTAAGGGACATGCACGAGCGGCACCCCGGCATAGGCCTTGAACTGCTCACCCAGGAGATGCGAAACCGTTCCTGCACCAACGGAGGCAAAACTGTACCGCTGAGGATTTTTCTGGAGGTTTGCCACCAGAGATTTCACGTCGGAGCTCTTCACTGACGCATTGGTTGCCAGCACATAGGGCGATGTGCCAATAAAGCCTGCATAGACGAAATCGCGCTGCGGGTTGTAAGGCAGGTTTGGATAGACGCTAACGCTAACCGCATGGGTGCTGGTAGTAACAAGACCGGCTGTGTATCCGTCTGGCGTTGCTTTGGCTACATATGCCGAGCCTATGGTGCCGCCGGCACCTGCACGGTTGTCAATCACGACTGGCTGGCCCAGTTCCTTCTGCAACTGTGGCTGGATGCCGCGTATGACCATGTCAGTTCCGCCGCCGGCTGGAAATGGCACCACGATGGTGAGAGAACGGGTGGGCCATGTTTGGGCCGCCGCAAGGCCAGGGACTAGGACACCGAAGAGGACACCGCTTGCTGCGATGGCCACTTTTAGGGACCTTCTGCGCGAGAGGGCGTTTGAAAGATCGTTCACTGGGAACTCCGATGGGTAGGGATGGCTCATCATATGAACCAAGCCATCGAGGTACTAACCGGAACACGACATCTCCCAACCGTTTTGCGACACCCCTTTTTGAGCCGAGCTTGCCTGTTAGGTTTAGGCGGGAACTTCTCGCAGCAGCCGCGTCAGATGCCCGCTGTGTGAGAAGCAGAGTTGTTGGCTTACCAGTGAGGTGGGAATTCCTTGCGCAAGTAGCTCTCGCGCTCTCGCCGCGACCAAGCGCCGCCGCACCATCACTGGACTGACGCCCAGCTCGACGGCGCAGGCCCGCTCCAACTGTCGCGCGGAAACACCTAGCTTTAGCGCCACAGTTTCGACTGTCGGCATGGCTGTCTCCGCATCAAGTGCGCTGTAGTACAAGCCAATCATCCTCTGCGAGAGCTTCTGTTCTCGAGGAAGAGTTTTCTGTGCAGGCCGTAGCGTCCTCAACTGCTTCATTACTGCGTCGATGAGCGGCTCCCCTGCTCTTGGTGTCAACGTCGGTGATGAAAGCGCTTCCAGCATGGCAAATGCGGCACCATCAAGCTGGAGAATCCCGAAGGTCACTCCTTGCCCAAGCAGCTCTGGACGGAGGTACAGCTCGCCATGGCGCTGCCGCATTGCCCTTGAGCGAGTGCTGTGAGCGGCTGATGCAGGCAAGAGCAGTGCAGTGTGACGGACGAGCTGAAGAGATTCCGTATCTGCACCAGGTGCGGATACCCAACAGCTTTCCAATGCACCGATTTGGGGCCAGAGCAACATTGCGCAGTCGTGAATGTGCCAGTCAAAACTGTATTTGGGCTGGCGGCTCTGCCTCAAAGCGAAGCCATATTCGGCCGTGGCAGCCAGTTTTGACGAAAGGGGAACGGGTCGCTGCATGGTGCACCTCTGGAAAACACAGAATTCGTATGCGATTTCTGTGCCGATCACGATCTGAGGAAGTCAGTGATCCACAGCGGAACGATTCTGTCGTATCTCAGGTTACGAAGGACGGCCATAGTTGTGCATCATGAAAACCCTGTGGGACCGAAGCATTTTTGCGAATTTGCTCAGCCCAAAGTGGGTAAAGAACTTAGACACTTTTAACCGGAGACCGCATTCGGCTGTGGATTCAACCGGTCGACGCAACACACGCATCGAACATTTCAGCAGGGGTTCGATATCCCAGAGTTTTGCGTGGTCGTTGATTGAGCGCACTGGCAATGCGGATCGAAAGGTGCAGGAACAGATGGCTCTCCACACCGACCATCACATGGGTTCCCCATGCGTCTGGGCGGTAATGCACCAGGGCCAGATCAAACGCCTGCGGTTTGGCGATTTCATCGGTGTATTGCTTGTCTCCAAAAGCCGCCGGCTCGCTTTTTCGCTCAAATTGCCGTGGACCCTGGCAAAGATCCGGCCACCTGCTCCCAGCCTTTGACATGCTCCACCAAGGCCCGCAGCTTACGCGGCTGGTTTCTGCGGTTGGGGTAGTAGAGGTAAAAACCAGGGAAGTAGGGCAGATAGCTGTCCAGCACCGAGACCAGCTCCCCGCGCTCCAGGTAGGGCGCAAAGGTCTCCTCCATGCCGATGGTGATGCCGCCGTCGGCCAGTGCGGTGCGCACCATCAGCAGCATGTCGTTGGTGGTGACACGGGGAGCAACCGCAAGGCTGAAGTCTCGGCCGTTTTCTTGGAATTCCCAGCGGTAAGGGGCCAGTTCCAACCCCGCACGCCAGCCGATGCAGCGGTGGCCCAGCAGATCATTGGGGTGCTGGGGCGTTCCCTGCGCGGACAGGTAGGAGGGGGTGGCGACGACCACCTGCCGTTGCGGTCCCGTCAGCGGGATGGCGATCATGTCCTGCTCGATGACTTCACCGAGACGCAGGCCGGCATCGAAGCCACCGGCAATGATGTCGGATTCGTCATCGGTGACGGTGACATCCAAGGTGATATGCGGGTGCGCGGCGGCAAAGGCGCTGATCAAGGGGCCGGACAGAAAGCGCTCGGCGATGGAAGTGACCGCCACGCGCAACAGCCCGCGCACCGGGCCTTCTTCGGATACTTCTTCAAGCGCTAACTGCACGGCAGCCAAGGGGCCGCTGATTTGCTGGTGCAGCGTTTGGCCGGCCTCGGTCAGGCGCACATGGCGGGTGGTGCGGTGGACCAGGGCGATGCCCAGTTGGTCTTCCAGCTTGCGCATGGCTTGGCTGACGGCAGAGCGTGTCACGCCCAGCTGGTCGGCGGCAGCACGGAAGTTTTGCGCTTTGGCCACCGCCAAAAAGCAGTGGAGCAGCTGGAGTTCGTCTTTCATTGGTTAGAAAGTCTAACCAAATTGTGCAGCATTGGTGCACTTCTCTTATCAGGCCAAGCTGCCTACAGTTTGAACTTTCCAACGCCATGTGCAGAAAGTTATCCATGAAAAACTTGCTCGACAAAGTCATTTTGATCACCGGTGCCAGCAGCGGTATCGGTGAGGCCACCGCCAAGCTGCTGGCCGCGCACGGCGCCACCGTCGTGCTGGGCGCCCGCCGGGTCGACAAACTGGGCCAGATCGTGGCCGATATCCAGAACGCAGGCAGTATGGCCGAAGCGCTGGCGCTGGATGTGACCCAGCGTGCGCAGCTGCAGGCCTTTGCCGACCATGCGCTGGCGCGCCATGGGCGCATCGACGCCATCATCAACAACGCTGGCGTGATGCCGCTGTCACCGCTTGCCGCATTGCGGGTGGAGGAGTGGGACTGGATGATCGATGTGAACATACGCGGTGTCCTGCACGGCATTGCGGCGGTGTTGCCCAGCATGCGCCAGCAGGGCTTTGGGCATGTCGTGAACATCGCCTCCATCGGTGCGCATGCGGTGTCTCCGACTGCAGCCGTTTACTGCGCCACCAAGTACGCCGTATGGGCCATCTCGGAAGGCCTGCGGCAGGAAAGCAGCGACATCCGCGTGACCACGATCAGCCCCGGGGTGACGGAGTCGGAGTTGGCGGAGACCATCACGGATGCCGCTGGCCGCGAAGAGATGAAGGCGTTTCGCAAGGTGGCCATCAGCGCATCGGCGATCGCGCGGGCCATCCATTTTGCAATCTCACAGCCGGCGGATGTGGACACCAGCGAGATCATCATGCGGCCTACGGCGAGCCCGCATTGATATGAACCCGAACTGCTGCTAGAGCCGGGCGGCTGCAAGGCTATAAGCCTCATGGCTGTTGATGTTATCCTCGCCCACCGTGGGCCATCAGCGCGCCTTGGCCCTGTGCATGCCCGCATCCCATACATGCATGATTTCGGTCACCGCGTTGTTCAGGGCGACCGATGTCACCCCATCCCGGGCCAACGTGGTCAGGCCGACCAAAAAGCCTCCGAACACCATCGACAGCGCGCGCGCGTCGGTCTCTGCGGGCAATTCGCCCGACGCTATAGCGCGCTCCACGCAAGAGGCAATCCCATCACGTGTTCGTTTGCGTGCATGCGCCAGCATCTTTTGAATCGGATCCTGTTCGTCGGTGCAGCCCGCGGCTGAAACCACCATCAGGCAGCCCTTGGGATGGCCGCGCTCGCTTTGCATTTTTGCCGAGCGGCGCAAAGTCAGTTCAACGGCTTCGCGCGGTGGCAGGCTTTTATCCCACAAGCTGGATTCGACCTGTCCATGGGTCGCCAGGTAGTGCGCCACGACTTCCTTGAACAATCCCTCCTTCGAGCCGAATGCGGCATAAAAGCTGGGTGCCGTGATGCCTCCGCCGATGCCGGCCTTGAGCTGCGTCAGCGAGGTGGCTTCATAGCCATGCTCCCAAAACAGATGCATCGCCTGGTGGATGGCTTCTTCACGATCAAAGCTGCGGGGACGGCCCATTTGCGCCATGGCGCTCTCCTGATGACAAGGACTTAAATACTAATCGATACAAAAGTCGTTGACAAGTGCGTTCAGGTTTCGCTACATTTATACCAATCGATATATAAGTCGGAGCGCAGGCGATGGTGGACCCATCGACCTGACCTGCCCGGGGCAGGCTCCTCTACAGCGGGCGCGTACCTTGCGCAGCTTTTATCCCACCACAACCTCTCACATGGAATCCTCTCGATGACCAAGACGACCTTGCCCCCACCCGAGGCGCACACACCGCCAGCAGCCGCTGAGCGCCTGCCGATATCCGCACTGCTGGCGCTTGCGATGACTGGGTTTATCTGCATCGTGACGGAGACGTTGCCAGCAGGCCTTTTGCCGCAGATCAGTGAAGGGCTTGGCGTGTCGCAGTCGTTGGCGGGGCAAATGATCACCGCTTATGCGCTGGGCTCGCTGCTGGCAGCGATTCCGCTGACCATCGCCACCCGTGGCTGGCGGCGGCGCAACGTGCTGCTGCTGACGATCGTCGGCTTTCTGGCCTTCAACTCTCTGACTGCGCTGTCCTCGAACTACTGGCTGACACTCGCTTCGCGCTTTTGCGCGGGCATGGCTGCGGGATTGGCATGGAGCCTGCTGGCTGGCTATGCGCGCCGCATGGTCGCGCCGCATTTACAGGGACGGGCGATGGCCATCGCCATGGTGGGAACGCCCATTGCACTGTCGCTGGGGGTGCCAGTGGGCACCTGGCTTGGCGCGCTGGTAGGTTGGCGCACGGCGTTCGGCATCATGTCTTTGCTGACCTTGGCGCTGATCGTCTGGGTGCAGGCGAAGGTGCCTGACTACCCAGGCCAACCGGGCCGCGAGACGATGCCACTGCGCAGGGTGTTTACCACGCCAGGCGTCCGCCCGGTGCTGGCGGTGGTGATCGCCTGGATGCTGGCACACAACCTTTTGTACACCTATGTGGCACCGTTTTCGGCGCTGGCCGGTTTGGCCGGCCAAGTGGATCTTGTGCTGCTGGTGTTTGGCGTCGCGGCACTGCTGAGCATCTGGATTGTTGGGCGGCTGGTGGATCGCTGCCTGCGCGCAGTGGTGCTCGTCAGCCTGGCGACCTTCGCGCTGACGGCTCTGGCTTTAGGGCTATGGGGGGCGTCAGCATGGGTTGTCTATGCAGGGGTGGCCGTCTGGGGCCTCACCTTTGGCGGCGCAGCTACGTTGTTGCAGACGGCCTTGGCCGATACGGCTGGTGAGGGCGCGGACGTGGCCTTGTCCATGAATGTGGTGGCTTGGAACAGCGCCATTGCCGGCGGCGGCATTCTGGGTGGTGTCATTTTGGAAATGCAAGGGGTTGGTGCTCTGCCTTGGGCCGTGTTGGCGCTGTTGCTGGTCGGTTTCGGAATGGCTTGGTCGGCGCGCTCTCAAGGCTTTCCATCGGGCCACCGTGCATCCAACACGGCGGTGGTGGGCCACTGATCTGCGACGGGTACGGGAAGGCAGCGGCGTTGCTTCGCAGCACACCCCCTCACCGAAAATCCCGGCTCCGAATCCGCAGGCTGTCATACCAATCCGACACATCCCGCAGCTGGTGCGCGATCAGGTTGCCCACCTCGCCGCTGCGCTGCCAGCGGCCTTGCACGGCCAGGAACTGGGCGTGCAGCAGGGCATCGCGCTGGGCGCTGCGCAGGTGGGGCCAGCAGATGACTTGCAGGTTGCCGGTTTCGTCCTCCAGGGTGATAAAGACGACGCCCTTGGCGGTGGGCGGTTGCTGGCGCAGGGTGACGATGCCGCAGGCGCGCACCCAGCTGCCGTCGCGGGCTTCGCGCAGTTCTGCCTGGGTTTGGAAGCGGTGGCGTTGCAGGCGCTCGCGCAGCAGGGCCATGGGGTGGCGGCGCAGGCTCAGGCCCAGCGCGCCGTAGTCCCAGTGAATGTCTTCCTGCTCGCTGGCGGCGGGCAGTTGCAGCTCGTCCTCATCGATGGGGGCGGCGTGCAGCAAGGGGCTGTGGTGCAGCGGGGCCGAGGCCTGCCAGAGCTGGTGGCGGCGGTGGCCTTCGAGGCTGGCCAGTGCGTCGGCGGCGGCCAGGTACTTCATTGCGGGGGCGTCCAGCTGGGCGCGGCGGGCGAGGTCTTGCGCGCTGACAAAGGGGGCCGCTTCGCGGGCCTGCAGCAGGCGCGCGCTTTGCGCCTGTGATAGCTGCTTGACCAGGCGCAGGCCCAGGCGCACGGCGGGGTGGGGGCCGCTGGCCGCTTCGGTGGTGCAGTCCATGTTGCTGTGCATCACATCGACGGGCAGCACCTGCACGCCATGGCGTTTGGCATCTTGCACCAACTGGCTGTTGCTGTAAAAGCCCAGCGGTTGGCTGTTGACCATGGCCACCAAAAATTCGGCAGGGTAGTGGCATTTGATCCAGGCGCTGAAGTACACCAGGATGGCAAAGCTGGCAGCATGGCTCTCAGGAAAACCGTATTCCGAAAAGCCCTGGATCTGCTGAAAAATCGATTCGGCAAAGGCGCGTGAGTAGCCGTTGCCAGTCATGCCGTTGATGATCTTGTCGTAGTGCTTGTGCAAGTTGCCAGTACGGCGCCAGGCGGCCATGGAGCGGCGCAGCTGGTCGGCCTCGCCGGGGCTGAAGCCGGCCGCATCAATGGCGATCTGCATCACCTGCTCCTGGAAGATGGGTACGCCCAGGGTGCGCTCCAAGGCGGGGCGCAGCAGCTCGCTTTCGTAATGCACTGCTTCCAGCCCCTGGCGGCGGCGCAGATAGGGGTGGACCATGCCGCCCTGGATGGGGCCGGGCCGCACCAGCGCGACTTCGATCACCAGGTCGTAGAACTTTTGCGGGCGCAGGCGCGGCAGCATGCTCATCTGGGCGCGGCTCTCGATCTGGAAGACGCCGATGGTGTCGGCCGCGCAGATCATGTCGTAGGTGGGGCGGTCGTCGTGCGGGATATCGCCCAGCGCAAAGCTGCGGCCCTGGCGAGCGCCCACCAAACGCAACATTTTTTGCAGCGCGGTGAGCATGCCCAGCGCCAGCACATCGACCTTGAGCAGGCCGACGGCATCGAGGTCGTCCTTGTCCCATTGGATGACGGTGCGGTTCTCCATGCTGGCGCGCTCGATCGGCACGATGCGCGAGAGCGGGCCGCGCGTGAGCACAAAGCCGCCCACGTGCTGGGACAGGTGGCGCGGAAAATCGCGCAGGATCTCGACCAGCTCCTGCAGCTGGCGCACCGCCAGGTCGCCGGCCTGCAGGCCGCACTGGGCCAGCGCGGCGTCGCGCAGCAGTTCATCGTCCCAGCGTGAATGGTCGCGGGCCAGCAGCTCGATGCTGGGCAGTGCAAAGCCCAGCGCCTTGGCCACATCGCGGAGCGCAGATTTGCGCCGGTAGCGGATGACCACGGCGGTGAGGCCTGCGCGGTGCAGGCCGTATTTTTTGTAGAGGTACTGGATGACCTCTTCGCGCCGCGCATGCTCAAAGTCCACATCGATATCGGGTGGCTCGTTGCGCTCTTTGCTGATGAAGCGCTCAAACAGCAGCCGGGTCTTGTCCGGATCAACCTCGGTGATGTGCAGGCAAAAGCAGACGGCCGAGTTGGCGGCCGAGCCCCGGCCCTGGCAGAGGATGTCCTTGCTGCGGGCAAAGCGCACGATGTCGTAGACGGTCAGAAAATAGTGCTCGTACTGCAGCTCGGAGATCAGGGCCAGCTCTTTTTCCAAGGTGGCCTGTATGCGTGTCGGCGTGCCTTGGGGCCAGCGGCGGGCGGCCCCTTCGTAGGTGAGCTGGCGCAGGTAGGCGGCCGGTGTGAGCTGGGGTGGCACCACCTCGTCGGGGTACTGGTAGCGCAGCTCGGTCAGCGAGAACTGGCAGCGCGCGGCAATGCCCAGGCTGGCCTCCAACAAATCGGGCGGGTACATCTGCGCCAGCCGCAGCCGGCTGCGCAGGTGCAGCTCGGCATTGGGCTGCAGCGCGTAGCCGCAGTCGGTCAGCGGGCTGCGCATGCGGATGGCGGTCAGCACATCCTGCACGGGCTTGCGGGAGCGCACATGCATGTGTACATTGCCGGCGGCTACCAGCGGCACGCCACTGCTGCTGCCCGCTGAGCGCATCTGCGCCAGCCAGGCCTCGTCGCCCAGGCTGCGGTCCAGTTGCACAGCCAGCCAGCAGCGGCCGGCAAAGTGCTGTTGCAGCCAGGCGGCCTGGGCCTGGGTGTGCACCGGGCTGGCCTGGCGGCTGGGGGCCAGCAGCAGCAGGCAGTCTTGTAGCGCGCGCGGCTGGATGGCCGATTGCGCCAGCGCATAGCTGCCCTTGGGCGACTTGCGCCGCAGCTGGGTGATGAGCGCGCAGAGGTTGCCGTAGCCGTGCAGGTTGCAGGCCAGTGCCACCAGGGTGAAGGCAGGTGCGTCGGCATCGCTGGGCTGCACCTCAAACTGCGCGCCCACCACCAGCGGCAGCCCGCAGTCGCGCGCTGCGACATGGGCGCGCACGATGCCGGCGAGCGAGCATTCATCGGTCAGAGCCAGCGCGCGGTAGCCCTGGGCCTGGGCGCGCTCGACCAGCTCATGCGGGTGGCTGGCGCCGCGCAGAAAGCTGAAATTGCTCAGGCACCACAACTCGGCGTAGTCGGGGATGGGGAGGGGAGGGCGCGTGGCCATGGTGCAAGCAGGATGCAGCGCGGCTCAGGCAAAGCGGCCGTGCAAAAACCAGGCGCTGCTGTGCGCAGACAGCCGGGTATGAAAAATCCACAGCAGGCCGGCATGGGCGCTGTGGGCGACCCAGTAATCGCGCAGTGCGGTGTGGGCGGTTTGTTCGCTGGGGGCAGGGTCTTGCGCGCTGGCGGGGGCCGGCGTGTCGATGCTGGGATCCGCTGCATCGCTGGGTGCTGCTTCTGTGGCAGGTGCTGCCACTGGTAAAAAGCCGGGGCTGCGGTGCCACCAGCCGCCTTCGATGCGCTGCGGGCCCAGCAGCAGCTGCAAAGGCCCGTGGTAGAGCGGGCGGCTGTGATTGTCTTGCAACAGCTGCAAGGGAGCGGGCAGCAAAAAGCTGGGTTGCGGAAGCGGCGGCAGTGCCGAGGGTGGTGCCGCCTTGGCCTTGCTGGCCGGCTGTGCTGGCTGGGCGGGCAGCCACTGCACCTGCCATTCGGGGCGGTGGTCGGGCCGCAGCAAGGGGCGTTGCACCAGGTCGGCGCCCAGGCGGGCGGTGATGCGTTCGAGCACCTGTTCCAGGCTTTCGCCATCGGCGGTTTTGTCGGGCAGCAGGCTGGCACTGCGCTCTTGCAGCGCTTCGGGCGCATCGGCATGCAGGCGCAGCTCGCCGACCGGGGCTTGCAGCTGCACATGGGCCAAGTGCTCTTGCAGCAGGCGGCAGAGGTGCTGCAGATCGCGCGTGGTGCTGGCGGTGTGGACCGTCAGCTCGCCGCCATCGCCCACATGGCGGGAGCGCATCGCATCATGGCACCAGCCCAGCCTAAAACTGCGCACCCCCGCCCGCTGCGCCGCCAGCCAGCCGCACAGCTGCAGCAGCAGGTGGCGTGCGCCATGCATCAGCGCATCGGCCTGGTCAATGCGCATGGGCAGCTCCAGCCGGGCATCAAAGCGGGCGGGCAGGCTGATCCAGGGGTAGCGGTCGGGCAGCAGGCCGTGGGCCTGGTCGAGCGCGCTGAGGATGCCGGTATCCATGCGCCGGGCCAGCGCCCCCCGGGGCAGCGCATGGACGGCGCCCAGGCTTTGGCAGCCCAGCTGGCTCAGCAGCTCGGCATGGCGGGCCACCGCATCGATCGCATGCAGCGGCAAGGGCGCCAGCACCTGGGGCAGCGGATGGCCCATGCCGTGGCGGATGCCGCAGCGCGCCAGCGCAATGGCGGCCAGGCTGGTGGGGGCCCAGCTGATGGCCTGCACGCCCAGCTGCCGGCTCTCGCGCAGCAGGCGCCGGGCCAGTTGCTGGCGCCCGCCAAACAGGCGCTCGCTGGCCGACAGCTCCAGCACCAGCGCATCGCCAAACACACTGTCCGAGGGCACACAGGCCAGGCGCGGCGTGAACTGCTGCGCCCACAGCGCCAGGCCCGGCACATTGGCCGATGGCATGGCGCTGGCGGCCTCAGTGCTGCAAGCTGGTGGGGCGTGCGCGCTGGCGGCGGAGCGGGGTAGATGGGGCAGCAGCGCGGCCCAGATCGGAGTCATGGTCTGGCAAGTGGATGGCGGTGGCAGGGATGGGGATGGCAGTGGGCGAGAGCGGCGCGTTGCCGGGCAGCAGGCGGGTGGGCAGCACCGCTTGCAGGCTGGGCGGTATGGCCGGCAGCTCCAGCAGGCCGCTGTGCGCGGGGCCCCGGCGTTTGAGCAGCTCCAGCTGCAGCGACCAGGGCTGGCTGCTGCGCACCAACAGCCGCAGCGGTGCGGCCGAGGCCTGGTGGCGGCTGCTCTCGGGCCGAAAAATAAAGGCCAGGCCTTCAAACTGCTGGGCGCTGATCTGCAGGCGGCGCATCTGCTCGGGCTGCACCTGGGGCAGCCAGGCCAGCACGGCCGCTGCGGCATTGGCCTTGAGCAGCTGCTCCAGCGCCCAGAGCTGGTCTTGCGGGCGGCTGCTGTGGATCCACACCAGCTGCGCCGGCGCCAAGCCGCACTGGGCCAGCCCGCTGGCATGGGGCGGTAGCGGCGGGCCCAGCGCGATGACGGGTTTGTGCGGCTGGCACTGCTGGCGCAAGGCCATGCCGGTCAAACGCCATTCCAGGGTGCCGGCCTGGGGCTGCAGCACTTCGGTCAGGCACTGGCTGGGCCAGCCTTTGCCGGGCAGCTCTGCATCCAGCGCAGCCCAGCCGGTGGGGATGCCTGCCATCGGCGCGCGCACCAGGTGGTCACCGCGCCAGAGCTGGGCGGTGACTGTGGGCGGCAGGGACAGGGCATCGAGTTTATGCATGGCAAATAACTGTATATATGTACAGTATAAGAGCTTGCGCCTGGCTTATGTGTAACAGCGGGCGGGTCTGCGCCGCACTGTAGGACGGCAAAGCCTGTGTATCTCTTTGAAAACAAGCCACTGCAGCTTTGTTTTGAAGCGGACAGCCAGCCGGGTAAGATCGCGGTACATGCAAATACCCGAACCCCACGACTCTGCGGACCGCCCCGCGCCACCGTCTTCTGCCGCCTCTGCGCGGCGTTCGGCCGTGGTGGATGGCGTGGCGGTGGATGGCCTGACGCCGGTGCCGCACTTGGAGCGCAAGGCCGGGGCATTGCTGCTGTTTACCTTGCTGCTGATTCTGGGATCAGCCTTTTACCTGATGTATGCGCGCGGCGTGTTTGAGCCCCAGCAGTCACTGGTCCTGACAGCCGATGATTCCGAAGGTGTCTCCATCGGTCTGGACATGACCTTCTCCGGCTTTGCGATCGGCAAGGTCAGCAAGATCGAGCTGGCGCCCGATGGCACCGTGCGCATCCATGTCAACGTGCCGGAGAAAGATGCGCACTGGTTGCGCAGCAGCAGCGTGTTTACCTTGGTCAAGGGCCTTGTGGGCGGCACGACCATCAAGGCCTACTCGGGCATTCTGGACGACCCGCAGTTGGAGGATGGCGCCGTGCGCGCCGTGCTGTCGGGCGATGCGACGGCCGAGCTGCCGCAGCTGATGAGCAATGCCCGCCAGCTGCTGGAGAACCTAAACATGATGACCTCGGCCGGCTCGGCCTTGGGCGGCACCCTGGAGCAGCTGCGCGACCTGAGCACCAAGCTCAACGGCCCCAGTGGCGCGCTGGGCGTGGTGATGGGCGGCGACGCCGAGGCCCGCAAAATATCGCAGACCCTGGACCGCACCAACCAGCTGCTGGCGCGTTTGGATGGCCTGGCCAAGAATGCCGACAAGCAGGTGTTTGGTGCCGATGGCGTGATGCCTGAGGTGCGCGCCACCGTGCAACAACTCAATGCCGTGCTGGGCGATGTGCGTGGCAGCTTGAAGAAGGTGGATGCCGTGCTGGTGGAGGCCCAGGCCGTGGGCGCCAATGCCAAGGATGCCACCAACCAGCTGGGCGATTTGCGCGCTGATGTAGAGGCCAATCTGCGCAAGGTGGAAGGCATGCTGACCGAGCTGAACCGCAAATGGCCGTTTGCCAAAAAAGATGCCGAGGTGCGACTGCCATGAGCACCACGATGACTATGACCACCCGCCTGGCCGCCGCACTGCTGGCCGCCGCTGTGCTGGGCGGCTGCGCCAGCAGCAAAAAGGCGCCTGACTGGGCCATCAACGAGCAAGGCGCTGCCGAGCGCGCGACCGATGCTTATCTGTCTGGCAACAGCCGGGTGGCCGATGCCGAATGGAGGCGTGCACGTGACGAGGTCGCCCGCACAGCCAGGCCCGATCTGCTGGCCCGGCTGGAGCTGGCGCGCTGCGCCGCGCAAGTGGCTGCCTTGGATGCTGCCCCTTGCACCGGCTTTGAGGCGCTGGCCCAGGATGCCGCCGATGCCGAGCAGGCCTATGCCCGCTATCTAGCTGGCCAACTGGCTGCTGCTGATGTGGCCCTGCTGCCCAAGGCGCAACAGGCGGTGGCGCCCTTGGCGCCGGAGCAGGCAGCCGCTTCGCTGGCTGCCATTGAAGACCCGCTGTCGCGCCTGGTTGCTGCCGGCGTGCTGGCGGTGCGCGGGCCGGTGTCTATGGCCATCGTCACCCAGGCGGTCGATACCGCCTCTGCGCAGGGCTGGCGCCGTGCAGTGATGGCCTGGCTGATCAACCAGCAACGCCTGGCCCGAGAGCTGGGCGATACGGCGCTGGCCGACCAAGTGCAGCGCCGGCTGGATCTGCTGCAGGCCACGCAGAAATAAGCCTCTATCGGCAGCCCCTCAAGCGCTGCATCCCCACACACTGACTAGCTCGTCGTCGTATCAGGCGCCGGGTCTGGCTGCGTGCCGGGGTAGGGGTGCTCGGGGTTGCCGGGGTAGGGGTGTACCGGCTCACTCGGATACGGATGCTGTGGGTTGCCCGGGTAGGGGTGCAGGGGGCTGGGCTCGTACGTACCCGGCTCACCCGGCGCGGGTTGCGGCTGGCCTGGGATAGGGGGCTGGGTATGGGATTGGCTGGGGTCGTAGGGCTGGGGCATGGTCGTCCTCCTGTGGCGGGCCTGGCTGCCTGTGCAAGCAAGCCCTTGGCAAAAGCCCAGTGTGGCAAGCACCTCAGCGCTGGCGTGTAGGCCCCGGTAGCACGCCAAGGTACGCGCATCGCCGTTACGCCATGTGTGAAGCGGAACAAGGTACAGCAAAGCATTTCTCCCACATGGCAGCTTTGGCGGCAGCGCTACGCTGAAAGCTTCAACCCGTATCAGGAGGATGCCATGCACACGATGCAGCACATGTACAAGGCGTTTGCGTTGCCCCAGGCGCAAAAGCCCGTACCCAGTACCCCCAAAAAGCCCCAACCAGGTGGTGGCGGGCCGCCTGCCGATGGTGATCCATCGCAGTAAGGTCCATCCATCCCGCGCCACCTCGCCTCAACGCATTACCCAAGGAGATCCGTGATGCCCCAAGGAGATAAATCTGCTTATACCGATAAGCAAAAACGCATGGCCCGCCATATCGAGAAAAGCTACGAGAAAAAAGGCGTGTCGGAAGACGAAGCCGCTGCACGCGCCTGGGCCACGGTGAACAAGGAAACGGGGGGCGGCAAGCTCTCCGGATCAGGCCGGGGCAAGGCGACCGGGCCAGGATCGCGGCTTGCCGCCGTGCGCTCGGCAGCTGCCAAAAAGGCGGCTGCTAGCCGCAGCCCCGAGGCGCGGTCGGCATCGGCCAAAAAGGCGGCCGCTACCCGCAAACGCAATGCCGCTGCCAAGAAAAAGTAGGCATGCAAAACAGGCCAGCCACCTTGCGGTGTGCTGGCCTGTTGGTATGTCTGCCTAAACCGGCTCCGGGTCTTTGACCGGTGGCTCGTTCCCGGGCTCCTCGATCGGCAAGGTGCTATCGGGCGGATCAATGGGCTCGGGCTTGGGCAGATCGGGTGGCGGTGGCGCCACCGGGGGTTGCGGGGGAGTCGTAGGGGTGGGCATAGCAGCCTCCTTTCTGCCCTTGTTTTTACCCCTGCCTGCAGCGCGTGTGTGTCGGACAAGCTTGTTAGCCGGTAAGCGCATGTAGAGCCGCGCTGCATGGTGTTGCAGCAGTTTGCGACGGCAATGGCAATAGCTAAAGCGAAAGCGCTTTAGCCATTGCGCCCATCGTTTCATTTTTCAATTTTTTTAAATATCCAAGGAGTGCCAGCATGAGCCCATCCAGCAAAACCAAAAAACCATCGACAGAGCGCAAGACGGACAAGCGCTCGGTAGAGGAAGTGGTGGCTGCGCAGCAGCGCATCCAAGAGCAGCAAACCAAGAACGATGCCCGGGACAAGGCGGCCAAGGCAGCCAAGGCACCGAAAAAAACCAAGGGCAGCAAGGACGACAAAAGCAGCAAAAAGACGGCACCGGGCCCAGGGCATGAGGTGCCCACACCGCCGATGCCCGCCAAAAAACTGGCCAAGCCCGGGCATGAAAAAGCGCTGGATCTGCAGCCGCTCTACCTGGCAGAAAACTACCAGGGCAGCGGCAAGCTGGAGGGAAAGACGGCGGTCATCACCGGCGGGGATTCGGGCATTGGCCGCGCGGTGGCGGTGCTGTTTGCCCGCGAAGGCGCCAATGTGGCGATCCTGTATTTGAATGAGCACGACGATGCCAAGGAGACCTGCCGTTTGATCGAGGACGAGGGCCGGCAAAGCCTGGCAATCTCCGGCAATGTGCAGGATCCGCAGTTTTGCGAGACGGCGGTAAAGCAGGTGCTCAAGCAGTTTGGTGCACTGAATGTGCTGGTCAACAATGCGGCGTTCCAGCAGCATGCGGCCGATATTGAAGACCTGAACACCGAGCGCCTGGACGAGACCTTTCGCACCAATATCTTTGGCTACTTCCATATGGTGAAGGCCGCCATGCCGTATCTGCAGCGCGGCGACGCGATTGTGAACACCGGATCGGTCACCGGCCTGAAGGGCAGCAAGCAGCTGCTGGACTACTCTGCGACCAAGGGCGCCATCCATGCCTTTACCAAGGCGCTGGCGCAGAACCTGATGGAGCGCGGCATACGCGTCAATGCCGTGGCCCCCGGCCCGGTCTGGACGCCTTTGAACCCGGCCGACAAAAGCGGCGAGGACCTGCGCGAATTTGGTGCCGACACCCAGATGGGCCGGCCCGCCCAGCCCGAGGAACTCGCCCCCGCCTATGTATTTCTGGCCTCGCAGGTCTGCTCCAGCTATATCTCGGGCATCGTGTTGCCGGTGACGGGGAGCGTGGGCGAATCCTGAACCCAGGCTGGCGGATGCAGGGCTTTACATCCCTCGAAAGATGCAGGGTTGAAATGATAATGAGAATGCATTATCATTTTGGCTTCTGTTCCTGTTTTGGAGAAGCACTGCATGCAAGTTCTGTCCTCGCTCAAAGAAGCCAAGAAGCGCCACCGTGATTGCCAGGTGGTCAAGCGCCGTGGCCGTATCTATGTGATCTGCAAGAGCAACCCGCGCTTCAAGGCGCGCCAAGGCGGGGCCAAAAACAAGCACAAAGGCTAAGGTTAAGGCTTGGGCGGCGGGCGGGCTTAATCGCTCCCTCCCGCCTCAGATGCTGGTGGTCAGCTCGGCTTGGCATTCTCGGCCTGGCGGGCCTTGTCCGCCAGGATGTCGAACTCCTTGCGCAAAGCATCCAGCTCGTCTTGGTCCAGCTCTTCCAGCGAGAGCATGCGGTTGCGGGCCGGTTCGATCGCACGGATCAGCTCATCGAGCTTGATCTGCATGGCCTCGGTGTCGCTGTTCTGGGTGGACTGAATCAGGAACACCATCAGGAAGGTGATGATGGTGGTGCCGGTATTGATCACCAGCTGCCAGGTGTCGTTGAAACCAAAAACCGGGCCGCTGATGGCCCAGAGCACGATGACCGCAAGGGCGCCGACAAAGCAGACGGGGTGGCCGCTGAACTTGGCAACCGAGCGGGCAATTTTGTTGAAAGGGGAATGCTGGGTCTTCACAGGGACTCCTTCGGTGACAGATGGAATCCAGCATAGAGCCAGGGGCGGCGGCCGTGCTGCCGCTGCAGATCAAGAGGCTGTAGGAGGGCGGCGGCATTCTTGCTGCAGCCATTCGCCAAAGCGCTGGTAGCTCTCCATGTCGCTGCGCCAGTTGGGTGCGCAGAGGTAGTAGCCCAGGGGGCTTTCAAAGCGCTGGCCCAGTGGCTCGACCAGCTTGCGGCTGCTGAGCGATTCTTGCAGCAGGCAGCTGGGCACCAGCGCCACACCCAGGCCGGCAATAGCGGCCTGGATGATGAGGGTGAACAGGTTGAAGCCGGGGCCGATGCGCGCACCTTCATAAGGGCCGGCATAGGCGTTGAACCAGTCGTCCCAGGAGGTGGGCAGCTCGATGTGCTGCAACAGGCTGCACTGCTTGAGGTCGCTGAAATGCTGGATAGGGTGCTGCGCCAGGTAGCTGGGCGAGCAGACAATGCTGGTCTCGCGTCCGATCAGGTACTGGGCATCGGCAATCGGCCAGTCGCCGTAGCCGTATTGGATGGAGGCATCAAAGCCATCGCCGGTCTCGGCGCTGTCGGTGGTGCTGTAGCGCACAAAGTGGATGGCGATGTGCGGGTTGCTGGCGCGAAAGCTCTCCAGCCGGGGAAAAAGCCAGTTGGCCGCAAAGGTGGGCGCGACCGACAGGCTGAGCAGATGCGCGTTCTGCGCGGTAGAGATGACCTGGGTGGTGGCCCGCTCCAGCGATTCCATCGCCGGGCGCACGAGCTTGAGGTAGTTCTCGCCGATCTGGGTGAGCGCCAGGCCATGGCTGCGGCGCATGAACAGCGGGTGGCCCAGGTAGGCCTCCAGCCCCGCAATGTGGCGGCTGATGGCGCTTTGCGTGACAAACAGCTCCTTGGCGGCCTTGGAGAAAGACAGGTGCTGCGCCGAGAGCAAAAACGCGTTCAGCTCGGAAATCGTGGGGCAGCGACGGCGCATGGGGTATGAGCTCCACTCATGATGGTAGAAAAAATTGGCAGATGCATGGCGTCATGTCATTGCCACATATTGTTGCAGCTTGGCTAGAGTTCGGGGCATTAGAGGCAACTGTGGCGCTGTGAACGCCAAAACCGATTATGCAATCCACCCTGATCCGCAATGCCAAGATTCTCGACACCCGAAATCTCGTATTGACTTCTACTCATACCATTTTGGTGCGCAACGGTCTGATCGAAAAGATCAGCGCTGAAGACTTCGAGGCGGCGGATGCCACCGTCATCGATGCCAAGGGGATGACCTTGATGCCTGGCCTGATCGACTGCCACGTCCACGTGATGGCTTCGGGCTTCAACCTGGGTGCGGTTGCCAACTTGCCCAATGCGCTGGCATTGCTGCGCGCGCTGCCCATCATGAAGGGCATGATCGACCGGGGCTTTACCTCGGTGCGCGATGCCGGCGGTGCCGACTGGGCGCTGGCCGAAGGCGTGCGTACCCGCCAGGTGGCCGGCCCGCGCTTGTTCTGCGCCGGCAAGGCGCTGTCGCAAACCGGCGGCCATGGCGATTTTCGGGCGCGCAATGACACGCTCGACCCCTGCTCCTGCGCTTACAAGATCGGCAATATCGGCAAAGTGGTGGATGGCGTTGACGCCTGCCGCCTGGCGGTGCGCGAAGAGATTTTGAAGGGCGCCACCCAGATCAAGGTGATGGCGTCGGGTGGCGTGGCCTCGCCCAACGATCCCATCAACAACCTGGGCTTTTCGGTGTCGGAGCTGACCGCCATCGTCGAAGAGGCCCACAATGCGAACACCTATGTGATGGCCCATGCGTACACGCCCCAGGCGATCACCCGTGCCATCCAGTGCGGCGTGCGCACCATCGAGCACGGCAACCTGGTCGATGAACCCACCGCCAAGCTGATGCAGGAAAAGGGTGCCTACATGGTGCCGACCCTGATCACCTACGAAGGCCTAGCCAACGACGGTGCCAAGTACGGTCTGCCCGATGAATCGGTGCAAAAGATTGCCAAGGTGCGTACCAACGGCCTCAAGGCGCTGGAAGTGCTGGACGCCGCCGGCGTGAAGATGGGTTTTGGCAGCGACTTGCTGGGCGAGACGCACTACATGCAATCGGACGAGCTGGTGCTGCGCGCCAAGGTGCTGGGCCATGCCAAGGTGGTGCAGCAAGCTACCTTGATCGGCGCCGAGATTCTGAACCACGAAGGCCTGCTGGGCGAAGTGGTGGAGAACGCCTATGCGGACTTGCTGCTGGTCGATGGCAACCCGCTGGAAGATGTCTCGGTGCTGACCCAGCATGACGCAGCGATCAAGCTGATCATGCGTGACGGCTTCATCCACAAAAACGCCTGCTAATCCCTTTGCGCGAGAACAACAATATGTACAACGCTTCGGAACGTCTGGAGCGGCTGCCTTTCAGCCGCTTTCATTTCACCCTGCTCATCATCGGCGGCCTGGGCCTGGCCTTTGAGGCACTGGATGCGGGCATCATCGCCTTTATCCTGCCGTCGCTGCGCGAGCAGTGGGGCCTGACGGGCCTGCAGGCCGGCTGGATTGCCAGCAGCACCTATGTCGGCTTTCTGGTGGGCGCGCTGCTCTCGGGCATGCTGGGCGACCGCTTTGGCCGCAAGGTGGTGATGATGTGGGCGCTGGTGCTGTTTTGCGTGGCCACCTTCATCAATGCCTTTGCGACCAACTTCCATGAGTTCTACATCCTGCGCATGATTGCCGGTGTGGGCATGGGGGCCGAGGGCGCCATCGTGGCGCCTTACCTGGCCGAGTTTGTCAGCAGCCGCTACCGGGGCCGTTTCACCGGCGCGCTGGCGGGCTTCTTCTCCTTTGGTTTTGTGATGTCGGCGTTGCTGGGCTACTTCATCGTGCCGATGAGTGACGACGGCTGGCGCTGGATCATGGTCATCGCCTCGGTGCCGGTGGTGTTTTTGCTGTGGATGCGCCGCGCGCTGTTTGAATCCCCCCGCTGGTTGGAAGAGGTGGGCCGCTATGAAGAGGCCAGCCGGATCTGTACCGAGATTGAAGCGCAGGTGCTGCGCAGCAGTGGCAAGCCGCTGCCTGAGCCGGTGAAGATGAGTCTGGCGGCCAAGGCTGCTGACTCTGCCGTGCAAGGCGCCTGGGCCAAGCTGGCGACCTTGGTCAAGCCCCAGTACCTGCAAACCACCCTGGTGGTCTGGGTGTTCTGGATCACGGTGATGTTCTGCTACTACGCCTTCCTGGTCTGGATTCCCAGCCTGCTGGTGGCGCGCGGTTTTGCGGTCACCAAGAGCTTCTCCTTCACCATCCTGATCTACCTGGCGCAGATCCCCGGTTATTACTCTGCCGCTTACTTCAATGACAAGATCGGCCGCAAATACACCATCCTGGCCTACATGCTGGTGTCTTGCCTGTCCGCACTGGGCCTGGCCTTTGCCAGTTCTGACCAGGAAATCATCCTGCTGAGCATGCTGCTGTCCTTTGGCATGAACGGCGTGATTGCCGGCCAGTACACCTACACCTCGGAGATCTACCCCACGTCGATCCGTGCCACCGGCATGGGAACGGCCTCGGCGCTGGCACGTATTGGCGCGATTGCGTCACCCACCATCGTGGGCGCTGCTTACCCGGTGCTGGGTTTTGGCGGGGTGTTTGCGATGATGACCGGCGTGCTGTTTGTCGGCGGCATGGGCATCTTGCTGTTCGGCAAGAACACCCACGGCGTGTCGCTCGAAGGGATTCAGCAATGAGCACCACCCATATCCTGGGCCGCCTGGCCCACACCCTGGGCCAGAGCAACGATGCCGAGCGCCACTGGGCCGCCATCTCGGAGGCCTGCCAGCAGCTGTTTGGCTATGGCCTGCTGACCGGCCTAGTCTACCTGCAGCAAGAAAAGCTGATGCGCCGCATCTACTCGTCCGACGAGGCCATCAGCCCGCTGGGCGGCTTCAAGGCCACCGGCAAGGGCCCCTGGTCGGCCCGGGTGCTGGACCAGGGCCTGCCCTATATCGGCCGGGATGAGGCGGACATCCGCACTGTCTTCTCCGAAGCCGAGGACCTGGTCGCCCGGGGCTTGCATGCGGTGCTGAACATCCCCGTCTGGTATGGCGGCGAGGTACTGGGCTCCATCAATATCCTGGGCCCGCGCGGCGCCTACAACGCCGTGCCTGAGGCACTGATCCACCTGGTGGCTGGCGTTTGCGTGCCGGCACTGGCCTCCGCCCGCGAGACGGCGAAAGAGGCGGCGCGTGGTATCGACAGCGCCAGCCTGCAAAGCGTCTAAGCGCCTGGATGAAACCATCCCAACCCGCACGGCCCCTGGCCCTGCGGGCTTTTTTGCGCGGTCAGCCGCCTGCATCGCAGAGACAGGGGGCGCCGCGATCGCGCAGCAACAGGCTCTACAATCGCCGCCCATGGCTTCTAACAGTTCAGGCTTGTGGTCCTCGCCCGCCGTGCGCATGGGCGTGTCGATCAGCATTGCTACCGGTTTGTATGGCATCTCCTTTGGCGCGCTGGGCGTGGCTGCGGGCCTGTCGGTCTGGCAGACCTGCGCCTTGAGCTTGCTGATGTTCACGGGCGGATCGCAGTTTGCGTTTGTGGGCGTGGTCGCAGGCGGTGGTGCCGGGGCTGCGGCCCTGGGCGCTGCCAGCTTGCTGGGGGTGCGCAATGCGGTTTACGGCATGCAGATGGCGGCCTTGCTGGGCCCGCGCGGGCTGGGGCGCTTGCTGTCGGCGCAGCTGACGATTGATGAATCTGCGGCCACGGCCCTGGGGCAAACCGAGAAAGCCGAGCAAAAGCGTGGCTTTTGGACCGCTGGCGTGGGGGTCTACCTGCTGTGGAACCTGTTCACCGCTGCGGGCGCCTTGCTGGGCAATGCCCTGGGCGACCCCGGGCGCTGGGGCTTGGATGGCGCAGCGGTCGCGGCCTTTATGGGCCTGCTCTGGCCGCGCCTGACGCACAAGGAGCCGATTGCGCTGGCGGTGGTCGCTGCCAGCATTGCGATGCTGGCGGTGCCCTGGGTGGCGCCTGGCGTCCCTATCTTGATTGCGGCGGTGGTGGGTGCCGCCTGGGGTTACGGATCGCGCAGCAGCGGCCCGGCCGGGCAGGGCGCCAACGCGCAGGAGGCCGCACGATGAACGCCATGGCAGAGGTGGGCAACCACTGGTGGATATGGGTGCTGCTGGCCAGCGCCGTGACCTATGGCACCAAGCTGTTGGGCTACAGTGTGCCCGCGCACTGGCTGCGCCACCCGCGCATGGCCCGGGTGGCAGGGGCGCTGACGATTGCGCTGCTGGCGGCCTTGACGGCCATGAACACCCTCGTCAGCGGCCAGCAGTTGGTGCTGGATGCCCGCCTGGCTGCGCTGGCGGTGGCCATCATCGCGCTGGCGCTGCGCGCGCCGTTTTTGCTGGTGGTGGTGCTGGGCGCGGCGGCATCGGCGTTGGTGCGGTTTTGGGGCTAAAAACCTAAAAGAAGTTATTGGGTATAATTGCAGGGTTTTGCATGGTGCAAGACGCACGTCGCAAGCTTTTCCGGCAGCGACGCAAGTAACCAGAATGCCAGCGCAAGCCGGTGTTCCTTATAAGGAAAACACATGATCGCCGCATCTATCAAGGCCGAAGTTGTAAAGGCCAACGCACGTTCCGCTACCGATACTGGCAGCCCAGAAGTCCAAGTGGGCTTGCTGACCGCACGTATCAACGAACTGACTCCTCACTTCAAGACGCACGCCAAGGACCACCACGGTCGTCGCGGCCTGCTGCGCATGGTGAGCCGTCGTCGTAAGCTGTTGGACTACCTCAAGTCCAAGGACGCTGACCGTTACACTGCACTGATCGCTAAGCTGGGCCTGCGTAAGTAAGCCCAGGGTGAGATGGAGACGCCTGAGTTAGTCCGCTAGCTCAGGCGTTTTTTACTTCAACGCCGCGCAAACAGAGCGAAGCTGTGTCATTCCAAGGGGGCTGAACCCCAGGTTGGAAGCCTTCAACCTCCCTGGAATGGCATCGTGTTCTGAATGCCGGCTCCTGCTGAAAACCGACAGGTTTTTGGCCGTTTAACCAGGAGCAATCTATGTCCATATTCAACAAAGTCACCAAGACTTTCCAGTGGGGCCAGCACACGGTCACCATGGAAACGGGTGAAATCGCGCGCCAAGCTTCGGGCGCGGTGCTGGTCAACATTGACGATACCGTCGTGCTGGCCACGGTGGTGGGCTCCAAGATCGCCAAGACCGGTCAGGACTTTTTTCCGCTGACCGTTGATTACATTGAGAAGACCTACGCCGCAGGCAAGATCCCCGGCAGCTTCTTCAAGCGCGAAGCCAAGCCCAGCGAACACGAAACCCTGACCAGCCGCCTGATCGACCGTCCGATCCGCCCGCTGTTCCCCGAAGGTTTCTTCAACGACGTGCATGTGGTCATCCACACCATCTCGCTGAACCCAGAAGTGGATGCCGACATCGCTGCGTTGATCGCCGTGTCCGCTGCACTGTCGATCTCGGGCATTCCTTTCAATGGCCCTATCGGTGCTGCCCGCGTGGGTTACATCAATGGCGAATACGTGCTCAACCCCGGCCAGACCCAGCGCAAGGATTCGCTGATGGACCTGGTGGTGGCGGGCACCGAAGCCGCTGTGCTGATGGTCGAGTCCGAAGCACAGCAACTGCCTGAAGAAGTGATGCTGGGCGCCGTGGTCTATGGCCATGAGCAAAGCCAAGTGGCGATCAACGTGATCCATGAGCTGGTGCGCGAAGCCGGCAAGCCCACCTGGGACTGGGCCGCTCCTGCCAAGGATGAAGCCCTGATCGCCAAGGTCGGCGAGCTGGGCGATGTCGCCCTGCGCGACGCTTACCAGCTGCGCAACAAGCAAGCCCGTACGCTGGCTTGCCGCCAGGCTTATGCCGCTGTGAAGGCTGGCCTGAATGAGCAAGGCGTGGCCTTTGACGGCGTCAAGGTCGATGGCATGCTGTTCGACATCGAAGCTGGCATCGTGCGCTCGCAGATTCTGGCTGGTGAGCCCCGTATCGATGGCCGTGACACCCGCACCGTGCGTCCTATCGAGATCCGCTCGTCCCTGCTGCCACGCACCCACGGCTCGGCCCTGTTCACCCGTGGTGAAACCCAGGCGCTGGTGATCTCCACCCTGGGCACCGAGCGCGATGCCCAGCGTATCGACGCCCTGTCTGGCGAGTTTGAAGACCGCTTCCTGTTCCACTACAACATGCCTCCCTTTGCCACCGGCGAAGTGGGTCGCATGGGTTCGACCAAGCGCCGCGAAATCGGCCACGGCCGTCTGGCCAAGCGCGCTCTGGCCGCTTGCCTGCCGTCGAAGGAAGAGTTCCCCTACACCATCCGCGTGGTGTCGGAGATCACCGAATCGAACGGTTCCTCGTCGATGGCTTCGGTCTGCGGCGGCTGCCTGTCGATGATGGACGCCGGTGTGCCGATGAAGGCCCACGTGGCTGGTATTGCCATGGGTCTGATCAAGGACGGCAACAAGTTTGCTGTGCTGACCGACATCCTGGGTGACGAAGATCATCTGGGTGACATGGACTTCAAGGTAGCCGGTACCACCAACGGTATCACCGCGCTGCAGATGGACATCAAGATCCAAGGTATCACCAAGGAAATCATGCAAGTGGCACTGGCACAAGCCAAGGAAGCGCGCATGCACATCCTGGGCAAGATGCAAGAAGCCATGGGCGAAGCCAAGGCCGAGGTCTCGTCGTTTGCGCCCAAGCTGTACACGATGAAGATCAACCCCGAGAAGATCCGTGATGTGATCGGTAAGGGCGGCTCCACCATCCGTGCGCTGACCGAAGAGACCGGCACCCAGATCAACATCGAGGAAGATGGCACCATCACCATCGCCGCGACCGACGCTGCCAAGGCTGACGAAGCCAAGCGCCGCATCGAAGAGATCACCGCCGAAGTCGAAATCGGCAAGATCTACGAAGGCCCGATCGTCAAGATTCTGGAATTCGGTGCACTGGTGAACCTGCTGCCCGGCAAGGATGGTCTGCTGCACATCAGCCAGATCGCTCACGAGCGCGTGGAAAAGGTGACCGACTATCTGACCGAAGGCCAGGTCATCAAGGTCAAGGTGCTGGAGACGGACGAAAAGGGCCGTGTCAAGCTGTCGATGAAGGCACTGCTGGACCGCCCAGCAGGCATGCCAGAGCGTGAGCCACGTGAACCCCGTGGTGATCGTGGCGACCGCGGTGACCGTGGTGATCGCGCTCCGCGCCAGCACCGCGAACCCCGCGAGCCGCGCGTTGAAGGCGACAACAACGACCAGCAGCAGCAACAACAGCAATAATCGGTTGTACGCACCCAGATGTCTTTGAGACGCTGGGTGCGTTTTTCTGCTTTATAAGCGTGCGAATGGTGATTTGCTGAGGAAACAAGCGTGGACAAGATGCGTGCAGTCGAGATCACCGCCTTTGGTGATCCGCAGGTATTGAAGCTGGGAGAGCGCCCTGTGCCGCAAGCGGGGCAGGGTGAGCTGTGCATTCGCGTGGTCGCCAGTGGTGTGAACCGCCCGGATGTGATTCAGCGCAAAGGACATTACGCACCGCCCCCGGGTGCCTCGGACCTTCCCGGTCTGGAGGTGGCGGGTGTGGTGGTGGCAGGCGATGCTGCGGCCATGGCCGAGCAGGGCCTGAAGCTGGGCGACCGCGTATGCGCGCTGGTGGCGGGTGGTGGTTATGCAGAGTACTGCGTAGCGCCCGTCGCCCAGTGCCTGCCGGTGCCCGAAGGTTTGACGGATGTGGAGGCGGCTTGCCTGCCCGAGACCTTCTTCACCGTCTGGAGCAATGTATTTGACCGGGGTGCGCTGCAGCCTGGCGAGACCTTGCTGATCCAGGGCGGCAGCAGTGGCATTGGCGTGACCGCCATCCAGCTGGCCAAGGCCTTTGGTGCCAAGGTGATCGTGACCGCAGGCTCCGACGAAAAATGCCAGGCCTGCCTGGCGCTGGGTGCCGACGAGGCCATCAACTACCGCAGCCAGGATTTTGTCGCCGAAGTGGCGCGCATCACCGCTGGCAAGGGTGTGGATGTGATCTTGGACATGGTTGCGGGCGACTATGTGGCCCGTGAGGTCGAGGCGCTGGCCGAAGATGGCCGCCTGGTCATCATCGCTGTGCAAGGCGGCATCAAGGCCGAGTTCAATGCCGGCCTGGTGCTGCGCCGCCGTTTGCAGATCACCGGATCGACCTTGCGTCCGCGCCCGGTGGCCTTCAAGGCGGCCATTGCCAAGGCCTTGCAGACCAAGGTCTGGCCGCTGTTGGCTGCTGGCAAGGTGCGCCCCATCATCCACAGCCAATTCAGCGCAGCGCATGCCAGCCAAGCGCATGCGCTGATGGAGTCCAACCAACATATCGGCAAGATCGTGCTGACCTGGGATCTATTGTGAAAAAACTGATTGCTGGAAACTGGAAAATGAACGGCAGCCTCGCTGCCAACCAGGCCTTGCTGGCCGAGCTGCTGCAAGGCCTGGGCCAACCGGCCTGCGATGTAGCCGTGGCCGTGCCTGCTGTATATATCGGCCAGGTGCAGGGCTTGTTGCAAGGCTCTGCCATTGCGCTGGCAGCGCAGGATGTGTCGGCGCACGATGCCGGTGCCTATACCGGTGAGGTGTCGGCTCCGATGCTGCGGGATTGCGGTGTGCGCTATGCGCTGGTCGGCCATTCCGAGCGCCGCCAGTACCATGGCGAGACCGATGCGCTGGTGGCAGCCAAGGCGCAAAAGGCGCTGGCCGCTGGCATCACGCCGATTGTCTGCGTGGGCGAGACTCTGGCCGAGCGCGAAGCCGGGCAGACCGAGGCCGTGGTCAAGCGCCAACTGGCGGCGGTGATCCATACCGTGGGCGCCTGCGTGACGGAAATCGTCGTGGCCTATGAGCCGGTTTGGGCGATTGGTACCGGCAAGACCGCCAGCCCCGAGCAGGCGCAGGCCGTGCATGCTGTGTTGCGCGCGCAACTGGCAGCGGCCAGCACGCAAGCCGCCAAGGTGCAGGTGCTGTATGGTGGCAGCATGAATGCGGGCAACGCCGAGCAACTGCTGGCGCAGCCCGATATTGACGGTGGATTGATCGGTGGCGCCTCGCTGAAGGCCCAGGATTTTCTGAAGATTATTGCAGCCGCTGTTTGATAAGCAAGCAGTAGGCAACGACCTAGTTTTGATAAAAGGGTAGATGATGGTAACGATTCTGTTGACGATTCAAATGCTGGCGGCATTGGTCATGATTGGCCTGGTGCTCGTGCAGCATGGCAAGGGTGCTGACGCGGGCGCCGCCTTTGGTGGCGGTAGCAGCGCAGGCAGCCTGTTCGGTGCCTCGGGTAGCGCCAATTTCCTGTCGCGCAGCACCGGCGTGCTGGCGGCGGTGTTCTTTGTCACGACCCTGGGTCTGGCTTACCTGAGCAATGCCCGTCCCAACACGGCAGGCAGCGTGCTGGAAGGCCCGGCAGCGACGATTCCCCAGTCGAGCGCACCTGTGGATACCACGATTCCTCCCGCCTCCACGCCAGCGCCTGCCGCTGCACCTGCTGCAGCCCCGGCTGCGGATGCATCGGTGCCTGCTGCTGCTCCGGCTGCCCCTGCTGCTGATGCCTCCGTACCTGCTGCGGCGCCTGCCGCACCGGCTGAGCCAGCCGCCAAATAACTCAACTATTTGAATGGAAACCCTGTGATCAGGGTTTTTCCAGAGTAGAATCTGAGTCTGTCTGGTGAGCAGATTGTTTCAAAAGCAATCGATGCTTGCCAGTCAAGTCAAATCAGCCGTCGTGGTGAAATTGGTAGACACGCTATCTTGAGGGGGTAGTGGCGAAAGCTGTGCGAGTTCGAGTCTCGCCGACGGCACCAACACAATAAAAGGCCTGCCTGGGTCGCGTCTTGTGCTTACCTGGGTTGGCTCCTGCGGTGAGTAGACATCAAGATGAGCATCGAACAATACCTCCCGGTCCTTTTGTTTATCCTGGTGGGAGCGGGCGTTGGCCTGGGTCCCCTGGTCATAGGCTACATCCTCGGACCGAATCGCCCGAACGCGGCGAAAAACTCCCCTTACGAATGCGGCTTTGAGGCCTTTGAAGACGCGCGCATGAAATTCGATGTGCGTTACTACCTCGTCGCCATTCTTTTCATTCTCTTCGACTTAGAAATTGCGTTCCTCTTCCCATGGGCGGTCTCGCTGCATGAAGTGGGAATGCCTGGTTTTATCGCGGTTCTCGTGTTCTTGGCCATTCTGGTGGTGGGTTTCGCCTATGAATGGAAAAAGGGCGCGCTGACCTGGGAATAACCGGAAATCAAAAAGGTACACGATGATTGAAGGTGTGTTGGAGAAGGGCTTCGTCACCACGAGCTATGACTCGGTGGTGAACTGGGCCAAGACTGGGTCGATCTGGCCCATGACGTTTGGTTTGGCATGCTGCGCCGTCGAAATGATGCACGCGGCCGCTGCGCGTTACGACATCGGCCGTTTCGGCGCCGAAGTCTTCCGTGCCAGCCCCCGCCAGGCTGACTTGATGATTGTGGCTGGCACCTTGTGCAACAAAATGGCGCCCGCCATGCGCAAGGTCTACGACCAGATGGCCGAGCCGCGTTGGGTGATCTCGATGGGATCCTGCGCCAACGGTGGTGGTTACTACCACTACAGCTACTCGGTGGTTCGTGGCTGCGACCGCATTGTTCCCGTGGATGTGTACGTGCCCGGCTGCCCGCCCACGGCAGAGGCGCTGATCTACGGCATCATCCAGCTGCAGCAAAAAATCCGCCGCACCCATACCATTGCGCGCGCTTAGGAGTTGTGATGAGTGTTGAACAGATACAGCCTAGCGTGCTGCAAGAGACGATCGCCCGCGTGCTGGGTGACAAGGCGCGCTCGGTGACCCTGGCACTGGGTGAAGTGACCGTGGAGGTCTCGGCGGCCAACTACCTGCAGGCCATGCAGCTGCTGCGCGATGCGCCCGAATGCCAATTCGAGATGCTGATGGACCTGTGCGGCGTGGATTACTCCGCCTACAAGGATGTGGGCACCGATGGCCTGCGATTTGCCGTGGTCTCCCACCTGCTGTCGATCCGCCTGAATCAGCGCGTGCGTGTGCGCGTGTTCTGCCAGGACGATGATTTCCCGGTGCTCGACACCCTCAGCCAGATCTGGGCCTCGGCCAACTGGCTGGAGCGCGAAGCCTTTGACCTGTTTGGCATCGTCTTCGAAGGCCATGACGACCTGCGCCGCATCCTGACGGATTACGGCTTTATCGGTCACCCTTTCCGCAAGGATTTCCCGCTGTCGGGCCATGTGGAAATGCGTTACGACGCCGAGCAAGGCCGGGTGATCTACGAGCCGGTGTCGATCGAGCCGCGCGAGATCACGCCCCGCATTATTCGTGAAGACCATTACGGAGGCCTGCACTGAGGCGCTCTGTCCTCACGATGAAGAACCATGGCTGAAATCAAAAACTACACACTCAACTTCGGTCCCCAGCATCCTGCAGCACACGGCGTGCTGCGTTTGGTGCTGGAGCTCGATGGTGAAGTGGTGCAACGTGCAGACCCGCATATCGGTCTGCTGCACCGCGCCACCGAGAAGCTGGCGGAGAGCAAGACCTTCATCCAGTCGCTGCCCTATATGGACCGGCTGGATTACTGCTCGATGATGAGCAACGAGCACGCCTACTGCTTGGCTATTGAAAAGCTGCTGGGCCTGGAAGTGCCGATCCGCGCGCAATACATCCGCGTGATGTTCTCCGAAATCACCCGCGTCATGAACCACCTGATGTGGCTGGGCTCTTCGGGCAATGACGGCGGCAGCTCCACCATCCTGATCTACAGCTTCCGTGAACGTGAAGACCTGATGGACATGTACGAAGCCGTCTCCGGCGCGCGCATGCACGCAGCCTACTTCCGTCCAGGTGGCGTGTACCGCGATCTGCCCGAGAGCATGCCGCAGTACAAGGCCAGCAAGGTGCGCAATGCCAAGGCCATCGAGCAGATGAACCGCAACCGCCAAGGTTCGCTCATCGACTTCATCGATGACTTCACCGCACGTTTCCCCAAGTGCGTGGACGAATACGAAACCCTGCTGACCGACAACCGCATCTGGAAGCAGCGCAATGTGGGCATCGGCGTGGTCGATATCGACCGCGCGATGAACCTGGGCCTGACCGGCCCGATGCTGCGTGGCTCGGGCCTGGCCTGGGACATGCGCAAGTCGCAGCCTTATGAAGTCTATGACCGCATGGATTTCGACATCCCTGTGGGCAAGACCGGCGACTGCTATGACCGCTACTTGGTGCGCATCGCCGAGATGCGCGAGTCCAACCGCATCATCAAGCAGTGCGTGGACTGGTTGCGTGCCAACCCCGGTCCGGTCATCACCGACAACCACAAGGTGGCACCTCCCGATCGCGAAGCCATGAAGTCCAACATGGAAGAGCTGATCCACCACTTCAAGCTGTTCACCGAAGGCTTCAAAGTGCCTGAGGGCGAGGCTTATGCATCGGTGGAACACCCCAAGGGCGAATTCGGCATCTACCTGATCAGCGATGGTGCCAACAAGCCTTACCGCCTGAAGATTCGTCCACCAGGATTTGTGCATCTCTCGGCGCTCGATGAAATGAGCCGTGGCCACATGCTGGCCGATGCCGTGATGGTGCTGAGCACCTTGGACATCGTGTTTGGAGACGTTGACCGATGATTACCGAAGCAACAAAAGCACGCTTTGCCCGCGAAGTTGCCAAGTATCCGGCAGAGCAGAAGCAGTCGGCCGTCATGGCTTGCCTGTCTATCGTGCAGCAGGAGCAAGGCTGGGTCAGCCAGGAGAGCGAGGCGGTGATCGCCGAGTACCTGGAGATGCCCGAGATCGCCGTGCATGAAGTGACCACCTTCTACAACATGTACAACCAGCACCCGGTGGGCAAGTACAAGTTGAGCGTGTGCACCAACCTGCCTTGCCAGCTGCGCCGTGGCCGCGAGGCGCTCAAGCACCTGGAAGACAAGCTGGGCATCAAGATGGGTGATACCACCGCCGATGGCGTGTTCACCATCGAGCAGTCCGAATGCCTGGGCGCTTGCGCCGATGCACCGGTGCTGCTGGTCAATGACCGCCACATGTGCAGTTTCATGGACAACGAAAAGCTCGATCAGCTCATGACCGGCTTGCGCGCAGCGGAGGACACCCAGTGACGACAGCCGCTCAAATTTTGACGCAGTTCCAGGCCACCGGCGTGGAAACCTGCTTCCACGACCGCCACATCGAACCCCAGATCTATGCAGGTCTGGATGGCACGAACTGGTCGATCAAGGACTACGAAGCACGCGGCGGCTACCAGGCCCTGCGCAAGCTGCTGGGCAAGGATGGTGGCGAGGGTCTGACCCAGGACCAGGTCATTGCCACGATGAAAGAGTCCGGCCTGCGTGGCCGCGGCGGTGCAGGCTTCCCCACCGGTCTGAAGTGGAGCTTCATGCCCCGCAACTTCCCCGGCCAGAAGCACCTGGTGTGCAATTCGGACGAGGGCGAGCCCGGTACCTGCAAGGACCGCGACATCCTGATGTTCAACCCGCACATCGTCATCGAAGGCATGGCGATTGCTGCGTATGCGATGGGTATCTCGCTGGGTTACAACTACATCCACGGCGAGATCTTCCAGGTCTACGAACGCTTTGAAGCTGCACTGGAAGAGGCGCGTGCCGCCGGCTTCCTGGGTGACAACATCATGGGCAGCAATTTCAGCTTCGAGCTGCATGCCCACCATGGTTTTGGCGCCTACATCTGCGGCGAAGAAACCGCCTTGCTCGAATCGCTCGAAGGCAAGAAGGGCCAGCCCCGTTTCAAGCCACCATTCCCGGCCAGCTTTGGTCTGTATGGCAAGCCCACGACGATCAACAACACCGAAACCTTTGCGGCCGTTCCCTGGATCATCCGCAACGGTGGCCAGGCCTACCTGGAATGCGGCAAGCCCAACAACGGCGGCACCAAGATTTACTCGGTCAGCGGTGACGTGAACAAGCCCGGCAACTACGAAGTGCCGATGGGTACGCCGTTCTCCACCTTGCTGGAGCTGGCGGGCGGTGTGCGCACCGGTCGCAAGCTCAAGGCCGTGATCCCTGGCGGATCGTCGGCCCCCGTACTGCCTGCCGACATCATGATGGCCTGCACGATGGACTATGACTCCATCTCCAAGGCCGGCTCGATGCTGGGCTCGGGTGCCGTCATCGTGATGGACGACTCGCGCGACATGGTCGAGAGCCTGCTGCGCCTGTCCTACTTCTACCAGCACGAATCCTGCGGACAGTGCACCCCTTGCCGTGAAGGCACGGGCTGGCTGTGGCGCATGGTCGACCGCATCCAGCACGGCCACGGCCGCCCCGAGGATCTGGAGAAGCTGGACTCGGTAGCCGGCAACATCATGGGGCGCACGATTTGCGCATTGGGCGATGCAGCTGCGATGCCGGTACGCGCCATGATCAAGCATTTCCGCCATGAATTCGAAGCAAAGATCAACGCTGCTGAAAAGCAGACCGCTGCTTCTTCCTGATCGCGAGTGAGCATATGGTTGAAATTGAAATAGACGGCCTGAAGGTCGAGGTCGCGGAAGGCAGCATGGTCATGCATGCGGCCGATGCGGCGGGCAAGTACATTCCTCACTTCTGCTACCACAAGAAACTGTCGATCGCGGCGAACTGCCGCATGTGCCTGGTGGACGTCGAGAAGGCGCCCAAGGCCATGCCGGCCTGCGCCACGCCGGTGACGCAAGGCATGATCGTGCGCACCACCTCGGACAAGGCGATCAAGGCCCAGAAGTCGGTGATGGAATTCCTGCTCATCAATCACCCACTGGATTGCCCCATCTGCGACCAGGGCGGTGAATGCCAGTTGCAAGACTTGGCAGTCGGCTACGGTGCCAGCAGCTCGCGCTACGACGAAGAAAAGCGTGTGGTGTTCCACAAGAACGTGGGCCCGCTGATCTCCATGGAAGAGATGAGCCGTTGCATCCACTGCACCCGCTGCGTGCGCTTCGGGCAAGAAGTCTCGGGCATCATGGAGCTGGGCATGGTCAACCGCGGCGAGCACGCCGAGATCACCACAGTCGTGGGCGATACGGTGGACTCCGAGCTGTCGGGCAACATGATCGACATCTGCCCCGTGGGCGCGCTCACGAGCAAGCCTTTCCGCTTCAGCGCCCGTACCTGGGAGCTGTCGCGCCGCAAGTCGGTCTCGCCACACGATTCCACCGGTGCCAACTTGATCGTCCAGGTCAAGAACAACAAGGTGATGCGCGTTGTGCCTTTCGAGAACGACGCCGTCAACGAATGCTGGATTGCCGACCGTGACCGCTTCTCCTACGAAGCGCTGAACGGTGAAGAGCGCCTGACCGCGCCGATGATCAAGCAGGGCGGTCAATGGCTCGAAGTGAGCTGGCAAGCTGCGCTGGAATACGTGGCCAATGGCATCAAGAGCGTGCAGCGCGATCATGGCGCCAGCGCCCTGGGTGCGCTGGTCAGCCCGCACAGCACGCTCGAAGAGCTGTTCCTGTCCGGTGAACTGCTGCGCTCGTTGGGCAGCCAGAACGTGGACTACCGCCTGCGCAATGCCGATTTCGCCAAGGCGGACGGTGTGCGCTGGCTGGGCCGCTCGGTCGCTTCGCTGTCGGACCTGAACACGGTCTTGATCGTGGGCTCGAATGTGCGCAAGGAGCATCCGCTGTTTGCCCAGCGTATCCGCCAAGCTGCCCGCAAGGGCGCGGTGGTGACCGCCCTCCAGTCCCAGGCTTTTGATCTGGCCATTCCGCTGGCACACCAGGTGATCGCACCTGCTGCGCAGTGGGCCTATGCGCTGTCCTCCGTGGCAGCGGCCCTCGCCCAGTCCAAGGGTGTGGAAGCGCCTAACAATGCCGGTACGGTGACGCCTGAGGCCATCGAGATCGCCCGCGCGCTGCAAAACGGCGAGCAAAAGGCGATCTTGCTGGGCAATGCGGTGGCGCACCATGCACAAGCCAGCACCTTGCTGTCGATTGCCAACTGGATTGGCGCACAAACCGGTGCAACGGTCGGCTTCCTCACCGAAGCGGCCAACACCGTGGGCGCACAATGGGTGGGTGCTGTGCCCCAGGCCCATGGCATGCATGCGGGCGAGATGCTCGCCGGCGGCATCAAGGCAGCAATCTTGCTCAACTGCGAACCTGCATTCGACACGGCTGCTGGCAGCCAGTCGCTGCAAGGTTGCGAGATGGTGGTCAGCCTGAGCCCCTTCAAGGCGAACATGGACATCGCCGATGTCATGCTGCCGATCGCGCCGTTCACCGAGACCTCGGGCTCGTTTGTGAATGCCGAAGGTCGTGTGCAGAGCTTCCACGCCGTGGTCAAGCCGCTGGGCGATACCCGTCCCGGTTGGAAGGTGCTGCGCGTGCTGGGCAATCTGCTGGACGCTGCAGGCATGGACTTTGACTCCTCGCAAGACGTGCTGGCCGTGGCCACCGGCTCGCAAGGCCAGGTGCCTGCGGACCTGCTGTCCAACAGCACCAAGACCAACATGGCGGTATCGGCGCCTGCGGGTCAAGATCCGGTGGTTGCCAGCATCTACCAACTCGATGGCATCGTGCGCCGCGCGCCTGCGTTGCAAATGACGGCGGATGCCCGCCAATCCTCGGAGGTGGTGGCAGCATGATCGACGCAATCTACAACGGCGGTCTGACCCTGATCGCAGCGGGCTGGTGGGCGACCCTGGTCTGGCCTGTGCTCTGGAACCTGATCAAGATTCTGTGCATCGTTTTGCCGCTGATGGGCGCCGTCGCCTACCTGACGCTGTGGGAGCGCAAGCTCCTGGGCTTCATGCAGGTGCGTTACGGCCCTAACCGGGTCGGTCCTTTTGGTCTGCTCCAGCCTCTGGCCGACGGCCTCAAGCTGATGACCAAGGAAATCATCACGCCAACGGCTGCCAGCTCCGGCCTCTACCGCCTGGGCCCGATCATGGCGATCATGCCTGCGCTGGCCGCCTGGGTGGTCATCCCCTTCGGCCCCGATGTGGCCCTGGCCAACGTCAACGTGGGCCTGCTGCTGGTGATGGCGATTACCTCGATCGAAGTCTATGGCGTGATCATCGCCGGCTGGGCATCGAACTCCAAGTACGCCTTCCTCGGTGCGCTGCGCGCATCGGCCCAGATGGTGAGCTATGAAATCGCGATGGGCTTCTGTTTCCTGGTGGTCATCATGGTCACCGGCAGCATGAACCTGACCGAGATCGTGCTGGCCCAGGGCCGGGGCATGATGGCATCGTCCGGTGCCAGCATCCTGTCCTGGAACTGGCTGCCGCTGTTCCCGATGTTCATCGTCTACCTGATCTCGGCCGTGGCCGAGACCAACCGCCACCCCTTCGACGTCGTTGAAGGCGAAGCGGAAATCGTGGCCGGTCACATGGTGGAATATTCGGGCATGGGCTTTGCCGTGTTCTTCCTGGCGGAGTACGCGAGCATGTGGCTGGTCTCGATCCTGGCCGTGATCATGTTCCTGGGCGGCTGGTTGCCACCGTTCGATTTCCTGTCCTTCATCCCGGGCTGGATCTGGCTGGCCGCCAAGACCTTCCTGGTCGTGTCGATGTTCATCTGGATTCGCGCTACCTTCCCACGTTTCCGCTATGACCAGATCATGCGTCTGGGCTGGAAGATCTTCATCCCCGTGACCTTGGTGTTCCTGGTCTTTGTCGGCGGCTGGTTGCTGTCGCCATGGAACATCTGGAAATAAGCGGAGAAATACAACATGACTACTGCAGTTTCTCCCCGCTCTTTCTCGGTGAAGGATTTCTTCAAGAGCTTCATGCTCTGGGAGTTGTTGAAGGGCATGGCCCTGACCGGCCGCTACACCTTTGCGCGCAAGATCACGGTCCAGTTCCCGGAAGAGAAGACGCCTCTGTCTCCGCGCTTCCGTGGCCTGCACGCGCTGCGCCGTTATGAAAACGGCGAAGAGCGTTGCATCGCCTGCAAGCTCTGCGAAGCCGTTTGCCCTGCTATGGCGATCACGATCGAGTCGGATGTGCGTGATGACGGCTCGCGCCGCACCACCCGCTACGACATCGACCTGACCAAGTGCATTTTCTGTGGCTTCTGTGAAGAAAGCTGCCCCGTTGACTCCATTGTGGAAACCCAGATTCTGGAATACCACGGCGAGAAGCGCGGCGACCTGTACTTCACCAAGGAAATGCTGCTGGCCGTGGGCGACCGTTACGAACCTGAAATTGCTGCAGCCAAGGCTGCGGACGCAAAGTACCGCTAACGCGGCACTTGGAGACTGATCGAAAAGAGCCCCACATGGATGTCACAACTGGTTTTTTCTATCTGTTCTCGGTAGTGCTGCTGTATGCGGCATTCCGAGTGGTTACTTCCCCAAATCCGGTGCACGCTGTGCTGCACCTGATGTTGGCGTTCTCTCAGGCAGCCGGTATCTGGTTGCTGCTCAAGGCGGAGTTCCTGGCCATCGTGCTGGTGATGGTCTACCTGGGCGCTGTCATGGTGCTGTTCTTGTTCGTGGTGATGATGCTGGATATCCGCATCGACCAGCTGCGCAAGAACTTCTGGAAGAATTTCCCGCTCGCAGCGGTGATTTTTGCCATCGTCGCCTTTGAAATGGGTGTGGTGTTGATCGGTGGCTTCAGCGCCATTGATGCGCCCAAGGCCATTCCTGCGGTGATGGATGCGGCTGGCAATGTTGTGCCTTACAGCAACGTCAAGGCGCTGGGCACCATGCTCTACACCGAGTATCTGTTCCCTGTGCAAGTGGCTGCGGTCATCTTGCTGGTGGCGATGATTGCCGCGATTGCCCTGACCCTGCGCCAGCGCAAGGATTCCAAGGCCATCGATGCCTCGCTGCAAGTGCGCGTGCGTGCTGCAGATCGTCTGCAATTGGTCAAAGTCGAGGCCAGCAAGCCGCCTGCACCGCTGGTGCCGCCTGCTGCTGATGCCGAGGAGAAGAAGGTATGACGCTCACACTGGGTCATTTTCTGACGTTGGGCGCGATGCTGTTCGCGCTGTCCGTGGTCGGTATCTTCATGAACCGCCGCAACCTGATCGTGCTGCTGATGGCCATCGAGTTGATGCTGCTGGCGGTGAACACGAACTTTGTGGCCTTCTCCCACTACCTGGGAGACATGCACGGCCAGATTTTCGTGTTCTTCATCCTGACCGTTGCGGCGGCGGAGTCGGCAATTGGGTTGGCAATCTTGGTGTTGCTGTTCCGTAACAAATCCACCATTGATGCGGAAGATCTCAACTCCCTGAAGGGTTGAGGCACCCATACTTGCAAGGTTAAGAAGAATGAGTCAAACCCTTTCTGCTTCAACACTGTTGGCGGTGCCTTTGGCGCCCCTGGCAGGATCTTTGCTGGCAGGCATTTTCGGCACCGCCTTGGGCGGTAACCGCATCGGCCGCGTTGGCAGCCGCACGCTCACCATCCTGGGTGTGTTCATTGCCTTCGTCATCTCTGCGATGACTTTCCAGAGCGTGGTGTTTGAAGGCGCGACCTTCAACCAGACGCTCTACACCTGGATGACCGTCGGGTCGCTGAAGATGGAGATCGGTTTCCTGATCGACTCCATCACCGCAATGATGATGTGCGTGGTGACCTTCGTGTCGCTGATGGTGCACATCTACACGATGGGCTACATGGAAGAAGACGAAGGCTACGACCGCTTCTTCTCGTACATCTCGCTGTTCACCTTCTCCATGCTGATGCTGGTGATGAGCAATAACCTGCTGCAGCTGTTCTTCGGCTGGGAAGCGGTGGGCCTGGTGTCGTACCTGTTGATCGGTTTCTACTTCAAGAAGGAAACCGCGATCTTCGCCAACATGAAGGCCTTTGTGGTCAACCGTGTCGGTGACTTCGGCTTCATCCTGGGCATTGGCCTGATTGCGGCCTACACCGGCACCCTGAACTACACCGAGATCTTCGCCAAGAGCCAGGAGCTGAACGGCATGACCTTGCCAGGCTCGACCTGGTCGCTGATGACGGTGATCTGCATCTGCCTGTTCATCGGTGCGATGGGCAAGTCCGCCCAGTTCCCGCTGCATGCCTGGCTGCCCGATTCGATGGAAGGTCCTACCCCCATCTCGGCACTGATCCACGCGGCCACCATGGTGACCGCCGGTATCTTCATGGTCTCGCGCATGTCGCCGCTGTATGAGCTGTCCGATACCGCGCTGAACTTCATCCTCGTGATTGGCTCGATCACCGCGCTGTTCATGGGTATCCTGGGCATCATCCAGAACGACATCAAGCGCGTGATCGCGTACTCCACCTTGTCGCAGCTGGGTTACATGACCATTGCGCTGGGCGTGTCGGCCTACTCGGTGTCCGTGTTCCACCTGATGACCCACGCGTTCTTCAAGGCGCTGCTGTTCCTCGGAGCCGGCTCGGTCATCATGGGCATGCACCACAACCAGGACATCCGCTGGATGGGTGGCGTGCGCAAGTACATGCCCATCACCTGGATCACCTTCCTGCTGGGTAACCTGGCACTGATCGGTACGCCGTTCTTCTCGGGCTTCTACTCGAAGGACGCGATCATCGAAGCGGTACACGCCTCGAACCTGCCTGCCGCCGGCTTTGCCAACTTTGCGGTGCTGGCCGGTGTGTTCATCACCGCGTTCTACTCGTTCCGCCTGTACTTCATCGTGTTCCACGGTAAAGAGCGCTACGACCAGAACCCCGATGCCCACCACGATGACCACCATGGTCATGACGACCACCACGGCCATGGCCACGATGCCAAGCCGCATGAGTCGCCTTGGGTGGTGACCCTGCCGCTGGTGCTGCTGGCGATCCCTTCGGTGGTGATCGGTGCGATTGCGCTGATGCCGATGCTGTTCGGTGATTTCTTCAAGGGCGTCATCTATGTGGATGGCAGCAAGCACGGCGCAATGGCCGAGCTGGCCGAGAAGATCCACGGCTGGATTCCGATGGCACTGCACGGCTTCACCGCTGCGCCGTTCTGGTTGGCGCTGGCTGGTGTGGTGACCTCCTATGTGTTCTACATGGTCATGCCCCAGATTCCTGCCGCCATCAAGCGCATCAGCGAAAAGATTGGTCTATACCAGGTGCTGGAAGGCAAGTACGGTGTGGACTGGGTCTACGAAAACATCTTCGCCCGCGGCTCGCGCGTGCTGGGCGGTGTGTTCTGGAAGGTGGGCGACCAGGGTCTGATCGATGGCCTGATCGTCAACGGTTCCTGGAAGGTGGTTGGCCGCATCTCCGCTCTGGTGCGCTGGCTGCAGACGGGTTATGTGTACCACTACGCATTGGTCATGATTCTGGGTATCTTCCTGGCCATGACGTACTTCGTGCTGCTCAACAAGTAAGGAAGAAGAAAAATGGGATTGTTGAGTCTTGCAATTTGGACGCCCATCGTCTTTGGCGCTGCCTTGCTGGCCCTTGGCAAGCAAGAGCATGCCAAGATGGTGCGCTGGATCGCACTGGTCGGTGCGCTGATCGGGCTGCTGGTGACGCTGCCCTTGTACACCGGCTTCCAGCTGGGCACCTCGGCGATGCAGTTCGTCGAGAAGGCCTCCTGGATTCCACGCTTTGGTATCAACTACTACCTGGGCGTGGATGGCATCTCCTTCTGGTTTGTGCCGCTGACCGCCTTCATCACGGTGATCGTGGTGCTGGCCTCCTGGGAGTCGATCACCGAACGCGTGAACCAGTACATGGGCGCGTTCCTGATCCTCTCGGGTCTGATGATCGGTGTGTTCTCCGCACTCGATGGCCTGCTGTTCTACGTGTTCTTTGAAGCGACCCTGATCCCGATGTACCTGATCATCGGTATCTGGGGCGGACCGAACCGCATCTACGCGGCTTTCAAGTTCTTCCTGTACACCCTGATGGGTTCGCTGCTGACCTTGATCGCGCTGTTGTACCTCTACACCAAGGCAGGTAGCTTCGAGATCCTGGCCTGGCACCAGCTGCAGCTGTCGATGACCGAGCAGACCTTGATCTTCTTTGCCTTCTTCGCGGCTTTTGCGGTGAAGGTGCCGATGTTTCCGTTCCACACCTGGCTGCCCGACGTTCACGTGGAAGCGCCTACCGGTGGTTCTGCCGTGCTGGCCGCGATCATGCTGAAGCTGGGCGCCTATGGTTTCCTGCGCTTCTCGATGCCTATCGCCCCCGATGCGGCACATGAATGGGCCTGGCTGATCATCACCTTGTCGCTGATCGCCGTGATCTATGTCGGCCTGGTGGCGATTGTGCAAAAGGACATGAAAAAGCTCGTGGCTTATTCGTCCGTCGCACACATGGGCTTTGTGACCCTGGGCTTCTTCATCTTCAATGACATCGGTGTCATGGGTGGCCTGGTGCAGATGATTGCCCACGGCTTTGTGTCGGGCGCGATGTTCCTGTGTATCGGCGTGCTGTACGACCGCGTGCATTCGCGTGACATCGCTGCCTACGGCGGTGTGGTCAACACCATGCCCAAGTTCGCCGCTTTCTCGCTGCTGTTCGCGATGGCCAACTGCGGCCTGCCAGGCACCGCCGGTTTCATCGGCGAGTGGATGGTGATCCTGGGCGCCACCAAGTTCAACTTCTGGATTGGTGTGCTGTCGGCTACGGCTTTGATTCTGGGCGCTGCCTACACGCTGTGGATGTACAAGCGCGTGTACTTCGGCCCCATCGCCAATGACCATGTGCGCGAGCTCAAGGACATCGGTTGCCGCGAATTCCTTATCCTGGGCATCTTGGCCGCTGCCGTGCTGATCATGGGTATCTACCCCGCGCCATTCACTGATGTGATGGGTGCCTCGGTAGCCGACCTGCTCAAGCATGTCGCCGTGTCCAAGCTGTGATGGTCAGACAGAATTGAGAGACTTGAGATGATTGATAACATCAGCTGGCTGGCTATCTATCCTGAAATCGTGCTGTTGGTGATGGCCTGCGTCATCACCCTCGTGGACCTGGGCGTCAAGAGCCCGGGCCGCACGCTCACCTACGTGCTATCGCTGCTGACCCTCGGGGTCGTGGCGGTGATCACCGGTATCTACGCTGCCAACGGCAACACCTTCTACGCCTTTGGCAACATGGTCGTCTCCGACGCCATGGGCAACTGGCTCAAGTGCGCTGCGGCCATCGCGATGGCGGTGACCCTGGTCTACGGTCGTGGTTACTCGCGTGACCGTGGCATGCTCAACGGCGGCGAATACTTCATCCTGTCCTTGCTGGCTTTGCTGGGCATGAACGTGATGATCTCGGGCAACAACTTCCTGATCATCTACCTGGGCCTGGAACTGCTGACCCTGTCGAGCTACGCGCTGGTTTGCCTGCGCCGTGACAACAACGCTGCGGTGGAAGCCGGCATGAAGTACTTCGTGCTGGGTGCTCTGGCTTCGGGTTTCCTGCTGTACGGCCTGTCGATGATCTACGGCGCCACCGGTTCGCTCGATATTGGTGAAGTGTTCAAGGCGGTGAACTCCGGCCTGATCCGCCACCAGGTGCTGGTGTTCGGTCTGGTGTTTGTGGTCGCTGGCCTGGCGTTCAAGCTGGGTGTGGTGCCTTTCCACATGTGGGTGCCTGACGTTTACCAAGGCGCACCAACGGCTATCACCATGATCGTGGGCGGCGCGCCCAAGCTGGCAGCTTTTGCCATCGTGATCCGCCTGCTGGTCGATGGACTGCTGCCGCTGGCCTTTGACTGGCAACAGATGCTGGGCGTGCTCGCCATCCTGTCGCTGCTGATTGGTAACTTGGCCGCTATCGCCCAGACCAATATCAAGCGCATGCTGGCCTACTCGACCATCTCGCAAATGGGCTTTGTGCTGCTGGGCCTGATGTCCGGCGTGGTCAACGGCAATGTCGAGGCCGCCACCGCTGGCAATGCCTACAGCGCATCGATGTTCTACGTCGTGAGCTATGTGCTGACCACCTTGGCCACCTTCGGTGTGATCCTGCTGCTGGCCCGCGAAGGCTTTGAGAGCGAAGAGATCGCCGACTTTGCCGGCCTGAATCAGCGCAGCCCGCTGTACGCTGGCGTGATGGCCGTCTGCCTGTTCTCGATGGCTGGTATTCCTCCGCTGGTGGGCTTCTACTCGAAGCTGGCTGTGCTGCAGGCGCTGGTGGCATCGGGCAGTGGCCTCTACATTGCGCTGGCGGTGTTTGCGGTGATCATGTCCCTGATCGGCGCCTTCTACTACCTGCGCGTGGTCAAGGTCATGTACTTTGACAAGCCGATCACCGCTGCCAAGGTGCATGCACCGCTGGACGTGCGTGCCGTGCTGGTCGTCAATGGCGCGCTGGTGCTGATCCTCGGCATCATGCCCGGCGGTCTGATGAAGCTGTGCTCGGACGCCGTGCTGCGCGCGCTCGCCAGCTAAGCCCCCGCACCTTTAGCCCTGCAAAGCCCGCATGTCTATCACTGCATCCATTTGGCTGGTGATCGTGGCGGGCTTTGTTGCGGCCAATCTGCCGTTTCTGAACCACCGCATTCTGGCCGCAGGGCCGGTGTGCGGGCAGGGCAGCGATGACGGCAAGGCTTTGTGGATTCGCCTGGTCGAGCTGGTAGCGCTGTATTTTCTGATCGGCAGCTTTGCGATGCTGCTGGAAGGCCGGGGTGGCCAGCGCAGCAGCCAGGGCTGGGAGTTCTATGCCGTCACCGGCACCTTGTTCCTGACCTTCGCCTTCCCCGGTTTTGCTTACCAGTACCTGCTACGCAAGGTGCGTACCCCGGGCTGAGCCCATGAAGGTCTTCAACCTGCGCTGCCCGCTGGGGCATTTCTTTGAAGGCTGGTTCGCGTCAGAGGCCGCATTCGAGCAGCAAAAGAGCCAGGGCTGGCTCAGCTGCCCGCTGTGCAACTCGCACGACATCGTCAAAGGCCTGAGCGCCCCGCATCTGGCGCGCAAGTCCAACAGCCTGCCCCAGACTCTCCCTTCTGCAGCTGCTGCGCCGTCAGCAGCCTCAGCACCGCCCCCGAGCAGGGCCGTGCTACCTCCACCCGATGCACCGCTCAGCGATGCCCAGCGCCTGCAACAGGCCTGGCTGGAGATCTCGCGCCAGGTGGTGGCCAATACCGAAGATGTGGGCAGCAGCTTTGCCGATCTGGCCCGGCAGATGCACGAGGGCGAGGTCGATGCCCGGCCGATACGAGGCACCGCCACCGCAGACGAGCACCAGGCTTTGGTCGAGGAGGGCATCGATGTGCTGCCCTTGTTGCTGCCGGAAGCCAGCAAACACCGCCTGCAATAAACCTGCGCTGTCACCTTGGCAGCAGTTCGCCTGCCGATGCAGGCGCCCTTACCGACGATGCACAGCGCGTATGGATCATCCAGACCAAGGGCTGCGCATTGTCGCCCATGCTTGATTCAGATGACAAAAAGACGACCGCTTGTCCCTCAGGTGACTATCAAAAAGTGAGCGCATAAAGCGCGCGGGTAAACGCGTACGCAGCCTCACCTACAGGCTTTCCCCACTGTTGCATTGCAGTATTCTTTCCTAGTATTGGCAGCATCGAAGCGGCGTATATTTCCATTCAGGAATGACGCCGCACTTTTTTCCAGCGAAGCGGTGCCGTGCCCATGAGTGATGTCATTCTTCAAACCCGAGATCTCACCAAAGAATTTCGGGGATTTACAGCAGTCAGCAATGTCAACCTGTCGGTGCAACGGGGCTCGATCCATGCATTGATCGGCCCTAACGGTGCCGGCAAGACGACGTGCTTCAACCTGCTCACCAAGTTTTTGACGCCCACCAAGGGCATCATCCATTTCAACGGAACGGATATCACCAGCGAGGAGCCGGCGCAGATTGCCCGCCGGGGGGTGATCCGCTCGTTCCAGATCTCGGCGGTGTTCCCGCACCTGAGCCTGATGGAGAACGTGCGCATCGCCTTGCAGCGCAAGCTGGGCACCTCCTTCCATTTCTGGAGCAGCGAGCGCAGCCTGGACAAGCTCAACGGCCGCGCGGTGGCCTTGCTCGAAGAGGTGGGCCTGGCCCATCTGGCCGACGAGATCACCTTGAACCTGCCTTATGGCCAAAAGCGCGCGCTGGAGATTGCCACCACCTTGGCGATGGAGCCCGAGCTGATGCTGCTCGATGAGCCCACCCAGGGCATGGGCCATGAAGACGTGGAGCGCGTCACCCAGCTGATCAAGAAGGTATCGGCCGGCCGCACCATCTTGATGGTCGAGCACAACATGAAGGTCATCTCCACCATTGCCGACCGCATTACGGTGCTGCAGCGCGGTGCCATCCTGGCGGAGGGCGACTACCAAACGGTGTCGCAAAACCCGCAGGTGATGGAAGCGTATATGGGAACGACTGACGGCCAGCTGCAGGGAGCGCACTGACATGAACGAGAACAACGGAGTGCCCGCACTGGAGATCAGCGATCTGCATGCCTGGTATGGCGAATCGCATGTGCTGCATGGCGTGAACATGCGCGTGATGCCCGGCGAAGTGGTGACCCTGCTGGGCCGCAATGGTGCGGGCCGCACATCCACGATGCGGGCCGTCATGGGCCTGACGGGTTCGCGCAAGGGCTCGATCAAGATCCATGGCGTGGAAACCATCCAGATGCCCACGCACAAGATTGCGCATTTGGGCCTGGGTTACTGCCCGGAAGAGCGCGGCATTTTTGCCAGCCTCTCTTGCGAAGAAAACCTGATGCTGCCGCCGGACCTGAAAACCGGCTCGGCCGGCATGTCGGTCGAAGAGATCTACGAGATGTTCCCCAACCTGGCCGAACGCCGCCACAGCCCGGGCACGCGCCTGTCGGGGGGCGAGCAGCAGATGCTGGCCGTGGCGCGCATCTTGCGCACGGGCGCCAAGCTGCTGCTGCTCGATGAAATCTCCGAAGGCCTGGCTCCCGTCATCGTGCAGGCCCTGGCCCGCATGATCGTGAGCCTGCGTGCCAAGGGCTACACCATCGTAATGGTGGAGCAAAACTTCCGCTTTGCCGCACCGCTGGCCGACCGCCTCTATGTGATGGAACACGGCCAGATCGTCGAGCAGTTCAGCTCGGGTGAGCTGGAAGGCAAGATGCCTTTGCTCAACACCTTGCTGGGGGTCTAGTCCCCACCTTTTGCAACCCTGGCGCAGCGAAGACTGCTGCCTTGTATTGAAAACAGATATTTTTTAGGAGACAAAGATGAAAGCAAAGCTCAAAGCCCTTGCCCAGGTGGCATGTTTGGCCGCTCTGTCCGCAGGCGCTGCCCAGGCACAAGAAAAGGTGAAGATCGGCTTCATCACGGACATGTCCAGCCTCTACGCCGATGTCGAAGGCAAGAACGGCGCCGTCGCCATCCAGATGGCGATCGATGACTTTGGCGGCAAGCTGCTGGGCCAACCGATCGAGATGGTATCGGCCGACCACCAGAACAAGGCCGACATCGCTGCCTCCAAGGCACGCGAATGGATCGACACCGCTGGCGTGACCATGCTGTTTGGTGGCACCAACTCTGGCACGGCACTGGCCGCTGCCAAGGTGGCCCAAGAGAAAAAGCGCGTCTACTTCAACAGCGGTGCAGGCTCGTCTGCGCTGACCAATGAGCAATGCAGCCCCTACACCGTGCACTACGCCTACGACACCGTGGCGCTGGCCAAGGGCACCGGCGGCGCCGTGGTGGACCGGGGCGGCAAGTCCTGGTTCTTCCTGACGGCTGACTACGCATTTGGCCATTCGCTGGAAGCCGACACCACGGCGGTGATCAAGGCCAAGGGCGGCCAGGTGCTGGGCTCCGTGCGCCACCCGCTCAATGCCTCCGATTTCTCGTCCTTCCTGCTGCAGGCGCAAAGCTCCAAGGCCCAGATCCTGGGACTGGCCAATGCCGGTGGCGACACCATCAATGCCATCAAGGCCGCGCGTGAGTTCGGCATCAACAAGAGCATGAAGACCGCCGGCTTGCTGGTCTTCCTGTCCGACATCCACAGCATGGGCTTGAAGAACACCGAAGGCCTGCTGCACACCACCAGCTGGTACTGGGATCTGAACGACGAGACGCGCAAGTTTGCCGACAAGTTCTTCGCCAAGACCAAGCGCATGCCCACCGATCTGCATGCCGCTGACTACTCGGCCACGATGAACTACCTGAAGGCGGTCGAGGCGGTCAAGACCACCGATGCCGACAAGGTCATGGCCTACCTCAAGAGCACGCCGCTGAACGACTTCTACGGCAAGGGTGTCATCCGCCCCGATGGCCGCTATGCCCACGACATGTACCTGGTGGAAGCCAAGTCGCCTGCCGAATCCAAGAAGCCCTGGGATTACCTGAAGGTCCTGTCCACCTTGCCTGCAGACCAGGTCTGGACGACCAAGGCCGAATCCAAGTGCGCGCTCTGGAAGTAAGCACCGCGCACGCCTAAGCTGCGCCATCGTTGCCTGCCCAGGCCCCTGCCCACCGCTGGTGGAACGGGTGCCGATGGCAGCAGCAGCCTGACGCCAAGCGTGTTGTGTTCATTCACCGATTCGTGAGCTCTTCATGGAAATCTTTGGTATTTCACTACCGGCCTTGATGAGCCAGCTCTTGCTGGGTCTGGTCAACGGCTCGTTCTATGCCATTCTCAGTCTGGGATTGGCCGTGATTTTTGGCCTGCTCAACGTGATCAATTTCGCCCATGGCGCATTGTTCATGCTAGGCGCCATGTTCACCTGGATGGCAGGGTCCTATTTCGGGATCAACTACTGGGTGATGCTGCTGCTGTCGCCGATCCTGGTGGGCATCATCGGGGTGCTGATCGAGCGCTTCTTGCTGCGGCATATCTACAAGCTCGACCATCTCTACGGCCTGCTGCTGACCCTGGGTCTGTCGCTGCTGATCGAGGGCGTGTTCCGCTCGATCTACGGCGTCTCCGGCCTGGGCTATGACACGCCCGAGCTGCTCGAAGGCGCCACGAATGTTGGCGTGATGCTGCTGCCCAACTACCGCATGTGGGTAGTGGTGGCCTCGCTGGTCGTCTGCTTTGCGACCTGGTTCGTGATCGAGAAAACCCGCCTGGGTGCCTACCTGCGTGCCGGCACCGAGAACCCGCGTCTGGTCGAGGCTTTCGGTGTGAACGTGCCGCTGATGATCATGCTGACCTACGCCTTTGGAGTCGGCCTGGCCGCCTTTGCCGGCGTGCTGGCAGCGCCGGTCTACCAGGTCACGCCGCTGATGGGCCAGAACCTGATCATCACCGTGTTTGCCGTGGTGGTGATTGGGGGCATGGGCTCCATCATGGGTGCCATCGTCACCGGTCTGGGTCTGGGCATCATCGAAGGCTTGACCAAGGTTTTCTACCCGGAAGCCTCGGCCACGGTCGTGTTCGTGATCATGGTCATCGTGCTGCTGGTGCGCCCGGCTGGCCTGTTTGGCAAAGCGAAGTGAGGTGAGGGGATGAATTCCAAGAAATTTGCCAAACTGGGGTATGGGCTGCTGCTGCTCGGCATGATTGCTGCGCCATTCATGGGTGCCTACCCGGTGTTCGTGATGAAGCTGATGTGCTTTGCACTGTTTGCCTGTGCCTTCAACCTGCTGCTGGGCTATACCGGTCTGCTGTCCTTCGGCCATGCGGCCTTCTTTGGGGGCGCGGCCTACATCACCGGCCATGCGATCAAGGTCTGGCATTTGACGCCGGAGCTGGGCATTTTGCTAGGGGTGGCCTTTGGTGCCGCGCTGGGTGTGGTGTTTGGCTGGCTGGCCATTCGCCGCCAGGGGATTTATTTCTCGATGATCACCTTGGCGCTCGCGCAGATGCTGTTCTTTGCCTGTCTGCAAATGCCCTTTACCGGTGGTGAGGACGGCCTGCAAGCGGTGCCGCGCGGCAAGCTGTTCGGCGTGCTGAGCCTGGAGAGCGACTGGACCATGTACTACGTGGCGCTGGCCATCGTGGTGCTGGCCTTCCTGCTGATCATGCGCACGGTGCATTCGCCTTTCGGCCAGGTGCTCAAGGCCCTGAAGGAAAACGAGCCGCGTGCCATCTCGCTGGGCTATGACGTGGACCGCTTCAAGCTGCTGGCCTTTGTTATCTCGGCAGCACTGGCCGGGCTGGCAGGTTCGCTCAAGACGGTGGTGCTGGGCTTTGCCACCTTGACGGATGTGCACTGGACGGCATCTGGCCAGGTCATTCTGATGACCCTGGTCGGTGGCCTGGGCCTGCTCTCGGGCCCGATCGTCGGCTCGGCGGTGATCGTCGCGCTGGAAAACAAGATCGGCGATATCGGCACCTGGCTGTCGCGCTTGACCGGCGTCGAGTGGTTCAACACCTTGGGTGAGTCGGTGACGATCGTGACCGGCCTGATTTTTGTGATCTGTGTGCTGGCATTCCGCCGCGGCATCATGGGCGAGTTGATCGCCTTCATCGACCGCAAGAAGAAATAGCGGAGGGTCGCAGACCCGCCCAAGTCAAAGGCTCGCATTGCGCGAGCCTTTGTTTTTGGGGAGGAGCGGGGGCCTTATTTCCAGAGCTTGCAGCTGGATTCGGCCTTGGTGGTCCAGACCTCGTCAGGGCCCAGCGTCTTGAGCACCTTGAAGTAATCCCAGGCGCCTTTCGACTCGGCCGGTGTCTTGACCTGCATCAGGTACATGTCATGGGCGTAGCGGCCATCGGGGCGGACGACGCCCTTGGCATAAAAGTCGGACAGGGGTTCGGCCTTCAGCGCGGCCACCACCTTGTCCGAATCGGTGGATTTGATCCGGTCCGCCGTCTTCAGGTAGGTCATCATCGCCGAGTAATCGGCCGCCTGCAGGGAGGTGGGCATCTTCTTGAATTTCTCGAAGAAGCGGTCCGAGAACTTGCGGCTCTCGGGGTTCAAATCCCAATGCCAGCTGTCGGTGAACATCAGGCCTTCGGTCTGCTTGAGACCCAGGCTGTGGATGTCCGAGCTGAACAGCAGCATGCCGGCCAGCTTCATGGTTTTGGTAACGCCAAACTCCCGCGCAGCCTTGATGGTGTTGATGGTGTCACCGCCCGCATTGGCCATGGCCAGAATCTGGGCCTTGGAGCTTTGGGCCTGCAGCAAGAAGGACGAGAAATCCGAGGCATTGATCGGGTGCCGCACGGCCCCGATCACGCGGCCGCCTGCGGCCTTGATCACCTTGGTGGTGTCGGCCTCCAGCGCATGGCCAAAGGCATAGTCGGCGGTCAGAAAGAACCAGTCCTTGTCGCCCAGGCCCACAATGGCGCCGCCAGTGCCCTTGGCCAGCGCGACGGTGTCATAGGCATAGTGCACGGTGTAGGGGCTGCACTGGTCGTTGGTGAGGGCCGATGTGCCCGAGCCGTTCACGATGATGAGGCGCTTTTTCTCTTCGGCCACCTTGGCCATCGCCAGGCCGGTGCTGGACGTGGTGCCGCCCACCAGCATCTGCATATCACGCTGGTCAAACCACTCGCGGGCCTTGGAAGCCGCCACGTCCGCTTTGTTCTGGTGGTCGGCCACCATCAGCTCCACTGGCTTGCCCAGCAGTTTGCCGCCAAAGTCGTCAATCGCCATCTGCAAGGCCAGGGCGCCGCCTTTGCCATCCACGTCGGCATAGACGCTGGACATGTCGGTGATAAAGCCGATCCGGACCTTGTCTTGCGCCAGTGCGCCCTGGGCGAACAGGGCGAGCACGCAACCAGCGGCAGCGGCCGAGATCGCTCGTCGCCGGTGCGGCAGCGCAGAACGCAAAGAGGGCATTGCAGGAACTTTCATCGGAAGGTCTCCTTGTTCAAATAGACATGCGGACAGCGCGAGGGCCAGGTGCGGCGCACCCGTGGGCTGCTGCGCCCCGATGGTTGCAGGCTGCATCGCGCGCGCCTACTGGGGTAAGCACCAGCGCGGGTTTGCGCTGCCGGCGGCGGGGGCTGGCGCAGCACCGCCTGAACCCGCTATACTCCACGCAGCTCCGGGGTGTGCATAAGCGCTGAGATGCCAAAGGGCTGTTGATTCTTGCGAATCGGCAGCTGCTGCGGTGAACCCGACGAACTTGATCCGGTTCATGCCGGCGGAAGAAGAGCGGGACCCTGAAGCACAGCCCATGGTGGGCAGGCAGCGTTGCACAGCACGCGCCTGCAGCCGTTGGCAACGCAAACCCCAGGCGCCTCGCGCACTGGGGTTTTGTCTTTTGGGGACGGCACCTGTCAGTGCGCCACAGGTGCGGCCATCGCCCCCATGGGGCAGAGGTCACAGCGCACAGCACGGCAGGGCCGGTGCGCGCACAAGGGGGATGGTGCGGCCATGCAGCAATGCTTGGCCTGAGCCAGCAGAGCAGGGCCGGCAGGTCTCGGAGCGTTCGATGAAATCAACCGCTTTGAGGAGACAGCCATGAACGCACCCGAGTCCCTGTTTATCCCCGCCGCAGGCGATGCACCCGATGCTGCCCGCTTTAGCCAACTGCTGGCCGAGTCGCGCCAGCCCTTTCCGGCATCCACCAAGTCCTATCTGAGCGGCGTGCTCCACCCGCAGCTGCAGGTGCCGGTGCGCGATATTGCGCTGACCAACGGCGAGCTGGTCAGCGTCTATGACACCTCCGGCCCCTACACCGACCCGGCCGTGGCCATCGATGTGCGCCAGGGCTTGCCAGCCTTGCGCGCCGAATGGATCGCCGCACGGGGCGACAGCCAATACTATGTGGGGCGCCAGCGTGTGGCCTTGGATGATGGCGGCAAGCGCGGCGATGAGGACCGGCGTGTGGCCCAGCTGCGTGCCGAGGCTGCTGCGCTGCAGCGCCAACCGCGTCGCGCCAAGAGCGGTGCCAATGTGACCCAGATGCACTATGCGCGCAAAGGCATCATCACCCCCGAGATGGAGTATGTGGCCCTGCGCGAGAACGGCCGCCGCGAATGGATGGCCGAGTACCAGCGCGATGCCGCGCGCGAGGCGCGCCTGGCCGGCAACAGCCTGGGCGCGGCGATCCCCAAGATCATCACGCCCGAGTTTGTGCGCGACGAGGTAGCGCGGGGCCGGGCCATCATCCCCGCCAATATCAACCACCCCGAGATCGAGCCGATGGCCATTGGCCGCAACTTCAAGGTCAAGATCAATGCCAACATCGGCAACTCGGCCGTGACCTCGAGCATTGAGGAAGAGGTCGAGAAGCTGGTCTGGGCCATCCGCTGGGGGGCCGACAATGTGATGGACCTCTCTACCGGCAAAAACATCCACACCACGCGCGACTGGATTGTGCGCAACTCGCCAGTGCCGATTGGCACCGTGCCGATCTACCAGGCGCTGGAGAAGGTGGGCGGCATTGCCGAGGATCTAACCTGGGAGATATTCCGCGACACCTTGGTGGAGCAGGCCGAGCAGGGCGTGGACTATTTCACCATCCACGCCGGTGTGCGCCTGGCTTATATCCACCTGACGGCGCAGCGCCGCACCGGCATCGTCTCGCGCGGCGGCTCCATCATGGCCAAGTGGTGCATGGCCCACCACCGCGAGAGCTTCCTCTACGAGCATTTCGAAGATATCTGCGACATCATGAAGCAGTACGACGTAAGCTTCTCGCTCGGCGATGGCCTGCGGCCGGGCTGCGCGTCGGACGCCAATGACGAAGCTCAGTTTGCCGAGCTGGCCACCCTGGGCGAGCTGACCCAGCTGGCCTGGAAGCACGATGTGCAGACCATGATCGAAGGCCCGGGCCATGTGCCCATGCACATGATCCAGGCGAATATGACCGAGCAGCTCAAGCACTGCCATGAGGCGCCGTTCTACACCCTGGGCCCGCTGACCATCGACATTGCGCCGGGCTACGACCATATCGCCAGCGCCATTGGCGCGGCGATGATTGGCTGGTTTGGCACCGCCATGCTCTGCTATGTGACCCCCAAGGAGCACCTGGGCCTGCCCGACCGCGATGACGTCAAGCAGGGCATCATCGCCTACAAGATTGCTGCGCATGCGGCCGATGTGGCCAAGGGCCACCCTGGTGCCCGCGCGCGTGACGATGCACTGAGCCAGGCGCGCTTCGACTTCCGCTGGGAAGACCAGTTCAACCTGGGGCTGGACCCGGACACGGCCCGCGCCTTCCACGACGAAACCCTGCCCAAGGACAGCGCCAAGGTGGCGCATTTCTGCTCCATGTGCGGGCCCAAGTTCTGCTCGATGAAGATCACCCAGGAAGTGCGCGAGTTTGCCAAGAACCAGGGCGTGGCCGCCGAGCAGGGTATTGCGGTGGGTATGCAGGCCAAGGCGGCGGAGTTCAACCGGGCCGGCGGCGATTTCTACATCCCCATCGCCAGCGACACCACGGCACGCTAAGGGCATAAGGGGCTAGGGCGCAGCCATGCGGCTAGCAACCGGTGGCGGCCTTGGCACCTCGGTGTCAGCTGCATTTGCTGCGCTGCACTAAACTGCGGGCTGCCATGTGCCCGCCCCTTTCAACGCCAGAAAGCCCTTTGCCATGAACGTCACGCAAGCCATGAAAGAGCGCCGCTCGGTGCGCTCCTTTTTGCCCAAAGCCCCGCCTGCCCTGGAGGTGCACAGCCTGATTGCCGATGCGGCGCAGGCGGCGTCCGGCGGCAATTTGCAGCCCTGGCGCGTGGTGGCGCTGGCAGGCGATGCCTTGCAAGAGTTGACCGATGCCATTGCCAGCGCGCAGCCGTTGCCCGAAGGCGGCAACAACTACACCTACCCGCCCAACCTGTGGGAGCCGTATCGCACGCGCCGCTTCAAAAACGGCGAGGACCTGTACAAGACCATCGAGATCCCCCGGGAGGACAAGGCTGCCCGGCTGGAGCAGCTGGCCAAGAACGGCCGCTTTTTTGATGCCCCGGTGGGGTTGCTGGTGTTTGCCGATGAACGCATGGGCTATGCGCAGTGGGTGGATCTGGGCATTTATCTGCAGTCGCTCATGCTGCTGGCCACCGAGCGCGGCCTGGCCACCTGTGCCCAGGGCTACTGGCGCCGCTATGGCGACACCGTGGAGCGGGTGCTGAAGGCGCCCGAGCCTTACAAGGTGGCCTATGGCATTGCACTGGGGTATGAAGACCTGGCCGCCCCCATCAACACCTTGCGGGCAGAGCGGGCGCCGTTTGGGGACTGGGCACAGATGCGCGGGTTCGACGGAATCTAGAGTCGCTAACACAACCCTTGATACGTCGTCACCTGGCCGGCCGCACCAAGCCTTGTCGTACGTTTGTACTGCCTGCGGCTTGGCGCCTAGTCGGGGGCGCCTAGTCGGGGGCGCCTAGTCGGGGGCGCCTAGTCGGGGACGCCTAGTCGGGGGCGCCTAGTCGGGGGCGCCTAGTCGGGGGCGCCTAGTCGGGGGCGCCTAGTCGGGGACGCCTAGTCTCAACCGCAAACCTTCGGTTTGCTGGGCCGTGTTAGCGACTCTTGGGCCGAGACATCAGACCGCGATATAGCGGTCCTTGCGGTGGTTCATCGCCACGATCAGGTTCAGGATCACCGCACCGGCAATCGACCAGGCGACCGACACGGCCGGCACCAGCCACAGCGCGAAGGCGACGATGATGCAGTCCAGGCCCATCTGCACCTTGCCGGCGGACCAGCCATGGCGCTCCTGCAGGTAGAGCACCAAAATGCCAAAGCCGCCCAGGCTGACCCGGTGGCGGAACAGAATCAAAAAGCCCGTGCCCAGCAGCACGCCGCCCAGGATGCCGGCCAGCGGCTGGGACACATACGAGATGGCCAGCAGGCCGGGCAGCAGCTCGGTGAGCCAGGAGGTGGCCACCACGCTGATAAAGGTCTTGACCACAAAGGCGGTGCCCATGCGCTTTGCCGCCAGCCAGTAAAACGGCAGGTTCAGGCAGAAAAACAGCAGACCCAGATCGGTGCCCGTGGCGTAGTGCCCCAGCAGCGCAATCCCTGCAATGCCGCCGCTCAGCAGCCCCGCGCTTTTGTACAGCACCAAGGCGGTAGAGATCAGCAAAATGCCGACCGCCATTGCAATGCCATCTTCCAGCCAAGAATGGCCGGAGGAGCCGGACTTGAGCGCCCAGCGGAATTTGTTGGCGGTAAGTTGGGTCACGCGCGCAAAGCTAGCGCTGGCGGAGAGGCGGTATCGGGTCATGGGAGGAGGGCAAGCAAGAGTCCTGCCAGCTTGGGCGCAGTGCATGCACCCCGTTGGCTCAGACCCGCGCAACGGGGCAAGATAGCCCTGAAATATAGGGCTAACCCTTATCCCTCAGACCCTGCCGAGGATTGGCGCAGCATTCAGCCACGCTACGCCACCCCGGTTCAATCGTTTACTTCCAAATGGGGCATTGGGCCTCTTGCTTGCTGGCAAACAGCGTATCGCCCGGCAGCGCCTTGATCAGCTTGAACGAGTCATGCTTGCCCTTGGACTCCTCGGGCGTCTTGACCTGCAGCAGGTACATGTCGTGCACATAGCGGCCATTGGGCTCTATCTTGCCCTTGCCGAACATGTCGTTCAGCGGCATCGATTTGAGGGTCTGCATCACCTTGTCGGCATCCAGGCTCTGGGCTTTTTCCACGGCCTTGAAGTAGCTCATCGCCGATGAGTAATCGGAGGCTTGCAAGGAGGTGGGCATCTTCTTGGTGCGGGCGTAGAAGCGGTCCGTCCAGGTGCGGGCCTCGGGCGAGCGGTCCCAGTACCAGCTGTCGGTGAACATCAGGCCACCGGCCAGCTTGAGGCCCAGGCTTTCGACCTCGTTGGCAAACACCATCAGCGCGACGGGCTTCATCTTGGGCGTGATGCCGAACTCGCGCGCAGCTTTGAGCGCGTTCATAAAATCGCCACCGGCATTGGCGAAGCCCAGGATCTCGGCCTTGCTGGCCTGCACCTGCACCAGGTAGGACGAGAAATCATTCGCATGGAAAGGTGCGCGCACCGCCTTGACGATCTGGCCGCCCTGGGCCTGCACGACCTGGGTCACATCGGCTTCCAGGGTGTGGCCAAAGGTGTAGTCCGCCACCAGCAGCGCCCAGGTCTTGGCGCCTTGCTCGGACACCGCCCGGCCGGTGCCGCGTGCAATGGCCGTGGTGTCGCTGTTGTAGTGCACCCAGTAGGGGGAGCATTGGCTACCGGTCAGGTTGGAGGAGTAGGCGCCGTTGATCAGCAGCACGCGTTTTTTCTCATTGGCTACCTGGCCCATCGCCAGGGCGGTCGCCGTATTGGTGCCGGCAATCAGCAGCTGCACATCCTGGGTGTCCACCCATTCACGCGATTTGGTCGATGCGATATCGGCCTTGTTCTGGTGGTCGGCCGACAGCAGCTCAATCGGCCGGCCCAGCAGCTTGCCACCAAAGTCTTCGATCGCCATCTGGATGGCGGTCACGCCGCCTTTGCCGTCGCCATCCGAATACTGGCTGGACATGTCGGTCAGAAAACCCAGGCGCACGGGCGCGGGCGCTTGTGCCTGAGCAACACCGGCGAAGGTGCTGCAGGCGAGGGCGCAGGCGCTGAGTGCATGTGCGCGGCGGCGCAGGAAAAAGGGTTGGGACATGGTGACTCCTTTGTTATGGGTTGCTTTGCTTGTGCAGGACCCATGCTAAGAGCAGATGCCAGCCGGGGACAGGGTAGAAGCCGCGGCAGCGCGCTGCGCTTGTCACCCACGTTACCGAGCGCTTGGGATAAAGGAATACTTGCTAAGTTGATAAATACAAATAAATACTCAATAACGCATAGGAATTTTTGTTCAGAGGGCATGAGGCTTTGACTGTGGGTGTGTCAAATCTTCTTCATCAGGATGTCACCCACGGTTGCAACACTCCCGCCTTTCTTTTGGGATCCCTATGCGACGTTTACCCCTTGTGGCCGCTATGGCCTCTTTGCTCCTCCTCACGACTCAAACCACGGTTGCGGCAGATTTGGCGATGCAGACACCCGCGCGCCAGGCGCTGGAGGCCAAGCTGGCGGTAGCCGATCCGCAAGGCCAGGTCTATGTGAACCATGTGTTCAGCGACAATACGGCCACCGCGCTGCCGGCCGGCTGGCGCACCGCAAGCTGGAACAAGGGCACGGCATCCATTGATGCCAGCACCGGCAATCTGCTGATCGATGGCCGCAAGGACAACTCCGCGATGACGGCCGTGCTGCTGCCCCTGGCGCTGGAGAGCCTCTCCAACTACCGCGTGGACATGGAGTTCAGCTTTGAGCTGCCCGCCAACAGCTCGCGCTGGGGCAGTGTGATGTACCGCACCTCGCCCTCCACCACGACCCCTGCGCATGAGCCCTACTACCAGTTCGCCGTTCGGCAGACGGCGACGGCCGCCAACGGCACCGAGTTTGCGTTCCGCAAGGCGGGTGCCTGGTCGGTGCAGGCCACCAAGCCATTCACGGAAAACATCAGCGCCGCGAAGACTTACACCGCCAGCGTGGTGGTCCATGGCAACCGCGTGCGCCAGTACCTTGACGGCGCCTTGCAGCATGACACCATCCTGAGCCCCGACCTGGCCAAGGGCGGGATCGGCATGCAGACCACCGGCATGGTCATGCGTGTCAAAAGCATCAAGGTGACTGAGCAGCTCACACCGTTGCCCGAGTTCGACATGCCTGTGGCCGTGCAGGACACCGGCAGCCCGGCAGCGATGGCACCCACCCTGGTGCAGGCGGCGGAGGGTGTGCAATCGCTGGCTGGCACCGGCGCCAGCAACGCCCTGTGGACATTGGATAGCAGCCTCAATCTGCTTGATGCCAAGGGCGCCACCGTGGGCACGCTCGCCGCCTACTTTGCCCAGCCCACGCGCAATACCATCCCGCTGCTGCGCATCCAGGATGAAGCCACCGTGAACGCGCTGGTGACCTTCTCCGACCAGGTCCACAATCTCGCCGATCTGACCTTGCTGTCCAGCGATGTGGCGCTGCTCAAGCAGGCCCGCGTGGCCTTGCCCAAGCTGCGCACAGCGGTAGATTTCAGCGCGCGCAATCTGACCACCTCCAAGGCCGATCTGCTGACCATCGTCGGTGACACCAACCGGGCTGGCGCCAAGATCGCGATCCTGCCTGAGAGCCTGAGCACCCGCGCCTTTGTAGCCCACCTGCAGCGCCTGCTGATCACCGTGTGGAGCAATGCCGAGGCCGCTACCCCCGAGCAAGCAGCGAAGCTGCTGGTCAGCGGCGTCAACGGCGTCGTCTCTGCCAACAGCGCTGCCTATGCCGAGGTGCTGCGCAAGCTGCCCACCAACACCTTGCTGCGCAAGCCCCTGGTGATTGGCCACCGCGGCATGCCTAGCCGTGAGGACGAGAACACGCTGGAAAGCGCCAAAGCAGCAGTGGCTGCAGGCGCTGATGCGGTGGAAAACGACATCTACATCACCACCGACGACCACCTGGTCATCATGCATGACGACACCGTCACCCGCACCACCAATGGCACGGGCACGGTCGAGAGCATGAGCTTGGCGCAGGTCAAGGCCCTGACCACCAAGACCAAGGGCTACCAGGTGCCCACCATGCGTGAGTACTTCAAGGCGTTCAAGAACGATCCCATCACCCATGTGATTGAACTCAAGAGCAGCAACCCGCGCATCATTGCCCAGCTCAAAAAGGAAATGGCCGAAGAAGGCGTCGCCGACCAGTCGGTTGCGATCTCCTTCATTGCCGACCAGCTCAAGCGCAGCGGCGAGCAAATGCCCGAGCTGACCGGCGGCTTCCTCAACAGCATTGCCGACAGCGCCGATGTGCCCGCCAGCGTGCGCAACGTGCTGGAGGCCACGCAGGCCAACTCCTCCACCTTCAACCCCAGCTACGGCGCCATTCGCCAAAGCACGATGGAAGCGGCCAAGCACCGGGGCGTGACCTTCTGGCCCTGGACGGTGAATGACCCGGCTTTGTTCTACAAGTACTACAGCTGGGGCACCCACGGCATCACCACCAACGATGCCTACCTGGCCAGCAACTTCCCCGTCGACATCGCTGCCAAGCCACAGACCGTTGCACTGGCTTTGAATGAGCCGCTGAGCCTGGGTGTGACCCTGACCACCCAACTGCGCGCGCAGAACGATGCTGTCGCCACGGAGCTGGTGCACCTGGGCGGTACCGCTACCGCAGTGCCCGATGGCCAGGGCGGCCTCAGCTTCAGCAGCGCAGGCACCGCCATCGTCATGCCCGGCTACCGCCACCAGATGGATGCCACCTACAGCTACGTCATCATGGGCCAGCCGGTGACCTGGGTGGTGGGCGACGGCAGCGACGGTGTGGTGGGCACGCCCAATGCGCCTGCTGCCGGCAATGTCAGCTGCAGCAGCGCGGTGCCCGGACAAACCAGCACCTGCGCCGTAGTGCCACAACCGGGCTACCAGTTGGTGGGCCTGGCGGCAGACAGCAACTGCCCTGCGGGCCAATGGAATGCCGACAACACGGCCTACACCACTGGAACGATTGCCGCGCAATGCCAGGTCCGCTTTGACTTTGAAGCCAAGCCCGCCAGCGCATCGCTGACGCCTGTCGGCAAGGAAGGTGAGATGCAAGCCACCGTGCGCGGCGGCGGCACAGGCCTCTGGGCCTTTGATGCCGCGCAAGCGGTCGCCATCAGCCCCGCAACTGCTGCGCCCAATGGTGTGAGCTTTCCCTTTGGCGTCGTCAGCCTGCAGCTGACCGGTGGCCAGCCAGGCCAGAGCGCCACGGTCGAGATGACCTACCCGCAAGCCTTGCCCGCCAACGCCAAGTACTACAAGTACGGAAAGACCGCCGACAACAACCAGGACCACTGGTATGTCTACCCCAATGCCAGCATCAGCGGCAACCAGGTGGTCCTGACCCTGACCGACGGCCAGACCGGCGATGATGACCTGCTGGCCAACGGCGTCATCCGTGATCCGGGTGGTGTGGCGGTGCTGGCGGATGACCCTGTGAACCCGGGCACCCCCGGCGCAACTGCAACCCCTGTACCCACCCTGGGCCATGCAGCGCTGGCGCTGCTGTCCGGCGGCATGGGCCTGTTGGCCTGGCGCCGCAAGCGCAAGGCGCTGGTTTGATCGTCAGGGTTTGATTGGTAGTTGACCGCCAGTGGTGCCTTGGGGTGCCCTGGCGGTTTTTTCTATGCGCGCAGATGCCTTGCGTGCGCGGGTCAGTACGACTGCCTGGGAAAACGAAGCGTGAACTGCGTACCGCTGTCCGAGCTGCTGACCAACACTTGACCGCCGTGCATGTGCATGATCGATTGCACAATCGCGAGGCCTAGACCACCAGAATCATCAGGGTGGGAGCGGGAGGCATCACAGCGGTAGAAACGGTCAAATATGCGGGGAAGGTGCTCCTCTCCGATGGGTGCTCCCTGATTCATCACCTCGATATCCAGCCAGTTCGGGGAAGGCGCTTTGCAGCGCAATGTGACGACGCTGTTCGCCGCCCCGTAGCGAATCGCGTTCGCCAACAGATTGGCCAAAGCCCGGCGGATCAGGCGCTTGTCTGCGCTCAGATGGCCCTGCGCGGTGGCCTCGATCCGAATGCCGCGCTCCTGCGCCATTCCCTCGAAGTACCCCGAAAGCTGCTGGGATAGTGACTCCACGTCCACGGACTCCAAATGCAAGGCTGCATCAGGCTTTTCCGCCCGGGCCAGAAACAGCATGTTGTCGATCATCCGTGCCAGGCGCTCGTACTCCTCTTGCTGGGAATCCAGCAACTGCGCATAGTCTTCCAAGGCTCGGGGCTGGCTCAATGCCAACTGGTTTTGCAGCATCAGGTTGTTCAGCGGAGTCCGCATTTCATGGGCCAGATCTTCAGAGAATTGGCCCAGCTTGTCATAGCCTTGCTCAAGCCGTGCAAGCATCAGGTTCAGGGCGGCCGTCAAGGCCTGCAGTTCCTGGGGTTGTTGTTGCGCATCCAGGCGCAGGCCCAGATGCTGGGGGCTGACGGCGGCCGCTTGCTGGCTGAGCCGCTGTAAGGGAAGCAGTCCACGGCGCACCACTTCCCAGCCGAAGGCGAAGGCCAACAGCACACCGATCAGCCACGCCGCGCCAAGATTCCAGCGGTAGGCGGCCATCATCTGCTCCCGCTCCGCCAGCAATTTGCTCGCGATGATGATGAGGTCTGACTCTCCGTTCTGCATCCGCTTCCAGGCCATACGCGCTGTTTTAGCGCCTGAGGTGCTGAACAAGGACTGGGGCTGAAGCTCAGCAATCACCGGTATGGGCAAGCTTTCCGGATTGACTTCAATCAATAGCTCTCCGCTGCCATCGATAATCCATAGGGCATTGTCTTTGTTGCCCAGCATATTCGAGTAAATCTTGGGCTGCTTCTTTAGTAAATCGATATTGTTGTTGTCTTTGATAATGCTTTTTATGCGGTCTATGCGCCCCAGCAAGGCCATGTCGTCGCGGTAGGCCACTTCTCGCTCCAGCGCGCTATAAACATAAATTCCCATCAACGCAAAAAGTACCGCACTGGCCAACGCAAACAGCGAGGCGAGCCGTAACCGCAGGCTGGCATGTCGTTGGTGTTTCACGGCAAGGGTGCCTCAATGCGGTAACCCATGCCGCGCACGGTTTGAATCAGCTTGACCGCAAACGCATCATCGATCTTGGCGCGCAGGCGGCGAATGGCCACATCCACCACATTGGTGTCGCTGTCGAAGTTCATGTCCCAGACCTGGGAGGCAATCTGGCTGCGCGACAGCACTTCCCCCTGGTGTTGCAGCAGCAATTGCAGCAGGGCGAACTCCTGGTTCGTCAGGTCAATGCGCTGGCCGCCACGCAAGGCCCGCCGTTTGCGCATGTCCACTTCCAGATCAGCCATCTCGACAATGTCTTGCTGGCGCATGGGGGTTCTGCGCAAGAGGGTACGCACCCGTGCCAAAAGCTCGGCATAAGAGAAAGGTTTAATCAGGTAATCATCGGCGCCCAGCTCCAGCCCTTTGACGCGGTCCTCTACGGCGTCTCTTGCCGTTAAAAAAAGCACCGGAACCTGGCTGCGTTCGCGGAAGCGGCGGATAACCCCCCAGCCATCAATGCCGGGCAACATGACATCCAGGATCAGTAAATCAAAATCGTTGGATTGGGCGATGAACAGACCGTCGATGCCATCGTTGGCCACCTCCACCTGGAAGCCTGAATCCCCAAGACCTTTCTTCAGATATTCTGCGGATTTAATCTCGTCTTCAATAATCAATATGCGCATGAATCTACTAATGGGAATGGGGATTTTTGAAAGTGCGGAATCATAGCAATAATTGGATGCTGAAACATTAAAAAAATGTAATGAACCTGCCATCTTGCTGTTAGAGGCAGTGCGCAAAATGCCCGCTGTTCGCTACATAAACTCGAATGCAGGATGATCAACATGCCATGGCTTTCCGCCAAACCAGTCTGCGGCTTTCTGCTGATGACTTCCGTCCAGGCCTTTGCAGCTGCAGCCGCACCTGCTCCTCTGCAGCAAAGCAATATGTCTCTCGCTTTGGCCAATGCTTTGGTGGAGGCAACCATGTCGGCATGTCACGCACAAGGCCGCTTCGCCGTGGCTGCCGTCATTGACCGGGGCGGCCATCTGCTGTCATTGCAGCGCGACGACCGGGTGGGCCCGCACAACACCGATGCCGCTGTGAAAAAGGCATTCACGGCGCTTTCCACGAAGACGCCTTCGCGCCTTTTTGCGGACAACGCCCGCAAGAACCCCGATGCCAACAACCTGAACACCATTGACAGCCTCTTGCTGATCGGCGGTGGCGTGCCCGTCAAGGTGGGCGACGACGTCATTGGCGCTATCGGTGTTGGTGGTGCAGGCGGCGCTGCCTTCGACGAGGCTTGCGCCGTGGAGGCCATCGACAAGGTGCTGGGCACCGCCAAGTAACTGCTTTTATTCGTGTCGTTTCTTATTCATTGACCTCAACCCTGGAGCTCCCATGCAAAAAACTAGACTGCTTATCGCCGGCTTGCTGCTGAATGCCGCTATCGCCACTTCCGCGCTGGCCGCGCAAAATCCCTTGAGCGTTCATGTACTGAACTTGCAAGATGGCCTGCCATCGGTGGGCGTGAACGTGACCTTGGAAAAGAAGGTCGATAACAAGTGGGTGCAGATCAACGAGGGTGTCACCAATGCCCAAGGTCGCATTCCCGCTCTCTTCCCCACCGAGTCCACGATGGAAAAAGGCAGCTACCGCGTCACCTTCCAGACCGAAGAGTGGTTCAACAAGCAAAAGACCATCACATTCTTCCCGGAAATCCCGGTGATCTTCAAGGCTGACGGCTCGGTCCCGCACTACCATATTCCCTTGCTGCTGAGCCCTTACGGCTTCTCCAGCTACCGCGGCAACTGATCTCCGGCCTTTGGCCTGCGCAAGCATGGCAGCAGCGGGCGGCCCTGGGCCCTGCTGCTGCTGCTGCAGGGGTCCAAAGGGGGCACTCGTTTTATCCAGGATCGTCAGCGCTTATCAGAGCCACGCTCCCTCAAACCACCTGCCCCAGCCCCCGCGCATCCGGCATGCGCGATGCCCAGGCAAACACCGCCATCCCCAGCAGTACTGTGATCGCCAGCCCCAGCGCCAGCAGCAGGCCGCTGTGAAAGATCTGGGGGGCTACCAGCGCGGAGATCAAGGTGAAGACCATCATCTGGCTAAAGCCTTGCAATGAGGAGGCCAGGCCGCGCATCTGGGGGAACTGGCCCATGGCTTCCAGGGTCAGGATGGGCATCAGCTGGGAGATGCCAAAGGTGTAGAGCGTAATCGGCAGGACGGCCCAGGGAACGGTGGGCTGCTGCGTCAGGCTGTTGTAGAGCAGGTTGCACGCACAGGCGACGAGCAGGCAGGCGTAGCCGATGCGCTTTTGCACGGTGGGCGGAATGCGACGGGCGAACATGCTGGAGACGGCCGAGCCGAGCATGGTGCCGGCGATCAGCGGAATGAACAGCCAGCCTAGCGAGGTTTCGTCCATGCCGAGGATGGTCATCACAAACTCGGCCGCCGAGCTGATGTAGATGGAGTTGGCGCCGGCCATCAGTGCCAGGCCGATGAGCATGGTGCGGAACTTGCGGTTGCGCAGCGCCTGCAGGTAGTTGCCGGCGATGACCTTGAGCTTCAACGGCGTGCGGCGTTCGGGCGGCAGGGTTTCAGGCAGTTGACGCCAGATCAGCAGCGCCAGCAGCGCGCCAAAGCCCGACAGAAAGTAGAAGCTGTAGCGCCAGCCGCCATGGCTTTGCAACCAGCCGCCCAGCACGGGCGCCAGCGCAGGGGCCAGGCCAAACACCATCATCACCAGCGCCATCATGCGCTGCGCTTCGGCACCCTGGTACTGGTCTTGCACCATGGCGCGCACGATGACCATGCCTGAGCCGGCGCACAGGCCTTGTACCAGGCGCATCAGCACCAGCGATTCAATCGAGCCCGCAAAAGCTGCTGCCAGCGAGGTGATGCAGTAGCCGATGGCCGAGACCATCAACACCCGGCGGCGGCCAAAGGTGTCGCTGAGCGTGCCGTAGAACAGCATCGTGGTCGCCATCGCAAACACATAAACACTCAGCGTTTGCTGCACCGCTATCGGCGTGGCGCCAAATTCTTGCCCAATGGCATGGAAGGAGGGCAGGTAGGTATCGATGCCCAGTGGACCGATCATGGTGCACAGGGCGAACAGCAGGGTGAGCGTAACGGGCGATTTCTGAGCGGATAACTTTTGCATGGGGCGCTGGGCGCGCTGCCCCGGGCCGCGATCGCAGCAAGCGCTGCTTGGCCGTGTGGGCCAAAGGCTTGGATGGAAGAAGAAGCGGGTGGGGGCTAGGGCGCCGAAATGAAGAACCACCGCCCCCGACAAGATGGGAGGGGCAAAGCGGCAAGCAGGCATTTAACCAAAAAATACCGCTGCCTGTGCCCGCTGCCGACGCAGCGCAAAACACCTGGGACATTGGCTGGCTGGAATGCAAAGAGCGCGAAACTGTGTACACATTTCGCGCTCTGAGCGGATGCCGTCTGCGAAGAGACTTGGAGCAGCTTCTTAGCCCGCGCTGGTGCGCTCGGCTCCTTTGGGACGGAAGGCTTTGCAGAGGGCTTCGTCGGTCTGCAGATAGGGGCCGCCAATCAGATCCACACAATAGGGCACGGCGGCAAAGATGCCGGGTACCTGCTGCTGGCCTTCTGCGTCCTTCAGGCCTTCCAGAGTCTGCGCAATCGCCTTGGGCTGGCCGGGCAGATTGATGATCAGGCTGCTGCCCCGGATGACGGCCACTTGGCGCGACAGAATCGCGGTGGGCACAAACTGCAGGCTGATCTGGCGCATTTGCTCGCCAAAGCCCGGCATCACTTTGTCGGCGATAGCCAAGGTGGCCTCGGGCGTCACATCGCGGGGCGCAGGCCCCGTGCCGCCGGTGGTCAGCACCAGCGCGCAGCCGAGGTCCACCAGCTCGATGAGCGTCTGGCTGATCAGCGCCTCGTCGTCGGCAATCAAACGGGTTTCGTACTGCAGCGGGTTGCGCAGCGCGCGGCCCAGCCAGTCTTGCAGCGCAGGCAGGCCCTTGTCTTCATAAACGCCAGTGCTGGCGCGGTCGCTGATGGAGACCAGGCCAACCTTGACGGTGTCGTAGCTTGCGCTCATGGGGTTGCTTGCCTTGCTTCGCTGCGGTTAAGCCTGGTCGTCTTCATCGTCGCCGTCTTCGGCGTCGGCAGCAGCGGCACTGCGGCTAGCACCGTGGGAGGCCATCACGTGGTCGCGCACTAGCTGGAACAGCTCGCGGTAGGCGCGGCCTTTGCGGGGGGCCAGGCCGGTGGATTCCTGCACATTCGCGTCATGCGCGCTGGGCAGGTCTTTGCGGGCCTGGCGCACCAGCGAGCGCAGCTGCTGGATGTCGGTATCGGGCGCCTCGTTGATCCACTGGGCCACCGCGTCGTCGCTGACGATCATGCGGTCGCGCCATTGCTCGGCCGCATGCAGCAGGGCCTTTTCCAGGCTGGAGCCTTCTTTTTGCTCGGCGAGCGCGGCTTTGACGGCGGCCAGCTCTTTCTCGTCAAGCTTGCGCATCAGCTTGCCGATGAACTGCATCTGGCGGCGTTTGCCTTCAAAATTGGTGATGCGCTTGGCCTCAGCCAGCGCCGTGGCCAGAATCTCTGGCAGCTCCAGCCGCTTGAAGAGGTCGCTGCGCAAGGTCAGCAGATCTTTGCCCAGGTCTTGCAGGTCATCCATCTCCTTTTTCAGGTCGGATTTGCTCGACTCGGTGGTGCCTTTGAGTTCGGCCTTCAGCTCGATATCGAGTTCGCTGCCTTCGGCCACGAACTTGCCGCGTACGAAATAGCCTTTTTTGGGTTTGCGTGACATGGTTAAATGCTTTTGTTCAAAAGGCCATCGCCCGGCGCAGTGCCTGGGCGATGGCGGTTATCAGTATCATAGCGGGCAGTATGAATAAATCCGTATCCAGCACTAACAGCCAAGGCGATGCCAAGGCTGAGTCCGGCTTCAGCTACAGCCGCGCTTTTTTCAAAGATCTTGTCGAGCAGGCGCTATCGCATGCCCAGAAACTGGGAGCCAGCGATGCCGGGGCCGACGCCTCCGAAGGCTCCGGTTTGTCGGTCAGTGTGCGCAAAGGCGAGCTGGAGACGGTGGAGCGCAACCGGGACAAGTCACTGGGGGTGACGGTCTATCTGGGTAAACGCCGTGGCAATGCCAGCACGTCCGACTTCTCTGCCGAAGCAGTGCAGCGCACAGTGCAGGCGGCCTATGACATTGCACGCTTCACCGCCGAGGACCCGATCGCAGGTCTGCCCGACGCAGCCGACATTGTGCCAGCAGCCGAGCACCGTGACCTGGAGCTATTCCATCCTTGGGCCATTGACAGCGAAGCAGCGGCCCAATTGGCGCTGCAATGCGAGGCAGCAGCCTTTGCCACCGACAAGCGCATCAGCAACAGCGAAGGCGCCGGTGTATCGGCCCAGCAAAGCCATTTTTACAGCGCCCACACCAATGGCTTTGCCGGCGGCTATGCCAGCTCGCGCCACAGCCTGTCGGTAGCGCCCATCGCTGGCAAGGGTGCCGATATGCAGCGCGATGCCTGGTACAGCAGCATGCGCCATGCCGATGACCTGGCCGACCCGGCCGTGGTGGGCCGCTATGCCGCCGAGCGGGCACTGTCGCGCCTGGGCGCACGCAAGATTTCCACGACCGAATGCCCGGTACTGTTCGATGCACCGCTGGCCGCAGGTTTGGTGGGTTCGCTGGTGCAGGCCATCAGCGGTGGCGCGCTCTACCGCCGCAGCTCCTTTTTGCTGCATTCGTTGGGCAAGAAGGTCTTTCCCAAGCACATCCAGCTCATCGAAGACCCGTTCATCATCGGCGGCAAGGGCAGTGCGCCTTATGACGACGAAGGCGTGCGCGTGGCCAAGCGCTCGGTGATCGAGGACGGCAAGGTGGCCGGCTATTTCCTGTCGACCTACTCCGCCCGCAAGCTGAGCATGCACACCACCGGCAATGCCGGCGGCGCCCACAATCTGCATTTCTTCTCGACCAAGACGCGTCCTTCTGACGACCTGGATGCGATGCTGCAAAAGCTGGGCACGGGCCTGTTTGTGATCGAGTTGATGGGCCAGGGCGTGAACCCGGTCACTGGTGACTACTCGCGGGGTGCCAGCGGTTTCTGGGTCGAGAACGGCAAGATTGCCTTCCCGGTCGAAGAAATCACGATTGCCGGCAACCTCAAGGACATGTTCAAGGGCATCGAAGCCGTGGGCGCCGATGCCTACAACGCCGGCTCCAAGACCTTGGGCAGTATCCTCATCAACCGCATGAAGGTCGCAGGGGCCTGATCCCTCGCCGATCTCTAGCGCCTATCTAGCCCGCCCACAGCCATCCAATCCAGGGGCGGCGGGCGGGTTTTATTTTTTTGTGTCAGCCGCTGGCCCAGGCTTGCCAGCGCTGTAAGGAGTGGGCTGTGTTTACCGGCATTATTCAAGCAGTGGCGCGCATCAGCGCGATCGACGATCAACCGGGGCTGCGGAGCTTTACCGTGGCCTTTCCCGATGGCTTTTGCGAAGACCTGGCGATAGGGGCCAGCGTGTCGCACGACGGCGTATGCCTGACGGTGACCGAGCTGCTGGATCCGAGGCATGCGCGCTTTGATGTGATGCAGCAAAGCCTGAACATCACCACCCTGGGGGCGCTGGTGCTGGATTCGCCCGTCAATGTGGAGCGCGCCGCCAAGGATGGCGCCGAGATTGGTGGCCACCCGCTGTCGGGCCATGTGGACTTTACCGGCACCTTGGCCCAGGTGCGCCAGTTTGACAACAACCATGTGATGCGCATCGCAGTGCCCGAGGCCTTTCGCCGCTATGTGTTTGCCAAGGGCTATATCGCCATCAACGGCGCCAGCCTGACCGTTGCCGAGGTCAACCGCCAGGAAGGCTGGTTCGAGGTCTGGCTGATTCCCGAGACCCTGCGCATGACCGTGTTTGGCGACAAGCGCGCTGGCGACCGCCTGAACATCGAGATTGAGCGCAGCACCCAGGTGGTGGTCGACACCGTGCGCGAAGCAGTGGACGAGAACCTGGGAAAGCTCAAGCCCCTGCTTGAAGCGCTGCTGCGCGAGAAGGGCTTGAGCTTGGATGATCTGGTGCAGCCGCCGCAGCTGCCCAAAGCCTAGCCTTTAACGGGTCGCCACGATAAAGATCCGAGGGAAGGGCAGCAGCACCGTGCCGCTGGGCAGCGCCGGGTAGGCCTGGCGGATGGCGGCCAGGTAGTCCGCGAGGTACTGCGTCTTCTCCTGCGCATCGAGCTGCGCCAAAAACGGCCGCAGCGCCGAGCCCTTGAACCATTCCACCACCGCCTCGTGGTTGGCCAGCGGGTGCATATAGGTGGTGCGCCAGGCATCGACCCGGCTGCACAGCGGCTGCAGCAATGCGTAGTACCAGTCCAGGTTATGCCGATCGGGGTGGCGCACCGCGCCGATGCGCGAGGCCCAAGGCCCCCGCGCGGCTACCTCACGCGCCAGCACATGGGCAGGTTCCTGCAGGTTGTCGGGCGTCTGCACCGCCAGGCTGCCGCCGTCGCGCAGCTGCTGCAGCAATTGCGGGTAGAGGCGGGCATGGTCGGGCAGCCACTGTAGGCTGGCATTGGCCAGCACCACATCCACCACCGGCGTGGCCTGCCAGCTGCCAATATCGGCCAGCGCAAACGGCGTCTGCGGCAGGCGCTCGCGGGCAGCGCGCAGCATGTCTTCGTCATTGTCCAGTCCTGTCACCGCCGCATCGGGGTAGCGCGCCTGCAGCACTTCGGTGGAGTTACCGGGGCCGCAGCCCAGGTCGATGGCGGTCTGCACTTCGGTGTTCGGGATGGCGGCTACCAAGTCGCGCACAGGGCGGGTGCGTTCGGCTTCAAACTGGCTGTACTGCTGGGCGGACCAAGTCATGGTTTTCTCCTTGTGTGGGGTTGCAGCGCACTGTAGTGCGCTTTACCCATGCTGACAAATGCGCTATAAAAACCACAACCATACTTTTGAGGTATCGCTCGATGGAGCTGAGACATTTGCGGGCCCTGGTCTGCATTGCCGATTGTGGCAACCTGACCCGCGCTGCCCAGCAGCTGGGCATGCAGCAGCCGCCGCTGACGCGCCTGTTGCAGCAGCTGGAGGCGGAGATGGGCACGCCCTTGATGGAGCGCCTGCCGCGTGGCATGCGCCCCACCGCTGCTGGCTTGGCGCTGGTGCAGGAGGCACGCATGGTGCTGGCCCGGGTGGAGGCGATGGCGGGGCTGGTGCAGGATGCTGCCCAGGGCGGGCGCGGCCACATCGCCATTGGCTTTACCAGCTCGGCAGCGCTGCACCCCTTGGTCGCGCAGGTGCTGCGCGCTTTTCGGGCGCAATGGCCGCGCGTGAAGGTGGCGCTGGAGGAGGCGGGATCGGGCGAGCTGCTGGAAGCCCTGCTCGCGCAGCGCCTGCATGCGGCGCTGGTGCGCTCGGCCTGGGAGGCCCAGCCTAGCCTCAGCAGCCGCCATGTGCTGACTGAGCCTATGGTCGTGGTCGGCCCAGCCGAGCATGCGTTGCTGCAGTCCAAACGGGCCTTGCCGCTGGCGCAATTGCGGGGCCAGCCCCTGGTGCTGTACAAGCGGCCAGCGGGCCCGGGCCTGCACGATGGCATCGTCGCGGCCTGCGTGGGCGCGGGCTTTCATCCTCAGGTCGTGCAAGAGGCTCCGCGCCTGACCGCCACCCTGAGCCTGGTGGCTGCCGGCCTGGGCTTGAGCATTGTGCCGGCCTCCATGCAGCACCTGCGCAGCGATGGGCTGGCCTTCCGGCGGCTGAGTGGTGCGCCCGGCCTGGTGGCGCCCCTGATCCTCGTCAGCCAGCGCCGCCCCGAGGCCCAGGCCCAGGCGCTGCTCCAGCACCTGGGCAGTATTTTTGACCAACAGCTGGCCCAGCAGCCGGCACGCCGAGGGGCCGTCTGATATGCAAAAACGTGTGATGCCATCGATGATGGCCCTGCAGTGCTTTGAGGCGGTGGCGCGCCACATGAGCTTTACGCTGGCAGCCCAGGATTTGTTTCTGACGCAGAGCGCCATCAGCAAGCAGATCGCGCAGCTCGAAGCCACCGTCTGCCAGGCGCTGTTCCACCGCTCGGCGCGCGGGCTGGCGCTCACGCCGGCCGGGCGCATGTACCTGGGGGAGGTGCGCAGCATCCTGAACCAGGTCGATGCCTCGGCCCGCTATGTGATGGGCTATGGCGAAGCGGATGAAACCCTGACGATTGCCGTGCAGCCTACATTCGGCATTACCTGGCTGGTGCCGCGCCTGCGGCAGTTCATGCAGGCCTATCCGCACATCCAGGTCGTCACCAAGGGTGATGCCCGGCCTTTTGACCTGATGCAGTCGCGCATTGATGTGTCGCTGTTTTATGGCGATGGCAGCCTGCCGGGGGCGGACTGCCACCGCCTGTTCGAGGCCGATGTAGCGGTGGTCTGCGCGCCGGACATCCTGCCCGCCGCTGGCCTGGCGTCGCTTGCGGAGCTGGAGCAGTTGCCCATGGTCCAGTGCTCGTTTCGGCCCGAGATCTGGCGCGACTGGTTTGCCTGCCAGGGCTTTGTGCCCGCCGATGCCTACCGGGGCCCGCGTTTTGACACCTTTTCGATGTGCCTGCAGGCCGCGCAGGAGGGCATTGGTTTGGCCATCATGCCGCGCATGTTTGCCGAGCAGGCGCTGGCCCAGGGCAGGCTGGTGCAAGCCTGGCCATTTGTGCAGCCCAGCGATGGCGCTTATTACGTGGCCCATGCCAGCCACTGCGCGGCCTTGCCCAAGATCCGCCATTTTGTTGATTGGGTGCGGGCGCAGGCACAGGCCACCCAGCCGCTCGCATGAAATTTTGGAATAGCCCGATCATTTAATTTCGTTTGCCCTGGGCCTGGCGGCTGTCAACAATGCGTGGTTGGAAAGAACAATAACCACGGAGACCGCGCACCATGGCCGCGCTGCACCACTACCTCTCGATTGCCGACCTGGAACGCGCTGCCCGCAAGCGCTTGCCCGCCTGTGTGCGCGGCTATGTCTGCGGCGGCACGGAAGACGGCGTATCGCTGCAGCAAAGCCTGCAGGCCTTCTCGCGCCTGGGCTTTGTGCCGCGCGGCCTGCGCCATGTGGCCCAGCGCAGCACGGCCACCACCTTGTGGGGCCAGACCTATTCGCTGCCCATGGGCTTTGCGCCCACCGGCTTTGCCGCCATTGTGATGAAGGACTGCGATGCCGCGCTGGCCAAGGTGGCGCAGGCGCAGGCGCTGCCCTTCATCATCAGCGGCGCATCCACCGTACCGCTGGAACAGCTGCAAAGTGCGCATGACCAGCGCTGCTGGTACCAGGCCTACCTGCCGGGCAATATGGCGCGCATCCTGCCGCTGCTGCAACGGCTCGAAAAAGCGCAGATCCCCGTGTTGGTGGTCACCATCGACACCTGTGTGGGCGCCAACCGCGAGAACCTGCAGCGCCTGCGCTTTACCGTGCCGTTTCGCCCTAGCTGGCGCTTGCTGCTGGACGGCCTGTGCCACCCGCGTTGGAGCAGCGATGTGTTTCTACGCACCGTGTTGAGCCAAGGCGTGCCCCGCTTTGCCAACCTGGCCCATGAGACGGGGCCGGCCATCACGGCCGACCCGCCCCATGGCTTTCGGGGTGAGCGCGACCAGCTCGACTGGGACTGCATCGACCAGATCCGCGCTGCCTGGAAGGGCAAGCTGGTGCTCAAGGGCGTCATGCACCCGGATGACGCCCGACTCGCCGTGGCCCATGGCGCCGATGCGGTCATCGTCTCCACCCATGGCGGGCGCCAGCTCGATGCCTGCATCTCGCCGTTGCAGGCCTTGCCCGAGATTCGCCAAGCCGTCCCTGCCGGCTATCCGGTGTTCATCGACGGCGGCTTTCGCCGGGGCAGCGATGTGCTCAAGGCCATGGCGCTGGGCGCCGATCTGGTCTTTACCGGCCGGCCGCAGCTGTTTGGCGCAGCCGTCGCAGGCGAGGCGGGCATTGCCCATGCGGTGCAGTTGTTCCGCCAGGAGCTGATGACCAACCTGGCGCTGCTGGGCGTGAACCGCCCGCAGGAGCTGACAGCGGACTATTTGCGCATCCAGGGCGATTTTTCGCTACCCCCCAGTCAGCGCTAAAGCGCTGCACCTATTGCAATCAAGGAGACAAAAAAATGATGACACTGAGCAAGGCCGCGCTGGGCCTGGCCGCCGCATGGGCGCTGTTGCCCGCCGCACAGGCCCAAGGCACGGGCTACCCCAGCAAGCCCGTGAAACTGGTCGTGGGATACGCCCCCGGCGGTGCCACCGACATTGGCGCGCGGCTGATGGCCGACGCGCTGGGCAAGGACCTGGGCCAGACCTTTATTGTGGAAAACCGCCCAGGTGCCAACAGCAATATCGGTGCGGAATATGTGGTGCGCGCACCCGCCGATGGCTATACGCTGTTTGTCGGCTCCATATCGACGGCGATCAACCAGGGCCTCTACACCAAGCTGGGCTTTGATGCCGGCAAGGACCTGGTGCCGGTGGCCCAGCTCAATGTGGTGCCCAATATCCTGGCGGTGAGCGCCAAGCTGCCGGTCAACTCGGTGGCGGAATACATCGCCTACGGCAAGCAACACCCGGACAAGCTGACTTGCGCATCGCCGGGCAGTGGCTCCTCGGCGCATCTGGGTTGCGAGCTGTTCAAGCTCAAGACGGGCACCAGCATCTTGCATGTGCCGTACCGGGGCAGCGGCCCGGCGGTGTCGGACCTGCTGGGCGGGCAGGTGGATTCGATGATGGACAACCTGCCGCCGCTGCTGGCGCAGATCCGTGCCGGCAAGCTCAAGGGCCTGGCGGTGACCACCGCAGAGCGCGTCGATTTTGCGTCGGACATCCCGACCGTGGCTGAATCCGGTGTGCCCGGCTTTGAGGTCGCCGCCTGGTTTGGCGTGTTTGCGCCAGCAGGCACACCCGCCCAGGTGGTGGATACCGTCAACAAGGCCATCAACCGCGCGCTGAATGCCAACCCCGATGTGCGGGCCAAGTACCAGAGCAATGGCTTTATGCTGCCGCCGGCGCCCAATTCGCCGGCCAGCTTTCAGCGCTTCTTCAACAGCGAAATCAAGCGCTGGGCCGAGGTGGCGCAGGCCACCAAGCTCAAGATCGACTGAAACCCGAGCCGCCTTAACGCGCAGCGGCCGCCAGCCGCGTGGGCAGCAGCAGCGATACGCCCGCGGCCAGCACCAGCAACACGGCCGCTGCGCCAAAGGCGATCCAGTGGGTGCCAAACTGCTCATAGGCCCAGCCACCCAGCCAGCTGCTGATCATCGCGCCGATCTGGTGGCCCAGGTAGGCGCAGCCATACAGCATGCCGACCAGTTTGATGCCGTAGAGATCGCCCAGAATGGCCGAGGAGGCGGCGATGGAGCCGGCCCAGACAATGCCACCCAAGGCGGCCACGGCATAGAGCTGCCAGTGGTGGACGACGGCCACCAGGCCAACAAAGCCCAGCCCCCGCACCAGGTAGATGACGGCCAGGATGTAGCGGCGCGGGACCATGTCGGACAGCTTGCCCAGCCCTAAGGTGCTGAAGATGGCGACCAAGCCGATCAGCCCAATGCCGCCCGCGCTGCTGCCGGCATCAAAGCCATGGTCCATCAGCATCGGCACGCCATGGGTGCCCAGCAGGTTCATGCTGAAGCCGCAGGCAAACAGGCCTAGAAAGATCTGCCAGAAGGGTGCCGTGGCCACGGCCTGGGCAAAGCGCAGCGAGGGCGCGGCTGGCTGCCCGGCCATCGCGCGCAGGCGCTCCTGGCGCGCCGCCTGTTCGGCGGGTGTCAGGTCGGTGTGCTCGGGCGCATCGTCGCGCACCACCCACAGCGCCATCGCGGTCACGATCAGCGCAAACACCAGTGCAAAGCCCAGCAAGCTGTGCTGCCAGCCCCAGCGCGCGATCGTGAAGGTGAAGACCGGCGTCATCACCGCAATGCCCGCCATGGAGCCGGTGGACAGGAAGAACAGCGCCATGCCTCGCTGGCGTGTGAACCAGCTGCTGATCATCGGCGTGACTGCCACCGGGCTGGTGAAGGCCAGTCCCAGCGAAAGTACTACGCCATAGGACCAGAAGAACATCCAGGGCGTGCGGGCGTTGACGGCCCAGATGCAGGACAGCACCACGATGACGGTGCCCAGCAGCAGCACCCGCCGCGTACCCTGGCGCGCCACCAGCCAGCCGGCCAGGGGCATGCCCAGGCCGTAGCAGAGCATGCCAAAGGCGATGATGGATGACAGCAGGCTGCGGCTAAAACCCAGGTCTTGCGACAGCGGCACGACGAAGGGGCCGATGCCCATGCGCATGCCCACGGTAAGCAGGGTGAGGAGGGTGGAGGCGGCGACGATCACCCAGCCGAAATACAGACCGGACGGTGGGGTGGGGCCCGGAGGCACCGAGGTGGGGAGCGCTGTCATGACGCGGTGGCCGCGAGGCGCTTGTCAAAAGGCCTGCGCAACATGGGGATGTAGTAGGGCCGATGATAGGCCGGGGCGCAGGAACGGCAAGCGGGGCGCGCGGCTGGATGTCGCGCTGGCGGCAGGGCTGCCAGCGCGCGGGTCAGCGCTGCGGGGCGGGGGCGCTGGCCGTATCGGGCAGCAGCATCAACAGCGTGCGGTTGTAGTCTTCCACCACCATCAGCTGGCCGGCATGGTTCAGTGCCAGGCCGGTAGGGCGGCCCAGTGGCCGGGTCTTGCCATCTGCGGTCCAGTTGCCCAGCCATTCGATCGCCTTGCCGCCGGGTTTGCCATCCTTTTGGCGCGCAAAGCCCACCACTCGGTGGCCTTGCGGCCCATGCCAGGCGGCCAGCAACTGGCCTTGGAAGGGGCTGGCCTGCGGGGTGGCCAGCAAATGCAGCGGTGCCGTATGGGCGGGCCAGAGCATATGCGGCGCCTTGGTGGCGGCGCAGCGCGCGCGTTGCTCATAGCCGCGCGCCGGGCGCTGTGCGCCTATGCAGTAGGGCCAGCCGTAGTCGGCGCCTTCCAGCAGCTCGTTGAGCTCTTCGGGTGGCTCGTTCCTGTCGCGGTAGTCGATGTTGTTCTCAGCCTGCCAGAGGCTGCCTTTGGCAGGGCCATCGGGCAGGGTGGCCAGGGCCACAGAATTGCGCAGGCCCAGCGCAAAGGGTGCGAACTGCTGCACAGGCGATTGCGCGGGCTGGCCGGTGGCCGTTGGGCTGCGCAATATCGCACGCCATACCGCGCCCCGGAACTGCATCGCCCCGCGCTCGGGGCAGGGATAAGGTAGTGCGCCTTGTGCGTCCTGGCAGCGGTCACTGGCCGAGCCGATGTTGACGTAGAGACTGCCATCGGCCCCAAAGCTGATTTCCTTGAGCGGGTGGGCGCCGTCATCGGGCAGCTGGTCGAGCACAGTATGGGGCTGGATAGGCTGGCCGATGGCCGGCACGGGCGTGCGCCAGATGCGGCCGGCCTCGCCGATATAGATCTGCGCATCGGGCCCGCGCAGCAGCGCGAGCGGGCGATCGAGCTTGTCGGCCAGCACCTTGACTTGGGGGCGTTGGGTGGCGGCGCCCGAGGGCGATGGCAGGCTCAGCTCCAGTAGCCTGCCTTGGCGCGGCACCCAGCTGCCCATGTCGATGATCCACAGGCGGCCGGGGCTGATCTCCAGCACCCGGCGGGGCGCACGCAGGCCGTCGCGCTCATCGGCCACCAGGGCCACGCAGGTGCCGGCCGGGCTGCCGATGTTGACTCTTTCATAGCCGCCGCAGCGGCCCTGGGGCGTATAGCCCCGGGCATGCGCCAACGGCGCCCAGGCCAGCAGCACGCTGGCCAGCGCAGCGAGCGCCGCCTGGGGTGCCCGGCGGTCAGGCCAAGCGTTCGGCAATCGCCTTGCCCACATCGGGCGTCTTGCCCTGGCCGCCCAGATCAGGCGTGCTAGGGCCGCTCAAAATGGTCTGGCTGATGGCATCGACGATGGCGTCGTGGGCGCTGCGCCATGCGCCCTTGCCGTCGCCCAGGAAGTCGAGCATCAAGGCCACCGACCAGATCATCGCAATGGGGTTGGCAATGTTCTGGCCATAGATGTCGGGCGCCGAGCCATGCACCGGCTCGAACAGCGACGGGAAGTTGCGCTCGGGGTTCAGGTTAGCGGAGGGCGCCAGGCCGATGGTGCCGGTGGTGGCAGGGCCAAGGTCGCTCAGGATGTCGCCAAACAGGTTGGTGGCGGCGACCACATCAAAACGGCCGGGCTGCAGCACAAAGCGGGCGGTGAGGATGTCGATATGCTGCTTGTCCAGCACCACATCGGGGTAGTTTTTGGCCATGGCTTCGGCACATTTGTCCCACCAGGGCATGCTGATTGCAATGCCGTTGGACTTGGTGGCCAGGGTCACATGCTTTTTGCTGCGGCTTTGGGCCAGGTCAAAGGCGAACTTGAGCAGGCGGTCGGCGCCCTTGCGGGTGAACACAGCCTCTTGCAGCACCATCTCGCGGTCCGTGCCTTCAAACATGATGCCGCCCAGCGCGGTGTACTCGCCCTCGGTGTTTTCGCGCACCACGTAGTAGTCGATATCGCCGGGCTTGCGGCCAGCCAGCGGGCAGGGCACGCCTTCAAACAGGCGCACCGGGCGCAGGTTGATGTACTGGTCGAACTCGCGGCGGAACTTGAGCAGCGAGCCCCAGAGCGAGACATGGTCGGGCACAGTGGCGGGCCAGCCGACGGCGCCGAACAGAATCGCGTCAAAGCCCTGCAGCTGCGCTTTCCAGTCGTCGGGCATCATCTGGCCGTGGGCGGCAAAGTAGTCGCAATGCGCCCAGTCAAAGTGCTGCATCTCCAGCGGCAGGTCAAAGCGCTTGGCGGCGGCCTCCAGCACGCGGATGCCTTCGGGCATTACTTCCTTGCCAATGCCGTCGCCTGCCAATACCGCGATACGTAGTTTCTTGCTCATGCTGGTCCTGAAATCCTGGTGGAAAGGGGTGGTGGCCGCCCGGGTGACTGGCCGCGCTCGCGAAGGCCGTCGCTGGGCCCTACAATCGCTCGTCCTCGCACCTGGGTGCCGGGCTGGGGTGTCTGGATGGCATCCTAGCGCTGTTGGGGCGGCTGCGCAGCATGGTGCGAGACAGCTTGCACCGCTGGCGCCTTATTTTGCCGCCTGCCGTGTCGACTTTTCCTTTTCCCCCCGAATCTCTGGCCGTGCTGGCCGCCGCCTGCTGGGCGATGGCTGCGCTGTTCTCCGCCCCGGTGGCGCGCAAGATGGGCGCCTTTGCCTTTACCCGCTGGCGCATGGTGTTTGCCACGCTGATGCTGGGCGGCTGGGCCACCGTGGCGGGCACCTGGGGCAGCCTGAACCTGGCGCTGGTGGGCGTGCTGGTGCTGTCGGGCTTTATTGGCATCTTCATTGGCGACACGGTGTTGTTTGCCTGCATGAACCGGCTGGGGCCGCGCCGATCAGGCATTTTGTTTGCCACCCATTCGATGATGTCGGCGGTGTTGGCCGCCTTGTTTTTGGGCGAGCGCATGGGCGCCGTCGCCATGCTGGGCTGCGCGCTGGTGCTGAGCGGCGTGATGTGCGCCATTGCCTTTGGCAAGCGGGCCGGCAGCGAATCGAGCCTGGAGGCCACGCGCGGCCGGCTGGCCGTGGGCGTGAGCCTGGGGCTGGTCGCCGCCTTGGGCCAGGCGCTCGGCACCTTGGTGGTCAAGCCGGTGATGGGCCCCGATGTGGACCCGGTCGCCGCATCTGCTGTGCGCATGGCGGCAGGCTTTGGCTTTCATGCCCTGCTGCTGCTGGTGGGCTGGAAGCCTGCGCGGCTGACCGCCGTGATGGAGGGCCGTGATTGGATGCTGCTGGCAGGCAGCGCCTTTTTGTCGATGGCCATGGGCATGACCTTGATCCTCGCCGCACTCAAATACGGCAGTGCCGGGCTGGTGGGCATGCTGTCCTCCGTCTCACCCATCTTGCTGCTGCCGCTGCTGTGGTGGAAGACGAAGGTGCCGCCCACCTTGGGCGCGATGGGCGGCGCCTTGCTCACGGTGGCCGGCGTGGTGCTGATTCTGGCCCGGCTGAGCTGAGCCGGGCGGGGGCGCCCAGCGTAGCTGCGCTAGAACGAGGTGCCCAGACCCAGCTTCATGCCCCGGCGGTCCATCGTGCGCAAGGCCAGCAAAGAGTTGTTTGCCGTGCTGCTGTCATCGGGCAGCACATCGCTGCGGGCCAGCTCGCCTGCTGTCAAAGCCTTGCCCGCTCCCATATCGGTTTGCAGCACAAAGCGGTAGTCCTTGAGGTAGACACTGCCCCGGCCCGAGATCGTGAAGGTTTCGACGCAGCGCACCTGGGCGGTGGCTGGGTTCTGAAAGCTGCAGCGCACGCCGCCGCCAGCGGTGGTGGCGGCATTGCCATCGACCTGGGTCAGCGCCACATGTGCGGTCTCCTTGTTGGTGGTGTCGTGGAAGGTCCAGTTGCCCAGCAGGCTGGCAGGGTCCGGCGCCACCGGTGCGAATTGAAAGCGCTCGATGGCGACTGCCCCTTCGCCCGGAAAGCGGATATGGCCGCGTGTCGGTGAGCTGAAATCGAGAAACACGTCGCCCGCCGTGGAGGCCTCCGTGCCGCTGCGCGGGCCGCTGCCAAAGTAGCGGCCGCCCTGGTAGCTTTTGAGCGGGGCGCTGGCCTGGCCGTTGGCAAAGGCGCCCACGCCCAGGTGGAAAGTGGCATTGCCGTCTGCCTGGTAGTTGTAGACCTGCATGACCAGGGTGCCGGTCTGCACATCGATGGCCATGCCGCGCCCGGGCTGGCCGTTTTTCTCGCCGGTCACGATCCAGGTGCCGCTGGCGGGCACGGGCGGGTTGTCGCTGAAAACCAGCGAGTCATAGCCATCCGGGCTGAGCAGGCGCTGGCCGACCATTTGGTAGTTGCTGCCATCGATCTGGGCTGCACCGCTCATCTGGTGGAGGGCTGTCTGGAACTGCAGCCTGACAGCTGGAGTGCCGCTGCCATTGCTGCAGTTGAAGCCTTGCAAGGTTGCGCTGTAGCTGCAAGCGACCACGGTCTGGTTCCCCGCGGGGAACACGATGGCCATGGCGGGGCCGGAGCTGGTGTCCACCCCAGTCAACGCTAGCGCCGATTGCACTGCTGTGCCACTGGCGTTCTGCATCGACATCAGCCAGTAGGCCGAAGGCAAGGCAGAGGGCGCGGTGTTGTCAAAGCGGAAGCGCTGTATCGCTACCGTGGGCTCACCCGGAAACTGCAGCTGCGCCTGGGTGGCGCTGGTGAACTCGATGCGCACTTCTCCGGCATCGCCATCCTCGACGCCCGACAGCGGCCCACTGCCGAAGTAGCGCCCGCCCCGGTAGCTTTTGAGCGGCGCAGCGACCTGGTTGCCGTCGATACTGCCGACGGCGAGGTGGAAGGTAGCCGTGCCATTAGCCCGGTAGTTGTAGACCTGCATGACCAGCACGCCATCCTGCACATCTATGGCCATGCCCCGGCCAGGCTTACCATCCTGCTCGGCGCTGACAATCCAGGTGCCCGGTAGGGGGGTGAAGTCGCTGGCCGCCTGCGCCGGCGGGTTGGACGCCAAGGCGATGGTGCTGGCGAGCACGGCAGATCTAAAGAGCGGGCTGCGCTGCAGCCAAGGGCGACCAGTACGGAACATGATGCACTCCTGCTAGCCGGGATGGCTACGGCGCCCATATTGCTACAAATGTTTACGGTGTGTGAGATTGGCTGAGGGTTGTGAGTGGTTAATCACTTGCTCCGGGTGGGCGTAAAAAAGCCAGGGGATGGTTTTGGCCCATCCACTGGCTTGGATTCGGTGGGGCGCTGGTTCACTGCGCCCTGCAGCTGCTGATTACTTGATCAAACGCACTGCACCCGACATGCTGACCGACACGGTGGTGTAGCCCGGCTCCAGGCCCACGGGCGCGCTGCTGTCTTCCATCTTGCTCATCATGGCTACGCCACGGTTCATGCGCGGCATCGGTTGGCTGCTGCCGCTTTGGCTCAGGTTGATGGTGTCGTACTCGTACTGCGCATAACCCATGGCATTGGCGGTGACCTTGGCCTTGGCGTTGAAGTTCTTGACGGCTTCAGCGATCAGCTGGTCCTGCGCCTTGTTGCGCGCTGCATCGGACAGGCGGAAGCCCGAGCCGGTCAGGCGGGCCTTGTCCATCAGCGCTGCCATCGTCTGGCCCAGCACGGCGGTGTCCGTCGATTCGAGCTGCACATTGAACTGGGTGCGCCAGCTGGTCACTTTGCCATCCTTGTTGTAGACGGGGCTGGTAAACAGGTTCTCGGTCGTCACTTGCAGGGTCGAGGACTTCTTGGCGGTGGCCAGCACATCGGCCAGCGCCGTCTTGCCCATTTGCTGGGCCTGGGCCTGGTCCTTGGATTCCTTCTCCACGCTGAACTGCGCCCAGGCCGTGTCTTCAGGCACGCGCGTGGTGGCTTCGGCATCCAGGTTCAGGCTTGGGCGTTTGTCGACGGCGGCAGGGGTGGTGTTTTGGGCCATGGCGGTAGAGGCTACAAAAGGGGTGGCAGCGATCAGGGCGGCGGTGGCCAGCATGCGCATTTTTTTCATCAAACTTTCCTTTTTCAAAACAGTCGCGGAGGGCATCCTGGCTCAAGCCCAGGAGCTCAGATCACCGGGCTTGGAGTGGTGGAGTGCTTGCAAGTTTCGCAAAGCGTACTACCGATGCAAGCGTTTGTAGCAGGGCTTCCACCACGACGAAGAGCGACAGCGTAGGCCGGACCCAGCAGCGTCCCTGTAGGACAGCCCGCCGCAATGGACCGGGTTGATGGATTTTCACATTTGCACAAGGGGCTTGGGGGCCTGGGGCACTGGCCCTGTTCTCAACCCGCAATGGCCTGGCTGTCCCGCAAGGCGGCAATGCCGTCATCGCCATAGCCCAGACTGCGCAGCAGCTCCTGCGTGTGCTGGCCCAGCTGAGGCGGGTCCATGCGCACGCCCAGGCGCTCACCGGCCATGCGCAGCGGCAGCAAGGTGGTGGGCGCCATTTGCCCGGCGCGCTCGCCATCGCTCAGCCGCACAGGGGCCAGGCCACCGCTGGCCAGCAGGTGCGGGTCGTCCAGCAGCTCTTCGGGCTTGCTGATGGGCGCGTAGGGCAGGCCGTTGTCCTCAAAGATCTGGCCAATGTGCGCAGCCGTCATCGTGGCAAAGCGCTGGCGCAGCTCGGGCAGCAGCTGGGGGCGCAGGCGCACCCGGTCGTTGTTGCTGGTGTAGCCCGGGTGTGCCAGCAGATCGCCCCAGCCGAAGGCCTGGCACAGGGTGGCCCATTGCGCATCGCTCACGGCGGCCAGAAAAATCTGCGCGCCATCCTGCACGGTGAACACGTCATACACCGACCAGGCCGAGATGCGGTTGGGCATGGGCTCGGCCGCCTCGCCCGTCACCGCGAACTGCATCATGTGCTGGCCGACCAGGAACACATTGTTCTCGAACAGCGCGGAATCAATCTCTTGTCCCCGGCCCGTCTGCGCGCGCTGCATCAGCGCAGCCATCGCACCAATGGCACCAAACATGCCGCCCATGATGTCGTTGACGCTGGTGCCTGCGCGCAGCGGATCACCGGGGCGGCCGGTCATATAGGCCAGGCCGCCCATCATCTGCACCACCTCGTCCAGCGCAGTGCGGTGCTCGTAGGGCCCGGGCAGAAAGCCGGTGTGGTTCACATAGATCAGACGCGGGTTGAGCTGTGACAGCGCGCGGTAGTCGAGCCCGTACTTGCGCATCACGCCGGGCTTGAAGTTCTGCACCACGATGTCGGCCGTGCTGGCCAGCCGGATCGCCGCCTCCAGCCCCGAGGCCTGGCGCAGGTCGATGGCCACGCTTTTCTTGTTGCGGTTGAACATCGGGAAAAATCCTGCCCCCGCGCCCAGCAGGTGGCGGGTGCGGTCCCCCTCCACCGGCTCCACCTTGATGACCTCCGCCCCCAGATCGGCCAGCACCAGGCCGCAGGTGGGGCCCATCACCATATGGCTGAACTCGACGACGCGCAGGCCGGCGAGAGGCAGCGTCGATGAAGTGGGAGGCGTATTCGGAGAGGCGGGAGTGTCGGTGTGGTGCATGACTCAGGAAAGCAGAAAGCATCGGCGGGCAGGGGGGTGAGCGCAGGGCTCGGTACATCTCGCAGCGGGTGCCGCTGCGGCAGCCAGCCAGGTGGGTAGACAGGACTATGCCGTGTGTACCACATCCGCCAGGTTACAAGCGCCATCGGCTGTCCCTGCGGTACAGAAAGGATTCAGAAAGCAGGTATCTGTTGGCCGCAGGCGGCCTGCAAAAAATGGCGCTGATGGCCTGCCCGATAGATGCCATATACCAGCCATCGGGTCCGAATTTCTTGTAATGTTAAGATACAAATATAACGAATTGAAATTTCTTGATCCGCATCAAGGTCTGGCCTTTGCGGCGTTTCACTCTTTGTTAACCAAAGTGAATACATGGAATCAAAGGCTTATTTTTGATAATTGATTAAGTTAATATATTTTTCTTAATTTCAACTAATGAACACTGGCCCTGATGCTGCACAGGCTTCAGGGCCTTGGCATGTCGTTTGCCGGTGTTTTCTACAAGAACGGTTAAGGTGTGATGGGTTCAGCGAATGGGGTGGCAGCCGGTGCCAAACTGCTGCGTGGCTGGGTGGGCATGGCCTGTCTGGCGGGCTTGGCTTCCGCGCATGCGGCAGACAACGTGACCGCCGTATGGGGCAGCTTCAACAGCAATAGCTGGACTGCCAACACCAGCAATGCAGCCAGTGTGGCGGCAGCCAATGGGCATAACGATTTGCTGGCGTTTATCGCAGGTGGTGTACGCTACTCGACCGGTGTCAACGATGCGGTAGTCACCGGTGCTTTCCAGCCGGCGGTGTTCCAGGCTTTTACGCCCAACCCCAGCTCGCTCCCAGCGTCGGGCGGACTCAATGCGATTGCCCAAAGTGGCAGTTACGACATCTCCAAGACCCGGGCTTCCTACCTGTCCGATGGCGTGCGTGGACTGGACCTCAACACCGCGCTGTTCAACATCCCGGCGAGTTCGCTGCGCTTCAGTGCCAGCGTGGGCAATCCGGAATCCACGACGGATACCGTGCCCGATGTGCTGGTCACCCAGGTGGGCCAGCCGTCCAGCAAGGCCGACCAGTTCTATTTCATCGACGACACTGGCGCTGTGGTCGGCAACGCTGTCAGCATCGCGCTGAGCAGTGTGCCGGTGGTTGCCCGGCAGAACTGGCAGTTCTGGAACCCCAACCACACCAAGGCCAGTGTGGGCGACGGCAGCCGCGATCTGCGCATGCGCGCCTACCATTTTGCGGACTTTGGCATCACACCTGAAAACATGGGCCGGGTAGCAGGATTTGTGCAGGCTTTGAGCGGTGACTCGGACATCGCCTTTGTGGCCTACAACCAGGAGGCCGTGAGCACCCCCGCCGCCTTGGGCGTGCAAAAGACCAACAACCTGGCTGCGGTGATCGCCGGCGGCCGCACGGTCTACACCGTCACCATCAGCAATACCGGGGGCTCGCTGGCCAGTGATGTCTTCTGGCTGGATATGCCACAGGGTCTGCGCGTGCTGGGCATACAGGCCAGCGACGTGGGCGTGGGTAGTGATGCTGGCGTTTGTGATACCGCAGGTTGTACGGGCTTGCGCTTGGCGCCTGGTGCGTCGTTGGCCTACCAGGTCGAGGCCGAAATCATCGCTGCCGTGGGCACGATGGCATCCAACACCGCCTTGGTCGATGGGGCCAACTGCAGCAACGGCAGCCCTGCCAGTTGCAGCAGCACGGACGCGGATTTGATTGTCGCGTCCGACTCGGTGAGCGTGGTCAAAACCAACGGCGTGGACCGCTTGACCGTGGGTGCCGAGACGACCTACGGCGTGACCCTGAGCAACAGCGCGGGCACCGCTTTCACGGGCCTGCGCTGGAGCGATGTGCTCAGCGGCATGGTGGTCAGCGGTATCCGGGCAGGCACCGTCGGTGCTGGCAGTGTGGCGGGGACCTGCACGACCGCCGGTTGCACGGGCGTGGCGTTGGCGGCCGGCCAGTCCATTACCTACTTCGTCACCGCCAAACTGAATGCTGCGGTCGCTGCAGGTGCATCGGTCAGCAACAAGGCCGTGGTGCTGGGCGGTACCTGTACGAGCGAGTTGGTCGCAGGCTGCGCCAGCACGGACACGGATCTGGTGGTTAGCCTGGCCAACCTGGATATCCGCAAGAGCAATGGTGTGGAGGTGCTGGCCCAGGGTGCCAGCACGGTCTACCAAGTAGTGCTGCGCAACACCGGCGGCAGCGCTGCAACGGGTCTGCGCTGGGCGGAGACCCCGGTAGGCCTGCGCATTGACCGCATCAGCGCGACGACGGTGGGCGCCAACAGTGACGCCGGCCTCTGCACGGTCAGCGGTTGTTCGGACATCTCGGTCGCCGCTGGAGAAACCATGGTGTATGCCGTGCAGGCAACGGTGACTGGCGAGGTCGGTGCGGATGCCGCGCGCAATACCGTCACCCTCAGTGGCGCCACTTGCAGCGCCGGCAACAGCTGCAGCGCTGAAGACCGGGACGCGATTGTGCTGCCTGCAGCTGTCAGCATCCGCAAGGACAATGGCACCGAGGCGCTGGCAGAAGGCGCCCAAACCACCTACACCGTCACCATCAGCAACAGCGGCGGCATGCCCGCCAGCGGACTGGCCTGGCTGGACAGCCCTGCTGGCATGGAGATTGAAGCCATCACGCCGCTGCCTGCCACGGCGCCCAGCGATGCCGGCAGCTGTAGCCTGGAGGCCCCGATGGGTTGCACGGGTATCAACGTTGCCGCGCAGGCCAGCGTCAGCTACCAGGTGCGGGCAAAGCTGACGGCCTTGGTGGAAGGGAGCGCCGATGCGGTGGTGAGCAACACGGCGGTTTTGACAGGCGCCAACTGCCTTGCAGCGGCCCCTTGCACCGCCACCGATACCGACAGCTTGCGCACCCCTGTGCATTTGACGTTGACGAAGACCGGGGCTGAAACGGTGGAAGCTGGCCAGGCGCTGGACTACCTATTCAGCATCGGCAACAGTGGCCAAACGGCCGTGGCAGCCGGGCATACGCTGACCGTGGCCGAGGCCTTGCCGGAGGGCATGCGCTTGACGGGTGCGACCCCGGGTGATGGCGTGGAATCGGTAGTCTGTACTGGAGCGCCTTTGCGGTGCGACGTGGTGCTGGATGCCGCGCTGGAGCAGGGTGCCAGAGCGGCCTTCCGTCTGCATACGCTGGCACCCGCAACCGCAGGCGCCATCATCAACCATGCAGCGATGGACCCGCTGGGTGGCAGCGAGCCTCCGGAGCCGGGCGCTGCGTGCATGCCTGCCGAGAGCTGTGCCCAGGCGCGCACCGATGTACTGGCACCGGCCCACATCAGCGTGCATAAAAGCAATGGCGTGAGCCAGGTGCTGGAAGGCAGCAGCACCCGCTATGTGGTGACGCTCAGCAACCAGGGCGGTATGCCTGCGCAATTGCAGTGGGACGATGTGCCGACCGGCATGCTGGTGACTGACATCAGTGCGACTGAGGTAGGTGCCAGCAGCGCCGCTGGTGTTTGCAGCCTTTCCGGTTGTACGGGCGTGAGGCTGGCGGGTGGCGAATCGATCCGCTATGCCGTGCTAGCCCAGATAACGGCCCTGGCACCGGCGCGGGCCCGCAACCTGGCACGTGTAACCGGTGCGGCCCCATGCAGCCTGGAAGCGCCGTGCGTCAGTGAGGACGAGGATGAGGTCTACCGCAATGGCATCGAGGTGGATCCCCCTGCGCCTGATCCAGCACCCGATCCGACGCCAGACCCCACACCGGATCCAACGCCTCGGCCTGCGCCAGTTGCAGTGCCCACGGTATCGCCGGCTGGACTGTTGCTGATGTCGTTGCTGCTGGGCGGTGGCGCCGCATGGGGCCTGCGCCGAGCGCGCCAACCCCATCGCCGCTGAACGCCGCAGTGCCCACAAAAAAACCACTGTAGCGCTTGCTGCAGTGGTTTTTTTATGGCGGCGCTGGGGCACTGCTGCCCCGTGCCGTGGATCAAAGCGATCAGGGTGCGAGTGCGGCTTTTACAGCGGCAGAGACCTGGCCCATGTCGGCCTTGCCGGCCAGCTGGGTCTTGACGGCGCCCATGACCTTGCCCATGTCGCCAGGACCTGCGGCACCCAGCTCGGCCACGATGGCCTTGACGGCGGCGGTCACTTCTTCGGCGGTCATGCGCTCTGGCAGATAGGCCTTGATGACCTCGATCTCAGACTTTTCCTTGTCGGCCAGATCCTGGCGACCTGCGCCTTCAAACGCGGCAATGCTGTCCTTGCGCTGCTTGATCATCTTGTCGACGATGGCGATCACCATGGTGTCGTCGATCTCGACGCGCTCATCGACTTCCTTCTGCTTCATCGCAGCTTGCAGCAAGCGGATGGTGCCCAGGCGTTCCGTGTCCTTGGCGCGCATCGCTGTCTTCATGTCTTCGGTGATTTGTGCTTTCAAGCTCATAACAGGCTCCTGGTGGCAGGCCGTCCGAGCAAGCAGCGGTCTGCCTAACAATGCTGGCCGTGGCCAGAAAATAAAAAACCCGCGCCTGGCGTCCCGAGCGCGGGTGGTGTCACAGCCTGGGCAAATAGCGCCGGGCGTGTGAACGCTGCAATTAGTACAGCTTCTTGGGCAGCTGCATGCTGCGAACGCGCTTGTAGTGGCGCTTGACGGCAGCAGCCTTCTTGCGCTTACGCTCAGCGGTTGGCTTTTCGTAGAACTCGCGAGCGCGCAGGTCGGTCAGCAGGCCCAGTTTTTCGATGGTGCGCTTGAAGCGGCGCAGCGCAACGTCAAAGGGTTCGTTTTCTTTTACACGGATAGTCGTCATTAGCTAATGTTTCCATTGGTGCCAACAGCGGGTTTTGGGAAAGATCGGGCCCCAAAGCCTTGAATGGCGGTTTTGCCCTGTCATATTGACTAGTATTGGCAGACAGGGCTTTGCCAGCAAAGAGGTGGGATTATAACCAGCTTTTCATCAAAAGGCAATAGGGCTGCCGCTTGGGAACGGATGTGAAGCTGAACTGTTGTTACAGCGCGCCGTTATAGGCATCTTGCTACTGGCTCTCCGCCATGCCCGCTGCACAGGCCACCGCGCTGGCCCAGGCCCACTGAAAGTTGTAGCCGCCCAGCCAGCCGGTGATGTCCACCACCTCGCCGATGCAGTAGAGGCCCGGCACCTGCTTGGCCTCCATCGTCTGCTGCGACAGCTCCTTGGTGTCCACGCCGCCGACGGTGACCTCGGCTTTTTTGTAGCCTTCAGTGCCGGTGGGGGTCAGCTCCCAGCGCGTCAGGCGCTCGGCCAGGCGCTGCAAGGCCTTGTCGCTGGCTTCGGCCACCGGGCGCTGCAAGTCCGCATCCTGCGCCACCCAGGCATCGGCCAGACGGGCGGGCACCAGGCCCGCCAATTCGTTGACGATCAATTTGCGCGACTGCTGCTTGGCCGCCATCAGGTGCGCGGCCACATCGATGTCGGGCACCAGGTTGATGTCGATGGGCGTGCCCGGCGTCCAGTAGCTGGAGATCTGCAGGATCGCCGGCCCCGACAGGCCCCGGTGTGTGAACAGCAGGTCCTCGTTGAAGCTCATGCGGGTTTTCTTGCTGCCGGTGCCAATCACCACCGGCAAGGCCAGGCCTGCCAGCTGTGCATAGGGCGCCCAGGCGCTGCCATCAAAGGTCATCGGCACCAGGCCAGGCACGCGCGGCACCAGCGCCAGCCCAAACTGCTGCGCCAAGCGGTAGCCCAGGTCGCTGGCACCAATCTTGGGGATGGACAGGCCGCCGGTGGCCACCACCAAGTGGCGGCAATGCACCATGCCTTGGGCGGTGTTGACTTGGAATCGGTTGCCTTGCGCATCCGCTTCCAGCGCCGTGACGCCATTGACGGCGCAAGGCTGCCAGTGGGTCACCTGGCCTGCGCGGCACTCGGCCATCAGCATCGCGATGATGTCTTCGGCGGAGTGGTCAGCAAACAGCTGGCCCTTGTGCTTCTCGTGGTAGGCGATGCCGTGCTTGTCGACCAGCGCGACAAAGTCGGCCGGCCCAAAGCGCGACAGCGCCGAGCGGCAAAACTGCGGGTTCTGGCCGACAAAATGCTTATGCGGCTGGCGCACATCCAGATCACGGTTGGTGAAGTTGCTACGGCCGCCGCCCGAGATGCGGATCTTCTCTGCCACCTTGGCTGCATGGTCGATCAGCAGCACCTTGAGCCCGCGCTGCCCCGCCTGCGCCGCACAGAAGAGGCCTGCAGCGCCTGCGCCAAGGATGACGGTATCAAACAGGTGGGTGGGGGCGGGAGAAGACATGCGGATCCGGAAGTTGGGCGGGCACCGCGGGGAGTGCTGCGCTGACAAAAGCAGCGATTATCGGTGATGTGGCTGCCTACCGTGCGCCCGACCCAGACGGTCCCAGCCATGCCAGGCTTTTTGCAGAGCGTCTTGGAAGGCGAGCCATGTGCTTAATAAGGACGCCAGTGAAGAGATCCAGTTCCGCCAAGCAGGCATGCCCCGCCGATCAGCGGCCCGGTTCGTCTGAGCCCCAAGCGCTGTCGCCGACAATCAGCGCTTGTCTTAGATCCGTTGAGGAGTTCGCATGTCGTTTTGCCAGGGCTTGTGGCAAGCCAACCAGGCGCTGTACCAGCGCACTTTGGACCACCCTTTCAATCGCGAGCTGGCAGCAGGCAGCTTGTCGGTCGAGCGCTTTCGCCATTACATGATTCAGGATGCGCATTACCTGGTTGCCTATGGCCGTGCGCTGGCGGTGGCTGCTGCCAAGGCCGACCAGGCAGAAGGCGTGGTGCAGTTTGCCAATGCCGCGAACGAGGCGGTGGTGGAAGAGCGCAAGCTGCACGATGGCTTTATGCGCGACTTTGGCATCAGCGCGCAGGACTTTGCCACCACGCCGCTGACGCCGGCCTGCCACCACTACACCAGCTTTTTGCTGGCCAACAGCTGGTCGGAAAGCTACCCGGTCGCGCTGGCGGGGCTGCTGCCATGCTTTTGGATCTATGCGGAAGTGGGGCGCGATATCCACGCCCGCTCGCAGCCCGGCAACCCTTACCAGGCCTGGGTGGACACTTATGCCAGTGAGGAATTCCATGCCGCCGTGCGCGCCGTGATCGCTACCATCGACCGCGTGGCCGACGCCGCAGACAGCGCCACCCGCACGCGCATGGCCGAGGCCTACCGCTACAGCGCCGAGCTGGAATGGATGTTCTGGGACAGCGCCTACCAAGAGAGCAACTGGCCCACGCGATGAACCGCAGCGGGTGGGGCGTGCGCAGTTGGTAAAGACAGGGCAGCGCCGGCGTAAAGTTATGCAATGCTGCTCCAAGGAGCGATAGGCTGGCGGTATTCGCCTACAGGCGCTTTCGTAAAACGGTCTTACGCTTCGTGGCATTCATTTACCAGATGCGCCAACGCGCAGACCCCGAGCGAGCCCGAGGCCTACACGCACGTATCGCAACCTTAAAAGGAGTTGCCATGTTGTCTAGCAATACGACCCATACCACTTACCACGCCCCCGTGTTTGAACCCACGGTCGATGAGTTGGCTGTTTTGAAGAAGCTGGAATTGGGAGAAAAAATTTCGCTGGAGGATGCCGTGCATGCGCATGTCTCCAAGCGCCTGCTGGAGCGCGGCATGGTGGTGGAGCGTGAGGGCTACATGGCCATTACCGAGCAAGGCCTGCAACAGATCAAGCGCAACGATGCCTGATCCCCAGCCAGCGCCAAGCCAAAGCACCCAGGCAACCTAAGCAGGCTGCCTTTTTTTTCACCATCAATCGCTTAGTGCCATCATTTCAATAGCTTGGAAAGCTTATCTACAGCTGTACACAGAGCTTTCCACAAGATTGTGCCCACGGAATGGGGACAAGCCGGGAACCGCTTGAAAGCGGGCTTTTCCCTACCTCAAAAGGGTGTTGAGAGCGTCGAGGGGGCCGAAAACTGCAGCGGAACTGCGCAAATAGCCCGGTATGCCTCAATTTTCAGCATGGCTGGCATTGTGCTTGTAAATCAAAACATTGCCCCGCTTATCTACAAGCTTCTTCACAGCTTTCCACAGCATTGTGCCCGTGCAATGGGGACAAGCAGTGTCGCGCCCATTTGGGGCTGGACTTGCCATCGCGGATCGCACGCGGCGGTCGGATCAAGGGATGCCGTAGTGTTGGCTCACTTTGGTGTAGGGAGACAATGCAACGTTGCCAGCGCAATTTCTGCTGCGAGTACCTCGGGCCCAAAACCCGGCTGCCAAACAGCCCTGCAGATAGCTTGCCGCCTCTGAATCCCCGTAGACTCTGGGTCTGGCGGTGGAGGCGTTTACTTATCTTCGCAGTCGGTACAGGCCTCGTGCAACATGGCTGCACTAGGATGCGGTCATTCTTTACATGCCGTTGCCGATGCAGGAATCTCGCCTCCAGCCGCTGCTGTAACACACCTCTGACCGATTGCTGCCATGGACCATAACTCCAATAATTCAACCCGTCCCACCCAAGCCCCAGCCGCAGGCGGCACATCGCCTGGTACCTATGCCACAACAGCACCCAAGCGCCGCAGCCGCTGGTTGGGCTCGGCGATTGCCATCGCGCTGGTGGCGGCGCTGGCGGGCGGCGCCTGGTACCTTGTGCAGAGCAAGAAAACCCCGATGGGCATGGCCGGTGGCCCGCCTGGCATGGGAGGCCCTCCCGGCATGGGCGGCGGTGCAGCAATGCGCGCCATGGCCGTCACGGTAGGCAGTGCGGCCGCGCGCCGCGAGACCTTGCCCGTGACCTTGACAGCGATGGGCACGGTGGTACCCACCACCACGGTGACCTTGACCACCCAGGTCTCGGGCATTCTGCGCGATGTGCTGTTCACCGAAGGCCAGATGGTCAAGAAGGGCCAGAAGCTGGCCCAGATTGATCCGCGCCCGTTTGAGCAGGCCTTGCAGCAGGCCAAGGGCCAGCTGGCGCGCGACCAGGCGCAGCTCGATGCAGCGCGCGTGACGCTGAAACGCTACCAGACCTTGTGGGACCAGGATTCGATCGCCCGCCAGGATCTGGACACCCAGGCCGCGTTGGCCAAGCAGCTCGAAGGCACGGTCCTCACCGACCAGGCACAGGTACAAACGGCCCAGCTCAACCTGGGTTATGCCAGCATCACCTCGCCCATCGATGGCCGCATTGGTTTGCGCACGATGGACCCGGGCAACTACATCAGCGCGGGTGGTACCACCGGCATTGCCGTTATCACCAAGATTGCGCCGATCGATGTGAGCTTCACCGTGCCGCAGGACCATATCCCCTCGGTGATGGGCGCGCAAAAGGCCGATGCCCGGCTGCAGGTGGTGGCGCTGGACCGCGCCGGCAACAAGACTGTGGCGCAGGGCGTGTTCCTGACCCTGGACAACCTGGTCGACACCGCCACCGGCACCGTCAAGGCCAAGGCCCGCTTTCAAAATGCCGACGGCGCGCTGTTCCCCAACCAGTTCGTCAACACCCGCTTGACCTTGAAGGACGAGAGCGCGTTGGTGGTGCCGGTGACTGCCATCCGCACCGGCGGCAATGGCGATTTTGTCTATGTGGTCAATGCCGACCGCACCGTCACCCAGCGCACCGTTATCCGGGGCATGAGCACGGTGGAATGGGTGGCCATCAACTCGGGCCTCAAGGAAGGCGAGCTGGTCGTGACCGAGGGTGCCGACCGTTTGAAGGATGGCGCCGTGGTGGCCTTGCAGGGCGATACCCCCACGCAAGCCCAAGGCGCCAGCAGTGGCCGGCGCGGCCCACGTGAGGGCGGCGCGCGTGAGGGCGCCCCGCGCGATGGCAGCGGCCGACGTGGCAATGGCGAGGGCCGTGGCGCTGCCGGTGCCACCGCACCTGCTGCCGCTGCGGGCACTGGCACGGCCGGCGGTAATGGAGGCGGTAGCGGTGGTGGCAGTGGTGCTGCCGTAGAGCCCAATGCCGGTCAACCCAGCCATGCTGCGCCTGCGGCAAACCCAGAGCCGGCGGCAGGCGCGTCTGGCGGATCGTCCTCCTCGCCTTCTACCGGCCAACCGGCAGGTCAAGGCAGTACCCCCATCAAGCCAGAAGACTTGCCCAAGGGCATGGCGCCCGCCGCCACCGTGCAACCCGCCCAGCGCGCCAATCCTTAAGGCGGGCTGAGCGATGAGTCCTTCCCGTCCCTTTATCCAGCGGCCGGTAGCGACGGCCTTGCTGATGCTGGCCATTGTGCTGACCGGCTTGGTCGGCTTCCGGTTGCTGCCATTGTCGGCGCTGCCCGAGGTCGATTACCCAACCATCCAGGTGCAGACCCTATACCCCGGCGCCAGCCCTGAGGTGATGAGCCGCACCGTGACTGCGCCGCTGGAGCGCCAGCTCGGCCAGATGTCCGGGCTGGACCGCATGTCGTCCACCAGCGCCGCAGGCGTGTCCATCGTGACCCTGCAGTTCCAGCTGGGCTTGTCGCTGGACGTGGCGGAGCAAGAGGTGCAGGCGGCGATCAACGCCAGCAGCGCGCTGCTGCCGGCCGACCTGCCCGCGCCACCGATTTATGCCAAGGTCAACCCGGCCGATACGCCGGTGATGAGCCTGGCCATCACCTCCAAGGAGCTGCCGCTCACCGAGGTGCAGAACATCGTCAACACCCGCCTGGCACAAAAGATCAGCCAGGTCACCGGCGTGGGACTGGTCAGTTTGGAAGGCGGGCAAAAGCCAGCGATGCGCATCCAGGCCAACACCCAGGCACTGGCGGCCAATGGCATTACCTTGAGCAGCCTGCGCACTGCCATCAGCAATGCCAATTCCAACACCGCCAAGGGTAGCTTTGACGGCCCCAAGCGCTCCTACTCGATCAACAGCAATGACCAGCTGCTGACGGCGGACGACTATATGAACCTGGTCGTGTCCTGGAAGGACGGCGCCCCGGTGATGATGAAGGATGTGGCGCGCGTGGTGGCCAGTGCCGAGAACGACCGGCTGGCCGCCTGGGTCGATGAGACGCCAGCCATCATCTTGAATGTGCAGCGCCAGCCCGGTGCCAATGTGATTGCCACGGTCGATGCGATCAAGCAGCGCCTGCCCGAGCTCACCGCCTCCTTGCCCGCCTCGGTAGAGGTCAAGGTGCTTACCGACCGCACCACCGGCATCCGCGCCTCCGTCGAGCATGTGCAGATGGAGCTGGCGCTGGCCGTGGTGATGGTGGTGCTGGTGATCTTCTTCTTCCTGCACAGCCTGCGCGCCACGGTGATCGCCAGCCTGGCGGTGCCCATCTCGCTGATCGGCAGTTGCGGGGCCATGTACCTGCTGGGCTACAGCCTGAACAACCTGAGCCTGATGGCGCTGACCATTGCCACCGGCTTTGTGGTCGACGATGCCATCGTGATGATCGAGAACATCGCCCGCTATATCGAAAAGGGCGAGGCGCCCATGGCCGCCGCCTTGAAGGGTGCGGCGCAAATCGGCTTCACCATCATCTCGCTGACCGTGTCGCTGATCGCGGTGCTGATTCCGCTGCTCTTTATGGGCGACATCGTGGGCCGCCTGTTCCGCGAGTTTGCCGTGACCCTGGCCATCACCATCCTGATCTCGGCGGTGGTCTCGCTGACCTTGGTGCCGATGATGTCGGCGCGCTGGCTCAAGCCAGAGGACACGACGGCGCACACGCGCGGCTGGGCGGCTTCGGTGCAGCGCGGTTTTGATAAGGTGATCCACCACTACGACGGCGGCCTGCACTGGGTGTTTCGCCACCAGGCGTTGACCATGGTCGTGGCGGTGGCCACCGTGGTGTTGACGGGCTTGCTCTACCTGGCCATTCCCAAGGGCTTGTTCCCGACGCAGGATACCGGCCAGCTGCAGGCGCAGATCGAGGCCGCGCAAGAGGTGTCCTTTGCCCGCATGAGCAACCTGCAGCAGCAGGCGGTGAGCGCCATCCTGCAGGACAAGGATGTGGCCTCGGTCAGCTCGGTGGTGGGGGTGGATGCCGCCAACAACACCATGCTCAACACCGGCAGCCTGTCCATCAACCTGACCCGGCCACATGATGCGCAGGACGAGGTGATGCAGCGGCTGCGCGAGCGGGTGAGCCAGGTGGCAGGGGTACGTATTTTCTTGCAGCCCTCGCAAGACCTGACCATTGACTCGCAAACCGGTCCCACCGAATACCGCCTGTCGATTGGTGGCGTGAACACCGACCAGGTCAATGACTGGACGCAAAAGCTCGTCAGCCAACTGCAGAACGTGGACGCGGTGCGCAATGCCACCAGCGATGCCGGGCGCAAGGGCCTGTCTGCTTTTGTGAATGTGGACCGCGATACCGCATCGCGCCTGGGCATCAGCGCCAGCAGCATTGATGACAGCCTCTACAGCGCCTTTGGCCAGCGCATTGTGTCGACGATCTTTACGGAGACCAACCAGTACCGTGTGATTCTGGAGGCGCAACAAGACCAGCTCAACAGCGTGCAGACCCTGGGCAACCTGGCGATCAGCGCCAGCAGCACGGGCGCCACACCGCTGTCGGCCATTGCCAAGATCGAGGAGCAGATGGCCCCCCTGCAGGTGACCCGCGTATCGCAGTACCCCGCCGCCACCCTGGGCTTCGACACCGCGCCCGGCGTGTCGCTGGGCCATGCGGTCGATGCGATCAAGCAGGCGGCCAAAGATATTGGTATGCCTTCGTCGCTGACCGTGGAGTTCCTGGGCGCTGCTGCCGCCTACCAGAACTCGCTCACCAGCCAGCTGGTCTTGATTTTGGCGGCGCTGGTCTGCGTCTACATCGTGTTGGGCGTGCTGTACGAGAGCTATGTGCACCCGCTCACCATCCTCTCGACCTTGCCGTCCGCTGGCGTGGGCGCGTTGCTGGCCTTGATGATCAGCGGCAACGACCTGGGCGTGATCGGCATCATCGGCATCATCTTGCTGATTGGCATCGTCAAGAAGAACGCGATCATGATGATCGACTTTGCGATTGATGCCGAGCGCACCCAGGGCATGGCGCCGCAAGAGGCCATCCACCAGGCAGCCTTGCTGCGCTTCCGGCCCATCTTGATGACCACCTTGGCGGCCTTGTTTGCCGCCTTGCCGCTGATGTTTGGCTGGGGCGAGGGCGCCGAGCTGCGCCGCCCGCTGGGCCTGGCGATTTTTGGCGGACTGATGCTAAGCCAGCTGCTGACCTTGTTCACCACGCCGGTGATCTACCTGGTGTTTGACCGCATCGGCGCGCGCATGGGCCGCCGCCAACGCCCTGGCGGCAACAACAAGGACAACGGCAACGGCCCTGCCGAGGTGCAGGCATGAACCTGTCCGCGCCCTTTGTCAAACGTCCGGTCGCGACGGTTCTGCTGACCATCGGCATCGCGCTGGCGGGCATTGCTGCGTTCTTTGCGCTGCCGGTGGCGCCCTTGCCGCAGGTGGATTACCCGGTGATTTCGGTGTCGGCCAGCCTCTCGGGCGCGAGCCCGGAGAACATGGCCTCCAGCGTGGCCACGCCGCTGGAGCGCCACCTGGGTGTGATTGCCGGGGTCAACGAAATGACCTCGCGCAGCTCCACCGGGTCGGCCAATGTGACCTTGCAGTTTGACCTGAACCGCGACATCAATGGCGCGGCGCGCGAGGTGCAGGCAGCGATCAACGCCGCGCGCACCGATCTGCCATCGGACCTGCGCAGCAACCCGACCTACCGCAAGATGAACCCATCGGATTCGCCGATCATCATCTTGGCGATGACCTCGCCCACGCGCACGCCCGGCGAGCTGTATGACGAAGTCTCCAATGTGGTGAGTCAGCGCATCTCCCAGGTCGATGGCGTGGGCGATGTGGAAATCGGTGGCGGCTCCTTGCCTGCGGTGCGGGTTGAGCTGCTGCCCCAGGCCTTGAGCCATTACGGTATTGCGACCGAAGATGTGCGCGCCGCCATCCAGGCGGCCAATGCCAACCGGCCCAAGGGCGCCATCGAGAGCGGTGGCAACCGCCTGCAGATCTACACCCCCGCGCCCGAGCGCAAGGCCAGTTGGTACCAGAGTCTGGTGGTGGGCTGGCGCGACAATGCGGCCGTCCGGCTGGGCGATGTGGCCCGCGTCATTGACGGGCCAGCCAATGTCTACACCATGGGCCTGTTCAATGGCCAGCCGGCCATTCTGGTGCTGATCACGCGCCAGCCCGGCGCCAACATCATCAACACCGTGGACAACGTGCGCAAGCTCTTGCCCGAGCTGCAGGCCCAGCTGCCCAAGGATGTGAAGATCCAGGTGGCCAGCGACAGCACCAACTCCATCCGCTCGTCCTTGCACGAGATCGAGACCACCTTGCTGGTCTCGGTGATCCTGGTGGTGCTGGTGGTGGGTGCCTTTATCCGCAAGGCGCGGGCCACGGTGATTCCGGCGGTAGCCACGGTCGTATCGCTGCTGGGCACCTTTGGCGTCATGTACCTGCTGGGCTATAGCCTGAACAACCTGAGCCTGATGGCGCTGACGGTGGCCACCGGCTTTGTGGTCGATGACGCGATTGTGGTGTTGGAGAACACCAGCCGCCACATCGAGGAAGGTATGGACAAGATGGCCGCCGCACTGCAAGGCGCGCGCGAGGTGGGCTTTACCGTGCTGTCCATCAGCCTGTCCCTGGTGGCGGTGTTTATACCGCTGCTGTTCATGGAAGGCCAGATTGGCCGTTTGTTCAAGGAGTTTGCGGTGACCTTGTCGGTCGCGGTGATGATCTCCTTGGTGATCTCGCTGACCACCACGCCGATGATGTGCGCCTGGTTCTTGCGCAACGAAGACGCCATCGAGACGGCACCGCGCGGCCGTTTTGCCCGCGCGCTGGAAGGCAGCTACAACGCCATGCTGCGCGTCTACGAGCGCTGCCTGGATTGGGCCCTGCATGCCAAGACCGTGGTGATGCTGATCCTGCTGATCGTCATCGCCATGAATGGCTATCTGTTCATGCATGTGCAAAAGGGCTTTTTCCCGCAGCAGGACAACGGCCAGCTGGCCGGCGGCCTGCGCGCGGACCAGAGCATCTCGTCCACCGCGATGGCCGGCAAGCTCAAGGAGGCGCTGGCCATCATCCAACAGGACCCTGCCATCGACACGGTGGTGGGTTTTGCTGGTGGCAGCCGCTCGGGCGGGGGCTTTGTGTTTATCAACCTCAAGCCGGTGAGCCAGCGTGACGTGACCAGCCTGCAGGTGGTGGCGCGGCTGCGGCCGCAGCTGGCGCAGATCACCGGTTTGCGCGTGTTTCTGAACCCGGTGCAGGACTTGCGCATGGGCGGGCGCTCGTCCAACTCCACCTACCAGTACACCATCAAGAGCGACAACACCGCCGACATGAAGAAATGGGCGACGCGCCTGGCCGAGCGTTTGAAGGAAGAGCCCTTGCTGCAGGACGTGGACACCGACCAGTCGGAGAGCGGCGTGGAAGTGTATGTCGAGGTGGACAAGCAGGCCGCAGCGCGCCTGGGGGTCAACTCCAAGTCCATCAACAATGCGCTCTACAACGCCTTTGGCCAGCGTTCGGTGGCCACCATCTACAGCGATCTGAACCAGTACTCGGTGATCATGGAATGGGCACCGGAGTACACGCGCGGGCCGCCGGCGCTGCAGGATATCTATGTGCCATCGAACCTGAGCGGCACCGAGGGCACGGCATCCAACCCAGCTCTGCGCAGTGCATCGACTGGTAGTGTGATCAGCACCAGCGTGGCCACCATGGTGCCGCTGTCGAGCTTTGCCAAAGTGATGGAGCGGCCGGCGCCCACCAGCGTCAACCACCAGGATGGCGAGCTGTCCACCACCATCTCCTTCAACCTGGATGCTGGCGTGGCGCTGAGCGAAGCCCAGCAGGTGATCGCCAAGGCCGAGGCCGATATTGCCATGCCGATCAATGTGCGCGGCAGCTTCCAGGGCACGGCGCTGAGTTTTCAGAAATCGCAAAACCAGCAGCTGTACCTGATTCTGGCGGCCATCGTGGTGATCTACATCGTGCTGGGCATGCTTTATGAAAGCCTGGTGCACCCGATCACGGTGCTGTCGACCCTGCCATCGGCGGGGGTGGGTGCGGTGATTGCGCTGATGCTGTTTGACATGCAGTTCACGGTGATTGCGCTCATTGGGGTGTTCTTGCTCATCGGCATCGTGAAGAAAAACGCGATCCTGATCATCGACTTTGCGCTGGAGGCCGAGCGCTCGCGCGGGCTGTCCGCCATCGATGCCGTGCGCGAGGCCTGCATGCTGCGCTTCCGCCCCATCTTGATGACCACCTTGGCCGCAGCGCTGGGCGCCTTGCCGCTGGCCATTGGCTTTGGCCAGGGCTCGGAGCTGCGCCAGCCGCTGGGCATCGCCATCATCGGCGGCCTGCTGGCCAGCCAGTTGCTGACCCTGGTCACCACGCCGGTGGTCTATGTGCTGCTGGACAAACTACGCCGCCGCGCGCCCAACGAGCGCGACCTGGGCCGTGCCACCACCGATGGCATGCCCACCCCGGAACACGGATAAGCCATGACGCTCTCTCTTGAACTCTCTCCTTCTTATCGCGCGCCCAGGCTGCGCAGCCTGGCCGTGGCTCTGTGCTGCGCCGGCCTGCTGAGCGCCTGCTCGGTCGCGCCTACCTACCAAGTGCCCGCCACCCCCGCACCAGCCAGCTTTAAAGAAGCGGGCGCGCTGTGGCAAAGCGCCCAGCCCAATGATGCGATTGACCGGGGCGACTGGTGGACCTTGTTTGCCGACGAGCCCCTGAACCAGCTGGCTGCACAGGTACAGATCAACAACCAGAACATTGCAGCGGCCGCTGCTGCCGTGCAGCAGGCCCAGGCGGCTTTGCGGTTGGAGCAGGCCGGTTTGATGCCCACGGTCAACGGCACCTTGGGCCAGACGCGCCAGGGCGGAGGCCAGGCCAGCGGCAACGGCAGCTCATCGCTGGGCATCAGCGCCGCCTGGGATGCGGATCTGTGGGGCCGGCTGCGTGAGTCGGTCAGCGCCGCACAAAGCAGTGCCCAATCCAGCGAGGCCGACCTGGCGGGCGCGCGGCTGTCCGCCGTGGGCAGCCTGGTGCAAAACTACTTCCGACTGCGCGAGGCGGATGCGGAAATGCAGATCCTGCAGCAGTCGATCGAGGGCTACCAGCGCAGCCTGCAGATTGTGCAGAACCGCTACGACGTGGGGGTCGAAGCGCGCACTGCGGTGCTGCAGGCGCAGACGACCTTGACCACTACCCAGGCCAGTGTGGAATCGCTGCGCCAATCGCGCCAGACCTATGAGCATGCGATTGCGGTGCTGACAGGCCAGGCACCGGCGCAGTTTGATCTGCCCGCCGCTGCCTGGAACGTAACCGTCCCGCAAGTGCCGGGTGTTGTGCCCTCCACCCTGCTGGAGCGCCGGCCCGACATTGCGGCGGCCGAGCGCGCCGTAGCCGCTGCCAATGCGCAGATCGGCGTGGCCCAGGCCGCCTACTACCCCAGCCTCAGCCTGAGTGGCTCATTGAACCGCTCCGGATCCAACATCGGCAATCTGTTCAGCGCCTCGGGCCTGCTGTGGTCGTTGGGCGCGTCGCTGAGCCAGAGCATCTTCAACGCCGGGGCCACGACGGCGCAGGTAGATTCCGCCCGCGCGGCCCACGCCGCCCGCACTGCCAGCTACCGCCAGTCGGTGCTGTCAGCGTTCCAGGCGGTCGAGGATGTGCTGAGCAATGTGGCCGCGCTCAATGCCCAGCTGCCGCTGCTGCAGCAAAGCCTGGATTCGGCCGAAAAGGTGGAGCAGCAAATGCTCAACCGCTACAAGGAAGGCCAGGTGCAGTACACCGACGTGGTCACCGCCCAGGCGACTGCGCTGTCGGCGCGCCGCTCCTTGATCCAGTTGCAGCTGAACCAGCAACTGGCGGCGGCCCAGCTGATCCAGGAGCTGGGCGGCGGTTGGCATGCCGATTGGACAAAGCCAGAGGCCTAAAACCTCAGGCGAGGGCGCTCAGTGCAGATGGGGCAGAAAATTGCGCCCCGTCCGCTGCACAAACTGGGCATAGCTCATAGGCGCGCCCAGCTGCACATCGGCCCGGTTGGGCAGCACCCAGGCCCAGGCGCGCTGCTGCTGCTCATCAAACACCAGCTTGTACAAATGGCTGGGTACCCAGACTTGGTTGCGGCCAATGGTGGGGGTTTGGCCTTCGAAGAGCGGCCCGGTGTAGACAAACACATTGCCGCGCGCGCGTTTGGCGTACTTGCGCACATCGGCTTCGAGCTTGGACCACACCTGGCGGTTGTGCGTCGGGTCCTGGGGCACCATGTTGGACAGCGCAAACGACTGTGCCATGCCCGTAACGCTGCTTTGGTCCGCCGCAGGCGCCATATGGCCCCGGTCATAGCCGCTGGCCTGGTAGTCGGACAGCTCGGCCTTGTAGGCGGCGCGCAGGCGCGCATCGGCATAGAAGTGGTCGGTGCGCTGCAGACCGGCGGCATTTTGCAAGCGCTGGCGGCTCAAGCGCTCGACCGTGACGATCGGCGTTTTGGACAGTCCTGAGTACAGCACCGCAAACCCGGTGGAGCACAAGGTGACGGGCATCCAGCTGCGGCCCACGCTAGTGGCGCTGAGTGGGGCGCTCGCGGGCAACTGCTCGGCGCAGTCGGAAAAGCCTTGGCTACCTTTGTCGCTGTTGCCTGCGCGGGGCGACTGCGCTGCGCTGTTGGCTGGCGCCCCCGATGAGGGAGAGGCCGCCTGGCCGGCACCGGCATCCGCCGCGCCACCCCGGCTTTGCCGGGCAATCTCGACAAAGCGGCCTTGCCAATCTGTGGCCGTGCCCTGGATCTGCGCCAGCCAGTGCTGCAGCGTTTGCACCGGTGCCTGTTGCTGCAACCACTGGGTACTGCTGCTGATGGCCCATTGCCGTGCCTGGTCGAGCTGCGGCACATAGGCAGCCGAGGCCAGTGCTGCGACTGCCCCATAAGCTGCAATCGCCCCCTTGCCGACCAGCCCACGCAACAAGCCGCGCAGCAGACCAGGAGCCGACGAGGATGCTTTCTTCTTTTTGGCGGAACGCTTGGTGGAACGGGGAGGAGGACAGGCCATGAACGACAACAACCAGGGCATGCGGGTAGTCAACCCGCACAGCAAGACAACTGCAGTATTGTGGCGTAAATTGCTACCTGGGACTGGGCAAATGCTATGAATTTTTAAGCTAACTATTCAGCACTGCAGATGCCTAAAAGCTAAACATGCTCAAAGGTTGCTGTTGAAGGCTACTGTATAAAAATATGGCACATGTTGCGCTGTAGCGCCCGCCGCTGGGGAGGGCTGCATCGCCGTGCAAAGCGCAGCGCCGAACAGGCCGCTCCCTGCCCGCGGTCAGAGAAAACCTTGGGATGCGCTGCAAAACCCTCGCCAAGCGGGATGGACGCGGATCGCCCGACACCGCGTTCAGACCACGGCAGGGAGTTTTGCAGAGGGTCCCTTAAGTCCCTTGCAAATAGCAAACAACTGCAAACTCCCATATATCGCCAAGCACAAATAGATTTGATCGAATATGATATAGCTATCAATTATAGCTAAGTGTTAGCGCAGAGTTAATCGCTGCATCCATGCCATTTGGTACTTCGCGCACTGAAGCAGTAAATCAGTGCAGAGGTATGAAAGGCATTGCAGATAATGGGCGGCAAACGGTATTTGCTGCTCCTAATTCGCAAAGACAATATTTACTCAATGTACACCCCTGTCTACGTGTATTTGTCGTCAGAGCCGTTTTCTAAGATAAAACTCCGGCCCACCAGCCATTTCGGTGTGTACAGAACGGATCCCATCAAGCTAGTGGTCAATGAAACCACGGTGGCCACCTACCAGTATGTGCGCCTGGACCGGGTATTCAACAAGATTTTTATCTACGACATCCAATTGCGCCGCGATGTGGGTAGCCTGGGGCTGGGGCAGTTTTATGACGAGCAAATGGGTGGGAGGGCTAAATCGGGTGGGGATGATAATGTCAGTGGGCTTTAAGGACCCTCTGCGACAATCCCTGCCATGATCTGAGCGCGGTCTCGGGCGATCCGCGTCCATCCCACTTGGCGAGGGTTCAACACAGGGACCTGAAGCCCTGTCATCGCCTTTGCCCACCAAGCTTGAACCAGTAGCTCTGCCCGGATCGCTGAGTCTCCCTGCCGTGTGCTGCACGACGCCGCTCCAAAAAAAGACATTTCCAACATCCTTGTAACTAAAACTAACACTTATTGCCTAAATATGTGACAATAAGTTTCTCTATTGGCGTCGACTCTGGTTTTGGAAATGTTGGTTGTTCCGCCCCGTCGCAAGCTGGCAGAGCCGATCCTCACCATCTTCCTTTCAGCCATGAAAAAGCACCTTTTGGCCGTTGCAGCAACTGCCTGCACCCTGTCTGCTTTCGCGCAGACGGTTCCCACCTTGTCTTGTTCGAGCCTGGTCTCGGAGCTCAATACGGGAGTTGTCGACGGCACAAAATTGGGACTTGCCCAGCCCGATCGCATCTGGAGCCAGTTCAAGGAATACACGCCCACCCCTCAAACACCGCCGCCAGATACGGCTTCCTGGGCCCAGGCCTATACCCCGGGAACGGTCGATCCCGCTTGGGTGACCTTCAGCGATGCCCAATGGCTCAGTCCGGGCTTTTCGAGCGTGAACGGTGCTTTCAACCAATCTTGGTCAGGAAACTGGTGGCCCCGCCCCACGCCCAGTGCGATCCCCACCTACAACCACTACCGGATGCAGTTCAATCTGTCGCCAGAAGTGCCTCCTTCCGCCCTCAGCATCGCGCTCGAATACATGGGCGACGACGTAGCCACTGCCGCGTACGTGAATGGTGTGGCAGTGTCGCCTTTCTCGCCCAACGGGTTTGGCATGGGGGTGTACACGGCGCTGAACAGTGGCTGGACAGCGGGCCTCAACACCTTGGTGTTCAGCACCGCTGACACCGGCTGGGCGGCAGGCTTTTTGGCGCGCGCCCACACTGCGGGTGAGTCCGTCTGTTCCGTGTCTCCGATCAGCATCACCAAGACGGCGGACAAGGCCAGCTATCTACCTGGAGATGCGATCCGCTACAGCATCACGGTCAGCAGCCAGGGGTTGGTGGATGCCCGTGGTCTGACGCTGGCAGACGCGCTGCCTGCGGGTGTGAACAACCCCGTCTGGTCCTGCACTGCAGGGGCGGGAAGCGCCGTGTGTCCTAGTCCGGTCAGCGGCGATGCGGTGTTTGATTTGCCCGCCCAATCCAGCCTGGTGTTCAGCTTGGCAGGCACCGTCACGGGTCTGGCTAGCTTGGACAATACCGCCACCATCACGCCAGGTGCCGGCGGAGTGTGCTCGGCCACCACGGGGTGCTCCGCTAATGTCAGCCCCAATTACACGCGCTTGACGCCTGCAGATCCGCCTGTCGTCATGCCTGCCCCAGCCCCGGTTCCTGTATTGGGCGCCAGCGCACTGGCGGCATTGACGGCAGCCTTCGGTTTTATGGCTTGGCGCCGCAGGGACGGAAACTCGCCAAGGACCGAAGAGTAAATGTTCTGGCCAGTGCGTGGATGCAGCCCTCCTGGTGAGGGCTTTTTGCTGTGCCGGTAGCGCGCAGTGAGAAGTCTTGCAATGGCAGCATTTGCCTCAGGTTGGCTGGTATCTCAAGAAAATAGCCTCGCCTTTTCAAGGAGAGGTCCATCAGCCCCTCCGAGCGGAAAATGATTGTTAAGGTATGTAATTGCGGTCATTAAAAGGAAAAGGTATGCGATTGGGAAAGCTTGCATTGGCAGTAATTGTGAGCGCTCTGTTATCGGCTTGTGCTACGAGCTATGTTGATGGAGCGATTGAGAGTAAGGCCTATGCCACGGCTTTTTACTCGGTCAGCATGTACCACAACCCTGCACCTGCTGATCAAGTCAAAAAGGCGGCGCAACGCATCAAGGAAGCTGCAGGTCCAAACTTCCAAAATGAGTTTCTCGCCCAAACGCTTTCTCCGTTGAATCAAATCGGCGAATCTGAGACTTACTTTCTGAACAGAAGGCTCTACTTGGATCGAGCCAAAGAGACAGGCTTGCTGTCCGAAGCCGGTGCCGAGAAGGTTGAGCTCGCGCTGGGGCGCCAGATTGCTAGCAACATCGTGCTCCAAAAAGATGTCAGCGATCGGGTAAAGCGCGCTTATCCCAAGCTGCCGGAGCTGGTTGCAGAAGCAAAGAATGTTGAATTTCAGCATGCACTGGATGGCAAGTTGAAGGCCTTTGCGGACTATGTGGGCGTCTACCGCTCTGTAAAAGCCGAGAGCCCGGAGAAAGCGCAAATGCTTCTGCCACAATTGCGAATACAGGCTTCAAAGCTGTTGGCTGAAGACAAGGGCAGCTCAGCTCTGAACACCGTGATGGGTGCTTATTCCGACACCAAAGATGCCGAATTGCGCGCATTGGTGGTGAAGCACTTTCAATCGCCATCGCTGAGTAGGGAGCAGCTCACCGCCTATGGCAAGGATGAGTTTTCAAAGACTATCGTCGCCGAGATGCAGAGGCGTGAGACCAAGCTGCGCGTCACGTCTGAAAGCGATGATCCTTTCGTGGATGAGCTGGCCACCGAGCTGCCCAAGTCCAATGAGTGGATCAGTATTGACGACGAAGCCAAGCGAACCCTCACCCTGTCCAGGCTGCGTTTTAGCGAGCGTGAGGGTGCTCCCGCCGTTCAGACGCAGACGGTCTCGCAACTGGATTTTGCAACCCTGCTCTTTATCCCCAGAAACGCCAGCGTCCTGTTCGACTACACAACCACCAAATACGACTTGAACTGGAGCATGAACGTTCGCGATAGCCAATCCAGGAAGGCCAAGGTGATTGCAGGCAAGAGAAGCGCAGAGAAAGTCGAATGCAGCAACCTTCGCTACCGCAATGTATTTGGTGGAGAAGGCACGCTTGACACCGTTCCTCCGGTGGTTCAAGAATTTTGCTCTAGGAACAATACCGTTCGCTTTGATGCAGTTCGGGAAGGCGCAGTCCGGGAAATCGCCAAAGAGGCGGCAGATTTTGTTCGCAGTGGAGATGGCGGCTAGTCCATTTCAACGGATGCCCATCGTCGTATTGGGTGGCTGCCGGGTGCACCGGTAGCCATCGTTGCAATGTGGCGCAGGGTGATGGCGAAAGCGTAGGGGCAGTCGCGATGTGCATCGATGTGGAAATCGGGTGCTCAGCCGGCGCCCCAACACCGACGTAGCAAGGGCCTTGCCCTCTGGTTAGAATGTTGGCTGCTATCGTTTTTATACGAGCCCAGCCCACTCCACCGCAAGCGCCAAGACATGTATCACTCCACGCCAGACAAAGAAAAAGCCGCTAAGTTGTTTAAACTTAACGGCTTTGAGTGTGGTGCCCGGGGCCGGAATCGAACCGGCACGCCTTGCGGCGGGGGATTTTGAGTCCCCTGCGTCTACCAATTTCACCACCCGGGCTGTGTCTGTATCGCAGCTCGCAATTATGGCACAAATAATGAGTTCCAAAAAATACCCAACGATTGAAGATGCGATCGGCAAGACGCCCTTGGTGGCCCTGCAGCGTATCGGTGCTGACTACAACGCAACCCATGGCAATGTGGTGCTGGGCAAGCTGGAAGGCAACAACCCGGCGGGCTCGGTCAAGGACCGGCCAGCGGTGTCGATGATCCAGCGCGCGCAGGAGCGGGGCGAGATCAAGCCCGGTGACACCCTGATCGAGGCCACCTCGGGCAATACGGGTATTGCGCTGGCGATGGCCGCTGCCATCAAGGGTTACCGCATGGTGCTGATCATGCCGGAGGACCTGTCCATCGAGCGTGCACAGACGATGAAGGCCTATGGTGCGCAGCTGATCCTGACGCCCAAGAGCGGCGGCATGGAATATGCCCGTGACCTGGCCGACAAGATGGTGGCCGAAGGCAAGGGCATTGTGCTGGACCAGTTCGCCAACCCGGACAATCCGCGCGCCCACTACGAGACCACCGGTCCCGAGATCTGGGAGCAGACGGGTGGCCAGATCACCCACTTTGTCAGCGCGATGGGTACGACCGGCACCATCACCGGTGTGTCGCGCTACTTGAAGGAAAAGAACCCGGCCGTGCGCATCATCGGCGCCCAGCCGACCGAGGGCTCGCGCATTCCCGGTATTCGCAAGTGGCCGGAAGAGTACCTGCCCAAGATCTATGACCCGAGCGCAGTCGATGAGATGGTCTATGTGACCCAGAACGATGCCGAAGACATGGCCCGCAGTCTGGCCCGTGATGAAGGCATTTTTGCTGGTATTTCTGCCGCAGGCGCCTGCCATGTCGCCCAGGAAATTGCGCGCCGCGAACGCAACGCTACCATTGTGTTTGTCGTCTGCGACCGGGGGGACCGTTACCTGTCCACCGGCGTGTTTCCCGCCTGAACGCGAACGCCGAGCTGCTTGCGCTCGGCTGCTGGCATGAAAGCCCTATGCAATACGAAACGAAATTCTGCCTGAACTGCGCCACGGCGCTGGAATGGATGGTGGTGGCTGAGGACAGCGGCGATGTCAGCCGCTTGCGCTGCCCCGCCTGTGGCTGGACGCACTGGGGCAACCCCACGCCGGTGCTGGCTGCCGTGGTTGAGAATGACCAGGGCCAGGTGCTGCTGGCGCGCAATGCGATGTGGCAGCCGGGCATGTTTGGTCTGATCACCGGATTTATGGAAGCCGGTGAATCGCCCGAAGCCGGCATTGCCCGCGAAGTGCTGGAAGAAACCGGCCTGCAGACCAAGGCCTTGCGCCTGATTGGCTGCTGGGAGTTTTTGCGCATGAACCAGGTGTTGATTGCCTACCATGTGCGCGTGGCTGGCCGGCCCGAGGATGTGCGCCTGTCGCCCGAACTGGTGGAATACCAGTGGAAGACGGCGCAGGATGTGCTTTGCTGGCCTTCTGGCACGGGTTATGCGATGGCCGAATGGGTCAAGAGCAAGGGCGAGCCGGTGCGCTTTGGCGCCTTCCGCCCCAACAACGCCAACCCCGACCCTGATCCCGCCAAATGGCCGGTGAACTACTGGGAAGAGGATGCCCGCTTTGTGGTGGCACCCCGCCTGGGTTGAACCAGCTGCGCTATCAACAACGAATGAACACGATGGATATTGACCAGGAAGTGGATACGCGGGGGCTGAACTGCCCGCTGCCGATTTTGAAAGCCAAGAAGGCCTTGGCCACCATGCAGAGCGGGCAACTGCTCAAGGTGGTGGCAACGGATACCGGCTCGATCCGCGATTTCCAGGCCTTTGCCAAGCAAACCGGCAATGAGCTGGTGGAGCAGCAGACGGTGGGTGAGGAGTTCATCCACATCTTGCGCCGCCGCTGAGGCGGCTGAAGCCTGCGCTGGCGCTCTCCGGCGCTCAAAGAACAAGGCCTGCTTAATGCAGGCCTTGGTTTTTTGGGGAAGTGTGCAGCGGTCTTAGCCGCGCAGGCGATCAGAACTGCAGGTTCTTCAAAAACGCCCGGAAGTCATCGCCGACATCGGGGTGCTGCAGGGCCAGCTCCACCGTGGCCTGCAAAAAGCCTTCCTTGCTGCCGCAGTCATAGCGTTTGCCGCTGTACTGGTAGGCATACACGGTTTCGTTGTGCATCAGGCGCTCAATCGCATCGGTCAGCTGGATCTCGCCGCCCACGCCCTTGGGTTGGTTGCGGATCTCGTCAAAAATGCCGGGGGTGAGTACATAGCGGCCGGCCACACCCATGCGGGACGGGGCTTTCTCGGGCGCGGGCTTTTCGACGATCTCGTCAATGCGCATCAGCGGGCCGCCTGCCGGCTCACCTTTGACGATACCGTAGCGCTTGGTGTGCTCCAGCGGCACTTCCTGCACCGCCAGCAGGGAGCGGCCTTGTTTGGAGAAAGCGGCCGTCATCTGCGCCATCACGCCGGGTCCGCCGGGGATGCCGGTCATCAAGTCATCGGCCAGCAGCACGGCAAAGGGCTCATTGCCGACCAGCGGTTCGGCGCAGAGCACCGCATGGCCCAGGCCCAGCGAGCGCGGCTGGCGCACAAACAGGCAGTTCATGTCGTCGGGGCTGACGCTGCGCACCAGATCCAGCATGGCTTGCTTGCCGGCGTTTTCCAGCTCGTTTTCCAGCTCATAGGCGGTGTCGAAGTGGTCTTCGATCGCGCGCTTGCTGCGGCCGGTGACAAAGATCATGTCACGGATGCCCGCCTCGTAGGCCTCTTCGACGGCGTACTGGATCAAGGGCTTGTCCACCACGGGCAACATCTCTTTGGGCGATGCCTTGGTGGCGGGCAAAAAGCGGGTGCCCAGGCCAGCGACTGGGAAAACGGCTTTGCGGACACGGGTCGGTGTAGTCATAAATACCTGGTTTCAAGACTCGGGTGTGACAAAGGCGCAGCAAGCTGCGCCTTTGTGTGCAGGGTCAACGGGCATTATGTGCTGATTTCTGCCCGGCCCAGACCGTTTCAGGCGAGGCGCTGGAGCTGCTCTTGGAGCTTGCTCACCGAGGCGCCAAAGTCGGCCATGCGCTTTTTCTCCTGCTCCAGCACCGCGGCAGGGGCTTTGGCGCAGAAGGCTTCATTCGACAGCTTGGCGTTGGCCTTGGTGATCTCGCCCTCCAGGCGCTTGATCTCCTTGCCCAGGCGCAGCTTCTCGGCCTCCACATCCACCTCGACAAACAGCGCCAGGCGTGCATCGCCCACCACCGATACCGGTGCGTGCTGGGCCTCTGCAGCCCAGGTCGCTTCGTCGTCAAACACCTTGACTTCGCTCAGCTTGGCCAGGTTCTTCAACACATCAGCGTTGGCGCGCAGGAAGGCGGCACCGTCAGCCGAACCAGCCACCGTCAGCAGCGGCACGCGTTGGGCAGGCGACACGGCCATTTCACCGCGCAGCGCACGGCAGGCGTCCACCATCTGCTTGATACGGGCGACGTACTCCACGGCCGCTTCGTCGATCTTCTCGGGCTGGGCTTGCGGGTAGGCGGCAATCGCCACCGAGGGGCCTGCACGGCCGGCCACCGGCGCAACCTTCTGCCACAGCTCCTCGGTCACGAACGGGATGATCGGGTGGGCCAGACGCAGAATGGTTTCCAGGGTGCGGATCAGCGTGCGGCGGGTGCCGCGCTGCTGGGCGTCGTTGCCGGTCTGGATCTGCACCTTGGCAATCTCCAGGTACCAGTCGCAGAACTCGTTCCAGACAAAGTCATAGAGCGTGTTGGCCACGTTGTCCAGGCGGAACTCGGCAAAGCCCTTGGCCACCTCGGCCTCGACCTTTTGCAGTTGCGAGACGATCCAGCGGTCTGGCTGGCTGAACTGCAGGTAGTCACCGCTAGCGCACTGGTCCTTGCTGTGTTCCAGCAGGCCGCAGTCATGGCCTTCGCAGTTCATCAGCACAAAGCGCGAGGCGTTCCAGAGCTTGTTGCAGAAGTTGCGGTAGCCTTCGCAGCGCTTGCTGTCAAAGTTGATCGAGCGGCCCAGCGATGCCAGCGCCGCAAAGGTGAAGCGCAGCGCATCGGCACCGTAGGCGGGAATGCCTTCGGGGAATTCCTTTTGCGTGTTTTTGCGCACCTGGGGCGCGGTTTCTGGCTTGCGCAGGCCCACGCTGCGCTTGTCCAGCAGGGGCTCCAGCGCAATACCGTCGATCAGGTCCACCGGGTCCAGCACATTGCCTTCGGACTTGGACATCTTCTTGCCCTGCGCATCACGCACCAGGCCGTGGATGTAGACATGCTTGAACGGCACGCGACCGGTGAAATGCGTGCTCATCATGATCATCCGCGCGACCCAGAAGAAGATGATGTCGTAACCCGTCACCAGCACCGACGAGGGCAGGTAGAGGTTGAAGTCGTCATCGGCAGCATCGCCTTGCTCGGGCCAGCCCATGGTGCTGAACGGCACCATGGCCGAGGAGTACCAGGTGTCCAGCACATCGGCATCGCGGCGCAGCACCTTGCCGGGCGCTTGCGCCTGGGCTTCGGCCTCGTTCTTGGCCACGTAGATATTGCCTTCTTCGTCATACCAGGCGGGAATCTGGTGGCCCCACCACAGCTGGCGCGAGATGCACCAGTCCTGGATGTTGTTCATCCACTGGTTGTAGGTGTTGACCCAGTTCTCGGGCACAAACTGCACATCGCCACTGGCGACGGCATCGATGGCCTTTTGCGCAATGCTCTTGCCAGTGGGGTCCTGGTCGCTGACCTTGCTCATCGCGATGAACCACTGGTCGGTCAGCATCGGCTCGATCACCTGGCCGGTGCGGTCGCAGATGGGCACCATCAGCTTGTGCTTCTTGGTCTCGATCAGCAGGCCCTGGGCTTCCAGGTCGGCGACGATGGCCTTGCGGGCCACAAAGCGGTCCATGCCACGGTATTTCTCGGGCGCCTCGTCGTTGATCTTGGCTTCCAGAGTCAGCACCACGATCATCGGCAGCTTGTGGCGCTGGCCCACCTGGTAGTCGTTCTGGTCATGCGCAGGCGTGACCTTGACTACGCCGGTGCCGAACTCGCGGTCCACATAGTCGTCGGCAATGATCGGGATCTGGCGGCCCACCAGCGGCAGGGTCACGGTCTGGCCGATCAGGTGCTGGTAGCGCGGGTCTTCGGGGTGCACCATCACGGCCACGTCGCCCAGCATGGTCTCGGGGCGGGTGGTGGCCACCACCAGCTGGCCTTCGCCGCTGGTCAGCGGGTAGGCAATATGCCACAGCGAGCCGTCTTTTTCCTGGTTTTCCACTTCCAGGTCAGACACGGCCGATTGCAGCACCGGGTCCCAGTTCACCAGGCGCTTGCCACGGTAGATCAGGCCTTGCTGGTAGAGCTTGACGAAGGTCTCGGTCACCACCTTGGAGAGCTTGTCGTCCATCGTGAAGTACTCGCGGCTCCAGTCCACGGTATCGCCCATGCGGCGCATCTGCGTGGTGATGGTGTTGCCCGACTGTTCCTTCCACTCCCAGACCTTGGCGACAAAGTTCTCGCGGCCCAGATCATAGCGGCTTTGGCCGGCGGCCTGAAGCTGGCGTTCCACCACGATCTGGGTGGCGATACCGGCGTGGTCGGTGCCCGGAATCCAGGCCGTGTTGTAGCCCTTCATGCGGTGGTAGCGGGTGAGCGAATCCATGATCGTCTGGTTGAACGCATGGCCCATGTGCAGGGTGCCGGTCACATTGGGGGGCGGCAGCTGGATCGAGAAATTGCGCTGCTCGGCCACCGATTCCGCATTTGGCGCACCGGTGCCGCGATAGCCGGCGTTGCCGTAGCCGCGCTTTTCCCACTCGGGGCCCCATTGGGCTTCAATGGCCGACGGCTCAAAAGACTTGGACAGGCTATCGAGACCTGGTTGGGGGATCGCTTGGCTGTTGGTGTCGCTCATGGTGTGATCAATGGAAAACGGCACCACAGATCGAGATGCCGTTGAATAGCTTGGAATGAATAGGCTGATTTTAGCCCGCCTGCGGCCATGACCGGCCTGCGTGGGCTTGTGTGCCGCTTGGCTGCGGCCTGCATCTCTGGTGGCAGCCATAAAAAAACTGCCAGCCGCCGTCAATCGGCTGCTGGCAGTCAGGGGCTCGTCTGCAGAGGAGCCCGGCAGTTTCAAACTTGCTTACTGCTTGACGGCTTCGATCTGCACCACCAGGCGCACGTTCTTGGCAGCGCCCCAGTTCACGCCGTAGTCCAGGCCGAAGGCGGTACGGTCAAACGTGGTTTCGAAATCGCCACCGCAGACTTCGCGGTCTTGCAGCATCTTGTTGGGGTAGCAGCTGAACTTGCTAGCCTTGAAGGTGACGGGCTGGGTCTTGCCCAACAGGGTCATGTTGCCTTCAACGGAAGCCAGCTTGTCGCCATCAAACACGAACTTGGTGGACTGGAAGCGGGCCTTGGGGTGCTCGGCCACGTTGAAGATGTCCTTGCTTTGCAGGTGCTTGTCAAAGCCGGGCGTGCCGGAGTTCACCGAGGCGATGTCGATGCTGATGTCCACCGAGCCGGTCTTGCCAGCGCGGTCCAGGGTCAAGGTGCCTTCTTTTTTGTCGAAGCGGGCACGGTTGGTGCTGGCGCCGTTGTGGTCGATCTCGAAGGTCGCAAAGGTGTGCGTCGGGTCGATCGCGTAGGTGGCTGGAGCCGCGTGCACAGCACCGGCAAACAGGGAAGCAGCGGCCAGGGCCATCAGGGAAGTGCGCATCTAGGTATCTCCTAAAGGTAAGGGAACAGGGGGAAACAAAAAAAGCGTAGATCGCGAAACGTGCTTAGAGCTTGCCGACGCCAGTGAGGGCCAGCTTGAACTGGACCTGCACCTCGTCCGCCACCATCGAGGTGTCCTTCCAGTCGCCGTCGCCAATTGCGTAGGTCAGGCGCTTCAAGGGCAGGGTGCCGGCAGCGGTGGTGGTGGTACCCGACTGGGTCAGGGTGACGGGCAGGCTGACCTTCTGGACATTGCCCTTGATCGTCAGGGTGCCATCGACCTGGTACTTGCCGCCGCCCAGCGCCTTGACGGCGGTGGAATCAAAGGTGGCTTGCGGGAACTTGGCGACATTGAACCATTCGGCCTTGGGCAGCTCGGCATCGGTTTCCTTGACGCCCATCGTGGCGCTGCCGGTGTCGACCGAGAAATGGATCTTGCTGGCTTCGGGCTTGGCCGTGTCGAAGGCGATCTTGGCATCGAACTTCTGGAAGTGGCCCTTGATCGGCACGCCCATTTGCTTGGCTTCGAAGTTGACGGCGCTTTGCGCAGGCACCAGCACTTGCTGGGCCATCACGGGGGCGGCAAAGGCTGCGGCGGTCAGTGCGGCAGCAAACAGGGCGGTTGGGGAGAGCTTGGACATCAGATCAGACTCCAGTAAAAAACGGAAGGAATTAAGAAGCGCGGCCGGGCAGCATGCGGGAGAGCAGGCCGTCGCGGTCAATCAGCTGGTGCTTGAGCAGGGCCGCCACATGCATGACCACCAAGGCTGCCAGCGTGTAAGCGAGGTAAGCATGCCAGGGCTTGAGGGCTTCTGCCAGCTCGGGGCTGCGACTCACCAGATCCGGCAGGGGCATCACGCCAAACAGCACGATGGGAAAGCCTGCTGCCGAGCTGTAGACCCAGCCCATCAGCGGCACGGCAAAGAACAAGGCATACATCAGGTGGTGCACACCGTGGTGGGCCACATGCTGCCAGGCGGGCATCGCGCGGGCGGTGGCTTCAGGCAAGGCGGGCGGGCGGTGGGTAAAGCGCCAGAGGATGCGGACGGCCGACAGAATCAGGATCGTCATGCCGGCCCATTTGTGCCAGTTGAAATACTTGAGCTTGGTGGGGGAGAAGGGCAGGCTGGTCATGTACAGGCCGAAGGCAAAGATACCAATCAGGGCCAGGGCCAGAATCCAGTGCAGGGCGATCGCGGTGCCGGTATAGCGGGTGTTATTGGTCGTGGTAGCCATAAAAAACGCTGCAGCGAAGGATGCAGCGGTAGTGTTTGAAGCGAGTGTAGGAGCGGATCAATCGGTAGAAGTTCAGCGCAATTGATGGCGAAGTTCAAATTAATTGAATTGATCGGGTGCGGCCTGGTCGGTTCCAGAACCAATGCGCATAAGCATATGCTGAGCAGACACAGACCCGCGCTTTCAGGGGTGCGCTTACAACAGCGACGGCGCAGGACTTTGTATCGTCTTGTATATCGTCCTGCGCAAAGCCTGTCGGGCTAGCTGGGTGTTAGCCCGGTTCGCCGGCCAGAGCCGCCTGCTTCCAGGCCTGGGCGGCGGCTGCCGCATCGCCCCGGTATTCGGCTTGCCGGGCCAGGTGCTGCCAGGCGCGGCGGCGCAGCGATTCCTCTTGCAGCGAAGGCGCAGCCTGCTGCAGCCACTGCTGGGCCTTGCCCCAGAGTTGGCGCTGCAGGCAGGCGCAGCCGGCCAGGTACTGCAGATAGGCGTCGTGCGGGCGGCGCTGCTGCGCGGCTTCGATGCGGGCCAGCCAGCTGGCGTCGAGTGCGCCCAAGCTGTCTTCCAGCACGCGCACCAGGCGCTCGGCTTGCAAACTCGGCAGGCCATTGTTGCTGTTGGTGTAGCGCTCCCAGGCGGGCAACAGCCATTCGCGCATCTGCTGCGGGTTGCCGCCCAGTTGTTGCAGGCGGCGCGCGGCCTGGATACCGACCTCGGGCAGGCTGCGCTCGCTGGCATCCAGGTTGCGCCAGGCCTGCATCAGCTGCTCGGGGTCATGGGCGTCGTTGATCAGTTCGGTCGCCAAGCCCTTGATGATGCTTTGCGCCGCTGCCGCGGAAAAGGCCCGGTGCTTGGCCAGCAGTCGGGCGGTGTCCAAGGCCGTCAAGGCCTGGCGCAACTGGCGCGCGGCCTTGAGCTTGAGGCGCAGCGCCAGGGTGCGGCGCGCGGCACCTTGGGGCAGGCGCGCAAGCTGCTCAATGGCGTCGTGGGCGTTGTGGTCGTCCAGTGCCCATTGGGCCGCACGCAGCTGCGTACCTTCGGCCAGCTCAGGCAGGTTTTTAGCCTGGGGTGTGGCGGCTTCCTGCATGGCCATCTCCCAGTGCTGGTCGCGCTGGGCCTGGTCCTGCAGCGCGTGCGAGCTCTCGGCCGCCAGCACATGGCCCAGCACCCGCAGTTGCAAGCCGTTGGGGATGGCGGCGCCGCTGTCCTGCAAGGCTTGCTCCTGCGCCAGGGCCGACAGCGCTGCCTTGCGGGCGCGCACAAAGCGGCCGGCTTGCAGTTGGGTCACGGCATCCAGCGCTGCGCCATGCATGGCGCGCTCTTTTTGCTGAATGCGCCAGCGCTTGGCCTGGCGGGGCAGCTCGAACATGGCGCTGACGCCGCGCAATGCGCCGTAGACCAGCACAAAGGCCAGCAGCAGCAGCACGACGACCATGTTCAGCGAGAAATCAATGCGGTAGGGCGGCCAGTGCAGGGTGACGCTGCCCTGGTTGCTGCCAGCAAACAGCGCAGCGGCCACTGCCACGGCAAACAGGCCAATCAACCAAAGTGCGGCTCTCATCGCTTAGCGTCCTGCGGCGGCGGTGGCCAATGCGGCCAAGGTGTCATTGGCGCGTGGCACCTCCACATCCTGCATGGCCTGTTGCAGTTGGCTGAGCTGCTGCGCAGCCTGTTGGCCACGGCGCGAGCTGACATCGAAGTACTTGTGCACGGCATCGGCGGAAGCGGCCAAGTCATTGCGCGAGGCATTCATCTGGCGGCCCAGCAGGGCCATGCGGGCATTCATGATGCGCAGCTTGAGGTTCTCACGCACAAAAAACGCCTGCGTGGGCGAGAGCAGCACCGCATCGGGGTAGTCGATGCGTCGCACGCGCACCAGGCTGCGGGCTTCCTCATGCACCACGCCCCAGGCGGTGCTCAACGCAGACATCCACCAGCTGGGGGCTGGGCTGTCGTCCGCTGGGGTGCTGGCGCTGCCATTCGCTGCTGCCGGGGCGGGCGACTGGCTGCCCCGGTTGCGGGCCGGCGGCGCACGGCGGGCATTTTTGTCGAGCACATCGTTTTGCAGTGGTAGATCATCGATCTGGCGCAGCAAATCATCCATACGCGCCAGCAGGCCGGCGGTGTCCAGCGATTTGCTGGTCGCGATGCGGTCCAGATCGCGGGCGATGGCACGCTGCAGTGGGGCCAGGCGCGGCTGGGCCGAGACCGTAACGCGCTGCTGCGCAATCTTGAGGGCGCTGACCAAAGGGTCGGGGCTGCCGCTGAGCTGGCTTTGCTGCATCGCAAAGCGCACAGCGCTTTCGATGTCGCCGACGAGGCTGTCATCGCGGTTGCGCGAGAGGCTGTGTACCAGCTCTTCCAACTGGCCGCGCTGCAGGGCCACCTCGCCCACACGGGCTTCCATCACCGACATGCGCGAGGCGGTGTCGCGCGAGACATCATCGGCCTGGCGTGCGAGGGTACGGGCCTCTACCGCCTGGCCGCGTGAATCGGCGCTTTGCAGTGCCAGCTGCTGCTGGATATTGTTGAGCCTTTGCCAGAGCATGGCCGCACTGATGATGGCGATGGTGGCGGCCACGCCGAGCGCCACGGACGTCCAGACCCAGGTCTGCGGCATGCGGCTGCCAGCAGGGTGGACCTGGCTGGAGGCGGGGGCCGGGTGGGAAGGCGTGGGGTTCGGTGCGTGCTCTGGCAGCGTCATAGGGCTGATTCTAACGACGCTATAACGTCATCCAGCGCAGGCCTGCATTGTTGGATATGCACAAATCCTGCCTCGCGGGTCGCCTGGGCGATGCGTGCATGGGTGGTGAGCGCCTGCGCGGGCGCCAATGCGGCGGCGTTGAATCTGTTGCTTAAATGCATCACTGCCTCGGAGCTGCTGAACAGCCAGACGCTGCCATCGGCCAGCGCCGCGGTCGCCAGCGCCAGCTGCGCGGCTGTCCAAGCGGGCGCCCGGCGCTCGTAGACGCCGACAAAATCCACGCCAACACCGGCCGCCTGCAACTGGCGGGCCAGCCATTCGCGGCCCGAGCCGCTGACCAGCTGGTCAATCGCGCTGCCTGCGCTGGCGCCACGCACCACCAACACCCGCAGGCCCGATGCCGCCATTGCAGCGGCTTGGGGGCCTACCTCCGTCCACAGCGATTCGGAATCAAACTGCGGGGCATCGGTGGCGGGCTGGTCGATCAGATCACTGGGAACACCCAAGGCTTGGGCCGCGCGCGCTGTGCCAGGGCCGGGGCACCACAGCCGGGTGTGGGGGGCGCTGCGCTGTTGCTGGGCCAGCGCCTGCACCAGGGCCGGGTCCAGAAAAAAGCGCGCAGCATTGGTGCTGACCAGCATCAGCGCGCCATAGCGCTGCCAGTGCTGGCGCGCCTGCATCCTGGCTGCCTGGTGGGCGGGGCTATCGGCGGGGGCAATTGCGATCAGCGGCAGGGCATCGGCCAGCAGGCCCCGCTGGTGCAGCTGGGCCACCCAGTCGTCCGCTTCAGGCTGGGGACGGGTGATGATGATGCGGTGCTTTGGCTGGGCCATGGCAAAGGACCGGGTGCTCAGCGGCGCCCCTGTGCGCCCGCTTGCTGCAGCAGCGATGCCACGTGCAGGCCCAGTGCATCGGCGCTAGCCAGGTCGTGGACGGCAGCGCTGGCTTGGGCAGACACCAGGGGGGCGTTGGGATTGGCTTCATCGCCCCAGGCGGCGCGCAGCCAGAGCTGGCCGTCCTGCCATTCACCGTGCGCGGCCAGCGGCATGGAGCAACTGCCGCCCATGCAGCGGCTCACGGCACGCTCGGCTGTCACCGTCTGCCAAGTGCGGGCATCGGCCAGGCCGGCAAACAGGTCCAGCAAATCCTGGCGGTCGCTGCGCACTTCAATGCCCAGCGCGCCCTGGCCGGCGGCGGGCAGCATGGTATCGGTATCGAAAGCATGGCGAATGCGGGCATCCATCGCCAGGCGCTTGAGGCCGGCGGCGGCCAGCACGATGCCGTCGTACTGGCCTTCGTCGAGCTTGCGCAAGCGGGTGTTGACATTGCCGCGCAGCGGCTGGATATCGAGGTCAGGCCGCAAGGCGCGCAGCAGCACCTGGCGGCGCAGGCTGGAGGTGCCGACCACAGCGCCCTGGGGCAGATCCTGCAGGCTGGCGTAGTGGTTGGAGACCCAGGCATCCCGCGGGTCTTCGCGTTCGAGCACGGCTGCCAGCGCAAAACCCGGTGGCAGCTCCATCGGCACATCCTTGAGCGAGTGCACGGCGAGGTCGGCACGGCCGGTCTCCAGTGCCGTCTCCAGCTCTTTGACAAACAGGCCCTTGCCGCCGACCTTGGACAAAGTGCGGTCCAGAATCTGGTCGCCCAAGGTGGTCATCCCCAGCAGGTTGACCTGGTGGCCCAGGCGCTGCAGGATGTGTTGCACATGTTCGGCCTGCCACAGGGCAAGCTGGCTTTCGCGCGTGGCGATGGTCAGGGACAAGGAGCTCATGGGATTAGGGGCCACGACAGGCACGGGCGCATCCATAGCGGGGACCGGGCACGGTACGTGGTCAACAAGCGGTTCACAACAGGCGGCTGATGCTAGCATGTGCAGCGCCGCTGTTGGCGCAGTGCGACATTGAGCGGCATCAAGCGTCCAGCCCCCCGTTGCTACTTTGCCCTCTTCGCCCATGACCACTGCCAGCAAAAAAGACACCTCCGCAGTCACCAAGCCCCCGGCGCGCAAACCCAAGGCGAGCAGCCCCGCCCCCGCCCAGGCCGTTGCCCGCCGTGCAGACAAGGACCAGCCTTTGATGGACGACATCCGGCTTCTGGGCCGGATTCTGGGCGATGTGATTCGCGAGCAGGAAGGACAGGCCGCCTTTGACCTGATCGAGCAGGTGCGCCAGCTGTCGGTGGCCTACCGCCGCAATGACGACCAGGATGCGGAGAAATCGCTCAAGTCCTTGCTCAAGGGTCTGTCGGGCGATCAGACGGTCAGCGTGATCCGCGCCTTCACCTATTTCTCGCACCTGGCGAACCTGGCCGAAGACCGCCACCATATCCGCCGCCGCGAGATCCATGAGCGCGCTGGCAATACCCAAGAGGGCAGCATCGAGGTGGCCTTGGCGCGCCTGCGCTGGGCGGGCATTCCCGTCAAAGCGGTGGCGCAGACCTTGGCGCACAGTCTCATCTCACCCGTGCTTACCGCCCACCCGACCGAGGTGCAGCGCAAGAGCATTCTGGATGCCGAGCGTTCGATTGCCGCCTTGCTGGTGGCGCGTGACGATATCGCCCAGCGCGCCCAGCTCTTCAACAGCAGCAAGGATACCCTGACCCCGCGCCAGCTGGCCGACAACGAACTGCAGCTGAGTGCCCAGGTGACCCAGCTGTGGCAGACGCGCTTGCTGCGCTACTCCAAGCTGACGGTCGAGGACGAGATCGACAACGCACTAAGCTACTACCAGGCTACCTTCCTGACCGAAATCCCCAAGCTCTATGCCGCGCTGGAGCGCGAGCTGGGCGAGCGCGATCTGGCCACCTTTTTGCGCATGGGCCAGTGGATTGGTGGCGACCGCGACGGCAACCCCAACGTCACCGCCAAGAGCCTGCAAGAGGCGCTGCGCCGCCAGTCCGACCTGGTGCTGCGCCACTACCTGACCGAGGTGCACTACCTGGGCGGCGAGCTGTCGATGTCCCAGCGCCTGGCGGGCAACACCGCTGCATTGCAGGCGCTGGCAGCACGCTCGCCGGACACCAGCCAGCACCGCGAGGACGAACCCTACCGCCGCGCGCTGATTGGCGTGTATGCGCGCCTGGCCGCAACCTTGAAAAACCTGAGCGGTGGCGAAGCCGCCCGCCATGCGGTGGCGCCGCAAAACCCCTATGCCGCCAGCGAGGAATTTTTGGCCGACCTGCGCGTGATTGAAGACTCCCTGCGCGACAACCATGGCCGCGCGCTGGCCGAGCAGCGCCTGTCGCCGCTGATCCGGGCGGTGCAGGTGTTTGGTTTCCACCTGGCCACCGTCGATCTGCGCCAAAGCTCGGACCAGCACGAGGCGGTGATTGCCGAGCTGCTGGCCACCGCCGGCCTGCAGGCCGATTACAGCCAGCTGAACGAAACGGCCAAGCGCGAGCTGCTGCTGCAGCTGCTGAGCGATGCCCGGCCGCTGCGCGTGGTGGGCGCTGCCTACAGCGACCGTTGCATCAGCGAGATGGCGATTTTTGAGCGCGCCCGCCTGTCGGTGCAGCTCTATGGCCAGGAGGCCATTCGCCACTACATCATCAGCCACACCGAATCGGTGAGCGACCTGCTCGAAGTGCTGCTGCTGCAAAAAGAGGTGGGTCTGCTGAACGGCCGCATCAACGATGGCCAATCGCGCGCCACCCTGATCGTGAGCCCGCTGTTCGAGACTATTGACGACCTGCGCCATGCCGCCAGCATCATGCGCGAGTACTATGCGCTGCCGCATATTGCCGCGCTGATCCAGCGCAGCGGTGCCGAGCAGGACATCATGCTGGGCTACAGCGACAGCAACAAGGACGGCGGCATCTTCACCAGCAACTGGGAGCTGTACCAGGCCGAGCTGGCGCTGGTGGCCCTGTTTGACGAGCTGAGCCAGCCCAACCCCGTGCAGCTGCGCCTGTTCCATGGCCGGGGCGGCACCGTGGGGCGGGGCGGTGGCCCCAGCTACCAGGCGATTCTGGCCCAGCCGCCGGGCACCGTGCGCGGCCAGATTCGGCTGACCGAGCAGGGCGAAGTCATTGCCTCCAAATACGCCAACCCCGAGATCGGCCGGCGCAATCTGGAAACCTTGGTGGCCGCTACCTTGGAGGCCACCTTGCTGCAGCCTACCAAGCCAGCCAGCCAGGCGTTTCTGGATGCGGCGGCTGACCTGTCGGCCGCCAGCATGTCGTCCTACCGCGATCTGGTCTACGGCACCAAGGGCTTTGAGAGCTACTTCTTCAGCTCCACGCCGATCCGCGAGATTGCAGAGCTGAACATCGGCTCGCGTCCTGCATCGCGCAAGGCCAGCCAGCGCATCGAGGATTTGCGCGCCATCCCCTGGGGCTTCAGCTGGGGCCAGTGCCGCCTGACCTTGCCCGGCTGGTACGGCTTTGGCTCGGCGGTGCAGGCCTTTGTGAACCAGGAAGGCAAGACCGCCAAGCTGCAGTGGGCGCTGCTACAGAAGATGTACCGCCAGTGGCCGTTTTTCCGCACCCTGCTGTCGAACATGGACATGGTGCTGGCCAAGAGCGACATGGCGCTGGCGCTGCGCTATAGCGAGCTGGTGGCAGACACGCGCTTGCGCAAGCGGGTGTTCCAGGCGATTGAGGTGGAGTGGAAAAGCACTGCCGAGGCCCTGGCCTTGATCACTGGTGAGGACAACCGCCTGGCCAACAACCCGGCGCTGGAGCGCTCGATCCGCCACCGCTTCCCTTATATCGATCCTTTGCACCATCTGCAGGTGGAGCTGATCCGCCGCTGGCGCAATGGCGAAGACAATGAGCGGGTGAAGACCGGCATCCATATCTCCATCAACGGCATTGCTGCCGCGTTGCGCAATACCGGTTGATGGAGCCGGTGCAGGCCGGAACTGCTGGACCGGGCGGATAAGGAGCCTGACAAACGACGAAGGCCCTGGTTAAAAGCCGGGGCCTTTGCTATTCAGAATAGGTGTGCTTCCATGCTTGCCTATCCTCTTAGAAAACCAAAAGGAGTTGAGATGAATGCCTATGTCTACCTGGGCGGCGCGATTGCGCTGGAAGTGATGGCCACTACGGCCATGAAGTCCTCCGAGGGCTTTACCCGGCTGGTGCCCAGCCTGATCTGCGGCGTCGGCTATGTGCTGTCGTTTTACCTGCTGGCGCAAACCTTGAAAACCGTGCCCACCGGCATTGCCTATGCCATCTGGTCGGGCGTGGGGATTGTGCTGATCTCGCTGATCGCCTGGGCCTTGCATGGGCAAAAGCTTGATGCAGGCGCCATGGCGGGCATGGGGCTGATCATTGCCGGGGTGCTGGTGATCAACCTGTTTTCCAAGTCGGCAGGGCACTGATGCTTGTTGTCCACAGATGCCAGCCTTGCAAGGATTGACACAGAACTTCCGCCATCGATTTATAAAATAAATCTTAGAATGCTTCGTTTTGTATTGATGGCTCTGGAGGGATAGCAGGCATGGGATGGATGGCAAAAATAAGGGTGGCCGGTCTGGTCACCTGGGGTTCGATGGCGGGAATGGCTGGCGCGGCGCTGCCGCAAGGCTTGGCAGACCAGGTGTTCAAGGTGCCTGCGCTGGAGCAGCCCGCAGGCGTGCCGCTGGAATTTGTGCGTACCAAGAGCATGGAGGCCGGTCTGGCGATCCAGCCGGTCGCCATTGACCTGGGCGAGTGGGTGGGGCTGAAATCCGCCCCCCAGCTGCCCGTGCACATCATCGGTGCCTCGCGCGCTGTGCAGCAGGCCCAGTCGTCCACCCAGACGGCACAGCTGCTGCAATGGCAACCATCCGCCAAAGGTGGCGCGGTGGCGGCCCTGAGTGTGCGCTCTGGCGGTGCCGAGGGCATGCGCCTGGGCTTGGTGGTGGAGCAACTGCCCGGCAGCGCCATGCTGCGCCTCTATACCGACCACCAGCCTGCCGCGGTGTTCGAGATCTCTGGCCAGCGCGTGATGCAGATTCTGCAGGCCAATCGGGATGCCGGTGATGACAGCGAAGCAGGCCGCACCTGGTGGACGCCGAGCAGCTCTGGCGAACAGGTGACGCTGGAGATCGAGCTGCCCCCGGGCACGGCGCCTGACCAGCTCAAGGTGTCGATGCCAGAGGTGATGCACATCTATGAAAACCTGTCGCTGCCGCTGGGCACGGCAGAGGCCGATGAAGCGCAAGAAGATGCCAAGTCCCTGCCGCTGGGCAATCCGGTTGAATGCCATCTGGATGTCAACTGCTTCACCCAACTGCAAACCGAGCGCAAGGGCGTGGCCCGCATGGCCTATGTGACCGAGCGTCTGGCCGATGGCCGCTACTACTACGGCCTGTGCACCGGCAGCCTGCTCAACGATGCCCAGGGCTCCAGGACGCCGTACTTTCTGACGGCCGCGCACTGCATGTCGACCCAGACCCTGGCCTCGGCGCTGGAGACCGACTGGTTCTATACCTCCACCCGCTGCTCCAGCAACAGCCTGTCGCCCAGCAGCGTGAATCTGCGCAATGGCGCCCAGCTGCTGTACAGCAGCGCCAACCCCGATGTCACCTTGCTGAAACTCAACGACACGCCGCCGGCGGGTGCTGTGTTTCTGGGTTGGGACAGCAGCATCGTGCCTGACAACAGCAGCGTGATCGGTGTGCACCACCCCGACGGTGGCCTGCAGAAGATCAGCATGGGCACCATGTCTTCGCGCTATGACTGCAGCCTGGATGGCGAGAGCGTGTTCTGCACCTCTGCCCGCAGCACCGGCAACTACTACTATGTGCGCTGGTCCCTGGGCCTGACCCAGCAAGGCAGCAGTGGCTCACCGCTGTTCAACAACGGCGCCGTCACCGGCGTGTTGACGGGCGCCTCGGAGGCCAGTTGCCGGGCCAATGGTGCGGGTGCCTACAGCTTCTATCCCAGCTTGAACAGCGTGATGCCTGCGCTGCGCAAATGGTTGGTGGATGCGGGCGGCACGCAGGTACCCGCATCGGGCCGCATGCCGGTCTACCGCTTCTACAACACGCAGAACGGCACGCACTTTTTCACGGCCAGTGCGCAGGAGCGCGATGCGGTGATCCAGGGCAACCCGAACTACCAGTATGAAAATATTGGTTTCTATGCGTCGACGCAGACGGCTGCAGCGCCCAATGCGGTCTACCGTTTCTTCAACAACAACTCGGGCTCGCATTTCTACACCATCAATGCCGACGAGCGGGGTTTTGTGATCGCGAACTACCCGCAGTTCAGTGTGGAAGGTGTGGCCTGGTATGCGCGCCAGGCGCAAGGCGATGGTTCGGTGCCCATGTACCGTTTCTACAATACGCTCACCGGCGCGCACTTCTACACCACCAATCCCTCCGAGCGTGATTTTGTGGTGGCGACCTACCCGCAGTTCCTGTTCGAGGGCGTGGCTTACTACGTCTGGGGCAGCCAGTAAGGCAAGCCCTTCAGGTCTGACCGCTGGCGGGAGAGCGGTCAGACCTTCTGTTCAGCCACCGGCCCATCAGCCCTTTTCCACCGGGCGTGATGGGTCGCTGCACCACTCGCTCCAGCTCCCGGCAAACAGTGCCGTCGGTGCATAGCCGGCAATCTCCATCGCCATCAAATTGGGCAGCGCACTGACGCCGCTGCCGCATTGGTGCACGACCGTTTGCGGATCGTGCCCGGCCAGCAGTGCATCGAACTCGGCACGCAGTTCGGCGGCTGGCTTGAAGCGGCCGTCGGCGCCAATATTGCTGCTGAAGGGGCGGTTGAGCGCGCCGGGGATATGGCCGGCTACAGGATCCAAAGGCTCGACCTCGCCGCGGTAGCGGGCAGGCGCTCGCGCGTCGAGGACGGTTTGCTGGCCGCCCAGCGCTTGCTGCACCTGTGCAGCGGTCTTGAGCGTGCGCAGCGCCGGGCGTAGCTCAAAGTTGCTTTGGAAGTGGCTGACGGATTCTCCGGTGTCGATGGCGCCACCTGCTGCCTGCCATGCCTGCAAGCCGCCATCCAGCACGGCCACCGCATCATGGCCCGCCCACTTGAGCATCCACCACAACCGGCCAGCATAGTTCACACCATTGCGGTCATACACCACCGCCTGCATGTCATTGCGAAAGCCCACTTGCGACAGCCACACCGCGAAGCGCTCGCGGCTGGGCAGCGGGTGGCGGCCACCCGATGCCGGATCGCCAAAGTCGGTGGCTGCAATGGTCTGGCCATGGCTGAGGGCGCCATGGGCGGCGCTCAAGTCTTTGTCCAGATTGGCATAGACAGCACCTGCAATATGCGCCTGGGCAAACTGCTCGGCGCCTGCGGCCGGTTTGGCGAGGTCAAAACTGCAGTCGAACACCATCACTTGCTGAGGGCTGGACTGCTGCAGCGCCTGCAATTGAGCAACGCTGATCAGCGGGGAGTAGGTGGCGGTGAGGGGCGTGGTGGCCATGGCAGGGTGCTCCAGAGAAAGGTCTGCCAAGCATTATGTGGCAGTGCCGGGCATGCCGCTGCCAGCGAACTGCCTGTCGTTTGGGACCCTCTGCAAAGCTCCCTGCCGTGGTCGGAATGCGGTCTCGGGCGATCCGCTGCGTTGTCTTCCTTGTCAATAGCTACGGCTCGACTGCAAAACACGCCTTGCCCCTCATCCCGATCCACGTCCATCCCGCTTGGCGAGGGTACTGCAGAGGATCTCTAGCGCTTGCGCAGCACCGTCGCCACAATGCCGCTGGCGACAATCAAGGCCATGCCCATCCAGCCGATGGCCGGAATCTGGTCGCCAAACACCACAACGCTGAACAGCCCGGCAAAAACAATGCCCGAGTACTGCAGGTTGGCCACTACCAAGGTGGCGCGGCGCGTGGTGGCCGAGCCATAGGCGCGCGTCATGGCCAGCTGCGCGCCAGCAGCGAGAATGCCCACGGGAATCAGCCACAGCGCGGGCCAACCGGGGAAGCTGGAGGTGCCGACAAACAAAGTCGCCAGCCCACCGGCAATGGCCGAGCCCACGGCAAAGTAAAACACCACGCGCTGCTCGGGCTCGCCCATGCGCGAGAGCGCCACCACCTGCATATAGGCAAAGGCCGAGATCAGGCCCGACATCAGCCCCACCATGCCGGCAAACATCTGGTCGGCGTCGATATTGGGGCGCAGCATCAGAATGACGCCGCAAAAGCCGCTGATCACCGTCAGCACCAGCGGAATGTTCAGCGCGGGCTGGTCGCCCTCGCCCTTGGGCCGCCAGGTGAGCAGGGCGCTGCCCACGACAAAGGCCGCCACCCAGAGGCTGCTCATGTAGTTCAAGGTCATCGCCGTGGCCAGTGGCAGCTTGCCAATGGCGTAGAACCACATGCCCATCGATGTCACGCCAATGCAGCTGCGCCAGGCATGCATCTTGGGGTAGCGGGTAGTCAGGGAGATATGCTGGCGCCGGGTGAGCCACCAGATCAGCGCCATGCTGATGATGCCCCGGTAGAACACGATCTCAGCCGCATTGAAGTACACAGAGGCGAACTTGATGCACACGCCCATGAGTGCAAACATGAACGCGGCGGCCACCATCCAAAGGGCTTGCATCGGAATTTTCTAAATAAAAAAGCTGCTATCGCAAAGCGCTAGCAGCTATATGGGTCCTCTGCTGAACCCTCGCCCGAGCCCGTGTCAGACCACGGCAAGGAGTTTTGCAGACGTCACCTGGAAGTTGGGAGTGCCTGGCCGTGGCAGATCACTTGTCTGGAACAGCGGCTTGCATCATACCCCGATACCACTCGTGGAAGTGCTGCATGCCGTCTTCCATCGGACTCTGGTAAGGGCCGACTTCGTTGTCGCCGCGCTCGTACAAGGCCTTGCGGCCGGCATCCATGCGCTCGGCGATTTCGTCGTCTTCGATGGCGGTTTCCATGTACGCGGCACGCTGGGCCTGCACAAACTCCGGCTCGAAGGCGCTGATTTCCTCGGGATAGTAGAACTCCACCACATTCATGGTCTTGTCCGGGCCGACCGGGTGCAGGGTCGAGACCGTCAGCACATGCGGATACCACTCCACCATGATGTGGGGGTAGTAGGTGAGCCAGATCGCTCCATGCTCGGGCATCTTGCCCTGGCGGAAGTTGAGCAGCACTTCATGCCAGGTCTTGTAGATGTCCGAACCTGGCTTCGCAAACGTGGGGGCCACGCCGACGGTTTGCACCGAGTACTCCTTGGCGAACTCCCACTTCAGATCGTCGCAGGTGACGAAGTTGCCCAGTCCGGGATGGAAGGGGCCGACATGGTAGTCCTCCAGGTAGACCTCGATAAAAGTCTTCCAGTTGTAGTTGCATTCATGCATCTCCACATGGTTGAGCACAAAACCATCAAAGCTCAAGGCAGCTGCCGGGCCCATATTGGCCAGGTCGGCCTGGATATTGCGGCCGTTGTCCTCAAACAGCAGGCCATTCCATTCCTGCAGCTTGTAGTTGTTCAGGTTGAGGCAAGGGTCCTGCGCAAAATGCGGCGCGCCCAGCAGCTCGCCGCTGGGGCTGTAGGTCCAGCGGTGCAGTGGGCAGACGATATTGCCGCCCGCGCTGCCTTTTTGCTGCTGGTTCAGCGAGCCTCGGCCCTTGAGCATCACCGCCTGGCGGTGGCGGCAGACGTTGGAGATCAGCTCCGCCTGGCCAGCGGCATTGCGCACCAAGGCGCGGCCTTCCTTTTCATGGGGAAGGGCGTAGTAGTCGCCAATCTCGGGAATCGCCAGCTGGTGGCCCACATACTTGGGGCCGTTCTGGAAGATGGTTTGCATCTCGCGCTCAAACAGCGCTTGATCGAAGTAGCTTGAAACTGGAAGTTGGCTTGCGGCCTGCTGCAGTTGAAGACTTAAATCAGACATGGGTGACCTGACCTAAAGACTCCCCACAGGGAGGGTGCGCGTACGCACACTGAGAAAAAATAAAACCGGCAGCAACAACAAAGGATGGCCGGTTTCGCGAAAAATGGGATTATACCCAGTGGGGTTATTCCCGTTCTGTCCATGCGTGAATTGGAGGTTGGCAGCACATCTTCTCCGCTCGCCTCTGCCGCACTTGCAGAGTGCCCATATTATCAAATTGATAGCTGAAACCGCTTATTCCACGATAGATGGCAGGGATTCTTTGCGGGAATAGCAAGCGGGCAACACGGCCGGGGAGGGCGTGCGGTCGCAGCTGCGCGCGCGGCGGCTTGTCCTGCGCCTAAAATCATGGCTTTAACTTCATGCACCTGGGCAACCCGTTTGCCCACTTTGCCCATGCCCAAGGCCTCCGTTTCCAAGACCTCTGCCGCGCCAGAACTGCCCGAACCCGATAACTACGAGAGTGCGTTGCAGGAGCTGGAAGGCTTGGTGGCGCGTATCGAGTCGGGACAGCTGCCCTTGGGCGATATGCTGGCTGCCTACCAGCGCGGCGCCGTGCTGCTGGCCTTTTGCCGGGGCAAGCTCGAAGCCGTGCAGGACCAGATCAAAGTACTGGATGAGGGCCAGCTCAAGCCCTGGGCCAGCGAGGAATAAGCGCAAACAATGACATCAACGCACGATAATTTTGCCCTCTGGTGCAGCCAGGAACTCGCCCGCGTCGAAGATGCCCTCACACGCTGGATCGCCGCCGATGCCCCCGCCAACCTGGGCGAGCCCATGCGTTATGCCGTGCTCGATGGCGGCAAGCGCCTGCGCCCCTTGCTGGTGCTGGCCGCTGCCCAGGCCGTGGGCAAGCTGGATGCCGCCCAAGCGGAGGCCGCTTTGCGCGCCGGCTGCGCCGTCGAACTGATCCATGCCTATTCGTTGGTGCATGACGACATGCCCTGCATGGACAACGATGTGCTGCGCCGGGGTAAGCCCACCGTGCATGTGCAGTTTGGCCAGGCCCAGGCCCTGCTGGCTGGCGATGCGCTGCAGGCACTGGCTTTTGAGCTGTTGGTGCCCGAGGGCAGTGCCATCCCCGATGCGGTGCAGGCACGTTTGTGCCGGCAGCTGGCATTGGCAGCGGGCTACAGCGGCATGGCCGGTGGCCAGGCCATTGACCTGGCGAGCGTGGGCAAACAGCTGACGCGCGACCAGCTCCAGCAGATGCACAAGCTCAAGACCGGCGCGCTGCTGCAAGCCAGCGTCGAGATGGGCGCCACCTGCGCCGGCATTCAGGGGGCGGCGCTGGCAGCGCTGCAGCAGTATGGTGCAGCGCTGGGGCTGGCCTTCCAGGTGATTGACGATGTGCTTGATGTGGTGGCCGACTCTGCCACCTTGGGCAAAACAGCCGGCAAGGATGCCGACAACGACAAGCCCACCTATGTATCGCTGATGGGTCTGCAGCCCGCACGCGACTACGCCCATGAACTGCTGGCCGAGGCCCAGCAGGCGCTGGCGGGTAGCGGTTTGCCACAAACGGCCGCTCTGGCGGCGTTGGCCGACATGGTCGTGCGCCGCAGCCACTGAGTAGGCCAAATGCGCCTAAAGACCAGTCTTCTGGTCCCAAGGCGCTAACATAGCCCCTTGCCCTTCAAGTAAAAAAACTGCGCGGATGCTCCTGGGCATGCGTAGCAAGTGATCCAAACCAAAGTATGTCCACGAAGTCCTTCCCCCTGCTAGCCACCGTCAACGACCCGGCGGATCTGCGCAAGATGTCGCGCGCCGAGCTCAAGACCCTGGCACGTGAGCTGCGGGAGTTTGTGCTGGAGAGCGTGTCCAAGACGGGTGGCCACCTGAGCTCCAACCTGGGCACGGTGGAGCTGACGATTGCGCTGCATGCGGTGTACGACACGCCCCATGACCGCTTTGTCTGGGATGTGGGCCACCAGACCTACCCACACAAAATTTTGACCGGTCGCCGCGACCGTATGCAGGGCTTGCGCCAGTGGGGCGGTATCTCCGGCTTTCCTCTGCGCAGCGAGAGCGAGTACGACGCCTTTGGTACCGCCCATTCGTCGACCAGCATCTCGGCGGCGCTGGGCATGGCCGAGGCCTTCAAGATCAAAGGCAGCGAGCACCAGGCCGTGGCCATCATCGGCGACGGCGCCATGACCGCTGGCATGGCCTTTGAGGCGCTGAACAATGCCGGCGTCAGCGATGCCAACCTGCTGGTGATCCTGAACGACAACGACATGAGCATCAGCCCACCGGTTGGCGCGCTTAACCGCTACCTGGCACAGCTGATGAGCGGCCAGTTCTATGCCAAGGCGCGCGGCGTAGGCAAAAGCGTGCTCAAGCAGGTGCCGCCGCTCTTGGAGCTGGCCAAGCGCCTGGAGCAGCAAGCCAAGGGCATGGTGGTGCCGGCGACCTTGTTCGAGAACTTTGGCTTCAACTACATTGGCCCCATCGATGGACATGACCTCGATTCGCTGATCCCCACGTTGGAGAACATCCGCCAGCTCAAGGGCCCGCAGTTTCTGCATGTGGTCACCAAAAAAGGCCAGGGCTACAAGCTGGCCGAGGCCGATCCTGTGGCCTACCACGGCCCGGGCAAGTTCGACCCGGCCATTGGCCTGGTCAAGCCGGCCACACCACCCAAGCCAACCTTCACCCAGGTGTTTGGCCACTGGCTGTGTGACATGGCCGCCCAGGACGAGCGCCTGGTCGCGATCACCCCCGCGATGCGCGAAGGCTCGGGCATGGTCGAGTTTGAAAAGCGTTTCCCCAAGCGCTATTTCGATGTCGGCATTGCCGAGCAGCACAGCGTGACCTTTGCCGGTGGCCTGGCCTGCGAAGGGCTCAAGCCCGTCGTGGCCATCTACTCCACCTTCCTGCAGCGCGGCTATGACCAGCTGATCCACGATGTGGCATTGCAGAACCTGCCCGTGGTGTTTGCGCTTGATCGCGCAGGCCTGGTGGGTGCCGATGGCGCCACCCATGCCGGCAATTACGACATCGCCTTTACCCGCGCCATCCCCAACATGAGTGTGGCCTGCCCCGCTGACGAGCGCGAATGCCGCCAGCTGCTGAGCACCGCCTTTGCGCAGAACCATCCCGTTACCGTGCGCTACCCGCGTGGTTCCGGTGCCGGTGTGGAGCCGCTCGAATCGCTGGAAGGCCTGCCCTTTGGCAAGGGCGAGCTCCGCCGCCAGGCCCAGCCTGCCGTGGCCGGCCGTCCGCGCATTGCCATCCTGGCCTTTGGCAGCTTGCTTTACCCCGCGCTGGAAGTGGGCGAGGCCGTCAATGCCACGGTCGTGAATATGCGCTGGGCCAAGCCGCTGGATACTGCGCTGCTCCAGCAGGTTGCCCAAAGCCATGATGCCTTGGTCACCGTCGAGGACGGTTGCGTGATGGGCGGCGCCGGCAGTGCGGTGCTGGAAGCCCTGCAGCAGCTGCATATCGATGTGCCAGTGCTGCAGCTGGGCTTGCCTGATGCGTTTATCGAGCATGGCGATCCGGTCAAGCTGATGGCCATGCAAAGCCTGGATGCCGCTGGCATCGAGCGCAGCATCCGCGAGCGTTTTGCGGTTTCTGAGGCTGCTTCCGGCCAGAGCGCAGCGGCCTGATCTGCTGCCAGGCCTGCGCCTGGTGCTCCGCGACAAGCCCGGTCCTTTGCGTACCGGGCTTTTTGTTGCCTGCGAAAGCGCTGGAGTGGGGCCGCTGCGGGCTTTGCATGGACTGTGGCGCAATGCGGACAAAATCCTTTGTCCGACTCTGGGGAAAACCCCCTGAAGTCACTTCTGCAACCATTTCTACAATTTGCAATGCTAAAAGCGGCTTGCGCCTATGGCACGATAGCTACCTTTACTTTCTACAAATAATTGGAGACATACATGGATCGTCGTTCGCTTATCAAAAATGCCGGTATTGCTGGCGTTCTGGCTGCTGGGGTAGCGCCGGCGGTGCATGCGCAAGCAGCAGTGCGCTGGCGCCTGGCATCGAGCTTCCCCAAGTCGCTCGACACCATCTTCGGCAGCGCCGAAAAGCTGTCCTCCGCCGTCAAGGCCATGTCGGGCGGCAAGTTTGAAATCTCGGTCCACCCGGCCGGCGAGTTGATGCCCGCTTTCGGCGTGGTTGATGCGCTGCAGGGCGACACCATCGACATGGCCCAAACGGCGGCCTACTACTTCACCGGCAAGGACCCGATCTTCGCATTCAGCTGCGCTGTGCCCTTTGGCCTGACCACCCTGCAGATGGCAGGCTGGAAGGACCACGGCAATGGCCGCAAGCTGCTCGATGCCTTCTTTGAGAAGTACAACTTCAAGACCGCATCTGCCGGTAACACCACCACCCAGATGGGCGGCTGGTACCGCAAGGAAATCAAGACCGTGGCCGACCTGAAGGGCCTGAAGATGCGCATGGGCGGCGGCGTGTTCGGCGAGGCCATGGCCAAGCTGGGTGTGGTGGCGCAGAATATGCCTGCTGGCGATGTGTACCAGGCACTGGAAAAGGGCACGCTGGATGCCGTTGAATTCGTCGGTCCTTACGACGATGAAAAGCTGGGGTTCAACAAGGTCGCACCGTTCTACTACTACCCCGGTTGGTGGGAAGGTTCGGCCGATCTGGAGTTCTTCATCAACATCAAGAAGTACAACGCCCTGTCGCCCGAGAACAAGGCCATCCTTGACGCCGCCACCCGCGTGGCAGCAGCCGACATGACCGCCAAGTACCAGGTGCTGAACCCCATCGCACTGAAGAACCTGGTTGCCAACAAGACCCAGCTCAAGCCTTTCTCCAAGGAGCTGATGGACGCCGGCTTCAAGGCCTCGATGGAAACCTTTGCCGAGCACGAAGCCAAGTCGCCCGAGTTCAAGAAGATCCACCAGGACATGCGCGCCTTCCAGAAGGACCAGATCCTGTGGAACCGCTTCTCCGAGTACCCGTTCAACCAGTACATGGCCCAGGCCAAACTTCCCTGATCGGGAGGGGATGCACTAGGCCATTGGGGCCTGGTGGCACAGTCCAAGAGCCGCAGCTTGCTGCGGCTTTTTTGCGTCTACGGGGCACAGGTAGGTGTTGGTGATCCGCTGGCGTATTCAGAGGATTTCTGGGGGGCAGCCAGCCAAACGCTTGGAAGAGGCTGGGCCCAGCTGCAGTCAGCCATAAAAAAACCCTGGCAAGCCAGGGTTCAGGAGTGATGGGCCGGGAGCCCTTTATTTGCTTTCTGCAGCAGGCGCTGTGCCCAGCGAATCCTGCAAGGCCTTGGCTGGGTCGTCCGAGCCATAGCCTTCTGCGGCGGGTGCGGGCGTTGCACCTGCTGCGCCAGCATCGGCAGGGACATCCGGCGTAGCAAACGGGTTGTCTGCGCCATAGCCACCGTCGTGGTCGCCCAGCTGGTTCATCATCTGCTCGTCGATCTTCTGCATATCGACAACCACCGGTTTGTCCAGCGCACCGGTCACGATGCCCGGGAAGGCGATCAGCACACCCACCATGACCAGCTGGATCAGCACAAACGGCACAGCACCCTTGTAGATCTGCATGGTGGTCACCGGTTCGATCACCTTGTGCGTGACCCGGTCCACATACTGCTTGTCAGGCGCGACGGATCGCAGGAAGAACAGCGCAAAGCCAAAGGGCGGGTGCATGAACGAGGTCTGCATATTGACCGCCAGCAGCACGCCAAACCAGATCAGGTCGATGCCCATCTTCTCGGCCACCGGGCCCAGCAAGGGCACGACGATGAAGGACAGCTCAAAGTAGTCCAGGAAGAAGGCCAGGAAGAAGATCATCACGTTGACGACAATCAGGAAGCCGGCCTGGCCGCCTGGCAGGCTGGTCAGCAGGTGTTCCACCCACTTGGGGCCGTCAGCGGCCTGGAACACCAGGCTGAAGGTCGTCGCGCCAATCATGATGAACATCACAAAGCTGGCGAGCTTGGTGGTCGATCCCAGCGCCTGCTTGAGCAGGGTCATGTTCAGGCGGCGGCGGGCAAAGCCCATGATCAGCGCAGCCATCGCACCCATGGCGCCGCCTTCGGTAGGCGTTGCGATGCCCAGGAAGATGGTGCCCAGCACCAGGAAGATCAGCAGCAGCGGCGGGATCAGCACAAAGGTCACACGCTCGGCCAGCTTGGACAGCAGCCCCAGCTTGAAGACGCGGTTGATCGAGGCGATCACAAAGGCGATGAAGGTGCCGCCGCACATGGCGGTGACAATCTTCTCGTCGGTGGCCACGTCGGTGACCAGCTTGCCTTCCCACCAGGTGTGGATGTCGGCCATATGGCTGGCCAGGAAGATGGCCACAATCGTCGACAGGCCCATCACCACGATCAGTGAGGTGTAGCCGGCATTGCCATTGGATTCGCGGTAGATACGTGCTTCAACAGGCAGCGCAGGCACCAGCTTGGGCTTGAAGATGGCCAGGAAGGCGACCCACACCACATACAGACCCATCAGCATGAAGCCGGGGATAAAGGCGCCCTTGTACATGTCGCCCACGCTCTTGCCCAGCTGGTCAGCCATCAGAATCAGCACCAGCGAGGGCGGAATGATCTGGGCCAAGGTGCCCGATGCGGCAATCACGCCGGAGGCGAGGCGCCGGTCATAGCCGTAGCGCAGCATGATGGGCAGCGAGATCAGGCCCATGGAGATAACCGACGCGGCCACCACACCGGTGGTCGCAGCCAGCAGCGCGCCCACAAAGATCACGGCCAGTGCCAGACCGCCTCGGATCGGGCCAAAGACCTGGCCGACGGTGTCGAGCAAGTCCTCGGCCATGCCGCTGCGTTCCAGTATCAAGCCCATCAAGGTGAAGAAGGGCACGGCCAGCAAGGTGTCATTGGCCATGATGCCGATCAGGCGCTGGGGCAACCAGGCCATCACCGACGAGGGGAAGACATTGAGCTCAATGCCGATAAAGCCGAACATCAGGCCGGCAGCGCCCAGGCTGAACGCCACGGGAAAGCCCAGCAGCAGAAAGACGATCAGGCCCGCGAACATGATCGGGGCGTAATTGGTAACTAGAAATTCCATTTGAGGTCCTCTGGCTGGCCTTAGACCTGGCGCGCTGCAGCCAGGGCTGCGGCGGCCTGCGCCTGCTTGATTTCAGCTTCTGCACGCAGTGCTTCAGCCAGCTCTTCCTCGGCGCTCTTGTCGCTGAGCTTGCCCATCGGGTCGGGGCCATCGCCGGTCAAAAAGGCGATGCGCTTGACCAGCTCGGACAGGCCCTGGAGCAACAGCAAGGTGATGCCCACGGGAATGGCTGCCCATACCGGCCAGCGGATCAGGCCGCCGGGGTTGCCCGAGACTTCGCCGGACTGGTACATCTGGATGACCACCGGCATGCTCAGCCACAGAATGGTGACGCACAGCGGTGTCAGGAACAGCGAGAAACCGATGATGTCGATCCAGACCTGCTTGGTCTTGGACAGGCGCGAGTTGATCACGTCAATGCGCACATGCTCCCGGTGCAGCAGGGTGTAGCCCGCGGCCAGCAAGAAGGACCAGGCGAACAGGTACCACTGCACTTCAAGAAAGGCGTTGGAGCTGGCGTCAAAGGCCTTGCGAACGATAGCGTTGGCCGCGCTGATAAAGGTGGCGGCAAAGATGAGCCAGATTGAGTATTTGCCGACAAAGGCGTTGAGCCTGTCTATAGCCCTGGATAGAGCGAGTAAAGCCTGCATGGTGTCTCCAATGGTTGGCTAGTCCTGTAATACGTGCTCATTGCTGGTAAGCAAATGCACATTTTCGAAAAGCACTGATTTTACGAATAAGTACGCCGTTCCCAATACAAATTGTCTGGCCTCTGTTGCATACAGGAGCAAGGATGAAAACTTTTTTCGCCGAAAGCGGCAAACTCAAGGGTAATTACTAGGAAGGCGGCATGGTACGGTCATCAGCTGCTATCTATTTTCAAGCAACTCGATGCCGGTGACCACCGGTGAGACCCGCATGACCGGCCGAGGGTTTGCCCAGCGGCTGGCGGCGCCTTGGGCGCGGGGCGGCTGCGCTGCAAGGTACAATCTCGCGCGTATCTGCCGATGGAGGGTAGGCAGGGCTGTGCCACTGCCCACCACCAGGAACATTTTCTTTTTCTCTTTTAATGCACTACAGGTGCCTGGAGTCTGACCGTGAGTTCTTCGCAAAATAATGACGGTGATGAGCGCTTTGCCTTGGGCCTTGTTTTTGCCCTGATCACCTTGGTGGTGTTGGGGGTTGTGTGGTTCGGTGCCTATAAGGGCCTGCACGGTGCCAAGTCCGCCCAAGCCGGCGTGACCGCTGCCACCATGCAGACGGGTGCCAAGGGTGGTGCCGTGCTGGGTGGTACCGATCCCGCTGTGGCCGCTGCCCGTGCAGCCGCTGCTGCTGATGCGGCCAATGCCGCTGGCGCTACCGGTGCCGCTGCTGCCAATGGCGCTGCAGTGATCGCAGACGATGCCGCCGCTGTGATGATCGAAAACGGCGTGGTCAAGTTCTACTTCGCCACCGCCAAGGCCGAGCTGGCTGCGGGCGCCAATGAGGCGCTGGTGGACGTGGTAGCTGGCGTGAAGGCGGGCCAACGCGCAGTGATCTCGGGCTACACCGATGCCACCGGCGATGCCGAGAAGAATGCCGAGCTGGCCAAGCAACGCGCCTTTGCCGTGCGCGATGCGCTGCTGGCCCTGGGCCTGACCGAAGACAAGCTGGAGCTGAAGAAGCCCGAAGCGGTGGAGAACGCTGGCAACCTTGCCCAAGCCCGTCGCGTGGAAGTGGTGCTGGCCCCTTAATCGGCTCAGCCACTGACGACAAAGCCCGGATGCGTCCGGGCTTTTTTGTTTTTGGGGGCCGCAGGGTTCAGCGCAATACGGCGACGCCCTTGAGCTGGGCATGCACCAGCAGACCAGGTGCCAGCTGCAACAGGCGCGCTGATCGGGCCGACACCAGCGCCAGCAGATGGGGCGTGTCATCGGCAGCGCCAGGCGCCAGGCGCAGCTGTACCAGCACCTGGCCCGGGCTGTTCGCCTGGATGGCGGTGACCACCGCCGGCAAGCTGTTGAGAATGGAGCTGCCCGGCTGTGGCATCAGCGACAGGCTGACATCGCGCGCCAGCACGCGCAGACGCACGCGCTCGCCTTGCGCGTAGTGGGCATCCGCCTGCGTCCAGTGCAACTGCAGCTGGGGCATGCTGCCTATTTGCAGCGACCAGAGATGGTCTTGCGTGTCGTGGCCGCAGACCTGGCCTTCGAGCAGGCTGGCCTGCTGGGCATCGGGCAAGTTCTTGGCGAGGGGTGCATCCAACTGGGTCAGCAGCTCGGCCACCGGCCCTTGTGCCACCACCTTGCCGGCCTGCAACAGCACCACCTGGTCGGCCAGCCGGCCCACCTCGTCGATCGAATGGCTGACATAGAGAATCGGCAGCTTGAGCTGCTCGCTCAGCTGGTCCAAGTAGGGCAGCACCTCGGCTTTTCGCTCTGCGTCGAGGGCGGCCAGCGGCTCGTCCATCAGCAGCACGCGCGGGCTGGTAGCCAGCGCACGGGCAATCGCCACCCGCTGGCGCTCGCCGCCTGACAAGGTGGCAGGCTTGCGCGCCAGCAGCGGGCCGATGCCCAGCAGCTCCACCAGGCGCTCCAGCTGCACGCGCTGGCGTGCGGCCGGTGTGCGGCGCAGGCCGTAGCGGATGTTGTCTTGCGCGCTCAGGTGCGGGAACAGGCTCGCTTCCTGGAACACATAGCCCAGCGCGCGCTGGTGGGTGGGCAGCCAGTGGCCGCTGTCATCGTCCTGCCAGGGCTCGCCGTGGACGCTGACCCGGCCCTGCGCGCGCTCCAGCCCGGCGATGGAGCGCAGGCAACTGGTCTTGCCGCAGCCCGAAGGGCCAAACAGCGCGGTCACGCCCTGGCCAGGCAGTTGCAGATCGACCTGCAGCTGGAACGCGGCGCGCTGCAGCTGCAGCCGCACCTGAATGCCATTGTTGAGGTTTTGGGCTTGCGTCATAGGGGGCTTGCGTTGTTCTTGTCGCGGGGTTGCAGCCATTGCAAGGCCACCAGCACCACAAAGGCAAACACCACCATGCCGCCCGCCAGCCAGTGCGCCTGGGCGTACTCCATGGCTTCGACATGGTCGTAGATCTGCACCGAGACCACACGCGTTTTTGCAGGGATATTGCCACCCAGCATCAGCACAATGCCGAACTCGCCCACGGTGTGGGCAAAGGTCAGCACGGCGGCAGTGATAAAGCCGGGCCGCGCCAGCGGCAGCGCCACGCTGAAGAAACTGTCGATACGGCTGGCGCCCAAGGTGGCCGCCACTTCCAGCGGGCGGCGGCCCAGGCCCTCAAAGGCCCGCTGCAGCGGCTGCACCGCAAAGGGCAGCGAGTAGACCAATGAGCCCACCACCAGCCCGGCAAAGCTAAAGGGCAGATAGCCCAAGCCCATGGAATTGGTGAGCTGGCCCAGCGGGCCATTGGGGCCCATGGTGACCAGCAGATAAAAACCGATCACTGTGGGTGGCAGCACCAAGGGCAAGGTCACCACCGCGCCGATAGGGCCGCGCCAGCGCGATGGCGTATGCGCCAGCCACCAGGCCAGCGGCGTGGCCAGCACCAGCAACAAAATGGTGGTGAGGCTGGCCAGCTCCAGCGTCAGCCAGATGGCGGCCCAATCGTCGGGGCTGAGAATGGAGGTACTCACGGCAGGCGGGGTCGTCGCTAAGGGTCAGGAGAAGGGCGATGGCTGCGCACATGGTGCACGCACAGCGCGGGCCCGGCAAGGGGAATGTGTGGCCGAGCCAAAGCGCTGAAGTCGGTGGCCGATGACTGAGCGTGCCGAGCTGTATGCGCCCGGCTAGCCAACACCCGCCGTGTTTGGCGGGCAACGCTATTTAGAACGCGTAGCCGTAGGACTTGATGATGGCGCGGGCCTTGTCACCTTTGAGGTAGTCCATCAGCGCCTTGGCCGCTGCGCTGTCCTTGGCGGTGTTGAGGATGATGGCGTCCTGGCGGATAGGCTCATGCATGCTAGACGGCACAATCCAGGCCGAGCCTTCACGCAGCTTGCCGTCTTCCATTACCTGCGACAGGGCCACAAAACCCAGCTGGGCATTGCCGCTGGCGGCGAACTGGTAGGTCTGGCCAATGTTCTCGCCTTGCACCACTTTCGGGGTTACCTGGTCGGTCAGGCCCAGGTTCTTCAGGGTTTCCATCGCAGCCAGGCCGTAGGGCGCCAGCTTGGGGTTGGCAATGGCGATATGGCGGTAGTCACCGGTCTTCAGCACGGCGCCCTTGTCGTCCACATAGCCCGCTTGCTTGCTCCACAGCACCAACTGGCCAATGGCGTAGGTAAAGCGGCTGTCTGCCACGGCCTTGCCTTCCTGTGCCAGCTTGGCGGGCGTCGTGTCATCGGCAGCCAGCAAAATGCCAAAGGGCGCGCCGTTGTTGATCTGTGCATAGAACTTGCCGGTAGCGCCAAACGACAGCACCGCCTTGTGGCCGCTGTCCTTTTCAAACTCGACAGCGATCTTTTGCATGGGCGCGGTGAAGTTGGCCGCCACGGCCACCGAGACTTCGTCGGCATGGGCGCTGGCAGCCAGGGCGGCAAACAGGGACAGGGCGAGGGGGGCAAGGCGGAAATGGGTCATGGCAGTAGGCTGATCGCTATTCTGTTAATGAATAACGCGAGTGTAACGAGATTGCGGAGGGTGACCAAGCCATGGGGGTCAAAGAGCGCTGGGTGCATGCGGTCTCCCTAATGCGGAGCAGGCGAATCAGCACCGTGGTCCTGATCATGCGGGCGCAAAGCATGCGAAGATCCGCGCCATGATTCCCCAAGCATCGCTCGCCGCCGCGCTCGCCGAGAAGCGCTCTGACCGCCGCATCGACGTGCTGCGCCATATCCAGAATTGCGGCTCCATATCCGAGGCCGCGCGCCGCGTGGGCGTCAGCTACAAGGCGGCCTGGCAGGCCTTGGATACCTTGTCCAACCTGGCAGGCGTAGAGCTGGTGCAACGCAGTGTGGGCGGCAAGGGCGGCGGCGGCGCGCAGCTCACCGCCGATGCACTGCTGCTGCTGGAGGCCGCCGATGCCATGGGCCATGCCCGCGAGCAATTGCATGTACAGCTGGAACACGCACGCCAGCTGCCAGCGGCGGCGGACAGCCAGGCGCGTGCCGCTGGCGCGGCGGGCATCTCGGTCGCCACCACCTTGGCCCGTTTGCAGGTCATGACCAGCATGCGCAACCAATGGCCTTGCGTAGTCGCCCAGCTCAGTCGCAGAGGCCCGCTGGTACAAGTGCAGCTGCAGGGCGCCGATGCCGGTGCGCAATTTGTGCTGCATTCCCATATCACCGACGAGAGCGTGCAACTGCTGGGCCTGCGCCGGGGCTTGCCGGTGCTGGCTATGTGCAAGGCCACGGCCGTGACGGTGCAGGCGGCATCGGCTGCCGCAGATGTGGCCGCTGGCAGCAATGGTTGGCAGGGCGTCATCACGCGCGCTACACGGGGCGGCGCGGTGCAGGAGCTGGCCGTGCGCCTGTCGTCGGGCATGCAGTTGGTGGGCTTTAGCCGCGAGACCTCATCGCTGCGGGTGCGCGCTGCGGTGCAGGTGACGGTGGAGCCCTCGGCGGTGGTGATTGCGCTTAGTGGGGAGTGAGGCAACCCATGATCCAGCCTGGGCGGTAGCGGCCTAAGGGGATTCGCCCACAAACTGCTGCAGCACCTGCTGCGCAAAAGGGTCGGGGCCGCTGAGGGTCAGGCTCAGTTGCAGCGCGCTGTGCTGCGCGGCATCGGGTGCCAGCAGCAGGCGCCCGCGCGCATCCCACTGCACATCCAGCGCATCGCCTGCATCGCTTTGCAGCTGCAGGTCCAGATCCCAGGCATGGCCGTCTTCCAAGGGGCCGGGGGTGCCAAACGCGTTGCTGCACCAGGCCAGCAGCTGCGTGACTTCGGTCAACAGCGCCGGCCAGTGGGCGGCCTTGGCATAGGCCATGGCATCCAGGCTGGTGCAGCCTTCGCCGTCGTCGCTGGTGTCAAAGTCCAAATAGTCGAGCATGTGCGGGGTTTTCATCGATATTGCGCGATTTTATGCTATGTTTTTAGGAGTTAATCATGCGAGCCGGATACCCCTATGAGCTTGGATTGGAATGCGCTGGAATTTTCATACCCGCCCGCGGCCCCGTTGCTGGCCGGTTGGCAATGGCAGGCCGCGCCCGGCCTGGTGCAGCTGGTGGATGGCTGGAGCGTTGGCAAGACAACGGCCCTGCAATTGCTGGCCGGCCTGCTGCAGGGCAGCAGTGGCAGCCTGCGCATTGATGGGCAGACACCGCAGGCGCTGCAGCGCACCGGTGCTGTGTTTTGGCATGAGCCGCGCCTGCCGGTGACCATGCCGCCCGATACCACATTGGTCGCTGATTGGATCGCCCAGATGCGCAGCGCCTGCCCGGGTTGGGATGAGGCGCTGTTTGCGCAGTCGCAATACAGCTTTGATCTGCTGCCCCACACGGCCAAGCCTTTGCTGGCGCTGTCCACCGGCAGCCTGCGCAAGCTGGTCATCGCGCTGGGCCTGGCCAGTGGCGCCCGGCTGGTGCTGCTCGATGAACCGACCTCGGGGCTTGACAAACCGGCGCTGACTGCCTTGCGGGAGGCCTTGCGGATAGCAGCACCGCTGTTTGCCGCGCAAGGGCGCTACCTGGTGCTGGCGCATTACGAGCCACTGCTGGAGGCGGGCGATGGGGTGCAGGTGGTGGCCTTGCCGGCTGCGTAGTGGGTAGGGCAGCGCAGGACGCGGCGCTGAGCGCTGCATTGTGTAAATTTTCGTGCGTGCCGGTGGGCCAGCCCTGTGGCGCGTGTTGGGTCGCTGGATAATCGGGCAAACTTTTTTTCGAAAGACTGTTGTGGACACCTTGTTGTTGATCAAAGCCGCCATCATGGGCGTGGTGGAGGGGCTGACGGAGTTCTTGCCGATCTCCTCGACAGGCCATTTGATTTTGGCCGGTAGCCTGCTAGGCTTTGACGATGCCAAGGCCAAGGTGTTCGATATCGCGATCCAGACCGGCGCCATCTTTGCGGTGATCCTGGTGTACTGGCAAAAGATCCGCAGCACCGTGGTGGCGCTGCCATCGAGCCGCCAGGCGCAGCGCTTTGCGCTGAATGTCTTTATCGGTTTTTTGCCGGCCGTCGTGCTGGGCCTGCTGTTTGGCAAGTACATCAAGGCGCATTTGTTCACGCCCATCGTTGTGGCCACCACCTTTATCCTGGGCGGCTTTGTGATTCTCTGGGCGGAAAAGCGCCAATCCGCCCATGTGCGGGTGCAGACGGTTGATGAGATGACGCCGCTGGATGCCTTGAAGGTCGGCTTGGTGCAGTGCCTGGCGATGATTCCCGGCACCAGCCGCAGCGGCTCCACCATTATCGGAGGCATGCTGATGGGCCTGTCGCGCCAGGCCGCGACCGATTTCTCGTTCTTCCTCGCGATTCCCACCCTGATTGGCGCCGGCGTCTACAGCCTCTACAAAGAGCGGGCGCTGCTGTCGATGGCCGACATCCCCATGTTTGCGACCGGCCTGTTCTTCTCCTTTATCAGTGCCTGGCTCTGCGTGCGCTGGCTGCTGCGCTATATCGCCTCCAACAGCTTTGTGCCGTTTGCCTGGTACCGGATTGTGTTCGGCATCATCGTGCTGGTGACGGCTTTCAGCGGCAAGGTGAACTGGGTCGATTCCTGATCAACGGTCATCCCTTGCGAACGCAGCCCGGCTTCCATGCCGGGCTTTTTTGTGGGCGTTTACTTCGGTTTCCAGAGCGGCTGTCAGTCGCCCAGATGTCTCCCTGGCGTCCGTCTTCGGGTTTGTCTGGGCAGCAGGATTCCAGGCATTCTCTACAATAATCCATATTATGAACTTTCGTCCATATGGTGGATAAATGCCTGTAGATAGCCCCGACCAGACCCCCTTGATGCCGTACCAGTATCCGAACCCGCCCGATGCGCTGCCCGAGATCGTGGTGGAGAGTGCCATCCCCACCGATGACCGGCTGTGGGTGCCCCAGGCCGAGAATGTCTGGTTTCGCCCGCTGTGCCTGAACGCCAGCCAAGGCTACTGGATGAACCTGCTCAAGGTGCGCAAATCGGGGGTGCTCAGCCGCCACCGTCACCCCCAGGCGGTGCATGGCTTTGTGCTCAAAGGCCGCTGGAAATACCTGGAACACGAATGGTGGGCCAAGGAGGGCAGCTATGTGTTCGAGCCGCCCGGCGAGACCCACACCCTGTATGTGCCCGAGGACTGCGAGGAGATGATCACCTATTTCCAGGTCAACGGTGTCATGTATTACACCGACCCCTGGGGCAAGGGCATGGGCTTTGAGGATGTGTTTACCAAGATAGAGATGTGCCGCAAGCACTTTGAGGCCGTCGGCCTGGGCGCCGATTACACCAACCAGTTCATCCGCTGACATGGCCGATTGCAGCTACCAATTTAGCGGCCGCGTGGCCGTGGTGACCGGTGGCGCCAGCGGCATCGGTGCCAGCCTGGTGCAGGCCTTGCAGCAAGCGGGAGCGCGTGTGGCGGTCTGGGATCTGCAGGCGCCTGTTGCCAGCCAGGCTGGCGATGCCTTGTTCTGCCCCGTCGATGTGACCGACCCGGTCAGCATCCAGGCTGCGCTGGCGCGGACCTTAGCAAGCTTGGGCCGGGTCGACATGCTGATCAACAGCGCCGGCATCACCGGGCCGACGATGGCGTTGGATGCCTTTGACGACGCTGTCTGGCAACGGGTGATTGACATCAATCTGGTCGGTGTCTACAACGTCTGCAAGGCGGTGGCGCCGGTGCTGCGCAGCCAGGGCTATGGCAGGGTGGTGAACATTGCATCGCTGGCCGGCAAGGAGGGGACACCCAATGCCTCGGCCTACAGCGCGGCCAAGGCGGGGGTGCTGGCACTGACCAAATCGCTGGGCAAGGAGCTGGCTGGCAGCGGCGTGCTGGTGAATGCGGTGGCACCGGCGGCGGTGCGCACGCCGATTCTGGAGCAGATGGCGCCTGCGCATGTGGCCACGATGATTGCCAAGAGCCCGATGGGCCGCCTGGGCGAGCCCGAAGAGATTGCAGCCCAGGTGCTGTGGCTGGCGTCCGACGCCTGCTCGTTCAGCACCGGGGCGGTGTTTGATGTATCCGGTGGACGTGCGACCTATTGAAACTGCACGACAAAGTAAAAACAGAGGAGACGGTATGAACATGAGCAAAACGCGCCGAGGCGCCATTGGCCTGGTTGCGGCGGGTGCCAGCGCGGTAGTGATGGCGCTGGGCAATGCGGCAGCAGCTGCTGATTTCCCGGCGCGCCAGATCGAGTTAATTGTGCCCTTCCAGCCCGGTGGCGGTACCGACGGTGTGGCCCGCGCCTTTGGCGAGGCGGCACGCAAGCATATTCCCCAAAGCATTGTGGTGATCAACAAGCCCGGCGCCAGCGGTGCCATTGGCTGGACGGACATGATCAATGCCAAGCCTGACGGCTACAAGCTGGCCGTGGTGACGGTGGAGCTGGTGACCCTCAAGCCCATGGGCCTGGCCAAGTTCTCCTATGACGATGTGCAGCCCATCATCCAGTTCAATGCCGACCCCGCCGCGATCACCGTGCGCGCCGATGCGCCCTGGAACACGATTGAAGAGTTCCTGGCCGCCTCCAAGAAGGACCCCGGCAAGATGGGCGTGGGCAATGCCGGCAATGGCTCCATCTGGCACTTTGCGGCGACGGCGCTGGGCGACAAGACCGGCATCCAGTTCAACCATATTCCGTTCCAAGGTGCTGGCCCGGCCGTGCTGGCGCTGATGGGTGGGCACGTGGATGCCGTGGCCGTGAGCCCCGCCGAAGTGGCCCAGCAGCTGCAGGCCGGCAAACTCAAGATGCTGACCGTGATGGCCGACCAGCGGGTGAAGAACTTTGACAAGGTGCCTACCTTGAAGGAAAAGGGCATTGACCTGAGCATTGGCACCTGGCGCGGCATTGCCGGCCCCAAGAAGCTGCCCACTGATGTGCTGAACTACCTCAAGGCTGCGGCCAAGAAGACCGTCGATGAGCCCGCCTTCCAGGAAGTGTTGGCCAAGCAAAACCTGGGCTTTGTCTATGCCGACGACCAAGGTTTCCGCAACCAGATGATGAAGGACGCGACCTATTTCGCCGACCTGATCAAGCTGCTGGACATGAAGAACTGAGCGACCCACGACTGATGCGAGACATGAGCACGACCTACCAGAAAGACCTGTTGACAGGCAAGACCGCCTTGGTCGCCGGTGCCTCCCAAGGCATTGGCGCCGTGATCGCCAACCATTTGTCCGCACTGGGCGCGCGCGTCATTGCGCTGGGCCTGGGGGAGGGCGATGGCACGCTCGATGCCAGTGTGGAGATGCGCGAAGCCGATGTCATCCGCCAGGCCGATCTGGATGGCGTGCTCGCCGATCTGGACGAACTCGACATCGTCTTCAACTGCGCAGGCATCATCAAGCGCGGCTTGGAGCACGATGTGGAGGTGTTCCAGCGCGTGCTGGAGGTGAACCTGACCGGCACCATGCGGGTCTGCACCGCCACGCGCGACAAGCTGCGCGCCCGGCGTGGCTGCATCGTCAACACCGCATCGATGCTGACCTTCTTTGGCGGTGGCCTGGTGCCCGGCTATGCGGCCAGCAAGGGCGGCATTGGCCAGCTCACCAAGTCCCTGGCCATTGCCTATGCGGCCGATGGCATCCGTGTCAATGCCATTGCCCCCGGCTGGATTGCGACGCCATTGACCCAGGCGCTGCAGGACGACCCGGCCCGCGCGGGCCCCATCCTGGCGCGCACGCCGCTGGGTCGCTGGGGCACACCGCAGGATGTGGCGCAGGCGGCGGTCTTTCTTTGCACGCCGGCAGCCAGCTTTATGACGGGGGTGATTTTGCCGGTTGACGGCGGGTACATGGTGACCTGAAGCAGCAGCCCGCAAGGGCCGTGGCAGCGTGCTGCCTTTGAAAAGACAAATGCCCTCGGCCATGTGGCCGAGGGCATTTTTTTCGATAAGACGGATGGGTCTTTAGTCCTTCGGACGGAAGCCAATCGCCAGGCTCGACGGCACCCGGCCATCGGTATCGCGCGGCAGGGTTTCGGTCTTGTGCATCGCGCGGACGACGGCATCGTCCCAGGCCTTGTTGCCGCTGGACTTGGTGAGTCGCACACCAACGATGGTGCCATCGGGCGCAGCGCGCACTTCCAGCTCGGCGCGTGGGTTGCCCTGGATGTCATCGGGGAAGGTGATGTTCGGGCGCACCTTGGCAGCCACCTTGCCACCATAGCCGGCCGATGGGCCACCTTGGCCAGAGGCAGTGCCCGAGGTCGATCCGCCCTGGCTGCTGCCGGATGCACCTGCGGCGCCCGCCATACCGGCCATGCGCGCAATATTGGCTTGGCGTTGCGCTTCGGCAGCCTTGGCATCGGCGGCGGCCTTGGCTTTGGCATCCGCTGCAGCCTTGGCCTTTGCATCGGCGGCCGCTTTGGCCTTGGCGTCTGCAGCGGCCTTCGCCTTGGCGTCGGCTTCTGCTTTGGCCTTCTCAGCCTTCTCGCGTTCTGCCTTGTCTTTCTCGGCTTTCTCGCGGGCGTCCTTGTCCTTTTGCAGGCGGTCCTTCTTGTCTTGCTCGGCCTGCTTCTTGCGGTCGGCTTCCTTGCGGTCCTTCTCCGCCTTGTCGGCCTTTTCGCGGGCTTCTTTGTCCTTTTGCAGGCGTTCCTGGCGCTCTTCTTCCAAGCGGTCCTTCTTGTCCTGCTCGGCCTGCTTTTTGCGGTCGGCTTCCTTGCGCTCGGCCAGCTCGCGCTCCTTTTGCTCGCGCTGCTTGGCTTCCTGCTCTTTTTTCTTGCGCAGGGCTATTTCGGACTCGCGGTCATCCTCGTCCGGCACGGCAGCGGCCGGCTTGGGCGTGGTCACCACAGGGGGGGCGGGCGCAGGCGGAGGTGGCGGCGGCACGGGAGCTGGGGGCGGTGGGGCCACGGGTGGCGGAGGAGGGGGCGGCGTCAGCGGGGCAGGCGCGGCCTGCTCATTGGTGGGCGCCCACAGCTCGGCCTCGACCGAGGGCTGATCGCTGTCGCGGGGGTTGCGCACCGTCCACAGCAAGGCGACGACCACCAGCAAATGGGCAGCGGCCGCCACGGTCCAGGACTTGGTCCGCGACGGGGGTTTGGGAGGGGCAAGCTGATCGCGCTCTTGACGAGGGGACATGGAGACTCTTCTTACTGGCTGCCGCCTGCCACTTGCAAGGCCACGCGCTTGACGCCGGCCTTCTGCAAGGTCGACATCGCGTCAATCACCTTCTGGTAGCTCAGGTCCTTGTCCGCGACGATAAGCATGGCGCTGTCGTCCGGCGGATTGTCGGCTTGCCAGGACTTGGCCACATCGGCCAGATCACCAGCAGCCACCGCTTGCGTGCGGTTGCCCACCATCAGCTTGACGGAGCCGTCCTTGTCCAGAAGGACATGGGCGATGTTCTTGGTTGGGGGGCGCTCGCTCTTGCCTGCCTTGGGCAGGTTGATGGCGCCTGGCGTCAGCATGGGGGCAGTGACCATAAAGATGATCAGCAGCACCAGCATCACGTCGATGAAGGGCACCATGTTGATTTCGTTCACGGTGCGGCGGTTGCGTTTTCCGCGAGAGGCGACGGCCGGCATGGCGGTTTCCTTTGTATTTAGTGCGCCGCGTGCACCGGCTGGGCACCCAGGTTGCGCTGCAGGATGTTGGAGAACTCTTCGATGAAGGTCTCTTGCTGGCTGGCGATGCGGTCAATGCCGCTGGAGAAGCGGTTGTAGGCCGTCACGGCGGGAATGGCGGCAAACAGGCCCATGGCGGTGGCAACCAGCGCTTCGGCAATACCTGGCGCGACGGTGGCCAGGGTGATCTGCTCCATATTGGCAAAGCCGGTAAAGGCGTGCATCACCCCCCATACCGTGCCGAACAGACCGACATAGGGCGAGACCGAGCCGATGGTGCCCAGCAAGGACAGGCCCGATTCGATCTCGTCCATCTCGCGCTGGAAGCTGGCGCGCATTGCGCGGCGTGTGCCGTCCAGCAAGGTGTCGGGGTTGGTAATCTGGCGCTCACGCAGTTTTTGGTACTCGCGCATGCCGCTGGCAAAGATGCGTTCCATCGGACCGCAGGCTTTGACGTTGTGCATCGCGTTCTGGTAGAGCTCGTTGAGGCTGGAGCCGGACCAGAAGTCGCTCTCGAAGGTCTCGTTCTTCGCTTTGATGGCTTTGAGCATGCCGAACTTGCGCATGATGGTGGCCCAGCAGGCGACCGAGGCAGCCACCAGGATCAGCATCACGAGTTGCACCACCCAGCTGGCGTGCAAGACCAGGCTGGCAATGGACATTTCTTGGGAATTCATGAGATGGTTTGGATCAGGGATTGAGGAATTCTTGCCGGGCGCATGCTGACAGCGTCGACCCAGCCGATACGGATTGTGCCCTCACACAGCAGTTGAGGTGTATCTGTTGGTTGCTTCTGTTTTAAGAGCACCCGCTGTGCGATCTGCATCGAGGCACGCCCCGCAGCTTGGAGTTCTGCGGTGACGATGAGTTCATCGTCCAGGCGTGCAGGTTGTAAGTATTTGATATTGGCTTCGCTGACCACGAACATGCCGCCGACCTCGTCGCGCAGACGTTGCTGCTCCAGTCCCAGCGAGCGCAGCCATTCGGTGCGGCCGCGTTCCATGAACTTGAGGTAGTTGGCATAAAACACGATGCCGCCGGCATCGGTGTCTTCCCAATAAATGCGGATCGGGAATTCAAAGGCCATGGATATAGCCTTTTCGGTCAAATTTATGGTGCGGAGGAGCCGCTTCCAAGCCCATGCCTGTTCTGCGGTGAGCCGGGACGAAATGGTGCATCGCTGTTGGCATGCTCATGCCAGCAACTTGCGCAGCCGGGCGATGGCCTCTTGCAGCTGCTCCATCGAGTTGGCGGTGGAAAAGCGCACAAAGCGGCCGGTGTCATGGCTGCCAAAATCGCGGCCCGGGGTGATGGCCAGGTGGGCGCGCTCCATGACGGCATAGGCAAAGTCCCAGGAGCCTTCAACACCAAGCTTTTTAGCGGCCTGCGTGCAATCGGCCCAGGCGTAGAACGCACCATCGGGCACCACCGGCACCGGCAGGCCCAGTGCTTCGAGCGCGGGGATGAAATAATCGCGCCGGGCTTTGAACTCGGCACGGCGGCGCTCGTACTCGGCCAGGCTCTCGGGCGCAAAGCAGGCCAGCGCCGCGTGTTGGGAGATGGTGCTGGCGCAGATAAACAGGTTCTGTGCCACGCGCTCGACCACCGGCACCAGGGCTTCGGGCACCACCGCCCAGCCCAGGCGCCAGCCAGTCATGTTGAAGTACTTGCTGAAGCTGTTGATCGAGATGATGTTGTCATCAATGGCCAGCGCCGTCTGGCCGTAGGCCTCGTCATGGGACAGGCCCAGGTAGATCTCGTCGATGATGGTCACGCCATCATGGGCCTTGACCACCTCATGGATGCGGCGCAGCTCCTGCGGCGCAATGGAGCTGCCCGTGGGGTTGGAGGGCGAGGCCAGCAATACGCCACGGGTCTTGTCGCCCCAGGCGGCTTGCACCTTGTCGGCGCTCAGCTGAAAGCGCTCTTCTGCCGTGGTCGGCAGCAGCACGGCCCGGCCTTCTGCCGCGCTGACAAAGTGGCGGTTGCAGGGGTAGCTCGGGTCGGGCATCAGGATCTCGTCGCCGGCATTGATCAGCGACAGGCAGACCAGCTGCAAGGCGGCCGAGGCACCGGCGGTGATGACGATGCGGCGCGCCGGTACATCCACCCCAAAGCGCTGGGCATACCAGTCGGACAGCGCCTGGCGCAGGGGATCAATGCCGAGGGCGGGGGTGTACTGGGTGCGGCCTTCGCGGATGGCGCGGTCGGCGGCTTGCTGCACCAGCGGCGGTGCGGTGAAGTCGGGTTCGCCGATGTTGAGGAAGATCATCGGCTCCGCGCTGCCCGCCACCTGCGCCGCCAGTGCCTGGGCGGCCTTGGCGACCTCCATCACATAAAACGGCTCAATGCGCTCGGCTCGGGTGGCGATTTTCATGGTCTTCAGCTCGGATCAGAGGGCTCCCACTGCGCTGGCAGCACATGGGCAAGCACGGGTGTGCTATCAAAAGTATAACTGGCGGCCGCGAAGCCCTTACAAAAAACCGATGCCAGCGCGCAGGCATGGCATCGGTCTTGGCGTTGCTCAGGCCGCGTTGTTGCGGTCAGCGGTCACTTCGGTGGCGCGCAAGGTAGGGGCCAGGGCATTGAGCACGGCGTTCACATACTTGTAGCCGTCGGTGCCGCCAAATTCCTTGGCCAGCTCGATGCTCTCGTTGATGACCACGCGCCAAGGCACGTCCAGGCAGTGCTGGAACTCGTAGACACCAATCCACATGCAGGCATGCTCGATGGGCGAGAGCTCGTCCATCTTGCGGTCCAGGTGGGGGGTGATCTGGGCGTTGAGCTGTTCGGCGTTTTCGATGCAGCCGTGCAGCAGGGCATCGTAGTGGGCGGCGTCGGCTTTGTGGAAGCCGGCCAGCTCGCGGGTGAACAGGTCGATCTCGGTGGCGCTGTTGCCGCTCAGGATGTACTGGTAGAGCGCCTGCAGCGCGAACTCACGCGAGCGGCTGCGGGTGGATTTGGAGGCGGCCTTGCGCGCACCGGTGGAGGTCAGGCCCTTGCGGGTCTGGCGCGGTGGGCGCTGGCTGGAGGGGGACTCGCTCTGGTCGTTTTCGTTCATAGTGTTTTCAGCAGATTGGCCATCTCGACAGCGACGATGGCGGCATCACGCCCCTTGTCGGTTTGGCGAGCGATGGCCTGGGCTTCGTCTTCAGTGGTGAGGATGGCATTGGCGATCGGGATCTGGAAATCCAGGCCAATGCGTGTAACGCCGGCGCCCGATTCGTTGGCCACCAGCTCAAAGTGGTAGGTTTCGCCACGGATGATGCAGCCCAGGGCGATCAGCGCGTCGAATTCCTCGGATTCCGCCATGGCTTGCAGGGCAATCGGCACTTCCAGAGCGCCGGGCACCTGCACATGGCGAATATTGTCGGCCAGCACGCCCATGGCGGCCAGCTCTTGCAGGCAGGCCTGGGCCAGGCTGTCGGTGATGCTGGCATTGAACCGGGCCTGCACAATGCCGATGGCGAGGGCGCTGCCGTCCAGGTTGGCTGCGCTGCCTTTTTCTGCTCCAAACATGCTTGTTATTCCTTGCTGATATATCCGGTGATCTCAAGCCCGTAGCCCGCCATGCTGGGCAGACGACGGGGCGCGCCCATCAGGCGCATTTTTTGCACGCCGCAGTCGCGCAGGATCTGGGCGCCAATGCCATAGGTGCGCAGGTCCATGCGGCCGCGCTCGGGCGCTTGTGCTGCGCGGGCCTTGCCGTCGAACTGGCTCACCAGCTGGGCGGCGCTTTCATTGCAGTTGAGCAGCACGGCCACGCCGCAGCCTTGCTGCTGCAGATAAGCCAGGCTGGCGTCCAGGGTCCAGCTGTGCATGGCACGGCCGGTCTCCAGCAGGTCCATCACCGACAGCGGCTCATGCACACGCACGGGCACATCGCTGTCGGCCTGCACACTACCTTTGACCAGGGCCATGTGTACCGCGTGGCTGGCATGGTCCTGGTAGAGGTGGGCGGTGAACTCGCCATGCGCCGTTTGCAGCGGGCGGCTGCTGATGCGCTCGACCAGCGACTCGTGGCGGCTGCGGTATTCGATCAGATCGGCAATCGTGCCGATCTTGATGCCGTGCTCGGCGCAGAACAACTGCAGATCGGGCAGGCGGGCCATGGTGCCGTCGTCCTTCATCACCTCGCAGATGACGGAGGAGGGCGAGCAACCGGCCAGGCGCGCCAGGTCGCAACCGGCTTCGGTATGGCCGGCGCGCATCAGCACGCCGCCATCGACGGCTTGCAAGGGGAAGATATGGCCGGGCTGGACCAAGTCGTGGGCCTGGGCATCGGGTGCCACCGCGGCCTGCACGGTGCGGGCGCGGTCAGCGGCCGAGATACCGGTGGTCACGCCTTCGGCCGCTTCGATGGAGACGGTGAACGCGGTGGACAGCGGCGCGCCATTGTTGGCGGTCATCTGGCGCAGTTGCAGGCGCTCGCAGCGTTCGCGGGTCAGGGTCAGGCAGATGAGGCCCCGGCCCCACTTTGCCATGAAGTTGATGGCTTCGGGGGTGACATGGTCGGAGGCCAGCACCAGGTCGCCTTCGTTCTCGCGGTCGGCTTCATCGACAAGAACGACCATGCGGCCAGCGCGCATCTCGGCAACAATGTCCTCCACCGCAGAGATCGGTGCTGGAGTCAGGGGGCTGCTCATGGAATGCCTTTAAAGAACGGGTGTCGTGTCTCGGTGCAGCGATGCGGCACCTCGGACAGTAAAAACCCCAATTTTAGACCAGCTGCTCCCCGGCTGGGGCGCTTTGGCCGATCTGGGGACTAGCGCGCCGGGTCAATTGCTGCCGGGGAGCTGCTTGCAAATGGCTTGTGCAGGCTCAGTATTCGCCGCGCATCAGCACCACATTGCCATCCGGGTAGGCCACGCAGGGCAGGATGCAACCGGCCTCTTTGTCCTCAGCGCTGAGTCCCGGCCATTCAATCTCATAGTGCACGCTGCCAGATTTGAGCCGGCCCACGCAGGTGCGGCAGGTGCCGTTGCGGCAGGAGCTGGGCCAGTCCACGCCGCCTTCTTCCAGTGATTGCAGCAACGGCGTATCGGCCCAGGCATCGACCTGGATGTCTTCGTTGTCGATCTGGGCGTTGTAGAGCTCGGGGGTGATGGGCATGGGGATGTAATAAGTAAGGTGCCAATGGACCGCCTGCCGCGCCAGGCCTGCTTGCCGTTTTGGCAGTGCAATATCAAAAGCATAGCGGCCCCGCAAGCTGTGGTAAGCACCGCTGCCGGGCAACCAGCGCGGCAACCGTTTTGCTGAATTTGCGGGCAATGTAACACGCTGCTAATAAAAACATGGGCTTAGCGGGTTAAAAATCCGGTGAGCGCAAGTTATCCACATGGTTGTTCAGCCATTTTCGGGATAACCCTAGGCAATACCGGTCCATGTCCCGCTGGCGTCTGTCGCCCAAGCGCTGCGCAAAGCGAATGTGAACACGTACAGTTCGACGGCATCAAGGGCTATCAGCCCGCTTTTTATAAGGTGCGAACGTATGGGTCTGGATTTCAGCGACAAGGTAGCGATTGTGACGGGTGCCGGCGGCGGGCTGGGGCGTGAACATGCATTGGCGCTGGCCCGGCGCGGCGCCAAGGTGCTGGTCAATGACCCGGGCGGCGCGGTGGACGGGCAGGGCAACTCCTCGGCGGCCGAGAAAGTGGTGCGCGAGATTGAAGCGCTGGGCGGCACTGCCATGGCCAGCCATGCCTCGGTCACGGATTGGGCAGCGGTGCAGGCCATGGTTGCCCAGGTGATCGAGCACTGGGGCCAAGTCGATGTGCTGGTCAACAATGCCGGCACCTTGCGCGACAAGAGCTTTGCCAAGATGGAACTGGACGACTTCCGCGCGGTATTGGAAGTGCATCTGATGGGCAGCGTCCACTGCTGTAAGGCTGTGTGGCCCTTTATGCAGGCGGCCCACTATGGCCGCATTCTGGTGACCACCTCGTCATCGGGCCTGTTTGGCAATTTTGGCCAAAGCAACTATGCCGCTGCCAAGATGGCGCTGGTGGGTTTGATGCAGACGCTGGCGCTGGAAGGGGCCAAGTACAACATCCATGTGAATGCGCTGGCGCCGACGGCGGCCACCCGGATGACCGACGGCCTGATGGCACCTGAGATGCTGCGTGCGCTGCGGCCCGAGCTGGTCAGCCCGGCGTTGCTGGCGCTAGTGCATGAGAGCGCCCCCACACGCACCATTCTGTGTGCAGGCGCTGGCAGCTTTGAGGCCTCGCACATCACCATGACGCGCGGCGTCCACCTGAGCGCCGACAACATAGCGCTCGACGACATGGATCTGCATCTTTCGCAGCAGTGGACAGAGCTGACCGACCGCCGGGACGATATCGTGCCGGACAACGGCTTTGTGCAGGGTGATCTGGAGATCCGCAAGGCCCAGCAGAAGCTGCATTAAATCAAGCTTGCATGAGGGATCCTCTGCACAACTCCCTGCCGTGGTCTGAACGCGGACTCGGGCGATCCGCTGCGTTGTCTTCCTTGTCAATAGCTCGCTATTGACTGCAAAAGACGCCTTGCACCTCCTCCCGATCCGCGGCCATCCCATGCGGCGAGGGTCATGCAGAGAATCCCTAAAGCAACAGAAACGGCGATTACAACAGCTTCTTACTATGACTCGCCAGGCCTTGCGCTGGGGCCTGGGTTAAATCCCGAAGGCCGGTCGGGCTGAGCGTGCAATACTCTGCCAGTCGCCGGGCAACCTGCTATCGTGCAGCCCGGCTTAGACAAGAACAACGCAGATGAACCATATCCAACAACGTATTGATGCCATCGGCGCCCAGCGCCTGCTGCAGATGGGGCGCGGCATCGAGAAAGAAGGCTTGCGCGTGAACGATGAGGGCGCGCTGGCCCTCACGCCACACCCGGCCGCTTTGGGCTCCGCGCTGACGCACAGCAGCATCACCACCGATTTCAGCGAGTCGCAGATCGAGATCATCACCGGCGTGCACCAAGGTGTGCAGGCCTGCCTCGATGAGCTGGCCGAGGTGCACCAGTATGTCTACCAGGTGCTGCAGGCCAACGACGAGCGCCTGTGGATTTCGAGCATGCCTTGCTCGCTGCCATCGGACGAGAACATCCCGCTGGGCCGCTTTGGCACCTCGCACATTGGCCGTTCCAAAAGCATTTACCGCATGGGCCTGGGCCACCGCTATGGTCGGCGCATGCAAACCATCTCGGGCATCCACTACAACTGGTCGCTGCCCGGTGTCAGCAGCGAGGCCTATTTTGGGCTGATCCGCAATTTCCGCCGCCAGGCCTTTTTGCTGCTTTATCTGTTTGGCGCATCGCCGGTGCTCTGTCCCTGTTTTGTGCAGGGACGCCCGCACCAGCTGCAGCCGCTGGGCGATGGCCAGGGTGCCCTGCACCTGCCCCACGCCACCTCGCTGCGCATGGGCCGCCTGGGTTACCAAAGCGATGCCCAGGCCTCCATCAGCGTCAGCTACAACGATCTCAAGGGCTATGCCGATTCGCTCTACGGCGCGTTGACGCAGCCGTATCCGGCCTATGAAAAGGTCGGCATCCTCAACCCCGGCGGTGAGTACAACCAGCTGGGCACCAGCCTGCTGCAGATCGAGAACGAGTTCTACGGCACCATCCGCCCCAAGCGCACGGTGCAGCGCGGCGAGCGCCCGCTGCATGCGCTGCGCGAGCGCGGTGTCGAGTACGTCGAAGTGCGCTTGATGGACATCAATCCCTTTGACAGCATGGGCATCTCGGCCCCGACGATGCGCTTGCTGGATGTGTTCCTGCTGCACTGCCTGCTGAGCGACAGCCCGCCCGACTCGCCCGCCGAGATTGCCGAGATGAAGCACAACCAGCACATGGTGGCCGAGCGCGGCCGTGAGCCGGGCCTGAACCTGCAGCGCCAGGGCAAAGAAGTGAAGCTGACCGAGTGGGCGCAGGAGATTCTGCAAGCCTGCCAACCGATTGCCGCTGCCCTGGACCAGGCCCATGGCACGCAAGACTACAGCCAGGCACTGGCGCAGTCCCAAACCTTGTTGGCCAACCCGGCGCAGACCCCGTCGGCACAGGTGCTGGCTGCAGTCAGCGAGCAGTTTGGCACCTCGTTCAAGGCCTTTGGCGCTGCCCAATCGGAATGGGCCCGCGAGCAGACCCTAGCCCGCCCCTGGAGCGAGGCCTTGACCGCCAAGTACCAGGAGCTGGCGGCCAAGTCGATCCAGGCGCAAAAGGACATGGAAGCCGCCGACACCGTGCCCTTTGAAGAATGGCGCCAGTGCTATATGTCGCCTGAGCACCTCGTTGTGTCTTAATCCTGCTGATGCCCAAGAGCCCGCTGCTGCGGGCTTTTTTGTTGCTGGCAGAGGCCCAGGTCTTGGCGCAGAATGCAAAAGCTTGCAAGAAGCTTGGCGCTTCTGCGTTGGTAGCTAGCAGGGATGGCTATCATTTGTCCGACATCCCTCGGCCTTGAATCCTCGTATTGTTTCTCCATGGCGCATTTCTCTTCCGACCGCAGTTGGCGCACCTTCAAGCGTGGCCTGCTCAACCACTATGTGCTCAATGGGCTGGAAGTGGCGCTGGGCCTTTTTCTCGTCACCACCCTGGTGCAGCTGATCTGGGGCACGCAGCATGCGGCGGCCGCGTCGGTCGGGGTGATTGTGTCCATCATTGTTGATAATCCAGCGCCACGCCGGGGCAAGTTCTGGCGCATGCTGCCAGCGCCCGTGCTGGGCGCGCCGCTGTTCTTTCTGGTGCAGCTGATGCACCAGCACCTGGTGCTGCTGGGCATGTTGGCGGTGCTGTCCACCTTCTTAGGCTTTTTGTGGATGGCCTGGGGCAAGCGCGGCGCGCCGATTGCGATTGCAGTGGTGCTGGCCATGGTGCTGGGCATGTCGGTGCCCAAGCCGCCCGAGGGGCAACTGTTGGCAGCGGCGGCTGAATCCACCTTGTTCTTCAGCATTGGTGCTGGCATGTTCCTGGTGTATGCGGTCATCGCCAATACTTTGCTTAATTTCCGCTACCGCGTGCAGTTCATCGCCGATACCGTGCTGTCGCTGGCCGCGCTGATGCTGGAGCAGGCGCGTATGGTGCTGCCCGAGGCCGCCCGCCATGTGGGGCTGGATGGCGAAACGGTGGATGGCGAAGCCTATGGCGATAACTTGGCCGACCGCAATTTTGGCAAATTCTCCCGCACGGGCCTGCCCCAGCAGCACATGGGCCAGCTGATGGCCCGGCATGCGGCCTTTGCCGACCAGCTGCAAGCCGCCCGCGACATTGTGCTGGAGAGCCCGCGCACCCCCCGCCGCCAGCGCCTGGCCGGCATGCTGCTGCAGATGCTGGAGATCCGCGACCATCTGCTGGCCTGCGAGCTGGACCTGGAGCATTTGCGCAAGGCGCCCGAGCAGGCGCCCATGCTGCTGGCCCAGCAGGCCACGCTGCGCGCCTTGGCGATGGAGCTGGTGCATTTGGCCGATAGCCTGCTGCTGGGCCGCAAGCCCCGGCCGATGAGCAACCTCGATGCGTTGCTGCGCCCCATGCAGATGGCCAGCCAGACGCCGGTGCAACGGCTCGAAGAATCGCTGCCCGACCATTTTGACGCCGACGTATCGCCCCAGGCGCTGTCGCGTGAGCTGAGTGAGCGCATCGTACGCATCCATGAAGAAGTGAGCCGCCTCGTCGGCCTGGGCCGGGACGAGGTTGAGCCCGACCTGGCCGTGGTGCGCGCCAGCTGGCAAATGTTTGTCAGCCCCACCGCCTGGTCCTGGACACCGTTCAAGGGCCTGATGAGCTGGGATGCGCCTCCCCTGCGCCATGCGATCCGTGCGGCGCTGGCGATTGCGGTGGGCTATGTGGTGGTACAGATGCTGCCCTGGAATGCGCATGCCTATTGGGTGCTACTGACCATTGTGGTGGTGCTGCGCGGCAGCCTGGCGCAAACCTTGGAGCGGCGCACCATCCGGGTGCTGGGCACCTTGCTGGGCTGCGTGGCGGCGCTGGCCATCTTGTCAGCGCATTTGTCGCCGCTGGGCTTGATTCTGTGCCTGACCCTGGCCCAGGGGGTCGCGCACGGCTTTGCGCTGCGCCGCTATCTGTTCACGGCTATGGGCGCCACGGTGCTGGGCCTTGTGCAGGCGCATATGTTGCATGCCGGCGGCAGCACCACCTTCCATATGTTCGAGCGCGTGGTCGATACCTTGATCGGCACCGGCATTGCCTGGGCCTTTGCCTATGTGTTGCCGTCCTGGGAGCGCTCGCAGCTGCCAGCGCTGGTGCAGCGCGTGCTAAAGGCGCAGGCGGCGCATGCCAGCACCTCGCTGGCGGTCGATCAGCTCCAAGCCGTCGACAATGCCCCCGAGCTGGCCTGGCGGCTGGCTCGGCGCGAAGCCTACGACAGCCTCTCGGCGCTGATCCAGGCTGTTGACCGTTCGCTGAAAGAGCCGCGCGCGGTGCAGCCACCATTGCAGGCGCTGGAGCTGTTCCAGGCCCATTGCTACCAGCTGCTGGGCCAGATGTCCTCTGTCAAGATCATGCTGATGATGCGCCGGGGCCAGACGCCGTCGCCCTTTGCGGTGCAGCAACTCAAAGACACAGCGGCCAGCATCGATGCCTGCCTGCTGCAAGCGCCGCAGATCGCAGCGAGCGATGCCGATGCGCAGCGCCCCGCCAAGATGCCGGCACCCGAGCGCGTGCCGGGTCCTGAGGACCGCGACCAGCTCATTCCCTGGCTGATGCGGCGCTTAGCCACCGCACGTATTTTGGCAAGCCAGCTGCAGCAGGATGCGGTGCAGATCCGCCAGCTGCTGGCGCGCGAGGAGACCTTGCCACCGGTGCAGGCCGAGGCTGCCCAGGCGCAGTCGACATAACTGGTTGTAGCGCAGAGGCGGGGTTAAGGCTTCAGCGCATCCAGCGCGCATTCCTGCCAGTACATGGCTGCGGCAAAAAAGCCTTCCCAGACGCAGCCATTGCAGCCCCGGCCACAGCAGGTGGTGGGGGCGCTAGGGGGCTCACGCAAGCTGATCTGCCGGGCGCTGGCGCTGGCCTGCAGCGCGGCAAAGCACTCGCGGGCCTCCCGTAAACTGGCTAAAGCTTGGGGGGCTGGCGCGGCATTCACTGCTCAGGCCGTGGCGGCACGGCCTTGCGGCGCAGGCCAAAGCGCAGCACAAAAGCCGCGCCCAATACCAGGGAAAACCAACCGACTGCTGGAGCCTTAGCAAAAACTCCCTGCACAATATCGCCCTGAGCGACATAGGGCGAGACGACAATCACCAGCCCTATCAAGACCAAGATGATGCCTTTGATGAGCAGGTCCTGATCGGATTTGCGCTGCGCATCCCACTGGCGTTGAGATAAAGAAGACATGGCAGCATTATCCGGCACGGCGCAACTCTGTGCGCGATGCCCATGCACCATTCCCCCGAAAGCAAGAGTATGAGTATCCAATGGTTCCCCGGGCATATGCACCTGACGCGCAAGCTGATTGCCGAGCGCATCAAAGACATCGATGTGGTCATCGAGGTGCTGGACGCGCGCATGCCCGGCTCCAGCGCCAACCCGGCGCTGACGGAGCTGACGGGCCACAAGCCCACCCTCAAGATCATCAACAAGCAGGACATGGCTGATGCCAGCCGCACGGCGCTGTGGGTGGCCTGGTATGAGGCGCAGTTCGAGACCAAGGCCTTACCGCTGGATGCGAGCGAGCCAGCACCCGCCAAGCGCCTGGTCGAGGCCTGCCGCCAACTCTCGCCCGGACGCGGCGGCATGGCCAAGCCCATGCGGGTGTTGATCTGCGGCGTGCCCAATGTCGGTAAGTCCACCCTGATCAACAGCATGAGCGGCAAGAGCCAGGCCAAGGCCGGTGACGAGGCCGGGGTGACCAAGGACGAGCAGCGCATTGTGCTGGCCGATGATTTCTACCTCTGGGACACGCCCGGCATGCTCTGGCCCAAGATCATCGTGCCGGAGTCCGGCTACAAGCTCGCGGTTTGCGGCTCGGTGGGCCGCAATGCCTATGACGATGAGCTGGTGGCGCTGGAGCTGCTGCTGTACCTGCAAAAGCACTACCCCCGCCAACTGGATGAGCGCTACAAGCTGGGCCTCGATGATGCGGAGCTGGCCGCGCTGGGCGATGACGAGCTGCTGACCCTCATTGGCAAAAAGCGCGGCGCGGTGATGAGCGGCGGCCGCATCAATATGCAAAAGGCCGCTGAGCTGCTGATCACCGACTTTCGCACCCAGATGCTGGGCCGTATCACCGTGGAGACCCCGGCAGAGTTTGAGCAGTGGCGCGCTGCCGGCGAGGCGGCCGAGGCCTTGCAACAGGCCAAGAAGGCCGAGCATGCCAAGCACCGCAAGGCGGGCCGCAAGCGTTATTGATCTGTAGCTGGCTCCAGCGGCGGTTTTGGCCGCTGTTGGCATGTTGCTGCGTTTTATGTGCAAAAAGCCGTGCAAAAGGGGCGGAAGCCAGCGGTTGTCGGTTTGTTTTATGCAACAGGCTGTATATGGGGCTTGCGTGATTGAGAAATTCACGCTATAGTCCAGCCTTCGTCTTCTTATCGCTGCAGTAACGAATGACCTTCTGCAGCGCATTATTGGGAGTTTTTGCTATGTCCTGTTTTATGTTCAACCCTCTCCACTGAACACGGTTTCTGCCCCGGCTAAACCATGTTCATATGGTTTAGCCTTGGCCCAGATCGCCGCCTGCAGCACTGCAGGCGGGATCGACAAAAGCCCTGGCTACGTCGCCGGGGCTTTTTGTTTTGGGGTCTTGCTGCGCCAGCTTATGGCTGAAGGCGCGCCAAGCCCCTGAGGAACCGCACAGATGAGTGCAAAAACCGTTTCCCGCGCCTTTGAAGAGGGCCGGGTCAAGGCCTTGCGCCGCATGAAGCAGCCTATCGCGCTGCTGATTGTGGCCGATGCCACTCCTTTCAACCCTGTTGCCAAAGCCATGGCCCAACGGCGTCTGTCCGGCGCTGCGGGCAAGCACATCCGCAGCCAAGGCGCCCAGCGCCGTGCCGACCGGATGGCTTTGCAACAGATGACCCGCAAAGCCGACCATGGGGATTGAGCGGCTGCGCAGGCTGAAGAGACAGCACAACATGAAAGAAATGAAAACCTCCCCGGAGCTATTGCTTCGCGTACAGATGCATGAGCGTCAGCAAAACCTGCAGGCCATTGCGGCCCAGCTGAAAACCGAATTGATCGGTATTGATGACGTGATTGACCGTGTGACGGGCGCCGTGCGCGCCTGGTATGTGATGCCCCAGCTCATTACCCGCCCTGTGATTGTGTGCCTGTGGGGATTGACAGGCACGGGCAAGACCCAGCTGACGCGCCGCCTGGCGCAGCTGCTGGGTTTTTATGATCGCTTTGTCGAAGTCCAGATGGACGGCTTCAGCCAAAACGGTGACAGCTATGGCGCATCCACTATCTCCGGCACGCTCGAGAGTGCGGGGCTGGTGGAAGGCGCGCCTGGCATCCTGGTGCTCGATGAGTTCCAGCGTTACCGCACGGTAAGCAGCCGTGGCGAAGACAGCAAGGTCGAGCGCTACCAGGATGTCTGGGCCTTGTTGTCCGATGGCAAGCTGCCACCGGCTTTGTCGGAGCTGCACAGCATCGAGCGCAAACTGGCGGATGCGCTCTATGACGCCGAGCGGGCCGAAGAAGACGATGCGCAGGAGCGGCGCAAAAAGCAGAAGATGCGCTACAAGATTGATGCCTGGGACGCGCAGGCCCTCAAGCGCAGCCTGAAGCTCGATGCGCCCTTGCTGGACATCATGCAGTGGAGCAATGACTACATTCACCAGCTGCTGGTCCAGTTTCGTAGCTCTCAGCAATCCTGGGAGACCGATTACAGCAAGCTGCTGGTCTTTGTCTGTGGCAACCTCGATGAGATGTACTCGGAGACGGCCAGCCGCGTCGAGGACTGCGACACCGATGCCGACATCTTCCACCGGCTCACCAGCCGCTTGTCGCTGATCGATGTCAAGCGGGCCTTGGCCGAACGCTTCAAACCCGAGCAGATCGCCCGGCTGGGCAACCAGCATGTGATCTACCCGTCGTTCAGCCGCTCGACCTATGAGCAGCTGATTGCGATGACCGTGCACAACTATGTGCAAGGCATTGAGGCCAACTGCGGGCTGCGCTTTGTCATCGGCCCGGATGTGCTGGCGCAGATCTACCAGAACGCCGTCTTTCCCACCCAAGGGACGCGGCCGCTGTTCTCGTCGGTGCACACGATCTTGTCGAGTGCCTTGGTGGATGCGGCGCTGTGGGCGCTGGAGCAGGGCGCGCAGGCAGGGCAGCCATTGCAGGTGCAAATGGCCGCTGGCGCGGCGCAGCTGCAGGTGCAACTGGCGCTGCCGGATGCGCCAGCGCCGTTGCAACAGTGCTTTGCCGTGCCGCTGGATCTGAACAAGGTCAAGCAGCGCACCAGCGCGGATTTTCGGGCCTTGCTGGCGGTGCATGAGGCGGGGCATGGTCTGGTCTATGCATTGCTGTTTGGCCGCACGCCGCAAGAGCTGAAGATCAACATCGCTACCTTCGAAGGCGGCTACAACAGCTTTACTGAGCTGCAGGCCACCTCGAAGCGCAATATGCTGGACATGGTTTGCGTGGGCCTGGCGGGCCGCGCGGCCGAGCGCCATGTGTTTGGCCAGGAGGCCTGTACCACCGGGGCCGAGCAGGACATCCTGCAGACTACGGCGGATGCGGCGCGTTACCTGCGCCATCTGGGTTTTGGGGCGCGCCTGTCGCGCACCGATGTGGCCCAGGAGCCGGGCGACAACACCAATACCGAAGTGGCAGCCACCAATGCCGGTATCGAGGCCTTGCTGCAAGCGCAGATGCTGCGTGCGCAGGACTTGCTGGTGCAGCACAACGCCTTGCTGATGGCAATGACCAGCTTGCTGCTGCGGGAGGGCCTGATCAGCCCGGCCGCGATGGCACAGCTGTGTGCCGCGCATGGCCAGGTGGTGCAAGCCAGTGCGGCGCAGATCCCGGATGCCGCAGAACAAAAATGGGTGCTGGAGCCCTATGCCGACATGCTGGCCAAGCATGACCAGCGCCCTCAGATAGCCTGAACGCGCCAGCTGAGGTCTATCTTTTTATGCCGCCCGCTGCAAAGCCGGCGGCATTTTTTATCGGCGCTTAGGGTGCTTTGGCAGGGGCGCTGGCAGCGGCTGCGGTATCGGCCCCCTTGCCCGTCAACTGCCGCACCGTGTAGCCCTGCTTTTGCAGCAGCTCCAGCAGGTTGTTGTCGCCCACCATGTGCAGCAGGCCGACGGCGATAAAGAGATTGGGTTGCGCTGTAATCATGGCTGGCAGCCGTTCGGCCATGCGCTGGTTGCGGTTGTCGAGCAGTGCCGCCTTCATGCCCATGTCGCCCAGGCACTGGCAATCGCGCGTCAGCTGGTCCAGGGCTACCAGGTCACCGCTTTCCCAATGGTGCACCAGGTCCAGCGCCACCTGGCGGTTTTTGCCGCTGTCGATGTCATCCAGGGCCTTGCGGATGTCCTCGGGCGTGGCCAGTTGCGCCGGCACGCCATTGCCGCCCAGGCCCATGGCGACCAATTGCTCTTGCGCCGTCTCGATGGCTTTGACGGGGCGGCCGGCGGCATGGGCGATGGCTGCCAGGTTCACATCGATGCCGTAGGCGGGGTGGTAGCCGCTGCGGGCCACATCCTGCATGCCCAGCATGATGATGCGGGCGAGGGTGGAGGCGTTGGTCTGCCAGGTGCTGGTGTCTATGCAGGATTCAACTGCCATGCGGCCCATGCGCGCTTGCAGCTCAGGGTGCTGGCGCATGATGAGTTGTTGCCGGTCGCTGTCCTCGCGCATCGCCTGCGTCAGGGCCTGCAAGGTGGCGGGGTCGACCGGGTCCAGCTCCAGCGCAATCGCAGGGGCGCCGCGCAGCGCTTGTTGGGTGCGCGGGCCGGGAATGATCCAGGGCAGCTGCCCCACATGGATGCTGCCCCAGAGATAGGCGATATCGTCGCCCTTGCGCAGTTGCCAGAGCACACCCCGGTCGGGCTGCGGCTTGCGCGCCTCGGCCTGGTACACCGCCGGATCGGTAACCGGTGGTGCGGGGCAGGCGGGGTTGCTGGTGGGCGCTGGTTTTTCTGCCACAGGCGCACGTGCCTGGGCCGCATGGCCGCCGGCAAGCAAGGCCAGCCCGAGCAGTAACTGTGGAAAGCGGCGCAGCGCGCGTGCGGCGTGCCGGGGAAGTTGGATGAGGCTGGGTAGACGCGGCAAAAGGGGCTCCAAGTCAGGCCGCAGCGGCCTCCAAAAACGGAGCGGCCTCTTGCGGCAGTGGGGGCTTAGCGCAGCGCCTGGGTCTCCAGCCAGCGGCGTGCCAGTCGGTCCCAGAACTTCGCGCCCAGCGCGATGTTGTTGTCGTTGAAATCATAGCCGGGGTTGTGCAGCCCCACGCCCGGTTGGCCATCGGCGCCATTGCCGATCCAGCCATAGGCGCCGGGTACTTCTTCGAGCATGAAGCCAAAGTCCTCGGCCGTCATCGCCGGCAGCACATCGGTGTGGGCATGGGTGTTGCCGACCATCTCACGCATCACCTCGCCCATGAAGAGCGCCTCTTTGCGGTGGTTGGTGGTGTTGGGGTAGCCGGGTTTGATGATGACTTCGGCGCTGGCAAAGTGCGCCTCGGCGATGTGGCTGCAGACGCGGTGCAGGCCGTCGATGAGAAACTGCTGGGAGGCCAGGGTCAGGTTGCGGCAGGTGCCGTAGATGCGCGCCTCATCGGGGATGATGTTCTCTACCGTGCCGGACTCGATCTTGCCCACGGTCAGCACGGCGGCATCGAGCGGATCGGTGCCGCGCGAGACCAGGGTTTGCAGCTGGCCGACGATGGAGCAGGCCACGGGGATCGGGTCCACCGTGGTGTGGGGCAGCGCCGCATGGCCGCCCCGGCCGCGCACGACGATCTCAAAGCGCAGCGCAGCGGCCATGATCGGTCCCACGCGCACCCCCATCTGGCCTTGCGGCAGCGCCGGCCAGTTGTGCAGTGCGAACACCGCCTGGCAGGGGAACTGGGTAAACAGGCCGTCCTGCATCATCGCGCGGGCGCCCGCGCCGCCTTCTTCACCGGGCTGGAAGATCAGGTGTACGGTGCCATCAAAATCACGCTGCGCCGCCAGCAGCTCAGCGGCACCCATCACCATGGTCGTGTGGCCGTCGTGGCCGCAGGCATGCATGCGGCCCGGGTACTGGCTGATGTGGCCAAACTGGTTGGTCTCTTGCACCGGCAGCGCATCCATATCGGCGCGGATGCCGATGGCTGGCCCGGGGTTGCTGGCATCGCGCCCCCGGCCGTAGATGCTGGCCACAATGCCGGTGGTGCCCATGCCGCGCAGCATGGGGATGCCCAGCGCCGTCAGGTAGGCCGCAATCTTGTCGGCAGTGCGGTTCTCTTCATACTTCAGCTCGGGGTGCATGTGCAGATCACGGCGGAATGCGGTGAGCTGGTTGATGTTGGGCGCGTTGTCTTGGTCGAGGTACATGGTTTCTCTCTCGTGTCGGTGCCGGCGGCCATGGGCTGCCATGCCTGGAATGCAAGCCTACCATTTTCCTCCTGCCCGCCCGGGGCGTCTGCGCGACAGCGCCGGGCCGCCCTTTAGGTGGCGCTGGGCCCAGATGCCTGGGCGTTCGGATGGGACAGCCTGCGGTCGGCCAGCAAGGCCGCCACATTGAGCAATGCAAGCACCGTGCCAGCGATGCAGGCGCCCGTCCAGCCGCCATGGTGCCAGGCCCAGGCGCCGATGGCCGAGCCGGCAGAGGCACCGATAAAGTAGCCCGTCATATAGCAGGCATTGATGCGCGAGCGCGCCTCGGGTGCCAGCCGGTAGATGACGTTCTGGTTGCAGATGTGGGTGCCTTGCAGCGCCAGCTCGATCACCAGCATGCCGACGATGAACAAAAACACCGAGTGCTGGCTGTACCAGAGCAGTGCCCAGTTGACGACCAGCAGCAGCACGGAGAAGGCGGTGGTCGGGCGCTCCAGGCCCTTGTCGACCAGGCGGCCTGCGGCATTGGCCATCAAGGCGCCGGCCACACCGGAGAGGCCAATCAATCCGATCGACGAATCACTCAAACCGTGCTCAGGGCCGCCGAGCATCAAGGCCATCGTGGAAAACAACACGCTGACCGACGCAAAGGCCAGGCCACCCAACAAGGTGCGGGTGCGCAGGCGTGGCTGTGTGCGGATCAACGTGGCCATACTGCCCAGCACCTGGCCATAGGGCAGGCGTGCGCCGCTGTGCGCCACCTTGGGCAGCACCCGGTACAGCGCCAGCGCCACCAGCACCATGGCCACACCGCCCGCCTTGTAGACGAGGCTCCAGCCGCCCACGGCCGACAACAAACCGGCAACGGTGCGCGACAGCAAGATGCCGGTGAGCAAACCGCTCATCACCAGGCCGACGGCGCGGCCGCTGGATTCACGTGGTGCCAGGCTGGCGGCCATCGGCACCAGCACCTGGGCTGCGACCGAGAACAAACCGGTCACCAGGGTGCCCAGCACCAGCGCCGTGAAGGGCGAGGGCATCCACTCGGCAAAGCCGCTGACGAGCAGGCCAATCGCTGCGAGCAGCATCAGGCCCACGGTCAGTTTGCGGCGCTCCAGCATATCGCCCAGCGGCACCAGAAACAGCAGGCCGATGGCATACGACACCTGCGCGCAGGTGACCAGGATGCCGGCCGTGCTTTCGCTCACCTGCAGCGCATGCGCGATGGAGTTGAGCAGCGGTTGGTTGAAGTAATTGGCCCCTGCGCACAGGCCGCAGGCGGTTGCCATCAGCAGCAGGACGGCGGGGCTGAGGGTGGGGCTGAGGGTGGGGCCTGGGGCAGCAGCGGGGCTGGCGGAAGAAGATGTTGTTGGTTGTTTTTGCACGGGGCGAGTGTGCGCGCATCTGAAAAACTATGTGCGGCTCTGGTCTTGCGATGGTGGCGTTGTACGCCGCCCCGGTTTGTCAATCACGTGACCATTGCGGGCTGCGCAGCAGCGCCTGCCATTGCTGCAGGCTGGGGTGCGATTGCGGCTCGCCACTGCCAGGTGCTGATGCTGATGCTGGCTGCGGCGCTACTGGCGCAAACTGCAGGCCACTCTCAATCTGCAAAGGCACTTGGGTATAAGGGTGCTGCAGCGACAGCGACCAGGCATGCAGCCACAGCCGCTGCAGCCCCAGGCGCTCGGCCCACCAGCGGTTCAGGGGGCCCTTGCCATGCGTGGCATCACCGATGATGGGGTGGGCGATGTGCTTGAGGTGGCGGCGGATCTGGTGGCGGCGCCCGGTGTGCGGCTCGGCTTGCACGAGGGACAGGCGCGTGCCGGCAAAGCGCGCGTCATAGGTATCGGCATGTTCCAGCGTGGCCAGGCGGGCAAAGCGGGTTTGCGCTGGCTGGGCTGCCGCGTCCTCGGGTGCATCATCCGGGCGCAGCGCGTGGTCTACCTCCGCATGCAGCGGTGCCCAGCCACGCACCATCGCCAGGTAGCGCTTGCCGATCTGGTGGTTTTCAAACTGCTGCCGCGTGCGGCTGGCTGCTTCTGCATGCAGCGCCAGCAGCAGCACGCCGCAGGTGCCCTTGTCCAGCCGGTGCAGCGGAAACACATGCTTGCCAATCTGGTCGCGCAAGGTCTGCACGATAAAGCGTGTCTCACCCGCATCCAGCCCCGTGCGGTGCACCAGCCATTGGGCCGGCTTGTAGATGGCGATCAGATGCTCGTCGCGCCAGAGCACGGGCAGAGGCTGGTCCTGGGCATGGGGGTGGGCGACGGAGGCAGGGATCATGGGCATGGCTGGGGGCCTATTCTAAGGCGCGGGTGCAGGGCTAAACCTTGCACCTGCGCCCGCGCGCGCAAGGGGCTGCAGCCTATCCCACCAGAGGCTATTTGCCCGCCGAGGTGTACTGCGCATCCTCAAAGCGGTTCACCCTCCATAGGCTCGGGAAGAGCCGCGTCCATAGCCCCACCACCAGCAGCGAGCACAGCCCGCCAGCAACGGCAGCCGGCACGGCGCCCAGCAGGGCGGCACTGGTGCCGGCGCGGAACTCGCCCAGTTCGTTGGACGAGCCGATGAACAGCATGTTGACGGCATTGACGCGGCCGCGCATGTTGTCAGGCGTGGCAAATTGCAGCAGCGAGCCGCGCACATAGACGCTTACCATATCGGCGGCGCCAGCAATCGCCAGCGCCAGGCAGGACAGCCACAGCCAGTGCGACAGCGAGAACACCAGGTTAGCGATGCCGAACACGGCCACGGCCAGCATCATGCGACGACCCACCTGGGTGCCAAAGGGGCGGCTGCTGAGGTAGAGGCCAGCGCAGACCTCGCCGATGGCCATGGCGCTGCGCAGCAGGCCCAGGCCCTCAGGCCCGGTGTGCAGCACCTCATGGGCATAGATGGGCAACAGCGCGACCACGCCGCCCAGCAGCACCGCAAACAGATCGAGCGAGATGGTGCCCAGGACCATGGGGCGGCCAAAGATAAAGCGGATGCCGGCGCCAAAGCGCTGCCAGATCGAATCGCGCGGGGCGCCGGGCTCGGTCACTATCTTGGGTGCTGCATACAGCACCTTGACCCGTAGCAGCAGCGCCGTGCCGACGGCGAAGGCCAGCATGCACACGCCATAGGTCCATACGGCCCCGCCCGCTGCGTACAAAAAGCCGCCCAGCATGGGCGCAACAATCGCCGAGCAGCGCATCACCACGCTGTTAGTGGCAATGGCTTTGGGCAGCAGCGCCATGGGCACCAACTGCGGCAACAGGCTTTGCAGTGCCGGGCCTGAGAAAGCACGGGTGGCCCCATACAGCACCAGCACCGCATAAATACCTGCCACGCCCGCGTTGCCATGGCCGGAGAGCCACAGCAGCAATGCGCTGCAGACACTGCCCAGCGCCCAGCTGGTGGCCAGCACCTTTTTGCGCGGCAGCCGGTCGATCAGCTCGCCAGCGGGCAAGAGCAGCAGCAGCATGGGGATGAACTGGGCCAGGCCGACAAAGGCCAGCGCCATCGGGTTGCGCGTCAGGTCATACACCTGCCAGGCCACCACAACCGCTTGGATCTGGGTGGCGCCGACAGCGAATACGCGCGCGATCAGGAAAATGAGAAAGCCGCTGTGCTGGTCGCGCAGCAGCCGCGGAGGGGCAGATGGGGTAGTCGCTGGCATGGGGTTTTGCGCAGCCTGCGATGGCACCGCTGCTGCAACCGATGAATGGTTGTGGATTGTTGTGGCGCCATTCTGCCACGGCTGCTCAACTCTTATATAAGAGTTGGGCTTATCCATGCGGCAGGCAGGCCTTGCCCAAATGCGCGGGATGGCTGTGCGCGGTATTGGATGCGCGCCATGTGCTGCCAAGGGCTGGCCGGCGCTGGGCCCAGAAACGCCAAACCCCCGTTGCCACGAAAGGGCAGCAACGGGGGGGGCTTGTGGCCTCAAAGAAGGCCGGGCTCAGGCTCTGCCTACAACGGGCGCCACAGGCGCCAGCGGGCCGCTATCAAGGGGCTTTGGCGGTCTCCACCGTCATGTCCAGCACATAGGCGTAGCGCGATGCATCTGCCGGCGGGTTGGCGATGGTGTAGCGCTTGACCCGCAGCACATTGCTGTAACCGGCTTCATGTTGGTAGCCTTCGATGTTGCCGTAGAAGTGCTGCCAGTCGCCCGCCACGGTCTTGCGGCCGTTGCTGTCATAACGCAGTTCACGTACCTGCAGGCACTGCACACCCTTGGCCACACCATGGTTGCAAGGCTTGGTCTGCGGGCCTACTTCGTAGAACATGGTCTCGCCGGCGTTGCCGTACTTGGTGGCGTTAGTAGGCACCGACTTCAGCAGCCAGCGGCTGCCGTCGTTGAAGTGCAGGGTCAGGCGCGGGGCATTATTGTCTTGCGTGATGCGCAGGCTCTCGGCACGGGTGATCTGTGCGCTCACCGCTTGCTCCAGCTGCATCAAGGGGGGCTCGCAAGCCATCATCGTACCGATCGGGTTGGTGATGCTGATCTTGTCGCCATCGAGCTGGTAGCCAGCGCCCATCACATTGCAGAGGTTGCCAATGCTCACGCGGTGCGCCGTCTTGGCATCCCCGCTGAAGCCCAGGCGCAGTACCTTCTTCGGTGCCAGCGCGGTGAAGGCGGGCAGCGCGCGGCCGGCCTGGTCCTCGGCACGTTCCAGGTCCCAGTGGTAGGCCTGCAGGGTCTTGTCAGCGGCAGAGGCGTTCATGGCGGGTACGGTGCTGCCCGTGGCCGGTGCCACGGAGGTGGAGGACGGGGTGCTGCTGCAGGCGGCCAGGGCCATGGCTGCGGCTGCGCTCAGGCTCATCAGTTTCCAACGTTGCATAGTGCGTTTTTCCTTGTTCTAGGCAGCGCCTGCATGCGCGCTGCGGTGAGTGAAAGCAAACTTAGCTTGTCATGGTAGGGCCCGCCAGCCTGCGCTGGTGTAGGCCAAGCTTGGCGCTTTTCAGCCCCCTCATGCCGGCTGTTGCGGAGGCGACTGCCTAATTCTTAGGCGTATGGAAATTATTGAAGCAGGCCAATAGCTTGCCATCTTGTCCAGAGCCTTGTCCACATGCTGACCCACAGATATCTGGGATAACCACAGGCGCTTGCATCAGGCCGTCAGGAAAAGTGCAGGATCGACCATGCTGCGGTTGAGCATCACGCCCCAGTGCAGGTGAGGGCCAGTCACACGGCCGGTGGCGCCCACCTTGCCGATGACCTCGCCAGCGCGCACGGTCTGCCCTTCGCGCACCTGGGTGGCACTCAGGTGGCAGTACATGGTCAAAAAGCCGCCACCATGGTCCATCCAGATAGTGTGCCCGTTGAAGAAGTAGTCACCCACATCGATGATCTTGCCATCCAGCGGTGCCTTGATCGGCGTGCCGGTGCCGGCTGCGATGTCCATGCCGCTGTGCGGATTGCGGGACTGGCCGTTGAACACGCGGCGCAAGCCAAATGAGCTGGAGCGCCGGCCAGGCACGGGCACCGGAAGCTGCAGGTTGGCAGGCAGTGGCGTGCTGAAGGTGGCCATCACCTGTTGCTGGTGGTCGCGCTCGCGTTCGTAGCGGGTATTGTCGGCGGCAGACAAGTCGACCGTCTTGGGTGCCACCTTCAAACGTTGCTCGCTGTATTTCTTGTCGCGCACGGTGAAGGGGATGCTGCGTGAGCCGCTGGGCGTTTGCAGCTTGATCTCTGCAGCACCGGTGGCGGCCGACAGCGGTATGCCGACCAGTGCCGTCCACTCAATGGCATCGCCGAGCACCAACAGTGGAATGTCGCCCGCAAAAGCCTGGGGCCGCTCTGCCGCAGGGCCGAGCGACAGGCGGGCGACGCCGCCGGGAACGCGTGAGTCGGCAGGCCAGCCGTCGGTCGCAGCGGCCTGCGCGCTGTGCAGCCAGGGCAGCAGCACCAAGCCGCTTCCAGCCTGTAGCAAAAGGCGGCGTTGCAGGCGCGAGGAATCGGTAGGGCGGGCGGAGTCTGGCATGGACATGGTGGTGGGCAGCGTGGTTGGAGGTGCTTTTAAAAGCATAGCGCCTCGGGCTTTTCCATCAAGGGTAAATGCCGCGCATAATATGCAAAATTTGGTAAACCAATGAGGCGCTGTTGGCGCCCATCGCGCCGACTGTTAGCATGCAAGGCCGCCTGGTATTGTCGCTAGGCAGTGGGTGTGGTTCGTTCAGCACCGCTGCTGTACAGGCGTTGGCTGACATCCTGCCGCAGTGGCATCCTTTACAGTGGTGCGCTTGGGCCTGTATCCATGGCGTCCAGGTCATCATGTTGTTTCGGGAGTTCGTTTCTTTCATGTTCGGCAAGCATTCAGATCTACTTTCACTGGCTGCATTCAGCAGTTGCAAACCTCAGCGCGCTTTGGTGGGCGGGTCCTTGGTGGTGGCTTTGGCGCTTGGGCTATCGGGTTGCGGCAGCTTGGACCGTGAGTCCGACAGCCACCGCTACAACGTGGTGGCCGCTGAAACCTTTGGATCGTCTGCCACCTACACGCGGCTTTTTGATGCGCCACCCGAGCGCGCCTGCGAGGCCGCACGCCGTGCGCTGCTGAGCCAGGGCTATCTGATCAATGTCTCCAAGGGCAAAGAGGTGGAAGGCCAAAAGAGCTTCCAACCAGCGACCGACAACCACCAGATCATCACCATCCGCGTGGTTTGCGCGGCTGACACCAAGGACGGCAAGGTGACCCTGGGCTTTGTGTCTGCGCTCAAGGACACCTACAACCTCAAGAAAAGCAGCAACTCGGCCAGCGTGGGTGTCGGCGCCTTGGGTTCGCTCTCGCTGCCGTTTTCTGCCGGCAATGATTCGATGGTCAAGGTGGGCAGCGAGACCGTCAGCTCGGCCACTTTCTACGACAGCTTCTTTGACCTGATCAAATCCTATCTGCGCCAAGACGAGGAGCTGCGCCAGCAGAGCCTGACCGGCGATGAGGAATTCGTCGAGTAGTTCGCAGGCGGCATGCCCGCTTAGTTGGCACACTGCGCATCGCACAGCAAAAAGCCCGCCATCGTTGAGATGGCGGGCTTGGTTTTTTGTGGCGCTGGCGCTGCCGTTTATGGCATGGCGGACAGCAGACCCATCATGCCATTTTGGTCCAGCGGCTTGCCATTGGCCTGCAGCTGGCCTTGTTCCCACTGCAGCTTCGAGCTCATGCGGTCGCCGTTCTCGACCAGCAAGCCGGCTTGCACCAGACCACTCAAACGCGCGTTGACGTCCTCTTGCACAGTGCTTGCCAATTGCTTCTCGTCAATGTCCGAGACTTCGTTTTCCAGCAGGTAGGTCTCACGCACTTTGCTGGCGTAGAGAGACTGCAGCACGGGCTTGGGCATATCCAGGCGCAGCTGGGCTTTGAGGTCCATCATGGGGTTGATCTGTTTGCTCGCATCGCCTTGGTAGGCCAGCGATGCGGCCATCTCGGACGTGCCTTCTGCCGTGCGCCAGCTGATGCGCTTGACGTCGAGCTCTGGCTTGCGCGCCAGCAACTGCTGCATGCCTTGGAGTAGCAGCATTTGCAGCGCTTCTGGATCGCCCTGGGCCTTTTGCGATTCCTTGGTGAACTGGTTCAGCCAGCCCGCGTCCAGGTTGTTGAGGGTCATGTCCATGACCATGTCGTCAATTTTGTGGTCCTTTTGTACAAAGGATTTGACGGTGCCATTGATGCTGCTGTTGACCGACTCACCGGCGAGCTGGGTGTCGCCCACCAGTTTCAGGTCTTTCAGCTCAGCGGGGTCTTCGCCGTTCTTGGGCGTGATCTTGAGGCTGGCCAGCGCCCACTCGATGCTGCCCACCATGAACTCATGGCCGCTGGGCTGGTGCATGTCAAAGCGCATGGTGTTGCCGCTCATCAGCATCTCGGAGGCCTGGCCCTCGTCTTCCTCACCGGGGGTGGACTGCAGCTGCAGGCTGGGCATCGATGCATCGCCCTTGATGCGGCTGAAATCGGAGGACATCTCGAAGTCCGACTTGAAGCCACCAAAAGCGAGCTTGTCACCACCAAATTCGCCGTTGAAGGCCGGTGAGGTCACCTCGTTTTGGGTGCTCTTGGACCAGCCCACCTGGCTCTTCCAGACCAGGGGCGCTTTGTTCTTGAAGGCCACGACCCATTCAGGCGGTGCATCGGGGTTGATCGCAAAGGTGGAGACGATCTCTGCCAAGTGCGCAATGGGCAGCGGGCCATGGCTGATGGCGTGCTGGGCGGTGAACTGCAGCTTTTCTTCGCCGGTGTCCACCGTCCACAGGGTTTGGGCAGTCGACGAGAAAATGCCCTTTTGGTATTCCTTGACTTGCACCAGCAGTGGCGGCTTGCTCCACTCCTGGGCGGCGGTGGCAAAACCTGCTTCGATGTTGTTGCCAACGATATAGCCGGTGGCTGCGCCACCCGCGACCAGCACGGCCACGGCTGCGGCAATGCCGATGCCTAGTTTTTTCATGGTGTTCCCCTCTGGTGTATGAAACTGGATGCGTAAGGCTTCTTTGATTTGTTGTCGCTGTACGCTTTGTGAAGCGTGCATTGTAGGGGGCGCTTCGCAACAGAGGCAACGCCCAATTGCCTGCCTGTGTGAGCAGGTGTTGCCGCCTTGCGATAGCCGCAATATCTAGGGCCCCTCTGCAAAACTCCCTGCCGTGGTCTGAACGCGGTCTCTGGCGATCCGCTGCGTTGTCTTCCTTGTCAATAGCTTGCTATTGACTGCAAAAGACGCCTTGCCGCTCATCCCGATCCGCGTCCATCCCGCTTGGGCGAGGGCTTTGCAGAGGATCCCTATGGCCCCTCTGCAAAACTCCCTGCCGTGGTCTGAACGCGGGCTCGGGCGATCCGCTGCGTTGTCTTCCTTGTCAATAGCTTGCTATTGACTGCAAAAGACGCCTTGCGGCTCATCCCGATCCGCCTCCATCCCGCTTGGGCGAGGGTTTTGCAGAGGATCCCTATGGCCCCTCTGCAAAACTCCCTGCCGTGGTCTGAACGCGGTCTCGGGCGATCCGCTGCGTTGTCTTCCTTGTCAATAGCTTGCTATTGACTGCAAAAGACGCCTTGCGTCTCATCCCGATCCGCGTCCATCCCGCTTGGCGAGGGTTTTGCAGAGCATCCCAAGCAGCTATGGAAGCGGGCGCTGGCTGTGGGAGATAAAGGTCTGCAGGCTGCCGACGAGGTCGGCGGCATGTGCCATCTCGGGGACAAAGCTGATATTGCTCACCCGCCAGCCGCTGTCAAAGGCATTGACCAGATGCACGGAGTCCGTCCAGGTAATGGTGGGCGATACGCTGGTGTTCTCCATCGCGACACGCACGGTCGCCTGCGCGCCCAAGGGTTTGACGCTTTCTGCTATCTCGATCGATTGGATGGTGTAAGCGGTCGGGCCTTCATACAGGCTGCTGAAAATGGAACCTTCCAAGATGGCTGGTTTATCGGTCGGATGCTCGCTTTTTGCAATGCGTTCTTGGTCGGCTTTGGTTACCTCCAGGACTTGCTGCAATAAATTCTTGAGATCTGCTGAAAACAGGTCTGGGCTGATGGCCTGGGAATAGATTGAATCGCCGGATTTTCCATGCTTGGCGTAAAGTTCCGCAATCCTCTGCCGAATCTGGGTTTCTGCACTGGGATTTTCTGCTGGGTTTTCCGTCTTCATGCAGCCGCTGAGGAGCCAAGATAGTCCCAACACTATTAAATATTTCGCAATGGATTTCATGGTTTATTTCCTGGGGTGAAGGCGCGTCATCTCATCGGAGTCGAATGAAATAATAAATCTTGTGATTTAATTTATGACTGATCGATGAGGTTGTGGATATCTATCCAATGAATTAAATAATAAGCTTGTTGTGGGTCAATTTTCTGAAAATATCTTAGCCAAAAAAAGCGTATGCAGATATTAATTTTTGAAACTGGAACAGGTTCAACGCAGATGGCGGCGTTTGCGTGAATAGCTTGCGTCCATAAAAAAACGAGCCGCTTGCGGCTCGTCGTGGTGTACGTGCAGGGTGGTCTATTGGCCCATGACGATGCCTTCGCGGCGCGGGTCCGCCCCGCCAAACCACCAGGATTTGCCATGCGCCTCGCCGCGCGAGATGGCTTGCAGGCCACTGGTCAGGTTTTGCTCCTTGACCTCGGCACCTCGGGCTTGCAAGGCTTGCACGGTGGCGGCGGGGAAGCGTTTTTCCTCCAGCACGGTGGGGCCGTTAAGGCTGCCAAAGTTGGGCAGGTTGATGGCCTGCTGCGGCATCAGGCCCCAGTTGAGCATGCCGTACAAGGTCTTGGTGGTGTAGTGGATGATCCAGGCGCCGCCTGGGCTGCCGGCGCTGATCACCAGGCGGTCCGTGGCCTTGTCGAACACCAGGGTGGGCGCCATCGACGAGCGCGGCCGCTTGCCCGGCTCGACCCGGTTGGCAATGGGCTGGCCTTGCGCATCACGCGGCGCCAGGCTGAAATCGGTCAGCTCGTTGTTCAGCAAAAAACCGCCGGCCAGGCCGCGACCGGTGTTGACCATCTGGCGCGAGCCAAACTGGTCCTCGATGGTGGTGGTCATCGCAATGGCGTTGCCGTAGCGGTCGACGATGCTGATGTGGCTGGTGCCGTACTCCTGCTGGTAGGGTTGGCTGGCGTAAGCCATCTGCACACTGCCGGGCCGCCCGGGCTGGGCTTGCTGCATGCTGCGCGCGCCAATCAGGCGGGCGCGCTGGGCCAGGTAGTTGGGCTTGAGCATGCTCGACCAGTCTCCCGCCGGTGCGCCGACAAAGGCCGGGTCGGCCACATACTGGTTGCGGTCGGCAAAGGCCAGGCGCGAGGCCTCGGCATACAGGTGCAGCCAGTCGGCGCTGGGCAGGCCATCAGCGCCCAGCCCCATCTGGCCAGCGGGGGTGCTGCCCAGGATGCCCAGGATTTGCGCCACCGCAATGCCGCCCGAGCTGGGTGGCGGAAAGCCGCAAAGGCGGTAGCTGCGCGTGGCCGTGGGCTGGTTGGTTGGCGCGCCGGCTGCGCTGGGCGAGTAATCGCTGCACAGCGCCTCGCGCTTGATGGGTTGGTAAGCGGCCAGGTCGGCCATGCTGAGCTTGCCGGGGTTGCTGGCATGGCCTTGCACCTTGCGCACCATGGCCTCGGCCACGGGGCCTTCCAGCAGCGCCTTGGAGCCCTGCTGGGCGATGCCCTTCAACACGGCGGCGTATTCGGGGTTCTTCAGCAGATGGCCAACAGGCCAGGGCTTGCCATTGGCATCGAGAAAGTAGCCGCTGGCCAGGGGGTCCTGGCCCAGAAACTTCTCCTGCGCGGTGAGGGCGTTCAAACGGGCACTGACCTTGAAGCCATCGGTGGCCAAGCGGATCGCTGGCTCAAACAGGCTGGCCCAGGGCAGCTTGCCATGCTCTTTGTGCGCCATCTCCAGCATGCGGATGGCGCCGGGCACTCCTACCGAGCGACCACCGACGACAGCATCATGGAAGGCCATCGGCTTGCCACCCTGCATAAACAGGTTCTCGTCAGCCGCCATTGGGGCGACTTCGCGGCCGTCATAGGCCTCGACCTTGCTGCCTTGCGCATGCAGCAAAAAGGCACCGCCACCAATGCCGCTCGATTGCGGCTCCACCAGGCCCAGCACCAGTTGCACCGCAATCGCTGCATCAATGGCCGAGCCGCCGGCTTGCAGCACCTGGTAGCCGGCATCGGTGGCCAGGGGGTTGGCGGCAGCTACCGCGTACTGCTCGGTGGCCCAACCGGGTTTGTCGGTCCAACCGGAGCTGCCCTCGGGTTGGTCCGCTGCTGCCGGTGGTTGGTACTGCAGGCTAGGCTGGCTGCTGCAGGCCGCCAGCAAGGCCGCCGTCGCCACTGCGGCCAGAGACAAGGACCAGCGAACGGCTGGGGTGTTGGATGTCTGGTGGTGCGGGCGGCGGGTGCGGGACCCAGGGGACTGTCGTGGCATGGCGATCTCCTTGTTGTGGCGGCAATATTTGGCATGCTAACCGCTTTGCCGCTGCTGGCGTAGCGGACGGCGCCGGTATTGGATTGCAGAATGTGTGCCGCGCAGGGGCGGTAGATCGCAAGCAGCTTCAGGCCCACTGCGGGCCAGCGACCTGGTCCTCCACCACAAAGCGGGCCAAGCTGTGTGCGCCGCTGTTGGCGTACTGCGGCTGGTTGACCACGCGCAGCTGGGTCGTCCAGAGCTTGGTGCTGATATCGCAAAGCCCATAGCCGCGTTCATCGCAGCGGGCCAGCAGCACATGGGGGTTGCGGGCCACGATGGCATCGACTCTGGCCTGGGTGGTGCCGGAGTGTGAGCTGATGGAGGTGCCGCAGAATTCGCTGGCCAGTACCCGCTGGGGGTGTTCGCCTTCCGGGTCCTGGATGCGGCAGACATAGTTCTGGTGGATATCTCCGCCCAGCAGCACCGTGTTGCGCAACTGCGCTTCGCCGATGGCGCGCAGCAGGCGCTGGCGCGCGGCGGGGTAGCCGTCCCAGGTGTCGGCACTGGTGCGGCCGCTCGGAAAGGCGCGCGCTGCAAACAGGGTTTGCTGGCAGATGACGCTCCAGCGCCGGCTCTCGGGCTTGGCCGCGCTGTTGCTCGCCAACTGGGCGGCCAGCCAACGCTCTTGCTCCCAGCCCAGAAAGCTGCGGCTGTTGCGTGCCAGGTCGGCGCAGTCTGCGGCCTTGACGGAGGCCGGGCTTTTTTCGGTGGCTGTGCGGCAGGCCTGGAGGTCGCGGTACTGGCGCGCATCGAGCACCCAGAGATCCGCCAATGCACCCCAGCTTTGCTGGCGGTACAGGGGGGTACCGGCGGCAGGCATGCGCAGCCCTGCCTGCTTGTAAGCGACGGAGGCGCGCAGTGGCATGTTCTCGTAAAACGCCTGGTAAGCGGCCATGCGCTTGACGACAAAGGCCTGGACCTTGCCGACGCCATAGTCGCCCACATAGTTGTCTTCCACCTCGTGGTCGTCCCAGGTCACGAGCCAGGGACAGTGCGCATGCATGGCCTGCAGGTCCGGGTCGCTCTTGTGCAGCGCATAGCGGTCGCGGTAGTCCTGCAGGCTGACGGCATGGGCTAGCGGCTGCAGGCGGGCGAGTTGGCTGTGCTTCTGCTTGGCGGCGGAGCTGGGCGAGGCGTATTCGTAGATGTAGTCGCCCAGAAAGACAACCAGGTCGGGATCGTCCTCGCGCGCATGGCGCCAGGCGGCATAGTAGCCATGCTCCCAGCGCTGGCAGGAAGCATAGACCAGGCGCAGCTGCGCCACCGCAGCACCAGGGGCGGGTGCGGTGCGGGTACGGCCTGTGGCACTGGTCTGGCCCTGGCAGCGGAAGCGGTAGTAGTACCAGCGGTCGGCGTCCAAACCCTGGGCCAGTACATGCACGCTGTGGCCGCTGTCGGACGTGGCCAGGGCCTCACCCCGGCGCAGGATCTGCTGGAACTCGGCGTCATGGGCCAGCTCCCAGTGCACCGCCTGCGGGCGCAGCAAGGGCGCGGTTGCGCTGGGCAGCAGCCGCGTCCACAGCACCACGCTGCTGGCATCGGGCTCGCCGCTGGCGACCCCCAGGCCAAACAGCTGCTCCGATACTGGCCAGGGCGCCATCTGTAGGCTTTGGGCATGGGCATCGCTGCCAAACTGTGCGGCCAGGCCCAGGGCACCCAAGCCTTGCAGCCATTGGCGGCGGTTGGGTTGGTGGGGGTTGCTGTCCTGCGGTGGTCGGTGCTGCATGGTGCTCACGGGGAATAGCGGAGCATAGCGCGGCGGATGGTGCCCCGCTTGTCACGCAGGTATGGCAGCCGGGCTGCGTGACGAAGGCGGGCAGGGGACCGCAGGGCCATAAAAAAACGCTCCACAAGGGAGCGTTCGTTGGTCAGTCAGAAGCAGGGGCGGTGCATCTTGGGCGGCCGCCGCAGCCAGCGCTTTATTCGTCGTTGTTCTTGGGGCTTGCTGCCGAGGTCAGGATATTGCTCGGGTCGTCCACCGATTCGCGCAAAGCCTTGCCGGGCTTGAAGTGGGTGACGCGCTTGGCGGGCACCTGCACGGCTTCGCCACTGCGGGGGTTGCGGCCCAGGCGGGGCTGGCGGTGGGTGATGGTGAAGCTGCCAAAGCCACGGATTTCAATGCGTTGTCCGCGTACCAGGGAGTCTTCGATGGCCTCCAGAATCGTTTTGACGGCCTGCTCCGCATCCCGCTGCGTCAGCTGGTGGAATCGAGCGGCAAGCTCTTCAATCAGATCGGATCGGGTCATACGAATGGGGATTCTTCGTGAATCAAATAATCAAAACATTGGTGGGCGCACTGGGCGCCCACCTTTTTTCGCAAGCTACCGACTATACCAAGGCAGGCAAGGCATGGGTCGGTAGCGGAGCCGTCAATTACTTGTCGGCGTCCAGCTTGGCGCGCAGCAGGGCGCCCAGGCTGGTGGTACCAGCGTTTTCCTTGGACGATTGCTGCGACAGCGAAGACATGGTCTCTTGCTGTTCAGCGTGGTCCTTCTGCTTGATGGACAGGGAGATGCTGCGGCTCTTGCGATCCACGTTGGTCACCACGGCGGTAACTTCATCACCTTCCTTCAGCACGGAACGGGCGTCTTCCACGCGGTCCACCGAGATTTCGGAAGCACGCAGGTAGCCGACGATGTCGTCGCCCAGGTCGATTTCAGCGCCCTTGGCGTCCACGGTCTTCACCTTGCCGGTGACGATCTGGCCCTTGTCGTTCACAGTAGCGAACGTGGTGAATGCATCGCTGTCGAGCTGCTTGATGCCCAGCGAGATGCGTTCGCGGTCCACGTCCACGGCCAGCACGATGGCTTCCACTTCCTGGCCCTTTTTGTAGTTACGAACGGCGGCTTCGCCGGTTTCGTTCCACGACAGGTCAGACAGGTGAACCAGACCGTCGATGCCGGAGGCCAGGCCCACGAACACGCCGAAGTCGGTGATCGACTTGATCGGGCCCTTGACGCGGTCACCGCGCTTGGTGTTTTGCGCGAATTCTTGCCATGGGTTGGCCTTGCACTGCTTCATGCCCAGGGAGATGCGACGCTTGTCTTCGTCGATTTCCAGAACCATGACTTCGACTTCGTCGCCCAGGGTCACGAGCTTGGAAGGAGCAACGTTCTTGTTGGTCCAGTCCATTTCGGACACGTGAACCAGACCTTCGATGCCTGGTTCCAGTTCCACGAATGCGCCGTAGTCAGCAATGTTGGTGACCTTACCGAACAGACGGGTGCTCGATGGATAACGGCGCGACACGCCCATCCATGGATCGTCGCCCATTTGCTTCAGACCCAGCGAGACACGGTTCTTTTCGGTGTCGAACTTCAGGATCTTGGCCGTGATTTCTTGGCCAGCGGTCACCACTTCGGATGGGTGACGCACGCGACGCCATGCCATGTCGGTGATGTGCAGCAGGCCGTCGATACCGCCCAGGTCCACGAACGCACCGTATTCGGTGATGTTCTTGACCACGCCTTGAACGATGGAGCCTTCCTTGAGGGTTTCCATCAGCTTGGCGCGCTCTTCGCCCATCGAAGCTTCCACCACAGCGCGGCGGCTCAGCACCACGTTGTTGCGCTTGCGGTCCAGCTTGATGACCTTGAATTCCAGGGTCTTGTTTTCGTACGGGGTCAGGTCCTTGATCGGACGGGTGTCGATCAGCGAGCCTGGCAGGAAAGCACGGATGCCGTTGACCAGAACGGTCAGACCGCCCTTGACCTTGCCGGAGGTGGTGCCGGTCACGAATTCGCCCGATTCCAGCGCCTTTTCCAGGGCCAGCCAGGAAGCCAGACGCTTGGCGGTGTCGCGCGACAGGATGGTGTCGCCGTAGCCGTTTTCGATGGAACCGATAGCCACGGACACGAAGTCGCCCACTTGGACTTCGATTTCGCCCTGGTCGTTCTTGAATTCGTCGATTGGCACGTAGGCTTCGGACTTCAAGCCGGCGTTCACCACCACAAAGTTGTGCTCAACGCGCACGACTTCTGCAGTGATCACTTCGCCAGGACGCATTTCGGTGCGTGTCAACGACTCTTCAAAAAGGGCGGCAAAAGATTCAGACATGTATTTCCTTAGACACGGGCAGGTTTCCGGCAGCACCATTGCTGACGTTTTTAAGGCTGGCCGTGCAGGTTGTGTGGTTGTGACACCACGGGGTTCAAAGTTAAACAACCCGGCAACCCATGGCGGTTAGATCCACCAGTAGAAGGTTGCAGGGGCGGTAACGCCGCTGCCAACGCCGGGCAAAAAGCGCGTTGCGCCTTAAGCCTGGGCTTTGCCAAACGGTTGTCGTTTTTCCCACCAGGACAGCACCTGAGCGACCGCGTTGTCCACGCCCATCTCGGAGTTGTCCAGCAAGAATGCATCCTGCGCTGCATGCAAGGGGGCGGTGGCGCGGTTCATGTCCCGCGAGTCACGCGCCTCCAAGTCAGCACGAAGGTCGGCTATTGTAGCCGGTATTCCTTTTTCAATCAACTGTTTATGGCGGCGCTCGGCGCGCTTGGCTGCGCTGGCGGTCAAATAGACCTTCAGGGGGGCGAGCGGGAAAATCACCGTGCCCATGTCGCGGCCGTCGGCCACCAGGCCGGGTAGCTGGCGAAAATCATGCTGGGCCTGCACCAGCGCCTGGCGCACAGCGGGCAGCGCAGAGACCAGGGAGGCGTTCATGCCGGCTTCTTCGCTGCGAATGGCCAGGCTGATGTCCTCGCCATCGAGGCGCACTTGCTGGTCGGCGCCGAACTGGATATCCATCTGCGCAATCAACGCGGCGATCTGGCTGGCATGCTCGGCATCGATCGGGATGCCGGCGCGGGTGGCCGCCAGGCCGGTGATGCGGTAGAGCGCGCCTGAATCGAGCAAGTGGTAGCCGAGGTGCTCGGCCACAGCGGCTGCCACGGTGCCCTTGCCCGAGGCGGTGGGGCCATCGATGCAGATCACCGGCACCGAGCCGGGCACGGCGCGCACGGCCGAGAACATGGCCTCGAAGTAACCGGGGAAGGTCTTGGCCACGCACTTGGGGTCTTCAATGCGCACCGGCAGGCCGGCGGGGTTGAAGGCGGCCAGCGAAAAGCACATCGCCACCCGGTGGTCGTCATAGGTGTGGATGCTGGCGGGCTTCCAGGCCTCGCGGTTGGCGGGCGGGGTGATGGTCAGGTAGTCGGCGCCTTCCTCCACCACGGCGCCGAGCTTGCGCAGCTCGATGGCCATCGCCGCCAGGCGGTCGGTCTCTTTGACGCGCCAACTGGCGATATTGCGCAAGGTGGTCGTGCCATTGGCGTAGAGCGCCATCGCAGCCAAGGTCATCGCCGCATCGGGGATGTGGTTGCAGTCCATGTCGATGGCCTGCAGCGGCCAGGTGCCACGGCGGATCTCCAGCCAATTGGGGCCGCTGGTGATGGCGGCGCCCATCGCGCGCGCAGCTTCGACAAAGCGGATATCGCCCTGGATCGATTGCGCGCCCACCCCCATCACTTTGACGACGCGATCGACGCTCGTAGTGCCGCCTTGCGCATTGGGTTTGCTGCCCTTGCTGGCTGCAATGGCACCCAGCGCGATGAAGTAGCTGGCCGACGAGGCATCGGCCTCGACATGGATCTCGTGCGGCGATTGGTAGCGGCTGCCGGCGCGTACCGTGAAGCGCTGCCACTGTTCGTTGTGGATGTCGATGCCAAAGCGCTTGAGCAGCTCCAGGGTGATGTGGATGTAGGGCTTGGAGATCAACTCGCCGGCCACTTCAATCACCACGTCCTGCTGCTTAGCGACCAGGGGCAGGGCCATCAACAACGCCGTGAGGAACTGGCTGGACACATCGCCGCGCACGGTGATCGGTGCGTTCAGCTGCAGTTGCGCGGCCGCCACCGGCTGGATGCGCAGCGGCGGAAAGCCCTCGTTGCCCAGGTAGTCGATCTTGCAGCCCAGCTGGCGCAGCGCATCGACCAGGTCACCAATCGGGCGCTCGTGCATGCGCGGCACGCCGCTCATCTCGAAGTGGCCGCCCAGCAAGGCCAATGCGGCGGTCAGCGGCCGCATCGCGGTGCCGGCATTGCCCAGGAACAGCGCGGTGCTGCGGGCCGCCAGCGCCGGGGCCAGCTGCCCGGCAATGCCGGTGATGTGGTAGCTGTTGAGGTGGGCTGGATCGGTGCTGCGCACCACCGCGCAACCCAGTTGCTCCAGCGCGCGCAGCATCACCTGGGTGTCGTCGGAGTCCAGCAGATCGTGGATGGTGGTGGTGCCCGAGCTCAGCGCGGCCAGCAGCAGCACGCGGTTGGAGATGCTCTTGGAGCCGGGCAACTGCACTTCACCATGGGCGCTTTGCAAGGCGGGGATATCAAGAAATGCGGTGGAGAACATGGCGGGCTCTGCTGTGGGATGGTGGCGCCTGGCCTGCTGCACAGGCGGCGCGCGGTGGTCACAAAAAGAAGGTGGCGCTGCCCGGGTATCAGACAGCGCCACTGGCTATTATCGGCGCCCCCAACCGGGGCAGCGATTTAGGCGGCAGAGGTTTTATGCTTGGACAGCGATTCAGCCGTGTAGAGCTTGCCCTGCTTCCATTGCGCACGGGTGTTGCTGGCCTCGCGCAGCAGCTGCTCCAGCTTGGGCTGGTCGTCGGTCAGCAGGGCGGCCTCGTAGCTGCCCAGCATGTGCTGCAGCGACTGGATTTGCTTGAGGATCTCGCTGCGATTGGCCAGGAAGATATCGCGCCACATCTGCGGCTCGGCCGCTGCGATGCGGGTGAAATCACGGAAGCCCGGGCCCGCCAGCGACAGCATGCGGTGCGCACCGTCTTGCGACAGCATCGAGTTGATGTAAGCCATGGCCACCAGGTGCGGCGCATGGCTGCTGGCGGCGAGTGCTGCGTCGTGCTGTTCCGGCGCCATGCTGATCACATGGCTGCCAATGGCTTTCCAGACGGCTTCGGCCTGGCGCAGTTGGGCGACCTTGGTCAGCTCGGTGGGGGTAAGCACCACCTGGGCATCGCGGTAGAGGTTGACGTCGGCATGGTCCACGCCAAACACTTCCTTGCCGGTGATGGGGTGGGCGGGCACAAAGCAGCCAAAGCGGTCGCGCAGCGCGCGGCGTGCGGCCGCCACCACATCCATCTTGGTGGAGCCGACATCCATCACCAGGGTGTCCGGGTTGATCAGGTGCTTAATGTTGGCCAAGGTGGACTCGGTTGAGGCGACCGGGATCGCCAGCAGCACCAGATCGGCACCCGAGACGGCCTGCAAGGCCGAGCTGGCCTCTTCATCAATGACGCCCATCTGCCGCGCGCGGCTGGTGGTGGATGGCGACTTGCTATAGCCGACAATGCGTTTGACCAGCCCTGCCCGTTTGGCTGCGAGGGCAAATGAGCCGCCCATCAGCCCACAGCCGATCAGCGCCATATGTTCAAACTTTTTCACCGATTCAACCCCCGACTGGATAGGCGCCAAGCACCTTGTAGAACGCACACAGCGCGCGCAACTCTTCCAGGGCCTTGGCCACGTGGGGCTGCGACGGGTGGCCGTCCAGATCAATATAGAAATAGTATTCCCACTGGCCGGTTCTGGCCGGGCGGGATTCAAAGCGCGTCATCGACACGCCATGCTTGCTCAGTGGCATCAGCAGCTCATGCACGGCGCCGGGCCGGTTGGGCACCGAGACGACGAGGCTGGTGCAGTCCTTGCCCGTAGGCTCGGGCGTGGCCAGGGTGTGGGGCAGGCAGATGATGGCAAACCGGGTGCGGTTGTAGGCATCGTCCTGAATCGCGTGGCTGATGATGTGCAGGCCGTATTGTTGGGCAGCGCGCTCGCTGGCAATGCCGGCAATATTGGGATGCAGGGCTGCCAGGCGCGCGCCTTCGGCATTGCTTTCAACCGGGCGGCGCTCGGCATGGGGCAGGTGCTTGGACAGCCAACCCTGGCACTGCGCCAGCGCTTGCGGGTGGGCGGCGACCACGTCCACGCCTTCGAGCGAGTTGGTGGTGCGCATCAGGTTGTGGCGGATCAGCAGGCTCACCTCGCCAACCACATGGCAAGGCGTGTGCAGGAACATGTCCAGCGACCGGGTGACCACGCCTTCGTTGGAATTCTCCACACCCACCACGCCAAACTGCGCGCTGCCAGCAGCGGTGGAGTGGAACACCTCTTCAAAGCTGTTGCAGTACTTGATGTCGGCGGCGCCGCCGAAATACTGGATCGCGGCTTCTTCGCAGAAGGTGCCGGCCGGGCCCAGAATGGCCACGCGCTGGGGCGATTCCAGTGCCAGGCAGGCGGACATGATCTCGCGCCAGATGGCCGAGACATGGGCGGCCTTCAAAGGGCCGGGGTTGGCGTTTTCAATCTTCTGGATGACCTGGGCGACCCGGTCCGGGCGGAAGAAGGGCGTGCCTTCACGTTTTTTCAGCTCGCCCACACGTTCGGCCACCAGGGCGCGCTGGTTCAGCAAAGTCAGCAGTTGCGTGTCGAGATTGTCGATCTGGACACGCAGCACGGCGAGTTCGGGGGACGCTTGGGGAGGTGTGCTCATGGTGGTCTAGGTGCGGGCCGCCTCTGGGTTCAAGGCGGCCAGGGAGTAAGAATAACGTAAGTGTGTTTCCGGGGTCTCACCCGGGTGCCGGTGATCAGCCCTGTTTTTCAAAACTTTGCATATAGTCCACCAGCGCCTGCACGCCCGCCATCGGCATGGCGTTGTAGATGCTGGCGCGCATGCCGCCGACCGACTTGTGGCCCTTGAGCTGCAGCAGACCGCGTGCTTTGGCGCCATCCAGGAAGGCCTGGTTGCGCGACTCGTCCTTGAGGAAGAACGGCACATTCATGCGCGAGCGGCAGTCGCGTGCCACGCGGTTTTCATAGAGCTGCGAGCCATCAATCGCCTGGTAGAGCAGCTCGGCCTTGGCGGTGTTGCGGGCTTGCAGCGCGGCCACGCCGCTGGCGCCGCCCTCTTGCTGGCGCAAGATCCATTCAAAGGTGAGGCCGGCGATGTAGATGCCCCAGGTGGGCGGCGTGTTGTACATCGATTGGTTGTCTGCCACCAGGCGGTAGTTGAAGGCGCTGGGGCACATGGCCATCGCGTGGCCGAGCAGGTCATCGCGCACGACGACCAAGGTCAAACCGGCGGGGCCCAGGTTCTTCTGCGCGCCACCAAAGGCCAGGCCAACGCGGCTCCAATCCACCGAGCGCGATGCCACATGCGAAGAGAAATCGATCACCAGCGGCGCCTGGCAGCCCAGGCTGGCCAGATCCGGCAACTGCTGGAACTCGACACCGTTGATGGTCTCGTTGCTGCAGATGTGCACATAGCGCGCGTCGCTGCGCAGCTTCCAGCTGGCGGCATCGGGGATATGGGTGAAGCCCTGGGCTTCATCGCTGGCGGCCACGGCGGCATTGCAGAACTTGCCCGCTTCCTTGGTGGACTTCTGGCTCCAGCTGCCGGTGACGACAAAATCCACCGCGCCGCCTTGCGACAGGTTCAGCGGCACGATGGCGTTCTCGGCCAAGCCGCCGCCTTGCATGAACAGGATGTGGAAGTTGGCGGGCACGGCCAGCAGCTGGCGGAAGTCGGCCTCGGCCTTCTCGCAGATCGAGATGAACTCTTTGCCACGGTGGCTCATCTCCATCACGCTCATGCCGCTGCCGCGCCAGTCCAGCATCTCGCTGGCTGCTTGCTGCAGCACGTCTTCGGGGATGGCGGCCGGGCCGGCCGAGAAGTTATAGGGGCGTTGCATGGAAGGCCTTGTGGGCTCGCTCAGCGAGCAGTGATAGCAATAAAAATATGCGCAAAAACAGGCAGGAAAAAGCCATGTCACAGCATGGCTTTTTCGGTGGGGCTTAGGCGCCGTCTGCCGGGTTCTGGGTGTCGGTGCCTGCTGCGCCTTCTGCGCCTTCCGCGCCGTCGGCAGCTTCTGCGTCCTCGGCGTTCTCATCGGCCTGCGCATCGTTCTCGACTATGCGCTGCAAGCCGCTCAGCTTGGCGCCGGCATCCAGTCCGATCAAGGTCACGCCTTGTGTGGCGCGGCCCATCTCGCGGATCTCGGCCACCCGGGTACGCACCAGCACGCCGGTGTCAGTGATCAGCATGATCTGGTCGTCCGGGCTCACCAGGGTGGCAGCGACCACCTTGCCGTTGCGCTCCGATTGCTGGATCGCAATCATGCCCTTGGTGCCACGGCCGTGGCGGGTGTACTCGACGATGGAAGTGCGCTTGCCGTAGCCGTTTTCGGTGGCGGTCAGCACACTGTGCAAGGTCTCGCGGGGCTGCTCGCCCAGTGCAGTGATGGCGGCCAGGTCGGCGGCTTCCAACGCGGCACGTGCCTCGTCGATCTGCTTGCGCACAGCCTCGATATCGGCGGCGGGTGCTTGGGCATCTTGCAGTTCCTTGTCGCGGATCTGCAGGTTTTCCAAGGCGTCCTTGGCCTTGCGGGCTTCGACCTCGGCTGGGTGCTGCTCTGCCACCAGCATCGCGATCAGGTTCTGGCTGTCGTCGATGTTCATGCCGCGCACACCGCGGGCATTGCGGCCCATGGGGCGCACATCGTTTTCGTCAAAGCGCACGGCCTTGCCGCCATCGCTGAACAGCATCACATCATGGCGGCCGGCGGTCAGTGCGGCACCGATCAGCACATCGCCATCGTCCAGGCCCACGGCGATGATGCCGGCCTTGCGCGGGTTGCTGAATTCGTCCAGCGAGGTCTTCTTGACGGTGCCCATGCGGGTCGCCATGAATACATAGTGATCGGCCGGGAAGCTGCGGTACTCGCCGGTCAGCGGCAGCACCACATTGATCTTCTCGTCGTCTTGCAGCGGGAACATGTTGACGATAGGGCGGCCACGCGAGCCGCGCGAGCCGGCAGGCACTTCCCAGACCTTGAGCCAGTACAGACGGCCCCGGTTGGAGAAGCACAGCAGGTAGTCGTGCGTATTGGCGATGAAAAGCTGGTCGATCCAGTCGTCTTCCTTGGTCGCCGTGGCTTGCTTGCCGCGTCCGCCGCGCTTTTGCGAGCGGTACTCGCTGAGCGGCTGGCTTTTGATATAGCCGGTATGCGACAGGGTCACCACCATGTCGGTGGGGGTGATCAGGTCTTCGGTAGACAGGTCTTGCGCGCTGTACTCCACCTTGCTGCGGCGTGCGCCCAGCTTGGTTTGGCCGAACTCGGTCTTGATGGTGACCAGTTCTTCGCCAATGATGGTGGAGACACGTTCGGGCTTGGACAGGATATCGAGCAGGTCTTCGATGACCGACATGATCTCTTTGTATTCAGCAACGATCTTGTCTTGCTCCAGACCGGTCAGGCGCTGCAGACGCATTTGCAGAATTTCCTGCGCCTGCGTTTCGGACAGGCGGTAGAGGCCGTCCTGCTGCATGCCGAATTCCACTTCCAGGCCTTCAGGGCGGTAGTCATCGGCGCTCACCAGTCCCCCATCGGTGCGGGTGCGGGTGAGCATCTCGCGTACCAGCTTGCTGTCCCAGCTCTTGGTCATCAGCTCGGCCTTGGCGACCGGTGGGGTCGGGGCGTTGCGGATGATGGCGATGAAGTCATCGATATTGGCCAGGGCGACAGCCAGGCCTTCCAGCACATGGCCGCGATCGCGCGCCTTGCGCAGCTCAAACACGGTGCGGCGCGTGACCACTTCGCGGCGGTGTTCCAGGAACACCTTGATCAGGTCCTTCAGGTTGCAGAGCTTGGGCTGGCCATCGATCAGGGCCACCATGTTCATGCCGAAGGTGTCCTGCAGCTGGGTCTGCTTGTACAGGTTGTTCAGCACCACCTCGGGCACTTCGCCGCGCTTGAGCTCGATCACCAGGCGCATACCGGACTTGTCTGATTCGTCCTGGATGTGGCTGATGCCTTCGATCTTTTTCTCGTGCACCAGCTCGGCCATGCGCTCTTGCAAGGTCTTCTTGTTGACCTGGTAGGGCAGCTCATCAACGATGATCGACTGGCGTTGGCCTCGGTCGATATCTTCAAAGTGCACCAGGGCGCGCATCACCACCTTGCCGCGGCCGGTGCGATAGCCTTCCTTCACTCCATTGATGCCATAGATGATGCCTGCGGTGGGGAAGTCGGGCGCGGGCACGATCTCCATCAGGTCGTCGACGGTGGCTTCCGGGTGGTGCAGCAGGTGCAGGCAGGCATCCACCACTTCGTTCAAATTGTGCGGTGGAATATTGGTGGCCATGCCCACCGCAATACCGGCCGATCCATTGATCAGCAGATTGGGTACGCGCGCTGGCAGCACCAGCGGTTCGCTTTCCGAGCCGTCATAGTTGGGGCCGAAGTCCACTGTCTCTTTGTCAATATCGGCCAGCATCTCGTGGGCGATCTTGGACAAGCGGATTTCGGTATACCGCATGGCCGCTGCACTGTCACCATCGACCGAGCCGAAGTTGCCCTGGCCATCGACCAACATATGGCGCAGCGAGAAATCCTGGGCCATACGTACGATCGTGTCGTACACCGCGCTGTCACCGTGCGGGTGGTACTTACCAATCACGTCACCCACAATACGCGCGCTCTTCTTATAAGGGCGGTTCCAATCGTTGTTCAGCTCATGCATCGCATACAGAACCCGGCGGTGCACCGGTTTCATGCCGTCGCGGGCATCTGGCAGCGCACGGCCCACGATCACGCTCATTGCGTAATCGAGGTAGCTGCGGCGCATTTCCTCTTCCAGGCTGATCGGCAATGTTTCTTTAGCAAACTGGGTCATAGTGCTGGCATAGGTGGCGAAGTACAAGAGGCATTTTAGGCGCAAGCTGCTGTTGCATGTCGGCAACATTCTAGGCCCAATGCGCTTTTGTCTTACCGTTGGCGCTACAGATAACTATGGCGATCCGGTACGCCTATGGCACAATAAGTAAGAACGTTTTTGGTGATGGTCACTGACGACGTCTTGATTCGCAGCGCGGCTGCGGCTTTTTCCCCAAGAGGAGAACCATGAAGAAACTGAACAAAGTGGCGATGTTGTTTGCCTCTGCAGCGCTTGCAACCGCCGCTGGAGCACAAATTAAGGCTGCTGACGGCGGCAAAGTAGTTGATAACTGGCAAAACGGCAGCGGTGAGCTGGTCTGGAAGAACGGTACCAACGAACTGTGCTGGCGCGATGCCAACTGGACCCCTGCTACCGCTGCTGAAGGCTGCGACGGTGCCCTGGTGAAGGCTGTTGAAGCTCCTGCACCAGCACCTGCTGCTACCCCAGCTGCTCCAGCACCTGCTCCAGTTGCTCCTCCTGTGGCCTCGACCCAGAAGATCACCTACGCTGCTGACGCATTCTTCGACTTCGACAAGTCGGTGCTGAAGCCAGAAGGCAAGGCTAAGCTGGACGATGTGGCTTCCAAGGTGAAGAACATCAACCTGGAAGTGATCATCGCTGTGGGTCACACCGACTCCATCGGTTCCGATGCTTACAACCAAAAGCTGTCCGTGCGTCGCGCTGAAGCTGTGAAGGCTTACTTGGTGTCCAAGGGCATCGACAAGAGCCGCGTGTACACCGAAGGCAAGGGCGAAAAGCAACCAGTGGCAGACAACAAGACTGCAGCTGGCCGCGCCAAGAACCGTCGCGTGGAAATCGAAGTGGTGGGCACCCAGAAGTAATTCTTCTGCCCCTGCGCAAAAAGCCCCATTCGTGGGGCTTTTTTTATGCCTGGATGCGCCTGCAGATGGTGGACAATCAGGCCATGAACCAGACTGTGAATGCCGATCCGGCCGAATTGGCCAAGTTTTCCGAACTCGCCATGCATTGGTGGGATCCGGACAGTGACTTCAAACCCTTGCACCAGATCAATCCTTTGCGATTGGAGTGGATCAATGCCATCAGCCCGCTGAGTGGCCAGAAGGTGTTGGATGTTGGCTGCGGTGGCGGCATTCTGAGTGATTCGATGGCGCGCAAAGGTGCCACCGTCACCGGAATCGACCTGGCCACCAAGGCACTGCGCGTGGCCCAGCTCCATGCGCTGGAGGCGCAGACGCCGAATATCACTTACCAGGAAATCGCTGTCGAGGCCCTGGCGCAGCTGCAGCCCGAGAGCTTCGATACGGTCACCTGCATGGAGATGCTGGAGCATGTGCCCGATCCCGCATCGGTGGTGCAGGCCTGCCATGACCTGGTCAAGCCCGGCGGATGGGTGTTTTTCTCGACCATCAACCGCAATGCCAAGGCCTTTGCGCTGGCGATTGTCGGCGCCGAATACATCCTGCAGATGCTGCCCAAGGGGACGCATGAGTTTGCCAAGTTCATCCGCCCCTCCGAGCTGGCCCACTACTGCCGCAGCGCCGGCCTGGTGCAGCAGCACAGCAAGGGCCTGCAGTTCAATCCTTTGACGCAACGCTACTGGCTCAATGAAGACACCAGCGTCAACTACATGATCGCTACCCGAAAGCCCGGCTGATGCAAAGATCCATACGTGCCATTCTGTTCGACCTGGACGGAACCCTGATTGACAGCGCCCCCGACCTGGGTGCTGCCGCTGACCAGATGCGGGTGGCAAGAGGCATGCCGTCCCTGCCGATGGCTGACTACCGGCCCTTTGCCGGATCCGGCGCCAGAGGCATGCTGCGCGTGGCCTTTGGCATGCAACCCGAGGATGCCGAGTTCCCTGCGATGCGCGAAGAGTTCTTCCAGAACTATGAGCGCCGCATGACGCAAGACACCACCGTGTTCGATGGCGTGGCCGACATGCTGCGCTGCATTGTGGCGCAGCAACTGCAGTGGGGCGTGGTCACCAACAAATCCAAGCGCTTTACCGAGCCGCTGTCGCGCCAAATGGCCTTGTTTTCCAGCGCCGGTGCGGTGGTGAGTGGTGATACCACGCCGCATGCCAAGCCCCATCCCGAGCCACTGTTTGAGGCCGCGCGCCGCATAGGTGTCGAACCGCAGCACTGCGTTTATGTCGGTGACGACGAGCGCGACATCATCGCCGGCAAGGCCGCTGGCATGCATACCGTCGCTGCCGTCTATGGCTACCTCGGCGAAAAGCAGTCTGTCGCGCATTGGGAGGCAGATGATGTCATCAATTCTCCACACGAGCTCTTGAAACGCCTGAATCTGGCCTAAAATAGATGCCATGGGGCTGTCCTGGTTTCGACGTGGGTTCGGGATCGGTGTGGTGCATGTCGAGCTTGAATGACGCTCGTAAATCTCCGTTCAAAAAACTAACTGCAAACGACGAACGTTTCGCACTCGCCGCTTAAATCCGGTGAGCCTTGCAACAGCATGTTGATGGGCTGGGCAAGGGGGTAGCAATACCTCCAGGCTGCAAGGGAATTTTCATCAGCTGGTCGTCTACCGGGTACCTTGGTAGATGACAAGATCTAAGGGTACTGGCTTGCGATGCAGCGTGTGTCTGCGCGGCATTTCGGGCGAGATTCAAATCAGAACACTAAACATGTAGATCTGCTCGACGAAGGCTGACGGACGCGGGTTCAATTCCCGCCAGCTCCACCATCCACAAAAACAAAGGCCACCAAGGATAACCACTCGGTGGCCTTTTTCATTGGTAAATCAATCGATTAAACAGCAGATGTGAACAGAGAAAGCCATTGACAGCCAAACCGTGACCGGGGAACATGTCGGGGAACAAAACCTGTTTTTTCTGGCGACCGGGGAACAAGACCGGAATGAGCCGGGGAACACGAACCCTGGGAACACCATGTTGACCGACGCCCAATGCCGCAATGCTACCTGCCCACCTGACAAAAAGCGGGCACGTCTGACCGATAGCGGTGGACTGTATCTGGAGGTCAGTCCGAGTGGCTCCAAGCGCTGGTTCCAGAAAATTTATCGTGATAACAAGGAAACCAGGCTGGCGTTGGGAAGCTATCCCACTGTTGGGTTGACTGCTGCCAGGCGTGCAAGAGATTCAGCGAAGTTGCAAAAAGCCGATGGTATTGATCCGGTACAGGCGCGTAAGGTCGAACGGCTGAAAGCCGTCAACCCGGCGGGTGACAGTTTCAAAGTGGTTGCCTTGGAGTGGTATGAAAAGCAGGAAGCCCAATGGAGTGAGACACATGCGGTACGCGCCAAGCGCCAATTTGAACGCGACCTGTTCCCTTGGCTGGGTGAGAGGCGGCTGGCGGATATCGAGCCGGTGGAGTTGCTGGCTACATTGCGCAAGATTGAAGAGCGCGGGGCCGTCGAGACTGCTGACCGGGGACTGATGTTGGCACGGCAAGTGTGGCGTTACGGGGTGGCAACGGGCCGGGTGAGCCGTGATATCACGGGTGACCTCAAGGGGGCGTTGTCGCCGTACCGTGGCAAGCACTTTGCTGCCATTACAGAGCCTCCACAATTTGGTGAGCTGCTGCGTGCCATCAAAGGGTACAAAGGCGGGCCGGTGGTGCGGGCAGCTCTGCGGCTGGCTCCGATGCTGTTTCAGCGTCCCGGCGAGTTGCGTGGTGCGGCGTGGGCAGAAATTGATCTGGACGCGGCGCTGTGGACGATTCCGGCAGCACGCATGAAGCGCAACAAGGATGGCAAGGAAAACGGGCAGCCTCACATCGTCCCGCTGTCTACGCAGGCCGTACAGATTCTGGAAGTCTTGAAGCCCTATACGGAAGTCACCGGGTTGGTGTTCCCCGGTGAGCGCCAGCGCAGCAAACCTATATCGGAAAACTCAGTTCGCACGGCGCTGATATCCATGGGCTACACGCCAGACATTCAGACCTGGCACGGGTTCCGAGCAACGGCAAGAACGATGTTGGCCGAGCGGCTGGAGTGTGACCCGCTGGTGATCGAAGCGCAATTGGCTCATTCCGTGCGTGATGCCAATGGGCGGGCCTACAACCGCACCACCTATCTGAAGCAGCGCCAGACCATGATGCAGCGTTGGGCGGACTACTTGGACAAGCTGGCTGCTGGCGCTGATGTCGTGCAACTCAAGCAGGCATGAATTGAAACGCTCCCATGGGGAATGTCCCACAAAACAACTTTTAACGCCATGCCGGACATAGTGGCGTTGGCGGCCGTGTAAGAGATACGAGACAAGGAACGCGATGGACATTAACCCTGACTATCCAAACATTTTGTATGGCGATCTGCCAATGTTTGCCAGATTGCTGACAGCCATTCACATTGCATGCATCGATGCCGGCGGAGAGTTTTTCGGTGTTGAGTACGGGGATGATGATCTGCAAAAATTTTTTGACGTCAGTGGGCATTGCTACTTTGCAGTCGAGCCTACTGGAGGCATAGAAAAGGCAGCATCCACTTTAAAAAATGCAGTGCTGGCCAGTGTGGAAAAAGGTGAGCTGAAGCTTGCGGTAGTTAGGCGGAGTCTGGCTGGTGACCTCTCTCTTCTGGACAGCTGGATCGGCGCTGGCGATTTCGAGGAGTGGTGCAACTCTCGTGGAATCTCGCTCGGCGAAAGCTGGTTTGAACTATGGAAAGACGATCAAGAAATTTTCAGCTCAGCAGCTGGAACCCAGGACTTAAAGCGACGCCAGTACGAAGGGCTGTACGACAGTAGCGATATTCAAAGTCTTCGGGATCAGCTCGAAAAAGACGGACTGGACCACTTGTTGGAGGAGGTCGCGGCGTTGCGAAGCGAACTGGAGAGATGCAAAGCCAGAGATGTGAAAAGGGTTGAAGAACCTGTTGGGCCACGAAGCAAAACCACCTATCTCAATATCATCGCAGCCATGCTTGAACTGATACAAATGCCCAGGGATGGCCGCACATCGGATAGTGCTGTAATTGCCGAGTTGCTGGATAACTACAAAGACAAACCGGGTATCTCAAAGGCAACGCTGGAAAACAAATTTGCAGAAGCAAAGCGAAGCATCAGAGGGACTTGATATCCACCCTAACTAGGGTGCTGATGTCCTTAGTTAGGGTGCTTTCCAAGAACGAAAATACCAGACTTCCCCCATCACAACACCGGCAAGCAATGCCGAGGAAAGATGGACAGTTATGGCACTTTGGAGAATTGAAGCCTGCAAGGCGGAGACCGGCGACCGCAGCAACACGAGCATTTACAACGCGATCCGGGCGGGTACTTTCACAAAACCCGTAGCCATCGGGCAGAGAGCAAAAGCCTGGCCTGACTATGAGGTCAAGGCCATTGTTCGCGCACGCATCGCTGGTCAATCGGATGATGAAATCCGTGAACTCGTGAATCGCCTGCATGCAAAGCGCTTGGATCAGCTGGCGATGGTTTAAGGGGGTGACATGAGCAAGCCCCAAGACCTTCAAGCGCTGGGAGGGCATGTAATGCCCCTGAAGAATACGAGCGGCACTGCTTGCGCCGCAGCATCGAGCACCACAATCAACGCGCAGTTGACCGATACCGACCAGGAGTTTCACGCCCTGCACAGCGCCTTTGCCCAGCAGGGGCGCTGCCTGCACAGCAGCGCAGCACCGGACGGCAGCACGGCCTACTGGGCCGAACGCTGGGGACTGGTGCGCTATCTGCCCAGCCTGCACGATGCGGCGCTGTTGCTGGCGCAGATTGGTGGGCAGCTCTAATGAGTGTCATTGACCAATTCCAAAGCGCCATCGCAGCGGCTGGCTTGGCGATCCCCGAGGTGATCCACGGCGATGGCATGTTGCATCGCTACAGCACCAGCGGCAAGCGTGGTGATCAATCGGGCTGGTTCGTGCTGCACGATGATGGCGACCTGGCTGCGGGTGCATTCGGTTGCTGGCGCGCTGGCATACAGCAGACCTGGTGCAGCAAGGATGTGAACACACTCACTCCCAATCAGCGCCATGCTCACCAGCAGCGCATGCAGGCCATTGCCCAGCAGCGCGAAGCGGACAAGGTCCAGCGCCAGCAGGAGGCCGCTGCTGCGGCCGCCAAGCGCTGGGAGAATGCTGTGCCTGCAGCAGCAGACCATCCCTATCTGGCGCGCAAAGGCATTCAAGCACATGGTATCAAGGCAGAAGGCGAGGCGCTGCTGGTCCCGCTGCGTGACGTGTCCACGACCTTGCACAGCCTGCAAGCCATTGGCCCTGAGGGCGACAAGCGTTTCCAGCCGGGCGGGCGCATCAAGGGCTGCTACTTCGCCATTGGCAAGCCTAATGACATGCTGATTGTGTGCGAGGGGGCGGCAACTGGTGCATCCATCCACGAAGCGACAGACCATGCCGTGGCCTGTGCGATGAATGCAGGCAATCTGCTGGAGGTGGCCCAGGCCCTGCATCAAAAATACCCCCAACTGCGCCTGATCCTCGCGGTGGACGATGACTGGAAAACGGATGGCAATCCCGGCCTGACCAAGGCTCGTGAAGCTGCCTTGGCGGTGGGAGCACTGCTGGCGCTGCCCCGCTTTGACGGCCAGCGCGAGGAACAGGCAACGGATTTCAACGACCTGCACCAGCGTGAGGGGGTGGAGGCAGTGCGTGCATGCATCGATGCGGCCATGCCCGTTGAGGACGCTGCTTACCCGGCTGGCACTCTGGACACGGACCAGGTGGAGCGTGCATGGCCTGACCCCGTGCCGCTGCCCAATGGTCTGCCGGCAGTGCCCGTGTTTGACCCGGAGCTGATGCCGGTCGCGCTGCGAGGCTGCGTCATGGATATTGCCGAGCGCATGCAATGCCCGCCGGATTTCACCGCAGTGGGCACCTTGGTGGCGTTGTCCAGCTTGATTGGTGCCCGTGCTGTGGTGAAGCCCAAAGCGAATGATGACTGGGTCGTCGTCCCCAATCTGTGGGGAGCCATTGTTGGTCGCCCCGGCGTGATGAAGTCTCCTGCTTTGAGCGAAGTGCTCAAGCCTTTGCATCGACTGGAGAAAACGGAGCGTGAGCTGTGGCAAGCGGAGCATGAGGCCTGGGCGCTTGACTGCAAGGTAGCTGAGTTGGCCGATGCCGCCAATGAACGCCAAGCAAAGAACCTGGCGGCCAAGGACCCCGCTGCGGCGCGTGCTTTGCTGCAGCCCCTGGACACGCCAGCGGAGCCGAGCATGCGTCGCTATGTGATCAACGATGCCACGGTAGAAAAGCTGGCCGACCTGTTGGTGACGAATCCCTGGGGCACCTTGGTCTACCGTGACGAGATGCATGGCCTGCTGTGCAGCATGGACAAACCGGGGCAGGAGGGCGCGCGTGGGTTTTACCTGACGGGCTATGACGGTAACCAGGGGCATGCGGTGGACCGCATTGGTCGTGGTGAATCCTATGTGCCGCGTGTCTGCCTGGCGATGCTGGGCGGTATTCAGCCCGGCAAGATCCAAAGCTATGTGCGCGATGCTGTGGCCGGAGGTGCGGGGGACGATGGGCTGCTGCAGCGCTTTGGTCTGACGGTGTGGCCAGACATCAAGCCAGAGTTTGTGTACATCGACCGCAGCCCCGACCTGGCTGCCCGCCAGTCCACTTGGGAGGTCTTCGCGCGCCTGAACCATCTGCAGCCGGCCAGTGAAGACGCCGCTGTCGTGTGGCGCTTCAGCACGAAGGCGCAGGCGCTGTTTGAAGAGTGGGTGGTGCCTTTCGAGCAGGAAATTCGTGGTGATGCCCTTCACCCGGCCCTGGTGTCTCACCTCTCCAAGTACCGCAAACTGATTCCTGCGCTGGCGCTGATTTTTGCCTTGGTCGATACGCCAGACACGGGCGGCATCATTCACCACAACGAACTGATGCGCGCGCTGGCCTGGGGGGACTATGTGCGCCGCCATGCGGAGCGTCTGTATGCGGCAGCTGTCATGCCTGAAACATCGGGCGCCCAGGCATTGCTGGCCAAGCTCAAGGGCAGCAAGCTCAGCGATGTCCATGGTGATGTGTTGATGCAGTTCACCCCACGGCAGGTGGCGGTCAAGCACTGGGCCGGTCTTGGCACCCCCGATGCGGTGCGCAAAGCCGCCGATCTTCTGACGGACTATGACTGGTTGGTCAAAAACGTGGTGAGCATGCCAGGCCGCCGCGATAGCGAGAGCTATGTGCTGCATCCCCAACTGCTGAACGGGGGCATGCAATGAACTGGCTCGCACGCTTGAAGGCTGAAAACAGCAGCACAACGCGTGCTACGACCGCCCAGAGCGTAGCGTTCGTAGCGCCCATTGCTGAAGCAATTCCCAAAACCCAGGCGGATCCCGTAGCAGCTCTACCAAAGCATGCACCGAGCCCCGTGCAGGCCACTGCCAAGGCTACGAACGCTACGAATACACCCCGCGTAGCGTTTGTAGCGCTCCCGCCTTCAGAAAAAGCCAAAGCAGAGGACGCCTCGGCGGTGCATCCGCAAATGCTGGCGCCGCAGCGCCAGCCAAGCACCCTTGCGGAGGCACCGGCAGACGCCGATAGCGTGTGCTGGCCGTATAGCAAAGCGATGAACACGCAGGAGATTGACACCTTCGCTCGGCGCCTGGAGCAGTTCACCCACAAAGGAGTGTCACTGCCAGAGGCGGAGCTGATGGCCGACCAATTGATGCGACGTGACCGTGAGGACGATGATCGCCGGCTGTGCCTGGAGTGCATCCATCTGCACGGCGATATGGGGCGCTGGCGCTGTGCCAATGGGCTCGTGGCTGGCGTGACGCTCTACACCGCAAACACCCCATTGGCGAAGGCAATGACGCAGCAACTACAGCGCTGCCCCGGCTTCGCTTCCTGTGCATCTAAAAAGGAGCCCATTGATGAGCAGCAATAGCAAAAAGAACCCCGTGGTACCTGAAAACGGGGCACCTCGGCCCGCTCTGGCGCGCAAGGCGGTGCAATCCATGGATGGCGCCTCGCCGGAAGAAAGTGTCTTGAACTATGCCAAGTTGGTGATCTCGCCGGAAATGGCCAGCTTTCGCGTCATTACCAAGAATGAGCGAGAAGAGCTGATGGCGCAGTTGGACACCCCCTCCCTGATCGATGCTTTGCGCGAGCAGAGCCAAGCCATTCATCAAGGGGACCTGAAAGTCGCAGAGGCCATGCTGATGAACCAGGCCACCGCCCTGCAATCGCTGTTTGTGAAGCTGACGGAAACCGGCCTGCAAGCGAGCTTGCTGCGCCAGCAGGAAACCGCATTGCGTCTGGCACTCAAGGCCCAAAGCCAATGCCGAGCGACCCTTGAAACACTGACCAACATCAAGAACCCGCCCGTTGTCTATGCCAAGCAGGCCAACGTGACCACCGGCCCGCAGCAGATCAATAACGGCCTGCCGGCCGCACCCACGGGCACGCAAGAAAATAAATTTCAAAAAAACAAACTGAAGGAATTCCCGCATGAGCAAGAGCAATGGCTGGACGCCGGAACGCCGAGCGCAACAGGCGGCACGCATTCGGGAGCAGAAGCCTTGGCTCCAATCCACCGGGCCGACAAGCGCAGAGGGTAAGGCGGTGGCGTCTCGCAACGCGTACAAGGGCGGTGTCTGGCGCTCTATGCAAGAAATGCGGCGCCGATTGAACGAAGGGTTGCAGGAGCAGCAGCGAGTACTCGATGCGTTTTAATGTTCCAGTTAGTCATATTCCCTAGCTCGAGAGTCAAAAAATGTAAGAATCCACAGTACCTGCGCCTTCTTTCAAAAAATCACAAGGCGTACCAATGCCTGCGCGACACTTACTCTGTTTCTAGCTATGACACTTCACGTTCTCTGCAAACCACGCCAGTCCGTTTACGCTGCTGATCGCCGAGCCACTGTTCTTAATCTTGATACCTTTCTGAAAGGACAGGTGAACGGCACAGAGTTTTTTGAAGAGAACTACTTCACCCACGGCATGCTCACGCTGGTGGATAGGGCTTTCCGGCATTTGGGCGGATCGGGGGCGGGGTCTTCTGTATTTTTGCTCTCGCAAGCTATGGGCGGCGGCAAGACGCACAGCATGATCGCGTTGGGCTTATTGGCACGCGATCCAGAACTTCGAAACAAAGTACTCACTGGTGATAAAAACCCGGCCCCCAGCCTTGGGCCATGCCGCGTGGTGGGTTTTAACGGCCGTAGCACCGATGCAGCAGGTGGCATCTGGGGCTCCATTGCCGAGCAATTGGGCAAAGCCGATCAGTTTGCCCGCTACGTCTCCCCCTTGCTCAGCGCCCCAGGACCCGAAGCGTGGAAGCAGCTGCTGGGCGGTGAGCCACTGGTTCTGTTCCTGGATGAACTGCCGCCGTACCTCGAATACGCTGTGGCTGTGCCGGTGGGTAATGCAGACCTGGGCGTTGTGACCACCGCCGCACTGGCCAACCTGTTTGTCGCAGTGGCTGACATGAGCAACGTGTGCCTTGTGCTGTCCGACCTGGCAGGCTCCAACTTCAGTGTGGGCCAATCCCGGCTGGAAGACGCCTTCAACCGCGCCGTGCAAGGCATTACCTCCGAGTCCCGCCGCATTGCCGTGCCTATCACGCCGGTTAACCCCAACGGCGACGAGCTGTACCACATTCTGCGCAAACGCCTGTTCGCTCAAGTAGCCCCCGAGCCTGAAGTCAAAAAGGTGGCAGAGGCCTACCGCGAAGCGCTGCGCGAAGCAGTGCAAATGGGCCTGACCACCACATCCCCCGAAACGCTGTTCACCCGCGTCCTGGATGCCTACCCCTTCCACCCGGATCTGCGCGAGCTGGTCGGCAAGTTCAAGGAGAACGAGGGCTTTCAACAAACCCGTGGCGTGATTCGGCTCATGCAAATGGTGGTTTCCAACCTGTGGAACTCGGGCAAAGCGGCCACTATCGACCTGATTCACCCCTACGACCTGGACTTGAACCTGGACGAAATTGCGTCAGAAGTCCGCACCATCAACCCATCGCTCAGCGAAGCCATCGCCCACGACATCGCCCACAGCGGCGATGCAGAGGTCGAGCAGATTGACCTGGTCAACGGCAACTCTGATGCGTCCGATGCCGCGCGGCTGATCCTCGTCGCGTCGCTGTCCACCACGCCGGGTGCTATCCATGGCCTGCGCGAATACCAGCTGGTCGATTGCCTGCAACGCCCGGGGCGGGACTTGTCCACCTTCAAGGCCAACGTGCTCGATAAGCTGGCCACCCGCGCCTGGTATCTGCACAACTCTGCTGATGGCCGCCTGTACTTCAAGAACCAGCAGAACCTGGCTGCCAAGCTGCGCTCCATGGCGCTCTCGCTGCACACCGAGACCGTGGACCGCATGCTGCGCGAGCACCTGGAGTCGTACTTCGCCCCTTCACTGCGCGACTGCTACCAAGTCATCAAAGTGCTGCCGCCCCCTGATGAAGTTCAGATTGAGCTGGAAAAAACCACCTTGGTCATCGTGCGCCCGGGTGGTCAGGCCAACCAGCTTCCCATCTCTGCCGACTGGCAAGAATGGTGGGCGCAGCAGCAGTACAAAAACCGTGTGCTGTTTCTCACCGGGTCGCGCGACACCTTCCAAAAGGTGCTCGACTCCGCTCGCCAGACCCGTGCCTTGCAAAGCATTGAAGACGAACTGCGCTCTGAAAACACCCCGTCTGACGACCCTCAGTGGCGGGCCCTCGACGCCTTGCGTGACCGCGTGGGCCTGCAGTTCACCGCAGCGCTGAAGGAAGCCTTCGACCAGATTGTTTACCCCTCCATCAACAGCGCCCTGCGCGCTACTGGCACCGACCTGGCCTTCGCTGGCAACCAAAGCGGTGAAGCCACCTTGCGTCACACCCTCGAAGGCGCGCAGAAGTTCACTACCAAGATCGACGACGACAGCTTCCGCACCCGTGCCGAGGCCCGTTTGTTTGGCTCTGCCGACACCAAGGTGGTGCTCTGGTCCGACTTCAAACGCGCTGCTGCCGTCAACACCAACTGGCCACTGCACAAGCTCTCGGCGCTCGACGACCTCAAAGCCTCATGTCTAATGCGCGGCCATTGGCGCGAAGAGGGCAACCACGTTCGCCGTGGCCCGTTCCCACCACCTGTGCCTGAAGTGTCGGTACGCGAACTTTCGGTGCAAGAAGAAATTCCCGGCTACACCTACTTGAAGATCGAGCCCCTGCACGCCCCCGCAGTGGTGTTTGAAACAGGCGACGCCGAGCCCACCTCAGCCTCCACGCCCGTACCCGCACCCACCCGCTTCGAAGCTACGGCCCTGCGTTACCGGTTTCTGGCGCATGATCCTGACGACCTTGCACGCACAAGCGCCGTGAAGGAATGGACAGCCAAGCTGCGCCTCAAATACCAGTTGCACAACCGGGGCGACCACTATGAAGTGGAGCTGCTCGCTCTACCCAAAGCCAACAGCATCAGCATCCGCTACACCACCGATGGTTCATCGCCCACCAGTGTGGGCACCGCAACTTACGACGGGCCTTTCCGTGTACCCGCCAATTGCCGCGTGGTGTGCGCCATGGCCACTGCGGCTGAATACGGGCTCAACTCTGAAACTATCCGTATCTCCATTCCCCAGAAGGGTGCCGAAGAGCGTTCTTCGATTAATTCCACCGCGCCAGCTCACTGGACCCAACAAACCAAGCTCGACGACGCTACCGCCGTATGGGACATCATTGGGCGACTGGAAAAAACCAGCACAGTCATGGCCTACGATATCAGCCTCACAGCGGAGAGTGCAGATGGTCAGCAAAACGTCGAATACTCCGGTGCACTGGAGGGTGGCTATGACGCCGCTGCCGTCAAAGCTATCGCACAAAAGTTGCAAGACATCGTTACTGAGGGTGGTCTGCGCATGACCATTGGCAGCCTGGCCTTCCCCAGCGGCCAGGCCTTGCTGGACTGGCTTAAAGTCACCAACCAACCCTTCAACGCCGCCAAGGTGCGCCAATAATCATGGCCCGCAGTTCTACAAGCACCAATCGCAAGGTCGTGGGCCTGGGCTTTCTACCCGATGAAGCCCGCCACGGCTTCCTGATTGACGTGCCAAAAGGCATTTCTAGCAGCAACATGATCTGCATCACCGAGCACCGGGGCAACGACCTGGATAGCCTGGGTGCCCGCGCCTCGCAGCCGCCACAGCCCAACGACCCAGCTTTACGCGTCGTCATCGACCGCGCCCGCTGGCAGGCTCTGGCCCCTGCCTTTTGGGACGAAGCCAACCGCCGCCTGCGCGCCAATGGTCTGCCGGTGGCTAAGTTTGTTAAAGTGCCCGCTAAGCCCGTTCCCGTGCACCCATCGCTGGGCAAAGAGCTGTGTATTTTGTGCTGGGCAGTAGAAGACGCGCCGCCAGACGACATCCCCAACGCTCTGCACAACTGGGAGGCACTGGCCCCAGAAGAACGCTGGTGGCTCTACACCATGACTGTGGCCACCACCGGCCAGGCCATGCAAAAGGGCATTGGCTGGCGCAAGGCTCTGCGCGCGGCGCTTGCCGACAACCCGTTTGTGAAAGGCGAAGGCCTCTCGCCCAAGGCACGACGCGAATTACTGGGGCATTCGCAGCTGTCGTTGTCTCTCTGACAACACCCGCGAATTTGCCAAGGTGCCCGGCCTGCAGGTGGACAACTGGGCAGCCGCCACCTGAACCTGAGGCCTGATTGGCCTCTAGCGCCTTCTGAATAAGCGCAAGCAGCTATTAAATTTGAATTAATCCATGCCCACTTTCATCGAAACCCAGTTCCCCATTGCCCGCCTTTCGGCCGAGGCCTACAAAGAGCGCAAGGCCGGCGCCAGCCAAACGCTCACCGGCCTGGGCAAATGGTGGGGCCGCAAGCCCTTGATTCTGGTGCGTGCGTCCATTCTGGGCATGCTCATGCCCGCTAGCAACGACGCCAAAAAGGACCGAGAGATTTTTCTCAAAATCCTGACGATGGACGACGACGGCACTTGGCAGCGCTGCAAGGGCGAGATTCCTGCAGCCGCGTGGCGCGAAGCAGCCACACCCGAGGTGCAAGAGGAGTTTTTTGGCGCGCGCGGCCTCAAGCAGGGCCTGAGCGATGAAGACAAAGAAGCCCTTTTCGCCCAAATCTGGGACGCCCTGAGCCCCGAGCAGCAGCAGGCGTTGGATGCACAGCGCATGCGCCCCATCCCCGACCGTGCCGAGTTTGATGCCTTGCCCTATGCCGAGCGCCTGGTGCATTGCGAGCGCCCCGAAAACGTTGCAGGCCCGACGCCAGCCACCTGGGCCGACATCAACGCCCACCTGGGCACAACCGCCACCTGTCTGTCAGAGCTCATCGACCAACTGGGCCAGCGCACCTTTGGTCACACGCCCCGCGTGGGCGACAGCTTTTGTGGCGGTGGCTCCATCCCGTTTGAAGCAGCACGCATCGGCTGCGAAGCCTTTGGCTCCGACCTGAACCCCGTGGCTGGCCTGCTCACCTGGGCAAGCTTAAATCTGCTGGGCAGTGGTTCCGATGTGCAGGCCGAAGTTGCGCGCGTGCAGCAGCAGGTTTTTGCCGCTGCCGACCAGCAAATCACTGATTGGGGCATTGAACACAACGACCGTGGCGAACGCGCTGAAGCGTTTTTGTACTGCGTAGAAGTCAAACCTGAAGGCTGCGACTACTACATTCCACTGGCCCCCAGCTGGGTGGTAGCCGAAAAGTACAACATCGTTACGCGCTGGACACGCGTAGGCAATGCGGAGCGGCTTACCCCCGAAGTGTTGGCCGTGTCCGATGTCGAGTTCAAGCAATACAAAGACAAAAAAGGAGCCACCGTGGTGGACAGCCGTGTGGTGGATCCGTTTGATCCGAACCGGAGCTGGTCAGTAGAGGCGCTACGGGGCACCGATGGCCTGCGCCGCTGGACCAATGACGATGTAGTGCCGCGCCCGGACGATGTATTTCAGGAGCGCCTGTACTGCATTCGCTGGGCCAAGACCGTGACGCGCAATGGCAAACCGAAGCTGGAGCGTCGCTATGCTGCGCCCGATGCGGCAGACATGGCGCGCGAGGCACAGGTGTTGACGCTGCTGCGCGAGCGGTTTGCAGATTGGCAACGTGAAGGCTTTATACCGTCAAAGGCGATCCCTAAAGGCGGCGACAAAACAGAGGAACCTATTCGCACTCGCGGATGGACTCATTGGCACCATTTGTTTACCCCGCGTCAATTGCTTGTTCATGGAGTATTGCTGAATAAGGCCAACTTCGGTCTCGGACACAAGGAACTATTTGCAGCGAGCGCTTTGGGTATTGCCTCATGCAGCAACTGGAATTCCAAGCTTTGCGGATGGACTCCACAGCTTGCGCGTAGCGGAGGGATAGGTGCATTCGCACAAAGCTTCTACAACCAAGCGATTAATCCCCTATTTAATTGGGGTGTGCGCCCAATATCAGGTGTTCGTGATTTCTTTGCATTCAAAGGCAAAAGCGGATCTGAATCCTGTGGCAACAACATATCGGTCGTTTCAGACGCTCGCGACCTAGCCAACGCCTGCGACTTGTGGATCACCGACCCGCCTTATGCAGACGCGGTGAACTACCATGAATTGGGCGATTTCTTCCTCGCCTGGTATGACAAGCAACTCACCAACGCTTTCCCAAATTGGACACCTGACGCCCGTGCTGAATTGGCAGTACGTGGCGACGGCGAAGACTTCCGCCGCTCTATGGTGGAAATTTACAAGAATCTCGCCCGCCACATGCCCGACAACGGCCTGCAAATGGTCATGTTCACGCATCAGGACCCGGCGGTGTGGGCCGACCTGGGCATGATCCTTTGGGCGGCGGGCCTCAAAGCCACTGCTGCCTGGACCATCAGCACCGAAACCGAGGCAGTGGGCATTAAAAAAGGCAACTACGTGCAAGGCACTGTCTGCCTGGTCCTGCGCAAGCGTATGCAAAACGAACCCGGCTTTCTGGACGAGGTGTACCCGCTGGTCGAAGACGAGGTGAAGCGCCAGATTGCCAGCATGCAGACGCTGGACGAAGGCGGTGAGCCCAATTTCAACGATGCGGATTACCAGCTGGCCGCCTATGCCGCTGCCCTGAAGGTGCTGACGCAGTACGGAAACCTGGACGGAAAAGACGTGGAGCACGAGGTGTTCTCCGTGCGTGGCAAGGGCGAGAAGAGCGACTTTCAGGCCGTGATTGAGCGCGCCCTGGGCATTGCCTGCGACACGCTCATCCCACGCGGTTTGGAAAACGCTTGGCGCGACCTGAGCCTGGTGGAGCGCTATTACCTGCGTTCGCTCGACATCGAGAGCCGAGGCGAACGCCGCAAGGGCATGTACGAAGAGCTGGCACGTGGCTTTGGCGTGACCAACATCAAGCCCCTGCTCAAAAGCGACAAGACCAACGGCACCCGCGTGGCCAGCGCCAGCGCCTTGGCTGCTAGTGTTTTGGCAGCTGTTAGCGCAGACGGGGCGGGTGCTACAAGCCAAATAAGCACCAGTGTGGGTCGAGGCAGAGTTGCTGCGGCGGGGCCGCATCCGTTCGCGGCATCGCCCCTGCGGCACCTGCTGTTTGCCGTGCGCGAAACGGCAGTCAACGACAACAACCCCGAGCCCGGACGCCAATACCTGCGTGACACCTTTGGCCAAGGCTACTGGGGCCGACGCGAGGGCTTTGTGAATCTGCTGGAATGGTTGGCCGCACTGGGCAACGCCCAGGGCATGGGTGAGTGGGTGGCCGACTCTGACGCCGCGCGCATGCTGGCTGGGCGGCTGCGCAACGACCACGCTTAACGCCGCGCTCAACGTAAGCCCCTATGCTGCAACGCCATTCCAGCCGCCTGAACCGCCTAGACCAATCGGTGCTGACCCAGCGCCTGCGCGGTGCCGTCAGTTACGACCGCATTGCGGGCTACTTTCGATCCAGCCTGTTTGAGGTGGCGGGCGAGGCGCTGGCCAGCGTTGCCGGGCCAGTGCGCATCATCTGTAACTCCGACCTGGACCCGCAAGACCTGGTGACAGCCGCAGCCGCACAAGCTGCACTGCGCCGCAGCTGGTGCGCGAGCAGGCCCGAGGATGCGCCACCTGTCGCCTTGCCGCGCTACCGAGCGTTGTACGACGCATTGACCAGCAACAAGCTGGAAGTGCGGGTGCTGCCGGACACAGCGTTTGGCCTGATTCACGGCAAGGCCGGGGTGCTGCGCTATGCCGATGGCACGGCCACCGCCTTCATGGGCAGCGTGAACGAGAGCCTGTCGGCCTGGAAGCTGAACTACGAACTGCTGTGGGAAGACAACGACCCCGAAACCATCGCCTGGGTGCAGGCGGAGTTTGATGCGCTTTGGAACGACCCGCGCGCGGTAGACCTGGCCTGCTGCCCTTTCATCGTGCAGGATGTGCAACGCATCATCACCCGCACGGTCATCGAGCCAGCGCAACTGCCTGCAATGCCAGACCCCACGCAAGTGGCAGCCGCTGTGGCCGTGGAGGCACCGGTGTATCGCCGTGAGCAGGGCCTGTGGCCGCACCAGAAATACTTTGCCCAGCTGGCGCTGGAGCGACACCGCCTGGGCGGTGCACGCCTGGTGCTGGCCGACCAGGTGGGACTGGGTAAAACGGTGCAGCTGGCCATGGCCGCCATGCTGATGGCACTGGACGACCCCGAGGGTGGGCCGATCTTGGTGCTGGCCCCCAAACCCTTGCTGCAGCAGTGGCAGGACGAGCTGATGGAGTTGCTGGATCTGCCATCCGCCCGCTGGACCGGCAAGGCCTGGGTGGATGAAAACGATCTGGAGTACCCGTCAGAAGGTTCCAAGACGCTGGGCAAATGCCCGCGCCGCATAGGGCTGGTGTCGCAGGGACTGGTGGTGCGTGGCTTGCCTGAGGCGGTGGGCCAGCTGCTGAGTCGCCGCTACACCTGTGTGATCGTGGACGAAGCGCACCGCGCCCGCCGCCGCAAGGTGCCCAAGGTGGATGCTGATGCCGATGAAGTGAACGAGCGCGCCGAGCCCAACAAGCTGATGGCCTTTTTGCGCGAGATAGGCCCCAAGACCAAAAGCATGTTGCTGGCCACGGCCACGCCGGTGCAGCTGCACCCGGTGGAGGCGTGGGATTTGCTGCACATCCTGTCGCAGGGCAATGATGGTGTGCTGGGTGGCTGGACACATTCCAGCCGCTGGTATCAGGCCAGCCGTTGCTTGGCTATTGCTACTGGCGATGCGGAGGTGCCGACAGCGGATCTGCGTGAAGGCTGGGAGTTTGTGCGCGACCCGCTGCCCTCCAAGTTCGAAAACCCGGCGTTTGACCGCATCCGCCGCAGCTTGGATGCCGAAGACACGCGATGGCAATTTGCGCCCGAGAGCCTGGAGCAACTGTCCCCCGCCATTCGACGCGTGCAACTGCAAAACGGCCTGTTGCCTGAGTACGGCGCCCACTACAACCCGCTGCTGCGCTGCATCGTGCGCCGCACCCGCGCTTACCTGGAGGCCACTATCAACCCGGCCACAGGCAGCTACTTTCTGCCCAAGGTAACGGTGAAGTTGTTTGGCGAGGACCAGGAAGGCGCGTTGGTACTGGGCAGCTACCTGCGTGATGCGTATGTGGAGGCGGAGGAGTTTTCGCAGCTACTGGCGCAACGGGTGAAAGGCGCGGGCTTTTTCAAAACGCTGCTGCTGCGGCGCTTGGGCAGTTCGATGGAAGCCGGGCGGCGCACCGTGGCCAAGCTGCTGGGCGAGGAGCCTGACGCACCCGACGATGAAGACGATGATGACGCCGACGATGAGGCTACCGTGCAGGTGGGACGGCCACCGCAAGGGGCGAGCGATTTCAAGAACTTCACCGACAAGGAAATTGATTCGCTGCGGCGCTGCCTGAGCCTGCTCAAGCAAGGCGGCAACAACGACCCCAAGCTGGAGGCGCTGATCGGCTACCTGCTTGGCACCCACCTGGGAGTGTCCGAGAGCTGGCTGGAGCGCGGCTGCATTCTGTTCTCGCAGTATTACGACACGGTGCGCTGGACGGGCGATGAAATGGCCAAGCGCGCAGAGTTTGCGGGCATGGATATTGGCCTGTACGCGGGCAGCAACCGTTCCGGCTTTTGGCGTGACGGACGGTTTCAACGCTGCGACCGCAATGTGCTCAAAAAGCGGGTGCGCGAGGGTGACTTGAGGTTGCTGCTGGGAACCGATGCCGCGTCAGAGGGGCTGAACCTGCAGCGCCTGGGCACGCTGATCAATATCGACTTGCCCTGGAACCCCACCCGCCTGGAACAGCGCAAAGGGCGCATCCAGCGTATTGGCCAGGCTCGCAGTGAAATTTGGATCGCCAACCTGCGCTACCGCGACTCGGTGGAAGACCGTGTGCACCAGGTACTGGCCGACCGGCTGGAAGCGATTCATGGCCTGTTCGGCCAGATCCCCGACACCCTGGAAGACGTGTGGGTGCAGGTGGCCTTGCATGACGAGGCCGCCGCCAATCAGCTGATCGACCGTACCATGGCCACGCGCAATCCGTTTGATGCGAAGTACAGCAAAGTGGAGGATGCCGATTGGGAGACTTGTGCAACCGTTTTGAATGGCCTGAGCATGAAGGAAATGCTATCGCAGGGATGGTAGCTCAGGGTAATCGCGCCATGTCCCCCGGGAGGCTCCCGAAGATTTACCCAGGAACTGAATTGTTGCGCGATGCTCTCGACACCCCCAACGCCGCTTTGCCGAGCTGCCCCCCCAGGCGTGTGACCCGCAACAAGTTGCACAAGCTCGAAGACATCATGATGATCACTTTGTGCGCGGTGCTATGCGGCTTCGAAGACTGGGTGGCCTATGCAGCTCGTCCCAGATGCATGGTTGATCGGTCTTGGATGAGAGTTGCCCTCAACGCGCTAAAAGAGAAATTGAATGTTGAGCATGGGGGCGATGATGTGGGCATCTCGTTTGATGGTCGGATACTGGCATTTTCTAGGCCAGGATGGGTTGTCCCAGTCCCTGCGGAAGGCGCTCTCTGGCCAAGCCGCTACCAAATTCAAGCGGAAAATTTCTCCAAATTTCCGTCTCGGTTGATGTCAGAGTAAGTCGAGGTCTCGGTATGGAGAGATCACCTGACTGTAGGAAATTGGCGATACACCGGTCTGACAACTATCGACTCCAAGCCACCGGATGTTGACTATCCCCATGACTCTGGCAAGCCTGCCCAAGAAGATGGCGCTTGAGTGCCTGGTGTTCGAAGCCAAGATGTGCTGGCGCATCGAGCGCGACTACCAAGATCTCATCGAGCCGGTATGTTCAACGCCGCCTATCCATTACGAAACCGGGGAACAAACCGGGGAACAGTAAAGATTTTTGAAATTTATTTGTTTTTAATAATCATCTTGTTAGATTGATTATTCAGTTGACGCCAGCCCCTACCAAAAAGCGCTCACTGGTATCCAGTGAGCGCTTTTTTCTTGCCTTTGCAAACCATCCTATGGCAGAAGAATGGGGAGTGGATCTCGCTTTTATTGGTTATATATCAGCAGGTACAGGTCGGGTGGCGCGCGCTGGTACTCCTGCTTCCAAGGATCACGGCCCATGGCCTTGAGCAGATCGTCATACTGGTAGATGTCTTCCACACGCCAGCCGTCATTCTCACGCGAAAGCACATAGCGGTATTCCACACCGTCCGTTGCCGCTTCAAGGGTACGATTTGCAATCGACTGCCCTTCTTTTGGTCGGGTGCTGTTTTTGATGGTCGTCACGACCAGCGCCCTGGATTCCGTCTCCATATCAACGCGATCAATCCGGCGATCGTAGGTAAACAAGGTGCATTCTTTGTCATGTTGCATGTAGCTTTTTACGGCGCCTGTAGCCACGCGCAATTGGGCTTGCAGCAGCGCGGTTTGCTCTGCCGATGCTGCTTGTGTGCACTCCTGATACCTCAAATTGAATTTTGAATCTACCACCGCCCACCAGCTTTTCACCGCCTTGTCGGGCGTCGATATATCAACGCTTGGCGCCGTAAATGTGGGTTTGGCGGCTGCCTGTGTTGCTGCCGTGGGTTTATCTTCTTGGCAGGCGCTGAGTGCCAAGGCTAGGGGCAAACAGGCAAATAGGTAGGGTGTGCGCATCAAAGGTTGTCCTGAATTTATCGGTAGTGGGCCAGTTTAGTAGCTCTCCAAGCGTGGCGATGTCAAAAATGGGCTGAGCCGCGTTCTGTAGGAAATTCCAAACTCATGCAATGGGCTTCATGCTCATAAAAAAACCGCCCCGAAGGCGGTTTGCTGGTATTTCAGCGCAGCGCGCTGTCGCTTATTCCACTTGTGCTGCCACGCTTTCGATCGCCTGGCGGAGCTGTTCTGGGCTCACCGATGGTGCGACGGTGTCGTCATTCGCTTCAGTCTTGAGGACGATGCCCGTTCCGGTATCTGCGCGATTCGCCAAGCGGTGCATGGTTGCGATAGAAGCGCGTACGCCGGCGCTATTGAGGTAGTAGCCTTCTCCCTCATTCACGCTGTAGCTGAATTGGTAGCCGCCGAGCAATCTGCCCGCTGCGCTGACCTTTGCACAAATGACCGTGCCTACGGCGGCTCCAGATACCTGGTATTCGCAACCAAAGGTGCCGGCAGCCGTGGTGATCAATCCATTGCCATTGGCAGTGGCCGCTTGCACTTTTTCAAGTCTGAAAAAGTCCGAAGTGGGCGTCAAAGAATTCAGCGGGCTGAAAATCCAGATCCCTTTGAGGCCCTCTGGATCATTGCCATAGGCGAAGTTGAATCGCGAAATTTCTTTTTCAGCCTCGCCAGGCAAAGTGATATAGCCCTTGGTGCCTGATTCAAAGCGGATCGAGACGGTACCAGGGCTGCCGTCTTCTGTACCCGACAGCTCGCCGCTGCCCAGGTAACGGCCACCGCGGTATTTGTTCAGAGGCGCAGAGTAGCGGTCATTCGCCAAGGGGCCGCTGGTCATGTAGAAGGTGGCATTGCCGCTGGCATCGTAGGCATACATCTGCATGACCAGGGTGTTGTCCTGCACATCAATGGCCAAACCACGGCCGGGCTTGCCATTGACTTCGCTGGTCACGATCCAGGTGCCCGTCTGAGGCGCAAAAGCCTGGGCCAAACCGGTGCCGAGCAAGGCGCCTACGACTGCAATCTTCTTGAAAATCATCTTATCCCCGTTGTAAATATTTACATTCTAATAACTTATCCTTACATTTCCTTGACCCAGCGCCTCGGACAGCATTATTTACATTTTTTCTCGGCGTCTGGCTAAGCGCTGGGACCTATCTGGTTGAAAAATACCTCTATCTGCTCTCTAAAAGCGGCATCAGTATCCAGAACGACGGCGGCGATACATCCAAGCGGCAGTGGCCAACAACAACGCCATCAACCCTAATCCTATGGGACTACTGGTCGGAACACTGGTGGGCGTCACGGGAGCTATATACAGGGCGCCCGTCAGCTTTCCGCTGAAGGCAACGCGCAGGCCGGTCCCGATTCCAGTGCATTCCGCATTGCTGCACAGAAAGGACATGCCAAATGCCAGATCCACGGTCTCAGGGGTATTGGTGAGCGGAGCGGAGGGTTCGATATCCAGCAACGGGACATTGCTGAGATTGGCTTGGTTGGACGATGCAATGAACAGCAATTCCGGCAAAGATGCCAGGCAGTACGCCGTCGTGCATTGCGTGCGGAACTCGGCTGCAGAGCCCTCCGTTCCCGCCGTGGTTCTTAGGCGGATATTGCTGTAGATATTCGTATCGGCGTCGTACACGAAAGAGCCCGTCACCGTGCCTCCGTCATCAAAGGTGGTCTCCGACACTGTCCATTGCATAGGCACGGCGTTCGCGGTGGCGCTGAATGCCATGACACCGCAGGCCATGCTGAGATAGGCCAAAAACTTTTTCATAAGATCCCCTCGTTGGTTGAAGGGATGGAAGTTAACAAAATGTAACCATCATGGCAATCGATATATTCTTTGGTATTTATGGATGTCGCTTCAAAGTCCTATCGTAAATGCTTCTTTTGATGTTAATTGACGTAAATCAAACAAAAATAGGTGGTCTCCGAGCTGCATGTCTTGGCTTGAATGGCTGTTGGGGCAGGCATGATGGCTCCTGAAGATAGATTTAGTTGTTGTTGTAATTTGTTTGTTGGATAAATCTTCCTGTCATTGGCCATCTCTGGAAAACAAAAAAGGGAGCAACGCTCCCTTTTTTGCGGCTGTGGCTCTGGGCCAGAACTTAGTCGTGGCGCCTGCGCAGCCACAGCGCGCCCGCCGCGGCCAGCAACAGCCCCATCAAGGCCAGGGCCCATGGGTTCAGCGTCGGCACACGTTTGGCATTGCCGGGGTTAATGGGCAGATCGTCATCGTTGACCTGAACGCTCGCCTGGCTGTTCGGGCCCAGCGCATAGCCAGAGCCGGCGAGCAGCTGTACCAACGCGGTAACACTGCCGTCGCCGACGACGGTATTGGGTGTCGCGGTGATCGTGCAACTGCTCTCTGTCGCCCCCGCAGCGATGACAACGGGAGAGCTGCAACTGCTGGTGTAGCGGGTGCTGCCAGCTGGCGGAGTGAGCGTGATGCTGCTGCCACTGGCGGGCGCGGGCGCACTCAGACTGATGGTGCAGGTCGCTACCTGGCTTGCGGCATCCACCAAACTGCTGGGTGTGCAACTGAGGTTGACCAGGGGCGTCACTGCCATGTCGTCATTGCGAACCATTACCTCGGCTGCCGACGGGGTGCCCAGCACATAGTCATCGCTTGCGGTGGGCGTCGCCAGCGCGATGGCTGCGGTCACATCGCCATCACCGGGCGTCGTGTTTGGTGTGGCGGTGATGGTGCAGCTTGCGCTGGTCTGCCCGGCGTCCACCAGGATGGAGCTGCCACAGTTGCTGGTATAGCGCGGGTTGGCTGCCGGTGGTGTGAGCGCAATGGCCATGCCCCCTGCAGGCGCTGCCTGGTCCAAAGTGACCGTACAGGTGGAGACATTGCCCGCTGCATCGACCAGCGCATCGGGTGTGCAGACCAGGGTGGCCGTCAGCTTGGGCAGGCAGGCGGCGGCATCGCCACTGGTCGCCCCTGCGGTGCTCTGGCTGGGGCCGACTGTGCCGGCAGGGATGCTCATGATGCGTGTGCCCAGTCCATAGAAGGCCAGCTTGTCCGTGGCATTCGGCAGCCGGGCTGCTGCGCCATATGGGGCGTTGAACGGCGCGGGTGACACGGGTGCCAAGGTCTCCACGGCGCCGGAAGACAGGTTGAACCGGTAGCTGACCGAGGTGCCGCTGATGATGTTTCCGGTCGTGGCAATGCCATAGGCCCATTGCCCGCCGGCATCAATGGCAAAGTCGCCCGACTGCGCACCGGGAATATTGCTGGACAGGTTCAAGGTTCCGACATACAGCGGCGGGGTCTGCGTCACGTCGATCTTGAAGACCCGGTTCAGCGCGCCGCCGGCCTGAAAGTTCGCCAGGTACATGATGCCGGTGACGGGATCAATATCGGCCGCGTTGAAATTGGGACCCAGGCGCAGGTCGATGGCGCCAGGCACCAAAGTCGCCGCATTGGTCGGGTCGGTTTGGTAGGGTCCCAGCCCCGTCACGATGCCCAGGTTGTCCACGCCATCGCGGCCATAGCGCAGCATCTCGTAATAGCGGGTATGGCTGCGCCATCCGCCTCCCGCTGCACTGGCCCAGCCCGCTGCCGGGCTGGTATCCCAGCTGTTGTCCCCATCGATGGCGCGCATCGTATAGATATAGCCATCCTTGCCCATGCCGCCCGCGACGGAGGCGCCTGCGGGCAATGGTGGGTTGGGCGGTGTCAATCCTATTTCTCGGGAGGAGACGGTGGGCGCCGTGGCGCCGCTCCATATTTGCGAAATGGCCACGGTGCCGGTCGCCGGCGCGGTCGCCAGGTCCAGCACCGCTGTGGGCGGTGTGCCCGTGGCCGCCGGACCGGAGTAGCGGGTCAGGTAGAACGATTGCGCGCTGGCGTCGCAGCGGGGCAGTGGGGCGCCCGATGCGGCCATGACCGCCGGGGCCAGCGCAGCCGCAGCGATGATGGCCAATCCAGTTTTGAATATTTTTATATTGCTATTTAATAACATGGATGATCTCCTTTTCCAAAGGATTACATCCTAAACAGCAACGCTTTGAATCCCCATTGCGCATTGTCAATGAATGTTCAATTATCTCAGGTGCCGATTTTTATTAATATTGAAGTAATCTATTTTGATGCTTATTGAAGCGATGTATGAAACTTCAGGAATGAGGATGCGTTGCTTTGATTGATTGAATTGCTATGTTTTAGATAGCTTTATATGTGCAAGGCAATCTATGATTAATAATTAATTTGCATAGGCTATCGAATTTATTTGCAATTGTTTGACTTGAGCGCACTCTGAGGTCGCAGCAATACTTACGCTTGCTAGAGAACAAATACTGAAAGCCACTAGATAAGCCCTGTCTACATGCCTATCAGCTCTGTTTGTAAATGAAACAACTCGGCAGGCCTCATCGGGCCTGTTGGGTTTTGGGTTCTCTAGAGGGGCTGACCAGCAGCGATGGTCGCCGAGTTCAGGATTTGACCAGCGGGCACTTGCCTTCCGACAGTGGCCGGAACGCCTGTTCACCCGGGATGGTAGCAATGATTTTGTAGTAGTCCCAAGGCGCCTTGGACTCTTCCGGCTTTTTGACCTGCACCAGGTACATGTCATGCACCATGCGGCCGTCCTCGCGGATCTTGCCGTCGTCGCTGAAGAAGTCCTTGATGGGCATCTTCTTCATCGCGGTCATCACCGCACCAGTCTCGTCGGTGCCGGCGGCTTCTACCGCCTTGAGGTAGTGCATCACCGCCGAGTAGGTGCCGGCCTGGGCCATGGTCGGCATCTTGTTCATCACCTTGAAGTACTTTTGCGACCAGGCGCGGCTCTCGGGCGTGCGATCCCAGTAGAAGGCGGTCGTCGCATACATGCCCTGAGCAGTCTTCAGGCCTAGTGCATGCACGTCCGAGATAAACATCAGCGCTGCGGCCACCTTTTGCTTGTCGGTGATACCGAACTGGCGTGCGCTCTTGATGGAGTTGATGGTGTCGTTCACGCCATTGGCCAGCGCAATCACATCGGACTTGGAGGCCTGCGCCGTCAGCATGTAGGACGAGAAATCGGGCGCATTGAGCGGGTGCTTGACCGTGCCGATCACCTTGCCGCCGTTCTTGTCGACCGCCGCCGTGATGTCGTTGGACAGCGCCTGGCCAAAGGCATAGTCCACCGCCACGATGTACCAGCTCTTGGCACCGCCCTCGGTCACCGCCTTCACGGTGCTGTTGGCGGTGGCATAGGTGTCATAGGTGTAGTGCACGATGTTGGCCGCGCAGTTTTCGCCGGTGATCGAGCTCGAACCCGCCTCGGTGTTGATCAGCACCTTGTTCTTTTCCTTGGCCACGGTGGCCACCGCGTTGTGTACCGCCGTGTTGCCCAGGCCGATGACCATGTCCACGTTCTCGCGGTCAAACCATTCGCGGGCGCGGGTGGCGCCAATGTCGGCCTTGTTCTGGTGGTCCACCGACAGCAGCTCGATCGGCTTGCCCAGCACCTTGCCCCCAAAATCCTTGATCGCCATCGTGGCGGCCGCCACCGTGCCCTTGCCGCCAATATCGGCGTAGGCGCTGGAGGTGTCGCTGATCACCCCTATGCGCACGGCGTTGTCGGATAGGCCCTGCGCCCAAGCGCCAGAGGCCAGGCCAGCAGAGGCAAACAGGGTCGTCAAACAAGTGGTTCTGAACTTCATGGAAATGGTCTCCTGGTATTTTTATCGTTGGCCTCGGCCAGGTGGCTTTGCCCTGCTGTCAAAGGGTGCAGGGCAAGGGCTTGGGCCTGGTGAGCACGGTGTTACGGATCGCACAAAGGGGTGGGCGCTAGGGATCCTCTGCAAAACCCTCGCCAAGCGGGATGGACGCGGATCGGGATGAGGCGCAAGGCGTCTTTTGCAGTCAATAGCAAGCTATTGACAAGGAAGACAACGCAGCGGATCGCCCGAGCCCGCGGTCAGACCACGGCAGGGAGTTTTGCAGAGGGTCCCTAGGCCAGGTGGGGCAGGGCGGGCTCAGGTCATGCGGTGCTCCTTGGCTGGTGGCGTGGCCGTTTCCTGGGTGGGTGTCTGGCCCTGCAGCTCGGCCAGGATCATGGCCTTGAGCTTGAACTTCTCGATCTTTTGCGTCAGCGTGCGCGGGAACTGCGGCACCACGCGGATATGCTGCGGCCGCATGAACTTGGGCATCTTGCTGTCGCACCAGTCATGCATCGCCTGGCGGTCAATTACCTGCTGCTCGCGCGCCACCACATAGACCACCACATCGTCCTCATCGCCCTCGTGCGCGGGGATGGCAAAGGCAGCTGTCATCTCGACGGCCGGGTACTGGTTGAGCATGTCCTCGATATGGAAGGACGAGATGTTCTCGCCCCGCACACGGATGCGGTCACCCATGCGGTCCACAAAGCTCAGGCTGCCATCGGCATGGCGCAGCGCCGAGTCACCGGTGTGGAACCAGAGGTTGCGAAAGGCCTTGGCAGTGGCCTGGGGCTTGCCCAGGTATTCCACCAACAGGTAGTAGGGCAGCTTCGACCGAAAAGCCAGCTGCCCGGCCACGCCCACCGCGCATTCGCCATCGCGCTCATCCAGCACGGCCGCCTCCACAAACAGGCAAGGATGGCCCAGGTAGCCCTTGCCCACCTGGTTGGCTTGCGCAGGTGCCAGCAGCTCCACGCCCAGCGCGGCTGCATGCGCGCGGATCGCCTCACGCGTTTGCCCACGCCGGTAGGCGGGCGGGGATTCGCAGCTGGCATCCGTCTCTTCGATGACCGTGAAGCAGGACATGCCCGACTCCGTTTGGCCAAAGCCGGCCGTCACAAAGTCAAAGCCAAAGCGGCGCGCAATCTCCGCATGGCGCTGGGGCAGCGGCTGCATGTAGACCTTGTTGAGGCTGTTGTGGTGGTCGGTGGCTGCTGGCGCTGCCTTGGCCAGCCAGGAGATCATCGTGTCCACCAGCACCGCACTGGTGGCGCCACTGACGGCAATGCGGCGCCAGAAGTCATTGGGGCTGAAGCGGTCCCAGCAGGCCAGGCCGCTGCCGGCCCACACCGCCCGCACCACATTGAACACGGCGCCACCCACGTGGTACATCGGCAGGTCGTTGTAGACCACGTCATGGCCATTGAGCATCTGACGGAACAAATAGGTGTACTGGTTCATCCAGCGGTGGCTTTGCACCACGCCTTTCGATGGCCCGGTGGTGCCGGAGGTGTAGATGATGTTGCAGAGGTCGTCAAAAGCCAGGACCACATCCGGCTTGGCTGCGGGCTGCAGCAGCGCGGCCCATGCCGTCTCCCCATGCAGGCCGCTATAGGCCATGCCGTCCGCCACCGCATCATGGCTGCCGGCGGGCGGCTCGTAGACCACCACCTGGGCCAGCGGGGCGACCCGGCCCAGTTCCTCAGCGATGGCATTGAGGGCCGGCACCAGCGCGCGTTCGGCCAGCAGCATCACCGGCTGGGTGTCGCCAATCTGGTAGGCCAGCAGGCGCTCGGTCAGCCCAAAATTGATTGGCGCAAAGATGGCGCCAGCCTTCCAGATGCCAAACATCGCCAGCGCGCTGATGAGCTGGTTGCGCATGAACACCGACACCGGCATGCCCCGGCCGATGCCGGCAGCGGCCAGGTTGCCGGCGATGGCATCGGTGATACGGTCAAACTCGGCATAGCTCAGGCGCACATCGTCTTCGCCATACAGGTAGAAGAGCTGGTCGCCCTTGGTGCGCGCCCAGTGCGCCAGGCGCTCGGTGACCAGTTCGCCATCGCGCTGCAACAGCGCCAGCAGCGCCGGCTTGTCCAGCGCTGCCACGGGGTGGGTGGCGGCGCTCATGCGGCGCTCGCTTTCTGCGGCTCCTTCAGCAGGCGCCGCAGTACCTTGCCGGTGCCTGTGGTGGGTAGCGCCTCCCGAAACTCGATCTCCCGGGGCGCCTTGTAGACCGACATCTGTTCGCGGCACCAGTCGATCAGCTGCTGCGCGCTCACCGCCGGCGCGTCCCTGCGCGCAATGACGACGGCCTTGACTGCCTGGCCCTTGTGCGCATCGTCAATGCCGATCACCGCCACCTGCGCTACCGAAGGGTGCTTGATCATGATGGACTCGACCTCTTCCGGGAAGACGCTGTAGCCCGATACCTTGATCATCTCCTTGAAGCGGCCGGCAAAGGTCAGGTAGCCATCGCTGTCGATCTTGGCCATGTCGCCGGTATGCACCCAGCCGTCCTTCAAGGTGCTGGCCGTGGCCTCGGGCTTGTTCCAGTAGCCCTTGAAGTTGCCCGGGCTGCGCAAGACCAGCTCGCCCACCTGGCCGGCGGGCAGGTCCTGGCCGGTGCCGGCATCGATCACGCGGCATTCCACCCCTTTGATGGGAATGCCATGCGCGCCCCATTTGATGGCATCGACGGGCATCGAGGTGTCCCAGGTGTGGGTTTCGGACATGCCGTAGGTCACCTCGAACAGCTGGCACTGCGGTGCAAAGCCGCGCCACTGCTCGGCCAGCGCCTGGTTGATGGTGATGCCAAAACTGGTGCTGGGGTTGATGCGCAGTCCGCTGAGGTCGTAGTCGCGCGCGCCTTCCACCTGCATCACCGCCGCATTCATGCTGGCCACGCTGTACCACCAGGTCACCCGGTAGCGTGCCAGTGCCTGCAGCACCTGCACGGGGTCAAAGCGGTACAGCAGCACGCAGGGGATGCCGGTGTAGAGGGTGACATTGAGGCCGATCAGCATGCCCGCAATGTGGTTGAGCGGCGCCACCGCCAGCATGGTGTCGTCATCGCGGATGGGGTTGTTGTCTGCCGCCGCATGGGCCTTGAATAAGGCATTGCGGTAGGTCAGCATCGCCCCCTTGGGCAGGCCGGTGGTGCCCGAGGTATAGGTCATCAGCGCCACATCGTCCATGTCCAGCGCGCCCACATCGGGCGCGGGCTGTGGCTTGCGCAGGCAGTCCATCAAGTCTGTTGTGCCTTCGATATGGCGCTTGGGCGTGTCGATTTCTGCGGGCAGGTCGATCGTTGGCTGGGCCGGCAGCAGATCGGCATAGTGGGTCAGAAACACATGGTCAATCGCCGTCTTTGGGCGTGCCGTCTGCACGATCTCATACAGCACATCGGCCGCGACGATCACCTTGGCACCCAGGTCGGAGAGCTGGTACTCCAGCTCATGGCCCTTGAACAGCGGGCTGCAGGGCCCCACCACCGCGCCCAGCTTCTGGATGCCGATATGCGCAATCACGTACTGCGGGCAGTTCTGCATGAAGAGCGCTACCCGGTCCCCCTTGACCACACCGCGCTGCTGCAGTTGGTGGGCGAAGGTATCGCTCATCTGGTCCAGCAGCGCCCAGCTGATGGCGCTGCCGTACCAGATGAAGGCCGGCTTGTCGGGCTGGGTGCGCGCATGCTGGCGCAGGTACTCATGTAAAGGTTTTTCTTGTTGCCGGTACGCGATGGGGGTCATGGTGTCTCCTACGGTCCTGGTGTTTTTTTGGGGTCTCGGTCGCCGTGTTGAACTGGGTGCCTACCAGGGCGATACGCCCGATGCCGCTCGCCCCGGGCTGGCCGCTGGCAGGCTGGCGAGCATGCTGGCCAGCCAGTCGCGGGTCTGCGCCGGGTCGATCACATCGTCGATCTCGTTGTAGCTGGCCACGTTCAGCGCCTTGCCCTGGGCATAGATCTCGTCGGTCTTGGCCTGGAAGTAGGCGGCCTTCTCAGCAGCGTCCTCCAGTGCTTCCAGCTCGCGCCGGTAAGCCAGGCGCACGGAGCCTTCGATGCCCATGGGCCCCAGCTCGCCGGTGGGCCAGGCGACCGTGGCTACCGGCACAAACAGGTTGCCGCCCAGCATGGCCTGCGCGCCCAGGCCATAGGCCTTGCGCAGCACAATCGCCAGCACCGGCACCTTGATGTGGCTGGCCGTCACAAAGATGCGGGCAAAGTGCCGCACCGCTGCGGCCTTTTCGCTCTCCGGGCCGACCATGAAGCCCGGCGTATCGCACAGCGACACGACCGGCAGGCCATAGTTGTCGCAGAGCTCCAGAAAGCGCGATATCTTGTCGGCGCTGTTGGCATCGAGCGCGCCGCCCAGGTGGCTGCCATCGTTGGCCAGCACGCCCACGGCCTGGCCCTCCAGCCGCGCAAAACCGGTGACCACGCTGCGGCCAAACTGGGCGCGCAGTTCCAGAAAGCTGCCACTGTCAAACAGGGTCTGCACCACGGCACGGATGTCGTAGCCCTTGACCCGGTTCTCGGGCACCAGCGCGCGCAGCAGGCGCTGGTCGGCATGTTCGCCGGGCGGCAGCTTGCCCTGCACAAAGCCCAGGTAGGTCTGGGCCAGGGCCACGGCCTCGGTCTCGTCGCGGGCCAGCAGGTCGATCACGCCATTGCGCGTCTGCACGCTCGCCGGGCCCACCTCATCTGCCGCCACCACGCCCAAACCACCGCCCTCAATCATTGCCGGCCCGGCCATGCCGATGCTGGCGTCCTGCGTGGCGATGATCACATCGCAGCAGCCCAGCAGGGCGGCATTGCCGGCAAAGCAGCGGCCCGAAACCACGCCAATCGTCGGCACCTTGCCCGACAGCCGCGCCATGTGCGTGAAGGTGGTGAACTCCAGCCCCGATACACCCACATAGTCGGTGTCGCCCGGCCGGCCGCCGCCGCCTTCGGCAAACAAAACAAAGGGCAGGCCCAGGCGTTCGCTGGTGTGCACGATGCGGTCCATCTTGCGGTGGGCCATAAAGCCCTGCGTGCCGGCAAACACCGTGTAGTCATAGGCCATCACTGCGCAGCGCGATTGCTCAGGCCCAAACTGCATACCGTTGATGCGGCCCAGGCCGGTGATGGTGCCGTCCGCCGGGCTGAGGCGGATCAGCTCTTCCTCGCTGCGGCGGCCGCGCTGCATCGCCAGGGTCAGGCCGCCATATTCGACAAAGCTGCCGGCATCCAGCAGCTGCTCCAGGTTCTCACGTGCGGTGTTCTTGCCGTGGCGCCGGCGCTTGGCCACCGCTTCGGGCCGGGCCGCATCCATCAAGCCTTGCTGGCGCTGCAGCACCTTGGCCAGATCGGGGCGGATCGCATCCAGGTCGGCCTGCTGCTGTTCGCTGGCCAGTGCATCGGCCGATGCATCGGGCAGCACCCAGCCCAGCAGGGTGCCCGTGGCCACCACCTCGCCCAGCAGCGCGCTGCGCGCTACAAAGCGGCCACCCTGGCCCAAGGCCACGCTGTGCTCCAGTTTCATGGCCTCCAGCACCGCCACTGATGTGCCCTTGGCCTGCACGCTATGGGCATCGGTCTCCAGCGCAATCAAGCGACCGCGCATCGCAGCGCGCACCGCATGTGCGCCTTCGGGCAGTGCGGGCTCGTCGCTGCTGTTGGATGGCACGGCGTGCTGGCCGGCGCCCTGCGGACCAGGCTGGCGCTGTGCTGCCAGCGCCGTGGCAGCCGCATGCAGCGCCGGGCCTTGGCGCTCCACATAGGTGGTGTCGATCTCGCCTCGCAGCAGCTGCGCGTCGCGCAGCAGTGCACGCAGGTAGTCCAGGTTGGTCTCCACCCCCTGGATATGGAACTCGGCCAGAGCGCGATCGGCCTTGGCGCAGAGCACCTCGAACTGGCTGGGCCCGCTGACGATCACCTTGGCCAGCAAGGAGTCATAGTTGCCCGAGGTCTCGTAGCCGGTATAGCCAAAGCTGTCCACGCGCACGCCCGGGCCGGTGGGCGGCTCAAAGCGTGTCAGGGTGCCGCCGGTGGGCAGGGCCTGGGCATCGGGCTGCATGCTTTCCATGTTCACACGTGCCTGCAGCGCAAACTGGCGGGGCAGCGGCAGTGCCTGGTCCAGGCCCAGGTCCTGCAGGCTGGCGCCATCGGCCAGCGCAAACTGCAGCGCCACCAGGTCCAGCCCGGTGATGGCCTCGGTGATGGTGTGTTCCACCTGCAGGCGCGGGTTGCATTCGATAAAGATGTACTGGCCGCTGCGGCTGTCCACCAAAAACTCCACCGTGCCCAGGCCTTGGTAGTGCATTGCGGCGCCCAGGCGACAGGCATGCTGCACCAGCTGCGCACGTAGCGCGGGGCTGATGAAGGGGCTGGGCGCTATCTCCAGCAGCTTTTGGTGGCGGCGCTGCAAAGTGCAATCGCGCTCAAACAGGTGCTGCACCGCGCCGCTGCCGTCGCCCACGATCTGCACTTCGATATGGCGTGCACCGCCGATGAGCTGCTCGACATACAGATCGCTGCGGCCAAAGGCGCTCAGGGCCTCGGAGCTGCAGCGGTCAAAGGCTGCGGCCAGGTCTGCGGCATGCATCACTGCGCGCATACCTCGCCCACCGCCGCCCGCCAAAGCCTTGAGCATCACCGGCCCGCCCAGCTGCTGCATAAAGGCCTGGGCCTGCGCCAGGCTGGTGGCGCTTTGCGTGCCTTGCGCCACCGGCACCTGCTCACGCTGGGCCAAGGCGCGCGCCTGGGCCTTGTCGCCAAAGGTCTCCAGCGCCTGGAGCGAGGGGCCGATAAAGCGCAGGCCGGCTGCGGTGCAAGCCTGCGCAAAGGCCGCGTTCTCGCTCAAGAAGCCATAGCCGGGGTGGATGGCATCGCAACCTTCCTGGTGGGCAATCTCGATCAGGTGCGCGCCGTTCAGATAGGCGGCCGCGCCCTGAGCGCCCAGCGCGCGTGCCTGGTCGGCGCTGCGGCGGTGCAGGCTGGCTGCATCGTCGCTGGCGTAGACGGCAACGCTTGCGATGCCCCGGTCTGCGGCCGTGCGCGCAATGCGCACCGCAATCTCCCCCCGGTTGGCGATCAATACCTTGTGCATGGAAATCCTTCTCTCTCTTCGATCACACTGGCCCGCATCGGCGCGGCAGCGGGCCGGCATCAGGCCGGCAGCGGATGGGCGCCGGCCTGCGCGCTCAGATGGTCTGGCTGACGAACTTGCTGCTGAGGTAGAAGGCCAACGCATCGGCGCCGCCCTCGCTGGCATAGCCCGAATCCTTGACGCCACCAAACGGCTGCTCGGGGTAGCCCATCGCGATCGAATTGATGCCAACCAGGCCGCTTTCGATCTCATTCTTGAACCACTCGCCGCGCGTGGCCGAGCCGGTGAACACATAGGCGGCCAGGCCCCAGGGCAGGCGGTTGGCCTCTTGCAGCGCCTGGGCATCGCTGTCAAAGCGGGCAAACGCGGCAATCGGGCCAAAGGGCTCTTCGTTGAAGATGCGCGCATCCTGCGGCACATCGGCCAGCACCGTGGGTGCAAAAAAGTAGCCCTTGCCATCCGGCGCCTTGCCGCCCGTCACCACACGGGCGCCCTTGGCCACCGCGTCATCCACCAGCGCCTGCATGGCGGCCACGCGGCGTGGGTTGGCCAGCGGGCCCATGCGGGTGGCCTTGTCCAGGCCATTGCCCATCACATAGCCTTCGGCAATGCGCTGAAAACCGGCAATGGCCTCGTCATACAAGGGCGCCTGCACCAGAAAGCGCGAGGGCGAAATGCAGGCCTGGCCGGCGTTCCAGAACTTCTGCACGCCCAGGAGTTTGAGGTTGCGCGCCAGGTCGGCGTCGTCGCAAACGATGGCAGGCGCATGGCCGCCCAGCTCCATCGAGACACGCTTCATCGCAGCGCCCGCTTGCGCGCTCAGCAGCTTGCCCACCGAGGTCGAGCCAGTGAACGAGATCTTGCGCACCACGGGCGAGGCAATCAGGTGCTCGGAGATATCACCGGGCACGCCATAGACCAGGCCGAGCACGCCTGCGGGCAGGCCGGCCTGCTCCAGCACCTGGATAAAGCGGGCCAGCGCCACGGGGGTTTCTTCCGAGCCCTTGACGATGATCGAGCAGCCGGCAGCCAGTGCGGCGGCTATCTTGCGCACGGCCTGGTTGATCGGGAAGTTCCAGGGCGTGAACGCCGCCACCGGGCCCACGGGCTCATGCTGCACATACTGGCGCAGCTCGGGCGAGCGTGGCGGGATCATGCTGCCGTAGCAGCGGCGCGCCTCTTCGGCAAACCATTCCAGCACCTCGCTGGCGCCTGACAGCTCGATGCGCGCTTCCGTCAGGCGCTTGCCTTGCTCATGCACCAGCATCAGCGCCATTTCTTCGGCATGCTCGCGCACCAGCGCGGCGGCCTTGCGCAGATACGTCGATCGCTCCATTACCGAGGTCTTGCGCCAGGCGGCAAAGCCGGTCTGGGCGGCAGCCAGCGCGGCATCCAGGTCGGTGCGGCTGGCCTTGGCCACGCGGCCAATGCTGCTTTCATCGGCGGGGTTGGTGATGTCCAGCCATTCCTGGCTGCTGCTGTCGCGCCACTGGCCGTCGATCAGCAATTGGACTTGGTAGTTCATGCGGTGCTCCTGGTTCTTTCTGGCTTCAGCTTTGCAAAATGGCGCGTCCGGTCACCTTGCCGGCACGCAACTCGTCCAGCACGGTCTGTACATCGCCCAGCGGGCGGCTGCTGAGTGGCAGGGACGGCAACACCCCTTGCTGGGCCAGTGCCACCAGCTCGCGCAGCTCGGCCAGCGAGCCCACATAGGAGCCGCCGATGGAGATGGCGCGCATGGGGATCAGCGGCAGCTGGATGCTGGCGCTGCCACCAAACAGGCCCACGATGAGGATCTTTCCGCCCTTGCCGACGACGGCATTGGCAAACTCGAAGGTGCGTGTGGAGCCAACAAAATCGAGCACGGCCGATACGCCTTCGGCGCTGGAGCGTGCCAGGGTCTTGGCGACATCCGCCTCGGCCGGGTCCACCACACGGCTGGCGCCAGCATCCAGCGCGGCCTGGCGCTTGGCCGGATCGATATCGACCACGATGGGCCCCAGCCCGTGCATGGCCTTGGCCAAGGCCACGGCAGACAGGCCCACGCCGCCCGCGCCGATGATGACCAGCGGTGCCTGCTCGGTCGCTGGCGCCACTTTTTTCAGGGCGGAGTAGGCCGTCAGCCCCGAGCAGGCCAAGGTGGCGGCAAAGGCGGCGTCAATGCCGGCATGGTCGATCAGGTAGCGCGAATGGGGCACGCGCACATGGGTGCTGAAGCCGCCATCCCGCGTGGTGCCCAGGCTCTCGGGGCGGGCGCACATGTGTTCATCACCTCGGGCGCAAAGCGCGCACTGGCCGCAGCCAATCCAGGGGAAGACGATCACCGAGCGGCCCAGCGCGCCTCGGGCATCGGGCCCGTTGGCGGCCACGGTGCCGACGATCTCATGGCCCAAGGTGCGGGGCGGCTTGAGCACTTTTTCCAGGCCGAAGTGGCGGCCATCGCCCAGGTCAAAAAAGCCCTCGGCCATGTGCAGATCGCTGTGGCAGACGCCGCAGGCGCTGATGCGCACCAGCACCTCGCTGCCTTGCGGCGCCGCAATGGCGCGGCGCGCCAGTTGCAGCGGTTGGCCAAAATCGACGACCTGGTAACTCAGCTGTTCGCCGGAGGTGGCGGTTGCGTTCGACATGCGCTTGTCTCCTGTATCTAAGGGCTCAGTGGCTGCTGGCGCGTCGCTGGGGCATGGGCCTCAAAACGCTGCAGCGCGTTGGAAAAGCCCAAAGATACTGATCAGTATCGATTGGTACTATTGGGGATTTCACGCATGGCCGCTTGATGGCATCTGCTGCAAAACCCCCCGCCTTTCCACTATGCTGGGGCCATGCGTTTTGCGAGCTGGCTGCCGTGGCGTGCATCGCCACCGCAGCCCCCACGCCCACCAGGAGACATTCAGCAGTGCAGCTTCAACCCACCGACACCAGCGCAGCCGATGCCAAAAACCAGATCCAGGAGTACAAGGACACCTTGATCATCAATGCCGCTGCCGAGCTGTTCTACAAGCGCGGCTTCAAGAGCGCGACACTCGACGACATAGCGGCATCGATTGGCGTGACCAAGCCCTTTATCTACAAGCGCTTCAAGTCCAAGCACGAGCTGCTGGAGCGGCTTTTCGACAAGGTGTTTTCCGGCCTGTACGAGGCGGTGAGCCAGTGCGAGCAGCTGGAGGACCAGGACCCGGTGCGGCGCTTCGAGTTTTTTATCGACACCTACACGCGCCGCAAGATCGAGCTGAGCACTTTCTCCGTCATCCTGCTTGAAGAAGAGAAAAGCCTGAGCCCGGAAAAAATCAGCGATATCCGCAGCAAGTACCACGGCTTTGATGCGCTGGTGACGCGGCTCATCGTCAAAGGCGTGGAGGCCGGTGTTTTCCAGGTCGGCAACCCCAAGGTGACGGCGTTCGCCATCAGCGGCATGGTGCAGTGGACGCACCGCTGGTACCAGCCCAACGGCAAGCTGTCCATTGAGGCTCTGTGCGAAGAGATGACGCAAATGGCCTTGCGCCTGGTGGGCTGGACAGGTGCGTATGTGCTGCCCGAGCCGCTTGCGCCGCATCGCTGAGCCACCGCACCGACCTGTGGCGCGGGCCCCGCGCGAATATCCTGCGTAAAGACGGTCTTTACATTTGAATATAATTGAGAGTCATTCTCAACTATTCACTGTTGCACCAGGGCGCGGACATCGCATGGCATCTCCCGGATATTCGGCTTCGCCCATCGAAGCGCTCTACAAAAACCACCACGCCTGGCTGCAGTCCTGGCTGCGGCGCCGTCTGGGCAATGCAGGCGACGCGGCCGACCTGGCCCATGACACCTTCATTCGGCTCATGGTGTCGCCCCGCAATGTGGATGCTGCTGATGAACCGCGTGCCTTTTTGACCCATGTCGCCAAGGGGCTGGTGGTTGATTTGTGGCGCCGGCGCGAGATAGAGCGGGCCTACCTGGAGACCCTGCAGGCCTTGCCCGAGCCGCATGCCCCGTCGCCCGAGACGCAGCTGCAGGTCATCGAAGCGCTGGTGCAGATCGACCGGCTATTGGCCGGCTTGGCGCCGCAGACCCGCCAGGTGTTTTTGCTGGCCCAGCTCGATGGACTGACTTTGCAACAGATCTCGGAGCAGGTTGCCATGCCCGTGATCACCGTGCGCCGCCATATCCACAAGGCCCTGGTGCTCTGCCTGGAGGCTGTTTGATGGCGGGGGTTGCCGCGCAAAACACCTTGCTGAGCGAAGCGGCCGACTGGCTCATCGTGCTGCGCTACGAAGCGCCCAGCGCCAAGGAACAGGCAAGTTTTGAACAGTGGCGCAGCCAAAGTCCCGCGCATGAAGCGGCCTGGCACAAGGCCGAATCGATGCTGGGCGTATTTGCGCAGGTGCCACCAGAGATTTGCCAGCAGACGCTGCGCAGCGTGCAGCGCCCCGACCGCCGAAAAAGCCTGGCCATGCTGGGGGGCCTGTTGGTGGCAGCCCCAGCAGGGTGGCTGGCATGGCGAGAGCTGCAGTGGCGCGATTGGGCGGCCGACGAGGCCACGGCAGTGGGACAATCGCGCTCCATGTTGCTGCCCGATGGCTCCACCCTGACGCTCAACACCGCCAGCGCGGTAGCCATCCATTTCAGCGCCCAAGAGCGCCGGGTGCGGCTGCTGGGCGGCGAGATTTTAATCACCACGCATGCCGACCCATCGCCCAGCTACCGTCCCTTTGTCGTGGAGACACGCCAAGGCACCGTGCAGGCGCTGGGCACGCGCTTTAGCGTGCGCCGGGTCGATGCCGACACCAGCCGCGTAGCGGTATTCAGCCACGCCGTCGCCATCACCAACCAACAAGGCGCCACCCAGCTGCTGCAAGAGGGGCATACCGCCGACTTCAGCACCACGAGCATCGGCCCGCAAACCGATGTGCAAGCCAGCGCGGCGCTGTGGGAGCAGGGCATGCTGCTGGCCAAGAACATGCCCTTGGCCGACGTCGTCGCCGAGATCGGCCGCTACCGCACAGGCCGCCTGCACTGCGACCCCGCCGTTGCCCAGCTGCGGCTATCGGGCGCCCTGTCGCTCAAGGATACGGACGCCAGCCTGGCGCTGCTGGCGCAGTCGCTGCCGGTGCGGATTGAGCGGTTGGGGAATGGGCAGGTGAGGGTGGTGGGGCGTTAGCGGGGTGGTTGCATGCCGGGACATGCATACACCATGGGTCGCCTATCCACGGCTCAGCCGTCGGTGGGCAGGGTTGAAAACCCGCAGCGTTTAGGTGCAGAGGGGATCAGGCTGCCACGTTTATCGCTGCGTGTGTAGCTGGTATGACGGCTGCGTGCTTGAGACCACCGTGACGCAACATCCGCAGGTTGCGATAAACCATTCGCGAACATCGGGCAGTGCTGCAGCTGAGGTGAGTAGACCTGGCATGGCTTGCTCGCGCGAAAGAAGGCCGCCCGCTGCAATTTCATAGACGATGCCGTCTTTGAATTGTCCGCTGCACCAGTAGGCGCTGTGGTTGCCTTCATCGGTCTCCAACAGCGCTTCGTAGTGTGGGAACGAAATGTGCAGAGTGACGGTGTCGTCCACCAGATTTTTCACGACGATCTCCAGCGACGCGCCTGTGCGACGAATGTCGAAAACATCGGTCTCACCAGCCGGAAGCCGAACCTCTGGAAATACCTTTCGCGCTACTACCTTCATCGCAGATCCAAGCACTCCGTGAAATCAACCATTCTACGGAGGCTCGGTAACAGCTTATGCCGCCGCCCCAAACCTCACCACCGTACGCCCACTGGTCCCACCCTCCAGCTGCCGCCTCGCATGCACCAACAGCTCATCCGGCGGGATAAATCGCACATCCGGCTGCAGCGCAGCAAAGTCCGGCCTCCAGTCGCCCGCCAGCCTGTCCCACAGCCTGCGCCGTTGCGGCCAGGGCGCGTTGGCCACTATGCCGAACATCTGCGCGCGGCGCATGATGAAGGGCAGCACGCTGCCGTCAAACGTATTGCCGCTGGCATTGCCCACGCTGGCCAGCAGGCCGCCATCGCTGAGAGAGCGCAGCATCCATGACAGCACTGCGCCGCCCACGTTGTCGATGCCGGCCGCAAACTGCGGCTTTTCGATGGGGCGCTTGGAGTCGATGACCTGGCTGATGTCGATCACCTCGCTGGCGCCCAGTGCGCGCAGTGCCGCTTCGTTGCTGAGGTTGCGGGTGAGGGCTGCCGTGCGGTAGCCGGCCCGGTGCAGCATATGGATGGCCAGCCGGCCCACGGCACCGCCTGCGCCCGAGATGGCGACCAGGCCGCTGTCGGGCTTAAGGCCCAGTTCTTCAAACCGCTCCAGCGCCATCGCTGCGGTAAAGCCGGGCACACCCAGAATGGCGACCTGTTCGGCGCTCAGGCCTGGGGGCAGCGCTTGCAGGTGCTCGGCGGGCGCCTGCACCAGCTCGGCAAAGCCACCGTCCACATCAATGCCGCGCTGGAAACCATGGCTGAGCACCATGTCCCCGGGCCGGAACTGGTCGCTGCGCGATTCAAGCACCTTGCCCACCACCTCGATCCCCGCCACCCGGGGGAACTGCGTGATGATCCTGGCCGCCCCATGCAGCGACAAACAGTCCTTGTAGTTGACGCCCGCATAGTGGGCCTGCACCAGCACCTCGCCGGGCGCGAGTTCGCCGCGCTGCAAGGTCTCCATCTGGGAGTGGATGGCTTTGTCCACGCTGCGCGTGACCATGGCTTGGTAGTGGTTCATGCAGTTCTCCTCAAAAGGTGTTCGGTCAGACGACGCCTTGCGCGCGCAACTGCGCAAGCGCATCAGCCGATATGCCCAAGGCGCCATAAACCTCGGCGTTGTGCTCGCCCAGCGCCGGGCCGGTGCGGGGCACAGGCATGTCGCGGCCGATGATGCGCGGAACAATGCAGGGGGCAGGCAGGCTGCCATGGTCGGCGTCGGGCAGGCGGATGATGGTCTCGCGCGCCTGGAAGTGCGGGTCCGCCTCGATGTCGGCGATGTCATAGACCTTGCTGAACGGGATCTCGCAGGCTTCGAGCTTCTCGCTGATCCGCGCAAAGCCATGCTCGGCAAACCAGCCGCTGACGATGGCATCGAGCGCATGCACATGGGCCACGCGGTGGGGAAGGCTGTCAAAACGCGGGTCCTCGGCCAGCTGGGGCTTGTCCATGGCTATGCACAGCCGCAGCCAGACGGCCTGCGACGAGGCCACCATCGAGAAGAACACGCCATCGGCACTGCGGTACATATTGGATGGCGCGGTGTAGGTGGCCAGATTGCCTTCGCCGCGCCGGGCCAGGCCCAGCTGTTCATGCTCGACGGGCAGCGGGTCCAGGATGCGGAACAGCGCCTCGGTGGCCGACAGGTCCACCTCCACGCCCCGGGCCTCGGGGTCGGCACGCAGGCGGGCCATTTCTGCGGCGATCGAGAACGCGCAGAAGATGCCGGCCACCGTATCGCCGATGGGGTAGTTGCTGTGCATCGGCGCGCCGCCGACGGGGGCCGTCAGGTTGGTGAAACCGCTCATCGCCTCAAACACCCGCGCAAAGCCGGCGCGGGCGCTGTAGGGGCCCGTCTGGCCAAAGCCGGTCAGCCGCACCACGATAAGGCGTGGGTTGGCGCGGTGCAGGGTCGCAATGTCCAGGCCCCAGCGGTCCAGGCTGCCGGTGCGGAAGTTCTCCACCAGCACATCGAACTGCGCCAGCATGGCCAGCAGCAGCTCGCGCCCCTGCGGCTTGCGCACGTCTAGCGTAATGCCGCGCTTGCCCCGGTTGGCCACCTTCCACCACAGCGGCGATCCGTTCTTGATGGGCTGCATATGGCGCAGCGCATCGTTGCCATCGGGCAGCTCCAGCTTGACGACATCGGCGCCATGGTCGGCGCACATCGTCGCGCCACTCGGTGCAGCGAGCACCGTGGCCATATCGAGAATGCGGACGCCGGCCAGCGAGCCCGCGTTGGTGGATGAGTGGGTCATAAAGCTCTTGGGGAAGTAAGCGCAATAGCCGCTTTGTCCCACAGCGGATTGGCGGCTGCAATAGCATGTTTCGCTTAGCGAAACACTCGGCTCAAACGATTGACCTGGAAAGGCCGCCGCCCAATCATGACCACACGAACCACCGCCCAACGCCCCGTGAACACCATCTCCCTGCCCGGGCTCGTCAGCCCCCATGACCTCACGCAAGACCGCCAGTTCTCGATGAATCTGGCACGCGGTCTGGAGGTGCTGCGCGCGTTCACGCCGGCCAGCCCGGTGCTGGGCAACCGGGAGATTGCCGACCGCACGGGCCTGCCCAAGCCAACGGTCTCGCGGCTGACCTATACGCTCACTTTGCTGGGCTATCTGAGCCGCGATGGCCAGCTGCAAAAGTACCGGCTGGGCCCAGGCGTGCTGTCGCTGGGCCACCCGCTGTTGGCGAGCCTGCAGGTGCGCCAAGCGGCCAAGCCGCTGATGGAGTCGCTGGCGCGCAGCACCGGCTGCACCGTCAACATGGGGGTGCGTGACCGCGATCTGGTGGTCTATATCGACTCGGTGCGGGCCGATTCCACCAACCAGCATCTGCCCGATATCGGCTCCACCCGCCCGCTGCTGTCCAGCGCCATAGGCCGGGCGCTGATCCTGGCCTGCCCGGCGGCCGAGCAGCGCGCCATCCTCAATTACCTCCAGGTCAAGGACCGCGCCGAGTACGACGCCCAACTGCCCAACTGGCAGGCCGATGTAGCGCGCTTCCAGGACGAGGGCTACTGCCACTCCAAGGGCGACTGGCGCAAGGAGATCCATGCGATTGCCGTGCCGGTGCGCACCCACCTGGGTGGCTTGCCCGTCGCGCTGAACTGCACCTTGTCCACCCACCGGGCATCGAAGAATCTGCTCACCCGCGAGGTGGCACCGCTGCTCAAGGAAGCCGTTTTTCAACTGGAGCTGGCGCTGGGTATGCGCTAGGGCCCACCGCCCAAGCCTTGCCGCCAGCGCCGATCCACCACCCGCCATAGAAAGAAGCGTGATGATCCGAGACCCCCAGACGTTTGAAGCCCTGCTGGCTGAGCTGCGCAGCTTTCTGCGCAACGAATGCCAGCCCATCGAGGTGCAGGTCGATGAGCAGGACCTGATCCCCGAGCCGGTGGTGCAGCGCATGCGCGAGCTGGGCTTGTTTGGCCACAGCATCCCAGCGGCCTATGGCGGCGCGGGGCTGACGACCGAGGAGCTGGCGCTGGTCAATATCGAGGTCTCGCAGGTAGCGACCACCTTCCGCGCGCGCTTTGGTGGCAACACCGGTATTGCGTCGGAGTCGCTGGTGGTCGATGGCACCGAAGCGCAAAAGGATAAATACCTGCCGCTGCTGGCCAGCGGAGAGGTAACGGGCTGCTTTGCGCTGACCGAGCCCGAGGCCGGATCGGACGCCACCGCGTTGCGGACCACGGCTGTGCGCGATGGCGAGCATTTTGTGATCAGCGGGCGCAAGTGCTTCATCACCAATGCGCCGATTGCCAACCTGTTCACCGTGTTTGCACGGTCCGAGCCCGGCAGCAAGGGCGCCAACGGCATCAGCGCTTTTTTGATCGAGCGCGGCACGCCCGGGCTATCTACACCACCGGCGATGCGCAAGATGGGCCAGCATGGTTCGCCCGTGGGCGAGGTGGTGCTGGACCAGGTGCGCGTGCATGAAAGCGCCATCGTTGGCGGCCTGGAGGGCAAGGGCTTTCGCACGGCCATGCGCGCCCTCAACAAGCAGCGCATCAACCTGGCCGGTCTCTGCGTCGGGCCCGCCATCCGCCTGGTGCAGGAGATGGCCCTGCAAGCGCAGCGCCGCCAGCAGTTTGGCCAGCCGATCAGCGAGTTCCAGCTGGTGCAGCAGCTGATTGCCGAGAGCAATACCGACGTGCATGCCGCCCGCGCATTGGTGCTGGAGACCGCGCGCAAGCGCGACGATGGCCAGGACGTAACCATGGAAGCCTCCATGTGCAAGCTCTTTGCATCCGAAGCCTGCGGGCGTGTGGCCGACCGGGCCGTGCAGATTTTTGGCGGCAGCGGCTATGTGGCCGGCAACGTGGCCGAGCGCTTCTACCGCGATGTGCGCCTGTTCCGCCTCTATGAGGGCACCAGCCAGGTCCACATCACCAATATCGCCAAACGCACGATGGCGGCGTTGTCGGCTTAGTCGCCCATCACCGCGACGCGTATCGAGACAAGAACAAGAGCAGACAGACAAAAGCGGAATCCCCCTTTTATCCCAGGAGACAAAGCCATGCAGACCATCCCATCCCTTGCCCATGCGGCACGCGCCTTGCTGGCGTGCAGTCTGGCCGTCACTGCCGTTGCGCAGGCCCAGCCCCAGGCGGAAGGCTACCCCACCAAGCCGGTCAAGGTCATCGTTCCGTTCTCGGCGGGTGGGGTGGTCGATTCGGTCGCGCGCATCATCAGCGACAAGCTCTCTACCCAGTACGGCAAGCCCTTTATCGTGGAGAACAAGACGGGCGCGGGCGGCTCCATCGGCACCGACTATGTCGCCAAATCCGCGCCGGATGGCTACACCCTGCTGGCAGTCAGCCCCAGCCATGCGGTGGCGCCCGCGCTGCAAAAGAGCATTACCTGGAACCCCGTGCGCGACTTCAAGGCCATTGCGGGATTTGGCTATGTGCCCAACATCATCGTCGTACACCCCAGCCTGCCGGCCAAGACCATGGCCGAGTTCGTCGCCTTGGCCAAAAAGAGCGATCCACCGCTGACCTATGCCACCGCCGGCCTGGGCACTTCCAACCACCTGTCGGGCGAGCTGCTGGCGCAAGAGGCCCATATCGCGCTCGCACATGTGCCCTACAAAGGCCAGTCCGAGGCCTTAAACGACCTGCTGTCCGGCCGGGTCAACATGATGCCGCTGACCTCGGCGCTGGCGATTCCGCATGTCAAAAGCGGCAAGCTGCGTGCGCTGGCCGTCACCACCGCCAAGCGCTCCAGCGCATCGCCCGATCTGCCGACCGTGGCCGAGGCGGCGCAGCTGCCCAACTACAACGTGGGCACCTGGTTTGGCTTTGTGGCCCCGGCCAAGACACCAGCGCCGGTGCTGCAAAAGCTCACCGCCGATATTGCGCAGATCCTCGCGCAGCCCGATGTCAAGACCAAGCTCGAATCGCTGGGCATGGAGCTGGCACCGCAGAACGCCGCGCAGTTCGATAGCTTCATCGCGCAGGAGAGCGAGAAGTGGGGCCAGGTCATCAAGCAGGCCGGCATTGAGCCGAACTGATGGCTAAACGCATACAAGTCCGCAGCATGCCGCAATTTCAAACACCGCTCTGCCAGCGCCTGGGCATTGCGCATCCCATCTTTGGTTTCTCGCATGAGCCTGATGTGGTCGTCGCCATTGCCCAAGCCGGTGGCTTTCCGGTGCTGGGGCTGGCGCGCGATGCGCCGCAGGATATTCCGGCCATCGTGCGCGATGTGGAGCAGCGCCTGGCGGGCCTGCCCTATGGCATTGACCTGATGCTGCCGGCCCATGTGCCCAGCCAGGCCGATCCGCAAAGCCTGCAGGCGGCGCTGCCGCCGGCGCATGTGGCGTTTGTGGCCGGGCTGCGGAAGCGCTTTGCGATCCAGCCACCCAGCCAGCCCAGCTTCTTTACCGCCCATGCGCGCTCGGAGGCGCTGTTCCAGGCGCAGATCGATGCGGTACTGAACTCCAATGCCTGCGCGGTGGCTACCGCCATCGGCCTGCGCGCAGAGCTGATTGCCGAGGCCAAGCGCAGAGGCAAGCTCACGTTCTCGCTGATCGGCTCCGTGCGCCATGCGCGCAAGGCGCTGGACATGGGGGTGGACGTGCTAGTGGCCCAGGGTTATGACGCCGGCGGCCACACCGGCAACGTGGGCACCATGTCGCTGCTGCCGCAGATTGTGGAAGTGGCGCAGAACACGCCCGTGCTGGCTGCGGGCGGCATTGCCACCGGTGCGCAGGTGCTGGGCAGCATCTGCAGCGGCGCGCAGGGCGCCTGGCTGGGTACCTTGTGGATGGCCGCGCAAGAGAACCACACGCCGCCCGCATTGCTGGACCGGTTGATCGCCAGCAGCAGCGAGGACACCGTCATCTCGCGCGCCCACAGCGGCAAGCCTTGCCGTGTGGTGCGCAGTGCCTGGATCGATGCCTGGGACGAGGCCGATGCCCCCGCACCGCTCGGCATGCCCCAGCAGCAGGCGTTGACCGGTGATGTGTTCGCATCGATCCACGAACACGACAATGCCCAGCTGATCTACGAAGCAGCCGGGCAAAGCGTGTTTGGCATCAAGGCGCGCACGACAGTCGCCGCGCAAATGGAGATGCTGGTGGCCGAGATGAACCAGGCCTGGGGGCGGGTGAGTGGGTTTGTGCAGTAGCTGACCGGGTCAAGCTGGCTTCTCAGGCCGCAGCCAGCCGCTCCTTGGCCAGCTGCGTCCCCGCCGCCAGCGCCTTGAGCTTGCCCCAGGCCACATCGCGCGACATGGGCGCCAGGCCACAGTTGGTGCAGGGGAAGAGGCGGTCCGCTGGCACAAACTCCAGTGCGCGGGCAATGGTGTCGGCCACTTCCTCGGGCGTCTCGATGGTCTCGCTCGCCACATCGATCACACCCACCATGACATCCTTGCCCGCCAGCAGCTTCATCAGGTCGGGCGGCACGTGGGAGTGGATGCATTCCAGGCTCACCTGGTCGATGCTGCTGCGCGCGAGTGCAGGGAACACCGTCTCGTACTGGCGCCATTCGTCGCCCAGGGTGCTCTTCCAGTCGGTATTGGCCTTGATGCCGTAGCCGTAGCAGATGTGGACTGCCGTGGTGCAGCTGAGGCCCTGTGCTGCGCGCTCCAGCGCCTGCACGCCCCAGTCGGCCGCGTCCTTCATGTAGACGTTGAAGGCGGGTTCATCAAACTGGATGATGTCCACGCCATCGGCCTGCAGCGCCAGCGCTTCCTGGTTCAGCAGCTCGGCAAAGGCCATGGCCATCTTGAACTTGTCGCCGTAAAAGCGGTCCGCCACGGTGTCCACAATCGTCATCGGGCCGGGCAAGGTGAACTTGAGCTTTTTCTTGGTGTGGGCGCGCGCCAGCTGCGCTTCAAACGCATGCACGCGGCCTTTGAGGCGCAAGGCCGCCACCACCTGCGGCACCATCGCGTCGTAGCGGTTGTCGCGGATGCCCATCTTCACCTTGTTGTCAAAGTCGATGCCCTCCACCTGCTCCAGAAAGCCATGCACAAAGTGCTGGCGTGCCTGCTCGCCGTCGCCGACGATGTCGAGGCCTGCATCCTCCTGGGCCTTGATCCACAGCAACGTGGCATCGGCCTTGGCCTGGCGCAGTGCATCGCCTTCTGCCTTCCACTGGGGCCAGAGCTTGTTGGTTTCGGCCAGCCAGGCGGGCTTGGGCAGACTGCCGGCAATCGAGGTTTCAAACATCAAAGATTTCCTTTTTCAAATAAGAGGGGGCGGGCTTGCGTGCAGAGCATTGTGCGCAAGCCGCCGTGCAAGCGGGTACCGCAGGCGACATGGACGGGAGCTTTGCCCCGGGTTCAGACGCTAGCCTCGGCAGCCCAGGCTTGCAGAACACCCTGGTAGGGCTTGATGAAGTGCGCTTCGGCAAACTTGCCTTGCTTGACCGCCAGCTGGCTGCGTTCTTCTCGGTCGTAGACGATCTGCGTCAGCGAGTAGTCCTGGTTTTTGAGGCTCGGCTGGTAGCGCGCACCGGCGGCGGCATTGGCGTTGTAGATTTCCGGGCGGTAGATCTTCTGGAAGGTCTCCATCGTGCTGATGGTGGCGATCAGCTCCAGGCTGCTGTAGTCGCCCAGCAGATCACCATGGAAGTAGAAGGCCAGCGGCGCAACACCGTTGGCGGGCATGAAAAAGCGCACCTGCATCCCCATCTTGGCAAAGTACTGGTCGGTCGACGACAGCTCGTTTTGCTGGTATTCAATGCCCAGCACCGGGTGCTGGTTGCCATTGCGCTGGTAGCTCTTGCTGCTTGACGCGCTGATGCAGATCACCGGCGGCTTGCTGAAGTTGTCCTGGTAGGTGCTGGAGGCCATAAAGGCCTTGAACAGCTTGCCATGCAGGTCGCCAAAATGCGCGGGGGTGCTGAAGCCGGCCCGGTCCAGGTTGTGCGCCGGCAGCAGCACGCTGAAGTCATAGTCGCGCACATAGGAAGAGAAGTTATTGCCCACAATGCCGGCAGTGCGCTGGCCTGTTCGCTTGTCGACGATATGGGTCTGCAGCATCTCGATCAGCGGAAAGGCCTCCTGGCTGCGCTGCGCGCCCAATTGCATCTCCACCGTGACGATGTCCAGCTCCACCGCATAGCGGTCAGCGCTGGGGTTGTCCCAATGGGCCAGCGCATTGAAGCGGTTGTCCACCATGCGCAAGGTGTTGCGCAGGTTCTGCTGCCGGCTCTGGCCCCGGGCCAGGTTGGCAAAGTTGGTGGTGATGCGCGTGCTGTCCGAGGGCTGGTAGTGCTCATCAAAACGCAGGCGCTGGATGCTGAAACTGATGTCGTTGCTCATGCGGGTCCGATCGTTGAATGCGGGGGATCTGAAGCACACAAGACGTCGCTCAGACCGATGGCCCGGATGTTAGAGCGGATAATCGATGAAGTAAAATGGTTTTATCTCATAAATCCATGAATATGGCTCATTTGTATGCTTGAACGTATCCACCTCAGCATCGTGCAGCAGGTCGAAAAGCAGGGCTCGCTCACTGCAGCGGCCGGCGTGCTCCACCTGACCCAATCAGCGCTGAGCCACAGCATGAAAAAGCTGGAGCAGCAGCTGGGCACGGATGTATGGCTGCGCGAGGGCCGCAGCCTGCGGCTGACGCAGGCCGGCCAGTACCTGTTGGCAGTGGCCAACCGCGTGCTGCCCCAGCTGGACCTGGCCGAAGAGCGCCTGGGCCAGTTTGCCCAGGGCGAGCGCGGCGAGCTGCGCATCGGCATGGAATGCCACCCCTGCTACCAGTGGCTGCTCAAGGTCGTCTCGCCCTATCTGGCCGCCTGGCCCGATGTGGAGGTCGATGTGAAGCAGAAATTCCAGTTCGGCGGCATTGGTGCGCTGTTTGGCTATGAGATCGATCTGCTGGTCACGCCCGATCCGCTGTTCAAACCCGGGCTGCAGTTTGAGCCGGTGTTTGACTACGAGCAGGTACTCGTCGTGCCCCGGGGCCATGCGCTGGCCTCTGCCGCCTATGTGAAGCCCCAGCAGCTCACGCAGGAGGTACTCATCAGCTACCCGGTCGATATCGAGCGGCTCGACATCTACAACCAGTTTCTGCTGCCCGCCGGCGTCACGCCCCGGCGCCACAAGGCCATCGAGACCACCGACATCATGGTGCAGATGGTCGCCAGCGGTCGGGGCGTGGCGGCGCTGCCGCGCTGGTTGGTGGAGGAGTACGCCGCCAAGATGGATGTGGTGCCCGTGCGGCTGGGCCCGCGTGGCATTGCCAAGCAGATCTTTCTGGGTGCGCGCGAGTCGGAAACCGCCATCGACTATGTGCGCGCCTTTATCGAACTGGCCCGCCAGCCGCGTGCTGCCACAGCCAACAAAGCCTAGTCGGCGCCGGTCACACGCACAAAACGCACGCTGATGCGCAGGCCCGGGCCAAAGGGCGGCGTATAGCGCTGCTGGGCATCGGCCAGTTGCAGGCTGGCGCCTGTTGCGCGTGCCACCTCCTGCACAATCGCGAGGCCCAGCCCCGTGCCGGGCGTGTCATGGGCCAGGCGGTAAAAGCGCTCCAGCACCCGATCGCGGCTTTGCGCTGGAATGCCCGGGCCATTGTCTTGCACCCACAAAAGCAGGCTGTCGGCGCTGGCCTCCAGGCCCAGGGTGACCTGGCCTTGTGGGGGGGTGTAGCGGATGGCGTTGTCCACCAGGTTGGCCATCAGCTCGGGCAACAAACGGCTGCTGGTGTACAGCGAAAATGCATGCAGATCGGGCGAGGAACCTGTGCCATCGGTGGGTGCTGCAGCAGGTGTTTCGCTTTCTTCCCAGCCCAGGTCGATCTGCTTGAGCTCAGCCGCTGGCGCCAGAGCTTCCAAACACTGCAGGCAGAGCGCGCGCAGGTCTACCCACTGCGGCGTTTGGGCCGCATGCGCGGCGCTGCCGGCCTCGGCCTGCGCCAAAGTCAGCAGCTGATTCGCCACATTCAGCAATTGCTGGTTGCTGCGCTGCAGCCGCTGCAAAACAGCGAGGCGCTGCGCGACTGACAAGGCCGCCAACTCGGCAGGGCTCTGGCCCAGCGCCTGCTCCAAGGTATGGGCCTGGATGGCCAGGGGCGTGCGCAGCTGGTGCGCGGCATCCGAGATGAACTGGCGCTGGCGCGCCACCTGGGCGCGGATGGTGCGGGCAAACTGGTTGACGGTGTCGGTCAGCGGCCGCAGCTCCTGGTGGATCTGGCGCGAGTCGAGGTGAAAATCCAGATCCCGGGCCGGGCGCTCGGCCAGCTGGCGCGCCATGCGCAGCAGCGCGCGCAGCTCCAGGGTCAAGGCGGTGGCGCTCACCAGCACGGCGACGGCCAGCGCCCAAAGCAGGTATTCCATCGTGGGCCACCACAAGGTCTGCACCATGTCGTCGCGGCTGTGGGTGGTTTTGCCGACCAGGATGGTGATCTCACGCGCGCCGTCCACGTCGTACATGGCCCGGCGCGTGATGACGGCGCGGATCGGCTGGCCTTGCCAGACGGCGTCATACCACTGGGCGTTGTCGCTGCCGCTCAGCTTCAGTTGTGGCGGTTGCGGAAAATTCTGCTGGCCCGCCAACAGCTGGCCTTGCGCATCCATCACGCTCAGGTAGACATGGTCGCGCGCGGGCGACATGAACAGGCTGAGTGCCGAGGGCGGCACGCTGGCGCGCACATCGCCGTCTTCCCAGATCAGGCGGTCGGCCAGGATCTTGGCCGATGACAGCAAGTCGTGGTCTTGCACATAGTCGGCCGCGTCCTCGGCATGCTCATGCGCAAACCAGCCGCACAGGCCCACCAGCACCGCCAGCGGCAGCAGCAGCCACAGGGCCAAGCGGGCGCGAAGGCTGTGCAGCATTCAGTCACCGCCCGCCAGTTTTTGCTTCAGCAGGTAGCCCACACCGCGCAAGGTCATGATGGTGGTGTCGCTGGCCTGCAGCTTCTTGCGCAGGCGGTGTACATACAGGTCCACCGCGTCGGCGCTGGCCTCTTCGTCCATGCCGTAGATCACATCCATCAAACGCTGCTTGGGCAGAGCGCTGCCGTTTTGCAGCATCAGCGCTTCGAGCACACTGCGCTCGCGCGGCGGCAGGGCCAGCTCCTCGCCCGCCACGCTGAACAGGCGGGTGCGCAAATCCAGCTGCAGGTTGCCGCAGCGCACCAGGTTCTCACGCCCGGGCATCTGGCGCCGCGCAATGGCCTGCATGCGGGCCAGCAGCTCGCGCACCTCCACCGGTTTGACCAGGTAGTCATCGGCGCCAATCTCCAGGCACAGCACCTTTTGGTCGAGCGAATCGCTGGCCGTCAGCACGATCACCGGCAGGCTATCCCCCCGCTCGCGCAGGCGCCGCAGCAGCGCCTTGCCGCTGAGCTGGGGCAGGTTCAGGTCCAGCAGCAGCAAGTCGTAGTGCGATTGGCTCAGCAGCTGGTCGGCCGCATCACCGCAGTCCACATGGTCCACCACAAAAGCATGCTGGCGCAGCAGCTCGGCCAGGGACTGGGCCAGTTCCAGGTTGTCTTCGACCAGAAGGATCTTCATCGGAGGGGGTGGGGCCGGGCGCCCGCAAATAGATCAGGGATAACCACTAAAAATGCTGCAGTGCAGCGAAAGCGCACTGAAAGGGTGCAGTTTCTAGACTCTGTTCCTATCCGGTGCATTATGCGGTCGCCCAGGGCGACGCTGCTGAAGGTGCCAGGACCACAACTTCAAGGAGACACTGCATGACCACGTTCCACGCTACCCGCCGCAATGCCCTGGCCGCCATCGCTGCAGCTGTCGTTTGCTGCATGGCCAGCACGGCTGCCCAGGCCGCAGACGACACCGTCACCATCATGGTGGGCGGCATCAACAAGATCATCTACCTGCCCGCCAAGCTGGCCGAGTCGCTGGGCTACTTCAAGGAAGAGGGCCTGAAGGTCGAGCTGCAATCGCAGCCCGCCGGCGTGGATGCAGAAAACCAGCTGATCGCCGGTGCCGTGCAAGGCGTGGTGGGTTTCTACGACCACACCATCGACCTGCAAGCCAAGGGCAAAGAGATCCAGGCCATTGCGGTGTTCTGCAAGGTGCCCGGTGAGGTGGAGCTGGTCTCCACCAAGGCGGCAGCCGGCGGCTTCAAGACAATGGCCGATGCCAAGGGCAAGACCCTGGGTGTCACCGGGCTGGGCTCGTCGACCGAGTTCCTGACTCGCTACCTGGTCGACAAAGAAGGCGTCGCCAGCAAGGATTACTCGCTGCTGCCCGTGGGCGCTGGCAACTCCTTCATCGCCGGCATGAAGCAGGACCGCATCCAGGCTGGCATGACCACCGAGCCGACCGTCTCGCAAATGCTCAAGACCGGCGATGCCAAGGTGCTCGTCGATATGCGTAGCGAAGAGGGCACCAAGGCCGCGCTGGGTGGCCTCTACCCCGCTGCCAGCCTGTATGTGCGCAACGAATGGGCCGCCAGCCACAAGGACCAGGCCGCCAAGCTGGCCCGCGCCTTTGGCAAGACCATGCAGTACATCAGCAGCCACAGCGCCGAAGAAATTGCCGAGAAGATGCCCAAGGACTACTACGGCAGTGACAAGGAGCTGTATGTGGCAGCGCTGAAGGCCTCGCTGCCCATGTACACCAAGGACGGCAAGATGCCCGAAGGCGGCCCGGAGACGGTGCTCCGGGTGCTGTCGGCCTACAAGCCCAATGTAAAGAGCGCGCACATTGACCTGGCCAAGACCTATTCCAACGCCTACCTGAGCGCCAAGTAAAAGCGGCGCAACCTGCCCAGCAGCGCGGCCACGCCGGGCTGCAGCTTGCGCGCCATCCACACCCTTTCGGGAGACGACCATGTCCTATGCCACCCAGGCGATTGCCAGCCAGCAACCGCCCAGTTCCCTGCAGCCCAAAAATGCCGCAGCTTCTGCACCCCAGGCCGATGCGGCCATCGAATTCGACAAGGTGTCGCTGCGCTTTATCGCGCCGGACGGCACCGCTACCCTGGCGCTGCGCAACTTTTCGATGTCGGTGGCCAAGGGCGAATTCATCGCCATCGTCGGTCCCACCGGCAGCGGCAAATCCACCACCTTGAACCTGATCACCAGCTTGCTGCAACCGACGGTGGGGGAGGTGCGGGTGATGGGCAAGAAGGTCGAGCAGATCGATCCGCGCATCGGTTTCGTCTTCCAGGCTGATGCCGTCTTCCCCTGGAAATCGGTGCGCGACAACGTGGCCGCCGGCCCGATCTTTCGCGGCACACCGCGTGCGCAAGCACTCAAGCTGGCCGACGAGTGGATCCACCGCGTGGGGCTGGCCAACTTTGGCAACCACTACCCGCACCAGCTCTCGGGCGGCATGCGCAAGCGGGTGGCGCTGGCGCAGACCTTCATCAACCAGCCGGAAATCTTGCTGATGGACGAGCCCTTCTCGGCCCTGGACATGCAGACCCGCACCTTGATGCAGGACGAGCTGCTGCGCCTGTGGTCGGCCTCCGGTGGCTCGGTGGTGTTTGTGACCCATGACCTGGAAGAAGCCATTGCGCTGGCCGACCGCGTGTTTGTGCTGACGGCCCGCCCCGCGACCTTGAAGCGCGTGTACGAGATCGACCTGCCGCGCCCCCGCGTGATGAGCGAGGTGCGCTACGACCCGCAGTTCATCGACCTGTCCAAGCGCATCTGGGATGACCTGCGCGAAGAAGTCCATATCCAGTAAACACAAGGCAAGGAACACACCATGTCTGAACTCACCATGAACCCCGCCGCCTCCCGCAGCCCGACACCCGCGTCGGCTGCGGCAGACCACACCCCCGCTGCCGTCAGCGATGCCGCGCTGGCGCAGGAATCGGTAGCTGCGCAAGCCGCCATCAAGCGCCGCAAGGCCCTCATCCTCGGCCTGCGCCTGCTGGTGCTGGTTTTGGTCCTCGGCGGCTGGGAAGTCTCGGCACGCATGCAGTGGATCGACCCCTTCTTCTACTCGATGCCCTCGATGATCTGGAACCAGATCGTGGAGTGGATGCGCGACGGCACATCGCAAGGCCCGCTGTGGCAGCAGGTGCTGGTGACGCTGGAAGAAACGGTGATCGGCTTTCTGATTGGCTCCATCGCTGGCGTGATCTGCGGCATCGTGCTGGGCCGCAACAAGCTGCTGTCTGATGTGTTCTCCATCTATATCCAGATCGCCAACTCCATCCCCCGCGTGGTGCTGGGCTCCGTGTTTGTGATTGCGCTGGGCCTGGGTATGGCCTCCAAGGTGGCGCTGGCTGTTGTGATGGTCTTCTTTGTGGTGTTTGCCAATGCCTTCCAGGGCGTGCGTGAAGCCGACAAGTACATGATCGCCAATGCCCAGATCCTCGGTGCATCGCCCCGCCAGGTCACCCTGTCGGTGGTCATTCCTTCTGCCATGTCCTGGATTCTGGCCAGCCTGCATGTGAGCTTTGGTTTTGCGCTGGTCGGCGCTGTGGTGGGCGAGTTCCTCGGCGCCAAGGAAGGTATCGGCCTCTTGATCTCCACCGCGCAGGGCGCGTTCAACGCCAGCGGCGTGTTCGCCGCGATGATCGTGCTAGCGGTGGTGGCCTTGGGCGCCGACTTCTTGCTGACCCGCCTGGAAAAACGCCTGCTCAAATGGCGGCCTGCGGCCTTCTGATTCGCTCAGACAGGAGTCATCAACCCCATCAATCCCATCTACCCCATCAGTCCCTCTTCTCGCCGGTAGTCCAAACCCCCATGCCCTACCGGCCTTGTGCCACCTCAGCCAACCGAGGTGGCATTTTTTTGTCTGAGGCGCTGCTGATCAGCGCCTCAGCCATGGCGCACCTGCAAGGGCGTGCGCCCGACATGCGCCCGAAAATGCCGGGCCAGCAGGCTGGCGCTGGAGAAGCCGCAGCGCAGTGCGACATCGAGCACGCTCAGGGGGGTATCGCGCAGCAGGCGCACCGCCTGCAGGCAGCGCTGCTGGATCACATAGTCATAGACGCTGCTGTCAAAGTGCACGCGGAAGCCGGTTTTCAAGGTCGATTCGCTGAGGCCACAGGCGGCTGCCACATCGGCCAGGCGCAGCGGCTCGGCCAGGTGGGCATCGATAAAGCGGCGTGCCTCCAGCAGCTGGCGGCGGTCGCGGCTGGAGAGGTGGGGCTGTGCGGATGCAGCCGGTGGCGCAGTGGCGGAGGCCGTGGTGGCCGTCGCCATGTCCGCCGCATCTTTGAGCAGCAGGCTGCTGACGACCGAATGCAAAATCTCCAGCGAGCGGTACTGCACCTGCAGCAGCTCCAGGGGCTGCTGCGGCAGGCCCTGCGCCATCAAGCGGCTGGCAAAGCTGCGGATGGCGGGCGCCATCGCCAGGCGGGCAATCCAGGCATGGCCATCGCGGTGGGCCAGCACCTGGGCGGCAGCATGGCTGGCGGGTGCACCACCTTCGACCACGCCACGCAAGGCCAACGGAAAGTGCAGAAAAATCGCCCGGAAGCTGATGTTGGCCGGCACATAGTCTTCACAGCGAAAGGGCTGGTAGCTGCAGCTGAGGTAGCAGTGGCCTGGCAGAAACTCCAGGTAGCGGCCCTGCTTGCTCTCCTGTGCATCGGGCATGTAGAAATGCCCTTGCCCTTCCAGCAGCAGCAATAGCGAGAAATGCGGCGCAGCGGCTTCCGAGGGCAGGCGCAACTCGGCCTCGGTCACGCGGCTGACGCGGCCCACGCGTACCGGTCCTTCCAGGCTGCTCCAGGTGGCACCCGTCTGCGGCTCGGCCGGGTCGGTATGGTTCAGGATGGTCTGGCGGAGCAGGGCTTTGCGGGGCATGCGGCATCTTAACGAGAATAAATATCATTAATGTTTCTGATGGTGCTAATTTCCGCCGCATTGTGCTCATCAAAAGCGCCCGGTATTTCTATCGTTACGGCTTTCAACTGATGAGCGAGTTCCTCCATGCAGCGCCAAGCCTACTGGGCTTTATTGCCGTTTCTGGCCACCCAAGCGGTGGCCCAGCCTGCCACCGATCCCTCTGCCGATGACAGCGCCTCCTTGCCCGTGGTGACGGTGAGCGCCACCAAGCGCGGCCAAAGCAGCCGGGAGCTGATCGGCGCTGCGGATGTGGCGGTTTCTGAGGAGCTGGGCCCCCGGGGCTTTCGCAAGGTAGACAACCTGGACCGCGTGTTCACCGATGTGAACATCCGCCAGCGCTCCAACCGGGCCTACTCCAACCTGACCATCCGGGGCCAGTCCTCGCCCGACTTCTACAACCCGGCCGCGCAGCTGTATGTCGATGGCTTGCCGCAGGACTATGCACTGCTGTCGCAACTGCTGCCCGGTGATCTGGAACAGGTCGAGATTCTGTATGGCCCGCAGGGCACGCTCTACGGCCGGGGCGCGGTGGGCGGCGTGGTCAACATCGTCACGCGCAAGCCGGACAACCAGCTGCGCGGCAGCCTCAGCAGCAACATCGGCAACCGCGACAAGGGCGCCAGCCTGCTGCTCAATGCCCCCATCGTGCAAGACATGCTCTACGCCGATGTGGCCATCGATTCGCAAAATACCCGGGGCGACCTGCACGAGATGCAGACGGGCGAGCGGCGCGGCAACAGCGATGACCTCAATGGCCGCTTTCGGCTGCGCTATGCGCCTACCGGTGGCCCGCTGGATGTGATGTTCACGGCCGCGCACAGCAAGCGCTCCACCGATGAGGAGTATTTCGCCGTGGACCCCAGCAAGCGCTCGCGCGAGGTGCTGCCCGTGCCCTCGTACTACCGGCTCAGCACCAGCAGCTACGGCCTGCATCTGAACTATGACCTGGGCGGCTACACCTTCAGTGCGCTCACCGGCTACCAGGACCGCGATTTTGACCGCACGGTGTTTGGCAGCTATCCCCCCGAGCTGCAGACCACCTTCAGCCAGGAACTGCGCCTGGCCACCAAGCCCGGCAAGGACCGTGCGCTGGACTATGTGGTGGGCGCCTACTACCAGGACATCGACTTTCAGCGCAATGTGCCGGCCTATGCGCTCAGCTCCCAGCAGAACCTGCGCTCCTATGCGCTCTATGGCGATGCGACCTGGCATGCGACCGACCGGCTTGACCTGACTGCCGGCCTGCGCAGCGAGCGTGAGCAGGCCAAGGTGGACACGCGGCTGCAGGACACGGCATTGCAGCGCAACAAGTCCTTCCAATCGACCTCGCCCAAGGTCGGTGCCAGCCTGCGCTTGACGGAGGATGTCTCGGTCTACGGCCTCTACAGCACGGGCTTCAAGGCAGGGGGCTTCACCCGCGCCGTGACGCCGCAGAACATTGCCTTCTCCTACCAGCCGCAAAAGGCGGACAACTTTGAGCTGGGCTTCAAGGCGCTGATGCTGAACAACACGCTGGAGCTGCGCGCCGCCGCCTACCTGATGCGCATCAAGGATTACCAGCTGTCGGTCGGCCCGGTCGAAGGCCAGTACCTGCAGAACGTGGGCGATGCCCGCACACGGGGCGCCAGCATCGACGTGGACTGGAAAGCCAGCAGCCAACTGCACCTGAAAACGGGCCTGGCCCTCAACAGCTCCAAGCTGCACAACTATCGCGACCCGAGCGGTAGTAGCGGCACCGACCTGAGCGGCAACACCGTGCCCTATGCCCCCAAGGCCACCGCCAACCTGAGCGTGGAATACGGCATCCCGCTGGCCGGGGGCGGCAAGCTCACTCCGCGCATGGGCGTGAGCTACGTGGGCAAGACCTATTTCGACATGGACAACCGCATTGCACAGCGCGGCTATGCGCTGCTGGATCTGGGCGTCAGCTGGAAGATCAACCCGCAGATGACGGCCGACTTCTTTGTCGACAATGCCACGGACAGGACCTATGCGGTCTATGCCTTTGATGCCGCATCGATGGGCCTGGGGACGGCCTACCAACTGGGCCGTGGCCGAAGCTTGGGAGCGCGCTTGAATGTACGCTTCTGACACCCGTGTGCGTCTGGCCCCGTCCACGCTCGGCCTAGGCGGCATGCTGTCGCTGCTGGGCGGCCTGTACGCCACCCAGGGCCTGCTGGGCGGCCTGGTGCATGAGGCCATGCCCGTGCTGCTGCGCGCCCAGGGCGTGGGCCTGGATGTCATTGGCCTTCTGTCCCTGCTGTTTCTGCCCTCGGCCATCAAGTTCCTCTGGGCGCCGGCGATGGACCGCGCCGCGCAGGGCAGCGCGCATCGGCGCCTGCAGTGGGCGCGTGCCTTGCAATGTGCATTGCTCGTTGGGGTGCTGGCGCTGAGCCTGCTGCCGCTGCAGTCGCAATGGGGCGCTGTGATCGTGCTGCTGCTCGGGCTGATGCTGCTGTCGGTCACGCAGGACATCGCCACCGATGGCATGGCCGTGCAAATGCTCGCAGCCGACCAGCGCCGCTGGGGCAACACCATGCAGATTGGCGGCAGCTACAGCGGCTACATCCTGGGCGGCGGCATGCTGGTAGTCGTCGTCAACGCGACGGACTGGCGCAGCGGCATGCTCTATCTCAGCGCGCTGTTGCTGCTGTTTACGGCGCCCACGCTCTGGGCATCCCGGCGCGGGTTGCAAGGCGGAGTCATCGCCGTAGCCAACGACGCCGCGCCCAGCCTGAAAGCCGCCTGGCGCCGTCCCGGCATGCGCTGGGGCATGGCCACCGTCATCGCCTGCCAGGCCTCCACGCGCTGGTTCACCGCCATCATGCTGACCTATCTGCTCGACCGGGGCATGCCGCTGGGCTCGGTGGGTCTGCTCTCGGGCGCGGGCCTTGCGCTGGCGGGTGTGGCGGGTGCAGTGCTGGGCGGCTGGCTGCTCAAGCGCCTGGGCCGGCGGCCCTTGCTGCAGATCTGCCTGGGCCTGTACCTCGCCATACAGCTGGGCTATGTGGCCATCGAGGCATCGGGCCTGCGCTCCAGCACCGTGCTGGCCGCCATCTTTCTGCTGTTCTGCACGACGATGGCTCTGGGCTTTGTCGTGCTCTACACCGCCATGATGGACTGGTGCTCGCCCCAGCAGCCGGGCACCGATTTCTCCTTGCTCCAGTGCAGCGATGCGCTCTGCGCCATTGTGTTTGGCCTTAGCGCCGGCGCCTTTACCCACCACCTAGGCTACAGCTGGTCATTCGCGGTCTGCGCCGCACTGGCCTTGCTGGGCCTGGTGCTCGCGCCCCGCTGGTATGCGCGCACTCCCCAGGTTTCAGGAAATTCTTTATGACATGCGATCTTCAACGCTGGCCCCTGGTCCGCTGCGTCTACGACCAGGCGATGGACCTGCAGCACTACAGCAGCCAGCTCGATGACTGGGCCCTCTGGCTGGCGCGCAAGGAGCCCTTTGCGCTGCTGCGCATCTACCGCAGCGCCGCCGCCCTGCAGCACCCCGAAGGCAGCGCCCCGCTTGCCAAGGCCTGGCTGCAGAACACCGTGCCCCGCCTGAAAGGCGCGGTGATGGCGATGGCCACCGTGGTGCCCGCCTCCGAGTACGAAACGCTCAAGCAATTCCCCGCCGGCAAGCTGCTGGGCATCACCGCCGAGTTGTTTGTGGAGGAGGCCGAGGCGATGGACTGGCTCACCGCGCAAATGGCTGCCTATGCAGCGCAGGACTAGGCCCATCCAGCGGCACCGCTGTAGCCATGCTGGTCCCGGCCGTGCCGGGGCATGGTCATGGCTCTGCGCGTTGCAGCGGCAAAACGAGCTGCTCCTCGACCCGCTCGATGTGCAAGTGGCTGCTGCCATGGGAGAAGCCTTGGATCAGCAAGGCGTTGCGCTTGGCATTCAGCCAGCGTACAGCTATATCCACCAATACCTCCTCGCCGTCCACCGTGACCAAAGACGATTCAGCCGGCAAATCCACGCAGGCCAACAGCTCGGCGATGGGGCGCTGCTGCTAGCGGTTGAGTGCGGCGGCCAGGGCTGTGTAGCCGATGGCGCGGTAAGTGCTTTGGTCCATGGCGGGTATTTCAATGCGGTAAATAGGTACCGCCGGCATATTCAGGCAAGTATTTTTCTATGGTGCATCTGAAAACCTGGAATATACATACAAAGATTATTTGTTCGCACTTACTTACTTGTGATTGATTGGCTTGATAGACGACATGGAACATCGTTCTGTTTCGTGTAGAAACCAACAATACATGCTTTAACATCTGTATACTGCGCGGGGCAAGTGGCGATGGAGTTAAAAGAATGTATATCTACAAGGCGCTCAGGCACTTGATGCTGGCCTGCAGTTTGGCGTTGGTGGCACAGGTTTCGCAGGGGCAGACAAGAGAAGTCGCATTTGCGGGTGTGGCATTTTCTGGCGATGCCGCAGGCTTGGCGCAACGCTTTCCCTATTCGATCCAGATCGACAAGCAGCTCAAGGCAGCCAATAGCAGTTTATTCAAGCGCAGCTATGAATATATTGCGGTCAACCAGCCTCCCAATTTTCAGATATCCACGGCTCCGCTGGACAGCCTCCAGGGCAGTGACCAGGCCTTGGTCGCCTCGTTGCTGATCAGTTCGGAGACGGTGTCGGTCGAGCATTTCGGCAACATCCGCAAGCTGTTTGTGCTGCTGCGCGGGCAGGCGCTGTTTTTTGATTTCAAGTCGATGAGCGTGCTGCGCTCCTACCCGGTCAGCTTTGGCTATGTGGACAACTTCCGCCACGACCCCAGCCCCGAAGAGATTCTGGAGCGGGTACGCCTGGTCTATGAGGGCGGCAACAACAAGCCGGGGCTGTTCAGCCGCTATGCCAGCGCCATGGCTGCGGCCAGCTTGCCCAGCCAGGTGCCGCGCTATGTGCAGGTCACCCGGGCCAGCCTGGCGCCAGAGATGCTGGGCGTGCTGCCCGATTATCTGAAAGCCAGCCCGGCTGCTGCCGAAACCTGGGCGGCCGACCTGGTGTCCGAGGCCATCTCCACCCGGGTGGGTGTGCCCATGGTGCCCTATACCAAGGGCTATGCGGTGGGCAATGTAATGTCCATGCAGGTAATGGATGGCGATGTATTCAACCTGAGTTTGCCTAAGCCCGATTATGAAATCGAGGTTGACTTGAAAAATGTCAAGAAAATCAAGTTCAGCGAAAGCGCAGGCGGCGCCTCCTTTGTCTATGGCACCTATGCCGATATCAAGATCCATGAGCCGCTGTCCGCTACGGTCTATCTGAATACCTCGCTGAAAAATGGCGAGACCAAGGTGATTCCTGCCTCGCAGACCTATGTGGATGATTTCCCCGCTTATTACGACTCGGTCAATGGCATGTTTGTGAAGCTGGCCGAAACGATGGCGGGCAAAGACAGCGGCTGGATCAAGAAATCGGCCTCGGCATCCGATATTGACGCGCAAATTGAAAAAACTACCAAGTTGATGAATCTATGCAAGTAATCAAGAAATTTCTGGTCTGCACCATGGCAGCGCTGGTGGCCAGCAGCGCCCTGGCCCAAGTGCAGCAAGCCAAGGGCAAGGCCACGGTGACCTACCAGGGCCGCGAAGCCACGGCCGACGACAAGGCGCGTGCCACCTTGGCCGCACAGCTCAAGGCGGTGGAGTTCTACTACGCCGAAGCGGGCCAGTCCGAGGCAGAGAACTTTGATGCCATTCGGGAGAAGATCGTGGTCGACCCCGACCGCTACATTCTGGAAACCACACCGCTGGCCGAAGACGAAGCCAAGGACCGCAAGCAGTACACGGTGACCGTGCGCGTGTCCTTGAACGTGGCCAACCTGCGCAATGCCGTCAAGTCCAATTCGGCCGTGGTCAAGGGTGGGGCGGCTGCGCGCTCACCGCTGGCTTTCATGTTCGTCTCGCGCCAGGTCGACAGCACCCGCATCTTTGACGATCGCATCTACAAGCGCGAAGACCAGAAGGCCAACTTCAAGGCTGATGTGCAGGTGTCGGAGAAGGGCTCGGAGGGCGAATCCTTCGGCCGTGGCCAGATCAACACCAATGCTTCCACGTCCAGCAAGATGTCGGGCTCCATGCAGCACACTGCATCGACTGAGACCGGTGGCAGCACCACGCGCCGTGCCAATGAATCCACCTTCCGCCTGCTGCCCAGCGCCAACCTGGGCCAGGTGTTCTCGTCGACCTTCACCCGCGCCGGCTTCAAGGTGTCCGAGGCGGCAATGGTCGAGCCCTACACCGACGGCCAGTTCAAGGTCGCCACGGTCGAGGAAGACTACAAGTCGGGCATGGACCTCAAGCCCGCCACGCTGGCATCGCTGGTGCGCGGCATGCGCGTGGCGCAGATCCCCTATGTGGCTCTGGGCACACTGGATGTGGGCATGGCCGACACCGATCCCAACACTGGCCTCAAGCGCGTGGCCGTCTCGGTCAACGCCAAGCTGCTCGATATCAGCCAGACCATTCCCGACACCATTGCCTCTGTGGGCCCGGTGCAGTTTGCCGGCGTAGGCCCCACCGAGGACGAGGCGCGTGGCAATGCGCTGAAGCTGGCCGCCAACAATGCCGCCCGCGAGCTGACCAGCCAGATCACCAACCTGGGTGTGCGCTGATCTGCACGCCTTTGAATTGATAACACTGCCTATTTTTTTGGAGATGGTTTGATGAAGAAGATGTTGACCGCTGTGGCCCTGGTGTGCGCAGCCCTGGCTACCCCCTATACCGCAACCGCCCAGTTCTCTCTGCCCAACCTGGGTGCGCTCAAGGCCGTCGGCGGCTCGGGTGGTGGTGGCGATCTGAGTGGCCAGCAAACCAGCCTGGTAAAGAACTTTGTGGCCGCCAATGTGGACGTGCTCAAGGCCAATGCCAAGATGAGCGAAGCGCTGGGCCTCAAGGCCACGGCAGCAGATGCAGAAGCCGTGGCACAGCAACTGTCCTCGGGCTCCACCTATGACAAGGACAGCGCTTCCAAGGCCGCCACCGCCGTGGGTGACACCGGTGGTGCGATTGCCGCCAAGCTGGCAGAAAAGCCCACCCTGGATGCCGAATCCAAGGCCATCTATGCCCAAGGCCTGCTGAGCCTGGCCAAGGGCGTTGCCAAGTACACCGGCCTGGGCAAGGATGTGAGCGCCATGGGCAATGGTCTCAAGAGCGCACCGCTGACCCAGCTGCCATCGATGGGTGCCGCCACCTATGTGGTCACCCAGTTCCCCGGCTCTGCCTCCGAAGTGGTCAAGGCCCTGGGCAATGCGGTGGACTTTGCCAAGAGCAATGGCATTGAAGTGCCGACCGAAGCCACCAGCCTGCTGTAAGCCTGCGCCAGACAAGCAAACCAAAGACCTTTATGCGTTATTACCTCCTGGGGGCGCTGGCCGCCCTGGTGGTGGTCGGCTGCGGCCCCAAGTCTGAAGAGACGGCGGCTGCCCCCGCACCCACCAACCAATCGGTGGCCCCGCCGCCACCTGATGTCGGCAAACTCGAAAACGTCAGCACCACGGCCACCGGCCTGGGTCGCACTGCAGGCGAAGCCATGGCCGAGGCCATGAAGATGGCGCTGCTGCAGGTGAACGGCGCAGTGGTGCAGACCGAAGGCATCAGCGCCAAGTACGGCCTCGATGTCAGCCTGAACCAGGACAGCGCTTCGCTGCGCGCCAATGCCTTTGCGGAACTCGTGCGGCAAAAGTCTGGCGGCGTGATCCAGAATCTGCGAGTGGTCAGCCTGGAAGAGCCTGGCCTGCTGCCGCCCAAGAACTACAAGGCCACCATCGAAGCGCAGATCGCCAAGTTCAAGCCCTCAGCCGACATGCAAAAGCTCAAGGTCGTCATCGGCCCGGTGAGCTTTGCACAAAAGAACCTGGCCATGGGCGACCGTGCCGTGCCGGCTGCGGCGGTGTCTGCCGCGCTGCGCCAGCGGGTGAGTGATGCGCTGGTGCAAACCGGCCGCTTTGCCGTGCTGGACCGCGAGTTCAGCCCCGAGATCGAGCAGGAGCTCGACATCATCGCCAGCGGCCAGGCGCCCAGCGCCGAGCTGGCCAAGCTGTCGCAGACCGCCAGCGCCGATCTGGTCTGGAGCGCGCGCGTCAACAGCTTTGCCTACAACCGCCATGCCCGCCAGCTGCGTACCAGCGACCGCGAGCTGGTGAGCTACTCGGGCGGCTGGGCGCTGTCGCAGAAGATGGTCAACGTGGCCACCCGCCAGGTCACCGTCGCCGATTCGCTGCGCGGTAGCGCACCGGACCGCGCTGCCACCACACTGGGCACTGGTGTGGATGGCGACCGCATCCTGGCCGACATGACCGATGAAGCCGCCAAGGCCATCGTCAACTCCATCCTGCAGCGCACCTTCCCGGTGATGGTTGTGGCCCGCGATGGCACCAACGTCGTGCTGAGCCAAGGTGGCCAATCGACCCGCGAAGGCACGCGCTATGCGATGGCTGTGATGGGCAAGGAGATGAAGGACCCGCAGACCGGCCAAAGCCTGGGCCGCATGGAATCCCATTGCTGCGAACTCGTCATCGACCGCGTAACGCCCAACCTGTCCTACGGCCATCTCGAAAACATGCGCACCGATCTGGATGCCATCCCCGAAGGCGGCCTGCAGGTACGCGGTGAGTTGAAGAACGTGCCCGCTGCCGTTGCCAGCCAAGCCGCCGCTGCCAACGCGGTGGCTGGCACAGCACCCGCCCCGGCCCGCGCAGCCGCTGCGGCGCCCGCTGCCAAAAAGCCAGCCGCTCGGGCGGCGACTGCGGAAGCCGATGCGCATGCGGACAAGGACGACAAGTGGTGATCTGAGCCGCTGCAACTGAGCGTCTGACCCATGCCACCTCCGTCACACGAGGTGGCATTTTTGTTTCTTGAGTGCGGCTGAACAGTTGACAATTGGCAGGAAAAGAGAGTGACGCTAATCGAAAATGCGGTGTGAATAGTTATCTCGCATATGTCGCGTATGAGACCGTTAGATACTGTTGTTATTCAGAAAAATGAACATGACCTAAGTCAATTTCGTCATGAACTGCCTTTGTTGAGCGGTTAACATATTGGTTCCGTTTGCAACAACATGTACTGAAAATGTTAACGATTTCCCGCTTGGCTTCCGCGCTTGTCCTTACCCTCGGCGCCCTCAGCGCTGCCAACGCTGCTGAGCAGTGCTTTGCATTTCGCGCCGGTGCTACGACCACCTATGGCGCTGTTGATGTGACGGTAAGCGGAAACTGCGTGGACAACGCCGTGCAACGAGGAACCTTTGCGGTGGGTACGGCCCAGTTGATGGGTGGTGCATCCGCTTGTACTTACACCTTCAGCAAGCCACTGCTGACCAATTCGGTGTCTATCCAAGTGGAGGGCCTTCAAAACAATGGGAACTCCCTCAAGGTAAGTATCGACGACGAGCTCTACCAGTCAGCGGCTGCCGATATCGGTGCGCCTCTGGTCGGCAGTACCTCCACCAGCGCGCTGCAAATACTAGACACCGGATATATCGGAGTCCAATCCCCTTCCGCCTCCGGCACCATCTCGCTCACCAATAACCCTCCTGCGACGCTCACCAGCCTGAGGGTCGCAAAGAACGGTCAACCGTCCTGGATCAAGGTTTGCGCCGATGATGCTGGCCTTCCCGCGCCCGTCACTGCGTCGGTGCCCGTGCCCACGCTGTCCGACTGGAATCTGGTCCTGACCTCGGGCCTGCTTGCCGGTGTTGGCTTTTTTGCCTTTATGCGCAAAAAGCGCGCTGGCCGCCCCGCCGCCTAAGCCTTTACGCTGCCCAGACGCAAAAAGGCCCGCGCTTGCGGGCCTTTTTGCGTCTGGGCGCAGCATGCTGTCTTTGCGGGCGATGGGCAGCGGGCTACCCTCAAACCCGCTGCTTTGCACTGGCGCCCAATGCCTCAGACTTGGGCCAAGCCCCCGTCGACAAACAGCTCGGTACCGGCGATGAACTTTGCCTGTGGCGAGGACAGGAAGAGCACCGCGTCCGCGATTTCATCGACCTCACCGACGCGGCCAATCGGCACCTGGCTGGCCATGTAGTCCAGCAGGCCTTGCTGCTGCGCGGCATCGTTGCCGGCCAGCTCCACCAGGCCAGGGGTGCGGATGGGGCCGGGGCTGACGACATTGACGCGGATGCCGCGTTCCTTCAGGTCCAGCGTCCAGCTGCGGGCAAGATTGCGCACGGCGGCCTTGGAGGCGCTGTAGATGCTGAAAGCAGCGGTGCCGGTGGAGCCGACGACCGAGCCGGTCAGCACGACGGAAGCGCCATCACGCAGCAGCGGCAAGGCCTTCTGCACGGTAAACACCAGGCCCTTTACATTCGTGCCAAAGGTGGCGTCGAAATGCTCCTCAGTGATGGCGCCCAGGGGCAGCATCGAGCCACCGCCGGCATTGGCGTAGAGCACATCGATTTGTGGGTGGCTTTGCTGCACGGCGTCGTAGAGGCGGTCGATGTCGGCCAGCTTGGACATGTCGGCCCGCACACCGGTAGCGCGGGGGCCAATCGCCTTGACGGCCTTTTCCAGCTCTTCCTGGCGGCGGCCGGTCACAAACACATAGGCGCCTTCGCCGGCAAATTTCTTGGCGGTGGCCAGGCCAATACCGCTGGTGCCACCGGTGACTACGACGACCTTGTTGTCAAACTTGCGTTCCATTTTTCCTACTCCTTGGGTTGTGCGGCGAACCGTTCGTCGCAGTGATGTAATGATGCAGGTGGAACAAAGATTTGAGTAGACGGTCAAAATGGATATCATTGTTCCAATATTGAGACAAAAACCGGGAACGAAGCCCATGCGAGATATCAACGACTACGCGCTGTTTGCCGAGGTGGTGTTGCACAGCGGCTTTGCCGCAGCGGGCCGCGCGCTGGGCATGCCCAAGTCCACCTTGAGCCGGCGCATTGCGGCGCTGGAGTCGCGGCTGGGTGTGCGCTTGATCGAGCGCTCCACCCGGCGCTTTCGGGTGACCGAGGTCGGCCAGGCCTTTTACGAGCGCTGCCGCACCATCGTGCTCGATGTGCAGCAGGCCGATGCCGTGGTGTCCGATGCGTTGGGCGAGCCCCATGGCGTCGTGCGCTGCAGCTGCCCCTTGGGGCTGATGGAAATCCTCTCGCCCACCTTGACCGATTTTTTGCAGACCTACCCCAAGGCGCAGCTGCAGATGGTGGCCGCAGACCGGCCTGTCAACCTGATCGATGAGCGCATTGATGTGGCCATCCGCGTGCGCACCAGCCTGACGACCGATGCCGCCCTGGTGATGCGCACCTTGGGCCATTCAAGCCGCATTCTGGTGGCTGCGCCCAGCCTGGCCAAGCAGTGCAAAAAGGGTGATCTGCAGCTGCTGGCTGAGCTGCCCACCTTGGCCAGCACCGAGCAGACCGGCACCATCAGCTGGGAGTTTTGGGATGGCGATGGCCAGCCCAGTGCCATAACCCACACGCCCCGCATGACCTGCGCCGATTTTGGCGCGCTGCGCTCAGCAGCCTTGGCTGGCCTGGGCATTGCGCTGTTGCCCGAGCACTTTTGCAGCAAGGAGCTGGAGCTTGGCAGCCTCGTCCATGTGTTTCCGCAGTGGCGCACGGAGACCGGCATTGTGCATATCGTGTTCACCACCAGGCGGGGCTTGCCGCCGGTGGTGCGAGCGTTTATCGAGCATTTGGCTGGGCGCTTCAAAGGGGAGCTGGCCGATACCGCAACGGCGAACTAGTAGCGCTGCTGCAGCCAAGCCCATCAGCGTTGTTCTGTAGGCAGCGCGAACTCCCCCAGCCGCGCACGCAGATGCTCGGACAAATGCTCGACCAAGGTTGCCACCCGCGCCGTGCCATGCTGCTTGCTGGGGTAGACCAGGGACAGCGGGCGCGGCGCAGGCTCCAGGCCGGGCAGGATGCGGACCAGCTCGCCGCGCGCAATCGCATCGAGCACCTGGTAGTGCAAAAAACGGCCAAAGCCCTGGCCGGCCATGCAGCCGGCGATATTGCCGCCGACGGTATTGCAGCGCATGCGGCCCTGCACCTTGACCCGTTCCAGCCGGCCCTGGCTGACAAATTCCCAGAGGTTGGCATCGCCCACCCCGCCGAACTCTATGCAGGGAAGGGCTGCCAGGTCTTGCGGCTGCTGGGGCATGCCGCAGGCGGCGACCAGCGCGGGGCTGGCTGCAATCACCTGGTGGATGTCCACAACATGGCGCGCCACCAGGCTTGAATCGGGCAGCGGCGCAATGCGCACGGCCAGGTCCAGGCCTTCTTCGACCAGATTGACCACGCGGTCCAGCAGCAAGAGCTGCACCTCCACCTGCGGGTAGCGCTGCAGGTAGCTGGCCACCAGCGGGGCCACATGCAGTTCGCCAAATTTGACGGAGGCCGTCAGGCTGATGCTGCCCGAGGGCTCGGCCTGCGCCCGGCGCATTGCTTGTTCGGAATCGGCAACCGCAGCGCGAATGGCCAGCGCATGCACGCGGTAGGCCCGGCCCTCATCGGTGATCGCCAGGCGCCGGGTATTGCGGTTGAACAGGCGCACGCCCAAGTGCTTCTCCAGCGCGGCCAGGGTGCGCACCACGCTGGGCAGGGACAGCTCCAGCGCTTCGGCCGCGCGGGTCAGGCTGCCCAAATCGGCAATCGCAAGAAAGACATCAATGGCGTGGAGTCGGTCCATGGTGCGGGTAATTACTGCAAAAAATGGAAGAATCAAATCAATTCTCTGGCATTTATCACGTTTGAGTAAATAGATAAATTTGCTTCCGTGGCGGCAACCTTCGTTTTTGTCTCAACGCCGCCCCAAAGGACTATTTATGAAAACCGTCATCGTTGTTTTTTCCGATCCCCAATCCGGCACGCAAGAAGCGCTGGGCCGCGTCGTGAACGCGCTGTTCCTGGCCTATGAGCTCAAGGAAAAGAACCGCGACTTCGACCTGGTGTTCCAAGGCACGGGCGTGCGCTGGCCTGCCGAGCTGGTCAAGCCAGAACACCCCGGCCATGCGCTGTACGAAGCCGTGCTGGACCACATCGTTGCCTGCGGCGGCTGTGCGGACGTGTTTGGTGCGGGCGCAGGCCTGGCACCTACCGGTATTGCGCTGGTGCGCGACAAGACCATCCCTGGCACCACGGGTGTGCTGGATCTCTCGCGCCATCTGGACGCGGGCCATACCTTGGTCACGTTCTAAGCCCGTTTGCTGACACCCGTGCGACCCCGCACCTGACAAGGAGCCGATATGGACGAAACCATCTTTCACGCTGGCGAACGCCTGGTGCAGGAGCGCACGGGCGAGCGCGGCACCGCGCTCATCAACAGCCGCAGCATCAGCCCCGGCATTCCGGCGGCGGCGCGGAACTTTGTGGGCCAGCAGCGCTGGTGCATAGTGGGCGCGGCCGATGCGGCAGGCGCCATGTGGGCTTGCCTGTTGAGTGGCGAGCCCGGCTTTGTGCAGGCCAGCGATGACCTGCGCAGCCTGCATGTGGCCAGCAGTGATCCGCAGGGTGTGCTGGCCAGCATCGTGCCCCTCGCCGATCTGCAGCCCACGCAATCCATCGCCGTGCTGCTGATCGAGCTGCAGACGCGCAGGCGCCTGCGGGTCAATGGCCATGTGGCGCAAGCATCCGCGCAGGCGCTGGATGTGGCAGTCGGCCAGGCCTTTCCGGTCTGCCCCCGCTATATCCAGAAGCGCGAGCTGCTGCCGCTGGAGGCAGAACCCACCTCCGACAACAGCACCTGCGCGGAAGCCACCTCGGGCACGCTGCTGGACGAGGCCACTTCCGCCTGGATTGCTGGCGCCGACACCTTGTTCATCGCCAGCCTGGGCCCCAGCGAGGACGCCGATGTATCGCACCGGGGTGGCCGGCCTGGCTTTGTGCAACAACAGGGCCAGGTGCTGCGCATCCCTGATTTCAACGGCAACAGCATGTTCAACACCTTGGGCAATCTGGAGCTGGAGTCGCGCTGTGGCCTGGTCTTTCCGGACTTTGAAGGCGCGCGCCAGTTGCAGCTGACCGGCCATGCGCGCGCCCATTTTGGTGTCGAGGCCGACATCGACCAGACAGGAGGAACCGGGCGCTGGATCGAGTTCCGGGTGGAGAGATGGCGCAGCACGCCGCTGAACCTGCCCCAGCGCTGGCGCCTGCTGGAAGCCTCGCCTTACAACCCTTGAGACTGTTATGGAACCCCTGACAAGCCTGGACCTGGTGGTCGCTGACAAGCAAGCCATCGCCACCGATATCGTGCGCCTGGTGCTGCGCCACGCCGAAGGCCAGATGCTGCCCGACGCAGAACCTGGTGCCCACATCGCGCTGGATCTGGACGGCCTGGTGCGGCGCTACTCCTTGCTGCACACCGGCCCAGAGCTGGACCACTACAGCATCGCTGTGCTGCGCACAGCGCAGAGCCAGGGTGGATCGCATTTTGTCCACGACCAGCTGGCCGTGGGGGACAAGGTGCGCGTGCTGGAGCTGGCCCATGAATTCGCGCTGCAGCCGGATGCGCCGCATGCGCTGTTGATCGGCGGCGGTATCGGCATCACCCCCTTGCTGAGCATGGCCGAGCACCTGCAGCAACAAGGGCAAAGCTTTGCCTTGCACCAGATCGTGCACGACGCGACCCGGCAGTGGCCGCTGGCGCCTGATCTGCCTGCCCAGACCCACATCGGCCGCAGCAGCCTGGACCTGCCCGGCTTGCTGGCCGCGCAAGTGCCCGGCAGCCAGGTCTATGTCTGCGGGCCTGCAGGTTTGGTGGGCGCCGTGCGCGCCGCTGCCGCGCAATTGGGCTGGGCGCCCGGGCGCGTCCACAGCGAGAGCTTTGGCGCCGCTGCCGATGCCAGCGATGGCCCATTGCGGGTCACCTTGGTGCAATCGGGCCTGAGTATTGATATGGAGCCCGGCCAATCCTTGCTGGATGCTTTGCTGGCTGCGGGCGCCTGGACCGGTTACGAGTGCCGGCGCGGCGTCTGCGGTGCCTGTCTGACCGAGGTGGTCAGTGGCACCCCCATCCACCGCGACAGCATCGCGCCTGCATTGCGCGGCCATGCGATGTGTACCTGTGTGTCCTGGGCGGAGGGGCCGGAGTTGGCGTTGAATCTCTAGGGACCCTCTACAAAACTCCCTGCCGTGGTCTGAACGCCGACTCGGGCGATCCGCTGCGTTGTCTTCCTTGTCAATAGCTACGGCTCGACTGCAAAAGACGCCTTGCGGCTCATCCCGATCCGCGTCCATCCCGCTTGGCGAGGGTTTTGCAGCGCATCCATAGTCCTCGGCAATATTCCCTGCAGCGTATTCCTGGTGCAGCATGCGCAGCGGGGCTTCAATATTCTCTGCTAGCTTATTGGCAGGATTAATGCAGGCTAGCCCAAGAAATGGGCCGCTGATTCGGATCGATAAATCGCCGGCGCCATTGCGACGGCTGTCACTTTCTTTGGGGAATTCATTAGCTGCTCATCTATACTGATTCGATAATCAAATAGGAGAGAGAGTGCGCCTTCCCATCCGTATTCAAGCCTTACGCACGGCCGTGCTTGCAGCTGGCCTTGCTTTTTCACATGTCTCCAGCTGGGCTGCGCGAGATTTCACGCCGCAAGCGGGCACCTGGATCATCAGCGAGGAGCTCGATGGCAAACCAGGGCGCGGCCTTGCCATTGATGTGCAGGGCAATACCTTTTTCATGCAGGTCTTTGGCTATGAAAAAAATGGCGATGCCACTTTCTATATGGCCACTGGCCAGATGGACGGCAATGCCATCACCGCCCCGCTGAACCGCTACAGCGGTGGGCGCAGTTTTGGCAGTGCCGCAAGGGATGCCGTGGAAGATGGATCGCCCGGCAATGTCACCGTCAGCTTTGCCAATGGCCTGCAAGGCACAGTGCAGTTTCCCGGCGAGGAAGAGGTTGCCATACAGCGCTTTCATATGCAAAGTGCTGAATTTGAAAACCGCTACTGGGTCCAGGGACGGTCCCGCAGATTCATCGTTTCGGCGGTAGATGCCGATCGCCAGATGGCGTTTTTTGCGAATATGTCTCTGAGTGCTTCTGCCACCCCGGGTCGTGGAATGCTGATGACCTTGCGCGACATACCCGGTGATTTGCGGCAGCGAATGGATTGCGAGCGGCTGGATGGTCGGGATGTATATACCTGCAAACCCATCGATGGTGGACTCCCCACGGAGCAGGCAAATATACAGTCGCTGCGTCTGCATATTGCGGGCATTGATGTCTACGGCACGGTTGATATTCTGAGCAATGGTGTCAGTCAACAACTGCCGCTTCAGGGCATCACGGTGGCTGGAGGCGGAGAGGTGTCCATCACTGGCTGTGGCTCCTTTATCGACGCATATGTTGGCTATCCGCGCAACTGCAATCCGGTGACCAGCCCCAGCAGCGGAACCTGGGTGGTGGAGGAGGAGCTGCTTGGTAAACCGGGGCGGGGTTTTGCCATCGATGTGCAAAACGGCATGGTGCTGGCCCAGGTATTCAATTACCTGCCAGATGGTGCACCGACCTTCCATATGGGGAGCGGTCTGTACCAAGGCATCAATGCCAGTTTTCCGCTCAACCGATACGCTGGTGGCCGCGCTTTGGGCGGACCGGCAGCGAGCGGACATTTGGTGGATTCCGCGGGTGATCTGTCGATTCGCTTTTCTGAGAATGCGGTACGACAAGGCTACGACGACAACCGTTTGGTGGGCATTGCCTCCATTCCCGGTGAGGAGCCCAAGCGCATTGTGCGTATGTCGCTGGAGCCGGATGCTGCCAGCTTGCAAGGCCTGCTGGGCCAGTGGTGGATCGGTTTCTACGGTCAAAGCCTTCCGGCATTCAAGCTCGTGAAACTGACGAGCTTGGAGGGTGACTACCTGACCAGCGAAGACGGGCAGGTCGTGTGCAACCGTATCGACGCCGAGTTCCCGTCGGTGAGGTGCCTGTGGACTCGCGATGGCGTGCTGATGACCGGCTATCTGAGTAGCGAGCCCAACAATCGCTTTGGTGGGCAGCTCCAAGTCCAGGATCGCCACGGCCATGGGATGGGCTTGGGGAATGTTCCCCTGGATTGACACAAGCTTGCGCTGGCATTTGGCAAGCGCTGGCCTCTGCTTTGCCGTTTAAAAAGACAAGTTAGCGGCTAGCAGTTCAAATCATTGAAGCGCTTGCGCGCCTTGTACAGATCGACCTCGGCCTGGGCCAGGTCGTTGGCTGCAGCTGCTTGCACAGACTTTTTGAGCCCGGGCAGGCGGTTGTCCAGCCGTGCGCACTCCAGCTTGTCGGCGGGGCTCAGCTTGAAGCGGCGCTGGTACACCCGGTACTCATCGGCGTTCATTCCTGTCAGGGGCTGGAAGGCCTCTGCAAAGGCAGCGTTGCGTTCGGCGCGCTGCACGTCCTGGCCCTTGCGGCTCTTGCCTGTCATCTTGTCCATGCCCTGGGTAGGAGTCGCATCGATTTCTTGGGCGCCTAAACAGGGTGTATCGGAGTAGCTCACGCGCCCAGCCGTTTCGCAGCGGTAGACCGGCTTTTGCGCATACACATGCGCGGCGGAGCAGACCAGGGCCAGCAGTACCAGCGAGCGTTGTAGGTTGCGACCGCCTGCATTGCGAGAGGTGGACAACACGGCCATAGTCAGACCTTCAAGCATCCATCACGCCGCAGCAAGCGTGCCACGGCAACCCGGGAAGGTCGAGCAGCCCCAGAAGGACTTGCCGGCATGGGTACCCTGGCGTGCGGTGCGCAGCTCCATCGCGGCGCTGCAACGTGGGCAGGCGGGTTGTGCCGTGGATGGGGCCACGGCGGACGGAGCGGCAGCTACAGCTGCTTGGGGTTTGGTGACCGTGGCGGGAGCCCGCTCCGTGCGGGGGCTGAGCATGGATTGCCGTGCGCGTTGCACCATGGCAAACAGCTGGGGGCCATCCACCAGCGTGATATTGCGACCGCGCGCAAAGGCCTGGGCATCGTTGCTGTAGCGCCCTGATGTGACCACAAAGCCACCGGTGGCGCCCCTGGCGGCCATGACGCCATACAGCTCGCGCACGATGGCGACGCCCACGCTCTGGGCCTTCCACTGCTTGCATTGGACGAGGAACTTCTCGCTGCCCTTGAGCAACACCAGGTCCACGCCGCCATCAGGCCCATTGCCACCCAGCTCGATGATGCGGTAGCCCTGCAGGCGGTAGGCCTCACCCACCAGCAGTTCAAACTCGCGCCAGCTGATGCCGTCGAGCGCGGCTGCGTCTTGCGCCTGTGCCACCGTGCTGACCAGGGCCTTGCGCTGCTTTCTGCGCCAGGCCGACATGGCGGCGGCGATCAAGCACATGAAGGGCAGCAGGTACTGGCCGATGGAGGCCAGCCCATAGATGAGCCCCTTCTGGACCACGGCCGCCATCATGTCGCCAGGGCGGCCTGCGATGTCTGCGGTCGGCGGCACCACCGCCCAAGGGTGCAGAAAGAAATAGCTCGCTGCCGCCAGTGCCACACAGATCCACCAGGGCAGCATGGCCAACAGGTCCAGCATGTCTTCGAACCCGCTGCTTTTCTTGCGTCTTGCCATGGTGTCCCCCTGTCCTGGTTGGCTGATGTGTGCCTGTCTTTGTGCGGCTGGCTGATGGCGGCGCAGCGCTGCTTGAAGCGCCACGCGCAGGCCATCTGATGCTTTGTATTACAAAATGTATCTTTGTGATCTTACGCTTGGCTGACGTGCTGGCCTGGGGCATCGCTTGGGGGACAGGGGGCGCGAGCGCGACAGCGGCTGCGGTTGGGGGGGCTGAAAATTTTTTTCAACTATTTTTCAATTCAAGTGATCACTTTTTGGATCTCGTTCGGTGTACAGGGCAATGGCGCTATGCAGTGCCGCTCTTTTTCCCAGATCACCAGGACGACGAACCATGACTACCTCTTCCCAACGCCGCAGCCGGCACCGTGAACGCTTTGCGCTGGCTTTGCTGCATGGCGCCATCCGCGCCACCCTCGTCGGGGGCAGTGCCGCAGGCCTGGCGCTGGCAGCGCCGTTTGCCATGGCGGCCGAGCCGGCAGCCGCTGCCAAGAGCTACGCGATTGCAGCGGGCCCGCTGTCCGATGTGCTGGCGCAGTACGCGGCAACGGCCGGGGTGCAGCTGGTGTTTGAGCAGTCCACCCTCGCGGGACTGCGCAGCAGCGGCCTGCAAGGCAGCTATGGCGAGGCGGAGGGCTTTGCCCAGCTGCTGCGCGGCAGCGGTTTTGAGGTGGTTCGACAAGGCGGTGCCACCTATGTGCTGCGCAAAGCGCCAGCGGCCACCCCGGCTGCCACGGGTGCGACAGCTGCATCGGACATGACCTTGAACACCGTCACGGTGACGGCTGCCGCCAACCGCAGCGGCAGCACCGAAGGCACGGACAGCTATGCGGCAGGGCATTCCAGCACCAGCTCCAAGCTGAACCTGAGCCAGCGCGAGACCCCGCAGACCCTCACCGTCATCTCTCGCAAGCAGATGGACGATGCGGGGATGACCTCGGTGGACGACGCCTTGCGCGCGGTGAGCGGGGTGTTTGCGGTCGATGGCGGCAGCATTGGTGCCAGCTATTACAGCCGGGGCTTTAGCATGCAGGCCCAGGTCGATGGCATGGCCACGCCTTCAGGCATTGACAGCGGCAACCGCTCGCCCAAGTTTGACAGCGCCTTTGTCGACCGGGTCGAGGTGCTGCAGGGCGCTGCTGGCCTGATGGCCGGTGCGGGCAGCCCGGGTGGCACGGTCAATATGGTGCTCAAGCGCCCGACCGATACCTTCCAGGCGCAGGGCGAGGTGCAGTTGGGTTCGTGGAAGGAGCGGCGCCTGGTGGGTGATGTGTCCGGCCCGCTGATCGACTCGGGTGTGATCCGGGGCCGTTTGGTGGCCGTGGCGGACAACAGCGAATCCTTCACCGACTATGTCTACCGCGACCGCTATGCGGGCTACGGCATTGTGGAGGCCGACCTGAGCCCCACCACCACCCTGAGCGCCAGCGTGCAGCTGCAAAAGGACACCAGCCGGGGCCACTTTGGCGTGCCGCTGGCGGCCGATGGCAGCGATGCCGGCCTGTCGCGCTCGTCCTTCTGGGGCGATGCCGACCACCGCTCGGTGCGCGACTACAACATCTACACCGTGGGCCTGAGTCAGCAGCTGGCCGGCGCCTGGAGCCTGAAGGCCAACTACTCCTGGCAAAAGACCAACAACGATATCGAGAACTTCAGCAGCCTATCGGGCAACCTGAACCCCGCCACCGGCGATGGCCTGTTTATTGGCAGCCGTCAGCGCAACTACACCTCGGTGATGGAAAGCAATGTGGTCGATGTGTATGCCACCGGGCCGTTTGATTTCTTGGGGCGCAAGCATGAGTTGACGGTCGGTATGAACGGCACCAGCTTCCGCGACGAGAACGCGGGCACCGGCTACTCGTCCACCACCCCCATCAATGTCTACACCTTTGACCCCGAAGGCCTGGGCCCCATCCCCGATGGTCTGCGTGCATCGACCAGCAAGACCAAGACCAGCAATATGGGCGTCTACGGCGTGGCGCGCTGGAGCCTGACCGACTCGCTCAAGCTGATCACCGGCACCCGCATTAGCAACTACGAGCGCAAGAACACCTTGACCGGCGTGGTGGCCCCTAAAGAGAAGGGCGTGGTCACGCCGTATGCCGGCCTGGTCTACGACATCAACTCCCAGTACTCGGCCTATGCCAGCTACTCGGACATCTTCAACCCCCAAACCAACCGCAGCCAGGATGGCAATGTGCTCGACCCGGTCGTGGGTGCCAACTACGAAGTGGGTATCAAGGGTGAGCTGCTGAACAAGCGCTTGAATGTATCGGCCGCGCTGTTCCGCCTGGCGCAGTCCAACCTGGCGGTGCTCGATTCTTCGGTGCCCAACAACCCCAGCAATGCCTGCGGCGGCGCCTGCTATACCGCAGCGGGCAAGGTCGTCAGCCAAGGTATTGACCTGGGCGTGAACGGCCAGGTGAGCCGCGAGCTGAACCTGGCAGCCGGCTACACCTACACCAGCGCCGAGTATGTTGCCGGCCCGCAAAAGGACCAGCGCTTCCGCACCGAACAGCCCCGCCACAGCATGCGCTTGGCCGCCAACTACCAACTGCCGGGTACGCAGTGGTCATTGGGCGGCAATGTGGCTGCTACCAGCAAGGCCTATAAAAATGGCGGCTCGGGTGCCAATGCCTGGACCATTGAGCAGGGCGCGCTGGTGCTGGTGGGCCTGAACGCCCGCTACCGCATTACTCCCAAGACCCAGCTGAACCTCGTCATCAGCAACCTGACGGACCGCAGCTACCGCCATCTGTATGGCCGCGAGTACGCGCCGTTTGGCGAGCCACGCAAGTTCAGTGCTAACCTGCGCCATGATTTTTAAGCTGCCCATGCGCTTGTCTACCTTCCAACAAGGCACCTGCGCGGCGCTGCTGGCTGGCTTGCTGGTCGCTGCGCCGCAGGCGGGTGCGCAAACCGCCCAGGAGGGCGCTGCACCCGCAGCGGCCACCCCTGCCACCACCCCAACACCCGCCAGCCCCTATGTGATGCCCGCCACCCAGGTCTGGGACATGCCATCGGACAACGGCGAGGTCTACCGCATCTTTGTCTCCGCGCCTGAGAAGGGCGAGCCCCCCAAGGGCGGTTACCCGGTGCTCTATGTGCTCGATGGCAATGCCTACTTTGGCTCGTTTGCGCAGGCACGCTGGGTGCAGGACTACTTGCCCGTGGGCAAGGCCATCATCGTGGGCGTGGGCTACCCGGGCGACAAAGCCTGGGATGTGCGCCGCATGGCCGACTACACAGCGCAGCTGCGCGAGCCGCTGTCGCCCGAGGTGCGCCCCTTTGCCAAATACAAAAGCGGCGCACGCGCGCCGTTTCTGGATTTTTTGACCGGCAAGCTGCGCAGCGAGATCGCCCAGCGCTACCCCGTCAACCTGGAGCGACAGTCGCTGTTTGGCCATTCCTTTGGCGGGCTGTTTGCGCTCTATGCGCTGTACGAGCACCCCCAGGCCTTTGAGTCGATTGTGGCGGCCAGTCCCTCGATGGAATGGAACGGCCAGAGCATTCTGGACGAGGAGCGCGTGTTCCGCGACAAGGTGCAGGCCGGCAAGGTGGGCGCCACCAGCCGCCTGATGGTGGTCGTGGGCGACCGCGATGCCGATGGCGATCCGGAATCGGCCCGCATGCTGGCCGAGCGGCTGGAAGCCCTGTCTGGCTGGGGCCTGCGCGTGCGGCTGCAGCGCTACCCCCATGAGGTGCATGCCAGCGTGCCAGCGCAGGCGGCCAATGACACGATGCGCTTTGCGTTTACGCTGCGTTAGCTTGTCTTGCCTTGGTGAATCGGCATACCAGCGGTAGCCAAGGTTGTCGTCAATATGCGGCCATAGGTGGAATCGGTGACAAACAGCTGTTTGCGATCCGCACCCCCAAAGGCCAGATTGGTGGTGGAGCTGCCCTTGATGCCGCAGAGCACCTGCACCGGCTCGGCCAGGTGGTTCAGCACCCAGACATAGCCCAGGCCCGGGTTGGCGACCAGCACATGGCCTTGGGCATCAACGGCCAGGCCATCGGGGCCGCTGGGGCCGTAGGAGGTAAAGAACTGGCTCACCTTGGCGACGCTGCCATCGGGCAGCAAGGGCACGCGCCAGACGCAGTTGCCCCGCGTCACCGCCAAATACAGCACACGGCCATCGGGTGACAGCGCCACCCCATTGGGGCTGGGCACATTGCTCAGCAGCAGATCGAGCTGGCCGTTGGGGCGCAGGCGGTACAGCCGGCCGCTGGGGTCATGCAGGCCGCTCTGGCCCTGGTCGCTAAAGTACAGGTTCCCATCGGCATCAAAAATCAGGTCGTTCACCCCCTTGAAGCTCTCGCTGTTGCGGCGTTCCAGATAGGGCGTCACCGTGCCGCTGGCCACATCCAGCTGCACCAGGCCGTTCTTGTAGTCGGTGATCAGCAGCTTGCCCGGCGCCAGAAACTTCATGCCATTGGGCTCCCCGTCATACTCTGCGACCAGGCTCCACTGGCCTTGCGCATCAATGCGAAAAATGCGGCCCCAGGGGATATCGCTGACATAGAGGTTGCCCGCCTCGTCCAACACCGGGCCTTCCAGAAATGAATCGGTTATCGCGCCGCCCCTGTTGGCATCGGCCCAGGCGCTGCGCTCACGGCGGCGAAAGGATTCGGGCATGGCGCTGAAGGTGTCCAGGGGGCGGACTTCAGGGGATTGCAGCAAAAACATAGGCTAGCCTTTTTGGCATCAAAAACGGGTGGGGTGCGAGCTGGATCTTGCCAGGGTTTAGCGACGATCGAAGCCGTAGAGCTGAGCGGGGTTGTCCACCAAAATGCGGTCCATCACCGCATCCGATGCCGACCAGGTCTGCAGAAGATTGACCAGGTCCGTATCGTTGACGGTACCCGGCCGCTCGGTGGTGTGCGGCCAGTCAGAGCCCCACACCAGGCGCTCAGGGGCGGCCTGCACAAGGGCGCGGCCCAGTGGCACGGTATCGGCATAGCTGGGGCCATGCACCTGGGAGCGCATATAGGCGCCAGAGAGCTTGACCCAGCAACGGCCGCCATCCAGCAGACGGCGCAGCACGCCATAGGCCTCGGCCGATGCGCCTTCGGCCGGGTCAATGCGGCCCAGATGGTCGATCACCAAGGGTACGGGCAGCTGCTGCAGCACCGGCTGCAATTCAATGATCTGCACCGGCTCGGCAAACACCTGGATATGCCAGACGGCACAGTCCGGGTGGCGGGCCAGCTTCTGCGCCAGGGTCTGCAGCATGTCGGCCGTAGTGGTTCCCCAGGACTGGGGCGAGACAAAGTTCAGCCGCAGCCCGCAAACGCGTCGCGCCGCCAGGCGGGCCAGCTCGGCATCGCTCACGTCGGCATCCACCACCGCCACGCCGCGCGCGCTGTCGCCCAGTTGGTCGAGGGCATCCAGGGTGCAAGCATTGTCGGTGCCGTAGGTAGAGGGCGTGACCACCACCGTGCGCGAAGTGCCCAGGCGCTGTTGCAGCTGCCGGTATGCCGCTACCGGCGCATGGGGTGGCGTGCGCGGCCAGTGTGCCGACGGCGCAAAGCGCGTGTCGAAGATGTGCATATGGCTGTCGCAGGCCAGCGCAGGCAGGGCGCGCGTGGGTCGGTTCAGGCCGACCGAATGCGGCACGGGGGTGGAGAGATCAGGCAAGGTCATCGCGGTGCAGGCGTGTTATGAAGGCGGGGCTGGCCGCTGCAGCGGCGGCCAGTGGGATGGGGCTCAGTCGAGTTTGATATTGCCCTTCTTCACCACCTCGCCCCATTTGGCATCTTCCTTTTTCAGAAAGGCGCTGAACTCCGCAGGCGTCGAGCCCACGGGCTGTGCGCCCAGGTCCGACAGGCGTTGCTTGACCTCGTCTTCCTTCAGCACCTCGGCAATCACCTGGTGCAGTTGTTTGGAGATAGCGGCTGGCGTACCAGCGGGCAGCAGCACGCCATTCCACTCATAGGCTTCGTAGCCGGGGATGACCGTCTCAGCCACCGTGGGCACCTCTGGCAAACGGGCCGAGCGCTGGGGCGAGGAGACAGCCAGCGCGCGCAGCTTGCCGCCGCTCACCAGCGGGTAGGAAGCGGCAACGGTGGCGAACATAAAATCCACCTGGCCACCCATCACATCGGCAATCGCCGGGCCGCCGCTCTTATAGGGAACATGCACCATGTCCAGCCCCAGTTGTTGGCGGAACAGCTCGGCCGCCAGGCGCTGCACGGTGCCACTGCCGCCCGATGCAAAGTTGATCTTGCCCGGTTCGGCCTTGGCCTTGGCGATCAGGTCGTTCACGTTCTTCAGCGGCGACTCTGCCTTGACGACAAGCGCATTGGGGGCCAACAGCACCAGCGACAGCGGCTGCAGTGCATTGGCTGCATAGGGCATCTTGGCGAACAGGTGCGGGTTGATCGAGTAGGGCGTCGCGTCGTACAGCATGGTGTAGCCATCGGCCTTGGCCTTGGCGACAAAGCTCGCGCCAATGGTGCCGCTGGCGCCGGCCTTGTTTTCCACGATCACGCTGGTGCCCAGCTTGCTGCCCATGCGGGTGGCCAGCACGCGGGCCACCGCATCGGCCGCGCCGCCCGGGGCGTAGGGCACCACGATGGTGATAGGGCGCTCGGGGAAGGCGGCATGCGCCATGGTGGCGGCCAGCGCGCAAGCGGCGATCAGGGGTCGGATAAAGCGGGGCATGTTGTCTCCTAATAGCAAGTGTCGTTGTGGGCGCGGGATCAATCGGCTTTGAGATCCAGGTCGCGCGCGATCTGGGTATAGGTCGTCACTTCGCGCGCCACTTGGGTGCTGAAAGCCTGGCCGCAGGTGGAATCGGCATCCAGGCCCAGGCTGTGCAGCTTCTCAATGGCCGCTGCACTGCCTGCAAAATCGCGGGCTGCCTTCTCCAACTGCTGCGCTACTGCTGCGGGCAGACCGGCGGGAGCCAGCACGCCGTACCAGGCATCGGCCGAGTACTTGCCACCGCCAGATTCGGCAAAGGTCGGAACATCGGGCAGCAGCGACGAGCGCTTGGGCGAGGCGACAGCCAGTGCGCTGAGCTTGCCGCTTTTGATCTGCGGCAGCACCGATCCCAAGGTGGCGAAGGAGCTGTCGAGCTGGCCGCCCATCAAGTCGGTCACCACCGGGGCGGCGCCCTTGTAGGGCACATGGTTCAGCTGCAGGCCATTGGCGCGGGCAAACATCTCGGTCGCAAAGTGGCCCGAGCTGCCCATGCCGGCGGTGCCTGCCGTGGTGCGGCCGGGTTCCTTGCGGGCGCGGGCCATGTAGTCGGCCAAGGTCTTGACGGGCAGGCCCGGGCCCACTACCAGCACAGTTGGGCTGGTGGCCACCGTACACAGCGGCTGGAAGGACTTGACCGCATCAAACTTCACCCGCCCGCTGTACAGGCCCGGAATCATCGTGTGGTTGGTGGCGCCAAACAGCAGGGTATAGCCATCGGCGGGCGCACTGGCCACCGCTTGCGCCGCCAGGATGGTGTTGGCGCCGGGCTTGTTGTCCACCACAAAAGGCTGGCCCAGGGTGCGGCCGGCGTAGTCGGCAAAGGCACGTGCCACCACATCGGTGGGGCCGCCTGCGGCAAAGCCCACGATCAGCCGCACTGGCTTGGCGGGGTAGGCGGGGGCTTGGGCAAAGCTGGCGCTGGATGCCAGCGCTGCTGCTGCCACCAGCGTTTGTAGCGCCAGTGCTGGCAGATTTTTCTTCTTGAACATGTGCTTGTCTCTTTCTCAATCCATTCGGATGCCGCTGGCGCGGATCACACCGGCCCACTTGGCCGTCTCGGCCTGCACAAAGCTGGAAAACGACTGCGCGCTGGAGCCTACGCCTTGTACACCCAGTTCGGCAAAGCGTTTTTTCATCTCGGGGCTGGCCACGATGGCGCGGGTTTCCTCCTCCAGGCGCTGCAGCACCGGTTGCGGCGTGCCAGCGGGGGCGAACAAGCCGTTCCACTCGTTCACCTCAAAACCGGCCAGGCCGGATTCGGCCATCGTCGGCACCTGCTCCCAGCCTTCGCTGCGCTGCGCCGAGCTGATGGCCAGCGCACGCAGCTTGCCGCCTTTGACAAAGGGGCCGCTGGCCGTAGTGGCGCTGAACATCACATCCACCTGGCCGCCAATCAGGTCGGTCAGGGCCGGTGCACCACCGCGATAGGGGATATGCGTCATCTCGATCTTGGCGCCTTGCTTGTACAGCTCCGCCGCCAGATGCTGCGCGCCGCCGTTGCCGGCCGAGGCGTAGCTGAGCTTGCCCGGCGCGGCCTGCGCGGCGCGGGTCAGGTCGGCGACGGTATGCAGTGCCGAGCTGGCGGGCACCACCAGCAGCAAGGGCACCTGGTTGATCAGCGAGATCGGCGCAAAATCCTTGGCCGGCTGGTAAGGCAGTTTGGCGAACAGGCTGGGGTTGACGGTAAAGGCCGTCGCATCGAGCAGCAGCGTATAGCCGTCTGGTGCAGCCTTGGCTACCGCCGCCGCGCCAATGGTGCCGCTGCCGCCGGGGCGGTTGTCCACAATCACCTGCTGGCCCAGCCGGCTGGTCAGCTGGGTGGCCAGCAGGCGCGCGGTGTTGTCGGCATTGCCGCCGGGCGGGTAGGGCACGACGAGCTTGATCGGCTTGTCGGGCCAGTGGCTCTGCGCCTGGGCGGGCAGCGTAGCCGTGCCTGCTGTGAAGGCGATGGCCGCCAGCGTCTTGACCGCTAGCACTATGGGCCAGCGGCGGTTAAAAACCTGCTTCATCTTTGTCTCCTGTCTTGCTCAGGTGCTCTGAGCCGGGCCGCATGGTTGCGGCCTCTTGGTGTGTGGGGGCCGGGTGTGTGCCCGGCCCAGGTCAATGCACGAGCAGCAACGCTGGCTTGCCCGCACTCCAGCCAGCGCTTTAGGCCGTGGCTGGCGCCTTGGCCAGCACGGCCAGCAGGTTTTGGGCCGCGCCCACGCCCATGTTCACGTAGGCATCGCTGGTTACACCGCCAATGTGGGGGCTCAAGATAAAGCGCGGCTCGCCTTGGAAAGGGTGGCCGGCGGTCATCGGCTCCACCGCAAAGCTGTCCAGGCCAGCCGCCATCACCTGGCCTGCGCGCACGGCATCCAGCAAGGCGGCCTCGTCGATCAAACCGCCGCGTGCGGTGTTGACGACGATGACGCCCCGCTTGCACTGCGCCAGGGTGGCGGCATTGAGCAGGCCCCGGTTCTCTTCCGTCAGCGGGCAGTGCAGCGAGATCGCATCGGCCTCGCGCCAGAGGGTGTCCAGGTCCACGCTGCGCACATAGTCCGGCAGGTTCTTGGCGAAGGGGTCAAAGCCAATCACGCGCATGCCCAGCGCATCGGCCATCTTGGCAAAGCGCAGGCCGATGGCGCCCAGCCCTACCAGGCCAACGGTGCGGCCACCCAGCTCCAGGCTCTTGTGCGTGGCCTTGTCCCAGTGGCCGGCATGCATGCGCGCATTCAGCGCCACGACGGATTTGGCGCAAGCCAGCAGCAGCGCAAGTGCCTGCTCGGCCACGGCGGCGGCGTTGGCGCCCACGGCGGCCACCACTTCGATGCCGCGCGCCTTGGCCGCGACTTTGTCGATGGTGTCGGTGCCGCTGCCGTGCTTGGAGATCACCTTGAGCGAAGGCGCCGCATCCATCACCGCAGCGCCCACCTTGCCGTAGCGCACGATGATGGCCACTGGGTCATGCTGCTTGGCCAGCGCCACCAGGTCGTCTTCGGTCGGCGTTTTGCCGGCGTAGATGACTTCGTAGCCGCCGAGCAGGTCCAGTGCTTGCTGCGCCAGATCGGCGCCAGTCACGATGAGGCTGGGGTTCACAGCGATTCTCCTTCCTTGAGCACGCCGGCCGCACGCAGTGCAGCGGGCAGCCATTTCGATGCCGTGTCGCCACGGGCAATCGCGTCGATGCGGGCGGCTTCATCGGCCACCTTCTTGTCGGCCAGGGCCAGCATCGCAGGCGCCTTGGCGCGCTCGATCACGACCACGCCATCGGCATCGCCCACGACCAGGTCACCCGGGTTGACCGTGGTGCCGCCGGCCGAAATGGGGTGGTTGATGCGGCCGGGCACAAACTTGGTGGGGCCGGCGGGGTTGAAGCCGGCGCTGAACACGGGGAAGTCCAGGTCCAGAATCTCCAGCTTGTCGCGGATGGAACCATCAACGATCACGCCGGCCAGGCCGAGCTTCTTGCAGGCGCTGAGCATCAAGGTGCCCATCAGTGCGGCCGTCTGGTCGCCCTTGCCATCGATCACCAGCACATCGCCAGGTTGGGCCAGCGCGATGGCGGCGTGGATCATCAGGTTGTCGCCGGGGCGCACTTCGACGGTGAATGCCGGGCCTGCAACCTGCATGCTTTGGTGGACCGGTGCCACCCGCGCATGCATGGTGCCTCGGCGGCCTGCAACGTCGGCCAGAATGGCGGCCTGGAAGCTGCTGGCCTTGGCAACGACGTCGGCGCCGACGCGTTCGATGTCACGGATGATGTCTGGAAGTTGGCTCATGGTGTTGGTCCGTTGGGAGGGATAAAAAAATAAATGGGGCGATGGGAAGGGCCGGTGCCTTATTCGGCCTTGATGTTTCCGTCTTTGATGACCTGGGCCCACTTGGCGGAGTCGGCCTTTTGCAAGTCGCCCAGCTGTTGTGGGGTGCCGCCCACCAGGCTGATGCCGAGCTTGTCGGCCAGCGCGACCACGCCGGGGTCTTTCAGTGCCTGGTTGATGTCCTGGTTCAGGCGCTGCACAACGGCCTGGGGCGTCTTGGCGGGCGCAAACACGGCCTGCCATTGCTCGACGACAAAGTCCTTCATGCCGACCTCGCCCATCGTCGGTACATCGGGCAGCGCAGGCAGGCGCTTGGCGGAGGTGACGGCCAGCGCGCGCAGCTTGCCGGCCTGCACATGGGGCAGCGCAGCGGCCACGGGCGCGAACATGAACTGCACCTGCTCGCCCAGGGTGTCTTGCAGCGCCGGGGTGTCGCCCTTGTAGGGAATGTGGATGAAGCGGGCGCCGGTCTGCTGCTGCAGCAACTCGCCCTGCATCTGCAAGATGGTGCCGTTGCCGCCCGAGGCATAGGCCAGCTTGCCGGGCTGGGCCTTGCCAGCGGCCACCAGTTCGGCCACGGTTTTATAGGGCTGCTTGGCACCCACCACCAGCATGTGCGGGATGGTGCCGAGGATGACCACGGGCTCAAACGCCGCAATGTGGTCATAGGGCAGCTTGCCCATCAGGTGCGGCGCAATCGCCTGCGGGCCGATGGAGGTGCCCAGCAGGGTGTATCCATCCGGCGCGGCCTTGGCGACCCAGGCGGCACCGATGGTGCCAGTCGCGCCGGCTTTGTTTTCCACAATCACGTTGGTGCCCAGCGCCGTGCCAATGCGCTGCGCCACATTGCGGCCCAGCACATCGGTGCTGCCGCCCGGTGGGTAGGGCACCACCCAGGTGATGACCTTGCCAGCGGGCCAGTCGCCTTGGGCCAGTGCGGGCGTGGTGCCCAGGCTGGCCAACAGCGCTGCGCCTGCGGCGGCGAGCAGGCCACGGCGTGCGCGCTTGAAGGAGGAGGAGTTTGCAAGGGATGCGGTCATGTCTGTCTCCGGAAAGTTGTTATGAAGCGGCCAGGGGGCCAAAGCCGTAGAGCGCGGCCGGGTTGTCGACCAGCACGCGCTGCAGTGCGCTGTGGTCGCCGCTGTGCTGCACCCAGTCGGCCAGGCGGTCGATCTGGCGGGCGTCATCGGGCATGGCTTGCACGCCGGCGGATGCGGTGGCATGGGGCCAGTCACTGCCCCAAAGCACGCGCTGCGGCGCGGCGCGCAGGTAACTGGCGGCCAGCGCATCCAGCGCCGTGTCTTCCACGCTGTGCTGGTCGCTCACGATGTAGCCGCCGGACAGCTTGATCCACGCCTGGCCGCGCTCTAGCAGATCCAGCAGCAGCTGGTGCGCAGCGCTGCCCGCCATGGCCGGTGCTATGCGGCCAAAGTGGTCAAACACCAAGGGCACCGGCAACTGGCGCAGCAGGGCTGCCTGGCCCAGCAGCAAATCGGGCGCCATCAGCAACTGCAGGTGCCAGCCCAGCGGGGCAATGCGATGGGCCAGCGGCAGCAGAGACGCCAGCGTGCCCGATACGCCCAGCGACAGGTTGAGCCGCACGCCGCGCACACCCAGGCCGTGCAGGCGCTGCAACTCGGCGTCGCTCTCTGTGCCGTCGATCACTGCCACGCCCCGGGCTCCTTCGCCCAGCGCTGCCAGGCCTTCCAGCATGCAGCGGTTGTCCGTGCCATAGGTGGAGGGCGTCACCAGCACCGTGCGCGTGGTATCGATGCGTTGCTGCAGCGCGCGGTAGTCCTGCGCCGAGGCATCGGGTGGCAACAGCATGGCGCCCGCTGCGCTGGGGAAGCGGCTGTCATACACATGGATATGGCAGTCGCAGGCGCCTGTCGGCAGTGGGGTGGAGGGTGCGGCGGTGCCGGCCGAGAAACGGGCGGGCACAGCCAAGCTATCGCGTTGCATGGCGCGGGCTCTAATTAGGTGGGGTGGAGTGGGGTGGGCGCTGGGCGCGGGCCGGCTGTGCTGCGGCCTTAGTTCAGGCTGGCGCCCGAGTCCTTGACGATCTTGGCCCAGCGGGGCACTTCGGCGCGCATCAGCTTGCCAAAGTCTTCCGAACTGCCGCCCAAGATATCGCCGCCTTCGGAGCGCAGCTTCTCGACCACATCCGGCTCAGCCAGCGCGGCATTGATGGCTTTGTTCAGCTTTTGCACCACGGCATCTGGCGTGCCGGCGGGGGCCAGGATGCCGAACCAGGTAATGGCCTCAAAGCCCTTGCTGCCGGATTCGGCCATCGTCGGGGTGGCGGGCAACTCGCCCGAGCGCTGTTTGGAGGTCACCATCAGCGGCTGGAGCTTGTCATTGCGCACTTGGCCAATCAGCGACGGAATCGAGCCGACAAACAGGTCGATCTGCCCGCCGGACAAGTCGGTGATGGCCTGGGCAATGCCCTTGTAGGGGACATGGCGCAGCTTGACGCCCGTGGCCTGCTCGACCTGGGTGACGGCCAGGTGGGCGACAGTGCCATTGCCGGCATAACCCACAGTGACGGTATCGGGCTTGGCTTTGGCGGCCTTCAGCACTTCGGCGATCGAATGCAGTGGGGTGCCGGCACCGCTGACCATCAGGATCGGCGACGAAGAGACCAGCGCGACGGGGGTCAGGTTCTTCAGCGGGTCGTAGGGCAGCTTTTTGTACAACGAGGGGTTGATGGCCAGGTTGCTGGTTTGGCCCATCACGAGGGTATAGCCATCCGGGGCGGCTTTGGCGGCGGCATCCACGCCCAGGTTGCCACCGGCGCCAGGGCGGTTGTCCACGACGATGTTCCAGCCGTTTTTCTCGGTGATTTTCTGCGCCACGGCGCGGGCAATCATGTCGGTGCCGCCGCCGGGCGGGAAGGGCACAAACAAACGGATGGGCTTGGCCGGGTAGTTGCTTTGGGCGATGGCGCCCGTGGATGCTGCGGCGAGGACGGCTGTCCCCAGCGCCAGGCGGCACAGGCGTGCCGAGAAGCTCATGGCTCGTGTCGTGATCGTCATACGTTGTCTCCGTATCGTTCTGTTGATTTGTTCCCCCTTGGTCTCACGCCAAGTGGTGCGCTACTTTAAAAAAAAGTTTCAAGGGATACAATGCCGTTTCAACCAATGAAACACATTGCACCATGGGCAACCCCACTCAGCGCAAACCCTTAGCCCGATCCGCAGCGAAACCGGGCCCTGTTGTCACCCAGGTTTTGGAGGGCGAGATGGCCGCTGCGGACGACCCTGCCAACGCATCTTCGGACGCGATGCAAGAGGTCGGTGGATCGTCCACAACCACTGTCACTGCGGTGTTGCGTGCTATGCAATTGATAGATGCGTTTGCGTTGGGAGAATCCCATCTGCCACTGGCCGAGCTGAGCCGGCGCTGCGGTCTGCACAAGACCACGGCGTTGCGGATTGCGCGCACCTTGGCGCAGTCGGGCTACCTGGTGCAGCGGGACGATGGCGATTGGCGCCTGGGCCCGGCAGCGGGCTGGTTGGGCGCCCGCTACCAGGCCGGTTTTGATGTGCAAAACGTGTTGGAGCCGGCGCTGCGCGCGCTGACGATGGCCTGTGGCGAGAGCGCGGCCTTTTATGTGCGCGAAGGCAATGTGCGGACCTGCCTGGTGCGGGTAGAAGGCCCCCAGGCCTTGCGCCACCATGCCCGCATGGGCGAGGGGCTGCCGCTGAATAAAGGCTCACCAGGGAGGGTGATTTTGGCGTTCTCCGGCGAGCCTGGCGATTTGTACGAGGCCATTCGCCAACGGGGTTTCCACTGGTCCATCGGCGAGCGCGAGCAGGGTGTGGCCACCATCTCCGCACCGGTGTTTGGCAAGCACTGGCGCTTGCTAGGTTCCGTGTGCGTGTCCGGCCCCGCGTCGCGCCTGCCCCAGCAAAAATTGGAAGAGATGGCCAACACCGTCATTGCGGCGGCCAATCAGCTGTCCTATGCCTTGGCCGGCAACGCCGGGCCGTCTGCGACCCTGGTCCGGGCTAGCCATTGGCATCCCTGAGTCCGGCCATCTGGCATCCCTCGCTGTTTGGGTGGAGCGAGGGATCGCCGATGATCCTTAGCGCACCATGCAAGGGCGCTTGTTGTCAAAGCGCCAGTTGGGCACCAGGTACTGCATGGCCATCGCATCATCGCGGGCGCCCAGGCCGTGTTGCAGGTAGAGCTGGTGGGCGCGTTCCACGGCATCCATGTCCAGTTCAATGCCCAGGCCGCCCTTTTGCGGCAGCTCGATGTAGCCGCCGTTGATCTGCAGCGGTTGCTTGGTGAGGCCCTGGCCGTCCTGCCAGATCCAGTGCGTGTCGATGGCGGTGACCTTGCCGGGCGCGGCGGCACCCACATGGGTGAACATGGCCAGTGACACGTCGAAATGGTTGTTCGAATGCGAGCCCCAGGTCAGGCCAAAGGCCTGGCAGAGCTGGGCCACGCGCACCGAGCCGGAGAGGGTCCAGAAGTGTGGGTCGGCCAGCGGAATATCGACCGATTGCAGCGACAGCGAATGCGCCATCTGGCGCCAGTCGGTGGCGACCATATTGGTCGCCGTGGGCAGTCCCGTCGCGCGGCGGAACTCGGCCATCACCTCGCGGCCGGAGAAGCCTTCTTCGGCGCCGCAGGGGTCCTCGGCATAGGCCAAGATGCCGTGCAGATCGCGGGTGATGCGCACCGCATCCTTCAGCAACCAGCCGCCATTCGGGTCCAAGGTGATGCGGGCCTTGGGAAAGCGCTCATGCAGCGCACGGATCGCTTCTACCTCGTCCTCGCCGCGCAGCACGCCGCCCTTGAGCTTGAAGTCTTCAAAGCCATAGCGCTCGTAAGCCGCTTCCGCCAAGCGCACGATGGCTTGCGGGTCCATGGCTTTTTCATGGCGCAGGCGCTTCCAGTCGTCCGCTTCGTCGGGGGCCGTTTGGTAGGGCAGGTCGGTCAGCTCGCGGTCGCCCACATAGAAGAGGTAGCCGAGCATCTGCACCGAGGTGCGTTGCACGCCTTCGCCCAGCAGCGCCGCCACCGGCACGCCCAGGTGCTGGCCCAGCAAATCCAGCAGTGCCGATTCGGCAGCGGTCACCGCATGGATGGTGGTGCGCAGGTCAAAGGTCTGCAGCCCACGGCCGGCGCTGTCCCGGTTCGCAAAGTTGCTGCGCATTGCGTTGAGCATGGCGTTGTAGTTGCCCACCGGCTGGCCCAGGATAAGCTCGCGCGCATCTTCCAAGGTGTTGCGAATGCTCTCGCCACCCGGTACCTCGCCCACGCCCGTGCGGCCATCGCTGTCGGTCAGGATTAGCAGGTTGCGGGTGAAGAACGGCGCATGGGCGCCGCTCAGGTTGAGCAGCATGCTGTCATGCCCGGCCACCGGCACCACGCGGTAGCCGGTGATGCGGGGGGTGGAACTGGGGGAGGCGGAGGGGGTGGCTTGCATGGTCGGCGTAGGCTAAATGTTGAGAGTTGCGCAGCGGGCGCTTTGACGGGCCCGCTGTTGGGTCAGTTGGGTTTGCTGTTTATTGTCCGGTGATACCACCCGTCGTGATCACCTGCTTCCAACGCGCAAACTCCTTGCGCTGAAACTCGGTAAAAACCTCGGGGCTGTTGCCGACAATCTCCAGGCCCATGTCGGTGAACTGCTTGCTCACGGCAGGGTCATGCAGCGCTTTGACGATGCCATCATGCAGCTTGGTCTTGATGTCGGCCGGCAGGTTCTTGGGAGCGGCAAAGGCTTGCCAGGCATAGACATCCATGCCTTCGATGCCGGCCTCGGCCATGGTTGGTACATCGGGCAGTACCGCAGAGCGCTTGTTGCCCGTCACCGCAATGGCCTTGAGCTTGCCCGACTTGATGTGCGGGAACACGCTGTTCACGTTCTGGAACGACATATCCACTTGGCTACCCAGCAGATCGGCCGTTGCCGGAGCGCCACCCTTGTAGGGCACATGCAGGCCCTTGGTGCCCGTCTTTTGCCAGAACAGCTCGGCGGTCAGGTGGTCGGAAGAGCCCGCCCCCGAGGTCGCAAAACTGACGGTATCGGGCTTGGCCTTGAGCATCGCGATGACATCCTGCACGTTGTTGACCTTGGGCGCCAGACTAGGGTTGACCACCAGCACATTGGCCGTTTGTACCGCCACGGTGATGTAGCTGAAGTCGCGGGTCGGGTCATAGGACAGGCCCTTGATCAAATGCGGTGCCACCACCAGCGGTGCCAAGGACGACACCAGCAAGGTATAGCCATCAGCCGGGGCGCGCGCCACCTGGGCTGCGCCAATGCTGCCAGTCGCCCCCGCCTTGTTTTCTACCACCACCGTCTGCCCCCATTGCTGGCCCAGGTTGTTGCCAATGGCGCGGGCGACGGTGTCGGTCGCACCGCCTGCGGGGAAGGGCACGATGATGGTGATCGGCTTGTCGGGCCAAGCCCAGGCGCTAGGGCTGGCGGCCAAGGCCGCAGCGCTGGCGCAGACGAGTGCGGCGATTTTCTTCCAAGGGCTGAAAGGGGTAGTGGTCATGTTTGTCTCCTGCTGTTGCGGGTGTTGCTGAAAGCATGCTGAGCGATGGTTCGCTTCGAATAGTTAACGTTAACATTGGAATTTGTCGTATTGTTAACGTTAACTTGTGTGTAGAAATCAGTAATTACCCGATATTGACTGGGTGGCGAGAGACGAAGTTTTTTGGGGAGATGCTGTTTAGCTGCTGCTGCGCTGGGTGATCGCAAAGCCGATATCTACGTGGTGCGCATCGACGGGCTGGTCCAGCGAGCGGGCCACGATCATATCGGCTGCCAACTGGCCGATGCGGGTGCCGTCCAGCCGCACGGTGGTGAGGGGCGGGGCGGTGTCCTTGGCGAACTCCTGGTCGCCCAGGCCAACGACGGCCAGGTCTTGAGGCACGCGCAGGCCCTGGTGCTGCGCCTCAATCAAGGCGCCCAAGGCAAGGGTGTCCGAGCTGCAGAAAACGGCAGTCACCTCGGGATGCTTTAGCAGTACGTCGGCCAGGCCGCGCCGGCCACCGCCCAAGGTGCTGGGTGCAGGGGTAAAGGCCACCGTCACCTCCGGCAGCCCGGCCGCTTGAGCCGCTTGCGCATAGGCCGCCACCCGCACGCGGGCACGCGCATCATCGCCGCTGACCATGCCCAGCTGTCGGTGGCCCTTGGCGACAAAATGCTCCGCCACTGCTGCCCCAATGGCATGGTGCGAAAAGCCCACCAGCATGTCGATGGCGGTATCGGCCAGGTCCCAGGTCTCCACCACCGGAATGCGCGAGGCCTGCAACAATGCGCGGCCTTCCTCCGATGCTGCGGTGCCGATCATCACAATGCCATCGGGCCGGCGCTGGATGATGGCGCGAATCAGGTCCGCCTCCTGCGCGGCGTCATAGCCGGTGCGGCCAATCATCAGCTGGTAGCCATGCTGGTTGAGCGCATGGTCCAGCGACTGGATCAGCTCCTGGAACACAGGCCCCACCAAGGTCGGCAGCAAGGCCGCTACCAGCCGCGCCCGCGACAGCCGCAACCCGCTGGCCAGCGCATTGGGCACATAGCGCATGCTGGCGATGGCATCGCGCACACGTTGCAGGGTCTCCGGGTTGAGCCGCTCGGGGTGGTTGATCGCCCGCGACACCGTCATCGCAGACACGCCCGCCGCACGGGCTACATCTTGGATTTTGGACGGGCGGTCAGTGGGTTGCACAGGCGGGTAAGGTGGGGCTGAGAGTGCCGCTATCGTAGTCCATGCCAGGTGGTATGGGGAGGTGGAGCGAGATGGGGTGGTATTTGGACGAAGTTGGAGTGGTGGTAGTCGCCCCGTGCCAATAGCCATCACTCCGAGGTTCGATGGCTGAGCATTCCCCGCCCTGTAGGTCCTCATTGATCTTGCAAATTCGTGTCCTTGTAGATCAAGGACATCTGCAGAATCAGTGAGAACGGTTGATCCAGCCAGTCTCACACTCTTGCAAAGATCCTACCGACCAAGCCAAGAGTGATCTGCTGATGGAACTTGCTCGAGGGCAGCTTGCGACCCGTAGCCGAAGTTCACCGCCCTCGGAAGCTGACGGTCAAATCATCAGCAGTTTCGACCATGGAGAACTCTTTATCTCCGAAATTGCTTCGCTTGCCCCATTCTTCCGGTAAACCGCAGCGATGGCGTCTTTCTCTAGATTTAATTGGGCCAATTCTTCGCCAATAGGCCACTCACGGAGGTGGATATGTTCGCCGGGGTAACTTGGAAGCGTTGCTCTGATTGCCCTAATCAGCGATTGATGTCCGCCCACTTCGGGATCTGAACAACCTTCAATTTCACGAAGCGCCAAATCAACCAACCATTGATTTTGAGGAACTCTATTCCTGGCTATTCTTAGGTAGTCGGCGAATGGCATCATGGGGCGGAATGCAGCAAGAAAGGCCGCATAGACTACTCCTCCCCAACCAAAATTAGAGGTTAGGTCGGATATCAATTTTTCATTCACGGCTGCGATGGCCTTGGAAACCGCATAGTGCATCTCCAGTGGTTGATACAGAACATCTGGGAAATGGCTCAAGACACTCCTCAATTCTTGTATATCGCGATGCATCTTTTGGAGCAGCCTGAGCGCATTGTCCTCACGCGCGATGAGCACACAAGGAATAGGCTCTAGCAAAGCCAAGACATCCGATTCAACGTAAAACGAAACTGGCATCATTTGGGATGAAGCGATAAATAGAAAGTTGGCGCATGGCCGCAATCGGCTCGGTCACTGGTGTCGATTTCCAAAGTATGTACCCAACGTCGCCAACGGTACACGGTTTCTGTCATAGATCTCGAACCAAACGCTGAAGCCCGCCAGCCTTAAAAGACTGTGAAGCTCACGCGTGAACTCGCAAACCATCTCTTCATCGCCTGCAATCGCCCCATTGAAAAGAAATTGACTATGGTGGTCACCGTATGCTTGAAATGACGCGTCTGAAATTTCCATATGAATGCTTTCAGCGCCGTCGAAATTTGATACCTTGAGCCAAACTTCCGCCTCACGAAAGCGCTGCAGGGTAGCCGCGAACTCCTTCATTCGGCCGCTGCAGTCAATGAGCCCATAGACGTTATTTAGTTCTGGAATTTCCATGTCGATTCACCCGGCGAGTGTTTGCGGATGGCTGCATGGGTGTCCGTTAACGAACTACCGCATTTGGCTGGTTGATGACTGTCAGTGCTCGACCCGAAGCCGAAGTTCAATTTTGCTGAAAGCAGACATCCCCGGGACGTGGAGCGTTCACCAAAGTCGCTTGGGCGCTTCGGGCAGATTCTCAAGAGGGAACGGGAACCTAGGCTCCATGCCGCATTCCTTCATCGCGGCCACCAATACTCGATACCGCTCAAGCAACACCCCTCGAGCTCCCCAATCTTCGTTCTCATTCTCAACATTGGGCTCTAAGAAGCTCGCCCCGGCGTCACCAATCATCTCTGAGGAGTAGTTCCAGTCATAGCGAAACACGACTTCGAAGGCTCCGACAAACTCGGAGATGGCACGTTGCAACTCATCTTGTTGCTGCGAAGAAATTTTGACCATAGGAGTGCAGGCGCTAGGTTACGAGTGAAAAATTTTTGAGCAGCTTGAACGTGACTTGTACTGGGTCTCTGAACACGAAGGTTGAAGGTCTGCTTCTGGCCGTTAGCCGCCATCCTACCTTCGCATTGACCAAGCGCAACAGCAGCCTCACGGGCCGGCGACAGGCTGGACGCCGCCCCGGCCCCCCTCTGGCGGAGCCCAAAGCGCCCCGAGTTCAAACTTCAGTGAGAAAAATTCAAAGCTCACGGAGACCTGACAGTCGGCTCCCAATTTGCATGCAGTGCGAAAATTTGCAAGATTAATAAGAACCGGCACGCCCTCACTCTACGATCTCTCCATGACGACCGCCACCATCCCATCCATCTGCGTCGAGCCCGCTTTACTTGATGAGGTGGAGCATGCCTTGGAGCCTAACGAAAGCCTGGCGTCTTTTGTCGAAACCGCGGTCCGCCACGAGATCCAGCAGCGGCAAGCACAGGCTGGATGGCTGCAGCGGGGATCGGCCGCCACGCGGCACAACAGCGCTGCTGCTGGCATCCCTGCAGAGGTGGTGATTGCCCGCCTGGAGGCCAAGTTGGATGCAGCCAGGCAGCGCAAATGAACCGCTAAATGTCAGACAGCTGGGCCTCAACCCACCCGCCCCACCTCCAGCGCCGACACCGGTGCACGCGCAGGCCACAGCGCCACCAGCACCAGCAGCACCGCCACCAGCAAATAAGGCGCGCCGGGGTGCAGGTCATAGACCAAGGTGCCCACCAGTGGCCCCAGGATCATGCCCAGGCCATGGGCTGCGGCAACGGTGCCGGCGGTGGCGCCTTGCTCATGCGGGCCCACGGCATTGGCGGCCAGGGCCATGACGGAGGGGAAGACCCAGCCCATGCCGGCGGCGCCGACAAAGTAGCCGGCCCACAGCGCCCAGGGTGTGCTGGCCAGCAGCAGTGATGCAAAGCCCAGCGCAGACAGGGCGCAGCCGGCGCGGATCAGGCGCTGCGGCGTCCAGCCCAGTTTGCGGACGGCCAGCTGCGCGAGGATCAGGCCCACACCGACAACGGCCAGTGCAATGCCGGCGGCGCGTGCAGCGGCGCTGGCTTCCAGCTGCAAACGGTCGAGTGCGAAGAAGCCCACAACGACCTGGGCAATGGTCACGCTGAACATGGCGCAAAAGGCCACGGCCAAGGGGCGGCGCAGGCGTGGGTCGCTGATCTTGAGGTGGCCGCTGGGGGCGTTGGCATGCTGCTGCTACGCGGTAGCCAGCGCCATAGCACCAAAAACGCCAAGGCCGGCAGCACGGCGGTGATGAGCAAAGGCAGCTCCAGGCTGTGCGCGGCCAGCAGGCCGGTCACACCGGGCCCCGCCACCATGCCGATGCCGCTGGCCGCCCCCAAGGTGGCCATGGCCGCCGCGCGCTGCGGGGCGGGCACATGGTCGGCAATCAGCGCGGCGCCGGTGGCGGGCACGGCCGCATAAAAGCCGCCGGCCATGCCGCGCAACAGCACCAGCCCGGCAAAGGCCAGCCACACGGGCGGCTGGCTGCGCAGCGCAAACACGATAAAGCTGCACAGCAGCGCATAACAAATCACAAAGCCGCCCAGCCCACGCAGGAGGATAGGGCGCCGGCCCCAGCGGTCACTGGCCGCTCCCCAGCGGCGTGCCAGCAGCACCCAGGCCAGGCCACCCACGGTCACGGCCATGCCGGCCTGCCAAGGCGCCAAGCCCAGCAGGCGCGCAATCGGGCCGATCAGTGCCACAAAGGACATCATCGACAGCGTGCAAACAAAGTTCTCAAACATCAGCGGCTGCAGGCTGAAAGGGCGCGTAGTCGCAGCGGGCAGGGGCATGCTGGATGTGCTTGAGGGGGCAACGGGCAAGGGCGGGACGGACATCAGACTCCTTTGACAGAATGGTTATGAATGATAATCAATCTCATTCAATGTTAGACTCCGTTCCTGTGATTTACCCCTCTCGCCATGAACGTCATCCCGTCCTGCAGCGCCGTGCTGGCGCCCGCTCCGGCGCTGGCTGGGCGGAGGGCGCGATCAGGGGCGCTGTGCCCCAACTGCCATTTCTTCCATCCCTGCGGTGCGCCAAGCTGGCTGCACTTGCTTGACCACCAACCCAACACCCAACTGCCATGAGCGCCACCATGACCCCTTTGCATGCCGCCACCAGTGCCCGCCGTACCCTGCAACTGCGCCGTCCCGCTGCTCCGCAGCCATTGGACCTGGCAGCCACTCCATCTGTTTGCGAAACGCAAGCCGATGCCGAGCCCCTTACCATCGCCTTGCAGCCGCGTGTGCTTAATGATGCCAATCTGCAAGTGCGCAGCGTTGACAGCGCCAGCCTGCTGTCCGGCCACAAGACGGTGCAGATTGCGCATAACGGCTTCGTCTACACCTTGCAGGCGACCAAGCTGGGCAAGCTGATCTTGACCAAGTAAAGCGCGTCACACCCCTGATAAAAACAGCCCGTTGGCATGTACGTGCCAGCGGGCTGTGGTGTTTGTGGACCCTGGCCATGGCGGCCAGGTTCATTGACCTCCCGATCAGAACGACACGGTGGCCGACAAGCGGTAGGTGCGCGGCGCACCCGGCATCACAAAGCCGTCGTTGAACATGCCGATCCAGTAGTTCTTGTTGGTCAGGTTTTCCACGCTGGCGTTAAAGCGCACGGGGGTGGCGCCAAACTTGGTGGCATAGCGGGCCATGGCGTCGAGACGGTTCCAGGACGGCACTTTCAGGCGGTTGCCCGAGTCGGCCCATTGCGAGCCGGTGTGGAAGAAGCGCCCGCCCACCGACAGGCCTTGCACGGGGGTGTCCCAATCCAGGCCAATGCGGGTGCGCAGCTTGGGCACGCCGTAGTTCTCCAATCCGGTGTTGATCTGCTTTGACTTGATGTATTCGACGCCACCCAGCAGAGCCACGGTTTCGCTCAGCTTGCCAAAAGCGCTCCATTCCAGGCCGCGCAGGCGCTGCTCGCCATCGAGCACCTGGAAGTTGGCGCTGTTGGTGATGACCGAGGGCTTCTTGATCTGGAAGGCGCTGAAGGTGTGGGTGGTCTCGCCTGCCTGCAGTTTGACGCCCACTTCGCCCTGCTTGGTTTGCATGGGGGCCAGGGTGTCGCCCTGGTTGGCAAAGCCGGTGCCCACGGTGCGGCCGGGCTCCAGGCCTTCGGTGTAGTTGGCAAACAGCGCAATGTTCTCGCCCCAGGGGCGCACTACGGCGGCCACCATCGGCGAGACGCGGCTTTCGCTGTAGTTGGAGGCGACGCCATTGACCAGCGGGGTCTTCACCGTTTGGTGGCGCAGGCCCAGGGTCAGCAGCAGTTTTTCATCCCAAAAGCCCATCGTGTCGGCAATCGCGATGGAGCGGAATTCATTCTCCGTGGCGTAGCCCTTGAAAGTCGGCGCTGCCGGGAAAGTCGGCTCGGTCGGCCGGTACATATTGGTGGTGTAGCAGTAGTTGCAGGCCGTGTTGACCGTGCCTTCCTTGTGCTTGAGGATGTTGAACGACAGCTGCAGGCGGTGCTGCACGCTGCCGGTGTCGAACTTGCCGATGACACCAGCCTCGGCCGTGCGGCGCTCCGACTTGGTGTGTACGTTGTAGATGGCGCCGCGCGTGGTGCCATCGGCGCCGGTGACGATGGCGCGCGTGCCAAACAGCAGGCCCTGGCCTTCGGCCTCTGAGCCGCCCGCTGCCACATAGCCTTGCCAGTTTTTGCTGAAATCAAACTCCGCCCGGGCTAGCAAACCGCTGTTGTCGTATTTGCCATGCGAGCCCTTGAACAGGTTCACATCGCCATCGGGCGGCGACAGCAAATAGCCCACACCGGGGATGGCTGCGCTGCCCAAAAAGCTGAACATCGCAGGGCTGCCGCCATCGATCTTGTTGACGCTGTTGTACAGGTCCAGGTAGAGGCGGAAGTTGTCACCCAGGTAATCCAGGCCCAGCGCACCCACATTGCGCTTTTGCTTTTCATCCTCGGCACCCATATCCCCTGATCCATAGACGCCGTTGAAGCGCAGGCCCAGGCGCTGCTCAGGCCCAAAGCGCTTGCCCACATCGGCATGCAGTTGGTAGTACGAATCAGAGACATAGGTGGCAGTCAGATCCGCAATCGGCTGGGCCAGCGCGCGCTTGGTCACCATATTGACCGAGCCGGCCACGCTGGCCAGCGGTGGCATGCCAGACAGCAGCACATTGGGGCCACGCATCACCTCGACCCGCTCAAACATCTCGATCGGCACCGAGTTGGCCGGCGCAATGCCGTAGAGCCCATTGGTCGCTATGTCCATCGCCGTCACATCCAGCCCGCGCAGGTTGAAGTTCTGCAGCAAGTGGCCCTTGTTGGTGGTGAAGACCACCGCCGCATCGTTCTCCAGCACATCCTGCAGCGACAGCGCCGACCAGTCCTCGGCCAGCTCACGGGTGTAGGCATTGACGTGGACGGGTGCCTCCATGATCGAGGTCGCCCCCAGAATGCCCAGCCGCGCACCCTTGGCCGCCTTGCGCCCGGGGGCGAGTGCGGGCAGGTCCTCGCGCTCATAGCGGTCGCGCACGGTTACCTGGGGCAGGTTGACCGGCGCGTTGGCGGTTACCTCGGCAGCGCTGCCAGTTGCTGCTGCTGCCTCGGTAGTTTGGGCTTGTTGGGCGGATGCGCTGGCAGTGGCGGCTGCCGCCATCAAGGCCATCACGATCAGGTTGGGTTGGTGTCTACGTTGCTTGGTGTATGACATGAGAGTGACTGTTTTATGAAAATTAAACAAGAATCATTCTCAATCTTATTCATCAGTTATTGCGTTTGCAACTTTTTGTTGTATTTCCGGGATTACCCTGGTGGGGGTGGAGTTGGCCAGGCAGCACTTGAGGCTGTTGCTGGCTATTCAGTCAGCGCAAGCGCTCATGAAGCACTGCTGGTTTTCTGTTTTGACTGGGACCTGCGGTTGGCCTCATCGATACTGATGGCAGGCAGCCCTTTGCATACCACCGGCAACCTGGTTTGGGGTGTTTGAATAATCTCAAACAACTGCATAAGCGCTGCAGCATGAACGGCAGTCTTATCGGGGATGTACTCTTGGTAAGTGACCACCAGCTGTTCATTTACCTGCTCAACCGATTGCACGGACATGCCGTAACCAGGGCTAGGCCTGTCTCCCAGGAATATGCCAATCACCATGTGATTTTGAACATCCGCAATCAAAGCACCAGGTTTTGGAATAGCAGGTGCGCCATGGCGCTGGACGAGCTCCTCCAGTTCTTGCGCATTTCTGGCCACCAGGCTGGCGGGTTCATGTTGCGCAGAACCATAGGTGCTTTTGATACGGACGAAGCTAAGCGGGGCCGGTTCTGCTGCAGCGATACAGCAGGCAACTGCCCATGCCAGGGCGAGAAAACTGGATTTCATGGACATCAAGGCAGCTTTTTAAATGGGGGCTGTGAATCGGAGGGTCTGAACCCCAGTCAGTGCTGGGGTTGCCTCAAGACGGATTCTGGCATTGCTTGCATGGCTCCTTTTCAGCGGACCCCACTGCAGCCAGATGCCGATGGCGCAGCAGAAGAAACAGCGGCAATGCCAACGATGGCCCCACTACAAGACAGCAGACGGGCAGCCACAGCCTGGGCATGGCAAGCCTTCTTCCCTCCACCACGATCAACACCGCAACGGTGATGCCGGACACCAGAACGTCAGACCAAGCGAAAGCGGAAAGTGGGCTGGAAGTGGCCTGTTGCAAAAGGAGTGGCACATCCAGGCCATGTGCGCAAAGCCATGGAATAAATTGCGACAGCGGCAATACAGTGCCCGCGATACAGAGAGACAAATAGAGGATTTGCACGGTTGTTAATGGGGGGGTTTAATCTTTAGATGGAGCGGGAGGTCTTGGTTATTCTAGTTTTGGATTTCCAATTTATTTGCATCTATACTGATTTAAAACGAGGAGATCATGTGACAAAGGCAAATCGCATTTCTGCATTACGTCCCGCTATTCTGGCTACCATCCTTGCGCTTTCTTGCTCCGGCACGTGGGCTGCGCGCAGTTTTACACCGCAAGCGGGAACTTGGATGGTCAGCGAAGAGATTGACGGAAAACCGGGCCGTGGCTTGGCCATTGATGTGCAAGGCAATACCTTGTTCATGCAGGTATTTGGCTATGAGCAGAATGGCGATGCCACTTTTTATACGGCTACCGCCCAGATGGATGGCACTACCGCTACGGCACCCCTTATGCGCTACAAGGCAGGCCGCAGTTTTGGCGGCGGCGCGCAGGACGCGGTGGAAGATGGATCACCAGGCATGGTGACCGTGTCCTTCTCAAATGGCATCCTGGGGTCGATCCGTTTCCCTGGGGAGCAGGAGAAGCCCATCGAGCGCTTTCTGGTCAACGACCCCGATTTTGATGATGCGGTACTTGCTCCCTCACCAGAAGCAAAAAATATAGGTAAGACTAGCAAGTGGCTGCTGGTGGATCAGGGCGGCAATTTTGTAGATTTTTTAGGCGCCGGCCTTAGCAAAGTAGAGGGGAAAAATTACCGACTTTCCTTGTCATCACGCTTTAGCGGGTATCGAGCGTCGTATGACTGCCAGCGATTGTCAGGCGTCCAGTCATTTAGCTGCCAAGCGCTCGTGAGCGATGCAGCAACAAGCCCGCATACCGATCTGAAATTTCAGATGATAGGGCCGGAGGTCGTGGGCACGCTCAAGAACAGCAGTGGCCATGTTCTGGAAATTGCCGGAGTGCAGCGCGCAATGGGCTTCCTTGGCGGAGCCGTATCTCTGTGCGGGATGTATGAATATACGTATATGCCTGCAGGCTGTGATCAATGGCAAATGCCATCCAACGGGACCTGGGTGTTTGCTGATGAGCTGACGGGTAGACCGGGGCGCGGCATCAGTGTCGATATGCAGGACAAGGTGGCGATTCTGCAGATCTTCAATTATCTGCCCGATGGCAGGTCCACGTTCCATATGGGGAGCGCAGTGATTGGTCGTAACCCGGTGACGGGAACCATTAACCCGAGAATAGTGCCGATCCAGCGTTACCAAAGGGGACGGTATTTAGGCGGGCCAGCTTCTGCTGCCGCCCCGGTGTCTGATGGCCAAGAGGCTGGGGCCGCTGTCATTGAATTCTCAGGCAGAAATGAAGACAGGTTTGCCCCCTATGTTGAAGGCACGTTCCAGCTTCCTGGTGAAGAAGTCAAGCCTGTCAAACGCTTGGATTTACAAGGGTTGACGCCGTTCAGCCGCCTAGCTGGGGAGTGGGTGATGGCGTTTTCAAATGCAGTACCTCCTGATGCACCCATCCTCCGAAAAGTGCGTTTTTCATCTACGAATGAAGCATCTGCTACCAGCGATGATGGATTGGTGCAATGCACCAAGAATCCTTACGATGTCCCACGCTATGTCTGCAATCTCTATACGGATGCGACGAGAGCCGTTGTCCAAGGCAGCCTGTACGCGCGTTTCAATGGCTTTACAGCCGATGAGGATGCCATTCAGCTGAAAGACCAATTCGCCAACTGGCGTGGTGTGGGGCAAATCTCGAATGATTGATGCGGCTGAAGGGGACGCCATTTTTCCACTGCGCATTGGCTTGCGAACCTATTGCTGAAGGGGATGGGCGCGGATCGTCAGAGACCGCATTCAGACCCCTACAGCCGGTTTGCAGGGGCTTCCCGGGTAGGCGAGTTCTTCCCTGGCCGACAAGGCGGATCGTCCTGAAATATGGGCGATGCCTTCGGGCGCCCAAGCCTCCGCCCAGACGTGCATGAGGCTAACTTCTGGGTTTGTCTGTGTTTGTCCGATTCAGCAGTACGAAGTCCATCAGCATGCCGCTGGAGCATCCCAAAAATATTGATTTGAAACCAGGAGATTACGTGAAAAAGGCATATCGTATTCCGGCACTTCGTCCCGCTATTTTGGCTTCCGTCTTGGCAGTTTCGTGTACCGCCACTTGGGCCGCGCGCAGTTTTACTCCCCAGGCAGGCACCTGGGCCATTACCGAGGAATTGGATGGCAAACCAGGCCGGGGCCTGGCGATTGATGTGCAAGGCAATACTTTCTTTATGCAGGTATTTGGCTACGAGCAGAATGGCGATGCCACTTTCTACATGGCCACAGGGCAACTGGATGGTGACTCCATCACCGTACCGCTGATGCAATACCAAGGGGGACGTAGCTTTGGCAGTGACGCGCGGGATGCGCAAGAGCTTGGCTCGCCAGGCAATGTGACAGTCAGTTTTAGCAATGGGCTGCAGGGAACGGTGCAGTTTCCAGGGGAGCCTGCGCGGGCGATTCAGCGCTTTGAGATGCGAAGCGAGGACTACCTATCCCGCTATTGGGAAAAGGGGAAGACACGTTATTTTCTGAGCACGATGCTGGATGCCAGCGAGAATCCACATTGGTTTGCTGGCATCAGTGTGGGCAAGCTGACGGAGGATAAGCAGTGGAAAGTCTGGGTTTCGGAGCTCAGAGACTATCCCGGGCAAACGCTCGATTGCACGCAGGTGACCGGCAAGGATGAATACCACTGCACAAGTACTGAGACGCAGACACCAAATGACCCTTTTCCCTTTGTTCAGTCGATGAGATTGCGCATTGCCAATGTCGATTTGGTGGGTGTGGCGGAGGTGATCAGTCAGGGCGTAAAGCAGACCTATTCGCTCAACGGGGCTGCAGTCGGGGGGGATGATCGCGGGGGTATTGCAGCCTGCGCGAACTGGCAGGATTTATATGTTGGAGATATCTCCGGCTGCAGCGCAACGCTGACCCCCAGCAGCGGCACCTGGCTGGTTCGGGACGAAGTGACGTTTAAGCCTGGGCGCGGTATTGCTATTGATGTTCAAAACGGGATGGCGCTTGCCCAGGTGTTCAACTACCTGCCCAACGGCGACCCAACTTTCCATATGGGAAGCGGTGAATACCAGAGGGGAAAAACAAGTTTTGGCCTGAACCGATACCGGGGTGGCCGCCCATTGGGTGGGCCATCGGCCATCGCCGAATTGGCGCAGGCCGTAGGTGATCTCACGCTGGATTTTGTGGTTCTGGAACCTACGGCACAGTCGTCATCTCGGATTGAGGGCGGCATAGCGTTTCCAGATGAGGTGCGCAAGCCAATGTTGCGCATGGCCATGGAGCCTGGTTTACTGGATGCGCAAAGTCTGTTGGGCCAATGGTGGCTGCGATTCGACGCAGAAAGCGGCAACCAGCGGGTGATTGAAGCAGTCACCTTGTCGCGTGTAGAAGGAAAGGACGCCCTCAGTGCCGATGGGACGGTGCGCTGCTCGCGGCCTAACCCTCGGTTTCTCCCACAAGGCGTTTGCGTGTCGAACCGCGACGGCAAGGTCTACCGCGCGTCATTGTTCCAGCAAGTAGGCAACCGAGGGTCTTATGCGCTGCAGGTCCGCGACCGCCACGGCAACCTGTTGGGGCTGGGCGACGTTCCCTTGGAATAATGCCTGCGGTGAGGGGCTGGGCAACCAGCCCCTCGCACCTGATGCCGGATGCGCATCAAGACCTTATTGGCGTTTCTTCCGCGTATCCGGCAAAAACGCCGTCGCCAACCCCAGCAGCGGCAGGAACGAGGTGAGGCCATACACCCAGACGATGCCATGCACATCGGCCAGCTCACCCAGGCCAGCGGCACCCACGCCGCCAATGCCAAACATCAGCCCGAACATCAAACCAGAGACCAAGCCCACGCGGCCAGGCACGGCCTCTTGCGCATAGACCACCAGCGCGGCAAAGGCGGATGACATTACCAGGCCGATGACGATGGCCAGGACGGCGGTGCCGACCAGGCCCACATAGGGGAGGGCCAGCGCAAATGGCGCTACACCCAAGAACGAAATCCAGATAACGGCCTTGCGGCCAATGCGGTCACCCACCGGGCCGCCGGCAAAGGTGCCTGCCGCCACAGCGGCCAGGAACATGAACAGAAACAGCTGGCTGCTTTGCACGCTCAGGTGGAAGCGTTCAATCAGGTAGAAGGTGAAGTAGTTGGTGAAGGAGGCGATATAGACAAACTTCGCGAACATCAGAATGCAGATCACCGTGACGGCGCGGATCACGCCTGCGCGGTCCAGGCCTTCACCGGCATGGTTCTTGGCCAAGCTCTTGGCCTTGGCGCTGCCGTTGTGGCGCACCCAGATGGTCAGTCGGTACAGCACAAAGATGGCGACCAGCGCGACCACCATGAACCAGGCCACTGCCGGCTGGCCGTGGGGAATGACGATGGCCGCCGTCAGCAGCGGGCCAATGGCCGAACCCGTATTGCCACCCACCTGGAAGGTGGACTGCGCCGTGCCAAAACGCCCGCCCGATGCCAGGCGCGCAATGCGCGATGCCTCGGGGTGGAAGGTGGCCGAGCCGACGCCCACCACCGCAGCGGCTACCAACAGCATCTCGTAGCTCTGCGCGGTCGCCAGCAGGCCGATGCCGATCAAGGTCATGCCCATGCCGGAGGGCAGCAAGAACGGCTTGGGGTGCTTGTCGGTGTACATGCCAATCCAGGGCTGCAGCAGCGATGCGGTCACCTGGTAGACCAGCGCAATGACACCGATCTGGCCAAAGCTCAGCGAGAAGTTGGCCTTGAGCATCGGAAAGATCGAGGGCAGCATCGCCTGGATCATGTCGTTGAGCAGGTGGGCCAGGGCCGCACCGCCAACAATGGGCAGCAGGAAGCCATGCTGTTGGGTGTCTGCTGCAGGCGGTGCTGCGATGGAGGCGGTGGGATCGAGGGTGGCGGTTTCGGCGGTCATGTTGTTAGTTTTGCACTGCGATGGGAGTGCAAAGATTTGTAGCAAGCGGGTAGCGTACGTGAAACCTCACTGGCGTGATCGCGCAACTTGGACAAGAACTATCTTGTTCTTGCCAGTTCAGCGAATGGCAGTCATTCCAGCGCACGGTAGCTGCGTCAAAAGTTGGCGCTTATGATGCCTTGGCATGCTTTGCACAACCCCTTCGGCCAAAGAAAGGACAGTTCCCATGACACAGATTGCCCATCTCCGAGATGCCATTGCGGCGAGCCAGCTTCTTCAAGACGTGGAAGCCGCCGACGGCTTTGTCATTGGCAGCGTGCGCTTTAAGGCAGCAGGCGCCGATATCCATGTCAACGTTGACCCGGAGCTGGACGACCACCCGGAGATGGATGCCAACGCCCTGATTGCCAATACGCAGCGCTTTCTTGCGATGCCGGTGGAGCGCTGGCAGCAGCTGGTGAACGACATCGTGCTGGAGGTGGAAGACGCTGTTGAAGAGGTCGAAGACGACGCTGAGGTGCAAGAGCCAACCGATCTGCGCGATGACCTGCGTCTGCATTCGGTGGCCGTGTTTGCCGATGCGGTGCTGCTGTCTTTTGTGGCGCCGCAGCAGTTTCCGCAATGCTGGGTGCGTGCTCAGCTCTGCGAAGAGCTGGCGCTGGAAGATATCTCCATCGACGAGGACGATAGCGTCGAGACCCTCGAATTCAAATCGCTGGATGACATGCTGGACAACCTGAGCGCCAACAACGACAAGTAGCGCCCAGGCGCAAAACAGCCCTCAGTTCATCAAGTCGAGGGCTGTTTGTTTGTTTGTTTGTGGTCGATCGTGAATCAGTTCGCCGACGGCGCAGGCCCAAAAAACTCCGGCACCCGCTTGACCAGCTCCTCGGCCGCCTCCCAGAACTGTTCGTCCAGTGCCTCGATCCGCTCGGACAGCTCGCCCGCCACGGCGCGGTATACATCATCGATTGTGTTGACCTCTTCGGACTGGGCAATCGGCCCGACCAGGCGCCAGAACTCGGTCACTACATCGAGCGTGGCGCTGGCCTGGATGTCGGCCAGTGCGGCCAGCGCCGCATCCATCTCGGCCATGCCCCAGTTGCCCAGAAACTGCAGCAGCCCGCCGTTATAGCCATCGGCCACCAGGCGCCACAAGGCCACCAGCGCCCGGCTGCGGCTACTGATTTGGTCGATCTTCCAGTCAGCGGCCTTCAGCTCTGCCAGCGCCGCTTCAAACAGCGCATCCTGCTCCAGCATCCAGACATTGAGAGCGCCGTCGGCCGAGGTCTGGCCGGCGCTGGGCCAGTTCAGCCCCCGCCGGTCGGCGGTGGTCACCCACTGCGACCGCTGCTGCGCGTCCATCGCCGCCACCCTGGGCCCCACCCAAGACAACGGTGCCGCTAGCCTGCGACCATCTTCCAGCACGAGCAGGACGCGCTTCTCTTCAAAAATGACATCGGTGATTGGAGAACCGGTGACGGCTTGTCCATCTGGCTGCATGCGGTGCCTTTCCGGGGCGCAAATGTGCCCCAACAACCGAGGAGTATAAAAAAACCGCCTCCAGTTGGAGGCGGTTCGGTGCCAGCCAGCAGACTAACCAGTCTGCCTGCTGTGCGCTATCACTGGGCGCGTTGGCGGCGGCGCAGTGCCAAGGCACCGATACCGGCGCTCAGACCGCCCAGCAGAGCCAAGCCGGCGAGATCCAGCGTAGGTACTGGCGTCGCAGATCCATGGGTGGCGACGACGCTGCTGACGGTTGCGCTGTTGTTGGCAGGGGTGGGGTCATCCACGCCAGCTGGGGAGGCAATGCTTGCCGTGGTGGCCAGTGAGCCCGTAGCGTTTGCAGCGACCTTGGCGGTCACTGTGTAGGTAACGGTTGCGCCAGCGGGCAGATTCACGCTGTCGTTGATATTGCCGCTGCCCGATGCCGTGCAGGTGCCGCCGCCCGTACCCACGCAGGTCCAGGTGGCATCGGTCAGTGCCGCTGGCAAGGTGTTGGTCACCGTGGCGCCAGTGGCATCCATCGGGCCGGCGTTGCTGGCGGCAATGGTGTACGTCACCGTCGCACCGGGGGCCACGCTGGATGCGGAGCTGGTGTTGGTGATCGACAGGTCAGCGCTCGGCGGCTCGCCGGTGCAGGCTGCGGTCACGTAGAACTCAGCCGCAGCAGCCATGGCGCAGGTGCCGCCAGCGCAGCTGTTGAGGTTTTGACCACCGTCCAGCATAAAGCCGATGGTGTTCTGGCCACGCTCAAAACCGGGGATAGCGGGTGTCGTCAACGTTGTGAACGCACCAAAACCATTCGACAGGTAGGTTCCTCCCCAGGTTTCGGTGCCAGCGGCTGGCTTGACATAGACGGAGTTGCCGTAGTCGTCAAAGGCAAACCGGCCGTCCAGTTTGATGCTGGCCAGATCGACGTTAGCGCCAACATTGATGGACTGGTTCATCACAAACGTAGATGCATCCACTCCGCCGTTGGACTGGCCGGTGGCAGCAGGATAGGGAACGCCTGGGAGGTCGGTGCTAGCCGGGTCCGTTGTTCCCGGACTGATCCAGCGCGCAGTCGAGGGGGTAGAGGCTGCAGCGGGGTCGAAATAGCCGCGGTAGCGGTAGCTGTCAAACAGCGGCTGCTCGACGTTCTCCAAGGCCCCTGCATTGAAGCGCTTGGTCCACTTCCAGTCTCTGGCATTGGTGGTGAACGGGCCTACCCGGACTTCATCACCCACTTGGCTGCCAGCAGGGCAAGCCAGAATGGCCGTGGGCTGCGGCGCAGGCTCAGTCAGGCAATCGGCGGTGATTTCAAAATCGGCAATTACGCCAGTCACGTTGCTGGCCACTGTGTTGGCGGACGCGAAATTCTGAATCGCGAAGCCAATCGTGTTGTCGCCGTAGTAAAAGCCCAGTCCCTCCGTGTCGCCATCCAGCGAAATCGCGTTGGCAGCCGAATCGTTGTCCATGCCCGCAGCAGTTGTACGAACCCAGTCCGTGGCGCCAGAGGGCGTGGTATCGGGTTTGACCAGAAACAGCGCGTAGTTATCGAAGCCTCCGGTGCCCCGGATCTTGATGGACGACAGATTGACATTGCTGGCAATGCTGATCTTTTCGTTATAGGTGAAAGACACACGGCCAGCGACCAAGGCGCCATTGGCGACCACACCGTTGGTAATGACGGATGGGGTTTCACCAAACGAAATCCAGTCACCTTGAATGGGTCCTGTCAAAGCCGAACCAGGCAATTCACTGGCGCTGGCGACGTGGTTGGTCGTCGTCTTGTTAAACCATCCGGACCATTGGTAGTCGTCGACCAGGGGCACGGCCGCGCCCGTGGGAGCGCTCACATAGCGTGCGTCGGCAGTCCAGGTGTCTTTAGCCGTATGAACACGGAGCGGCGCGCCGCATGCCAAGGTCGCAGCTTGCACGCTGGATGCAGCAGCCAGTCCTAGCAATGTCACCGCAAAAAACGCAGCTTGTCTGTGATTTTTTTTCATCTAGATAACCCTTTCCCCATTCAAATAAATTCGATGTCGGTGCGGATGACAGCCATGGCAATCAGCATGTGCCGGCAATTAAAAATTGCTATCACACCGGTGTAAATGAAATGCACGGGCAAATCTAGCAGGCAATTCGCGGATTATTTTTTGCTTAAATTTAAAACTCTTTGGTTAATTGTAGATTCTTTAATATTTGCTATTTATATATTCAATGGCATGGTGTTTCTCATTGTAATTTTTAACATTTAAATCATTTTTGAATCGCTCGTACTATATTTGCCGCCAATCTCTGCATTGTGTCTTTTGAGGCTCGCTGCACCATTGGGTGGCACGCGAGCGTTGCCATGCTGCGTCTGATCTGGCCTCAAGTCGGACCCCGGCTCTTATCAATTCAATGCGGGAAATAATTCAAGAATAATTCGTCCGGATGGTGCTGTGGTTCTGCACGCAATATATGAGTAACAGTGAGCTCAAAGTCCCCCATGTGCTGATCGTCGACCGCGATATGCAGCAGCTCCGTCTGTTGGTCACCGCGCTGCGCAGCAATGCCTATACCGTCAGCGTTATAGACAACGAGAGCCAGGTCTACACCCGCATTTTTTTGCAGCTTCCGGACCTGGTGCTGATGGATGTGCAACTGCCAGAACGCCATGGTATTAAAGCAGCGAAACAGCTAAAGGATAATTCACTGACGCGGCGTATACCGATTATCTTCATCTCGGTATTAGCTGAAAAGAATGACCGCTTGTTGGGTTTGCAATCCGGAGCGGTGGACTACATATTGAAGCCTTATTATGTAGATGAGGTATTGGAACGGGTCCGCATTCACATTGCGTTGTCGCGCAGAAAATCACCTGCTGCCCCAAAAATGCCGTACCAGCACGCTGCCTTGGAATCCATTCCGAAGATGCTTTCAGCCAATACCAGTATCAACCGGGTAGCCACTGAATTTATTCGGGCGCATATCAGCGATTCCGAGCTTAAAGGCGGCGATGTTGCCGCCAGTCTGGGCCTGTCCATACACCGCCTGAATATTGTTTTTGACGCCATGGCCGGCATGACGGTCTTTGAATTCATACGCCAGCAGCGCATGAAGATGGCGGCCGAGCTGTTGAAAACGGGTTCGCTGGGCGTTGCCGATATCGCGGCAGAAGTGGGCTATGCCAACTCTGGCAACTTTTCCACCGAGTTCAAGAAATTCTGGAAGAAATCGCCCAAGCAGTACCGGCTGGATTGTCGGGACCATACGGAACGCAGTTGACACTGAGACAGCACGGCTACATTGGCCTGTTGGTGGATCCGGCGGCTGCTGCGGCTTCTTTACCGCCCGCGCCTCAGGGGCTGCCCCTGCAGTCGCGGATCAAATAAGCGGTTCGGGATGCAAATCTGATGGCCTGCGCTGCACTGGCTTGGATGCGTGTTGGCTTCAACCTGCTTTCATAGCCATCACTGTGACGCCTCCGCTGATCCCCGCGCCCGCGCCAACCACCCCAGCGACAACACCGCCACCAACACCAGCGGCAGCATCGGCCCCACTACCCAATCCCAGCCATAGGTGGTCAGCAGGCTGCCCGATGCGAAGGAGCCCACGGCCATCGCGCCGAAGACGATAAAGTCATTGAGTGACTGCACGCGCGGGCCGTCTTCGGGCGCATGGCATTTCAGCACCAAGGCCGAAGCGCCCAGGAAGCCGAAGTTCCAGCCCAGGCCCAGCAGCACCAGGCCCACCCAGAAGTGCGAAACGCTGATACCGGCCAGACCGGTGATGGCGGCCAGGGCAGTCAGCACCAGGCCAGCGAAGATGACACGGCTCTCGCCAAAGCGCTTGATCAGGCTGCCGGTAAAAAAGCTCGGTGCATACATCGCGATCACATGCATCTCGATACCGTAGTTGGAATGCGTGCGCGAGATGCCGCAGAGCTCCATCGCCAGCGGTGCGCTGGTCATCATGAAGTTCATCAGCAAATAACTGACGGTGCCGCAGAGCAGGGCCACCACAAACTGTGGCTGCCGCACGATGGGCCCCAGCGGCCGGGCAACCACCGGCCCGCTGCGTGGCTGGAGGGTTTGGAACTTCACACCCCGCAGCACCATCGCCGACAACACCGCGACGATGGACGAGCAGATATAGGTGAGGCTGTAGGCATAAGGCGGCCAGGCATTCATCGTGGCGCTCACCAGCTGCGGCCCCACCACGCCGGCCAGCACGCCGCCTGCCAGCACGGTAGACAGCGCCTTGGGCTTCTCCTCGGGCGATACGCATTCGGCCGCCGCAAACCTAAAACTCAGCACCACGGCGGCATAGGCACCGCCAAAAAGCGTGGCCAGACAATACAGCGCAAACGAGCCTTGCACGATCGCCAGGCTGGCAATCAGCCCCATCAGCACGCCGCTGAGATTGCCTAGCTGGAAGGCCCGGGCTCGCCCATAGCGCCTTGCCACTTGGCCCGCCGGCAAGGTGGAGATCGCCATGCCCACGACAAACATCGTGATCGGCAAGGTCGCCAGTTCGGGCCGGGGCGCAAGCATATGGCCGATGATGGCGCCCGTGGCATACACCACCGTCGTGTTGGCGCCCGACAGCGCCTGCGCCAGCGCCAGGCGCGCGACCGAAGGATTGATATTCATTGTTGTTCTCCTGCTTTCATCGTCAGCACCATGTGGAACTTGACTTGGCCAGACACCATGCGCGCTAAGGGCCCTCTGCAAAACCCTCGCCAAGAGGGATGGACGCGGATCGGGATGAGACGCAAGGCGTCTTTTGCAGTCAATAGCCGTAGCTATTGACAAGGAAGACAACGCGGCGGATCGCCCGAGCCCGCGTTCAGACCACGGCAGGGAGTTTTGCAGAGGGTCCCTAAAGCTTCGGGTGCACGCTCCAGCGGCATGGTCTCGATCCAAGGGCGAATATCCGCCAGCAGGCTGAAGTCCCGTGTCTTCTCGGCGTCATGGGGGGGCTGGTGTGGAGGATCCGGCCAGGGTGTCGCCCAATCCCCCGTCTGCGGTTCAATATGACCGGCAGCCGCATAGGGTGGCCTTCCAGCTAGTGCCGCCGCGGCGCCCTCGCGCACCCCATCTCAGCTGCCGAAATCGGCGCTCCACTGCGCCAGCTGGCCTGCGGTAATGCCCACGCCACCGCAGAGAATGACTACCACGGAGCGGGCTTGCTGCAGCAGTGGTGATGCGCTGTGCAAGGCGGCCACGGATGCGCCGCAGGCCGGCTCTACCAGCATGCGGTGCTCCAGCAGAATCTCCTCGCAGGCGGCCACGGCGGCGGCATCCGATACGACGACGCTCTCGATGTGGTGCTCCTGGGTCAGCGCAAAGGCACGGTCGCAGACTTGGCGTGCGCCCAGCGAGGTGGCAATGGAGTGGATGCCGGGCAGCAATGTCGGGCCACCGTTCTCGACTGCCTTCGCAAAGGATTCGGCGCCAGCGGTCTCGGCGGCGAGGACGGGCACGGAGCCCCAGCCATTGCGCTGCAATCCCTCCACCACACCGCATAGCAGCCCGCCGCCGCCTACCGAGCAAATCAGCAGATCGGGCCGCTCGCCTTGCTGCGCCAGCTCATCGATCATGCTGGCATGGCCGGTCCAGAGCAGAGGGTCGTCGAAGGGATGCAGAAAGGCATCGGTGGCGGTCATCAACTGCTGGGCTTGGGCATGGGCCTCCATCCATGATTCGCCGTGCACGATCACGTCGGCCCCTTCGGAGCGGATCAACTGCTGGGCCCGCTGCGATGTGGTCGCCGGGACCACCACCGTCACTGGCGTATTCAGCATGCGGCCAGCATAGGCCACGGCATAGCCCGCATTGCCACCCGATGAGGAGATAAAGCGCTTGGCGCCACGCGACTGGTACACCTCGCAGGCATGCCCGATGCCACGGGTCTTGAAGGAGCCACTGGGCTGCAAGGCCTCCAGTTTCAGGCGCACCTGCTTGCCGCTGCGCAGGGAGAGTGCGCGTGAGTCGATGACGGGGGTTTGGATATGGATAGCCATGTTTTATTTCCTGGTGTTTTAAAGGTGGCCCGGTTGCTGTGTTCCGCTCCATGCGTTCAGAACGGCGGCTGCAACATGGCAACTGGGGCGCAATCTTGTCGGTCTTGCCAATCCAGCAGGGGGCGATGAAGGGCAAGTCCCCCCAAAAAACCGTAAGGATGCTCTGCAAAACCCTCGCCAAGCGGGACGGACGCGGATCGGGATGAGCCGCAAGGCGTCTTTTGCAGTCGAGCCGTAGCTATTGACAAGGAAGACAACGCAGCGGATCGCCCGAGACCGCGTTCAGACCACGGCAGGGAGTTTTGCAGAGGATCCCAAGGGCCTAGTTATAGGCGATGCCGACACAGGTGCTGCGGATATCCGTCGGAAACCGTGCGCCAATGCTGCCCCTGCAAGCCCCGCGTAGCGTAATCTGCACAACGCACGCCGCTGGCAAAGCGACCGAGTTGCCCATGCTGGGCAGCAGGTGCAGCACCTGCAAGGTGGGGAAGGCGGTCTGACGTACCAGCGCCGAAGAATCTCGCTCCGGTCCATCAGACGCTATCGCGGCAGCTACCCCTAAAAAAACGCCAGTCAGCGTTGCACTGACTGGCATGTGTCTCTAAGTAGAGCTTGGCTTAGATACTGCGCTTGCGTGCGCGTCCCATGCCGAGCATGGCCAGGCATCCCGCCAGCACCATCAGCGCCCAGGTGGACAGCGATGGGACCGGAATGGCCATGGGAACGGCACTGATGCTGATGTCCTTGCTTGCCTTGCTTTCAGCGCCTGAGCCGCTTACCAACGCTGATCCAACCTCCGTCGGCTTGCCTTCAACGGGACAAGTCACCACTGCGCCTTCGGGGATCGCCGAAGGCGAGGTCCAGCCGGTGGGGGCGGGTGCAGCTGGTGTCACGATGGTGCAGGCCGCAGGACCTTGGCTGATGCCGGCAGGCAGGCCGGAGGCGCTGCAACTGGCATCTGCCTGGTCGGCACTGCCTTGGTTGGTGCAGGTGTAGCTGCCTTTGTACGGCAAGCCGACCGTGCCTGTTGATGGCAAGCCGCCCAGGTCGATGACGACATTTGGCACACCTACAACGGTGATGTCCTGGGGCGCCGAATTGTTGAGCAGGTCGCTGTCGCCCGTGGTGCTGGTCGTGCCAGTCGTCGTCGTCGTTTTCTTCACATTGGCGGGCGTACCGGCTACGTCACAGGTCACGACAGCGCCTTGCGCAATGCGGTTGCCAGCGACCCAGGCGCTGTTGTCCGGGCTCACGGTGCAAGCCTGCACGCTGAGGCCTTCCGGCAGCGGGCCGGTGGTGCAAGTCGTCTCAGACACCGCATCCGCATTGCCCAGGTTGGTGCAAGTAAATGCCCCTTGGTAAGGCAGGCCGACAGTCGCAGTAGCGCCGATGCCGCTCAGATCGATCGCCAGATCGGGCGCGGTGACGGTCATCGTCACCACCGACGTCGCGCACTTGGTCTGGTTGGGCGTTGGCAGGCAGACCTGGTAGCTAAAGCTGTCGGTGCCGATGAAGCCCGTGGCGGGTGTGTAGATGAATTTCCCTGGATTGGCTGGATCGGCCGCAATCGTGCCGCCGTTGGCCGACGTCGCCTGCGGTGTGACTGCGCTGCCTGCTGGCACATACGGGTCGTTCAAGGTGATGTCCAACGGCGCCGAGGGCGTGTTGATGCGGGTACTGCCGGCGTCGTCAGCGGTGGCCGGTGGGTCCTCGAAGACGTTGTTGATCTCTGTCGGCACCCAACTGCCGGGCAATTCGGTATCTGCCGGCAGCCCAGGCAGCGTTTCTTCACGCACGGCGATGTTGTCCAGCTCAAAGCCGGCGCCCCAGAAGCGGATCTTCTTGATGGCGGTGGCGCCGAAGCCCGTCGTGTCTTTCAGCACATAGTTCAGATAGACATAGGGCTCACCGCCATTACCCTCCACAAAAGGATTGCCGTTGTACTGGGCTCGGGAGTAGGTGGTGGTGCCGTCCAAGGCCTTCATGGTCAGGTTGTCGGGCGAATTCAGGAACGTCATTAGGCCGTCGGTGGTCATCGCGGTCAACACATTGTCGTGCTCGTCCAGCAACTCGACGTTGTTGCCGTTGGAGCCCGCCGACCACCAGAAACCGACATAGCGCGCCGGGTTGGTCAAAGTCACCGTCACGCCTTCTGGTGTGCCGGTCGTTCCGGCGTTCAGGAAGTTGGAGCCGCCACTGCCCACCGCTGTGCCGGTGCCTGCGCCGCCATACACATTGGCCGCAGCCACATTGGTATTGCCGCCGGCGCCCACTTCGTAAGTTCCGATGGCCCAGTTGCCGGTGGTTTTGTCGCCCAGCGTCTCGCCGTTGAATGTCTCAATGGTGTATGTCTGCTGATAAGACTCTGACCAGGGCAGGGCGCCATCCGGCACCGCGGCATTGAGCGCAGCGTTGCGAACGGGTTGGGAAATATAAACGCTGAGCTCGCTGGCCTGGGCATTCAAGGCGCTCATGGCCGTGAGGCAGGCCACCGCCAAAGTCACTTTTTTCATATATCTTATAAATTGATTGAAAAACAAAAGACTCCATGGGAGTTTTTGTCTATGGGTTGGAGCGGCTGATGTCCCCTCACGCAACGGCAGGTGAGTCACCTTCTATCGGGATTTGGGGAGATCGATGTTTTGAATCAGCTCGGAACGGAGTCCGATAACGGCGATAACTGGCGACAGATGTATCTGCGCCTCGTTAAGCGCTCCCGGCAAACGGGAGGAGAACAAGCAGCGGTGGATTTTAAGGTAAAAATAACATCTACTGACAAAATTTACATAATAGTGTGAGGTAGCAGCCTGCGCTACGGAGCGCCATTCCGCTTCCGAGCTGGAGCCGCTTCCACCACTTATCCACGAAGCGCGCAACGATGATCGCGGCCGTTCATGGGTGCAAGGGGAGATGCAGTCCCTCTGTCCCTCGCAACCTGTACGCAGCCCCCCAATCCGGCCTGCGCGTACTGGCCGCCCATCGTCTGGCGCTGGCCGAAGCGAAGGAGGGTTAGATATCTCCGAAAAAGAAAATGCCTAAACCCGCCATGCAGACCTGGGCAGGGAATGCCCGTTCCTGCCGTGCTACAGTCATGCCGCTGTGCCAATAAAGCGCAGCCGGGATTGGTCTCCCGTTGAATCCTCTGCGACGAAAGCCGCAGTATCCGCAATGGAATGCGGCTTTGTCAGTCGTGCCCCTTTTATGGCGGCTCGACAGGCAGGCGCAAGCCTGGCTGGTTCTCGCAAGAGGGTTCCCGGTAGACCAACCTGTCGAGCTGCCGCCCTGATTGGTCTCGGAGCGGTGGTTTTTGCAAACCGAACCCTCTTGGAGTCCACCATGGCTCAGTCTTTCCCTGCGCACATCTCTGCGCCCACCTTCCCCACAGGCGAAACCGCTCCTATCCAACTGCATGCCGACGCGCACAACGCGCTGAACATGACTGCACACCCAATGCCTGCACTCCGCAACCGGTGGCTGATGGAGGCGTCCTCATGACCAGCAAGACCAACGCTGCCGCATGCGTGGATGCCAGCTCGGATACCGCCCGCTTTGATAAGGCCCATGCCGATGCCCTCCAGGCCATCGCTGGCCAGGGCGACCCGCCTTTGGACATTCACGACATTTGCAGGCTCCGCAGGGCTTGCGGCTTTACCGACGACCTGGCGCTGACCGAGTGCGAAGCCCAAGCGATCAACACGCGTTTGTATGGCATGAGTGCCATATCGGCGCTGCTGGTGGGTGCCGATGATGAGGGGGCGTTCAAGCTGAGCCGTTGGCTACAAGGCGGTCTGCACAGCGCTCTGTATGCCTTGACCGAGGATGCGCAGGCGGTGCTGCACCGTGCCAATGAGAAAGCTGCCGAAGCGCAGAAAGCTAGCGCAGCATAAATCACGGCGCCCCTGAAATCCGCTGCTCTGCCTGCCTGTGGTTTGCTACGGCTCGACGGCACCATGCCTGCGCATAAAAACAAATGCCACCCGAAGGTGGCGTTTGCTTTTATGCGAGGGATGGGCGATCAGCTGATCAAGCCATTCTTCAACGCGTAGTACGTCAAATCGCTGTTCGAGCTCAAGGTCATCTTTTCCATCAAGCGGGTGCGGTAGGTGCTCACGGTCTTGACGCTCAGCGACAGCTGCTCGGCCACATTGCTGGCGGTTTCGCCCTGGGCCAGCTTCAGGAAGACCTGGAACTCGCGCTCCGACAGGTGCTCGTGCGGTGGGGCATCGTCCTTGCGGCCCAGTTGCTGGGCCAGCAGGTTGGCAACCATGGGGGTCAGGTAGCGCTTGCCCAGCGAGATGGTGCGGATCGCTTCCACAATTTCGCTCGGGTCGCATTCCTTGTTCAGGTAGCCGTTCACACCCTGGCGGATCAGGTTGATCGCATAGTGCTCTGCCGGGTAGCCGCTCAGAATCAGGATGCCCATATCGGGCTCCTTGGCGCGCAGCATGGTCAGTGCATCAATACCGCTTTGGCCGGGCATCGACAGATCCATGACCAGCACGTCAATCGATTCATTGCGCACCAGGTCAATGGCTTCGCGTCCGTTCGAGGCCTCGCCTACAACGCGAATATCTACAAAATCCGCCAAGAATTGCTTCAGGCCGGAGCGAACGATGGCGTGGTCATCCACAAGTCCTACGTTGATCATTTGGTCTTCCTTGGTGGCGGCAGCGCAGGCTGGCTGCGTCTGCCCACTGTCTTTTTTAAACGGGTTGCACGGGATGGGAGGGCCCGCATGCGCAGCAGGGAAGTATTAATTCTCCAACCTGCGTGTATATCGTCAAATTTATTATTGAATGGCGCGGATATCAAAAACCATATTATTTAATTCTTGATTTGGCTCAAGGTATTGACCTGCCTCAATGGTGGGTGAAATACCTTTTCCCATATGCCCCAATGGCTGATAGGTAGTTTAAACAATCGTTTGCAAATGCCTTGTGGGTGCGCGCAAACGCCCGTTGTCAGAATGCGCCTACAGCGTCTAAAACCCTTTATTTCTGACACCGCTGCCTAACACGAAAATTTCGCGGATGGGCCGCTGTGGTATATTCCATCGGCATAAAAAAGAAAATGTCCTACAGGGATAAATTCTCTGATGCAAATCCTGGATTGCGATAGCTTTATTGCAATATTCTTTGATTATTAGGTTTGCAATGAGAATAGTCTATATAGAAGACAACGATGAGCTGCGTGAGACCATCGGCTGCCTCATGGAAGGGCCGGGCCGCAGCATCACCAGTTGTGCCAGCGCCGAAGACGCCTTGCTGCTCGATGCGCAGGCCCCCTTTGATCTGGTCGTCAGCGACGTCAGCCTGCCTGGCCAATCGGGCACTGACCTGGCCCAAGCCCTGCTCAAGCAGTCGCCACAGCGTTGGATCGTCCTGTGCTCGGGCTACGACCTGGGCCACTACCCCGCGCAGTGGGGTCCTAATGTGCGCACCTTGCTCAAGCCCTTTGAGATTGAAGAGCTGGAAGCGCTGCTGAGCCAGATCGAGGCCCAGCGCGCCAACGCATCGCTGCAGTAAGCGCCCCTCCCATAGGCCTTCGTTGGTGTGCTCGGCGAGGTAGCGGCTCTCCGCCGGGAGCTTAAAGCACTGCCTGCCGGTGGTGCGCCAGCGGCTGGCGCGGCAGGCGAATGTCAAAGCGGGTCTGGCCTTCTGCCGATTGCGCCTGGATGCTGCCACCATGCGCCCGGGCAATCTGCTGGGCAATGTAGAGCCCCAGGCCCAGCCCTTCGCTCTGGCCCGGCTGGCGCTCTCCCCCTCTGAAAGGCTTGAACAGATCGGCGAGCAAGCTGGGCGGGATGGTGCCGCCGTTCTGGATCGTCAGCAGCAGCTCACCGGGCTGGCTGCCGTCCAGGGTCACGCGGATCGGCGCGTCCTTCGCGCCATGCTTCAAGGCATTGCCCATGATGTTGCTGACCACCTGGGCCAGACGCTCGCCATCCCAGCGGCCCTGGGTGTCGCCCAGCACCTGGTAGTCCAACTCCCGATCGCTGGCGCACTGGCGGGCGTCATCCACGGCGGCATCGCTCAAGCTGCGCAGGTCCATATCGACCACGCTCAGGCGCAGGCCTCCGGCCTGACGGATGCGGGTCACATCGAGCAAATCCTCCACCATGCGGGCCATGCGCTGGCTATTGCCCAGCAGGCGCTCGGCCAGCTCTTCGTTCTTGCTCGCGTCCGTCTGGCGCTTGAGCAAGGTCGCGGCCATCTTGATCGACTGCAGCGGGTTGCGCAGGTCATGGCTCAGCACGGCCATGAACATCTCGTTCACCCGCAGCGCCTCGGTGCGCTCCTGCAGCTGCTGGGCCAGATCCTGCTTGCGGCGGTGCAACTCAAAAAAGATGTTGACCTTGGCGCTGAGCATGTCCGGGTCAATCGGCTTGTACAGAAAGTCGACCGCGCCGCTCTCATAGCCCTGGAACTGCCAGTTCTGCTCATGCGTGCCCGCCGTCATGAAGATCAGCGGAATGTTGCGGGTGCGCTCGCTGCCCCGGATCAGTGCGGCCAGGTCAAAACCGTTCATCTCCGGCATCTGCACATCCAGCAGCGCCAGCGCGATGTCGTTGTGCAGCAGCAGCAGCTCCAGCGCCTCGCGCGCCGAGTGGGCCTTGAGGAACTGCACGCCATCGCGCTGGAGCAGCGCTTCCAGCGCCACCAGGTTCTGCGGAATGTCGTCAACGATCAGGCATTTGATGCCGTCAATGGTATTCATGGAGCTACAAGTCAAAAGCTAAGTATCCGGGCCATGCCAATGCATCGCCGCTGGAGGCGGATATTATCGAATCTATTCAATATTCGATTTCTTCTGGTAAATTTTTTCTACCTGGGCCACATCTTCAAATGCCTGGGCCTGGTTCGAAAATCGCAGCGATTCCTTCATGCCCAAACCCAGAAAACCCCGGTGGCATAAAGACTGCTTGAACAGATCAAAGGCCCGGTTCTGCAAGTCGGAATCAAAATAGATCAGCACATTGCGGCAAGAGATCAAATGCATCTCGGCAAATACACTGTCAGTGGCCAGGCTGTGGTCGGCAAATACTACATTCTTGCGCAGCTCTTTGTCCAGTACCACGTGACCATAATGTGCGGTGTAATAATCGGCCAGCGAATGCTTGCCGCCGGCTTTGAGGTAGTTCTCTGAGAACGACTCCGCCCGCTCGATGCCAAAAATGCCTTGCTCGGCCACGCGCAGTGCCTGGGAGTTGATGTCGGTTGCATAGATCAGGCTGCGCTCCAGCAGGCCTTCCTCTTGCAGCAGGATGGCCAGCGAGTAGACCTCTTCACCGGTGCTGCAGCCGGCCACCCAGATCTTGAGTGAGGGGTAGGTGCGCAGCAGCGGCACCACCTCGCGGCGCAGCGCCGCAAAATACGCCGGGTCGCGAAACATATCGCTGACCTGCACCGTCAGATAACCCAGCAGCGCGGTGAACGCCGTCGGGTCATGCATGATCCGGTCCTGCAATTGCGACAGGGTTTGGCAGCCGAACGAGGAGAGCGCCGCCTCCAGCCCGCGTTTGATCGAGCCCTGCGCATAACCGCGGAAATCATAGTGGTAGCGGTAATAAATACCGTCGAGCAGCAGGCGCTGCTCAATCTCGGCAATCTCGGCCTTCTTGCGTAATGGCATGGCGCGTTTACTTGGGCATCCAGACGCGCACCAGGGACAGCAGTTTTTCTACGTCCAGCGGCTTGGCGATGTAATCGTTGGCACCAGCGGCCAGGCATTTCTCCTGGTCGTCTTTCATGGCCTTGGCGGTCAGCGCGATGATGGGCAGGCGTTTCAAAGCCTGGCGGCCGCGAATCTCGCGCATGGCCGTATAACCATCCATCTCCGGCATCATGATGTCCATCAGGACCAGGTCCACACCGTTGTCCTCGCGGTCCAGCACCTCCAGTGCTTCGCGGCCATTGCGCGCAATCTCGACCGCGATACCGGTGGGCTCCAGGATGCTGGTCAGCGCAAACACATTGCGCACATCGTCCTCCACCACCAGCACCTTGCGGCCTTCCAGCGCGGCCTCACGGCTGCGGGCCTGGGCCAGCATCTGCTGGTGCTCGGGTGACAGGCGCGATTCCACCTGGTGCAGGAAGAGGGTGACCTCGTCGAGCAGGCGCTCGGGCGAGCGCGCATCCTTGATGATGATCGAGTGCGAGAAGCGGCGCAGCTGCGTCTCTTCGTCGCGCGACAGGGCCCGGCCGGTGTAGACGATCACCGGCGGGAAGGACACGCCGTCCTGCTCCGACATGCGTTCGAGCAGCGCAAACCCGCTCATGTCCGGCAGGTTCAGGTCCATGATCATGCAGTCATAGGTGCCCTGGGCCAGATACTCCAGCGCCTGGCCGGCCGTGCCCGCGCAGACCACATCCACCTCGCTGTTGCCCAGCAGGCTGTGTACGCTGTCGCGCTGGCGCTCGTCGTCTTCCACCAGCAGCACGCGGTGCATGTTCTGGGTGAACTTGGCCTCCAGCCGCTTCAAGGCCTGGGCCAGCTCTTCGCGCTGCACCGGCTTCAGGGCATAGCCCAGCGCGCCGCGCACCAGCGCCTCTTGCGAGTAATCGGCCACCGACACGATGTGCACCGGAATATGGCGCGTGGCCGGGTTGCGCTTGAGCTGGTCCAACACGCCCAGGCCCGAGAAATCGGGCAGGTTGATGTCCAGCACAATCGCATTGGGCAAAAACTGCACCGCTGCCGACAAGCCATCGGCCGCATTGCGTGCCACCTGGCAGCTAAAGCCCATCTCGCGTGCCAGCTCCTGCAGGATGTCGGCAAAACGCGGGTCGTCCTCGACCACCAGCAAATGGCGGCCCTGGATGATGGTGGGCAGCGCCAGTGCATCGGCGGCGGCCGCCACAGCGGTGGCAGGCGCTGCCGTGGCAGTAGCGGTAGCGGTAGCTACCCCGCTGGTATCGGCCATCGCATAGGTGGCCATGCTGCGCGGTGCAGTGGCCGGGGCCATGGTTCTGATGGGGGCGGGTATCGGTGCCGCCTGCAGTGCGCGCAACGCATCGGCTGCCTTGGGCACCATCGGCACCTCGGCGGTCGGCGTACCGGCCTGCACCAGCGGCATATGAAAGCTGAACACGCTGCCCTGGCCGGGGGTGCTCTGCACGCTCACCTGGCCGCCCAGCAAATGCGCCAGATCGCGTGCAATCGACAGGCCCAGGCCCGTGCCACCGTATTTGCGGTGGGTGCTGCCATCGGCCTGCTGGAAGGCCTCAAAAATCAGCTGCTGCTGGTGCTCAGGAATGCCGATGCCCGTGTCATGCACGGCAAAGGTCAAGGTTCCTGGCTGGCTTTGGGTCAGCTGCAGGTTCACGCTGCCCCGCTCGGTGAACTTGATTGCGTTCGACAGCAGGTTCTTCAAGATCTGGCCCAGGCGCAGCCCATCGGTCTGCGTGTAGGCGGGCACACCGGGGGCGATATGGCAGGTCAGCGCCAGGCCCTTTTGCTGGGCCATCGGGCGCAGCGGCTCAATCAGCGACTGCATGGAGGTGCTCAGGTTGATCGGCTCCAGCACCACATTGGCCTGGCCGGCTTCAATCTTGGCCAGGTCCAGAATGTCGTTGATCAGCGCCAGCAAATCATTGCCGGCGGCATAAATCGTCTGCGCATACTTCACCTGCTCGCCCGTCAGATTGCCCAGCTTGTTGTCGCCCAGCAGCTTGGCCAGGATCAGGGTCGAGTTCAGCGGCGTGCGCAGCTCATGGCTCATATTGGCCAGGAACTCGCTCTTGTACTGGCTGGCCACTTCCAGCTCGCGGGCCTTGTCGGTCAGCGCATCCTTGGCGCGCAGCAATTGCTCGCGCTGGTGTTCCAGCTTTTGCGTCTGCTCTTCCAGGTAGGCATTGGTCTGCTCCAGCTCCGACTGCTGTTGCTCCATCTGCGCCTGCGAGCGCTGCAACACCTGGCTTTGCTGCTCTAGCTCTTCATTGCTGGCACGCATCTCTTCTTGCTGCACCAGCAGCTCTTCGGACTGCTGGCGGGTTTCTTCCAGCAGGTTCTCCAGGCGTGAGCGGTCGATGGCCGAGCGCACTGCAATCGCCAGGGTGGACGATGCAGCCTCCAGCAGGTCCAGCTCGGGCTGGGTCACTGGGCGGGCAAAGCCCAACTCGATCAAGGCATGCACCTTGCCGTTCTCCACCGCCGGGGCCAGCACCAGCTCCAGCGGCTGCGATTCGCCAGTGCTCGAGGTGATCTTCAAATGGCTCTGGTTCAGGCCGCCCACCTTCAGCAGCTTGCCGTTGCGCAGCACCTGGCCGGCCAGGCCTTCACCCGCCAGCAAGTGTGCTTGCAGCGCATCCTTGGGCAGCGCATAGCCGCCAAACAGCTGGTAGCGGTCATCCATGCCATGGCGGGCATAGCCGGCGCCCACGCGGGCACCCAGGTAGCTGGCCAGGTAATCGAGGGCCCGTGCGCCTACTTCTTCCAGGCGGTGGTCACCCTGCAAGGCTTGGTTCAAACCGCCCAGGCCGTCAGACACCCAGGCCTGGCGCGCCTTGGCACGGAACTCGCGCATCGACAGCGCCGCTGATACCAGCACCAGCACCAGCATCACCAGCGAGCCGCCCCAAGAGATATAGGTCGAGGTGATCGCCGCCTGCTCCCAGGCGCGGCGGCGCTGGTCCAGCTCATTGTTTTGCAGCAGGTACAGGTTGGCGACCTCGCTGTTCAGCTCATCCATCACCAGCTTGCCCTTGTCGGTGCGCACCAGCGCCAGCGCCTCGTCACCTCGGCCGGCCTGCTTCAGTTCGATCGTGGCCTCCAGCTCGGCCAGCTTTTGGTGGGCCAAGGCGTCTATCGCCTGCACCCGCTCCTGGCGCAAAGGCGCATTGTTGTTGCTGGCAGCCAGGCCGCGCAGTTGGCCTTCCAGCGCATCTTGGGCGCGGCGGTAGGGTTGCAGATAGGCCGGGTCGCCCGTCAGCAAAAAGCCGCGCTGGCCAGTTTCCGCATCTTTCAGCGATACCGAGAATTCATTGAGTTGGCGCATGGCCGCCGTCATACGGTCAATGCTGGTCACCGCGCGGGCCCGCACATCGGCCGAGTAGACATTGACGATGGCGATCACCAGCGCAGCAATGGCTGCGGCGGCAAACCCCAGCAGCATGGGCAGCGGCAAAGGGAACAGGCTGCGCTGCTGCGACGAACGGGATTGGGGCATGGAGTGGGGGAGGGAGTACTGGGCGGCGACAGGGGCCGGAACCAACCGCAAATTGTACGTGTACCTCTGTTAACAAATATGTAGTCATACTCCTACTTCCAGGCGGTCCAAGTGCGGCCAAGCGGGCGGCATGCTGGGCCACCACGGAGCGAATGCTCACCTGTGCAGCGTCTGGCTGGCTAAAAGTGGTTTTGCTAGGCGGAGGTGCCGGGCCCGCGTTCAATGCATGGTCGAGCTTTTGCAGTGCCACCTGGGCGGGATGAACTTGGGTGTGCGAATGCCGAGCACACTGCTGTGGTCTCGGCATTCGCATGGTTGGGCAGCGGCATGTGCATCAATGACCCGCTACCAACTTTCTTACCGTGGTCTGAACGCAGGCTCAGGAGCTCCGCATCCATCCGCTGGGGCGATGTTCGTGCAGAGAATCCTTCAGCGGGTTCTATGTATCAGCGCTGAATGATGGCGGTGGAATCGCCTTATTTCGCGATCCAATCCCTCAGCTGCGGTGCCATCTTGGCAGCGATGCTCCTCAGCTCTATCTCAGGCAGGACATAGGCTCCAGGATGGATTAACTGAAATCCAAGTACACAGCCACTGACGGCGCCGTTCGCTGCACCGACTCCCCCTCCCACTGGATGAATCGATGACAGGCGATGCCCAGCGAAGGACGTGTCAAATTCTCTAATATGCGTAACGCCATCCCGATCTATCCCCACTTTCGTCCAATGCCCATTGCTGTTGTGAAAGCGCATTTGATAGATGCCGGCTGAACTTTCCGCCGTCACCCTGTCGATATAGCTGCCTACAAGAACCTCATGCGGCGTGCTGTTTCTGGCGCCAGCGCTGATGGTGGTGCCATCCAGGTAGGTCATTTCGAAGCCAAAGATAAAACGGGTTCTCCATTGGCTTTTATCCCATACCTCCAGGTTGGTCAGCGGGGAGCTTGGCGGCTTCCATGCCGGAATGGTGCCCGGATAACCATGGCCTCTACCCCACCAGCCGATGATGGATGTAAATATCTCGCGATTAAGCATGATGGTCGAGGGGCCTGGGAACAGTGTCGGATCAAGGTTATTCCAGGTGTCTCGCAAATCTAGAACTCTGAGCTGATAATCAGTTTTAGCGTTGAGCATCGCAGTCAGCGGCATGTTCCTTGGTGCACCATTTTGACCATTTGGGTTATTCCGGCGCGCATTTTCTATGGCGAGTGGAGCAAAAGTATCCACATGTGCAGAATACTGTTTAATCAGCTCCGTGGTTTCCTTTGCATAACGTGCAACATGTGCTTCGCTGAGGCCAATTTCTGACCCCTTGAGCACCATGTCTCTCATCAAGGCCAGGTGGAGCGAGGCAGCGACTGCAAAAAGTGGTAGCAGACCCGTTTCCTCGCCTTTGATTTGGAACCCCGGTACTGTGCTATTGAACTGCGTATTGGCAGCAATGCTTTGCGCCAGAATGGTAGATTTGTTGCCGGTTTCAATAGCAGTTTTATAGAGGTTGACCACATTGGAGAGACCAATCAGGTCGCGCTGAACCAATCGTGTCAACGCATCCGAAATACTTGCCGAAATCAGTCGCCGCCACATTTGCTCCGGCGTTTCGTTCGAGTCCGGGATAATCCTGGATCCCAAAAAGGAGAGCAATCCGCCGATAGCTGGAACTTGCCGTATGCCACCTATAATGCTCTCGCGCAGCGCATCATAGAGGGTTTTTGCCAGATCCCCGGATGCAGGTTCGTCTCCAATAAGCGGTTGACCATTTGCGTGCACAAGCCCTGTGGTGGCAAGGACGGCTGAGCCGGCTACGGCCCCCTGTAGGACGGTTCTGCGATTAAGGGGGGTACGGGTATTTGTCTTGTCAATCATATGAATATTCCAAAGTTTTTGCAGCTTTATCATCTAAAGGTTGCATGGATAAATATATTGAGACAGTTTCGGTTCCTTGCAGCGCAATCAGCTTGTTGCCTAAGCCCATGCGAATGATGTCACCGAAGCGGGTGGGTTTGAATAATGTGGCAGATGTAGGTTGGGTGTTCCTCCTGATAAGCCATAGGTCAATATCAGGCAGTGATTTGAAAAAAGTGTGGAGACACTATGGAGTATTTTTGTTGATGGGTATTTATTGATGTTTGTTGCATTGCTCATATTTGCTGACATTCCTGAGCAGGGCATTTGTGCCGCTGCGGCCATGCAAAACAGGGCTTCGGCTCAATAGGGAATTGCTGCATAAGCTGAATGAATCCGATATTGCGTTCGATCTTGGATGAAGCTGAGGACTTTCGGCATACTCGGTCGCCGAGCGGAATGGACGCGGATCGGGATAAGCGGCAAGGCGTTATTTGCAATCAGTAGCTATAGCTATTGACAAGGAGGACTGCGCAGCGAACCGCCCGAGTCCGCGTTCAGACCATGGCAGGCGTTGCGCAGAGGTTCCCAGGATGCGGGTGCACCGCTACTCGCCGCTGCACGGGCGATAACGATCATCGGCGCAGGTGTCGAGCCTGTGGGAGGGTTCAAGGCGCGGCTGCATCGTGTCCTCCGCTGCCAAGCTAGGGATCCTCTGCAAAACCCTCGCCCAATGGGATGGGCGCGGATCGGGATGAGACGCAAGTCGCCTTTTGCAGTCGAGCCGTAGCTATTGACAACGAGGACAACGCAGCGGATCGCCCGAGCCCGCGTTCAGACCACGGCAGGGAGTTTTGCAGAGGGTCCCTAGGTCGCGTACCGCTGCACGTGGGCAATACAGATGGCGGAATGAGGCGGCATGGCCACGTTAGATTAATTTCCATCAGGCAGAGGGTGTGCCTGGAGAAAACTGCCAGAAATCGCTGTAGATGTACGAATGTTGCTTGTTGTTTGCGCAACCAGGGGGCAAAAAAAAGGCCCGCACGAGGCGGGCCCAAGGGTCGTCTCCCGAAGAAGCACTTTTCCTCCCTCCAGAGGAAGCACGATCATAAATTAAAATTATTACTATCCTCTGGTAATAGCTATAAATAATGTAAGTATTTTGTAAGTTTCAGGGCGTATAGTGCCGCCCCCTGCTCAAAAATGGCGCTCTTTGGCGACTCGCAAACGTTTGCGCATGGGGATGTTCCGCCTTGCGGGGTGCTGTGCTGCGCTCAGCGGCACGCCATAAACAAGCCGGCCGCCACCCCAATACGGAGTGGCGGCCGGCCGGTCAGCAATTGCCGGGCGGCGGTTGCTATGGCGGGGTGGTGTACAACGCGTCCCCTGTTTAAGCCTGGCGGCCGCTGTGCTTGCGGCTGCGGCGCCAGCCCATCAGGCCCATCAGCGATGCCAATGACATCAGAGCCACGCTACCCAGGGTGGGCACGGCTTGGGGGCCGATGGCGGGGCGGGGGATGTCATCGTCCATGATCAGCACCAGTGCCGGGCCGCCATCTACGACGTAAGCATCGGGCACCGTGGGTGGGGCGATAGACAGCGCCACCGTCACATCGCCATCGTTGGGCGTTGTATTGGGCACCGCAGTGATCGTGCAGGAGGCCTCGGTCGTGTTGGCCGCGATGATGATCGGCGATGTACAAGTCGTCGTGTAGCGCGGGTGGGCAGTTGGCAGGACCAGGTTGATGCTCAGCGCCGTCGCTGGGGCATCGCTCAGGCGCACCGTGCAAGTGGCGACCTGGTTGTCGGAGTCAGCCAGCTCGGCAGGCGTACATGCCACGCTGGCAGAGGGGCCCGAGGCCTCGGCCCGTTCCTGCGATTGCAAATACCAGTTGTTGCCCACCTGGGCCAGTGCATATACAAAATCGCCAGCCCGCACGGTACCCGGCGCAGGCAAGCGGAAACTGCCGTTCGACGCACCCGCCACTTGCACCAGCAAAATTCCATCGCCCGTGGTTTGCGCCCCGGTGCCGCCCAGGTTGCTGATATTCAGCACCGTGGTGCCACTGGTATCGCCGTTGACGACCAACCTCTCGGTGGCAGCGTCATCTGCCCCCAAGACCGTGTTTATCGCGATGCTGCCGCCGTTGCCCACATAGTTATTGGCCACGGTGAGCACGCCAGTGGCGCCTGCAGCCAGCATAGTCACTGTGCCCGCATTGGACAGGCTGCGCACCGTGGGGCTGTAGCTATCGCTATCCAGCGTGCCGCCAGCGCCCACCACATAGTCGGACGCACTGCTCAAACCAGTAGCGCTACCTGCGCGCAACACGCCCGCATCAATCGTCGTGAGCCCCGTGTACTGGTTGTTGCCCGTCAGGCTGGTGGTGCCGCCGTTGCTGACATGGACTGTGCCCGGGCCCGACACCGGTGTGGCAAACAGGTAGTTGCCAGAGGCGTCGCTGTGCTGGAAGTTGATCACGCCCCTTCCGTTGATGCCAAACCGGATCTGGTTGGCGGTCAATGCGCCCGGCGTCGTGGCACCTTCGATGTTGAGAGTGCCCGTGTCCGTCAAGGAGGCATTGCGGACGTTGGGCAGCAGCAACTGCTCTGCCACCTGCACGGCGCTGCCATCGCCAATGGTCAACACCGCACGGCTGCGATCGCTGCTGCGTCCGATGTCGAAGCTGGAAGTCGATACCCATCGGGAACCCGCACCGCTGAGCGAAATATGGCCCATGCGCAAATAGCTATCGATGCCGCACTGCACCATGCCGCCATTGCGGATGTTGATGGTGGTCAGGTCAATGGCGCCCAAATAACAGCGCTGTAGTGCCGACAGACTGGAGTTGGCTCCCTCCACCTCGATCAATGCCGTACCGCCCACATCATTGGAGGTGTAGATGTCGCTGGTGGTCGATACCGTTGCGCCATCCAGCACCCGCAGCGTGCCCGCCCCTGCATTGCCAATCCAGAAATCCACATCCCTGGTGATGGGGATGGACCAGGAGGAGCCGGGCCCTTCCACCGTGACCGTGCCGCTGCTGCCGGCCAGGCGTCCGATATAGCCCTGTGCCGACTCCAGACTGGCGCCTGCATTGACCGTCAACTCCCCGCTGCCAAAGCGCCCCACCGTCACATCAATGGCCGTCCAGCGAGAGCCGCCAGACAGCAGCGCCGTGCCCGCGCTGCCCGCCGCCTGGCCAATCAAGGTTTGGCGACTGTTGTTCAACCTGGCCCCAGACAGCACTTCCATGCGTCCCGCCCCGGTATTGCCGACCGTTATTTCCGTGCCGTCATAGCTGGCGCCCAGGCTGCCGCTGGGGCTGCTGTCGCCGCTCAAGGTGATGGTCTGCGCGCCGGCCGTGCCCGCCAGAAGGCAGGCCAGCAGCAAGGCGCCTTGGCTAAGTGAATGAATAGTTTTCTTCATCAAATGTCTCCGTAAAAACGTTGTAAAAAGCTATCAATTGGAGGGGGTAAACCCTCTTTACAGCAAACGCGCCTCTCTTGTGTGGAGGCGTTGTGGGGTAGGTCTCCCCCCAAAAAAAAAGAAATTCGCCCATGGTCTGGGCGCGGTCTCAAAGGATCCGCGTTCAGACCATGGGCGAGGGGCTCTGGATAAGCGCCACTAGCACCGCCAGGCAAACCGCCGCTGGGCGGTTGCTGTTGGGCGCTGCCGGCCAGGCATCAAGCGCAGCGCAGTACGTGTGTACGGCATGGCTGGATGCGGCTGGTCAAGCAAGCAGGTAGCAAGGGCTGGGTTTGAAGCATTTAGCCTTGGCGGCCGTTGTGCTTGCGGCTGCGGCGCAAGCCGATCAGGCCCATCAGCGATGCCATCGCCACCAGGCCAACGGTGCCCATCGTTGGCACGGCATGGGCGCCTGCACCGGGGCGGGAGTTGCCATTGCCAAGGATCTGCACTTGCGCGGGGACGCCGCCCACCGCATAGGCATCGGCCACGCTCGGCGGGGCGATGGAGAGTTCAGCCATCACATCGCTTTCATTGGTGGCCGCCACAGCGGTGATCGTGCAAGAGGCCTGGGTGGCATTGGCGGCGATCACCAGCGGCGATGCGCAGGTGCTGCTGTAACGCGGGCTGTTGGCTGGCAGATTCAGGTTGATCGGCATGTCCACACCCAGGGGAACACTCAGCGACACCGTGCAGGTGGCGACCAGGCCTGCCGAGCCGCCCAGTTGGGATGGCGTGCAGGCCACGCTGGCTTCCACCGGCGAGGCCTCTGTCCGCTCGTTGTTCGACAGGTACCAGTTGTTGCCGATCTTGACCAACTCATAGCGGAATCCGCCCACTTCCAGATGACCCGGTGCGGGCAGGCTGAAGACGCCATTCGATGCACCAGCGACTTCCACCACCAAAATGCCGTTGCCGGTGGTGGGTGCGCCGGCGCCGCCCAGATTGGTGATGTTCAAGATGGTCGTACCGTTGGTAGCGCCGTTGACGACCAGTTTTTCGGTGGCAGAGTTGTCTGCCCCCACGATGGTGTTCATGGCGATAACGCCGCCATTGCCGACGTAGTTGCCAGTTACCGTCAAAACACTTCCCGTGCCGCCAGCCAACATGGTCACCGTGCCCGCATTGCTGAGGCTCTTCACGGTGGGGCTGTAGGTGTTGGTATCCAACGTTCCGCCACTGGCAACGGCAAAGTCAGAGGTAGGGCTCAGGCTGTTAGTAGAGCCTGCGCGTAGCACGCCAGCATTGACGTTGGTTTTGCCGTGGTAGGTGTAATCGCGGGTGAGGGTGGTAATGCCAGAATCCGTGACATTGACCGTGCCTGGTCCTGTGATCGGCGCATAGAACGCATAGTTGCCAGAGTTATCGGTGTGGTTGAAGTTAAGAACGCCCAGGCCGTTCTCACCAAATACGATGTTCAAGGCATGCAAGAAACCCGGTGTGGCGGCACCATTGATGTTGATAGTGCCCCTGCCCGTGGAGGCGGTGTTGCCAAAAACAGATGGCAGGCGAAGCTCCTGGCTGACAGCCACCGAGCTGCCTTCACCGATGTTCAGTGTGGCATCGCTATCACCGAGCTCCTTACCGATCGAGAGAAACTGGCCGGCCTCCAGGTGAGAGCCTGCGCCGCTCAAGGACACGCTTCCATAGGCAAGGTCAGTGTGCTGTCGGCAGTTGAGCAGTCCTCCGTTGGTGACGCGTACGGTAGATGCGCTTCCCATGCCGAAATTGCAACCCCTGTGGCCGCCCAAAGTAGAGCCAACGCCGTCGATTTCTACGAGTGCTGACGAGTTCAGAGAGCCTGCAGTGTAGATCTCTCCATCCGCAAACGCGATACCGCCGTTGAGTACTTTCAGGGTGCCTGCTCCTTCAAGATGGCCAATCCTGAAGTTGTGTTACTGGTTGACTGGCGAGCTCCAGTTGGATCCCGGGCCATCAACGGTCACCGTGCCATTGCTACCTGCTTCTCTGCCGATGTAGGCATCGGCAGAGACCAACAGGCCGCCGCTGTTGATATTGAGTACCCCGGTGCCGGCATTGCCAACATTGAGCTCAGCGGAGGTCCATTGGGAACTGCCAGAAAGAGTCGCTGTTCCCGAGCCACTCGTCGCTGCACCCAGCGTTGCTGGGCCGGTGTTGATCAGTACAGCCCCCGACGATACGTCCAGCGCTCCTGCAGCGGTATTGCCGACCGTCATGCTGTCGGTGGTGTAGCTTGCGCCTCGATGGCCGGTCGCTGTAGTGTCACCCGTCAATTCAATGGACTGCGCATGGGCCATACCTGCCATAAGGCAGGGAACCAGCAAGGCGCATTGGCTCAGAGGGAAGAATGGTTTTTTCATATTGATCTCTATTTTTTACGTTGTAAGAAGCTATCTAAATGGAGGCTTTTGCCTTCTATGTGTCGGATACGCGGTTCTTCTGGAGGGAGGGGTAGAGGGGGCCGGCCTTAGGCCCTGAACGAGGATGGCGACTGGGCCATCTGGCCCATCAGCGCCAGCAAGCCCTGGCTTGCGCTGTCTGCAGGCGCAGGGGCGGACATGGAGCGGGCTTGACTTCCGTCAAGAAGAAATTGGTCTTTCATCATGTTTCCTGGTTGGGTTAAAAAACGCAGAGCTCTCTGTTCTCCGCGTCCTCCTGTAAAACAGAACAGCGCATAGATTAGGGCAATTCCCTAGTTTTGATTGATAACAAACGTGTATCAACTTTAGTTTGTTGTTATGTTTTTGGCTATGAAAAGGGTGCAGGTCTCCTTGGATTGAGAATAGGTCTTATAAGTGTTTGTGGTTCGGCATACCCCCGTGCGGAAAGCTCCAGCCAGTGCGCTTAAACGCTGGTTTTCTCTCGACAGACCGCTGTTTGACCTGGCAGTCATTCACTGCACTTTGGGCTCGCTCAACATACTCTGTGCACAAAACGTGTATGCAAAAATCACACGGCGCATAGGCTATCACGATCAATTGTTATTTTTTATAAAAACTCAATTTTCAATAGGTAATTGCTTTTATCGCGTGTCGCAGATGGCTTTGGATATAGCCCCAAAAAATGGGCTGATGCTTTGGGTCTTTGCTTGGCTGCGCGGGGGCGCGGAAAGCTGGGTATCGGGCCATGTGCAGCGCCGATGGGCTGGGGCGCTGGGGCCTCTGCATGGCCCCTGGTTGCCAGTGGCAGCGGGATGCTGGCTAACAGGCACAGGTCGCTGCGCCAAGGCAGCGCGCTATCGCTGGCGCGGCCGGATGGCAAAGCGCCGGCTCAGCCCAGATGCAAGTGCCAGTAACAGCGGGCGACAGCGGGGTGACCGGTAGAGTAGATGGTCCTGGCGGTTGCCGGGCCACAACAGCGCTGCCCAGGCATGCCGCTGGGCAGGTGGGATGGGATGGCCGGTGCGGTCGCAGCAGGTGCAGGCCTGGGTACCTGCTGCATTGGCCGCTGGCGAGCAAGGCGATAAACACGGGCTGCCCGCCATTGGCAACCCCAAAAAAAGAACCCGGGGCCTCGCCATGGACGAGCCCCGGGGACATGCCACACCTGAGGGCGCTAAAGCCTCAGGCCGGCAGAACGGATTAGACCGATTTGCGCGAGTGGCGCAGGCCGATAAAGCCCATCACGGAGACCAGAGAGACCAGGCCAACGGCGCCCAAGGTGGGGACGGGGGTGGGGGCTGCGGGAGGCACGACGACGTCGTCGCTTCGGATGGTCACTTGTGCCGCATCGCCTTCAACCGTGTAGGCATCCGGCGTGGTGGGCGGCGCCACTGAAACATCTGCAATCACATCGGGAGCGTTGGGCGTCGTATTGGCCACTGCCGTGATCGTGCAAGAGGCTTGGGTGGCATTGGCTGGAATCACCAGGGGCGACGTGCAGGTGGTGGTGTAACCCGGGTTGGTGGCAGGCAAGTTCAGGTTGATGGGGGTATCAGTGGTGGATGGGGCGCTGACCGTCACCGTGCAGGTGGAGACTTGGCCGGCAACGGCTAGCAGCTCGGTGGGGGTGCAGGTGAGGCTGACGCTGGGGGGGACGACGTCAACGGGCGATACGCTGATTTGGACAGCTGGGATTTGTGGCTCGACCAGCCATGTCGCTCCGTCATCAAGGGTGTCGATATGACCACTGCCCACCATGCTAAAGCCCTCGCTGTAAGTCAAGGCATAGTTTTGGTCCGAAGTTACGTCGCCGTCGGTCAGTCGAGCGTAGTCGCTTGCATTGGACAGGATCAATGCGTACTTTTGCGCAGGCTGAAGAATGGTAGTAGCAATGGCCCCCAATTGGGCAACGTTGTATGTATGCACCACGCTCGCGTCGCCATTTCCCACCAAGTTGATGGTGGTGGACGCCAATGCTGCACCGGTAGGAAAGTTAGTAGTGTTGTCAACTTGATAGAGGCTTAGTGTCGCAGTGACAGGTAAGCCCACGTCAAAGCCAAAAACGACTTCGCGGATGAGGGTCTGGATAGGGCCCGTTTGAAAAGCAGGTCCGCGCTGTTCGGGTGATTCAAAAGAATAGGAGCTTGGTTCGAACATCGGGAGGCTATTGACCACCACCACAGGCGGCTGGCTTTGCGCAGAAGCCATAGGCCCCCAAGACGCCGCACAGGCAAGTAAACCAAGGGTGGTGTAGTGGCGCAAAGCGCGGCGAGTCATGGCTAGCATGTGTTTTCTCCGGTAACTGATTCAAAGATTGCGACAGATATGTCCCTGCAGAAACTGCGGTGGACGGACATGTGGGAATTTTGGTTAGTCAGATTGCCAATAAACAATAATCGTTAATCAATAACGGGTGTAATTTATTTGCAAGTTCTGTTGTTGAAATGGCAGTTGGTATTTTGATAGTTTCTATCAATCAATTGGATGTTTGTGGGTATTTACTGTTGTGACTTTGGCGCAGCTAAAGGGGGTCTGCGCCCGTATACCCAAGGTCTGGGCGGGCAAGCAGGGTGGGTGAAAGGGGTCTAAAGGCTGCCAACATTCCCGCTGCTGGGATGATCCACACAGGGATTGGAAGGTTATTTACAAGGCTTGAATGGGTGAGCCGCAGGCGATTGACCGCCCGGGTTTAGTGCCTGGAATGCAGAGCGGAAATGCCGTTGTAGAAATGGCATGCACGCGAATGGCAGCGTGCCGATTGGGTGCCGTTCCCCCGTGTTTTTCTCCAACGCAAAAAGGCCAGGCTGGTGGACCTGGCCCATATCTGGCATCGGCACATGGCGCTAATGCGTCGCAGCAAATCGGCGGTGTGGAATGGAAGCTGGCTAAGCCTGAAAAGGTATTCAGCCGCAGGCCGAACCAAGCTACGACATGACTTGGTGCGGCCGGCGCGGCAACCGCGAATTGCGGCAGTGTTGGCGGCCGGCGCCATGCCTTTAAGGCTGGCTGCCGGGGCTGCACTGCCAGTTGCCGCCCATCAGCTGGCAACTAATCCCATCGGGCCCCACCAGGCGCTGTGGGCCGGAGCGGGTGAGGAAGCGGCCCTGGTTGTCATTACAGCCGCTGGCGTTGCAGCTGATGATAAAGATGGGCTGGGGCGCGAGCGGTGTGCTGGGGGCGCTGGCGGGTTCAGCGGCTTGCGGGCGGCGCGGTTTTCTGTCGCTGTCCTGGTCCTGCTCTGCATCGCTGTCTCTGTCGTGGACTGTGGCGTTGGCAGCAGGGCGTTCGCTGCGCGTGGCCTGGGGCGTGGCTGCCGTAGCGCCCGCAGTGCCCGCAGCGGCGCAGGCCTGGGCCATCCCCAACAGCAGTGTTGCCAAAGTCATCGAACCACGCATTCTGTTTTCCTCTACCGGGGGCGGGTGTGGCCCCTGCTACCGACAACGCCGCCAATCAGGCGCTGTCATGCTTTCTGTACTTTGTCTGACGCGCTTGCGCCAGGCCGATGGATAGATTCTCAGGTATGAACCCACCAGACCCCAAACCTACCAAGCCCACCAATCCCAACACCGGCGCTGGGCGATTCGCCAACAAGCGTTTTGCCATCATCGGCGCCGTTGTTTTGGTGTTTTTGCTGATAGCGATTTTTGTGCCGTATTGAGGGCGCGAGCGCTATGCAGTGCCGTGCAACGGGCAGCCTTCGGGCTGCCCGTTTTGCGTTGGACGCAAGGAGTAGCGGCCACTGTAGTCGCGGAATGTATCGCTTGCATGTGCGGCCTGTTGCTGCGGCAACCATGGACGGCCAAAAAACCGCGCCAAGGCGCGCCCCGCCTGGCACGGCGGGGTATCGCCCGCACCGTGCTTGCTGCGATTTTTCCCGTCCTGCAAAACCGGTGCGGCCCGTCCTACGGTTATCGGAACGCGATGACTACCCGGCCCGCCAGCGCCGCTGTTTAGCATTGAATCCAAGGCCGAGACACAACGGAAGCGCTGTCAACAGCACCCCGCATCGGCCCCTTTGCAATCCCGCTTTCCAACACAGGAGAAACCTATGAACACGATTAACACCGCATCGAGCGTCATCTCTTCCGACAAGGTGCAAGGCACCAAGGTCTACAACCCCAATGGCGACAAGCTGGGCTCGGTGGAAAGCCTGCTGCTGGACAAGCTGAGCGGCAAGGTCCGTTATGCCGTGATGGAGTTCGGCGGCTTTCTGGGTATGGGCACCGATGTGTACCCGCTGCCCTGGGAAACGCTGAAGTACGACACGGGCCTGGGCGGCTATGTCGTGTCGCTGACCAAGGAACAGCTGGAAGGCGCGCCCCGTTATGCGCGTGAGACCACGCAGGATTACAACGACGAGTATGGCCGCAAGGTGAACGAATACTACGGCGTGCCATGGATTTAAGGTGGCGGGGCTAATACAGCGCCTGATACGTCGTTGCTCGGGCTTGTCGTACTTCCAGTACTGCCTACGCCCGTGCGCCTAGTCTCAGGAGCTGCCTTAGCCCCTTGAATGGGTAGGCTGTGAATTCAGAACCTCCCTTGTGACGAGCCTGCTGGTTATTCAGTGGGCTTTTCTATTTGGGTACGGCCCCTTGTCGGGGGCGCGGAGTCTCAGGAGTGTCGTAAGCCCCGGGATGATCGGAGACACCCTCCGTAGGCCAAAACAAAAACAGCTCGCTGGTTATCAGCGGGCTGTTTTGTACTTGCTTCGCGATTGCGGGCTGCGGCGGTGGATGCCAGCGTTCAGTTTGGCCGGACAATCCTTGCTGCTTTAGCCTTTGCGGTTGCGTCGCTGGGCGATGGCACCCCAGCCGATCAAGCCCATGGACAGCAGGCTCAGGCCCCAGACGCCCAAGGCGGGCACAGGTTTGGTGGGAACAGGTTTGATGGGGTCGGTTGGACAATCGACCACAAAGGCGGTGCTGCTGGATTGGTTGTTGGCAGGGTCTTCGTCTGCGAAGCCAGAGGTGGGAGTGAAATCGACGCTTGCAGAATTGCCGACGGAGGCATTGCAGACGGCAGCTTGGTCCACCTCCCCCTGAAAAACAAAGTTCAGCTCTCCGCTCTGGCCCATGGTGTAGTTGCCCAGGTCTGCAATGTCGCCGCTGCCACTGGCTGCCGGGCAGGTGGTGCCTGCGCCGCTGGCGGTGCAGGTCCATGTTTTGTTGCTGAGCTCGGGAATGCGGTCGTTGATCAGCGGGGCGCTGGACGGGACATCGATCTTGGCGGAGAGGGGCGAGTTGCTCAGCGTGTTGTTCTTGACGCTCAGTGTGTAGCTAACGGGATCGCCATGGCGCCGGCTGGTGGGGCTGGTCATCGCGACGTCGATCTGCACATCTGCAGGTACGGCCACTTTGTTGAGGCGCACCTCATGGATTTGGGTTGCGGTCCCTGTGGAGGCTGAGAAACCAATGCTGAGCTGGGGCGGCGCTGCATAAGGGAAGGGTTGGTCGGTAATGATCGGTGCGGGTGCACCGGTTGGGCCGTCGAGCACGCTGACCAAAAAGGGCGAATTGGCATCGCCAGTCGGCACCAGGACGATGCGTGCGGATCGGTCAACGGCGCGCGCAGTGGCATCTGGGTTATTGAGTGCAGGTACATTCGTGCCGGCAAGATAGGTGTTGGAGCTGGATAACGGTCCCCGAATCGCGATGGTATTAGGTATGCGCGGCGTATTCGGGTCGCCTAAGCCTCCGCAGGCAATATCGGTAGAGAAATAGCCATAGGCATCAAAGCCCACGCCCAGATAACCACCATCTCCGCCGCAGTAACCCAGATCCCCTCCGTGTTTGGCTCCTGTCATTCCTTTAGTCGCATCGTACAAATAAAAGGACAGGCCATCGCCTGCGAGATCAGTTGGAGCGTCTGTCATCCACATCACGTAATCAAAATCTATAATCACCCCTTCTTCTGCGGAGAAGCTTGCGCCGGTGTATTGTGCAGATCCAGTCTGTTGACGGGCATTTTCTGTAAGACGTAACCAACCCGACCCTGCTGCGTCATAACCCGGAGAAGACGCCGCTGTTAGCTGTGCAGAGCCGGTCAAGTTCCACTGCAGCTCGACGGCATTTCGAAAAGCCGGTGGCACCACGAACTGTGACCAGGCTATGGCTGGCAAAAAAGTGAGACCTGCTAAAAGCACATATTTCTTGAAGTAGAGGTAAGACATAGGTTTCCTTGGATATATCGAAAGATTGCGATTAGGGTGACGTGTATGTAGCGGGCAAACAAATAAGATGCTGCCAATTATTATTGGTCTTCGTTACTTACGACTGAATGAATGGTCGTCCGCTGTCACCTTCGCCATGGATTTATACATCTTCTGAATTTAATTGCGCAAGCCTATGTCTGATGCGCATCATTAGTCATATGCGCCATTGTTAAATATGTAACATGTGAAAATAGTAGGAATCAGTGCTGCCCAGTTGGATGTATCTGTGCTTGTTTTTCCTTGATTTTTATAGTGCGTTTAACAACGCCATGGACCTACGCGTGGTTGCACTTAAGGTGTGGCGTTTGACCACTTGGTGGTTTTTTAGAGAGCGACAGAGCTTATAAAGGTATCTACTATTTAAAAAGCATCAATTTAAATAGCTAAATAGATATCTATTTCTTCAAAGCAAATCAAGCATAGGTGTGCATCTGAAGTGCGCCCCTGCATGGCTGCTTGCACAGTTCCGCGCCGCTTTTGAAAATTAATGTAATGGCGGGAAACTGTGGTTTGTATCGACGGATCGCTGCCTGAGCTTGGCTTTGTGCGCAGGTTGCGCAATGCCGAAACCGCCGAGCTGAGCGGCGGTGGCGCAGAAAGTGAGCAGACCGGATGGCCTGCGGTGCAGCAGCCTGGCCAACCCAGAAGGGAGCTGGCAAAAACCTGCCTGGCGATTGGTTCCGAGGCCTGCCTGCTGTGCGCGGTGCTGGTGGATGTTGCGGAGCAAGCCCGCTGATCAGCATCAGCGGGCTTGTGATGGGCGCTTAGAAGTCGTACTTCGCCGTCAACGTGAACTTGCGCGGTGCGCCGTAGTAGATCTGGCTGCCGGCAAAGTCAAAGTAGGTCTTGTCAAACAGGTTGCTGACATTGAGCTGCACGGACAGCTGGCGCGAGATGTCGTAGTTGGCCATCAGGCTGGCCAGGGTGATGGAGCCCTGGTCGCGGCGCGCTTCCACATCGGTAGATGTGGTGGTGGTGGTGGCGTAGGTGCCACCGCGCCAGGTGAGGCCGCCGCCCACCTTGAGGGCGCTCCAGTTGCCCGGCAGGCGGTAGGTGGTGTAGAGGTGGGCCATGTTGTTGGGGCGCTGCGATTGCAGGCGCGAGTCGTCGGCCGCGCGGGCATCGGCCCGGGCAAAGCCGGCGATCAGCTGCCAGCCCCGGGCCAGCTCGCCCGATACCTCGGCCTCAAAGCCCTTGCTGGTGACGCCTTTCTCACCCCGGTAGGCTGGGTTGCCGGTGCCGCCAATCATGTTGTCGCCGTCTTGCACGGCGACATTGTCCTGGGCGATGCGGAACACGGCCAGCGAGGCGTTGACCTTGCCATCCAGGTAGGCGGCCTTGATGCCGGCCTCGTACGATTTGCCAGTCACAGGGTCCAGGTAGCGGCCTTGCGCGTCTTGGTAGTTCTGCGGCTGGAAGATATCGGTATAGCTGGCGTAGACCGTGTAGGTGGGGTTGAGGTCATACAGCAGGCCGGCGTAAGGCGTGAAGACATTGTGCTTGCGCGTCTCCGTCAGGCTCTGGCTTTGCCAGCGGGTTTCGCGCCCGCCGATGATGAGCTTGAGGTCATCGGCCAGCGACAGGCGCAGCGCGCCGTAGACGGCGGTCTGGCGCGTGCGGTCATCACCCAGCGGGCGGAAGGCGCCCCAGACCGGCTCGGGGTAGGAGCCATCCCATTCAAAGATATTGCCCACCGGTGTGGCGGTGTAGGCATGGTTGCCATAGGTGTAGTTGGACTGGCTGCCGGTCAAGCCCACAACGGCCTCATGCTTGCGGCCCAGCAGATCAAACGGCCCGGTGGCCTGTAGGCTGCCACTGTTTTGCGCAAAGCTTTGGCGCGAGTAGTTGGGGTAGGGGCCCAGGCCCAGGCCGGTGTTCTTGTCGGGCTCGTTCAGCAGGTAGAAGAGCTTGGAGGTGTAGTCCGCATCCAGCCGGCTGGCGTTGGCCTTGATGGACCAGCCATTGTCAAAGCGGTGCTCCAGCCCGGCGTAGGTGGTGTTGCTGGTGGTGTTCCACTCGGTCCAATCGGCGCCAATGCTGAAGGAGCGCGGCCAGTGCGTGGCGCTGCCATCCTGGTAGACCATGGGCAGTCCACCCCAGGTAACGCCGGTGGGGCGCTTGGCCTGGTGCTCCAGCCCGATCCAGGCGGTGGTGTCGGGGGTCAGATCGGCTTCGACCGTGGCCAACAGCGCGCGGTTGCGGGTGTGGTAGCGGTCGAGGTGCGAGTCGCGCTCATCGGCCATCGCCGCTACGCGGGCGCGGATGCGGCCGTCGTCGGTCAAGGGCGTGCTCAGGTCCAGCGTGGCGCGGCGCTCGTTCCAGGAGCCCAGGCTGAACGTGGCCGAGCCGGTGAAGGTTTTGCTGCTGGCGCGCTTGCGCACCAGGTTGACCGACGCGCCGGGATTGCCTGCGCCGGTCATCAGCCCCGTGGCGCCGCGCACCACCTCGATGCGGTCATACAGGATCGGGTCGAGCATCGACGCGCCAAAAAAGTCATTGGCGACAAAGGTGGGCACGCCGTCGTACTGGTAGTTGTTGATGTAGAAGCCGCGCGCATCCAGATCGGTGCGATCGCTGTCGGAGCTGATGGCCGAGATGCCGGTGATGTGGCGCGCGGCCTCGCCAATGCTGGTGATGCCCTGGTCCTCGATCTGCTGGCGGGTGAGCACGCTGACGGATTGCGGCGTCTCACGCGGCGACAGTTGCAGGCCGGTCGCCGCCGCCGTGCTGCGGATGGTGTAGTTGCCGGTGCCTTCGGTGGTGGCGCTGCGCTCGGCCTGGGCGGTGACGCGCAGCTCGGGCAGGGTGATGCTGGGCGCGCCGTCTGCCGCGCTTGCGGCCACTGCAGCCGGTGCTGCGGCTTGTGCCACACGGCGCACCACATAGCTGCCACTGGCATCGCGCTGGGCCTGCAGCGGCAAGCCGGCCAGCAGGCTGCTGAGCGCCTGACCTACATCGGCGGCGCCTTGCACACCGGGGCTTTGCAGGCCGGCAACGGTATCGGGTGCGAAGGAGATCAGGGTGCCCGATTCTTGCCCCAGGCGGTTGAGCGCTGCGGCCAATGGGCCGGCGGGGATGGAGTAGCTGCGGGCGGCTGGGGTTGCAGGGGCGCTGGCAGAGGGCTGGGCCTGCGCGCTGTGCGGCAATGCCGCCAGGCTGGCGCAGGTGGCCAGGCCAAGGCAGAGCAGATGGGCGGAGAGCGCGGTGCCACGGGGCGTGGCGGGGGCGTAGAAACGAGAGCGGAGCATGCGGAGAGTCCCGGTTGGTACAAGCTGGTTGCAGCGCGCCGCAAAGGGTTTTACGGCACTTCTGCAAGGCTTGACACGCGGGTTGGGCCAATTGGCCACATTTTTTTTGAAGCGCTTGGCGATGCGCGTATGACAACTAGTTTATTTCGACCGTCACCCACCAGCGTGTGCGGCTGCTGATGCGCACAGGCAAGGCACGGCTGAGCGCTGCCAGCACCTTGTCGGTATCCGCCAAGGGGTAGCTGCCCGATACGCGCAAGGCTGCGGCCTCGGGCGTGCAGTGCAGGCGGCCGGGGCGGTAGCGGGCCAGCTCGGCAATAAAGTCGCCCAGGCGCATATCGTCGGCCACCAGCATGCCCTGGGTCCAGGCCAGGTCGGCAGCGGGGGCGGTGGCTTCGCGCAGCAATTGCTGCGTGGCGATGCGGCCTTGCTCGCCGGCAGCCAGGCGCAGGGTCTGGCTTATGTCGTTGCGCAGTTGCAGCTCGACCTGGCCCTCTTGCACCTGCACCAGGGTGTCGTCCGCATACTGGCGCACCGTAAAGCGGGTGCCAATGGCGCGTGCCAAGCCTTGGCTGCTGCGCACGCGCAAAGGGCGGGCCTGGCCGGTCGCTGGGTCGGGGCTGGGGTCGGCAGCGCTTTCAATCTGGATCTCACCAGCGCGCAGCACGATCAGGCGCTCGCTGCTGCTGTAGCGCAGATCCACCGCCGTAGCGGTATTGAGCAGCAGGCGCGTGCCATCGGCCAGCACGGTGCGCTGCTGCTCGCCAGTGGCGGTTGCTAGATCAGCGCTGGCGCTGAGCCAGGCTTGCTGGCCCAGCGGGCTTTGGCCCAGGGCCAGCAAGCCGCCGGCACCGGCGCCCAGCATTACCGCCAGGCGCACCGCATGGCGGCGCGACAAGGCGGGCGATGCCAAGGTCTGTACCGCCACCGCCGTGGGCACGCCGCGCAACTGGCCATCCACCTGCGCAATGCGCTGCCAGGCCTGGGCATGCAGCGGGTTGGCATCCAGCCAGCTTTGCCATTGCTGGCGCTTGCGGCGGGCGGTGCTGCTGTCGCCAGGCTCCAGATCCAGCAGCCAGCGCACGGCGGCTTGGGCCACGGCAGGGGGGATGGTGGTTGGCATGGCAGCTGGCATAGCTTGTGCGCCCAGCGGCAGTGCGCCGGGCAGCTTGTCGGGCGCGGCCATCTCAGGCCTGGTCCGCAAAATAGCAGCGCTCTGCCGCTGCGGCCAGGTGGCGTCGCACGCTGGTGCGCGATATGCCCAGCTGCTGGGCAATCTCTTCCTGCGTCAAATCCTCCAGCCGCCACAGCAAAAAGGCCTTGCGGGCAACGACGGGCAGGCCGCCCAGCAGGCGGTCAATCGCCACCAGGGTCTCCAGCACCATCAGTTGTGCATCGGGCGGCGGGGCCACGGGCTCGGGCAGCAGGGCCAGCGCATCCAGGTAGGCGCGCTCAATCTGCCTCCGCCGCAGGTGGTTGGACAGCAGGCGCTGCGCAATGGTGGTGAGGTAGGCGCGCGGCTCCAGCAGCTCTTGCAGTTGCTGGCGCTGGGTGCCCAGCACGCGCACAAAGGTGTTCTGCGCCAAATCCGCCGCATCCCAGGCGCAGCCCAGCTTGCGCCGCAAGCGCGCGACCAGCCAGCTGTGGTGCGCCTCGTACAGGGCCTGCACCGGATCGACGGAGGGTGAGGGCGGGATGCCGGTGCCGGGGTGCATGGTGTGGAGGATGTCACGGAATGAGAATGGTTCTTATTATATGTGTGTCCAGGTGTGGGATGCAGACGCGGTGATTGCGGTGTGGAGGGGCGGTTCTTGGTGTGATTTGGATATGGCCCGCTGGTGTGAACTGGAGAACGCTTTGGGAGTTGGCAAGCAAGTGCTGCTTAGCGTGGTGGGTTGGCTTGTCACCTTGTGCGGGGTTGGCGAGCATGGCCGGCAACCCTCAAGCTTGCATTTGGGGTCCGGATGTCGCTTACCGCCAGAAGCGACCCTGAAGCCGTTGTTGCCAACGACTGGACCCCACCATCAAACTGGGTCTCAGCCAGCAGCCCTGGGCTTGGCGTTCATGGGACCCCGCGAACTGCTTGTTCAGATGGCTGAGCGACGCAGGCGGGGGCGCTGTTGAATTCAGTCGACTTTCAGTCCGGCGTTCTTGACCAGAGGGCCCCATTTGACGCGCTCGCTAGCGGCAAAGGTTTTCAGCTCTTCTGGAAGGCCATTCGAGGGTTCATGGCCAAGCTCCAGAAGCCGCTGGCGCACGTCAGGCTGGGCCAGGAGTTTGCCGAGTTCTGTGCTGAGCCTCTGCAGAATAGCCGGCGGCGTTCCACGTGGTGCATACAGCCCATTCCACGCGATAACTTGGAAATCATCGAGTCCCTGAGACGTCACCGTCTGGGCCTGCGGCAACAGCGAAGACTGCTGCAGTGAGGTGACGCCAAGCACTTTGAGTTTGCCTGAGCTGACGAATGAGCGAACGGCACTGGCCGTGTCGATGCCAACGCTCACCTGTCCGCCAATGATGTCGGTCATGGAGGTTCCGGAGCCTTTGTAGGGAACGCTTTGCAAGGACGCTTTTCCTTTCTCTTGCAGCAGTTCCAAGACCAGGCGGGCGGTGGTGCTTGGCAGGGCGACATCGACAGAACCTGGCTTGGCTTTGGCGGCGGCGAGCAGGTCACCGATTCCTGCGTAGGGTGCTGCAGGGTTCGCAATGACCACCATCGGAAACGTGCTGACGAGGCCAATGGGTTCGAAGTCCTTTTCTGGGTCAAAAGGCATGGAGGCATACAAGAACTTATTGAGTACATGGGTGCCGTTGGTTCCCATCAGCAGGGTGTAGCCATCCGGCGCTGCCCGAGCGACCTCTGCCGCACCAATGTTGCCGCCAGCGCCTGCGCGGTTGTCCACGACAAAGGGCTGACCCAAGGTTTTGCCCAGATGCTCAGCGACAAGCCGTGCTGCAACATCGGTTCCTTGTCCGGCTTGGTAGGGGACTACCAGTCGAATGGGTTTGGCGGGGTAGGTTTGTGCGATGCTCGGCTGCAGCATCACGAGCGAGGCCACGACGCCTCCGATGAACGTGCTAACTCTCATGGTTGTCTCCTTCGGTTTTATGGTCAGGTGCCAACTGCGTGTCAGATGCAGTTCTGCCCGCACCCGGGGGCATCGCGCAACTAGGGATCTTCTGCATAACCCTCGCCAAGCGGGATGGACGCGGATCGCCCGAGGCCGCGCTCAGACCACGGCAGGGAGTTTTGCAGTGGATCCCTAGGCGCAGGTCAAGGTAGGTGGCACACCTCCTTCGTGAAAGATTGCTGCGGTGTGCTCACCAAATCTCGGGGGATTCGATCCTGGACAGCCAGGCGTTCGGGATAGCTTCACGGGTACGCCAATGCCGTGGTAGCCATCGCGCTCGACGGTCATCTTGCGGTGGCGTGAATGGGGTTGGGCAAACGCTTCTGAGACTGAGTTCACAGGGCCAGCTGGAACGCCGCAGCCCATGAGCTCGGCACACAATGGGTCGCGAGAGAAACTGCTGAGTGCCACTTCAATCAGTTCCCGCAGGGCATCTCTGTTCTGAAGGCGACCGGCATTGCTAAAAAACCGTTCGTCTTCCAGCACATGGCTCAATCCGACATGGTCGCAAAAGCGCTTGAACTGGCGGTCGTTGAGGATGCCCAGAAAAATGTAGCCATCGGTGCACAGAAATTTGTCGTAGGGACTGATGTTTGGATGTGCGCTGCCAAGGAGTCTGGGTTCTTGGTGTGAGTACATCCAGTTTGCGGCATGTGGGACCAGCAAACTCATCGCAGCGTCGAAGAGCGCAGCGTCGACTCTTTGGCCCATGCCAGAGCGCGACCGCTCATAGAGCGCCAGCAGGATTCCAGAGAACGCCGTGTAACCTGTGAGGTGGTCAACGATGGGAATGCCAATACGCGTGGGCCCACTTTGCATGTCGCCATTGATGCTCATCAGGCCACACATTGCTTGGAGCACCGCGTCATAGCCTGGCAGGCCGCCTAAAGGTCCATCACTCCCAAATCCCGACACCGTGCAATGAACCAGCCTTGGAAAGCGTGGCTGCAGTACTTTTTCATAGTCGAGCCCCCACCGAGCCATGGTTCCAGGGACGAAGTTTTCAATCAAAACATCGATGCCGTCCAATAACGCCAGCAGGTCCTCTTGTCCTGACTTGGTCGACAAGTCAAGCACCACGCCACGCTTGCCCCGGTTGACGGCGGTGTAGTAGGCGGCATCGCCCGTGACGGCAAAAGGGGGGCCCAGTTTGCGCGTTTCATCGCCCGCTGGTGGCTCTACCTTGATAACGTCGGCCCCATGGTCGGCCAGCATCTGGGCGCACAGCGGCCCCGCGAGTACCCGAGAAAGGTCGAGCACGCGCAGGCCTTGGAGCGCAGCTGCTGGCGACTTGTCCTCATGTCTATTTGTCACATCAGACCTCCAGTTGGGAAGGAATGCTGGCCCTGCGGGGCCGGCAATGGCGGCGAGACACATCGCGATGGGCGGAGCCGCCTGATCGCGAGGGCCCCGCCGCGCTGGTGGCCTGTGGTCCTTAGCTGCGCGATGGGAGCTCGATGACGCCAGAGCCGAGGACGGACAGCTCGTCGTCTTGGTTGCGCGCCTCCTGGGTGATCTCAACCAGGTGCTTGCCGTTCTCCACCCACTTCTTGGTGACATGGCCCTTGATGAACAGCATGTCGCCTTCTGGGTTGTGGCGACGGATCTTGCAATGGGCTTTGCGGAGGAAACCGTCATCACCCATCCAGTTGGTCAGATGGTGGGTGAGCCAAGAGGTACGCTCGGGGCCGTAGTCGTAGGCACCAGGGGCACCCACTTCCAGTGCAAAGTCCTCTTCCCAGTGGACACGCTCAGGGACGTCGGGGATGCCGAAGCGGTTGGTGATGCCGACACCAGGATGCGCATCAATGAGCTTCCACGCGAGCTTGTTGGCACGGATGTAGAGACCGCCCCAGCCCTGGGCATAGGCGATGAAGCCTGTGACCGTCATCGGTCCCTTGAACATCGTTGGCAGAGGCTGCCCTTCCTCGACATCCTCCCAGTAACGGGGCACGGCGCCACGCACTTCCTCATTGGCGTAGAGCTTGCATGCCTCGCCAATCTCTTCGGGGGTATAGCGTCGTGGTTGGCGCTCGCGCACATCTTTGTACTTTGTACCGACCTCCCGCGCATGGTCTCGTTCGGTACGGAAGCACCAGCTGTCCGCTTCGGCGACCTTGTCCCCTTCCTGGTTGAAGAAGTCCACGTGGTAGACCTGTTGGATGGCACGGCCGGCAAATCGGGTCTGGTGCTCGATGAGGTCCTTGAGGTAAGCCTCGGTGCGAATTTCATCGTTGCGGTTCACGTTCTTGTGCCAGGTCCAATCGGCACCGGACCACATGGCATGCACCCCGGGCAGGCCGCCCACATAACCGGAGACGATACGGCTGGTGGAGAAGAGGAAGCTCGGCAGCGCCAGAATGCCACCGTGCTTGGTTTTGGCCGCGTAATCCGGGTCGCACCACAGCGGGTTGTCATCGCCGATTCCGTGGGCGTAGTGGCGGATGTTGTCGCGGGTGGCCTCATAACACCATGGCTCTGCGGTGGCACCAATCTTTTTGCCGATGCGCTCGCGGAGGTCGTCAAGGCCTGCATCGGTGATTTTTGGGAAGGAACGTTCGGTTTGAACAGTCATGTCGTCTCCTCTTCTTTGGGTGGTAAAAAATCAGATGGTTGCCACGGGGGTGGCATCTTGTTCGCGCAACTTCTTGCGATGGACTTTCCCTGCTGGGGTCTTGGGAAGCTCTTCGACGAATACGACCTGGCGCGGGTATTCGTGCTGACTCAGCCGCGTACGGACGAGGTTTTGAATTTCTTCTATGAATGCGTCGCTGCCTGGCCGGGGCGACACGACAAAGGCCTTGACGACCTGGCCGCGTAAAGCGTCTGGCGAACCAATGGCGGCGGCCTCCCGGACATCGGGATGCTGGAGGATGGCGTCTTCGACTTCGACGGCGCCAATGGTCCAGCCCGCAGAAATGATCACGTCGTCGGCTCGGCCTCCATGCCAGAAGTAGCCATCCTCATCGATGCGCCCCAGGTCCTTCGTTGCCAACCAATCGCCGTTGCGCCAGAGCTTGAGCTCCCCCGTGACCCCCGGTTCGCAAGGCTTGCCATGGGGGTCTTGCACCTCCACCTTGAGGCCCGGAACGGGCTTGCCGAGGGAGCCAGACTTCACGGGAAAGTCAGCGGCACCCGGATAGTTGACCAGGCAGACGCCGATTTCCGTCGTGCCATACATGCTGCAGGCAGGGCGGCCAAAGGTGTCTTCGACAAAGCGCGCAGTCTCACTGTCGATGGGCTCACCGGTAAACGAAATTTTCTCGAGGTAGTAGTCGAACTTGGATGCAGCGCCGGAGTTACGCATCATTCGATAGTGCGTGGCTGCTGCAGAAATGTTGCTGAAGCGGTGCTCATCCAGCGCTTGCAGCAGACGCTCGCCATTGAACTTGCCTGAGTACGCGCCGATGGTCACGCCAAGCGCGAGCGGTGCCAATGTGCCATGCCACAGTCCGTGGCCCCAGGCTGGTGAAGACGGGCAGATGAAGCGGTCACCAGGACGGATGCCCGTGCCATAAAGCGCTGCCAGCATCAAGGTCACGATGGCGCGATGCGTGTGCTTGACAGCGTCGGGCAACTCGCGGGTTGTGCCCGATGTGTACTGGAAGATAGCCAAGTCATCGGCCTTGGTGTCACTTTCAAACGTGCTGGGCAGCGTGCGCAGGCGGGCCAGCAAGGAGTCGTCTGCGACGATGACTTCTAGGTCTTCGGCGGATGGAACCAGGGGGGCCTTCTCAGTGTTGGTGACCACCATGCGCGGCTTGCAGTCTTCAATACGCAAGCGGATGCCGTCTGGTCCGAACAAGGTGAACAGGGGAACTGCGATGGCGCCGAACTTGATGGCACCGAACATCACGGCATAAAACTCGAAGGACGGCTCGAGCATCACCGCTACGCGGTCCCCTTTACGAATGCCGCGTTGCCCAAGCAGGTGAGCGAACTGCGAAGCGGCAGCGGCCAGTTCATCAAACGAAATCTCCTGGCTGCTCCCATCTGCCCGAACCAGGATGACGGCCGTGTTTCCCTTTCCTGTATGGCGGTCCAGGCACTCATGGGCGATGTTCATCTTCTCCCGGTTGCCATCGAAAAGTTCCCAGAGTTTCTGGTTGGAACAATGCGCTTGCGCATCGGCATGCGAGGTGTAGTCGGTCAGCTTTGTCATGGTGCTTTCATGTCTCCGTCTGTGTTGGACTCACTTTGCGCCACATCTCTAAAATTGTCAATGGCGTCTATCAATTGTATTAGTACAATTAAAATAAGGCGAAGCTTTCTGCCAGAATGTGGGCAGAAAACCCTGCTACAAGGAGCGAAGAAAAACCATGGCTACAGAAGAAAAACCCGCTAAAGATGGCGCACGCATCCGCGATGTGCCTGCGGTCACAAGGGCAGTTTCCATCCTTCGTCTCCTGGGGAAAACCTCTAGTCCGCTGACCTTGAAAGTGATCTCAGAAGAGCTGGGGCTGGTCACCAGCACGGCTTTGCACATCCTTCGTGCATTGGTTGCGGAAGACCTGGTGAGCGTGGACGTTGAGACCAAGCGCTATTCGCTGGGCGTGGGCATGTTGACGCTGGCCAAGAGCGTGATTGAGCGCAATCCTTTCCCCACCTTGGTTCAGCCCATGCTCGATCAGGTGTCAGAGGATTGGGGTCTGACCACGATCGGCGTGGAGGTCTCCGGCCTGGAGCACATGGTGGTTCTTGCCCTGTCTCGATCGCACACACCCTTCAGCCTTCACGTGGATGTGGGAAGCCGATTCCCTGCACTCATCAGCGCAACGGGTCGCCTTGTTGCGGCGTACAGCGCTGCGAGCCCGAAGGAGTTGGAGCGGAAGTTCAAGGCCCTACGCTGGGACAAGGCGCCAGACTTTGAGGTGTGGAGCGCGGAGGTCGAAGCGGTTCGGAAGAAAGGCTTCAGCATCGACCGCAACAACTACATCACAGGTGTTGTGGTCATTGCCATTCCCGTGCTGGACCGTCTTGGCCGGATGACCCATTCCTTGGTCGCAGCAGGGATGGCTGAAGGGCTGTCAGTCACGCAAGGCCAGCAGGTCGCCAAACAGCTTCAGGGACATGCTGCATCACTGACGCAATTCCTGGCGTAAAGGTAGACAACCATGAATGAAAGCATCAACGACCCGTCTCTTGCAATGTCAGGTTGGAAGCAGCGTGATCTGCCGGGTTTTGTGGGAACCATTGGCCCGCTTTGGACGAAGAAGGTTGGCACTGCGTGGCGCTACGGCGTGCTCACAAGTGCCAGGCACGCCAACCCAGCCGGCATAGTCCATGGCGGCTTTCTGATGTCGTTGATGGACCATGCCCTCAGTGCAATTGCTTGGGAGCATTGCGAGCGAAAAACCTGTGTCACCGTGCAGATGGATTGCCAGTTCGTAGCCGCTGTGCACCCCGGGGCCTTTGTGGAGGCGCGTGGACATGTTGTGCGCGCGACGGCATCGCTTGCTTTTGTACAAGGCGCAATTTTTGTGGGCGACGAGTCGGTGCTGACGGGGTCGGCCGTCATGAAGATACTTGTGCCCAAGGACTAGGCGCGAAGCGATTGCAGAATCTGTGCTCAGAGGATCCTCGGCGATCGTGCCCTGGCGGACAACCAGGGCTGCAAGATTGCCGGGATGAATCACACGCGCGCATCAGCGTGACGGGTCCTTATGGCGGCAAGCCATGCAGCTTCTACGAAAATCAGAGGGATGTCCGACCTCAGCCTATTCGATGCCTACCTGCAACGCTGGAACGCACAGCCCGCTGGTAAGCCCTTTGTGACCCCTACCAGTCAGCTTCTGCCTGTGAGGCTCTCCGGGACGCAGGAAGGCCTTCTGGCGATGATCAAAATCAGCCAAAACCTTGACGAACGCATCGGCGGCCAAGTCCTTCAATGGTGGGATGGCAAAGGCGCTGCTCGCATTTATGCCCGCGACCCGGATTCAGGAGCGCTGCTGATGGAGCGGGCAACAGGCACAAAGCACCTACTGCGCATGGCTTTAGAGGGGGAAGATGACGCAGCGACTACCTGTACCTGCCTCACCCTTCGCCAACTGCATGCAAACAGACCCTCTGCGCCACCTCAAAATCTGCTGCCACTGGCGGATTTTTTTAGATCGCTAGCGCCTATGGCACAGCGGGAAGGAAGTCTGATGGCGGAATGCGCATGGGTGGCCCGTGCGCTGCTGTGTGATCAGCGTGAGCAGGTCGTCCTGCATGGAGATGCACACCATAGCAATATCCTGGACTTCGATCAGCGTGGCTGGCTTGCGATAGATCCCAAGCGCGTCAGGGGTGAACGCTATTACGACTACGTGAATGTTCTGTGCAACCCTGACCTGAAAACTAGCACTGACCCGCTGCGCTTTGCGAGGCAGTTGGCGATAGTGATCGACGTTGCAGGGCTGGAGCGTCAGCGATTGCTCAGATGGGTGATGGCCCATGCCGCCTTGTCTGCAGCTTGGTTTCTGGAGGACGGGTTGCGCACCCAGGCCAACGAGCAGCTGGCAGTAGCACATCTCGCTCAACAGGCGCTGGCGTGGTGATGGCATCGCCCAACCCACCTGCTGCCAAAGGCGGTGGCTCGGCGGGAAATACCCCGCCTGCATATCGTGCAGCGACCACAGCGCACCACCCAAGGCGGAGCCTAGCAGTAAGGTAAGCAGCAGCACCAACGCCGTCAACGCCCAAGCCGGCCACTGCCTTGATCTCGGCCAGCAACCCAAGATCAACGCCAAGCCCGCCGCAAACACCGCGCAGAAGAGGGCGATGTACTGGAAGGGATGTTTGGCGTGGTACATGAACATGCGGTAGAGCCCGCCGAACACCATCTGCAGCCCGAGAACATCACGCAGCAGCAGATAGACCGCTGAGCAGTACAAAGTCAGGCCGAAAAAGCCCAGCGCAAACACCCTGGCCGCCAGGACGATGGAGGCTGTGGATTTCATGCGGGAGGCCGCGCTACGAAGGCCTGCTTGTCATGGCCGTCAAAACCTGCGTCGGCATAAAAGCGCAAGGTGCTCTCGTCCTTGCTGCCGGTCATCAGCATGGCCTTGTAGCAGTTCTTGTCCCAGACATGCGCCAGGGCTGCATGCAGCAGCGCTCGGCCATAGCCGCGCTGCCGGTGGTCGGCATGGGTGACGACGTTCTCGATCAAGGCATAGTGCCGGCAGCCGCGCGTGAGGTTGGGGATGACCAGCAGCACACAGCTGCTGACCAACTGCGTGCCGACAAAGCCGCCCAGGTACCGATTGCTGGGATCCGCCATCAAGCCTTGCCAGATGGCTTGAACCTCCGGCTGCGGCGGGCGGGCATCGTCTGCAGGGTGCAGATGGGTGTACAGCGCGAGCAGCGCGGCCAGGTCGGCATCGACCAGGGGGCGGATGGCGAGAGGGGGTGGGGTTGGAGGCATGGCGGACGCAGTCAGAAGGGAGAAGGGCACCAGCTTATCCGGCCTTAGCTGCAGGCCTTTGAGATGAGTTGTAAAAAGCTATCGATCATATTTATTTGATAGTAGCATTGGATCCTTTTAAAGGAATTCATATGACTTACTTCAGGGAATTTCAGTCGTTGGTGGATAGTTCTGAGTTCATCCACCCGAATGCCCCCGGTGCCCATGGCGTCGCTGGATACTGCCGGGTACCCGGTCCGCTTGGAATGCACAATTTTTCCAATGTTGCCGAAAAATTTGGTGCTTTGCGGGAGATAGCCCATCCTCTTTCGCCGTCGATGATGAACGGTGGCGTGGACGACATTAATCGAATTGCCGAATCGCTAGCGTATGGGCCTGAGGATATACCCAGTACGATGCGTAAAAAAGGCTGGCATCAGGGCGCCAATCTGATGGAATTTCGGCTGAACGGGGCCGCGAAAGTAATGACAGAAGCAGCAGCAGATGGAAGTATATCTGCTGATGAGTACGGCGCCTACAGCACTGGAATAGTGACCATGGACTGGGTTGAGAGCTTTCCGAGGGCGATCAATGCCATCAATCAGTTGAAAACAATACTTAATACGCCCAAAGCGCGAGATGCGATAAAAAAACGAATTTTGGCAAATTTTGCGAATGTAGTGATTTCAGAGAAGACAAATTTAGTGATCGATAATTCCCATTTGGATATTAAGAGCTTGCACTTCAAGTGGCAATTTCAAAGGTATAGGCAAGGAAGTATATTTGAGACGCCAGATGCGCTGGCAGCCGCATTGGGAAGATTTAATGTGATGGCGGCGATTCGTAAAGCGGTGGTGGCAGACGGGTTTATTTATATTTCGGAAGTCGAGATTTATATCAGAGATGTCTTTGATTTTTCAGGCTTCCAGTGGTTGGCCTGTTGGACCGAAAGCGAGGTCTATCGGCTTGGGGTGGCCCCGTTCTGCAGTATGTTTACCAATGGTTCATTAAGAGATTATAGAATCAAAAGTGGAAGAGGAATGGATTTCTTGGTATTTTCTGACTCTAGAGTTGATCAGGTGGATATTTCGTTTTCAATGCTATGAAGCCACTTAAAATAGCGATATTTCTTCTGATGTCAGCTGCTTTTGTTTCATATAACTGGCTTAAAATTTATGAAAAAAGAAACGCGATTTTAATTTCTGAATATCCATCGGACGATGGTCGGTATATTGCAAAACGATATCTATTGCGAGAAATTGTATTGAATTTTGATAAGCTATATATGGTGCGGATCTACGATAATGAAAATGGTCTTATGATCATTCAGTACTCTGCATATAATGATTATTTTCCGCGTCCCCACTGGATATGCCCGAAGGGAGCCTGTGAGCAGTTTATGTGGGGGGATGAAGCGCAGCATCTCATCCGCATCCCGCCGACTTGGTGGGACAGGTTGAGGACGCAGCTTCCATAGGCTCTGCAGGTCCGGTCCTAGGAATATCAAGTTTTGTGCAACCAGAGGACCGTAGGTTGAGCGAGCACCGTCAACCTAAGGCGCAAGAAAAAAGGGCAGTGCTTAAAAGCACTGCCCTGTTTGCGTCTAGTTTTGGGTGTGGCGGTCGGCCCGCCAGGGCCTCGCCACTCAATACACATCCCGCCGATACCGCCCCTCGTCAATCAACGCGTTCAGCCCTTCTTCGCCCAGCAGCTCGGTCAGCGCCTGGTCCACCCCGGTGGCCATGCCGTCATAGCTGCCGCAGACGTAAATGACGGCGCCACGGGCCAGCCAGGCTTTGAGCGGTTCGGCAGCGGCGCGCAAAGCGTCTTGCACGTAACAGTGCGGGCCTTGCCCAGCGGCCTGCACGCGGGCATCACGGGCGTCGCGCGAGTACGCGTAGTCGGCGCGCTCGATCTGGCCATGCGCCTGCCAGACGCAGACCTCGTCTTCGGCATAGGAGTCATGGGCGCGGCGGCGCTCGCCAAAGACCAGCCAGTTGTCGAACTGGCCCTGGGCGATACGGTGGCGCAGGTGGCCGCGCAGGCCGGCGTAGCCCGAGCCATTGCCCATGAAGATGGCGGGCCGCGCATCGCCGACCAGCGGCGCAAAGCCGGGGTTGTCGACCAGGCGCAGCGCGATGCTGCTGCCCAGCGCCGCATGCGCCGTGAGCCAGCCCGACGCCAGGCCCAGCTGCGGGGCAGCACCTGGCTGCTCGCGCAGGGTTTGGCGCACATAGAGGCGAATGCGGCCATCGGCCGGCAGGGAGGCCAGCGAATAGCTGCGCGGGGCCAGCGGATGCAGCTGGTCGGCGACGGCCTGGGCCGATGTGGCAGGGGCCGAGAGCGTGGGCAGCTCGGAGGCGCTGAGCGCATCGCGCAAGCTGCTGGCGCTGCCGCGCCATTGCACGGCTGCGCTGCCATCAAGCTGCTGCGCCTGCAGCCAGGCATCGACCTGGGCGGGCGCGTGTGCGGCCTTGACCTCGACCAGGCCACCGGCCTGCCATTGCAGCGCTTGCGCAGGCGCAAAGGCCAGCTCCACCTGGTAGAGCGGCTGGCCGCTGCTGCCGGGGTTGAGGTGGTGGCGGCTTAGCAGCTGTGCGGGCAGGAAGAGGGCGTCGGGCGCATCGGAATCGGCCACGCTGGCAGCGGCGTTGTCTGCCGCTGTGGCGGGTGCGGCGTTCACGCCCCAGTGCGCGGCCAGGGCCTGCAGCCAGGCTTGCCAGGCGCTGTCGTCTTCGGCATCCATGGTGATGGGCGCAAACACGGGCTGGGCGCCTAGGCGCTCCAGCTGTGCAGCCAGCCCCAGGCCAAAGCCGCAGAACTGGCTGTACTGGCGGTCCCCCAGGGCCAGCATGCCAAAGCGCTGGTGCGCCAATGGCGTGCCCTCGGCCTGCTGCAGCAGGCGCGCCAGGCGGCGGGCGCTGTCGGGTGGCTGGCCTTCGCCAAAGGTACTGGCTACCCAGAGCAGCTGGCGCTGCGGCTGCAGCTGGGCCATGTCCAGATTGGCGGCGGGCAGCAGTTGCGCGGCCAGGCCGGCGCTGCGCAGGCGCGCGACGGTGCGCACGGCCAGTTGCTGGGCATGGCCTGCCTGGCTGGCGTAGACCACGGCAATGCTGGCGCCGGTGTTGGCACCGGTAGCGGGGCTGGGCTGCGGGCCATCGCCCTCCAGCAGCGCGCGCTGGGCCTTGGCGGCGGCGCGGGACTTGCGGCGCCGCTCCAAATACAGCAGCCAGCCGGTGATGGCGAACAGCGGCATCATCAGCGCCGCAACGGTGACGATGATGCGGCCCGTCATCCCAAAATAGGTGCCGGTGTGCAGCGGGTAGATGGCGGCCAGCGCACGGCGGCCGGCGGGCAGATCGGCAAAGCGGTCGTCGCGCTGCACGCTGCCGTCCAGGCTCAGGCTCAACTGGTTGCGTGCCCGGTCATGCGGGGCATCGGCGCCCCACCAGCTGAACTGCACGGGCTGGTCGGCGCGCTGGGGCAGGCGCATCTGCGCAAACTGCCATTGGCTGGCCAGCTGCGTAAAGCCTTGCCAGGCAGGCTCCAGCGTAGCGGGCTCGATATTCAGTGGCGGCGCCTTGCGGGCGGCCTCTTGCGCGGCCGATTGCTCGGCACGGGCCGCTGCGCGGGAGGGCGCGCCCATCCAGCGGTCCACCGGCGCACGCACCGCATCAAAGGCCCAGTACATGCCGGTGAGGGTCAGCATCACATAGACCACCAGCACCCAGGTGCCGGCGACCGAGTGCAGGCCCCAGAGAAACGGCCGGCCCTTGCGCCGCACATTGAAGGTGAGCCAGCTGCGCCAGGACAGTGGCTTGGCCGGCCAGCGCAGGTACAGGCCCGACAGCGACAGCAGCAGCAGGCACAGCGAGAGGCTGCCGGTTATCGGCTTGCCATCGTCGCGCGGCAGCAGCAGCCAGCGGTGCAGACGCTCGTTCCATTCAAAAAACTCGCGGCCGCTTTGTGCCGGCAGCTGGGCGCCGGTGTAGGGGTTGAGGTAGACGCTCTGGCCCCGGCGCTCACCCTTCTCCGGCGCAAAGGCGAGCTGGGCGCTGCGCCCGGGCTCGGCATACAAGGTAATGCGGTCGATACGGCGCTGCTCACCGCTGGCCCGCACTGCCGCCAGCAGCTGGGGCGGCGTCAGCGCCGCGCTTTGCTGCACCGGCACGCTGGCGGTCCCCGGGTTGGCCCAGTCCAGCACTTCGTCCTGGAAGGAATAGGTGGCGCCCGTGAGGCCAATGACGATCAGCACCGTGCCTGCGGTGATGCCGATCAGCCAGTGGATCTGGAACCAGATATTTTTAAAACTCCACATGCTCGTCTTTGTTGTCTTTTGATTTTGTCGGACTGCTCAAGCTTAGAAATCAACGACCGCGCGCAGCACGGCCTGGCGGCGCTCACCCAGGGACACATAGATGGGGCTGCCCGAAGAGCTCACATAGTTCTTGTCGAACAGGTTCTTGACGTTGAGCTGCAGCTTGACGACGCGGCCGCTCCAGGGGCGCTCCCAGCTCACAAAGCTGTCGGCCACGGTGTAGCCGGCGTTGTTGAAGCTGTTGGCGGCATCGCCCGCGCGGCGGCCCACATGGCGCAGGCCGGCGCCGGCACGCCAGCGGCCACTGCTGCTGGCGGCAAAATCATAAGCGGCAAACAGCGATGCGGTGTGGCGCGCCACATTGGCCAGGCGGTTGTCCTGGTATTGCGGGTCGTCGGTCACGGCGGCATCGGTGTAGGCATAGGTGCCAATCAGCTGCCACTGCTTGCCCAGGCGGCCAGCGGCATCCAGCTCCAGGCCGCGCGAGCGGGCACCGCCCACGGCGCGGGCATAGCTTTGGCCGTCGATGGTCTCGTTCACCACCACATTGCGCTTGCGGATGTCATAGAGCGCAGCGGTGGCGGTGATACCTGCGGGCGACTCCCACTTGGTGCCCAGCTCCCAGGCCTTGGCGGTCTCGGGCGGCAGGGTGCCGATGACGCTGCCAATGCTGCTTTGCGGCTTGAAGGATTCGCTGTAGCTGCCGTAGATGGACCATTCGCTACTGGGTTGCCAGACCAGGCCGGCGCGCGGCACAAACTTGCTGCCGTCCGCCTCGCTGCCGACCACAAAGGGCCGGCCCTTGCCGGCGATCTGGTCGTAGTGCTGCCAGCGCCCGGCCAGCTGCAGCAGCCACTGGGGCGACAGGCGGATTGAATCCTGCGCAAACAGTGCCTGCTGGCGGATCTTGTCGCTCTGGGCGCTTTGCGCCTCGTCAATGCTGGTGGCATTGGGCAGGTTGCCGTAGACCGGGTCGTAGACATTGAAGCCGCCGCTGTTGCTGCCCCGGATGATGTCGCGGCGGAAGATATTGCTGTCCTCGGCGTCGAAGCCGGCCAGGATCTCGTGCGTCATGCCGCCTGCTTGCAGCTTGCCTTCCAGGTTGATCTGGCCCACATGCTGCTGGCTGAGCGCGCCGCGGGTGCCATCGGGCCGGCGCGTGAGGATGCCGGTGGTGGGGTTGAGCGACACCGGCCGGGCCTGGTAGTCGTCATAGCCATTGCGGTTGTAGCTGTAGGCGGCGTTCAGCTTCCACTGCGAATTCAGGCTGTGCTGGGCCTGCACGGTGAAGAAGTCCGAATCGCCCAGGGTGCGGTTGTAGGCCTCGTCCAAGCGCTCGCGGCGGTCGGTGGCCACCGGGCGGCCAGTGCGGCTGTCGATCACCGTGCCCCGGTCAAAGGGCTGCTCATAGTCGGTGTGCTCGTAGGACATGCGCACATAGGTGTCGCGCCCATACCAGGCCAGAGACGGGGCGATGACGGTCTGGCGGTTTTTGCCAAAGTTGCGCCAGTAGTCGACATCGCTGGTGTCGGCGATAAAGCGGTAGGCCAGGCCTTGCTCGCCGATGGGGCCGGTCAGATCGACCGAGGCACCGCCGCCGCCGTAGCTGGACAGCGAGGCGCCTACCTGGCCGGCAAAGCTGAGCTGGGGCTTTTTGGTGACCATGTTGATCACGCCGCCTGGGTCCATGGTGCCGTAGAGCACCGAGCTGGGGCCCTTGAGCACTTCGACCCGCTCGGTCGTGAAGGTGAGGTTGCGGGCCAGCACGGTGCGGATGCCATCGCGCAGGATGGAGCCATCGCGGTTAAAGCCAAAGCCGCGCTTGATCACCGCATCTTGCGTGCCGCCCAAGGTGTTGGCCTGGGTGATACCGCTGACGTTGTAGAGCGCCTCGTCGATGGAGCGCACCTGCTGGTCCTGCAGCACCTGGGCGGGTACCACGGCAATGGCCTGGGGCACATCGCGCAGCGCCGCATCGCTGCGGGTGGCGGTGGTGGCGCGCTTGGGCTGGTAGCCGATTTCCTGCGCTTTTTCTTGCACGATGACCTGGGGCAGCACGGCCTCGGCGGCCGGGGCGGAGGCTGTTACGTCGGGCGCGGCAGCATCGGGCGCGGTTTGGGCGGCTGCAGGCCAGACGGCGATGGCCAGCGAGATCGCCAGCGGGATGGCGCGGAGGCAGCTCAGCGGGTGGAAGGAAGCGGAGCGGGCGGAGGTGCGGGAAAGGGTCATCAGAGGGTCACAAAACAGGCAGGGCCATCGGCAAAAAAGACCCGCATCAGGTGCTGCGGGTCTTGTCATATGAAGGCCAGGTATGGGGAGATCAGAACGCGTAGCGGCCCTGGACGTAGAAGGTGCGCGGCGCGCCGACCATGCGGCCGGGGTTGCCGTCGACATTGCGGGTGTAGTAGCGGTGGTCGGCGATGTTGTTCACGCCGACCATGATTTCGCTGCCCTTGTACTGCGGAACCTTCCAGCTGACCTGGGCGTTCCACAGGCGGAAGCCCGGGATGCGGCCCACATTGGCATTGGCCGATTCGGCCTCGGTGTTGGCCAGGTCCGAGTACTGCTTGCTCTGGTGCGTGCTCGACAGGTTAAAGCCCCAGGCATCGCGCTCATAGCGCACGCCGACGGTGTCGGTGTTGCGGGCGTAGAAAGGCACATCGAGCCCGGCGGTGGTGCCGGATTTCTGGATCGCCTTGGTGTAGGTGTAGTTGCCGTAGACGGTGGTGCCCGCCAGTGCGCCGGCCTTGTCAAAGCTGTATTCCAGAGCCAGCTCCAGGCCCTGGTGCTTGGTGGCGCCGATATTGGCAAAGGTGACGGGCACAACGCCCGGTGTCTGCAGGATCTGGTTGTCAAAGCGCAGGTCAAACACCGTGGCTTCTGCGCGCCACTGCTTGTCTTGCCAGCGGGCGCCGAGCTCCTTGGTCTTGGCCACTTCGGGGCGCAGCGGGTTGGCGGCAGTTTGCGAGTTCAGCTGGATGTTCTGCACCGGGCCGAACGAGGTGGTGTAGTTGGCAAACAGCGTGAGGGCCGGGTTGAACAGGTAGGACACACTGACGGAGGGCAGCCACTTGTTGTTGCGCGTGTCAAAGCTTTGGCCGCCGCTGCGGTCATCGCGCTCGGACTTGATGTGCTCAAAGCGCACGCCCGGCGTGATGCGCCAGGCGCCGATGGCGATGCGGTCATCAATATAGCCGGCATGGGCATCGGTGGCGTTGTCGAACGAGGTAGTGGCGCCCATCACGTTGGTGGACAGGTTCAGCAGGCTGCTGTTGTCGTCACCGCGCTCGCGGATGAAGCGGTAGCCCACGGTCACATCATGCGTGCTGTTGCCCAGTGCAAAACGCTGGGTGTAGCGGGGCTCGATGCCCAGGGTCTGGTAGTTGCGCGGCTGGTAGTTGATCTGGGTCTGCGCGGCATTGATCAGGCGGCTGGAGCGCGAGCTGTCGTTGTAGTAGGCGCGGATCTCGAACTCCTGCGTGTCCGACAAGGTGTTGATATAGCCCAGGTCCAGGCCCTTGCGCTCGCCGTCCCACATGTCGGTGGGGCGGGTGTTCTGGAAGGGGTTGGCGTTGTACTGGGCCACCGTCAGGCCGCCAGGCGTGTTGGAGCGCACATCGTAGTAAGACAGCTTGCCGTAGACCTCGGAAGTACCCGACAGCGCATAGCGGAACTTCAGCGCCACATCGTTCAAACGCTCATCGCTGTCCTTGCGCCATTCGGAGCCCGTCATGCCCGAGTACAGCAGTGCCCAGCCCAGGCCGTTGTCCAGTTGCGAGCCCAGGAAGGTGCTGTAGAGCGTGTTGTTCTCTCCCCCCTTGCCAAAGCCGTTGTAGCGCATGGTCACATCGCCAGTGATGTCCTTGCTGGTGGGGATGGCTCGGGTGTTGAAGTTGATGATGCCGCCCACGTTTTGCGGGCCATAGCGCACTGCGCCGCCGCTGCGCACTACATCGATGGATTCGATATTGGCCAGGCTCACCGGGGCAAACGACAGCTGGGGCTGGCCGTAGGGCGCCACGGCCAGCGGCACGCCATCGAGCAGCACGGTGGAGCGGGGCGAGTAGCGGCCGGTCAAGCCACGCACGCCGATATTGAGCGACACCGCGCTGCCTGCGGTGCCGGAGTTGTCGCTGCTCTGCACGCCGGGAATGCGGCGCATCACATCACCAATGCTGGAGGCGCCGCTGTTCTCGATCACGTCCTTGTCGACGATGGTGCGGGCACCGGCAAAGGTCTTGAGCTGGTTTTGCAGACCGCTGCCCAGCAGATCGCCTGAGACCTGGATAGTCTCCAAGGTGCTTTCTGCCACTGGCTCCTCATCGGCAGCCGCAGTCGCCGCTGCATCGGCCGTCTGGGCCAGCACGCTGGCAGCTGGTGCCAGGCTGATCAGAACGGCTGCTGTTATCTGGCCGAGGGCTGGACGGGGGCCCGATGGCTTGCGCGAAGTGCTGGTGGATGCGGACATGGTGAAGGCAGCAAAAAACGAGGCGGGCACAGTACAACGGCGCCAGCCAGGGGCGCCGCAGCGAGGTTTGCCAGGGGATTGGTGTTAGGAATGAGAACGAATTGTATTTAAAAGCGGGGCGAGTCATGCACGATCCGCAGCGTTTGCGCTTTAAAAACACCGATCCAGTGTGAATGCCTACTTGTGGGCTATGTCTGTATGTTGCTTTGGGGCAACTGCGCGGGCCATCTCCCTACTGGCAAAAGGGTGCCGGGCAGGGCCGGCGCTGGATCAGGCTTCGATCCATGCTGCCTGCCATTGGCTGGCCAGGCGCTGGCTCAGCTGCAAGGGCAGGCCGCCCTGGTCAAAGCCGACGACGGTGATCTGCTCGGCGCAGCTGGGGCGCTCGGGCACCTGGGCAAAGCGGCCGTCGCTGAGCAGCCAGACGCAGGCATGCACGGGCCCCTGGCGGCGGGCGCGTTGCAGCAGGCGCTCCAGCAGGGTGATGGCGCTGGCCAGCGGGCTGCCGCCGCCGCCCGCAATCGGGCGAATCCAGCCGTCATTCAAAGCCTGGGCCTTGGCCCCTGCCTGGATCACATAGGCGCTGTCGCCGCTAAAGCCCAGCACGCAGAGCCTGTCACGCTGGCGGTAGGCCTGCTCGGCAAGGGCCTGCAGGTAGCCCTTGGCGCGGGCGAGCTGCTGGCCGCGCAGCATGGAGGCGGAGGTATCAAGCAGCACGCAGTGCATCAGTTGCGCACCTGCTGGTTGCTTGCGGTAGCGCAGGTGCGGGCGCGCCAACTTGGCCTGGCCTTTGGCGGCCAGGCTGCGGGGCCAGTCGATGCGGTCGCTGGCCGTTGCCTGCCGGCGGCCGGCGCGCTGCGTGCTCTGCGCGCGCCCCAGCTTGGCCTTGCCGGCCAGGCTGAGGCGCGTCAGGCTTTTTTTGCGATAAAGGGCCGCAGGGCCTTGACGGGTTCGATGCCGGTGTGGCGCGGCGCGGCCATGCCGCCCCAGCTATCGGGCTGGCTGTGGTTGGTGTTGCTGCTGCTGGCTGCATCGGCCTTGCTGGCTTGTGCCTGGTTGGGCGGTTGCCGCTGCGGTTGCTGCTGTTGGGCTTGTTGATCGTTGGGATCGTTGACCTGGCCACTGGGCGATGGCGGTTGCGCCGCATCGGCGCTGCGGCGGTGGGCCAGTGCCAACTCAGCCACGGCCTGCACATCGGCCAGGCTCACCTTGGCATGGCCCGCCAGCGCTGCCTGGGCGCGGGCAGCGCGCAGCATCACCAGGTCGGCGCGCACACCTTCGGCACCGGATTGCTGGCACAGCTGCGCGACGGCATCAAAAATGGCATCGGGCCAGACGACGCTGGCCAACTGCTGCCGTGCCGCGGCAATCTGCGCGCGCAACTGCGTCTGGGCCTCGGCATGCTGGGCGCAGAACTGGGCCGGGTCTGCGTCAAAGGCCATGCGGGCGCGCACGATGCGTTTGCGCGTGTCCACATCAGGCACATTTGGCAGGCGCACAAACAGGCCAAAGCGGTCCAGCAGCTGCGGGCGCAGCTGGCCTTCTTCGGGGTTCATCGTGCCGATCAGCGCAATGCGCGCGGCATGCTGGTGCGATACGCCATCGCGCTCAATGCGGTTGGTGCCGCTGGCGCTGACATCGAGCAGCAAGTCCACCAAGCCATCGGGCAGCAGGTTGACCTCGTCCACATACAGGATGCCCTGGTGCGCCTGGGCCAGCAGGCCGGGGCGGAACTGCACGGCAGAGGATTGCAGGGCGGCTTCCAGATCGAGGGCGCCTTGCAGCTGCTCCTCGGTCGTGCCCAGGGGCAGGTTCACAAACTGGCCACTGGGCAGCAGCTCGGCCAGCGCGCGGGCGCTGGTGGATTTGGCGGTGCCGCGCGGGCCTTCCACCAGCACGCCGCCCAGTTGCGGATCGACCGCCAGCAGCAGCAAGGCCTGCTGCAGCGCAGCCTGGCCTTCAAGGGCGCTGAACGGAAAATGCAGATCGTTGGGGGCGCTCATCGCATCTCCAGCAGGTGTTCGGTGTCGAGCAAATGGGTCTCCAGCAATTTGGGGTAGTCGCCGGGCTCTTGCCACAGGCCGCGCTGTATGGCTTCAAGCAGGCGCTCGCACATGCCGTGGAAGGCCTGCGGATTGTGCTGCTGCATAAAGGCGCGCGTGCTGGCATCGGCGACAAAGGCATCGGTGACGCGGGCGTATTGGTCATCGCGCACCACGCGGGCGGTGGCATCAAACGCGAAGAGGTAGTCCACGGTTGCGGCAATCTCGAACGCGCCTTTGTAGCCATGGCGCTGCACGCCTTCGATCCACTTGGGGTTGGTGGCACGCGAGCGCACCACGCGGCTGATCTCTTCTTGCAGGCTGCGCATGCGTGGCGACTCGGGGTTGCTGTGGTCGCCAAAGTACATGGCCGGTTGTTGGCCGCTGTAGTGGCGCACGGCAGCCGCCATGCCGCCCTGGAACTGGTAGTAGTCGCCGGAGTCGAGCACATCGTGCTCGCGGTTGTCCTGGTTGTGCAGCACCATCTGCATCTCCGCCAAGCGGCGCACAAAGGTCTCGGGCACATTGCTGCCTTCGTCTTGCTGGCCGTAAGCGTAGGCGCCCCAGTTGCGGTAGGCCGTTGCCAGGTCCTCGTCGCTTTGCCACTGGCCGCTGTCGATCAGGCCTTGCAGGCCGGCGCCATAGCTGCCGGGCTTGGCGCCAAACACGCGCAGGCCCGCTTGGTGGCGCGCCTCTTTGGCGTCCATGCCCTGTTGCTGCAGCTGCGCGGCCTCGGCCAGCACCCGGGCGCGGATCGGGTTCTGCGCGGCGTCTTCGTCCTCCAAGGCCGCCACCTTTTGCACGGCGGCATCGAACAGGCGGATCACATTGCTGAATGCGTCCCGGAAAAAGCCCGAGACGCGCAGAGTCACATCCACCCGGGGCCGCCCCAGCACATGCAGCGGCAGCACTTCAAAATCGCTGACCCGCCAGCTGCCATCGGCCCAGGTGGGGCGCACACCCATCAGCGCGAAGGCCTGCGAGATATCGTCGCCACCAGTGCGCATGGTGGCCGTGCCCCACACAGACAGGCCAATGGTGACGGGGTATTCGCCATGCTCCTGGGTATAGCGCTCCACTAGCAATTGGGCAGATTTGAATCCCATGCCCCAGCTGGTTTGCGTGGGGATGGCGCGCGTATCGACCGAGAAGAAATTGCGGCCGGTGGGCAGCACATCGGGCCGGCCGCGCGTGGGCGCGCCGCTGGGGCCCGCTGGCACAAAGCGCCCCGCCAAGCCGCGCAGCAGTTGCTGCAGCTCTTGCGGGCCACAGGCGGCCAGGCGCGGGCGCAGATCCTGCTGCACCCGGCGCAGCACGGCCTGGGTGTGGCCGTCGGGCAGCTCGGCCAGTGCGGGCGGCAAGGCGGCGTCGGGGGCCAGGATCTGCAAGGCCAGCAGCTCCAGGCGCTCGCGTGTGTCGCCGTGGTGGCGCCAGGGCTGGTCATGCAGATCTTGAAGGTCTTGAAGCAGGGCCGGGCGCGGGCCGGTCCAGGCAGCGGCCCAGTCGGCATCGAGCGGGTCAAAGTCCAGCCCCAGGTCGCGGGCCATGGCGCGTACCAGGCTTTGGTTTGCGCCCTTGCCGTCGCCAACCGGGTGGCGTGCCAGCGCGAGCAAGGTGTCGGTCTCCAGCCGGCCGGCGGGCGAGACGCCGAAGATATGCAGGCCGTCGCGGATCTGGCTCTCTTTCAGCTCGCAGAGGTAGGCATCGGTGCGGTTGAGCAGTTGCTGCTCTTCCTCTTCGCCGCCGGGGGCTTGCAGGCCCAGGTCCTGGTGCAGATCGTGCTGCACGATGTGGGCGAGGATCTGCTGGCGCAGGATTTGTGCGCGCTTGTGGTCGAGGGTGGCGGCGTCGTAGTACTCGTCCACCATGCGCTCCAGATCGCGCGTGGGCCCGTAGCTCTCGGCGCGGGTCAGGGGGGGCATCAGGTGGTCAATGATCACGGCCTGGGCGCGGCGCTTGGCCTGCGTGCCTTCGCCGGGGTCATTGACGATAAAGGGGTAGAGGTGGGGCAGGGGGCCGAGCACCAGATCGGGCCAGCAGTTGGCCGACAGGGCGACGCTCTTGCCGGGCAGCCATTCGAGGTTGCCATGCTTGCCCACATGCACCATCGCATCGGCCTGCCATTGGCTGCGCAGCCAGTGGTAGAAGGCCAGGTAGTAGTGGGGCGGCACGAGGTCAGGGTCATGGTAGGCGGCCAGCGCATCGAGCTGGTAGCCCCGTGCCGGCTGCACGCCCACAAAGATCTGGCCCAGGCGCAGACCGGACACCATAAAGCGGCCTTCGCGCAGCATTGGGTCCTGCGCGGGCGCGCCCCAGCGCTCGGTGATGGCCTGCTGGTTGGCGGCTGGCAGGGTGTTGAAGTACTGCAGGTAATCCGCCAGGCTCAGGCTTTGCCAGGCGGCACGCGTGGCCCAGGAATCGGGTGCGTTGGTGATGCCTTGCTGCAGCAGCTCCATCAGCGCCTGGCTGTCGGCGGGCATGGCATCGACGGCATAGCCATCGGCCGCCAGCGCGCGCAAAATTTCTATGACGGAGGCGGGGGTATCCAGTCCCACCCCATTGCCGATGCGGCCTTCGCTGCTGGGGTAATTGGCCAGCACCAGGGCCAGGCGCTTGTCGGCATTGGGCTTGCGGCGCAGCTGGCACCAGCGCTGGGCCAGCTCCACGACAAAGCCCATGCGCTCGGGGTGGGCCTGGTACTGCACCACATCGGACTGGGTCAGATCGCTGCGGTGCGACAGGCCCTTGAAGCTGATCGCCCGCGTGATGATGCGGCCATCGACCTCGGGCATCGCCACATGCATCGCAATGTCGCGCGGCTGCAGGCCATGGGTGCTGTCCAGCCAGGTCTGCTCATTGCTGCCCGACAGGATCAGCTGCAGCACGGGGATATCGCCGGCCAGTGCATGGTCACCGGGCGTATCGAGCGACGATTGAGAAAAGGCGGTGGTGTTGAGGATCAGCGCCACCCCTTCGCTGGCGCAGAGCGCCTGCAAGGCGGCCAGGCAGCTGGCATCTTTGAGCGATTGCAAGGCCAGCGGCAGCGGGTTCATGCCCTGGGCCAGCAAGGCCTGGCAGAGGTCGGCAAACACCTGGGTGTTGCCCGACTGCAGATGCGCCTTGTAGAACAGCACCATCACCACCGGCGCGCCGGGCTGCCACTGCAGCGGGCCGGGTTGCTGCCAGGTGGCGACCGTGGCCTCATCACTGCTGGGGTGGTACACGGCCACCGCCGGCAAAGGGCGCGGCGGCAGTGCCGCATGCGGTCCACCCAGCAGGCCGTGCCAGACAAAGCGGAACAGCTCGCGCGCATTGGCCAGGCCGCCTTCGCGCAGGTAGCGCCACAAGGTGCGGCAGTCCTGCTGCGGCACGGTGCTCTTTTGCAGCAGGTTCAGGTCCTCGCTGCTGTCGCCGGAGAACATGGCCAGCGCAATCTTGTGGGCGCGGCACAGCGACATGACCCGCTCGGTGCCATAGGGCCAGTAGCTCTCGCCGCCGAGATGGTCGATGATGATGAGCTTGGCATGCTGCAGCACCTCATCGGCATACAGATCGACCGATGCAGGCTGGCGCAGGTACATCAAATTGGCCAGCCGCACGCTGGGCAGTTGCTCGCCATCCATGCCGGCCCGCAGCTGCTCATAGGCTTGAGCGAGCAGGGCCAGGGTGGTGTCTGCGGCGCTCAGGATCACGATGTCGGCGGGGCTTTGACCCAGGCTGGAGACAAAGGCTGCGTCGTCGACAAAACCACCGGGCTGGACCGCGAGCAAATGCATCAGAGCGCTCCGACCGGGCTGGCGGCGAGCTGGGCGCGGATGGCGGACTCGTCCAGGTCATGGCCGATGAAGACCAGGTGGCTGCCGCGCTTTTCATCGGCGCGCCAAGGGCGGTCAAAGTAGCTGTCAAAGCGCTTGCCCACGCCATGCACCACCAGGCGCATGGGCTTGCTGGGCAGGGCCACAAAGCCCTTGATGCGGTAGACGGTTTGCTGCGCGACCACATCGGCCAGCTGGGCCAGCAGTGCTTCGCGGTCCACCTCGCCCAACTGCACGACGACGGAGTCGAAATCGTCATGGTCGTGCTCGTCATGCACATGGCCGGCTTCGTGCTCGTGGTGGCCCTTGCGCGATTCGATGCTTTCTTCGGACGCGCTGGACAGGCCCAGCACGACATCCAGGTCGATACGGCCATGGTCGGCGGCGACGATCTTGACGGCGGGCGGAATGTCTTCGCGCACCAAGGCTTCAACGGCAGCGCGGTCGGCGGCGCTGGCCTGGTCGAGCTTGGTCAGCACCACCAGGTCGGCGGACACAAGCTGGTCTTCAAACAGCTCGTGCAGCGGCGATTCATGGTCGAGGTTTGGGTCTTGCTTGCGCTGCAGATCGACGGCGGCGGGGTTGGCGGCAAACTGGCCGGCCGCTGCTGCGGGCACATCGACCACAGTGATCACCGCATCGACGGTGCAGGCGTTCTTGATCTCGGGCCAGTTAAAGGCCTGGACCAGTGGCTTGGGCAAGGCCAGTCCGCTGGTCTCGATGAGGATGTGGTCGATATCGGCACGGCGCTCAATCAGCTTGCGCATCACCGGGTAGAACTCTTCCTGCACGGTGCAGCACATGCAGCCATTGGCCAGTTCATAGAGCTGGCCGGCCTGCTCGACACCGTCGTCATCGCAGCCAATGCCGCAGCCGCGCAGAATCTCGCCATCAATGCCCAGCTCGCCAAACTCATTGACGATCACCGCAATGCGGCGACCATTGGCGTTGGACAGGATATGGCGCAGCAAGGTGGTTTTGCCGCTGCCCAAAAAGCCGGTGACGATGGTGGCTGGGATCTTTTTGCTGGTGCTCATGAGAGATGTCTCCAAATAAAGAGGGAGGGCTGCCGGGCAAGCCAGGGGCTGGGCCGGTGGGCGCGGTGCGCTCGGCAGTCTGGAACAAAAAGGGGATGCGCGAACGGACTAGCGGCCGCAGACCTGGGCCAACGGCAAGGCCGAGCCTGTGCGCCAAAGAGCAGGGTGGAAGGGCAGCGCCAAGCGGCGGCTGGGGGCAGGTGTCTGCATGGGAACTCCAGGAAAAGCGCGTCCTAGGCAAACCAGCGGGCGGATGCCGGTGGGGGCTGGTTCGGGGGTGGCTTGGCACAAAGGTCTGACTTGGCAGCGCAGGGTGCGGGGCGAGCCCGGGGCCTGCGGCAGCGATACAGTGGCGCGACCGTGCCGGATTGTCACCGGCTTCTTTGCGAACAAGTGCGGGCCATTCTACTGCCTTTGCTTCATAAAAAGACCGCTTTCCTCTTGATGGATCCATCTCGTTCTAAAGATGCTTGGAATTAGCTTTGTGCCAGCGAGGCTTTTAAGTTGTAAATATCAAAGTTTATTGATGCAGAGATATGGGTTGAGAATTGAATCTGAAATCTCATGATTTTTTGTAAATTTGCAAGAATGAATTAGCTGTTTTGGTGATTGCTTTTGATTCTCCATGGGGGTGTTGATTGAACTGACTCTGCAAAACGTCTAATCTCATCGGAGAAAAAATCGTCATTTTTAATGATGTTAAGAATGGCTTCTATTTTTTCCACAGTGTCGAAATATTTTTTCGTTCCGAATTTACTCGTGATCCATTTTTCCGTCACTGCTCCGGAGCTATTTGTTTTTTTGGATGAATAGTCTAAACTGACTCCTGCGCGAACCAAAATAAGATGGCAGGCCCAGCTGGCAATTTTTCCAAGTCGGTGTCTTTCGATGTTTTCAAATGACTTGCTGATTTGGGTGAATACTTCTTTTTTTACTGCGCGAATTAAATCTTTGGATTCTATTTTGGGGTTGAGTAATGAGCTGGAATTTATTTTGAGCGCCGGGTTTGTTATTGCTTCTAGCTTTAAGCGATCGCGTTTGCGCGATTCCCATTTTACTTTCGCCAGTGCGAGATCTGTCGATGTAATTTCCGTGGCAGCTTTCCAGAGGTCCTCAAACCACACTGCAATTTCTTCGTATTCTTGCGCTGTATTTGGAATGAAGTAACCTGCTTCAATTGTTCTGCTTGCGCTATTATCTTCTCCGCCCAGGCCATTCTTTGACATATTTGCAGACGAGACTACTGCGCCGTCGGTGCTAATAACAACCTTTGCATGAAGTCCAGAGTATTTTAGAACTGTGCAATTTTGCCGCAAGAGAAGATTGCTTATTGCGTCAGGATTACATGCACCTGATTCCAAGTCGCAGATAATTTGACTAGGTCCCTGTATGATTTTTTCAGCACCATCGCCCCAAAAAGCCACAGCCAATCTGGCCGGGGTAGTATGATTTTCATTGGTGAGTAATCGTATTCTTGCTGCTATGCAGGCGCCTGATTTTAGAAACATAGTTTGCATTTTTGATGCCAGCTTTAAAGCATGGTGTGTAAATGGTGCTGCAACCTTTTGTGGTTGTTATGCATAACGTTTTATTAGCGGATCTTTATCTCTGAGCTGGCATGATTGGAAGTGTAATTTTCTAGCCGTTCTAATTCTTGGTAAATTGCTGCCATTTTTTTTAATATTTTTCTCGCTTTTGGGCTTGTATTTTATATGTTTGCATGCTCTGTGGATACTGTTTAAATTTTTAGATTGAATGTATTTAGGGAGTGTCGGGGTGTTGCACATCCTTTTTCGTATAGCGTGATCTCGGAATTCGACAGTGGTGGGACCGACGTCGTGTGGCGAGGTGAGTAAAGCGAAGTGCCTGCGCACTATGGCGTTTGTTAGCATGGCGCAACTCGCCTAATAAATCATGACCAAAAATCGCTACCGCCTGCTAGTCATTGCCACCGTCCTCCTGTTGGTGCTCTCCATCCGCATGGATTTCAGGACCGAGCTGCTGTCCTCACAACATCCGCTGCGCTATCCGATGGCGCTGGAGGGGGAGATGGTAGTGCTGCTGTGCCTCATCCTCCTGGGCTGGACTGCGGGCTTTTATGGCTGCATGCGCTTTCGCTCCTGGGCGCCTGCGCTCAATCTGGTCACGACTGCTTGCGGCTTGTTGTTCATCGTTGGCAACAACTGGCTGTCGGTCGAGTCCTCCTGGGCCCAGGTGCTGGACTTTCTGGCCAATGCGTTGGGTGGGTTGACCTTGATGCTGCCTTACTTCAACGACAAGGTCAGAAAGATGTTTTGGCCGGAGCCGGATTGATGCCCGGCTCAGCGCCAGCGCATTAGCGCTGTTGCCCGGGGCCAAACCAGCGCTGGATAGCTCCTGAAACGTTCTCGGATGGCGCCACACCGTCATCCACCCAGGCGACGATGCCGTCCGGGCGGACCAGCAGCGATCGCAACCCCAGTTCATCAGCGGCACGGCTGGCGATATAGCGGAGGCGGCCCTGCCATCCCATCGCCAAGTCACGCAAAGGTGCAGCGGTATCAAAGTCCAGCAGCAGTCCCTGGCCAGTCTGCAGATGGCTCGCAAGGGTTGAGCCATCGGCCAGTGCAAAGTTTGGCGCGCTGCGGCCCACCAACGGGTGGGGGTCGCCCAGGTCATAGCGCAAGGTGGCGCCCCAGACCCGGTCGGCAAAGTAGGTGGCGCCATCGCGGGTGGCGATCAGGTCGCGCACGATGTCGGCAAGGGCGCGTGTAGCGGGGCTGGGGCGCATCAGGGCGACCTGGGCGCGGGACCAGTCCAGCACCTGGGCGCCAACCGGGTGGCGCTCGGCGATATAGCTGTCCAGCAGGTCCGCTGGCGCATCACCCCGGATCGTGGCAGCCAGCTTCCAGCCCAGGTTCATCGCATCCCCAATGCCCAGGTTGAGGCCCTGGCCGCCCAAGGGCGAGTGGATATGGGCGGCGTCTCCCGCCAGCAGCACGCGGCCCTGGCGGTAGCTGCTGGCCTGGCGGGCGCGGTCGGTCCAGGTGGATGCGAGTTGCAGCGATTGGACCGTCGCATCTGTGCCGCTGACCCGGCGCAGCACCGTTTGCACATGCCCGGCGCTGATGGAGGTGCTGCCGTGGAAGGCGCCGCCATCAAAATCCACCATCGCGATCGTGCCGGGTGGCTGGAAGGTGTACATGCCCGTGTCTGTGTAATGGCGGCCGGGCATAAGTGTGGCGCTGTTGTCCAGCGTGGCCTCTACCGAGTAGCCCGTGAACTCGGGCTCGGTGCCGGCAAAGTCAAAACCCGCTGCTTTGCGGATCTGGCTGCGGCCACCGTCGCAGCCCACCAGCCAGCTGGCTTGTAGCTGTGCATCACCGGCTTGCACCAGCACGCCGTCGGGCAACTGCGCAATATCGGTCACACGAGCGCCACGGCGCAGCTCCACGCCCAGGTCTGCCGCACGCTGTGCCAGCACCGATTCGAGGCGCTCCATCGTCGTGGGCATGCTTTCGCTGGCGGGGCTGGGTAGGCGGTAGGGCCAGGCGGCGGTGTCGATCTGGTCCTGGAAGAACTGCATGCCCGCAAAATGCCCGCCGGGCCGGCGCGCATGCTGCATCCAGTGGGGGCGCGATACGGAGGGGGCGCTGTCGCTGTGCACGGGCGCGGTAACGGCATCCAGCAAGCCCCGGCGCTGCAGCGCCTCCAGCGTGGGGATGTTGAGGCCGCGAATGCCAAAGGGCGCTTGCTTGAGGGGGGCGTGCGGGTGGGGAGCTTGCTCCAGCACCAGCACGGAGCAATGGGCGAGCCGCAGCTCGCAACTGAGCAGCAGACCCACGGGGCCTGCACCAACAATGATGACGTCGTAATGGGGGATCGTAGGCATGGACATGTCCTCTCTCGTTTGACCGTTCGGCCGGAGTGATTCTTTGTCTTGAGAACCCCTGGGACGAACCGATGGCCGCATGGAGATGCGGTGCAAGTTCGTCGTGGGGACCCATGCGCGGGCAGAGTCAGCGCTTCCGTGTGGAAGGACTTGGGCTTACCAAACCAAGTCTGCCTTTTTCGACGGGCGGATTATAGCGCTGGTGCCAAAGTGCTTGCTGCTGGTGCTGCACTGCGGGGCTGAATGGCTCGATAGCACGCGGGCCGCAGCGATTTCTTTCAATGGCAGCAGCAAGCACCACAAATAGGATCAAAATGCCTGATCGCCTCTGAGTTCACTCCAACCAATTCTTAGAAAGTGAAGCCGCCATGCGCGCCAAGCAGCAACTGCAGCGGGTCTTGATCAGCGATCTGCGTCCCACCCAGATTACGGTGGGGGCCATTGAGGTGGCGGCCAAGCGCCGAGATTGGGCGGGGATGAAGCCCAAGGCGCGCGAGCAGCTGCTGAACACGCACTGGTTCCCGACGGTGGTGGGGCCGCATGGCGAGTGCTATATCGTCGACCACCACCACCTGGGCCAGGCGCTGATCCAGGAAGGGGTGAAGTACGCCTGGGCGGTGCAGCTGGCGGACTTTTCCAATATGGAGGTGCAGCTGTTCTGGCGGCTGATGGCCTTCCGCCACTGGGCGCATTCCTTTGATGAGCATGGCGCCCAGTGCGAGTACACCGCCATCCCGGGCAGGCTGGCAGCGCTGCGCGACGACCCCTACCGCAGCCTGGCGGGCGAGGTGCGCAGCCATGGTGGCTTCTCCAAAGAGTCGGAGCCCTATGTGGAGTTTTTGTGGGCGGATTTTTTCCGCAGCCACTTTAGTCGTGACGCGCTCAAGCCCAATGCCAAAGGCTTGCTGAGCGCTAAGGTGCTGGCCCAGGCGATCAAGATTGCGCATGGCAGCACGGCGCAGAATCTGCCGGGCTGGACGGGGCTGCTGGATGCCGCTTTGCCGGTCAGTGCCTCCCTGTGTACCGATGACAAGGATGACCTCTCCCACGGCGCAGCCAAAGGTGGGGCCAAGGACAAGCTAAAGGACAAGTCCAAACCGCAGTCCAAATCCAGACCACAGTCCAAGTCCAAGGACTGACGAGCCACCCCGCAGCACCATGACCATCGCTTTGCGCCCCAGCCGTGCCGATGCGCTTGCCGCCCTGTCGATGGCGGGGCTGCTGCTGCCCGAAGCGGTGGCCTACAGCAGCATCGCAGGCCTGCCGCCGCAGGCAGGCGTGATTGGCTTGCTGGCGGGGTTGCTGACCTATGGCATCACCGGCAGCAGCCGCTTTGCGATTGTGTCGGCCACCTCGTCATCGGCGGCGGTGCTGGCCTCGGCGATGAACTCGGTGCTGCATGTCAGCACCGATGCGCAGCACATGATGGGCCTGGCGATGGTGCTGCTGGCGGGCATCTACTTCATCTTTGCCGGGCTGGCCCGCATGGGCAGCATCTCCAACTTTATCGCCAAGCCGGTGCTGACCGGCTTCTCGCTGGGGCTGGCGCTGACGATTGCAATCAAGCAGTTGCCCAATGCCGTGGGCGTGCACCCGGCGCACAGCGATATCTTCCGCTTCAGCTATGAGCTGCTGCAGCAGTGGCCGCAGTGGAACTTGGCGGGGCTGGCCCTGCTGGTCGCGGCGCTGGTGCTGCTGCGCTTGTTGCGCCGATGGCCGCTGGTGCCGGCGGCGCTGTTGGTGATCGTCATCGGCATTGCGCTGGATGCGACGGGTTACTGCGCACGCTGGGGCATTGCCCCGGTGGGGGCGATGCAGCTGGGCTTTTCGCATCCCAGCCTGCCCAGCTTGGCGTTTGCCGAGTGGTTGCGCGTGGGCCAGCTGGCGGCGGCGCTGGCGCTCATTCTGTATGCCGAGTCCTATGGCTCGATCCGCAATTTTGCAGTGCGCCATGGCGACAAGGTCCAGTCCAACCGCGACCTGATGGCGCTGGGCCTGTCGAATGTGGTGTCCAGCCTTTTTCAGGGGATGCCGGTAGGGGCGGGTTATTCGGCCACTTCGGCCAATGAGGTGGCGGGCGCGCAGAGCAAGGCTGCGGGCCTGCTGACGGCGGCGCTGATCGCGCTGCTGCTGTGGCTGTGCCTGCCCTGGATTGAGAAAATCCCCGAGCCGCTGCTGGCCGCGATTGTGATGTTTGCGGTGAGCCATACGCTCAGCCTGAAGAGCGTGCGGCCTTATTTTCAGTGGCGGCGCGACCGCACGCTGGTGGTGCTGGCCTTTCTCGCGGTGCTGGTGTTTGGCGTGCTCGATGGCCTGTTGGTCTCGATGGGCGTCAGCATCTTGCTGCTGCTGCGTGACTATGCCCAGCCCCGCTTGAGTTGGCTGGCGCGCCTGCCCGGCTCGCATGATTTTGTGGATGTGGCGCACTATGCCAATGCCGAGCAGCCTGCCGGCATGCTGATTGCCCGCCCGGCCGAGCCGCTGTTCTTTGGCAATGCGGAGCCTACCCTGGGCCTCATGGCGCGCCGGGTGGTGGACCAAAAGCAGGCGGCCGGTGCCGCACCCTTGCACACCTTGGTGCTGAGCCTGGAGGCCACTTCAGACCTGGATGGAACCACCATCATCGCGCTGAGCGAGTTTGCGACCTTGCTGGAGAAGCAGCAGGTGTGCCTGGTCATCGCCCGCGCCAGAAACCGGGTCCGGGAAGTGCTGGAGCGTGCGCAGATTCCGCAGCTGCCTGCCGATGCGTATGCGGCCTTTAGCGTGGATGATGCGGTCACGGCGGCCTTGGCTGGGGCATCCAGTCAGGCGACGGCTGGTTGATGCTGAAAGCAGCGAAGCACTGCCATGTCCGCGTGGAACACAGACTGGTGGATTTCAAAGAGCGTGGGGAGCGCGCTGGTTGGGGCAGGACGCAAGTGCATGGGGCTTTGAACGAGGGGGCGTCAAACCACCGCTGTCGTGAACGGATCCGGCCGCCGTGCCAGTAGCTGCGACAGCCGCTGGAGACCAGCCTGCAAGCGCCCTCGGTCCTTGATGCTGCCCAGGGAAATGCGTATGGCATTGACGGTGCCCGTGCCTGTGCCTGTGCCCGCGCCCGTGTCCCTGCCCGTTTCTGCAGTGCCAGTGGTGAAGGCTTCTGCCGGGGTGACGGCGATGCCCTCGCTGTGTGCCGCTTGCGCGAGCTGTGTGGGGCTCCAATACCCCGGCAGTTCGAGCCAGACATGCAGGCCATCGCCCGCGCCGCTGTAGCGGCCGGCCAGCAGATCGCGCGCCATGCGGTGGCGCAGGCGGGCCTCTTTGCGCACACCCTCCATCAGCCCATAGGCAGAGCCGTCCAGAATCCACTGCGTTGCCAGCGCGGCCGACAGCGGCGAGACCATCAGCGCAAAGGCGCGCAGCGCGGCAAGAAAGCGCTCGCGCAGGACTGGATCGCGCACCAGCACAAAGGCCACGCGCAGGCCGGGTGTCAGGCATTTGGACAAGGTGGAGATATAGAGCACCTGCTCCGGCGCCAGGCTTGCTAGTGGTGGCGGGGGCGCTTCGGCCAGCAGCCAGTAGGGGTCGTCCTCGACGATGCGGACGTTGTAGCGCTGGGCAACAGCAACCAATGCCTGGCGCCGGTCCAGCGGCATCGTGGTTGCAGTGGGGTTCTGCAAGGTGGGATTGAGGTAGAGCAGCGCCGGCTGGTGCTGGCGGCAGGCCTGCTCCAGGCTGTCGGGCCGCATGCCATGCGGGTCGGTGGGCACGGCGATGAGCTGCCGGCCCAACTGCGTCGCTGCGGCCCGCAGGCCGGGGTAGCCGATGGACTCGGCCAGAATCACATCGCCGGGTTCGGTCAGCACCAGGATGGAGGCGGCAATCGCCGCCTGCGCGCCCGGGCAGACGACCAACTGCTCGGCATCGACTGCCCCAAACATCGGCTGGAGCCATTGGGCGCCGGCCTGGCGGTCCACATCGCTGCCGCCGCCCAGGTGGTAGGTCATCAGCAGCGCAGCATCCGCTCCCATCAAGACCTGCGCCAGGCCTTGCTTCAACAGATCGTCAAAGTCCAGCCCGGCGGGCGGCGGAGGGGTGTTCATGCCCAGGTCAAGCACCGCCGTCAGCTCCACCTTGGGTGCCGCAATATAGGTGCCCCGCGCGCCGCGCCCTTCCAGCAGGTTGCGGCGCCTGGCCTCGTCATAGGCGCGGGTGATGGTTGTCAGATCCACATCCAGCAAGGCCGCCAGGTGGCGCTGGGGGGGCAGGCGATCCCCGGGTTTCAGCAGCCCATCGGCCACGGCCGCTTGCAAGGCATCGGCAATCTGCAAAAAGCGCGGCCCGCCACGCGCGGCCAATCGCGGCAACCAGGGGGGGGTGTCGTCTTCTTGCATGGTTTTGCCAGGGGATGTATGCACTGAGCCTTGGACAATTTGTCCGCATGTATGGAAATTGCTTTTGCGTAATATGCACCAGAACGTGCAGCGGCCCATGCTTGTATGGCAATCGCTGGCGTTGTGGCCTCATGCATCGTTGGGGCTCGGACAGTGCCAAGTCATTGGCTGGAAATTTGCAAAATGATCGATTGGATCCCCGTAGTCTTCGTCATCTTCAAGCTGAGCATGTTCAGCACCTGCATGTTCTTTGCCATCAAGTGGCATTACGACCAGGGCAAAAAAGGCGGCGACCCGCGTGCCGTGTTGCGCGCAGGCGGCAAGGTGGCGGCGATTTTTATGTTGGCGCTGCTGCTGCTGGGGCTGCTGACTTTTACCTTGGTCAGAACGATGGGTTTGGATTTAGCGTTTTGATGGGCGTCAGCCCTTTCCAGCGATCCCGGGCTGAGGGTCTGCAAAAAATGCTCAGGCGGTGCCGGTGTTCTTGGTGTCCGAAGGCCGAGGACTAGTCGCCGTCAGCTGCTTCACCACCGCATGCAGCGCATCGATGAATTGCTGGCCTGCTGCCGAGCAAGGCTGCCGGGCGGATGTGATGGTCCAGATGTCGGAGTACACATCGGTCGTCAGCGGCCTGACGACGATGTCGTGGCGGGGAATATGCGGCATGCATGAAGCGTCCACAATGGCAGCCCCCAATCCCGTCTGAACGCAGCTGAGGGCAATGGCGGGCGAGCGGACCTGAATGCTCGCTGAGCTGGCATCCATCGCCAGCGCCGACGCACAAAGGCGCCCCAGCGGGGTGTCTGGGGGGTAGCCGATCCAGGCGGTGCCACACAGTTCGATGGGATCCACGGTGGGGCGATCTGCAAGCGGGTGCTGCGGCGGCAGTACGCATACCAGGTGCTGGCGCCCAATCAAGCGGGATTTCAAGCCCGGGTGGTTTGATTCCACCAAGGAAACACCCACATCCGCTTGAGCGGACAGCAAGTACTCCGGCAATTCGTCATAGGTCGCCGTGCGAAAGTCGACGCGCAACTGGGGGCTGTATCGCATCAGTTGCTGCAGCGCCTGCGGAATCAAGGTGTTGGCAAACGTGGCACTGCAGGCCAAGTGCAAAGTGGCCACGCCGGCATGACCGATGCGCTGGGCCAGGCTATTGAGGCGATCGAGACCTCGGTACACATCGCGCGCCTCCTCGTGCAGGCGCTGGGCTTCTGGCGTGGGTTGCAGTCGCCTTCCTTGTCGCTCAAACAGCAAATACCCCAGACGGGCTTCGCAGTGTGCCAGCGCGCGGCTCAGGGCTGGTTGCGATACATGCAAGGCCAAGGCCGCACCGCTGATGGTGCCGGTGGTCATGATGGCGTGGAACACCTCCAGCTGCCGCATGTTGAGTGCGCGGGCGCGGATGGCGGGTGTACTGGCTTCCGGCGAATGGCTTGGCATGTGGGGTAAACCCCTGGTCGATATAACTTTGTTTGTGAATGCACCGACATTTTTCAATTTGGGCGCGGTCGGCTTGTCCTTTACGCTGCAAGCAATATTCAGACCCATGAAAGAACCAAGCCATGAACCGTCGCCTTCTGAACCGTTTTGCCCTCCTGATGCCCCTTGTTTTATTGGCTGTGCAGTCGGGCCCTAGCGCTGCTCAAGGCAACGCTGGCCAAGCCATTAACTTTGTCGTTCCCTCCGCTGCCGGTGGCTCTCCGGACGTGCTGAGCCGCATCATCACCAACCAATGGTCGCAGAATGCCCATCGTCCGGTGATTGTCGAAAACAAGCCTGGCGCCGCAGGCAATATCGGCATGGTGCAGGTGATCAAGGGTAATGAGCTTACCGTTGGCTACGGAAATATCAACACCCTTGCGGTGAATCGCGCGCTGTTCTCCACCTTGCCTTATGACGTGGACAAGGACCTGGTCCCCGTGTCGCACCTCTTCAACCTCTACAACGTACTGATCGTTCCAGCGGCATCCAGCGCCCACTCCGTCAAGGATTTGCTGACCGAAGCACGCAAGAACCCCGGCAAGCTTTCTTATGGGGCATCGGGCGTCGGCACCACGGGCCACATGAGTGGTGAGCTGCTCAACCACCTGGAAAAGCTGAACACGGTTTTTGTTCCCTACCAAGGCGGGCCGGCTGCCCTGCAGGATCTGATGGGCGGGCGCTTGGACTATATGTTCATCAACAGCTCTGAATCCGTGCCGCTCATCAAGTCGGGCAAGGTGCGTGCGCTGGCGGTGACCCAACTGGGCAAGCGTATCGAGCAGCTGCCCGATGTGCCGACCATGGACGAGGCGGGCGTCAAGGGCTACGAGATCGTCTCCTGGGGTGGCGTGGTGGGCAATCGCAAGATGACACCGGAGCAAGCCAAGGCGCTGGCGGCCGACCTGGACAAGGTGTTGAAGACGTCCAACGTACGGGAAAGCCTGAATGGCCTGGGCGCCCAGCCGGTGGGTGGGACGCCCGAAGATTTCAAGCAACTGATTGCCCGCGAGACGAAGAAATGGACCGACATCATCCAGTCCAGCAAGATCGAGAAGCTGAACTGATCAGCCCCTGAAAGAGAAGGCAAACGTGCTGATATTCAAGAATGCGATGGTGATCGATGGGACTGGCCAACGGGCGTTCAGCGGAGACCTTTCGGTTGATGGAGACAGGATTGCCCAGGTGGGGGAGCTGCAGGCCCAGGCCGGCGATACCGTCATCGACCTTCAGGGTCTGGCCATTGCACCGGGCTTCATCGATTCACATACCCATGACGATGGCTACCTGCTGGTGCATCCCGACATGGTGCCCAAAGTATCCCAAGGTATTACGACGGTGGTCACCGGCAACTGTGGCATCAGCTTGGCGCCGCTGGTGCAGCAAAGCCTGCCGCAGCCGTTGGACCTGCTGGGCCCTCCCGAGCTGTTTCGCTTTGGGCGCTTTGGGGAGTGGGTGCAGGCCTTGCAAGCGCAGCCTGCTGCGGTGAATGTCATTCCGTTGGTGGGCCACACGACCTTGCGCGTCAATGTGATGGCGGACCACCAGCGTGAAGCCACAGATGACGAGTGTGCGCAGATGCGTGACCTGCTGACCGAAGCGCTGGACGAAGGAGCGTTTGGCATCTCGACCGGTACCTTTTACCCGCCTGCACGCCATGCTTCAACACGAGAACTGTTGGAGGTCTGCCAGCCCCTGCGCGGCCGCCAGGCCGTGTATGCCACCCATCTGCGGGATGAGGCGGATGACATTGTCCCCGCGATGCAAGAAGCATTGGCGGTAGGGCGCGAGGCAGACTGCCGGGTGGTTTTCTCCCACCACAAACTGGCAGGAGAGCGCAACCACGGTCGTTCAGAGGAGACGCTGGCGTTGATCCGGGAGGCCAGTAGCAAACAGCCCGTCTGCGTGGACTGCCATCCCTATCCCGCCACATCCACCATGCTGCGGCTCGACCGGGTTCGTCTGGCCAGCCGCACCATGATCACCTGGTCCAGCGCTTGCCCTGAAGCCAAAGGGCGGGACTTTGCCGACTTGCAGCAGGAATGGGGTTTGGACGATGAAGCGCTGCTGGCGCGGCTGTCACCGGCCGGGGCCATCTACTTCTTGATGGACCAGGGAGATGTGGACCGCATCTTTGCGTTCCCGCTCACCATGGTGGGATCCGATGGCCTGCCGTTTGATCCGCATCCCCATCCACGCCAGTGGGGCACCTTTACCCGTGTGCTGCGGCGCATGGTGCGCGAATGTGGATTGCTGTCGCTGGAGGAAGGCATCCATCGGATGACCGGATTGGCAGCAGAGCAATATGGACTGGCCCAACGTGGACGTTTGCAACCAGGCTGGTTTGCCGACCTGGTGGTGTTCGATCCTCAGCGTGTGACGGACAAAGCCAGCTTTGAAGACCCTGTGCAGGCCAGCCAGGGAATCGAACAAGTCTGGGTCAATGGTCGGCAGGTGTGGGATGGCCACCAACCCACAGGTGCGCGCCCAGGGCAAGTGCTGCGCCGAACAGAGCCTCAAGAGAAAACGCAAAAGGAGTGCGTGCAATGACAACAAGAAAACTAGGTTTGGCAGTGGCCCAGATGGGGCCGGTGCATTTGTCGGATAGCCGGGGCGCCGTGGTCCGGCGCTTGGTGGCCATGCTGCGGGAGGCCAAGTCCCGGGGTGCTGAGATGGTGGTGTTTCCGGAGTTGGCGTTGACGACCTTCTTCCCGCGCTATTGGATGGAAGAGGCAGAGGCCCAAGCAAGATTTTTTGAAGCACAGATGCCCAATACGGATGTTCAGCCGTTGTTTGACGCAGCCCGTGAGTTAGGCGTGGGCTTCTATCTGGGCTATGCGGAATTGGCAGAAGACGGGCGACCCTACAACACAGCGGTACTGGTCAACCGGAAGGGAGAAATCAGCGGCAAATACCGCAAGATCCATTTGCCTGGGCATATGGAGCACAAGCCGGAGGCGCCATTCCAGCATCTGGAGAAAAAATACTTTGATGTCGGCAACCTGGGATTCCGGGTTTTCGAGTCCGAGGCAGTCAAGTACGGCATGTGCCTGTGCAACGACCGCCGCTGGCCGGAGACCTACCGCGTGATGGCTTTGCAAAGTGCAGAGGTGGTCATGCTGGGCTACAACACGCCGTCGCTCAATATCCATTGGAATGAGCCGGTGCATCTGCGCACAACCACCCATCTGGTTTCATTGCAGGCCAATGCCTACCAGAATGGAATTTGGGTGGCTGCGGCCGCTAAATGCGGTTCGGAAGATGGCCACCACATGATCGGCAGCTCCGTCATCGTTGCTCCCACCGGGGAGATCGTGGCGCGCACGCTGACCCAGGAAGATGAAGTGATTTGCGTCAGCGCCGATCTATCGCTGGGTGAACATTTCCGCCAGCACGTATTCAATTTCGCCAAGCACCGCAGGCCTGAGCACTACCGTTTGATTGTGGACCGGGTGGGCGCGGGCGATCCGCTTCCCTGAACCGGTCTCACAGGTTGCTGACGCCTGGATTGGTGGCTTGCACCAAGCCAGGCTGCTGCTTCTCAGCACCCAACTCCCCCTGCCCATAAGCCCGAGGAATATGCGTCATCAGCGAATGGCTGAAACCACCATCAACCACCAGATCCGCACCATGGACATAGCTGGCCCGGGGGCTGGCGAGGAAGACCACCGCCTGGGCGAGTGCACTGGCGGAACCAACGCGATATGACCTGTGGCTTAGCGCAGCAGCTCCGTGGCAACGTCACGAAATTTCTCAAAAACCTCTTCAAAGGGCGGAACCTCGATATAGACCAAGGGCGCCAAGCGGGTTTTGAAATCCTTTTCAATTTCCGCAAGGGGAAGGTCTCTGAGGGTGTGTTGAAGAACGCCCATCGGCTCGTTTCTGAACGCTGGATACTGCGCTCCGAATTGCAAGGCATCTGCGGCCACCAACTGCGGGAAGAGACGCTTGGAGCGACCCAGCAGTTCTGGGTCGTCTTCAGTCATGCGCCAGATGTCATACACATGCCGAACCAAAGCCGTGTCAAAAGCTCCGCGGTGATTGCCGGACATCCTCCAGGCATAGCGGCGCAGGAAGGACAGCGCTTTCTCGGCAAGTGTTATTTCTCGGGAGACACAGGGAATCTCAAAAGCGTCTGGGTCTTGCATTCCCAGCAGTTGCCGGTGCAGGTAGCCCACTTTCAGCATTTCATGCGCAATGGGCGTTGATTGGGCCTTGAGTTCCAGCTTCAATGCTGCTCGAAGTGCGGGTGCTGCCAGCGCCTGGCTTTCCCCGGACTCGGCGTAGTCCAACTCAAGCTCGTAGTAACGGCGCCCGTCGAGGACGATCGGGTTTTTGTCTTGCGGAGTGTATGGCTCGGCTATGGAAAAGCCGTCCTTGACCAGGGATTGCTCCAGGACTCTGTGCAAAGCGCGCAATCGGCTTTCGACAGATACCAGCGAGCCCACTTTGTAGCCTTGCGGCACTTCTGTTAAATGAAGCTTGAAGTCAATGTCTTCGGACATGCGTTGGATGGTTCCATGCGCTTTGGCAAGGCAGGTTCCGCCAGCGAACACCATATCCATAGCCAGCACTTGCGTCTCAGGAGCATTCGTGTCGCGTGTATCGACCAAACGCGCGTGCTCGACACGCGGCAGCCTTGCAATCAGCCGCAACGCATCGGTTAAATGCGCGTCTTTGACAATGACGCTGTCAGGCAGGTTCGGCAGCTCGTAAGCCGCGTCTTGCAGCTCCTGCCTGATGTGCGGAGGAAGGCTTCTCATAGATCAGCTTTTGTGCACCGGCCTGCACGGTTCGGGTAATGCGTCGTTTGCCTGTTGAAATGCTGAGACGACCGGGGAGCTGGGTGGTCCGTCTGTCGTTGTAATTCCGTGTGGCCTGGCTGGGGTAAATCTCTACGCCAAGTCGCTTGAAGACTTCTTCAACGAGCTCCGACATGGAGATGTCGGGGACGGGTGCTCCCGTTAAAGAGCTGGGTCTTGCTCGGACATAGACGCCTGAACTGACGCGCAAAATGCGCCCTTCGTCGATGAATCGGCTCAATGTTCGCGACAACTGGCTGGGGCTGCCAAAGCGCTCAAAGTCTGAGCGCAGCATCACTTTTTTCTGGCTGCGGTCCAGCGAGCGTTGGATGCGCTCTGCCGTTGTGATGCTGAAACCTTTACTCATAGTGCTTAGGATTTTATCAAAAAACCAATATACAGCAAGAGTTTATGGATGCAAGAGATGCCCATCGATGGGTATATTTTGTGTGCGTCAGGTTCTCGGAACAGGCTGCTTTGCACCCAACTCCCCCTGCCCATAAGCCCGAGGAATATGCGTCATCAGCGAATGGCTGAACCCGCCATCGACCACCAGATCGGCACCATGGACGTAGCTGGCCCGGGGGCTGGCGAGGAAGACGACTGCCTGGGCGAGTTCTTCGATTTGGCCGATGCGGCGCAGCGGTACGACCTGTTCGCGGCGGGCGCGGTCGTCGGGGTTGCGGTAGAAGCGCTCACTCAGCGGGGTCACAAACAGGCCGGGGCTGACGGTGTTGCAGCGGATGCCGGCGGGGCCCCATTCCAGGCACATTTGCGCAGTCAGCATGCGGATGGCGGCCTTGCTCATGCTGTAGCCGCCGCTCAGCGGTTGGGCGTTTTGGGCGGAGATGGAGGCGATGTTGACAATGGCGCGAGGCAGGCTCGCGTCGGAATGGCGGTAGAAGGCCTGGCCCATGCGCAGGTAGCCGCCCAGGTTGATCTGCAGCTGGCGTTCCCAAACGGCAGGATCCAGCTCGGCCAGCGGCGCGGCGCTGGTGATGGCGGCGTTGTTGACCAGCACGCTGGGGCCGGCGCCCCAGTGCTGTTGCAGCGTTTGAAAGGCGGCCTCTACCGCAGCGGGCGATGAGACATCGGCGCGGATGGGCAGCAGGCGTTGGGCATCGGGATAGGTGCTGGCGAGCTGTGCCAGTGCATCGCTGTCGTGGTCCAGCACGGCCACACGGCAGCCGCTCGCCAGCAGCGCCTGCACGATGCCCGAACCCAGTCCTTTGGCGCCGCCGGTGACGACGCAGATGCTTTGGTCCAATTGCAACCAGTCCATGCTTCAAAGCCCCTTTCTGGTCTGCAATCAGGCTGCCAAGGGCACCAGCTTGTGGGTGCTGGCGTTGAAGTTGACCACCGGGTTGGCGCTGTTGCAGGAGGATTTGCGGATCTTGCCGACCACCAGCTTGTGCGTGCCCAGGGTGTGGGTGCAAACGATGTCACATTCCATGCTGGCCAGCGCGTCGCTCAGCACGGGCAACTGGTGTTCACTGCTGTGCCAGCGGCCTTCCTTGAAGCGGGCCTCGCCCTGCGGCTGGCTCAGAAAGCTGGCGATGATCTGGCTGTGTTCCTCACCCAGCACATTGGCCACAAACTTGCCGGTTTGCAGCAAGGTATCGCCCATCGACGAGGCGCTGTGCGCAAAGAAGCCGACCATGGGGGGCTCGGCCGAGATGGAGGTGAGGCTGGATACGATCATGCCGGCGACATCCTTGCCCTGGCCGGTGGTCACGGCGCTGATGCCGGCCGGCAGGGCGCGCATGGCGGCCTTGAAGTCGGCGACCGAGACGACCTGGTCTTCCGCCGCCAAGGTGATGTGCGCGCGCACCTGGCCTTGGTCGTTGACCCAGCCGTGCTGCTGCGCATAGGCCAGCATGGCGGCAAAGCCGGTGTCCCATTCGCTGTCTGCGGCCTGGCAGGCCAGAAAGCGCAGCACCTGCGGAAAGAGCCAGACATGGCTGTCGCCGTCGCGCGTGCCGATGCGGGTCAGGGCCTGCGCGAGCTGGGGCTCGGGCTGGGGTTCGATCAGCACATCGAGTGCCCGAAAATTGTGGGCATCCATCAGGCTGATGGAGCCGCAGTTGCTGAGGTGAACGCGCATGGCCCTGTCTCCTTAAGCCAGCGCTACGGCCTGGCCCACTTCTTTTTTCACGGCGGGAATGATCTTGTCGCCCCAGAGCTCGATCTGCTTGAGCATGGTCTTCTGGTCGAAGTCGCCCAGCTGGGTTTGCAGCGCAATGTGCTTGGGCTTGAGGATGCTGATCTCTTCGAGCAGCTTGTCGATCACTTCGTTGACCGAGCCGACGGGCAGGTTCTTGCGCAGCTGCTCGAAGGTAGGGTCGGTTTCGGTCGGCACTTCCTTGACCATATAGCCGTCTTCCGACTGGGCGCGGCGGAACTTGAGGCTCTCCGAGATGCGGCGCTGAAAGCGTGCGCAGTCCAGGTAGGCATTGATTTCCGATTCATGGTCCGAGGCATAGCCGCAGCGCAGAAAGCCGAACTTCACATCGTTGTCCAGGTCCTTGCCTTCGGCCGTCGCGATGTTCTCCAGCTTGGTGCGCAGGCCGGCAATGGCCTCGTTGCCATTGAGCAGCGCGGTGACAAACAGGTTGTGGCCTTCGCGCACGCCACGGCCCAGGGTGACCGGGTTGCCCGAGGTGACCCAGAGCGGGGGCATCGGGTCTTGCACGCAGCGCACGGCGATGGAGCTGGGCGGCATATTTAGGAACTCGCCCTGGTATTCGAATATTTTCTGGGTCAGGGCTTTGGGAATAATGTCGAGAAACTCATTGAAGATCGCGCCGGAATTGGCGATCTCGACGCCAAAGCGTTCAAATTCAAACTGCTGGTAGCCCGAGCCTACGCCCAGTTCGAGTCGCCCATTGGACACCGTATCGACAAAGCCGACCTCGGCCAGGAAGCGGGCGGGGTGGTAGAGTGGCAAAATACACACCGCCGTGCCCAGGCGAATGGTTTTGGTTTTAGCCGCTGCATGGGCCACGGTCATTAATGGCGATGGCGACAGCGAATAATTATTGAAATGGTGCTCGGCATACCAGGCAGTATTGAAACCTGCTTGTTCTGCCACCACGGTTTGTTCGATGGAGTTGTTGATAACGTCCTGAGAGCGCTGGTGGTAGCCGCGCTGCTGCGCCAGAATGAATACGCCAAATTCCATGATGTCTCCTTGATGTTGGGCAATATGGAATCATTCTAGGGCTGGGGTCAGGAGATCTGTATGCGTGAAATTCGAGATTCAGTACTGCGCAATCTGGAGGAATCATGGACCGTCTGAGAGCGATGGAGCTGTTCCTGTCGGTGTCGCAGACCCGCAGTTTTTCAGAGACGGCGCGGCTGTTTGGCATCTCGGCCACCGCCGTGTCGAGAATGATCACCGAGTTTGAAGACGGACTGCAGGTCAAGCTCTTGCTGCGCTCCACGCGCCAGGTGTCGCTGACTGAATCGGGCCAGGAGTACGCGGCCCAGCTGGAAGGCATTCTCTGGACCATCAACCAGGCGCACACCAGCATCACCGCGATCAGCTCCGCCCCGCAAGGGCGCCTGCGGGTGCATGCCCGCACCATGTTCGGCCAGCGCGTGCTCCCCGGGCTGATTGCCCGCTTCCGCCAGGCCCACCCGGAGATCCTGGTTGAGCTGCTGCTGTCCGAGACCAAGGTCGACCTGGTCAAGAACAATATCGATATTGATTTCAGAATATCGCCGCCGGTCGAGGCGGGGGTCAAACGGCGCATGCTGTTCCACAGCCAGCGCTATTTGGTGGCATCACCGGCTTATGTCGATAAGATGCCCGCCATCCACAAGCCGGCCGATTTATTGCAGGCCCAATGCCTGGCCTATTATTTGCCAGGTAAAGACCATATCTGGCATTTCAAGAACGATGCGGGGGTGGAAGATATTCGATTTTCGCCCCGGCATTTGACCAATAATGGCATTGCCTTATTAGAGTTGGCCAAATTGGGCGAGGGTATTGCACTGCTCGATGATTACACCGTCTACCCCGATTTGGCGGCGGGCAATCTCGTGCGGCTCTTGCCCGATTATGTGGTGAGCAATACCACCTTTGAAGAGGGTATGTTTGCGACGATTGTGGATTCGGCGATTATCCCGGCCAAGGTCAAGCTGTTTCTGGATTTTGTCGCCAGCCAGGTGGCGGGGGAGGCGCAGCGCTTTGCGCTGCCGGCCGCCAACGCGCCGCACTGAAGGGGCGGCAGCTGGCCAACAGCGCATCTGGCGGCCTCTCCGCAGAGCAGCCGCAGATGCGCTTCGCGTTGGCCAGCGCAGATCAGAAGCGGCCGCGCAGGGTCACCAGGAAGTTGCGCGGCGTACCGTAGTTGTTGCGGTTCTCGATGTAGCTGGCGTACTCGTAGTAGACCTTGTCGAAGACATTGTTCACATTGAGCGCCAAGGTCCACTGGCGGTTCAGGTCATAGGCGATGCGCGTGTTCCAGACACCATAGGACGGGCGGCGCACGCCGGAGACGCTGTTGCTCATGGCACTTTGGGCGCTGACGCCAGCGCCCAGGCTCAGCCCGCTCCAGTCACCCCGAAAGCGGTAGTCGCTCCACAGGCGCAGCAGGTGGCGCGGCGTATCTTCGTTGAAGGTCAGGCCCTCGCTGACCGGATCGGACAGGTACTTGTTGCGGTTGAAGGTGTAGCCGGCAGCCACTTGCCAACCGGGGGCAACAGCACCCTGCAGTTCGGCCTCAAAGCCTTGGCTGCGCACCTTGCCGGCTGCGCGGTAGCAGTAGTTGCCGTTGCAGAGCCGGCCGGCGGCTGTGTCTTCCACGGCGCGGTTGGTTTCATCAACGCGGTAGACGGCGAGCGAGGCATTGAGCCTGCCATCGAGCAACTCGCCCTTGATCCCTGCCTCGTAGTTGGCGCCGATCACGGGCTTAAGCGTGCTGCCATCCTGGGCCGTGGTGGTCTGGGGCATGAAGACATCGGCATAGCTGGCGTAGGCCGACCATTGCGGTGTCAGTTCGTAGATCAGACCGAGGAAGGGCGTGAATTCGCCGGACTTCGTCTGCTCGCTCTTGCTTTCCCAGGTGGTGGCCTGGGTGCTGAAGACACTTTCAAACCAGCTGATGCGGCCGCCGCTGACCAAGGTCCAGGCGGGTGCGATTTCCGTGCGCAGCTGGGCGTAGATGCCTTTTTGCAGATGCGGCTCATAACGCGACAGGCGCTGCGAATCGGGGAAGTCCTGGGGCTTGGGCACGTGGGGGTTGGGGTTGAACACATCGATCGCGCCCAGGTTGTAGGCATAGGCGATGCGGTCATTGCTGCGCAGCCGCGACATGCTGGCGCCCACCGTCAGTTGCTGGGGCATGCCCAGCAGCGCGAAGCGGCCGTTGAGGTGCATGTCGATGCCGGCGTTCTTGGACAGCTTGTCGTAGTTCCAGGCCGCGCCTTCCGGGCCCGTCAAGCTGACGGGGTCGACGGCGCCAGTGGAATCTCGCACGGTGGTGAGGCTGGTCTCGCGGGAATAGGCTGCCGCGACCTTGAACCGCCAGTCCGCATTGAGGCGGTGCGACAGGTCGGCAAAGAGCTGGGTTTCGTCGCGGTCCCAGCGGTTCCAGTCAGCGCCCAGGAAGGTGGAGCGGCTCAGGTTCAGTGAGCGGCCATCGCTGTAACGTGGCAAACCGCCAAAGAAGGGTGTAGAGCGCAGGCGCGAAACCGCCAGGCCCAGGACCAGCGTGGTGTCGGCCGACAGGTCGTAGTCGAGCGCCAGGTAGGCGTTGAGGTTCTTCTCATCGGTGTGGTCGATAAATCCGCCCTTGTCGTCGTAATCGAGCACGGCGCGGGCACGCAGGCTGCCCTCGTCATTGAGCGGGCCGCTGGCATCGAGCATACCGCCATAGTGGCTCCAGGAGCCGGCGCGGGCCTCGACCAGGAGCTGCTTGTCGGCGGTGGGGCGCTTGCGCACTAGGTTGATGGAGCCAGATGGTTGGCCCGCCCCCTCGAACAGGCCCTGCGCACCCCGGAACACCTCCACCCGGTCCAGGTAGGCGGCATTTCCGGTGAAGCTGTTGCCCACCCCGTAATTGCCGCGCGACAAGGGCACGCCGTCGTACTGCACATTGGCAATCTTGAAGCCGCGCGAATAGTAGTTGCGGCCACCGTCGGCAACCTCGCTGATCATGATGCCGGTGGTGTTTTCCAGCACATCGCTGACCGAGCTCAGGTTCTGGTCATCCATGCGCTGGCGCGTCACCACGCTGACCGACTGGGGAATGTCCTTGAGGGCTTGCGCCGTCTTGCCGATGGTGGCGGCGCGCGCGCTGTAGGCGCCCGAGCCTTCGGTGGTAGCTGGCGCCTGGGCAGCAGCGCTGACCACTACCGTGCCCAAGGTGGTGCTGTTGTCGGCGGTGGCTGCCGGGTTGGCTGGCGCGGCGGCGGCAACAGGTGCGGCCCGCAAGGTGTAGCCGCCACCTGCGTTGGGCACCGCTGCCAGCCCGCTGCCTGCCAGTGCCCGGGCCAGCCCTTCTTCAGCGCTGAACCGGCCTTGCACGCCGGGGCTGTGGATGCCCTGGGTCAGCTTGGCATCCACCGACAACAGCACCCCGGCGGTGGCCGCCGTCTGGCTGAGCACGGTGCCCAAGGGCCCCGGTGGGATGGAGAAGCTGTGCAGCGTTTGCGCATACACACCGGAGGCGCCCAGCAAGCTGGCCACGGCGATGGCAATGGGGCGCCCCCGCAGGGCGCGAACGAGATGGCGTTGGGCAAGGCAGGCCGGGTCGGTAGGTCGGTTCATGAATGGCTGGATGGAAGAAAACCGGATTGGTTACTTCCCATGCCAATCCAATCACCGCAAAGGGAACCTCAGGTCGCTATTTTCTAGAAGAGATATCTACATGCCCTCGACCGACACCCACCAGGGGAAGGGCTGGCGCACGCGGATGTTGAGGCTGGAGGCCAGCGCCTGCAAGACCTGGTCGGTATCGGCCAAGGGGTAGGCGCCGACGATGCGCAGGTCGGCCACCTCGGGTGCGCAGCTGAGCAAGCCGCGCCGGTAGCGCGACAGCTCGGCCAGAAAGTCGTCCAGGCGCATGTTGTCTGCCACCAGCATGCCTCGGGTCCAGCCATCGGCCTGCGCGGCAACGCTGCCCAGGGCCTCCACCCGGTCCGGCCAGACGAGGGCCTGCTGACCGGCCGCCACCACCACCAAGCTGCTGCCGGCACGCGGCTGCGCAGCGACCCGGCCTTCGAACACGGCCAAGTGGACGGCGCCGCTGTCCGCATACCGCACCGCAAACCGGGTGCCCAAGGCTTGCAGTCGGCCAGGCGCCACATCGACGACCATGGGCCGCGCGGGCTGAACCGGGTCGCGGCTGGTGCTCAGCAACAGCTCGCCGGCATACAGCGCGATGCGGCGCAGACCGGGCTGGTAGTCCACATCGGCCGCGCTGCCGGTGTTGAGCCAGAGACGGCCACCATCGGCCAGCTGCAGCTCCCGGCGTTCACCGACCGAGGTCCGGTAGTCGGCCAACCAGCCGCGCCGCTCGGACTGCTGCTGCAGCAGCCAGGCCGCCAGGCCACCGAGGGGAAGCAAGGCCAGGGCACGCAGCGCGCTGCGGCGGCTGCGCCCCAGGCGGGCACCATGCTCCAGCGCCTGGCGCGCTGGCAGGCTGGACAAGCGGGAGAGGCCGCCGGCCAGGTCTTCCACCCTTTGCCATGCGGCTTGGGCGCCCGTGCCAGTAGCCAGCCACTGCTGCCAGTCCTGGATGTCTGCCGCACTGGGCTTGCCGGACTGCAGCACCGAAAACCATTCGGCCGCCTGGCGCAGCGCTTCCCGGCTGGGTTGGCCAGTAGCGAGCGGGCTCATGCCTGCTCCAGCAACAGGCATTCGAACATGGCCTGGGCCATATAGCGTTTGACCATGCGCTCCGACACTTTCAGCTGTGCGGCGATGGCGGCATAGGTCAGACCGTCGAGCTGTGACAGCAAAAAGGCCGCGCGGGCCTTGGGATTGATACGGCGCAGCATGGCATCGACCAGCTGCAAGGTTTGCAGTGCCATGGCGCGCTCCTCGGGCGAGGGCGCCAGCGCCGGGGGCAGCTGGGCCAGGGTCTCGATCCAGGCACGTTCCAGGTCCTGGCGGCGCCAGTGGTTGACCAGCAGCCCATGCGCGACGGTGCGCAAAAACGCACGTGGCTCACGGATAGGCTCCGAGCCGGGCGCGGCCAGCAACCGGACAAAGGTGTCATGCGCCAGATCTGCTGCATGGTTCGACGTCCCCAGCTTGCGCTGCAACCATGCCTTCAGCCAGCCATGCTCCTGGCGGTAGATGGTCTCGATGGTGTAGGCCGTTGCGCCAGGGGAGAGGGAAGGCATGCCAGTGACAGGGTAGAAGAATGCGAATGCCTCTCATTCTACCTATCGCGGGCGCCTGCTCAGCGCTGAGTGCGAGTGCGTGGCCGTTTAATCGTGGATAAGGATGCGCGCCTGGGGCTTGGCCAGCCCCCGGTAACCCAGGCCGGTGATGCGCAGAATGGCGCCGTCCAGCGGGCCACCGGCGCGCAGGCGGCCGCTGTCCGAGATGCTGGTGACATAGAGGTCTGCCAGATTCGGCCCGCCAAAGCAGAGCGCGCTGGGGTGGGCCACAGGCAGGCTGATCAGCTCGCTCAGTGCCCCTTGGGCATCGTAGCGGGCGAGCTGGCCCGTACGCACCATAGCCGTCCAGAGCCCGCCGTCGCTGTCCCAGCAGCAGCCGTCGGGGGCGGATTGCTGGGGCTGGGTGCTGATGAACAGCTGCTGGTCTTGTGCCTGCCCGCTGCTGATATCAAAGGAATAAATGCTTTGCGCGGCGCTGTCGGCGATAAAGAGGCGGCCGTTGTGCGGGTGGATCAGCGGGCCATTGGCGGTTTTAAGGGCCGGGCCCATGCGCGCCAGCTGGCCATCCCGCTCCAATACATAGATGCCGCCCTTGGGTGTTTCGCCTTCTTCCAGATGCAGATGCATGCTGCCGACCAGAAAGCGGCCATCGGGCAGCGCGCAGCCATCGTTTAGGCGCAGATGGGGCAGGTGCTGGTCCAGCTCGGCGAGGGTGTGCAGCTGGCGGCTGGCAGGGTCATACAGGCCCAGCGCCTCCTTCATCGCGATGACGATCCTGCCATCGGCATTCAGCGCGAACGAGCCGGTGGGTGCTGGCAGCAGGTGCTGCTCGGTCTGGCCGCTGGCCGGGTCGATGCGCAGCAGATAGCCGCGCCGGCAGTCCATGGCCCAGAGCTGGCCGGTGGCGGCATCCCAGTTGGGGCATTCACCCAGGGCCAGGCGTTGCGGGATCAGGGGCTGGATATGCATGGGGGGCTTCTGGTTGGGGCTCCTGGGATGGAGCCGCGCTGCACGTAGGTTGCTGTCCATCATAGGGTGGCCCCAGGGCGCCACTACCCCGGGGAACGCAGAACAGATTCAACCAATCGGGGGGAAATCATTTGCAGGGTTCCTTCCTAGAATCAAACACAGATTCGAAACAGGCGCTCCCCATGAGCGGCCAAGATCCAAGGAGACAACATGCAAGTGATAGCGCCTATTGCGCAGGCTGCGCCCTGCGCCGCCGTCCACCCCCTGGCTACCACGGTAGTGGCCCACACCCAGGGAGGTCGCCATGTCTGAGCCATCCGTTTTGCTGGAAGTCGCCGATGGCGTGGCCCTGGTGACCTTGAACCGCCCGCCCGTCAATGCCCTTAACCGTGCGATGCGGCGCGAGCTGGTGGCCATTTTTGATGCCATCTCCGAGCGGGACGATGTGCGCTGCGCGGTGCTTACCGGCGCCGGCTCGGTGTTCTGCGCTGGCGCTGATCTGAAGGACCGGCCCAATGCCGAGGTGGCCGGGGATTTTCTGGAGCACAACCGCGTCACCCGCGAAACCGGCAATGCAATCAAGGAATGCGCCAAGCCGGTGATTGCAGCGGTGAACGGTACGGCCCTGGGCGCAGGCATGGGCCTGGCTGCGGCCTGCGACATTCTCTATGCCTCGTCAAACGCGACCTTTGGCATGCCCGAGATCAATGTGGGCCTGGCCGGCGGGGCATCGATGCTCAAGACCTTGTTGGGACGCTCCACGATGCGCCGCATGTTTTTCACCGGCCAGCGCCTGACCGCCCAGGAGATGCTGCAGCGCAATGTGGTCGAAGAAGTGCTGGCGCCCGAAGCGCTACTGCCCAAGGCCATGGAGATGGCGCGCGAGATTGCGTCCAAGGCACCGCTGGCGGTGATCTACGCCAAGCGCGCCGCCAACATGGTGGACCTGATGCCCCAGCGTGACGCCTACCGCTTTGAGCAGGAGTTCACGATGGCGCTGGCCAAGACCGAAGACGCCAAGGAAGCGCGCATGGCCTTCCTGGAAAAGCGCGCCCCTGTTTTCAAAGGACGCTGAGCATGCTGCAAACCACCCGCCTGCAGCCCGGTGCAGGTCTTGATCCGTTTTTCAATGCGCGCGCGATTGCCATCATCGGTGCCTCCGATGATCCGACCAAGATTGGTGGGCGGCCGCTGCATCTGCTCAAAAAGCATGGCTTTGCCGGCGCGCTGTTCCCGGTCAACCCCAAGGGGGGCAGCATCCAGTCGCTGCCCGCCTATACCAGCGTGCGCGATGTGCCGCAGGTGCCTGAGCTGGCCATCATCGCGGTGCCGGCTGCCATGGCGCCCGCTGCGCTGAGCGACTGCGCCGACAAAGGGGTGCTGGCCGCGATTGTGCTGTCGTCCGGATTTATAGAAGCCGGGGAGGAGGGCGCTGCGCTGCAGCGGCAGCTGAGCCAGATTGCGCGTGAGCGCCAGATCCGCGTGCTGGGCCCCAACTGTCTGGGCGCGGTGGGTATTGAGGAGCGGGTGATTGGCACGTTCTCGGTCGCGCTGGAAGAGAAGCTGCCGGCCGCTGGCCATGTGGGCATCGTCTCGCAGTCGGGCAACCTGGGCAGCTTCACGATGCAGTCAGTGGTGCGCCGGGGCATGGGCATCAGCCGCTTTATGGCAACCGGCAATGAGGCCGATGTGGACATTGCCGACGGCATTGCCGCGCTGGCCCGTGACAGCCAGACCCGCATCATCCTGTGCTGCATGGAAACCTGCCGCGATGGCAGCAAGCTGCTGCAGGCATTGGAAGCGGCCCGCGCCGCCGGCAAGGTGGTCGTGGTGCTCAAGATTGGCGCGACCGAGCAAGGCCAGGCGGCGGCTGCTTCGCACACCGGCGCGCTGACCGGATCGAATGCGGTGATCGAAGCGGCGCTGACCCGCGCCGGTGCGCTGACGGTGCAGTCCATCGAAGACATGGTGGAGCTGACGGCGGCGCTGTCGGTGGTGCCACAGGCACTGCTGCCGCGCAACCGAGGCGTAACCCTGGTGGCAGCATCGGGCGGCTTTGGCGTGATGATGGCCGATGCGATGGTGCAGGCGGGCCTGGACCTGCCCGAGCTGTCCGACGCCACCCGTGCCCGTATCCAGGAAGCCGTGCCGGTGGCCGGCACCCGCAACCCGGTGGATGCCACGGCGCAGATGTCCAGCCGGCCCGATATCTTGTACAAGCTGCTGACGGCCTTGCTGGAAGACGCATCGCGCAGCACCCTGGTACTGCTGCTGTCGTTGTCCTTGCACAACCCGCGTTTGAGCGGTGTGTACCAGGAGGCCTTGGCCCAGATCCGGCGCGACTACCCCGATCGCCTGATTGTGCTGATTGGCCAGGGCCCTGCCGATGTGACCGAGCGCATTGCCAATGCGGGCATTGCGATCTTCCCGACCATTGATGCGGCAGCCCGTGGGCTGGCCGGTATGGTGCGCCTGGGCCAGACGCTGGGCCAGCCCCCAACCGTGCCCGCTGCCGCGCAGAACTGGGAGCCGCTGGATGCCCAGGTCTTCCGCAACGAGTTCCACGCCAAGGCCTTTTTGGCGCGGGCCGGTGTGCCGGTGACGCAGGAGCAGGTGGTGCAGTCCGCCGATGCGGCGGTGGCCGCTGCCGAGCAGATCGGTTTTCCGGTGGTGTTCAAGATTGTCTCGCCCGACATTGCCCACAAGACCGAAGTCGGTGGCGTGGAACTCAACATCCGCAGCGCCGCGCAGGCCCGCACGGCCCATGCACAGCTGCTGGCGCGGGTGGCCGAGCGCGCGCCGCAGGCGCAGATCGACGGCGTGCTGGTGGCGCCGATGGTGGGTGGCGGTGTGGAGATGATCACCGGCATATCGCATGACGCGGCCTTTGGCCCGGTGGTGATGGTGGGCATGGGCGGCATCTATGCCGAGGTGCTGAAAGACGTGGCGGTGCAGGTGGCACCGGTGACGCAGGCCGAGGCGCTGCAGATGATCGCCTCGCTCAAGCTCTACCCGCTGCTGCAAGGGGTGCGCGGCCAGCCCGCTGCCGATGTGCAGGCCATGGCCGCCACAGTGGCGCGCCTGTCGGAGCTGGCGCTGGCCTATGCCGGCGAGATCGCAGAGATCGACCTGAACCCGGTGCTGGTCCAGCCCGCCGGCGAGGGCGTGATTGCGGTTGATGCCCTGATGGTGGCGGCCCGGCCGCAGGCCTGATGTGCAGCGCCACGGAGACTTTGATCGGAACTATGCGATGAAACAGGAAGAGAATTTCGCCCGCCCCGATGCCGCATCGGGCCCGGGTGCCTACCGGCAATATGCGCGTGAATGGCTGCACAGCCATTTGCCTGCCCATATGCGCGCCGACAGCGTGGACTACCGCACGCCCAGCCTGGACGAGTGTCGCGACTGGGAAGCGCGCATGTACCAGGTGGGCCTGGCCGGCATGACCTGGCCGACCGCCTATGGCGGCCATGGCCTGAGCCTGCGCGAACACCTGGCGGTGAACAAGGAAGTGGGCGCGCTGGCCATGCCCGAGAGCGTCAGCTCGATCGGCAAGGAGCTGGCCGGCCCCATCATCATGGCGGTGGGCACCGAGGCGCAAAAACAGGCTTTTCTGCCGGCGATTCTGGAGATGCGCGAGTACTGGTGCCAGGGCTTTTCCGAGCCCGAGGCCGGATCGGACCTGGCGCGGCTGCGCACCAAGGCCACGCCCGATGGCGATGACTGGCTGATCCAGGGCCAGAAGATCTGGACCAGCGGCGCCGCCAAGGCCCATTACTGCCTGCTGCTGACCCGCACCGGCACGGTGGCCGACAAGCACCGGGGCCTGCTGATGTTTGCGGTGCCGATGGACACGCCGGGCATCCGCGTGGTGCCGATCCGCTCCATCGACAACAAGCAGTCCTTTGCCGAGGTGTTTTTTGACCAGGTGCGCGTGCCCGATTCGGCCCGCCTGGGCGCGGCCGACGAGGGCTGGAGCGCCGCTATCCGCGTGCTGTCGATCGAGCGCGCCACCAACCGCATGTACCGCGCCTGGCGTTTTGAGTGCGAGCTGCGCCAGCTGGTGCGGGCCTACCAGTCAGAGCCCGCCCTGCGTGGCCGCTTGCAAGAGCCGGGCCTGCGCCAGGCGGTGGGCCAGGTGGTCAGCCAGATCGATGGCCTCAAGGGCCTGGTCGAGCGCAGTGTGGAGCAGCTCCAGGCCGGCGAGCCGATTGGTGCGCGCGGGTCGCTGACCAAGCTCTACTGGTCGGAATGCCACCAGGCCTTTGCCTCGCTGGCGTTGTCGATGGTGGCCGATATCAACCCTGGCCACAGCGCACTGGCGCAACGCGCCAAGGCCCATTTCACGCAGGCTTACCTGTTCTCGCGCGCCGAGAGCATCTATGCCGGGACCACCGAAGTGCAGCTGGATGTCATTGCCCAGCGCATTCAACAGCTGACCAAGGACTGAGGGGATGACGATGCAAAGTGAAGAGCTGCAGCCCGAGGAGTTTGGGCAGGCGGCGCAGGCGGTCATCGCAGCGCTGCAAGGGCAAGGCCCGGCCGAGGCGGCCGCCGCCATGGCCGATGCTGGCCTGTTTGGTATCTGCGCCGATGAGGCGCAGGGTGGCCTGGGCCTGCCGCTGGCATTTGCGATGCCGGTGGTGCGGGTAGCAGGGCAGATGCAACTGTCCTACCCCTTGCCCGAGCAGATTCCCGCCAGCAAGGCATTGCAGGGCACGGAAGCCGGTGGCCAGCTGCTGCGCGGCGAGAAATCGCTGTGCGTGGTGATGGCTGCGCAGGCCGCTGGCGACTGGAGCGGGGTGGCGCGCAATGGCCTGCAGGCCGACTATGTGCTGGTGCAGACCGATGCCGGTTTTGCGCTCTACGACAAGGCGGCCTTGCGCTGCCAGGCCGAAGAAATGCTGGACCCGGAAGTGCCCCAGCTGTGGGTATCAACCACCGGCGCCACGCCGTTGCTGACCCTGGACGCAGAGCAGTCGCAGGCCTTTTGTGCGGATATCAAGCTGCTCTGGGCCGAGTATGTGAACGGCCTTTGCGCCGGCGCGCTGGAGCGCACTGCCGATTACCTGCAGGCCCGCGTGCAGTTTGGCCGGCCGCTGTCGGCCAAGCAGGCGGTGCGCCACCACCTGGCGCGCATGCGCCTGCTGCTGGAGGCATCGAGTGCCCAGGCCTGGCGCGCCCAGCGTGCGGATGGATGCGATGCCCCCCGCGAGGCGGACAGCGCCTTGGCCGCCGCCTTGAGCCAGGGCGCCTGGGTGCTGGAAAAAGCCATCCACCTGCATGGCGGCATGGGCTTTACCTGGGAGCTGGGCTTGCACCGCAGCCTGCGCGAGCACAAAAAGCTGGACGCCTGCCTGGGTGCAGGCGCACTGATGCGCGCTGTGGGCGCAGACTTTATCGACCGCTGTGAGGTGACGCAATGACAAAGGCGATGCTGAGAGATATGGAAGGCCGCGTGGCCCTGATCACCGGTGCAGGCGCCGGTATTGGCCGCGCCACGGCGCTGCAACTGGCAGCCCGCGGTGCCGTGGTGGGGGTGAATGATTTGAAGGATGCGCTGGTTGAAGAAACCGTGGCCGCGATCACCGCGCAGGGCGGCCAGGCCTTTGGCGTGGTGAAGAACGTGGCCACGCGGGAAGAGATGACCGCCGCCGTGGATGAGGCCTATGCCCGCCACCAGCGGCTGGACATCCTGGTCAACAACGCCGCCTGGGTGCGCTACCAATCGGTCGGCGAGATCATGCCTGAGACGGTGGACCGCATGCTGGATATCGGCTTCAAGGCGGTGCTCTGGGGCATCCAGGCCGCCGCTGCCCGCATGGATGCGGAGCGCGGTGGCGCCATCATCAATGTGGCCTCGGTCGCGGCGCTGCGCTCGGCCGGCAGCTCGATGGTGTATTCGGGCATCAAGGCTGGTGTGCTGGGCATTACCCGCGCTGCGGCGGCGGAGCTGGGCGAGCGCAATATCCGCGTCAATGCGGTCTGCCCCTCGGCCGTGCCGACCGAGGGCACGCAACGCAATCGCAATGCCGAGCGCGATGCCGGCCGCGTGGCCAAGACGCCGATGGGGCGCCTGGGCACGGTGGACGACATTGCCGGCACCATCTGCTTCCTGGCCAGCGATGCTGCGCAGTTCACCACCGCGCAGGCGCTGGTGGTGGATGGCGGCATCACCTTCACCAATATCTGAAGCCTATGCCCGCTGTCTTGATCACCGGTGCTGCCTCCGGCATTGGCCGCGCTGCCGCGCTGCAGTTTGCGCAGCAGGGCTGGGATTGCCTGCTGGTCGACATCAGCCCCGCGATTGCCGAGCTGCCCCAGCACTGCCTGGCGCAGGGTGCGGCCAGCGCGCAGGCCTTTGCGCTGGACCTGACCGATACGCAGGCGCTGACGCAACTGGGCCGCCAACTGGCTGCGCTGCCAGCGCTCGATGCCCTGGTCAACAACGCCGGTATCTCGGACAGCAGCGGACGGCCGCTGGTCGAGCAGGCTCCCGCGCAGTGGCAGCGCCTGCTGCGGCTGAACCTGCAGGCGCCGCAGGCCTTGTTCGAGACCTGCCTGCCGAGCCTGAAGCCCGATGCGCGCATTGTCAATGTGTCCTCCGGCGCGGGGCACAAGGCCATTCCCTGGCGCGGGCTGTACAGCCCCAGCAAGGCCGGGCTGATCGCCTGGTCGCAAAGCCTGGCGCGGCGCTATCCCCAGCTGAGTGTGAGCACCTTGTGCCCTGGCTTTGTGCGTACCGAGCTGGTGCAAGGCCTGATGGATGCCGGCCGCCTGGCGCTGGCCGATGCCGTTGCCAAGATCCCCCTGGGCCGCTTGGCCGAGCCCAAAGAAATGGCCGCCGCGCTGGTGTTTTTGGCGCAGCCCCAAGCCCGTGTGCTGTCGGGCCAGGTCCTGTCGGTGGATGGTGGATCGGGCATTTACGGCGGCAGCAGCCGCTGCGCGCTGAGTACGGCCGTGCCTGCTCCGTTGCAGACGCCGCTGCATCTGCAGCTGCAACCGGGCAGCGATGCCGCCTGTGATGGCGCTTGGTTGCAAGCGCTGCAGGCGGAGGACGGCGCGCAAGTGGCGACAACGCCCGCGCCATGCCAGAGCCTGATCAGCACGCAGGCGCTGGCTGGCGGCGATCTTGTGGAGGCCGTGCTGCGCGCCGGCCAGCAGTTTGCAGCCGCCCATGCGCGCGATGCCAGCCTGCTGCTCCTGCTGCCGGCTAGCGCTCCCGATGATGTGCCTACCTGGCAGCACCAGACGGCGCTGGCTGCCGCGCGCATGCTGGTCGCCACCCTGGCCTGCGAATGGGCAGCGCAGGGCCTGCGCATCAATGCGCTGCTGCTGTCGCCTGAACAGGCCACGGGGGCGGCCGTGGCGCAACTGCTGCCGCTGGTCCGTTTTCTGACCGGTGCGCAGGCGCAGTTTGTGACCGGGCAGAGCCTGGATATCTCAGGCAGCAAGGAGAGCCAGCATGGCTGAACTGGACACCGCCGTTGTCGAAGCCTTGTACCGCCAGGAGCGTGGCTACTGGCGGCCCTGGAATGCGCAACTGCTTGCCCGCCGCCCGGCGTTTTTGCAGGCCTATGCCCACTATGCCGGCTACCCGGCGCGCAGCGGCGGGCTGAGCGAGCGCATGGTGGAACTGGTCTATGTGGCACTCGACGCATCAGCCAGCCACTTGTTTGCCAGCGGCTTGAAGTTGCATATGCAAAAAGCCCTGGCCTGCGGCGCCAGCGATGACGACTTGCTGGATGTGCTGACCTTGGTTTGCCTGCAAGGCGCAGGCGCGACAGCGGCAGCGCTGGACGAGGTAGCCCAGGTGTATGGTCTGCCACCCGAGGCAGACAGCACATTGGACGGCCAACAGCCCGACCTGTGGGCACGGTTGCAGGCCATCGACCCGGCCTATTTTGGCCATCTGCAGGCGCTGGCCAGCACGGCAGAAAGCGGCAAGGGCCTGAGCGCTGGCGAGCGCTGCCTGGTCACCATTGCGCTGCATGCCTGCTTTACCGCCAGCCAGCCCGAGGCCTTGCGCGCAGCGCTGCAGCAGGCCCATGGCCTGGGCGTGGCGCGCGAAGCGGTGCTGCAGGTCATCCAGATGGGCGCACACCTGGCGGTGCATGGCACGGCGCTGGGCATCACAGTGCTGGCTGAGCTGGAGGCGGCATGACATCGAACTACAAGGAGACAAATATGAACCCGCTGCGTATCGAACGCCGTACCCTGCTGATGGCGGCCGTGGCTGCCGCACTGCCTGCCGCACTTCCCCTGGCGCGGGCGGCCGTGCCCTGGCCCAGCAAGCCGGTGCGCCTGGTGGTGACCAGCTCGCCCGGATCGGGCGGCGATGTGTTTGCCCGCCTGCTGGCGCCTGGCCTGCAGGCGGCGCTGGGCCAGCCCTTCTATGTAGAAAACAAGGTGGGTGCCAACGGCATCATTGCCAATGACTTTGTCGTCAAAAGCAATGATGCGCACACGGTGTTGTTTGCGCCGTCGTCGGCCATCGTGATCAACCCCTTTATCCAGCCCAAGCTGCCCTATGACACGCAGCGCGATCTGCTGCCGGTGGGCCAGATTGGGCTGTCGGGCATTTTTCTGGTGGCCAACCCGGAGACGGGCATTGCATCCTTGCCGGACGTGGTGCGCTATGCCAAGGCCAATCCGGGCAAACTGTCCTGCGGCTCCTGGGGCAATGGCTCGTCGGGCCATCTGGCGCTGGAGGGCCTCAAGGCCCATTACGGCATCGACATCCACCATGTGCCCTACAAGGCGCTGTCCACCGAGCTGTCCGACATCATCGGCAACAACATTCCGATGGGCTTTATGGACATCGCATCGCCCGTGCCGCATATCCGCAATGGCAAGCTGCTGGCCGTTGGCGTAACGGGCACGCAGCGCGCACCGGCCACACCGCAGGTGGCCACGTTTACCGAGCAGGGATTCAAGTTTGATGCCGACGGCTGGTATGGCGTGTTTTTGCCCGCTGGCACCTCCAACCCCGAGATGGTGGAACGCCTCAACCAGGCTCTGGTGCAGGTGGCGCAGAGCGCCGATATCCGCAAAAAGTTTGAAGACCAGAACATGGCCCTGCCTGCCGTCAAACCGGCGGCAGAGTTTGCCCGCTCCATCCAGTCCGATATGAAGGTCTGGGGTGGGCTGGCCAAGCTGGCCGATCTGAAGATGTCGTAACGAACGCGCTGGTGGCTGCACCGGGCGCGATAAGCCCGGGCAGCCGCGATATGCCAGCGATAGAACCAGGTGGTAGCTGTGGCAAGGGCCCGCTATCCGCAGTCAACAGGAGACAAAAAATGACCGATTCATGCGCAAACTTCAACCGCCGGCAGATGCTGCTAGGCCTGCTCGCCGCAGCGGGCACCGGCACGGCCTGGGCCAATACGGCCTGGCCCAACAAGGCGATCCGGATGATTGTGCCGGGGCCGGCCGGATCGGGCGGCGACATCTTTGCGCGCATGCTGCTGCCGCCGCTGCAGACCACGCTGAAGGAAAGCCTCTACGTCGAGAACAAGGCCGGCGCCAACGGCATCATCGGCAATGACCATGTGGCCAAGGCCCAGGCCGATGGCTATACCTTGCTGTTCTCGCCGTCGTCGTCGATTGCGATCAACCCCATCATCCAACCGAAGATGCCCTATGACGCCATGCGCGACCTGGCGCCCGTGGCGCAGGTGGGTGCAGCGGGTGTGCTGCTGGTGGCCAACCCCGCGACCGGCTTCAAGAACCTGGCCGACATGGTGCAGTACGCCAAGGCCCACCCGGGCCGCCTGGCCTATGGCTCCTGGGGCAGTGGCTCCACCGGCCACCTGGTGATGGAAGGCATCAAGGCCCATTACGGCTTGGACATGCCCCATGTGCCCTACAAGGGCACCGCCGTGGAGCTGGGCGATCTGCTGGCCAACACCATTGGCGTGGGCTTTATGGACATTGCCTCGCCGATTCCCCATGTGCGCAGCGGCAAGCTGCGTGCGCTGGGCGCCACTGGTTCCGCGCGCGGCCCTGCATTGCAGGATGTGCCGACCCTGACCGAGCAGGGCTACACCTTTGACGCCGACGGCTGGTATGGCGTGTTCGCTCCCGCCAAGACCGACCCCAAGATCATCGACCGCCTCAATGCCGATCTGGGCCAGGCGCTGGGCAGCCCCGAGATGAAGGCCAAGTTTGCCGAGCAGAACATGCTGATCCCTGCGCACAAGTCGGCCACCGAGTTCAGCCAGGTCGTCAAGAACGACATGGCGTTGTGGCAGCAGCTGGCCAAGGTGGCCAAGCTCAAGGTCGATTGAGCGACTCCCCCGGGCAGGCTGCGGGGCAAAGGGCGCTGCAGCCTGCCCAGGGACCCTCTGTGCCTTATTGGCACAGCCAACTCTTGCGATGGTCTGGCGATTGCCCGGCAGACAGGCTGGGTAAGGGATCCTCTGCAAGACCCTCGCCAAGCGGGATGGGCGCGGATCGGGATGAGGCGCAAGGCGTCTTTTGCAGTCAATAGCTGTAGCTATTGACAAGGAAGACAACGCAGCGAATCGCCCGAGCCCGCGTTCAGACCACGGCAGGGAGTCTTGCAGAGGATCCCTAAGGAGGTCTTATGTCTAAATCAATTTCTTGCTTTGGCGCAGTCCTGGGGCTCGGCTTGGCTCTGTGCAGCGTAGCCGCGCCGGCGGCAGAGGCGCAGGCCGCTTTCCCCAACAAACGCGTGACGATCGTGGTGCCGTATTCCGCTGGCGGCATCACCGATACCCTGGCCCGCACTTTGGCGGCCAAGCTGGCGACGCTCTGGGGCCAGCCGGTGGTGGTGGAGAACCGCGATGGCGCGGGCACCATCATAGGGACCAGCGCAGTGGCCCGTACGCCAGCCGATGGCTACACGCTGCTGTTCACCAGCTATGCCTATACCTCCAACCCGGTGCTGCGCCGGCAGTTGCCCTATGGGCCCGATGCTTTCCGCCCCGTCGGTCTGATGGGCTCCAGCCACAATGTGCTGCTGGTCACCAACCGCTTGCGCGGCCAGTCGCTGCAGAGCCTGATCGACCGCGCCAAGGCCGATCCTGGTGCGCTCAAGCTGGCCTCGTCGGGCCCCGGATCCAGCCCGCACCTGGCGGCCGAGCTGTTCGCCACCAAGGCGGGCATCCGCTTTACCCATGTGCCCTACAAAGGCCAGGGGCCGTCGATGACCGATCTGATGGCGGGCGTGGTCGATGGCATGTTTGATGGCATGTCTTCGTACTCGCTGGTGCAGGCCGGCAAGGTGGCGGCGGTGGCCATTGCCTCCGAGCAGCGCCACCCGGGCGCGCCCGAGATTCCGACCTTCAGGGAGCTGGGCATGGACTTTGTCAGCGGCAGCTGGTTTGGCATGCTGGCACCGGCTGCCACGCCGGATGCAGTGGTGCAGCAGATCAATGCCGATATGCGCCGCGTGGTGGACAACCCTGCTGTGCGGGCCCAGATTGCCAAGACCGGTATGCTGGTGTCGCTGTCCACACCCGAGGCCTTTGGCCAGTTTCTGCAGGCCGAAACCAACAAGCTGCAGGCCCTGGTCAAGAGTGGTGTGCGCATCGAGCTGAATTGAGGATGGGGCTGCGGGGCGCTGTGGCAGCCTGCCGCATAATGGGCTTTTCGCCATTTGTCTGGACTGCCCCATGCCCCACGCCCGACCCACCTTTGCTGCCGGATTGATCGCGGCAGCGTGCTGCTTGAGCGCACCGGCCTGGGCCATCAACAAATGCGTCGATGCCCAGGGCCGCACCAGTTTTCAGGACGAGCCCTGCGCGGCCGGACAGAAGGCGGAGGCGATCACCGTGACGCCCTCCAGCCAGGGCATCAACCCGCGTGAGCATGACCGCCCAGTCAGCAAAAAACCAGCAGAGAAAGCGCCGGCACCCGTCCCACAAGCCGCCGATGAACCGGATCCCCGCCCGGCCGATTGCCCCGACCCGGAACGCATGAAGAGCATGCAGATCGAAGCCGAATCGATTGCGCTGCCGCTGCCGATCCGCAAGCAAAAGCGGGCGTCATTTGAGGAACTGAAAGAGCGCTGCGAGACCAAGGCTCCTTCCTAAGCAAACGCCCGCAAAAGCGGGCGTTTTGGTTTACACGGCCATTGGCGCCGTCAACGGCGCATGGTGCTGGTAGCCTTCCAGCCAGAAGTCCGAAGGCTCAACCTTCTCCAGCCACTCGGGCTCGTATTTACCGGTCACCGCATAGTCGGGGATGCGGTCGGACAGCACCAGCTTCGGCGACTCAAAGGGCTCGCGCTTGAGCTGCTCTTGCAGCATGTCCAGGTGGTTCTCGTAGATGTGGGCATCGCCGATGAAATAGGTAAACCAGCGCGGGGTGTAGCCGCTCAGGCGCCCCATCAGGTGCAGCAGCGCAGCACCTTCGGTCAGGTTGAAGGGGGTGCCCAGGCCCACATCATTGCTGCGGATATACAAGCACAGCGAGATCTCGCGCTTGCTCTGGTCGACCAGGAACTGGTAGAGCAGGTGGCAAGGGGGCAGGGCCATTTCTTCGAGCTGGGCCCAGTTCCAGCCGTGGAAGAGGATGCGGCGGCTGCCGGGGTCGGTCATGATGGTGTCCAGGCACTGGCGCAGCTGGTCGATGGCCTTGTAGAGCACGATCTGGCGCTTGCCGTCTTCGGCCACTTCGCCGATCTGGGTGTAGCCCTTGGCCAGCGCATCGGCCACCTGGGCGGGGCCTTGGGGCTGGGCCAGGTCGATCAGCTTGTAGGCCGGCCACTGGCGCCATTGCACGCCATAGACGGGGCCCAGGTCGTCGGCCTCCAGGCGGTAGGGGTTGGCCAACCAGGCCTGGTTTTCATTGGCGTTCTGGTCCCAGACCTTGCAGCCCAGCGCGCGGAAGTCGGCCGCACTGCGCGCGGCGCGCAGAAAACCCACCATCTCGCCGACGGCCGATTTGAAGGCCAGCTTTTTGGTGGTGACGGCCGGGAAACCTTGCTGCAGATCAAATTTGAGCATGGCGCCGGGCATGCTGAGTGTGCGTATCCCTGTGCGGTTGGACTGCCAGGAGCCTTGGTCCAGGATGTTCTGGACGAGTTGGAGGTATTGCTTCATGTTCTTCTGGCCTGATCGAGACGGGGGCCTTGCCGCCCCGCTGGTGCTGAGGCGCTGCCTGGCCCGGTGCGATGGGCGCACTGCAGAGGCGGGGCAGGAGGGCAAGGCCCAAAGGGCCTACTGTACGACGGCTGTGCTTGCTGCGTAGGCCGTAAGGATAAGCCAGTGTGGGAGATGTCTGCGGCCGCCCTGAGCCGCCATAAATTGGTGTAGGGTGTCGGCTTTGGCGCCCGGGCCCACCGGGGCCGGCCGCGCGATGCGGCGGCAAGCGCAGGTGGGCAGCGGGACATCGACAGTTTGCGAGGCGCAGGAGAGGGCGCTGCAAACGCTACAAGGACAGCTAACTATGTGGATGATGACGAAGAAATGGGGCCTGGCCCTGGGGGCTGCTGCGGCGCTGGCACTGGCCGGCTGCCAGACGACGCCCGCTGGCGTGGACCCCAACGGCCAGCAGGCCTGGAACCAGCTCCAGGCCCAGGTGGGCCAGTATCCGCAGGATGCCGCTTTCCTGCAGCAAGGGGTGATGGCTGCGCGCATGCAGCATTTGCTGGGCGAGCACCGCACGGCCTTTATGCAGAACCTGCAGGTGACTGGCCCGCTGAGCAAGCAGGGCTCTGTTTACTACATCACCGGCAACCGCCAGCACGATGGCGGCCAGAATGCCGCCGCCGTGGCGCTGGATGCCAAGAGCAACACCATGCGCATCTGGTGGCTGCAGGACGGCCAGCCGCGCGTGGTGCAAGACCCGGGCGCAGCCTTTTCCTGGCCCAAGGATGTGAACCAGATGATCAGCAACGCGGTGGGCACGCCGGCGTCCTGATCCGTTGATGAACAAAAAACAGGGCGGCACCTCTGCGAGGGCCGCCCTGTTTTGTTGTGAGACGCTAAGTATTAGCCGCGCGTAATCATTGCATGTGGGTTCATGATGTTCTGCGGGTCCAGCGCGGCCTTCACCGCACGCATCATCGACAGGGCCACCGGCGATTGGTACTGCGGCAAGGTATCGACCTTGAGCGTGCCGATGCCGTGCTCTGCCGAGATGGAGCCGCCGAATGCGGCCACGGCGTCATAGACGATGTGGTTGACCTCGTGCTCGCGCTCGTCGAGGAACTGCTTGGCATCGACGCCTTCGGGCGCCTGCACATTGAAGTGCAGATTGCCATCGCCCAGGTGGCCGAAATTGACCAGGCGCATGCCGGGCACCTTGTCGTTCAGCACCTGGGTGGCATGCTCGACGAACTCCGGAATGCGCGAGATGGGCACGGAGATATCGTGCTTGATGTTGAGGCCTTCCTCGACCTGGGCGAGTGGAATGCTTTCGCGGATATGCCAGAGGGTGTGGGCCTGGGCCAGGTTCTCGGCCACGACGGCGTCGAGCACGATTTCTTGTTCAAACGCGGCTTCCATCAGCGCCTCAAAGCGGCTGCGGGCGTGTTCTTCCGATTCGCTGTCGGAGTTCTCCAGCACCACGGCGTAGGGGAAGGCGGGGTTGTCGATAAAGGGCACGCGCAGCTGGGGCATGTGCTTGTCGACCAGGGTCAGCGCAAAGCGGTTCATCACCTCAAAGCCGGTGAGGCCCGCGCCCAGGTACTGGTGCGCCAGTGCCAGCAGGCGCACGGCGGCATCAAAAGACGGCAGCGCGGCCCAGGCGGTGAGCTGGCTCGCGGGCATGGGGTAGATTTTCATCGTCGCGGCGGTGATGACGCCCAGGGTGCCTTCGCTGCCGATGAACAGGTTGCGCAGGTCGTAGCCGGTGTTGTCCTTGCGCAGGCCTTTGAGGCCTTCCCAGACTTCGCCCTGGGCATTGACCACTTCCAGGCCCAGGCAGAGCTCGCGCGTATTGCCGTAACGCACCACCTGGGTGCCGCCGGCATTGGTGCCCAGGTTGCCGCCGATGGTGCAGCTGCCTTCGGCCGCCAGCGACAGCGGGAACAGGTAGCCCTGGCTTTCGCAGCGCTCTTGCAGGGTTTGCAGGATGCAGCCGGCCTCGACGGTGACGGTCAGGTTGTCCTTGTCAATCGCGCGGATGGCCTGCATGCGGCCCAGGTTCAGCACCACTTGCTGGCCCGAGGTGTCCGGCGTGGAGCCCACGACCAGGCCGGTGTTGCCGCCCTGGGGCACGATGGAGGTGCCGTTGGCCGCGCAGGCCTTGACGACGGCCGCCACTTGCGCGGTGTTGGCGGGGCGCACCACTGCCAGCGCCTTGCCGTGGACCCGGCGGCGCCAGTCCTGCTCATAGGCCGTCAGGTCGCCATCGGTAAGCACATGGGCATCGCCCACAATCTGGCGCAAGCTCGCAATCAGGTCGGTCATTGGATGTCTCTGCAAATGAAAAGAAAATAGGAATTTAGGGGGCGGCTGCGGGCGCCGGGGCAACGGCCCGCTGGCGGCCCCGGATGTGCATCACGCAGGCGGCAAACAGCAGCAGGCATAGCGCAATCTCGGCCAGCGCGCACCAGCGGCTGGGCGGGGCGTCGCCCCAGGCGCGCACCACGCCTTCAATAAAATACAGCCAGACCAACAGGCTCAGCCAGCGGTAGGTATACATGCGGTGCTTGAGCAGGCCAGCCAGCGGAATGCACAGTGGCAAGGCCTTGAGCACCAGCCAGGAGCCGCCTGGCCGCAACGGTGCCAGCCACAGCTCCCAAGCGAGGCACAGCAGCACCAGGCCCAGCAACGAGAAGACGGCCAACCAGCGCGAGGACTGCGCAGCCGCGCCTGCAGGGGCAGGCGTTACCAAATCAGGCAGATTTGCCGCGTGTTCAGGGGTGGATGAAGGCATGGAAATGGCATCATATCGGTATGTACGTAAGTGATGAGAAAAACGCGGCATCTTTGCAGCCGCCAATGCGCCAGGGCTGGGCGATGTGGTGGCAGCAATTGGCTGCCTTCCCCTGGCGCAATACTGCCAATACCTTGCGCAACCGCTTTGGTGAGGACCGCCTGGGCCTCACGGCCAGCAGCCTGACCTTTACCACCATGCTGGCGCTGGTGCCTTTCTTCACGGTGGCGCTGGCCTTGCTCACCGCCTTCCCGATGTTTGCCACGGTCGAGGCGCAACTGCAGCGCTGGTTGATCGAGAGCCTGATCCCCAGCAGCATTGCCAGCCAGGTGCTGGGCTACATCACGCAGTTTGCCTCTAAAGCCAGCCGCCTGGGCCTGGCGGGCCTGAGCTTTTTGCTGGTCACCGCGCTGGCGCTGATTTTGACGATGGACCGCACCCTGAACAACATCTGGCGTGTGCGCCAGTTGCGGCCGCTAGGCCAGCGGGTTCTGATCTACTGGGCCGCTATATCGCTGGGCCCGCTGGTGCTGGCCTCCAGCCTGGTGCTGACCTCGTCGGTGGTAGCGGCATCGCGCAGCGCCTTTGGCGAGCTGCCTTATCTGATCCGCCTGGCTTTTGATTCGCTGGAGTTTGTGCTGCTGGCGGCTGGCGTGACCGCCATGTACCGCTATGTGCCCAACACCCATGTGCGCTGGCGCGATGCGCTGGCCGGTGGCCTGTTTGTGGCGGTGGGCATTGAGGTGGCCAAGAAGGTGCTGACCTTGTACCTCGTCTATGTGCCGACCTACTCGACCATCTATGGCACCTTTGCCACCTTGCCGATCTTGCTGATCTGGATTTATGTGGCCTGGGTGATTGTGCTGCTGGGCGCCGTGGTGGCCGCCTACCTGCCCAGCCTGTTGGCCGGTGTGGCCCGGCTGCCGCTGGCGCAGAGCTGGGATTTTCAGCTGGCGCTGGAATGCCTGCGCCAACTGAACCTGATGCGCTACCAGCCTGAGAAGGGCCTGTACCTGCACCAGTTGGCCACCCGCTTGAAGGTGGAAGATGTGCAGCTGCACCGCGCGCTGGATGTGCTGTGCCAGCTCGATTGGGTGGGTGCCGTGGTGGATGTGGACGAGCGCCGGTCCACCGCTGGCGTTACCGAAAGCCAGCAGGACATGCGCTATGTGCTGTTGATCGAGCCTGCGCAGACTTTGGCTGCGCCGCTGGTTTCTGCACTGATGCTGGACCGCAATGAGGCCACCGAGCCCCTGTGGTGGCACAGCGGCCTGGACCAGATCGCGCTGATTGCGCTGCTGGAGCGGCGCGAGTGGCTGCCTGATGAGGTGCCGGTGGAAGCGGTGGATGCAGTAGTGCAGGATCTGGAACCTGCGTTGCTGGATGCGGTGCCTGCGGATCCCACCAAGGCTTGAGCGCAGTTTGATCGCTAAAAAATGCAGCCAATCAGGCGACTTGCCTGATGGCGATCTGCCGAGTTAGCTTTTGGAGAAGGGCATGCGCTCAGTGCGCGGCGAAGCTGGCTTCATGGACGGCCAGGCGCTGGCGGGCCAGGGCCACCATATCGGCGGGGTAGCAGCTGTAGGCGGTCAGGGGGCTGTCGTCCAGCTCATAGAGCACCACCAAGGCAGCGACTTCCCAGGCCCAGCGGGGATGGTGCTCGCCCATGCCAATCAGCCGGCCGATAGCAGCCAGGGCCGGGTGCAACTGGCTGCTGTAGTTCTCTGCCAGGTAGTGCTGCAGGGGCTCGGTGCCCAGCTCGGACTGCTCGAAAAATTCGCCCAGATCGGCATAGGGCTTGGGGCAGAAGACCTGGGCCGAGGCCTCGTCCTTTTCGCAGGCGACGGCACTCAGGTAATCGAGTAGGCAGTCGCAGCGGTTGCCCAGCAAACGCTCGACGATGCCGGGGATCAGCTCTTGGCGCTCCAGCAAGACGGGCAGGGCCAGCAGCTGCACGGCGGCCGGGTAGCTGTTGGAGGCGGGGTTGATGGGTTGGCGGGCCTGCGCGGGCGTTGCGGCATCGCTGCGCATGAAGACCGCATATTCATTGCACCAGTGCAGCACATGTTCAAACAGGCTCTCCATCGCGCGGGGCGGCAGGCCCCGGCTGTAGGCTAGATCCAACAGTGCCAGCGACTGAAGTGCCGCACGGCACCAGCCGGCCCGGGCAGCGCGTTGGCTGTCGGCATCGAGATCCTGCACATCCAGCCCGTAGTAACCATGGCTGGCGAATTCATGCAGGCTCGACAGCTGGTCTGCCCAGGTCTCCGCCCATCGCTCCAGGTCCATGTCCACGCGCGGCCGCAGCAAATGCCAGGGTTGCGCCTGGCAGTGTTGCAGCAAGCAGGGAAGGGCCTTGTATTGCATAAATGGTATGTATCTAGTCTGCAGCTTCTCAGATGCAGCTGGCTGGGCCTCCATTGGCCTAGCGGATAGGCTAACGCATTTGATGCCCGGATTGCGGCATTTTTTGTGGTGGCTTACGCCTTCTTACGCCAGATACATACGTGATCTACTGCTATAAAAACAAAAGCAATATCACATTAGCAAAGCTAATAGTCACGCATGCAGCGCTGCAACACTCTCTCACGCACTGCCTGGTGGCTAGGCTTTTGGCGTTTTGAGGAAATCGTGGATTGCAAACAGGGTTTCGTCAGGCGACTCGGTCATCTGGTTGTGGCCGCAGGGCAGCATCTGGACCTGTACCTGCTTGCCAGCGGCCTTTGCGGCATCGATGAGGCTGCGTGCAGCTTTGGCTGGGGTCATCTGGTCTTGCTCGCCCAGCACAAACAGCACGGGGCAGGCCAGGGCGGCCATGGCGGCCTGGCCGTTGCGGTAGCTGTCGCAGGCCACAAAGCCGGTGTGCAGCAGGTTGGTATCGCGGTTGCTGGCCTGCACACGGCGGGCTAGCGCCATGCCGGCGCCAAACACCCAGCTGCCAGCGCCGGAGGGTGGGGCCAGGGTGGCGCGCGAGAAGGTCTGCACCATGCCAATGGCCTGGTCCGTCGCATTCAGCGCTTGCTCCAGCAAGGCGGGGGCGACCTTCATCGGATCGGCGGTACCGACCAGAACCAGGTGGCTGACGCGCGTGCCCAGGCGCGCTGCCGCTTCCATCGCAATCAGGCTCCCCCAGCTGTGGCCGATAAGGGCGGCGCGCTCCAGGCCTGCGGCATCGAGCAGCTGGGCGATGGTGTCGGCCGCTTCTTCCACACTGCGCGGTGCTGGGCCGCCACTTTTGCAGTGGCCGGGCAGGTCGATGGCCAGCACGTTCCAGCCGTGGTTGGCCAGGTAGCGGCTTTGCAGCGCCCAGACGCTGTGGTCACACAGCACGCCGTGGATGAAGATGGCAGTGGGCTGGCTCGCATCCAGCGCTTTGCCGCCGGTGTAGGCATACAGGTCGGCAGCTTGAACTTGGAATTGCATATCTGTGCTCTGCTGGTTTAGGTGTCTGCAATCAGGCGCTTGCCCAGGCTCACCGTCTGGTCGTTGCTGTAGCCCTGGCTTTCGTAGAAGGCGATCACCGCCTCGTTGCCGACGCGCACCTGCAGGTTGAGCTTGGGGCAGCCCAGTGCCGTCAGCTCGGCCTCGGCCCGCTGCATCAGCTGCCCGGCATAACCTTTGCGCTGCTGGCTGGGGTGTACCGCCAGGTAGTTGATCCAGCCTCGGTGGCCGTCATAGCCAACCATGATGCTGGCCATCACCTCACCGCGCGCATCGACCCCCACCCAGAACAATGCGGGCGAGACGCTGAGCTTGCGCGCAATATCCTTGTGCGGATCGTTCCAGGGCCGGTAGAGGCCGCAGTCATGCCACAGCTGCACAACCTCGTCGGAATCTTGCAGTGCAAAAACACGGATTTCCATCATGCGGCCTTTTCTGCGGCTTTGAGCGCGCGCTTGAGGTCGTCGATCAGGTCGTCGGCGTCTTCCAGGCCGATGGACAGGCGGATCGTGCCCTGGCTGATGCCCGCTTGCGCCAAGGCATCGTCGTGCATGCGAAAGTGCGTGGTGCTGGCTGGGTGGATGACCAGCGAGCGGCAGTCGCCGACATTGGCCAGGTGGCTGAAGACCTTGAGCGTCTCGATGAACTTTTTGCCCTGGTTGCGGTTGCCGGCAATGTCAAAACTGAACACCGAGCCTGCGCCGCGCGGCAGCAGTTTTTGCGCCAGCGCGTGGGAGGGGTGGCTCTCCAGCATCGGGTGGCCCACGCGGCTGACCATCAGGTGGCTGGCCAGGAACTGCACTACTTTTTCGGTGTTGCGCATATGGCGCTCCATGCGCAGCGGCAGGGTCTCGATGCCTTGCAGAATCAGCCAGGCGCTGTGCGGGCTCATGCAGGCGCCAAAATCGCGCAGGCCTTCGCGCCGAGCACGCAGCAAGAAGGCGCCGGTGGTGGACTCCTCGCTGAACACCATGTTGTGGAAGCCGTCATAGGGCTCGGTCAGCTCGGGGAAACGACCGGATTTTTCCCAGTCAAAGCTGCCGCCATCCACCACAATGCCGCCAATGACAGTGCCGTGGCCAGAGAGGAACTTGGTGGCCGAGTGGTAGACGATGTCGGCGCCATGCGCGAAGGGCTTGATCAGCCAGGGCGACGTCAGGGTGGAATCGACCAGCAAGGGCACACCGGCCTCATGGGCGATGGCCGAGACGGTGGGGATGTCCAGCACATCCAGGCCGGGGTTGCCGACGGTCTCGCCAAAAAACAGCTTGGTGTTGGGCCTCACTGCCGCACGCCAGCCATCGATATCGCCAGGTTTGACAAAGGTGGTCTCGATGCCAAAGCGGGCCAGGGTGTAGTGCAGCAGGTTCTGGCTGCCGCCATACAGCGCGGTGCTGGCAACGATATGGCTGCCCGCGCCCATCAAGGTCGCAATCGACAAATGCAGCGCTGCCTGGCCGCTGGCTACCGCGATGGCGCCAACGCCGCCTTCGAGGGCCGATACACGCTGCTCCAGCACCGCATTGGTGGGGTTGCTGATGCGGCTGTAGACATGGCCAGGCCGCTCCAGGTTGAACAGACTCGCCGCATGGTCGCTCGACTCAAAGACGAAAGAGGTGGTCAGGTGGATGGGGACGGCACGGGCGCCGGTGGCTGGGTCCGGCTGGGCGCCGGCGTGCAGACTCAGGGTGTCAAAGCCGGGGTCGGTATAACCGGGCATGGCGTATCTCCGCGATGTTGTCGTTCTGGACGGGAATTGTCGGCTATATTTAGCAGACCCAGGCTGGCTGGCCTGTCGCCCATGCGTGTGCGCGCAGGCAGGCCCCGCCAGCACCGGAGAACGGTACAAGGAGACACCCATGAAAGTCAGCGATATCCTCCGCCTCAAAGGCAATACCCTTTACACCGCCAGCGTGAACGACCCGGTCGGTGACGCCATCCAGACCATGGCCGAGAAGGACATTGGCTCGCTGGTGGTGATGGAGCACGGTGATGTGGTGGGCATGCTGACCTTCCGCGAAGTGATCGTCGCCATCGTCAACAACGGCGGCACTGCCGGCAACATCCTCGTGCGCAGCGTGATGGACGACGCACCGCTGACCTGCACGATGGAAACCGACATGGACGAGGTGCGCCGCATGATGCTGGACCGCCATGCGCGCTACATGCCGGTGATGGACAAGAAGATGCTGATGGGTGTGATCAGCTTCTACGACGTGGCCAAGGCCGTCGTCGACAGCCAGAACTTCGAGAACAAGATGCTCAAAGCCTATATCCGCGATTGGCCGGTGGAAGGCGAGACGGATTGATGGTTTGACCGGCGCGCCTGTATGCGCAAGCCGGTCACCAGCCCAACCAGCGGCCCGCGAGGCCGCTTTTTTGCGCCTGTTGCTTGGCTTCGCTCAGAAACGGATGATGCGTCCGGGGATGCTGACGGGGGTGTTGCCCGTGGCGCCCGTGGCCTCAGTCTGGATATCCGTTTCAGCCAGCAGGCCGACATACTGCGCCCGGGGCCTTATCAGCTGGCCGCTGTCGCGCTGCTCCAGCGCATGGGCCAACCAGCCTGCCGTGCGGCCCAGCGCAAACAGCACAAAGGCGGCGCCCGACGGCAGGCCCAGCCCGCGCTGGATGGCAACCAGCGCATAGTCCAGGCTGGGGTGCAAACCGGTTTGGCGGTGAACTGCCGCCAGCAAGGCACCGCGGCCCGCATCGGCAGGCAGCAGACTCAGCAGGCGCTGGCTGCGCGGGTCGCCGGCCGGGTAGAGCGGGTGGCCAAAGCCCGCGCAGTAATGCGGGCTGCCGTTGATGCGGGTATCGGCCAGCAACTGGGCGAGCGATGGCGGCAGGCTGCCGTCGGCCTGCGGCGCCGCATGCCAGTCGTCCCAGTGCTGGTCGATCACCGCCGTCATTCCCCCGTGCAGGGGGCCACTGAGTGCCGCCAGGCCTGCGCCCAGGCTGGCATGCAGGCTGGCGCCTGTGGACGCCACCACCCGTGCGGCAAAGCTGGAGGCATTGAGCTCATGGTCGGCACAGAGCACCAGAGCCTGGCGCAAGCTGTTTTCGCCCGCTGCATCCTGCTGCCAGAGGGCTGCGAGTTGCTGGTGGATAAGCAGTTCGGCCAGGGGCGGAGCAGCCTCCGGGGGCGGCGGCAGCCCCGTCAGCACCCACAGCATGTGCTGCAGCAGCGGCTGGGCCCCGCCGGGGTGGGTTAGCGCAGGCTCGCTGGTGGGCCGACTGTGCCAGGCGCTCAGTGCCTCGGCGGGCGGTCGGGGTGTCGGCACTCGCTGTGCTGGCGCTGCCGTGGTGGGTGGCATGGAAGGTGGCTTGTGGGCGCTGAATGATGCATCCCCTACGGGTAAGCCCAACAGCAGCGCGGCCGTCTCTTCCAGGCTGGCGAGCTGCGCCCATTGCAGCGCATCGCGGCCCCGGTACGTCAGCCGGCCTTGGCTGACCTGGGTGATGGCGGAGCGCAGCACCGGCGTGCCCCAGTCCAAGGTGGAACGGGCCAGCTGCGCGGGGTTGCGCACGGTGTGCCGCTGGCGTGCCAGGCGCTGCACATCCAGGCGGGCATAGACATGGCCGCGCAAGCCTGGTTGGCTGTGCGCCCGCAACAAGCCCCGGCTCACATAGGCGTAGAGGCTGGCGCGCTGCACACCCAGCATTGCAGCGGCCTGCTGGCTGTTGAGCCAGGGGCTGTCGTCTTCGGAAGGCGGGGTGGGTGCGGGGCGTTCAGAAACCATGGGGCATGCTACTGCAGTGCGGGCTATATAGCAGGTGTACTGGCCCAATCAAGATTGACCCGAGATGGCGGCAGGTATGCAATGGCAGCCATGTGCCCACCAGGAGAACGCCTTGCCAACCACTAACAACAACACCGCCGCCACCAGTCACCACCTGGCGCAGCAGCCGCTGTATGCCGCTATACAGGCCAGCGTACAAACGCTGTGGCAGCAAGCAGGCCTGCCAGCGCCGTCCCTGGGCGAGGGCAGCTTGGCACTTAGCGGCGATGGCGGTGCCTACCCTTCCAGCTTTTGCCTGGACGTGGCGGCACCTGCGGCTTTAGCCGCTAGCGGCCTGGCCAGCGCCTTGATTGCCCAGCACCGCCAGCAGCAAGCCATGCCCCAGGTGGTTCTGGATGTGGGCCAGGTGCTGGCCGAGTGCAGCGGCTACTTCACGCTGGATGGCCGCCAGCCTGCGCAATGGGCCCCCATCTCGGGGCTGTATGCCTGCGGCGCCGATGTGGGCCAGCCGGGCTGGCTGCGCATCCATGCCAATTTTGCGCACCACCGCGATGGCGTACTGCAGCTGCTGGGCCTGCCCACGGGAGCGGACACCTCGCGCCAAGCGGTGGCCGATGCGCTCAAAGGCTGGACGGCGCAGGCGGTGGAAGAGCGCGCTGCAGCGCTGGGCCTGGTGGTGGCGGCAGCGCGCAGCCCGGAGGCCTGGCAGGCGCACCCCCAAAGTGCAGCGGTGGCAGCGCAGCCCTTGGTGTCCATCACCCAGCTGGACAGCGACCACCCCGCCGCCCCGCGTGATTGGCCTGCGCCTGCCCAGCACCGGCCCCTGGATGGCCTGCGCGTGCTGGACCTGACCCGCATTTTGGCTGGCCCGGTAGCAGCACGCAGCCTGGCAGCGCAGGGCGCCGATGTGCTGATGCTCAATGGGCCGGGCCTGCCCAATATCGAGGCCATTGCCGATATGAGCCGGGGCAAGCGTTCGGCCTTGCTGGATCTGAAAACCCCAGCAGGCCAGACAACCATGACCGATTTGCTGGGCCAGGCCCATGTGCTGCTGCAAGGTTACAGGCCTGGCGCATTGGATGCGCTGGGGCTTGACCCGCAGTCTGTCGCCCGGCAGCGGCCCGGTATCGTATATGCCAGACTGTCCGCCTATGGGCGCAGCGGCCCCTGGGCCGACCGGCGTGGCTTTGATTCGCTGGTGCAGACGGTCTGCGGCATCAACGTGGCCGAGGGCCAGGCATTTGGCAGCGAGGGACTGCGGGCGCTGCCGCTGCAGATTCTGGACTACAGCGCGGGCTTTTTGCTGGCCTTTGGCATCCAGGCTGCTCTGTACCGGCAGGCGACGGTGGGCGGCAGCTGGCATGTGCAGGTGTCGCTGGCGCGGGTGGCGCAGTGGCTGCAGGCGATGGGGCAGCGGCCGGTAGCCGCTGCTTCAGCACAAACCGTCGTGCCGCCGGAGGCCTATCTGGAAGCAATGGACACCGGCTTTGGCCGCCTGCTTGCCGTGCGCCACAGAGCGGTGCTGCAGGGTCTGCCCAGTGGCTGGCCCCATGCCGGGCAGCCGCCCGGTAGCGACCAGCCCCGCTGGTGAGCCCTGCGGGGCTGTGTGGGGCGCTGGCATCAGTGATAATGGCGGGCTATGAGCGGCAATACCTTCGGCACCCTGTTTACTGTTACCAACTTTGGCGAATCCCACGGCCCGGCGATTGGCTGCGTGATTGACGGCTGCCCGCCCGGCATGGCGTTGAGCGAGGCAGATATCCAGCAGGATCTGGACCGCCGCCGCCCCGGCACCAGCAAGTTTGTCACCCAGCGCAATGAGCCCGACAGCGTGGAGATTCTCTCCGGCGTCTACGAGGGCAAGACGACGGGAACGCCGATTGCGCTGCTGATCCGCAATACGGACCAGCGCAGCAAGGACTACTCCAATATTGCGCAGAGCTTTCGCCCAGGGCATGCCGACTATGCCTACTGGCACAAATACGGCATCCGGGACCCGCGTGGAGGCGGTCGCTCCTCGGCCCGCCTGACGGCGCCCACCGTGGCCGCTGGTGCGGTAGCCAAGAAGTGGCTGAAAGAGAAGTTCGGCACCGAGTTCCGCGCCTGCATGCTGCAGGTGGGCGAAGTGGCCCTGCCGTTTGAGGACTGGGCGCATGTGCCCCACAACCCGTTTTTTGCGCCGGTGGCCGATGTGACCCGCTATGAAGACTATATGGATGCGCTGCGCAAGGCAGGCGATTCTTGTGGCGCGCTGATCCGTGTGCAGGCCAGCGGCGTGCCCGTCGGCCTGGGCGAGCCGCTGTACGACAAGCTCGACGCCGATATCGCCTACGCGATGATGGGCCTCAATGCCGTCAAGGCGGTGGAGATTGGTGCCGGCTTTGACAGCGTGGGCCAGCGTGGTACCACGCATGGCGATTCGCTCAGCCCCCAAGGCTTTCGCAGCAACAATGCCGGCGGCATTCTGGGCGGCATCAGCACCGGGCAGGACATCGAGATCCGCATTGCCATCAAGCCGACCAGCTCGATCATCAGCCCGCGCGAGTCCATCGATACCGAGGGCAACAGCACCGAGGTCATCACCAAGGGCCGGCACGACCCCTGCGTGGGCATCCGCGCCGCACCGATTGCCGAGGCCTTGCTGGCGATGGTGCTGATGGACCATGCACTGCGCCACCGCGCCCAGAACAGCGATGTGGTGCTGTCAGTGGGCCCGATTGCTGCTGAGGCACCGCAAGACTGACAAGGTGCAGGTTGGCTGGCTCCGTGGCTGGCCCCCCAATAAAAATGCGAACCCTGGGGTTCGCTTTTTGCATTTTTCGTGGGCTCAGTCTTTTTTACGGACGCCGTCTTTTTTGGGCTCCGGTGGCGGGGTGGTCACCTCGTCGACGATGGACTTGAATTGGTCAATGTCCTCAAAGCTGCGGTAGACGCTGGCGTAGCGGATGTAGGCCACCTTGTCGAGCTTTTGCAGCTCGGCCATGACCAGCTCGCCGATCAGATGGGTCTGCACCTCGCGGGCGCCCAAGGTGCGCAGCTTGTCTTCGACATGCTCCAGCGCCATGTCCACCTTGTCGATGGATACAGGGCGCTTGCGCAACGCCAGGCTGAAGGAGCCGCGCAGCTTGCTGCGGTCGTAGTCGATGCGCCGGCCATCCTTTTTAACGATCACCGGCAAGCTGACTTCGGGCCGCTCATAGGTGGTGAAGCGCTTTTCGCAGTTACCGCACTGGCGCCTGCGCCGTACAAAGCCGCCGTCTTCTGCAACACGGGTCTCCACCACCTGGGTGTCGGGGTGGCTGCAGAAGGGGCATTTCATAGGCGCGGGCGCGAGTCAGATTAGCGGTAGACGGGGAAGCGGGCGGTCAGGGCGTTGACCTTGGCGCGCACGGCAGCGATATTGGCCTCGTCACGCGGGTTGTCCAGCACGTCGGCGATCAGGTTGGCGGTCAGGCGCGCTTCTTCGTCCTTGAAACCACGGGTGGTCATCGCAGGCGTACCGATACGGATACCGCTGGTGACCATCGGCTTTTCCGGGTCGTTGGGGATGGAGTTCTTGTTGATCGTCATGTGGGCAGCGCCCAGCACGGCTTCGGCTTCCTTGCCGGTGATGCCCTTGGCGCGCAGATCGACCAGCATCAAGTGGCTTTGGGTGCCGCCGGAAATGATGCGCAGGCCGCGCTCGGTCAAGGTTTCAGCGACGATGCGGGCGTTGGTCTTGACTTGCTGGGCGTAGGTCTTGAACTCAGGCGCCAGCGCTTCCTTGAAGGCCACGGCCTTGGCTGCGATCACGTGCATCAGCGGGCCGCCTTGCAGGCCGGGGAACACGGCCGAGTTGATGGCCTTTTCGTGCTCGGCCTTCATCAGGATCACGCCACCACGGGGGCCGCGCAGGCTCTTGTGGGTGGTGGTGGTCACGATGTCGGCGTGGGGCACGGGGTTGGGGTACTCACCAGCGGCGATCAGGCCGGCGTAGTGGGCCATGTCTACCATGAAGATCGCGCCCACGTCCTTGGCCACCTTGGCAAAGCGGGCGAAGTCGATTTCCAGCGAGTAAGCGGATGCGCCAGCGATGATCAGCTTGGGCTTGGTCTCGTGCGCCTTCTTTTCCATGGCGTCGTAGTCCAGCTCTTCCTTGTCGTTCAGGCCGTAGGAGACGACATTGAACCACTTGCCGGAGATGTTCAGCGGCATGCCGTGGGTCAGGTGACCACCTTCGGCCAGGCTCATGCCCATGATGGTGTCGCCGGGCTTCAAGAAGGCCAGGAAGACAGCTTCATTAGCGGAGGCGCCGCAATGGGGTTGCACGTTGGCGGCATCGGCGCCGAACAGTTGCTTGACGCGGTCGATCGCGAGCTTCTCAGCGATATCGACAAATTCGCAGCCGCCGTAGTAGCGCTTGCCTGGGTAGCCTTCGGCGTACTTGTTGGTCAGCTGGGTGCCTTGGGCCCACATCACGGCGGGGGAGGCGTAGTTTTCGCTGGCGATCAGCTCGATGTGCTGCTCTTGGCGTTGGTTTTCGGCCTGGATGGCCGCAAAGAGTTCGGCGTCGGTCTGTTCGACAAGGATGTTGCGTTGGTACATGGCGGTCGTTGGAGTCAGGAGTGAGCCCTGCCTGCCAACAAAGAGGTTGGCGAAAACAGGGGCTGCCCAGGCGCACGGCTAACACGTGGCAGGTGCCTGTGGCGAATAGCTCGCCGAAGCACTGCACGGTACGCTCCCCGGTGGTTGCTGCAGGCTGGGCCTGCATTCCACGTCAACAATCCGGTCACACAGATGTCTATCGCCAGTCGCGTACCCGGCTAGTGTAGCCGAGGCAGCGCAGGCCTGGCGCTATGGGTCTATCGCGGCTGCTGGTAAAAGCCTGCAAAAACAAAAGCACCCCGCAGGGTGCTCGTGCTGAAAGCCTGAGATGGACAGGTTGGGGAATCAGGAACCCATGGCGACGGTGGTCGCCTCGGCCTTGGCAGCCGCAGGCACGGCGGTTTGCTTGTCAGCCAGGGCCACGGTCTCTGCCTTGGTGCCTGGAGTGGCACTGTTGCTAGGGGCCTTGGCCTTGTCAACCACGGTTTCCGCATTGGCCGGGGTATCCGCCTGGGCCGACAGCGAAGGCTTGGCGGCAGGTGCCTTGGGCGCATTGCCACGGCCATCGGCCACTTGCTTGATGCGGAAGTGCTCGGCCATCACCTTGGCGGCATAGCCACCGTCGGTAGGCAGGTTGGCAGCGCCCACATAGTATTTAAGGCCACCTTCGAGCGATCCAGCGCGCTGGATGCACTCCTGAAGCACCTTGACGCCCACGCGCAGGTTGGTGACAGGATCAAAGGCTGCAAAGTGGCCGCCGAAGTTCTCGTACTTGTCGGTGTGGATCTTGGTCATCACCTGCATCAGGCCTTGTGCGCCAACCGAGCTCTGCGCGAAGGGGTTGAAGCTCGATTCCACCGCCATGATGGCGAGGATCAGGGTCGGGTCCAACTTGGTTTCCTTGCCCACCAGGTAGGCTTCGGACACCAGTACCGCCAGAGGCTCGGGTGCCACGCGGTACTTTTTGGCCAGCCAGTAAGCCACAGCCGCCTGGTTGCGGGGCAACTGTTGCGGGTTGCTTGCGGTGGCGCGATCCACCGCAGCGATCATGGTGGCGTCGTCGCCCGCCAGTGCGTCGGCCTCGGTGCCAGCCAGCTCATGTGCCGGGGCGGCATGGGTACGCGCCTGCAACCAGCTGCGCAATTGCGCCTCGCCGGCATGGCGCAGGTCGGGACGCGACACCAGGGTGAGGGCGCAAAACGCCACGATCAAACCGATCAAAGCAAAACTGTTGTGTGCCACGGTCATCAGACCACGACTGATGGTGGCGCCCAAAGAGCGCACACCGGCATCCACTTGCGCGGGAGCCGTCATAGGGATTTTTCCTTTCTAAGTCCCACCACCTCCAATAGCCCGGCGGATAGCACCGGGCTGGGGTCTGGCAGGGTGAAGCCGCACTGTCCTGTGCGGTCTCCGGCAGGCTGTCTGCGTTGCAGACGGCCCTTTGTCGTTTCAAGCACGCTCTTGCGTGTCAGGGGCTACGATCAAAACACCGTGAGGGGTGTTGACTAAAAAATCAGCAATCAATGCGATGGGCTGAATTCTAGAAGCATGCTTAATACTCAGTCAACACTAACAAATATCAAAATAAGAATAAAAAGTAATAAAAAAACGTGTATAGCAATGCCATCCAGGGACCCGTCCCGGCGGAAAAAGTGCTGGTCAAGAGGGGCCGGGTGGTGGGCACAAAAAGCACCGCCCAGTTCTGCGCTTTGTAAACGGCTTTTCAGTGGATGGATAGCTTGTGTTTAATGCTTTTGAAGTCTTGATTGACATCAAGGCATTGATAAAAAGTCAATCTTTATCAATTGCTGCGTTCATTTGCTGCTCATTTTTTTTGCGGTATGCGACGCCATCTGCGCGGTAATCGCCACCGATGCCTCGACGGGGGAGTGCACGAAGGCTGTCCTGGAGCCCTTGCCGAGAGCGCAAAATACTGGCTTGATTTGGGCAAGGGCACATTCGTCATCATGCGGTCATCTGCCAGCCCGACAAGCCAGAACAAAATAGATGAAAAAACTGTATAAAAACCAGGTTAAAACTGCCAATAACCTATGAAATCTGCGGGTTTCTTGTAGTTGTACCCAGGAAAAATTATAAAGATCGCAAAAAAGCAGGCCTGAACGTTGGGTTTTTGCAGTTCCAAAGGGCAGTGGGGATGCTGAATGGCGAAAAGCATGGAGCATGCGACGCCTTTGCGCTGTACCGACTCTTGTCCGAATGGTTGGTCCGATGCATCGACGCATCGGCGAACCCGCCGGTGGATGCCAGGTTGGCCGGTCGTTTGTCTGATGGCCGCCATAGAAACGGAGTCCTTGCTCTATATATATAGAGGCACACGCTTTCTTGAGGCTGCGCCCAGTGCAATGGCCGCAGTTCCCCCGAGCAGGTGTGCAGGTGCCGCCGGCCAGCCTTTAACGATTGTGAACCCGCCTCCGATGCCGCTTTAGTGTGCTAAGCAGGCACCGCACCAGGGGCTTATGTGTGCACAATGGCGCTTGGGTCAGCCAATCGGGCCGTGTTGTGGGCCGTATGGACTCAGAGTGAGGATGGTCGCGATGCGCGAAACGCAAGAAACAAACAAGAAAAAGTCCGTCGTGCTGCGCTGGTTGCGCCGGCTGGGGTGGTGCCTGCTGGCGCTGCTGCTGCTGTGGGCCTTGTCCTGGCTGCTGCTGCCCTGGCTTTTGCGCACCCAAGGTGAAAAGCTGGGCACCGAGAAACTGGGCCGTGCCGTGCATATCGGGGCGGTGGAGTTCAGGCCCTGGTCGCTGGAGCTGACCGTGCGTGACCTGCAGATCGCAGGCACCCAGCCAGACAGCCCCGCCATGCTGGCAGTGGAGCGCATCTATATAGATGCAGACATGCAATCCGTTTTCCGCCTGGCACCGGTGCTCGATGCCATCCAGGTCGACAAGCCGGTGCTGCATCTGGCCCAGACGGCCCCCGGGCAGTTTGATTTTGACGATGTGCTGCAAAAGCTGCGCAGCCCCCAGCCAACGCCCGATGACGGCAAGACTGCACATTTTGCGCTCTACAACATTGAGCTCAAAGGGGGGCAGCTGGCATTCCGCGACGACACCGTGGGCCAGACCCATGCGCTCAATGATCTGCAACTGGGCATTCCATTTCTGAGCAATCTGGAATCCAAGCGTGAGATCAAGGTGCTGCCTCAACTGGCCTTTGTGCTGAATGGCAGCCAGTTCGCAAGCCATGCCGAGGCCACGCCCTTTGCCGATGACCGCAAGGCGGAGGCCAAATTTGCGATCAAGGACCTCGACCTCAAGCCCTATCTGGCCTATATCCCTACGTCCTTGCCCATCAAACTGGCTGCAGGTGTGCTCAATGCCGATCTGGCGCTGGCCTTTGAACAGCAGGAAAAGACGCAGGTACGCCTGAGTGGTGATCTGCATGCCACCGATGTACAGCTGCGTGACGCGGCCAACGGCGAGTTGCTGGGTTGGGAGCGGCTGGATGTGCAACTGGCCGATGTGCAGCCATTGCTGGGGCAGGTGCATATTGCCCAGCTGGCGTTGGATGGTGCGCAGCTGTCGCTCAAGCGGGGCAAGAATGGCCGACTGAGCCTGTTGGATGCTCAGGGCCAGGCGCTGCCAGGCCGTGCTGAGGAAGGGACACAGAGCGACAAGGCGGAGTCGCAACCGGCCCCATCCGAAGCGCCCGCAGAAGCGGCGAGCACCGCCAGCAGCAGCAAACCCGCATGGTCCGTGCAGGTAGATGCGCTCAAGCTCAGCCGCCTCAAGGGGGTGTGGGTGGATGAGAGCGTGCCACTGCCGGCGCGCGTGCAGCTCGATGACTTCAGCATGGAAGCACAGCACATTGCCTGGCCCTTCAAGGACCCCTTCAGTTTTGAGGGTTCGTCGGGCCTCTCGGGTGCCCAGGGTGTGCCGTCTACCGGCCGTCTGGTGTTCTCGGGCAAGGCGACCGACCAGATGGCCGAGGTGGATGTGAGCACCACGGGCCTGCCGCTGCAGCTTGGCGCTTCCTATTTGACCGGGGTGATCGAGCCCGGCCTGCTGGGCACGATCGACAGCGAGATGCACTTGAGCCGCCAGGGCACGGCGCTCAAAGTGGCGCTGGCGCAGATGCGCGTGTCCGATGTGGCCCTGCAGTGCAATAGCAAGGCCAATTGCGCACCGCCCCATGGCCCGGCCATCGGCCTCAAGGGCAAGAACAACCTGCTGGAACTGCGCCAGTTGCTGGTCAAGGATGCCGTGCTGGATACCGAAGCCCAGCAGGTCAAGCTGGGTTCGGTGCAACTGGTGGAGCCCGTGCTGGGTGTCTCGCGGGCCAAGGATGGCCGCATGATGTTTGAGGACTGGCTGGTGGCATCGCAGGCCCGTAAAGCCGATGACGAAAGCAAGCCGGCGGCCAGCAAACCCTGGGATGTGCAGCTGGACTTGATCGCCATCAAGGGTGCGCAGCTGGCCTTCCAGGATGAATCGACGGCCCGCAAGGTCGCCTTTCGCTTGACCGGTTGGGATGTCGAGCTGCGCGACTATGCGCCGCTGGCGCGCAAGGCCAAGCCCTCGCCACTCAAGCTCTCCGGCCGGATCGGCAGCGGCAGGGCCGAGCCGGGCCGTGTTGCCTACGACGGCAGTCTGGGTCTGGCGCCTTTGGCGGCGGCCGGCCGCGTGAATTTGAGCCAGTTGCCGGTCCATGCCTTTGTGCCTTATGCGGAAGCCATGCTGCCGGTGCGCCTGGTGCGGGCGGATGCCAATTTCCGGGGCACCGTGGACTACGCGCAATCGGACAAGGGACCGGTGCTGCGTGTCAAAGGCGATGCTGGGCTGGATGATGTCCGCGTACGTCCCTTGGTGGCCGCCGCTGCGCCCAGCCGCAGCGATGACGACGCCAGTGGTGCCAGTGACACAGGTCGCAAAGCGGCTGCGGCAGCGGCCAGCGGGCGTTCGGGGCCCTTGGGTTTGGGGTTGATGGGTGCGGGCGATGACCTGCTGAACTGGAAACTGCTGAGCCTGCGCGCCCTGGTTGTGGACATGGTGCCCGGCCAGCGCATGAAGGTGCAGGTCGGTGAGACGGCCTTGAGCGATTTCTATGCCCGCCTTTTGGTGCAGGAAAACGGCAAGCTCAATCTGCAGGACCTGGGTGGCAGCCGGGATGCGGCCGCTTCCGATCCGGCGGCACCTGCGGAAGGCGTGGTGGTGGAAGCATCGGGGGCTGCGGCAGTCAGCCCGCCGGCCTCGCCCGCCAGCCCCGAGCCAGCCACCGGTCCGATCATCGACATGGGCCCGATCACCTTGGCGGGCGGCAATGTCAAGTTCAGCGATCAATTTGTGCGGCCCAATTATTCGGCTGACCTGTCCGAGCTGGCCGGGCGCATGGGGGCGTTCTCGTCAGAGCCCACGGCGGGCCAGTTGCAGCTGGCCGAGTTGGAGCTGCGCGGCAAGGCCGAGGGCACGGCGTCGCTGGAGATCACCGGCCAGCTCAACCCGCTGGTCAAGCCGCTGGCGCTCAATATCCATGGCAAGGTGCGTGATCTGGAGCTGTCGCCGCTGACGCCCTACAGCATCAAATACGCCGGCCATGGCATCGAGCGCGGCAAGATGAGCGTGGATGTGCAGTACGACGTAACGCCAGAGGGCATGCTGACGGCCAGCAACAAGCTGGTGCTGAACCAGCTGACCTTTGGCGATGCGGTGGAGGGCGCGCCGGCCAGCCTGCCGGTCAAGCTGGCGGTTGCCCTGTTGGCTGACCGCAATGGCGTGATCGATCTGGACCTGCCCATCAGCGGCTCGCTCAATGATCCGCAGTTCCGCCTGGCGCCGATCATCTTCAAGGTCATCGGCAACCTGATCATGAAGGCCGTCACCTCGCCATTTGCGCTGCTATCCGGTGCCTTTGGTGGCGGCAGTGAGGCCAGCCATGTGCCTTTTGGCCCCGGCAGTGCGATGCTGGACGCTGCCAGCAAGGAGAGCCTGGACAAAGTGGCCAAAGCGCTGGAGGACCGGCCAGCACTGCAACTGACCGTGGCTGGCCAGGCCGATCTGGAGCGCGAGAAGGACGGCTGGCGCAAGGCCCGTATCAACGACTTGGTGCTGGCCCAAAAGCGCCGGGCCACGGTGCGTGCCGGCGGCAAGCCTGAGGATGTGCAGCAGGTCAGCGCTGCCGAGTACCCCGCGCTGCTCAAGGACGTGTACAAGCGCGCAGATATACAGAAGCCGCGCAACATGGTCGGCATGGCCACCGACATCCCCACCGCCGAGATGGAAACCCTGCTGCTCACCAGCATCAGCGTGCCGGACAACGCCATGCGCGAGTTGGCCTTGGCCCGGGGCGTGACCGTGCGCGACTACCTGGCCAGCAAGGGTATCAAGCTCGAACGGCTCTTTCTGGGCAATGCCAAGACGGAGGGATTTGGCGAGGTCAAGGACTGGGCGCCGCATGCGGAGCTGAGCCTGGCGCCGCGCTGAAGGCGATTTCATTGGGTATAAGACAGGAAAGGGCTGGACCGCAGGGTTCCAGCCCTTTGTTTTGGCCCCTGCCGCTGGGGAATTACCTTATAGCGATGCCCGTGTGCTTGGAGTCCTTGCCAAACCCGGTCAAAATAGCACCCTGGTGGTGAGCCCATGCCTGCCGCCCTCTTTTTTATGTGCCAATGGCTGCATCGGCTGCGATGCAGGCCGTATTTACGACTGAACTGACTCCATGTTCCCCTTTATCTCGCGCAACAAGACGCCCGAAACCCCTGAGCCAACCCCCGCACCTGCCAAGGCGGCCGCTGCACCCCATCCTCTGGATGGCGTCACCGGTGGTGCTTTTTCGGCAGCCACCTCGGGCGAGCGCGCGGCCAAGGTGCGCGAATGGCTGGGCACCAACCCTGGCGCAGAGCAGCTCCAGGAAGTGTTCAAAGAGCTGTCTGCCCGCGACAAGGGTGCTGCCAAGGCCATCCGCGAGCGCCTGGAAGAGCTGCGCCGCGCCAAAGGCCAGGAAGCCATCGCCGCCGAATGGGCAGAAAAGGCAGGCAAGCTGCTGGGCGCTTCCAAGCTGAACATTGCCGACGCACTGGCCTGGCAGCGCGATGCGGCCAAGGCCGGCGCCCCGCTGTCCAAGGAGCCCCTGGCTGCGCTGAAGATCCAGCTGGCCGACCGCATCAAAACCATTGAAGACCTGCAGCACCGCGTGCAGGTGCAGCGCGAAGCTGCCGTGCTGCTGGCCCAGCGCGTCGAAGTGCTGTCCACCAAATCGTACAAGGATGCGCAAGGCGCTGAAGCCGCTTTGGCCACCGACGTGCAGCACTGGCAAGACCAGGCTGCCGTGCTGGAAGGCGATGCCAGCTGGGGCAGCGTGGAAGCGCGCTATCCGACCATGCTGGATGCCTCCAAGTCGCAGCTGCTGGTGGTCTGGGATGCTTTCCAATCTGCGCTCAAACTGACTTTGGCTGCGGCTGAGGACGCGCAAGCAGCGCTGCCTACCGTGCCAGTCTGGGCCGATGAAATCCGCGCTGGACGTGGCCTGCCCACCGAAGCCGAGCAAGCCGCTGCCCGCGCCGCAGCCGCCAAGCCGCCTGCCGATCCGCAGGAAGCCAAGCGGGGCAAGCATGCCGTGCAAGAAGCCTTGAAGGCTCTGCAAGCCCATACGGCCGAAGGCCATGGCAAGGGCGCATCCAATGCAGCGCAGCAGTTGCGTGCTGTCCTCAAGCAACACGGCAAGCAGATCGACCAGGAGCTGGAATCGCAAGTCAATACCGCGCTGATCGCTGCGGGCGAGCTGGAAGGCTGGCAGCGCTGGAGCACGGACAAGGTGCGTGAGGAGCTGCTGGCCAAGGCCCAGGGCCTGCTCGCCCGGCCTGAAGGCCAGGAGCTGGGTGGCCGCAAGCTGCAAGAAGCACTGCGCCAATTGCGCGAGGACTGGAAGAAGGCCGACCAAAGCGGCCCTACCAACCATGCGCTGTGGAAGAAATTTGACGAAGCCTGCAACGCTGCCTACAAGCATGTCGAGGTCTGGCTGTCCAAGGTGCGCGAAGAGGGCGCCAAGCACCGCGCCGAGCGCGAGGCGCTGATCGCCGAGCTGAAGGCCTGGGTGGAAGCGCACAAGGCATCGACCGACTGGAAGCGCGTGCAGCGCGATCTGTTCCAGTTTGGCGACCGCTGGCGTGCCAGTGGCCATGTGGGTGAAAAGGCCTATGCTGAGCTGCAAGATGCCTGGAAGGCTGCGCACCATGCCGCCACCGCGCCTTTGCATGCTGCCCAAAAGGCGAGCATTGCACGCCGCGACGCGATGATTGCCCAGGCCGTAGAATTGGCCGCTGCGCCGAACTTGAACATTGACGCAGTGCGCGAGTTGCAACGCCAGTGGCAGACCGAGGCGCAGGGCGTGCCGATGGATCGCCGCCATGAGCAAAAGCTCTGGGATGCGTTCCGCAAGCCGCTGGATGAGGCCTTTGCCCGCAAGACGCAGCAGCGTGAGCGCGTGCAGCACCACATGAGCGCCCGTGACCAGGCCGTGCTCGATGCCTCCAAGGCGCTGGAAGCGGCCAACCACAGCGGTGATGCCGCCCAAATCCAGGCCGCCTTGGACGGTTTGCAGCAAGCGCTGCAGGCCCAGCAAGCGCCTGTGGAGCAAGCTCCCGCTGCTGCCCCAGCGCCCGTGGTTGCGCCAGCGGTCATTGCGGAGCCAGAGGCTGAACCTGCTGAGGCTGAGACAAATGGCGGAGCAGATGCACAAGCGCCGCAAGAAGGTACTGAGCCGCAGGCTGAGGAAGCCGCTGCCCCCGCAGCTGCGCCAGCGCCGGTTGCCAAGCCCGTCATTGCACAGCGCAGTGGCGATGACCGCCCGGGTATGCGCCGCGATGCACCGGCAGCGCCTGCAGGCCGTGGCGGCAAACCTGGTGGCGATCGCCGTGACAGCCGCGATGGCCGCGACAGCCGGGGCCCGCGTCCCGACCGGGGCCAGGAGCGCCGGGGTCCGGACGACCGCTTTGGCCGTGGTGACCGCATGGACCGTGCACCGCGCGAAGACCGTGGCCCACGCCTGGGCGATGCTGCCTTCCGTGCCCAGCGCGATGCGGTGGAACATGCCCAAGCCGCCTTGCGCAAGCTGGCCACCCAGGCCCATGGCCAGGCACTGACCCAGATGATGGATGCCTGGAGCCAGCGCAATGCCGAACTGCTGCCCAACGCCCAGGATCTGGGCCGCTTGGCCAGTGGTGCGCGCAACAGCTGGGGCCAGGCTATTGCGGCGCCTGCCGCTGGGGATGGTCGTGAAGCGATGCTGCGCCTGGAAATGGCGGCTGAAGTGCCAACGCCAGCTGAGCACATCACTGCCCGCCGTGCGCTGCAGTTGCAGCTGCTGACGCGCCGCAATGATCCGTCGCCGCAAGAGACCTGGCAGCAGGACGTGGCCAAGGTGCTGGCGTCAAGCAGCGATGAGGCAGTTGCCCGTCGCCTGCAAAATGCCTTGAAGGCGCTGCTCAAGAAGTAAGCGGCACCTGATCGCTACACCAAACGCCCTGTGCTCATCGCGCAGGGCGTTTTTTATTCCGTTTGCGAATGCGGTGCTGCGTGCTTGCGTCGGAGATTGAAGCGTTTGGAGCAGGCAACAAAAAAGCCATTGCACGTTGTGCAATGGCTTGGTGTTTGGTGCCCAGGAGAGGACTCGAACCTCCACGATGTTACTCGCTAGTACCTGAAACTAGTGCGTCTACCAATTCCGCCACCTGGGCTTTCAGGATGGATGAATTATAGGGCTGCGTTGGACGCTGTTTTGGGAAAAGTGCAATTATTTTCTCAAAAAAGATAGCGATGAACGTTGGACTGCTGGGCGATGCCGAGCTTTCGCTGGACAGCAAAGCGAAAAGGCTGCTGCACATGATGTGCAGCAGCCTTTGCTGTTTGGTGCCCAGAAGAGGACTCGAACCTCCACGATGTTACTCGCTAGTACCTGAAACTAGTGCGTCTACCAATTCCGCCATCTGGGCTTTCAGGGAAGCCGCAATTATAGGGGCGAATTTTGCAGTGCATCGGACAAATGCAGAAAATTTTGCAGATGGGGAAGTAGGGCGTAGTGCAGCCCTGCGGTGCGCGCTGGATGGGAGCGCAGAGCCTGGCGTCGCGCCATCAACACCGCGGGAGTGGTGTGATGTAGCGGGGTGACCGGGCTGTGCGATGCAGGCAAAGAAAAAGCCGCTGCACATGAAGTGCAACGGCTTATGTCTGGTGCCCAGGAGAGGACTCGAACCTCCACGATGTTACTCGCTAGTACCTGAAACTAGTGCGTCTACCAATTCCGCCACCTGGGCTGATGATGCAGGGCAGTGCCCTTTATCGACTTTCCTAAAAAACCACTGTAGAAACAGCCCCTAAAGACTGATTTTTCACCGTTTTCACAAAACAAGTGGTACTTGTCGTTAAACTTGGTGCCCAGGAGAGGACTCGAACCTCCACGGAGTTACCCGCTAGTACCTGAAACTAGTGCGTCTACCAATTCCGCCACCTGGGCATTTCAGGAAAGAATCAGATTGTATATCAAAAAAACGGCTTCCAAAACAGGAGCAGATAATTTGTCAGAAGAAATTGAAGGTGTAGTCCAAGGCCACCGTGAAGGCCACGGCTTTGTGATCCGGGATGACAACGAGAGCGACATCTACATCCCCGCCAATGAAATGCGCGCCGTGCTGCACCGTGATCGGGTACGCGCCCGCATCGCGCGCACCGACCGCCGCGGCCGCCCTGAAGGCCGCATTGTTGAAATCATCGAACGCTCTGCGCAACCCATCATTGGTCGCTTGCTGCAGGAAAGCGGCGTCTGGCTGGTAGCGCCTGAAGACAAGCGCTACGGCCAGGATGTACTGATCCCCAATGGCGCCATCGGCGCCGCCAAGACCGGCCAGGTCGTGGTGGTTGAGCTGACTGAGCCGCCGGCATTGTTTGGCCAGCCGGTGGGCCGCGTGATCGAGGTGCTCGGCGAGATCGACGACGCCGGCATGGAGATCGAGATTGCGGTGCGCAAATATGGCGTGCCCCATGAGTTCTCGCCAGAATGCCTGGCCCTGGCCAAGAAGCTGCCCGACAAAGTGCGGCTGGCAGACCGCAAGGCACGCATTGACCTGACCGATATTCCGCTGGTCACCATCGATGGTGAAGATGCGCGCGACTTTGACGATGCCGTCTACTGCGAGCCCACCAAGATTGGCCGGACCAAGGGCTGGCGCCTGTTGGTGGCGATTGCTGATGTGAGCCACTATGTGCAGAACGGCAATGCCATCGATGTCGATGCCTACGACCGTGCTACCAGCGTCTACTTTCCGCGCCGCGTCATCCCGATGCTGCCCGAGAAGCTCTCCAATGGCCTGTGCTCGTTGAACCCGAATGTGGAACGCCTGTGCATGGTCGCCGATATGCTGGTCTCCGCCGATGGCGAGGTACAGGCCTACCAGTTTTACCCGGCGGTGATGCACAGCCATGCGCGCTTTACCTATACCGAGGTAGCAGCCATCTTGGCCAATACCCGGGGGCAAGAGGCGATCAAGCGCAAGGAGCGCGTAGCCGACCTGCTCAACCTGCACGATGTCTACAAGGCCTTGCTGCTGGCGCGGGGCCGCCGTGGCGCGGTGGATTTTGAGACCACCGAGACCCAGATCATCTGTGACGAGAACGGCCGTATCGAGAAGATCGTGCCGCGCACCCGCACCGAGGCGCACCGCCTGATTGAAGAGGCCATGCTGGCGGCCAACGTCTGCGCGGCTGACTTTATCCAGCAAGGTGGCCAGCCGGGTCTGTTCCGCGTGCACGAGGGCCCCACGCCCGAGAAGCAAGACATTTTGCGCGGCTACCTGAAGGCCATGGGTGTGGGCATGTCGATCAGCGACGACCCCAAGCCTGCCGAATACCAGGCCATTGCACAGGCCACCAAGGACCGCCCCGACGCCCAGCAGATCCACACCATGCTGCTGCGCTCGATGCAGCAGGCGATCTACACGCCGATCAACAGCGGCCACTTTGGTTTGGGCTACGAGGCCTATACCCACTTCACCAGCCCGATCCGCCGTTACCCGGATTTGCTGGTACACCGCGTCATCAAGGCCATTTTGGCGGGCAAGCGCTACCAGTTGCCCTTGCTGCCCACGCCGGGCGAGGCTGAGGCCAAGCTGGCCAAGCGCCTGGCCAGCCGCGTGGCAGCACCCAAGCAAAAGCTGCAGGCCGAGCGGGTGCAGCGCGTCTCGCGCGAGGTGCAAGCCTGGGAAGCCGCTGGCCTGCACTGCAGCGCCAACGAGCGTCGCGCCGATGAGGCCAGCCGCGATGTCGAGGCCTGGCTCAAGTGCAAGTACATGCGCGAGCACCTGGGTGAGGAATACGGCGGGACCGTCTCTGCGGTCACCTCGTTTGGCTTGTTTGTGACCTTGGACCAGCTCTATGTCGAAGGCCTGATCCACATCACCGAGCTGGGTGGGGACTACTTCCGCTTTGACGAGATGCGCCAGGAACTGCGCGGCGAGCGCACCGGCATCCGCTACACCATCGGCACCCGCTTGCAGATCCAGGTCAGCCGCGTGGATCTGGATGCGCGCAAGATCGACTTCCGCCTGGTGCGCGAGGGTGAAGACGGCTCCAAAACCGCGGCATCGCCCGCACGTGCTGCCAAGGTGGCAACGTCTCCAGGCAGTCGCCAGCGTGACGGCCGCGATGAGGCCTATGATGCCCAGCGTGCCAGCCTCAAGCGAAGCAAGGCCAAGGGCGCGCCGCATGGCGCCAGCAAGCCGCGTGGCAACGACCGCAGCGCCGGTGCCAGCAAACAGCCGGGACAGAAGACACCGCGCAAACGCCGCTGAACCTGCATAGTGTGACTATGATCCAAGCCAGGCCATCACCGTGATGGCCTGGCTTTTTTTGTGGCAACTACCAAGGAGTACGGATGACCGAGAAGACGCGCAAGATTGCGGTGGTGACCGGTGCGGGCACCGGAATTGGCCGCGCAGCGGCGCTGGCCTTGATGAAAGATGGCTGGTCTGTGGTGCTGGCGGGCCGCCGCGAGCAGCCTTTGCAGGAAGTGGCTGGTCACGCAGCCGATGCCAACCAGGCTCTGGTGGTACCCACCGATGTGGCCGATCCGGTCGCAGTGAAGGCCTTGTTCGATACAGCGATCACGCAGTTTGGCCGGGTGGACATGCTGTTCAACAACGCCGGGCGCGGTGCACCAGCGGTGCCGATTGACGAGCTGCCGATCGAGACCTGGCAGGATGTGGTCAATGTCAACCTGAACGGCATGTTCTATTGCCTGCAGCAGGCGTTCCGCGTGATGCGCCAGCAGTCGCCCATGGGTGGCCGCATTATCAACAACGGCTCGATCTCGGCCCATGCGCCCCGGCCCATGTCGATTGCCTACACTGCCACCAAGCATGCGGTGATGGGCTTGACGAAGACGGCCGCGCTCGATGGCCGCAAGTACAACATCGCTGTGGGTCAGATAGATGTGGGCAATGCCGGCACCGAGCTGGCGATGCGCATGACCCAGGGCGTCATGCAGGCGCATGGCGAGATCGCCCCCGAGCCGCTGATGGATGTGGATGTCGTGGGCCAGTCGGTGCTCTACATGGCCAACTTGCCGCTGGAATGCAATGTGCTGTTCCATACGGTGATGGCGACCAAGATGCCTTTTGTGGGGCGCGGCTAAGCCCTCAGGCGCCTAGCCCGGGCGATGCAGGCTGTGCGCCAGGCGCGAAGCCGTCAGCATCCGGCCCAGCGGCCAGGTATCGGCCGCATGGCCATGCAGCCAAACGGCATTGAGCAGCGGCTGCCAGCCATCTGCCCAGCTGCTGCCCGGCGGTAGCGCCGCCAAGTGCGCCCCAATGCAGCCGGCCAGCACATCGCCGGTGCCCCCAATCGCCAGGCGCGCATTGCCGCTGTGGTTGATGGCGTAGCGCCCATTCGGTGCAGCCACCACCGTGCCGCTGCCTTTGAGCACTACCAGGCACTGCCACTGCTGCGCCGCTTGCCGGGCTGCGCCAATGCGGTCGCTTTGAATGGCTGGGGTGTCCGTGCCCAGCAACCTTGCCAGCTCCAGCGGGTGGGGAGTGAGCACGGTGATGCCCCTGTTGTCTGCGGTCGCTGCCCGTTGCACTAGCGCTTGCTGCAGCTGGGGTTGTGCGGCGATGGCATTGAGCGCATCGGCATCCAAGACCAGGCTGCCCGGGTGCTGCAAAGCCTGGGGAATCACCTGGACTACTTGGCTGCCGCCACCACAACCGCAGACAAGGCTGCCACGCAGTGCGCGCATGGCTTCCAGCGATCGCAGCATGATGTCGGCCACGACCCCCGTGGGCCGGGGCGATGCGGGGTGGCTGCCCAGCAGATGGAGCATGACCCTGCCTGCACCGGCATGCAGCGCTGCGCTGGCGGCCAAAATAGCGGCGCCTTCCATGCCCTGGCCGTCGCTGCTCGCGCTTTGGCCGCCGAGCACGCCGACATCGCCAAAAATGCCTTTGTGGCTGTCATGGGCTAGCGCAGGCGAGCGGGCGTGGGTGACGAGCTGGCCGCAATCTGAAACGGTAATGTCGGTTGCAGGAATCTGGTCACTGCGCCAGAGGGGGTTGCCCGCGCTCAGCGGTGCGAGCCATACCTCGCCAGCCCAGTCGCGCCCCTGCAGTGTAAAAAGGCCAGGCTTGAGGGTCAGCATGCTGAGGGTGAAGCGGCGACCCTTGGGGCTGGGTGGCACCTGCGCTGCCAGCCAGGGCAGCCAGGCGCCGGTATCGGCCAGCAAGCCCGAAGGGGTATCCATGCACAGCACATCTTTCTCGGTCTGCATCAGCTGCTGCAGCCAGTCGAGCATGGGGCCATCGGCTGGGCTGGAACGGTCAGCGCGCAAGCCAATGCCCCACAGGGCATCAATGGCCAGGTCGAAATGGCCGGGAGCCTGGTCGCCGATGCGCAAGCCTGCCGCTTGGGCGCGTTGCAGTGCCTGAGCGGCATCGCTGGGCAGCGGTTTGTCGCCGGTCTGCATTAGTGACAGATGTACGGTCTTGCCAGCAGCCTGCAAATGAATGGCGGCTTCCAGCCCGTCGCCGCCATTGTTGCCAGCGCCGCAGACCACCCAGATATGCCGCGCATGGGGTGCGATGGCCAGGGCCAGCCTGGCGGTAGCGGCGCCTGCGCGGGCCATCAAGCTGTAAGGCGGGAGCTGGCGGGCAAGGCGGGTTTCGCGCGCTCGTAGCTGTTGGCTGCTGAGCAGTGCAGGGTAGGGCAGGTCGGCGGCAGTGGGGTGCATGGCGCCATCCTAGCGCAAGGCTTAGCGCAGGCGTTGCAGCTCCAGAGCCTCGGGCTCTACGCTGCTGCTTTGGCCCATCAGGCGCTGGCGCACATGGTGGGCGCAGCCCATCGACAGTCCCCAGCCCATGCCGCCGTGGGCCGTGTTGAGCCAGATATGCGGAATGCCGGAGGCGCCCACCACCGGCAGGCCGTCCGCCATGGTTAGGCGGGCGCCGCGCCACATCTGCAAGATGGATTGGCTGGGCTGGATGCAGCCTGGGAACCATTCGAGCAGGACGCTGACCAGTGCGTGGCGGGCATCCTCGGTGCGCTCCGGGCTGTCAGGGTAGCCCAGCTCGGCGCCGCCGCTGATGCGCAGCCTCGATCCCTGGCGGGTCAGGATCATGTTGTTTTCCAGATCGATGACCGCGTGGCGCGGAGCCAGCGACTCCTCGCTGATCTGGATGCTGGCGCTGTAACTATAGATAGGCGCGCTGGGCAACTGCACATGGTGGGGGCGCAGCAGGCGGTTGGTATCTGCGCCCGCGCAGAGAACCACGGCATCAAAGTGCTGCTCACCACTGGGTAGCTGCAAGCTGGCACCGCTGGCGGTGCTGTTGATGCCGCTGACGGCATGCTGGGTGTGCACTTGCAAGCCATGCGTTTGCAGTGCCTGCAGCAGCCCTTGTGAGAAAAGGCGGCCGTTGCCGGACCAGGCCTCGGGCAAATGGATGGCGCCGGCCAGTTGTATATCGGTGGCCAGGCCGGGCTCGATGCTGCGGGTTTCTTCCTCGTTGCAGCGGCGGTAATCAATATGCGCGGCCGACAGGCGGCGAGTGAGCTCATACAAAGCCGCTGCACCGGGCTCCTTGCGCAGCGGCAGCAAGAGGCCCTGGCTGAACTGGGCGCTGATGTCCAGCATCTCCTGCACATGCTGCATGCGCTGCATGGCCAGAAGCTCCAGTGCCTGCAGGTCGGGCAGGAACTCGCGGTCGCGCTGTTTTTTGGCAAAGGCTTGCTGGCGCCGTGCCCAGCGGCGCGGTGCCGAGAGCATGCTGCCTTGCACCTGCAACTCCGAGAAGGCAGGGCGCGTCAGGCCCAGCTGTAGCGCCTGGTGGAAGGCCGTGGCGCCCCAGGGATTGATGGCACAAGGCCACATCAGGCCCGAAGGGGCAAAACTGGCTTCCTCGCCAGCAGCACGGTGCTGTTCAAAAACACTGACCTCGTTGCCGGCCTCCATCAGCTCGAAGGCGGTTGCTATTCCCGCAATGCCTGCTCCAACGATCGCAATTTTCATAACAACAAAGACAGGGGCCGTTCTTCACATGGGGGCTCGGGAGATGCAAGAATTTGCAGAAACCGTGAGTTCGAGTGACAGATTGTGCCCAGTTTTTGGCGGCTCCCGCAGTTGCCTGCGCCACTGTGGTTCAAAAAATGCAAGGCATCGTCAACAGACCCATTGCGCTGACTTTGCCCTGAGCCGTGTCGGACTATGTTAGAATCCTAGGGTTTTGCCGAGTGTAGCTTGCTGCGCTGGGTAAAAACAAAATCGCAAACCTGCCTACCTAAGGTGTTGCGGTGTGCCGTGCGATAGCACGGCTGCCGTGATAGTTGGGCAGAATTTTAGACCTAACCTTCGGAGAAGATATATGTCCGTTACGATGCGCGAGATGCTGGAAGCCGGCGTCCACTTTGGCCACCAAACCCGTTTCTGGAACCCCAAGATGGGCCAGTACATTTTTGGTAGCCGCAACAAGATTCACATCATCAACCTGGAAAAGAGCCTGCCTCTGTTCCAGGACGCACAAAAGTTCGTCAAGCAGCTGACCGCCAACCGCGGTACCGTGCTGATGGTCGGCACCAAGCGCCAAGCGCGCGAAACCCTGGCTGCCGAAGCACAACGTGCTGGCGTGCCTTACGTCGACCAACGCTGGTTGGGCGGCATGCTGACCAACTTCAAGACCGTCAAGACCTCGATCAAGCGTCTGAAGGATATGAAGGCTCAGCAAGAAACCGGTCTGGAATCCATGAGCAAGAAAGAGCAACTGATGTTTGCTCGCGAACTGCAAAAGCTGGAAAAGGACATCGGCGGCATTCAAGACATGAACGCTCTGCCTGATGCCATTTTCGTGATCGACGTGGGCTACCACAAGATTGCCATCGCTGAAGCCAAGAAGCTGGGCATTCCTCTGATCGGCGTGGTTGACACCAACCACAACCCAGAAGGTATCGACTACGTGATCCCAGGTAACGATGACTCGGCCAAGGCTGTGGAGCTGTATGCTCGCGGTATCGCTGACGCGATCCTGGAAGGCCGTGCCAACGCCGTGAACGAAGTGGTCAAGGCTGCTTCCGGCGAAGAAGGCGACGAGTTTGTGGAAGTGGAAGACACCGCTGCTTAATCCACAGGGCTGCCCATTGGGCCGCGAATGAAAAGCGGGGCTCCTGATTAGCCCCGTTTTTTTTAACCTACGTTTCCACAAACCCCCTAATTGAACTGAATACGGAGAGAAAAATGGCAATTACCGCAAGCATGGTGGCAGAACTGCGCGCTAAGACCGACGCGCCGATGATGGAATGCAAGAAGGCTCTGACCGAAGCGGATGGCGACATGGCCAAGGCTGAAGAGCTGCTGCGCGTCAAGCTGGGCACCAAGGCCGGCAAGGCCGCATCGCGTATTGCTGCTGAAGGCGTGATCACCGCTTTTGTTGAAGGCAACAACGGCGCCATGATCGAAGTCAACAGCGAAACCGACTTCGTCTCCAAGAACGACAGCTTCCTGGCTTTGGCCAATGCCGCTGCCAAGCTGGTGTCTGAAAAGAACCCTGCTGACGTGGCCGCTCTGGGCGCGCTGGCTTACGAGCAAGACGGCTTTGGCCCGACCCTGGAAGATGTGCGCAAGGGCCTGATCGGCAAGATCGGCGAGAACATGTCGTTCCGCCGCTTCAAGCGCTTTGAAGGCACCAGCCTGGCGCTGTACCTGCACGGTACCCGCATTGGCGTGGTGGTCGAGTTCGAAGGCGACGCGCAAGCTGCCAAGGATGTGGCCATGCACGTGGCTGCCATGAAGCCTGTGGCACTGACCAGCGCCGATGTGCCTGCTGAACTGATCGAAAAAGAGCGCACTGTTGCTGCTGCCAAGGCTGAAGAGTCGGGTAAGCCAGCCGACATCGCTGCCAAGATGGTTGAAGGCTCGGTGCAGAAGTTCCTCAAGGAAGTCTCGCTGTTCAATCAGGTCTTCGTGAAGGCCGCTGACGGCAAGCAAACCGTTGAGCAAATGCTCAAGGCCGCCAACACCACGATCAAGGGCTTCACGCTCTACGTGGTGGGTGAGGGCATTGAGAAGAAGGTGGATGACTTCGCTGCCGAGGTTGCCGCACAGGTTGCGGCCGCCAAGGGCCAGTAATCATCCTGACAAAGGGGCTACGGCCCCTTTGTTTCACCTATCGTTTTTCACCCATCCCCCCACACCCGGAGCTCATCACCATGTCCAACAGCCCAGCCCACAAGCGCATTCTTCTCAAACTCTCCGGTGAAGCTCTGATGGGCGATGATGCTTTTGGCATCAACCGCGCCACCATCGTGCGCATGGTTGAGGAGATCGCCGAGGTCACGCGCATGGGCGTCCAGGTGGCCGTGGTGATTGGTGGTGGCAACATCTTCCGTGGTGTGGCAGGCGGCTCGGTCGGTATGGACCGCGCAACGGCCGATTACATGGGTATGTTGGCTACGGTGATGAATGCATTGGCCCTGGCCGATGCGATGGACAAGCAAGGCCTGACGGCGCGCGTGATGTCGGCGATTGCGATTGAGCAGGTGGTCGAGCCCTATGTGCGCCCCAAGGCGCTGCAGTACCTCGAAGAGGGCAAGGTGGTGGTGTTTGCCGCAGGCACCGGCAACCCTTTCTTTACCACCGATACCGCAGCAGCACTGCGTGGTGCTGAAATTGGCGCAGAATTGGTGCTCAAGGCCACCAAGGTGGATGGCGTCTACACGGCGGATCCGATGAAGGATCCCACTGCCACGCTCTACTCCAAGCTGAGTTTTGATGAGGCGATGAACCGCAATCTGGGCATCATGGATGCCACCGCATTTGCGCTGTGCCGCGATCAGAAGCTGCCCATCCGTGTATTCTCCATCATCAAGAGCGGCGCGCTCAAGCGCGTTGTGATGGGTGAAGAAGAAGGCACGCTGGTCTACGCCTGATGGCAGCTGGCGTGCGCCATGGGCACAATAAGGTAGTTAGGAGTTGACAATGACAGTCGCAGAAATCAAGAAGAATCTCGAAGGCAAGATGGACCAATCGATTGCCGCCTTCAAAAACAACCTGACCAAGATCCGTACCGGCCGCGCCAACCCTGCGCTGCTGGATTCCATCCAGGTGGATTACTACGGCTCGATGGTGCCCCTGTCCCAGGTCGCCAACGTGGCGCTGGTCGACAGCCGCACCATCAGCGTGACGCCTTGGGAAAAGGGCCTGTCTGCGAAGGTGGAGAAGGCGATTCGCGAAAGCGATCTGGGTCTGAACCCCGCGTCCATGGGCGATCTGATTCGTGTGCCGATGCCGCCCATGAGCGAAGAGCGCCGCAAGGAAATGACCAAGCTGGTCAAGTCCGAAGGTGAGAACGCCAAGATCGCCATCCGCAATCTTCGCCGTGATGCCAATGAAGGTGTCAAGAAGCTGGTCAAAGACAAGGAAGCGTCGGAAGACGACCAAAAGCGTTCGGAAGCCGATGTGCAAAAGGTCACCGACAAGCACATCCTGCTGATCGACCAGCTGGTGGTCGAGAAAGAAAAAGACATCATGGCGGTTTGATCCGCCTCGATGGATCTGTGTTTTCTCGCATGACTGCAGCTGTAATACCCCAGCACATTGCCATCGTGATGGATGGCAATGGCCGCTGGGCCAAGCGCCGTTTTCTGCCGCGCCTGGCTGGCCACAAGCAAGGCGTTGATGCGCTGCGCCGCTGTGCCAAGGCCTGTGCCGAGCGTGGCGTGAAGGTGCTGACCGTGTTTGCGTTCTCTTCCGAGAACTGGAACCGGCCCACGGACGAGGTGGATGGCCTGATGAACCTGTTGGCTGGTGCGCTGGCCAAGGAAGTGCCTTCGCTGGCGCGTGATGGCATCCGCCTGTTTTTTGTGGGTGACCGCGCGTCTTTGTCGACCAAGGTGCAGGCAGGCCTGGCGCAAGCCGAGGCTGCCACGGCGCACAACGACCGCATGGTGCTGAATGTCTGCTTCAACTACGGTGGTCGCTGGGATATCGCCCAAGCCGCTGCCAAGCTGGTGGCAGCAGGTCAGCCCATCACCGAAGTTGCGCTGAACGGGGCGATGGCGCTGGCCCATGTGCCCGATCCCGACCTGCTGATTCGCACCGGGGGCGAGATGCGCATCAGCAATTTTCTGCTCTGGCAGTCGGCCTATTCGGAGCTGTATTTCAGCGACAAGTGGTGGCCCGATTTTGACGAGCAAGCCTTGGATGCCGCGATCGCCGAGTTCCAGCAGCGTGAGCGGCGCTTTGGCAAGACCTCGGAGCAGCTGGCTCCCTCTGCAGCCTAGGGCGCACATGACTGGTTCCTGCTACAGCGGGTACCAGTTTTCTTTTTTCCAGGAGCACCATTTGCTTAAGCAACGCATTCTCACGGCCATCGTTCTCCTGCTGATCCTCGTGCCCGCCATCGTGGCTAGCAATCCCGTGCCTTTTGCCGCCCTGATGCTGCTGGCTGTGGTGGCTGCGGCCTGGGAGTGGGCGCGCCTCAATGGCCTGCAGGCTGCGGCTAGCTATGGCCTGGCTGCGGTGGCCTTGCTGATGTGCGGCGCTGCCTGGGCCCTGGGCTGGACGCAGGCTGCGCTGCCGCAGCTGTGGTTGGTGGCAGGCGCTGCCTGGGTATTGATTGCTGCCTACCTGCTCAAAGCGGGCGTGCCGGGTTGGGCGCCCATTCCCCGCGCGCTGCGCCTGGTGGTTGGTGTGTTGGCGCTGTGGGTGGCCTGGTTGGCCATTGCCCAGGCCAAATGGATGGGCGTGAATTTTCTGCTGTCGGTGTTTGCCTTGGTGTGGATGGCCGACATCGGTGCCTACTTTGCGGGCCGCCGTTTTGGCCTGCGTTTTACCAAGAACAAGCTGGCTCCGGCGATCAGCCCTGGCAAAAGCTGGGAAGGCGTTTGGGGTGGCGCGCTGGGGGTTGTGCTGATGGCCTTGGTGTGGAGCTGGGCAGACCGCCATTTCGGTGCCCAGGTTCCCAGTCTCTACAGCCGTCTCTGGGATTTTTCGCCCTGGTTGTTGCTGGTCTCCTGCGTGTTTTTGGCAGGCATGAGCGTGGCTGGCGACCTGGTGGAGTCCTTGGTCAAGCGCAGCGCCGGCATGAAGGACAGCAGCCACTTGCTGCCTGGCCACGGTGGCGTGCTCGACCGCATCGATGCCATCTTGCCAGCCGTACCGCTGGCGCTGATGCTGCTGCAATTTTTGGATAAGTGACACTCGCGATGACCATGCAAGTTACCGTGCTCGGATCGACGGGCTCGATTGGAACCAATACGCTGGACGTGATGGCGCGCCATCCCGACCTCTACCAAGTGTTTGCGTTGAGCGCCCATTCGCGCGCCGACCTGATGCTGGCGCAGTGCCTGCAATTCAAGCCACGCTATGCGGTGATGACCAGTGCCACCGCCGCGCGCGCGCTGCGCGAGGGCCTGCAGCAAGAGGGTAGCCGGGTGGAGGTGCTGGAGGGCGAGGCCGCGCTGGAGATGGTGGCGTCGCACAGCGATGTGCATGCGGTGATGGCGGCCATTGTCGGCGCTGCCGGCCTGCGGCCGGCCGTGGCAGCGGCCAAGGCCGGCAAGCGTTTGATGCTGGCCAACAAAGAGGCCTTGGTCGTCGGTGGCCAGCTGTTCATGGATGCGGTTGCTGATGGCGGCGCGACCTTGCTGCCGATTGACAGCGAGCACTCGGCGATCTTCCAGTGCCTGCCAGAAGACCCGGCAGTCTGGCCGCAGCGCGTGGACCACATCATCCTGACGGCGTCAGGCGGGCCGTTTCGCACCCGCGACCCAGCCACCTTGCGCGATGTGACGCCGCAGCAAGCTGGCAACCACCCCAACTTTGCGATGGGCCGCAAGATCTCCATCGATTCGGCCACGATGATGAACAAGGCGCTCGAAGTGATCGAGGCGCGCTGGCTGTTCAACCTGCAGCCCGAGCAGATCCAGGTCGTTATCCATCCGCAGCAGATCGTGCATTCGATGGTGCAGTTCCGTGATGCCTCCGTCTTGGCCCAGCTGGGCACGCCCGATATGCGCGTGCCGATTGCCTGCGGTTTGGCCTGGCCAGAGCGCGTGGCCAGTGGCGCTGCGCCGCTCGATTTCGTCAAGCTCTCGGCCTTGACCTTTGAAGAAGCGGACGCAAAGCGCTTCCCGGGCCTGCACCTGTCATGGCAGGCGCTGCGCGCGCCCGAGGGCACTACGACCGTGCTCAATGCCGCCAACGAGGTAGCGGTGGCCGCTTTCCTCGATGGCCGCATGCGCTTTGACCAGATCTACCAGGTCAATGCACAGGCGCTGGAAGGCGTGCAGCCGCAGGCGCCGGGCAGCATTGATGCGCTGCTGGCGCTGGATGCCGAAGTGCGCGCCTACGCCGAAACCACCATCTCGGAGCTGGCGGTTTGAGAGGGCTATTGCCCGCCTCAGTAGAATCGCGTTTTTGATAGCAAGGGCTTGAGCAATGTTGACCGTTGTTGCATTCGTCGTTGCGCTGGCCATCTTGATCGCCGTGCACGAATATGGCCACTACCGCGTGGCGGTGGCCTGCGGTGTGAAAGTACTGCGTTTTTCGCTGGGCTTTGGCCGCCCGTTGCTGCGCTGGAAGAAGAAGGGCGCAGACACCGAATTTGTCATCAGCGCCATCCCGCTGGGTGGCTATGTGCGCATGCTCGATGAGCGCGAAGCACCGGTAGCTGCCGAGGAGCGCCATCTGGCATTCAATGTGCAGCCGCTGCGCGCGCGTGCTGCCATCGTGGCCGCTGGCCCGCTGGCCAACCTGCTGCTGGCCGTGCTGTTGTACGCCTGTGTGAACTGGGTGGGCGTGCGCGAGCCCGCCGCCATTGTGGGCACACCGCCCGCTGCCAGCTTGCTGGCGCAGTCGGGCATGCAAGGCGGTGAAGAGATTGTGTCCATGGGTTTCCCTGATGCGGAACCCGAAGCCGTACGCTCGCTCGACGACCTGCGCTGGTTTGTGGCGCAAGCCGCGCTCAGCGGCAAGGATGTGGCATTGAGTGCCCGCCCCGGCGCGGGCGCTGCAGAGCGCAGCTACCGCTTGGCGTTATCCAGCCTGGATGCGCGCGAGGCAGATGTCAAACTGCTCGAAAAGATCGGCCTGACCCACCCCTGGACCGATGCGGTGCTGGGCGACTTTGAAGCGGGCAGTGCTGCTGCGCAATCGGCGCTGCGCAAGGGTGACAAGGTGTTGTCCATCGATGGTGCACGCGTAGGCGATGGTGGTGAGCTGCGCCGCATGATCCGTGCCTCGGGCGAGCAGGCGGTGCCTGCCATGCAGGACTGGCTGGTGTCGCGCAACGGAGCGCAAGTGCATGTGCCCGTACAACTGACGCAAAGCGAAGATGGCGGTAACAAGATCGGACGCCTGGGTGCCTATATTGGCGCGCCGCCCGCGATGGTGGATGTGCGCTATGGTCCCTGGGAAGGACTCAGCCGTGGCGTGCAGAAGACCTGGGAGGTTTCTGCGCTCACAGTCAAGATGATGGCCAAGATGGTCATCGGCCAGGCCTCGCTGCAGAACATCAGCGGCCCATTGACGATTGCCGAGTACGCAGGCAAGTCGGCCGAGATCGGACTGACCCAGTACCTGGCCTTTCTGGCCCTCATCAGCGTGAGTCTAGGCGTGCTCAATCTGCTGCCGCTGCCGGTGCTCGATGGTGGTCACCTGATGTATTATCTTTGGGAGGCTGTTACCGGCAAGCCACCCACCCTGCAATGGATGGAGCGCTTGCAAAAAGGCGGTATAGCCGTTTTGCTGCTCATGATGTGCATTGCGTTCTTTAACGATTTGTCCCGGCTCTTGGGCTGAATTTCTTGCCCCTGCTGCATAATGAGCGGCTCTGGTTGCTATCACAAATGACATATTCCATCCCTTCTTCGCTTCTTCGCAAGACCACGGCTGCAGCGGCGTTGATGCTGCTTGCCAAGCTGTCGTGGGCTTTGGACCCATTTACCATTCAGGACATCCGTGTCGAAGGCCTCCAGCGCGTTGAGCCCGGCACGATCTTCGCGTCCATGCCCTTGCATGTGGGCGAGGACTACAACGACGAAAAGGGCTCTGCGGCGATCCGCGCCTTGTTCGCGCTCGGTTTGTTCAAGGACGTCCGCCTGGAAGCCAATGGCACCGTGCTGGTGGTGGTGGTCGAAGAGCGCCCCACCATTGCCAATGTCGACTTCCTGGGAACCAAGGAGTTCGACAAGGACGCCATGAAGAAGGCCATGCGTGATGTCGGCCTGACTGAAGGCCGTCCTTACGACAAGGCCCTGACCGACCGCGCCGAGCAAGAGCTCAAGCGCCAGTACATCAACAAGAGCCTGTATGCGGCCGAAGTGGTGACCACGGTCACGCCTATCGAGCGCAACCGGGTCAACCTGACCTTCACCGTCACCGAAGGTGATGCAGCGAAGATCAAGGAAATCCATATCTCCGGCAACAAGGACTTCAAGGAATCGACCTTGACGGACCTGTTCGACCAGGACACCGGTGGCTGGCTGAGCTGGTACACCAAGAGCGATCGCTACTCCAGCTCCAAGTTCAACGCCGACCTGGAGACGCTCAAGTCCTACTACCTCTCGCGTGGCTACCTGGAGTTCCGCATTGACTCGACCGAAGTGTCGATCTCGCCGGACAAAGAACGCATCTCCATCAATCTGCAGATCCATGAAGGCCCCAAGTATGTGGTTTCGGGCATCAAGCTCGAAGGCAACTACCTGGAGCGTGAAGACGAGTTCAAGTCGCTGATCTCGATCAAGCCCGGTGAGCCCTACAACGCCGACCGCGTGACCGAAACCACCAAGCGCTTCACCGACCACTTTGGCAGCTTCGGCTATGCGTTCTCACGCGTGGAAGCTGTGCCGGAGATCGACCGCGAAAACAACCGCGTTGACCTGGTGCTGAAGGCCGAGCCATCGCGCCGCGCCTATGTGCGCCGTGTGAACGTGGCGGGCAACAACCGCACCCGTGACGAAGTGGTGCGCCGCGAGATTCGCCAGTACGAAGCCTCCTGGTACGACTCGGACAAGATCAAGCTGTCCCGCGACCGCGTGGACCGCCTGGGCTTCTTCAACGACGTCTCGGTAGATACCCAGGAAGTGCCTGGCGCACCCGATCAGGTCGACGTGACGATGACCGTGCAGGAAAAGCCCACCGGCTCGCTGCAGCTGGGTGCTGGTTACTCCAGCGCCGAGAAAGTCTCGCTGACCTTCGGTATCAAGCAGGAAAACGTCTTTGGCTCGGGCAACTACCTGGGCATTGACGTGAACACCAGCAAGTACCACCGCACCTTGGTGGTGAGCACCACCGATCCGTATTTCACACCGGACGGTATCTCGCGAACTTATGACATGTACTACCGTACCGACCGTCCTTATGACGAGCAGGGCGGTAACTACCAGATCGTGACGACCGGTGCCAGCGTGCGCTTTGGCATTCCGTTCAGCGAACTGGATACCGTCTATGTCGGCGGCGGTTTGGAAAATACCCGCATCAAGCTCGGTACCAACATGCCTGCCGCTTATCTGGACTACGCCACGCGCTATGGTGATACCAGCCTGAACTTCCCGCTGACCCTGGGTTGGTCGCGCGACAGCCGGGACAGCGCCTTGGCGCCTAACTCCGGCCGTCTGCAGAAGCTCAGTTCCGAGTGGTCGCTGTTCGGCGATGCCCGTTACTTGAAGGGCAACTACCAGATCCAGCAGTACCTGCCACTGAACAAGCGCTACACCATTGCCCTCAATGGTGAAGCTGGCTGGGGCAAGGGCATGGGCGGCCGGGTCTTCCCCGTGTTCAAGAACTACTTCTCCGGTGGTCTGGGCTCGGTGCGCGGCTTCGAACAAAACACCCTGGGTCCCCGTGACGTGACCGGTGCCACTCTGGGTGGTGCCAAGAAGGTCACGTTGAACGCCGAGTTCATCGGCCCCATGCCCGGTACCGGTAACGACCGTACCTTCCGCTGGTTTGCCTTTGTGGACGCCGGCAATGTCTGGGGTGATGAGCAGGATTTGAAACTGAATGAAATGCGTGCGTCTGCAGGTATCGGGTTGAGCTGGATTTCCCCACTGGGACCGCTGCGTTTGGCTTATGCTCAGCCAGTTCGCAAATTCACAGGCGATAAAATCCAGAAATTGCAATTCCAAATCGGAACATCTTTCTAATGAAAACCGTATCTCGTTCTTTCCCACTGCTGGTATTGGCAGCAGCGCTGTCCTTTGGCGCTACGGCGCAGGCCCAAGAGTTCAAGGCAGGTTTTGTCAACACCGATCGCATCTTCCGCGAAGCCAACGCCGCCAAGGCTGCGCAGACCAAGCTGGAGGCCGAGTTCTCCAAGCGTGAAAAGGACCTGCTGGACCAGGGCAATGTCCTCAAGACCGCTGGCGAGAAGTTTGAGCGCGAAGCGCCTACGCTGTCCGAAAGCCAGCGCGTGACGCGCCAGCGCCAATTGGTGGACCAGGACCGTGAATTCCAGCGCAAGCGCCGCGAATTCCAGGAAGACCTCAGCGCCCGCAAGAGCGAAGAGCTGTCGCAAGTGCTGGAGCGCGCCAACAAGGTGGTCAAGCAAGTCGCCGAGCAGGAAAAGTACGATGTGGTGCTGCAAGAAGCGGTCTACATCAACCCCAAGTTCGACATCACTGAAAAAGTTCTGAAGGCCCTGAACGCTTCTGCCGCTGGCAAGTAAGACAGAGGTACGCGTGAGCCTGCAGCTAGCACAGATCATTGAGGTCCTGGGAGGGCAGCTTGAGCAAGGAGATCCAGCGATGGAGATCCAGGCAATCGCCTCGCTCGAAGATGCCGGCCCCCAGGATTTCAGTTTTCTGAGCAACCCCAAGCTGCAAGGCCAGATGCTGGCCTCACAGGCGGGCTGTATAGCAGTCAGTGCACAGATGCAGGAGAAAGCCCGCCAGCGCGGCGGCAGCTACCTCGTCGTCGATAACCCCTATCTCTACTTTGCGCGGCTGACGCAGCTGTGGCGCAAGCACCATGCGATTCGCCCGGTGACTGCTGGCATCCATCCCTCGGCGGTGGTGGAAGAGGGGGCCATCGTGCATGCTTCGGCATCCATCGGGCCGCTGTGCCATGTTGCCAGTGGCGCCGTCATCGGTGCCGATTCCGTGCTGACCTCGCGTGTGACGGTGGGTGCAGACTGCGTGCTGGGCCAGCGTGTGCTGGTGCAACCAGGCGCCGTCATCGGCGGCGATGGTTTTGGATTTGCCAACGAGCGCGGGCGCTGGATCAAGATTGAGCAACTCGGCGGTGTTCAGATTGGTGACGATGTCGAAATCGGGGCCAACACCTGCATCGACCGCGGAGCACTGCGGGATACCATCATTGCCAATGGCGTGAAGATCGATAACCAGGTCCAGATCGGCCATAACGTCGAGATTGGCGAGCATTCGGCGATGGCCGGCTGTGTCGGCATTGCGGGAAGCGCCAAAATTGGGCGCCAATGCACCGTCGGAGGCGCTGGAATGATTCTGGGTCACCTGGAAATCGCCGACAATGTACACATCTCGGCGGCCACCGTGGTCAGTCGTTCGATCAGACAGCCGGGCCAGTACACCGGCTTCTTCCCTATCGACGACAATGGCAGCTGGGAAAAGAACGCCGCTACCCTAAAACATCTCCATGCGTTGAGGGACCGAATCAAGGCCTTGGAGCAAACCCAGAAAAACGGCTAAGCCGAGTTCACAATGATGGATATTCAAGCAATTCTCAAGCAGCTGCCTCACCGCTACCCCTTCTTGCTGGTGGATCGCGTGCTGGAGCTTGAGAGCAACACCCGCATCAAGGCGATCAAGAACGTCACGTTCAACGAGCCGTTCTTCACTGGTCACTTCCCCGGGCGCCCCGTCATGCCTGGCGTGTTGATCCTGGAAGCACTGGCCCAGGCGGCCGGTCTGCTGGCCTTTGATGCCATGGGCCAGGTGCCCGATGAGAACAACATCTACTACTTCGTGGGTATCGACTCTGCCCGCTTCAAGCGCCCGGTGGTGCCGGGTGACCAGCTGGTGCTGGAGATCACCATCGACCGCGTGCGCGGCGGTATCTGGAAGTTCAATGCCGTCGCCAGCGTCGAAGGCGAAGTGGCTGCCGAAGCGCAGCTGATGTGCACCATGCGCCACGTGGAATAACGGTAGATGACGGCGGTCAGCCCCATCCACCCCACGGCGATCATTGACCCTGCGGCCCAGTTGCACCCTACGGTGTCAGTTGGGCCGTACGCAGTTATTGGCCCCCAGGTTTGCATTGGCGCCCACACCCGTGTGGGTTCGCACTGTGTGATCGAGGGCATCACCACGATCGGTGAGTCCAATGTGATCCATTCGCATGCCGCGCTGGGCGGCGTGCCGCAGGACAAGAAATATGCCGGTGAGCCGACCCGTCTGGAGATCGGTCACCGCAATACCATCCGCGAGTTCTGCACCTTCAATACCGGCACCGCCCAGGATGGTGGTGTCACCCGCATTGGCGATGACAACTGGATCATGGCCTATGTACACATTGCCCATGACTGCCAGCTTGGCAACCAGACCATCCTGGCCAACAACGCCACCTTGGCGGGCCATGTGCATGTGGCGGACTGGGCGATCATTGGCGGTCTGTCGGGTGTACACCAGTACACCAAGGTGGGCGCCCATGTGATGGCCGGTTTTGCCAGCCATATCAGCCAAGATGTACCCCCATTCTGCATGGTCGATGGCCATCCGCTGGCGGTGCGCGGCCTCAATCTGGAAGGTCTGCGCCGGCGCGGTTTCAGTGCCGAGCGCCTGGCCGTCATCAAGCAGGCCTACCGTGTGGTTTATCGCAGTGGCCTGACCTTGCAGGCGGCGGTGGACGCGCTCGACAATCTGCACAGCAGCTGCGAAGCCGAGGCCCAGGCCGATGTGCAGTTGATGCTCGACTTTCTGCGGCAGTCCACGCGCGGTATCGTGCGCTGAAGCGCCAAGCCTTATGGACAAGCATCAAGACCTTTTTTTGGCCATGGTGGCCGGAGAGACCTCGGGCGATCTGCTGGCCGGCTTGGTGCTGCAGGGGCTGGCGAATGATTTCCCAGGTCTGCGCTCAGCCGGTATTGGCGGGCCGCGCATGGCCCAAGCCGGGTTTGATGCCTGGTGGCCGAGCGAGCGCCTGGCGGTGCATGGCTATAGCGCTGAGTTGGTGCGCCGGATCTGGGGGATCTTGCGCATTCGCAAGCAGCTGGTACAGCGTTTGACGGCGCAGCCGCCCAAACTCTTCGTCGGTGTGGATGCCCCGGATTTCAATCTCGGTGTCGAGGAGCGCTTGCGTGCCCAGGGCATCAAGACCGTGCATTTTGTCTGCCCTTCGATCTGGGCCTGGCGCCCTGAGCGGGTCGAGAAGATCCGCCGCTCGGCCGACCATGTGCTCTGCATCTTCCCTTTCGAGCCGTCCTTGCTGGCCCAGCATGGCATTGCGGCGACCTATGTCGGCCATCCGTTGGCCAATGTGATTCCGCTGCAGCCCAATCGTGCAGCGGCTCGCCAGCAGCTCGGCTTGCCGTTGGATGGCGAAGTGCTGGCCGTGCTGCCGGGCAGCCGCGCCTCTGAAGTCAGCTACATCGCCAAGCCATTCTTTCTGGCCGCTGCGCGCCTTTTGCAGGCGCGACCTTCGCTTACAATCATCGTCCCTGCCGTTCCGGCTTTGCGCGCACGTATTGATGCGCTGGCTGCTGAATGCGGGATATTGGATCGTATCCGTGTGCTGGATGGCCAGTCGCACTTGGCGCTTGAGGCCTGTGATTGCACCTTGATTGCCAGCGGTACCGCCACTTTGGAAGCGGCGCTGTACAAGCGGCCAATGGTGATCAGCTACCACATGCATGCCATCAGCTGGCGCTTGATGCTCAGAAAGCAATTGCAGCCCTGGGTGGGTTTGCCCAATATCCTGTGCCAAGACTTTGTCGTGCCCGAGCTGCTGCAAGCGGCCGCCACGCCCGAGGCCTTGGCCGAGGCCGTGACGCAATGGTTGGACGCGCCGCGCCTTGATCCAGCACGCCTGGCCCAGTTGGAGCAGCGTTTTCACGACCTGCACCTGGAACTGCGCAGGGACACCCCAAAGCTTGCTGCCGATGCCATCCAAAAAATTCTCTCTGTCTGACCAGGGCAGCCTGCCCTGGCATCCGCCGGGCTTGGTTGCGGGTGTGGATGAGGCAGGGCGGGGTCCCTTGGCGGGCCCGGTGGTGGCTGCTGCGGTGATTCTGGATGAGCGCTCGCCCATTGCCGGGCTGGCGGATTCCAAAAAGCTCACGGCGCGCACGCGTGAGCGCCTCTATGACGAGATCTGGGGCAAGGCGCTGTGCTGCTCGATCGCGTTGGCCACCGTGGAAGAGGTGGATGGCCTCAATATTTTGCAGGCCACCATGCTAGCCATGCAGCGCGCGGTGAATGGCCTGCGCCTCAAACCCGTGCGTGTGCTGGTCGATGGCAACCGCATTCCGCGCCTGGAAGTGCCCGCCGAGGCGATCGTCAAAGGCGATGCGTTGGTGCAGTCCATCTCGGCCGCATCCATTTTGGCCAAGGTTCACCGCGACCGCTGGTGCCAGGACATGGACCGGCTGTACCCGCAGTATGGTTTTGCCGCGCACAAAGGCTATGGCACGGCAGTGCATCTGGCCGCGCTGCAGAGTTTTGGTGCTTGCCCGGAGCATCGCCGTTCCTTCTCCCCAGTAGCCCAGGTGATGGGTTTGCGGAAGCTGGACGCCTGAGTCGGCTCTCCCGCTATTGATGCGCTTGCAGCCCAAAGGCTGCCCAAAGGAATATTCTGTGTCCCAAGACCACCAAGCCGTTTTTATCCAGTCGCGTGACAACGCCTTGGTCAAGGATCTGCGCCGCCTGATGGAAGACGGCGCCGCCTACCGCAAGCAAGGGCGCTACTGGATCGAGGGTGACCACCTCTGTCGCGCGGCGCTGGCGCGCGGGGTCAAGCCGGCCATTGGCGTGTTTTCCGAGCAGTTCTGGCAGTCGCCAGGCAACGTCTATGCGCGCGAGGCGGGCAAGAACATCGTCATCGACACTGCCTTGTTCGCCAGCCTCAGCCCCTTGCCATCGCCCGCGCCTTTTGGCTTTTTGATGGATCTGCCGGTGCAGCAAGCTGTCATACAGTCCGGTTTGGCCGCTGTGGTGCTGGATCGCGTGCAGGATGCTGGCAATGTCGGCTCCATTCTGCGCAGTGCCTCGGCCTTTGGTTTTGGCCAGGTGATTGCACTCAAAGGCTCGGCGGCGCTGTGGAGTGGCAAGGTGCTGCGCGCTGGCATGGGGGCGCATTTTGCGCTGCACCTGGTCGAGAATGCCTCGGTCGATGAGGTACTGGCACTGCAGCAGCCGCTGTTGGTGACCAGCTCGCACCAAGGCGATTGGCTGCACCGCGCTCAGCTGCCCTGGCCCTGCACCTGGGTCATGGGCCATGAGGGCCAGGGCGTGTCTGAGGCGCTGCAAATGGCAGCCAACCAGCATATCCGCATCACCCAGCCGGGTGGCGAGGAGTCGCTGAATGTGGGCGCCGCTGCTGCCATCTGCCTGCATGCCAGTGCCGCTGCGCGCGCTGTTTGAGGTCCCACAGGGAGCTGAAAATTCAGGGGGTAACGAGTATGCGCTTTGTGTATTTTTACTGTTGTTTGTACGCTCTGCGTTTTGCATCCTCTGCGCAGAGTGTGTAATTTTTGCGGCTTTGCCCCTGAAATCATCCCCTGCGCCCACTCAGAATGCAGCTTGCACGCTACAATGGGTGGCTTTCAAGTAATCACGTCGCCCGGCTGCACTCAAAGCAATCTCTCATAAGCACAGTCTTCGTGGTGGTCCCCAGGTCCACCAAAGGCTCCGGGCGACCCGTAACCATCCGGAGAACCCAGTGTTTTTGTCTCAACAGAGCGCGTTTCCTCCCGCCATTCTGGCGCTCGCAGACGGCACGGTCTTTATTGGCAACTCAATCGGTGCGCAAGGCACCACGACTGGCGAAGTGGTGTTCAACACCGCGATGACCGGTTACCAGGAAATCCTCACCGACCCCAGCTACTGCCAGCAGATCGTGACACTCACGTATCCGCACATCGGCAACTACGGGATCAATGCGGAAGATATTGAGTCCGACAAAGTCTTTGCTGCTGGCCTGATCATCAAGAACCTGCCCTTGCTGGCCAGCAATTTCCGAAGCACGGAAACCCTGTCGGAATACCTGGTTCGCAGCAACACGGTCTCCATTGCCAACATCGATACCCGCAAGCTGACCCGCCATCTGCGCGACAAGGGTGCGCAAAATGGCGCCATCGTGGGTCTGGCCGCTGGCGAACAAGTCTCGCAAGCCCGCATCGACGAGGCCCTGGCCGCTGCTAAGGCTGCGCCCAGCATGAAGGGCCTGGATCTGGCCAAGGTGGTCAGTGTCACCCAATCCTACGAATGGGTGCAGACCGAGTGGCAGCTGTTCCGTGCTGACGGCACGCCAGGCTACGGCAAGTTGCAGGACCACAGCTTCCACGTGGTGGCCTTTGACTACGGCGTCAAGAAAAACATCCTGCGCATGCTGGCCCAGCGCGGTTGCCGCGTGACGGTGGTGCCAGCGCAGACCTCGGCTGCCGACGTGCTCAAGTACCAGCCCGATGGCGTGTTCCTGTCCAACGGCCCTGGCGATCCAGAGCCTTGCGACTACGCCATTGATGCTGCGCGCACGATCATGGACAGCGGCGTGCCCACCTTTGGCATTTGCCTGGGTCACCAGATCATGGCGCTGGCCAGCGGTGCCAAGACCTTCAAGATGCAAAACAGCCACCACGGTGCCAACCACCCTGTGAAGGATCTGGACTCCGGCCGTGTCTGCATCACCAGCCAGAACCACGGTTTCGCGGTGGATCTGGACACCCTGCCAGCCCACACCCGTGCCACGCATGTGAGCCTGTTCGATGGCACCCTGCAGGGCATGGAGCGCACCGACCGCCCCGCCTTCTGCTTCCAGGGCCACCCTGAGGCATCGCCCGGACCGCATGATGTGTCGTACCTGTTCGACCGTTTTGTGGACCTGATGCGCAAGCACAAGAAGGCCTGATGGCCCGCCTGCGCTGCTGCCAGTCACCGTCCACCCAGAAGCCAAGGAATTTGCTGCCGTGAAACTGTTCTCCTTTCCCATCGCCACCCTCGAGAAAGCGATCAGCAAGCGCATCATGACCTTGTCGCCTGAGCACAAGGAGTGGTTCATGGCGCGCTGGCAGCAAAAGCCCTATAAAAAATCCTTCCTCGACAACAAGGCCTTGCCGCTGGTCACCATCGTGTCCAAGTGCAAGACCATGACAGACGAGGATTTCGACCAGGTGATGGCCGAGTGGGACGCCAAGTTCTACGAAGCCGAGGCGCAGGTGCTGCGCCCCATGGTGCAAGGGGATGGCCTGCTGCAGCTGATGCAGAAAAGCCTGCCCGAGGCCCGTGTCCTGGCCATTTTGAACAAATTAGATAACGACCGCGTATAACCCCAGCGCTGGGCGTCTGCCTACCAGGGCAGCCAGCCAGCGCGCGCGACTGCAAGGCGAGCCTCATGTCTAAACGCACAGATCTCAAAAGCATTCTCATCATTGGCGCTGGCCCGATCATCATCGGCCAGGCCTGCGAATTCGACTACTCCGGCGTGCAAGCCTGCAAGGCACTGCGCGAGGAGGGCTACAAGGTCATCCTGATCAACAGCAACCCTGCGACGATCATGACCGACCCGGCCACAGCCGATGTCACCTACATCGAGCCCATCACCTGGCAAACGGTCGAGAAGATCATTGCCAAGGAACGTCCCGATGCGATTCTGCCCACCATGGGCGGCCAGACCGCGCTGAACTGCGCGCTGGACCTGTGGAAGCACGGCGTGCTCGACAAATACAAAGTCGAGCTGATTGGCGCCAAGCCCGAAGCCATCGACAAGGCCGAAGACCGCCTCAAGTTCAAGGATGCGATGACCAAGATCGGGCTGGGCTCTGCCCGCTCGGGCATTGCGCACACGATGGAAGAGGCCTGGGATGTGCAGCGCCAGGTGGGCTTCCCCACCGTGATTCGCCCCAGCTTCACCCTGGGCGGCACCGGCGGCGGCATTGCCTACAACCCGGAAGAATTTGAAGTCATCTGCAAGCGCGGTCTGGAGGCATCGCCCACCAATGAGCTGCTGATTGAAGAATCGCTGCTGGGCTGGAAAGAGTACGAGATGGAAGTGGTGCGCGACACCGCTGACAACTGCATCATCGTCTGCTCGATCGAGAACCTGGACCCCATGGGCGTACACACCGGTGACTCGATCACCGTGGCCCCTGCCCAGACCCTGACCGACAAGGAATACCAGATCCTGCGCAATGCCTCGCTGGCTGTGCTGCGCGAGATCGGTGTGGACACCGGTGGCTCCAATGTGCAGTTCTCGATCAATCCCAAGGATGGCCGCATGGTCGTCATCGAGATGAACCCCCGCGTGTCGCGTTCGTCGGCACTGGCCTCCAAGGCCACGGGTTTCCCGATTGCCAAGATCGCTGCCAAGCTGGCCGTGGGCTTTACCTTGGATGAGCTGAAGAACGACATCACCGGTGGCAAGACCCCGGCGTCGTTCGAGCCGACCATCGACTATGTGGTCACCAAGATCCCACGTTTCGCCTTCGAGAAATTCCCGACGGCCGACAACCGCCTGACCACGCAGATGAAGTCCGTGGGCGAAGTGATGGCCATGGGCCGGACCTTCCAGGAATCGTTCCAGAAGGCGCTGCGCGGCCTGGAAGTGGGCGTGGACGGCATGAACGAGAAAACCCAGGACCGCGAGATTCTGGAAAAGGAACTGGGCGAGCCCGGTCCCGACCGTATCTGGTACGTGGGCGATGCCTTTGCTGCTGGCTGGTCGCTGGACGAAGTGCACAACATCACCAAGATCGACAAGTGGTTCCTGGTGCAGATCGAAGAGATCATCAAGCTGGAACTGGCGCTGGACAAGCACACCGAAGCCCAGGGTGATGACAAGGCGCTGGCCGCGCTGTCGGCCGAAGACCTGCGCAGCCTCAAGCAAAAGGGCTTCTCGGATCGCCGCCTGGCCAAGCTGCTGCACACCACCGACAAGGCCGTGCGCGAAGCGCGCCATGCGCTGAATGTGCGCCCGGTGTTCAAGCGCGTCGATACCTGCGCGGCCGAGTTCTCGACCAACACGGCCTACATGTACTCGACCTACGACGAAGAGTGCGAAGCCCAGCCCAGCGACAAGAAAAAGATCATGGTGCTCGGTGGCGGCCCCAATCGCATCGGCCAAGGCATCGAGTTTGACTACTGCTGCGTGCACGCAGCGCTTGCGATGCGCGAGGATGGTTATGAAACCATCATGGTCAACTGCAACCCCGAAACCGTGTCGACCGACTACGACACCTCGGACCGTCTGTACTTCGAGCCCGTGACATTGGAAGACGTGCTGGAAATCGTGGCCGTTGAAAAGCCCGTGGGCGTGATCGTGCAGTACGGCGGCCAAACCCCGCTCAAGCTGGCGCTGGCGCTGGAAGAGGCCGGTGTGCCGATTGTCGGCACCACGCCGGACATGATCGACGCGGCTGAAGACCGTGAGCGTTTCCAGCAGATGCTGCAAACCATGAACCTGCGCCAACCGCCGAACGCGACGGCGCGTACCGAAGCGCAGGCGATGGAACACGCCCGCGAGCTGGGCTACCCGCTGGTGGTGCGCCCGAGCTACGTGCTGGGTGGCCGCGCGATGGAGATCGTGCACGAAGAGCGCGATCTGGAGCGCTACATGCGCGAAGCGGTGAAGGTGTCGCACGACTCCCCGGTGCTGCTGGACCACTTCCTGTCCAACGCCATCGAATGCGATGTGGACTGCGTGCGCGACCGCACCGGCAAGGTGTTCATCGGCGGTGTGATGGAGCACATCGAGCAAGCGGGCGTGCACTCCGGTGACTCGGCCTGCTCGCTGCCGCCTTACTACCTGAGCAAGGCCACGGTCGACGAGATCAAGCGCCAGACCGCAGCCATGGCCGAAGGCCTGAATGTGGTGGGCCTGATGAATGTGCAGTTCGCCATCCAGGAGCGCGACGGCAAGGACATCATCTATGTGCTGGAAGTGAACCCTCGCGCCTCGCGGACGGTGCCGTTTGTCTCCAAGGCCACCGGCATCCAGCTGGCCAAGGTGGCAGCACGCTGCATGGTGGGCGATACGCTCGAAGAGCAGGGCATCACCCAAGAAGTGACCCCGCCTTATTTCAGCGTCAAGGAAGCAGTATTCCCCTTCGTCAAGTTCCCCGGTGTGGACACCATCCTCGGCCCCGAGATGAAATCCACCGGTGAAGTGATGGGTGTGGGCAAAACCTTTGGCGAAGCCTATGTCAAGAGCCAGATCGGTGCCGGCACCAAGCTGCCGCGCTCGGGCAAGGTGTTCCTGACCGTGAAGAATGCAGACAAGCCACGTGCGGTGCAGATCGCCAAGGAACTGGCTGCGATGGGCTTCCAGCTCTGCGCCACCCGGGGCACGGCTGCGGCGATTGCCGACGCCGGCGTCGAAGTGCAGACGGTCAACAAGGTGACCGAGGGCCGCCCGCACATTGTGGACATGATCAAGAACAACGAAATTGCGATGGTCATCAACACCGTGGAAGAGCGCCGCAACGCGATTGCCGACTCGCGCGCCATCCGTACCAGTGCCTTGCTGGCCCGCGTGACCACCTTCACCACCATCTTTGGTGCCGAGGCGGCCGTAGAGGGACTGCGCAACATGGACGATCTGGAGGTGTACTCGGTGCAGGAGCTGCACGCCAGCCTCACGCAGTGATGCTTTAAGCACTTGCCGATTTTTGTTCCAAGGCTCAAAAATCGGCATAATAGAGACTGCCTCGCAACCGCCGCGCTCCCCAGCGCGGCGGTTTGCTTTTGAATCCCCGCCGCATAGCAGGCGGATGTCTACCAGGTGCCAGCGCCATCGCTGGCATCGCGACTGTTTGTGGAGACCGAGATGGCCACTATCCCAATTACCAAGCGCGGTGCAGAAAAGCTCAAAGAAGAGCTGCAACGCCTCAAGACCGTGGACCGCCCCGGCGTTATTGCAGCGATTGCCGAAGCACGCTCGCATGGCGACCTGAGCGAAAACGCCGAATACGATGCCGCCAAGGACCGCCAGGGCTTTATCGAAGGCCGTATCCAGGAGGTGGAATCCAAGCTGTCTGCCGCGCAGATTATCGACCCTTCGCAGGTCGATGCCGGCGGCAAAGTGGTGTTTGGCGCCACCGTGGATCTGGCTGACGAAGACAGCGGCGAGCCGGTGACTTACCAGATCGTCGGTGAAGATGAGGCCGATCTCAAGCAAGGCCTGATCAACGTATCCAGCCCCATTGCCCGAGCCCTGATCGGCAAGGAAGAGGGCGACACCGCTGTGGTGCAGGCGCCGGGTGGTGAGCGCCGCTACGAAGTGGTGGGCGTGCGCTACCTCTGATGCGTTAACCCTGCCCAGGAGCCTGTGATGACCAACCGCCTGCCCGTATTTGCCGCAGCCCTGTGGTGGGGCAGCCTGTCGGCCATTGGCTTCCTGGCCGTGCCCATGCTATTTGCCAACCTGCCCCAGGCATCGATGGCCGGCTTTATGGCCGCCAAGCTGTTTGCCGCGCAAACCTGGGTGTCAATCGCTTGTGGCCTGGCGCTGCTGGTGGTGGCCAAGGACAAGGCCTCCAACACCATCCAGCCCTGGGCCCGTGCGGCGCTGGGCTTTGTGTTGGCAGGCATGCTGATGGCGCTGGTGGTGCAGTACGGTGTATCGCCCAAGATTGTGCAGCGCGAGAACCTCAAGTTCTGGCACGGCCTGGGCACCTTGCTGTATGCGCTGCAATGGCTGTGCGCTGCCGTGGTGCTCTGGCGTACATCCGCACTGCCACCGCGGGCTTGATCTGGCCCAAGGCGATGGCATCTGGCCGCGCTACACTGGGCGGGCCATGCAATCTCCTATCGTTTCCATTGACGCCAATGACTGGCGCAACACACCCGGCCGTACCGAATGGACGGCCGCCGTTGAATCGGGCAAGGTGCTGTATTTCCCCCAACTGGCATTCACGCTGTCCGAGCAGGAAAAAACCTTGCTGCGGCCCGATGTGCGCGACCCCAAATCGCGCAACATCAGCCTGAATGTGGATGGTGCCATCAAGGGTGTGGCCGGCGATGCCGCGACGCAAGCTGCGGTGGCGGCCATGGTGACGCGCTTTCGTGCGCAGGCCACTGCCTTGATTGCGGGTTTGTTCCCCGATTACATGCCCCTGGTGCGCATGGCACCCACCAGCTATCGCCCCTCGCAGGTGGAGACCCGTGCGCAGTCCTGGCGTGCCGATGACAAGCGCATGCATGTCGATGCCTTCCCTTCGCGGCCCAATTACGGTGAGCGCATTTTGCGCGTGTTCAGCAATGTGAATCCCGATGGCCAACCCCGGGTCTGGCGGGTGGGCGAGCCCTTCGAGGATGTGGCGCGCAAGTTTCTGCCGCGTGCCAAGCCCTATGTGGCCTGGCAGGCCAAGGCCTTGGCCATGCTGCATGTCACCAAGTCCTTGCGCAGCGAATACGACCACCTGATGCTGCAGTTGCACGATGGTATGAAGGGCGACATGGACTACCAGCGCAACGCGCCGCAAGAGACCATGCCCTTCGCTGCAGGATCCAGCTGGGTTTGCTTTTCCGACCAGGCGGTGCATGCCGTGATGTCCGGCCAGTACATGCTGGAGCAGACCTTCTTCTTGCCGCCGGGCAAGGAGTACAACCCCGAGGCCAGCCCACTGGCGATTTTGACGCGCATGCAAGGCCATCCGCTGGTGGCGGCAGCGCAGCGATAAATCTGTGGTCCCAGCCCGTATGAAAGTGGGCATAGAAAAAGGCGTTGATCGCAGGGATCAACGCCTTTGTTTTTTGTTCAGCAAGAGAGCTTAGCCCCAGGCCTTTTCAATCCAGCGCGCAGGCTGGATATGGTGAAAGCGCTTGTTGCGCAGGCCCTGCAGGGCGTCGGGTGGGTTCACCTCGCCGTGGAAGATGACGATGCGTGCATCGGCCGGCGGCACCGGCTCCTTCCAGTAGTTGCTGGGCCAGGCGGGGATGCAGTAGTACTTGAAGCTCGGGCACCAGGCAGCAGGCCAGTAATCCAACTTGCCTTGCGCATGCAAAAAGTGCGACAAATACTCTTGCTCATTGCGGTACTGGGCACGCAGCTGGTCCGTGTTGGCACGGAAGTTCTCCAGCACATCAGCATGGGCGCCCAAGGTAAAACGGTAGACCGAGGAGTTGCCGACAATGCGTGTGCCAAAGCGCCAAAAGCGGGGGTAGTCATGGATGATGCGAAACTCGCCCGGCAGGCTGAAGAATTCGTCCATGCTGCCCACGACCACCACATCCAGATCCAGGAACAAGGCCTGGCCGTGGAGGCCGTGGAGGTCGCGCTCAAAGGTGGTGAGCTTTTTCCAGGCGCCATCACGCTGGCCGGGGGCCAGGTGGATGTTCAGGTCCGGAATCGGCAGGCATTCCACTTCGCTGCGAATCCCTTGCGTGTCATCGGTCAGGCAGACAAAGCGAAAATCGCCACTCAGATGGCGGCGCACCATGGCGTAGAGCCGATTGACATAGTCGGGGCCATATTTGGTACCCCATTTCATGCAAAGGATGTGGCGATCGGTCACACTAGCTGCCCTGCTGCTTTTTCACCGATTTTTGCTTGGGCTTGGCGCGCTTGACCTGGCCGCCGGCCGTCAGGCGCTGGTTGCCCAGAATGCGGATCTGCTTGATCTCTGGCTTTTGCCAGACATTCTTGCTGAACTTGAGCACCTTGACGTCGCGCGGACCGGCTTTGCGGTCTTCATCGATCTGCTTTTCCTTCTCGGGCATCGGGCGCCAGAGGACCAGCAGCTTGCCGATGTGCTGGATGGGCGCTGCATTGAGCGAGTCGGTCAGCTTCAGGAAGATGGCTTCGCGGTTGGCGCGGTCATCAGAGAAAACACGGATTTTGATCAGGCCATGGGAATTCAAGGCCAGATCGACCTCTTTTTCGACGGCTTCAGTCAAGCCGTCACCGCCAATCAGAACCACGGGGTCGAGGTGGTGGGCTTCGGCGCGGTGCTCGCGACGTTGGGCGGGAGTGAGTTGTATTTGGGGCATAGCCCGTATTATCGGGGCTCCCGGGAGAAAACATGAAAGTAAGTACTAAAACCAAGAAGGTCAACAAGACTTGGATCAATCAGCATATCAACGATCCCTATGTACGCGCTGCGCAAAAGGAGGGCTACCGAGCCCGTGCGGTCTACAAACTCAAGGAGATCGATGAGCATTTCAAGCTGATCCGGCCGGGTGATGTGGTGGTGGATCTGGGCTCCACCCCAGGCGCCTGGAGCCAGTACGTCCGCCGCCGCCTGTCGCCTGATGGCGCAGCGGTGGGCGCACTCAATGGCGCCATCATCGGCTTGGATATGCTGCCGATGGAGCCGATCGAAGGCGTGGACTTCATCCTGGGGGATTTTCGCGAGCAAGAGGTGCTGGCGCAGCTGGAGGCGACCCTGGCCCATCGCAGGGTGGATCTGGTGATCTCCGACATGGCTCCAAATCTGTCCGGGGTGGAGACTGTGGATTCCGCGCGTATTTCACACCTGATTGAGCTGGCGGTGGACTTCACCTGCCAGCACATGAAGCCAGAAGGCACCTTGGTGGTGAAGCTGTTCCATGGCAGCGGCTACTCGCAACTGGTGGACCTGTTCAAGCAGACCTTCCAGGTCGTCAAGCCTTATAAGCCCAAGGCATCACGCGATAAATCCTCCGAGACCTATTTGCTGGGCATGCGCCTCAAGCCCGAAGCCTTAAAACACTGAGACAATAGGCGGCATCGGCAATCCTGCGTGCCACCAAGGGGAAAGCGCAAGCCTTCCCCCTTGAAAGTCCTAAAATAGCGCATATCTGACAAAGCAGATTCTGTATCTTTTCTGATTTCCACCTACTGGAGCCCCCTTGAACAATCAGTGGTTTTCTAAGGTCGCCGTATGGCTTGTCATTGCCATGGTGCTGTTCACCGTGTTCAAGCAATTGGACAACCGTTCAGGCGCCAGCGCGAACAAGGTTCCGTATTCCGAGTTTTTGCAGGACGTCCGCAATGGCCGCATCAAGACCGCGACCCTGCAGGAGAGCCCTGCTGGCACGGTGATCACGGCCACCACGGGCGACGATCGCAAACTCCAGACTACGGCGACCTACATGGACCGTGGCCTGATTGGCGACCTGATCAACAACAACGTCAAGTTTGACGTGAAGGAGCGCGAAGAAGGCTCGCTGCTGATGAGCTTGCTGATCAGCTGGGGCCCCATGCTGCTGCTGATCGGCGTTTGGGTCTACTTCATGCGCCAGATGCAAGGCGGTGGCAAGGGCGGCGCGTTCAGCTTTGGCAAGTCCAAGGCGCGCATGCTCGACGAAAACAACAACACCGTCACCTTTGCCGATGTAGCCGGTTGCGACGAGGCCAAGGAAGAAGTCAAGGAAGTGGTGGACTTCCTGAAGGACCCGAACAAGTTCCAGAAGCTCGGTGGCCGTATCCCGCGTGGGATGTTGTTGGTGGGCCCTCCTGGTACCGGTAAGACCCTGCTGGCCAAGTCCATCGCGGGCGAAGCCAAGGTGCCTTTCTTCTCGATCTCCGGCTCCGACTTCGTGGAAATGTTCGTTGGCGTGGGCGCGGCCCGTGTGCGCGACATGTTCGAGAACGCCAAGAAGAATGCGCCCTGCATCATCTTCATCGACGAAATCGATGCCGTCGGCCGCCAGCGTGGCGCCGGCATGGGCGGTGGCAATGATGAGCGTGAGCAAACCCTGAACCAGATGCTGGTCGAGATGGATGGTTTCGAGACCAATATGGGCGTGATCGTGGTGGCTGCCACCAACCGCCCTGACATTCTCGATGCCGCCTTGCTGCGCCCCGGTCGTTTTGACCGCCAGGTCTACGTGACGCTGCCCGATGTGCGTGGCCGCGAGCAGATCCTGAACGTGCACATGCGCAAGATCCCTGTCGGCCAGGATGTGAACCCGAACATCATCGCGCGTGGTACGCCCGGCATGTCCGGTGCCGACTTGGCCAACCTCTGCAACGAAGCAGCACTGATGGCAGCACGCCGCAATGCCCGCACCGTGGAGATGCAGGATTTTGAAAAGGCCAAGGACAAGATCTTCATGGGCCCAGAGCGCAAGTCTGCGGTGATGGACCCGGAAGAACTGAAGAACACCGCCTACCACGAAGCCGGCCATGCGTTGATCGGCAAGCTGCTGCCCAAGTGCGATCCCGTGCACAAGGTCACCATCGTGCCGCGCGGCCGTGCGCTGGGTGTCACCTTCACCTTGCCTGAAAAGGACCGCTACGGTTACGACAAGGAATGGGCGCTGAGCCGCATCGCCATGCTGTTTGGTGGCCGTATTGCCGAAGAAGTGTTCATGAACCAGATGACCACTGGCGCTTCGGATGACTTCAACAAGGCTACGCAACTGGCGCGCGACATGGTCACCCGCTACGGCATGACCGATGCGCTCGGACCGATGGTGTACGCTGAGCAAGAGGGCGAGCCCTTCCTGGGTCGCTCGATGAGCAAGCCCAGCAACATCAGCGAAGAGACCATGCAGAAGGTAGACGCCGAAGTGCGCCGCATCATCGATGAGCAGTACAGCCTGGCGCGCCGCCTGATCGAAGAGCACAGCGACAAGATGCATGCGATGGCCAAGGCCATGCTGGAATGGGAAACCATCGATGCTGAGCAGCTGGACGACATCATGGCTGGCAAGGCGCCTCGTCCTCCCAAGGACTGGACGCCGCGCAACCCACCGTCGAACAGCAATGACGGCGGCACCGGTGGTAGCCCCACCGTGGTGACGGAGCCCGCACACAATCCTGTGTGATCGCGAACCACCGCAACGAAAAGCGCTCATGGAGCGCTTTTCTTTTTGGAAGAGAACTCTGATGCGCCATTGGCAAACCACCCGCTTTCGTATTGATCTGGCCCAGCCGCAGGTGATGGGCATTGTCAATGTCACCCCGGATTCGTTTTCTGACGGTGGCAGCCATGAAGGCGTATCGGCCGCCATGGCCCATGCCGAACAACTGCTGGCTGATGGCGCGCATATGCTGGACATCGGCGGCGAATCCACCCGCCCCGGCAGCCCTGCAGTGCCCTTGGATGAAGAGCTGCGGCGCGTGCTGCCGGTGGTGAAAGCTGCTGTGGCCTTGCAGGTACCAATCTCCGTCGATACCTACAAGCCCGAGGTGATGCAGGCGGTGCTGGACCTGGGCGCCGACATCATCAACGACATCTGGGCCTTGCGCCAACCCGGCGCGCAGGCCGTGGTCGCGGGCCACCCGCAATGCGGCGTCTGCCTGATGCACATGCATGCCAACCCACAGACCATGCACCAGCAGCACATGGCGGCACAAGGCGATGTGACGGCCGAGGTGCTGGAGTTTTTGCAGACCCATACCCGCAACCTGGAGGCGCTGGGCGTGCAGGCCGGGCGCATCGTTTGGGATGCGGGCACCGGCTTTGGCAAAAGCCTGGGCCAGAACTTTGCACTGCTGCAGCAGCAGCCGCGCCTGGCTGCCGCTGGCTACCCCTTGCTGGCCGGGTGGTCGCGCAAGGGCTCGCTGGGCAAGATCACCGGCCGTCTGGTGACCGAGCGCATGCCCGCCAGCATTGCGGCAGCGCTGCTGTCGGTGGAGCATGGCGCGGCCATTGTGCGGGTGCATGATGTGCGCGAGACTTGCGATGCACTGGCCGTGCTGCAGGCCATGCGTGCGCCACAAGCTTTGGACCTGCAAGGCTGACAGCGATTGGCTTGGCCCGCGTTGGTCAGGCGCTACACTCATAAAGCCGTTGGCATGGCGCAGGCGCAACCGCGAAGCGAATTCGTCTTTTCGCCTGTATCTCTGGCCCTTACAACAAAGAACACTATGGCACGACAGTATTTTGGAACCGATGGCATCCGTGGCACGGTAGGCAAGCCTCCGATCACCCCCGACTTTGTGCTGCGCCTGGGCCATGCGGTCGGCCGCGTGCTGCGCCGCGAGCAGGAGCGCCCGACGGTGCTGATTGGCAAGGACACCCGCATCTCGGGTTATATGCTGGAGAGCGCGCTGGAGTCCGGCCTCAACTCTGCAGGTGTCGATGTGGTGCTGCTGGGCCCCTTGCCCACCCCTGGCGTGGCCTACCTGACGCGCGCCCAGCGCGCCAGCCTGGGCGTGGTCATCAGTGCCAGCCACAACCCTTTTGATGACAACGGCATCAAGTTCTTCAGCGCCGAGGGCACCAAGCTGCCCGACAGCTGGGAAGAATCGGTCGAGGCAGCGCTGCTGGAGGGCTTTGACTGGGTGCCTTCGACCGAGTTGGGCAAGGCGCGCCGGCTCGACGATGCCCCTGGCCGCTACATCGAATTTTGCAAAAGCACCTTTGACCACCGCCTGAGCCTGCGCGGTCTGAAGATCGTGGTCGATGCAGCACATGGTGCTGCCTACCATATCGCACCCAAGGTCTTCCATGAGCTGGGGGCCGAGGTCATCACCATTGGCTGCAGCCCGGATGGCCTCAATATCAACCAGGACGTGGGTGCCACCCACCCTGATGCCTTGGTTCGCTCGGTGCGCTCCAATAGCGCCGATCTGGGCGTGGCGCTGGATGGCGATGCGGACCGGCTGCAACTGGTCGATGCCAAGGGTCGGCTCTACAACGGCGATGAGCTGCTGTACCTGATGGCCATGGACCGCCTGCGCAGGGGCAAAAAGCTGCCTGGCGTGGTGGGCACCTTGATGACCAATCTGGCGGTGGAAGCGGCCTTGAAGGCGCAGGGCGTGGAGCTGGTGCGTGCCAAGGTGGGTGACCGCTATGTGTTGGAAGAGCTGCAGCGCCGCAACTGGGTGCTGGGCGGCGAAGGCTCGGGCCACCTGCTGGCGTTGGACAAGCACACGACCGGCGATGGGCTGGTCAGTGCTCTGCAGGTACTTCAGGCTTGCGTGAGCCGTAACCAGAGCGTGGCTGAGCAGCTGGATGGCGTGAACCTGTGCCCGCAGGTGCTGCTCAATGTGCGACTGAAGCCGGGCCAAGACTGGAGCCGCAACACCCGACTGGCCGAGCTAGAACGCAGCATCACCGCAGATTTTGCCGGCCAGGGCCGGGTGTTGATCCGTGCCAGTGGTACCGAGCCGCTGCTGCGGGTGATGGTCGAGGCCTTTGATGCCGCCCAAGCCAGCCGCTGTGCCGAGCAATTGGCCGAGGTGGCCCGCCAGTCCTGAGTCCCTTCCAGTGCCTCGGCGGGGCTGGCCGAGGCACTGTTGCTGCATCGCCCCATCATGCAACTGTCATCGATTGCACATGGCACTGTCATAGGGCGGCAGGACACTGAAGGCGCTCTGTACCAGCCCGTCGAGCAGCCGGGGCCGCATAGCGGTCTGGCACCATGCAAGGGCGGCAGGGCGCTTTAGGAGCTCTGCCATGCATAACAAACACAGTTTTTTCAGCGCATCCGAGACCAGCATCGCGACGACCTCGGTGCCCCAACCGCAGGCACCGCTGTCTGCAGCCGCAGCGGCCGCCAACCCGCTGGATATCGAGGTCTCCTGGGCCTGCCACCTCGATGAGGTGCGCGAAGCCCAGCGCCTGCGCCACCAGATTTTTGCCGGCGAGATGGGCGCGCAGCTGCAGACCAGCCTGGAAGGCCATGATGTCGACGGCTTTGATGACTACTGCGAGCATTTGCTGGTGCGCCAGGGCCAGAGCAAGCAGGTGATCGGTACCTACCGCCTGCTGACCCCCGCCCAGGCCCTGCGGGCCGGTCGCACCTATTCCGACGGAGAGTTTGACCTGAGCGCCATTGATGCATTGCGCCCGCGCATGGTTGAGCTGGGCCGCAGCTGCGTACACCCGGACTTCCGCCAGGGCGGCGTGATCATGGCGCTGTGGGGTGCGTTGGCCAGCTTCATGCTGCGCAACAAGCTCGATGTGATGATGGGCTGCGCCAGCATCCCCATGTGGCATAACGGTATCGTCAGTGGCGATGCCGCTGCCAGCATCTGGCGCCAGCTGCGGGCCAAGGGCCAGATCTCTCAGGAATACAGCGTGGTGCCACACCTGCCGCTGCCGCTGGAGCAGCTCAACGACCAGGTCGATGTCGAGCCGCCAGCGTTGATCAAGGGCTATCTGCGGGTCGGCACCGAGGTGATCGGTGCGCCGGCTTGGGATCCAGACTTCAATACCGCCGATCTGCCGATGCTGATGCAGCTCGACCGCCTGCCTCCGCGCTACCGCAAGCACTTCCTGGGTTGATGGCGGAAGCCGCTTGCGAGCGCCCAGCATCCCGTCCGCAGGATGCCTGGCGCAAGTGACGGTTCACCTCCCTGGTCCATTCCAAGGCGGCAACGTAGGCATACAGAATGGATTCACATAGGCCTAGTGGAAAGTCCTCATAATCAAAACACTGCTTGTGGTACAGGCAGTGTTTTTTGTTATCCAAAGGACCTATGGTGAGCTCTCTCTCGCAATCCCCACAATCGCCGATTACCTTGCTGGTGTTCAATCCCATGGCCGAGCCGCTGCTCGAACAGATCCGTGCGCATGCGGACCTGGTGTATGCACCGACGCCGGAGCTGCGGGCCAGCGCGGTGGCCAGCCATGGGGCCCAGGCACAGGCCGTGCTGACTATTGGCTCGATTGGCCTCACGGCCGAAGAAATTGCCCAGATGCCGCAATTGCGCTTGGCCTGCACCTTGGGTGCGGGCTATGAGGGCCTGGCGCTGGATGCGCTGCGTGGGCGGGGCATTGTGCTGGCGACCGGGGCAGGTACCAATGACACCAGCGTGGCCGACCACAGCTTTGGCTTGATCCTGGCATCGATGCGCAACTTCCGCACGCTGGACCAGCAAGCCCGTGCCGGTGTGGACCGCTACAGCCTGGCCCATCCTCCCAGTGTGTCGGGCAAGAAGCTGGGCATCCTGGGCCTGGGCAATATCGGCCTGAAGATCGCCAAGCGCGCCGAGGGCTTTGACATGCCCGTGGGCTACCACAACCGCCAGCCCAAGGCCGGCGTGGCACCGCGCTATTTTGATTCGCTCAAGGCGCTGGCCAGCTGGGCCGATATCCTCGTCTGTGCCACGCCGGGCGGCCCAGGCACCAAACACTTGGTCAATGCCGAGATTCTGCAGGCGCTGGGCCCCCAGGGCTACCTGATCAATATTGCTCGGGGATCAGTCGTGGATACGCTGGCGCTGGCTGCCGCATTGAAGGACGGTACCATCGCCGGAGCCGGCATTGATGTGTATGAGAGCGAGCCGCATCGCCCTGAACCGCTGATCGACCTGCCCAACATCCTCATCACGCCCCATGTGGCGGGCTGGTCACCCGAGGCTACGCAGGCAAGCCTGGCGCAGTTTATCGGCAACCTGACTGGCGTGTTCTCCGGTCAAGGTGCCGTGGCGCCCGTGGACTTGGGTGCCTAAAGAAGTGAAGAACACCCGGAGCGTCACCGATCCGGGTGTGCAGGGCCTTTATTTGGCGGCGATGCTCAGCGCCTGCTTGAACTGGAAGGGGTAGGGGGTCTTCAGCCAGGCCAGCACTTCCTCTTCCAGCAGGTAGGCGGACTGGGGAAATTGCTCTACCCAGCCGGGCGACACCTTGAGCGACCATTTTTCGGTCTTGTCACGCAGGCAAATCTGGTCGAGTGCCGGATCGCGGCGTGCATGGCAGAGCAGGGTAGCCAGGCGCAGGCACAGCAGCTCCAGGGCAAACTGTGGGTCTTCCAGGAAGGGTTCCACCTTGCGCAGCTTGCCGCGCTGCGCCAGCACCAGTGCGGCCAGGTGGGACAACTCCGTCTGCGTAAAGCCGGGCACATCGCTGTGGCCCAGCACATAGGCGCCGTGGTGGTGGTGGTCGGTGTGGGAGATCAGGCAACCGATTTCATGGAGCTGGCTGGCCCAGTCCAGCATGGACGACTGGAGCTGCGCAGGCTCGGTCGCACCCGCATAGCGGCGTGCCTGCTCGAACAAGGTGGCGGCGGTGCGCTGAACCCGGCCCGCTTGGGTGCGGTCCACCTGGTAGCGCTCTTTGAGGGTGGCTATCGTGCGGTGGCGGATATCGCTGAATTCCTCGTGCTGCACCATGTCGCGCAGCAGGCCTTGGCGCAGCGCGCCGCTGGCGATGCGCAACTCGTTGATCTGCAACAGGTCAAAAACGGCGCAGAGCACGGTGACACCGCCGCCGATCACCGCACGCCGCTCTTCCTTGAGCCCTTCGAGCCGCAACTGGCTGGCATTGCCAGCCGCCAGCAATTGGTCACAGAGCCAGTACAGCTGCTCGCGGGTGACCACATCGGGCTCTCCGCCATGCAAGGCCAGCACATCGGCAATGGCATTGGCCGTACCCGAGGTGCCATAGGCGCAATCCCAGCTGCCAGGCACAAAATGGTGGGCCGCTTCTTCCATCACCGCCTGGGCGGCGATCTGGGCAGTCTTCAGCGCTGATTTGCTGAACTCGCCCTGCGGAAAATAGCGCATCGACCAGGCGACGCTACCTACGGGGAAGGAGGCCACGCGCTGCGAGGTATAGCGCTGGCCCAGAATCAGTTCGGTGGAGCGGCCGCCAATGTCGACCACCAGGCGGCGCTCGTCGGACGGGGGCAGCGAATGGGCGGCACCTTGGTAGATCAGGCGCGCTTCTTCAGGGCCGGAGATGATGCTGATCGGGTAGCCCAGAATCTGGTTGGCGCGCTGGATGAAGACATCGCTGTTGCGCGCCTCGCGCAAGGTTTGGGTGGCTACGGCGCGGACGTGGGCGGCCGGAAAGCCTGCCAGCCGCTCGGCAAAACGCGCGAGGCAATCCCAGCCGCGCTGCATGGCCTCAGGGGTCAGCAGGCCTTGCTCATCCAGGCCGGCGCCCTGGCGCACCATTTCCTTGAAATATTGCACGCGTTCAATGTGGCCGGCGGCATAGCGACCGATTTCAAGCCGAAAACTATTGGATCCCAGATCCACGGCGGCGAGCAAGGTGCCATCAAGCATAAGTGTCGTCATCTATCAGTTCTGCAGTCGAGGCAGGCAGCATAGCACCTGGGTTAGAAGTGCGGCCGCTATACAACGGCCTGCTGACAAAACTTTGAAAGTAAGTCTTTTCCGTGAATCCAATATGACAGTCCTGTGCAGTGTTGTTGTGTGACATCGATGGCCTTTCGAGGCAAGATGACGAAAAATGTCATATCAATGTCATATACATTTTTTACAGTTCACTCCATTGCGTTTCATCACCAACAGGAGTTTTCATGAAAGTGTCCGCGATTCGAGTGCTGGTTGCTGGTCTGGTTGCCGCCGGTGCGTTTGCCCAGGTTCATGCCGAAGAGGCTACCGGTGCAGGTGCAAGCTTCCCCGCTCCACTGTATTCCAAGTGGGCTGCCGACTACAACAAGGCCACCGGCGTCAAGATCAACTACCAATCGGTGGGTTCGAGCGCTGGTATCAAGCAGATCGATGCCAAGACGGTGGACTTCGGTGCTTCCGACATGCCCCTGAAAGACGAAGAGCTGGCCCAAAAGGGTCTGGTGCAGTTCCCTACCGTGATCGGCGGCATTGTGCCCGTGGTCAACATCAAGGGCATCACCCCCGGTCAACTGAAGCTGAACGGCCAAGTGCTGGGCGACATTTTCCTGGGCAAGATCACCAAGTGGAATGACCCAGCGATCACCAAGCTGAACCCCGGCGTGGCGCTGCCAGACGCCACCATCGCTCCCGTGCGCCGCGCTGACGGTTCGGGCACCACCTTCGGCTTCACCAACTACCTCTCCAAGGTCAACCCCGAGTGGAAAGAAAAAGTGGGTGAGGGCGCTGCTGTGAACTGGCCTACCGGTGCCGGTGGCAAGGGCAATGAAGGCGTGGCCGCTTACGTGGGCCGCCTGCCTAACTCGATCGGCTACGTCGAGTACGCTTACGTCAAGCAAAACAAGATGGTGTTTGCCCAGCTGCAAAATGCTGACGGCAACTTCGTCAGCCCAGAAAGCGCCAACTTCAAGGCCGCTGCTGCCGGTGCTGACTGGAACAAGAGCTTCTACCAGATCCTGAACAACCAGCCTGGCAAGGATGCATGGCCCATCACCTCGGCTACCTTCATCCTGATGCGCAAGCTGCAGGAAAAGCCAGCCCAGGGCACCACCTCGCTGAAGTTCTTCGAATGGGCCTACACCTCCGGTGACGGCACTGCGGATGGCCTGGACTACGTGCCAATGCCAGCCAGCGTCAAGGACATCATCTACAAGTCCTGGGGCGAGATCAAGGACGGCGGCGGTAAGGCCGTGTTCGCCAAGTAAGTCGAAATTAGGATGGGCCGCTCGGGTAGCGGCCCTTTTCCACACTGATTGGAATCACAAGTGTCGACATCCTTTCCTGTTCAAAACAAAACGGTTGCGGCCGGCAAAGCACAGATGCAATCCAGCCTACCTCCATCGCGCAAGCCTTGGCTCTCCAATACCTTCGCGGACGGGATCTTTGCCCTTCTGGCACGCGGCGCAGCGGTGCTGACCTTGGCCTTGCTGATGGCCATCATGGTCTCGCTGATCGTAGGCGCCTGGCCTGCCATCCGCGAATACGGCATCGGATTCTTCTTCAACAGCGAATGGGATCCTGTCCAGAACCGTTATGGCGGTCTGGTGATGATCTATGGCACCTTGGCCACCTCGTTCATCGCCATGTTGATTGCAGTGCCAGTCAGCTTTGGCATCGCGCTGTTCCTGACCGAACTCTCGCCCGTCTGGCTCAAGCGCCCGCTGGGTACCGCCGTTGAACTGCTCGCTGCGGTGCCGTCCATCGTCTACGGTATGTGGGGTCTGATGGTCTTTGGTCCCTTGTTGGCCACCTATGTGCAGCAGCCGCTGCAGAACCTGTTTCAAGGCGTTCCTTACATGGAAGCCTTCTTCTCCGGCCCTCCGGTCGGTATCGGTATTTTCTCGGCCGGCGTGATCCTGGCCATCATGGTCATCCCCTTTATCGCATCGGTGATGCGTGATGTGTTTGAAGTCACCCCCGCCTTGCTCAAGGAATCCGCTTATGGCCTGGGTTCGACCACCTGGGAAGTGATGTGGAAAGTCGTGCTGCCTTACACCAAGACTGGTGTGTTCGGTGGTGTGATGCTGGGCCTGGGCCGTGCGCTGGGCGAGACCATGGCCGTCACCTTCGTGATCGGTAACATGAACCAGCTCAACTCGCTGTCGATCTTTGAAGCTGCCAACAGCATTACCTCGGCCCTGGCCAACGAGTTCGCTGAAGCCGGCGAAGGCCTGCACCAGGCATCGCTGATCTACCTGGGTCTGGCACTGTTTTTCATCACGTTCATCGTCCTGGCCTGCTCCAAATTTATGCTGAGCCGCCTGCAAAAGAATGAAGGAGCCCGTTCATGACCACCGGCGAAAGCTTGATCCAGGCATCCGCTCTGGCCAGCCAGCGCGCTGCCAAGTACCGTGCACGCAACCGCGTCAACCAGGTCGCGATTGCCCTGTCCCTCTCCGCCATGGCCTTCGGTGTCTTCTGGCTGGTGTGGATTCTGTGGGAAACCCTGCGCCTGGGCGTGGGCGGTCTGAGCGTGGCCCTGGTCACCCAGATGACCCCAGCGCCCAATGAAATTGGTGGTATCGCCAATGCCATCTGGGGCTCGATGGTGATGGTCACCATGGCCACCTTTGTCGGCACCCCCATCGGCGTGATGGCCGGTATCTACCTGGCCGAGTACAACAAGACCGGCTGGCTCGCTTCGGTGACCCGCTTTGTGAACGACATTCTGCTGTCGGCTCCCTCGATCGTGATCGGTTTGTTCGTCTACTCGATGATCGTGATCCGCTTCAAGAGTTTCTCCGGTTATGCCGGTGTCATTGCCCTGGCGCTGATCGTGATTCCAGTGGTGATCCGCACCACCGAGAACATGCTGATCCTGGTGCCATCGAGCCTGCGTGAAGCCGCTTACGCCCTGGGTACGCCCAAGTGGAAAGTCATCAGCATGGTGACCTTGCGTGCTGCCCGTGCTGGCGTGATTACCGGTGTGTTGCTGGCTGTGGCCCGTATCGCTGGCGAAACCGCTCCGCTGCTGTTCACCGCGCTGAACAACCAGTTCTGGAACACCGACTTGTCCAAGCCGATGGCGAGCCTGCCGGTCACCATCTTCAAGTTTGCGATGAGCCCTTATGAAAACTGGCAACAACTGGCCTGGGCAGGTGTCTTCCTGATCACGATGGCGGTTCTGGGTCTGAACATTCTTGCGCGCAGCTTGGCGCGCCAAAAATAAGTATTCACAGGTGAACTCTATGTTGACAAAAACCAATGCGGCTAACGCCAGTGCACTGAACTCCAAGATCTCGGTGCGTGACCTGAACTTCTACTACGGCAAGTTCCACGCGCTCAAGAACATCAACCTGGAAATCCCGGAAAACAAGGTGACGGCCTTCATCGGCCCATCGGGCTGTGGCAAGTCGACCCTGCTGCGCACCTTCAACCGCATGTTTGAGCTCTATCCCGAGCAGCGCGCAGAAGGTCATATCGGCCTGGACGGTGAAAACCTGCTGACCAGCAAGCAAGACGTGGCGCTGATCCGTGCCAAGGTCGGCATGGTCTTCCAAAAGCCCACGCCGTTCCCCATGTCCATCTACGACAACATCGCCTTTGGTGTGAAGCTGTTCGAAGACCTGGGCAAGAGCGACATGGAAGAGCGCGTCGAATGGGCGCTGCGCAAGGCTGCGCTGTGGACCGAAGTCAAGGACAAGCTGAACCAAAGCGGCTCGGGCCTCTCCGGTGGTCAGCAGCAACGTCTGTGCATTGCCCGCGGCATCGCGATCAAGCCCGAAGTGCTGTTGCTTGACGAGCCTTGCTCGGCGCTGGACCCCATCTCCACGGCCAAGATCGAAGAGTTGATCGCCGAGCTGAAGGACGACTACACCGTGGTGATCGTGACCCACAACATGCAGCAAGCGGCACGTTGCAGCGACTTCACCGCCTACATGTACCTGGGCAGCCTGATGGAATTCGGTGCTACCGAGCAGATGTTCTTCAAGCCCCAGCGCAAAGAGACCGAAGACTACATCACCGGTCGTTTCGGCTAAGCCGGCGCGGTCACGCCAATCACTACAACGAAAAGAGCCTGATATGACAGAAAAACATCTCTCATCGCAGTTCGACAGCGAGCTCAACAGCATCTCCTCGCGGGTGATGGAGCTGGGCGGTCTGGTCGAGTCCCAGATCCAGCAGGCCATCTATGCGCTGTCGCAGTTCAGCACCGAAGCCGTGGCACGGGTTGAAGAACAGGAAAAGCGCGTCAACCAGATGGAAGTCGATATCGACTACGAACTGTCGACCATCATCGCCCGTCGCCAGCCCACCGCCCGCGACCTGCGCTTGCTGATCGCGTTCTCCAAGGCCACGGCCAACCTGGAGCGCATGGGTGACGAAGCCCACAAGATGGCCCGCATGGTCGGCTCCATCATCGACAGTGGCGCTGCCCGCTCGTTGCCCACCTCGGATCTGCGGGTAGCCGCCGAGCTGGCATCGGGCCTGCTGCGCAAGACCTTGGACGCCTTTGCCCGCCTGGACACCACGGCCGCTGTGTCGATCCTCAAGGAGGACGACCTGATCGACGCCGAGTTCGACGGTTTTGTGCGCAAGCTGATCACGTACATGATGGAAGATCCCCGCAAGATCTCGCCCAGCCTGGACCTGCTGTTCCTGGCCAAGGCGATCGAGCGCATCGGCGACCACTCCAAGAACGTTGCCGAACTCATCATTTACCTGGTCAAGGGTATTGATGTGCGCCACACCACCATGCAAGAAATTGAATCGAGTGTTTTGTAGAGCCTGAGTTATGAAAAAACTGCCACGCGTACTCATTGTCGAAGACGAGCCCGCGATTGCCGAGTTGATCGCAGTGAACCTGCGCCACAACGGCTGCCTGCCGATCTGGGCCGAGGACGGTGATGCCGCACAGCGTGAATTGGATGCGGTGCTGCCCGATGTGATCTTGCTGGACTGGATGCTGCCGGGCCAAAGCGGCCTGTCGCTGGCGCGCAAATGGCGTGCGGATGCCCGGGTCAAGGGCATTCCCATCATCATGCTGACCGCCCGGGGCGATGAGCCTGACAAGATCGCCGGGCTCGACGCCGGTGCCGATGATTACATCACCAAGCCATTCTCGACCCAGGAGCTGCTGGCCCGCATCCGTGCGGTGCTGCGCCGGCGCATTCCCGAGCAGGTCAACGACAGTGTGACGATTGGCGAGTTGGTTCTGGATGCGGCCACGCACCGCGTGACCTTCCAGGGTGAGCTGCTCAAGCTGGGGCCCACCGAGTTCAAACTGCTGCACTTTTTGATGAAGCATGCCGAACGCGTCCACTCGCGCTCACAGCTGCTGGACAAGGTCTGGGGTGACCATGTGTTCATCGAAGAACGCACGGTGGACGTCCATGTCAAGCGCCTGCGCGAGGCCCTGGGCGCTGCCAATGTGATGGTGGAGACCGTGCGTGGTGCCGGCTACCGCATCACCGGCCAACCGCAAGCCCTTCAGCGGGCATAGCCTCGCACCGTGCCTGAGGTGCGAGAATACTCCCGCATCCAGGCACCTTTGGTTTTCATAGGCTGCGCTGGACGCAGCCTTTTTTTCGTTTTTGGTGTTGGACGCACATGCTGTTTCGCATTGTCAGTTTTTTGGTTTTTCAGGCCCTGGGCGCAACTCTGGGATGGTGGCTGGCGCAGCTGCCCGGCGCACTGATGGCGGCTGTCATCGGTGCCTGGTGCTGGTTCGTCACGGATTTGTGGCGAGGTAACAAGGTGGTGGTCTGGCTGCGGCACGGCGATGCCGACAGCGCCCCCCAGTTGCTGGGCATGTGGGGTGAGGCGGCAGACCGCGCGCGCCGCCTAGTGCGCCAGCTCCAAAAGAATGAGGCCCAGTCCGATGATCGCCTGCACCAGGTGCTGACGGCCATCCAGGCCTCTCCCAACGGGGTGGTGCTGCTCGACGAGCACAGCCATATCGAGTGGTGCAACCAGACCGCTTGCGACCACTTTGGCTTCAACCTGGAGCGTGACCACATGCAGGTCATCACCAACCTGGTACGCGCGCCGGAGTTCATCGGCTATTTCAATGCCAACAACTTCAGCAAGGATGTGGTGATGGCCAGCCCGGTGATGCGTGCGGCCAGTCCGATGCGCATGTCCGTGCAGATGTTCCCCTATGGCGGCAACCGCAAGCTGCTGCTCTCGCGCGATGTCACCTCGCTGGAGCAGGCCGATGCGATGCGGCGCGACTTTGTCGCCAACGTCTCGCATGAAATCCGCACGCCGCTGACGGTGCTGACCGGCTTTATCGAAACCCTGCAGACCTTGCCGCTCAGCGCAGAAGAGCGCACCCAGTACTTGGGGCTGATGTCCAACCAGGCGCACCGCATGCAGGGCCTCGTGGTCGATCTGCTCACCTTGTCGCGGCTGGAAGGCAATCCGCCGCCCAGCCTCAACGAATGGGTCAGCGTGGGCAGCCTGCTCAGGCGCTGTGAGGAAGATGCGCATGGCCTGGCACGGATGATTGCCAAGGAAGGTGACAAGCCCTTGCAGCTGTTCTTTCCGGAAGCCGAAGCCGACGCTGACCGCTATGAGCTGGCCGGTGCCGGCAACGAGCTGCAAAGCGCGCTGTCCAACCTGGTCAACAATGCCGTGCGCTACACGCCGGGAGGCGGCGAGATTCGCGTGCAGTTCGGGCGCCAGCCCGATGGCTCGGGGCGTATCAGCGTCACCGATACCGGCCCGGGCATTGCGCCTGAGCACATCCCGCGCCTGACCGAGCGCTTTTACCGCCTGGACCGCAGCCGCTCGCGCGATACCGGTGGCACCGGTCTGGGCCTGGCCATCGTCAAGCATGTGCTGCAGCGCCACGGTGCGCAGCTGCAGATCCGCAGCACGATCGGCAAGGGCTCGGAGTTCAGCGTGGTGTTCCCGCCGTCGCGGGTGCGCAAGCAGCTCGCCGAAGAGCTGGTCTAAACAGGGTTGAACGGTCCCTGTTGCACCGCGTTCCTGGTCACGCGCTGCAGCAGGACCACAAAGCAGACCGCAGCCAGCACCAGCGCATAGGCGGCGCACATCCAGAACGCAACCGGGGAGTCCATGGCCGGGCGGCCCGCGATGCCGTGGTAGGCCAGCTGAAAACCGCCCCACAGGCCCACGCCCCAGAGCAAGCTGCAGTACACCAGCAGCGGCGTGACGGTGATGCGGTAGCTGCGCAGCACAAAGATCGATACCGTCTGGCTGGCATCGGCCAGGTGGTAGAGGCTGACCCAGCCCAGCAGGCTCAGCGCAATGGACGCGACCTCCGGGGTGGTGGTGTAGATGGGCACGATCCAGCCCTTGGTCAGCCAGACCAGCGCAGCCAGCGTGGTGGCCAGGCCCATGGCGCTGAACAGCCCCAGAAATACCACCTGGCGCGCCCGCACTTCGTCCCCCGCACCGCGCCAATAGCTGGCGCGGGCGCTGGTCGCAATGGCCAGCGACAGCGGCACCATGTACATCAGCGCCGTAACATTGGCGGCAATCTGGTGCGCAGCCGATGAGGCAGTGCCCATGCGCGCCACATAGAGCGCCATCAAGGTGAACGAGGTGATCTCGACCAGGATCGACAGGCTGGCCGGTATGCCCAATTGCGCAAACTGCGCCAACGTGGGCCAGTGGGGCCGCTCCAGGCGGCGCCAGATATCAGCCGGCGCATACACGGCCTGGCTGCGCAGCAACCACCAGCCAAGACCGCAGAGCAGAAAATTGACCAGAAAGGTGGCCCAGGCACAGCCCAGCACGCCCATGGGTGCCAGGCCCAGACCGCCAAAGGTGAACCAGATGGACAGCGGCAGCTTGATGAGCAGCGACATCGCCTGCAGCCAGGTGACCATCTTGGGCTTGCCCAGCGACTGGCTCAAGGTGCTGAAGATGCGAAACAGCAACGCAGCGGGCAGGCTCCAGCCGATGATGGCCAGGTAGCTTTTGACCAAAGCCTGCAGCTCTTGGGGCACCTCGGTCCAGCGCAGGATGGGCGCGGGGTTGAACAGCACGACCCAGCCCAGCAAGGTAGCCGCCAGGCAGATATAGAGCGACTGGCGCAGGGACGCACCAATGTCCGCATGGCGGCGGGCGCCGTGCATCTCCGACCAGATCGGCATCAGCGCCTGCAACAGGCCCATCAGCGAGACATAGACCGTGACGAAGATAGCCGAGCCCACCGACAGCGCGGCCAGCGAGGCCTCGGCATGGCGACCGGCGACGATGGTGTCGACCACGCCAAAGCCCATGACGGCGATCTGCCCCACAAACACCGTGCCCGCATGCTTGGCCAGCACCCGCATATCGCGGCCTGCCAGCAGGCGCGTCCAACGCTCCCGCATAGACACCGTCAATTCGCTTGACGACGGTAGATGACGATCTCCGCGTTCTTGTCGGTCGGGCGTGCCACGGCGGCGATGCGCTGCCACTCGGGGCCCAGCACCTCGTTGCTCGGCGTGCGCTGCGATTCCAGCGGCATGGCCAGCCAGTTGCAGGATTGGCTGGCAGGGTCCGTCAGCGTCTTGAGCTTCCAGCCACCTTGGGCCTGCATGGCCACAATTTGCGAGCGGCTCAGGCCCCAGGCAGCCACACAGCCGGCTGACATGGGCGCTGGCAGTACCTTGGCCAGCGCCTGCACCTGAGCGGTGTAGCTGCGGCCGTAGTCCAGCATGGGCATCCAGATGCTCATCAGCAGGATCCAGCTGAGCACCGTGCCGCCGGCAGGCAGCACCAGACTGCGCCAGATCTCCGGCCGGTTGCGGCGGGCGCGCCAGAACACCAGGGCACACCAGGCCAAGGTGGCCAGCGCGGCAATGGCAAACTGAGGCAGCGAGAACTGGGCGACAAAATCAGGCGCGATGCGGGCCACGTTGGCTGCAGGCTTGGCGGGCGTGCCGGTATAAACGGCCAACCAGATCACCCAGATGGTGATGGCCGCCGCGCTGAAAAAGAGCAGGGTGAACCAGTCGATCAGCGCGGCCATGGCGCGGCGAAAGGTGGGCAGCGCAAAGGCTGCCAGCGCCGCGAAAGCAGGCAGGCCCAGCAGCAAGGCGCGGTCGGATGGCGTGGTGATGACGGTGTTGACCAGCGCCAGCCCCACCAGCAGGATGGGCAGCCACAGATGGCGGTGCACAAAGCGCCAGTCTGCGACCTGGCGGCGCCAGATCCACAGCGACCACAGCGCCAGCGGCCAGGCGGGCCAGACGTACCAGACCACCAACTCAAACAGCGGGCGCAGTTGGCGGAAGTTTTCGGCCGGCAAAATCCGCCATTGCCACTGGTGCAGGTAAACAGCCAGCAACAAGGCGGCCACACCCAGAATCGCAAACACGCCAGCGGCCTGCAGGCTGCGCGCACGCAGCTTGGCATCGACAGGGGTCAGCGCCAGAATCAAGGCCACGCCCAGGCCCAGGCAGACCGCATAGGTGGGCGCGCCGCTGAGGGCCAGCATCACCAGACCAATGGCGCCCACGCACAGCGGCGTGGCAAAGCGAATGGGGATGCAGGCGGCTGCGTAGAACACAAAGCAGACGCCGGAGAGTTGCACCACATAACTGCTGGCCTCGTGCGAGGGCTGGGCCAGGCCCAGGCAGGCAATCAGCGCCAGCAGACCGCCGTCGGCCATGGCACGGGCATAGTCAATCTCGTTGGCCTCGCCCCCAAAGGCAAAGGCGACCGGGCCGGCGCCGGGGCTGCGGGCCAGGTAGTACACGGCATACCAGGTGGCCATCAGGGCCAGCCAGAGCAGGGCGGCAAAGGGCAAGCGGCTGGCTAGCTCAGGCGAGATGACGTCGCCAAAGGCCTGGATGGCCCAGGCGCCCAGCCAGTAGGGAATGAGGCCTTCGGTATCAGGGCTCAGGCCCAGAATCTCCGGTGCGAGCCAGGGCGTGCGTCCTTCCGCCAGCGCCATGGCGTAGCCAAAGCTGGTGATGTCCAAGGTCTTCCAGGGCGCGCGGGCTACAAAGCCGGGCACCACATAGGCCAGGCAGAGCAGCAGCAGGAGTGCACGCGGCAGGGGGCGTACAGCGGCTTGGGAGACGATGGCAGGGGTCGGAAAATTCACACCGGGGTACCAGAGGGGGCAAGGCTCAGGAGCTTATCAGGCCCTGCGCCGAAAAGGTAGGAGAACCGCGCATGGTCTGCGGGTCCATAAAAAAAGGCAGTACGGTTTCGCACTGCCTTTTGTCTTGCCAAGACACAAAGGGCACCTGGCTTTCCAGCCTGCACCCTGTGGATCCCGCAAATTACTTCTTGCCGAAACGGTTGCGGAAACGCTCCACACGGCCGCCCATGTTGTCCACCGACTTTTGGGTGCCGGTGTAGAACGGGTGCGACTCAGACGAGGTATCCAGCTTGAACAGCGGGTATTCCTTGCCTTCGAAGGTTTCGTTTTCCTTGGTGTTCACGCAGGAGCGGGTCACAAACTTGAAACCGTTGGACAGGTCCACGAACAATACTTCGCGGTAGTCTGGGTGAATGCCTTCTTTCATGATTCTTCCTTAGGTCAAGTGCGGGAGCCGTGCCAAGCCGGATGCAACCTTTGCATCCCAGTAAACTGGGCGTACTTTCCGCAATAAAAGCCCTCCATTATTGCACAGGCTAACCGTTCCGTCAAAAAACCTCTGGCTTCACTCCACTGATGCCTTCGGCGGCGCTGCAGCGGTATTTACCAATCGTCGATGGATACCGCTCTAAGGATCCTTTGCAAAACCCTCGCCAAGCGGGATGGACGCGGATCGGGATGAGCCGCAAGGCGTCTTTTGCAGTCAATAGCTGTAGCTATTGACAAGGAAGACAACGCGGCGGATCGCCCGAGCCCGCGTTCAAACCACGGCAGGGAGTTTTGCAGAGGGTCCCTAACCAGGCTTGCGGCCCACATGCAGCCAGACAGGAGCCATCGGAAAATCCAGCCGCCCCAGCGCGCGGATCTGCCCAAAACCAGCGGCCGTCATGTGCTGCGCCATATCGCCCGGGCGAGGCAGGTAGTGGCCCCGCAGCACCAGGCCGGCATAAAACGGCCAGACACAGGCAGCCATGGCCGGGTCATCGGGTCGCTCGGCATGGGCCAGCAGCAGCAGGCCCCCGGGATTCAAGGCCTCCCATATGCCGCGCACGGCCTGGGCGGGGTCGCGCAGAAAGTGCAGCACCGAAGAGCACCAGATGAGGTCATAGCCTTGGCCATAGTCCTGTTGCTGCACATCGCAGCCCTGCGCTCGCATACGCGCCGCCAAGCCGGCCTGGGCTATGTTCTCCGCCGCCACCGCCGCAGTGGCAGGCTCATCGCAGACCATGCCATGCCATTGGGGCAGTTGCTGGGCCAGCGCCATGCCGACATGGCCAGGGCCGCCGCCCAGATCCAGCAAGCGCCCGCTGGCGGGCAAGGGGCCCAGCTGTGCCAGCAGGTGCGCAATGGCTGGCACCGTGATCGCACGCTGCTCCTGCCCAATCTGTACCCGGGCCGCCTGGGCCCAACTGCCTGGTGCTGCGCTCATGTCGACGCTGCCCTGTTCCAGCCACTGCGGCCACTGCGCCGCCAGGCCGGACAGGGCCTGTTGGCGGTACTGCCAGGCCTGGCCGCAGTAGTCGGGTGCGTCTTCCAGAAAATAGCGCTGGGCCAGCGCGGAGCTGCTGAACAGCGCATCGCCTGCGGTGCCGCTGGCTGCGGAGACCGGCTGCTGGCGGCTCAGCAACTCCATGCTCCACAGCAGCTCCAGCCATACCGCACAGGCCCCTGCGTGCAACCCCAGGCGCTCTGCGACGGCGCGCGCGCTCGCCGGCTGGCGCAGGTGGTCAAACAGTTGGTGAGCCAAAGCTTGCTCCAAGGCCTGGGTTTGCAGCGGAATGGCGGCCAGGCGCCACAGGGGCTGCAAGGGGTGTTCGGTTTGAAAACCCATTCGCATGTTCAGGCCTCCGCTCTGGATTGGAGAGAAAGTGAGGTGGCTCTGGAGAGAAGAGGATGTGCCATGGTTGGGGTCCGGATGCTCGCAAGTGGAGATAGAGCATTCACTGTAAATCTCCAATGCAAATAGCTATCATTTGAGATTTAGGCAAAACGGAGCATTGCTTTGGCAGGGCGGAGTCATTCGCGATGCTGCCGCGTGCGACCACAAGAAAGGCAGTCTTGGTCTACCGAATTAGCTCCGCAGATGTGAGCGCCCCCCAGCGCCTGGGTTCATCGGCATGGTGGCGTTCGAGCCTGCCTGCAACGCTCGGCCACTGCGTCACCGACCGGCTGCAGATCGAGCCGGGCCTGGCCCTTGTCTACATGGATTACCGGGCCCAGCAGCCCTTGCAGCAGACCAGCTTGCTGGAGCGCGACAACCGCTGCCTGACCTTGACGGTGGCGCTGCAAGGACAGTCCAGCACCACCGGCGTGGATGGCCAGCGCTTTGATTTTGTCGCGGGCCACAGCACCTTGGCTGCGTTCGCCAGCGTGCGCGGCGAACGCTGCTTTCCGGCTGGGCAAACGCTGCGCCAGCTGCGGCTGGTGGCCGATGAGGCGGTGCTGCAGCGCTATGGCCTGGCTGACTTGCTTGATGGCGTGCGCTTTGACCAATCAGCGCGCGCGCTGCATTTTGGCGCCTATGGTGCGAGCACCTCGCAATGGGCTGCCGCCTTGCTGCCCAGGCATGCGCAAACGAAGGAGGATGAGCGAGGCTCGCTGCTGGGTATCCAGATCGCCGCCCTCAGTCTGCTGTCCGAGCAGACCCGCCAGCTGCGCCCGCCGCCCAGCACCTCGGCCCTTTTGCGCCCCGCTGACCAGGACAAGATCCTCCAAGCCCGCGACATCCTGCTGCGCGACTATGCTCAGCCCTTGACGGTGGCCTATCTATGCGCAGCCGTGGGCACCAATGCTTTCGCGCTGAAAACCGGCTTTCGCCTGCTTTTTGGCAGCAGCCCCCATCGCATGCTGACCCGCATCCGCATGGAGCGCGCCTGGGCACTGCTGGACAGCGGCCAGCGCGTCTCAAGCGTGGCCTTTCAGGTGGGCTACCAGCATGTCTCCAGCTTCAGCACCGCCTTTGAACGCCACTTTGGCCGAACGCCAAAAACGGTGGCAGGGGAGCGCTGGCACACGCGGGCATAAAAAAACCCTCCGTTGGAGCGGAGGGTTGGCAGGCCTGCAAGCGCAGAACGGGTTTAGCCGCCTCGGCGCATCATGTCGAAGAACTCGACATTGCTCTTGGTCTGCTTCATGTTCTTGATCATCAGCTCCATGGACTCGATCTCGTCCATGTTGTACATGAACTGGCGCAGGATGCGGGTCTTTTGCAGGATCTCGGGAGCGAGTAGCATTTCTTCGCGGCGGGTACCGCTCTTGTTCAGCTCGATCGCCGGGAAGACGCGCTTTTCGTACAGGCGGCGGCTCAAGTGCAGTTCGCTGTTGCCGGTGCCCTTGAATTCTTCAAAGATCACTTCGTCCATGCGGCTGCCGGTATCGACCAGGGCCGTGGCGATGATGGTGAGCGAGCCACCTTCTTCGACATTGCGGGCCGCGCCAAAGAAGCGCTTGGGGCGCTGCAGCGCATTGGCATCCACACCACCGGACAGCACCTTGCCCGACGAAGGCACGACGTTGTTGTAGGCGCGGGCCAGACGGGTGATGGAGTCCAGCATGATGACGACATCCTGGCCCATTTCCACCAGGCGCTTGGCGCGCTCGATGACCATTTCGGCCACGTGAACGTGGCGGGCGGCAGGCTCATCAAAGGTCGATGCGATGATCTCGCCCTTGACCGAGCGCTGCATTTCCGTCACTTCTTCCGGACGCTCGTCGATCAGCAACACCATCATGTGCACATCGGGGTAGTTGGCGGTGATGGCATGCGCAATGCTCTGCATCATCATCGTCTTGCCGCTCTTGGGCGCTGCCACGATCAGTGCGCGTTGGCCGCGGCCGATGGGCGCAATGATGTCGATCAGGCGGCCGGTGATGTTTTCTTCGGCCTTGATGTCGCGCTCCAGACGCATCTGTTCCTTGGGGAACAGCGGCGTCAGATTCTCGAACATCATCTTGTGCTTGTTTTGCTCTGGCGGCAGGCCGTTGACCTGGTCGAGCTTGGTCAAGGCAAAGTAGCGCTCGCCATCCTTGGGCGTGCGCACTTCACCTTCGATCATGTCGCCGGTGTGCAGATTGAAGCGGCGCACCTGGCTGGGGGAGATATAGATATCGTCGGTGCTGGCCGTGAAGCTCGTGTCGAGGCTGCGCAGAAAGCCGAATCCGTCGGGCAGGATTTCCAGAACGCCATCGGCGAAAACCTGTTCACCCGCTTTGGCGCGCTTTTTGATGATCGCAAACATCAACTCCTGTTTGCGCATGCGGCCGGTATTTTCAATTTCAAGCTCGTCTGCCAGCTTGAGGACTTCAGACACATGCAGTGCCTTGAGCTCATTTAAGTGCATGGATAGACTCCAGAACGGAGTAACTGTTAGAGGTAGGGGGGATGCAGAGCCGGTGCAATAAGCGGGAGACCGCGAAGCCGGAGACCATGCTTGATCTATTCTTGGATGGAATTAGATCGGTGATCTGAAGGCCGATTATAGACAGGTTGCCGCAAGAACATCCCGCCTGAATTATCAACTATATGTATCAGGCGCGACAGCGAGCAGCTAGAGATTTCGATATTTTTATAAAAATATAGAAAAATCAAATGCTTGAGAAAAGCAAAAAGCACGGTAAAAACCGTGCTTTGCTGGCTATCGCCGCTAGGCAAGGCCCCTTGCGCAGGGGCTGTGCATGCGACGAGCGCTGGATTTAGGCGAGTTGCTCGTCCAGGAAGGCCGTCAGTTGCGCCTTGTTCAGCGCGCCCACCTTGGTGGCAGCCAACTGGCCGTTCTTGAACAGCATCAAGGTAGGAATACCGCGGATGCCGAACTTGGCCGAGATGGCGCGGTTCTCATCCACATTCACCTTGGCGACCTGCAGCTTGTCCTTGTAGCTCACCGAGACTTCTTCCAGCACGGGCGCGATTTGCTTGCAAGGGCCACACCATTCGGCCCAGAAGTCCACCAACACATTGGTGTCCGGTTGCATGACATCGGCTTCAAAGCTGGCTTCGTTGGTATGCTTGATCAGGGATTCCGACATGGCAGGTTCCTTGTATAAATTTCGGGTTTCTTGGCTGCAGGGGATGCGCCATGGACAAAAGTTGAGGCCATTGTGACAGAAAGCAAGGCCGGGTGCAGGCAGCTGGCGCGGCCTCTGGCGCGTTGTAGGGGCGCTGGATGTCAAGCACAATGCGCTCTCAGAGGGCGCGAGCTGCGGACATGCAAAGTGACTATGTCGGAGTTTGAAACTATCAATCGCTGCAGCGGCTTGCCAGCTGCGCGCAAGGGGAGATGCAATTGGCATTGCTGAACAGGCACACAGCGTCGGTTTACGACACACCGCCGGATGGCGATTTTGTTCGCTATGTGGAGCAGCTGCTGGCCCGGCAGACCCATGCCACGGGGCGCTCTACTAGTAGCACGCAGCGCCAGGCTGGCCTGCGCAAGCCCCAGATGCAAACAGCATCGGCTACATCCAGCAGCCCCATTGCCGACCAGGCCCAGGAACTGCTCGACCGCATCCGCCAGATGGACCAGACGCGCAAGGACAAGCGCCACAGCGGCAGCGGCAGCAGCACCACCGCCGTGGGTTCGGCAGCACGCCATCCGACAGCGTCTATCTTTGCGCCCGCAGGCGAGCGTTCCACATCCAGCAAGCCGATGAGCGGACCCAAGCTGCTGGGCATCGCCATCGCGGTAATTCTGGGAATTATTTTTCCGCCTCTGGGCATCGTGATGCTGATCGCTGGCGTGAAGAAAGCGATGTCGAAAAAAAGCTGAGGTAGCCGGGTGCGTAAGCGCTGACGTGGTGGCTGCCTTTGTATGCGTACGGTAAACGCTTGTAGGCCTGTGCACCATCTGGGCTGGCGGGCGTTATGTATATGCTAGCCTTCGCTGCATTGATAGCTGAACCACCACCATGATTGTTGACCTGAAGATTCTCGACCCCCGCATGCAAGACCAGTTGCCCCAGTACGCAACTCCTGGTAGTGCCGGCCTGGATTTGCGTGCCTGCCTGGATGCGCCTCTGACCCTGGAGCCCAATGCCTGGCAACTGGTGCCCACGGGCCTGGCCATCCATCTGCGTGACCCTGGCTATGCCGCGATGATCCTGCCGCGCTCGGGCCTGGGCCACAAGCACGGCATCGTGCTGGGCAACCTGGTGGGCCTGATTGACAGCGACTACCAAGGCCAGCTGATGGTCAGCGCCTGGAACCGCAGCAGCCAGGCCTTTGTGCTGCAGCCGATGGAGCGCCTGGCGCAAATGGTCATCGTGCCGGTGGTGCAAGCCAGCTTTCAGGTGGTGGAAGATTTTGGCGATGTGTCCGAACGCGGCGCCGGGGGCTATGGCTCCACCGGCACCAAGTAAGCCGCATCTCCGTACGGAACCTGGCAGGGCCGAGATGGCTCTGACCCCCTCGTCATTTTTGTGATCTGAAAGGAGAACGCAATGTCTCAAACGAATCCAAGCGCGCGCAGCCTGCTGCAACGTGCAGGCAAGCTGGGCCTGGCCCTTGCGGCCACCTCGGTGTTGGCCGCCTGCGTGCAGGCCCCCCCCCGTTATGACAACCGCTACCCGCAAGGCCCGGCACCGCAGCAGCAGGGCAGCTACCCGCAGCAACAGCAAGCGCCTTACGGTATGGAATACGGCACCGTCGGCAATATTGAAGAGCTGCGCTCGCAGTCGCGCAGCACCTCGGGCGTCGGCGCCATCTTGGGTGCCGTGGTTGGTGGCGTGCTGGGCAACCAGGTAGGCGGTGGCTTTGGCCGCATGGCCGCCACGGCTGCCGGCGTGGCCGGTGGCGCAGCGGCTGGCAACGCGTTGGAGCAGTCGTCCGGTGGCAGCCGCAGCACGGTGAGCGGCTACCGCATCCACATCAACCTGCAAAATGGCGGCCAGCGCATTTTTGATGTGCCCAACCCCGGCGATCTGCGCCCGGGCGACCGCGTGCAGATCAACCAAGGCCAGATCTCGCGTTATTGATGGCCGCAGCGCCTTCTGCGCTTGGGTGAACCCCGATGGGCAGGGCGCTGGCGCTGAGCCACAATGGCGCCGCGTGTCTCAGAAAAGCGTGTACACCGCATGGGTGTACACGCTTTTTTTTGCGCTCCGTCCCTCCTGATTCTTGACCATAGCAAGGTGTACCCATGTTCCAGAAAAAAACCAAAGTTCTCGCCGCCATGGCCGTCGGCGCGACCGCAGTCGCAGCGCTGTCCCTGCCTGCCCAGGCCGGCCCCCGCTTGGATGCCATCATGCAGGCCAAGGTGTTGCGCGTCGGCACCCCGGGCGACTACCGCCCCTTTGCGATGAAGGCCGATGGCAAGTACGCGGGACATGACATCGAGGTGGTCGAGGCGATGGCCAAGGAGATGGGCGTCAAGGTCGAGTATGTCGATACCACCTGGCCCAAGCTGATGCAAGACCTGCAGGACAAAAAGTTCGATGTGGCCGTGGGCGGTATCACCCGCAATGTGGCGCGGCTTAGCAAGGTGCAGATGCTGCCGGGCTACGCGCCCTTCGGCAAGGTGGCCCTGGTGCGTGCGGCCGACAAGGACAAGTTCACGACGCCTGAAAGCCTGAACCAGGCCAGCGTGCGCGTGATCAAAAACCCCGGCGGCACCAACGAGGCCTATGTGCTGCAGAACCTGAAGAATGCCCAGGTCAGCACGCATGACAAGAACGCTGAGATCCCTGGCCTGATTGCCGAAGGCAAGGGTGACGCCATGATCACCGAAACCTATGAGGCGCTGCACTACAGCAAGGCCGATCCGCGCCTGTTTGCTGCTTACCTGGACAAGCCCTTGACCCCCGTGAACCAGCTGGGCTTTATGCTGCCGGTCGATGATGCTGATTACCAGCGCGTGATGCAGTTCACCTGGGATGTGCTGGCGTTGCGCGGCGTGCTGCAGCAAGAGGCGCAGAAGTGGCTGAAGTGAGGTGCTGTTCTCTCTGACTGCCAGAAGTACTGGAAGCCAGGCAGAAAAATAGCCGTGGCATGCTGCCGTGCTGCCACCCCTTTGCGATGCAAACGGGGTGGTTTTCTTTTTTTGTGCGGATTAAAGCATTGCTTCCAGGAGCCAAAGCTGCGCCATCTGTCGCTAATTAGCTGCAGCCCCGGTATTTGCAGGGCTTTGCTGTTCGATAAATAAGAACTATTCTCATATAATTGTTGCATCGCCAGCCTGTGACCAGCACGCCAGCCGTGCTGCAGCCCATGCCCTGCATGCGGTGTCATCGCCAGCTTATTTGTTCAACCCTTGTTGTCTGAAAGCTCGGCCCGTGGCTGCTCATCACACCTGTGACACGCATGGCGTGTCTTCGTCCCGTCCTGCTCCGCGCACCCCCGGTGCCGCGCGCCAGCCTCTCATTCTGCAACCGCTGGCACTGGCCGCACTGCTCTGCGTCGCCCAAGTGGCGCAGGCCCAGGCGCCAGCGGCAAGCAGCCCTGCGCAGCCATCCGGCACGGTGTTGGTGGCTGCGGCTGATGCGCCTTTGCTCAAAGAAATGGTCGTGAGCGGCTCGCGCTACGAGCAAGACCCCGACGAGTTGCCGATGAGCATTGATGTCATCAACGCGCGGCAAATGGAAGAGCAGCAGATGCGCGATATCCGCGATATCGCCCGCGACATGCCCAATGTCTCCGTCAAGCGTGCGCCGGCGCGCTTTACCCTGGCCTCCAGCCCCACCGGGCGTGACCAGAACTCCGGCTTCAATATCCGGGGGCTGGATGGCAACCGCGTGCTGATGCTGGTTGATGGCATTCGCCTGCCACGCAGCTATGTCTTCAGCGCCAATGCTTTTGGCCGCGACTACCTGGATGTGGGCATGATCCAGCGGGTGGAAGTAGTGCGCGGTGCCACCTCCGCGCTCTACGGCTCTGACGGCATGGCGGGCCTGGTTAACTTCATCACCAATGAGCCCAGCAACCTGCTCAAGAACGGCCAGACCTTTGGCGGCCGCGCCAGCGTGGGCTATGACAGCGAGAGCACCGGCAAGAACCTGGGTCTGACCTTGGCGGGCAAGCCCAATGAGACCGTTGAATGGCTGCTGGGCGTCAACCTGGGCCGCAGCCGCGAGCTCAAGAACATGGGCGATATCGACACGCTGGATACGCGCCGCACCGTCCCCAACCCGCAGCACGACAAGGATGCCTCGGTGCTGGGCAAGGTCGTGGTCCGTCCCAATGCGGACCAGAAGCACACCTTCACAGTAGAGCATGTCGACAAAAAGGCCGACTACCAGCTCTATACCGCGCGCACGGCGCCGCCCGTCACCGCAGCGGCCGCAGTCATCGATTCCGGCGCGACCACGGACATGAAGCGCAGTCGCGGCAGCTGGGCCGGCGAGTGGCGCAACCTGAGCGCGCCGGTGTTCGACGACATCAAGGCCAGCCTGAGCTACCAGAACGCCGATTCGCGCGAGTTCATCTACGAAGACCGCCTGACGGCCGCCGACCGCACCCGCGATGTGACCTACCAGGAAAAGACCTGGCAGGCCAATGTGCAGGCCAGCAAGCTGCTGCGCAGCGATGCGGGCCTGGCGCAGAAGATCACCTACGGCATCGACTATGTGCGCAGCGATGTCGAGAACCTGCAGACGGGTATCACACCGCCGGTCGGCGAAACCTTCCCGCTCAAGCGCTTCCCCGACACCACCGAATCGAGCTGGGCGCTGTATGCGCAAGATGAGCTGGTGCTGGGCAACTGGACCTTCACGCCAGGCCTGCGTTACGACCACTTCAGCATCAAGGCCGACCAGGCTGGCTTTGGCGCCAATGCGGTGTCGCTGTCGGGCAATGCCACCTCGCCCAAGCTGGGTGTGATGTACCGCGTCAACCCTGAGTGGAGTGTGTTTGGCAACTATGCCAAGGGCTTCCGCGCGCCCAACGCCGGCCAGGTCAACGCCTTCTTTGAAAACCCCGTTGCCAACTACAAGACCATCCCCAACCCTGACCTGAAGCCGGAAACCAGCCAGAACCTGGAGTTGGGCGTGCGGGGCCGCCTGGGCAATGTCGCGTTGGATGTGGCGGCCTTCACCGGCCGCTACAAGGACTTTATCGACGACCTGGTGCAGGTCGGTGGCGTGGGCTCACCGTCCAATCCTTTGGTCTTCCAGTCGGTCAACCGGGGCCGGGTCAACATCAGCGGTTTTGAAGTCAAGGGCCATGCTGACTGGGGGCGTTATGCCGGCATCGGCTGGAGCACGCCGTTTTCCTGGGGCCGTACCCAGGGGCGTGACCGTACCAGCGCTGAGCCGCTGTCGTCGATCGACCCGCAGCGCTTTACGGTGGGCCTGCGTGCTGATGCCGCCGCCTGGACCGCCCAACTGGGCCTGAACTACACCCAGGGCAAAAAGGCCAAGGACACGACCAACCCCAGCACGGGCGCGCAGTTCCTCAGTCCTTCGGCCACGGTGGTGGATCTAACTACGCAGTGGCGCATCCGCAAGGATCTGCGCCTGAATGTCGGCCTCTACAACCTGACCGACAAGAAGTACTGGCGCTGGGCCGATGTGCGCGGCGTGGCCTCGAATGCTGCCTTTATCGATGGCTACACCCAGCCTGGCCGCTCGCTCAAGGTCAGCCTGGTCGCCGAGTTCTAACGGCGCGTGTGTGCGGCAGCGCGCGCCTTCTGCGCGCTGCCCGTTTTTCAATAAGGAGTCCCCCATGAACCCATCCCCGTCCCCCAGCGCTGCGCCGGCAGCTTTGACGGCTGCACGTGCAGCACAGATCCGCACCGCCTTTGCCGCAGAGCGTGCCAAGGGCCTGCGTGCCAAGGAAGCGGCCGAGGCCGCAGGCAGCAGCGAAGGAGAAGCCATCGCCGCCCATGCCCAGCAATGGCAGGCAGAGGGCGGCAGCCTGCAAGTGCAGCCGCTGGCAGCGCCAGAGGGCGCCTGGGTGGAGGTGCTCAAGGCACTGGAAGCCTGCGGCCCGGTGATGGCCTTGACCCGCAATGCCAGCACCGTGCATGAGAAAACCGGCGTCTACGCCAACCTCAGCGCCGGCGGTGAGCTGGGTGCCCAGGTCGGCATTGCGCTGAACGAAGACATTGACCTGCGCCTGTTTTTTGCGAGCTGGCATGCCGGCTTTGCGGTGACCGAGACCTCCGCCCATGGCGGCAGCACGGTGCTGCGCAGCCTGCAGTTTTACAATCGTGCAGGCCGGGCGGTGCACAAGGTCTACGCCCGCGATGCCAGCAACTTGCAAGCCTGGCAGGCGCTGGTAGAGCGCTTTGCGGTGGCTGCAGGCGCGGATTCTGCCAACCTGCCGGGCTTTGACGCGCCCACGCCGCGCAAGCCCGTCAGCGTGCCGGCCGACAGCAGCGTCGATGTGGCTGCGCTGCAGGCCGCGTGGGCGGGCATGAAGGACACGCATGAGTTCTTCAGCATCATCAAAAAAGCGGGGGCTGAGCGCCAGCAGTCCTTCCGCCTGGTGCAGGGCCAGTTTGCCTGGCCGCTGGCCAAAGACAGCGTGACAGCGCTGCTCAACGAGGCGAGCTTTTCCTCCACCCCCATCATGGTGTTTGTCAGCAGCGGTGGCTGCATCCAGATCCACACTGGCCCGGTGCAGCGCATCGAGCCCATGAGCAGCCCCAATGCCGAATGGATCAATGTGCTGGACCAGGGCTTTAACCTGCATCTGCGCAGCGATCTGATTGCCCATGCCTGGCTGGTGGAAAAACCCACCAGCGATGGCACCGTCACCTCGGTTGAGGTGTTCGATGCCTACGGCGACCTGATGGCCATGTTCTTTGGCGCCCGCAAGCCCGGCAAGCCGGAGCTGGCCTCGTGGCGTGCGCTGGCCACGGGCCTGCCGCGCCTGAATGCCGAGCCGGTGAGCGCTTGAGGAGTGCCAGATGCCATCATTGAATCGACGTGATTGCCTGGCCTGGGCGGGTGGCGCTGCCGCTGCGGCCTTGGCGGGCCCGCTGTGGGCACAGCCCGCCCGGCCGGTGGCCGATGCGGGTGCCAAATCTGTGATGCAGCCTTTTGTGGGCGTGCAGCCCCCACTGGCCGCCAAGCGCCTGATCAGCCTCAGTGGCGCGCTGACCGAAATCATCTACCTGCTGGACGCCGAGCCACTGCTGGTGGGCAGCGACACCACCAGCAACTACCCGGAAGCGGCCGACAAAACGCCCAAGGTCGGCTACGTGCGCCAACTGGCGGCCGAGGGCGTGCTCTCGCTCAAGCCCGATACGGTGATCGGCACGACGGAGGCTGGCCCGCCGGTGGTGTTGCAGCAGATTGCGCAAGCCGGGGTGACGGTAGCGCTGGTGCAGTCTGACCACAGCTGGGACGAGGTGCTGCGCAAGATCCGCCTGGTGGGCCAAGCGACTGGCAAGCAGGCGCAGGCCGAGCAGCTGGCGCAACGCTTGCAAACCCAGTGGGACGAGACCCAGGCGAAAGTGCGTGCCAGCGTGGCCGCCGGCCGCGCACCGCGTGCATTGTTTGTGCTGGCGCACAGCGGCACGCCCCAGGTGGCAGGCCAGGCCACGGCGGCTGATGCGTTGCTGCGCCTGGGCGGCGCCACCAATGTGATGCAGGGCTTTAACGGCTACCGGCCGCTGACGGCCGAGGCCATGGCGCAGGCGGCTCCGCAGGTGATTGTGACCACCACCCAGGGCCTGGAGGCTGTGGGCGGTGCGGAGAAGTTCTGGGCACGCCCCGAGCTCGCCCTGACCCCTGCGTTTAAGAACAAGTCCATGGTGGCGCTGGAAGCGAGCCAGCTGCTGGGCTATGGCCCGCGCTTGCCCCAAGCCATCCAAGCGCTGCACCAGGGCTTGCTGGCCATCCAGCCATGAGCGAAGCGGCGCGTGTGCGTGCCACTGCGGTGGCTGCGGGCCACGCCGGCCACCACAGCCCCCAGGGGGCAGCCGGCCTGCATGCCGTGCCGCCACCGCCTTCAACCCCCACGCCGCCACCGGGCACCGCCAGCCTGGCAGTGCAGCGGCGGGGCGCCAGGCGGCCGCATCGGCGGCTAAAAAAATCCAGCACCCTGGGCCTGATGGCCTTGTTGGTGCTAGCCGCCTTTGTGTTTGCGGCCGGGCAGGGCGCCTTTGCGATTGACGCCGCGCGCCTGCCGGGCATCACCTGGAACGCCTGGCTGCACTGGTGGCAGGGCACAGGTGCAGCCAGTCCGGGTGCCAGCACCGAGCAGCTGGTGTTTGCCACCATCCGCTTGCCGCGCCTCATCATGGGCCTGGCGGCCGGCGCGGGCCTGGGCCTGGCCGGTGCGCTGATGCAGGGGCTGTTTCGCAATCCACTGGCCGACCCGGGTTTGATAGGGGTGAGCAGTGGCGCGGCCCTGGCGGCGGCGGCGCTGATTGTGATGGGCGCGCTGTGGTTTCCCAGCCTGCCGCGGAGCCTGGGCAGCTGGCCGCTGATGCTGACCGCTTTTGCGGGTGGCCTGGTTACCACCTTTCTGATCTATGGCCTCTCCCAAACCGGCGGTGGCACCCGCATTGGGGTGATGCTGCTGGCGGGCGTGGCTATCAATGCCCTGGCGATGGCGGGCTTGGGGCTGCTGAGTTTTCTGTCGACCGACGAACAGTTGCGCAACCTGCAGCTGTGGCTGATGGGTAGCCTGGGCAGCACCCGCTGGCCGGTAGCGATCACCGCCTGCGTGGTGGTTGCGGTGGCCATGGCGATGGCCCAGCGCCTGGCCCAGCCACTCAATGCCATTGCTTTGGGCGAGGCGCAGGCCAGCCTGATGGGCGTTGGGGTGGAGCGCACCAAACGCCTGGCTGTCGTGTTGGCGGCGCTGGTCGTGGGTTGCATCACGGCCGGCTGCGGCATGATCGGCTTTATCGGCCTGGTGGCCCCGCACTGGGTGCGCATGCTGGCCGGGCCGGACCACCGCGTGGTGCTGCCGGCATCGGCCCTGCTGGGCGCTGCAATGGTGGTGTTTGCCGATGCCTTTGCGCGCACCGTGGTGGCGCCGGCCGAGCTGCCGCTGGGCGTGCTCACCGCGCTGGTGGGGGTGCCGCTGTTTTTGGCCATGCTGCGCCAGTTCCGGCGCCTGTTGTAAGGGGTGCAGCAGATGTTCAATCCCTTTAAAGCCTTTGGCGCTGGCGCCCGCTCTGCACATAGCGTAGCAGCGGGTCAGCCCGCGCCCACCAGCAACTGGCACCTGGACCAGCTCGCCATTGGTGTACCCGGTGGCGATACCTTGGTCAGCCTGGACACCCGCATCGAGGCGGGCCGGGTGACGGCCATCGTCGGGCCCAATGGCGCGGGCAAGTCCAGCCTGCTCAGCACCATGACTGGCCAGTGGCAGCCCCATGGCGGCCAGCTGTTTTTTGATGGTGTGCCGCTCTCGCGCTGGACATCCGAGCAACTGGCCCAGCGCCGCGCGATGATGATGCAGGATGGCGGCGTGGCTTTTGACTTTACGGTGCAAGAGGTTGTGGAGCTGGGGCGTTACACGCACCGCCTGAGGCCCAGCACCGACGAGGCGGGCATTGTGGCGCGCGCGATGGCGCTGACAGAGGTCAGCCAGTTTGCCGAGCGCAGCGTGCGTACCCTGTCAGGCGGCGAGCGGGCCCGCACCCATCTGGCACGGGTGCTGGCGCAGCTGTGGGAGCCTGCGGCTTGCGGCGGTGCGCGCTGGCTGCTGCTCGATGAGCCGACGGCCGCGATGGACCTGGCCTGGCAGCACCAGACCATGGCCTTGCTGCGGGAGAGGGCGCATGGCGAACAATCGGCTGGGGCAGGCCTGGGCGTGATTGCCGTGGTGCATGACATGAACCTGGCCTTGCGCTATGCCGACGATGTGCTGCTGGTGCATGGCGGTAGCTGCCTGCATGGGCCTGTACACGAGGTGCTGACGCCGGAGGTGATTGCCCGCGTCTGGGGTGTGGGCTGCTATGCGGCCCAGGCACCGGATGGCACGGCGCAGTATTTGTTTGCGCAGCACTGAGCGGGCAGCCCGGCCTGGGTCCTGTTCTGCACTATGGGACTGCGCTTATTCCAGCGGCTCGTCCTCAGGCGTGCATTGGCGCTTCAAACTCTGGGCTTCGTAGTCCAGGGTCTGCTTCATCGCGCCACCCAGCAAGGCGGCATCGATATGCAGATGGAAATCCTCGCCGGTGTTGACCTGCTTGGCCTGGGCGGTCAGCATCTTGCCGCAAGCGACGGTCCAGGTCTTGGTGTTCTTGTCCAGCAGCTTGCTGTCCTTGATGCGGCACTGGCTGAAATGCTTGGACAGGATCAGGTCGGGGTAGAGAAAACCATCCTTGTCGACCAGCTCGGGGCCAATGCAGCGGTCCTTGGTGCGGGGCGGCTTGGCGGCTTTGTTGCCAATGGCGGATTTGGTCTCGGTCACGGAAAAAGCGCCCGGCTTGGCGGCCTGGGCGGGCAGGGCGGCCAGCAGCGTGGCAGTCAGACAGGCGCTGGCAAAAATAGACAATTTTGTGTTCATGGTCGAACTCCTCGGCGGCGGCCCATCAACCGGGCCGCAAGCCCTTGGTTATAGCAGGCGCCCACAGGCCCTGCTGTAAAGCTGTGCGAAGCAACGGTAACGCTGCGCATCCGGTATGGATGCACAGGTCAGCGTCTTGCTTACTCGTCCTGCTTCAATCCCTGCATCACCACGGCGGCAATCTCTTCGATCGACTTGTGCGTGGTGGACAACCACTGGATGCCGGCGCGGCGCATCATCGACTCAGCCTCGGCCACTTCCATGCGGCAGTTCTGCAGGCTGGCATAGCGCGAGTCGGGCCGGCGCTCGTTGCGGATCTGGGACAGGCGCTCGGGCGCAATGGTCAGGCCAAAGATCTTCTTCTTGAACGGAATCAGCGCCGGCGGCAGTTGTTGGCGGTCGAAATCCTCGGGGATCAGCGGGTAATTGGCGACCTTCAGTCCAAACTGCATCGCCAGGTACAGGCTGGTAGGGGTCTTGCCGCTGCGGCTCACCCCCACCAGGATCACATCGGCACCGGCCAGGTCATGGTTGGTCTGGCCATCGTCGTGCGCCAGGCTGAAGTTGATCGCCTCCATGCGGTCAAAGTATTCCTTGCTCTCGCTGATGTCGGTAAAGCGGCCAATGCGGTGGTGCGATTTGGCGCCCAGCTCGTCTTCCAGCGGCTGCACAAAGGTGGCGAACATGTCCATCACCAGGCCCTTGCAGTGCTCATGCACTACTTTCACCGTCTCGGGCTCGACCAAGGTGGTGAAGACGATGGGTTTTTTGCCCTCTTTCTCGGCCGTGTGGTTGATCTGGTGCACGGCCTGGTGGGCCTTGTCGACGGTGTCCACAAAGGGCAGGCGCACCGCGCGGGTGGTGATGTCGAACTGCTTCATGATGGCGCGGCCAAAGGTTTCGGCTGTCACGCCGGTGCCATCAGAGATAAAGAAAATGGTGCGTTGGTGCATGGGTAAGCCTAATGCTTCATCGGCGGTAACAAACGAATTCTGTCGCAGGCAGCGCACAGCCAGGGATGGGCTTTGTCATTGTTGACCACCGTGTTCAGCAAGTCGCAAGCAAAACGGCGGCGGCACGCCTACAATGACGCCCATTATTCACATTTCCCGCATGTACTCCGGCCTACCAGTACAAATACAAAGCCAGATGCCCGAGCCCCTGATGGCCGGGCAGGAGTTGATGCGCGCGTGCCATAGCCCTTCCAGCGGCCATGGGCGCCTGAGCCAGTTTTTTACTTCCGGAGCTTTACCATGTCCAACCTCTACAGCGCGACCGCCTTGGTCGTACCGTTTGAGAACCTGAGAATGACCGACGTCGAGGTCGTAGGCGGCAAGAACGCCTCGCTCGGCGAAATGATCTCGCAGCTGCCGCAAGGCGTGCGCGTGCCCACTGGCTTCGCCACGACGGCCCACGCGTTCCGCGAGTTCCTGGCCCACGAAGGCCTGGCCGGCAAGATCAGCGCCAAGCTGGCGGCGCTGGATGTGGATGATGTGCGCGCGCTGGCCCAGGTCGGCGCCGAGATCCGCGCCATGGTCGAGGCCCAGCCTTTCCCGCTCGATCTGCAAAAAGCCATTGCCGAGGCCTTTGTGACCTTGCAAGCAGGCAATACCGAGGCCTCGTTTGCGGTGCGCTCGTCGGCCACGGCAGAAGACCTGCCCGACGCTTCGTTCGCTGGCCAACAAGAAACCTTCCTCAACGTGGTGGGCATCGACGATGTGCTGCACAAGATGAAGGAAGTGTTCGCCTCGCTCTACAACGACCGCGCCATCTCCTACCGCGTGCACAAGGGCTTTGAGCACGATGTGGTGGCCCTGTCGGCTGGCGTGCAGCGCATGGTGCGCTCGGACAAGGGCGCCGCCGGCGTGATGTTCACCATCGACACCGAATCGGGCTTTGACCAGGTGGTGTTCATCACCTCCAGCTATGGCCTGGGTGAGACCGTGGTGCAGGGCGCCGTGAACCCGGACGAGTTCTATGTACACAAGCCCATGCTCGAAGCCGGCAAGCAGGCGCTGATCCGCCGCAACCTGGGCTCCAAGCTGCTGCAGATGGTGTTTGCAACGCCAGAAGAAAAAGCGGCCTCCGGCAAGCTGGTCAGCACCACCGACGTGAGCCCCGAGCTGCGCAACCGCTACTCGCTGACCGATGCCGAAGTTCATGAACTGGCGCAGTACGCCATCGTGATCGAGAAGCACTATGCCCGCCCGATGGATATCGAGTGGGGCAAGGACGGCACCGACGGCAAGATCTACATCCTGCAGGCACGCCCTGAGACGGTGAAGAGCCAGTCCAAGGGCCAGGCCGAGCAGCGCTACAAGCTCAAGGGCAGCGGCACGGTGCTGGCTGAAGGCCGCGCCATTGGCCAGAAGATCGGTACCGGCCGCGTGCGCCTGGTGTCGGATATCTCGCAGATGGACCAGGTCCAAGCCGGTGATGTGCTGGTGACCGATATGACCGACCCGAACTGGGAGCCGGTGATGAAGAAGGCGGCGGCCATTGTCACCAACCGGGGCGGCCGTACCTGCCACGCGGCGATCATTGCGCGCGAGCTGGGCATTCCTGCAGTCGTCGGTTGCGGCAATGCCACCGACCTGCTGAAGGACGGCACCCTGGTCACCGTCAGCTGCGCCGAAGGCGATACCGGCCGCATCTATGACGGCCTGCTGGAGACCGAGATCACCGAGGTCAAGCGCGGCGAGATGCCACCGATCAAGACCAAGATCATGATGAACGTGGGCAACCCCCAGCTGGCCTTTGACTTTGCCCAGCTGCCCAACGATGGCGTGGGTCTGGCGCGTCTGGAATTCATCATCAACAACAACATCGGTGTACACCCCAAGGCCATCCTGGACTACCCGGCTGTCGATGCCGACCTGAAAAAGGCCGTCGAATCGGTGGCCCGTGGCCATGCTTCGCCCCGTGCCTTCTACGTGGACAAGATCACCGAAGGTGTGGCCACGATTGCAGCAGCGTTCTACCCCAAGCCCGTCATCGTGCGCATGTCGGACTTCAAGTCCAACGAGTACCGCAAGCTGATCGGTGGCAGCCGCTACGAGCCCGATGAAGAAAACCCGATGCTGGGCTTCCGTGGTGCGGCGCGCTATATCTCCAAGGATTTTGGCGAAGCCTTCAAGATGGAATGCGAGGCGCTCAAGCGCGTGCGCAACGACATGGGTCTGAGCAACGTCAAGATCATGATCCCCTTCGTGCGCACCCTGGACCAGGCCAAGCGCGTGACCGAGCTGCTGGCCGCCAATGGGTTGAAGCGTGGCGAGAACGGCCTGGAAGTCATCATGATGTGCGAAGTGCCCTCGAACGCCATCCTGGCCGATGAGTTCCTGGAGTACTTCGACGGCTTCTCGATTGGCTCGAACGACCTGACCCAGCTGACCCTGGGCCTAGACCGTGACTCCGGTCTGGAGCTGCTGGCTGCCGACTTTGACGAGCGCGACCCTGCCGTCAAGAAGATGCTGGAGCGCGCCATCACCGCCTGCCTGGCCCAGAACAAGTACGTGGGTATCTGCGGCCAAGGCCCATCGGACCACCCGGACTTTGCGCTGTGGCTGGCTGACAAGGGTATTAACTCGATCTCGCTGAACCCGGACAGCGTCATCGACACCTGGCAGCGCCTGGCCGCTAAGTAAGCGGCACTGCCCTGCCACCACCACGTTGGCAGGCTCCCCACAAGGGGCCAAAGCTAAAAAGCCAGTCAGAACATCTGACTGGCTTTTTTACGTTCTAAGACTGCTGCAGCCGGGCGTGCCGGCTAGAGACTCAGGCGCTCAGCTTGGCCGCCAGCGCGGCGACCTTGGCGCCCTGGGCAAAGGCCAGTTCCAGCTCAGGGGCGGATGGCTGGCGCGAGCCATCGGCACCGGCCAGCGTAGCGGCGCCGTAGGGCGAGCCGCCCTTGGCCTGCGACAGGTCAAACTGCGAAGGCAGGCCAAAGCCGGCGGGCACGATCACCATGCCGTGGTGGGCGAGGGTGTTCCAGAACGAGGTCACGGTCGTTTCCTGGCCGCCCAGGGTGCCCGTGGAAGTGAACACGCTGCCGATCTTGCCGGACAGCGCGCCCTTGGCCCAGAGGCCGCCGGTCTGGTCGAGGAAGCTGCGCATTTGGCCGCTCATATTGCCAAAACGGGTGGGGGTGCCAAAGATGATGGCGTCGTACTCAGCCAGCTCGGCGGGCGTGGCGACAGCCGCTGCCTGGTCGGCCTTGCCGCCGGCAGCCTGGAAAGCCTCTTGGGGCATGGTCTCGGGCACGCGCTTGATGACCACCTCGGTGCCCGCCACGCTGGCAGCGCCTTCGGCGATCTTGGCGGCCATGGTTTCGATGTGACCGTACATGGAATGGTAGAGAACCAGAACTTTAGCCATGGTGAATATTTCCTTTGTCGATAAATAGGGACCGCGACAGCGGCGGAGGGCGCCTGCTTGCGATCTCTTCTGGGCGCCCGCATCTACTGTAGGGCCTGTCTGCCGGTTTGGGGTGCCCCTGGTTTGAACGCAGCGTTGCATGGATTTGAACAATCGCCGCATGCCTGCCTGCGCCTCACCAGTCGCTGCGGCCCAGCAAAAGCTTGCACAATGCCTGCACCTTGGGCGATGCATGGCGGGTGCGGGGGTACACCAGGGACAACGCGCGGCTGCGGCCTTCCAGGTCGGGCAGCAGGCGCTCCAGCCGGCCATCGGCCAGGGCTTCGCGCGCGGCAAAGTCCATCACCTGGGCGATGCCCAGGCCAGCGATGGCGCCTTCGATCAAAGGGTCACCACTGTCAAAGCGGATGGCATGGGGTGCCGGCCAGTCGATGGTGCTGCCGTCCGCCAGTCGAAACTGCCAGGGCACGGCAAAACCGCGGTAGTGGTTGTAGACCGAGAGGCAGCGGTGCGCCGCCAACTCTTCCAGGTTGTGCGGCCGGCCGTGGCGGGCGGTGTAGGCGGGCGATGCCACGGTCACCCAGTGCAAGGGCGGCAAGGGTCGGGCGATCATGCGGCTGTCGAGCAAGGGGCCGATGCGCACCGCTGCATCAAAACCCTCGTCCACCATATCGACCAGGCGGTCGGTAAAGCTCGCCTCGATCTGCAGGCCCGGGTGCTGCTGCATCAACTGGCCGAGCAAGGGCGTCAGCACGACGCGGCCCAGTACCGAGGGCGCCGTCATGCGCAGCACGCCACTGGGCTCGCAGCGGCGGTCCAGCAGTTGCTGCCTGGCATCGTCAAGACCGGCAATCAGCTCGGCACTGCGGTCCACCAGCAGGCAGCCATCGGGCGTCAAGGACACATTGCGGGTGTTGCGGTGGAGCAGGCGGGTGCCCAGGTCGGCCTCTAACTGCGCAATGGCCCGGGAGATGCGGGATTGCGTGGTGCCCAGGCTGTGGGCCGCCTGGGTAAAGCTCTTGTTCTCGGCCACCTTGATCAGCATCTGTACCGCGTTCAAATCCATAGCCGTCCCCGCAAAATAATTGATTCATTTTTGCATAAGTAAAAGATATTTATTCTGTTTATCTTTGTTATTGATTTAAATACCATGGCTGCTTGACCGGTCATCACCCTTCTGCAGGTTTTTAGATATGGGAGTGATGAAGTGAATATGGAAGAGAATCTGCGCCCCGCCACGGCATTGCGCCATCCGCGCGCCGCGCTGGCCTTGCTGTCGCTGGCGCAATTGCTGATTGCGCTGGATGCGACGATTGTGTTTGTTGCGCTCGATGCGATGGGCCAGCACTTGCGGTTGGATGCCCGCCATCTGCAATGGGTCATCAGTGGCTACAGCGTGGCCTTTGGCGGCTGCCTGCTGCTGGGCGGGCGCTGTGCCGATCTGCTGGGCCAGCGCCGCATGTATGTGCTGGCGATGGCGCTGTTTGGCCTGGCCTCCTTCGCCGGTGGCTTTGCGCAGCTACCCTGGCAACTGGTGGCAGCGCGTGCCGGGCAGGGCGTGGCGGCGGCGCTGCTGTTCCCCGCGACCTTGTCGATGATCAATACTTTGTACGCCGCCGGAGCTGAGCGCAACCGCGCGCTGGCCGTGTGGAGCATGGCCAGTGCCGGCGGGCTGGCGGCCGGCGCCTTGCTGGGTGGCTTGCTGACCCAGACCCTGGGCTGGCACTGGGTGCTCTGGGTTCTGGTGCCGATTGCCTTGCCCTGCGCGCTGGCCGCCGGCCGCTATCTGCCCGCCATGCCTGCAGTGCCCGCTGCACAGCGGCGTTTTGACCTGCTGGGTTGCATCAGCGTGACCGTGGGTGCCAGTGCCTTGGTGGCTGCCTTGGTGCAGGGCCCGCAATGGGGTTGGGGCGATGTACGCACGGCCAGCCTATTGCTGCTGGCGCTGGCGGCGCTGGGCCTGTTCTGGCGCACCGAGGCGCGGGTGGCGGCCCCGCTGATGCCCCTGACCATGCTGCGGGTGGGCAGCTTGCAGACCAGCATGCTGCTGGCCATGCTGTTCATGAGCAGCTATGGCGTGCAGTACTACTTTCTGGGCCTGTATTTTCAGCAGGTTCTGGGCTGGAGCCCGTTGCAAGCGGGGCTGGCCTTTTTGCTGCCCACCTTGGTATGCACCTGGGGCATACGTCTGGCCGAGCGCGGCCTGGCGCAGCAGGGCACACGCAGCGTGCTGTTGCGGGGCTGGGCGGCCGGTGTGCTGGGCATGGTCTGGATTGCGGCGGTGCTGCCGCTGGCCGGCAACTATGTCTGGCTGGTGCCCGGCTTTGTGGTGATGAGCCTGGGCCAGGGGGCGAGCTGGACGGGCATGTGGGTTTTGGTGGGCCAGGGCATTGCACCGGCGCGCCAAGGCGTGGCATCGGGGGTGGCGGCTACTGCGCAACAGGTGGGCGCCGCGCTGGGTCTGGCCTTGCTGGTAATGCTGGCGGCCGCGCCGTTGGCCGGCCTGGAAGGCGGCAGTGCCGAGACCCTGCGGCAGGCCAATGCCCAGGGCTTGCAGCATGCGCAATGGGGCGCCGCGGGCCTGGCCTTGCTGGCCTGGCTGGTCTGCCTGCGCATGGCCAAGCCGCAGGTCCGGTCGCGCAGCGATGCCCAGCCGGTGGGCGAAGGCCGTGGCGCTTGTGCCTGAGCCTGTTCTAAGCGGCTACAGCGGCTGCACCAGGTAAACGCAGCGCTGACCGCCTTCCAGCAGGTATTCGCTGCGTTCCAGGGTGGCCAGGCCGTCGACCACCTCTTGGAACAGTGCTTGCTCCGAACGGCAAAAGCCCCGGCAGCTTTGGGCGGCGGCGCAGATGGGGCAGTGGTGCTCCACCAGCAGCCAGCCTTGAGGGTGGGGCTCGACATGGGCCATATAGCCTTCTTCGCTGCGAACCTGGGCCAGCTGGGCCAGGCGCTCGGGCAGGCCGGGGGCGGTGCAGGCCTGGCGGTAGCGGCTGCGGGATTGCGCTTCGCGCTCGCTGATCAGGCCGTCCATGCCCTGTTGGCCAAAAAGCTTTTCGATGGCGCCAATCAGCTGCACGGTGAGCTGGGCATGGGCATCGGGAAAGTAGCGCTGGCCAGCGGCGGCCAAGGTCCAGAGCTGGCGCGGCCGGCCGGCGCCTGAGGCCTTTTGCAGATCGGCCTGCACCAGACCTTGGTCCGCCAGCTTGTTGATCTGCTGGCGCGCGGCCTCCGGTGTCATGTTCAACGCGCGCGCCAGGTCGGCCGTGCTGGCCGGGGCCTGGCGCTTGAGCGCCTCCAGCATGCGCATAGTGGACGAGGGATCGATAGGGGTGGATGGCATTTATTTATGCAAGCAATAGCTTGTTTTATTATGCTGTCAGAAGAATTATCAAAGACAATGCTTGCATTATTTCACAACAAGGATTGGCATGGCATTGTCTCCCTCAACATTAGCAAACACGGCCGCCGCGCCAGCGCCCGAGCCGCCCGCCGGCTGGGGCCAGCTGCTGGGCCGCCCCCATGGCTTGACCGCCCTGGCCTTGACCGGCGCGGTCGCCATGCATGCGATCAATGTGCATATCGTCACCACCATCCTGCCGTCGGTGGTGCAGGAGATTGGGGGGCTGGCCTGGTATGCCTGGAGCACTACCTTGTTTGTGGTGGCCTCGATCATCGGGGCGGCGCTCTCCGTGCGCCTGCTCAGGCGCGGCGGCGCCCGGGGTGCCATGCTGGCGGGTCTGCTGGTGTTCGGCCTGGGCAGCTTGCTCTGCGCCACGGCATCGACCATGCCCATGTTGCTGCTGGGGCGTGCGGTGCAGGGGCTGGGCGGCGGGGCAGTGGGGGCGCTGAGCTATACCTTGATTAGGCTGGTGTTTCCGCCCGCGCTGTGGCCGCGTGCGATTGGGCTGATCTCGGCCATGTGGGGTGTGGCCACCTTGAGCGGCCCAGCTGTTGGTGGGCTGTTTGCCCAGGCCGGCCATTGGCGCCTGGCTTTTGGCGCTTTGCTGCCCTTGCTGGTGCTGCAAATGCTGCTGGTGCACCGCCAGCTGGCACCGCAGCGTCTGCTGCGCAGCACACCCGCGCAGGGCGGTGGCATTGCCGGGTTGCAGATCGCCATGCTGGCGCTGTCGGTGCTGCTGGTGGCCGCCGCCAGCGTGGTCAGTGACGCGCTTTGGCAGTGGCTGGTGGGCGTGGCCGGGGTGCTGGCCGGTGTGGCTGCGATACGCCACGAGCGCCGCGCGAGCCGCCGCTTGCTGCCCCAAGGCGGCACGGCGCTGGGCCAGCCGCTGGGCATGCTCTATGCCGCTGTCGCGCTGCTGCTGATGGGGACGATGACCGAGGTGTTTGTGCCCTATCTGCTGCAGCATCTGCATGGCCTGCAGCCTTTGACGGCGGGCTATGTGACGGCCTTGCTCGCGGGCGGCTGGTCGGTGGCGTCGGTGCTGTTCTCGGGCAAGAGTGGTGCGGCTGGGCGGCGTTTGATGGTCATCGGCCCAGTGCTATGTACCTTGGCTTTGGTGTTGCTGGCGCTGGCGATGCCTTGGCAGGGGATTGAGGCCTTGGTGGTCTGCGGCATCGCGCTGGCCGTCCTGGGTCTGGGGGTGGGCATGGCCTGGCCGCATGTGCTCAATGCCATCATGCACAGCGCCAGTGCGCAGGAGGCGGACAGCGCCGCCTCGGGCATCACGACGGTGCAGTTGTACGGCATGGCAGTGGGCGCAGCGCTGGTCGGCCTGGTCGCCAATGCGCTGGGGTTGACCGCGCTGGCAGATCCCGTGGCGCTGGGGCGCTCGGCCGTCTGGTTGTTTGCGGTGTTTGCGCTGTTCCCTGCGCTGGGTGCCTGGTCCTTGTGGCGCTTCTTGCGCGGCCAGCAGCTTGGTTAAGGCATAAAAAAACAGCGGAGCCACTGGCGTGGCATCCGCTGTTTGTTAGGGGGCGAGTTCTGGGCTGTTTAGCTCAGCAACAGCGCATCATCGGCGAGCTTTTCACCCCGCACCTTTTCGAACATCTGCAGCAGATCGGGCACATCCATCTTGGCGCGCTCCTCACCGCTGACATCGAGGACCACCTGCCCTTGGTGCAGCATGACGGTGCGGTCGCCGACATCGAGCGCCTGGCGCATGCTGTGGGTCACCATCATGGTGGTCAGATGGCCTTCTTCGACGATGCGGGCGGTGAGCTTGAGCACAAAGTCTGCCGTGCGCGGATCGAGCGCGGCGGTGTGCTCGTCCAGCAGCAGAATGCGCGAGGGCTGCAGCGCCGCCATCAGCAGGCTGACGGCCTGGCGCTGGCCGCCCGAGAGCAGGCCGATGCGGTCGCTCAGGCGGTTTTCCAGGCCCAGGCCCAGGGTGGCGAGCTTCTCACGGTACAGCGCACGGTTGGCGCTTTTCACGGCCTTGGACAGGCCGCGAAAATTGCCGCGCTCATGCGCCAGGGCCATGTTTTCTTCGATCGACAGGTCTTCGCAGGTGCCGGCCATCGGGTCCTGGAACACACGGGCCACTTTGTGGGCGCGGTCCCAGACGGGCTTGCGGGTCATGTCCTCGCCATCGATGACGATGCTGCCCGAATCCACCATCAGGTCGCCGGAGATGGCGTTCAAAAAGGTGGATTTGCCAGCGCCGTTGGAGCCGATGACGGTGACGAACTCGCCTGCCGGGATCTCCAGCGCCATACCGCGCAATGCGCGGGTTTCAATCGGGGTGCCGGGGTTGAAGGTGATCTTGAGGTCTTTTGCGCTCAGCATGTCTCTCTCCTTGTCAGTGCTTTTTCGCAAAACGACGTTTGAGCTGGGGAATCACCAGCGCGACCGTGACCAGCAAGGCGGTGACCAGGTTCAGATCCTGGGCCTTGAGGCCGATGAAATCCACATTCAGCGCCAGCGCGATGAAGAAGCGGTAGACGATGGCGCCAATCACCACGGCCAAGGTGGCCAGGATCAGCTTGCGCGACGGCAGGATGGATTCGCCAACGATCACTGCCGCCAGACCGATCACGATGGTGCCGATGCCCATGGAGCTGTCAGCACCGCCCTGGGTTTGGGCGAACAGTGCGCCGGCCAAACCCACCAGGCCATTGGATACCGCCATGCCCAGCAGGATCATGCCGCCGGTGTTGACACCCTGGGCACGCGCCATGCGCGCATTGGTGCCGGTGGCGCGAATGGCCAGGCCCCGTTCGGTCAGGAAGAACCAGTCCATTGCCAGCTTGGCCAGCACCACGATCACGCACATCAGCAGCGGGCGGAACACATAGTCTTCGATGCCGGCCGGTTGCAGCTGGTTGAAGAGCGTGGGGTCGTTGATCAGCGGAATATTGGGGCCGCCCATGATGCGCAGGTTGATGGAGTAAAGCGCGATCATCATCAAGATGGAGGCGAGCAGGTCCATGATCTTGAGCTTGACGTTGAGCCAGCCGGTGATCAGGCCAGCTACTGCGCCTGCCAAGGTGGCACCGATGGTGGCCAGCAAGGGACTGTAGCCACCGGTGATCATCACCGCGCAAACGGCGGCGCCCAAGGGGAAGCTGCCATCGACCGTGAGGTCGGGAAAACGCAGCAGGCGAAAGGAAATGAACACACCGAGCGCAACCAGCGCAAAGATCAGGCCGATCTCGATGGCTCCCAGAAATGAAAATAAAGTCATGGCGTTTTCTTGTCTGATGGGGTCTGGATAACGAACAAGCCCCGCTTCTGGCGGGGCTGCGTTTTGTCACCCCCTGGGCTGCACGGGTTGCGCAGCCGCAGGTGAGGCGGCATCCATCACTGAATTACTTTGGCAGCCGACTTGACCAGCTCGTCGGACAGCTTGATGCCTTGCTTCTCGGCGGCACCGGGGTTCACATGCAGTTCCATCTTGCTGGAGACTTCGGTCTTGATGTCGCCTGGCTTTTCACCCTTGAGGATTCGCGCCACCATGCGGCCGGTCTGCTCGCCCAGATCGCGGTAGTTGATGCCCAGCGCGGCCACGGCGCCACGTGCTACGGAGTCGGTGTCTGAGGCGACCAGTGGCAGCTTGGAATCCTGGCCGACCTTGACCAAGGCTTCATAGGAGGACACCACGTTGTTGTCGGTGTTGGTGTAGATCACATCGGCTTTGCCGACCAGCGAGCGGGCTGCGCTGGAGACATCGACCGAGCGCGGTGCAGCCGCTTCGACCAGGGTCATGCCCATCTTGGGCAGCAGGGTCTTGAGCTCTTTGACGACTACAGCAGAGTTGGCCTCGCCCGGGTTGTAGACCATGCCCACGCGCTTGGCGTTGGGCACCACTTTCTTGAGCAACTCCATCTGCTTGTCCAGCGCCAGCAGGTCGGACACGCCGGTCACATTGGTCTTCGAGGGTTCCCAGCTAGGCACCAGCTTGGCGGCAACCGGATCGGTCACGGCGGAGAACACCACGGGCACGGTCTTGGTGGAAGCCACCACCGCCTGGGCCGATGGCGTGGCGATGGCCACGATAGCATCGGGCTTGTCACCGACAAACTTGCGGGCGATCTGTGCAGCGGTGCCAGGGTTGCCCTGGGCGCTTTGGTACTGCCACTTGAGGTTCTTGCCTTCTTCAAAGCCCTCGGCCTGGAGTGCTGCCTTGACGCCGTCGCGGACCGCATCCAATGCAGGGTGTTCGACGATCGCTGTCACCGCCACGGACTTCATGTCTGCAGCCTGCGCAGGAGCGAAGGCCGTGATTGCCAGTGCCACTGCGCCCAAGGGGGCCCAAGCCAATTTCTTCATGCGTATATCTCCGCGAGGTGTGTTGAATTTCAAGCGGCAGTGCCATCACCACCATGCCGCTGTATCCGTCCCTGTAAGCACAGGGGGAAAAGGTAGCAGCAGTCTACACCCCGCCACATGGGGGATGACAGATTTGTGATCTATGGGATTGCCCTAGTTGCAGCGCGGCCTGAAAAGCTGTGCTGGCTTGCGTGGGTTGGCTCGGCCATGCAGTTAAATTTCTTTGAATAGTTATTTGCATCAATAAAACTGTGTTTGCCTGAGAATTATGCAGCGCTGTGGCAATAAAACTGTGCGCCGATTTCAGGCTGCTGCGGCCCTTGCGCGCCGGGGTTTCAGGCGCTCAGGGTATTCACTGAGAGGTCTATTGCTGCTCCGGGCCAGGCCAGCGCAACGGTGCTTTGAGCAGCTGCATGCGGTTGGCCAGTTGCTCCAGCGAGCTGCGCAGTTCCGGTTCCAGCTCGCTTTTGCGGCTCAGGATGGAAAAAGACTGCGGGCCTGGGCCGCTGACCATCGCCCACTGGTAGGACGGATCCAAGGCGACCACGTAGTAGCTGACGCCAAACGGGCCGAAGCGGCTGATGCTGAAATGCACCGGCATGGCCAGCTGGTAGTGGCTGCTGAAGGCAGCACCCTTGGTATCGACTGGGGCCATGTAGTCCTGGCGGCGGTCCCAGCGGTTGGAGAGCGGGTCGTAGGAGGTGGCGATCACCCGCACGCCGCCGTCGTAACGCTGCAGGAACTCATAGCGCTCGCGGGTGCGCAATGCCTCCTGGGGTTCATCGACCTTGGCGACCTTGTACCAGAGACCCATAAAGCGCTCCAGATCCAGTTCAACAGCCGAGCTGAGGGAAGCGGGCGCCGCTGGCGGCGCAGGAGCGACAGGCGCCGCAGCTTTGGACGCTGCGGCTGGAGGGTTTTTGGCGAGGCGTTTGGCGCTGGCCGCCGGGGCCGCCAACGCGCTGCTGGCGCAGACCAGGCTGAGGAGCAGGCTGCATCCAACCTTCAGCCAGCCACGGCCGCTGGGAAAGGCGGCGCTGTGCGCGCCATATGCGGCGGGGGGCATGGGTGGAGTGGCGCAGCGGGAGAGGCGAGACCGGGCAAGCATGGACCCATTGTCTGCGCGTGCAGGCCGCATTGCCTGTCGGCCAAATGCGGCAATGCAGGGCAACACATCCCGTGTTTGCCCTGCCATGCTTACCCGAATGCCGCAGGGGGCTTACATGCCGGCGTAGTTCGGTCCGCCGCCGCCTTCTGGCGTCACCCAGACGATGTTCTGCGTCGGGTCCTTGATATCGCAGGTCTTGCAGTGCACGCAGTTCTGCGCATTGATCTGCAGGCGCTGGGCATCACCACCTTGGCTCTCATCGGGCACAAACTCGTACACGCCCGCCGGGCAGTAGCGCTGCTCGGGGCCGGCGTACTTGGCCAGGTTGATCTGCACCGGCACGCTGGCATCTTTCAAGGTCAGGTGGGCGGGCTGGTCTTCGGCATGGTTGGTGCTGCTGATGAAGACGCTGGAGAGACGGTCAAAGGTCAGCTTGCCATCGGGCTTGGGGTAGACGATGGGCTTGCACTCGGCTGCCGGCTTCAGGTAGGCATGGTCGGGCTTGTTGCGGTGCAGGGTCCAGGGCATATTGCCGCGCAGCACAAATTGCTCCAGGCCGTTCATGATGGAGGCGGTGACCAGGCCCTTTTTGAACCAGCTCTTGAAGTTGCGGCTCTTGTTGAGCTCTTCATGCAGCCAGCTCTTTTCAAACGCAGCCGGGTAGGCGCTCAGCTCATCGCCCTGGCGGCCGGCCGCAATGGCCTCAAAAGCGGCGTCGGCCGCCAGCATGCCGGTCTTGATGGCGGCGTGGCTGCCCTTGATGCGGCTGACGTTCAGGAAACCGGCGTCGCAGCCCACCAGTGCGCCACCGGGGAACACGGTCTTGGGCAGGCTCATCAGACCGCCGGCCGTGATGGCGCGCGCGCCGTAACCAATGCGCTTGGCCGGCTTGATGCCCTTGGCTTCGTCGCCTTCCAGGTAGTAGCGGATGTTGGGGTGGGTCTTCCAACGCTGCATCTCCTCGAAGGGAGACAGGTAGGGGTTGGAATAATCCAGGCCGGTGATGAAGCCCAGGGTGACCTTGTTGTCGTCCAGGTGGTAGAGGAAAGCGCCACCGTAGGTGTCGTTGTTCATCGGCCAGCCGGCAGTGTGCATCACAAAGCCGGGTTGGTGGCGCTGGGGATCGATCTCCCACAATTCCTTGACACCCAGACCATAGGTCTGTGGGTCCTTGCCCTCGTCGAGCTTGAACTTCGCAATCAGTTGCTTGCCCAGGTTGCCCCGCGAGCCTTCGGCAAAAATCGTGTACTTGCCATGCAGTTCCATGCCCAGCTGGAACTCGCCGGTGGGCTCGCCATTCTTGCCGACACCCATGTTGCCGGTGGCCACGCCCTTGACCGAGCCGTCGTCGTTGTAGACCACTTCGGCCGCAGCAAAGCCGGGGAAAATCTCGACGCCTAGGCCCTCGGCCTGCTCGGCCAGCCATTTGACGACATAGCCCAGCTGGACGATGTAGTTGCCTTCGTTGTGGAAGCAGGGCGGCAGCAGCCAGTTGGGGGTGCGCAGACCGGATTTTTCGCTGAGGAAAATCATCGCGTCTTCGGTCACCGGCTGGTTCAGCGGCGCGCCCTTGGCTTTCCAGTCGGGGATCAGCTCGGTCAGTGCGCGCGGGTCCATGATGGCGCCCGACAAGGTGTGTGCGCCAGGCTCCGAGCCTTTTTCCAGCACCACAACCGAGATTTCGCTGCCTTTTTCAGCGGCCAGTTGCTTCAAACGGATGGCCGTGGCCAGACCGCCTGGGCCGCCACCGACGATGACGACGTCGTATTCCATCGACTCGCGGGGGCCATATTGGGCCAGTATTTCTTGGTTGGTCATCGGGGCTCCGTACAAATTCTTTTGAAACTGATCTAGCAGGCATGCAGCAGATCTGAGGGGTCGGCGCTGGGTTGCATGCAGTGCCATGGATTTTAGGGCGATGTTGCAGTGCGGTAACCGCCTTGATCCTAGGGTTAGCCCTAGATTTACGGCCTTCTCCGCTCTGATTTCTGAGACAGGGGCTTTGTGGCTGTGAAAGTCGGCGACAAGGGCCGGTGGCTGGCGCCTGCAGCCTGGCCGTAATATGCCAGTCTATGAAAATCTTGCTTCCTGACCACAAACGCTGGGTTCATGACTCGGCCATGGACGTTCGCTGGGGGGATATGGACAGCCTGGGCCATGTCAACAACACCGTGTACTTCCGCTACATGGAAAGCGCCCGGGTGGAGTGGCTGCGCTCCACGCGCGATACGCCGCATGGCGCGGGCCAGGGCCCTGTGGTCGTCAACTGCTTTTGCAATTACCTGCGGCAGATCGAGTACCCGGCCCAGCTGGTCGTGAAGATGTTTGTCAGCGATGCGGCACGCACCGCCTTTGAGACCTGGTACCACATTGAAAAAGCCGATGCCCCCGGCGAGGTGTATGCCAGCGGTGGCGCTACCGTGCTGTGGGTGGATTTTGCGCGCCAGAAGGCGGTGGATCTGCCGGACTGGATGCGCGGGATGGTGGAAGGCTGACATCGCCGGATTCTGCCGCGGTTAGCGGGTGTGTAGATGGGCTGATTGCTATGCAATATATAGCAAACGGAAACCTGTGGCAGCTTGTGGTTGGGCGGTAGCACAGTCGGCGTATGGCAAGCGGGCCCGGCATGAAAAAGCCCGGTGAAGGCCTTCCCTTGCGGGAAGTCTTGCACCGGGCTGGGCTGGCAGGCGCTAGCCGCCTGCCAAGATCTCAGCAGATCACTTGCGTGGCAGCGCGTAGGCGATCACATAGTCGCCACGATCAGGCGAGTTGCGGGCGCCGCCTGCGGACACCAGCACAAACTGCTGGCCGGTCACCGGCGATTGGTAGCTGATAGGGGTGCCCTGGCTGCCAACAGGCAGGCGGGCTTTCCACACTTCCTGGCCGGTGCCGGTTTCATAGGCGCGCAGGTAGTAATCCTGCGTGGCAGCGATAAAGACCAGACCGCCTTGCGTGGCCATGGTGCCACCGATGGTGGGCATGCCAATGGGGATGGGCAGGCCCATCTTGATGCCGAAGGGCCCCGTGTCCTTGACGGTGCCCACCGGCACTTGCCAGGCGATCTGCTGGGTCTTCAGATTCACGGCAGTCAGCGTGCCAAAAGGCGGCTTCTGGCAAGGGATCTCCAGCGGCGACATAAAGCGCACCTTGGCATTGATCGCATAGGGCGTGCCGTCCAGCGGCACCGGCTTGGTGATCGCAGCGGCTTCGTTGCCGTCGGACTTGGCGCCGGCATCGGCCGGGTCGGCCTTGATCAGCTGCACTTCCAAGCCCACGCGCATGTCGTTGATGAACAGGTAGTTGTTGGTCGGATCGACCGAGATGCCACCCCAGTTCATGCCGCCCAGCGAGCCGGGCAGGTTCAGGGATGCATCGGTGCCCGGCGGCGTGAACAGGCCGGTGTAGCGCTTGGACTTGAACTTCAGGCGGCAGAGCAGCTGGTCAAACGGCGTCGCACCCCACATGTCGGATTCGCGCATGTCGTCGGCGCCGATATTGGGCATGCCGACCGAGAAGGGCTGCGTGGGCGAATAGGTCTCGCCCTCGATCTTGCCGGCGGGCACGCGGCGCTCTTCCACCTGGGTCAGCGGCTGGCCGGTCGCGCGGTCCAGCACAAAGATCTGGCCAGCCTTGGTGCCAAACACCAGCGCAGGCGTGGTCTTGCCACCGGCGCCGGGGAAGTCTACAAACGAGGGCTGCATCGGTACATCGAAGTCCCAGAGGTCGTCGTGCACGGTCTGGTAGACCCATTTTTCCTTGCCGGTGCTGGCATCCACAGCCAGCATCGAGGCGCCGTACTTGCGGTCCAGCGCGCTGTGCTTCACACCCCAGAGGTCCACCGCCGCACTGCCCACGGGCATGAACACGGTGTTGGACTGCGGGTCGTAGGACATCGGTGCCCAGACATTGGGGGTCGAGCGCACATAGGTCTTGCCGTCTGCTGGCGCGGCCTGGTCCTCGGGGTTGCCCGGGTCAAAGGCCCAGCGCAGCGCGCCGCTCACCACATCAAAGCCACGCACCACGCCGCCAGGCATGTCGGTGCTGACGTTGTCGGCCACGCGGCCGCCAATGACAATGGTAGTGCCTGCCAAGGTGGGGGCGGAAGTGGGGTAGTACTCGCCCTTGTCGGCGCCCTTGCCCATACCGGCGCGCAGGTCCACGCGGCCGTGGGTGCCAAAGTCTTCGCAGAAGGCGCCGGTATCGGCATCCAGCGCAATCAGCTCGGGCGCCACGCTGTTCATCAGAATGCGGCGCTGGCAAGCGGCGCCGGGCGCCACGCTCACCGCTTGTACCGGTGTTGCACCGGCCACGCTGGGCTGGCCGAGGGGTTGGGCCGCATCAAAATAAGCCAGGCCACGGCAGCGCATCCACTTCTTCTGCTTGGCATTGATCTCCGTCTTCCACAGCTCCTTGCCGGTGGTGGCGTCGAGGGCGATCACATTGTTGTGCGGGGTGCAGACAAAGACCTGGTTGCCAATCTGCAGGGGGGTCAGCTGGTCTTCAGCACCGCCGCCGCCAGGGCTGACGGGCACATCACCGGTCTGGTAGCTCCAGGCCTGCTGCAGGTCCTTGACGTTGCTGCGCGTGATCTGGTCCAGCGCCGCAAAGCGGGTGCCGCCCGGCGTGCTGCCATAGTGCGCCCAGTCGGCCGGTGCCTGGCCTTTGGCCACGGGTTGCAGCACCGTGGCATCGGCCTTGGCCGACACCGAGGCGTGGGGCATGAACATGCCGCCCACCGTTGCCAGGCAGCCCAGCAGCAGCAGGCCGGCGATGGCGATGGAGCCGCTCTTGCCAGCGGCCTGGCCGCGTGCACGGCGCAGCAGCGGGAAGGACAGCGCCACCAGAATGCCGATGCCGGCCAGCAGCAGCAGGCGCGAGACCAGCGGCCAGAAATCCAGGCCCACATCGGCGAGCGCCCAGACCGCTGTTGCCAGCAAGGTCAGCGCATACAGCCAGGCGCCACCAGGGCGCGCAGCGGCAATCAGCAAGCCTGCGACGGCCAGCGCAATGCCGCTGATCAGGAAGTACCAACTGCCCTGCAGCGCCACCAGCTGGTAGCCATAGACGGCGAAGAACAGGCCTGCGGCCAGCAGGCACAGGCCCAGGAGAAGCAGCCAGGCCTTGGAAGCCAAGCCGGGTCGCGTGTTATGTTTATCCATTGTGCTAATTAAGTTATGCGAATCGCTGCACCGCTGTGGAGAGACGGATAGCGGGCCTGGGCGCAAAGCCGGGCAGGCCGCTCGCATGGGCTGGAGAGAGGCGCGGTCTTGATCTATGTCATATCCGCGACAGCGCATTATCTGTGCGCTGCAAAGCCGGGGAGGGCGGTAGGTGCAATTTTTTGCGTTGCAAGCGAGCGCATGCCAACACTACCGCACAAAACCACTGCGCCGCTTTATGGCCAGGGCATTCGTACGCGGCAGGCCTATCGCGTACGCAAAGCTGTAACCGATGGGGCTTTGATCAGCGTCTAGGAACCGGCTCTCAAGAGACGCTGGCCTTGGGCAGCGGCGCCTGCCAGCGCGCCACAAACCAGAAGTAAAAACCCGCTGCCGCAAAGATGGCGGACATCACACCCATCAGCAGCTGCATATCCGGGTGGTCGCCGTACGGGCCCCAGACCACGCGGCCCAGCAGGACAGCAACGACGATGGCCGAGACCACCGCGCAGCGCCGGTTGCGCGCCAGCACCCGTTTCTCGGCCTGTGCAATGAACAGCTCGGCATGTTCACCACTGAAGCCTGCGGCCTCCAGCTTGGCCAGCAGATCCTCGCGTGACTTGCCTTTGACGATGTCACGTGCCAGCAGATAGCGAAGAACTTTGTTGGATGCGGAGTCGGCCATAGTCTGAGAACGGGGTGCAGTAAATACGGAGGAAAGAGAAGAACGCGAGCCGCCCATTGTGCCTGCAGGCGCTAAGCCCTTGATTCATGACGCAATAACCTACGGGTTAACCATTAATACAGTTAATACGCAGTCATTTTTTGTCGTAATGACTAGATAAAACAGATAATATGACGGTTTAATATATTCATTTTGACATGGCCTGGCTGTAACATTTCTCCATCATCCACCCTGATCAGAGAGCCAACCATGAGCGACAAAACCAGCAAAAAAACCGCACCAGCAACAAAAGCTGCAATCCCATCGGCCGCTGCCGATAAGAAGGTCACCATCTTGGGAGCCGGAAAAATCGGCTTTGCGATGGCCGTGCTGCTGCAAGCGGCGGGTGGCTACCAGCTGCGCATTGCCGACCAGTCCCAGGCGCAACTCAAGGCGGCAGAGGCCCTGGGCCTGGAGACTGTGCAGATCGGCAAGGGCGGTGACCTGGAGCCCGCTGTGCAAGGCCAGTTTGCAGTGCTCAATGCGCTGCCTTTCCACATGGCGATTGAGGTGGCCGGGGTGGCCGCCGCGCATGGCGTGCATTACTTTGACCTGACCGAAGACGTGCAGTCTACCCATGCGATCCGCAAGATCGCCGCCAAGGCAGGCAGTGTGCTGATGCCCCAGTGCGGCCTGGCCCCTGGCTTTATCGGCATTGTGGGCAATGACGTGGCCAAGCATTTCGACACCTTGCACGACCTGAAGATGCGCGTGGGTGCGTTGCCCCGTTACCCGCAGGGCAGCCTGCGCTACAACCTGACCTGGAGCACCGAGGGCCTGATCAACGAGTACATCAACCCTTGTGAAGCCCTGGTAGATGGCCAGCCGCTGACGGTGCACGCGCTGGAAGGCCTGGAGACCTTTGCGCTGGATGGCATCGAGTACGAGGCCTTCAACACCAGCGGTGGCCTGGGCACGTTGACGGAGACCTGGGCCGGCAAGGCGCGCAATGTGGATTACAAGTCCATCCGCTACCCCGGCCACTGCGCCATCTTGAAGATCTTGCTCAACGAACTCAAGCTGCGCGACAAGCGCGAGCTGCTCAACGAGATTTTTGACAACGCCATCGCCGCCACCCGCCAGGATGTGATCGTGATCTTTGCCAGTGCCAGCGGCTACAAGGGTGAGCGTCTGATGCAGGAGTCCTACTCGGCCCGTATCGTCGGCACTACAGTGGCCGGCCATGCGCTGACCGCCATCCAGCTGACCACCGCTGCCGGCATCTGCTGCGCGCTGGATTTGGTGGCCAGCGGCGTGCTGCCCCAAAAGGGCTTCATCGCGCAAGAGTCGATCCAGTTGAGCGACTTCATCGCGAACCGTTTTGGCCAGTACTACCGGGCGCAGGACCTGAACGCCGCTCTCGCGGGCTGAGGCATCCGCCTTGTCTGCCGCAGTGTGCCCCGCGAGTGACCGCCAACTGCCGTCCCAAGCGGCGGGATAGCGCGGCCGCGAGCAGCGCAGTCTGCTGTGGGGCGCACACATCTATCCGCTAAAAAATGGCTGCTTTCTTCCCGGAGAGGGGAGGAAAGCAGCTATTATTTTTGTAGTTTCAGAAAGTATGGGGTGTGACTAAATGCTAGTCGCTACCGACTTCTGTCTCCCGCAACAGATGACTTGCATCAAGCAATGTCTCTCCGGTGATCGATAGCGATTGCTTTGTTGCGCAAGCCAAGATAGATTGCGTCGGCTCCTCACACAAGTGGTGCGTTAGTGACCAAATAAATCGAATGGCATGGTTGCTGAATGCGTCGCATGGCTTGCCATGTGCCAGCGGGAAGCGTATCGCTCTTAGTGGGGCTTTTCAGTACACATGCGGCCTGCAGCATCCTTGTGGATGGGGAATGCCTGGCCCAGATACCAAGGAATCGTCAAATGGCAGATCACAACACCAACAAAACGCTGGTCAGTCCGTCTCGGCGCAAGGCGCTCGCCAGCATGGGGCTGGCCGCTGGCTCGGGTCTGGTCTGGTCGCTGCCCAACATCGCCAGAGCGGCCGCGACGCCGCTGAAGTGCGCCGGCGCCTATACCGACACGCTGTTCCACACCCGCAACCTGACGCAGTTTGCACGTGAGGCCAATGGGCTGAGCCAGGGCGGCATGCAGATCGAAGTGGTCACCAATGCCAAGCTGATGCCGATGAACCAGGTCATGCCTGCGCTCAGCAAGGGCGATCTGGCGATCGGTGAGATCTTCATGTCGAATTTCAGCGACCAGTACCCGGCCTTTGCCATCGACTCGCTGCCCTTTATCGTGCGCAGCTTTGACGATGCCAAGCGCCTGTGGGCGGCCACCCGAGAGCCGATCGAGGCCTTGCTCAAGAAGCAGGGTATCCGCTTGCTGTACACAGCACCTTGGCCAGGCCAAGGCCTGTTCTCGCGCAACGCCGTGAACAAGCTCGACGACGTCAAGGGCCAGAAGTTCCGCGTTAACAACGTGGCTTCGAAGTACATCGCCGAAGTGGCTGGTGCCACCCCGGTCGACACCCCCGCCAATGACCTGGCCAAGGCCATCCAGGCCGGCAAGGTCGATGTCATGCTGACATCCAGCACCACGGGCGTGGACAGCCAGTCTTGGAACGCCATGGGCCTGTTTATTGACATGCGCGCCTGGATTCCGAAGAACCTGATTCTGATGAGCGAGAAGAGCTGGTCGGGCCTGACCGATGGCGCCAAGACGGCTCTGGATACCGCCGCCAAGCAGGCCGAGGCACGTGGCTGGCAACTGGCCAAGGATGCCGACGACGCTGCACAAAAGGTGCTGGTGGAGCATGGCACCAAGATCAGCCAGCCTTCCTACGAGCTGCGCCGCGCGCTGGACCTGATGGGCGAAAAGTTCGCCCGTGAGTGGTCGTCCAAGGCCGGCGTCGATGGTGCAGCCGCCTTGCTGAACTACTACTTCCCGAAGAAGTAAAAGCCGCAGCTGTGTCGGCGTGCCTGTATGGCAGGCCGCTGAGCAACAGAGAACAAAAAAACCGCCGATGCCTGCCAAGGGCATCGGCGGTTTTTGCATGTGACAGGGCTGCTTATTTGGCGTAGATGTTCGCGATCTCGGCGGCGAACTTCTGCATCAGCTGGGGGCGGCGCAGCTTCAAGGTGGGGGTCATCAGGCCGTTGTCGATGTTCCAGGGCTCGGTCACCAGGTAGACGGCGCGTGGCACCGCATATTTGGCAAGGCCTTGGCATTGCGCCGCAATACGCGCCAGTGCGGCCTTGCGCACGGCGCTGGCTTGCAGGCTGACGGCATTGTCGGGATCCAGGCCCAGGCCTTGCGCCAGCTGCTTCCATTCCTCGCGGTTGACCACGGCGATGCAGGCGATAAAGGGCTGCTGCTCGCCGACCACAAAGCTTTGCTCGAACAGCGGGTCGGCGCAAAGGGCTTGCTCAATGTCCGAAGGCGGCACCTTCTCGCCGGTGGCGGTAACAATGATTTCCTTGATGCGGCCCACAATGCGCACTTCGCCGTTCACCAGCTCGGCCTGGTCGCCGGTGCGCAGCCAGCCGTCATCGGTAAAGGCCAGGCGCGTGTCCTCGGGCCGGCCCCAATAGCCCATCATGATGTTGGGGCCGCGCGCCTGCAGCTCCTTGTTCTCGCCAATCCGCACCTCCATGCCATCGAGCGGCTTGCCGACGGTCGATGGGTCATTCCGCTCCAGCGAGTTGGCGGTCAGCACCGGTGAGGTCTCCGTCATGCCAAAGCCCTGCAGCATGTTCAGCCCCAGGCCCAGAAAACTGTGCGAGACCATCGACGGTATGGGTGCACCGCCGGTGACCGCAATGCGCAGCCGGCCGCCAAACAAATCCAAAATCGGCTGCGCGACTTTTTTCTGCAGCAGCGACCAGGGTAGCCAGCGCGCCCAGCCGCCTTGGGGCGCATCGGTGTTGACGAGGCCATGGGCTTCGCAATGGCGGGCCCAGCCTTTGGAGACAGCGGCGGCAAACAGCGCGCGCTTGAAGGCCGATTTGGCCAGCTTCTCTTGGACTTTGGCGTAGATGCGCTCATAGATGCGTGGCACCGACACCAGGATGGTGGGGCGGATGCTCAGCATGTCCTCGGCCAGCAAGGCGACCGAGCGGGCATAAACCACCGTGCTGGCCACCGCCATCGGCAGGTAGTAGCCACAGCTGCGCTCAAAGGTGTGCGACACCGGCAAGAAAGACAGAAACACATCGTCTTGGGTAGGCACGACGCGGCCAAGCACCGCCTTCACGTCGCTCAGCACATTCTGGTGGCTCAGCATCACGCCCTTGGGCTTGCCAGTCGTGCCGCTGGTGTAGACGATGGCGGCCATGTCCTGGGCCTCTGGCCCCTGGCTGGACGGTGCTGGGGCGGCGCTGGCTTGGGCTTCGGCCAGCCAGTCCTGCAGCCTGACCAGGCGTGGTAAGCCTTCGTTGTCAGTCGGTACCGAGATGGCCGCTTGCTGCGGGTCATCAATCACCACACAGCGCAGCGCCGGCAGCGGCGTGCCGGTTGCCGCGATCTGTTGCCAGGTCTCCAGCCGGTTGATCAGCAGCAGCGAGGCACCGGCATCGGCCAGGATAAAGGCGATATTGCCGGGGTTGTCATTGGCATGCAAGGGCACGGTGGCACAGGCCTGGGCCATGCCGGCCTGGTCAATGCAGATGGCGTGGACGCTGTTCGTCAGCAAGGTGGCGATGCGTGCGCCGCGCACCAGTTGCAGGCCCTGCAGCGCCTGGCCCCAAAGCGCCACCTTGGCTTGCATATCTCCCCAGCTAAAGGACTGCCAGGCGTTGCTGCCCGCGTCAAACCAGCGGTAGGCCTCGCGCGCTGGCGAGCTGGTGCAGCGGTAGGCAAAGAGTTGGGGCAGGGTAGACAGGTCACGCAGCTCGGATGGCAGTGGCGTGGAAAGCGGCTCGTTCATGGTCTCAATTTCTCCTGGGCGTCATCATCGCATCGGTGCGCCTCGGTCTTGGCCATTTGTTGGCCAAACCCGGGCTGGGTTGCTGCGATTTGCAACGACGCGATTGTCTGCAGCAGCGGCTGAGCGTCGCGCATAAATCCATGCCAGCGCGTTTTATGGACCGATGAGGTATCGATTTTTGATACTTTGGTGCAGCGCGCTGCTGTAAGAGATGCACGAAACGGTCCGCTTGCTCAGCCGCTACCGCAGCCTCAGTTTGGGATCGACGGTGCCGGGCGCTGCTGGGCGTTGCCGCCTGCTTCCCTTTGCGCTGGGTCCGAAGCGCCGCTGCCATCGGGCGTATCAGGCTGTGCGGGTGTGCTCAGCACATAGTTCAGGCACAGGGCCAGCAGCGCGGCGGCGGCTGCCCACCAGCAGGGGTACCAGCGCCGTGCAGAGCGGTGGCGGTCTTGTGAGGATGCCGTGCCCTCACGCGGGTTGCAGGCCAGGTCAAAGCGCGAATCATGCGCGGGCTCGGCCGGCGGCTGCGCGGCCAGGCTGGGGTCGGCGCTGGCCAGCTCGTCATCGTCCATCAGCGGTGCGCGCTCCCAGTCCTCCAGCGCGCGGCGCGCGGCGGACCAGTCGGCATCATCCACCAGCAAACGCAGCAAGGTGCCGGCGGGCAGCTCACCAATGGCGCCTTGCAGATGCTCGCCACTGACAAAACTGGTGATGCCATGCTGGCGCAGCACATCTTGCAGAACATGGGCCTGGACGGCGTTGGCGGGCTCATAAACACTGCGCATCTGGGGTCTCCTGTCGCCGGGTGGTCATGCAAATACTATAGCGCCTGTGGCTTGTTGGCTATGGCGGGCATGACCGGCATCAAGGTTCGGGCGGCTATTTGGCGCTGCTGCCTGCATGCTGCGCGCTTTCCCTAATCAAGCCCGGCGAGGCGGGTGGTATGTTAGTGCCGGGAGCGGCGTGCTAAGCCGCATTCAGCACAGGTTTTTGGAACAGGAGACTTTGGATGATGCACCCCGTTTTGCGTTTTCGACTCTCCCCGCTTTGGCTGGCGGCCGGGTTGGCTGCATCCAGTGGCATAGCCCAGGCCGCTTGCCTCGATGATGCCCAGGTGGCGCAGTGGCTGCAGGCCTATGAGGCCAAGCAGCCGGTGCCCGCAGCCGCTGCGATGACCGAGGCCGATGGCAAATGCAGCCGCAACAAGCTCAATGCTGCCTGGGTGGCCCAAGGCAAAAAGCCTATCGGCTACAAAGCCGGGCTCACCAGCACGGCCATGCAAAAGCGTTTTCAAACCGACAAGCCGGTCTGGGGCGTGCTGTACGAAGGCGCGCTCTTGCCCAACCGCAGCAGCGTGCCAGCGGCCTTTGGCGCGCGGCCGATGTTTGAGGCGGACATGCTGGTGCGCGTCTCCAGCAGCGCCATCAACCGCGCCACCACGCCGCTGCAGGTGCTCAACAACATTGACCGTATCGTCCCCTTTGTCGAGCTGCCCGACCTGGTGGTCGAGAACCCCGCGCAGCTCGATGGCGCGGCCGTTGAGGCCATGAATGTGGGCGCCCGCATGGGCGTGATGGGCAATGCCATGCGGGTGCCGCAGTTCCGCGCCGAGCGCTATGCGCTGTTGAATGCGCTGCAGAGCATGCAAGTGGATATCACCGACCAGAGCGGGGCGCGGCTGGGCGGTGGGCGCGGCGGTGATCTGATGGGCCAGCCCCTCCTTGCCGTGGTCTGGCTGGCGCAGGCGCTGCAGGCCGAAGGGCAGCGGCTCAAGGTGGGGGACTGGATCAGCCTGGGCTCGTATTCGGCGCTGATGCCGCCGCAGCCCGGCCAGCAGATCCGGGTGGACTACAAGGGGCTGCCAGGTGCAGAGCCGGTGGAGCTGCGCTTCGAGTAACCAGCCTGCAGCGGGCATTGACGAGGGCTCTGCCAAATCGGCAGGGCCTTTTTACATGGGTGACCGACGCGCCCCGTTGTGAATCGGCAATGGCTGATAATCAGCCGGCCCTTTCCCTGAACTGCGCCCCTGCATGCCTGCGGGGCAACGATGTATGTCTGACGCCCCAGCCCGCTCCAAAGTCCATCTCCCCGCCGAACTCAGCATGCCTGCCGATGTGATCGCAGAGCTGACCCCGACGATGCGCAGCGTGGTCGAACGCATGGCCCGCGCCCAGCACACCCCCATGTGGGAGATGTCGGTAGAGCAGGCGCGCCAAGCCTATGGCATTGGCGCGGGGGTGCTGGAGATTGCCAAACCCACGCTGGAGCGCGTGGAGGATTTCCATATTCCTGCGCGCGATGGTTTTCAGATACCCGCGCGGCTGTATGCCAGCAGCTGGGACCCCTTGCAGCCGGTGCTGCTGTTCACCCATGGTGGCGGTTTCACCATCGGCAGTGTGGATACGCATGACATTCTGTGCCGCGAGCTGGCGCATCAAGCAGGCTGCATGGTCGTCTCCGTAGACTACCGCCTGGCGCCCGAGCACCGCTTTCCGACCGCCAGCAACGATGCCTGGGATGCCTTGCAGTGGCTGGTGGCCGAGGGCATGGCGCTGGGCGCAGATACCCGCCGTATAGCTGTGGGCGGCGACAGCGCAGGCGGCACCCTGGCAGCGGTTAACGCCATCCTGGCGCGCGATGCCGGTATCGACCTGGCCTTGCAGTTGCTGATCTACCCTGGCTGCGCGGCGCACCAGGACACACCCTCGCATGCGCGCTACAGCCAGGGCCCGATTCTGACCAAAACGATGATCAGCTGGATGTTCAGCAACTACCTGCGTTCGTTGGCTGACCGCGAAGACTGGCGTTTTGCGCCGCTGCTGGCGCCGGATCTGCAGGGCCTCGCCCCTGCCAGCATCCACCTGGCGCAATGCGATTCGCTGGTGGACGAGGGCGTGATGTATGCCGACCGACTGCGCGCTGCCGGCGTCGATGTTGAACTGCACACCTATGCTGGCGTGGCCCATGAGTTTGTGAAGATGGGCCGCGCGCTGAAGGAAGCACGGGCCTGCCATGCGCAGATGGCCCAGGCGCTGCGGGCGGCCTTTGACTGAGGACGGCGCTGCAACCAGTCCGCCTATTGATTGCCAATTTTGAGAATACCGACAACACCATGAGCACCTCCCAGATCCTGTTTGACACCCCCGCCCAAAGCCTGGCCGATTTCCGCTGCCGCAGCCGCCAGCGCGTGCGCTGGTCCGAGGTGGACCTGCAGAAGGTGGTCTTCAACGCCCACTATCTGAGCTATGTGGACATTGCGATGTCCGAGTACTGGCGCCAACTGGCCGTGCCTTATGAAGAGGGCATGCAGCGCCTGGGCGGCGAGCTGTTTCTGCGGGCCACGCAGCTGGAGTTCCATGCCTCGGCACGGCTCGATGATGTGATCGATATTGGTCTGCGCGTGGCCAAGCTGGGCAATACCTCGGTGCAGTACGAAGCGGCCATCTACTGCGCGGGCAGCTTGCTGGCCACCGCCACGATGGTGTATGTGTTTGCCGACAAGGCGCAGCAGCCCCAGCCACTGCCCGAGGCCTACCGCAGCATGGTGCAGCGCTTTGAAGCGGGCAAAGACATGGTGGAGGTGACAACCGGCAGCTGGAATGTGCTGGGCCAGGAGGCGATGCGCCTGCGCATGCAGGTCTTTGTGCGCGAGCAGGGCATTCCAGCTGAGATCGAGGCCGATGCTTTTGATGTCAGCTCGCTGCATGCGGTGGCGCTCAATGGCCTGGGCATGTGCGTGGCCACCGGCCGCATGCTGCCCAGCGCGCAGGAAGAAAACCGTGCCGATGTGATGCGCATTGGCCGCATGGCGGTTGCCAAGCCACTGCGAGGCAGCAGCCTGGGCCGCCAGGTGCTCGATGCGCTGGTGGATGCCGCTGCGCGCCAAGGCAAACGCCAGGTGGAGCTGCATGCCCAGCGCACGGCAGAGAACTTTTACCTGCGCGCTGGTTTTAGCGTCGTGGGCGAGCCTTATGAAGAAGCTGGAATTGCCCACATTTCCATGTGCAAGAACCTGCGCTGATTCTGATCCTGATGGCCATATGCAGTTGGCAAATAAAAAGCCGGGTCTGGTTTCCCAGACCCGGCAAGTGTGATGGTCAAGATGCGCTTGAGTAGTTGTAGCTGATTGCTTGCAGCTGCCGTTTTGGCGACTCCTGCTCGCAAAGTCATGCAATTTTAGCAAATTACCGCGCAAATGCCATAAAAATTCTGTAACGGCTGCTGCAGCGGAATTTTTGCTTGAGAAATTGTCGTATTTGTGATGAAGCAGATAGTTACGTCTGCATCAAATATCTTCTTTCAGCGCGTAAGGCAGGGCCAGGATCTGCAAGGCCGCGCCCGTGCTGCTGCCCAGGTGCAGCGGCTCGCTGGCAGCGGCAATCTGCATGGACACCAGCGCTTCAAAGCCGGATGCGCTGGCCGCCGCCTGCACCACGGTGCCCACCGGCTGGCTGTCATCGCTGGCGGCAAACACTTCTTGCCCCACCTGCGGCTGCTCTGCCGCGCTCAGCCGGTACATGCGGCGCTTGAGCGTGCCCCGAAACTGGCTGCGTGCCACCACTTCCTGGCCGGGGTAGCAGCCTTTTTTAAAGCTCACGCCATCGACCGATTCAAAGTTCAGCATCTGCGGCACAAAGGCATCCACGACGGGCGTGGTGATCAGCGCCACCCCTGCTTGCACAGCAGACAGGTGCCAGGCCTCTGGCGCAATGGCAGGGCTGGCGCTGATCTGCGCGGGCAGGGCGCTGGCAGCGGGAGCAGCGAGCAAGGCGCGGCTCTCACCCTCGGCGGCATAGAGGCGCACCACCGAGGCATCGCCCAGCGCCAGCACCTGCCAGGGCGCCAGGCTGCGGGCCTCGGCGGGCACAGCATCGCCAGCGAGGCCCAGCAGTTGCACGGCGTCGGTCGCATCGCTCAGCTTGCACTTGGCGCGCATCACAAACATCGACAAGCGCTTGAGCGTGGCCGGCAGCACATCGCGGCTGGTGATCAACCAAAACTCGCCGGCGCTGCGCTTGATAACGACAAAGCTGGCCTGCATGCGGCCCTTGGCGGACAGAAATGCCGCTAGCCTTGCCTGGCCCACCGGCAGCAGCTGCACGTCATGGCTGAGCTGGCCTTGCAAGAAGCTGGCGGCGTCGTCGCCTTCGGCGCGGATGACGCCCAAATGCTGGAGCGAAAGGTGTCCCTGAATGGCTTGAGTCATGGGGTGAATTATGATGCTCGATCCATTGCACTGAGGCGGTAGGGTTGTGAAGCGTTTATTGAAATTGATCGTCGTGGTTTTGCTGGCGGCAGCCGGGGCTGGCTATGTCTGGTTGAACCAGCCGTTGGCGCTGGCCAAGGGCGGCCCCACCGTGGAGCTGGAGATAGAACCCGGCACCTCGCCGCGTGCGGTGGCACAGTCGGTGAAGGCTGTGGGTATCGAGGTGAACCCGGATCTGCTGTACTGGTGGTTCCGGCTTTCGGGCCAGGATCGCAAGATCCGTGCGGGCAACTACGAGATACCTGCAGGCACGTCGCCACGCAGCCTGCTCGCGCGCCTGGTGCGCGGCGAAGACAGCCAGCGCGTGCTGACCATTGTCGAGGGCTGGAACCTGCGCCAGATGCGCGCGGCCCTGGCCAAGGAAGAGCATCTGCGCCACGACACGGCCGCGATGACGCCCGAAGAAATCATGGCCGCGCTGGGCCGGCCTGAGGTGGCCGCCGAGGGCCGGTTTTTCCCCGACACCTATGCATTTGCCAAGGGCAGCAGCGATCTGGCTCTGATGCGCCGCGCGATGCTGGCGATGGACAAGCGGCTTGAAGCCGTCTGGTCGCTCAATGCCGCGAACAGCCCGCTCAAAACCCCGCAGGATTTGCTGACCCTCGCCAGCATTGTCGAGAAGGAAACCGGCCGGGCAGAGGACCGGGCCATGGTGGCGGGCGTGTTCATCAACCGCCTGCGCATCGGCATGCTGCTGCAGACCGACCCAACCGTGATTTATGGCCTGGGCGACAAGTTTGATGGCAATCTGCGCAAGCGCGATCTGCAGACCGATACCCCCTGGAATACCTACACCCGCGCCGGCCTGCCGCCCACCCCCATTGCGATGCCAGGCAAGGCCTCGCTGATGGCCGCCATCCAGCCGGAAACCACCAAGGCGCTGTACTTTGTCGCCAAGGGCGATGGCAGCAGCCATTTCAGCCAAAGCCTGGACGAGCACAACCGCGCGGTAAACACCTATATTCGCGGACGCTAGTCGCGGGCGCGGGCTGCTGATGCCCGCCGTACAGTGATAGACAGGAAGCCAGCCATAGCGCTGGCTTTTTCTTTCAGTGGGGCAGAAGCCCTCTGCCTTATGGGCTGCCGCCGGCCAGCGCCTCGGTGTAGAAGGCGTAGCGCCCCCGGCCCTGCTGCTTGGCTTGGTAGAGCGCCATGTCAGCCTTGCGCAGCAGGCTGTCGGGGCCTTCGGTGCCCGAGGGCTGGGTCAGCAGGCTGATGCCGACGGACACGCCAATGCGGACCCGGTGGCCGTCAATCTCGTAGTCGGCGCTCAAGCGGTCGATCACGCGCTGCGCCAGGCTGGCAGCGGCCTGGGCCGACGAGGCCTTTTGGACAATGCAGAATTCGTCGCCGCCCATGCGTACCACCAGGTCGCTGTCGCGCAGCAGCTCGCGCAGGCGCTGGGCCACGGCGCAGAGCAAAGCATCGCCGGTGGCATGGCCGTGGGTGTCGTTGACCTGTTTGAAACGGTCCAGATCCAGGTACAGCAAGGCGCCGGTGGTGCCATCGGGCGTGCAGATCGGCTTTTGCAGCAGGCTGCGGTTGGGCAGGCCGGTCAAAGGATCGTGCAGCGCCAAGTAGGCCACCTCGGCCTGGGCGCGCTTGCGGTCATCGACGTCTTCGAGCACGCCCAGCCATTCGCTCACCCGCTGCTGCGCATCCAGAATGGCGGCGCCCCGGGCCCGCATCCAGCGCCAGGCGCCGTCCTCGGTGCGCAAGCGCAGCTCCACATCCAAACTGTGGTTGGGGTCGCGCAAGCAGGGCTCGGTCTGGCTTTGTAGTTGCGCGGCATCGTCGGGGTGGATATGGCGCAGCCAACCGAGTTGCAGCGCCTGGGCATCGGGCACGCCGCCCAGCGCCTGCCAGCCCACGATGGACAGCGCCCGGCCCCTGGCATCCAAACTCCATTGCACGGAGGTGCCAGCATGCGCCAAGGTGCGGGCGCGTTGCTCGCTGGCGGCCAAGGCGGCGGCCACCTGCTGCTGCGCGGCCAGGGTCGACTCCAGCTGCGCACGCGACTGGGCCAGGCTCTGGCGCAGCATTTCAAACTCCCTCACCTTGACGACAGGGCCGTCGTCGTTGCTACTGGCGTAGGAAGCTCCGGTGCGCGAGCAGATCGTCAGCTGCCGAATAGGCCGCAAGAGCTGGCGCGACACCCAGGCGCAGAGCAGGCCGGCGATGGCCAGCGCCAACAGGCTGGCCAGTACGATGTCGATCACCGGCCTTTGCCAGCGCGCGTTGAAAGCCTCAAGGGGTTCGCCGGCCACCACCACCCAGCCGGGTGTTTTGGGCAGCTGGTAAAAGCTGAAAACCACCTGGCCGCCATCGGCCCGCTGGGCTTCAAAGCTGCCCCGGTGCGCGCCCACCGCCTGCAGCCGTTCCCAGTCCGGCACCGTGGTGCCGATAAAGCGCTCAGCATGGGCAGAGCGGGCCAGAATCTGGCCCTGGCCATCGGTGATGGCGATCAGCACCCCATCGCTGGTTTGGCTCGGCGCCGTGCTCACCATGTCGGCAGGCGGGCTGGTCAGCACCAGCACTTGCCGGGATGTGGGGCGTGGGCGTACCGCCATCGCGATGACGGGGGTGCCATTCTGAAAAAAGAGCTGGGAGAAGCGGGGTTCTCCGCCCTGCAGTGCCTCCACGGCCAATGCCTGGGGGATGGCCAGCGAAGTGGACGCATGGGAAGACGCCGTGTCTGGCTGCGCCTGGCCCGGGGTCATCACCACCAGGCTGCTGTGCGCACCCATGCCGGTCAGGTGCAGCCATTTGTCCAGCGCCTCGGGGTTGCGGAGATTGCCCTCGGCACCAAAGGCCTGCAGCATGGTCGCCCGGCTGAGCAGATCGGCCTCTGCCGCCTGGCCCAGATTACTGGTGATGTCCAGCATGCGGTTGAGGCTGCTGTCCCGGTACGACTGCGCGACATGCTGCACCGTGTAGATGCCGGCAGCCAGAATCGGCAGCGCAGCGGCCAGCATCAGCAGCACCAGGTAGGTGCTCAGGCTGCGCGCGCCCACGGCAGCGCCGTCCAAGGCATGGCCATTGGACGGCATGGCTGGCGCGGTCAAAAGGGTCAGGGGGCGACGTGAAGGCATGGGCGGGGGCTCAGTGCTGGCGCATGGCCGGATGCGCGGCGGGCTGGGCAGCCTGGGCTGACAAGAGCCGATAGGATTATCCTATGTGTTTTTGGTTTTTTGCCGCTCACGGCGCTGTTCTGACAATTGTTATACGAGCGGCCTGTCGCGCCTCCTGAGCAATGCGGAAGGCTTGCTGGCTAGCTGTCGGTTGCGAACAACAGCTCAAGCCCAGTTGGACGCCAACATGGCCAAGCCGGCGAGGGTCAGCAGGCCCAGCACTACGCGCTTGAAGGCGATGTCGCTGATGCGCTCATAGAGCTTGGCGCCCCACAGCGAAGGCAGCAGCATTGCTGGCAGCGCCACTGCCAGCTGCGGCAGCATGCGCTGGCTGACAAGACCGGTGGCCACATAGCTTGCGAAGGTGACGGCCAGCATCGTCAGGTTGAAGTTCTGGATCACCTGGCGCTGGGTGTCGCGCGCCATGCCGGTGATCTGGCACCACAGCGTGGGCACCACGCCCGAGAAGCCGCCCAGCGCGGCCATGGCGCCACCGACCAGCCCTGCCAAGCCATTGGCCAGCGAGCGCCCGGGTCCTTCACTCAATGGCCCCGAGGCCAAGCCACCCAAGCGGTGGGAGAAGGCCATCAGCGGGCAGAAGATGACCAGCAGCGCGCCCAAAACGGTCTTGAACAGCTGGGCATCGAGCATCGGCAGCAGCCGCAGGCCCAGTGGCAGGCCGCAGAGCCCGCCCAGCAAGAAGGGCCAGAGCATGCGCCAGTCAAAGCCGCGCCGCACCTTCAAGGCCTGGATGATCTGCCCACACAAACCCCCAAACACCGCCAGCACTGCGGCCAGCGAAGGCTCCAAGGTCCATGCCCAGAGCGCCATCGCCGTCATGCTGTAGCCAAAGCCCGAGAGACCTTGCACAAAGCCGGCCAGGGCGGCGCCTATGGCGATGATGAGGAGGGTGTCCATGCGCGTAAGTCTCCAGCGTCGGGATAGAACCCAAGCCTGTTGTTGTTCGTTCTTGGTGGTGAAAGGGCGGAAAAAAGCGACCCGCTGGGGTCGCTTTGGAAAGATGCCCGCGTCTATCTTAGAACTTAAGACGCATTGCCATAGCTCTCCAGCGGCACGCAGCTGCAAAACAGGTTGCGGTCGCCATAGACATTGTCGACCCGGCCCACGGGGCTCCAGTACTTGGCGCGGCGCAGCGCTGGCACGGGATAGGCGGCGGCTTCGCGGCTGTAGCCATGGCTCCATTCGCTGGCCAGCAGGGTCTCGGCGGTGTGGGGGGCGTTCTTCAGCAGGTTGTCATCCTGCGCAGCACGGCCCGCTTCAATCTCGGCGATCTCGCCACGGATGGCGACCATCGCCGCGATAAAGCGGTCCAGCTCGTACAGGCTCTCGCTCTCGGTGGGCTCGACCATCAAGGTGTTGGGCACCGGGAAGGACAAGGTCGGCGCATGGAAGCCGTAGTCGATCAGGCGCTTGGCGACATCTTCGGCCATCACGCCGCAGCTGTCCTTGAAGTGGCGCAGGTCCAGAATGCATTCGTGCGCGACATGGCCATGCTCGCCGGCGTACAGGGTCGGGAAGTGTTTTTCGAGGCGCTTGCTGATGTAGTTGGCGTTCAGGATCGCGGTCTCGGTGGCGCGCTTGAGGCCGGGCTCGCCCATCATGCGGATGTACATCCAGCTGATCGGCAGCACGGCGGCATTGCCCAGCGGCGCGGCGCTGACGGCGCCCACCTTGCCGGGCACGCCAGCGGTAGCATGGCCGGGCAGGAAGGGCACCAGGTCTTCGACCACGCAGACGGGGCCGACACCCGGGCCGCCACCGCCGTGGGGGATGCAGAAGGTCTTGTGCAGGTTCAGGTGGCTGACATCGCCGCCGAACTCGCCCGGTGCGGCCAGGCCGACCTGGGCGTTCATGTTGGCGCCGTCCACATAGACGCGGCCGCCATGGCTGTGCACCAGCTGGCACAGCTCCTTCACCTGGGTCTCAAACACGCCGTGCGTGCTGGGGTAGGTGATCATGATGCAGGCCAGGTTGGCGCTGTGCTTTTCGCAGGCCAGCTTCAGATCGGCCATGTCCACATTGCCGTTCTCATCGCACTTGGTGACGACCACCTGCAGGCCCACCATCTGCGCGCTGGCTGGGTTGGTCCCGTGGGCGCTGCTGGGGATCAGGCAGATGTTGCGGTGCGACTCGCCCTTGGAGGCGTGGTAGGCCTTGATGGCCAACAGGCCGGCGTACTCGCCTTGCGAGCCGGCATTGGGCTGCAGGCTGATGCCGGCGTAGCCGGTGGCCTGGCACAGCCATTCGCGCAGCTGGGCATCAAGCAGCGCATAGCCCTGCAGCTGGTCGGCCGGGGCAAACGGGTGCATGTTGGCAAATTCGGGCCAGGTGATGGGGATCATCTCGCTGGTCGCGTTGAGCTTCATCGTGCAGCTGCCCAGCGGGATCATGCTGCGGTCCAGCGCCAAATCCTTGTCCGACAGGCTGCGGATGTAGCGCAGCATCGCGGTTTCGGAATGGTGGGTGTTGAAGACCGGGTGGGTCAGGTAGGCGCTGCTGCGTTGCAGGCCCTCGGGGATCAGCGAGGTGCTGCCTTCGTCCATTGCCTCGATATTGGGCAGTGCCTGGCCGGGCTGGGCGAAGATGCTCCACAGCAGTTCCACATCGGCGCGGCTGGAGGTTTCATCCAGGCTGATGCAGAGGTACTCGTTCCAGGCCTTGCGCAGGTTGACGCCCTGGGCGCGCGCACGGGCCAGGATCGCATCGCTAGCATCTTTGGTGTGCAGCGACAGGGTGTCGAAAGCGCTGTCGTGGTGGCGGGCGGTAAAGCCCAGCTCCGCCAGGCCACGGCTCAGGATGGCGGTGAGGCGTGCCACGCGCTGCGCAATGCGCTTGAGGCCGGCCGGACCATGGTAGACCGCGTACATGCTGGCAATCACTGCCGGCAGCACCTGGGCGGTACAGATATTGGAGGTGGCTTTTTCGCGGCGGATGTGCTGCTCGCGCGTCTGCAGTGCCAAGCGGTAGGCCGGGTTGCCATGCACATCAACGCTGACGCCCACCAGGCGGCCGGGCAAGGAGCGCTTGTACTCATCGCGGCAGGCCATGAAAGCGGCGTGCGGGCCGCCGGCGCCCATGGGCATGCCAAAGCGCTGGCTGTTGCCCACGACGATATCGGCGCCCCATTCGCCGGGAGGCGTGATCAGGGTCAGCGCCAACAGATCGGTAGCGACAATCGCGGCAGCCTGCTTGGCATGGATGGCGTCGACATCAGCCTTCCAGTCCACAATCCAGCCGCTGGACGCGGGGTACTGGACCACGGCAGCAAACATGTCGCCCGCCAGCGCGGCTTCCCATTCTTCCTTGCTGTTGGCCACCAGCACCTCCAGGCCCAGGGGCTCGGCACGGGTCTGGATGACTTCGATGGTCTGGGGGTGCAGATCGCCTGCCAGCACAATGCGGTTGCTTTTGGACTTGACCGAGCGCTTGGCCAGGGTCATGGCCTCGGCAGCAGCCGTGGCTTCGTCCAGCATGGAGGCATTGGCGATGGGCATGCCGGTCAGGTCGCAGACCATGGTCTGGAAGTTGACCAGCGCCTCCATGCGGCCTTGCGAGATTTCTGCTTGGTACGGCGTGTAGGCTGTGTACCAGGCGGGGTTCTCCAGGATGTTGCGCAGAATCACGCCGGGCGTCAGGGTGCCGTAGTAGCCCTGGCCGATAAAGCTCTTGAGCACCTGGTTCTTGCTGGCCAGGGCCTTGAGCTCCGCCAGCGCGTCGGCCTCGGTCACCGGTGCGGGCAGGTCCATGGGCTTGCTGCGCACGATGGAGGCGGGCAGCACCTTGTCGATCAGCGCGTCGAGCGAGGGCAGGCCCAGCGCGGCCAGCATGCGGGCCTCGTCGGCACTGTCCGGGCCAATGTGGCGGGCGATGAATTCACTGGCATTTTCCAGCGCAGCGAGGGGCTCTTTGGAGGGCATCAGCATGGTCCGAATCGGTGTAAATGGATGGGGTGGGGCTGGCGCGGTATCAAAGAGCGCTGGCAGCGAGGAAAAGAAAAAGCAAAAAAGGGGCGGAGGCCGGGGGCCTCCTAGGCCGGTTGATCCTGCTGGTGGCCTGCGCAATCAGCAGTGGCAGGCCAGCAGCAGGGCCGGGCCATCAGGCGTTGGCGGCGAAGTCGTTGTAGGCGGTCTCGTCCAGCAGCGCGTCGAGCTGGGCCACATCGCTCAGCTTGACCTTGAAGAACCAGCCGCTGTTGAGCGGGTCGGAGTTAGCAAGCGACGGGTCGTTGCGCAGCGCTTCGTTGACTTCAACGATCTCGCCAGTCACGGGCATGAAGACGTCGGCAGCGGCCTTGACGGACTCCACCACACCGGCCACATCGCCTTGGTTGAACGAGGCACCGACTTCCGGCAGGTCGACAAACACCACATCGCCCAGCGCGTCTTGCGCATGCACGGTGATACCGACAATCGCAGCATTGGTGTCAGCGCAGTTGATCCATTCGTGGTCGCGGGAGAACTTGATCGTCATAGGAATACTCCAGTTTTGTAGGCGTGAATTGTGTTGGGAGGCTGCCAACAGCAGCCCCCGGCAGCTACTTTAGCCGCGGAAATAGCGGGGAGGCACAAAAGGCATGGCTGCCACCTCTACCGGCACTGCTTTGCTGCGCACCATCGCGTGCAATTGCGTGCCAATCGCCGCCAGTGCCGGCTCCACATAGGCCATCGCAATCGGTTGGTCGATCGTCGGTGCCAGCAGGCCGCTGGTGGTGACGCCAACGACCTGGCCATCGAGGTTGCGGATCTCGACCTGCTCGCGCACAGGGATGCGCTCTTTGGCAATCAGGCCCACGCGCTTGCGGCTCAGGCTAGCGGGGTTGTCAATCTGGCCAAGCACCTTGTCTGCACCGGGGAAGCCACCTGCGCGTGCACCGCCGGTGCGGCGCACCTTCTGGATGGCCCAGTTCAGACCAGCTTCGGGCGGGGTGGTGGTGGCATCCAAGTCGCTGCCGTAGAGGCAGAGACCGGCTTCCAGGCGCAGCGAGTTGCGGGCGCCCAGGCCAATCGGTTGCACCTCCGGCTGGGCCAGCAGCTTGCGCGCCAGGGCCTCGGCATCATGGGCCGCGACTGAAATCTCGAATCCGTCTTCGCCGGTGTAGCCGCTGCGGGTGATAAAGCAGTCGATGCCGTCCACATCAAAGTCGCCACCGGTCATAAATACCAGCTGGTCAACACCAGGGGCCAGGCGGGCCAGCGCGGTGGCGGCCTGGGGGCCTTGCAGCGCCAATAGAGCTTGGTCGGGCAGGGGAAGCACCTGGCAGCGCTGGCCGATGCGTTCGGTGATCAGCGCGATATCTGCCACCTTGCAGGCGCCGTTGACGATGACAAACAGCTCCTGCTCGGAGACACGGAAGAACATCAGGTCATCGACAATGCCGCCCTCGTCATTGAGCAGCAGGCCGTATCGCTGCTTGCCAATGGCCAGGTCGATGACATCGACGGGGACCAGGGTTTCAAAGGCGGCGGCGGCATCGGGGCCGATCAGGCGCAGCTGGCCCATGTGGGAGACATCGAACAGGCCGGCCGCCGTGCGGGTGTGCTTGTGCTCGTCCATCAGGCCTTGGGGGTATTGCACGGGCATGGAATAGCCGGCAAAGGGCACCATGCGGGCGCCCAGCTCGATGTGCAGGGCATTCAAAGGGGTGGTCAGCAGGGCGGATGCGGTGGCGGACATGGATTCTCCAGGGCAAATAACAAGGCATGCAGCCGTTGCCGGTTGCATGCTGTTTGCCCTGCTGTCCGCTTTACCTGAGAGATTCACCCGCCGCTTCGAGGCCAGGGGGCTTGCTCCTTCGGTGGATGGCGTCCAAGCGCCACCTCTCTCCAGCTGGGAACGCCGGGCAGGCATATGCTGCGCGGCGGGGCCAGTCCTTTTGCCTGAGCGTTCGGCAGCTGCATTGGCAGTAGCCTGCGCCTTCGGCGGCCGCGCTGCGCGTTGGGGGACAACGGGGGCGACTCTCTCCTGACTGCCGAGATTTTAGCGGCAACTGGCCGCTTGCGCCTGCAAAAGGGCCGTCCGGCACGTAAAAAAGCCACCGACTGGCGGTGGCCGGGAAGCTGGTAGTGATCAGAATCAGCGGTAGACCAGATCGCGCAGCGCCAGCGATATGCCCGGCACATAGGTGATCACCATCAGGCACAGCAAGATCACCCCGGCAAAGGGAAGCAGGTGTTTCATGATCTGGTCCAGCGATATTCGGGCCACAGTACAGGCGGCAAACAGGTTGACGCCAAATGGCGGCGTGATCATGCCCAGCGCCAGGTTTACCACCATGATCAGGCCGAAATGCACCGGGTCGATGCCAAAGTGCATAGCGACGGGCGCCAGGATCGGGGCCAGCACGATGATGGCGGCGCTGGTCTCGATGAACATGCCGATGATGAACAGCGCGGCATTGACGCCCAGCAGGAACATGGCCGGGCTTTGCAGCACTTCTTCGAGCCAGCGGCCAATCGCATCGGGCACACCGGCGCGCGTGATCAGGAACGCGAACAGCCCGGCATTGGCGATGATGAACATGATGATCGACGAGGAGATTGCCGATTTGCGGAAGATCGCATACAGGTCACGGATCTTGATTTCGCGGTAGATCAGCATGCCCACCACCAGCGCGTAGAACACGGCCACGGCCGAGGCTTCGGTGGGGGTGAAGACACCGCCATAGATACCGCCCAGAATGATGACCGGCATCAGCAGTGCCCAGCCGGCTTGCAGCGAGGCCTTGCCAAAACCCAGCCGGCCCTCGCCATCGTTTTTGCCCCAGCCCTTGTACTTGCAGTAGGCCCAGACAAAGAACATCAGCATCGCACTGATGAACAAGCCCGGCCCAACGCCGGCGATGAACAGCTCACCAATCGACACCTCGGCGCTGACGCCGTAGAGAATCATCGGGATGGATGGCGGAATAATCACGCCCAGCTCGGCACTGGTGGCTTGCAGCGCGGCGGCATAGCTCTTGGGGTAGCCGTGCTTGATGAGCGCCGGGATCAGGATGGCGCCAATCGCAAAGGTGGTGGCGACCGAGGAGCCGGAGACGGCGGCAAAGATCATGCAGGTGAGCACGCAGGTCATCGGCAAGCCGCCCTGGATGCCGCCCACAATGCTTTTGGCAAACTCCACCAGTCGGCGCGAGATGCCGCCGGTCTCCATCAGGTTACCGGCCAGAATGAAGAAGGGAATGGCCGCCAGCGGAAATTTGTTGATGGCGCCAAACATCTCTTTGACGGAGATGAGCATATTGGCATTGCTGGCCTGGATACCCAGGATGGACGCCAGGCCGATGGAGACGGCAACAGAGACGGTGAACGCAAAGCACAGCACCATCGTGGAAAGCATCACGGCGGTCATTGCGCGTTCTCCAGTTCAGTATTTTGGGGTTCCAGCAGGTTGCCGATGACGCCGAATACGGCAAATATGGCACCGACGGGCACGGCCAGGTAGGCCCAGAACATGGACAGCGATTCCAACCCGGCCATGGTCTGCACGCCGCCCCGGCGCGCATAGTCCCAGCCCCACCAGATCAGCACGGCCAGTAGCACCAGCGTGGCGACGCAGACAAAGCCGCTGAGCAGGCGGCGCATGGCAGGGGGTGCCCAGCGTTTCAAGACATCGACGCTGACCATTGCACCCTGGCGGAAGGCCATGGGTATGGCCAGGAAGACCATCCAGATGAGGCTGAAGCGGATCAGCACTTCGGTCCATTCGGCGGGCTGCTCCAGCACGAAGCGGGTGAGGATCTGGAACATGCCCAGCACGGATGCGATGGCCAGCATCAGGCAGGCGCCGGCCATGGCGATGCCCGATGTCCAGCGCTCAAAATTGAGAAAGGCGTTTTTCATGGTGAGCGGGTGGACAGGCGGCTGCAGTGCCGCCAAGAATCCACCCTCCTTGCGCGTGTTGACACAACAGCGGCTGGCGCCTGGTGGGGCGTCAGCAGCGGCTGGGTACCAAAGGAGGAGCTGCGATCCAGCGGGCCGGCGGCTCAGCGACGGCACCGCTTGGGGCGCAGGGCTTACTGGAAGTTGCGGATGCGGTCGAGGTTGGCCTTGCCGAACTGCTTTTCAAAGTCGGCATTGGTCTTCGTCAAGGTGGCGACAAACTTGGCCTTGTCGACGTTCTCCACCACCTGCATGCCCTTGGCGCGCAGCTCGGCCACGCCATTGGCGTCGTCCTGGTCCACACGGGCGCGGTTGGCCTTGGTGGCAGCCTGGGCGGCTTGCACAAAGGCGGTCTTGTCTTCGGCGCTCAGCTTGTCGTAGCTGGCCTTGTTCATCACCAGAATGCAGGGCGAGTACACGTGGCCGGTCAGGCTCAGGTGCTTTTGCACCTGGTCGAACTTGGCCGAGGTGATGACGGGCAGCGGATTCTCTTGGCCATCGACCGTGCCCTGCTGCAGCGCGGTGAATACTTCTGGGAACGCCATCGGCGTGGTGATGATGCCCAGCGCCTTGTAGGCCTGGATGTGTACCGGGTTCTCCATGGTGCGGATCTTCAGGCCCTTGGTGTCATCGGGGCTGTTGATCGCGCGCTTGGAGTTGGTCATGTGGCGGAAGCCGTTCTCGGCCCAGGCGAGAGCCTTGAAGCCCTTGCCGTCGAACTTGGCCAGCAACTCATTGCCGATAGGGCCATCGAGCACGGCGCGGGCATGGGCCTTGTCGCGGAACAGGAAGGGCACGTCGAGGATCTTGGTCTCGGGCACAAAGTTGGGCACCGGGCCGCTGGAGCTGAAGGCCAGCTCTTGCGTGCCCAGCTGCACCGCTTCAATCGATTCGCGCTCGCCGCCCAGGGAGCCGTTGTAGAAGGTCTGGACCTTGTAGCGCCCGCCCGTACGCTGCTCCACCTCTTTGGCAAAGGTGTCGATCGCTACGCCCTGGTGCGAGTTCTGGGCGACCGAGATGCTGATGCGCATCGTCGTCTGTGCCAACGCAGGGCCTGCGGCCATCAGGCCCATCGCCACCCCAATACCCCATGCCAACTTCTTCATCTGCATGACTTGTCTCCCCGGCTGAGCCGAATGGTTTTATAGGCGCTTGCGGCGGACCGCATGCGTTTTGCATTGTGGGCAAGCCTGGGCCAATCGGTATTGGGGTTTTTATGATGTTATGCGGCGAGTGGATTTCACTCGCAGCGCATGCATATCTAACTACTTGATAAATAATTAAAATTTATAAATAGAGACATTTGCAAATGTCGCCCACCCTGTCACCGTGTCGACAGAGTGGCTGCTTGAAACCCGCAGAAAAGGGAAGGGTACGTGACCAGAAAGCCTCAGGGGTTGAGGGCTTGCAGCCGCTCCACCGTGCCGACATCGACCCAGCGGCCGTCATAGCGGCTGGCGCTGCAGCGGCCCGCCTGCATGGCCGCGCGCAACTGCTGCACCAGCGGCATCTTGCTGCCCTGGGGGTTGCCGGGGGGGATATCGCAGTAGGGGGCGCTGAACAGCGCTTTTTTCAGCAGCGCGACCGAGCAGTAGGTCAGGCGCGGGCGTGGGTCATCGGCGGTTGGGTTCTCGGCCCGGCCCTCGTCCGTCAGCACGAAATCGCCCCGGGGGTGGTGGAGCGCATTGGGCACCAGCCAGAGGTGTGCCAGATCATCGCTCTGCGCAAAGCGCTGGCGCAGCGCCTCATCAAACGGAAAGCCGGGGATAAACACATCGCCCGAGACCAGCCAGAAGGCATCGTCCAGCGCGGGCAAGGCGCGGCTGATGCCACCGCTGGTTTCGATGCCGCCGCCAAAGTCCAGGTCCTCGCGGGAGTAGGCGATCTGCAGCTGCTCGCCACCCAGCTGGGCAACGGCGGGTGCTGCGGGCCAGGCATCGGCCACTTGCTGGCCCAACCAGCCGGTGTTGATGACCAGGCGCTGCACACCGGCGCGGGCCAGTTGCTCCATGCTGTGCTGCATCAGCGGCTTGCCTTGCACGGGCAGTAGGGGCTTGGGGGTGTGGTCGGTCAGCGGGCGCATGCGCTCGCCACGGCCGGCGGCCAGCACCATGGCCTGGGCACGAAAATCAAGAGGGAATGGCATGGGTGATCAAAGCAAAGGGGGCGGGCGCCCCAGCAGACAGCAGGGCCCTCAGCCTTTCCAGGTGAAGGGAAACTTCAGCTGCTTGAAAAAGCCATTGGGCACATAGTCGCCGAGCACGCCGTAATCGGTGGGCCAGACTTTATCGCTTTTGACGGCGGTGCCAAACAGGTAGTCCAGAAAGGCGAAGTGGGCGGCGTAGTTCTTGTCCAGCGCCTCGACATCCTGGCTGTGGTGCCAGTGGTGGAAGTTGGGCGTGACGATGACATAGCGCAGCGGCCCCAGCCGCACGCTGACATTGGCATGGTTGAACACCGCCTGGAAGCCGACGATGATGATGTAGGCATCGATCACCTCCTTGCTGAAGCCAAGCACATAGATGGGGGCGAGCACCAGCGTGCGGGTGATCAGCAGCTCCAGAATGTGCTGGCGCGACCCTGCCAGCCAGTCCATGCTTTTGACGCTGTGGTGTACCGCGTGGATGCGCCAGAGCAGGGGCACCTCATGGTAGGCGCGGTGTGTCCAGTACTGCACCAGATCGGCGACCAGGATGATCAGGAACAGCGCTACCCAGAAGCTCAGATTGGCCACCCAGCCCCGGATGCCATCATGCGCGGCCCAGCCAAAGAACTGGTGCACCATCAGGTTGGTGGCCAGCAGCACAAAGCCCACTACCATGTGGTTGACCAGGAAGTGGTGGAAGTCGGTCTGCCACTCCGGGCGGAAGACGGGCTGGTCCTTGCGCAGCGCAAACAGCTTTTCGATAAAGATGAAAATCAGCGAGCTGCCCAGCAGATCCAGAATGAACCAGTCCAGCCCGATGTAAGGGGTATCCGTGGCAAAGCTGCCCACCGGCACCTTGTTGCCGCCCAAGATGGCCGACAGCACCACCAGGGCAAAGGCCGAGGCTGCCAGCCAGCGCACCCGGCCCAGCACGATCAAGGCCACCGACAGGCCACCGGCAATCACCATGCTCCAAAACAGCAGCTGGCGCATGACATCAACGTTGTAGCTGCGGCGCAGCTCCGGCGTGGTGAGGTACTGCGGAAAATGAAAGGCGAGCACGCCCAAAAAACACAGGGCCGCCAAGATCAGGGCAATCACCCCGGCCACCATGCCCTGGCCTGCGCGCAAGGCGCCATGGCTTTCAGACAGTTCGTTGAGTCGCTTAAACATAGCTGCTTATTGACCGTTCGTATGCGCTGATCTCCAATCCCTCAGTACTTGGAAGCGGTCTGTTGTTGTGGTTCCTGGGCGCCACTATGCCATGGGGCGGGCGCAGAGCGTGCAGGGAATGGGGTGGGTAAATGCAATAGTTTTGTTACATAAATCCCCGGCGAGCGGCACCGCAATGCAACAGCCCCCATGGCAGCGGTAACCACCTGGGGGCTGATGAAGAGAGGGGCTGCCGGTAAGCAGGCTCTGCCAGAAAGAGACTTCGGTAAAAGTGTTTCGATGCAGAAAGTATGCCGGCCTGACAGGCAAAAAATATTCTGTTTTTCTGGTTGATGCCAGTTAATATAGAAAAATATTCTGAATCTAAGATTGGTGTGGAAAATTATGCTTCTTGATACCCTGGACCGCAAAATTCTGCGCCAGCTGCAGCACAACAGCCGCGCCAGTCTGCAAGAGATTGGCCAGGCGGTGGGTCTGAGCGCATCGCCCTGCTGGGGCCGCATCAAGAAGATGGAAGAGGCGGGCGTCATCCAGGGCTACTCCGTGCGGCTCTCACCGCAGGCGCTAGGCCTGGGCGATACGGTGCTGGTGATGGTCACCCTCGACAGCCACAGCGATAACACCTTGGAGAAGTTTGGAGAGCTGCTGGCCACCATTCCCGAGGTGGTCGAGGCGCATCTGGTCTCTGGCGAGTACGACTACCTGCTGCGGGTCGTCGTCAAGGACACGCGTGATTATGAGCGCCTGCTGCGCGAGAAGCTTTACAAGATCAAGGGCATACGCCACAGCCAGTCCAGCTTTGTGCTGCGCACTCTCAAGCATGCGGATCTGCCGCTGGGCGTGTAGCTGGCCTTGCCTTTTACAGGCGGAACGGACATAAAAAAGCCAACTTCGAGGAGTTGGCTTTTTACTGGGTGCGTCGCCTATCGGCAAGCCCCGCAGGAATAGGCGAGGGCGGCGACTAGCAACGAGCGCTTTGGGATTACTTGGTCAGGATCAGCTTGCCCAGCTTGGTGGTTTGCAGGCGATAGATAGAGCCGTTGTGCACGATGGACACCGCTTTGGCGCCTTGGAGCAGCTCGCTGCTCTCCAATGCGGCCGAATGCGTGGCATGGCCTTGGGACACGCTGGCACTTTTGCTGGCGGTGGCCAGCGGGGTGGCGGGTAGGGCGATGGTTTGCATGGCAGTACTCACAGGGATAAAACTGAAGCAAATGATAACGATTCGTATTCGCTAAGTCCAGTGTTTATTTGAAATTTCCCACGGTAAAAGGCAAAAAGCCACGGTACAGGGGCGCTGTGCCGTGGCTGCATGCGGTTTTGCAACCGCAGGCGAGGGCGTTCGCGGCTCAGGTGGGCTGCACGCCGGCATCCTGCAAGAGTTTTTTCCAGATGGGTAGCTCGCGCTTCCAGTCGGCCTGAAAGCGCGCCGGGCTGTCATCGGTCAAGGGCACAAAGCCGGCTATCAGCACGCGCGCATTGACCTCGCGGGTCAGCAGCGCCTTGCGCACTTCGGCGCCCAGCTGCTCCAGCACCGGCGCCGGGGTGCCACCCGTCGCCGCAATGCCCAGCCAGCCGGAGATGGTGAAGGCGTCTTCCTTATGGCCTAGCTCAGCAAAGGTGGGCACATCGGGCAGGGCTGGCACGCGGCTCGGCCCGGTAAAGCTGATCGCGCGCAGCTTGCCGCTGTCGATGTGCTGCTTGAGCGAGAGGATGCTGCCGATACCCATCATCAGCTGGCCACCAACGAGGTCTTGCACCATCGGTGCCTCGCCCTTGTAGGCGATATGGCTCATGTCGGCGCCGGTCATGTTGCTCAGGCTGGCGAGCACCAGATGGCCTTGAGAGCCAATGCCATAGCTGCCGTAGGAGAGCTTGCCTTTGTTGGCGCCGATGTAGGCAATCAGCTCTTGCAGATTGCGCGCGGGAAGCTGGCTATTGGTGACCAGCACGATGGGCGCCCAGCAGATACGCACGACGGGCACCAGGTCCTTTTGCGGATCGTAGGAGAGCTTTTTGAACATGAACTGGTTGGACAGCATGGTGCTGGTCGTCCCCAGGGTGAGCGTATGGCCATCGGCTGCTGCCTTGGCCACGGCATCGCAGGCCAGCAACCCTGCTGCGCCCGGGCGGTTGTCGACGATGGCCGGCTGGCCCAGTTGTTGGCCCAGCCGGTCGCTGACCCCACGCGCCAGCACATCGGTGGCGCCGCCGGGCGCGAAGGGCACGATTACGCGCAAGGGCTTGCTGGGGTAGCTGGCCTTGTCAGCGGCCGCTTGGGCCATGGTGGTCAGCGGCAGGCCACTGGCGGCAGCGGCACTGGCAACGGCCAGGCGCAGCATCTGGCGGCGGCGCACAGGGGTCGCGGAGGGGGATGGCGGGGTTCGGAACGTCTGCATCAATCGGTGTCTCCTCAATCTAGTAATAGCTGGGGGAGGCGCTGGTGATGGTCGGTTTGCCCGCCGTTGCTTCGGCCAGTACAGCTCGCCATGGCGCTTGTCCTGCGATCCAGTTTAGGGATGGCGGGAGGGCCGGTGGCGTCGCTTGGGCGTCACTGCGGGTAAACCTGATCCCGTACGAATCCGGCATGAAAAAAGGGCTCCTGCTGGAGCCCTGGTTGGGACGGTACGCGGTTTACTCGCCCACCTGGTCGGTGATGAAGCCGATCTTTTTGAGGTTGCTGCGCTGGGCAGCGGCCATGGCCTGGGCCACTTTTTCGTACTTCACATCGCGGGCGCCGCGGATGTGCAGCTCGGGCTGGGGTTCCTTGCTGGCTTCGGCCTGCATATTGGCTTCCAGCTCGGCGTCCGTCACGGCCTTGCCGTTCCAGTTGTAGCTGCCATCGGGCAGGATGGCCAACTGGACGGTGTCGGGCTTGGCGTCTTCCGGCGTATTGACAGCGCGAGGCAGGTCGATGTTCACCGAGTGCTTCATCACCGGAACGGTGATGATGAAGATGATGAGCAGCACCAACATGACGTCCACCAGCGGCGTCATGTTGATCTCGTTCATGACCTCATCGGCATCGTCTTGCGTTCCAAAAGCCATGATCAGGCACCTTTCTTCAGCGGCGTGACCACGGCGCCGGGCTTGCTGGAGTCGACATTCAGACGGGTGCCTGTCACAAAGAAGGCGTGCAGGTCATGGGCAAAGCTGTTGAGGCGGTTGAGCACCGACTTGTTGCCACGCACCAGTGCGTTGTAGCCCAGCACGGCGGGGATGGCAACTGCCAAGCCCAGGGCGGTCATGATCAGCGCTTCACCGATGGGGCCGGCGACCTTGTCGATAGAGGACTGGCCCGACATACCGATGGCCACCAGTGCGTGGTAGATGCCCCAGACGGTGCCGAACAGGCCGATGAAGGGCGCGGTGGAACCCACCGATGCCAGCACAGCCAGGCCGGATTGGGCGCGGGCGGTGAACTCGTCGATGCCATTGCGCAGGCAGCGCGTGATCCAGTCGCTGACGTCCAGCGAGTCATGCAGGTGCTCGGCGGTCTTGCGGTGGTGGGCAGTGGCTTCGCGGCCTTCGATGGCCAGCTGGCGGAAGGGGTTGTCACCCTGGTCGCCCAGCTTGCTCAGGCCGGCGGCGAAATCAGCGCTGTGCCAGAAATCCTGGGCATTGCGCGCGTATTTCTTGAAACGCATGATATCGATGGCCTTGATGACGATCACGATCCATGAGGCGAGTGACATGGCGACCAGAATGATTGCGACCGTCTTGGTCACAAAATCTCCCTGTGCCCAGACGTGGGCGATGCCGAATTGCGATTCCATAACTGATCCTATTTCCGTACGATTTAATTGAGTTCCCACTTGATGGGCACGTTGACCCACATGGGTCGGGGAGTTCCGTTGGAGGTGCCTGCCTTGAAGCGCCACTTGCGTACCGTGTCGAGTGCAGACTGGTCCAGGCGGTCATAACCGCTGGATTTTTTCAGCTGCAGCTCCTGGGGCTTGCCTTCTTCATCGATGAAGGCGCGCACGATCGTGGTGCCCGTCTCACCCATGCGCCGGCTGATGGCCGGGTACTGTGGAGCGGGGTTGTTCAAGTAGGCCGCATTGCTCGACGGCAGCTGGATCACCGGTGGGGGTGGAGGCGCTGGCGGTGCGGGCGGAGCCGGTGGTGGCGAGGGCGGCGCTGGCGGCGGTGCCTCAATGGGCGGTGCCGGTGGCTGGGTCTCGGTGGTGCCGGTGACTGCGTTAGGCGCAGGCGTCGGATCCTTGATGGCCTGGGGCTTGGGCGCAGGTTTGGGAACTGGCTTGGGCGTGGGCTTTGGCGGCGGGGGTGGAGCGGGCGGCGGTGGCTTGGGGGTCGGAGGTGGAGGCGGCGCAACCACGGGCATGGGCTCAGGCGCAATCAATTGCACCATCACTGGCTCTGGTTTAGGCAGCTCAAACGCAGCACTTTTAAGCAGGCCCGCCTGCAAGGCCCAAAGGCCTGCAACGTGCGCTGCCAGCACCGAACCCGTAACCACGATATTGCGCCCCAGATTTTTGGAGGGGCTGTAAGGGTCTGGTGGAAGCATAAAGGCAATAAAAAATGCTGCAGCCTGGAGCCGCAGCACGGCAAATCAATGCGTTGGTGGCTTACTTTTGAAAGATCCACCAGAGAGAGGCAGCGACCAGAATCAGGCTACCGAGGACAGCGGCGAAGAGTTCCATGCTTTGCTTTCCATGATGGCGGTGGCAAGCTGGACCGGGTGAACTGCTGCCTCATTGCGCAAGGCTGCAACCGGACGGGACGCGCTGCATTGTTCGACCACATCACGGGCGCAACCTTCGCAGCAGCCGCATTGCAGTCCAACACCCAGTTCGAACTGGATTTCATCGAACGACATCCCCGCATGCGCGTGGCGAGCGATCTCTTTGTCCGAGACTCTGCGGCAAACACAAACGATCATAGTCAGATGAACAGCGTGGTGGCTGGCTAGTGAATAACTGAAGCGAATTATAAATAAGAATTTGTCGCATTCGCAATAATCTCCTGACTGCAATAGGGGCTGCTGTTGCATACAGAGACAGTCTCACTCGGCAGCAGCTGCCTAAAAACTTATTTTTATTGTTATGAATCAATAGACTTAAAGAATGGGGTAGATAGCTTTTGAAATCGAAAAATTCTGTGAATGAAGCTGCTGCGGCCATGCCTGGGTAAGACCACGTCGTGGCTGAGGCGCAAGCCGCTTGCGCTATAGAGTACAAATGAGGGAAGTAGCAGGGCCGACATAGCGGGGGTGGAAACGGGCCGGCTGGGGTGCAGGCTGCGGAAGGCATAGGCGTAAAAAAAACCAGCAAGGTGCATGCTGGTTTTTTGAGACAGCGCAAAAAACTGCGCTGAAAGGGTGGCGAATCGCTTACTTGACGTGCTTGCCGATCAGGCCAGCCATCTCGAACATCGACACTTGGGGCTTGCCGAACACCTTCTTGAGCTTGTCATCGGCGTTGATCATGCGCTTGTTGGCAGCGTCTTGCAGGTTGTTGGCCTTGATGTAGACCCACAGCTTGCTGATGATCTCGGTGCGTGGCAGTGGAGCGGTGCCCACCACGGCGCCCAGTTCGGCGCTAGGGGTCAACGGCTTCATGAAAGCTGCGTTCGGGGTGCGCTTCTTTGCAGGCGCTGCGGTCTTGGATGCGGTTGCCATGTTTTGGTTTCCTTGTGTCAATATCTCTATGCCAGCCAGAGGTGTCCCCCGCTGGTTACAGCCATGCTAACGGCAAAAAAACTGCTTTCCTAGGGAGAGCGGCATTTTTTTGCCTCGAAATGTTGCTTGTTTTAGCTTTGCTGACCTTTGTTTATCTATCAAAGCTATCAACCAGCGAGATAGGGCCTTGATTCTGGTTGCTTTGCTGCTCAATGCCCTCGCTGCATCGTACTGGGTCTGGGTGCAGTGTCAATCGGGGTCTCGTCGCAAAACTGTCGGCCCTCTGCCACGCCGAGGCAGTGGAAGGGTGGTCAAAGCAAGGCTGGAAACCGCAATGGCAAAGGCCAGCATTTGCAGACCATTGAGCGATTCGCCCAGAAAGACGACGCCCACCAAGGCGGTGGACAGCGGCAGCATCACCGTAAATACTGCACTTTGCGAGGCCGGTACCACCTGCAACCCTGTCATCCAGAGCCACACCGTCACCACGCAGGCCGCCAAGGCATAGCCCAACAGCAGTAACCAGGTGGCTATCGCCACCCCGCCAAACTCAAAATGCCAGGCCAGGTACATGCCAAACGGCAGGGTCAGCACAAAGCCCCAGAGGTTGATCAGCGCGGCAATGCGCTTGGGGCTCAAGCTGCCGGTGAGCTTTTTGCCGATGACGGCGTAGATGGCCTCGCAGAGCACGGCGCCCACCAGCAGCAGCTGCCCAAGCCCATGGTTACCCTGGCCCGGCGTGGCATTTGCGCCTGGATGGGCACCCGCATCGGGCTTGGCAAAGGCCATCAGTGCAATGCCCAGCACCGCCAGGCTGATAGCGATCATCACCCGCACACTGATGCGTTCCTTGAGCACCAGCCAGCTGAGCAGCGCAATGGCGGCAGGAATAGTGGCCATCGTGACACTGGCAGTCACCGCACTGGTCATCGACACGCCGGTGATCATGCACAGCGTGAAGAGAAAGTTGCCAAAAAAGGATTCCAGAAACAGCAGTCCCTTGGCTCTGGCGGGCAAGGGCGCCTCGGTGGCTGGGCGTTTGAGCCAACCGAGCATGGCAATGGCGCCAATGCCAAAGCGCAGCCAGGCAAGCAGCAACACCGGGAAGGTAGCTGCCAGCGGCTTGGACAGCGCCACATAAGCACCCACCAGCGACATGCTGAGTGCCAGGTAGAAATAGGCCAGGGGTTTGCTGTGGATGCGCATGGGTCAAGGGGCAAAAGAGAAAGCCGGGCCGGCAGTGGCTGCACAAGCGCAAGTGCAAGAAACCTGTCACATGCGCTTTGCACAATGGGCCCAGCCGCATCATGCCGCAATTGGCCAGCGCATGGCGGGCAGCACTGCCTCAGGCCAGACAGCCGCAGCGGTGAAAACGGATTCTCATATTATGAAATACGCCAATATTGCACTGCATCAATATTTCTCAATATGAGAAATTGAATTTTGTAATGTGGAATTAAATAAATAGATCGTTGATTTTAAATAATTAAAAATTAGTCTTATATAAGACATAAGACAAATTATTTGCGGAGGTCAAGCGTACAGTTAGAGCCAAGGACAGACGGTGTTTGTCCACCGGTTCTCGATCCCTTTGTTCTTCCACTTTGACCCTCAGGAGCCCCCATGACTCAAACACTGAACCAGCAACTCAGCCGTGACCAGCAAATTGCCGCCCTCGAACTGGACTGGGCGCAGAATCCCCGTTGGAAAGGCGTGAAGCGCGGTTATTCGGCCGCCGATGTGGTGCGTCTGCGCGGCAGCGTGCAGCCTGAGTACACCCTGGCCCAGCGCGGCGCCCAGGTGCTGTGGGACAAGATCAATGGCGGCGCCAAAAAGGGCTATGTGAATGCCTTCGGCGCCATCACCGCCGGCCAGGCCATGCAGCAGGCCAAAGCCGGTCTGGAAGCGGTCTACCTGTCGGGCTGGCAGGTGGCGGCGGACGGCAATACCTCGGAGACCATGTACCCCGACCAGTCGCTCTACGCCTATGACTCTGTGCCCACCATGGTGCGCCGCATCAACAACACGTTCAAGCGCGCTGACGAGATCCAATGGGCCAAGGGCGTGAACCCGGGCGACAAGGAGTTCATCGACTACTTTCTGCCGATCGTGGCCGATGCTGAAGCCGGCTTTGGTGGTGTGCTCAATGCCTTCGAGCTGATGAAGAACATGATTGCCTCAGGCGCTGCCGGCGTGCACTTTGAAGACCAGCTGGCCGCTGTGAAGAAATGCGGCCACATGGGCGGCAAGGTGCTGGTGCCCACCCATGAGGCCTGCGAGAAGCTGATTGCCGCGCGTTTTGCAGCGGACGTGATGGGCGTACCGACCATTGTGCTGGCCCGTACCGATGCCGAAGCGGCCAATCTGATCACCAGCGACCATGACGCCAATGACAAGCCTTTCCTGGTGGGTGATCGCACGCCAGAAGGTTTCTACCGCGTCAAGAACGGTCTGGAGCAGGCCATCAGCCGTGGCGTGGCCTATGCCCCGTATGCCGATCTGGTGTGGTGCGAAACCGGAACGCCAGACCTGGGCTTTGCCCGTGAGTTTGCCCAGGCCGTGCATGCCTCCAGCCCCGGCAAGCTGCTGAGCTACAACTGCTCGCCGTCCTTCAACTGGAAGAAGAACCTGGATGATGCGACGATTGCCAAGTTCCAGGACGAGTTGGCTGCGCTGGGCTACAAGTACCAGTTCATCACCTTGGCTGGCATCCACAGCAACTGGTACAACACCTTCAAGTTCGCCCACGCCTATGCCCGTGGCGAAGGCATGAAGCACTATGTGGAGATGATCCAGGAGCCCGAATTCGCTGCCCGCGAGCAAGGCTACACCTTTGTGTCGCACCAGCAAGAAGTGGGTGCGGGCTATTTTGACGATGTGACCACCGTTATCCAGGGCGGCTCGTCCAGCGTCAAGGCGCTGACCGGCTCGACCGAAGAAGAGCAGTTCCACTGATCATCCATCTGACGCGCCGTCAGGCGCGGCAGATGCAGCAAGGCGGCTCCATGGGGGCCGCCTTTTATTTGGCTTTTCAACCGACAGGAGGCGCCGAGCAACAGCGCTGCCAGATAATGCCTCCTTGCGCATTTGCACAGCCCCTTGATCTCCGCCATGTCCCAAGTCACCCCTGCCGACTCCAAAATCTCCATCATCCATTGGCCTGCCAAGACCCTGGTCAACCCCGTCATCGGCAAGCCCAGCCGCCCGATCAGCGGCGATACCGAGTACCAGACGATGAATGTGTTCGAGGGCTTGGGCGGCAAGGTGAGCTCGGGCACCTGGCAGTCCAGCGCTGGCCACTTCAGCTCCAATGTGCAGGGCTATATCGAGTTTTGCTATATCGTCGAGGGCGACTGCCGCCTGGTGGACCCTGATGGCACCGTGCACCGCTTTGGCGTGGGCGACCATTTCATCATGCCCGAGGGCTGGACCGGCCACTGGGAGGTGGACAACTTTGTGAAGAAGGTCTACCTGGTGGCAGAGGCCTGAAAACCGTTCTTCCCCAGCGCATTCAGGCGATAAAAAAACCGCTGTGGCCTTGGTAGGCACACAGCGGTTTTGCGTTGTGGGAAGGATTCCGCTCGGGAATTACTTCTTGTCGTTGCCCAGCTGGGGCAGCGCATGGTTGCCGCTGGCGGTCAGCAGGCCGGTCTGGGTGTAGATGGCCAGCTTGTCGCGGGTGTCCATCAGGTCCAGGTTGCGCATGGTCAGCTGGCCAATGCGGTCGGCAGGGCTGAATGGCGCGTCTTCCACCTTTTCCATCGACAGGCGCTCGGGCTTGTAGGTCAGGTTGGCCGATTCGGTGTTCAGCAGCGAGTAGTCATTGCCACGGCGCAGCTCCAGGGTCACCGTGCCGGTGATGGCACGGGCCACCCAGCGCTGGGCGGTTTCGCGCAGCATGATGGCCTGCGGGTCAAACCAGCGGCCTTGGTACAGCAGACGGCCCAGGCGCAGGCCGTTGATGCGGTACTGCTCGATGGTGTCCTCGTTGTGGATGCCGGTCACCAGGCGCTCGTAGGCGATGTGCAGCAGGGCCATGCCGGGGGCTTCGTAGATGCCGCGGCTCTTGGCTTCGATGATGCGGTTCTCGATCTGGTCGCTCATGCCCAGGCCGTGGCGGCCGCCGATGCGGTTGGCTTCCAGGAAGAAGGCGACCGGGTCTTCAATGCGCTGACCGTTCAGCGCGACAGGGCGGCCTTCTTCAAAGGTGATGGACACTTCCTCGGCCTTGACTTCGACCTCTGGCTTCCAGAACGCCACGCCCATGATGGGGTTGACGATGCGGATGCCGCTGTTCAGGAACTCCAGGTCCTTGGCTTCGTGGGTGGCGCCCAGCATGTTGGAGTCGGTCGAGTAGGCCTTCTCCGCGCTCATCTTGTAGCCAAAACCTTCCTTGGTCATGAAGGCCGACATCTCGGAGCGGCCACCCAGCTCGTCGATGAAGGTCTGGTCCAGCCAAGGCTTGTAGATCTTCAGCGCGGGGTTGGTGAGCAGGCCGTAGCGGTAGAAACGCTCGATGTCATTGCCCTTGAAGGTCGAGCCATCGCCCCAGATGTTGACGTCGTCTTCCTTCATCGCCGCCACCAGCATGGTGCCGGTCACGGCGCGGCCCAGCGGGGTGGTGTTGAAGTAGGTGATGCCACCGGTGGAGATGTGGAAGGCGCCGGCCTGGATGGCTGCGATACCTTCGTTGGCCAGCTGGCTGCGGCAGTCGATCAGGCGGGCCTTCTCGGCACCGTATTCCATGGCCTTGCGCGGGATCTCGTCGTAATCGGACTCATCGGGCTGGCCCAGGTTCGCCGTGTAGGCGTAGGGCAGGGCACCCTTGTTCTTCATCCAACGCAGGGCTGCGCTGGTGTCGAGGCCGCCGGAAAAGGCGATGCCGACCTTCTGGCCGACGGGAACATGTTGCAGGATGGTTTCCATGGTGTTGCTTTTTTCTTTAAAAACAGGCGCTGCTGCGGTGGTATCCGGTGTCTGAAGGATCAACGACTATCCGAGCAATCGGCATGCAGCGGGAGGCATGCGCGGGGACGGCCCGGCGCAGGCTCCACAATCAGGCGTAGTGGCAGATGTAGTGGTAGGCCTCGGCCACGCGGATATCGAACTTGCTGTTGGCCGGGACGCTGAACTTGTCGCCAGGGCCGGACTTTTGCCATTCGTCGCTGCCGTCGAGCTTGTACTCGCAGGCGCCGGCAACGCATTCCATGATCTCGGCAGCAGCCGTGCCAAAGGTCAAGCTGGCTGCAAGCACCACGCCGACCGATTGCTTGGTGCCGTCGGCCAGCTGGTAGCTGTGGCTGACGCACTTGCCATCAAAATAAACATTGGCCTTGGTGGTGAGGCGTACGCCGTCGATGCTCTCAGTGATCATGGAAGACAACAGGTAAATGGAGGAAAACCGCCATTGTAGGCGAGGCCTTTGCCCGTCTCTGGAACATGGTGGGGCAGTTGAGCGGCATGGCGGGCATAAAAAAGCAGCAGTGCCTGAGGACTGCTGCAGGTGATCGTGCCAGGATGCGCGGCCTGGGGAGGCACTGGCGCTCCGATTTAACGCCAGTGGCCGCGGTGGCCACCCCAGTAGCCGCCCACGCCAATCTGTATCGACGGCTGCAGCATCACCGGTGGCGGCGCATAGTAAACAGGCGCAGGCGCGACATAGACAGGGGGTGGAGCCATATACACCGGCTGCTGGTAGACGGGCTGGCTGCTGACGACAATGCCAGGCTCCGGTGCCGTGTTGGCATAGTCCTGGGGCGGTGGGTTGTCGTAGGCGGCGGCGGGCTGCACGCTCAGCGGCAGCCATTCGCCGGGGGCGGTGGCCGTGCGGGTGCTGTAGCGGCGGCCAGCGTATTCATACTCCACGTTATAGCCATCGGGCTGGTTTTGCGTGGTGTACTGGTTGGCGCACTGGCGTACCGTTTGGTAGCTGGGGGTGCCGCCTTCCAGCTGGTTGCCAATGGCCGAACCGGCAATCACGCCCACGCCAGTGGCAGCAGCGCGGCCAAAACCGTGGCCCACCCCGTTACCCAGCAGGCCGCCGACGACGGCGCCGGTAATGGCGCCCACGCCGGAGGTGCGTTGGCCGCTATACACCTGCTGGTCATTGCAGACGGTTTGCGGGGTGTTGACCTGGCGGTAGGCCGGTGTGACCGACAGCACCCGGCCATAAGGCTGCTCGCCCGCAGGCAACGGCGGCTGCGCGCCAGGGGCTTGCTGCGGCAAGAAAGGGTCGGACGACGGAGTGTATGTTTGGGCCCAGGCGCTAGGGCTGGCTGCTGCCAAGGCAGACAGCGCGGCAAGCACCAAGAGGCGGGAAGAGAGCAGATGCGGCATGAATGCCTCCACAAAAAAGCTGAATCGCGGCTGGGTGTACAACGCGCCAGTGCCCAGACCGGGCTACAGGCTTTACACCGCTTGCACAAATATTTAGGACTCCAACGGCCGCATAAAGTTCAGCATACGCCCATGCTGCCCCCGCCATGTATCTGCGCCATGTCGCAGCGTAAAGCGCTGGTCAATGCCGCCTCGCGCTGGCCGCTCAGGCGATCTTGCTGCTCCAGACTGCCTCATCAAAGCCCACAGTGACGGAGCCATCGGCCCATTCCACCACCGGGCGCTTGATCACGCTGGGGTTGGCAATCATCAGCGCGCTGGCGCTTTCGGCATCGGCAACAGCCTGCTGCACGGCGGGATCCAGCTTGCGCCAGGTGGTGCCTTGGCGGTTGACCAGCTTTTCCCAGCTGGCCTTGGCGATCCAGTCGGGCAGGTGGCTGGCGGGCACGCCGGCTTTCTTGAAATCATGGAACTGGTGCTGAACGCCCTGCGCATCCAGCCAGGTGCGGGCTTTTTTGACGGTGCTGCAGTTGGGGATGCCGTAGACGGCGATGGTGTGGTTACTCATGGGGATCGATGATGACACAGCCGCAATTACGCGACAATCTGGCCCCATGCAAACCCGTTTCGACACCTTGGATCAGTGGCTGAGCCACTGCGAGCAGATTCATCCCAAAACCATTGACATGGGGCTGACCCGCGTCAAGGCCGTGGCAGAGCGCTTGGCGCTGCGCTTTCCCTGCCCGGTGATCACCGTGGCGGGCACCAATGGCAAGGGTTCCACCTGCGCCATGCTGGAAGCCGTCGCGCTGGAGTCGGGCTACCGTCCGGGGGTGTTCACCTCGCCGCATCTGGTGCATTTTGAGGAGCGCTGCCGCGTGCATGGCGAGATTGTCTCGGCCGCCGATTTGCTGCCGCATTTTGAGGCCGTCGAAGACGCCCGCTTGCAGGCGCCCGAGATTTCGCTGAGCTATTTCGAGTTCACCACCCTGGCGATCCTGCGTCTGTTGAGCCAAGCCAAGCTGGATGTGGCGATCCTGGAAGTCGGCCTGGGCGGCCGGCTCGATGCCACCAATATCATCGATACGGACTGCGCCGTCATTACCAGCATTGACCTGGACCATATGGATTTGCTGGGCCCTGACCGCGAATCGATCGGCCGCGAGAAGGCCGGCATCATGCGCCCGGGCAAACCGGCTGTCGTCAGCGACCCGGTACCGCCGCAAAGCGTAATTGACTATGCGCAAAGCATTGGCGCCGACCTGTGGCGCTTTGGCCGCGATTTCAACTACGAAGGCGACAAGCAGCAGTGGAGCTGGGCAGGGCGCGGCCGGCGCTATGCCGGCATGGCCTACCCGGCGCTGCGCGGTGCCAACCAGCTGGTCAACGCCTCTGGCGTGCTGGCCGCCTACGAGGCGCTGCGCCAGGTACTGCCAGTCACGGCCCAGGCGGTGCGCAATGGCCTGGCCATGGTGGAGCTGCCGGGCCGCTTCCAGATCGTGCCCGGCCAGCCCGCGCTGGTGCTGGATGTCGCGCACAACCCGCATGCGATTGCCGCGCTGACGGCCAACCTGGATGCGATGGGCTACTTCCCCGTCACCCATGCGGTCTTCGGCGCCATGCACGACAAGGATTTGACGCCGATGCTGCGCAGGCTGGGGCCCCTGGTGGACCGCTGGTATTTCTGCGATCTGCCGACCGAGCGGGCGGAGAAGGCGGTGGACCTGCAGTCCAAATGGAATGCGGTGCATATGCTGTCCGACCAGCGCCGCGATGTGGCTACAGCTTGTTACCCAGACCCCATGGCCGCATTCCAGGCCGCCGTCGAAGCGGCAGGGCCCGCTGATAGAATCGTCGTTTTCGGCTCGTTCTTTACAGTGGGCGGGGTGTTGAAGCATGGGGTGCCTCGGCTGGATGCCAAGCACCTGAGCTGACAGCAGCCCTCTAGCGGGGGCGCATCCAGCGACCTGTTTTCAAGCTCCACCTCCAATCGTCCATGGCAATTTTCAATCTTCGATGGCCCGGTAAAAAGCAACAGGAAGCGGAGAGCCCGCGCGTCATTCGCGCGCCGCGCAGCAATCCTGCCGAGAGTGTGGATGCCATGCGCCGCCGCGCCCGCCACCGCCTGATCGGCGCCACGGTGCTGGTGTTGGCGGCCATCATCGGTTTTCCGATGCTGTTCGACACCCAGCCGCGCCCGGTGCCGGTGAATGCCTCGATCGAGATCCCGGACCGCGAGCGGGTGGCTGCGCTGGCGGTGCCGCCAGCTGCCAATGCCTCGGGTGCGTCTCATTCGGCGCCCAGCGGCAATGACAATGGCTTGGATGCTGGCGAAGAGATTGTCGGTGCAAGAAACAATGCCTCGGGCACGGCCGCCACCGCCCCGTTAGCGGCTGGTGCCACCGCAGCTGCAGCCGCGGCCGCGGCCAGCAAACCCGCTGACAAGCCTGTGACGACGCCCGCCAAACCCGAGCCAGCAGCCAAGCCTGAACCGAAACCTGAGCCCAAGCCAGCGGCCAAACCTGAGCCCAAGCCGGAACCCAAACCCGAAGCCAAGCCCAAGGAAGAGCCCAAGCCTAAGCCGGCCGAAACCGCCAAGCCCAAGCGCGATGACGAGGCTGACCGCGTGCGCGCGATGATGGAGGGGCGTACCGCCAGCGCGGCAGCAGCCGCTCCTGCAGCTGCGCCTGCCGCCAAACCTGCTGCCGCAGCGCGCTATGCCATCCAGGTAGGGGCCTTTGCCGAAGAGAGTAAGGCCGCCGAGGTGCGCGCCAAGCTGCAGATGGCCGGCGTGCCTGCGTTTACGCAGTCGGTCAAGACGGCATCGGGCACCCGCATTCGCGTACGGGTGGGCCCCTTCAACAGCAAGGAAGAGGCCGACAGCGCGGCCGCCAAGGTGCGTGCCCAGGGCCTGCCCGCTGCGCTGCTGCCCCTGTAAAACCCGGAATTCAACTGCCTTACGCCCCGCCGTGTACTCCCTATTCAGCGCCTCGGTGCCGCCCCTTGCCAGCCCTTTGCCGGCGCTGATGTCTGCTCACTTGCCATCGGCCCGCTGGGCGGGGTGCTGAGGTGTCGGCACTCGATTGGGTATTTATCGTGATCCTGCTGGGCTCGGTGCTGATCGGCGCCATGCGCGGTTTGGTGTTCGAGGTGCTGTCGCTGATCAGCTGGGTGCTGGCCTTTTTTGCGGCCCGGCTCTGGGGCGCGCAAGTGGGCATGTGGTTGCCGATGCAGGAGATGGACGAGGGTGTGCGGACGGCCGCAGGCCTTGTGATCGTCTTTGTTGTCGCCATCTTCGCCTTAGGCTTGGTGATCCGCATGATCGGCAAGCTGGTGCAGATGGTGGGTTTGCGCCCCTTTGACCGCGCGCTGGGCGCCATGTTTGGCGCGCTGCGCGGCGTGTTACTACTTGTACTTATCGCTCTGGTTTTTATGCTGACCTCGATGCGGGAATCGCAAATCTGGAACACTTCAGTCTTTGCACCGCATTTGGTGTCGGCAGTGTCAGTGTTGCGGCCCTGGATGCCGCAAGAAATGGGAAGACATTGGTCTTCGCTGGTGGACCAGTTCATCGAAGCTGGTTCACGCATCGCGGCAGAGCCGCGTTAACGTTTTTGGAACGCTCAATATGTGTGGAATCGTCGGAGTCGTCAGTAGCACGCCGGTCAATCAATTGATCTATGACGCGCTGTTGCTGCTGCAACACCGTGGACAGGATGCCGCCGGCATCGCAACGCAGCAGGGACGCAAGTTCTTCATGCACAAGGCCAAGGGCATGGTCAAGGATGTGTTCCGCACGCGCAATATGCGGGCTTTGCCGGGCAATGTGGGCCTGGGCCAGGTGCGCTACCCTACGGCCGGCAATGCCTACAGCGAAGAAGAAGCCCAGCCGTTCTACGTGAATGCGCCTTTCGGCATTGTGCTGGTACACAACGGCAACCTGACCAATGCGGTCGAGCTGCGCAAGGAGCTGTTCTCCACCGACCACCGCCACACCAACACCGACAGCGATTCGGAAGTGCTGCTCAACGTGTTCGCGCATGAGCTGGAGCGCGCCACCCATGGCGTGCCGCTGCAAAAAGAAGATGTGTTCAACGCCATCCGCGCGGTACACAAGCGCGTGCAGGGCTCCTATGCGGTGATCGCGCTGATCGCCGGCCATGGCGTGGTCGCCTTCCGCGACCCCAATGGCATTCGCCCGCTGTGCATTGGCCGTGGCGCGGATGGCACCGTCATGGTGGCCAGCGAATCGGTGGCACTGGAAGGCACGATGCAGCAGCTGGAGCGCGATATCGCCCCCGGCGAGGCAGTCTTCATTGGCGACGATGGCTCGCTGACCTTTGCACAGTGCGCAGAAGCCCCGAGCCTGCACCCCTGCATTTTCGAGTTTGTCTACCTGGCCCGTCCCGATTCGGTGCTCGACGGCATGTCCGTCTACCAAGCCCGTCTGAACCTGGGTGAGACCCTGGCCAAGCGCGTGATCTCGATGGTGCCGCCCAACGAAATCGATGCGGTGATTCCGATCCCCGAATCGAGCCGCCCGAGCGCCATGCAACTGGCCCAGCTGCTGGGCAAGCCCTACCGCGAAGGTTTTGTGAAGAACCGCTATGTGGGCCGCACCTTCATCATGCCGGGCCAGGGCGCGCGCAAAAAATCAGTGCGCCAAAAGCTCAACGCCATTGGCAGCGAGTTCCAGGGCCGCAATGTGCTGCTGGTCGATGACTCCATCGTGCGCGGTACCACCTCCAAGGAAATCGTGCAGATGGCCCGCGACGCTGGCGCCAACAAGGTCTACCTGGCCAGCGCCGCACCACCGGTGCGTTTCCCCAATGTCTATGGCATCGACATGCCTACCGCCAAAGAGCTGGTGGCCCATGACCGCAGCCTCGAAGAGATTCGCCAGTACATCGGCTGTGACGCGCTGATCTACCAGGATGTGGATGGCATGAAAAACGCCATTGGCAAGCTCAACACCGATGTGCATGGTTTTGAGGCGTCCTGCTTTGACGGGGTGTATGTCACCGGCATCACGCCTGAGGGCATCTCGCAGGTCAATGCTGGCCGCGTGTCCACCGAAGAAGATGAACTCGATACCTCGCGTCTGTCGCTGCGCAATGCAGATGTGACCGATGCGGCTTGATAGCGGCCCAAGTGCCGTTGGGGAACAAGAATGACTGACAAGCAATTGCCGCCGGGCCTGCACCCAGATACCTTGGCGGTCCGAGAGGCGGTGGAGCGCAGCCAATGGGGCGAGCACAGCGAAGCCCTGTACCTGGCCAGCAGCTTTGTGCAGCCCAATGCTGAGACGGCCGCGCGCCGCTTTGCCGCGCAGGAAGAGGGCTACACCTATACGCGCACCGGCAACCCTACGGTGACCAGCTTTGAGCGCCGCCTGGCCGCGATGGAAGGCACCGAGTGCGCCATCGCCACCTCGACCGGTATGTCCGCCATCTTGCTGGTGGCCTTGACCGTGCTGAAGGCCGGCGACCATGTGATCTGCTCGCAGTCCATGTTCGGCTCGACCATCAAGCTGCTGGGCACTGAGATGGCGCGCTTTGGCGTGGAAACCAGCTTTGTGTCGCAGACCGATGTGGAGGCCTGGAAAGCCGCGATCCGCCCGAACACCCGTTTGCTGTTTGCCGAGACCCCCACCAACCCGCTGACCGACCTCTGCGATATCGCTGCGCTCGCCGATGTGGCCCATGCGCATGGCGCCTTGCTGGCCGTGGACAATAGCTTTGCGACGCCGGTGCTGCAGCAGCCCGTCAAGCTGGGTGCGGATCTGGTGGTGCATTCGGGCACCAAGTTTCTCGACGGCCAGGGCCGTGTCATGGCCGGTGCCGTGTGCGGCACGGTCGCGCTGGTGGACAAGGTCATGGGCACCTTCCTGCGCAGCGGCGGGCTCAACCTCTCGCCGTTCAACGCCTGGGTGGTGATGAAGGGCATGGAGACCTTGTCGCTGCGGGTGAAGGCCGAAAGCGCCGCCGCGCTGGAGTTGGCCCGTTGGCTGGAAGGCCATCCCAAGGTGGCCCGGGTGTACTACCCAGGGCTGGAAAGCCATCCGCAGCATGCGCTGGCCATGCGCCAACAAAATGGCATGGGCGGCGCCGTGCTGGCCTTCGATGTGGTGGGAGAGGGCGCGGAGCAACTGCGTGCCAATGCCTTCCATGTGGTGGACAGCACCTTGCTGTGCTCGATCACCGCCAACCTGGGCGATGTGAAGACCACCATCACGCATCCGGCCAGCACCTCGCATGGCCGCTTGACGGAGGAGCAGCGCCAGTCCGCTGGCGTGGGCCAGGGTCTGGTCCGCATCTCCGTCGGCCTGGAACACCTGGATGATTTGAAAGCCGACCTGTTGCGCGGCCTGGACACCCTGACATGAGCACCAAAGTACGTACCCGTTTTGCCCCGTCGCCCACCGGTTTTATCCACCTGGGCAATATCCGCTCTGCGCTCTACCCCTGGGCTTTTGCGCGAGCCAGCCAAGGCGATTTCATTCTGCGCATTGAAGACACCGATCTGGAGCGCTCCAACCAGGCGTCGGTCGATGTGATCCTTGAAGGCATGGCCTGGCTGCAGCTGGACCCCAACGAGGGTCCGTTCTACCAGATGCAGCGCATGGACCGCTACAAAGAGGTGCTGGCCACCTTGCTGGAAAAAGGCTATGTCTACCCCTGCTACATGAGCATGGAAGCGCTGGACGCACTGCGTGAAAAGCAGATGGCCAACAAGGAAAAGCCACGCTACGACGGCACCTGGCGCCCGGAAGAGGGCAAGGTGCTGCCGCCGGTGCCCGAAGGTGTCAAACCCGTGCTGCGCTTCAAAACGCCGCTGGCCGGTGTCGTGGCTTGGGAAGACAAGTGCAAGGGCCGTATCGAGTTCCAGAACACCGAGCTCGATGACCTGGTCATTGCCCGCCCGGATGGCACGCCCACCTACAACTTCTGCGTCTGCGTCGATGACATGGACATGGCCATCACCCACGTGATCCGCGGTGACGACCATGTGAACAACACGCCGCGCCAGATTCACATTTTTGAAGCATTGGGCGCTGACGTGCCGGTGTTTGCCCATTTGCCCACCGTGCTGAACGAGCAGGGCGAGAAGATGAGCAAGCGCAATGGCGCCAAGCCGGTGACGCAGTACCGGGACGAGGGCTACCTGCCCGATGCCATGGTGAACTACCTGGCACGCCTGGGCTGGAGCCACGGCGATGACGAAATTTTCTCGCGCCAGCAGTTCCTGGAATGGTTCAACCTGGACCACCTGGGCCGCAGCGCCGGTCAGTTTGACGACGCCAAGCTGCGCTGGGTGAATGCCCAGCATATGAAGCTGACGCCCGACGATGAGCTCGCTGCCATGCTGACCCCGTTCTTGAAGAACCTGGGTCTCGACAGCATCACCGTGAGCGACGGTCGCCTGCCGCGCATCTGCGCGCTGTTCAAAGACCGCTGCGACACCTTGGTGGACCTGGCGCAATGGGCCAGCGTGTTCTATGAAGACGTGCAGCCCAGCGCAGAAGACCTGGCCACCCATGTAACGCCCGAGATCATTCCCGTGATCGACGAGCTGCTGCAGGTGCTGCAAGAGGGTGATTGGAGCAAGGAAGCGATCAGCGCCGGCTTCAAGCAAGTGCTCAAGACACAAGGCATGAAGATGCCGCAACTGGCCATGCCGGTGCGTGTTTTGGCCGTGGGCACAGCCCATACGCCTTCGGTGGACGCGGTGCTTGCATTACTCGGTCGTGAAAAAATTATCGAAAGACTGCAAAAGCGCTGAAATACGCCCTATAATTCGAGTCTTCGGTGAGCAGCAACAAGTAATTGTAAAGCTTGCTGATTGGGGGGTATAGCTCAGCTGGGAGAGCGCTTGCATGGCATGCAAGAGGTCATCGGTTCGATCCCGTTTACCTCCACCAAGGATTATCAGAAGCGAGAAATCGGTTCTTAGGTTATGACCCTATCGTCTAGAGGCCTAGGACATCACCCTTTCACGGTGAGTACCGGGGTTCGAATCCCCGTAGGGTCGCCAAGTTTGAAGCGCTTGATGCTATATAATAGCTAGCAAAGCTTCCTGCCAGGAGTGGTAGTTCAGTTGGTTAGAATACCGGCCTGTCACGCCGGGGGTCGCGGGTTCGAGTCCCGTCCACTCCGCCAGTTTGGTTAGTCGCTCGACAAAAAGCGCCTTTGATTAAGAGGGCGCTTTTTTAATCGATAGCCGCAAGGCAAATCCAGGTTTTGACCCTATCGTCTAGAGGCCTAGGACATCACCCTTTCACGGTGAGTACCGGGGTTCGAATCCCCGTAGGGTCGCCAAGTTTGAAGCGCTTGATGCTATACAATAGCTAGCAAAGCTTCCTGCCAGGAGTGGTAGTTCAGTTGGTTAGAATACCGGCCTGTCACGCCGGGGGTCGCGGGTTCGAGTCCCGTCCACTCCGCCACAGTTGTTAAATGTTTTTAGATCGAGCCAAGACGCGAAGGAGTCGCGAAGCTGTACTCAGGTACAGCGAGTGACTCCGACAAAGTATTGGGTTGATATAAAAATATTGGGGGGTATAGCTCAGCTGGGAGAGCGCTTGCATGGCATGCAAGAGGTCATCGGTTCGATCCCGTTTACCTCCACCAATCAAAGTTGTCTGAGGCACCGCCGACGCAGTGCAGTGCAGACAACGTTCTAGGATTGACCCTATCGTCTAGAGGCCTAGGACATCACCCTTTCACGGTGAGTACCGGGGTTCGAATCCCCGTAGGGTCGCCAAGTTTGAAGCACTTGTAGCCGTCAGGCGAGCAAAGTTTCCTGCCAGGAGTGGTAGTTCAGTTGGTTAGAATACCGGCCTGTCACGCCGGGGGTCGCGGGTTCGAGTCCCGTCCACTCCGCCACAGTTGTTAAATGTTTTTAGATCGAGCCAAGACGCGAAGGAGTCGCGAAGCTGTACTCAGGTACAGCGAGTGACTCCGACAAAGTATTGGGTTGATATGAAAGCATTGGGGGGTATAGCTCAGCTGGGAGAGCGCTTGCATGGCATGCAAGAGGTCATCGGTTCGATCCCGTTTACCTCCACCAATTAAAGTTGTCTGAGGCACCGCCAATGGGGTGCAGCGCAGACAACGTTCTAGGATTGACCCTATCGTCTAGAGGCCTAGGACATCACCCTTTCACGGTGAGTACCGGGGTTCGAATCCCCGTAGGGTCGCCAAGTTTGAAGCACTTGTAGCCGTCAAGGCGAGCAAAGTTTCCTGCCAGGAGTGGTAGTTCAGTTGGTTAGAATACCGGCCTGTCACGCCGGGGGTCGCGGGTTCGAGTCCCGTCCACTCCGCCAGATTCCAAAAGCCTTCTTGTTGCATGACAAGAAGGCTTTTTTCATGGCCGCCGCCAGTGTGCAGCGCCCAAGAAAAAGCCGATCGCTGAGGGCTTCAGCAGATCGGCTTTTTGTATGTTGGCCCGGTGAGCCCGGGCGGTATCGACTTACTTGGGTGCCAAGCGGATGGCGCCATCCAGGCGAATCACTTCGCCGTTGAGCATATCGTTCTCGACAATGTGTTTGACCAGCTTGGCATAGTCCTCAGGGGTGCCCAGACGGCTGGGGAAGGGGACGCCAGCGGCGAGGGCATCCTGCACCTCCTGGGGCATGCCAAAAAGCATGGGGGTGCCAAAAATGCCCGGGGCAATCGTCATGTTGCGGATGCCGTTGCGCGCCAGATCGCGGGCAATCGGCAAGGTCATGCCGACAACACCGCCTTTGGACGCTGCATAGGCGGCCTGGCCGATCTGGCCATCATAGGCGGCCACGCTGGCCGTCGAGATCAGTACGCCGCGTTCGCCGGTGGCTTCGGGCTCGTTCTTGCCCATGGCTTCGGCGCAGAGGCGAATCATGTTGAAGCTGCCGATCAGGTTGACCGTGATGGTCTTGCTGAAGACTTCCAGCGAGTGCGCGCCGTTTTTGCCCACGGTCTTCTCGGCCGGTGCAATGCCGGCGCAGTTGACCAGGCCAAACAGCTTGCCCAGCGATACCGCCTTGGCGACCACGGCCTGGGCTTGTTCCGCATTGGACACATCGCACTGCACAAAGGCGCCGCCCAGCTCTTGCGCCAGTGCTTGGCCTTTTTCGGCCTGCATGTCGGCGATGACGACGGTCGCGCCCTCACGGGCCAGCATGCGTGCCGTGCCTTCTCCCAGGCCGGAAGCGCCGCCTGTGACGATAAATACCTTGTCGGCGATATGCATCGCTATGTCTCCTGCTTGTTGAATCAAGTCATCTTAGCTGAGGCACACGGCCCGCGCAGTCACAAAAAAAGCCCGCGAACGGGCTTTTAGTGACAGAGTGGGGCGCTTACTGGAAGCCAGCGCGGTCCAGCATTTGCTGCACCTTGGGCATATTGGTACCCACGGCGCTGATCGGGATGGTCTCGCTCTTGAAAGGCTTGTCCATGGTCATGGCCTTCAGCGCAGGGTTGTCGGTCTGCACATTCTTGGCAGCGGGCCACTCGTTGTTGCCATTGGCAAAGTAGGTTTGGGCCTCAGGGCTGGCCAGGTACTCCAGGAACTTGACGGCATTGTCCTTGTTCTTGCTGTACTTGGCGACCGCGCCACCCGCGATGTTCAGGTGCGTGCCCCAGCTGCTTTGGTTGGGGAACACCACGCTGACCTTGTTGGCCACTTCCACATCGGCTGGGTTGCTGGAGCGCATCAGGCGGGCCAGGTAGTAGCTGTTGGTGATGGCGATATCGCATTCACCAGCGGCCACGGCCTTGATCTGGTCGGTGTCGCCGCCCTTGGGTGCGCGGGCCAGGTTGTCCTTCACGCCTTGCAGCCACTGCTGGGCCTTGGCCTCGCCGATATGCTCGGTCACGGCGCCAAACAGGCTCAGGTTGTAGGGGTGCGAGGCCGAGCGGATGCAGATCTTGCCCTTGTTCTTGGGGTCGGCCAGCTTTTCATAACTGTCGACATCTTCTGCGTTCACTTTGGCCTTGTTGTAGGCAATCACGCGGGCACGGGTCGAGAGACCAAACCAGGTGATGCCGCCATCGGCTTCGGGTTGGGCGCGCAGGTTGGCGGGGATCACTTCTTCGAGCTTGGCCGAGCGGATCGGCAGGAAGAGGTTGTCCTTCTCACCGCGGTAGAGGCGGGCGGCATCCACCATCAGCACCACGTCGGCGGGGGAGGCAGCGCCTTCGGCTTTGAGGCGGGCCACAATGCCTGCGTCGTCCGAGTCCACACGGTTGATCTTGATGCCGGTCGCTTTTGTAAAGTTGTTATAGAGCGCCTCATCTGTCGCGTAGTGGCGGGCAGAGTACAGGTTGACCACTTCTTGGGCTTGTGCAGCAGCACCTGCCGTGATGGCGCAAGCCAGTGCAAGGATTTTGAAAGAATGCATAGGGCAAAACGTCTCTGTAAAGTTGGACCTGCATCTTAATTGAAACAAGAATTGTTTTTATTCAAGCCATTGCAGAGCCTGTGCTTATTCAGATGCGCTTAAGTTGGCTGCTCGCCAGCGCAGGGCGCTGCGGAACCCTTGCCCCAGGAAAAAAGGCCTCTGGCGGGGGAGCCAGCAAAGCGGACTTTGCAGAGCTAGCTTTAAGACCGTGGCGACCGCAATCTTGCTTGCGGCAAATTACGGGCAAAAAAAAGCCCGGCCTAAGCCGGGCTTGAATTGGATCAATGAAACCGGGTTTCGAAAAGATCCAAGGAGACAACTGGGTGCACTGAACAAGTCAATGCAATATCTGTATTCTAGGGTTAACCCTTGGCTTTGTCCAGAGGCGGGGCACAAATTTGACCAAACTGTAGGTCTTGCGCCACAAACGGCCCTTGGTCAACAACCAGATTAACGGCGCTTGGCGGTAGCAGCAGCGCTGACCGTGCCAGCGGCATTGACTGCGTTGTTGGTGATGGTGTTGAAGTTGGTTTCAGCCACTTCACCAGCTTGCTTGACGGCCTTTTGCACGGAGTCGTAGGCGTTGTTGGCGGCAGCAACAGCGGTCTTCATCACGGCCACAGCGCTTTCGGAGCCTGCAGGTGCGTTCTTGCTGGCGGTGTCCACAAATTCGTTGAACTTGGACTGGGCTTCCACGGCCTTGTTTTCGAAAGCCTTGCTGAATTCCAGGCTGGTCGAAGCAGCGATTTCGTACAGGTGGCGGCTGTAAGCAGCGGTTTTTTCAGCCATGGGCTGCAGCAGGCTGCTTTGCACGCTCATCAGGTCTTGGGCGTTCTTGGCGTCCAGCACGGCCGAGGTGTTGGTCGATACGTCGGACAGTGCAGCGCGGGTAGCGGCCACATTCAGTTCCACCAGCTTTTCCACGCCTTCGAAAGCCTTGTGGGTGAGGCCCATCAGGGTTTCCAGATTAGCTTTGTGTGCAGCCAGGATTTGGTCAGGGGTCAATGCCATGTTCATACTCCGTCTCGAAAGAAGTTGTGAAGGTACAAGTCCAGGCACAGTCTGTGCGCTGGGGGTTTGTGCATTGCTTTAAATTGCTGCACTGCACAATGACTCTATTGTTGGGCATCTGCGTGCCTTTTGCAAGCCCTTTTTGTGCAGTGCAGCAAAAAAGTTTTCTGATTTGATTTCAATCATTTACCAATTGTTTAATTCGTTGATAGGGTAACGAATTGGCAACCGAATTGTACTGAAACCAGCCTGCTTTGAATTTGTAATCGCTGCATGTGTCAGCACGATGGCAGCCCGGCTTAATGGCTGTCTCCAACGCTGCATGGTGGCCGTGACGCCAGGGGGCGTCACTTCTACAATCCCTGCGAACTTTGTGACCAGGATGGCCAAGATGTCTTCTCAGCAGCAAAACGAGCGGCCCCAGCCGCAACCGCGCGACGCGTATGCGCAGTTTGTGCGCGTCACCACGCGCTGGGCCGATAACGATGCCTACGGGCATGTCAACAACGTGGTTTATTACAGCTGGTTCGATACCGCCGTCAACCGCCTGCTGATCGAGAAGGGCGTACTCGATATAGAAGCGAGCACCAGCATTGGCCTGGTGGTGGAGACGCAGTGCCACTATTTTGCGCCGGTGTCGTACCCGCAAGATGTGGATGTGGGCGTGCGCGTGGCGCACTTGGGCAAGAGCAGTGTGCGCTACGAATTGGCCATCTTTGTCGCGGGCGAGCCGCTAAGCGCCGCATGCGGGCATTTTGTCCATGTGTATGTCGATCGCGGCAGCCGTCGCCCAGTGGCGCTGTCTGCTGCCACCCGCGAGGCTTTGGAGACCTTGCAGTTGGCTTAGGCCGTTGGCAGTGCGGCCACAGGGCAGCGGCCAATCGCCTACACTGGCCGCTGTTGCGACCTTATGAAAAAGGCGCTGGGTTGGAAATATGAGACATGGCGTCTGCAGCGGCAGCCGGTTGGTTGCAGCGGGTGTGGGCGCGCAACCCTGTGCTGCCAAACATGATTATCCAAAGTCTGCTGGACACCGACCTGTACAAGTTCACCATGATGCAGGTCGTGCTGCACCAGTTTCCGGGGGCCCAGGTGGAATACAAGTTCCGCTGCCGCAACCCGGGGGTGCAATTGGCCCCTTATGTGGATGAGATCCGCGCAGAGATCCAACACCTCTGCAGCCTGCGGTTTGCCGATGACGAATTGGCCTATCTGCAATCGCTGCGTTTTATCAAGAGCGATTTCATCGATTTTCTGCGGCTCTACCAGCTCAAGGAAAAGTACATCACCGTCACGCCTCTGCCCGGTGGCGAGATCGACATCAGCATCGCAGGCCCCTGGTTGCATACCGTGCTGTTCGAGATTCCGGTGCTGGCCATCGTCAATGAGGTCTACTTTCGCAACACCCAGCCTGAGCCAGATTGGGCCGAGGGCCGCAGGCGCCTGGCGGGCAAGATCGAAGCCATGCGCGGGCCCGGGCTGGAGGCGCTGAAGATCGCCGACTACGGTACACGCCGGCGCTTTAGCCACCGCTGGCAGCGCGAGGTGCTGGGCAGCCTCGTGGGCGGGCTGGGCGTGGCCACGCATCCTGCGATGCCGGGCGAGCGCCGAGGCCAATTGGCCGGCACCAGCAATACCCTGTTTGCCAAACAGCTGGGCCTCACCCCGCTGGGCACCATGGCGCATGAATACCTGCAGGCCTGCCAGGCGCTGGGCCCGCGTTTGCGGGAGAGCCAGATCTACGGCTTTGACATGTGGGCCAAGGAGTACCGGGGTGATCTGGGTATTGCGCTGTCCGATGTCTATGGCATGGATGCTTTTTTGCGCGACTTCGACCTCTACTTCTGCAAGCTCTTTGATGGCGCGCGCCACGACAGCGGCGATCCTTTCAGCTGGGGCGAGCGCTTGATCGCCCACTACAAGCTGCACAAGGTCGATCCCTTGACCAAGATTTTGATCTTCAGCGACGCGCTCACCATTCCGCGCACGATTGCGCTTTTCGAGCGCTTCCAGGGCCGTTGCCAGCTCGCCTTTGGCGTGGGTACGAACCTCACCAACGACCTGGGCTATGAGCCGCTGCAGATCGTCATCAAGATGACGCGCTGCAATGGCCAGCCGGTGGCCAAGATATCGGACACGCCGGGCAAGGGCATGTGCGATGACGAGAAGTACCTGGCCTACCTGCGCCAAGTCTTTAACCTGGCCCCAAGCCAACATGTGCCACCCCAGGGCGTGGCACCCGCGCCCGCACGTGCGGGTTAATCGGGAGAGAGCTGTCGCTGCGGGAGGCGCGTTGCCCCTGGGCGGCTGACTAAAATCACCGGGCTGCTTAGGCCCCGATATCTGGTGGGTGGCCAAGCATGCACAAGTACAAACACAAGGAGCAGGCAATGGCGCAGTTGGGGCAGCGATATGTAGGCGGGGATCGACGCTGGGGCAGGGCAGCGGCAGCGGCTTTGCTGGCCACCCCGGGTTGGGCCAGTGCAGCAACGCTCAATGGCGCCGATTTGTCGCTGCTCTGGGGTGTGCCTTTTGCTGGCATCTTGCTGTCGATTGCGCTGATGCCGCTGTTTTTGCCCAGCTTCTGGCACCATCATTTTGGCAAGGTGGCGGCTTTTTGGGCGCTGGCATTTTTGCTGCCGTTTGCGGCGGTGTTTGGCCCGAGTCTGGCAGTTGGTAGCCTGGCCCATGCGCTGGTGGCCGAATACATTCCGTTTGTGATTTTGCTCACCGCCTTGTTCACCGTCTCGGGCGGCATCTACATTCGCGGCAATTTGCATGGTGCGCCCGGATTGAACACGGCCATTTTGGCCATCGGTGCGGTGCTGGCCAGCTTCATGGGCACCACTGGCGCCTCGATGCTGCTGATCCGCCCGCTGATCCGCGCCAATGATGGGCGCAGAAGCTGCGCACACGTCGTCGTGTTCTTTATCTTCATCGTCTCCAATGCCGGTGGGTCGCTCACGCCGCTGGGCGATCCGCCGCTGTTCCTGGGTTTTTTGAAGGGCGTGGATTTCTTTTGGACGGTGCGCCATATCTTTGCCGAGACCTTCTTCCTGGTCGCGTCGCTGCTGCTGATCTTTTATGTGCTGGACCGCTATATGCTGCGCTTTGATGCGCAAAAGCCCCGCACGGATCCCACGCCCGATACCCATGGCTTGGGCTTTGAGGGCAAGATCAATTTTGTGCTGCTGGGCGCGGTGATTGCGCTGGTGCTGATGAGCGGGTTCTGGAAGTCCGATATCCAATGGGATGTTGCCGGTGTGGTGGTGACTCTGCCATCCCTGCTGCGGGACCTGGGGCTGATCGGGGTGGCACTGCTGTCCTTCAAGCTCACGCCAGCCTCAGCGCACGCGGCCAACCAGTTTGACTGGGGCCCCATGCAGGAAGTGGCCAAGCTGTTCGCCGGCATTTTCCTGACCATCATCCCCGTCATCGCCATGCTGCAGGCCGGCATCAATGGGCCGTTTGGTGCCGTGGTGCGTGCCGTCACCCGGCCCGATGGCACGCCGGACCCGGCGATGTACTTCTGGGCGACAGGCCTGCTCAGCAGCTTTTTGGACAATGCGCCCACCTACCTGGTGTTCTTCAACACCGCCGGGGCCGATCCCCAGGTGCTGATGACCTCGATGGGCACGACCTTGGCGGCGATATCTGCCGGTGCGGTCTTCATGGGCGCCAACACCTATATCGGCAATGCCCCCAATATGATGGTCAAGGCCATTGCTGAGAGCCGTGGGGTGCGCATGCCCAGCTTCTTTGGCTATATGGCCTGGTCGTGCTCCATCCTGGTGCCGCTGTTTATCGTGATGACTTTTATCTGGTTCCGCTGAACCGCCGAGGAAACTGCTGATGTCCCGCCCGAAAATTCTGATCGCCCGCGCCATTTCTCCCGAAGTGGTCACTGTGCTCGAACAACATTTCGATGTCCGCTCCAACCAGGACGATATCGCCTGGTCGCCCGCCGAGCTGGCCGAGCGCCTGCAAGGCATGGATGGCGTGCTGACCACCGGCTCACAGCGCATCGATGCGGCCTTGCTGGCCGCCTGCCCGCAGCTGCAGATCTGCGCCAACATGGCGGTGGGCTACAACAACTTTGACGTGGCGGCGATGACGGCAGCTGGCGTACAGGGCACGAATGCGCCCGATGTGCTGACCGAGACCACGGCCGATTTTGGCTTTGCGCTGTTGATGGCCACTGCCCGCCGCATTACCGAGAGCGAGCATTTCTTGCGCGCCGGTCAGTGGAAGGATTGGCGCTATGACCTGTTTGCCGGCGCCGAGGTGCATGGCAGCACCCTGGGCATTCTGGGCATGGGCCGCATCGGCCAGGCCATTGCCCGGCGCGGCGCCCATGGCTTTGGCATGCAGGTCATCTACCACAACCGCTCGCGTCTCAGCCCCGAGCTGGAGGCCGATTGCAAGGCCCGCTATGTCAGCAAGCAAGAGCTGCTCAGCACCGCCGACCACCTGGTGCTGGTGCTGCCTTACACCCCCGAAGCCCACCACACGATCGGCGCGGCCGAGATCGCCAGCATGAAGCCGACTGCCACGCTGATCAATATCGCGCGCGGCGGCATTGTCGATGATGTGGCGCTGGCCAAGGCCTTGGCGAACAAAACCATTGCTGCCGCTGGCCTGGATGTGTTTGAGGGCGAGCCTGCCGTGCACCCGGATCTGCTGGCACTGTCCAACGTGGTGTTGACGCCGCATATCGCCAGCTCCACGATGGGCACGCGCCGGGCCATGGCCCAGCTGGCGGCCGACAACCTGATGGCCTACCTGGGCGGCAAGCCGCCAGTCACGCCGGTCAATACGCCGGCGCAAAGCCGCCGCAACGCAGGCTGAACCAAAATATTTCAATAAACATAGCTGTTTGTGCCCACCAGGCGGGCGCAAGCAGCTATTATTTTTGCAGTCTTCTCAACAACGGGGAATGGTTGTGAATCTGGATCTGGATCCGTCGCTGCTCCATTTGGTGCTGCTGGCCTTGCTGCTGCTGGCGGCCTTGGCCAACTTGCTGATCTTGTGGCTGCGCCGGCCCAAGGTGGACCTGGGCGAGGCCTGGGCGCAGCAGCAAGAGCGCCAGGCCCGCGACCAGCAGCAAACAGTACAGGCGCTGGCGCGCAGCGAAGGAGCGCTTAGCCATTTGTCCCAACACGTCAGCCTGCAGCTGCGCGAGCTGAACCAGGGCAGCCAGGATGTGATGGGCGAGTTCCGCGAATCGCTGGAAGCGCGCATGTCGCAAAGCCTGGCCGAATCCCGCCTGGGCCGCCAGGAGCTGACCCAGGCACTGGCCGGGTTCGAGACCCAGCTGGCCCAGCGCCTGGCCCACCTCGATGCTGCCGTGAACCAGCGCCTGTCGGTGCTCGATACCTCGCTCACCCAGCGCGTTGATGCGCTCACCCGCGCCAACCACCACAGCCTGACCACGCTCAAGACCGATGTGCAGTCGCACCTGACGGGCATGCAAGATGGGGTAGGGCGCCAGCTCGCCCAGCTGCTGCAGGCCAACCAGCAGCAGGCCGAGCAGTTGCGCGGCACGCTCAATGAGCGCCTCGCCAGCATCCAGAGCGACAACGCCAGCAAGCTCGAAGAGATGCGCAAGACGGTGGATGAAAAGCTGCATGCCACCCTGGAGCAGCGCCTGGGTGAATCCTTCAAGCTGGTCAGCGACCGGCTGGAGCAGGTACACAAGGGCCTGGGCGAGATGCAGACCCTGGCCGGCAGCGTGGGCGATCTCAAGCGCGTGATGACCAATGTCAAATCGCGCGGCACCTGGGGCGAGCTGCAGCTGGGCATGATCATCGACAACGTGCTGACGGCACAGCAGTACGCCAAGAATGTCAAGACCGTGCCGGGCAGCGATGAGATGGTGGAGTTCGCCATCCGCCTGCCGGGCCACAGCGAGGACAAGCCGGTGTGGCTGCCGATTGACTCCAAGTACCCCGTCGAGCACTACCAGCGGCTGATGGATGCGCAGGAAAGCATGGACAAGGCGGCCATCCAGTCGGCGAGCACCAGCTTTGAAAACTCCATCCGCCTGGAGGCCAAAAAGATCCACAGCAAGTATGTGTCGCCCCCCAATACCACGGATTTTGCGGTGCTCTATCTGCCCACCGAGGGCCTGTTTGCCGAGGTGATGCGCCGGCCGGGCCTGGTCGAGGCGGTGCAAAACGACTGCCGGGTGATGGTGTCCGGCCCTGCCAATTTGGCGGCGATGCTTAACAGCTTGCAGATGGGTTTCAAGACCCTGGCCATCGAAAAGCGCAGTTCCGAGGTCTGGGCCGTGCTGGGCCAGGTCAAGACCGAGTTCAACAAGTTTGGCGAGGTGGTGGAGGCCACGCGCAAGTCGCTGGACCAGGCGGCCAAGAAGTTTGAGCAGGTCGATGTGCGCACGCGGGCCATCAAAAAACGGCTCTCGCATGTGCATGAGACACCGACCGCCGGCGAGATAGGGGCCATTAGCACGGACCCGGACGAAGGCGACAGCCTTACCCCTATTTCTTAGAGGACAATGCAGGCCAAGCAAGTGCCAAGTGAACAAGGCACTGAAGGAAACGCGTGAATCGCGAGTTGATGCGGCTGATCATCGGCCAGTTTTTTGTCCATACCTGTATGACAGGCACGCGCTTGGCGGCTCCGCTGCTGGCCTTGCGCGATGGCTACACCCCCGGCGCCGTGGGGTTCTTGCTCAGCCTTTTTGCGCTGACCCAGGTATTTTTGGCGCTACCGGCGGGCCGCTATGCCGACCGGCATGGCTTTATGAAGCCAATGCTGGCGGCGATTGCGCTGGCCTTTGCCGGCACCGCCATTGGCGTTGCCTTTCCCCGTTTTGAAGTGCTGTGCCTGTCCGCCTTGCTGACGGGCGCGGGCTGCGGCATCTCCATCATCGCGCTGCAGCGCCATGCCGGCCGCGTCGCGCATGAGGCCAGTGAGCTGCGCCAGATTTTCAGCTGGCTATCGCTGGGCCCGGCGATTGCCAATTTTCTGGGGCCCATGGTCACGGGGCTGATCATCGACCACTCCACCGGCCAGGCGGGCAACAACCTGTCCTACCGCATCGCGTTCGCGGTGCTGGCGCTGTTCTCGGTCGTCGCCTGGTGGTGCGTGCGCAGCGCCGAGGAAATAGCACCGGCACCGGCCAAGACCGATGGCCAGCCGCACCATGCCTGGGATTTGCTGCGCGAGCAGTCCTTCCGCCGTCTGCTGATCGTCAACTGGCTGGTCGCATCCTGCTGGGATGTACACACCTTTGTCGTGCCCTTGCTCGGCCATGACCGGGGGCTGTCGGCCTCCGAGATTGGCGCCGTGCTGGGCGTGTTTGCACTGGCTGCCTTTGTTATCCGCGTGCTGCTGCCTGCCATTTCGCGCCACCTGCGTGAGATGACCGTGGTGATGGCCGCCATGGTGCTGACCGCCGCCATCTTTGCCATTTACCCGCTGATGCCCAATGCCTGGGCCATGGCTTTTTGCTCTGCGTTGCTGGGCATTGGCCTGGGCAGCGTGCAGCCGATGGCCATGAGCATGCTGCACCAGATCACCCCCGAGGAGCGCCATGGCGAGGCCGTGGGTCTGCGGCTGATGCTGATCAATGGCTCCAGCGTCTGCATGCCGCTGATGTTTGGCGCTGCCGGGGCTGCCATCGGGGTGGGTGGTGTCTTCTGGGTGATGGGTGCCTTGATCGGTGCGGGGTCGCGCATGGCCTGGACGCTGGGCAAAACGCCCTTGCCCAACTTCAGGACGCTTGACGGCGTTCCGGTGGTGCCTGTAACTAACGCCGATCCGCCAGACAAGCCGACTCGCCATCCTTGATGTGCAGCCATTGGGCCTGCCATGGAACTGCCTCCGGTCTGTTTTCTGCTGCGCATAGCCAGTTCTAGCAGCTAAACTGCAGGGCTTCAATGGGGGATCAAAGCATGATGGATGGATTGGTATCCGGGCGCATACTGGGCCAGCCGGTGGAGCGCATCAGTAAAACCGGCAAGCCGTATGCGCTGGCCAAGGTGCGTGCCAATGCCGGCGCGGGCGATGGCGAGATGCTGATCGTCAATGTCATTGCGTTTGACGATGCGCCGGTTGCTGCGCTGCTGGGCCTGGGCGATGCCGACAGCATCTGCCTGTCGGGCAGCCTGACCCCCAAGGTCTGGGTGGACCGCGAAGGGGTGACCCGGCCGAGTGTGGATATGGTCGCCCACCAGGTGTTGACGGCTTATGCGGTGGCGCGCAAACGCGGTGTGGCCGGCGATGCGGACTTTGACCCAGCCGCCTGAAGCGGCCCGAGGGGCTGGCGGGCACGTACAATCTTGCGCAGCATGACTCCATCCTCTCCCGCCTCTGTTGCCGCGTCACCTCCTGCCTCGCGCGGTCTGTTCATCAGCTTTGAAGGCATTGACGGCGCCGGTAAATCCTCGCACATCCAAGGCCTGCACGATGCCTTTGTGGCCGCTGGCCGCCAGGTGGTGAGCACGCGCGAGCCGGGCGGCACGCCGCTGGCCGAAAAGCTGCGCGCGCTGTTTTTGCAAGAGCCCATGGATGCGCTGACCGAGGCCTTGCTGGTGTTTGCCGGCCGGCGCGACCACCTGCAGCAGGTGATTGAGCCCGCACTGGCGCGCGGCGATGTGGTGCTGTGCGACCGTTTTACCGATGCCACCTTTGCCTACCAGGGCGCCGGGCGCGGTTTTGACCTGCAGGTGCTGTCGGTACTGGAGCACATGGTGCAGGCCCGGCCCGAACTGGGCCAAGGCGTGCTGCGCCAGCCTGACCTGACCATCTGGTTTGACCTGCCCACCGAGGTGGCGGCAGAGCGCCTGGCCGGTGCCCGTGCGCCCGACCGTTTTGAGGCCGAACCCCAACAATTTTTTGCCCGGGTGGCTGCCGGCTATGCCGAGCGGGCACTGGCGCAACCCGAGCGTTTTGCGCGCATTGACTCGCACCAGCCCAAGCCGGCGGTCTGGCAGGCGGTGCGCGAGGCGGTTGAAGCCCAAGGCTGGCTGAGCGCCAGCCAGGTAGAGGGCTGAGATGGCCACCGCCAAGAACAGCGCAGCGGCCGAGCCCGTATCCGCAGCACCGGCCCCGGCAGCGCCCTGGATTGACCGACAGCGCGAGCAACTGCTGGCCCAGCGTGGCCATGCCTGGCTGCTGCAAGGCCCCTCGGGCCTGGGCCAGTTCTCGTTGGCCATGGGCCTGGTGCGGGCCTGGCTTTGCGATGCGCCCACGCCCCAGGGCGCCTGTGGCCACTGCGCCAGCTGCCATGCGATTGATGTGCATGCCCACACGGACCTGTGTGTGCTGATGCCCGAGACGGAGATGCTGGCCTTGGGCTGGCCCTTGCCGGAAAAAGCCCAGGCCGACATTGACGACAAGAAGCGCAAGCCCAGCCAGGAGATCCGGGTGGATGCGATGCGCGATGCGGTGGAGTTCACGCAGCGCACTTCGGGCCGGGGCAAGGGCAAGGCGGTGCTGGTGTTCCCCGCTGAGAAGATGAATGCCATCACGGCCAACGCGCTGCTCAAAACCTTGGAAGAGCCGCCGGGTGATGCGCGCTTTGTGCTGGCGACCGAGGCCGCACACCAGCTGCTGCCCACCATCCGCAGCCGCTGCCTGGCCCATACCATGCAGTGGCCCGATGCTGCATCGGCCCGCAACTGGCTGGTGGCGCAAGCAGTGCCCGAGGACCAGGTAGACGCCCTGCTGCAGGCAGCGGGCGGCCGCCCCGATGACGCGCTGGCGCAGATGCAGGCGGGCCGCTCGCCCCAGGTCTGGAAAAAACTGCCCAAGGATTTGGCCAATGGCCAGCCCGGCGCTCTGGCCAGCCTGTCGGCGCCCGAGGTGGTCGATGCCTTGCAAAAGCTCTGCCATGACCTGCTGATGCTGCGTGTGGGGGCTGCACCACGGTTTTTTGAGGCAGCGGATTTGCCGCCACCGCCAGCGTTGGCGGTATTGGCACGCTGGAGCAAGGCCTTGACGCAGTCGCTGCGCACGGCATCCCACCCCTTCAACCAGGGGCTCATGCTCGAAGCCCTGGTGGCCCAAGCGGCCAGCGTGTTGCAATCGCGCCGCTGATGGCAACGCGGCCTGCGCTGTAACAAGCCGGCCAGCGCAGCGATGTTTGCGTCCGCACAGGGCGAGAGGTCGCAAAATTTGGTTATCCTTGCAGTCTATGAACAGTCCCACTCCCACACCGGGCACGGCCGGCGCGCGCCCCAGCGTTCTGCAACTGGCTATCAAGGAAAAGGCAGCGCTGTATGCCGCCTACATCCCCTTGTTCAAAGAAGGCGGCATTTTTGTGCCCACGCCCAAGGACTATGCGCTGGGCGATGATGTCTACCTGCTGCTGACCCTGCCGCAAGATCCGCAGCGCTACCCGATCGCCGGCAAGGTGGGCTGGGTAACACCAGCCGGCGCCAGCGGCAACCGCACCCAGGGCATTGGCGTGCGTTTTCCCAAAGACCCGAAGACCGACGAACTGCGTTACAAGATTGAACAGATCTTGGGCACGGCCTTGCAGGCAGACCGCGCCACCCAGACCATCTGATCGCTGGGATTGATCCTGTCTCACCCGGATTTGCTGGCCGGGCTGACAGGGTTTTACGGTGCCAGAGACCGGCATGGCAGCCGGAGCGCGGACAATGGCAGCAGTTCTTTGTATTTGGACTGCGGCGGTTTGCGCGCCTGCAGCTTTGACGACCGATGTTCACTGATTCCCACTGCCACCTAAATTTCCCCGAGCTTGCCCAGGACTTGCCCGCCATCCGCGCCAAGATGGACGAGGCCCAGGTAACCCGCGCGCTGTGCATCAGCTGCACGATGGAAGAGTTCCCCGATGTGCACGCGCTGGCGATGCGCTACGACAATTTTTGGTGCAGCGTGGGCGTACACCCCGACACCGAAGGGCTGACCGAGCCCAGCGCGCAGGACTTGGTGGCGCGCGCTGCGCTGCCCCGGGTGGTGGCGATTGGCGAGACCGGCCTGGACTATTACGGCATGGAAGACCGCAAGGGCGGCCGCACGATTGCCGATCTGGAATGGCAGCGTGAGCGCTTTCGCACCCATATCCGCGCCGCCCAGCAGGTGCGCAAACCGCTGGTGATCCATACCCGCAGCGCCTCGGACGACACCTTGCGCCTGCTGCGCGAAGAGGGCGAGACCGGTGGCACGAACGCCGCAGGCGGTGTGTTCCACTGCTTTACCGAGAGCATGGACGTCGCCCGCGCCGCGCTGGACCTGGGCTTTTACATCTCGTTCTCCGGCATCATCACCTTCAAAAAGGCCCAGGATCTGCGCGACGTGGCCGCCTTTGTGCCGGAAGACCGCTTGTTGATCGAGACCGACAGCCCCTATCTGGCGCCGGTCCCTTTTCGGGGCAAGACCAATATCCCCGCCTATGTGCCGCATGTGGCCGCGCAGATTGCTGCCGTGCGCGCCACCAGCGTGGAGGCGGTGGCCGAAGCCACCAACCGCAATTTCGACCGACTTTTCAGCGGAGTGCTGTCATGAAGCTGCTTGCCAAGCCTGGTTCTTTGTTTCCGCTTCGCGCCGCCTGTGCAGCGGCCCTGTGGCTGGCTTGCGCCGCCGCGCAGGCCGGCTCGTATGACGATTTCTTCACCCGCATCATCCGTGACGATGCCAAGGGCATCGAGGCGTTGGTGCAACGCGGTTTTGACCCCAACACGGTCAGTGAAAAGGGCGAGACGGGCCTAACCCAGGCTTTCAAGCTCGATTCCTACCGCGCCGCAAAGGGCATGATTGCGCTGCCGTCCACCAATGTGAACCTGGCCAATGCCAAGGGCGAGACGCCGCTGATGATGGCCGCCATCAAGGGCCAGGTCGATCTGGCCAAGGCCTTGATTGCCCGCGATGCCGATGTGAACCGCGAGGGCTGGACACCGCTGCACTATGCGGTATCGGCCCCGAGCGAAGACGGCTCGGACCTGCAGATGGTTGCTTTGCTGCTGGAGCACCATGCCTATATCGATGCCGCGTCGCCCAACGGCACTACGCCTTTGATGATGGCCGCCCAGTACGGCACGCGCAGCGCCGTGCAGCTACTGATCAAAGAGGGCGCTGACCCCAAGCTGAAGAACCAGCAAGGCCTGACGGCCAGCGACTTTGCCACCCGTGCCGACCGCTCGGAAGTGGTGAGCTGGCTGGTGCAAGCCGGGGCAGCACCTGCGGGTTCTGGGTCTGCCGGGGCAACTGCTGCAGCCAAGGGCGGCAGCAGCCCCAAAGCCCAGCCGGGTGTTTATGTGCCGCAAACCCCCGCCTTCCCGCAAGAGGGCCGGCGCAAGATTCAGAGCAACTGGTAAGGCGGCTGGCGGGGCCGGCTGCGTTGCCCTGCCTTGCATTTGCAGCCGCTGGCGGCAGGGGCTTGACCTTCACACCATGGCAATGTCTACATTAGCTGCCATGGATAGAAAGACCGCCGCCATGACATCTCCCACCACCCCATCCGCCACTCCGCTGCTACAGCTGCCCATCGAGGGTATGACCTGCGCCTCCTGCGTGGGCCGTGTTGAGCGCGCCCTGCAGGCCGTCCCCGGCGTGCAAAGCGCGCATGTGAATTTGGCCACCGAGCAGGCCAGTCTGATTTTGGGCGATCAGGCCCCCGCCGCCCAGGTGCTGGAGCAGGCGGTGGCCGCTGTCAACAAAGCCGGCTACCAGGTGCCCACCCAGGCGCTGGAGCTGGAAGTGGAGGGCATGACCTGCGCCTCCTGCGTGGGCCGGGTCGAGCGCGCATTGAGGGCCGTCCCCGGCGTGCAGACGGCCGCGGTCAACCTGGCGACAGAACGCGCCACCGTGCAACTGACGGCTGGGGTGAATGCAGAGCAGTTGATGGCGGCCATAGCCAAGGCCGGCTATACCGCCCACCCCTTGCGCCAGGCAGCGGAGGCCAGCGATGCCGCCGATGCACATGATGCCCAAAGCCAGCGCCAGCAGCAGGCGCAAAAAACCTTGCTGCGCGATCTACTGCTGGCGGCCGTGCTGGCTGCGCCCGTGTTTGTGCTGGAGATGGGCGGCCATATGCTGCCGGGCTTCCACCACTGGGTGGGCCAATGGCTGCCCCAGCAGAGCAATTGGCTGCTGCAGTGGGTGCTGACCAGCCTGGTGCTGGCCGGGCCGGGCCGGCGCTTTTACCGCCTGGGGCTGCCTGCGCTCTTGCGTGCGGCGCCGGATATGAACTCGCTCGTCGCAGTGGGCACCTTGTCGGCCTATCTGTACTCGCTGGTGGCGACCTTTGCGCCGGCCGTTTTGCCTGCGGGCACGGTGCATGTCTATTTCGAGGCGGCGGCCGTCATCGTGGTGCTGATTCTGCTGGGCCGCTGGATGGAGGCGCGCGCCAAGGGCAATACCTCGGCGGCGATCCAACGCCTGGTGCAGCTGCAAGCCAAAACCGCCTGGGTGCTGCGCGATGGCGCCTGGCAGTCGCTGGCCATTGATGCGGTGCAGCCCGGCGATGCCGTGCAGGTGCGCCCGGGCGAGCGCATTCCGGTCGATGGCCGGGTAAGGGATGGCGAGAGCTATGTCGATGAATCGATGATCAGCGGCGAGCCGGTGCCGGTACACAAGACCAGCGGTGCCCAGGTAGTGGGCGGCACCATCAACCAAAAGGGCGCGTTGACGCTGGAAGCTACTGAGGTGGGCGGCAACACCGTGCTGGCGCAGATCATCCGCATGGTCGAGCAGGCCCAGGGCGGCAAGCTGCCGATCCAGGCGGTGGTCGACAAGGTGACCATGTGGTTTGTGCCTGCGGTGATGGCCGCTGCCGTGCTGACCTTTGTGCTCTGGCTGCTGCTGGGCCCATCGCCCGCGCTGAGCCTGGCCCTCGTGAATGCGGTGGCCGTGCTGATCATTGCCTGCCCTTGTGCGATGGGGCTGGCCACGCCGACGTCCATCATGGTGGCCACGGGCCGTGCGGCGCAGTTGGGTGTGCTGTTCCGCAAAGGCGAGGCGCTGCAGTTGCTCAAGGATGCGAAGGTGGTGGCCGTCGATAAAACCGGCACCTTGACCGAAGGCCGTCCTGCGCTGACCGACCTGGTGCTGGCCTCTGGCTTTGAGCGCGCCGCCGTGCTGGCGGCGGTGGCAGCCGTCGAGCGCCAGTCCGAGCACCCGATTGCCCAGGCCATTGTGCAGGCTGCCCAGGCCGAAGCCCTGCAGATACCGCCGCTGTCCGGCTTTGAATCGGTGACCGGTTTTGGCGTGCGTGCCCAAGTGGGGAGTACGCGGGTGGAGGTGGGCGCGGACCGCATGATGGCGCAGCTGGGTGCCGATGTCTCGGTGTTCGCGGACGATGCCGCCCGCCTGGGCGCCGAAGGCAAGACGCCGCTGTATGCCGCCATCGATGGCCATCTGGCAGCGATGATTGCCGTGGCCGACCCGATCAAGCCCACGACCCGTGCAGCGATTGACAGCCTGCATGCGATGGGCTTGAAGGTGGCGATGATCACCGGCGACAACCGCCGCACCGGCGAGGCGATTGCCCAACAACTGGGCATTGACGAGGTGGTGGCCGAGGTGCTGCCCGATGGCAAGGTCGAGGCTGTCAAGCGGCTGCGGGCGGCCCATGGCGCTCTTGCCTATGTAGGCGATGGCATCAATGACGCACCCGCACTGGCCGAGGCCGATGTTGGCATTGCCGTGGGCTCGGGCACCGATATCGCCATCGAGTCAGCCGATGTGGTGCTGATGGGCGGCGACTTGCGCGGGGTCGTGACTGCCATCGTGCTGTCGCGCACGGCGATGCGCAATATCCACCAAAACCTGTTCTGGGCCTTTGCCTACAACGTGGCGTTGATTCCGGTGGCTGCAGGCTTGCTGTACCCGATCAATGGCACCTTGCTGTCGCCGGTGTTTGCGGCGGGGGCGATGGCGCTGTCGAGCGTGTTTGTGCTTGCGAATGCATTGCGGCTCAAGCGCTTCCGTACAGGGTTATGAACCGGCTCCCTTCCATCTTTTGCGCCGAGACCGCAAGACCTGGATGATGAGTGGATGCTAGCCCGCGGTTGCCTGAAGCAGGGCAATGTGCAAGTTTTGCACTTTGGTCGGCTCAACAACTCCGTTAGCTTGAGGGCACCAGCGTGAGACAAAATGCAACCGCGCCATTGAATGCAAAAAGCCCCGCAGGCACCAAGCCTGCGGGGCTCTTGTTCAAGCGGAAAGGCTCAAACCTGGTCTGCCGACAGGCCTGCCGTCTGGCTAAAGCCACCGTCCACATAGGTGATCTCGGCGGTCACGCCCGAGGCCAGATCGCTCAGCAGGAAGGCGGCGACATTGCCCACGTCTTCGATGGTCACATTGCGGCGCAGCGGGGATGCATCGGCCACGCGGCCGAGCAGCTTGCCAAAGTCCTTGATGCCCGAAGCAGCCAAGGTTTTGATGGGCCCGGCGGAGATGCCGTTGGCGCGGATCGCGCGGCCGTCTTCGGTGCGGCCCACGGCTTCAGCCAGGTAGCGCACGGAGGCTTCGAGCGATGCCTTGGCCAGACCCATGGTGTTGTAGTTGGGGATGGAGCGCAGGGCGCCCAGGTAGGACAGGGTCAGCAGGGACGACTTGTCATTCAGGTAGGGCATGGCAGCCTTGGCCAGCGCTGGAAAGCTGTAGGCGCTGATGTCATGCGCAATGCGGAAACCTTCGCGCGACAGGCCGTCGAGGAAGTTGCCGGCAATCGCCTCGCGCGGTGCAAAGCCGATGGAATGCACAAAACCATCGAACTTGCCCCAGGTGGCGGCCAGGTCGGCAAACATTTTTTCGATCTGGGCATCATCGGCCACATCGCAATCAAATATCAGCTTGGAGTCAAACTCGGCGGCGAAGTCGCTGGTGCGGTCCTTGAAGCGTTCACCAACGTAGCTGAAAGCCAGCTCGGCGCCTTGCTGGTGGCAGGCCTTGGCAATGCCATAAGCGATAGAGCGGTTGGACAGCACGCCCGTGATCAGCAGTTTCTTGCCGGTCAGAAAACCCATTGTTCTTCTCCTGATAAGTTCCAGGCCATGAGGAATGGCCAAAAAAGAGGTGGGCACCGGCGCAGAGCGTTTCTCGGGGGTAAACGCTTGCACAGGTGGCCAGCTAGGGCAGAATTGTCGCATGCGATTCTGCCTTCCGCTGATTTTGTGTGCTGCTGCGGCAGCACCCGCCTGGGCCAACCATGCCTATGCCCTGTGGGGCGAGCCGCGCTATGCCGCGGATTTCAAGCATTTTGCCTATGCCAACCCCGATGCGCCCAAAGGCGGTGAGCTGCGCCTGGTGAGTGCGCTGCGCTACTCCACCTTTGACAAGTACAACCCGTTCACGATTAAGGGCTCGCCCCCGGCCTACCTGGCCGAGATGCTGTTTGACAGCCTGCTGATCGCCAGCTTGGATGAGACCACCGCCGGCTACGGGCTGCTGGCCGAAGATATCGATGTGGCCGCCGATGGCATGTCGGTGACATTCAAAATCCGGCAGGCGGCGCGCTTTCACAACGGCAAGCCAGTGCAGGCCCAGGATGTGAAGCACAGCTATGAGGCGCTGATCAGCCAGTACGCCAGCCCCGGCTACAAGACCTTGCTGGCTGATGTGGAGGGCTGCGATGTGGTCGATGCGCGCACGGTGCGTTTTCGCTTCAAAAAGCCCAACCGCGATCTGCCGCTGACGGTGGGCAGCTTGCCGGTGTTCAGCCGCGATTGGGGCCTGGGTGCGGACGGCAAGCCCAAGCCTTTTGACCAGGTGGTGACCGATACGCCCATTGGCAGCGGCCCCTACAAGATTGGCCCGGTCAATTTTGGCCGCGACATCACCTATGTGCGCGACCCCAGCTACTGGGGCAAGGACCTGCCGGTGCGCGTGGGCAGTGCCAATTTTGAAAAAATCACCATCAAGATCTACAAGGACAACACCGCCAAGCTGGAAGCGCTGAAGGCCGGTGAGTTTGATGTGATGCGCTTTTTCAGCGCCGGGGACTGGGCGCGGCGCCTGTATGGCAAGCGTTTTGACCGGGGCGAGCTGCGCAAGGGGGATTTTGCCAACAAGTTGCCGTCCGGCTTTCAGAGCTATTTTTTAAACCTGCGCCGGCCGGTGCTGCAGGATGTGCGGGTGCGCGAAGCGCTGGGCCTGGCCTTTGACTATGAGTGGATGCAGCGCCAGCTGTTCTACGGCGCCTACGAGCGGGTGCATGGCCTGTTTGGCAACACCGTTTGCGAAACGCATGGCAGCCCCAGCGATGCCGAGCTGGCGCTCCTCAAGCCGTTTGAGAAAGACCTGCCCGCCGGCACCTTGGGGCCCCTGCAAGACCCACCGCGTACCGACCAGGGCAGCAGCCTGCGCGACAACCTGCGCAAGGCGCAGGCGCTGCTGGCCGATGCAGGCTGGAAGGTCGATGCTAGCGGCGTGCTGCGCAACCCCAAGGGCGAGGCGCTGGAGCTGGAGTTCCTCGACAGCAACGAAGGCGGCATACGCACCGTGTCCACCTGGATGCGCAACCTGGAAAAGCTGGGCATCAAGCTCAAACTGCGGGTGGCCGACTACGCGCTCTACCAGCAGCGGGTCGACAAGTTTGACTTTGACCTGATCTCGATCAATGTGCCGGGCACCAATATCCCGGGCCAGGAATACGCCGAGCTGTTTGGCAGCGCGGCGGCTGACCAGGATGGCTCGGGCAATTTTGTCGGCCTCAAAAGCCCTGCGGTCGATGCCATGATCGCTCAGATGGCCAGCGCCAAGAGCGAGCAAGAGCTGCTGCCCGCCTGCCATGCGCTGGAGCGCATCATTGTGGCGGGCCACTACCTGATCCCGCAGTGGTATGCCGCCAGCCACCGCGTGGTGTATGACGCCTGGCGCCTGGTGGAGCCACCGCAGGTGCCCGCCTATGTGACCGGCGAGACCTGGCTGATGTACTACTGGTGGGCGCGCATGCCGCCGCTCACTGCGGACACGGCCAAGCCATGACCCACCCGGAAGCAGGGCCCAGCCGTTATATGATCCCTCTCACCGCCAAAGCGCGCCAGCCGCGCTGCCCAGGCGTTTTTTGCCACAGTGCCACGGCGCTTGCCCGCCCGTGCTGACCCTGGAGCCCGCACCGCATGTTTGCCTACATCCTCAAACGCCTGCTGCTGATGATTCCCACCTTGTTCGGGGTCCTGCTGCTGACGTTTTTGGTGATCCAGTTTGTGCCGGGTGGCCCTGTTGAGCAGTACTTGGCAGAGGCCAAGGCCGGCAGCCGTGGTGCCGAGGGCGCAGGCATGGCCTACCGGGGTGCGCAAGGCATCGACCCCAAGCGGCTCGACGAAATCAAGGCCTTGTACGGCTTTGACAAACCGCCCGCCGAGCGCTTTGTGCAGATGCTGGGCCAGTTTGCGCGCTTTGATTTGGGCAACAGCTTTTTTCAGAACAAGAGCGTCTGGCAGCTGATCAAGGACAAGCTGCCGGTCTCCATCAGCCTGGGGCTCTGGACCTTTTTCATAAGCTACCTGATCGCCGTGCCGCTAGGCATTGCCAAGGCAGTGCGCGCGGGCAGCCGCTTTGATTTGCTGAGCACCATCATTGTGCTGGTTGGCTATGCAATACCAGGCTTTGTGCTGGGGGTGGCGCTGCTGGTGATTTTTGGCGGGCAGTTGCAGATGTTTCCGCTGCGCGGCCTCACGTCATCAAGCTGGGAAGACATGGGCTGGGCCGCCCGGGTGGTGGACTACCTCTGGCATATCACCTTGCCGGTGACGGCCATGGTGGCGGGCAGCTTTGCAGTGACCGCCATGCTCACCAAGAATGCGTTTTTGGAAGAGATCCGCAAGCAGTATGTGGTGACGGCCAAGGCCAAGGGCCTGAGCGAGCGCCAGGTGCTGTGGCGCCATGTGTTCCGCAATGCCTTGCTGCCGATTGTCACAGGCTTTCCCGCCGCCTTTATCGGCGCCTTCTTCACAGGGGCCTTGCTGATCGAGACCCTGTTCTCGCTCGACGGCCTGGGCCTGCTCAGCTACGAGAGCGTGATCCGCCGCGATTACCCCGTCGTGCTGGGCACCTTGTACCTGTTCACCTTGATCGGTTTGCTCACCAAGCTGGTCAGCGACCTGTGCTATGTCTGGGTCGATCCGCGTGTCAAATTTGACTGAGGCGCGTATGCCCGCATTGGCCACGCTACCGACACCACCAGCCGCTTTCTGCTGCGGCTCAGGCTTTGCGCCGCAGGTACAAGCGCCGCAGCAGCACGGCCACCACCACGGTATTGAGAATCAGCACCACCGCACCTTGCCAGTGGCGGTGCGCCAGCAGGTGCTGCACTTCCAGGGGAATGTACAGACCGGAGGACAGCGCACCCAGCCATTCGCCCCAGGCCTTGTCATGCCACAAACCCCAGGCCTCCAGCCAGCGCAGCGCGATATAAGTCGCGCCCAGCAGCACGAGGGTGTGGATGGAGGTGGCATTGATCTTGTCCACCCAGGTGATCAGCACGGCCGGATAACGCGCCTCGGGCGACAGGCCAAAGTGCCCGATCAGCTCCAGCGCGAGCCGGTGCAGATCGTGGTGCAGCAGGCTCAGCAGCCCCAACAGGCCCAGCAGTGCGGCCAGGCCTTTGAGCGCTTCAAAAATGGCAATGCTTTTGAGCGCGGTGCGCAAGGCTTGGGCGGTGTTGGTGGCAGACATGGCGCAGAGCATGGCCGATGGCGCGCCGTTTGGCTGTCGGCCAATAGCGACATCGCGGATGCTAGTGCCATCGCCGCCGCAGCTGCGACAGTCATCACAGTTGGCCCCAGGCACCCACATTCAGTGACAGGAGGGGGAGGGTGCCCATACCGTCTCCGCAGACCATAACAATGACCAAGCCTGTTTCCCCATTGCCACCCGGCCGCTCTCCCGCCGCCCGCGCCTGGCGCCGCTTCAAGTCCAACAAGCTGGGCTTTTACAGCCTGCTGCTGTTTGTAGTGCTGGTGGTGCTCAGCCTGTTCGCCGAGGTGCTCAGCAACGACAAACCCCTCATCGTGCGCTACCAAGGGCAGACCTATTTCCCTCTCGCCAAGGACTACCCGGAGACCACGTTTGGCGGCGATTTCCACACCGCGACCGACTACCTCGACCCCTTTATCGAGCAGCAATTGCGCAAAGACGGCAACTGGGTGCTGTTCCCCCCTAACCATTTTGGGCCGGGCACCATCAACTATTTTGCCAAGTCGCCCACGCCGTCTGCCCCGTCTGCCGACAACTGGCTGGGCACCGATGACCGGGGACGGGATCTGCTCGCACAGCTGATATATGGCTTTCGGGTGAGTGTGCTGTTTGGCCTGGCGCTGACGGTAGTGGGCACCATTATTGGTGTGCTGGCGGGGGCCATCCAGGGCTTTTTTGGCGGCAAGGTGGATTTGGTGGGCCAGCGCTTTACCGAGATATGGAGCGCCATGCCGACCTTGTACCTGCTCATTATCTTCAGCGCCGTGTTGGCCCCCAGCGTGGCCTTGCTCCTGGTGCTGCTGAGCCTGTTCAGCTGGATGGCGCTGGCTGACTATGTGCGGGTGGAGTTTTTGCGCAACCGCCAGATGGACTATGTGAAATCGGCGCAGGCGCTGGGCGTGCCGAGCTGGAAAATCATGTGGCGCCACATTCTGCCCAACAGCATGACGCCGGTGGTCACCTTCTTGCCGTTCCAGATGAGCGCGGCGATCTTGACCTTGACCTCGCTGGACTTTCTGGGCCTGGGCGTGCCCCCCGGCACCCCCAGTCTCGGTGAACTGCTCAACCAGGGCAAGAACAGCATCGATGCCTGGTGGATTTCGCTGGCCACCTTTGCGGTGCTGGTCATCACCTTGCTGCTGCTGACCTTTATGGGCGATGCGCTGCGCGATGCGCTGGACCCGAGAAAGCAGCTGAACACGCCCGCGGGCGACAAGCCCGTTGCGCCCGCCGCAGCACCAGCACCGTCGACCGCGGCGGCAAATACCAAGGAGGCGCAGCATGCTTGAGAGTGCATCCATTCCGGCTGCAGTGCCTGCGCCGCTGTTGCAGGTCAACCACTTGCATGTGGGCTTTGGCGGCCAGGACGTCGTCAAGGACCTGAGCTTTTCCATCCAGGCCGGCGAGAAGCTGGCCTTGGTGGGCGAATCTGGCTCGGGCAAGACCATCACGGCGCTGTCGCTGCTGCGCTTGGTGGGTGATGCCCAGCTGCGCGGCGAGGCGCTGATGGGTGGGCGCAACCTGCTGCAGATCTCCGAGCGTGAAATTCAAGCAGTGCGCGGCGATGAGATTGCGGTGATCTTCCAAGAGCCGATGACGGCGCTGAACCCGCTGTTGACGATGGGCGCGCAGATTGCCGAGGTGCTGCAGCTCAAACGCGGCATGGGCGACAAGGAGGCCTGGGCGCAGGCCGTAGAGCTGCTGGCCACCACCGGCATCCGGGAGCCCGAGCGGCGCGCCGGCAGCTACCCGCACCAGTTGAGCGGTGGCCAGCGCCAGCGCGCGATGATTGCGATGGCCCTGGCCAGTCGGCCCAAGCTGCTGATTGCCGACGAGCCGACGACCGCGCTGGATGTGAGCCTGCGAGGCCAGATTCTCGAACTGCTGAGCGACCTGCAGCGACAGACCGGCATGGCCGTGCTGATGATCACCCATGATTTGCCGCTGGTGCGGCATTTTGCCGACCGGGTGGCCGTGATGGAAAAAGGCCGGCTGGTGGAGCAGGGGCCTGTGGCCGACGTGTTTGCCGCACCCCAGCACCCCTACACCCAAAAGCTGCTGGCCAGCACGCCCCAGCGCCAGGTGGTGGCTCGCCAGCCCGATGCGCCGGCGGTGCTGCAAACGCAGGGCTTGCAGGTCAGCTATGCCACCCCGCTGCCAGGCATTCGCGGCTGGTTTCGCAAAGGGCGGTTTGATGCGCTGCGCGGCGCCAGCATGGTGCTGGGCCGGGGCCAGACCTTGGGGGTGATTGGCGAGTCGGGCTCGGGCAAATCCACCTTGGCCCAGGCGATTTTGGGCCTGTTGCCCAGCCAGGGCGAGCTGCGCATTGACCAGCAGAGCTGGCAGCAACCGCCGCAGCACAACAGCGCCTCCAACCAGCAACTGCGCCGCAAGGTGCAGGTGGTGTTCCAGGATCCGTTCTCGTCGCTGTCGCCCCGGATGACGGTGCAAGAGATCGTGGGCGAAGGCCTGCAGCTGGCGCAGCCTGGGCTGAGCGCTGCACAACTGCGCGAGCAGGTGCTGGCCATGCTGAACGAAGTGGGCATGACCGAGGTGCAGTTCCCCGAGCTGCTCGACCGCTACCCGCATGCGTTCTCTGGCGGCCAGCGCCAGCGCCTGGCCATTGCCCGCGCGCTGATCGTGGACCCGGAGATTTTGGTGCTGGATGAGCCCACCAGCGCGCTGGACGTCACCATCCAGCAGCAGGTGCTGGCTTTGCTGCAGCGCTTGCAGCGCGAGCGTGGCCTCAGTTATCTGCTGATCACCCACGATGTGGCGGTGATCCGCGCGATGGCGCATGAGGTGCTGGTGATGAAGGACGGCGAGGTGGTGGAGGCGGGCGAGGTCATGCAGGTGCTTGACGCCCCCCGCGAGGCCTATACCCAGCGCTTGATGGCTGCGAGCCTGGAGCTGAGCTGAGTTTGCAGCCCAAGGCGTCAAGATTTTTAAAGGCCATTGGCCAGATTTTTTAAGCGACAGGCGGCGTGGGTCTGTCTGCGCAATGACCTGGATTTCCATGACAGAACTGCTGCAAGTGACCGGTTTGGGCAAGCGCTTTGGCGGCGTGCAGGCCGTTGCCGACGTGGGCTTTGCGCTGCGCCCGGGCGAGGTGCTGGCGCTGATTGGCCCCAACGGTGCCGGCAAGACGACGACCTTCAATATGCTGGGTGGCCAGCTGCGGCCTGATGCCGGCAGCATGCTGCTGAATGGCACCGCCTTGGGCGGCAAGCTACCGCGCGAGATATGGCGGCTGGGGGTAGGGCGTACCTTCCAGATTGCCGAAACCTTTGCCTCGCTGACGGTGGCCGAGAATGTGCAGATGGCCTTGTTGTCTGCGGCAGGCCGCACGTTCGGGCTGTGGCAAAAAGCGGCTGCGTTTGAGCGCGAGCAGGCGCTGGCCTTGCTGGCGCTGGTGGGCATGCAGGACCAAGCGGACCGCGCCTGCAATGCGCTGGCCTATGGCGATGTGAAGCGGGTGGAGCTGGCGATGGCCATGGCGCATAAGCCCTTGTTGCTGCTCATGGATGAGCCGACCGCCGGCATGGCCCAGGCCGAGCGGCTGCAACTGATGGCCCTGACCCGGCAACTGGCCCGCGAGCGCAACATGGCGGTGCTGTTTACCGAGCACAGCATGGATGTGGTGTTCGCCTATGCGGACCGCATCATCGTGCTGGCGCGGGGCCGGCTGATTGCCGAGGGTACGCCGGAGGCTGTGCGGCACAACCCCGAGGTGCAGGCGGTGTACCTGGGCACAGGCAGCACCTATGACAGCCAGGAGCCCGTGTGATGACCACGCAGACAAGCAACGCAAACGCCGATGTGCTGCTGCAGGTGAGCCAGTTGAACGCCTGGTATGGCGAGGCCCACATTCTGTTTGATGTGGCGCTGGAGGTGCGGCGCGGTGAGGTGGTGGCCTTGATGGGCCGCAATGGCGCGGGCAAATCGACCACGCTCAAGGCCATCATGGGGCTGGTGGAGCGGCGCCAGGGCAGTGTGCGCTTTATGGGCCAGAGCATTGCGCAGGCTGACGCTTGGCAGATCGCCCGCATGGGCCTGGGCTATGTGCCCGAGGACCGGCGCATTTTCAGCGAACTGACGGTGCTGGAGAACCTGGAGGTGGGCCGCCAGCCCCCGCGCAGTTGGGCTGATGGCAGCGCCGCCAGCCACTGGACCGTGGACGAGCTGCTGGCAGCTTTCCCCAATCTGGCGGCCATGCCGCAGCGCCCCGGTGGCCAGATGAGCGGCGGCGAGCAGCAGATGCTGACGGTTGCCCGCACCTTGATGGGCAACCCCTATCTGGTCCTGCTCGACGAGCCTTCAGAAGGGGTAGCGCCGGTGATTGTCGAGCAGATGGTACAGATGGTGCTGCAGCTCAAGCGCCGGGGCGTGAGCATTCTGCTCTGCGAGCAAAACCTGCACTTTGCCCGCTTGGTCAGCGACCGGGCCTATGTGCTGGAAAAGGGCGTGGTTCAGTTTGCCGGCAGCATGCAGGCCTTGATGGATGAGGAGCGGGCGGGGGCCAAGCGGATCGGCGTTTGATACACCGTTCATAGCGCAAAGCCTGCGGCACTGCGCAGGCTTTACAAGTGGCAAGATGAGCCGCCAGAGGCGACGCTAGCGGAAGCCGCTTACCAGTGGCCAGTGGGGTTGATGCCGTCCTGCATCACCCAATGAATACGCGAGGTCTCGACGCCCATCAACGCTGCCTGGTGCACCAGCATGTCGCTGGTCTTGCCATCCAGCACTGGCTGGCGCGAGAGCAGCTTGAAGGAGTCGGTGGTGTCGCCCATCAGCATGGCCCAGCGGTAATCGGGGTCGATGGCAACCACATGGTAGCCCTCATGGAAGGGGCCCATGAACGAGGCCTTCATCGCGCCAAAGTGGGGTGCACCCACAAAGCGGGCAATACCATGGCCCTCGACCCAGCGGTGGGTGCCTGCATGGAATCCCCGGGTGGTGATGCCCAGGCTGCCATCGCTCAGCAGTTCGTACTCCACACGCGAGCGTGTCAGCGGCTTGCCCAGGCCGCGCTCGATGCGGGCGATCTCATACCAGTCGCCGACAAAGCGATCCACATCAAAGTCGGCCACCGGTTCGATCAGGTCCACAGGTACGACTTTGCGAGATTTGCTGCTGGCCCACCAGTAAACGGCCAAGGCCGCCACACCTGCTGCGAGGGGGAGCCAGAGGGTGCGCTGTTGCGGCCGTTGTTGATGATCGAGCTCATGCATAAGAAATTATTCCTTGTTCTGTTTTATGAATCCTAACCAGATAGACGTAATTTACAAGCTGGTAGAGCGGGCGAAATGTAAGCAAAGCGCCTGATTTGCGCGGTTGCCTTGCGGCTTGCATGCCTAATTTCGCACCAAGGCGCGGGAATTAGCAGGTATTTTTATCTGCTTGCGTAGCATCTGTGGCCTAATGTCGGTTTTGTTTATCGCGAGGTCCCAGGATGGGCAACAAAATCGTTACCGAAGCTGACCGCAAGTTCACCCCTCAACCCACGTTGCCTAACGGCAAGAGCCTGCCTACGGCTGGCCGTGGTCAACAGGCTAGCCGTGCCCGTGGCACCGCTACCCGTTCGAAGAAGAACCCAGGCAAGCGCACGCACAAGGGCGGTTAATACCGCTACCGGTTTTGCCCCGTCCGCATGCCGCGCTTGCCACGATCAGGCGCGGCATGCGGATGGAGCTTTTTCGGTCAAGACAAGCCCGCATCTGCGGGCTTTTTTGCGTCTGTCTGAGCGGGAAGGGCGGGGCTCAATGCTGCCGCAGCCGGCGGCGCAATTCCAGAACCTCTTCCATCAGGTCTACCGTCATGGCCGCGAGCTGGGGATCCGCGTCGTAGGTGTGCTCCAGCGAGGCCAGGCGGCGCGCTCGAACAATACAAGTGCCAGCAAAGCGCCAGCTCGCAACGGCTTCAGGGTTGCGCGTACCGGTGCTGGGTGTCAGCACGCCATCGATGACGCGGGCCTGCACCCAGGCCAGGTTGCGTTGGCAGGCCTGCGCCAGGCTGGCGGCATCGAGGCTATCGTCCGTGATGATCTCCAGCATCGTCGTGTGTACGGTGGTCGTGTAGTGGGGCATCGTCAGTCTCCTTGGCGCGGCTGGTAATGGGGGAAGGCCTTGGCAAAATCTGCATAGGCGGCACGTTCCGGCTCGTTGGTGGCGGGCGGAATGTGCAGCTGCAGTTCCAGGTACAAATCCCCGGGAGTGGCTGAAGGCAGGCCCTTGCCCTTGATGCGCAGCTTGCGCCCGGCAGACCAGCCTGCGGGAATGCCCACTTCCAAAGTTCCGGCAGGGGTTGTCACCTCGGCGCTGCCGCCCAATGCAGCCTCCCAGGGGCTGATCGCCACCGGCATATAGACATCCTTGCCTTCGGCACGCCAGCGTTTGTCGGGGCGAAAATGGACTTCCAGCAAGAGATCGCCTGCAGGGCCACCTTGGTAGCCAGGCCCGCCTTGGCCGGCCAGGCGAATCATCTGCCCCTCGCGCACGCCAGGGGGGATTTTCACCTGCAACTGCCGCTCCTGGCTGCGCAGGCTGCCATCGCCGTCATAGGCCTGGCCATGCAGGGTCAGCGTCTTCTCAGCCCCCTGGTAGCTGTCCATCAGGTCCAGCTCGATGCTGGCATGCTGGTCGTCACCGCGCATTGGTGGTGGCGCACCGGTACGGTGCTGGCCGCGCGCGGCATTGCCAAACATCTCGCGGAAGAAATCGCTGTAATCGGCGTCGCCCCCCATGCTCTGGCGGCGGAACTCATAATCGCCGCCGCCAAAGCCCTCGGCGTTGCGGAAAGGGTTGCCCGCACGCGGGTCAAAACCGCGCGGTGCATTAAGCATCTCGTCGTATTCCGCTCGCTTTTGCGCATCCGACAGCACGGCGTTGGCCTCATTGACCTCGGCCATGCGCTGCTGGGCATCTTTTTCCTTGCTCAGGTCGGGGTGGTATTTGCGGGCGAGTTTGCGAAACGCCTTTTTGATATCGTCGGCGCTGGCTTTTTTGTCCACGCCTAGAACGTCGTAGTAGTTTTTGGAATCCATGCCTGCTCCCAATGGTGTGACAATTTGCTGTTGTACCGGCAACTGCCCAATGGCTGATGACTGTTATGAACTTAGTTGCTTTTTGAACTGATTCAAGTCAGAGAAGCGCGTATTTGCAAATGCCCTGGCCCGCCTGGCAGCGCCAATGGTGGTAAAAATACGGCTTTCTTCGTGGATGGGGTTTGCTGTATGACCGAGGCTGCGCGTGCGCCCTGGCTGGTGGTGTGTCTATGCGCACAGTGGTGTGGTACCTGTGGCCAGTACCAGGCGGTATTTGAGGCCTTGGCCCAGCAATGGCCAGACATGGCCTTTGTGTGGCTGGATGTCGAAGACGAAGAAGAGGCGCTGGGGGAGCTGGATATCACCACCTTCCCCACGGTGTTGCTGGGCCGCGGTGAAGAAGCCATGTTCCTGGGCCCGGTGCTGCCCCAGCCGGGCGTGCTGCAGCGCATGCTGGAGCGCTTTTCGCAAGGCGATGCACAGGCCCTGCCTGCCCAAGACGATGCCCATGCGTTGCTGCAGCGCACGGCAGCGATATTGCAGGCGCGCAGCGCATAGGCCGAGTCGTTATCACGCCTAAAAGGCAGGGCGCGTGATTGCAACGATACTGGTTTGCCCCTATAATAGATGTCTACACGACCAACCGGGCGGTGCCAACCGCCCGTTTTTTTTGGTCGCATGTTTTTCAGCTCGGTGCTGTGGAATGTGTAACATTCCATGGTTCTCGGGTTTTTTGTATTTGCGGGATATATAGCACACGTGAGCTTGCAAGAAACCACCCTACAAACGGTGAGCGGCCTGGGCTACGACTTGGTGGAGATCGAACGCTCCGCCAGCGGCCTTTTACGCATCACCATCGATCTGCCATGGAGCGGGGATGCTGTCCGCCCGGAAGGCGTGCCAGAACAGTTTGTCACGGTGGAGGATTGCGAGAAGGTCACGCGCCAGCTGCAGTTTGCGCTGGAAGTCGAGGGCGTGGAATACAAGCGCCTCGAAGTGTCGTCCCCTGGTATTGATCGCCCCTTGCGGCATGAGCAGGATTTCATCCGCTTTACGGGTGAAGTGGTGGATTTGACGCTGAGAGAGGCCATTGGCGCAGCCGCCGAAGGCACTGCGATCAGCGCCAACCGCAAGAAATTTCGAGGCACGCTTGAGCGCACCGAAGCAGGGGGCTGGCAGATCGTCTGGAGCGATGCACCCGCTGTCAAGCCCGGCGCTCGCGTCAGCAAGAAGCGCCCGCCTGCACCTTTGCAAAGTCTTGGTTTTACGTTCGATGAGTTGCGGGAAGCGCGTCTGGCGCCCATCGTGAGTTTCAAGGGTAAAGCTGCTGCGGGCAGTGCCGGCGAAGCCGAAGCCTGAATCGCCTAGCGCATGGTGGCGCCGATGATGCCGCCTTCTGGTTAAAAGATTGAAATAGGAGAGTCGTCGCATGAATCGCGAATTGTTGATGCTGGTGGATGCCATCGCGCGCGAAAAGAACGTAGAGCGCGATGTGGTGTTTGGCGCTGTGGAATCTGCCCTGGCCCAGGCTACGAAGAAGCTGTATTCCGGCGAAGTGGATGTGCGTGTGGCTATCGATCTCGATACCGGCGACTACGACACTTTCCGCCGCTGGTTGGTGGTGCCCGATGATGCGGGTCTGCAAAATCCGGATGCCGAAGAAATGTTGATGGACGCCGTCGACCGCAAGGAAGACGTGGAAGTCGGTGACTACATCGAAGAACAGATCGAATCGGTGCCGATTGGCCGCATTGGCGCCATGGCTGCCAAGCAGGTCATTCTGCAAAAGATCCGTGATGCTGAGCGCGAAATGCTGCTCAACGACTTCATGGCACGCGGCGACAAGATCTTCAACGGCACCGTCAAGCGCATGGACAAGGGCGACATCATTGTCGAATCCGGTCGCGTGGAAGGCCGCTTGAAGCGCGGTGAAATGATTCCGAAGGAAAATCTGCGCAATGGTGATCGGGTTCGCGCCATGATCATGGACGTGGATCTGACCTTGCGCGGCGCTCCCATCTTGCTCTCGCGCTCGGCGCCAGAGTTCATGGTCGAGCTGTTCCGCAACGAAGTGCCTGAAATCGAGCAAGGCCTGCTGGAGATCAAGAGCTGTGCTCGTGATCCAGGCAGCCGCGCCAAGATTGCCGTGCTGAGCCACGACAAGCGGATTGACCCGATCGGCACTTGTGTCGGCGTGCGCGGTAGCCGCGTGAACGTGGTCACCAATGAGCTGGCTGGCGAGCGTGTGGACATCGTGCTGTGGTCGGAAGACCCCGCGCAGTTCGTGATCGGTGCACTGGCTCCGGCCAATGTTTCCTCGATCGTGGTGGACGAAGAAAAACATGCCATGGACGTGGTGGTGGATGAGGAAAACCTCGCTATCGCCATTGGCCGTGGCGGTCAGAACGTCCGTCTGGCTTCCGACCTGACCGGTTGGAAGATCAACATCATGGATGCGGCCGAATCGGCCCAGAAGCAGGAAGAAGAAACCAGCACTTCCCGCAAACTGTTCATGGAAAAGCTGGATGTGGACGAGGAAATCGCCGACATCTTGATCGAAGAAGGTTTCTCCAGCCTGGAAGAAGTGGCCTATGTGCCGCTGCAGGAAATGCTGGAGATCGAGCGCTTCGATGAAGAGACGGTCAATGAACTGCGGACGCGCGCCAAGGATGCGCTGCTGACGATGGAAATTGTCCACGAAGAGAGTGTTGCCCGTGTTTCCCAAGAGTTGCGTGATCTCGAAGGGATGACGCCTGAGTTGGTAGCCCAGCTGGAAGCTGGTGGAATCCACACGCGTGACGACCTGGCCGATTTGGCCATTGATGAATTGACCGAGCTGACCGGACAGTCTGCCGATGACGCAAAAGCCTTGATCATGAAGGCCCGCGAACATTGGTTTGATGGACAGGAATAAGGTCAGGAGGCACGGAACAAGATATGTCGAGTAATACTGTCGCCGAGTTCGCTGTTGAACTCCAAAAATCACCGGATACATTGCTGGAACAACTGCAAGCCGCAGGCGTGTCCAAGCAAGATGCATCCGATGCACTGACCGAAACAGACAAGCAAGCGCTGTTGTCCCATCTGCAGGCCGCCCACGGCGCTGCCGACCGCAAGAAGATCACATTGACCAAGAAATCTACCAGCGAGATCAAACAAGCCGATGCCACCGGCCGGGCGCGCACCATCCAAGTGGAAGTGCGTAAAAAACGTACCTTCGTCAAGCGTGACGATGTGGCGGAACCCGATTCGGAAGAAGCCCTGAAGCACGCCGAGACCAAGCAAAAGGAAGCCGAGCACAAGGCTGAGCTGGTCAAGCGCGAAGAAGAGGCCCGCCACGAAGCCGATCAGATCAGCAAACAAGAAGCTGATCTGGTGCAGCAGCGTGCCGACCGCACCGAGCGCGAAGACCGCGAGCGCAAAGAGCGCGAAGCGGAAGAACGCGCCGCTGCCTACGTGGTGAAGACGCAAGAGCGCAAGGCCCAAGAGGTCGCGGAAAAGGCTGCAGTGGCCCGCATCCACGCCCAGGATCTGGCTGCCCGCAACGAAGCCCAGGCTGAAGCCAAGAAAAAGGCCGACGACGAGTCCAAGGCCCGCGAGGCTGAAGAGACTGCGCGTGCCGTCGATCTGGACGAGCGCCGCCGCAAAGCCTTGGCCGAAGCCGAAGCCATCCGCGCCATGATGAATGCACCCAAGAAGGTGCTCGTGGCCAAGAAGCCTTCGGAAGAGAAGAAGGAAGTCAAGCCTGCCGACGCCAAGAAGGGCACCTTGCACAAGCCTGCCACCACCGCAGGTGCTGGCGCTGCCAAGCCTGCCGCTGGCGCCCCTGGCAACAAGGAAGTCAAGTCGGCCAAGCTGTCGTCGAGCTGGAGCAACCAGAACGACAGCAACGGCAAGAAAAAAGAACTCAAGACGCGTGGTGACTCGTCGGGTGGCGTGGCCAACCGGGGTAACAACTGGCGTTCGGGTCCTCGTGGCCGCCGTGGTAACGACCGCAATGACCACCGTGGCCCGCAATCGGCTGCACCGGTGGAAGCACGCGTGATCGATGTCTACGTGCCAGAAACCATCACTGTGTCCGAGTTGGCACACAAGATGGCGATCAAGGCATCTGAGGTCATCAAGGCGCTGATGAAGATGGGCCAGATGGTCACCATCAACCAGCCGTTGGACCAGGACACCGCGATGATTGTCGTGGAAGAAATGGGCCACAAGGCGCACGTTGCTGCGCTGGACGATCCAGAAGCCTTCACGCTGGAAGAAGAATCCCAGTCCGAATCCGAAGCGCTGTCTCGCGCTCCGGTGGTGACTGTGATGGGCCACGTTGACCACGGTAAGACCTCGCTGCTGGATTACATCCGCCGCAGCAAGGTGGCCGCTGGTGAAGCCGGTGGTATTACCCAGCACATTGGTGCTTACCACGTGGAAACGCCACGCGGCATGATCACCTTCCTGGACACCCCAGGCCACGAGGCCTTCACGGCCATGCGTGCCCGTGGTGCACAGTCCACCGACATCGTGATTCTGGTGGCCGCTGCCGATGACGGCGTGATGCCCCAGACCAAGGAAGCGATCAAGCATGCACGCGCTGCGGGTGTGCCAATCGTGGTGGCTATCACCAAGGCGGACAAGCCCGATGCCAACCCAGAGCGCGTCAAGCAAGAGCTGGTGGTTGAGCAAGTGGTGCCCGAAGAATACGGTGGCGATTCGCCTTTCGTGGCGGTGTCGTCCAAGACCGGTCAAGGCATTGACGAGCTGCTGGAGCAAGTGCTGCTGCAGGCCGAAGTGCTGGAACTCAAGGCACCGGTGGAAGCCAATGCCAAGGGTCTCGTGATCGAAGCCCAGCTGGACAAGGGTCGCGGCCCTGTGGCCACGGTGCTGGTGCAGTCCGGTACCTTGAAGGTCGGCGATATCGTGCTGGCAGGTCAAACCTATGGCCGCGTGCGTGCCATGGTCGACGAAGACGGCAAGGTCGCCAAGCATGCCGGCCCTTCGCTGCCCGTCGAGATCCAAGGTCTGTCGGATGTGCCGCAAGCCGGTGATGATTTCATGGTGCTGCCCGATGAGCGCCGTGCCCGTGAAATCGCCACCTACCGTGCTGGCAAGTTCCGCAACACCAAGCTGGCCCGCCAACAAGCAGCCAAGCTGGAAAACATGTTTGCCGAAATGGGTGCCGGAAGCGTTCAGTCGCTGCCGATCATCATCAAGGCCGACACTCAGGGTTCGCAAGAAGCACTGGCGACCTCGCTGCTCAAACTCTCGACCGACGAGGTCAAGGTGCAGATGGTCTACACCGGTGTGGGTGGTATCAGCGAGTCGGACGTCAATCTGGCCCTGGCATCCAAGGCTATCGTGATTGGTTTCAACGTGCGTGCCGATGCGCAAGCACGCAAGACCGCCGAGAGCAATGATGTCGATATCCGCTACTACAACATCATTTACGATGCGGTCGATGAGCTGAAGGCAGCCATGTCCGGCATGTTGGCACCCGAGCAGCGCGAAGAGATCATCGGTATGGCCGAGATCCGCACCGTGTTCGTGGCATCGAAGATCGGTACGGTGGCAGGTTCGTACATCACCCAGGGTCACGTTACCCGCAACGCACACTTCCGTTTGCTGCGCGACAACGTGGTCATCTACACGGGTCAGATCGATTCGCTGCGCCGCATGAAAGACGATGTCAAGGAAGTCAAGGAAGGCTTCGAGTGCGGTATCAAGCTCAAGAACTACAACGACATCAAAGAAGGTGATATGTTGGAAGTCTTTGAGATCAAGGAAATCGCTCGTACGCTGTAATTTCCGATGGCAACTCGAAAGAAAACTGCTGCGCCTAACCGCAGCTTCAAAGTCTCCGACCAGATCCAACGGGATCTGTCGGAGCTGATCGCCCGCGAGTTGAAGGACCCGCGCGTTGGCATGGTAACCCTGCAAGCCGTTGAGGTGACGCCGGATTACGCCCACGCCAAGGTGTATTTCAGCTTGCTGATCGGCGACCCGGACCAGACCCAAGAAGCATTGAACCAGGCTGCTGGTTTCTTGCGCAATGGCCTTTTCAAGCGCCTGCATATCCACACCGTGCCGACCCTGCATTTCATCTACGACCGCACCACCGAGCGTGCAGCCGACATGAATGCCTTGATCGCCAAGGCTGTGGCATCGCGCGGACCTGAGGAAGGCTGAGCCCATGAAAGCCCCTCGCACACGGGTGCAGCGGCGCCCTGTGCACGGGGTGTTTCTGCTTGATAAACCCATTGGCCTGTCCAGCAACGACGCTTTGCAAAAAGTGAAGTGGCTGCTGCGCGCCGAAAAAGCCGGCCACACCGGCACGCTCGATCCTTTGGCGACTGGCGTGCTGCCGCTGTGTTTTGGCGCGGCGACCAAGTTCAGCCAACTGCAACTCGATGCGCCCAAGACCTACGAGGCCTTGGTGCACCTGGGTGCCACCACCACCACCGGCGATGCCGAGGGTGAGGTGATGCAGATCTGGGAGGTCGATGCGCTGGCCTTGACGCCTGAGAAACTGGCTGCTGTGGCGGCCCAGTTCACTGGTGCCATCAGCCAGGTGCCGCCGATGTACAGCGCGCTCAAGCGTGATGGCAAGGCCCTTTACGAATATGCCCGAGCCGGTATCACGCTGGAGCGTGAGCCGCGTGCCGTCACCATCTTGCACCTGGCGCTGTCCAGGGTGGAAGAAGAGCAGGCGTTTACCGCCCTCAAGATGACGGTGCGATGCAGTAAGGGAACCTATGTGCGAACACTGGCCGAAGACATTGGCCAGGCGCTCGGCTATGGCGCGCATCTGCGCAGCCTGCGCCGCATAGAAACCGGTGGGATTGACCTGTCCCGCTGTGTGAGCCTGCAAACCCTCGAAGCGCTCCCGGATGACCAGCGCCTGCAAACCGTGTTGCCTGCCGACACCTTGCTGGCCGAGCACACCCGTGTCACGCTCGATGGTGATAATGCAGGCAGATTTCTGTCCGGCTTGCGCCGGCGGGGTGAATGGGCCGATGCCGATGCAGTGGCCGTTTATGGAGAGGAGCCTCCTGCGCTTTTGGGTGTGGCACACATCCGGGCGCGCGAGCTCATCCCCGACCGCCTTTTAAGCCCCGTCGAGATTCAACAAATTTTGGAAGGAACGCCGCGCCCACAAGCCAGCGGCATTTTGGAAACATCATGAGCAAACAAATCCGCAATATTGCGATCATCGCCCACGTTGACCATGGCAAGACGACCATGGTGGACCAGCTGCTGCGCCAGTCTGGTACCTTCGCTGAACACGAAAAAGTCGTGGACACCGTGATGGACAACCATGCCATCGAGCGCGAGCGCGGCATCACGATTCTGGCCAAGAACTGCGCCGTTTCCTGGAAAGACACCCACATCAACATTCTCGACACCCCGGGTCACGCGGACTTCGGCGGTGAAGTGGAACGCGCGCTGTCCATGGTGGACGGTGTGGTGCTGTTGATCGACGCGCAAGAAGGCCCCATGCCCCAAACGCGTTTCGTGACCAAGAAGGCACTGGCCCTGGGCCTGAAGCCTATCGTGGTGGTGAACAAGGTCGACAAGCCCGGTGCCAACCCCGACAAGGTCGTGAACGCTGCGTTCGACCTGTTCGACAAGCTCGGCGCCACCGATGAACAGCTGGACTTCCCCGTGGTGTACGCCTCGGGCATCAACGGCTGGTCGTCGAAGGAAGAAGGCGAGCCAGGCGCGCAATGGGGTCCCGACATGTCGGCCCTGTTCGAAACCGTGCTGGAACACGTGCCTGCTGTGCAAGGCGACGCCTCGGCACCGCTGCAGATGCAAGTCTCCGCGCTGGATTACTCCACCTTCGTGGGCCGTATCGGCGTGGGCCGTATCACCCAGGGTACCCTCAAGCCCGGCCAACAAGTGGCTGTGATGTCCGGTCTGGACGGCAAGAGCTACACCGGCAAGATCAACCAGGTCCACACCTTCCAAGGTATTGACCGCGTGCAAGCGAGCGAAGCCGGTCCTTCCGAGATCGTGCTGATCAGCGGTATCGAAAACATCGGTATCGGCGAGACCGTGACCGACCCGACCAATCCACAGCCTCTGCCGATGCTGAAGATTGACGAGCCGACGCTGACCATGAACTTCTGCGTGAACACCTCGCCACTGGCAGGTCGTGAAGGCAAGTACGTGACCAGCCGCCAGATCTGGGACCGCCTGCAAAAGGAACTGCGTTCCAACGTGGCCCTGCGCGTCAAGGAAACCGACGAAGACGGTATCTTTGAAGTGGCTGGCCGTGGTGAACTGCACCTGACCATTCTGCTGGAAGAAATGCGCCGCGAAGGCTACGAGCTGGCCGTGTCCAAGCCACGCGTTGTGATGCAAATGATCGACGGCGTGCGCAACGAGCCAATCGAGCTGGTGACAGCCGACATCGAAGAAGGGCACCAAGGCGGCGTGATGCAAGCCCTGGGCGAGCGCAAGGGCGAGCTGGTGAATATGGAACCCGATGGCCGCGGTCGCGTCCGTCTGGAATACCGTATTCCTGCCCGTGGTCTGATCGGTTTCACGAACGAGTTCCTGAACTTGACCCGTGGTTCCGGCCTGATCGCCAACATCTTCGACAGCTACGAGCCACACAAGGGCGAAATCGGCGGCCGCAAGAACGGCGTGCTGATCTCCATGGACGACGGTGAAATCTTCACCTACGCCCTGGGCAAGCTGGACGACCGTGGCCGCATGTTTGTGAAACCTAACGATCCTGTGTATGAAGGCATGATCGTGGGTATCCACAGCCGTGACAACGACCTGGTGGTGAACGCCACCCGTACCAAGCAGCTGACCAACTTCCGCGTGAGCGGCAAGGAAGACGCGATCAAGATCACGCCTCCTATCGAGATGTCGCTGGAATATGGTGTGGAGTTCATCGAAGAAGACGAACTGCTGGAAATCACCCCCTCCAGCCTGCGTGTGCGCAAGCGCCACCTGAAGGAACACGACCGCAAGCGCGCAACGCGCGAAAACGCATAATCTGCGCTGCGTCGTTAGACCAACACCCCCAAGGCCGCATCTGCGGCCTTTTTTGCGTCTGTGTCTGCGTAGCATTCAGGCTTTGGCGCTGTCCAGCAGCGTCGCAGCCTTCGTCAGGGCTTAAGTTGGAGCAGCAGCTCCTTCAAGCGCTGCGCGGTGGCGATGGGTTGGCGCTGGTTCAACGCCAGCGCAATGCCGATCTGGGGCAGGTTCTGCGCATCGGCCAGCTCTCGGAACACGACCCCTGGCGTGGAAGCCTTGGCCACCACGGCGGGCACCAGGGCCACGCCCAGGCCGGCGCCCACCAGGCTCACCAAGGTCTGGGCCTGCACAGCATGCTGCTTGATCTGCGGCATAAAGCCGGCGTTCTGGCAGGCCAGCACCACCAGCGCATGCAGGCCGGGCACCTCGCTGGGGCGGTAGTTCACAAAGGGCTGGTCTGCCAGATCGATCAGCTGCAATTGGTCCTTGATCAGCAGCGGGTTGCCGGCGGGCAGCGCGGCAATCAGGCGATCGGGCTCGACCAGGGTGATGGACAGGTCGGTGGCTTGCGTCACCGGGTAGCGCAGCAGGCCGGCATCAAAATCTCCGCTGGCGACCTGGGCGCAGATCTCGCGCGTGGTCGATTCGGTCAGCACCAGGTCAATGGCAGGGTAGGCCGCGCGAAAGGCCTGCACCAGCTGAGGAATCAACGAGAACGTGGCCGAGCCGATAAAGCCGATATGCAAGCGCCCCAGCTCGCCGCTGGCTGTCGCCTGTGACACGGCCTGCACCTGGCGCGCATGGTAGAGCGCGAGCTTGGCGCTCTCCAACGCAGCCCGGCCGGCGCCCGACAGCACCGTGCCGCGCCGATCCCGCTCAAACAGCTGCACGCCCAGGTCGTCTTCCAGCTTGCGGATCGACTGCGACAGCGGCGGCTGCGACATATGCAGCTGCTCGGCCGCCTGGCGGTAGTTCAGGGTTTGCGCCAGGGTGACGAAGTGGCGCAGTTGGCGCAAGTCCATTGATATCTCCTGTGTATCAGTACCTGTCAATTGCGACATAGACACAGCTGTGAAACATATCAAATAATGCCATTCATCGCTATCACCACAACGACGGAGACAAGCCTTGAGTGCATTGACAGGCCTGCGGGTGCTGGACCTATCCAGCGTGATTTTTGGGCCGCTGGCCAGCCAGGTGCTGGCCGATTACGGCGCCGAGGTGATCAAGATCGAGCCGCCAGCGGGCGACTCAACGCGCTACACCGGGCCGGCGGCAGAGGCCGGTATGTCGGCGCTGTTCATGGGTTCCAACCGCAGCAAGAAAAGTGTGGTGCTGGACCTGAAGGCGCCCGAGGCCCAAGCGGCCTTGCATGCGCTGCTCAAGACCACCGATGTCTTCATGCACAGCATGCGCCCGCAAAAGTTGGCCAAGCTGGGGCTGGACCCGGTGCAGCTGCGCGCCCATTACCCGCGCCTGGTCTATGTGGGCCTGCATGGCTTTGGCGAGGGCGGCCCGTACGCCGGCCTGCCCGCCTATGACGATGTGATCCAGGGCATGAGCGGCCTGGCCGACCTGATGGAGCGCCAGACGGGCGAGGCCCGTTACCTGCCGACGATAGCAGCAGACAAAACCTGCGGCCTGGTGGCAGCGCATGCTGTGATGGCGGCGCTGTTTCAGCGCGAACGCACGGGGGAGGGCAGCTTTGTCGAGGTGCCGATGTACGAAACCATGGTCGGCTTCAACCTGGTCGAGCATTTCTACGGCATGCATTTTGAGCCTGCGCTCAGCGGCGCTGGCTACCCGCGCGTGATGGCGCCCTGGCGCAAGCCTTACAAGACGCTGGACGGCCATGTCTGCATGATGCCCTACACCGACGGCCACTGGCGGCGCTTTTTTGCCGCCGTGGGCCAGCCCGAGTTGGCGCAGGATGAGCGCTTTACCACCCAGGCCCAGCGCACCCGCAACATTGCGCTGCTGCTGGAGACCATGAGCAGCCATGTCGCGCAAAAGGACACCGCCTATTGGCTGGCCACCTGTGCGGAGTTGGAGATTCCGACCGCGGCAGTGGCGCGCATGGACGACCTGCCGCGCGACCCACATCTGCAAGCCACCGGCTTTTTTGTCGAAAAGCACGACCCCGCCATGGGCACCGTGCGCTTCCCGCGCTCATCCGTGCGCATCGACGGTGCGCAGGCCCCCATTGGCATGCCGCCGCGCCTGGGCGAGCACACGCAGCAGCTGCTGCGCGAGGCCGGTTGGGACGATGCCCGCATTGCGGCGTTGCAACCCTCGGTGGCTGAATGAAATGCTGAAAGTAAAAACACCATGACTGCCAATAACTGGATCTCTTCCACCGACAACCGGTCCGCTGCCCTGGCGGCCACGCCGCGCATGGGCCAGGGCTTTGTCTGGCAAGACCTGCAAGTCGGCCAGCAGCTGCGCACCTTTCGCCGCACGGTGACGGAGACGGACCTGGTCAACTTCATCAACACCACCGGCATGCTCGAAGCCATCTTTATCGAAGACGGCTACGACGGCGGTGCGATCCGGGGCCGGCCTGTGCCGGGTGCCCTCACCTATACCTTGATAGAAGGCTTCATTCTGCAAAGCATGATCCAGGGCACGGGCCTGGCGATGCTGGAGCTGCACCAGAAGATTCTGGCCCCGGTGGTGGTGGGCGACACGATTGAGGCGCTGGTGGAGGTGACCGATATCAAACCGACCAGCAAGGGCGGGCGGGCGGTGGTCACCTCGCGCATCGAGGTCTACAACCAGCGCCAGGAGCAGGTGATGGTCTACACGGCAGTGCGCTTGCTGGCAGGACGCGAGGCCTAGCTAACGCGGCCCCAACAGGCCGCGCCGGATAAGAGAAAAAATACAGGAGACAAGCATGACTTATGTTCTTTTACGTCGTTCGGCGCTGCTGGCTGTTGCAGCGGCGGCTGTTTGTGGCGCTGTGCAGGCGCAAGACGCCTGGCCCAGCCGGCCCATCACCCTGGTCGTGCCCTTCCCGCCGGGCGGGCCGACAGACATGGTGGCCCGGGTGCTGGCCCAGCAGGTCGGCCAGCAGCTGGGGCAAACGGTCATCGTCGACAACCGGCCCGGCGCCAACGGCAATATCGGCAATGCGCTGGTGGCCAAGGCCGCCGCCGATGGCTATACGGTGCTCTACAACACCTCGTCGATTGCGCTCAGCCCCTCGCTGTACAAAAAGCTCAGCTATGACGTGGCCAAGGACCTGCGCCCGGTCGCACTGACCGCCGTGGTGCCGCTGGGCCTGGTGGTCAATCCCAAGGTGCCTGTCAACACCGTGCAGGAGTTTGTGAAGTACGCGCAGGACAACAAGGGCAAGCTCTCCTACGGCTCGGCTGGCAACGGCAATGTCACCCACCTGGCTGCCTTCCAGGTGGTGCAGCACTACCGCATCGACGCCGCCCATGTGCCCTACAAAGGCAGTGCGCCAGCCGATGTGGACCTGGTAGCAGGCCAGATTGAGTTCATGACCGACACCATCAACTCGGTGGCGCCCTTTATCAAGGACGGCAAGCTCAAGCTGCTGGCTGTCAGCACCGCCAAGCGCATCGAGAATTTTCCGGACGCACCCACCCTGGCCGAAAGCGGCATGACCGGCTTTGAGGCCGGTGCCTGGCAGGGCGTGATGGTGCCCGCCAAGACGCCCGACGCAGTGGTACAGCGCCTGAACGCCGAACTGATGAAGGCCTTGAAGGACCCTGGCGTACTGGAGAAACTGCGCCTGCAAGGCACCGAGCCCTTGGGCTCCACGCCGCAGGCCTATGGCGACTACATCCAGAGCGAGATCAAGCGCTGGGCCGGCGTGGTCAAGAGCACCGGCGTGTCCCTGGACTGAACGAAAGCGACGACGATGACGATTCTCAACGGACTGGCCCTGACCCGCATCCCGCCCGAAGGCGAGGCGCTGCGCGCGGAGGTGCGTGCTTTTCTGCAAGAGGCGGTCAAAGACATTCCCGCCCATATCCGCGCCAAATCCTGGAGTGGTTATGACCCCGCCTTCAGCCGCAAGCTGGGTGAGAAGGGCTGGCTGGGCATGACCTTCCCCAAAGCCTACGGTGGCCATGAACAGGGCGCCTTTGCGCGCTATGTGGTGGTCGAGGAGTTGCTGAATTTTGGCGCCCCGGTGGGATCGCACTGGATTGCCGAGCGCCAGAGCGCACCCTTGATTTTGAAATACGGCACCGAGGCGCAAAAGCAGCGCTATGTGCCGCCGGTGGCGCGGGGCGAGAGCTTTTTTTGCATCGGCATGAGCGAACCCAATGCTGGCTCGGACCTGGCCAGCGTGCGCACCCGCGCCGTGCCCAATGATGGCGGCTGGCTGCTCAATGGCCAGAAAATCTGGACCACCAACGCCGAGCACTGCCAGTACATGATTGCGCTGGTGCGCACTTCGGGCGAGCCGGCGGACCGGCAGAAAGGCCTGTCGCAGCTGATCGTGGACCTGAGCCTGCCGGGCGTGACCGTGCGGCCCATCGAGGACATGTCGGGCGACCGCCATTTCTGCGAGGTGTTTTTTGACAATGTGCAGCTTGCCCCCGATGCGCTGGTGGGCGCTGAAGGCCAGGGCTGGGAGCAGGTGACCGCCGAGCTGGCCTATGAGCGCAGCGGACCCGAGCGCTTGTTCTCCTCGGTGGTGCTGCTGGACCAATGGCTGGCCTTTGTGCGCAGCGAGGCAGCGCCGCGTGCCGACTCCATCAAGCTTGCTGGTCAGATATTGACCCGCCTCGCGCCGCTGCGCGCGCTGTCCGTCGCTGTGCAAGAGAAGCTGGTGCAAGGCCAAAGCCCGATTGTGGAAGCCGCGCTGGTCAAGGACCAAGGGACGGTGCTGGAGCAGTTCATCCCAGCTGCGATCGCCGACGACCTGATGGCGCGCGAAGGCGAGGGCGAGGCAGTGCCCCATGCGCTGCTGCTGACCCTTAACTACCTGACACTCGTCTCGCCGTGCTACACGCTGCGCGGCGGCACCCGCAGCATTTTGCGCGGCATGATCGCGCGCGGCCTTGGCCTGCGTTGAGCGCAAGGAGAAGAACATGGACCATTTGATTACCGAGGCCCTGCGCGATCTGCTGACGGGGCAATGCACGCCCGCCGTGGTGCGCGCCATCGAGAGCGAAGCGGCAGCAAGCGCTGGCGCGTCGCCCACCGCTGCAGCGCTGTGGCAGCAGATTGAGGACAGCGGCTTTGCCGACCTGCTGCTGAGCGAAGACGCAGGCGGCGCTGGCCTGGCGCTGCGCGATGCCTTTGCGGTGTGGGATTTGCTGGGCCAGCACGCCATGCCGCTGCCGCTGGCAGAAACCATGCTGGCGCGGGCCTGGCTGGCGGCCGCCGGTGTGGCGCTGCCGCAAGGCGCCATTGCGCTGGCGCCGCAGCTGGCCGCTGCCGATGGCGGCCTGCGGGCCAGCGGCGTGCGCGGTGCCCGGGTGGCGCCATGGGTGCTGGGCCAGCACGGGGCGGATGTGCTGCTGCTGCCTGTGGCCGCTGCGCAGGCCAGTGCCAGCATTTTTGTGCTGGATGCGGATCTGCACTGGCCCGCCAGCGCCGTGGTTTCCGCCACCCGTGTGCCCGCCCCCGCATCGCTGCTGGTGGCGCAGGCCGGGCTGGTGTCGGCCTTGCTGGCCGGCAGCCTGCTGACGGTGTTTGAAAGCACCCTGAACTTTGCCAATGAGCGCCAGCAGTTTGGCCGGCCGATTGGCAAGTTCCAGGCCATCCAGCATGAGCTGGCGGTGATGGCTGAGCATGTGAGCGCGGCGCGCATGGCGGCCCAGATTGCCTGCGAGGCCGATGGCGTGGTGGCAGATCCGCTGAAGGTGGCAGTGGGCAAGGCCCGCAGCAGCGAGGCAGCGGTGGAGGTGGCAGCGCTCGCGCATTCTATCCACGGCGCGATTGGCTTTACCACCGAGTTTGATTTGCAGCTGCACACCCGCCGCCTGCACCTGTGGCGCCAGACAGCGGGCAGCGAAAGCTACTGGCAGCTGCAGGCGGGGCAAGCTTTGCTGGCAGCAGACGGCATGGCGCTGGATGTAATCCGCCAGATAACGGACAGCAGCGCGCCGGTAGCCTGATTTGGCACCTGTTTGACCGCTGCCCGCGCCGGTTATCGGCTATGGTGGCGGTTGTTTTTAGAAGAACCAGGAGTCAATGTTATGGCGGTCTACACCGAAGATGTGCAAAGCGAAGTGCGCGGCCAGCTGGGCTTTATCACGCTAAACCGGCCCAAGGCGCTGAACGCGCTGTCTCTGGCGATGGTGCGCGAGCTGCGCGATGTGCTGCTGCGCTGGCAGCAAGACGAGAAGGTGCTGGCCGTGGCCATCCGGGGCAGCAACAAAGAGGGCGTGTTTGGTGCCTTCTGCGCTGGCGGCGATATCCGCTTTTTGCATGCGGCCGGCATGGCAGGCAACCCCGAGCTGGAGGATTTCTTCACCGAGGAATACGCGCTCAACCACCTGATCCACCACCTTGGCAAACCCTATATCGCCTTTATGGATGGCATTGTGATGGGCGGCGGCATGGGCATCAGCCAGGGCGCCAGCCTGCGCATCGTCACCGAGCGCACCAAGATGGCGATGCCCGAGACGGCCATTGGTTTGTTCCCCGATGTGGGCGGCGGCTACTTTCTGTCGCGCTGCCCCGGCCGTGTGGGCGAGTACCTGGGCCTCACCGGCCAGATGATTGGCGCAGCCGATGCGTTGGCCTACCAGCTGGCCGATGGCTACCTGGAGAGTGCGCAGCAGCAGGCGCTGTGGGATGGACTGGCCGCTGGCAGTTTTGCCAATGGCCAGGCGGTGGAAGCCTTTGTGCGGGCCGGCCTGGCCACCGCACCAGAGCGCGCTGCCAACCCCGATGCCGACATCGCCCAGTACTTTGGCCTGGCCGATGTGCCGGCCATCATCAGCGCGCTGGAAGCGGGCGACAGCGACTTTGCCCGTGCCACCGCCGAGACCCTGCGCAAGCGCTCGCCGTTGATGCTGTTCGTGGTGCTGGAGCAGATCCGCCGCGCACGCAGCCTGAGCCTGGCCGACGACCTGCGCATGGAGCGCGACCTGGTGCGCCACTGCTTTTACCTGCGCCCTCATCGCAAGAGCGAAACCTTGGAAGGCATCCGTGCGTTGGCGGTGGACAAGGACCACCACCCGCAGTGGAACCCCGCGCGCATCGAAGACGTGGACCTGCAGGAAGTGGCGCAGATGTTTGCCAGCCCCTGGCCTGCACAGGCCCATCCGCTGCTGGCGCTGGACTGAGCGCAAGGGGAGAGCCAAGCAGCTACGTGGATGCGTAGGCGCTTGCCGCCCATCAATAGTGGCTGGGAGTCGGTGTGCTATACCTTGGCGTCTGATCGTCAAGCTATCCATGAAAGGCACCACCATGAAGCATGCAGACTCCCGCACCTCCTCGCTGCGCGTTGAGGCAAACATCGGCGAAGGCTTTTGGCGCAAGGGCCCGCAAGACAGCCTGCCACCACCCGACATGGTGGGCGCCTATATGCGCAACCGGCCGGTGCTGGGCGCGCCGGTAGCGGGGCGAAAGGCCTGGATTATCGGCAGCGGCATTGCAGGCCTTGCAGCGGCCTTCTACCTGATCCGCGACGGCGGCATGGCCGGCGAAGACATCACCATTCTGGATGCCCTGGATGTGACCGGTGGCTCGCTCGATGGCGCGGGTAATGCCGAGCAGGGCTATATCGTGCGCGGCGGCCGCGAGATGAACTGGAACTACGACAACTTCTGGGACCTGTTCCAGGACGTACCGGCGCTGGAGCTGCCCGAGGGCTACAGCGTGCTGGACGAGTACCGCCACGTCAACGACAACGACCCCAACTGGTCCAAGGCCCGGCTGATGCACCAGCAAGGCAAGATCCGCGATTTCTCCAGCCTGGGCCTGACCAAGGCGCACCAGTGGGAGATCGTCAAGCTGCTGCTCAAGCGCAAGGAGGAGCTGGACGACCTCAGCATCGAGTCCTATTTCAGCAAGAGCTTTCTAGAGACTAATTTCTGGTACCTGTGGCGCTCGATGTTCGCGTTCGAGAACTGGCAAAGCCTGCTGGAGATGAAGCTCTACATGCACCGCTTCCTGGACGCCATCGATGGCCTCACGGACATGTCGGCGCTGGTGTTTCCCAAGTACAACCAGTACGACAGCTTTGTCGTGCCGTTGACGCGCATGCTCAAGGACAAGGGCGTAAAGGTGCAGTTCAACACCCGCGCCTATGACCTGGACATGCGGGAGGAGGCAGGCGCCCGCACGGTGACTGCCATCCGCTGCAAATCGGCCGGCCAGGATGTGCAGATTGCGCTGGGCCCGGACGACGTGGTGTTTGCGCTGACGGGATCGATGACCGAGGGCACCGCTTATGGCGATCTGGATACTGCGCCGGTGCTGGCGCGCAGCAATGAGGAGCCGGGCGATGACAGCGACTGGGCCTTGTGGAAGCGCCTGGCGGCCAAGTCGCCGGTGTTTGGCCGGCCGGAGAAGTTCTATGGCGATGTGAAGGGGTCCATGTGGGAGTCCGCCACGTTGACCTGCAAAGCCTCGCCGCTGATCGACAAACTCAAGGAACTGTCGGTCAACGATCCCTACTCGGGCAAGACGGTGACGGGCGGCATCATCACCTTCACCGATTCTAACTGGGTGATGAGCTTTACCTGCAACCGCCAGCCGCATTTCCCCGATCAACCGGGCGACGTGCTGGTGCTCTGGGTGTATGCGCTGTTGATGGACAAAAAGGGCAACCATGTGGCCAAGACCATGCCCGAATGCACGGGGCGCGAGATTCTGGCCGAGCTGTGCTACCACCTGGGCATCGCCGACCAGATCGATGCGGTGGCGGCCAATACCAAGGTGCGCTTGGCGCTGATGCCCTATATCACGGCCCAATTCATGCCGCGCGCCGCTGGCGACCGGCCCCATGTGGTGCCCGAGGGCTGCACCAACCTGGCCTTGGTGGGCCAGTTTGTCGAGACCAGCAACGATATTGTGTTCACGATGGAAAGCTCGGTGCGCACCGCACGCATTGGCGTCTACACATTGCTAGGATTGGCAAAGCAGGTGCCCGACATAAGCCCCACGCAGTACGACATCCGCAACATCATCAAGGGCGCGCGGGCGCTGAACGGCAACCAGCCTTTTGTGGGAGAGCGTTTGCTGCACCGCGTGCTGGGCAAAACCTATTTCGCGCACATCCTGCCGCCACTGCCCGAGAACGAGGAGACCTTGCGCGAACGCGCGGAATCGGAGCTGGCGCAACTGCTGGGCAAGGGCGGCCAGGCGCTGGGCAAGGTGTCTGCCTGGTTGGAGCGCTACAGCAGCGGCATGCGCGACAAGTCCAAATAAGCGCGGCGCTGATCGCAGGCTGAAACGCAAAGAGGTGGCCGTTTGGCCACCTCTTGTTGTTGGAGGGAACAGCTTAGCAGCCGTGTCCGATCAAGGTGTTGCCAGCTTCCACACACCGCCGCCCATGCCGTCGCCGCGCTTTTCGCCGGCTTGGCTGTCTTTGGCAAAGTAGTACAGCGGCCAGCCTTTGTAGGCCCATTGCTGGGTGTTGTCCGTGCGCTGGATGATGCTGAAATCACCAATCGGCTTGGCGCCGGATGCCACCGGCAGCGGCGGCCAGTTGGTGGCGCATTGCTGGTAGCAGGTGGAGGCACCGCTGCCGGCGCTGTCCTTGGTGAAGGTATAGAGCGTGCGGCCATCGGGGCCGACCAGCACGCCATCGGCGGATCGTACCGGTGTGCTGGTGTCGGCGTTCTTCTGGTCCTTGTGGTGCATGGAGCCACAGGCGGTCAAAAGAACGGCAGACAGTGGAATGGCCAGTACAGCGAGCTTGGAGAACATAGGCGGCACCCGGGTTGGTTGTAGGTGTCATCAATATAGGTGGCAGCCCACAGCCGCCATGTCGGACAGATACCCATCCTGGGTGGCGAAGCCCAGCGCCAATGGCCAGCCTAAGCCGGAGCTGCCGGTCTGCGCCCTTTGGCCGCCCACAGCAGCAGACCGCCCACCAGCACAAAGCCCAGAGCGATCCCTGCGGCGTACAGGGCGACGCCGGCCGCACCGCCGACGTTGGCGGGGTTCAAGAAAGGGTAGGGGTACCAGCCGGTTTGCTGGCCGCGCAGCAGGCTATAGGCCAGGTACAGCGCCGGTAGCACCAGCGCCTTGCCCAGGGCCTTGCGTGCCAGTGGTGCAGGCGCTGGCGCCAGCAGCCAATCGAGCACCACGGCGATGGGCATCAGGTAGTGCAGCACCGTGTTGATCCAGGCCTGCATGAGGCCTACATCCAGGTGGCGCAGCAGCAAGGCAAACACCAGGCCGACAATGGCCATCTGCACGGCAGACAGGTAGCGCAGCAGGCTTAGCCAGGGGCGCTCTTGCTGGGCAGGGGTGCAGGCGCTGAGCAGCAGCACCAGCGATGCAAACAGATTGGACAGCACCGTGAAGTAGCTGAAGAAATTGGCAAAACTGAAGTTGTTAGCCGCATGCAGAGCCAGCTGTTGGCCGATGGCTGCCAGCACGAGGAGGGCCAGGCAGAGGCGTGCGAGCCGCAGCAGTTTGTGCATGGCAGGGTGTCCAGTCAGGGATGAGCCGCCATATTAGAGCCAGCGCAGCGCTTTGCCCAGCGCTGGCCTTTGGTTGCCAAGGCGATCAGCGGCTGTGTACCTTCATCGCGCGCTCTACTTCGCGCTTGCCTTCGCGGTCCTTGATCACGTCGCGCTTGTCATGCTCTGCCTTGCCCTTGGCCAGCGCAATATCGCATTTGGCCAGGCCATTTTTCCAATGCAGGTTGATGGGGACCAGGGTGTAGCCCTTTTGCTCGACTTTGCCGATCAGGCGCTTGATCTCGTCCTTCTTCATCAAGAGCTTTTTGATGCGGGCGGCATCGGGGCTGACATGGGTAGAGGCGGTCTTGAGCGGGTTGATCTGGCAGCCCATCAGGTAGAGCTCGCCATTCTTGACCAGCACATAGCCGTCGGTCAGTTGAACCTTGCCTTCGCGCAGCGCTTTGACTTCCCAGCCGTGCAGCACCATGCCGGCCTCAAAGCGTTCTTCAAAGAAATAGTTGAATGCGGCCTTCTTGTTATCGGCAATGCGGCTGTTGGTGTTGTTGGTCTTCGACATAATTGCAATATTAGGGGCAAAACGGCTTTCCCAAGCCCGTAGGGCTGCTAGATGCAGCGCTTTTTGTTCTGGTCTATGATTTTATGAATGTTTCGGGCCGCTTCCAGCGCTCCTGCCCTTGGCGGCCCATCTCCCTGTCTGCATGAAAACTGTCAACAAGTCCGTTCTGATCTGGTACAGCCCCCAGGAGATGTTTGATCTCGTGGCCGATGTGCCGCGCTACTCCGATTTTTTGCCCTGGTGCGACCATGCGCTGGTGCTGGAGCAGCATGCCGATGGCGTGACTGCCGAGGTCGGCATTGCGCTGGCGGGTATCAAAAAGTCCTTCGTGACCCGCAACACCTATGACCCCGGCAAGCGGCTGCAGATGCAGCTGGTGAAAGGGCCGTTCTCGCAACTGCAGGGCGATTGGCGCTTTGAGCCCGTGGGCGATGGCAGCCAGCGCGCCTGCAAGGTGTCGTTGAGCCTGAGCTATGGCTTTGACAGCATGGCGCTGGCAGCGGTGGTCGGCCCCATTTTTGACAAGATCGCCGCCACGATGATGGATGCCTTTATCCAGCGGGCCGAGAAAATCTATGGCTGATGCCGCGCCTGACACCGTGCTGAATGCAGCGCTGATGCAGATCGAGGTGGTCTGGGCCCAGAATGGCCAGCCGCAGACGGTGCAGTTGCAACTGCCCACTGGCGCCAGCCTGACGCAGGCCCTGGCCGCTGCCAGTGCGCAAACCGGCCAGGTGTTCGACGAGGCGCAGGATGCTGGCGTTTGGGGCCGGCTGCAAGCGCGCAGCCAGCTGCTGGCCGATGGCGACCGGGTTGAGCTGTACGAAGCCCTCAAGGTAGACCCCAAGAAAGCGCGGCGTGAGCGCTTTGCCAAGCAGGGCGCGCGCGGCACCGGGCTGTTTGCTCAGCGCAGGCCGCAGTCCAAAGCCGGTTACGGCGCCTGATCGCAGCGCCGCCAGCAAGAAAAAAGCCAAGCAGATGCTTGGCTTTTTGGTGACTGCGGCAGGCGCTCAGCAGTTGTTGAAGATGAGCTCATCGGTGCGCTTGATCTCAGCAGCGCGCTGCTCGGCATTCTGGAACACCATCTCCCCCTTTTCATTCGGTGCACGCACGGCCTTGCCGGTGTCGTACATCGATTTGGCTTGCTGGGCGCGTTTGCAGTTGTCGGCCTTGGCTGCTGCCTGCTTGGATTTTTCAGCGGCTTCCGCATCGGCCTTGGCTTTGGCGTCTGCCGCCTTCTTGGCTTCCAGCTCTTTGTCCTTGCCGGTGGGGGCCTTGGCAGCGGGTGCACCGCTGGCAGGGGCTGCCGCAGCAGCTTGGCCAGGTGGCGTTGCGCCGTCGCCGACATCGCCATCCTGCGGGGCAGGCGCTGCGTCGCGCAGCGCTGGGCCGGTGCCGGAGGACTGGACGCCTTTGAGCGAGCCATAGCCCTTGGGCCGCTTGACGATGTTCTTCTCTGGCACGTCCAGCCCCGGTGGGCGATCGCTGAAGACCTTGCGGCCATCTTTGTCGATCCACTGCCATTGGGCCATCGCGGGCGCGCCGATGCCAAGGGCCACCGAGAGGAGGAGCAGCTTGATGAGTTTCATAGAAAGCGAGTGTAGCCTGCCGCGTGTCCGCCTCGGCTGAAGTTGTTGGTTAGAGATAACAGGCTGCGTCAGTGGGATGTAATACAGCTGCCCTGCAAGCTGTTTACAAAAGACGGTAGAATCCTTTTTTTGGAGCTTTCACAATGCGCCTGATCGGAAAAGCGCTCACCTTCGACGATGTGTTGTTGGTACCCGCATACTCCCAAGTCCTGCCCAAGGACGTCTCTCTCGCCACCCAATTCTCTCGCAATATCCGCCTGAACCTGCCCCTGGTGTCTGCCGCCATGGACACGGTGACGGAAGCCAGACTGGCCATTGCCATCGCCCAAGAGGGCGGTATTGGTGTGATCCACAAGAACATGTCCGCCGAGCAGCAAGCTGCCGAGGTCTCCAAGGTCAAGCGCCATGAATCGGGCGTCGTGCATGACCCGGTGGTCATCACGCCTGAGCACACCGTGCTGCAGATCATGCAGCTGTCCGACGAGCGGGGCATCTCCGGCTTCCCCGTCTGCGACGGCGGCAAGGTGGTCGGTATCGTGACCAGCCGCGATCTGCGCTTCGAGACCCGCTACGACGTCAAGGCGCGCGACATCATGACGCCGCGCGACAAGCTGGTGACCGTCAACGAAAAAGACGACACCACGCCCGCCGCTGCCAAGGCTTTGCTCAACAAGCACAAGCTCGAACGTATTTTGGTGGTGAACGATGCCTTTGAACTCAAGGGCCTGATCACCGTCAAGGACATCACCAAGCAAACCACCTTCCCCAATGCCGCACGCGACCGCGCTGGCCGTCTGCGCGTGGCTGCGGCCGTGGGTGTAGGCGCTGGGACGGAAGAGCGGGTTGAGCTGCTGGTTAAGGCCGGTGTCGATGCCCTCGTGGTGGACACTGCCCACGGCCACAGCCGGGGCGTGATCGAGCGCGTGCGCTGGGTCAAGCAAAACTACCCGCAAGTCGATGTGATCGGCGGCAATATTGCCACCGGCGCAGCCGCACTGGCGCTGGTTGAGGCAGGCGCTGATGCAGTCAAGGTCGGTATCGGCCCTGGCTCCATCTGCACCACGCGTATCGTGGCTGGTGTGGGCGTGCCCCAGATCATGGCTGTGGACAGCGTCGCCCAGGCCCTGCAAGGCACGGGCGTGCCGCTGATTGCCGATGGCGGTATCCGCTTCTCCGGCGATATCTCCAAGGCACTGGCCGCTGGCGCATCCACCATCATGATGGGCGGCATGTTTGCGGGTACCGAAGAAGCCCCTGGCGAAGTGATCCTCTACCAAGGCCGCTCGTACAAGAGCTACCGTGGCATGGGTTCGATCGGCGCGATGCAGCAAGGCTCGGCCGACCGCTACTTCCAGGAATCGAGCACCGGTAACCCGAATGCTGACAAGCTGGTGCCTGAAGGCATTGAAGGCCGCGTGCCTTACAAGGGCTCGATGGTTGCCATCGTCTACCAAATGGCAGGCGGCGTGCGTGCATCGATGGGCTACTGCGGTTGCGCATCGATTGCCGAGATGAACGAGAAGGCCGAGTTTGTGGAAATCACCGCAGCCGGTATCCGTGAATCGCACGTGCATGATGTGCAGATCACCAAGGAAGCGCCGAACTACCGCGCTGAGTAAGATCTCGGAAAATGGCTGCCGCTGGCAGCCATTTTTTTGATGCCTGAACACAAGGATTGCCGATGAAGCTTGCCGAAGCCTTATTGCTCCGCGCCGACCACAAGAAAAAGCTGCTTTCGCTGCGCGAGCGCATTGCCCGCAATGCCATGGTGCAAGAGGGCGAGCAGCCCAAGGAGCGGGTCGACGACCTGCTGGCCGAGGCCAACTCGACCTTGCTAGCGCAGCAGCAATTGGTGCGCGCCATCAACACCGCCAATGAGACGGCCCGGATTGCCGATGGCCGTTTGCTGGCCGATATCCTCGCCCAGCGCGATACCCTGGTCGCCCAGCATTCGCTGCTGGTCGCCACCATCGCCGCCACCGACAAGGATGTTGACCGCTACAGCCAGCGCGAGATCAAATGGCTGCCGCAGATCAACGTGGCCAGCCTGCAAAAGCAGGCCGATGACCTGTCGCGCCGTATCCGCGAGACCAATGTGGTGCTGCAATCGGCCAACTGGCAGATCGATGTGGCGGCATAGCCGTCACGGACCCAATCAAGGATCACCATCTAGTTTTTTTGGAGCGCCACGGGCGAGTGCAAAGACCCCGGCCGGGAGCCAGGGGGTTGAAAATATTCTGGGTCCCACCCGCATGCGCAGAGGGCAGCGCAAAACGTGCTTACCCACGGCTTACCCATCAGCCCGGAACCACGCACCCTGCACCTTTGACAGCGTATACCTCACTACCTTGCACTGACGCGGCGCTCCTCCTCTCTTGCGTGACAGCCCTTGATACGTGGTTGCACCCCCAAGAGGCCACAGCCAAACCCCTTCAATTCTGGTCTGTTGGCAAGAAACTAGTCAGAATGATAGAATCTGGTCTGAATTGATGTTCAGGTCAGATTTTTTGTCACCCACCACCATGCACAGCGTCGGTATCTACGAAGCCAAAACCCGTTTTTCTGCCCTGGTCGAGCTGGTCGAGCAGGGCGAGGAAGTGCGCATCACGCGCCACGGCAAAGAGGTGGTGCGCATGCTGCCGATGCGGCGTAAACCGGTGATCACCGACGAACAGATCGCCCGCGAGCTGGCGCAAATGGCGGCCTTGCAGGCCAGCATTGCTCCTGCGCCGCTAACAGATTCGGTCGCAACCCTGCGCCGCAGCGGCAGGAGCGCCGCATGACTGCCGCCTTCAGCGCCTTTGTGCTCGATGCCTCGGTCACCGCTGCCTGGTTGCTGCCGGAAGCGGCGAGCAGCCATACCCAGCGCCTCTATGCCCGCATTCGCCGCCATGAGGTCGATCCACAAGCGCCCAACCTGTGGTTTTGGGAATGCAGCAACCTGGTCGCCACCGGTGCCAACAGCGGCCGTATCCCGCTGGGCAGTGTCGAAGGCCTCTGGGGTGTGCTGGATGCCATCCGCCACCGGGTGGAGCTGCATGACTTGGCGCCCGCCCAGCACAAAGCCGTGCTGGACGTGGCGCTGACCACCGGCCTGCCTGTGTACGATGCCGCCTATCTGTGGCTGGCGCAGTCACTGCGCTTGCCCCTGGCCAGTTTTGATGCTGCGCAAGTGGCAGCGGCCCGCCAATGCGGAATCGCCGTGCTGGCGGCCGAAGATTTTTGACCTATTCATCCTCGTTTTTCCATCCAAACCCAACGATCCTGCTATGCAACACGACAAGATCCTCATCCTTGACTTTGGCTCCCAAGTCACCCAACTGATCGCCCGCCGCGTGCGCGAAGCCCATGTCTACTGCGAAGTGCATCCCTGCGATGTGAGCAGCGACTGGGTGCGCGAGTTTGCCGCTGACGGCAAGCTCAAGGGCGTGATCCTGTCCGGCAGCCATGCCAGCGTCTACGAAGTGGATGACCGCGCACCGGATGCCGTGTTTGAGCTGGGCATTCCCGTGCTGGGCATCTGCTACGGCATGCAGACCATGGCCACCCAGCTGGGCGGCAAGGTCGAAGGCTCCAACAGCCGCGAGTTTGGCTATGCCGAAGTGCGCGCCCATGGCCACACCGAACTGCTCAAGGGCATCGAAGACTTCGTCACCCCCGAAGGCCACGGCATGCTCAAGGTCTGGATGAGCCACGGCGACAAGGTCACCGAGCTGCCACCGGGCTTCAAGGTCATGGCATCGACGCCATCCTGCCCCATCGCCGGCATGGCTGATGAAGCCCGCCGCTACTATGCTGTGCAGTTCCACCCCGAGGTGACGCACACCGTGCAAGGCCAGGCCTTGCTCAACCGCTTTGTGCTCGATATCTGCGCCACCCAGGCCGACTGGATCATGGGCGACTACATCGAAGAAGCCGTTGCCAAGATCCGCGAGCAAGTCGGTGACGAAGAGGTGATTCTGGGCCTGTCCGGCGGCGTGGATTCGTCCGTTGCTGCCGCGCTGATCCACCGCGCCATTGGCGACCAGCTGACCTGCGTGTTTGTGGATCATGGTCTGCTGCGCCTCAACGAAGGCGACATGGTCATGGAGATGTTTGAAGGCAAGCTCCACGCCAAGGTCATCCGCGTGGATGCTGCCGACCTGTTCCTGGGCAAACTCGCTGGCGTGAACGAGCCAGAAGCTAAGCGCAAGATCATCGGCGGCTTGTTTGTCGACGTCTTTAAGGCGGAAGCGTCCAAGCTCAAGGCAGCAAACGCTGGCTCCAAGGGTGCCACCTTCCTCGCCCAAGGCACGATTTATCCCGACGTGATCGAGTCCGGCGGTGCGAAGTCGAAGAAGGCCGTGGTCATCAAGAGCCACCACAACGTCGGCGGCCTGCCAGAGCAGCTGGGCCTCAAGCTGCTCGAACCGCTGCGTGACCTGTTCAAGGACGAAGTGCGCGAGCTGGGCGTCGCCCTGGGCCTCCCCCGTGGCATGGTCTACCGCCACCCCTTCCCCGGCCCAGGCCTGGGTGTGCGCATCTTGGGTGAAGTGAAAAAGGAATACGCCGACCTGCTGCGCCGCGCCGACGCGATCTTCATCGAAGAGCTGAACAACTGGGTGGACGACGCCACCGGCAAGACCTGGTACGACCTGACCAGCCAGGCCTTCACCGTCTTCCTGCCCGTCAAGAGCGTGGGCGTCATGGGCGACGGCCGCACCTACGACTACGTTGTTGCGCTGCGTGCGGTGCAGACCAGCGACTTCATGACGGCTGACTGGGCGGAGCTGCCTTATGGCTTGCTCAAGCGCGTGTCGAACCGGATCATCAATGAAGTGCGCGGTATTAATCGCGTTACTTATGATGTGTCAAGCAAGCCGCCTGCGACGATTGAGTGGGAATAAATTCTGAAAAAGAATATTGAGTTAAGTTAAAGAAAATTTTAAGCGGTAAGTCATTGATTTACCGCTTTTTTCATGGGAAAAATTCGGAATAAATCGATAAGTTGCAGACAGTTGAAGCAAAGATGATTATTGGCAAATCTGATGGTGTTGCTAGAATCGACCTGCCAAATTGGTGGTTTGCAATGCCGTTTATGTCGCGCCTGGTGCGCTCCACAAAGTGGCAAAGCAAGAGCTGGTGAGGCCTGCAGGGGTGTTTGATGGTGCTGCGCAAAGATGGTCAATTTTTCTTGAACTTGCTGAAACCTACCATCAAGCACCTGCAGAAGATATAAAAACTTCTTCAACTTCAACAGGTTGCAATGCTCACAGATACCATACTCAAAAACATCAAGCCCACAGGCAAGGTGTTCAAAATGGCGGACCGTGACGGGCTGTATGTCCGGGTGTCGCCAAAGGGTGCTCGCACGTTCGCGTACAACTACCGGGTGAACGGCCGGCAGGAAACAATAAATTTCGGCCAGTACGGCCTTGGCGGGCTCACCCTCGCCGAGGCGCGGCAGAAGTTGGATGAGGCCAAGCGCTTGCGCAACGCCGGGGTATCGCCGGCGCGGGCGGCAATTGCGGCCGTCGAAGGCGAGCGCACATTCGCCAGCTGGGCGGAGGAATGGATGGATAAGCATCGGATGGCCGATTCCACCAGAGCGATGAAGCGATCAGTCTACGAGCGCGACCTCAAGCCTCACTTCCACAATAAGTTGATGCGCGAGATTGACCACCACGCGCTGCGCAGAAGAACAGACGAGATCGTTGCGCGCGGCGCGCCGGCCGTGGCCATCCAGGCCCGAGACATCGTGATGATGGTCTTTCGTCACGCGGTTGAGCGAGGGCTTGACGTTGAGGCCAACCCAGCGGACCGAGTGAAGCCGAGCAGCATTGCCACGTTCGTACCACGCGACCGCATGCTTCAGCCCCCCGACATCAAGACTCTTTACACCTACATGGAGCGGGTTGGGACAGGCATGCAATTCCGTGTGGCGGTCAAGCTGCTGCTGCTGACAATGGTGCGCAAGAGCGAGCTGGCCCTTGCAACCTGGGATGAGGTTGATTTTGATGCCCGGACATGGACCATCCCCAAAGAGCGCATGAAGATGAACCGTCCGCATGTGGTCTATCTGTCGCGCCAGTCTCTTGACCTCATGATCGCGCTGAAGACCTTCGGGGGCAGCTCTTCCTATGTCCTCCCCAACCGGTACGAGTCTGACAAGCCCATGAGCGCTGCTACGCTGAACCGCGTCATCTCGGGCGCAGTGGAAAAGGCTCGGGCAGATGGAGTTGAGATGCCAGACTGCGGCCCGCACGACATGCGGCGCACCGCGTCCACCTTGTTGAACGAGGCAGGGTACGCCACCGATTGGATCGAGAAGTGTTTGGCGCACGAGCAGAAGGGGGTGCGTGCGGTCTACAACAAGGCCGAATACCGTGAGCAGCGCACCGCCATGATGCAGGACTGGGCCGATATGATCGACGGGTGGACGAAATGACGCCTAGAGTAGAAATGCGTTCAGGAGCCGAATGGATTGGTCAACCCACCTACGGTGGCGGCCACTTCATTCGGATGACTGCAATCGGTCAGGAGCAGCCTGTTGCGGCGGAAGCGTATGTGACCGCTTCAGGCTAGTTGCTGCTGCTTAAATTTGATTGGTCAACGATAGCAACTGGTTTGGCGTTTGCGCATGGTCGAAGGGCCGAGTGATTTAAACTTTCACTCGAGCCTTCGGCGAGATTGCCATAGGATCGCCAATCAAGGGACACGCACACCAGATGAAGAACGCCAAAGTAGACGCGAAAGAGGAAGCTCGGCAGGCTGCCGTTCTCAAGCAGAAGACCGACGCCTACGTGGCCCGAATGGAGGGTGAGGGGAAAGGCATCAATTTCAGCCGTCTGCCAACAGATCGCCTCCTTATCGTTGAGGCGTTCAACAACTGGTCGGCCGGCTTCCTTGGAGAGGGTGGAAGTGTGCACTTTACCTACAGCGGGGCTGATCCGACCTGCGCGACTGCAGGCGAACTGCAGGAGCTCATCGGTCGACTTCATCTAAGTCCCGTACTGCTGTACCCTGTGACTGGGTTTCTTCTTTCGACCGATACAGAAGAGTTGCGATATCGGTCGCTGGAGGCGAGCTATCGACTTACGGCTCACAGTGACGGCTCCCGCGCGAGCGCTGTCAATGTGGCCGAGGCCAAGCACGTCTCGGATACCGAAGCATGCCATCAACTGTGGCTCTTCTGTGCCACTGAAGATTCCGTGGCATACCTGGAGCATCAAATGGAGACATATGGGCTTCAGCTCGAAGAGGAGGAGACTACCGCAGTCCGCAGACTCATTTCAGGCTTTCTTCAAGATCAGTTCGCACCAGGCCAAGTCTGGAACGCCATTTGGCGCTCAGTGAAACACGCTGCAGCACTGTCAAAACGGCAGTATTTCAACAACGCCAAAGCAGCCAAAACTATCCCGAAGCAGATTGACAAGGTATTGACGGAAGCGATGGGAGACGCGTCATTCCAGGCGTACGACCGGATAGTCGCGACTCCTGTCGGCGCCGTGCTCATGCTGTTCAGGCAGAGATTCGGAATTGACGATACAACGCCGGGAATGCAGGTCCGTGAGATTCTTGTTGCGGAGGCCGCACGAGCTCCGGCGCAAGAGGAGACCGGAGACGAGGGCGACACGCACGGTGACAATGTTTCGGAGAGAGTTCTCCTGCAAGGTACTGCGTATTTCTCCAGACAATATACGGAACTTGACCGCATAGCACTCTCTTGCATAGAAGGTATTCAGCTAGATTCGAAGTCTCCGGATTGGAACGATACAGGCGAGATAGGCCGCATTGACTTCACAGCATCTGGTTCGTATGCATTCAACGGCCAGATTTTCATCCAGGCACTATTTGGGCTGCTGAATATCGATCCGCTGAGCGATGATGAAGTCGCGCAAGCAGCGCTTTCCATGCCGGACGACGAATGGGCTCGCGATACGGCCTACAGGGCGTTGCAGTCCGAAGTGCTCACGGCCGTTGGCGTCACGTCAGCCGCTGCGAAGAAATTGAGCTGGGCAAGCCAGTTCTCAATGGCGCCCAACGAACTGGTCGCGATACTTCAAGGTGTGCCTATCCCTTCAGGTTTAACTGCGATGCGCGTCAAGTACGCTAGCGTCTACGACGAGTACAGTGAGCACAAGGACGTAATAGCAGCAGGGAACTACACTTTCGACTTTCCAGAGTTCTCGTTTGAACCTGAGGGCGATGACCGAGACATTGCTGCATGTGTGCTCGCGGGTGATGTAGAACGCATCGCCGCGATGCTGTCCATCGCCGTCGTGCGCACCATTCGTTGTGACATTGAGGCGAACCAAGCAGCCCTATTGGAGAAAGTAGCCCAGAATCTGCTCGAAATTGCTAGAGAGACCCAAGACCGTGCAGCTGCAAGGCCTCAGCGCTCGCCAGATTCAGTCCAAACGCGAGATTCTCTGGCTGACTGACGGTCAACCGGTTGGTTGTTCGTGGAGGCGGCTAAGCAACTGCAGCATGGGTTTCCACCTCGTCGCGCCACCACCGTACAGTGCGCTGTGAAAGGTGCACGCGCTTAGGGATCTTTCCGGTCTTTTCCATGTTGTCCAAGGTGCGACGGCACACCTTGAAGCGCTGCATCATCTCCTTGGGAGAGAGCATTTCTCGAATCGTTGGTTGTTCCATATTGCACCTCAGAAGGGAATTAAGTCGTAGCGCCATGCCTGGCAGCCGGCCTGCTGGATCTCAGACGGCGGCACGGCGCCGTTGGAGGCCTTGCAGCCGCTCCCGGTCCAGTGGATGCAGCTGTTGCAAGCCTTTTTGTCCAGCACCCATTGCCAGCGCTCCAGGTCTTTCTTTGCGGCATCACGCCGGACTTGCACCTCAGCGAGCGACATGCTCGCGTTGTCGTCCATGTTTGTTGTCATCCCCATGCCCTCAATAAATTGCTCAGACTGGCTTCCCGCTCGACGGTGGCCACCCCCTTGCGATGCGAGAGGCCGAAATACTTGTCGACCTTCCAATAGGCACCATCGCGAACTACCTGAATGGAATGGGGCACGGGCACATTGCCTTCGCGCTCCAGAAAGTTCAAAGCATCAGCGACGGTGTCGGGGCATTGGTGACGACCATGGTCCCAAAACCACTGCACGGCATGCTTGCGCACATAGCTCCGTGGGTCTTCGATAGGCACCCACTGCGTGTAGGTCTGGCCTTTGGACAGGTACTCCACCCTGAGAGAAGTACGCTCCTGTTTCGTGTGCGGGCTATATCGGATGGCTTCGACTTCCACGGTGCGCGGCTTGGCCAGCACCGCCACCGGATCCATATCTGCCGCCTCCGTGCCGTGCGCCGGCATGGTGCTCTCCGGAAACTCGTGCTCACACCCCGGGCAGATGCGCACAGAGGTGTGCACCAGCTCGTGACACTGGGGGCACTCTTTGACCGGCGCGACGCTCACCGCCTTCTCGCCGCTCTTGCGCTTCGACTTGACCTGGATCTGGTCTATGGGCCCATGGCGCTCAATGTTGCCCGCGAAGTCCAGCACCAGGGTATCTGCCTTGTTGGGGTGCTTGCGGAGCCCGGTGCATCGCTGTTGATGACAGCGGTTTCAAGGCCAGTGAGGCTCGCAGCGGTCTGCATGAGCAGCGCAGCGATCTGGTGGGCAGGATTGCCCTCGTCAAGGGCGGCGACGCCCTGGTAGTCTGCAGAGATCTTCACCACATCTTGGCCATTGGGTGCTCTCTCGATGGTGATGATGACTTTCTGCATTACACGCGCTCCACTTTGGCTGTGGGCGTGCGGTCGGTGATCGTCAGCGGCAGCTTGGCGTAGACCTCGGGCTGGTTCTCCCGCAGCCAGCTGATGCCCTTTTCATCCACCTCGCGCTTGCTTCTCACAGGGCGACACTCGGCGGGGATGTCGGCGACCATCTCATCGTACTTATCCCAGTCCAACTTCACGTTCTGCGCAGTCGTGATGGTCACCTTGAAGGCGTCGAACGCAGTGGTCTTGGAGCCGTTGGCCTTCTCGACTCCGACCTCTTGGACCAGCTCAGCCTCGACGGCCTTACGGTCCTTGGTGGCCGCGTCTTCTGCGGCCTTAGCTTGGAGCAATCGCTCCGCCAATGATGAAATTTTTTCCTTGTTCAATTTGTTCTCCGATCTGCTTGTTGAATTGCCATCGATCAAGTTAACTAAAACTCATTCGATGGTGAAATCATAGATCGAAGTTGATTAATGTTCAAGAACCTTCGCGTAAGTAGAAATACGTATTCTGAAAAAAGTAACGGCCCGTAAGGTCGGGCCGTTTGCTCAGAGCCTTGTGCGCTGTATGACTTCGACGATGCGACCAATCACTGTCGCTTTATCCAGTGGTATGGATGCAAACCTGGGATCGTCGGAAAGCAGCAACGTTTGACCGCCGTCTTGTACTATGCGGCGCAGCAAAAGATCCCCATCGACTGTGGCGACAACGGGGGAGCCGTTCGTCGGTGGATGCGCCCGGGACACGATGCAAATTGCGTCCATAGGCACAACAGACGGCAATGCACTGCTATTGTTTCTGAATCCCAATGCCGTGCCCGGTGGATAGTCTCCAGCAGTGTTTACGTACTCATCAGGGGCCTGCAAGTCCCATGTCTTGAGGGCGTCAAGGGATACCACTGGGGTCCCTTGACTACTGGATGCCTGTACAGTACTATTCGTCTCATCAGCTCCCAGGAGCCAACCGACAGAAACACCAAAGGTCTTGGCTAGGGCGACGATTTCAGCGGGTCTAGGTTCGTTCTTACCCGATTCCCACAGGGACACTGCAGAGGGCGATCTGCCCAACTTAGCGGCGATGTCTTTTTGATTGACTGGCGGGAACATGGCTTCACGCGCGGCTTGTATGCGCTGTGCAAGTATAGATTTCATGGGGTTCCGACTCCGTACGCAACTATGAATGGTCTGAGGACGTGCGCAGATCGCTGCACAACCGTCCGACATAGGCATAGCTTAAGTAAAAAATAAACTTTAATCAACTCGGTTAAAGCCTTGCATGCACGTCTAAGCACCCCTAAAATTGATTAAAGTTCAATTATTCGGGGAATGTAGTTTTGCAAAACTCAATCAAAACCAGGAATGAGTCGCCTCCAGTAGGCTTTTCAGTGCGCGGAGTGGTGGTGATGGCCGGAGGGACTGGGGCTGTTGCTGAGAAGTGCGGCATCACCCCTCAAGCGGTGCATAAGTGGAGCCACTCGATACCAGAGGAGCATGCCCGTACAGTAGCCATCGCCGCGGGGTTGCCCCTGGCGATTGTTCGCCCCGACCAGGTGCAAGGGGGCGCCGATGCGTAAAGGCACTGCACGCAAAAAGCTCGCCCCGGGGGTGATGACATGGGACATCGTGAATCAGCGCAATCGCAAGCTGGAAAGTACGCCCGACACAAGTTTTGCTGGGTTCAAGATCCAGATTTGGGAGCACTTCTTGGCGTTGGGTCGCAGATCCGCGAGTCCACTGTTCCCCTGCAGGGCATCAAGTACGAGAACGACGACAAGTACTGGAACTCGCCTCTGTACGTGTGGTTCGTTTCAGAGCGCCAGTTCCTGTACCTCAAGCAGCGCGGCACCACCTCGCAGTGGGCCAAGGCTGTGGCAGACGCAGTGGCCCGCAAGGTGCCAGGTGCCAAGCACCCGCTGTTCGACAACATGGAAACCATCATGTGGGGCGGCATGCTGATTGCCACCCTCAAGCGCTACGCCATGCCGCCGCTTTACACAGCGGTGACCCCGGAGATGCTCGCTTCGACAATCGACTTGATTGACCTCGACACGGGTGAACCCATCGGCCAGCAGTTGCCCGCCGTGATCCTGGTTGCCGGGCTGGGGTCCCTGTTCATCCGAGAAGACTTCCAGCAGTCGCAGCAAGTTCTCGGCGCCTCCGCAGATCGTCCGCCCATCGCTCCGGAGGCGTCATGAATATCGCCAAGCTGATCGCCAAGACGACTCTCCCCGCATCGCTTCAGGCGGACGCTGTGGCCGCCCTGCAAGACGCTGAAAAGCGAGCCCGTGGACTGTTGTGGGCCAAATGTAAGGTGCGCCTATTTAAGGCCGGAAAAATTTCCAAGATGCTGACCTGGGAGAGCGAGCGGCTGATTGACGTGCGGCCCGATCTGCTCGACTGGGATGTAGCGCCAATGATCAACATCACCGCCCACGGCGACAACGTGCCATGGGATCCCGCGACCGGCAAGCCAGAGCCCGGCCAATGGCTGAACAAGGACCCGAATTCCGAAGAGTACAAGCAGGCGGTCGCCGCGAACTACTGGTGCCCAGGAGAGCACGCGCGCAGTGACAAGTCGCACAAGGCGCAATATCGCCGCAACGCAGGCGAGGGCCGCGCCTATCGCCTTGGGATGCCGGTCGATGTGTCGGCCGGGCCCGATGCAGTGCAGGTCTGGCGCAACGGCGATGACACCATTCAGTTGCGCCGCTGCGGTGATGCCTGGCAGCTTACCGCCTTCCGTCCGCTGCTCGGCCGCTTCGGGCTGAATGTACGAGTTGGCTACGAAATAGACAATGTGTTTCGGGATGGTGTGCAGCAGTGGTATCCGATCCCCGGGTATGACTTGCGCGCCCCTTTAACTTATTCCGTGCTGCCTGGGAGAGGGTAGATCAATGTCGTTCAAGTCCCTTCTCAATGAGAGCCGCGCTTTTGTAATCGGCCGTATTTCTGCTGGAGCCAACTATGCCATCGGAGGGTTCACCTTCACCGGCGGCATAGCCAAGGCTGCAACGGATGCCGGGGTCGCGCCGACCTGGTTTTCGAGTCTTTCGGTGGATACCATGGGCATCATCATTGGCGCAATTTTTACGATCCTCACCGGCCTTGTTTCGGTGTGGGCGAAACGCAAGGACGTGGGTTTTAAAGAGCGCGAGGAAAAACGCCGTCATGCGGCATGGGTGATGCAGCAGCTACGCGACAACGGCGACGAGGCCATGACCAAGGAGTGGGGCAAAAACTGGCGCAAGGTGGCCTGGGAAGCCACCACCACCGGCTTGGCGCCGCTGGAGTAAGCCATGGCCGGGTTCATCCTGAACAAGTTCACCGGCATCTACCCCAGGGTCCAAGAGTCACTACTTCCAGAGACGGCTGCGACCTTTGCGGAGAATTGCGACTTCGCCTATGGCGAGCTGCGCAATATGAAGGCGGGCTTCCTCATCAACTCGATGAGCAACCAGCCATCAAGCCTTTGGACTGAGGACGGGCTTACGTTCTATTCATGGCCCGGGGACGTCGACGCGGTTCGCTCCCCCATCGCCAACGATCAACACCGGCGCCTGTACTACACCCCACCAATGACCATGGCCTCATCGCTCCAGTCGAACTGGAAGGCTTCACCCAGCTCGAAACTAAGGGGTACGAAGGCCTTAGTGGGGCTTGATGCTGATTCGACTCGCCAGCGGCGGATGTAGTCCGTGACGGCGCTGTATCCACCTCGGTAACCTTGAGCCTGGATCTGGGCAAACAGGGCACGGCCGCTGCGCCTGCTTTGCTTAGGGCGGTGACTGTCGGCTGAGAGGGCTTGCTGCAAGAGGGGCTCGAAAGCAGTGAGCTTTCCAGCCTGCTTGATCCGCTCGTACTTAGGCACGACGTCGCCAGGAGCCTTGAGCCACTTCTTGACCGTATTGCGAGCAAGGCCAGTGCGTCTCGCGATCTCGCTGAGGGAGAGTTGGTCACGCAGCTTCATGCGCCTGACCTTGCCAATCATGTCCATGGTGATCACCTTGAATCCCCTGCTGAAAGTTTCAGCAGGTCAGTGGAACACCCTGGTCAATTTTCCATCGGCACTTTGTGGTTTAGCTGATCAGATTTGCATTGGCGCTAACAACAGGGCATCTACAACAAGGTGAGCCGCCCCAACCTGGCGCGCTCCACCGTGGGGCGCCTGCTGTTCACCTTCAAGCAGTACAGCCTCACTTACTTGGAGCTGCTGAACCGCATGTTCCGGGCAGGCCCCGGCGGCAAGCGTGCTGCACTCACTATGCTGGCGGTCTTGATCCTGGCTTCGGGTGAGGAGGGCTTGCCTTTCGCTCAGGACCTCGATGACCTGATCGATACAGCTGGCCAGATGATGGGGTTTAACACCAACATGAAGCGCAACAAGCGTGATTGGGCCTATTCCATGCTGGGCAAGACCTTCGGTGATTTGGCTCTGTACGGCGTATCTGCCCAGCTCCCGCTGGACTTCTCTGGCCGCCTGGGGCTGGGCAACCTCATCCCCGGCACGGGTGCGCTGCGCCCTTCAAACTCCGACTCGATGAAGAGTAGGGAGTCTACCGAGGTGCTGGGCCCGATCTTCTCCCTGGTGGGCCAGGCATCCGACGCTGTGGGCGCCATGGACGAAGGCAACGCCGGCAAGGCAGCGCTGAACCTGGCACCAACGGCGGTGCGCAACGCGGCGGCCGGCATTGAGATCATGACCAAGGGTCACAACACCGACACACGTGGCCGCAAGGTTATGGACCTGCCTAAGTCAGCCGGCGTGACCAAGATGCTGGGCTTCAACCCCACGGGCAATGCCGAGAAGTCACGCGCCACCGGTCCGCTCATGCAAGACGCGGCACTGCTGCGCAAGCGCCAAGGGCAGATTACTGGGAAGCTAACGCAGGCGGTGGTCGACAACGACCAGAAGGCACTTGATGCGGCGCTGGCGGAGCGCGACAAGTGGAACGAGCGTTATCCCGACACCCCCATCGTGATTAGGCCATCGGCCGTTAAGAGCCGGGCAAAGCAAGCGCAAACCGATAAGGATCTGCGCGTGCTCAAGTCGGTGCCCAAGACGATGCGGGCGCAGGCCGTTAACTCGATGGCGGGGGCGGATGAGCCTTAATTGCTGGTGGAGAAACTCCACCCCTTGGCGCGCAGGCACGCATCACGAGAAGCGACCTGCGCCACGTTCTTGGCACCGCTATCGTACTTGTTCACTACGGCACCACCCCCAGGCGGAGATGTGGGCGTAACTGTGGCCGAGGTGTAGCCGCCGCCCATGTCCTGGGTGTGTACAGAGTACGTGGTGGGGCGGTTGCTGGCAGGCACAGCTGCAGCGGGTTGCGCCTTCGCGTTGCTTTGCGCGGACTGCAAGCACTCAGCCTTATCGCGCTCGAACTGAGCGCGGCCGGCGTCTCCGGCGTACTGGGGATGGGTCCAGGACCCGCAAGCAGTAAGAGCAAGGGTCGACGAGAGGACGAAAAGTGCAGCTTTCATTGTGGTATTGTTAATTGAAGTTACAGAATTGTCCACCCACTTGGAATCAGGATCTCATGAAAGCTATCGTTGCCACGCTCGCGGCTATTTTTATCTCAAGTTCAGCTTCCGCCGTCTCCTACACGGGGAACGATTTGTATTTGGGCTTAAGAGATTTCAAAGCATTGACAGAGCCGGGTGGTGCCTCAAAAGCAAGTACTGAAAGTGCTGTACGCGCCTTTAGCGCCGAAGGCTATTTGAGGGGCGTGATAGACAGCGTAGGAAACGAAGGCTATTTTTGTCTTCCGGAGAGATGGGTAATGGGTCAAGTTATTGATGTAGTGCATAACTACCTAAAAGACAATCCTCGCTCGCGGCACGACTCAGCCGCGATCATCACGGGGGCGGTACTTAGTGTGACGTTCCCGTGCAAGGACTCGAAGCTAAAGAAGTAAAAAAGCACTGTACATGCATACAGTGTTTGGCTAAACTTCGGGCTCCATCAACAAGGAGTCCAAATGTCCAACATCATCGTCACGCTTCACGACGCACCCAGCAAGATGACCGACCAGGCCATCCGAGAGGTGGTCCAAAAATTCTCCAAAGTCTTGCAGGGCGAGTTCCGCAATACCGAAGCCATGAGCTCAAGCTACAAGGCCTACATGACCGCCTTGGGCGACGACGGGATCACCCTGTCAAAGGACATGCAGAGCAAGGCAGAGTCCTTCCACAAGGCCTACGTCAAGGCTGCGCAGCTGGCCCTCGGAGCTCGCAAGATGAATGAAGAAACTCGCTTTGATGTGAGGATCGCGGCCTAACCATCATCCGACCCGCTTGTAAATGGCAAAGTCGAGCAAGTTAGAGCACTAATAGGCGATGGTTAGCGGGATGGTTATAGCATAATGGAGTCTATAAAAATCCTTGTTAATCAATAACTTGCTAACCTTGTTTATATTTGGGTGGGAATTAGCTGGCTGTAAAGAACGGCTCTAATCACAGAAAGCATTTTATTCCAAGCCTGCTGTCTGACGGGATTTTTTCATGGCTGCCAACATAATAATATTTATGAAAAATTTTACTTTGGAGTAAGAGCGATCGATTGATTTGATGAGTATTGTCAAATAAGTCGTGTGTTGAAAGGGCAATTTTTGGCTTTCATCTTACACGAATCGAGAATTTTTATTGGTATGAAGTAGTTCTTGAAGTGGCTTGTATTGAGATTTCGTCCATGTGAAGGCTATCCCGTTCACGCAATGACAAGTCCGGAATGTGATCTCATGAAGGCAGTGACTGCTTTGATGAAAAACACTTCTTTACAATTTATCATAGATGTTGTATTGTTGGGTTTTAGGAGTGCAGAATGATTAGAATTTGTGTGTTTTTATTCTTCAGTGTATGTCATATTAACGTTTGGGCTCAAGATTGTTCAAATCAAGAGTATGGTGTATTTATTGAGTATGATAAATTGCTAGATAAATATCCGACAATTGCAGAGTCGGAAATTAGAAATAGAGTCGCTGCGAAAATTGGTATTAGCCCAGCTGCATTGAAAGACTTATATTTTAGGTGTTTGCTTCGTTGGAAAGATGAGCCTCGCGGGCAAAAAGATACTTCCTTAGTCCAAGATACCGCCAGGACTAAGAGCCTTAGCTGTAAAACTCTTGGCTATAGATTCGGGCACACTGCTACACGCTCGGCCCAAGGAAGGACGCCAAATAAAGACTGGAATTTCGTTATGCCTAGTAGATGCACTAATAAATCGGAAACTAATGCTGGAATAAAGGAAGGCGTGGTGGCAGCACAAAAATAATATAACGGGGATTTGATTGGGGAAAATATTCAATTGTTGTACTGCTTTTACACAAGTAGCTTTTCGCTTGGATCGACAGCTACCTTCAACCACTCTCTCGGCGACACCCCCACCTTCCCCACAAACGCCCGCGACAAGGCCGACGGATTCGCATACCCCAGCTCCTCCGCCAGCACCTTGATCGAACGCCCGTCGCGCAGCCCGTTCTGGGCCAGCGCCACCCTCCAGCCCGTCAAATAATCGGCAGGCGTTTTCCCCACCAAATCGCGAAAGGTATTCGCAAAGGCGGTGCGCGACATCCCCGCTTGCTCGGCCATGCGCTCCAGGGTCCAGGCGCTGCCTGGGGCGTCGTGCATGGCGATCAGGGCGCGGGCCAGTCTTGCGTCGGACATGCCATTGACCAGGCCGGGGCGGATGCCGGCGTGCTGGGGGTGGTCCAGCAGCCAGCGCAGCAGCTGGATGACGACAACTTCAAACAAGCGATCGACCAGCAGGCGCTGGCCGCAGCGCACCTGGTCGGTTTCGGACAGCAGCAGTTGCAAGGCCATGTCCATGCCGGGCACCTGGGCCAGGGGCAAGGCCACCAGGGGCGGCAGTGAGCGGGCAAGCGGGTTGATCGCGCCGCCCTCAAACACCAAGCGCGCGCAGCTGAAGTCGGCACCTTCCTCTGGTGGGTTGTGGAAGCGGTGCGTGAACGGGGCCGGGTAGAGCAGGACGGTGGGCTCTTTAAAGCGCAGAGATGGCGGCACATCGCGGGCGCTGGGGTGGCTCACCTCCAGCTCGCCACGGCGCAGCACATGCAGGTAGCCAAAGCCCTCGCCGGCATCAAAGTGGGTCAGGCCGCAGAGCGCGCCGGAGTGGTGCAGTTGCGCCTTGATGCGAAAGCGTTCCAGGATGCCGGAGAGGCGGTCGATAGGCGCTGGCGTCTGCATGGTGTACGAATTGGTGTTTTTTGTGAATTAATTAGTCCAAATTATACATTTGGAGCATGCATACTGACTCTGCGTTTTAACCACTTAGGAGCCTTTGATGTCCCGCGTATCTACCAACAACACCCCCGCCGCCAGCCAAGCCGTGATGGCCCAGATCCAGAGCGCCTTTGGCGCCACGCCCAATATGTTCAAGGCCGTTGCCAATTCCCCCGCCGCGCTGCAAAGCATGTGGGCCGCCTTTGGCGCGCTGGGCAAGGGCAGCATTGGCGCCAAGCTGGGCGAGCAACTGGCCGTGGCCATTGCCAACTACAACCGCTGCGAATACTGCCTGGCGGCGCACACGGTGCTGGGTCAAAAGGCCGGTGCCAGCCTGGCCGATATGTCGGCCGCCCAGATCGGCCAATCGGGCGATCCCAAGACCGCTGCTGCCCTGGACTTTGCGCTGAAGGTCGTCGCGCAGCGCGCGCAGATCATCGATGCCGACGTGGCTGCCTTGCGTGCTGCCGGTTTTGGCGATGAGGAAGTCGTCGAGATCATGGCGCATGTGGCCTTGAACCTGTTTACCAACTACATCAATGTGGCGCTCGATGTGCCGGTGGACTTCCCCAAGGTTGCGCTGAAGTGATGGACTGCTTGCCCGGTCGTTCGCCGTTATGGATGTTAGGAGTTCCCAGATGAAAATCGCTGTGTTTGGCACCTATGTACGGCGGCCGGACGGGCGCAGGATGCATTTCGACATCCTTGTGCGGGACGAATCGCCCGATAAGGATGTTGATACCGTGCTGGCGCATGGCCGTCGTTACCTGGCTGCCAAACGGGTGCCAGCAGAGGCATTGGTGGCGCAGAAATGCTGCTTCTGCCATGTGGAATCTGCCCCGCCAGCGGTGGAGCAGGAGATCAGGCGTACCGGCTTTGCGATCATTGAATTGCAGAACTGCGATTGAGCGCCTGTAAGCTCACGAGCATTCTAGAAAGGGCCCAGATGACAACCGATAACCAGCCTGCCACCGATACCCTGCACGACCAGCATGGCCGTTGGCCGCAGGCTGAATCGGTGGAAGACTTTCGCCACAACCTGGCTGCCGTCCAGGCACGCATCGCGGCGGCCTGCCAGCGTGTGGGCCGAGACCCCGCCTCCGTGCGCCTGCTGCCCGTCAGCAAGACCAAGCCGGAGGCGAGCCTGCGCCTGGCCTATGCCGCGGGCTGCCGCATCCTGGGCGAGAACAAGTCCCAAGAGGCCTATGGCAAGTGGGAGGCGATGCAGGATCTGCCTGATCTGCAGTGGTCTGTGATCGGCCATCTGCAAACCAACAAGGCCAAGCTGGTGGCGCGCTTTGCGACCGAGTTCCAGGCGCTGGACAGCCTGCGCGTGGCCGAGGCCTTGGAGAGGCGGTTGCAGGCGGAGGGGCGTGGCCTGGATGTGTTTGTTCAGGTCAATACCTCGGGCGAGGCCAGCAAATACGGCCTGGCGCCGAATGAGGTCGCCGCCTTTGTGCGTACGCTGCCTGCGTTCTCTGCACTGCGTGTGCGCGGGCTGATGACCTTGGCGCTGTTTTCTGCCGAGGCCGAGCAGGTGCGCCAGTGCTTTGTGCGCCTGCGTGGCTTGCGTGACCAGCTTCGGCAGCAGGCGCCGTCCGGGGTCAGTCTGGATGAACTCTCGATGGGCATGTCGGGCGACTACGAGATTGCGATCGAAGAGGGCGCCACCGTGGTGCGGGTGGGGCAGGCGATCTTTGGGGCGCGGGCGATGCCGGACAGCCATTACTGGCCGGTGGCTGGTGACAGGGCGGCCGGATGATGTGGTGTCGGTCTGGCCAGCCGCATTTCGGAGGGGGTGGGAGAAAACTAGTAGTAAATGTTGAATTACCTAGTTTCAGGGATAGACAGTTTCATACATGAGGTAACAAAATGAACGATTGTTCACCTTTTGATTGCTTGTCATGCTGTCCTTGCCTTCTGCGCTGCCGTCTCGTACCAAGCCGATGGGGGCTTTTTTTGTGCCATTAGCCTTGTCTATGGCACTGGCTACATCGGCGGTCAATGCTCAGAGTATCGATACAACGACGACTTGGGACGGGAGTTCTTCCGTGTCGTCCTTTGGTTTGCCCAATACGGCCACCTACGGTCAAACCATCATGGCGCCTACTCTGCCCGCGAAGTTGCAGGCCTTCGAGATACGTATAAATCCACAGGGAATGGCCTTTCCCTTTAAATTTTATGTTTATGAATGGGACCCAGTCGCTCAGCAGGCAACGGGACCACAAATGTACGCCAGCGCAGTGCAGACGACTGAAGCTGTGTCGGTCTTTCAGACCTATGCCGTTTCTGACTTGAATGTCACGCTGGTGCCCGGCAAGTCGTACGTATTGTTTGCCAGTGTGTCTGAGACGCCAGGACCTGTTGCCTCCTCCCGTTGGGGAAGCGTTGACGGCGGCAGCTATGCGGATGGTCAATTTGTATTCGTGAACAACTCCGGGAATCCTTCGGCCTGGACCAGCCAGCAGTGGACGACTAACTGGAACGGTGGCATAGATCTGGCTTTCAAAGCGGGGATTTTTTATGTTGGTGCGCCTGTTGCTCCTATGCTATCCCTTGATTCTACAGGTGACAGTCGTGCCAGTTTCGGACTCAGCCTGTCGGACTCCGGTGCTGCTCCCCTGCAACAGTACAACCTGAGTTGCTCGCCGCAAGGCGATGGAGCGGTGGTAACGGGCAGTGGCTCCACCAGCACGCTCACCCTGATCGGCTTGGTGAACGGTACCACCTACGATTGCACTGCGACGGCCACCAATGGCGATGGATTGACCGGCCCCGCGTCGAACATCGTCGCTGTCACCCCGCGTGCTGCTCCGGCGGCGCCAACACCAGTTCCAACGCTTAGCGAGTGGGGAACCATGCTGCTGTCCGCTCTTGTTGCTGGCTTGGGCATTCTGGGTATGTCTCGCGCCAGTCGTCGTCACCGTTAAGGTCGCAGGCGCTTGCCCCTGCTTCGCTGCAGAGTGCGTTGGGACGAGGACTGCCCAGCAAATCAATGCTGCGCCTATCGAATTTCTTAATCTCACCTTTGATTCTAGGTATCGAATGAAAAAAATATTGGCTGGCCTGGGTTTGGCCGTGATTGCTGCGCATGCGTCTGCGACGTACACCATCTCCATTTCCGCCGTTGGCGCGGATGTGGTGGCGACGGGTCGCGGCACGATCAATACAACAGGCATGACCATTCAAACCATTGAGAGTTCTTGTGGCGGCGGGAAGGGCGGCACAGACGCCAACATCACCATTTGTATGGGTGTAGGGGCTGCTGGCGGGGTTTCTGTGGACGCGGTCTCTAATACAACGCCGTTCGGTACGGGGCTTGTCACACTGGCTAGCAGCGCATCAGGAGATCCTGTATTCATGTCCGGGCCTCTGCTGTATCTGCCCGCCAACTACGTGTCGGGCGCGCCATTGACCAGCTCCAACACCTATGCCGGCACAACGCTCGCGGCGATGGGCTTGACCGCAGGAACCTACACCTACAACCTGAGCTCCGGTGACAAGCTGGTGCTGCAGGTAGGCGCGGTTGCTGCGCCCACCCCTGTTCCGGGCTTGGGTACCTGGGCGGTGGTGGCATTGTCGGCCTTGCTGGCGATGCTGGGCTTGGCGCGCGGGCGCAAGTACAAGGCCTGAGGGGTCCGGGGAGGCTTGCACCTGTTATGGCAGTGTGATCTCCCATGTGTGGTGCTGTCAGGCGACCCAGCCTGGCAGCGCAGTGCGATCAAATCGTAATGCCGCCCTCGGGCGGCATTTTGCTGCGCAGTGTGGCTGGTGGTGGCAGCGCAAGAAGGTGGAGGCGAGTACCAACAAAGGCGAGCCCCGCACTCAAGCACGGAAGGCGGGCATGATCGGGGCCAAGGCAACGAGCGGCGTCAGCACGCCATTGCTGGCCCCAAGTCCTTTTGTTTTGTATGATGAATGATTCTGCACCACCACCGATTGCCATGTCTTTATCGTCACAGCCCGGCAGCAGTCTGCATCACCAGGTCATGGACAGCCTGGGCCGGCTGATTGCCAGCCCCGAGTACGGGCCTGGGGCCACCTTGCCCAATGAAGAGGTGCTGTGCGAGCGGTTGGGCGTTAGTCGCACCGCCGTCCGCGAAGCCATCAAAGCCATCAGTGCCAAGGGCATGCTGGAGGCGCGGCCCCGCACCGGCACCCGCGTGCGGCCGCAAGAGCAGTGGAGTCTGTTTGATGCCGATGTGCTGGGTTGGTTGTGCAGCCAGGGCGTGGACAAGGAGTTGGGCCGGCACCTGATGGTCATGCGCGGCATTCTGGAACCGGCCGCCGCATCCTTGGCCGCGCGCATGCACACGGATGCGCAGCTGCTCACGCTGCAGCAGGCCTTTTCCGCGATGGAAGCGGCCACCTCCATTGACGAATGGGTGGTCGCCGATCTGGCCTACCACCAGAGTATTTTGCAGGCTACGGGCAACCCCTTGCTGATCTCGCTGGGCGGCATTGTGGCCTCTGCGCTGGAGTCTTTGCTCACCGTCAACGCGCAGCAGGCGGGGCAGTTCAACGATGGCCTGGTGATGCATGGCAAGGTGCTGGCCGCCATTGAGCGGCGCAGCGCAGAGGATGCGCAACTGTGGATGCGGGCGCTGCTGGCCGACACCATTGCCCGCTGGGGCGCACCCGCTTAAGGGCCGCAAATCCAGGCTTTGCGCGGCTGTCGCCCAAAGCACATGCGCAGTAAAAATCCTAGGGTTTGCTCTGATTCAATCATCATACAAATAAAACGATGATGGCGACTTCTGAAATTCTCAAGGTCGCCATTCCATGTCTCGTTCGCTGTTTGATCTGTCCGGCCGTACGGCGCTGATTACCGGTTCCTCGCGCGGCATTGGGCTGGCGCTGGCCCAAGGCTTGGCGGAATCCGGGGGCACGGTGGTGATCAACAGCCGCCAGCAGGCAGCGGTGGATGCGGCGGTCGCGCAGCTGCAGGGCCTGGGCCTGAAGGTGCAGGGGGCCGCCTTTGATGTGGCAGACCAGGCGGCGGTCGAGGCAGCTTTTGCTGCATTTGATGCCCAGGGCCTGGCGATCGACATCGTCGTCAACAACGCCGGCATCCAGCACCGCGAGCCCTTGCTGGATGTGTCCCTGGAGGACTGGAGCCGGGTCATCAACACCAACCTGACGGCGGCCTTTGTCGTGGGCCGCACGGCAGCGCGCCGCATGATTGCGCGCGGTACCGGGGGCAAGATCATCAATATCGGCTCGCTCACCAGCGAGGCAGCACGCGCCACGGTAGCGCCCTACACGGTGGCCAAGGGCGGCATCAAGATGCTCTCCAAGGCCATGGCGGCCGAGTGGGCCATGCATGGCATCCAGGCCAACTCCATCGGCCCGGGCTACATCTTGACCGACATGAACGAGGCCCTGGTCAACAACGTGGCGTTTGATGCCTGGGTCAAGGCCAGCAACCCCACGCAGCGCTGGGGCCGGCCCGATGAGCTGGTGGGCACTGCCATTTACCTGGCCTCGGGCGCATCCAACTATGTCAACGGCCAGATCATCTATGTGGATGGTGGCTGGTTGGCGGTGCTGTAAGCGGGCGCATCACCATGGCCACCTTGATTACCGACGTCAAAGTCATCGCGACAGCACCGGAGGGCATCAACCTCCTGGTCGTCAAGATCGAGACCAACCAGCCCGGCCTTTACGGCCTGGGCTGCGCCACCTTTGCCTACCGCCATTTGGCGGTGCAGTGCCTGGTCGAGCAGTATCTGCGCCCGTTGCTGATCGGCCGCGATGCCAGCCAGATTGAAGAGCTGTGGCAGCTGATGCACCAGAACGCCTACTGGCGCAACGGTCCCATCGAGAACAATGCGATCTCGGGCGTCGACATGGCGCTGTGGGACCTGAAGGGCAAGCAGGCTGGCATGCCGCTGTACCAGTTGCTGGGCGGCAAGCTGCGCGAGGGCGTGCCTATTTACCGCCATGCCGATGGGCGCGATCTGGAAGAGCTTTGCGACAACATCCAGAAGTACCGCGAGCAGGGCATCAGCCACATCCGCTGCCAAAGCGGTGGCTATGGCGGTGGCGGCTTTGGCGCGGCGCCTGCTACCGCACCCCAAGGCGCGGCCGATGGTATCTACCTGGATGCGCGCAAGTACATGCGCGAGACGCTGAAGATGTTTGATGCCATCCGCAGCCGCATTGGCTTTGAGGTGGAGCTGTGCCATGACGTACACGAGCGCCTCAAACCGGCCGATGCGATCCGCTTTGCGCAGGCGCTGGAGCCCTATGAACTGTTCTTTCTGGAAGACGCGATTGCGCTGGAAGAGGGCGACTGGCTGCGCCAGCTGCGCGACAAGACCAATGTGCCGTTGGCCCAGGGCGAGCTGTTTAACCACCCGTTTGAGTGGCGCGGCATCATCGCCGAGCGGCTGATTGACTTTATCCGCGTACACCTGAGCCAAGTGGGCGGCATCACCCCCGCGCGCAAGCTGCAGATATTTGCCGAGCAGTACGGCGTGCGCACGGCCTGGCATGGCCCGGGCGATATGTCGCCGCTGGCCCATGCGGCCAATATCCATATCGACCTGGCCTCGCGCAATTTTGGCGTGCAGGAATGGTCGGGCACCGAGCCACCCAATTTTGTGATCCAGGAACTGAAAGGCCCGCGCGATGCGCTGCTGGCCGTGTTCCCTGGGTTGCCCACGTTCAGCAATGGCCATGTGTATGCCAATGACCTCCCCGGCCTGGGCGTGGACATCGACGAGCGCGAGGCCGCCAAGTACCCCTGCAGCAGCGCGGTAACCACCTGGACGCAGACGCGCTTGGCCGACGGGAGCCTGCAGACCCCTTGATTCCCAGCATGCCGGGCCAGCAGCGCCGGCTTTTTTCGACTCACAACAAAGACGGAGACAGACAGATGAGCATCCACTTCCCACTGCGCCGCACCCTGATGGCGACCCTGGCGGTATCGGCCATGGGCATTGGCGCGGCCTATGCCGAGGTCAAGGCCCGCGTCGGCCACGCCATGCCCGAGAGCCATCCGCAAGCCATTGCGATGAACAAGTTCGCCGAGCTCGCATCCACCTACACCAATGGCAATGTGAAGGTGCAGGCCTACCACAGCGCCGTGCTGGGCAGCGATGAGAAGCAGCTGCAAGCCGTGCAATCGGGCACGCAAGATCTGTATATCGGAACCCTGGCGCCGCTGTCCTCGCGGGTCAAGGAGGTGCAGGTCTGGGATCTGCCCTTTATGTTCCGCAACTCGGCCGAAGTCTATGCGGTGCTCGATGGCGCCTCGTCCAAAAAGATCTTTGAAAAGATCGCACCGGCCAACTTGGTGGGCCTGACCTGGACCGGCATGGGCTTTCGCAACCTGTCCAACAGCAAGCACCGCGTGGCCAAGCCCGAGGATGTGAGCGGCCTGAAGATCCGCGTGATGACCAACCCGGTCGCGCTGGACACCTGGAAGACCCTGGGCGCCAATGCGACGCCGATGGCCTTTGCCGAGGTCTTCCCGGCGCTGGAGATCAAGGCGCTGGACGGCCAGGAGAACCCCCTGCAGCACATGTGGGCGAACAAGATGCAGGAAGTGCAGAAGTTCATCACCATCACCAACCATGTCTACACGCCGTCCGCGCTGGTGGCATCCAAGAAGTTCTGGGATGCCCTGTCGCCCGCTGACAAGGCCGGTGTGCAAAAGGCCGCGACCGAAGCCGGCCTGCTGCAGCGCAAGCTGCTTGACGAAGGCGACAGCGAAGCCATCGAGAACTTCAAAAAGGCGGGCGTGACGGTGGACAGCATGCCCGCCGCTGAGCTGGCGCGCATGCAAGACAAGGTCAACCCGGTGCTGGCCAAGTTCTCGCCGCAAATCGGTGATGAATTCGTCAAGGGCTTCTTTGCCGAGATCGACCAGGCCCGCAAGGCCAAGTAAGGGCCTGGGGCCCCTGCCTGCGTAGGCGGGGCCCAAGCCTTTCGTCTTACTTCAACGTTCTGGCAGCGCCCCATGGCGCGGCGCTGCCGACCAAGACCTACAAGCTTCAGGTGGTGGCAGGGCATAAGCCCTGCTGCCGGGAAAGGTGTTGCCATGGGCAATGTACTTAAAAGGCTCGCGGACGGGCTGATCCGCGCGCTGGAAATCATGATGGTGCTGTGCATGCTCGTCATGCTGGTGATGGTGTTCGGCAATGTGATGCTGCGGCTGTTCTTCAACACCGGCATTGATCTGTCCGAAGAGGTTCCGCGCTTTGCCTTTGTGTGGATGACCTTTCTGGGCGCCATCGTAGGCATGCGCAAGCGCGCCCACCTGGGGGTGGATTTGATGGTGCAGCTGCTGCCCGTGGCAGGCCGCCGCGTCTGCTGGGGCCTGAGCCAGGCGGTGATGCTGGTCTGCTGCATCTACATCGTCTACGGCACCTGGCTGCAGCACGACATCATCGCGGGCAATGCCTCGCCGGTGGCGCAGCTGAGCATGCTCTGGGTCTACGGCGTGAGCTATTTCACCGGCGCAGCCATTGGGCTGATCTGCCTGTCCAACCTGGTGCGGCTGTTGATGGGGCGGGTGCCGGACCATGAGCTGATCGATGTGCAGGAAGAGGGCATGGAAGAGGCCCGCGAGGCCGAGCACGCGATGCAGGCGCAAACGGGTTCGCAGGGTACACAGGGAGGTCGCGCATGACCATCTTCATTTTTATCTCGTCGCTCCTGGGCCTGATGGCGCTGGGCATGCCCGTGGCTTTCGCGTTGATTGGCTGCGGCCTGGCGCTGATGTACTACATGGGCTTTACCGATCCGCAGATCGTCGTGCAGAACATGTGGGATGGCGCCAATAGCTTCCCCTTGCTGGCGGTGCCGTTCTTTATGCTGGCGGGCGAGTTCATGAACGCCGGCGGCATGACGCGGCGCATCATCCAGATGGCCATGGCCTGGATTGGCCATATCCGTGGCGGCCTGGGCTATGTGGCAGTCGGCGCTGCGGTGATCATGGCTTCGCTGTCGGGCTCGGCCGTGGCCGATACCGCTGCGCTGGCCGCCGTGCTGGTGCCGATGATGCGCAAGGCCGGCTATGACGTGAACCGCTCTTGCGGCCTGATCGCCAGCGGCGGCATCATTGCGCCGGTGATTCCGCCATCGATCGCAATGATTCTGTATGGCGTGACCGGTGGCGTGTCCATCACCAAGCTGTTCATGGCTGGCATTGTGCCGGGCCTGCTGATGGGCGTGGCGATTTTGCTGGCCTGGCGCTGGTGCATTGGCCGCGACCCGATCGTGACCGAACCCAAGCGCAGCACCGCCGAGCGCCTGGCTGCCACGCGCCAATCGCTGTGGGCGCTGGTGCTGCCGGTGGTCATCATCGGCGGCTTGAAGGCTGGCTGGTTCACCCCCACCGAAGCCGCCGTGATTGCCGCCATGTACTCGCTGGTCGTGGGCATGTTCATCTACCGCGAGATCAAGCTGAACCAGCTGTTCGCACTGATCTACCGCGCAGCCGAGACCACCGCCATCATCATGTTCCTGGTGTCGGCCGCCGGTGTGTCCGCTTGGCTGATCACCACCGCCAATATCCCACAGCAGCTGGCGACCCTGGTCGAGCCGTTGATGGACAACAAGATGCTGCTGACCTTTGCGCTGATGGTGCTGGTGCTGCTGGTGGGTACGGCGTTGGATTTCACACCGACGGTACTGATCATGACGCCCGTGCTGATGCCGGTGCTCAAGCAAGCGGGCATCGACCCGGTCTACTTCGGCGTGCTCTTCATCATGAACAATGCCATCGGCCTGGTCACTCCTCCGGTGGGCACTGTGCTCAATGTTGTCTGCGGGGTGGCCAAGATACCGATGAGTGGCGCCATCAAGGGGGTCATCCCTTTCATGGTCGCCCAGACGATTGTGATGTTCCTGCTGGTGGTGTTTCCGCAGATCGTCATGTGGCCGCTAGAGATGATGAGCCGCTAAACCCCCAACCCGCTACACCCAAGCCTATCTATTGAAGAGCCCCCAGGCGCTTGTCAACGCAGACGCGAACGAAAGTGCCGGGGCGGGCTTTGCCCAAAATTCCAGGAGACGACCATGAAACTGATCCAACGCCGAAGCCTCATTGCAGGCCTTGCCTTCGCCACCTTGGCCGTGCTGGGCCTCGCACCCGCGCAGGCACAAGACGCCAAGCGCGCACGCCTGGGCCATTCCTTTGCCGATTCGCACCCGCGTGCCATCGCGATGAAGCAGTTCGCCGCCGATGTGGGCAAGGCGACGGACGGCAAGGTCGTCGTTGACGTCTACAGCAGTGCCACCCTGGGCAGCGAAGACAAGATGCTGATTGCGGTGCAGAGCGGCACGCAAGACTTGTACATGGGCGCGCTGTCGCCCATCGCTGCGCGCAAGAAGGCGCTGCAGATTTTTGATTTTCCGTTTCTGTTTGCCAGCGATGCCGAAGCCGCCCATGTGCTCGACGGCCCCATCGGCCGCCAGATGCTGGACGGCATTGCCGACATGAAGATGCGCGGCCTCGTCTGGGCGGGCGGTGCCTTCCGCAATATGTCCAACAGCAAGCGCCCGCTGGCGACGATGGCCGACATGAAGGGCCTGCGCGTGCGCGTGATGCAAAGCCCGATGGCGCTGGCCAGCTTCAATGCCATGGGCATGAACGCCGTGCCGATGGCCTTCTCCGAGGTCTATCCTGCGCTGGAGATCAAGGCGCTGGACGGCTATGAACACCCGGTGGTCGACATGTATGCCAACAAGATGTACGAGGTGCAGAAGTACCTGACCATTACCAACCATGTCTACACGCCCGTGGCGCTGATCGCCTCGGACAAATGGTGGGCCAGCCTGAGCGCTGCCCAGCAGCAGGCCGTGCAGCAGGCTGCTGAAAAGGCGCGCACAGTGCAGCGCAGCGAAGAGCTGCGCCAGGCCGGCGAGGTCGTCGCCGAGCTCAAGTCCCATGGCATGCAGGTGGGCGAGATGCCCGCCGCCGAGCTGGAAAAAATCCGTGCGGCAGTGCAGCCGGTGATCGACAAAAACCAGGCGACGGTAGGTACGGAGTTTGCCCAGTCGTTTTATGCGGCGCTGGCCAGTTACCGCAATACCAAACGCTAAGACCTTCTCTCATTCAAGCCAACTAGGAACTTCTGACATGGAAGCGCTTGTTATTCACGCACCCGGCGATCTGCGCGTGCAATCCGTCCCCGCGCCTGCGCCCGGGCCTGGCCAGATGTTGGTAAGGGTGCGCTGCGGCGGCATCTGCGGCTCTGACCTGCACTACTACCAGCATGGCGGCTTTGGCACGGTGCGCATCAAGGAGCCGATGGTGCTGGGCCATGAGGTCTCGGGCGTTATCGAGTCGCTGGGCGCCGATGTGACCGGGTTTGCTGCCGGTCAGCGCATTGCAGTCAGCCCCAGCTGGCCCTGCGGCCAGTGCCGCTTTTGCCAGATGGGCCTGCAGAACCACTGCCTGGACATGCGCTACTACGGCAGCGCCATGCGCACACCCCATGTGCAAGGCGCGTTTCGCCAGCAGATCGTCATCGAGTCGCACCAGGCCCATCTGCTGGCCCCCCAGGTGAGCGATGCCGAAGGCGCCATGGCCGAGCCGCTGGCCGTGGCCCTGCATGGTGTGCAGCGGGCGGGCCCGCTGCTGGGCCGCAAGGTGCTGGTGACAGGATGCGGACCGATTGGGGCCTTGGCCATCATCGCAGCGCGCCGCGCAGGCGCCGAGCACATTGTGGCCACCGACATGAGCGCGCACCCGCTGGCCAAGGCCTTGCAGGTCGGCGCTGATGAGGTGGTACATGTGGGCGAGTCGCCCGATGGCCTGGCCCGTTATGCGGCCGACAAGGGCCAGTTCGATGTGCTGTTCGAGGCCAGCGGCAACCCGCATGCCTTGCGCGGAGCCTTTGAGGTGCTGCGACCGCGCGCCACCATCGTGCAGCTGGGCCTGGCCGGTGCCGAGATGACCTTGCCGATCAACACCTTGGTGGCCAAGGAGTTTGACTGGCGCGGCTCCTTCCGCTTCCATGAAGAGTTTGCGACCGCTGTGGCCCTGCTCAACAAGGGCTTGGTCGATGTGAAGCCGCTGATATCGGCCACCTTGTCCTACCGCGATTCGGCCCGCGCCTTTGCGCTGGCGGCCGACCGCTCGCAGGCCATGAAGGTGTTGCTGGACTTTGAGTGACCGCCCACCACAACCGCTGATCTTCCACCTCTTTTTTCCATTGCCCTTCCCATGAAAATCGTCAAGCTCACCACCTTTATCGTGCCACCGCGCTGGTGCTTTCTCAAGATCGAAACCGACGAGGGCATTGTCGGCTGGGGCGAGCCGGTGGTCGAAGGCCGGGCCCACACGGTAGCCGCAGCGGTCGATGAGCTGTCTGACTACCTGGTGGGCCGCGACCCACGCAATGTGCAGGACCTGTGGAATGTGATGTACCGCGGCGGGTTCTACCGAGGTGGCCCGGTGATGATGAGCGCCATAGCCGGAGTGGACCAGGCGCTGTGGGATATCAAGGGCAAGGCGCTGGGCCTGCCGGTGCATGAATTGCTGGGCGGCAAGGTGCGCGACCGCATCCGTGTCTATTCCTGGATCGGCGGCGACCGGCCGGCGGATACGGCGGCCCAGGCGCAAGCGGCTGTGGCGCGGGGCTTTACCGCCGTCAAGATGAACGGCACCGAGGAGATGCAGTACATCGACAGCCATGCCAAGGTGGAGCAGGCCGTCGCCAATGTGGCGATGATCCGCGAGGCGGTGGGCAAGGACATCGGCATTGGTGTCGATTTCCACGGCCGGGTACACAAACCCATGGCCAAGGTGCTGATGCGCGAGCTGCGCGATTTCAACCTGATGTTCATCGAGGAGCCGGTGCTCAGCGAGCACTTGGAAGTGATCCCCGAGCTGGCAGCCATTGGCGCCGCCCCGATCGCGCTGGGTGAGCGGCTCTACTCGCGCTGGGATTTCAAGCGCGTGTTTGCGCTGGGCGGAGTGGACATCATCCAGCCCGACCCTTCGCACGCTGGCGGCATCACCGAGACCTGCAAGATTGCCGCGATGGCCGAGGCCTACGACGTCGCAGTGGCGCTGCACTGCCCGCTGGGCCCCATCGCGCTGGCCGCCAATCTGCAGATCGATGCGGTTTGCTACAACGCCTTTATCCAGGAGCAAAGCCTGGGCATCCACTACAACCAGGGCAACGACCTGCTCGACTACGTGCACAACCGCGATGCCTTCCACTACCAGGACGGCTACGTCGCCATCCCCGGCGGCCCGGGCCTGGGCATCGAGGTGAACGAAGCCTATGTGGTGGAGCGGGCGAAAGAGGGCCACCGCTGGCGCAACCCGATCTGGCGCCATGCGGATGGGAGTGTGGCGGAGTGGTGATCTGAGCTGAGCTGCCTCCGTCGCCGGCGTGCTGGCAGGCTGCCAGCAGGGCGCGGGTTGATTCTTAAGCAATCCCTCCATTGGCGCGCAGCACCTGGCCGTTGATCCAGCCAGACTCCTTGCTGGCCAGAAAGGCGACCACGGCGGCGATGTCTTCGGGCTCGCCCAGGCGCTCCAGCGGGGGCATCTTGGCAAAGTGTTCGATCTGGGCCTCGGTCTTGCCGGCAAAGAACAGCTCGGTCGCCACCGGGCCGGGGGCCACCGCGTTGACGGTGATCTGGCGGCCGCGCAGCTCTTTGGCAAACACGCGGGTAAAGGCCTCGACGGCGGCCTTGCTGCCGTTGTAGATGGCGTAGCCCGGCAGGTTCAGGGCCAGCGCGGTGGTGGAGACATTGATGATGCGGCCGCCTGCGTTCATGCGAGTAGCAGCCTCGCGCAGGGTGTTGAAGACGCCTTGTGTGTTGATCGCAAAGGTCTTGGCAAACAGCGCGTCGCTGGTCTCAGCCAGGGGGCTGGTGGTCAGCACGCCGGCATTGTTGACGAGCACATCGATCTTGCCCAGCTGCTGCTCGACAGCACTGAACAGGGCGGCGACCTGGTCGGCTTGCGAGATATCGGCGCGGACCGCTATGGCCTGGCCCCCTTCTTGCACCAGCGCCTGGGCCAGCGCTTCGGCCTCTTGCGCCTGGCTGGCGTAGTTGATGGCGATGGCATAACCGTCTTGGGCCAGACGCCGGGCCATGCTGGCGCCAATGCCGCGCGATGCGCCGGTGATGAGGGCGATGGAGGTGGGCTTGTTCATGTCTGCTTTCACGTCGTTGATGGGATAGTTGGATTTTTCACTATTCCATTCAAAAGATCATTGAGCTAGTTTGAATTTTATAATTCGGTTTACTTTAATAATCTGCGCCGCCGTTGATCGGCCTCGTCGCGATGGACCGTTTTCAAGAGATGCAGGTATTTGTGCGGGTGGCCGACCGCAGCAGCTTTGCGCAGGCGTCGGACGATTTGCAGATCCCGCGCGCCACGGTGACCAACCTGGTCCAGCGCTTGGAGGCCCGGGTAGGCGCGCGTCTGCTGGACCGCACCACACGCCAGGTGCGCTTGACGCCCGAGGGCGAGGACTACTACCGCCGTTGCACCCGGCTGCTGGCCGACCTGCAGGAGGCGGAGACGGCCTTTCGCCACGCACCGCCGCAGGGTCTGCTGCGGGTCAACCTGCAAGGCACCTTGGCGCGCTATTTTGTGATGCCCCATCTGGGTGCCTTTGCTGACCAGTACCCTGGCGTGCAACTGCATATGGCCGAAGACGACCGGCTGGTGGATCTGGTGCGCGAAGGGGTGGACTGCGTGCTGCGGGCCGGCAGCCTGCAAAACTCGACGCTGATCGGGCGCCAGGTCGCATCGTTGCGCCAGGTCACTGTGGTCAGCCGTGGCTATGCCGAGCGCCATGGCCTGCCGCAGTCGCTGGAGGAGCTGGCGCAGCATGCCGCCGTTGCCTATGTCTCCAGCGCCACGGGCCGGCCGGTGGCGCTGGAGTTTTGCGTGGGCAAGCAGGTGGTGGAGCGGCGGCTCAAACCCAGCATCACCGTCAACGGGGCCGATCTGTACACCGGTGCGGCCTTGGCGGGTTTGGGAATGGTGCAGGTGCCGCGCTACCGCATTGCGCAGGCGATGGAAGAGGGCGAGTTGCTGGAGGTGCTGCCTGATTTACCGCCGCCTTCTATGCCGGTATCGGTGCTGCATCCCTATAGCCACCAGCCTTCGGCGCGGCTGCGGGTGTTTATCGACTGGTTGGCAGAGCGCTTTGCGCATGTGGGTTAAAAGCCATTTGAATATACGGCTGGTAGTGGCGTCAAGCTGGCGGCAAAGCGTGCACCCAGCCATCGGCCGAGAAAACAATGATCGGTATAACCCAGTCGATTGCATTTTATATGTAAGTAATTACAACCAAGTGCTTTTATTCGTTGACAGTAAAACTGATTTGAATCTTAATGCAATTTGTTTTTTAAAGGCCAGATTGCTGGAGCTATTTTGTTTGCGAGCTGCTGATTTAAGCGCAGGGTCATAATCGAAATTGATACTGCATTGATATATCCAAAGCCACACCAAGCCCATTTTTATTCAATGGTATTAAGCGGTCGCAAGTCCAAAACTATACAGCCATGATTTGCCATTGCCCACCCCCCTGATGCTTCCCGTTCAATGGCCAGGGAGACACAGTTAAGGATGCTCTGCAAAACCCTCGCCAAGCGGGAAAGACGCGGATCGGGATGAGACGCAAGGCGTCTTTTGCAGTCAATAGCCGTAGCTATTGACAAGGAAGACAGCGCAGCGGATCGCCCGAGACCGCGTTCAGACCACGGCAGGGAGTTTTGCAGAGGGTCCTTAAGTTCATTGCTGACGTGCTGCCTTTTACTGCTTCGGGCTGAAAGGCTGATAAAAAGCAAGGCAAACATTCTCCCATCTTGACGGGCTCCGGGGTGCTCGCTTAGCTCAGGGGATCAGGGAAATTCGGGTTCTAGCGGCTCGAAAAACCACAAGCTGTGGTGTTGTTCGTCGTTTTGCAATGCAGCCGAGGCAGCCCACTGCCACGCCGTTCTAGAGATTGATTTCCAGGTATTTTGCGTTGCAAAAATCGAATTTCAATGAGAAAGGAGTGTAGTCAAAAGTACCAAATGCTCCATCCGATACAGGCGCGGACACAGTACTTTTGATGGGGGATTATGAAAGCGACAAACCGTTTACCCAGCAGAGAAGCCCTGTGGGCCAGGCATCTAGTCACGGCAGCTTTGCTAGTCTCGGCCATTGGCGGGGCACAGGCGCAGGATTTTTTAGCGAATAAAAAATTCGCACCCACCGATATCTCTGCCAACAGCCAGTCCATCCTCACTTTTGATTTTTTCAACACCAGCGGTGGCGCGCTGGATGCCGCGGTCACGGACACGCTGCCAGAGACGATGCCCCCTGGTCAGCTGTGGTTCTCGCCAGCCGACTTGGCGCTCGCCACGCTCTCTGGCCCTGGCTGCACGGGTGGCGCGCTGGCGTTGTCCGATTTTTTGGATGCCCCTGCTGGCACCAAAGCTCAGACACTGTCCGTGTCAGGACTGAATCTTCCATACGTGCCCGGCAGCACGGACCCGGCCTGTCAGCTGTCCATCCCCGTGCAATCGGGCGATCTGAGCGAAGACAGCAACCTCATCAACAGCGTCCCCCAAGGCGGCGCCTATGCCATGGCCGGCTCCAATCGCTTGGAGTCCGATCCGTTCTCTGCCACCTTGCGGGTGCGTGCGCCGACCAGTCCCTTTGCCGTGGGCAAAAGCTTTGCGCCAGCCACGATCCCCGCAGGCGGGCGGAGCACCCTGACCATCACGGTCAAAAACAATGAGCCTGAGGCCAAGAGCAATGTCGGCTTTAGCGATGCACTTCCAGCCGGGCTGACGCTGCTGGAGACGCCTGAGTTCAGTGGCAGCTGCGGTCCTGCCAGCACCCCCAGCGCCATGGGTTCCTCGTCAGTCAGCGTGGTGGGGGCGACAGTAGCGCCAGGGGGCATTTGCACGGTGACGGCTTTGGTCGAGGCCAGCGCGGCAGCCAGCGGCGCCTTGGTCAACACCATCCCTGCGGGTGCCGTCAGTGATGGCAGCAGCTCCAACGTGGTCCCCGCCCAGAGCACGCTCTATGTGCGCAGCCAGATCAAGATGACGAAGGCGTTCATGAGCGGCTCCAGCGCCAAAACCAACCTGTTGCCCCAGCCCGGCAACCTGCATGGCCGCTCGTTCACGACGGGAGCGGCATCAGCCGTGGTGGGCCAGGCGGTGCCGGTGCGGGTGTATTTCAGCAACCCCTTGCCGCTCCCGTTGACGGGTGGCACCCTAACCGACACGCTGCCGGCCGGTTTGGTGGCGGTGGCCAGTGAGGTGGGTGGAACCTGCGTATGGTCTACACCCAAACCCAGCCTGGCTGCCAATGCGACCACCGTGGCGCTTGCCGGCTTTACGGTGCCGGCCGCCAACCTCATTCGGGGCTCGCTGGGGAGTTGTTATGTGGAGTTTTGGGTCAAGGCCACCTCGGCCCTGGGCAACACCACGAACGCGCTGAACACCAGCGATGTGGGCTTTGACGGCATCTCGGGAGCAGATATCGATGCGGCCACCTCGGCCGACCTGTCCGTCACCGCATCGGGCAGCGGCGGCGCCCTGAGCTTGAGCAAGACCTTCTACAACGATGCGCGCACCCGGAGCCATACCGGCACCACCGGAGGCTTGCAAGTGGCCAAGGGTGAGGCCTTCTGGATGCGGGTGAATGTGTTCAACCGTCTCTACGACACGACCTACAGCCAGGTGGTGGTGTCGGATCTGCTGCCCAACGGCGTCAGGGCCGTGCAGCCCTTGCAGGCCTTGGTCCAGACCACCCCCGATGGAGACACAGCAGCCGCCAGTTGCGCGGTCAATGGCAGCGTCTCTGTCGCTGACGAAGCGGGCCGGGACCGGGTCAGCTTCAGTGGCGCCAGCGTACCTGGCGCGGTAGGCGCAGCGGCCACCAATGCCAGCCTGAACCAGGGTTGCTTTTTCTGGATCAAGCTCGTCAGCAACCAGTCTGGCGGTTACCAGAACACGATTGGTGCGAACACGGTGACGAGCGCGCAAGGGGTGTCGAACCCCAGCGCCGTCAACGCCCGGGTAGCCGTGACCGGTGATTTCAACGCGAGCAAGCGCTTCAGCCCCAACCAGATTGGCGCCAATGGCGGCGCCAAGACGCGGCTGATCCTGAGCTTTGACAACAGCACCGCGCAAACGCCCATCACGAATCTGGCCGTGATGGACGCGCTGCCCGGCAGTGCTGCCTTTGGCTACCTGCAAAACAGCCAAGTGATGGCCAACACCTGCGCGGCGACCGTGAGCATCACACCGGGCGCTGCCAATAGCTCGGACAGGATTGACGTCACCGGGGGCACCGTAGCGGCGGGTGGCGCCTGCCAGATCGAGGTGGAGCTGACGCACAACGGCGGCAACCCCTTGAACTTTGGCAAGCTGACCAACCGCATCCCCGCCAATGCCATCACCAACGACCAGAACCAAACCAATCCGCTGGAGCTGACGGCAGAGTTGTCCCAGGCGAACATGGGCATCTCCGTCGTCAAGAGCTTCCCGGTGAGTAGTGCCTTTGGTGGGCAGTCGGTGCCGTTGACCTTGCATTTCGCCGCTACAAGCAGCAGCAGCCTGCCGCAAGGCAACATCTCGATCACCGACCATCTACCCGCCGGCATGCTGATTGCCCCCGAACCCAACCTGGCCACGACCTGCAAAAACGAAGACGGGTCTGCGGCCACCAACCTGACCATGCCTCCGGGCCAGGACGCATTTACGTTCTCTGGCTTTTACTTCAGTGCCTATGGGGATGGCCAAGACAGCTGTGACCTCACCATCGATGTGTTTCTGTCATCGACCGGCAACAAGGTGAACAGCATTCCTGCCGGAGCGATCACCACGGATGCCGGAACCACGAATGCATCGGCCACGGAAGCCTCGCTGTCTGCCTTGGTCAACACCGCCGTGCAGATCGCTTTCGCGCCCAAGTCGATCAAGGCCCGTGAAACCAGCACGCTGACCCTGAGCGTAATCAATGTGGGGACCGGTGCGAGAACAGGCTTTGAGCTGACCAATACATTGCCTGCAGGGCTGGCGATCGCGCCCACGCCCAGTGCATCTACCAGCTGTGGCAACGGCGCCGTCACAGCGGTGCCGGGCGGCAACGCGCTGTCCATTAGGGGTGCGGATGTAGAGGCCAACGCGAGCTGCGCGATCAGCGTGCAGGTCAGCGCCAGAGCGGGCACGTATGTGAATGATGCAGACGATCTCAGCGGATCGGCGTATCTCGATACCTCGCCCGCCAAGGACATACTGACTGTCGAGGACGATGGGAGCGTGCCTCCGGGCTCAGCGGTAACGCCCGTGGCTAGCCTGAACGGAGTGTCCATCGTGGCACTGAGCCTGATGCTGCTGGCCTGGGCCTGGCGAAACCGAAGAAGGGCTCAGCGATGAAGATTACAGCTTGCAGCTTCGGGTGCTCTTCAGATGCACGGCGCGGAGCCATTCCGGGCCGCTGCTGGCTTGCAACGCTGGTCGCCATCGCAGGCCTGCCCTTGGCCGCTGCGGCCCAGCAGCTGCCACCGCCAGCTGAGGAGGGCGCCACCGGCGCCTGGGCTGTTCAGCTGACGCCCTATGTCTGGGCCAGTGGTATCGGCGGTGATCTGCGGGCCTTCAGCGGCGCCGGTGTGGTGTCCATGGACAAGTCCTTTTCCGAGGTGATGAAGGACCTGGATGCCGCCTTCTTTTTGACCGGCTATGCCCGCAAGGACCGCCTGGTGCTGCTGGGCGATATCAGCTATTCGTCCAGCTCGCGCTCGGGAAAATTGCCGCTGGGCCTGCCAGCATCAGGCAGTTTCCGCCAGGCCTCCGCCACCTTGGCAGCGGGCTACCGCGCGGTCTCCAATGCCGATATCAACCTGGATCTGCTGGCGGGCCTGCGCGCCTGGAGCGTCAAGGCCTCGGTCGATGTGGCGGGCGGTCTGGTGCAAACCTCGCCAGAAAAGCGCTTTGTCGACCCCGTCATTGGGCTCCGCGCCCATATCCCCCTAGCGCCGCGCTGGTCGGCTATTGCCTATGGCGATGTGGGCGGCTTTGGCCTGGGCTCGCGCGCCACGCACCAGGTCGCTGCCACCGTCAACTACCAGTGGAGCGAGCAGGCCTTTGTCTCGCTGGGCTACCGGGTGCTGACCCTGGACTACCGCCGGGGCGGCACGCGCATCGATGTGACGATGGCCGGGCCGCTGTTGGGCGCCACCTGGCGCTTTTAACGACTGCGCATAAAAAACAGGCACACAGCCTTAGGAGCGGTGTGCCTGTTTGGTTTGGCGGTGATGTGGCCTGCCGAAGCAGGCCAGGGCCTTAGCGGTTCGACCGGGTCGCAATGCCAGCCACCACATGGGCTGGCGCTTCGGTGTAGCGCTTGAACTCCATCGTGTAGGTGGCACGGCCTTGCGTCATCGAGCGCAGCTGCGTCGCATAGCCAAACATCTCGGACAGGGGAACCTCGGCCTTGATGCTCTTGCCGCCACCGGCGATATCGTCCATGCCCTGCACCATGCCCCGGCGCGATGACAGGTCGCCCATGACGGTACCGGCATAGTCCTCCGGCGTTTCCACCTCGACCGCCATCATCGGCTCCAGGATGACCGGGTTGGCCTTCTTCATGCCTTCCTTGAAGCCGAAGATGGCCGCCATCTTGAAGGCCTGCTCGGACGAGTCCACATCGTGGTACGAACCAAAGGTCAGCCGCACGCGCACATCCACCACCGGGTAGCCGGCCAGCACGCCAGTCGTCAGTGCTTCGCGCACCCCCTTCTCCACGGCGGGGATGTACTCACGTGGCACCACGCCGCCCTTGATCTCGTCGACAAAGGCAAAGCCTCCGCCGGACTCCATCGGCTCCAGGGTGAACACCACATGGCCGTACTGGCCCTTGCCGCCCGACTGGCGCACAAACTTGCCGTCCACATCCTTGACCGTGTTGCGGATGGTCTCGCGGTAGGCCACCTGGGGCTTGCCCACATTGGCCTCTACGTTGAACTCCCGCTTCATGCGGTCCACGATGATCTCCAGATGCAGCTCGCCCATGCCGGCGATGATGGTCTGGCCCGATTCCTCATCGGTGCGCACGCGGAACGAGGGGTCCTCGGCAGCCAGGCGCGACAGGGCGATGCCCATCTTTTCCTGGTCGGCCTTGGTCTTGGGCTCGATCGCTTGCGCAATGACGGGCTCAGGGAAGGACATGCGCTCCAAAATGATCGGCGCGCTCGGGTCGCTCAAGGTCTCTCCGGTCGTCACCTCTTTGAGGCCCACACAGGCTGCAATGTCGCCGGCGCGGATCTCGTCGATTTCCTGGCGCTCATTGGCATGCATCTGCACGATGCGGCCAATGCGCTCCTTGCGGCCACGGATCGGGTTGTAGACCAGATCGCCCTTGCTGAGCACGCCAGAGTAGACGCGCACAAAGGTCAGCTGGCCCACAAACGGGTCGGTCATCAGCTTGAAGGCGAGGGCAGAGAACTTCTCGCCATCGTCCGCGCGGCGGGTCAGCAATTCGCCATCTTCGTCGTCCTCGCTGTGGCCAGTCACCGCAGGCACATCCAGCGGCGACGGCATCAGCTCGACTACGGCATCCAGCAAACGCTGCACACCCTTGTTCTTGAAGGCCGAGCCACAGAGCATGGGCTGGATCTCCGTCGCAATGGTGCGCAGGCGCAAGCCCGCAATGATGTCGGCCTCGGGCAGATCACCCTCGCTCAGGTACTTGTCGGTCAGCGCTTCGCTGGCTTCGGCAGCGGCTTCCACCATCTTGGTGCGCCACTCTTGCGCCGATGCCAGCAGCTCGGCGGGAATCTCCCGGTACTCGAACTGCATGCCCTGCGAGGCCTCGTCCCAGATGATGGCCTTCATCTTGATCAGGTCAATCACGCCAGAGAACTCGGCCTCGGCGCCAATCGGGATCACGATGGGCACGGGGTTGGCCTTCAGGCGGTCCACCATCATCTGGCGCACGCGGAAGAAGTCCGCACCAATGCGGTCCATCTTGTTGACGAAGGCCAGGCGTGGCACCTTGTACTTGTTGGCCTGGCGCCAGACGGTTTCCGACTGCGGCTGCACGCCGCCGACCGAGTCATAGACCATGACGGCGCCGTCGAGCACGCGCATGGAGCGCTCGACCTCGATCGTGAAGTCCACGTGACCGGGGGTGTCGATGATGTTGATGCGGTGGGCCGGGAAGTTGCGTTCCATGCCCGACCAGAAGGCGGTTGTCGCTGCCGAGGTGATCGTGATGCCGCGCTCTTGCTCCTGGGCCATCCAGTCCATCGTGGCGGCGCCATCATGCACCTCGCCCAGCTTGTGGCTCACCCCGGTATAGAACAGGATGCGCTCAGTCGTCGTGGTTTTTCCGGCATCGATGTGCGCAGAGATGCCGATGTTGCGATAGCGTTCTATGGGGGTATGGCGGGCCATGTTGACCTCCTTGGGTCGGGTTTTTCAGCTGGATTCAGCTGCGTGTTACAGCCCTGTGCGCTCCCATTTTGCGACATCCGATGCCTTTAAGGAAGCACCGGCACAGGGCCAGAAAAGAGCGATATTAATAGTACGAAGACAATCGTACTGTCGTCATGGGTATTGGCGGTTTGGGGACAATAGTGCCATTCGGGCTGTCCGCCCTGCCGACGCAGGCAGAATGGCGCCCTTTGAATGACCCGGCTATATCAGCCGATGCGCGCCCCCGTGGCGCATGGACCCCGATGATTCCTCACCACCCTGAAGCTGCGCAGATCCATTTGGAAAATGTGCTCACCGCCCTGGGCAACCCCACCCGGCTGGCGGTCGTGCGCGTGCTGGCCGATGGCCAGGAGCGCAGCTGCACGGCGCTGCTGCGCGACCAGACCAAGTCCACGATGACGCACCACTGGCGCGTACTGCGCAGCAGCGGCGTGATCTGGCAGCGCCCGGTGGGGCGCGAGAACCTGCTGTCGCTGCGGCGAGAGGACCTCGATGCCCGCTTTCCCGGTCTGCTCGACGCGATTCTTTCGGCCACGCGCAGCGATGCGATGACGGACGCCAGTACGGCCTGGGGCGAGCGCAGCTAGATTGCCGATACAAACTTGGTTTTTGATTTTTGATGGATGGAGAAGCGCAGCATGCAAGACGCCAAGGCGCTGGTACTTTTTTCGGGTGGACAGGATTCCACCGTCTGCCTGGCTTGGGCTTTGAGCCGCTATGCCCATGTCGAAACGATTGGCTTTGACTACGGCCAGAACCACCGGGTGGAGCTGGAATGCCGTGGCACCGTGCTGGCTAATTTGCGCACGCAGTTCCCGCAGTGGGCAGCAAAGCTGGGGGATGACCACCTGCTGAACATCGATGTACTCGGCCAGATCAGTGATACAGCGCTGACCAGCGATGCCGCACTGGCCTACCAGGCCGATGGCCTGCCCAATACCTTTGTGCCGGCACGCAATCTGGTGTTTTTGACCTTGGCATCGGCGGTAGCCTACCGCCGCCAATGCACGGTGCTGGTGGGCGGCATGTGCGAGACCGACTTCTCCGGTTACCCCGACTGCCGCGACAACACCATGAAGGCCATGCAGGTGGCGCTCAGCCTGGGCTTGGGCCGGCAGCTGGTGGTGGAGACGCCGTTGATGTGGATCGACAAGGCCGCGACCTGGCAGCTGGCGCAGGACTTGGGCGGAGACGCCTTGACGGCCCTGGTGCAGGAGGACACCCACACCTGCTACAAGGGCGACCGCAGTGAGCGTCATGACTGGGGCTATGGCTGCGGCGAATGCCCCGCCTGTGCGTTGCGCGCACAGGGCTTTGCCCGCTGGAAGCAAGCGGTCTAAACAACAGATCCGGTATCAGCGCGGCGCCACCAGCGGCGCCTTGCGGTTGGTCATCGCCCGCTCAAACAGCGCCATAAAGCGGGGTGCCACCTTGGCGATATGGTAGGCCTTGCCGGTCTCTAGCGCGGCCTGGGCATAGCGCTGGCGCCGGGCCGGATCATTGCGCAATTGCCGTATGGCGTGGATCCAGTCGTCGTCGTTGTCGGGCAGCAAGAGGCCGTTGACATTGTGGGCAATCAGCTCGGGCGCAAAGCCCCAGTTGGAGCCGATCACGCAGCCGCCGCGCGCCAGGATCTCCATCAGGCCCCAGTTGGCCACGCCATAGCGCAGCGGGTAGAGAAACAGATCAACCTCGGCCAGCAGCGCCGAGAACTGGTCATAAGGCAGGTGGCCGGGGAACTCGATCACATCAGCCGCCGGGTAGACCTTGAGCAGATGGTCGCGAAAACTCTCCACCTTGCCGCCGTAGCGCCGCTCCACCCACTGCTGCTCATAGCCATAGGTGGAGGCCTTGGCATCGCCAATGGCGATAAAGCGGGTGTTCTGGTCATCACCTTCGCGCACCATGCGGTCTACGAGCCGGATATAGGTCTCAAAGCCTTTGGCGCTGGACAGATCGCGCGCCGAGAAGGCGATGGTGAAGGGCTTGCTGGCATCTGCCGCCTGGGCCGTCGCATCGCCGCCCGCGCCAAAATTGCGCAATGGCGGCTGGATATCAAAGCCCTCGAACTGCACTGCGATCCGGTCCTGCAGCAGCGGCGGGAACATCGAACGTGCATAGGCGCTGGGCACAATGGTGAGGTCGCTGCACAGTACCTGGTGAAAGCTCAGCATCTCAGTATTGCGGTCGCCCAGGCGCTGGGCCTGGTCGGGCGGGTAGGCGGCATCCCAGCCATGCGCCAGGTAACTGGGGAACTCGATATAGCTGATGATGGCAGCATCCAGCTCGCCAAACAGCCAGTTGGGGGCGCCCCAGAGCGAATGGGCCACCACCACATCGATCTTGCGGCCTTGCGCGGCCTCAAAGTCTTCCAGCGCCTTGAGCACGCCCCGGCAGATGCGCGCCGAGCGCTCGACCTTGTCCGAGTAGTAGTAGCTCTGGGGGCCGACGATCAGGCCATCGGGCTGGAAGGACAGCAGGTGGTCGCAGTGCTTCTCATGGTTGGCCTTGTGGCCGGGCGTGGTCATGAACCAGGCATCTGCCAGGCCCTGGGCACGCAGGTGGCTGCACAGGAGGCTGTACTGGCTCGGGTATACCGCGCCTACAAAAACGATCAGGGGTTTGTCTGTCATGGTCGGCACAGGTTCAGCGTCAAAGGTCACAGGGGCAGGTGGTCGTTGGCTTGCGCGGCGGCCGGTGCCATCGGCACCAGCGGTTCGCCGTCCGAGATCTGGTACTTGCGCATCTTCTCCCACAGCACCTTGCGGCTGATGCCCAGCTGCTGCGCGGTGTTCTGGCGCTTCCAGGCATTGGCATGCAACGCTTCGATGATGCGGTTGCGCTCCTCCTGATCCCAGTTGCTGCGGTCGGCCAGCAAGGGCTCTGCCGCATGGGGCTCCAGCGGAAAGGTAGTGGCAGACAGGCTCTGGGCCTGCTGCAGCAGGCGCTCGGTGGCGCCGCCGGCGTGCCAGTCCTGGGTTTGGCGCGCGGCCACACCAATGCGCTCGGCCAGGTTGCGCAGCTCGCGCACATTGCCGGGAAAGTACATCTGCGCAATGGCATCCAGGATGAACATCGGCGGCCCGCCCAGGCGCTCCATCATCTCCTCGCCCACCACCTTGCGCAAAATGCTGTTGAAGATGGCCAGCTTGTCGACCTCGCCGCGCTCTTCCAGGCTGGGCATCTGCAGCTCGATCACCGCCAGCCGGAAGAACAGATCGGCCCGGAACTTGGCCGCATGCACCAGCTCGCGCAGCGATTTGTTGGTGGCCGCTACCAGGCGGAAATCCAGCGCCACCGGCGAAGTGGCACCCAGCCGGGTGACCGTTCGCTCTTCCAGCACCCGCAGCAGCTTGACCTGCTGGTACAGCGGCAGGTCGGCGATTTCATCCAAAAACAAGGTTCCGCCATTGGCCTGCTCAAAAAATCCTTTGTGCGCCGTCACCGCGCCGGTGAACGAGCCTTTGGCATGGCCAAAGAACAGGGATTCAAACAGGCCATCGGGAATCGCCCCGCAGTTGACCACCACAAAGGGCCCCTGGCCATAGTGCGTGTTCCGCTCATGCAGGCGCTCGGCAATGCGCTCCTTCCCGGTGCCCGTCTCGCCAAAGATCAGCACGCTGTGCTCGCAGTCGGCAAAAGTGTCCACATCGCGCAGCAGGGCGAGCATGACCTCGGCCTCGGCGATGATGTCGTCGCCCCGTGGCTGCTTGTGCTTGGTGCTTTGCAGGCGCCGCACAATGCGCACCAGCATGGCCCGCAGCTCTGCGCCGGTAAAGTCAAACGGCAGCACATGCGAGTACTCGGTCGCATAGCTGCCCGGCCCTTCGCCGCGCGGCTTGGCGCTGACCCACAGCACCGGCATGCCGCCAAAATTGCCCTCCATCCCCTGGCGCGTAAAGCGCGCACCTTCCAGCACCGACACACTCACCACCGCAATGGCATTGCCCCCCTGTGCCACTACGGGCGACAGGGTCAGGCCATCGGCGCGCACCACATCCACATCCAAGTTGACCATGCAGCGTTCCACCCGCTCTGCAATATCTGCTTGGCCTTCCCAGACGTAGATGACCAAATCGTTCTGATTCACGTTCTATTCCCTCGGTATTTCATATCGCTGCGCTCACTCCTGTCTTTATTGCACGATCTGAGCGGTATCGCATTGGATGCCCAGCAGATCCACGCTGGCGCGGCCCAGCTCAATGCCCAGGCCCTGCAGCAGCAAGTCCAGCGCGCCGCCAATGGTGTTGAGCAGGGGGGCGAGCAGGGCGGTGACCACCGTGACCACCACATTGAGCAGCGCATTGAGGCCGCCGAGCAAGCCACCCAACAGCCCGCCAAGCAAGCCGCCCAACACGCCGTAGTACTCGGCGTTCTGCACATCGCCTACCAGGGCGGGTACCTGCTTCAACAGGTTGCTGACGGTCGTGCCCAGCCGCAGTCCGTTGGGGCCGCTGGAGCGCTCCACATCCACCTGCATGCCAACCAGGCATTCGTCCACATTGCTGCTGTTGTAAGGGCAGGCTTGGGCGTTGGGCGGCGATGTATATGAGGCGCCTTGCAGCAGCGAGGTGGACAGCTTGCTTTGCACGCGCAGGCCGCCCAACAGGTTCAGCAGGTTCAGGTCCACCAGTTCGGTTTTCTGGCAGACGCCATTCGCGTTCAGCTGGCCAATGCAGACATCGCCAATGGCGGAGCGCACGGAGATATTGGCCCGGCGGTCATTGCGGGCTGGGCTGCACTGGATGGCCTCCAGAGTGCCGGTGCTGCGCACCAGATCGACCTGAATGGGAATGTGCACCCGGATGCCCAGCAGATTGCCCAGCAGCGCCGTCAGCAGACCGGGCGTGGCCACATTCTTCTGCTCGCCGATATTGACAGTCAGGCGCACCTGCGCGCTGCGGGCCTTGGTCTGGCCATTGGCCGGGCCGATAGCGTTGCGCGGCGGCTCCACCACGGTCAGGTTGGCATCCAGAATGCCGGGCAGCCCCAAGCCCAGCGCCACACTGTTGGTGCCATTGGCGGCCACCAGGTGGGTGCGCACCAGGTCGCCCAGGCCGATAGCGGCATCCAGGCCCGCACCAATCGGCGATGCGGCACCGCCGGCGGAGATGACGGCCAGCAGGCCCTTGTCGCCCCCCAGCGGCAGCTTGACGTTGGCAAGCTGGAAGGCCGCCAGGTAAGCGCGCAGATCGACCAGCGCGGCAATGCTGACACCGGCATTGAGCAGGCTGTCGCTGCCGGCATTGATCGCCGCATCGATCAGGTCGATCACCGAGGCGTTCACATTGGCCAGGTCATTCGGGGTGAGCAGGGCCAGGTCATTGACGCCAATGGGCAGGCCCAGCACTTTTAGCAAGCCCGAGGGCGTAATCTTGGCATTGGCGATGCCGTCCTTGTCGAGCACGGTCAGCCGCTGGATGTCCAGCCCCACCGCCGCAGTGATGCGCCCGAGCAGCCCGTTGTTGTTGAAGCGCAGCAGCTGTGAGCCGATCGAGAAGGCGGCCACCGGCTCACTGTCCTTGGCGGCAGTGGCGGCCGCTGCTACCACTCTGGAGCCGATAAAGGGCACCAACTGCAGCACCTCGCCCTGCAGCTGCACGCGCACGGCATTCATTGGGCTGCTGTTCAGGCCAAAGCGCAGCGCATCGGCCTTGCTGCTGTCCCAGTGGCCGCAGTCGATGCGGCGCTGTTCCTGGTCCAGCGACAGGCGCAGCTGGGTGGTCACGCTTTGGTTGGCGGCGGTCTGGCCGAGCCCGCAGGTGGCGGAGTTGCCATAGGTGATGGCGTTGACGGCTTCCAGCGCGGCCACATCGGCGATGCGTTGCAGATCCCGCTTGGCGTAGTACATATAGCCAATCTGCACGGTGCCCAGCAGGGTGACCAGCACAGCAGCGAGCAGCGCAAACTGCACCAGCACGGCGCCGCGCTGTGCCAAGGGCATGCGGCGTTGGGGGAGCGGGGGGCCATAGGCGGACATGGTGTTGATCCTCCTCACAGCAGCGATGCAAAGTGCACCACGCTTTTTTCGTAGAGCTGCCGGGGCTCGGTCACCCACTCCCCCTGCGTGCCAAACAGCGGGGCGAGTTGGTAGCGCAGTTCAAAACTGGCGCTGCCCGTGCCCGTGCTGGGGCAGGCCGCTTGCCATTGGATGGCGCCCACGGTCAGCTGGTCGGCCACTGTGCCGGGGATGTCACTGCGCTCCAGGCTGGAGCGCACCGATTGCGTCACCCGCAGCTGGATGGTGGCGCGGTTGGCCGTCCCCTTGCTAGGGTGGCAGGGGTCGCTGACGCCCGCCGCCAGCACGCCCAGAATGGCACGCGCCCCATCACCGGCCGCTCGCGTGAGCGACTGCTGCGCCTGGAAGGCCCGCCAGTACACCGTCACCCCCAGCAGCATGACGACCATGAACACCGCAATCAACGCGAACTCGATGGCCGCGACGCCACGTTGTTGTTGCAGCGAGCGCCGTGTGGGGAGTCTCAGGCAGGGCTGCTTCATAGCATCCTCCGATCTACCAACATGCTGGCCTGGGCCTGCAGGCTGGCGGGCAGTACCAGGCCCAAACCGGGGATGGCAGGGGCAATGGCACTTTGGCGGTAGTTGGCGATGCGGTAGCTGACCAGCACCAGGCAGGGGGTTTCGATATTGCAGTCCAGCGCCGGGTTCAGCGCCGTGTCCTGGTTGCAGGCGGTGTCTGCCAGGTGGCAGAGGGTGAAGCCGATATCCCCCTCAGCCGGCCGCAGCTCGGGCGGCAGCCAGCTGAGCGCATTGGCCGTGGTGCGGCGCGCCTGCAAGCTGCGGAAGGCCCAGGTGGGCGGATTGCTGCCGATGATGGTGGAGCTCGGGTAGCGCAGCGCTGCCCGGGCCCCTTCCTCGACCGCGTACTGCATCGACTGGCGCACCAGAAAAGTCAGCCCATAGCAGACGATGCCGTAGAGCAGCGCAAAGAACACCGGGAAAATGATCGCCCACTCCAGCGCATACACCCCGCGCTGCTGGCGCGAGCGCCTGCAGCGGTGCATGGACGGAGGTGGGTGCAGGCGCATGGCGGGCTCCTGGGGCCTGGGCTTATTGCTTCACATCCAGGCCAGTCTCAAAGCGCTCGGGGATCTTGGTCTCAAAGCTCTTGAGATAGCGCTGGTAGCTGCGGCTGGCTTGCTCGCCATCGATGGGGCGGGGGTGTGCGCCACGCGAGGCCGTCTGCATGGCCAGCAGGCGCTCGGTGGCGTTGCCGATGATGATCGGGCGGCTGCGCCAGATGACCGGGTTTTCCAGCGAAAGGTTGCTGTTCTCCGTAGCCAGTGGGATGTAGGGCTGCGTGGCGGGCGAAGCGCGCTCGGGGACCTCCACCACCGGCGCTTGCCGGCTCAGATCCAGGCTGGGAACCTCGGCTTCGACCGATGCCACAGCGCGGCTGGATTCGGCATGGGCGGTGTGGGCTGTGAAGCCCGCGCAAGCAGCAAGACCCAGCAGAACGGCACGCCAGGTGGGGAAAGAAAGTGAAGGTGACATGGAAAACTCCTGGTGGTGCTAAGGCGCGATGGGGCGTGCCGGAGGCGCGGCGATGTGCGGGCTGTCGTCGCCAGCGGCTGTGCTGCGCAAGGCAGTGGGCAGGGCAGTGCCATGGCCCGCAGCAGGCAGGTCGGATGGCGCTGAAAAGGGGGCTGCAGCGGGGGCTGTAGCCGGAACGGTAAGCGGGCTGGCCGCAAGCGCCGCACTGCCCACCAAGGGCGCAGCAGCTGGTGCAGGCGCTGGCAACTCAGCACCATTACGCCGGCGCATGGCGGTCTGCACGGTCTGCAACTGGGCCTGCAAGGTCTGCATCGAATTCGCGTCGATCAGTGCAGGCACATTCTTGGCAGGTGGCTGGCTGAGCTTTTGCAGCAGCTGTGAGGCCTGCGCCTTCTGGTCGCTGGCCATCAGATACAGCGCCAGGTTGAGCTGCACGCGTGGGTTGGCCGGGGCGAGCTGCGCTGCTTGCAGTACCGGCAGGTGGGCGGCCTCCGTCTGGCCATCCAGCATATGGGCGTAGGCCAGGTCGCTCAGCACATCGGCATCGATCGGGTTGATCTGGCGTGCCATCTCCAGCTGCGCAATGGCGTTGGGGTACTGGCCCTGGCTGGCATACAACAGACCCAAGCCGCGCCGGGCACGCGCCACCGTGCTGCTGTCGGGATCCGCCAACAAGGCCTGGTAACCCTGCTCAGCCAGTGGTCCTTGGCCCGTGTTGCGCAGTGCATCGGCGCGCATCAGCCTTATCTGCGGCTGGCTGCCATATTGGCGCTCAAAGGCCTGGGTGTGGGCCAGCGAGGCATACCACTGGTTGGCCTGCTGCATCTGGCGGATCAGGTTCAGGTAGGTTTGCTGTGGGTCGATCTGGGTCAGCTGCGCGGCTTTTTCCATTTGCTGCTGGGCCTGGGCTGCCGTGCTTTGCTCCGCCGCGCCATAGCCTTGTGGGCGTTTGGATGCGCAGCCGGTCATCAGCGCGGCGGCCAAGGCCAGCAGCGGCATTGCCCTTGTTCGGATGCTGCCGAAGTTATGGTGCATGTTTATTTCCCTCCCATCGTCGACAGTGAGCGGATCACCGCGGTAAAGCCGGGGCCAGCAGTGATCACGATCAAGGCTGGCAACAAGGTCAGCACCATCACACCGGTCATCTTGACCGTTATCGTGCCAATCTTTTCCTTGAAGTTGGCCTGGCGCTTTTCGCGCAGGCGAACACTGAATTCGCGCAGCGGCTCCTGTACCGCGCCACCATGCCGGTCCACCTGCACCAGCAGGTTGACGACGGCACTCATATCATCGTCGGCCCCCAGCATGGCCAGGCGCTGCAGCGATTGCTCGCGTGTGCGGCCCGAGCTGTAGAGCCGGTTCGCCAAGCCCAGCTCGGCACTCAGCACGCAGAGCACACTGCCAAACTCGGAGGCCAGAATATGCAGGCTCTGGTCAATGCTCAGGCCCACGCCTTGCAGCAGGCGCAGCAGGTCGACAAACAGCGGCAGTTCCTCCACCACCTGCTTGCGGCGATTAGTGGCTTTGGAGCGCAAGTACCACTTGGGCAGCATCAGCCCCAGCCCGAATGCCAAAAAGGCGTAGATCATGGCCTTCAGGCCTTGAGGTTGCAGAAGCAGCAGCACGAGGGCTGGCAAAACCAGGCACAGCACCGTACGCCAGGCGACAAACATCAAGCCACCACGCGCCATCTCGATACCCGCTTGCTCCATCAGCTTGCGGTCTTCGTCGGCAAACAAGGCTTTGGACAGACTGCTGTCCAACCAGGCCGGGCGCTTGAGGCGGTCAATGACCTGTTGGGTGGCATCCTGCTCAGATTGCGATGAGGTGCTGGGCAAAGGCATCGCTTGCAGGCCGGGCATCGGGAATGGCTGGATAAGGCCCCCTGCTGCCTCCCGCTGCTGCAGCAGTTGCGCCACCCGTTGCTGAGCCCGGGCTGTGCGCTGTTCGCGGCGCAGCAGCAGGGTGGCCAAAATCCCCAGACCCAGGCATGCGAGTACCAGGCTGGCGATCCAGAGTTGTTGGCTGCTCATGGGCGTCCTCCCTGGCTGCAAGCGCTGATGTGCTGAACGCAATTCAGCCCCTCTGCGCAGGTCCACCCAGAAGTCAGACAGTCGCGAAGCATGTTCTGTAGGGTCATCTGTCGGCTCCTTACCTCAGGCGCGCCAGGCGGTACAGCAGAAAAGAGCCAAATACCTCCAGCCCCGCTGCGGCATAAATCATCTTTTGGCCCGTGCCGTCGTTCCACATGCGCATGAAGTAGCCCTGGTTGAGCAGCATGATCAAGGTGCCCACGACGATGGGCAGCAAGGCCAGTACCCAGGCAGAAAGGCGGACCTCGGCCGACAGCGCATGCAGCTCGCGCTCGGCTGACTGGCGGTCGCGAATGTAGGCCGATACGCGTTCGAGCACCTGGTCAACCCGTCCGCCATAGCGCGTGCTCATCCGGAAAACAGCGGCAAGCAAGCCAAATTCGGGCAGCTTCCAGGTGCGCTCCAACTGGCTCATGGCCTGCCCCAGATCCGGCGAGACGCTGAGCGATGCATTGACATGCTGCAGTGCCGAACCCAGTGGTTCGGTCACATTGCCGCTGGCAAACTGGAAAGCGGCATGCGGCGAATTGCCAATCGAGATCAGCCGCACCATGTTGTCCAGAAAACCGGGCAGCTGGGAAAGCATCTTGGCGCGACGTTTGCTGACGCGGTGCCAGATACCAAACCAGGTCAGTAGCGTATAGACCGCGAACACCAGCACAGCCGGCATCGCTCCCGCCTGCAGCGCGACCAGCGCGCAGATCCCCAGGCCTAGCATCGCGATCAGCACCAGGCTGCGAGGTGCCATGCCCCAGGCGCCAAAGCCCAGCCGGTCATAGAGCCATTGCCGCGCCGTGGGGGTGGAGGGGGGCAACGACAGGCCAGCCGGAGCACTTGCGGAACCTGGTGCCATGCCCGGCATGGGCATAGCCGGCGAGGCAGCCAGCAGATCGCGCTGGATATCGCGGCTGCGCTGCATATGCCCCGCAATCGATTGCTGTGCCTGCTGCTGATGTGCACGCGAGAACAACCACAGCGCCAAGGCCAGCAAGCCGCAGGCGACTGCGCCAATGACCAGGACGGCGGGGTGCAGGTTCATCGCGTCCCTCCGTTGCTGCTGGCTTGCTGGCCCCGCCACCAGGCCAGCAATTTGGGCGAATGGGGCGAGATGCCCATGGAAGCCCAGTGGTCCTGCTCCTGGCCATCCGGCCCCGTCTGCGCTTCGTAGCGGTAGAGCTCCTGGGTGGAGATCATGTTGTCCGTCATGCCGGTCACTTCGGTCAGCGACAGCAGGCGGCGCCGGCCATTGGAGAGGCGGCCGATTTGCACGATAAAGTCCACCGCATTGGCAATCTGGCGGCGCAGGCTCACTTCGCTGCCCTGAAAGCCGGCAAAGCCGGCCAGCATCTCGGCGCGGTAGAGGCATTCACGCGGCGAGCTGGCATGGATGGTGCCCATGGAGCCATCGTGGCCGGTGTTCATCGCCTGCAGCAGTTCCAGCACTTCGCCACTGCGCACCTCACCGACGATGATGCGGTCCGGCCGCATGCGCAGGCTGTTGACCAGCAGGTCGCGGATGCTCACATGGCCTGAGCCATCAAAGCTGCCCGGGCGGCTCTCCAACCGCACTACATGGTTGTGGTTCAGAGCCAGCTCGGCGGTGTCCTCAATGGTCACGATGCGCTCGTTGCTGGGGATAAAGCTGGCCAGCGCGTTGAGGAGCGAGGTCTTGCCCGAGCTGGTGCCACCACTCACAAGGATATTGCAGCGGGCCTTGACGGCCATCTCCAGAATGCGGCAGATGTCTTCGTTGAAGCTGCCCAGCTGCACCAGGTCCTTGGGGGTCAGCGGATCCTTGCGAAACTTGCGGATCGAGACGGTGGGACCATCGATGGCCAGTGGGCCGATGATCACATTGATACGGCCGCCATCGGGAAGGCGGGCATCGACCATGGGGCTGGACTCGTCCAGCCGCCGGCCCAGCGGTGCCAGAATGCGGCGCACGATGCGCAGCACATGCTCGTCGTCCTTGAAGTGCGAGGCTTCGCGCTCCAGCAAGCCGCCGCGCGAGACATAGATGTCCTGGTAGCCATTGATCAGCACATCCTCGACGCGCGGGTCTTCCAGCAGCGGTTGCAGCGGGCCCAGGCCGGTCAGCTCGCGGCTGAGCGCCTCGGACACTTGCCGGGCCTCCTGCTCATTGACGGGTACCGCATGCAGGCGGATAAAGCTGTCCAGCTCCAGCTTTACAAACTGCGCAATCGCCGCCTGCGACCAGCGGCCAAACTCCGCGCCCAGCTCCTCGATGCGGCTGAGCAAATGCTCATAGGCATGGTTCTTCAGATCAGCGAGCAGCTGGGCATGCTGCAAGTTCTCGTTGGCAGCCGAGGCGGAGGTGTGGTGGTCCGTGGTCGTCATAGGGTGTTCACTGTCCGCGCAGGCGATGGAGAAGGTATTGCAAGGGTCCGACCGCGCTGCTGCGGTGGCCCAGGCGCTGTGGGTGGTGCTCGGCCAGCAACTGCTCAGCCAACTGGCCAACGGCCTTCACATAGGGCTCGCTGCGGCGCTGCGCCTGCAGCAGCTGGCCCCGGTTGACCTCCTGCATCAAGGGGCGGCGTCGCTCGGGGATGCTGGCCAGCAACGGCAGCTGCAGCTGCGCGGCCATGTGCGCAGCCGCCAGCTCCAGCCGGCTGTCGTGGCGGTTCACAATCAGCTCGATGCGCTCGGGCGCAATGCCGATGGCCTGCAATTGCTGCAGCAGCTCGGCCGTCCAGACCACGCTGGCCACACTCTGGTCGCAGACCAGCCAGATTTCGCTGGCTTGGGGCAGCACCTCGGCCATCAGCGGCAAGGGTGTATCGGTACCCAGGTCCAGTACCAGGTGCTCAAAATACTGGCCCAGGCGCTGCACCAAGGCATCAATCTCGCCCGCTGCGGGCGGCGCGGCATGGCGGGGCATGGTCAGCAGCCTCAGGCCACTGGGGTGGCGCGACAGCGCACTGGCCGCCATGCGCTTGTCCAGGCGGCGCTGCTGGCTCAGCGCATCGGCCAGGCTGAACTCGCCCGGTGTGTTGAGGTAGATGGCGCAGTCGCCGCCGGAGCTGCCCATGTCCAGCAACAGCGTGTGCAGCGATTGTTCGTCGGCCGCATGGGCGGCGGGTGCAGCGGCCTTGGGGGAATGCGCGGGGCTCAGGCCTTCTTGCAGATGCCAGGCCAGGTGGGATGCCAGCAGGCTGCAGCCCAGGCCTGCCCGCGCCGACAGCAGCGCAGTGATGGGCGCGGCATCGGCACGGCGGTGGTCCACGGCGGCAGGGCGCGCCAGCAATTGGCTGATCACGCGCTGGGCCGGCTCCATCGGTGCATCCAGGTCGAGAAAATCCTGCACGCCGGCGCGCAGCGCTGCCAGCAGGCACTGGGCATCCTGTGCATGGCCAATTGCCACCCTCGGAATATGCGGAAATGTCTGCTGCAGCTGGCCCACCAGTGCGGTGGCCGCCTCGACATTCGAGCAGTCGAACTGCACCAGCACCGCCTGGGGCTGCAGGTGCTGCACCTGCTCCACCACCGTATAAAGGCTGGGCGCCAGGTGGGGCTGGGCACCGCCGAGCAGGCGCTGCATCCAGACCAGTGCCAGCGCACCTTGCGGCTGGGGGGCTTGGACCAGCAGCAAGGGCACGGTGGCTGGGTTGTCAGTCGGGTGTTCAGTGCTGGCAGGTACCGGCGTCAGCGATGGGGGCACGGCGCGCAAGGCTGGGCGCTCTGCGGCATCCGCTGGCGCAGGTTTGGCCTGCCCGGGCCTGGGGGTGAGCAGGTCGGCCAGCGACGGGTTCTCGGCCGCTGGGCCTGCGCTGTGGGGGGCGAGAGAATCCTTGTTCATGGCATCAGTACGAAAAGCCGGGCAGGGGCGAGTTGGCATAGGGCGCGCCCACGGCATACGGTGCCCAGACGCCAGCAGCGTTGGGCCGCTCTTGCTGGGCGCCGGGCAGCAGTGCCTCCAGGTTAGTGCCCGCTGGCAGCGGCTGCACCAGGCGGGGGGTGACGATGATCACCAGCTCGGTCTCTTCCTGCGAGTAGTTGAGGTTCTTGAAGAAGGTGCCCAGAATGGGAAGGTCGCCCAGCAGCGGCACCTTGTTGACGTTGGACAGGGTCGAGCGGCTAACCAGCCCGCCAATGACAAAGCTCTCGCCATCGGCCAGCTCGACAAAGGTGTCGGCACGGCGAGTGCGCAACGCCGGCACCGAAATGTCGTTGATGGTCACGCCCTGGGTGTAGTCCAGGTCGCTGGCCTCGGGCGCCACCTTGAGCGCGATGCGCTCGTTGGACAGGATGGTGGGAGTCAGCTGCAGCTTGACGCCAAACTCCTTGTACTGGATGGAAATATTGTTGCTGCCGCCACTGGGCACGGGGATGGGAATTTCTCCGCCGGCCAGGAAGCTCGCAGTCTGGCCGCTTTGGGCCACCAGGGTGGGCTTGGCCAGCACACGCGCCAGGCCATTGCCCTCCAGAAAACCCAGCTGCGCGGTGATGCCCCGACCACTGAAGGCCCGCCCAAAGCCGAGCACCAGGTTCATCGCGCTGGCAATGGCGGAGGTGCCTCCGTCGCTGCCGCTGCCGCTGTTGCTGCCACCGCTGGATGAGCCACTGCTGCTGCCATTGCTGCCTGGGGTATAGACCCCGAACTGGAAGCCATGGTCATTGGCGCCGCCGCTGTTGAGCTGCACGCCGGCACGCCGCATCGCTGATTTTTTGAACTCCACCACCTGTACATCGACCTGCACAGTGTTGCTGCGCACATCGATCTGGGAACGGTCCGCCAGCGGGGTGCCCTTGGGAGCCATCACGGCCAGTTCTGCCGCAGCACGGGCATGCTCGGGCATGGAGGACAGGCGGCGCTCGAGCAAAAGGCGCGGTCCGCTGACAACCACATTCCAGGTTTGGGGCTCGCCCTGGCTGGGCCAAACCATCAAGGTGGTGCTGCCTGCCGTCTTGGGGGTCAGCAGCAGCTCGGCATGGCGGGCGGGGCGCTGGCTTGCTGCCTTGCCTGCGGCGGGCTTGCCGGTCTGGGGCAGTTCTCCCAGCACCTGCACATCCAGCACCGCAGGGTCGCCAATGGCAATGCGTGCAATGGCGATGCCGGGTTTGAACAGTTGCTGCTGGCCTTGCACCAGCGCCAGGGGCTGCGCGCTATGGGCAGCGGGCGTCACAGTCTGGGCCTGCACGGCCAAGGCGCTGACCAGCAGGGGCAGCCCGGCGGCGGATGCGAGTGCGGTAGTTCTCATAGTCGGTTCCCTCGTCTGTCTCGTTCTGGTTCCGGGCCTTGCGGGCCCGTGTGCGCCTGTGCTGGCGCGGTCAACCGGGGCTGACAACCCCAGCTGCCATCAATAACGTACGGTCTGCACGCTGCCGCCTTGGTACACCTCCAGCGAGCGTGGTGGCGCAATGGGCGCAGCTGAAGCGGGCGCCTTGGCCTGCGTGATAGTGGGAGGGCGGCGCGCCGGTTTGCTGTCGGCCCCCGTTGCCAGGTCCTTGAAGCGCAGGCCGGCAAAGGAGCGGTCGATGTCCTGCAACTGCTCGCCCTTGGCCAGCTTGCCCGCCACCGGCTGCAGCGCGGTGGGCAAGGTGGCGAACAAGGCCGGGTCGGGCACGCGGCTGTCATCGGGGTGGCGCAGTGCCAGGCTGAGCTGGCCATATTTCTCGGCCAGGGTCAGGCGCTCCACATCTTGCAAGGGCACGGCCAGCACGGCGGTGGCGGCATTGCGCGCCGCCTGGGCGTCTTGCGTATTGCGCCGGGTCGCGTTGCTACTGCCGGTCTTGGCAGCCTCTTGCTCTTCCTGCTGGCGCTGGGTCTGCGTGAGCGGTGGGTTTTCAACACTCGCTGCCCCATAGGCCAGCACACGGCTGCGTGCCAGCAGCAGCCGGGTCTGGCTGTCGACCTCGGCCGCGTCGGTCTTGCCATCCAGGGTGAAGAACACATCGACAAAATCGCCGGGGCGTACATGGTGGCCTGCGGCCATGGCCTCGCGGATGCCGACGGACACCGCGCGCTGGCCGGGCTCGACCTGCAGCGCCAGGCCACTGATCAGTTGCTGCTCAAAGAGGGGCGCATCGGGCGCAAGAGCCATCGTGGTGGTGCGTCCCAGCAGTTCATCAGTCGTAGCGAAGCTAGAGGCCACCGCCACCGGCAACTGGGCGATCTTGAGATCATCAGCCACCAGTCGTTGGCCAGCGGTAATGGCTTTGGCGGCCACCACAACGGCGTAGGTCGTCGCAGCTTGGTTGGTCGCGCCGCTGCTGGCGTCCGTGATCGGTGCAGCGGGTCGATTCGCCGACTGGCGACCCAGCAACAATGCGCCCAGCCCCAGGGCCAAGGCCAGTACCAGCAGCAGGCCGGCAAGTATCTTGGTGAGGTTCATGGTCGGGGGCTCCTAGAGGGTTAAGACGGCATATGCTTTGCTGTCGCGGCAGCGCATGCGGCCCGGGGGGCGACAGCAAAGCACATGAAAAATGGACAGGGTTTTGGTGGCCATATCTGCTTGCCTTTATCCGCTGACAGGGTCTGCGTTGCGCAGCAGCAGCACGATGGCGACCAGGGCCATATAGCCTGCATAGGGGATGCTGCGTGCAGGTCCCGATGAGCGACTGGGTGCAGCGGCATCGGTGCCACTTGCAGTTGCAGGCTGCAGCAGTGGTGCCCAACGCAAGGGCAGCTTGGCTTGAAGGAATGCCCCTTGGGGACTGATTACCAGATTGCGCCATGCGAGCACCGCCACGCCATGCAGACCGGCCAGCACGCTGGCAGCTAGCCAGATCACCAGCAGATGGGCCGACAGGCCAAACCAAAGCCCCGCCACCGCTGCAAACTTGACATCGCCGGCGCCCATCCAACGGATGGCATAGAGCGGCAGCAAAGCGGCAAAGGCCACCGCCATCCCCGCCAGGCCTTGCCAGGCCAGCAGATCGAACGGTTGAACACCTCCGAACAGTGCTGCCAGGCCGGCCGCCAGGCCCAGCAGCACCATCCAGTTGCGCACCTTGCGGCTGCGCAGGTCCATGACTGCTATGGCAGCTAGCCATAGCAGCAGGATCCAGGTGAAAATTGAGGTAGCCACGGTTGATTGCTCAATTACTGCCACCACCTCCGCCGCTGCCTGAAGTGGCGGCTTCGCTAAGCGCATTGCTGATGGTGGTGAACAGTGCAGTCAAATTTGTGCCCATAAGGGTCAGCACTCCAATAATTGCCACGGCAATCAGCCCCGCAATCAACCCATACTCAATGGCGGTCGCGCCTTCTTCATCGTTCCAGAAGTTCTTGATGATGTTGGTCATGATGCTCTCCATTTACATAGCCCAGCTGAAAAACAGTGGCAGGCGTGGGCAAGCGCCAGTCGCTGTGGAAACCAGTACCTCTTACCAGCGCAGGGCGCGCGGCGCACCAGGGCCTTGCGGCTGGCTGAGCAGCTGCGTGTCCCATCGGTGGTCCAGGCGCAGCGGCAGGTGCTGTGCCGTCAAAACAGGGGGAGAGGTGTAGGGTGTTCCGGGCCGGGCAGGGGCTGCGCGGCTGCTGGCCAGTGGCGTGGAGCCAGGGCCGGCAAAGGGGCGCTGCGCGGTGGCAGGCGCGGGGGCATTCGCAGAGCGCTGGGCAAAGAGCTGGTCCAGCCAGTGCTCGGGCAAGTCGCGGGGCAGCAACTGGCCGGTGGTGCGGGTCAGGCGCAGTTCGTTGATGCGCTGGTCATACATGGCGTCGGCGGCGTCCAGCATCAGGCGCTGCACATCCAGCTGGGCATCGAGCACCTGCGAGAGGTTGCCCCGGCCCACTTCCATCAGGCGGCGGTAGCCATCAAAGGCGGCGCTGGCTTCGCGCACGGCATCGCGCAGCTGGCTCTCGCGGGCGCGGCCCGCTTGCCAGCGGCCCCAGGCGGAGGACGCGGCCTCCTGTACCTGGCGGCGCACGGCCTCTTGCTGGGCCTGCTGGGCCTGCAGCTCGGTGATGGCCTTGAGGATGCGGTCGCGCAGCTCAAAGCCATTGCCAAAGTTCCAGTTCAGCTCCACGCCATAGCGCGTGCCTTCGGTGTAGAGGACGCTCTTGGGGTCGCGGGTGTGCGAAACGACGGCGGCGACCGTGGGCCAGCGCTGGGCCTTGCTGCGGTCGACCTCGGCCTCGGCACGCGCGATCAGGTGGCCGATCTCGCGCAGCTCGGCGCTTTGCGCTTCTGCCGCCAGCAGAGCGGCCTGCTCGTTGGTCGGCACCCAGAAGCTGGGCACTTGGGGCTCGGGCAGCCAGGAGAGGCTGGGGATGTAGTTGAAGTAGCGGGTAAAGCGGGCTTGCGCATCGATACGCTGGGCTTCCAGTGCGTTCTGCTGAGCCAGCGCGCTGGCGCGGCGCGAGGCGGCCTGGCGCAGATCATTGCGGCCCACGGCGCCCAGTTCGGCGCGGCGTTCTTCCACGCGGGCCAGTTGGCCGATGATCTCGGCCGACTCGGAGGCAATGCGTGCCTTGGTCTGGAAGCGGTGCAGCTCCAGCAAGGCCGACAGCGCTTCGAGCAGCACATTCTGGCGGGTGGTGTAGAGGGCGCTGCCCTGCGCGGCTTCCATGGCCTGGGCCGAATCGATGCCGGCGCTGATGGCGCCGCCGTCGAGCAGGTTCATGCGTACCTCGGCATTCACCGCCGTGTACGAACTGCGGCGCCCGCCCTGGGGCAGGGCCGCATTGCCAGCCGAGGTACCGAGTTTGAAGGTCGGCCAGCGTGCGCCCTCTGCCGTGTGGGTGTCATAGCCCGCCGATTCCACCGCAGCGCGCGCCTTGCGCACATCGGGGTGCTCGCTGAGCATGGTGTAGAGCGCGGTCAGCAGCTGCTGCTGCGACGAGTTACCGGCCAAGGTGCTGGGCAACAGTTTGGGTGCCATCTGCAATGGGGCAGACGGGCCGGTGCTGGCAGCTACGACGGCTGCGGCTTGCGGGGGCGCTGGCAGGGCTGCAGTTGCCTCAGGTGCGGCGCTGCTGGCAATGTCTGCTGCGCTCTCGCTGCTTTCGATAGCAGGCTCGGCCATCTGCACGCGGACCGGCATCTCCAGCACCGGTGTGGCATCGGCCTGGTTGGAGCCTTGCGTGGGCACGCTGCCGTCGGAGAACCCCTGCGCCTGCAGATCACCGCTGGACAAGGCCATGGTGAGCGCACAAACAATGCCCCACACGCCAGCGCCATGCGGCTCGGCGCGGCCAGCGCAGGCCAGCCGGGGCTGGGCGGCCAGGTAGGTGGCGGGCGCGTTGGCAGCTTGGCCGGTCGGCAGACCGTAGAGGGGCAGTGGGGCAAAGAGGCGCATGGCTCAAGGCTCCCGGAAAGCTTCGCTCTGGATATGCAGCACGGGGCGCAGCAGGTACCAGATAAAGGGTTCGCGGCCCAGCAGCAGATCGAGCTCGGCCTGCATGCCGGTGGTGATGCGGTTGTCCTTGCGGCCGACCCAGGGTTGGCTCAGGCTGGCCTGGATGCGGAAATACGAGGGCGAATCGGGCACATTCGGATCATGGTCGGCATCGGCCGATACCAGGGTCACCTTGCCAGGCACAAAGCCATAGCGCAGGTAGTCATAGGCGCTGACCTTGGCCTTGGTCTCCTGGCCCGCGCGCACATAGCCCCGGTCGGCCGGGTTCAGGCGCGCTTCAACGATGACCTCGTCTTTGTCAGGTACCACTTCCAAGATCGCCTCGCCGGGCTTGACCACCCAGCCGGCGCCCGAGCTGCGCAAGCCTTTGACGACACCATCGGTCGGGGCCAGCACGACGGTGCGGCTGCGCTGGTTGCGGGCGCGAGACAAGTCCTCGCTCAGGCTGAGCAGTTCGCGCTCGGTCTGGGCCAGCTCTTCGGAGGCGCGGCGGCGGAACCCGCCCTGGGTTTCCAAAATCTTGGCCTGGGCCTGCTCGACCTTGGCGCGGTTGCTGACCAGGCTTTGCACGGCGGCCGCCAGATCGGTGCGCACGAGGGTCAGGGCGCGCTGCTTGTCCAGCACTTCCAGTTGGCCAATCAGCTGCTCGGCTGCCAGCTGCTGCGCAATGCCGGCTTCTTGCTCATGCAGTGCCAGGCTGTTGCGCAGGCCATCGATACGGGCCTGGCTTTGGGCCACATCGCCCCGGGCTTGCAGCAGCATGGCCTGGCTGGATGCGAGGCTGCCCTGGTATTCCAGCGCCCGCGAGGTGAAGGCACCCATCTCGGCGCGCACAATCTTGCTCTCCAGCTCCGCAGGGAAATCAGAAGCCTTGAGCGCCAGGCCCTGGCTCTCGGCCGTCAGGCGGGTGCGGCTGGCTTGCGCCGTGCCATTGCGGGCCGTGAGCTGTTCCAGGTTCAGGCTGCTGCCGCCCAGGTCAATCTCCAGCAGCGGCTCGCCCTTGTGCACTTCCTGGCCTTCCTTGACATGGACGCTGGTGACGATGCCGCCTTCCAGATGCTGCACGGTCTGCACGCGGTCCGAAGGAATCACCTGACCTGTCGCAACCACCACGTTCTCCACGGGGTAGAACAAGCCCACCAGCACCAGCGCGCCCAAGGCTGCCAGCACGATACGGCGTTGATTGCGACCGGGTCCAGGTGTGCCGGGCGCAGGTGCGCGTTCCAGATTTTGCAGCACCTGGGGCAGGTCGTGGAGGGAGCGGGCCGTCATGAGGCCAACTCCTGGGGCTGGGCCGGGCCGGCTGTCGCCGATGGCTTGGCGGCGGCTGCAGCGCTGCGCGATGCGGTGGCCTCGTTGGCGGCAGCCGCTGGCTTGGTGCTGACGCCAAAGAGCAGCGGCAGCATCTGTTCCGGCTGGCCCTGGTCGACCTGGCCATCGCCGCGCACATGGTAGATATGCTGGGCGAGCGATGCCACGCGCAGCGAATGGGTGACGATGATGACCGTGTGCTTGGTCGCAATCTGGCGCAGCGTCTGCAGCAGGGCGGTTTCGCTTTCGAAATCCAGGTCGTTGCTGGGCTCATCCAGGATCAGCACAGAGGGGTTGCGCAAAAACAGCTGGGCCAGGCCAAGCTTGCGCAGCTCACCGGCCGACAGGCCCGCGCCGCCTTCGCCCAATACCGTCTGGTAGCCCTGGGGCAGGCGGCTGATAAAGCTGTGCGCGCCTGCCAGTTGGCAAGCCGCCAAAATCTGGCCGTCATCGGCATCGGGGCTGACCATGCGCAGAATATCGACGATGGGGCCGCTGAACCAGTAGGTCTGCTGGGCCAGGCAGCCCACCCAACGACCCAGATCATTGCGCGGGAACTGCGCCATGTCGTATTCGTCGATCGAGATGCTGCCCTGCGTGGGCTGGTAGAGACCGGCCAGCAGCTTGGCCAGCGTGGATTTGCCAGCGCCATTGCGACCCAGGATGGCATGGATGCCGCCGGGGCCGATCTGCAGTGACACCTGGTCCAGCGCCAGATGGCCCGATGGGTACTGAAAGCTGGCCTGCTGCAGGCGGAACACACCGCGCGGGCGGGGCAGCGCAATGCGCTGGCTCTCGGGCTCCAGCGGCTCTTCCAGCGCTTCTTGCAGGCGGGCGGTGGCCTCGTTGGCCCGGGCCAGCGAGCGCCAGTTGCTGGCCAGCTGGGCAATGGGGCCCAAGGCTTTGCCCGACAACAGGTTCACCGCCATCAGGCTGCCGATGCTCATCCACTGCGCATTGATGGCCAGTGCGCCGACGGTGATGACGGCCATCGAGAAAAAGGTCAGCAGCACATGGCTGGTTTCCTTGGCGTTTTCCATTTCGCCGTTCTTGTCGAAGCTCTCGGCCAGCCAGCGGTCGTAGCCGGACTGCCAGGCCTGCTGGGCCGCCGCATCGTAGCCCAGCACCTTGAGGGTGCCACGTGCATTGCAGATCTCGGCCGTGCCCCGGTCCAGCTGGCGCGCCTGCTCGACTTCTTCCACCCGGCCGCTGCGCACCTCATCGGCCCACCACCAGGCCAGCACGCCCAGCACGACCATGGCCACCACGATCACCGGCAGCACGGGCCAGGCGATGATGCCGATCACGATCAGCGCGAGCAAGGCCATGGGCAAATCCAGCAAGGACGAGGCCACGCCGCCCGAGATGCAGGAGCGCATCGCGCCCACATCGCGGAACAGTTGCAACCATTGCGTGGAAGAGCGCTGCTCCAAGGTGAGCAGGGGGTGGCCCAGCATGGAGCGCATCAGGCTTTGGGAGACTTCACGGTCAATCGTGGCGCCCGCCTCACGCAGCGCACGGGCACGCCTGCGGCGCAGGTACAGCTCCAGTGCCAACATGCACAGCACACCGGCCACCATGGCGGTGAGGGTGGCGGTACCGCCGCGCGAGATCACCCGGTTGTAGACCTGCAGCAAGAAGATGGAAGGCAGAAGGCCGAGCAGGCTGATGGGCAACGACAACCAGGCAGCCTGGTGCAAATGGCCTTTGGCGTTGGCGAACGAGGTCGTGATGGCAGAGGCAAACGGGCTGGCCGTTGGCGCTTCGGCCTCCTGGGCCTGCGCCGTCGCTTCGGTGCGTGACACCAAGGCGCGGGGTAGCAGGTACTCGATCATGTTGGTCTCTCCCAATTCCTCTCAGCGATCTACTGTTGCGCTGCACAAAAGCACTTATCTAGTTATTGGTTTTTCTTATTAACTCGGAAAACTAACTGCGGTTCTGTCCGCCATTTGCGCTAATTTACTTTGATTTTTATCAAACATATCCCCGAACACTGTTCGTAAGAAATTGTATTTTTTTATGGCAAATGTCTCCCTCCCAGATACTAAATATGGGGTTTAGTTAAATATTGCCGAAGTGGTTTACTTGAAGCTTTTTTCTATGTAAATGTTCAACAAAATATCGCTATTTGCTAATCAAAATTTATTAATTGCGGAACAGAAATGTGGTGAATCCATTGGTAAGTGCGCCAACTGCTGGTTTGCAAAGGGTTTGTACTGATAAATGGTTCGATAAAGGCGGCCTGCTCCCGGGATTCGGGCGCGACAAACATGGCGGTTTCAGGGTGGATGTGTTGCGGCAGATGGGTTTGCAGGGGTTTGCGCAGCGCCGCCAGCCAGCTGCAGCCTTGCAAGTGGCGGCGGGCCGTGGCCAGCCCGGGTTGCAGGGCCAACTCAGCCACTGCGATCAGTGACCAATCGGGCAGTGGGGTGGAGGCGCCGCCGTGGGCCAGCAAATGCCACTGCAGCCAATGGCGGGTCATGGCTTCCAGCGCCGCCATCTCAGGGCTTGCCATGCCTGGCATGCCGGTATCACTGGTGGCTGTGCCGGAGCGCTTGGCAGTCAGCGCCTTCGTAGGCAGGGCCGCCTGGGCTGGCAGCGATGTCTGGGAGTCCAGGCAATCGGCATAGGCGGCCAGCGCGACATAACGCCAGGCGGGTGCCAGCGCAGCGGGTGTGGGGGAGGGCAGCGGTGGTTGCAAGTCGCGGTGGGCCGCCAGCGTTGTGCTGGGCGCAATGCGCTGTGCCAACTGCGCCATCAGCGGCAGCAAGCTGGCCTGTGGCTCTGCCCGGTGGGCCTGCACATAGCGGGCCAGTACCAGCAGGCATAGCGCATGGGGCAGGCCATGGGCCTGCGCTTGCTGCGGATGCTGGATCTGCTGGCACAGCTGCATCGCAGCACGGCCCAGCAGCTGGGACAGACCGCGTTGCAAGGTGGCGGAGTCACCCGGCTGTTGCTGATAGTGCTGCTGCACCAGCAGCAGTGCATAGAGCCGGGCGCAAAAGGCTTCCAGTCGCTCCGGGTTCCAGGGGCTCAGCGCGGGCTCTGGCACGGCCAGCGCCTGCAGCATGGCGAGGCTGGCTTCAGCGATCGGCAGGCTGGAACTGCGGGAAGTGGCAGCTGCAGTCGTCATCGCCGTGGTAGGTGCAGCTACAGGTACCGCATTGGATAAAGGGGCCGCAACGGAGCGTGGCAGCTGGGTCAGGCCGCCTTCACTGTTCACAAACAGGCCTTGCAGATGCAGCAGCCAGTGCGCGCGGGGCAGGCTGCCTGGCGGCTCGGCCATGCCCGGCAACCAGGTGCTGGGCGCCGGCGCAGTTGCTGGCCAGCGCTGAGGCGGCACCAGCTGGACCTGCTCCAGGCTCTCGTCGGCCAGGGCCCAGGCCGATACCGCAGGCTGCGGGCTGGCCGATGAGGCGCCGCCTTGCAGCGCACTGATATGCAAGGGCCAGTCGATGCGCAGCTCCAGGCAGTCAAGGCTGCGGCTCCAGGCCCATTGCCGCACTTGCGTGGTGCCTGCGCGCCAGGCGGCATCCAAGGTGGCACGGCGCACATAGAAGGTGGCTACGGGCTCGCCCGGTGTGGCCACGCTCAGCAGCAGGATGCAATCGCCGAAGGGCTCGGGCAGGGGGCTGGTGCGGGTTTTCAGGTAGTCCAGGCCCAGGCCCAGTTGCTGGACCAGGCTGGGCTGTTTGCTCCAGCGGTGGGTTGCTTGGTGCGCCAACACGCGTCCTCCAGGGGCAGATGCAGGGGAAGGGGCAGGGCGCGGCAGGGCGCCATGCAGCGCGGCTTTCAGCGGTACTCGAACTCGACCCGGCGGTTGCGCTGGTGGGCCTCTTCGCTGGTACCGGTATCGGCCAGGCGTTCCTTGCCATAGCTCACCGCCTCGACACGGGCGGGGTCGACCCCCAGGGTCTGCAAGCTGTTGCGTACCGACTCGGCGCGTTTTTGGCCCAAGGCCAGGTTGTATTCGATGCCGCCGCGTGCATCGGTATGGCCTTGCAGGGTCAGCGATTGCCCAGGGTGGCTGCGCATCCAGCGCGCATGGCTCTCCAGAATCGGGCGATCGGCCGGGCGCACGGTATAGGAGTCAAAGTCGAAATAGACGATGTGGGCCGTGTCGGCCGGGCCCTTCTTGCCGGGCTGAGCGGTGGCCACCACCGGTGCCACGCCCGATTGGGCAGGGGCTGGCGCCGGTTTGGACAGCGCGTAGTGGTGTTCCTCGCGTTTGGAGGTGGTGGAACTGGTGCCACAGGCGGTCAGGCTCAGAGCCAGTACGGCGGCGACGGAGAGAGGTAGATGTTTGAACATGGCAATCCTTGATGGGGCCCCGCGCTTGCCTGTTGCCAGGCAAGCGCTGCAGACCCATGGGATGGAAGCGGGTCACTGGTCAACGCGGAGCGCGCTGGTTGTCAGGCCAGCTGGTGGTGCAACAGGTCTTGCGGCAGCACGCTGTGTGCATCACCGCTGGCCACGCTGCTGATGGCGGTAGCTACCGGCTGCAGGGCGCTGCTGTCGTTACTGGCTGCCAGATGCGGCGCTGCCGTGCCGCCGAGCAAACCGCCAAGCACACCCTGACCACCCAGCAGTCCGCCAACGACGCCGTGCTCACCGGTGATGCCCGAGAGCAGGCCGTTGTTGCCACCCAGCAAGCCGCCGACCAGGCCACTGTTGCCGGTCAGGCCACTCAGCAGACCACCGGTTGTGCCGCTGGAGCCCAGCACGCTGCCCAGCACACCCTGGTCGCCCAGCAGGCCGCCGACCACACCGCCCAGGCCCGCCGTGCCGCCGGAGGTGGCACCACCGAGACCTGCGACCACATCGTGCACGGTCGAAATCACTGGCTCCAGCGCCTGGCCCGTTTCCTGGGTCAGGCCATTGACCGCCGAGGTCACCACACCCAGTGGGCCGCTGCTGGTGCTGGTCAGGTTCTCGACCACGCTGGTCACCGGTGCCAGGACGCCGCTTTGCGGATCCAGCAAGGTGTCGACCACGGCGTTCACCGGTGCTGCCACCGTGCCGCCGACCAGATCGCCGACCAGGTTTTGCGCCGTGGTTACCACACCGCTGCCATCGGCGCCGCCGGTGCCGGAGCCCAGCAGGCCGCCTAGCAGTCCGCTGTCACCGGTCAGGCCACCGAGCAGACCGCCATTGCCGCCGACGACACCGCCGAGCAAGCCGCCTTCGCCGGTGACGCCAGCCAGCAGCCCACCGTTGCCACCCAGCACGCCGCCGAGCAAACCGCCTTCACCTGTCAAACCGCCCAGCAAGCCGCCGACCGCGCCACCCGAGGTGGCGCCGCTCAGACCCGCGACCATATCGTGCACCGCAGCGACGACCGGCTCCAGTGCCGGGCCAGGCACCTGGGTGAGCCCATCAACGGCCGAGGTCACGACGCCTAGTGGGCCGTTGCCGGTGTTCGTCAGGCCTTCAACGATGCTGGTCACCGGCGCCAGGACGCCGCTTTGCGGATCCAGGAGGGTATCGACCACTGCGTTGACCGGTGCAGCCACCGTGCCGCCGACGAGATCACCGACCAGGTTTTGCGCCGTGCTGACCACGCCGCTGCCATCGGCACCACCAGAGCCATTGCCCAGCAAGCCACCCAGCAGACCACCGTCACCGGTCAACCCACCCAACAGGCCACCATTGCCGCCGACGACACCGCCGAGCAGGCCGCCGTCACCGGTCAGACCGCCGAGCAGGCCGCCTTCGCCGGTCAGGCCGCCCAGCAGGCCGCCATTGCCGCCGACGACACCGCCCAGCAGACCACCGTCACCGGTCAGGCCGCCAAGCAGGCCGCCTTCGCCACCAACCACACCGCCCAGCAGGCCACCGTCACCGGTCAGACCACCGAGCAGACCGCCTTCTCCGGTGAGGCCGCCCAGCAGGCCGCCATTGCCGCCGACGACACCGCCCAGCAGACCGCCGTTGCCGGTCAGGCCGCCAAGCAGGCCACCTTCAGCGCTGAGGCCGCCGCTCAGACCTGCGACAACATCGTGTACAGCAGAAACCACCGGCTCCAGCGCCTGCCCGGGCACTTGGGTCAGACCATTGACGGCCGAGGTAACCGTGCCGAGCGGGCCGCTGCCGGTATTCGTGAGGCTTTCGACCACGCTGGTGACAGGGGCCAATGCGCCACTTTGTGGATCCAGCAAGCTGCCGACCACCGCGTTGACCGGTGCTGCGGCCGTGCCGCCGACCAGATCGCCGACGATGTTCTGCGCGGTGGTCACCACGCCGCTGCCGTCGCTACCGCCGGAGCCGGCGCCCAGCAGTCCCCCGAGCAGGCCGCCTTCGCCAGTCAGGCCACCCAGCAGCCCACTTTCTCCGGTGAGGCCGCCGAGCAGGCCGCCATTGCCGCCCGTCAGACCGCCCAGCACGCCGCCGACTACGGTGCCAATCAGGCCACCACCCAGCCCGCCGCCAGCACCGCCGTCACCGATGCTGCCCAGGCCGGCAATCAGCTCGTTCAAGGTGCCAATGACCGGTTGCAGCCCTTGGCCATCGACTTGGGTCAGGCCGCTGACCAGTTCGGTCAGCACGCCCAGCGGGCCGCCATCGACCGACGTCAGGCCTTCCAGCACATTCGTCACGGTGGCCAAGGTGCCATTGCCGGGATTGAGCAGGCTGTCGAGCAGCTGGCCTACGGGTTCGGCAACGGTGCCGCCCAGCAGGTTGTCGACGACATCCTGCGCCGTGGTGATCAAGCCACCGTCGGTGGCACCGCCACCGGGGACCAACCCGCCCAGCACACCGCCGACGATGCTGCCGATCAGACCACCGCCCAGGCCGCCGCCGGCACCACCGTCACCGATGCTGCCCAAGCCGGCAATCAGCTCGTTCAGGGTGCCGATGACCGGTTGCAACGCCTGGCCGTCGACCTGGGTCAGGCCGCTGACCAGCTCGGTCAGCACGCCCAGTGGGCCGCCTTCGACCGAGGTCAGGCCTTCCAGCACGCTGGTGACCGTGGCAAGGGTGCCGCTGCCGGGGTTGAGCAGGCTGTCAAGCAGTTGGCCCACAGGCTCTGCCACGGTGCCGCCCAGCAGGCCGTCGACGACATCCTGCACGGTGGTGACCAGGCCGCCATCGGTGGCGCCGCCGCCGGGTACCAGACCGCCCAGCACACCGCCGACGATGGTGCCGATGATGCCGCCGCCCAGCCCGCCTTCACCCACATTGCCCAAGCCGGCAATCAGCTCGTTCAAGGTGCCGATGACCGGTTGCAGCGCCTGGCCTTCGACCTGGGTCAGGCCGCTGACCAGCTCGGTCAGCACGCCCAGTGGGCCGCCGTCTACCGAGGTCAGGCCTTCGAGCACCGAAGTCACGGTGGCGAGCGTGCCGTTGCCGGGGTTGAGCAGGCTGTCGAGCAACTGGCCCACCGGTTCTGCCACGGTGCCGCCGAGCAGGCCATCGACGACATCTTGTACCGTCGTCACCAGGCCGCCGTCGGTGCCACCACCGCCGGGCACCAAGCCGCCCAGGACGCTGTCCACGATGGAGCCAATCAGACCGCCACCGATGCCGCCTTCACCAATGCTGCCCAAGCCGGCAATCAGCTCGTTCAAGGTGCCAATCAGCGGTTGCAGTGCCTGGCCGTCCACTTGGGTGAGGCCATTGACCAACTCGGTCAGAACTCCCAGAGGACCACCTTCCACACTGGTGAGGCCTTCGAGCAAACCTGTCACCGTTGCCAAGGTGCCATCGGTCGGGTGCAGCAGGCTGTCGATCAGCTGGCCGACGGGCTCGGCCACCGTGCCGCCCAGCAAACCGTCCACCACTTCTTGCACCGTGGTCACGATGCCAGGGCCATCCGTACCTCCGGGAGGCGTACCGGAACCACCGCCCAGCAAGCCGCCCAGCAGACCGCCGACACCGGCGAGCAAGTCGCCCAGCGGGCTGTTCTCACCCAGCAGACCACCCAGTACCTGGTTCACCAGACCGGGGATGCCTTCGGTGGACGTGGGGTCGCCCAGACCGGCAATCAGCTGGTTGAGGGTTGCCACCAGTGGCTCCAGCCCTTGGTCCTGGATATTGACCAGGCCATCGACCAGCTCGGTCAGCACACCCAGCGGGCCGCCATCGGTATTGGTCAACTGTTCCAGCACGCTGGTCACCACCGCCAGGGTTCCCGTCGATGGGTTGATCAACGAGTTCACCAGATCCGTCACCGGTGCCACCAAGGTGCCACCACCCAGCGCGGCCAGGACATCCTCGACCGAGGTGATCAGACCATGGCCATCCGTGGGATCGGTGGGGTTGGTCGGATCCGTTGGATTGGTAGGGTTGGTCGGATTTGTTGGATCCGTGGGGTTGGTTGGATTGGTCGGATTGGTAGGGTCCGTTGGATTAGTCGGATTGGTTGGGTTGGTCGGATTGGTTGGGTCCGTGGGGTTGGTCGGATTGGTGGGGTTCGTAGGGTTGGTTGGATCCGTAGGATTGGTCGGGTTCGTCGGATTGGTTGGATCCGTAGGGTTGGTTGGGTTGGTCGGATTCGTCGGATTGGTGGGGTCCGTCGGATTCGTAGGGTTGGTGGGGTTCGTCGGATTGGTGGGATCCGTGGGGTTGGTTGGATTGGTCGGGTTTGTAGGATCCGTCGGGTTGGTCGGATTAGTGGGGTTCGTTGGGTTGGTCGGATTCGTTGGATCCGTAGGATTGGTTGGATTGGTCGGGTTCGTAGGATCCGTCGGGTTGGTCGGATTCGTTGGATTCGTTGGGTTCGTTGGATTTGTGGGATTGGTCGGATTCGTTGGATTGGTCGGATTTGTGGGGTTCGTTGGATTGGTTGGATTGGTTGGATTGGTTGGGTTGGTTGGGTTGGTTGGGTTGGTCGGATCCGTTGGATTGGTCGGATTCGTTGGGTTGGTTGGATTGGTGGGATCCGTAGGGTTTGTTGGATCCGTGGGGGTGGTCGGATCGGTCGGGTTCGTTGGATTGGTCGGATCCGTAGGGTTGGTCGGATTGGTGGGATTGGTGGGGTTGGTGGGGTTGGTGGGGTTGGTGGGGTTGGTGGGGTTGACGGGAGGCGTACGGTCGTCGTCGTCATCACCGCTGTCCAAGGCTGCAGCAATCAGCGCGCCGCCACCAATGCCGACCAGACCGGCCAGCAGAAAATCGCCCAAGGTAGAGCCACCTGCCTCCATCGACTCCTGGGTCACGATCAGGCCCAGCGCGTTGCTGTCGTCGTTGGCAGGGGCGACATCGACCTTGCCCGAAGCCAAATCCAGGGCCATGGCGCCAGCACCGTCCGAGCCTGCCTGGTAACCCAGGGTAGCCTCGGTGCCACCGGCGAAAGTACCGACCAGTTTCTGGCCACCCGCGCCGCTGAACTGCGCCTGCGCACTCCCATCGGCCGGGACGATGATCTTGTCGCCTACCTGCAAGGCGGTGCCTGCCTGCGCAGCCATCGTCTGGCCATCGCGCACGATCTGCACGCCGGCACTGGCTTGGGACAGGGTGGCGGGCGTGCCTTTGGCAGATGCGGCCATCGCCGCGCCACTGCCGGATTGGGAGGCGATGCCGTGGGTTGCCAGTGCGGCAGCTGCGGTATTGGAAGGGAGGGCGGTAGAGGTGGTCATGTTCTCTGTCCTGTTGGAGATTGGAATATCAAACGCAAGGGCTCCGACTCGCCTCGCGAGGCTTATCTGAGGGAGGCAGTGCAACTTGCGTGCCAGAGATTTGCTTTTTATATGTGTTCTTTTGCTATTTCATAAGTCATTGAAATAAATGAATAAATATATTATCAAGAGCATGTATTCCAATTAAAAAGCTATGGTCAAAATAGCCATTAAAGCTATGTCCAATGCTGTTCCCGCTGGCGTTACGTAACGTTCCGGATTTATGCCGGAGCATTTCTTTGGATGCCTGCTGGTTTTGTATAAATAGTATTTAAATCATGATTCCGGTGTCTCCATAAAAATTTACATAATGAATCAGCTGCGGGGCTCGCATACTATTTCTGCTGTCCTTGGTCTGCATTCCACATCGCTCATCCAGTCACCCTGTAAATACTCTGGATAACCCTTAGTCGGTGGTGTCGCGGCGAATCGCTCAAGCCCGCGTTCAAACCACGGCAAGGCGTTTTCACCAAGCATCTCTGAGCCAGTTCATTGCCTCTTTTCTGTTGTCATGACTTTTAAAAAGCCATCTATGCGCATTGCGTCTCGCCATTTCTCTCCCCCTTTTCGTTTATTGCAGGCCCGTTTGCCCAACTTGGTGGCTGCGCTGTGCGCAGGTGGTACCGCCTTGGTGCTGGCACTGCCCGCCCATGCCGCACGTGAAGTGGATACGGTGGCCCAACTGCTGGAGCAGGGGCAGCCTGAACAGGCGGCGCTGCAGGCCGATGCATTTCTGCAGCACAACCCCGGCGACGCCGAGATGCGTTTTTTGCGCGGCGTGATTGCCACGGAGCAAAAACAGTTGCCGCAGGCCATCCAGATCTTTTCTGCACTGGCGCGCGATTACCCCGCCATGCCCGAGCCCTATAACAACCTGGCGGTGCTCTATGCCGCCCAGGGCCAGGAGCGCAAGGCCGTGGATGCGCTGGACCAGGCGATCCGCGCCCAGCCGGGCTATGCGACCGCCTACGAGAACCTGGGTGATCTGTATGCCCGCATGGCCAGCCAGTCCTATGCCAAGGCGTTGGAGCTGGACGGCACCCGCCAAGGCATTGCACCCAAGCAGGCGCTGATGGCCCAGATCGCCCCCGGCAAGGCGGGCGCTGCGGCTCCGGTGGCCGCGTTGCCAGCGGCAAGCGCCATGCCTTCTGCGGCAGCGGCTCCGGCTCCCGTCTTGACCCCCGTACAGCCGGCAGCCCCGGCCCGCAAGCCAGAGCCCGCCGTGGCTGAACGCATCTCATCCGCCACGCCCTTGCAGCTGGCTGCTGCGGAAGCGGCCCGGTCAGCGGCCAGCGCCAGCCCGGCCGATGCAGCCCCTGCGGCCAAGGCCGCGCAGGCGCTGGATGCCTCCCCCGCAGCGGTGGAGGCTGCTGTGCAAGCCTGGGCCAAGGCCTGGGCCCAGCAAGACATGAATGCCTATCTGGCCGCCTACAGCCCTGCCTTCAAGCCAGCCGATGGCAGCAGCCTGGCGGCATGGAAGCAGTCGCGCCGCCAGCGCATCGAGGGCAAGCGCGACATCAGCGTGTCGCTCAGCGACCTGCAAGTGGCCGTCGACGGCGAGCGTGCCACGGCCCGCTTTGTGCAAGCCTATGTGGCCGGCGCGCTTAAAAGCACCTCCCGCAAGACCTTGGTGCTGCAGCCCGACCAGGGCCAGTGGCGCATAGTGAGTGAGACGGTCGGGCGTTGATCGCAGCCACTGAACAAGGCAAATAGCGCCTGCCCTTTGGGAGCAGGCGCTATTTGCCGGGAGGGCATTCAGCGCGAGAAGGCAGCGCCACCGCCGTGGCTGCCGGGTACCTATCAGCGCGCTTGCGACAGGCTGGAGAAGTTCACCGCCGCGCTGATGGTGATCAGCAGCTGGCTGGCCACGCGGCAATCGGTGACGGGCGCATGCCGTTGGCGGCTGGCGGGCAGGTGGGGCAGCTTGGGCCAGACCATGCGCTGGTAGCAGGTCTTGAACAGGGACTGCATGCCGCTCAGAAACTGGCTGCGCTGCGCGTGGCTGGCGAACAGCGGTTTGCCATGCTGCATGGAGCACTCCATCAGCGCGGCAGACACCCAGGGCTCGGGGTGCAGCTTGCTGTGCTCCTCGTCGTGCGCCAGCGCCTGCAGCTGCTGCCAGGCGGCGTGCAGCCATTGGCTGTCTCCATCCAGCGCGCTGTGGTCGGGGGCCTGGCCTTCCGAAGGCTGCTGTCCGCTCTTTTGCAGGCTTTGCAATGCTAGTTGGGCCCAGGGGGCGGAGGCGACCGCACCACGGCCCGCCTTGCCATGGAGCTGCTGCGACAGCAGGCCGATCAGGTCGCGCAGCGGCGTGGCGCAGCCGGCGCCGGGGTAGAGGTGGACATACTGCACCAGCACGATCAGGCTCATGGCCTTGAGCAGGTCGCTGCCGCATTCATGCAGACTCCAGCGCTGCATTTGCTCGACCTGGTAGGCGATGGCGCGGTGCACGGTCATGGACGAGGCCTCCGTGGGCCCGCCTTGGCGCTGGGTGAGCAGCAGCGCGTAGCTGATGCCCAGGTGGTCGATCAGGGTGCTGGCTTCGGGCCAGCTGCCATCTTCGCTTTGGCTGCGGGCCAGCAAGTCCTGGGTGGCCTGGTAGATGGCGGATGCGGCACTGCCATGGCTGTTGCGGGGAGCAGAAGGGTCGTAGCGCGGGAGGGTGCGCATCTCGCCGAGCGGGCTGATATGCAGGCCCTCCAGCAGCAGTTGCCAGCGGCCTTGGGTGCTGGCGGGCACCGGATCGCTCAGCAGTTGCAGGCGAGCGAGGGAGCGCGTCATGCGGTGGCTGAGCAAGGCGAGCATCTCGGCGCGCTCCTGCGCATTGTCGGCCAGGCTCCAGGATTTGCTCAGATCCGCCAAGGCATCCTGTGGGTCATCGCCGGGCAGCGGCAGCACGGCTGTGGCCCAGTCAATGCGCAGCTCCACGCTGCTGGCGTTGAAAGCCCAGGCCCATTGGCGCAAGCGGGCGGCTCCTTCATCCCAGGCGGCCGCTATGCTGGGCTGCTGGATGCTGAAGCTGGTGATGGGCAGGTTCTGCGCGGTGATGGTGAAGAACATCAGGCAGCCCGCATAGGGCTTGGGCAGATCGACAGCCTGCTGCGCCACAAAGCGCGCCGCCAGGTTCAACTGGTGGGCGAGGCCCGGTGCGCAGTGCACCTCCATGCACTGGTGGCGCTCTAGCGCTCCATCGAACAGGGTTTCGCAGACCTCTGGGCTGAGCAAGGGAGCGTTTTGAGTCATGTGCAGGTCTCCGGGCAAAGGGCTGGCCGATGGGTAACTGCCCAGGCCTTGCGCTAAGTTGTGCAACTCCCGTGCCAGTGCAGCACCCTGTTTTTGTTACATCTCTGAAATTTCAAAGTGCATTGTTTTGTATATATATTTTTGTTTTACATGGGCAAGCCATTGTGTTGGAGTGGCTGTTTTTGGCCCAGTTGTTACGGAGGTGTTACGTAACGTTCCTGTGTTGTGCCGGGAGCGTTTAGCCCTTTGGCGGCAGGCCCTTGGCGCAGCTCGGGTCTGTATAATCGGCCGGTTTTGACCGCTCACCTGGCGCGGCTTTTGTGGCCAACAGGCAAGCAAGATTTCTGGCTGTTTTCTGCGGCTTTGGTCCACTGCAACGAGAAACTCCCCCCATGCAAAGTGCTTTTCCAGCGCGTTCTTCCCTGCGATTCCGGGTGCCCGTCTTCTTTCGCCAGCGCTGGGCGGCGGTCTGCGTAGGCTTGCTGATGGGAGGCAGCGCATGGCAGGTACAGGCCGTGCCCACATCGCCTGCGGTGAACGAGGTGGCGCAGTTGCTGCAGCAAGGCAAGGCCGCACAGGCCGCCAAAGAGGCCGATGCCTACCTGCGCAAGCAACCCGCCGATGTGGAAATGCGTTTTTTGCGCGGCGTGATTGCCACCGAGCAAAAGCAGCATGCGCAGGCGATCAAGATCTTCCAGCAACTGACCCGCGATTACCCGGGCATGCCCGAGCCCTATAACAACCTGGCCGTCCTCTATGCCGCTGATGGCCAGGACCGCAAGGCCGCACAGGCGCTGGAGCAATCGATGCGCACCAGCCCCAGCTACACGACGGCGCACCAGAACCTGGGCGATCTGTATGCCCGCATGGCCAGCGACGCCTATGCCAAGGCGCTGCAGCTGGAAGGCGCGCCCAAGCCAACGGGTCCCCAACTGGCGTTGATTACGCAGATTGTTCCGGCCTCGCTTGCCAACGGAAAGAATGCCCTGGTGCAGGCCCGTGCGGATGTGCCGCCTAAACCTGTGGCGCCGCCTCCACCTCCGCCACCAGCACCAGCACCTGCGCCTGCACCCGCTCCCGTGCCAGCGCCAGCCCCACCACCGGCCCCGATTGCAGCCCCCAAACCACCTGTGCCTAGCCCTGCACCAGCTGTAGTGGCCCAAGCGGCACCCACGCCTGCTCCGGCTCCCGCCAAGGCAGCAGCGGTGCCCGCTCCGGCGCCGGCACCTGCAGCGACGCCGGCCCCGGCGCCCAAGGCTGCTCCGGCACCTGCGCCCACGCCAGCAGCCGCTCCAGCGCCTGCCGAGCCCGCCAAGGCTGTGGCCGCCGCTCCGGGCGCCAAGCCGGCAGCACCGGTGGCAGAAACCAAGCCCAAGCCAGCGCGGGATACCGCCAAGCTCGATGTGGAGCGCGTCGTCAACAGCTGGGCCACGGCCTGGGAGAAGAAAGACATGCCCGGCTACTTGGCCGCCTATAGCGACCATTTCAGCCCGGCCGGTGGCGGCAGCCTGAGCGCCTGGAAGGAAGAGCGCCGCCAACGCATCGTGGGCAAGCAGGCCATTGTGGTGAATGTGCGCAACCTGCAGGTCAGCGTCGATGGCGAGCAGGCAACGGCCAAGTTCCGCCAGTACTATGCGGCCGGCTCGCTCAAGACGACGACCCGCAAAACCTTGGTGATGCGCCTGGAAAAAGGCCATTGGCGCATCCTGCGCGAGACCACCGGCGGCTGACCAGTAAAAGCAGCTCAGGCTATGATCGCCGCTGGTCCGCACAGAAGTCAGTAGAAGGAATCACAGGCAATGCCTTTTTGCAAGCAGTTTTGGCTCAGCGCAGCCTGGGTGGCAACGGCGGGTGCGGCGTTGGCCGCAGGCGCGCCCGCCACGCCGCGGGCTGCTGCGCAAGCCAATGCAGCGGCTGCGGCCAAGCCCCGCCAGCCTGATGCCGAAGAGCGCCTGGTGCAGATCATTGCGCTGGTGCAGAACCAACAGCTGGACCAGGCCTTGCAGGCAGCCGCCAGCCTGACGGCCGATGTGCCGCATTTTCAGGCGGCGCAGCTGGTGTATGCCGATCTGCTGCGTTTTCGCTCTGGCCAGCCGGGGGCGTTGACGCCAGCAGCCGTGGCCCAGCGTGCCATGCTGCTGCCGGTGAAACATGCGCCTGCTGCGCCAGCGGATGCGGTGGCTTTGGCCAACGCCGCCGCCAGCGCCCAAGGTGCGCAAACGCTGGAACAGCTCCAGGGCCTGCAAGATGAGATCCGCCGGCGCATGCACAGCAGCCAGGCGCTGCCCGCTGCCGGCCAGGTGCCGTCGGAGTTTTTGTCACTGTCGCCCAGCGTGCGCCAGGTCATTGCCATTGATGCCAGCCAGTCGCGCCTCTACCTGCTGCGCCATGACAAGGGCCAGTTGCAGCTGGTGGACAGCTTTTATGTCTCCGTCGGCAAGCTGGGCGTGGGCAAGCTCGAAGAGGGCGACCAGCGCACGCCGGAAGGCATCTACTTTGTGGGCCGCCAGATTGCGGGCCCGCGCCTGCCCGAGTTTTATGGCAAGGGTGCCCTGACCCTGAACTATCCCAATGACTGGGACAAGGCCATGGGCCGCTCGGGCAGTGGCATCTGGCTGCATGGCGCGCCGCCCGACCAGTTTGCGCGTCTGCCCCAGGCCAGCGATGGCTGTGTGGTGCTGGCCAACCCTGATTTGATTGCGCTGATGCGCACGGTGGACAAGTTGACGCCGGTGCTGATTCGCGAGCAGCTGAAGTGGGTGGCGCAAAGCGATGCCTCCCACCGCCAGAACACCGAGGCCTTCACGGCCGTGCTGCAGCAGTGGCACCAGGCCTGGATGCAGGACGATCCCCAGGCTGCTTTGCAGCTGGCCACGCCGCAATGGACTACCTCGGCCGAAGGGCAGGCCTGGCAGACGCGCATGGCTGGGTTGTTCAAAGGCCGCAAGGTGGAGTTGCAAGATATTTCCACCTACGGCTGGAAAGACGACAAGGGCGAGATCCGCGTTGCCAACCTCAAGCTCAAAAGCCGCGAGCAAGCGCAGCCGCTGTCGCTGCGCCAGTACTGGCGCAAGGTCGGCAAGGATTGGCGCTTGTTCTCCGAGGACCTGCAAAACCAGAGCTAATCGCTCCGCCCCATGCAAAAGGCCCAAACCGAAGTTTGGGCCTTTGTGTTTTGGGGGAGACCTGGCTGTGCGCCAGGTCCCCGTGCGATTGTTTATTGCTGTGAGTCCGGGTCGTCCAGCAGCTGCTGGCGCAGCTTTTGGTCTTCGGTCATCTCAAACCACATGGCGTTGAGCACAGCAAACGCGGCGGCCAGTGGCAGGCCGAGAATCCAGGAGAAATACCACATATGCAAATCCTTTCTAGGTGCGGCTGCGCTCAGTAAGCGTGGCCGTTGCCGTCATTGATGTCCTTGGCATTGACCTTGCCCCACAGCACCGAGTAGACCCAGCTGGTGTAGGCAACGATCAGCGGAATGAAGACAGCGGTGCAGACCAGCATGATGAACAAGGTCATGTGGCTGGAGGACGAATCCCAGACGGTCAAGCTAAAGCGCGGATCGACCGACGAAGGCAGGATCATCGGGAACATCGAGGCGCCGACGGTCAGGATGATGCCGGCAATGCCCAAACCGCTGCTGATCATTGCCACACCTTCCTTGCGGGCGCGGAGCAGCACGGCAGCGAGCAGGCTGCCCACCACGCCCAGGATGGGCGCTGCCATCGTCCAAGGGTACTGCTGGTAGTTCTGCATCCAGGCGCCAGGGGCGTGGGCTGCGGTCTTGAACAGCGGGTTGGACGGGCCGGTGGTGTTCAGCACCGAGGTGATGCGGTAGCCGTCCACAAACTTCCACAGCACAATGCCGGCCAGCACAAACAACACGGCGGTGAGGACGGCCGAGATGCTGCCCACGGTGCGGGCACGGGCGGCGATGGCGCCTTCGGTCTTGATGCACAGCCAGGCTGCGCCATGCATCAGCAGCATGCTGACGGAGATCAGGCCAGCCAGAATCGCAAACGGGTTGAGCAGGCCAAAGAAGCTGCCGTCGTAGTGGATGTACAGCTCCGGCGTGAGGCGGAAGGGCACGCCCTGCAGCACATTGCCCATGGCCACACCGCAGATCAGCGCAGGGATAAAGCTGCCGGCAAACAGTGCCCAATCCCAGCGGCTGCGCCAAGTGGGGGATTCGTTCTTGCTGCGGTACTTGAAGGCAACGGGGCGCAGGATCAGGCCGATCAGGATCACGAACATGGCCAGGTAAAAGCCCGAGAAGGACACCGCATACAGCTGTGGCCAGGCGGCAAAGATGGCGCCACCGCCCAGCACCAGCCAGACCTGGTTGCCTTCCCAGGTGGGGCCGACGGAATTGATGATGACGCGGCGCTCCAGGTCGTTCTTGCCCAAGAAGGGCAGCAGCATGCCGGTGCCCAGGTCAAAACCGTCCATCACCGCAAAGCCGATGAGCAGCACGCCCAGCAGCACCCACCAGATGACACGCAGGGTGTCGTAGTTCAACAATGTATGCAAGATCATGGTGTTACTTTCCTGAATAGGTAGGTTGTGCCGTGGCGATCGAGGCATAGCTCAGCGGCTGCGGGTCGCGCTGCTCGGGCTCCAGCTCGGGGCCTTTTTGGATGGCCTTGAGCATCAGCTTCATCTCGATGATCAGCAGCACCGTGTACAGCGCCACAAAGCCCAGGATGGTGATCAGCAGGGTGGTGACGCCCAGGTTGGACGCGGCCACGGCCGTGGGCAGCACGCCTTCAATGATCCAGGGCTGGCGGCCAAACTCGGCCACAAACCAGCCGCACTCGATGGCGACCCAGGGCAGCGGGATGGACCATACCGCTACCCACAGCAGCCAGCGGCGGTTTTCCAGCTGGTCGCGCGACGCGAGGTAGAAGAACACGGCCGTCAGCACGATGAAGAACATGCCCAGCGCTACCATGATGCGGAAGGTCCAGAACAGTGGCGCGACCTGGGGAATGGTGTCCGACGCCGCCCTGGCGATCTGTTCGTCGGTGGCCTGGCGTGGGTCATCCACATAGCGCTTGAGCAGCAGTGCATAGCCCAGCGACTGGCCATTGGCTTCGAACTGTTCCTTCAACTCAGGCGAGATGGTGGTGGTGGAGCCAGCGTCGCGGATTTTCTCCAGCGCGTCATAGGCCTTGATACCGTCACGGATCAGCACCTCCGCATGCTTGACCAGGTCGTTGATGCCCTGCAGCTCGGTATCGAGCGAGCGGGTGCCGATGAGGCCCATGGCCCATGGGATATGGATGGCGTAATGGGTCTCGCGCGCTTCCTGGTCGGGAAAGCCAAAGGCGGTGAACGCGGCCGGTGCTGGCTCGGTCTCCCACATGGCTTCGATCGCGGCGAGCTTCATCTTCTGGTGTTCACCCGACAGGTAGCCGGATTCATCCCCCAGCACCACGACCGACAGCGAACCGGCCAGGCCAAAGGCGGCGGCCACGGTCATCGAGCGCTTGGCCAGTGCCACATGGCGGCCCTTGAGCAGGTACCAGGCCGATACGCCCAGCACAAAGATGGAGGCGCAGACATAGCCGGCCGACACGGTGTGTACAAACTTGGCCTGGGCCACCGGGTTGCTCAGCACGGCGGCAAAGTCATTGACCTCCATGCGCATGGTCTGCGGGTTGAAGACAGCTCCCACGGGGTTCTGCATCCAGCCGTTGGCGATCAGAATCCACAGCGCCGACAGGTTGGTGCCGATGGCCGTAAGCCAGGTGACCATCAAGTGCTTGACGGGCGAGAGCTTGTCCCAGCCAAAGAAGAACAGGCCGACAAAGGTGGCTTCGAGGAAGAAGGCCATCAGCCCCTCGATGGCCAGCGGCGCGCCAAAGATATCGCCGACATAGTGGCTGTAGTAGCTCCAGTTCATGCCGAACTGGAACTCCATCACCAAGCCGGTCGCTACGCCGATGGCGAAGTTGATACCGAACAGCACACCCCAGAACTTGGTCATCTGGCGCCAGATGACGCGCCGGGTCATCACATAGACCGTCTCCATAATGGCGATCAGGATGGACAGCCCCAAGGTCAGGGGAACGAAGAGAAAGTGGTACAGGGCTGTGAGTGCAAACTGCAATCTTGATAGCCCGACGATGTCGAGATCCATGAACTGGTCCTTCCGTGTTGTAAGTGCTCGATCTGATAGAAAAACTACGTGGGTTCCAAACCGTCAATCAGTGCTGGGGTGGCAATCTCCGTCCATGTCTAGCCCGGTCGCAGGCGCTGCAGCAGGGCATCAAACGCTGCCGTGCCTTGGCGCGCCTGCTCCAGGCGTCCTTGCAAGGGGTCGATCCATACGATGCGGTCGGCATGGCGTGCCTCGCGCTGCAAATGGCTGGCCATCACGATGGCTCCGTGGTGGCTGGCGCTGCCGCTGCGACTGCGCGCTGCATGCCACTGGGCGATAGCGGTCATCACCTGGTTCGCGGTCTGGCGGTCCAGGCCTTCTGTGGGTTCATCCAGCAAGGCCAACGGCCCTGGGTGCAATAGCAGCCGGGCGAGGGCCAAGCGGCGCGATTCGCCCCCTGACAAGCCCGCGCCCTGGCTGCCCAAGGGGGTGTTCAGTTGCTGGGGAAGCGCGCGGATGACCTCGGCCAATCCTGCCGTTTGCAGTGCGGCCCAGAGTTCGTCATCGCTGGCATCCGGCCGGCCCAGGCGCAAGTTATCGGCCACGATGGCCTGGAACAGCTCTGTCCGCTGGGGCAGGCTGGCGCAGGGCAGGCGCAGCACCTGGCCGGCACTGGGCGCCAAGTCACCGCCAATCAGCGCCATCAGGCTGGATTTGCCCGCGCCGCTGGGCCCTGCCAGCACAAGCCATTCGCCATCGGCGACTTGCAGATCGAAGTGCTGCAAAACGGGCGCAGGGCTGCCGGGGTGTTGGATGCTGACGGCCTGCATGTCCACGGCCAGACCCGCTGCGGGCGCACTGTTTTCGGGGGCGGTGGTGGGCACGTCTTCCAACAGCGGCGCAATGCGGCGTGCGGCCAGCAGGGTGCGGCTGGCCTCGATGGCGCCGCGACGGATATGGGTGAGGGGTTCGAGTGCCGCGAGCAGCAGCAAGGTGGCGAGTGCAGCAATCGGCGCACCGATCTCGCCGCGCTGTGCCAGCCAAGCCGCGCAAAGCAGGGCCGCAGCGGTAGCGAGGTGGCCGACCATCGCCATAGCAATGGCGACATTGGCTTCGAGCCGGTTCAGCCGAATATCGGCGGCATACTGCTGGCGCTCCGCAGCCGCAATGCGTGCCATTTGGCGCTGCAGGCCGCCGGCCATCACCAGCTCGGTCTGGGCGCCCACGGCATCGATCACCGCAGCCCGCAACTGCTCCCCCGCAAAACTGCGGCGCAGCGAGGTCATAAAACCATGGCGAACACACCAGGCCACGCAGGCCAGGCCACCAGCCAGCACCATGGCGCCGACGAGCAGGCCGCTTTGCCAGTTCAGGAAAATCGTCAAAGCCAAGGCGGTCAAGGCGGCGCTGACCAGCAGCGACACCGCTGGCGTCAACAAGCGCAAATACACGGCATCCAGCGCATCAATATCGGCGGTGAGGCGGTGCAGCAAGCGGGCAGGGCGCTGGCGCAGCGCCAATGCCGTGTCAGCAGCGGCCAGCCGCGAGAACAGCTGCACCCGCAAGGCCGCTAGCACACGCAAGGTCGCGTCATGCGTCACCACCCGCTCGCTATAGCGCGCACCGGTGCGCAGCATCGAGAAAAAGCGCACGCCGGCACCGGGTGCAAACACATCAAACACCACCGCCGTGGCCGTTGACAGCCCCGCGACATAGCTGGCCGTGAGGAACCAGCCCGACAAGCCCAGCAAGGACATGCCGGCACACACCGTGATGGCCGCCAGCAAGCTGCCCAGCAGCATGCGCCGGCGGTAAGGCGATTGCGCAAACAGCAGGACGATGGGGCGCAGGGCGTTCCAGGCTTTCATGCAAGGCTCCCTGCTGCGATGGTGCTGTTGGCAACCGTGTTTGCATCGCTGGTCCGGTCTGTCGGTTGGCTGCCATCGAGCGACAGCAGCCGGTCCATGCAGGCGGCCAACAGCGGATCATGGGTCGCTACTACCAAGGTCGCACCGCGAGCTGCCAAGTCCAGCAGGCCCTGGCGCACAAAGGCTGCCGTCTCGGCATCCAAATGCGCGGTGGGTTCATCGGCCAGGATCAGCCGGCAACCGGGGGTGGCGGCCGCGCGTGCCAGGGTCAGCCGCAGGGCCTCGCCACCCGACAGGCCCAGGCCGCCGTCGCCCACGACCGTGTTGCCACGCAGTGCCAGCACCGGGCCCAGCGCCGCGCTCCGCACGGCTTGTTGTAGCGCGTCGTCATCGATATCGCGGCCCAAGCGGATGTTGTCCACCAGGCTGGCGGCCAGTACATGGGGCTTTTGTGCCACCCAGGCCATGCCGCTGCGCAGGCAGTCGGCATGCGCTGCATCCATGGGTTGGCCATCGATGTGAATGCTGCCAGCGCTGGGGGCAGCCAGACCAGCGATTAGCGCCATCACCGTCGATTTGCCGCTGCCGCTTTCGCCCCACAGCGCAACGCGCTCGCCGGGTTCAATCGTGGCGCTCAAGGCGCTGATGACCAGGGGGCTATCGGCGCTGTACTGAAAGCTAATGCCGTCAATGGCCAGTGCAGCCGCTGTGTTGGCGTTGGCAGCGCTGTCTGGGTGACCATCGCCAGCGCCCACCAGTTGTGGCCCCGGCTGCTGCAGCGCGAGCAGCGCCTGCTCAGCGGCCACGCCCGCTGCCTTGTCATGCCACACGGCAGACAGCTCGCGCAGCGGCTCAAAAAACGCGGGGGACAGCAGCAGTACAAACATCGCCTGCGCCAATCCCAAAGTGCCGCCCCAGCTGCCAAATGGGATCTGCCCCAGCAGGTGAAAACCGACATACACCGCAACGAGGGCCACGCCCAGCGCAGAAAACAGCTCCAGCACGGCAGACGACAGAAAGGCAATCTTGAGTACCGCCATGGTGTTAGCACGCAACTGGTCCGCCGTGCTGGCCAGCTGCTGCGCAACTTGCGAGACGGCACCCAGCCCGCGAATACTGGCCAAGCCTTGCAGGCGATCGAGCAAAAACTGGTTCAGGTTGCCGACATCCTGCAAATGCTTTTTGCTGGCCGCCTCAGCCCGCCAGCCCACCAGCGCCATAAAGATCGGGATCAAAGGCGCTGCCACCAGCAGCACCAACCCGGCGACCCAAGAGAAGCTGAACACACAAACCAGAATGACCAGCGGCACCACCATGACCTTGGTGCGCGCCGTCGTGTAACGGGCAAAGTAGGGCGTGATGTGGTCAGCCTGCTCGTTAAGCACACTGGCCGCCAGCCCGGCCGATGGGCGCTGTGGATGCAGAGGTGAGTGCTGTGCCAATGCCTGCAATGCCAGCAGCCGCAGCTGCTGCGTATGGGCACGCGCCGCCGCAAAAGCGCGCCGTATCCCATAGCCATCGATCAGCGCCCGCAGCAAGCCCAGCGCCAGGAACAGGGCGCAAGCCTTGGCCAGTGTCGACCAAGCCGCTTGCTGGTGAATCGCTTCAATTCCCCAGGCAATCACCGCCGCCTGCGGCAGCCATAACAAGGCCGCCACCACCTGCCACCACGCACCCTGTGCAGAGGGGCGCGTTGCCACAGCAGGGCTGCTGGCGGAAGGGTTGGCGCGGGTGGATGGCATGAGAAAAGTTTTTAGTTTTCAGAAATTCTTGAAAGTATTGTATCTCCAAGATACTCATTAATTCAATTTATCGAATAGCTGATACGAACTACGCGGGTCGAAGGCGTTGCACTGGTCTGCCAGCGTTGATGCGTAAATTGCTACGAAATTCAGAGCATCAAAGGCTTTAGAAACATAGACAAAGCAGAAATTTCCGCAAAGCCAAGAGTCTTCGATCCTGGCTGCAGCACGGTGCGTCGGGCCCGCTTTGCCAAGAGCTTGAGCCGATTGTGTTGCGTAGAGTGTGAACAGAGCTTGCTGTAAGTCAAGAACAGCGCGGGTTCTCCCTAGGTGGTGTGAGAGGGGGGCGGGGGGCGTTGTTTGGGGGCGACTGGGGTGCAAATAAGTCAGTGCGCAATGACTGGAGGCGCAAGCCTGATAGGTGGCCCGAGGGTCTTGCGGGCCTGAGGTTGGCTGTGGATCCTCTGCAGAACCCCTGCCATGGTCTGAACGCGGTCTCGGGCGATCCGCTGCGTTGTCTTCCTTGTCAATAGCTACGGCTCGACTGCAAAAGACGCCTTGCGTCTCATCCCGATCCGCATCCATCCCGCTTGGCGAGGGTTCTGCAGAGGATCCCTAAATGCTGCGCGAGCGCGTATTTCAGCCGCCTGTACACCCGCAAGTGAACTAATTTGGTCACCGCTTGATACGAATATGGGGTCAATGAGGGATGACGCTCTGTTTATGACCTATGGGGAGCAAGCAGGGATGTCACAAATTGGGCTAGCTGATGCCTGGTGGCAGCCATGTTTGAGTCGCATGCACCGCGATTTTTGCGGGGTCCGAGGTGTTAGTAAAGGCTTGGATAGTAAACCCTGGTTGCTAAAAGAATCATGCCTGGCAGTCACCAAGCACAGGTGAACTAGAACATATATGCCCTTTACGACTGGGTAAGCATCAGGTCAAAGAGAGGTGGCGCAGCAGGGTAAAATTTATCTCCCGAATTTTTTCAGTTGATAACCTAATTGGGTGTTTTTGAATTCCGATTGTAAGTTGGTGTCAGTATTTTATCTCTTTATTTGATAATAATCACAACTAATGATTATTGAAGATTTGACTGTGATTAAAAATGATATTAAATTACGGATCGTATGGCTGAGATGAAGCTATAAAAAGTTTTTGTCGGTGTGAAGTCGAATTATTAGTGAGGCTGGAGACATCGCCTCCCGCTGCCATTGGGGAAATTCATGCCTGCTGTGCGAGTCAACTGCGATTCTGGTGTTGCACTTCAATTTTACGGGGGCAGGGTAAACAGCTGTGATCCCCAAAAAGCTATCTTCAACCAAGAAAATTCTTTACACTTTAACTAGTCCGGTATAAGCCTCACTCAATCAGCTTTACATTTTTTAATAGGCGCACGAAAGGGTTATATGATAAGTAATTGCATTAAATTTATTATCTCTCCTTTTTTTATTTCAGTTGGCTGTATTCATAGCTTTCCGGCTTTGGCGGCTCCAGGCGTGCCGGCTGATCCGTTGGTGGTATGGCATGAGGATTTCCAAAATTTACCGACTCCGACGCCAACGTCAAATGTCACTGATTTGCTTGTCTATCAGGGCTTGAACCCTGCGAATCAGGCTTACACGGCAGATCCGCCTTGGACCATGTCTTCGAACATGTGCAATGGAATTTTGGCCGCATTCAATCAAAATCCTGATTCAGCCATAGGAATAGCTGCCTGTGCAGGTATTAAGAGTAGTTGGAACTCCTCACAGCAGTTAAGTCAAGCGCTAGGAGTTTTGAGAGGCCAGGATATAAACAATACTTCTCGCAATAATTATGCGGTGACTGCATTTACAGTTGGGAGTCCAGGTCCTGATTTAATAATTTTTAGAACGGATAGAAATATCCCCTTGGTCGCCAGCAAACGATTTATCATAACGTCAATAGACACGGCTGTAATTAACTGTCACGCTGGGCATCCATTATTGCGATTTTCATTTATTGATCAGAATGGTTTAGAGATAGATATTTCTCGTAATGTTGTGGATGCCTGCACTAATGGTTCTCGTGTGCCATTTAGCGCTCAAGGAAATAATTTAGCTGGTTCTGCAATAGCAGGAATTTTAAATTCTCCAGCAGCCTTTAAATTTACAGGAAGTTCAGTCGGGTATATTATCCGTAATACTCAGGGATCTGGGGATGGAAATGATTTTGCATTCGATAATGCGCAAATTTTGGATGCTACTCCTCAACTTGACAAAGGATTTGATCCACCGTTGGTAGAGTTGGGGAATTCCTCCAGCATAGTCTTCACAATAACCAACACCAGCGATCTTCTAGCAAAGGAAGCTTGGTCTTTCACGGATTCACTCTCCTCAGGTCTCACAGTTTCAGGTGCTCCGACCACTACCTGCCCCGCAGCGTCGACAAGTATTTCAGCACCCATAGGAGCTGATTCTATTTCGGTTACAAGCAGCTTATCTAATCGTATGGCATCATGCACCATTACAGTGCCTGTAATAGCAGCTGCTGCTGGCATTTATTTGAATAACCAAGATAATATTAGCGAGTACGAATTTATCAATCCACCACTTCCAGATACCACGAATAGATTAGAAGTGACACCTTCTGCCGACATGCAGGCAGGTTCTTCGCTGCCTACCCAAGTCAGCGCTGGGCAAACCGTTACTGGCACCATTGCTTGCCTGAATGCGGGGCCTGGTGCAGCAGAGTCCGCAACATGTGGAATTTCTGGTCTTCCAACCGGTGCAATGACCAGTTGTAGACCCACCGTTCCCACGGCTGCCCCACTAGCTGCATCTAGCGCGATCTCTTGCAACGTCAGCTTTGTAGCTCCCGCTGCTGGCTCCATTGCGTCAACCATTACTGCAAGCAGCGCAACTCCTGATCCGCTTCTAGCAAACAATGCAGTCTCCTATCACGCAGCGATCGCGCCCGCTGCAGATATGCAAGCGAGCGCTTCGCTGCCTAATGCTGTTGTCGAGGGGCAGACTGTAACTGGCAGCATTGCTTGCCTGAATGCGGGACCCAGTGCAGCGGAGTCTGCAACATGTGGGATTTCTGGACTTCCAGCTGGTGCAACGACTAGCTGTACACCAACGGTTCCCACTGCTACGCCACTAACTGTATCCAGCGCGATCTCTTGCAACGTCAGCTTCGTAGCTCCCGCTGCTGGTTCTATTGCGGCAACCATAACTGCTGGCAGCGCAACTCCAGATCCAGAATTAGAAAATAATTCCATTCCCTATGCGGCTTCAATTAATAAAACACCTGTGATCACAAGCGTGCCCACATTGAATAAATGGATGATTACTATGCTTTCCCTGATTTTTGGGGTAATTATTCTGCTGAGGTTTAAGCAGAAATGAAATAGTGAATACTCATCCGAAGCATATTATCGCGCTAGGGATGCTCTGCAAAACCCTCTCCAAAGGGGATGGGCGCGGATAGGGATGAGCCGCAAAGGCGTCTTTTCCAGTCGAGCCTTAGCTATTTACAAGGAAGACAACGCAGCGGATCGCCCGAGACCGCGTTCAGACCACGGCAGGGAGTTTTGCAGAAGGTCCCTAAGGAAACTCTGCCAAACTCACTGGCCCCCAAAGCCACTGGCCCCCAATACCACTGGCAGGTCTGCATTTGCAGCCCAGTCCATGCTACGTGTCACTCTGCTGCTGCAGTGGCTCAACCTCTCTGGCCTCACTGTGGGAAAATCGCTTTATGACATCTCCGTCTTTGCCAAGCTTGATCCGAGCATCAGCACCATGCCCGATGAGAGCACCATCTAGCGCTTCAGGCACCTCTTGAAAATCAAATAACTAGGCTTGCAGATTCTCGCACTGGTCAATGCCATCCTGGCGACAAGAATCTGCGCTTACGAAACGGCACCTTGGTCAATGCCGCTTTGACTTTAGTAGCGCTCAGCTCCACTACAAATGCGAGCGGCTAAAATCTCCAAGCGATAGTTTGCGCTGGCCATTCTGTAGCTGGTATGAAAACTGCTGCTGGGAGTCTAGGTATGCGTACGTTTGCAGATGCCCCAGAAGGGCAAAAATCTGCAGGTGCGGCTTGAATTATCTGTAAAACCGCCCAGATATGGCTATACCAGCGGTTATCCATTCAGTGTTTCTTAATTCAGTGGATTTGCAGGCGACTGAGTAGTCGGATGACATTCAACATCAAAATATCAAAAGATACGAAGTGTGAAAATGGATTTCACTACGAAATAGACATCGGCGCGCATCGGGAGGTAGTCCCTATCATGACCACCAGATGGTCACCTGAAGCCTACAAAAGGCAATGGGTGGAGGCGCTTGAATTTCTTGTGGCATCCCGTTCCAGTCGATGTGCTCTTATCACATGCATTCAGCCGGAATCTGTTAGCTATGGAATTACCTATTGGGCCTTATTCAGAGAGGGTGATTTTGTTTATTTTCAAGAGAGATTTATTCGTTATGGTTATAGACGATTTCTCATCTCGCCCATGACGGTAGACAGGTATATGCCCGATAGAATGGAAGGTACTTTCGAAGAATACAGCCAAATATCAGAGTGGGTTCTGCCAATTTCAGATATTCAGAAATTCTTGTTGTCTATAAATGATGGGTATTTTCAAAAACATCATTTGTAAGCTTAATTAATTTCTCAACTGTATTGGCGCCGTGCAAAGCTGCACGGTATGAGAAATCATCGTCCTCCCCAAGATGGACTACATTGGACCTTTACAGCTGCCATCATCCATAAGGGGCATAAAAGTAACAGTGGTATGTTGAGCTTCAAAACGAACGAATCTTGTATCGATGCCTTGGCTCTCGAAGAGCTCTTTTGCTTTAGATAAATTCTCTTTTTGGGCTGTGATAACCATGCGGTTTATTTTGTAGTCAATCTGCGATCCGGCGATGTACTGGTTGTTGTTAAATTTTTTAATAACCACTTGCTTGTGAAACCTCTGCAGCTCCGCCATGCTGTATCGGACGTATGTGATATGCAGCATTTGCTGAATCTCTGGATCCAGCTCTACCGGTGATGCCAAGCCCATCACCAATTTACCATCTTTGCCCAGCCACATGCCTGCGTATTTATCTCCGGCTGCTTTGAAAATTGCGGCGCATTGGCTTTCCGTTGGGGCGAAAGGGGTAAATGCATTGGCAGCAGAGTGGGCGGCGAGCAGGGCAAAGGTAAGGGCAACGGCGGCGACAGTTCTATGCATGTGGATTTGCCTGGTGACCGGTGTTTTCTGCATTGTTTGGGTGTGCTGCGCCAACTCCGTGCTCTTGTTGCTCCAGTTTCTGCAAGACCCAATGAATATGGCTACGCAGCGCATACAACTCATCCGCATACGACAGCGGCACGGTGATTTTCTCCACCTTGCGGCTCAGCGCCAGCAGCTCGGCCTGGATGCTGGCACGGTCGGGGTTCGGCTGCTCCATGTCGTGCTCGATCGCGCGCAGCTGGCCGTACCACTTGAAGACGCGGGAGCGCACGCGGAACTGGTAGAGGGGTGGCACCACGCGGGATAGCGGCAGCATAAAGGCCAGCAAGACGCCCAGCACCAGCCACATGCGCTCGACCAGGTTGGCCATCCAGAAGGGCAGGTAGCGCTGCAGCAGCGGAGCGGGCTCGTTGATGGCGCGTACGCCCTCGGGGGCGACGGCCAGTTCGCTGCTGCGGGTGTTGGGAAAGTCGCGTGCCCGGTTGAACCAGCCTGCCTGGCTGTGGATGCCCTGCGAGGCCTGGGCAAAGAGCTGCTTGATGGCAGGGTGGGTGTCATCGCGGGCGAGCAGTGAGGTGGTGGATGCCAGCAGGTGCACGTTTTGCGGCGGCAGGTTGGCGGCGAGGTCCACAATGCCGCGCGGCAGGGTGACGGGGCTCAGGAACTTGAACTTGCGGCCATAGGCCTCGTTTTGCGGAAAATCCATCAGTTGCACGCCTGGGGTTTTCAGCAGCATTTGCACCATCGGCGATTCGGGTGCGGAGACCAGCACCAGTGCATCGATCTTGCCGGCCAGAAACTCGACGGTGGCGGGGGTCTCAGTCAGGTGTGTCACCCGCAGTTTTTCCAGGCCCAGGTGGTTGGCCTCCAGCAGTTGGTTGAAGAGGTTGGGCACGCCGCTGCCGGCGGTTCCCACATTGATGCGCCAACCGGCCAGCTGGGTGAGGCTGTTCAGGTGCGGGCGCTTGGTCAGGCGCTGGGCAGAGTCTGTGCGGTAGAACAGCCAGACGGGTTCGACAAACAGCGCGCCGAGGGAGGTCAGGCTCTCTTGGTCGTCCTCGGTCAGTTCGGCGGTGCCGCCTTGCACAAAGGCCAGATCGACCTTGCCCTCGCGCAGCAGCTGCAGGTTGTCGAAGGAGCCCTCGCTGCCGACCAGGTCCACCCGGATTCGGTTTTTAGCCAGCGTACTGCGGTACTGCTCGCCAAAACTGGCATAAGCGCTTTGGGCCGGGCCGGTGGCCAGCTTGACCTGCGAGGGCGGGTTGGGCTTGAGCCACCAGTAGGCCCCGATGATCAAAGCCACAGCCAGGATCACCAGCGGGCCGCCGGAGACCACGGCATCGCGGATATTGAGCACCAGGGTGATGAGGGTTTGGCGCAGCCCGTAGGCTTTTTGGCGCATGGACGTGGAGCGGTCACCCATGGTCTGTGGTGGGCTGCCCGGGCAGCGCAGTTGGAATGGCGCTTACTGTAAATCAGCCGCGCTGGGCAGATGCACGGCCTTGTGGTTTTCTCCGGCTTCGATTTGTAAACGATTGGCATGCAGCACCGCTCGCAGGGTGGCCTGGGCCACGGCCTCGGCCGCCATCGTGGCCAGCACCATCATGCCCAGGCTGCGCCCGCTAGCGCCGGTACCAAGGCAAAACAGAGTGTCGCCGTCAGACATGGTGTGTACTGGGTTGATGGCGCGGGCCAGCCCGTCGTGGCCCACCGTCGCCAAGCGGTTGGCCTGGGCCTTGGTGATGATGGCGTCGGTGGCGATCACGCCAATGGTCGTGTTGCTGCCTGCCAATACTGGCTGGGGCAGGTCGCCGCGCAGCAGCGCGCGGCGTGTGTCGATCAAGCTGCGCCCATCGGGGCTGCGTGCGCCAGCCACCACCTGGGCGGTGTCCGGGTTCAGTACATCGCCCAGCGCATTGCAGGCGATGATGGCACCCATGGTGATGCCATCTACGGTGACAGACGCGGTACCGATGCCGCCCTTCATCGCCCGGTGCATGCCAAAGATTTTGCCGACTGCTGCGCCTGCGCCAGCGCCCACATTGCCCTGCGCGGGCATAGCGCTGCTGGCGGCCACACAGGCGGCATAGCCGGCTTGCGCATCGGGGCGGATACGCATATCGCCCACCTGCACATCAAACAGCACGGCGGCGGGCACCAACGGAATGCGGCCTACGCCAATGTCCAGGCCCACGCCTTGTTCTTCCAGCCATCGCATCGCGCCGCTGGCCGCATCCAGGCCCCAGGCGCTGCCGCCCGCCAGCATGATGGCGTGCACGCGCTCGACCAGGTTGGTGGGGTGGAGCAGATCGGTTTCGCGGGTGCCGGGTGCGGCGCCACGCACATCCACACCGCCGACAGCCCCGGCCTGGGCCAGGATCGCTGTGCAGCCTGTGGGGCGGCGGGTGTCGGTGAAGTGGCCCACTTCAATGCCTTGCACCAAGGTGATGGAGCCGACCGGAGCCATGGGGAGGGGGGTAGAAGACATGGCCCGATTGTGGGCCAAGTGAGGTTGTCGCTGTGGAGGCACAGGCAGCGGGCTGTCAAACAGGTGTCTGACAGCGTGCTGCGAAGGACAGATGGTCTGTGCCGATCAGGGCCGAATAACGATCTGCGGGCTGATCACAATGGCATCGGGCCTGCGGGGCGCTACCAGCACTGGGGCGGCATAGACAGGTTGCGGTGCGTAGTAGGCGGCGGGGCGGTCATGGCAACGGCGCTTTTCTTTGTATTGGCCATTGCGCTTCCACTTGCGCTCCACCTGGCAGTTGCCGTCCCAGAACTGCTCCTTGTGTTCCTTGCGGTGGTGGTGGCGGTGGCCGCCACCGTGTGCCCAGCTGGCATCGGCCAGGCAGGCAAGGGCCAGCGCAGTGAGCAAAGGGGTCAACAAACGGTTCATGGCAGGGGGTGGGGTGGTGAACGATGCTGGCAGCTTAGCGGAAAATCCTGTATCAAAAGATGAGCAATGGTTGCTTTGTACATCAGCCTTGGCGGCTGTTTTGATGGTTGAAATCTATGGCGATGACTGCTACGATTTTTCCATCTGTAAGCACCCGTTGCCGCGCTGGCGCCGGGTGCTGTTCGTCATCAGGCATTGACCGTCGTTTGCTGCTGCTCGCCTAAGCCTTCAATGCCCAGACGCATAGTCTGGCCAGCCTTCAGGTAGACGGGATTGGGCTTGATGCCTAGGCCTACGCCGGGAGGCGTGCCGGTCGAGATGATGTCGCCCGGCTGCAGGCTCATGCACTGGCTGACATAGGCGACGATCTGGGCGACGGTGAATATCATCGTCTTGGTGTTGCCGTTCTGGAAGCGCTTGCCATCCACATCCAGCCACATGGACAGGTTTTGTGGGTCCGGCACTTCATCGCGCGTCACCAGCCAGGGGCCGATGGGGCCAAAGGTGTCAAAGCCTTTGCCCTTGTCCCAGGTGCCGCCACGCTCCAGCTGCCATTCGCGCTCGGACACATCATTGATGACGCAGTAGCCGGCCACATGCTCCAGCGCCTGCGCTTCAGTGATGTACTTGGCCGCCTTGCCGATGACCACGCCCAGCTCGACTTCCCAGTCGGTTTTGGTCGATCCACGAGGAATCTCTACCGCATCATTGGGGCCGCAGATGGCGCTGGTCCATTTGTTAAAGATCACCGGCTCGGTGGGGATGGCGGCGCCCGATTCAGCGGCATGGTCGGCGTAGTTCAGGCCGATGCAGATGAACTTGCCCACGCGCGCCACGCAAGGGCCGATGCGGGGCTGGCCCGGCACTGCGGGCAGGGTGCTGGGGTCGATTGCGCGCAGGCGGGCCAGTGCTGCATCGCCAAGCTGTGCGCCTTCTATATCGCTAAGCACGCCTGAGAGATCGCGCAAAGTGTTGCTGCTGTCGAGCAGGCCGGGCTTTTCCTGGCCCACGGGGCCGTAACGCAGTAATTTCATGTCATCTCCAAAGGATCAAGGGCTAGCAGGCGCCAGTCTAGGGGCCCGCAAGTCAGGGTGCTGTCGCGCAGCGAAAAATCTCGGTTGGGTGGCAGGCTCAGTTCGACCAGCCGCCATCAATCACATGGGCCTGGCCCGTCGTGAAGGCTGCTTCGTCCGAGGCCAGATAGGCCACCAGTGCGGCAATCTCTTCGGGCTTGCCGACGCGGCCCATGGGCTGGCGGGCCACGAAGGCAGCGCGCACGGCGTCCACCGACAGGCCATCATGCGCCGCCTGGATGGCGATGCGCTGGCCCAGCGAGGGCGAATCGACGGTGCCCGGGCAGATGGCATTGCAGCGCACGCCCCGGGTGCAGTAATCGGCGGCGATGGACTTGGTCATGCCAATGACTGCCGCCTTGGAGGCGCTGTAGGCAAAGCGGTTGGGGACGCCCTTGATGCTGGACGCAGCCGACGACATATTGATGATGCTGCCCTGGCCCCGCTGCAGCATGCCCGGCAAAAAGGCGCGGATGCTGCGGTACATGGCTTTGACATTCAGGTCAAATGCAAAGTCCCAGTCCTCTTCGCTGCATTCGAGCACGCTGCCGGCATGCACAAAGCCTGCGCAGTTAAAGAGGATGTCAATGGGACCCAGCACCTCTGCCAAGGTTTGGATCTGCGCGCTGTCGCGCACATCGAGCTGGCGCGCATCCAGGCCCGAGCCTGCCAGTGGGCCGATGTGCAAGTCGGTGGCAATCACGCGGGCACCTTCGGCTGCCAGGCGCTCGGCGCTGGCGCGGCCAATGCCTTGCGCCGCTGCGGTCACCAGCGCTACCTTGCCTGCCAGGCGGCCGCTGCGCACGGAAGAAGTTGTCATGGAGTCATTCCTGTGAAAAATGCCTGGCGCGCCACGGGGCAGCGCCAAGCTTGGGGGAGAACTGGGAGGTGCTTAGAAATGCCCGTCCTGGGCCAGCTTGGGTGAGCTAGCGGCTACGCCAGCGCCGGTGCTGGGGCTGGAGGTGGCTGCCTCAGGCAGAGGGCGGCGGCCGTATTTACGCGCCCACATGGCCGTCAGAATCGGCACCAGGATGGCGGTCAACAGGCAGGCCGTGGCGGTGATGGCCGTGGCCGAATCGGCCATGGACTTGAGCTCGGGCACCATGCTGCCGATGATTTGCGGATTGGCGACGGCCGCACCGGCCGTGGATGAAGCGGCCAGCCCGGCCGTGCCATTGCCACCGCCAATGAATTTGTCCGCCAGGATCAGTGGAATGCCGGTGACGATTATCACGGCCACGCCGACAAAGACGCCAGTAAAGCCGCTCTTGGCGATGACGCCCAGGTCAATCGAGCAGCCCAGCGCAAAGCCGAAGAAGGGGATCAACGGGTGCACGCAGCGGCCAAAGAACTCGCGCAGGTTGGCATCCAGGTTGCCCAGCGCAAAGCCAATCAGAAACGGCAGCACCGCGCCGGCAAACAAGCGCGGCTCAAACACCGCCACGCCGGTCGCGCCCAGGATCAGCATGCTCACCAGCGGGCCCGACTCGATGGAGGTGAGCACAAAGGCGCCGGCTTCCTCTTGCGTGCCGTACTGCTGCATCAGCGCGGCATAGAGGCCGCCATTGGTCATGTCCATCGCGGTGACCAACGCTAGTACCGACAGCCCGGTGAATAAGCCCGTTTGGATACCGCCTGCGGGCAGAAAACGCGTCGCCACCATGGCAACGATCCAGGCCACCAGAATTTTGGTCAGTACCAAGGTGCCTGATTTTTTCAGCACCACGCCTGTTGCCTTGAGGTTGATCGTCGCCCCCATGCAAAAAAACCAGACCGCCAGGATGGGCACGGTCCCCGTCATCAGCCCGTTGGTGAACGAGCCAAAGTACTTGCCGGCATCCGCCGCAAAGGTGTGCACGCAGGCACCCAGCAGCAGCGGAATCAGCATCAGCCCGCCGGGCACACGCTCAATGGTTTTCTTGATTTCCATGTCTCGCTCCTCACACTTTGGTGGTGAATTTGTTATCGCTTGTAGAGGTGTTGTCCGATGACTATCGGAGCAACCGGAACAGTGTTCCATAAATTTAAATTGGAAAAATAGCTGGTAAACCCTTTGTCTATTTGCATTCATAAAAATTTACGGAACATTGTTCTGAAAAATTAAGAATGTGTTCCAATGGTTGCCATATCTCTTGGCTGGCCCCTTCACGGGCTGGCTGTTTTTGATCCCACCTATCCCCTAATCCATGTCCTATCCCTCCATCGCCCATGTGCCTGTTACGGCACCATCCAGCCCTCGCCACCCCTTCGATCTGCAGGGCCGTGTGGCGCTGGTCACCGGTTGCAATACCGGCATTGGCGCGGGCATTGCGGTGGCGCTGGCGCAGGCGGGGGCCGATATCGTCGGACTTAACCGCAGCGATGCCAGCCAGACAGCAGAGCAGGTGCAGGCGCTGGGGCGCAGATTTGTGCCGATACAGGCAGATCTGTCGCGAACGGAGGCGATGGGCGATGTGCTGGCCCAGGCGCTGGCAGCGGTGGGTCATGTCGATATCGTGGTGAACAACGCAGGCATCATTCGCCGAGCCGATGCGCTGGATTTCACAGAAGAGGACTGGGATGCGGTGATGAACACCAACCTCAAAAGCCTGTTCTTTCTGTCGCAGGCCGTGGCGCGCCATATGCTGGACTGTGCCGCGCAGCAGGGCGCGCAATGGCGTGGCGGCAAGATCATCCACATCGCATCGCTGCTGTCGTTCCAGGGAGGGGTGCGCGTGCCTTCCTATACGGCAGCCAAGAGCGGTGTGCTGGGTTTGACGCGCCTGATGGCCAATGAATGGGCCGCCAAGGGCATCAATGTGAATGCGATTGCACCGGGCTATATCAAGACCAACAACACCGAAGCGCTGCGCCAGGATGCAGGCCGCGCCGATGCGATCTTGCAGCGCATCCCGGCCGGGCGCTGGGGGCAGCCGGCGGACCTGGGTGGCGCGGCGGTGTTTTTGGCCTCCAGCGCGGCCAACTATGTGCATGGCCATACCTTGGCTGTCGATGGCGGCTGGCTGGCCCGATAATCGAGCCCATCCACCACAGCCCAACACAGAAGGACGGACCGATGAGCGAGAGCCCCGCAGCCATGGACAAGACCGACACCGTCGCCGCGGTGGAGAAAGCCTTTGCCATTTTGGAATGCCTGGGCAACCAGCGCGATGTCAGCGTGACCGCGCTGGCCCAGCAGCTGTCGCTGTCCAAATCGTCCGTACACCGCCTGCTGCAAACCCTCAAAGCCCTGGGTTATGTGGCGCAGGATGGCGAATCCGAGCTGTACCGCGCCACCTTGCGGCTGTTTGAGCTGGGTGGCAAGGCGCTGGAGAACACCGACCTGGTGCGCGAGGCCGATGAGGACATGCGCCGCCTGGGCGCGCTGACCCGCGAGACCATCCACCTGGGTGCGCTCGATGAAGACGCGATCATCTATATCCACAAGATCGAATCGGATTTTGGGCTGCGCATGCAGTCGCGCATTGGCCGGCGCAAGCCCTTGCACAGCACCGCCATTGGCAAGGTGTTGCTGGCCTTTATGCCGGCAGAGCAGGCGCGGGCGCTGCTGTCGTCACAACCGCTCAAACTGTTCACCCCCCGTACCTTGAGCTCCGTCGATGCCGTCATGGACATCCTCCCCCGAGTGCGTGCGCAAGAGGTGGCCGAGGATGACGAAGAGGCCGAACCCGGTCTGCGCTGTATTGCAGTGCCAGTGTTTGACCGCTTTGGCCATGTGATTGCTGCGCTGTCGGTGTCCTTTCCGATCATGCGCTGCGGCGCGGATACGCCGCACTACTACCGCTCGCTGCTCAAAGGCGCTAGCGTGGCCATCTCACAAAAGATGGGGTGGCACGCGCCGCAAGAGCCAAAAGGCGCAGAAGCTGAGCCGGGCGGCGCTGGCGACCAGCCGCTTTAACGCTGCTGGCGCTGGCTTGGTTCAGACAGAGGCCAAAACAAAATCGCTGGGCTCAAAGCGCGCACTGGTATCCATGCGCACCTGGCGCAGCGCTGCCGTTTGCTGGTGCGCGTCATACAGGCACTCGGCGGCGTAGTTGATCAGCAGGCTGCGGCGGTGCGCGCCGCTAGGGTTCAGGCTGGCGGCATGCAGCAAGTCCACATCAAACACCAAGATATCGCCAGCCTGGCCAGAGATCTGAATCGCCAGCGATTCGTCATGCTCGCTGCGCGCTGCTTCTTCGGCGTTGGGCCGGTGGCTGGTAGGGATCAAGCGGGTGGCACCGTTATCCGGCCCAAAATCATCCAAAAACGCCAAAGCGCCCACGGTATCGCCCGGGCGCTGGTTGGACAGGTCACGGTGCAGCAGCTGGTAACCGCCCCCGCCAACGGGCTCGCGCCCTTCCACCTGCGATAGAAAAAAGCGCTCGCCAATCAGCACGCCTGCAGCCGCCAGCAGCTGCGGCAGTTGGCACACCGCCAGCATCTGGGCGTTGCCCTCTACCAACGCATGGCGCCAATCCCAGCCCCGGGGCACCGGCCAATCGCTGGTGATGCCCGCATCAAAGGCCTCGCGCAAACCCGGCAGCCAGGCAGCAGGAATGGCCTGGCGCAGCAGCAGATAGCCGTCGTGCTGGAGCTGTTCGCGGGGGCCCATGGTTTGCCTTTCAAGCTGCGGGTTGGTTCAAGCAGCGGGCAGTATAGCCAGCGAGTTGGTCGCAGGCACCTGGCGCCTGACGCAGGCGCGGCTGCCAAATTGCTGAGCGCACCATCGGGCTGCGTGACGGTAGCTGCTTCTTGCCGTTGATGGATTGCGGACATTTATGTCCGATATGTTCTGAATCTCGGCCTGATTGTCTTGTAGCGGCAATCGCTGCACCATGGCGGCTGGTATTTTTCACCCGCCGCAGTCAACCGATCCGCGCGGGTTTGCACAGGACCTTCGCGTAGCGCTATGGCAGATTATTCTTCGCTTTCTTCTCACCCATCCCCCCATCTTGGCCCTAGCTGCACCCCCCAGAGCGGCGGCCTGCCGTTGGCATCGCTGCTGGCGCTCGCGCTGGCAGGCTTTGTCACCATCTTGACGGAGGCCTTGCCGGCAGGGCTGCTGCCGCAGATCAGCGCCGGGCTGGGGGTCTCGCAGGCCATGGCCGGCCAACTGGTCAGCCTGTATGCGATCGGCTCCTTGGTGGCGGCGATACCGCTGACGGCGGCCACCCAGCGCATGCGCCGCAAGCCCTTGCTGCTGGCGGCATTGGCGGGCTTTGTGCTGGCCAACACGATGACGACGTTCTCCGGCAGCTATGCGCTTACCTTGCTGGCGCGCTTGGTGGCGGGGGTGGCGGCAGGCCTGCTTTGGGCCTTGCTGGCCGGCTATGCCACCCGCATGGTTCCGCCCCACCAAAGCGGGCGCGCCATTGCGATGGCGATGCTGGGCGCGCCGCTAGCGCTTTCGCTGGGCCTGCCGCTGGGCACCTGGATGGGGCAGCACCTGGGTTGGCGCCTGTGCTTTGGCAGCATGAGTGTTTTGGCGCTGCTGCTGATGGCCTGGGTGCAGCTGCGTCTGCCCGATTTTTCCGGCCAGCCCGCTGGCCAGGCTTTTGGGTTGGGCCAGGTCTTTCGCCTGCCTGGGGTGCGGCCGGTGCTGTTGGTGGTGCTGGCCTATGTGCTGGCGCACAACCTGCTCTACACCTATATCGCGCCCCTGCTGGCGCCTGCCGATCTGGGTGGGCAGATTGACAGGGTGCTGCTGGTATTTGGGCTGATGTCGGTGCTCAGCATCTGGATCACCGGCCTGCTGATTGACCGCCATCTGCGTGCGCTGAGCCTGGCGAGCACGGGACTGTTCCTGTTGGGCGCCGTGCTGCTGGCGCTGGCGATGCATCTGCCCACTGCCGTCTACCTGGCTGTGGCCGTCTGGGGCTTGGGCTTTGGTGGGCTGCCGCCGCTGCTGCAAACCGCCTTGGCCAAGAGTGCAGGGCCGGCAGCCGATGTGGCGCAGTCGATGCTGGTGACGTCTTGGAACCTGGCCATTGCCGGCGGTGGCATCGCTGGTGGCCTGTTGCTGGCGCAGTGGGGGGTGGCGGCTTTCTCGCCAGCGGTGCTGTTGCTGATGCTGCTGAGCCTGGCGGTGGTGCTGCTGGCCAAGCGCCATGGCTTTGCAGCGGCCCAGCCCTGACAGAGCAGACGTAGAAAAAGGCGCTGAGATAAGACTCTCAGCGCCTTTGCTTTTAGGGCCTTAAATCAGCTTAGAAGCTCGCCGTCAAAGTTGCAAAGAAGCGGCGGCCGGGCAGGTAGAAATTGTTGCCCACATCGCGGTTGCCGCTGGCATTGCGGTCAAACAGGTTCTTCACCCCGGCGTTGATGCGCAGCGCCTTGTTGATGCGGTAGTTGGCAGCCAGGTCGTACAGCACATAGCTGTTCTGGATGCGCTGCTCGCCAAAGTTGGAGTTGTCGGCGAGGCGCTGGGCCAGGCCCATTTGCTTGCCCACCAGCTCGGCGCCCAGGCTCAGGCCCAGCGCGGGCATCACTTGCCAATCCAGCACCGAGGAACCACTCCACTTGGAGACGGTGGTCAGCGCCAGGCCGGTGGTCTTGTTCTCCGCCTTCAGCATATGGGTGAGGCTGTTGTTCCAGGTGATGGTGCGGCTCAGCGGCACGCGCAAATTGGCTTCCAGGCCGCGTGTGATGGCCGAGTCGATGTTCACATACTGGGCCCAGTAGTTGCTGCCGCCGGGCAGGTAGCCAATGCCTTGCGAGTCGATCTTGTCCTTGAAGTCGGTGTTGAAGAAGGTCAGGCCTGCTTGCCAGCCTTCATGCTCCCAGGCAGCGCCCAACTCCCAGTTCTGCGATGTCTCGGGCTTGAGGTCGGAGTTGCCCCGAATGCTGCAACCGCCACCGGTGTAGCCGGCAAATCCGCAGCCCGCGCCTTGCGATTGGCTCACAAAGTTCTCGTTCGACTGGCGCAGGTTGGGCGCGCGGAAACCTTCCGAATAGCCGCCACGCAGGGTCCAGGCAGGGGTCGGGTGGTAGACCAGGTAGGCGCGCGGGCTGATGTGCGAGCCGTAGTCGTCATGGCGGTCACCGCGCAGGCCCAGGGTCAGGGTCAGGTTGTCGCGCAGAAAGATCTGGTCTTCAACAAACAAGGCCTGCGACTTGGCCTGCTTGTAGCTGAGGCCGACCACGCCCGCCTCATTGGCGACCGAGCCCACCGAGTTCGGGTTGTCCAGCTCCTGGCGCTGCCACTGCGCGCCCACGGTCAGCATCTGGTCAAAGCCCCATTGGAGGGGCATGGTCACCGAGCCGTCGAGGATCAGGTCCTCCGACACCGAATGCGTGCTGTAGGTCTGGGTTGCGGTGCCACCGGGCACGGGCACAAACTGGCCGTTTTCAATCCGAGGCGCGGTCGTCTCATTGCTGTACTTGCTGTGGCTGAGCGACAGCTTGGACGTGCCAAAGCTGTACTTGCCCTGGTGGGTCAGGCTGGTGCTCTCTCGCTCCATGTTGGAGGGGCCACGGGTGGTAGCAGCCGCCGCAAAGCCGCCCGGGTTGCTGGTAGAGGGCGAGGGGCCGCCCAGCGTCTTCCACTCGGCGCGCTGCACATCCAGGCTCAGCTTATGGCTGTCGTTGATGTCCCAATCCAGGCGCGCACCCAGCGACTGGCGCTTGGCGCCTTCACGCCCGCCGCCCCAGCGGAAGGCGGTGGTGCCATCGTCCAGACCACTGTCCGCCTGGCGGTAGGTTTGCTGGCCGTTCAGCCGCAGCTTGAAGCCATTGCCCAGCGGGCCGCTGATGTTGAAGCCGCCCGTGTAGTCATTGCCACGGATGGATTCGGGGTTGACCTCGGCACCGGCCGACACCTGGCCGCCCCATTTATCACCGCCTTTTTTGGTAATGATGTTGATCACGCCACCCATCGCGTCCGAGCCGTAGAGTGAGGACATGGGGCCGCGCACCACTTCGATGCGCTCAATCGCTTCCGGCGCAATCCAGTTCAGTTCATTGCGGGTGTAGCGGTCAAAAGTCTCGCTGGAGCTGCCCACGCGCACGCCATCGACGAGGATCAGGGTGTACTGCTGCGGCAGCCCGCGAATCTGGATGCTGGTACCGCCATCGGGCGTCGTCGCCTGCGTCAGGCCGGGCACGCGGCGTAGCACCTCGTTCAAATCGGTGGCGGGCACGCGTTGGATGTCCTCGGCGGTCAGCACCGTCAAGCTGGCCGGCGCATCTTTCACCGCAGTCGCGGTCGCCGCCGCTGTGACGGTGATTGTGTCCAGCGTCGTGCCGGTTTCGGCATTGCTTTGCGCAGAAGCGGCAGACGCCAGGCACAGGCCTGCGGCCAGCGCAATGGGAAGAAGGGGGAATGAAGCAGCGGGATGGGACATGACAACAAACAATGGCGGTGAGACGGCCTGCAAGCGGCGCAGCCCCGGGCAATGCCGGGGGGCCTAGGGGTGCAGAGCGGAGCTGGCTGGCGTGGGCGCGGCGCAGGGGCCGGTCACGTTGGCTGGGGTGCAAACTAATTCGCAATCGGAATCATTTGCGACGCATGTGGCTGGTGTTTGCCTGTTTGTGTCAGTTTGTGACTATTTGGAGATCGTTTTTTGGGCTCTGCGGAGCTTGCCTTGCGTCAGGGTACTAAGGATCAAATCTCGGGATGTGTAGCTAGCAGAGCGCTGACGTCAGAAGATCCACCTCGTATTGCGAACAGAAAGATGGCCAAAAATAGATGGCGTCCATATTTATTGAAAGGTAGTGGGTGGGTGGAAAGATAAAACAGCCTGAAGTCTTTTGCACATCAGATGTGTTTATTTTCAACGGGGAGAATGCCAGTAAGTCTCAAAACCACGACCTGCTATCACGGCTCCCGGTGGTATTTTGTACGCCCAAACTAACGCAAGCATTGGGTAATATCCGAATAGCAAAGACGCATAGCAAGAGATAAAAACAAGCCACCCAGAACTAATATTCATTGCCGAGGCGAACAGCAGGGGAAGGATGACCAACAGTGCAATCGGTAAGAGCAATGTTGCAATTGCTCGGCGCTTTGTTAGCTTGACAGTGCAGGCAGTATAGGGTGTAAGTTTTGATGGCCAGATACCAAAAATCGTACTGTTGCTCATTCCCATACGGGGATGCAGAAGAACTGGTAGCAAAACACCAGCGAGCGGGACGGAGATCAATGCAGCTCCCACTTGGTACCCTGGTGCTGGTAATATTTCAAAGCCAGGTGCCAAGGCAATCCACACTACAAAAGTGACAAATGCCAGTAGCAAGCCTAAAAGAAGGGACAGCAAATGCAGAGCCCATAAAGGCAAGTAGGCAACGCGATGCCATTCACCAGAGTGAAGTTCTTCATCGCTCAATGAGTTTGGAGGTGGGCCGAGATGAAATCGCATTGGGGCATTTTATGGAATGCATATGCAATTAATTGTTGATTGATCAGAACTATGTTGTATTTGTGCGGAAGGTCAAGTTGGGAGTTCGTTCCGAAGCACGGGGAAATGGCTGAAACTCTCTAGCAATCGTCACCTTATTTCCTTAAGTCGGCAACTCAATCACCGCCTTCAGTCCACCCTCGCTGCGGTTATGCAGCCTCAACTCCCCCCCATGCGCCCGCACACATGACCGCGCAATCGCCAGTCCCAACCCAAACCCGCCAGTCTCCCCGTTGCGGGCAACCTCCAGCCGGCTAAAAGGCCGAAAGGCCTGCTCCATGTCCTGCGGCGCAATGCCGGGGCCTTCGTCTTCTATCTCCATACACACCGTGCGCGCAGCATTGGGGTCTGCGGCATCAGGCACGGTCAGCCGGACCTGCACACGGCCGTAGCGCGCGGCATTGTCGATCAGGTTGGCGAGGGCGCGTTTGAGGTGGGCCGGGCGGCAGCGGTAGCTGATGCTATTTGGTGGGCTCCAGTCGACCTGGCGGCCAAGGGTACGTTGCTGCTCGACCACTTCGCCCACCAGCGCATCCAGATCGACCAGTTGGGTGGTCTCGCGCATCGCGTCGTCCTGGGCAAAGTGCAGGATTTCTTCGACCATGCTGTGCATCTCGTTGATGGTGGCGATCATGGCCTGGCGCAGATCGTCATCGTCTACCAGCTCGGCGCGGATGCGCAGAGACGTGAGGGGGGTGCGCAGGTCGTGGCCGATGGCTGCGACCATGCGGGTGCGGTCGTTGACGACGCCGAGCAGGCGGTCCTGCATCTCGTTGAAGGCCTCGATGATTTCGCGCACGCCGTCGGGGCCTGACAGGGGCAGGTGCGCGGAGCGCTCGCCCCGGCTGATGCGCTGGGCGGCATCGGTAAGCATGCGCAGTGGCTGCATGATGCGCCGGCCAAACAGCACCGCAATGACAATGATGGGCAACATGCCCACGGGGATGGAGAAGCTCAGCACCCGGCTCCAGTGGCTGAGCAGCATTGTTGGCAGGTGCCAGCTGCTGAGCCACTGGCCATCGGGCAGGCGCACATCGACATGCAGCATCCAGCTGCCATCTTCTTCAAAGGCGGGGCTGAGCAGCGCGAGGATGTCCTGGTCCACATCGCCGGCCTGGCTGGCTGCCAGGGGCGAGCGCATGCGCAGATGGATGCGCACCGGCGGGTCTGCGGCGTTGGCGCCGGCGTCCAGCCCCAGGCGCTCTTGCAGCCTCGCGGTGAGCTTGGCTTCTTGCTCGGTGACCGGTTGGCCGTCGTCAAAAGGCTGGGGGCGAATGCGGAACTGCGAATCGGGCAGGCTGATGCTTTGCACCAGGCGCTGGGCAGATTCGGGGCTGCCCTCCAGCGCGCGGTAGGCGGTGGCAACACGGGTCTCGATGGTGTGGGCGGACAGCGGGTGGACTTCGTCACTGCCGTGGCGCAGCCAGCTCAGCAGCAGCACGGCGACCAGATGGGCCACGATGAGGGCCAGCAGCAACAGGGCCAGCAACTGGCCGGCTAAGGTGCGCGGCAGCAGCTTCATGGCGCAAGCGTGATGTTTCTGGCAGCCAGCAGGTAGCCGTCGCCGCGCACGGTTTTGAGCATGCGCGGCTGGCGCGGGTCAGATTCGAGCTTTTTGCGCAAGCGGCTGATTTGGGTGTCGATGCTGCGGTCAAAGAAAGCGTCGCCCTCGCGCTGGGTCAGGTCCATCAGCTGTTGGCGGCTGAGCACGCGGTTGGGGTTCTCCAGCAGCGCGCGCAGCAGGTGGAACTCTGCGGTGGTGAGGGGGACGGGGCTGAGCTGGGGGTCTTGCAGCTCGCGGGTGGTCAGGTCAAAGGACCAGCCTTCAAAGCGGTAGCGCTTTTCTGCAGTGGCATCGGCTGCTGGTGCGGCCTGCGCCGCCAGCGCTGCATCATCTGCCCGCCGCCGGGCGCCCCGGCGCAGCACGCTGCGCACCCGGGCCACCAGCTCGCGCGGGTCAAAGGGCTTGAGTACATAGTCATCGGCACCGATCTCCAGGCCGGCGACACGGTCGGCCTGGTCGGTCATCGCGGTCAGCAAGATAACGGGGGTGCCAATATGCTCGGTAACAAAACCGCACAGCGATAAGCCATCTTCGCCGGGCAGCATGACGTCCAGAATGACCAGGTCATAGCTGCGCTCCTTGAGCAGCTGCCGCATGGCGACCCCGTCGCAAGCGGTGTCGACATCGAAGTCGTAGCGGCGCATGAAGGTGGCAAGAGGGTCGCGGATGCTCTGGTGGTCATCGACGATCAGGATGCTGCGTCGCACGTTCATGGAAATTCTGGCGTTGGCAAATGAGATTACTTCTTATTATCACCGGCTGCCGCCTGGTGGAGCGGATGCATGGTCAATCCCGCACCTTGCCGCGCTGCGCCTTGACGCCAGCGCGCAGGGTTTTGCTCTGCAGTCGGCGCTGTTGCGAGCCCCAGGTGGGCTTGGTGGCGCGGCGCTTGCGCGGCACAGTGGCCGCAGCGGCGACCATGGCGTTCAGGCGCTCCAGCGCATCCCACAGGTTTTGCTCCTGCGTGCGGTAGCTCTGCGCCTTGATGACCACCACGCCGTCTTGGGTGATGCGCGAATCGGCCAGGGCCAGCAAACGGGTCTGCACCTCTTCGGGCAGGCGCGATGCGCGAATGTCAAAGCGCAGATGGATGGCGCAGCTGACCTTGTTGACGTTCTGGCCGCCGGGCCCCTGGGCGCGGATGGCCGTCCATTGCACATCGGCTTCGTGCATGGTGAGGGCGGAGGCGGTGGGCGTGGTCATGGCAGGGAGGGGGAAGCTACGGGTTTCACAGACTTGTCGTGCAGCGCTGGCATAAGGGTGGAATGGAGGGCTATTTTCCCCGGACGGGCGGGGCTGGCCTGACAATTCGCCAGCTCAACTCTTGTATAAGACTTAAAAAGCGGCGACAATCCTCGGTGTTGAATTCCGTATTGTGATATTGCATTGCAGCATTTGAGGGGTGCATCCCCAGAATTGCTGGCAGGCGGTACATGAGGGAGTTTACGCGGGCGCGCTGCAGGCCAAGCAGACAAGGCTGGCAAGGCGCGACGCACATCAGAACTTTTGCCACTAGAAAGACCAGATGACTACCCAGCAACCCACCATCATCTATACCCTGACCGACGAAGCGCCACGCCTGGCGACCGCGGCGTTCTTGCCGGTTGTTCGCAGCTTTGCGGGCGCCGCCGGCATCAATGTGGCCGATAGTGATATCTCGCTGGCTGCCCGCATTCTGGGCGAGTTCCCCGAGTTTCTGAGCGAAGACCAGCGCGTGCCCAATAACCTGGCCGAACTGGGCAAGCTGACCCTGACGCCGGATGCCAACATCATCAAGCTGCCTAATATCTCGGCATCGGTGGGCCAGCTGCAAGAAGCGATCAAGGAACTGCAAGACCACGGCTACAAGCTGCCTGACTACCCAGACAGCCCTGCCAACGACGCAGAAAAAGACATCAAGGCCCGCTACAGCAAGTGCATCGGCTCGGCCGTGAACCCCGTGCTGCGCGAAGGCAACTCGGACCGCCGCGCGCCGCTGGCCGTGAAGAACTACGCCAAGAAGCACCCCCATTCGATGGGCGAGTGGAAGCAATGGTCGCAAACCCATGTGTCGCACATGGAAGAGGGCGACTTCTACCACGGCGAAAAGTCCATGACCCTTGACAAGGCCCGCGAAGTCAAGATGGTGCTGGAGACGAAGTCTGGCAAGACCGTGGTGCTCAAGGACAAGGTCAAGCTGCAAGACAGCGAAGTCGTGGACTCGATGTTCATGAGCAAGAAAGCCCTGCTGGCTTTCTACGAAAAGGAAATCGAAGACTGCAAGCAGTCGGGCATCCTGTTCTCGCTGCACGTCAAGGCCACGATGATGAAGGTGTCGCACCCCATCGTGTTCGGCCACTGCGTGCGCATTTTCTACAAGGAAGCGTTCGAGAAGCACGGCAAGCTGTTCGAGCAGCTGGGCGTGAACGTGAACAACGGCATGGCCAATCTGTACGAAAAGATTGAAACCCTGCCCGCATCGCAACGCGAAGAAATCATCCGCGATCTGCACAAGTGCCAGGAAGGCCGCCCCGCGCTGGCCATGGTGGACTCTGCCAAGGGCATCACCAACTTCCATTCGCCCAACGACGTGATCGTGGACGCATCGATGCCCGCGATGATCCGCACCGGCGGCAAGATGTGGGGCGCCGATGGCAAGCCCTACGACTGCAAGGCCGTGATGCCCGAGTCGACCTTTGCCCGCATTTACCAAGAAGTGATCAACTTCTGCAAGTGGCATGGCAACTTCGACCCCAAGACCATGGGCACCGTGCCCAATGTGGGCTTGATGGCGCAAAAGGCTGAGGAATACGGCTCGCACGACAAGACCTTCGAGATCAGCGAAGACGGCGTGGCCAACATTGTGGACATCGCCACCGGCGAAGTGCTGATGAGCCAGAACGTGGAGCAAGGCGACATCTGGCGCATGTGCCAGGTCAAGGATGCGCCTATCCGTGACTGGGTCAAGCTGGCCGTCACACGCGCCCGCAACTCCGGCATGCCTGCCGTGTTCTGGCTGGATCCATACCGCCCGCATGAAGCCGAGCTGATCAAGAAGGTGCAAACCTACTTGAAGGACCACGACACGAACGGCCTGGACATCCACATCCTGTCGCAAGTGCGCGCGATGCGCTTCACCCTGGAGCGCGCAGCCCGTGGCCTGGACACCATCTCGGTGACCGGCAACATCCTGCGTGACTACCTGACCGACCTGTTCCCGATCCTGGAGCTGGGCACCTCGGCCAAGATGCTGTCCGTCGTGCCTTTGATGCAAGGCGGCGGTCTGTACGAAACCGGTGCTGGCGGCTCGGCCCCCAAGCACGTCGAGCAGCTGGTGGAAGAGAACCACCTGCGCTGGGATTCGCTGGGCGAGTTCCTGGCGCTGGCCGTGTCCTTTGAAGAGCTGGGCATCAAGAACAACAACGAGCGCGCCAAGCTGCTGGCCCAGACCCTGGACCAGGCCACCGGCAAGCTGTTGGACGAGAACAAGTCGCCATCGCGCCGTACCGGTGAGCTGGACAACCGTGGCTCGCAGTTCTACATCGCCCTGTACTGGGCCCAAGCGCTGGCCGCCCAAACGACAGACGCCGAACTGGCCGCCAAGTTTGCGCCACTGGCCAAGAGCCTCGCCGATAACGAAGCCAAGATCATCGGCGAGTTGAAGGACGTGCAAGGCAAGCCAGCCGACATCGGCGGCTACTACCAGCCCGACGTTGCCAAGCTGGACGCCGTGATGCGCCCGAGCAGCACCTTCAACGCAGCGGTGGCTGCACTGGGCTGATAAGGCCTGGCCTGGGTGGCATATGCCCCTGGGCTGCTTTCAACGACATAAAACCGGCAGACCCGTGAGGGCTGTCGGTTTTTTTGTGTGCCCTCTGCCCGTATACCGAGTGCGCATATACCAAGGTATATAAGCCCCATGCCAATGACAGTGGCATGCACCCCAATGACCACTAGCGATCCAGGCGCTGGCCTGCGAGAATTCTTTTTGTCGTCGCGAAAGACCTGCGCTTTCGGCCAGCGACGACGTTCCGCCCTGCGGCATGTACCGCCTCGGCGATTGCCGCCGATGTGCACTTCAGTTGCTGAAGCCAAGACATGGGCACCCCCAGAACTGTTGACCCGGAGAAAAGCCATGGACCCCGATCCTGAGCCTGACATGCGCTGCTGCCAGCGCCAGCTCCCTCTGACCACCACCCACCGGGCTCCCACCCCAAGGCCATCGCGCATCTAGATGCATGAGAGGCCTTGGCGCTGCGCTGCCCCAAGGAGAATCTCATGCTGTTCTTTCACGCCCGCTCCACCGCGCTGTTGCAGCGCGTCATCCGCGCCGCTGTCGCGTCTGATACGCCCTCGGCGCTCTCTGCCTTCTTGGCATCGCAGGGCAGCAAGCCCTTTGCCCAGGCGCTGTCGGGCCTCGCCGGCCCGGTCATTGCCGATGCCCTGTCGATGCTTTCCGCCGCTGAGCGTGCCCGGGTGCTCCCCCATGTAAGCCGGGTCGCCCGCAAACGCTTGCAGGGCCTGGATCGGTCCGCTCGCTTGGCGGTTGACCGGCCCTCGGGCCGCTCTCGTGCGCTGTGCTGGCTGTTCGGTCATCGCGCCGACATGCCGGCAAGCCGGGTGCGCTGTGAGCGCCCGCCGCTGGCACCCGCGCTGCGCACCGCCAAGCGCAGCGCCTGAAGTTCATTCTCTCTTCTCATTCCATTAGTTGTCCCGACAGCCCTGGGCGTGCATTGCGCGCGCCAGGGGCAGCGCAGGGCTGCGCCCAACAGAAAGCACCATGCTGTACACCCCACATCCCTCGTCCGGTGGAGCGCCACCGTCTGTCAATACCGGGTTGGCCTTAGATGGCTTCGTCTGGAGCCGGCCTGCTCGCCGCCCCTTTGCGGTTGCGCAGCAGCCTCGCCGGCACTGGTCGCGGTATGAGCGCCTGTCTTTTTCGATGCTGGGCGTCACCTGGGGCATCTTGGTGCTCGCGGTGGCGGCTTTGCATGTTGGCAACTACCACCTCGATACCAAGACCTCGTCCACGTCGGGTTCGCACGCGGACTTTTATGAAAGTGCGCGCGCTCTCAAGTCCGACGCACCCGGCACGCCGCCTCTGACTTCGCAGGAGCCTTTGCCATGACGATGCAACCCCGTTCTGCCGCTTTTCCAGCCGCAGCCGATGCCCAAGTGGCCGATCTGCCCCCCTGGCTGCGGATCCGTGCCGATCAGCCTGGCAAGCTTGCTGGCATCAAGCAAAGCCTGGGCTTGGACATTGCCTACGGCCTGCAGTGCAACCTGAGCCAGGATGGCGAGTTCAGCTATTTTGCGATCACGTTCCTGAGCGTGGAGCAGGGCCGGAGAAAGGCCAGCCGCGTCATTTTTATCCTGGGACGTGGCGTACTCATCTCGCTGGAACCCAGCATCGCGCCGCAAGCGCTGGCTCTGGCGCAAGCCAGGCTGGCGCGCCAAGCACATGCGGCGTCTGCATTCGAGAGTTTTGCGGTGGTGCTGCAGGCCATCAACGACGCGACCGACGAGTTGCTGGATGCGCTCAACAGCGATCTGGGCCGGGTGCTGGTGCAGACCAACTCGGTGTTGAACAGCCTGGAGGCGCGCGACCGTGATTTTGGCGTGAGCGATGTGGTAGCTGCGCAGCTGGACCTGGGCGAAGTCGAAGAGCTGCTGTCCGATGGTTTGGAGAGCCAGCTGCAGCTGGCATTGGCGGCCCGCCATGCGCTGGCGCGGATGCCACAGACGGATGCGGAACTCCAGGCACTGTTTTCTACCTTGATCGAAGACATCGAGGCCGTGGAGGACCATGTGAGCTTTGTGCACGACCGGGTGCGCCTGCTGCAGACCACGAACAACATGGCGCTGAACGTCAAGCAAAACCAGATCGTCAAGGTGTTCTCAGTGGTCACCGCGGTGTTTCTGCCGGCCATGCTGATCTCCACCTACTACAGCATGAACGTGGCCCGGATGCCCATCCTGGAATGGCAATACGGCGAGCCCATCACCATCGCGCTGACGGCCGGGCTTGCGCTGTTGCCGCTGCTCTATGTCAAGCACCGTGGCTGGTTGCGCTGAGCGCTGCCATGCCATTGCAGCGACCGCCGATCGCAGTCGCCCCCAGAACCCACGGCGAAGTCTGCCATTACCAAACCAGGAGTTATTTCCATGCCGCCAACGACTGACAAAACCCACTTCAGCTACACCACGCCCAACCGCAATTTGGAAGGCCTGGTCTGGAACGCCGACCTGAGCCTGCAGGATGCGAGCGAAGCGGCATCGCAGCGCCGCCAGGCGATCGACGAGGCGCGTGCCAGCCGCCCGCGCACCGCGCAGATCGAGCGCGAAATCATGGTCGCGGTGATTGTGCTGTATGCGCTCATCTTGGGCAGCTTTGCCGCGCTTCACCTGTACGGCGGCTATGTGCTGGACCAGCAGAACCAGACCACGCAAGCTGCTGAATTGGCCACGCCGGTTGGCGAGGACTCGCCTGAGGTGCAGCCATGACGGAGCCCGGCATCCACCCCCATGCGGCCACTGGCCTGATCGACGCCCGCCTGGCCCAGGCTGGATGGCAGCGGCTGAATGCGCAGCAAGGCGAAGCGCTGGCCGCAGCGCAGCGCCTGCATGGCCTCGACCTGTCCTCGGCGCGCGGCAGGGCAGCGATAGAGGAGGGCGACTTCATCGTCATCCCTGTGGAGCTGGTCCTTTGCCAGGATGGAGAGTTCCGGGAAACCCGGGTCATCTTTGCGCTGGGCCATCAGCAGCTCATCAGCGTAGAGCAAGGCCTGCGCCTGCATGCGCTGGACCGGGCGAGTGAGCAGCTGTTTGCGTCCATGGCCGATGGCTGCGCGCTCGATCCCTGCACGATGATGTTTTGCCTGCTGGAGGCGCTCAACGAGGCGGCCCATGCCAGCTTGCGCGGTATCGCAGCACGCCTGGACGAGCGCAGCGATGCCGTGGCAGCGGCCAGCGGTGGTTTCGATACTGCCAAGCGCCAGGCCGGCGTGGCCGATATTGCCGGCACGGCCATGGCATTGGGGGAGGCGGAGGAGCTGGTCGCCAAAGCGGTGGAGGGCCAGCTGATGCTGGCCCGCGCCGGCCGTTGGCTGCGGCGCGCCGCAGGGGATGCGCGCCTGGGGCCGCGTTTGTCGGTGCTGCTGTCGGACATCCACAGCCTGCGCCGCTATGCCCGGTTTCAGCACGACAAGATCCGCAATCTGCAGCAGTCGCTGATGACCACCTTGGACATCAAGCAGAACCAGGTGATCAAGGTGTTCACCGTAGTGACTGCGGTGTTCACGCCTCCCACCTTGGTGGCTGCGTTTTACGGGCAGAACTTTGCCTATATGCCTGAGCTGGCACTGCCCTGGGGGGAGTGGATGGTCATGGGGCTCACGGGGCTGTTTGCGCTGATGCCGCTGGCCTATATCAAACGCAAGGGGTGGATGCGATGACCTGGGACCTTACTTTGCCGCTCTGGAACCGCTTGCATGCCGCCAGCCCGGAGGCGCTGGACGACCTGTGCAGAGGCCATGGCGTGGACCTGCTGCCTAACACTGCACCGCGCCAAAGGGGCGCCGAGGCAGCCCTGCGCATCCGCTGCGCACGTGTGCAAGACGGGCGGGTGCTGGTGGCCGATCTGCTGTGGCTCCAGGCTGCGGATAGCCAGGTGCTCTACACGGTTGAGACGAGCCACCGCATGCTTCGCCCGGGTCAGGCGCTGGAACGGTGTACGGCCCAGGGTTTGCCAAGGGGCAGTGCGCATGCCGCCGCCCTGGTGCTGCTGCACCAGCTGCTCGGCCAGGCTGGGCGGGTGCTGGATGGTATCGACGAAGGACTGACAAGCTCCATGCGGTCGCTGAGAAGCTTTCAACGCACGGTGGGCACGCCTGGCACGCGCGGTGCCGAAGACTTGACCGAGGTGGACAGCCATCTGGCGATGCTGAACCGGCCGCTGTCGGTGCTGCTGGAGTCGCTTGACGACCTGGAGAGGGCGGGCAGGCAGCTGCGCCGCAGCGTATTGCAAGGCTCGCAGCTGGAGCGCAGCCATGTCGATGCACTGCTGGCCGAGATCGAGGGCGTGCAGCGGCGCGGGCGTTTCATGCTGGAACGCCAGCGCTTTCACCGCCGCGCCGCCGAGGAAACCGTCGCCATGAGCGATCTGAATGTGACCAAGGTCTTCAGTGTGCTCTGGGCGGCCTTTATCCCCGGCACCGCCTTGATCAACTGGTATGGCCAGAACTTTCGGGTGATGCCTGAGCTTTCCTGGGAGGGTTCGCTGTGGATGCAACTGCTCGCCGTGCTGGTGCTCACTGCGATCCCCGTCTGGATGGTCAAGCAATCGGGCAGCTTGCGATGACCGGGCCCGCGCCGTCGCATCGGTTGTTTTTGCGCCATTGCGCCATCAAGCATTTGCCCTTTATCTTTCACCTGCTTCTTTGCAACCAGCCAGGCCGCTACGCCTGTCGCACTCTGCGACAGCGCCCCGGCCCAGCCATGACCGAGCATGCTATGCCACCGTCGTTTTTTCCTCCGATCACCTCGCGCTCGTCAGAGCCCCCGCCACCAGTACGGCGGGCATGTGCGCGCCTGCTGCCCAGCTTGGTAGCGCTAGCGGCGGCCGTCATGGCGATGCCTGGTCAGGCGCAGACCAGCGTGCGCCTGTATGGCACGGTCGATACAGCGATGGGCTGGACCCGGGTGAGCGGTTCGCCGGCACAAAAGGGCTTGCTGAGTGGTGGCCAGTCGGATTCGCTCTGGGGCTTGCAGGGCCGCGAGACACTAGGCGGCGGCAGCTATGCAGCATTTGCGTTGGAGGGCGGCATCGACACCGCCCACGGTGCGCTGGATGATCTGGCGCGGCCGTTCAACTACCAGTCCTGGGTGGGCCTGGGGCACAGCACTTGGGGAGAGCTGCGCCTGGGGCGCCAGTACACCGTGGGCCAGGCCTTTGTCAGCGCGATCGAGGTGGGGTCCTGGAAGGACTTCGGCCTGGGCGCCTTGCTGCGGGCCTCGGACAACTACCAAGTGTCCAGGCAGATCAGCTGGCGCAGTCCGCAATGGGCTGGCGTGCAACTGGGCGCAAGTTATAGCTTTGATACGGCGGATGCAGCTGCCGGTGACACGGCTGCTGTCGGGGGCACGGACCACAAGCTCTACAGCCTGGCGTTGCGCTATGAAGATGGCCCTTGGCTGCTTGCCGCCAGCTGGGAACAAGCCAGTACCGTCAGTCCCGCTGGAGGGGTGGGCCGCCAACCCAGCGCCGCGCAGCTGGGTGCCAGCTATAACTTGGGCGTAGCGCGCCTGGCGGCGGGCTGGAGCCGCCAGCGCAATGGCTTTGTCGGGCGCAACGGCGGCGATGGCCCGGCCGATCTGCAGGCCGCCGGGCTCCAGGGCTTGGGGCCTATCGAGTTCATCGATGGCGGCCGCCTGGATGCGCTCTATCTGGGCGCGTCTATTCCTGTCGGCCATGGCGAGCTGCAACTGCAGTGGTCCCAGGCGCGTCCGAACTGGGATTGGCAGGACAGCGGCGCGCGCGCCCAAACCAGTCAGGTCGTGTCGCTGGGCTACCTCCATCCGCTGTCGCTGCGCACCAGCCTGTATGCCTTTGTCGCCCACGGCCGAGCCTATGCACTGGATACGGCCTTGGACGCCAGCCAGCCCAAGGTGAGTCGGGTGGCGTTTGGGCTGAACACCCGTTTCTGATGAACTGGGTCTTTGTGGACCTTAGGTATCCTCTGCGGCGGGCGTGTTAGCCTTTTGCATGGCCTGCAACCTGCAGCCGCTTTGTGTGAGTGACCCTGATGAAGACCCAGTCCCTGCCAACCCAAGCCTGGCGCCGCCGTGGCCTGCACGTGATGGCCATGGTGCTCGCCATCCTTGTGCTTTTTTTGATCGACACGGCCACCCGCTACGAAGTGGCGGTGTCGGTGTTCTACACGGTGGTCATTCTGGCGATGGCCCATGTGCTGGCATTGCGCGGGCTCATGCTGCTCACCGGCAGCTGCATCGCTTTGACCTGGCTGAGCTTTTTCATCACCAACTATGGCGACCAACGCGCAGGTCTGATCAATATGCTGATCAGCAGCATGGCCATTTTGATCACCGGCTACCTGGCCTGCAGAGCGGAGACAGCACGGGCCGCCGCCCATGACGCCCAGGCGCGCCTGATGCGCATCTCGCGCATCCACAGCCTGGAGGGTTTGACGACCTCGATTGCGCATGAGCTCAACCAGCCGCTGGCGGCCATCGTCACCAGCGGCCATGCCTGCCAGCGCTGGATGGCACAGGATCCCCCCAGGCTCGACAAGGCCGGGCAGGCGCTCGACCGCATCCTGGGCGATGCGGACCGGGCCAGCGGCATCATTGCCCGGGTGCGCAGGCTCAGCCAAGGTGCGCCTGCCAGCACCCGCCCCTTTGTCTTCAATGCCGAGGTGCGTGAAGTGCTGGCGCTGTCCCAGGCTGAAATGCAGCGGCTGGGCATTGCCATGCGTGCTGATCTGGCCGCCGGGCTGCCGCTGGCGCTGGCCGACCCGGTGCAGATCCAGCAAGTCATCGCCAACCTGCTGCTCAATGCGATGGAAGCCTTGGCCCTGGTGGCGATGCCTCGCCGCACGCTGCGCATTGAAACCCTGCAACTGCAGGACAAGCTGGTTCTGCGGGTAGCGGATGGTGGCCCGGGCCTGCCCGCTGGTGCGCAGGAGCAGGTGTTCGAGCCCTTCTGGACCACCAAGCATGAGGGGATTGGCGTGGGGCTCAGCATCAGCCGCAGCATTGTCGAGGCCAATGGCGGCCAGATTTGGGCGGAGCCCCATGCGCCGGGTGGCGCGGTGTTTGCATTCAGCGTACCGGTCGCACCGGCGGAGGGTAAAGCATGAGTGACGCAGCCATGGTGTATGTGGTGGATGACGACGACTCGGTGCGCGCCGCACTGGAGGATTTGCTGGCATCCGTCGGGCTGCCGGTGCGGGCCTATGCCTCGACCGCTGCTTTCCTGGCGCAGCCCCCGGCAGATACGCCCGCGTGTCTGGTGCTGGATGTGCGCATGCCCGGGCAAAGCGGTATGGAGTTCCACCGCCAGATGCAGGCGCTGGGTTTGCATCTGCCCGTTGTCTTTATGACCGGCCATGGCGACATTGCAATGGGGGTCAAAGCCATCAAGAGCGGTGCCGTCGACTTTCTGGCCAAGCCTTTTCGGGATCAGGACCTGCTGGATGCGATCCACCAGGGCCTGGCGCGCGACCGTGCCCGGCGGCTTCAGGATGCAGAAGCCGCCGACATACAGACCCGCTGGATGGGCTTGAGCGACGGTGAGCGCGAGGTGGTGCGCTTGGTGGTGCAGGGCTTGTTGAACAAGCAGATTGCGCACCAGTTGCAGCTGAGCGAGGTGACGGTCAAAGTGCGGCGCGGCAATGCGATGCGCAAGCTGCGGCAGACGTCGCTGGCCGACCTGGTGCGGTTCACGGAGAAACTCGGGGTTTAAGAACTCTCTGCAAAACTCCCTACCGTGGTTTGAACGCGGTCTCGGGCGATCCGCTGCGTTGCCTTCCTTGTCAATAGCTACGGCTATTGCCTGCTAAAGACGCCTTGCGCCTCATCCTGATCCGCATTCATCCCGCTGGCAAGGGTTTTGCAAAGCATCCTTAACCCTGTTTCCCGTGCTGTGCTCGATAGCATTGGGTCCACGCAGCGTTGCCTTTCTGAAGCCTGCCTTACGCCATGTTGGCGGCATGGGTGTTGGATGGCCGGTGACTGCTATCTAATTCATAGCTTCAAAGAGATGCCGGTGATGATAAGATCGGTGTTTTTGCTTGTAAATAATGTGCCTGCGTGTAGGAGGCCTGCGTAAGGGCCGCCTGGCAAGGTGGTTTGGTCTTAACATGCTGCACCTGCCTTTGCTGCATCGCCACATTGCTGCCAGCGGCTGCCTTCAGTCGCAAGCCCAACGCATGTCTGCGCAGCCGCCCTGATTGCAGGGCTGCCTGCTGGGGCTGCAGCTTGGAATTCATCGATAGAACTGAGAAAGATCAGCGCAAGGCACCACCTATAGTGGCCGCCCTGGGCCTGAACAACACATTACATGCTGGTTCCCTTTTTGATTATGTTGCGCGAGGGCATCGAGGCCGCGCTGATCGTCGGCATCATTGCCAGCTTCCTGCGCCACACCGGGCGTGCCCGCTTGATGCCCGCCGTTTGGGCGGGGGTGTTTCTCGCGCTGGGCCTGTCGCTGTTTGTGGGCGCAGGCCTGCAGTGGATGGCGGCCGAGTTTCCGCAAAAGCAGCAAGAGCTGTTTGAAGGCGTGGTGGGCTTTATCGCAGTCGGCATGCTCACCGGCATGGTCTTCTGGATGCGCAAGGCCTCGCGCTCGATCAAGGGCGAGTTGCAGGCCTCCGTCGACAAGGCGCTCAGCACCTCGGGCAGTGCCAGCTGGGCGCTGATCGGCATGGTCTTCCTGGCGGTGGCGCGTGAAGGCGTCGAATCGGTCTTCTTCCTGCTCGCCATCTTCCAGCAAAGCTCGGGCTGGAGTGCAGCGGCCGGCGCCTTCCTCGGCGTGGCGCTGTCGGTGCTGCTGGGCATTGGCCTGTACAAGGGCGGCGTGCGCATCAACCTGCGCCAGTTCTTCCGCTACACCGGTATCTTTATTTTGGTAGTAGCCGCTGGCTTGCTGGCCGGCGCGGTGCGCCGCCTGCATGAGGCGGGTATCTGGAACCAGCTGCAGCAAGTCGTGTTCGACAGCAGCGGCGTGTTGCCCGAGGACAGTCCCCTGGGCGTGATTCTGGGCGGCTTGCTGGGCTACATGCATGCTCCGGTCGTCGGCGAAGTGCTGGCTTGGGCGCTGTACCTGTTGGTTACCTTGGCGATGTTCTTCTGGCCGGTCAAAGCGGCACCTGCTGGGGCTAACGCTCCTGCCCCGCAAGCAGCTGCCACAGCGCAAGCCAGCACTGCATCGGCAGAACCCGCGCCCCGCCTGGGCCCCGTAGTGCTGGGCAGCGTAGTCGTCTTCTTGCTCGGTGCGGCTGCCTTTTGGCAAGCATCTACCGCGCCGCATGCTGGCACCGCTGGCGCAGTCAACGCTGCTGCGGCCGACGGTGTGCCGGTAGTGACCATTGAAATCAACCAAGGCACCTGCACCCCGAACGCGGTCACCGTGCCAGCCGGCAAGGTGGTGTTCCGCATCGTCAACCAATCCCAGCGCGCGCTGGAATGGGAAATTCTGGACGGTGTGATGGTGCTGGAAGAGCGCGAAAACATTTTGCCCGGCATGACCCAGCAGCTGAGCGCCCGCCTGGCGCCCGGCAACTACGAGATGACTTGCGGCCTGCTCAATGCCGCACGCGGCAGCTTGACGGTGACAACGACCGATGCCTTCAAGGCAGAAGCGGCCAAGCCGCCGGTGACCGCCTTCCTGGGCGCGTTGGCTGAATACCAGGTCTACATGCTGACCGAAGCGGCCAGCTTGCAAGAGATGGTTGATGCACTGCAGCAGCGCCTGGCGCACCCGGTAGAGGCAGGCGCCACGCCCGATGACGGCTACCCGGCCGATGCGCAGCAATTGGCGGCGCTGGCGCGCGGCCAGTACCAAAAGCTGGCACCTTTGGCGGTGCAGTATGGCGATTTGAATGCCCGCATCGATGCGCGCGCCGCAGACTTTGCACTGCGTGACAAGGACCCGGCCTTTGTGGGGCTGCAGCGCATCGCTGCCGGCCTGCAAGCGGGCGAGCCTGCCGATCAACTGCTGCCGCTGGCGACCAACCTGCAACAAGATGTACAGCAACTGAGCCAGCGCCTGGGCGATGTCAGCCTGCAGCCGCAGTCGATTGCCGCCGCCGCCGCCAAGGCGCTGGAGCGCGCCTCGACCTTGATCCCCGGCGAGGCGACCACGCCCGAGCAGGGCCGGGCGGTGCTGCAGTTTGTCTACGGCAGCTGGGCAGCGGCCAACAAGGCGCAGCAGGTGCTGGGCCCCGTGCTGGCCAATGCCAACCCGGCGCTGAACCAGCAACTGCAAGACAGCCTGGCCAAGCTGCGCCAGCGCCTGGATGACCTGGGCGTGCCCGCCGATGACAACGAAGTAGCCGGCATTGCCGGCACTGCGCTGAACCCGGTGCAGTGCCAGAACCTGGCCCAGGCGCTCTACCAAGCATCGCAAAGCATGGCCAAGGTCAATGCAGCGCTGGGCTTGCAGCCCTAAACTTTCCGCCTTCTATTTCTACAAATAACATACAGAAAGCACCCCATGTCTTTTTTCAAGAACAGGAACGCGTCTCAATCCATGCCTGCCGATGGCGCTCACCCCGCAAGGCGGCGCTGGCTGGGCGAAGCCGCTGGCGTTATGGGCGCTGGTGTGCTGGCCGGCATGCCTGCCCGCCAGGCTGTGGCTGCGGAGGACGCATCGCCCGGCAATACCCAGGTGGCAGATGCGCCGCGCACCAGCGTGTCGCAGCAGCGCGTGCCGTTCTACGGCAAGCACCAGGCGGGCATCGTCACGCCCCGGCCGCTGGCGGGCATGTTGGTCAGTTTTGATGTGCTGGCCAGCAACTCGGCAGAGCTGGAGCGCCTGTTCAAGACGCTCACCGAGCGCATCCGTTTTCTAACCCAGGGCGGTCTGCAGCCCAGCCTGGACCCCAAGCTGCCGCCTGCCGGCTCGGGCATCCTCGGCCCCGAAGTGCAGCCCGATGCCTTGACGGTGACGGTCGGCGTGGGCCATAGCCTGTTTGATGCCCGCTTTGGCCTGAAGGAGCAGCTACCCAAGCGCCTGACGCCCATGCAGCAGCACCCCAATGACGCGCTGCAGTCTGCGCTCTGCCATGGTGATCTGTCGATCCAGTTTTGCGCCAACACGCCCGATACTAATATCCATGCGCTGCGCGACATCATCAAAAACCTGCCCGATCTGTTGATGGTGCGCTGGAAGCAGGAGGGCTCGGTGCCGCCGATCCCCGCCGCCGTGGGCCAGCCCGCAGAGAGCGCGCGCAACTTTCTGGGTTTCCGCGATGGCTCGGCCAACCCCCAATCCGATGACGACGCGATGATGCGCCGCATTGTCTGGGTGCAGTCCGAGTCCGACGAGCCTGCCTGGGCCGCTGGTGGCAGCTACCAGGCCGTGCGCATCATCCGCAATTTTGTCGAGCGCTGGGACCGCACGCCGCTGGGCGAGCAAGAGGCCATCATGGGCCGCGACAAGGACAGCGGCGCGCCGCTGGATGCGCGCAAGAAGACCGAGCACGACACGCCCGATTACGCGGCCGATGCCGAAGGCAAGAAGACGCCGATGGATGCCCATATCCGCCTGGCCAACCCGCGCACGCACGCCAGCGAGGCCAACCTGATTTTGCGCCGCCCCTTCAACTACTCCAATGGCGTGACCAAGTCGGGCCAGCTAGAGATGGGCCTGCTGTTTATCTGCTACCAGGCCGACCTGGAAAAGGGCTTTGTCACCGTACAAAAGCGGCTTGATGGCGAGCCGCTCGAAGAATATATCAAGCCGATTGGCGGAGGCTTTTTCTACGCTCTGCCCGGCGTGGCCGATGCCAATGACTGGCTGGGCCGCAGCCTGCTGAGCGCTGCCGCCAAGAAGGCTTGATCTCGTTTCCTAACCAGCCACTGCTGTCTGTACTGCAAGGCCCAGGCGCGTCCATCTTCATGAAGGACGCAAGCCTGAGTTTCGCATTGGGATATCGGAAGCCAAAAATTATCAATCTAACAGTATCTAGGAGTTCTCGTATGTCCATGCGTCGCCAATTCTTGCAAGGCCTGCTGCTGGCCGGCAGTGCCAGCGTCATCCCCCTGTCCAGCTGGGCAGCAGAAGGCGTGTCTGCGCTGGAGCTGGTCAAGCCACTGGCGGAGTACAAGCTCTACGTCAACAACAACCTGCGCGAGCTGGTCAAAGGCGTGCAGGCCTTCACCGATGCGGTCAAGGCCGGCAAGGTCGAAGAGGCCAAGAAGATGTATGCCACCGTGCGCCGCCCTTACGAGCGCATCGAGCCGATTGCCGAGCTGTTTGCCGATCTGGACAAGAGCATGGACTCGCGCGCTGATGACCATGAAAAAGCCGAGAAGGACCCGGGCTTCACCGGCTTCCACCGCATCGAGTACGGTCTCTGGGTTGAAAAAAGCACCAAGGGGCTGACCCCATTTGCCGACAAGCTGCTGGCTGATGCCAAGGAACTGCAAAAGCGCGTGAGCGGTTTGACCTTCCCGCCTGAGAAGGTGGTGGGCGGCGCAGCGGTGCTGATGGAAGAGGTGGCTGCCACCAAGATATCGGGCGAAGAAGAGCGCTATAGCCACACCGACCTGGACGACTTTCAGGCCAACTTTGAAGGTGCGGACAAGATTTTTGAACTGCTGCGCCCTCTCGTCGAAAAAAAGGACAAGGCCTTTGTCGAGAAGACTGCGTCGAACTTCAAGACTGTGTTCGACATCCTGGCCAAGTACCGCAAGCCCGATGGCAGCTTTGAGCTGTACACCAAGCTGAATGAGGCTGACCGCAAGATTCTGGCCGGCAGGGTGAACACCTTGGCAGAAGATCTGTCCAAGCTGCGCGGCATGCTCGGCCTGAACTGATAGCACCCAGCGCCTGCTGAGCGACGAACCGCCCCTGTGCAAGGGGCGGTTTTTTTATTTCATGATGACTTCAGTGCCGCATTTCGATGAACTACGTTGAAGCCAGATACGGCAGGTTTACCAATGACGGCGCTGGCTGGAACAATTTCAGAGTTGGCGATATGCTGCTCTCGGTTCAACTTTCAATTGGGTCGCCGAACGATGCTTGTACAAGTGCTTTCCTCAATCGAAATGCCCGCGCGTATACACGTTTCGGTCGAACGGCAGTCGCTTCATTTAGCGTTGGCCAATGGCGTTGAACGTCATTACGATGTATCGACGGCAGCGAACGGAGCGGGTTGCGAAACTGGTAGCTATTGCACGCCTACCGGCGACCACCGCATTCGGTTAAAGATAGGAGAGGGATGTCCTAAGGGCGCAGTGTTTCGGCGGCGAAGACCCACTGGCGAGATATTTGATCCGGAACTCGCAGAACGTTTTCCGGACCGCGATTGGATCTTGACACGCATCCTCTGGTTAGAAGGCTTGCAATACGGCATCAATCGCGCAAGCAGTGTGGACACCTTGAGAAGATTCATTTACATCCATGGCACAGCCGACGAGCATTTAATTGGAAGACCGGTTTCTCATGGATGCATACGTATGAGAAATGACGAGATAGTCGACCTCTTCTCGCTTGTCCCTACCGGCATTGCCGTGCACATTGAATGAGCTAAGTCCGTCTGAGGGTGGCGCGTCAGCGATTGAATTGGAGTGAAATCGGGCGATTTCTGCGCGCTTGCCTTTGCTTGCACCCCGGTGCATTCTGCGTACCAGCTCTTCGAACCCATCCAGATTGCACTCCAACGCGGCTGCGTACAGACTTTGAACAGGTTCTTAGATTGCCCGACAATGGCGGCTGCATTTTGAACCGCTAGCGCTATGAACGACACCACCACCAGCCCCGAAGGGGGCGAGACCGACTGGGCCGCCTGGAGCCGCGAGGCCGTCGAGACCATGATGGCCCGAAACACCGAATGGCCACGCCAGTTTGGCCTACAAGCGGCGCCGCAATACCACTGGGATTTGGAAACCGCCAGCCTGGTGCTTCAGGCGCCCTTGCATGAGGTGCAGGGCACCGTCTGCCTGGTGGGGACCAGCAGCGAGAGCGACGGCAGCTTTGTGTGGAGCTGGGCCAATGCCGACATCCCTGCCCAGCATGGCCAGGCGCTGGAGCTTGTGCATGACTTTGGGCGCGAGCACCAGCTGGCCTTGCTGACCACTGCACGTATCCCTGGTGGCCGGCCAGAGGCGACCGAGTGCCTCTGCATTGCCGCCCGCCTGCAACGCGCCATCGGCACCTTTGTCGACCAGCAAGGCGATATCACGCTGTACTTCAGCATCCTGCATCTGCAGGTGGCGCCGGCGCCGGACCAGGCCTTGCAGTAAGCGCTAAGCGCCCGTTGCGGCTGGGCAATGCAAGCCCAGGCTGCAACCAAAGGGATCCAGCAGCATGGCGGCCGTTGCGCCCAGGCTCGTCGTCATTGGCCCCCGGTACAGCCGGGCGCCCTGGGCCTGTAGGCGCTCCACCGCAGCGCCCAGGTCAGCCACCTCCCAGTACACCGTCGTACCGCCGACGCCGCCCGGGCATTTGCCATCGGCCGGGTGAAAGCCGATCAAAAGCCCCGGCCCCTGCACAAACGCATAGTGCGCGTTCTCGTGCTGCACCTCCGTGCCCAAGAGCTGCGCATACCAAGCGGCCGCTGCATCGATATCGGCGACAAACAACACGACAGACTCCAGCTTTTTGAACAAGGCCATTCCTTTGCGGTGGGGTGAGGAGGGTGGGCGATTGTGGCATGGGTCTGCGGGGCGCTGGCGGGTGGTGGCCGGCGCTTGCCCCTTAGCCCGGTAATGGTTATGGAGACAGCCGCCAACGCACAGTCATTTCATGTAACTACAATAGTTGCATGAAACACAACAGCCAGTTTTCCGATGTTCTGCATGTGCTGCTGCATCTGGCCGAGGCGGAGGCGCCGCTGACTTCCGAGGTCCTGGCGCAGACCATGGACACCAACCCGGTGGTGCTGCGGCGGCTGATGGCGGGCCTGCGCGATGCGGGCATGGTCTCGTCCGGCAAAGGCCATGGGGGCGGCTGGTTGATTGCGCCCGGCTGGGGCGAGACGACTCTGCGCGATATCCACCAGGCGCTGGGCGCACCGGCCTTGGTGTCGCTGGGCTTTCGCGAGGACCACCCTGAATGCCTCGTCGCGCAGGTGGTGAATACATCCCTGCGCAGCGCCATGCAGGAGGCCGAGGCCTCGCTGTTGGAGAAATTGGGCGCCGTCAGCCTGGCCCAGCTTTCTGCCGAGATCGGTGCTTCCCTGCGGGCGCACCGGCTGGCCAAAACATCAACACCCCACCGTATTGAGGACCACCATGGATATCCACACTGATTTCGCCATCATCGGCGGCAGCTATGCCGGCATGTCGGCTGCCTTGCAACTGGCACGGGCGCGCCGCCAGGTCACCGTCATCGATGCGGGCCTGCGCCGCAACCGCTTTGTAGATGAGGCGGGCAGGACCTCGCATGGTTTTTTGTCGCGCGACGGCGTGGCCCCAGCCGAGCTATGGGCGCAGGCCCGTGCCCAATTGCTGCAGTACCCCAGCGTGCGCTGGATCGAAGGGGAGGCCCGGCAGGCCCGTGTATTGCCCAGCGGGGAGCTGGCTTTTGAAGTCGCCGACCAGCAGCTCGTGGCGCGCCGCTTGGTGCTGGCCACCGGTGTGCGTGATGCGCTGCCCGCCGTGCCGGGCGTGGCCGAGCGCTGGGGTCGCAGCGTTTTCCACTGCCCGTATTGCCATGGCTACGAGGTGGGTGGCGGCGCCATCGGCGTGATTGCCGCATCACCGCTGGCCCAGCACCATGCGATGATGCTGCCCGATTGGGGCCCGACCACCTTGTTCCTCAACGGGGTCTATGAACCGAGCGAGGCGGATCTGGCGGACTTCGCCAGGCGCGGCACCCAGATCGAAGCGACGCCAGTGCTGCGCATCGATGGCGTTGCCGATGTGGTGCTGGCCGATGGCCGGACCCTTTCCATGCAAGGCCTGTTCACCCAGCCAAGCACCTCGCCTGCCAGCCCGGTGGCGCAGCAGCTGGGCTGCGTGCTGGCCGATGGCCCCATGGGCCCCTATGTGCAGGTGGATGCGATGCAGCAGACCAGTGTGGCGAATGTGTTTGCCTGTGGCGATGCTGCGCGCGCCGCGGGGAGCATTGCACTGGCGGTGGCAGATGGGGCGATGGCCGGGGTGGCCGCGCACCGCGCATCCATGCTGTGAGCAACTGGCAGGATGCAAGAAACGCCCCTCGGGGCGTTTGTTGATGCGCAGCGGGGTCGCCCAAGGCGATCAGCTGGGCTTCCAACCCTCGGGCACGCGGGGCCGCTCAATCTTGGCCAGCTCGCAGACCACATCGGCGATACCCGAGAAATCAATGCCGCCAAACTGGCTGGCACGGGCCAGGCTAAAGGATTCATGCACGGCGGCAGCCACAGGCATCGGCACCCGGGCGGCATGCGCCGCAGTGACGACCAGCGACAGATCCTTGTGCGCCAGGTCAATGGTGAAGCCTGGCGAGGTGTCGCCCGCCAGCACCTTGTTGGGAAAGTTCATGCGCAACTGGCCATTGGTGGCCGAGGTGCCGTAGAGCACTTGCAGGGTTTTGCTGATGTCGAGCCCAAAGCGCTGCGACAGGGCCAGCGCCTCGGCATTGACCTGGCACAAGGTGATGGCCACATAGTTGTTGACCAACTTGGTGCGGCCGCCCGCGCCGACGGGGCCGCAGTGGTAGGTGGTGGTGCCCATGGCATCGAGCAGCGGCTTTACCTTGGCGAAATCGGCATCGCTCGCGCCCACCATGAACAGGCTCTCGCCCCGGTCGGCGTGCTCGGCCAGGCGCCCCACTGGGGCATCCACTACCGTCATCTGGCGGCCAGCGGCTGCTTTGCTGAGCCGGTCGGTGGCGAGCGGGTCGATGGTGCTCATGTCCAGCAAGATGGTGCCGGGCAGTGCATTGGCAAAGATGCCGTCGGGCCCCTGGGCGATCTGCTCGACCTCGACCGAGGACGGCAGCATGGTGATCACGATCGAGCAGCGGCGTGCAATGTCGGGCACCGTAGCAGCTTCGGCACCGAGTGCCACCAGCGCCTCCACGGCCTGGGTATTGAGGTCGGTGACCAACAGGCTGAAGCCTTTTTTCTGCAAATTGGCGGCCATGGAGCGGCCCATGCGTCCCAGGCCGATAAAACCGATGCTGTCTGTCATGGTGAGGGTCTCCTGCGAAAACTACTAAGTTGGACGAGGTATGGAAAGAGGGCTCAGTACGCGATGTACGCCGTCTTGGTGCTGGTGTAGAAATCGACCGCATAGCGCCCTTGCTCGCGCGGCCCGTAGCTGGAGGCGCGTGTGCCGCCAAAGGGCACGTGGTAGTCCAGCCCGGCGGTGGGCAGGTTGACCATGGCGAGCCCGCTGCGCACGTGCAGTCGAAAATGGTTGGCTGCACGCAGCGAGGTGGTGCAGATGCCGGCCGAGAGGCCAAAGCGGGTGTCATTGGCGGTCACCAGTGCCTCGTCGTAATCAGCCACTTTGATGACGCTGGCGACCGGGCCAAAGATCTCTTCCTGGTTGATGCGCATCGCGTTGTGGCTGCCGGTGAACAGGGCAGGGCGCACAAAGTAGCCCGGGGTGGCAGCTTCCACCGGAGAGCCGCCTTCGACCAGCTCGGCGCCTTCGCGCTTGCCCAGGTCTAGGTAGTGCTGGATCTTGTCGAACTGCGACTGGTTGATGACCGGGCCGATCTGCGTGGCCTTGTCCAGGCTGTTGCCGACGACCATGGCGCGCATGCGCGCGGTGAGCGCGTCGACAAAACGGTCATGGATCCCTTCGGTGACGATGAGTCGGCTCGACGCTGTGCAGCGCTGGCCGGCCGAGAAGAAGGCGCCGTTGAGCGCGCATTCCACCGCCACATCCAGATCCGCATCGTCCAGCACCACCAGCGGGTTCTTGCCACCCATCTCCAGCTGCAGGCGGATCATCTCGCCGATGGCGGTTTGCGCAATGCTCTGGCCCACATGTACGCTGCCGGTAAACGACACCGCATCCACGCCACTGAGCAGCCCTTGCGCGGCATGTTTGCCGCTGCCATTGACCAGGTTGGCCACACCCGGCGGCAGGCCTTGTGCAGCCAGAATGCGGAACAGCGCATGGGCTACGCCAGGCGTGTATTCCGAGGGCTTGAGCACTAGCGTGTTGCCAAAGGCCAGCGCCGGGGCGATCTTCCAGGCGGGGATGGCGATGGGGAAGTTCCAGGGCGTGATCAGGCTCACGACGCCCAGCGCATGGCGGCTGATCTGCACGCCAATATCTGGGCGCACGGAGGGCAGGCTCTCGCCGCCATAGCGCAGGCATTCGCCAGCAAAGAACTGGAAGATCTGCGCCGCCCGCACCACCTCGCCCAGTCCCTCAGCCAGGGTCTTGCCCGCTTCGCGCGAGACCAGCAGGCCCAGGCTCTCCTTCTCCGCCATCATCTGGTTGGCCACGCGCTGCAAAAAGTCCGAGCGCATCTGCGTGGTCGTGTGCTGCCAGGCGCCAAAGGCGGCGCGTGCCGCTGCCACCGCTTGCTGCATTTGCTCGGCATCGGCTGCTGCGTAGTCGCCGACCAGCTCTCGCGTGTCGGAGGGGTTCCAGCTTTGCAGGGTGCTGGCGCCGCCCAGCCATTTGCCATTGATCAGGTTCTCGTTCATGTCTCACTCTCAGGGGATGGGCCGTGCTGCGCAGCCGTTCGGCGCGCAGCACAGGCAGTGGGCCAGGGGAAGCGGGGCCTAGCCCGCTGACTTGAGCAGCGGGCAGGCACCTTCCTTCGAAGGGGCATAGGCCTTGTCGCCGGGGATGGTGCTGACCACCTTGTAGTAGTCCCAGGGCTTGGTCGATTCGGCCGGCTTTTTTACCTGCATCAGGTACATGTCGTGCACCATGGCGCCGTCGGCGCGGATGTAGCCCTTGGCAAACATGTCGTCAATCGGCAGCGACTTGAGCGCAGCCATCACCTGGTCGGGCTCGGTGCTACCGGCCTTTTGCACCGCCTTCAGGTAAGTGGTGGTGGCCGAGTAGTCGCCCGCCTGGAAGGTGGTGGGCATCTTCTTGTTCTTGTCGTAGAAGCGCTGGGCGAAGGCGCGTGAGCCTTCGCTCATGTCCCAGTACCAGCCTTCGGTCAGGTACATGCCGCCGGTGGTCCCCAGGCCCAGGCTGTGGATGTCGGTAATAAAGGCCATCAGCACCGCCACGTTCATCTTCTTGTCGATGCCAAACTCTTTGGCGGTCTTGATGGCATTGATGGTGTCGCCACCGCCATTGGCCAGGCCCATGACCTTGGCGCCCGAGCTTTGCGCCTTCATCACATAGGACGAGAAATCGGAGGTGCTGAGCGGGTGGCGGACGGCGCCCACCACCGTGCCGCCGGTTTGTTTGACAACGGCCATCGCCGCCTGCTCCATTGAGTGGCCGAAGGCGTAGTCCGAGGTGAGGAAGTACCAGTCCTTGTAGCCCTGGCCCACCAGCGCGGCGGCCGTGCCACGTGCCTGGGCCGAAGTGGAATAGGTGTAGCGCACCATGTAGGGCTGGCAGGCTTCTTCGGTCAGCGAGTCAGCGCCTGCGCCGGCGCTGATGAAGACCTTTTTCTTGTCCTTGGACAGGTTGCTGATCGCCAGCGACACGGCCGAGTTGGAGCCGCCGATGATCAGATCCACGTTGTCGCTGTCCCACCACTGGCGCGCCTTCGATGCCGCAATGTCGGCCTTGTTCTGGTGGTCGGCCGAGATGATCTCGATCTTGCGCCCCAGCACCTCGCCGCCAAAATCGGCCACCGCCATGCGAACCGCATCCAGCCCACCTGGTCCGTCAAAGTCGGAGTACAGGCCCGACATATCGGTGATGAAGGCGATCTTGACCTTGTCGGGTGCGGCCTGTGCGCCGGTGGCGAGCAGGGTGGCCACCGCCAGTGCGGCGGCGGTCAGGGGTCCGTGTGCTTTTTTCATGGTTTTGTCTCCTGGAGCTGTTGGACGAAGGGCCTGCGGTGCTCTGTGTCACCTGCTAGGCGCGGGAACTAACGCAGTACAAAGGGGTTGCTGGTGGTCGCTCCACTGTTGATCCAGACCGACTTGGTCTGCAGGTATTCGTAGATGGCGCTCTGGCCGTTTTCGCGGCCCAGGCCCGAATCCTTGTAGCCGCCAAACGGCGCCATAAAGCTGACGGCCCGGTAGGTGTTGATCCAGACCGTGCCCGCCTGCAGGCGTTCGGACATGCGCAGCGCGCGGCCGATATCGCTGGTCCAGACGGCAGCGGCCAGGCCAAAGCGCACATCGTTGGCAATGCGCAGCGCATCGGCCTCGTCGTCAAACGGGATGACGGACAGCACCGGGCCAAACACCTCTTCTTGCGCAATGCGCATACCGTTGTGGACCTGGGTGAGGATGGTGGGCTCGATAAACCAGCCCTTGCCGCATTCGGCGCGCGTGGCCTTGCTGCCGCCCAGCACCACCTGGGCGCCTTCGGCCTTGGCGATGTTGATATAGGCCAGCACTTTTTCGTACTGGGGCAGAGTGGTGACCGGGCCGACCTGGGTCTCCAGACTCATCGGGTCGCCCATACGGGCCGTCGCGGCAAAGGCCACCAGGCGCTCTACAAAGGCATCGTGGATGCTGCGCTGTACCAAAAGCCTTGATCCGGCAATGCAGGTCTGGCCCGTCGCGGCAAAGATGCCCGAGATCGCGCCATACATGGCCTGCTCCAGATCGGCATCGGCAAACACGATGTTGGGGGACTTGCCGCCCAGCTCCATGGAGCTGTGCTTGAGTTGGGCTGCTGCCGCCTGGTTGATGGCACGGCCCGTCACATCGGAGCCGGTAAAGCTCACCTTGGCGACCAGCGGGTGAGCGACGAGCGCGCTGCCCACCTTTGCGCCATAGCCGGTCACCACATTGAACACGCCGGGCGGAAAGCCTGCTTCGTTGAACAGCTCGGCAAATTCCAAGGTCGAGGCCGAGGTGAACTCCGAGGGCTTGACTACCACGGTGCAACCCGCTGCCAGGGCGGGCGCAATCTTCCACGCTAGCAGGAACAGCGGGGAGTTCCAGGGCGTGATGGCGGCGACGACCCCCAGCGGCTCATGCCGGGTAAAGGCGAAATAGCCTTTCTTGTCCAGCGGCAAGGTCGCTCCCTGCACCTTGTCGGCCAAGCCGCCGTAGTAGTGGAACCACTGCGGGATGTACTGCAGCTGGCCGCGCATCTCGGCGAACAGCTTGCCGTTGTCCATCACCTCGGTGCGGGCGAGCTTGTCGGCATCGCGCTCGATCAGCATGGCCAGCTTGCGCAGCAGTGCGCCGCGCTCGGTCGCGCTCAGTTGCGGCCAGGCACCGCTGCTGAATGCCGTGTGCGCTGCCTGCACGGCTGCATCCACATCGGCGGCATTGCCATCGGGGATCTCTGCCCAGGCCTCGCCCGTGTAGGGGTTGAGGGTGGCGATCCATTGGCCGCTGGCCGAGGGCTGCGCCTGGCCGGCAATCTGAAGGGAGTAGCGTTTCATGGCAAAAGGGCATTCGAGGGCTGCGGGCAGCTGGGGGTGGTGCTGGAGAGGGCTGGATAGCGCTGAGAAGGGATGCCGGCCGGCATCCCCTGCCAAAGGCTAGAACGGCTGCAGGCCCAGCGCGCTGCGGAAGCGGTTCTTGATGAAGGGGCCATCGCGCGGCGGCAGTGCGCGCGGTGGCTCATCGGCATGCACAAGGGCTTGCACAAAGGTGGTGGCCTTGCGGGCGTTGATGTGTTCGGCCAGCGCATCGGCTTGCTCCACCGTCTGCAGCTGCTGCACCTGGGCAATACCAAAGCCGCGTGCCACAGCCACCAGGTCGGTGCCCAGGCTGCTATGGCTCCGCTGCATGCCCGTCTCGCCGTAGTGGCCGTTGTCCAGCACGACGATGCTGAGGTTGGCAGGTGACTTGGCGGCAATGGTGGCCAGGCTGCCAATGCCCATCATTTGCTCGCCATCGCCGGTGATGACCACGACTGGCCGCGTTGGTTGGGCCAGCGCGATGCCGAGCGCCACGGAAGAGGCGCCGCCCATGGCACCCCACAAGTAGTAGTTGTGGTCGCGGTCGCCAGCGGCAAACACATCGTAGGAGGCGGAGCCTAAGCCGGTGACGACCAGCGCATCCGGGGTTTTGGCCAGCAGGCGGGCCACAAAAAGGCGGCGGTCCATGGCGTTGCTTGTTTTGGCGGTCTGCATCAGTTTCTCTCCCATTTCTTGCGGCCGATCACGTCCTGGCCAATCAGCACGGCAATACGCGCGCCGGCCATGAAGGCGCCATCCAGTGCGGCGCTGACGACTTCATGTGCGTCTTCGGGGCGGCGCACGCGCATCACATGGATGCCCATCAGCTCCATCGCCGCCTGGGTGGCGCGGCCCATGGGCGCCTGCCAGGGGTTGAACTCGGCGTATTCGCCGCGCATCGTGACGATGGTGAGAAAGGGGATATCGGCGGCGCTCAGCAGCGAGAACATATTCATGCAGTTGCCCACGCCACTGCTCTGCATCAGCAGCACCGCGCGCTGGCCGCCCAGCCAGGCGCCGGCCGCCACGGCCACGCCTTCCTCTTCGGTGGTCAGCACCACATCGGTGATCTCGGGGTCAGCAATGGCGCTCTTGATGACATAGGAGTGGCCGGCATCGGGCACATAGGCCACTTGCTGCACGCCGGCATCTTTAATCGCCTGAAAAATGTCTTTTTGCCAGGGTGGTGGGTTGGGGTTTGCGTTCATCTGCGTTCCGTGGTGTGAAGCTGTTGAGGCATCATAAAATGTGATTAAGTGATTTGAATAATCACAATTTCTGATCTAACCATCACCCAATCTGATCGAGGCTGCAGCATGGATTTCAAGCAACTCAAGGCTTTCTTGACCGTCGCCGACACCGGCAGCGTCACCCGCGCATCGGAGCTGCTGCATGTGGTGCAGCCAGCGGTATCGCGCCAGTTGAAGCTGTTGGAAGAAGACCTGGGCTGCGCGCTGTTTGAGCGCGAGCGCCATGGCATGGTGCTGACCGAGCAGGGCCAGGAGCTGGCCAGCTATGCGCGCCGCGCCTTTGGTGAACTGGAGAAAGCACGCGTGCAACTGGCTGGCACGCATCAGGAGGTGACCGGCCTCGTCACCATTGGCCTGCTGCCCAGCACCTGCGATGTCGTATCAAGCGCGCTGGTGGCCGCACTGGCCAGCCGCTACCCGGGCATCAAGCTGCGCTTGACCGTCGCCTATGCCGGCACGCTGAAGCAATGGCTGGCGAGCGGCCAGGTCGATGTGGCCCTGTTGTACGCGGCCGAGAAGCACCCGGATCTGGTACTGGAGCCATTGATCGAAGAAGCGCTGTGGGGCCTGGGGCCCAAGGGCTGCGGCATCGCGGGCGCCACTGCGGTGCGCATGGCGGACATGGCCGGCCGCGCGCTGGTGCTGCCCAGCAACCCGCATGGCATCCGCCTGCTGGTGGAGCATGCCTGCGCGCTGGAGAACCTGCAGCTCAATATCTGCGTGGAGACCGATGCGCTGCCGGTGCAGCGCAGCGTGGTGATCGACGGCCTGGGCTACACCATCTTGCCGCCGATTGCGGTGGTGAGCGACCTGGCTGCCGGCCGGCTGGAGGGCGCGCCGTTGACGGAGCCCGAACTCAAGCGGGTGATTGCGCTGGCGCATGCCAGCAACCGCAGCATGACCAAGCCGGTGCGCGCCACGGTGGCGGTATTGCGTCAGATATTGGAAACAGCCGTCGCATCAGGCGGCTGGCCCAGCGGCAAATGGCTGGCTGCGACATCGGCCAGTACCAGCCAGGCATGAAAATGCCCGCCGGCCCCAGCAGTAGGGACGGGCGGGCAAACTTTTAGGCGGAAGGGGCTTACTTCAGGTCAAAGCGGTCCAGCTCCATCACCTTGGTCCAGGCGGTGACAAAGTCTTGGACCATTTTTTCCTTGGCTCCGGCCTGGGCATAGACTTCGGCAACAGCGCGCAGGATGGCGTTGGAGCCAAAGACCAGGTCAACACGGCTGGCAGTCCAGCGCTGGGCGCCGCTCTTGCGGTCCTGGCCGACAAAGCTGCCGTCTTCTTGGGCCTTCCATTGCGTGCCCATGTCCAGCAGGTTGACGAAGAAATCGTTGCTCAGCTTGCCGGGCGTGGCGGTCAGCACGCCTTGCTGGTTGCCGGCGGTGTTGATGTTGATAGCGCGCAGGCCACCGACCAGCACGGTCAGCTCAGGGGCGGTCAAGGTCATCAGCTGGGCCTTGTCAATCAGCAGGGCCTCGGCAGGCGCGGCAAAGCGGCCTTGCAAGTGGTTGCGGAAGCCATCAGCCTTGGGCTCCAGGTACTGGAAGGACGCGGCATCGGTCTGCTCGGCGGTGGCATCGCTGCGGCCGGGGTGGAAGGGCACGGTGGTGGGCACACCCGCATCGGCGGCGGCCTTTTCAACACCGGCATTGCCCGCCAGCACGATCAGATCGGCCAGCGAAATGCGCTTGTCGCCATCGGCTGCCTTGTTGAAGCTGCGCTGAATGCCATCGAGCACGCCCAGCACCTTGGCCAGCTGTGCGGGCTGGTTGGCCTCCCAGTCCTTTTGCGGTGCCAGGCGGATGCGGGCGCCGTTGGCACCACCGCGCATATCGGAGCCACGGTAGGTGGATGCGGAAGCCCAGGCGGTACCCACCAGTTCTTGAACCGTCAGGCCCGAGGCCAGCACTTGCGCCTTGAGGCTGGCGACATCGTCGGCATTGATCAGGGGGTGCGTCACGGCGGGGATCGGGTCTTGCCAGACCAGCTCTTCCTTGGGTACTTCCGGGCCCAGATAGCGGCTGCGCGGGCCCATGTCGCGGTGGGTCAGCTTGAACCAGGCGCGGGCAAAGGCTTCGGCAAAGGCCTGGGGGTTTTCCAGAAAGCGGCGCGAGATTTTTTCGTAGGCCGGGTCCTGGCGCAGCGACAGATCGGTGGTCAGCATGGTGGGTTTTTTGTTCGGGCCACCATGTGCATCGGGGATGACATCGGGTGCGTCCTTGGCCACCCACTGGAGGGCGCCGGCCGGGCTTTTCTCTTCTACCCATTCGTACTTGAACAGGTTCTCGAAGAAGAAATTGCTCCACTGCGCGGGGGTTTGGGTCCAGGTCACTTCCAGGCCGGAGGTGATCGCGTCGCGGCCGCTGCCCGACGCATAGCTGCTGGTCCAGCCCAGGCCCTGGGCTTCGATGCCATCGGCCTCGGGCTCTGCGCCCACATGGCTGGCTTCGCTGGCGCCATGGGTCTTGCCAAAGGTGTGGCCGCCGGCAATCAGCGCCACGGTTTCTTCGTCGTCCATGGCCATGCGGGCAAAGGTCTCGCGGATGTCGCGCGCCGCCGAGATCGGGTCGCCATTGCCGTCCGGGCCTTCAGGGTTCACATAGATCAGGCCCATCTGCACGGCGGCCAGCGGGTTTTCCAGATCGCGGTCACCGCTGTAGCGGCTGTTGGGCTTGTCGCTGGAGGCCAGCCATTCCTTCTCTGCACCCCAGTACACGTCCTGGTCGGGCATCCAGGTATCGACGCGGCCACCGGCAAAACCAAAGGTGCGAAAACCCATGGTTTCCAGCGCGACATTGCCGCAGAGGATCATCAGATCGCCCCAGGAAAGCTGGTTGCCGTATTTTTGCTTGATGGGCCAGAGCAGGCGGCGCGACTTGTCGATATTGACGTTGTCCGGCCAGCTGTTGAGGGGCGCAAAACGCTGCTGGGCGCGGCCTGCGCCGCCCCGGCCATCTTGCACGCGGTAGGTGCCTGCGGCATGCCAGGCCATGCGGATGAACTGGGGGCCGTAGTGGCCAAAGTCGGCCGGCCACCAGTCTTGCGAATCGGTCATCACCGCGCGCAGGTCGCGCTTGACGGCTTCGTAATCGAGCTTGTTGAATTCCGCAGGGTAGTCGTAGTCGTCACCGAGGGGGTTGTTGGCCGGGTGGTGCTGGCTGAGCAGGTCCACGCGCAGCTGGTTGGGCCACCAGCTCTGGCTGGTCGTCCCGTTGCCTTGGGCGGCGGTTTCGCTGTTGCGTGCGGCTGCGCCGTGAAAAGGGCACTTGGATTCAGTCGTCATGTGGGGTTCTCCGGTTCAAGCTGACAGGACGCCAGACACCACGAGGGGTATCTGAAAAAGGAAACGTCGATGAATACACCGGTTTCCATGTTTTTTAATTATGAATGCCAGTGCCTGGTCCCTGCGGCTTTTGCTGATTGAATATCCGCAACACGATGATTAATAAAAACCAAGTCGTAGCGGTATATCGCACTGAGGCGTTCCAACCAGGGCCATTGCAAGGGCAGACAAGCGCCATTACAGCATCGGTTTACAAACCGATGCTGTCAGACAATGACTACAAGAATGGGGCTCTTAAGGAGAATGCGCGGGCGCTTGGCCCGCGCCGTGCTCAGCTTTGCACGTTCTTGACCAGGGTGCTTTTGCCAAACAGGCTTTGCACCAAGTCCACCACCAGCTCGGCAGTCTGGTTGCGCAGGTCAAGCGCCGGGTTCAGCTCGACGATGTCGATGGAGCCGAGCAGGCCGGTGTCGGCGATCATCTCCATGCACAGCTGCGCTTCGCGGTAGTTGGGACCGCCGCGCACGGTGGTGCCGGTGCCTGGGGCAATCTCGGGGTCGAGAAAGTCCACATCAAAGCTCAGGTGCAGATGGGTCTGGCGGGGATCGCAGCCGGCCAGCGGTGCGAGGGCGCGCAGCATGGTCTCTCGCATGCCCAGCTCATCGATGGCGCGCATGTCGAACACATCGATGTTGTGGGTTTTGATCAAATGCTTTTCTTGCGCATCGACGCTGCGCAGCCCGATCTGACACAGCGATTGCGGCCCCAGCGCCGGCGCAAAGCCGGCCAGGTGCGTCAGCTCACGCGGGCCCAGGCCGGAGAGGCAGGCCACCGGAATGCCGTGAATATTGCCCGAGGGGGAGGTCTCCGGCGTGTTGAAGTCGGCATGGGCATCAAGCCAGAGCACAAACAAACGCTTGCCGGTATCACGGCAATGGCGCGCTACGGCGCTGATGGAGCCCACTGCCAGGCTGTGGTCGCCGCCCAGCATCAGGGGCATGCGGCCAGCCGCCAGCTCGCCATGCACGGCATCGTGTACGGCCTGGTTCCAGGCGACGGCCTCGCCAAAGTTGCGCAGGTCGCCATGCTCCGCATCGCGCGGCTTGCGCTGGTTGCTGGGGCCTGCCAGGTTGCCCAGGTCGCGCACTTCGCAACCCAGCTCCGCCAAGGCTGGCCCGAGTTGCGCCACCCGCAAGGCATCTGGCCCCATCGCCGCACCCAGGCGGCCTGCGCCAATGTCAGTGGGCACCCCAATCAAACTGAGAGGGGTGGGCGCGTGCAGGGTAGCGGAGGGCAGATCAGGCTGGGATGGCATGGCGGTGGGCTTCGGTAGGGGCAGGGTCAATGCGCTGGGCGGTGGGCGGCAGCAGCAGCCCGAAGAGATTTTTGGGGTTGTCCAATTGTGGCAGCAGGGCCAGCGGTTGCAACAGCTGGTGCTGCCGGGCGAGTGCATGCATGTAGCGCAAAGCGGTGTAGTCCTCCAGTGCAAAGCCGACGGAGTCAAAGACCGTTATATCGTCCTCGTGCTGGCGGCCGGCCTGCTCGCCGCGCAGCACCTGCCATAGCTCGGTGACGGCAAAGTCCTCGGGCATGTGCTGGATCTCGCCTTCGATGCGGCTTTGCGGTGCAAATTCGACGAACACCTTGGCATCCGGCAGGATGGCCGCATCCAGCTCGGTTTTGCCGGGGCAGTCGCCACCCACCGCATTCAGGTGCATGCCGGGCTGCACCATCGCACGGCTGACGATAGTGGCATTGGCCTTGTCTGCGGTGACGGTGGTGACGATATCGGCACCTTGCACCGCCTCGGCGGCGCTGCTGCAACGCTGTATTTGCACGCCGGGCAGTTGAGTTTGCAGGTTGTGGATGAGCTTGTCGGTGGCGGCGGCATCGATGTCGTAGAGGCGCAAGGATTGGATGCCGAGCAGGCGCACAAAGGCCAGCGCCTGGAACTCGCTCTGCGAGCCATTGCCAATGAGCGCCATGGTACGGCTGCTGCGCCGTGCCAGCAGCTTGGCAGCCATCACCGAGGTGGCGGCGGTGCGCAGGGCGGTCGTCAAGGTCAGCTCGCTCAGCAAGATGGGCGCGCCGGTATCGGCCCGCATCAGCGCGCCAAAGGCCATGATCGACGGAATGCCCAACTGCGGGTTTTTGGGGTGGCCGTTGACGTACTTGAACGCAAAGTGGCTGGCATCTGCCACGGGCATCAGCTCCATCACGCCGTCTGGCGTGTGGTGGGCCAGGCGCGCGGTCTTGTCAAAGTCTTCCCAGCGCGAAAAATCCTGCTCCAAGGCGCTGACCAGGCCGCGCAGCAGTTCGGTGAGCCCTATACGTTGGACGAGCAGCACGGCTGCGTCGGTACTTAAAAAGTCTACTTGTCCGGGGTAGTTGGTCATGGTCTTGGCTCCTGGTTTTCGTTATAGGGCAGGCGCTGCACAAACCATATAAGGCGGCGCAGCAGCGCCTGCAACCAGTGTCCGCGTTGGCGGCTATAAAGCAAAGTGCCAAAAATGGTAGAAAATGACAGGATTCAAAGCAAATAGTCAGGTTGTATTGTGCAAATCGATAATATTGACCAAGCCTTGATCAGCCTGCTGCGCCAGAACGCCCGCGAGAGTGTGGCCACCTTGGCCGGCAAGCTGGGCGTGTCGCGCGGCACCGTCACCAACCGCATGGACCGGCTGGAGCGCGATGGCCTGATTGTGGGTTACAGCGTGCGCCTGCGCCCCGATGTGCAGCCGGATGTGCTGCGGGCCTGGATGAGCATTGAGATAACGGGCAATGACACGCGGCGCGTGATGGCGTCCTTGCTGGGCGAGCCCGGTGTGGCGGCGCTGCACAGTACCAATGGCCGCTGGGATTTGCTGGCCGAGCTGCAGGTGGCCAGTCTGGAGGCGCTGTCCCAGGTGCTGGAGCGCATTCGGCTGATCAAGGGCATCAGCAACAGCGAGACCAGCATCCACCTGGAGAGTTTTCGGGTGTCTTGAGCGGTCCGTTCAGGCCTTGTCGTTCAGCAAAAATGCCAGCGCCTGCTGCAATTGCTCGCCCGCATGCGCGGTCAGCACCGCATCATGGGCCAGCACTACGCGCTGCACCGGCCAGGCCGCAAGCTGGGCAGCGGATGCACGGGCAGCGGCCCGGTCCCGGATCGCAAAGCGCAGCGCGCGCGGCATCGCCAGGCGGCTGCGTGTGCCGTTCAAGCTATTGAACAGGCGCGCTGACAGCGACAAATCCTGCGGGTAGTACTGCAGCAGATCCGTGACGACCAGGCTGGCGCTGGGCTGGTGCAGCCAGACGCATTCATTAAGGATGGGGATGCCGGCAAAGAACTGCATCGCCAGCACGGGCTGCCACTCGGCAGGCAGCGCTTGGTCCAGGCTGCGCAGCTGGGGCAAGTCCGGGCGTTTGGAGGCCAGGCCTGGCGCGCCCCACAGTTCCGCCTGCGGGTAATGCGGCTGCCAAGCGCCGGCAAACAGGTGGTGCATGCGGTTGGGCGCGACGATCCAGCGCACGGCGCCCAGCGCATCCAGTGCCGCACGCAGCGCGGGTGCAGGCGCTATGGGTGAATGCAGCCACAGCGCGCCGCCCGGTAGGCGCACCACCGTCATGCGGCTGCGCACCGGCAGGCCGTGTACGCTGATTTGCTGGGTGGCGCTCCAGAGGTTGTCGGCGATCAGTTCAAGCATGGTGGGCCTTGTTGCGATGTGGGGGAATGCCTTGGGTTTTCATTGTGAATCCTGGCGCTCAGGTGCAGAAAAGCTGGCAATGGTCAACAATGGCAGCCATCTTTTGAGGAATCGTACATGCACTATGACGTGGTGATTGTGGGCGGCGGTGCAGGCGGGCTGGAGTTGGCTGCACAGCTGGGGCGCAAACTGGGCGCGCGCGAAGGGCGCGAGCGGGTCTTGCTGGTGGACAAAATGCCTTTCCACATCTGGAAGCCCACCTTGCACGAAGTAGCGGCTGGCACGCTGGATGCGCACCAGGAAGGCCTGTCCTACACCGTGCTGGCGCGCCGCAACCATTTCAGTTTTGCGATGGGCGAGTGCATGGGGCTGGACGCAGCGAAGCAAAGCATTGTGCTGGCGCCCGTCATCAACGATACGGGCAAACAGGTCGTGCCCGAGCGCACCATCAGCTACCAGCATTTGGTGCTGGCCATGGGCAGCGGCTCCAATTCGTTTGGCACCCCAGGTATTGAGCATGCCTATTTGCTGGAGAGCGTGCGCGATGCACAGCGCTTCCATGCCGATTGGCTGGGCGCTTGCGCCCATGCTTCGTATGCAGAGCCGCGTTCGTTGGGCGTCGCCATTGTGGGTGCCGGTGCCACCGGCGTGGAGCTGTCGGCCGAGCTGATCGAGGCGCACCAGATGCTGCTGGAGAGTCTGTCGGACAGCCAGCGCTTCCGGCTGGATATCAGCCTGATCGAAGGCGGTGAGCGCATTCTGGGCGGGCTGCCACCGCGCATCTCGGAGCAAGCCCGGGTGGCGCTGGAGCGCAAGGGCGTGCGGGTGATGACCGGCACGCGGGTGCAGTCCTTAGCGCAGGGCCAGGTGATCACGTCCAACGGCGAGGTGCCCGCCGATCTGATCGTCTGGGCCGCCGGCATCAAAGCCGCAGACAGCAATGCGCGCCTGGGGCTGGAGGTGAACCGCATCAACCAGTTTGTGGTGGACGACCATCTGCGCACCAGTGCCGGCCGCATCTATGCGATGGGCGATTGCGCGGCCGCGACCTGGACGGAAGGCAAGACCGTGCCGGCGCGCGCCCAAGCAGCGCACCAGCAAGGCACCTATCTGTGCAAGCTGCTGTTTGCGGCGCTCAAGGAGCGCTCGTTCAACGAGGTGTTTGTCTACCAGGACTTAGGTTCGCTGGTCTCGCTGGGCGACAACAAGGGCGTGGGCAACCTGATGGGGGGCCTCTCAGGCAAGAACTTCTTTGTGCAAGGCTTGATTGCCAAGTGGATGTACATGTCCTTGCACCTGATGCACCACCGCGCGATTTTGGGTACCGGCAAGACGGCGGTGCTTGCGCTGGCGCGTTTGCTGCAGCAACGTGTATCGGGCCGCATGAAGCTGCATTGATGCAGAACTGCCTGGCAGGGCCAGGCAATTTCTGTGGGAGCGTTCAGATATCGTCCGGGCCCAGCACGATATCGAGTGAGCTTCCACCGGCCAGCAGCTTTTGCACCAGCTCGGCGGATGAGTCGGCGCCGTATTTGCGCATCAGCCGGGTGCGGTAGATCTCTACCGTGCGGTGGCTGATGCCCAGGCAGCGGCCAATCTCCTTGCTGGTCATGCCTTCAAGCAAATGCGCTGCCACCTCGCGCTCGCGGGCTGTCAGCTCGGCACGCACCGGGCGCAGGGCGCTCAGGTCTTCAAAGCTCCAGACGCCGCCTTCATGCGGGTCTTCGCGGTTGAAGGCGCGCCCCATCACATGGCACCAGAACATCTCGCCATTGGCGCGCTTCATGATGCGGTTGTCGGAGTACAGACCGTGGGCGCCCATGATGGGCGCAATGCGCCGGCCCAGGCGCTCGAACTCATCGGCGCTGGGGTAGAGGATCTGGAAGGATTGGCCCATCATCAGCTCGCGCGAGGTGCGGAACATCTCGCAGACCTGCTCGTTGCAGTCGATCATGACCCGCCGGTGGGACACCACCAAGCCCACAGGCGCCATTTCGAAGGCTTGTCGGTAGTCGAGTGGTGTCACTGCCATGGCAAAAATTGTCCCCTTTACGAAATACTACGTATCCTAATACGTAGTATGCTTGATTGGCGAAACAAGCCCTTCTTATCAGGAGACAAGTGTGAATAAGATCTACCCCAGTGCTGCAGACGCGCTCAAAGGCGTGGTGGCAGACCAGCAGTTAATGGCCGTGGGCGGCTTTGGCCTTTGTGGGATCCCCGAGGCCTTGATCGAGGCGCTGCGCGACAGCGGCGTCAAGGACCTCACGGTGGCATCGAACAATGCCGGCGTCGATGGTTTTGGCCTGGGCAAGCTGCTGGAGACGCGCCAGATCAAGAAGATGATCGCGTCCTACGTTGGCGAGAACAAGGAGTTCGAGCGCCAGTACCTGGCCGGCGAGCTGGAGCTGGAATTTACCCCCCAAGGCACCCTGGCTGAGAAGATGCGCGCTGGCGGCGCTGGCATCCCCGCCTTCTTCACCAAGACTGGTGTGGGCACGCAAGTGGCCGAAGGCAAGGAGCTGCGCGAGTTTGACGGCGAGACCTATGTGATGGAGCGCTCCATCGTCGCTGATGTGTCGCTGGTCAAGGCCTGGCGCGCTGACAAAAGCGGCAACCTGCAGTTCCGCCTGACGGCCCGCAACTTCAACCCAGCGGCAGCGACCTGCGGCAAGGTTTGCATCGTTGAGGTGGAAGAGATTGTCGAAGTGGGTGACTTGAAACCCGATGAGATCCACCTGCCGGGTATTTATGTACACCGCCTGGTGCTCAACGCCACGCCCGAGAAGCGCATCGAAAAGCGCACCATCACCGAGAAGCAGTAAGGAGCCAGTCATGCCTTGGACCCAAGACCAAATGGCCGCACGTGCGGCGCAAGAGCTGGAAGACGGCTTTTATGTGAACCTCGGTATCGGCATTCCTACCCTGGTGGCCAACCACACCGGTGACAAGGAAGTGTGGCTGCAATCGGAAAACGGCATGCTGGGCATTGGCCCCTTTCCGACCGAAGAAGCGATTGATGCCGACCTGATCAATGCCGGCAAGCAGACGGTGACCACGATTGCCGGCTCGTCCATCTTCAGCTCGGACCAGTCCTTTGCGATGATCCGTGGCGGCAAAATCAACCTGTCCATCCTGGGCGCTATGCAGGTGTCTGAAAAGGGTGACCTGGCCAATTGGATGATTCCAGGCAAGATGGTCAAGGGCATGGGCGGCGCGATGGACCTGGTGGCCGGCGTCAAGCGCGTGATCGTGCTGATGGAGCATGTGGCACGCAAGAAAGACGGCACGACCGATCTGAAGATCCTCAAGGACTGCAGCCTGCCCTTGACCGGCGTGGCCGTGGTAGACCGCATCATCACCGACCTGGGCGTGTTCGATGTAACGCCTGAAGGCCTGAAGGTGGTGGAGCTGGCACCGGAAGTGAGTTTTGACGAGGCGCAGTCCAAAACCGGCGCGACCTTGATCCAGTAACACTGGCAGAACGACTGGGGCCAGGGCCCCCGCAAGCAGCCCGCCAATGCATCGTTGGCGGGCTTTTTTGTGTGCGGCACAAAGCTGTCGCTTTCCCCATTGCCGGGCGCGAGTGCCGGCGACATACTGGCGATTGAACTCTTTCAGAATGCACCCGATGAATGCTCCTTTTGCGCCTGCCGACCTGTCTCACCCCTTGTTCACCCGGCCCGATGTGCAGCGCATGCGCGAGGACATGGCGCTGGCTTTGCGCGCGGCGGCGCACTTTGGTCTGGGGGAGGGCGTGTGCAACCACTTCAGCATGGCGCTGCCCGATGGACAGCATTTTTTGCTGAACCCGCGCGGCCTCATGTGGAGCGAGGTGCAGGCCGATGATGTGGTGATGGTTGACGCCCGGGGCGCCGTGGTAGCGGGTGGCCATGTGGTGGAGCCAACGGCGATGTTCATCCATGCTGCGGTACACCGCATTGCCCGCAAAACCTGCGTGCTGCACACCCATATGCCTTACGCCAGCGCCTTGACCTTGACGACCCAACGCGCGCTCGACACCACCTTGAGCCAGAATGCGATGCGCTTCCATGGCCGCCTGGCCATCGACGCCCAGTACAACGGTTTTGCGCTGGATGACAGCGAGGGCGAACGCATTGCCAACGCCATGCAGGGCGCGGACATCAGCTTTCTGGGCAACCACGGCATCATTGTTTGCGGCGAGCGCATGGACTATGCGTTTGACGACCTCTACTACCTGGAGCGCGCCTGCCAGGCCCAGGTGCTTGCGCAGTCGACCGGTGTGCCCCTGGCGCCCTGCGATCCGGCCTTGGCGGCGACCGTAGCGGAGCAAGCCAACGGCGAGCGTCTGCAATCGACCTTGTTCTTTGAGGCACTGCGCCGCAAGCTGCCTTAGGCCTGGCACTGGCCTCGGCCTGATCCGTGCTCTAACACCAACCTCATCAGCCATCGCTTGCAAATGAATGGCGAGCCACCGCGGTCATTCAGTCAAAAATCCAATATAAAGGAATTTATTTCTGTTACATTGGATTTATGACGGTTGACGAGCTTTTATCTGCCCGGGTGCGCAGCTTGCGCAAACACAGGGCTTACACGCTAGAGGGTTTGGCCCAGCGCAGTGGGGTAAGCCGTTCCATGATTTCGCTGATCGAGCGGGGGCAAACCAGTGCCACGGCCGCCGTGCTGGGCAAGCTGGCGCAGGCCTTGCAGGTGCCGCTGGCAGCATTGTTTGCCGATGAGCGCCAGGCGCAGGCACCTCAGCCCTTGGCCCGCGCGGATGCACAGCTGTGCTGGCGCGACCCTGCAACCGGCTATGAGCGCCGGCAGCTGAGCCCGGTAGGCTTTCCGGCCCCGTTTGAGATGGTGGAGGTGGTGTTCCCGCCCGGCCAGCGTGTGGCGTTTGACAACGGCCTGCGCAGCCAGCCCTTGCACCAGCAGCTGTGGTTGCTGCAAGGCGAGCTGCATCTGAGCCTGGGCACGCAGAGTTGGCATTTGCAGGCGGGAGATTGCCTGGCAATGGTGCTCGACCAAACCCTTGTATTTAGCAACCCCGGCCGAGCGCCTGCCCGCTATCTGCTCGCCCTGGCCGCGCTGGACGGTAGCCCGGAGCCGTTGCCTGTGGTTTTTTCTGGAGAGATGGATGACTCAGAGACTTTGGGTGCGCTGCACCCATGACCGGCATGCGCCGGCGATTTTGGCGATTCTGAACGACGCCATCGTCAACAGCACCGCGCTGTATGACTACCAGCCCCGCAATGCTGACAATATGCGCAGCTGGTTTGATGCCAAGCTGAGAGGCGGCTACCCCGTGATTGGCGTTGAGGACTCGGCGGGTGAGCTGCTGGGCTTTGCCAGCTATGGAGCTTTCCGCGCTTACCCGGCCTATAAGTACACGATGGAACATTCGGTCTATGTGCGCACAGACCAGCGCGGCAAAGGTCTGGGTTTGCAGCTGATGCAGGCCATCATCGAAGAGGCACGTTTGAATGATGTGCATGCGCTGGTGGGCGCGATTGATGCGGCCAACGCCGGCTCAATCGCCTTGCATGAGCGGCTGGGTTTCAAGTCGGTTGGCTTGATGCCCCAGGTGGGCTTTAAATTTGGGCGCTGGCTGGACCTGGCTTTGTACCAGTTGCTGCTGCCCACGCCGGCCAAGCCGGTGGATGGCTAACGGCCCCTGCATGCTGGCACCCCGCATGGGATAATTCGCTCTTTCGCGCAGCGCAGGTGCGGTAATGGAAACGCTTCCATACCAGCTTGCGATGGCTGTATCGAGGCTCGATCACACTGCGCAGTGGCCGCACAACCCGACGGTTGTGTCCGGCGCTTGCCCTGATCTTTAGACTGGCCCTTTGCTGCCAGCGACTGCCTTATGTCCCATCGCCAGCCCGTTCGCATCAGCGACATTGCCCAGTTCCACACCATTGTTGATGCCCGTTCTCCGGCCGAGTTTGCGCTCGACCGCATCCCCGGCGCCATCAACTGCCCCGTGCTCAGTGATGAGGAACGCGCCGAGATTGGCACCATCTACAAGCAAGTCAGCCCCTTTGAGGCCAAGCGCCTGGGCGCGGCTTATGTGAGCGCCAACCTGGCGCGCCACCTGCACGACACCTTCCATGACCGGCCCGCCAACTGGAAGCCGCTGGTGTACTGCTGGCGCGGTGGGCTGCGCAGCGGCTCCATGGTGACCTGGCTGCGCCTGGTGGGCTGGGATGCGCAGCAGCTGGCGGGTGGCTACAAAGGCTTTCGCGGCCATGTGATTGAGCAGATCGACAGTTTGGTGCCCCGCCTGCAGCTGCGGGTGCTTTGCGGCGCCACGGGCAGCGCCAAAACCCGGGTGCTACATGCCTTGGCGGCGCAGGGTGCGCAGGTGATGGACTTGGAAGGCTATGCCAGCCACAAGGGCTCGTTGCTCGGCCACCTGCCCGGCGTGGAGCAGCCCAGCCAGAAGCATTTCGAGACCTTGATGGCGACGCAAATGGCGCAGTTCGATCTGAGCCGGCCGGTCTATATCGAAGGTGAGAGCGCCAAGATCGGACGCATTGCCGTGCCCCTGGCCTTGGTGGACCGCATGCGCCAGGCACCCATCATCGAGATCGATGCCTCGGTACCCGCGCGGCTGGCCTATCTGCTGCGTGACTACGCCTACCTGGGCGCGGACGCCGGGCTGCTGGCCACCAAGCTGGGCTACCTCAAGGAGCTGCAGGGCAAGGAGGTCGTAGGACGCTGGCAGGGCTGGGCCGCGCAAGGTGCGCTGGAGCCGCTGTTTTCAGAGTTGATGGCTTTGCATTACGACCCGCACTACGAACGCAGCCAGGCGCGCAATTTTGCGCAGTGGGCGCTGCGCCAGACCCTGCTGGCCGACGATCTGTCAGATAGCAGCATCGACCAGTTGGCCGCGCAGATCCGGCAGCGCGATCTTTGAGCCTGCGCTCTACCAGAGCACCGGCAGGCCCAGGCGCTGACCCAGCGGAGAGAACAGCAGGCACAGGCCCACCAAGTTGACCACCACGGTCAGCCAGAACATGTGCAAAAACTCCCGCTTGCTGGATTTATGGCGCAGCCATTGCTGGGCCAGCACAGCGCCTGGCCAGCCTCCCACCAAACCGAGCATCAGCAGGTGCTTTTCTGGGGTACGCCAATGCCCTTGTTTGGCAGACGATTTGTCCCAGGCATACCAGGCAAAGGTGACCACCGAGGCCAGCACATACCAGCCCGCTGCCCGCCAGGTGGAACCAAAGAGCAGGCCCAGCACCAGCAGCAGCACGGCCAGTGCAGGAATAAGCAGCAAGCCTGCGCCGCTGGATGTGGGGGCGCTGGCCATCTGGCGTTGCTTGCGCTGCGTGGGTGGGCGCTGGCGTTGTGGCTGGGGCTTGCTTGCTAGCTCGTGGTTGTCCATGTTGTCCCCCAGTACCTTGGCACGGCTAGCACGCAGCTTGTCGCCTGCTGGCTTCTCCAGTACATAGCTCAGCCGTTGGCGAGCCTGCGGGCGTATGGCGCTGGTTTGGAAGGCAGAGATATGCACAAATACTTTGGGGCCACCGCCATCGGGACTGATAAAGCCAAAGCCACGGTCGTCATTCCAGGTGTGCAGGATGCCTTCAAACAGCATAGGCCTCCAGTTGCCGGGCCGCTTCGTCCCATTGGTACTCGTTAAAAACCGCCACGCCGGCTTGGCGCAACAAGCTGCTGGCGAGGCCTTCGCCCGGCACGGTGTGGCCGGAAAACTGCCCGTCATAGATCTGGCTGGAGCCGCAGCTTGGGCTGAACTCCTTCAGCACCGCCACCCGAATGCCATGGCGCTGCACCAGCTGCAGCGCGAGTTGGGCGCCCTGCACAAAGGCGGCGGTCACATCGTTGCCGGCGCTGTCGCGCACCTGGGCGGTATGGCGCAGCACCGCGATGGCGCTGCCGCCCACGATCTCGGCAGCTAGCCTGGGCGTGGGCAAGCCCGCCGCCATCTCCGGGCAGATACTGATGACCTGCTGCTTTGCCAGCCAGCCGTCCAGCACCGGGTGCTGCGCGCCTTTGTGGCTGCCGTCATAGCGAACGGGCTGGCCCAGCAGGCATCCGCTGACCAGCACCTTGGGGAGTGCGCGGTTTAGCATGCCAGCACCTCCACCTCTTGGGCCTCTTCAGTGGCTTCACAGCGCAGGCTTTGGTAGCGCAGCTCCAGCCGTTGGCCATCGGCAAACTGCAGATGCAGCGCCATGCTTTCTGCCTCGAAGTGGCTGGGAACTGGCAATGCGCTGTGCCGTTGGTCTCCCACGCTCAGCATGCCAGCCGCCAACAATCCAAAGCCTCCAACTGGGGGCGCTGTGGTTGCTGGAATTTGGTGCAGAATCAGGCGCAAGCCGTTGCTGAAGCTGCGGCTGGCTTGTCCTTGCACCATCTCGGTGATCAGTGCGGCTGAAAAATCGATGCTGCAGCCCTCAGGCGTGCTGCGGATATGGCTGATTTCGGAATCGGCAAATTCAAACTGGCGGGGCATGGCCAGATTGTCGCAGACCGTGGGGAGGGTAGACGCCTGCGCTGGGACGGTCATGCAGGCCCGGACTGCGCCACGCAGTCGCTCAGCCAAGGCATCGTGGATGCCGTCCATATCTGCCGCTGTGGTGGCAGCTGTGCCCGCTCCTCTACACAGCCCAGCCGAATCACGACGAAGTCCGGGTTCTGCACGCCGCAGCCATAAAGCGGTGTTCCGCAATCGGGGCAAAAGACCTGTTCGCGGCGCTGACCGCTTTGGGCCGTCTTGGTATAGGCGCGCACGACCCCTTGCAGCGAAAAGTCGGCGATGGCGGCTTTCACAATGGCCCGCATGGGCGCGCCCGACAGCACTTGGCAATCCGTGCAATGGCAAACGCTGACCTGGGCTGGATCAATCAGGGCGGTAAAGCGAACCGCTTGGCAGTGGCATGCGCCGTGGATGAGCATGGCAGGACCTTGGTGGCAGTGGAGGAGGGAAGCTGCTGCCTTTGTACTGCAAGAAGCCTGCCGATGCCAAGTGCAGCATGCCTCTCAGGTGGTGGTTAGCCTAAGAACCCTCTGCAAAACTCCCTGCCGTGGTCTGAACGCGGGCTCGGGCGATCCGCTGTGTTGTCTTTCTTGTCAATAGCGCGCTATTGACTGCAAAAGACGCCTTGCGCCTCATCCCGATCCGCGTCCATCCCGCTTGGCGAGGGTTTTGCAGAGGATCTCTAAGTGGTGGCATGACTCTTGCATAACTGTTAACAAGCCAAAGCGGGACTTTGCATACGGTGTCTGTAGGAATATCTTTACAGTCTCTAGCGCAGTAACTATGGTTGCATATAGAAACAACCAAGGGTTCTATGTGAAAGCTTGATGAATTGCTGAAAATCAATAAAAACAATTGGTTATGGAGTATCTTGGTTCTAGTTCGTGCATAATTTCGCAGAATTCCTCAGGGAAAACCCCATTGGTTGGGGGAATAACTGATTTGGATTTTGTTACATATTTATGAATTGTCTTCAAAATAAACCGTGCTAAAGTCGCCCGCTATGTCACCGAAATGGATTTGCACCCTCATCGTCGCCGCGTCTGTCAGCGCACATGCCGCCCCCGAGAGCGAACACAAGCCATCCGATCTGGATTTGCTGCTGGGCATTGGCCAAAGCAGTTTGTCCAAGCTCGATTCGGTGCATCACCAGGTCAAGGACCAGGCGAATGTGCTGATCAGCAATGCACTGAGCCTGATCGGCGTGCCTTATCGCCGTGGCGGTAACAGCGCAGAGACGGGGTTTGATTGCAGCGGTTTAGTGCGTGCTGTGTATGCGGAGAGCTGGGGCAAGATCTTGCCGCGCCGCGCAGAAGAGCAGGCCGCAGCGACTGACAAGATTGAAAAAGCGGAGCTCAAGCCCGGTGATCTGGTATTCTTCAACACCATGCGCCGGGCTTTCAGCCATGTGGGGATCTATATGGGGGATGGCAAGTTCATCCACTCACCCCGCACCGGAAAGACGGTTCGTGTCGAGAACATGGATATCGCCTACTGGGAAAAGCGTTTTGATGGCGCCCGCCGCGTGGAACTGAGCGATGAAGCGCGTGCCAAGCTGATGGAGCAAGTCAACCTGGATGGTGCGGAGGCACAGGACCTGATTGGCCGCGTGATGTCCAAGACTACGATGCGCCTGAACTGAGCGCCTTGCTCTACGGCGCAGGCGTTGCTAGCGAACAAGCTTCCTTTGGGAAGCTTTTTTGTTGGCTGGATGGTGCTCATCGCTGCGTGGGAAGGGCGCGGCGGGGCGGCAGTTGCCAGCACACGCTCTGTAGAAATAAAAAAGGCTGCCTCAGTGGCAGCCCAGCTTGGCACGCCCCCGATGGGAGCCCGCCATGCGGTCTTATTTGATCAGCTGCAAGATATCGCGGAAGTCTTCGTGCTCGCAGCTGCGCAGCCATTCAAAGACCACCATCTCGGTGGTGACCAGCTCGGCGCCGGCGCCGGCCAGGCGGTCAAAGGCGGCATCGCGGTTGCGCTCGGTGCGGCTGCTGCAGGCGTCGGTCACCACGCAGACATCGAACTCGTCTTCCAGCAGTTCCAGTGCGGTTTGCAGCAGGCAGACATGGGCTTCGCAGCCGGCAATGATGATGCTGTTGCGCTCTGGCGCGGCTTGCTGCGGCTTTTGCAGGTGCTTGGGGAGGCTGCGGGCATTGCCGCCTTGGGGTTTGGCAGGTGGGCGCAGCCACTCGTTCAGTCCCTCAGGCACGGCGCTGAAAAACATCTTGGCCAGGGTCTTGTCGCACAACCCGCGCAGCTCTGCAGCATTGGGCCCCAGCTTGCTGGGGTTCTGCTCGGTACCGAACACGGGTACCTGCAGTTGTAAGGCTACCTTTGCCAGGAGTGTGGCGTTCTTCAACACCTGCGCACCATCAAAAATGGCGGGCATCAGTTTTTCCTGGTAGTCGACCAGCACAAGCTGGGATTCTTCAATATCTAAAAGCATGGCGCATTTTAACCGTGGCGACGTCCAGCCGCTGCAGCGGCATGGCTCGGGTGTTAAAGGAAAAGGCGAAATTCATCGGATGGTGGCAGGTAATGCGACCGAATCCTTGCGTCCGTTTCAGTGTCGGTCCTGGTCCAATGCAGGCGCATAGGCAGCTGGAAGCGTGATACCGGCTTCATGCGCGACGCGAACGCAGTCGCGCAGATGCTGCTCACCCAGGTAGCGCAGCGTGGCATAGCCCAGCGCAGCAGACACCGCTTGCCCGGCAAGAGGCACATATTTGCTGGCTTGTTGCACCGTCAGCCGCATGCCCAAGGCCTTGGCGCCACGCATGATCACGTCCTTGGTGATCAGCTTGCCGATCAGCACGCCGCCCAGCATATTGACGGTGTTCTGCACCTTGGCGCGCTTGGCGGGGGCCAGGCGGGCAATTTGTTCGTCGCTGAGGCCAAAGTGGTTGCTGATCTGCGGAATCAGCCGCGAGAGCAGGGCGGCATCCACCGCCATATCCAAGCCGGGTACCGGGGTGGCGCTGGCAAGCGCTGCCATCAGCGCCTTGCGGTGCAGCAGCTTGAGGGATTGCTCAACCGCCTCCAACAGTGCTGGATTGCCGGTTTGGGCAGCCAGTTCCATGGCAGACAGGGGGCGGGGCTTGCGTCCAATTTTCATGGGTAGGGGTCAGTGGGTAAACAGCATAGAAAAAGCCTGCGTCAGCGGGCCACCCCGGCTGGCGCAGGCTGCTGGGCGCTTAGCGCTTGCGGATCAGGCCGTAAAGCACCAGCAAGATGATGGCGCCCACAATGGAGGCAATCCATCCTGCGGCCTCGCCCTGCTGGTACCAGCCCATGGCAACGCCAGCGTAGCCAGCCAGCAGCGAGCCGGCAATACCCAGCAGGATGGTCATGATCCAGCCCATCTTGTCGTCACCGGGCTTGATGGCGCGTGCAATCAGGCCAACGATCAGGCCTACAAAAATGGTTCCAATGATCGACATCTGTTTTTTCTCCGTTGAGCTGTGAAGGCCGGCGCCTCGGGTTGAGGATGGCCTGGCTGATACGCCGTAAAGCGTACCAAGGCACTTTAAGGGCGTTTGTAGGAGAAGGCTTGTAATGCAGTGGCTTTACGCCATAAACAACGGTGAACTGGCTCTGTCATGCCCATGAAAAAAGCAGCCTGCGCCGCGATGGGCAAAGGCTGCTTTCTACAGGCCTGGGTTCAGGCCTGGGGTGCTGGGGCGTTTAAGCGACGACCTTGGCGATCGATGCGCAGACGTGCTCGATGTTTTTGCTGTTGAGCGCGGCCACGCACATGCGGCCGGTGTCCGTGCCGTACACGCCAAACTCGGAGCGCAGGCGCACCATTTGGTCCTTGCTGAGGCCGGAGTACGAGAACATGCCGATCTGGGTGGTGATGAAGCTCATATCTTGCTTCACGCCAGCGGCCTTGAGGCCATCCACCAGCTTTTGGCGCATTTCCTTGATGCGCACACGCATTTCGCCCAGTTCCTTTTCCCACAGCGCGCGCAGCTCGGGGTTGTTCAGCACGGCGGCCACCACAGCGCCACCATGGGTAGGTGGGTTGGAGTAGTTGGTGCGGATGACGACCTTGAGCTGGCTCAGCACACGGCTGGCTTCTTCCTTGTCGCTGGCGACCACGGACAGCGCGCCCACGCGCTCACCGTAGAGCGAGAAGCTCTTGGAGAACGAGGTCGAGACAAAAATGTTCAGGCCGGCGGCGATGAACTTGCCAATCACGGCACCGTCTTCAGCGATGCCGTGGCCAAAGCCTTGGTAGGCCATGTCCAGGAAGGCGACCAGGTTCTTGGCCTTGACGACTTCAACGACCTTGTCCCACTGGGCAGCGGTGATGTCGTAGCCGGTAGGGTTGTGGCAGCAGGCATGCAGCACGGCCACGGTGCCAGCGGCGGCAGCGTTCAGGTCGGCAATCATGCCGTCAAAATCGATGGCGCGGTTGGCCGCGTCGTAGTAGCGGTAGTTGCCCACTTCAAAGCCGGCGTTTTGGAAGATGGCGCGGTGGTTTTCCCAGCTCGGGTCCGAGATCAGCACCTTGGCTTGTGGGTTCAGGCGCTTCAAGAAATCTGCACCGATCTTCAGGCCGCCGGTGCCGCCCACGGCTTGCACGGTGGCCACGCGGCCGGAGGTGACGACTTCCGAGTCAGCACCAAACACCAGCGCCTTGACGGCATTGTCATAGGCAACGATACCGTCGATAGGCAGGTAGCCACGCGGGGTGGGCTTGTCCATCATGGCTTTCTCGGCGGCTTGCACGCACTGCAGCAGCGGCAGCTTGCCGTTGTCGTCGAAATACACACCCACGCCCAGGTTCACTTTGCTGGGGTTGGTGTCGGCGGCATACTGCTCATTGAGACCCAGGATAGGGTCGCGTGGGGCCATTTCGACGGAAGAGAAAAGAGACATGTGTAGTCCTTGGTAGGTAGAAATCTGGCTTTGCACCCCCAAATGCCAAACAAGAGGCCATCGCCTCCACCGCAATTTTGCAGTACGCTTTGGGGTTAACCCCGTATTCTAGCGACGCCCGCTCGCGCGTGGCATACCCGACCTATGCACGAAGTCACTCCAGAGGCACCCCGCGAGGGGGAATTCATCCAATATCCCGGCTCTCCATTCACATTGTTCCAGCCATACCCCCCGGCGGGCGACCAGCCGGCGGCCATTGACGGGCTGGTGGAAGGCATTGATGACGGTGAGGCCTTTCAGACCTTGCTGGGCGTTACGGGCTCGGGCAAAACCTTCACGATGGCCAATGTGATTGCGCGCACCGGGCGCCCCGCCATTGTGTTTGCGCCCAATAAAACCTTGGCCGCGCAGCTGTACAGCGAGTTCCGTGAGTTCTTTCCCAAGAACGCCGTCGAGTACTTTGTCAGCTATTACGACTACTACCAGCCCGAGGCCTATGTGCCCCAGCGCGATCTGTTCATTGAAAAGGACAGCGCCATCAACGAGCACATTGAGCAGATGCGCCTGTCAGCCACCAAGAGCGTGCTGGAGCGGCGCGACACCATCGTGGTCGCCACCGTCTCGGCCATCTATGGTATTGGCTCGCCCGAGTCCTATACCAAGATGCGCTTTATCCTGCGGGTGGGCGATGAGCTGAGCCAGCGCGATGCGATTGCGCAGCTGGTGCGCATGCAGTACAAGCGCAATGATGCGGATTTCTCGCGCGGCATCTTCCGCGTGCGGGGCGACACGATTGACGTTTTTCCGTCGGAGCACAGCGAAATGGCGGTGCGCATTGAGCTGTTCGATGACGAGGTCGAAAGCCTGCAGCTGTTTGACCCGCTGACCGGCCGCGTGCGCCAGAAGGTGCCGCGCTTCACCATCTACCCCAGCAGCCACTATGTGACGCCGCGCGACCAGGTGCTGCTGGCCATCGAGACCATCAAGGAAGAGTTGGCCCTGCGCCTCAAGCACCTGGTGGGCGAGGGCAAGCTGGTGGAAGCCCAGCGCCTGGAGCAGCGCACCCGGTTTGACCTGGAGATGCTCACCGAGGTGGGCCACTGCAAGGGCATTGAGAACTACAGCCGCCACCTCTCGGGCGCGGCGCCCGGCGATCCGCCGCCCACCATGACGGACTACATGCCCAAGGACGCACTGATGTTCCTGGACGAGAGCCATCAGATGATTGGCCAGCTCAACGCCATGTACAACGGCGACAAGGCACGCAAGACCACCTTGGTGGAATATGGCTTTCGCCTGCCCAGCGCGCTGGACAACCGGCCGCTGAAGTTTGTCGAGTTCGAGCAGCGCATGCGCCAGGTGGTGTTCGTATCGGCCACGCCGGCCGAGTACGAGAAGACCCATGCTGGTAAGGTGGTCGAGCAGGTGGTGCGGCCCACCGGCCTGGTTGACCCGGAGGTGGAAGTGCGCCCCGCCACCCACCAGGTGGATGATGTGCTGCAAGAGATCCATTTGCGCACCAAGGTGCATGAGCGGGTGTTGATCACCACCTTGACCAAGCGCATGGCCGAGCAGCTAACCGAGTACCTCACTGACAACGGCGTCAAGGTGCGCTACCTGCACTCGGATGTGGAGACGGTCGAGCGGGTCGAGATCATCCGGGATTTGCGCCTGGGCACCTTTGATGTGCTGGTCGGTATCAACCTGCTGCGCGAAGGCCTGGATATTCCCGAGGTGTCGCTGGTGGCGATTCTGGATGCGGACAAAGAGGGCTTTTTGCGCGCGGAGCGCAGCTTGATCCAGACCATTGGCCGTGCGGCGCGTAACGTCAACGGCAAGGCCATTCTGTATGCGGACCGCATCACCGATTCGATGCGCAAGGCTATGGACGAAACCAGCCGCCGCCGTGAAAAACAAATGGCCTTTAATGAGGCCAATGGCATCGTGCCGCGCACGATTGTCAAACAGGTGCGGGATTTGATCGACGGCGTCTACAGCACCAAGGCCAGCGACGACATGGACCGGGCAGAAAAGGTGGCCATGAGCCGCGCCCGGGTCGAGGACATGTCCGAGAAAGAGATTGCCAAGGAAATCAAACGCCTGGAAAAGCAGATGCTGGAGGCCGCGCGCAATCTGGAATTCGAGGCAGCAGCGCAGGCCCGCGACCAATTAACCATTTTGAAACAAAGGGCATTTGGCGGGGCCTCTCCAGAGGCAGGGAATACCCGCAGCCTCTAGTGCTGTCAGTTTCTGTAAGTAATCTTTGCTTACCCGAGCGAGTTCAGGGGGCTTTGTGCTATACTGACACAAATTACTCAACAACAAGAAAAAAGCCTATCGATGAATGGGACCTACCCTGCGTGCAGGGTGGAGCGACAGGCTACGACGATGTCATTGCGGGTGGCTTGCTTGCATTGGGCGTCTATGGTTATCAAGCCTGACCTCTAAGGAACGATTATGCGTCTCACCACCAAAGGCCGATTTGCAGTGACTGCAATGATTGATCTGGCTTTGCGCCAGAACAATGGCCCGGTAACTTTGGCTGCCATCAGCCAGCGTCAGCAGATCTCGCTGTCGTATCTGGAGCAGCTGTTCGGAAAGCTGCGCCGCCATGAACTGGTGGAGTCCACCCGTGGCCCTGGTGGCGGCTACACCTTGGCCCGCAAAGCCGCTGAGATCACAGTTGCTGACATCATTGTGTCGGTAGATGAACCTATTGACGCCACGCAGTGCGGCGGCAAGGAAAACTGCATGGGCGAAGCCGGCCGCTGCATGACCCACGAACTCTGGGCATCGCTGAACCAGCGCATGGTCGAGTTTCTCGATTCCGTCACTTTGCAAAAGCTGGTCGACGACCAACTGGCCAAGGGCATCCAGATCGAAGACAAGCCGATTGTGCGCCGTGCGATCTCGACGACGCCGGTTGTCAAGCCCATCCGTGTGACCGCACCGAACTCGGTGTTTGCACTGGGCAATGTGTTTGCCAAATCCTGATTGTTGATGCGGCGCTGGTCGCCGCATCTCCGGCACCTTGCTGGTGCCGGCGGGCTTTGCTGCGCCTCGAACAGGGTTGCAGTCAAGCGATGACGTGATTGCTTTTGTGTTTTTTGCGGGTGCCTTGGGCACACGCCAGTAGAGCCAGATATGGACACCACCCCACATTTCCCCATTTACCTCGATTACGGCGCCACCACGCCGGTGGACCCCCGTGTGGTCGCAGCGATGATCCCTTGGTTGTCCGAGAACTACGGCAATCCGGCTTCTCGCAGCCATGCCTGGGGTTGGACGGCTGAGGAGGCGGTTGAGAAAGCACGCGTGCAAGTCGCCGAGCTGATCAATGCCGACCCGCGTGAAATCGTCTGGACCAGTGGTGCTACCGAGTCGGACAACCTGGCGCTCAAAGGCGCTGCCCAGTTCTACAAGGGCAAGGGCAAGCACCTGATCACCGTCAAGACCGAACACAAGGCCGTGCTGGACACCATGCGTGCGCTGGAGCGTGAAGGTTTTGAAGTCACGTATCTGGACGTCAAGGAAGACGGCTTGCTGGATCTGGACGTGTTCAAGGCGGCCATCCGCCCCGACACCATCGTCGTCAGCGTCATGTTCGTGAACAACGAAACCGGCGTGATCCAGGACATCGAAACCATTGGGAACATCTGCCGCGAAAAGGGCATTATTTTCCACGTGGACGCTGCACAGGCCACCGGCAAGGTCGAGATCGACATCACCGCGCTGAAGGTTGACCTGATGAGCCTGGCCTCGCACAAGAGCTATGGCCCCAAGGGCATTGGCGCCTTGTACGTGCGTCGCAAGCCACGCGTGCGCATTGAAGCGCAGATGCACGGCGGTGGCCATGAGCGCGGCATGCGCTCGGGCACTCTGGCTACCCACCAGATCGTCGGCATGGGCGAGGCTTTCCGCATCGCCAAGGAAGACATGGCCAAGGACTACGCCCACGCCAAGGCACTGCAGCAGCGCATGCTGGACGGCCTGATGGACATCGAGCAAGTCTTTGTGAATGGCGACCTGACCCACCGCGTGCCGCACAACCTGAACATCAGTTTCAACTTCGTCGAAGGCGAATCGTTGATCATGGGCATCAAGGGTCTGGCCGTTTCCTCGGGTTCGGCCTGCACCTCCGCCAGCCTGGAGCCCAGCTATGTGCTGCGCGCGCTGGGCCGCAGCGATGAGCTGGCACACAGCAGCTTGCGCATGACCTTTGGCCGCTTCACGACCAATGAAGACATCGACTACGCCGTGGCATCGATCCGTGAAAACGTGACCAAGCTGCGCGAGTTAAGCCCCCTGTGGGAAATGTACAAAGACGGTGTGGATCTGAGCACCATCCAGTGGGCTGCCCACTAATCCCGGCGCAGCCGCTACAGTAAAGAGGTACCAAGATGGCATATTCCGACAAAGTGATTGATCATTACGAGAACCCCCGCAACGTGGGCTCTTTTGACAAGGGTGACGAATCGGTAGGCACTGGCATGGTCGGTGCGCCGGCTTGCGGCGACGTGATGAAGCTGCAGATCAAGGTCAACGCAGAAACCGGCGTGATCGAAGACGCACGCTTCAAGACCTATGGCTGCGGCTCGGCGATTGCCTCGTCGTCGCTGGTGACTGAATGGGTCAAGGGCAAGACCTTGGACGAAGCAGCGGCACTGAAGAACGCCACCATCGCTGAAGAGCTGGCACTGCCACCCGTCAAGATCCACTGCTCCATCCTGGCCGAGGACGCCATCAAGGCAGCGGTCAACGACTACAAGGCCAAGCACAGCGCCAAGGCGGAGGCTTAAGGCGCCATGGCTGTCAAGCTTTCTGAGTCGGCTGCGCGCCACATCACCCGCTACTTGTCCCGCCGCGGCCATGGCGTAGGTGTGCGGCTGGGCGTGAAGACCACGGGCTGCTCGGGCTTGGCCTACAAGCTGGAGTATGTGGACGAGGCAGCGCCTGAAGACGTGGTGTTTGAAGACCATGGCGTCAAGGTGCTGGTGGATCCGAAAAGCATGGCCTACATCGACGGCACCGAGCTGGACTTTGTGCGCGAAGGCCTCAACGAAGGCTTCAAGTTCCACAACCCCAATGAGCGTGATCGTTGTGGTTGTGGCGAGAGCTTCCGAATCTGACATTTCAGGTTCAGGCGCCCGGTCTGCCGCATCCGGCGGACCCGGCCTTGTTTGTCGGCATCACTGTGCCAAAACTGCAAACCGCCTGTGCTTTTGCCAGGCGGTTTTTTCATGATGAATCTGCAATCCAACGACTTTGAACTCTTTGGCGTGCCTGCCCAGTTTGCCCAAGACCCTCAGCAACTGGCCGAGCACTGGAAAGCCTTGCAAAAGCAGGCCCACCCGGACCGCTTTGCGTCGCAAGGCGCTGCAGCCCAGCGCGTGGCGATGCAGTGGTCGGTGCGCATCAACGAAGCCTATCAGCGCCTGAAGGACCCGCTCAAACGCGCCGCCTACCTGTGCGAGATGCACGATGCGCCCATCCGCGCCGAAGACAACACCGCCATGCCCACGGCTTTTTTGATGGAGCAGATGGAATGGCGCGAAGCGCTGGAGGAGGCGCAGTCAGAAGCCGATATCGACGCGCTGGCTGACCAGGTGCTGGGTGCTCGCCGCGCGATGCTGGAGCGCTGCCAGCAGCTGCTGGATGTTGAGCGCGACTATGCGCAGGCGGCGCAGCAGGTGAGAGCCCTCATGTTTGTTGCGCGATTTAGTGGTGACATCGACCGTCGCCGCGAGCAACTGGGACAATAGGCTTTTGACCCAAGCAGGGACGCCCGCAGGGCGCCACAGCATGCTTGGGCGACACCCCCATTGAGACCGCTGGATGGAAACCTGCGCATTTTGCGCGGGCTGCCAGCCATAGAAAACAAGATAGACCGTATCCATGGCATTGCTCCAAATTTCAGAACCCGGCCAATCCCCCGATCCGCACCAGCGCCGCATTGCGGTGGGTATTGATCTGGGTACCACCCATTCCTTGGTGGCGGCCGTGCGCAATGGCGTGGCCGAATGCCTGCCGGATGACGCAGGCCGGGTGCTGTTGCCATCGGTGGTGCATTACCACGCCAATGGCAAGCGCGATATTGGTGAGGCTGCGCTGGCCCATCCCGGCGTCGATGCCGCCAATACCATTGCCTCTGCCAAGCGCTTGATGGGCCGCGCGCTCAGCGACATCCAGGCGCCCGAGCAGCTGGCTTATGCGCTGGTGCAGCCCGAAGGCAGTGGCATGGTGGCCATCAACACGGTGGCTGGCCTCAAGACACCGGTAGAGATCAGCGCCGAGATTCTGGCCACCTTGCGCTACCGCGCCGAAGACACGTTCGACAACGACCTGTACGGCGCGGTGATCACCGTGCCAGCGTACTTTGACGATGCGCAGCGCCAGGCCACCAAGGATGCAGCACAGTTGGCCGGCATCAAGCTGCTGCGCCTGATCAACGAGCCCACTGCCGCTGCGATTGCCTATGGCCTGGACAATGCCTCGGAGGGCATTTACGCGGTCTACGACCTGGGCGGCGGCACCTTCGATATCTCCGTGCTGCGCTTGGCAAGGGGTGTGTTTGAGGTGATTGCCACCGGCGGCGATTCCGCCCTGGGTGGTGATGACTACGATGCCGCGCTGGGCCAGTGGGTGTTGGACAAGACGGGTGGCTCGGTGCAGACCGCGCAAGACAAGGCCCTGTTGCGCTTGGCCGCCAAGGCTGCGAAAGAGGCGTTGACCAATGCCGAGACTGTGACTTTCTCTGCCCAGCTGTCCGGCCAGGCGATTGCGTTCGATCTGAGTCGTGCTGATTTTGATGCCGCCACGCAGGCCTTGACCGCCCGTACCCTGTCCGCCGTGCGCCGCGCCTTGGCCGATGCCCAGCTGACCAAGGACGAGGTGCAAGGCGTGGTGATGGTGGGCGGCTCGACCCGCATGCCCCAGGTGCAGACGGCAGTTGGCGAATTTTTTGGCAAGCCGCCGCTGACCAACCTGAACCCCGATGAAGTCGTGGCCCTGGGTGCCTCCATCCAGGCCAACCAGCTGGCCGGCAATGACGCCAGTGGTGATCTGCTGCTGCTCGATGTGATCCCGCTGTCGCTGGGTATCGAGACCATGGGCGGCCTGGTCGAGCGCATTGTCAGCCGCAATGAAACGATTCCCACCGCGCGTGGCCAGGATTTCACCACCTACAAAGATGGCCAGACGGCCTTGGCGATCCATGTGGTGCAAGGCGAGCGGGATCTGGTTTCCGATTGCCGCAGCCTGGCGCGTTTTGAGCTGCGCGGCATTCCGCCGATGGCGGCCGGCGCAGCGCGTATCCGCGTGTCCTTCACCGTGGACGCCGATGGCCTGCTCAGCGTCGGCGCGCAAGAGCAGGTGAGTGGCGTGGAGGCCCGTATCGACGTCAAGCCCTCATATGGCCTGTCGGACGACCAGATCGCCCATATGCTGCGCGACAGCTTCAGTACCGCCCAGGCCGATATGCAGGCCCGCGCGCTGGTGGAGGCCCGCGTGGATGGTGACCGCCTGCTGATCGCCACCCAAAGCGCGCTGGACGCCGATGGCGACCTGCTGGCACCCGCTGAGCGCAGCCAGGTGGATGCCTTGATGGACCAGCTGCGCCAGGCCTTGGCCAGCAGCGACAGCGCAGCCGATATCGAGGCGCGCACCGATGCCCTGGCCAAGGGCACCGAGGGCTTTGCAGCCGAGCGCATGAACCGCGGCATCCGCCAGGCCCTGGCCGGCAAGAACGTGCAATCCATTTAACCGACAACAGAAGAAAAACGTCGCTCCCATGCCCATCATCAAAATCCTGCCCCATGCCGAGTACTGTCCCAACGGCGCCGAGATCACCGCGCCTACTGGCACCTCGATCTGCGAAGCGCTGCTGGACAACGGCATCAACATCGAGCACGCCTGTGACATGAGCCGTGCTTGCACCACCTGCCACGTGATCGTGCGCCAGGGCTTTGATTCCATGGCCCCTTCCGAAGAAGAAGAGGACGATCTGCTGGACCGCGCCTGGGGCCTGGAGCCGCAGTCGCGCCTGTCCTGCCAGGCGATCGTCGAGCGCGACGATGTGACGGTAGAGATCCCCAAGTACTCGATCAACCACGCCAAGGAAAACCACTGACCGCAGGGCTGCGCTTTGCGCGCAGTGCCGGCTGGGCTTTTAGAATCGGTGTTTTGAGTCGAGGAAGTTGTAGATGTCGCGCCAAATTGTTCTGGATACGGAAACCACAGGTCTGTCGGCGGTCGATGGCGACCGGGTGATCGAGCTGGGTTGTGTAGAGCTGCTCAACCGCAAGCTGACCGGCCGCAATTTGCACCTCTACTTCAACGCGGACCGAGACAGCCATGAAGATGCGCTGCGTGTCCACGGCATTACGACCGAGTTTCTGGCCGACAAGCCCCGTTTTCATGAGAAGGCCGAAGAGATCCGGGCCTACCTGGAAGGCGCGGAGCTGATCATCCACAACGCGCCCTTCGACATGGGCTTTTTGAACAAAGAGTTCGAGCGGGTGGGCATGCCGTCATTGACCAGCATGGTCAGCGGCGTGATTGACAGCTTGTTGATGGCCAGGGATATCTTCCCCGGCAAGCGCAACTCGCTCGATGCGCTGTGTGACCGCCTGGAGGTCGACAACTCCGGCCGCGATCTGCACGGCGCCTTGCTGGATGCCGAGTTGCTGGCCGATGTCTACATCAACATGACACGCGGCCAGGAGCAGTTGCTGTCCTCGGATGCCCATTCTTCCGGTTCCAAGTCTGCGTCTGCTGCTCTGGTCAAGAAGATCGATTTTTCGCAGTTTGATCTGCCGGTGATCCTGGCTTCGGATGCCGAGCTGGCGGCACACGACGACGTGCTGACGCAAATGGACAAATCGAGTGGCGGCAAAACTATTTGGAGAAAATTAGCCTGAACTTAGCGACTCGCAATAATTTGCTGTCATAATAGAGGGCTTGACGACGAGTCATTTAGGGTGATTAGCTCAGCGGTAGAGCACTGCCTTCACACGGCAGGGGTCACATGTTCGATCCATGTATCACCCACCAATTTTTCGTCGTTGCAGTGTGCTTTCGGGCATGCTTGGGGTGATTAGCTCAGCGGTAGAGCACTGCCTTCACACGGCAGGGGTCACATGTTCGATCCATGTATCACCCACCACAATTTAGTTTTGGCGTGCTTTCGGGCAGGCCTGGGGTGATTAGCTCAGCGGTAGAGCACTGCCTTCACACGGCAGGGGTCACATGTTCGATCCATGTATCACCCACCAAACAAGCAACCTCTTGAATAGTCTGTTCAAGAGGTTTTTTGTTGTCTGGAATGTAGGGAGCCTGTCGGCATGCGCCGTGTGCATCCCGACGCTTGATGCGGCGCGGCGAGTAATGCTTGCTGGCCGGCACGCCCAAGGCGAGTGGGCGGTCGGGCGCCCCCTGGACAGTGTCTTAGCGTGGTGCGGCGGTCGCAGGCGGCGTTGCCGCAGCAGGGGTCGCCACCGGGGCCGTGGGGTTGGCCGGGATCGCCAGCGCAGGCGCATCACTGGCCAGCATGCTGCGGTCCAGCACCGCGATATCGTTCAAGGTCAGGGTGCCGGCTGCCTGCTTGAGCTTGAGCTGGCCCAGCAAGCTGTTGTAGCGTGCCAGCGCCAGGTCGCGCTTGGTCTGGTAGAGCTGGCTTTGGGCATTGAGCACATCGATATTGATGCGCACACCCACTTGGTAGCCCGTCAGATTGGCATCGAGCGCGAGCTGGCTGGATGCCTCGGCCGCCTCTAGCGCCTTGACCTGGCTGGCACTGGACTGCAGACCAAAAAACGCGCTGCGCACGTTTTGCGCGACCGTCCGGCGGGCATTGTCCAGATCGGCCTCGGCCTTGGTCTCCAGCGCCAGGGTTTCCTTGACCCGGTTCTGCACCGAAAAGCCGGCAAACAGCGGCACATTCAGCACCACACCCACGGTGGCCTGGTTGGCGTTGTAGCCGTTGGTGGGCATGGTGATACTGCCCTTGGGGTAGAGCTGGCGGCCCACGGTGGCCTGCAGGTCGACGGTGGGCAGGTGGCCGGTTTCGGCCTTCTTGGTGTCCAGTCGGGCATTGTCGGTGGCCAGCTGGGCGATGCGGATCTGGGGTTGTTCGCTCTGGGCCTGGTCCACCCACATCAATACATTGTCAGGCGTGGTGGCGGGCAGCAGCACTGGTTGCTTCAGCGGCCAGGGCTTGTTGCCAGGGCTGCCCACGGTATTGTCCAGCGCCAGGCGCTTGACGGTGAGGTCATTGTCGGCCGCAATCTCTTGCGCGCGCACCAGGTCAAAGCGGGCCTCGGCCTCGCGCGAATCGGTGATGGTGGCGGTGCCCACATCAAAGTTGCGCCTGGCCGCTGCGAGCTGCTCTTGCACCGCCGCTTTTTGGGCGCTGACAAAGACGGTGCTGTCCTGTGCGGCCAGCACATCAAAATAGGCCTGTGCTACGCGCACCAGCAAATCCTGGCTGGCAGCATCGAGCTGCAGCCGGGCGATATCGCCGCCCAGTCGGCCTTGTTCCAACGCGATGCGGTTGGCCGGGCGGTAGAGCGGCTGGCTGGCCGTGATGCCGATCTGGTGGTTGGGGCCGTTCAGCCGCAGCTCCGGGTTGCTGATGGCCGTGTGGCTGTACTGCGACTGGGCCTGCAGCCCCACCTGCGGCAGCAAGCCGGCGCGTGCCTGCTCGCCCCGGGAGATGGCGGCATCCAGGTTGGCGCGGGCCGACTGCCACTGCGCGTCATAGCCACTGGCTTGCTCCACCATTTGCATAAGGCTCTGGGCCTGGGCCGGCAGCGCCGCCACCCCCAGCAGCGCCACTGCGGCAGCGGCGCAGGATGTTCTCAAACGAGGCAGGGCAGGGGCGTGGCGCATGGTGCAGTAGGTGGTGGTGAGAGGGAGGGGCTAGCGGCGGGTGCCGCAGCCGCCAGGCAGCGGCTTTGCCAAAGACTTAGTAGCGTGGCACCGAGGGGTCGCGCTCGGCCGTCCAGAGGTCGATGCCGCCCGTCAGGTTGCTGACCTGGGTGTAGCCCTGGCGCTCCAGGAAGACGGCGACCTGCATGCTGCGCATGCCGTGGTGGCAGAGGCAGGCGATAGGGCGGTCTTCGTCGAGCAGATTCAGCGACGCAGGGATCTGCTGCATGGGAATGTTCAGCAGCTCAAAGCCCTCGGCCTTGACCGAGGCGGTCTGCAGCTCCCAGGGCTCACGCACATCCAGTACCAAAGGGTTCTGGTCCGCATGCAGGGCCAGCCATTCATTGAGTTGCGCGGGGCGGATTTGCTCCATACATCACTTTCTGCAGCGCAGCTGGCCCTTAGGCCGCCACGCTGCGGGGGTCATCAGAACTTGAAGCGGGGTGCCTCAGCAAAGCCCTTGAGGCGGGCCACCACGGTGTCCCAAGGCTGGCTGATCGTCAGCTTGCCTTGCGTGCGGGTGTAAACGGTGGTGCGCATCATTGGCTCGCTGCCCACAAAAGCGATCAGGCGACCGCCTTCTTTGAGCTTGTCGAGCAATGCGGGAGGCACTTCGTAGACCGAGCCGCTCAGCACGATCACGTCATAGCTGCCGCCGATGGCCTGGGCGTTGGAGCCGTCTTCCAGCACCACATCGACATTCTTGATCTGGGCGCGGTGCAGGTTGGCGCGGGCCAGCTCGACCAGCGCAGGCTCGATCTCGAGCGAGGTCACCTGCTTGGCCAGGCGCGACATCAGCGCGGCCATATAGCCCGAGCCGGTGCCAATTTCCAGCACATTTTCATGAGGCTGGAGCTTCAGATCCTGCAGCACGCGTGCTTCGACGCGTGGAGGCAGCATGCAGTGGCCGTTGGCGATGGCGACTTCGCCGTCATCGCCCAGCAAAGGCAGCTGGATGTCCATGAATGCCATGTCCTGCAGGCCATCGGGCACGAACTCTTCACGGCGCAGGGTGCCGATCAGTTCCAGCACCTGTTGGTCGCCCAAGCTCCAGGGGCGCACTTGCTGCTCCACCATGTTGTAGCGTGCTGCGCGGTATTTATCATCCGTGCTGGGGGACATGTTCAGTGGCAAACTCATTGCAGACTCCGGTTGGCTTGTTGGGGTGGGGCAAGAAAAAACCCCCTATTTTAGGCCGCTTAGGGTTCCATAGCGGGGCGCCGCCACTTTTGGGCGGCCCATTTCGCAAAATCATCGAGGTAGCAGTAGACAACGGGCACCACCACCAAGGTCAACAGCGACGAGGTGACCACCCCGCCAATGACCGCCTGGCCCAGCGGCGCGCGCTGTTCGGCGCCTTCGCTCATCGCAAAGGCCAGGGGCACCATGCCGAACACCATCGCCAAGGTGGTCATCAAAATAGGGCGCAGCCTCACCCGGGCGGCCAGCAGCAAGGCCTGCTCGCGCGGCAGGCCGGGCACAGCCTGGCCGTTGTCGTCCTGGTGGGGCTGGCGGGCGCGTATCGCAAAGTCCACCAGCAAGATCGCATTCTTGGTGACCAGGCCCATCAGCAAGATGACGCCGATGATGGAGAACATCGACAAGGTGGTGCCAAACATCATCAAGGTGAGCACCACGCCAATCAAGGTCAGCGGCAGCGAGGTCATCAGCGCAAGGGGCTGCAAAAAGCTGCGGAACTGGCTGGCCAGGATCATGTAGATAAAGATCACCGCCAGGGCCAATGCAGACAGCGCATAGCCGAAAGACTCCTGCATGTTCTTGGTGCTGCCAGCAAACTCGTAGCGGTAACCGGGCGGGAAGGTGGTTTGCTCCAGCACCGCGCGGATATCGGCCGCCACCTCGCCGGCGCTGCGCTGGTTGGCGTTGGCATTGAAGGCGACTTCGCGGTTCATCGCCCGGCGGTTGATGCGGTTGGGGCCGGTGGTTTCCGTCAAGGTTGCCAGCTGGCTCAGGCGCACCGTGTGCGGCTGGCCATTGGCGCCCATCGCCGTCAGCGGCAGCTGGGCCAGCATCTGCGGGTTCTCACGTGCTTCGGGTGCCAGGCGCACCCGCACGTCATAGGTTTGGTTATCTCCCGCACGCCAGTTGCCCACCGTGTCGCCTTCGACCAGGGTACGCAGTGCCGTGGCCACCTGGCCCATCGGCAGGCCCAGGTCCGATGCCGCATCGCGGTTGAACTGCAGCTGCACAATGGGCTCGCGCTCCAGCACGCTGCTGTCCAGGTCCACCAAGCCGGGGATGTGCCGCAGGCGCTCACTCACCTGGCGTGCCAGGCGTTCGAGCTCTTGCAGATCCGGGCCTTGCAGCGAGAATTCCACTTGCTTTTGGCCGCCCACGGCCTCCAGCAGGCCCACGTGGGTGACCTGGATGCCGGCGATCTGGTTCAGCTCGGCGCGCAGGCTGGCCGATATCTGTTGCACATCCTGGCTACGCTGGCTGCGGTCCACCAAGCGCACATACATGCTGGCGTAGTTCTTGCCATTGGCATTGCCGGTGTTGATGGTGGTCAGGGTGTAGCGCACAGCAGGGTTGCGGCGCACCGCTTCTTCGACCTGGCGGGCCCTTGCCTCGGTGGCTTCAACCGATGCGCCGACCGGCACATTGAAGCGGATCTGAGTTTCGGAGAAATCCGCACGCGGCACAAATTCAGTGCCCAGCAAGGGCAGCAACAGCAGGCTGAGGACAAAGATGGCCAGCGCCACCAACAGACTGGTGAAGCGGTGGCCGAGCGCCCAGGCGAGCAGGCGCTGGTAGCCGGCGCTCAACTGCTCGGTGGCCGCCTCAAACCCGGCCAGTGCCCGGTCCAGCGCGCGTGCGAACCGGTTGGACGCGGGCTTGCCGCCTTTGTGGACGCTGGGGTCATGCCAGACGCTGGAGAGCATCGGGTCCAAGGTGAAGCTGACAAACATCGACAGCAGCACCGCAACGACGATGGTCAGGCCAAACTCATGGAAGAACTTGCCGATGATGCCGCCCATAAAGCCGATCGGCAGAAACACCGCCACGATCGACAAGGTGGTGGCCAGAACGGCCAGGCCAATCTCCTGCGTACCTTCCAGCGCCGCGCGGTAGGCGGATTTTCCCATCTGCAGGTGGCGCACGATGTTCTCCCGCACGACGATGGCGTCATCGATCAGCAGGCCCACGCACAGCGACAAGGCCATCAAGGTCACCATATTGATGGTGAAGCCAAAGGCGTACATGAAGAAGAAGGTGCCGATGATCGAGATCGGCAGGGTTAGCCCGGTGATGACCGTCGAGCGCCAGGAGCGCAGGAACAGAAACACGATCAGCACAGTGAGCACGGCGCCCTCAACCAGGGTCTCGCGCACATTGTCGACGGCCACTCGTATCGGCCGCGATGCATCGGCAATCGGCTCCAGTCGCAGGCCCGGTGGCAGCTCGGGCGTGATCTCGGCCGCCGCACGGCGCAGGCCATCGACCACCTCGATGGTGTTCTCTTCCTGCGTTTTTTGGATCGACAGCAGCAGGGTGCGGCCGCCGTTGTACAGGGCCAGGTTCTTTAGCTCCTGCGCGCCATCCTGCACGCGGGCGACCTGGTGCAGGTAGATAGGCGCGCCATTGCGGCGAGCCACGATGATCTGGTTGAAGTCCTCGGGCCGCTTCATGCGCGAGTCGATCTGCACCAGCCGGTCCTGATCGCGTGAGCGCACCGAACCCAACGGCAGATCCTGGTTTTCGCGGCGCACCGCGTCGGCCACTTCGCTGGCCGAGATGGACAGCGCCTCCATCTGCTGCGGGTTCAGGTAGACATTGATCTCGCGCGGCGTGCCGCCCACCAGGTTCACGGCGCCCACGCCGCGCACGTTCTCCAGCCGCTTTTTCAGCACCTGATCGGCCCAGGAGGTCATCGCAATCGCGCTGGGCGGTGTGCCCCGGCTGGGGTCGGGCAGCAGGGCCAGCGACCAGACGGCCGCATCGGCCGGGTCAAAGCGGATCACGCGCGGGTCTTTGACCTCGTCGCGCAGCAAGGGGCGCACAGCGGCGATCTTCTCGCGCACATCCTCGGCCGCCCGGCGCCCGTCCACAGAGATCTGGAACTCCATGATGATGACGGCCGTGCCCTCGTAGCTGCGCGAGGTGAGGGCGCTGATGCCGGCGACCGCGTTGACCGCTTCCTCGATCTTCTTGGTGACCTCGCTCTCGACAATCTCAGGCGCGGCACCGGGGTAATCGACCGTGATTACCACCACCGGGAAGTCGATGTTTGGGAACTGGTCCACCTTGAGGCGCTGCAGCGAAAACAGGCCCAGCACCACCAGCGCCGCCATCATCATCGTGGCCAGCACCGGGTTGTTCAGACTGAGGCGGGTGAACCACATGGATCAGGACGCGGGCGATGCAGGGGTTGCGGGCGCGGCCTCGGGTGCCAGCCGGACGGGCGTTGCCTCGCGCAACTGGCCGACCTGGCCGCCCAGAATGCGCTGGCCCGCTTGCAGGCCTTGGGTGACTGCCACCCAAGTTGCGCCATCACGCTGGCTGCGTGCGCCCAACACCACGGGCTGGTGCTGCACCCGCAGTGATTCACCGGATTCGCCTTGCGCGCTGAGCAGCTGCACATAGGGCTCGGGTTTGTCGGTGCGCACGGCTGCCAGCGGTATGGCGATGGTCTGCACCTGGCCCGTGACCAGTTGCCCTTGCAGGTACAAGCCCTGGCGCAACGCGGGTGCTGCAGCGGTGGCTGATGCGGCCGGGGCGGCGATGCGCAAATATACCGTCACGCTGCGGCTGTTGGCATCGGCCTGCGGGTTGATGCGCACCACCTCGGCACTGATGGGCTGGCCGCTGCCATCGACCTGCAACTGCGCCATTTGGCCCAGCCGCAGCTGCAACGAATCGGCGGCAGGCATCTGGGCTTGCAGCTCCAGCGCACGCAAATCGACAATCTCCAGCACATTGGCGTCCGGGCCGACCTTTTCGCCATTGCTCACCCATTTGCGCGCGACCTGCCCCTGGATAGGGCTGCGCAGCACCGTGTCGCTCAGGTTTTTGCGCAGCACATCGGCGGCCGAGCGGGCGGCCTGGTAGTTAGATTGCGCGGCCTGCCACTGCGACTGCGACGATTCCAAAGCCGTGGCCGAGATAAAGCCCTGGTTGGCCAGCGCGCGGTTGTTGTCGTACTGGCGCTGCTGGATATCTTGCTGCGCGTGGGCCGCATCGGCCTGCTGCTGGGCCTGGGCCAGGCGGGCCTGGCTCTCCGTGCTGTCCACCCGGGCGACGACCTGGCCGGCCTGCACCGGATCGCCCTCGCGCAGTTGCAGCTGCTGCAGCTCGCCGGCGATGCGGGCCTTGATGATGGCGGTGTTCACTGCCTTCACCGTGCCGCTGATGGGCAGGCTTAGCAAAAGGGTTTGGGGCGCCACGCTGATGGCGTCGCTCGGAGCCAATTGGTAGACGGCTTGCGCCTTGGCCTGCTCGGCCTGGGCCAAGGCTTGTTGCCGGTTCTGCTGGGTCTTCCAGCCGCGCCACAGGCCGCTGGCCAGCAACACGGCCACCACGGCGGCGGCCAACCAGGGCAGGGCGCGCTTCATGCCTTGGCCTTGGTGGGCTTGCCGCCCAGGCCGTGCATCAGTGCATCGGCCTGCATCTTCAAAAAGCGGGGAATATCAAATGCGGGATCTGGCAAGCAAATGCCGCCGGTGCTTTTAACGCTGGCGCAAAAGATCAGCGGGGCCAGTACCAAGGTCACCCCATAGTCCAGGTCCAGCGGGGCCAGCTCGCCGCGCTCCATGCCCCGGCGCAGCACGCGCTCGATCAGGCGGTTGCCGGGCAGCACCACTTCCTGGCGGTAGAAGGCGGCAATCTCGGGAAAGTTATGTGCCTCTGCCATCACCAGGTGCGGCAGGCCGCAGGCCTTGGTCGAGCCAATGCGCTGCCACCAGACCTCGTAGCAGTAGTGGATCAAGGTGGCGGTGTCGTGCTGGTAGGTATCCAGCTCCAGGTCCCACTCGGCAAAGCGGCTGCTGAGCACATGGCGTACCACAGCCTGAAACAGCTCTGGTTTGCTGGGAAAGTACAGAAACAAGGTGCCCTTGGAAACGCCGGCCTGGCGGGCCACTTCTTCAACCTTGGTAGCGGCATAGCCTTTGCTGACAAAGAGATCCAGCGCCGCATCCAGCAGCTCGCCAGGCCGGGCCTCTTTGCGGCGGCTGCGGCGGGGCGCAGCGGCGGCCAAAGCGGGGGGGGTAGGCGGGATGGACACGGTGGGCAGCGCAATCAAACAGTTAATGACCAATGGGTTAGTAATGTAGGCGGGCGCCCGCGACAAGTCAAGCAAAACGAGGTGATACAAATAGAGAACGCGTTGGCATAGGGCTGACTTTTTCTCTGTTAAAAATGGAGCCAGCGAACGGTGCCTTCTGCGCTGTTTGGCCTGTATGTCTGCCACCTTTCTTGCCGGAGTTCCGATGTCCAATGAAGCCCAGTCCCCCGTGGAAAAAATCTATCTTGCCGGTGGTTGTTTTTGGTGCACCGAGGCCGTTTTTGGGCGGGTGCGCGGCGTCGTCAAGGTGGTCAGTGGCTATGCCAATGGCCAGATCGCCAACCCCACCTATGAGCAGGTGTGCAGCGGCACGACGGGCCATGCCGAGTGCGTGGAGCTGAGCTTCGAGCCGCAGGTGCTGCCGCTGGACAAGGTGCTGCACATTTTCTTTGCCACGCATGACCCAACGACGCTCAACCGCCAGGGCAATGATGTGGGCACGCAGTACCGCAGCGGCATCTACACCACCACGCCTGAGCAGCTGGCCGAGGCCACGGCCTTTGTGGACAAGCTCAATGCCTCCGGCCAGATGGGCGCGCCGGTGGTCACCGAGGTCGAGCCCTTGCAGCATTTCTGGAACGCCGAGGCCTACCACCAGGACTATTTTGACAACAACCCGCGCCAACCGTATTGCACCTATGTAGTGGCGCCCAAGGTCGACAAGCTGGAAACCCGCTTTGCAGACTGGTTGAAGTAGGCCCAGTCGGGCACGCGGCGCGGGCGATGGGCATAATGCAACACAATTGCATCAAAGCCATCCTCACACCCAGCCACCGATGTCCGCTCGCTCCCCATCCCCCAACACGGCAGCACTGAGCGTGCAGTCTCTGCCGCCCGGCATGCGTGCCACGCGCGCCACCAAGGCCTTGCTGGCCCTGGTGGAGAGCCAGCCGGGCGTGCAATGGTCCGTGGCCGAGGTGCAGGCCCGGCTGCAGAAAATGGGCGTTGAGGTCAATCGGGTCACCAGCTACCGCTTGCTGGACCGCCTGGCTGCTGCGGGCAAGCTGGTCAAAAGCGTGGATGCCGAGCGCCTGACGCGCTATGCGCTGCGCGCCGATGCGCAGGAGCCGCTGCAGGTGCGCTATGAATGCACCGACTGCCATTCGGTACAAAGCCTGGAAGAGCGTGCGGGCGATGCCGCCACTGCGCGGGTCAACCAGGCGATGGCGCAGTACCTGCAGGTGCTGCAAGAGCAGGGATTGGCGCCGGAGCAGACCGAGTTGCGCTTGCAGGGCCTCTGCGCCGACTGCAAGCACGATCCCGACAAATCCTGACTGCCGTTCAGGCTCGCTTGCGACCAATCAGCCCCGTCGACAGCATGGTGCCGCCGATGATGATGGCGCCGCAGCCCAGCATCCAGGCGGTGATAGGTTCTGCCAAAAACCAGTTGCCATAGACCAGCGCAAACACCGGCGCCAAAAAGGTGACCGCAATTGCGCGGCTCGGGCCTGCGGTCTGGATGATCTGGAAATACAGGATATAAGCCACGCTGGTACACAGCAATGCCAGTGCTGCCACTGCCAGCCATGAGCCCCAAGATGGCATCTGGCTGGGCCACAACGCGATGGTGGGGATGAGCAGACACAGGCTGGCACCGATCATGCTGCCCGTAGCGGTGGCCAGGGGCGGAACACCTACCAGGTAGCGTTTGGCAAAACTGGCGGCCACGCCGTAGCTCAGCGATGCACAGAGGCAAGCAGCGATGGCGATATAGGCGCTCCAGCCGGTGGCGCCCACGCTTGCCGGTTTGTCGTGCAAGGCGAGCAGGGCCACGCCGGTGAAACCAATCAGCAGGCCGGTGATGCGCAAGCCGGTGATGCGGTCCCCCAGCCAGAGCCATGCCACCAGCGCACCAAACAGCGGGGCACAGGCATTGAGCACCGACGCCATGCCGGTGGGCATGTGTACGACGGCAAAGGCGAACAGGGAAAAGGGGATGGCCGAATTGATGATGCCGGAGAACAGCACCGGCTTCCAATGCTTTTTGAGGGCTGGCCATTCGCCGCGCATCAGCATCAGCGGCAGCAAGAAGAGCGCCGCCAGGATGACGCGCAAGCCAGCGGTGGGCACTGCACCAAATTGCGAAGCGCCCAGCCGCATGAACAGGAAGGACGCCCCCCAGAGTACCGCCAGCAGCACAAAGGGCGGCAGCCAACGGCTGGCGCTGGGCGCCGCTGAGGCAAGAGAGGGGCTAGAGACAGAGGCAGCAGCGGTGGAGGGGGTGGGGCGCATAGGTTCTCGCAAGGGCAGACAGCATGCTAGCGGGCGCCGCGCTTGCCATTGGTGACATTCTTGCGCTGTATTGATGCGCACTGCGCAAAGGGTGGCGACAACGCAGTCAATCCGTGGCTGGCTGGGCGCCATTGTGCGTTTGGCGGCGCGGCGCCCGGGTCGCCATATGGACAACTGCGCGGGCTGGAACGGGAGCGTGCCTACAATAGCTGTCTCGCAGCCAAGGCGCGGCTTCTCATGGAGGCCGTTTTTCATGCCTGTTCTGCGCTAACAACAAGGTGAGTTCTGTGCCGATTTCTTCTGCAATCTTCAAAGCCTATGACATCCGCGGCGTTGTGCCGAGCACCCTCAATGAAAGCGTGGCGCTGAAGCTGGGCCGGGCCTTTGGCCAGCAGGCGATTGCCGCTGGCGAACTGGTGGTAGCGGTCGGCCGCGATGGCCGCCTGTCTGGCGATGCGCTGAGCCGCGCGCTGATGCAAGGCCTGGTGGAGGCTGGTATCGAGGTGATCGATGTGGGCCGTGTGACCACGCCGATGCTGTATTTTGCGGCCAGCACCCTGTGCCACAGCGGCATCCAGGTGACGGGCAGCCACAACCCCAAGGACTACAACGGCTTCAAGATGGTGCTGGCCGGCCGCGCCATTTACGGCGACGAGATCCAGAAACTGCGCCAGATCATGGAGAAAGAATGCTGGCGCTTCCAGGGCGGCGGCAAGCTGCGCCAGGAGGATGTGACGGCCGCCTATGTCGAGCGCATCGTCTCGGACATCAAGCTGGCCCGCCCGATGAAAATCGTCGTGGACAGTGGCAATGGCATTGCCGGCGCCACGGCACCGGGCATTTTCCGCGCGCTGGGCTGCGAGGTGACCGAGCTGTTTTCCGAGGTGGATGGCAACTTTCCCAACCACCACCCCGACCCCAGCAAGCCCGAGAACCTGCGTGATCTGATTGAAGCGCTGAAGACCGGCGATGCCGAGCTGGGCCTGGCCTTTGACGGCGATGGCGACCGCCTGGGCATTGTCACCAAGGACGGCCAGAACATCTACCCCGACCGCCAGATGATGCTGTTTGCGCAAGATGTGCTGTCGCGCGTACCGGGTGGCGAGATCGTCTATGACGTCAAATGTACGCAGCGCCTGGCACCAGCCATCGAGGCCGCAGGCGGCAAGCCGGTGATGTACAAGACCGGGCATTCGCTGATCAAGGCCCGCATGCGCGAGACCAATGCACCGCTGGGTGGCGAGATGAGCGGCCATATCTTCTTCAAGGAGCGCTGGTACGGCTTTGATGACGGCACCTACGCAGGCTGCCGTTTGCTGGAGATTTTGAGCAAGGCCCAGAACCCTTGTGCCTTGCTGCATGCGCTGCCCAGCAGCTACAGCACGCCGGAGCTGAATGTGGAATGCCAAGAGGGCGAGCCCCACAAGCTGAGCGCCCAGCTGCAGGAGATGGCCCCCAGCGTGTTCAGCGCCCCGGCGCAGATCAACACCATTGACGGCCTGCGTGTGGACTGGCCCGATGGTTTTGGCCTGATCCGTGCCAGCAACACCACGCCCGTGCTGGTGCTGCGTTTTGAAGGCCACACCCAGGCAGCTTTGCACCGCATCCAAAGCGAGATGAAGGCGCTGCTCTTGAAGGTCAAGCCGGATGCCGTGATCGGCAGCGCAGCGCATTAAACGGTGGCCGAACCCATGGCTTGGAGCCTGAGGCTGTACGGCTGGGTGGCGCGGCTCGCGCGCCCATTGGTGCGGCGCAAGCTGGCCCGCCGCGCCGTGCAGGAGCCCGGCTATGCGCAGGCGGTGGAGCAGCGCTTTGGCCAGTATGCAGATCTGCCGCCGTACCGGGCGGTGGCCGATATGCCGCTGGTCTGGATCCATGCGGTATCGCTGGGAGAAACGCGTGCCGCCGCGATCTTGCTGCGCGAGCTACGGCTGCAGATACCCGCCTTACGCCTGCTGCTGACCAATGGCACCGCCACTGGCCGGGCGGAGGGCCAGAAGCTATTGCTGCCCGGTGATATTCAGGTGTGGCAGCCTTGGGATGACCCGGCCAGCGTCAAGGCGTTTTTGCGCCATTTCCGGCCCTCCGTCGGCATCTTGATGGAGACGGAGCTGTGGCCTGGGCTGGCCGCTGGCTGCGCGCGTGAGCGGGTGCCGCTGGTGCTGGCCAATGCCCGGCTCAACGAAAAATCCTTGCGCGGCGCCCAGCGCCTGGCCTGGTTGGCACGCCCGGCTTACCGCAGCCTGCGCTCGGTGATTGCGCAGACCCAGGACGATGCCATGCGGCTGCGCGCCGCAGGTGCCGAGGTGACCGCCGTGCTGGGCAATCTTAAATTTGATGTGGAGCCTGATGCGGCCCAGCTGGCCCAAGGCCAGGCTTGGCACCAGGCAGCCGGCAAGCCTGTTGTCATGCTGGCCAGCAGCCGCGAAGGCGAAGAGGCCCTGTGGCTGCAGGCGTTGGCGCAGCTGCGCAGCAGCGACCCAGCTGCAGCGGCGCCTGTGCAATGGCTGCTGGTGCCGCGCCACCCGCAGCGTTTTGACGAGATTGTGCAGCTGCTGCAGGGCGCCGGTTTGCAGGTTTCACGCCGCAGCCAGTGGCAAGACGGGCCGCAGCCCGCTGATGTGTGGTTGGGCGACAGCATGGGCGAGATGCAGCTGTACTACGGCCTGGCCGATGTGGCCTTGCTGGGCGGCAGCTTTGCACCGCTCGGTGGGCAGAATTTGATCGAGGCCGCCGCTTGCGGCTGCCCGGTGGTCATGGGCCCGCACACTTTCAACTTTGCGCAGGCGGCCGATAGCAGCGTACATGCCGGCGGCGCGCTGCGCGTTCAAAGCCTGGATGAGGGCCTGCAACAAGCCGTAGCCATTGCCACCGATGCCAGCAGCCACAGCCGGATGCGCCGCGCGGCGCTGCAATTTGCCCAAACCCACCGGGGTGCCGCCCAAGCCAGCGCGCAGTTGATTGCCACGGTGTTGGAATCCACCGAAGGCTTTGTCAATTCAAGCTTCGAAGCCTCCCTGTTCGATGAGGACGTGGTCTAAAAAGCTGGTCAGGCCTTGGGGCGGCTGGCAAACGCCAGCACAAAGGTCAGTGCCAAGGTTGGCAACGCCGACCCTGCTTGCGGTGCCCAAGCTGCGAGGCCGTGGTACAGCGCAATACCACCCAGCCACAGGGCCAGCGGCAGCAAGTGCACGGCGGCCTGGCTAGGGGCGGGCCGGTAACCGCCCCAGGACAGGCGCCCCAAAATGACGCCAAACAGCGGCACAAAGATGGAGCTGAGGATCAGCAAGAACGGCTCCAGGCTGTGCATGGGCAACACCATGGCTAGGCCGGTGCTGGCCACCGCCATGGCAATGCCCCAGCCACGCACACCCCAGGCGGGCAGCAGGCTGTGGGCCGATACGGCGCCTGAGTAGGCATCGCCATAGGCGTTGTCCACCTCGTCGAGCAGCACCAGTGACAGCGCAATCAAACCGCCCTGGGCCAGCAGCAAGGCGGCAACCAGGTCGGTGCTGGGCAGCACCAGGGCCACCAGCACACCCAGTGCATAGCACCAGATATTGGCAATGCCAAAACCGATCCAGGTGCCGGCCATGGCGCTGCGGCCATTGCGCCCGTAACGGGCATAGTCGGCGACCAGCGGCAGCCAGGAGATGGGCATGGCGACGACCAAATCGAGCGCGGGCATGACGCCCATGCCGCCAGCGCCTGGCCGGTTCCACAGCGCGGGCAGCCCTTGCTGCACTGCCATGCCGACAAACTGCCAGCTCAGCCACAGCAGCGACAGCACCACCAGCGGCAGCGCAATGCGTGAGATGAGCTGCCGCACCAGGCGCACCATGGAGCCGGTCATCAGCGCCACCAGCAGCCCGCCCCAGAGCAAGGTGGCCAGCCAGGGCCAGTAGGCCGCTTGCATGCCGCCAGCCTGGCGGCCAATGGCGACGGTGGATTCGCGCATCACCACCAGCTCAAACGCGCCCCAGCCCAGCAGCTGCACAATATTGAGCAGCACCGGCAGCTTGGCAAACTGGCGGCCATAGACATGGTGGATCAGCCCGGCGCTCGACAGCCCGGTATCGCAGCCCAGCTTGCCGACCCAGGCCAGCAGCCCGGCGCCGATGACCGAGCCGCCCACAATCGCCAGCAGTGCCTCGGGCGTGGACAGCCCCGGCATCAGATAGGCGCCCACCTGCATCACCAGCAGACCCACCCCCAGGCTGAACCACAGCGAAGCCAAGTGCCAGCCGTTAAAAACACGCTCCTGCGCGCTGACAGGGCGGAGGGCGAAGTTGGAAGCAGAAGCAGTGTTGGCAGTCATGGCCTGTTATTGTTTGGAATGTCTGAGAAGGAGTGGCAGCGCATCGCAGCCTGGACTGCGAAAAGTGCGGCCATTGTGCCTCCCCGCCATACCCCTGCGTCCATGATTACAATCGCCAGCGACATGACGATACACACGGACCCTTCGACCTGGATGCGCAATGGCCTGAGCCCCAGCTGCGTGGTGCTGCCCTCGCGGGGCCAAGGTGCGCTGCTGGACTACCTGGCTCAGCGCCTGCCGATAGTCAGCCATGCGCAGTGGCAGGCACGCATGCAAGCGGGGGATGTGGTCAATGGCGCGCGCCAGGCTTTGGGCCCCGCGCAGCCCTTTGTGCCGGGCCTGCGGGTGTACTACTGGCGCAGTGTGGATGTGGAGCCGCAGATCCCTTTTGAGGCCGACATCCTGTACGAGGACGAGCGCCTGTTGCTGGTCGATAAACCGCATTTTCTGCCGGTGCTGCCCACGGGCCCCTATGTGCAGAACTCGCTGCTGGTGCGACTGAAGAACGCCACCGGCAATGCCCAGCTTTCACCGCTGCACCGCATTGACCGCGATACCGCCGGCCTGCTGCTGCTGTCCAAGGATGCGGCCACGCGTGGCGCGTACCAGGCGCTGTTCCGCAACCGCGCAATGGACAAAAGCTACGAAGCGGTGGCGCCCTGGCGGGCTGATCTGCTGTTTCCGTTGGAGCGGCGCAGCCGCATGGAAGAGAGCCAGCGCTTTTTTCTGATGCAGGAACTGCCCGGCGAGCCCAACAGCCACAGCCGCATCGATGTGCTGGAAGTGCAGGGCGCCTGGGCGCGTTATGCCCTGAAGCCCATCAGCGGCAAGCGCCACCAGCTGCGGGTTCACATGGCGGCCTTGGGGCTGCCCATCCGCAACGATGCCTTTTACCCCGAGGTGAATGATCCGCCGGAGGGTGATTTCTCCAAGCCCTTGCAACTGCTGGCGCGTGAGCTGCGCTTTGTGGACCCGGTCAGCGGCCAGCAGCATGCCTTTCGCAGCCGGCGGCTGTTGTTGCCCTTGGTGGCATAGCCAAAAACAAAGCCGCCTGGGCGGCGGCTTTGGCGTAAAGGCAAGCTGATCAGCGGATGAGCGTACCCATCGCCTCGCCCAGTCGTACCGGGCGGGCGGCGTCCCAGTCGGCGTTGAAGGCGCTCTTGCCTTCGGGCAGCAGCAGCACAATGGTGGAGCCCAGCAGAAAGCGGCCCATCTCATCGCCTTGCTCCAGCACAATCGGCTGAGTTTGGTAGTCCCAGCTGCGTGGCTTGTTGGTGCGCGGCGGGTTGATCTGGCCGTGCCATGGGGTGTACATGCTGCCCACAATGGTGGCGCCCACCAGCACCATGACGACCGGGCCAATACGCGTCTCAAACACACAGACCACGCGCTCGTTGCGGGCGAACAAACCGGGCACACCGCGCGCGGTCAGCGGGTTGACGGAGAACAGGTCGCCGGGCACATAAACCATCTTCTGCAACTTGCCACGCAGAGGCATGTGGATGCGGTGGTAGTCACGCGGGCTCAGGTAGATCGTGGCGAACTGGCCATTGTTGAATTGCGCGGCTAGCTGCGCATCGCCGGCCAGCAAGGCCGTGGTGCTGTAGCTGTGGCCCTTGGCCTGGAAGATCTGGTCCTGCGCAATGGCGCCGCACTGGCTGATGGCGCCGTCCACCGGGCAGACCAGGTCGGCCTGGGCCAGTGGGCGCGCACCATTGCGCAGCTCGCGGGTAAAAAAGTCGTTGAAGGTCTTGTACTGCGCAATATCGGGTTGTGCCGCTTCGTCCATGTTCACCTGGTACTTGCCGACAAACCAGCGGATAAAGGCGGTGGTTGTCCCCCCCAGCTCTGCTGACGCGAGTTTGCCGGCCGCCGAGGTCATCCATTTCTTGGGCATCAGGTATTGGGGCAAAACAGCAATTCGATCGCGCATGGTCTGGGGCCGTCACAGTAAACCGACGATTCTATCGATAGTGTGTAGGTCGAATGTCAAATTAGTCGCGGAAAAGTAGCTTTTGTCGGGCATATGCTGACAATTTGTCGCCATTTTCAGGGGTTTGAAGGCAATGTCGTCAGCAAGGGTGACAGCTGCGGCGCAGCTTGTAGTCCTGGGCCTGACTATGATGGAGGACTGCATCGCATTTCTCTCTCGCCCCTGCTTCCGCCATGTCCCCAGCACCTCCTCCGTCTCCACCCACCCCTTCCCCAGAAAAGGCGGTGAGCGGTCGTGCCCGCATGCGTTTGTGGCTGCGTAATTTTTTGCCGTCGGCGGCACATGTCAACGGCTTGGAGCTGGCGCGCATGGTGCTGGGGGCCATCGCCATTTTGTGGCTCACCGGCATGGCCAGCATCAGCTGGGGCAACCACAACCAGACACCTTGGCTGTTTGCCGCTATGGGTGCCAGCGCCTTGCTGCTGATCGGCACACCGTCTAGCCCCATGGCGCAGCCCTGGCCCGTGATTGGTGGCTCCTTGCTCTCGGCATTGGCGGGCTGGGTGTCGGTGCTGGTGTTTGCCGATCCGTTGGTAGCCGCTGCGGTAGCCGTGGGCCTGGCCATCATGGTGATGGTGGTGCTGCGCTGCCTGCATCCGCCCGGCGCGGCGCTGGCGATGTGGATGGCCATACAAGGCTGGCACGATGTGTCCGTATTGCTCAACCCGGTGGCGCTCAACCTCGTGATTCTGGTGCTGCTGGCCACGGCCTACAACCGCATGACGGGCAAGCGCTACCCCGCGCCCCAGCACAGCCAAAAAGCGCAGGGGCCGCAGACCTCGCGCTCGGGGAGCGCGCGCATTGATGGTGGCGATATCGACGAGGCGCTCGCACGCTTCAATGGTGTGCTGGATGTGAGCCGCGCTGACCTGGAAGCGCTGCTGCAGGGCGCGAGCCAAGCGGCCTTCAAGCGCACCCTGGGCAATATGCGCTGCGAAGATGCCATGTCCCATCCGGTGCATGCCACCACCGCCAACGCATCGGTCAAGGATGCCTGGGCCCTCATGCAGCAGCATGGCGTCAAGGCCTTGCCGGTGGTGGATGCCGCCCAGCGGGTGGTTGGCATCATCACCTCTACCGATCTGCTCAACCATGCCCTGACCGCCACCCCGACTGCCCTCAGCAGCAAGCTCAAGCACTGGGTGTTGCGCAAGAAAGATCCCGTTCAGCTGGTGGGCGACCTGATGACGGCCGAGGTCTCCAAGGTGGGAAGCTATGACCGCATGGTCGATCTGATTGCGATCTTCTCGCGCGCCAAGCTGCACCATGTGCCGGTCGTCAACCGGCAAGGCAAACTGGTCGGCATCATCTCCCAGACCGATCTGATGCGCGAGATGGCAGCTGCGTTATCGCTGCCGCGAGATGAGGCCTGAGGCGCAAGCCCGGCCGCTTGAATCCACCAAGACAAAGCCCCGCGATGGCGAGGCTTTGGTTTTCAGGAGGTCTCAGGCTGACATGGGTTTGGAGTGGGGCCTGCGGCCCCGCTACCTTCGCAGGACCAGCCAGCTGAATGCGCCTAGCGACAGCAGCGAGTAGATCAGCCCGGGCGCCGCAGCGGTCAGCATCGGGTGCCAGTTCTGCAGATTGCCAGCGAAGCCGAACACATTGTTCAGCAAGAAGAAGCTGATGCCCGCCATCACCCCGCCAAACACATAGCCGGTGATGCCGCCCGAGCGGAAGTGCAGGTAGGCAAAGGGGAGGGCCAGTACGACCATCACCAGGCAGCTGATGGGGTAGAACACCTTGCGCCACAGCTCGATCTCATAGCGCTGCGCACTCTGGCCATTGGCCTGCAAATGGCTCACATAGAGGAAGAGGTCATAGGTGCTCATCTGGTCGGGCTTGAGCACGGCCGCAGCGACCATGCTGCTGGTCACCGCAGTGGGCCAATCCAATGTCTCCAGGTTCTTGACCTCGACCCGCGTCTGGCGCTGGTCGCCCAGGTGGTAGCGCTGCTCCTGGATGTGGTGCAACTGCCAGACGCCATTGCCAAACTTGCCGCCAGCGGCCGTGAACTGCATCTGGATGCGGCCCTGGTCGTCGAAGCTGTAGACCCGCACGCGCTGCATATCGCCTTCGGGCGAAATGGCGCGCACATTGATGGCGGCCATACCGTCTTCGCGTTTCTCGCGCAACCAAGCGCCGGTGCGGCCAGTGCTCAACTGGCCAAAGCGCTGTGCGCGCACCAGCTGGCTGGCCTGCTCGCCAGCGGGCGCCACATAGTCGCCAATCGCAAAGGTCAGCACCACAAAGGCCAGGCCAATGCTCAGCAGGCTGCCCAGCGCCTGCCAGGGGCCCAGGCCGCTGGTGCGCAGGATGGTGAACTCGGAGGTCTGCGCCATGCGCGCCATCACAAAGATAGTGCCGATCAGCACAGTGATGGGCAGCAGTTCGTAAATGTGGTTGGGGATGTTGAGAGCGACACTCAGCAATGCATCTTTGAGCTCATACGTGCCGGTGCCGATCCAGCGGAATTCGTCCACCAGATCAAAGAAGAAAAACAGCGCCAGGAAGGCCAGGGTGACAAAGCCGACGGTTACGGCGATGTCACGGTAGATCATTTTGCGAAAGGTCTTCATGCGCGGCTCCCCATGCGGCGTACCCATTGCAGCAGCGAGAACTGCTGGTTGCGGCTGAGCAACAAAGTCCAGGCGAGTATGGCCGTCAAGCCGTGGATGAGCACGAACGAGAGTGGCAGCGAGGCTTTGCCCGAAGACACCCAATTCTGGGCAAAGGTCATGAGGTTGTAATAGACGATAAAGGCAAACAGCGCGAACACCAGGCTGCTGCTGCGGCCCGCGCGGGGGTTGACGCTGGCCATGGCCAGACCCAGCACCACAAAATTGATGGCGGCAATCGCCAGACCCAGCCGGTAACCCAGCTCGCCCAGCAAGCGTGGCTCGTCACTGGCCATCAACTGGCGGGTGGGTATGTTCTTGACCGCGCCCATGTCGTTGGGGTCAATGGCGGCGGCGCTGCCGATGCGGGTGCCGTATTCCTTGAAGTCGCTGACCTTGAGGCCCGGCGTGTCCTTGTTCTTCTCCACGCGCTGGCCGTCATTGAGCACGGCTACCCGGGCGTTTTCCTGCACTTCGAGGTGGGCGCTCTTGGCGGTGGTGACGGTGTCCTTTTTTTCCTCGTTGGTGACGATGAAGACGTTGCTCGCCTCCGTGTCCGAGTCGCGATCACGGTCGATGAAGAACACGCGTGAACCGTCAGAGGATTCCTGGAACTCGCCCGGCGCGATGCGGTCAACGTCGCCGCGCTGTTCATATTGGGCGCGAAGCTGCACAATCTGTTGGTTGGCCCAAGGCCATACCAGCAAGGCCAGCACGGCAATAACGACCATGATCGGCCAGGAAAAGCGCATCAGCGGGCGCAGAAAGCTCAGCAGGCTCTGGCCGCTGCTGAACCACACGGCCATCTCGCTGTCACGGTACATGCGCGACAAAGTCGCCACCACGGCAATGAAAAGGCAAAGGCTCAAAATGGTGGGCAACTGGCCCAGCACGGTATAGCCCATGACCAGCAACACGTCGGAAGGGTTGACGCTGCCACGCGAGGCCTGGCCCAGCACTTTGATGAGCATCATCGTCATCACCACAGTCACCAGCACCACCAAGGTGGCACCAAAGCTGCGGGATAGCTCTTTACGGATCGAGGAATCGAATAACATTGGCGAGAAGGAAAGCACCGATTATGAACTTTGAACTCAAAACTCTGGATTTGGCCTCGGCCGCACTGCAGTCTGGCGATCTGCTGATCGTGCTGGTGGCTGACAAGCAACCCAAAACCAGTGATGCATTGTCCACCCTGATTGCGCACGCGCAGAAAAATGGTGATTTTGAGGCAAAAACCGGCAAGTTGCTGGCAATGTATGCGGTGCCCGCCATTGAAGCCCGACATTTGTTGCTGCTGGGCATTGGCGATGGCTCGCCGCAGTCGGTGCGCAAGGCGCTGGCAGCCGTCTCCGGCCCGCTGACGCGCGAGGGCATCGAGCGCGCGGCGGTGGTCAGCGCCCAGCCGCTGGCGGATGCTTCCCTGCATGCGCTGGTCCAATGCCTGGCCGACAGCGCCTACCTGTACCGCACCACCAAGCCATCGGCCAAGGCCTTGACGCTCCATTCCGTGGTGCTGGGCGCCCCCAATGCAGCAGAGCTGCAGCAGACTTTTGATGTGGCCCAGGCCACCGCACAAGGCGTGGCCTTTGCCCGCGAATGGGCCAACCGCCCCGCGAACTATTCCACGCCCAAGATGCTGGCCGATGCGGCCGAATCGCTGGCCGAAGCGCACAAGCGCATCAAGTGCAAGATCCACAAGCCCGAAGACGTCGCTAAGCTGGGCATGGGCGCCTTCATCGCCGTCGCCCAGGGTTCCAAGGAGCCACTGCGCTTTATCGAGCTGCACTACCACGGCGCCGACAAGGACAGCCAGCCGGTGGTGCTGGTGGGCAAGGGCATTACCTTTGATACGGGCGGCATCTCCATCAAGCCTGCCGGCGACATGGACGAGATGAAATACGACATGGGCGGCGCTGCCAGCGTGTTGGGCACCTTCCGTGCGTTGGCCGAGCTCAAGCCCGAGATCAATGTGGTGGGCTTGATCCCCGCCTGTGAAAACATGCCGGATGGCGCTGCGGTCAAACCCGGCGATGTGGTTACCAGCATGAGCGGACAGACCATCGAGATCCTGAACACCGACGCCGAAGGCCGCCTGGTGCTCTGCGATGCGTTGACCTATGCCGAGCGCTTTTCGCCCAGCGCGGTGGTCGATATTGCCACCCTGACCGGTGCCTGCGTGATTGCGCTTGGCGCACAGCGCAGCGGTTTGTTCTCGAACAACGATGCACTGGCGCAGGCCTTGCAGGCCGCAGGCGAGCAGGCGCAAGACACGTGCTGGCGCATGCCGCTGGACGACGAATATGCCGAGGGCCTGAAGACCAACTTTGCCGATGTAGCCAATGTGGGTGGCCGCCCGGCCGGTGCCATCACGGCGGCCAAGTTCCTGCAGCGCTTTGTGGGCAACATGGCCTGGGCGCACCTGGACATTGCCGGCACCGCCTGGCGCAGCGGTGCCAAGAAGGGCGCCACCGGCCGCCCGGTGGGCTTGCTGCTGCAGTACCTGCTGGACAGCGCCCACGCCGCCGCACCTGCCGAGCAAGCCAAGACGGTCAAGCCCGCCAAGGCCAGCAAGCTGGACAAGGCCGTGGCGGAGCCCAAGCCAGGCAAGGCCGCGGTCAATGTGGACGGCGCTGATAAGGCGGACGCCCAGTAAGCACAGCCTGCCTTATGACGACCTCCACGACGGTAGCCTTTCACTTCAACGCGCCCAGCAAGCTGGCCTATGCCTGCAAGCTGGCGCGCAAGCTCCAGCGCATGGATATGCCGCTGGTGGTGCTCGGCGAGCCGGCCATGGTGGCCCAGCTCGACGAGGCCCTGTGGTCCTTTGGCGGTGCCAGCCAGTTTCTGGCCCACTGCCGGGGGGATGCAGCGGCGGAGGTGCTCCAGCGCTCGCCCACGGTTTTGCTGACTGACCTGGCCGGCAGCCTGCCGCATACGCGCGTGCTGCTGAACCTGGGCGCGGAGATGCCTGCCGATGTCACCCGCTTTGAGCGGGTGATTGAAGTGGTCAGCGCCGACGACGAGCAGGATCGGCAGCAGGCCCGAGCGCGCTGGCGTGCCTACGCCGCGATGGGTTTTGATATCGAGCGCCGCGATTTGGTGATGAAGTCGGAGGACTGAGCCATGCCCGATTCCAGAATCCCCCCAAAATTTGTACCGACCTTGACCGAGGAAGCGGTGCAGGACGCGGCTGACGCGCTGCCCTTTGTCGCGCCAGGTGGGGCAGTGGCCCCAGCGCCAGACAGCATCCCGCCCAGTGTGGATGTGCTGCGCAGGCGCCGCGATGCCGATGCGCAGGCCTCCGGCGCCTGGGCCCAACCCGCCGCCGATATTGCCGACCTGCCTACTTACAGCGGCTGGGCGCAGCAGGCGGATGCGGCATTGCCGCTGGGCAGTGGCGCACAAGCCTTTGCCGCGCCTGCTCACCCTGTGGAAGGCAGCAGCCTGCCAAGCTGGATGCCAGACCAGGGCGAAGCGGTCGCCCCGCCGTCCGCTGGCGCCGGGGCGGTGGTGGATGACAGCGATGGCCAACCGGCGCACAGCCTGGTGCAAAGCGCCTTGGGTGGCGAGGGCGTGGCAGTATCTGACGCAACCAGCCACTTGGTCGAGTCAGCGGCAGAAACCGCGCAGGCGCTGGAAGATGCGATCACGCGCCGGGTCACCCGGCGGGTGCAGGAGACGCTGGATGCACGGCTGTCGGCCGCCGTGCTCAAGGTGGTGGACCAACAGACGGCCTTGTTTCAGTCCTCGTTGCAGCTGGAGATCGACAGCACCATCCGCGAGGCCGTGGCCGACGCGGTGGCCGCGATCCTGCGCGAGTCCCGCAGCTAGCCATCTGCTTTTTGCAGCCTAAATAAACCCGCTGAAATAACCGGCGGTTGTAAAGAACTAAAATTTCGTTCTTTGCTGCTGTCTGTCGCATCGCTTACAGTACGGCTATTCACGGTTTTTCAAGCGCCCGCTTCAAGCTGCAGGGCGCTTTCTTTATTCCAATGATTGAACTACGGGGTATCACCCAAACCTACCCGGGCAAAAACGGCCCGGTCCATGCGCTGCGCGGTGTCGATCTGAGTATTGCTGCCGGTGAAGTGTTTGGCATCATCGGCCGCAGCGGTGCGGGCAAGAGCTCGCTGGTGCGCAATATCAACCTGCTCAACCGCCCGACCACGGGCCAGGTGATGGTCAACGGCAAAGAGTTGACGACGATGGACGATGCCCAGCTGCGCAGTGCGCGCCGCGAGATCGGCATGGTGTTCCAGCACTTCAACCTGCTCTCGTCGCGCACCGTGTTTGACAACGCCGCATTGCCACTGGAATTGGCCGGCATGAGCAAGGCGGCCATCAAAAAGCGCGTGGACCCGTTGCTGGACCTGGTGGGCCTTGCTGCGCTGAGCGACCGCTATCCCGCGCAATTGTCTGGCGGCCAGAAGCAGCGCGTAGGCATTGCCCGCGCACTGACCAGCGAGCCCAAGGTGCTGCTGAGCGACGAGGCCACCTCGGCGCTGGACCCCGAAACCACCCGTTCGGTGCTGGCGCTGCTCAAGCAGATCAACAAGGACATGGGGCTGACCGTGGTGCTGATCACCCACCAGATGCAAGTCGTCAAGCAGATCGCCGACCGCGTGGCGGTGATGGAGGCCGGCAAGGTGGTCGAGATGGGCTCGGTCATCGATGTTTTCACCCGTCCCCAGCAACCGATCACCAAGAGCCTGATCGACGAGATTGTCCCCCAGGAGCTGCCTGCCAGCGTCATCGAGCGGGTGCGCAGCCTCAATGGTGCGCTCTCCAGTGGCCAGGGCAAGCTGCTGCGCCTGTCCTATGCGGGCAACCTGGCCTACCAGCCCATCCTTTCGCGGCTGATCCGTGATTTTGGTCTGGATGTCAGCATCCTCAACGGCCAGGTCGATGAGATCCAGGACCAGACCTTCGGCTTCCTGGCGGTCTACGCCAGTGGCGATCTGGCCCAGCTCAATGCGGCTGTTGAGGCATTGCGCGCTTCGGGCGTGATGGTGCAGGAAGTCAATACCGAGGCCTCGGCCACCTAACACCCGCAAAGAGGTTTTCGATGTTTGAGAATTTTTCTGAAATGATGCTGCAGCTGTTTGCCACATCCTTGTGGGAGACGCTGATCATGGTTGGTATTTCCGGCGTGGCCGGCGCGCTGATCGGCATTCCGCTGGGCGTGTTTCTGCGCCTGACCGACCATGGCGGCATCTTGCAAAATGGCGCGGCCAACAAGATCGTTGGCTGGCTGGTAAATGCCGTGCGCTCGACGCCCTTCATCATCTTGCTGGTCGCCATCATCCCGTTCACCCGCTTCATCACCGGCTCGTCCATCGGCACGGCGGCGGCGATTGTTCCGCTGACCTTGGCTGCGGCACCGTTCATTGCCCGCTTGGTGGAAACCTCGTTGCGCGAAGTGGACCATGGCCTGGTCGAAGCCGCCCAGGCCATGGGTGCGACCTCCTGGCAAATCGTCTGGAAGGTACTGCTGCCTGAATCTTTGCCGGGCATTGTCGCCGGCTTGACCATCAGCTTTGTGTCCCTGACTGGCTACTCGGCTATGGCAGGCGCCATCGGTGGTGGTGGTCTGGGGGATCTGGGTATCCGCTACGGCTACCAGCGCTTTTTGCCGGACATCATGCTGGCCGTGGTCGTCATCCTGATCATCTTTGTGCAGCTGGTGCAAAGCCTGGGCGACTGGGCCGTGCGGCGACTGAGCCATAAATAAGCGGCGTCAGCGCGCGCTGCAGCCAAAGCCCATGGGGTACTCAGGTACCTGCCATGGGCTTTTTTCATGCGGCCATCGCGCCTGTCGCCCAAGGGCGTTACGCGCGCAGGGCTCTGCCTACAATGCGCTATTGCCCACGCCTTGGAGACCGCCATGAACGCTGCCTTGCCCCTTGCTTCTGCACCCACTCTGCCGCTGCATTCGCTGGACGAGGCCCAGTGGCTGCGCGCCAAGCCGCTGCTCGACGAGAACTGGATCCACGCTCACCCAGCGCTGGCGCGCGCCTTGCCCGTGGTGCTGGCCCGCGATGTGGGGCAGGACTGGCACAAGGCAGGCACCTTTCGCCACCATTTGCTGGGCGTCACGCGCACCCTGCAGCTGTGGCAGCAACCGGAGGATGTGAAGCTGCTGGGCCTGCTGCACAGCGTTTACGGCAATGCCTTTGTGGACTTGGTCAAGTTCGATGCCAGCAGCGAGCGCAGCCAATTGGCCGCCTTGGTGGGCGAGCCTGCGGAGCAGCTGGTCTATGAATTCTGCATTCTCTCGCGAGCGCAGTTTGTGCAAAAGGTGCTTGCCGGTGCCATCGAGGCTGATGGCGCCGTGTTGTTGGACCATCAAGGCGCGCCACGCCGGGTCGAGCCCTACACGGTGGCGGCCTTCATCATCGTCAGCATGGCTGACACCATTGAGCAGTGGTTCAGCTGGCAGGACGATATTTTCTCGGCCTTTCCCCAGGTGCCCCAGCGCCCGCAAAAAGCGCACTGGATGGCCTCGCTTTGGCCCGGCCCGATGCGCCCCAGCGGGCGCATGCTGTCGCAGATTGCCAGCTTGGGCTTGGCCTTGCAGCACCCGGCCTTGAAGGGCCTGCTGCCCATCCCACCGGTGTTTGCGCATTGCACCCAAGGCCTGAGCGCATCGGCGGATGCGGCGGCCGCGTCGCTGTACTGGTCAGTGATCCAGCAAGACCAGCCGCTCACCGATCTGGATGTGGCCACCGGCGTGCTGGAGCAGGCGGTACAGCTCAACCCCTGGGTGGGAGAGCCACAAATGGTGCTGGCCCAACTCTACCTCAGCGCTGGGCGCAATGCCGATGCGCTGGCCGCCGCCAATAGCGCGTTGCAGTGCTTCAGCGCCTGGGGCAATGCCTGGGACAAGCGCGTGCAGTGGGATGCCTGGGTGGCCTGGACGCGCATCCTGCAGCAGCATGCCAAGAACGGCAACTGGCCCGAAAGACTGGACAAGCTCAACAATGTAGCGTTGCGGCCGGAGTAAATAGCTGCCACGCACGGGGCCGGTGGTTGTAAGCAAATGGCAAAAAGTTCTTTGTTGCGTTGCAAAATCGGGCGTACATTTCGGTATCGCATTTGAAAGGTATCGCTCCCGTGCAAAAACGTACATTGCTGCAATCCGTGCTGGCCCTGGCATTGGCCGCTGGTATTTCTGGCGCCGCAGTCGCACAAGACAAGGAAATCAAGATCGGCGTGACCGCTGGCCCGCACGGCCAGATCATGGAGCAGGTCAAGAAGATCGCTGAGAAAGACGGCTTGAAGATCAAGGTCATCGAGTTCAGCGACTACATCCAGCCCAATGCCGCCCTGCAGTCCGGCGAGCTCGATGCCAACAGCTACCAGCACAAGCCCTATCTGGATGCCCAGATCAAGGACCGTGGCTACAAGTTTGTGGTCGCTGCCGATACCGTCAACTTCCCGATCGGCATCTACTCCAAGAAGATCAAGAAGATCGAGGAGCTCAAAGAGGGCGCCCGCTTCGGTCTGCCCAATGACCCCACCAATGGTGGCCGCGTCTTGCTGCTGCTGCAAGCCAATGGCCTGGTCAAGCTCAAGGAAGGCGCCGGCCTCAAGGCCACGCCGCTGGATGTAATCGAGAACCCCAAGAAGCTGCGCTTTGTCGAACTGGACGCCGCCCAACTGCCGCGCTCGCTCGACGACCTGGATGCTGCAGCGATCAACACCAACTTTGCAATCTCGGCGGGCCTGAACCCCAAGTCGGACGCGATCGTGGTTGAAAACGCCAAGAACCCCTACGTCAACATTCTGGTGATCCGCGAAGCGGACAAGAACCAGCCATGGGTGGCCAAGCTGGTCAAGGCCTACCACAGCGAAGAGATTCGCAAGTTTGTCGACACCCAGTTCAAGGGTGCAGTGATGCCTGGCTTCTAAGAACCTGTTCAAAGCCCAGCCAAGCACCAGCAAAAAGCCTCGCAGTTGATAGCTGCGAGGCTTTTGCTTTTGAGGGCTGTATCCGGCTCAGCGCTTCAACTGCGCGCCGGTGGTTTGGCCTTGGCGCGTTTGCTGCCGGGTACGGCAGCCTGAGCGGCTTCTGCGGGCAGGGGCTCGACCTTGACGATGGCCAGTGACATGTTGTCGCCCGAACCGTTGGCACGCATGCGCGCCCGCTCGATCAGGAACTGGCTGGCTTCGCGGGGCGAGAGCAGGCGGGTGATGGACGAAAGCTCATCGGGCGAGAAGTAATGCCAGATACCGTCGCTGCAGGCCAGCAGCACATCGCCTTGCTTGAGCATGGGGATGCGGTGGTGGATAAGTGGCGGGTCATCAGCCGTGCCCAGGCAGTGCAACAAGATATTGGACTGCGGGTGGTAGCGTGCTTCTTCCAGGGTGAGCTGGCCCTGGTCGACCAGGGTCTGCACATAAGAATGGTCGCTGGTCTGGTAGAGCAGCTGTCCGTCGCGGAAATGGTAGATGCGCGAATCGCCCGAATGCACCCAGGCGCAGGCACTGTTGGGCAGGATCAGAAAGGCAGCAATGGTGCTGTGCGGCTCTTGCTCGGCAGAGATGGCCACCAGCCGGATCAGCAAATGCGCTTCGCGCACCAGGTTGCCGAGCATCTCTTCGGCGTTGTCGGTCTCTGGCGAGTAGCGCTCAAACACCTGCTTGGCCGTCAGCATCACCTGGTCTGAAGCCGCGCGCCCACCGCTGCGGCCCCCCATGCCATCGGCCACCACCGCCAGCACGCAGCCCTTGGCGCGGGGGTGGGCGAGCATGATCACCTGGTCCTGCTGGTAAGGGCGATCGCCTTTGTGAAGGCCGGTAGCGGCAGAGAGGCGGTAGCTGTTGCTCATGCGCAAGGGGTGGGTAGACAAGCGGGGTGGACGGAAGGGGAATCATAGAGCAGATTGCCTGGCGGGCCGCCAAAGCCTGCGGGATTACGCTATCAACCGATGTTTGTATACCAACGCAATAGGGCGTTGCAGGCGGCTAGCGAAGGCCGGCCCCGGACGCGATAGACTGCGATGCTTCTTGCCGCTGGTTCTTTATCGATGCCCCTTTCCCCCGCCATTGCGAGTGATGCCCCGTTGCAGCTGCGTCCCCAGCAGGAGCAGATGATCGCGGCCATCGAGGCGGCTTGGTCCCAGGGCCAACGGGTGGCGATCGAAGCGCCCACCGGCACGGGCAAGACCTATGCCTATCTGATAGCGGCCTTGGCTCGCAACGAGCGCTTTGTGGTCAGCACCGCCACACGGGCGCTGCAGGACCAGCTGGTGGACCGCGACATTCCCGCGCTGCTGACCCACCAGGGACTCCAGCGCAAGGTCGCCGTGCTCAAGGGCCGGGAAAACTATGTCTGCCTGCATGGCCTGGAACAGGCGCGCGGCAAGCTGCAAGACCTGCATGCCAGCGCGCTGGGCCAAGTGGAGCGCTGGGCGCAAAGCACACAGGGAGGCGATCTCGCCGAGCTCGACAACATCAGCCACCTGCCCAGCCTGCTGCCCCATATCACCGCCAGCCACGACGAATGCCTCGGCCAGCGCTGCAGCTACTTTGAGCGCTGCTTCTCCAACCGGGCCCGCACCCGGGCCGCGCAGGCGGATATTTTGGTGATCAACCACCATCTCTTCTTCAGCGAGTTGCGCCACCGCCAGATGCTGGGCGTGGGCCAGGGCTTTGTGCCGCTGGCGCCCACCATGGTGATGGACGAGGCCCACCAGCTGCAGGCCATTGGCCTCAAGGTGCTGGCGAAGGGACTGAATGTGGGCGATATGCGCGACTTTCTCCAGACGGTGGAGCGGCAGACGGGCCTGCATGCGCGCGGCTTCGCACCCTGGGTCCCGCTGCTGCAGCATGCGCAGCAGGCGCTGCTGCAGTGGATGGACGCCGAGCAACGGCAGCTGGGCGATGCGGATGCGGCCGCCCAGGCTGCCGCCCGCCAGGCACTGGTCGGCCTGCACAATGCGCTGTCCGCCCTGGTGGCCGCCTTGCAAGGCGTTGCAGACACGGCAGCCGTGGTCGCGCAGTTGGCGGCGAAGGGCGATGTGCTGCTGCTGGCCTTGCGCCAATGGGCGCAGGCTGGGAGGAGTGGCAGGAGTGACCTGGTGCGCTGGTGGGACTCACCGGGTCTGCCGCGGGCCATGGATGCCGCCGAACGGCAGGCCCAAGGGCGGCGTGTCTGGCGGCAGGGCTTTCGGGAGTCGCCGCTGTGGCTGGCACAAGCCCTGGGCGCTCTGGCACCACAGGTGCGCGCCAGCAGCTGGTTGGGCCAGGGCGCACAACGCTGGTTGTTTACCTCCGCCACCTTGGGCGATGACGAGGCGCTGAGCTGGTTTGCCCATGGGCTGGGACTGCACAGCGAGGGGGTGGAGGCGAATGGACTGCCGCCGCTCGCAACCCTGCGCTTGCGCAGCCATTTTGACTGGGCGCAGCAGGCCGGTCTGGTGGTACCCCAGGGGCTGCCCAGCACCGATGCAGCGGTGCCGGAGCGTGCACAAGCCTTGGCGCAATGGCTGCTTCCGCATATCCGCATGCTGGGAGGGCGCTGCATGGTGCTCTGCACCTCGACCGCCGCGATGGATGCCTTGGCTGAGGCCTTGCGGCTGGGCCTGCAGGGGCAGTCCATCGATGTGTTGCAGCAAGGCGAGCAGCCCAAGCGGCGGCTGCTGCAGGCCATGCGCAGCGCAGCGGGCACGCAGGCTGGGCGCGTGCTGGTAGGGACTTTGGGCCTGTGGGAGGGGGTCGATCTGCCGGGCCAGGCGCTGCAGCTGCTGGTGATCGACAAGCTGCCGTTTCCACCGCGCCATGATGTGCTGCATGCAGCGCGGGTGGCCGCGCTCAAGGCAGCTGGCAGCGATGCCTTCGAGCGTTACATCCTGCCCCAGACCGCCATGCAGCTGCGCCAAGGCGTGGGGCGTCTCATCCGCTCGGCCAGCGACCGCGGTGTGGTCGTGATTGCGGATGAGCGCCTGCACAGCCGCAACTACGGTGCTGCCTTACAGGCCGCATTGCCGCCGATGCCCATGTTGAGCGATGCTGAATTGCCGGAGTTTTTGCGGAGCCTGGTGCAGGACTCTGCGGCATGACAAAGCGGCTGGTGCAAGGTTTTCCCTGCACCAGCCGCTTAGAGCCGCTAACACAACCCTTGATACGTCGTTACCAAACCTTGTCGTACGTCTGTACTGCCTGCGGCTTGGCGCCTAGTCTCAAACGCAAACCTTCGGTTTGCTGGGTCGTGTTAGCGACTCTTATTGAACTATCGGTTGCGCATCAAGCGCGTGGCATTACCACATCTTCCACCAGGGGCGCTCTTCCTTGCGGAAGCCATTGGCCAGCAGGCGGGTGTTGGGGTAGCTGGCTTCCAGCACGCGCTTGGTGTCGGCGGCCATGTCGGCCATGTTCAGGCGCTCGTAGGACAGCATCAGGATGTAAAGCGCGTCTTCTTGTGCAGGCACCTCTTTGTAGTCAGAGATGGCGCTTTGGGCGCGGTTCACCGCAGCAACGTAGGCACCGCGCTCGTAGTAGTAACGGGCAACGTGCACCTCATACTGGGCCAGCGAGTTGACGATGTAGCGCATGCGCTTTTCAGCGTCTGGCGTGTACTTGGATTCGGGAAAGCGGGTGGAAAGCTCGCGGAAGGATTCGAACGAATCCTTGGCCGCCTTCTGGTCGCGCTCGGAAAGATCCTGCTTGGAGACCCAGGAGAACAGGCCCAGGTTCTCGTTGAAGTTGACCAGGCCCTTCAGGTAAAGCGCGTAGTCCACGCCATCGCTGGCCGGGTGGAGCTTGATAAAGCGGTCCAAGGTGGCGATGGCCTGGGCCTTTTCACCGCTCTTGTACTGCGCGTAGGCCTTTTCCAGCTGCGCCTGCTGCGCGATGGCGGTGCCAGCGGCGCGGCCTTCGAGCTTTTCATACAGCGGAATGGCTTTGTCGAACGAGCCCGATGAGGCTTCGTCACGCGCTTCCGAATAGATCTTGTTCGGGCTCCAGCCGGCGGTGGGATCCACATCGGTCGATGAACAGCCTGCCAGCAGAGCGGCAAGTGCTACGGAAGCGATAGCGGGAACCTTCGATTTGGGGTACGCAAACAGCATTTTTGGCTTGAAATCCATAGACGGAAAGCTGAAAAACTGCATGGGGCCGCAAGGCCAGCCACGCAGCGGGGCAGCCCGTGCCGCGCCCTCTGATCTGGACCATTGTAATCGGCGCGCGGCCCGCCCTCGCAGACCGGGACTTGCGGCCAGTAGGGCTGTGTAACATTCCGGGCCAGATATGCCATGGTTTGCACAGACGGTGCTGCGGCTTTCCTACAATGCAGGGATATGTTCGTACACCTTCGCATCCATTCCGAGTTTTCCATCGTTGACAGCACCAATCGCATTGGCGATTTGATCAAGTTTGCTGCGGGTGATGGCCAGCCGGCAATGGCGCTCACCGACCTGAACAGCCTGTTTGGCGCCATCAAGTTTTACAAAGCCGGGCGCGGCGCAGGTGTCAAACCGCTGCTGGGTGCCGAGTTGACCCTGGAGTCCGAGGTGGCAGGCGGCCCGCTGTCGCGCATCATCGTGCTCATCCAGAGCCAGCAGGGCTACCTCAATCTGTCTGAAATTCTGGCCCGCATCTGGATGGCCGACACCGTCAAGGCACAGCCGCAGTGCACCTGGGCCTGGCTGCAGGAGCTGTCCGAGGGCTTGGTGGTGCTGTCGGGTGCGCAGGCCGGCCCGGTGGGGCAGGCCTTGGTGCGTGGCGACGAGAAAGCGGCGCGTGGCGCAGCACTGCGGCTGGCCAACATGTTCCCGCACCGCTTTTATATCGAGCTTCAGCGCGCTGGCCGTGCCGATGATGAAGCCCACGTCACTGCGGCGGTGGCGTTGGCCGCCAACCTGAAGCTGCCGGTGGTCGCCACCCACCCGGTGCAGTTTGGCAAGCCGGCCGATTTTGAATCGCATGAAGCCCGCGTCTGTATTGCCGAGGGTGAGACCCTGGGCAACAAAAAGCGCATCAAACGCTTTACCCGTGACCAGTACCTGAAGACCGCCGCCGAGATGGAGGCCTTGTTTGCTGATCTGCCCAGCGCGCTGGCCAATACCGCGCAGATCGCCCAGCGTTGCAGCGTGACCTTGCAGCTGGGCAAGTACTTTCTGCCGGATTTCCCGACGCCCAATGGCATGCCCATTGACGCGTACTTCCGTCAGCTTTCGTTGGAGGGACTGGAAGTGCGCCTGCAACTGCTGTTTCCCAAAGAAGCCAAACGGGACGCCGAACGGCCCAAATACATCGAGCGCCTGGATTTTGAGCTGGGCATCATCTTGAAGATGGGCTTTCCCGGCTACTTCCTGATCGTGGCGGACTTTATCAACTGGGCCAAGAAAAATGGCTGCCCGGTCGGCCCGGGCCGGGGATCGGGGGCTGGCTCGCTGGTGGCTTATGTGCTCAAGATCACCGACCTTGACCCCATCCACTACAACCTGCTGTTCGAGCGTTTCCTGAACCCAGAACGCGTCTCGATGCCCGACTTTGACGTGGACTTTTGTCAGGCCAACCGCGACCGGGTGATCGACTATGTGAAGGATCTCTACGGCCGCAATGCGGTGAGCCAGATTGCCACCTTCGGCACCATGGCCGCGCGCGCAGCGATCCGCGATGTGGGCCGGGCGCTCGACATGGGCTATGGCTTTTGCGATGGCATCTCCAAGCTGATCCCGAACAAGCCGGGCCTGCACGTCACCCTCAAGTACCCGCCCAATCCGCCCAAGGAGGGCGACAAGTACACCTATGCCATCAAGGAAGAGCCGGTGCTCGCCGAGCGAATCGAGAAGGAAGAGGACGTCAAGACCCTGATCGAGATGGCGCAAAAGCTCGAAGGCATGACCCGCAATATCGGCATGCACGCCGGTGGCGTGGTGATTGCCCCGGGCAAGCTGACCGATTTTTGTCCGCTCTACCAGCAGCCGGGCAGCACCTCGGCAGTGGCCATGTATGACAAGGACGATGTGGAGTCGGTGGGCCTGGTCAAGTTTGACTTCTTGGGTCTGGCCACCTTGACCATTTTGGAGATCGCCCGGGAATTCATCATCCAGCGCCATAAGGGGCAGGAAAACTTCCAGTTCGAAACCATTCCGCTCGACGATGCCCGCACCTACCAGCTGTTCTCGGCCGGCAAGACCGAGGCCGTGTTCCAGTTTGAATCGCGCGGCATGCAGCAGATGCTCAAGGAAGCCAAGCCCAGCCGGCTGGAAGACCTGATTGCGCTCAATGCGCTTTACCGCCCGGGCCCGATGGACCTGATACCCAGCTTTGTAGCGCGCAAGCACGGCAAGGAAGTGGTGGAGTACCCGCATCCGCTGGTAGAAAAAGTGCTGTCCGAGACCTACGGCATCATGGTCTACCAGGAGCAGGTGATGCAGACCGCCCAGATTCTGGGAGGCTACAGCCTGGGCGGCGCCGACTTGCTGCGCCGCGCGATGGGCAAGAAAAAAGTCGAGGAGATGGTGCAGCACCGCGCCACCTTCCGTGAGGGTGCCTCCAAGATCGGCATCGACGAGGCCAAGGCCGACGAAGTCTTCGATTTGATGGAGAAGTTTGCGGGCTACGGCTTTAATAAGTCGCACGCCGCTGCTTATTCGCTGCTGGCCTACCACACCGGCTGGCTCAAGGTGCACTACACGGCAGAGTTCTACTGCGGCAATATGACCGTGGAAATGGACAACACCGACAAGCTCAAGGTGCTGTACGAGGACGCGCTGAAGATGGGCGTGACCTTCGAAATGCCCGATGTGAACCGGGGCCGCCACCGTTTTGAGCCGGTGACTGACAAGGTCATCCGCTACGGCCTGGGCGCCATCAAGGGCACGGGCCAGGCCGCCATTGAGGCGATCGTGGCCGCGCGTGAAGGCCAGGGCACGGGCCCGCAGGGCGACACCAAGGGCCCCTTCAAGAGCCTGTTTGACTTCTGCCTGCGGGTGGACCGCAGCCGGATCAACAAGCGCACGGTCGAGGCGCTGATCAAGGGTGGTGCTTTTGACAATATCCAGCTCAACCGCCGGTCGCTGCTGGAATCGGTTGATGTGGCCTTTGAATTTGCCGCCACCACCCATGCCAATGCCAACCAGGGTGGCCTGTTTGACATGATGGGCGATGACACCTTGGGCTCCAGCACCCAGGAGCCACCGCTGGCCGATGTGCTGCCTTGGGGCATCAAGGAGCGCTTGGTGTTGGAGAAGACCGCCATCGGCTTTTACCTGTCGGGCCATCTGTTTGACGAGGTGGAGCTGGAAGTGCGCCAATTTGTGCGTACCCCCATCGCCCAGCTCAAGGACAGCCGCGAGCCCCAGACGGTGGCCGGCATCATCAGCGAGCTGCGGGTCATCAATGGCCAGCGGGGCAAGATGGTGCTGTTCAAGATCGACGACAAATCTGCGGTCATCGAAGGCTCAATCGACGAAGCCACCTGGAGCCGCCACAAGGAGCAACTCAAGGACGACGAGTTCGTCATCTTGAGCGCCCGCGTCGGCCTGGACCGATTCAGCGGTGGCCTGCGCGCCAAGGCCCAACATGTCTGGGGCCTGGCCGAGGCCCGGGCGCGCTTTGGCCGCTACCTGCTGGTCAACACCGATCGTCACCAACCCGATGTTGCGCGCTTGATTCAGGAGTTTCCCGCAGTCGAGGAGCGCACCGACGAAGGTGTGCTGCGCCACGGCCTCAAGATCCGCCTGGGCGTGGTCTGCGGCCAGGGCGATGGCCGGGCCGGTGTGGAGCTCAATCTGGGCGATGCCGCGCGCTTTTTCCCCAGTGACCAGGCGATGGCCGCCTGGTCCCAGGAAGCGGGCCACGAAGCCATCAAAATCGTATACGAAAGCATGGCCTGACGGGCTGCTTACACGGGCTGTCAAACGGCTGCGCCAGTAGTTGCTGGCGCAGCCGTATTGAAGTTCATAAAAGCATCACCATCTTTGTTCATGTGGAAATTTAGCCTTATAGAATGATCTCAATGGCCACGAAACCTGTTGTTCCTCCCTCGCCGAATCTGCCTGCCAAGCCCCAAACACCGGAGGACGGTGGGGGCGCCTTGGTGGTCGAGCGCATTGCGCAGCGGGTGGAACCACCCAAGATGTACCAGGTGGTCATGCTCAATGACGATTTCACCCCGATGGAGTTTGTGATCGAGGTGCTGCAGCATTTTTTTGGCAAGAGCCGCGAGGCGGCCACCCAGATCATGCTGAAGATCCATTTGGACGGGAAAGGGGTATGCGGTGTGTATTCGCATGAGATCGCTGAAACCAAGGTGGCGTTGGTGATGGACGCCGCCAATGGCGCAGGCCATCCGCTTCAAGCAGTATCAGAGCCTGTTGAATAACGGAAACTGGTCCTCATCTAGAAGCAAGTTGAGTGTATTTGGCAAGCAAAAAAGGAGTTTCAAATGATTGCTCAGGAACTGGAAGTCAGCTTGCACATGGCTTTTGTAGAAGCCAGGCAGCAGCGCCACGAATTCATCACCGTGGAGCATTTGCTACTGGCCTTGCTGGACAACCCCAGCGCTTCTGAAGTGTTGCGCGCATGCTCTGCCAATATCGATGACTTGCGAGCGTCGCTGACCAATTTCATCAAGGACAACGCTCCGCAGGTGGCCGGTGAAGACGAAGTCGACACCCAGCCCACCCTGGGTTTCCAGCGCGTGATCCAGCGCGCCATCATGCATGTGCAAAGCACCGGCAATGGCAAGAAGGAAGTGACCGGTGCCAACGTGCTGGTGGCCATTTTTGGCGAAAAAGACTCGCATGCCGTGTACTACCTGCACCAGCAGGGTGTCACGCGCCTGGACGTGGTCAACTACATCGCCCATGGCATCAAGAAGAACGACACGCCCGAGCTGCCCAAGTCCGAGTCCAGCTCGGATGCGGAAGAGGTCGGCAGCAACAACCCCGAGCGCGCTGAAAAAGCCTCGCCGTTGGAGCAGTTCACCGTCAACCTGAACCAGCAGGCCAAGGAAGGCAAGATCGATCCGCTGATCGGTCGCCAGTACGAGGTCGAACGCACGATCCAGATCCTTTGCCGCCGCCGCAAGAACAACCCGCTGTTGGTGGGTGAGGCCGGCGTGGGCAAGACGGCGATTGCCGAGGGCCTGGCATGGCGCATCACGCAAGAAGATGTGCCGGAGGTGCTGGCCGAGGCCACCGTTTACTCGCTGGACATGGGTTCGCTGCTGGCGGGCACCAAGTACCGGGGTGATTTTGAGCAGCGCCTGAAAGGCGTGCTCAAGGCCTTGAAGGACAAGCCGCATGCAATCTTGTTCATTGACGAAATCCACACCCTGATCGGTGCCGGTGCGGCCTCGGGCGGTACCCTGGATGCCTCCAATCTGCTCAAGCCAGCGCTCTCCAGCGGCCAGCTCAAGTGCATTGGCGCGACCACGTTCACCGAGTACCGTGGCATCTTTGAAAAAGATGCAGCGCTGTCGCGCCGCTTCCAGAAGGTGGATGTGGTCGAGCCTACCGTGCCTGAAACTATCGATATTCTGAAGGGCCTGAAGTCGCGCTTCGAAGAGCACCACAACGTCAAGTACGCGTTGGCAGCGCTGCAGGCAGCCGCTGAGCTGTCGGCCAAGTTCATCAATGACCGCCATTTGCCCGACAAGGCGATTGACGTGATCGATGAGGCCGGTGCCGCGCAGCGCATCCTGGTGCTCTCCAAGCGCAAGAAAACCATTGGCAAGACGGAGATCGAAGAGATCGTCGCCAAGATCGCCCGCATTCCGCCGGCCAACGTCAGCAATGACGACCGGGGCAAGCTGCAGACCCTGGAGCGCGACCTCAAGAGCGTCGTGTTCGGCCAGGACAAGGCCCTCGAAGTGCTGGCCTCTGCCGTCAAGATGTCGCGCTCCGGTCTGGGCAAGGTTGACAAGCCGATTGGCTCCTTCCTGTTCTCCGGCCCCACGGGTGTCGGCAAGACGGAAGCGGCCAAGCAGCTGGCCTACATCTTGGGCATTGACCTGATCCGCTTTGACATGTCCGAGTACATGGAGCGCCATGCGGTCTCGCGCCTCATCGGTGCGCCTCCCGGCTATGTCGGTTTTGACCAAGGCGGTTTGTTGACCGAAGCGGTCACCAAGAAGCCCCATTCGGTGCTGCTGCTCGATGAGATCGAGAAGGCGCATCCGGACATCTTCAATGTGCTGCTGCAGGTGATGGACCATGGCACCTTGACGGACAACAACGGGCGCAAGGCCGACTTCCGCAATGTCATCGTCATCATGACCACCAATGCTGGTGCCGAGACGATGAACAAGGCAGTGATTGGCTTTACCAACCCGCGTGCGGCCGGCGACGAAATGGGCGACATCAAGCGCTTGTTCACGCCCGAGTTCCGCAACCGTCTGGATGCGATTGTCAGCTTCAAGCCGCTCGACGAGCAGGTCATTCTGCGCGTGGTCGACAAGTTCCTGCTCCAGCTGGAGCAGCAACTGGCAGAGAAAAAGGTCGAGGTCACGTTCAGCGACAAGCTGCGCAAGCACCTGGCCAAGACCGGCTTCGATCCGCTGATGGGCGCGCGCCCGATGCAGCGCCTGATCCAGGACACGATCCGCCGTTCACTGGCAGACGAGTTGCTGTTTGGCCGCTTGACCGATGGCGGACGCCTCAGCGTCGAGTGGGATGACAGCAACCCCGACAAGCCCGAGGTGCTGCTGGACATCCAGCCACTGCCAAAAAAGGAGCGCGCCAAGCAGGAGCCAGCCGGCCCTGAAGAGGAACTGGCAGCCGATTAAGCTTGCTATCGACACTCCCAAAAACAGCCGCTTGCGGCTGTTTTTTATTGCGCTCAGCTGTCATGCAGGCAAGCTACACTGGGCGGTCCCATCAACAGGAGCAGGGTGCTGTGGCGTCGTTATCTCAGTATCTGACCAAGGAAAACATCGTTGCGTTGCTGTCCGTGATCTGGCCCCTTTATCTGGGGGTGGTGGGTATCTGGATTCTGATGCAGCGCAGGGCGCCGGTAGCCACCTTGGGCTGGCTGCTGTCCATGGGCTCCTTGCCGGTGGTGGGGCTGATTGTGTACTACTTCATCGGCCCGCAGCGGATGAAGCGCCAGCGCATCAAGCGCCTGCGCGCCCGCAACAAGAACCATGTGCGCGAGACCACGCGCCGCATCCGCGATGGCCAGCCTCTGGCGCCCACGCAGCTGCGCGAGATGGTCAAGCTGGTCGAGGCCACCAGTGGTTTCCCCATTACATCGGCCCAGAGTGTGGAACTGCTGAGCGGCGGCGCCGCCACTTTCGACCGCATTCTGGAGGACGTGGCGCAGGCCCAGCACCATGTACACCTGGAATACTATATTTACGAGCCCGACCAGACGGGCACCCGCCTGCGCGATGCGCTGATCGAGCGGGCCAAGGCGGGGGTCAAGGTGCGCATGCTGGTCGATGCGCTGGGCTCCAAGCGGGTCAACCGCAAGTTCATCGCGCCCTTGCTGGCGGCTGGAGGCGAGTTTGCGGTGTTCCACCCCACACGCATCGGCAGGCGGCTGCGCCCGGTCATCAACTTCCGCACCCACCGCAAGATCCTGGTGGTCGATGGCCAGATCGGCTTTACCGGCGGGGTCAATATCACCGACGAGGAAGACCGCCGGGTCAACACCGATGCCTACCACGATGTGCACCTGCGCATGGCCGGCCCCATCGTCACCTGGCTGCAGACCACCTTTTTGGAAGACTGGGCCTATGCGCTCGAAAAATCCACGCAGGACATGCCCGCCAACCTGGACTTGCTGCTGCCCGACCTGCCCGATGGCAGCCATGCGATGCAGCTGGTGAGCTCTGGCCCGGACAACCCCACCGAGCCCATCCACCGGGCCCATGTGGCCGCCATCCAGTCCGCCACCGTGCGGGTGTGGCTGACGACACCGTACTTTGTGCCTACCGAGCCTGCCATGTATGCGCTGACCAGCGCTGCGCTGCGCGGCGTCGATGTGCGGCTGCTGGTGCCGGAGAAATCCGATTCCATCTTTGTCACCGCAGCGGCCCGCTCTTATTACGAAGAGCTGATCAGCGCCGGTGCCAAGGTCTATGAATACAGCGCCCGCATGCTGCATTCCAAGACCTTGGTGGTCGATGACGACCTGACCATCATCGGCACCGCCAACTTCGACAACCGCAGCTTTCGCCTGAACTATGAAGTCTGTGCGATTGGCTATGGGACTGAGCTGAATGCCCGGCTGCAGGACCAGTTCAACACCGACCTGATGCGCTCCAAGCAGGTGCCCACGCGCCGCAAGCAGCGGTTTTTGTTGCGGCTGGGCGATTCCATCGCGCGGCTGTGTTCACCGCTGTTGTAGTTGCGGGTCCACGCTTGTCTGTAGAGGCGACCGGAGCAGGCATACTAGCGGGCATGCAGAATTCCTCGTCCGCCTCCGCCAGCTTTTTCTGGCATGACTATGAAACCTTTGGCGCCGTGCCGCGCCAGGACCGTCCCGCCCAGTTTGCCGGCATCCGCACGGACATGGACCTCAACGAGATTGGCGAGCCGGTCATGCTGTACTGCCAGCCTGCGCTGGATTACCTGCCCAGCCCCCAAGCCAGCCTGATCACCGGGCTGACGCCGCAGCACTGCATGGAACAGGGAGTGCCCGAGCAGCAGTTTGCCGCCGCCGTCGAGGCCGAGTTGGGCCGCCCCGGGACCATCGGCGTGGGCTACAACACCATCCGTTTTGACGACGAAGTTACCCGCTACATGCTGTGGCGCAACCTGCGCGACCCCTATGCCCGTGAATGGCAAAACGGCTGCGGCCGCTGGGATCTGCTCGACGTTGTCCGCATGGTCTATGCGCTGCGCCCCGAGGGCATCGAGTGGCCCCAAAAAGAGGACGGCTCGGTCAGCTTCAAGCTCGAAGACCTGGCCCGCGCCAACGGCATCCTGCATGAATCTGCCCACGATGCGCTCAGCGATGTGCGCGCCACCATTGGCTTGGCGCGCCTGATCAAGCGCCTGCAACCGCGCCTGTTTGATTTTGCGCTGGGCCTGCACAAGAAAGACCGCGTGATGCAGGAGCTGGCACTGCCGGCGACGCCTGCCAATGCACGGCCTTTTCTGCATGTCTCTGGCATGTACGGTGTCGACCGTGGCTGCATCGCGGTGGCCTGGCCACTGGCCCAACACCCCACCAACAAGAACGAGATCATCGCCTGGGACCTGTCGCAGGACCCGAGCCACCTGGCGGAGATGTCGGTCGATGAAATGCGCCTGCGCATGTTCAGCGCCACGGCCGATTTGCCCGAAGGTACCACGCGGCTGCCGATCAAGACCGTGCACCTGAACAAGTCGCCGATGGTGGTCAGCAGCCTGCGCACCTTGAGCGCCGAGCAGGCGGCCCGCTGGCACATCGACATCGAACAAGCCATGCGCCATGCCGCCATTGCCCGCGACCTGCCCGACATGAGCGCCACCTGGGCTGCCGTGTTTGACCGCCCGCCGCTGCAAGGGGTGGATGTGGACCAGGACCTGTACGGCGGCTTTATCGGCCAGGCCGACCGCCGCCGCCTGAACCAGCTGATCGATATGCACCCGCAGGAGCTGGCCGTCGCCAAGCCCGGCTTTGACGATGCGCGCCTGCATGAGCTGCTGTTCCGCTACCGCGCCCGCAACTTTCCGGATTCGCTAAACGCGGAAGAGCAGCAGCGCTGGCAAGAACTGCGCATCGCCTTTTTGCACGAGGGCCTGGGCGGTGCGCGCACGGCCGAGCAGATGTTTGCAGAAATCGACCAGCTGCAGGAAACCTCCGATGAGCGCGCCGAAGAGATTCTGGGCGCCCTTTACGACTGGGCTGATGCGATCATGCCTGATGCCTGAGCGCGGCTGAATCAGGCAGTCGCCAGCGCCTGCTGCAAGTTGTGGCGGGCTTGCGCTTCCAGCCGGGTTTGCATGGCCGCTGTATGGTAGATAGCCGGCCGCTGCAAAAAGATGCGCAGCACTGCTGGGCGGCGTTGTGCGTAATCCGCCGCTGGCACCCAGGCATATTCGGCCTGGATCTGCGCCTGGTATTGCGCAAAGCGCTCCGGCGCTGCGCCAAGAATAGCCAGATCAATATCCAGCATCCAGTCGCTGTCTTCTGCCGGCTGCGCCTGCGTGGCCTGGAAATGGCAGGTGGCCATGATCAGCGCATGCACGCGCTGTACGGCATCGCGCTTGGCACCGGCCGCCTGCAGTACCGCTTGCGCCCAGTCGGCACTGCGCCGTTCATTGTCTTTGGCCTGCGGGTCGTAAATGGCATCGTGAAAGCACAAAGCCAGCGCAAGCTCTGCTGGATGCGCCACTTGGGCGCGCAGTTGCTCCAGCCATTGCAGGCATTCGGCAATATGCTGCAGGCCGTGGTAATGGCGATCGGAACCGGAATGCACTGCCAGCAGCTGCGGCAACGCGTCGGTTGCAGGGGCCAGACCCAACTCTCGCCAGGCATGCTCCCAAGCGGCGCTGAAGATCTGGGCATCCGATGCTTGCATGCTGCTGGCCATAGCGTCTCCTGCAGGCATCAACCAAAGAACTGGTAGCAGACCACAATGGCTGCCACCACGCCGGCAAACTCGGCCAGCAAGGCGCAGGGCACGGCATGGCGTGCGCGTTGGATGCCCACCGCGCCAAAGTACACCGCCAGCACATAGAAGGTGGTCTCGGTGCTGCCCTGGATGATGGCGGCGGCCAGCGCGGGGAAGCTGTCCACGCCATGGCTTTGCATGGTTTCGATCAGCATCGCGCGTGCGGCGCTGCCCGAGAAGGGTTTGACCAGCGCGGTGGGCAGCGCATCGACAAAGCGGCTGTCCATGCCGCTCAGGTCCACCAGCCAGCGGATGCCATCGAGCGCATAGCCGAGCGCGCCGGACGCCCGGAAAATGCCCACCGCGCAGAGCATGGCCACCAAATAGGGCAGAAGGCTCTTGGCAACATCAAAGCCTTCCTTGGCGCCTTCGACAAAGGCCTCGTAGACGGCGACCTTGCGCCAGGCACCCACCACGACAAACAGCACAATCAGCCCGAACAGGGTGAGGTTGCCGAGCAGCGATGACACCTGCGCCATGGCGGTGGAGGTCAGGGTAGCGAGAAAGGCCATAAACCCGGCCAGCACCAAGCCCACCGGCAGCAAATAAGCGAGCACCACCGGGTGCCACAGCGGCAGGCGCTGCACAATGGCGACGGAGACCAGGCCGACCAGCGTAGAGACCGAGGTGGCCAGCAGAATCGGCAGGAAAACCAGCGTCGGATCGGGCGCACCTTGCTGCATGCGGTACATAAAGATGGTGACCGGCAGCAAGGTTAGCGACGAGGCATTGAGCACCAGAAACAGAATCTGCGCATTGCTGGCGCTGGTGGGCGAGGGGTTGATCTCCTGCAGCGCCCGCATGGCCTTGAGGCCGATGGGCGTAGCGGCATTGTCCAGCCCCAGCGCGTTGGCGGCAAAGTTCAGGGTCATCAGGCCCAGGGCCGGGTGGCCGCGCGGCACCTCGGGCATCAGCCGGGCAAACAAGGGGGCCAGCCAGCGGGCCAGCATATCGACTAGGCCGGCTTTTTCGGCAATCTTCAAAAAGCCCAGCCAGAGCGTGAGCGTGCCAAACAGCAGCACCATCACCTCGACCGAGAGCTTGGCCATGCCAAACAGCGCCTGCACCATGTCGGCAAAAATCTGGGCATTGCCGCCCACCAGCCACTGCGCGAATGCGGCAAAGGCCGCCACCACAAAAAAACCCAGCCACAAGCCGTTGAGCATGGGGAATCCTTCGTCATCGGGCGCACTGCAGCACCGGGGCGGTGCGCCATGCCGCTGATTGTGCGCGATGCCGGATGCGGCCCAGCCTTGGTGCGGCGGAAACTGCAGCAGCGGCCGCAAATGCCTCTCTGAGCCGCCCATGCGTATGCGGGAAAACCACAGGCCCGCGCAGCCCAGCCTGCGCCTGTTTGTCAGCGGTATGCAAGACAAAGGGAAATAATGGCTCCACGACAAAAGATGGAGACAGATTTCGATGAGCCGTTTTGCCGACTTCTACGACCGCTCGATCAACGACCGCGATGCCTTCTGGGCTGAGCAGGCGCAGCGCATCGACTGGCATGTGCCGCCCCAGCAGATCTGTGACTACAGCAACCCGCCATTTGCGCGCTGGTTTGTCGGCGGGCAGACCAACCTGTGCCACAACGCCATCGACCGCCATGTGGCCGAGCGGGGCGACCAGGCCGCGCTGATTGCGGTATCGACCGAGACCAACACCGAGCGCAGCTACAGCTATGCCGAGCTGCACCGCGAGGTGCAGCGCATGGCCGCGGCGCTGCTGGCCTTGGGCGTCAAAAAAGGCGACCGCGTGCAGATCTATATGCCAATGATTGCCGAGGCCGCGATTGCGATGCTGGCCAGCGTGCGCATCGGCGCCATTCACTCGGTGGTGTTTGGCGGTTTTGCCTCCGGCTCGCTGGCTACCCGCATCGATGATGCCCAGCCCACGGTCATCATCAGCGCTGATGCTGGATCGCGCGCTGGCAAAGTCGTGCCCTACAAGCCTTTGCTGGATGAGGCCATTGCACTGGCCAGCCACCAGCCCCAAGCGGTGCTGATGGTGGACCGGGGCCTGGCCCCCATGCAACTGGTGCCAGGCCGCGACCACCTCTGGGCCGATCTGCGTGCCCAGCACCTGGATGGGCAAGTGCCCTGCGAATGGGTGGACGCCACCCACCCCAGCTACACGCTCTACACCAGCGGCACAACAGGCAAGCCCAAGGGCGTGCAGCGCGATACCGGCGGCTACACGGTGGCGCTGGCCGCCAGCCTGCCGGCGATCTTCGATGCCAAGCCCGGCCAGACCTTTTTCTGCACCAGCGATATCGGCTGGGTGGTCGGCCACAGCTACATCATCTATGCGCCGCTGATCGGTGGAATGGCGACCCTCATGTACGAGGGCCTGCCAGTGCGGCCCGACCCCGGCATCTGGTGGAGCCTGGTCGAGAAGTACAAGGTCACGCACATGTTCTCAGCGCCCACCGCCATCCGCGTGCTTAAAAAGCACGACCCAGAATACCTGAGTAAGTACGACTTGAGCAGCCTGCAGGCGCTGTGGCTGGCCGGTGAGCCGCTGGATGAGCCAACGGCGGCCTGGATCAGCGGCGCCATCCAGCGCCCCATCATCGACAACTACTGGCAGACCGAGACCGGCTGGCCGATCCTCACGCTCTGCAATGGCGTGGAGCCCCAGCCATCGCGCTTTGGCAGCCCGGGCAAGGCCGTCTTTGGCTACAACGTCAAGCTGATCGATGGCGACACCGGCGCCGAGCTGCTGGAGCCGATGCAAAAAGGCGTGATCGCCATTGAAGGCCCCTTGCCTCCCGGCTGCCTGATGACGGTATGGCGCGACGACCAGCGCTTTGTCAACACCTACTGGAAGAGCATCCCCGGCCGCCAGATCTACAGCACCTTTGACTGGGGCGTGCGCGACAAGGATGGCTACTACTTCATCCTCGGCCGCACCGACGATGTGATCAATGTCGCCGGCCACCGCCTGGGCACGCGCGAGATCGAGGAAAGCATTTCCGGCCACCCGGACATTGCCGAGGTCGCTGTCGTCGGCGTGGCCGATGCGCTCAAAGGCCAGGTCGCGCTGGCCTTTGCGGTACCGCGCAGCAATGCGGTGGCGGGGGACCTTGCGGCTTGCAGCGCGATGGAAAAATCCGTCTGCAACCATGTTGATGCGCAGTTGGGCGCCGTCGCCCGGCCGGCCCGCGTCTACTTTGTGGCCAGCTTGCCCAAAACCCGCAGCGGCAAGCTGCTGCGCCGCGCACTGCAGGCGGTGGCGGAGAAGCGGGATACAGGCGACTTGTCGACGATGGAAGACCCTGCAGCCCTGCAGCAGGTCGTGGCGGCGATGGCCGCGGCTGAGCGCTGACCCAAATCACCGGCACGAGCGCTTCCGGCGCTCTGCCGGCTGTGCGCATGCACCACAGACAGATCACCCAAACACCGATCTGAGGGAAGGCGTTTGCCTTACAAGGAGGTCATAGCGACATGGATACAGTGAAATTTTCCAATCCATCAGGAGTGTCGCCATGGGCCAAGAAAATCCGCGTGAAAAGCTTTGGGAACTGATCAAGGACATTCGCTTTGCGATGATTACCCACCAGCATGAACATGGAAGCCTGCATGCTGCGCCGATGACCACGGCCAACAAAGAGGGTATGAACGAGGACAAGAATCTGTATTTCCTGCTGGGCAGGGATTCCGATTTGGCGCGCTGCCTCAGCACCTCCAGTGCCATTAATGTGTCGTATGCCGATCCGAACAAGGACAGCTATGTGTCGGTATCGGCTACAGGGTCGATCAGTGACGACCTGGCACTGAAAGAAAAGTTGTTCAGCCCCATGGCCAAAGCCTGGTTTCCTGATGGCCCGACCGACCCGAATTTGCAGATCTTGGTAGCACGGGTCGATTTTGCCGAATTTTGGGATGTCAAGGAAAACAAGCTGGTGCAGCTGTTCAAGATGGCCAAATCAGCCGTCACCGGTGAACGGCCCGAGGGTATGGGTGAGCACCGCGAAATCAAGCTGTAATCAAGCTCTAACGCAACTCACCCAGGAAGAGGAGGCATTCGCCTCCTTTTTTGCTGCCTCACAGGTCGCGGTGGGCAGCGCGATGGCGCCTCATCGCATCTGATAAGCCCGCTCCACCTTCGCCACCCGCACCTGGTAATGCGCATACCAGCGCTCCGCCCCCATGCGCTGGGCGACCAGATGGTCGCTCTGGGCTTTCCAGCGGCGGATGTCGTCTTCCGTCTGCCAGTAAGACACGGTGATGCCCAGGCCGTCGCGGCCCCGGGTGCTTTCTGCGCCTAAAAAGCCGGGTTGTTGCTCGGCGAGCGCCACCATCGCGTCGGCCATGTCGGCATAAGGCTGGTGCTCGGTGTCAGTACGCTGCGAGGTGAAGATGACCGCGTAATAGGGCGGTTGCGGTGTGTTGGCGAAGGCGGCGCTGTGCATGGCGGTTGCTCTGGGTGGGCGCAAACAATAAAAAAGCCAGCACGGTGGCTGGCTTGGCGGAATTTAGCGGGCGGGCATCAAAGCGCGGCTTCTTTGCATGCGCCAAGTCCTCAGCGGATCAGATCCTTGAGCTTGTCGGGCAGGCCATTGGCCTCGTCAGCGCCTTCCATCGGCGTCTTGCGCTTGGTGATGCTCTTCCAGCCGTCGGCCAGGGCCAATTCGGCATTGAGCTTGATGAAGGCCAGCTGGTCAGCCGGAACATCTTCTTCGGCAAAGATGGCGTTGGCAGGGCACTCGGGGATGCAAACGGCGCAGTCGATGCACTCATCCGGATCGATGGTCAGGAAGTTCGGGCCTTCGCGGAAGCAGTCAACAGGGCAGACGTCTACACAGTCGGTGTATTTGCACTTGATGCAGTTTTCGGTGACGACGTGGGTCATGGAATGGGTTTCGCCAGTGATTCAGACAAACAAACAGCGGAGGATTTTACGGTTTTTGTGCCCAAGCACCTAGCCGACCTCCGAATAACGTGGTTTTTAGCTGCGGGACTGCTTGCTTTATTCCACCAACACGGCAGCAGCCGTGCTGTTCGAGGCGGTATCCACCAGGATCAGCGAGCCCAGCTCGCGCGAGCGCACAAAGGCCGCTGCTGGGATGGCCTCTTGCAGCGTGATCTCGACCCGGCCGATGGCATTGGGTTCGAGCTGCTCTGCGTCTTGGCGCTCCAGCGTGTTGATGTCCAGCCGGTTCAGCACCTTGCGCACCTTGGCCTTGATCCAGCGGCGGCCATGCAGCGCCCAGTACACCCGGCCGGCCAGCAGCGGCTCGTTGTCCATCCAGGCGATGGTAGCGGTGATCTCGCGCGTCGCGGGCCAGGCGGCCTGTTCGGCGGGGGTGTCAAAGTCATCGTCGGCTGCGTTCGCTGCAACCGCTGCCGGGGCCGCAATGATCCAGTCACCGCGCGAGACATCTACCTCACGGTCCAGCACAATGCCGGCGCTTTGGCCTGCACTGCGTGCCAGGGCCTGGCGGGTGTGGTCCAGCACCTGGGCCACGGTGGCGCGCTGGCCGCTGGGCAGGATCTGCACGCCGGTGCCGGGTGCTACATCGCCGGTGCCCACACGGCCCCAGAAAATGCGGCGGCCCTGGTGGGTGTCGGCCGAGGCGGAGAATTTCTCGACCCATTGCACGGAGAAAGCCAGTGGCTGGCCGATGTCGGCGGGCGTGGTGGGCAACGTCTCCAGCAGCTCCAGCAGGCTCGGGCCTTGGTAGCCGGCCCAGTCGGGGTGCGCGGTCACCACATTCCAGCCCTTCAGGGCCGAGACGGGGATGGTCGCCGCAACGGTGATGCCTGCCGCCTGGGCAAAGGCCGCCAGCGCATTGCGGATGTTGGCAAAAGCCAGGGCCGGATCGGCCACCGCATCGAGCTTGTTGACGGCAAACACCAACGAGTTCACACGCAGCAAATGGGCCAGCAGGCTGTGGCGGCGGGTTTGGGGCAGCAAGGCGAGCTGCGGGTTTTGCCAGTCCAGCTTGGTGGCATCCACCAGCACCACGGCGGCGTCGGCGCTCGATGCCGCAGTCACCATGTTGCGGGTGTACTGCTCATGGCCGGGCGCATCGCCAATGATGAACTTGCGCGTTTCGGTGGCGAAGTAGCGGTAGGCCACATCGATGGTGATGCCTTGCTCTCGCTCGGCAGACAGGCCATCGGTGAGCAGGGCCAGGTCGGTCTCGCCGCTGCGTTGCACGCCGGCGAGCTGGTCTTGCAGCACCGATTTGCTGTCCACCAACAGGCGGCCGATCAGGGTGGATTTGCCATCATCAACCGAGCCGCAGGTGATAAAGCGCAGCGCCGATGCGGTGCGGGTGTTGTCGTGTGCAGGGCTGCTGCCGTTGGGGGTGCGTGCAGCGCTGGCCAGGGTATCGGTAGTCATCAGAAGTATCCGTCTTTCTTGCGCTTTTCCATCGAGGCATCGCTGGTCTTGTCGTCCATGCGGGTGGCGCCACGCTCGCTCACATCGGCGGCCAGGGTCTCCAGCACGATGTCATCGGCCGAGGCTGCATCGCTGCTGACCGGGCAGGTGCAGGTGATGTCGCCCACGGTGCGGAAGCGCACGGTGCGGCTCTCGACGGTTTCGCCTTCGCGGGCGGGGGTCAGCGGGGTGATGGGCACCAGCAGGCCCTTGCGCTCGACCACATCGCGCTGGTGGGCATAGTAGAGGCTCGGCAATGCGATGTTTTCACGGGCAATGTACTGCCAGACATCGAGCTCGGTCCAGTTGCTGATCGGGAACACGCGGAAATGCTCGCCGGGGGCCAGGCGGGTATTGAACAGGGTCCAGAGCTCCGGGCGTTGGGCCTTGGGCTGCCATTGGCCAAAGCTGTCGCGGTGGCTGAAGATGCGTTCCTTGGCGCGGGCTTTTTCTTCGTCACGGCGGGCGCCGCCAATCAGCGCGTCAAAGCGGAACTCTTCAATGGCTTCGAGCAAGGTCACCGACTGGTGCACATTGCGCGATTCGCCGGGGTGGGCCAGGCGCACGGTGCCGCGCGCCATCGAGTCTTCAACGCTGCGCACAATCAGATCGGCGCCCAGCTCTTGGGCACGCAGATCGCGGAAATCGGTCACTTCATGGAAGTTGTGGCCGGTGTCGATCATCAGCAAGGGGTAGGGAATGCGGCCGGCGCCAAAGGCTTTTTCAGCGCATTTGAGCATTACCAGCGAATCCTTGCCGCCGGAGAACAGCAGCGCAGGGCGCTCAAAGGCGGCAGCCACTTCGCGCAGGATGAAGATGGTTTCTTCTTCCAATGCATCAAGGTGCTGGTTGCTCAGGTGGTTGAGCACATCGGTTTCAACACGGGCGTTCATAGTCAGACTTTCTTGTCAGGCGGGCAGCGGCAGGGTGCCAAGCGCGCTGCCGGCGCTCATTCAGTGGGCGATGTGCAGGCCGCATTCGCGGTTGTCTTCGCCCTTGGTGGGGTCCACGTAGTCAAAGTTGTTGGGTAGGCCGTGCGTCTCACAGTAGTCGTACAGATCCTTGGACGACCAGTGCAGCAGCGGTGCCACCTTGACGAGGCCATCGGGGTTCAGGCTGACCGGCTCCATCTGAGCGCGCACGGCGGTATCGGTGGCGCGCAGCGCGGTGAACCACACCCGGGGCTGGGTCTCGCGCAGCGCGCGGGCAAAGGGCTCCAGCTTTACCTCTTCGGTAAAGGCTGCGTGGCGCGGGTCGTCCAGTGCTGGCGTGGCGCCTTCGACGGCCTCACGGTGCGCGCGTGAGCGGCGGGGCAGGTAGATCTGCAGGTTCAGCTTAAGCTGGCGCGTCACCTCGTCGGCAAAGCGGTAGGTGGCCTCGGTGTTGTAGCCGTTGTCCATCCAGACCACCGGCACATCCGGCCGCACCTGGCTCACCAGGTGCAGGATCACGGCTTCAAAGGGGCGGAAATTGGTGGTGACGATGCTGGTCTGGCCCAGCGACAGGGCCCAGCGCACCAGGCCGGCAGCGTCCTTGCCCAGCTCTGCATTCACGCGAGCCAGTGCTTCGGGGGTCAGCGTGGTCGTGCTCATGCGGCCGCCTGGTCAAAATGGGGTTTGGCTTCGACGTCGCCTTGGTAAAAACCGGCAAAACGCTCGAACTGGCGCGCGGCATCGGCCACGTCCACGCCTTCTTTCAGCACCGCGCTGCTGAAACCGGTGCGGTGCATCTGCACCAGCTGGTCAATCAGCACATCGCCCAGCGCACGGATCTCCCCTTGGAAGCCACGGCGGCGGCGCAGCAAGTAAGCCTGGCTGAACGCGCGGCCATCGGTGAACGCCGGGAAGTCGAGGTCAATGCGCTCGACGCCATCCAGCGCCACCTGCATCGCATCGGCATCATTGGCCAGCAGCAGCACGCTGCGGTCGCCTTCGGCGGCGGGCTGGTGATCGCCGGCGGCCAGAATCTTGAAATCGTTGGGAATGCTCATTGTTGTTCTTCTCCGTGCTTAGGCTTCGGTGGTTTCGGGCAGGCGGGCGGACTTGCCGGCTTCCTTGAACGGGTCGAGGCCCACACGGCGCACGGTGTCGATAAACAGCTCGCCGTTGCCGCGCAGGTCGCGGTAGGCGGTCAGCACGGCTTCGATCACACCGGGCACCTCTGCAGCGCTGAACGAGGGGCCAATGGCCTTGCCAGCCTGGGGCGCACCCGACAAGGTGGCGCCATCGGAGCCACCCACGGTGATCTGGTACCACTCCTTGCCGTCCTTGTCGACGCCCAGAATGCCTATATGGCCGCTGTGGTGGTGGCCGCAGCTGTTGATGCAGCCGCTGATATGCAGGTCGATATCGCCGATGTCGTCGAGCTCATCCAGGTCCTGGTAGCGCTCGGTGATGGCGGCGGCAATCGGCAGGCTGCGGGCATTGGCCAGCGCGCAGAGGTCACCGCCAGGGCAGGCGATCATGTCGGTCAGCAAGTCTACATTGGTGCTGGCCAGGCCCAGGGCCTTGGCCTGCAGCCACAGTGCGTGCAACTGGCTGACATGCACCCAGGGCAGCACCACGTTCTGGTCATGGGTCACGCGGGCTTCGCCGGCAGAGAACTGGTCCACCAGCTGGGCCAGTGCATCGAGCTGGTCGCCCGAGGCATCGCCCGGAGCCTGACCCACGCGCTTGAACGACAGCACCACGGCGCGCAGCTGCGGGTTTTGGTGGGCGCGCACATTGCGGCTCACCCAGCGGCCAAAGGCCGGCTCGCTTGCGCCTTGCTCGGTCAGCTGGTGCTTGGCTTCGGTGGCGTTGACTTGCGGGTAGCCTGAAAGGTCAGGCGCCACAAAGCAGGCCGCTACGCGGTCAAACTCGGCCTGCGGAATGGTGTGCGGGCCGCCATCGACTTCGACGATCTGGCGGAATTCTTCTTCCACCGAGTCGATATAGACCTGGCCCTCGGCCTTCACCAGGATCTTGATACGGGCCTTGTACTTGTTGTCACGGCGGCCGCGCTCGTTGTAGACGCGCACGATCGCTTCGATGTAGTTGAGCACCTGGTTCCAGGGCAAAAACTCGCGGATGGGGGTGCCGATGACCGGCGTGCGGCCCATGCCACCGCCGACAAATACCTTGAAGCCAATCTCACCGGCCGCGTTCTTGGTCAGGTGCAGGCCCACATCGTGCCAGCCGGTGGCGGCGCGGTCTTCCTGCGAGCCGCTGATCGCGATCTTGAACTTGCGCGGCAGGAAGGCGAATTCGGGGTGCAAGGTGGTCCACTGGCGCAGCACCTCGGCGTAGGGGCGAGGGTCCACCAGCTCATCCACCGCCACGCCGGCCAGCGCATCGGTGGTCGTGTTGCGGATGCAGTTGCCACTGGTCTGAATGCCGTGCAGGTTGACGCTGGCCAGCAGGTCCATCACATCGGCGGACTTGGACAGCGGAATCCAGTTGAACTGCACATTGGTGCGGGTGGTGAAGTGAGCGTAGTGGGTGGGCAGGTAGGTGGTGCCCATGGCGCCTTGGGTCTTCAGCGCTTCCTGGTAAATCTCGGCCTCGGGCGCATCGTAGTCCCGCGCAATGCGGGCCAACACGCGGATCTGGTCGGCATTGATCTCGCCATAAGGCACTGCCACCCGCAGCATGGGGGCGTAGCGCTGTACATACCAGCCGTTTTGCAGGCGCAGCGGACGGAATTCTTCTTCGCTCAAGCGCCCCGTTTCCCAGCGTTGGAGCTGGTCGCGGAACTGGTCGGCTCGGGCCTGGACAAACTGGCGATCAAAAGGGGTGTATTGGTACATCGTGGTGCGGGAGTTGCTGCTACCAAGCCCTGCGTTGCTAGCTGCCCCAATGGCGGCGTAGCTGGGCTGTTCCGTTGTACTGTAGAAAAGTTTTATATAAACTCAAACTACTTTTTTCTCAGTCCTGTATGACATTCAGTTATATGAAAATGGCAAATGCTAGTGCCTAAATGTCATATCGCACGCCAGCGAGCAAGGCGCCCACTGCGCTATACCGCTTCTTGGTCGCCTATTGGCAGTAACGGTCGCTGGCCAGCGCCAGGGCCAAAGGATTGGAGACTGGCAAAGGCTCGCCATGCAGGCGGGCGGCCAACAACTCGGCGCACAGCAGCGCCCAGGTCAGGCCACGCGATCCCATGGCTGTGGCCACCCAGGGGCTCAGCAGCCCGCTTGGCAGCGCGGTGGCGGGCAGCAGCGGGCCAACCAGCGGCAGCCGGTCGGTAGATGCGCAGCGCAGCTGGGCCCAATGCTGGGCCTGGGCAAAGGCTGCGGCATCGGGCCGGTAGCCGTCGGGGAGCAGGGTGCGCAGCTTGGCCCAGTTGCCCGCATGGGCGGCAGCGGCATCTTCTGCCGTCGGCGGCAGCTGGTGCTGGCCCCGTTCAAAGCTGGAGCCCATCACCCAGGCCGCGTCGCCAGCGGCGCCGCTCAGAAAGTAGGGCACCCAGCTGCCATGGCCATTGACCGGATGCCGCACTATGGGCGCCTGGCCTGCAGGGTAGACCCCCCAGCTGACCTGGCCGCGAATGGTTTGCAGCGCCTGGCCAGCACGCGGGGCTTGGCCATTGATGCCAATGCTCGCTGAATGGGGTCCGGCGCAAAGCACCACCAGATCGGCCTGGGCGAGTTCCTGGCCTTGGGCATTGCACAGCGACCAGTGCGACGCGCCATCCAGCGCCTGGAGCGCATCTACCTGTGCGTCACCTACAAAGCGGATGCCGGGGTGATCCAACAAGGCATGGACGAGGGCAGCGGGCCGCAACCAACCGCCGCGCGGGTGCCAGAGCGCGGGGGTATCGGCTGGCAGACCCTGGGATTGCAGCTGGTCGGCGCTGGCTTCCAGGCTCCAGGCGGCAGCGGGCGCTGCCACATCGCCGGACCAAGACGGCGGCCGCTCATGCGCGGCGCGGCGCACAACGGCCGTTGCCAGGCCATCGCCATGGGCAGCGGTTTCGTCGTTCGGCGTGGCCAGCTGGCGGCGTTCCAGCACGCCGGTCATGTCCCAATCCACCCCCGCTTGCAGCAACTGCTCGGCCCATTGCAGGGTGCAGCGCTGGCCCGCGCGGGTGATGCGCGAGAGCAGGCTGTCGTCGCTGCTGGTGTGGGGTGCAAAAATACCGGCCGGCAGCGCGGAGGCGCCAGCAGCAGGGTGGTTGGCCGCATCCAGCACGGTGACCTGCCAGCCGCGCAGCGCCAGTTGCCGGGCACAGGCGGCACCGGCAATGCCGGCGCCGACGATGGCCACATGCCGGGCGCCGCTGGCCCACCCTGCGGGCAAGGTCTGCGCCCCCAGGGCCCACAGCGGCGCGCTTCGGGGCTCCCAGCGGGGGGCAAATACAGCGTGCAGGTTGTCCCGCTTGGGCGGGGTGCCGGGCACCTTGCGCACCTCAAAGCCGCATTGCGCCAGATCTCGGCGCAACTGGGCCGCTATGGTCCAGGTCGAGAGCTGGGTGCCACGGCGGGCGCAACGTGCTACCGCTTTGATCGTGTGCAGGCTCCACATGTCGGGGTTGCGGGCAGGGCTGAAGCCGTCCAAATAAATGCTGTCTGCCACCAGCGCCTGCTGGCGCAGCATGGTCTGGCTGTCACCAATCAATAGGCTGAGCAGCACTTGGCCCTGGGCAAGCCGCAGGCGATGTACCCCTGGCAGCAGCCCCCACCATTGGGCCGCCAGCTCCTGCGCCAAGGGCAGCAGATGGGGGAACTTGCGCGCCTGCGCCAGCAGGTCGGCGGCCGACACGGGGAAGGCTTCGGTCGATGCAAAGTGGAGCAACGCGGGGCGCGCGGGATCGGCTTGCCAGGCGTGCCATGTCACGAGAAAGTTCAGGCCAAAGCCAAAGCCGGTCTCCAAAATACGCCATTGGGGCTGGCCGGCCCAGGCCAGGGGCAGGCCGCAGCCCGCCAGAAACACCTGCTCGGCTTGGGCCAGTGCATGCGCTGCCTCGCTGTGGTAGCGGTCACCAAAGCGCGGGCTGTAGGGCGTGCCGTCGTTCATCCATTGCACGGTCTCGGTCATGGCTTGCGGAGAAGGTCTCAAAGACTGGGCATTGTAGGGAGTTCAATCGCAGCGGGCGGGATTGAACACGTTTGATGGCAGGCCTGTGACAATTTGTTATCAATGCCGGGCTATCATGGTCGGATGCCTGCTCGATTGTCTGCCCGTTTTCTTCTGTCTCATTGGATGCTCTGGGGCCTTGCCTGCACCGCTTCCAGCCATGCCGCTGATATGCCGGCTGCAGCACTGCCCGCCGTCCATAACGCAGCGCAGGCAGAGCAGGCCCCTTTTCTGACCACCTTGAAGAACCTGGTGCATGTCGAATCCGGCAGCCGCGACTATGGTGGCGTGAGCTATATCGCCCAGGTGGCGGCCGACCAGTTAAAGGCGCTAGGCGGTCAGGTGAAGATCATTCCCGCCACCGATGTAGTGCGGCTAGAAGACACGCCCGAGCAAGTGGGCCCGATGGTGCAGGCGGTGTTCAAGGGCCGGGGCCAGTCCAGGATCATGATGATTGCCCACCTGGACACCGTCTACCAGCGCGGCGATCTGGCCAAACAGCCTTTCCGCATCGAAGGCAACCGCGCCTATGGCCTGGGGGTGGAAGACGAAAAGCAGGGCGTGGCGCTGGTGCTGCACAGCATTGCGATGCTGCAAAAGCTAGGCTACGACGCCTTTGGCGAGATCACCGTGCTGTTCAACAGCGATGAGGAGATCAGCTCGCCGGGCTCAAGGCGGCAGATCACGGCGCTGGCGCGCGACCAGGATGCCATTTTCTCGTTCGAGAGCGGTGGCCTGCAGGGGACGCTGCACCTGGCGACCAGCGGCATTGGCGCGATGTTTTTAGAGGTGCAGGGTAAATCGTCCCACGCCGGGGCCAAGCCGGAGGCAGGCGTCAATGCCCTCTATGAGCTGTCGCACCAGTTGCTGCAGATGCGTGATCTGTCGCAGCCCGAGCAAGGGCTCAAGCTGAACTGGACGGTCGCGCAGGCCGGCACCACCCGCAATGTGATACCGCCCCATGCGCAGGCGCAGGCGGATGCCCGGGCGCTGCGGGCCCAGGATTTTCAGGCGCTGCAAGACGCGGTGCAGGAAAAGATCAAGAACCACCTGCTGCCTGACAGCAAGGTGACCGCCCGCTTTGAGCTGCGCCGCCCGCCGATGCAGGCCAGCGATGCCGCACGCCGCATTGCCGCGCAAGCCAAGGCCATTTACCAGAATGAGCTGGGCATCCCCTTGCATGTAAACGATGTGGCGCTGGGCGGCGGCACCGATGCCGCGTTTGCCGCCCTCAACACCCGGGGCGGGGTGGTGGAGGGCATGGGCGTTTGCGGCTATGGCGCGCATGACCTGTATGGCGAATACATCCTACTGGACTGCATTGCGCCGCGCCTCTACCTGGTGGCGCGCATGGTGATGGCGCTGTCGGAGCCGGCGACTGCACCCTGATCGCTTAGCTCCGGTTTGGAAATCAGCCCTTTTTCTGCAGCATCTTGATGACGCTGGAAAAGTCCTCCGCCCCATGGCCGGCAATGCTGTGCGCCGCATACAGCTGGCGCGCCATGCCGCCCAGCGGGGTGCTGGCCTTCACGGTCATGGCGCTTTCTTGCGCCAGGCCCAGGTCCTTGAGCATCAGGTCAGTGCCAAAGCCGCCGGTGTAGCCACGTGTGGCGGCGCTGGCTTCTTGCACGCCGGGGAATGGGTTGTAGACCTCCAGCGCCCAGTTGCCGCCCGAGCTGCGGCGCATGATCTCGCTGAGCACCTTGGGGTCCAGTCCATTGGCAACACCCAGCGCAATCGCTTCGCTGGTGCCGACCATCAAGATGCCCAGCAGCATGTTGTTGCAGATTTTGGCCGTCTGGCCCGCACCCACATCACCGGCGTGGAAGATGTTTTTGCCCATTTTCTCCAGCAGCGGGCGGGCCCGCTCCAGGTCCGCCGCGCTGCCGCCGACCATAAAAGTCAGGCTGCCGGCAATCGCGCCGCCGGTGCCGCCGGAGACCGGTGCATCGATAAAGCCGATGCCCAGCGCTTGCGCGGCCTTGGCCACTTTCTGGCTGGTCGCTGCTGCAATGGTGGAGCTGTCGATAATCAGTGCGCCCTTGGCCATGCCCTGCAGCAGGCCCGCCTGGCCGCCGTGGCCCAGAAACAGGCCTTCGACATGTTGGCTGGCGGGCAGCATGCTGACCACCACCTCGGCGCCTTCTACGGCCTCCTGGGCGCTGGTCGCTGCGCTGCCGCCTTCTGCCACTACCTTGGCCACTGCCTCGCGGCTCAGGTCAAAAGCACGGACCTGGTGGCCGGCTTTGGCCAGGTTGATGGCCATGGGCGCGCCCATATTGCCCAGACCGATAAATGCGATATTTGCCATGGTTTGTCTCCTTGAGGGTGTTATTGCGAGGGATCGTTGTTAGATATATCCAGCGACATTTAGCGGTAGCGCTTAGAGATCGCTGTCAAAAACGCTATGGCGTTTGCGGGCCGTCGGCGCTGGGGCCGCTTTGTCTGCTGTCTTAGCGGTTTTTGCTTTTCTCGTGGGCTTGGCTGTTGGATCTGCTGGGGCTGCTTTGGGTTTTTTCTTCGGTGTGGCCTTGGCGCGCGGGTTAAATGCCAGCGCCCCGTCAATCCAGCGCTGCCAGGCCTCACGCGTGGCATAGGCGGCGGGGCCGACCAAAAAATAGCCGTCCATCAGGCCCTTGGAGGACAGCGGGCGCAGGCCCGGCACTTCTGCCACCTGGGCATGGGTTTCGGGTGCGAGGCGCACCAGCAGCTCATCGTTCTCCACGCCCAGGCACATCTTGCCGTCCACCATGAACACATGGCAGCCGAACATGGTTTTCTCTTCCACCGAGACGCCCACGGCTTGCTCGGCCAGCGCCAGGCGCACGGCATCGATGAGGCGCAGGGTTTCGGGGTCTAAAGGGCGTCGGGGCATGTCTGGGCTTGCAGGAAGGTGAATCGATCAGCGGATGGCGTCTGGCGCATCGCCATCGAGCATGCGCCGGGCGATGATGACCCGCATGATCTCGTTGGTGCCTTCCAGAATCTGGTGTACGCGGGCATCGCGCAGCAGGCGCTCCAGCGGGTACTCGCGGATATAGCCGTAGCCGCCATGCAGCTGCAGCGCATCGTTGCAGACGTTGAAGCCGGCATCGGTCGCAAAACGCTTGGCCATCGCGCAGTAGGTGGAGGCATCGGGCGCGCCGGCATCGAGCTTGCTGGCGGCCAGGCGCACCATCTGGCGCGCGGCGACAAGCTCGGTGGCCATATCGGCCAGCTTGAACTGCAGTGCCTGAAAGCTGGCAATCGGCTTGCCAAACTGCTTGCGCTCTTGCATATAGCGCTGCGCTTGGGCCAGCGCGCCCTGGGCAGCGCCTACCGAACAGGTGGCGATATTGATGCGGCCACCATCCAGCCCCTTCATCGCAATCTTGAAGCCTTCGCCCTCGCGGCCCAGCAGGTGGCTGGCGGGAATGCGCACATTGTCAAAGCTGATCGTGCGGGTGGGCTGGCTGTTCCAGCCCATTTTTTCTTCCTTCTTGCCGTAGCTGATGCCATCTAGGTGCGCGGGCACCGCAAAGGCGCTGATACCGGAGGCGCCCGATTGCGCATCGCCAGTGCGGGCCATCAGCACCAGCATGTCGGTGGCGCCGGCCCCGCTGATAAAGGCCTTGCTGCCGTTGATGATGTAGTCATGGCCTACTAATTCAGCCCGGGTCTTGAGCGAGGCGGCGTCCGAGCCGGCACCGGGCTCGGTCAGGCAGTAGCTGGCCAGTTTTTGGCCGCTGGTCAGCTGCGCGCCCCATTCGTCGCGAACTGCATCGCTCGCCCAGGTGCCCAGCATCCAGGTGGCCATGTTGTGGATGGTGATAAAGGCGGTGGTTGACGGGTCGACGGCAGCCAACTCTTCAAACACCAGCGTCGCATCGAGCCGGGGCAGCGCCAGGCCGCCGGCGTTCTCTGGCGCATACAGTCCGCAAAAGCCTAGCTCGCCGGCCTTGGCGATGGCTTCGCGGGGGAAGACGGCTTCGGCATCCCAGTGCGCGGCATGCGGGGCCAGTTCCGCTTGGGCAAAGGCGCGTGCGGTATCGGCAAAGGCGCGCTGGTCTTCTGATAGCTCGAAATCCATGGGCTTGTCTCCTGTCTCTTCTGCGTGGGTGCCGGGACTAGGGCCAGGCACTGCAGTTTTTGTTTTTTAATAGGGCGGCTGCTCTGCGGCAGCAACACGGCGGGCTATGGTTTTTGCAGAGCCTGGGCAGGCGGGCCTTCATGCAGCCAGACCATCAACTCCTGCCGGCGCTTGCCAATCTCGGCCACCAGGCATTCGTGGTAGCGGCGCGTCCAGTCGGGCTGGGCCTCGTGCGCGGCCTGCTGCTTTTTGCAGGTAGCAGCGCGCTGCCGAATCCACTCATTCTGGTCGCGGCGCAACGCCGGGCGTTCGTGGGCCGAGAGAATGCGCATGACATCGCCATACAGGATGTTGTTGTCGGTATCGGCTTGCTGAAAGGCCTGCACGGCGCAGGCATTGGTTTGCTCGGTGCTGCCCCCGCTCACGCAGGCGGCGCCTGCCTGGGCAAGCACCGTCTGCGGCGCAAGGGCAGCCGAGGCTGCAAAAAACAGAGCCAGCAGCGCTGGGCGGGATGCGAAGGAGATAGGCATAGCTGCCATCATCGCCGCAAAAACACCGGCTGCCCGCCAATGGGGCCGCCGGTGCCTTGCGCTTACTTCAGGCTGATGGTGGTGTTGACGCCATGCGAGATGGTGCTGTCGTCAAACCAGCGGGCCGTGACCGTCTTGGTTTGCGTGTAGAACATCACCACTTGCTTGCCGTAGGGGCCCAGATCGCCGAGCTTGGACGCACGGCTGCCGGTGAACGAGAACAGCGGCACCGGCACAGGGATAGGCACATTGATGCCGATCTGGCCGACATCGATCTCTTCCTGGAACTTGCGCGCAGCGGCGCCGCTTTGCGTGAAGATGGCCGTGCCGTTGCCATTCGGGTTGGCGTTGATAAAGGCAATGGCTTCATCAATATCGGCCGCTTCGGCAATGCAGAGCACCGGGCCAAACACTTCCTGGTCATACACGGCCATGCCGGGCTTGACGCCGGAGAACACGGTAGGGCCGACAAAGTTGCCCTTCTCGAAACCGGAGACCGACGGCTTGCGGCCATCCAGCTCCAGCTTGGCGCCATCGGCAATGCCGCGCTCGATGAGGCTTTCCACCCGCGACAGCGCCTGGCAGGACACGACCGGGCCCACATCGGTGCCGGACTCGGTGCCGGCCGACACCTTCAGGGTCTTGGCCTTGGCGACCAGGTCAGGGATCCATTTTTGGGCCTCGCCCACCAGCACCACCACCGACAAGGCCATGCAGCGCTGACCCGCGGCACCAAATGCGGCGCCTGCCAGCGCGTTGAGCGACTGCTCCTTGTTGCAGTCCGGCAGCACGATGGCGTGGTTCTTGGCGCCCATCATGCATTGCACGCGCTTGCCGTTCAGCGATGCGCGGTTGTAGACATGGGTGCCCACCTTGGTCGAGCCAACAAAGCTGATCGCCTTGATATCGGGGTGGTCGCAGATGGCATTGACGGCGTCTTCGCCGCCGTGGATCACGTTCAGCACGCCAGGCGGCACACCGGCTTCCAGCGCCAACTCGCACAGGCGCATGGTGACCATCGGGTCTTGCTCGGAGGGCTTGAGCACAAAGGTATTGCCGGTCGCAATGGCCATCGGGAACATCCACAGCGGGATCATCGCCGGGAAGTTAAAGGGGGTGATGCCAGCGCACACACCCAGAGGCTGGTTCAAGGTATAGGTGTCAACCCCATTAGCCACATTGTTGGCCAGCTCACCCAGCTGCAGGGAGCCGATATTGGCCGCATGCTCCACCACTTCGAGGCCACGGAAGACATCGCCTTCGGCATCAGGCAGGGTCTTGCCTTGCTCGGCCGTCAGGATGGCGGCCAGCTCTTTCATGTTTTCGCGGATCAGCTGCTGGAGCTTGAGGAAGATGCGGGCGCGCGCGCCGATCGGCGTCTTCTTCCAGGTTTTGAACGCTTCCTTGGCATTGGCCACTGCGGCGTTGATTTCTTCCGGCGTGGCATAAGGCACACGGGCCAGCACCTGCTGCGTCGCAGGGTTGACGACGTCGCGCCATTGTGTGGTCTTGGATTCGACCAACTGGCCGTTGATCAACAGCTTGACGGTGGGCGCCAAGGTGCTGGTGGATTGCGGTGCGTTCATGTTTGTCTCCAGAATATCTTGGGTAACGAGCGGCGGCAGGCTGCCAGCGGGCAAGCTACCGTTGATGCCCATGGTAGATGTGCGCATTCGCCCAGGCAAGCGGTTGGCTGCACATGGCTGTGCGGGGTTGCACAGGCAGTTGCCTTCTGGCTGCCTGGTGCATACTGTTTTGATCGCTTGTAACGAGGAGACCGGCATGGGTTGGTTGGACAGAATTGCTCAGCTGTTGGGCGCCAAGCCGCCTGTGCAAGACGCACACTCCGCATCCGCGCTTGCGCCGGAGCCAGCAACCGAGCCGACGATGGACGATTGGCAGGCCTTGTGCATGGCCCTCGGCCAGGCGCTGGCCTTGGAGGATAGGGAGGAGCTGTGGGGCGAGGTGCGGCAGGCCATCGAGCAGCCAGCGCAGTACCTCGATCGCTTTGCCGATGACCTGGTCAACCGGGGGATGGACGAGGCTGAGCATGTGACGCCGTGGCTGGCACTGGTCGAGGGCCTGCAGCGCCGCAGGCAGAACTTCGAGCTGGACTGGAAGCTGAACATGGACGACGCCATCTGGGCGCTGCAGCAGCTGCAAACGGTGCAACTGCGTGGTTTGGACTGGCAGGCGCTGGCACGCAGCAAAGCGCTGAACCATGAGGCCTTGCAGGAAGCGGGCGACTACCTGCGCAGCCAGAACCTGGATTTGGTCTGTTTCGACATTGATAGCGATAGTTATCCGCTGTCTGTATTGGAAACCAGCGCTGTCGCGCCTTTGCAGGCATTGGCACAGCGCGTAGGCGGAAAACTGGTGGCTTTGCACAATTAGTTGCGCAACAGAATAACCTTTTGGAACTTTTAGTCCAGACCCTGTTTTATCCTTGCGCACCTTTGCGGTGCGTCCGGGCTACAGCACGGAGGCCGCACCTCTTTTTTCGCTAACCTACTGCGCGTCATCCCATGAGCAAACAGGCCCCAGCGGAGCAATCGGGGGCCGAGCCTGGCACCGATGATCTCCAACGCAATCTCAGCAACCGCCATATCCAGCTGATCGCCATCGGTGGCGCCATCGGCACAGGGCTCTTCATGGGCTCGGGCAAAACCATCAGCCTGGCGGGCCCCTCCATCGTCCTTGTCTACGCCATCATCGGCATCATGCTGTTCTTTGTGATGCGGGCGATGGGCGAGCTGCTGCTGTCCAACCTGCAGTACAAGTCCTTCATCGATTTCTCGGATGACCTGCTGGGCCCCTGGGCCGGCTTCTTTACCGGTTGGACCTACTGGTTCTGCTGGATCATCACCGGCATTGCCGATGTGATTGCGATCTCGGCCTATGCCCAGTTCTGGTGGCCGGATCTGCCGCAGTGGGCACCGGCGATCGCCTGCGTGGCCTTGCTGCTGTCGCTCAACCTGCTGACCGTCAAGCTGTTTGGCGAGGTCGAGTTCTGGTTTGCGATGATCAAGATTGTGGCGATTGTGGCCCTGGTGGGCACGGGCCTCTACATGGTCAGCACCGGTTTTAGCTCGCCGTCCGGGCGCCAGGCCAGCATCGCCAACCTCTGGAACGATGGGGGGCTCTTCCCCCATGGGGCGATGGGCTTTTTTGCCGGCTTCCAGATAGCGGTGTTTGCCTTTGTCGGGATTGAGCTGGTGGGCACCACCGCCGCCGAGGCCAAGGACCCGCACCGCACGCTGCCGCGCGCGATCAACTCGATCCCGATTCGCATCATCATCTTCTACGTCTGCGCGCTGATCGCCATCATGGCGGTGACCCCATGGCGCGATGTGGTGCCCAGCAAGAGCCCCTTTGTCGAGCTGTTTGTGCTGGCTGGCCTGCCCGCAGCGGCCAGCGTGATCAATTTTGTGGTGCTGACCTCCGCCGCCTCGTCTGCCAATAGCGGCGTGTTCTCGACCAGCCGCATGCTCTTTGGGCTGGCGCTCAAGGGCGACGCACCGCGTGCCTTTGGCAAGCTCTCAGCCAGCAGCGTGCCTTCGCGCGGCCTGCTGTTCTCTTGCGTCTGCCTGATGGGCGGTGCCGTGACGATGTGGCTCATCCCCAATCTGGTCGAAGCCTTCACCCTGGTGACCACCGTCTCGGCCATCCTCTTCATGTTTGTCTGGTCGCTGATCCTGCTGTCCTATATCAGCTACCGCAAGCAGCGGCCAGAGCTGCACCGCACATCCAACTACCGTATGCCCGGTGGTGTGTTTATGTGCTGGGCCTGCCTGGCGTTCTTTGCCGCCGTGCTGGTGCTGCTTACCCTGGAGCTGGACACCCGCCAGGCGCTGATCGCCACCCCCGCCTGGTTTGTGCTGCTGGGCCTGGCTTACGCCTGGCAACGCAAGCGCGCACAACGCGCCTGATAGGAGACAGTCCGCCTCCTGGTCTGCCGCCCCAATGTTGCAAATTTGCACAATAATGCTGTGCAACATCGACAAGGGGCTGGCATGGATTGGGATCATTTGCGCTTTTTCTGGGCCTTGGTGCAGGCGGGCACCCTGGTGGGTGCGGCCAAGGCGCTGGGCGTGGAGCACACGACGGTGTCGCGCCGCATCCAGGCGCTGGAAAAGCAGCTCGGCGCCACCTTGTTCACCCGCGAGGGCAGCGGCTACAAGCTGACCGATGCCGGCCGCCAGCTGCAGCCGCGCGCCGAGGCCATGGACCAGATTGCGCGTGGCATCGCCCCCATCGCCGCCAGCCAGAGTTCTGAGACGCCTAGCGGCGTGGTGCGCATTGGCGTCACCGAAGGCTTTGGCACCCAGGTGCTGGCCAAACACCTGGCCTTGCTGGCCCAGCGCTATCCCTTGCTGACCATCGACCTGCTGGCCGTGCCGCGCATGCTGCAGCTCTCGCGCCGCGAGGCCGATATCGTCATCTCGCTCGATCGCCCCGTGCGCGATACCGTTGTGACCAGCCGCCTGACCGAGTACCGGTTGTACCTGTATGGCCAGCGCGAATACCTAGCCCGCCACCCGCTGATAACCTCGACCGAGGGCCTGGCCAGCCACCGTTTTGTGCACTATGTGGATGACCAGCTGTTCACCAAAGAGCTGCAGTTTCTCGACAGCCTGAGCGCGCCCCAGCGCTTCAGCTTTCGCAGCACCAGCATCTTGGCGCAGTACACCGCCGTGCGCACCGGCGCGGGCCTGGGCGTGCTGCCGGGCTTTCTGGCCGACAAGGACCCTTTGCTGCAGCGCGTGCTGCCCGAGCATGCGCAGTTCACCCGCACTTTCTGGATGTCGATGCCGCCGGAGCTGCGCTCGCTGCCCGGTATCCAGGTCGTCTGGCGCTTTTTGCAGGGCACGGTGCAGGAGCAGCAGGCGTTGCTGATGTGTTGATGTAGTACCGCGCTGAGGCAGGCGAAAAAAACCGGCTGCCTAAGCAGCCGGTTCGTAGCGGATCAACGCGAGGTTTACATGTTGTTCGGCAGCACGGTCACGATCTCGGGGAAGAACCAGAGAATCGCCAAGGCCATCACCATCAGCACAAAGTAGGGCGCGCAGACACGGGCCAGGTAGGTGATCTGCTTGCCCGTCATGCTTTGCAGCACAAACAGGTTAAAGCCCACGGGTGGCGTGATCTGCGCAGTCTCCACGGTGATCACCAGGAAAATGCCGAACCACAGCGGATCGATACCGGCCGCCTGGATGATCGGCAGCACCACACCCATGGTCAGCACGATGGTGGAGATGCCATCCAGGAAACAGCCAATCAGGATGTAGAAGATACCCAGCACAACGATCAGCATCGCAGGCGACAGGTTCAGGCTGCCAACGAACTCGGCCAGCTGGCGTGGCAGGCCGATATAGCCCATCGACAGGGTCATGAACGAGGCACCGGCCAGAATCAAGGCGATCATGCAGTAGAGGCGCGTGGCACCGAACAGCGAATCCTTGAAGTTCTTCCAGGTCAATGCACCCTGCGCGGCAGACAGTATCAACGAGCCCAGCACGCCAATCGCAGCGGCTTCGGTGGCGGTCGCAATGCCCGAGTAGATGCTGGCGATCACCGAGGCGATCAGCAGCACCACCGGGATCAGGTGGCGCGACTCATAGAGCTTTTGCTTGAAGCTCATCGTGCCATCGGCCTTGGGGATCTTGCTGGGGTTGAGCAGGGACCAGACGATGATCCAGCCGCTGAACATCAGCGCCAGCATGATGCCGGGCAGCACGCCGGCCATGAACAGCTTGGAGATCGACATCTCTGCCGCCACACCGTAGACGATCAGAATGATCGATGGCGGAATCAGCAGGCCCAGGGTGGCCGGGCCGCCCAGGGAGCCGATGACCATGTTCTCGGGGTAACCGCGCTTCATCAGCTCAGGCACATTCATCTTGCCCACGGTGGCGCAAGTAGCCGCCGAAGAGCCGGACACCGCTGCAAAAATCGTGCAGCCGATCACATTGGTATGCAGCAGGCGACCAGGCAGCAGGTTGACCCAGGGCGCGAGGCCACGGAACATGCTCTCTGACAGGTTGGTGCGGTAGAGAATCTCACCCATCCAGACGAACAGCGGCAGGGCCGTCAGGGTCCAGCTGCTGGATGAGCCCCAGATGGTCATCGCCATCGCGTCCCCAGCCGCGCGGGCGGTGAAGAACTCCATGCCAAACCAGGCCACCCCGGCCAAGGTCAGACCCACCCAGACGCCGCCGCCCAACAGGGCCAGCAGCACCACGATCAGCGCAATGCTGGCGGTAATTTCATTCATGGTGGGCGTCCTCTTTGACCACAGCCTGGCGTTTGCCTGTCAGCTCCAGTACCAGCTCGTCGCAAAAGGCGATAAAAAACACCAGGGTACCCAGTGCCATAAAAAGTTGCGGAATCCACAGCGGCGAGGCGTCCATGCCCACGGAGATGTCGTCGATCTCCCAGGATTGCCAGACCAGACGCGCGGAGTAAAACGCCAAAAAGCCCGAAAGGATGGTGGCGATCACTAGCGCAATCACCTCCATGGTTTTGAGGGCAGCGCCTTTGAGCGCACCCAGTAGCAAGGTCACACGGATGTGCTCGCCTTTTTTAAGGGTGCTGGCCAGGGCCATAAAGCCCGCTCCGGCCATGGCATAGCCGGCATAGGCATCGGTGCCAGGGGCACTGAAGCCGATCAGGCGGCTCACCACGGTGAGCAGCACCATCACCAGGATGCCGATCATCGACAGCCCTGCCAACCAGGCAGAGGCGTCATACAGTCCATTTAATAGCTTGCGCATGCTTGTCATTCAAAGCAGTAAAGGTTGCGGACTGTGCAGCCGGTTCAAGCACGGGGCTTGCACCAAGCTGCACAGCGTGGGCCATGGATTACTTGGCGGCCTTGTAGGCGTCCAGAATGGCCTTGCCTTCGGCGCCGGCCTTGTCGGTCCATTCCTTGACCACTGTCTCACCCACCTTGGCCAGGTCAGCCTTGAGCTGGGCCGATGGCAGCTCGATGCTCATGCCGCCTTGCTTCAAGGTGGCCAGCGACTTGGCATCCACTTCCTTGGATTCCTTCCAGCCGCGCTCTTCCGCAGCAGCGGCCGCCTTCAGCACCGCTTCCTGCTCGGGCTTACCCAGCGCGTTGAACGCCTTCTTGCTGACGGTCACGGCATTCTTGGGGATCCAGGCCTGCACGTTGTAGTAGTACTTCAGGTTCTCGAACAGCTTGTTGTCGGCACCGGTTGCGCTGGAGGTGATCAGGCCATCGACCACGCCGGTGGCCAGGGCCTGGGACAGTTCAGCCTCTTGCACGGTGGCGGGTTGCGCGCCAATCAGCTCGCCAATGCGGGCGGTGGTGGGCGAGTAGACGCGCCACTTCATGCCCTTGAGGTCAGCGACCGAGTTGATCGGCTTCTTGGTGTAGATGCCTTGGGGTGGCCAGGCCACCGAATACAGCAAGACTTGGCCTTGCTTGTCCAGCAGCTTTTGCAGCGCGGGCTTTTGGGCTTGGTAGAGCTTGTAGGCGTCGTCGTAGTTGTTGACGAGGAAGGGCAAGCCATCTACGCCAAAGATTTGCGATTCGTTCTGGAAGCTCACCAGAAAGAACTCACCCATCTGCGCATTACCGGTTTGCACGGCGCGCTTGATTTCGGGCATTTTGAAAAGCGATGCACCAAAGTGGGGAGTGATCTTGAGCTTGCCGCTGGTGGCAGCGTCCACGTCCTTGACGAACTGTTCATTGTTCTTGGAGTGGAAGTTGAATGGCGCATACGCCGTGGCGAAATCCCATTTGGTTTGGGCAGCGGCTGCGGCAGCAAACCCCATGCTGGCAACCAGGGTGGCGGTGGCACAAAAAACTCGACGCTTCATGACGGCTCCTTCTTGAGGGAAATATGGCGCAGCGGATGCTGCCCGGGATGAATACGATCAACAGCCACAGCGCGTGCATTAATGGCAGCTGCTATGCTGGTGAATTGCTTGCCAAAATTAACATTTATTGCAATGCAGCGCTATACGGGGTTTCAACAATAATTAAATTTTGTAGGTTTCAAAGATTCGTTTGTGGGGTGTGATATTAGAAATTGTTCAACGATTTTTAGTTTTGAATGAACACGCCCATTATTTTTGCCGCTCTAATGACCTAGGGTTAATACTAGGATTATTCGGTAATGTGCAGACTGAGCACCGCTTGCAAGCCGGTACCGATCGCCATTGCGGACGACAAAAAGCCTGCGTTAAGCAGGCTTTGGCATCGCGGACGGTTCTCTTCAGCTGATGTTTTGAGGCAGTAGGTTCAGTGAATAAACATAGGTGGCCGGGCGGTCGATCAGCCCTCGCTGGAGCTGCCCGTTGCGGGCTTGTCCGCCGCGCTATCGCTAGTGGTTGCCACCGCTGCAGCGCCGGTGCCGACTGGCTTGGTAGCCTGCCAACCGACAAACTGGGGGTAGATGGTGGCCACACCTGCGCCATTGAAATCCCAGCCCTTGCACTGCCCCAGATGGCGGGGTGGCTGGTCCGATTGAGGCCGGGCGAAGGCCTGGTTCACGCTCTGGAAAGCGGCGGTGGCCATGTTGAACAGCAGCTCTCGCATGTGGGTGCAGCCCTCAATGTTGCCCAGGTTGGCCTCAATGGCCTTGCGCCACCCCCGGGCCATGCAGCAGCCCACCATTTTCTGCATCGCAGGCAGGGCCAGGGGGCACTCGCCGAGCGGGTGGGCATCCATGGCCACCTCGATGGCCACAACTGTAAGTGTTGTATCAATGGTACAGCGAATCCACATATGGTGAATGGGCTCTCCGGCTTTGCGCTTGCGCTCGCCGGACAGCACCAGGTCATAGGCCTTGGTATCCACCAGCTCACCCTCCACATCCCATAGCCCATCCTCGCGCTCGAAGCTGCGGTAACGCACATCACGCAAATGTTTAGGGACTCGGTTGGGGACGGGGGACAAAGGCATGGGAGAGGATGTCGCGGTGGGATTGGTTTTTATGAATGACCCGGTTTGGTGCAGACGGCGCAATGGGGCTGCGCTGCCATGCCAACAGTGCTGATCACTATGCGACTGTTGCTGCGGGCTGTCTGTGCAGCAGGTGACAGGGGAGGCCGGTCGCTGCGCACAGCCCTGCATTGTAAAAACAATCGCGCCGCCGCTGCAAAGCAGGGGCGGCGCGTGGGGCAGAGGGGCGCGTTGTGCGCCCGCCGTTCCTATCAGCCGTGGCGGATGGCGACGGTCTTCAGGGTAGTAAAGCCATACAGCGCCTCAAAGCCCTTTTCGCGGCCATGGCCGCTGGCCTTGGTACCGCCAAAGGGCAGCTCCACGCCGCCACCGGCGCCATAGTTGTTGATAAAGACCTGGCCACTGCGCAGGCGCTTGGCCACGCGGAACTGGCGGCCGCCGTCGCGCGTCCAGACGCCGGCCACCAGGCCAAACTGGGTGGCATTGGCCATCTTGATGGCTTCTTCTTCGCTGTCGAAGGCCATCGCGCTCAGCACGGGGCCAAAGATTTCTTCCTGGGCCAGGCGGTGGTCCACCGGCACATCGCGCAGCAAGGTAGGCGCCTGGTAGTAGCCGCCTTCGGGCGCCTCGTCGATGATCTGGCCTTGGGCGACGATGGAGATGCCGTCGTTGTGCGCATCGCTCAGGAAATCCCAGACGCGTTGCTGCTGGGTCTGGCGGATCAGCGGACCCAGGTCCAAGTCCAGGCTGGCGGGGCCGACGCGCAGGGCCTCAAAGGCGCTGCCCAGGCGTGCCAGCAAGGTCTCATAGATGCTGCGCTCGACCAGGAGGCGCGAGCCGGCCGAGCAGGTCTGGCCGGAGTTCTGGATGATGGCGTTGATGATGGTCGGGATGGCGGCATCCAGATCGGCATCGGCAAACACGATCTGCGGGCTCTTGCCGCCCAGCTCCAAGGTGCAGGGGCAATGGCGCTCGGCAGCGGCCTGCTCGATCAAGGTGCCAATGCGGGGGCTGCCGGTAAAGCTGATGTGGTCCACATCGGGGTGGCGGGCCAGCGCGTCGCCTACCTCATGGCCAAAGCCGGTGACGATATTGATGGCGCCGGCGGGGAAGCCGACATCGGCCGCCAACTGCGCCACGCGGATGAGGCTGAGGCATGCGTCTTCCGACGGTTTGACCACGCAGACATTGCCTGCTGCCAGCGCCGCGCCCACGCAGCGGCCAAAAATCTGCATCGGGTAGTTCCAGGGCACGATGTGGCCGGTCACGCCATGGGGCTCGCGCCAGGTCAGCACACTGAAATCGTTGGGGTAGGGAATGGTCTCGCCATGCAGCTTGTCGGCCGCGCCGGCATAGAACTCAAAATAACGGCCCAGCGCCAATGCATCGGCCTTGGCCTGCTTGGTGGGCTTGCCGCAGTCGCGCTGCTCGATGGCGGCCAACTCATCGGCATGCTCCAGCACCTTGGCTGACAGGCGCATCATCAGGCGGCTGCGTTCAGCGGGGCTCAGCTTGCGCCAGACGTTGTCGTAGCACAGGCGGGCGGCTTGCACCGCGTGGTCCACATCTTCCGCATTGCCGCGCTGGATTTCATCAAAGGCTTGGCCGTCCGATGGGTCAATGACGGCGATGGTCTTGCCCGACAGCGAGGGCACAGAGGCGTTGGCGATGTAATGCAGTTGCATGGAGAGGTTCCGTTCTGGGGCAATAGGCGGCTGAGGCTGCCCGGTGGCAGGCTCAAAACGACCTCCACGATAGCGCAGGAATGGGCCCGCGCCTACCGGGATGAGCCCGCGTTTGTCACGGGTTTGACCGGGCGATTTGCCCAGGCAGCGGGCATTTTTTGGAAGGCAGGCGTCCAATGCACCTAAAATCACGGGGTTTTGCTGGTGGCTGGCAGTCTTTTTATGCACGCTTCCATGCACTCCATTCAATTGACCTCATAGGAATCGCATGTCCTTCGAAAAACTGACCCCTGGCTCCAAGGCCCCTGAAGTCTTCAATGTTGTGATCGAAATCTCGGCCAACTCCGCTCCTGTGAAGTACGAAGTGGACAAGGATTCGGGCTGCGTGTTCGTGGACCGCTTCCTGGGTACCGCCATGCACTACCCGGTGAACTACGGCTATGTGCCCCAAACCCTGTCGGGCGACGGCGACCCGGTGGACGTGCTGGTGATGACCCCCTTCCCACTGCCCACCGGCGTGGTCGTGCCTTGCCGCGCCATCGGCATTCTGGAGATGGAAGACGAATCGGGCGTGGACGGCAAGGTGCTGGCCGTGCCTACCCAAAAGCTGCTGCCGTCCTACGACAAGATCAACCACCTGAGCGACATCCATGACCTGGTGCTGCAGCAGATCTCGCACTTCTTCGAGCACTACAAGGACCTGGAAAAGGGCAAGTGGGTGAAGGTGCTGGGCTGGAAGGGCGTGGACGAAGCCCACAAGGAAATCGTGGACGGCATTGCCAACTACAACAAGTAAGAAGACGCCACCTGCTGGGCCCCTGCGGCCCTTGGCAGGCAACGCTGACGAAAGCCGGTTTTTAACCGGCTTTTTGCTTTTGGGCGATGCGCCAGGCGCTAAGCTGGCAGGCATACAAAAAAGCATAGGAGCGAGCCAGTGGCCGATATTGTCGATTGCGTGGTGGTTGGTGCGGGTGTGGTGGGGCTGGCGGTTGCGCGTGAGCTGGCCTTGGCCGGCCGTGAGGTGCTGGTGCTGGAGGCGCAGGATGCCATTGGCACGGGTACCAGCTCGCGCAACAGCGAGGTGATCCACGCCGGCATCTACTACGCCCAGGGCTCGCGCAAGGCGCGCTGGTGTGTGGAGGGCAAGGCCCTGCTGTATGCCTACTGCCAAGAGCGCGGTGTGGACCACCAGCGCTGCGGCAAGCTGATTGTGGCCACCTCGGAGGCGCAGCGCGCCAAGCTGCAAGACATTGCCCGCCATGCCACCGCCAACGGCGTCGATGACCTGGTGCTGCTGAGCGGCGACGAGGCAAGAGCACTGGAGCCCGCACTGGAATGCGTGGCCGCCTTGCATTCGCCCAGCACCGGCATTGTGGACAGCCATGGGCTGATGCTGAGCCTGCAGGGCGATCTGGAAAACGCCGGCGGCATGGTGGTGTTCAACAGCCCGCTGGCCGCTGCGCGCTGCCAGGACGGCGGTATCCTGCTGGGCACCGAAGATGGCACCGAGCTGCTGGCCAAGACCGTGGTCAATGCCGCAGGTCTGTGGGCGCCCGATTTGGCGCGCAAATTTGAAGGCGCTGACTTATCGCAACTGCCAACGGCTCACTATGCCAAAGGGAACTACTTCACCTTGAGCGGCCGCGCACCGTTCAAGCACTTGGTCTACCCGGTCCCCGAAGTGGGCGGCCTGGGCGTACACCTGACCCTGGACCTGGGCGGCCAGGCCAAGTTTGGTCCGGATGTGCAGTGGGTGGACCGTGCCGACGACCTGGTGGTGGATGCTGCACGCGGCGATGCCTTCTATGCTGCAGTGCGCCGCTACTGGCCGGCGTTGCAAGACGGTGCGCTGGCGGCAGGCTATGCCGGTATCCGGCCCAAGATCAGCGGCCCTGGCAAGCCGGATGCCGATTTTGTGCTGCAGGGCCTGGAGGTGCATGGTGCGCCAGGCCTGTTCCATTTGCTGGGTATTGAATCGCCTGGACTCACTAGCTGCTTGGCAATTGCGAAGGCCGTGCGCGTGGCCGTGGAGAATCCCGCTGTCTGACAAAAGTGCTGCAAAAACGACATATAGATGCTTTTTGACGGCGATAGTCGGAATCTTCTGACAGGCAGGGGTGCATATCGGAACCTGGGGCTGCGGATTTCTCCGTTAACATGTAACGGAGCACTCGCTATGCAACGACTGGTATGTCCGCTGCATCGCGGGTGCGACACTTTCCTGTAGCCTGACCAAGAAAAGGATGATGAACATGCGTAAATCCAATTTGCTGAGCGATACCGTTGAGAATGCCCAGGCTGATCTGGAAAAACTGGTGAGCGACCTGCGCGGCGTGCTGTCGAGCAAGGACCTGGACAGCATCCCTGACATCAAGCAACTGCGCCAACGCCTGGAAGACAGCGCAGGCGATGCCCGCGAGGGCGCTGTGCGCGCTGCGCAAGAGGCCGCCCGCCAAGCCAAGGAAGCTGCACTGGCGGCAGACCGCTATGCACACGACGAGCCATGGCGCGTTGCCGGTGCTGCGCTGGCTGTGGGTGCGTTGATCGGCTTTATCTTCTCGCGCCGTTAAGCCACGCTGCCAGATTTGGCCTGCGGGCCGCGCTGGCTGGCCCGCTGGGCCAACACCTAGAACAAGGGGCTCTGAGCGGCCCCATATGCACGAGGAGAGTCCATGAACTGGTTGTCAGTGCTGGGCGTGGACGACATGCTGGCGCGGTTTCGCGCTTTGCTGTCGGAAAGCGCGATAGCTGCCGAAGACCGAATGGATCTGCTGGCCATTGAATGGCAGGAGCAGAAGAAGAACCTGATCTGGTTGGTCCTGATGGGTTTGGTGGTCGCGGGTCTGACCATCGTCGCGTTGACGGTGCTCTCGGGCGCCATCATCATTTCCTTCTGGGATACGCCAAACCGCATGCTGGCCACCTGGCTGGTCGCCGGTGTTTGGCTGGTGCTGTGGCTGGGTGTTCTGGCCTTTATTTACCTGACCACCAAGAAGGCCGCCAATCCTTTCAGGCTGACCAAGACCGTGCTGCGCCAAGACTGGCAAGCCGTCAAGGGACGTCTCAAATAATGCAAAGGACCGACGCGATGACCAACCCCAGCAAAGACGCTGAGCTGCAGTTGCTGCAAGTGACCGATCCGGAGGCGCGCGATGTGCTGCAGCGCATCCAGACGCAACGCGAGCGTATCGACGGGCGCCGCCTGGCGCGCCAACAGGCGATGGCGCTGCGCCGCGACAGCGGTGTGGCACACGCCGCTTCACCTTTGGGCCAAGGCACCTTGGTGGAGCGACTGGTTGTTTTTGGCCGCGAGCATCCGGTCGTCTGTGCAGGGCTGGTCGGTATTGGCTTGCTGGTGGGCCCGCGCAAGCTGATCCGCATGGCGACGATTGCGATGCCGATTGTGATGAAGCTGCGTCGCAGCCATTGACTACCGCCTGCCACTGCACACGTTCGCGCTAAGCGCGGTCACGGGTGTCTAGAAATCTTGACCGCCATGCCGCAATGCATGGCGGTTTTTTCATGCCTATCGCGATGGATGCAGTCCCGACCATAGGGACAGCCCGCTTGCTGAAGGGGCTGGCATGGCGAAAATACGGTTTTAGCTGCGGCATAAGTGGTTAAAATGCGCGGCGCGCTGTGTATATACGCATTGCGTGGTGCTCCGTTTTGTGCGTGTTCCTAGGACTGCAAGGCCTGCTGCTTTCGCTCCATCAACTTAAGTTTGCTCTTGAAAACAGAGCAAACGCACGCTTCAGCGCCACGGTGGCGCAAGACACGGTACAGAACTTGCTTCTCTCGCCCGCCCACTTGATCGCAAGTGGATCCCACCCTTTAGGAGTTTCTTGATGACTACACGGCGTCGTATTGTTCAAACCTGCCTGGCCGCGCTCCCGCTGGCGCTGGCCGGCCTGTCGGCAGCACCGGCTTGGGCGCAGAGCAAGGTAAAGGTCGCGGCGGTGTACACCGTGCCGTATGAGCAGCAATGGGTCAGCCGCATCCACGAGGCACTGAAGGCGGCGGAGGCGCGGGGCGAGATCGAGTACAAGTCCAGCGAGAACGTGGCCAATGCCGACTACGAGCGCGTGATGCGCGAATACGCCACCGGTGGCGCACAGCTGATGTTTGGTGAGGTGTTTGGGGTGGAATCCGCCGCCCGCAAGGTCGCCAAGGATTTCCCCAAGACCGCTTTTGTGATGGGCTCGTCCGGCAAGGTGCAGGCGCCCAATTTCAGCGTGTTTGACAACTACATCCAGGAACCGGCCTACCTGTCGGGCATGGTTGCGGGTGGCATGACCAAGACCGGCAAGATCGGCATGGTTGGCGGCTTCCCGATCCCCGAGGTCAACCGTTTGATGCACGCCTTCATGGCCGGCGCCAAGGAAGTGAACCCCAAGGTGGAGTTCACCGTCAGCTTCATCAACAGCTGGTTTGATCCACCCAAGGCCAAGGAAGCCACCTTTGCGATGATCGACAAGGGCGCGGACGTGCTGTATGCCGAGCGCTTTGGCGTGAGCGATGCGGCCAAGGAAAAGGGTAAGCTGGCGATTGGAAATGTGATCAACACCCAGGCGCAGTACCCCGATACCGTGGTGGCCTCGGCGCTGTGGCACATGGAGCCCAGCGTGGGCCGCGCCATCCAGGCCGTGAAGGACGGCAGCTACAAGGCCGAGGACTACGGCCCGTACTCGATGATGAAGCACAAGGGCTCGTCCTTGGCACCTTTCGGCACCTTCGAGAAAAAGCTGCCTGCGGACCTGATCGCCAAGGTGCAGGCCAAGCAGGCAGACATCCTGTCGGGCAAGTTCGTCGTGAAGGTCGACGACTCGCAACCCAAGTCCACGGCCAAGTAAGCCGGGCTTGGATTGCCTAGGCGCTGTGCCCTACAAGCGCAGCGCCGCTAACTTCCAGCTCCGGCACCTACCGGGGCTGTTTTTGTGCCAGCTACCAGGCTCCGCCGCCTGAGCAGCGAACCCAGTGGCCCCCACCGATGTCTCCTCCCAGTTCTTCTCCTGTCGTGCTCCAGCTGCATGGCATCACCAAACGCTTTGGCCCGCTGGTCGCCAACGATGCGATCTCACTGACCCTGCACCGGGGCGAGATCGTCGCCTTACTGGGCGAGAACGGTGCGGGCAAATCCACCCTGATGTCGATCCTGTTTGGCCACTATGTGGCCGATGAAGGGCGCATTGATGTGATGGGCCAGCCGCTGCCACCGGGCCAGCCGCGTGCCTCGCTGGCCGCCGGTATCGGCATGGTGCACCAGCACTTTGCGCTGGCCGATAACCTGAGCGTGCTGGACAACATCATGGTGGGCAGCGAATCGCTGCTGCGCCTGCAGTCGGCCAAGCGGCAGGCACGCGCCAAGCTGGTGGCGGTGGCCCAGCAGTTTGGCCTGGTGGTTGACCCGGATGCGCGCGTTGGGAGCCTGTCGGTGGGTGAGCGCCAACGGGTGGAGATCCTCAAGGCGCTGTACCGGGGCGCCAAGATTTTGATTCTCGATGAGCCCACTGCTGTGCTGACCCCGCAGGAGAGCGAGGCGCTGTTTGCGACCTTGTCCCAGATGGTCGCGCAAGGCCTGTCGATCATCTTTATCAGCCACAAGCTGGGCGAAGTGCTGCGCGTGGCCGACCGCGTGGCCGTGCTGCGGCACGGCAAGCTGGTGGCCGAGGCACCGACCGCCGGCAGCACCCAGGCGCAGCTGGCGCAGTGGATGGTGGGCGAGGCGGTGAGCCTGCCCGAGCGCGAGCCTGCCGCCAAGGTTGGCGACGAGGTCTGCAGTTTGCGCAATGTACACACCACGGCCTCCGCCAAATCCACGGCGCGTGATCGCCTGGTCGATGTGTCGCTGGTACTAAGGGCCGGGGAGATGGTGGCGATTGCTGGTGTCTCGGGCAACGGCCAGGTGGCCTTGGCCGATATGCTCTGCGGCATGCGCCGCCCAGGGCAGGGCACAGTGACGTATTTGGGCGCGCCGATGCCAGCATCGGCCCTGGCCTTAGTGTCGCAGGGCGTGGCCCGCATACCGGAAGACCGCCATGGCACCGGCGTGGTCGGTGATTTGCCGGTCTGGGAAAACGCCGTCTCCGAGCGGCTGCGCAGCCCTTGGTTCTCGCGTTGGGGCTGGGTGCGCAGAGTGCAGGCGCGCAGCCAGGCCCAGCATGTGTCCCAGCACTTCGATGTGCGCGGCGGCGGGCTGGATGCACCGGCCCGTTCGCTGTCGGGCGGCAATATGCAAAAGCTGATCCTGGGCCGGGCGCTGCTCGCACCGCAAGGGGCCGAGGGCATGGCGCCGCGCCTGATTGTGGCGCACCAGCCCACCTGGGGCCTGGACATTGGCGCGGTGCGGTTTGTGCACCAGCAACTGCTGGCGGCGCGCGATGCAGGCGCTGCGGTGCTCTTGATCTCCGACGATCTGGACGAGGTGCTGGCGCTGGGCGACCGCATTGGCGTGATGCATGAGGGCCATCTGTCGCCCGTGCTGCCTTTTGCGGACTGGAGCCGCGAGACCATTGGTTTGGCCATGGCCGGATCCCCTTTGACAGCGCCTGCGCGCCAGGGCTGAGAGACTGCAATGCGTATAGAAAAAAGAGCGACCCCGTCGAAACTGGCCATGGTGGCCGCACCCTTGGGTGCCATTGTATTTACCTTGGCCATCAGCGGCTTGCTGGTGCTATGGGCCGGCGCCCCTGTGGGTGCCACCTATGTGGCGCTGTTCAAAGGGGCCTTTGGCTCCATGTTTGCGCTGTCCGAGACATTGACGCGCGCCGTGCCGCTGATCCTGACCGGTCTGGCTGCAGCCGTAGCGTTCCGGGCCCGGCTGTTCAACATCGGTGCCGAGGGCCAGCTCTATGCAGGCGCGGTGGCGGCCGTGGCCGTCGGCGGCATGCACGGCGGCACCGGCTTTGAGCTGCCCATTTATCTGCTGTTTCCGCTGATGCTGCTGGCAGCCGCATTGGCCGGCGCAGCCTTGCTGCTGGGCCCCGCCTTGATGAAGACCAAGCTGGGCGTGGACGAGGTGGTCACCACTTTGCTGCTGAACTTTGTCATGCTGCTGGCGGTGTCCTATCTGCTCGATGGACCGATGAAAGACCCGATGGCGATGGGTTGGCCGCAGAGCGTGGCGCTGCAGGGCGACTTGGAGCTGGGCAAGCTGATTGCACAGACCCGTTTGCACAATGGCTTGCTGATTGCGGTGGGCCTGGCGGTGGCGCTGTGGCTGCTGCTGCAACGGGCGGTGCCGGGTTTTGATATTCGCGCTGCAGGTGCCAACCCGCGTGCGGCTGCTTTTGCAGGGGTGCCGGTGACCCGCACCGTGGTGCTGGTGGCGCTGCTGTCCGGCGGGCTCGCCGGGCTGGCGGGCGCGATTGAGGTAGCGGGCCGCACCAGCTACCTGACCCTGGACATGTCGCCCGGCTATGGCTACAGCGGCATCGTGATTGCGATGCTGGCGGGCCTGCACCCGCTGGGCGTCGTGGCCTCGGCCGTGTTTGTGGCCGGCATGCTGGTGGGGGCTGACAGCATGAGCCGCGCCGTCGGCGTGCCTAATGCGATCGCCGATGTGATCGTGGCTGCCTCGCTGCTGTCGGTGCTGGTGGCCAGCCTGATGACCCAATACCGCTTGCGCAGAAAGTGAGAGCTGCGATGTTCAAACCACAAAAACAAAGCGCAGCGCGAGGTGCCCGATGAGCGACGTGATGGATATTTTGGCCAATGCCTCTTTCTGGGTGGCCGTGCTGCGTACGGCGACGCCGCTGCTGCTCGGCACCCTGGGGGTACTGCTGTGTGAGCGCGCCGGGGTGCTGAACCTGGGTATTGAAGGCATCATGGTGGCCGGCGCCTTTACCGGCTGGCTGACCGTGTACGCCGGCCACGGGCTGTGGACGGGCGTGCTGGTGGCCGCGCTGACTGGTGCGGTGCTGGGCAGCCTGCATGCCTGGCTGACCGTGGGGCTGGCGCTGTCGCAGCACGTCTCGGGCCTGGGTATCACCATGCTGGCGACCGCCTTGTCGTACTACGGCTACCGGGTCAGCTTCCCCAAGGTGAACACCCCGCCCACCATCACGCCGTTTGAGGCGATGGACTGGCTGCCGATTCCGATCTTGAGCGACCAAACCGCGTTGACCTTGCTGGCCTTGCTGCTGGTGCCGTTCCTGGCCTGGGTGCTGTTTCGCACGCCCCTCGGGTTGGCGGTGCGCATGGTGGGTGAGAACCCACAAGCCGCAGAAGGCCAGGGCGTGGCGGTGATGGCGGTGCGCAGTGGTGCCATCATTGCGGGCTCGGCGCTGATGGGCGTGGCCGGTGCCTTTTTGACCCTGTCGGCCTTCAATGCCTTTTTCTTCAATATGGTCAACGGCCGGGGCTGGATCTGCGTGGCGCTGGTGGTGTTTGCCTCCTGGCGGCCGGGCAAGGCCTTGCTGGGTGCGCTGCTGTTTGCTTTCTTTGATGCGCTGCAGCTGCGGCTGCAGCAGTCGGGCGATGGCCTCGTGCCTTACCAGTTCTATTTGATGCTGCCCTACCTGCTGTCGATCGTGGCGCTGGTGCTGGTGGCCCGCAAAGCCGCGTACCCGCAGGCGCTGATGAAACCCTACCGCAAAGGCGAGCGCTGAGCCAAGGTTCGCGCCCCACGATGCAGACCCAGGTCTGCCTACAAGGATAAAAAATGCTTGATTTATTGATTCGCAATGCCAGTTTGGCCGATGGCCGCAAGAACATGTCGGTCGCTGTGCAGGACGGCAAGATTGCCGAGGTGAGCGAGGGCCTGCAGGCGCCTGCTGCCGAGGTGGTGGACGCCGAAGGCCTGCTGCTGAGCCCGCCCTTTGTGGACCCGCATTTCCACATGGATGCCACCCTGAGCTACGGCATGCCGCGTGTCAACGAAAGCGGCACCTTGCTCGAAGGCATTGCGCTGTGGGGCGAACTCAAGCCCCAGCTGACGCATGATGCACTGGTCGAACGCGCCTTGGCCTACTGCGACTGGGCGGTGGCGCGCGGGCTTTTGGCCATCCGCAGCCATGTCGACACCAGCGACCCCAGCCTGCTGCCGGTCGAAGCGATGCTTGATGTGCAAAAGCGCGTCGCGCCGTATATCGACCTGCAGCTGGTCGCATTTCCGCAAGATGGCGTGCTGCGCACTCCGGGTGGGTTGGACAACCTCAAGCGCGCGCTCGACCTGGGCGTGGATGTCGTCGGCGGCATTCCGCACTTTGAGCGCACGATGGCCGATGGGGCTGAGAGCGTGCGCATTCTCTGCGAACTGGCGGCCGAGCGCGGCAAGTTGGTCGATATGCATTGCGATGAATCGGACGACCCGATGTCGCGCCATGTGGAAACCCTGGCCTACCACACGCATCGCCTGGGCCTGCATGGCCGCGTCACAGGATCGCACCTGACGTCCATGCACAGCATGGACAACTACTACGTCAGCAAGCTGATGGCTTTGATGGCCGAGGCGCAGCTGGGCGTTGTCAGCAACCCCTTGATCAATATCACGATCCAGGGCCGCCACGACACCTACCCCAAGCGCCGGGGCATGACGCGCGTGCCGGAGCTGATGGCTGCGGGCCTGACTGTTGCCTTTGGCCATGACTGTGTGATGGACCCCTGGTACAGCCTGGGATCGGGCGATGCGCTGGAGGTGGCGAACATGGGCCTGCATGTGGCGCAGATGACCAGCCGCGCCGGCATGCAGCAATGCTTTGATGCCATCACCCTGAACCCCGCGCGCCTGCTGGGCCTGCAAGGCTATGGCATTGAAAAGGGCGCCCATGCCGACTTTGTGCTGCTGCATGCCAAGGACCCGGTGGAGGCCTTGCGGCTGAAGGCCGCGCGCCTGGGCGTATGGCGCCGGGGCCAGCGCATTGCCAGCACGCCAGCGCCGGTGGCTACGTTGAATGTGCCGGGGCGCCCTGCCAGCACCACCTTGCTGAGCGCGCGTTAAGCACGGCGCTTTCAGCGCTGCTGCAAGCGCTTGCGGATGGGCTCGAACTCCGGCGTCGCACTGCGCTTCAGCGGATCGGGCTGGCCTTTTTCCATCGCATCCCAGTAGCGCCAGTGCACCTTGGCCTGGCCAAGTTCGTAGTCCATGGCATCCCAGGCATCTTCCCGAAAGCTGTAAAACGCCCAGTGGTAGCGCTTGTCCTCGGCGTAAGACAGAACATCGTCGAGGTACTGGCTGCAGCTATCGAGCATGCGCACACAGCCAAACTCGCCCATGACGATCTGCTCCGGCGGGATCGACAGCGAGCGCGCCCAGCCGTTGACGGCATCCAGGTACTGCGCCACGCGCTGCTTGTTCCAGGGCTGGGTCTTGCCGGCAAATGGCGCCTCGCCCGGGTAGCGGTAGGGCTGCTTGCGTTTCAGGTTGGGACCGCTCGTGGCCTGGTAGGGTTCGTACATGTGAAAGCTGTACAGCACCCGTTTGTCCTCGAGTGCTTCAGGCCAGTAGGCAAAGGCATCGGCGGCGCCATACCAGCCAGCATCCACCATGATGGGCGTGTCCGGGTCGACGGCGCGGATCTGGGCAATGAGGTAGCGGTAGAAAGCGGGCAGGTCGCGCGGACCGCCCTTGGCCTTGGCATACCAGGCCTGCATGGCCGCTTTGCTGGCATGTTCGGGCAGGCCGCCTCCCTTCTCGGGTGCGGGTTCATTGATCAGGTTGTAGGCCGCAATGCCCGGCGTGTCCTTCAAGGCGCGGGCGAGATCTTGCCAAAACTGGCCTGCGGCCTTCCACTGCGCCTTGTCCTGCCAGATGCGGTCGTCAAACTTCCCCTGGTTGTTTTGCGACCAGCGTGACAAAGGCAGTGACAGCGGCGCAATCACCACCTTGAGCCCAGCGGCATGCGCGCTGGCGATGGATGCTTTGAGGGTGGCCAGGTCCGATGCGGCGAGTTTTTCGTAATGGTCAGCATTGCCCATCAAAAAGTCGCGCTGCTCGGGCTTCCATTTGTCATACGACAGGCGCACCCAGCTGGCGCCATAGCCGCGCAGCGCTTTGTAATAGCTGGCATCCGGCGGCAAGCGGTTGAAGCTGTTGCCACCCCGTTGGGTATGGGTCCAAAAGGAAGCCAGGTCAGCTGCTTGCACGTATGCGGACAGCGTTAGGGCCAGGGCGAAGCTGGGTACAGAGATCTTGAACATCGACGCAGGGCACTGATGGCCGGTGACTGAGGATGCGCGCGATGCTATCACTGGCATCCGGTTGATTGATTTCTGTTTGCAACCGGCTTGGGTGCCGTTACTGGCCGCTCTACGAGGCATGCCGTCTGGCCCAGCCCTTGCGCTTGCTCACACAAATGTTCGCCATCTGGTCGATGCTGCGAAGGTTCGGAGACCTTGGTGGCGCTCCCGGCCTCAGGGCTGGCCAGCAAGGTTTGGAGCGGCTTCCTGAGCGCCACCCTCCGCCAGCAGCCATTGCCGCAACTGCGTAAAGGCCGGAAACTGCATGCGGTCCGGCCGGTAGCACAGGTAGTGGCCATGCTCTACGGCCGTGCTGCCTTCAAACGGCGTGACCAGCACGCCCTCGGCCAGTTCGTCTTCGACCAGGATGAGGGGAACAAAGGCGATACCCAGGCCACAGCGAGCGGCTTGGATCAAGGCCGAGTACTGCGCAAACCGGGGGCCCGCGATCAGCAGCTGGTGGGTGATGCCATGGGCCGCAGACCATTGCGACCAGGCGCCCTGGGCTTCTTCATGGTGCAGCAGTGTGTGGGCTAGCACGTCGGCCGGATCCTTGATCTTGTGCAGGCCCTGCATCAGCTCGCTGGAGGCGATCACCACAAACTCGCGTCCTGCAATGTATTCGTTGACCACACCGGCGTAGTCGGCGGGGTTGTAGCGGATGGCGGCATCGACATGGGCTGGCAGGTTCTCCAGCGGCGCCAGATGGCGGCTAAAGCTCAGCGTAGCGCGGGGGTGGGCCTGTCGGAAGTGGGGCAGGCGCGGGATGAGCCAGCGGGTGAAGAAGGTCGGCACGCAGCTGAGCGTCAGCACCGCATGGCTGTCCGCGCCGGCGCGGACCTCGTAGGTGGCGGTTTCGAGGGTACGCAGGCTGCCCGAGATCTTGAGCCAGTAGCTCCGACCCACGGGGGTGAGCTGTACGCCGCGCCCCACTTTTTGCAGCAGGGCCGTGCCCAGAAAGCTTTCCAGCGAGGCAACCTGTTTGCTCACGGCACTGGTGGTCACGCACAGCGAGGAGGCGGCCAAGGTCAGGCTGGAATAGCGGGCCACTGCATCGAGCGCGAGCAATTCCTGGATGGTGGGGCAGTCCCGTTTCATAGATCTTGGTCAGCAGTTTTGTTGATGATAAGTTGCGACAACAGTTTCCATTAATTCAATGATGGCGCCGTATTGTCACAGCAATGCAATACCAATATAAGGCGCGATCGCTACACTAACGTGTCTGAAAAGGAAAGTATCCGTTTTTTATTGGGAGACAAGATGGTTCGTGGCATTGCCATCGTTTATGGCCTGTATCTGCTGCTGCCAATGGCATTGCTCACGGTGGGCAGCTTCGGGCAGAACTGGACCAATTCACTGCTGCCTTCAGGCTTCACCGGGCAGTGGTACATGCAGCTGTGGAACGACCCGTCGTTCCGCAAGGGCTTCATCTCCAGCCTGGTCGTGGCGCTGTCCACCTGCGCGATCAATGCGGTGCTGGCACTGCCGCTGGCCTATTCCCTGCACCAGGGCGCAACGCGCGGACGCGCCTTCGCCGCCCGCATCGTGAGCGCCATGCCGGTGGCGGTGCCTGCCATCACGCTGGGCTTCGGCTACATGATTGTCTTCAACACCGATACCTTGCCCTGGCTGGGCAGCACACCGCTGCTGATTGCCGCGCATGTGATCGCAACCCTGCCTTATCTCACCAACACCTTGCTAACGGACCTGCGCCACCTCGGCATCGAGCGGCTGGAGCAGGCGGCCGCCACCTTGGGCGCGGGCGAATGGCAGCGCTTCAGCGGCATCGTGCTGCCGAGCCTGCGCCAGAGCATGCTGTCCGGGCTGGTGATGGTGGCGGCGCTGTCGATCGGGGAGTTCAATCTCTCCAATCTGCTGGTTGGTTTCCAGAACCGCACCTACCCTGTGGTGCTGCTGCAGGCCTTCTATGGCGCAACCGGCTTTGCCTGCGCTGCCACGGTGATCCTGCTGCTGCTGGCCAGCCTGGCGGCACTGCTGTCTTCTTCTCTTTTGCGTAAATCCCCATGAGCCTGACTTTCCAAAACGTCAGTTACCGCTACCCCGGCAGCCAGCAAGGGCTGCATGAGGTGTCCTTTGATATTGGCCCGGGCGAGCTGGTGGCGGTGATCGGCCCCAGCGGCTCGGGCAAGTCCACCTTGCTCAAGCTGGTGGCGGGGCTGGAGACCGGCTACCAGGGCCGCATCGCACTGGCTGGCCAGGACATGGCGGGCACGCCGGTGCACCAGCGCGGTATTGGCATGGTGTTCCAGACCTATGCGCTGTTTCCGCACCTGTCGGTGCGGGACAACGTGGCCTACGGGCTGGCGCTGCGCAAGATGTCGACCGCGCAGCGGCACGCCCGGGCAGCGGAGCTCTTGGAGGTGGTGGGCCTGTCCGATTTTGCGCAGCGCGGCGTACACCAGCTCTCCGGCGGGCAGCAGCAGCGGGTGGCGCTGGCGCGCGCGCTGGCCATCGATCCGCGTGCGCTGCTGCTGGACGAGCCGCTGTCCGCGCTGGATGCCAGCGTGCGGGGCCATCTGCGCGACCAGATCCGCGCCCTGCAGCAGCAGTTTGGCGCCACCACCTTGCTGGTCACCCACGACCAGGAAGAGGCGCTGGCCATGGCCGACCGGGTCGCGGTGCTCAAGGAAGGGCGGCTGCTGCAGATCGCCACGCCCAAGGATATTTACGAGATGCCGAACTGCCGCGCCGTGGCGGAGTTCGTCGGGCTCTCCACCATGTTGGAAGGGCAGGTGGCCTCTGGCGGCCGCGTGGACTTTGGCTTTGCCGAGCTGTCCGTGCCCACCGGCAGCTATCGCCCCGGGCAGAAGGTACATGCGCTGATCCGCCCCGAGCATATCGAGCCAGACCCGCAGCCTGGGCAGACCAATACCTTGCAGGGGCGCCCGGGCGCGAGTCGCTATCTGGGGTCGCTCACGCGCTACGACTTTGCGGTGGAGGGCGCGCCGCGCGCCTTTCTGGCCGAAGGCAGGCAGCCCGCACGCCAGGCCATTGCCATCGCACCCGAGCACATTCGCCTGCTGGATGCCTGAGCCCAGCCTATCCGTTCAACACGACACCGTACTTTTCAACGAAGGAAAACCGCTATGCAACGCCGACATCTCATCCAAGCCGCTGCTGCCTTGCCTTTGGCAGCCCTGGTCCAGCGCACATCTTGGGCGCAAGAGGGCGCGGAGCTCTATGCCGGAGAAAAAGAGCTCTACGCCTTGGCCAAAAAAGAAGGTTTTTGCGTGTCCTTCGACACCGGTCCGGAATGGGCTAACTGGAAAGCCTTGTTCGCCGAGTTCAAGAAGCGCTACCCCGATGTCGAGCTGGGCTACAACGACCTGGGTTCGGCCGCCACCGTGGTCTCGCTGGAGAAGATGCGCCGCCGCCCCCAGGCAGATACGGCCTACTACTTCGCGGCCTCGGCCGTCGATGCCGCGAAGAAGGACGTGGTCGCGCCGTTCAAGCCCATCCACTTCGACAAATTGCCCGAGGTGTTCCGCGAGGCGGAAGGGCGCTGGTTCACCATCCATACCTTGAACATCGCCTTCCTGGTGAACAAGAAGCTGGTCAAGAATGTGCCCACCGGCTGGGCCGACCTGCTCAAGCCCGAGTACAAGAACAGCGTGACCTACCTTGATCCCCGCAGCGCCGGCGTGGGCCAGGTGCTGACCTTGGCCGCAGCCTATGGCAACGGCGGCAGCGTGGACAATGTCAAGCCCGGCACGGATTACCTGGGCAAGCTGCATGCCGCCGGCAATGTGCAGCGCGTTGAGGGCACGACCCCGTATGCCAAGTTCATCAAGGGCGAGATCCCCATCTGGATCGGCTACGAGAACGATGGCCTCAAGGCCAAGCATACCGATGGCATGGGCGATGCCTGCGAGGTCGTCATCCCCAAGGAGGCGAGCGTGGCCGCGCCGTATGCGATCAGCCTCGTCAAGGGCGGCCCCAACCCGAACGCCGGCAAGCTGTGGCTGAACTTCATCATGAGTGACGTCGGCCAGCAGCTCTTTGCCAAGGGTTTCGTGCGCCCTGCCGTTCCGGTCGTCAAGCTGCCCGACGATGTGGCCGACAAGCTGCCGGTGGCGGCACAGATCCGTCCGCTCGATGTCATCAAGGCGGCGGCCAAGAAGGCTGAGATCGACCAGCTCTGGGCGCAGGCCACGCTGGCACGCTCATGAGCGGCTGGATCCGCCGTTTTGGCGCCTGGCCTGCCTGGTGCTTTATGGCGCTGTTCTTTGTGCTGCCCCTGGCATCGCTGGTGCCCGAGGCCATGACGGACGGCGGCAGCGCCTTTGCCCGCTTGTGGAACAACTCGCTGCTGGGCCGCGCCGTGCTGAACACCCTGGTGCTGGGCCTGACCGCCGGCGCGGTCTCCGGCCTGGTGGGCACGGTGATCGCCATTGAGCTGGGGCGCCAGCCGCTGCAGCGCCGCCGCTGGATGATGACCTTGCTCGGGTTGCCGCTGGCCTTTTCGGGCCTGGTGATCGCCTATGGCTTCATCCTGGCCTTTGGGCGCTCGGGCTTTGTCACGCAGCTGCTGGTGGCGCTGGGCTTTGACGGCGCCGCCGTGGGCAGCTGGATCTATGGCACGGTCGGCCTGGGCTGCGCCTATGCCTACTACCTCGTGCCCCGCGTGGCGCTGTCGCTCTACCCGGTGTTTGCCAACCTCGACCTGCGACCCATGCTGGCGGCACGAACCTTGGGCGCTACGCGCTGGCGCGCGTTCCGCGACACGGTGGTGGCCGAGGTGGCGCCGTCGGTGGTGTCCAACGCCTGCCTGGTGGCCGCTATTGCCATGGGCACCTACGGCACGGCACTGGCGCTGGTGGGTACGCAGCTGAACATTCTTCCGCTGATGCTGTTTGCACAGGTCAGCGATGGCGGATCGGACCTGAGCGTCGCATCCACCTTGTCATTGCTTTTGATGGCGCTGTGCGTCATCGTCATGGGATTGGGAGACGCGATTGCACGCCTACGTGAACAACATGCAGCAGGATCACATTGATGCGCTGGGCTTGCCGCCCGGGCTGACCGAGGCGCTGCGGCGGCTGGCCAAGCACCAGACGAGCCCGGCGCGCCACCGCCGGCCGGTGGGGGTCATCGGGCCGGGTGATGCCGAGGGCCAGGTTTACGCCGATGCGCGCCTGATCGCCCGCGCGCTGGCTGCTGCCGGCATGGCCATTGTGTGCGGAGGGCGCGGCGGTGTGATGGCTGCGGCCTCACAAGGCGCCACCGAAGTGGGCGGCGTCGCCATCGGCATCCTGCCCGAGGAGGACGAGCGCAACGCAAACCAGTATCTCAGCGTGGCCTTGCCCACGGGGATTGGTGAAATGCGTAACGCGCTGATTGCCCGTAGCGCCCTGTGCCTGGTCGCCGTGGGCTACAACATGGGAACGCTGTCCGAGATGGCCCTAGGCCTGAAGTGGGAGCGGCCAGTGTTTGTGTTGCACGGCGAGCTGTCTTTGCCCGGCGCAGTGGAGGTGGCGGATGTGCAACAAATGCTGGAGTGTGTCGTGGACTGCCTATTGGGCGATGCCGCGCTTGCGTGCATGCCAGCCTGAACGCCGGCCTGAACGCCGGCGATGCGGCCGGGAGGGCGCCTACCCCTCCCGGTGCAAAAACTGCTTGCGATAGCTGGCCGGCGAGATCGAAAACATCCGTGTGAACTGCAGGCGGAAGGACACGGTAGAGCCAAAGCCTGCCGTCTCTGCCACTTGGTCGATGGAGCCATCGCCACGCTCCAGCAGGCGCTGGGCAACGGCCAGGCGTTGGTGCTGCAGCCATTGCACGATGGTGGCACCGGTCTTGCGTTTGAAATGGCGGCTGAAGTTGCGCGGGCTCATATGCGCTTTTTGCGCCAACTGCTCCACATTGATCGGCTCGTTGAGATGCGCCATGGCCCAGTCCAGCGCAGCGGAGACGGCATCCGGACGCTCAGTCTCAGACAGCGGCATCTCAATGTACTGCGATTGGTTGCCGTGGCGGTGCGGCGCAACGACCAAGCGGCGTGCCACCCTGTTGGCAATTTCTGCGCCATGGTCTACGCGGATCAGGTGCAGGCAGCAGTCAATGGCGGCAGCCGTGCCGGCCGAGGTGGTGATATTGCCGTCATCGGTGTAGAGCGCATGGCGGTCGAGCTTGACGCCAGGATGGTCCTTGGCGAAATCATCGGCCCAGGCCCAGTGTGTAGAAGCCGAGCGCCCTTGCAGCAGCCCGGCTTGGGCCAGTACAAAGGTGCCCAGACACAGGCCTACGACCCGCGCACCGCGCGCATGGGCCTTTTGCAGCGCCGACAGCATGGCGGCGGAGGGCTGCGCCTCCGGCGAACTCCAGGACGGAATGATGACGGTATCAGCCTGCTCCAGCGCCGCCAGGTCGTGCTCGACTTGAATGGCGAATCCGGACAGGGTGGACACAGCGCCGGTTCGCTCAGCGCAGACCCGCAGCGCATAGCGCGGTGCGCCCAGACGCAGCAAATCGTCCCCGAACACGATGCAGGGGACGGACAAATGGAAGGGGCTGATCCCGTCGTAGGCAATAACAGCGATCGTGTGCATGGCGTTGAATCGGTGGATTTGGCCGGATCTTATCGCATCTTGTCTATTTGGCTACTTTTGTATTTTAGGGGAATAAACAGAATAGAGCCATCGATTCAGGGCAACGCGAAATCCTACAAGCCTTAATCGAGGAAGTTATTCAATCTTTCAATGCCGTTCTGGCCACCTCTTCTTTGATCGCTTGCGCGGCTGGCGCTGCCAATGGTCTGGTTTCGGTGCCGGTGTCCCAGCTCAAGTGGACCGAATTGACCGGCTCGAACGGCATCATGTATGCCAATGTACGCGGCGACCTGACCGGCAAGGCTCCTTACGAAGCCTTCGTGCTGTTCCCCGCTGGCCGTGACAACCCGACCCACCACCACACCCAGTCGCTGCCCACCGTGGTGGTGCAAGGCACGTTTTACGCGGTAATTGACGGAAAGCGCACCGAGTACCCCGCCGGCTCTTTCTACGATTTGCCTGCCGGCCTGGTGCATGAAAGCGGTTGCGTGGCGGGTATGAACTGCCTGCTGTTCCAATACCAGAGCGGTGGCTTTGATCTGGTTACTAAATAATATATTTACAGTGATCAATGATTTACTGAGTTTGCAGTAAATCCACCGTGTAGTGAAATAAAAATGGCAGCCTCGGCTGCCATTTTTTTGTGCCTGGAACGGGTCCCCGGCTCGTACTTTTAGGGTTTGCCGTATCAATCAGCGGTAGGAGGCACAAAGCCTACTGCGGCATCGGCACCGTCGCCAAAGAAGTGGTTTTCCATTTGGCGGGCCAGGTACTGTCGGGCGCGCAGGTCGGCCAGGTTCAGGCGGTTTTCATTGACCAGCATGGTCTGGTGCTTGAGCCAGCCCGCCCAGGCTTCCTTGCTGACGTTTTCCCACAGGCGCTTACCCAGATCACCTGGGTAAGGGGGAAAGTCGAGGCCCTCGGCTTCTTTGTGCAATTTGACGCAGTTGACCATACGTGCCATGGGAGATGTTTCCTTCGTTGCGTTGACGCTGGGGCGCCGGCAGGGCGCGGGTGCCATGCGGCCGCACCACCCACCAGGGTTTGCGGCACAGCCAGGCGCTTTTGCGTCTTGTTAATAACTTTCAGTCATTAAAAACTGAATTAATAGTAGTTTGAGTTTTGATGGCAGCGTTTCAGAATGTGTTCAAGCCTTGCAACCCACAAGATTTTTGCCATTCTGAAAGTGTTCCATGCAACAACGCCGCCACTTTATCAAGTTTCCGATAGCCGCAGCTGCAGCGGCGTCTCTGATGGCGCTTGCGCCTGCATTTTTCAGCACCGCAGTGCATGCCCAGGCCGCAGCGCCGGTGACTTTGCTCAACGTGTCCTACGATCCGACCCGTGAGCTGTACAACCAGTACAACCAGGCGTTTGCCAAGCACTGGAAGGACACCACCGGCCAGACGGTGACCATCAAGCAATCGCATGGCGGTTCGGGCAAACAGGCGCGTGCCATCATCGATGGCATTGAAGCCGATGTGGCCACCCTGGCACTGGCCGGTGACATTGATGCACTGAACAAGCACGGCCAGCTGGTGCCGGCCGATTGGCAAAAGCGCCTGCCGCTGAACAGCGCGCCTTACACCTCGACCATTGTGTTCCTGGTCAAAAAGGGCAATCCCAAGGGCATCAAGGACTGGGGCGATCTGATCAAGTCCGATGTCAAGGTGATCACGCCCAACCCCAAGACCAGCGGCGGTGCGCGCTGGAACTACCTGGCCGCTTGGGAATTTGGCAAACGCAACTACGGCGGTGAAGCCGGTGCCAAGGACTACATTGCCAAGCTGTTCAAGAATGTGCCGATTCTGGACACCGGCGCGCGTGGCTCCACCGTGACCTTTGTGCAGCGCGGCCAGGGCGATGTGCTGCTGGCCTGGGAAAACGAGGCCTACCTGGCGCTGAAGGAATTTGGCCCCGAGAAGTTCGAGATCGTCACGCCTTCGCTGTCGATCCTGGCCGAGCCGACCGTCAGCGTCGTTGACAAGGTGGTGGACAAGCGCGGCACCCGCAAGATTGCCGATGCCTACCTGCAGTACCTGTATTCGGACGAAGGCCAGGACATTGCCGGCCGCAACTTCTACCGGCCTACCGGCGAAGCGGCCAAGGCCAAGTACGCCAGCCAGTTCGCCAGCCTGAAGCTGTTCACCATCGATGAGGCCTTTGGCGGCTGGGCCAAGGCCGATGCTGCTCACTTTGCCGATGGCGGCAGCTTTGACCAGATCTACACCAAGAAATAAGCAGGGACGCTGAACAAGCCGCCGGGGGCTGCCCCGGCGGTCGCGTCCAAAAAGGTGAATGTTATGAATTTTCAGCAACTGCGTGCCGTGCGTGAAGCCGCCCGCAATGGCTACAACCTGACCGAGGTGGCGCATGTGCTTTACACCTCGCAGCCGGGGGTCAGCCGCCAGATTCGCGAACTTGAAGACGAGCTGGGCGTGGATATCTTTATCCGCGCCGGCAAGCGCTTGACGGGCTTGACCCCGCCGGGCGAGGCCATTTTGCCGATCGTCGACCGCTTGCTGCTGGAGTCCGAAAACCTGCGCCGCGCCGGTGCCGATTTTCATGCCAGCCGCAGCGGCCAGTTGAGCATTGCCGCCACTCACTCGCAGGCCCGCTATGCGCTACCGCTGGTGGTGCGTGATTTCCGTGAGCAGTTTCCCGATGTGGCGCTGCATTTGCACCAGGGCTCGCCCCGCCAGGTGGCAGAGATGCTGCTGAGCGGCGCGGCCGATATCGGCGTGGCCACCGAAGCCTTGACCGGCTATGCCAGCCTGGCCACCTTGCCGGGCTACCGCTGGACCCACTCGGTCGTAGTGCCGCCCGGCCACCCTTTGCTGGAGCAGCAGGAAGCCGGCCGCCCCCTGACTTTGCAGTCCCTGGTGCGCTTTCCGATCATCACCTACGAACAGGGCTACACCGGCCGCTCGCATATTGATGAATCCTTTGCGGCGGCCGAGGTCAGCCCCAATGTGGTGCTGACTGCGATGGACGCCGACGTGATCAAGACCTATGTCGAGCTGGGCATGGGCATTGGCATCGTTGCCTCCATCGCCTTTGACGAGGAGCGCGACCGCAACCTGCGCGCCATCGATGCCGGGCATTTGTTCAAGGTCAACACCACCCGCATTGCGCTGCGCAAAGGGGTGTGGCTGCGTGCCTATGCGCTGCAGTTCATCGAAAGCTTTGTGCCGACCTTGAAGCGTGACGTGGTTTTGCAGGCCATCTCGGCGACCGCACCAGACGAGGCACCGTCACCTGCTGCCGTGCAAAAAGCGGCTTGAATGGCTGTCGGCGGAGTTCAGCAAAGTTTGTAATCCATGGGGTATAGAAAACATAATTTCAATAAACGCACGCTATGATGCACGTTTTCAACGTGTCGATAAGGAGATAGCGAATGCGCAAAACTTTGATGCTTACCGGCCTGGTTGCGGCCATGGCCTTGGCCGGTTGCAAGACCATGGATGCGGGCAATCTGGGTGGCCTGATGGACTCGGGCTCGACAGCGATGAAGGCCATGACATTGACCGATGGCGATGTGGTGGCTTTGTCCGATGAATCCTGCGCCGCGCTGGACAAACAAAACAAGCTGGCACCTGCCAACAACAAATACAGCCAGCGTCTGGCCAAAGTGGTCGCCAAGATGCCCCAGGACGTCGAAGGCAAGAAGGCCGACTACAAGGTTTACCTGACCAGTGATGTGAATGCCTGGGCCATGGCCAATGGCTGCATCCGCGTCTACAGCGGCCTGATGGACCTGATGAATGACGACGAGCTGCGCGGCGTGATCGGCCATGAAATCGGCCACGTGGCGCTGGGCCACAGCAAGCGCCGCATGCAAACGGCTTATGCCACCTCGGCTGCACGCCAGATTGCGGCCAGCAGCGGCAATGCCACCTTGGCATCGCTGTCGACCTCGCAAGCTGGCGAGCTGGGTGAAAAGTTCATCCATGCACAGTTCTCCCAAGCCAATGAATCGGCCGCCGACAACTACTCCTTTGACCTGCTGACCAAGCAGAAGATGGAACGCAAGGGCCTCGTTACTGCCTTTGAAAAGCTGGCCAAGCTGAGCGGCGGTGGTGGCGGCTCCTTGATGGCGTCGCACCCCCCATCGGAAGCCCGCGCCAAGGCGATGCAGGCACGTCTGGACAGCGGCAAGTAAGTCTTCGATAAGGCTGATAAGAGGGACAGGCTGGAGGCATATCTGCCTTTCAGCCTGTCCCTTTTTTTGCGCCTGCTTTGCGCAGGCGGGCCCGCAGCCAGTGGCTTGCGTGACCCCGCTGCGCATCTCCGGCTGCTATGCTGGCTGCCCAACTGAAAGAGGTGTTATGCATTTACTGTTGTTGAGCAACTCGCGCGCGCCCGATGGCGGCTATCTGACCTTTTGCCACGAAGCGCTGGCCGCCCAGATGAACGGCGTACAAAAGGCGCTGTTTGTGCCCTTTGCCGGGGTGACCATGAGCTGGGATGACTACACCGCGCAGGTGCAGGAAGCCATTGCGCATACGGGTGTGCAGCTGGTAGGGGCCCACCAGGACGATGCGCTGCAGCAATTTTTGGCGGGTGATTTGCAAGCGATCATCGTCGGCGGTGGCAACACCTTCCAGCTGCTGGCCGAATGCCGCCAACGCGGCTGGCTGGAGCGCATCCGCGAGGTGGTGCGCGCAGGCCACATGTCGTACACCGGCTGGAGCGCCGGCGCCAACCTGGCGGGTTTGACCATCAACACCACCAATGACATGCCCATCGTCGATCCGCAAGGCTTTGATGCGCTGGGCTTGGTGCCGTTCTGCATCAACCCGCACTACAACAACAGCTTGCCGCCGGGCCACCAGGGTGAGACCCGTGACCAGCGGCTGGCAGAGTTTTTGATTGCCAATCCGGACAAGCAGGTAGTGGCTTTGCCGGAAGGCAGCTGGCTGGCAGTGAAAGGCGGCCAAGCCCAGGTGGCAGGGCAGTTTGCCGCCAAGCGCTTTGCTGCGGGCAAGCCGGTAGAAGACCTGCCCGTGGGGACTGCGCTAGGTCTTTAAGGCTTAAACGCGCTCAAAGATGGCGGCAATGCCCTGGCCACCACCAATGCACATGGTGACCAGCGCATAGCGGCCACCGGTGCGGTGCAGCTCATGGATCGCCTTGACGGTGATGATCGCGCCCGTCGCCCCAATCGGGTGGCCCAGCGAGATGCCCGAGCCGTTGGGGTTGACCTTGGCGGGATCTGCACCCAGGCCCTTGGTCACTGCGCAGGCCTGCGCGGCAAAGGCTTCATTGGCCTCGATCAGATCCATCTGGTCCAGCTTGAGACCCGTCTTGGCCAGCACCGCCTTGGACGCGGGGATGGGGCCAATGCCCATGATCTTGGGATCAACGCCGGCATGGGCGTAACCCACCAAACGGGCGAGCGGCTTGGCGCCGCGCGCCTGGGCGGCGGCGGCCTCCATCAGCACTACAGCGGCAGCGGCATCATTGATGCCGGAGGCATTGGCGGCGGTAACGGTGCCGTCTTCCTTGACAAAGACCGGTTTCATTTTCTGAAAATCCTCGATCTTGGCACCCGTGCGGAAGTGCTCGTCCTTGTCAAAGCGAATATCGCCTTTTTTGCTTTTGAGGATGACCGGCACGATCTGGTCCGCAAAGCGGTTCTCCGCCCAAGCCAGCTCGGCGCGTTGGTGGCTGCTGAGCGCCAGTTGGTCCTGGTCATCGCGGCTGATGGCGAAATCCTTGGCAACGTTCTCGGCGGTCACCCCCATGTGGATGTTGTGGAAGGGGTCGTGCAGCGCGCCGGTCATCATGTCGATCATCTTGAAATCGCCCATGCGTGCGCCCCAGCGGCTGGTGGTGCTGGCGTAAGGCGCGCGGCTCATGTTTTCGGCACCGGCGCCAATCGCCACGTCATAGTCGCCCAGCAAGATCCCTTGGCTGGCCGTCACAATCGCCTGCAGGCCCGAGCCGCAGAGGCGGTTCACGTTCATGGCCGGCGTCTCCTGCGGGCAGCCGCCCTGGATCGCTGCCACCCGGCTCAGGTACATGTCCTTGGGTTCCGTGTTGACCACATGCCCAAACACCACATGGCCCACATCCTTGCCTTCAATGCCCGCGCGGGCGAGCGATTCCTTGACGACCAGCGCGCCCAGCTCTGTCGGTGGAACATCCTTGAGGCTGCCGCCAAAGGTGCCAATAGCTGTGCGCACAGCGCTGCAGACAAGTACTTCACGGGACATGGAAAGGTCTCCTGTTTAAGTTGGAATGGGCATGCAAATGTTGCCTTGCAGCATTATTGCCAGCCCGGCTGCCGTTGGGCAAACCGGGTGCTACCGGGGGGCGCCTTGGTGACAGTTCTGGCTGGCCCCCGCAGTAATCAAGCCTCGCGCACGTCGGCGATCACATTCTGGCCAAAATCGGCGCGGTCCAGCCAGGCCAGCACCTTGGCACCGGCTTCTGCCGGGCTGCTGAGTTTGCCGCCTTCATGCAGGCCCTTGAAGTTGCCCACATCGGGGAAAGCGCCGGCATCGGCATTGCGCAGTTGCACCTGCATGTCGGTATCGATCACGCCAGGCGCGAGCGAGACAATCTTGGCGCCATGGGGCTTGTGGGCTTCTTCCAGCGCCACGCAGCGGGCATAGGCATCCATGCCGGCTTTGGCGGTGCAGTAGGCGGCCTGCGAGGCCATGGGGCGGCGGCCCAGGCCGGAGGAGACATTCAGCACTTTCTTGGGCACGGTCCAGCTGTCGGTCGCGCCCAAAAACACCCCCGTCAGCGCCATCGGTGCCTCCAGCCCCACGCGCAGCGCATTGCGCAGGTCGGCCGTGGCCAGGGCAGACAGCGGTGCGATTTGCGGAATCACACCAGCGTTGTTGATCAAGGTGATGCTGGCCCAGTCCGATGGATTCAGGCTGCGCAGCCAGTCGCCCAGGCGCTGGGCAGCGGCATCGGTATCGCCAAGATCTTGCTCCCACTGGATGAGCTGCGAAGGGCTGGCAGCAGCAGCTGCCAATTCGCTGGATGTGCGGCGTGCGATGCTGAGCACGGTGTGGCCATGGGCCAGAAGTTGCTGGCCCATGGCCATGCCCATGCCGCGCGAGCCGCCGGTCAGGATAAAGAGGTGTTTGGTGGTCATAGCTGGTTATCGTAACGTCAGTTGGGCCTGCCCGTTACGGCGTTTTTCCCGGATGCCTGCACAAGCGCGGCGGCTTGGTTAGGATCAACAGCTTTGCACACACCAAGAAAGCACAGCATGAATGAATCCAAGGTAGCCATCGTGATCGCCGGTGGATCCGGCATGGGCGCAGCGGCCGCACGCCAGCTGCACCAGGCCGGTTATGCGCTGGGGATTTTGTCGTCCTCGGGCAAGGGCGAGGCCCTGGCCCAGGAGCTGGGCGGTGTCGGCGTGACGGGTTCCAACCAGAATGTGGCCGACATGCAAAAGCTGGTGGATGCCGTGATGGCGCGCTATGGACGCATCGATGTGCTGGTCAATGGCGCTGGCCATGGCCCCAAGGGCGATCTGCTGTCGATCAGCGATGAGGACTGGATCAAGGGCCTGGAAGTGTATTTTCTGAATGTCGTGCGCGCCACGCGTTTGGTCGCGCCCATCATGCAACAGCAGGGCGGCGGCGCCATTATCAATATCTCGTCGGCTTGGGCGTTTGAGCCCGCAGCGCTGTTCCCCACTTCAGCGATGGCACGCTCAGGGCTGGCGGCTTTCACCAAGATCTTCTGCGATGAATATGGCAAGCACAACATCCGCATGAACAATGTGCTGCCCGGCTGGATCGACAGCCTTCCCAAAAAGGACGAGCGCCAGGCCGCTGTGCCGTTGCAGCGCTATGGCAAGGCGGACGAGATCGGCGCAACGGTCGCCTTTCTGGCCTCAGAAGGCGCGGCTTACATCACCGGCCAGAACATCCGCGTGGATGGCGGCCTGATGCGCCACGTTTAAGGCCCTCAGAAATCTGCTGCCAGCCGGCAGTCCAGCCATGCACCGCTCACCGGGTGGGCAAAGCCCAGCTGCTGCGCTTGCAGCAGCAGGCGTGGCGCCATCGCCTGCACCGCAGCGCTGGCATAGAGGCCATCGCCCAGCATCGCATGGCCGATGGCTTGCATGTGCAGCCGCAGCTGGTGGGTGCGGCCGGTGAGGGGCTCCAGCCACAGGCGGGTGCTATCCGGGGGAATGGTTGGCAGGGCAGCGGCTTCGTCAGCAGCCATCGCCCGCCACCAGGTCTGGCTGGGCTTGCCATGTTCCTTATCCACCCGCTGCAAAGGGCGGCGCTCCCAGTCGGCCACCAGCGGCAGATCGATCAGGCTCCAGCTTTCGCCGTCTTGCGGCATCGCAGGGTACAGCGCATTGCCCAGGGGCAAAGGCTGCGCATGCGGGCTGCCGCTGACGACGGCGGTATAGCGCTTGCGCACCGCACGCGCCGCAAAGGCATCGCCCAGCGCACGCTGCACGGCCAGGCTGCGCGCCATCACCACCAAGCCCGAGGTGGGCTGGTCCAGCCGGTGTACCACCAGCGCATCGGGCCATTGCTGCAGGGCCCGAGCGCTCAGGCAGTCCTGCTTGTCTTCTCCCCGGCCAGGCACGCACAACAGGCCCGATGGCTTGTTCAGCACAAGCAGGTGCGCGTCGATGTATTCGGGAATCAGCATGGGGCAGGGGGTCAATGGGCGGCGCCCGATTCTACGTGCTGCAGCCTAGGTGACAGCGCGCAGTGCGTGTTGCGCGCTGCTGCCTGTACTGTATGGCTCGTCATAAGCTGCGGGCATTTGCTCATGCAAGCCGCTCGCAGTGCGGGTTGCTACGATGCCCTTTGCCGCGCACAAGCGCTATAAAAACAGATGCATGCCGGTGGTGCCATGCGCAGCCTTGCCCGCGCGCCGCCACTGGCCATATCACAAGGAGACCCAATGCTAGGCCTGATGCAAAAGCAGCAACTGCTGACCTCCAACCTGCTGGAGTTTGCGGAGCGTTACCACCGCGATACCGAAATCGTCTCGCGCCGTGTGGAAGGTGATATCCACCGCTACACCTATGGCGAGTTTGCCCAGCGCTCCCGGCAACTGGCGCAAACCCTGGATGGCATGGGGCTGGCAGCAGGCACGCGGGTGGCGAGCCTGGCCTGGAATGGCTACCGCCATATGGAGCTGTACTACGGCGTGGGCGGCTCGGGCCGGGTCATCCATACCCTGAACCCCCGCTTGCACCCGGACCAGGTGGTCTGGATCGTCAACCATGCCGAGGACGAGGTGCTGTGCTTTGACAGCTGCTTCCTGCCGATCGTGCAGGCCATTCATGCGCGCTGCCCGACGGTGCGCCAATGGGTGGCGCTGTGCGATGCCGACAAGTTACCCGCCGATGCCGGTATCCCGGGCCTGGTCGCCTACGAGGCCTGGATTGCCGGCGCCGACGGCGTCTACCAATGGCCTGAGTTTGACGAAAACACCGCTTGCGGCATGTGCTACACCAGCGGCACCACGGGTAACCCCAAGGCCGTGCTGTACTCCCACCGCAGCACCGTGTTGCACGCCTATGGCGCGTCGCTGCCCGACGTGATGGATATCTCCTCGCGCGATGTGGTGCTGCCGGTGGTGCCGATGTTCCATGTCAATGCCTGGGGCCTGCCATTCTCGGGGCCGCTCAATGGTGCCAAGCTGGTGTTTCCCGGCCCGGCGCTGGATGGGCCCTCGGTCTATGCGCTGATGGAGGCCGAGAAGGTGACCTTTGCTGCAGGCGTGCCGACGGTCTGGCAGATGCTGCTGAGCCATGTGCAAAGCCAGGGCCTGCGCTTTGGCAGCCTGCAGCGCACCATCATCGGCGGCTCGGCCTGCCCGCCGGCGATGATCAAGACCTTCCAGGAAGACTATGGCGTCACCGTGCTGCATGCCTGGGGGATGACCGAGCTCAGCCCGCTGGGGACCGTCTGCACCTTGAAGCACAAGCACCTGGCACTGCCGGCCGACACCCAGGCGCAATTGCTGGCCAAACAGGGCCGGGTCATCTTTGGTGTGGACATGAAGATCGTTGGCGACGACGGCCAGGACCAGCCCTGGGATGGCCATACCTATGGCGATCTGCTGGTGCGCGGCCCTTGGGTGGTGGCGGACTACTACCGCAGCGAGGGCGCCTCGCCGCTGGTTACTGATGCGCAGGGCCGCGATTGGTTTCCGACCGGTGATGTGGCGACCATCGACGCTGATGGCTTTATGCAGATCACCGACCGCAGCAAGGATGTGATCAAGTCCGGCGGCGAATGGATCAGCTCCATCGATATCGAGAACATCGCGATGGCGCACCCGGCCGTCGCGATGGCCGCCTGTGTGGGCATGGCCCACCCCAAGTGGGATGAGCGGCCGGTGGTGTTTGTGGCGCTCAAAAAGGACGCTGCCGTGAGCGAGCAAGAGCTGCTGGCCTTCTACCAGGGCAAGATGGCCAAGTGGCAGATTCCGGATGCGGTCATTTTTGTCGATGCGATTCCGCTGGGCGCCACCGGCAAGATGCTCAAGACGCGGCTGCGCGAGCAGTTCAAGGACTATGTACTGCCGGCCTGAGCATGGATTCCGACCACTTCTTCAAACATACAAGGAGGCCATCGCATGGCGCGCAAGATTGGGCAACTTCTGGATTTGACGGGCAAGACGGCCCTGGTCACCGGCGGCTCACGTGGCCTGGGGCTGCAGCTGGCCCATGCGCTGGGCGAGGCCGGCGCCAAGGTGGTAGTAACCAGCCGCAAGGCCAGCGAGCTGGAAGCCGCCGTGGCCGAGCTAAGCGGCGCGGGCATTGATGCGCGCTGGATTGCGGCCGACTGCGCGGTGGATAGCGAGATTGAGCGCCTGGCGATCGAGGTGCTGGAGCGCGTAGGCGATGTGGACATTCTGGTCAACAACGCTGGAGCCAGCTGGGGCGCTCCCGCCGAAGACCACCCGGCTGCCGCCTGGGACAAGGTGATGAACCTGAATGTGCGTGGCTATTTTCTGCTGTCGCAGCAACTGGCCAAGCGCTGCATGATTGCACGCAGGCAAGGCGCCATCATTAACCTGGCATCGATTGCCGGGCTGGGCGGCAACCCGGTGGGCATGAAGACCATTGCCTACAACACCAGCAAGGGGGCCGTCATCAACTTCACCCGCGCGCTGGCCGCAGAGTGGGGCCATTACGGCATCCGCGTGAACGCCATTGCGCCAGGGTTTTTCCGCACCAAGATGGCCAATGGCCTGATTGACCAGATCGGCGAGGATGCCATGACTGCGGGCGTGCCGCTGGGGCGACTGGGTGGGGATGACGATCTGAAGGGCGCTGCGGTGTTGCTGGCCAGCGATGCGGGCAAGCACATCACCGGCCAGTGCCTGGCGGTCGATGGCGGGATCAGCATCGTTACTGCAGGGTAAGCCGGTCAGGTTGACGCGGTCAGGGGGCGGGATCTTTGGCCGGGCTGCCTGCAACGGGCAGCCCATTGCCTCTATCAGCTGCGGTCCGTCTGAGCCAGGTAGAACCACTCGCGGTTCACCGCGGCATCGGCCTGGGGAAAGATCACACAGCCATCGAACGGGGCCAGAATCTGGCTGCCATCGGCGCGGGTGGCCAGCAGATCTCCGCTAGTGAACGGGTCAAAGTTCTGCCAGTCTTTTTGCATCTGGTCGTCTGCACTTTGGCGCATAAAGACCTGGCGCATGTGGTGGGTGGTGTACTGCGCGACGGGCTCGACAGTGACATCGGCCATGTCCAGCAGGTTGAGCACACCGGCAATGCAGCGGTCGGCAATCTCGATGGCTTGGGGTTCCTCATGCGAGCCGGATTCGACGGTGATCGCATAGCCGCCACGGCTGCGCATGAACTCATTGGTGCCAATGCCGTGCTCAGGGCGAATGGCGCCACCGCTGGCCTGCACCGCCTGTTCATACACCTCCAGCCAGCCTTGCACGATGACGGGCAGGCCCACGGCCTTGGCAAAGGCTTCTTCCTCTTGCTGGCGGGCAAAGGGCTCCAGGCTGCCGCTGTTGTTGAGCGGGCCGGTCATCGCAAAGGGCTGGCCGTCGCCGCTGTACGAATGCAGATCCAGCAGCGCATCATGGCTCTCCAGCAAGGGCGTGAGCGCGTTGACCATGTGGTCCTCAAAGTTCTGCGGCTTAGCTTGCGGCACAAAGTTGCGGTTGAGGTTGCGGTCGCCCTCGCGCTCGTTCTTGATAAAGGCCTTGGGGTTGGCGACGGGCACCATCGTCAGGCGACCGCGCTTGAGGCGCACCTGGCCCGATTCAAAGCGCTCAATCCAGCGGCGGATCGCATGCGTTCCACTTTGCTCATTGCCGTGTACGGCGCCAAAGACCAGCAGGGACGGGCCGGGCTCTGCCGACGCCCAGCCGTAGCTGCGCAGCGCTGCGGGCTGCTCGGCAGAGTCCGTGTGGTTCAAAGGCGTGATCTGGAAGCGGGAGACGGTCATAGCGTTTTATCCGGTGTATGGCTTGCCAGCCCGGGCCGCTGCAACACAAGCCTTGCATCCCGTTAAGGGCGGTTGCACCAGAGCAGGGCGCAAGGTTTATACCCACAAGCGTGGGGCAGGGGGCGGCGTATTGGCCATTGGCACCACCGCGGCGGTGCCAGCATCCATCCTACCGCATCGGACGCTGCGCTCGCCGCATGGTGCTATCAATTTTGATAAAGCACAACGGGTTTGCCTGGGCTCCGTCGCCGCGACGGTAACAACAAAGCAAAAAGGCTGCCGAGGCAGCCTTGTGGCGTGGAATGGTTTCAATGCCTGCGAGGGCCGAACCCAGCCGCTGCTTATTGCGCCCGGGTGAACACCAGATCCCAGACGCCATGGCCCAGACGCAGACCCCGGTTTTCAAACTTGGTCAGCGGGCGGTACTCGGGCTGCGGCGCATAGCCGTCGGCCGTGTTCTTCAAATCGGGGTCGGCCGACAGCACCTCGAGTATCTGCTCGGCATAGGGCTGCCAGTCGGTCGCGCAATGGATGTAGCCGCCGGGCTTCAAGCGGGCCACCAGCTGGGCCACAAAGGGCGTCTGGATCAGGCGGCGCTTGTTGTGCTTTTTCTTGTGCCAGGGATCGGGGAAGAACACATGGATGCCGTCCAGCGAGCCGGGCTGCAGCATGTTCTCCAGCACTTCCACGGCATCGTGCTGGAAGATGCGGATGTTGGTGATCTCCTGCTCGCCAATGCGCTTGAGCAGTGCGCCCACGCCGGGCTCATGCACTTCGCAGCATAGAAAGTTGTCGTCCGGGCGCACGCGGGCGATGTGCGCGGTGGCCTCGCCCATGCCAAAACCGATCTCCAGAATCACCTTGGCCTGTCGACCAAAGGCCGCGTCGGCATTGAAAGCCTCGCCGGTGTACGGCAGCACATAGCGGGTGCCCAGGGTCTCAAAAGCCTTGGCCTGGCCCGTGGTGGTGCGGCCTGCACGGCGCACGTAAGAGCGGATGGTTTTGGGATGGGTCACATCGGCGGGCGCATGGCCAGGCGCACTGCTGGCATCGCGGGCGTTGGTGATCAGGGGCTCGGGCGCGGGGCCGGCAGCAGGCGTCGAAGAAGATTGCATGGTTATGGGGGTGCTGGTGCAGCACGTGCGCTGAGGTGGCCGTCCACCAAGGGAGGGCGCAACCGCGTCAAAAAAGGGGCTATTGTAGATTTTTCTGGGGCGCAGGTGCAAAGCCGTGGTCAATCACGGCACGGGGCCACCGGTGGCTGCAGTGTTGCCCAGATGGCGGCGCGCCCATTGTGCCGTCCAACCGGCCAGCGCATCCGGTAGGGTGCTGGCGTTGCCCGCCTCTAGCCCCAGGTACTGGGCGGATTGGCGCAGCACGCCCATGCGTTGCTCTGTGCTGTCCACCATGACCGCGGGTGCGCCGAGTCCCTTGGAGAGCTTTTCGCCATTGGCCTGCAGCACCAGCGGCGTATGCATATAGCGCGGTGCGGTCAGGCCCAGCGCCTGCTGGAGCAGCAACTGGCGGGGGGTGTTGTCGGCCAGGTCGGCGCCGCGCACCACATCGCTGATGCCTTGTTCGGCATCGTCCACCACAACAGCCAGCTGGTAGGCCCACAGGCCATCGGCGCGCTGCAGCACAAAATCGCCGACATGGGCCGCCACGTCCTGTTGCATGGGACCCAGCCAGCGGTCTTGCCAGTGCAGTGGCTGGTCGCGCTGCAGCAGGGGGTGGTCAGGCCTTGCGGCTTCTTGGTCAAGGTCTGCTGCCTCCGCCAGGGCATGGTGCTGGTAGCGCTGCGTATGAAAGCGCCAACTGCGTCCGGTCTTGCCATGCAGGCCATCGCGGCAGGTGCCAGGGTAGGGGCGCTCGCCATGGCGCTCGTGCAGATAGCCTTGTGCGGCCAGTGCGGCATCCATATCACGGCGTGTGCAGGCGCAAGGGTAGGCCCAGCCGGCATCCTGTAGCTGCGCCAAGGCCTGGGCATAGAGGCCATGGCGCGCCGATTGCCACTGCGGCGGGGCATCGGGGACTAGCTGCAGCGCATGGAGCTGGCGCAGGATCTCTTGGTCCATGCCCTGCGGGCAGCGCGGCGGGTCAATGTCTTCGATACGGACCAGCCAGGTACCGCCGTGGGCGCGGGCATCCAACCAGGAGGCCAGCGCTGCCACCAGCGAGCCGGCGTGCAGCGGGCCGGTGGGCGAGGGGGCAAAACGGCCGGTGTAAGCGCTTGAAGTCATCGGAGGGGGAGTGTAACCCGGGCTATTTGGCATGTTCGGCGCATCCGGCGCATCCGTGTCTTAGCTGCTGTCGGCCATGCAGATGCAACAACGCCACCGCGGCCAAGCCCGGTGGCGTTCAACAGCAGGGTTCAGCAGGCGGGTACGTTTATTCGCCCAGCACAGCTAGCGCCATCTCCAGGCCAGAGACAAAGGCGTCTTCGACCCGGTAGCCCAGGCACCAGTCGCCGCAGAGGCCAATGGCGCTCTTGGCGTTCCAGAGGTGGCTGCGGGCCTGGCCCTTGGCATCCTTGGGCAGAGGGTTGATGGTCTTGGCATAGCCCCACTGCACCACGCGGATGTCGCTGGGGGTGGCGCGAATGCGGGTCAACTCGGAGAAGGCCTGCAGCATTTTGGCGGCGACGCGCTGGGGCTCGTCGTTCTCATGCTTGCGGGCCCAATCGGGGCTGGCCTGCACGGTCCAGCGCTCGACCTTGCCGCGCCCGGGCTTGGACGATTCACGCGACAGCCAGGTGATGCGCGGGTGCTCGGTGCGGGCGGCATTCCATTGCGGGCCCATGTTGGTGATGCCGGGGTCAATCGCGTGGGCAAAGGTCAGCAGCAAGGTCCAGCTGGGGGCGATGTAGACATCGAACAGCTGCCAGTCGGCGGGCAGCGTGGTTTCGCTATCGGCCAGCAGCTCCTGCGCTTCGGGCGAGGGGATGGCCAGCACAACGCCGTCGAGGCCGGCGTAGACATGCACGCCGCCGTCGATGTCTTCGGTGCGCAGCTGCCACTGGTTGGCGTTCAAGGCGTCGCGCTCAAAAGCCAGTGCATATTCGTTGAGGTGGACGGTCAGCGGTGCGGCCCAGGAGGCGACCAGGCTGTCCATCGTGGGCACACCAATCAGATGGGCTTCCATGCCGCGCTGGGTGGTGACGGCCACCTTGCCGGTGGCATCCAGGGTGCGGATGGCGTTGACGCTCCAGTTGCGGGTGACGTTGGGCGTGGTGTCCAACGCCTGCTGAAAGCGCGGATCGCGCACGGTGAAGAACTGGGCGCCGACATCAAAGCTGCCATGCGCGCTGTGGCGGCTGGCCATGCGGCCGCCCACTTGGGGCTGGGCCTCGATGACGGTGACCTGGTGGCCCGCCTGCTGCAAGGTGCGGGCGCAGACCACGCCGGCCATGCCGGCGCCGACGACGGCATAGTGCTTGCGCGTGGCCAGCACAATATTGGAGGAAGAGGATGCAGATCGTTTGGGTTTGGGGGGAATGCGAGAAGACATGAAAGACTTTCTGTACTGTTTCGACAAACGATAAGGCTTCACAGATGGCTGCAGCTGCAGCGCTATCTGGGGAACCACTCTACACGGTGTTTACACCCGTTTTGCTCAGGATTTATCCCACATAGTGATTGCTCAGTAAAGAAGTGCGTGTGGCCTCGGACTGCAGCTGGTCCAGCCACCACTGCAGCGCCTTGCCGGGGTTGCTGCCGCGCCAGGCGTAGCGCAGCTTGATCTTGCGCGGCGGCCGCATCAACTCGCGCTCCACCAGCTGGCCGCTGCGCAAGTAGGGCATCGTCATGTTGTCCGGCAAAAAGCCGCCGCCAATGCCGCGCAGCTGGGCTTGCAGCTTGGCCTGCATGGTATCCACCGTCAGCACATCCTGTCCGTTGAGCACGCCAATGGTCTGGCCATGTCCGCTGCGGGACGAATCGGCCACGGCAATGATGCGGTGCTGGCGCAGCAAGTCATCGCTGATGGGCTGCATCTCGTCGGCCAGGCGGTGGTGGGGGGCGACGACATAGCGGAAGGTGATCTCGCCCAAGTCCAACTGCTGCAGGCCTGCCACGTGCGATGCATCGACCGCAATGCCAATTGCCAGGTCGGCCCGGCCCGAACTGAGCGCCTCCAAGGTGCCGGCCAGGATGGAGTCGGTGATTTTCAGGCGCGTCGGCGGTGCGATGGTGTAGAAGGCCTCGATCAGCTCCAGCATGGTGGTGCGCGAGACCACGCCATCGACGGCAATGCGCAGCTCGGGCTCCCAGCCGGTGGCCACGCGGCGCACCCGGTTGGCAACGGCGTCCACCTCGGCGAGCAGGCGCGCGCCCTCACGCAGCAGCTCCTGGCCGGCTTCGGTGGGCCGTGCCTGGCGCGCGCTGCGGTCAAACAGCAAGACATCCAGGGCATCCTCGACCTGGCGGATGCGGTAGGTCAGCGCGCTGGGCACCAGGCCGAGTTGGCGTGCTGCGGCGGCAAAACTGCCGCTGTCGGCTACCAATTGCAGCAAGGCCAGGGTATCGGGGGTCAGCACATCGCGATCACGCAACAAGGCCATTTGACGGTTCTTTCCTACATGCGGCCCGCTGCGGATCGGTAAATCTTCGCTGCTGAGGCCGGCTTGGTTCTGGCCCGGGAAGGGATCATCAGATTTTTTGAATGATGCCATCAAAACCACTGCCCCGCAGGCAGGATCGGCGGTTTTACAGTCATGGACATGGTGATGAACAGCGCAATGTGCGCCGTTTGCCAGACAGGAGATCAAAAATGTTGATGGTTCGTAAATCTGCTGATCGTGGCCATGCCGACCATGGCTGGCTGCGCTCCAACCACAGCTTCTCGTTTGCCGGTTACTACGACCCCCGTTTCATGGGCTGGGGCAATCTGCGTGTGATCAATGAAGACCGCGTCGCCGCTGGAAAGGGCTTTGGTACCCATGGCCACCGCGATATGGAAATCATCAGCTATGTGCTGGACGGCAACCTGGCCCACAAGGACAGCATGGGCCATATCGAAGGCCTGCCGCCCGGCGATGTGCAGCGCATGAGCGCCGGCACCGGGGTGGAGCACAGCGAGTTCAACCATGCCGATCAGGAAACGCACTTCTTGCAAATCTGGATCGAGCCCGATAAAAAAGGCATTGCGCCCAGCTACGCGCAAAAAACCTTTGCCGATGCGGACAAGCGCGGCCAGCTGCGCCTGGTGGTATCGCCCGACGGTGCAGACGGCTCCATCAGCATGAATGCCGATGCCCGCATGTATGCCGGTTTGCTCGATGGCCAGGACGAAGCGAGCGTGGCATTGTCGCCAGGGCGCAAGTCCTATGTCTATGTGGTGCGAGGGGATGTGTCGGTCAATGACACCGCCTTGCACACAGGTGATGCCGCCTATCTGGACCAGGAAACCTCGGTGCGGCTGGCGCAAGCCCGTGATGCCGAAGTGCTGGTGTTTGACTTGGCGGCTTGATGTTCACGGGGCGCTGCCATTGAGGACAGCGCCCCGTGTGGGGTAGGTGTAAGTGGTGGTGTTATTTCAAGGAGAAAAATATGAACGCTTTGCAAAATCCTTTGGCCCTGCTGGGCCGTATTCTGATCGCCTGGTTCTTTATCATTCCGGGCTTGGGCAAGCTGACCGGCTTTGCCGGCGCCGTGGGCTATGCCCAATCGGCTGGCATGCCGATGCCTGAAGTAGGGGTGGCCGTGGGCTTGGCGATTGAGATCTTGGGCGGCCTGGCCCTGCTGCTGGGCCTGGGCACGCGCTATGCCGCCGCTATTTTGGCCATTTTTACCTTGGCCGCGACGATGATCTTCCACGCCTACTGGTCGGTGCCGGCCGAGGCGGTGATGGTGACCAAGCTGCTGTTCAACAAGAACATCGGCATCGTTGGCGGGCTGTTGGCCTTTGCCGCCTTTGGCGCCGGGGCTTGGAGCCTGGACGCCAAGCGCCGCGCTAGCTGATCGGGCAGTGAACGCGACGACCGGGCCTGAGCGGCTGCGCGCTCAGGGCTCGGTTTTGAGCGCCGTCTTGCGCAGACCATCGTCCACTGCACGGCGCTCGTCAAACACAAAGCAGCTGCCCTGGTAGCCGCTGCCATCGGTTTCTTCAAAGTACTTGAGGATGCCGCCATCGAGCTGGTAGACATGGGTCAAGCCTTCTTCCTGCATCAGGATGGCGGCCTTTTCGCAGCGGATGCCGCCGGTGCAGTAGCTGACCACCGTTTTGCCTTGCAAGTCGTCTCGGTGGGCCCGCAGCTGCTGGGGGAATTCGGTGAACTTGCGCAGCCGCCAGTCGATGGCGCCGACAAAGGCGCCTTCGTCCACTTCATAGTCATTGCGGGTATCCAGGGTCACCACGGGGCGCCCTTCATCATCATGGCCTTGCTGCAGCCAGCGCTGCAGGTCGCGAGGGCTGACCGAAGGCGCACGGCCACTGGCAGGGCGGATGGCGGGGTGGTCCATGCGGATGATCTCCGGCTTGACCTTGACCAGCATCTTGCGAAACGGCGCCGTTTTTGACCAGCTCTCCTTGGGCTGCACGTCGGCAAAGCGGGGGTCTTCGCGCAGTGCGTCCACCCAGGCGCGCACGGCGTCGGCCGGCCCGGCCAAAAAGAAATTGATACCTTCTTCTGCCAGCAATACTGTGCCTTTGAGCGCCAGATCGGCCGCGCGCAGGGCGAGCAGGTCACGCAGCGCCTCGCAGTCGGGCAGGTTGACAAACTTGTAGCAGGAGATATTGAGAATCGAGGGCACGGTGGTTTCTGGCAAAGCGTCTGGAAGAAAAGAGCCGCTTGCGCAGTAGCGCAGGGCGGGCGGCTATTTTAGCCAGGGAAGCACGGGCGTTCTGATGAGCCCAGGAAACGCTAGATGGCGTACTCGATCCCCTCATCGCTGTGCGCGCGGTTCATTGCCTGCAGAAACTCGGTATCGGTGCGGTACATGCGCAGATGTGGGTTGTCCTGCAGCAGACCAGCGCGTTTGAGGCGGGCTTCCACCGGCAGCTTCATCCCGACGATATGCAGCATGCCGCCGCGCTTGGCGGCCATGCGCTCCAGCCGCACAAAGGCTTCCACGCCGGTGATGTCGATCTGGTTCATCGGCTGGGCCAGCAGGGCCAGTTGCCGGTAGTGCGCATGCTGGGTCCAGACATTGGCGGCGCGCTCTTCCAGCGCGGCGGCCGATGCAAAATCCAGCTCCGAATCCATGCGCAGGGCCAGCAGATCGGGGGCCAGCGGCGGCAATTGCCAGAGATGGCGATCGCGCAGGCTACCGTCCGGGTGCAGGCCCACTTCAACAATGCGTGGGTGCAGGCGGTTGTAGAGAAAGTAGCAGGAGCTGAGCAAGATGCCCGAGAGCACGCCCCAGTAGATGCGGGGCGCCGTCAGCAAGGTGATGCCAAAGGTAGCGACCGCAATGCTGCCCTCGATGCGCGATATCTTGAACAGGTAGACGAGGGTCCGCGGCTTGACCAGGTTGGCAACAGCCGTCATCACAATCGCAGCCAGCGCCGCCTGCGGCACATGGTAGAGCGCCGGGATAAACCACAGCACAACGGCAACGACCAGCAGGATCGAGAACACATTGGAGTAACCGGTTTTGGCGCCGGCCAGCAGATTGACCGCCGAGCGTGAGAAGGATGCGCTGGTGGCAAAGCTGCCAAACAGGCCTGCGCTCATCTTCGACAGGCCTTGCGCCACCAGCTCCTGGCTGCTGTCCCAGCGCGTGCCCGCTTGCTGGTGCTCGACCTGGGCGCTGGAAGCGGTCTCGAGCGCGCTGACCAGCGAGATCACCAGCACCGGCATGACGAGCATGCCGAACTGCGACCAATCCAACATGCCCGGCCAGACCAGCTGCGGCAGACCGGTGGGCAGGTGGCCGACTACCGCGCCGCCTTTGTCGGCAAAGTCGGTCGCCCAGCTGATGAGGCCGGTGCAGCCAATGACAAACACGGCGGAGGGGAAGGCAGGGCGCCACTTTTTGGCGACCACCAGCAAAGCGATGCTGGCGAGGCCCATCAGAATGGATCGCCAGTCAAACAGCCCAAGTGAGGGATTGTCCCAGACGGTGGCCCAATCGCTGCGCATGCCCAGCAGGCTGGGCAGCTGGGAGGCCAGAATCAGCAGCGCGGCAGCCTGGGTAAAGCCTGCGAGAACGGGCGAGGTCACCAGGTTCAGCAGCCAGCCGGCGCGTACCAACCCCAAGCTGAACTGCACTAGCCCGGCCATGATGGCCATCCAGGCGGCAAGAATGACCCACTGCGCGGAGCCCGGCTCGGCCATGCCGGTGAGCGATGCGCCAATCAGCAAGGCGCTGAGCGCGGTGGGCCCGACACCCAGCCGGGGCGAGGGGCTGAACAAAATAGCGACCGCTGCCGGAATGATCGAGGCATAGATGCCGGTAATCAAGGGCATGCCTGCCAGGTGCGCATAGGCCACGCCCTGGGGCACCAGCATCAGCCCCACCGTCATCCCCGCCATGAACTCGCCTCGCAGCAGCTGTGTGGTGGGCTTGGGCCAGCGCAAAAAGGGGAAGATTCGGTAGATCAGGGAGGGCTGCATGGCTGCATTGTCGCTGCATCGGCCCAGGCTTGCAGCCCGGCGCTTGCGCAAGCGTGACTGCCCTGGTGTATAGAGCCGCCAGTGTGAAGAATTGCCAAGGCCGCGTATCTTGGTGGTATAGCTTGCAGCTTCTTGTCCGAAAGCCTTGGCAGCAGCGCTGGCTGCCGCCACAATCGACAGCACCGCCAGCGGCCCTGCTGGCATTCCAAAGCCCCATTCCTGTGCCTGCCTGGCCCCCGCTTCCCATGCACTTGGTCCGTCGCTCTTCCATCGCCAAAACCATTGCCATCGCGGCCCTGTTGCTTGCAGCCATGGGCGCGTGTTTCTTCGGCCTGTGGCAGGGCGGTGTTGTGCAGCAAGCCTGGGGTTGGGGCCTGGGGCTCGGGCAAACGCTGGATGCCTCCGGCCAGCGGGCCAGCCAGGCGGTAGCACGCGCCGCGCAGACCAATCGCCAGCGGGCCGACGATGAGGCGATCTCTGCGCAGGTGCTGGATGCGCTGGTTGCCTCGCAAAGCGACGAGCTGGCTGCTCTGCAGGTAGAGACATCGCATGCGATGGTGACCTTGCGCGGAACGGTATCGTCCCTGCCTCTGCGCGATCGTGCGGTGGCCATCGCCAACCATGCGCTTGGCGTGCATGGCGTCTTCAGCCTGATCCAGGTGCATGCAGATGCGCTGAGTTAAACGACGGCGAGGGCCCACAGCCCTGTCTGGCCCATGGCATTAGTGCCCATGTGGTCCGCAGCCCAGGCGCTTGGCCGCATAATGCCGCCCAATACCGAAGGTGTCGGTTTTGCTTGCAGAACCACGCACCGCTCTTCTTTTTTGGCGGCCCTGTGCTTGCCCTTTCTCTACCCATCCGCCGCCATGCACCAGCACGACCACTCCCATGACCACGACCATGGTCACTGCGACCACGAGCACTGCCAGCACCAGCATGCCCACGGCCCCAAGCACATTTATGTGTACTCGCCCTCGGGCGCAGTGCGCGACAAAAAGGCCTTCAAGCGCGCAGTGAAGCGTTTGGAGGCCATGGGCCACCAGGTCGAGGTAGACCAGGACGCCCTGGCTTCCAGCACCCGGTTTGCCGGTGATGACGACATGCGACTAGCGGCCATCGCGCGCGCCAGCCAAAGCGGCGCCGATGTGGCGATGATCAGCCGAGGTGGCTATGGGCTCTCCCGCCTGTTGCACCGCATCGATTACGAACAGGTGGCCAAGGCGGTAGCTGCCGGTACCCGCTTTGTGGGTCTCAGCGATTTCAGCGCCTTCCAACTGGCGCTCTATGCCAAGACCCGCGCGGTGACCTGGGCTGGCCCTGCACTGGTGGGCGATTTTGGCGCGGCAGACGGCGTCGATGACATCATGCAGGACTGCTTTGAAGACCTGCTCAGCGGCGCTGGCGAAGGCACGGGCTGGCGCCTGACGGCCGAAAAGGCTGGCACGGTGACAGGCGCTTCGGCATCGGACGATATCTACATTCCCAAGGCCACGCTCTGGGGCGGCAACCTGGCGATGATCGCGTCGCTGGTGGGTACGCCTTATTTGCCCAAGATCAAGGGCGGGGTGTTGTTCATCGAGGATGTGGGCGAGACGCCTTACAAGATCGAGCGCATGCTGAGCACCTTGCTGCACGCAGGCGTACTGCCCCAGCAAAAAGCGGTGGTGTTTGGTCAGTTCAGTGATTACCAGCTGAATGCGCATGACAAGGGCTTCAAGCTGGCCACCGTGGTGCAGTGGCTGCGCACGCAGATCGAAGCGCCGGTGATTACCAACCTGCCTTTTGGCCATGTTCCGACCAAGGTGCTGCTGCCGGTCGGCGCCCAGGTCTCGCTGAGTGTGGAAGGCCGTGATGCGCTGATTTATTGGGGCCATCAATAAGTAACTGCGACCGGCTAATATCGGGTGAGGGGCAGCATATAGAGCTGTCATGCGCCCTTTTCCGCGTGCATATGAAAAGCTGGGACTTGCCCTGCCTGTTGGAATCTAAACAATTCGTAAGCTTGGCAGCAGGCGCAGGACTGGTCGTAAGCGCTGGTTTGCAGTGTAATATGCATGGTCGCTATTGATACATAAGGCTGGCGTTGCTCCTGGGGAGGAGGTAGCACCTGCCGTAACAAGAAAATCCATGACAACTGTCGCCACCGTGGTATTCATCGATATCTCGGGCAGTACTGCATTGTTCGAAACCTTGGGCAATGAACGGGCTGCGCGAGCAGTCGCGGGCATGACGGACGCTTTCAAGCAGGTCGTCGTGCAAGCGGGGGGCCGGGTGATCAAGACCCTGGGCGATGGTGTGTTGGCCATTTTCAACAGCAGTGCTTTGGCCGTCAGCGCCATGACCATGCTGATGCGCCGCCATTACGGGCAGTGGGATTCCCTGCCTGCCTCTCAGAAATTCCATGTTCGCGTCGGTATGAGCACCGGCGAAGTCGTGCTGATGGAGGGCGACTGCTACGGTGACTCCGTCAACATGGCTGCGCGTCTGTGCGAAAAAGCTGGCCACCGCGAGGTCTGGGCGGCCGCCTCGACGATGGAGTCCGGCGCCCGCGTCGACACCGTTTTTGTGCCCATGGGCTGGATGGATGTGCGCGGCAAGGCGGAGCAGCAAATGCTCTACCAGGTGCAATGGATTGAGCCTGAAGCCCAGGACATCGTGACCGCCTATGACTCGGTGCTGCCGATGAAGCCCGAGACCGTGGTGCAGATGCGCCTGCGGATGGCATCGGGTGGCGTGGAGCGGTTTTTCAGCACGCAAGAGATGCCGCTCTTTGTCGGCCGCTCGTCCGACTCGGAATGGGTGGTACTGGACCGCCGCGTCTCCCGCCAGCATGGCCGCATCGACTGGCGCAGCGGCAATGTGATCTACACCGACCTAAGCCGCTACGGCACTTGGGTGAGCTTTGGTGCGAACCCCGCGACTGCCGTGCGCCGTGAATCGGTGCAGCTGCATGGCGTGGGCGTGATGTACTTTGGCGTGTCGCCTGAAGACCCCACAGCGCCAAGCACGGCGTTCTCGGTGACGCCGGTCTAGGCATTCAGCGCAAACCCGGCCCGATGTGCCGGGCAGTACTTATCTTATGGCGTCTTCAGCGCTGCCAGCGCGGTGTAGATGCTGGCCGCATCCGTCGGGCGCACCACGCGTGCCACTTCCTGGCCATCGCGCAAAACCACCAAGGTAGGCCATAGCTTGATGCGGTAGCTGCGTCCCAAAGGCTTGCCGGGGCCATCTTCCACTTTCAGATGCCGGATATCGGCGCGCGGGCCCAGCGCATGCTCGATCAGGCCTTGTGCGCCCAGACAATGCGGGCACCAGGGCGTGCCAAATTCCAGGACGGTCAAACCGGGCTGGGTATCGATATCGGAGCGCTGGGGCTCCTGGCTGAGGTGCTGTGCCGAGTAGGTCAAAAGGCGGCTCCAAGGTGGGGATGCTGATCTGTTCCGTTATAGCACCGGCACAGTCTTTGTCCGTCAGCGCCAGTCACTTGTGCGGCGGTGTCATGTCCTGCAACCGGGCCAGCTCGTCGGGCGTATTGGCGTTGTAGAAGGCCTGGGCATCGTCAAACTGCACCAGACACTGGCCATGCTGTGCTGCCCACTGCCGCAGTTTGCGGCCGCCGCCGCCCACATATTGGCGCACGCTATCTGCCAGGCTGGTATGGATCAGGCAGAAGGTGGGTTGCAAAACCGGGCGCTCACTGCCGGGCTCCTCAGGCGGCGTGCATGCCATCGCAATGGGGCAATCCTGGGCAGCCGCTGCCTGCGCCAGGCGCTGGGACAGGTCTTGCGGGAAGTGCGGCGTGTCGCAGGCCACCGTCAACAGCCAGGGCGTTTGGCAGGCCGCCAAGCCGGCGGCAAACCCTGCGAGCGGGCCTGCGTAGGCTTCGGTGTCCGGCAAGCTTAGATCTGCCACTACCGGGTAGCCCAGCGCGCGGTAGGTATCCAGGTGGCGGTTGGCATTGATGAGCAGCGGTCCCACCTGCGGCTGCAGCCGTTGGGCGCAGTGCCATGCCAGCGGCTGGCCGCCCAGCAACTGCAGCCCTTTGTCAACACCGCCCATGCGCGTGCCCTGGCCGCCCGCGAGTATGAGGCCGGTGATGTGTTCAGGAGGAATGGCGGGTGCGGAAGAGGGCATAGTCGGCAAAGGCAGCAGGGGTTTCAGACCCTCTGATTGTCGCGCCCATCAGCGGAAGAAGCCGCCATCAGCCGCCGATATAGCTCATCTCCACCCGTTGGCGCTGCAGCGCAATCTCGGGGTGCTGGCTGCGCTGCTCGCTGTAGTTGTCACTGCGCTGGCCCCAGACCTGGGCGATGGCCTGGCGGATGTCGCTGTCGCTGGCGCCGTTGCGCAGCAGGGCGCGCAGGTCCCAGCCCTCGCTGGCAAACAGGCACAAAAACAGCTTGCCTTCGGTCGACAGGCGCGCGCGGTTGCAGTCCTGGCAAAAGGCGTGGGTGACACTGCTGATCAAACCAATCTCGCCCAGACTTGGATCATGCTCGGCGTTGGCACCAACATAGCCCCAGCGCACCGCCGTTTCTCCGGGCGCTTTCGCCGACAAGGGGGTGAGTGCAAAGGCGGATTGCAGGCGCTCCAGCACGGCATCCGAGGGCAGCACTTCTTCCAGCCGCCAGCCATTGGTGGCGCCCACATCCATGAACTCAATAAAGCGCAAGGTAACGCCGCTGCCGCGGAAATGCCGCGCCATCGCGATGACTTCGTGGTCATTGACGCCGCGCTTGACGACCATGTTCACCTTGATATTGGCAAAGCCGACCGCCTGCGCGGTTTCGATGCCCTGCAGCACGGTGGCGACCGGGAAATCCATGTCGTTCATCTGGCGGAACAACGGGTCGCTCAGGCTGTCGAGGCTGACCGTCAGGCGCTTGAGCCCGGCGTCTTTGAGGGCCCGGGCCTTGCGCGCCAGAATGGAGCCGTTGGTCGTCAGGGTCAGATCCATCGGGCTGCCGTTCAGCGTCTCGATCTGGGCCAACTGGGCGATCAGCGCTTCCAGGTTCTTGCGCAACAGCGGCTCGCCGCCAGTGATGCGCAGCTTGCCGACGCCCAGCTGGGCAAATAGCCGGGCACTGCGGCTGATCTCTTCAAAACTGAGCAAATCGCGGTGCGGCAGGTACTGGTGGTCCTTGTCAAACACATCCTTGGGCATGCAGTAGCTGCAGCGGAAGTTGCAGCGGTCCGTCACGCTGATGCGCAAATCCCGCAGTGGCCGTTGGCGTTGGTCATGCACAGCGCCGTTGTGAGACAGCGTGGCACCAGCCGGTGCAGGCATGGCCAAGCCCGCGTCACGCAGACGCAGGTCAACCAGGGAAATAACGGGACGATCCATAGCCGAATGGTACTAGAGCGCGCCCGCCAATACCGGCTTGCGGATATGTTGGGCGACGCTGCAGTTTGAGAAAAGTACCATTCCCAGGCCTGCGGGGCACTGGACTTGGTGTAAGGTTCGCCCCCTTGTTCCCTTTTGCTTTTCTTTTGCCATGACCCTGCCCAGCCACTCCTCTTCTTCGCCCGCCACTGTGGATGTTGCTGTTATTGGCGGTGGCCCAGCTGGCTTGATGGCAGCACACCGCCTGGCGCAAAGCGGGTTGCAGGTGACGGTGTATGACGCGATGCCCTCGGTGGGCCGCAAGTTCTTGCTCGCCGGGCGTGGCGGCTTGAACCTGACGCATTCTGAGCCGATGCCGCAGTTTGTAAGCCGCTTTGCGCGGCAGCAGGCGGTGGCTGCCTCCTGGCTGCAGTATTTTGGCGCTGCCGAGGTGCAGGCATGGGCGCAGGATCTGGGCATTGAGACCTTTGTCGGCACCTCGGGCCGGATTTTCCCTAAGGACATGAAGGCTGCGCCGCTGCTGCGCGCCTGGCTGGTAGCGATGCGGGCGTCGGGCGTGCGTTTTGCGATGCGCCACCGCTGGCTGGGCTGGGACGAGGCAGGCGCGCTGCGCTTTGCGGCGCCGGAAGGCGAGACCGCCGTGCAAGCCCGCGCCACGGTGCTGGCACTGGGCGGCGGCAGCTGGGCCCGGTTGGGCTCAGACGGCGCCTGGGTGCCGCTGCTGCAGCAGGTGGGCGTCGATACCGTCCCGCTGGAGCCCGCCAACTGCGGCTTTGATGTACGCATGCTGCCAGCCGCCAATGGCGAAACAGCGCCTGGCTGGTCGCCATTCTTTGCCGGCAAGTTTGCCGGCCAGCCATTTAAATCGGTGGCTATCCGCTTTGACGATGGCAGCGAGGCAGGCTTTGTCCGTCGCGGTGAGTTCGTCGCCACCGACACTGGCGTGGAAGGTAGCTTGGTCTACGCCGTGTCTGCGCAACTGCGCGAGGCCATCAAAGCCCATGGCCAGGCGACTTTTATGGTGGATTTGCTGCCCGACCACAGCGCTGAGCGCGTGCTGGCCGAGGTGCGCCATCCGCGCGGCTCACGCAGCCTGGCGAGCCATCTCAAAAGCCGCCTGGGACTGGAAGGGATCAAGGCCGCCTTGCTGTTTGAAGTGCTGGGCAAAGACGGTATGCAGGACGCGCAGCGGCTGGCTGCCGCCATCAAGGCATCTCCCATTACCGTGACTGCCACTCGCCCCTTGGACGAGGCGATCAGCACCGCAGGCGGCGTGGCCTTTGGCGCGCTCTCGCATGATTTGATGTGCAATGCCCGGCCAGGTTTGTTCTGTGCAGGTGAGATGCTGGATTGGGAAGCACCCACGGGTGGCTATTTGCTGACGGCCGCCTTGTCGAGCGGTGTGCGGGCTGCGCAGGGCGCAGCGCATTTCCTCAAGGGCTGAATCTGCCCAGGCAGCGCGACGTCTCGAAAACTAAGACGCCGCTGCCAAACCATTCTTGAAGTGCAGCATCACGCATGCGCGTGCTGCGGCGCCGTCGTGCGCGGTCAGCGCCTGCATCAAGGCGCGGTGCTCCTGCAGCGATTCCTCAATCCGCCCGGATTTGAAGAGGGAGTTGTGGCGGTTGAGCTTCATCACCTTGCGCAAATCAGCCACCATCTGGCTGAGCCATTTGTTGTCCAGCAGCTCCAGCACGCGCATATGAAAGCGCTCATTGGCGATAAAAAAGGCATCGCGCTCATGGACGGCTGCTTCCAGCGCGTCATGCAGGCCTTGAAGCTCGGCCAATTGCTCGGCACTGGCACAACTGGCCAGTTCGGCGGCGGCATCGCTTTCCAGCAAAGCGAGCAGGTGGTAGACCTGGAGCAGGTCTTTTTGCGAGACTTCGGTCACATAGGCGCCTCGGCGCAGCTTCATCGTGACGAGGCCCTCGGTGGCCAAAACCTTCAACGCCTCGCGCAAGGGCGTGCGGCTGATGCCTATTTCTTCGGCAATTTTCAGCTCGTCAATCCAGCTGCCGGGCGGCAGTTGGTGCGCAAAAATACGTTGCCGCAATAGCTCGGCAACGTCCTGGTACAGCGCGCGGGGCGCAAAATTGGGGAGGCTCATCGGTGGCGCCATTGTACAGAAGGCGACTGGAATTCAAAATTTTGCATTCATAATTATGAATAATGTACACTTGCCTGGCGGCCGTGGGTCGGCCAATATGCACTGTCTATAACGTATTTCGAGCTTGAGACATGACTGATTCCGCGAAGCACAACACTGCATCCGAGTTTCCCAAGGCCGACCGTGCCGCTTGGGACAAAGCCGCTGCCAAATCTGCCCCGGGTGGTGACGTCGGCAGCCTCGATTGGGTGACGCCCGATGGCATCACCGTCAAGCCGCTCTACACCGCAGCCGACACTGCCGACCTGCCGTTTGCCGACACCTTGCCCGGATTTGCCCCGTATCTGCGCGGCCCCCAGGCCACCATGTACGCGGTGCGGCCCTGGACCATTCGCCAGTACGCCGGCTTCTCGACCGCCGAAGAATCCAACGCCTTCTACCGCAAGGCGCTGGCCGCAGGCGGGCAGGGCGTATCCGTCGCTTTTGACCTGGCCACCCACCGGGGCTACGACAGCGACCACCCGCGCGTGACCGGCGACGTGGGCAAGGCTGGCGTCGCGATTGACTCGGTCGAGGACATGAAGATCCTCTTCAACAGCATCCCGCTGGACAAGGTCTCTGTCTCGATGACGATGAACGGCGCGGTGCTGCCGGTGCTGGCCGGCTATGTGGTGGCGGCCGAAGAGCAGGGCGTGCCGCAGGACCAGCTCTCGGGCACCATCCAGAACGACATTCTCAAAGAGTTCATGGTGCGCAACACCTATATCTACCCGCCCAAGCCGAGCATGCGCATCATCGGCGACATCATCGAGTACACGAGCCAGAACATGCCCAAGTTCAACTCGATCTCGATCAGCGGCTACCACATGCAAGAGGCGGGGGCCAACCAGGCGCTCGAACTCGCCTTCACCCTGGCCGATGGCAAGGAGTATGTAAAAACTGCCATCGCCAAGGGCATGGATGTGGATGCCTTTGCCGGGCGCCTGTCCTTCTTCTGGGCGGTGGGCATGAACTTTTACCTGGAGATCGCCAAGATGCGTGCGGCCCGCCTGCTGTGGTGCCGCATCATGACCGGCTTTGAGGCCAAGAACCCCAAGAGCCTGATGCTGCGCACCCACAGCCAGACGAGTGGATGGAGCCTGACCGAGCAGGACCCCTACAACAATGTGGTGCGCACCACCATTGAGGCCATGGCTGCCGTGTTTGGCGGCACGCAGTCGCTGCACACCAATGCGCTCGATGAAGCCATTGCCTTGCCCACCGAGTTCAGCGCCCGTATTGCGCGCAACACCCAGCTCATCATCCAGGAAGAAACCCACATCACCAATGTGATCGACCCCTGGGCTGGAAGCTACATGATGGAAAAGCTGACCCAGGACATGGCCGATGCCGCCTGGACCATCATCGAAGAGGTCGATGCCATGGGTGGCATGACCCAGGCGGTGGACAGTGGCTGGGCCAAGCTCAAGATCGAAGCCGCCGCTGCCGAGAAGCAGGCCCGCATCGACTCGGGCAAGGAAGTGATTGTCGGCGTTAACAAATACAAGCTGGCCAAGGAAGACCCGGTCGACATTCTGGAAGTGGACAACGTCAAGGTGCGCGACAGCCAGATTGCGCGCCTGAACCAGATCAAGGCGACGCGCGATGCTGCCAGTGTCGAGAAGGCCCTGCAAGCGCTCAGCGACGCCGCAGAATCCGGTGAAGGCAACTTGCTGGACCTGGCCATCCAGGCCGTGCGCCTGCGCGCCACCGTCGGCGAGGTATCGGATGCGCTGGAAAAATCGTATGGCCGCCACCGCGCTGACACGCAAAAGGTAACCGGCGTCTACGCTGCCGCCTATGACTCGGCGGAAGGCTGGGACACCCTGAAGGGCGAAATCGCCGCCTTTGCGGAAGCGCAAGGCCGCCGCCCCCGTGTGATGATCGCCAAGCTGGGCCAGGACGGCCATGACCGGGGCGCCAAGGTGGTAGCCACCGCCTTTGCCGACCTGGGCTATGACGTGGACATGGGCCCGCTGTTCCAGACCCCTGAAGAATGCGCCCGCCAGGCCATCGAGAACGATGTGCATGCCGTCGGTGTCTCCACCTTGGCTGCCGGCCACAAGACCTTGGTGCCGGCCATCATTGAAGAGCTGAAAAAGCAGGGCGCGGACGACATCATCGTGTTTGTCGGCGGCGTCATCCCTGCGCAGGATTACGACTACCTCTACAACGCCGGTGTCAAAGGCGTGTATGGCCCGGGTACGCCGATTCCGGCCAGTGCGAAGGATGTGCTGGAGCAGATCAAGGCCAGCTTGACCGCTTGAAGGTGGATATATACCATTGATATATATCACTGTTGAAAGTGCAGCATGTCAGACCTTGCCATCGCCAAAATATTTATGAACGGCCGCAGCCAGGCCGTGCGCCTGCCCAAAGAGTTCCGTTTTGACACCGACGAGGTGACCGTCGAGCGTTTGGCCGATGGCTCCGTGGTGCTGCGTCCCGTTCCGGTGGATGCCCATGCGGCGTGGTTGGCGCGTTTGGATGGCATCCTGGGTCGCTTTGAAGGCATGCCCGATGAGATCGAGCGTGACAAGACGCCACCGCGCGATATCGGTTTTGACTGATCCGGACCGCTCACGCTGACCTATGCCCCGTTACTACCTTGACACTAACATCTGCATTTATGCTTGGCACCGCCAGCATGCGCAGGTGTTGGCCCGCATGCGGAGCTTGGACCACACCCGTATGGTGATACCGTCGCTGGTCGCCGCAGAGCTGGCCAGTGGGGCCATGCGCAGTGCGCAGCCAGTGCGTAACCGCGCGCTGATGGAAGAAGCCCTGTCGCTGTTCCACATCGAGCCTTGGGGCGGTGATGCCATCTGGCACTACGGCGAGCAATCAGCCCGGCTGCGCAAGGCGGGTACTCCCATCGGGGCTATGGATCTGATGATTGGCTGCCAGGCCTTGGCCGACCCTGATGGCGTTTTGGTAACGCATAACGTTCGGGAGTTCGAGCGGATCCAAGGCCTGCGGATGGAAGACTGGATGGAGGATCTGGCATGAACCTCTCCTTTGCTCCCGTTGTCCAAAGCGATTTCGAGGCGCTGTTTGATCTCCGCATCGCCGCTATGCGCCAGAGCCTGGAGCGCCTGGGCATATTCAACCTGGACCATGCCCGCACGCGCTTTCAAAGCCAGTTTGATCCGCAGTATATGCAGCACATCTGCGTGGATGCGGGTGCCGGCGCAGGCTTGGAACGCGCCGGTCTGCTGACGGTGGTTCCCTACCACGATGGCCGTCTGAAGCTGCAGCATCTCTACTTGCTGCCTGCCTGGCACAACCGCCGCATTGGCGATTGGGCGCTGCAGCAGGTGCAAGACCGGGCGCAGCGCGAAGGCCGTGCGGTGTGGCTGGAGGTACTCAACCACAGCGATGCGATCCGGTTTTACGAGCGCCATGGCTTTGTACACATAGGCGGTGACCCGATTGACCTCTTGTACCAGTGGTGCCCGGCGCAGGGAATGTGACATGGTATTTGCTCTAGAAATTATGGCTGCAGTGGTGATGCATACAAGCGCGAGCCAGCAGGTGGCCGCCGAGGTGATGCCATGAGCCCAGAAATTGCCGAGCGCATCGCCGCCATCACGCAGACCAGTGCACCCGCCGTGCAGCGCCGCGCGATGGCCAAGGCCATCACCTTGCTGGAATCCACCCGCGCCGACCACCGCGCGCTGGGCGATGAACTGCTGACGGCCTTGCTGCCGCACACCGGCAAGTCATTGCGCCTGGGCATCAGCGGTGTGCCGGGCGTGGGCAAATCCACTTTTATTGAAACCCTGGGCCTCTACCTGATCGGCAAAGGGCTGCGTGTGGCGGTGCTGGCCATCGACCCTTCATCGACCGTGTCGGGTGGCTCCATTCTGGGTGACAAGACGCGCATGGAGCAGCTGTCGATGCGGCCCGAGGCCTATATCCGGCCCAGCCCATCCAGCGGTACCTTGGGCGGAGTCGCTGAGAAAACCCGCGAGGCCACCCTGGTCTGCGAGGCCGCCGGTTATGACGTGGTGATGGTGGAAACGGTAGGTGTCGGCCAGAGCGAAATTGCGGTACACGGCATGACGGACATGTTCTGCCTGCTGCAGCTGCCCAATGCTGGCGATGACCTGCAGGCCATCAAAAAGGGCGTGATGGAATTGGCGGATTTGGTCGTCATCAACAAAGCCGATATCGACCCGAATGCCGCCACCCGTGCGCAGTCGCAGATCACATCAAGCCTGCGTTTGCTGGGCATGCATGGCGGGCACGACCATGCCGCCCAGGGGGCGCTGTGGCAGCCCCGGGTGATCCAGATCAGCGCGCTGTTGGGGCAAGGGGTGGAAGCCTTCTGGGATGCCGTGACCAGCTACCGCCAGATGCAAACCCACAACGGCTGCCTGGAGCAGCGGCGGGAGAAGCAGTCCCTGGCATGGATGTGGGAGCGCATTGACCATGGGCTCAAGCTGGCGTTTCGCGCCCATCCCGCTGTGCGCGATATGCTGCCTGCCATGCAACAGCAAGTGGCCTCGGGCCAGTTGGCGGCATCGACGGCAGCCCGAAATTTACTGCTCGCGCAAAGCAGCGCAGCGACGATTCACAAGACGGACTGACCCGGGCTGCAATCCCAGATCAAGTCACAGAGACAACCTAGCTTCAAGGATGGAACATGCAAGATATCTTGGAACAACTGGAAAAAAAGCGTGAACTCGCCCGCCTGGGCGGCGGACAAAAGCGCATCGATGCGCAGCACAAAAAGGGCAAGCTGACGGCCCGCGAGCGCATCGAGCTGCTGCTGGACGACGGCACTTTTGAAGAGTGGGACATGTTTGTCGAGCATCGCTGCACCGACTTTGGCATGGAAGACACCAAGATTCCCGGCGATGGCGTGGTCACCGGCTACGGCATGATCAATGGCCGCTTAGTGTTTGTGTTCAGCCAGGATTTCACCGTGTTTGGTGGCGCGCTGTCCGAGACCCATGCCGAGAAGATCTGCAAGGTGATGGACCAGGCGATGAAGGTGGGCGCACCGGTCATCGGCCTCAATGACTCGGGTGGCGCCCGTATCCAGGAAGGCGTGGCATCGCTGGGTGGCTATGCCGACGTGTTCCAGAAGAATGTGCTGGCCTCGGGTGTGGTTCCACAGATTTCGATGATCATGGGCCCTTGCGCGGGCGGCGCGGTCTATTCGCCGGCGATGACCGACTTTATCTTCATGGTCAAGGATTCGAGCTATATGTTCGTCACCGGCCCGGAAGTGGTCAAAACCGTGACGCATGAGCAGGTGACTGCAGAAGAGCTGGGCGGCGCCGTTACCCATACCACCAAGAGCGGTGTGGCCGACATGGCGTTTGACAACGATGTGGAGGCGCTGATGATGCTGCGCCGCCTCTACAACTACCTGCCGCTGAACAACCGCGAAAAAGCGCCAGTGCGCGCCACCACCGACCCGGTCAACCGCGCCGATATGTCGCTGGACACCCTGGTGCCCGAGAACCCGAACAAGCCCTACGACATGAAGGAGCTGATCCTCAAGACGGTCGACGATGGCGATTTCTTTGAGCTGCAGCCCGAGTACGCGAAGAACATCCTGATCGGCTTTGCCCGCATGGCCGGCCAGACCGTCGGCATTGTGGCCAACCAACCGCTGGTGCTGGCCGGTTGCCTGGATATCAAGAGCTCCATCAAGGCCGCCCGCTTTGTGCGCTTTTGCGATGCCTTCAATATCCCCGTGGTCACCTTTGTCGATGTGCCGGGCTTTATGCCTGGCACCAGCCAGGAGTACGGCGGCATCATCAAGCACGGCGCCAAGCTGCTGTATGCGTATGCAGAATGCACCGTGCCGAAAATCACCGTCATCACCCGCAAGGCCTATGGCGGTGCTTATGACGTGATGTCTTCCAAGCACCTGCGCGGCGATGTGAACCTGGCTTGGCCGCAGGCGGAAATCGCGGTGATGGGTGCCAAGGGCGCTGTGGAGATCATCTTCCGCGAGGACAAGAACGACCCGGAAAAGCTCGCCAAGCGTGAAGCCGAATACAAGAGCCGCTTTGCCAACCCCTTTGTGGCTGGCGCCCGCGGCTTTATCGACGACGTCATTTTGCCGCACGAGACGCGCAAGCGCATTTGCCGCAGCCTGGAGATGCTCAAGAACAAGCAGCTTGAGAACCCCTGGCGCAAGCACGGCAACATCCCGCTCTAAACGCAGCAGTCCCGGATGCGCTCCACCTCCGTCCCACCTCGCATGGCCGCAAAACGGCGGGCGCAGCGCTTGCTGGCGCAGCGCCTGCTGTGTGCTGCTGTGGTCGGCATGGGTGTAGCGGCGGGCGCGCAGACCCAGTCTGGTATGCCGCCACCACCGAGCAGCAGCTGCGTTGCCCGCAGCGGCGCCCCGCTGGCCCAATCCTGGCAATATGTGTTTTCGTACGAGGGAGGCTGCGACAACGGCCTGGCCCAAGGCGAGGGCAGGGCGCAATGGCTGCCGCGCAGCGAGGACCGGGCGCCGATTGTTTGGCAGGGCCGCTTTGACCGGGGGATCTTCCTCAGTCGTCCGGTGGTGCGCGCGGCGCGGCCCTTGGCCGATAGCCAGGTGCTGCTCGATCTGGGCCCCTTGGCGGACAGCGAAGGCAAAGGTGGACGGCTGTGGGTGCAAGCGGCATTGGATGGCAATACGCCGGCCGATGCCTGCGCACCGATGGCGTTGCATGTGCTGGTGGATATCCATTCATCGCTGGGCTCCGAACAGGTGGCGCGGCAGTGGATGCAGGCGGCGCTGCAGCACTGGCAAGGTGCTTGCCCCGCTGCGGCGCAAAACCTGGTGCGGCTGATGCTGTACCAGGGCTTTGAGCTGGCAGCCGATAGCGATGGCCATTTGCCCGTGCCAGTGGTGCGGGCCACGGCCTCGCTGCAGGGGCGGGAGCTGCTGTTCCAGCAGTACAGCAACAATGCGGCGGCCCAGCAGCAGCACAACGCCGGCCTGCCCGAGCAGCGCCGCGAGTACAGCGCCAATGCCCAGCGGCTGCAGGCGATGGTGCGCCAGTACCAGGCCCGCCGGGTGGTGGACTTGCCCACCTTGGACAAAAACCTGTCTAGCTTGCGCGGCCAGGTGGTGTTGGTGGGGGTGCGGCCTGAGCGCATTTTGTCGCGCAGGCTGGCCAAGGTGCGCACGGCCCACCGAGACGGTTGGGACAGCACAGCCGCCGTGGTCGAAGGCCATGAAATTGCCCGCTGGGGCAAGGACAGCCGCCTGCTGGCGGTCAAGGTGCAGGGGCGCTCCACCGATGTGCGCACCCAGGACCAAGTGATCCTGCAATTGCTGGGCAGTGCGCGCTGCAGCGAGGTGGACTGTGAAGACTATTTGCTCATGCCCGGCGGGCAATGGGCGCATAACAAGGCGCTGCCGTAGACACGGCAGCATGGTGGCCAACCGAGAGATTCAACAAAGAGACGACAACCATGTTCAGCAAAATCCTGATTGCCAATCGCGGCGAGATTGCATGCCGCGTGATCGCCACGGCCCGCTCCATGGGCATCCAGACCGTTGCGGTCTACTCCGATGCGGACAAGGACGCGCGCCATGTAAAGCTGGCCGATGAGGCCGTGCACATTGGCGCAGCGCCCAGCCGCGAATCCTACCTGCTGGCTGACCGCATCATCGATGCGGCGCGCAAGACCGGCGCGCAGGCCATCCACCCGGGCTACGGCTTCCTGTCGGAGAACGAGGCCTTTGCCAAGCGCTGCGAAGACGAAGGCATTGCCTTTATCGGCCCCAAGGCGCATTCGATTGCCGCGATGGGCGACAAGATCGCCTCCAAGAAGCTGGCCAACGAAGCCCAGGTCAACACCATCCCCGGCTACAACGATGCCATCGAGAATGCGGAAAAAGCCGTCGGCATTGCGCAGGGCATTGGCTACCCGGTGATGATCAAGGCATCGGCCGGCGGCGGCGGCAAGGGCCTGCGCGTGGCCTACAACGACAAGGAAGCGCTGGAAGGCTTTACCGCCTGCCAGAACGAAGCCCGCAACAGCTTTGGCGATGACCGGATCTTTATCGAGAAGTTCGTGCAGGAGCCGCGCCATATCGAGATCCAGATCCTGGGCGATAGCCATGGCAATGTGGTCTACCTGAATGAGCGCGAATGCTCCATCCAGCGCCGCCACCAAAAGGTGATCGAAGAGGCGCCATCACCCTTTATCAGCGATGCCACCCGCAAGGCGATGGGCGAGCAGGCCGTGGCGCTGGCCAAGGCCGTTCAGTACCAGAGCGCTGGCACGGTGGAGTTTGTCGTGGGCAAGGACCAGGACTTCTACTTCCTGGAAATGAACACCCGCCTGCAGGTGGAGCACCCGGTGACCGAGTGCATCACCGGCCTTGATCTGGTCGAGCAGATGATCCGTGTGGCGGCGGGCGAGAAGCTGTCCTTCAGCCAGGCCGATGTGAAGCGCGATGGCTGGGCGATCGAATGCCGCATCAATGCGGAAGACCCATTCCGCAACTTTCTGCCATCAACCGGCCGCCTGGTGCGCTTTGAGCCGCCCAAGCAGACCATGTGGCAGGCCGACACCGCCCATTTGCAGGGTGTGCGCGTCGATACCGGGGTGTACGAGGGCGGCGAGATCCCCATGTACTACGACTCGATGATTGCGAAGCTGATCGTGCATGGCAAGGACCGCAACGAGGCGATTGCCAAGATGCGCGAGGCGCTCAACGGCTTTGCGATCCGGGGCATCAGCTCCAACATCCCATTCCAGGCCGCGCTGCTGGCCCATCCGCAATTTGTGTCGGGTGAGTTCAACACCGGTTTCATTGCCGAGCATTACGGCCAGGGCTTCCATGCCGAGGACGTACCGCACGAGGACACGGATTTTCTGGTGGCGCTGGCGATATTCCGCAACCGCCGCTACCGCGCGCGCGCATCCACCATCAGCGGCCAGATGCTGGGCCACCAACTGCGCGTGGGCCACAGCTACACGGCGGTGGTGCTGGGCGCCGAAGGCCAGCACAGTTTTGTCTCTGCCGAGGTGACCGATTTTGACGACGAGGCCCGTGTCTGCAAGGTCAGCATTGGCGACAAGGTCTACCAGTTCAGCAGCGAAGCCATACTGCGCGATGTGGTGACGCATGGCAGCTGCAACGGCCAGCCCTTTACCGCACAGATCGAGCGCGGCACGGCCAAGAACCCGCTGGCCTTGCGTGTGATCCACAATGGCACGCAACGCGACATCCTGGTGCTGTCGCAGCGCGGCGCCGAGCTGTACGAGCAGATGCCTTACAAGGCGCCGCCGGACCTGTCCAAGTTCCTGCTCTCGCCCATGCCCGGCCTGCTGGTCGATGTGGCCGTGCAACCGGGCCAGAAGGTGCAAGCCGGTGAGAAGCTGGCGGTCATCGAGGCGATGAAAATGGAAAACATTTTGTTTGCCACCCAAGATGGCGTGGTCAGCAAAGTGAGCGCCGCCAAGGGCAACTCGCTCGCAGTGGACGATATCATTCTGGAGTTTGAATGATCTGACTGCTTCGCCAAGACGCAGACCCGCTGCCCCGCAGCGGGTTTTTTTGTGCAAGGGCGAAGCGCGTACGAGAGGATGGGAATGCAACGAGGTTTATTGGCAGCGGCCGCACTGGTGCTGCTGGGGCTGGGCATCGTTCCGCTGGCGGCCGGGCACTTTCACTTGGGGGTGCTGGTGCCCGTTGGCTTGGGTCTGGTCGCAGGTTACCTGGCGTGGCGCTGGGCAGCAGTGCAAGCCTGGTGTGCGGTAAACCCGTGGCGGCGCTGGCTGTGGCGGGCTGCCTGGCTGGGCTTGCTGTTGTGGGTGATCAGCGTGGGCTGGCTCTGGCAGATGATCGCGGGCCTGGGTCAGACGCCCGCCGCCGTGCCGCCCGTGGCTGCCATTGTGGTGTTGGGCAGCGGTACAGAAGACGGCAAGCCACGGCCGGCCTTGGCCATGCGGCTAGATACCGCTGCACAACTGGCGGTCTTGCAGCCCCATGCAGTTCTCGCGGTTACTGGAGGTGTAGATTTTGGGCAAGACGAGAGCGAGGGCGCCATCATGGCGCGTTATCTGGCAGAGACGTATGGGCTCGATCCCCGCGTGATGGTGGTGGAAGAGCGCAGCACCAGCACAGTCCTTAATCTGGAATGGACGGGGCCCCTGCTGCAAGCGCGGGGTGTGGACCTGGCGCAGCCCATAGCGATCGTCAGCAGTGATTTTCACCTGTGGCGCGCGTTGCATATCGCCAAAGACCAGGGCTTTGGCCAGCCGATTGGCGTGGCGGCCCCCACACCACTGCTGACCCGCTTCAATGTCTGGCTGCGCGAGTATTTTGCAGTGGCCAGCAGCTGGGCCTTGGGGGAGTGGTAGGCGCTTAGGACCAGACCTCAGGCACTTGCGCGCCGCACCAGGTGGTAGCCCAAGTCCAGCCGGGTGTGGGCCACTGGCTGACCTTGTACGAGCTTTAGCAGCATCGTGGCAGCCTCGGCGCCAATGGCGCTGCGAGGCGTGTGGATGGTGGTGAGCGGCGGCACCATCTGCGCGCTGCCGGGCAAATCGTTGAATCCGGCAATGGCCAACTGTCCAGGAATGGACAGGCCCAGGCGGTTGGCCGCCAGCAGGGCACCCTGGGCCAGGTCATCGTTGCAGAAAAACACTGCATCCACGCCACCGCCCAACTGCAGCACCTGCTCCAACAGCTGGCCCCCTAAAGCGAGAGAGGAACGCTCGGGGCTCAGAATCTCCAGCCCCGGGTCGGCCAGGCCTGCTTGCAGCAAGGCTTGGCGGTAGCCTTGCAAGCGCTGCATGACCCGCGCATCGAGCTGGGCGCCACAAAAGGCGATCCGGCGGTAGCCCTGGGCCAGCAGGTGCTGGGTCATCGTCACGCCGGCATCTACTTGTGAGAACCCCACACTGTGCATGCCAGCAGCGGCGCCTTCAGCATGCAGCTCCATTAAATGCACGCAGGCGGTAGCACTGGCCGCCAGCAGCTGGGCACTGCCGGCGCTGCGCTCGTAACCGGTCAGCATCAGTCCTGCAGGCCGCATCGGCAGATAGGCGCGCAGTAGCTGCTCTTCTTCAGCAGGGCTGTAGTGCGACACCCCAATCAACAGGTGGTAGCCGGCAGCAAACAGCACCTTATGCGCGGCTTCGATCAGATCGACAAACAAGGTGTTGCTGAGCAGCGGCACGATGACCAGCACCTGGTGGCTTTTCTGCGATGCCAGCGCGCGCGCCGCTGGGTCTGGCACATAGCCCAGGCGCACAGCCACCTCGCGCACCTTGTCTGCTAGCGCAGGCGCTACTCGGCGCTCACCGCGCAGCGCGCGCGACACCGTCATCGGGCTGACCTCTGCGGCATCCGCCACATCCTGCAAGGTCACCCGCCCGCTGGCACGCGAGCGGCGGCTAGCGGGCTCGGCAGCTGGCTCGGGCAATGGGGTGGAAGGGGGCAGGGACAAGCAATTCTCCGGTCGATTCAGCAAGCAATATCCGGTATGATAGCGCTATCCCAGATTGATGGGGAATGAAGGCAGTGTCTGCAGGCGTCGCAAGAACTAGGCTGATGGCTTGAATCGGTTTGGTCCATGGGCGTCATCCAAGGGCAGTGCCTATTTTTTACCTATATTGGATAGCGCTAACCCAATGACCATGTCCTCTGTTGATTCTTCGCGTCGGCGTCCTGTAGCTCTGGTGGTAATGGGGGTATCGGGATGCGGCAAGTCCAGCGCCGGAGAAGCCATTGCAACGCACTTGGGTTGGCGCCTAGTCGAAGGCGACAGCTACCATGCCGCCGAAAGCGTGGCCAAGATGCAGGCGGGGATTGCGTTGACGGATGCCGACCGCGCTGGCTGGCTGCAGCGCTTGGCGCAGCTGCTGGCCGAGGCGGATGATGGCCAAGGGGTGGTGCTGACCTGCTCGGCGCTCAAACGGCAGTACCGCAAGTTGTTGCGTGCGTCCCAGGCGCGGCTGAGCTTTGTGTTTCTGGATCTCAGCTACGACACAGCCCTGGCGCGGGTGCAGCAGCGGGCGGGGCATTTCTTCTCGCCCGAGCTGGTGGCCAACCAGTTCGCGACCTTGGAAGACCCGCGTGATGAGGCGCAGGTGTTGACGGTAGATGCGGATACCCCCATCGATGCCATAGCGACGCAGGTGCAGCAGTGGTTGGCTGCGCAGCAGGCTTGAGTTGCAACAAAGCCTAGTGCCAGCACCGCCAGTGGCTGCTGTGCTATAAAAATTACATAAATAAAGGGGATGCTATGGCCTTGGCTGTGCGCTCCCCCATGATGCAAAGGATTCCCCATGATGCAGATCCACCCGGTTGTTCAGGCGGTCACTGACCGCATTCGGGCCAAGAGCGCGGATACGCGCAGCGCGTATTTGGCCCAGGTCGATGCGCTGGCCCAGCGCCCGCCGCAAATGCGGTCGATGGGCTGCGCCAATATTGCTCACGCCGTAGCAGGGGTGCCTGCCAATGACAAGCTGCGCATTGTCGAGATCAAGGGCCCGAACGTCGGCATTGTCACGGCCTACAACGATGTGCTGTCAGCCCACGCACCGCTGCAGCGCTACCCCGATATCCTGAAGGACGAGGCCCGCAAGCACGGCGCCACCGCGCAGGTGGCGGGTGGCGTGCCCGCCATGTGCGATGGGGTGACCCAGGGCATGCCGGGCATGGAGCTGAGCCTGTTCAGCCGCGATGCGATTGCGATGGGCACGGCGGTTGCGCTAACCCATGACACCTTTGATGCCGCGCTGATGCTCGGGGTGTGCGACAAGATTGTTCCTGGTCTGTTGATCGGCGCCCTGCATTTTGGGCACCTGCCGATGGTGTTTGTGCCGGCCGGGCCAATGACCTCAGGCCTGTCGAACAACGACAAGGCCAAGGTGCGCGAGCTGGCCGCACAAGGGCTGGTGGGCCGCGAAAAGCTGCTGGAAGCCGAGATGGCGGCCTACCATGATGCGGGGACTTGCACCTTCTACGGTACCGCCAACAGCAACCAGATGCTGCTCGAAGCCATGGGCCTGCATGTGCCGGGCAATGCCTTTATCAACCCCGAAGACGGCGCGCGTGAACTGTTGACCCGCGAGGCCATGCGCACCGTGCTGGACATCACTGCCGGCAAGCGCTTCGCCCCCATTGGCCGCGTGGTCGACGAGCGCTGCATTGTCAACGCCATGGTGGCCTTGCTGGCCACCGGCGGCTCGACCAACCACCTGATCCACTGGGTGGCGGTGGCGCGTGCGGCGGGCATCGTCATCGATTGGAATGATTTTGAGCAGCTGTCGTCGGTGGTGCCTTTGCTGGCGCGTGTTTACCCGAACGGCGCAGCCGATGTGAACCAGTTCCAGGCCGCCGGCGGCCCGGGCTATGTGATTGGCCAGCTGTTGGCTGCAGGCCTGATGCATGGCGATGTGCTGACCGTGCGCCCCGAGGGCCTGGCGGCTTACGCCACGGTGCCGCGCGTGGAAGCGGGCCAGCTCGTCTGGCAAGCTGCCACCGTATCGGGTGACGACAGCGTGCTGCGCCCCGTTAGCGCCCCTTTCAGCCCCACCGGTGGCCTCAAGCTGCTGACCGGCAATCTTGGCCGCAGCGTGATCAAGGTCAGCGCCGTGCCGCTGGATCGCCATGTGCTGCGGGCGCCGGCGTGGGTGTTTGATTCGCAGGAAGCGCTGCAGGCAGCGTTCAAATCCGGTGCCTTGGAGGACGCCTGCCAGACCAATGGCCATAACGGCCTGGTCTGTGTGGTGCGCTGGCAGGGACCGCGTGCCAATGGCATGCCTGAGCTGCACAAGCTGACCCCACCGTTGGCGGTATTGCAAGGCAAGGGCTACCAAGTGGCCTTGGTGACCGATGGCCGCATGAGCGGTGCCTCCGGCAAAGTACCCGCTGCTATCCATGTGTCGCCAGAAGCACTGGCTGGAGGCCCGCTGGCCAAAATTGAGACTGGCGATATGGTGCTGTTGGATGCTGAAACCGGTATCATGCAGGCCGAAGTGGATGCCGCCGTTTGGGAGGCACGCCCGCTTGCCACGATACCGGCCGAGCAGCTGCGCGCTAATGGCCGTGGTCTGGGACGAGAACTATTTGCCGGATTCCGGCGCAATGCGCTGAGCGCAGAAGAAGGAGCCTGCACATGGCTGAGCAACTGACCGCCTTATCCATCATGCAAGACGCGCCGGTGATTCCGGTGATTGTCCTGCGCGACGTCAACCACGCGGTGTCGATGGCCAAGGCCCTGGTCGCTGGTGGCATTCGTGTGCTGGAAGTAACCTTGCGCACCCCCCAAGGCCTGCCTTGTATCGAAGCCATTGCCAAGGCGGTGCCTGAAGCGATTGTGGGCGCCGGTACCGTCCGCAACGCCGCTGATGCGCGTGCTGCCGCCTCTGCTGGTGCGCGCTTTGCGGTCAGCCCTGGCTACACCACCAGTGTGGGCGATGCCTGCCGCGAGGCAGGTCTGCCGCTGCTGCCCGGTGTGGCCACCAGCAGCGAGATCATGCAGGCCCAGCAAGATGGCTTTAATGAACTGAAGTTCTTTCCGGCTGTACAAGCTGGTGGCATCAACATGCTCAAAGCCTGGCAGGGTCCCTTCGCCGAAGTGCGTTTTTGCCCGACCGGTGGCATTACGCCTACCAATGCGCCTGAGTTTCTGGCCTTGAAGAATGTGGTTTGTGTGGGCGGCTCCTGGTTGGTGCCGACGGACACCTTGGAGCGCGGCGACTGGGAACACATCACCTTGTTGGCCCGCGAAGCAGCAGCCCTGGCACGCAAAGACTGATTGCGGTCGGGCCATGGCATGCTGCACCTTGGCCCACAAAGCAAAAGGGCAGAAACCGTACTACGGCTTCTGCCCAAGACGCGCCATGCGTCAGATCTTGCACGACCAGCGGTCAACCCACGCCAAGCCTGCCGAACCCTGGAAGGCCCAGTCAGCCTCTTCAAATCCTCTGCCTAAGACATAGCGACAGCAAAGGAGTATTGCGCAACCGCAATGGTCCTTTGCGGCCAGCGTCTCATTTTTTCTGCTGCGCAGTGTCGGTATTCGAATAGCTGGATGTCTCTTCGCTCCAGGCTTTGTAGCGGCCCGAATCCGGCTGGAACTGTTGGCCGGGGAACAAGGTGCGCTCGATGTCCCGCAACACGGTCATGCCGACACCATTGAGTTTGAGCAAGCGCTCAGGATAAGCCTCGACCACCTGGTCGACAGTGGTGATGGCATGCCTCCCCAAACTGTTGAGGGTTCTGCGGGACAGCCGTTTGTTTAAGAGCAGTTCAGTGGCCATGGAATCTTCAATCTATAAACAGGGCAGCGATGCCTGTCCTGGTACGAAGATGGGATGCGCGTGCCTGCGAAGTCATGCTTAGCTGGCTTGCCTTCAACCTCGTCCACAAGGGCAGGAATGGATACAAATCATGCTTAGTTGCATTTGTTATTCAGTGATTCTATCACCTTATATGTAATTTGTATTTGAGCCGCTGTCAAATTGAAGTGCGAAAACAGATATTCCGCAAGGATAGATGTAATAAAATGTATTCTTATGCATTTGATTTTTCCGTACTGGTAGCGGATCCACATCGTTTCGCACAGCCACTATTTTCCTATTAAATCCAAGTATTTTGAGAATCTGTGGCCCGTCCAATGGCACAGTGGGCAATGAAATCGGTTTCTTTGCAAATTGGACTGTGAAAGGCTCTTTGTTTTAACCCACAGTGGCTGCTGAAGCCGTTTGATTTATTACATTGGCCTATCAGTTTATGTAACCCATAAAAACGGTTAAAGTAAGAATTTATCTGCCAAAAATTACCCTAAATCTGCAGGTTGTTGTCATCCAAGCCTTCGTATTGCCCGGTTATGCCTACCCGTAAAGGTTCGTCACTGACGATCACCCTGATTCTTCCCTTTGTCATGCTGATCGCGTTGCTGACGGGGGTGCTGGGTGTGCTGTGGTATTGGACTGGCAGCAAAACCGTGTCGATGCTCTCCCAGCAGCTGATGGTAGAGATGGCCGAGCGCATTGGCCAGGCGGTGGATCGGCATGTTTTCAGCTCGGGCTCGATCATCGAGGCAAGTTTCCCTGCCGGCTTACCGGCACCCCAAGATATAGAAGACGGTATGCCTGCGTTGCGCAGCCGCCTGTGGGCAGCGACCTCGCTCACACAGCGCTTGGGCGACTATGTTTACTACGGTAACGATGCGGGACAGGGTGTCGGGCTGCTGCGCAGCAGCGAGACCCAGGCCGAGCTGCGTGTCAAGCTTCAGGCGCAGGAGGCGCGCAGCATCTACCTGCTGCCCGGCATCCAGGCCAAGCCCATCTTTCTGCACAAGGAAGCCAACCTCTTCGATCCCCGTACCCGCCCCTGGTACCGCCTGGCGCAGAATACGGCCGGCCATATCTGGACGCCGGTGTACATCGACTTCAATGCCAAGGACTTGGTGATGACGCGCGCGCGCCGTGTTACGGGAGCGGATGGCAAGGTGGTGGGTGTCGTGGCAACGGATGTGTTTCTGAACCAGCTGCGGGTGTTTGTAGACGGCCTGCACCTGGCAGAGGGGGCGCAGGCCTTCTTGATGGAGCCCAATGGCGATCTGATTGCGGCGACGGGCATGGACAACATCCGCCAGGGGGCCGATGGCCAACCGAGCCGGGTCAATGCCGCAAGCGCAGATAACCTGCTGATGGAGATTACCTACCAGAAGCTCAAGCATGAATTCTCCGAGTCGAACGAGGTAGCCAGCACGGCGTTGATTTTCGATGCCCAGAAGCGCGCGATTGAGGTGGCTTATCTGCGGGTGACCGATGGCGCGGGGCTCAATTGGTTGGCGGTGGTTGCCGTGCCGCACCAGCAGATGCTGGCCGGCATCCGTGCCCATGTGGTCTTGGTGATTGCTTTGGGTTTGATGGCGCTAGGCGCTGCGCTGGGCCTGGGCCTGCGCATTTTCGGCGGTTTGGCCAAAGACATGCGCTCGCTGACCTATGCGGTGCGGCGGGTGGGCCAGGGCGAGATCGATGTGCCCATTGGCGTAGAGCGCAATGATGAGATTGGCGAGCTGGCCAACAACGTCCACCACATGCGCCACCGTTTGTTCACCGATGCGCTCACGGGTGCCGCCAACCGCAGCGCGCTGAACCACATTCTGGAGACGCTCACCCGACCGGGGGCCGCCAAACCTGCCGTGTTTGCGATTCTGTTCATCGACCTCAACCAGTTCAAGCCGCTGAATGACCGCTGGGGCCATGAGAACGGTGATCTGGCACTGATCGAGGTGGTGCAACGGCTGAAAGCGGTGCTGCGCAGCAACGATGTGCTGATCCGCTTGGGCGGAGATGAGTTTGTCGCTGTGCTGCAGGGGATCTCCAGCCAGGACCAGCTGGACGTCGTGCAGGCGAAGATCCGTGAGGTGCTGGCACCCGCGCTGCTCAGCCTCCAGGGCCTGCCGGAGGGTGAGATGGTGCACCTGGGCGCTTCCATTGGGCAGGCCATCTACCCCGGCGATGGCGCTGATCCGCAGAGCCTGCTCAAGCACGCCGATCTGGACATGTACAAGAACAAGCAGCAAAGCGGTGACGGCCGCTGATAGCGGCCATCCAGCTGAGACGTAAAAAAGCCAGGCAGGGGCCTGGCTGGTGCGGGGCGGAAAGTAGCCCTAGCGCAGACCGCCGCCGGTTCCCCCTTCGGCACGTTGAATCAACTCAATCTTATAGCCGTCAGGATCCGTCACAAAGGCGATCACCGTGGTGCCACCTTTTACCGGGCCGGCTTCGCGGGTCACATTGCCGCCACTGGCCTTGATCTTGTCGCAAGCGGCATAGGCATCTGGTACACCCAAGGCAATATGGCCGTAGGCATTACCCAGGTCATAGCTCTCGGTACCCCAGTTGTAGGTCAGCTCGATCTCGGCTTGGCCGGGGTTGCCGTCTTCATAGCCGACAAAGGCCAGCGAGTACTTGTACTCAGGGTTTTCCGAGGTGCGCAGCAGGCGCATACCCAGTACCTGGGTGTAGAAATCGATGGAGCGCTGGAGATTGCCAACGCGCAGCATGGTGTGCAAAAGACGCATGGGGGATTCTTTCTTATGAGACGCAGCCAAGCGGGTCGAAGGCTAGCGGGAGGAAGAGGGGCCGGTCACCGGTGTACGCAGCCTGAACGCTTTGAGTTTAGCGCCGCCAAGCCATCGGTACTGGCCCACAAAGCACAACCCCTGCACGGGGCAGGGGTTGGATAGAGAAGCAGGCGGGGCGAGGATTACTCGACCTTGGCCTTTTCACGCAGCTCTTGCTGGTACTTCTGGATTTGCTGTTGGCGCAGTTGCTGTTCGATCTGTGGCTTCACTTCATCAAACTTGGGCAGCTGTGCTTCGCGCACATCGTCCACGCGGATGATGTGGTAGCCGAATTGGGTCTTGACGGGGGTGTCCGTCATCTGGCCCTTCTTCAGCTTGGTCATTGCTTCGGAGAACTCAGGCACGTAGTTGGCTGCATTGCCCCAGTCCAAATCGCCACCGCGCTGGCCCGATCCTGGATCCTTGGACTCCTTCTTGGCCAGGTCTTCAAACTTGGCGCCCTTCTTGATTTGGGCGATCAGGGCCTTTGCCTTGTCTTCGCTGTCCACCAGGATGTGGAAGGTGTGGTATTCCTTGCCTTGGTTGGTCGCGACAAACTTGTCGTACTCGGCCTTGGCTGCGGCGTCAGAAATAGGGTGGGCCTTCTCGTAGGCGGCAAACAGTTCCTGGGTCAGGATGCCTTGGCGCGCCAGCTCGACCTGGCCCTTGAAGGACTCGGTGGCATCCAGGCCTTGGGCCTTGGCGGCTTGGGCATAGATTTCGCGCTCGATGATCGCTTCCTTGATCTGGGCTTCTTGCTCAGCGGCTACGGGGCGGCCACTGCGCTCCATTTGTTCCTTGAAGGTCTTCAGCAGCGAAGCAGGCACTGGCTTGCCGTTGACGACGCCAATGTTCTGGGCCACTGCGGGCAGCGCGGCTGAACCAAGCAGGGCAGCTGCAACCAGACCGGACAAGAGCTGTTTTTTCATGCGAAATCCAAATTGTTTATCTATAAAGGAAATATACACCAGTGATTTCATTGTTTTGGTGTATTCAGGACTTCAATGGCAAGGGCATGTAAACCCGCGTCAAAGAATGCTTGGAGCGCATCATACACAAGGCGATGCTGGACTACGCGCGACGTGCCCGTAAATAAGGGTGAAGCGACGCGCAGTCGAAAATGGGTGCCAAAACCCGTGCCATTGGCGCCCACATGGCCGGCGTGCAGACCGCTTTCGTCGATCACTTCCAGCTGGGTGGTGGCGAGCTTGTCGCGCAGCACGGCTTCAATGGCGGGGGCAGTAATGTCCTGGGCTTGCATGGGATGGAGTTTGGGGGGAGACGGGCCAGTGGGATGGTGTGGCGATATGGTGATAGGAAGAGCATCTGCCTTCAGAAGACGCAGCCCACTGGCTGCGCCGAAAGCAGCGACTGGCTTAAGGCTGGTCTTCCGGGCTTTGCTGGATATGGCGGCTCAGGTACATGGCCTGGCCGATAACAAACACCAGCATCAGGCCCAGGCCGCCAAACATCTTGAAGGTGACCCAGGTATCGAGGTCGTAGTTATAGGCAACCCAGATATTGATAAAGCCCATAAGGGTGAAAAAGATAGCCCAGCTGTAATTGACCGTGTTCCAGACCGGCTGGGGCAGTTGCACCTGCGAGGACATCAGTTTTTGCATCAGGTTCTTGTTAAAGAACCATTGGCCGCCGAGCAGAACCACTGCCATTACCCAATACAGCACGGTGGGTTTCCACTTGATAAACGCCTCGTCGTGGAACAGCAGGGTAGCGCCGCCAAATACGACGATCACGCCCAGGCTGATCCACTGCATGGGCTCGACCTTGCCGACCTTGAATCGAAGGTAGGCGATTTGCGCGATGGTCGCAACAATGGCTACCCCGGTGGCCACAAACACGCCCCAGACCTTGAATGCTGCGAAAAACAGCAGGATGGGGAAAAAATCAATCAGAAATTTCATATCAGGCGATGCGGGCTGTGCACGATGCAGCGCAAAGCGGAGCACGGTGCGGACAAGAGAGCAGGGCTTTGGGTGCTTGTGGTTTGTTGAATAGGGCGTCTGCGGGCAGGCTGCCAATGATACGCGAGCTATTTTGGCTTCCGCTTAAGCCGGGCTGAAGCCGGCGGCTGCAATGGACAGGGCTGTCAGAGCACCGCCCCGCAGCAAAGTTCCATCATGCACCGCCCAGGCATTGCCGCTTTGAGCCCCTCAGTGGCATCACTTCGGCTGTTCAAAATCCAGCGATGCCGAGTTCATGCAGTAGCGCAGGCCCGTGGGCTGGGGACCATCGGGAAACACATGGCCCAGGTGAGCGCCGCACTGCGCGCACACCGTCTCGACCCGCACCATGCCATGGCTGCGGTCCACGTTTTCCTGGATCGCGCCGGGGATGGCTTCGGAGAAGCTCGGCCAGCCGCAACCGGCGTCAAACTTGGTGTTGCTGTCAAACAGCTTGGCGCCGCAGCAGATGCAGTGGTAGCTGCCGTCGGCCCAATGCGCTTCGTACTTGCCGGTAAAGGGGCGTTCCGTGGCGGCCTGGCGGGTGACCTGGAAGGCCACCGATTCGGCTTGTTTGGATGCGAGTTCGGCCTGCCATTGGGCATCCGATTTTTGGACGGGAAAGCTCATGATGAACAGCTGATTTCTATATGTTGCGCCCAGTCGGGCGGGAGGGCGGCTAGGTCTTCGCAGCCGGGATGCTCTGCATATGGTGCCGCCAGCACGGTTTGCAAGCGCTGGAACGGTGTCCAATTGCCTTGCTGGGCGGCAGTGATGGCCTCTTGGCCCAGGTGGTTGCGCAGCACATAGCGCGGATTGGCGGCAAACATGCGCGCAGCACTGGCAGTGCGCTCACTGGGCTGGAGCAACGCCTGGTACTGCTCGCACCAAGTCTCAAAGCCAGCATCGCCGTGGAACCAGGGGGCCAGCGCTGGCAGGCTGTCATCGGCCACCGCTTGGGACAGCGCCCGCCAGAACAGGCTGTAATCAGTGCGGTGCTGCTGCATCAACGCCAGCAAGGGGTTGACCAGGCCGGCTACTGCCTCGGGTGCGGGGCGGTGGGCGGGGTCCAGTCCCAGCTTGGCACCCAGCACGTGCTGCATCGCGGGCTCCAGCGCGGTTTTGTAGCGCTCCAGCGCCGCCAAGGTCGTGGCTTCGTCTTCAATCAGTGGCAGCAGCGCCTGGCCCAGGCAAAACAGGTTCCAGTAGGCCACCTGCGGCTGGCGGGCAAAGGCGTAGCGGCCAGCGGTATCGCTGTGGTTGCAGATATGGTTGGCGTCGTAGTGGTCCAGAAACTGGAAAGGGCCGTAGTCGATCGTCAGGCCCAGGATGCTCATGTTGTCGGTGTTCATCACGCCATGGCAAAAGCCATGGGCCTGCCACATAGCAATCATGCGCGCGGTGCGCTCCGCCACTTCGGCCAGCAGTGCTGCGTAGCGTTCGGGGCTGCTGCTGGGGTGCTGGGCAACATCCGGCATGTAGCGCTCCACCACATAGTCCGCCAGGCGGCGCAGGCTGCCTGTGTCGTCCTTCGCCGCAAAATGCTCAAAATGGCCAAAGCGCACAAAGCTGGGCGCCACCCGGGCGACCACAGCCGCCGTCTCTACCGTTTCGCGGTAAATCGGCTGGGGCGAGGTGACCAGCGACAGCGCACGCGTGGTGGGTACGCCCAGCCCATGCATGGCCTCGCTGCACAGATACTCGCGGATGGAGGAGCGCAGCACCGCGCGGCCGTCGCCCATGCGCGAATAAGGTGTTTTGCCCGCGCCTTTGAGCTGCAGTTCCAGGCCCTCTGGGGCCGCCGCTGAGCGGATCTCGCCCAAAAGAATCGCCCGGCCATCGCCCAGCTGGCCCGCCCAGTGGCCAAACTGGTGGCCGCTGTAGACGCTGGCCAGCGCATCCATGCCCGGCAGCAGTGTGTAGCCGCCCAGTACTTGCGTGGCCTCAGGGCTTGCCAACCAGTCGGGGCGCACGCCCATCTCCTGGGCCAGCGCATCATTGCCGGCTTGCATCGCTAGGTCAGGCATCGGCGTGGGTTGCAGGCGGGTGTAGAACACCGGCGGCAGGCTGGCAAAGCCGTTGTGCCATTGCGCGCCGGGCTGCAATGCGGTGTCGTTCAACGATGAGGCGGGGGGAGAAGACAGGCTGGAATCCATGCGGAGATTGTCTGCCCACTGGCTTTCCCCAGGAGGGGTTGTGTATATAGACAGGCAGCCGCGCCGCAACATTATTTGACCGTGGCCCGGGCGCATAAGGCATTAGGCAGTGCTTTTGTCGCTGGTGGCCCAGGAGGGCACGTTATTATGTCGGCCTGAGTTCTACCGCTTTGCAGAGAAAACGAGCACCGTGCGCCTCAATTCCATCAAGCTTGCTGGCTTCAAGTCCTTTGCGGAGCCCACCAATTTCATGCTGCCAGGGCAGCTGGTGGGCGTGGTGGGGCCCAATGGCTGCGGCAAGTCCAACATCATGGACGCGGTGCGATGGGTGCTGGGAGAGTCCAAGGCCAGCGAGCTGCGTGGCGAGTCCATGCAGGACGTCATCTTCAACGGCACCACGCACCGCAAGCCGGCCAGCCGCTCCAGTGTGGAGCTGGTGTTTGACAACAGTGACCACCGCGCGGGCGGCCAGTGGAGTCAGTACACCGAGATTGCCGTCAAGCGCGTGCTGACGCGCGATGGCAGCAGCAGCTATTTCATCAACAACATGCCGGTGCGCCGGCGCGATGTGCAGGACGTGTTTCTGGGCACCGGCCTGGGCCCGCGTGCCTACGCGATCATCGGCCAGGGCACCATCAGCCGCATCATCGAGTCGCGCCCTGAAGAGCTTCGTTTGTTCCTGGAAGAAGCCGCCGGCGTCTCCAAGTACAAAGAGCGCCGCCGCGAGACCGAAAACCGCCTCAACGACACGCGCGAGAACCTGACCCGGGTCGAAGACATTCTGCGCGAGCTGAACGCCAACCTCGACAAGCTGGAAAAGCAGGCCGAGGTAGCAGCCAAATACAACGCGCTCAACGCCAGCGCCACCCTGAAGCAGCACCAGCTGTGGTTCCTAAAGCGCAGTGACGCTGAGCAAGAGCAGGAGAAAGTGCGCATCGAAGGCCTGAAGGCCGTCAACGACTTGGAATCGCGCATGGCCGATCTGCGCCATGTCGAGGCGGATCTGGAGACGATACGCCAATCGCACTATGCGGCGGGCGATACCGTCAACCAGGCGCAAGGCAAGTTGTACGAGGCCACAGCTGAAGTCGGCCGGCTCGAAGCTGAAATCCGCTATGTGGTGGAAGGCCGCCAGCGGGTGGAAAACCGCCTGGTGCAACTGGCTGAGCAGATCGCTCAGTGGACCATCCGCAAGGACGAATCCGAGGGCGAGCTGGAAAACCTGGCTGGCCAGGGCATGGACGCTGAAGAGCGCGCCGAGACCCTCGCCGCCCAGTTGGAAGAGCAAAACCTGCAACTGCCCGATATGGAAGAGGCGCTGCGCCAGGCCCAGCAGCGTGCCAATGAGCAGCGCAGCTCCGTCACCCAGGTACAGCAGCAGATCCAGGTGCTGGCGGCAGAGCAGCGCAGCCTGAACGAACAAAGCCGTGGCCTGGAAGTGCGCAGCGAGCGTCTGCGCAGCGACCGCAATGCCATGGCTGCGCCGGATGAGACCCGCCTGCTCAACCTGCAGCAGCAAAACGAGGAAGCCGCCGAGGCCGCTGAAATCGCCGAAGCCCGCCTGCTGGAGCTGCAAGACAGCGTGCCGCAGCTGGACGACACCCGGCGAAGCAAGCAGCAGCAAGTCAACCAGGAAGGCGCCAAGCAGGCCGAGCTGGCCGCCCGCCTGGAGGCGCTGAAGGCGCTGCAGGAAAAGGTCAAGACCGACGGCAAGCTCCAGCCCTGGCTGGCCAAGCATGGGCTCGATGGGTTGCAGGGCCTGTGGAGCCGTATCCAGGTCGAATCCGGCTGGGAGAATGCGCTGGAAGCCGCTTTGCGCGAGCGCCTCGCCGCATTGGAAGTCAGCCGCCTGGACATGGTGCGCGGCTTTTTGGGCGCCGGCGCCCAGGACGCGCCGCCCGCCCGCCTGGCTTTTTACAGCGTGCCGCAGGCGCCTGCCACTGCCGCAGCTGGCCAGATGGCCCAGCTCTCGGATTTGCTGCGTGTGCATGATGCAGGCCTGCGCGCCGTGCTCGTTGACTGGCTGAGCGGCTGCTACACCTCCCCCAGCCTGGATGAGGCGCTGGCCCAGCGCAGCCGCCTGCAGCCGGGCGAAACCATTTTTGTGCCTACGGGCCATTCGGTCAGCCTGCACAGCGTCAGCTTCTACGCCCAGGATTCCGAGCAATCGGGCATGCTGGCCCGCGCCCAGGAGATCGAGCATCTGGAAAAAGAACTGCGCGCCCAGTCGCTGATTGGCGAAGAGGCCCGCAACGCACTGGTGCGCGCCGAGAGCGCCTATGCCGACGCATCGCAGCGCCTGGTCGCCGTGCGCGCCGAGGCCGCACAAACCCGCAACCGCGCCCATGAGCTGCAGGTGGAGACCTTGCGGCTCACCCAGCTGGCCGAGCAGGCCCGGGCCCGCACGGCGCAGATCGACACCGATCTGGGCGAGGTGGTGGAGCAACTCGAAGAGATCCAGGAGCGCCGAGTAGCGGCCGAAGCCCGTTTCGAAGAGCTGGACATGCAGCTGGCCGATAGCCAGGAGCAGCATGCCCAGTTCGATGAAAAAGTCTACGACGCAGAGCGCAAGCTGGCCAGCGCCCGCGAACAGCTGCGCGCGTTGGAGCGCCAATCGCAAGAAGCGGTGTTTGGCCAGCGCAGCATGGAAGCGCGCCGCGCCGAGCTGAACCGCACGATGGAAACGGCCGTGCAGCAGGCCAAGGCGCTGGGCGATGAGCAACTGCGTGCGCAAGAAGAGCAAAAGCGCTTGAACGACGCTGCCGCGCAAGGCGGCCTGCAAGATGCGCTGAACCTGAAGATGGAGCGCGAGAAAGACTTGGCCGCGCGCCGCAGCGAATACGACGACCTGACGGCCCGACTGCGCAGCAGCGACGAGCGCCGCCAGCAGTTTGAGCGCGAACTGCAGCCGCTGCGCGACCGGATCACCGAATTCAAGCTCAAAGAGCAGGCCGCGCAGCTGGGCCTGGAGCAGTACACCACCTTGCTGGAAGAAGCCCAGGCCGATATGGAGGTGCTCGCCGCCTCGGTCAAGGATGGCCAGGTGCGTCTGACCGGTCTGCAAAGCGAGATCGACCGCCTGCACCGCGAGATTGAAGCGCTGGGCGCTGTCAACCTGGCCGCGCTTGATGAGCTGAACCATGCCCGTGAGCGCAAGACCTTCCTCGACTCGCAGATGGAAGACCTGACCCAGGCGATGACCACCTTGGAAGATGCGATCAAGAAGATCGACGCTGAGACCCGGCAACTGCTCTCGGGCACCTTCGACACCGTCAACACCCATTTTGGGCGTATGTTCCCCGAGCTATTCGGCGGTGGCCAGGCCAAGCTGATCATCACCGGTGACGAGATTCTGGACTCGGGCGTGCAGGTGATGGCCCAGCCGCCCGGCAAGAAGAACCAGACCATCCATTTGCTCTCGGGTGGCGAGAAAGCGCTGACTGCAATTGCACTGGTGTTTGCGATCTTCCAGTTGAACCCGGCACCATTTTGCTTGCTTGACGAGGTGGATGCACCGCTGGACGACGCCAACACCGAGCGCTATGCCAAGCTGGTAGCCACCATGAGCCGCAGCACGCAGTTTCTCTTCATCAGCCACAACAAGATCGCCATGGAGATCGCCCAGCAGCTGATTGGTGTGACAATGCAGGAGCAGGGCGTCTCGCGCATTGTGGCCGTGGATATGGAATCTGCCCTGTCGATGGCAGATTCGGCGTGACAGATTTTTAAAAACGAAAACGTATGAGTAATTTTCAACTGGCGTTGGTGATCACCTTCGGGGTGATTCTGGTTTTGTACATCGCCTACAACACCTGGTCGGCACGCCGCAATGAGCCCAAGAAACCCCGGCCTGAAGAGCCCGGTCAGTTGGGTGAATCTGCAGAAATGCGTTACGAGCCCGGCTTTGATGGCCGCGCTGCTTCGTCTGCCACCGGCGACCCGGTGTTTGACGCCCAGATGGGTGGCCATGGCAGTGGCGATGCCTTTGCAGCAGGGGCCACGGCGCGCAGCGGCAATCCTGGCACCTACCTGGGCGACCGCCAGCAAATCCTCGATCCGCTGACCGATGCGATTGCACCCATCCACACCGATGGCATTGTCTCGGGCAATGCCGCCATCGCCGCCATGCCCAGCAGCTTTCGCGCAGGCAACAAGGCTTTCAATATTGAGGGGCTGAACGACAGCAACCAGACCTGGGAGCTGCCACGCGCTGGCGCCCGCTACACCGCCTTTCAGGCCGGTGTGCAGCTGGCCAACCGCCATGGCCCGATGAACGAGATCGAGTTCTCCGAGTTCGTCACCAAGGTGCAGCAGTTTGCCGACAGCATTGGCGCGGCGCATGATGCGCCTGACATGCTGCAAGAGGTAGCCCGCGCCCGTGAGCTCGATGCCTTTGCCAGCGAGCATGATGCGCAACTGGCCTTTATGCTGCGCGCCAAGCGCGCATCCTGGAGCCCTGGCTATGTGGCCCAGGTGGCAGCCAAGCATGGTTTTGTCCCCGCTGGCCCCGGCCGCATGGTGATGCCATCGGGCATAGAGCAAATGCCGGCGATTTTGGCGCTGACCTATGACGCCCAGGCCGCCCTGGCCGACGACCCGGAAGCCAGCGCCTTGCGCGATGTGCTGCTGAGCCTGGATGTGCCCCACGTCGCCCGCAGCGAGAAGCCCTTCGACAAGATGCGCACCGCTGCCGAGGCACTGTGTGCCGAGATGGATGGCGTCATCTGCGACCAGAACGGCACGCCTTTGCCGATCATGGTGGTCGACCCGATCGCACAGGATCTGGAAAACCTCTACGACCAGCTCGAGCAGCGCGATCTGGCTGCCGGTTCGCTGGCTGCGCGCCGCCTGTTCAGCTAAGCGGCCACCGCTGTGAAAAAGGCTGCCTGTGCAGCCTTTTTTGCTTTGCAGCAGCCGCTTTTTAAACGCTAGCGCTGCGGCTTTGGCCGTATAGTCGCAGGCATCAGAGCCCGCAGAGCCCCGCGCTTTGCCAGATTTTCGGAGTCAAGCCGCATGGCTGAGAATATTGATCTTTTCGCATCACCCGCTGCTGGCGATGCCCCCCAAGATGCCGCCACCGAAGTGCAGGCGCTGCGCGCGCAGCTGCTGCAGTGGGCGCATGAATACTATGTGCAGGATGCGCCCTCGGTGCCCGATGGCGAATACGACCGCGTCTACCAGCGACTTGAAGCGCTGGAAAAAGCCCACCCTGAATTGCACAGTGCAGATTCGCCCACGCAGCGCGTGATTGGCGCGATCCTGGACGGACTGACCCCGGTGCGCCATGCCGTGCCGATGCTCAGCATCCGCACCGAAACGGACAACGAGGCCAGCGGCGCACAGGCCTTTGATGCCCGCATCCGCAAGGAGCTGGGCTTGGATGCGACGGACCCCGCCGTCGAATACGTGGCCGAGCCCAAGTTTGATGGCCTGGCGATGAACCTGCGTTACGAGGCGGGTCGCCTGGTACAGGCCACCACCCGGGGTGATGGCGAAGTGGGCGAGGATGTCACCCACAATATCCGCACCATCCGCCAGATCCCCTTGCAGTTGCGCCCGGATGCCGGCGCGCCGCCGGTGCTGGAGGTGCGCGGCGAAGTCTATATGCGCCGCGATGCTTTTGATGCGCTGAACCGCAAGCAAGAAGCCGCTGGCGGCAAGACCTTTGTGAACCCACGCAATGCAGCTGCCGGCGCCGTACGCCAGCTTGACTCGAGCATCACCGCGCAGCGACCGCTGTCCTTTTTTGCCTATGGCGTGGGCGAGGTCACCCCTGCTGCCCAGGGCGGTATGCAATGGGACAGCCACTACGCGATGCTGATGCAGCTGCGCGCCTGGGGCTTTCCGGTGGCGCCACAGGTCTGTGTGGCCAAGGGTGCGGAAGAGCTGGTGGCCTTCCACCAGCGCATGGGGGCGGAGCGTGCCAACCTGGGTTATGAGATCGATGGCGTCGTCTACAAGGTCAACAGCCGCGCGCTGCAGCAGGAGCTGGGCTTTGTCAGCCGCGAGCCGCGTTGGGCGGTAGCGCACAAGTACCCGGCGCAAGAGATGGTCACTCGGCTGGAAGGCATTGATGTGCAGGTGGGCCGCACCGGCAAGCTGACACCGGTGGCGCGCCTGGCGCCGGTATTTGTCGGCGGTGTCACCGTTACCAACGCCACCTTGTCCAATGTGTTCGACATCCGCAAAAAGGGTGTGCGCGTTGGGGACGATGTCATCGTGCGCCGCGCGGGCGATGTGATTCCCGAGGTGGCGGGCCGGGTGCCCGGCGAGCGGGCACAGTATGTGCCCAACTTCGCGATGCCCCGCCAATGCCCGGTCTGCGGCAGCGATGTGGTGCGCGAAAAAGGCGAGGCCAACCACCGCTGCACTGGTGGCCTGTTTTGCGTGGCCCAGCGCAAGGAGGCCATCCTGCACTACGCACACCGTCGCGCGATGGACATTGAAGGCCTGGGCGACAAGCTGGTCGACCAACTGGTCGACAGCGGCGTGATCCGCAGCCTGCCCGACCTCTACAAGCTGGGCATCGCCACGCTGTCCGGCCTGGATCGCATGGCTGAGAAATCAGCACAGAATGTGCTCGCCGCGCTGGAGTCGTCCAAAAAAACCAGCCTCGCCCGCTTTCTGCTGGGTCTGGGTATTCGCCATGTGGGGGAATCCACCGCCAAGGACTTGGCCAAGCATTTTGGCGTGATGGACGCGATCATGGATGCCTCGGTCGAGGACTTGCTGCAGGTCAACGATGTGGGGCCGGTCGTTGCCAACAGCCTGCACACCTTTTTTGCGCAGCCGCACAACCGCGAGGTGGTCGAGCAGCTGCGCGCTGCGGGGGTGCACTGGGACGAAGCGGTGCCGGCCGAGAAGCCCGCGCAGATCTTGGCGGGCATGACCGTGGTGCTGACCGGCACCTTGCCGACGATGGGACGCGATGAAGCCAAGGACCTGCTGGAAGCGGCCGGTGCCAAGGTCTCGGGCTCGGTCAGCAAGAAGACCCATTACCTGGTGGCAGGCGCAGACGCTGGCAGCAAGCTGACCAAGGCACAGGAGCTAGGCGTGACGGTGTTGGACGAAGCGGCCATGCTGCGGCTTTTGCAAAACGGCGCGCCTTGATTGGCGGCCAGCCGCTGGTTGATCTGCGTGGCTCAGCAGATGGCGAGTGGGCAGGGATAGGGGCTTTCTCTGACATCGGCGTGTGTCAGATGTCAATACGATGAAAAACGCCAGTGGCTGCCATCCTGCAGCCCTGCTTTTTTATGCAGAGGAGATGCCGTGAGCTATACCCTGAGACAAGTTCAGACCTTGCTGACCAAGCCAGAGTTGGAGCTGTTCCAAGCCAGCCGTGCGACTGCCATCAAGGATCTGACCGAGCGACAGCTCAGCAGCAAGATCAGCCGCACCCGAACCTTGCGCGCCAAGTACCGCGATCTCTTCCAACGCCAGACGGTCAAAACCCAGAAGGGCCCGGCAGCGGCGCGCCGACCAGCGGGCAATGACAACAACCGCACGGAGGTAAAGGCCGAGATCATGCAAGAGGTGCTGGGCCGTTTGGAAGAACGCTTGACCAAGGTGCAAGCGGCTGCAGAGAAGGCGGCTGCCAAACCTACGGTGGCCAAAAGCAGCAAGACCACAGCCGTGAAGAGCGCTGCTAAAAAGCCCGCTGCCGCCGCGAAAAAAGCGACAACTGCCGCACCAAAAACCGCTGCGAAAACTGCGACCAAAACCGCTAACAAATCCGCCAGCAAGGCAACGCCCGCCACTGCCGTGAAGAAAGCTGCAAGCGCTAGCAAGGCCACCAAGGCCACCAAGGCCCCGGCCAAAAAAGCGGCATCGGCCGCCGCATCGCCTGCCAAAGCGCGGAGAACCGCTGCTGGTACCGCCAAGGTGGCTGGCAATGCAGCCGCCGCAGCGCAGGGTGCTGTGCCCACTAGCCAGCCTGCAGCGGCCAGCCGGGGCAATCCCATCAAGGCCCAGCCGATCAACAAAAAGATCCAGGCCAGCGGCCAGTCCAAAACCCGGGCGGCCCAGGCCAAGCGCGACAGCCGCTGACCTGCCCGCACACAAAAATGCCGTACCCGCTGAGCGCTGGGTACGGCATTTTTTTGCCTGGATGGGATTGAGAAGCCCTGGGCAGGCCTGCCCGAACCGCCTAAGGCTTTTGTTTTTTGGCCGCAGCGGGACTGGGTGCCTGGGCGGGTTGCTGTGCCTTGGCATAGGCCTTGGCCATCATCTCGCGCAGCAGGCTGGAGCTCGACTGCTGCATCATGCGGTTGATGTCGGCCTGCTTGCTTTGCATCAGCTGCGCATGGGGCGATTGCGGGCCTTGGTCCAGCAAGGATTTCAGCTGCGCTTCGTTGAAGTTCTGGGCATAGGCATTTGCCAATTGCGTATCCCATCGCTTTTGGTAGTCGGCTGCGACGGTGCGGGTAGCTGCGATCATCGCCTGGCCGGCTTGCTGTTGGCCCATCTTGTCGATCAGGGCCTGGTACTCGGGCGACTTGGCGGCAATCTGTAAGCCGACCTGCGGGAGGCTGTGGCCGAGCTTGTACTTCTCCACCAACGCCAAAGCCATGTCTTGCAGTTTGGCGGCATGCGCAAAGCGGGGCAGCAGGCTGGCCGTGGCAGCCAGTGCGGGCAGGGCCATGGCAGACAGAAGGCGGCGGCGAGCATGCGACGGGGTGGTGCTGGTGATCATGGTGGGCAGTCCGGTCAAGACGAGGTCAGCGTAGAGGAGGGCTTGGGCGAAACCAGCGGGCCGGCAGGCGCCTCCAGGTCGATGACATGGATGTTGAACGCGCCGCGCTTACGGTCTGCAAAATAACGCTCCAGCGTGACTTTGACGGTACGGAAAGCGATCTCATCCCAGGGGATGTCCGCCTCGCTGAACAGCTGGGCTTCGATGGTCTCCCAGCCGGGGTTGAAGGTGGTGCTTTGCAGCTGCGCCAGGTAGAACAAATGCACCTGGCCAACATGCGGCACATTGACCAGAGAGAACAGCGGGCCCATCGTGATATCGGCGCCGGCCTCCTCATCGGTCTCGCGCTCGGCGCCCTGGCCGGTGGTTTCGTTCAGCTCCATAAAGCCGGCGGGCAAGGTCCAGTAGCCTTTGCGCGGCTCGATATTGCGCCGGCACAGCAGTACCTTGTCATCCATATAGGGGACGGTGCCCACGACGTTCAGCGGGTTCTCGTAATGGACCGTATGGCAAGCAGGGCAGATGGCGCGGATCTTGGTGTCGCCGTCATCGGGCAGGCGGTGCTCAACCTGGGTGCCGCAGCGGCGGCAAAAATCAACGGGGGCGCGTGAAGTCATGCGTTCTATTGTGCGTCAAGCTCGCGCTGCTTGCGGCCATGGTCAAAAAAAAGCGCCACCGCAGCGGGTGGCGCGTTGTCCTGGCCTTACACCAGTTGGATTTTCAACGGGGGCAGGCCGGTCACGCCGCCTTCCAGCACATCGCCCTTGACGACGGCGCCCACACCTTCGGGCGTGCCGGTAAAGATCAGGTCGCCGGCTTGCAGCTCCCAGGCTTGCGAGATCACTTCAATCGTCTCGGCAATGTTCCAGATCAGCTTTTGCACATTGCTGTGCTGGCGTTCGGCGCCGTTGACCTGCAGCCAGATCTCGGCGTTGTGGATATCACCGGCCTGGGCGGCGGGCACCAGGGGGGCGATGGGCGCGCTGCCTTCAAAGGCCTTGCCGATTTCCCAGGGACGGCCTTGCTTTTTCATCTCGTTTTGCAGGTCGCGGCGGGTCATGTCCAGACCCACGCCATAGCCCCAGATATGCGCAGCAGCATCGGCTGCAGCAATGTTCTTGCCGCCCTTGCCGATGGCCACGACCAGCTCAATCTCATGGTGCAGGTTGTTGGTCAGCGTCGGGTAGGGGATCTGGCCGGTGCTGCCTGCTGCGACGGGCACCACCGCATCGGCGGGCTTCATGAAGAAGAAGGGCGCCTCGCGGCCGCTAAAGCCCATTTCCTTGGCATGATCTTCGTAGTTACGGCCCACGCAGTAGACGCGGCGCACGGGGAACAGCTGGTCGCTGCCTTGGACGGGCACGCCGGTTGGCGAGGCCGGGGGAATGACATATTGGCTCATGCTGGACTTTGGTTGAAGGCAGTTAAAACCCGCCCGATTGAAGCGGTGTCAAAAATTATGCGGCAAAACAAACCCCTCTGCTGGCTTGCCGGCCGGGGCCATGGTGCGCATGCCTGTTTTGGGCTGGCCCGGCTGTCATGCGGGCGACTGGCTGCCTCACGGCTCTAGTCGTCTGCGTTATGCTCAGGCGCCATGAAGCTGCACAACTATTTCCGCTCCTCGGCCTCGTACCGGGTGCGCATTGCCATGCAGGCCAAGGGCCTGGCCTACGACTACCTGCCGGTGCATCTGGTCAAAGCTGAGCACCGTGCTCCGGCCTTTGCCAGCCATGTCGGCGATGCGCTGGTGCCGGCGCTGGAGACGGATGATGGCCAGTGGCTGAACCAGTCGCTGGCGGTGATCGAGTGGCTGGACGAGGCCTATCCTGATACGGTTTCGATGCTGCCCGGCAATGCGCTGGCACGGGCCCGCATCCGCGCGCTGGCGCTGCAGGTGGCCTGCGAGATCCATCCCATTAACAACTTGCGGGTATTGGGCTACCTCAGCAAGGAGCTGGGCCACAGCGATGCCGAAAAAACCCAGTGGTACCAGCACTGGTGTCGCACCGGGCTGGAGGCCTTTGAGCGCCAACTGGTGCTTCTGGCGGCTGAGCGCAAGGCGCAGGGCCTGGCAGCATCGCGCTTTTGCTGGGGCGATAGCCTGACCCTGGCCGACTGCGCGCTGGTGCCGCAGATCTTCAATGCCCAGCGTTTTCAGGTGAACCTGGACTGCCTGCCGCTGACCATGGCCGCCTATGACACAGCCTTTGCGACTGAGGCGGTGCAAAAGGCCCAGCCCGCCGCATGCCCGGATGCCCAGCCATGAGTGCCGCTGATCCAACCTGCTTCCCCGCTGATTGGCTGCTGCCCCAGTGGCCCACGCCGCCGGGCGTGTTTGCGCTGTGTACCACCCGTGCTGGCGGTGCCAGCGAGGGCCTGTTTGGCACCACCAACCTGAGCTTTAACGTGGGCGATGTGCCTGCCCACGTGGAGCGCAACCGGCAGTTGCTGGCCCAGGCCATGCAGGCGCTGGAGCTTAAAGCCGGGCGCCGTGCGGATGCCGCCCGCCCGCGCCAGCCGGTGTTTGTGCGCCAGGTGCATGGCAGCCATGTGCAGGTGCTGGGCGAGGGCTATAGCGGCGGCGATGCGCAGCCTGCCGACGCCAGTGTCAGCGATGTGCCCGGCCTTGGTTGCACGGTGATGGCCGCCGATTGCCTGCCCGTCTTGTTCTGCCACCAGCAGTTGCCGGTGGTGGGCGCGGCCCACGCCGGTTGGCGGGGCTTGTTGGGTCAGGATGGCTTTGGAGTGCTGGAGGGCTGCTTTGCGGCCTATGCGCAAAAGGTGCGACAGCAGCCGGGGCAAGAAGCGATGAGCGATGCCCAGATTGCCGCGCAAACCATGGCCTGGCTGGGCCCATGCATCAGCCAGCCCGCGTTTGAGGTGGGCGCCGAAGTGCAAGCCGCCTTTGTGGGACCGGACCCGCATTGCGCACCACTGTTTGAACCCGGCAAATCGGGCAAGTTTTTTGCTAACCTGAGCGGCTTGGCCCGCCACCGGCTGCTGCGCCTGGGTATTGCGCAGCAGTTTGGCAATGATGGCAGCCAAGAATGGTGCACGGTAGCCAATCCCTCACAGTTTTTCTCGCACCGACGCGATGGCTCGCCCACAGGCGGCACCGGGCGCTTTGCAGCCTGTATTTGGGTGGCATAAGTCGGCACTCTCGGAACGCAATCAACTTAAAGTACTCATTTTTATAAAAATGAGTACTTTTTGCATCTTTCTTGCGAACAATAATGCTCGTTAGCCTACTCATTTTTTTAGTAAAGAGTAGAATATGCAGCATGACTACCCCTCTGATGGCCACTTTGGTGGCAGCACGCAAAGCCCAGCAACTGACCCAGGCCCAATTGGCTGAGCAGGCAGGCCTGTCGCGCATGGCAGTGCAGCGCACCGAAACGGGCGATGTGGACCCACGCTACTCCACCGTGGCCGAAATGGCCCGTGTACTGGGCATGCAGCTGGTGGCAGTGCCGGCAGATTTGCTGCCCGCGCTGCAGGCATTTATCCAGTCCGGCGGCAAGTTTTTAGGCCAACCGACGGGTGCCGAGGCACCACCTTCGGTGGTGGACAGCCTGGCAAGCCGTAAAGCCTAAAGCGATACCACCTTTGGAGCGTCCACCATGAGCACCTCCATCCGCTATCTGCGTTTGTACATGCACCAGCCCGCCAGCCTGGGGGGCGGGCGGCGGGCCATCGGCTACCTGTCGCAGTACGGCGATATCTTGCGTGTGTCGTTCGAAGACAGCTATATCGCCGATCCGCAGCGGCCCTTGTTGTCGCTGAGCTACCAGGGCTCTACCGAGGCCGACACCCAGCGCATCTTGCATGCTGCGCGCGACGCCCGCTTGGTGCGCACCGATGGGCGCTGGCCCGTGTATTTTCAGAACCTGCTGCCCGAAGGCCATAACCGCCAGCGCCTGGCTGCGGAGCGCGGCTGCTCGCCCGATGACGAATTTGAGCTTTTGGCCGCTGCCGGCCATGACCTGATGGGCGCGCTGGAGGTGGAGCCCGTGCCGCGCGATGAAACCATTCCGGACGTGGTGCGCCACTGGCACACCTCGCAAGGCCTGGATGTGCTCGAGCCCGGATTTGTCGAGTTTCCGGTGGCCGATGCTGCATCGCTGCCAGGCATCGTCACCAAGTTCAGCGCCGTGCAGGATGGCCGGCGCTACACGGTCCGCCGCCGGGGTGCAGCGGGCAGCGTGATCCTGAAGCTGCCCAGCACCCAACACCCCGACCTGGTGGCCAATGAGTACAGCTGCTACCGGCTGTGCCAGGCTTTGGGGTTGACGACGGCGGATGCGCAGATCATCAGCCGCGCGCAGGCTGATCTGCCCGAGCACCTGCCGTTTGACGAGATCTTGGCCGTGCAGCGCTTTGACCACCTGCCCGACGGCACCCGCGTGCACATGGAGGAGTTCAACCAGGCCCTGGGCTATGCGCCACGCCACAAATATGGCAAGGGCCTGCAGCAGGACTGGCCGACCATGCTGCGCGTGCTTGATCGCCTGAGCCCCCAGCCGGTGGCCGATACCCGCGAGTTCTTGGCCCGCACGGTAGCGGCCATCCTGATGGGCAATACCGATGCCCATCTGAAAAACTGGGCTCTCGTCTACCCCGATGGGCGACAACCCCGCTTGGCGCCGGTGTACGACTGCGTCTGTGTCGCTGCCTTTTTTGAGGGTTCGGCCGCGCAGCAGTATGCCGTCAACAAGGCCATTGACACTACCATGCGGGCGCTGAGCTGGGATGATGTGGCGGCACTGCTGAAGAGCGCCGGCTTGCTGCGCGTGCCGCGCCATATCAGCCTGCTCAAGGAGGTGGTGCGGCAGGCGCAGAACAGCTGGCCCGGCCTGCTGGCCCAGGCCCCTGCTGGCATGGCCGCGGTGATAAACGAGCGCCTGCGCGGCGGCGTGGCAATTGCTGCCTGATTCCCCCACTGTCTGTCGCTTGTATGTCAGGGTTTGCCCCAGGAAAGCAGCCAAAAGCGGTATGCTCCACGCTTGCCTGTTGCTGGAGCCTGTGCTGTGCTGCCCTTTGAAGTTGAAATCCCTTTTGTCAGCCACCTGGGCTTTAGCTTGCACCGCTGGGAAAACGGCGAGGCGGAACTGCATTACCGCGCGCGGCCTGAGCACCTCAACAGCTATGAGGTGACGCATGGCGGGGCGTCGATGACCTTGCTGGATGTGACCATGGCTCATGCGGCCCGCAGTGCCATCCCTGGCAGCGGTGCGGTGACGATTGAGATGAAGACCAGCTTTATGGCGCCTGCCAAAGGCGCCTTGGTGGCCAAAGCCAAGCTGCTCTCGCGCAGCAGCCGCATGGCCTTTTGTGAGGCCTGGCTGTATGACGAGCAAGGCGCCTTGTGCAGCCATGCGACGGGCACCTTCAAGTATGTGATGCCCGAAGTCGTGCAATCGCTGCAGGCCGCCAAAAAACAGACCAAGACCGATTGATTCTCACACTGGCGTGAGATGGTGCGCGATGTTGCGCAACAACGCGCAGTTGGGCCTGTGGCCGCTGTCCCCAGGCTCTCGATACATGGACAGAACATGCCAAAGCCTTCTCTAACGGTGGACCAGCTCATCTGGTCCTTCCAGACTTTTTCCGAACTCGATGTACCGCAGCTCTACGACCTGCTGCATGTGCGCTGCCAAGTCTTCATTGCTGAGCAGGTCGCCTTCCAGGACCTAGACTACAAGGACCAAAGCGCTTGGCACCTGCTGGGGCGTGACCCGCAAGGCGTGCTGCAGGCCTATGTGCGCGTGCTGCCACCCGGCCTGCCCTATGCCGAGCCCTCCATTGGGCGTGTGGCCGTCATGCAAGCCATGCGTGGCACGGGCGCTGGCTGGGAATTGATGCGCCACGCGATGGCAGAGACCGACCGCCTGTGGCCGGGCACAGCGATCCGCATTGGCGCCCAAGCCTATTTGCAGAAGTTCTACGAAGGCTGCGGATTCGAAGTCGTCTCGGAGCCCTATATGGAAGATGGCATTCCCCACCTAACCATGCTCTACCCGGGCGAGACGCAGATCTTGGAAAGTGTCCCGCGATGAAGAACGCCGCTTCAACCATATCGGTGATTCGCCATGGCTGAGATCGGCATTCGCCCGGCCTCGCTGAACGAGGGCCTGCCTATGCCGGAGCGGCGTTGGGCCATGCTGGTCATCGTGCTGGGCCTGATTGTGGCGGTGCTGGACGGCAGCATCATGAACCTGGCACTGCCCACGGTGGCCAAAGAACTGCAGGCATCGCCTGCCGAAGCGATCTGGATCATCAACGCCTACCAGCTCGGCACCCTGGGTCTGCTGCTGCCCTTGGCCGCGCTGGGCGAGCGCATTGGCTACCGCAAGGTCTACCTGGTGGGCCTGGTCTGCTTTACCCTGGCCTCTGCCGTGGCCATGTTCGCCCAATCGCTGTGGCTGCTGATTGCAGCGCGTGGCCTGCAGGGCATGGGCGCGGCAGGGGTGATGGCTGTCAATGCCGCCTTGGTGCGGCTGACCTACCCGGCGGCCAAGCTGGGCAAGGGCATGGCGCTCAACTCGCTGGTGGTGGCCATCTCGTCAGTAGCTGGGCCGGGTGTGGCGGCGCTGATTTTGTCGGTCGCCAGCTGGCCCTGGTTGTTTGCGATCAATGTGCCGCTAGGCATTCTGACCTTGTGGCTGGGCCGCAAGGCCTTGCCGCGCAATCCGCAGCAGCTGCTGGATGCACCGCATGCCAAGTTGACGCCGATTGATGTGGTGCTGAACTTTGCGATGTTCTCGCTGGTGTTTTTGGGCGCGGAGCGCATCGGCGCACGCCATGGCATGGAGTCGGGCGGCTCCGCCGCATCGGGCTGGCTGATGCTGGGTCTGGGCCTGCTCTTGGGCGCCTGGTACGTGCTGCGCCAGCGCAAGCTGAGCCTGCCCTTGTTGCCGCTCGATCTGTTGCGCATTCCGATTTTTGCGCTGTCCATGGGCGCGTCCATTGGTGCCTTTGCGGCGCAGATGCTGTCCTTCATCGCGCTGCCATTTTTGCTGCTTGATGCGCTGCAGCGCAGCCATTTTGCCGCTGGCATGCTGATGACGGCCTGGTCGGTGGCGATTGTGATGGTGGCCCCGATGGCGGGCCGCTTGATCGGCCGGGTGGAAGACGGTTTGCTGGGCGGTATCGGCATGGCGATTTTGGCGCTGGGCCTGCTGAGCCTGGCGTTGCTGCCGGTGGACCCGAGCGATCTCAATATCGGTTGGCGCATGGCTTTGTGTGGCCTGGGCTTTGGGCTGTTCCAATCGCCTAACAATCACACCATCGTCACCTCTGCACCGCTGGCCCGCGCGGGTGCCGCGAGCGGCATGCTGGGCACTGCACGGCTCACCGGGCAGTCGCTGGGTGCCGTGCTGGTCGCCATCATCTTCACCATTTGGCCAGTGGCCAGCGGCCATGGCACGACGGTAGCGCTGTACCTGGCGGCAGGCTTTGCCGCGATGTCCGGTGTATTCAGCAGCCTGCGCCTGCGGCACTCAGCGCATTAACGCGTCCTAAGATGGATCGGAAGGTGGCAGGGGAGAAGCCTTTTGGGCCTCTGCCTCAGCCTGGTGGCGCTTGCGGCGCCGCGCTGGCGTACCGGCAATAAACAGCAAGAGGCCCAGCGGCAACGCGCCGTACAGCAGCAGGGTAAAAAAGGCGCCCAGCACGCTGCCCTGGGGGCTGACAGCTTCCACCACCGCCATCAGCACCACCACATAAAGCCAGGCTATCGCTATCAGATACATGCCCTGGAATTTACCCGAAGTTGTTCGCCACTGGCATGTGGCTGCCATTTTTTGCGCCTAAGATGCACAGACGCCCATGCCCTGCATGGCGCCTGTTTTGGGAGACAACGATGACGCAGCAACCGTATTGGGGACTGGGCAGCGACCAGATCCAGCAACTCAGCCAGATGACGCAGCAATGGATGGAGCGCATGCAGTCCTTGCAGACGATGGCAGCACCGTTCAACGCCATGGGCGCGCCCACCAGCTTGATGGCGGGGGTCGGGCAGGCCCCTGCGGCCACGCCACCCGTCAGCTTTGACATGGACAAGCTGCAGGCCGTGCAGGCCCAGTATGCGCAGGCGGCGCTGGCCTTGTGGACGGAAGGCGCCAAAGGTGAGGTGGCCCTGCCCAAGGACCGCCGCTTCGCTGGCGAGGCCTGGCAGCAAAACCCGGTCTCTTCGTTCACCGCAGCCAGCTATGCGCTGCATGCCAAGACGATGATGGCCATGGTGGATGCTGTGCAGGGCGATGAAAAAACCCGTGCCCGTGTCCGGTTTGGGGTGGAGCAATGGCTTGCGGCAACCGCACCGAGCAATTTCCTGGCCTTCAATGCCGAGGCGCAGAAGAAGGCCATCGATACCCAGGGCCAAAGCATTGCCCAGGGCCTGCAGAACATGCTCGCCGACATGCGCCAGGGCCATGTCTCAATGACGGACGAGTCGTTGTTCGAAGTCGGCAAGAATGTGGCGACCAGCGAAGGGGCGGTGGTTTTCCAGAATGAACTGTTCCAGCTCATCGAATACAAACCGCTGACCACCCAGGTGTACGAGCGGCCCATGCTGTTTGTGCCGCCCTGCATCAACAAGTACTACATCCTCGATCTGCAGCCGGACAACTCGTTGATCCGCCACAGCGTGGCCCAGGGCCACCGCACCTTTGTGGTCAGTTGGCGCAACCCTGATGCCAGCCTGGGCAACAAGGGTTGGGACGACTACATTGGCGGCGCGGTGCTGGAAGCCATCGAGGTGGTCAAGGCCATCTCCGGCAAACCCCAGATCAATGCGCTGGGCTTTTGTGTGGGCGGCACCATGCTGGTCAATGCGCTGGCGGTGCTGGCTGCGCGGGGCGACGAGTCTGTCGCCAGCGCCACCTTGCTGACCACCTTGGTGGACTTTGCAGACACCGGCATTCTTGACGTGTTCATTGACGAGAACTTCGTCAAGTTCCGCGAGATGACCATGGGCCAGAACGGCCTGATGCCGGGGCCGGAGCTGGCCTCCACCTTCAGCTTTTTGCGCCCCGTCGACCTGGTGTGGAACTATGTGGTGGGCAACTACCTCAAGGGCGAGACGCCGCCGCCCTTCGATCTGCTGTACTGGAACAGCGACAGTACCAACCTGCCCGGGCCTTATTACGCCTGGTACCTGCGCAATTTCTACCTGGAAAACAAGCTGGTGCAGCCCAGTGCGCTAACGGTGTGCGGCGAGAAGATCGATGTAGGCCAGATCGACATGCCCATCTATATCTACGGCTCGCGCGAAGACCATATTGTGCCGATTGGTGCAGCCTACGCATCCACCCAGGTGCTGGGAGGCGACAAGCGCTTTGTCATGGGCGCTTCAGGCCATATTGCAGGCGTTATCAACCCGCCTGCCAAGAACAAGCGCAGCCATTGGTTGCGTGAGGACGGCGATCTGCCCGCGGATATCGATGCCTGGATCGCCGGTGCCGATGAATTGCCCGGCAGTTGGTGGACGGACTGGAGCCAGTGGCTGACCCAGCATGCCGGTAAAAAGGTGGCAGCGCCCAAGAGCTATGGGCGCGCGCGCACCGAGTACCAGGCGCTGGAGCCTGCGCCGGGCAGCTATGTGCAGGCCAAAGCCTGAGCCTTCTACCCAGGCCTTTCTTAAACATTTAGTTGCTTGCAATGCGCGTCGAACGGCCTCGCCGGTTCAATGCTGCGGTGCAATAATCTAGCCTGCATTGCAGCCTGACAAGACGGCCTCAGTGCCTATTTTGAAAAGGAAAACATCATGGAAGACATCGTCATCATCTCCGCCGTGCGTACGGCTGTTGGCAAATTTGGCGGCTCGCTGGCCAAGGTGCCCGCCACCGATTTGGGTGCCACCGTCATCCAGGAGGCGCTGAGCCGCGCCAAGGTCGCGCCAGACCAGGTCGATGAAGTCATCATGGGCCAGGTGCTGGCGGCAGGGGTGGGCCAAAACCCCGCTCGCCAGGCGATGATCAAGGCTGGTGTGGACAAGAAGACGCCAGCGCTGACCATCAACGCCGTGTGCGGCTCTGGCCTCAAGGCGGTGATGCTGGCAGCGCAGGCCGTAGGGCAGGGCGATGCAGAGATCGTCGTGGCCGGTGGCCAGGAAAACATGAGCCTCTCGCCCCACGTGCTCAATGGCTCGCGTGACGGCCAGCGCATGGGCGACTGGAAGATGACCGACACGATGATCGTCGATGGCCTCTGGGATGTGTACAACCAGTACCACATGGGTATCACCGCCGAGAACGTGGCCAAAGAGTTCCATATCGACCGCGACAAGCAAGATGCCTTTGCGCTGGCCAGCCAGCAAAAGGCCGCCGCCGCGCAAGACGCCGGCAAGTTCGACGAAGAAGTCGTCACCGTGCAAATCCCGCAGCGCAAGGGTGATCCGGTCGCTTTCAAGACCGATGAATACATCAACCGCAAGACCAATGGCGAAGCGCTGGCCAGCCTCAAGCCCGCCTTTGACAAGGCCGGTTCCGTTACCGCTGGCAATGCATCCGGTCTGAACGACGGCGCTGCCGCCCTGGTGATTGCCAGCGCCAAAAAAGCCAAGGAACTGGGCGCTGAGCCATTGGCACGCATTGCCGGCTTTGCCACCGTGGGCCTGGACCCCAAGATCATGGGCATGGGCCCCATGCATGCCGTGCGCAAGGTGCTGGCCAAGACCGGCTGGAAGGCGGAAGAGGTGGATCTGTTCGAGCTGAATGAAGCCTTTGCGGCCCAAGCCTGTGCCGTGAACCAGGAGCTGGATCTGGACACCAGCAAGGTGAACGTGAATGGCGGCGCCATTGCCATCGGCCACCCGATTGGCGCATCTGGTGCGCGTATTCTGGTGACCTTGCTGCACGAGATGAAGCGCCGTGGCTCCAAGCGCGGTATTGCCGGCCTGTGCATTGGCGGCGGTATGGGTGTGGCCCTTGCGGTAGAGCGTCTGTGATGCGCTGATCACCTGCCATTTTCAGCTGCTGACCGCCCTGAGGGGCGGTTTTTTCATGGCTATTGATCGGATCTTCATGCGCTGAATCGGGCTTGGAACCGGCACGCCACGGCCCCTCGCCTTCAGGGTGCCATAACCGGTTTCATTGGTCTCAGTAAAAATGTGACTGCAACTAAAAAAATACCTGACTATGACCTGGTGTTGCCTGATAGGGTTTTCTATAGGGGGCGCGAAAACGATCAGAAGCGCGCCGCAATCAAGCGCGTTTTTGATGGAAAAACAGCTAGAAATCACCGAAATAACGGGCGACTGCAAGAAATTGTTCGCATGGCGTAAACGAGAATTTTTAGCACAAGTTTCTTGGTTACAGTGGTAGTGCACAAGCATCTCAAGCAAAACCAAGGAGACGTGAATGAGTCAAAAAGTGGCCTATGTAACGGGCGGTATGGGAGGCATTGGGACGGCCATTTGCCAACGTTTGCACAAAGACGGATTCAAGGTGATTGCGGGTTGCGGCCCCACCCGTGACTTCGACAAATGGTTGGGCGAACAAAAAGCGCTAGGCTATGAATTCCATGCATCGGTCGGCAATGTCGGCAACTGGGAGTCGACGGTAGAGGCTTTCGCCAAGACCAAGGCGGAGCATGGCAGCATTGATGTGCTGGTGAACAACGCCGGCATCACCCGTGACCGCATGTTCATGAAGATGACGCCCGATGACTGGCAAGCGGTCATCGAAACCAACCTGAACTCCATGTTCAACGTGACCAAGCAGGTCGTTGCTGACATGGTGGAAAAAGGTTGGGGCCGTATCGTTAATATCAGCTCGGTGAACGGCGCCAAGGGCCAAGCGGGCCAGACCAATTACTCAGCGGCTAAAGCCGGCATGCATGGCTTCTCCATGGCTCTGGCCCAGGAGATGGCTGGCAAGGGCGTCACCGTCAATACCGTCAGTCCCGGCTACATCGGCACCGACATGGTCAAGGCCATTCGCCCCGATGTGCTGGAGAAGATCGTCGGCACCATTCCGATGAAGCGCCTGGGCGAGCCCACCGAGATTGCGGCCATCATTGCCTGGCTGGCATCGGAAGATGGCGGCTATGCGACCGGCGCTGAGTTCTCGGTCAATGGTGGTTTGCACACGCACTGACCGCACAGCCGCCGACCATGAAAAACGCGCCTAATAAGGCGCGTTTTGTTTTAGCTGGAGCGGGTGATGGGAATCGAACCCACATTATTTGCTTGGGAAGCAAGAGTCCTACCACTGAACGACACCCGCGAATCCTTATTGTAGTCACAGTAAGCGTGAGGCTCACTGCGGCCTCGATCTGACTAAGCTACAGCAGGCTCTGCGTCTCAATTCCCTTGTTTGCCCGGAAACTGCCAAGTCTGCTTTTTGTCATCCAAGGGCTGCAGCTTCCATTTCTCCAACTCGGCATCGCGTTCTGCATCGCGCCGCACATCGATGCGTTTGGCGGTGTGCTTGGCCACCACGGCAAGCTTTTGCAGGTCGGTATCGCGCAGGCTCGGGTCCGGCTCGGTGCTGAAGCAGCACAAGGTGCCATAGACTTGGCCATCGGCGAGGATGATGGGGGTGCTCAGGTGTGCGCCCACGCGGAAGGGCGTCGCAGGTAGCTTGGCTGATTCGATGTGTTCGGCGGCATCGTGCACCAGCGGCGGCAGGCGGCCATCCAGCACGCATTGGCAAAAGGATTGTTCCAGCGACGAGCCACCACCGGTGGCGATCAAGGCCTTGTCGGCTTCGTGATCGACATGTTTGAACATGCGCTGGCCATTGTAGATCTCGGAGACAAAGATCACGTCCATCTTGAGGTGCTGGCGCAGGCCATGCAGCACATCCTTGACGTTCTGGTCAATCAATGCATCGGAGGAATCGGCTGTGGCGACCAGCAGTTCGCTCATCGATACTTCAAGCGCGTCAGGTGCGTAATCCCATAAATGAATAGCCATAGATGCTCTCACTATTTCCATGCGCTACCCGCTAGCGCATATCGGTCGCGTTTGATGATAACGGCACCGAAAAGGGGCTGCATGCGCGCAGGCATGAATGAATTACTCTTTTACATGAACGTCCTGTACCGACTGCGCCGTGCGCACTGCATCATTCGGCGTTGTCGATCCAGCTGAGGCGGCCCTGGCCCAACTCGTTCATGCGGGTTACAAATTCGGGCAGCTGAGATGCCACCAGTTCGATTTCGGCCAGCACATCATCGCCATGGCTCACATGGAGCAGTTGGGCGTTTGCCGCAGCAACTTCACGCCGCATGCCGCCCTCCAGCGCATAGGGCAGGCGGCACTGAAGGCGTGCCATGGCCTGGCGCTCAATCTTCTCTGCCTGCAGCATGGCTTGGGCGATGGCATCGGTGTAGGCACGCACGAGGCCACCGGCGCCCAGTTTGACCCCGCCAAAGTAACGCACCACCGTGGCGAGCGCGCCTTCAATTTGCTGGTGGCGCAGTACATCGAGCATGGGCCGGCCGGCAGTGCCGCTGGGCTCGCCATCATCGACCGCGGCAGACTGGCCGCCTGCCATCAAGGCCCAGCAAACATGGTTGGCGCCTGGGTGCTGGCTGCGCAGACCTTGGACGATGAGCAACGCCTGCGCACGGTCCTGAACCGGTTGGACACATCCGATGAAGCGGCTTTTCTTGATGACCAGTTCACTATGAACGGCTTGGGTCAAGGTATAGGGCATGCGTGGCGAGAAGAAGACGTTTGCTTACAGTGTTATGGGTCAACGTCACCTAGATGTCATGCGTTAGACACATATCATTGTTTCAATGGCAGGAGTGCTCCAGCGATGGAGTAGCTACCGAAGCGGAGACCATTGGGCAGCAAAGGCTGCGAGTCTACCCCGATTTTTTAGAACCATTCATACCCACCGACCGACACAACAGCCTGGAGCGATCATGCAACACCAACTGCAAACCAATTTGGATTCCCTGAACAACCATGGGTTCGGACGTGCAGCATTGGAGACGCCCGCATTTGTGACTGAAGTATTGGCCGCCTTGCCCACCAGCCCCAGCGCTAATGATGATGGCGGTTATATCGACCTGGCCCAACGGGTACGCGAAGGCGGTGAGTGGTAATGAGCCACTGTGCGAAGCCGGTTCCAGGCGGCTTGCTTTCGCGATGAGTTGATCCTCAGGGGAGCCAAGGCAGCAGACGCTGCCTTTTTTATTTGCAGTGAACCCCTTGCCATGCGACAATATGCGGCTATTTGATGCAGCGCAATAAAGTTCGGCTTTAAAGCTGGTTTTTGCATGTTGCCATGCGCCAGCCCCGACCTGGGGGCTGTCAAAGACATCGCGGTCTGTTTGCAATCGCCCGGCTAGGGAGTTGCCTCCGCTAACGCTTCTAAATTCATAGCATCAATACCCGTACAAATGCGTGCTACGGGCTATTTTTATAGAATATCGGACCCTGCCGTTTCCGGCTCCGAGCCCGCGCGCACCACTCCACGACTGTTGTTGCCCATGTCTGCCCCGATTGATGTCTCTTTCTTTGAACGCGCTGCCAAACCGCTGACCAGCTACAAGCCGTACTGGGCCAAGCGCTTTGGCCCGGCGCCTTTCCTGCCGATGAGCCGTGCCGAAATGGACCAGCTCGGCTGGGACAGCTGCGACATCATCTTGGTGACCGGTGACGCCTATGTGGACCACCCGAGCTTTGGCATGGCGGTGATTGGCCGTGTGCTTGAAGCGCAGGGCTTTCGCGTCGGCATCATCGCGCAACCTGATTGGCAGAGCGCCGAGGCCTTCAAGGCGCTGGGCAAACCCAATCTGTTCTGGGGCGTGACAGCGGGCAACATGGATTCGATGATCAACCGCTATACGGCTGATCGCAAGATCCGTTCGGACGATGCCTACACCCCCGGTGATGTGGGCGGCAAGCGCCCGGACCGCGCTGCCATCGTCTACAGCCAGCGCTGCCGCGAAGCCTACAAGGATGTGCCCATTGTGCTGGGTGGTATCGAAGGCTCACTGCGCCGTATCGCCCATTACGACTACTGGAGCGACAAGGTGCGCCGCTCGATCGTGGTCGACAGCAAGTGCGATATCTTGCTCTATGGCAATGCCGAGCGTGCGCTGGTCGAAGTCGCCCACCGTATTGCTGCGCGTGAGCCGGTCGAGAACATCACCGATGTGCGCGGCACCTCGTTCTTCCGCCGTGCGTCGGAAGACGGTTGGTTCGAGGTGGATTCGAGCACCGTGGATGAACCCGGTGAGGTCGAGCCCCACATCAACCCCTACATGACGACGAGCGAGCAGGCGGAGGCCCAAGGCCAAAGTTGCGCCAAGGAAGACGCCGAGAAAGAGGGCGCTGCAGCTGCCACCAGCGCTGGGCCTGCCTGCGGCAGCGCCGCTGGTAGCGAAGCTGCTGCGACCTTGTCGAATGTGCAGCCACTGAAGTTTGTGCCCAACCTGTCGTTGCGCCACAAATCCAAGATGCCTGCGCGCGACCGCACCGTGCTGCGCCTGCCCAGCTATGAAGAGGTCAAGAGCGACCCGATTCTCTACGCCCACGCCAACCGTGTGCTGCACCTGGAGACCAACCCCGGCAATGCCCGCGCACTGGTGCAGGCCCATGGTGAAGGCACCACCGCCCGCGATGTGTGGATGAACCCGCCTCCCATTCCGCTCACCACCGCCGAGATGGACTGGGTGTTTGGTTTGACCTATGCCCGCAGCCCGCATCCATCGTATGCCGATGAGAACGGCAGCCACGACGGCGCCACCAAGATCCCTGCCTGGGAGATGATCCGCACTTCGGTCAACATCATGCGCGGCTGCTTTGGCGGCTGCACCTTCTGCTCCATTACTGAGCATGAAGGCCGCATCATCCAAAGCCGCTCGGAAGAGTCCATCATCCAAGAGCTGGAAGACATCCGCGACAAGGTCAAGGGTTTCACCGGCACCATCTCGGACCTGGGTGGCCCCACGGCCAATATGTACCGCCTGGGCTGCAAGAGCCCGCAGATCGAAGCGGCCTGCCGCAAGCCCAGTTGCGTGTTCCCCGGCATCTGCCCGAACCTGCATACCGACCACGGACCGCTGATCAAGATCTACCGCCGTGCGCGCAAGCTGCCCGGTATCAAGAAGATTCTGATCGGTTCGGGCCTGCGCTATGACCTGGCCGTCAAGTCGCCCGAGTACATCAAGGAACTGGTGCAGCACCATGTGGGCGGCTACCTGAAGATCGCCCCCGAGCACACCGAGGCCGGCCCGCTGAATAAGATGATGAAGCCGGGCATTGGCAGCTATGACCGCTTCAAGCAGCTGTTTGAGAAGTTCAGCGAAGAGGCAGGCAAAAAGCAGTTTCTGATTCCTTACTTCATCGCCGCCCATCCGGGTACCAGCGATGAAGACATGATGAACCTGGCGATTTGGCTCAAGAAGAATGGCTTCCGCGCCGACCAGGTGCAGACCTTCTACCCCAGCCCGATGGCCACCGCCACGGCCATGTACCACAGTGGCCGCAACACGCTCACCAAGGTGCGCCGCCAGATGCGCGATGAGGCCGAAGAACGCGTGGACATCGTGCGTGGCGAAAAGCGCCGTCGCCTGCACAAGGCCTTTCTGCGGTACCACGACCCCAACAACTGGCCCGTGCTGCGCGAGGCGCTCAAAACCATGGGCCGTGCGGACTTGATCGGCAATGGCAAGCAGCACCTGATCCCGACCTTCCAGCCGTTGGTGGATGGCAGCTACCAAAGTGCGCGCAAGAAGAACAGCACCACCTCCAAAACCGGCAATGGCCTGGGCTACACCACCAACAAGGATGGCAAGGCGGTGGCCTTGGCACCGCGCCGCCCGCAAGAGCAGCAAGAGCCCAAGGGCGATGTGCGCTTCCGCACTGCGCAGCCCAAGCCTGGCCAGTTGATGACCCAGCACACGGGATTGCCTCCGCGTGCAGGCGTGCGTGCCGCCGCTGGCAAACCTGGCCAAGGTAAGAAGGCCGGCCCGGCGCGCAAGAGCGGTCGCTGAAGCCTTTGCGCTGAGAGCGCTAGAACGCGCCAAAGGCGCCAGGCTCAGGCTCAGGCTTGGCGCCTTTCTTTTTGCTGAGTGGGATGCGGCGTGGCGGGTTGCAGCCCGCGATACCGCTGTCAGCCCATCAATTTCTGGCCGTGCCGATGCAGGGCGGTGATGCCTGCCACCACCAACAGCAGGCCCGCCCAAACACCGCTGACGGGAATGGGCTTGCCAGTCACGACGCTGCCCGCTTCCATGCCGCTGGTGTCCGGCTTCAGTGCAGCCACGCGGGGATCGGTTGCCAGAGCGACGCCCCAAGGCGCGCTGCCCACGGTCACGGAACCACGCAGCTGCTGGGTGGCGGTATCGATGACGGACAGGGTATTGGCCTCAGGGCTGCTGACGTAGGCATGCGTACCGGCAGGGTGAAAGACCACATGTTGGGGCGCCTGGTCCACGGAAATCAATCCCACAACCGCATGGCTGGCCGTGTCGATGACCGAGACCGTGCCATCGCCGCTGTTGGTGACGTAGGCTTGTGTGCCCGAGGGATGAAAGGCCACGCGGCCAGGGTGCTTGCCGACAGGGACCGTCACGACCACCGTTTTGCGGCGGGTATCAATCACGCTCAGGCTGCCATGGCGGTGGTGGGATTCCCGGTTGACCACATAGGCCAGGCCGCCCGCAGGGTGTAGCTTGATATCGCTGGGGTCCATGCCGACGGCAATGCGTTGTAGCACCGTCCCGTTGGTCGGGTCGATCACCGCCACTTTTCCGGCATGGGTCTCGTACTGTTGTTCAAGCGAGTAGAGGCGTGAACCATCGGGGTGGATGGCCATGCCGCGCGTGTTTTGGGGGCTGACGGGGAAGGTACGCATGATCTGGTGGGTGGCAGTGTCAATGACGGCAATCGCTCCGCCGTCCGGGGTATTGGTGTCTACATAAGCCAGCGATCCGGAAGGGCTGAAGACAACGCCGTTGCTGATGTGGTTCAAGGGGATACCGGCCAGCAGCTGGTGCTTGCCCAGATCGAGGACTGCAACCGTGGCCGACCAGATGCTGCTTAAATAGGCTAGGCATCCATCCGGGCTGATGGCAATCTCCTGCGGCATGGCCATGCCAGCAGGAATGGCGCGGACCGAGCGCTGGGTTGCTAAATCGACCACGGAGACCTGGTTGTCATCGCGGTTGACCACATACGCCAGAGGCGCGGCCTGGCATAGTCCGGCTGCACCGAAATAGGCCAGCGCAGCGATCCAGCGCTGGCGGGAGCGCAGACACCCTTTCAGATTGACTGACACGATTGAAATTAAGTAATTGATTAATTATATTAATGTACCTTAGCTTAGAGAAAAATGCAGGGCCTTGGTTTGCAGGCTGAGGATTGTTGGCAATTGCCTGGCGTGCGCCCAACGCAGGCTGAAACGCCGATAGGCCAGACTCCGGGCAAGATCCAACCGACGCGGGAGCGCTGCAGAATGCTTCTAAGGTGACTGCTTGAAACACGGCCAAGGCTGCCTAAAGTGCTGGGAGTCGGCAAGTTTTGCAGATGGCAGACCAGCGGCAGCATCGCTGCCGGGCCAGCAAGTGATGGGTGTCGTCAGCGAGTGACGGTAAGTGCGTCGGAGAAAGGCTGGGGCCGGCCTACCGCGTAGCCCTGGGCATAGTCGATGCCCATGCCCCGCAAGGTCTCCACGATCTCGGGGCTGGATGCAAACTCCGCAATGGTTTTCATACCCAGGGCATGGCCCAGGTGGTTGATGGCCTCCACCATGGCGCGGTGGGCCGGCTCATTGAGCATGTCGGCGACGATGGCGCCATCGATCTTGAGAAAATCCACCGGCAGGTTTTTTAAGGAGCCAAAGGACGAGACGCCGGCACCAAAGTCATCCATGGAGAAGCGGCAACCCAGCGCCTTCAGGGCATTGACCAAGCGAATGGCATTGGGCAGATGGGTGATGGCCGCAGTCTCGGTCACTTCGAAGCACAGCGTGCGTGGGTCCACCCCGTGGAGCGCGATCTGCTCTTGCAAAAAGTCCAGCAGGCGCTCGTCGCCCAGTGAGGTGCCAGACAGATTGATCGCGCAGCAGGTAATGGCCGGGGTCTGCCCTGTTTTTTGCAGATGGACCAGGGTCTTCAGCGTTTGCTTGACCACCCAGCGGTCCACCATCGGCATCAGCCCATAACGCTCTGCAGCCGGAATGAACAGCACCGGGCTGATGATATTGCCATCGGGCAGGTGCATGCGTATTTGCACCTCGATGTGCAGGCCGCCGCCAGCGATGTGATCGGCGGCGGTACTGAGCGCCACAATGTTCTGGGCATAGAGGCAGAAATGCCCGCCTTCAAGTGCCGCCTTGATGCGCTCGACCCATTCCATCTCGCCGACATAGCGGGCAATCTCCTGGTCCACCCCGGGATCATAGGCATAGACATTGTTGCGACCGCGCTGCTTGGCGCCGTAGCTGGCCATGTCGGCCACGCGCAGCACTTCTTCCACCGACGCCAGCGGCGCAGCCAGCTTGACGAGTCCAATGCTGATGCCCGCGCTCAGGCTGCGTTCCCCCCATTGAATGCGCACATTCTGTGCGGCATCGCGGATCTGCTCGGCAATGCGCTTGGCTTCATCGAAGGAGCACTGGGTCAGCAGGATCGCAAATTCGTCGCCGCCCACGCGGGCAAGGGTGTCTCCCGCGCGCAGACAGCGCTGCAGCATGGCGCTCATCGCACGCAGCATGGCATCGCCAGCGATATGGCCAGCGGTGTCATTGATGACCTTGAACTGGTCCAGATCGAGGTACATGATCGCGTGGCCCGCAGACGGCGTGGGCGACTGCTTGGTCTGCGCCAGGAAGACGCCCAGCAGGCGTTCGAACTCATAGCGGTTGACCAGGCCGGTGAGCTGGTCATGGGTGGCCTGCCAGGCCAGTTCGCGGATATAGCTTTGCTCCTGGCTCACATCGTGCAGCACAAATACGGCCTCGGTGGTGCCGTTGTCATCGCTGATCGCGGTAAAAGCCAGTTTCACCTCGCGCACCTGCTGCTGCGCGTCGTAAAGCCGAAAAATCGTGTCGCGCGGATGCTCACGCCCTTCCAGGGCTTCGGAAATAGCGGTTTGCACCAAGGGAGGAGCGCTGCCCAAATCGCCGCCAGCGAAGGCGGGCGGCGCATGGATGTGTTGTACCAGCTTGCCGGTCACCAGCTGCTCCAGGCTCAGCCCCAACAGCTCCTCGGCGGCGCGGTTCATGTACACCACATGGCCGGCGGCATCTGTGGTGATGACGGCTTCGCCAATGGCGGCCAAGGTAGTGGAGGCGCGCTCGCTGACCAGATCCAAGGCATCTTCGGCACGTGCGGTCTTGCGCTGCAGGCGCCAGGTGTGGCCCATCAGCAGGCTGAGCATGGCCAGCGCAATGCCGATGTTGATCGACCACAGCCATTTGTTCATGGCACGCGAGGTATCGCCCAGCGCCTTGTTGAAGGCCCGCTCCGCTTCGGACAGCTGAATCTGCAGGGAGTTGATCTGGGCCAGCCAGCTTTGCTTTTGCTCGGAGGTAGGCGGTGCCAGCTGCAAGCAGGCATAGATGTCGCCGCCCAGGGTCTGGAGCTCGTGCAAGGGCTCATCGGCATCCCGCCAACGGCCCAGCAACTCGCCGATGGATTCCGTGTGTCTGAAATACACCGTCAGCCAGATCAGCGCATTGATCTCTTCCGGCTCGTTGTGCCCTTGCAGCAGCAGCAAGGACGCCTGGGCTCGCGCGGCATAGCCTTGGTCTTCGAGCATCAAGCGCGCCTGCATGTCGCTCATGGGGATGTGCAGGCCTTGGTGAAACTGTTCATAGGCGGCGGGGTCACCACTCACGGCATAGCGCGCCAAGGCATAGGTCGCGTCTTTTTGGCCCTTGCTCCACTGGCTCTCACCCGAGCTGAAAGCCCGCATCGCTCCCAGAATATGCAGGCTGGAGATCGCCAGCACGGTTTGCACGATCGCTAACGCCACAAAGGGCCAGATGCTTAGCAGCAGGCTGCGCTTGCGCACCGGCATGGCCACGCGCGTAGCGGGCAATGCATGGCCCTCTGGCAGTTCAGCAGATGGAGGGCTCAAGCGGGGCATGGTTGCGCCGGTTGGAGGCAAGGGGCACCATGCCGCTTAGTGGATTGGACGAGCGATCGGTGCATGGGGCAGGACGGGTCAGCAAACATGGTGGGCGCAATGCAGGGCGAGCGGCAAAGGCACCGCCTAAAAATCATTCAAATATAGTAATACGCTATTCGATGATTCACTTCTTTTAATTGTAGTTATTTAGGGTAAACACGGGGGACTTTATTTGCGGCTTTTCGCAGCAATCTGTAATTCGTGTGGAGCAATGCATACAGCGCTTTGAGAGACATGCGAGAGGTGATCACGGGCCGGCCACTGCTGCCACGGGCTCCAAGGCTTGGCACAATGGCTGCTGCGGCACGAGCCTCGCACCATCTATACAAGGAGCCATACAACATGTCAGCACAGCGTCCGTTCAAGGTTTTGGGAATCCAGCAAGTGGCCATCGGTGGCACTGACAAAGACCGCATGAAAAAACTCTGGGTGGACATGCTGGGCTTGTCACAAACCGGTACCTTCCGCAGCGAGCGTGAAAACGTCGATGAAGACATTCTGGCGATGGGCAAGGGCGCGTTCGCGGTTGAGGTGGACATCATGCAGCCGCTGGATATCGACAAAAAGCCTGCCGTGCATGCCACGCCGCTCAACCATATCGGTCTGTGGATTGATGACCTGCCCAAAGCCGTGGAATGGCTGACAGCGCAGGGCGTGCGTTTTGCGCCGGGGGGCATTCGCCCTGGCGCCGCTGGCCATGACATCTGTTTTCTGCATCCCAAGAGCAATGACGAGTTTCCCATTGCTGGAGAGGGTGTACTGATCGAGCTGGTGCAAGCGCCGGCCGATGTGATTGCAGCCCTTAGTTGAGGGGTCAGCGCTATGGCAGACACTCCCACTTTTCAAGCCTGCGTAATTCCGGTGCTGCGCAGCTTCGATGCCCAGCGGGCAGCAGAGTTTTATCAAGAGTTTCTGGGCTTTGCGCAGGACTGGACACACCGCTTTGGCGATGACTTTCCGCTCTACCAACAGCTCAGCCTGCGAAGCGCTGCGGGCCTGGCCTGCCTGCTGCACCTGAGCGAGCACCATGGCGATGCCTGCCCCGGCAGCACGGTACGCATTGCCTGGCCGCAACTGGAGGCCTTCCATCAAAGCCTGCTGGCCAAGAACTACCGCTATGCCAAGCCAGGGCTGGAGCGCATGCCTTGGGGCATGCTGGAGATGCGCATTGCCGATCCCTTTGGCAACCATCTGGTGTTTTTTGAAGAACTGCCGGAAACGCCGTAGGGCGCAGACAGCGAAGCGCTCTGCAAACCCAACCATAGCCGCACGCCGTTGCGGCTTTTTTATGCCCGAGCTTTGCAAAGACCCACAGAACCGCTGGGGATAAAACGGGGTGCTGGCGTCAATAAACTCCCAAATAGTGCCATTGGTATTTGACTGGATGGCGTACTAGCGCAGGGCAGCAGCCAACCTGGGCGCTCGAAGATGCTTGAAACCCCTTATTTGCTGCTAATTGACTGTGTTGTGCATATTGTTTGGCCATCTATAGAGCCCAGAAAAAGCGGGTTTGGCAATGCAATGCCGGAAGTTGCAGCAATGTACTGGCTTCTTGCCTGCAACATGCCCGTAACAGCGCCCTAAGTTGGAGACACTGCAAAGCTGCCAAACCAGGCTTGAAGAGGACCCAGGGCAGCGCTTGGATGGACATGGGATATGGACACAATAAGTGCCATGCCCGGGCATCTCGCACCGGGTAGCGATTGAGGAGATTTCCCATGTCCAGCCCCCATAACCCTGGTACGACGACATCGGCTCTGCATTGGCATCCCAAAGTAGCGGTGACCGATCAGACGAAGGCCGCAGAGCCCTGGCCTGTAGCCCAGGTACAGGCCCTGTTTGATATGCCCTTTATGGCCTTGATGTTCCACGCGCAGACGGTGCACCATGCGCACTGGCTGGCGGGTGATATCGAGCTGGCAACCTTGCTTTCGGTCAAGACAGGTGGCTGCCCGGAGAACTGCGGCTACTGCCCGCAGTCAGCGGCCTACGACACGGGGGTCAAGGCCGACAAGCTGATGGATGTGGCAGAGGTAGTCCGCGCTGCACAAGCGGCCAAGGACGCGGGTGCCAGCCGCTTTTGCATGGGGGCCGCCTGGCGTGCACCCAAGGACAGGGATATCGCCCAGGTCAGCGCGATGATCTCGGCTGTCAAGGCACTGGGCCTGGAGAGCTGCGCCACCCTGGGCATGTTGGCGCCCGAGCAGGCGCAGGCGTTGAGCGATGCCGGTCTCGACTACTACAACCACAACCTGGACACCGGGCCGGCGTATTACCGCGATGTCGTGAGCACCCGCCAGTACCAGGAGCGCCTCGATACGCTGGCCCATGTTCGTGCCGCCGGCATCAGGGTGTGCTGCGGCGGCATTGTGGGGATGGGAGAGGAGGTGGTGGACCGCGCGGCCTTGCTGGCCCAACTGGCCAATATGCAGCCCTACCCAGAGTCCGTGCCCATCAACAGCCTGGTACGGGTGCCCGGCACGCCGTTGGCGGACAGCGCGCCGGTGGATTCGCTGGATTTTGTGCGTGTGATTGCGGTCGCCCGTATTGTGATGCCCCAGGCCCGCATACGCCTGTCTGCCGGCCGCCAGCAATTGGGCGAGGCGGTGCAAACGCTGTGCTTTATGGCTGGTGCCAATTCCATCTTCTATGGCGACAAGCTGCTGGTGACCGGAAACCCGGAGGCGAAAAGTGATGCGCAGCTGCTGGCCAAGCTGGGCCTTGCCACCTTAAAAGTGGCGACCTGAAGCCATGGGCGCTTGCCTTCCAGATCAGAAGCCGATACAAAAAAGGCCAGCAAACGCTGCTGGCCTTGTGAGCGCTTGCCGGATGGGGGATCAGCGGCCGCTGGCTTGCGCCTTTAGCGCCTGCGCGATCTCGGTCACCAGCGCTGGCCCTCGATAGATCAATCCCGTATAAATCTGCACCACGTCGGCACCGGCCTTGATTTTCTCGACCGCATCGGCATCGCTCAAGATGCCGCCCACCCCAATGATGGGGAACTGCGGGCCAAGCGCCGCACGCAGCTGGCGGACGACGGCATTGCTGGCCTCAAACACCGGGCGGCCGGAGAGGCCGCCGGTTTCCTCGGCATGTTGCAGGCCTTGCACGGCATCGCGGCTGATGGTGGTGTTGGTGGCGATGACGCCATCCATGCCATGGGCCTTGAGGCTGTTGGCGATCACGCTGACCTGCTCTTCCGTCAGATCGGGGGCGATCTTCAAGAACACTGGTTTGTATTGGCCATGCTCGCGTGCCAACTGCTCGCGGCGCTGTACCAAGGCGCTCAGCAACGCGTCCAGCGCCTCGTCGCTTTGCAGCGCTCGCAGGTTCTTGGTATTGGGCGAGCTGATATTGACCGTGATGTAGTCCGCATGGGGGTAGACGCCATCGAGGCAAGCCAGGTAGTCGCTGGTGGCGTTCTCCATCGGTGTGGCCGCATTCTTGCCAATGTTGAGGCCGAGCAACAGCGGCGATGCCTGCTTGCGGAACTGGGCCTTCTTCACATTGGCGACAAAGGCTGCCAGCCCTTCGTTGTTGAAGCCCAGGCGATTGATCAGCGCATCGCGCTCCGGGATGCGGAACATGCGCGGCTTGGGGTTGCCCGGCTGCGCTAGGGGCGTGACCGTGCCCACCTCGACAAAGCCGAAACCCATGGCGCCCAGGCCATCGATGGCGCGCGCATTCTTGTCCAACCCAGCTGCCATGCCCACCCGGTTGGGGAACTGCAGCCCCGCCAAGGTGATGGGGTCACTGACCCGGCTTTGGCGCCAGGCGCAGGCCAGCGGGGTGTTCTGGCCCTTGGCCAGCATGTCCATCGTCAGGTCATGGGCAGCCTCGGGCTGCATGCCAAACAGAACTGCGCGAGAGAGAGAGTAGGGGATCAGGGACATGGGATGGGATAATCAAGGCGTTGTTTGCATTTTCGCTGATCTGATCGCACTACCATGACTCAAGACGAATTAAAGACCGAAGTTGGCCGCGCCGCACTGCAATATGTGGTGGCCGGAGAAATTGTGGGCGTGGGCACCGGCTCCACGGTCAACAAGTTCATTGATGCGCTGGCCACCATCAAGGACCAGATTCCGGGCGCTGTGTCCAGCTCCGTCGCCAGCACCGAGCGCCTGCAAGCGCTGGGCATCAAGGTGTTTGATGCCAATGAGGTGGAGCGCCTTGCGGTCTATATTGATGGCGCCGATGAAATCGACCACCAGGGTTTTATGGTCAAGGGCGGCGGCGCTGCGTTGACGCGCGAGAAGATCGTCGCTGCGCTGGCCGAGCGCTTTATCTGCATTGCCGATGCCTCCAAACGTGTGCAAACCTTGGGCGTGTTCCCGCTACCGGTCGAAGTTATCCCCATGGCAGCCACGCAAATCGCCCGCCGCTTTGCGGCAAAGGGGGGCCAGGCTACGCTGCGCTTCAAGGATGGACAGCCGCTGGTGACGGACAACGGCCAGCACATTCTGGATGTTACGGGCCTGGCGATTGCCGACCCCGCTGCTTTTGAGGCTGAAGTGAACCAGTGGCCGGGCGTCATCACCGTGGGTGTGTTTGCGCACCAGAAAGCTGCTGTCTGCTTGTTGGGCACGGAGCAAGGTGTAGAGACGCTCGAGTTTTAAGCCGCCAAGCCTGGAAAAAAATGGCCCGACGCAGGCAATGCCTGGTCGGGCCATTTTTTGTGGTGTGCGGTACTTGGATTTAGAAAACAATCCCGGTGGGGTTGTTGGGCGTCACGCGATCCGGCTCGACGTTGGGGTTGCCGGAAGCCGGTGTGCCGTCGGTATCTGCAGGCTGCGTGGCCGCAGGTGCTGCTGGTGCAATCACTTTGGGGATCAGCGGCTGCGCAGGTGCCGGGCGGTAGCTGGAGGGCAGCTTGGACTGGGCCGGGTAGCCGGCGGCATCCAGGTAGGCGCTCCAGTCGTTTTCATTAAAGCCACTCAAATGCTGGCCGCCCAAGGTCGCAAACGGGATCGTGCCCTCGGCGTTGAGCTTGCGCAGGGCCTGGATTTCTTGGTTGGAGGTGACCGTTTTTTCTGAAAAAGGAATGCCACGGGTCAGCAGGTATCGGCGGGCGGTATCGCAGGCACCGCAGTCTTTGCTGGTGTAGAAGGTCAGAGGATACTTGGTTGCGGCTTGCTTGACTTCCAGTGGCAAATCATTCAAGCGGGTGCCGGCGGGCTCCGTGACCGCGCCGGTCGAGAGCGACTGGCTGGGGGTGTCCGAGGTAGGTGCGCGGTCCGAAAAGGTGACCCGCCCATCGGGGCCCACAATGCGATACACCGTTTGTGCGCTTGCCAAGCCAGCGGCACAAGCGATTGCGGTGCCAACCAGCATGCTTGCCAAAGCCTTTGTCTTCATGCCTATTCCCTCTCTATAGCTGTTGTGGCGCCATTATGCCTGCGCGGCGCCAAGGCTGGCTGAGGACTCTGGGGGGCGCTGAACCAGCGCCCCTAGGTCGTCCCGCTCAGACCGTCAGCGGCTCGGCCATGCCCTGGTGGCGCAGCAAGGCATCGAGCTGGGGCTCGCGGCCGCGGAAGGCCTTGAACGACTCCATCGCTGGGCGGCTGCCCCCCGCTTCCAAGATGGCATGCAGGTAGCGCTGACCGACTTCTGGGTCCACCACATCGCTGCTGCCGCGCTTCTTGGCCGCTTCTTCAAAGCTGGCAAAGGCATCGGCCGACAGCACCTCGGCCCACTTGTAGCTGTAGTAACCGGCTGCATAGCCACCAGCAAACACATGCGTGAAGGTATTGGGCATGCGGTTGAAGTCAGGCTGGTCCAGCACGGCTACCTGACGGCGCACATCGCGCATCACGCCATAGATGGCGTCTGCGTTGATGCCGTCACCCGACAGCTCGGTGTGGATGCGCATGTCAAACAGCGAGAACTCGATCTGGCGCAGGGTCTGCATGCCGGATTGGAAATTCTTGGCCGCAATCATCTTGTCGTACAGCGCGCGCGGCAGAGGCTCGCCAGTGTCGACATGGGCCGTCATGTGGCGCAGTACTTCCCATTCCCAGCAGAAGTTTTCCATGAACTGGCTGGGCAGCTCGACCGCATCCCATTCCACGCCACCGATGCCGGAGACATCGCGCTCATTAACCTGGGTGAGCATGTGGTGCAGACCGTGGCCGGTCTCATGGAAGAGGGTGATGACGTCGTCATGCGTCAGCAGTGCCGGCTTGCCATCGACGCCGGCTGCAAAATTGCAGACCAGGTGCGCGATCGGGGTTTGCAGCTCGCCATTGTCAGGGCGCAGCCAGCGGGTGCGCACATCGTCCATCCAGGCACCACCACGCTTGCCGTTGCGGGCAGGGGGATCCAGGTAGAACTGGCCCACCAGCGCGCCGTCGCGCTCGATGCGGTAGAAGCCTACATCCTGGTTCCAAACGGGCGCCAGATCGCCCTTGATCTGTACGCCAAACAAGGTTTCGACAATGCGGAACAGGCCCGCCAGCACCTTGGGCGCCGGAAAGTACTGCTTCAGCTCCTGCTCGCTGAAGGCATAGCGCGCTTCTTTCAGGTGCTCGCCAATGTAGCCCCAGTCCCAGGCTTGCGGGTTGTCCAGGCCCAGCTCGGTGCGGGCGTAGTCGCGCAGGTCTTGCACATCTTTTTGGCCATAGGGCTTGGCCTTGCTGGCCAGCTCTTGCAAGAACTCCATCACCTGGGCAGAGGATTGCGCCATCTTGGGCGCCACCGACAGCTCGCCAAAGCTGGGGTAGCCCAGCAGATGTGCCTCTTGTTCGCGGATTTTCAGAATCTCGACCATCAGCGGCGTGTTGTCCAGCTTGGTATCGCCAAACTCGCTGGCCCGCGTGGTGTAGGCGCGGTAGAGCTTTTCGCGCAGCACACTGCTCTTGGCAAATTGCATCACCGGCAGGTAGCTGGGGATCTTCAAGGTCAGCTTGTAGCCAGGCTTGCCGTCAGCCTCGGCTGCAGCGCGGGCGGCCTGGATGACGTCTTGGGGCACGCCGGCCAGCTCGTCCAGCTCTGCGTAGTAGGCAAACTGGTCGGTGGAGTCCATCGCGTTTTCGCTGTACTTTTGGCAAGCGATGGCGCTCTTTTCTTGCAGCGCGGCATAGGTCTCGCGTGCTTCACCTTGCAGTTCGGCTCCGCCCAGCACAAAGTTGCGCATGGCGTTGTCCCAGGCCTGTTTTTGCTCGCTGTTCAACGTCGCAGGGTCAATCGCCTTGTATTTGGCGTACAGCGCTTCGTCGGCGCCCAGCTGTGTCCAGAATGCCGTCACCTTGGGCATCTCGGCGTTGTAGGCGGCGCGCAGCTCAGGGGTGTCGGCGACGGAGTTGAGATGGCCGACCATGCCCCAGGCGCGGCCGAGCTTTTCGGTGGTCACATCGAGCACCTTGGCGATCTCGTTCCATTGCGCGGGAAAGTCGGGCGCGGTCACCGTCTTGAGGGCTGTCTCGCTTTCGCTGAGCAGCTGGTCGATGGCGGGGGCGATGTGTGCAGGTTGAACCTGGTCAAAGCGGGGCAGGCCGCTGAAGTCGAGCAATGGATTGGTCATGGTGCTGTCTATATGGGGTCGAGTGGCCCGCAATCAATGCCATGTTGGCACAGCCTTTTAAAGCATGCTGCCACTTGGGTCTTGCCTTTCATTTAAGCATAAAAAAAGCTGCTGGCACCGGCTAAGCGGATGCCAACAGCTATCGTTTTCATAGTTTTACTGCCGCGATAAGGGGCCGCAGCATCGAGGCGATTTTGCGGAGATCAGGCGCGCTCGGCCGACTCCAGGGTGTTGACCATCAGCATGGTGATGGTCATCGGGCCCACGCCGCCGGGCACCGGGGTGATGTAGCCGGCGACTTCCTTGACGCCGTCAAAATCCACGTCGCCGCAGAGCTTGCCTTCGGCATTGCGGTTCATGCCCACATCAATCACCACAGCACCGGGCTTGACCATGTCGGCGGTCAGCACATTGAGCTTTCCCACGGCGGCCACGATGATGTCCGCCTGGCGGGTCATCGCAGCCAGGTCAGCGGTACCGCTGTGGGTGATGGTGACGGTGGCGTTCGCGGCCAGCAACATCATGGCCATGGGCTTGCCGACGATGTTGGAGCGGCCGATGACCACCGCGTGCTTGCCGCGCAGGTCCTTCATGCCGATCGATTCGAGCATCTTCATGCAGCCGTAGGGCGTGCAGGCCTTGAAGCCCACTTCGCCCACCATCAGCGCACCGGCGCTGGCCACATGGAAACCATCCACATCCTTGCTGGGCGAGATGGCCTCGATGACCTTGTGGTCGTCGATGTGCTTGGGCAGCGGCAGCTGCACCAGGATGCCGTGGATGCTCGGATCGTTGTTGAGCGCTTCCACACGGGCCAGCAGCTCGGCCTCGGTCATGTTGGCATCGTACTTTTCCAGCACCGAATGGAAGCCGCACTCTTCGCAGGACTTGACCTTGTTGCGCACATACACTTGGCTCGCCTGGTTGTCGCCCACCAGAACGACGGCCAGGCCCGGGACGATGCCCTTGGCCTTGAGCTGGTCGGCCCGCGCCTTGACATCGGCACGCAGTTGCTGGGAGAGGGCCTTGCCATCGATCAATTGAGCAGTCATGTGGTCATCCAAAAAGGTTGCGCGTGGTCCAGCAGCCGGGCGAGCCCCCAGCATGGAGCGCGGAATTGAAAAATGCGCCGTACCGGGGCCGGTACAGGCGCATTGCGCTAAGAGTAGCGTCGCTAAAGCGTCAGTCTCAGGGCGCGAAGGCCGCTAATTTATCACGTTGCCTTGGCTGCTGCATTTGAGCCCAGGGCAATCTTGAGCAGATCTGCCACGGTATTGGCGCCGAGCTTTTCCATGATGTTGGCGCGGTGCGCTTCCACCGTCTTGATGCTGATGCCCAGGTCATCGGCGATCTGCTTGTTCAGGCGGCCGGCCACAATGCGTTCAAGCACTTGCGACTCGCGTCCGGTGAGCTTGGCCAGCAGAGCATCGCGGCTGGCGGCTTGCTGGTGGCCGGCGAAGGCATCGCGTGCCTGCTCCAGCATGCGCTCGACCAAGGTATCGAGCTGGGCTTCATCAAAAGGCTTCTGGATGAAATCCATCGCGCCTTTTTTCATCGTGTCCACCGCCATCGGCACATCGCCGTGGCCGGTGATGAAGACGATGGGGAGCGGCGACTTGTTTTCGATCAGGCGGTCCTGCAGCTCCAGGCCGCTCATGCCGCCCATGCGGATGTCAACGATCAGGCAAGCCACTTCGCGGGCGTCGTAGCGCGCCAAGAAGGATTCGGCCGAATCGAAGCAGCGAACGCGGTAATCCTTGCCCTCCAGCAACCATTGAAGCGAGTCACGAACTGCTTCATCGTCATCGACTACGTAGACCGTGCCCTTTTTGGGGATCAAGCTCATGCACAATTCCTTCTATCAGTATGGGTATAGCGCTGGCTATTCAGCCGACTCCGCCTGGGATGCCACCGGAATCCAGAAGCTGAAATTACAACCTGTCACCTCCGGACCATTGTAGAGGTTCTCAGCCTGCATTCGGCCATGGTGAGATTCCACAATGCTGCGACACAAATTGAGACCAATTCCCATGCCTTCGCTCTTGGTAGAGAAGAAGGCCTGGAACAGGCGCTCCAGTGCTTCAGGTGACAGGCCGCGCCCCGTATCTTGAACAGAAAACTCTATCACATCCGTGGCGTCGATTTTTCGAGGAACCACACGCAGCTCCACCATGCGCTGGTGCGCCGGGCGCTCTGCATTGGCAATGGATTCGGCACCGTTCTTCATCAGGTTGATGAGCACCTGCTCGATCAAAATGCTGTCCACGTTGACCTTGGGTAAACGGGCGGCAACGTGGTGCGAAAGCCGCACATTGTGGCGCTTCAGCTCAATCGAGCCCAGCTCGACCGCTTCGCTGACGATGTCGCTCACATCGGCCAGGGACCGGTTGGGTTCACTGCGTTTGACAAAGGAACGGATGCGGTGGATCACCTGCCCGGCGCGCTGAGCCTGGTGAGCGGTTTTCTCCAGCGCACCCAGCAAGGCTTCTTCGCTGAGGCTGCCATTCTTCACGCGGGTGATCATCCCTGAGCAGTAGTTGCTGATGGCGGACAGCGGCTGGTTCAACTCATGGGCCACGCTCGATGCCATCTCGCCCATGGTGACCAGGCGGCTCACGGTCGCGGCCTTTTCGGCCTGGCGTGCTGATTGCTCTTCGGCGTGGCGGCGTGGGGTGATGTCGGTGGCAATCACCATCTGCGCCAAGCGCCCGTCCACCCAGTTGAGGTAGCGTGAGCGCACCTCCAGCCATTTGCCCAGCTCGGCGATGTAGATCTCAGCATTGCCGCTGACAGCCGTGGTGATCTCGTCGCTGGGCAAGCCCATCAGCCCGTCTTCGTCGTCCATGCTGGTGCTGGCATTGCTGTTGCTGGGCAGCACGCCCGCCTGGGCCACCAACTGCAGATGGCCCACAGTCTGCGAGCCAAACCATTGGCGGTAGAGCTTGTTGGCAAACAGCAACTCGGCGCTGCCCAGTGGTGCTACCGACACCGATGCGTCCAGCGCCTCCAGCACGATCGTGAAGCGTTCATACGAGGCCGACAGCTGCTCGCGGATGCGGTTGGGCTCGGTGATATCGGTCATCGACGTCATCCAGCCGGTCTGGCGGCCGTGGCCATCAATCAGCGGCGACACATAGAGGCGCGCCTCGAACATGGATCCATTCTTGCGCTTGACCCGCATCTGGAAGCCGCCGGGGAACACCTTGCCGCTCATCTCATCGATAAGCATGTCGTGGTAGGTGCTTTGGTCGCCTTCAGGCCAATACGGGTAGGGGGGCAACTTGCCCACCAGCTCTTCCTCGCTCCAACCGGTCATCTGGCAAAAGGCGGCATTCACATAGGAGATGCGACCTTGCAGATCAAGTGCGCGCATGCCGGTGAGCACGCTATTCTCCATCGCTCGGCGGAAGTTGGTCTCCCCCTGCAAGGCTTCCTGCGCGCGGATGCGCTTGCGGGTGTGGCGCCAGGTCGCCACCAGCAGCCAGGCGGTCATAAAGCTCAGCACGCCGACCAGCCAGAACAGCCCATTGCTGACCAGGCCCAGTGAGGTGTGGTAACCCTGGGCGCGTAGCTTCAAGCTGTTGCCCACCGGCGCTACCGGCATATCAAACTCATTGGGCTGGGCGCGCCAGGGCAGCAAACGCTGGGCCGCGACGCGGGGCGTAAGCGGTGTGCCGGCCAAGGTTGTGCCTTTGCCGTCTTGCATAGTGACAGCGTAGCGCGCCAGTATCTCCGTCGGCGTACCGTAGCGCAGCAGGTTTTCGATCGAGAACTCCGCCAGCAGCACACCGCCAAAGCGGCCCTTCTGGCTGATGGGCACCTCCAGCAGCAGCATCGGCGCGGTCTCGGTGGTCGCCAGCGGTTGCGAGAACACGGGCTGCTGCAGGTCGCGTGCCATCTCAAACAGCTCCAGCAGTTCCTTTTTCTGGATCACTTCATCGATGGTCAACAGGTTCTCGGCCGCGACGCTGGGGCCAAATTGCGTGGCGCGCACTTGGCGCCCGGGATCAATCCACGTGAGGGCCTGCAACTCGGCGTACTGGCTGATCAAGGTATCGGCCCGGTCGTTAAAGCCATTCTTGTCCACGTCCTGGTTGCCCACATCGCGTGCCAGCCGCATCAGCTGCTCCTGGCGCTCGGACAGGCGCAGGCGAATGCGCTGCTGCGCATATTCCACGTCGCGGCGCATGGCCTCGCGCTCGCGCTCCAGCTCTTCGCTGCGCAGGTACCAAAAGGCCGCAACAATCGCGATAAAAAACATCACCACCGCCACCAAGGGCGCGATGGCCGCATAGCGGTCCTGACGCGAAGGTGACAGGCCGCGCCACCAGTTCTGCCACATCTGCACCAAGCGGGGGCGGTGGGGGCTGGATGGGGTGGCGGGGCGCTCGGTCGAATTCATGGTCGCTGAGTGTAGACGAGGGCAGGGCAGCCATGGCCTGAGGCTGGACAAATCCTGCTATGTGGCAAGTGCACACCTCCCTGAGAAGCGCATGTATTGTGCATTTGCAGCAATTTTCCATATTATGAAATTGAAGACCGCTATTTGAAATTCATAAAAAATGTGAGAAACTCTGGCACAGTCATTCATAGCAGATCACTTGAAGGAGACGCCAGCATGTCCGAACCATCCGAACAAAAAGCCGTCAACGGCCCCACCCGCACCGACGGCCAAGAAACCCGAGAATGGATGGACGCGCTGTCCGCTGTGATCGACCGAGAAGGCGCAGAGTACGCCCACTCGCTGATTGAGCAACTGCTGGAGCACGCGCGCCAGAACAGCGTCGATCTGCCTTTCTCCGCCAAGACCGGTTACGTCAACACCATCGAGACCGAGCAGGAAGCCCGCAGCCCTGGCAATCTGGAGATCGAACAACGCCTGCGCGCCTACATGCGCTGGAACGCCATGGCCATGGTGGTCAAGGCCAACCGCATTCATCCACCAGAAGGTGGCGACCTGGGCGGCCACATTGGCTCCTTCGCCTCGCTGGCCAGCATGTTTGGCGCCGGCTTCAACCATTTCTGGCATGCAGAGAGCGAAAACCACGGTGGCGACTGCCTCTACATCCAAGGCCACGTATCGCCCGGCATCTATGCCCGCGCCTACCTGGAAGGCCGCATCAGCGAAGAGCAGCTGCTGAACTTCCGCCAGGAAGTGGACGGCAAGGGCCTGTCGAGCTACCCGCATCCCAAGCTGATGCCCGATTTCTGGCAGTTCCCTACCGTGTCGATGGGCCTGGGCCCCATCATGGCCATCTACCAGGCCCGCTTCCTGAAGTACTTGCACGCCCGTGGCATTGCCAATACCGAGAACCGCAAGGTCTGGGTGTTCTGCGGCGACGGCGAAATGGACGAAGTCGAATCGCTGGGCGCCATCGGCCTGGCCGCGCGTGAAAACCTCGACAACCTGGTCTTCGTGATCAACTGCAACCTCCAGCGCCTTGATGGCCCGGTGCGTGGCAATGGCAAGATCATCCAGGAGCTTGAAGGCGAGTTCCGTGGCTCCGGCTGGAACGTGATCAAGCTGATCTGGGGCAAGGGCTGGGATGCCTTGCTGGCCAAGGACCATGACGGCGCGCTGCGCAAGATCATGATGGAGTGCAACGACGGCGACTACCAGGCCTTCAAGGCCAATGACGGTGCCTATGTGCGCAAGAACTTCTTCGGCCGCGACCCACGCACCCTGAAGATGGTCGAGCACCTGAGCGACGACGAGATCTGGAGCCTGCAACGCGGCGGCCATGATTCGCAAAAGGTCTACGCCGCCTTCCATGCAGCGCAAAACCACCAAGGTCAGCCTAGCGTCTTGCTGGTCAAGACCGTCAAGGGCTTTGGCATGGGCAAGGTCGGCGAGGGCAAGAACAATGTCCACCAGACCAAAAAGCTGGCCGATGAGGACATCAAGGCCTTCCGCGACCGTTTCAACATCCCGATCCCGGACAGCCAGATCGCCGACCTGCCTTTCTACAAGCCAGCCGACGACACCCCGGAGATGAAGTACCTGCACGAGCGCCGCAAGGCCTTGGGCGGCTACCTGCCCAAGCGCCGCGAAAAGGCCGACGAGCAGTTCACCGTGCCACCGCTGGACACCTTCAAGGCCGTGCTGGAAGCCACGCCAGAAGGCCGTGAGATCTCGACCACGCAAGCCTATGTGCGTTTCCTCACCCAGTTGCTGCGCGACAAGGAAATCGGCCCCCGCGTGGTGCCCATCCTGGTGGACGAGGCCCGTACCTTTGGTATGGAAGGCCTGTTCCGCCAGATCGGTATCTACAACCCTCATGGCCAGCAGTACACCCCGGTCGACAAAGACCAGGTGATGTACTACAAGGAAGACACCAAGGGTCAGATCCTGCAGGAAGGCATCAACGAAGCGGGCGGCATGTCCAGCTGGATTGCAGCGGCAACCAGCTACAGCCATAGCAATCGCATCATGATTCCGTTCTACATCTACTACTCGATGTTCGGATTCCAGCGCATTGGCGATCTGGCCTGGGCAGCGGGTGATTTGCAGGCGCGCGGCTTCTTGCTGGGCGGCACCTCCGGCCGTACCACCCTGAACGGTGAAGGCCTGCAGCACGAAGATGGCCACAGCCACATCCTGGCTGGCACCATCCCCAACTGCATCAGCTACGACCCAACCTTCTCGCACGAAGTGGCGGTGATCATGCATGAAGGCCTGCGCCGCATGGTGCAGAACCAGGAAAACATCTTCTACTACCTGACCCTGCTGAACGAGAACTACCCGATGCCAGGCCTCACGCCCGGCACCGAAGAGAAGATCCTCAAGGGCATGTACCTGTGCAAGGCCGGTGGCGCCGGCGAGCTGCGCGTGCAGCTGCTGGGCTCGGGCACCATCCTGCGCGAATCCTTCTTTGCGCAAGAACTGCTGGCTGCCGATTGGGGCGTGACCGCCGACATCTGGAGCTGCCCATCGTTCAACGAACTGACCCGCGACGGCCAGGACGCCGACCGCTGGAACCTGCTGCATCCGCTGGAGACGCCCAAGGTGCCGTATGTGACCGCCGAGCTGGCCAACAGCACCGGTCCCGTGGTCGCTTCGACCGATTACATGAAGGCTTACGCCGAGCAGATTCGCCCCTTCATCCCTGCCGGCCGTACCTACAAGGTGCTGGGCACCGATGGCTTTGGCCGCTCGGACTTCCGCCGCAAGCTGCGCGAGCATTTCGAGATCGACCGCCACTACATCGTGGTTGCCGCCCTCAAGGCGCTGGCCGAAGACGGCAAGCTGCCCGCACAAAAGGTCGCAGATGCGATTGCCAAGTACGGCATCAACGCCGACAAGATCAACCCGCTGTACGCCTAAATTGCACCAGGAGACACCACAATGGCATTGATTGACATTCAAGTCCCCGATATTGGCGACTTCGCAGAAGTGGGCGTGATCGAGTTGCTCGTCAAGCCCGGTGACACCGTCACCAAGGACCAGTCGCTGATCACCGTCGAGTCCGACAAGGCCTCGATGGAGATCCCGTCCAGCCACGCTGGCGTGGTCAAGGAAATCGTCGTCAAGATTGGCGACAAGATTGCTGAAGGCTCGGTCGTCATCAAGCTGGAAGCCGCTGCTGATGCAGCAGCCCCCGCACCTGCTGCCCAAGCACCGGCCACGGCCGCCGCAGCACCGGCTGCCGCTGCTCCCGCTCCTGCGGCTGCACCTACGCCTGCACCTCAGGCTGCTGCTGCGCCTGCGGCGTCGGGCCCGGTCGAAGTGAAAGTTCCCGATATCGGTGACTTCAAGGATGTGGCCGTGATCGAGCTGCTGGTCAAGGTGGGCGATACTGTCACCGCAGAGCAGTCGCTGTTCACCGTCGAATCCGACAAGGCCTCGATGGAGATCCCATCGCCCGCCGCTGGCGTGGTGAAGGAGCTCAAGGTCAAGATCGGCGATACCATCAATATTGGTGACCTGGTCGCGATTCTGGAAGGCAGCGCTGCTGCTGCGCCAGCCGCCGCACCGGCAGCGCAAGCACCGGCAGCGCAAGCACCGGCAGCGCAAGCACCGGCAGCGCAAGCACCGGCTGCTGCCGCGCCGGCCGCCCCTACAAGCGCTCCAGCCCCGGCTGCAGCGCCAGTAGCCGCCGCACCGGCCGCTGCCGTGCCTGCCCACAACCCCACCGTACCCCCATCGGGCGCCATGCCTTATGCATCGCCATCGGTGCGCAAGTTTGCGCGCGAGTTGGGCGTGCCGCTGGAAGAGGTCAAGGGTTCGGGCAACAAGGGCCGTATCACCGCTGATGACGTGCAAGCCTTCACCAAGCAGGTGATGGCCGGTGCCGTGCAGACCAAGGCCCAGTCGGCCAAGGCACCTGCCGGTGGTGGCTCTGGGGCAGGTCTGGATCTGCTGCCATGGCCCAAGGTCGATTTCAGCAAGTTCGGCACGGTGGAACGCAAGGATCTGTCGCGCATCAAGAAGATCTCGGGCGCCAACCTGCACCGCAACTGGGTGATGATCCCCCACGTCACCAACAATGACGAAGCTGACATCACCGAGCTCGAAGCCTTCCGCGTCTCCACCAACAAGGAAAACGAGAAGAGCGGCGTCAAGGTCACCATGCTGGCCTTTGTGATCAAGGCGTTGGTGTCTGCACTCAAGAAATTCCCTGAGTTCAACACTAGCCTCGATGGCGACACCCTGGTCTACAAGCAGTACTTCAACATCGGCTTTGCGGCAGACACGCCCAATGGCCTGATGGTGCCGGTGCTCAAGGACGCCGACAAAAAGGGCATCATCCAGATCAGCGCAGAAATGGGCGAGCTGGCCAAGAAGGCACGCGATGGCAAGCTGGGCGCAGCTGACATGCAAGGCGGCTGCATCTCCATCTCGTCGCTGGGCGGCATTGGTGGCACGCACTTCACGCCTATCGTGAATGCGCCTGAAGTGGCGATCCTGGGCCTGTCCAAATCTGCCATGAAGCCAGTTTGGGATGGCAAGCAGTTTGTGCCGCGCCTGATGCTGCCGCTGAGCCTGTCCTACGACCACCGCGTCATCGACGGTGCCTCGGCTGCCCGCTTCAACGCCTATCTGGGCCAGGTGCTGGCGGACTACCGCCGCATCATCCTGTAATCGGAGACGCACACTATGGCAATCGTAGATATCAAAGTCCCCGACATTGGTGATTTCGCTGAAGTCGGCGTGATCGAGCTGCTGGTGAAGCCGGGCGACACCGTCGCCAAGGACCAGTCGCTGATCACCGTCGAATCGGACAAGGCCTCGATGGAAATCCCGGCCAGCCATGCCGGCGTGGTCAAAGAGCTGAAGGTCAAGATCGGCGACAAGATCGCCGAAGGCTCGGTGATTCTGTCGCTGGAAGCAGCAGAGGGCGCAGCCGCTGCGCCGGTGCCTGCTGCCGCAGCACCGGCTGCCGCAGCACCTGCAGCTTCGTCGCCCGCACCGGCACCAGCCGCGTCTGCGCCCACAGCGCAAGCGGCAGCGCCTGCACCCGTGGCCAGCAACTACAGCGGCCAGGTCGATGAAGACTGTGACGTGGTTGTGCTGGGCGGTGGCCCTGGCGGCTACTCTGCGGCATTCCGCGCAGCCGATCTGGGCCTCAAAGTGGTGCTGATCGAGCGCTACAAGACCCTGGGCGGCGTCTGCCTCAACGTGGGTTGCATCCCATCGAAGGCACTGCTGCACGTGGCAGCCGTCATGGACGAGGTCAAGCACCTGGACGTAGCCGGCATCAAGTTCGCTGCGCCTGAGGTCAATATCGACCAGCTGCGTGGCCACAAGGAAAAGGTCATCGGCAAGCTGACCGGTGGCCTGGGCCAGATGGCCAAGATGCGCAAGGTCACGATCGTGCGCGGCTATGGCAACTTCGTCAGCGCCAACCACATCGAAGTGCAGGAAACCTCGGGCGACGGCCAGGACAAGACCGGCGCCAAGAAGGTTGTGCAGTTCAAGAAGGCCATCATCGCTGCGGGCTCACAAGCGGTGCATCTGCCCTTTATGCCCAAGGACGAGCGCGTGGTCGATTCCACCGGCGCACTCGATCTGAAGGCTGTGCCCAAGCGCATGCTGATTCTGGGCGGCGGCATCATCGGCCTGGAAATGGGCACCGTCTACAGCACCCTGGGCGCACGCCTGGATGTGGTCGAGATGATGGACGGCCTGATGCAAGGCGCTGACCGCGATCTGGTCAAGGTCTGGCAAAAGATGAACGCGCCGCGCTTTGACAACATCATGGTCAACACCAAGACCGTGGCTGCCGAAGCAACGCCCGAAGGCATCAAGGTCTCGTTCGAGGCTGCCAAGGACGGCGTGACCGTGCCCGAACCCCAGGTCTACGACCTGGTGCTGCAAGCTGTGGGCCGCACGCCCAATGGCAAGAAGATCGGCGCAGAAGCTGCAGGCGTGTCCGTGACCGACCGTGGCTTTATTAATGTCGACATCCAGATGCGCACCAATGTGCCCAACATCTTCGCGATCGGCGACATCGTGGGCCAGCCCATGCTGGCACACAAGGCCGTGCATGAGGCGCATGTGGCTGCTGAAGTTATCGCTGGCGAGCTGCAAGGCAACAAGGAGCTGGCTGCTGCCGCTTTCAACGCCCGCGTGATCCCATCGGTGGCCTACACCGATCCCGAAGTGGCATGGGTGGGTCTGACCGAAGACCAGGCCAAGGCCCAAGGCATCAAGGTCAAGAAGGGTCTGTTCCCCTGGGCTGCCTCTGGCCGCGCCATTGCCAATGGCCGCGACGAAGGTTTCACCAAGCTGCTGTTCGACGATTCGCCCGAGGCCCATGGCCACGGCAAGATCCTGGGCGGCGGCATGGTCGGTACACACGCCGGCGACATGATCGGCGAGATCGCACTGGCCATCGAGATGGGTGCTGACACCGTGGACATCGGCAAGACCATCCACCCGCATCCCACCTTGGGCGAGAGCATTGGCATGGCGGCAGAAGTGGCCCATGGCACTTGCACGGATGTGCCGCCAGTGCGCAAGTAAGACCTGCTGGTCTTGAACCACTCCGCAAAAGACAGCCTACGGGCTGTCTTTTTTTTGCATGGTGCTACCGCTCAGCTGCGGCTGCACACTACATTCTTGGCCTATTCGTATTCAAACTCCGCCCGGTAATCATCCGGGTTGATGCCTTCCGCCCGCAGTGGCTCCACCAGCCGAAACCGCGTGACCTTGGCTGATGCTGTGATATAGCCCTTGATGACGAGTTCGCGGGTGACGGGGCTGTGCGCCTCTTGGGCTAGCTGCTCGATCACGCGGGTGGTTTTGCGGCGGGCGAGCATGCGGAAGAATGCTGGCACATGGGCGAGCAGGCGTTGGAGCAGCTCTTCGGCCTCGGCCGTCCATTCGCCTTGTTTGGGCAGCTCGGGCACAAAGCCCCATTCGTCTTCCGTCAGCGTGCGCCACAGCACGATGGCATGGCCATCGGCGTCGCTGACGCAGGCCATCTCTTCCAGCTCCGGCGTGCGCATGGGTTCGTAGCGCGGGCTGCTGCCTGCTGCCAACAGGGTTTGGTAGGCGTGGGCCACATCGGCCACCTGCAACCGTACGGTGATCTGCGACTCCACCTTGTGCACCTGCAGCAGCCGCAGCATGGCGCTGCCGGTGTCAATATCGACATAGCCTTCCGCACTGCGCGCCGGTACAAAGCCGATCACATCACGCCAAAAGCGTGTGGCGTTTTCCAAGTTGGTGCAGGGGACGACAAGGTGGCTGATTCCGAAAAACATGGCATACGCTGGTAAAAACAGCGTTGATGATAGCCGCCTGCCAGCCCCATCGATCAGAACTGATCGATTCAGCCGAGGCCGGTTGCAACACCGACAGTTGTCTTGGAGACATGAATGGCTGCCGACATGCCCCAGGATGCGCGAAGATCCCTGGTACAGAAAACGATGCAGCCCCTGGCGCCTGCTTGGCCCAGCCCAAGCGCCAAAGTCTGCCCGAGGAGACAAACCCATGAAAACCTTTGCATTTGCATCCACCCCTGCGATGGCGATAGCCGCAGCACTGGCAGCCGTCGCTGCCCCCGCGTTGGCGGCCTATCCAGACAAACCCATCAAACTGATCGTGCCTTTCCCGCCCGGCCAGGCCACCGATATTTTTGCCCGTGCGTTGGCAGAAAAACTGGGCCAAAAGTTGGGCCAACCGTTGGTGGTCGAGAACAGAGCCGGTGCCGGCAGCAATATCGGCACCGAGCAAGTGGTGCGCAGCACTGCCGATGGCTACACCTTGCTGGTGGCAGGCAGTGCGATGGCGGTGAACCAGACGCTTTACAAAAAGGTCAACTTTGACCCTCGGGTGGATCTGGTTGGCATCAGCTTGATCGCCAAGGTTCCGCTGGTGTTCTTGGCCAACCCGGCCACGGGCATCAAGAGCATGAACGATCTGGTGGTCAAGGCCCGCGCCGAGCCCGGCAAACTGAGCTATGCCAGCGCTGGTATTGGCGGCACCCAGCATTTGAGCGCCGAGATGGTCAAGGCCCGCGCTGCGCTGCAGATCGAACACATTCCTTATAAGGGCAGCGGCCCGGCGCAATCGGATTTTCTGGGCAACCAGGTCCCCTTGATGGTGGACTCAGTCACTGCAGCCTTGGCCAATATCCAGGCGGGCAAGGCCGTGCCGCTGGGTGTAACCTCGGCCACCCGCTCCAGTCAGCTGCCCCAGGTGCCAACGATTGCGGAATCCGGCCTGGCCGAGTTCAAGGGGTTTGAGGCCGTGGGCTGGCTTGGCCTGATGGCCCCCAAGGGCACGCCGCAAGCGGTGGTTGATCGCCTGAACCACGAAACCGTGGCCATCCTGAACAGCGCCGAGATGCAGAAGTTCATCCGCGACCGGGGCTCGGAGCCCGCACCCAGCAGCGGCGCTGAAATGGATCGCTTTGTGGCCAGTGAGATGCAGGAATGGGGCAAGGCGGTGAAGCAATCGGGCGCGACCGTGGAATAACGCGTCGGCTCCATCCCCATGGCGCCTCCACCGCGCCGTCGGCAGAAGCCTTACACCCCGCTGACCATGTCACGCAGGCGTCGCCGTAGAAGAGGGTGCTTTTCTACACTGTTTGTCGCCTATAGATCGATACGGAGACAAAGAGATGGTGTTGACGCGCAGAAGCATGTTGCAAGCAGGAGCAGCCACGGCAGCGGGTGCCTACATGGGGGTAGGTGCCTCGCTGGCCCATGCCAACAAGACATTTCCAAGCCGGGCCATCAAGCTGGTGGTGGCTTTTCCTGCGGGTGGGCCGACAGATCTGACCATGCGCCAGCTGGCCGACAATGCGGCCAAGGTACTGGGCCAGCCGATTGTGGTCGAGAACCGGCCAGGCGCTGCGGGCTCGCTGCCTGCCGGTCAGCTGCAAAACACGGCAGCCGATGGCTACACCATCGCCCAGCTGCCGATGAGCGTGATGCGCCTGCCGTTTACCACCGGCCTCAAATGGAACCCGGTGGAAGACCTGAGCTACATCATCAATGTCACCGGCTATGCATTCTGCATGGTGGCCAGCACCCAGTCCGGCCTCAAGAGCTGGCAGGATGTGGTCGCCTGGGCCAAGGCCAACCCTGGCAAGCTGACCCTGGGCAATACGGGTACCTACACCTCCCCCCATGTCACCTCGGCCATCATTGCGCAGCAGCTTGGCCTGGATGTTGTGCATGTGCCCTACAAGGGCTCATCTGAGCTGATGCGCGCCACGATGGCGGGCGAGGTGATGGTTGCAGCCGACACCAGCGCCGTCATCCCTTATGTGGACCAGGGCCGCATGGTCGCCTTGAACGTCTGGACCGAAAAGCGCCTCCCGACCTTGCCCAACATCCCCACCTTGATTGAGCTGGGCCTTCCCACCACGCAGTACTCGCCCTTTGGCCTGGTGGGCCCCAAGGGCATGCCAGCCGATGTGCAAACCGCCTTGCACAATGCCTTCAAGCAAGCGATGGAGATGGAAAGCTACCAGGCCATGCTGCAGCGCTTTGAAATGCTGCCCATCTACATGAACAGCGCCGACTACAAGAAGTTTGCCGCTGAGTCATCGGTGAAGGAAAAGGCGGTGTTGGCGAAGCTGGGGCCCCAGGCCTGATCTTGGTGCAGGGCTGATAAGCTGCAACGAATGCCAATAACTGTATATGTATACAGCTATTGGAAAAAGCCCACTTTCGCTGACCCGTTGCCCTCTGACCGGCCCTTTTTGGCTTAGCCAGTACCCTGCACAGCGGCGGGGCGCTGACACATCTGGTGGCAGATGCGGCGATCAGTACTGGTGTTAGGCATGCCATTTTGCTAGAATACTGTAAATACATACAGTTCTCCTATGCAAACCCTCGCCAAACTCCAGATCCTGGCCGATGCCGCCAAATACGATGCCAGCTGTGCATCGAGCGGCAGCAAGCCCCGCGATTCGGTGGGCGGCAAGGGGATGGGATCGACGGAGGGCATGGGGATCTGCCATAGCTACACGCCGGACGGCCGCTGCGTCTCCTTGCTCAAGATCCTGCTGACGAATTTCTGCATCTTCGACTGCCGCTACTGCATCAACCGCAAAAGCTCCAATGTGCAGCGCGCCCGGTTCAGCGCTGCTGAGGTCGTGGCGCTCACGCTGGATTTTTACCGCCGCAACTGCATCGAAGGGCTGTTTCTGTCCAGCGGCATCATCCAGTCGTCTGACTACACGATGGAGCAGCTGGTGGAGGTCGCGCGTTGCTTGCGCGAAGACCATGATTTTCGCGGCTATATCCACCTCAAGACCATTCCCGATGCCTCGCCCGAGCTTCTGGCCCAGGCGGGGCGCTATGCCGACCGCCTCAGCATCAATGTCGAGCTGCCTACCGAGCAAGGGCTGGAGCAGTTAGCCCCTGAGAAAAATGCCGCCGGCATTGCGCTGGCGATGCACCAGGTGGCGGAACATATCGAGGTTGCGCGGCAGCAGACGCAAGACCAGCAGAACGGAAAACTTGTCTCCATGCCGCGCCAGCGCCAAACCGCTCGCGCAGCGGCCCCCCGTTATGCGCCGGCAGGCCAAAGCACGCAAATGATTGTGGGTGCAGACAGCGCCAACGACGCAACCATTTTGCGCACCAGCAGCGGCCTCTACACTGGCCAGCGCCTGCGCCGGGTGTACTACTCGGCCTTCAGCCCCATTCCTGATGCCTCGGCCGATCTGCCTTTGCAGGCGCCGCCGCTGATTCGTGAGCACCGGCTCTACCAGGCCGATTGGCTGATGCGCTTTTACGGTTTCAGCCATGCAGAGATCACCGCGCCGGCGGCTGGCGGCATGCTGGATCTGGAGCTGGATCCCAAACTCGCCTGGGCGCTGTCGCAGCGCCAGCATTTCCCGGTGGACCTCAACCGTGCGCCCAAACAGTGGCTGCTGCGCGTGCCCGGGCTGGGCGTGGGCAGCGTGCAGCGCCTTCTGGCCGCCCGCATGGTGCGCAGGCTCAGGCTGGCTGATTTGCAGCAGCTGCGGGTCGCCACCAGCAAGGTCTTGCCCTTTGTAGAGCTGGATGACTACCACCCGCCGCTGGGCATGCTGGACAGCAGCTCGCTGCGCCAGCAGTTGCTGGGCAAGATGCAACACGGCAGCACCCAGCGGCATCACAGCGGCATGCAGATGCCGGTGCTTGCGCAAATGGCGCTGTTTTAAACCATGCAAGCACAAACCGATTCCCTGGTGGTTGCGCTGGACGGCCCGGATGATTTTGCCGGCTTCCGCCAAGCAGCCCGCGTGCTGCTGGCCCTCAACGTCGATCCGCAAGCATTGCATTGGCGCTGGTCTGATGCCTTGAGCGACCAGAGCGCTGGCGACGATTTGTTTGCAGCCGATGCCGCCGGCAGCCTGGCTGGCAAGGCGCTGACGCCGGACATGCTGGACCAGTTGCCTTGCCCGCCCGGCCAGCCGCTGCGCCTGAAGGCCGCGCAGCTGGGCCTGTTGCGCAATGCCTGCTGCCACAGCCACCCGGGGCGCTTTGCACTGTGCTACCGCTGGCTGTGGCGGGTGCAACAATGGCCAGGCTTGGCGGGCGATGCCTTGGATGGCGATTGGCGTGAGATTGAGCGCATGGCCCGGGCCGTTGGGCGCGACATCCACAAAATGCATGCCTTTGTGCGCTTTCGGCCCAGCCGGGATGCGCAGGGCCGGGAGCTGCACATCGCCTGGTTTGAGCCCGACCATTTTTGCGTGCGAGAGGCCGCGGGCTTTTTTATGCGGCGCTTTACCAGCATGCGCTGGGTGATTTTGACGCCCCAGTGCAGCGTGCACTGGGATCTGGAGCAGCTGCAGTTTGCCGCTGGGGGCCGGGCGCAAGATGCCCCGGGGCCCGATGCCGGCGAGTCGCTATGGCTGGCCTACTACCAATCCACCTTCAACCCAGCACGCCTCAAAGAGCAGGCCATGCTGCGCGAGATGCCGCGCCGCTACTGGAAGAACCTGCCCGAAGCGCAACTGATCAGCGGCCTGGTGGCAGGCGCCCGCAGCCGCACCGGCCACATGCTGGAGGCCGATGCGCTCGGCGAGCACGCCTGAGCGCCAGGTTGCCAATGCGCAAGCCTTTGGCTCAGTGCAGCGAGACGTCTTCGCGCCGTACATGGTCGTTGGCCGTGCCCGTCGGGCGGCTGGACCAGTAACCGGCCAGCAGCGAGCCGGAGATGTTGTGCCATACCGAGAAAATCGCGCCCGGCAGCGCAGCCATGGGGCTGAAGAATTTGGCGCCCAGGCTGGCAGCCAGGCCCGAGTTCTGCATGCCCACCTCAATGGCCAAGGTGCGGCAGACTGATTTGTCAAAGCCCAGCAGGCGGCCGCCCCAGTAGCCACCCAGGTAGCCGATCAGGTTATGCGCAATCACGCCCGCGATCACTACGCCGCCCACGGTGGCGATGCGGTCACGGCTGAGTGCCACGACGGTGGAGAGCACCAGCAAAATCGCCACCATCGACACCAGAGGCAGCACGCGCTCGATGCGCTTGATCTGCGCATGCCAGAAATGGTTGAGCAGCAGACCCAGGCCAATGGGCAGCAGCACGATCTGCGCAATCTCCATCAAGAGCGCGCTCACCGGCACATCGATCGATGCCGAGATATACAGGCGTGCCAGCAGCGGCGTGGCCACAATGCCCACCAGGGTAGACAGCGCACTGATGGTGACCGACAGCGCCACATCACCCTTGGACAGAAAAATCATCACATTCGACGATGTTCCACTGGCCACACTGCCCACCAGCACCATGCCAGCCGTCAGCTCAGGCGGCATGTTCAGCGCCTTGGCAATCAGCCAGGCGGCCAGGGGCATGATCAGGTAGTGCAAAAACAGGCCAGCCGCTATAGGGGCAGGGCGCTGCAGCACCCGGCTGAAATCGCTCACACGCAGGGTCACCCCCATCGCGAACATGATCAGCATCAGCAATTGGGCGATATGGGGCTTGAAGCCCAAAAACGCCGATGGCAGGCTGTAGGCCACCAGCGCCATCACAGCGGCCCAGACAGGGAAAAGACGGGTCAACAAGGCAAGCACGGAAATATCCAGACCAAAAACATGGCGCCAACGCTGCGCAAACGGGCAAGCCCGATGCGTGGCTGGGCGCAGACAAGCGAGAGGAGGGTGATGCGATATGGCGGATCGGCTGCCCTGCCAGGCCAGGGGTGGTGGCCAAGGACTAACGAGGGGCGATGAACGCGGGCTACAGGGTGGTAGCGGGCAAGCGCTGGGTGCTTTTGGCTAGCCGCATCAGTGGCGCCATCATAAGGTTACGACTGCAACTGGTTGGCCCTGTGAGCAGGTGGCAGTGCAAAGCGCTCGGATATAACCTGGCTGCCGCACCGCATCCCCGCCTTGGGCAACAAGCCGCGCTGTTACGGCCTTATACGCATTGATGGCTGGCATGATTTGTACCCCTTAGCTGCTACGTTCTAGATAGCAGTATGTAGGGCCACGGCGCGCCTGCATCCATGCGCAGGAGCCCCTGTGAAAGACTCCGGCAAAGCCTTCTTCATTGTAGGACTGCAGGCTTTTTGTGCCCTTTGCTTGCATGCTGTGACAGCAAGTGCCGGTTCATCCAGTAGAGTCGTTGAGATTGGTTAACGATCTGATGCATTGTGCTTACAAACTCTAGGTAGCAGTGGAGCCATGCATCTTCAGTCTCTCAGTCGCGCTCCAGCGCCGCTGCTGATCCATTAATAGCTCCGTGCCCCGCGGCCTTGCCAGCGGGACACCATTTTGGGAGGAGGGTGCAGATATGCCACCCCATGCAGCATCCAATATGCCGCTGCCGCAAATAGGCGGCTGGCTTGAACACAGTGTTGGCCCTTTGATGAGTTGGTGCATCCTGGTGGCGGCCGCAGCGCTGGCCGGTCACATGGTGTTCCGCCTGACCGGCTTTCCGCGCATGCTTGGCTACACGGTAGTCGGCTTGTTCGCCGGCTGGCTGGGTTTTGGCGATCTGCCTTGGCCGCTGCAGGGCAATACCCAAGTGCTGCTGCACACGGCCGTGGGCACCAGCATGCTGATTGCAGCGTCCCAAATCTCCTTGAAATGGCTGTTGCGACAGCCATTTTTGCTGCTGCAAAGCCTGGTGGAATCGATGGCTGCGCTGGTTCTGGTGACGGGCACCTTGCAGTTGCTGGGCATGGGCTGGGCCGTGTCGCTCGGGGTCGGCGTGGTGGCGATGGCGGCATCGCCCTCCGTTTTGTTGCGTATCTCTTCCGATCTGCGCTCCAGCGGTGCCGTGACCGACCGCAGCTTGCTGATGGCCACCCTGGGCTGCATCTATGCGCTGGTGCTGGGTCTGGTGATCACGGTGGCGTGGTCGCCTGTTCCGGGCACGGATGCGCAATCGGGCCTGGTGCTGACGGCAGCGGGCATGGGCCATTTGCTGTGGAACCTGGGCCTGACGCTGTTGTGGGCCTTGCTCACCACAGCTGTTTTGTGGCCGGTGCTGCGCTGGACCTCTTCCCGCAGTGACTCCACCGCGCTTTACATGCTGGCCGTGCTGGTCGCCGCCAGCTTGCTGGCCGAGCGCCTGGGCGGCTCCTCAGCGCTGGGCTTTGTGCTGGCCGGGGTGATGCTGCGCAATCTGAGCCCCAAGCCGATGGTCTGGCCCTCGGCCTTTATGGCCGGCAACACGATGCTCAATCTGCTGATGTTTGTGCTGGTGGCCAGCATGGCCGGGCAGATGGCGCCCAGCGCTGCGCTGATCAGTGTGGTGGCCGCCGCCAGCCTGGCGCGGTTGCTGGGCAAGATGGGCGGTGTGCTGTTGCTCGGGGCCGGTACGGGCATTGGCTGGCTGCGCCAGTGGCCGGTGGCTTGCGCGCAATCGCCCAGCTCGGGCCTGGCTTTGCTGATTGCATCAGCCCAGGTGGCACAGTGGGCAGCGGTCAACCCCGAGGTGGCGATCAGTGTGTCCTCCATCGCGCTGCCGATGATTGTTTTGTGCGAGGTGATCGGCGTGCTGCTGGCCTCGCTGGCTTTGTGGCGCAGCGGCGAGGCGCACCGGGGCATTGGCCTGTCCGCCCTTACCAGCAAGGAAAAACGCCATGACACTTGAAGCTTTTCAACAATCCGAGGCGTTGACTCTGGGCGTCGAGCTGGAACTGCAACTGGTCAACACCAACCACTATGACCTGACCCCCTATGCCCCCGATATGCTGGCCCTGCTGAAAAATGCGCAGGTGCCGGGCTCGATCGTGCCCGAGGTCACCACCAGCATGATCGAGATATCGACCGGCATTTGCACCGATGCGCAGGATGCCTACCAGCAGCTCAGCGTCACCCGTGATGCGCTGGTCAAGGCTGCCGACAAGCTCAATATTGCGCTGTCTGGCGGCGGCACCCACCCGTTCCAGCAGTGGCACCAGCAGCGCATCTACAACAAGCCGCGCTTCAAAGAGATCACCGCGCTCTACGGCTACCTCACCAAGCAGTTCACCATCTTTGGCCAGCACGTGCATGTGGGCTGCCCCAGTGCCGATGCAGGGCTGATGATGCTGCACCGGCTCTCGCGCTATATCCCGCACTTCATTGCGCTGTCGGCCTCCAGCCCTTTTGTGCAGGGGCAGGACACCGCCTTTGATTCGGCGCGGCTGAACTCGGTGTTTGCGTTTCCGCTGTCGGGCCGGGCGCCGTTTGCGCTGCACTGGGAGGACTTTGAGCGCTACTACGACAAGATGACCGCCACCGGCGTGATCCACAGCATGAAGGATTTTTACTGGGACATCCGCCCCAAGCCCGAGTTTGGCACCGTGGAGGTGCGCGTGTTTGACACTCCGCTGTCCATTGAACGCGCTGTGGCATTGGCCGCCTATGTGCAGGCGCTGGGGGCCTGGTTTCTGGCCGAAGAGCCCTTTGAGCCCAGCGAGGACGACTACCTGGTCTACACCTACAACCGCTTCCAGGCCTGCCGCTTTGGCCTGGAGGGCGCCTATGTGGACCCAGCGACCAGCGAGTCCTTTGGCCTGCGCGAGCATATCTTGCTGACCTTGCAACGCATCCAGTCCTATGTGCCGGAGAACAGCAAAGAGGCTTTGCAGCAGCTGCGCAAGACCGTCAATGAGGGCGTTAACGACGCGAGCCGCCTGCGCGAGGCCTATGCCCAAGCCCAGCAATTGCCTGAGGTGGTGCGGCAGTCGACCTTGCGGTTCCGTTATTGAAGTACCAAACGCCGGGGAGCGCGGGCAAATTTAGGCGTCTGGAAGGGCTGGCTTGTATTACAGTGCAGCAGCCATCCCTTCTTCTGTATTGCCCCGTGTCTGCAAAACCTCTGCTACTTATCCAGGTCGGCACCCCGCCCGACGACATCCGCGCCCAGGTAGGCGATCTGCCATTGTGGTTCTCCGCCGTGCTCGCCGCAGGGCCTGCCTTTGAGGTGGTTCGCGTTTTCGAGGGTGAGCCCTTGCCGCCGCATGGCGCACACAGCGCCGCAATCATCACCGGATCCTGGGCGATGGTGACGGATTTGGTGCCCTGGAGCGAGGCAACAGCCCAATGGATACGCGATGCGATGGCGCAGGCATTTCCGCTGTTTGGCGTTTGCTACGGCCACCAGCTGATGGCCCATGCCTTGGGCGGCAAGGTGGACTACCACCCGCAGGGCCGCGAAATGGGCTGCCTGGATATCGATCTGCTGCCAGGCGCCGAGGCCGAGCCCTTGCTTGCAGGCGCTGGCTCGCGCTTCAAAGCCAACCTGACCCATATGCAGACAGTGCTGGAGCTGCCACCGGGTGCCCAGGTGCTCGCCCGTTCAGCGCATGACCCGCACCAGGTTGTGCGTTACGGACCCAATGCGGTGTCTACCCAATTCCATCCCGAGTTCAGCCCGGCGATTGCGGCAACCTGCATCCAACTGCGTGCGCAGGTGCTGCAATCAGAAGGTTTTGACCCGGATGCCATGCTGGGCCAATTGGCCGAAACCCCTGTGCCACAGCAGATGCTGCAGCGCTTTGTTGCAGCCTATGCACGCCAGCCGGCAGTTGCATCGGCGGGGCAAGAGCCCCAAGCCGCTCAGGCCGAAACGAGTTTGACGGTATAGCCCTTGCCGGAGGCGATCACCTCCAGCAGGCGGTCGATATTGGGATGCGCGCCGGGGCGGGCCTTGGCGTCGTCGGTATGCTCGGCAAAGATCTGCAGGCCTTCTTCAGCCGCTGCCACATTGATGCCGCCATGCTTGGCGGCCAAGGCGTTGTACACCCGCACCGAGCCGGCCTTGCCCGGCGCATTCGGAATGCTGGCTGCCAGCTGGCCATCGGCATCGATCAGCTGCAGCTCGGCGATATGGTCGATGGCGGGCAGGGATTGGAGATTGTCAGCGAAAGCCATGGTGATCTTGGGTGCGAAATGGGTATCAAAAAAATAGCTACCCCTGCTGAAGGCATGGGTGGCTAAGGTGTTTTTGCATTATGCCGTACTGCCTTTCTGCCCAAGGGGAGGGCGCATGCCGGCTCTCCAGCAGTTGCTTTAGCGCTGCGCCTCGATCAAGCCGATGATGAAGTCCCAATGCACGGCATCCACCGGCGTGATCGACAGGCGATTGCCTTTTTGCAGCACCCGCATGTCTTGCAGCTCCGGGTACTGGCGCAACGCGGCCACGCTGATGGGTTCAATCTTGCGCAGTGCCTGCACATCGAGCATCAGCCAGCGCGGCGCCTCCCGCTTGGACTTGGGGTCGAAGTATTTGGACTGGGCATCGAACTGGCTGGCATCCGGCCGCAAGTTGCCTGCAACGCGGGCGATGCCATAAATGCCCGGCTCGGCGCAGCTGGAATGCCAGTACAGCACCCCATCGCCCACCTGCATGCCATCGCGCATAAAGTTGCGCGCCTGGTAGTTGCGCACGCCGTCCCAGGCAATCGTGGCATCAGGCGCGGCGAGCGCCTGGTCGATCCCATATTCATCGGGTTCGTTCTTCATCAACCAGTAGCGGGGGGCAGCGTTCATGGTGGGGCGGTTTTTGGGCTGGGTTGTGAGGAGGGGAAAGGCGAGGGCGCTTTGCGGGTGATGCTAACCGATGCGATGTGCGGGTAACGGCTACCGCGGCGCTGGCAAGCGGCACCAGCCAATGCGCTCTTAACGCACAAGAAAGGACCAGCGAAGACGCTACGCCGTTTATGCATGAATGCGCTGCGCATAAATCCCCTGTACATAGTACAATAGAGAGCTTTGCAAGCTTTTACAGCGCAGGGAGCGCCTGGTGCCGGGCACCGCGCGGCTTGGAGCGGCTGGTACGCACCGAATATTTCGGGCCGTATCTGTATTGCAAGGGATGACAGGGTTCATGGTCCGCAAGGACATACCCAGAGCCCAGGAAAGCCACCGCTGCTGGTGGCACACAGATCAGCATCGCGAGAATCTGTTTTCGCGCATGCACCACTAGACAAGGATTCGTCGACTTATATGGCTAAAGAAGAACTGATTGAGATGCAAGGCTCCGTGACCGAAGTGTTGCCTGATTCGCGTTTTCGCGTGAAGCTGGAAAACGGTCATGAGCTGATTGCTTACACGGGCGGCAAGATGCGCAAACACCACATCCGCATTCTGGCGGGTGACAAGGTGTCGCTGGAAATGTCGCCTTACGATTTGAGCAAGGGCCGTATCACTTTCCGTCACCTGCCTGGCCGTGGCCCAGCGCCATCGCAGCGCTAATGGCTAGGGCGCAGCAAGTGTTGCGCCTTGGTGCGAGCAGGGCAGTTGTAAAAAAATCGTCAAATACGAAAAACCACTGCCCAAACCCTGGTTAGAATAACGGCTTAGTCGGAGCGTAGCGCAGCCTGGTAGCGCATCTGCTTTGGGAGCAGAGGGTCGCGAGTTCGAATCCCGCCGCTCCGACCATTCCATTTAAAAACCTGTTGTACGCAAGTGCAGCAGGTTTTTTGTTTTGCTCGCGCCACGCCATGGTGCCCGCAGATTTAATGTTGCCAAAGTAATCATTTTTGTCTTTTGCAGGGTCCGAGACGTTATACAATAGCGGCTTAGTCGGAGCGTAGCGCAGCCTGGTAGCGCATCTGCTTTGGGAGCAGAGGGTCGTGAGTTCGAATCCCACCGCTCCGACCATCCTTATTGAAAACCTGTTGCATGCAAGTGCAGCAGGTTTTTCATTTGTGTGCTCCGTATTCAGCCAACTTCACGGCGAGTAGTGAATACGCTGCAATCCGTGGCTGCCGAGCACGAACAACAAGATGGCGATGGCCAGCTAAAGTGCAGCGCGATGCCCCTGCCAGGATCGGGGACTGTGCCGTCCTGGATACATATATTTACCGATCCAATGCGCGTTGATTTTGCTGCATTCTTCTCTGAATCCAGCCTTGCCTAGCAGAAATCTGGCCCATGTGGTTGCTGCACAGAACGCTACAGGTAGCGTACACTCAAGCCCATAGACACCATATGTAGTGTCCGCCGCTTTCCCCACCGGTTTCCTCTCAGCTCTCACGTCAGCCTTTACGCGCCTGCATTGCCTGGCGCGTTTTGGCGCGGGACGGCTGCGTCTCGCACCGGTGGTTCTGCGTCTTTTATCCCATTAGAAACATCGCAAATGAACCAGACAACCACTATGAGAGTCACCAAGCGTGACGGTCGCGTTGAGCCTATCGACCTGGACAAAATCCACCGAGTGATTGACTGGGCTGCCAAAGACCTGCGCGATGTTTCGGTCTCCCAGATCGAGCTGCAGTCGCACATTCAGTTTTATGACGGCATTCGCACCGATGCCATCCATGAAACCATCATCAAGTCCGCTGCGGATTTGATCTCTGAAGACGCGCCCGACTACCAGTACGTCGCAGCGCGCCTGGCCATCTTTCATCTGCGCAAGATTGCCTTTGGCCAGTTCGAACCGCCGCACCTCTACGACCATGTGCAAAAGCTCACCGAGCTGAAGAAGTACGACCCGCACCTGCTGGCCGACTACAGCCGCGAAGAGTACGACGAGATCAATGGTTTTATCGACCACTGGCGCGATATGGATTTCTCCTACGCAGCCGTCAAGCAGCTCGAAGGCAAGTACCTGGTGCAGAACCGGGTGACCAAGCGCATCTACGAGAGCCCGCAGATTCTGTACGTGCTGGTGGCAATGAGCCTTTTTGCCAAGTACCCAGCCGACCGCCGCCTGCAGTACATCAAGCGCTTCTACGATGCCGTCTCGCGTTTCAAGATTTCGCTGCCCACGCCCATCATGTCCGGCGTGCGCACGCCCTTGCGCCAGTTCAGCTCCTGCGTGCTGATCGAGTGCGATGACAGCCTGGACAGCATCAACGCCACCACCAGCGCCATCGTCAAGTACGTGTCGCAGCGCGCCGGTATCGGCATCAACGGCGGCCGCATCCGCGCCCTGGGCAGCGAGATCCGTGGCGGCGAAGCGCAGCACACCGGCTGCCTGCCTTTCTTCAAGATGTTCCAGTCGGCCGTCAAGTCCTGCTCGCAAGGGGGCGTGCGCGGTGGTGCAGCCACCTTGTTCTACCCGCTGTGGCACCTGGAAGCCGAGTCGCTGCTGGTGCTGAAGAACAACCGTGGCGTTGAAGAAAACCGTATCCGCCACCTGGACTACGGTATCCAGATCAACCGCATGCTCTACCAGCGCCTGATCAAGGGCCAGAACATCAGCCTGTTCTCGCCCCATGATGTGCCTGGCATGTACGAGGCCTTTTTTGCCGATCAGAACAAGTTCGAAGAGCTGTACGTCAAGTACGAGAACGACGAATCCATTCGCAAGCGCACCCTGCCAGCGGTGGAGCTGTTCTCGCTGATGATGCAAGAGCGTGCCAGCACTGGCCGTATCTACATCCAGAACGTGGACCACTGCAACACCCACAGCCCCTTCAACCCGGCTGTGGCGCCGGTTCGCCAGTCGAACCTGTGCATGGAAATCCTGCTGCCCACCAGCCCGCTGGAAGACATCAAGGACGAGAATGGCGAAATCGCGCTCTGCACCTTGTCCGCCTTCAACCTGGGCGCGCTGGAATCGACCGACGAGCTAGAAGAGCTGGCCGACCTGATCGTGCGTGCACTCGATGCCTTGTTGGAGTACCAGGACTACCCGGTGGCCGCTGCCCGCGTCGCGACCGAAAAGCGCCGCTCGCTAGGCGTGGGCGTGATCAACTACGCCTACTACCTGGCCAAGAACGGCGTGCGCTACTCCGACGGTTCGGCCAATGGCCTGACCCACCGCACCTTTGAAGCCATCCAGTACTACCTACTCAAGGCATCGGTGCAGCTGTCGCGCGAATTCGGTCCTTGCACGGCCTTTGCCGAGACCAACTACGCCGCCGGCATCCTGCCCATCGATACCTATAAGAAGGACATCGACGCGCTGACCGACGAGCCCCTGCACCTCGATTGGGAAACCCTGCGCACCGAGATCAAGACCCATGGCCTGCGCAACTCGACCCTGACCGCGCTGATGCCATCGGAGACCTCCAGCCAGATCGCCAACGCGACCAATGGCATCGAGCCTCCACGTGGTTTTGTGTCGGTCAAGCAGTCCAAGGACGGCATCCTGCGCCAGGTGGTGCCGGAGATTGACCGTTTGAAGGGCCAGTACGAACTGCTGTGGCAAATGCCTAACAACGATGGCTACCTCAAGCTCGTGGGCCTGATGCAGAAGTTTGTCGACCAGTCCATCTCGGCCAACACCAACTACGACCCGCAGCGCTTTGCCGATGGCAAGGTGCCTATGCAGCAATTGCTCAAGGACCTGCTGCAGGCCTACAAGTTTGGTGTCAAGACGCTGTACTACCACAACACCCGTGACGGTGCCGAGGACATGCAGAGCGCGGCTGCAGAAGACGACTGCGCCAGCGGCGCCTGCAAGATCTAAGGACAGAGAAGGCCATGGCATACAGCACCTTTTCCAAGGTTGACAATGACCAGCTCAAGGAACCGATGTTCTTTGGCAATCCGGTCAATGTCGCCCGCTACGACCAGCAGAAGTACCCGATTTTCGAGAAGCTGATTGAAAAGCAGCTCTCGTTCTTCTGGCGCCCTGAAGAAGTGGACATCACGCAGGACCGGATCGACTACCAGAAGCTGCCCGACCACGAGAAGCACATCTTCATCAGCAACCTGAAGTACCAGACCTTGCTGGACTCCATCCAGGGGCGCAGCCCCAACATGGCCTTCCTGCCGCTGGTGTCGCTGCCGGAGCTGGAGACCTGGATTGAGACCTGGGCGTTCTCGGAGACCATCCATTCGCGCTCGTACACGCACATCCTGCGCAATATCGTCAATGATCCTTCGGTGATCTTTGACGACATCATGCGCAACGAGAACATCAAGCTGCGCGCGGGCGATATCTCGTCCTACTACGACGATCTGATCCGCGATGCCATGCTGCACGCCCAGCTGGGCGCCGGCAGCCACACCATCAATGGTGTGGTGCATGAGATCGATGTGTACCAGCTCAAGAAGAAGATGTTCCTGTGCCTGATGAATGTGAACATTCTGGAGGCCATCCGCTTTTATGTGAGCTTTGCCTGCTCGTTCGCATTTGCCGAGCGCAAGCTGATGGAGGGCAATGCCAAGATCATCCGCTTGATCGCCCGTGATGAAGCGCTGCACCTGACCGGTACCCAGCACTTGCTCAACATCATGCGCTCGGGCCAAGACGACCCGGACTTTGCCAAGATTGCCAAAGAGACCGAGCAGGAATGCTTTGAGATGTTCAAGACCGCGGCCTTGCAGGAAAAGCAGTGGGCCGAGTACCTGTTCCGCGACGGCTCGATGATCGGCCTGAATAAGGACATCCTGAGCCAGTATGTGGAGTACATCACCAATATCCGCATGTCGGCGATCGGCCTCAAGCCCGCGTTCGAGAATGCCAAGAGCAACCCGATCCCCTGGATCAACACCTGGTTGTCGTCCGACACCGTGCAAGTAGCCCCGCAAGAGGTGGAGCTGAGCTCCTACCTGGTTGGCCAGATCAACGCCGAAGTCTCGCTGGATGACCTGAGCGGAATCGAGTTGTGACCACCGTCAGCACCACGGACAGGCTCATACGCGTACTGCCAGGGGAGACCCTGCTGGAGGCGTTGGAGCGCACCGGCCACGATGTGGAGTACCAGTGCCGTGGTGGCTATTGCGGCAGCTGCCGCCTCACCTTGCTGGAAGGCGAAGTCGTCTACACCCAGGAGCCGCTGGCCTTTGTCGGGCCGAATGAGGTGGTTCCCTGCTGCTGCGTGGTCAAGACCCCCATTAAGGTGGAATGCAGCCTCCGGCAAGTGGAAGCCAGCGCCGAGGACAAGAGCCAGCTCGCTCTGGATCTGTAATCTGCTGCCGTTCGGCACACAGGCCCCAAGCTTTGCTTGGGGCTTTTTTTGTGACTGCATCCGCTGCCTGAAGCAGTCCATCGCTCAAGCCTGGCGCGCCTATAGCCTCACTTTTTTGTTGCCCTTCCAAGCTTTACACAAGCATCTCTGGCGGCTTGGCGGCACCCGTCCACCCGGCTTTGGTGCAGGCCGCCGCCACATGGTGCAGTAGCGCGCAGCCCTGGTGCATGGGCTGCCAAAAACAGTCTTCTATGCACTGTGGCCGTGCATGGCCACCGGGTTAGCGCGTAATGGTTTTTACCCGCGAAGCCAGGCTTGTGTCCGCCCTCGAATTTCTTGTTTGCGCCGACTGGGCGATCACTTGATCATCGCTGCCAGATCAGAGCTTCTGATCCATACAGCTTGCATGATTCGGAGATACCAGATGGCAAAAAGCCAAGTCACACGCGCCGGGGCAGACATCGGCGGCACATTCACAGATATCGCACTGGAGGTCGATGGCGTCCTGTTCAGCGAGAAGGTCCTGACGGACTATGAAAAACCCGAGCGCGCCATCGTCACCGGCCTCAAACAGGCGGCAGCCCAGGCGGGGATTGCGCCATCGCAGATTGGCACGGTGATCCACGGCACGACCTTGGCGACGAATTCGCTGATCGAGCGACGCGGCGCCAAGACCGCCTTCATCACCAGCGAAGGTTTTCGCGATGTGATCGAGATGCGCAACGAAGGCCGTTTTGAGCAGTACGACCTGGCCATCCAGCTGCCCGCACCGCTGATTGCCCGCAACCACCGCTTTACCGTGGCAGGCCGGCTTGATGCCAAAGGGCAAGAGCTGCAGGCGCTGGATGAGGCGCAGGTTCAGGAAGTGATTGCCCAGCTGCGCCAGGGCGAGTACGACAGCGTGGCCGTGGGCCTCATGCACAGCTACAAGAACCCGGTCCATGAAAAGCGGGTGCGCGCGCTGATTGCCCAGGCGCTGCCCCAGCTGTCGGTGTCTATCTCCAGCGAGGTATCGCCCCAGATCCGCGAGTTCGAGCGCTTCAACACCGTCTGCGCCAATGCCTATGTGAAGCCGCTGATGTCGTCCTACCTGCAGCGCCTGGCCCAGGCCTTGGTGGAAGAGGGCATGCACTGCCCGCTCTACCTGATCCACTCGGGCGGCGGACTGATGTCGCTGGCCAATGCGGCCGAGTTCCCGGTGCGCCTGCTCGAATCCGGCCCGGCCGGCGGCGCTATCTACGCCAGCGATTTTGCGGCCAAGTACGGCCAGGACAAGGTGGTCTCCTTCGACATGGGCGGCACCACCGCCAAGATCTGCCTCATCGACCAGCATGTGCCCAAGACGGCGCGGGTGTTTGAAGTGGCGCGCAGCTACCGCTTTAAAAAGGGCAGCGGCATGCCGATCTCGATACCGGTCATCGAGATGATCGAGATCGGCGCGGGCGGCGGCTCCATTGCCCATGTGGACGATATGCGCCAGGTGCGCGTGGGGCCGGAAAGCGCGGGCTCCGAGCCCGGACCAGCCAGCTACGGCCGCGGCGGCGCCCGTCCCACGGTGACCGATGCCGATCTGCTGCTCCACAAGCTCGACCCCGCAAGGTTTGCTGGCGGCAGCATGCGGCTCGACATGCCCGCTGCCGAGAAAGCCATGGCCGCCCATGTGGGCGAGGCCCAAGGCCTGGATGCCGTACGCGCAGCCTATGCGGTGGCCGAAGTGGTGGACGAGAACATGGCCAATGCTGCGCGCATGCATGCGGTGGAGTCCGGCCAGGACCTGGAGACCTACACGATGATCGCCTACGGCGGCGCGGCGCCGCTGCATGCCGTGCGCCTCTGTGAAAAGCTGGGCATCCATCGCCTGCTGATCCCAACGGGCGCCGGCGTGGGCTCGGCCATCGGCTTTTTGCGGGCGCCCTTTGCCTATGAGTCGCTGCGCAGCTCGGTGATGCGCATGAGCCAGTTCGATGGCGAGGCTGTCAACCAGATGCTGCGCGAGATGGAAGTCGAGGTGAGCGCCTTTTTGCACGACACCGGTTACGACGGCGAGACCGTCAAGGAGCTGCGCGCCTTTATGCGCTACTGCGGCCAGGGCTGGGAGATTCCCGTCTCGGTGCCCGTGCAGCAGTTTGGGCCGGACAGCGTGCCCGCGCTCAACGAAGCCTTTGTGCAGAACTATGTGGCCTTGTTCGGCCACGCCATCGACGGCCTCGACATCGAGGTGGTGAGTTGGGCACTGTCCTTGCGTTCCAAGACCTTGCCGCCGGCCAGAGCGGAGTTGCAGCAGGGCGGCACGCCGCAAAAGGGCGCCGGCACGGTGCTGGACCGCCGCGAAGTCTTCGACGGCAAGCTCGGACAGTTTTATGCCTGCGATATCTATGAGCGCCTGGGCCTGCCCCGGGGCCAGGCGGTGCCCGGCCCCGTGGTGATTGTGGAAAAGGAAACCTCGACCTATGTGAGCCCGGGCTTCAAGGTCGTGCTGCAGTCGGACGACTGCATGCTCGTAGAACGCATCGAAAGCGGAGTGTGATCATGGCAAACAATACAGACGTTCATTACCAAATCATGTGGAACCGCCTTATCTCGGTGGTGGAAGAGCAGGCGGTCACCTTGATCCGCACCGCCTTTTGCACCAGCGTGCGGGAGGCGGGCGACTTGTCGGCCGGCGTGTTCGACAAGCAGGGCCGCATGATGGCCCAGGCCGTGACCGGCACCCCCGGCCATGTGAACTCGATGGCCGAGTCGGTCGCGCATTTTGCCAAGCGCTTTGAGCGCAGCACCTTGCAAGATGGCGATGTGCTGGTCACCAACGACCCCTGGCTGGGCACCGGCCACCTGCACGACATCACCGTCGTCACCCCGGTGTTTTATGGCCGCGACGGCCACAGCGAGCACATCGGCTACTTTGCCGCCACCGCCCACGTGGTGGACATCGGCGGGCGCGGCTTTGGGCCGGATGGCAGCGATGTCTATGAAGAGGGCCTGTGCATACCGCCGATGAAGTTCTTCCGCGCCGGTGCACTGAATGAGGACCTGATCGAAATCCTGCGCAACAACGTGCGCGAGCGCGACCAGGTGATTGGTGACTTCCATTCGCTGGCCGTCTGCAATGCCACCGGCATGCGCCGCCTCAAGGGCATGCTGGCCGAGTTTGAGCTGCGTGACCTGGAAGACCTGGCCGGCTTCATCTTCGAGAACAGCCAGCGCGCCACCCGCGAGCGCATCGCCGCCTTGCCCGATGGCACCCAGCGCTATGCGATGACCGTGGACGGTTATGAAAAGCCCATCGAACTGGTCGTGGCCGTGGAGATTGCGGCCGACAAGCTGCGCGCCGACTTTGCCGGCACCTCGGACCCGAGCCGCTACGGCATCAATGTGCCGCTGACCTACACCAAGGCCTATGCCTCCTATGCGCTCAAGTGCGCGATTGCGCCGGAAATCCCCAACAACTGGGGCTCGCTGGAGCCCTTTGAGATCAGTGCGCCCGAGGACTGCATCCTCAATGCCCACCGCCCGCGCCCGGTGTCCGTGCGCCATGTCATCGGCCACCTGATCCCCGATGTGGTGCTGGGCGCGCTGCAGCCCATTTGCCAGGGCGAGATCCCGGCCGAAGGGGCCAGCTCCCTGTGGAACCTGCAGATGCGCTTCAAGGGTATCAGCCAGGCCACACGCAACCAGCAGCACGAGATCCTGATGTTCAACACCGGTGGCACCGGTGCGCGCCGCTCCAGCGATGGCCTGAGCGCCACGGCCTTCCCCAGCGGCGTGCAGGCCATGTCGGTCGAGGTGACCGAGAGCATTGGCCCCATCATCATCTGGCGCAAAGAGCTGCGACCCAACTCGGGCGGCGCCGGCCGCTGGCGGGGCGGCCTGGGCCAACGCATCGAGGTGGGCTCGGCCGAGGGCTTTGAGTTTGACTTGAACGCCATGTTTGACCGCGTGCATTTTGCGGCCCGGGGCCACAACGGCGGCCAAAGCGGCGCGTTGGGCAAGGTGTCGCTGGACGACGGTACCGCCTTGCGCGGCAAGGGCAAGCAGCAGATCCCGGCCGGGCGCCGTCTGATTTTGGACTTGCCCGGCGGCGGCGGCAACGGCGATGCGGCACTGCGCCCCGCCGCGCTGGTGCAGCGCGATGTGGCTTATGGCTATATCAGCGCCGAGCAAGCCAATGCCCAATACGCCCAGGCCAAGCCGCTGAACCCGGCCTGATCGCCTGACCATGGCCAGCGGCAAGGGCCGCTGGTCCGCACCCACTTTTCTTCCCCCCCCTGCAGGACACCAAGGACTCTCGATGCACACCCACACTCCCATGGCAGATGGCTTTGCCGCCCCCAGTGCAATCCCTTCGAACGGGTCGTCCCCATCCCCGACAGCGGCGCCGCGCGCGGTGCAGTCCAAAGAGCTCAACCGCGTGGTGCTGGCCTCGGTGGTTGGCAGCTTTGTCGAGTGGTTCGAGTTTTCCGTCTATGGCTACCTGGCCGCGGTGCTCGGCAAGGTCTTCTTTGCCACCAGCTCGCCGACGATGCAGGTAACCGCCTCCTGGGCGGCCTTTGCGATTGCCTTTTTTGCCCGGCCCATTGGCGGCATCTTCTTTGGCTCGCTGGGTGACAAGTACGGCCGAAAGCGCGTGCTGACCATCACCATCATCATGATGGCGATCTCCACCTTCCTGATTGGTGTGCTGCCGGGCTATGCCAGCATCGGCATTGCCGCGCCCTTGCTGCTGATCGTGCTGCGCCTGATGCAGGGCCTGTCCGCCGGGGGCGAGGCCAGCGGCGCTGCCATCTTTGTGGCCGAGTACTGCCGGGACCGCAACCGCACCTTGCTCACCAGCTGGGTCGAGGTGGGTTGCATGGCCGGTTTCTTCTTTGGTGCCTCGGTCTCGGCCATCCTGACGGTATTTTTCAGCGCCGACCAGATCCTGGACTGGGCCTGGCGCATTCCGTTTCTGATCGCACTGCCGCTGGGCGCCATTGGCCTCTATATCCGCAAGTACCTGGAAGAGACCCCCACCTTTGTCGCGATGAAGCAGCAGCATGATGCACTGGCCCAAGCCAGCTGGAAGGTGCTGTTCGCCACCCACAAGAAGGAGCTGTTCCAGTCCGCCGGCATCATCATCGTAACCAATGTGACCTTGTTCACCGTCGTCACCTACATCCCGACCTACTTTGTCAGCGCACTGCATGTGGATGTGGCCACCGGCCTCAAGCTGTCGCTGGGCCCGCAGCTGTTTCTGGTGGTGATGATCCCCCTCATGGGCATGCTGGCCGACAAGTTCAGCCGCAAGACCATGATGACCGCCGCCAGCCTGGCCATTGCCGTGCTGGCCGTGCCGTGCTTTCAGCTGCTGCTGGAGGGCAGCACCGCCGCCAAGATCTCGTCCTTGATGGTGCTGAACTTCTGCTTGGCCATGCTGCTGGGCAGCATCTACTCGATCATCCCGTCGATGTTCCATACCCAGGTGCGCTTCAAAGGCATGGCACTGAGCTACAACGTGGCCGTGGCGATGTTTGCCGGAACGGCGCCGATGATCAACTCCTGGTTGATTGCCAGGACGGGCAACCCCATTGTTCCGGCCTACTACCTGATTGGGGCGGCGGTCGTCGGGCTGATTGCGCTGCTGAGCAGCAAGGACCGCACCGGCTTGCCCATGCGTGGGGATCCGGTGCAGTAAAGAGGCCTGGGCAACAGCCAAAGCACAACGCATCCGTAGTGGGATGCGTTTTTCATGGGCGCACAGGGCAGGGCGCCAAAGGCGGTCAGCACCAGGCTGCCACCTATAATCAGCGCCAGCTCGGGCCCTGTCTGTCTTTGCCCGGCGCCCCTCCATGAAGTACAAGCTCCCGCCCCTGCAGCCGCTGCGCGTGTTCGAATCCATCTACCGCCATGGATCGATCCGCAAGGCCGCTGATGAACTGTGTTTGACCCCGCAGGCCGCCAGCCAGCAACTCAAGCAGTTGGAGAGCGTGTTGGAGATGCAACTGTTCGAGCGGGGAACCCGGGGCCTGCTGGCCAGTGCCGATGCCCAAACGCTGTACCACTATGTGGAGCAAGGTCTGGACGCGCTGAGCCAGGGGCTGGAAGCGGTGCGCGCCAACCAGCGCGAGGCCAAGTTCCATATCCAGGTCAGTCCCTACTTTGCGACCCAGTACCTGATCCGCTCGCTGCCGTCCTTCACCAAGGACTATCCGGCGCTGGACCTGCGCATCTCCATTGGTGTCGAGATGCCATCCTTTGATGCCAGCGACCTGGACGCGGCCATCGTCTGGGGTTATGGCGGTGTCGATGACCTCGACGAAACCCCGCTGCTTGAAGACCTCAAGGTGATCGTGGCCACGCCGCAGTTGCTGGCCGAGCACCCGGTGCTGAACGCGCAGGACCTGCACCACCACCGGCTGATCTCCCCGCTCAGCCACAACAGCCTGTGGCAGGACATCTACGAGATGCTGGGCCTGCAGCCCGGCGACAAGCATGTCAGCCCCATGCTGCTGCACACGCATGATGCAATGCTACAAGCCGTTCTCAGCGGGCAGGGCGTGGGCCTGCTGTCCTATGTCGATGCGCTCAGCTACATCCACAGCGGCAAGCTGCTGGCACCCTTTGGGGCGGAGCTACTGCGCCAACTGCCAATGGCACAAACGCCCAAGTTCCACCTCTATACACGCCGTGGCGGCGGTGAGGGAGCCATCCAGGCCAGCTTTCGGCAGTGGTTGCTGGGCAAGCTGCGCAGCAGCGACTTTATTGGCTACGAAACGCGTCTGGTCCAGAGCGAATCCCCGCTCCAAGCCAGCGCTGTATCGCCCAGCTGACACAGGCCGTTACTGAATCACGCTGCAAGCGCTGGCGGCTGGTACACTGGCTGCGCTTTGAAAAAAGCCTATCTACAGGTGCTCGCATGCCGCGAGTGAAACGGGAACAAGGTCGGGAGTGCGCTCCCCCAAGCCTTGGCTGCCCCCGCAACGGTAGACAGGAAAAGTAGCCGATGCGGCCCGCTCCCACGCGGGCCCAGTCACTGGGGTTGAGAATGCGTCCCTGCCTGCCAGGCAACAGGACGCCCATACCCTGGGAAGACCGGTTACCGGGTCAGCGCGCCAGCGCCGCACCGCCTGTAAGCCCGGAGACCGGCCTGTTCCTAGTCGCAGTGCGCCTTGGCCTTGCCCGGGGCGTGCTCTTTCAACTGTCTGCGGGGTGTGGACGGCGGTTCTTCGCGCGTCCCCGTCCCGGGGGCAGTTGCGTGCAGTGCAGCCACCGCATCAGGCAGTTAGCGCCTTTTGTTGACATGACTGCAGTTCCTTTTCCGAAAAACCGGCTCTTGGCAGCCGTACGGCTTTCTTCCGCTCTCCGCCGCATCGGCGGCTCCTGTGTCTTGTGCTTGCCTGCTTTGGGCATGGCGGTGGCCCATGCGCAAGAGGCCTCGCTGCCCGAAGTGGTGGTGACCGACAAGCGCAGCGAGCCCAATGCGCTCAAGCTTCCTTCCACCTCCGCCAGCAAGCTTGCCGTACCGCTGCAGGACCTGCCTGCCAGCGTGAGCTCGGTCTCGGCCGTGCAGATCCAGGAACGTGCCGACTATGAGGTGGTCGATGCCGTGGGCCGCAGCGTGGGCCTGAGTGCCAACGGCACGCCCGGCAATGGCGGGCTGTCGTTCTCCAGTCGGGGTTTTACCGGCGTCAACTCGGTGGGCGTGGCCGAAGACGGTCTGACCCTGGGCGTGGCGGCGGGCACTGTCGCCTATCCCAACTCCAGCTGGGGCTATGAGCGCTTTGATGTGCTGCGCGGCCCGGCATCGCTGATGTATGGCAGCGGCACCATGGGCGCCACCGTGAACGCGGTGCGCAAGGAGCCCAGTCGCACTACCTCGTCCGAAGTCTTGCTGGGCGCTGGCTCCCATGGCACGGCCCGTGCGGGCCTGGGCACCACCGGCGCACTGAGTGACAGCCTGAGCTACCGCCTGGATGTCTACGGTGATCGCACGGATGGCGAACGCCAACTGGGCAATAGCGACAGCAAGAAGCTGATGAGCGCCATCCGCTGGCAGGCCAACAGCGATCTGCGCCTGGACCTGACGGCCGACGTCAGCGACCAACGGCCCGAGCGCTACTTTGGCACCCCGGTGGTGGATGGCAAGCCGGTGGCGGCGCTGCGCGACCGCAATTTCAACTTTCTTGACAGCGACATCCACTACAAGGACCAGCGCTACAAGCTGAAGGCCGAGTGGAATGTGAGCGACGCGCTGGTGCTGCGCAACGAGACCTACCATATGAAGGCCGACCGCCATTGGAAGAACATCGAAGGCTATGACTACGATGCCAGCACGCGCACGGTTCACCGCTACGACTACCTGGAGATCGGCCACGACCTGGAGCAAAGCGGCAACCGCCTGGGCGCCGTATTCAAGCCCGGCCAGCATGAGATTGCGATGGGCTGGGATGTGTCGCAGGCCAAGTTCACCGCGCTCAACAGCTCGCCCTATACCGGCGAATCCGATGTGCCGCTGAACGGTGGCACCAGTGGCTACTGGGACAGCCCGGACCCTTACAAGCCGCGCATGACCTCGCGCATCCGCCAGAACGCCTTCTACCTGGAAGACGCCTGGAAGCTGGGCGAGCAGTGGCTGCTGATGGGCGGTGTGCGCCGTGACCTGTATGACTTTGACCGCATGGATCTACTCAGCCAGGCGCGTTTTGACAAGACCTTGGGAGGCACATCCTGGCGCCTGGGCCTGACCCACAAGCTGGACCAGAACACCAGCGTCTACGCCCAGGTCAGCACCGGCCATGACCCCGTCAACAGCCTGTTGTCGCTGACGCAGTCGCAAACCGGCTTTACCCTGAGCAAGGGCCGCCAGGTGGAAGTGGGAATCAAGCAACAACTGCCCAACGACCAGGGCGAGTGGACCCTGGCGGTCTTCGACATCCGCAAGAAAGACATCATCACCCGCGATCCGGACCGGCCGGCGCTGTCGATCCAGGGCGGCAAGCAGTCGTCCACGGGCATTGAGCTGGCGGGCAGCTGGCGGGCGACCAAGTCTTGGCGCTTTGAGGGCAATCTGGCCTATGTGGATGCGCAGTTTGATGAGCTGCTGGAAGGCGCCACCGCCATTGACCGCGCTGGCAACCAGCCGGCCAACGTACCGCGCTACACCGCCAATGCCTGGGCGCATTACCAAACGGGCGATTGGCGTGCTTCGCTGGGCCTGCGCCATGTCGCCAGCCGCTACACCAACAATGCCAATACCGCGCAGCTGCCGGCCTACACGGTGGCCGATGCGGTCCTGGGCTGGAACCTGAACCGCAGCACCACCTTGAACCTCGTGGGCCGCAACCTCGCCAACAAGCGCTATGCTGCCTCGTCCTACGGCTCGCAATGGCTGATGGGTAACGGCCGCAGCTTTGAGCTGATGGCACATCTGCGTTTCTGAGCAAGGCCCTGGCATGACACGACGCGCGATTAGGCACTTTCAACATGCGTTGGCGGCGGCGGCCGCTGTCGCACTGCTGGGTTGTGACCCGCCCGCAGGGCAGGGCGCAGCCAGCAGCACAGCACCGGCTGCTGTGGCTGCTGCGCCTGCGGCCGACCCAGGCCTGCTGGCCACCCCTCTGGTGATCGATGTCTGCGGCCAGCCCCAGCGCTATGACCGGGTGCCGCAGCGCGCCATCACCCACGATGTGAACATCACCGAGATGTTCCTCTTCCTGGGCCTGGGACCCAAGCTGGTGGGCTACTCGGGGATACCGTCGCAAAAGGAAATCAGCCCGGCGCTGAAGGACCAGTTCGCGCAGGTGCCCAAGCTGTCGTCGCAGGATATGAATCTGGAAAATATGCTGGACGCCCGCGCCGACTTTGTGTTTGGTGGCTGGAGCTATGGCTTTCGCCCCGCTGGGGTGACGCCGGAGCTGCTGGCCAAGCATGGCGTGGCCAGCTATGTGCTGTCCGAGTCCTGCATCCACGTGCAAAAGCGCGAGCGTGTGGCGCTGGCCGACACCTTGGCGGACCTGCGCAATGTGGCGCGTATTTTTGACATCGAGCCCCAGGCGCAGCAGCAAATTGCCAAGCTCCAAGCCTCCATCGACCAGCTGGCCGCGCAGATGCAGGGCAATACCGAGAAGCCGCGGGTGTTTGTGTTTGACAGTGGCGAGAAGATCCCCACCACGGTAGGCGGCTTTGGCATGCCCCAGGCCATGCTGGATGCTGCCGGCGGCAGCAATATTTTTGGCGACATCCCCACGAACTGGCCCAAGGGCAATTGGGAGGATGTAATCACCCGCGACCCCGAGTGGATCATCATCATCGACTACGGCCGGCCCAGCGCCCAGGGCAAGATCGATTTTCTGCGGGCCAAGCCTGAGCTGGCAGGCGTGTCTGCCATCCGCGACCAGCGCTTTTTTGTGATGAGCTATGCCGAGGCAACGCCCGGGCCGCGCAATGTGAATGTGGCGCAGCGCCTCGCTGCCGCCTTGCATGCTGATCGCGGCATCACCGTGGACCCGGTTCCCTGGCTGCCGGCTGTGGAGTCCAAGCAGTGAGCCATGCGCCTGGCTGCGACGGCCAGCATGATCGCCAGCGGCGCAAGCCCTGGTCTTTGGCGCTATGCCTGTTGCTGCTTTTGGCGCTGCTGCTCGCCAGCGGTCTGGCCGCCATCACCTGGGGCTCGGCATCGCTGCATGCCTCCACCGTATGGTCCGTCGTCAGCCAGCAGTTGCTGGGCGGCGGCTGGCAAGCCGATGCGGGGCAGGGCGGCATCAGCCAGCAGCACTACCAGATTGTCTGGATGGTGCGCATGCCCCGGGTGCTGCTGGCAGCCCTTGTCGGCGCGGGCTTGGCGGTGGTGGGCGTGGTGATGCAGGCGATGGTGCGCAACCCGCTGGCCGATCCCTATATGCTCGGTGTGTCCTCCGGCGCGTCGGTGGGGGCGGTATCGGTGCTGGCCTATGGCAGCTTCGCGATGGCAGGCATTTATGCGATCACCGCAGGCGCCTTTATCGGTGCACTGCTGGCCACGGCCCTGGTCTATGCGCTGGCACAGCAACAGGGGCGCCTGCATGCGACCCGGCTGATCTTGAGCGGCGTGGCCATTGGCTACATGCTGATGGGGATCACCAGCCTGATAACACTGACTGCCGGCCAGCGCGAGCTGGCCAATGCCTTGCTGACCTGGACGCTGGGCAGCCTGGCAGCCACACAGTGGAGCGCGCTGGGCCTGCCAGCTGCCGTGCTGGGCCTGGGCCTGCTGTGGCTGCTGCTCTGCGCCCGCCAGCTCAATGCCTTGCTGGTTGGCGACGAGGGCGCCGCCACCCTGGGGCTGAACACCGCCAGCCTGCGCCTGCAGCTGTTTGTCGTGGTGTCGCTGTTGACCGGCACCATGGTGGCGGTCAGCGGTGCCATCGGTTTTGTCGGCCTGGTCATTCCCCATATCACCCGCATGCTGGTGGGCAGTGACCACCGCCGTGTTTTGCCCGTCAGTGCCTTGATGGGGGCGAGCTTTTTGGTATTGGTCGATCTGGCCGCACGCACCTGGTTTTCGCCGAGCGAGCTGCCGGTGGGCGTCATCACCTCGCTGATAGGCGGGCCCTTCTTTATCTGGATGCTGTGGCGCCGCACCACGGCGATGCCGGGAGGCAGCGCATGATGCTGAAGGCCAAGCAACTGTCCTGGACGGCCGGCCACGGCGCCCAGGCCACACCGATCGTGCGCCAGGCCAGCCTGCAGGTGGCGCAGGGCGAATGTGTCGGCCTGGTGGGGCCCAATGGCTGCGGCAAATCGACCCTGATGCGCATGCTCTACCGCGTGCTGCAGCCCCAGGCCGGTGGCCGCATAGAACTGCAAGGCCGCGATATCTGGCAGATGAGCTCCCGGCAGTTTGCGCAGCAGGCTGCCGTGCTGGGCCAGGATACCGGCCTGGGCTTTGACTGCACAGTGCAGGAACTGGTGATGATGGGCCGCTTGCCGCACCAGTCGCGCTGGGCGCGCGACAGCGCCGAGGACAAGGCCATCGTCAGCGCCTGCCTGGCACAGGTGCGGGCCAGCAACCTGGTGGACCATCCCCTGTCTTCCCTCTCGGGCGGCGAGCGCCAGCGCGTGCTGCTGGCCCGTGCGCTGGCCCAGCAGCCGCAGCTGCTGTTTCTTGACGAGCCCACCAACCACCTGGACATCCAGTTCCAGCTGGAGCTGCTGAGCCTGGTGCGCGCCTCGGGTTGCACCGTGCTGATCGTAGTGCACGACCTGAACCTGGCGGCGCAGTTCTGCGACCGCATCTATGTAATGCAAAACGGCTGCATTGAGGCCGAGGGCACGCCCGAGCAGGTGCTGACGCCCGCCACCATTGCGCGGGTGTTCCAGGTGGAGTCACAGGTGGACCGCCATCCGCGACTGGACAAGGCCCGTGTCAGCTACTGGATGGACAAACCCCGTGGCTAACCAACCCGATGCCTTATTGCTGCTGGGCCGGGGCGGCCTGGGGTCGGCGGCCAAGAACGAATTGCAGGCTTTGCTGCAGGCCTGCCAGCAGGCAGACCCACTCTTGCCGATGCAGCTGGCCTTTGTGGACCGCAACCAGCCAGCCTTGCCCGAGGCGCTGGACAGTCTGTGCGCTGCGCTTGCGCCGGCCGATCTGGCGCAGCAGACCATCGTCATCCAACCCACGATGGTGCCCGATGAGCCCGCGCTGCGTCGCTGGCTGCAAAAGGTTGCCAGGCGCTGGCTGGCCAGCCAGCCTGCGCATGCCCGGCCCCAGTTGGTATTTGCGCAGCCGCTGCTGCAGTGGGATGGCCTGGTGCCTGCCTTGCTGAACCACCTGGCACTCGCCACGGCACAGCCGGATGTGGTGGCCGAGGAGGGCGAAGAGGGCTGGCAAAACGACCCGGTGGCCTGGAGCACGGTGCCCGCCCACCAGCGTCATGTGCTGTGGTGCATGGGGCCGCGCTGCGTGGCCAAGGGTGCCGCAGCGCTATGGCCCCGGCTCAGCCAAGCGGTGCAGGCCAGTGCGCCCCTCAAGCAGCAGTTGCAGCTGCTGCAGACCAGCTGTCAGTACCCCTGCAACCAGGGGCCGCTGATGATCGTTTATCCCGAAGGCGTCTGGTACGGCAAGCTCGATGAAGACAGCCTGGTGCCGGTGCTCAAGAGCCATATCGAAGGCAGCGAGGCCTGTGCGGCCCACCGGGTGCATACGCTCCAGGTGCCTCCGCCCGGCAGCGATCCAGACCAATAAGCGCAGTGCGCTATTTGCACTGCAGCAGCGGATCGGCCGCAAAAATCTCTACCACCCAATCGACAAAGGCCCGCACCTTGGCACTCAAATGGGAGTTGGGCGGGTAGACCACATAGACCGGCAGCAAAGGCTGGGTCCACTCCGGCAGGATCTGCACCAGCTCACCGCTCTGCAAATATTCGCGGGCCTGGTAGCTGGTGATCTGGCCGACACCCTGCCCGGCCAGCAAGCTGCTGGTATAGGCATTGGCCTCGTTGACGGCCAGGGTCGAGGGGTTGGCAATCTCGACGATCTCGCCGTTCTGCTGGAACTCCAGCGGATAGCGGCGCTGGGCGACGGGTGAGAAGAAAATCACACTGTTGTGGCCATTTTCCAGATCGCGCGGATGCTGGGGCGTGCCATGGCGCTGCAGGTAGGCGGGCGAGGCCATGGTCAAGAACTCCAGATTGCCCACGCGGCGCGCCACCAGCGACTGGTCGCTCAACTCGCCGCCCCGGATCACGCAGTCCACATTGTCGGCAATCAGGTCCACGGTGCGGTCGGTCACGCCCAGGTCGATCTGGATATCGGGGTAGCGCGCCTGGAAGGAGGCCAGCTGCGGAATGATCAGCATCCGTGCGATGGAGGTGCCGACATCGACACGCAGGCGGCCGCGTGGCGTGGCGCGCACCTGGCTCATGCTGGCTTCGAGCTCATCAAAATCGCTCAGCAGCCGCACGGCGCGGTCGTAGTAGGCGGCGCCATCGGTGGTCACGGTCACGCGGCGGGTGGTGCGGTTGAGCAGCTTGACCCGCAGCCGGTCTTCCAGCGCCTGCACATGCTTGGTCACGCTGGCCTTGGGCAGCTGCAAGGTGGTCGCGGCGAGCGTAAATGTGCCCGACTCCACCACCCGTGCGAAAACCCGCATTGCCTGTATCTGGTCCATCCCGCTCTCCTTGCACCAGCGCGCACGCGCGCGCCAAAAGTAGGTGGATTCTCACATGCCAAAGATCACGCCATTGTTCCTGTTTTGGAAATAGTGCGGCCATAATTTGCGGATTGATCGGTTGCAGCATCGCAACTACATTTACCCATGCCTACTTACCACCGGGCTAGCTTATGTCTAACACCACCGTAAAAAACAGTTCACCGGCTCCTGACTTCATCGACACCGTCGCTCCGACGGCGTCGGGCGAGTCGGTGGCCGTGCGTCTGTACGGTAGCAAAGGCAAGTCGGGCGAGCCTTCACCCTTGGTGCTGCATTTTCATGGCGGCGCTTTTGTGGATGGTGACCTGGACAGTGGTTGCACCGTAGCGGGTCTGTTGGCAACAGCAGGTGCGCGTGTGGTGTCGGTGGCGTACCCGCTCTCGCCTGAGCATCCATTTCCGCGTCCATTGGAGATCGGATATGAAATGCTCCAGTGGAGCTACAAACATCGCACACGCCTTGCCGGCAAAGGTGCGCCGATGTATGTGGCTGGCGAGGAGGCGGGCGCCAACCTGGCTGCCGGCGTGTGCTTGATGGCGCGTGATCAACGCCATCCACCGCTGGCAGGGCAAATCCTGCTCTCACCCATGCTCAATCCCTGCGCCGGCACGGCATCGCTTCGCGCTGCCAATGGCGACGCAACGGAATGCAAATGGGCCGAGGGCTGGAGCAAGTTCCTGGGCTGCACCTATGACGGCATCCACCCCTACGCCGTGCCTGCGATGGCACAGCGCCTGGCGGGCTTGCCGGCTACGCTCATCATGGTGGGCGATGAAGACCCGATGCACGACGAGGCGCTGGCGTATGCCAGCCGCCTGCAGGCAGCGGGCCATCTGGTGCAGCAGCATGTGTTCAAGGTCGCGCAACAGTGGCCCGATGCATTGCTGGAGCCTCGGCCTCCCGAGAGCTGTCCCTGTGCCGGGGCGGTGCTGGAACAACTGGCAATTTTCTTCGAGACATCCCGATGTCGGGCGCAAGCCTGATCCCCTGAACGAAGCGCAAAGCAAGAGCGGCGCCACCCTCCGGTAAAGCCCGGGGAGCGGCGGCGGGCAGCTGCGCCTTCACCACCCTTCAAAAACGCTTTCTCGCAACGCATTGTCTGAATGGACAAGGTATTTCTGTCGGCCGGCTTTACGGGCCGCTGGGGCATGCCGTTGCCGCAAGAAACCTCAAAAACTATTCACGCACACATCAGGACTTGGCCATGAGCAACAACAAAATGACTTACTCCCCTCAACGCCGCTGGTGGACCGCCGTCGGCCTGGCCGCTGCCGTCGTGGCCGCAGGCGGCACGGCGCTGGGCCTGCAAAGCTCGCACGCCAGTGCGCCGGCCGAAGCCGCAGCGCCACCGGCCATGCCCGTCTCCGTCGCCCAGGTGCTGCAAAAAGACGTGCAGCTCTGGGATGAATTCTCTGGCCGGCTCGAAGCGGTGCAGCGCGTGGATGTGCGCCCGCGTGTGGCCGGCGCGCTGCATGCGGTGCACTTCAAGGAAGGCGCGCTGGTCAAGGCGGGCGATCTGCTCTTCACGGTAGATCCGGCACCTTTTGCGGTCGAAGTTGACCGCGCCGAAGCCCAGGTGGTGGCGGCCAAGGCCCGCATGGGTTACTCGCAAAGCGAAGCTGAACGCGCCGCCCGCCTGTGGGAAGAGCGCGCTATTGCGCAAAAGGAGCTGGACGAGCGGACCAATGCACGCCGCGAAGCGGACGCCAACCTGCGCGCTGCCCAGGCCGCGCTGCAGACGGCCAAGTTGAACCTGGGCTACACGCAGGTGCGCGCACCGGTGGCAGGCCGCATGGGCCGTATTGATGTGACCGTGGGCAACCTGGTGAGCGCCGGCGCCGGCGCGCCGGTGCTGACCACCTTGGTCTCCGTCAATCCGATGTATGCCAGTTTTGATGCGGACGAGCAGATCGTCACCAACGCCCTGCAAGGCCTGCGCCAAGGCAAGAGCGCCCGCGCGCTGATCGAGAGCATTCCCGTGCAGATGGGGGTGGGCACCAGCGGCGCCACGCCGTACAACGGCCACCTGCAGTTGATTGACAACCAGGTGGATGCGCGCAGCGGCACGGTGCGGGTGCGTGCGGTGTTTGACAACGCCGATGGCGCGCTGATGGCCGGCCAGTTTGCCCGCGTGCGCATGGGCCAGCCCCATAGCCAGCAGGCCCTGCTGATCAACGAGCGGGCCGTGGGCACGGACCAGAGCAAGAAGTTTGTGCTGGTGGTGGGCGAGGGCAACAAGGCCGAGTACCGCGAAGTGCAGCTGGGTGCGCCGTTTGAAGGCCTGCGTCTGGTGACCTCAGGCCTCAAGGCGGGAGAGCGCATTGTGGTCAATGGCCTGCAGCGCGTGCGCCCCGGCGCTGTGGTGGCACCGCAGGATGTGCCCATGACCAACAAATCCGAGCTCAAGGGCGAAGCGCAGCAGGCAGCCAACGATGGCTCCAAGCCCGCCGCCTAAACCGATAACAAAAAGCCAAGCGTATGAATTTATCCCGATTTTTCATCGACCGCCCGATTTTTGCGGGTGTGTTGTCGGTGCTGATCTTTCTGGCAGGGCTGATCGCCATGCGAACCCTGCCGATCTCGGAATACCCCGAGGTCGTGCCGCCATCCGTCGTGGTGCGCGCCCAGTACCCTGGCGCCAACCCCAAGGTGATTGCCGAGACGGTGGCCACTCCGCTGGAAGAATCCATCAACGGTGTGGAAGGCATGCTCTACATGGGCAGCCAGGCCACCACCGATGGTGTGATGACCCTGACCGTGACCTTCAAGCTGGGCACCGACCCGGACAAGGCCCAGCAGCTGGTGCAAAACCGCGTCTCCCAAGCAGAGCCGCGCTTGCCAGAAGAAGTGCGGCGTCTGGGCGTGACGACCATCAAGAGCTCGCCGGACATCACCATGGTGGTACACATGGTGTCGCCCAACGGCCGCTATGACATCGACTACCTGCGCAACTATGCCGTGCTCAACGTCAAGGACCGCCTCGCGCGTATCCAGGGCGTAGGCCAGGTGCAGATCTTTGGCGGTGGCGATTACTCGATGCGCGCCTGGCTGGACCCGCAAAAGGTGGCGCAACGCGGCCTGTCGGCCAGCGATGTGGTGGCCGCCATCCGTGGCCAGAACGTGCAAGCCGCCGCCGGCGTGGTGGGTGCATCGCCGGGTCTGCCTGGCGTGGATACCCAGTTGTCGATCAATGCCCAAGGCCGTTTGTCGAGCACCGAAGAGTTTGGCGACATCATCGTCAAGACCGGTGCGGACGGTGCGGTGACGCGCCTTCGCGACATTGCCCGCCTGGAGCTGGGTGCAGCTGATTATTCGCTGCGCTCGCTGCTGAACAACGAGCCAGCCGTCGGCATGGGCGTGTTCCAAGCGCCAGGATCCAATGCGCTGGAGATCTCGGCCAATGTGCGCAGCACCATGGCCGAGCTGCAAAAGAACATGCCCGAAGGCGTGGAGTTCCGCATTGCCTATGACCCGACCCAGTTTGTGCGCGCCTCCATCGACTCGGTGATCCACACCTTGCTTGAAGCCATTGCGCTCGTGGTGGTAGTGGTGATTCTGTTCCTGCAAACCTGGCGCGCTTCCATCATTCCGCTGCTGGCTGTGCCGGTGTCGGTGGTGGGTACGTTTGCGGTGCTGCACCTACTGGGCTTTTCCATCAATGCGCTCAGCCTGTTCGGGCTGGTGCTGGCCATCGGTATCGTGGTCGATGACGCGATTGTGGTGGTCGAGAACGTAGAGCGGAACATTGAAGCCGGGTTGAGCCCGCGCGAGGCCACCTACCAGGCGATGCGCGAAGTTTCGGGCCCCATCATTGCGATTGCGCTGGTGCTGGTGGCGGTGTTTGTGCCGCTGGCCTTTATCAGCGGCCTGACAGGCCAGTTCTACAAGCAGTTTGCGGTAACGATCGCCATCTCCACGGTGATCTCGGCCATCAACTCGCTGACCCTGTCGCCGGCTTTGGCAGCGCTGCTGCTCAAGGGCCACCATGAGCCCAAGGATGCGCTGACCCGGGGCATGGACCGCGTGCTGGGTGGCTTTTTCCGCCGCTTCAATAGCGTGTTCCACCGCGGCTCCGAAGCCTATAGCGGCGGTGTGCGCCGCGTGATCAGCCACAAGACCGGCATGTTTGTGGTCTACCTGGTGCTGGTCGGCGCGACCTGGGGCCTGTTCCACATGGTGCCCGGCGGCTTTGTGCCCGCGCAGGACAAGCAGTACCTGGTCGGCTTTGCCCAGCTGCCCGATGGCGCCACCTTGGACCGCACCGAAGACGTCATCAAGCGCATGGGCGAGATCGTCAAAGAGAACCCCAATGTGGCCGACGCCATTGCCTTCCCCGGTCTGTCGATCAATGGTTTCACCAACAGCTCGAACTCCGGCATCGTGTTTGTATCGCTCAAGCCCTTTGCTGAGCGCACGCGCGCCGACCAAAGCGGTGGTGCCGTGGCAGGGCAGCTGAACCAGGCGTTTGGCCAGATCCAGGACGCGTTCATCGCCATGTTCCCACCACCACCGGTGTCGGGCCTGGGCACCACGGGCGGCTTCAAGCTGCAGATCGAAGACCGGGCCTCGCTCGGCTACGAAGCGATGGACGGCGCGGTCAAGGCCTTCATGGCCAAGGCCTACCAGACGCCTGAGCTGGCGGGAATCTTCTCGAGCTGGCAGGTCAATGTGCCGCAGCTGTTCGCCGATATCGACCGCACCAAGGCGCGCCAACTGGGTGTTCCGGTGACCGACATCTTCGAGACCCTGCAGATCTACCTGGGCAGCCTGTATGCCAATGACTTCAACCAGTTTGGCCGCACTTACAGCGTGCGGGTGCAGGCGGATGCGGGCTTCCGTGCTCGTGCTGAAGATGTAGGCGCTCTGAAGGTACGTTCGACCACCGGCGAGATGGTGCCGCTGTCGGCACTGATGAAGCTGGAACCCAGCTTTGGACCCGAGCGTGCCATGCGCTACAACGGCTTCCTGTCGGCTGACGTGAATGGCGGCCCGGCCCCTGGCTTCTCGTCGGGCCAGGCCCGCGAAGCGGTGGAGCGCATTGCTGCCGAGACCTTGCCCCAAGGCATCAGCTTTGAGTGGACGGAGCTGACCTACCAGGAAATCCTGGCCGGTAACTCTGCCGCGCTGGTCTTCCCCTTGGCGATCTTCTTGGTCTTCCTGGTGCTGGCTGCGCAGTATGAAAGCCTGACCCTGCCTCTGGCGATTGTGCTGATCGTGCCGATGGGCCTGCTCGCCGCAATGACCGGTGTCTGGCTGTCCAACGGGGACAACAATGTCTTCACCCAGATCGGCTTGGTGGTGCTGGTGGGGCTATCGGCGAAGAACGCGATCTTGATTGTGGAGTTTGCCCGTGAGCTGGAATTTGCCGGCCGCACCCCCGTGCAAGCCGCGATTGAGGCCAGCCGCCTGCGTCTGCGCCCCATCCTGATGACCTCGATGGCCTTCATCATGGGTGTGCTGCCCCTGGTGCTGTCCAAGGGTGCCGGCGCAGAAATGCGCAGTGCCATGGGTATCGCCGTGTTCGCCGGGATGATTGGTGTCACCGCCTTCGGCCTGTTCCTGACCCCCGTGTTCTATGTGCTGCTGCGCAAGCTGGCAGGCAACCGCCCGCTCAAGCAACACGGTGCCCATGTGGCCCCGATCACGGCGCCGGTGCCTGCACCTGTGCATGGTGGCGGCTCGGGCCAACCCATCTTGGCCGCTGCGCGCGGACATGACGAATAAGAGAAGAACAACATGCAAAAAATGACTCTTTCTTTCAACGCCAAAGTCGGCCAGGCCCGCTTGGGCCGGGGCCTGCGCTGGAAACTGCTGACGCCCTTAGCCGCCGCCTTGCTGCTGGCCGGCTGCGCCACGGCCCTGCCACCTGCTGTGCAAAACGCTGGTGTGCCGGTGCCTGCCGCTTTCAGCACACCGCAGGACCAGGCCTCCTGGACCACGGCCGCCCCGGCCGAGGCCCAGGCCCGTGGCGCCTGGTGGCTGGCCTTTGCCGATGCCGAGATGACCCAGCTGGTCGAACGCGCTGCCGATGCCAACACCGATGTGCAGACGGCAGCAGCCCGACTGGCAGAGGCCCGGGCGCTGCTGCGCTCGGCCGACGCCCAGCGTATGCCGCAGGTCGGCGTTGGCGGCGGCGTGGCGCGCCAGGCCGGTGCCAACACCAGCAATGGTTTGCAGCCGGCCACCTTGGTAACGGCTGGCCTCAACCTGTCCTACGAGGTGGATCTGTTTGGCCGCCTCTCGCAGGCCAGCCAGGCCGCACAGCTGGATGCCGATGCGCGCGCAGCCCTGCTGCAAAGCACGCGGCTGATGGTGCAGTCCGATGTGGCGCAGACCTATCTGCAGCTGCGTGCGCTGCAAACCGAGCAGCAGCTGGTGCAGCAAAGCCTGTCTGCCTACTGCGACACTTTGCGCCTGATCCAGCGTCGCTTTGACGCTGGCGATGCTGCCGAGCTGGAGGTGGTGCGCATGCAAAGCGAGGTGTCGGCCACCGAATCCGAGGCCCTGGGCTTGGAACGCCAGCAAGCAACCCTGAGCAATGCGCTGGCGGTGCTGGTCGGCGAGGTGGCCACCGGCTTTGTGCTGCCCGCTGCGCAAGGCGACGTGCGTCTGCCGGTGATTCCCGCAGGCGTGCCCGGCACCGTGCTGGCCCGCCGGCCCGATGTGTCGGCCGCGCAAGCCAGTGTGCTGGCTGCGCAGGCCCGCGTGGGCGTAGCGCAAGCGGCCTGGTTCCCGGCGATCACCTTAACCGGCAATGGAGGTTTTGCATCGCCGGACCTGGGCGACCTGTTCAAATGGTCGGCCCGCTCCTGGGGCCTGGGCGCGCTGCTGTCGCTGCCGCTGTTTGATGGCGGCCAGCGCGAAGCGCAGGAAGAGGGCGCAAAAGCCCGGCTGGAAGCGGCAGTGGCCGCCCAACGCGGCCAGGTGCTGGGCGCCTTTCGCGAGGTGGAAGACCAGCTGAGCAGCCTGCGCCTGCTGCAAGGCCAGGCCACCGTGCTGGGCCAGGCCGTGCAGTCGGCCGAGCGGGCCACGCACCTCTCTGATGTGCGCTACCGCAACGGCCTGGTCAGCCAGCTGGAGCTGCTGGACGCCCGCCGCAACGAACTGCGCAACCGCCGCCAGGCGCTGCAAGTGCGAACGGCCCAGTACACCGCCACCATTGCGCTGATCCGCGCGTTGGGCGGCAGCTGGGATAGTGCGCCGGTGGCGGCTGGTTAAACGCCCGCTGCCCATAAAAGCAGGCCTCTCGCGGGAGGCCTGCTTTTTTTGTACCTGGCGCACCGGATGCGTTACCCGCTGCGCAGCAGCAAGGTGTTTTCACCATCGTTGTTGATCCAGACACCGGTGGCAGTGAAATTGTCATTGTCGCCATGCCCCTGCTGCCGTACCGTGGCCATCAAGTCGCTGATCCAGTCCTGCACACAGCCTGACCGCTGGAGTGAAGCTTCGATGTCCGCAGGGCTGAGGCCATTCCAGATGCCGTCGGTACAGAGCAGAAAAGCATCTCCGGTGGAGATGTCGATGGCCTGCTCCAAAACCTCGGGTCCCACCTCGCTTTGGGTGCCGACCGCCCCTAGCAGCACGTTTTTCTTGGGGTAGGTGGCCACGTCATTGGATGACAGAAGCCCCGCATTCACCAGACACTGCACGACGCTGTGGTCGCTGGTCATGGCCATCAGCTCTTTGGCTCGGAACCAATAAATACGTGAATCGCCCCAATGGGCCCAAATAGCGCGTTGTCGGTGGGTGTCGATACGCAGCTCTACCAGGGTAGTGCTCATGCTGCTGAATTCGGGGTGTTCTTGCTGCTGCGCTTGTATGTGGCTGGATATGGCTAGCAACTGCGCATGGAAGGCGGCCGGATCCATGGACAGCGGAGCATTGCGTATGGCTTGCATGGCCAAGTTGGATGCGCGCAGCCCCCCCGCCGCGCCGCCCATGCCGTCGGCCACCGCGAATGACACCACATGCTGGTCTCGCACATGGCAGAACGCATCTTCGTTGTAGCTGCGGTCGCCTTGGTCGGTCTGTGAATGGTGGATCAAGGCCAGTGCGGGCTCGGCCGCTTGTGCGTTTTGCGTCATCAGATGCTCTTGCTTTCGCTGCTGTGCTGAACTTCCGCCTGGTAGGCGCTGAGGAACTCAGCCCCCCAGGCAGCAGGGCTTTGGCTCTTGATCTCGTCTTTGAGCCAGTCATAACGGCTGCGGTACAGCGCCCACAAGCGCGCATCGCGCTGGCTGCTGAAAAACGCCTTGGCCCGACCCTGGCCCTGTAGCTGCTCCTCCAGATAGCGTGGGTCAAAACGCTCGAACAAACCGCGTACTGCTGCTTGCGTGCCGGCCATCATGGCGACTTCATGGCTGCGCAGATCCTGGAAGGCATCGGCAATCGCTCTGGGACCGTCCAGAAACCCCGGCATGCGGGGGCCAAACACTTGTGCGAGCACCGACGAGCCGGTGGGCAGAAATTTCAAGGGATTGTTGGCCTCGGCGTTGATCAACGTGACTGACACTCTGACTTCTTGCTTGGCTGCCGCTCTGGCGCCCAGCAGGTCCATACAGCCCTGCACAGATTCCGACAACATCTTGCCCAGCATGAACATCAGCTCAGGCGTGAGCTGCTCGGGGTAGCGGCAATCGGTGAGACCAGCTCCGCGCTTGAAGCTATCCAACAGTGCCTGTGTGCTGGCTTCAGCGCTGGTCGGGGGCGCGTGCTGCGCTGCTTCTGGCTGAATTTTTGGTGGATTAATGCTGGCCGTGACTGCCTGCGCTGGCGGAATCGGCTCGGCGGGTGCTGGCACCACCGCAGGCGCATGTGGCTCGGCCCTACCGCCATCACGGTAATCGCCAACGTCCGCTGAATAGGGCGCTGGTGGTAGAGCGGCACCGCCATCTGGCTCACCGGGGAGGATCTCGCTGCTTATCAGTTGCTGATGGTCGGCGCTCGTTTCGTCCAGCGGAAGCTGGTCGCTTGGGGCCGCCGAGGCCTCTGCGTTGGGAGGAACTGGAGATGCAGATTCAGCGCTGGGTATGCGGCGGTCTGCGTTTTCTACAAAAGCCCGAGGCGCCCTGAAATACGATCCGACCTCTACCCGGTGGTCCCCGATCGCCTGGTCAGCATCTAGGGCCTGGCCGGGTGCGGTGGCATCCACCTCCAGGATGCCGCTTTGCGGCGATGCTGCAAACATCTTCAGGGGATCGACGGGGGTGCTGGCATCCATCAGGCGTTGGTGTTGCTTGGACGCCAACGGATCTTGCACCATCACAGCGATGTCAGCGTCACCGGGCTGGTAGATGGCGTCCATCGATTGCCCGGGGAACATCTGCGGAAGATCTTCTGCGCTCTCTATCTGCGCCAAAGGGTCGTCAGTGTTGCGCTCCGGCGCACCATTGGGCGCCAATACATTGAAGTCCTCTGGGATCACTGTGGCGCTTTGGAATGTCATTCCCTGGACAGCCAGCGCATCGGGTTCGCTGACAGGTGTTGCGAGCAAGTCTGCAAACGGATCAGCCCCGATAAACCCGACGACAGCAGCTGCTGGTACAGGCGTCTCCGACGCCAATGCCATTGGAGAAATGGGGAGAGGCAAACCGGGCGATGAAGCCTGCGGCGGCGCATCTGGCAAAGCTTCGGGGATCGCCCCAGCGGCTGCTTGGTATGCGCCCTCAGGCAGAGGGGTCGACAGAAGATCTTCAAATGGCCCCGCAGGTACCGATGGAGTCGATGGTGCCGTTGTCGCGACTTGAGCCCCGGGTGCATCGCGCTGCTCGGTGGCGGCCGCCAGCGCAGGCTGCGGTGGCGTTGCGGGGGCTACAGTGCAAGCTGGGGAAGGCTGAACTTGCTCAAGCTCTGGCGCCGCAGGGCCTGCGGCTGCCGCAACTATCACCTCCGCATCCGCGCTTGGCCCTTGGGCCTCATACGACAGGCCTTCCACCACTATGGTGTGGTTGCCAGTCACCCAAGTGGCCCCTGTCTCGACAGGGCAGATCTCCCCGGGCCGCAACTCCCTGTCGTCCACATAGATAGCGTTGGTGGTACTGGCATTGAGCAAGATAAAGCGCCCATCTTCGACAATGACCTGGGCCTGGATGCGGGAGATTCTGCGGAAGGGGTCGGGCAGCACCATCTGGCAGCGCGGGTCACGGCCCAGCGTTCCACCTTGCCGATCAAATACGTGTTCCACCACCTGGGTCGCGCCATTGGCATACGCCAAGCGGGCGCTGAGCTGCAAAAGCATGTCGAATCCTTGCGTCGTGCAATAGGGGTTTAGCTGTCAGAAGGCTCTGCATCGGCGATGAACATCGCCTGGTTCAGGCCATCCGGAGCCATATGGCGCACGATGTCCATAAAGCGCATCTCCATGACTTTGATGGCGCGCCGGATCAACAAAGGGGCCGGATTGGTGGGCTCATGCTGCTCCAGATAGCGGCAAACCAGCTCCAACTGGCGAATGGCATCCTTGCGCGAGCGGATGTCGCCAGCCGTTGCAACCATGCCCCCGCCAACGTGCTCTTCTTGGGACTGCAGTGGCGCCGTTTGCGCTGCTGCCGTGTCGCCGGGCTGGATCAGTTTGCTGACTTTTTCGAGAGGCCGGCGCAAGGCTTGCAGGTCGGGTTCAAAGTCGCTGCCCAGATGCGCGCGGCAGCGTGCCTGGATGCTGGAAACCAAGGCGAGAATCTGCGCCAATTGCTCCTGCAACGGCGCAGCGCCAGCGTGTTGCTGCTCTTCCAAAATCTGCGCAATCTGGCTGGTGGTGACGGAGATGCCATTGATCTCGATGGAGCCACTGTCGAACAAGCGCTCCAGGTCTTTGACGGTCAATGCGCCAATGTGGCTGGGAAGTACCACGCTCTGTCGCATGTCTGCAACCAAACTGCTGGTGTCACCAAAATCACAAAAAACGCTGTAGCGCATGTGGGGGTCGGCTTCGCCTTCCACCTCCAGCAGCGGATGCAGCTGAGTCCAAAATAATTGGCACACCGTGTCGACGCTTTGCAAACCGTAGTGCAGCCCGGGCAGCCCGTGCATGCGGGTAAGCGCCCGCGTGAGCAAAAGCAGTATTCGCACATCTTTGGTCTGTGCGCACAGCGCGCTGGCCAAGGCCAGCACCTGGGGCCAATCGGGCTCCTTCGATGCAATCACCGTGTCCCCGTACTGTTGCTCTGGGCTGTAGATCGCTGCAGTTTCCAGCTCCGCGTACAGGGTGTCGAATTCCGTGTTCTTGCCGGCCGGCAGTGCATCGGAGACAGGCTGGGTCCAGTCCACGCCAATGTTGAAATCTTCCACTTGTAGCTCCCACAACATGCGTTTGTATGGACCGTTTACCCGCCCATTGCAGTAATTCATTCCGCCGGGCCCATGATAGCTTAATGGCCATTAAAGCATTAAACTCAATAGCTGTTATTTATTGAAAAATGCTGTACTGGCAACACATGCTGAGCCAAGCCTTGGCAGAGGTTGGCTACGTCGCCATGCAGCGTCCCTTTTTGCCGTCACATATCTTGGAGACCCCATGTCGGAGATCAGTCGCAGCCATCTGTTTGGCAAGTTGAACCCCCAAGTCTTTCGTGCAGCAGAAGCTGCAACGGTCGCTTGCAAACTTCGCGGAAATCCTTATGTGGAGCTGGTGCACTGGCTGCACCAGATACAGCAGGACCAGGATTCGGACTTTCGCCGCGTCGCCAAGCATTTCAAGCTCGACGCGGCGGAGCTGGAAAAAGGCATGACAGCCGAGCTGGACCGGCTTGCCCGTGGCGCCACTGCCATTGTTGATTTCTCCGAGCACATCGACCTGGCCATCGAGCGCTCTTGGATCTACACCAGCTTGCTGTTTGGTGATGATGTGATCCGCAGTGGCTACCTGCTGGTGGGAATCCTCAAAACCGATAACTTGCGCTCCGTGCTTCATCGCATGTCACCGGAGTTTCGCAAGCTCCAGCCTGATCTGGTCGTGGAAAGTCTGGTGCAGGTGGTACGGGGGTCTCCCGAAGACGGGCAACGGGCCCATGACGGCTCCAGCAGCAGCGCGGCGCAGCCCGGTGAGGCAAGCCAGGCGCTGGCCTCTGACAAAGCCAAGGGCAGCGCGTTGCAAAAGTTTGCGCAAGACCTGACCGCCAAAGCGCGAGAGGGTCAGCTCGATCCTGTCACCGGTCGAGACGACGAGATTCGCCAGATCATCGATGTCTTGCTGCGCCGGCGCCAGAACAATCCGCTGCTGACTGGAGAGGCCGGCGTTGGCAAAACCGCCGTGGTCGAAGGCTTCGCGGCCCGAATCGCCAGCGGGGATGTGCCGCCCGCGCTGCGAGACGTCTCAGTCTACACGCTCGATGTTGGGCTGCTGCAAGCGGGTGCCAGCATGAAGGGTGAGTTTGAACAGCGCCTGCGCCAAGTCGTGGATGAAGTGCAAAACAGCGCCAACAAGATCATCTTGTTCATCGATGAAGTGCATACCCTCGTTGGCGCTGGAGGCGCCCAGGGCACGGGCGACGCCGCCAATTTGCTCAAGCCTGCGCTTGCGCGCGGCAATCTGCGCACCATCGGAGCGACGACTTGGACGGAGTACAAAAAATACATCGAAAAAGACCCTGCACTGACCCGCCGCTTCCAGGTCGTCCAGATTGACGAGCCTAGCGAAGACAAGGCGGTGGCGATGCTGCGGGGCATCACTGGCCAAATGGAGGCGCACCACCGGGTGTTGGTCCTGGACAAAGCCATCGAAGCGGCAGTGCAGCTGTCACACCGCTACATCCCCGCGCGCCAGTTGCCCGACAAAGCAGTCAGCCTGCTGGACACCGCCTGTGCCCGCGTTTCGCTGACACAACATGCAACCCCCGTCCAGCTGGAGGCCTTGGAGCGGGAGGCGACTCTGCTGCGTACCGAGCGCGCGATGCTGGAGCGGGAGTCCTCCATTGGTATCGGCCACGGCGAGCGTATCCAAAGTATTGGTAGCCGTTTGGAGGCGCTTGATGCCGCATTGGCGCTCCACCACGAGCGCTGGGAAAAAGAGCATGCCCTGGTCGCCAGGATATTTGCGCTACGCCAACAGCTCAACCCGCAAGTCACCCAAGGCGCCCTGTCACCACTGCCGTCGCAGCAAGAAGCCGGCAACGACCCCATCTCAGCGGAGGGCCCGCTTCCCAGTGCCTTGCAAGGCGCAACGTCTGCCGAGCCGCTTTCTGAGGAAGAACGCGCAGCGGCCATGGCCGCACTTGCGCAAGCGCAGATAGCGCTGGTGGAAGTACAAGGCGAGACACCTTTGGTGTTGCCATCCGTCGATGCGCAGGCGGTTGCTACCGTGGTGTCGGAGTGGACAGCAACACCATCCCGATCCCTAGGAAATCTGACCAATTTTGCAAAATTAGGCTGTATTGAGACAGTCGCCACCACAGGAAGGCATAGCTCTGGCAGAATAATCATCATCTATCGATAAAATTTAATCCATAGAAGATGTTAAACAAATGAAAAATTCCTTTTTACTGCCTGCCACGATGTTCCTGATCGCCGGTTGCGCGGCGCCAGCGCCGACGGTGTCAGCGCCGTACACGGTGGTGATCACAGCAGACAACCAGCTCAACCTAGACCGCAACGGCAAGCCTACGCCTGTGGAAATACGCATCTACCGTCTCAAGGGCATCACTGCTTTCAACAACAGTGATTTTTTTGGGCTCTACGACAAGGACGCCCAACTTCTGGCGTCTGAGCTGGTGTCCAAAGAGGCATTCATGCTGCAGCCCGGGGAGGCCAAAGTGCTCACCGGCAAGGCGTCAAACGAGGAGCGGGCGCTGGGCGTGTTTGTCGCGTACAGGGATTTGGACATGGCGGTTTGGCGCGGCGTTGCACCCCTGCCAGCGCCCAAGGAAGTAGGGCGCTTTTCCGTCTTCAACCCCACCTTTGAATCCTCTTACATCAAGGTGGACGTAGGTCCCAACAAGCTGGCGGTCAGCTCCAACGTGGTTCAAGTGCCGGTGCCTACTGGCAGCGCGCCTAGCCTGCCCAGCGCGCCGGGCGGCATCCGGCTGCCTTTCTAAAGCGCAGGGAGGTATCTGCACGATGTTCAATCGCAAAGTCGTATGGTCTGAGGGCATGTTTCTGCGCCCACAGCACTTTCAGCAACAAGAGCGCTATCTAGAGTTTTTCTCGCACGCCAGGGCTTTGGCAGCAGAGCCGTATTTTTGGGGCTTCCGACAACTGGTCCTCGATGTCGAAGCGCTTGCACTGGGCAAGATTGCGGTGCTCAGCGCGGTGGGCGTTTTTCCGGATGGCACGCCGTTCAGCTTTCCGGGGCAGGATCTGGGCATTGAGCCCATTGAGGTCGACAAGGCCTGCAAGGACGAATGCATTTACCTGGCGCTGCCGATGCGTCGGGCTTCTGCCACCGAACTGGGCTTTACCAATGCCCAGGCGCTGGCCCGGTACTCGGCAGAGGATGCCGAGCTGCTGGATACCAATGAAGGGGCAGGGGAGCCCGCGCTAGCGCAGGTGGCGCACATGCGCGCGCAACTGATTGCCGCCTCAGACCTGAGCGATAGCTGGTTGCGTTTGGGGGTGGTGCGGGTGGTGGAGCGGCGCAATGACGGCACGGTGGTGCTGGATGCGCGGTTTATCCCTCCGTCGATCGCCTATGGGCAAAGCCAGCTGCTGCACGCCATGGTGGATGACATCGCCGGCTTGCTGCTGCAACGGGGCGAGGCCCTGGCCTTGCGTGTACAGCAGCCCGGGCGGGGCGGGATTGCCGAGGTGGGTGACTTCATGATGCTCAACATCATCAATCGCTGGCAGCCCAAGATCACGCATTTGCGGGACCATCAGATCCTGCATCCAGAGCGCATCTACGGCCATCTGTTAGAGCTTGCGGGCGAGCTTTCAACGTTCACGCGCGAGCAGCGCCGCCCCATCGACTACCCGGTGTATGACCATGATGCGCCCAGCCAGCCATTTGAGGTGGTGGTGAATGACATCCGGCGCTCGTTGTCGATGGTGCTGGAGCAAAACGCCATCCCGATCGAGCTGCATGAGCGCCAGTATGGCGTGCGCGTGGGCATGATCCCGGACCCAAGCCTGGTCAAGCAGGCCAGCTTTGTGTTGGCGGTATTTGCCGATTTGCCCACCGATGTGGTGCGCACGCGCTTTCCAACGCAGGTCAAGATCGGCCCGGTCGAAAAGATCCGCGATCTGGTCAATCTGCATCTGCCGGGCGTACGTCTGCAACCCATGCCCATCGCACCACGCGAGCTTCCCTACCACGCGAACTACAACTACTTCCAGCTCGACACCACGCATGAGCTGTGGGGCCAGCTGGAGCGATCCGGCGGCGTGGCTATGCACGTGGCGGGAGATTTTCCTGGCCTGCGCATGGAGTTTTGGGCGATCAAGCCCTGAGCGTCGATAGATGCCGCAGCTCGAACGTGCCTGTCTTGCGTGGTCCGCGCCTGGCCAATCGATGAGGGCTATGGCCTTGCATCACCCAGGGAGCCGATTCGCAAGCGTGCGGCCCATAGCCCACGTCCTGATCACCCTCTGTCTGCCTGCTGCTCGCTGTAGTGGCCGGGCACACAAGCACTGAAAAAGAACACCGTGTCCACTCCTACTGACCAGTCTCTCTCAGGCATGTTTTCCGAAGAGGAAGCAGCGGCAAAGGCGAAGGCTGACGCCCAAACTGCTGCCGCCAAGCAAGAGGACCCGAACGAGCCCAAGGTGCTGGATTTGCCCGATGTGGTCAGCGGCTCCAACCCCTTGGTGATGGCTGCCAATCCGGTGCTGAACATGGCGCCGCAGATCCGCAACACGATCGCAGTACCCAATACGGCCAAATTGCGCGAATTCCTGATCGGCAAGATACAAGAATTTGAGCGCAAGGCACGCGAGCTGGGCGTTCCTTTGGAGAGCATTGTCGGCGCGCGCTACTGCCTGTGTACGCTGCTGGACGAATCCGCTGGCCAAATGCCTTGGGGTGGGTCAGGCATCTGGTCGCCCCATAGCCTGCTCGTGACTTTTCACAACGAAACCTGGGGTGGCGAAAAGTTTTTCCAGCTGCTCTCCAAACTGGCCCAAAACCCGCAGCAGCATCGCGATCTATTGGAGCTGATGTATTACTGCATTTGCTTGGGCCTGGAGGGGCGCTTTAGGGTGGTGGACAACGGCAGGGCCCAACTCGAAACCCTGCGCCAACGCCTGTGGACGATTCTGCGCGATTTGGGCGCTGGCAACGATGCGCATCTGTCCCCGCACTGGGAGGGCGTGAACGGTCGCAGAAGGCGTGTCTGGACCTTGCTACCAGTCTGGGTGGTCACCTGCTTGGCAGCGCTGATCGCGTTTGCTTGCTATCTGTGGTTCTCTTTCTCGTTGGCGGGGCGCTCGGATGCGCTGTTCAACAAAATCGCTGGTCTGCAGTTGAACCGGCCTGTGGCTGCCGCGGCCAAACCTGCGCCTTTGCGCTTCAAGCGATTCTTGGAGCCAGAAATCTTGGAAGGCCTTGTCAGCGTGCATGACGAAGCTGATCGCAGCACCATCGTGCTGCGCGGCGATGGGCTGTTCGCCTCGGGGTCCAGCACGGTGCTTCCGGCGTATTTGCCGGTACTGCAGCGGGTGGCAGATGCGCTGGCCGCCGAGCCCGGCTCTGTGATGGTCAGTGGCTACACCGACAACCAGCCCATCCGTACAGCGCGCTACCCCTCCAACTTCGAGCTCTCCAAAGATCGGGCAGAGCAGGTCGCTCGTCTTCTGCGAAACCGCGGCGTGCATCCGCAGCGCATCCGCGCACAAGGCTTGGGAGAGGCCCAGCCTGTAGCCATTAACACGACAGCAGAAGGCCGGGCTCGCAACCGACGGGTGGAAGTGGTTCTGTTTGCCACACCCTCTGCGGTGCCCACCGGGGGAGCGCCATGATGTACTGGATTCGACGTTTCTTTAAATTCTTTGCCAGCCGCACGTTCTGGGTATTGGTGGGGCTGCTGGCCCTGTCTTTGTTCATCTGGTTCGCGGGGCCCTTGTTTGCGTTTGCAGAATACCGGCCACTTGCCCCAGAGCGGGTGCGCTGGTGGTGTATCGGCACGCTGGTGGCGCTGTACCTCTTGTGGCAGTTTGTGTCTTTCTGGCGCCGCAAGCGCATCAGCAGCTTTTTATTTGAGCGCATGAGCCAGGCCTTTGACGCTGCGGACAGGCAGCGCGGGCCCGAAGAGGTCAACGCGGAAGTGCGCGAGCTGCAAGGCCGCTTCTCCGAGGCCGCCAAAACCCTGAAATCTATGCAGATAAAGGGCGACGCAAGCGGTAGCCTGGGCAGCAAGTTCATGTACGAGCTGCCTTGGTATGTGATCGTGGGCGCGCCAGGATCAGGCAAAACCACGGCGCTGGTGAACTCGGGGCTGGACTTCCCACTGGCCAAACAGTATGGCAAGGCCGCCTTGCCAGGGGTCGGCGGTACCCGCAACTGCGACTGGTGGTTCTCCGACCAGGCCGTCATCATCGACACCGCTGGCCGCTACACCACCCAGGACAGCGATGAAAAGGGCGACAAGCAAGCATGGGAAGGATTCTTGGGTCTGCTGAAAAAGTACCGGCCACGGCAACCCATCAACGGTGTGATGCTGACCTTGAGCGCCTCGGATTTGCTGACCTATTCCGACGAAGACCTGGTGAGGCATCTGTCCACCCTGCGCGAGCGGCTGGGCGAGCTTCAAAAGGTGCTGGCCATTGAGCTGCCGGTCTACCTGTGGGTCACCAAAGTAGATTTGCTGGCAGGCTTTCATGAATTTTTTGGCGGCTTCAGTAAGGAGCAGCGCAGCCAGGTATGGGGATTTACTTTTCCCTATTCCGACGTTGCAGCGGACAACCGGCCCAGCGGTGCGATGTTTGAAGAAGAATGGGCCGCGCTGGAAAAGTCCCTCTACAGCGTACAAAACGCCCACCTCGCGCAAGAGCTCGATCAACGGCGGCGCAACTACCTCTATGCCTTTCCCCAGCAATTCTCGGGCCTGCACGCCCGCGTCGCAAAAGCGGTGGAGTTTGTCTTTGCACCATCCCGCATCAGCCACCAGCCCTTGTTGCGCGGCGTGTACTTCTGCAGCGGAACGCAAGAAGGAACCGTCTTCGACCGGGTGCTGGGCGGCCTGCGCAAAGCGCTTGAAGGCGCGGGGAAGGTCGTTCGATCCCGTCCTGCACAAGACGGCGGCAAGAGCTACTTCTTGCATGCGTTGCTGGTCAAAGTCATATTCAACGAGTCGCACCTGGCGGGGCGCAACCGAGTGTGGGAACGGCGAAGCCGCTTTCTGACCTTCCTGGGCTACTCGCTGTCGGTGCTGCTGCTGTTGGGCAGCATCGCAGCATGGATCATCAGCTGGAGCAACAACAACAGCTACCTGGACCAGGTCAGCGCCAATGCAGACACGGTCTCGGAATCGGTCGATCGCTACAACAGCGATGCCGGCGACCTGGCGAGCCTGATGACCGTACTGAGCCAGGTCGATCAAGTCGGTGACCTCCCAGAGTTCCCTATCACTGCACCGCCGCTGGACTACCGCTATGGTCTGTTCCAAGGCGCCAAGGTACAGGCGGCCTCCGACCTGACCTACGAGCGCATGCTGGACAACGGACTGCTGCCCTTTGTGGCCAAGCGGCTGGAGGCACAATTGCAGCAACCACCTGTCGACAATTTGGAGTACCTGTACGAAGCGCTCAAAGCCTATCTGATGCTGCAGCAAAACGGTCGCTACTCCGCAGATTTTCTGCGCCAGTGGGTGACTGCGGATTTCAAGCGCTTTGTGCTGCCTGATGCCGACCCGCGCGTAGCGGCGCGTATAGACCGGCACGTTGCCGCATTGTTCAGCGCCGGCAAACTAGCGGTGTCACCATTTCCGGTCAACGAGCCCTTGGTGGGCCAGGTGCGCGCCAAGCTCTCAACCTTGTCTACCGCCCAGCGCGCCTACTACCGCCTGCGCAGCCGCCTGCAGCAAAATGACTTGCGAGAGTTCAGCTTGCTCGATGTCTCCGGCCCACAGGCGGCCAATGTGTTTATCCGCAAAAGCGGCCAGCCCCTCAACCGGGGCGTGCCCGGGCTTTTCACCTACCAAGGCTATTGGGACCTGCTGGACAAATCCGTCGGCAGCGTGGTGACGGAGGTCTCGGATGACGAGGGTTGGGTGCTGGGCCTGCCTGCGCAAAACATCAAGACCCAGTTGGCCGCAGCCGCCCAGGGCAAGCTCGTCCGGGAGGTGCGCTTGCTGTACTTGCGCGAGTACCAGCAGACCTGGGCGCAATACATCCAGGATGTGCAGCTGATCCCAAGCAACTCCCTGCAAAGCTCGATCCAGCGGCTGAGTGTTTTGTCGGCACCTGATTCGCCATTGCCGTTGTTCTTGCGGGGCGTGGTGCGAGAGACCACCTTGCTGCGCGAAGCGGAGAGAGGCTCGCAAACCGTGGTGGACCGGGTGAGCAGGGGCATCAAGAACACCCGTGATGACATCGAACGGGTGATTGGCCCGGTGGCGATAGCCCATACGCGCAAGGAAGACAAAGACGAGCAGATTGTGGACCACTACTTTGAGCCACTGCGGCGCTTGGTAGGCGCTCCGGGCGCACAAACCCAGGGCGCCATGCCCTTGGATGCCTTGCTCAAAACCCTGGACGAGTATTACGGCACCTTGGTGGCGACCGATGCAGCCGTGCGCTCTGGCAATGCCCCGCCGCCGCACGATGCTGCCGTGCGCCTGAAAACCGAGGCCTCGCGCCTGCCGGCACCTTTGGGCGCCATGATTGGCAGCATCGCCACCACCAGCAGCCAACAAACCACCAGCTTGGTGCGCAGCCAAATTGGCGCCAACCTGAATGCCACCGTCGGCGATTTTTGTCGCAAGGCGGTCAGTGGCCGCTATCCGCTCAACCCCAGAGCGGCAGATGATGTGACGCCCCAGGATTTTGCGCGGCTGTTTGGCCCGGCCGGGTTGATGGACGATTTTTTCAACCGCAACCTCGCGTCCATTGTTGACACCACCACCTGGACCTTCAAAAGAAATATCGACGGCAGCCAAACAGGAGGCCATGGCTCCCTCAGTGCGTTTCAGCGGGCCAGCATCATCCGCCAGGTATTTTTTAGCCAGGGTGATTCGCTGCCACGTTTGCGCATGGAGATGCGGGTGCTGGAGATGGATCCCAACATTTCCAGCATGGCCCTTGATGTGGACGGCACCGTCATTCGCTACGCCCACGGCCCGCAAATCAGCCAGACCATGGTGTGGCCCGGGCCTGGCGGCAGGCAGCAGGTGTCGCTGCAGGTCTCCGATAAGTTCGGCGGGCAAAGCGCCATCAATGCCCACGGAAGCTGGGCGCTGCACCGCTTCTTCGACCGTTTGACCGTGTCTGCCACCGCCCGGCCGGAGTCGTTCACCGCCTCCGCCATGGTGGATGGCAAAAAAGTAGTGCTGGAGGTACGGACCAGCGGTGTCTACAACCCTTTCAGGCTGACGCAAATGCAGAGCTTTGGCTGCCCTAACCAGTTTTGACCAGGAGCGCCGACATGCACTTTATGGACACCGTGCCCATCGACGTAGTGTGGGGAGGAAAACTCCCCAGCCACGGCGACTTCCTCTGGAGCCACCAGCGGGGGCCCCACCGCAACCTGCTGGAGGAATGGCTCCAAACGGGGATGCTGCAAGGCCGTTCGCAATACGGCAATGCCTGGGATGGGCATCTGACCCAAGGCCCCATCTGGAACATGCTTTGGCTCAGCAAGGTCTCCGGCACGGACAACCTGGTGGTCGGCTGCCTGGCTCCCAGCGTGGACCGCGTAGGAAGGCGGTATCCGTTTGTGGTGGCCTATGTGTTTCCCGCAGCCTCGGTGATGGCATCCACCGCCGTGCTGATGGAGCTGCCCGTTCTGGTGCACCGCGCCGGTCAGCAGCTGCACTTGGCACTCCAACGCGGCGCCTCAAAAAGCATGATGGATGGGCTGTGGGAAGCGGTTTTTAACGCGTGGAGCGCCGACTTTAAGCATCCCAGTAGCGGTAGCTCTTCCGTTGTGTATGCGCTGCCGTCGGCCCCTCAAAGCGCAGGCATTTTAGAAGCGCTGGGCATGGCACCCAAGCCCGTGCCCGATGAGCAAGCCACGCGGCCGGTGGTGCGTGGCGCCTCCTTCCCCTGGCCAGATATGGGCAAGGCACTGGAGGCGCAAACCTGCGCTTCTTACTGGTGGACCCACCCTGCAGGGGGCGCAAGGCTCAAGGCCTTTTGTTATGAATCCGGGCTGGACGGCACCTTGATGACCTGGCTTTTTGGCCGCCGCGCGCATTGACGCAGCGCCAACCCTCCCACATTGGATAGACGCGATATGGAACAAGACAATCAGAACAACGCCCCCTCCACGGGCACTGCCATGGGGCTGGCGATCGGCACGCGCCTGCACGAATTTGAGTTGCTCAGCGTCATTGGCGAAGGCGGTTTCTCCATCGTCTATTTGGCCTATGACCATTCTTTGCAGCGCACCGTTGCCATTAAAGAATACCTGCCCGGCACCATCGCCTTCAGAGATGGGGAGGGCCTTATCCGCCCCCGCTTTGAAAAGTACGAGGCCACCTTCAATACAGGGCGGCACAGCTTTTTGAACGAGGCGCGCATTCTGGCGCAGTTCGAGCACCCAGCGCTGATTCGCATCCACCGTTTTTGGGAGCAGAACGGCACCGCGTATATGGTCATGCAGTATTGCGCCGGCAAAACGCTGCGAAAGCTGCTTCTCGACGAGCCCCAGCGCCATAGCGATGAACACTGGCTCAAGGTTCAGGTCATGGACCCGGTGCTGGATGCTTTGCAGCTTTTGCATTCCAGGCACTACTACCACCGGGATTTATCACCCGACAACATCATCGTGCTGGATTCCGGCATGCCCATGCTGCTGGATTTTGGTGCTGCCCGCCAGGTGATCGGGGATATGACCCAGGCACTGACCGTCATCTTGAAGCCCGGATTCGCGCCGATAGAGCAGTACGCCGACGATGAATCCATGCGCCAAGGGCCATGGACCGATATTTACGGTGTTGGTGCCGTCATGTACTTTGCGGTCACCGGCAAAGCCCCAGTCGCCTCGGTGGCCCGCCTGGTCAAAGATCCGCTGAAAAAACTGAGCCAGACTGAGTCCATTTCCATATCGGCAGCGTTTGCCCACACTATTGACCATGCGCTGGCCGTCTTCCCCAATGACAGGCCGCAGTCCATCGAGGAATTGCGGCGCGCTTTGCTGGAGCACAGCGGCGCTGCCGACTCTGGCCCCCGCGCAGCACCGGCAGTACGCGCTGGTGCGCAGGTGCCTACCGCAGGCCCAGACGCAAAGACGGGCGTTAGCCCGGCAACGGCATTGACAGCCCCAGCGGCCCAGCGATCGCCGCTACCAACGCAGGCGTCCATTGACTCTCTGCCAGCCATGCCGACAACGGCCAGCCCCGTTCCGCCGCAAGCCCAAACGGCGCATGCCCCGCCCAATGCGGCAGCGAGCGAGCGAAGCGAAGCACGCCACCCACCGGTGGACAGCCCCCGTCAACGCTTGCCTATGCCTCTGATCGCCGGCGTCGTGGCCCTGCTAGTAGCGCTGGGCGCCATGCTGTTCTGGTGGATCGGTAGTGCGCCATCTGCATCTGTGCAAGTTGCAAGCACCAGTTCGGAATCTCTCACTTCCGTGGAGCCCAATGACAGCACAAGCCATGCATGGCAGACCAGCTCGGAGCAGGTAGATGGGACGCGCGATGAGCCACCTATCTGGTCTGACGCCGCACCCAGCGACTCGGCACCAGCGGCGTTGGACGGTAGCCCACTCACCGCGCCCGGCACGCCCGCCACGTTTTTAACCCCATTCCCCATCGCTGCGTCGTCCGATGCTCACAGCTCCATCGCCGTTGCAGACCCTGGATGGCAGTCCCCATCCCCGCCTGCCCGAGCCGAGGATCTGGGTAGCGGCCAGGACAGCAGACCACTGGCGCCGACGCCCACGGCTCCAGTGGCTGCCAGGGTAATTTCCCCTCCGGTATTGCCGGCTGCAGAAGAGCTCAGTGGCGCCGATCAAAAAGAACCAGGTGCCTACCTGCGGTTTTCGATTCAGCCCTGGGGGCGAGTCTTGATCGACGGCCAGGAAAAAGGCATCTCGCCACCGATGACGCGTATCTGGCTGCCAGAAGGGCGGCACCAGATCGTCATCGAGAACGGCGATCTTCAAAAGCATTCGGCATCCATACACATCACCCACCAGCAAGACGCCGTGCTATCGCACAAATTTTGAGCCTGAAATCCCTTTGAGAAAGCAGTACCGATGACGATGCATGAGAAATCTTTGAAAAAGTCCTTGATGGCAGCCATGGCCATCGCACTGATGGGCTGCGCCAGCAGCGACCAGGGCCGTGACACCGAAACAGAGGCCATCCCCACGCAGCAAGCCGTGGAGGTGACGCCCCCACCACCCGCATCTCGCGCCGCACAGGTTTCTGACCAGGTCGATGCCTCCAACACCAGCCTCACCGCCGTAGAACGGCGCTTTAGCGAAGGCCTGGCCCTGTACAACGATGGGCGCTATGAAAATGCAATCAAGGTTTTCAGAGAGCCCGTCTTCACGCGTGCCTGGCCGGAGCTGCGGGTACGTTCGATGAAATACATGGCCTTCAGCTACTGCGTTACCGGTAAGGCCCCGCAGTGCCAAAAGAGTTTTGAGGACATCCTCAAGCTCGACGCGGCGTTCGAGCTGTCCAGTGCCGAACAAGGTCATCCGCTTTGGGATCCAGTGTTTCGGCTAGCCCAGGCCAAGCTCGGCATTGCTGGCGAGTAGCCAAAAGACCTAATACATAGAATTTTCTTTTTGCAAGACTGCAGAAAAACAGGTTAGAATAGCGGCTTAGTCGGAGCGTAGCGCAGCCTGGTAGCGCATCTGCTTTGGGAGCAGAGGGTCGTGAGTTCGAATCCCACCGCTCCGACCATTATTTAAAAGCCTGTCGCATGCAAGTGCGACAGGCTTTTTCATATCCAGCGTCCAAAAAAGAGGTCGCTGGATTGCTGCTTGCCAACAACGCCAGGCTGCGGCAACGATGCAGCTGTGGCACGATAGCGCAGCCCAAGTGTTTGATCTATGCCCACCCAGTTCCACCCCGTCACTTTCGCTGATTCAGAGCCCCGCGCGCCGCGTGATCGCTGGGATCGCCTGGATGTGCTGCGGGGCCTGGCCATGGTCTGGATGACGGCTTTTCATTTCTGTTTTGACCTCAACTACCTGCAGCTGTGGCGGCAGGATTTTTACCGGGATCCCTTTTGGACCTGGCAGCGCAGCGCCATCGTCAGCCTGTTTTTGCTATGTGCTGGCCTGGCGCAAGCCGCCGCACACAGCAAGCAGACTAACGCCTCACGGTTTTACCGCCGCTGGCTGCTGGTAGCGGGCTGCTCACTGCTGGTCAGCGCCGGCTCTTACTTGGTGTTTCCCAGCAGCTATATCTACTTTGGTGTGCTGCATGGGATGGCGGTGATGCTACTGCTATTGCGGCTGATGCAGCGCTGCAGCGATCGCGTGCTGTTGTCAGTGGCGATGCTCTGTCTGCTCGCGCCAGGTCTCTACCGCTTTGCGGCCAGCGGCTTGCCCGCCTCCCTGGTCGAACTGCTGAATACCAAGCCCCTCAGCCCCTTGGGCTTGGTAACGCGCAAGCCTGCTACTGAGGATTTTGTGCCTCTTCTGCCTTGGTTGGGCACCATGCTGCTGGGCTTCCAGGTCGGCCGCCAGCAAATCGCAAAGGCCGATGCGTGGCTGCCAGCGTATCTGGCCCGGCCTGCGCAAAATCCACTCAGTCGCGGCCTCGCTTGGTTGGGACGCCACAGTCTGCCTTATTACATGCTGCACCAGCTGGTGCTGATGGGCGGGCTGATGCTGTTGGTGTTGCTGCTGCCCACGGCGCTGGATTGATCCAAACAAGCTCTGCGCAGCTGGCTTAGTCAGTCTGCGGATCATCCAGCAGGCGCGCAGCCTTGTTGGCCAGTGGTGCCTCGGCGCGGAAGTAACCCAGCACCGTTGCCGCACTCTGGTGGCCGGTCATCGCCATTGTGTCGGCCAAGGCCATGTTCTGCCGGCCGGCCTCGGTCACAAAGCCCGAGCGCAGCGAATGCGCAGAAAAATCCCCCTCGACCCCCGCCAGCGCACAGCGCTCCTTGACGATGTTGTTGACCGACAGGGCGCTCAAGGCGGCATCGCCGACTTTCCCATTTTTGAAAATGCGCCTGAACAGCGCGCCTTCGCTGATACCCGCCGCATCAAGCCATTGGGCCAACGCAGCACCGGCCACGCCGACAACGGGCTTGAAGTTCTCCGGCCGCGCTGACCCAGACTGGTTGGTCTTGGACAGGCGCAAGTCATAGAGATACTGGCCCGGGCCCATGGTTTGCAGCCATTCCATGCGGGCGTCTGCCACCTCTGATCTCCGTCGCCCCCCGCTGGCCCAGGCAAACAACAGCAGGGCGCGGTCGCGCTGGCCTTTGAGGCTGTCATCGCAGGTCGCCAGCAGCTGCTCCAACAAGGGGCGGGTGAGGGCGGCCTTTTTTTGCTCCAGCTTGCCCCGGCGCGCATAGGCCTTGCGCAGGTGCGACATCGCCTCGCGCACCTCCGTGCTGTGGCAGGGGTTGGGCAAGGCCTGGTGGCTGTGTGCTTTGGAGAGCACCGCAATCCGGTGCACCAGGGTCGAATGTGCCAAAGTCCCCAGTTTTCCCTTAAAGCCTTGCTGCACCAGTTGCGCATCCATCTCGGCGGGCAAGCCGGACTGCGCACCCTGCGCGGTCAGGTGCTCGCCATGGTCCGTCACAAACTGCAGCACCACATTGGCCGGCAAGGGCAGGGCGATGGGCTGGCCATAGCGCAACCAGTACCAGGCGGCCCAATAGCGCAGCGCACTTTGGTAGCTGCTGGTGGTGTTTTCAGAAGCGGCCTCCAGCCGCAGTGCGCGCAAAGCATCCTCGGCCGACGCGGACAACAGCTCTGGCTGCAGTGGGGCGGCTCCGGGAGGCGCAGCAGGCAGCAAATCCGTATCCAGAGGTGCAGGGAGTGGAATGTATGACTTCATATTGATTAAATATTACATGCTATGTATGATATATTACATACAACAAGCATATTACTTGCGATAACAATCTCTTATCGATAGTAATTGGAAAAGGACTCAGAAAATGGACATTTCGCGTGCCACGCGCAGCGTGCAAAAAGAAGATGTCTGGCAAGCGGCCGATGCCCTGCTGCTGGAGGGCAAACGCCCCACCATTGAGCGGGTACGCCAAAAAATTGGCCGGGGCTCGCCCAATACGGTCAGCCCTATGCTGGAAGGCTGGTTCGCCACCTTGGGGCCACGCCTGGGTGGGGTAGGGGGGCAAACCCAGTCAGGCGCTGTAGATCTCTCCATCGGCAGCGGTTTGCCTGCCGCGCTGGTGCAGGCCATGCAACAAGTTTGGGAGCAGGTGCAGGCCCAAGCGGCACAAGCTGCGGATGCAGAACTGGAGCCTGTGCGACAAGATCTGCAAGCGCAACAACAGGCGCTGGACGACGCCCAGCAAGCGCTGGAACAAGAGCGCAACCACTTGGCCCAGCAGCGCGCGACCACCGAGCAAGCCCTGGCTGTGGCGCATGCACAAATTAAGATGCAAGGCGCCCGGCTGAGCGACCTGGAGCAAGCGGGCCGCCAAAAGGACCAGTTGGCAGCCACCCAGCAGCAACGGCTGCAGTCCCTGGAGCAAGAGCTGTTTGCCAACCGAAAAGCCCGCGATGAAGCCGACCTGGCCCATGCCGAGCAGCTGCGCGAGCTGCAGCACAGCGCGCAGCAGCAACAGCACCGGGTACTGCAAGATCTGGACCGTGCGCGCCAGGAAACCAAGCAAGCCATGGCAGCGCAGCGCGCCGAGCAAGAAACACATGCCAAGCTGGATGCGCAATGGCAGCAGGAACGACAGGGGCTGCAAGCGCAGAGCGAACTGCAGGCGGGGCAACTGCAGCATGCACAGGCAGAGGTGCAGCAGCTGCTGCACCGCCTGCAAACGGCAGAAGCCACCCATACCCAGGCGCTTGCACTACAAAGCCACCAGCATGAAAACGCATTGGCCCAGCTCAGGCTCGAAATGGCGCAAAGCGCTGTCGCCCAAAACGCAGGTAGGGGAGGGAATGCCACACCGACTGCTGATGCTGTGGCAGCCAATGGGCGCCGGCCTATGCGCAGCTCGGCGCCAACGGCTAGGCCTGTGCGTATGCTGCCGGGCTCCCGCCGTAGGGGCAAGATCTAAAGCAGCTGCAACCGAGCGGGGGAGGACTTTCTAGCTAAGCGATATTGCGTTTCAGGCGATGTGGGTTGCGGCGACCCTGTCTGCCGTATCTGTGCTTGGCTCAGCATCACCCCTTGCCAGGGCATCTGCCACCGTGTTTTTGTGGCGGGGCACCCAGCGCACTTCCAGCTGGGCAAAGCCTGCACGCAGCGCGCGGGCCTGGTCGTAAAGCGCGGCAAGGCGGGCAATAGGTTTGGCGGCAGGCTCTGCCATCTGCGCCGCCAAAATGCTGCTGTCGGTATGCAGCAGCACTTCGCGGGCGCCCATGCTTTGTAGCCAGGTAAGGGCGTGGATCGCAGCAACCGCCTCAGCCTCGTTATTGCAGCCGGTGTGGGCCAACGCTTGGCTGAACGGGTAGCTGGCCCCATCCGGCGCATAGGCAATGCCGCCAATGCGCATGCGCCCGGGGTTGGGCAGGGCGCTGCCGTCGATATAGGCGATCCAGGTGGCTGATGACATGCAGGCAGCATAAAGGTTGGCCAATGCCTCAGTGCCGGAATTGGAATACGCCGCGAGCGCACGGCGAAAAGCTATCGATCACCCGAGCATTCATAGTTTTTGTAGAGATTTGAAAAAATGCTGATTGCCGCTCATTGTGCTGGCGTCCGTTTGTCATCCAAAGTTCGCCAATCTGCCATGCAGATGTCATAACCGCCTCAGATACTCCATCGATCCTATTAACCCAGGCGAGAGAGTACGCAATGAAGAACTGGAAAAAGCTGGTAGCCGCGGCTGCCGCCATGGCCGCCACCGGCCTGGTGTATGCCCAAAAGACCGAACTGACGGTCTACACCGCCCTCGAAATGGACCAGCTCAAGGCCTATGAAACGGCATTCAACAAGAGCCACCCAGAGATCGCGCTCAAGTGGGTGCGTGACTCCACCGGCGTCATAACGGCCAAGCTGCTGGCAGAAAAAGCCAACCCCAAGGCTGACGTGATCATGGGCGTTGCCGCCTCCAGCCTGGCTATTTTTGACAAGAACGACATGCTCCAGGCCTATGCGCCCAAGGGCCTGGAGGCGATCACCGCCAAGTACCGCGACAGTAAGAACCCACCCAGCTGGGTCGGTATGGATGTGTTTGGCGCCACCGTTTGCTTCAACACCGTGGAAGCCAAGAAGCGCAACATCCCCATGCCCACCAGCTGGCAAGACCTGACCAAGCCTGAGTTCAAGGGCCAGGTGGTGATGCCCAACCCCGCATCCAGCGGCACCGGCTACTTCGACGTGGCAGCCTGGCTGCAGCTGTTTGGCGACGACAACGGCAAGGGCGGCGGCTGGAAGTACATGGATGCGCTGCACGAAAACATCGCGCAGTACACCCACTCGGGCTCCAAGCCCTGCAACATGGCCGCGCAGGGCGAGTACGTTGCCGGTATCTCGTTTGAATACCGCGCACACGCCAACAAGGCCAAGGGCGCACCGATCGAGCTGGTGTTTCCCAAGGAAGGCCTGGGCTGGGATCTGGAAGGCGTGAGCATCTACAAGGGCACCAAGCATGCAGATGCCGCACAAAAGCTGGTGGACTGGGCGGTGAGCAAGGATGCCATGGAGCTGTACGGCAAGAACTTTGCCGTGACCGCCATGCCTGGTGTCGCCCCCAAGCTGGCCAATATCCCTGCCGACTACGAGTCACGCCTGATCCCGCTGGACTTCTCCAAAATGGCCGATAGCCGCGATCGCGTGCTGGCTGAATGGACCAAGCGTTACGACGCCAAGAGCGAGGCCAAGAAGTGAGCGACAGGGAGACAACGCGTTTGCCAGTTGAACAAAGCCAGACAGAGCTGACCGCATCCGTGCGCGATACCTCGTATGCCTTTGAGCCCAGTAGCCAGGGCCAGCGCAGTGGCAGCGAAGAGGGCTGCACGCCCTTTTTGGAGATACGCCATCTGCACAAGTCCTTTGGCAGCTTTACCGCCTTGCAGTCCATCAACCTGCAAATCCGCAGGGGCGAGCTGGTATGTTTTCTGGGGCCCTCGGGCTGCGGCAAAACCACCTTGTTGCGTGCGATTGCGGGGCTGGAAGCCCAGACGGCAGGCGAGATCTGGCAAGACGGCAAGAACATCTCCAACCTGCCCGCATCCCAGCGGGACTACGGGATCGTGTTCCAGTCGTATGCGTTGTTTCCCAATCTGACGGTGGCTGACAACGTGGCCTACGGCCTCGTCAGCCAGCGCCAACCCAAGGCCCTGGTGGCACAGAAGGTGCAAAGCCTGCTGGACACCGTGGGCCTGTCCGTCAGCGGCGGCAAGTACCCCGCGCAACTCTCCGGCGGCCAGCAGCAGCGCGTGGCGCTGGCCCGTGCGCTGGCCATGTCGCCCGGCCTGCTGCTGCTTGATGAGCCGCTGTCGGCCCTGGACGCCACGGTGCGCGTGCACCTGCGCAACGAAATCCGCGCACTGCAGCAGCGCCTGTATGTCACCACCATCATGGTCACGCACGACCAAGAAGAAGCCATGGCCATGGCCGACCGCGTGGTTGTCATGAACCACGGCGTGGTTGAGCAGGTCGGCACCCCCCGCGATATTTACCAACGCCCCGCCACCCCTTTTGTGGCGAACTTTATTGGCAAGGCCAACAAGCTGCAGGCACTGGCCACCGGCAACGGCGGCATCACCTTGGCCGGCCACAAGCTGTACTGCCCGCAAGCCCCACGCCTGTTGCCAGGCCAAGGCCTGGATGTGTACTTGCGGCCCGAAGACTGCAGCGTGCATGACTGCACCGCCCTGCCACCTATTGGCAGTGCGCCGGCACCCAATGGCTCGCCCGTGCTGACGGGCGTGGTGGAGCAGCTGGAGTTTCTGGGGCCCGTCTGCATCGTCCATGTCGATGTGCAGCGCCTGGCAGAGCGCCATGTGCAGCTGCAGCTCAGCCCCGCGCAGTGCGTGCAGCTGGATATCCAGCCCGGCCGTTGGCTGCAGTTCTCCATCCATGCGCAACAGCTGAAGATTTTTGCCCAGACTGCCTGAGCCCGAACACTGCCCCGGCAAGCGCCGGGGCCGGGGCCGCTCGCGGCCATGCCCCAGGCCATGGGGCTTTACGACCATACTATGACCTCATCCGTATCGGCGCCCACCGCGCCCACCCGCCATACCGGCATACGCGCAGCACCCAGCGACCGCATCGCGCAACTGGCGCTGGTCGTCATCACCGCGCTGCTCGTCATCGGCTTGCTGGCACCGTTGGCCGCCTTGCTGGGCCAGGCCTTTGCGCCCACTTCGGGCGAGGGCGGTTCGGCCTTCATGCGCTTTGTCCGCTACTTCCAATCTCCCGCGCTGCTGAACAGCCTCTGGAACAGCCTTTGGGTATCGCTGATGGTGACGGTATTCGTCATCCCCTTGGCCTTTGGCTTTGCCTATGCCATCACCCGCTCCGGCATGCGCGCCAAGGGCCTGCTGCGCAGCATCAGCCTGCTGCCATTGTTGGCGCCGTCGCTGTTGTCTGCCATCTCGCTGATCTACTGGTTTGGCAACCAGGGCGTGCTCAAGTCCGCTCTCACTGCCTTGGGTTTCGACAGCATCTACGGCGCGCCCGGCATTGTGCTGGCCCAGTGCTTTGCCACCTTTCCGCATGCGCTGATGATTCTGATCACCGCGCTAAGCCTGGGCGACCAGCGCCTGTACGAGGCCGCCACTGCGCTGGGGGCCAGCCGCACGCGCCAGTTTTTGACGGTGACCTTGCCGGCAGCGCGCTACGGCGTGGTGTCTGCCGCGTTGGTGGTCTTTACTTTGGTGATCACCGATTTCGGTATCCCCAAGGTGATTGGCGGCAACTTCAATATGCTGGCCACCGATGTGTTCAAGCTGGTGATTGGGCAGCAAGATTTCCAGCGTGGTGCCGTGGTGGCCTTGCTGCTGCTGCTGCCGGCCGTCATCACCTACGCGATTGACCGCCAGGTGCAGAAAAAACAAACCGCTGTGCTGACCACCCGCGCCGTGGTGCTGCAACCCAGCCGCCATGCAGCCACCGACCGCTTTTGCAGCTTGCTGTGCTGGGTGCTGGCCGCGATGATGCTGGCCATGTTCGGCATGGCCATCTTTGCCTCGCTGGTGCAGTTCTGGCCTTACCAGCTGGGGCTGACCCTGGCGCACTACACCAGCGGGCTGGTGGATGCGGGTGTCGATACCGCCGTCTTCAACAGCCTGACCATGGCCGCCTGTGCCGCCGTAGTGGGGCCGGTGGTGGTCTTCATGGGCGCTTATCTGTTGGAAAAAACCAAGGGCCTACCCGCCTTGCGCCCTGTGCTGCGCATGCTGGCGATGCTGCCCATGGCCGTACCCGGCCTGGTGCTGGGCCTGGGCTACATCTTCTTTTTCAACGCCCCCGGCAACCCGCTGAACTTTCTCTACCAGACCATGCCTTTGATGGTGCTGTGTACGGTGATGCACTACTACACCACGGGCCATATGACCTTGGTAACCGCCTTGAAGGCCATTGATGGCGAGTTTGAAGCCGTGAGCGCCTCGCTCAAGGTGCCGTTCTACCGTACCTTGTGGACCGTCACCTTGCCCATGTGCCTGCCGGCTTTGCTGGAGGTGTCGCGCTACTTCTTTGTGGCCGCGATGACCACCATCTCGGCGGTGGTCTTTCTCTACTCGCCAGAAACCCGCCTGGGCGCCGTCGCCATCTTGAACCTGGACGAAGCCGGTGACATGGCTGCCGCCGCTGCGATGGCCGTGATGATCGCCGCCATCAGCTGCGTGGTGACCGTGCTCTACCAGGTATTGGGCTGGTGGCTAAGCAAGCGCACCCAAGCCTGGCGGCAACGCTGACCGCGATGACAGATACGACAGACATAGCACAAGGAAAGACAGGAATGACGGTGGGAAGTACCAGTTTCGATGTGATTGTGGTGGGCGCAGGCATTGTGGGCCTGGCCCATGCCTATGAGGCCGCACGCCGGGGTTTGAAGGTCTGCGTGGTGGACCGCGATGCCGCCTGTGTGAGCGCCTCGATCCGCAACTTTGGCTTTGTGACGGTGACCGGCCAAGGGGCAGGGGACACCTGGCGCCGCGCCCGCCATGCGCGCGACGTGTGGGCCGAGATTGCGCCCAAAGCCGGCATTGCTGTGCAGCACCAGGGCCTGAACCTGGTCGCAACACGCGGCAAGGCGCTAGAGGTGCTGCAGGCCTTTATGCAAACCGATATGGCCCAGAGCGTGAACTGCGCACTGTGGACTGCCGAAGAGGCCGCCCGCCATGCGCCCGAGCTGCGGCTGGACCAGGCCAAGGCCGTCTTGCACAGCCCCATTGACCTGCGGGTGGAATCACGCGATGCCATTGCCCAGCTCACCCGCTGGCTGGCCGAGCAGATGCAAGTCACTTTCCGCTTTGGCGAGGCGGTGCTGGAAGTAGCCACGCCCAAGGTGGTGACCGCCAAAGGCCAGTTGCATGCCGAGCGGGTGGTCGTCTGCACCAATGCGGATATTCACGGCCTCTACAGCGATCTGTTTGCCAAGCACCAGGTACAGCTGTGCCAGCTGCAAATGCTGCGGGTACAGCCGGCGGCCGCTTTTAGGCTGAATGCATCGGTGATGGGCGACCTGAGCCTCGTGCGCTACCACGGCTACAGCAAGCTGCCCCAAGCGCAGGCCTTGCTGCAGCAACTACAGCAGGAAGAGGGCGAGAGCCTTGCCCATGGCATCCACCTGATCGTCGTCCAGAGTGCCGATGGCAGCCTGGTGGTCGGCGATTCGCACCACTACGGCGCCGCCGTCCAGCCTTTTGCGCAGGACCACGTCGATACCTTGATGCTGCGACATATGCAGGAGGCGCTGCACATTGAGGACTACCGTGTGACCGAGCGCTGGGTGGGTATCTACCCCTCGGCACCGCAGACGGACTGCTTTATTGAAGCACCGGATGCAGCCACCCGCGTGGCCATCGTGACCAGCGGCACGGGAGCCAGCACCGGCTTTGGCGTCGCGCACGACACCTTTGCCAACTGGTAAGCGCGGGCAGGGCTCGCTGAACGACAGATCTCTTATATAGACATACCCCGACAAGACCCTGGCCAGTGGCCAGGCCATGGGGCAGAGGACATGCATGACGAATTTTCACAACCCGCACCGAGTGCAAGCCGTTGTTTTTGACTGGGCCGGCACGATTCTCGACTTTGGCTCACGCGCCCCCATGGGTGCCTTTGTGCAGCTGTTCAAAGATTTCGGCATCGACATCAGCATTCCCCAGGCACGTGGCCCGATGGGTTCAGCAAAATGGGACCATATTGCGGCGCTTTGCCAACTGCCCGAGGTGGCAGCCCAGTGGGAGAGCCGTTATGGCAAGCCGGTGGCCAACAGCGATATCGACCACCTCTACGAAGTGTTCACGCCGATGAACGCCCGCGTGGTCGGCGACTTTGCAGACTTTATCCCCGGCGCGTTGGAGGTCGTCAACCGCCTGCGCTTGGATGGCATCAAGATCGGCAGCACCACCGGCTACAACCGCCCGATCATGGATGTGCTCGAACCCATCGCCGCCCGCGCCGGCTATGCGCCGGACAATATCGTCTGCGCAGGCGACCTGGCGGCAGGCCGTCCCAGCCCCTTGATGATGTACCGCTGCTTTGCCGACCTGGGTATCTGGCCGGCATCGACCGTGGTGAAGGTGGACGACACCGGCGTAGGAATTGCCGAAGGCTTGAATGCTGGGTGCTGGACCGTCGGCGTGGCCATCAGCGGCAATGCCAATGGCCTGTCCTTGCCGGAATGGCAGGCGCTCAGCTCCGACAAGCAAGCCGACATCCGCAGCAGCGCCAACGAGCAATTGCGGAGCGCCGGCGCGCATTTTGTGATTGATAGCGTGGCCGACCTGCTGCCGGTGATCGAGCAGATCAACCAGCACTTGCAGCGCCAAGAGCTGCCGGCGCAAGTGGCTGCGTAATTTCGGACGCCAAAAACAAAAAAGCCGCTGCGGGCAGTAACCCGCAGCGGCTTTTTGACGTTGCTGAAACCCGAGGCTTACTTGGCCTTGTAGGTATCGCCCAGCACCACACCTTCACGGCGTGGATCGGCGCCACCGCTCAGGCGTGCCTCACCAGCCGCATTGGCGGTGCGGATAACGGTGCCTACACCGCTGGATTGCGCATTGACCGACACGGTATGGCCCATAGCGCGCAGTGCCAGCACCAAAGGATCGTTGTCACCGCTGTTGGTGGCATTGATATTGGGGTGCTCGCCGCCTAGGTTGGTGGTGCGGCTGTTGGAGGCGCCAAAGTTCACCAAGTTGGTGGCTTGCTGGGCATCCAGGCCCCAGTCCAGCGCGCCAACCAAAGTCTTGGTCACAAACTGGATGATGGTGGCACCGCCGGGCGAGCCGGTAGCCATCTTGAAGGCACCAGGCTGGCCATCAGCGGTCGCATCAAACACGATGGTAGGGGCCATCGAGCTGCGTGGGCGCTTGCCGGCTTCCAGCTTGTTGGCGATCGGCAGGCCATCGGCGGTGGTCGGCGCGGCCGAGAAGTCGGTCAGCTGGTTGTTCAGGATAAAGCCCTGGGTCATGTGGTACGAACCCATGCCCGCTTCCACCGTGGTGGTCATGCTCACCACATTGCCCTTGCCATCGACAATGGTCATGTGCGTGGTGCCAGCTTCCGCCACCTTGCCCACGCCCATACGGGTGTTGCCAAACTGGCCGGCTGTGGCGGTGCCCATGCTTTGGGTCGGCGAGATCAGCGCAGCACGCGACTTCAGGTAGCTCTTGTCCAGCAAGGTGCTGTTCAGCGGGCCGGGCAGGGGGGTGAAGTCGGTGTCGGCCACATACATGTCGCGGTCGGAATAGGCCATGCGCTCGGCTTCGCTCACCAGGTGAACGCCCATGGCAGTGGGCTTGCCGCCTTCCAGATCCAGTGCAGTGGGCTTGTGGGGAGCCAGGTCAAAGTTCTCCAGCACGCCCATGGCTTGGGCCACAGCAATACCGCCGGACGAGGGTGGTGGCATGCCGCAGATCACATACTTGGCGCGGTAGGTCGTGCAAACAGCGTCGCGCTTTTTGGCCTGGTAGCCAGCCAAATCGCTCATCGTCGTCACGCCGGGCGTGATGGGCGCGCCGGTGGTCACGTTCTGGGCTACGGCGATCTTGTCGACGATGCCTTGTGCCACAGCTCCGGTGTAGAACGCATCGGCACCACCAGTCGCCATCTTGGTCAGAGTGGCTGCATAGGCAGGGTTCTTGAAAGTCTCACCCAGGCCCTTGGTGGAGCCATCGGCATTGAAGTACAAGGCGAGGGCGTCGGCATCCGCCTGCAATGCCGTCTTGGCACCGGCCAGTGCATCCGACATACGGCCGCTGATCTTGAAACCATTGGTAGCCAGGTCGATACCCGGCTGGATCAGGTCCTTCCAGGGCTTGGCGCCGTGTTCCTTGTGGGCCAGGTCCAGCATGCGCACGGCGCCAGGCGTGCCGATGGAGCGGCCGCTGGCACGGGCGCTGGGCAGCGGCGTCGTTTGCGTACCGCTGTCGATATAGCGCAGGTAATCAGGCGTCGCGGCAGCAGGTGCCGTTTCGCGGCCGTCATAGGCCGTGACTTTTTTGGTCGCTGCATCGTAGTACAGCATAAAGGCGCCACCGCCAATACCGCTGGATTGGGGCTCCACCAGACCCAGCACCATTTGCACGGCAACCGCCGCATCGACCGCAGAGCCGCCAGACTTCAGCACCTCGCAACCCGCCTTGGAGGCCAGAGGATTGGCAGTGACCACCATGTATTGATGGCCTTCGACGACCTTCTTGCCAGTGCGGTAGCCCGAAGCTAGCTCAGGGAACGAAGGATCGCCCGGCAAGCCGGAACCCACCACCACCGAACCATCCGACGTGCCAGCCTCGCAGGCCGTGCTCACCAGATCTTCTTTGTCGTTGTGGCTGGAGCCACCACAGGCCGTCATCGTCAGCGCAACAATGGCTGCCAGGGCAGCCATGCTGTAGCGTGCGGGCACGGCACCCAGCGATCGTTCGTTTTTCATATAACTTTTCCTCGTATCAATTGACACGAAATTGTCTTAGTAAAACGATAGATCGAAAGGCTGCATCCGCCGTGGTTAACCCTCGGTTTGGCAACAAAGTAACTTCGGTTCCCAGCGGCGGGGCAGGTTTGATGTTGTCGGAGAAGTGGTAGTGCGCAGCTAGGTAGAAATTCGACTTAACATAATATACATCGTATCAATTACCTAAGTAGCAAGCTTCAGCCTTGGTAGCTGCACAACTTTCAACGTGACCTGGATCCTTCAGCTTCTCGCGCTCAGCGCTCAGGCCGTATGTCGGGCCCTGACTTGTCGTCTTTGACCAGCACCCAGCGGTAGCCTGCAGGCGCAACCGGTGGCGGCGCTGGCTGCAACAACTTCTGGCGGTCACCCAATTTCGACGCGTTGATGCCATTCTTGATCGCGGACTTCAAGATTTCATAGCCGACCCAGAACGAAATCACCGTTCCCACCAACGACCAAAAAAGCATCCAAGCGACTTGCCGGTCAATTTCCATCTGCCATCTTGCCCAATCCATCGTGCCGTTCCTCCTGCTGCGCAGTGTAGCTGCCTGCCGGTCGTCAACCCTTCAGCGCATGCAAGGGCTGTAACAGGAACCTCAGCACCCGGCCCGGAATTGCTCGTCCCGCGCCCGTTGCCGTTCTTCACGGATCCATTCCATCTTGCGTGCGGTACCGCCAGCCCTGGCGGCGGAATCCAAATATTCCACCCTTTGCCTAAATTCCTCGCAACGCGCCTCGTTGGATCGTCCACTGCCAGGCGCAGCCGAATGGTAATGATGACGCGCATGCCTGGCTCGCCGCGCATCGTCCGCCCGTTTTCGTTGGGCAATGGCCATTTGGGTTTTCCAGTCCACATTGCTGGGCACCCTGACGCCCTCGATCAGGTCCCACCGCTCCTGTGAACATGGTCGGTCAATCCACCACAGCTCGGTATTATCCGGTCGTTTACAGAGGTAGATCAGTCGGGTCAGCGGTCCATGCGGGTTGCTGACTGCAGGCGTGACATCAATGGTCTTGGCATTTTTGCAGGGCTCGGAGCTATAGCTATTGCCGCAGCGGTACACCTCTTGGGCCTGGGCAGCGCCTGTCAGCAGCAAACCCAGCGCTATCAGGATGCGCATACATTTCCTTACGTATTGTTTGCGCGCATCCTAGCGGCTCAGCCGGCTCCTTTGCATAAAAAGGCCTGCACTGCGGCAGGCCATTCATACCAACGCCCTTCCCCGCTCAATCCCAGATAGGCGCCAGTCCCTCAGGATTCACCTCACGGCCATTGCGCTCCAATTGGGCGATACGCGCCATGTCATTGGTATCCAGCACCAGTTGCTGGGCCAGCAGGTTGCTGGCCAGGTTCTCGCGCTTGGTCGAAGACGGGATGACGGCGTAGCCCAGTTGCAAGGCCCAGGCCAGCGCGACTTGGGCGACGGTGGCCTGGTGCTTGCTGGCGATCTCGGCCAGCACCGGGTCCTTCAGCACCTTGCCGTAGGCCAGCGTCATGTACGAGGTCACGGCAATGCCCTGCTCCTGGAGAAAGGCCGTCAGTTGGTGGCTCTGCAGGTAAGGGCTCAGCTCGATCTGGTTGGTGGCGATCTCCCCTGCTCCCAGGGCGGCGATGGCCTGGCGGGTCAGGTCGATGTTGAAGTTGGAGATGCCAATCTGGCGGGTCAGGCCCTGGGCTTTGGCTTCTGCCAACGCCGTCATGAACTCTTGAAGCGCCACGCCATTGCCGGGTGCAGGCCAGTGGATCAGGGTCAGATCCACATAGTCGCTGCGCAGCTTTTTAAGGCTGTCTTTCAGGCTGGGAATCAGCTTGGACTGGCTGTAGTTGTCGGTCCATATCTTGGTGGTGACAAACAGCTCTTCGCGCGCCACGCCGCTGTCGGCAATGGCTTGGCCCACTTCGGCTTCGTTGCCGTAGATCTGCGCGGTATCGACTGCCCGGTAGCCCAGCTCCAGTGCGTTGCGCACCGAATCGACGACCACTTGGCCTTGCAGACGGAAAGTACCAACGCCAAATCGAGGAATAGCCATGAAAAACTCCTTGAGAAAAATACAGAGAACGATGAGCGGCGGGCCTGCATCGGCAGTAATTTAGCCAAGCCCTCATCGCATTGGCATCCAGTGTGCGCTTTTCATCCTTGCGGATAAAGCCCTGTATCCGCAATATTCTTTTGAATAAATATCAATGATTAGCGCACGCTGCCATCCCGTCGACGCAGCATCACCGCTAGAACGCAAAAAGCTCCTGGTGCAGCCAGATGTCTGCACCAGGAGCCTTTCAGCCCACGCGGTTTAAAGCTTGGCAGCCGTCACCGACAAAGCTTGCCCTCGGCGCATACGGCCCTGGAGAAACACAAGACCGAGGCCAGCCGCCGCCAGTGCAGCACCTGCCCAGGGCACGGCCTCATAACCCAGCCCTTGGCTAATCACGGCGCCCCCCAACGCAGCGCCCACGGCATTGCCCAGGTTGAAGGCGCCCACATTGACGGACGAAGCCAGGCCTGGCGCCTCGGCCGCCGCCTGCATCACCCGCATCTGCACGGGCGGCACCATGCCAAAAGCAGCAGCGCCCCACACCACCAGACCGATGCCTGCGCCCACATGGCTGGTTAGCGCCCAAGGCAGCACCAGCATGATGAGGGCCAGGGCCAGCAGAATCAGTCGGGTGGCGCCATCGAGTGACCAGTCAGCCAGGCGACCGCCCAGGCTGTTGCCGATGGTGAAGCCGACGCCAATCAGCACCAGTGCGAAGGCGATAAAGCTGGGGCTGGCATGGGTGATCTCGGTCAGCACCGGGGCCACATAGGTGTAAAGCGTAAACATGGAGCCGGCGCCCAGCACGGTGGTGCCCATGGCCAGCAGCACCTCGGGGCGCGTGAGCACCTTCAGTTCGCGGCGCACATCGGGCCGTGTGCCAGGCGCGCCTTTAGGCAGCACCATCCACAGCGCAGCGATCGTGACCAGGCCCAGCGCGGCCGTGCCGGCAAAGGCCAGCCGCCAGCCCACTTGCTGGCCGATCCAGGTGGCAGCGGGCACGCCGCCGATATTGGCCACCGTCAGTCCCATGAACATGGCTGCAATGGCGCTGGCCTGCTTGTCCTTGGGCACCACGCTGGCCGCCACCACGGCGCCAATGCCAAAGAAAGCGCCATGGTTGAGGCTGGTCACCAAGCGTGACAGCAGCAAGGTCGTATAGCCGGGGGCCAGTGCCGAGAGCAGATTGCCCACGGTAAAAATCAGCATCAGGCTGACCAGCGCGGCCCGCCGGCCAAAGCGGCTGAACAGCAAGGTCATCACCGGCGCGCCCAGCATCACGCCCACGGCGTAGGCAGACACCAGCATGCCGGCGGTGGGGATGCTCACATCCACGCCCTGGGCGATGACGGGCAACAGCCCCATGGGGGCAAACTCGGTGGTGCCAATGGCGAAAGCGCCAATGGCCAGGGCAAACAGAACAGCGGAAGACTTCATAGCCTCTAGTGTGCCCTGCTAATATTTGCAGACTAAGGATCCTCTGCAAAGCCCTCGCCGAATGGGATGGATGCGGATCGGGATGAGACGCAAGGCGTCTTTTGCAGTCAATAGCGAGCTATTGACAAGGAAGACAACGCAGCGGATCGCCCGAGTCCGCATTCAGACCACGGCAGGGAGCTTTTGCAGAGGATCCTTCGGTACCATCGCCACCAAAATCCTTTGACGCCAGCGCAACCATGAAGACCACGCTCGATGAACTGCAGGCCTTTGTAGCCGTGGTCGATACCGGCTCGATCACAGCCGCCTCGGAGTTGCTGGACCAGACCGTCTCTGCCACCAGCCGCACTTTGGGCCGGCTGGAGGAAAAGCTGCAAACCACCCTGCTGCGCCGCACCACCCGCCGCCTGGAGCTGACCGAGGAAGGTGCCGCCTTTTTGCAGCGGGCGCGCGCCATTCTGGTGTCTGTGGATGAGGCCGAGGAGCTGATGGCGGCCCGGCGCGTGCGGCCCGCCGGGCGCCTGCGGGTCGATGCTGCCACGCCCTTTATGCTGCATGTGCTGGTGCCGCTGGTTGAGAGTTTTCGCGCGAAATACCCCGAGGTGGAGCTGGAGCTGCACTCGCATGAAGGCATTGTCGATCTGATCGAAAAGCGCAGCGATGTGGCGTTTCGCATTGGCGCGCTCAAGGATTCCAGCCTGCATGCGCGGCCGGTGGGCAGCAGCCGCATCCGGGTGCTCGCCAGCCCCGGCTATCTGGCCCGCCATGGCACGCCTACCGATACCCAGCAGTTGGCCCAGCATGTGTTGCTGGGCTTTACCCAGCCCGAATCTCTGAACGATTGGCCGCTACGTGATAGCAGTGCGGAGTTATTGCGTATCCAGCCGGCGATTTCTTCATCAAGCGGCGAGACCTTGCGCCATATGGCCTTGGTCGGCTTGGGCATTGTCTGCCTGTCGGATTTTATGACCCGCACGGACCGCGAAAGCGGCGCTTTGCTGCCACTGCTACAAGACCAGTTGCTGGATGTGCGTCAGTCCATACACGCGGTGTACTACCGCAATACGGCCTTAGCCGCCCGCATCACCTGCTTTGTCGATCATGTGGTCGACACGCTGCGCGAGCGGCCTTTCGATTGACCATGCCGGGCCGCCCTGCAACCGCCCTCCTCAGGCTTCCATCCACCGGCGCTGTCACAGCGAAAGCGGCTTGTCTGCATTCATGGTGGTGGTTGGCTCCCCCACTACCAAGCGCGTCAACTCGCTGATCTGGTAGACGGCATGGTGTGCGCGCATGCTGCCCAAGGTCTCTGCCCGCATGGGCCCCCTGCCCTGCGCGCCCAATAGCAGAACGGTGATGCTGAGCTGCGGACAGCGCCGGCGCAGGCTCTCGCACATTTGGCCCAGCCGTCCCAGCGGATTGGGGTGGAAGCTGCAAATACAGAGATGCCGCACGCCGTCGTAGAGCGAGAGATCGCCCTGGCGCAGCACCGTGTCGATCGACACCGCACGCGTGCTGCTGTCGACACCGTTCAGCTGCAAGGCATGGGCGGCCATGGTGGCGGCATGCCGGTCAATATCCCATTGCATACCGACACAGACCATGGTGGGTGTCGGCGGCTGGCCTTCTGCCACCGGCGCAAGTGCTGCGGGCCGGTAGTGGCGCTGCAAACCGCTGAGCAGCATGGCCACCGCCTCCGACAGGCGCTGGCGTTGCGGCGGGCTAGCGGCGTTGCGGTACTGCTGCGCGGCAATGGTCAGTGCCGGCACGGCGACCTCGTCATAGAAATGGGTGACTGCTATCGCCTGTTCTTGCTGGCTGGGCTTGGGCGGTAGCGCCTGGTCGATATTTTCCGAAGCCACGTCGATGGCCTGGTCCACATCACCGCGCCACAGGCGCTGCAGCAGTTTCTCCGGCGGGTCAAACACCGCCTGGCTGCCCAGCAAAATCTCTAAAAATCCCATTCCTGGGATATAGCGCCCGAGCACCAGCAGGCACACTGTCAGCGGCGTCGACAAAATCAGGCCAATGGGGCCCCACAACGCCGTCCAAAAGGTTGCCGCCAGAATGATCGACAAGGTGGACAGACCCGTGCTCGCGCCATACAGCCAGGGCTCAACCACGTTGTTGCTCAGCAGCTCCAGCAATAAAATCAGCGCCAAGGTCCACAGCAGCAGGCTCCAGCCCGGGTCCACCGCAAACGCCAAGGTCAGCGGGAAAACGGCAGACGCCATGGGCCCGATATAGGGCACAAAGCGCAGCACCGCCGCCAAAATGCCCCACAGAATTGCGCCGGGCACCCCAATCCACCACAGGCCCAGCGCCATAGGCACGCCGTAGCTGAGGTTGACGAAAAGCTGCATGCGCAAATACTGGCCGATGCGCGTGGCAGCATCATCGAGCGCATCAGACGCCATATGGGTGTTGGGCCCCATCAGCCGCAGCAACCGGTCCTGCAGGCCGCTGCGGTCCAGCAAGATCAACACCACAAACAAGAAAACGATACCGGTAGTGGCCAGCGGCTCAGCCACCTTGCCCAGCAGCTCCAGCGCCTTTTGAATCGGCTTGACGGCCGGCTCCTGCACTTCCACCTTTTGCACCCGGCGTGCGCGCGCATCGCCTTGCGCAATTTCTGTCTCCACCGTGTTGAGCACCTTGACGGCGCCATCCCAGACGCTAGGGCCATTGAAGTACGGCTTGATGTTGCGCAGCTTTTGGCGAATGGTGTTTTGGTAGGTCGGCAACTCGGCACTCAAACCGGTCACCTGGCCGCCCACGTAAATGGCGCCTGCGCCCAGCGCGCCCAAGGCCAGCACCATCACCAAGGCGACCGACACCACGCGCGGCAAGCCCCAACGCTTGAGCCGGCTCACCGCCGGATCCAGGAAAAATCCCAGCAGGGCCGCCAACGCCACCGGCAGCAGCACATCTCGGCCCACATACAGCCCCAAGATGACGACGGCGGCAATGACCATGCCCACCATCAGCCGCAGACCTGGCACGATCGCCAGCAACGGGGCCAGCGTATCTTGGGTCGAGCTGCCTATACGGCGGCGCCTCCCGGTGCGGCTCCCGTCTTGCGGTTCTGCACGTGGCGGTCGGTTTGGCCCGGGAACGGGCTGGGCCGGGGGCACATCGTCGGGCACGGGCTGGTCGGGTGGCATGGGGTGGGGGAGCTCGGAGGGTGGGCGAAACGCAAGCTGCTATTACATCCAATATTCGGCGCAGCGGCTGTCATCTTTGGCTGATTTTTGAGGCTTTGCGATGCACGCATAAAAAAACCGCAAGGCCGGGTAGCACTTGCGGTCAGCACAGGCGACAAGCCCGGCGCTTATTTCTTCAGGCCTTGCAGCTTGGCAAAGGCCGACGCCATCGCGTTTTGCTGTGCGGGTTGGTTGGCGCGTGCCGGTTGGGTGTAACCACCCCTCCCGCCGCCAGCCTGGTTGCCCCGGCCGGCCGATTCAAAACGGTTGTCGCGCGGGCCATCGCGGCGGGGTGCGACGGCATCGAGCTTCATCGTCAGGCTGATACGCTTGCGCTCCGGGTCCACCTCCAGCACCTTGACCTTGACGATCTGGCCGGTCTTGACGACTTCGCGGGCGTCTTCGATGAACTTGTAGCTCATCTGGCTGACGTGGACCAGGCCATCCTGGTGCACACCCAGATCGACAAAGGCGCCAAACTGGGCCACGTTGCTGACGGTGCCTTCCAAGGTCATGCCTTCGCGCAGGTCCTTGATGTCTTCCACGCCTTCGTTGAAACGGGCCACGACAAAGTCGGGGCGCGGATCGCGGCCTGGTTTTTCCAGCTCGCCCAGAATGTCCGAGATGGTGATGGCGCCAAACTTCTCACTGGCAAAGCGCTCAGCCTTCAAGCCCTTGAGCACCTCGCTGCGGCCCATCAGCTGGTCCACGGGCTTGCCGGTGGTGGCAATGATCTGCTCGACCACCGCATAGGTTTCCGGGTGCACGCCAGTCATGTCCAGCGGATTGTCGCCGCCACGGATACGCAAAAACCCCGCTGCTTGCTCAAAGGTCTTGGCGCCGAGGCCGGCCACATCCATCAGCTGCTTGCGGTTTTTGAAGGAGCCGTTGGCATCCCGCCAGCGCACCACCGATTTGGCAACGGTGCCCGACAGGCCCGACACGCGGCTGAGCAGCGGGGCCGACGCGGTGTTCAAATCCACCCCCACCGAGTTCACGCAGTCTTCCACCACGGCATCGAGCTGGCGGGCCAGTTCGCTTTGGTTCACATCGTGCTGGTACTGGCCCACGCCAATGCTCTTGGGGTCGATCTTGACCAGCTCGGCCAGCGGATCCTGTAGACGGCGGGCAATCGACGCCGCACCGCGCAGGCTGACATCGACATCGGGCATCTCTTGCGACGCGAATTCGCTGGCCGAATACACCGAGGCACCCGCCTCGCTGACCACCACCTTCTCGATCTTCTTGTCCGCCTTTTCGGCGATGCGGATCAGGTCGGCGGCCAGCTTATCGGTCTCGCGGCTGGCGGTACCGTTGCCAATCGCAATCAGGTTGATCTGGTGCTTTTCCACCAGGCGGGCCAGCACGGCCAGCGATCCATCCCAGTCGCGTCGCGGCTCATGTGGGTAGACGGTGGTGGTGTCCACCAGCTTGCCAGTATGGTCCACCACGGCGACTTTCACACCGGTGCGGATGCCTGGATCGAGCCCCAGGACCACACGCTGGCCGGCAGGCGCTGCCAGCAGCAAATCGCGCAGGTTGTCGCCAAACACCTTGATCGCCACTTTTTCTGCATCTTCGCGCAGGCGCGAGAAGAGATCGCGCTCGGTAGACAGGCTGAGTTTGACCCTCCAAGTCCAGGCCACGCATTTGCGGATCAGGTCATCGCTGGCCCGTTTGGTATGGCTCCAGCCCAGGTGCAGGGCAATCTTGCCTTCGGCCAGGCTGGGCTGGCCCGGCTCGGGCGCCACGCCGGGTTGCAGCTCGGGCTGCACCAGCTTGGCTTCCAGCACTTCCAGTGCGCGGCCCCGGAACACCGCCAATGCCCGGTGCGATGGCACGCGGCCAATTGGCTCGTCGTACTCAAAGTAATCGCGGAACTTGGCGACTTCGGGATCGGCTTCGTTCTTCGCTTCTACCTTTTTGGAGCGCAGCAGGCCTTCGGCCCAAAGCCACTCACGCAGCTTCTGCACTAGGGCCGGGTCTTCGGCCCAGCGTTCGGACAAAATATCGCGCACGCCGTCAAGCACGGCCAGCGGGGTCGAGAAATCTGGGCCCGGCTTGCCGTCGTCCAGCACCGTCGCGGGCTTGCAAAAGGCCTGGGCTTCTTGCTGCGGGTCCAGGCTCGGGTCGGCAAACAGTTTGTCGGCCAGCGGCTCAATGCCAAACTCCTTGGCAATCTGGCCCTTGGTGCGGCGCTTTTGCTTGAAGGGCAGGTAAATATCTTCCAGCTCTTGCTTTGTCGGCGCGCGGGCAATGGCCAGGCGCAGCGCATCGGTGAGCTTGCCTTGTTCGTCAATGGCTTTGAGCACCGTCTCACGCCGGTCTTGCAGCTCGCGCAAATACGTCAGGCGCTCGGCCAAGTCTCGCAATTGGATGTCATCCAGGCCGCCGGTCGCTTCCTTGCGGTAACGGGCAATAAAGGGCACCGTCGCACCGCTGTCCAGCAATTCCACCGCCGATGTCACCTGGGATTCCGCAACCTTCAGCTCGGCCGCAATCTGCGCAATGATTTTTTGCATGCTCTCCGCTCGCTCCAATGCTTCTCTGGCAAAAGAGCCAGTGTGCCATAGCTGCCAGAGGCCACTGAGTATTTGAACAGTTGCCAGTTTTGAAATATGTAATTTTCGTAGCAAGGATGCGGCAGACAGCGCAGCGTTGGGGCGGCTGCAGATCCAATCGTCAAACAATGCGAATCCCGCTGGCAGGCACCGTCAGTGGCATACTGGGCCGCGATGCCCCCAGCCCCCGACCTGAATTTGGATCTGTTTGGCGCCGAGCCCGCGCCGCCTGCGCTGGCGCCCACGCCAGCTGCGCCGGCCGGCGGCAGCCAAGACCTTGCAGCGCCATCACCTACGCCCCCTACGCCCGCTGCCGCCAAAGGGCGTAGCCGTGCGCAGGCCGTAGGCGCTGCTTATCCGTTGCTCGGCGAAGACCTAGCACCGGCGATGCCCGCGCTGCTGCGCATGGGGGGCTCGTCTTGGTCCTACCCTGGCTGGCAAGGCATGGTTTGGGACAAGGCTTACAGCGAGCGCATCCTCGCCCAGCGGGGCCTCAGCGCCTATGCCGAGCACCCGCTGCTGCGCACCGTCAGCATTGACCGCAGCTTTTACCGCCCGCTGGCCCCGTCTGAATATGCGCTGTATGCCGCCCAGGTGCCGGCGGACTTTCGCTTTGTCGTCAAGGCGCCGGCGCTGGTCTGCGATGCCCAGGTGCGCAGCGAAGAAGGACGTGGCCGCGAGCCCAACCCGGCCTTTCTGAATGTGGAGCTGGCCCTCAGCAGCTATGTGCGCCCCGCCTGCGAAGGCCTGCTGGACAAGCTGGGCGTGCTGCTGTTCCAGCTCAGCCCCCTGCCCTTGAGCCGGGTTTTGAACCTGCAGCAGACCTTGGCAGAACTGGAGCAACTGGCCTTGGCCGTGCAGACCGAGCTGGCCCACTTGCCGGCAGAGCGGCGGCCGATTGTGGCCTTTGAAGTGCGCGACCCGGACTGGCTGCGACCCGATGTAGCGCCGCAGCTGGCCCAGATTCTGCGCCAGGCCGGTGCTACCTACTGCTTGGGCCTGCATGCCAAGATGCCGCGCATGCCCGAGCAACTGCCGCTGCTGCGCGCGCTGTGGCCGGGCCCGCTGGTTTGCCGCTGGAACGTGAACCCCATCTTCGGCCCCTATGGCTACGCCGATGCTGAAAAGCAGTTGGCGCCGTTTGACCGCATCCAGCAGCCCGATCCGCCCACGTTAGCCTTGCTGGCCAGCACCTTGGCCGCCGTCTGCGGCAAGGGGCAGCCGGCGTATGTGACCGTCAGCAACGAGGCCGAGGGCTGTGGCCCGCTCAGCATTGTGCGGCTGGCCCAAGCGATTGCGGACCTGAAAAAACCTGACCATGCAGGCCCAGCCTGATTGCAATCGCTTGCGATGTTTTGCGAATATTTGCCGCTGCCGCCCCAGCATCTTCGCTGCTGCGACTTGCCCCAGGCCTATGATGTTTGGCTCGGCTTTGCAGCGCAACGCCATGCTTGGCTGCCGCCACCCATCACCTCTTAGCGATTGACTTCATGCGTTACCGCACCTTGTGCCAACTTGCCAGCCTCAGCGCCTTGTGCGCCGGGCTGTTCTCTCCGTATCACGCCCAGGCTGCTGAGGCCCGCGCCAACCGATTCACGGTCAGCGACAGCGTCACCAGCGTGCAGCTCTGCGGCAACCGCAACCAGGGCAGCAAAAAGGCGGCCCAGCCTTACCGCGTGGTGCAAGGCGAGCAAAACGGCCAGCCCTACCTGTTTGTACAGTGGATGAACCAGCCAGAGGACACGCCCCATTGGCGCGGCGTGGCCGCCCATACGCAAGGCTTTGCTGAAATCAATGACGACAATACAGGCCTCAGCCTGAGCAACCTGCGCTGCACTGCGAAAGGCAAGGCCATCCAGATCAGCGCCAATGTGGCGGGTGGCAAGCCAGCGGCCAAGCGCCGCCAGTTGCAGCTGGAAGTGGGCCCGGCGCTGGAGAAATACAGCATCGTCTTTACGCCCGCGTTGAAGTAAACCCGCGCGGGCGCCGTGCCAGACGTGTTGGCTACTTGCCGGCTGCGGCCGATGCCAGCTGCTCTTTCTCTGCCAGCTGCGCACGCTTGGCGTACTTGGCCGCCAACACGCCACAAACCATTAGCTGCATTTGATGGAACAGCATCAGCGGCAATACCATCATCCCCACCGTGCTGCTGGCAAACAGCACCTTGGCCATGGGCACGCCGCTCACCAGGCTCTTTTTGCTGCCGCAGAACACGGCGGTGATCTCGTCTTCCTTGCTAAAGCCCAGGCGGCGCGACAGGAAGGTGGTGAGCAGCAAGGCCAGTGCCAGGATGATGGCGCTGATCACCAAGAGGCCCACCAGCGTTTGGACGGACACCTGGCGCCAGATGCCTTGGACCACCGCAGCGCTAAATGCCGTATAGACCACCAGCAAGATGGAACCCTGGTCCACCACCTTGGTGAGCTTGCCATGCTTTTTGATAAACGGGCCCACCCAGCGCTGCAGCAAATGGCCCAGCGCAAAGGGCAGCATAAGCTGCAGCAAGATCTTGCCGACGGCATCGACAAAAGAGCCGCTGGCACCATGGGCGGTAACAAACACGCTCACCAGCAGCGGGGTGATGAAGACGCCCAGCAAGGTCGATGCAGATGCGCTGCAGATGGCGGCCGGTATATTGCCCCGCGCCATCGATACAAAGGCAATCGACGACTGCACGGTGGACGGCAGCACGCAGAGGAACATGACGCCCACATACAGCTCGGGCGACACCAGCGGCGTCAGCAGCGGCTTGAGCGCCCAGCCCAGCAGCGGAAACACCACAAAGGTGCTACCAACAATAAACAGGTGCAGCCGCCAGTGCATGATGCCGGCCAATATGGCCTGGCGCGAGAGCTTGGCGCCATGCAAAAAGAACAGCAGCGCGACGGCGGCGGTGGTCAACACCTCAAAGCTGCTGGCCACCTGGCCAGTGGCAGGCAGAAAACTGGCCAGCAGCACGGTGGCGACCAGCATCAGGGTGAAGTTGTCGGGACGGAATTTCATGAGCGCCATTGGACGCCGTTCGAGTGCGAAAGTAAAATTAATTTATAAGATTGATTAATGATTTAAAGTCATATATCTCCGTTTTTCGCTTTTACTATGCACGTCAGCTTCCGCCAGCTCCAGGTGTTTCTCTGCGTCGCCCAATGCCGCAGCTTCAGCCAGACCGGCCAAACCCTGGGACTGACGCAGTCGGCCGTGAGCCGTGCGATGGTCGAGCTGGAAGGCCAGTTGCATGTGCGGCTGCTGGACCGCACCACGCGCGAGGTGCTGCTGACCGACGCCGGCCAGCTGCTGGCCCAAAAGGCCGCGCCCTTGCTGCAGGAGCTGGCCGATACCCTGGCCGAGGTGGCCGACGTGGGCCACGCCGCACGCGGCCAGGTGCGCATTGCCAGCAGCCCTACCTTGTCTGCCGCGCTGATGCCCGCCTGCATTGCGGCCTGCGGCCAACAGTTGCCCCAGATCCAAGTGCAACTGGTGGACCGCCTGCAGCAAGAGGTGCTGGCCCAGGTGCGCAGCGGCGATGTGCATTTTGGTGTGGTGGTGGAGCCGCCTGAGCTGGGCGACCTGGACTACATCAGCCTGCAGCACGACCCCTTTGTCGCCGTACTGCCTCCTGCCCACCCTCTACTGCAACAAGCCGGGCCCGGCGCCATCTTGCGCTGGGACCAGCTGCGCGGTGAGCCGCTGGTGCTGCTTGACCATGCATCGGGCAGCCGCCGGCTGATGGATGCCGCACTGCTGGCAAGCGGCTGCGGGCCCGAGCACTGCCCGGTGGTCCAAGAGGTAGGCCATGTCACCACCGCGTTTCGCATGGTCGAGGCGGGCATTGGCATCAGCATCATGCCGGGCTTGGCCATTCCGGCGCAGGGCTTCAGCGCGCTGCAGGTCTGCCAGCTGGCACCCCAGGTGCAAAGGGCCATCATGCTGGTGCGGCGCCGCCAGCGCAGCCTGCCCGCTGCGGCGCAAGCGGTCTGGGATTTGGCGGCGGCCCTGCTCTCCGATGCTCCGCCCAACTAGCCACAACGCCGCCATTTCTGGCATTCAGACTACACGGTGCGCAGCACCAAGCTGCTAAAAACAGGGGCTTGTCATAAACCCTTTTTTCCCAGGGACCAGGAGAGTTCGCATGATCCAACGCATTCCATCTATCGCCAAAATCGCTGCCGCTGCAGCCGTCGCTGCCATGCTGAGCGCTTGCGCTACCACCGACCGCGCCACCCCCGTGGCCGAGGCGACGATCAACCCGACCGAAGGCAACAACATCAGCGGCTATTTCCGCGTCTACCAGGTCAACCCCGACACCGTGCGTGTGATGGCCCAGATCAAAGGCCTGGCCCCCGGCAGCGAGCACGGCTTCCATGTGCATGAAAACGGCAACTGCGCATCGCCCGACGCGATGAGCGCTGGCGGCCACTACAACCCCAACGGCCACCAGCATGGCAAGGCAGGCACGCAATCGCATGTGGGTGACCTGCCCAGCCTGATGGCCGATTCCGCCGGTACTGCCTTCCTGGTCTGGGAGACCAAGGACCTGTCGATCGGCACCGGCAAGCCCAGCGACATCAAGGGCCGCGCCGTGGTGGTCCACAAGGACAAAGACGACTACACCACCCAGCCCACCGGCAACTCCGGTGCGCGTCTGGGCTGCGGTGTGATCCAGTAAGCGTCCCCTCCCCTCTCTGCCCCGCCTGTGGCGCCTCGCGGCCCACAGGCTTTTTTGTCGCCGTCCCGCACCAAAGCGATGCACAATCGGGCGATGAGCGAACTCTCCCACTCCATTGCTGATCTGCGCAAAAGCTATGAGCGCGCAGAGCTGAACGATGCGGCCTCTTGCGCCGCCCCCATCGACCAGTTTGACCGCTGGATGAACGAGGCCGTCGCCTCACAGCTGCCCGAGCCCAACGCGATGACGGTGGCTACCGTCGGCGCCGATGCCCGGCCCAGCACCCGCATTGTGCTGATCAAGGGCTATGACGCGCGCGGCATTGTCTGGTTCACCAATTACGACAGCCGCAAAGGCCGCGAGATTGCCGGCAACCCGTTTGCAGCGCTGATGTTCCATTGGGTGGAGCTGGAGCGCGTGGTGCGCATCGAGGGCCGGGTCGAGAAGGTGTCGGACGAGGACAGCGATGCCTACTTCAACAGCCGCCCGCTTGATTCGCGCATTGGCGCCTGGGCCAGCCCGCAAAGCCAGGTGATCGACAGCCGCACGGTGCTGGTGACCAATGCCGCCAAGTATGGCGCGCAGTTTTTGCTCAAGCCCCCGCGCCCGCCGCACTGGGGTGGCTTTCGCCTGGTGCCCGATACCTGGGAGTTCTGGCAAGGCCGCAAGAGCCGGCTGCATGACCGCCTGCGCTACCGCCAAAACGGTGCCGATTGGATCCGTGAGCGCCTCGCGCCTTGATGGCGATGCCATCGCCTGCCTTTGATATCCGCTGGCTGACACCCGCTGACGCCGCCGCCTTTCAGCTGCTGCGTCTGGCCGGCCTGCGCGCCTCGCCCAGCGCCTTTGGCTCCAGCTACGAAGAAGAGAAAGACCGCGCGCTGGCGGTGATCGAAGCACGCCTGGCGTCCAGCGCCGACCAAGGCGTGCTGGGTGCTTTTGCACAGGGCCAACTGGTTGGCATGCTGGGCATTCGCCGCCAGGATGCCCTGAAAACCCGGCACCGCATGGCCTTGTGGGGTGTTTATGTGGAACCGGGCTTTCGCGGTCAGGGCATCGCACAGTCGCTGTTGGCAGCGGGTGTGGCGTTTGCCCGCCAGGTGCCCGGTGCGGTGCAGATTCACTTGAGCGTCAATGCCGCCAATGCCAGCGCCATTCGTTTGTACGAGCAAGCAGGGTTCAAAGCCTATGGCACCGAGCCGGCAGCCTTGCTGGTTGATGGCGAGCTGCATGATGAGCTGCTGATGCAGCACCGGCTCCATCCCGACGCCTAGACCTATTTGCTTAACCGGTCTTCAGCAGCTGCGCCAGGCCCAGCAGAACCAGCGGAATGGTCACCAAGGCCAGGCTGGTCGATACCGCAATGCTGGCTGTTACCTCCTCGCGCCCCACTTCATAACGCTGGGTGAACAGGAACACATTGGCCCCCACCGGCAGCGATGCGGCGGTGGCCAGCACCACCAGCGGCAGGCCCCGCAGCCCCCACAACCAGCCGATGGTAAGCAGCAGCGCCGGATGCACGATGAGCTTGACAAAGGCAATCCGGCTGGCCGGCACCAGATAGCGCCCTACCGCACTGAAGAACAAGGTGATACCCACAAGCATCAGCGCCATCGGGCCCAGCGCCTGGGCCAGCAGCTGCAATGAGGTATCGATCACCTCGGGCATCTTGAGACCCGTTTGCGCGAACAGCAGGCCGCAAATGATCGGCAAGGGAATCGGGTGGATGATGCCGTTTTTCAGCGCCCGGCCCACCGTAATGGCCATCGCGCGGTAGCTGCGCGCGCCCCCAAGCGCTGCCTGCTGTTGGTGCATGACGGCCAGCTCAAACACAATGGTGGCCGAGGTCATGAGGATCAAGGCATGGACCGAGACAATGGTGAACAGGGTCACCAAGCCTTCTTGCCCAAACACCATGCCGACCAGCGGCACCCCGATCATGATGTTGTTGCTGAAGCAGTTGGCCAGCGCCCGGGCGGCGCCCAAGGTGCTGAAACCCTGCAGCAGCAAGGTGCTTACAAACAGCAGGCCCGCCGCGCTGAAGTAGACCGCAATGGTTTGCAGATTGAGTTCTTGCACACGCACCGTGCTCATCGTGCGAAACAGCAGCGCCGGCGTCAGGATCAGAAAAACGATATTGGACAGATCGCGCACCGAGGTGGCCTTGACCCAGCCCATGCGCCCTGCGGCGTAGCCGAGTGCGATGAACAGCACCACGGGAATCAAAGACACCATCACCGCCATTGCCGCTACGCCTTCTGTTGTTCGTTTCGGAGGCAATTATCGCCGCAGTGCGGCCGCTATCCAGTCAACTACAGGCGGCGGGCCAGAAAGGCCGTGCCAGGCACCGGGTTGGCGCTCACCGGCTCCGCATCGACAAAGCCCAGTTGGCGGTACAGCGCTTGCGCGGCTTCGAACTCAGGCAAGACATCCAGCGCCATGCGCTGGTAGCCCGCAGCACGGGCTTCTTGCAGCATCTGCTCAACCAGGTGCCGACCCAGCTGCAGGCCCCGCGCGGCGGGCCGCACATACACCCGCTTGAGCTCGCAGCATTCGGCATCCACGGCGCGCAACGCCGCGCAGCCAACCACCGTGTCGCCTTGCCAGGCCAGCAGCAGCCGACCTTGGGGCGCGGCATATTTGCCGGGCAGTGCCGCAAACTCTTGCTCGGAGTTCTGAAAACCAAGATCGGCCTTGGGACTGGCGATGTATTCGCGAAAGATGGCGATCACCTGGTCCAGATCCTCAGGAAATCGGGCATGGCGAATGGACAGTGCAGAGCTTGGCATGAACTGGTTTCAGCAGGAGAGAGAGGGAAAGAGAAATCAATCAGGATGGGAGACGCCCAGGCGCGCATGCAGGCGTTTGCTGGTCGTCGTGTACTCCAGCAGCAGCTTCTCGCCGCGCAGATATTCAATGGCCGCCATCGCCGCCATCGTGGCTTCGTAAAAGCCGGTCAGTATCAGCTTGCGCTTGCCGGGGTAGCTGACGATATCGCCCGCAGCGTAGATGCCCGCTGCGCTGGTCTGAAAGGTATCGGTCGCCACCTGCAGCTGCTTTTTTTCCAGCGCCAGGTTCCAGTCCAGCAAGGGGCCAAGCTTGGGCGACAGGCCTTGGTACACCCACAGCTGGTCGCAGGCCAGCTGCTGGTCCTTGCCCTCTGCATCCACATAGCCAAGGCCTTGCAAGCGGCTGTCGGCATCGATCGTCTGGGGCATACCAATGACGACCTGCACCCTGCCGCTTGCGCGCAGCTGTGCCAGGTTTTGCAGCATCGCCTCGGGGGCGTTGAACTGGTCGCGGCGGTGCATGAGCACCAGGCTGGCCGCCTGCAACGCCGGATGTGCAGCGGCGGCCAACACCGCCTCCACGGCAGATTCATCCCCGCCGTTGACCACGATGCGGGGCGCTGCTTGCTCGGCCAGCACCTGGTCCAGCCAGGCATCACCCAGCACCGGGTGGTAGAACACCTGGCTGCCCAGCCAGGCCTCCAGCCCCTCCAGCCGCAGTTGCTTGGGCACAAAAGCACCCACACCGGCGGTGATAAGTACGATGCGGCCCAGCAGCCACTGCGCTGGCGCGCCATCGATGGCCTGCAGTTGCACACGCCAGCGGCCATCGCCATGGGGCAGCATCTGCGCCACCTGGCTTTGGCCATGAAAAACGGGGTGGAAGGGCTGGATCTGGCCTTGCAGCTTGGCCGCCAGCTCGCGACCGGTACACAGCGCAATGCCGGGAATGTCGTAGATCGGCTTGTCGGCATACAGGGCAATGCACTGGCCACCCATCTGCGGCAGGCTGTCGCACAGATGGGCCTGCACCCCTTGCAAGCCCAGTTGGAACGCGGCAAACATGCCCACCGGCCCGGCACCAACGATCAAGGCATCGACCTCTTGCGCTGTGGCTTCGTCAAACACGGGAGAGAGGTTACGGTCAGCAGGCGTGCGCAAGGTATCAGTCATGCCGCCATGGTAGTGCAGCGTGCATCGCCCTTGCAGCCTTGCGCATTTGCGGCTCGCACCGCATCACTGCTTGGCGTCCGCACCTCCGCCCAATGCCTTGTACAGGCTGATGCGGTTGACCTGCTCAGCCTGCATCAAGGTGATCTGGGTTTGCTGTGCGGCGTAGAGGCTGCGCTGCGCATCAAGCACCGTCAAAAAATCATCCGCCCCGGCCTTGAAGCGCGCCTGCGACAGCTGCAGCACCCGGCTGGCGGCTTGCACCAAGGCCGCTTGCGCGTTCAGACGCCGTTGCATCGTGGCGCGGTCCGCCAGCGCATCGTTCACCTCGCGGAAAGCCACCTGGATGGCCTTGTCGTACTGGGCCAGCGCGGCATCGCGGTTGGCTTGCGCAATGTCCAAGTTGGCCTGGTTGCGGCCACCATCAAAAATGGGCAAACGGATCTGGGGCACAAAGCTCCAGGCGCGGCTGCCGCCATCGAACAGGCCCGACAGCGCATCGCTGGCGGTGCCGGCATTGGCCGTCAGGCTGATGGTCGGGAAAAACGCCGCACGCGCCGCACCTATGCTGGCGTACTGCGCTTGCAGGCTGTGCTCGGCGGCCACCACATCGGGCCGGGCCAGCAGCACTTGTGAGGACAGGCCCGTCGGCACCACCGTCATCGCTGTGGCTGCGCCAGGCTGCTTGACCTGGGGCGTGGCACCGTCGAGCAGCTGGCCAGAGCCTGCACTTTGCACCTCATTGCTGCTGAGCGATGCCGTGGGCGCCGGGGGCAGCATATCGCCAGAGATGGGGCCACCCACCAGCAGCTGCAGGGCATTGCGGTCGCGGGCGACTTGTGACTCAAAGGCCGCCACATCGTTGCGGGCGGTCTCGACTGCGGTCTGGTTCTGTGCCAGCACCAAGCCATTGGTGGCGCCCAGCTGGTGCATGCGCTGCACCAGGCCATAGCCCTGCTCGCGCGTGGCCAGGGTGTCGCGCGCCAGTTGCAGGCGTTGCTGGTCGCTGCCCAGAGCCACCCAGGCGTTGGCGATATCGGTGATCAAACCCAGCTGCACGCTGCGGCGGTTTTCCTCGACCAGCAGGTACTGCTGCAAGGCCGCTTCGCTCAGGTTGCGCACCCGACCCCAAAAATCCAGCTCGTAGCTCGCCAGGCCCAGCTGCACGCTGACCTGGTTGGCGACAGATGAGGCCGCCGCAGAAGAGCGCAGATCATCGGCAGTGCGGGTGCGGCTGCCTTGGGCATTGGCGTTCAGGCTGGGCAACTGGTCAGCGCGCTGCACGCCGTACTGCGCACGGGCCTTCTCGATATTGGCAATGGCTACGCGCAGATCGCGGTTGTTCTGCAGGCCCAGCTCGATCAACTGGCGCAGGCCGGCGCTCTCGACCCATTGCTGCCAAGGCAGCAGCTGCAAGCTGTCAGCTGATGCAGGCTCCACTACAAAATCAGCCGGCAGAGTTTGCACCACGCCATCGATCGTGGCGGGCACGGCAGGATCGGGGCGCTGGTAAGTGGGCGCCAGATTACAGGCGGACAGCAAGCCGGCAGCCATCAGGCACAGCGGCAAACGGTAGGCAGAGGTCATGGAAAATCTTGGGATACGGCTCATGGCGCGCTCTCCGGCGCGGTGCTGGCCTGGGCTGGTGTCTCGTCATGGCGGCTGTGGGAGCTGAACCAGCTGCGGATCAGCAGGAAGAACACCGGCACCATGAAGATACCGAGCACGGTCGAAGCCACCATACCGCCCAGCACGGCCGTGCCGATCGCATTGCGCCCGCCCGCGCCGGCACCGGTGCCAATGGCCAGCGGGATCACGCCAAAGCCAAAAGCCAGCGAGGTCATCAAGATGGGGCGCAGCCGCAGGCGCACGGCCTCGACCGTGGCATCAAACAGGCGCTTGCCCTGCTCTTGCAGCTGCACCGCGAACTCCACAATCAAGATGGCGTTCTTGGCCGCTAAGCCGACCGTGGTGAGAAGCCCCACCTGGAAGTAGACGTCGTTCGTCAAACCCCGTGTATAGGTGGCCAGCAGCGCGCCAATCACCCCCAGCGGCACGGCCAGCATCACCGACAGCGGCACGGTCCAGCTCTCGTACAAAGCGGCCAGACAGAGGAACACAAACAGAATCGATATCGCATACAGCATGGGCGCCTGCGCACCCGACTGGCGCTCTTGCAACGACGCACCCGTCCATTCATAGCCCATGCCGGCCGGCAGCTTGGCCAGGATGGCCTCGACCTCCTGCATCGCGGCACCCGAGCTGATGCCGGGTGCGGCGCGGCCTTCAAACTCGTAAGCCGGGCTGCCGTTGTAGCGCAGCAGCTGGGGCGAGCCATAGGCCCAGTGCGTGTCCGAGAAGGCGCCGAAAGGCACCATCTCGCCGTTCTTGTTGCGCACTGTCCATTTGGCGATGTCCTGGGGCAGCATGCGGTGTGGCGCATCGCCCATGATGTAGACGCGTTTGACGCGGCCATTGTTCAGGAAATCGTTCACATAGGTGCCGCCCATGGCGCTGGACAGCACGTTGTTGATGTCCGCATAAGCGAGGCCCAGCGCAGCGGCCTTGCGGTCGTCCACATCGATGCGCAGCTCGGCCGCGTCGTCCAGGTTGGTGGTGCGCACTGCCGTCAGATTGGGGTTGGCGCGCATGGCAGTCAGCACCTGGTTGCTGGCGGCCAGCAGGCCGTCGTGGCCGATGCTGTTCATGTCCTTGACCATGAAGTTGAAGCCCGAGCTGGCACCCAGGCCGCGCACGGCCGGCGGCAGAATCACCAGCACACGGGCATCACGGATACGCGACAGATCCTTGGTGGCCTTGTTGGCAATCGCCGCAGCCGACTGCGACGAGAGCGTGCGCTGGTCCCAGGGCTTGAGGCGGATAAAGCCGCGCGCCGAGCTTTGGTCACCATTGAGGCCCGACACCTGGTTGAAGCTGATGATGTCCGGCTGCTCCAGCAGGTATTCACGCACCTCGTCGAGAACATCCTGCAGGCGCGCATCTGCTGCGCCCGATGGCAGGTTGACGTTCACAAACAGAAAGCCCTGGTCTTCATCAGGCAGGAAGGAGGTGGGCAGCTTGTGCATCAGCAGCCACACGCCCAGCAGCACCGCGATAAAGATCAGCATCATGCGCTTGGCGCGGCGCAGGCTGCGCGCGACGATGCCCTGGTAGCGGTTCGCAGTGCGGTCAAAATTGCGATTGAACCAGCGGAAGAACCGGTCCGGAACGCCCAGCAGCCCCTTGCGAATGGCGCGTTCATGGCCGCCCGCATGTTCGGGCGCCTTCAACAGGGTGGCGCAGAGCGCGGGGGTCAGGGTCAGCGCCACAAACACCGACAGCGCCATGGCAGCCACGATGGTGATCGAGAACTGGCGGTAGATCACCCCGGTGGAGCCGCCAAAAAAGGCCATGGGCACAAACACGGCCGACAAGGTGACGCCAATACCGACCAGTGCTGGCGTGATCTCGCGCATCGATACCTTGGTCGCCTCCTTGGGCGACATGCCGGTCTCATGCATCACCCGCTCAACGTTTTCCACCACGACGATCGCATCGTCCACCAACAAGCCGATGGCGAGCACCATGGCGAACATGGTCAAGGTGTTGATGGAGTACCCGGCAATCGACAGCACCCCGAAGGTGCCCAGCAGCACCACCGGCACGGCAATGGCCGGGATCAGGGTGGCGCGCAGGTTTTGCAAAAACACAAACATGACGATCACCACCAGCACCATGGCTTCGCCCAGCGCAGCCACCACCTCATGGATAGAGGCGCGAACAAAGGGCGTGGAGTCCGAGCTGACGAAGTAATCGATCTGGTTGGGGAAGTACGGCTTCATCTCGGCCAGCTTGGCCGCGACGGCATCCGACACCGCCATCGCATTGGCGCCATCGGCCAGGATGATGCCCATACCAGCGCCACGCATGCCGTTGAGCTTGGCCTGCACGTTCAGGTTTTCGGCGCCCAATTCAACGCGGGCGACATCCTTCATCGTGACCACCGAGCCATCGGTGGCGGCCTTGAGGACGATGTCCTCGAACTGGTCCACCGTCTTGAGCTTGGTGCGCGCCGTGATGGTGGCATTGAGCTGCTGGTTGCTCACCGCTGGCAAGGCGCCGAGCTGGCCGGCCGACACCTGGGCATTTTGCGCATTGAGCGCATTGCTGAGGTCCGACGGCATCAGGCCGAATTTCTCCATCTTGGCCGGGTCCATCCAGATGCGCATCGCATACGAGGTGCCGAACACATTGATGTCGCCCACGCCTTCCAGGCGCCCGATCACATCGACCAGGCTGGCATTGATGTAGTCACCAATGTCCACCTCGGTCATCGACGGGTCTTTGGAGTAGAAGCTGTAGGTGACCAGAAAATCCTGGCCGCCCTTGTTGATGAAGACGCCCCGGCTCTTGACCGATTCGGGCAGACGGTTGAGGGCGCCCTGGATCTTGTTTTGCACCTGCACCTGGGCCACATCGACATTGGTGCCGGGCGCAAAGGTCAAGGTGATGCGGGCCTGGCCTGAGGCATTGCTGGTCGCGCTCATGTAGAGCATGTTGTCAATGCCCTTGAGCTGCTGCTCGATGATCTGGGTGACGGAGTTCTCGACCGTCTCGGCCGATGCGCCGGTGTACTGGGTGCCGATGGTGACGCGCGGCGGAGCAATCTCGGGGTATTGCTCCAGCGGCAGCTTGGCGATGGAGAGAGCCCCGCCCAGCATGATGATGATGGCGATCACCCACGCAAAAATGGGGCGCTGGATAAAAAACTGTGCCATGGATGCAGCCTTGGATTCTGGGGTGTCTTACTGGGCGGCAGCCGGGGCCGGGGCCGGCGCTGCGGCCTGGCCGGGCACGCGTCCAGGGCTGCGCACGCGCTCGGCCTGGGCTTTCAGATCCACCTCGGTGATCCTGACCTTGTCACCATCCTTCACGCGCTGGAAGCCATCGACCACCACGCGCTCTCCCGATTTGAGGCCACTGCCCACCAGCCACTGGCTGCCCACGGCGCGATCCAGCTGCAGTGCGCGCTTTTGCACCTTGTCCTCGGCCGTCACCACAAACACGGTGGGTTTGCCCGTCAGGTCGCGCACCACCGATTGCTGGGGCACCAGCAAGGCATCCGGCGCCACGGCCGTTGGCAGCAGCGCCTGCACATACATATTGGGCATCAGCACGCCATCCGGATTGGGGACCTGGGCGCGCAGGGTGACGGTACCCGTCGTAGCACTGACGATCACGCCAGAGAACTTGAGCTTGGCTTCGTGGTTGTATTCGGTGCCGTCATCGAGGCGGATGCGCACCGGGATCTGGTCACCATCGAGGCGCTGAAAGCGCCCGGCCTTCAAATCGCGCTGCAACTGCAGCATCTCGGTGCTGGACTGGGTGAAGTCCACATACATCGGATCGAGCTGCACCACGGTGGTAAGCGCCGTGGCCTGGTTGGCGGTGACCAGCGCACCGGGCGTCACGGCCGAGGTGCTGACCTTGCCGGCAATCGGGGAGCTGATGCGGGTGTACTGCAGGTTGATGCGGGCGTTGTCCAAGGCGGCTTTTGCGACGGCCACATCGGAGGCCGTCTGGGCTACCAGCGCCTGGCTGTCGTCAAACACCTGGCGGCTGATGGCATCGATCTTGACCAGCTCGCTGTTGCGCGCCGCATTGCTGCGCGCGGTCTGGGCCGATGCATTGGCCTTGGCGACTGCCGCTTCGGCGCTGTTGACCGCCGCCTGCGCAGGGCGGGCATCCAACTGGTAGAGCGCCTGGCCGGCCTTGACGGCAGCGCCTTCAGTGAACAAGCGCTTTTCCACAATGCCATTGGCCTGGGGGCGGATCTCCGCCATCATGAAAGCGCTGGTGCGGCCGGGCAGCTCGGCCGTCAGTTGCTGCGATGAGGACTGCACGGTGATGACGCCGACTTCCGGCGCCGGGGGCGCGGCTGCGGTGGGCGCTGCTTTGTCGGAGCACGCGGCAAGCGCAGTGACTGCCGCTGCCAATACGGCTACGCGGCCAGCATGGCCGAGCATGCGGGAGGGATGACGCTTTCCGACGGTTGCCAAAGATTGAAACGGTGCCAGGGTCTGGCGCGAAAAATTGGAAACATCCGGCATCATCAGTTTTGTCTTGAGGTAGAGCAAACTACTATTTTTACAGCTAAATATGTAGGCAGTGTAAAGCGTTGCACGGGATTGGCAGGTTTTCTGCATCCAGGCGGCCAAGCTGTACATTTTGCTACATGCGGTATCTGCGCAGGCGCTAAATCAGGCCCCGGTATGGGAAAGCGATAATGTTCAAAGGTTCCAAGCTTTACAGCCGCAAACACTTACCCATCATCCATCCGCCTTGCCTACCATGCCCCCCTCCTCTCCTGCTTTCGGTCTGATTCTGTTGTCCCATGGCTCCAAAGATCCGGTTTGGCGCCGCAATGCAGAGCATCTGTTGGCGCAAGTACAGCAGGCGCAGCCGAAAGCGGCCGTTGCATGTGCCTATCTGGATTGGTGCGATCCGCCGCTGGGCCCTGCCGTTGCACAATTGCTGCAAGCCCACCCGCAGCTGCAACACATCACCATCTGGCCATTGCTGTTTGGCGTGGGCAAACATGCCAGTGAAGATATTCCGGCCTTGGTGAACGAACTCGCGCCGCAGTACCCGCAGTTGAAGCTGCAGATCGCGCCCGCGATGGGCGAGGATGCCCGGGTCATCCAATTGTTGGCAGGCATGGCGGGCGAGTACCTGCAAGCTGCCAGCTGACAGGTTCACCAAAGGCGCGACTGCCCGGTGAGAATGCTAAAAATTCCGTCTCGGGAAGCAGGTCTCTGCCAGCGGGCTGTTTTTTATATTCCATTCAAGCATAATGATGTAAATTCATATTCCGAATCATTGTATGAACCTGCATCAGTTCCGCTTTGTGCAAGAGGCCGCACGCCGCAACCTCAATTTGACCGAGGCTGCCAAGGCCCTGCACACCTCCCAGCCGGGCGTCTCTAAAGCCATCATCGAGCTGGAAGAAGAGCTGGGCATTGATATCTTTGCGCGCCACGGCAAGCGCCTCAAACGCATCACCGAGCCGGGTCAGCAAGTGCTCAAGAGCATCGAGATCATCATGCGCGAGGTCGGCAACCTCAAACGCATCGGCGACCAGTACAGCGCGCAAGACAGCGGCACCCTCTCCATCGCCACCACCCACACGCAGGCCCGCTATGTGCTGCCCACCCCCGTGGCGCGGCTGCGCGAGCACTACCCCAAGGTGACGGTCAGCCTGCACCAAGCCACGCCCGCCGAAGTGGCGCGCATGGTGATCGACGAGCAGGCCGACATAGGCATGGCGACCGAATCGCTGGCCGACTACCCAGAGCTGGTGACCCTGCCCTGCTACGAATGGCAGCATGTGCTGGTGATGCCGCACCAACATCCGCTGGCACAAAAAGAACGCATCAATCTGGAAGACATTGCGGCCGAGCCGCTGATCACCTACCACCCGTCATTCACCGGCCGGGGCAAGATCGATGCGGCGATGGCAGCCCGCCAGTTGACGCCCAAGATCGTGCTCGAAGCGATTGATTCCGATGTGATCAAGACCTATGTGCGTTTGGGTCTGGGTATCGGCATCGTCGCCGAGATGGCCATGCGCGACGACCCCATCAAGGACCTGGCGGTGCGCCCCATGGGTCATCTGTTTGGCGAGAGCGTGGCCCGGGTGGCCTTCAAGCGCGGCGCTTATATGCGCAATTTTGTCTACAAATTTGCTGAGCTGATCAGCGATCGCCTGAGCCGTGATCTGATCGGCCGTGCCATGGTCGGCCATGTGGCCGACTACGAACTCTGATCTGCCAGCCTTTCGCAACATTCTTGGTTTGCGGCCTAGCCCTGTCTGCTGGCCGCGTTTCTCTGTCTATCTCCGCCAGCCATGTCCGTCTCTGCCCTCTCTAACACGCCCTCCTTCCCCAGCCGCCTGCCGCATGTGGGCACCACCATCTTTACCGTGATGTCGGCGCTGGCCACTGAGCACAAGGCCGTCAATCTGGGCCAGGGTTTTCCGGATTTTGGCTGTGACCCGGCCTTGCTCGACAGTGTTAGCCGCGCTATGCAGGCCGGCCACAACCAGTACCCACCGATGACAGGCGTGCCGGCATTGCGCGAGGTGGTGGCGCAGAAAATTGAAGCCCTCTACGGGAAGCGCTACGACGCCAACAGCGAAATCACCATCACCGCTGGCGCGACCCAGGCCATCCTCACCATCATTCTCAGCTGCGTCAGCCCGGGCGATGAAGTCATCGTGCTGGACCCCTGCTATGACAGCTATGTGCCCAACATTCTGCTGGCAAGCGGCGTGCCAGTGCGCGTGCCTCTGACGCCCAAAACCTTCCGCCCCGACTTTGGCAAGATAGCAGCAGCCATCACGCCCAAAACCCGCCTGCTGCTCATCAACACCCCCCACAACCCCAGCGGGACCACCTGGACGGCGCAGGAGATGCAGCAACTCGAAGACCTGCTGGCCCCAACCGACATCCTGCTGCTGGCCGATGAGGTCTATGAGCACATGGTGTTCGATGGCGAGCGCCATGAGAGCGCATCGCGCTACCCCGGCCTAGCTGCACGCGCCTATGTGGTCAGCAGCTTTGGCAAGACCTTCCACGTGACCGGCTGGAAGGTGGCTACTGTCGCCGCGCCTGCGCCCCTGACCGCAGAATTTCGCAAGGTGCACCAGTTCAATGTCTTCACCGTCAACACCCCCATGCAAGTGGGCCTGGCCGAATACCTGAAAAATCCTGCCCCGTACCTGGACCTGCCCGCCTTCTACCAGAAGAAGCGCGACCTGTTCCGCGCCGGTCTTGAAGGCTCACGTCTGCAACTGCTGCCCAGCTCTGGCACCTATTTCCAGTGCGTGGACATCTCGGACGTCACCGACGCCAATGAGTCCGACTTCTGCCAGCAACTGGTCAAGGACCTCGGCGTGGCTGCGATCCCGCTGTCGGCCTTCTATGGCGATGGCTTTGACCAGCAGGTGGTGCGTTTTTGCTTTGCGAAAAAGGACGAGACCTTGCTGGCGGCTTTGGAGCGCCTGCGCAAGCTTTAATGGGTTTCAAATCCGCAGCTGATGTGGGTTAGGCGAGAGAAAAGGGGGCAGCAGCACCCCAACCATTGAAGACAGCCACCCGGATCACCGCTCATCCGCAGGTTGGCTGACTTGTCCCGCCAATTTCGACCGCTCCGCAGGCGAACACCTCGGCCTCAATCCCCATCGGCCAGCCGGAAGGCGCCTGCCATCCGCTCCTGTTCACTCGCCGATAGACCCACATGCGACGCAACTGCGCGCCATTGACGGACGGTGTCTCGGAATGCATCAATGGTCTCGTCGGCCTGATGGAGGCCCATGCGGAAATATCCAGCGACTTCCCGAGCCAGCTCAAGATCGAGTGCATTGTCCGCATCCGTGATGTTGAGCTTCAGCCCATCTGCGTGGGCCACCGGGTTCATGTCATAGGCCTGCGACAGCTTCCAGCCCTTGCCCGGCACGAGAATAAAGCCGTGGTTACGAAGGTGGTCGTCTGTATTGGAGACAAGCAGGTTGAAGGCGATGCGCGACCAGAGTTCTTTCAGATCCTGCTTGGGCTGTGCGCCCTGCCGCATGATGACTTCCGCCAGCTCCAGATAGCTCACCCCGGTCGAGGCATCATCGCCGTCTTTGTGGCCTGTCATCGTCATGGCGGAAGCAAAATGTAGCCGCTTCCCGCTGCCCGTCCGGTCAAAGCGGGTCACCATAAAGCAGTGGTAACTGCTGGCAAATCTGCGTGCCTGTGCGGGCGCCACCTGTATGCCGCAGCCGTGTGCAAGCGCATTCACCACCATTTCCCAGCCGCCGACGTCATAGCTGTCTTTAATGCTGGGAAACTTGGCGATGTGCAGGCGCCCTGCATCGTCAATGACGCTTGCCTTTGGCCTGGCGCCGCCCAGCGAGCCCCCTGGTGCAATCAGCATCCGAAGCCAGTCCTGTCCCTGCGCCGCCATATTGTCAGGGTCCTGCTCCAAGCCACGGCTGGCTTGCTCCAGAGCGCGAATCTCTGTGAAAGGCGGCGCTGCCATGTCGATCCGGTCATCGAGGAAACTGCCCTCGTCCTCCAACCTGTAGCGCAAGGCACCCACGCGGTACTGGTCGTGCACACCCAACAGGTAATCGGATTCGTAGAGGCGGGCATCCGCCGACCATAACCCTACCCGCTTCTCACGCTCAAATCGTCGATCCATCAGTTTGCGCCCCCAACGATCCGGGCTTGAATCATCGAAGACGCCGAACTTGTCTCTGGGTGCAGGGGGATACTGTGGCCCGCTGAACGCCTGAAGATTTGGATCCAAGAGTACACCGCCAAGAAGCGGTTCTCCCAGCGCCTTGGCGTCGTACTCGAATTCAAACAGCTCCGTCGCGCGCGTTCGGCGACTGTGCAGAAAACCCAAGCGCTGTGGCCTTTGCAGCCCCTCCCAGTCCGCATAGACCGCTATCTTGCTCATGATTCAGCAGCCCCCTTACGTGTGCTCTTTTTCAGCAAGGCGCTCAGCGTCGCTGTGGTTTTCGTATCCCCGAAAGCATCTGCTGGAGTGCCAGTGGGTGGCAAGGATGAAGCGGTGGTCGGCATGTCATTCTTCGCCGCCGGTGCCCTCACCGATTTGCGTGAGGAGCCGCTTTTCATCGGCTCGCTGACCAAGTGCGGGGCTGGGGCAGACTGTGCAGTCTCGCTTTTGACCAAGCGTGCATCCTGGAGCTGGCGGCCCAGTTGGTCCTCCGTGGCAAGCATGGCCAAATCGTTGGCCAGTCCAAGGACCTGCATCACTGATAAATAGGCACCGATCGTCACGCCAGACCCTCCGGCTTCCAAGGAGCGCAAGGTCATCGGGGTCATGCCGGCACGCTCTGCCACCTGCTTGGCCGTCAGCCTTCTGCGCAGGCGCGCAAGCTTGAGCCGCTCCCCAAACTCTACAAGGAGCTTGGTGGTCGAGGGCAAAAGAGGAGCGGTCTTCTTGGCCATAGCGCTAATATTTCATCATTTTTCAACCATTGATGAAAGAATACTAGCACTTTATAAACCGATCTACCAGATTATTTCTGGCACAACGCTATAACCAATGGCAAAAGAGGCAATATTTTTAAATTTACAGCTAGAAGAAGTGCAAAATAATTGCACTTTTTGATCAATCCGCTTTTGATGCGACGCTGCGGATCAAAGCAGCACGATATCGTACTGGTCCGAGCCATCCCGCCCCTCGGCATGCAGCGAGATGGGCTTGCCGATAAAGTCGGACAGACCGGCCAGGTGCTGGCTTTCTTCGTCCAGCAGCATCTCGATCACCGGAGGGGCGGCGAGCACGCGGAATTCCTTGGGGTTGAACTGGCGCGCTTCGCGCAGAATCTCGCGCAGGATGTCGTAGCAGACGGTGCGTACCGTCTTGACCTCACCCACGCCGCTGCAGACGGGGCAAGAGGTACACAGCATATGGGCCAGTGATTCGCGGGTGCGCTTGCGCGTCATCTCCACCAGACCGAGCTGCGAGAACTCACCGCACATGGTTTTGACCCGGTCACGCTGCAGCTGCTTGCGCAGCTCGCTCAGCACCTGCGCCTGGTGGTCCTCACGTACCATGTCGATAAAGTCCACGATGATGATGCCGCCCAGGTTGCGCAGCCGCAGCTGGCGGGCAATGGCGTGGGCCGCTTCCAGGTTGGTCTTGAAGATGGTGTCGTCAAAATTGCGTGCACCGACATAACCGCCGGTGTTCACATCGACGGTGGTCAAGGCTTCCGTCTGGTCCACCACCAGGTAGCCACCAGACTTTAAATCCACCCGCCGACCCAGGGCCCGCGCGATCTCTTCATCCACCGAATACAGGTCGAAGATGGGGCGCTCGCCTTTGTACAGCTGCAATTTGGGCAGCGCAGCAGGCATAAATTCTTGGCCAAACTGCTGCAACAGCGCAAATTGCTCGCGGGAATCAATGCGGATCGACTGCGTGTTCTCCGTCACCATATCGCGCAGCACGCGCTGCATGAGGCTCAGGTCCTGGTGCAGCAAGGTCTTGGCCGCCTGCTTGGCGGCGCTGTCCTTGATGCGCTTCCAGACCTTGCGCAGGTAGCCAATGTCTTCGGCCAGCTCGTCGTCGCTGGAGTCCTCGCCATTGGTGCGCAAAATAAAACCGCCACCACCGCCGGTGTCGGCCGTGCCCACGAGCGCTTGCAAGCGCGCCCGCAGAGCGTCGCGCTCGTTCTGAGGAATCTTTTGCGATACGCCGATATGGTCGTCCTGGGGCAAAAATACCAGCAGGCGGCCCGCTACGCTGATCTGCGTGGACAGGCGGGCGCCCTTGGTACCAATCGGGTCCTTGATGACCTGCACCATGATCGACTGGCCCTCGAACACCTGCTTTTCAATCGGCACCTGGGGCTCGCCCTTGCGGGCAAACATGGGCGCCAGGCCCCCTTCCTGCCGCTGCCAGACATCGGCCACATGCAGAAAAGCGGCGCGTTCCAGTCCAATATCAATAAACGCGGACTGCATGCCCGGCAGCACGCGCGAGACCTTGCCCAGGTAGACATTGCCGACCAGGCCACGCTCCAGGGTGCGCTCGTGGTGCAGCTCCTGCACAGAGCCGCCCTCGATGATGGCCACGCGTGTCTCCTGCGGCGCCCAGTTGATCAAAATATCATTTTGCATAGAAGTCATTCTTAGATGGCCTTAGATAGCAAAGCCGGCTGCGCGCAGCAGGTTGGCAGTCTCAAACACTGGCAGCCCCATGATGCCCGAATAGCTGCCACTGATCTTGGCAATGTAGGCCGCCGCCCGGCCCTGCACGCCGTAAGCGCCGGCTTTGCCCATGGGCTCGCCACTGGCCACATAGGCATCAATTTGCGCGGCATCCATCGGGGCGAATTGCACGCTGGAGACGGAGAGGGTCGTCAGACGCTTGCGCCCGCTTTGCAGGGCCACGGCAGTCAGCACCCGGTGGGTCTTGCCGCTCAGCGCTTGCAGCATCTCCCTGGCGTGCTCAGGCGTCTCGGGCTTGCCCAGTATCTGCCGGCCTAAAGACACGGTGGTGTCGGAGCACAACACCGGCGCCACATCCAGGCCGCGCCGCTCCAGCCGGGCCAGTGCGGCATCCAGCTTCAGCCCTGTCACCCGCTGCACATAGTCAGTCGCCGATTCACGGGCCAGCACCAGCTCCAGCGCTTCAGGGTCCTGGGGCTCGGGATCGTCATCCTGGGCGATGAGCAAACGGTGGTCTACACCGATCTGCTCCAGCAGTTGACGGCGGCGGGGGGATTGCGAGGCCAGGTAGACAAAGGATGGCATGGTGGGAGCGGAGGCGTTGATTTGAAACAAGCGCCTGCGCCCATCTATCAAGCACAAGCAGCTATTATTTTTGCAGCATAACGCATCCAGCCGCCCACTGGCAAGCGCGGGGATTGCAGCAGCCTCGCAGGCCTGCAAGCACCGCTTCGCGGCTATTCGCGGTGGTAAGGGTGGCCGGCATTGACCGACCAGGCGCGGTAGAGCTGCTCGATCAGCAGCACCCGCACCATTGCATGCGGCAAGGTCATGTCAGACAGGCGGATGCGCTCGTGCGCGGCGGCCTTGAACTCGGGGTCCAGGCCATCCGGGCCGCCAATGATCAGCGCCACATCATCGCCTTCCAACTGCCAGCCTTTGACCCGCTGGGCCAGCGCCTTGGTGGTCAGGTTGGTGCCGCGCTCATCGAGCGCCACAATGCGTGTGCCGCGCGGTATCGCCGCCTCGATGCGCTTGCGCTCGGCGGCATACAGGGTCTCCACCGTTTTGGAGCCGCGCGGCTCGGTCTTCACCGCCTTCAACTCCACCTTCAGCTCGGGCGGGAAACGTTTGGCGTAGTCGTCATAGGCGGTCTGCGCCCAATCGGGCACATGCTGGCCCACCGCGACAATGAATATCTTCATCGGAATGCTCCAAAGAAAAAAGAGCTGTCCTGCCTGGCAGTACAGCTCTCTGTGCGCTTTCACGCGCTGGCACGCAGCGCGTGCGGGCTTTTATTTGGCCTTGCTAGGCGCGCGCTTGGCGGCGGGCTTTTTAGCGGCGGTTTTGGCAGCTGCCTTTGCAGGTGCCTTGGCCACTGCCGACTTGGCTGCTGGCTTGCTGGCCTTAGGCTTGTTGACGACCACGGTCTTCACGGTGGCGGCAGCCGAGCTCTTCTTGGCAGCAGGCTTTTTAGCCACGGTGCCAGAGATCTTCTTGACCGCAGTCTTCTTGGGCGCGGCCTTCTTCACCGGTGCATCTGCATCGGCGGAAGCGTCAGCGGCCTTGCGTGCAGCAGGCTTTTTCTTGGGCTTGGCCTCTGCATCGCCATCCAGCTCGGCCTTGGCCGCCTTGGGCTTGGGGGCACCCAGCTTCAGACGCACGGGCAAGTCGCCCCACATCTCTTCGAGACGGTAGTACTGGCGAATCATCGGCTGCATGATGTGAGCCACGACGGACCCGCAATCGACAATGATCCACTCGCCATTGCCTTCACCCTCGGTGCGCGGCTTGGGGAAGCCAGCTTCCTTGACGGCATCCTTGACGCTGGCGGCCAGCGCCTTGGTCTGGCGGTTCGAGGTGCCGGAGGCCACGATCACGCGCTCAAACAGCGGCGACAGGTGCTCGGTATCGAAAACCTGGATATCTTGCGCTTTCACATCCTCCAGACCATCAACGATGGCACGCTGCAGCAATTGCACGGATTTCTTGGCGGTGGATTCGGTTTTTTTGACGGTGGTCATCAGTTGTTGATGGATGAAAGTGGTTCTACTATAGCGCGTGTTGCAGTTATTGTTGATCGCGTCAACACGCAGTGACAAAAGGGCTACGCCTTGCAAAGAAGCTGCCGCGCTACAAGCCGAAAGGGATGCGCGCATTTGCAGCGTAGGGGCGATTATACGCAAGCTGCGTGAAAAACCCGCAGCGATGGCCCTCTTGCCGCTGAATGGCCGGGCTATATCCAGTCGCGCGGCTGCAAAAACTCCGACAGCAAGCGCTCTTCAGGCGAGCCCTGCGGGTCCTGCCGCTGGTAGCTCCAGCTGGCAAGGGGTGGCATCGACAACAGGATCGATTCAGTACGCCCGCCCGACTGCAAGCCAAAATGCGTGCCCCGGTCCCAGACCAGGTTGAACTCCACATAGCGCCCGCGCCGGTAGAGCTGAAACTCGCGCTCGCGCTCGCCATAGGCCAGCGCTTTGCGGCGCTGGACGATGGGCAAATAGGCTTGGAGGAAAGCATCCCCCACCGACTGCAACATGGCAAAACCGCCGTCAAAGCCCTGCTCGGAGAAATCATCAAAAAAGATGCCGCCGATGCCACGTGCCTCTTGGCGGTGCTTCAGGAAGAAGTAGCTATCACACCACTGCTTGAAGCGTGGGTACAGATCTGCACCAAACGGTGCCACCGCATCGTGGCAGGTTTGGTGAAAATGCACCGCATCCTCGGCAAAGGGGTAGAACGGCGTCAAATCCATGCCGCCGCCAAACCAGCAGGTAGCAGGCTGGCCCGGATGACCGGCGGCAATCATGCGCACATTCATATGCACCGTTGGCACATAGGGGTTGCGCGGATGAAAGACCAAAGACACGCCCATGGCGGTGAAAGGCGCGCCGGCCAGCTCGGGCCGGTGCTGGGTGGCCGAGGGTGGCAGCTGCGGGCCCCGCACTTGCGAGAAGCCCACGCCGGCACGCTCAAACACGGCGCCACCTTCCAGGATCTTGGTCAGGCCCTGGCCTTGCAGCTTTTCTCCTGGCGGTTTTTGCCAAGGGTCGGCTACAAAGCTGGCCTTGCTGCCTGCTTCGCGCTCCAATGCCAGCACCGCCTCGGTGATCGAGGATTGCAGCGCCTGCAGGTAGCTGGCAACCGCCTGGGCCTGCGGCCCGGCGCTCACTTGGTCAACGGAAGTGGGCAGCACGGTCTATCCTCAATGCAGGAACACGGCGATCACTTGACCGCGCGGTAGCCGATGTCGTGGCGGTATTGCGCGCCATCGAAATGCACTTGCGCTGCAGTGGCATACACCCGCTGCTGCGCCTGCTTGACGTTGTCAGCCAAGGCGGTGACGCAGAGTACGCGGCCACCGCTGGTAACGGGCTTGCCGTCTTGCACCGTCGTGCCGGCATGGAAGACCATGACTTCGTCCTCGTCCTCAGGCAAACCGCTGATCACATCACCCTTGCGCGGTGCATCAGGGTAGCCATGGGCAGCCATCACCACACCCAGCGCGGTACGGCGGTCCCATTGCAGCTCGATCTGGTCGAGCTTGCCATCGGTAGCAGCCTGCATCACATCGACCAGATCGCTCTTAAGCCGCATCATGATCGGCTGGGTTTCCGGATCGCCCATGCGGCAGTTGAACTCCAAGGTCTTGAGGTGGCCCGCCTTGTCGATCATCAGGCCCGCATACAAAAATCCGGTATAGGTAATACCGTCTTTTTCCATACCACGGATGGTTGGCAGAATGATCTCGCGCATCGCGCGGGCATGCACATCGGCCGTCACCACGGGTGCAGGCGAATAAGCACCCATGCCACCGGTGTTGGGGCCCTGGTCGCCATCCTTCAAGCGTTTGTGGTCTTGGCTGGTTGCCAGGGCCGTCACGCTCTTGCCGTCGCACAGCACGATAAAGCTGGCTTCCTCGCCATCGAGGAATTCCTCGATCACCACGCGGGCGCCACCATCGTTATGGGCCACGCCGTATTTGTTGTCCACCAGCATGAAGTCCACCGCATCGTGGGCTTCTTGGGCGGTGGTGGCTACCACCACACCCTTGCCAGCGGCCAGGCCATCGGCCTTGACCACAATAGGCGCGCCCAGCTTGTCGATATAGGCATGGGCCTGCACCGGGTCGCTGAAGGTCGCGTACTGCGCCGTCGGGATGCCATGGCGGGCCATGAAATCCTTGGAGAAGGCTTTGGAGCTTTCCAGCTGCGCAGCGGCCTTGGTCGGGCCAAAAATCTTCATGCCATGGGCACGAAATTCATCGACCACACCGGCAGCCAAAGGCGCCTCGGGGCCCACCACGGACAGCTGCACACCGTTGTCCTGCGCCCATTCGCGCAGCTTGACCACATCGGTGATCGGCAGGTTTTCCAGACGCTTGTCGCGTGCGGTGCCTGCATTGCCCGGGGCTACATAAACCTTGGAGACCTTGGGCGATTGCGCCAACTTCCAGGCCATTGCGTGTTCACGGCCGCCGCCACCAATCACAAGTACCTTCATAGCGCCGCGTTATGGTAAACATCTTGCACATCATCCAGATCTTCCAGCGCGTCCAGAAGCTTTTGCATCTTGGCCGCACCTTCCTCATCCAGATCTACCGTATTTTCCGGCCGCATCGTCACCTCGGCCACTTCGGGCTTGAAACCCGCAGCCTCCAGCGCATTGCGCACCGCCTCAAATTCTGACGGAGGGGTCAGCACTTCGACAGCGCCTTCCTCGTCGGTGATCACGTCCTCGGCGCCGGCTTCCAGCGCCACTTCCATGATCTTGTCTTCATCGGCACCCGGGGCAAACACCAGCTGGCCCACGTTCTGAAACTGGAAAGACACCGAGCCCTCGGTGCCCATGTTGCCGCCGTGCTTGCTGAACGCATGGCGCACATCGGCCACGGTACGTACGCGGTTGTCTGTCATGGTGTCGACAATGATGGCCGCGCCATTGATGCCATAGCCTTCGTAGCGGATTTCCTCGTAGGTCACGCCTTCGAGGTTGCCGGTGGCCTTGTCCACATTGCGCTTGATGTTGTCGGCCGGCATATTGGCAGCCTTGGCCTTGTCGATCGCCAGACGCAGGCGGGGGTTGGCGCTCAAATCTGCCCCGCCTTGCCGCGCTGCGACCATGATTTCACGAATGATCCGCGTCCATACCTTGCCGCGCTTTTCGTCCTGACGACCCTTGCGGTGTTGAATATTCGCCCATTTGCTGTGTCCTGCCACAGAATTTCCTTTGCTATTGTTTTATCTAGCTAGACTGCGATTTTACTTTTGACTTTGATGCTGGAGAGGAAACCTACGATGGCTGAACCCCTACTGGTTGCCAAAAATGGCACGACGCAGTGTTTTTTACTGCCTGGCCTCGCCAATCGACACGGGCTCATCACCGGCGCAACCGGCACGGGCAAGACTGTAACCCTTCAGACATTGGCCGAGGGTTTCTCGGGCATTGGCGTGCCCGTGTTCATGGCCGATATCAAAGGTGATTTGACCGGCATCAGCCAAACCGGTCAGATCGGCGGCAAACTGGCCGCCACTTTGCAAGAGCGCGGCATTGACCTGCCCAAGCCCCTCGCCTGCCCCACCACCTTGTGGGATGTGTTTGGCGAGCAAGGCCATCCCGTGCGCGCCACCATCTCCGACATGGGCCCCTTGCTGCTGGGCCGCATGCTGGATTTGAACGACACGCAGATGGGCGTACTCAACTTGGTGTTCAAGATCGCCGATGACAACGGCATGCTGCTGCTCGACCTCAAGGACCTGCGCGCGATGCTGTCCTATGTGGGCGAGAACGCCAAGCAGTTCACCACCGACTACGGCAACATCAGCTCGGCCAGCGTGGGCGCCATTCAGCGCGGCCTGCTGCAGATCGAGCAGCAAGGCGGCAGCAATTTCTTTGGCGAGCCCATGCTCAACATCGATGACATGATGCAGACCGTTGGTACGCAAGGGGTAGTCAATATTCTGGCCGCCGACAAGCTGATGAACGCGCCGCGCCTCTACTCCACCTTCCTGCTGTGGATGCTGTCCGATTTGTACGAGAAGCTCCCCGAGATTGGTGACCCGGACAAGCCCAAGCTGGTGTTCTTCTTTGACGAGGCGCACCTGCTGTTCAATGACGCCCCAAAGGTGCTGCAAGAGCGCATTGAGCTGGTGGTGCGCCTCGTGCGCTCCAAGGGCGTGGGCGTGTATTTCGTCACACAGAACCCACTGGACATTCCCGACAGCGTGCTCGCCCAGCTGGGCAACCGCGTGCAGCATGCGCTGCGCGCCTTCACGCCGCGTGACCAAAAGGCCGTCAAGGCCACGGCCACTACGATGCGAGCCAACCCCGGCCTGAACATCGAGACCGCCATCACCGAGCTGGCCGTGGGCGAGGCTCTTGTGAGCTTTCTGGACGAAAAAGGCCGCCCCAGCGTGACTGAGCGCGTCTATGTGCTGCCCCCCGGTAGCCAGATCGGCCCCATTACCACGGAGCAGCGCCAGGCCTTGCTCAAGGGTTCGCTGGTGGCTGGCGTCTATGACACGGCTGTGGACCGCGAATCGGCCTACGAGATTTTGAAAGCCCGCGCCGGCCAGGCCACCACCGCTGCAGGCGGCAAAACCACTGCAGGCGCTGCAGGTGCCGCCGGGGGCGCCGCAGCGCCTGAAGACGGCGGCCTGATGGGCAGCCTCAACGACATGTTGTTTGGCACCACTGGCCCTCGGGGTGGCAAGAAGGACGGCATTGTGCAATCGATGGCCAAGTCCACTGCCCGCTCCTTTGGCACCAAGCTGGGCAACCAGATTCTGCGCGGCGTCTTGGGCAGCATCATGGGCGGCAAGAAGTAAGCGGCTCGCTAGCTGCACCAGACAAAGGAAAAGCCGGCAGTTCAAATGCCGGCTTTTTCGTGGACGGTGCGACCTCGATCTTGCGAGCTCAGCTGCGGTCGGCGCGTGCCAAATGGTTCTCCAGCGCTCGCAGTCCCAAGGTCAGCATAAAGGTCATCAGCCAATAGGCCAGTGCCACTGCCAAATACGGCTCCCAGTAGCGGCCATAAGCGCCGGCCACGGTGCGCGCTGCATAGGCCATCTCAGCCAAGCCAATGGCGGACACCAGCGAGGTGTCCTTCAGCAGCGAGATCATGTTGTTGCCCAGGGGGGGCAGCATGCGGCGGAAGGCCTGCGGAATCACCACATAGCGCATCATCTGACCATGCGTCATGCCCAGCGACATGCCCGCCTGCTTCTGGCCAATGGCGATGGACTGGATGCCGGCGCGGAACACTTCGGAGATGTAGGCGGCCGAGTTGAGCGTGAGGGCCACCACGCCGGACATCAGCGCGCCATGGTCCTGCTTGAGCGTACGCGCCAGGTCACCGCTGATGAACAACCCGTTGACCGGGTGCACAAACAAGGGCATCACCGCAAAGTGCATCAGCAAGATCTGCACAAACAGCGGCGTGCCCCGGAAAAAGCTGACATAGGCGGTCGAGGGCCAGCGCAGCAGGTATTTGCACACGGCCTTCCAGGGCTGGTGGCGCGTATCGGCCAGGCGCGCCAAAGCCAGCATCAGGCCCAAGGCGCAGCCCATGATGATGCAGGCCACCGTCATGCCGACGGTGATCATCGCACCCTGCCAGAACATTTGTTTGTATTCCACCAGGATGTCGGGCCGGAACCAGCCGAACCACTCCACAGGGGTGTTGTTGTCCATCACTCAATTCTTTCAAACAAAAAGACGGCCACAGGGCCGTCATTGCAGCGGAAGTCGCAGCTGCCTTATTGGGGCTTGTAGTCCTGGTTGAACCACTTTTTGTAGATCACGTTGTAGCTGCCATCGGCGCGGATAGCGGCGAGGCCGGCGTTAATCTTGTCTTGCAGGGCCTTGTCACCCTTGCGCACGACGATGCCGAAATGCTCTTTGGGGAAGCTGGCGTCATCTACCGTCTTGAGCGTTGGGTACTGCGTGACGCGGTAGGCGATCACGCCATTGTCGCCAATCGCTGCATCCACGCCGCCGGCGGCCAGCTCGGAGATGATCAGCGGCGTGCTCTCAAAGCGGCGGATATTGCCGCTGGTCTTGCCCACTTCGCGGCTCATCACATCGTCACCGGTCGAGCCGCTAACCACCGACACTTTCTTGTCCTTGAGGTCCTTGAGCGATGCGACCGTGCTGTCCTTGGGCACGGCGATCAGCTGGCGGGCATCAAAGTAAGGCTCGGAGAAATCAAAGCTCTGCTTGCGCTTGTCGTTGATGGTGACGCCCGAGATCACAAAGTCCACATCGCCATTGTTGAGCGATGCAAAGATGCTGCTGAATGGCGTATTGACGATGCGCAGCTTCATGCCTTGCTGCTTGGCGATGGCATTGACGATGTCGATGTCAAAACCCACGATCTGCTTGTCTTTGTTCTCAAAGGCAAAAGGGGCGTAGGTGGCGCTGGAGGCCACGACCAGATCGCGGCCTTGCGCTTGTGCAGCGCCTGCTGCCAACACCGAGACCGCTGCGGCACCGATGGCCAGCGCAAATTTTTTGTTCCACATACCCCAACCTTTAGCTACATAAGCCCATACAAGCGGCCGATTATACGTAAAGGCCTACAGACCAAGGCTGGCAACGTCTGGCCGCCAGCGCTGTATTGGCTTTGCGGACAAGCTTGTCCGCCAGCATGCGCTGGTCTTGGGCAAGCCAATGCCCAGCGCCATCTGCAAGACGGACCACCAGAGCGACACCAAATCGCCAAAATGCCACTACCATGAATCCCCTCGACGCCTCTGCCATCTGACCGACCATGAACGCTTCCGTCCACGCCACCCCCCTCCCCACTTTTGACGATGTGCAAGCGGCCGCGCAGCGACTGCAAGGCGTTGCCCACCGCACGCCGGTGATGCGCTCGTCCACGCTCGACAAATTGACGGGGGCAGAGTTCTTCTTCAAATGCGAGAACTACCAGCGCATGGGCGCGTTCAAGTTCCGGGGGGGCTACAACGCGCTGGCCCGGTTCTCGCCAGCGCAGGCGCAGCGCGGCGCACTGGCCTTCTCCTCTGGCAACCATGCGCAGGCGATTGCGCTGTCGGCCCGCATCCTGGGCATGCCGGCCGCCATCGTGATGCCCGAGGACGCCCCGGCCGCCAAGCTCGATGCGACGCGCGGCTATGGCGCCGAGGTCATCACCTACGACCGCTTCACCGAAGACCGCGAGGCCATCAGCCAGCGCATTGCCCAGGAACGGGGCATGACCTTGATTCCGCCCTACAACCATGCCGATGTGATTGCCGGCCAGGGCACCAGTGCCATGGAGCTGCTGCAGGACGTGCCCCAGCTCGACTACCTGTTTGTCTGTCTGGGCGGCGGCGGCCTGCTGTCGGGCTGCTTGCTGGCAGCCAAGGCCATGGCGCCCGGCTGCAAGGTGTATGGCGTGGAGCCCGAAGCGGGCAATGACGCTCAGCAATCCTTGCGCAAGGGCGAGATCGTCAAGATCGCCACGCCGAAAACCATTGCCGATGGCGCGCAAACGCAGGCGCTGGGCGACATTACCTACGCCATCATCCGCCGCGATGTGACCGACATCGTCACCGCCAGCGACCCGCAGCTGGCGGACTGCATGCGCTTTTATGCCGAGCGCATGAAGATGGTGGTCGAACCCACCGGCGCGCTCAGTCTGGCCGGCGCGCGCTTTGGCGGTGTGGACTTGCAGGGCGCTCGCGTGGGCGTGCTGATCAGCGGCGGCAATGTGGACCTGGGCCGCTATGCGCAGTTGCTGGACGCCGTTTGAGAAGACCAGGCCAAAACAAAAGCCTACCATTCGGTAAATATATTCACCGGCAGCGCACGTCCTCAGGGCTGCGCTGCTACCATTGCGGCCAAAAATGACATTGGCAACTACCATGAGCACCGTTCACCTTATCGACCACCCGCTGGTCCAGCACAAACTCACCCTGATGCGCCGCAAGGAAGCATCCACCAACAGCTTCCGCCGCATGCTCGGCGAGCTGTCCACCCTGATGGCCTACGAGATCACGCGCGATTTTCCGCTGCAAGATCTCGAGATCGAAACCCCGATGGAAAAGATGGTCGGCAAGGTCATCGATGGCAAGAAACTGGCGCTGGTCTCCATCCTGCGCGCAGGCAATGGCTTTCTCGACGGCATGCTGAATGTGGTGCCCGGCGCCCGCATCGGCCACATCGGCCTGTACCGTGATCCGGAAACGCTGCAACCGGTTGAGTACTACTTCAAGATGCCCGACAACATGGGTGAACGCGATGTGATCGTTGTGGACCCGATGCTGGCCACCGGCAACTCGGCCGCTGCCGCTGTGCAGCAGCTCAAGGACAAATGCCAGCCCAAGTCCATCAAGTTCATGTGCCTGCTGGCCGCCCCTGAAGGCATCAAGACCATGCAAGCCGCCCACCCCGATGTGGACATCTACACGGCCGCCGTGGACCGCCAGCTCAACGACCACGGCTACATCCTGCCGGGCTTGGGTGATGCGGGCGACCGCATCTTCGGCACCAAGTAAGCCCTGCCCCATGGCATGCCCACCACGCGCTGGGCATGCCGCACGCCGCAGCCTGCCAGCCAGTGCCTGGGCGTAAGACAAATCTCACATACAGCGAACCGCTACTTTGGTTAAATGGCGTCCAGAGCATCACCGCCTGGAGGCACCGCCATGAGCTACCATCTGCTGGTTTTTGCGCCCGCTGCTGCCCCTAAGGAGGCCGCGGCATTTGGTCTCTGGTTCCAGGCGCAGACCGAATGGCCGGAGCACCATGACTATGAGGACCCGGCCGTCGCCACCTTGTCGCTCAAGGCCTGGTGCCTGGACATGATGCAGCGCTTTCCACCCCAAAGCGGCCCTTACCGCGAAGAACTCCCACCCGAAGACAAAAGCCTGCTGGCCGATTACAGCATTGGCCGCAATATTGTATTTGTCGCCGTGCAACTGCCCCAGGCCAAGGCCGCGCTGGCCTTGGCACGCGCGCTGGCTGCTCAGCATTGTGTGGGCGTGTACGAGGCCAGCGAATCACCGCCCGCCGTACGCCTGCCCGACGGCAACAATGGCCTGCAGACCGCGTTTGACTGCAAGCCGGACATGGGCTGAGGCGCCCCTGGATTTAGCGCGAGGCCTCGCCGTCGCGGGCCTTGAGCACCATGCTGTTGCCCGAGATGCTCACATCAAAATAGCGCAAAAAGTTCTGGCCCAGCAACGCATCGCGCGCACTCTCTCCGGTGTAGCCGGTGCCCACCCGCAAATCATTGACAGCCAAGGGCCCGACCTCAATGCGCTCGGCCCGGCTCATGCTGCCCTGGCGCACGCCATTGGCAGTTTGAAAGCTGATGGGCACGCCCTCGCCCAGATTGGCACGCTCAGCCACGGCATCAGTGATGCTAATCAAACTGGCGCCCGTGTCCACCATGAATTGCACCGGCACACCGTTGACGGATCCCCCTACCCGGAAATGGCCGTCGCGGTCGCGCGGAATCTCCAACACGCCATGGGCCATGACCTTGCCTTCGGCCGGCTTGCGGTAGACCTCGGTCACCAGGTAGATGGCAAACATCACACCGATCCAGATGGCGACCAGCGTCCAGGTGGTGCGCCGGCTGGCTTCGGGCCCCATGCTGGCGGGCATGGGCGCCAGGCGCCCAGCGCGCGCTGCAGGCGGCTGAACGCCGGTGACAGGCGGCGTAGAACGGGTGGGATCGGAACTGCGGGTGCGTAATCGGCTCATGGATCAGAAATTTTGCCCACGCAAGCAAACTGTGCGCTGGCCGGTGACGAAGCATAAATCATACTGGCTATGCGCCAGGCCACGCCGCAGCCTTGTGCGCAAGGGTAAGCGGCGCTGGATTAGCGCTCCCCGACAGCAGCGTGGCAGACAGGGCCAGCCGCCTAGGGACTGCGGTCTGGGTTAGGATGGCCGCCAATTACCACCCTGCCCTGTTTTTCCATGACCATCGACCGTCGCCACCTGCTGTATGCCCTGACTGGTTTTACCGCTGCAGCCATTCTGCCCGCCAGTTGGAGCAGCGCCCATGCTGCAGAAGCACACTGGCCCAGCAAACCGCTGCGCTTTATCGTCGGCTACCCGGCGGGCTCGTCGCCCGACATGCAAGCGCGCATGATTGCCCAACCGCTGGCGCAGATCCTGGGCCAGCCGGTGGTGGTCGACAACCGCCCTGGTGCCAGCGGCAATATTGGCGCTGATCTGGTGGCCCGCGCCACCGATGACCACAGCTTTGGCATTGTGGGCAATGGCCCGCTGACCTCGTCGCAAGCGCTGTATGCCAAGCTGCCCTACGACCCGGTCAAGGACTTTGCACCGCTGGCCCTGGTGGGGGTATCGCCCCTGGCATGGGTGGTACCGGCCAGCGCAGGCGCGCAAACCGACAAGGCACTGGCCAGCTTGCGCCAAAAAGGCAATGCCGCCAGCTATGGCTCTACCGGCCTGGGCTCCGGCGGTCATCTGGGCATGGAGTTGCTGAAGGACGCGCTGCATTTTGACGCCGTACACATCCCCTTCACCGGCGCGCCAGGCGTTGTGTCCGCGCTGCTGGGCGGCCAGCTCGATTGCGCGCTGCTGCCCATCTCATCGGTCCTGCCTTTGGTGCAAAGTGGCAAGCTGGCAGCCTTGGCTGTTACCTCGGCCCAGCGCACGCAGCTGATGCCGCAGACGCCATCGATGCGTGAGATTGGCGCGCAGGATGTCAACATCGAGGTCTGGAATGCGCTGATGGCGCCGGCAGGCATGTCTGCAGCGGTGCGAAGCAAGCTGAGCGATGCCCTGCTGAAAATCTTGAACACCTCCGATATCCGCGAGCAACTGCTGCGCCAGGCCTGGACCTTGGACGATGCATCTCCCGCTGCGCTGCAGCAGCGCATCAACAGCGATCGCAAGATGTACAACGCCCTGATTGCGAAGAAGAAGCTGCAGCTGGAGTGACGGCCGCGCTGCGGCAACACCAAGTGCCCGTGACGGGCCCTTTTTTGTACTTGGACCCACGGGGGGGGCGATAGAAAGTGGCGCTGCTGAATCCTGCCTTCTGCCAACGCTTTAGCGGCGGACCTGCAGGGCTCCGGGGTTGACGATGTTCGACGGTCTGCCCTTGATGAAATTTGTCACATTCTCGAACGCCACACCAAAATAGCGTTCATAGCTATCTTGTTCAACATAGCCGATATGGGGGGTGCAAATGCAATTCTCCAGCCGCAGCAAGGCATGGCCTTGCAAGATGGGTTCGCTCTCGAACACATCAATGGCGGCAATACCCGGGCGACCCCGGTTCAGGGCCGCAATCAGCGCATCGGCCTGCAGCAGCTCGGCCCGGGAGGTGTTGACAAAGGTGGCAGAGGGTTTCATCAGCGACAGGTCTTCAAAGCTGACGCAGCCCTTGGTCTGCTCACTCAGGCGCAAATGCAAGGACAGTACATCGCTGTTGGCAAAAAAGTACTGCTTGCTGGACGCGACCTTGTGGCCGTCCGACAACGCTTTAGCGCGGGAAGTGTCGCTGCCCCAGACCAGCACCTCCATGCCAAAGGCCTTGCCATAGCCAGCTATCAGTTGGCCAATGCGGCCGTAGCCCCAGATTCCCAGCGTGCGGCCGCGCAGCACCGTACCCAGGCCAAAATTGGGCGGCATATTGGCGGCCTTGAAGCCCGACTGCTGCCAGGCGCCATGCTTGAGGTTGGCAATGTACTGCGGCAGGCGGCGAGCTGCGGCCATGATCAGCGCCCAGGTCAGCTCCGCAGGTGCTACCGGTGACCCAACGCCCTCGGCCACCGCTACGCCGCGCTCGGTGCAGGCTGTCAAATCTACATGGGAACCGATGCGCCCGGTCTGGGCAATGAGTTTGAGGCGGGGGAGCTTGTCGAGCAGCAGACGGCTGATGTGGGTGCGCTCGCGGATCAGTACGATGATGTCCGCATCCTTGAGGCGTACCGACAACTGGCCGAGGCCTTTGACCGTGTTGGTGTAGACCTTGGCTGAATAGGCGTCGAGTACCGATGCGCACGGTAGCTTGCGCACCGCATCCTGATAATCGTCCAAGATCACAATATTCATAGGAAGACCATTTATCGAACGCCAACCAGACGGCCCTGCCCCACGCATGCCGCCTGTATGCTAGGTCCGCTGGCAGCGAAAAACCGGGGGAAACCGATTTCCGAGCACAGCCGAGCACTGCATCAGCTATGAACATCATAGCATTGAATAATCCTGCGTCTTAGTCAAGCAATGCGCCGCAGGAGCACATCGCCAGCCATCAGCAGGCCAAGCGACATGTCGCCAACGGCAGCCACGGCACACAAGCCTCCACCGAGCACACATTTCCTGTCATCGCACTGGCCCGCTGTTGCGTTATGTAGGCTACCTCCCACAGTGCCAGACTGTTGCTTTCAGCGCAAAAAACGCGCCAGAAGCGCTGCAACGCTAGCATTGGCAGAAGCTCAGCGCTATAACAATTGCTTATCTCTTAGTTTTATTGGTCGATACCACTATGACGAATTTGGTCGCTCCATCCCGCAGCCGTTGCCCGCAACAAATGTTCGCGCAAACCATGCAGGAGTGGGGAGGAACGGAGGACCTCTGGGTTTTTGCCTACGGGTCCTTGATCTGGCGCCCTGAGTTTGAATTTCAGGAATGCCGCCATGCGAGGGTGTTTGGCTGGCACCGCGCGCTCAAGATGTGGAGCCATATCAACCGTGGCACGCCTGAATGCCCGGGCCTGGTGTTTGGCATGTTCTCGGGCGGCAGTTGCCGGGGCATGGCATTTCGTGTCGCCCGCCAGCATGTGGCAGAGATGATGCCCCGCCTGTGGCAGCGCGAGATGGCCACTGATTCCTATGATCCCAAGTGGATCGATTGCCAGACTGAGGATGGCACCGTCAAAGCGCTGGCCTTTACCCTGTCCAAATCCAGCCCCCGCTGCACGGGCACCTTGAGCGAAGAAGACTACCGCCGCATCTTTGCGCAATCGTGCGGCATTTATGGCACGACCCTTGACTATGCCGAATCCACCTACACCGCGCTGAAAAGCCGTGGCATTGAAGACCGCGCGCTGGAGCGCCTGCTGCGCCTGTCGGTGTCGCGGGCCGCACAGAGCCAGAGCGTCGCCCCTGTGCTTCACATGGCTGCATAGCAAACGCCTGAGCACCGTCATTACGCCCAGCCCCATAGCCTAAATTCCTCCATAGCGTCTGCAACCAGGCACTATCCGTTTGCGCCTCGCATTCTGGGCAGGAGCTCGCACAAAATCTAACGCAGAAAAACAAACACCCCGCATTCCTAGAGCCAGACGCTGGCTGCGGAAGCGAGGTGCATGCGGAGGATTACTTGGACTACCCATCGGGATAGTCCGTGGGCGGGACCTGGCTGTGCAGGTTCATGCCCCATTCGCAAGTAACGGCTCCATCAGGGAGCCGTTTACTTTGGGGGTTGCCGGCTTCAGCGTGCCGGCAAGCAAGAAAAATGGGTTACTGGCGCCAGTGCTTAGCGCTTGCGGTCACGTTCGTCTTCTGGCCAGATGCTGAAAACATTTGCGGTGGTCATTTGAACAATCTCCTAAAGATGAGTGTTCAACGCCACGGCCACTGAGGCGGTTGACAGCAGGCCTCACAATTTTAAATGTTTACAATCTGTTTACTTAGAGAAATTTAACCCATGAAAAACAACGGTGATAAATGTATTAAAAGCTTAATTTCGGCTACATTTTCAGGATTTTATTGATATATATCAATGACTTAAATCGTAAACATAGAAAGTAACTCAATTTTACAGCAACACCGAGTCCTGATGAGTAAACTACACATTTCGTCGTAATATCGTCAATTAATAAGTCAATTAGCTTTAATTACTTAATAATTTAGTCATTTAGACGTAAATTTCGACGAAAAAACGACTGAACTGCTAACTTCACCGCTGCTTACAGGACGACCTGGAGCAAGCGCTTAGCGCAGCACCACCTGCTTTTGCGGATCCCAGCCATGGTTCAACGGACCATGGCCCTGGCCAGTATGTACATCCGCACCCGATTCAATGGCACCCAGGATGTACTGGCGCGCCAAGCTCACGGCAGTAGCCAGCGGATGCCCGAGCGCCAACTGGCAGGCAATGGCCGATGACAAGGTGCAACCCGTGCCATGGCCGTTATGGGTGTGGATGCGGGTGGAAGACAGGCGCAGGCGCTCACCGTCGGCGGTAGCGAGCAGGTCCACCACTTCGTCGCCCGGCAAATGGCCGCCCTTGATCAGCACGGCCTTGGCACCCATGGCCAGCAAATCCTGCGCGGCCTGCTCCAGCTGGTCGGCATGCACAAGGCTACGGCCCAGCAGCAATCCGGCCTCATCCAGATTCGGGGTGATGAGCGCAGCACGCGGAAACAGCACGCGTACCAGCTCACCCACCGTCGCCTCGGCAATCAGGCGATCGCCACTGGTGGCCACCATCACCGGGTCCAGCACTACATGGGGCAAGGAATAGCGGTCAATCGCAGCAGCTACCACGGCCACAATCTCGGGCGCATGCAGCATGCCAATCTTCACGGCATCGCAGCCAATGTCCTGCAGCACGGCATCCAGCTGCTCCTGCAGGAAGACGGGAGGCACCCCATGGATGGACCGCACGCCCTGCGTGTTTTGCGCGGTCAGGGCGGTAATAGCGGTCATGCCGTAGCAGCCCAAGGCTGACATGGTCTTCAGATCGGCCTGTATACCTGCACCCCCACCGCTGTCCGAGCCGGCGATCGACAGCACCCGCGCATAGCGGGGCAAAGTGACGGGGGTGGGTTGATTCAAAGAAGCCATGGCAGCAGTCCAAAAAGAATGCCGGGCAACACTGGCCCGGCCTGGGCAAAATTATCCACGATTGTGACCACGGCTTGACACAGCACCGGGTCCCCGGCGCAGTGCTGTGCTTTAATGCAGCCTGAGACGAAACAGGGGTGTCCCTGCAGCAGTTTGGCTGCAGCGCGACTGAGATTACACCCTGGGGCGCACCGCCATGGCTGCGCTCCGCAACCCGATCCAGGTCATGCTGGCGTGGGGAGTTTTCGGCAGCTGCATGCACTGTTTTGTCTAATGCCAAGCACAAAACATGTCCTCTCACCCCTTTCTTTCCCCAAATGCCCGCATCGCCATCCTCGGCGGTGGTCTGTTGGGCCGGCTGATGGCGCTGGAGCTGTCGGAGCGGGGCTATGCCATTGACCTGTATGACCGCGGCGGCCCGGAGGCCGAGCATGCGGCCGCGCGTGTGGCTGCGGCCATGCTTGCGCCACTGGCCGAATCGGCGGTGACCGAGCATGGTGTGGTGCGCATGGGCCAGTATGGCTTGCAGCGCTGGCCGCAACTGATTGCCAAGCTGGGCGCGCCCGTATTTTTGCAGCAGGCAGGCACCATGGTGGTGTGGCACCGCCAGGATGCCGCCGAGGCACAGCGCTTTCATGGCATCTTGCAACGCACCCAGGCCGCCATCCCCGAGCTGCCCCCTTTGCAAACCCTGGGCGGCGGCCAGATCGCAGAGATGGAACCGGCACTGGCTGGGCATTTTCAAACCGCCTACTACCTGCCCGGCGAAGGCCAGCTGGACAACCGCCAGCTGCTGGCCGCGCTGGTGCCCGCATTACAGGCCCGAGGCGTGCGCCTGCACTGGCAGCAGCCCCGCGAGCTGGATGACTTTGCGCCGGGCCAGAGCGATCAGCCCGATTTGCTGATTGACACACGCGGTTTGGGCGCCAAGCCGCAGTGGAGCCAGTTGCGCGGCGTGCGCGGCGAGGTGCTGCGCGTGCATGCGCCCGAGGTGCAACTGCGCCGCCCCACGCGTTTGATGCACCCGCGCTATCCCATCTACATAGCGCCCAAGCAGGACAACCATTTTGTCATCGGCGCCACCGAGATCGAATCCGATGACATGTCGCCGGCCAGCGTGCGCTCGGCGATGGAGCTGCTGAGCGCCGCTTACACCGTGCACAGTGGCTTTGCCGAGGCGCGCATCCTGGAGATCAACACCCAGTGCCGCCCCACTTTGCCCGATAATCTGCCAGCCATCCGCCAGCTGCGGCCCCGGGTGTTGGAGATCAACGGCCTGTACCGCCACGGTTTCATGATCTCGCCCGCCGTGGTGGACTGCGCGCTGGAACTGCTGCAAACCGGCGAATCCCCATTGGCCGCCCGCTTTGCGATGGATGTGCGCCTGCTGGAAACTGCCTGATGGCCCAGCGCCCTAAGATGAGCCCTAAACGATGACGTTACAGATTCTTTTGAACAACCAGGCCACCGCCCTGCCCGAAGGCGCTACCGTGGCCGTGGCCTTGGCACAGCTGCAGCCGCGCCCTCCGTTTGCGGTAGCCGTCAACACCGTTTTTGTGCCCAAGGGCCAGTACGAAAGTTGCCATCTAAAAACGGGCGACAAACTCGAAGTCATCTCGCCCATCACCGGCGGCTGATCCGCCCTGGCTGCATCTGCCCCTGCCTCAGCCGGCAGGGCCTGCGGCCCGCATTTACCCAAGGCCCTTGCCATGAACGCCACTCCCCACTCCGACGACGCCCTGGTGCTGTACGGCCAGCGTTTCCAAAGCCGCTTGCTGCTGGGCACCTCGCGCTATCCATCGCCTGCCGTGCTGGAGGCCGCTGTCGCCCGCAGCAAACCCGCTATGGTGACCGCCTCCTTGCGCCGCCAAGGCAGCAATGCCGCAGAGACCGGCAGCGACTTCTGGGCATTGCTCAAGCGCCTGAACGTGCCGGTGCTCCCTAACACCGCCGGCTGCATGCGCCTGCAAGAGGCCATCACCACCGCCCAGATGGCCCGCGAGGTGTTTGAGACGCCCTGGATCAAGCTGGAATTGATTGGCGACGATTACACCTTGCAGCCCGACACCTTGAACCTGGTCGAGGCCGCCTCCATCCTGATCAAGGATGGTTTTCAGGTGCTGCCCTACTGCACCGAAGACCTGGTGCTCTGCCAGCGTCTGGTCGATGTGGGCTGCCAGGCCGTCATGCCCTGGGCCGCACCGATTGGCACCGGCCGTGGCCCCGTCAACCCCTATGCGATGCAAACCTTGCGGGAGCGCCTGGATGTTCCGCTGATCTGCGATGCCGGTCTGGGCCTGCCCAGCCATGCCTGCCAGGTCATGGAATGGGGTTTTGACGCGGTACTTCTGAACACGGCTGTCGCGCTGTCGCCAGACCCGATTGCAATGGCCGGCGCCTTTGCCGATGCCACCGCCGCCGGCCACGCCGCCTACCGCGCCGGCACCATGCAGGCGCAGGACATGGCCCAACCCAGTACCCCCGTGCTGGGCACGCCTTTCTGGCACCAAAGCAACTGATAGGCCATGCCGATGAATACCCCATCCCCATCCACCGCCACTCAAATCGCGCAGGCCATTACCGCCGCCCACCAGGCTGCCTTTGCCAACTTCCCCCCGCAAACCGCCCCCGACCTGCCCTCAGACCGCCAGCAGGATGCCGTCTATGCCGGCGCCCTGGCCGCCTGTAGCACGCTGGGCTTTATCGCCATCGATGCAGCATGCATAGCCAGCGCCTGGAGCGCGCAGGCCGCACGCACAGGCCAATTCGATGCCCAGGCCTGGCCGGTAGAAGCTGCAGATTTTGGGCTGCGGCCCAGCGGCGGCCCGCAGGCCTTCGTGCCCTGCCCCCAGCAGCTGGGTCTGTATGCCGTGCTGCCCACGGCGGAATGGGTAGGCCGCATGGCCCGCGCTGGCGTGCCCACCGTGCAGCTGCGCTTTAAATCAGACGATGCCCAAGCCATTACCGCAGAGATAGCCGCTGCCGTTGCCGCCGTTGAAGAGACCAGCGCCCTGCTGTTTATCAACGACCACTGGCGCCATGCCATTGCTGCCGGCAGCTATGGCGTGCACCTGGGCCAGGAAGATCTGGATGCCCTCAGCGCCGCCGAGCTGGCCGAACTGCGCGCCAGCGGCGTGCGCTTGGGCGTCAGCACCCATGGTTATGCCGAAATGGTACGTGCCAGCCAGGCGCAACCCAGCTATATCGCCATGGGGGCGGTCTTCCCGACGACCCTGAAGAAAATGGCCACCGTGCCGCAAGGCTTGGCCCGCCTGGAACGCTATGCCGCGTTGACGCGCAGCTACCCCCAGGTCGCCATTGGGGGCATTTCGGCAGCGGAGTTTCCGCTGGTGCGCGAGAGTGGTGTCGGATCGATCGCCGTGGTACGCGCCATTGTCAACGCGGACGATCCAGAGGCCGCTGCCGCCGACTTGATGGCGCTGATGGGCTAAGCCCGTCCTGCGCTACACCACGTAGAGCAGCACGGCATCACGCCGCTGAGCCGCTGCCTGCCAAAAACTGCGCAGCGCGGCCTGCCGGCGCACCCAGTAGCGCAGCGCATCGATGTCAGGCGGCATGCCATCCTGCGCCTTTTGCCAGGCATGCATGCGCTGTACCAGCTGGGTGGCGGTGATAGCCGACAAGCCTTGCGCGCTGTCCGTCACCAGATCAGCCGGCCAGGCCCAGCAATGCTGGGCCAAGGTGCCGTCCACTGCCACACCGGCCTCGATCTCGGACAGGCGTTGCATGTCTTGCTGCCACCAGCTGCCCTGGTCCAGCATGGCGAGCGGCCCGCCTTGTTCAGCATGGCGCTGCAGGTAGTCATCTATTCCCGAAGGTTCGACCAGCAAAGCCCGCAAACCATGGCGCGGCAGCGCATAAAAAAGCCCTTGCACGCTCATGCGGCCTCCCTGATTGCGGTTTTTAGCTGCTGCAAATGTGCGCTGTTGTCCGGGTCACAAATCTGCACCAGCAACAGCGCCTTTTTTAGATAGCTGCTGCGTGCATCGGTCTGGCCATGCGCCGCCAAAAAATCTGCAAACACCTCATAGGCTCGCGCTGCCGCCAGCGAATAGCCTCGGCAACTGCGCTGCTGTATGCGCAAGGCCTGCTGCACCAGCGGCTTGACCCGTGCGGGCTGGTGGCGGATGGCAAAGGCAGCGTAGTCGGCCAGCATGCCCGACACCGCCTCGGGATCGGGCATGCGCTGGCCTTGCTGGTCCAGGCGGTCAAAGCTGTCCAGGTACAGCGCCAGCCGCTGCCAGCATTGCAGCGCCAGCGCCGTCTCACCCAAGGCCGCATGGCTTCTGGCCATGCGCTGCAACAGAGCGCACAGCGCCAAGGCCTGCGCGGCCGCGTTGCCGCCGCTGCTGCGCACATTCACCAGCGCCAGCGCTTGCGCATAGTGCGCCGTGGCAGCTTGGTGATCTTCTTCAGACTGGCAGAGATCACCGAGGCGTTCCAAGGCCTGGCGCCGCATGGGTTCAGACACCGCTGCGCCCTCAGGCGCGGCCAGCGCCAGCAAGGCCTGGCCATGCACGCGTTGACTGTCCTTATCACCCAGGTGCTGGGCGATCTCCATCGCATGCAGATGGTGCCGGGCCAGATCGGGCACATCCCCGTCCTGCCCCGCTCGGCGCAAGGCAATGGTCTGCTCACACAAAGCCAGCGCTTGGGCCCAATCCTGCGATTGAATCAGCAGCGGATACTGGCCCGGCTGCAGCACGGGCGTAGCAGCGGCTGCGGATGCCATTTGGGGCGAACGCAGGCGCTGCAAAATGAGCTGGGCCTGTTGCACGGGCTGCGCCAGCTCGGCAAAGGCAGCCCCGAGGTGAACACCCATTTGCAGCTTTTTGAGGGCTGCATCCAGTGGCCCGGTTTGGTAGAAGGTCATCCCCTGCAGCAGATAGGCCATCGCCAGGTGCGGGTCGTTTTGGGGTTTGCGGCTGCGCTGGACCAGGTACTTGATGAGGGTATCCGCCTCGGCGTGGGCCGTCCGCACATCTCGGCGTGCCAGCGCATCGCCAATGTGCTTTTGCGCCATTTGAATGGCCAGTGCCTTCTTGTCGGTCTGCGGATCGGTCGCGGGCTTGGACGGCGGATCATCCGGTGGAGCGGCGGCGAATGGAGCTTGGGCAACGGTGGCCAGCACCGGTGCGGCATCCGCCTGCGCTTTGCCTGCGGGGACCAATTCCTGCTCGTCCAGCTGCGACTGCGCAAAGGCCGACAAGCGCGAATCCATGCTCTCTTCTTCGCGAAAGTAGTCGAACAGCCAAAAGCCATCGCGAATCAGCCAGAAGAGGATGGGGCCGAGCAGATAAGGCGCAAAGCGCGCAGCGCCGCCGCCCCACATCCAGGCGGCCGCACACAGCGCTGTCAACGCCAGCTGCGCAACGGCACTGGCGTAACGCCCCAAATAATAGCGGTGCGCGCCCATCCACCCCAGCGCTACCAACAGGCCCAAGGCCCATCGCGGATTCTTTTCCCCCATCCCTCATCCCTTGTGCTTTGTTGTTTCTGCACTTTCCGGCCCAGCCATGCACCTTGTTGGCACTGGCTGGGGCGGCCTATATCGCGGGAAGTATAGCAATCGCTATCGCTGACACCTGGGTTGTCGGCGCGCGCAGGCTGTCGCTGGGCACCTCCTGAATCAGGGGCGCCGCAGGGGCTGGGAGAGGGTTTTCTGGGCGTCTAGGCGAGGTGCGCCGGGGGCAGCCCAGGTACGTAGGCCGACCAAGCCAGGGCGCGATGCCGAGCGATACTGACCAGCTGCCATAGACAACGCAGTATCAAATATTTACCAAAACGGGCGCACCCGAGTGCCGTTCGGGCTTGGTGCGCGCAGCCTGCATCACCTCATGGGGCGGCAGATGCTTCATGCGGTGGTCGCTCCACACTTGCCGCCAGTGGCGCGCGCCAGGCATGCCATGGCGCAGGCCCAGCATATGGCGTGCAATGGAGGACCAGTGCGTACCATGCGCGGCAGCCTCGCGCTCCATGTAGCGCACCATTTCCTCTTCCACCGATTCACGGCTGATGAAGGTGTTCGGCTCCGCACCATAGAACTGCGCATCCCAGGTCGCCAGCCACCAGGGGTTATGGTAGGCCTCACGCCCCACCATCACGCCGTCGACATGTGCCAGCTGTGCCAGCACCGTCTCATCATCGGCAATGCCGCCGTTGATGGCGATGGTCAGGTGCGGAAAGTCTTTTTTCAGCTGTGCCACCACATCATAGCGCAGGGGCGGAATCTCGCGATTCTCTTTGGGCGACAGGCCCTTGAGCCAGGCATTGCGGGCATGCACCACAAAAACCTCGCAACCCGCATCGGCAACGGTGCCGATAAAGTCGCGCACAAAATCGTAGCTCTCGCTCTTGTCAATGCCGATGCGGTGCTTGACGGTGACGGGAATGTCCACCACATCGCGCATCGCCTTGACACCCTCGGCCACCAACTCTTTCTCATTCATCAAGCAGGCGCCAAAGGCACCGCGCTGCACCCGCTCGCTGGGGCAGCCGCAGTTCAGGTTCACCTCGTCATAGCCCCAGTCCTGCGCCAGCTTGGCACACTGGGCCAGGTCCGCCGGCTCACTACCGCCCAGCTGCAACGCGACCGGGTGCTCCTCGGCATGAAAGCGCAAATGCCGCGCCACATCGCCATGGATCAACGCGCCGGTCGTCACCATCTCGGTGTACAGCAAAGTCTGGCGCGTCAGCAGACGGTGGAAAAAGCGGCAATGTCGATCAGTCCAGTCCATCATCGGCGCGACCGACATGCGCCCTGGCCAATGAAGAGGCGTTTTCTCTATGGAAACCAACGATTTTTCAACTGTCTGATTCAATGCCATTTGATCTAATTTCATGCCATTTTTAGCACTTCGGTGCTACATTCGGTGCAACAATTTTTCAATGTTGCACCGAGACTATGGGAACCATTATTCGCCGTGAGCGCAAAGACGGAAGCGTGGGTTACACCGCACAAGTCCGGGTCAAAAAGGGTGGCAAGGTTGTACACGCTGAAACCCAGACCTTTGACCGTGAAGCTGCTGCCAAAGCCTGGATCAAGAAGCGCGAGACAGAGCTTGCAGAACCTGGCGCCCTAGATCAGCCTGAAGATCCAATCCTTTCTGTCGTCATCCAGAGATACCTGGAGGACAAGCTCAAACCGCACGGGAAGACCAAGGACCAGGTTTTGCGCACCATGGCCAATTCGTGGCTGGGTGACACGCATTGCTCCCAAATCAACAGTGCTACGGTCATCAGATATTTAGAAGGCCTCACGAGCCTGCCCCAAACCCGAGGCAACTACCTGTCCCACCTGTCGGCGATCTTTACGGTCGCCCGGCCTGCGTGGGGCTATCCCCTCGACAAGCAGGCTTGTGATGACGCACGCGTCGTGGCTGAAAAGCTTGGGTTGATTGCCCGATCAAAGCAGCGCACACGCCGTCCAACTCTAGAGGAGCTGAACAAGCTCATGACCTACTACTCTGTCTATGAGCGGAAGCGGGAGGATTCTATCCCGATGACCTACATCATACTGTTCAGCATATTCTCCACGCGCCGGCAGGAAGAAACGTGTCGCATCCTGGGGCAAGATGTGGACGCAGAAAACTCTGAGGTAGTCGTTCGCGACATGAAAAACCCGGGTGAAAAGATAGGCAACGATGTCACCACTCTCCTTCCACCTGAAGCACTAAAGTTGATTCAAAACCGCAAGGTAGCCAAGGGGCGCATCTGGCCGTACAACGCCGAGTCCGTCAGCGCGAGCTTTACTCGGACATGCAAGCTACTTGGTATTGATGATCTGCATTTCCATGACCTTCGTCATGACGGGATCAGCCGATTGTTTGAGATGGGCTGGAACATCCCCCATGTTGCGCAAGTCTCTGGGCATCGTTCTTGGCAGAGCTTGCAGCGCTACACGCAATTCAAGAAGGTCGGGGACAAATACGAAGGCTGGGAATGGAAGACCAAGCTTCTGGCTGGATAGCGCTCGCAGCAATGAGTAGAGTTTAGGCTTGTCGAACATGAGGGTACGCAGCCTGTTTTCCCTCGTTGTACCTAGCTGAGAGCCAGTGCGACATCTCGCCCAGGATCTCTTGCATCTCCCGAAGATTGGTGCCGCAAAGCCAAGTTTGCGGCCAGAGTCGTAACTCTCCCTCATCCAGCTCGAAGCCTCGTAGCAGGACCGTGCCAGACTGGCGCTGACGCCATACCTCGGCACCCTCCAGCCCGTGAATGATGAGCCGCAGAGGGTCGTTGCGATCCACCAGGCAGGTCTGGAAGCTGCCATCGGCCATCGGGGTGCTGAGCAGCATTCCATTGGACTTAGCTCTCCGCCCAACCAAGTCAGCTGGCAGGTAGACCCCATTGAAACGCAATCGAAGGACGTATGCATCACGTCCAACGCGGCGCTTGCCCTCAACGTCTAGCTCCGTACCAGGCGTGGCCATGCCTAGGTATAGCCCTGGCAAACTTTCACCTACAAAATTCCTGACTGCATCCATGGTTCGCTCAAATTACTGTATAAATATACAGTCTTTTGGGGGTGGCTATGTTTCAATCAAGATACTGGCGCTGGCACATCAGGGATGATGAGGAGTGGTCACAGACCAAGGAACATGAGCGTTGGGATGGGATCAAACTGGATCGGCCAGAGGCTATGCCGATCTTGGGCACTATGATCTTGCATGGCTCGCCCCTCTCGTCTGAGGCGGCGGCCTTCTATGAAAGCTTGGAACCAGATGTCCCTTTCTGAACGCCGCGGTGTAGTCATTGGTCTCTGGCGGGCATGGCGCCAGAACATGCGCGACCTGAGCGATGGCTGGTTCCCGTACTACGACACGGGTAAACAGGTGCATCTGTTCTACGAATACCTGCAGGCCAATCACCCTCACCTGCTAGACATGCCAGGGCCAGCTTATGACACCATGAAGATGTGGGTGTTCGATGACATGGAGGCTTAAGCCTCTCGGATACATACTCGCAAATTTGCCGCTCGCTACTGCATATCCATAAAGTTGGTGACGCTGAAACCTTCAAGATCTTGAGCAAGTTGTTCACTAATGTGGGATGCACCTCTCGAACTCAATGGGACCCTGTAATTGGGATCGTAGCTCTGGCCGGGAAAAAATGCGCTCTCGACGGCGCGGAGCGATTGCATGCCGAATCCACGGGCCCTAAGCAAGCCATGGGGATAGTTCGCCTTGATCTGTTCGACCGAGCAGATTCCGTGCATTGCCAACGCATTGATGGCGCGCAATGGCAGGATACTTTTTATGATTTCAGCGTCGCTCATTTAGCCCGACCCCCGTTCACTGGAACACAAGGCCAGTATTTCATAGAAGCCATTTTCCTTCCACTGCTACGTTAGCGCTTTAGCCTCTAGGCTGGCCCAGCGGCGAACACTTCCACCGGGGCCAACCTCAGCAAGGTCTGTGCGTCCTTTATCGATCCTTCCAGCCACTGGTCAACATCCGCCAGTTCGATGGGGATCACACTGCGCTTGTCCTGCTTGTTGGGTGCCAGCTTCGGGTCTGGCTTGTGCATGCGGTTCATCAGCGGGTGCTCGTCTGCGTTGCGCGTGAGCATGGTGTAGCTCTCGATCAGCTCGCCAGTCGCAGGATCCTGCCAGGTGTTCCACAACCCAGCCAGGCCCCACGGGTCACCGTCGATTCGCGCAAACCTCCACCACACGTTTTTGCCGCTCTCCCAGTTAGGCTCGTCAAAGGTCGTCGCTGGGATGATGCAGCGCTGGCCTCTCTTCCACGGGTCTTTGAAGCTGGCCTTGTCCGCCACCTCCTCGGCGCGGGCATTGTTGGTGCTGTACTTGATATCGGGCGTTTTGCTGAACCAAGGGATCAAACCCCATCGACCCACAGCCAACTCTTTGCTGTACCCCAGATCATCCACGGAGCGCCGTATGAATCCGCCCGGTGAGCGCGGGAACACGTCACGGGCACCCAGGCCCAGCTGCCGGGGGTTCAGTCGCCAGTACTGCTGGATGTAGCCTTCGTCTGGACTGTGGTATCGATTGCACATTGACGCCTCCTAGTGCAAAGATACAAGCTCCAGGAGAATTTTGATGTCATCACTTTCCCACATATGTGAAGCCTCATATGCTTATCCGCGAGCAAATCGGAGAAGCTGCGGGACTAGCGAATTCCATGATCTATAAAGATGCCCCGAAATTTCACATTTTGATTGTGAGTCAAAGTCCAGAAGATGCACGCATCTTGGCAGCCGACCTTCGCAATAAATTACATTCAGTAGGCCTTGCTCACAGTAGCAATCAAGGTTATGCCAGAGCTATCACATCAAAACCAGATTTGATTATTCTGGTTGCCTGCGATTCTAATGGCATACGCAGTAGCATTTTTCCACTACTCAAAACCAACCCTTCAACTCAAAACATCCCGATTATTAATTCACCTACCCCAAACGACAAAGTCAAAGTAAAGAAGGCCAGCCAAACTGATCCCGAGAGCATACTTGAGCAGGTAAGCAAAATCATCCCCTCCACGCAAAAATCCCTGCAAGTCGGAACTGATGCAGCTGCACCGCAATCAGACAAATCTCAAATAAATTTCAAAGTAAAACAGGATGCCACAAACTTCATTCGTCGGCATATTAATATTTCTGGACTAACAATTTCTGATATTGCCGCGAGTCTAAATATATCGATTATTACATTAAACAAAGCCTTTGAAGTCGGGGAAGAAAAGTCGGCATTTGCTTCTATGCGCATAGAGAGAATGCAATGCGCGGCGCTATTACTCGAGCAAAGCACGCTGAAAATATCGGAAATTGCTAATGAAGTTGGCTATAGCGATTCAGGGAATTTCTCAAAAGAGTTTAAAATATACTGGTACAAAACACCTAAACGATTTCGCATTGAATCCCGCATTAATATTGAAGCCTCAAAGAATTCGAGAGTGGAAAGCTAATCACAAGTAGCTAAGTTTATTCAGTTGCTTAGAGGGGTTTTTGCAACACATGACGGATGCGTCGCCATAACGAGCAGCGTTGACTATGATGATCAGTATGCAAGATGATCCACAAGCCGAAACACCTCTTGGAGACCTCCTTCCGCTCCGTGTGAAGGCCGTTCTTGAACGGAATGGGATTCATACAGTCGAAGGAGTACGCCAGGCATATCCCCATACGCTGCTCAAGATGTGGGGTATGGGGATGTTCCGCTTTGGAGAGATAGAAAAAGCACTGTTTCCCGGCAACTCGTTCACGCCGAAGCGGGTCTACTCTCCCGTACGTCACGTCGAAGGTTCATCGCTCAATGGCCCTCTGTCGCCCGGGACAGTCTTGGTCCTCTCTCGGGCCGGGATCTACACCGCTGAGCAGCTGATCGCGATAGATCCGAATGAGCTGACGGAAATTAGGGGACTTGGCGTGCACAAGCTAAGGGAAATAGAGAGAGCCTTTTTCTCCGGTAGAACTTCAACCACGCAACCCGCCGATTCCACAAATGGAAAAGCGTCTCCCCTGTGCCTATCCAGCGCCAGGGAGGGTCTTGTTTCTCAGCCAGTTCAAAACCCTATGATGCAGAACTCGGCAGCATCTACGATGCTTCGCGTGATAGACCCACATGAAATACCGCTTGGTGACCTTCTAACGGCCCAAGTGAAATCCGCACTCGAACGAAACGGGATACATACTGTCGAAGGGGTGCGTAGAGCCTATCCGCAAGCCCTGATTGAAATGCGGGGTATCGGGATACTTCGGCTCAGGAAAATTGAGGCCGCCCTCTTTCCTGGCAAGTCTTTTACACCAACACGTCGCACCACGTCCAGACAAACTATCAAAGGAACATCTCTCAATGGAGCCCTCTTTCCTGGAACGGTGCAAATCTTGGCACGCGGCGGGATCACTACCGAGGAACAGCTTATAGCAGCATCGCCCAACGACCTTCTGAAAATTAAAGGCTTGGGCGCTGTGAAGCTTCAAGAGATTGAGAGCTTGTTCTTTGCCGACCATGCTGAAACATCCCTTCCGGGTAAGCTCAAAGGCAAGCTGAATAACAGTGAAGAGCGGTGACCTGCACTTAACAAATTCACATGGGCCATCCCAGCGTCACTAGGCGCTGAGAAGGCTCTTTTATTTCCACCGTCGCCCTTTGCATGATGAGCATCAAGGGTTAACCCCATCACCAGTTTCAGCTATTGACATCTCGAAACATTTCATTGACAGTTTGTGACTATCCAATTCCGAAATTGTGAAAAGTACGTTCACTCTACATGGTGCTTGCAGGAACATCGGTGGAATCTTCAAGAAACGTTAAATATTTATTGCTGCGGGCATTATTAGTCCCCTACGATGTCAATTTGCAACAATCGATTGATGCTGCATGCCTCATAGAGAAGTATGATTGTTGAACAACGTGGCGTTGCTCATTTCTTCCAATTGACCGCTTCGTTTTCCCTCATGACGTACCGCCTTACCAACCAAATAGGTTAAAAATGAAATCAAAGCTGCGATTTTTGAGTCTGCTATTATTTTCTCTAATAGCATTACCTATGATCCCTGCATATGCACAGAAAGTTTTGATGCTTTCTACGACGGAAACGGCTGTCGACGGAATCAACATTCTGAATAATATGCAAAATGAGTTCAGTAATGCAGGCGCTACAGTTACTCGTGAGGATATTCTCGGGCAATCAGGTTCAGTGATCCCTGCCACCTTTCTGGATTCACAAGCACAACCCTACGACTTGGTAATAGTAGCAACGGTGTATAACGCAGTAGATGCGGGAAACTGGACTGCTATACAAAATGCTGTCCAAGGACGAAGTGCCAACGCATTTCTTCTTTTTACTGACTCATGCTGCCAACCTTCCGCAAACCTCGCTCCTGCCCTGAATTTGCTCAATTCGGCCTCGGGATTGACTATGGGCCTTTCGCCGCTTGCTGGACGTGTAAATACCCCGCTGAATACTAGCTCCGCATATCAAGGTTCTTTTACAAATCTTCCTTTTTTCGAAGGCAACGCATTCCAGTACTGGACACAAGTACCAGCGGACAATACTCTTTACTACGACCCTAACCAAGCGATTCCTGTGCCAGTCAGCACCGACAACCGCGCATATGGAGTTTTCTTTCCAATTGCTCAGTCGTTTAACGGTGCTGGCGCTTGCCTTTTTGGTGTATCTGATACTTCCGGATTTGATGCAAATAGCTACCCGATTAATCAAGGTAAAGTTGGTATATCTTTTCTTAACTCTGTAAAGAGCGGTGGTGCATGCGGACTTGCCGGGCAAGTGAGTAAAGAATTTAGCCCATCAACCGTCAATCCAAATAAAACTAGCACACTCACCATCAGCATTGCAAACACGCTTCAGCCCCCTGCGTCAGTAAGCGATCTATATGTTCAAGATCAGTTGCCCGCACCTCTGTCACTGGTTAGCGTGACCGCTAACACTTGCGGCGGCAGTTTGGCCACCTCGTCCAACAGTCTGACCTTGACAGGAGGCAATCTTCCAGCTGCTGGCTGCTCAATTACTGCTATTGTTCGCTGGGCTGAAGCGACCTGTACTTCCGCTTCGGTTACAAACACGATCACGCCGGGAACGGAAGCGAGCGGTGGCCAATTCAGCACCTCTCTGGGCCAGGTCAACATTCCCGCCACTGCTGATTTGGCATGTGCAGAAGCACCTATTCCTGCAACACCTACTCCAGTGCCAACTGTAGGCGAGTGGTCCTTGTTCACTCTTACATCCCTTTTAGGAGTGGCTGGATTCTTCGCTACTCGTCGCCGCAAGATCTAAGCTGGTAACGTTGTGAGCCTCCCCAGTGCCGTCATGGCGCCGGAGAGGCTCTTTCTATTTGTGGCTGCAGGCTTGGTCGCTGTCGTCGCCGCTCAGCCGGCGCTCAATGTTCACCTGGTCGCACAGCGCGGCTATTTCGCCTTCTTGCCCGTACACCGGACATGCAAAAGAAAACCGATAACTCGTTATCAAGGCATGGGTTGAAGAGGACTTGGGAATCTAAACCTTCACCAAGGTCCGAGTCAGTCCTGGCTGCATCACAAAACGTGGCATCAGACCCTGTTTCGCTTTCGCCTCCCTGACGAACTGACGGCAGTGGTCAATGCGATACTGGGGCAACCGAGCCAAAGCTCTCAGCGCATCATGCGATGCTTGATAGTCGCCACAGCCGGCACACTGGATAGAACACAAGGCGAACCGTCCACGCGTCCAAAACCTAGCCTGGTGTCGGCACAAAGGACAAACATCGATCATCAAAGCCTCCATAGATCACTCCTAAAAGGAGGCAACGATGGCAGGCTTGGCACGACATCCAATCAGCGGCCTACTGCAATAGCGCCCCCTTGGCTTCCAGAATCTCCCGCTTCATCTGGGTGCGCATCGCCTAGGGGGCGGTGGCAGCGATTCGGTCAGCCTTATCGCGCTGCAGCTCCTTGGCCTTCTTGATGATGGCCGGCAGGTTGGCCACCATCGGCTGATCGGGGTTCTTGGTGTTCCAGTCCTTGAGCGCCGCGCGGGCGCGAGCGATGATGTCCTGGTCCTTCTCGGCGATACCCTTGGCCCAAAGCGCCCGGATCTCCTGGGACTTCATGTTGTAGAAGTTCTTCGCCTGCTGACGCAGATAGTTCCCCTCCTGGATGTCGGCCACCGAGCTGGGCTGGAAACCGATGGCCTTCATGATTGCCTCGGTAGTCGTGACATCGGACACCTTGCCGCCGCGCGTGTCCTTGTACTGACCCGAGAACCCCATTTCAACCCCTTTTTGGACATTAGCGACTGCCTTGGGAGCCATCTGCATGGCGCCGCGCATCACCTTGGAGGCGTCCCCCGTCACGGCCCCGCCCAGCACCTGCTTGCCACCCTCGGCTACACGGCTGACGAAGTCGCCTGCTGGCCCAAGCATTTCCATGTAATCGCGGGTGTAGCTGGTCTTCTCCTGCAGCAGGCCGGTGCCTGGGATCAGGTTTCCCATGCCAAGCCGGCCGGACACGTCGATGGGCACGCCCGGCACGCCGGACAAGCCCTTGTCCATGAACTGGGCCAGCTCGCGGCCAAAGGTGCGCTCCAGGAAGTCCTGGCGCGCCTTCTTGGCGTTCCAGTTGAAACCCAGCATCTGGCCAAAGCCGGTCGCCACATCCTCGGCATCCTCCAGGAAGGGAAGGCCACCTCCACCGCCGAACAGCATCAGCGTGCCCAGCGCGATCATCACGGCCTTGCGACCGTCTGCGCGCTCACGGGATCCCGCTTCGCCGGTGTTCCACATGCGGTACATCAGCTCCAGGTATGAGCCCCTGCCCATGCACATCGTGGACCACATCGCCGAGCACCACCGCGTCACCAGCTGGACCATCAAACGCGACCTTGACAAGGAAGCACTGATCCAGCAACGCCTCGAAGCCGCGCAGGAATATTTCCGCCAGGCGCTGACCGAGTTCGACCAGACCCACTCCCACCACACGGACATGGCCGCAGCCTACCCGCACGCCCAGGCCGCCGTCGCCCAGGCCATGGGCAACGCCGTGATCGCAGACCCATTTGCAGCTTGAGGACGCCATGAGCAACGAATTGACCACCACCACCGCTCAGGGCACCCCCAGCATCAACGACGCCGCCCTGGCGCTGTTCACGCCTTTGGAGGCGGGCATGACGGCCCTGGCCGCGAAGTACCACAACGTGGCCTACGACATGACCACCACCAAGGGGGCCAAGGCAGCGCGCGATGCGCGTCTGGAGCTGCGCGAATCCGGGCGCTTCGCCATCCAGCGCCTGCGCGACGACACCAAGGGACACCTGAACGACTGCAAGGCGCTGATCGAGACGGAGGCAACTCGCCTGATCGCCATCGTGGAGCCCGCAGAGGTTGCGATCGACAAGCAGATCAAGGCCCATGAGAAGAAGCTGGCCGACGAAAAAGCAGCCAAGGAAGCGGCCGAGGCCGAGCGCGTGCAGAAGCACACCGATGCCATCGCCACGATTGCAGGCTACTCGGACAAGGCGCGCGGCCTGGCGGTGGAGCGCATCGAGGCGGGCATTGCCTACGTGCGCAACATCGACGTGAGCGCAGCGGTGTTCGAGGAGTTCGCCGAGCGCGCCGCCGGCGAGAAGGCCGCGACCATCAGCCGACTGGAGCAGATGGCCGCCGACCGCCGCACTGCAGATGCGGCAGAGGCCCAGCGTGTGGAAAACGAGCGCGTGGCAGCCGAGCTGGCCGCGCAGCAGCGAAAGCTGGACGAGCAGGCCGCTGAGCTGGCCCGCCAGCGTGAGGCCCTGGCGCCCGCGCCGCAAGCGGCACCAGTGGCAGCACCCGCAGCGGCGCCTGCAGCGGCACCAGCTCCGGCGCCCGCCGCCGCCGCTGCTGCGCGGCCAGCACCCGCCGCCATGCCGCAACCTGCCGCGCGTGCCGCCGCCGGCGCCGCACCGGCCGCCGAGGTGGATCCAGATGCGCGCGTGTCCCTGGGCCAGATCAAGACCTTGATCGCGCCGCTGAGCATCGACGCCGCCGGCATGGAGCAGCTGGGTTTTCCACCTGTTGCCACCGACAAGTCAAAGCGCCTGTATCGCTCCTGCGATCTGCCAGCCATCCGCGAGGCCATGGTCCAGCACCTGGCCGGCCTGAGCCTTGAACTGCCATTGGCACCCTAACAACCTCCCTCCCCTTTCCCAGGCCCGCCAACGTGCGGGCCTGCTGCATTTCTGGAACACCCATGTTTAAAAATCTGATCATTTACCGCATTTCCGAATCCTGGCAGCCCGACCAGGCGCAACTCGACCAGGCGCTGACCAAGCAGCAATTTGAGGTGTGTGGCGCCACGCAAGAGCAGTCCACCGGCTGGGTACCGCCACGCGGCGAAGAGCACGGCGCCATGGTGGAATCCGTGGGCGGCCACTGGATCCTGCGGCTGATGAGCGAGAGCAAGATGCTGCCCGCCAGCGTGCTCAACCGCAAGATCGATGAGAAGGTGGCCCACATCGAGCAAACCGAGGGCCGCAAGCCCGGCCGGAAGGAACGCCAGGAACTGAAGGACGAGAGCAAGCTGGATCTGCTGCCCATGGCTTTCACCAAGCAAGCCGGCCTGTGGGTATGGATCGACCCAGCAGCGCGCCTGCTGGTGATCGATGTCAGCGCGCAGGGCCGTGCCGACACGGTGGTGACCATGCTGGTGGAGGCTTCACCCGGCTTTGCGGTGGCGCTGATCGACACCCAGAACAGCCCCCAGGGTGCGATGGCCGGCTGGCTGCACAGCTACGATGCACCGGCAGGCTTCAGCATCGACCAGGAGTGCGAGCTCAAGGGGACAGACGAAGCCAAAGCGGTCGTGCGCTACGGCCGCCATCCACTGGGCATTGACGAGGTCCGCGAGCACATCGACCAGGGCAAGCTACCCACCAAGCTGGCCTTGACCTGGGATGACCGGGTGAGCTTTGTGCTGACCGAAGGCCTGCAGCTCAAAAAGGTAGAGCTGCTGGGCGTGGTGCTGGAAGACAAGCCCGACGAGAACGGCTTCGATGCTGATGTGGCCATCGCCACCGGCGAACTGTCAAAGCTGATTCCCGATCTGATCGACGCGCTGGGCAGTGAAGGCCGCACCGAGCTAGGAGCCCAGCAATGACGCAGCCCCTCCAAACCCAGCCACCTAAGCGCTGCGGCAGCTGCGGCGCGCCCGTAGAACGTGAACCCCAACCAGGCGAAGGCCTACCCTGCGGGCACTGAACTACTAGCCCAGCGGAACCCGAGTCCCATCCTTGGAGACCATCGCATTGCTGTCGCCGATGACGATCTTGGCGCCATGGAACATCATGAAGTCGCCGCCTGCAAGCGGTTTGAGCCCGATGGACTTTTTGAGCAGAGCTCGGTCGGCGTTTAGGTCATCTAGCGCCACTTTGGTCAGCTCAAAGCACTGAGGGTAAGCGTTCGCGTTGGCTTTCCAGTGCTCTCTAAGAGCGCCAATCATTGGGTCATACAGGGTCATGCCCAGTAGTCTACCGCCCCCAGTGGGGTCCTATTCACAGCCCGCCCTGAGCAATCACGGTGGGCTTTCTTTTGGAGCCTGAAAAATGGCGATTACAAGCCCTGCACTTCGCTACCATGGCGCAAAGTTCAGACTGGCCCCTTGGGTGCTCAAGCACTTTCCTGAACACCGCAGCTACGTCGAACCATTTGGCGGGGCAGCTGGCGTACTCCTGCAAAAACCTCGGGCATATGCCGAGGTCTACAACGACCTTGACGAGGACATTGCAAATTTCTTCCGAGTCATGCGCGATCGCTCCCAATCCGATCAACTGATCCAGCTGCTGCGGCTCACACCCTACGCTCGCGCTGAATTCGACCTCGCATACGAGGACTGCCCCGAACCCGTGGAGCGCGCAAGACGCACTGCCGTGCGCGCATGCATGGGGTTCGGCTCTGCAGGCGCAACCAAAGGGGTAACCGGTTTCCGCATCGATACAGCCCGCCCATATGGCACGGCCCAGCACCTTTGGACACGATACCCGGAGCAGCTCGGCGCGGTCATTGAGCGCTTTCAAGGCGTACTCATTGAAAACCGGCCGGCGATCGAGGTAATGCGGCAGCATGACACCCCGGAGACGCTGCACTTCGTTGACCCGCCGTACGTGTATGCAACTAGATCGCTCAGAAACGTAACGCAAGGGTGCTATCGCCATGAGATGAACGACGAGCAGCATTTAGAGCTGCTGGCCACACTCAAAGGCCTACAGGGGATGGTGGTGCTGAGCGGCTACCCAAGTTCGCTCTACGAGAACGAACTAGCTGAGTGGCAGATGAGCACGACAGGCGCCCGCATTTCTGCAGGTCGCGGCACCACCATCAAAACGGAAGTGCTTTGGCTCAATCCATCGTGCCAGCAACGCCTGGCGGCGCCACCTGCCATCCAGCAAGCGTTCGAGATCTAGCTCGAGCTAGCCAATCCAAGCCCGCGCTGAGCGGGCATTTCCATTTCTGGAGCCCCAATGTCTGAAACCACCCCTTCCGCTCAATTCAAGACTGCAGCATGCCCAGCAACGTGGGATTTGATCGAGCAGCTGGTGCAGCTGGAAAGCAGCAAAAACCGGCTGCACCTCGAATACATGGGCAAGGCGATGCCGGTCGATGTGTACCTGCGCTTCCAGAAGCTGCGCGACGAGCGTATCCCAGCACTGCGATCACAGCTGTGCACCGGCCTAGCCTCAGCCCCCGATCTACCTCCTGCCGATTTTGCTCACGCCTATGCGGACCAGCTCATGCTGCACTGCTTGGTGCCGGATGAATCGACACCCAAGGCCCAGCCCGCCGATGCGCTGAATGCGGAGACGGTCAAGAAAGCAGCGCGCTACGACTGGATCCGTGAGCAGGGAATGCTGGCAGATGGTTCCAGGCACCCGCATTCGTGGAGATGCGTTGCACTGCTGGCCGACATGGGTGGCGAGCGTGCAGATGAAGCCATCGATGCCGCCATGGCTGCAGCCCAGCAAGGCGGTGCAGCTTGAAGTCCCTGCACCTTCCGCTCAAACGTGAATACTTCGAGGCAATCCGCGACGGCACCAAGCCCGCGGAGTTTCGACTGTGCACGCCCCACTGGGCCAAGCGACTGGAGGGACGCAACTATGACCAGATCATCCTGACCTTGGGCTACCCTGCCCGCGACGACCACGCCCGGCGCCTGGTGCTACCATGGCGAGGATTCACCATTAAAACCATCAGCCACCCGCACTTTGGCCCGGAGCCTGTGCAGGTTTATGCCATCGATGTGAGGCCACGATGATGAAGCCCAAGCTCTCAAAAGCACAGCGCACCATGCTGCACAACGTCGTCAGCGGCCGGCCCCTTCTGGTCGGACTCACCCGCAACAGCATCAGTAACGGTGCCAGCAGCACGGTGCAGGCGCTCCATCGCGCTGGGATGCTGCAAGGCGCTGACAACAAACCAACAGCTGCAGGCTTGGCTTACTTCAAGACCTGAACCTGTACCAAACCACATACCAGCCCCGCCATTGAGCGGGGTTCTTTTTTTGCATGGAGGCATCCAAATGAACACGGCATTTCTGCTCATGGCTCAGTACAACGCCATGGCGGTGATTCCGCTCGATCAGGTGGTCAAGGACTACTTCCCACATTTGGGAACGCAAAAGTTCCTGCGCAAGATCGCAACGGGCGAAATTCGTCTCCCCCTCACCCGCATCGAGCCCAACTCTCAAAAGGGGGCCAAGGGGGTCCATCTCACTGATTTAGCCACCTACATTGACGCTCAACGCGCAGCCGGCGTTAAGGAATCGAAGCAACTAAATGGCGAACGGGTGCAACAATAAAGCAACATGCAAAAAGAGAATCCCCATAAGTCTTTGTACTTATGGGGATTTTTTGCTTTCATCTGTCCGATCCATCATCGGCGCAACGGACATGCGCCAAGGGCTGTGGGTGTGAGATTCAGTCATGGTGGTAGCGCGGCCAAGGGCTGGCCCGAGAAAGGGAGGCCTGCACTGGCGGGGATAGCGCGTGCAGGCAATCGGGTATTTTAAATCTTGCGCAACCAAGGCGCCAACCGGCATCACAAAAGCCTGCGTCCTGAGCCACCAGTGTCACCTCCCGTGCACACGCTAGTAGTAATTCCCCAGAAGCGACGCCACCTCAATCAGCACCAGCACTGCAAACATGCGCGCCAGGCCACTCAGGTCCGAGGTGGGTCCGAGGGTTTCGTCCTGGCGCATGCCATAGGGGCGGTACATGGCCGACGCCGTGGGTATCAGCGCAACCGCCAAGCCAAACAACAGCGTTTTCAGCCCAAACAGCCAAGTCACCATGGGGGTGAACACGCTGGCAAACATACGCGTATACAGCTCCAGCCCCACCCAGCTCAGCCCATAGACGCTGAAATAAACCATGACCAGGGACACCACGCAAGACAATGCGGCCAGGGTGATCGAGGCATACATGCTGGCCACCACCAGGGGCAGCATCTCCGTGCGAACGGGGTCATACCCATGCTGGCGCAGGCGCTCAAAATGCCCGGACTCGCGCATCTTGGTGAGCGATGCTCCAGCCGGGATGGAGCAGCGCATGGCTACAAACAATGCTGCCGTCAGCGGGATCAGCTCCAGCACCAAGACGCGAATGACCATCTCGACAGCCACCCGGGACAGGCCATAGCTGGTGGCAGTGACAAAAACGATCCGCGCCACCACCAGGCACAGCAAGGCAGCGAGCGCGGTAAAACCCAGCAGAATGGGCGCTGTGTCCACATACATGCGGCGCATCAGCCGCGCGCGGGTTTGCGGGCCGTAGCTGCTGGGCGACATCAGCATCACCAACACAACGGCACCCAGGTAGAAAATGCGCCACCAGGCCACCGCCCAGCGGCGCGCGGTGCGCCATGCCTGGTGGGGCCATTGGGGTTGGAGCAGACTTGCCAGCATCCGCGCATCATAGGTCATCGGCGCCAACCGACTGACCTGACGCGGGTCAGCGGTTTAGGACTTCTGGCGCGCCTTCCAGGCCTGCACCGCCTTCAAGGTTTGCTGCACATGCTCCATCGGATCGCTGCCTTCATGGGCATAGATCACCTTGCCATCCGGCGCGATCACATACGAGATGCGCGATGCCGTGCCGGGCCGCGCGGCAGAACCAGCGTCATAGGCCTTGATGGCCTTGGCATCGGGGTCGGAGGCAACACTGAACTGGTCGCGGCAGGCTTCGCTGGAGAAGCGCTGCATCGTCGCGATGTCGTCATGCGAGATACCGACCACCTGCGCGCCAGATGCGGCAAAGCTTGGGGTGGCTTCCGCAAATGCATGCGCTTCAATCGTGCAGCCCTGGCTGAAGGCCTTGGGGAAGAAATACAGCACGACGGGCCCGCGCTTCAGGGCCTCGGCCATGTCAAAGCGCTGCACCTTGCCGGCCAAGGCCGATTGCGTGCTGAACAGCGGCGCCTGCGCACCAACGGCCAGCGCCGCATGACTGGGCATGCTTACCAAGGCCGCACAGCCCATGACCACCGAGGCCAAAGCCCCAACGAGTTTTGCTTTCATTGTCGATCCTTCTGTTGTCATCTACACACGCCTGGAGGCTGGGCATTTGTGCCTAGCCCTGTTTTGCATACTGCAACACGCTTGCGCCACATCACTCCGCACCACAGCCTCTAGAATATGCCACCTGGCGTGATGGCATACATCATCACCCCTTTGGCTGTTTATGCAACTACCCACCCTGCCCGCCATGCACAAGCCATGCGAAGGTGTGACCCTCAAGGAGACAAAAAAATGATGAAACAGATTTTGCAATGCACCGCCGTGGCCCTCACGGTGGGAATGGCTTCTGGCGCCATGGCGCAAGGCCCGGCCACCGATTACCCCGGCAGCAAGCCGGTGCGCATGGTAGTGCCGTTCCCGCCAGGCGGTGGCACCGATATTCTTTCGCGCATCATTGCGCAAAAGCTGAACGAGCAAAACCACTGGACGGTGGTCGCAGACAACCGCGCCGGCGCTGGCGGCACCATCGGCATCAGCGAAGTGGCCAAGGCCCAGCCCACCGGTTATGACATCGTGATGGGCCAAAAGGACAATGTGGTTCTGGGCTACTACCTGTACAAGGGCCTGCCCTGGAACCCCGCCAAGGACCTGACCCCGATTGCCCATATTGCCTATTCGCCGGTGATCATCGCCACTGCAGAAAACAGCAAGTACAAGACCTTGAGCGATGTGATTGCTGCGGCCAAAGCCGATCCCGGCAAGATCACCTACGGATCGCCCGGCAACGGCACCAGCATCCATATCGCGGGCGTGCTGTTTGAAAAAGCCGCAGGCGTGAAGCTGACCCACGTGCCTTACAAGGGCTCCAACCCCGCGCTGCTCGATACCCTGTCCGGCAATGTCGATCTGCTGGTGTCTTCGGTGCCCTCGGCCATTGGCCAGATCAAGGCCGGCAAGCTGCGCCCGCTGGCTGTTACCTCCGCCAAGCGCAGCACCTCGTTGCCGGATGTTCCCACTGTCGCCGAGCTGGGTATGAAGGGCTTTGACGTGAGCACCTGGTACGGCCTGTTCGGCCCCAAGAACCTGCCCACGCCCATCGTCAGCAAGCTCAACACCGAAGTCAACAAGCTGCTGGGCATGAAGGAAGTGCAGGACGCCATCCTGGCCCAAGGCGCCGAGCCACAAGCCATGTCCTCGTCCGACTTTGACAAATTCTTCCACAAGGACTTCCAGGACGCCAAGGCGATTGTTGAAGCCTCCGGCGCGACCATCCAGTAAGCCGCAAGGCTTGGATACGACAAGGGCACCTCATGAGGTGCCCTTTTTTGTGACCGCCCCATCGTGGGCTGCTGGTATGGCGCGGCCTAAACGCCGTCGCCCTGAAACGCTTGCCGGCGCAAGGTGACCACCAAGGTATCGCGGTGGCCTGCGGCTTCGCCCAGCGGCTGGATCGGCGTGCTCTCATGGATCATGCGGGCATCGTCCAGCAGCATCAGCGACCAGGGCTCCGTCAAGGTAAAGCGCAGGCCTTGCGGCCCTTGGGCATCAAACACCCGGGTTTCGCCGCCTTTGATGCCTTCGCGCGCCACCAGGAACACGGCGACCAGGTCCACACCATCGCGGTGCGCGCCCTCGGGTGTGGGCCGGCCAATGCCTTCGGCCGTGTCAATGCGGAACTGGTGGGCTTCGGTGTACCAGGGCTCAGCGCTATCGCTGGCAAACAGCGCCTGTGCCGTGCGCCCCAGCGCCTGCAGGATGTGGTTCCAGGCGGGCAGGTTTTTGGAAGCGGCTTCGACCGGCTCAAACCAGCGCTGCATGCCGCCATGCAAGGCGTTGTACTCCACCGGTTGCCAGTGGGCACGGTGGGCCACAGCCTCCACCTGGCCATCGTGCACCACATAACAGGAATGGCGGCGCTTGCGGTAGCGGCCGCCATCTTTGAGGTACGCATCATGCGGCATGCCCTCCCAATGGCTGCCGAGCGCTGCCATCTCTGCCGGTGGGCTACCCGCCCACTGGGCCACCGCTGCCGGGCTCAGCACCGCATAGCCATAAGCACGCAAGGTGCCGTCCACTTGGTCGGCATCGCAATAAGGAGGGGGAAAGGACTGCATCAAAATCTCCGTCAAGCGGGCGAGCTTACGGCGGCTGCAAAAGCATTGCGTGCTGCACAAGATTGGGCAGCACGCTGGGTGGAGGGAGGGGACTCGCCGCGTATAAAACGCGGCGAGCAGGTTTTATTGGCGGACGACGAGCACAGGGATCGTGCTGTCGCTCAACACTCGCTGCGTGACGCTGCCCAGCACCAGCTTTTCCAAGCCTTTGCGGCCATGCGAGCCCATCACAATCAGGTCAGCACCCGTGGTTTTGACGGCCTCCATCACGCCGTCATGCACGGAGTGGCCCTCACCCATGACGGCATCGACGGCGATGCCCGCCTGCTCCATCGCGGTTTTCACCGCATCTAGGGCCGTGTGCGCATCGGCAGTGGCGGCAGACAGGTACTGCGCCTGGCCATAGGCAAAATCGGCGCCCACACCGGTGAAGGGATAGGGATCGATCACATAGACAGCGGTGACCTGGCTGCCAAAGGCCTTGGCGAGGCCTGCGGCCTTGCTGACCGCGAGCATGGAGGTGGCTGAACCATCGACCGGAACCAGAATATGTTTAAACATGGCGTCACTCCTTTTTGTTGTTGCCTACATAACTTACTCTAAAACGCATGGCCCGGCAAACTGTCCAGGGACTGGGCCACTGGCCCGCATGTGACGATTGCGAGCCGTTTGCGCTGCATCAACGATGGCATAGCTGCAAGCCGGGTCGCATAATGTTTGCTCCGCCCTGCGGGGCCTCCACGCTTGCACCAACTATGACTACACCCCTGCGTTCTCTTGGCCGATCCTCCCTGCAAGTCTCGCCCCTGTGCCTGGGCGGCAATGTATTTGGCTGGACGGCCGACGAGGCGATGAGTTTTCGCCTGCTCGATGCCTGGTTGGATGCCGGCATGAACTTTGTCGATACCGCCGATGTGTATTCGCGTTGGGCGCCCGGCCACAGCGGTGGCGAATCTGAGCGGGTGTTGGGCCAATGGCTGCGCAGCTCCGGCAAACGCGCACAAGTGGTGCTGGCCACCAAGGTCGGCAAGGACATGGGCGATGGCAAGGTCGGCCTGCGGCCGGAATATATTCGCCAGGCAGTTGATGCCTCGTTGCAGCGCCTGCAGACCGACTACATCGACCTTTACCAGTCGCATGACGACGACCCGCAAGTGCCGTTGGCCGATGTAATGGGCACCTTTGGCGAGCTGATTGCCGAGGGCAAGGTACGGGCAGTTGGCGCCAGCAACTACAGTGCCGCCCGCCTGGCCGAAGCGCTGAACATAAGCGAGCAGCATGGCCTGGCCCGTTACGAGAGCCTGCAGCCGCTCTACAACCTGTATGACCGGGCCGTGTTCGAGCAAGAACTACAGCCGCTGTGCGTGGAGCGCGGCGTCGGCGTCATCAACTTCTACAGCCTGGCTGCCGGCTTTTTGACTGGAAAATACCGCACTGCCGACGATGCTCGCAAAAGCCCGCGCGGCGCCAAAACCACCCAGCTCTATCTGAACGACCGGGGCCTGCGCATTCTGGCCGCGCTGGAGCAAGTTAGCAACCGCCTGGAGGCCCCCTTGGGCGAGGTGGCTGTGGCCTGGGTGATGCGCCAGCCTGGCATTGCCTCGCCCATTGCCAGCGCCAGCAATCTGGAGCAGCTGCAGTCCCTTATCCGCGCCAGCCAGTTGCAGCTGGATGCCGATGCGATGGCCACGCTCAACACCGCCAGCGCTGAGACTTAAAAAACTAGGCCAGCAAGGCCGGCAAGATCTGCGCCGATGGCAGGCGCCAGCACTGGTCGGCCACGCTGTCCAGCACCGTCGGCTCGGGGTTGATGACCACCACATGCGCGCCGCCCCGGGCAGCAATATGGGCCAAGCCAGCCGCAGGATACACATGGCCGGAGGTGCCGATCACCAGCATCAGGTCACAGGCCTTGGCCGCATCCTGGGCCTGCTGCAGCTCCGCATGGGGCAAGGCCTCGCCAAACCAGACCACGCCGGGGCGCAGGTAGTTGCCGCAACCGGGGCACTGGGGCGGTGCATCGCCTTCGGTAAAGCGGGCATCGCAGCAGGGTTTGGGCGGCAGCAGCCAGCGGTTCTCCATCAGGTTGCCATGCAGGCACAGCACCGGCGCACTGCCAGCGCGCTGGTGCAGGCCATCCACATTCTGGGTGACCAGTGTCATTCGGCCCGGGTTGCGGCCCTGCCATTGCGCCAGCGCCACATGGCCGGCATTGGGCTGCACCTGGCGGATCAGATCGCGGCGGTACTGGTACCAGTCCCATACCCGCTGCGGATGGGCCAAAAACCCGGCCTCGCTCGCCATCTCCTCGGGGCTAAACTGCGCCCAGTAGCCAGTTTGCGCGTCCCTAAACGTCGGCACGCCAGATTCGGCACTGGCCCCAGCCCCTGTCAACACCAGCACATGGCGCGCAGCCTGCAAGCGCCGGCGCAGGCTGGCGATGTCTGGATCGGTGCTGTAGGGATCAGCGGGTGCATGCAAGGAATCAAGAGGCATATATAAAGCGGTGAAAGGCAGGCGCCCAGCATACGGCAGGACTGAAGCATTGCCACCCCAGTCCGGCATGCCTGCGCAGCGCAATGCCCATGAGGTTTACATTCAGACACCGTCATCACGATTTGGAGATGGACAGCCGCACCGGGCCAAGCCCAGAATGGCTGACCCACGATCAGGAGACACAGATGCAGTTCATCCCCTATCTGAATTTTGATGGCCAATGCGCGGAAGCCATGGCCTTCTACGCCCAGCTGTTTGGCGGCCAGATCACCCACCAAATGCGCTTTAGCGATATGCCCCCCAGCGAAGGCATGCCGCCGCTGCCCCCCGAGGCGCAATCGCGCCTGATGCATGCCCATCTGCAAGTGGGCAGCCAGGCCATCATGGCCTCCGACACGCTGCCTGCCCTGCCCGGCGTCAGCGCCGAGAGCTGTGGCGGTGGCTACCTCAAGCCCCAAGGGATGTGGGTATCGATCGGCGTGGATTCCGCCGCCGACGGCGAGCGGGTGTTTGCCGGCTTGGCCGAAGGCGGCCAGGTCAGCATGCCCTTCGCAGCCACCTTCTGGTCGCCCGGCTTTGGCATGGTGACCGACCGCTTTGGTATCCCCTGGATGGTGAATGCGCAAACGCAACAACCTGCCGCCTGACCTATTCCGCAACCCTACAACCTAGCTTCTGAGCCGCCCACCATGTCTGTACAGCCCCATCCCCAGGATCTTGTGCTCAACCGCTTGATCAACGCCCCAGCGGCCACCCTCTTCCGCTGCTGGACCGAGCCGGCCCTGCTCACTCAGTGGTTTGTGCCCAAGCCCTGGACGATTGCCAGCGCCGAGGTGGATGTGCGCGTCGGCGGCGGCAGCCAGATTGTGATGTGCGACCCGCAGGGCAACCAGTACCCCAATGCGGGGGTGTACCTAGAGGTGGTGCCCAACCGCAAGCTGGTGTTTACCGATGCCTATACCGCTGGCTGGGTGCCCAGCGCCAAGCCCTTCATGACGGCCATCATCGCGTTTGAGCCCGAAGGGGACCAGACCCGCTATACCGCCACCGTGCGGCATTGGAGCGAGGAGACCCGCAAACAGCATGAGGCCATGGGCTTCCACACTGGCTGGGGCATAAGCACCGACCAGCTGGAGGCCCTGGCTGCCACGCTGTAGCCCTTTGTTTAGAGCAGCGCCGCTGGCGCTCAGGAGACCGCCATGCCCTATGTCGATGGATTTGTAATCCCCGTGCCCCTTGCCAATCTGGATGCCTACCGAACCATGGCCGAGGCCGCCGGCAAGGTCTGGATGGAGTATGGCGCGCTGCAGTACTGGGAATGTGTGGGCGACGATGTGCCGGACGGTGAACACACGTCCTTCCCGATGGCCGTCAAGCTGCAGTCCGATGAGGTCGCCTGCTTTTCCTGGATTGTCTACACCTCGCGCGCCGAGCGCGACCGTATCAATGCCGCGGTCATGGCGGATCCACGGCTGGCAGATATGCAGCCGGCCAATATGCCTTTTGATGGCAAACGCATGATTTTTGGTGGCTTTACGCCGGTGGTGCGGCTGGGCGGCTGAGCATCCCAACAGTCCTACGATCAGGCCAGCACCCCGGCCATGTCGACGCGCACCATCAAGCCTTTCAAGGCCTCGCTTTTGCGCAGCTGCAGTTGGCCGTCGTAACCCTGCACAATGTGCTGCGCAATCGACAGGCCCAAGCCGGTGCCAGCGACCGATTCATCAAAGCGTTTGCCCCGTTCGCCGGCCGCCTGCATTTGCGCGTCGGTCATGCCCGGGCCATCGTCTTCCACCAGCAGCATCAGGCCTTGGGCTGCGTTGCCCCGCACCGTCAAGCGCACCTGGGACGCCGCCCATTTGCCGGCGTTGTCCAAAAGATTGCCCAGCAACTCTTCCAGATCGGCCCGCTCGCCCCGCCACCACAGCGGGCTGCCCGCGTCCACCAGTTGCCAGTCCAGGTCGCTGGCCTGGTGCAGCTGTCGCAGCATCGCCAGCATCTGCTGTGCGCAGGCCAGCACATCGACTGGGAGGCCAGCACTTGTGCCATGCACCAGGGTCGCGTCGCTGAAGGTACGGGCCTGGTAGCGGTCAATCAGCCGCGCCATGGCCGTGGTTTGCTGCAGCACCATGGCAGCCGGCAGCGCATCGCCACTGCCCGCATGGGCCATCAGCAGCGACAAGGGTTTTTTCAGCGCATGGTTCAGGTCGGCCGCGTGCGAGCGTGAGCGCTCCACCACCTGGGTATTGCGCGCCAACAAGGCAGCCAATTCCTGCTGCAAGGGCTGCAAGTCTGCGCCCAGTGGCAGTTGCGCAATCTGTTCGGTGGCGGGCGCCGCCCCTGGCACCGGCTTGCCCAGGCTAGCGATCACATCCACCAAGCGCTTGAGCGGCGCCAGCCCTACCCGCAGTTGCAGCCATACCAAGGCCCCCATGACCAGCAGCAGCATGGCGCAGGTGATGGCGAGAATCTGGTCGATTCTGCGCAAGCTGGCCATCAGCGGTTGCGCCGGCCCATAGACCTGCAGGTACATCGGTGCCGCACCTGCACTCAGCTGCACCGCAAAATGCTGCACCAAGAGCGGCTCCTTTTGCGGGCCCACCGCCTGCTGTAGCCGTTCGCTGCCCCACAGGGTGCCGGGGCTGATAACCAGATCCGGCTGGTCCCACAGCGAGCGTGAGCGGGCCAGCACCAGCGGGGTGGCAGCGGTGCGCAGTTGCGCAGCGGCCTGGCCCTGGAGCTGCCAGTACCAGCCCGAGAAAATCGCGCTGAACTCGTCACTCCCGCCAGCGGTCTCCTGCACCCGGCCATCGGGTAGCAGCGCCAGCCTGGCGTTGATGCGCTCGGACTTTTCCTCCAAGGTGCGAGACATGCTGCCCAGCAAGCTGGCATGCACCTCATAGCGCAGCCACCAACCGCCCAGCACCATCACCAGCAAGCTGGGCCCGATCACCAAGGCAGCGATGCGCGCGGCCAGCGACCAGCGCCGCGTGGGCATCCGCGCAGAGGCAGGGCTGAGGAGTAAGGCCATGGCGCTGGGTTAATAGCGGCGCTAGCCGGGCGCGTTGAGGCGGAAGCCCTGGCCCCGCTCGGTCACCAACAGATCCGACTGCTGCAGCTTGCGCCGTATGCGGCCAATCAGCACATCGAGGGTGTTGGAGTCCGGGTCCAGATCGCGGGCATAGACATGTTCGCTGATCTCGGTGCGCGAGAGCACACGGTTGGGGTGGTGCATCAGGTAGGCCAGAATCTTGTGCTCCTGCGCCGTCAGCTGCAGCCCCTGCCCATCCTGCGAAAAGCGGCCTGCGGTCACATCGTATTCCAGGCAGCCAGCGCGCAGCACGGTGGCGGCACTGCCGGCGGTGCGGCGCAGCATGGCGCGCAGGCGCAGCACCACCTCGTCCAGCATAAAGGGCTTGGTCAGGTAGTCGTCGGCACCGGCGCCAAAGCCGGCGACCTTGTCGCTCCAGCGGTTGCGCGCGGTCAGGATCAGCACCGGCCACTGGCAGCCGGCCTCGCGCCAGTCGCGCAGCACCGTCAGCCCGTCGCGCTGGGGCAAGCCCAAGTCCAGCACGGCGGCATCGTACTGCTCGGTGCTGCCCGCAAACGATGCCGCATCGCCATCGGCCTCCACATCGACCGAAAAACCGGCACGCACCAGCGCCTGCTCCATTTGCGCGGCCAGCTCGGCATCGTCTTCAACCACCAGAATTCGCATCGGCCCTTAATCCTCGACTTTTTGTTTAAGCACCTGCAGGCTGCGGGCATCCACCTTCAGCTCCAAGGTGCTGCCATTGCTTTGCAACAACTCGATTTCGTAATAAGACGCCTGGCTCTCGTCGTGTTCCAGCTCCACCTCCAGCACCTGGCCCGGAAAACGCGGCGCCAGTGCCTGCAACACCTCGTCCACCCGCTTGAGCGGTGCCGGGTTGCGGCCCTTGATTGGGGCAGACGGCAGCACCTGGCCGGTGGCGGCATCCATCACCAGCTTGCGGTAGCCCTGCTGGTCTGCGCTCAGTTTGATTTCATACACGCCCCGGCCCTGGTTGTCGCGTTCAAACTCCACATCGGTGATGCGGCTGGCGTGTTGCTGCGCCAGTTTGGCCAGGTACTGGGCCAGCTCGGCCATGCCCAGCGCCTGCGAGCGGTCCTTGGCCACGCGCTGCACCGTCTGGCCCGTCGCCGCGTCAATCAGCAGCTCTTGCTTGAGGCCCTGGTTGTCCACCAGTTTGACCTCGTAGCGCAGCTCACCCTTGGGGCCGCGTTTGGTCTCGACATCGACTACGCGTCCGGACTGGGTTGCGGCGATCTCGCTCAGAATGGCCGACAGCGGCTTGTACTGGCCGGTGGCCACCGCCGCCCGCACGGCATCATGCTCGGCCGCCTGGCCGGTGCCGACCAGCAGCAAGGCGCCGACCAGGGACCATGCAGCAATGCGAGAAAAGCGGGGTTGAATTTGCGCCATGGCAGGCATTATGACAAGCGTCATTAAACAGACCATGAACGGTCGCTTCACAGTACGTTTAGGCCGGTTTTTCAATACTTCAGTCCATGACGAATCAGCACCGGCTGGTTTGCATGCCACAACATTGAAGGGATTGAACCATGAAGAAGACCACCATCGCCTGGATCCTGGGTGCCGCCAGCGTCGCTGCCAGCCTGCCATTTGCCGCCCAGGCCTACAACGCCCAGGAAGTGCTCAACAGCATCCACGCCAGTGGCCTGGTTGCCGCGCAAGATCTGGAAAAGCAATACGGCTACTGGACGGCCAAGGCCACCCAGCAAGACGGCAGCCGCGCCTATGTTCTGGTCAACGACGCTGACGGCAGCCTGGTTGCGCTGCGCAAGGCCGAGCTGGGTACCACCCACCCTGGCGCCAGCCAGGTCACTGCCAAGCTGCAGGCCATGGGCTATGGCCAGATCAAGGAAGTGGAATTTGACGACGGCTTTTGGGAAGCCAAGGTGCGCGGTGCCAACGGCATCAAGCAAAAGCTGGTGCTGCACCCGGTGAGCCTGGAGCTGCTGTCCCAGCCCGGCCAACCCGCCCCCACCCCAGGCGCCGGTGCAGGCAACGCGATCTTGAGCGCAGTGCAAATCCACCAGCTGCTGACCCAAGCAGGCTACACCCATATCCATGACCTGGAGCTGGATGACGGCATCTGGGAAGCCGATGCGATCAATGCCCAGGGTTTCCGCGTGGACCTGAAGATCCACCCCGAAACCGGCGCGGTGCTGCGTGAAAAGCTGGACGACTAAGTCGGCCACCCGGTTCGCCACGGCGGCCTGATTAAAAGCATAAGGCTGAGCCCGGTGGGGTTCAGCCTTTTTTGCATGGGCGCCAAACCCAACGGGGTTGAGCTTGGGGGTCTAGCGGGAAGGTTTAAGCCACTTTGGGCGGCGTGCGCTGGCGCAGCGCTTCATACAAACACACGCCGCTGGCCACTGACACGTTGAGGCTCGAAACCGCCCCCATCATCGGGATGCCGATCAGCTCGTCGCAGGTTTTGCGGGTGAGCTGGCGCATGCCATCGCCCTCAGCGCCCAGCACCAAGGCCACGGGGCCCTTCAGGTCGACCTCGTACACGGTGTTGGGGGCATCGTCGCTGGTGCCGATGACCCAGATGTTGCGCGCCTTGAGCTCCTTCAAGGTGCGTGCCAGGTTGGTCACCATAAAGTACGGCACCGTCTCGGCCGCACCACTGGCCACCTTGGCCACCGTGGCATTGATGCCCACGGCATGGTCCTTCGGAGCGATCACCGCATGGACACCGGCGCCATCGGCCACACGCAGGCAGGCACCGAGGTTGTGCGGGTCGGTCACGCCGTCGAGCACCAGCAGCAGCGGCGATGCGACACCGGCTTCTTCCAGGTCGTCGAGCAGCTCATCCAGGGTACGGGTATCCCTGATCTCTTCGACACGGGCCGCCACACCTTGGTGGCCATGCGAGCCCGCCAGCTTGGCGATGCGCGGGGCATCCGCCTCAATCAGGCGCACACCCGCCTCTTGGGCGCGCTCCAGGAACTGACGCATACGCGCGTCGCGGCGCGTGGTCTCGAAATAGACTTCGATAATCGATTTGGGCGCAGTCTTCATGCGCACACCAACGGCATGAAAGCCGAACAACACTTTGGGGGATGACATAGGGCAGCATTATCGCTGCTTGCCCATACCCCGGGGGCGCAGCGACAATCGACCGCAAGGGCGAAAGCCGCGCCTTGGAAAACCTTTTTATATTTGCGACGCTCATTGCCCATGACCTCTACCGCTTCCGCGGCCTTTGCGGCCCACCTGATCGATGTGCATGGCAGCGACGATGCGCCGCCCGTACCTGAGCCTCATTTGCAGCCCCTGCTGTTTTTGCAGCACCTGTACCGGGTAGCAGTGCGCGATGCGCTGCCGCTGGAAGGCCTGCGCAAGCATTTGCCGGCGGTTCCCAAGGGCCGCACCTTGGTGGTAGGCGCTGGCAAAGCCGGCGCGGCGATGGCGCAAGCGCTGGAGCAGCTTTGGCCCCTGCAAGCGCCGATATCCGGTCTGGTGGTTACCCGCTATGGGCATATTCCACCCCGCCCGCCGGGCCTGGCCCAGCGCATTGAGGTGGTGGAAGCCGCTCACCCCGTACCGGACGCCGCCGGCCTGCAAGCGGCGGAGCGCATGCTGGCCCTGACCGCAGGGCTGACGGCCGACGACCTGGTCATTTGCCTGATCTCAGGCGGCGGCTCCGCCTTGCTGACCCTTCCGGCCGAGGGCCTCAGCTTGGCCGACAAGCAGCGCATCAACCGCGAATTGCTGGAGAGCGGCGCCCATATTGGCGAGATGAACTGCGTACGCAAGCACCTCTCGCGCATCAAGGGTGGGCGCCTCGGGGCCGCCTGCCACCCAGCGCAGGTCGTGAGCCTGCTGATCAGCGATGTGCCGGGTGATTCGCCAGCCGTCATCGCCAGCGGCCCGACGGTGCCGGACCCCAGCACCTGCGCCGATGCGCTGGCGATTTTGGAGCGCTACGGCATTGCGGTGCCAGACTCCGTGCGTGCAGCGCTGCACAGCGGCGCGCTGGAGACGCCCAAGCCCGGTGACCCGCGCTTTGCCGGCCACCAGGTGCAGCTGATCGCCACCCCGCAGCAGTCACTGCAAGCGGCTGCCGCTGCCGCGCGCGATGCCGGCATTGCCTGCCATGTACTCAGCGATGAGATGGAGGGCGAATCGCGCGAAGTGGCCAAGGTGCACGCTGCCTTGGCCCGCGCTGTGGCCCTGCATGGCCAGCCATTTGCCCGGCCCTGTGTGATTTTGTCGGGTGGCGAGACCACCGTAACGGTGCGCAAGCTGGCCGAGGGCATCGAACGGGGCCGGGGTGGGCGCGCCGGTGAGTTCTGCCTGGGTTTGGCACAGGCACTACAAGCCGTGCCAGGTGTATGGGCGCTGGCGGCCGATACCGACGGCATTGATGGCGTAGAGGACAACGCCGGTGCCGTCGTCACGCCAGACACTTTGGCACGTGCCGCCGCCCTGCAGTACAAGCCAGCGGCCTACCAGGACCGCAATGACAGCTATGGCTTTTTTGGGCCGCTGGGTGATCTGGTAGTGACGGGGCCCACGCATACCAATGTGAACGACTTCAGGGCCCTGCTCATTCTTTAGCTTATTCAGTCGGTCATGAAAAAGCGGCCAGCTTGAACTGGCCGCTTTGCACTGTCTTTGTCGGATCGCCGGGCCGCTAAATCAGCGGCTGCCAAACCGCCCACGGCAACCGCGCGTGACCCAGATGCGGCGTGCACGATCGTCATAGCCCCAGGTATAGCCCTCACGGCAGCTATCGCTGGAGAGTTGCTCCAGCAGCACCGGACGGCCCCAGCGCGCATTCCAGTCGCAGCTGTTGTCGCGGCGGTCATCGCTGCTGCAGGTCAGCTCGCGGCCTTGGCCATAGCCAGGGCTGGGACGGCCACCGCCATACCCGCTGCTGATGGCAAAATCGGCACGGCAGCCACGGCTCACCCAGACCATATCGCCGCGCTGGCCCCAGGTGCGGCCCTCGTCGCAGCGAGAGTCGGAGAGCTGGCGGGCGACCTCGACCCGGGCGCCACGCGGAATGGCGCATTCACGCATACGTTCATCATTGCTTTCGCAGCGCACCAGCTGGTTGTTGCTGCCACCACCGCCGCCGCCCCAACCGCCACCACCACGGCTATCGGTAAAACGGGCGCGGCAGCCGTCCGTCACCCAGACCACACCGCCGCCACGGCGGCCCCAGCTGCGGCCCTCCACGCAGGCAGCGCTGGACAAGGTTTGGCTGATCACTGGATCGCGGAAGGGTGTGCGGCACTCCTGCGTGCGGCCGTCATTGCTCTCGCACAGCACCTCGGTATTGCTTCCGTACTGGGCCTGGGCCGCCGGGGCGATGGCCGCCAGTGCCAGCGCGATGGCGCCCATTGCTGCGCCGCTCCATGGTTTATTCAGCATGTGCTCTCTCCTCGTTATGGTCCTGAATGGGGGCCAAGGTTAACCTGAAATCAGCGCTGATTTTGTAAGCAAATTCAGCAAAAAAGGCGAGCCGCAGCTCGCCCAGGCGGATAGCAATATGTCTCTGCTTATGGCATCACAGGCGGCGTGTACGCCAAGGTCTGCCCCAGGAACCACAGCAGGAACAGCACCACGGGGATATGCACCAGCAGCTGCAGAAAGGTGAAGCCGATGAGATCCCGCGCCTTCAAGCCCAACACACCCAACAGCGGCAGCATGTAGAACGGGTTGATCAGATTTGGCAGGGCCTCGGCAGCGTTATAAATCTGCACGGCCCAGCCCAGGTGGTACTGCAGGTCGTTGGCCACCTGCATCACATACGGCGCCTCGATGATCCACTTGCCGCCGCCTGACGGGATGAAGAAGCCCAGGATGGCCGAGTACACGCCCATCAGCAGCGCATAGGTGTCATGCGTGGCGATCTGCGTGAAGAAGGTCGAGATGTAGTGCGCAATGGTGTGGCCATCGACGCCCCTGACCTCGGTCATGATCGCAGCAATCGAGCCATACAGCGGGAACTGGATCAGCACGCCGGTGGTAGTGGGCACGGCACGGGCGACCGCATCCAGAAAGCTACGCGGGCGCCAGTGCAGCAAGGCACCGACCATCAGGAAAATCAGGTTGTAGGTGTTGAGGCCCGAGATCGCCTGGATCGCCGGCTTGCTAGAGAACTCCTCCACCATCCAGCCCACCGCCAGCAGCACCAGAAAGATGATCAGCAAGGGGCTGTGCTCCAGCCATTCACCGGGGCGGGTGGGCTTGCTCACCGGTTGCGCCTCGGCGCTGATGTCCACCTGGCAGGCGGCAGCGTCTTTGGCGCTGGATGCGCCGGGCGCAGTCAGGTAAGCGATCAGCAGCGAGATCAGCACGAGGACCAGCAGCATCACGCCCGATTGCCACAGAAAAATCGTCTCGGTAAAAGGAATCACACCGGTGATCGCCAGAATGGACGGCGGCAAGCTGGCCGGGTTGGCCTGCAGCTGCGCGGCCGACGAAGAAATGCCCAGCGCCCAGACAGCGCCCAGACCCAGGTAGGCTGCAGCACCGGCGGCGCGGTAGTCCATTTTCAGATCTGTACGGCGGGCCAGTGCCTTCACCAGCAGGCCACCAAACACCAGGCTCAGGCCCCAGTTCAGCAAGGATGCGACCATCGAGATCAGCGCCACCCAGGCCACCGCGCTGCGGCCATTGCCTGGCACCTTGGCCAATGCCTCAATCAGCCGCGATGCCGGCTTGGAGCTGGCCACCACATAACCACCAATCACCACAAAGGCCATTTGCATCGTGAACGGGATCAGGCTCCAAAAGCCCTTGCCAAAGGCCTTGCTGGTGTCTTGCACCGGCACGCCAATCGCCAGCGCAGCCAGCACCACAATCGCAATCCCCACAACCGCAAAAACCCAGGAGTCAGGAAACCACTTCTCCGCCCAGGCCGCACACCGCATCGCAAACCGCGCGGAGCGGCTCTCTTCCAATTGCACCGACATAGTCGCCTTTCCGTCTCAATCTTTGTAAATCAAAAGCGCGGCGATCATCTCATGCGCCCAGGTCAATTTCGTTACGTGCGACTACGTACCGCCATGCGAAATGGTCAGAATGGCGATGCGACAGCTGCCATGCGGACGCAAAAAAGCCCCCTGCATGGCAGGAGGCTCGTTGGGGAGTGCGAAGCGGCTTAAACCGCTGTCAGACCCGCTCGGCCACCCAGGCCTGAACGCCCGCCAGCGCTTGCGCCAGGCCGGCTGGGTTGGTGCCGCCAGCCATGGCCATGTCGGGCTTGCCGCCGCCCTTGCCGCCCACTTGCTGGGCGACAAAGTTCACCAGGTCACCGGCTTTCAGCTTGCCAATGCTGTCCTTGGTCACGCCTGCGGCCAGTTGCACCTTGTCGCCGTCGATAGCCGCCAACACGATGGCAGCGGTGCCCAGCTTGTCCTTGAGCTTGTCCATGGTGTCGCGCAGCGCCTTGGCATCGGCGCCATCCAGGGTGGCAGCCAGCACCTTGATGCCCTTGACGTCCACGGCCTGGCCAGCCAGCTCGTCGCCCTGGTTGGATGCGAGCTTGCCCTTGAGCTGGGCCAGTTCCTTCTCCAGCGCCTTGATCTGGTCGAGCGCGCCACCAATGCGGTGGTTCAGCTCGGCCACGGGGGCCTTCAAGGTCGCGGCGGCTTCGTCCACCGTCGACTCCAGGGTCTGCAGGTAGGCCAGCGCGTTCTCGCCGGTCACCGCTTCAATACGTCGCACGCCAGCGGCCACGCCGCCTTCGGCCACGACCTTGAACAGGCCGATATCACCCGTGCGTTGCACATGGGTGCCGCCGCAGAGTTCGCGGCTGGTACCGATGTCCAGCACGCGAACGGTTTCGCCGTACTTTTCGCCAAACAGCATCATCGCGCCGGTCTTCTGTGCGCTCTCGATGTCCATCACGCGCGCACCCGTTGGCGTGTTCGCCAGGATCTCGGCATTCACGCGCTTTTCGATCTCGCGCTTTTGCGCATCGGTCACGGGGCTGTTGTGCGCAAAGTCAAAACGGGTGCGGTCGGCATTGACCAGGCTGCCCTTTTGCTGCACATGGTCGCCAAGCACTTCACGCAGCGCCTTGTGCATGATGTGGGTGACGGAGTGGTTGCGCATGGTGGCGGCGCGTGCGCTCTGGTCCACAATAGCGATCACATCGTCGCCTACCGACAGGCTGCCTTCCTTCAACTTACCGTGGTGACCGAACACGTCAGACTTGATCTTCTGCGTGTCCTCCACCATGAAATAAGCTTCACCCGCGCGATTGGCAAGCTTGAACACACCTTGGTCGCCCACCTGACCACCGCTTTCCGCGTAGAAAGGTGTGATGTCCAGAACCACGATAGCCTGCTCGCCCGCTTTAATCTCCTGACGAGACTCGCCATTGACGTACAAAGCCACCACGGCGCCCGTGTCTTCCAGGTTCTCGTAGCCGGTGAATGCACTGGCCGCGCCGGTGTATTCCAGCGCGCGGTCCATCTTGAACTTGCCCGCTGCACGGGCCTGGCTCTTTTGCTGCTCCATCGCGGCATGGAAGCCGGCCTCGTCCACGCTCAGGCCGCGCTCGCGCGCCACGTCGTTGGACAGGTCGAGCGGGAAGCCATAGGTGTCGTGCAGCTTGAAGGCCACATCACCGGGCAGCCCCTGGGCACCACCGGCCAGCGCGCTGTCCAGAATCTCCATGCCATTGGCGAGGGTCTCGAAGAAGCGCTCCTCCTCGACCTTCAGCACCTCGGTGATACGCGCCTCTTGCTCGCGGATCTTGGGGTAGGCATCGCCCATCACGGCAACCAGATCCTTGACCAGCTTGTGGAAGAAGGGGGTCTTCTGGCCGAGCTTGTAGCCGTGGCGAATCGCGCGGCGGATGATGCGGCGCTGCACATAGCCGCGACCTTCGTTCGACGGGATCACGCCATCGGCCACCAGGAAGGCGGTGGCGCGGATGTGGTCGGCGATCACCTTCAGCGAAGGGGTTTCCAGATCTTCGATATGCGTCTCGCGTCCAGCGCCCTTGATGAGGGCCTGGAACAGGTCGATTTCGTAGTTGCTGTGCACATGCTGCAAGATGGCGGCCAGGCGCTCCAGGCCCATGCCGGTATCCACGCAAGGGGCTGGCAGCGGCTTGACCGAGCCGTCTTCGGCCATGTCGAACTGCATGAACACGTTGTTCCAGATCTCGATGAAACGGTCACCATCTTCATCGGGCGAGCCTGGAGGGCCACCGGCAATGTGCGGGCCGTGGTCGTAGAAGATCTCGGAGCAGGGGCCGCAAGGGCCGGTGTCGGCCATCATCCAGAAGTTGTCGCTCTTATAGCGGCCACCCTTGTTGTCGCCGATGCGGATCACGCGCTCCGGGGGCAGACCGATTTCCTTGGTCCAGATGTCGTAGGCTTCGTCGTCTTCTTCGTAGACGGTCGCCAGCAGCTTCTCTGCCGGCAGCTTGTAGACCTCGGTCAGCAACTCCCAGGCCCACTTCAGCGATTCGCGCTTGAAGTAGTCGCCAAAGGACCAGTTGCCCAGCATTTCGAAGAAGGTATGGTGGCGCGCGGTGTAGCCCACGTTTTCCAAGTCGTTGTGCTTGCCGCCCGCGCGCAGGCAGGTCTGCACGCTCGTCGCCCGGGTGTAGGGGCGCTTGTCGGTGCCCAGGAACACATCCTTGAACTGCACCATGCCGGAGTTGGTGAACATCAGCGTCGGGTCGTTGCCGGGAACCAGCGGGCTGGACGGAACAATGGTGTGCCCCTTGGACGCAAAAAAGTCCAGGAAGGTCTTGCGGATCTCAGCGACGGAAAAAGTGGGTGTACTCATGGTGTCAGGCAGTGGTGGCGCCTGCCCGGCTTCCCCTGAAGCGGTGCGGGCGCGAATCTTCCATTATAGGGTTTGGTGTTATCCAGAGGGGGCCGCATTGCCTAGCACCAAGGGCGCATGGCACAGCACAGCTACCCGCAGCTAGCCGCTGTTTATTGGGGAACGGGCAAAGGCGCAGCCTTGCGCTTGCCCTCTTGCTCCTTCATGCGCTTGTCATGGGCTTCCAGGCGGCGCTGCGCCGCCTCTTGCTTGGCGTCAAATTCCTCTTGTGCCGCGCTGATGTTGTCGGCGCGCTCTTCGTTGTGCCGCTGCTGCGTGCGCTGCTTGCTGTCAACCTTGCCAGCCTGGCTGGTAGCACGGTGCGCGGCATCCTGCTCGCGGCGCTGCTGCTGCTCGGCCATGCCCTCGGCATTGCGCTTGGGGCCATGGCTGCTGCGCTGGGCGGCCTGTTCATCGTGCTCTTTTTGGCGCTGCTCCAGATCAGGCTGGCTCAAGGCACCGCCATCAAGCGGCGGGTGCTTGCGCTCAAAATCATTTTGCTTGGAGGCACGGGAATCACGCTGGTTGGCAGTTTTCTCGTCCCGCTCTTGCGCGTTGATGGCCAGCTCGCGCTGGCGCAGTGCGCGCTCTTCGGTGTTGTACTGGCGGCGCACTTTCTGCAGGCAGTCGGTAACCGCAAAGTGCTGGTAGCAGATCTTTTCGTTGTTGGCCAGGCGCGCTTCGCTGTCCTTGCGCTCGGAGGCGATGTGTGCGCGGGCCTGTGTGCGATCTTGCGCGGTCGTGGCCTTGCTGGTGGCGGCCTGGGCCAGGCCACCAGCGGCCAGCAGCAGCGCCAGGGTCAGGGTGTTCAAACGAGGCATAAAACCCTCTCTTCTCTCAAGTCAGCGCGGTATCAACCACGCGTCGCTCCAGCGACAAATACTCCTGCGACTGCATCTCGTTGAGGCGCGAGACGGTGCGCGGAAACTCATGGGACAGCGGCCCCTCGGTGTAGAGCTGCTCGGGAGGCACGGCGGCCGACAAGATCAGCTTGACCCGGCGGTCGTAGAGCACATCGATCAGCCAGGTGAAGCGGCGCGCAGGCGAGGCCATGTTGACAAACATCTGCGGCACATTGGACAGCAGTACGGTGTGGAACTGGGTGGCCAGCTCCAGGTAGTCGTTTTGCGAGCGCGGGTTGACGCAAAGCTCATGGAAATCAAACCAGATCACACCGCCAGCACGGCGGCGCGGCTTGAGCTCACGCGATTCGATCTTGAACACCGGCTTTTCATCGGGCACCTCGGCGAGTGTCGCAAAGGTCTGCTCCATCGCCGCATCGGCCTCGGGCCCCAGCGGCGTGTGGTAGAGCTGGGCCAGCTCCAGCGCACGGCGGCGGTAGTCGGTACCGTTGTCGACGTTGATCACATCCATGCGTTCGTTGAGCAGGTCAATCGCCGGCAGGATGCGGTCGCGGTGCAGGCCATCGGGGTAGAGGCCATCGGGTGTGAAATTGGAGGTGGTGACAAAGCCCACGCCGTTGTTGAACAGGGCCAGCAGCAGGCGGTAGAGGATCATCGCATCGGTGATGTCCGCCACATGGAACTCATCAAAGCAGATCAGCTTGTATTTTTTGGCGATCTTGGCGCCCAGCACATCGAGCGGGTCCTGCGTGCCTTTGAGCAAGGTCAGCTCGCGCTGCACCTCGCGCATGAACTCATGGAAATGCAGGCGCACCTTGCGGCGCAGTGGCACGGCATTGAAAAAGCAATCCATGATGAAGCTCTTGCCGCGCCCCACCCCGCCGTACATGTACACGCCTTTGGGGATATCGGGGTGGTTGATCAGCTTCTTGAGCGGGTTGGAACGCTTGTTCTTGTACACCTCCCACTCGTCGGCACAGCGCTGCAAGGCGTCCACCGCACGCATCTGTGCCGGATCACTTTGAAAACCCTTGGCCTTGAGTTCGGCCTCGTATGCATCTCTTACCGCTGTACCCATGGGTGTCTCAATCTCTTGTTGCTATAAGAACCTGTTTACGGCCTTCTAAATGACATAGCCTCTGGCGCAGAACCGATCTGCACCAGAGGCTATTTTCGCCTAAAACTTCAGGATCAGAAATTCAAGGTGCGCTTGTCCACGGCCAGGGCCGCTTCCTTGGTCGCTTCCGACAAGGATGGGTGGGCGTGGCAGATACGGGCGATGTCTTCGCTCGAAGCCTTGAACTCCATGGCCACCACGGCTTCCGAGATCAGCTCCGAGACCATCGGGCCGACCATGTGAACGCCCAGGATTTCGTCGGTCTTGGCATCGGCCAGGAACTTGACCATACCGGTCGTGTCGCCCAGCGCACGTGCGCGGCCGTTGGCCAGGAACGGGAAAGTGCCCGCCTTGTAAGCCACGCCGTCAGCCTTGAGCTGCTGCTCGGTGCGGCCCACCCATGCGATCTCGGGGCTGGTGTAAATCACCCAAGGGATGGTCGCAAAGTTCACATGGCCGTGTTGACCGGCAATGCGCTCAGCGACGGCAACGCCCTCTTCCTCGGCCTTGTGGGCCAGCATCGGGCCACGCACCACATCGCCCACCGCCCAGACGCCGGGCAGGTTGGTCTTGCAGTTTTCGTCCACGACGATGGCACCGCGCTCGTCCAGGGCCAGGCCCACGGCTTCGGCAGCCAGGCCGATGGTGTTGGCCACGCGGCCGATGGACACGATCAGGCGGTCCACATCCAGCTGCTGGGCTTCACCCTTGGCATTGGTGTAGCTGATCTGCACGCCCTTCTTGTCGGCCTTGATCTCGCCAACCTTCACGCCCAGCTCGATCTTCAGACCTTGCTTGTCGAAAGACTTCTTGGCTTCCTTGGCGATTTGGTCGTCCACAGCGGACAGGAACTTGTCCATGCCTTCGAGCACCGTCACTTCGGTGCCCAGACGGCGCCAGACCGAACCCATTTCCAGGCCGATCACGCCAGCGCCGATGAGGGCCAGCTTCTTGGGCGCAGCGCCCAGGCGCAGGGCGCCGTCGTTCGACAGAATGCGCTCTTCATCGAATGGCGTGCCAGGCAGTGCGCGGGCATTGGAGCCGGTGGCCACAATGATCTGCTTGCCGGTGATGGACTCTTCTTCCTTGCCAGCGACCTTGATTTCGTAACCGCCATCAACGGCCTTCACGAAGGAGCCACGGCCGTGGAAGAAAGTGATCTTGTTCTTCTTGAACAGGTACTGGATACCGTCGTTGTTCTGCTTGACGACAGTGTCCTTGCGGGCAATCATCTTGGCCACATCCATGCTCACCTTGCCGGTGGAGATGCCGTGGTCTGCAAAGTGCAGGTTGGCATGCTCGAAATGCTCGGACGACTGCAGCAGCGCCTTCGAGGGGATGCAACCCACGTTGGTGCAGGTGCCGCCCAGTGCCGGGCCGCCAGCGGCGTTCTTCCACTCGTCGATACATGCCACTTGCATGCCCAGCTGGGCTGCACGGATGGCAGCCACATAGCCGCCGGGGCCGCCGCCGATCACGACGACATCAAATTGCTTGCTCATGATTAATCCAATGGTGTTAGTTCAAAACTGCCCTGGTGCAATGCCACACCGAAGAGGCCCGTTTTGGAGGTCAGTTGTTCGTCGTTCTGCCGACCGAACGACAAGGTCGTGCCAGGATGCGTGCGGCAGACAAACATGAAGGAGCCGGACTCCAGACATGCGATCTTGCCGCCCGCACGCATCGCCGCCCAGCCCATCTCTTCATAGCCCTTGGCCTTGAAAGGGATGAGCGGCAGCGGCGCACCGGGCTCGCCAACAAAGGAAATGGCCCATTGCGGGCCATTTCCGTCCGCCTTTGCGCCTGGCACCTCCTTGGCAGAGGTGATGGGGCGAATGCGAACCTGTGCCGGTGCGGGGATTCCGCGTCGTGCGGCCTGCGTGCCCGCCGCCCACTGGAAGCGGTAATCACCGCTCCAGCTCTGGGCTGCCACATCCTGCGCAGCAGGACGGGGCATGGTGCCGCAGGCACCCAGCACCAACGCAGAGGCCGCAGCAACCAAGGCGCGTAGCATCACTGCCCGGCTACCTGATTACAGGTCGAACAGCAGACGCGATGGATCTTCCAGCGCATCCTTCATCGCCACCAGGCCCAGCACGGCTTCGCGGCCGTCGATGATGCGGTGGTCGTAGGACATCGCGAAGTAGTTCATCGGACGCACCACGACTTGGCCGTTTTCAACCACGGCGCGGTCCTTGGTGGCGTGAACGCCCAGGATGGCCGATTGGGGTGGGTTGATGATGGGGGTAGACATCATCGAGCCGAAGGTACCACCGTTGGAGATGGAGAAGGTGCCGCCGGTCATGTCTTCGATGCCCAGCTTGCCGTCTGCCGCCTTCTTGCCGAATTCAGCAATTTTCTTCTCGATGTCGGCGAAGCTCATCTGGTCTGCATTGCGCAGGATGGGCACCACCAGACCGCGTGGCGAGCCCACGGCGATACCGATGTCGAAGTAGCCGTGGTAGATGATGTCGCTGCCATCGACCGAAGCGTTCAGCACGGGGTACTTCTTCAAGGCGTGCACAGCCGCCTTTACGAAGAAGGACATGAAGCCCAGCTTCACGCCGTGTTCCTTGGTGAAGTCGTCCTGGAACTTCTTGCGCAGGGCCATCACGGGCGCCATGTTCACTTCGTTGAACGTGGTCAGGATCGCGTTGGTCGACTGCGATTGCAGCAGACGCTCGGCGATACGGGCACGCAGACGGCTCATCGGCACGCGTTGCTCTGGGCGCTCGCCCAGATCTTGGGCAGCGGCAGGCGATGCCACTTGCGGCAGCGACTTGGTAGGTGCGCCGGTGGGGATCGCCGCAGCGGTGGACTTGACGCCACCAGCCACAGCGGCCAGCACATCACCCTTGGTGACGCGGCCGTCCTTGCCGGATCCGGCCACAGCGCCGACTGCTAGGTTGTTGTCAGCCAGCAGCTTGGCAGCAGCAGGCATGGCCACATCGCCCTTGTTGCCACCAGCGGCTGCGGGTGCAGCAGCAGGGGCTGGAGCGGCAGCGGCGGGTGCAGGTGCTGCGGCAGCGGGGGCTGCAGCGGCACCAGCCACGGCTTCGGTATCGATCTTGGCGATCAGCTGCTCAGCGATCACAGTGGCGCCGTCGCCTTGCACGATCTCGGTCAGCACGCCAGCAGCGGGGGCTGGCACTTCGAGCACGACCTTGTCGGTTTCGATCTCGATCAGGATTTCGTCGACAGCAACAGCTTCGCCGGCCTTCTTCTTCCAGGTCAGCATGGTGGCTTCAGCGATCGACTCGGACAGCTGGGGGACTTTGACTTCTACGATGGCCATATCAATTCTTTCTGTATTCGTTAAATGCTGAGGTCGTGCTTACTTGGTCAGCACAAAGCCCTTGAGCTTGGCGAATGCGCCTTCGACCAGCGCCTTTTGCTGCTCTTGGTGCAGGTGCGAATAACCCACTGCAGGCGATGCCGATGGTGCGCGGCCGGAGTAGCCCAGCTTCTGACCGTCGATCATGTTCTCGTGGATGTAGTGCTGCACAAAGAACCAGGCACCCTGGTTTTGCGGCTCGTCCTGGCACCACACGATGTCCTTGGCGTTGCTGTACTTCTTCAGTTCAGCAGCGAACACCTTGTGCGGGAACGGATAGAGCTGCTCGACACGGATGATGGCCACGTCGGTGCTGCCTTCTTCGGTGCGCTTCTTGACCAAGTCGTAATAGACCTTGCCCGAGCAAGCGATCACGCGCTTGACCTTGTCGGCATTGGCAACAATCGCCTCATCGCGCTCGCCAATCACGGTCTGGAAGCCACCGGAGGTGAATTCCGACACCGGCGAGGTGGCGTCCTTGTTACGCAGCAGCGACTTGGGCGTCATGATGATCAGCGGCTTGCGCAGCGGACGCACCATCTGGCGACGCAGCAAATGGAAGATCTGCGCAGCCGTGGTCGGCTGGGTCACTTGCATGTTCTGGTCAGCCGACAGCTGCATGAAACGTTCCAGGCGTGCCGAGCTGTGCTCAGGGCCTTGGCCTTCGTAGCCGTGTGGCAGCATCAAGGTCAGGCCATTGACACGGCCCCACTTCACTTCGCCGGAGGCGATGAACTGGTCGATCACCACCTGCGCGCCGTTGGCGAAGTCGCCGAACTGCGCTTCCCAGATCACCAGGGTGTTGGGATCGTTGGAGGCGTAGCCGTATTCAAAGCCCAGCACTGCCTCTTCGGACAGGATGGAGTCGATCACGGTGAACGGAGCCTGGTTGTCGGCCACGTTCTGCAGAGGGATGTAGGTGCCCTCGTCCCACTTCTCACGCTTTTGGTCGTGCACGACCGAGTGGCGGTGGGTGAAGGTGCCGCGGCCGCTGTCTTCACCAGACAGGCGGATCGGGTAACCGGAGGCCACCAGCGAAGCGTAGGCCATGGTTTCACCCATGCCCCAGTCCACGTTGATGTCGCCACGGCCCATCGCTGCGCGGTCGTCATACACCTTCTTGACCAGCTGGTGCGGGTTGACCGATTCCGGCAGGGTCGTCACGCGCTCGGCCAGACGCTTCCACTCGGCAACAGGGATCGCCGTGTCCGCCACGTCGGTCCACTTCTTGTTCAAGAAGGGGCTCCAATCGACCGCGTACTGGCTCTTGAAGTTGGTCAGCACCGGATCAACCGTGTGCTTGCCCGCATCCATCGCAGCGCGGTAGGCCTTGGCCATGTCATCACCCAGGGTCTCGCCCAGGCCTTGCGTGGCCAGCTTGTCGGCGTAGAGCTTGCGAGTGCCAGGGTGCTGGGCAATCTTCTTGTACATCAGCGGCTGGGTCAGCGCAGGGGTGTCCTGCTCGTTGTGGCCCAACTTGCGGTAGCAGATGATGTCCACCACGATGTCTTTGGCGAACTCCATGCGGAAGTCCAGTGCCATCTGCATGGCCAGGGCCACTGCTTCAGGATCATCGCCATTGACGTGCAGCACCGGCGAATCGATCATCTTGACGATGTCGGTGCAATACGTGGTCGAACGCAGATCGCGCGGATCCGAGGTCGTGAAACCAATCTGGTTGTTGATGATGATGTGCACGGTGCCGCCGGTGGTGTAGCCACGGGTTTCGGACAGTGCCAGCGTTTCCTGGTTCACACCCTGGCCGGCGAAGGCTGCGTCACCGTGTACCAGCACGGGCAGCACTTGCTTGCCTTGCGGGTCGTTGCGGCGGTCCATGCGCGAGCGCACCGAGCCTTCGACCACGGGATTGACGATCTCCAAGTGCGAGGGATTGAAGGCCAGCGACAGGTGCACCGGGCCGCCAACAGTCGACACATCGGAGCTGAAGCCCTGGTGGTACTTCACGTCACCAGCGGTCAGCTCTTCAGGGGCGGTGTGGTCGAACTCGGCAAACAGGTCCTTGGGCATCTTGCCCAGGGTGTTGACCAGCACGTTCAGACGGCCACGGTGGGCCATGCCGATGACGATTTCCTGCACGCCGGTCACGCCAGCGGCATTGATCAACTGGTCCATCGCCACGATGAAGGACTCGCCACCTTCCAGCGAGAAGCGCTTTTGGCCCACATACTTGGTATGCAGGAAACGCTCCAGGCCTTCGGCTGCGGTCAGGCGATCGAGGATGCGCTTTTTCTGATCGGCATTGAAGGCAGGCTTGCTGCGGATGGTTTCCAGCTTTTGCTGCCACCAGCGCTTTTGGTTCTGCTCGGAGGCGTACATGTACTCGGCACCCAGGGTGCCGCAGTAGGTTTCGCGCAGTGCATTGAGCAGCTCACGCAACGGCATCGATTCCTTGCCGAAGAACGTGTTGCTGGTGTTGAACACGGTTTCCTGGTCGGCATCAGCGAAGCCGTAGAAAGCCGGATCCAGTTCTGGAATCTCTGGGCGCTCTTGGCGCTTCAAGGGATCGAGATCAGCCCAGCGTGCGCCCACATTGCGGTAAGCAGCAATCAGCTGCTGAACGGCGGTGCGCTTGCGGCCCAGCTCGGAGTCAGCGCCAGACGCGACAACGACCTTGGTGCCACCTTGCTTGGCACGTTCGGCGAACGCATTGACAACCGGGAGATGAGGGACATCCTTGGAATTGCTGCCGTCCAATGCGGGGACGTTTTGCAGTGCATCAAAGTAAGCGCGCCAGGTGTCTGGTACGCTGCCTGGGTTATCCAGATAGTTTTCATACATCTCTTCGACATAGGGGGCATTGCCGCCGAAAAGATACGTGTTGCCTTGATAGGCTTGATACACAGAATTCGTATCGCTCATTTTCTCCGCTGACCTCCGCTTTCCTCTGGAAAGCATTAGCTGGTGCATATAAACAACCTTCCGCGACACGGCTGAACCGATTGGCGGATGCGACTGTGGCTGGGAAGGGCCGTACAACCAGCATTGTGCCACTTCCGCCTAGGGTTGTCCTTGGATGGCCCTGAGCCTGCAGACGTCGGATCGCGCTTACGTGGCTTTGCGCAGGACTCAGATACATTTGCGCTATCCATTTACACCCTAGCGCTCGATGTTCAACAACCATCCCCTCCACGACAAAGCATTCATCTTGCTGCTAATAGGCGTCAGCATTGCCTTTTTTGCCGTGCTTTTCCCCTTCCAGGGGGCCGTTTTCTGGGCGGTGATCTTCGCTGTTGTGTTTACGCCTCTACACAAAAAAATCCTGGTCCGCCTCCCCAAATACCCGACTATTGCGGCCCTGATTACGCTGATGCTTTGCCTGGTGCTGGTCATCCTGCCGCTGATCCTGCTGTCGATTTCGCTGGCCAAGGAAGCCGCCACCATCTACGAGAGCGTGCACTCGGGTGAGATGAACTTTGGCCAGTACTTCCAGCAGATCTACAACGCCATGCCGCAGTGGGTGTTGGACCTGCTCACCCGCTTCAACCTGAACGATCCCCGGGTGATCCAGGAAAAGATTTCCGGTATCTCCGTGCAGGCCAGCCAGTATGTGGCGACCAAGGTATTGGCCATTGGCCAGAACACCATGGGCTTTCTGGTGAGCTTCTGCATCATGCTCTACCTGTTGTTCTTCTTCCTGCGCGATGGCAAGACCTTGATCCGCAAGATTTTGGCCGCCACCCCGCTCGACGATTCCCACAAACGCAAGCTGGGCGCCAAGTTCATCACCGTGGTGCGCGCCACCGTCAAAGGCAATCTGGCGGTCGCTGCCACCCAGGGCGCCTTGGGCGGCATCATCTTCTGGATTTTGGGCATCGAGGCGTCGCTGCTCTGGGGCGTGGTGATGGCTTTTCTGTCGCTGCTGCCCGCCGTGGGCGCCGCCATCGTCTGGGGTCCGGTTGCCATTTATTACTTTGCCACCGGCTCCACCACCGAAGGCCTCATTCTGACGGGCTACGGTGCAGGCATCATGGGCATGGTCGACAACGTGCTGCGCCCGCTGCTGGTGGGCAAGGACACCAAGATGCCCGACTACCTGATCTTGATATCGACCCTGGGCGGCCTGTCCCTGTTTGGTTTGACGGGTTTTGTCATCGGTCCACTGATTGCGGCGCTGTTCATCGCCGTTTGGGATCTTTTTGCGCCCCAAGCCCACATCAGCGACTCCGCCGAGGTGGACAATAGCGCCAAGTAATTTCTTGTCATTGGCGGGCGTTGCGCCCGCCCCTCTACCCTGCTGCCCTACGCCATGCCCTCTCGCGATTTTGAATCCCGCAAACAGGAGTTCCTGGATTTCTATGCCGCCCAGTTGCCCACCCTCAAGGCAGCGGCGGCTTCTTATAACGCGCTGATCCATGCGATCTTGAGCAACCTCGAAGGCGTCAACATCGCCAAGTTCGAATGCCGGGTGAAAACGGCCGACGAATGCGTGCGCAAATTCAAGCGCAAGTACCGCAACTTTGTCGAGGACCATTCGGAAGACTATGCCATCCAGGATTACATCACCGACCTGATCGGCGTGCGCGTGGTCTGCCTGTATGAGGATGAGCCACCGGCCATCATGTCCCGGGTGCGCGAGTACTTCGATGTGATCGACATCACGGACAAGACCTCGCCGATGGAGGACTCCGAGTCCGAGTTCGGCTACAAGGGCATCCACATGGATCTGCGGCTCAACCAGCAGCAATCGCAGCTGACCGAGCACCATGCCTATGCCGACCAGGCCTTCGAGCTGCAGATCCGCACCATCATCCAGGACTCCTGGAGCGAGCTGGACCACAAGATCAAGTACAAGAAGTCCATCCCGACCAACCTCAAGCGCCGCATCAATATTCTGTCGGCGCTGTTCGAGTTGGCCGACCGCGAATTTTTGCAGATCCGCAATGAAACCAGCCAGGCACTGGCGCTCTCGCGCGCCGAAGACGAGGCTGAGGGCGCATTGGGAGAGGCAGACAATGAGCCGCTCGATGCCTTCAGCTTTGTTGCCTTTGGCCACAAGCACTTTCCCGGCTACGAGTTCGATCCGCAAAAGGTGGAGTTCTTCCTCGATGAGCTGCTGCATGACTTTGCGGTGCGCCACGCAGGCTGGCTGTTTGCCGTGGTGCAAAAGCACGTCACCACAGTGCGCCATTACAAAGCCGATTTCCAGCACCGCTACCCGTCGAGTAGCTTCAACCCTTTCACGGTGATGCGCCACTGCCTCTATCTGGAGGACAAGCAGCGCTTTCGCAAAACACTGCGCAACTCCGCCCGTGAGGCCTTTGAAGAATGGCTGCAGCGTCAGCCGGCCAACAGCACCAGCGAAGATTGAGCAACACAGCGCTGCCATGCGCGGATCAGCCCCTTGGGTCTCGCCGATGGCATCCATGCAGGTCGCCAGAAAAATACTCTAGCAAGGCCCTCGGCCATTAGCTAAAGTCAATCTTTGTAAAAACGTCCGGCCAACTGCCGCATTGCAGCGGCCATGCGGCTGCCAGGCGGGGTTAGCACAGCGCAGACGAAGGCGCAGAACACGGTTTTCGGACCTCTCCCCGTGTTTACGAGCATGCACGACCATGCTTTTTGACACAGGCTGCTGCTATATTGCAACGCAACATTCACGGAGTTTTGATGCTGTACCAACTGTATGAAACCCAGCGGGCCCTGATGGAGCCCTTTGCAGAATATGCCCACGCCACATCGAAGATGTTGAGCAACCCACTCTGGCCTGTCAGCCAGACCAGCACGGCGCAGCGCGCCTCTGCGGGCTTTGACCTGTTCTACCGCCTGGGCAAGGACTATGAAAAGCCGGCCTTCGACATCAACTCTGTCGAGGCCAACGGCCATGAGATCGCCATCCATGAGCGCATCGAGCTGACCAAGCCCTTTTGCGAGCTGCGCCGCTTCAAGCGCTTCTCGGATGACCAGACCAGCCTCGCCTCCATGAAGCAGCAGCCCGTGGTGCTGGTGGTGGCCCCCCTGTCGGGCCACTACGCCACCTTGCTGCGCGAGACCGTTCGCACCATGCTGACGGACCACAAGGTCTACATCACCGACTGGACCAATGCGCGCCTGGTGCCGCAAAGCGAGGGCATCTTCCACCTGGACGACTACGTCAACTATGTGCAGGAGTTCATCCGCCACATCCAGGGTATTTATGGCAACTGCCATGTGGTGAGCGTCTGCCAGCCCACGGTGCCGGTGCTCGCAGCCGTGTCGCTGATGGCCAGCCGGGGTGAGAAGACCCCCTTGTCGATGACGATGATGGGCGGCCCGATCGACGCCAGCAAGTCGCCCACTGCGGTCAACAACCTCGCCACCACCCACGATCTCCAGTGGTTCGAATCGAATGTGATTCACCCGGTACCCGGCAACTTCCCTGGTGCCGGCCGCTTGGTGTACCCGGGCTTTTTGCAGCACATGGGTTTTGTCAGCATGAACCCGGACCGCCATGCGACGAGCCACTACGACTACTTCAAGGACCTGCTCAAGGGCAATGAAGACAGCGCCGAGCACCACCGCAAGTTCTACGACGAGTACAACGCCGTGCTCGACATGGATGCCGCTTATTACCTGGAAACCATCAAGACCGTGTTCCAGGACTTTGCACTGGTCAAGGGCACCTGGGAAGTGCGCTCTCCTGAAGGCAATCTGGAGCTGGTCAAACCGCAGGACATCCGCCACAGCGCGCTGCTGACGGTGGAAGGCGAGCTCGATGACATTTCCGGCTCCGGCCAAACCCAGGCGGCCCACGACCTGTGTACCGGCCTCAAACAAGTGGATACCCGCCACTTCGAAGTCAAGGGTGCCGGCCACTATGGCATCTTCAGCGGCAAGCGCTGGCGCACCATGGTCTACCCGATGCTCAAGGATTTCATCCTTGCCAACAACCGGGTGGAAGAACGTCCAGGCAGCGTAAAATCGGCCACTTCCAAGCAGAATACTTTGCACACGGTGTGACCGATAACCTCCCAACCAGCAACCAGCCAGCCTCAGCGCTGGCTGTTTTCATTGGCGCCATTGATGCGGCCTTGCCGCAGACCCAGTGCACGCGCTGCGGCTACCCCGACTGCCGCCACTATGCCCAGGCCATTGCCCGGCGCGAGGCAGCGATCAACCAATGCCCGCCCGGCGGCCAGGAAGGTGTAGCGCGGCTGGCAGCCATCACCGGCCTGCCCGCGTTGCCGCTGAACCCCGACAACGGCCTCGAAGCCGTGCGCGTCGTCGCCCGTATCGATGAGAACTGGTGCATCGGCTGCACCCTGTGCATCAAGGCCTGTCCCACCGACGCGATTTTGGGCGCCAACAAGCGCATGCACAGCATCATTGCCGAGGCCTGTACCGGCTGCGAGCTGTGCCTGCCGGTCTGTCCGGTCGATTGCATTGAGCTGGACAATGCCAGCGGCGATGCCACTGGCTGGGCCGCATGGAGCCCCGCGCAGGCTGATGACGCCCGCTTGCGCTATCGCAAGCACCAGCAGCGGCTGGAGCGTGCCCACGGCCCGCTGGACCTCAGCCCGGCAGACACCGCGGCGGATGCGAGCGCGGCCACGGCAGCCACCACGGCACAAACAGCCCAGGCCGCCGCCGTCAGCGCAGCCGCATTGCAAAATACCGCCGCCAGCAAGGTCCAGCTGGCAGCCCCGGCCGCCACCGACAAAAAGGCAATTCTGGCCGCCATTTTGGCCAAAGCCCAGCAGCAACAAGGCGGCAATCGCTCGTCTTAATGGCGGGGCTGCGGCTGTCGGCCCGCAAAGGCCGCCAAGCCCCTACCGGGCATGACAGCGCCGTGCAAAAAATCCGGCGCCGCTGCACCATAATGGCTGGCTTATGAACCCCTTGCTTCAGAAACTGCAGCCCTACCCGTTTGAGCGCCTGCGCCAGTTGTTTGCCGGTGTCACGCCGCCCGCAGACCAGACGCCGATCAGCCTGGGTATTGGTGAGCCCCGCCACCCCACCCCCGCCTTTATCGAGCAAGCGCTCTCGGGCAGCCTGGCCGGCTTGGCGGTCTACCCGGCCACGGCGGGCACGCCCGCGCTGCGCGAGGCCTTTGCCAAATGGCTATCGACCCGCTACGGTCTGCAGGTGGATGGCCATAAGCACACCTTGCCCGTCAACGGCAGCCGTGAGGCGCTGTTTGCCTTCACCCAAACGGTGGTGGACAGCAGCCGACCCGACCCCGTCGTACTCTGCCCCAACCCCTTCTACCAAATCTACGAAGGCGCGGCCCTGCTGGCAGGCGCCACGCCTTACTACGTGCCCAGCATCGCCAGCAAGAACTTTGCGGTGGACTGGGCCAGCGTGCCCGAGGACATCTGGCAGCGCACGCAGCTGATCTTTGTCTGCTCGCCCGGCAATCCCACCGGCGCGGTGATGCCGCTGGATGAGTGGAAGAAACTGTTCGAGCTGTCCGACCGCTATAGCTTTGTCATTGCATCCGACGAGTGCTACAGCGAAATCTACTTCCGCGACGAGCCACCGCTGGGCGGCATGCAGGCAGCCGCGCAGCTGGGCCGCAGCGATTTCCGCCGCCTGGTGTCCTTCACCAGCCTGTCCAAGCGCAGCAATGTGCCCGGCCTGCGCAGCGGTTTTGTCGCCGGTGATGCCGAGCTGATCAAAGCCTTTACGCTCTACCGCACCTACCAGGGCGGCGCGATGAGCCCGCCGGTGCAGGCGGCCAGCATTGCCGCCTGGGGCGATGAGCGCCATGTCGAAGACAACCGCGAGCAGTACCGCCGCAAGTTTGCCGAAGTCACGCCGGTGCTGTCGGCGGTGATGGATGTGCAGCTGCCCGACGCCAGCTTCTACCTCTGGGCCGGCGTGCCCGCGCACATGGGCTTGTCCGACACCGAGTTCGCACGCGAACTCTATGCCCAATACAATGTCACGGTTCTGCCAGGCAGCTATCTGGCCCGTGACTTCAATGGCAGCAATCCCGGCGCTGGCCGCATCCGCATGGCCTTGGTGGCACAAACCGCCGAATGCCTGGAAGCCGCACAGCGCATCGCCCAATTTATTCAATCCTGGAAAAAAGCCTAAACCATGACGCAACAACTGCAAACCATCATCGAATCCGCCTGGGAAGCCCGCACGACCTTGTCGTCCGCCACTGCCCCCAAAGAAATCGTCGATGCAGTCGACCATGTGATCAATGCCCTGGACCAGGGCGAGCTGCGCGTGGCCACCCGTGAAAGCGTGGGCCAGTGGACCGTCCACCAGTGGATCAAGAAGGCCGTGCTGCTGTCGTTCCGCCTGAAGGACAACGCGCTGGTGCAAGCCGGTGACCTGAACTTCTACGACAAGGTGCCGACCAAGTACGCCGGCATGTCCGAAGCCGATATCGCCGCCACAGGCGTGCGCGTGGTGCCGCCTGCCGTGGCACGCCGCGGCAGCTATGTGGCCAAGGGCGCCATCCTGATGCCTTCTTACGTCAACATCGGCGCCTATGTGGGCGAAGGCACCATGGTCGACACCTGGGCCACCGTGGGCTCCTGCGCGCAAGTGGGCAAGAACGTCCACCTCTCCGGCGGCGTGGGCCTGGGCGGCGTGCTCGAGCCGCTGCAAGCCAACCCCACGATCATTGAAGACAACTGCTTCATCGGCGCCCGCTCCGAAATCGTCGAAGGCGTGATCGTTGAAGAAAACTCGGTCATCTCGATGGGCGTGTACATCAGCCAGTCCACCAAGATCTACAACCGCATGACCGGCGAGATCAGCTACGGCCGCGTGCCTTCGGGCTCGGTGGTGGTGAGCGGCTCCATGCCTGCCAAGGACGGCAGCCACAGCCTGTACTGCGCCGTGATCGTCAAGCAAGTGACGCCCGAGACCCGCGCCAAGACCAGCATCAACGACCTGCTGCGCGACTGATCCGCCGCCTAGGCGATCCACAGGCCCTGCAAGCTTTGCGCTGCAGGGCTTTTTTGTGGCCACGCTCCCATGCGGTTTGGTTGCGGCACTTGCACAACATCTATTATTCAGCGCCTCGCTAAGCCTACAATCTCAGCACAAATTACTGGAGGGAAACGACATGGGAACCATGGAGCGAATCTTGCGCCTGATGGCGGACAACAAAGCCTCGGATGTCTATCTGTCCGCCAATGCGCCGGCACTTGTCAAGATTCAGGGCGAGTGTATCCCTCTGAACAACCAGACCCTGACGCCCGATGCGCCCCGCAGCCTGCTAGCCGAGATTGTGCCGCCCGAGCGCATCGAAGAGCTCGATGAAACCGGTGAGCTGAACATCGGTGTGCCGCTTGAAGGGGTGGGTCGCTTCCGGGTCAGTGCCATGCACCAGCGTGGCAGCTGCGCGGTGGTGATCCGTTTTGTGCCCCAGGAGATTCCCAGCCTGGAACAGCTGGGTCTGCCCGAGATTTTTAAGGATCTGATCATGGCCCGGCGCGGCCTGGTGCTGTTTGTGGGCGCCACCGGCTCGGGCAAGAGCACCTCGCTGGCGGCGATGATCGACCACCGCAACGCCCAGCAAAGCGGCCACATCCTGACAGTGGAAGACCCGATCGAATACCAGTTCACGAACCGCCGCTCCATCGTCAACCAGCGCGAGGTGGGCAGCGATACCACCTCCTTGCAAACAGCCCTGAAGAACGCCTTGCGCCAGGCGCCCGATGTGATCATGATCGGCGAAATCCGCGACCGCGAGACCATGTCGGCCGCCATTGCCTATGCGCAGTCTGGCCACCTCTGCCTGGCCACCCTGCACGGCAACAACAGCTACCATGCGCTCAACCGGATCCTGAGCTTCTACCCCGTCGAAGTACGCCCCACCATGCTGGGCGACCTGGCCTCCGCCATGCGCGCCGTCATCTCGCAGCGCCTGGTCAAAACCGTGTCGGGCAAACGCACGGCCGCCACCGAGGTCATGCTCAACACCAAGCTGGTCGGCGAGATGATCGAGCAAGGCAACTTCTCCGCCGTGCGCGAGGCGATGGAAAAATCCATGGCTGAAGGCTCGGTCACCTTTGAAGGTGCGCTGGCCGAGTTGATCCACACGGGCAAGATCAGCCGCGAGGAAGGGCTGGCCAATGCCGACTCGCCAACCAACCTGATGTGGCGCCTGCAAAATGACTTCCAGCTCGCCGCCAATGCCGCCAAGGCCCAGGTCGCTGCCAAGCCTGAGCTGGACGATGCGGCCTCGTTCACGGAAATCGTGCTCGATGTGAACCAAGAGTAAGATAGCGGCCGTTGCCCCTTGGGCAATACCCCCGCTCCCTGATTCTTTGCGCTGAATGCGGCCTGCGGGCCGCATGCTTGCTTATCCCCCCGCCCTACCGTACCGCCGATATGTCCCGCACCCTGCAACTGACCGAGCAACTCATCGCCCGCCCCTCCGTGACGCCCAACGACGAAGGTTGTCTGGACATGGTGTCCGACCTGCTGCAGCCCCTGGGTTTTGCCTGTGAACGCATGGACAGCGGCCCCGAGAGCTTCCGCGTCAGCAACCTCTGGGCCTTGCGCCGCAGCGGTGTGGCCGGTGCGAAGACGGTCGTTTTTGTCGGCCACACCGATGTGGTGCCCACCGGCCCGATGGAGCAGTGGAACTCCCACCCCTTCACCCCCTCGCACCGCGATGGCAAGCTCTATGGCCGGGGTGCCAGCGACATGAAGACCTCCATCGCCGCCTTTGTGGTGGCGGCCGAAGAGTTTGTGGCCCAGAACGCCGCAGCGCCCTTGGATATTGCCCTCTTGCTCACCAGCGATGAAGAAGGCCCGAGCGTCGATGGCACCGCCGTCGTCGTCGAAGCGCTGCGCCAGCGCGGCCAGGTGCTGGACTACTGCCTGGTGGGCGAGCCCACGGCTGTGCAGAAATTGGGCGACATGGTCAAGAACGGCCGGCGCGGCAGCCTGACTGGCAAGCTCACCATCCATGGCGTGCAAGGCCATATCGCCTACCCCCAGCTGGCCCGCAACCCGATTCACCAGGCCCTGGGCGCCCTGGGCGACCTGGCCAACACCGTGTGGGACGAGGGCAATGCGTTCTTCCCACCCACCAGCTTCCAGATGAGCAATATCCATGCGGGCACCGGTGCCGGCAATGTGATTCCCGGCCAGATGGTGGTGGATTTCAACTTCCGCTTCAGCACCGAATCAACCGCCGAGAACCTCAAGGTCCGCGTCAAGTCCACCCTGGAGCGCCACGCGCTCGAATACGACCTGAAATGGACCCTGGGCGGCAAGCCCTTCCTGACCACACCTGGCGTGCTGGTCACTGCCGTGCAGCAGGCCATCCGCGACGAAGTGGGCCTGGAAACCACCTTGTCGACCACCGGCGGCACCAGCGACGGCCGCTTTGTGGCCGACATCTGCCCGGAAGTCATCGAGATCGGCCCGTCGAACGCCACCATCCACAAGATCGACGAATGCGTGGCCGTGGCCGATATCGAGCCGCTGAAGAACATCTACCGCCGCGTGCTTGAAAACCTGGCGCGCTGACTGCGCCATATGCCGCCCTTGGCTGGCGCACCCGTAAGCAGCATCGGTTGAATGCCTTGGAAGGCCTACAATGGCGGTCTTTGATTTTTGCCTGAGTTGAGCCATGACCACCATCCGCACCCTGATTGATGACAGCGCAGCTGCCCTGAGCGCTGCTGGCGTGCATTTTGGCCATGGAACGACCAATGCCCAGGACGAAGCCAGCTGGCTGGTGCTGTGGTCGCTGGGCCTGCCGGTAGACAGCGACACCAGCCCCGACAGCGCGGACTCCGTCGCCAGCCAAGCGGTCAGCGACGAGCAGCGCAGCAAGCTGGAGCAGCTGATTGCCGAGCGCATCCGCAGCCGCAAGCCTGCTGCCTACCTGACGCAACAGGCCTGGCTGCAAGGCGTGCCCTTCTACATCGACGAGCGCTCCATCGTGCCGCGCAGCCTGATTGCCGAGCTGCTGGCCGACGGCAGTATCGACGATTGGCTGAGCGACAAGACCCGCCAAGTGCTGGACCTGTGCACGGGCAACGGCAGCCTGGCCTGCCTGGCAGCGATGGCCTACCCGGATGTGCAAGTGACCGGAGCCGATCTGTCGGCCGATGCGCTGGCTGTCGCCCGCATCAATGTGGACCAGCACGGCTTGCAGGACCGCGTGCAGCTGGTCGAATCCGATGGCATGGCGCAGGCGCGCGGCCCCTGGGATTTAATCCTCTGCAACCCCCCGTATGTGAATGCCCAGAGCATGGCCAGCCTGCCGCCCGAATACCAGGCCGAGCCCGCATTGGCTCTGGCCGGCGGCCAGGATGGCATGGATTTTGTGCGTGGGCTGATTCTGGCGCTGCCCCAGCGCTTGAACGAAGACGGCGTGCTGGTGTTGGAGATCGGCAACGAGCGCGAATACTTTGAAGCCGCCTTCCCTGGCTTGCCGGTGTTCTGGATGGACACCAGCGCGGGCGATGAGCAGGTGCTGCTGCTGACCCGTGAAGCGCTGATGCACTGGTCGCAAGAGCAACCCACGCAGCTCTGAGTCGGCGCTCCGCCAGCCTCAATAAGCCAGCATTCGGCAGGCCAGCCGGCTGATGGGCCGGTGCAGGCAGGATTCGATACGGGGCGGTAGCAAGAGCGGTTTGAGCAGCATCTGCACGGCTAGCTGGGCTGGCAGGCCCGAGCTGATCAGGTGGTAGATGCGCTGGGCCACATCGTCAAAGCTGCGCTGCCGGTCGCTGAACAGATCGCCCTTGTGCGCAAACACATGGCGCAGCGCGACATCCGAATCACTCTCGCGCAGCTCCTTCAAGCGGCTGTAGAGCGCGCTGGCAATGCGCAGCCGCCCAACTGGGTCTTGCGCCTGTAGGCCTTTGAAATAGCCCAAAAAATGCTTGAAATGGCCCACCTCGTCATTGCGGATGTTGCCCAGCAGCCCGGTGAGCACCGGCTCTTTGCTGAGTTCTCGCAAGGTGTGGTAGTAAGCGGTGGTCCCCGTCTCCACCACACAGCGCGCCACCATCTCTAGGCGCGGATCGGGCAGCAGCGCTTCTTGGGTACACAGCAGCGCGTACTCGGCAAAAAAGCCGTCATAGGCTTTTTGCCATTCAAAGCGGGGCCATACCGTCTCTACATAGCGGCGCAGCGATGCACCGTGTTGAAGTTCCTCATGCTCCCAGCGGTCTTCCAGCCACTGCTGGATGTCCGGGTACTGCGCATAGTGCGCGCCCAGGTTGGTGGCATAGGTATCTGATCCCGTCTCGACAAAGGACGCGCTCATCAGCAGGTAGAACATGTCCTCGTCGTCCGCGATCGCCGCATGGTCGATCTGCGCATAGGCAATATCGTCCAGCTGCCAGTGACCCTTGGCTGGCTTGACGGCATCGGCGCCCTCGTCTGCCGCAGGCCGCCCTTGCATTGCTGAGGCTGTTGTCATCGCACGGTCCTTGTGATGGCCATGGCAGAAAACCCGCTTGCCACGCCTTGCAGTATGGCCCTGCACTGGCCGCTTGGATAGGCTTAGCATGTGACTGATTTCAACGACAAGTCCCGCCTACAACCGCACAAGGCCTTGACCTACCTAGCCTCAAGCACCCTTTGACTGCCAACACGGTCGGCCAGCGCGCCCGTTTGCGCTCGTCTGGCACAGCCCGCTATGCCCCCCAGGGCCCTGGGCCAAGCCCAAGGCGGCGATAATCGAGCCCATTCATGATTACGCTGAAAAACATTACCCTGCGCCGCGGCACCAAAGTGCTGCTTGACGGCGTCACCACCACCATCAATCCGGGCGAATCCGTGGGCCTGGTCGGCCGCAACGGCGCGGGCAAGTCGACCTTGTTTGCGCTGCTGAACGGCTCGCTGATGGAAGACGGTGGCGATTTCCACATCCCCACCCAGTGGCGCATGGGCCAGGTGTCCCAGCACATGCCCGAAACCGATGAATCGGCCACCCAGTTTGTGCTGGAAGGCGATACCCGCCTGGTCGAGGTGCAGGCCCAGCTGGAAGCGGCTGAGCTGTCGGGCGATGGCATGGCCCTCGCCCAGGCCTATGCCGATCTGGCCGATGCAGGTGCCCACGATGCCGTGCCTCGCGCGCAGGCGCTGATTTTGGGCCTGGGCTTCAAGGTGCAAGAGCTGGAGCATCCGGTCAACAGCTTCTCGGGCGGTTGGCGCATGCGCCTGCAGCTGGCCCGCGCACTGATGTGCCCGAGCGACCTGCTGCTGCTCGACGAACCGACCAACCACTTGGACTTGGACGCCCTGGTCTGGCTCGAAGCCTGGCTCAAGCGCTACCCCGGCACGCTGATCACCATCAGCCACGACCGCGAATTTCTCGATGCGGTGACCAATGTCACCCTGCAAATCCAGACCGGCCAGCTGACGCGCTACGGCGGCAACTACAGCCGCTTTGAAGAACTGCGCGCCCAGCAGCTGGAACTGCAACAGGCCAGCTTTGCCAAGCAGCAAGAGAAGATGGCCCACCTGCAGAAGTTCATTGACCGCTTCAAGGCCAAGGCCAGCAAGGCCAAGCAGGCACAAAGCCGGGTCAAGCAGCTGGACCGCATGGAAAAGATTGCACCCGTACTGGCCGAAGCTGATTTCACCTTCGAGTTCAAGGAACCGGCCAACCTGCCCAACCCGATGCTGGCCATCAGCGATGCCGCTTTTGGCTACCAGAACGAGGACGGCGAACAGACCACCATCTTGCAAGCGGTCAACCGCTCGGTGCTGGCAGGCCAGCGCATCGGCATTCTGGGTGCCAACGGCCAGGGCAAATCGACCCTGGTGAAGACCATTGCCCGCGAAATGAAGGCGCTGGCCGGTACCGTGACGGAGGGCAAGGGCCTCAACATCGGCTACTTTGCGCAGCAGGAGCTGGACGTGCTTCGCCCCAGCGAGAACCCGCTGGAGCACATGATCCGCCTGGCCCGCGAAATGGGCAGCGAAGGCAATAGCGGGCGCGAGCAGGACTTGCGCAGCTTCCTGGGCACCTTCAACTTCAGCGGCGACATGGTCAAGCAGGCCGTGGGCAGCATGAGCGGTGGAGAAAAAGCCCGCCTGGTGCTGGCCATGATCGTCTGGCAGCGCCCCAACCTGCTGCTGCTCGATGAGCCTACCAACCACTTGGATCTGGCGACCCGTGAAGCGCTGGCCATGGCCTTGAACGACTTTGACGGCACCGTCATGCTGGTCAGCCATGACCGCCATCTGCTGCGCGCCGTCTGCGAGGACTTCTGGATGGTCGGCCGGGGCCAGGTCGGCCCCTTCGATGGCGACCTGGACGACTACCAGCGCTACCTGCTGGACGAATCCAAGCGCCTGCGCGAAGAAGCGCGCCAAGCCGATCTGCAATCGCGCAGCAAGGATGCGGCGCCCGCACCAGCACCCGTTGCCGCGCCGGTGGCCGCCCCGGTTGCAGCACCCGTGCCAGCGCCTGCCCCCGCCAAGACAGAACCGCTGGGTGACCCCAAGGAAGCGCGACGCCTTGCAGCACTGGCCCGCCAGCAACTGGCCGACAAGACCAAGCCCTTCAAGAAAGAGCTGGAGCAAATCGACAAGAAGCTGCCCCAGCTCAACGCGCAGCGCGATGCGCTGGAAGCCAAGCTCGCCACCGCGGGCCTGTCCAGCACCGACATTGTCGAAGCCGGCAAGCAGCTGAGCGCCGCCAATGGCGAGATCGAGCAGCTCGAAGAGCGCTGGCTGGAGCTGTCTGAGCAGATCGAGGCGATCAGCCAGGAGCTGAACGCCACCGCTTAAACGGCCTGTGCTGAGACCCATGCAACGCATCATCCGCAGCCAAGACTTTACCGCTGAGCGCCCTTGGGGCGCCCAGGACATTGCCCAGATGAATGGCACCAGCGTCCGCCTGCACTGGACGGACCAGCCCTACATCTGGCATGTCAACGACGGCGAAGAAGTGTTTGCGGTGATGCAGGGCACCGTCGTGATGCACTGGCGAGAAGCAGGCGAGGAGAAGCAGGCCCAACTCAACGCTGGCGATATCTTCTACGCCGGCGTGGGCTGCGAGCATGTGGCCCACCCGCAGGGCGAGGCGCGGATTCTGGTGGTTGAAAAAGCAGGCAGTCTGTAGCGCTGCCTGATCGCTCTCAACAAACTGCCTACTGTTCCTTCTCCTGCAGCAAGCGCCACATCACCTTGCCGCTGCCGCTTTTGGGCAACTGTTCCACCAGCTGCACCACACGCGGCGCCTTGTACACCGCCATGTGCTCGCGGCACCAGTCGATGATGTCCTGCGCGCTGACGAGGCCCTGCTGGCCCTGGCGCAGCACCACCACCGCCTTGACGGTTTCGCCCCGGTAGTCATCCTTGGCGGCAATCACGCAGGCCTCCAGAATCGCGGGGTGGCGGTACATAAGGCTCTCGACCTCGGCCGGCCAGACCTTGTAGCCGCTGGCATTGATCATGCGCTTCAAGCGGTCGGTCAAAAAGAAATAGCCATAGGCATCGCGGTAGCCCAAATCCCCGGTGCGGAAAAATCGCTGACCGGCCACTTCGACAAAGCTGGCAGCGGTGGCGGCAGGCTGCTTCCAGTAGCCTTGCAGCACCTGCGGGCCCTGCACCACAATCTCGCCGACCTCGCCATCGGGTACCGGCAGCCAAGTCTCGGTATCGATCACCAGTGACTGCATGCCAATATGCGGCAGGCCCAGGCATTGCTGCTTGGGGTGCTCATAGGGGTTGGCATGGGAGGCGCCACAGGTCTCCGTCATGCCATAGCCTTCGATATAGTCCAGCCCCCAGACCTCCTTGACCCTTTGCGCCACCGACTGCGGCATGGCCGCGCCCCCACCGCCCATGTAGACGAGGCTGCGGGTGTCCATCTGCGCCAGCTTCGGGCTCGCCAACAGATCCACCACCATGGTCGGAATATTGGCCCAGTGCGTTACCCGCCAGCGCGCCATCAGCGCAGCCGCCAGTTGCCGGTCCCAGCGCGGCATGATCACCAAGGTAGCGCCGGCGCAAACCAGCACATGCATGATCGACACCATGCCGGTGATATGGAACATCGGCGCCACGACCAGATTCACGCTCTCCGTGCTTTGACGGCCCCAGAGTACGCCCGCCATCGCCGCATGCTGCACATGGCTGTGCGCATGGATGCAGCCCTTGGGCAGGCCGGTGGTGCCGCTGGTGTACGGCAGGATGGCCATATCGCTAGCGGAGACATCCAACGCGGGTGGCTCGGCTGCGCAGGCGACGGCATCCAGCCAGCGGCTGACGGTGGTGGTGCCCAGCAGCGCAGCGCCCGGCAAGGGCTGGGCACCCAGCAGCCACGGCGCCCAGGCAGGCGGAAAATCCGGCTGCGCCGCCGCATCGGCGGGCATGGTATCCGACAGGAGGCTGATGACCAGGTGCGCCAGTTGCTGGGCTGCCGGCAGGCTGGCACTGGCCTCGCACAGCGCAGCCGCCAAATCGGCCGTGGTGATAGCCAGGCGCGCATCGGCATCGCTGATGTAGTGGGCCAGCTCGGCGGCAGTGTTCATCGGGTTGACGGGCACCACCACCGCATTCGCACGCAGGATGGCGTAATGCGCCAGCACCAGCTGCGGGCAGTTCTGCATCAGCAAGATGACACGGTCGCCCTTGCGCACGCCCTGCTGGTACAAGTGCGCGGCCAGGCGCTCGGTCTGTGCACACATCTGGCTATAGCTGATGGTCTGGTCAAAAAACACCAGCGCCGCATGGTCCGGATAGCGCCGGGCGTTGATGGCCAGGTTGTCCCAGACCGAGGTGGCCGGCAAGGTCAGGCGCCGGGGCACGCGGCCTGGCCATTGGGGTGATGTGGCGAAAAGAGCGGCGGATGCAGGCAGGTCTGCAGCAGGATTCATAGCGGGTCCCGGACATTCAAAGCGAGGTCCAGGCCAGTATGCCCAGCGGCCCGGGCTCAGCCCCGTCGCTTAGGGGACCGGCGAGCCCGGCTGTGCCCTGCCTTGCATCTGCACCCGGTGCAGCACCACGTGCCAGCGCTGGGCGGCCGCTGCAAGCTGCGCCTGCTCAGCACCCGGCGCTGCCTGGCGCCAGGCGATATCGGCCATTACCGCGTCCTGCCACATCTGCGCCTGCTGCTCCACCTGGGCCTGCCGGAACTGGGCCAGCAAGGCCGCTGGCGATGCGGCGAGCGTATAGGCATAGGGATTGATGCCATGGCGCCAAAAGCGCCACTGCAGTAGCAGCGCCTCGCGGGTCACCGCCCGGCCTTGCAGCCGCTGCCAATGGTGAAAAGCCTCATGCGCCAACCATCCTGCAATCAGCGGCTCATCCAGGCGCAAACACTGCCGGGGGTCCGCGCCTGAAAAGCAGCGAGCCGGCATCGACAAAAACCCGCCATTGAACGACAGGGCCCGCCGCGTATCGCCCAGCCGGCGCAAATGCAGCCGCATGCGCCTCCAGGCAGGGTGCGGCACTTCCGCAAAGTAGCGCGTCAGCATCGCCCATTCCTCTGGCGTCAAAGGCCGGGACCAGAAGGCTGCTCGCAGAGCGGAGCGGCGCCATAGCGCCCTCAACATGTCCAAGGGTACCCACTGGCACTGGCAGCCATCGCCCCGAGCCATACACCCATTCCCCTTGCTCCAGGCTGATGGTTAACACCGATCCAATGCATCGGCAATAAATTGGATACTGAATACATATTCCAGTTTTGTATCGCTAGATTGATTAAAAATATGGGGATTTTTGTAGCGTAAGTCTATTTTTATACGTGTATTGGTATTTTCTGTATACAAGGAGTGGGTTTATGAAGTTCATGTTTCGCCGCCGTGCTGCCCTCACCGCCGCCTTGGTGCTGGCCTGGATGCCGGTGTCCCAAGCCCAGGCGCAGACCCCGCACAAGGTACGTTATGAGGAGGTGGTGCGTTCCGTGCTCTATGTTCCCATGTATGTGGGCATCCAGAAAGGGATGTTCAAGGACGCCGGCATAGAGATGAGCATGAAAACCTCGCAGGGCACCGACAAAGGCATGGCCGCCCTGCTCTCGGGCAGCGCCGATATTGTGCTGATTGGACCCGAGGCCTCTATCTATGTCGCCAACAGCGAATCGCCGATAAAGCCCGTGGTGTTTGCCGGGCTCACCGCCACCGATGGCTTCTTGCTAATGGGCCGCAAGCCCGAGCCCAACTTTGACTGGAAGCAGCTCAAGGGCAGCAAGATCATGTCCTTCCGCCCCGGCTCCAACCCCGACATCTTTCTGGAAGCGGCCCTGCGCAAAAAGGGCCTGGACCCGAAAAAAGACGTGACCCTGGTCAGCAACATCGGCCCAGCAGCGCGCACCGGCGCCTGGCTGGCGGGTCAGAACGACTACGCCACCTTTCTGGAGCCCGAGGCCAGCAGCCTGGAGAAACAAGGCAAGGCCTTCACCTTGGGCGCCGTAGGCAAAGAAGTGGGCATGGTCGACTACACCGTGTTCACCACGACAGACGCCTACCTGAAAAAAAACCGCGCCGCTGTGCAAGCCTGGACCCAGGCGGTAGCCAAGGCCCAACAGTACACCGCCGCTGCACCGGCGGCTGAGCTGGCCGATCTGGTGGGCAGCTATTTCACGGGCCTGAGCAAGGCCGAGCTCGTCAGCGCCATTGAGCGCTACCAGCAACTGCAGCTGTGGAAGAAAACGCCGATGGTGGAAAAGCAAGCGATGGACCAGCTCCAGGACATGCTGGTGCAAGGCGGCGTGCTGGAGGCGGGCAAGAAAGTCGACTACGCCCGCTTTGTTGATATGGGCCTGGTGCAGAACCTGGCGCAGAAATAAGGAGCGCCACATGAACCACCCCTACCGCGTCCATGTCGACAATGTCTCGCTGCGCTACTTCACGCCCCAGGGCGAAACCCAGGCGCTGCAAAACATCAACCTCTCGGTCAAGGCCGGCGAGTTTATCAGCCTGATCGGCCAGTCGGGCTGCGGCAAAAGCACCCTGCTGTCGATTCTGGCGGGCATCTTGCCACCCTCCAGCGGCACGGTGCTGGTCGATGGCCAAACCATCGTCGGCCCCAACCCGCGCATTGGCTACATGCTGCAGCAGGACTACCTGTTTGAGTGGCGCACCATCCTTGAGAACACCTTGCTGGGCGCGCAGATCCAGAACAAGGACCTGGCCGCCGCTGAAAAGCGCGCCACCCAGCTTTTGCACAAATGCGGCATGGGCGACTACCTGCACCACTACCCGCGCCAATTGTCGGGCGGCATGCGCCAGCGTGTGGCGCTGGCCCGCACCCTGGTCACCAACCCGGATGTGGTGCTGCTGGATGAGCCCTTCTCCGCGCTCGATTCGCAAACCCGCTTGTCGATTGCCGATGAGGTGGTCGATGTGCTGCGCGATGAGGGCAAATCGGTGATCCTGGTCACCCATGACATTGGCGAGGCGATTGCGATGACCGACCGCGTCATCGTGCTCTCGCGCCGCCCAGGCCGCATCAAATCGGTGCACCACATGGCCTTTCCGTCGCAAGGCGGCAAGCGGCCCACGCCTTTTGAGGCGCGAGGCTGCCCCGAATTCAACGACTATTTCAACGTGCTGTGGGATGAGATCGATGCCCACGTGGAAGGCTAAGCATGAGCAGCGTGATGAACTCCTCAACCACGGCCGCCCCGGCCACCCCCGATACCCGCAGCCCGGAATACCGCCAATGGCTGGCCCAAATCCAGCGCCGCAAACGCCTGGTGGCGCTGAGCCGGGCAGGCCTTTTGCTGGCGTTCCTGCTGGTCTGGGAACTGCTGGCCCGCAGCCACATTCTCAACCCCATGCTCACCAGCTACCCCTCTGCCGTGCTGCCCACCTTGGTTGATCTAGCACGGACAGGCGACCTGCTGGGCCATACCTGGGTCACCTTCAAAGCCACGGTGATCGGCTTTGTCATCAGCATGCTGCTGGGCATTGGCATGGCCGCCATGCTGTGGTGGAGCAGCTTTTTGAAGAAGGTGCTCGATCCCTTCCTCGTGATCGCCAATGCCATGCCCAAGATCGCCTTTGTGCCCATCTTCTACATCTGGCTGGGCTCGGAAAACTCGGTTTACGGCATGGCCGTCGCCATCTCGCTGTTCATCACCATCATGGTGGTCTACGAGGGCTTTCAGGCGATTGACCCCAACAAGATCAAGCTGGCCACCACCCTGGGCGCCAGCAAGTTCCAGGTGATGAAGTACGTGGTGTTTCCGGGCAGCGTGCCAGCGGTGATTGCCGCGATCAAGATGAACATCGGCCTGTCGCTGATCGGCGTGATCGTCGGGGAGTTCCAGTCCTCCAGCGCCGGTCTGGGCTTTTTGATTGTCAATGGCAGCCAGGTGTTCAAGCTCAATGTGGTGATGGCCTCCATCGTCGTGCTGGCCCTGCTGTCCGCGGTCATGTACATGGCCGTTACCCGCCTGGAGAGAAGCGTGCAGCACCGCTACGCCTGAGCCCTGTTCACGCCCCCATTACAAGAAACGACACCCCCATGCAGTTTGAACCCTGGATTGAAGAACGCGTGCTGGCCCGCCAAGGCGTGCTGCACCCCTATGACACGCTCGACGCCGCCACGACTGCCTTTGTCATCGTGGACCTGCAGAACTACTACACCCAGCCGGGCTACCAAGGCGAATGCGCGCCCGCCCGCGCCATCTTTGACAAGGTCAACCAGCTGGCCGCCGCGATGCGTGCCAAAGGCGGCAAGGTCATATGGATCAAGACCAGCGCCGATGGCGCCGACCAGTTCTGGTCCCACCACCACCGCCATATGCTGACCCCCGAGCGCAGTGCGCGCCGGTTGCTGGAGCTGGGCAGCGGCCACGCCGGCTTTGCGATGCCGCCAGCGCTTGATGTGCAGTCGGGCGATCTCACGGTCGTCAAGCGCTGCTACAGCGCGTTGGCCCCCGGCGCTTCGGACCTGGATGCCGTCCTCAAGGCCCATGGCCTGCTCACCGTGCTGATCGGCGGCACCGTCACCAATGTCTGCTGCGAATCGACCGCGCGCGACGCGATGATGCTGGACTACGCCACCATCATGGTGGACGACGCGCTCGCCGCCGTCACGCCCTATGAGCATGTACACAGCTTGAACAACTGGATGCTGTTCTTTGGCGATGTGCTGACGGTGGACGAGGTGGTGGAGCGTCTGGTCTGACGACGAAAAACCGGCCATGTTGCGCAAGGCAGCATGGCCGGTCGTTACGTAGTCCTTACTGTTGAAGCTGCTGCCAAACCTTATCCAGCCGCTTGCTGCTGACCGGGTAAGGCGTGCGCAGTTCCTGCGCGAAAAAGCTCACCCTTAGCTCTTCCAGCATCCAGCGGTACTCCTGCATGCGCGCATCGACCTGGCCTTTGCGCTCTGCGACCAGGCGCCAGTAGCGCTGCTCCAGCGGCTGCAGCTCTTTGAGCTTGGTGGCATCGCGCGCGGGGTCGGCCCGGTACTTGTCGAGGCGCGCGGTGATCGCCTTCAAATAGCGCGCATAGTGGCCCAGCTGGGCCCAGGGCGCGATGGCGATAAAGTTCTTGGGCACCAGTTTTTGCAGCTGCTGCTGGGCATCGGCCGTTGCCTCCGGCGCATTCTTGGTGTCCTTGATCTTGCGCACGGCCGCCATGTACTCCTGCAGCACGCTGCTGGCCATGCGCGCAACCTCGTTGGCGATCAAGGTCAGGCGCCCGCGCCCGTCCTGCACCCGCTGCTTGAACTGCTCAGCATCGGCGGGCAGCGGGTCTTGCAGAAAAGCCCGGTCAATCGCCACATTGATGATCTGCTCGCGCAGCTCTTCCTGTGTGCCCAGCGGCATATAGCCCACCGCCATCTTCTGCAGATCGGGAATGTTCTTTTCCAGGTACTTGAGCGCATCGCGGATCTGCAGCGCAAACAGGCGCCGCAGGCCCAGCGCGTGGCGGCTCGCTGCCACCTCGGGCTCGTCAAACACCTCGATCCCCACCCCCGTGCCATGGTCGATCAACGCCGGAAAACCGATCAAGGTCTGGTTGCCTTGCTTGATCTCCATCAGCTCGGGCAAGGCGCCAAAGCCCCAATCGGTCCAGCGCTGGTCGGCCGCATGGGCGGGGGTTTTGCTTTTGCTCGGGGCTGCAGGGCTGCCGGCTGCTGCTGCCTTGCCGCTGGCCTTGCTGGGCGCGGTGGCCTGCGGTGCTGGCGTCTCAAAGGCCTCTAACTCCGGCGCCAGTTTCAGCCCCGCCAGCGCCTGGAAGGCGCCCCGCGCCTTCGCGCCCCACTGGGCCTTCAAGGCACCCAGGTTGCGGCCCTGGCCCAGCTGGCGGCCATGCTCGTCGGTGATGCGGAAGTTCATGAACAGGTGCGGGCTGAGCATGTCGAGCTTGAAGTCGGCCCGCTTGATGTCCAGCGAGGTCTCATCGCGCGTCTGCTTGAGCAGCGCCTCCACCAGGCTGCCGGCGCCAAAGCGCTCGGCACTGCCCAGCAGCTCGGTCAGGCGCTGGGCATTCTCGGCCAGCGGCACAAAGCGGCTGCGCGGGCGCTGGGGCAGGCTTTTGAGCAAGGCCTGGATCTTGTCCTTGAGCATGCCCGGCACCAGCCATTCGGCGCGCTCCTCGCTCACCTGGTTGAGCACAAACAGCGGCACATTCACGGTCACGCCATCGCGCGGGTCACCGGGCTGGTGCAAATAGGTGGCCGTGCAATCCACGCCGCCCATCTTGATGATTTTGGGGAACGCCGCCGTGGTGATGCCAGCCGCCTCATGGCGCATCAACTCGTCGCGCGACAGGCGCAGCAGATCGGGGTTGTGCGCGCTCTCGTCCTTGACCCAGCGCTCCAGCGCCCGGCCGGTGCAAATGTCTTGCGGAATCTGCTGGTCGTAGAACGCATAGATCAGCGCATCGTCCACCAGCACGTCCTGGCGGCGGCTTTTGTGCTCCAGCTCCTCGACCTTGGCAATCAGCTTCTGGTTGGCCTGCAAAAATGGCAGACGCGTCTCCCAGTCGCCCTCGACCAGCGCCTGGCGGATAAAGATATCGCGCGCGCCCTGCGGGTCGATCTTGCCGTAGCTGATGCGGCGCTGGCTGTAGACCACCAGGCCATACAAGGTGGCGCGCTCGTAAGCCGCTACCTCGCCCTGCTTTTTCTCCCAGTGCGGATCGAGCAATTGCTTGCGCAGCAGATGCGCGCCCACTTGCTCCAGCCACTGCGGCTCAATGGCGGCAATGCCCCGGCCGTAAAGGCGTGAGGTCTCGACCAGCTCGGCCGCCACAATCCAGCGGCCGGGTTTTTTGGACAAATGCGCGCCGGGGTGCGGATGGAAACGGATGCCGCGCGCACCCAGGTAGCCCTCGCCCTCCTCGGTCTTGAAGCCGATATTGCCCAGCAGGCCCGAGAGCATGGACAGGTGTACCGCCTCATAGCCGGCGGGCTCCACATTCATTGGCCAGCGCTGCTCCTTCACCACCGTCAGCAGCTGCGAATGGATATCGCGCCACTCGCGCACCCGGCGGATATTGATAAAGTTCTGGCGCAGCAGCTGCTCCCACTGGCGGTTGCTCAGCTTGTGGCTGGCATCGTCCACCACGCTGTCCTGCGGCGTAAAGGCGGCCAGCGGCGCGGCGGTATCAATGGCCGCGGTGGCACCGGTGCTGCGCTGGGCCACCGGCAAAAAGGAGGCATTGCGGCCGGTCGCCAAGCCCTTGGCGGGCGCCGACTGCAAGGCCATGTCCTTGCGGGTCTTCGCCACCACCTTGCCACCGCGCGCATCCTGCAGCCATTTCCACAACCGCAGGTAGCCGCTGAACTCGCTCTTCTCGTCGTCAAACTTGGCATGCTGCTGGTCGGCCTGCTGCTGGGCTTCCAGCGGCCGGTCGCGCACATTCTGCACGCTCAGCGCCGAGGCAATCACCAGCACCTCGGCCAGTGCGCCGCGCTCGCGGGCCTCAACAATCATGCGCGCCACACGCGGATCGAGCGGCAGGCGTGACAAGGCCTGGCCCATTGGCAACAAAACGCCCTGCTCATCCACCGCACCCAGCTCCGCCAAGAGCTGGTAGCCATCGGCAATGGCGCGGCCAGAGGGCGCTTCCAGAAACGGGAAGTTCACCACATCGCCCAGGTGCAGCGACTTCATGCGCAGGATGACGCCGGCCAAGGACGAGCGCAGGATTTCTGGATCGGTAAAGGGGCTGCGCGACTGGAAATCGGCCTCGTCATAGAGGCGAATGCAGATGCCGTTGGCCACGCGGCCGCAGCGGCCAGCACGCTGGTTGGCCGCTGCCTGGCTGACCGGCTCGACCAGCAACTGCTCGACCTTGCTGCGGAAGGAATAGCGCTTGACCCGGGCCGTGCCGGTATCGATCACATAGCGGATGCCCGGCACCGTGAGCGAGGTCTCGGCCACATTGGTGGCCAGCACAATGCGCCGGCCGGTATGGCCTTCAAAGATGCGGTCCTGCTCGGCCTGCGACAGGCGCGAGAACAAGGGCAGCACCTCGGCATTGCGCAGCACCGGCGAATGCTGCAGGTGCTTGCGCAGATGGTCGGCCGCCTCGCGGATCTCACGCTCGCCCGGCAGAAAAATCAGAATGTCGCCGCCAGCGGCGCCCGACCACAGCTCATCAACGCCATCGGCAATCGCATCGTTGAGGTCGTAGTCCTTGGCGTCTTCAAACGGGCGGTAGCGCATCTCCACCGGGAAAGTGCGGCCCGAAACCATGATCACCGGGGCCGGGCCTTCGGGGCCGGCAAAGTGCCTGGCAAAGCGGTCGGCATCAATGGTGGCCGAGGTGACCACCACCTTCAGATCCGGCCGCTTGGGCAGCAGCTGGCGCAGGTAGCCCAGCAAAAAGTCGATATTGAGGCTGCGCTCATGGGCCTCGTCAATGATCAGCGTGTCGTACTGCTTGAGCAGCGGGTCGGTCTGCGTCTCGGCCAGCAAGATACCGTCGGTCATCAGCTTGACGGAGGCGTCCTTGGACAGCCGATCCTGAAAACGCACCTTGTAGCCCACTACATCGCCCAGCGGCGTCTGCAGCTCTTCGGCAATGCGTTTGGCTACGCTGCTGGCTGCAATCCGGCGGGGCTGCGTGTGGCCGATCAGGTGGCCGCGCACCTCGCCTTTTTCATTCGGGGTGGCATTGGCCTTGCCCCGGCCCAGGGCCAACGCAATCTTGGGCAGCTGGGTGGTTTTGCCCGATCCGGTCTCGCCGCAGACGATGATGACCTGGTGGCGGTCCATGGCCTCCATGATTTCATCACGGCGGGCGGAAACTGGCAGGGATTCGGGAAACGTAATCTTGAGCGACATAGGGGCAGCATTATCCCCGCAGCGGGCAGCCAGCGGTTGTGAGGCTGCAACAACGCCTTGGCCCCGCGCAGGCTTTGGCCCTCAATCGCTGCTGCCGCCGCCCCCGCAGCTGCTACCACTGCAACTGCTGCCGCTGCAACTGGATGCGCCACTGCCGCTGTCCGCACTGCTGCTTGCGCCATCCGCATCATGGCTATGGCCATGGCTGCCGCTGTCGTCTCGGTGGCTGCTGTTGTCGCTGCTGCTGGTACCGCTGGACGTACTGTCGCCGCTGGTGCTGGCCCCGGCGCTGGCCTGCGCAAATGCCGCAGCCCATTGGCCCAGCAACTCGGGCGGGTAGAGCCAACCGCCGTCGATCTCGGCAGCCGCATCCAGCGCAAACAGCAGCGGGATGCCGCCCAACAGCGCCCCCACCATATAACGCCGGGTGTGCATCGCCGCATTCCAGCTCGGCTGCATATGTGCGGCCTGGTTCTGCGAACCTTCACCGCTGGATGCTTGCGCAGGCAGGTGGTGGAACATATGCCCAAAGGCCTGCTGGCAAAACTGCTGGTAGCGCCGGGTATCCAGAATAAAGGCGTGCCAGAGCGCATCGGCCAGGCGCGATGGCATCTGCAGCTGCGCACCCGGCGCCAGCCAGTGCATGATGAAAAACTGGCGCAGCGCCTCTTCGGCTTGCGCCAGGCTGGCGTTGTTCAGCTGCGGGTAATCTCGCCACAGCGCCTTGCGGTAGGGCGTATCAAAGCGGTACTGCTGCAAAAAACGCAGTTGCCGGCGTTTGCGCAGCACGCGCCAGCCCAGCAGGGCCAGGCCGAGCGCAATGATGGCGAGAAGGATCGGAAACATCATTGCCACCCAGCGCCAAGGTGGGCGCCATAGGCGGCAGGAACGCCATCAAGCCTTGGGTGTGGGTACATCTATGGCCTCCCCAATCGCATAGAAATGGCCGCCTGCCACATAGTGCAAGGTGCGCAGCGCCTGCGGGGCGGTTTCAAAATGCCAGTGGCCGTCGCGGAACACCCGGTCGTCGGCCCAGGCCCCGGTGACCTCGCCAATGAACAGGTCATAGCTTTGCTGGTTGTGGGGCTCGGGCACCAGCCGGCATTCCAGCCAGGCGGCGCAGCCAGCTACCAGAGGTGTTTGTTGACCCGGTGCATCAAACAGCTGCACACCGGATTCGGCCAGCTTTCCCGGCTGCTGCAGCGCGCTGATGCTGCCCAGCTCCACCGTCAAGGCGGCGATGGGTACAGTGGGCAGCTGCAGCGCAAAGCGGCCGCTGGCCTCCACCAGCGCGCGGGTGCGGGTGGCCTTGTCCAGCACCACCGTCACCTTGGGCGGCGTAAAGTCCAGCGCGCAGGCCCAAGCGGCGGCCATCACATTGCGCTCGCCGGCATGCGCGGCGGACACCAGCACCGTAGGCCCGTGGTTGAGCAGGCGGTAGGCTTTTTCCAGCGCCACGGGTTGGAAATGGGAGTCGGTGCTGCCAGAAATCAGGTCCATAGGGGCGGTCTGCAAATACAAAATGCCCCCATTGTGCACGGCCTGGCAGGACGCGGCCGTTTCGCTTAATCGATGCGGATCTGCGCGGCCTTCACCACCCGTGCCCATTTGTCGATCTCGGCCTGCAGGCGCTGTGCCATCTCTTCGGGCGTGCCGGGGTCGGCCTCAGCGCCGGCGACATACAAGCGCTGACGCACTTCCTGCGCGCGCATTACCTGGTTGAAATCGGCATTGACCTTGGCAACAATCTCCTTGGGCGTGCCAGCAGGCGCAAACAAGGCCGCCCAGGAATAGGCCTCGTAGCCGGCCAGGCCCTGCTCGGCAATGGTCGGCACCTCGGGCATCAAGGCCGAGCGCTTGGGGCTGGCAACGCCCAGCACCCGCACCTTGCCGCTCTTGATATGGCCAATGGCAGTAGGCGCATCGCTGAACATCATCGCCACCTGGCCGCCCAGCACATCGGTCATGGCCGGGGCGCTGCCCTTGTAGGGAATGTGCAGCAGCTTGGTGCCCGCATGCATATTGAACAGCTCGCCCGCCAGGTGGGTGCCGCCGCCATTGCCCGACGAGGCAAAGGCCAGGTTGCTGCCCGGCTTTTTGGCGAGCGCAATCAGCTCCTGGACATTCTTGGCCGGCACGCTGGGGTTGACCACCAGGAACACCGGGAACATCGCTGCAAAGCTGACCGGCACAAAGTCCTTCTGGATGTCATAACTCAGCTTGGGGTGGAGCGAGGGGTTGACCGAATGGTGGATCGCGCCGACAAACAGGCTGTAGCCATCGGCCGGTTGGCGCGACGCCATCTCGGCGCCAATGATGCCGCCACCGCCCGCGCGGTTGTCGATAAAGGTGGCCTGGCCCCAGAGCTGGCCCAGCGGCTGCGCAAACGCGCGCGCCGTGGTATCGACCGGCCCGCCGGGCGGGAAGGGAACGATGAACTTCACCTGCTTGTTGGGATAGTCAGCCGCGTGCGCAGCTCCCGAATGCAGCAGCGGCAGCCCGGCGGCCAGCGGCGCGGCGCCCAGTGCCAGCATCTGGCGGCGGTTGATGGTGGTCATGCTTGTCTCCTGGCTCTTATTTGGCAAAACCGCCATCATCGGCCCCGCGCCGCCGTTTGCCCACACCTGCGCCGTTTGTGATTGCGAAACCACCACTTTGTGCCAGCAAAAATGGCCAGGCGGCCACTGATGGATTTTTCCCATGGCTACAAGGGCAAATCTGCAGCCAACTGCATGCAGCGGCGCCATGTTTGTATAACAATAGCGGCAGCCGCAAACCGCCGATCTGGCGTGCTTCTAGGAAATACCCCACCCCCACCCCCCATGTCCGCTGTATTCAATTTCACCTTTGTGCCCTGGTTCCGTTCGGTGGCACCTTATATCCATAAGTTTCGCAACCAGACCTTTGTAGTGGGCGTGACAGGTGAGGCGATTGCCGCAGGCAAGCTGCAATCGATTGCCCAGGATCTGGCCTTGATCCAGGCGCTGGGCGTGAAGATCGTGCTGGTCCATGGTTTCCGACCCCAGGTGAATGAGCAGTTGGCCGCCAAAGGCCATGCACCGCGCTACTCGCATGGCATCCGGGTGACCGATTCGGTCGCGCTGGATTGCGCGCAAGAGGCCGCCGGCCAGCTGCGCTTTGAGATTGAGGCCGCTTTTAGCCAGGGCCTGCCCAACACCCCGATGGCCGGCGCCACCGTGCGCGTGATCTCCGGCAACTTCGTCACCGCCCGCCCTGTTGGCATTGTCGACGGCGTGGATTTCATGCACTCGGGCCTGGTGCGCAAGGTCGATGTGGGCGGTATCCACCGCACCTTGGACATGGGCGCGATGGTGCTGGTCTCGCCATTTGGCTTCTCGCCCACCGGCGAGGCCTTCAACCTGAGCATGGAAGAAGTGGCCACGCGCGTCGCGATTGAGCTGAAGGCCGACAAGCTGATGTTTTTGACCGAAGTGGCCGGCATCCGCCTGAACCCGCTCGAAGCCGAAGGCGAAGACAACCCGGTGGACACCGAGCTGCCGCTGGACGTGGCGCAAAAACTGCTGGCCCAGTTGCCGCCCGCCACCTTGCCGACGGACGTCGGCTTCTACCTGCAGCACTGTGTGAAGGCCTGCAAGGAAGGCGTGGAGCGCAGCCACATTCTGCCGTTTGCCACCGATGGCGCGCTGCTGCTCGAAGTCTATGTCCACGACGGCATCGGCACCATGGTGATCGATGAGCGCCTGGAAGAGCTGCGCGAGGCCAAGCCCGATGATGTCGGCGGCATTTTGCAGCTGATCGAGCCGTTTGAGAAAGACGGCACCCTGGTCAAACGCAGCCGTACCGAGATCGAGCGCGATATCTCCGCCTACACTATCATCGAGCACGATGGCGTGATCTTTGGCTGCGCCGCGCTCTACCCCTACCCGGAGGCAGGCACGGCCGAGATGGCCGCCGTCACCGTATCGCCGCAAAGCCAGGGCACGGGCGATGGCGAAAAACTGCTCAAGCGCATCGAGCAGCGGGCCAGGGCCACCGGGCTGAAGAGCATTTTTGTGCTGACCACCCGCACCATGCACTGGTTCCTCAAACGTGGCTTTCAGCCGGTGGACCCGGAATGGCTGCCCGAGCAGCGCAAGGCCAAGTACAACTGGAGCCGCAAGAGCCAGGTGCTGGTCAAGTACCTGTGATCGTTCGGCCTTGAAGCCCCACGCAAAACTGCCCCTGACAAGGGGCAGTTCAACTTGGGACGGGCCTTTTAGCCCCAGAGCTTGACCACCTCGGCGGCCACCTGGGCCAGCGCCGCATCACGCGCCTTGGGCTCGGGCTTGCATTCAGTCAGATAGCTGGTCACCAAGATCGGCGTCGCAGCACCTGGCGCCCAGAGCAGACCCACATCATTGCGCGTGCCGGGGCCCGAGCCGGTCTTGTCAGCCACCTTCCAGCCTTTGGCGCCTGCGCGCAAGCAGTTATCACCGGTGGTATTGGCCAGCATCCAGCCCAGCAACTTCTCCCGGCTGGCGGGGCTCAGCGCCTTGCCCAGGGTCAGCGCACGCATGCTGGTCAGCATCGCCAATGGGCTGGTCGTATCGCGTACATCGCCGGGCTTGGATTCGCTCATCGCTGGCTCGATGCGGTCCAGGCGTGTGACTGCATCGCCCAGGCTGCGCATATAGGCGCTGAATCCTGCCGGGCCACCCACCCTTTCCAGCAGCAGGTTAGCGGCACCGTTGTCGCTGATCGTGACGATCGCGTCGCAGAGTGCATCGACCGTCATGGGGGCCTTGCCGGCAAACTTCTCGGTCACCGGCGAGTACTCCACCAAAGCGGAACGGCCGAACGTCACCGACGCATCCAACCGTTCCTGGCCCGCATCCACCCGGGACAGCACCTGGCCCGCCAGCAGCATCTTGAAGGTGCTGCACATCGGAAAGCGCTCCTCCTGTCGCCAGCCCAGCGCCTGGCCCGTCATGATATTGAGCAGCGACACCCCCAAGCGACCGCCCACCGATCGCTCCAGCGTCTTCATCGCCTTGGCAAACTGGCGCTCGGCCTGGGGGTCTGCCGATGGCGCAGCGGCCCAGGCGCGCGATGAGGTGGCGATCATGCTGGCCGCACCCATAGTCAAGAAAAACTTTCTTCTGTACATGGCTTTCATTCCTTAAAATTCGTGGATATGCAAAGAACAGGCGTAAATTTACCCAGATCCTCGGGCTTTGACCAACGATGAAATCCTGGAAAAAACAAAAGAAAAACTTATAGCTTATGCACCTGCCTTTGAACGCCCTGCGCGCTTTTGATGCCGCCGCACGCCACCTCAACCTGACCCGAGCGGCGCTTGAACTGCATGTGACCCAGGCCGCCATCAGCCAGCACATTCGGCAGCTGGAAGAGCAACTGGGAAAGCCGCTGTTTCGCCGTTTACCCCGCGGCCTGGCCCTGACCGACGAAGGCCAGGCGCTGGTGCCGGTGGTGGCCCAGGCCTTTGGCAACCTGTCGCGGGCCTTGGCGCAAGTGCAAGACAAGCGGCCGCATGAGGTGCTGTCCGTCGGGGTAGTAGGCACCTTTGCGGTGGGCTGGCTGCTGCCCCGGCTGCGCGCCTTCCAGGAGGCCCATGCCTTTGTCGATCTGCGCCTGTTCACCCACAACAACCGGGTGGACCTGGCGGGCGAGGGCTGGGATTGCGCGATCCGCTTTGGCGATGGCGCCTGGCATGGCACGGCGGCCCGGCAGCTGCTGCAGGCGCCGCTAACACCGATGTGCGCGCCAGCCATCGCCGCCCGAATCCAGCAACCCGCCGACCTGGCGCATGAAACCTTGCTGCGCTCCTACCGCACCGGCGAATGGGAGCAGTGGTTTGCCCATACCCAGCAAGCCTGCCCCAGCCTGCGCGGCACTGTTTTTGATTCATCGTTGACCTTGGCGGAGGCAGCGGCCCAGGGCCTGGGCGTGGCGCTGTTGCCTTTGCGCCTGTTCTCTCGCGACCTGCAAGCGGGCCGCCTGGTGGCGCCGTTGACGCAAACCTTGGACACCGGCAGCTATTGGCTCACCCAGCTGAAATCACGCAGCCCCACGTTGGCGATGCAGACCTTCGAGCACTGGCTGCTGGAGCAATGCGGGCAAGCACCGCACGGTGGCTAGCGCGGCATCGCTGTAAAAAGCGCCAGCTGGGTTCTCTCCTACACGCGGCCCGGCCCTTGTCAGACAATTTGTAAGCAGCGCCCCGCCTAGGATGTAAAGTAACAACGCGTTCTTGTAAAACAACACTCTGCCGCTGCGCAGAATGACAACCACCGAGAGGACATCCATGCTTTCATCCCGCTACCTCGCCTCCCTGTCCGCTGTCGCTGCCGCCTTGCTGGCAGCAGGCTGCGCCACCACCGGCGATATCGAAGACCTGCCCCGCCCCAAGTCGGGCCACTGGCAAGTCAGCTCTACCGACCAGAATGGCCAGACGGTGCAGTTCCAGGATTGCATGGACAAGGACACCTTCTACAAGACGCGCGAACTGCAAAAAGCCAAATACGATGTGCAGCAGTGCAAGACCAGCAGCTTGAAGGACAGCAATGGCTGGCAGTTCAGCTCCAACTGCAAGGTCGGCCAAACCGAGCAGCGCATTGAGAGCAGCCGCAAGATCAGCGGTGACTTCCAGCACAACTTCCATGTGCTGTCGGTGACCAAGCAGCAGATGCCCAACGGCAGCACAGTGGAGACCACCCGCAACATCAAGGGCGAGTACCTAGGCGCCTGCCCTGCAGGCATCAACCCCGGCGACCGTGTCTTTGAAGGCGGCGGCAAAATCAACTTCTACGACATCACGGGCCTGAGCCCCAAGTAAGCACGCAAGTGCTGCTCACCAGCCAGCCCGGCACTGCCGGGCTTTTTTACGCTTCCACGCTCGGCCATTTTGCTGATCCAAGTCTAGTAATGGGCGATTCAGATACAGTACGATGCTCAGCCGTTGGACTGCCGCCCGCCCTTGTCATGCAGCCGCTGGCTCCTTGCCAGCCAGCACATGCCACCATCCCTGGATGCGGGATGGCAAGGCCCAGCCCTATTCCACACCGCTTTTCCTATCCAACACCCGAAAAATGCGGCCGCTGTGCCTGGCATTTTCCGCAGATCTCCTCCATGTCCCAGCCCTACCTCACCGCCGCGCTTTACCAGTTCATCGACCTGCCGGAGTTTGCCCAGTGGCAGCAGCCACTGCAGGCGCTGTGTGACCAGCACCAGGTCAAGGGCTTGCTGCTGCTGGCCCATGAAGGTATCAACGGCACGATTGCTGGACCGCCCGGCGATGTGCAGGCGGTTCTGGACTGGCTGAAGCGCGATCCGCGCCTGGCCAACCTCGTACATAAAGAGGCCCATGCCGACCACAACCCTTTCTACCGCATGCGTGTGCGGCTCAAGCAAGAGATCGTGACCTTGGGCGTGCCGGCACTGAACCCGGCGCTCAACGCCGGCCAGTATGTGAAGCCCGAGGACTGGAATGCGCTGATCAGCCAGCCCGATGTCGTGCTGGTCGACACCCGCAATGACTACGAGGTGGGCATTGGCAGCTTTGAAGGCGCGGTCAACCCGCACACCAAGAGCTTTACCGAGTTTCCGCAATGGGTGGCCGAGCAATCCCAGCCCGGCGGCGCGCTGCATGGCAAGCAAAAAGTGGCCATGTTCTGCACCGGTGGCATCCGCTGCGAAAAATCCACCGCCTACATGAAGACCCAGGGCTTTGAGGATGTGTACCACCTCGAAGGCGGCATCCTCAAGTACCTGGAAACAGTGGATGCGGACGAATCGATGTGGTGGGGCGACTGCTTTGTGTTTGACGAGCGTGTCTCGGTCGGCCATGGCCTGGTGCGCGGCCCGCACCAGCTCTGCCGCAGCTGCCGCATGCCGCTGGGCGCGGACGAGCTGGCCCATGCCCACTATGTGCGCGGCGTCGCCTGCCCCTACTGCCATGGCAGCCGCACGCCAGAGCAACTGCAATCGCTGGCAGAACGCCAGCGCCAGATGGATCTGGCGCAAGAGCGCGGCGACACCCACCTGGGCCATACCCAGGCAAGCTCGCAGCAATCGCGCCAGCAAAAAGTGGCTGCGCAGCAAGAGGCCTTGCAGGGCCTGCCGGTGCTGTACTCCTTCCGCCGCTGCCCCTACGCGATGCGCGCCCGCCTGGCGCTGGCCTATGCCGGCATTGCCTGCCAGTTGCGCGAGGTCGTCCTCAAAGACAAGCCCCAGGCGCTGCTGGATGCATCGCCCAAGGCCAGCGTGCCGGTGCTGGTGTTGGCCGATGGCACCGTGCTGGAAGAGAGCCTGGAGATCATGCTTTGGGCACTGCGCCAGAATGACCCGGACCAGTGGCTGAGGCCCACGGCCGGCAGCCTGGACGAGATGCAGGCGCTGATTGCCCGCCATGACAGCGAATTCAAACCCGCTTTGGACCGCTGCAAATACCCCAGCCGCTATCCGCAAGAAGACGCCGTTGCCGCAGCAGCCACGGCCCAGGCCTTTCTGGCCGCGCTGAACCGGCAGCTGTCGACGTCCGGCTATCTGTACGGCCGCGACCCGAGCCTGGCCGACATGGCCATCCGCCCCTTTGTGCGCCAGTTCGCCGGCATCGACGAAGCCGCATGGCAGAATCACCCCTGGCCCCACCTGCAAGCCTGGCTGCTGCGTCTGACCGACTCGGCACTGTTCGAGCAGGTGATGGAAAAATACCCTGCCTGGCACCCGGACGAAGCGGGCGTGCTGTTCCGCTGAGCGGACACCGCCCACCCGGCACGCGAGTGACAGGCACTGCCAGCGGATGCACATCGCTGCGCCCGCTGCAGCGCTTGCCCGGCATTGACCGCCTGCGCCCACTACCGTGCCATGATCCAGTCCATCCAGATCCTGCGTTTTGCTGCCGCCCTGTGGGTGGCGCTTTACCATGCGCGGACCTATAGCTTCTTCCCCGAACTCCCCGCCCCGCTGCGCGCCATTGCCGAGGGCGGCTTTGTCGGTGTCGACATCTTCTTTGTCATCAGCGGCGTCATCATGGCGCTCGCCACGACGAATACCCCCAGCGGCTTTCGCCCCTCCGCCCAGTTTGTTGCCACCCGCTTTTCCCGCATCTACACCGGCTGGTGGCCGGCGATGCTGCTGTACGTCGTCGGTTTGCAGGCGCTGGGCGCCATGCCTCCCGATGTAAACCTGCTGTCGTCCGCTTTGCTTTACCCGGCCAATTTCAGCCTCCACATCAATGCGGTGACCTGGACGCTGGTATTTGAGCTGTATTTCTACCTGCTGATCGGCGCCAGCCTGCTCTTGCCCAAGCCCTGGCGCGACCGGGCACTGGCGGCATGGGGCGCCACCATGGTGGTGCTGGTGCTGTACTACGCCGCCACCGGCCGCTACCGACCAGACATGTTCGCGCAGACCACGCCGCTGATCTGGTTCTATGCGGCGCCGCTGGTGCTGGAGTTCTTTGCCGGCTACTTTATGTACCGCTGGCTGCAACGCCGCCCGCAACAGCGCTGGTATGCCTGGCTGCTGGCCAGCGCTCTGCTCTGCGCTGCTGCGGTGTACTACAGCGTCAGTGCCACCTTGTATGCCCCCGGCATTGTCGGTTTCTACCACTGGCCGGAACGCGCCCTGCTGGTGGGCGCGGCAACCACCGCGCTCGTCGCTGCGGCCTTGCTGATGCCGCAACCCCAACATCCGGCCTGGCGGCTGCTCGCCAAACTGGGCGATTACTCCTTCGCCATTTATCTGCTGCACCTGCTGGTGTTCCAGCTCGTGCAGCGTTTCATCAACTCGATGGCGGTCGAGATTCCCCACCGCTCAGTCAGCCTGCTGCTGGTGTTGGCGGTCCTGGTCGCCCTGTCGGCCCTGTACTTCCACGCCATCGAACACCCCATCTACCAAGCCTGCCGGCGCGGCATTGCGCGCTGGGCAGCCCCCAAGCCATGACCCAAGCCCCTATCCATCTGATCTTTGCCCGTGCCCGTAACGGCGTGATTGGCCGAGACAACCAACTGCCCTGGCACCTGCCCGAAGACATGGCCTTCTTCAAGCAAAAGACCGCCGGAGGCACGGTCGTCATGGGCCGCAAGACCTGGGATTCGCTGCCACCGCGCTTTCGCCCGCTGCCAGGCCGCGACAATGTGGTCGTCACCCGCCAGAGCGGCTGGCAGCCTAGTCCCGCCAGTGAAAAGGTCCATGTCGCGGCCGATCTGCCGCAGGCGCTGGCCACGGCCCAGGCATTGGGCCAGCCGGTCTGGGTGATTGGTGGCGCGCAGATCTATGCCCAATCGCTGGACCTGGCAGACGAGGTCTGGGTCACCGAGATCGACCAGGATTTTGACGGCGATGCCCATGCGCCGGTTCTGGATGGCCAGTGGCAGGAAGTCTCGCGTGAGACCCACACCAGCAGCAACGGCCTGCCCTTTGCGTTTGTCTGCTACCGGCGTAGGGAAGGCTAAAAGCACGAAGTAGGACAGGCTCCGCACCCAAGGCACCACGCTGGTGCAGCGCAGCAAATTGATGCAAAATGGATTTCATCCAATAGCAATCTGCGGCGCGCCGGACCAAGCACCGGTTACCGCAACAAGACGGAATACTGTGACGATGAGCCTGGTACAAGCTTTGCCCGCCGGCCCGTTGGATGTCATCGGCGATGTGCACGGCGAGCGCCAGGCACTGCAAGCGCTGGTGCGGCATCTGGGCTATGACGACCTTGGCGACCACCCGACAGGCCGCAAACTGGTGTTTGTCGGCGATTTCTGTGATCGGGGTCCCGACAGCCCCGGCGTGCTGGCCTTGGTGCGCCGCTGGGTGGAAGCCGGCAATGCCTACGCAGTGATCGGCAACCATGAAATCAATCTGCTGCGCGAAGATGCCAAGGACGGCTCCGGCTGGTACTTCGACGAACGCATTGAGGCCGACAACCCCAAATATGCCCCCTATGCGCGCGCCGACCAGGCCTTTGACGACGAGATGCTGCCCTTTTTGCGCCAGCTACCTCTGGCGCTGGAGCGCCCGGACCTGCGCATCGTCCATGCCGCCTGGATCGACGACAAGATCAACCAGGCCCGCGCGCTGCGGCCCGGCCATGTCGCCGAAGACTATGACCGGCTGGAGCAAGAAGCCTATCTGCATGCCAAGACCTTGGGCATTCCCGCCCGGCTGAACGCCGAAAACCAGGCCTGGCCCTTCCATCTGGAAGATGGCGCCCATTGCCCGCCCTTCATGCCCGCACACGCCGACAGCGAGCTGAACAAATCCCAGTACAACCCCCTGAAGGTGCTGAGCTGCGGTGTGGAGCGCCGTGGCACCGAGCCCTTTTATGCCGGCGGCAAATGGCGCTTTGTCGAGCGCGTTGCCTGGTGGGATGCCTATGCGGACAGTACGCCCGTCATCGTCGGCCACTACTGGCGCCGCATCCATGAGCTTGACCGCTCGGTACTGGGCAAAGGCGACCAGGATCTGTTCGCCGATATCCACCCGCATGCCTGGCACGGCCAGCGGGGCAATGTGTTTTGCGTGGACTTTTCCGTGGGTGCGCGCTGGACGGCCCGGCTCGCCGGTCAACCGCCTGAACAAGACTTCAAACTGGCAGCGCTGCGCTGGCCCGAGCGGGTGCTGGTGCTTGACGATGGCAGCGCGGAGCCAACAACAGGCTTTATGCAGGCACCTACGCCAGCGCTGGTCTGACGCCCAAGCCATTCATTGGCGCGTAAAAAAGCGGCCCATGGCCGCTTCGTCATTTGTGGCTTCACGCCCTCTGCCCATAATCTGGGCTGCGCTTACAGGCCCAGGGCTGCAATGCCCGCCTTGGCGATCTGTGCATCTTCTGGTGCCTTGACACCGCTGACACCCACGGCGCCCAGGCATTCACCGTCCTTCATGATCGGCACGCCACCTTCGAGCATGCCGTCGATCAGCGGCGCGCTGAGGAATGCGGTGCGGCCACCATTGATCATGTCCTCAAAGCCCTTGCTCTCGCGGCGGCCCAGCGCCGAGGTACGTGCCTTGGACACGCAGATGTGGGCCGACACGGGGGCCGCGCCGTCGCGGCGGATCATGCCCAGCAGATTACCGCCGTCATCGACCACGGCAATGCTTACGACCCACTGGTTCTTGACCGCTTCGGCCTCTGCCGCATTCAACACCGCCTTGACGTCGGCCAACTCCAGCACTGCTTTGGTTTTCATGGTGACTCCTTGGAAAATTTCGGGAAACCCGGTTGTTCAGCCTGCCAGCATAACGGCATTCCAGCACGCTAATTCATCGCTGACATCACAGCATTTATGCCAAAAATCGCGGTAATCCACGGCGCACTTCAGGCTGCCGCGTCTTCGGACGCCACATCTGCCACCACTGCCTCGGCCCTGACCAAGGGCGCATGGCCATCCCATTCAAACACCGCCATGCTCTCGACGTGGGCCGTATGCGGGAACATGTTGACGACGCCCGCAGCCACACAGCGGTAGCCCGCCTGGTGAACCAGCAGGCTGGCGTCGCGCGCCAGGGTTGCCGGATTGCAACTCACATAGACAATGCGCTTGGGCGGAGTCCAATCTTTAGCGCTGTCAGGCAGTGGCGCCGTATCAGGGATCTGGTGGCGGGCCTTGTGGATGTCGGCCAGCGCCGTGGACAGCGCAAAAGCACCTTCGCGCGGTGGATCGACCAGCCATTTGTCGGCCTGGCCATCGGCGATCAGCATCTCGGGCGTCATTTCGAACAGGTTGCGGGCCACAAAGCGGGTAGGCGCCAGCGCACTGCCTTCGGGGCGGATGGCATTGTTGGCGGCATAGTTCTCGTGCGAGCGCTGCACCAGGGTCTCCGAACCCTCGATGCCCAGCACCTCACCGGCCATCGTGCCAATCGGCAAGGTGAAGTTGCCCAGGCCGCAGAACCAGTCGATCACGCGCTCGGTCTTCTTGGCATCCAGCAAGCGCAGCGAGCGCGTCACCAGCACCTGGTTGATGTGCGGGTTGACCTGGGTGAAGTCGGTGGGCTTGAACGGCATGGTGATGCCGAAATCCGGCAGCGCATAGGACAGCTGCTCGCCGATGCCATCCATCAGGTGCACGGTGTCCGGCCCCTTGGGCTGCAGCCACCATTGCACCTGGTGGGCGGCAGCAAAATCGCGCAGGCGCTGCAGATCGGCGTCGCTCAAAGGCTCCAGATGGCGCAGCACCAGGGCGGTGACATGGTCGCCACAGGCCACTTCGATCTGCGGGCAGGTCTCGCGGGCGTCCAGGCTGCCGATCAGCGCGCGCATCGGCATCAGCAAGGCATCGACATGGGGCGGCAAGATCTTGCAGGTTTCCATATCGGCGATGTAGCGGCTCTTGCGTTCATGGAAGCCGACCAGCACCTTGCCCTTCTTGGCGACATAGCGCACCGACAGCCGCGAGCGGAAGCGGTAGCCCCAGCTGGGGCCCTCAATGGGGCGCATCACCGTCTCGGGCACCACCTTGCCCAGGTGCCAGAGGTTGTCCTCCAGCACGCGCTGCTTGGTGGCAATTTGCGCACCCACATGCAAATGCTGCATCTTGCAGCCACCGCAGGCACCGGCATGCAAGCCGAAGTTGGGGCAACCCGGCTGCACCCGCTGCGAGGACTCGCGGTGGATCTGCAGCAGGTCAGCCTGCTCCCAGTTGTTTTTCTTGCGCCGGGTCTTGGCGCTCACCCATTCGGTGGGCAAGGCGCCATCGACAAAGACCACCTTGCCATCGGCACGGCGCGCCACGCCTTGCGCGTCCATGTCCATGGACACGATCTTCAGGGCATCTGCGGGGAACTGGGCCGCCTCGGCGGCGTCGGGGGATTCGGGGGATTCGGGGATATTCTGTGGGGTCTGCGCTTCGCTCATCCCGGCATTTTCGCAGGCTGGGCAATGGCCTGCGACCAACCTACGGCAATTTGGCGCACTTGGCCTCAAAAAATACGCATGCCCAGGCTTAGCGCGGGTGGGAACGGGTTCCGGCTAGCGTGCGGCACCGGCCCGGTTCACCGGTACCGGCTCGTGCCGCATAGCTGCCGCGTCATAGCTGCTGCGATGGCGCAACACCGCATCCATGTGCTGTTCGGCCCACAGCCGCAGTTCGTCCAGCGTTGCTGCCAGCGACTGGCCCAGCGGTGTCAGGCTGTACTCCACCTTGGGAGGTGAGCTGGCAAATACTTCGCGGCTCACGATACCGTCACGCTCCAGTGCCCTGAGGGTTTGGGTCAGCATCTTTTGGGATACGCCCTCAATGCCCTGGCGCAATTGCCCAAACCGCCACGGCCCTGAGCGCAGCAGGCCCAGCACCAGCACCGTCCATTTGTCGGTTACGCAGTCCAGCACCTGCCGCGTGGGGCAAGTCGCCAAATAGGGATTCCAGGCAGGGTGGCGGTTGTCGTTGGTCACTTTTTGGTTCCTATATCACATTCAAGTGCCTTATTGCATCAATTAATCATTGCTTTTAAGCTCATCATTTTTATGCATCTGCACATAAACAGCTTTCTGGCCAGTTTGCAGACAATCAACAAGGAAGATGATGAACACAGCTCACAACATGGAAATCGTACGCGCTTATTTCGATGCGGCCGCACGGGGCGATCTGGAAGCCGTCGGCGCCGCTTTCAGTGACGATATCGAATGGCACCAGCCAGGGAAGGGAACGCTGTCGGGGCTGCACCAGGGCAAGGCCGCTGTCTTCGCACTGCTGGGCCAGTTCATGCAACGCAGCGGGGGCAGTTTTCGCATCGATGCCGTTGGCCCATTAATGGCCCAAGGTGATCTGGTTTCTACGCCGCTGCACTTCTGCGCCGAAAAAGCGGGTGCCGCGATGGCGATGTCGGGCATCGATGTGCTGCGCATCGAAAACGGTCGCATCCGGGAAGTCTGGCTTTTCTCCGAAGACCAGGGCGCGGAAGACGCTTTCTGGGGTTAACCGTCCAGCCACTCGCTGGGGGTCGAAGACATAAAGGTGCGCTACTGGCGTCAAGCCGTTGGCATACGGTTCATTCCAAAATACAAACACCAACGCAAAGGGCAGCAAAAAAGCTGCCCTTTGGCGTATGGATCAGGTGCTTACTGCGCGAAGATCATGCTGCCCAGCTTCAGTTGGTCGGTGACCATGTTGGCGCTGCTGGACGTCAGCTTCTTGGCACCCGGCAGGCTGTGCACCTCGGTGACACAGACCGTGTTGTTGGGGGTGAATACAACGCGGCTGCCGCTGGGAAGCTCGCCGGCAGTTTGGTGCAGTGGCTTGGACATGTCGACAGGCGGCTCTGCACTGCGGTAAATGACTTCGTTCTTGGCGTCATACACGGTGTAGCACACCGCCTGCGCCCAGGCCGATGCCGTGAGCGCCAGCACGGCCAGTGCACTGGATTTGAAGCTGTAACTGGTACCTGTCATGGCTGGAACTCCCACAATCTTTTTTATCGATCCTGCGAAGTTACCAAATTTCTTTCAACAGTGCACCCTGGTTTTCCGCTGAAAGGTCAAGAAAAATCAACTAAAAACAAAAACTTACATAAAACGGCAAAGCAAGCAGTTTTATTCAAAATTGATATTGATAATTATTCTCATTCAATGCTATGATCCGCCCATCGCCGCTGCCAGGGCCATTGCGCATCCAAATACGCCAATCGCCCGCGCAAAAGCGATTGTTTCATCGTGGGGCGACTCTTGGGGCCCGTTCAGCTCCAGGGTCGTTTTGGCCAGCCAACGATCTTTTCGCACAGCCACGCATATTTTCGATGAAACGCTTGCGGCCACCTCAGCGCTGCATGGCCCTATCTCAAGCCCAGCGGCCGCATCTGCAGCCTGGCCCTGCTTCGGCAAACCCTGCCTGCGCTCGTACCCCCTTACCTCCGGATTTCAAAGCTCACCCTGGCGCAAACCGCTGGATCGCCGAACCTGGCGTTCGGTCGCTTCTTCCAGCACCAGGAAATTGCTGCTGCCACCTGCCACGACGGTCAACCAGTGCTTGGCGCGGGTCAGGCCGGTGTAGACCAGTTCCCGCGTCATGATGGGCGACAGGTTGGGCGGCAACACGACGGCCGCATGGCTGAACTCCGAACCCTGGGATTTGTGGATGGTCATCGCATACACAGTCTCTACCGATTGCAGGCGGCTGGGCAGCACCCAGCGCAGGCCTTCGCTGGTGGCAAACACCACCCGCAGAGCACCCTGGGCCATGCCCATCCCTCCGGCCTCAGGCGCTTGGCTTGCCGGCATTTGCACGGTGATACCAATATCGCCATTCATCAGCTTGAGGCTGTAGTCATTGCGCGTGACCAGCACCGGACGTCCGGCATACCAGCCACTGCTTTGCGCGATCAGCTCGCGGTGGGCCAGCAGCTGGGCAATGCGCTCATTGAGCCCCTCCACGCCCCAGGGGCCGCTGCGCAGCGCGCACAGCACCTGAAACGCGCCATGGGCGCGCAGCAAACGCTGCGCCCACTGGTTCAAGGCTTCGGGGCTGGGGTTGGGCGGCATCTCGCGCAAGACCTGCAGATAGTAGCCATAGCCCTGGGGCCCGGCCTCGCGCTTGGCAGCGCTGTCTACAAAGCGTTTGCCTCCGCCCTCCAGCACCAGTTGCGCCAAAGAGGAATGCGTTAGATCAGGCACGGGATAGGCAGCCAGATCCGGATAGCCCGCCTTCAGCAGCGGTTTGATGGCCTTGCGCCGCCCGGCGTTCACCACCGCTGCGAGCTGGCCAATGCCGCTGTCGGCATGGAAGCGGTGGCTGACCCGCAGCATGGCCACCGCCTGGTCCAGCGGTTTGCCGGCGATATCCTGCAGCTCGGCCGGCACCTGCTCGCCCGTCACCTGCTGCAGCCACTGCGCCGTTTCATGCCAGTACAGGCCCCGCTCGGACTGGGCGCACAGCTCACCCAGCACCGCCCCGGCCTCGACCGAAGCGAGCTGGTCCTTGTCGCCCAGCAGCACCAGCCTGGCCTGCGGCGGCAAAGCCGACAGCAGTGCTGCCATCATCTCCAGATCGACCATCGAGGCCTCATCGACCACCAGCACATCCAGCGCCAGCGGGTGCTGGGCATCATGGCGAAAATGCCGGCTGTCGGGCCGGCTGCCCAGTAGCCGGTGCAGGGTCTGGGCCTCGGCAGGGATCAGCGGTTTCAGACTGCGCGCTTCGCCACTGCCCGTTTCCAGCGGCACCGCTGGCAGCTGCGCATCATCGAGGCGCTGCAAGGCCTGCACAATCGATTCAGACAGGCGGGCTGCCGCCTTGCCTGTGGGCGCAGCCAGGCAGATCCGCAGCGGCCGCCCCTGCTGCTGCAAGGCCATGCTCTGCAACAAGGCCAACAGCTTGACCACCGTCGTGGTCTTGCCGGTGCCCGGGCCGCCGGTGATGATGGAAAAGGCGCTGGATGCCGCCATCGCACAGGCCATTTTTTGCCAATCCGGGCCGTGGTCAGCGCTGCTGGCTGCGGGAAACAGCCGATCGAGTGCCTGGCGCAACTGCGTATCTTGCGCAGCACTGCGCCCCTGGCGAAGATGCTGGCTGGCGGCAATGCGCTGGCCGATGGCCTGCGCCACATCCTGCTCATACTGCCAGTAGCGGCGCAGATAGAGGCGATCGCCCTGCAAAACCAGCGGCGTACCGCCTTTGCTGAGCGTGCCTGGTGCCGCCACCAAGGCACTGGTCTGCAGCAGCGATTGCCACTGCAGCAGACTGACCTGGGCCAGCATCTCGCTGGGCAATGGCAAGGGCGTGGCCTCTGTCGCGCCACTGCCTTGGGGGGCAGTATCTGGCGGCAGCGACAGTGCAAAGCGGCTGTTGTCCAAGGTGGCCTGCAGATCCAGGCAGACATGGCCGCGGCCCAATTGGTGGCTGGCCAGCGCGGCAGCCAGCAACACCAGCGGCGGGGCCGAGGGATCGAGACCATGCAAAAAAAGCACCAGCGCCTGGTCCAGGCTGCGCAGCCAGCCATGGGCCGTCCAGCGCTCCACCGTATGCAAGAGGCTGGCCGTCGCACTGTCCGTCACTGCGGGCACGGTGGCTGCAGATGGCTGTAGGGGCATGCCGTCCTGGGGTTCTGTCGTCATTGCATTCATCATCATTGCGCAAACAGCGCATCGAGCGCATCCATCAGTGCGCGCGGAGGTTTGTCGGTATAGAGGCCATGGTGCTCCGCATCCACGCCCCGCAGGAACCAATACTGCACGCCGCCCACATCGCGCTCGTAGTCATAGCCCGGCAAGCGCTGCTGCAGCAAACGGTGCAGCGCATAGCTGTACAGCACATATTGCAGGTCATAACGGTGCTGCAGCACGGCATCGGCCATGGTCTCTGGGGTGTAGGCCGCGCTGTCGGTCCCCAGCCAGTTGGATTTGTAGTCCATCACGTAGTAGCGGCCGCCCTGCTCAAACACCAGATCCATATAGCCCTTGAGCATGCCATGGAGCTGGTTGCCCAGCAGCGCAGGCCTGGCCTGGCCAGGCAGCACATGCTGCTGCACCAGCGCATCGAGCTGAGCGGTGGAGGCCCGGCTGATCGACAGCCAGAACTCCATCTCGACCTGGTAATCGCCCAGCGACTGCAGTGCTGCCGCTGCCTCGACGGGTCCGTCCGCCTTGCCCTGCAGCACCAGCGGTGTCTGCAGCCATTGCCGCACAAAGCCTTGCAAGGGCCCGGCCCAGTCGGCCCAGCCCCGCAGCTGGCAGCGGTAGGCGATGATGCCATCCAATGCCGCCGGCTTGCTGAGCACGGTGGCAAAGCCCTCTTGCGCGCACCACTCCAACAGGCCGTGCAAAAAGTTACCGGCATCGGGGCCTTTGGGGAAGGCATGCAGGCTGCCGGGCTGCGGCTGCCCGGGCGCTGCCGTATCGGGCAGACGCTGCTGTGGCTCCAGGTACTGGTCCTGCTGGGCGGTTTCCGGTTCTGCAGCCACCAACGGCTCTTCCGTCCACAGGCTCGGATTTGGTGTGGAATGGCCCAGCCGTTCGGTCAGCGCCGAGAAGCTGGCAATCCACCAGTGCTCGTCGGCCTGGCGCCGGGGGAAGCGCGCGGGGTAGACCAGCGGCGGGCGCTCGGGCTGGTAGCGCTGCAAGTCGGCCTCGGGCACCGGCTGCACCGCGATATGCGCGCAGCCCTGGGCAAAGTCTTGCAGATAGCCATGCAGCGCCAGGTCAGGCAGCTTTTGCCCGCCTGCCAACAGATAGCCCACCGCGCTTTTCTCCAGACTGCCCGCCCGGCTCATGCCCTTGGCCAGCGGCGCCACCCCCAACCACAGCGCGTACTGGGCACGGGTCAGTGCCACGTAGAGCAGGCGCATGTCCTCGCTCAGCCGCTCGTCGTTGTGGGCGCTGATGGCATCGGCATCCTGGTTGCTCAGTTCCACCACCAAACGGCCCGAGACGGCATCGTGGTACTGCGCATAGCCCCGGCTCTTGCCGTCAAAATCGCGCCAGCTGCTGATGAAGGGCAGCAACACCAGCGGGTATTCCAGGCCCTTGGATTTGTGGATGGTGACCACTTTGATCAGGTCGGCATCGCTCTCCAGCCGCAAGATCTCTTCCTCGCCCTCGGGTTGCGCCATCTGCTCGGCCAAACGCCGGATCAGCGCCTGCGCGCCCTCCACCTCGGTCGAGGCACGCTGCAGCCATTCAGCCAGGTGCAGCACATTGGTCAGGCGCCGTTCGCCACCGGGCTGGGCCAGCCAGCGTGCGGGCAGGTCAAAATCCACCAGCCACTGGCGCAGCATCGGCAGAACACCTTTTTTCTGCCACAGCTGCTGGAGCGCGCGCGTGCGCAGCGCCAGTTGCTCCCAATGCTGCTCGTCATGGTTGAGCCGCTCCAGCTCCTGCCAGGACCAGTCCATCGCACCAGTGGCCAGTGCCACGCGCAGCAGACCATCGTTGCCCGGCGCATTCACGGCCCGCAACCAGCGCAGCATGTCAGCTGCCTCTGCGGCCTGAAAGACAGAGTCGCGGTCCGAGAGGTAGACACTGGCCAGGCCCCGGTCCTTGAGCGCATTGCGCACCAGCTCGGCCTCGGCACGGCCCCGCACCAGGATGGCGATATCGGCCGGTCGCAGTGGGCGGTCCAGCGCATCGGCAGCGCTGCCAAAGCCCGCTTGCCCGCTGCGGGCGGCGTTGAGCCAGTGCGTTATCTGGCTGGCGGCTGCCTGGGCCATGCGCTGGCGGTAAGCGGACTCGGGCACACCGGTTCGGGCGGATTTGGCGGCGGCTGCCGCGTCCCCAGCTTCAGAACCCGCCGCGTCATCCGCGCCAGCCTGCAGCGTCCACAAGGTCATCGCGGCGCTGGCACTGCCATCGACGAACAGCGCATCTTTGCGGCCATTGGCATCGACCGCCACAAAGGGCACGGGGTTGCGTGCTTCGTCCTGCCGGAACCGGAAAGCCGCCCGGGGATGGCGCTCGGCCTGCCCAAAACAGTGGTTGATGGCCTGCACCACCGCCTGGGTCGAGCGGTAGTTGGTGCCTAGCGAATAATGCCGCCCCTCGGTCGCCCCACGGGCCTGCAGGTAGGTGTAGATGTCAGCACCGCGAAACGCATAAATTGCCTGCTTGGGGTCGCCAATCATGAACAGGCCCTGCGCGGAGTCGTTGTCTGCGATGCGGTAGATGCGGTCAAAAATGCGGTACTGCAGAGGATCGGTGTCCTGGAACTCATCGATCATCGCGACCGGAAACTGGCTGCGAATGCGCTGTGCCAAGGCCTCACCGCCCGGCGCATGCAGGGCCGCATCCAGCCGCTGGAGCAGGTCATCAAAGCCCAGCTCGGCGCGTCGCTGTTTTTCGTCTGCCAGCGCCCGCTGTACATGGGCGCTGGCGTGGCGCAGCAGCAAGGGCTTGTGCGGCGTGGACAGCTGCGCATCTTGCGCGACCGCCTCCAGCCAGGCATCGATGGCGGCAAAGGCCGCATGCGCGGGCACGGCTACGCCTTTTTTGGCCTTGATGCCTGATTGGCTGAAGGCCCGGATCTTGGCGGGGGCTGCTGCGCCCGTGCTCCAGGCGGCCAAGGCCTCCAGCCAGGCTGCGAATACGCCGGGCTCGTCTTTCTTAGGGTAGACCACGCCATTCAATCCAGGCAGCAGCGCGTTCAGCAGCTGCTCCAGCTCGGGCCGGTTTTGCTGCCACAGCGTGCGCGCAGTGTCCTCCAGCGCCTGGTGGCGCAGCGCGGCTTCGCTGGCCTGGGCCAGCAAGGCCTCAGGGTCCACCTGCTCCGCATCGGCCAAGGCCTCGCCCTCGTAGTGCCAGTCGGCATCCTGGCGGCTCAGCATCGGCGCAATGGCCGCTTGCAAGGCCTGGGGGCTGGCCACGATCTGCAGCAGGCTGCGCAGCGATGGCGCAGGCAGATCGTAGAACTGGCGGCGCCAGTAGTCCTGCACCACCTGGGTCAGCAGCTCACTCTGGTCGGTGATCAAGGTTTGCTGGAACAGGCTGCCGCTGTCAAAAGCGTGCTCGCGCAGCATGCGGTAGCACCAGCTGTGGATGGTGGAGACTGCCGCCTCGTCCATCCAGTTGGCGGCCTCATGCAGCAAGCGAGCGCAGCCCGGCCACCGGCTGGCCGGGTAGTCGGCGCGCAGCGCCAGCAGCAGCGGATCAGTGCCCGCTTGGCTCTGAAGATCGTCCGCGTCGCGGGCAAACAGCTGGGCCGCTTCCGACAGTCGATGGCGAATGCGGTCGCGCAGCTCCTGTGTGGCCGCATCGGTAAAGGTGACCACCAGAATATCGGGCGGTGCCAGCGGCCGGCCAAAGGCCTGCTCGCCGCCGTGCTGCAGCACCAGCCGCAGGTACAGCGCCGCAATCGTATAGGTTTTGCCGGTACCGGCGCTGGCCTCGATGAGGCGGCTGCCCCAGAGCGGAAAACGCAGGGGCTCCAGCGGCAGGGTGGCAGAAGATGCGGGCGACTGGCCGGGCGGCATGGCGCTCATCACTGGCCCTCCTCGTCACCCTGGGCAAAACGCGCCAGGCCTTGCGGGTGCTGGGCGTTGACCAGCTGTACATGCGCCAGCATGTCGCCATACAGTTGTTGCGCCACGTCCAGCAGGCCTGCGGCCAGCAGCTGTTCAAAATCGGGGAATGTGCGGGCCAGCTCGGCCGAGCGCTGCAGCTCACCATGGCCCCGGTAGCTGTCGTCATACAGCATGGCCAACTGGCCGGCGCTGCTCTTGGGCGCCAGGCTGGCGATGGAGGTGCGCACGGCGGCGGGCAAGGGTGCACGCATGCCCTGCTGCCACAGCGCCAGCAACTGGCGCCAAGCGGCAGTGGCCTCGCTTGCGGGCAAAGGCGCAAAGACGGCAATGCCCGACTCGGTACATACCACGGTGCTGATCGCCTGACCGGCGCTGTGCCAGGCCAGGTGCTCCACCCAGGCCCGCACCAGCCGGTCCTGGCGCAGCTGGTCGCCCGCATGCAGGCGCCCGGCGGACAGGCTGATTTTGGCGGCACGCGGTAGGTTGGTGCTGTCGGTCCAGCGCAGGCCGCGCAGCCAGTCGGTGACTGTCATGCCCTGCGCATCGCTGTAGCGCAGCTCCAGCGCATCGCTGGTCGCCACCGGCCAGTAGCGCAGTGCCGCCGCATAGACCTGCAGCGTGCGCTGCACCGCATCACAGGCGGGCTCCAGCGCGCAATCGGCAAAGGCGCGCAGCGGCAGCCGGCCTTCCAGGCGCAGGCGCTGGGCCACAGTATCCAGTTGCCTGCGCAGCGCAGGCGCATCGGCAGCGCCTGCGGGGTTGTCGCGCACCCAGGGCTCCATCGCTTCGAGCAAGCTCGCCTGCAGCGCCCAGGCCTGCAGGCCATCGGGGGCAAACATTTCCTCGTCTTGGCCGGTCAGGTCCTCGTCTGCAAAAAACACCCGCAGCCGCTGGCGAAAGAACGCCGCCACCGGCTTTTGCGCAAAGTCCTGCAGTTGGCGCAGGCTCAGTGCTGCATCCAGCGCCATCTCCGGCAAGGGCTCCAAACTGTCCTCCAGCACGCCTGCCTGCGCGCCGATGCCATCCCCATGCACACCATGCCATTCCTGCGCATAGGTGTAGAGGCCATCGCTGTCACCCTGCGAAGGCGCCTGCGCAAAATAGCGCGGGCTGAAAGGCTGCAGCGGGTGCTCCTGCGTCAGCGCCTGCAGCAGGGCATCAGCACCCGAATCCGCATCGTGGCCCGCCAGGCGCCAGCCCTGGGCCAGATGGTCGCGCAGCTGGCCGATCAACACCGATGGCGGGCGCGCCGTGCTGTCGCGGATGCTGCGCCCCACCCAGCTGATGTAGAGCTGCTCGCGGGCCGACAGCACGGCCTCCAGCAGCAAATAGCGGTCGTCATCGCGGCGCGAGCGGTCACCGGGCCGGTACTGCTGGCGCATCAGGTCAAAATCCAGCACCGACACCGGGCGCGGGTAGGCGCCGTCGTTCATGCCCAAGAGGCAGACCACTCGAAACGGAATCGCCCGCATAGGCATCAGGCTGCAAAAGCTGACGGCACCAGCCATGAAGCGCTGGTTCAGGCTGCTGGCATCCATGCCCGCCAACCAGGCCTCACGTGCCACCGACAGCGGCACCGGCGCATCAAATGCTGCCGCCTGGCACTGGCCCAGCCAGCGCTCCAGCCCTTGCAGCAGCTGCATCTGCAGCAGCTTCTCGCGTTCTTCTTGCGGGTCAAACAGCAGGTCCAGCACCTGGCGGGCGCGTTCCACCCAGGCAGATGGTGCGGCCTCCTCGGCCAGCAGTGCACATGCCTGTTCCAATGCACGCAGCAAGGCCGCCAGGCCGCCCAGCGCGGCGGCATCCAGGCCACCTATCTCGTCATAGGGCTGGATATCGTCCAGCGCCTCGCCCCGGCCCACTGCAAAGCCCAGCAACATGCGTCGCAGGCCAAAGCGCCAGCTGTTGGTCTCGCCCGCCTGCGCCAGGCCAATGCGGCCACGCTGCGCCGCATCCAGCCCCCAGCGCACGCCTGCGCCTTCAATCCAGCGGTGCAGCAGGGAGAGGTCCTCCTGTTCAATGCCAAAACGCTGCCGCACGGCATCGACGGCCAGCAGGTCCAGCACCTCGCTCACCGCAAAGCGGCTGTCGGGCAGAGCCAGGACCAGCTCCAGCGCCACCAGCATGGGTTCGCGGCCGCGCTGGCTCTGGTCGGCCAGGGTGTAAGGAATAAAGCGCGGGTCCGCACGTGCCGTGCGGCCAAACACCGCATCGATGTGCGGGGCGTAGACCTGGATGTCGGGCACCATCACGATGATGTCGCGGGGCCTCAGACTGGGGTCTGCACCCAGCCGCGCCAGCAGTTGGTCGTGCAGCACTTCTACCTCACGCTGCGGGCTGTGGGCGGTGTGGAAGCGGATGGAACCATCGCCGGCCGGGTCTACCGCTGGCCACAGGGCACGGCTTTCGGCCAGCGGCCGCAAATCCAGAATGTCGTCCTGCAGTTGGGCGAGCATGTGCGTAGGCTCGGCCTCGCCAAACAGGTCAATCCGCCCGCCATTGACCGGGCTGAGCAACGCGGCGTAGCGGTCTGGCTGGTCGAATTCATCAATCAGGTGGATATAGTCGCGCCCCTGCTTGCCCCAGGCGGCCAGCAGCGGGTGGGCATGCTGGTGCAGGTCGTCGTCGTGGACCAAGCCCTGCATGCTGCCCTTGCGCTGCTGGCGGCGGTACTGGTGGCGCAGCAAATCCTTGTCGGCGACGATGTCCGACCAATGGTGGCGGCAGGGGTTGTGTACACAGAGCAGCACCTGCGCGCTACGCGACATGGCGGCCAGCGCCTGCAAGGTCTGCGCAGGCATCGATGAGATGCCAAACACCACAATGCGGCGTGGCAGGCCCTGGCTGGGTAGGTGAGGCTCGGTCCGGGGCTGGGGCTGCTGCCAGAACTGCACAAAGCGCTGGTGGACTGCTGCGCGGCTGGTGTCCATGCCAGTGGCGCCCACATCACCCAGCAATGCACGCCAGAGCATCGCCTGCCACTGCTGCTCCGCATCCAGCGGTTGGGCATCGCCCCGCGCGCTGCGCAGCAGGTCGCGACCCTGGGCCCAGTCCTGCAGCCAGTCGGCTCGGTAAACCTGGTACTGGTCAAACAAATCGGCAATGCGCTCGGCCAGCTGATAGCGCCGGCGCTGGTCATGGTCCTCAGCCAAAAAACGCTGCAGCGCGGCAAAGGCGGGCTGGGTCAGCAGGTCGGGCAGCAGGCGCATCAGCCGCCAGGTCAGCGGCTGCTTGTCCAGCGGCGATATCTCGGGCACATCCTGCTTGCCGAGCACGGCTCGGTAGGCCTGCCACAAAAACTGCGCCGGCAGCTGCACATCGACCGCCGCCGTTATGCCGCAACCACCCTCGGCCACCGGCTGCGCCATCGACAGCTTGAGCCACTGCGCAATGCCATTGCTCTGCACCAGAATGGTTTCGCTCTCCAACGGCCTCAGCGGGTAGCGCTGCATCCAGGCCACCACCAGGTCGCGCAGCGCCTCCGGATGGTTGCTGTGGATCACCATCAGGCCGGGGGTCATCGCGTGGGAGGAGGAGGATTGCATCAGGAGGAGAGAAATGCGCGGGTCATGCCAGCGTTTGACTGTAACGCAGCCCACGGCCCACGGGGGCCGCCAGGGCGAGAGCAGGCAAGAAAAAGGCAGCCGAAGCTGCCTGTGCGGTGCAAAAAGCGGCCGGCCTCAATCCACCGTGGCGCCTGAAGACTTGACCACCGGCGCCCAGCCAGCGACTTCGGACTTGATGAAGGCGCCAAACTGCTCGGGGGTGTTCTTCTCGGCCACGGCGCCCAGCTTTTCGTAGGCTTCCTTGACCTGGGGCTTGTCAAAGGCGCGGTTCATCGCGGCATTGAGCTTTTGCACCACTTCGGGCGGCGTGCCGGCCGGCGCGATCAGACCAAACCAGGACGAGACATCAAAGGGTTTGATGCCGCTTTCTTCCATCGTCGGCAGATCGGGCGCGGTGGGCGAGCGCTTGGTGGTGGTCACCGCCAGCGCCTTGAGCTTGCCCGCCTTGGCATGCGGCCAGGCAGAGGGCATGTTGTCGAACATGAACTGCACCTGGCCGCCCATCAGGTCGGTGAGTGCAGGCGAGCTGCCCTTGTAGGGGATGTGCTGGGTCTTCAAGCCCGTGCGCATCTTGAACAGCTCACCGGCCATGTGGATCGAGGTGCCACTGCCCGAGGACGCGTAGGACACCTTGTCCGGGTTGGCCTTGGCGTAGGCAATCAGCTCTTGCACGCTGTTGACCGGCACATTGGGGTTGACCACCAGCACATTGGGCACCTTGGCGCCCAGCGCGACGGGCGCAAAGTCCTTTTCCAGGTCAAAGCGCACCTTGGGGTACAGGGTCTGGTTGATGGCGCTGGTGACGGCCACAAACAGCAAGGTGTAGCCGTCGTTATCGGCCCGGGCGACCTGCTCGGTGGCGATATTGCTGCCAGCACCTGGCTTGTTGTCCACGACAAAAGACTGGCCCAGCTCGGCCGTCAGCTCCTTGGCCATGATGCGTGCCACCACATCGGTGGTGCCGCCTGCGGAAAAGCCGACGACCACACGCACAGCGCGCTCGGGGTATTTTTTGGGATCGGCGGCCTGGGAGGCGAATGGCAGCAATGCGGCAGCACCCAGCAGGCTGGCGGCCAAAACGTTGCGGCGCGTGGGCAGGCATGCGGCCGCGATGCGGCTGCGCGTAGATGGGCTCATGGTGTCTCCTTGGCACCTGGACGCTGAGCACATCCAGGCGGTTGGCTTATGGTGGCTGCAGCCTGGTGCGGCTGCAGCCCCGGCGGGCCTTTGTGGCCTGCCAAGCGCCGGATTGTGCCACGGCACCGCGGCTCCAGGTGCCAATCCCCTCTGAAGCGGCGCCCTAAACCGGGCGCACGGCGCGGTCCTGTGCCAGCTTCTCCAGCATGCGACGCGTGATCGATTGGCTCGCCCCGCCACTGGCCACAAACAGGAACATGGTCGAGCGGGCATTGGTCCAGCTCAGCTGCTTGGGCACCCAACCGCCCTGGCCCAAAAACTCCAACCAAACGCCAGCCTCCAAGCGCTTGCCGCCAATCCAGAGCCCCACGCTGTCGGGCTTGGGGGCATCGAGCATGGAGCCAGTGACGATGATCGCGGGTTCGTCATCCCCCATTGCGTCGGACGCCTCCGGCAAGACACCCCAGGCAGACGGCGCTGCTGCGGACAACAGGCCCAAGGCAGCGCCAGACGACGCGGGCGCGGTACCTGCCACCGCTGGCACCGCATGGCGCCCCTCTTCCTGCACCAGCTGCAGCTCCACCAACGCACTGGGCGCCATCTGGGCCACAGCGGTCAGCACGGGCGCTATGCGTTCAGGCATCCAACCGATGCTGGTCAGGCCCGACTTCAGCCGCGTCAGCAGCGAAGGGATCAGCATGTCCGCATCGTTGTGCGTGCCCGCGTTGGCATGGGCCCCGGCGAGCGCCAGCACGTCGCCGACGGCTTCCTGGTAGGCGCGGAAATGCGATGAATCCATGCCCGAGCGCTCGGCCGCGCGCAGCAAGACCTTGGGCCAGCCACCCGTCAGCGCCGCGAGCAGCGCGGGATCGACGTCAAAGCTGTGCAGGCTGGTGGCCAGCAGCAGCATGACATCGGCCTCCATTTGCTCCAGGCTGGGCGCAGCTACTGTGCTTTCGCCAGGGGTCTGCGGCGCAGATACCGGAGCGATCAAGGGCTGCTTGTGCTGGGGCTGCGGCACGGCTTCTGCGACGGGCTCGCGCTCGGCAGCGGCCTGCATCTGTGCGAGCTGGCCCCAATCGGATTCGGGGCTGATGCTGATCAGGCCGGAAGCACCCCATTGGCTCTCCAAGAGCATGGAGCTGGAGTAACCGGAATCATCGACATCCTGCAGCGCTGATGACAGCCGGGGCTTGAGGTGGACACCAAAGCGGCTCAGGGCCTGGGCAAAATCCTCAGCGCGGGGCTGGGGCAAGGCAGACAGGGTCTCGACGGATTCGGTGACCAGTTGGGGGAACTGGGGATCCGACAATGCTCGCCCCTCTTCCTTGAGCACCGTCGCCTTGTCGACGATGGTCTGCACCAGCACCCGCGCTGGGTGGGCGTCATCGGTCCAGAACGAGGCATCCTCGGCTGCCATGCGCTCCATCACCGGAATCAAGGTTTTGTAGGCTCGGACGGCACCAACCGGGCAATGCGCCGGGATGTCGAACAGGGTCTTGGTCCGCTGCACAAAGCTGCGGGTGTTGTCTTTGGCGACGCGGCGCTTGAGCTCTGCCTTGGCCAACAGCTCGGCATAGCTGTTCATCGCCAAGGTCATGATGCGCTGGTAGCTGGTCTGCAGGTGGTCGGCCATGACACCCACCATGTCGGGCAGAAACAGCGCGGTCGCATTAGCGGCTATTTCCACATCGCTGAGGGTGGCCTGCAGGCTGTCCAGGTAGACGGTGTGGTGCAAAGGGTTGCCGTTGCGCCAATAGCGGGTGATCTTGCGCAAGGGGCGGTAGACGCGCTCCAGGCCTGTCAGGCTTTGCTCGGTCTGCTGCAGCAGGTTGATTTGCATGCGGCCCCATTCAATCTGGGCGCGCATTGCGTAGCGTTCGTCCAGCAGTTCATCGGCCTGGGCCTGGCTGCTCATCAGCGCGTGGTAGTCCTCACGCTTGCCGTTGGCAATGGCAAACACCGCCTGCCGCAAGCGCAGCGCATAGGCCAGCGGCAACTGCGCTTTTTTGCTGGCCAGTTGGAATTGCGCATGCAGCAACAATTGTTGATCTTCAGCGTTGCTGCAAGACGACAATTGCGCGCTCAAAGACGCCAAAGCCGCATTGCCCATGGCGGCCATCAAAGGCTCCGCCTCCTGCAATGCCTGCTCCAGACAGGTATCAAAAACTGTTACAGCCCGTTGCTCCACGTCTCACCTCTCCCAGTTAAAACGCCCGCCGCTTCAATAAAGCGACGGGCGTACGGTGTGGGTTACTTCAGGGCTTTGTAGCGCATCCGCTTGGGCGCTGCCCCTTCTTCTCCCAACCGCTTCTTCTTATCTGCCTCGTATTCCTGATAGTTTCCATCAAAAAATACCCATTGGCTATCCCCTTCTGCCGCCAGGATGTGGGTCGCAATGCGGTCCAGGAACCAGCGATCGTGGGAAATGACCATCACTGTACCCGCATATTCGAGCAATGCGTCTTCCAGTGCACGCAGGGTTTCCACGTCCAGATCGTTCGATGGCTCATCGAGCAGCAGCACGTTGCCGCCCAGGATCAAGGTCTTGGCCAAGTGCAGACGGCCACGCTCACCACCGGAGAGGTTGCCGACCTTCTTTTGCTGGTCCTGGCCGTTGAAGTTGAAGCGGCCCGCATAGGCACGCGAGGCCATCTGGAACTTGCCCACGTTGATGATGTCCAGACCGCCGGAGATGTCTTCCCACACGGTCTTGTCGTTGGCCAGCGCATCGCGGTGCTGGTCCACAAAGGCCATCTTCACGGTCTGGCCGATCTCGACCTCGCCCGAATCAGGTTGTTCCTTGCCGGCAATCAGCTTGAACAGCGTGGATTTACCCGCGCCGTTGGGGCCGATGATGCCGACAATGGCGCCCGCCGGAATGTTCATGTTCAGGTTGTCGATCAACAGACGATCGCCAAAAGCCTTGGAGACATTCTTGAACTCGATCACGCGGCTACCCAGACGCTCGGCCACAGGAATGAAGATTTCCTGGGTTTCGTTGCGTTGCTGGTATTCGAAGTCGCTCAGTTCCTCAAAGCGGGCAATACGCGCCTTGGACTTGGCCTGGCGACCCTTGGAGTTCTGGCGCACCCATTCCAGTTCCTTCTTCAGGGCCTTGGCACGGGCTTCTTCGCCCTTCTGCTCGGCCTCCAGGCGGTTGCCCTTTTGCAGCAGCCAGTCGGAGTAGTTGCCCTTGTAGGGAATGCCATGGCCACGGTCGAGTTCCAGAATCCACTCGGCCGCGTTGTCCAGGAAGTAGCGATCGTGGGTGATCGCCACCACGGTGCCGGTGAAGCGGTGCAGGAACTGCTCGAGCCAGTCCACCGATTCGGCGTCCAAGTGGTTGGTGGGCTCGTCAAGCAGCAGCATGTCGGGCTTGGACAGCAGCAGCTTGCACAGCGCCACGCGCCGCTTTTCACCACCGGAGAGCTGGCCGACGATGGCATCCCAGGCGGGCAGGCGCAAGGCGTCAGCGGCAATCTCCAGTTGGTGCTCGGAGTCGGTGCCCGCTGCAGCGATGACCGCTTCGAGCTGGCCTTGTTCGGCAGCCAGCGCATCGAAGTCGGCATCCTCTTCCGCATAGGCGGCGTACACCTCTTCCAGGCGTGCCTTGGCGTTGTTCACCTCGGCCATCGCCTCTTCCACCGCCTGGCGCACCGTGTGCTCAGGGTTGAGCTGGGGCTCTTGCGGCAGGTAGCCGATCGACAGACCCGCCATTGGAATGGCTTCGCCTTCGTACTCCTTGTCGACGCCCGCCATGATCTTGAGCAAGCTGGACTTTCCCGAGCCATTCAGACCCAGCACACCAATCTTGGCGCCCGGGAAAAAGCTCAGAGAAATGCCCTTCAGAATCTGTCGCTTCGGAGGAACCGTCTTGGTGACGTTGTTCATCGAAAAAACGTATTGAGCCATGTGTTCTTTTGGTAAATCAGTAAAAAAATATGCGATTTTTGATCGCGGCTACCCGGGGATTATCGGTGCATGCGACAATACCCGCAGTCAAAGGCTCCAGTTGCCTAGGACTTCAGCGCTAATGCTGGGGACGATGGACACAGTTCCGGGCTCCCTCTTTGAACCCATCTGCCTATCTGACTGGCGGCAATTATTCCAAAAAATTGCTTAGACATGGCCGATACCCAGCGTCCAGGTTGGACGCATCTGATCCAATGAACTTTGAAGAACTGAATCTGGCACCAGCCATTCTGCAGGCTGTGCGCGAGCAAGGCTACGACACGCCTACCCCCATCCAAGCCCAGGCTATTCCACTCGTGCTACAAGGCAACGATTTGCTGGCAGGCGCACAGACGGGAACCGGTAAAACGGCCGCTTTCACGCTGCCCATGCTGCAGCGCCTGACCGAATCCGAAGGCAGCCGCAACAAATGGGGCAACAAGGCCATTCGCGCTTTGATCATGGCGCCCACCCGGGAGCTGGCGGCCCAGGTCGAAGAGAACGTGCGTCTCTACGCCACCCACCTCGACATCAAATCCACCGTCATTTTTGGCGGTGTCGGCATGAACCCGCAGATCGACCGCATCAAAAAGGGTGTAGATGTGCTGGTCGCCACGCCCGGCCGTCTGCTCGATCTGCAGCAACAAGGCTTCCTCGACCTGTCCACGGTCGAGATCCTGGTGCTTGACGAAGCTGACCGTATGCTCGACATGGGTTTCATCCATGACGTAAAAAAGGTTTTGGCTCTGGTGCCCAAGGACAAGCAAAGCCTGCTGTTCTCGGCCACCTTCAGCGATGAAATCCGCGATCTGGCCAGCGGTCTGCTGAAGAACCCCAAGTCGATCCAGGTCACCCCGAGCAACACCACGGTGCAGCGCATCAAGCAGGTGATCCACCCCGTGGGCCGCGGCAAGAAAAAGCAGGTCCTGCTGCACATTGTGCAAGAGAACAACTGGAGCCAGGTGCTGGTCTTTACCCGCACCAAGTTTGGCGCCAACAATGTGGCCGAGTTCTTGAGCAAGAATGGCGTCACTGCCATGGCTCTGCACGGCAACAAGAGCCAAAGCGCCCGTACGCAAGCCCTTGAGGGCTTCAAGTCCGGCGATTTGCGCGCCCTGGTGGCGACCGATATCGCCGCACGCGGTATCGACATCGATGAGCTGCCCAACGTGGTCAACTACGAGATCCCCAATGTCTCGGAAGACTATGTGCACCGCATCGGCCGTACCGGCCGCGCCGGTCGCGAAGGCAATGCCGTGAGCCTGGTGTGCATGGATGAAGAAGGCTTCATGATGGACATCGAGCGCTTCACCAAGCAAGACATCCCCGTGCAGCTGCTGGAAGGCTTTGGCCCGGATGACGGCGAACGGGCCGAACCGATTGCCATGGGCCGCCAGACTATCTGGGGCGGTGCCGGCAAGCCACCTAGCCGTGATGTGATGCAAGCAGCCGCCAAGGCCGCTCGCCAAGAGATGATGGAGCGCGTGCGCACCAACAAGGTGGCTCGTGCGCCTGGTAGCAACGCAGGCGGTGGCCAGCGTGGTGGCGGCAATGCCAAGCGCAATGCCCCCCGTGGTGGCGCGCGCGCTGAAGGCGCTGCGGAATTTGCAGGCGAAGGTTCGGAGGCCCGCCGCGACCCACGTCCGCCACGCCGCGATGGCCGCCAAGCTCCTCGCCATCCGTCGGCAGACGGCCGTGGCCAAGGTGGTCAGCAGCGCCAATCGCAAGGTCAAGGCCCACGCCAGGGCGGTGGCGCCAATGCCGGCGCAGCCCGTGGTCCACGTCCGGAAAATGACCGCCAACCCCGCGCTGATGCCCACCTGGGTACCCAGTTCGGCGGCACCGTTGACGGACGTGACCATCGCCGCAGCGGCGCAGCCCAGCCTGATCCGATGCGCACCAGCGTAGACAGCATGGCTGAGCGCGGTCGCCGAGGCGGCTTTGGCGGCGGCAACCGCAATGGCGGCGGTGGTGGTGGTGGCGGTGGCGGCCGAGGTGGTCGCAACCACTCGTTTTCGCGATAAACAACGGTCTGGGCACCGTTCAACACCGCCATGCATGCATGGCAGTTGATTTGAAAGCCCGTTTCCGCTAGGGTAAGGCCGCATCTGAATGAGATTCTTATGCGGCCTTTTTCTATGACTCCTTCCCCGTCGCCTGCGTTGGCGCCAGACACCCTCACCGTTGCCACGTGCAACCTACTGAACCTGGCGCTGCCAGAGCGGGAGTTCTATGCCAACCAAACGCCGTACACCCAAGCCCAGTACACGCGCAAGATCCAGTGGCTGGGGGGCCGGTTTCAAGCGCTCAATGCGGATATCTTGGCCGTGCAAGAGGTCTGGGACCAAGCCGCACTGATGGATGCGCTCGCCGCCAGCGGCCTGCACTACCACTTTGCCAGCGTGCCGGGTGCGGAAAATACCGAGGGCCGCCCGGGGGCGATGGGCACGCCACGTGTGGGATTGGCCACTCGGCTCAAGGTACTGGCGACCCGCTCTTTCAGCGACTTTCCCGCTGGTCTGGGCCAGCCCATACCGGGCTTGGGCATCCACACCCGCTTCGAGCGACCGCCGCTTGTGGCGACCCTGCAGATGAAACGCGGCCAGATTCTGACTGTATTGACCTGCCACCTCAAATCCAAGCGCCCCAAGTTCTTGCTGGACGCCGCCGGCAATCCGCTGGAAGACCGCGACAACCCCAAGATTGCCGCGCTGGCCTCATTGCGGTCGCTGGTCATGCGCGGCGTAGAAGCGACGGCGCTGCGCTGCCTGGTGATTGACTTGCTGCGCCACACCCGCATGCCCTTGGTGGTGATGGGCGATTTCAACGACACGCCCGACAGCGTGACCACGCAGATGATTTCTGCCGCTTCCGAGGTGGCTTACGACCGCAAGGCCCGGGACCGCGCGCTGTTCAATGCCTTCGATCTGCTGGGCGATGCGGCGCTCAAGAAAGATGTGGCTTACTCCCATATCCACCAGGGCGCTCCCGCTGTGCTTGACCAGATTTTGGTGAGTGAGGAATTCGACCCTCGCAGCCGCCATGCGGTGGGCGATGTGCGCCGGGTCGATTACTTCAACGACCACCTGCATGAAGGCCGCGACCGCAGCCGCTCAGACCATGGTTTTGTGCGGGCCCTGCTGCGCATGCGTGCCCCGGCCCCTGGCTCCGGTATCGGGGATTTATCTGCTGACCTGGATGCGGCTGGTACATTCGAGCAGTCGACGGGCGGCGCCTAACAGCCTGAGCGCCCGATTCCGGAGTCTGGTGCTTGCGTTGAAGCCCTCAGGCCGCGCCGCTACCGCGAGACCATTGCCGATACAGCGTCTGTCGGTTACGCACGGAAACTTATTGTTTCGCACCCATCCTACGTAAAAGCTGCATACAGCTTTGCATAATGGCAACGTATTTTTCAGGAGGGGCGTGATTTGTCACGCACAACAATGATGATGAAACACGACGCAGTATCCCCATCTGCCCAGCGCCCGATACCCGGCTGGACCAGCCTGACCGTGATGGCGGCAGCACTCGCCTTGACAGCCTGCTCCAGCACGCCGCTGCCCAGCTGGAACAGCACGCCGATCTCCGGCCAGCCGGCCCCCGGAACGGTGACGACCCGGCCCGCCAGCGGCCCCAGCCCCGTGCACATCCCCGGCGTCAGCAACTCCGGCGTAGTGTCCACTCCGGTCGAATCGGTGCCGCTGCAAGGCAGCCCTTTGAGCGGCTGGCAGGAGAGCGCCGAGGTAGCGGCCCGATTTCCCGACCCTGAGCGCAGCTACACCACCCCCGGACTAGCGGCAGGCCGTACCACCTACACCAGCAATGCCGAGCTGGGCCAATGGTTGCGCCAGCTGGCCACACCCGGCACATCCGGCACCAAGACCGAGCTGGTGACTGCTGGCACCTCGCAAGAAGGCCAGCCCATTTTGGCGCTGCTGCTGACCCGCGCGGCCAGCACCAGCCTGCACGATCTGGACCAAAGCCAGCGCCCTACCGTGTTGCTCATCGGCCAGCAGCATGGCGATGAGCCGGCGGGCAGCGAAGCCCTGCTGGCGCTGGCCCAGGATCTGAAGCAAGGGCCGCTGGCCTCTGTCCTGGACAAGATCAATGTGCTGGTGCTGCCTCGCGCCAACCCCGATGGCGCAGCCGCTGGCCGGCGTACCACCGCCAACGGCCTGGATATGAACCGCGACCACCTGCTGCTGCAGACACCGGAAGCCCAGGCCTTGGCCAAGCTGAGTCGCAACTACCGCCCCGTGGCGGTCTTGGATGCCCATGAGTTCACGGTGGCTGGCCGCTACCTGGAAAAGTTCAAGGGCGTACAGCGCTACGATGCACTGCTGCAAACGCCGACCACCGCCAACGTACATGAGTTCATTGCCAAGGCCTCGACCGAATGGTATTTGCTGCCCATGCAAAAGGCGCTGACCGAGCAAGGGCAAAGCACCAATTGGTACTACACCACCACCCGCAACCCACAGGACCTGTCGCTGTCGATGGGCGGCGTGCGCCCGGACACCGGGCGCAATGTGAACGCGCTCAAGAACGCGGCCACGATGCTGATCGAAACACGTGGTGTCGGCATTGGCCGCGCGCATATCCAACGCCGTGTGCATAGCCAATATGTAGCGCTGTCCTCCGCGCTGCAGACCACTGCCCAGCGCACCAAGGAACTTGAGCAGGTGCGCACCTACGCGAACCGGGACATCGCCTCCCAGGCCTGCCGAGGTGAGTTCAGCCTGGAAGCCCAGCAGACGACTGAAAAGCGCCGCGTAATTTTTATTGACCCGCAAACCGGTGAAGACATGCAGCAAGAAGTGGACTGGCATTCGTCCGTCAAGCTGAGCCCTGGCCCCACACGCGCCCGGCCTTGCGGCTACTGGCTCGCCGGCAATGCCACCGACGCCGTCGACAAGCTTCGCGCGCTGGGCCTGCAGGTGCTGCGCGTGGCCGAGCCAGGCAATCTGCTGGCCGACACCTACCAGGAGCTGGAGCGCAACAGTGCAGCCAAAAGCGATGTTCTGGGCCCTGGAAACCAAAGCGTAGAACGGGTCAAGGTCGGCCTGGAGCGCGTCGCCATTGATGTGCCTGAGGGCAGCTACTACGTGCCGCTGAACCAATCCCTGGCCAATGTGGCCATCGCAGCGCTGGAGCCCGATACCCAAAGCAGCTTCTTCGCTAACCACATCATCCCCAGCCTCAACGATGTGGCCCGGTCGATGAACAACCCTTCGCTGGTTTACGAAGAGACCGAATAAGCACTGCTCTGCCTCTGCCCAGGGCGCCCTGCACTGAACGATGCATGGCAACCCCAAAATGGAAAGCGCCCGCTGCATTTTTTACTGCGGGCGTCGTTTTTTCCGGCCATCGTGGCAGCCACCGCCATGGGAAAGCGCCGCGTCAGGGTGGCAGCAGACAGGCCAAGGTGGGTGATCGGCGTTGAGAAATGGGGACGCTAGGAATCCTCTGCGAAACCCTCGCCCAGCGGGATGGGCGCGGATCGGGATGAGACGCAAGGCGTCTTTCGCAGTAGAGCCGTAGTTATTGACAAAGAAGATAACGCAGCGGATCGCCCGAGACCGCGTTCAGACCACGGCAGGGAGTCTTGCAGAGGGCCCCAAGGGTTGATGCTGAAACCTGCCGCTGGAGATGATGGCCTGCCCGACTGGGATCGAACCAGTGACCCACAGCTTAGAAGGCTGTTGCTCTATCCAACTGAGCTACGGGCAGATGTTTGATTTTCTGAGGATTTTTGCCTTGATGGCTCACCCGGAATCAGACAATTTTGCGGAGCGCTCCGCAATGGTCATTATTGTTTTTTTATGACTGGGCGCCATTATGCACTGAATCATCCGCCCAAACCCGCTACAGGCGCGCTCAAGGAGTTTGGGCGGCGGCTGTTGTCTTGGCTTGGAATGAACGGAGCTAAATGGCAAAGCAGCATCCAACGCAAAAAGCCCCTTGCGGGGCTCTTAAGGACTGTGCAGCCAAGCAGTTATTACTTCTTGGCGTACTCAAACTTGGGCAGCGCCTTAAGGGCATCCTTGGTAGCACCCGGCAAGGTGATCTTGTCATTCTGCACACGGAACTGACCCACAGGAATGGCGACATCGTGCTTGCCGACACCCAGGAAACCGCCCGCGCCAATGATGGCATAGGACACCGCCTTGTCGGGCGCAACGATCACATCATCAATCTTGCCGACTGACTTGCCTTCTTCGTTGTAGACGCTTTTACCCAGCACCGACTTCTTCAGGCTCCAGCCCGTAGCCACTGCCTGGATCTCCGTCTGCTCAACGCCGAGCCTTACGCCACCCGCAACAGGAACTGGTGTCTGTGCGAAAGAGGAGCCTGCGGCGATCGTGATGGCGAAGGCGCCAAGCGCCAGAATGGATTTGGATTTCATCGTCGGCTCCTTATTTCTTGGCGGCGTCTTTGACGGCTTCTTGCACATTGCCAGCCGCCTTTTGCGTCTTGCCTTCTGCTTGCTTGGCGATGCCCTTGGCTTGCTGCTCCGGGCTGTTCACCGCTTCGCCGACCTTTTGCTGAACCTTGCCAGCAGCATCTTTTACGGCACCAGCGACTTGATTTTTGTTCATGCATTTCCTTCAGTGGTGTTGCAACGCAACGTTGGGATGGGTCAACGATAGCGTGCCAAAGCATGGATAAAGCTAGGTGCAGTACTTGTTAAATGGTGGGGAAAGGCTTACAGCAAATCAATGGTTCGTTTGGAATTGCCGCCATCAGAGAAACGGCTTGGACAGCAATGCAGAGACCGGCGCTGATAGCGCTTGTAGCCCTTAGGCAGGCTGTGCAACGCATCTCTTTGGCCTGCATTGCTTCCCCCGGCAAATAGGGGCATCCGTATGCCACCGCGCATGGCCTCTACCGTACCGACCTACGATGGGACCCATATCAAGCCCCAGCAAGGGCATCGTGCTTGCTGAGTAAAACAGTGGGAATTGACAAAAATTCTAAACGTCATATCCGTAGTAACCCCTACAATCGCCCACCCGTCTTTTAGATTCTTTGTTTTTATTTGGTTTTTTTCATAGTTTTTGCGCATAAAGCGCCGCTATGACAATGATTGGCAATGTGTATCAATTGTGAGCGAATAATAGCCGCATAATCCACCCAGACCATTCAATAGCCAGTTCCTCTAGGGGCTCACCATGTTGCCGGAAATCCTTGTTCGCTCTGATCTGCAATCTCCTCCCCGCGCCATTCAGCTGGAGCGCGGATGCACGGCTATTGGCCGAGGACCGAGCAGCGGTCTGTTCCTGAGCGACCCAAGCATCAGCCGCGACCATGGCTCCTTCAACTACTACATTGGTTTGTTGATGGTGGAGGACCACGACAGCACCAATGGCATCTTTGTTAACGGCCGTCGCGTGAAGCGCCAGGTGCTGTATGCAGGTGATCAGGTCTCGGTTGGCAGCTTCGAGATCGTGGTGAAATCAGGCTCGGTGCCCAGCGTGGAAACACAGGACTGATTGCCTGCCACCCCACGAAAAAAAGTCCGCATTTGCGGACTTTTTGCATGGCCGGTGCTTTGCCCGTGGCCGTCGGGATTCAGCAGCAACGCACTCAGGCCACCGCCTCCTCGTGGGGGGTCAGCATCAGCCGACCCACGGCCTTGCCCTGCTCCAGCGCCACCAGCGCGGTAAAGGCCTTGCTGAAATGCATGCAGGTGGTCGGTACCGGACTCAATTTCTTGTCGCGCACCAGCGCGATCAGCTCGCGCAGATCACCCAGGTTGCCGACATAGGTGCCTTGGTAGGTGATGGCGCGGATCGCATGCGTGGGGGTGGGCAGATCCACATGGCCGCCAAACAAACCAATCTGTACAAGGTGACCGCCCTTGGTCAGCATGTCGATACCTTGCTGCACCGTTTGGCTGGAGCCCACGCAATCGATGATGGCCCAAACAGCACCGCCAGCGGCTTGCTTGACCTGGGCGATAAAGTCCGGCGACTTGGGGTCAATCACCACATCTGCGCCGGCATTCATCGCAGCGGCATGCTTACTGGCATCGGGCTCGACCACCACGACACCAGCGCCACCCATGGCCTTCATCAGCAAGATGGCCATCAGGCCCAGTCCGCCGGCGCCAAACAACACAATCTTTTCGTCCTTAAACACCTGGGAATCAATCTTCTTGATCGCGCTGTAGGTGGTCAGCCCCGAGCAGGCATAAGGCGCTGCGCGCTCGGCAGGCATGTCGCCAATGTCCACCAGGTAATAGGCGTGGTTGACCAGCACATGGTCGGCGTAGCCGCCATTTTGGTACACGCCCATCGATTTGCCGGCCAGGCAGAGGTTCTCATCACCGCGCTTGCAAATCTTGCATTCGCCGCAGCCATGCCAGGGGAAGACGACATAGCGCTTGCCGATCTCCACACCCTTGGCATCGGGCCCCATCGCCACCACCTCGCCAGCAATCTCATGACCCAGGGTCAAGGGCAGCTTCATGCCCCGGTCGGCCATGGACAGCTTTTTGCCATTGCCCAGGTCGTACTCGCCATGCCAGATGTGCAGGTCTGAGTGGCACACCCCGGCGGCCTCGATGCGCACCAGCACCTGGTCTCCCGTTGGTACCGGGGTTGGGCGCTCGCTGCGCACCAGGGGTTCACCAAAGCCTGTGACGTCATAGCTGATCATGCGATCTCCTTGTTGCTTGTTGGTTGTTGTGATCCGGGCGCTGTGGCCCATCTCGATGCCTGTCAGATCAGCATATTAGTGCGGCCGTTTTTCTGCACAAGCTCGCTATTACGCACACCAGTCGCATTGGCGATAAAGGGCTGCCAAGCCCTCCTCACTCCAAAGCAGCCATAAAAAAACGCCCCTCGAAAGGGGCGTCAGTATGCAGATCGCAAAAGCTCAGCGCTTGGCTTTGAACAGCGCCAGCAGCAGAACAATCGTGAACACCGCAAATGCGATAAAGGACCAGTTGGCAATCGACAGGCCCAGGAAGGTCCAGTCAATGGCGGTGCAATCGCCCGAGCCACGGAAAATCATCGGCAGCGAGCGGCTGATCGGGTAGTTCTCGATCATGCCGTAGAAATCGCGACCGCAGGTGGCGAACTCTGGAGGGTTCCATTGCAGCCAGGTTTGGCGTGCAGCGGTGAAGGCGCCAAAGACAGAAAACAGCAAGGCCAGGCCGCCAAAACTCTTCCACCAGCCGGCAGTAGAGGGCTTGAGGCTGCCCAGCAGCGCCAGCACACCAACAGCAATCAGGCAGTAGCGCTGCACGATGCACATCGGGCAAGGCTCCAGCCCTACCACATGCTGCAAGTACATGCCAAAGGCCATCATGGCCGCGCAGGCCACAAAAATCAGCGCCAAGGTGCGGCGCGGTGCGTTCCAAATCCAGTTCAAGTCATGTCCTTATGCTGCCAACCCCGCCATCTTACGCGTTCGCACCTGCTTCGTCCTAAAGCCAGAAAACCGGCCCCGCCAAGGCGGAACCGGATTTCTGTGCTTCAGATGCAGGCGCAAAACGTCAAGCTTCAGATATTGGCCGCTTGGTCGAGAAAAACCCGGGCTTGTCGTGGTGTCACCACCAGCGTCTCGCCTTCCTTCAGGCCCATGGCTTTGAACTGTTGCGCAGATATTTGCGCTTCAATGAGCTGATCGCTGTCCGAAGCCTCGGCACCCTGGGCTTGGTGCCCACCGATGGCAATAAGTTCCAGACGCGCGATGGGGCCGACCACAATCGCCCGTTCAAGCTGCACCACAATGCCGCGCTGGCGGCCATCGGCATCCTTTTCCTGGCCGGGAGAATAGCGCTCCACCTCCAACTCGTGGGGGCGAACATAGGCCAAGGCCTGGGCATTGCTGGCGGATGCCAGCTCGGGCGAATCGATCTGCACCCCCCCTGCCACGACGGTATGGCCATCGTTGGCTCGGCCACGGAACAGGTTCACATCGCCCAGGAAGCCATAAACGAAGGGGCTGGCCGGGCTGTCCCACACTTCCTGTGGGGTACCGGCCTGCTCGATCTGGCCCTTGTTGATGACGACCACGCGGTCGGCCACTTCCAACGCCTCTTCCTGGTCATGGGTCACAAAGATGCTGGTCACATGCAGCTCATCGTGCAGGCGGCGCAGCCAGCGGCGCAGCTCTTTGCGCACCTTGGCATCGAGCGCGCCAAAGGGCTCGTCGAGCAGCAGCACCTTGGGCTCCACCGCCAGCGCGCGGGCCAGCGCAATACGCTGGCGCTGGCCGCCCGACAGTTGTGAGGGGTAGCGGTCGGCAATCCAATCGAGCTGCACCAGCTTGAGCAGGCTCATCACCTTCTCGCGGATCTGGGCTTCGCTGGGCCGCTCCTTGCGGGGTTTGATGCGCAGACCAAAGGCCACGTTCTCGAACACCGTCATATGGCGAAACAGCGCGTAGTGCTGGAACACAAAGCCCACATTGCGGTTGCGCACATGCACATCGGTGGTGTCTTCGCCGCTGAACTGGATGGTGCCTTGGTCGGCAGACTCCAGGCCCGCAATGATGCGGAGCAAGGTGGTTTTGCCGCAGCCAGAAGGGCCAAGCAGCGCAATCAATTCGCCCGATTTGATATCCAGGTTGACATTGTTCAGCGCCTGAAAGTTGCCAAACGACTTGGAGATATTTTGAATTTCAATGCTCATATCCGACCTCGAAAATACCGTGTTTATGCAGGAACCGCGCTGTCGTCCCGAGGGCGCTCAGGGGGCAGGTTAGCGGCCAGCTTGTGCTCCTTTTCGGCGCGCCATTCGGCGATCGACTTGAGCACCAGGGTTACCAGCGCCAGCAAGGCCAGCAAGGAGGCCACCGCAAAGGCAGCAGACGACTGGAAGTCGGCATACAAAATCTCGACATGCAGCGGAATGGTGTTGGTCTGGCCACGGATGCTGCCCGAGACCACGGACACCGCTCCAAACTCGCCCATGGCACGCGCATTGCACAGAATCACGCCGTACAGCAGGCCCCATTTGATATTGGGCAGGGTCACTCGCCAGAAGGTCTGCCAGCCAGTGGCGCCCAGCACAATGGCCGCCTGCTCCTCGTCATTGCCTTGCGCCTGCATCAGCGGAATCAGCTCGCGGGCAATAAAGGGGAAGGTCACGAACACGGTGGCCAGCACAATGCCCGGCACGGCAAAGATCACCTTCAGGTCATGGGCCTCCAGCCAGGAACCAAACCAGCCGTTCGCACCGAACAGCAGCACATAGGTCAAACCGGCCACGACGGGCGATACCGAGAACGGCAGATCCACCAACGACGTCAGCAAGGCCTTGCCCTTGAACTCGAACTTGGCAATCGCCCAGGCTGCAGCCACGCCAAACACCAGGTTCAGCGGCACGGCAATCAGCGCGGTGATCAAGGTCAGCTTGATGGCCGACCAGGCATCGGGCTCGGTCAGCGCGGCCGCATAGGTGTCCCAGCCCTTGCGCAGCGCCTCGACAAACACGGCCAGCAGCGGCAGCAGCAAGAACAGCAGCATGAAGGTCAGCGCAATACCAGTGAGCGTCCAGCGCACCCAGCGCGATTCCGTCACGGTGCTCTGCTCTTCTGGCTCATGGCGGGCCACATAGCGGTAGCGCGTAATCACCGTGCCCAATACCACCACGACGATGGCAATCAATACAAGATACATGGTTGGCATGGTTTAGGCCCCCGAACGCTTGCGCTGCCAGCTTTGCAAGCCATTGATCAGCAGCAGGAGCACAAAAGAAATCACCAGCATCACCATCGCAATGGCAGTGGCGCCGGCATAGTCATGCAGCTCCAGCTTGGCCATGATGACGAAAGGCGTGATCTGCGATTCCATCGGAATATTGTTCGAGACAAAGATCACCGAACCGTACTCACCCACCGCACGTGCAAAGGCCATCGCAAAGCCGGTCAGCAGTGCGGGGCCAATGGCCGGCAGAATCACCTTGTAGAAGGTTTGCCAGCGCGACGCACCCAGGCTGCCAGCGGCTTCTTCCAGCTCACGCTCGAAATCCTCCAGCACCGGCTGCACCGTGCGCACCACAAACGGCAGGCCGATAAAGATCAGCGCAAATACGATACCCACGCGGTTGAACACCAGCTGGATACCCAGCGGCGCAAACAGCTGACCGATCCAGCCGTTGTCGGCCAGCAAGGCGGTGAGCGAGATGCCGGCCACAGCAGTGGGCAAGGCAAAAGGCAAGTCCACCAGCGCATCGACAATCTTTTTGCCCGGGAATGTATAGCGCACCAGCACCCAGGCGATCAACATGCCGAACACCAGGTTCACCAGCGCGGCGATCAGCGATGCGCCAAAAGTGACCTTGTAGGCGGCCACAGCAATGGGGGCGGAGATGGTGGTCCAGAACTGGTCCCAGGTCAGCTCAAAGGTTTTGAACAGCAGGGTAGCCAGGGGAATCAGCACAATGATGCTGAGGTAAAAAATCGTGTAACCCAGGGTGAGTCCAAAGCCCGGCAGTACCCGTTTGGCACCGCGGCGTTTGGCACTGGGCACGGCCTTGGCCGGGGCAGTGATGGCAGCTGACATGGAATCCGATCGGCAAAAATCTACAGGAAATACGCAGTCAGCGCCCGTCTGGCGGGCGCTGCTGCTGGCTCATCACTTCTTGGGTTCGGTGAACAGCTTGTCGAAGTAGCCGCCATCCCCAAAGTGGGTCTTCTGCGCCTCACCCAGGCTGCCGAAGTACTTGCCTACGGTGAACTGCTTGATCGGTTTGAAAATATCGGCGTGCTTTTTCAGCACCGCTTCGCTGCGCGGGCGGATCGCGTGGCTCGCAGCAATCTCCTGGCCCTCATCCGAGTAGAGGAAGTCCAGGTAGGCCTTGGCCAGCTCGGCCGTACCCTTTTTCTCGACGGTGCGTTCCACCACAGCCACCGGGTTTTCAGCGGTGATGCTCACCGAAGGGTAGACCGGATCGACCTTGCCCTTGCCAAACTCGCGGTCGATCGACACCACTTCCGATTCAAAAGTGATCAGCACATCGCCCACATTGCGTTGCAGGAAGGCGGCCGTCGCATCGCGACCGCCCTTGGCCAGCACGGGCACATTCTTGTAAAGCTTGCTGATGTAGGCCTGCGCGTCAGCGTCCGAGCCACCCTTTTCACGTGCCTGGCCCCAGGCGGCCAGATAGGCGTAGCGGCCATTGCCACCCAGTTTGGGGTTCACCACCACCACCTGCACACCTGGCTTGATCAGGTCATCCCAGTCCTTGATGCCCTTGGGGTTGCCATTGCGCACCAGAAACAGCATGGTCGACGTAGTGGGCGATGCGTCGTTGGGAAACTTCTTGGCCCAGTCCTTCGCTACCACGCCCTTTTCGGCCAGGAACTCCACATCGGTGGTGGTGTTGAAGGTCACCACATCGGCGGCCAGACCTTCAGACACGGCACGCGCCTGGGCGCTGGAGCCGCCGTGCGACTGGTCCACCTTGATGTCCACGCCCTTGGTCTTCTTGTAGTGGGCGATAAAGGCCGTGTTGTAGTCCTTGTAGAACTCACGGGCCACGTCATACGAGACATTGAGCAACTGGTTTTGTGCCAGCGCCGAACCACTGGCCACCAAGGCTGCGGCCACCACCAAAGATTTGAATCCACCGAATTTCATGTTCTGCTACCCGTTCGTATGAAGTGATGTAGCAAATTGTGGACTTTTGTACTTAAAACTCAAACGAATATATTTTTGTTAATTTATGGTGTTTTTAGAATAAAGAAAAACAGCGCGGTATCACAGGCCCAGAATGATGACGAGCACGCCCTTGTCCACCCTGATGTCCCGCACCGTCATGCGAGCCACACGCTGGCGGGCATCCGCGGCATTGAGCGTGTAGATCGGTTGCTGGGCCAGGTAGGAGGTCATCGCAGCTTCCAGCGCGACCTGCGCCATCGCCGTGCGCCGCTCATCCAGGCCCTGCACCACCAGCTTGTCCATCAGAGGCTGGTCCAGAAAGATCGCGCCACGCTCGGCGTCATAGCGCAGCGAGGAAGACATATCGATCTGCGCGCCCAGCAGCTGGCTGCCACTGGTGTTGGTGTTGACCGTCATGTAAAGACCAAAGTCGACCCGCTCGCTGTCCTCGTTCAAATGCACCCGGGGCTGCGCCAGGGTGACGGACACCAACGGATAGCGCTGGGTCAGCGGCAAGCGCTCAGCCAGCTTTTGCTCCAGCTGCGCCTGGCTGATACGGATCTCATAGGTTTTGGCAGCCAGATACCAGATGGCGCCAGCGCCTATCAAGGCCAGCAGCGCCAGCAGTGACCATGTCAATTTTTTTCCCATGCCTGCACAACTCCTATAGCTTCAACCTGGGTTAATCCACCCGCCAGCTCGGCAGCCGCCAATGGCGCCACAGCGCAATGGCCCGCAAACCAGCAGTGACCAATACGCAGCCCAGCATCGGTGCCATCTCGGGCACCGGCGAGCTGCGCAGCAGCAAATCCACCCAGCCACCCACAAAGGCGCAGACCGCATAGGGCTGGTGGTCGCGGAAGGCCTGCGGAATCTCGCCACACATGACATCGCGCAGCACCCCGCCAAACACGCCAGTGATCACACCCATCATCACGCAGATGAGTGCGGGCAGGCCCTGCTCTGCCGCCATATCCACGCCCACAGCGGCAAAAAGGCCCAGACCGAGCATATCGGGCCAGAGCATGGCCCGCTCGGTCAAAGCAAAGTGGCGTTGTCGCAAAAACACAATGGCCAGCAGGCTGATGCCCAGGATCACCCAGACAAAGGTCTCCTGCCGTACCCAGAAAAATGGCCGCTGGTCCAGCAGCAGATCGCGCAAGGTGCCACCACCAAAAGCGGCCACAAAGGCCACCACGCAGACACCGACGACATCGAGCTTTTTGTGCGCCGCCTTGATCACCCCGGACAGCGCAAAAGCAATCGTCGCCGCAATCTCCAGCACTTGGCGGGCGGTGTCGATGATGTGCGGTGTGTCCATGGCCATGGGCAACAAGGTAAGGGGGGGGATGCGGCTTCATGCGCAGCCCAGCCGGGTGGAAGGTCAGGCAGCAGCTTGCATATTGCTGATCATCTCATCGCCAAAGCGCGAAGTGCTAACCTGCGTGGCGCCATCCATCAGCCGCGCAAAGTCATAGGTCACGCGCTTGGAGGCAATGGTGGCCTCCATCGCCGCAATGATCAGGTCAGCCGCCTCAGTCCAGCCAATGTGGCGCAGCATCATCTCGGCCGACAGGATCAGCGAGCCGGGATTCACATAGTCCTTGCCCGCATACTTGGGCGCCGTGCCATGCGTGGCCTCAAACACCGCTACCTTGTCTGACAGATTGGCACCCGGCGCAATGCCGATACCGCCCACCTGGGCAGCGACTGCATCCGAGATGTAGTCGCCATTCAAATTCAAGGTGGCGATCACCGAGTAATCGGCCGGGCGCAGCAGCACCTGCTGCAAGAAAGCATCAGCAATCACATCCTTGATGATGATCTCGGAGCCATCCTTGGGGCTCTTGAGGCGCAGCCAGGGTCCCCCATCGATCACTTCGGCAGCAAACTCTTTTTTCGCCAGCGCATAGCCCCAGTCACGGAAGGCGCCTTCGGTGAACTTCATGATGTTGCCCTTGTGCACCAAGGTCACGCTGGGCTTGTCGTGGTCGATGGCGTACTGAATGGCCTGGCGCACCAGGCGCTCCGTGCCTTCGCGCGACACGGGCTTGATGCCAATGCCCGAGCTGTCCGGAAAACGGATCTTTTGCGAGCCAATCTCCTGCTGCAAAAAGGCGATCAGCTTGACCGCAATGTCGGAGCCCGCTGCAAACTCGATACCGGCATAGATGTCTTCGGAGTTCTCGCGAAAGATCACCATATGCGTTTTGTGCGGCTCGCGCACCGGCGATGGCACACCTTCAAAGTAGCGCACCGGCCGCAGGCAAACATACAGGTCCAAGGTTTGGCGCAGGGTGACATTGAGGGAGCGGATACCGCCGCCTACCGGCGTGTTCAACGGGCCTTTGATGGCGACCAGGTACTGGCCGATGGCATCCATGGTTTCCTGGGGCAGGCTTTGGCCGTCGCCATACAGGCCGAGCGCCTTGTCACCGGCAAACACTTCCATCCAGGCAATGCGACGGGTATCGCCATAGGCTTGGGCCACCGCGGCATCTACCACCTTGCGCATCACCGGCGTGATGTCGCGGCCCACGCCGTCGCCTTCGATGAAGGGGATGATCGGCTGGTTGGGCACGCACAGGCTGTGGTCCGCGTTGGCAGTGATGGCCTGTCCGCCCTCGGGCAGCTGGATATGTTGAGCACGCATCGTCACAAATCTCCCAATCTGATTCTTCGCCCAGCCCCACAGCAGGCACCAGGCGCATGTGTTACCGCCAACGATTCTATCGACAAATGCCGGCCAGGCCGGACAGCGCAATCGCCGACACCTGGACACAGCAGATGCCCAGACCCAAGTCAGCGCCCCGCCTCTGGCATGGTGTATAAAACCGGCTATGGCGCCATGCGCTGCGGCTGCACAGTCCGTGCTGTTTTGCTTTGTGAGAGTTTGACCACCATGTTTTCTACCCCCTTGGCCACCCGCCGTCCCCGCCTCGTTCAGCGCTGCCTCATCGGATCGGCCATGGCCTGCGCACTGGCCGCTGCCTTGCCGGCTGCGGCCCAAAAAGCGGCGCCTGCCGGAGAGCCCCAAACACAGCTGGCCCGCACTGAGCTGAGCGCCGGCATGCACCGCATCCATGCGCAAGTGGCGCAATCGGCACGCGAGAAGGAAATCGGCCTGATGTTCCGCAAGGAGATGCCGGCCAACGAAGGCATGCTGTTTGTGTTTGACCGCCCCGGCACCCAGTGCTTCTGGATGAAGAACACCCTGCTGCCGCTGACGGCCGCCTTTGTCAGCGACGACGGGACCATCGTCAACCTGGCCGACATGCAGCCGATGACCGAGGATTCGCACTGCTCCAGCAAACCCGTGCGCTATGTGCTGGAGATGAACCAGGGCTGGTTCAAGCAAAAAGGCATTGCAGCGGGCACCCAACTGCGCGGCCGGCCCTTTACCGCGCCCTAAGGCCCACTCGGCCAGCAGTCACCAAGAGGCAAGCCCAGCGCAGGGCTTGCCCCTATGATGGTCCGCAGAACAACTCTGTGGAGACAACACCATGGCTGCAACTGCGCGCTACCCCTTGCCTGATCTGAAAAGCCTGCCCGAAGACATCCAGGCACGCATTGCCCAGGTGCAGGAAAAGGCGGGCTTTATCCCCAACGTCTTCCTCGCCTTTGCGCGCCGCCCCGCCGAATGGCGCGCTTTCTTTGCCTACCATGATGCGCTGATGGAGCGCGAGGAAAGCAGCCTCAGCAAGGCTGAGCGCGAGATGATCGTCACCGTCACCAGCGCCCACAACGAATGCCTGTACTGCGTGGTCGCCCATGGCGCGCTGGTACGTATTTATGACAAGGCGCCGATGCTGGCCGACCAGCTGGCGGTCAACTACCGCAAGGCGAATATCTCGGCACGCCAGCGCGCGATGCTGGATTTTGCGATGAAGGTCTGCACCCGCTCGCAAGAAGTGGATGACGCGGATTTTGAGGCCTTGCAGGCCCATGGCTTTGATGACGAAGATATCTGGGACATCGCGGCCATCACCGCATTTTTTGGCCTGAGCAACCGCATGGCCAGCTTTGCCGGAATGCAGCCCAATGAGGAGTTCTATCTGATGGGTCGCATCCCCCGCAGCAAGGCTTGAGGGCGACTACAACGTCGCGCCTTGTCCACCTAGCGCGCCATGCGCTTGGCGATCTCCGCCACTAGCTGCTCACCCAATACCGCCTTGCTGGCATGGGGCAGCTCCTGGTGGCCTTGCGCATCCACCAGCAGCAAGGCGTTGTCGTCCTTGCCAAAGGTCGCGGGGCCGATATTGCCGACCAGTAGGGGAATCTGCTTGCGCAGGCGCTTGGCCTCCGCATTGGCCAGCAGGTTTTCACTTTCTGCGGCAAAGCCAACGCAGTACAGATCGCCGCTTTGAGCGCGCGGTAGCTGGGCCACCGTGGCCAAAATGTCCGGGTTCTCAACAAAGGCCAGCTGCGGAACCGCGCCGCTGCCATCTTTCTTGATCTTCTGGTCAGCCGCGCTGGCGGGGCGCCAGTCGGCCACTGCGGCGGTGGCCACAAAAATATCGGCTCCCTCAATGCTGCCCATTACCGCTTGCAGCATATCTTGCGCCGATTGCACATCAATGCGGCGCACACCACGCGGTGTAGGCACATGCACGGGGCCAGCGATCAGGGTGACATCAGCGCCAGCTGCCTGCGCCGCACGCGCAATCGCAAAGCCCATCTTGCCGCTCGACAGATTGGTGATGCCCCGCACCGGGTCAATCGCTTCGAAGGTGGGGCCGGCGGTAATCAGCAGTTTTTTGCCCGCCAGCGCCTTGGCGCTGAAGAAATACTGCAGCTCTTCCTCAATCTCGGCCGCTTCCAGCATGCGGCCGTCCCCCGTCTCGCCACAGGCCTGGTCACCATTGCCAACGCCCAGAACCACAGCACCATCGGCCTGCACCTGGCGCAGATTGCGCTGGGTGGCGGGGTGGGCCCACATCTCGCGGTTCATGGCCGGGGCCAGGATCAACGGCACGCTGTCCATCGGCCGCGCCAGGCACAACAAGCTCAGCAGCTCATCGGCCCGGCCCTGCACCAGGCGGGCGATAAAGTCAGCACTGCAAGGGGCCACCACAATCGCATCGGCCTCGCGGCTCAGGTTGATGTGCGGCATGTTGTTGGGCTCGCGTGCATCCCACTGCGAGACATAGACCGGGCGGTTAGACAGCGCCTGCATCGTCACCGGGGTCATGAACTGAGTAGCAGATTCGGTCATCACGACCTGCACCGTCGCACCGGCCTTGGTCAATCGGCGGCACAGCTCGGCAGACTTGAAGGCGGCAACACCGCCGGACATGCCGAGGACAATATGTTTTCCGTGGAGCTGGTTCATGCCCGCCAATGTAGCAGAGCAGGCCCGCTGCCGCTGCACTGCAGCAGACAAGCAAACAGTGCCAGAACGGCTATCTCTGCCGCCATACGGCAGGCCCAAACCTGTGGGCATTGAAGCCCATTTATTGCAGCTCGCCGCACAGGCTGGCATACGCCTTTATAATCAGAATTTCCCACCTCCCTAAAAGACATGACCAAATTTGTCTTCGTCACTGGCGGTGTGGTGTCTTCCCTGGGCAAGGGAATCGCCTCAGCCTCCCTTGCCGCGATTTTGGAATCGCGCGGACTCAAAGTCACCCTCATCAAGCTGGATCCCTACATCAACGTGGATCCAGGCACCATGTCCCCCTTCCAGCACGGCGAAGTGTTTGTGACGGACGATGGCGCTGAGACCGACCTGGACCTGGGCCACTATGAGCGTTTCATTGAAACGCGCATGCGCCAGACCAACAACTTCACCACCGGCCGTATCTACCAAAGCGTTCTTGAAAAAGAGCGCCGTGGTGATTACCTGGGCAAGACCGTCCAGGTAATTCCCCACATCACCAACGAGATCCAGGAATACGTCAAGCGCGGCGCCGGCATCGGTACCGACCATGCAGTCGATGTCGCCATCTGCGAAATCGGCGGCACGGTTGGCGATATCGAGTCGCTGCCCTTCCTGGAAGCGGTGCGCCAGCTGTCCCTCAAGCTCGGCCCCAACAACTCGGCCTTTGTGCACCTGACTTACCTGCCCTATATTGCAGCGGCCGGTGAGCTCAAGACCAAGCCGACCCAGCACACGGTGCAAAAGCTGCGCGAGATCGGTATCCAACCCGATGCGCTGCTCTGCCGTGCCTCACATGCGGTGCCCGAAGAAGAGCGCGAAAAGATCTCTTTGTTCACCAATGTGCAATCCTGGGGCGTCATTAGCATGTGGGATGTGGACACCATCTACAAGGTGCCCCGCATGCTGCACGAGCAGGGCCTGGACGGCCTTATCTGCGACAAGCTGCGTCTCAACACGCCGCCGGCCAACCTCAAACGCTGGGATGACCTGGTCTACGAGACCGAGCACCCCAAGGGCGAAGTGGCCATTGCGATGGTCGGCAAGTATGTCGAGCTGTCGGATGCCTACAAATCCGTCAACGAAGCGCTCAAGCACGCCGGCATGCAAAACCATGTCCGCGTGAAGATCACCCATGTGGATTCGGAAACCATCCACGACGGCGATGCGGCTGAGCTGCTCAAGAGCTATGACGGCATTCTGGTGCCCGGCGGCTTTGGCTCGCGTGGTGTCGAAGGCAAGATCTCGACCGCCAAGTTTGCCCGCGAAGGCAAGGTGCCCTACCTCGGCATCTGCCTGGGCATGCAGGTGGCGACGATTGAATACGCCCGCCATGTGGCGGGCCTGGACAACGCCAACTCCACCGAGTTCGACCGCCAGACCCCCCACCCCGTGATCGCCCTGATCACCGAGTGGAAGGACGCCGATGGCACCATCAAGACCCGCGACGAAAACTCCGATCTGGGCGGCACCATGCGCCTGGGCGCGCAATCGTCCGATGTGCAAAAGGACTCGCTGGCCCACAGCATCTACGGCGATGTGGTCACCGAGCGCCACCGCCACCGCTACGAAGCCAACACCCAGTACCTGGACCAGCTGCGCAGCGCCGGCTTGGTGATCTCTGCGCTGACCCAGCGTGAGCACCTGACCGAGATCGTTGAGCTGCCCAAGGCGGTGCACCCCTGGTTCATCGGCGTGCAGTTCCACCCCGAGTTCAAGTCCACCCCCTGGGCCGGCCATCCGCTGTTCAATGCCTTTATCAAGGCCGCAGTCGATCGCAAGAAGCTGGCAGCCAAGTAAAATTGCAACCAGCTTGCGGCACAACCAGAAGCCATGACAAACAAAGCCTTCCCCAACGCTGCGTTTCTCATGGCGTCTTTGCTCTCACACCACCTTTAAGGAACACCGTCCATGCAATTGTGCGGATTTGATATCGGGCTTGATAAGCCCTTTTTCCTGATTGCCGGCCCCTGCGTGGTCGAGTCCGAGCAGCTGCAGATGGATGTGGCCGGACAGCTCAAGGAGATGACGGCCAGCCTGGGCATCCCCTTTATCTTCAAAAGCAGCTTTGACAAGGCCAACCGCAGCTCGGGTACGAGCTTTCGCGGCCCAGGCATGGAAAAGGGCCTGGAGATTCTGGCCAAGGTGAAAAAAGAGCTGAATGTGCCCATCCTGACCGATGTCCACAACGAGGCCGAAGTGCCCTACGTGGCCAGCATTGTCGATGTGCTGCAGACGCCGGCCTTTCTGTGCCGCCAGACCGACTTCATCCGTGCGGTCGCGCAATCCGGCAAGCCGGTCAATATCAAGAAGGGCCAGTTTCTGGCCCCGCATGACATGAAGAATGTCATCGACAAGGCCCGCGCTGCCGCCAAGGAAGTAGGCCTGCCCGAAGACATCTTCATGGCCTGCGAACGCGGCGCCAGCTTTGGCTACAACAACCTAGTGAGCGATATGCGCTCGCTGGCCATCATGCGCGAGACGAATGCGCCCGTCGTGTTCGATGCCACCCACAGTGTGCAGTTGCCTGGCGGCAATGGCACATCGAGCGGTGGCATGCGCGAGATGGTGCCCGTGCTGGCCCGTGCTGCCATTGCCGTGGGCGTCGCTGGCGTGTTCATGGAAACCCATCCAGACCCTTGCAACGCCCTGAGCGACGGCCCCAATGCCGTGCCGCTCAAGCACATGAAGGCCTTGCTCGAAACCATGGTGGCGCTGGACGGCATCACCAAGAAGAACGGTTTCCTGGAAAACAATTTTGGAGCTTAAATGCCAAGCGCATACATCATTGCCTCGGTCACCGTGACCAACCCCGAGCAGTACGAGGAGTACCGCAAGTACAGCACCATCGCCATGCAAACCTATGGTGCCGAGGTCTGCGTGCGCGGTGGCAAGGTAGAGGTCATCGAGGGCGACTGGAACCCCGGTCGCACCGTGATCCTGAAGTTCAAGGACAGCGAGCAAGCCCGCCGTTTTTATGATTCGCCCGAGTACAGCAAGGCGCGCGAGGCACGCGACGGTGCCGCCATCATGCGCATGGTGCTGGTCGAAGGCGTTTAAGGCCTACGCCCCAACCCCCATTGATTCCGTGCAGTTGCAGTCCACCCGTTTGCAGCGCACCAACCCTTTTCTCAATCTCTGAAAGGCTCTAAAGTGAGTGCAATTGTTGATATCGTTGGCCGCGAAATTCTGGATTCGCGTGGCAACCCCACCGTGGAATGTGATGTATTGCTGGAATCGGGTGTGATGGGCCGCGCGGCCGTCCCATCGGGCGCCTCCACCGGCTCGCGCGAGGCCATCGAGCTGCGCGACGGCGACAAGAGCCGCTACCTGGGCAAGGGCGTGCTGAAGGCCGTGGAGCACATCAATACCGAAATCTCCGAAGCCATTCTGGGCCTGGATGCTGCTGAACAAGCCTTCCTCGACAAGACCCTGATCGACCTCGACAACACCGACAACAAGAGCCGCCTGGGCGCGAACGCCATGCTGGCCGTGTCGATGGCCGTGGGCCGCGCTGCCGCTGAAGAAGCCGGTCTGCCGCTGTACCGCTACTTTGGTGGCATGGGCGGTGTGCAACTGCCCGTGCCGATGATGAACGTCATCAACGGTGGCGCCCACGCCAACAACAGCCTGGACCTGCAAGAGTTCATGATCGTGCCCGTGGGCGCGCCCAGCTTCCGCGAAGCGCTGCGCTGGGGTGCAGAAGTGTTCCACGCACTGAAGAAGATCATCGACAGCCGTGGCATGCCCACCGCCGTGGGTGATGAAGGCGGTTTTGCGCCATCGGTCGAGAACCATGAGGCTGCCATCCAGCTCATCCTCGAAGCCATCGACCAAGCCGGTTACACCGCGGGCGACCAGATCGCACTGGCCCTGGACTGCGCCGCTTCCGAGTTCTACAAGGACGGCAAGTACGTGCTCGAAGGCGAAGGCGGCATCAGCCTGACGGCTGAACAATGGACCGACATGCTGGCCGCCTGGTGCGACAAGTACCCCATCATCTCCATCGAAGACGGCATGCACGAAGGCGACTGGGATGGCTGGAAGGTGCTGACCGAGCGCCTGGGCAAGAAGGTGCAGTTGGTGGGTGACGACCTGTTCGTCACCAACACCAAGATCCTCAAGGAAGGCATCGACAAGGGCATCGCCAACTCGATTCTGATCAAGATCAACCAGATCGGCACCTTGAGCGAAACCTTCGCCGCCATCGAGATGGCCAAGCGCGCCGGCTACACCGCGGTAATCTCGCACCGCTCGGGCGAAACCGAAGACAGCACCATCGCCGACATCGCTGTGGGCTTGAACGCAGGCCAGATCAAGACCGGTTCGCTGAGCCGTTCGGACCGCATGGCCAAGTACAACCAGCTGCTGCGCATCGAGGAAGACCTGGGCGAAGTGGCGGTGTATCCCGGCCGCTCAGCGTTCTACAATCTGCGCTAAGCCCGCTTCGGGGCATGGCCTGTGGCCGTGTCCCGATCGCCTTCCCGACCCATCCTTGCCATGATCTCTCGCATTGTTCCTTTTGTGCTGCTGGCCATCCTGGTCAGCATCCATGCTCAACTCTGGAGTGGGCGCGGTAGCGTGCCCTACGTGAAGGACATGAAAGAGCAAATTGCCACGCAGAAGACCGAGAACGAGACCGCGCTGCGTGAGAATGTTCGCCTCGAGACCGAGGTGAGCGACCTCAAGCAAGGCATGGACATGGTCGAAGGCAAGGCCCGCAACGAGCTGGGCATGGTCAAGCCCAATGAGGTGTTTGTGCAGTACACGCGAAAATAAGCGATACGCCAATCACCACCTACCGAGCGCCTCTTTGCAGGCGCTTTTTTCTTGGGCCGGGCTGCTTTGACCGTATCATCGCGGCCATGCCTGCGCCTCATTCCTTCCGCTTTCGCCATGACGTTTAGCAATTCGGCTGCGCCGCCCCGCGTCTTTTTGGCCGCCCTCTACAGTGACGACAGCGCCGCGTTGGCAGTGCAGCTGGGCCACTACCTGGCACAGCACTCCGCCACCGCGCCTGCGGCATTCAGCTTGCAGGCCTGCAGCCTGGTGCAGTTGCTGGAGCTACCAATGGCTGCGAAGGATGCGGTGCTATTGATGGCGCCGCCGCTGTCAGCCCGCGCTGCCGATGCCAGCCAAGCACATGCAACCCAGCAGGTCCATGAGACTGCCGATGCCCAAACGCTGCTGATGCACACCCGCCTGCAACTGGTGGCACGCGGCCAGGCGTTTCAGCTGCTGTTCAGCGAGGGCCAGCGCCTAAAGCAAGAAGCGCTGGCAGCCCTGTGCAATTGGTTCCCCAACGCAGAGGCGCTGCAAGCGCTACGGATGGCTTTGCGCGCTGCCAACCATGGTGCGCGCGCGGGTTGGAGCTGCGAAAAGTGCAGCGACCCTGATTGCGAATTGCGGCTGTTCCAGGATCTGTTGGCGCCCCAGAAAAACTGAGGCGCTGGCTGCCAACCTCGCAGTCGACCGCTTACTGCACCAGGTGCGGCGCTGGCGGGTCGTTGCCGCGCTCGGTAAACAGATGCGCTACATCGACCGCATCAAAGCGGTATTGCTGGCCGCAGAACTCGCAGCCCACTTCGATCATGCCCTGCTCTTCAATGATGCTGTCCGACTCTTCCTGGCCCAGGCTGCGCAGCATGATGCCCACGCGCTCGCGGTTGCAGGTGCAGGCAAAATGCGGGCCGCCTTCGCCGTCTTCGGGCACAAAGCGCAGCAGTTTCTCTTCCCAGAACAGGCGGTGCAGGATGGTCTCGACATCGAGGTTCAGCAGTTCATCGCGGGTCAGGCTGGCGGCCAGGTGCGCAATGCGGTTGTACTCCTCGTTCAAGCCGATCTGGTCCACCTCGTCGGTGTGCGCGCTACCGCCCGCCAGGTTGGCCTCGCCCTTGATGGGCATGCGCTGCACGATCAGGCCGGCGGCCACCTTGTCGTTGGCGGCCAGCACCAGCACCGTGTCGAGCTGCTCGGACTGGCGCATGTACTGCTGCAAGATGGCAGCCATGCTCTCTAGCGGTTGGCCATCCACATCCACCAGCGGCACCACGCCTTGGTAAGGCTGCTGGCCGGGCTGCTTGTCCTTGGGGTCCAGGGTGATGGCGCAGCGGCCTTTGCCATGCACGTTAACCATATCGGTGAGGGTTGCATCGGCTGGCAGGTCACCTTGCAGGCTGACCGTGGAGCGCACGCTCAGATTGGTCAGCACCTCGGTCACTGCCAGCTTGACGGGGCCATCGCCCGAGATCTGGAACACCAGCGCGCCATTGAACTTGATGTTGGACTGCATCAGCACGCCGGCAGCGGTCATCTCGCCCAGCATCTCTTGCACCGGCAGCGGGTAAGGTCCGGTGCTGGTGTTGACGGCGCGGCGCTGCAAGATCTCTTGCCAGGCGTCGGTCAGTCGAACAATGGCGCCACGCACGGGCAGCCCATCAAACAAAAATTTATGCAGTTCAGACACTGTAGTTCTTCCAATTCAAATCATGCGGGCCTGCCGTGTCCGGGCCCATGGCCCAGGCAAGCGCCCTCTCAATCCGGCAATTTTCGCAGACCTGCCTTAAAACGGCGGGCATTGGCCATATAGCCTTGCGCGCTGCGCCGCAGTCCTTCGATCTGCTCCTCGGTCAGCGTGCGCACCACCTTGGCGGGGCTGCCCACAATCAGGCTGCCGTCGGGAAATTCCTTGTTCTCGGTCACCACCGCACCGGCGCCCACCAGGCAATGGCGCCCAATCTTGGCACCGTTGAGCACAATGGCACCCATGCCGATCAGCGACTCGTCGCCCACCGTACAGCCATGCAGGATCACGTTGTGCCCGATGGTCACATGCTTGCCGATCTCCAGAGGCTTGCCCTTGTCGGTGTGCAGCACGCTGCCGTCTTGTATGTTGCTACCCTCACCGATGCGGATAGGGTCGTTGTCACCGCGCAAGATGGCACCAAACCAGACGCTGCTGTTTGCTGCCATCTCTACCCGGCCGATCACCTGGGCCGTATCGGCAATCCAGGCCGAGTCCGCGACCAGGGGTTGCACACCATCGAGTTCATACTTGGCCATCTTGTCTCCAGCTTGTTATCGGTGAAGCCGCCCCCACCCATTGACCGGCGGGTGGTCTTGCCAGTCGCAGCATGCCTGCAGGGAGCAGCAGCCCCATAATTGTAGGGATGGAATTACGTCAATGCGCCTTGCAAGCCCTGTGTGTGGCCGATGCCGAGGAAAATCCGCGCTCACCCTTGCCATGTATGCGCAAAGGGCCACTATTTCAATAGCGCCGCAAGCGCTATTGGTACTGCCCGAGGGCACTGTATTGCCGGGCCACCCCGCCAAACCCGAGCTCAAGGTACATACCGCCATGGGCCGGCGCTCCCCGGCCACGGCCGAGGGCCGCGCCATCTTGCTGCATGCCATCGCCCACATTGAGTTCAACGCCATCAACCTGGCGCTGGATGCCATCTGGCGCTTTGGCGGCATGCCTGAGGCCTTTTACCAGGATTGGCTGCAGGTAGCAGCGGAAGAGGCCAAGCATTTCCGGCTGCTGCGCACCCATTTGCGCAAGTGGGGCCATGACTATGGCGACTACCCCGCGCACCAGGGCCTGTGGACCATGTGCGAGAAAACGGCAGATGACATCGTGGCGCGCATGGCCTTGGTGCCCCGTACCCTCGAAGCCCGTGGTTTGGATGCCACTCCCCAAATCCAGGCAAAATTGCAACAAACCTCTGCGGAGGACGCGCTGGAGGCGGTGGCCATCCTGGACATCATCCTGCGCGAAGAAGTCGGCCATGTGGCCATCGGCAACCACTGGTACCGACAGCTTTGCGCGCAGCGCAATCTGGACCCTGAGCAGCACTACAGCTGGCTGGTCAGCCACTACGAAGCACCCCGCCCTCGCCCGCCGATCAACATGGCTGCCCGCCTCCAAGCAGGGTTCAGCGCGAGTGAGCTGGACTGGCTGCAGGGGCAACTGTAACAAACAGACGCTTTTTAAACACCAAAAACGTCTTCAGTTTGCTACAAAACCAGCAGGTTCACTCCCCCCACCGCCGCGCGAAATGCCTGATATGAAGGACAATGCACGTCGATCCCGAGATAACGAAATGCAGACACTGCTTGCGCCAGTTGCTGGTGAGGCACCACTGATGCATGCATTGGTTCAGCCGTACATGCAACAACAGAGCGCGCCCCCTTCAACTCCCCCCGCCACGGCAGCCGCCATGGTGTTTACGTCGCCCGCACCCCCCATTGCCTGGCAACCGATCAAAGATGCCGACGGCAACGTCGTCGGCCACGAGATATTCAACCGCTCTCGCACGGCGTCGGCCCACACCCTGGAATCCGATCTGGCGCTGACCCATGCCGTGCTGTCGCCCATCGAGCCCGCGCAATTGCTGGGCGCAGGGCTGCTGTTCCTGAACACGACCTTTGAGAGCCTGCGCGGCAGCCATCTTGATCTGCTGCCAGCCCACCAGGTGGTGCTGGAGATTCCCTCGCTGGGCCATGCCGCATCCTCCGAAGCGATGGCCCGCCGCCCTGCTCTGGAAGCGCTGCGCGCCAAGGGCTTTGCGCTGGCTTTCAACCACTCGGTGCTCGACTCGTCGTATGCGCCTTGGCACGACCTGGTCAACTACCTGAAGATCGATTTCTCGGTGCTGTCTGCCGAGCGTGCGGTGTTGATGCTGCAATGGGCACGGCGCATCTCTGGCGCAACCTTGGTGGCCGACAAGATCGAGTCCAGCGCACAGTTGCAACTGGCGCAAGAGAACAAGGCCCATCTGCTGCAAGGCTATGCGGTCAGCCGCCCCGAGCCCATTGCCGCCAGAGTGGTGCTGCCCAGCACCGCCGATGTCGCGGCGCTGGCAGAGGCGCTGAGCAACCAGGCCGATACGCCAGCCCTCGTCGAGCTGCTGCAGCACCGCCCGGCGTTGATGTTCAATCTGCTGCGCATGGCGCAATCACAATCGCTGGAGGCGCGCAGGCCCTTCCTGTCCTTGCAGGAGCTGGTAGAGGCCTACCCGGCCGAGCACCTCAAGGCTTGGGAGACCATGCTGCAGGCCGTGGCTGCCAAGATTCCGCAACTGCCCCAGATCCAGCAATGCGAGAAAGCCTATCCCCGGCTGAGCGCCGCACTGGCGGCCAAGGCGCAGGTGCAATGGCCGGATGTGCCTGCGGTCCAGTTGCATCTGGTCGCCGCCGCTTTGCTGCTGGGCCATATCCTGGGCTTGACGGTCGACCAATCCGCCAGCCAACTGCTGCCTGGCAGCCTGGCCCACACTGTGCACCTGCTGGCCGCCGAATGGCAGTCCATGCTGCCCGTGCTGGCCTGAGCGTTTGCCTCTCCGAGGCTCCACTATAAAAAAACCAGGCGCTGGCATGCAGCACCTGGTTTTTTGCTCGTCGCTGGTTCAGCCCCTGGGTCGGTGCTGTACAGAACGCCTACACCATATCGCCGTCTAGATTGTCGTCGTGCGCGCGGTCTCGGATGAAGAAGGCAGCAATGAGGCCCAAGGTCACGCCGAACATCACATAGAACGCGGGCGACATGGTCGAGCCCGTGGTCTTGATCAGCCAGGTCACGATGAACTGGGCGAAGCCGCCAAACACCATCACGGCCACGTTGTAGGCCATGGACATGCCGACCGAGCGCACATTGGCCGGGAACAGCTCAGCCATCACCGTGCTGAACACGCCAAAGAACACCGACACAAACAGGCAGACTACCACCTGCACGGTCATCAGCTTGGAAATGGTGGGACCATCGGTCAGCCAGGCATACAGCGGATAGAGCACCAGCAGGTAGCCCAGCAGCGAGCCGATCATCAGCGGGCGGCGGCCCACGCGGTCCGACCAGGCGCCCATGAAGGGCATCAGCACGACCATCAGCGCCGCACCGGCCATTTGCACCATGAAGGTGTCATGCAGGGGCAGCTTGAGGGTAACCGTCGAGTAGGTCACCAAGTAGGTGAAGGTGATGTAGATGGACACCGTCGCGGTCACCACCAGGCCCATGCCCACCAGGGTCTCACGCGCATGGGTGCGCAGCATCTCGACGACGCCCACTTGCTTGACGGTACCGGCCTTTTGCGCAGCCTGCATCTTCACAAAGGTCTCAGGCTCTTCTACATGGCGGCGGATATAGATGGCGACCGGCACAATCAACAGGCCCACCGCAAACGGAATGCGCCATGCCCAGGACATCAGCTGCTCCTGGGTGAAGAAGTCGGTAATCAGGGTGCCCACAGCAGCACCAATCAGCAACGCTGCCATCTGGCCCGTCATCTGCCAGGAGCCATAAAAACCGCGCTTGCCCTTGGGCGCAAGCTCGATCAACAAGGCTGTCGAAGTACCGAACTCACCACCTGCGGCAAAGCCTTGCAGCAAACGCGCCAGCACGATAAAGATCGGCGCCCAGATCCCCACACCCTGATAAGTAGGCGCAAAGGTGATCAAGGCGATGGCAACGGCCATGATGCCGGTGACCATGACCATAGCCGCCTTGCGGCCCTTGCGGTCGCCATACAGGCCCAGCAGGATGCCGCCCACTGGCCGCATAAAGAAGCCCACGCCAAAGACGGCCGTCGTCATCAAGATGCGGTTCAGGTCATCGCTGGGATCGTTGGGGTTGGAGGGGAAAAACAGCTTCGCCACAATGGGCGTCATGAACGCAAAGACCAGAAAGTCATACCATTCGAGCGCATTGCCAATGACAGCGGCCAGAATATTTCGCTTGGATACAGCAGTAGATTGCACGCAAAAATCCTAAAAAACACGAGGCACAGCCGGCCTTGAACACGGCTTGATGCAATAACGAGAACGGAGAATGATCTTTGGAGCGGTGCAGCCAGAGAGACAGGCGTGCGAGACAGAAAAGCGGGCAGATCCAGAAAAACAGAGGCCGCACCGAGGCCCATTCATGCATGCAATGCATAAATAACCTTATAGATCAGCATTGAATTGTAATCGGTCGCAAGCAGCATGAAAGCCGCTTAAGACTCATTTACCCCTGATGCTGGTGCAGGAGAACCGGTTTTTCCCGAACTGCGGGACGCGATACACCCCAGACTGCGCCAAGGCAAGAATCCATGGGATGGGCATTGAAGCCCAAACTCAGCCAGGCTTCAGCGGCGGTCCGCCAGCGCATGGGCAATCGTGCCCAGGTCCACGTACTCCAGCTCGCTGCCAATGGGCACACCCCGCGCCAAGCGCGTAAAGCCTACACCCTTGCGCTGCAAGGCCTCAGAGATGACATGCGCGGTGGCCTCGCCTTCGGCGGTGAAGTTGGTGGCCAGAATAACCTCTTGCACCACCCCATCGCTGGCGCGCTGCAGCAGTTGCTGCACGCCAATATCGCGCGGTCCAATGCCATCGAGCGGCGACAAACGCCCCATCAGCACGTAGTAATAGCCTTTGTAGGCACCCGTACGCTCCAACGCTGCCTGGTCGGCAGGGGTCTCCACGACGCACAGGCGAGCGGCATCGCGCCCGTCGTCGAGGCAGGTGTCACAGACGGGGTTTTCGGTAAAGGTATGGCAGCGCTCACAATGGCGCACGCGGCTGCTGGCCTCATGCAAGGCGCGCGAGAGCAGCTCAGCGCCCTCTCGGTCGTTTTGCAGCAGGTGGAAGGCCATGCGCGAGGCCGACTTGACGCCGACGCCCGGCAGGCGGCGCAGCGCCTGTACCAGGGCTTCCAGGGTGCCGGTATCAGACATGGAAATAGCTCACAAATGGCCTAATGCATCCAACGCGCCCCGCCCTATGCATGGCCAACAGCGGCAGCCAACAGAGCGAGGCATCGGACAAGGGATTAGAACGGGAGCTTCATGCCACCAGGCAGGCCCGGCATGCCGGCGGAGATCTTGCTCATTTTTTCATTGCTGGTTTCTTCAGCCTTGCGCACCGCAGCGTTGAAGGCGGCGGCCACCAGGTCTTCGAGCATGTCCTTGTCTTCGGACAGCAGGCTCGGGTCAATGGTGACGCGCTTGACATCATGCTTGCAGGTCATCAGCACCTTGACCAGACCCGCGCCGGACTCGCCTTCGACCTCGATATTGGCCAGGTCATCCTGGGCTTTCTTGAGGTTGTCCTGCATGGCCTGGGCTTGCTTCATCAAACCAGCGAGTTGTCCTTTGTTGAACATGAGAAATCCTTTTGTATAAAAACCTGCGGCAGGCGGGAGAGCCCATCTGCCAGCGAACGCCGCATCATAGAGGCTGAATGCTGCCGGGCACTATTTTCGCGCCAAATTGCTGTATCAAAGACTGGACATAGGGGTCTTGGCGTACGGTGGCCTCGGCAGCGCGCTGGCGGGCCTGCACGGCATGGGCCTTGCGCCGCGCGGGGCTGTCATCCACCGCACCGACCGACACCTGGATTTTGCCGACCAAGCCAGCGGCCACCAAGGCGGTGCGCAGGCGCTCGACGGTCCCCGGCTGGGCCAAAGATTCCAGATCCACCCGCAGTTGCCATTCATCGGCATCGCGCTTGAGGAGCTGTGAGCGCAGCGCCAGTTGGCGTGCAACCGCAGTCACGGCCTCGGCCTGCACCAGCTGGGTGACGGTATCGTTCCAGAACCGGCCCTCCGCCGTGTCTTCAAACTCCGCAGGCACCCGGCCCAGGTTCTCGCCAAAGTTGGCCGGCCGGTCAAAATCACTGGCCTGCGGTGTCTGCACCGGCAAGGCAATCAAGCTAGCGCGCTCTTCTGCCACCGGTGGCAGACCCGCTGTATTTGCCTCAGCAGCCGGGGCGCCTGCCGACACGGTATCTTCGTCGTCAGCATAGGCTTCAGCAGGCACTTCATCGAAGTACGGCGCATCGTCGTCGGCGCTGCTGCTTGGGATGTCGCCGTCATCATCGCCTTCGTTATCGGCCAGGGGCGCTGCGTCGTCGTCGTGCGACTGCGGCTGCTCCTCCTCCACCAGCTCCTGCTCGGTCTGGGCCGGCGTAGGAGGCTCCACCGCCACGGGGGCCAAGGGCGCGGCCACACGGGTGGGAATCAGGTCCTCGGCCGTGCGGACCGGCAGTTTGACGGCATCCACCACGGGGGCGATGGCCGGTGGCAGCTGCACTTCAGCTGCTGCAACGACCGGGGTTGGCGCAGGTGCTGAGGTAGGTGTAGGCGCTGGCGTGGGCGCCCGGACTGCTGCAGCTGGCTGCAAAGACGCTGGTGGGGCGGATACTGCGACCGGCGCGGCAGCAGCCGGTATGGTCGCAGCCGCTGGGGGCGGGGGCGTGGGCGTGGGCGCTTTGGGAGGCTGCGCTAGCGCATTATTCAGAGTTTTTTTTTCAGCCGAGCCCGCAGGCTTGAAGGCCAGCAGCCGCAGCAAGGCCATTGTCAGCGCGGCGTATTCATCGGGCGCCAAGCCCAGTTCAGCGCGGCCGTGCAAGGCAATGCTGTAGAGCAGCTGGGTTTCATCGGCAGGCATTTCCTGGGACAGGCGCAGCACTTCTTGCTGGTCGACATCGTCCTCAGCGGCTGATGCACGCGCCTTATCGGGGACCGCCTGCAATACCGCCATGCGCTGCAGTTGCACGGCCATGTCTTCCAAAGTGGAAGCTGCAGACAGGCCTTGGTGGCGCAGCTGGTCGACGGTATCGACCACCGCGGCGCCATCACCGCGCGCCAGCGCATCAATCAGGCCGAACACATGGCTGGAATCGACGGCGCCCAGCATCTGCCGCACGCTGGCTTCCTGCAACTGGCCGCCGCCAAAGGCGATGGCCTGGTCGGTCAGCGACAGCGCATCGCGCATGGAGCCACGGGCCGAGCGCGACAGCAAACGCAGCGCCTGGGGCTCAGAAGCAATCTGCTCTTGCACCAGCACACGGCCCAGGTGCTCTTGAATAGTCTCGGGCGCCATCGGACGCAGGTTGAACTGCAGGCAGCGCGACAGCACCGTGACCGGCACCTTCTGCGGATCGGTGGTGGCCAGCACAAACTTCAGGTACTCGGGCGGTTCTTCCAAGGTCTTCAACATCGCGTTGAAAGCGGTATTGGTGAGCATGTGCACTTCGTCGATCATGAAGACCTTGAAGCGGCCCTGCGCTGGCTTGTACACGGCCTGCTCCAACAAGCCCTGCACTTCATCCACTCCCCGGTTGGACGCGGCATCCAGCTCGGTGTAATCAGGAAAACGCCCGCTGTCGATCTCTGTGCAGGCCGGGCAGACGCCGCAAGGTGCGGCAGTGATGCCACCATGGCCATCAACGCCGGTGCAGTTGAGCGACTTGGCCAAGATGCGCGAAACCGTCGTCTTGCCCACGCCACGGGTTCCCGTAAACAGATAGGCATGGTGCAAGCGCTGCTGCACCAGCGCATTGGACAGCGCCTGCACCACATGCTCCTGGCCTACCATTTCAGAAAAATTCCGTGGACGGTATTTGCGAGCGAGAACAAGATAAGACATAGCATCGCATTCTACGGTCTGTCGCGGCCATGTATGGCACTGGGTGCGCGCAGGCTGCAATACTTTTGGCGGGCACCCTTATGCTGCATGGCCGATCAGGGACTTTTTCAGCCGCTTAGCCTGGAGGGTGGCTTTCTTTAGGTACAATCAGCAGCTGACGGGCCTCCTCGCATGGGGAAGCGGCCAACCGGGTCAGGTGGGGAACCAAGCAGCCCTAACTGTGGATCCAGTGCCGGGGTCAGGCTCGTCACCTTCATTCCTTAGAGTTCTTTCAGATCAAGAACTTGAGTCCTAGCAAGGACTTAGACCTCCTCAACTGTGCCCTTTTGCTGTGTCACTTCCATCTAAATCTAGACCAGGAAACGATATGGCAAGAGGAGCGGTGGGCCTCCATCTACGGAAAGGCTCCTCCATTTACCAGTTGCGTGTAGCAGTACCCGAAGGCCTCAAGAGCACATACGGCACTGACCGCATCCGGGAGAGCCTTGAGACCTCCGACCGGCAAGAGGCAATCCTCAAGGCAAACCGCAGGCGCACTGAGCTACTGGAGGAGTTTGAGGCCAAGAGCAAGGTCCTCAACCCCAAAGCCCTAGATGTCATCACTCCGGAGCTGGCGCAGGTCCTAGCCGATGGTGCACGCCGTAGAGTCCTCCAGGGAGACCGGAGCCGAAGGCAGGGGAATGACCCCATCTTCAATGCTCTATCCCAGGCAGCCCTATCCCGACTCCCCTTCATGCCGAATCCGGATGGCTCCATTACTCTGCCCGAGAGGGACCCTCTGGATGGTCTCTCGCTATGGGAGACAATCGGCCTAGAGGTACTGAACGGCAGGCAGTTTCAGGAGGCCGGGGAGGACCTAGCTCGGATGAATCTCCGATCTGTCTTGCCACTCCTTCAGGCTGATGCTCTGGCCATGGGCTTCACCGTTATCAGGGAGACCGGAGGCCTGAAGGAGGCGCTCTATGCCTACCTATCAGCCTACCGCATGGGCTGGCAGGAAGCCACCCAGAGGGACGCAGGAGAGCCTATTGAGACGGATAACCCCCTACCCCTCACCTTTGCACCAAAGGACTCCACAGGGGCTCTAGCGGCCTCCAAAAGCCACACTAATACCACCCTCATGGAGGTCTATGGCCGCTGGCTGAAGATCAAGACCCGAACCACATCCACAGAACAGGCTTACAAGCTGGCGGTAGAGTGGTGCGAAGGGCATCTAGGCAGACCTCTGTATGTCCAACGGGTGACCAGAGAACAGGGGGACTCATTCAGGTCATGGCTGCAGGAATCAGATAGAGGGATCGGCAAGAAGACTGCCCGGGACAGGCTCACGGCCATCAAGTCTTTACTGATCTATGCCTACAGGGAACTGGGACTGATTGACAAACAGCCCTGGGAAGGTCTGGACATCAGAGTCCCCAAGACTCCCACCCGCAGGAGCTGGAAGGAAGAGGAGCTACAGACGCTATTTGGTCAACCCTTATTCCAAGCCTATGACACCCCCAAGGGCTCCAAGAGTGGAAGCGATTCAGCCTATTGGATTCCCCTGCTAGGTCTCTATACCGGAGCCCGCATAGGAGAGCTGGCGCAGCTACGGACCACAGACATCACAGATGAAGACGGAACCCCAGTCCTGCGCATCACGGATGAGGACGGGAAACGACTAAAGACAGATGCCTCCCGGAGGTCCATCCCCATTCACCCCGAACTGATCCGGCTAGGCCTGCTGGAGTATGCGGAAGCCATCCGCAAGGCAGGTCATGCGAGCCTCTGGCCGATCCTCACATTGCCACCAGAGAGACCAGGGCTCAACATTTCCAATTGGTTCGGTCAATACCGCAGGGATAGCGGCCTAACTGAAGCCTATCCAGACTTCCACTCCTTCAGGCATCTGGTCAGGACCCGCATGTCCAAGGCCAAGATACCAGAGAAGGTCCAGGATGCCATCACAGGACACGAGACGCAGGGCAGCATAGGAACCAGGGTCTACCAAGGTATTGACCTAGAGGACCGGCTAGAAGCCATCCTGAGCCTCTCCTACAGCTCCATTAGCCTCCCGAGGGTCTACACCTCGCCACGCCTGGAGAAGGCCTCCAGAGGCCGCCAGAAGGGCTACAAGGTCAAGACCAAAGAAGACTAGATAAGGAGTCTCCTCAGGAGTACTGATGCCTTTACAGATGGAGACCCCAATTGGCCTCAAGTCCCTTATGGTGTGGGTTAAATGCCCCCTATAGGTACTCTTAAGGGCTCTCCATTGGGTCTAGACTCTCCTCTAGTGATGGTCATCTCTGTATGGTCATCTCTCTATAGGGCTCCTATGGACTCCATTGGGTCTCTCTGTAGGTTTCTCCTCTGGACTACGGGCTCTCCTCAAGACTGACTAGCTTCATCTGATGATGGTCATTCTCTACAGGAACTCCGGTGCCTTTGGGCTCCTCTGGAAGGGTCTTACGCCTACCGATGGTGTGGGTTAATCGGCAGCCCCACAGGAAGCCCTCAGGAGCACCAATAGCCGTGCATGTAGGCAACCCCACCAGCTAGACCCCAGAGCCTCACAGGCAGCCCCTGGAGGCCTCCAGTGGGGCAGTTTAGACCGCCTCTAGATTACCCTGCCTGATCCGCATAACGGTCTGACGACTGGTCCCCATAGCCCTAGCGATTGCAGCTACAGCCTCACCAGCAGCAAGCCTCCTGAGGACCTCCTGAGTCTCCTCATCGGTCAGGCTCTTGGGTCTCCCCAGGCTCTTGCCCTCAGCCTTCGCTCTGGTCAGCCCTGCCTGAGTCCTCTCGATGAGTAGGTCTTTCTCAAACTCAGCTACAGCGGCAATAACCCCCATGGTCATCCGGCCCGCTGGACTCGTGAGGTCCATCCCACCAAGGGCTAGGCAATAGACCCGAATTCCCTCAGCAGCAAGGGTATCTACCGTGGTCCGCACATCCATAGCATTCCGCCCTAGTCGATCCAGCTTGGTGACCACCACCACATCCCCAGCCTCCAGCTTGGCGAGCAGGGAGGCCCATCCAGGGCGCTCAGAGGCCGCTACAGAGCCGCTAACGGTCTCAGTGATGGCTCGCCTAGGGGAGACCTCAAAGCCCGCTCCAGCGATCTCCTGTAGCTGATTGGAGGTAGTCTGGTCTGAGGTAGAGACACGGCAGTAGGCAAAGACTCTAGGGGTGCTGCTGGCGCTGGTGGACATCTGGAAGGGCTCCTCAGGGTGTACTAAACGGATGTCCGTAATATACACCATGTACAAAACAATGTCACCCTATATTTCGGACACCCTCTGAACCCCTGACCGTAAACGACCGATTGTGGTCACACCCACGTTAGAGCGGCCTCTCAAGAGGGGACTCATCCACTTCACGATCAAGGCAGATTGAGGAGCATGGTCTTTTCATAATGATCGACTTACTGCCATCCGCTGCAAAGCCAAACTGACAGATGTGCCCATGCGCTCGATAGACACCAGGGATGACATTGGGCTCATCCAGAACCTTAAACCTCAATTCCACCCTGGGAGCATTAGGAGAGCCACCGTACTCAACATCCATAAATTCGAGTTGGTTGGAGTACTTCTTGAAGCCGGGGCATGAAGCCTGGACCTTGGGCCAGTTTTCAGCTACTGAGGACCGCAAGCTAGCAGGCACCTTTTCAGCATCGTACGTAAGCCCGGTGGAGACCTGTACGGGAGAGTGATCTGCTTTCGCAGTCCCCGGAGGCTTAGGAGTATCAGCATCAGAACAAGAAGCAATAGCTAAACAAGCAACAAGACTCAAAAGACGAAAGTTCACTCTAAGAATTCCTTTGTTTACAGATAAGCCAACCGTCAGCAAGACTGCCAAATATACGGAAAGATTATTCGACCGCAACAAGCCAATCAGCAATCATAGCCCCCCCCCTTCAACCCTCCGGAGTCCTCCTCAGGACCGCACACGGGGGAACCTGAGCCCAAGGTCTTATTGAGATGCCCTCAGAGAGTTCTTTCCAATATTTTTACTCCAGGAATCCTCTACAGGCTCACCCTACAACCTGCTAGACTAGCGACTTTAACTGTGACCCAGCACTGTGCACGTTGAGGTTAGATAGCATCCCGCAAGTCATTGATTTGCATAAGGTGTTGTGGCAAACTGACAGCGGTCAGGCTCGTCACCTTCTTTTGACCAATGCCAGCCTTGTGCTGGCATTTGCTTTTCCAAGGTACGCGCGGGAATCCACGTAGAATGGCGCCCAGGCCATCTCCGTCACCGCCATGAAATACCTGCTGTGGCTGCTCAAAGCTGTCATCTTCTTCACCCTGTTTGCATTTGCGCTCAATAACCAGCGGGATGTGGTGGTGCACCTGTTCTTTGGCACCCAATGGCAGGCTCCCCTCGTTCTGGTTGTGCTGCTCGCCTTCAGCGGAGGCGTGATTGTCGGCATCATCGGCATGGTGCCGCGCTGGTGGAAGCACCGCAAAGCCGCCCAGCGCGCAGCAGCTGCGCAAACCGCAGCGGCTGAGCCCACCCCTCCCAACAACGCCCCTGCGGACGCCCCCCTCCCGCTGCCCCCTCATGGAATTTGACATCTCCTGGATCCTGATGGGCTTTCCAGCCGCCTTTGTGCTGGGCTGGCTGGCATCCCGTTTCGATTTACGCCAGCTCCGACGCGAGAACCGCAGCGCCCCCAAGGCTTACTTCAAGGGGCTGAACTTTCTGCTCAACGAGCAGCAGGACAAGGCCATCGACGCCTTCATTGAGGCTGTGCAAAACGACCCCGATACTGCCGAGCTGCACTTTGCGCTGGGCAACCTGTTCCGCCGCCGGGGCGAATACAGCCGTGCCGTGCGCGTTCATGAACACCTGCTCTCGCGCGCCGACATCAGCAAGCCTGAACGCGAGCGTGCCCAGCATGCGCTGGCCCTGGATTTCATGAAGGCAGGCCTGCTTGACCGTGCTGAAGACGCACTTGCCCGGCTGGAGCACACCCCTTACGAGAACGAAGCGCGTCTGTCACGTCTGGCCATCTATGAGCGCGCCCATGATTGGCCACAGGCCGTGCAGATCGCGCGCCTGATGCACAGCCACAACCAGGGCGACTACAGCGTACGCATTGCACATTACCTCTGCGAACAGGCGCTGGGCCAACAAGCCCAAGGCCAGCTCGACGCTGCAAAGGACTTGTTGCAGCAAGCCCAGTCGGAGGCGCCCCATGCACCACGCCCCCGGATCGAGCTCGCCCACCTACAGCACAAGAGCGGCGATCCCGTGCAGGCACTGGGATCGCTGATGGCGCTAGCCTCAGTGTCACCTTCTTCGGTGCCTTTGGTGGCGCCGCTGATGCTGGAGCTGGTCAAGACCGACAAGCGCAAGCCGCAGGTACGCGCGCTGCTGGTGGCCAACTACCACAGTTCGCCGTCGCTGGATGTGATGCAGAGCCTGGTGCAGCTGGACGAATTTGCCCGAGTGGAAAATGCGGACGGTCCGGTTGGACGCGATTGGTATGTCGAGCATTTGCGCCATGAGCCCTCGTTGGTGGCCGCCGGCCGCTGGCTGGCGCAAGAAACGCTCAGCCATGAAGAGCACCACCCTGCTGTGCAGCGTGCACTGGACAATGCCGCCAAACCCCTCACCCGCTACCGCTGCGCCGCCTGCGGCTTCGAGGCACGGCAGCATTTTTGGCAGTGCCCGGGCTGCCAATCCTGGGACAGCTACCCGCCTCGCCGGGTAGAAGAGCAGTAAGAACAGTTCTAAACCTATCCAAACAGCGATAGGACTTGCCGGTTGCTTCTGCTAGGATGCGTGAACGCCCTGCCCTGGGGCGCAGGAGCCCTGATATGCCACGGCACCGGACCCCACGCAGCCCAGCCCCGCCCGCACCATTCTGCTGCCACACGCCAGTAGCAGTGCAATATGCGCTTCCGCCACGCCTAATCGGTGTTTTTGGCCCGCGGCGCCACCATCGACTCCCCCCGAACCAATCGCCTGACACTGCAGCAAGCCTGCAGTGTTGTGCTATGGGCAACCGCCGGGCTATTCATGCAAAGCATGCATGGGCGCATACTCAAAACAGGCATCAAGAAAACACCTTTGTTCGCGCATTTGCAGTCACTAACATGGGGTATTGACTATCGATAAACCATGACCAATATCCTGAACTTGCTCGGGTTTTAGTAGCAGCTGGGATCGGGCCAGCTTGTAGAATTTACAAAGAAATGGCACTTTCATACCTGATCCTCCTCCCCTTCATCGGCAGCGCTATTGCAGCGCTGCTGCCTGCCAACGCGCGTAACACAGAGTCCACGCTGGCAGGGGCCATAGCAGTGTTCTGTGTGGTCCAAGTCGCCATGTTGTTCCCCGAAACCCAGAACAACGGCGTGGTGCACCACAACGTAGCCTGGCTGGGTCAGTTGGGACTGGATCTGCACTTCCGCATGGATGGCTTTGCCTGGATGTTCTCCATCCTGGTGCTGGGCATCGGCAGTCTGGTTGTGCTGTATGCGCGCTATTACATGTCGCAGGCCGATCCAGTGCCGCGCTTCTTCTCGTTCTTCCTGGCCTTCATGGGATCGATGATGGGTGTGGTCCTGTCGGGGAACCTGATCCAGCTGGTGTTCTTCTGGGAACTCACCAGCCTGTTCTCCTTCTTGCTGATTGGCTACTGGCACCACCGCAAGGATGCCCGCATGGGCGCACGCATGGCGCTGACCGTCACCGGAACGGGCGGTCTTTGCCTGCTGGGGGGTGTCTTGCTGTTGGGCCACATTGTCGGCAGCTATGAGCTTGACAACGTGCTCGCTGCCGGGGACCAGATCCGCAACCATGAGTTGTACCGCGTTACCCTTGTGCTGGTGTTGCTGGGCGCGCTCACCAAGAGCGCCCAGTTTCCCTTCCATTTCTGGCTGCCGCGCGCGATGGCAGCACCCACCCCCGTATCGGCCTACCTGCATTCGGCCACCATGGTCAAAGCAGGTGTCTTCTTGCTGGCCCGGCTGTGGCCTGCACTCAGTGGCACCGAGGAATGGCTCTGGCTGGTAGGCGGCGCAGGTGCCATCACCTTGCTGCTAGGCGGCTATATCGCCATGTTCCAGCACGACATGAAGGCGCTGCTGGCTTACTCCACCCTGTCGCACCTGGGTCTGATCACCTTGCTGCTGGGCCTCAACAGCCCGCTGGCTGCCGTCGCCGCTGTCTTCCACATCATGAACCACGCGACCTTCAAGGCCTCGCTGTTCATGGCCGCCGGCATTGTCGACCACGAATCGGGCACCCGCGATATCCGCCGCCTCTCCGGTCTGCAAAAGATGATGCCGATCACCGGCACCTTGGCCATGGTGGCGAGCGCGGCCATGGCGGGGGTGCCCTTGCTCAATGGCTTCCTGTCCAAAGAAATGTTCTTTGCCGAAACGGTGTACATCAACACCACACCGTTTTTGACCACCGCCCTGCCGATCGCGGCCACCTTGGCCGGCATCTTCAGCGTCGCCTATTCGCTGCGCTTCACCGTCGATGTGTTCTTTGGACCGCCTGCCACTGACCTGCCCCACGAGCCCCATGAGCCACCGCACTGGATGCGGGTGCCCGTCGAGCTGTTGGTGCTGATCTGCCTGCTGGTGGGCATTTTCCCGGCCTGGGCGGTCGGCCAGTACCTGGATGCAGCCGCGTCGCCCGTCGTGGGCGGCAGCTTGCCAGAGTTCAGCCTGGCGCTGTGGCACGGCATCAATGCGCCGCTGGTGATGAGCATCATCGCCATGCTGGCCGGCATTCTGCTCTATCTGCTGCTGCGGTTGTTACGGACAAAGCAGTACCTCGACGATGCCCCTCTGGTCGGGCGCCTGAATGGCCAATGGGTGTTCCAGGCGGTGATGGCCATCATCACCAATGGCGCGCGCCATATGCGGCGCTGGCTGGGCACGCGCCGTTGGCAGTGGCAAGCGCTGTGGCTGGTGCTAGCGGCGTTGCTGACCGCTACCCTGCCCTTGCTAATCCACGGTTTGGAGCTGGGCAACCGGGGTCTGCAACCGCTGTCGCCGGCCTTTGGCATTCTGTGGCTGATCGGTATCAGCTGCTCGCTGGCTGCAGCCTTCCTCGTTAAATACCACCGCCTGGCCGCCTTGGTGACCTTGGGCGGTGCAGGTCTGGCCACCTGCATGACCTTCCTCTGGTTCTCCGCCCCCGATCTGGCCTTGACCCAGCTGGTGGTGGAGGTCGTCACCACCGTGCTGCTGCTGCTGGGCCTGCGTTGGCTGCCCAAGCGCGACAAGAAGCTGAAAAAGGTGTCCCAGCAAGGTGCGCTGGTCACGTTGCGCCGCTGGCGTGACCTCGCGATTGCCCTGCTCGCCGGTGGCGGCATGGCCTGGCTGTCGTTTGCAATGATGAGCCGCCCCTTCCCCGAAAGCACCTCCACCTTCTTCCTGGAGCGCGCCCAGACGGAGGGCGGCGGCACCAATGTCGTCAACGTCATGCTGGTGGATTTCCGGGGCTTTGATACCTTTGGCGAGATTGTGGTGCTCGGCATTGTGGCGCTCACGGTGTATGCGCTGCTGCGCCGCTTCCGCCCCGCACCCGAGGCCATGGATGTGCCCGAGCAGCAGCGCTTTTTGCCGGCTGACTTGCAGACCGACCTGCTCAATCCGCGCAGCGCCACCGATACCGCTGTGGGCTATCTGATGGTCCCCGCCGTGCTGGTGCGGCTGCTGTTGCCGTTTGCCGCCATCGTGGCCATGTATCTGTTCATGCGCGGCCACAACGAGCCTGGTGGTGGCTTTGTCGCGGGCCTGACCCTGGCCATTGGCCTACTGCTGCAGTACATCATTTCGGGCACGCACTGGGTGGAATCGCATCTGCCGATCTACCCGCGCCGCTGGATTGCGGCCGGCCTGCTGTTTGCGCTGGGTACCGGCGTGGGCAGTTGGTATTTTGGCTACCCCTTCCTGACCAGCCACACCGCCCACTTCAGCTTGCCGCTGGTCGGAGAGATCCACATCGCCAGCGCGCTGTTCTTTGACATTGGGGTGTTCTCGCTGGTCGTCGGTTCGACCATGCTGATGCTCACCAGTATTGCCCACCAATCCGTCCGGGGATTCCGCTTCCACGAGCGCCAGCAAGGCGAACGCAGCGACTCCGCTTCTCAACCCTAAGGACAATACCAAATGGAAATCGTACTGGCCATTGCCATTGGCGTATTGACCGGCTCCGGCGTCTGGCTGCTGCTGCGCCCACGGACTTTTCAGATCATCATGGGTTTGCTCCTGCTGTCGTATGCGGTCAATTTGTTTATCTTCAGCATGGGCCGTGTGGGCCTGGCCATCGACCGTGAACCCATATTGCAACCGGGCGTGCCCACCGATCTGATGCACTATGCCGACCCCATGCCGCAGGCCCTGGTGCTGACGGCCATCGTGATCGGATTTGCGATGACCGCGCTCTTCCTGGTGGTGCTGCTCGCCTCGCGCGGCATGACCGGCACTGACCACGTGGACGGCTCGCTCTCCAACGATGTGCAGGAGGCGCCTTGATGTCGTTGATGACGCTGACTGAGCGCCTGATGCCGCACCTGCTGCTGGCACCGATTTTGCTGCCCATGCTGACGGCAGCCTTGATGCTGACCTTGGGCGAGAAGTACCAACGCACCAAACTGCTGATGAACATCAGCTCCTGCCTGATCGGCCTGGTCGTCGCCATGGCCCTGGTCAAGTGGAGCAACCAGGATGGCATGGCCACCTCGATGAGTGTCTACCTGTCGGGTAACTGGGCCGCGCCATTTGGCATTGTGCTGGTGCTCGACCGGCTCTCGGCCTTGATGCTGCTGACCACCAGTGTGGTGGCCTTGTGTGCCGTCGTGTACTCGGGCTCCCGCTGGCACCGCGCGGGTGTGCACTTCCATCCGCTGTTCCAGTTCCAGATGATGGGCTTGGCGGGCGCCTTCCTGACTGGCGATCTGTTCAACCTGTTTGTGTTCTTCGAGATCATGCTGGCGGCATCCTATGGTTTGCTGCTGCACGGCTCGGGCAAATCACGGGTGCAGCATGGCCTGCACTACATCGCCATCAACCTGGCGGCGTCGTCGCTGTTCCTGATTGGCGTGTCGATGCTCTACGGCATCACCGGCACCTTGAACATGGCTGACCTGGCGCGCATCATCCCCAGCGTCAGCAGCGCTGACCGGGGCTTGCTGCATACTGCGGCCGGCATTTTGGCAACCGCCTTCCTGATCAAGGCGGCGGTCTGGCCGCTCAACTTCTGGCTGGTGCCGGCCTATGGCTCGGCCACGGCCCCGGTCGGCGCCATATTCGCGCTGATGACCAAGGTCGGCATCTACACGATTGTGCGCTTGTGGACCCTGATGTTCAGCAGCGAGGCCGGGCCGTCGGCCCATTTTGGCAGCGCCTGGCTGATCCTTGGCGGACTGGCCACCATGCTCTATGCAGCCGTCTCCATCCTGGGCACGCAGCGCCTGGGCTATGTCGCTGGCTATGCGGCCATCCTGTCTGCGGGCACCTTGCTGGCCGCTGCCGGCTTTGGCCAGAACCTGATGACCAGCGCCTTGCTGTACTACATGCCCAGTTCCACCTTGGCGGTGGCGGCGCTGTTCCTCATCACCGATTTGATCGAGCGATGGCGAACGACGGACGGCGCCAATGTACGCTTTGAAGATGAGGAGGCGCCGTTTTTGACCGCAGAGCTGCTGCCGCGCGACGGCTTGAACCTGGACGAGGACGAGGAAGTGCTGATTGGCCGGGCCATTCCGGCGGCCATGGCATTCCTGGGGCTATCGTTCATGCTCTGCACCTTGGTGATCTCCGGGCTGCCTCCGCTATCCGGGTTCATCGGTAAATTTGCGATGCTGTCGGCGCTGCTCAACCCTTTGGGCCTGGGCTCTTCGGCAGGCACCCAGATGGGGTGGCTGGGTTGGTTGTTCATGGCCGTGCTGATTTCTACGGGCTTGATGGCCTTGATGGCGCTGGTGCGCATCGGCATTCGCGAGTTCTGGTCCAGCATCAGCCGCGGCACACCGGAGCTCAAGGTGATCGAGGGCCTGCCTCTGGCCGTCTTGCTGGGGTGCTGCATTCTGATGGTGACCCATGGCGCCAGCGTGATGCGCTACACCCAGCGTGCAGCCGACAACCTCCATTCGCCAGGCAACTACATCCGCGCCGTGCTGGAGACCGATCCCAAGCCCTCCCCCACATCCAAGCCTGCGGGCGCAGCCGAGGTACCTGCCACCCTGCCCGAGTCCGCGCCTGCGCTGGATGCACCCAACGACGGAGGTAGCACGCCATGAAGCGGCTTTTCCCTGCGCCCCTGCTTTCCGTGCTCCTGTGCCTGGTGTGGCTGCTGCTCAACCGCAGTGCCAGCCCCGGGCAGATCATCCTCGGCGTGCTGCTGGGATGGCTGATTCCCATGCTCACCCAAGGCCTGCGTCCGCGCTCGGTCAGCATCAAAAAGCCCGGCACCATCCTTCGCCTGGGCCTGCGGGTTGCGGCTGATTCGGTGCAATCCAATGCTGCGGTGCTGCGCCTGCTGCTGATGCCGGGCAGCCGCAAGAAACCCGCCGGCTTTGTGCATGTTCCCTTGCAGCTGCGGGATCCCAACGGCTTGGCCGTGCTCGCGATGATCGTCTGTATCACCCCGGGCACCGCCTGGGCCGAGATATCGCGCGACAGATCCATCCTGCTGTTGCATGTGCTGGAGGCGGATGACCCCCAGGGCGTCATCGACCACATCAAGGCCTTCTATGAACGGCCCCTCATGGAGATTTTCGAATGAACATCATTCTTGCCTGGACCATGCCGGCAGCCCTTTTCATTTTGCTGCTGGCCATGTTGTTTGCGATGATCCGCCTGCTCAAAGGGCCGCAGGCCCAGGACCGCGTGCTGGCACTGGACTGCATGTACCTGATCGGCATGCTCGCCATGCTAGTGCTGGGCATCCACTATGCATCGGTCAATTACTTTGAGGCCGCGCTGCTCATCGCGCTGTTCGGCTTTGTCAGCTCGACGGCCATGGCCAAGTTCCTGCTGCGCGGGGAGGTGATCGAATGACGGAAATCAACCTGCCGATCTGGGTGCAGATCGTCGTATCGGTGCTGGTGCTGGCTGGCACCTTGGTCACCTTGATTGGTGCGCTCAGCCTGTTTCGCCTGCCCAGCTACTACGAGCGCGTGCATACCCCATCGATCATTGCCTGCGCCGGCTGCTGGCTGATTGTCTGGAGCTCGGTGCTCTTTTTCAGCCTGCAGTCGCACAAGCCCAGCTTTCACACTTTGCTGATTGCTGTGCTGTTGTCGGTGGCCGTGCCCATCACGAACATCTTTTTGATGCGCGCTGCGCTGTTCCGCGACCGTCGCATGGGCAAGGATGTGCCGCCCAGCCTGAGCCGCATCGTTTCTGCCAGCCCTGATGCCAACGACGCCTGAACCCAGGATGGCGATAGACGGCTAACCGAGTCCCACGGATCAGTCGCATGCGGGAATAAGGGCCGGGTGACAGCAAGAACAGCAGGCTTGTTCTATGCTGCTGGATCACACGCATCCTCACCCCAGGCCTCGCCATGACGCTTCTGCTCTCCAGCACCATAGACCGCACGCTCACCCACTGGGTCGCGGAGCGCCTTGCCCAACCGCAGCCCGATCTGCTGTGGCAGCTCTGGTGTTTTGAGGGCCTCGCCGCGCGGCGGGCCGCCGAGCAGCAACTGGCCCAGCTGGGCGTCCGCGCCCGCATTCACAGCGCTTACAAACCCCTGGTGCATGCGGTGCTGGAGGACCTGGACACCGCCGGTCTGCAAAGCCTGCATCTGCACTACCCGCTGCATGCGGATGCCGCGCCCAACCGCTTCATGCTGGAAGCCTACCCGCTGGCCGCCATGCTGCCGCCCGGTGCAGCGCTGCAAATGCAGGCCGGCCAGCACAACAGCACCTACGATCTTCAACTGCACTACCAGGATGGGCGCAGCCACAAGCTGCGCGTGTTCGCACCCAACCGGGCCTTCCAGTCCGCACATGGCGGTAGCGGCATCACCCCCTGCGGCTGGCAGCAGGCGCACAATGACGAGGGGGAACTCGTGCACGATGCCGCCTTGCTCAGCGACTATGAAGCAGCCTATGCCCAGGCCATGCAGGCTATTGCGCAGCATGCCTGGCCGCAGACTGAGCCGTTTTTTGGCCGCCTGCACATTGCCATGCAACTGCCGGGTTTTGAGCAGGCGATTGCCGCCACTGGCGAGACCATGAGCACGCCAGAGGCCATGCACGAGGATCTGTACTTCTCGCTGCTGGAGCACTTCCAAAAGCTGTCCGGCCGCGCAGCCGGTGACCGCCGCCTGCAGCCCGGCCAGATCGTGCCGGACATTCGCATGGCTGCGCAATCCCAGCCTCTGGAGCTGCAGGTCATCGATCTGCAGATCCGTGCCCTGCCGCTGTCCGAGCCGCTGCCGGAGGGACATGACCGCCTGCCACCGGCCGCATTCAGCCCCAACAACATCGCCGATGCAGATACCAATGCCGCGCAGTTGCAGCGTGCACCGAGCCTGGACCAGATGCACGCGCTGGTCCAGCCGCTCTTCGACGCCTACGGAATCGCCTGCAGCAGCCAAAGCGTGCAGGGCCGCAGCATTGCCGCGACCTATAAAAAAGGCAGCCAGCACCCCGTCGTGCTGAGCGGCGGCCAGCATGCCAATGAGATATCGGGCGTCACCGGGGCCTTGCGCGGCGCGCTGGCACTGGCCCAGCAGGCAGACAGCCACTTCGCCTACATCCCCATTGAAAACCCGGACGGTTATGACCTGCACCAGTGGTATTGCCGCTACGCCCCTGAGCAGATGCACCATGCTACGCGCTACACCGCATTGGGCGATGACCTGGCCTACCGCGACCATGCGCCCTGGTGGGAGGGCGCCGTGCGGCGAGATGCGGTTGCCGCCAGTGCTGCGCAGTTGCACCTGAGCCTGCATGGCTACCCGGCGCATGAATGGACGCGTCCCTTGTCGGGCTATGTGCCGCAAGGCTTTGACCTGTGGACCATTCCTAAAGGTTTTTTTCTGATACTGCGCTACCACGAAGACTGGCAGCCCCAGGCAGAAGCGCTTGCCGAGCAAGTGGCGCTGGCCTTGCTGCGGGTTGAGGGCTTGCCAGAGTACAACCGCCGCCAATTGGCGCTGTACCAAAGCCACTCCGGTCGCCAGCCGTTTGCGCTGCGGCATGGCACGCCCTGCACCATGCAGGTCGATAACGACGGGCTCACTCCCGTGAGCCTGATCACCGAGTTCCCCGACCAGACGGTGGTGGGCGATGCACTGGTGTTTGCCCATACCGTGCAGCGCGCCGCCGTGCTGGCCGCCTATGCCGCCTGGCAGGACATTGTGCAAACGCGCTGAGCAGGAATGCCTCCCAGGGCTGAGCTCGGTTCTTCACGCAAACAGCCACTCCCTGCTAAGCTGCCTGCCATGTGGAATGTTATTGGCATATCGATTGGCGCCTGCCTGGGCGCTCTGGCACGTTGGCAATTGGGTCGCTGGCTCAACCAGCCGCATGCGCTGCTGCCCTGGGGCACCTTGGCGGCCAACCTGGTGGGCGGCTACGCCATTGGGTTGCTGGTGGCTCTGTTCCAGAACTCGCCCGGCATAGACCCGGTCTGGCGTCTGGTGCTGATCACCGGCTTTCTGGGGGCGCTCACCACGTTCTCCAGCTTCTCGGCGGAAACGGTATCCATGCTGCAGGCTCAGCGCTATGGCTTGGCACTGCTGCAATGCAGTCTGCACCTGCTGGGCTCGCTGGCACTCACCGCCTTGGGACTGGCGACCGGCCAGGCACTCTGGGCCCCACGCTGATACCTATTTTTTGAAGTATTGCACCAGCAGCGTGCCCAAATCGCTCTATATTCAGTAGCAGCGCAGGCCCCGCTTGCGCTGCTCGTGTTTTTTGTGAACGCTGCTGCCTGCTGGGCACCGGCATTGAGAAAGCTGGAGAAGACCATGGACGCCAACACCCAACTCGACGAACAAGTCATGGCGCATGACTGGAACCTGTTCGGTAACGAAATGCCGGCAGAGCAAGCCGCCAAGCGCGATTCCTACCGCCTCGCCTTTGCCGATCCCGAGTTTTTGAGCCGCCGCGAAACCCGCTCCATCCGTTTCCAGCTGGAGATGCTCAAACCCGATCTGGAGCTGACGGCTCAGGGCATCAACAACACCGTGGTGGTGTTTGGCAGCGCACGCTTTGTGGCCCCGGATGAAGCGGCGCAGCTGCTGGCGGCCGCCACTGCCCAAGGTGATGCCCAAGCCATTGCGGTGGCGCAGCGCGCAGTGGCCACCAGCCGCTACTACGATGCAGCCCGCCGTTTTGCGCGCCTGGTCGCCAAGTTCAGCGAAACCCAGAAACTCGAAGACCGCCTCTACATCTGCACCGGCGGCGGCCCCGGCATCATGGAGGCCGCCAACCGCGGGGCTTCCGAAGAGCATGCACCCAATGTCGGCATGAACATCACCTTGCCGCACGAGCAATCGGGCAACCGCTACATCACCCCCGAGCTGTGCTTCAAGTTCCACTACTTTGCGCTGCGCAAGATGCACCTGATGATGCGCGCCAAGGCCTTGGTGGTGTTCCCGGGCGGCTTTGGCACCATGGATGAGCTTTTTGAAGTGCTTACCTTGGTACAGACCCACAAGGCCAAGAGCGTGCCGATCGTGCTGTTTGGCGTTGATTACTGGACGCGCATGCTCAATTTCGACGTGATGATCGAGTACGGCACCATCTCGCCCGAGAACGTCAAGCTGTTCAACATCACCGATGATGTGCACGAGGCCTGCCGCCTTATCCAGGCCTATTACCAGCCCGCCTGACGGCCTGACACAGCGCCCACGAAAAAGCCGCTCCCTACTGGGAGCGGCTTTGCCTTGTGTGCCCCGCTCGGCCGTTGCGCGGATCAACCGCCCAAGTAGGCCTTGCGGATGTCTTGGTTGCGCAGCAGGTTGACGCCCGTGTCTTCCAACGTGACCTTGCCGGTCTCCAGCACATAGCCGCGGTCGGCAATTTGCAGCGCCTGGTTGGCGTTTTGCTCCACCAGGAACACGGTCACGCCTTGCTCACGCACGGCTTTGATGATCTCGAAGATCTGCGCAATGATCAGCGGCGCCAGGCCCAAGGTAGGCTCATCGAGCAGCAGCAGGCGCGGCTTGCTCATCAGCGCCCGGCCAATGGCCAGCATCTGCTGCTCGCCGCCCGACATGGTGCCGGCACGTTGATCGGCACGCTCCTTGAGGCGGGGAAAGAGGCCGTAGACATAGTCAATGCCCTGCGCAATCTCCTGCTTGTTCAAAAAGAACGCACCCATCTGCAGGTTCTCCATGACCGTCAGGTCCTTGAAGACCCGCCGACCTTCGGGCGAGATGGAGATGCCTTTGCGCATGATCAGGTGCGAGGATTGGCCTACCAGCTCTTCGCCCTCGAACTTGATCGAACCCGTGGTCGCGCAGGGGTTGCCGCAGACGCTCATCAGCAAGGTGGTCTTGCCAGCGCCATTGCTGCCGATCAGCGAGACGATCTCTCCGTGGTTGACATGCAGGCTCACATCGTTGACCGCACAAATCGCACCGTAATGCGTGCTGATATTCTTGATTTCCAACATCGGCTGCATCAGGACTCTCCCAGGTACGCCTTGATCACGCGTTCGTCATTGCGAATGACCTCCGGCACACCCAGTGCAATCGGCTTGCCATACTCCATCACCAGGATGCGCTCGGACACCCCCATCACCAGACTCATGTCGTGCTCGATCAGCAGCACGGTCACGCCGTACTCCCGGCGCAAGCGGTCGATGAGGTGCTGCAGCTCCACCTTCTCTTGCGGGTTGAGGCCAGCAGCGGGCTCGTCAAGCATCAGCAGCTTGGGCTTGGTGATCATGCAGCGCGCGATCTCCAGCCGGCGCTGGTGGCCATAGGCCAGGTTGCCCGCCTCGCGGTTGCTGAAGGCGCGCAGCCCCATGACATCGAGCCAATGAACGGCCCGCTCCTGGGCTTGTTCCTCCGCCTGGCGGTAGGCCTTGGTCTTGAACAGGCCCGACAGCAAGTTGCGCTTGGTCTGCTGGTGCTGTGCCACCAACAGGTTTTCCAGCACCGTCATGCCCTTGAACAGGCGCACGTTCTGGAAGGTGCGCACCACGCCGTGGTTGGCGACCTGGTGGCTGGCCAGCCCGGCAATCGATTGCCCATCCAGCGACACTGTGCCGGACGTGGGCTTGTAGAAGCCGCTGATGCAATTGAACACCGTGGTCTTGCCCGCGCCATTGGGGCCGATGATGGCAAACACCTCTTGCGGCTTGACATCGAGCGCGACCTGGTCGACGGCCAGCAAGCCGCCAAAGCGCATGCACAGGCCTTCCACCTTCAATATGCTTTGACTCATAAACACTTCTCCCTGTTTGCGTTTTCCGTGTTTACGGTCATTGCTTCAACTCTTCGTGGTAGCGCTTCATTGGGAACAGACCCTGTGGACGCCACACCATCATCAAGATCATCACCAGGCCGAAAATCAGCATGCGGTATTCCGAGAACTCGCGCGCCAGCTCCGGCAGCACCGTGATCAGGATCGCAGCGACCACCACCCCGATTTGCGAGCCCATGCCACCCAGCACCACGATGGCCAGGATCAGGGCGGACTCGATGAAGCTGAAGGATTCGGGGCTGACAATGCCCTGGCGTGCCGCAAAAAATGCACCGCCAAAGCCAGCGAACATGGCGCCCAAGGTGAAGGCCGAGAGCTTGATCTTGGTGGGGTTCATGCCCAGCGACTTGCAGGCCACCTCGTCTTCGCGCAAGGCTTCCCAGGCACGGCCAATCGGCATGCGAATGAGGCGGTTGCTGATCCACAAGGTGAACAGCGCCAGGCCCAGCGCCAGCAGGTAGAGGAAGACCACCATGTGCATGGTGTTGAACTCCATGCCCAGGAACTGCTGCAAGGTCTGTGCGCCTTCTTGGGACGCCGTACGCGTCAGCTCAAATCCGAACAGGGTGGGCTTGGGAATGCTGGAGATGCCGTCAGGACCACCGGTGAAATCCACCAGGTTGACCAGCAGCAGGCGGATGATTTCGCCAAAGCCCAAGGTCACGATGGCCAGGTAATCGCCGCGCAGGCGCAACACCGGAAAGCCCAGCAAGAAGCCGAACAAGGCAGCGGCAGCGCCGGACAGTGGCAGCGCCTCCCAGAACGACCAACCGGCCCAGTGGAACAGCAAGGCATAGGTGTAGGCACCCACGGCATAAAAGCCGACAAAGCCCAGGTCCAGCAGACCGGCAAAGCCCACAACAATGTTCAGCCCCAGGCCCAGCATCACATAGATCAAGGCCAACGTGGCGATGTCGACTGCATTGCGGCCGCTGAAAAACGGCCAAGCAATAGCTGCCACAATCACCAGCCACATCAGGGTCATGCGCATGCGCGCGCTCACCGCGGGCAGGCGCGGTGCCTGCACACGCGCCATGTGCTTGCCCAGCATTGGTTTGATGAGCTGCAGCACCAGCACAATCACAAAGCCCCAGATCACCAGGTTCCAGTGCGGCTCAATGTAGTTCTGGCCGCCCTTGCGCTCCAGGTGCAGACCAAAGATGGGCACCACCACCAAGGCTGCCAGCACCGCCGAGATGATGGCGTTTTTGAGGTTCGCTTTCATCATCAGACCTTCTCCACTTCAGGCTTGCCCAAGAGGCCCGTGGGGCGGAAGAGCAAGATCAGCACCAGCAGGCCAAAGGCGACGATGTCTTTGTACTCCGAGGAGATATAGGCGGCGGCCATGGTCTCTGCCACGCCCAGCAACACGCCTCCCAGCATGGCGCCCGGAATGCTGCCGATACCGCCCAGCACGGCCGCCGTGAAGGCCTTGATGCCGGCGACAAAGCCGATGTAGGGGTTGAGCTTGCCAATCGCCAGCGCAATCAGCACCCCACCCACGGCAGCCAGCACGGCACCCAGAATGAAGGTGAACGACACTACTTTGTTGGTATCGATGCCCAGCAGGTTGGCCATCTGCATATCCTGCGAGCAGGCGCGCGACGCGCGGCCCATGCGCGAGTGGCGGATGTAGAGCGTCAGCGCAGCCATCAATACCACTGCGACCACAATGATCAAGACACGGGTGTAAGGCACAAACACCTCGAAATCACCCATGTGGAAGTTGAATGCACCAGGCAACAGCGACGGCACCGCCATATCGCGCGCGCCCTGCCCCAGGGCCACCCAGTTCTGCAAAAAGATGGACATACCGATGGCCGAGATCAGCGCCACCAGGCGTGGGCTGCTGCGCAAGGGCTTGTAGGCCACTTGCTCAACGACATAGCCGTAAACGCCGGTCAGCACCACGGCCACCAGCAGCATCGCACCAATCACCACAAAAACCGGCAGCCCGCTTTGTGTGCCGATGGCTGACAAGGTCACCAGGCCGATATAGGCCGCAATCATATAAATCTCGCCGTGGGCGAAATTAATCATTCCGATAATTCCATACACCATCGTGTAGCCAATGGCCACCAGCGCGTAGATCGCACCCAGTGACAAGCCATTGAACAACTGCTGTATGAATTGGGGCAAAAAATCGTTCATACCGTACCAACCCAATTCCATTGGCGCTTGTGGCAGCCAAAATAAAAAAGCATGGCTCTATGTGGTAGAGCCATGCTTTTGCCAAACACTTACTTGGTTGCAGCCGACTTGCTGCCGTCCTTGTGCCAGCTGAACACCTGGAAGTCGTAGGACTTCAGGTCACCCTTGGCATCCCAGGCGAGCTTGCCCAGTGGGGTGTCAAAAGTAGCTGTGTGCAGGTGCTTGGCCACCTTGGCGCCATCATTGCCCACGGCCTTGATCGAGTCCGCAATGACTTGCACAGCGGTGTAGGAACCCATTTGGAACGAGCCGGAAGGATCGCGCTTCTTGTCCTTGAACGCCTTCACGATGGCGGCGTTCTTGGGGTTGGACGCGAAGTCTGCTGGCAAGGTCACCAGCATGCCTTCAACAGCCGGGCCGGCGATCGCATTGATCTCAGGATTGCCCACACCTTCTGGGCCCATGATGCGGACCTTCAGGCCTTGCTCGGCCGACTGGCGCAGCAGCAGACCCATTTCTGGGTGGTAGCCGCCGTAGTAGACAAAGTCCACGCCTGCGCTCTTGAGCTTGGTGATCACGGCCGAGTAATCGCTGTCACCGGCATTGATACCTTCAAACAACGCGACGTTCACGCCGTCTGCCTTGAGCGTGTCACGCACCGCCGTGGCAATGCCTTGGCCGTAGGATTGCTTGTCATGCAGCACGGCAACCTTCTTGGGCTTGACGTTCTGGGAAATGAACTTGGCAGCGAAAGGACCTTGCTGGTCGTCACGGCCAATGGTGCGGAAGATGGAAGTGAAGTTCTTGCCTTCGGTCAGCGCTGGCGAGGTGGCCGATGGGGTCACGACCACCACACCTTCGTTGTTGTAGATCGGCGCTGCAGCGATGGCCGCGCCCGAGCACACGGGACCAACTACGTAATGGATCTTGGCGTTGACCACGCGGTTGGCGGCCACTGGGCCTTGCTTGGGCTCGCAGGCATCGTCAACGATCACCGCTTCGAGCTTGTTGCCATTCACGCCCCCTGCGGCATTGATCTGCTCCAGCGCCGTATCCACGCCCTCCTTGACCATGTCACCGTACTGGGTCAGCGGACCCGTCGCAGGAATAACCACGCCAATCTTGATATTTTGAGCCTGGGCTGCGCCAGCCAGCATGCTGCCGGCCAGACCAAATGCAACCACCATCGAGTTGAGGCGAAACGGTACCTTCATATCGGAATCCTTTTTTAATCAAGCTATGGATCGCAGACATTGCCAATACAGCAACTATCAGATGCGATGCGGAGACAGCATATAGGTCTAATAAACTCTCGCAAGAGGGATGCCAAGGATTGCCAAATATGTCACTTATGTGCTAGTAAATAGCGAGTTTTGCACCTATGCAGGGCATTGGTAGGGATTTTTGCACCAAATATGTGCAAAACACCAGAAAATCCAATACCCATACATTCTGGACAACAAACATCCTGAATCATCTACCTGCAGCAAATTGACGGCCCTGCCGATCGTTGGCGTCCGCATAAGCCCGCTACGTGCGTCATCCAACCATCGACAGACACAAAATTCAACGGCCCTGCACCTCCGCTGCAAGAGGCAGCATTGTGCGCGAAAAATACCAGGCCGCGCCTGAAGTCACGTGGCTGCCTATAGCCATCACTGTCGGACTGGACACAGGATCGACTGCGAATTTTCAAGATTTTTGTTACATCCGATTGAGTCACTGACTGAAGACATGACTACAGCAGTCCGCCAAGCCAAGGCCTTCGCATGCACCAATAACTTGATCTATATAGCGTTATTTTGAGGCTCGTGTTTACATAGATATGAATTTTCTCATTCGCAGATTCTTTAACCATTGCTAACTCAAGCAAAAACAACTTGCACAATGTCAATCATGAATGGAGAATTGTTCAACATGAAAGAGATTAGGTTGATCAATTCCCAGAGCGACGGCGCAGACAACGCCGTATCTGCTTCTGCATGGCTGCCCGATGACGCCTACCATCGCCAGCAATTTCTGCAACTGCTGGAGCAGGCCATTGCCGATGGCGGCCCCGGCACCTACCTGCTTCAGACCCGTGGCCAGCATGTGCTCACGGACATTCTCTATCCCAACCGGGCATTCTGCTCACCCGCCTAGGAACCCTCTGCAAAACTCCCTGCCGTGGTCTGAAAACGGTCTCGGGCGATCCGCTGCGTTGTCTTCCTTGTCAATAGCTACAGCTATTGACTGCAAAAGACGCCTTGCGGCTCATCCCGATCCGCGTCCATCCCGCTTGGCGAGGGTTTTGCAGAGCATCCCTAGCAGGCACGGCGGGCGTTCATCTCGGGGTGCGTGGCCTCACCGGCTGACTTTCAGTGGCGGGCTTTAAAAGCGCTCGATCACTCACCAAGCACTACACCGAGTGCAGCCAGCTTTGATGCCAATACATCGCGCCGGCGCTCGGCTTTGGCGGCAGTCTCCGCCGCTGCACGCATCGCCTGCGGTCCTTTGAGCGATGCGACGCGTACCAAGGCCGTTTTCTTGTTGACTTCGGCAACCAGCTTTTGGTAGCTGGCAATCATCTCGGCATGTTCAGGGGAAGGGTTCACGACTTTTCCTTGTTGTCTACAGCCGTTATTGTCGGGTGAAATGTTCCGTACATACGGTCTGCGTCAAAACTGCCCTCGCCGATCCAGCCGAGTCATCCGCTTCGCGAGCCAGCCTCGCAGCAAACGGCTGTGTTGCACGACAACAAATGTGCATGAGTACCTTCAGGAACCGGTTACAGTGGGCCATAGCACGAGGAGGATTCGATGGTCACTAATGCGCAGCGCTGCCAGAGCCCACACATGCAAGCACATGGCGATAAGCGACCCGCTCCCAGCGCTCTTTGACGCTTGCAACTGGGCTGGGAACCGCCCACGCCCCCTCCCCGTCTTTCACTGAGATTCCCTTCTAATGGCCGCTGGTGAATGCCTCCTGTCAGCTCACCACCCCAACCGCTTGCCCCTATGAAAACCATCGACGAGATGCTCAGCCTGGACCTGCTCACCCACGCACAACATGTGGAAATCAGTGCCTGGATCGACCGGTCCGATTCTCCCGAAGACATCTTGCGTATGCCCGCCAACCTCTGGCAAGCGATCGAGCGCGCAAGCCTGGCCATGGGTGTCAATGACGATCTTTTACGGCCACCTGCCATGGATGCAGGGAGCTTGCTGTTGAGCTAAGCGTTTTAGCCACACCGGTATTGAAGCCCTCTGCCATGCGGCGGGTGTGATCCCTGCCCGCTCCTGTGCGCCAGGGCAGTAGAGGCCAAACAATGTGGCATTGAAAGTCCACTGCCATACGCAGTTGTGATCGCTTTCAATCTGCAGTCACGCATTTCGGCACAGGATCGCAGCAACGGACAATGCGAAAACTGCCCCAACTCCGAAGCTCAGGCCGTCCCGGTGGTGGCAGGCTTTTTTTTTGCAAATATAGGGAATACCCTTGCAAAATCGATTTATATCAGTCTATAGAATATATCTAACGATTTTGCCGGGTTCATGCACCATCCTCCCTCCCTCTCTATATTTGCATGAACATGCCTGAGCTATCAGGAACGGCTTTTTACAGCGCCTCTGGCCACCTTCGGGTGGCCACTTTTTTGGCCCTGGCATAGCGACATAAACACAGGCGGCGCTCAAGCTGTCGAGGCGACTTCAATTTCAGCTCCCCTGAACGCCGAGATGCTGGCCAAAGGGGATCAGCATCATCGCTCCGGTTGTTGCATCAAAAAACCCCTTGTGCTCCGCCCTCTGCCATCAGCGTATGGACCAGCGAACTCCATACCCACATAGATCCATCTGCACCTGTGCAGCTTGCATCAACCATCGCAGATTCACTAATTTCAGTGATACCTATTGTTACGGGGAATCTTTATGCTTGTCACTCGACAGCCTTTCGCCCAAAAAGCGCAGAGGCGGCCGAGTTTCAGTACCACTTTGTTGGATGGCTAGAGATGAATACCAGCACTGCACACCCATCGTTCCATGCGGCCAGTACTCTGAAGGGGGTACTTCCTCCTCATTTGTGGAGGGTACTCGCCAGGAATGGCATTACCACCATCGAGCAGGCCGCAGAGAGCTATCCGGAGAAGCTTCTGCAAATGCCCAGCGTCGGCCCCAGAACCTTTAGAAAAATCGAGGAAAGCCTGTTTCCGGGAAAGCGCTATGCGCCTGCCCAGGAGCAGTACATGGCGCCACAAGCTGATCTGGACCAACCAACGAAAGCGTTGCCCTTCTTCAGACGCACCCAGAATGCACTGAGACGGCACGATCTTAAGTAGACCTGCTGCGCTCGGCCACAGCCTTAGCCGGGCCTCAAGAATCCGGGATAGGCTTGAGTTCAGCCAACCCTCGCTGTGAGGCTCAGAATCGCATCCAATTTAACAGCCGATGCCAGCATTAAGCCTCAAGCTGCCAACCAAAGCGCCCTGATCAGGGCGCTTTCTCGTTTCGAGCAAGATGTACAGCGTCCCTATACACCAGCCTGTGGTGCAGCCCAGCGCGCTGATTCGCAGAGTTGCGAAAAGTTACATATAGCTTCACATCAGAGACAAATTCCACGCAAGGCTCTTGGATAGGATCATCGCAAGACTTGGGCATTGCTTAGAAAGTCCATCGTCAGCCAGATCCCTCCCGCCCGTTACCCTACGGGCATTTAAGCCATCCCAGCCGGTGGCTTTTTTTTGCCTCCGCTATTCCTAACATTCGAAGGCCCGCACCAATGTTGGACCTTATCTTCGGCATCGGGAATCAAGGCATTTGCGGATCAGGCATTGGACAAAGCTGGCAGCAATGGCCTTCACCCTCCCGAAGGAAAAAATCAGCCGCTTATGATTCGCGAAAAGGAGCCTAACCTTGGTAACACAGGCAAGAAAAAAGCCCCTGCGCTATTCGCGCAAGGGCTTGATTTTCATACTTATCTCTTGGTGGGTCCTGCGAGATTCGAACTCGCGACCAACGGATTAAAAGTCCGCTGCTCTACCGACTGAGCTAAAGACCCGCCGCGTTTGCTTGACAAATTCCTAAGAAGAGGTCTTGCTCACAACAGACTTAGATTATAGCGTAGGTTTTTTGTCATTTTGGGGAATGCGCCAATTTTTCCAAAATCCAGCTGGCAGCACACATCCCAAAGGTCGCCGTGACCGCCACCGACGAGCCATAGCCATGGCAGTTCAGCGAGCCATCACCATCGACCGCGCAAGAAGGATCGGGGCCGGCAACGGCCTCTTGGCTGTAGATACAGGCCACCTGCATCTTCTTGCCGTCTTTGGGCGCACCGTATTCTTTGCGCAGCCGATAGCGCACTTGGGCCAGCAAGGGATCGTGGGTGGTCTGCGACAAGTCTGCCTGCTCTACCTTCCAGGCCAGGCGCTTGCCACCCGCTGCACCGATGCAGACAAAAGGCCGCTGGTTGCGCCGCCCCCAGTTGGCCATTGCAGCCTTGGCACGCACCTGGTCGCAGGCATCCACAAAACCGTCCACGCCTTCAAGCAGAGCAGCGCAGTTCTCGGCGGTGAGGAAGTCCTCTACCAGCTCGACTTCACAATGGGGATTGATCTGACGGATACGGTCACGCATCGCATCGACCTTGGCCATGCCAATCGTGTCGGTCAGTGCGTGGATCTGGCGGTTGATGTTGGACTCGGCCACATTGTCCAAGTCGATCAGGCGCAGGCGGGCAACGCCACTGCGGGCGAGCGCCTCTGCTGTCCATGAGCCGACGCCTCCAATGCCAATGACCGCAACACTGCTGGCGCGCATTCGCGCAGCGGGCGCCACGCCAAACAAACGGTCCAGGCCTCCAAAGCGTCGCTGATTGTCAACGTCCGCTTCAGCGTCCTGCTGATCGGGCGCCGATGGGGACGGTGCACTCATATCACTTCAATTTGGAGAGACGCTCTTTGGCGGCAGCCGCCGCATCGCTTTGCGGGTAAGCGCTGATCAGGTCTTCCAAGGTCTTGCGGGCTGCCTTGGTATCCTTCAGCTCAATCTGGCAATTGGCGATGGACAAGGCCGAATCGGGCGCACGCATGTGTTCGGGCGCCTGGGCCAGGATCAGCTTGAAATTATCGATGGCGGGCTTGTAATCGCGGGTGGCGTAGTACGCGTTGCCCAGCCAAAAGCGTGCCGATGGCACATAGCCACTCTTGGGATAGCGTTGGATAAAGCTGCTGAATACGCCGGCGGCATCGGCAAACTTGCCGGTACGGAATACCGCCAGTGCCGCTTCAAAGTCGCGCTTTTCAGCAGGATCTGCCTTGATCTCTTGCCCATCAACGGTGACGGACACGGGCTCAAACTGCTGAAGTCGGGCTTCAACGCCCTTGGCCAGATCGGTCTGGCCGCGCTTCAGATCAGCAACCTCACGTCGCAGAGTCTCGTTTTCACCGCGCAACTTGTTCATCTCGCCACGCATGGATTCAATCTGCGATTGAAAATCCAGCAGGCTGCGACGCACTTGCGAGGTGTCCTCACCGTTTTGGTTGTTTCCCTGGGTCAGCTGGTCGACACGCTGACGCAGCTCAATGATGGCGCGACGCGCATCGCCATCTTCAAACAAAGCGGCTTGAGAGGTGCTTGCACAGGCCAGCAGTGCGGCCAGTGCAATCCAACGGGGAGTACTGCGAGTGAGGTTCATGGAGCCTATTAACGGTAGTTCAGTTCAACGCGGCGGTTTTGTGCGTGCGCATCGTCCGAGTTACCTTCTGCAGCCAGCTTTTCCTTGCCGAAGGACACGGCTTCGAGTTGGCTGTCGCTCACGCCCAGCACATTCAGCGAGCGGCGCACGGCTTCTGCACGCTTTTGGCCCAGGGCCAGGTTGTACTCGCGGCCACCGCGGTTGTCGGTATTGCCTTCCAGCATGACCTTGCGCGAAGGGTTGGCCTTCAGGAAACGTGCGTGTGCGTCCAGCATCGATTGTGCATCGGCCTTGACAGAGTAGCTGTCGAAGTCAAAGTACACAATGCGTGCAACGCCAACCGGGCCTTGGCCATTGGCAGCGCTGTTGTTCAGGTCTACACCGGGAACGGTGCTTTGGCCAACACCACCGGCGCCAGCGCCGTTATTGGCGGTGGCAGCACCCTTGTCTTCGACAGGTGCGTTATCCAGAGGAGGTGCAGAGCTGCAACCAGCCAACACGGCAGCAGCCACCAGGGCCAGCGAAGCTTTCTTAAATGACAACATGTAAAACTCTCCGAAACGATTTTCTCGTATAAAAATAATTAACTACCAAAAACCAATCTTAGGGCTGGTATGGGCCCCAATCGGGCTCCCGTATGTCTCCGCTCTGCCCAGCCAGTCGTGCCTTGATCTTGCCATCCAGCGTCGTGGTCATGAGTGCTTCACGACCGCCTTCGCGGGTTGCGTAGACGATGAGTCGGCTGTTCGGAGCAAAACTGGGGCTTTCATCACTCGTGGTGCTGGTGATCGACTCCACATTGCTGGAAGCCAGATCCATGACCTGCAATTTATATCCACCACCGGCACGGGTGATGTAAGCAAGTGTCTTGCCATCAGGACTGATGGAAGGAGAAATGTTGTAGGACCCGCTGAACGTGACCCGCTCAGCACCGCCGCCTTGGGCACCCACGCGGTAGATCTGCGGTGCACCGCCACGGTCGCTGACAAAGTAAATGTAGCGGCCGTCTTTAGAGTAGGTCGGCTCGGTATCGATACCACTGCTCTGCATCAAGCGGCGGGGTTCACCACCGCCCGAGGGGATGGTATAGAGCTGAGAGCCGCCATCGCGGCTCAAGGTGACAGCCAAGGTGCTGCCATCGGGCGACCAGGCGGGCGCGCTGTTGGAGCCGCGGAAGTTGGCAATTAGGCGGCGGCGGCCCGACGAGACCTCATGCACATAGACCACGGGCTTGCGTGACTCAAAGGACACATACGCCAATTGCGTGCCGGCGGGTGACCAGGTGGGCGAGATGATGGGCTCTGGGCTGGCCAGCGCCGATTGCGCGTTCTCACCATCCGAATCCGCTACCCACAGCGTATAGCGGGGACCGGCCTTGGTCACATAGGCGATGCGGGTCGAGAACACGCCCTTTTCGCCAGTGACTTTTTCGTAGATGTAGTCGGAGATTTTGTGCGCCACCAAGCGCAGATCGGCTTGAGGCACGTTGTAGCTCTGGCCACCAAGGTCTGCACCCTTGACCGCATCCCACAAGCGGAAGCGCACATCAAAACCGTTGGCGCCCCGGGTGACACTGCCGACCGACAGATACTCAGCGCCATTGGCCGTCCATTTGGCGACATCAGGACGGGAGCTTTCGTCGAGTTGCTCCCCCGATGCATCGATGGATTTGAAGCGTCCGCTGCGCACCAGGTCGGCCTGCACGATGGCCGAGATTTTTTGGGGCGAACCGTCTTCACCACGAAACTGGGGTAAGGCGATGGGAAATTGCTTGATGCCAACGCCTGTGATCTCGACCCGGAACTGCGCCAGGGCGGGAACTGCAGGAGCCGCGAGAGCAGCTCCCAAAACGTGACGACGATGGATAAGCGGCTTGGCCGCCTCCGTGATGAGAGATGGGAAGCGTGTTTTAGTCATTACCGACCATCATAAATGCGCTATGCATGACAAGCCTTGAAGGCTGCAGGATGTTACACACCCCACAAATTCTTTATTATCGTCCAACGTCGACAGCCGTGCATTTTAGAATCACCTCCACATGTCCACAACTGAAAAACCATCTTCTTCGCGTGCATCTGAGGCATCAGGCAGCGCCGAAGGCAACAAACCGGCTGGCAGCGTTGCGCAGATGCCACTGCGCGCACGCCTGTCGCGCCTGGCGCCCTACTTTGGCTACCAACGCTGGACCTGGGTGCTCGCCATCCTTGCCACCATCGTCGTAGCAAGCACGGAGCCGGCCATCCCCGCCTTGCTCAAGCCCCTGCTCGACCAAGGCTTTACCGGCGGGACCCTTCCACTCTGGGCAGTGCCAGTCACCATCGTGGGGGTATTTTTTATTCGTGGCCTGGCGCAGTTCATCAACCAGTACGCGCTGGCCCGCATCGCCAACGACGGCATGATGCGCCTGCGCGAGAACCTGTTTGGCCGCGTGCTTGATGCGCACCTGGGGCTCTTCACCAAGCAGTCGGCCAGCGCACTGTCCAACACGGTGGTGTACGAAGTGCAAAACGGCTCCACCCTCATCGTGCAAGCCCTGCTGATGCTCTCGCGCGATGGCTTTACGGTCATCGCGCTGTTGATGTACCTGCTCTACCTCAACTGGCAGCTGACGCTGATCGTCGCCGTGCTGCTACCCAGCGTGTCCTGGATCATGAAAAAGCTCTCCAAACGGCTTTATCACATCACCAAGGCCAGCCAGCAAGCCACCGATGAGCTGGCCTATGTGGTCGAAGAAAATGTGCTCGCACACCGCATGGTGCGCATCCATGCCGCCCAGGCCAGCCAGTCTGGTCGCTTCCAGATTCTCAGCCGCAAGCTGCGCCAGCTGGCCATCAAGGCCACCATTGCCTCCGCAGCCATGACGCCGCTGACCCAGCTCCTCGCAGCGGTTGCGCTGTCTGCTGTGATTTGCATTGCGCTCTGGCAGAGCCGTACCACTGGCATCAATGCCAAGGATGTGACCGTCGGCGGCTTTGTGGCCTTTATCTCTGCGATGCTGATGCTGATCGCACCCATCCGCCGCTTGGCCGACGTGGCCAACCCGCTGACCCGGGGCGTTGCCGCATTGGAGCGCGGCCTGGGCCTGCTGGAAGAAATCCCGCCTGAGCAAGGCGGCGGCTACAAGGTGGATCAAGCACGCGGCGCCATCGCGCTGCAGGATGTCAGCGTGGCCTTTGGCGATGACAAAGCCCCTGCACTGCGCCACCTGAGTCTGATGATCCACCCCGGTGAAGTCGTCGCCCTGGTCGGCCCATCAGGCGCGGGCAAGACCACCCTGGTCAACCTGCTGCCACGCTTTGTGGAGCCTAGCGAAGGCCAGATCAGCATTGATGGCGTGGCCTTGCCGGATTGGGACCTGCACAGCCTGCGCAACCAGTTCGCCATGGTGAGCCAGGATGTGGTGATGTTCAATGACAGCATTGCCGCCAATGTGGCACTGGGCCAGGAAGTCGACGAACCGCGCCTGCTCGAATGCCTGGCTGCCGCCAACCTGCAGGATTTTGTCGAGCGCCAGCCCCAGGGCATCCACAGCATCGTGGGCCACAATGCCAATCAAATGTCTGGTGGCCAACGCCAGCGCTTGGCGATTGCCCGGGCACTGTACAAAAACGCGCCGATCCTGATCCTGGATGAAGCCACCTCGGCACTCGACACCGAATCCGAGCGTTTGGTGCAAGAGGCTCTCTCGCGCCTGATGAAAGGCCGCACTACCTTGGTCATTGCCCACCGCCTCTCTACCATCGAGCACGCGGACCGCGTCATCGTGATGGAGCGGGGCCAGGTGGCCGAGCAAGGTACGCACCAGCAGCTGATGGAGCTGGGCGGGCTGTATGCACGTCTGCAATCGCGGCCTCATTAACTACCAGCCTTAGCCCCCTACCAACATCTGCTTACCTCACTGCACCACAGTGGCGGTTGGCAGTCTATGACTATCAAAGCTAGCATGCAGATAGACGGCCATTTCGGCCGCATTCTGAGGGGGCTGCATGCGTATTTATTCCCGTCCATGGTGGCGCCAGCTATGGCTGGCCGCCCTGCTCTGCTGCTTCGCGGCACTGGCCCAGGCCAGCACCAAGCCGGCCTTGTGGCTTGCCCAAAAATACCCGGGCGGGCTCGATCTGCAGCGGTACTGGGTGAGCGAGAAATACGATGGTGTTCGCGGCTACTGGGATGGCCAAGCGCTCTGGACACGCCAGGGCACCCCCATCGCCGCGCCGCCTTGGTACACGGCGGGCTGGCCCACCACGCCGATGGAGGGGGAGCTTTGGGCCGGGCGCGGCCAGTTTGCACGCGCCCAATCCATCACCCGCAAGGCTATACCGACCGATGCAGAGTGGAAAGACCTGCGCTTTATGGTGTTTGATGCAACGGCGGCGCCGGGCAGTTTTACGCAGCGCATGCAGGCTATGACGCAGTTTGTAGCCGCCGTACAGCAGCCCTGGGTGCAGGCCGCACCGCAATGGATCGAGACCGACGAAACCCGCCTGATGGCGCAGATGGAGCGCGTCGTGCGCGAAGGCGGCGAGGGCCTGATGCTGCACAAAGCCAGTGCCTTGTACCGCAGCGGCCGCGGCGATGCTGTGCTCAAGCTCAAGCCCTATGAAGATGCGGAAGCCCAGGTCGTCGGCTATGCGCCCGGGCACGGCAAATACCTGGGGCTCACCGGCGCGTTGCTGGTGCGCACCGCGGATGGGATCACCTTCAAACTTGGCAGCGGTTTGAGCGACAAACAGCGGCGCCATCCTCCGGCCATCGGCAGCTGGGTGACCTACCGGTACAGCGGCCTGCACGACAGCGGAAAACCCCGCTTTGCGACGTTCTGGCGCGTGCGTGAAGAAGGGATGCCACCTGACGGCGCCAACCATCAGTCGATGGAACCCTGAGCGCCGGCCAGACGTAAAAAAAACAGCGCAAGCGCTGCTTTTTTGGAAGGACGACGCAGGGGACTCAAAATCCCCTGCTCATTTCGGCCTTGCCGATCACACCTTCGGTGAACGCGGCTTGGCGACGCTGCGAGGCTTGGGTGCTGCCTGCGGCTTTTTTGCGACCGGCGACACGACACCGTCGCTGGCATCACCCATGGGCTTTTCTGCCTGAAGTGCTTTCTTCATCGCGGCCGTCGAGCGCTTTTTGGCAGTCGATGCTGGGGCCTTGCTGGCGAGCATGGGGCTGCGCTTTTTGGACGAAGCGACCGGGGCAGACACCACCTGGGTCTGCACTGCCTGGTCGCTGGCATCCAGGGCCACGCAATCGGCGTAGTAGCGCACTTCACCATCCTCGTCCACCAACTCCACCAGACCGTGGATATCGGTCTCAAAGCCCGGGCAGAGCTTGGAGAACTCACGCGCAAACAAGAGGTAATCCACAATCTTCTTGTTGAAGACTTCGCCCGGAATCAGCAGCGGAATGCCCGGTGGGTATGGCGTGACCAGACCAACGGTGACACGGCCTTCGAGCTGATCGATTTCCACACGGTCCGTCTTGCGGCGGGCAATGTGCGCGAAAGCGTCCGAAGGCTTCATCGCAGGAGTCAGGTCCGACAGGTACATCTCCGTGGTCAGACGGGCGATGTCGTACTTGGCGTAGAGCTGGTGTACGTGCTGGCACAGGTCCTTGAGGCCCATGCGCTCATAGCGCTTGTGCTGCTGGCAAAACTCGGGAAGGATGCGCCACATTGGCTGGTTCTTCTCGTAGTCGTCCTTGAACTGCTGCAGCGCCGTCAGCATGGTGTTCCAGCGGCCCTTGGTGATGCCGATGGTGAACATGATGAAGAACGAGTAAAGACCCGTCTTCTCAACCACCACACCGTGCTCGGCCAGGTACTTGGTGACGATGGACGCGGGGATGCCGGTCTCGTCAAAGTCGCCGTCCAGGTCCAGGCCCGGCGTCACGATGGTCGACTTGATCGGGTCCAGCATGTTGAAGCCATCAGCCAGATCGCCAAAGCCGTGCCAGTTGTCGAACTCCTTGCCGTTCTTGCCCTTGGACTTGCGCGATGCGTCGGGGCCGCGAATGATCCAGTCCTGGGCCGAACCCACGCCTTCGTCAGCCAGGGCATCGGGACCCCAGACCTGGAACCACCAGTCGTCCTCGCCAAACTCATCATCCACCTTGCGCATTGCGCGGCGGAAGTCCAGCGCCTCCAGAATCGACTCTTCCACCAGCGCGGTGCCGCCGGGCGGCTCCATCATCGCGGCGGCCACATCGCAGCTGGCGATGATGCTGTACTGCGGGCTGGTCGAGGTGTGCATCAGGTACGCCTCGTTGAACAGGTTGAAGTCCAGCTTTTGCGTCTGGCTGTCTTGCACCAGTACATGTGATGCCTGGCTGATACCGGCCAGCAGCTTGTGGATGGACTGGGTCGCGTAAACAACGGAGTGCTTCGGGCGCGCGCGCTTCTTGCCCATGGCGTGGTAGCTGCCATAGAAGGGGTGGAAAGCCGCATGCGGCAACCAGGCTTCGTCAAAGTGCAGGTTGTCGACATAGCCATCGAGCTTTTGCTTGATGGTCTCCGTGTTGTAGAGCACGCCGTCATAGGTCGACTGCGTCAGGGTCAGCACCCGTGGCTTGACCGACTTGGCATCCACGCCCTTGAGCAGCGGGTTCGCCGCAATCTTGGCTTCGATCGTCTTGGGCGAAAACTCGCTCTCATGGATCGGGCCGATGATGCCGAAATGGTTGCGCGTGGGCTTCAAGAAAACCGGAATCGCACCCGTCATGATGATGGAGTGCAGGATGGACTTGTGGCAGTTGCGGTCCACCACCACCACATCGCCCGGAGCCACCGTGTGGTGCCAGACCATCTTGTTTGAGGTGGAGGTGCCGTTGGTCACAAAAAAGCAGTGGTCGGCATTGAAGATGCGGGCCGCATTGCGCTCGCTCTCACCAATGGCGCCGTTGTGGTCCAGCAGCTGGCCCAGCTCTTCCACCGCATTGCAGACGTCGGCGCGCAGCATGTTCTCGCCATAGAACTGGTGGTACATCTGGCCAATGGGGCTCTTCAAGAAAGCCACACCGCCGCCGTGGCCGGGGCAGTGCCAGCTGTAGGAGCCGTCTTCCGCATAGTCCAGCAGCGCCTTGAAGAACGGCGGCTGGATGCCTTCGAGGTAGTTCTTGGCTTCGCGCAGAATGTGCTTGGCCACGAACTCCGGTGTGTCCTCAAACATATGGATGAAGCCGTGCAGCTCACGCAAGATGTCGTTGGGCAGATGGCGGCTGGTCTTCGTCTCACCGTAGATGTAGATTGGTACATCCGGGTTCTTGCGGCGCACCTCGGTGATGAAGTCACGCAGGTTGTGCACGACCTCGTCATCACCACCGCCCAGCTGAAACTCCTCGTCATCGATCGACAGGATAAAAGCGCTGGCACGGCTTTGCTGCTGTGCAAACTGCCGCAAATCACCGTAGCTGGTGACGCCCAGCACTTCAAAGCCTTCCTCCTCGATGGCATGAGCCAGATCGCGGATGCTCAGGCCGGAAGTATTTTCCGAGCGAAAGTCCTCGTCAATGATGACGATGGGAAAGCGAAACTTCATGGGCGTTCCCGCAGCGCGGGCCTCACTAAAACAATCGAAACAGCCGCGAAGTGTACGGAATTTGCACGCCCTTTTTATGTATCCCACGCCAATTGCCGCAAAATTGGTCGGCATATCGCACAATCAGCCTACAAACGTCATCGAACAAAGGGGGAGAGTTATGGAGATATCAACCGTGTGGTGGCTGCTGACCGGCTTGGCCGTCGTCGCCGAGCTGCTCACCGGCACGCTGTATTTGCTGATGGTGGCGATTGGCATGGCCGCTGCCGCCATCGCTGCGCACCTGGGTGCCGGCGAGGTGGTGCAAATCCTGGTGGCCGCCGTCGTCGGCGCTGGTACGGTGCTGGCCTGCTACATGCGGCAAAAGCGCCGTGGCTCGCTGCTCTCTGGGGAGCGCGACCAGGATATGCACCTGGACATTGGCGAGCACATCCATGTTGAGCAATGGGATGCTGACCGCACCGCCCAGGTACGCTACCGCGGCGCGCCCTGGACTGCGGCACTGCTGGGCCAACACCCTGCGCTGGCCGGCACCTACCGTGTGGTGCGGCTGGAAGGCAACCGCCTGCTTGTGGAACCCGCCAACCCCGCCACCCCCTAAAACCTGGGGCGTACAAACATAACAAGCACTGCCAAAGCCATGCCCCGCAACCCCGCCTTGGTCCGTCACACCAGCATGGTGTAATGGCCAAGACCTTTGAGCCAGGGGCTTGCCCCCAGCCGATCACTGAAAAAACTGGCGCGTTGCCCGCCGAGCGCGCCCACGAGGAGAATCCATGGAAGTTGCCGTCGTCATATTTGTCATCGCCATCATCTTTATCGCGATGTCCGTCAAGATCGTTCCCCAGCAGCACGCCTGGGTCAAAGAACGCCTGGGCCGCTACGCCGGCACCCTGGCCCCCGGCCCGCGCTTCATCATCCCCTTTGTCGATAAGGTGGCCTACAAACACAGCCTCAAGGAAATCCCGCTGGATGTCCCCAGCCAGGTCTGTATTACCCGCGACAACACGCAGCTGCAAGTGGACGGCATCCTGTACTTCCAGGTCACCGATCCGATGCGTGCCAGCTACGGCTCGTCCAACTACATCATGGCCGTCACCCAGCTGGCCCAAACCTCGCTGCGCAGCGTGATCGGTAAGCTGGAACTCGACAAGACCTTTGAAGAGCGAGGCATGATCAACGCCCAGATCGTCGCAGCCATTGACGAGGCGGCCCTCAACTGGGGCGTGAAGGTGCTGCGCTATGAAATCAAGGATCTGACGCCACCAGCAGAAATCCTGCGCTCCATGCAAGCGCAGATCACCGCCGAGCGTGAAAAGCGCGCGCTGATTGCCGCCTCCGAAGGCCGCCGCCAAGAGCAAATCAATATCGCGACCGGTGAGCGCGAAGCTTTCATCGCCCGCTCCGAAGGCGAGAAGCAAGCCGCCATCAACAAGGCACAAGGCGAGGCCGCATCCATCACCGCCGTGGCCGATGCCACCGCGCAAGCACTGGAGCGCATCGCCATCGCCATCCGCCAACCTGGCGGCGAGCAAGCCGTGCAGCTGAAAGTGGCCGAGCAAGCCGTCGATGCTTACGGTCGACTGGCTAGCGATGCCAACACCACCTTGGTCGTCCCCAGCAACATGACCGAGGTCTCCAGCCTGATCACCTCGGCCATGCGCATGATCCAGACCGGCAAGGGCAGCGTGTAAATCACGCAGACGCCAAGCGTGCGAACATGCATGCAGCGCCACCCCTTCTGGGGAGGCGCTGCATTTTTGCCAAACAAGGCCCCGCTTTGCCAGAAGGCGCCAAATTTCAGGCTAGAATACACGCTTCACCGACTGGAGAGGTGGATGAGTGGTTTAAGTCGCACGCCTGGAAAGCGTGTGTGGGTTAATAGCCCACCGCGGGTTCGAATCCCGCCTTCTCCGCCAGTCAACAGGTGAAATGTCAGCCAAGCTGTCCACGCTTGGCTTTTTATTTCCTGGCCACCACAGGATGTAAAAAGTACAAAACATGCGGAGAGGTGGATGAGTGGTTTAAGTCGCACGCCTGGAAAGCGTGTGTGGGTTAATAGCCCACCGCGGGTTCGAATCCCGCCTTCTCCGCCAGAACACTGAAAAGCACCCCTTGAGGGTGCTTTTTTTATGCCCATTCGCGGCCTATTGCTCTATATACTCCAACGTGTTACGCTTAGTTAACTGGTGTTATATACAGTATTTACCTGGAACGCCTAACTACCCCAATCTAAATTTTGTTGGCCTATCTGATGGCCTGTGGAACTGCCCTATGCCTAAACGCATCCTTGAAAAAACTGCCCTGGAAGTCTCTCGCCTACGCGAGGAAGGTGCGCACGCAGTCGGAGGGGTAACCGGGCTGTATCTGCAGATCATCGGCGGTTCTCGTTCATGGGTCTATCGATACACACACCATCGCGCGCGTAAGCGCATGGGCTTGGGCAGCTATCCCGCTGTGGGGCTGGCAGCTGCAAGAGATGCCGCTCGATCGGCCCTCACCCTTCGCAACAGTGGCGCTGATCCTTTGCAAGCGCGTGCCGCTGAACGTGAGGCCGCCCGCCTCGCTGCTTCCTACCAAATGCCGTTTGAGCAAGCAGCAGAGAAGTTCATCAAGGAGCATGAAAGCACCTGGCGAAACCTCAAGCACGTCAACCAGTGGCGCAGCACGCTGGCAACCTACGCTTTCCCCGTCATGGGCCACCTGAACGTGGCAGACATTGAACAGGCGCATGTGCTGCGTGTCCTGTCTCCAATTTGGAAGACCAAGACAGAAACAGCCACACGTGTGCGCGGGCGCATCGAGCAAATCCTTGATTGGTCAACCGTCCACGGTCATCGCAGCGGGCCTAACCCTGCCAAATGGAAGGGCCTGCTAGAACACGTTTTAGCGAATCCTAACAAGGTGGCACCGGTTCAACATCACCCCGCCGTGCCTTACGCCGCCCTGCCTAATTTTTATCGGCGCCTTTGCAGTGTCAAAGGCCAAAGCGCACGCGCGCTGCAGATGCTCATTTTGACTTCGACGCGATCCGGCGAACTTCGCGGTATGCGCTGGGGAGAACTAGATCTATCTGCTGGCCTATGGCTGGTGCCCGCTGAACGCATGAAAAGCAAACGCCTTCACCGGGTGCCGTTGCCTGCGCAGGCACTCGCCATGTTGAACCAATTGAAGCCAGGCGAGCCGGACGAGCTGGTGTTTGTGTCCAATCGCGGCGGCATGCTCTCCGATATGTCCCTAACTGCGGTGATGCGCCGGCACTACCCCGAAGCCGTGCCGCATGGTTTCCGCTCCACCTTCCGCGATTGGGCCGGGGAATGCACGCACCATCCACGCGATGCGATAGAGCTGTGCTTGGCTCATGCTATCGACACAAAAACAGAAGCCGCGTATAGACGCGGCGACATGCTGGAGAAACGGACAGTGATCATGCAGGAGTGGGCAAATTTCACCACCGCAAGTTTTTGAGTTTTACTTTAAATAAAGCCGCCACTTTGCAGCTCTAACTACAACCTCATAGATGCACGTTCCTGCAGGCGCGAACAGCTGAACGCGAACAATTTCAACTTCTTTGCCAGTACGAATTTTTACCACCTTAGTTTCCAATTGGTGTAATTCCGAAGTTTTTTTAGCCAAAGGTTGAAAGCTACTACCCACCCAGATACTTGTGTCCCTCAACTCGCCATTCATTAATGCAAGCGCTGGACTTTCAGACCTAGGAAATAATCCCTTCTCGGCAACATAAAATGCATAAGCTGTTTTTGCTAGAAGCTTAGCGAAAGCATGAACATCGATTCTCACTCTATCAGTAATGCCATGATAATTCTCTTTAAGCAAAAAATCCTTTGGATTCTCTCCAAAGTACAGGGTATCGAATCCGCATACCTCAGCCCCCGCCTTACGTTTACCGCCAGACAAAAAACTTGCCTCTGTAAACAACGGTATATGCAAAAATGCCGTTGCCTCCTTTATGGGTACGTCTAACTCCTCGGACTCGCCGGTCACGCTTGATACATTTATCTTTATGGAGTCTGGTCGATTTTCCGGATTTCTGGTTCTTAACCCTCCAACAATTCTAGCCTGCCCCATCTGCCCTCTTAGAACAGATTCTTCGTTCCGCGAAGTAATCCCATTACAGGATTTACAGCTCGAATTTTTAAGAGTTAACTCACCGTTTATGCCGTAGTTGACAATGTGCTCTTTCGTAAGATTCTCCGTGCTTCCGCAATACATACACACATTAAGAGATTTATATCCTTTACCCATTTGCACCCCCTTCACCAACTAGTATTTGTGTAAATAATTCAAGCTAGAATTTAACACCAGACTGCACGAATATGAAATTTAACCTTGCCAAGCTTTGGGGCATTCTTCCAACCAAGTCAAAATCTCGCTGACCAGCCAGAACAGCTTTTGTGGACCAGCCTTGCGCGGGTGCGGGAAGCCGTGGTTTTCAATCAGGTTGCGCAGCGTCATTTCGGCCACGTCCATTTCTGCCAGTACTTCTTCTTTGTTCATGCGGTAAATGCCCATGGCCATATCTCCCTGTTTACGCTTCGTTGATTCCGCTGGTATTCCCTAGCGGGAATATTCAGCAGCCAGACACACCGCTTAGGCCCCTTCATTCCCGTTCGGGAATTCCACCGGCCTGATCACATCGTCACTCACAGTGCCCGCCATCACATGCTGCGACAGGAGGCGCGCGCCAGGCTCAAACCTTCGCGCCAGGTTTGAGTAGCTGCAAAACAGGTCGATGCTGATATCGGCGGCCAGCGACAGCTGGGCGCCCCAGCTGGAATCCCAGCGGTGCCCGTCCACCGCCATGTCCACCACGGTGGCCAGCGCCTGGTGCAGGCCTGGCCGGTTGTCGCCGGCCACCGGAATGGCTCGCGCAATCTCTGCACCCATCCCAAGCAGGTAGGCTAGGCGGGCAAGCAGCTCGGTCTGGTTTGACTGGTGATCGGCCTGCACGCAGTGCAGCCCCACGCTGGTGTATTCGGCCTCCATGTTCTTGCGCACCATCAGTGCCATCATCGGCGCCGCCTTGCGATAGAGGCCGCGCGTCATTGCCCGGCTGTGGATTGGTGTTTTCATAGATCGTCGCTCCAACTCGCCATTTCTTCATTGGCATACCAGATCGGGTTTTCCCACTTCACGCCGTTACCAAGGCCGGCCCGCATAACTGCTAGGGCCTCTTCTTCCAATTCCCTGGCGAAGTCGGCCGCGCGCTTCATGGCGAAGTGTTCGCCACAGTCGGCCGTGTCGATCAGATGCTTTGCAAACTGCCGCTGCCATTCCTGGCGCGTCATGGTTTGCAGGTCATGTTCAAGCATGTTGAGCTCCATAAATAAGTGCCTCATGGGCGAAATTGGCGCGCACCAGGGCTTCGGCCACTGGCGGGCAGACTGAGTTGCCGCACATGCGAACCTGGGCGGTGGTGCTTAGGCCGATCTGCGGCAAGTCCAGCGGGTTGCCCTCCACTTGTTTGCCGTTGCGGAACAGAAGGTCAGGATCTGGCACACGTTCAAAGCGGTAGTCCTTGGGGAAGCCTTGGGCGCGGAACAGCTCGCGCGGCTTGAGCATGCGCAAGGTGATGTCAACCAGTGCCCACCAGTTGCCCGCGTGCCACATCATCACCAGCTCGGCCACATCGGGAAACTGCTCGGGCAGGTGCTTTTTCAGCAGCTCAGCACACTGGCGCGCACGCTGCTCATGCTCTGGCGACAGCGTGTGCGCAAGCACCTGGGCCGTCTGCACCAGGCCCATTCGGGTTTTGGTGGGCACCGTGTGCATTGGTACGCTGCAGGCGCTGTCCTGGCCGCCCTCGCTGTAGTACTTCACCAGGTAGGCGGTTATCAGGCGCTGGTTGCTGCCGGCCGCCGTGATGGTTGACATGGGATCATCAGCCGCGCGCCCGTCGCCGTCGTAGAAGCCGCCGTTGGCCTGCTCCAGGCATGCGGCCACCATTGCTTGTTCACCACGGTGTGCACCGGTGACAGTGCGCAACGGCTGCCGTGGATCGTGGCCGCTTCGTTCGCCGTGATGGGTGAGGTGGGTCAGGTGCGCGGCCACAATGCCCATTTGGATGCCGGTGCTTGGCCGCTTGGGCGTGCCGCCGGCGGTCACAGTCGGCAAAGGCGCATCCATGGCGCTGCCCACGCTGCCGGTGTTGAACTTGGTGATATGGGCCATGGCCAGGGCGCTTTTGACACCACCGGCCACCACGGTGCCCAGCGGGGTCTGAATGTCCTGCACGCGGGGCTCTTGGCCGGCGCGCTCACCGTAGCCGATGGTGATGAGATTGGCACCCACCAGCGCATGGTGGGTGCCGCCTGCGGCCACTGTGGACAGTGGCGCATCCACAGAATGGCTCAGCAGGTGCTGCTCTGTCGTGCCGCGCAGCGGGGCCAGGGTAGGAGCCACCACCGAAAAGTGGCCGCCCTTGACCTGGGCACAGATGGTGCGCAGGGGAGCGTCGGCGGCCATCGTGCGCTGGCTGCTGCTGTTGGCATGTTCGTTCAGGAATGGCGCGCTGTCGCCCACGATGAACGGGCTCGCACTGGTCAGCACATGGCGCCACAGGCCCTTGGCCACCCGCCGCATGGTGTTGTCGACCAGGGCGCGCTTGCGGCCAAACACGCTTTCGGCGGGCAGGGCGAAGTCGATGCACTCGGCCGCAGTGCGCTGCTCTGCCAGCTTGCCAGCCAGCACGCGGCGGTCTGTAGCCTCGGCATGCGTCTGCTCAGGCCAGGTAATGGCCAGGCCGTCGCGGCGCGCGACGAGAAACAAGCGCTTGCGGATGGTGGGCGTGCCGTGGTCGCTTGCGCGCAGCTCCCGCCATTCCACCTGGTAGCCCAGGCCCCTCAACTGGCGCACGAACGATTCAAACGTCTTGCCCCTGCGCGCAGGGTCTGGCCTGGCCGTGCCATCCTCGCCCACGATCAACGGCCCCCAGGTCTGGAATTCCTCCACGTTCTCCAACATCAGCACACGGGGCTTGCACACAGCCGCCCAACGCATACCAACCCAGGCCAGGCCTCGAATGCGCTTGTTCACAGGCGTGCCGCCCTTGGCCTTGCTGAAATGCTTGCAGTCAGGGGACAGCCACACAAGGGCAACGGGCTGGTTGCCCGTCACCTCGGCCGGCTTCACATCCCACACGCTCTCGCACAGGTGCTTGGTGTGTGGATGGTTGGCTGCGTGCATGGCCAGCGCCTCGGGATCGTGGTTGATGGCGATATCCACGGGGCGGCCAAATGCGGCTTCCAGACCGGTGCTGGTGCCGCCGCCGCCCGCGAAGTTGTCAATGATCAGCTCGCCGGGAAACGACAGGGGCAAGGAAAAGGCGTCTCGCTTCATTTTGCTCAGTCCTTTCGCTCAACACGCAGAACGGCTTTGCCGGTGACATGGCGGGCCTTTTCGGCAGCGTCTTCGCTGCTCGCGGCTTTGAGGTGGATGCTGTCCACCAGCTTGCTGCCTTCCTCGCCCTCCAAGTCCCAGGCGCTGGCGGTGCGGGGATAGACGAAGGCGCGGTAGCTGCGCATGGGTTGGATTTCGGTGGTTTGTCGCATGGTGTTGGTCTTTCGGTGGGATCAGGCAACCAGGCAGAGCTGGTTGGGGTTTTTGTCGGTGCTGGCCATTGCTTCGGCCTTGGGCTTACGGCGGCGCTTGGACTTAGCGGCTTCGTTGGCCAGGCGCTCGCGCTCGGCCGCAAAAACTGCGGCCAGGTGGCTGGCGTCGTGGCCGGAGCCCACATATGCGCCTGGCCTGCGCTGATAGGTGTGGGTGCGGGGCTCCGTGCGTTTTGCGTTCATGGCACTTACTCCTTTGGTTGCTGGGTGGTGGTGGCAAAATCGGCGCGCTTTAGGCGCGGGTGGGTCAGGCCGGCGACCAGGCCGACAAGCAGGCGCTCATCGGTGTCGGCAATCTCCAAAATCTCGCGCTTCATGGCCTGGCGGGCTTCGGGGCCGTCCTGCATGTCGTCGCACACGCGGCGGCCTGCATCCAGGGCCTGCTGCAGCAGTGGGCTGACTTCGCGCATGCGGCGGCCCTGCTGGGCGTTGGTGGCGTTGATCTGGGCGGGGGTTTTGGTCATAGCCATGCACCTTCCTCAAACTCGACGGCCTCGATTGCGGCCTCTAAGCTGCCCAATTCCTGCAATCTGGTGGTCAGCAACTCGGTGTTTTGGGTCGCATCCAGGCGGGCCGTACAGTTATTGAAACGAGTCCAAGCGGCAGGCAGAGCCTGCCGGGACGCGGTTGCACCTACGCCCTGCGCTTGGCCTTCTTCATGCTCAAAATTCGGGCCGTCCACTGCAGCACCTGCAGCAGATTCGGCGGTTTGAATAAAGGGCTTCCATGCAATGCGGCGGCTCACTAGGTAGCGCCCGCACATGCGCCCGCGCTGTGGCGTCAAGCCAATCAGTCGCCCGCATTTCAGTTCTTCCCCGTATTTGTTGGCGGCGCCCTCTTCCACATGGCGGCGAACGGGGGCCAGGTGCCAGTCGGTGCGCTTGCGTGCATGGCCGCCCATGGCCTCCATAAACTCGCACCAGTTGGCCTTGATCTCGCCATTGCGATGGCAGGCGCGAAACGCCTGCACGGTTTGGCTGTCGCCCTCACGGTCAAACAGCTCCAGCTGGTCATGCGTCACCCGGCGCAGCTCACGCCACACCGTCACCGATGGCATGCCGATGGTTTGGAATTGGCGAATGCCCCAAGTAGCGGCCCAGGCATCCACACGCAAATGGCCGTTGACGATTTCCGGCTTGGCCTTCTTTGCTGGTGTGGCGCCGTCGATAGCCGTGGCTTGCCCTGCCTCGCCCTCAAGCGCGGGGGCCGTCATCCGCATTTCGATCAGCTCACCGTCCACCAAGTCGTAATGCTCAGCCAGGGCATGGTGGCCCACGGACTTGGATATGTACTTGGCCACGTAACCAGCAGCACCACCCGACACCATCCGTTTGATGTTGACGCGGTTCTGCTTGGCGCCGGGTTCATCGCCGCCATCACTGAGCCAGTAGTGCCGAATGGTTTCTTCCAGCTGCTCGGCTTGGGCTTCCGTCTCCACCCAAAACAAGGCGTGCCAGTGTGGGGTGCCGTCGTGGTGGGGTTCGGCCACGCGTAGGCCGTAGGGGCGCACATTCTGGCGGTTCAGGCTGGCCCGGGTTTTGGTCCATTTGTCACGCAACCACAGCTGCGCATCGCGCGGTGTCGCGCCCCTGTAGTTCTTATTGCGCACCGGCTTGCCCCCGCCCACCGTGATGGGATGAAAGCGGCTTGGCGCTGTCAGGGTGACAAACAAGCCCACATGCGCCCGTTGATCTGCATATTCTTCGGCGCCCCGGATACGGGTCATCAGCTCGCCACCACGCACCAGCGGATTGCTGGTGCCCAGGGCTGCCAGTTCGCCCAGGTTGTAGACCTGGCCCGCTTCGTTAGTGAACAAGGTTTGCTGCAGGGTGGCGGCGTTGCGTGCCACCTGCTGGCGGCGGCGTGTCATGCCTGCATTGCTGACGTATTTGCCTTCCCGCAAATGCACCTGGCCCATGCTGATAAAGCCAGCCTCCACCACGCGGGCAACGTGACTGCGCAGGCGGCGGCGCCACCACTTGGGGTCTTTGGCCCGCTTAATGGCTGGCTCACCTTTGATGGGCTGTTCTTCGGTGATACCGATCACGCGCGCGATCTTGCGCACCATGTCCACGCGGGCATGCAGCGGCACACCGGCTACAGCGGCCCAGGCGTCCAGCTCTTCCACATCAAAAACCAGCTTATTGGCCCAGTCGCGGATCTCTTCGTCGCTCAGGTTGAACCGCAGCGCGGCGCCAAACTTGTCTTCGAAGTCGGCCATGGCTTGCATGCGATCCCAGGCGCGGAAGCTCTCGGGTGCTTGCTCCAGTTCCCACTTGTCATAAGCCACCGTGCCGCGCTTGATGTAGCGCGCCGATTTATCGCCCTGGCGCTTGGGGTCGTTCTGCGGGGTCAGCTCCACATAGGCATAGCGCGTGCGCAAGGCCTCCTGCCACTCTACGGGCGCAGATTCCACGATCCGTTCCAGATGGGCGTCAGCCAGTGCGTGGGTTGGGCGGTTTTGCAACCACTCATGCACGCTATTGCGCTTGGGCTCTTGGCGGGGGATGGGGCTGACCATGGTTTAGACCTTGGCGGCCAGGGCCGACAGCGGCAGCACATAGCGTTTGAACAAGCGCACCACACGTTTGATGGCTTCGCGCTCGGTATCCGGCATTTCTTGCCAGGCGCGGCTGGCCAAGCTGTGCAGCTCGGGCTTGCTCTTGGCCCGCACACCAGCTACGCGCAGCAGGCATTCGCGCATTTCAATGGGCAGACTGCGCCATTCGGCATCGGCTGCATCGCGGTACAGCCCGCCGCTGGCCTTTTTTGCAAACTCATCGCGCAGGCCATCGAGCATGGCCTTGGCTTCCTCGACAGTGACCCCTTGATTCTTGAGCGGTGGCACTATGGGTGCAGGGCGCGAAGGCTTTCGCGTAGCAATCTCAAAGTCAGGCGCCAGGCATTGCAGCTGCGGCACATCGCGCACCGGCAGCTTGCGCAGGCCATAGGGCAATGCGGCTGCCACTGCGTTGGCTTCGGCCTTGTCTTGCTTCATGCGCGGGCCAGCCCTTCAACAGCAAAGCCACCGATGCGCACGCCGGCTTGCTCGGCGATATCGCAGGCTGCATCCCATGCCGACTGCATGCAGCTGGCCAGAATGTGATGGGTGTGGCGCGTGCCGCTGGCGGCCAGGTAGTGCATTGCGTACATGCTCATTTCGAAAACTCCGCTTTTTTGGGCAAAAAAGGCCCCTGCCAGACCCGCAGGCCTTGCAAAAATTGATTGGGGTTGGTGTTGGGTGGCCGCTATTGAGCGGCTCAGGCGCTAGCTGCTCGCGCCCGTGGGCTTGTCGCCGGCAAACAGGTCGCCCGTGATGGGCGGGGTGAATTGGGCGTCATGGGCCGCCTCGCCTGCGTTGTCGAGGACCACGCGCATCATGTCGCGGCGCACATGGGTAGACAGCGGCAGGTTGACGGTGGGGTCAGGCGTGGCGCTGGGGCTCAGCGTGCGCACAATCTCGGTGGTGGCCACAAAGGTGTGGCCGCATTCCACGTTGGTGCATTGGTAGATGGTTTCGCGCATCGTGGCGCTGACCGGCTTGCTGGTGCGGATTTCGCAGGTTGCCTTGCAGTGGGGGCACTCCATGCGGGTGCCCTCCATGCGCAGGCGGCGGCCCGTGTGGTTGCCGCGCGGTTTGCGCAGCTCGGCCGTCTTTAGCACCGCTTTGTGCAATGCCTTTTGTTCTGCTGTGGTGTGCATCATGATGTGCCTCTGTGCCGTCGATATAGCCACTTTTGAGCCGCTCAATAGCCGCGCTGCTGTTTGAACAGCTGCAGGCCCAGCAGGTACACAAAACGCAGAAATGGCGCAGCCGCTTCAACTCCCAGGGCATTGGCCTGCCGCAGGGCCGCATCCAGCTCCAGCGGATACAAGCGCAAGCCTGCCAGCACATTAGGGTGCTTGGCCTCTTCATCGGTGGGCTTGGCATCCACGCCGCTGGCCAGGAAGTACTGCAGCGGATCTTCTTGCGCCTGCAGCTCCTCCCATCCCATCAGGAACACTTTGCGCATGAAGAAGCCACGCCGCCAGCACTTGGTGCTGGCCAGGGTGGCGGCCTCCTGCATTTCCCCATCAAACAGGCGCATGCTGGCCATCTTCTTGTGCGGCTGCTCAGCCTTGGCCACCAGGGCAGCAGGCTTGCGGGCGTGCGCCAGTTGGGTGAGGCGCTCACGTTGGTTTATTGCTGTTGTCATCTGCGCTCCCGGCTAGTGCCGTTGTGTTGTTGATTGCCAGCTGCGGGCCAGGCCGCTTGCCGGTCATGGCTGCCACCATGCTGTCTAACTGCCTGCGGTTGAGCTGCTCTATAGCCGCTTCAATGCTTGGCAGCTGCATCGCCTGGCGGTACAGCTCCAGCTTTTCCAGCTGGTCTTTGCTGTAGCCGATCTCATCGATGGAAAGCTGCATGGGTCATTGCCGCTTGTGTTGTGCGGGGGCCGCCAATTAGCAGGCGGCGCCGGCGCTGTGTTGGTTTGCAACGTCGCCCAGGCCCAATGCCTGCAACTCGTTATCCACCCGGCGCATCGTCATGTCGTAGACCAGCGTTGCTGGTTCAGTTTTCAGGCGCTGGGCCATCGCTTCCAACATGGCCCAGTCCTCTGGGCGGAATCGCACGGTCTTCTTGGCCGTGCGTGCGTGATCCGGGTTCTTGTATGCCATTTGCCAAGCCTCCCCGCCTACGGCGGTGTCGTGTACCATCCCCAGAAGGGACGTAATTTGGTGTTACGGCTGGATGATAGTTCAGAATTCTAAACAAAGCAACAATGAGTTCAAAAAAAGAAACTGAATCGGTTGAGGATTCCGGCCTCGCAAAAGGAATCGGTTCAAGATTGCGAACCGAACTTGAGCGCCTGAGCCTCAAGGCTGATTATTTTTCTGACATTGGCAAGGGTTACGCGAAGGGCACGATCTATGCCTGGGCAAGGGGAGACAACTCGCCTCCTGCTGCATTTCTGTCTCATGCGGCTGATGCCGGGATGGATGTTCAATTCATCATCACCGGCAAGCGGGCAGCGGAAGGCCAGGATGTTTTAGCCCCTAGTCGTCACGCCCTCACCGGCCCGGCTCCAACTCCGGCACATTCAGAAGACACCCTTTACATTCCGCTCCTCAGTGCAACCGGCAGCATGGGCCCAGGCACCGAAGCGCTGGCCGCTGATGTGGTCATGGGCGATGTACCCGTGTCACTGATCTGGGTACAGATGAACCTACCCCGAAGCCGGCCCGAAGCACTGCGCCTGGTGCATGCATATGGCGACAGCATGCGCGGCACGCTGGAAAGTGGCGACTTTGCCTTGGTGGATACCGATATCCACTCAGTCGATATCGATGGGGTGTATGTGCTGGAAGCGCACCAGCGCCTGTTCATCAAGCGCGTGCGGCAGCGCATGGATGGGAGATACGAGATCAGCAGCGACAACCCAGCAATCAAGCAGACCGACATTCTGAACGGCGGCCACGAGGTGCGGATCTGCGGAATGGTGGTGTACGGGTGGAACGGTCGGCGCTTTTAATGGCTATCGACGGTTGGCGATTACGAGCAATAAACGAGGAAGACAATGAATTTTAGATTGGCAGCTGCGTTCGCATTCTTGGCCGTCGCATCAAGCGGCACTCATGCAGCCAAAGACAATGCGCCATCGATAAAGGCAGCGGTGTCGGCTCTAGATGAAGCCTATGTTATGGACGTAAAACCAGCAGATGCCAAGTACACCAACTGCAAGCAGGGTCAGTTGGAATCGCGTCACATTGTGCGATGTGGGATCGGCTTTTCTCTCGGCTCAACTTCTCTTGCACAGGTTGGCTATTGGGAAGTGGTCATGCAGGGAGACAGCTACACCATTTACGCGATGAATGGCAAAGCGCTAACAGCTCTTGATCGCATCAATCGGGGAGGCTCATACAGCAGCGCCACCTACCCCGGTGCGTTTAAAAGCGGCCAGGGCCGCACGCCTCTGGATATCCAGCAGGCGGCCAAAGCAATTCAATAAAGCAAGTAAGACGAAAAGCCACTCAAGAGTGGCTTTTTTAACGCCTCGCTACTTATGAGGCGCTTCAACCCTCATTCATCATCGTCTTCATCCGCGTCGTCTGTTTTCGTCGGCGCGTCATCCTCGCCGTTCCGCTCCATCTCCAGCTTCGTCGTAAATCCCCCGTCCCCGGTCAGCTCGCTGGTCACCGTTTTGATAAGCCAATCCTCGCCGTCTACCTCAGGCTTGAAGCCGCTGACCTTGACCGGCGTTTGCACCGCCAGCGCCGGCTGGCCGATGGCCAGGCTGATCTGCAGCGTGGCCTTGCCGCGCACAATGCGGCCCATCTCGGCCTGCGCGGCCGCCAGCGCGTCATCCTCTGTGGCGTAGGTGTCTTTGAGCGTTTTCAGATTGGTTTCAGTGCCCGCGATCGAGGCCCGGCGCTGACTCTTGTTGGTGTCGCCCCAGTACGCGCGCACGCCGCTGTAACTGTCGCGCTCCGAGCTGTTGTAGCTGTGCTGGTCGCCGGCGCGGCGCGTCAGCACGACGGCCGGCATAGCCTTGCCGCTGGCGGTGGCCGCACCGTTGATTGGCAGGAACAGCAGAACGCCTTTTTTGACCGTAGCCACAGCATCATGCTGCCGGCCAATGCGGGTCAGAAAATGCACCGGGCTTTCGTTGGTCTGGTCAATGTGCTGCACGCGCTTGCTGGCCAGGCTTGCCCCCACCTTGGCTTCCAGGCCGTTGGCCTTGGCTACATCTTTCACGATCTGGCCCAGGGTGGTGTCGTGCCAGCTGCTGCTGGTGCGGCTGCGCAGGCCTTTGCCCAGGTTGGCACTGCGGGCGCGGATATTCAGCACATCGGGAGTGCCGTTGTGGCTGATTTCGTCCACGGTAAATTCGCCTTTGTCCACCAGGCTGTTGCCCACCCATCCCCAGCGCAAGGCTACGGTGGCGCCCTTTGGTGGGATGGCCAGCTTTCCGTCATGGTCGCTCAGCTCCACATCGAGCTGGTCAGCTTCCTCGCCGCGACTCTCTGTTAGCGCAATGCGGATCAACCGGCCATTGATTTTTGGGCCTATGTCTTTGCCGTTGATGGTCAGCATGTAGGTGGGCTGGCGGTATTCGCTGCCGGCGTCCAGGGCCTCGGGTTGTTGGGTTGTCTCAGCCATTGACTATCACCATTTATCGTCGTCATCATCATCGCCCAGCCACCAATCCCACGGGTCGCTGTCGTACCAATCATCATCACCAGCGCCGCCATCCGGCCCGGTGTCCAATCCTCCACTTGGGTCAACCTGCTGCGCATCCACGCGGGCCAGGGACAGCGTGAACTCCACCTTACGCGCCGCGCCTTCTCGGATGAAAACGCTGCGCGTCGTGTTCAGGCTTTCAATCACCCAGGCGCCCAGCGCCTCACCGGTTCCGGTGCAGAGGTTGTAGGCCTTGCCTGCATCTGCCATTTCTGCCAGACGGTCAAGGGCCTTGCGGTCGCCCATGAACTCCGGCACCTGCAGGCCGGTCAATGTGATCTTGTCATCCCCCGGTCCGACATACTGGCGCGCCGGGCGGTCGCCCACCCGGCTGCTGCTGGGGTGACGCCATTCCTGGCTGCGTTGCAGATCGTTGTAGGCCAGGGTCGAGAGGCCAAATACAAATTGCCCGAGGGCTGCCATCATGCTGCGCTACTCCTAGTCAATGTCCGTCAGGCTGCTGCCACGGCGGGCGGCCTTTTGTCGCTCGATGCGCTCAATCTCGGCCCGCACAGCGGCGCCAATCTCGTCGCCCTTGGCGTTGCCTTGCACGGTGATGTTGATGACATAGCTACTGGCACCGCCGCCACCAGCTGCGCCACCAGCAGGGGCCGCTGCCGCCATGCTGGCCATGTCTGGCATAGGAAGCATGCCGCCCATTGGCAGCGCCATGGCACCCATGGGTACCAAGGTGGCCGCCGCCATTCCCAGCGCAGCATTGCGCACCAGGCTAGAGCTGCCAGTAATGCCCTGCGCGGCCCCTTCGCCCACGTATCCGCCCAGCTCAGCAAAAACGCGGCTCGGGCTGTGTATCCCCAGCTTTTCTTTGAACCAGCCAATGCTGCTGCTGGCCACTTCGCCCACGGCATCGCGCACGGCCGCAATGCGGCTGGTGATGCCACTGACCAAGCCCTGAATGATGTTGGCGCCGGCGTTGAAAAACTGGCTGGTCAGGCCCATGACAGCCTGCAGGCCGCTGCCAATGGCAGAGGTCAGGTCTTGCCAAAGCAGCTTTGCGCCGCCCACCACATCGTCCCACCGGCTGTAGAGCATGGTGCCAGCGGTAATCAGTAGTCCGATGGGCCCCAAGAGTCGCAAGAAGACTGCGCCAAACCTCAGGATTGCTGGAATGTAAAGTGCAACGCGAGCACCAAAGGCCCCCAGCCACTGACCACCAAAAGTAAAGGCACTGCCCACCAAGCGCAACGCTGTACCAATGTTGGCAAAGGACAGCCCCAAGCGCGCAAGCATGAATCGCAGCAATGCACCTTTTGCGAGCATTAGTCCCAGCGGAATCAGCAGCGCGCCCACTGCCCCCATCAAAAGGCCCGCGCCCACCACCAGCTTCAAGAGCCCCCCCACGATTGCGGGATTGGCCTGCATCCAGGCGGTGAACTTCTCCAGCAGCGGATTGAGTGTCTTGTAGATCTCCAGCAACGGCGCCTTGAGTTGCTCGCCTGCCACCGCCATGCTGTTGAACAGGCGGTTTTGCTCCATCATGGTTTTGGCCGAGAGCGTGTCATTGCGCGCTGCAGCCTCTTTAGCCATGCTGTCTTTACCCGCTGGCCCGTTTGCCAGTTCCATCTGCCGCTTCAACTCTTCCGGCTTGCCCACCAGTTTGGCCAGGGTATCGCTATGCTCCATGCCGACAAGCTCCACCATAACCCCGAGCTGATCCTTCTTTGGAAGCTTGGCAATGGCCTCGGAGACTTTTAGCATGGTGGCCGCTGCATCAGTGGCCATACCCTTCTGAATTTGCTTCGATGAAAGCCCTATCTCTTTCACCGCAGATTGAAACTTCTTTGTGCCTTTAGTAGCTGCAGCAAACTTGGTGAAAATGGCGTTGATAGCCGTGCCGGCTGTCTCTTCTCGCTCCCCCAGAGTCAAAAGCGTGCTGGCGAAGGCCGCGAGATTCTGCCCCGAGATTTTCACCGTGGCCGCCACGCCACCAGTGCGGTTCAGTACCCCGATAATGTCCGCGCCCTTGCTGATCGCGTTGTCATCCAGGTAGTTAATGGAATCGGCCAGTCCTCGAATATCCTGTATGGGAATGTTGAAGTTCTTGGCGACCTTCCCCATTTTCTCTGCGATCTCATCTGGCACCGCATCAAACGCAGTAGCCATTTCACTGGCCAGCTGCACAAAGTTGCCCAGCTCATCGGTGGGCACCTCCATGCGCGCGGCGGCCGTCATCATTTCCGCAATCTGCACGGTGGTCTGCGGCAGCCTGGTGGAAAGGTCGCGCACCTGCGCTTCGGCCTTGCGGTAAACCTCGGTCAGATTGCCCGCCTCGTCGCGCGCCCCTTGCACCTGTCGCGCAATGCCCAGCATCGCGTCTTCGTGCTGCATGAAGGCGCCCACGGGCTTAAGGCCCATGTCCATCACCTTCTTGCCGCCATACATCGCGGCGCCACCTGCGGCCGCCATCGTGGCGCCTTTGGCGGCCATGGCAGAGGCTTTGCGCTGCGCTTCGGCCAGGCTCTTTAGCCGCTCGCGTTGTTTGGTAATGGCTGCTGTCGAGGCCTCCATGCGCGCGCGCAGATTGCGCTCCTGCTCGGCCAGGCCTGATGTGGCCAAGCCGGCCTGCGCCATTTTTTCGCGCAGACGCTGGGTGGTCTGGGTTTGATCCTGCAGGCGGCTTTTCAGCGCTGCAGCTTCGGCCTTGGCCTTCTCAAACTTCCGCGCCATGCCGGCAGTGACGTTGCCCGCCGCATCATGCGCCAAGCTCATGGCCTTGACCTTGGCCTGCTGGCTGGCCAGCTCGGCACGCAGGCCAGCGGATGCCTTAACGCTGTTGCGGAAATTGTTGATAAGCCCGTGCTGCGACTCCATGGCCTTGAAGTCGCTGTGCAGTTGCTTGATCTTGTTGGAGGTGGCAGCGCTACCCGCCATCACACGTTTGAGCGGTCCGCTCACCTTGTCCACAGCCTGCAGCAATACCTCTAAGCGCAGTTTGTTGACCATGCTGCCCCTCTTTTCATCGTTTACCGGCCTTGGCCTTGGCTTCCTGCTTTTCGTTGTAGCGCTTGATTGCTCGATTGCGCCACTCGCTCAGCTCTCCCGCCTCCATCGGCCACATGTCCGATGGCTGCCAATGCCACATTTCGGCCATGTCGGCCATCATGTCTTCAACGGTCTTTATTCCGACTCGGTCGGCACCGTTGCACCAGTCAAAAAAATGGCGGCCTCCGTAGCCATCGACACCAGATCAACGGTGTCCATTTGGAAGATTTCCGCCTCCATCAAATTGGGTACGGTGACACGCGGCAGCAGCTTGGCCAGCGCATCTACTTTCATGTTCAAGACCTCAACCAGCAGCAGGCCGCGCAGGTCCCCCACGCTGGGCTTGAGGATCTGCACCTGGCCAATGGTCTGACCGGCACGCACGACAGGCTGCACCAGCGTGACAGATGCCGATTTACGGGTGTGGGCTGCAGTGGTTTGCTTGGTTTGCTCAGCTGTTTGCATGTTCTTCTCCGGGTAATCAAAAAGACAGCGGGCGCACGGTTTGATGCGCGGCCCGCTGTTGAAACTGGGCGGCCCCGTAACGAGACACGCCCAGCAGCTTGGCAAAGCTGCGTAGGGTTGCGGGCTTACGCGGTCAGAGCCGCGCGCACGGCGGCCATGTTGTCCACGCCGTCAATGTTTTCGATCATGTTGACAAAGTCGATCTCGACAATGACCTGGCCGTTGAGCACTTCCTTGTAGTAGCTCAGCTCCATCTTGTAGGTGTGTTCGGTGGCCTCGCCTACCTTGGCGGATCCCTTGTCAATCTCGCTGATGCGGCCGCGCGCCACGACTTCGACAACATCTACCTGGCCGGTGTCTTCGCTGTCGAGCGCACCAGCAAAGCGCAGCATGGTGCCGTCATGGCGGCCCGATCCAAAGCCGCTGTGGCTGCCATCGGCCCAGCCGCCCATCTTGTATTCCATCGACATGGCTTCCATGCCGAAGTCTTGCTTTACCGGGCCACCCATGCCCCCGGCCTGGTAGTCATCCATCTTGCGGGTGAGTACTGGCAGATTGAGCTCGGGCACCTCGCCCATGTAGCTGATACCGTCTTTGAATACAGCGTAATTTTTGAGTTTTCTGGGCAATGCCATGGTGTTGCGTCCTTATGCGTGGTGGCGTTGTGGCGTGGTTGGTGCGCTTACAGGCCTGAGGCCACGCGCTGGGCAAAGTCGCCCCAATATTTGTCGCTGATGCGCTGGATAAATCCCAGATCCTCCAGCGGCGGAATAGGCGTGTAGTCGTAGTCGATGGTGAGCTTGCCCACCTTCAAGGTCTCGGTGGTGTTCACCTCGGTATCGAGCCACGCCGATCCGCCCAGGATGTAGCCCAGGTTCCTGAGGCTGCGCAGGCGGCTGTTGATGCCTTCCAGAATGTCTTTAGCCAGGCTGGGATGCATGGGCTTGTCCACCGCCCAGAAGTGGCCCTCGGCCATGGTGTCGGCCAGCACATGCGCAGTGCGCACAGCGCTTTCAAAGGTGAACTCGGTTTCAATCGAGCAGGTGCGGCTGCCCCACAGGCGGTAGCCATCCTGCGCAATCCAGGTGGTTACCTTGCCTTCGTTGAGCAGATCGGTATCGGTGGCCGTGCTTTGCAGGTCAAAGAAGACGGCATGCTCCAGGCCAGTGATGCCGTTGAGCGGCACATTGGAGATGGTTTTGTGCCAGCCTTGCTCGGTGTCGATCTTGGCGCGGGCGCCCATGGCGAACGCCACAGCGGGCACCACCACGTTGGCCTTGGCAGTCGAGTCCCAGCGCATCACGTTGGGCCAGATGGCCATGGTTTCGCGCTTGCCGAAGCCCTCCGCGTAGGCAATGGCCTCGCTCACATCCTCGCAGCCATCGCAATATACATAGGCCATGGCGCGCAGCTTTTCAGCTGCTGCGGTCAGCGCTTCGGCAACGGGTTTAGCGTCCAGGCCAGGGGCGCCCAGGATGCGCGGTTTGACCTTGAGCTGGGATTGGGCATCAAGCAGCGCCTGAATGCCGGTGCGTTTGCCGCCGATGTATTCGCCCACCACCTTGCTGATCTGGTCGGCCATTTTCTCTTCGTCGGTTTCGCCCACGCCTTCGGCCACGCGCACCACGATGATGATGGGCCGCACTTGGTCGGCGATGATGGCCAGCGCCTGAGGCAGCGTGCCTTCGCTGCCGGCTGCTGCCTGGGCTTTGCTGATGCTGCTGAACAGCACGGGCTTATCCAGGGGGAAAGCTGCCGCGTCTGCATCGGGGCCGGTGGCCACCAGGCCAATGACCGCGGTCGATGGAATGCGCAGCTCAGCGGTGCCGCCCGAGACTTCTACAACGCGCACGCCGTGGTGGTAATTGGCCAGGTTTCCTGTTGCCATATTCGGATACTCCAAAGGGTGAATGGGTGCGCAATCCGGTGCATGGGCGCGCTTGATTTCTCTGTAGCCGTCAGTGTCTGCCGCGCGCGCGTGAAACTCCAGCAGCGGGCGCTGTGGCTGCGCCAGGCACAAAAAAACCCGCCTGGGCGGGTTGTGTGTGGGTTGGGGAGCGGGGCTAGATCTCGGCAGCCACCACGCGCAGGCCGGCAAAGCGCATGTGCTTTTCAGGGGGCAGGCTGCTGTTGATCATTTCCGCAGTGACGTTCCAGATCCGGGGCTCGGTCATGGTGATGGTGAACGTGGCGCGGCCCGCTTCAAATAGCACCCGCTTAGGGTAGACGCGGCCATCCACGCTGGTGATGGGCATATCAAATGCCTCGTTTACCGGGTAGAGCTGGCCTCCCACCTCCATGCGCACCGATATGGTCAGCACGGTGCCCACCACAGTGCGCACCTCGGCGAAGGTGTCAGCGATGACAGTCTGGGCGTTGCTAGCGGCATCGGCGGTGATGTTCTCCACCACGATCCCCGGGCTTTGGTCGGCCTGTGCCACTGGCGCCACCCACTTGCTGCCAGTCCATCGTTGACCAATAGGCATCGCTCCGGCTGCAATCGGAATCAGTTTCGCATCCACGACTTCGGAAGCCAAGTTTGATACAGCGAAGCACATGCCAGCCCCGTCAATTTCAGCGTATGTGTAATTCATATCAGCCCAGATTGGTGTTGTATTCAACGATGCTCCACCGGAAATCGCGCGTTCCAGCGTTACCGTTACTGCGATTAATTGTTAACGTGCTGCCGCTGATTGAGTAGGAACTTACGACGCTATCAACACTCCCGCCAGTCGTAACGCCATCACTGAACTGAACCACACACGCAGCCGCATTCACCGGCGTAATGGTTGCCGATCCCGTGGTGACCGTATTGGTAATTCGAATCGTCCCGCTTTGAACGCTTTTAACTGGGGACCTCAAGGCGAGATTCGCCACCGTTGTCGATACATGCGTTTTGACGTTATCGCGCGCATTGTTCGTCGTGGTGTTGATGTTGTCCCGAGCGCTGGTGATATCGGTGCGGATAGTGTTGGCAGTGTCTTGCACTCCAGCGATTTTGGTAATCGCGGTGCCCAAGCTGGTGGCCACCTGGCCCAGCATCGCCAGGACTTGCCCAAGCAATGGAACGCTCATACAGCTTCCTCCGTTGCGGCGGAGCTTTCCAGCCGCCCGTTGTTGTAGGTCAGGGTCTCGGTGCGCTTGCGTCCGTCGTAGATGGTCACCACGGTTTTGACGTTGCCGTCTTCGTCGTAGCTGATGGTGGTGACTGCTGGCTTAGCATCCAGCGTCTCGGTCACCACCGACACGCGCCCGCCGGGGTCATAGGCGATGCTCGTCGCGGTTGGGCCATTAGCCGGCCCCAGCCTCAAGTCGGCGCGCGCCAGGGTAATTTCTTCCCCGGCTTTTCCGTTGACGGTTCGCACCCGCGCAGCGCCCAGGTTGTTGATGGCCTCTTGCAGCGCATCGAGCGCACCGTCTACCGCCTCGGCGTCCGCCCTGGTGTCCACCAGCTCGCTCAGCTCGTGCAGCGCAGCGTCCACCGCACGGCCCAATGCGCGCAGTCGCTCCACATCGTCCGAGAGCTTGTTTCCCGCATAGGGCAGCGGCAGGTCGTAAAACTCTGTGTTGTCTTCTTGGGTCGCCATGGCCGCCCCTTACAGAATGACGGCGCGCAGGTTGCGCACCTTGGGCCGTGCATTGGTGTTCCCCAGCAGCCGCAGCCGCAAGCGCAGCGCAGCACCGGCCAGCCCCGTCCGCTTGTGGGTCAGCTCCACATCGCCCGCCGTCTGCGCGCTGCTGCTGTCAAAGGGCACATCAATCCAGATAGCGCCGTCGTCGGTGCTGCAGGCCACCTGCACAGAGGAACCAGCGGGCAGGCTGGCCTCGAAGATCACCGTGATGGCATTGCCACCGGCCAGCTGAACAGCCGGCGTGATGTAGGTGCCATCAGCCAGCAAGCTGCCCACCACCAGCACAGTGCCCTGCTCAAGCACGGGTGCCAGGCCGTTGGCTGCACGCCGCAAGGTGGCCTCCACCTGCACGCCACCGGTGTGGGGCGCCGCCAGCTGAATGGGCTGCGCCACATCCACATCGTGGGTGGCCTTGAGCGCGCCCTGATCGTCCAGCAGCTTGAGCTGGTAGGTCACCCGGGCATCTGGCGCGGGTTGGATGGCGCCGGCGTTCACCGTCAGGTTTGTGGCGTTGACCACCGCATGCTGCCCCACCACAAAGGTCTGCGCTGTCTGCTGGTACTGCACGGCCAGCAGCTCAAAGCGCAAGAAGCGGTTGAGATACTTGGTCACCACCCCCGATTCGTTGGTGTGACTGAGCGCGCCAATTTCTGCCGGTGGCTGCGTGACATAGCCGCCCGCCTGGTTGACTTCGCCCACCTGCGCCACATAGGGCGCGGTGTCGGTATCGGCCGCGCTGATGCTGAGTGCATAGGGCAAGCCAGCCTGCAGCAGCACGGGCGTGGGCCAGATGACATTCGTGGCGCCCGCAGTGTTGATCTGCGCCGGCTCCAGCCGCACAGTGGCCATCTCGTTCTTTGGCAAGCCCTTTTCGTCGGCCTGGCCGATGCTGATCAGCACGGCCTCGCCCTTCTTCGCAAAGAACAGGTTTGCGCCCGCATATTGGCCGGTGGCTGGCGGGTTGATTGCTTGAGTCAGGACGTTATACGACATAGTTCACCGTTTGGTTGCCCACGCCGGCCACGATAAAGTCGCCGCGATAGAGGAAAGAGACAGACAGCTTCAAGGTGGCCGATCCGGTGTAGCTGGCTTCTCCATAGCTCCCGTTATCGCCCTCGATCCGCAGGCGCTTGGTGCCGACAGTGATGCCCTTGGGCACCTTGAAACTGCCTTGCACCACGCCCTGCGCATTCGCCGTTGGCGTTTGTCCCTGGGCATCTTTTAGCGCAATGTCCTGGCCGTCAAAGGTGGCAGCCTTCACAGGCTCCAGCGGATCAAACCCGGCAATCGTCACGCCCACATCGATCTCGCGCAGATAGATGTCGCTGGTATCGATCAGGGATTTGTCGAAGTTCTTGTCGAACTCCGATTGCACGCTGCCGGCAACGGTTTGCCCCGGGAAGTAAATAGGGGCGTAGAGGAACTGCACCCTTTTGGGATACTTGCGCACCCCTGGCACTTCCCATCTGTCGATGGGCGGTGCCAGCGTGATGGATGCAGGCAGCTGGCCCACGGCCACGCTGGGGTTGATGGCCATGCTCCGGCTGTAGGCTGATTGGCGCAGGCCCACCGCAAGGTCGTACCCCATGGCATAGGCGGTTTTGCCATCGTCAAGCAGGTGCGCTCCGAAGTCCTCATAGAGCTGCAGCGCCCCATCGGCGATCTGCGCTGTCTGTTCCATCCCCTGGTCGCGCATGCTGTCGTCGCGCATGGGATCAGCAAAATAGCCCTTCTTCAAACCGCTGTAGCGCCCGTTCACATCGGTGGCCAAACGCAGCTCGGCCAAATCCAACTCGATATCGTCCATGCGGTTGGAATAGTTGGCAATGGTCTGCATGGGCACCATTCGCCAGCTGTCCAGCAGCAGTTGGCGCGTGTCCTGCATCCAGCTTTGATAGATGGTGGCCAGCAGCAGCTGGCCAGCAGGCACATCGGGCTTCACGGGCAGCCAGGTGGCCGGCACGCCCTTGATGACGCTGAACACCCCCTGGTCATCCATCACCAGGCGGTCAAAGCGGCGCATGGCAAATTCGTAGTCCACGTAATGCACGGTGCCGTTGACCGGGTTGGCAATCTGGAAGGTGGTCGGGGTTTGGTTCAGCACCGGCTCGATACTGATGTACTCAAAATCGACGGTGTACTGGTTGCCGGTCGCTGGCTCGGCACCGCCCGGGCTCCAGTCCACTTGCCCTGCAGTCAGCTTGTAATCGGTGTTGGGCACATAGGTGACCCCACCCAGCTTGACGCTGTTGATCTTTACTACGCTGTTCTCGTTCAGTGGGTCAGCTCCGCCCGCCACCGGGCCGCGCGTCACCAGCTGGGTTTTCTTGCGCTGCACCCGGACGGTGGCAGGCTTCAACACCGGGAAGCGATCAAATGCGATGGTCTGCAGCTCCTCACCGCTGGCGGCATGGGGCTCGCTCTGAATCAGCATGGTGTTGGCCACAGCCGGGTAAATCACGGTTCGGTCGATGGGCCGGAACACAGCAATGCCACCCACCCGCGCTTCTCCGGCTTGGACGGTGTAGACCTGGTTGCCCTCTGGATCATCCTCTTTCATGAGAACCGCCAGGCCGTCTACCACGTAGTTGCCGCCGCCAGTGCTGGCAATGTCGTAATCCTTAATGGCCCCGATGATTGGGCTATTGGTGCCCAGCGCCTCGCGCGGCTTGACCACGCCATCTTCAATCGTCCACACCGGGAAGAAGTCCCCGGGCACTGTCAGGCTGCCGGCCAGCCCCCAGCGCGCCACCATGCGGGTGCGGTCGGCGCCTGGCTCGTTTTGTCCCTCGCCCTCCACAGCTGGGTTGTACAGGCGCGGATCATCCACTGCGGTCACCTTCGTGGTGTCCAGGTAGATGCCCACATACTGGGTGCCGATAACCGGCACTGCCACCAGGGCAGCGGCAACGTCGTGGATGCGGCCGGCAATGTAGATGCTGCCGGCGTCCATGGTGGCGATGCCCGTGGCTGCACTCATGGCGCAGCGGGCGCCCTCGCGAATGTCGCCATCGCTGAAGATTCCGTCAGCGATCCGGCGCAGCGCATCTTGCTGCATGGCCTGGCTGTCGTTCAACTCCCGCGACTGCAGGATGCGGTCTGCATGGTGATCCACGCTGACAAAGCCATCAGCTCGGTCAAAGGTTTTGTAGATGGTCATTGTTTGGCCTTGAATTACAGAGGCAGCACCGCTTCTTCATAGGCCTTTTGGCCTTCGCGCGTCGATTTGCTGCGGTAGGTCAGGTGGTACATAAAGCCCGCGTCCTGCACCTGCTCGGGTTTCAGGTAGCGCTGGCCCGCTGGCACGCCTGCCTTGGCGACCGTGCCGAAGAACAGGCCGCATTCGCGGATCTCCTCATTCAGGGCGTCATCGGTGGAAAACTCGGCGCGCAGGTACAGGTAGGGGGTGGGGTCGGCGCTGAACTTGTAGAACTGCTTGCCGTCCATCTCCACATCAAAATCAGCCTCGACAGCGGGCACCACATAGCGCACGGTGGTGACCAGGCGCCGGCCCACCTCGGCCAGCAGGTTGGTGCGGTTGCTGGGCACGGCGGGCGGGGCTCCCCAAGCGCCATCGCCCCGGCCCCACGCAAAGTGGGCGGTCATGGCGGCCAGGGCCTTGGCCAGTGCGATGCGGCCAGCGTCTTGCAAGACAGCAACTGTCATGGTGTGTTTTCCTCGGTGAATTTGGTTGCGATTTCAGACTCTTGCCAGGCGTGCCCGTCCCAGTACCCCGTCCAAGTGCGGGCGCTGACGGTGCGCGGCACGACGGCGCAATAGGTTTCGGCCCGCGTCTGCTGGGGTTGCGCATTGCGGGCTGCGGCGGTGATGGCATAGGCCGGGCCAAAGCCTGTTTTTGGCAGCAGCCGGACATAGGCCGGCGTGTTTGGGGCTTCCACTTGGGTGGGTATCAGGCGCGGCGCCTTGCGCAAGCGGCTGTCGAGCCGCCAAGAGTCCAGGCGCAGCACGTCCCTGCGGCGGGTTCGCATGCTCCAGCCAATGGTGCACAGCGCGCGCACCTGGCCGTTCTTGGGGCGCTGGGCCACGGCGTTGAAGTACTGACCCTGGCTGCCCAGGACAATTTCGCCGCCCAGGTCAATGGGCACGCCGCTGTCGCTGTCGAGCATGCCGCTGTCCAGCCGTGGGCGGTTGTCCAGCCGGATGCGGCGCAGGTCATAGCGGTGGAACAGGCGGTAAAACTTCACATGCAGCGGGATGCTGGCCCGCACCATGTAGGCGATGTGCTGCATGTCGGCAATGGAGACTTCCCGGCCCGGGCTGATGTGCAGGCGCGCTCCGTCTTCCTCGATCCGCACACCGGTGTAGCCCAGCCAGCCCATGGCCCGCTTGACTGCCGCCGCGCTGCCGCGCTCACGCAGCCAGGGCAGGCCCTTGGCCAGCAGCTCGCGCGGGTCGGAAAAGTAGCGGTCGAACTGGGTGAGCTGCCATTGAGCCGCTACCCAGGGCAGCAGCACATCAGGATCTGCGGCAGGCTCGGCCTGGTCGGCCAGGCTGGCCCAGTCGGCTGGAAAGTTGCCATCAATGGCACGCTCCAGCAGGCTGGCATTGGGCGGCAGCACACTGCGGTGGCGCTGGGAAACTTTGGGGCCGGCCATGGCTATGCCACCCCCATGTCCACCAGCAGCACCTGGCCCAAGGTTGGGAAGTAGCCCACCGGGATGGAAGTCACTTCCGCAGGCGCCGTGCTGTCTGGGTATTCCACCCGGGCCACGCCTTCAACATGCACCAGCGTGGTGATGTAGCTGCGCGCCACGGTCGCGCGCAGGTCGCCCATGCTGGCAAAGGCATCCTGCAGCCGGGTCTGCAGCAGCTGCTGCAGGTTGGCCGGCGCGTTGCGGGTGCGGTAGATGTTGGCGGTGATGTTGACGGCCTTTGGCTGGGACACGACCACCGTGATGGGCACGCCCAGCATGCGCCCGGCATCGCTGTTCAGCACGGCAGAGACTGCCGCCAGCGTGGCGGCGGCCTGCGCTTGGTCTTGGCACCACAGCTGCAGCAGCACCTTGCCAGCCAGCGGGCTGGTCGCCATGGCCGCGCGCACGTTGAGGCTGGCGGTCATCGCCTGAAACTCGTAGTACTCCCGTGTACCCTGGCTTGCCAGCGCCGCAATGCGCAGCTGCACACGGGTGCGCAGCCGGTTGTCTGCCTCGCCGTCCATGCGTGTGACACCCACCAGGGCCGCGATATGGTCAAGGTCGGCGCCCTTGGCAAATGCCAGCAGGTGGGCACGGGCGGCATCGTTGACGCGCGCACGGTATGCCATTTCGCGCATGGCAAAGGATTCCAGCAGCTTGGTGACCGGTTCGCTCTCCAGGGCCAGCACATCGTCTACGGCTGGTAGGTACGGGCGCAGCAGGTCGGCCAGGTCGGCTTTGCTGGTGGCCAGAATCGTTTCGTAGTTGAGCGCTTCGACTACATCAGGCGCGGGCAGTGTGGCCAGCTCGATCATGCGGATGCCCCCCACGCAATGGGCACCGACAGGCGCAGCGGCTGGCTTGCGCCAAAGTCGCTGTTGTAGGTGCCCAAAATTTGATACTCGGCATAGCCGGGGCGGCTTGGGTCGCGCAGGCTTTTGATCTGCTTGACTTCAATGCGCGGCTCCCAGCGCATCAGCGCCGATTGGATAGCCGAAAAAACGCGGGTTTGCGCAAGCAGGTTGTCGGGCTGATCGACCAGCGCCTGCAGCAGGCTGCCGTAGTCGCGGCGCATCACGCGGCTGCCGATGGGCGTGGTCAGGATGTCCATCACCGATTGGCGCAAGTGGCTGATGGCATCCATGCGGGTGCCGGTCTGGGCGTTCATCATGCTGGCACCGGCCCTTGGGTCAATGCAGGGCCAGGAATGACGCCCTTGTGCAGGTGGCTCACCAGGCTGATGCCCGAGGCGATCACATCGGCTTCGCCCACCACATTGACGTTGGCCGCGATCTGGCCCGAGCCAATGGTGAGCGTGGCGCCACCGGCCTGCAACGTGATGCTGTCTTGCTCCATGGTGATGCTGCAGCCCTCTGCCACTTCAAAGCGCACGCGCTTTTCAAGGTGCAGCAGGTGTTCGCCCTTGGCGGTTTCGCTGTAGTCCTGTTTGCTGAACTGGGTGCGGCAGGTGTCTGCCTGGTTGCTGGGGGCGGTCATGCGGTCGCTGTAAACGCCCAGCAGCACGCAGCCCTGGCCCATGTCGCCGCCCGTGGCCAGCACCATGCATTGCTCACCCTTGACAGGTGGCCACCACTGGCTGCCCTTGTCGCCTGCGGCTCGGCTCGTGAACCATGGCAGCCAATCGGTTTCGTTGTCGCCTGTCTTGACGCGGCAGCGCGCGGCGCCCAAGTCAACAGCCGCAATCGTGCCCATGCGGGCCACGTTGGCCAGTTGGCGCGATAGCTCTAGCGGGTTGGTTTCTGGGCTGGTGTTTGGGGGCATGCGGCCAGTGTCGGCCGCGCGCGCGCGGAAGGCCAGCAGCGGGCGCTGTGGCTGCGCCTCGCACAATTTCTGCAGCGGGTGGCTGCTACTTGCTCAGGTAGTCCAGCAGGTATTCGCGCAGCCAATCGGTGTCATCTTTGCTGATGCCGATCAGCTCGCGCGCTGGGTAGTCGTAGCTTGGGCCGCCCGGGTTCACCAGATCGGTTTCGCCATAGTGATGTACGCGGGCGATGCGCTGGGCGCGGCCGACAAACTCCACCACCGCCGCGTTGCCGCCCTCGCTGCGCGCCCTTATGTTGCGCTGCATGCGCAGCTTGGCAAACATGGGCTTGCGCTGCTGGGCCTGTTGGCGCACCTGGGCGCGCTTGCTGCGCAGGGCGCCGCTGGGGGCCTTGCGCGGTGCCCAGGCGTTGCCGTCCGGGTCGGTCTGGGCGCGCATGCGCTGGGTGTTGGCCGTGCGCAGCTTGCGGGCAATGTCCACGGCCAGGCGCCGGCGCGCGGTGCCGTCCAGCTTGGCCAGCAGGTGGCCGGCCCAGTCTTCAATGGCGCGAAAGTCTGCCATCGGCTACAGCACAAACCGCGCTTCTTCGGGCGGTGTTGGAATGTCCCATGTGGCCAGCAGCTGGTCTTTAAGCCACAGCTCCCAATGCTCGGGCAGGCGATTGGTGCCTATTACCTGGGGCTCGGCGGGGTGGTCACAAATCAGGCGCGTGGGGTGGTTGGGGTCGGCGGTGACAATCACGCGCTCGGTGACGGGCACAAGAATGCCGATATCGGCGCCTGCGGTGTTGAGCAGCTCCACCCGAAACTGCAGGCCGCTGGCCTGGCTGGTAGGGTTGAGCAACAGCTCAGGCTGGTGGACGCGCAACCATGCCATCAGCGGCACAAACAGCGCATCGGTGTGGCCAGTGAAGTCCAGCACCGCCACTTCGATGGTGTAGGCGTACTCAAACGACAGGCTTTTTGCCATCGTGCCCACTGCCCGGCCCGAGGTGGCCACCACTTCGATATTCTCGGGGTTGGCTTTGAGGTCAGGCACTGCGGCCTCGATAAGGGTGCGCAGGCTTTGTAGCTTCCACATGCTATTCGTCCTTTGGCGGGCCGGCGTTGATCATGTCGGCTACGGTTTGGTAGGCTCTTTCGCAGGCCAGGCCTCGGACGCGGCACTGGTCAGCCTGGCCCGCGTAGACTCCCGCTCTTTCATCAAGTCTTGCGTGCAGGTCGGCAAGCACTCCGATGGCGGCTGCTGTTGCTTGGCGCTCGCCGTCAGTGCTGGCACGCCTGGCCAGACCCTGCCAATGACGGATGCTGTCGTCGTAGGTGCGCTGGTCGCGCAGGCGGCTAGCGCGCTCGATGCCAGCAAGATCAGACAGCGCTTCAATTTTTGCATTGGTTTCCCCTTCTTGCGTTTGAATCTGTTGCGCGAGCGCGCGGCCCGCAGTGTCCACAGCAGCCCGATAGCGGTCGAGCGCCTCGTAGGCCTTGGTATTGGCCTGCGCGATGCCGGTCAACGTGTCGGCGTGCTGCAGTCGCAGCTTGCTGATGCGGTTTTGCTGCACCAGGCCCACCACCACAGTCAGCACCACCAGCCCGGCCACGATGGCCGCCATGGATAGATCCAGCATTCCGCGTTGTTGCTTCATGGCTTGAGGTCTTTCAGGCACATGGCCATTTCTCGATCACGGCGCAGCGCTAGGCCGCGCAGCTTGACCCCCTTGGCTGATGCCCAGGCAGGCAGTTGGCGGCAGGCGGCCGCCACATCACCCACCCGCAGCAGGCGCAGCATGGTGCTGTGGTTGCCGCTTTTCAGATAGACAAAGCCATCCTTTACGCCCGGCGCGCCTGGGCCGGCGTTGTAGATGAACGAGAGGAACGCGGCCACGCTGGTGGCCGGCATGCTGTCGCGCACCTCAGCGGGCACCCAGCGCTCAAAAATCTGCCAGGCTTCCTGTATCCCCTGAATGGTGAGTGCGTCGCATTCGGCATTAGTGGCCACATCGCCCAGCTTTACGCCGCGCGTCCATCCCTCGCAGATGGTTGGAATGGCCACCGGGTCAAGGTAGGCCGGCAGCACCCGGCCTTCGTCCACCGGCAAGGTGTTCAGCAGGATCGCGGCAACTGCAGCACCCACGGCGGTGGCGCCCCCGGCAATGATGGTGCCCTTGGGCACGTATGGCAGCGGTCTAGTCATCGGGCAGCCCTCCAAAGTCGGTCACGAATTCGCTTTGCTTGCTGCGCGTGGGCGGCGGGCTGACGATCACCGATGCCTCAGGGCTCGGCACGCCGTTCAGCTGCTTGTTGTAGAGCTGAATTTTCAGCTTGTGGAGTTCTTCGGCGCGTCGGTTTGCTTCGGCGGCTTGCATGCGGTCATCCTCGCGCCGGCGCTTGAGAAAGTAGTACTGCACGGCCATTCCGCCAATGCCGATTAAGGCGCCGATGAATCCAAATACCCATTCGCTGTTTAGAAATCCCCATCCCACTAGTGCGCCGCCGCTGGTCAGTGCGGTTTTGCCACCAGCCGATGCCATGGCCGCATCGCGTGCAGCTTCTTCGATGTTCATTTTTTGGGCCCCTTCCAGCTCCATGCCGTCCATGTGCAGGTGGCAAAACGGTCGATGGTGTTGGCGTTCAGCACCTCATACCCGTAGTTCTCGGTTTTGGTGCCGCCCCATAGATTGCTGGTGCGCACCAGCTGCCAGACGCCGCCGACGCAGGCTACGCGGATGCCCATCACCTGGCGGCCGATATCGGGGTTGCCCCATTCGCCATCCAGCACCGGCAAGCCGGCGCGGTAGGTGATGTTCTCCAGGGTCTGGCCCCACTTCTTGGCCAGCCAGCCGCACCGGTTGCGAATGCCGTTGAAATTCCAGCGCGGCAGAAAGCTGCGGGGGCTGTATGGCGGCCAGTAGCTCACATGCTGGCCATCGTCGTGCACCACATCTTCATCGGGCGCCGGCATGCGCATATGCCGCCCATCAATCAGCGCCCAATCCGAGCGGTCGCCGTTGATGCTGATGTTGTTGTCGTACCAGCGCAGCCAGCGCGGCAGCTGCTCGGCCTTGCGGGGCAGCAAGGCAGCGATGAACACCCACACGATGGGCGCGGTCAGGCCCAGCCAAAAGCGGATCAATGCAGGCTTGCGCGCGCTCTGAAGGCTGGCCAGTGCCTGGGCGTGCAGCTCGGCCGGCACACCGGCCTCGGTCAAATAGGTTTGCAGCTTGTTCATGGTGTCGTCAGTCCCAAAGGTTGATGCGGTCTTGCACGGGCTGCGCGGCCTTGACCAGGCGCACGGGCATGCCCATGGGGATATCCATGGCCACCTTGGCCAGGCCGGGGTTGGCGGCAAGCGTTGCCTCTACGTGGCCCGCTGTGCTGCCCAGGTGGCGATTGACCAGGGCGTCGAGCACATCGTTTTGCAGCGCCCGCACGGTGATGGTGTTTTGCGCTCCGTTCATAGCAGCTCGGCAATCACGCGGGGTAAGCCCTGCAGGTCAGCGATGGCGTGGCGGGTGCGGGTGTCGAGGCTGTCTTGCCGGATCTCCAGCGCGCTGCGCACCCGGCTTTCTTTGCCAGCACCGTCTGGCAGGGTGTCAATGTCGCGGTAGGCGCTGGCCAGCTGCGACTGCACATGCGATTGGATGGCCCGCAGGTAGTGCTTTAGCTTCACGCTGTGGCCGCCCAGCTGGGTGGCGGGCACATCGGCCAGGCTGGCATAGCCCAGCTCCAGCTGCGCGGCCTGCCAGTCGGCCAGCTCTCTGTTGACACTGAGCATGGCGTCCTCAACAGCCAGTAGCAGGCGGGCCGGCGTCACGGTGCCATCGAGCCGGGCGTCTTCGCGCAGCTTCTCGCACTCCACCTCGGGCCACCAGCCGTCATTGGCCACCGATGGCTCGGCGCCCTTGATAGGCGGGTTGGCGACAGCGACAAAGGGCGAATTCACGGTCTCAGGCTTTCAGGGTTTTGAGGTGTGGCGGTGGCCCAGGGCGTCAGGCGGTGGCAAATCAATGCTGCCTTTGCCCTGGGGCCGCCACGGTCGCGGGGTGCGAACGGTATGGCGATGGGGGCGCTACTTTTTGAGGCGCGCTTCCAATCGCTCAATGTCTTTTTTGACGCCTGCGCGCAATGGATCAAGCTCCATGGCGCGTTGCAGGTACGGGAGGGCCGCGCCGCACACCTGCAGCGTGCGGCCCTTGGCATCCATGGCAATGTCCTGGCTGTTGGTCTTGCCCAGCAGCGCCCAGCCTGCGGCCTTGTTCAGCTTGGCCTTGATCTGGTCGTGCATGTCGGTCTCGGCGGTCAGCTCCAGCACGCGCTGGGTGACTGCGATGGCGTCTTGATCCTTCAAGCGGCCAGCCAGCACGGCTTCGGCGATTTCCTCGGCCACCACGCTGGCCATGTCGCGGTTGTAGTTGTCGGGCGGGTTGATGCCGCTGGCCAGGGCGTATTCGGCCAGAGGCATGGCACGCGCATAGTCGCCCGCGTCAATGGCCCAAATCAGGATGGTGGCCACCACTTCGTCTTGCGTACCGGGCTGGGTGTCAAACACCCCCGCCAGGTAGGCGTCATATTCGGGCAGCATGGCGCGCTTGGCCTCGGCCTTGCGTTCGTTGGCCTTGATGTCTTTCAGCGCGATGCGATGCTGGTGCAGCTGGGCAAGCTGCAGCTCGTAGGCGGTGCCGATGGTTTGGCCATGGGCGTCGGCGGCACTGCCAGCGCTGGCCGCCAGGGCAGCCATGGTGCGCATGTAGTGCGCTTGGGCTGGTGTCTGTCGCATGTGGATGTTCCCCGCTTGGTGTTGGTGGGCACCGGCCCGCTAAAGAGCGGCCTATTTTTTTAGCCGCCGATGGCAGGCCGGTGCGCTTGGACTTAGGCCAGCTCGATGTTTTCGACCAGGCAGGCCTTTTCCAGGTTCTCGATCACGAATGCGTCGTTAGACGATTCAAACGTGGCGATGCGGTCTTTTTCCGGCTGGTCTTTGACCATGCGCCGGCGTGCGCTGGCCTGGTAGTAGATGGACAGGTTGTCCAAGCTGGTGATCAGCACGGCGTTAGGCGGGAAGAATGGCACCGTGACAGCCTGCAGGCCGCCCAGGCGCTTTTGGCTGACCACCAGGCTGCCGGCGATCATCTCGGTGGGTGCGCTTTGGCCGTCCACGATGGGGAACAGCTTGTCGTGCATCAGGTCGCGGCCCACGATGGCCACCAGGTCAGCGCCTTCCGAAAAGATGGGCGAGATCAGCGCATGGCGGGCGTCATACACCAAGCCGTCCAGGCTTGCGTAGTCCGCATCGGCCAGCTTCTGGCCGGCAGCATCCATGCCAATCTTGACCTTGCCCGCCGTCTGGCCAGCCTTCATCACACCTTCGGGACGGTTCTCGCGCAGGTCTTGCAACCAGCCCTTGTTTACGTCCTGCAGCAGGGGATTGGCTGCACGGTTGGTGTTAGCCGCCGCGCTGATGCCATTGAAGCCAATCATGATGCGGTCGAGCGCGCACTGCTGAATGATGGCGCCCGACAGCAGCTTTTGGAAGTTGGGAAACTTGGCCCACATGTCCAGCTTGGCATAGCGAATGGCGGTGTCGTAGTTGGTTTGCACTGCCATGTATTTATGGCTGTTCATGTCCGACACATCGGTGGGCTTGCGCTCATCGTTGCCGCTGGTGTCGGTACGGCTGGCAATGGGGCCGTTCACGCCCAGGCCCAGGCGCTCGCCCATCATTTCATCCACGGGGGCGATGTTGATCTTGCCCAGGAACGAGCTGGATTCTTGAATGCGCTGCTCCAAGGTTTGCTGCACGCTGGGCGCGATGGCGAATTTGACGGCGGCAGACTCCACATTGGACAGCGCGGCTTGGTGCGCCACGTAGGCGGTGTATTTCAGGCGGGTTTCGTTGCGCATGATTGCGTCCCTATAAAAACTGGTGTCGGTTGTTGGTGAGAGCGTCTATTGAGCGGCTGTAACTTGCTTAGCAGTCGGCCAGCTCCGAGGCATCCTTGCCGGTGGCAGGTGGGCGCTGTCCGCTGTGGTTCTCGGTGCCTTCGAGCTTGGTTTTCAGGGTGGCGAAGTCCTTTTTGAGGTCTGCCAGCTCGGTGCCTTGTTTGCTGAACTTTTCGTCAAGGTCAGCCTGCACCTTGGCGCCATGCTCAATGGCCTCTTGCGCAGCGGTCATCACCTCCAGCACCTGGCCGCTCATGGCGTTGTGCTTGGCATCGGATTTCTTGCTGTTGTCCGAAAACTTAGCCAGCAAGCTCTTGAATTTCGCGCTCAAGCCGTCACCCTTGCCGTCGTCGACCGCTGGCTTGTCGTCGCTGGGTTCGTCTTCGCCTTCGATCTGGAGCTTGGCTTCTTCGTTTGCCGTGAAGAAAAGCGCTCCGCCTTCCTTGTCATTGCGGCTGAACTTCAAGGCCTGCGTGCCCACGCTGGAGGGGGAATCAGTGACACCCAGACCCGTGAGATAGGCTTTGCCCGTCTGCGCAAAGTTCGGCCGCACTTCAATGCTCGGATAGATCTTCTGGCCGCGCTTGTTCATGTCCACCAGCGCAGGCAGTGCCTCTACCGTTGCGAACAGTTCCAGGCGGCCATTGTTGGTTTGCAGCTCCACGCTCTGCACATCGCCCAGGGCATTGAATGCGCTGGTGTCGGTAGAGCCACGCTCATGTTCCATCCAGACACGGGCGCCATACATAAGGTCGCGGTTGTAGGTTTCAGCGATGTCATGCAGCCATTCGGGCTTGATGACGCGGCCATCGACGGTTGGGCCAGCGGTGGCCACGCGGAATTTGGCTGTTTTCATGGTGCGGCTGATAAGCGGTTGTTGATCTATCGCTATGTTCCGCGCACCCTGTTTTTGTAGCAATCTCCGCGCGCTGTGGCTGCGTCTCAGACAATTTGCACTTGTCGATTTCCGCGCGCGCGCGGCAGACACTGGCTGAATGAAAGTAGCACCGCAAAAGCCAGACGCCAGCCCAGCCCCTGCCGACACCGCCAGCAGCAGCGCTCCTGCGCGTGCCGTCAAGCGCTTGGCCAAGTCCAAGTTGAGCGGCAAATTCTGGCCACACATCACCACGGTGACGCCCGAGCAGGCGTTTACTGCTGCCGTCCTCAAAGACATTTCGCCCGAGGGCAAGGGGCTGCCGTTTGAACTTGACGCCCTGCCCGCTGGCAAGTGCAGCGCGATCACAGATGGCGGCGCCGGCCAGCGCCGCCACGCCCGTGACCTTTATTGGCAGGGCTGGAAGCTGACCCACATCGCCGAAAAGCTGGGCGTGCCCCGCGCCACGCTTCACGGCTGGCACAAGGCCGAGCGCTGGGCCGATGCCAGCCCCACCCAGCGCGCCGAGGGCGTGACGGAGACGCGCTACGCCCAGCTGGTGGCCAAAGATGAGAAGACGGGCAGCGACTACAAAGAAATTGACTTGCTCGGGCGGCAAATGGAGCGCTTCGCGCGCATCAGCAACTATCGCCAGTCGGGCCGCGAGCGCGATCTAAATCCCAATATCGATGCGCGCAATGCAGTCGCCAAAAAGCAGCCCATCAAAAACTTCCTGACGCAAGAGCAGATCGAGCAGCTGCACGATGCATTCATTGAATCGTGCTTCAAGTACCAGCTCACTTGGTGGCAGAACAGCCACCAGCGCACACGACAGATCCTTAAAAGCCGCCAGATCGGCGCCACTTGGTACTTTGCCCGCGAAGCGCTGATTGATGCGCTGGAGACGGGGCGCAATCAGATCTTCTTGTCAGCCAGCAAGGCGCAGGCGCACATCTTCAAGCAGTACATCCAGGCGTTTGTCTTTGAGGTCTGCCAGGTGGAGCTAAAGGGCGATCCCATCGTTTTGGGCAACGGCGCAACCCTCTACTTCTTGGGCAGCAATGCGCGCACCGCGCAGGGCTATCACGGAAATTTCTACTTTGATGAGTACTTCTGGACAGCTGACTTTGAGCGCCTGAACAAGGTGGCCAGCGGCATGGCCATGCACAAGAAATGGCGCAAAACCTATTTCAGCACGCCATCGAGCATCCAGCACGCCGCCTATGTGCTGTGGAGCGCCAAGAAGTTTGCGCGCCGGTTCAAAACCGATATCGATATCACCCACGGCAAGCTGGCGGGCGGCTTCACGGGCGAGGACAAGGTGTGGCGCCACATCGTCAACATCTTGGACGCAGAGGCCGGTGGCTGCGATCTTTTCGACATTGACGAGCTGCGGCTGGAGTATTCCGACCCCGAGTTTGAAAACCTGCTGATGTGCGGCTTTGTGGATGACTCCTTTAGCGTCTTCCCACTGACCAACCTGCAGCCCTGCTTGGTGGACAGCTGGGAGGTCTGGAAGGACTTCAAGCCATTCACTCAGCGGCCCTTTGGCTGGCAGCCGGTATGGGTGGGCTATGACCCCAGCCTAAACGGTGACAGCGCGGGCTTGGTGGTGCTGGCCCCGCCTGAGACGCCGGGCGGCCCCCTGCGCGTGCTGTACACCCGCCAGCTGCGCGGCCTGGACTTTGAAGCGCAGGCGGCCGAGATCAAAAAGGTGTGCGACACCTACAACGTGCAGCAGCTCACGATTGACCAAACCAGCATCGGCAATGCCGTCTACCAGCTGGTGGTCAAGTTCTACCCCGCTGCCCGAGGCATCAACTACAGCGTGGAAAGCAAAACCATGCTGGTGATGAAAGCCCTGCAGGTCATCAAGTCCAAGCGCTTGCAGTGGGACGCTGGCAACAAAGAACTGGCCGCCTCATTCATGGCCATCAAACGCGAGATGACCGCCAGTGGTCGCAGCGTGACTTACGCGGCAGGCCGTAGCAAAGACACCGGCCACTCTGATTTGGCATGGGCCTGCATGAATGCGCTCAGCAATGAAGCACTGGAAGTGGGCACCGGCCTGGCCACAACGCAAACGCAATCCTTTATCGAGGTCTATCCGTCATGAGAAAACGCAAACCCGCGCAGCCCCAGCGCACGGCAGCAATGGCCGCCCCATCGCCCGCACCTGCACCAGTGGCGGGCGAGCCGTCCAATGTGCAGGCATTCAGCTTCGGCGAACCCGAGCCCGTGATAGGCGGGCGCAGCGCACTGATGGAGTATGCCGAGTGTGTGCAGAACGGTGAATGGTACGAGCCACCAGTCAGCCTGGCCGCCCTGGCCCGCCTGCTGCGCGTGGGCGCGCACCATGAATCAGCCCTGCGCTGCAAGGTCAACATCCTGGCCAGCACGTTCATCCCCACCCAGTGGCTGAATGCCGCGGACTTCAAGGCCATGGCCTTTAATTTCTGTGTGCTGGGCAACGGCTATCTGGAGTGGCGCGAAAACCAGCTGGGGGACAAGCTGGTACTGCGCCACGCCCTGGCCAAGTACATGCGGGTGGGCATCGAGCCTGGGCGATTCTTTTTCGTGACGGATCTGCAATCGCCGCATGAATTCAAAGCCGGGTCTATCCTGCACCTGCGCGAGCCCGATCTGCATCAGGAAATTTATGGTGTCCCCGGCTACTTGGGCGCCATGCAGTCGGCCCAGCTCAACGAAAGCGCAACGCTGTTCCGGCGCCGCTATTACAACAACGGTTCGCACGCTGGCTTCATCCTGTATGCGACTGACCCAGCACAAAGCCAGGGCGACATTGACGCCCTGCGCAAGCAGCTGACCCAGACGAAGAACGGCGGTAACTTCCGCAACGTCTTCTTCTATGCGCCAGGCGGCAAGAAGGACGGCCTGCAGCTGATCCCAATCAGCGAAGTGGCGGCCAAAGATGACTTCTTGAACATCAAGAACAGCAGCCGCGACGATGTTCTGGCCGCGCACCGCGTGCCGCCGCAGCTGATTGGCATGCTTCCAAACAATACGGGCGGCTTCGGTGATGTTGAAAAGGCTGCGATGGTTTTTGCGCGCAATGAGATCACCACCCTGCAGAGCGACATAGCCGGGTCGATCAACGCACAAGCCGGCCGCGAGGTGGTGCGCTTCAAGCCCTACCAGCTGAGCGAGGGCCAGGCCGCCGAGTAGCGCTACCCGCCGTCTGCCAGCCGGGCACTACGGCCAGCCCGGCCTAGGTCGGCGCCCCAGCACACCCACAGCAGGCCCAGCCCGCGCCGCACGCGCCGCCAGCCACGCACCCAGCCCCACAGGCCCGCCACAGCGCGGGCCTTTTGCATGGGCAGCGCACTCCCTTGCCCACGCCCTGCGCCCGCACCACGGCCCGCAGGCACAGCCACAGGCCCCTGCGCAAGCCCAGGGGGCACCCCGCCCCCTACCCCGCGCCAGGCCCACCCCCTGCATACCCCCGCTGCGCGCGGTCGAGACCCCGCCGCGCCCGCTCTCTTAATGGGTCGCAAACGTCGGCACAGTCGGCGGTTCCGCTTTCCAGCACTGGCGGGGCCTCGCAGGGCATTTTTGCCACCTAGTTAAGTGTCGGGAAACGTCGGGCTTCGTCTTGTAGAATTTCAGCCATTAAAGTTCACCTTCGACCTGGATCAAATCGCTCTTTATGGCAGTTGCATCCCCGTATGTAACCAACGATCAGCTGTCTCTTCTTTAGGGTTCAGGATTTGATCTGACGTCGGCACGTTTGAGCCACGCCACGACTCAACAACAGGCCGCGCCAACCCTAAACAACCACATCAATCGCATTTACTAAAGAATTGATAAACCCTGTAACGAAAGCCACGTCAGCTTGATTGATAGGCCACGGGGCGCGTGGGGTAATTGGTTGCATGTCGCCTTCATGAACGATCTTGTTGCGGCGGGCCACTATTTGAGTTAGCTCTTTCTTCATTCGCTTTGCTTCGTTATCCTTGCTTTGAACAGTCGCCCCCAACTTCAAGGCTACCTCGCCCCACAAAGCAACGCCAGAACACAGCCTCAAGCCATCGGCAATATCTTCTGGATACTGAAATGTCCTCCGAGAAAGTTGGTCCCGCACGGTTAAATCAAACGCCGCGCTCGCGTCTGTAGGCGTTGCGGCTGTTCTAATGCGTTCCATAGTTTCTGTCGGCACACTAAAAGATGAGAAACCCGGGCATCGGACAATCCTGCCCTCGAAGATTGCTAGCATGCGCTGAGCGACAAGCTCATGGATGTACATGTCAAGCGCACTAACACGCGCAGCCCATTCGGCTCGAAGAATTTCGTCAGGGCGTAAAACAGGCGCAACATTTCGCGACAGGAAAGCGTGGATGACTGAAAGATGATCGCAACGTCCCCATGCTTCCTTGAACTGATCAATAGGCAACATACAGTGACTATGCAATAAGTTTTAGTAAACGCTCAGCACATTCATCAAATGCCTCTTCAAAAGACTTCATGCTCATCGCCGTACGATCCCATACTGCGCCAGACTGGTCGGAGTGCTTTTGCTGTAGGGCGAACACCGGGACTTGATGCTCCTGCGAGAATGCAATCAGGCTGTTGAAATCCGCTACCTCCATTAGTGGCATCCAAGGATCAATGCCTGCTTTAGCGGCAAACGCTTTTTGATCCACCATGCCAACCCTTTCAAGGGTAGGAAGGAGCGTATCCTTAAGCCCAGAGCCTAATTGGTCTATCCATTTTTGGAAGGCGGCTGATGCTCCCCCATTGCGCGGACGATACTTCTGAATAACTGCCCCCGCAAAGGTCGCATGTGGCTTGGGGAATGGATAGTCTGCGTTTTGCAGCACATCGATGGAATAAGCTGTATTGGCCCACGCCTGCCATCTAGGCAACGTCCTCGCAAGTGAGGACAGTGCCATTGAAGAAAAGTAGTCGGGATGCAATGGAACTAAGAAGAAATCAGAAGTGCTTAAAAGATTCTGATTGAGTGCTCCGAGGCTTGGACTTAAGTCCACGAGCACAATATCAATGTTGTATTTCGCAGCCGTCACCTCTAACATGAACCGAGAAGAGCCGGGAAGATTTCTAAGTGGAAGCAGCGAACCACTCAATTCTTGCGCGATACCAAGCGTTGTTTCATATTCGGATAGCCCAATATTTCCCGGCAATAAAAATAGATTATCAATACCGTCAACTTCTACACAATCAGCTCCCGTGATCTGTCTTGGTTGAGATTCAAACGCTGGAGCTAAAGCATCCTTTACATTGTTCGGCGGATTTGCAACGTAGAAATCATCTAAGTCATCAACACCCTTAAAACCCAACACCATTCCAGTTAAGTTGCACTGAGGATCGAAATCAGCTAGAAGCACTCGCTTTCCCTTCTTTGCTAGCATCCAACCTAAATTAAATGCAGTGGTCGTCTTACTAACGCCGCCCTTGTGATTGAATAAGCAGATGATTTTGCTCATGATTTCTTCCTTGGCAACAAAAAAAATGGATGATAGCACCTCTCTGATTGTAACAATCACGAACGATCAGAGGTTGAAGCTATGTATAAAAATTACCTAGCAATACGCTCTAGAAATTTAGGTGCGACAAATTCAGAAATCATGTCAGAACTTGAAACCCATTAAGCCACCGATTTTCCAGCCCTATGACACCTCATCATGGGCTGATTGCTGCCGATTTCGGCCATTTTTACCCACTAAAAAACCTAGGCTATCCCGTTGCTGCGCAGGGCCGCACAATCGGGCTTGTTCAGCAAATGTTGCTTACTTACGACAATAACGGTAGATCCAAAAGCGGGCAAAGAAAAATATCGATGGCCTGTAGGAAGGGCTAAAAATTGAAAAAACACAGTACAACCCGCATGTGAGTTAGCTCTCAAGCGGACGCCTTCTCCGCCAGAACACTGAAAAGCACCCCTTGAGGGTGCTTTTTTTTATGTCTGTGGCCCGTCCGTATTAGCGTTGACCCATTGGACTTACCCGAAGGGATAAGCAAGTCGGAGTTAAAGACTCAGCCGACACCACTTGATAACAAACTGAATTTAAAGCTGAACGTTGTCAAGCAGGTAGAAAATCCGAGGTGATAGAGAAGCAGGCTGAAAACAGCTTCAGATCTGAAGTCAGGGCGTTCCGACAGTAAAAGGCGCCGCTGTTTGAAGCTAAGATCGACATGAGACTGCAGCCCCCTGCCAGGTGGCCAAGAACGCATTGACCAACTTCTCGATCCCGTAATTCTACGTCTCGACAATTATCCGACTTCCGCAGCTTTACTTGAATACAAAAATCAGGACCAACGCTGTCCCGAACAGCTGAACGAGAAATGGTTTTTTTGCTCTATCCCAATGATTTATAACATACAACAGACCAGCAGGGGCAAAAAACAAAGTAGCAAGTCCCCACCAGATACCTGTCGTGAAGGCCTCCAACAGTAACCAGGTGCTCCCCACGAAGCCAAAAATCATGCCAATCCAGAAAATAGCTTCCATATAACCCTAGCGCGAAAATGAGATGAGCTTTCGTTGCCAGTCAACTTATTGACCATACACATTGATCTTAGCTTCTACTGACACCTTTTGTTGCACGAATTGCTCCATGCTAAAAGTTCGTCTCAAAATTACAACCGTAGGGGTCAGAAATTCCCGCTCCTTGCCACTGCGCAAGGGATGTCGCATACGTATCGGTATAAATCGGGAAATTTTGGAGATTTGCGCATCGACGGCCTCATGGGTTGAGGCAAGCATTCACACTAAGTAATGCAGAGTCAGCGTCCCATCCCTATCGCTTTTGAGAGATGAGACGGGCAGTGTCTAAAAAGAATGGTTCGCCCTGCCTGCAGCAAAGACAATGTTGGCAGGCCAATTGGGGGTCGGCCCTGCGCTTGTGAAAGTGGCCAGCCAATGCGCGGCTAGCGCAAATAGAACCTAAACCGAGCCCCCACATCCCCCGCCCCACTCAGCAACTCAATCGAGCTGTCGTGCAGCTGCAGAATGCGGTGCACGATCATCAAGCCCAAGCCACCAGACCGCCCATCGCTGCGGCTGTGCATGCGGCTCAAGGTGGGGCGTTCGAACAGGCTGTCGCGCAGCGCGGGCGGTATGCCTGGGCCGTTATCTTGCACTGTCACGCTGATGCGGCCCTGCTCCGCGGCATGCAGCTCCACCTGGATATCGCCTCCTGGCGGCGTGGCGCAGATAGCGTTGTCGATCAGGTTGACGAGGACCCGTTCAAGCATGCCCAAGTCAGCGGTGACGGGGGGCAGATCGGGGTCGATGACGGCGTGCAGTCGCTGTGACTTGGCCTCCGCGGCCAGCTCAAATTTCTGGAACACGTCTTGCAGCAGGTCGGGCATGAAAAAACGTTCTGGCTCGGGTTTAACGACGCCGTATTCCAGCCGCGCCAGCTCGAAGAGCTTTTGCGCCAGATCACCCACTTTGCGACTTTGGTCCAACGCGATGCCCAGGTAGCGGCGCCGCTCATCCGCTGAGAGCAGATCCGCCTTGATTTGCAGGGTCTCCAGATAGCCATGCAATGACGTCAATGGCGTGCGCAAATCGTGGGAGATATTGGCGAACAGCTCGCGGCGTTGCTGGTCTTGTGTGCGCAGCTTTTGCCACTGCTCCGATGCTCTCTGCGCCAGCTGCTCAAAGGCCTGGCTGAGCACGGCGATATCGGCACCACCACTGGCGGCTTGCCGCAGCTTGGCCTGGGCCTGGGGCAGATCGGCGAGGCCATCGGTTTGAAGATCTTGCACAGCGGCAGTCAAGCGCCGCAATGGCCGGGTGATCATGCCAAAGGCCACGGCGGCCGCCACTGCGCCTAGCACCACCACCACCAGCAGCGACCACAGCAAACTGCGCAGAGCGCCATCACTGCTCGCGCGTGCGGCCAAGCTATCACGGCCCTGCCCTTGCAGGATCACATAGACATAGCCCGATCGTTGGCCGCCCTGCATCAATGGCGCGGCGCTGAATACCTTGCGCTCGGTCATGCTGCGGGGGTCATCACCCAATACCGGCAGCGCCGCTCCGCTGAACAAGCGCTGCAAGGGCTCCAGATCGACTTTTTGACGCAGTATCCGTTCTTGCGGCGCATCGTAGGCCTGGATGGTGCCGCTTTCGTCGAGCAAATAGACCTCCACGCTGGGGTTGACCTGCATCAGCTTGCCAAACAGTTCGCGGCTGGCACCGGCGTTCAGTCCATCAGCGCGCATCAGCTCTGGGTAACGGGCAATACGCGCGGCCACATCTTGCGACAGGCGCTGCACCACCTCTTGTTCGCGCTGGTCAAACACGCGCATCTGCAGCCAGACGGTTGCAGCACTGCAGGCCAGCAGCAAGAGCACAAAGACGAGGGTAAGGCGCTGGGCCAAGGTGGTGGATAGGCGCTTCATGGCGTTTCCTCCGCCCATTTGTAGCCATGGCCCCAGACCGTCAAGATACGCTTGGGGCTGCTAGGGTCGGCTTCGATCTTGGTTCTGAGGCGATTGATATGGGTGTTGACCGTGTGCTCATAGCCATCATGGCGATAGCCCCAGACCTGGTTGAGCAGGTCAAACCGGGAGAACACCTTGCCGGGGTGGCGCACAAAGAAATACAGCAGGTCAAACTCGCGCGGAGTCAGCTCCACCTGGCCGCCATCGACCTTCACCTCGCGCGATATCGGATCAATCTCCAGATTGCCCAGCACCAGCACACCCGCATCCAGCCGGGCGTTTTGTGCCAAGGCTTGGCTGCGGCGCAGCAGTGCGCGCACTCGCGCCACTAGTTCCAGCACCGAGAAAGGCTTGGCCAGGTAATCGTCCGCGCCCAGCTCCAGGCCCAGGATGCGGTGCATCTCGCTGGAGCGGGCACTGGTGATGATGATCGGCACGTAATAGGCCATCGCGCGGGCGCGTCGGCAAATCTCCAGGCCATCCACGCCCGGCAGCATCAGATCCAGTACCAAGGCATCCCAGCCGCCCCGCTCCAAGGCCTGCATGCCCGCATCGCCGTCGGCCATATGCACGACCTCATAGCCTTCATCGCGCAGATGCAATTGCAGCAGCTCCGCGATGGGGGCATCGTCTTCTACGATCAGGATACGTTTACTGGGGTTCATGCTGTGATTGTGCGGTACGGGCAATGCTCTGCTGGCATCGGCAGCCGGCTGCAAGCTAGGCCATCGAGCCTACAAGCAGCCGCTGCGAACAAGGTGATAAGCGGCTAGCCGCTGGTCAGGCCCGGGCCGCCTTGGCCGCCGCCTGCATCTGCTTGCGCTTTTGAAAAACCCATCGCGCCGCCAGCAAAGCGGCCAGGATCAGCCCATACAGCCAGACTTCGGCAAAGTTGTTCTTGCCTGAGCGCATCCACCAGAAGTGCAGCACCGCCAGCGCGGCTGCGCCATACACGGCACGGTGCAACATTTGCCAGCGCTTGCCGCCCATGCGCCGGATCAGCTTGGGGATGGACGTGATGGCCAGCGTGAGCAGGATCAGCCAGGCCAGTGTTCCCACCAAGATAAAAGGACGCTTGATCAGATCGTCCACGATCGAAGGCCAGTCCAGCCCCATGTCAAAGACGACGTAGGCCAACCAGTGCAGACTGGCATAGAAGAAGGCATACAAGCCAAACATGCGGCGATAGGCAGCCAGCCAGTTCCAGCGCAGCCACTGCCGCAACGGCGTAACGGCCAGCGCAATGCAGATAAAGCGGATGGCCCAATCCCCCAGCGAGCGCAGCAATGCCTCTGCGGGATTGGCCCCTAGCCCATTGGTTGCCGCGAGGTAAAAAAGCCAGGCGGCGGGTACCAGGCACAGCAGATGCAGCAGCAGCCGCTGTACGGACTTGGCCGAGAAACGCGAGGTGTTGGGCATGGGCAGGTATCAGTAGTCTTTGCGCAGATCCATGCCAGCGTACAACTGTCCCACTTGCGCCTCGTAGCCATTGAAGAGCAGGGTCTTGTGGCGCTTGGCAAACAGGCCACCTTCGCCAATGCGCCGCTCGGTTGCCTGGCTCCAGCGGGGATGCGGCACATCGGGATTCACATTGGAGTAAAAGCCGTACTCATTGCGCGCCGCCTTGTTCCAGGCGGTGCCAGGCTGCTTCTCGACCACGCGGATGGTCACGATGCTCTTGGCGCTTTTGAAGCCGTACTTCCATGGCAGCACCAAGCGTACCGGCGCGCCATTTTGCGGGGTCAAGGTTTTGCCGTACATGCCAAAAGTGAGCAAACTCAGCGGGTGCATGGCCTCGTCCATGCGCAAGCCTTCGGTGTAGGGCCAGTCCAGCACACCGCTACGCAGGCCAGGCATGGTCTTGCTGTCTGCCAAGGTGACAAACTCCACATACTTGGCACTGCCTTGGGGCTCCACCTGGGCCAGCAGCTTGGACAGCGAATAGCCCACCCAGGGAATCACCATCGACCAGCCCTCGACACAACGCAGCCGGTAAATGCGCTCTTCCTGGGCGCTGAGCTTGAGCAGCTCTTCAATATCAAAGGTCTTGGGCTTGTTGACCAAACCTTCCACCTTCACCGTCCAGGGGCGCGTCTGCAAAGTGTGGGCGTAGCGGGCGGGGTCGCTTTTATCCAGGCCGAACTCGTAGTAGTTGTTGTAGGTGCTGGCATCCTGGAACGAGGTGGGCGTCTCCATCGATATGGCGCCTGGTACTGTGGAGCGGACCGTGCTCATCGGCTGCGTGCCATCGGACTTGGCCGCTTGCGCCCAGGCACCGCCAACGGCCAATGCCGAGCCGCCTGCCGCCCCGAGTTTGAGCAACTCGCGCCGGCTCATGTACAGGTGCTGCGGTGTGATGTCGCTGCTGCTGCCGTGGTCAAAGCCAGCGTTGTGGGTGCGTATCAGCATGGGTATCGCTCCTGAAGTGGGTAGATGCAGAGAAGGCAGGCCTGCGGGCCTGCCTCGGTAACCTCTAATAGACACCATCTGCGGCGCAAAGATTTCAAGCGCTGCTCAGTATTTGTTAAACAAAAAGTTATAAATGGTCAGAGGCCTGGGTCTGACTAAGCCTCTTGCGGCTAGATCGACAGAGACAATAGCCCAAGCGGCACACAGCTTACGGCAAAAGGCCATCCCATTCTGAGATGGCCACAGCGGCTTGCGCTATCAGACAAGCGCTACAAGATGCAGATCCCCGTTATACCCGGGCAGGACCAAACGCAAAAGCGGCTTGGTGCAAGCTGGGTGCGCATTCCCGTCCGTTGATGGCGATGCATGACCAGGCACGGTGATCTCCTGGGAAAGGCGTAGTCAATGACGGGCTAGCGGCATAACCAGGACTGAATGGATCCGCCTTGGCAGGCAATTCCTTGTACGTGATGGCACCGAACGGTGGATCCCTGTGCTGGTCAGGCTCCGTATAGGACTGCGTTTGCGGATAAAAGATGGGAGGCGCGACATGGGCTGGGACGTCCGAGGCAGGGTCGTAATAGCGGGTCACGGCTGGATCGATATCAGCCTCGCGGTACAAGCCCAACGGGGGTAACGAAGCGCTGAACTGCGGGAATGCCTCTTCGGGGCGCTGAGAAAACCCGCGCCCAGCCTGGGAGCGTTCTTCCGCCGCACTGCGTTGGAGGGATGCATCGGGCTGCTGCGCATGTGGGCTGGGTTCGGCTGAGCCAAAGTGGCTGCGTGCATTCAAGGTATTGCGCGAGGGCGGGTCTGCGATGGGGTTGCCCGCTTGTGCATGGGCAGCACTGCCTGCCAACATAATCGCGGTCGTAGTGATGGAACGGATAAACATACATTTTCTCCTGTATAACCAAGACATTAATAAATACCCTTGATGCCTATCATCAACGGCATTTTAATAATAGGCTATACACCTTCATCCAACGCGCGTGATTTGTAGAGAATTGAAATACCACCAAATCATCAATCATCCAAACTATAAACTGACATTGTTCACAGCAATATATTATTTAATAGTTTTAGAAAAAACTTCTATAAATATAATATGCCTGAACTTTTCACACAGCCTCCATTAGAAGAATTTTTCTTTAAAATCAAACACTAAAATTTCAGCACAGGCTTCAACACCGCAGCCATTCTTCACAAGCGTAAATTCGATCATTCATGGCATACAAAAAACTCGGTTACTTATAATTTTCGATATATGACAGCATTGACAAAGTGGCCATCGAAGATCGATAACCTTACCCAGGCCGAACCCAATACCCAGCAATGCAGTAATCACCAGCGATCGATGCTATCGCCTCTTTAAACAGGTGCCCCCATATTGCTAGCGGCAAACCAGGGCTTGGCTTTGGGCCAAGCCCCGACGCCCCGCTTGGCGCCTATAAAAACGCCGCTCAGAAGTCGTAACGCACACTCGCCGTCACACTGCGAGGCGCGCCCCAGGTGTACTGCACCCGACCAAAATCGCGCATGCCGGCAAAGTAGCTACTGTCCAGCGCGTTGCGGATGTTCAAGTTGACGCTGAGCTTTTGGTTGACCTGGTAGCGCGCCATCAGGTCCAGCACCCAGAAGGCGGGCTGCACGCTGCAATGGCAAAGCGCGGATGCGCTGCACTGAGAAGAATTCTCATTCCCATCAAAATGCGCGCTTTTCAACCGCGCGCAGGCAGGGCCTGTTGAGCCCTGCCCTCCTTCATGCCCACAAGGTTTAGAACTTGTAGCGTGCAGAGAGGTAATAGCTACGCGGATCCCCATACACGCCCGTGCCATACGAGCCCAAGCCAGGCATATAGGTCTTGTTCAGCACATTGCTCAGGTTCAGTGCGACGGACAGGTGCGAATCCACATCCCAGCGGGCCATCAGGCCCAACAAGGTGTAGGCAGGCTGGGTGGCGCGCCACTGCGTGTCGCCCGCTTGCTGGTAGTAGGTTTCGCTCTGCCAGCTCAGTGATCCGCCCACGGTCACGGGGCTCCACTGCCCGGGCAGACGGTAGCTAGTGCTGAGCTTGACCAAGTGCTTGGGCTGGTTGGTGTTGACCGCGCTCAGAATTACATCGGGCTGGTAGCCCAGGGTGGACTCACGGTAGGTGTAGCCGGCATACAGGTTCCAGGCAGGGGTCACCTGGCCGGACACCTCCATCTCCACACCCTTGCTTTTCACGCCCTTGGCGGCGATATAGATCTCTTCACCAGTGGCGGGGTTGGAATCCACATACTGCGCCGCGTTGTTTTGCTGGGTGTGGAACAACGCTATCGAGGTGTTGAGCTTGCCATCCAACAGCGCGCCCTTGATGCCGATTTCCTGGCTTTTGCCCGTCAGCGGCGGCAGGGCGGCACTGCCCGCATCTTTGTAATAGGTCTGCGGGTTGAAGATATCGGTATAGCTGGCATAGGCCGACCACTGCTTGCTGAAGTCATACACCACACCGGCGTAGGGAATCAGCTTGTGGGTCACCTTCAGCTTGTCGTTCAGCGTGTAGGCGCCGGTTTGCAGATCGGTGTCGCCATCGACCAAGTGGTACCAGCTGACCCGAGCACCCAGGATGACCGACAGCGCATCGGTAGGCCGCAAGCGCACCGCGCCAAAAGCGCCCTTCTCGGTGATGCGCGTCTCGCGGTCGCTGATGCGATCGAACTGCGGCACCGGTGCATTGCCTTGCCAGTCAAAGTAATTGTCCACGGGGTCGAAGCTGGAGGTGTAGCCCGGCGCACCACGGCGCCCGCGCGACCACCCCGCCCCCAAGGTCAGCTCATGGCTGCGGCCCAGCAGCTCGAACGGGCCCGACAGCACGGCGTTGAGCGAGTCGGTGGTCGCGTTGGTAGGGATTTTGACCGAGAGCCGGTTGATGCCCTGCCCCGTCAGCGGATCGAGCTCTCCATACGCCGCCACACCCACCTGCACATCGCGGCTCTGGCGCAGATGGCTGCCGGCCAGCTCCAGCTTCCAGCCGTTGTCAAACACATGCTTCAGGTCGGCAAACAGGTTGGTGCTGTCATTGTTCCAGTACGACCAGCGGGTAGCAGGGTTGAGCGAGGTCGGAAAATGCGTCTGCCTGCCATCCGAGAAGAACAGCGGCAGATGGCCATAGCTGGCACCATCGGCTCGGGTCTGCATATAGTCAATGCCCAGCGCTGCGGTGGTGCGCGGTGCCAAATCAGCCTCGATGATTCCGTAGAGGTTGCGGGTGTCGCGGCTGTAGTAGTTCACATGCGAATCAGCATTCTGCGCGGCGGCCACCATGCGGGCACGCAGGCTGCCATCGGCGTTCAAGGGGCCCGATACATCGGCCACACCGCGCTGCTTGCTCCAAGATCCAAAGCCGCCTTCCAGCGATGCCTGGAACTCCTTGGTCGGCCGCTTGCGCACCAGGTTGACGACGGCGCCCGGGTTGCCCGCGCCCGTGAGCAAACCGGTGGCGCCTTTGACCACCTCCACCCGGTCATAGATCGCGCTGTCCGCCAACGACGTGGTGTACTGGCTGGCCGAATCCATCGTGTTGGGCATGCCGTCGAACTGGAAGTTCTCGACCGTAAAACCGCGCGAATAGAAAGTGGCACGCTCGCTGTCATTGCGGCCCACGATGATGCCGGTCACCTTGTCCAAAATCTCGGGCAGGTTGCTCAAGCCCTGATCGTCCATTTGCTGACGTGTGATGACCGTCACCGACTGCGGCGTCTCCCGCAAGGACAAGCCCATGCGCGTCGCGGTACTGGATTCGCCCGCCGTGTAAGAGCCCGAATGCTCCGAGGCCGCCACCCGGTCAGCCTGGGCCTGCACTACCACCGGCGCCAGCAGCATCTCACCTGCTACAGGTGCCGGGGCGGCCTCCGCGCGCTTGCGCAGCACATAGGAGCGGTCGCCGGCAGGCACCGCCTCCAGCCCCGTGCCAGCCAGCAGCAGCTGCAGCGCCTGGGCCACCGGCAAAGCGCCGCGCACGCCGGGCGATTGCGCGGCGCTGACGAGCTCGGGCGTACCGCTGACGCTGACGCCGGTCTGTGATGCAAAAGCGACCAGCGCCGCAGGCAGCGGCCCGGCCGGAACCTGCAGGGATGGCGCCGCGCCCGCTTGTGCAGCGGCCTGCTCGGCCGTTTGGGCATGGGCCGGCAGGGCCAGCCCCAGCATGGCACCGACGCCCATGGTTAGGATGGCGGCCTGTACTGCGCGGGCCAGCGTAGATGGCATCGGCTGCGCAGCCGCTGGGGCGGCATGAGGACGATAAGAAAGGGTTGGCATAAGGGTTCCTGCAGTTGGGTCGGTACACATAAGTTCGCTATCCCTATGCAAGACAGCCGACCGCGCCCAAAGGGGCCAACATCACGGAAAAATTTTTATAAAGTGCTGTGTAAAGCTCAGTGCGGCAGGGGCAGCACCGTTATCCAGTACGGGGTTCGGGCGCTGATCTGCACTGGCAGCAGCTGGGCCAGATTGGCCAGCACCGCATCGGTATCCGCCAGTTGGAACGCGCCCGAGATGCGCAGCGCCGCCACCTGCGGGTCGCAACGCAACCAGCCTTTGCGGTAGCGGCTTAACTCGGCCAAAAAGGCATCCAGCCGCATGTTGTCAGCCGCCAGCACGCCTTGCACCCACTGGCTTGATGCGGGCGCTGCCGCTTGCGCCGGCCCCGCTTCGCTGCCGCCAAAGCGCAGCTGCTGGCCGGCCTGCAAGCGCAGGGGTTCAGCATCGCCGCGTACGCGCACCTCCACCGCATCTTGCTGCACGGCCACATCGGTATAGCCATCGCCACAGCGCAGGCTAAAGCGTGTGCCCAGTGCGCGTACTTCGCCCTGCTCGGTGGTAACGATAAAGGGCCTGGCACTGGTCTGCGGATCGGGCGCCGTCTCTACGTAAATGGCTCCCGCGCGCAGATGGATGCGGCGCTGCTGCGCATCAAACTGCACATCGGCCGCGCTGGCGGTATCCAGCACCAGGCGGCTGCCATCGGCCAGGGTCCAGCTGCGCCGTTCGCCGGTTGCAGTGCTGTGGCTGGCCGTCCACTGCTGTACGGGGGCCATGCGCCAGGCCAGCCAGACCGCAGGGGCGGCGGTGATCAGCAGCGCCAGCGCCCGCACGCTCTCGCGCCGTGTCAGCCGGCGCTGTGGCCGGGCCAAGGCAGGGGATCCGACGGACGCAGGGATGGACCCCGCCTGCAGGCTGACGGCCATCGCCCGTTGCCAGGCCCGCTCATGCGCCGGCGACTGCGCTCGCCAAAGCGCCAGGTCGGCTTGGGCCTCAGCGCTGCCTGCCTCCTCTTGCAGGCGCACAAACCATTCGGCGGCCTGCATCGCTACTTCGCGGGTGATGATGGGCGCTGGCCCCTGGCTCCAGGCGGTCACCTCTGGCACCTCAGTCCGCCAGCAAAATGCATTCGGCCATGGCCTGCGCCATATAGCGTTTGACCGAGCGCAGGCCCACGCCCAGTGAATCAGCAATCTCCGCGTAAGTCAGGCCGTCGATCTGCGAGAGGATAAACACCGCCCGCACCGTGGGTGGCAGCGCATCCAGCATGGCATCAATCTCCTGCAGGGCCTGCAGCACCATCAGCTGCCGCTCGGGCGACAAGGCTTCGGGCTCCGGCAACACCGCCAGCGCCTGCAGGTAGGCCTGCTCCAGCGATTGGCGGCGCAGGTGGTTGACCAGCACATGCTTGGCCACGGTGGCGAGGTAGGCACGGGGCTCGCGCAAGCCAGTGGCCGACTGCGCTGCTGCTGTGGCCTCGCCGCGTCCAACGGATGAGGTCAGCAGCCGTACAAAGGTGTCCTGCGCCAGGTCAGCCGCCTGGTGCGCATCGCCGATCCGGCGGCGCAGCCAGCCCTGCAGCCAACCATGGTGGTTCAGGTAGAGTGCCGCAATATCCGGCTGCGCCGCAGCGGGCGCGCTGGCAAGCTCTGGCAGAGAACGGGATGCGGACATGGCTCAAACCACGGTCAGCAGTTCAGGCTTAAAAATCCACACTGGCGCTGACCGTGAAGGTGCGCGGGTTGGACAGCACCAGGTAACCGGTGGAGCCCACCGATGCCCAGTAATTGCGGTTCGCAGCATTCTCGACCCGGGCACGGAAGGTGACCAGGCGGCCATCGATCTCGGTCAGGTAGCGGGCACCCAGGTCAAAGCGGGTCCAGCCTGCCACCTGCAAGGTATTCGTCGCATTCGCATAGCTGCTGCCGGTAGCCACGGCGCGCGCATCCAGGGTCAGGCCGTTGGCGCCTGGCACATCCCATTCCAGGCCCAGGTTGCCTTGCTGGCGGGGCACACCAATCACGCGCTTGCCGGCATTGGGGTTGTTGCCATCGGCCAGTTGCTTGGCGTCCAGCCAGGTCACGCCGCCCAGCACCCGCAGGCCACGCGTCACCTGGCCAAACACATTCAGCTCCAGGCCACGGTGGCGGTCCGTGCCCTCCGGGCCATACACGCCGGAGACGGCATTGCGGAACACGCGCGGCTTGTCGGTCGTGAACCAAGCCAGGCCGGCACCGATATCGCCGCCATCCCACTTCAGGCCCAGCTCTTTTTGTTTGGAGACATAGGGCGCGAGCGCATCACCGGCATTGGCGACAAGCAGGCCGCCCGACAGCGCGGGAGCAATCTCGCCCGGGGTCAGACCTTCGATGTAGTTGGCGTAGAGCGATAGACGCTCTGCCGGCTTGAACACTACCGCTGCCATCGGGCTGGTGCGGCTCTTGTCCACCTTGGGCGCTGCGATGCCGGTGTTGTAGGCAAAGGTTTGCGTCTCAATAGTCTGGTGGCGCAAGCCCACGGTCAGCAGCAGGCGCTCGTCAAGCATCGACAAAGTATCCGACAAGGCCAGGCTGGAGAGCTTGATGCGCGCTTGCAGTGCCGGGTCGTCCAGGTCGTTCGAGCTGGTGCCCAGCGGGGGTGCCACGCCATACACCGGGTTGTACAGGTTGGTGGCAAAGGCGCTGGCCGCTGGCTGCGAGTAGAAGGCGTTCTTGCGCTTGTCCGAGAAGGTCGATGCCGCCAGCACCAGGCTGTGGCCGATGCTGCCCGTCGTCATCTTGCCGCGCAGGCCTACCTCGCCGGTGTAGATGTCGTCGGCGCGGGTGTTGTCAAAGCGTGCTTGCGTGCCCGTGCCGGTGCTGCCGTTGTTCAAGGTCAGGTTGGCCAGCGAATTGCGCTCGCGCCCAAAACGCGCGCCGCCCGCCACCCAGGCGGTGACCTGGCTGTTGATGTCGTATTCGCCACGCACCGAGCCAAAGCTGTCGCGCTCGTTCGAGTAGCTCCAGGGCTGGGCAAAGCTCTTGCTGTTGTCTGGGGCGCTGGGCACCTGGGTGACCGCTGCGTTCAAGGTCACGTTGGGTCGCGGTGCCGTCAGCTTGTGGCTCTGGTAGCCCACATCGGCCGACAGGCGCAGGTCGCGTGAGCGCCAGTCCATACCCAGCGACACCACGCTCAAGTCCACTTTTTCGCCATCAATGGCTGTGTCGCCCTTGCGCTTGGCTACATTGAGGCGCAGGCCCGTCGCCTGGTCCGGGCCAAAGCGGCGGCTGATGTCGGCTGCTGCATAGCCCTGCGCGCCGCTGGAGCCACCCACGCTGACCCGCGTCAGCGGCTCGTTCGAAGCGCGCTTGGGCAGCAGGTTCAAGGCGCCGCCAATGCTGTCACCAGCGGGCGAGGCACCATTCAAAAAGCCGCTGGCGCCACGCAGCAGCTCCACCCGCTCAAACAGTTCGGCCGACACATACTGGCGCGGCAACAGGCCATACAAACCGTTGTAGGCAATGCTGTCTGAGCCCAGCACAAAGCCGCGCACAAAATACGATTCCTGGAAGTTCCCAAATCCACGCGACACCCGTACCGAAGCATCGTTTTGCAGCACATCGCCCACGCTGCGGGCCTGCTGGTCGCGGATCAGATCCTGGGTGTAGGCCGTGGTGGAAAACGGCGTGTTCATGATGTCCTCGGTACCCAGAATGCCCACCCGGCCACCGCGCGCCACCTGGCCGCCTGCAAACGCCTTGGACAAGCCTTGCGCCGACGCATCGGCACTGGCGCTGACCGTGACGGTGGGCAACACGCTGTCTTCGGTCGCAGCTTGGGCCGCTGCAGCGTTGGCGGGGGCTGTTGCAGCAGCGTCCTCCTGGGTTTGGGCCAAAGCGGGCGCGCAGGCCACGGAAACAAGCAGAGCCACGGCGCCCGCCACAGGGCGCAGCGCATAACGAGAACGAATAAGCATACAAAACCAGCCAAGAAGCAAATGAGACTGATTATCAATCATGCATCCAAGCGCCCCGGCAAACTGGCACAAATCAGGGGCTTTGCCAGAGGCAAGTGTTGCCTGTAGGTGACAACTTTGGCGCCGTTGCGCTGCCCTTCCCCAAAAGCAAAAGGCCGGATGCGGTGCAGCGCACCATCCGGCCTTTGTCTGATCGTCTATGCCCGGCAACCAGGCCGGGCAACCGCTATCAGGCGAAATTGCTTTCAGCAAACTTCCAGTTCACCAGCTTGTCGAAGAAGGTTTCGACAAACTTCGGACGGGCATTGCGGTAGTCGATGTAGTAGGCGTGTTCCCAGACGTCAACGGTCAGCAGTGCCTTGTCGTCGGTGGTAAGCGGGGTGCCAGCAGCGCCGGTGTTGACGATGTCGACCGAGCCATCAGGCTTCTTCACCAGCCAGGTCCAGCCGGAACCGAAGTTGCCCACGGCGGAAGCCTGGAAGGCCTTCTTGAACTCGGCGTAGCTGCCCCACTTCTTGTTGATGGCATCGGCCAGCGCGCCGCTAGGCTCAGCGCCACCGTTAGGAGCCATGCAGTTCCAGAAGAAGGTGTGGTTCCAGATTTGGGCTGCCTGGTTGTAGATGCCGCCGCTGGCCTTCTTGATCACGGCTTCCAGTTCCAGGTTCTCGAACTCGGTGCCCTTTTGCAGCTCATTGAGCTTGTCCACATAGGCCTTGTGGTGCTTGCCGTGGTGGTATTCCAGGGTTTCCTGGCTATAGGCCGGTGCCAGGGCATCGATTGCGTAGGGCAGGGGTGGCAGGGTGCGTTCCATCGTGGTTTCCTCGTGGTTGGTATAGGTTGCAAAGCCGGGGCTGGGCGGTGTTGGCAAGCAACATGCCCGGCAGCGGCTGCAGTGGTCGATTGTAAAAAGGAAAATCGACCCGTTTATGAATACGGGTTCCGCCCATTTACTATGGCGACGATAGCATGCAAGCCAGGCAGCACGGCGTCAGAAAGCGCCGCCAATGGCTTGGATGGCCAGCGCTTGCCCTACACCAGCAAGCGCTGGGTGACCACCACATCCACACTGCCATCGGCCAGCTCGGCATGCAGGGCCTTGCCTGGTGTCGCCTGGGTTACGGCGCTCACCACCTGGCCCTGCATATCGGTCAGCAAGGCGTAGCCGCGCGACAGCACCTGGCGCGGGTTGAGCAGCTCCAGCCGCGCATGCAACTGCGCCAGGCGCTGCTCGCTGCGCTCCAGATGGCGGGCCGTGCCCACAGGGAAGACACTGGCTAGGTGCTGCACCCGCTTGTCCTGGCTGTGCAGTTGGCTCTGCGCGGCCGCTTGCAGGCGCCGGCCCAGGCGGTCCAGCAGCTGCTGCTGCCCATGCACCGAGCCGGAAGGCCGGCCAATCTGGCGCGCCGCCATATCCAGGCGCTGCAGCTGGCGGTCCAGATGGCGCTGTACGCCATCGGCCAGGCGCTGCTCCATCAGGTCCAACGCGCCCAGCCACACATCGCCCGGCTGGCAGACCAGCTCGGCTGCCGCGGTGGGCGTGGGGGCGCGTAAGTCGGCACAAAAATCGGCGATCGTGAAGTCGGTCTCATGCCCCACGCCACTCACCAGTGGCACCGGGCTTTGCACCACGGTGCGCGCCAGTTGCTCGTCATTGAAGGCCCAAAGATCCTCCAACGAACCGCCACCGCGCACCAGCAAGATGGTGTCGATGGCCACGGCTGGTGCGTCAATGCCGAGGCCTGCGTCGTAGGCGATCTGGGCCTCTGCCATGCGGTAGAGCTTTTGCAGCGCCACCACCATCGATGGTGCGGCCTGCGCGCCTTGCACCAGCGCGGGCACCAGCACCACCGGCAGGTGCGGCACGCGCCGGCGCAGCGCCGTCACCACATCATGCAGTGCGGCAGCGCCCAGCGAGGTGACGATACCAACGCCGCGCGGCATCAGCGGCAAAGCGCGTTTGCGGTCCGTGTCGAACAGGCCTTCGGACTCCAACTGCGCCTTGAGGCGCAAGAACTGCTCAAACAAGGCCCCCTGCCCTGCGCGGCGCATGCCTTCGACGATCAGCTGCAAGTCACCACGCTGCTCATAGACCCCCAGCTTGCCGACGACTTCGACCAGCTCGCCATCGCGGGGGTTGAAGTCCAACGCCTGCGCGGAGCGACGGAACATCGCACAGCGCACCTGGCCGTTCGCATCCTTGAGGTTGAAATAGCAGTGGCCGCTGGCGGCGCGGGAGAAACCGCTCAGCTCACCGCGCACCTCCACCGGGTTGAAGCGGGCGGCCAGCGCATCGGCCACAGCTCGGCACAGCGCCCCCACCTCCCAGATACGGGCGCTGGGGCTGGAGGCGGGGCTGACCGAGCTGGGCGAAGGATGAGGCGAGGTGTCCATAAAAACGGCGAGCTGGCAAAACGGCTGGGATGGCAAGGCAGAGAGTCAAAAACGGTATCCGGGACCGTCAGTGCGGCGCGGCGGAGGTTCCGGCAGACATGGTAGCGGCATGATCGATACAGGCACAGCATGCAGCGCCGAGGATGGCGAAATCAACGGCGCAAGGCCAATATCCAGCTTCCAATTAGCTGCCAATGCAACCAACCGACACGGGCATTTTTTCCCGTCACAGCAACGACATACGCCCGGTCAGCGCGTCACACAACGCACAGTTTCTCACACCTTGGTGCCGCATTAGTCCACAAGAAAGCGGCTCTGTGACAGCGTCATGCATACGTCATACTCTGTAGCACAAAATATTGAACCCACGTACAAGCTTTTGATTTTTAAATATTTTTATCAGCTTATTTTTTAAGCAATCTAAGAAAAGCCGCGTAAATTGGGCAATTTTTCCAACTGATGACACATTACCCACAAAGTTATCCACATTTTCTGTGGATGACTGGGCCTCTTCGGCATGCCAGGGACTGTGGGTTGAACGCAGCGCCTGGCCGCATTTTAGGTGGTTCGGCGGTGGCCTTGGGCCATAATGGCCGCTGAAAAAAGAACGAGCGGAGAGAGAATTTTGTTTTCCATCATCCAAGCCGCAGGCTGGCCGATCTGGCCTCTGATCGCCTGCTCCATCCTGGCCCTGGCCCTGATTGTTGAGCGCTTTCTGGCGCTGAAAACCGCCAAGGTCGCCCCGGCCAATTTGCTCCAAGAAGCGATATCCGTCTCTGCCAATGGCGTGCCCAGTGCCGAAGTGGTCAACCAGCTGGGCCAGAACTCTGCCCTGGGTGAAGTGCTGGCCAGCGGCCTGCGCACCATCACGCTGGAGCCCCGCATCTCCGAGGCCGATCTGCGCGCCACGCTGGAGAGTACCGGCCGCCGCGAAGCCCAAAAACTGGAGAAATACCTCACCGCACTGGCCACCATTGCATCCGCAGCCCCCTTGCTGGGCCTGCTGGGCACGGTGATCGGCATGATCGAGATCTTTGGCTCGCAAGGCGGTGGTGGCAACAACCCCAGCATGCTCGCCCATGGCATCTCGATTGCGCTGTACAACACGGCCTTCGGTCTGATGGTGGCAATTCCTGCCTTGATCTTCTGGCGCTACTTCCGCAGCCAGGTCGATGGCTACCTGCTCACGCTGGAGCTGTCGGCCGAGCAGTTCCTGCGCCACCTGAACAAGCTGCGTCGCAGCTGATCGCCGGGCAGGAGCCAGCATGAACTTTCGCCCCCGCACCACCACCGAGCCCGAGATCAACCTGATCCCGTTTATCGATGTGCTGCTGGTGGTCCTCATCTTCCTGATGCTCTCGACCACCTACAGCAAATTCACCGAGCTGCAGCTGACCTTGCCTACGGCCAACGCCGAGCAATTGCGCGACCGGCCCAAGGAGATCATCGTCTCGGTCGCCTCCGATGGCCGCTATGCCGTTGGCAAGCAGGCACTGGAAGGCAAGACCGTTGCCGACATGGCCGAGGCGCTGCGCAGTGCCGCCACCGCTGGCAAGGACAGCGTCATCATCATCAGCGCCGATGCGCTGGCGCCGCACCAGTCGGTGGTCTCGGTCATGGAAGCCGCCCGCCGCGTCGGCCTGCAGCAAATCACCTTCGCCACCCAGACCGCTGCGCAGTAAACCCCAGGCCGCGTGCCTGGGCAGTGCTAGCATGCAGCCTGCATGACCGCATCCCCTTCCCCATCGCAGCCGCCGCCCGCTGCAACACGCCCCTGGTCGGCGCGCATCACCGCAGCCTGGCAGCACAGAGGGCCACTGGCGCTTGTGCTGCTGCCGCTGTCCTGGTCCTATGCCGCTTTGGGCGCCATGCGCCGCAGCCTGTATCGATTAGGCCTGTGCAAGTCCTACCGCGCACCCGTGCCGGTGGTGGTGGTCGGCAATGTGATCGCCGGCGGTGCCGGCAAAACCCCCGTCACCTTGCATCTGGTGCAGGCCTTGCAAGCCCAGGGCTGGCGGCCTGCCATCATCTCGCGCGGCTATGGGCGCGAGAACAGCAAAGAACCCCAAGCCCTTGCCGCCACGCCCCATAGCGATCCGCGTCTGGTGGGGGACGAACCCCTGCTGATGGCCCAGCGCAGCGGCGTGCCCGTATATGTGGCCGCCCGGCGCGCGACTGCGGCCCAGGCAGTGTTGCAGGCCCATCCTGACGTGGATGTGTTGGTCTGCGATGATGGCCTGCAGCACCTGGCGCTGGCCCGCGATGTGGAAATTGCCGTCTTCAACGCCCAAGGCATTGGCAATGGCTGGCAGTTGCCCGCCGGCCCGCTGAGGGAGCCCTGGCCAAAACGGCTGGACATGGTGCTGTATGCCGGCCAGCCGCCCCAACACCTGGCCGCAACGGGAGCGGCCACTTGGCCACTGCAGCGCAGCCTAGCCCCCTATGCCGTGGGGCAGGATGGACGCCGCCATGCACTGGCCGACCTGCGCGACCGACCGGTGCATGCACTGGCCGCTATTGCGTACCCGCAAGAATTTTTTGCGATGCTGCAAGCCCAAGGCCTGCAGTTGTTGCGCAGCGATGCGCTGCCCGACCATGCGCCGCTGGACGATCCGCAGTGGCTGGCCAGCTTGGGGATTGCTGCAAGCAGCGGACCTACAATAGCCGCTGCGGATGCCCCCGTGCTGCTGTGCACCGAAAAGGATGCGCACAAGCTCTGGCGCATTGCCCCGCAGGCCCTGGCCGTCCCCTTGGAGGTGGCGATTGACCCCGCTTTTGGGGCGCATGTCCATACATTGCTGCGCCAACGCCAGGCCGCCCTCTCCCTTATCAAGAAAGACTGATTGCCGCTATGGACCCGAAACTGCTCGAACTGCTGGTATGCCCCGTCACCAAAGGCCCCCTGCGCTATGACCGTGAACGCCAAGAGCTGGTTTCGCGCAGTGCCCGCCTAGCCTACCCCGTGCGTGACGGCATGCCGATCATGCTGGAAGGCGAGGCACGGACGCTCAGCGATGAGGAAATTGAAGCTTTGTCTGCGGCAGATTAAAAATCTGCGCCAAGACGGGGCGCAGCGCACCAACAGGGTGCGTCCGCACAGGCAAACCCCAATAGCAGCTTTGTAAAAAACAGACACAATTTGCTGAAAATTTAGGCATTTACCCTGCGCGACATGGTCTTGACACATGTCCTCAGGGCAAGCCTGTTGGATTGCATCCATCCCTTTCAGCAAATTGCCATGCATACCCTCATTCTCAAGAAAACCGACAAAGGCATGGAGGCGCTGCGCGCCCGAGACCCCGCTCTGCCCCACCGCATGCGCCCTGCTTTCATCATGTTTGATGGCCAGAAAAGCATTGAGCAGGTGATGGCGCTGTCAACGTCTGCGGGCGGCCAGCTGCAGGTGCTGGAAGACATCAAGCAACTGCTGCAACAAGGTCTGCTGGAGTTGCTGCGCAGCGGCGATGCCAGCCAGCTCGCCGCCAGCACCAACGAACTCATCGACAGCCTGGCAATACCTGCACCGACCGCCCCACCAGCGGCCGCTGTAGCCGCACCTGCCACCATCAGCGATCCCGGCGAGCGCTATATCAAAGCCTATGCCGCCGCCAGCCAGCTGGTCAGCGGGCTGGGGCTCAAGGGCTTTCGCCTGCAGTTGCAACTGGAAAAAGCGCAGGGCTACGACGGCCTCGTGGCGGTGTTACCCAAGCTGCGCGAGGTGATCGACGCCAAGAAACTGCGCCCCATCGAGGCCATCTTGTTTGGACCCCACGAGGCCAGCACCCCGGTCAAACCAGCCCCCTGATCCCTCAGCCCGATAGCGCAGTCCATGGCGGTCAACTGCCCGCGCGGACGGCCTGTGTCTGTATGCCTTGGGCTCTGCCCGCCCGCCAAACCGCCTGGGCTGGCTACAATTCCCGCCGGGCCCACTCTCATTTATTAGCACACCATGGCATCCGCTCCCGCGCCGTTCACCGTCCTGATTCCTTCGCGCATGGCCTCATCGCGCCTGCCCAACAAGCCCCTGGTTGATATTGCCGGCCTGCCTATGGTGGTGCGCGTGGCCAAGCGCGCGCAAGAAAGCGCAGCCCAGCGGGTGGTGGTGGCCGCCGATGATGAGCGCATCGTCGAGGCCTGCAAAAAGCATGGCGTGCAAGCGCTGATGACCTCGGCCAATCACCCCAGCGGCAGCGATCGCTTGGCCGAAGCCTGCAGCTTGCTGCAGTTGGGTGGCGATGACATCGTGGTCAACGTGCAAGGCGACGAACCCTTGATTGCGCCGGCATTGATCGATGCAGTTGCCGCGCTGCTGAGCGAACGCCCCGAGGCCAGCATGGGCACCGTCGCCCACCCGATTGCGGATCTGGAATCCCTGCTCAGCCCCAATGTGGTCAAGGTGGTGCTCGATGCCAAAGGCATGGCCAGCTATTTCAGCCGTGCGCCCATCCCCTGGGGGCGTGACTTTGTCAATGTCACCTGGTGGAAGAACCCAGGCACCACCGGCACGCCTGGTTTTGCGCCACTCCACCACATGGGCATCTACAGCTACCGCGCCCAGTTTTTGCATACCTTCCCGACCCTCAGCCAGGCCCCTACCGAGCAGATAGAGATGCTGGAGCAGCTGCGCGCGCTGTGGCACGGCCACCGCATTGCAGTGCATGTAACCCGGCAAATTCCGGGCTCGGGCGTGGACACCCCCGAAGACCTGGTGCGTGTGCGACAGCTGCTCGGCGCGACCATGTAGGCTGCTGCAGATGGCCCTCCACCCACTCGATACGCTGCAAGCGCTCCGTAAGCTAAAAGGCGCAGGATGCCCGATTGCGCCCCCGAGACAGCGCATTGCCTTGCAGTCGGCTGACCCTCCCCCGATGCGTGATATGCTCAAGCCCAGTTTTTTGTGTAGAAGCGGGCTTTGATGCCCGCTTTTGCCGTGCAAGTTTTTTATTCTCCAAGGACCGCCATGAAATTAATTCTTTTGGGAGCACCCGGCGCCGGCAAAGGTACACAAGCTGCCTTCATCTGCCAAAAATACGGTATCCCCCAGATTTCCACCGGCGACATGCTGCGTGCTGCCGTCAAGGCTGGCACCCCGCTGGGCCTGCAGGCCAAGGCCGTGATGGATGCCGGCCAGCTGGTCAGCGACGACCTGATCATCAATCTGGTCAAGGAACGCATTGCCCAGTCCGACTGCGCCAACGGTTTCCTGTTTGACGGCTTCCCGCGCACGATTCCTCAGGCCGACGCGATGAAGGCCGCAGGCGTCAAGCTCGACTATGTGCTGGAGATCGATGTGCCGTTTGACGCCATCATCGAGCGCATGAGCGGCCGCCGCAGCCACCCCGCCTCTGGCCGTACCTACCACACCAAGTTCAACCCGCCCAAGACCGAAGGCCTGGACGATGAGACCGGCGAGCCGCTGGTGCAGCGCGAGGACGACAAGGAAGAAACCGTCAAGAAGCGCCTGGACGTCTACAGCAACCAGACCCGCCCCTTGGTCGACTACTACAGCAGCTGGGCCGAACAAGACCCCGCCGCCGCCCCCAAGTACCGCGCCATCAGCGGCATGGGCTCGGTCGATGAGATCACCCAGCGCGCCATGGCCGCCCTGCAGGCCTGATCGCACAACGCGCTAGCTGCACAGCCACTGTCTTATGGACAGTGGCTTTTTTCATGGCGAAGGCGTTGCAGCACGAGTGCAGCGCATAGCGGCAGCAGTGGGCAAGGTCAGACCGCCGTTTGCGCCTGCGCCAAGACCAGCTGCAGGCTCACCCGGGTTTTGCAGGGCGTCAGCGCCACCGCCAAGTCTGCGGCCAGGTGTTGCGGCCCAGGCAGCACGGCATCACTGATCACTCCCTCGCTGCAGCGGCTGCTGCGCCATACCGCCACCCCTTGTTGGCGCGCCCGGTCTGCCGCGCACAGCAGCACTTCGTGTACCGTGCCATTGCCGGTAGTGGCCAGCACCAGGCCTTCCAGGCCTTGGGCCAGCAAGGCATCCACCAAACCGGGCCGTATCCCCGCATGGCTGGTGACAATCTCCACCCAGGGCCAGGCCTGTTGCACTGGATCTGGCAGCACCGCCAGCCATTCGCTGCCGGTATAGCTGCCCGCTGCGACGACGCAGCCAGGGGCGTAGCCATGGCGCAGCTGCACCGCACTGCCGTCCACCCAGCCCACAGGCCCCTGCTCGCCCGATGAAAAGGCCAGCAAGCGGTGCGGATGCACCTTTTGCAGCCAGCGCGCACTGTGCAGCTCGCCGCTGCCGGTCACAGCCACCACCTCGCGCAGCAGCGGTTGGCCTTCGGCATCCAAGGCGGCAGCAGCAGCGACGGCATCCTTGAGGTTCTGCGGCCCATCGGGCATCAGCGCATTGGCCGGGCGCATGGCACAGGTCAGCACCACCGGCTTGGGCAAGCGCCCCAATACGCAGTGCAAAAACCAGGCCGTGTCTTCCAGGGTATCGGTACCGTGGGTGATAACAACACCACGCACCCCGTCATCGCGCATCGCCGCATCGCAGGCCTTGAGCAGTGCATGCCAGACGGTGTCGCTCATATCCTTGCTATCAATTTGCGCTATCTGTATCGCATCCAGCGGGCCTGCAGCGGCCTTCTCTATACCGCTCACTCCCGCTAACAGTGACGCAATCGACAGCGCAGCCGCGCGGTACTGGCCGGGTTTCTCGGCGTCATCGGCCATGCCGGCAATGGTGCCACCGGTGCCAATGATCAAAATTTTTGGCTGCAAGGCTTGCCTCCTGCAAAAAACTGGTTAAAAATACAGGTACTGGATTGATATACAGGTGTTGGAACGCGCAATAGCTTTGCTAGTGCCCAGCGCCGCAGATCACACGGAGATCTTATGCGAGACCATCCCAAACTCACCGCACGCCAACAAGAAATTCTGGACCTGATCCAGACCGCCATTTCGCGCACCGGCGCCCCGCCAACCCGTGCCGAAATCGCCAGCAAGCTGGGCTTCAAATCCGCCAATTCGGCAGAAGACCACCTCAAGGCGCTGGCCCGCAAAGGCGTGATTGAGCTGGTCAGCGGCACCTCCCGGGGTATCCGCCTGCAAAGCGATACCGTGCGCTCTATCAATGCCGCACGTGGCACTCGCTTTTCGTCGCCGCTGGCGGGCGTATCCAACGCCACCGCGGGCGTGGGCCGTGTGGTGCAAGAGCTGGCCCAGCTGGCCTTGCCGCTGATTGGCCGCGTTTCCGCTGGCTCGCCCATCCTGGCGCAAGAGCATGTGGACCAAACCTACACCGTCGAAGGCGGCCTGTTCCAGCAGCAGCCCGATTACCTGCTCAAGGTGCGCGGCATGTCGATGCGCGACATCGGCATCATCGATGGCGACCTGCTCGCCGTCAAAGCCACCCGCGAGGCCCGCAATGGCCAGATCATCGTCGCCCGCCTGGGTGATGACGTCACCGTCAAGCGCCTGCAGCGCACCAAGGATGGCATCGAGCTGCTGGCCGAAAACCCGGATTACCTGCCGATCATCGTGCAGCCCGGCGAGCCCTTCGAGATCGAAGGCATCGCCGTCGGCCTGATCCGCAACACGATGCTGAACTAGGCCCAGCGCCTTACCCCTCTCTGCGCAACCCCAGGTAGCGGGCGTTGTGGGCACCCGGCCCACAGCCCTGGGGATGCGCTCGCCCTAGCGCAATCCTGCTGTTACCCGTACACCAAGGACTTTCCTATGCTCGTAGCAGATGCATTGCGCGCGCTTGCGCCTTTTTCCCTCGTCGCCGGCCTGCCCTGGTTCCAGTCCATCCAACGCGCCATTGTGCGCGGCCGCCGGCGCCAGCCCGGCCATGGCGCCGCCAATGACGGTCAGCATGCTGCCCAGGTGCACTGCTTTGTCGCTGCATCCTCCATTGCTGCACAGCGTGGTGCCGCGCAGCAGCTGAGTTTGCTTGATGACCCCAGCGCTCAGCCAGGCGTGGACAGCCCTGCCGATGAGGCCCCCGCACAACGCCCCATCGACCGCATTCGCCTGCCGCGCAAACCAGCAGCGCGCCGCCGCCTCTCTGCCGGCATCCAGTCTCCCGCACGCCCTTTTCTGTCGGTACAGCGCTGCAGCGCCCAGGCCGCCAACGATGCCCCTATCAAAATGTACTGGGCCCAGCCGGCCAGCCTGCACCGCCAAAAGGGCATGCGCTGGGCCATGTCGGGCAGCATGGCCGACATCTGTGCCGAGCTGGAACGCCTGGAGCGGCTGGAACACCTGCACGCGGTGTAAGCCGGAGCCAAGCCCAGGCTGGTGCGTTGTGGCCAGCCTGCTGGTCGCTGCATGGCTGCCGTCGATGGCTTCAGGAATGCGGACTGCAGGATCGGCATGCTGCGGCAAGGCAAGCGCTGAACGCATCGGTCGATACCGGGACGCTGGGCAGGTGCCAACCTGGCGCCTTCAGTGCTCAGCCGTTAACCACAGTTCGCTGACACCCATCCGCTATTGCCGTTGGCTTTTTCTTATGTGTCTGTCGCTCAACGCACTACTGCAGCCGCTTCCTGCGCCTGCCGCTTGAACGGCGCCAATTGCTCGCGCAGTGCGTCTCGGGCGCTGCCCACTGCAGATGCCACCGCGTCCGGCCCAAACACCAGGCCTTGCAGCAACACAAAATGCACATTGCGGATGCCGATGGAGGCCAGCGCATAGCGCAAATAAGGCGTCAAAAAGTCCTCCTGACGCGCCTTTGGCCCTGCATGGAAGCCTCCGGAACTCACCAGCACCAAGGTGGGCCGGTCCTTCATCAGACCTATCTTGCCTTCGGGCGTGGCTGCAAAGCTGCGGTGGATGCGGATTACCTGATCCAGCCAGAGCTTGAGCGTGGCCGGCACCGCAAAGTTGTGCATGGGCGTCACGATCAGCAGCAGATCGCTGTCTTCCAGTTCCTTAATCAGCGTTTCCGACCAGGCCAGCGCCGGAGCATCAGCGCCCGCGTTTGAGGTGATGGCCAGCGCATAGTCGCGGCCGATAGGCGGTATGGGTGTCGCCACCAGATCACGTTCCAGCAGCGGCTGCTGCGCAAGGCCCAGCTCCGCCAGCATGTCGGTCGCCAGTTGGTAGCCATGGCTGGCTTGGCCGTGTGGGCCACAGTTCAAGAGCAAGGTACGGGTCATCGTTCGTCCAATCGTTTGAGTAGTGAGGCCAAAAAGGCTAGTTCAGCCAAGTTCGGCGGTATCAAGCTGCCCTGGATTTGCCGACCCAGGCGGCCAACGTCGTCCACCCCAGGCGTGCTGGCCCCACCGGGACCAGGCAGTCATCGTCCAGCAGCGCACCCCGGTAAGGCACATCGGCATCGCTCAGCACCGTGAGCGGATCGCCTCGCAAGCGCAGGTACTGCTGCACCCAGTCGGCCATCGCCATCTTCTGCGGGCCGGCCACGTCCATGCAGCCCTGTAAAGGCCGCGCCAGCGCGGCGTCGGCCACCAGCATCGCCAAGTCCTCGGCCGCCATCGGCTGCACCTGGGCCACGGGCATCGCCAGCTCGGCAGCGGCTGTGCCGTTGTGTGCCAGCTGCGCCAGGCTTTCGTACAAGAGTGCCGCACGCAGCACCGTATAAGGCGTGCGGCCTGCCTGGATCAGCTGTTCTCGCAACGCGATAGCCTGGTAGTAGCTGCTGCCTTGCAAGCGCTGCACACCCAACGCAGACAGCGCAATGTGGTGTGCCACAGCGGCAGCGGCGATGGCGGCATTCAACTGCCGGCATGCACGCGCCCAGTCCTCCAGCGCATCAACCGTGTCGATCACAGGAGGCTCGCGCACATCAATCAACACTTCAACGCCATGCAGCGCAGCCGGCTGCCTGGGGTCCGCATCCGCGACCACTGGGTAACCCAGCTGCCGCAGATTGCTGACCACCTTCTCGCCCAGCGGCTTGCAGCCGCCCAGAACCAGGACTTTCATAGGCCGCCTTGCGCCGTGCCGGGAGCTAGCTTCTTAAACGGGCATCTTGCGGAAGGCAATCGCAAAGCGGTTCCAGCTGTTGATCGAGGTGATCACGGCCGTCAGCTCCATCAGCTCGGCATCGGTGAAGTGGGGGCGCACAGCTTCCCAGACAGCATCGGGAACATGGTCGTGCGAGACAAGGGTCAGTGCCTCGGTCCACTCCAGCGCGGCACGCTCACGGTCGCTGAAGAAGGGGGTCTCGCGCCAAGCGGCCACAGTCGCCAGGCGGCGGCTGGATTCGCCGGCTTTCACAGCGTCAGTCACATGCATGTCAAGGCAAAAGGCACAGCCATTGATCTGCGAGGCGCGCAGGCGCACCAGTTCCTTGAGCAAAATGTCCAGGCTGCCTTTGGCAATCTGATTTTCCACGCCCAGCAGTACTTTCATGATGGCGGGGTCAGCGGTGTAGAAGTCGAGTCGGGTTTGCATATCAAGCTCCATCCAAGGTTGCGCCGGTGAATTCCGTTGCTGTTAGCGAGTATGCGTTTGTCTTGGCCAAGCCAAAAGAGCCAAGAAATGCAAAAATGACTAGGCCAAGATTGGAATGCCATGATGCCCGACCCCGCCCGCGCCCACATCGATCCCGTACAAGCCTTGCAATTGCAGGTAGACCGCAGCCTGCAGCTGCCCATGTACCTGCAGATCTGCCAGCGCTTCAAGACCGCCATTGCACAAGGCCATCTGCGTGCGGGCGACCGGGTGCCTGCGGCACGGGCATTGGCGACCGCGCTGAACCTGTCCCGGGGCACCGTCGATCTGGCCTACCGCATCCTGGCCGATGAAGGCTATTTCCAGGTACGCGGGGCGGCGGGCACGGTCATCTCCCCGAGCCTGCCCCAAGCCGCTAAAGCCTCTGCGCCACAAGCCATCGCTCAGCCACCGGCCGCCGATATCGTGGACCACGACGGCTTGCAGCCGCGCCCGCTGCAGCTGGGGCTGCCGGCGATCGATGCCTTTCCGCGCAAGGTCTGGAATCGGCTGGTCACCCACCGCCTGCGCAGCAGCGAGCCCTACCGTCTGGCCTACCCCAACCCGCAGGGCGACGAAGAGTTGCGCCAACGCATAGCGGCCTATCTGGCGGTGTCGCGCGGCGTCACCTGCGTGCCCGAGCAGGTGTTTATCACCACCGGCCTGCGCAACACCTTGGAGCTGAGCCTGCGCAGCCTCGCCAGCCCCGGCGATGCCTTCTGGTTTGAGGACCCGGGTTACATCCTGGCGCGTCCCTTTTTGCAGAATGCGGCCGTGCAAATCGTGCCGGTGCCGGTGGATGCGCAAGGTCTGCAGGTCGATATGGGCCGGCAGCTGAGCCCTTACGCAAAATTTGCCATGGTGACTCCCTCGCACCAAAGCCCGCTGGGCGTCACCTTGTCGCTGGAGCGGCGCATGGCGCTGCTGGACTGGGCCCGCGAGGCCGGCAGCTGGATCATCGAGGATGACTACGACAGCGAGTTCCGCTACCAAGGCCGGCCCCTGCCCGCCCTCAAAAGCCTGGACCGGCAGGACCGCGTGATCTACGCCGGCACCTTCAGCAAGGTGATGTTTCCTGGTCTGCGCCTGGCCTATACCGTTGTGCCACTGGAGGTGGTGCCACGCTTTCAGGCCGTCAGCTCCAACCTCAATGCCGGCTGCCCCTATCTGCTGCAGGCCAGCGTGGCCGACTTTATGGCCCAGGGCCACTTTGCGCGCCATCTCAAAAAGATGCGGCTGTTGTATGCCGAGCGCCGCGCGGTGGCACAGCGCAGTTTTCAGCAGGTATTGGGCGATCGCCTGCGCATTGACCTGCAGCCCGGCGGTCTGCACTTGCTCGGCCAGATTCAGGACGGCGACAACGACAGCCTCGTGGCCCAGCGCGCACGCGTGTTGGGCCTGGCCACGCATCCGCTGTCACGCTGGTATATCGATGCCGCGCCGCGCCAAGGCCTGTTGATGGGCTTTGCCAATATCAGCAGCGAGGCGCAGGCGCTGCAGCTGGCCCGCCAGATCCAACAAGCCTTCGGCTAGCGGGCAAACGGTGACTTAGCCCTTGAATTCAGGCGTGCGCTTTTCCAGGAACGCGCTCACGGCTTCACGGTGGTCGGCCGTTTGGTGCGCCAGCGCCTGGTAGGCCGCCGACAACTCCAGCAACGAGGCCAGGCTCTGGTGCATGCCTTCGCGCATCAGCTTCTTGGTCATGCGGGTGACCTGGGGCGGGTTGGCCGCAATCTCGCTGGCCAAGGAATTGGCGGCGTTCAACAGCTCCTCGGGCGGCACCACCTGCGACACCAAACCCCATTGCAGGGCGGTGGCAGCATCGATCATGCGGCCAGTCAACGACAGCTCAGCCGCGCGCGCCATGCCAATCACCCGGGGCAGCAGCCAGGCACCGCCGTCGCCGGGGATGATGCCCATCTTCACAAAGCTCTCGGCAAACTTGGCCTTGTCCGAGGCCACGCGCAGATCGCACATGCAGGCCAGATCCAGCCCCGCGCCCACCGCCGCACCATTGATGGCCGCGATGGTTGGTACTTCCAGGTTGAACAGCGCCAGCGGCAGGCGCTGGATACCACGGCGGTAGTCATCGCGGATGCGCATGCCATCCACCTCGCCAAAGGACTGCTGCTGCATGGTTTTGATGTCGCCCCCTGACGAGAACGCGGGGCCCTCGCCCGTCAGGATGACCGCACGCACGCTGCTGTCAGCCGCAATCGTCTCGCAGGCAGCCAGAATCTCGGCCACCGCCGTGTTGCCGGTCAGCGGGTTGCGGCGCTCGGGTTGGCTCATCGTCAGGGTGACAACATGGCCTTGCTGTTCGTATTTCAAAAATGCAGTCATGGATGGGGCTCCTGGTTCCGGTAGGTCTTGATGCAGTCAGCGCTGTGCGCCTGATGCGCCAGCATACGGGGAAAGACCGCATGCGCCTGCATATCAGCTGAGTGCAATTTGGTATTGGACGCTGTCCAAAAACGGCCCTAGCCTGCATGGATGCTGGGGCAGGCAGTGCCCCACATGCCTATAACTACATGCTGCCTAGGAGACAGTTGATGCCCATATCCCGACGCCATTTCAGCCACCGACTTGTGCAATGGGGCGCGGCCGCCAGCCTGGCCAGCCCCTGGCTGGCACGTGCGGCAGATGCCCCCTTACGCTGGGTCGTGCCCTACCCCGCAGGCGGGGCTGCCGACCAGATCACGCGCATCGTCGCCCAGGATGTAGGCCAGAGCAGCGGCCAGCCCATCGTTATCGAGAACAAGGCCGGCGCGGCCGGCATGATTGCGGCCGAGACGGCATTGCGCGCGCCCGCCGATGGGCTGACCTTCTTTGTCGGCTCCAATGCGCCGCTGGTCATCAACAGCGCCATCTACGCCAAGATGAGCTATGACCCCGTCAGGGATTTTGTGCCCGTCGCGGGCCTGGGCAAGGCGCCTTTGCTGCTGGTCACCCGCAAGGACCTGGGCGCCAATGATCTGCCCGCATTGATCACGTTGGCCCAGCAGGCGCAGCGCCAAGGCAAGACGCTCAGCATGGGCTCAGCTGGCAGCGGCAATATCACCCACCTGGCGGGCGAATATGCCAGCGAGCGCATGGGTTTCCAGGTCACCCACGTGCCGTTCTCCGGCAGTGCGCCAGCCATCACCAGCATGATGGGTGGCAATGTGGACATCATGTTCGACGCCCTGCCCTCCTGCATGCAGCAGGCGATCGGCGGGCGCATTGTGCCACTGGCGATTTTGGACAAGCAGCGTTTTGCAGCGCTGCCCCAGGTCCCTACCTTGGCCGAGCTGGGCTTTGGCGATACCGACGCCAGCGCCTGGTTTGGCCTGGTGGCCCGCATCGGCGCGCCGGCCGACGCCGTGGCACGCATGGCGCAGGCGGTCAACCAGTCCCTCGCCAAGCCGGAGGTACAAGAGCGCCTGCGTCGCATAGGTGCGCAGCCGATTGCAGCCAGCACCGCAGAATGGGGGCAATTTATGGCCTCCGAGCGCGAACGCTGGATACCGGTCGCCAAAAAGCTGGGCATCCGCGCCGACTAGCCGGGCCCTTCTCCTGGCCACCTCAACGCTTTATTTTTAGAACTGACCGTTATGACCGCCCTGACCCTGAGCATGCATGGCACCACTGCCGTGCTGACGATGAACCGCCCCCAGGCCCGCAATGCACTCGACGAGCATATGCGCGAGGACTTCAGCCGCCTGATCCCGCAGGTGCGCGATGACCGCGCCATCAAGGCGGTGGTGCTGACGGGGGCCGGCGGCCATTTCTGCGCCGGTGGCGATATCAAGAGCATGCAGGCCGCTGTCGCCGGCAAGCAGGATGTGTTTGACAGCCGCAACCGCATGCTGGGCCTGCACCGCTGGTTTGACGAGCTGCTGGACATGGAAAAGCCCGTCATCACCGCCGTGCAGGGCAGCGCCTTTGGCGCCGGCCTGTCGCTGGCGCTGGCGGGCGACTTTGTGCTGGCCGCACCCTCTGCCAAGTTCTGCTGCGTGTTTGCCAAGATCGGCTTTGTGCCCGATCTGGCCGGCATGTATTTGCTGCCGCGCCTGGTGGGCCTGCAAGCGGCCAAGGAGCTGGCCTTTACCGCACGCGTGGTTGCCGCCCCTGAGGCGCAGCAGATGGGCATGGTCTACAAGATCGGCAGCGAAGATGTTTTGACCGATGCACTGGCCTTTGCCGAGCGCTTTGCCAGCGCACCGACCGAGGCCATGGGCTACACCAAACGCGTGATGAACCGCGCCTTTGAGACCCAGCGCGACGAGATCTACCAGCAAGAGGCGCTGGCCCAGACTTTGTGCCGCGAAAGCGCCTTCCACCAGGAGGCGATTGCCCGCTTTGTGGGCAAGCAGCCGCCGCTGTTCCAGTGGCAAGACTAAGCGCTTGCGCGCAGCCCCATCAGTACTTCACATTGACAATCGTTGCCTGCAGCAGCGCCACCACCTTGGGTGGCACTGCCGCATCTGCGCCATAGGCCAACACCTCGCCGCTGCACACCGTCAGCAACTTGCCGGCATTCACCACCTTGCCAATCGCGACAAAGCGCTCGCCAATGGCCGGGCGCATCAGGTTGATCTTGAACTCGGCCGTCACCACCTCGTAGCCCTCTGCCGCCACCGTCAGCGCGGCATAGCCCGCCGCACTGTCGACCACGCTGCTGACGGCACCCGCATGCAAAAAGCCATGCTGCTGCGACAGCGTCTTTTGGTAGGGCAGCGCAATCTGCACCTCCCCCGGCGCCACCGACAGCAAGCTTGCGCCGAGGGTCTGCATCAGCCCTTGGGCATGGAAGCTGGTGGAGATGCGTTCAAACAGGTCGTTCATGGTGGTGCCTTGGAGCCATGGTTTGGTAGTGATGGGGCAATCTAGCATGCAGCGCAGCCCATGGCGCGGCCCCGCGTCCTGCACATGACAGCCGCCTTTGCCACTATGCTGGCGGCCATGGACAGCCCCCAACTCCTGATCGTGTACCACAGCCATACCGACGGCAGCCGCCAGATGGCCGAGGCCGCGCGCGCGGCGGCCGCCAGCCAGCCGGGTGTGCAAGTGCGCCTGCTCTGCGCACCCGATGCCGGCCCGGCCGACGTATTGGCCGCCAGCGGCTACCTCTTTGTCTGCCCCGAAAACCTGGCATCGATCAGCGGGCTGATGAAGGACTTTTTTGACCGCTGCTACTACCCAGCACTCGACCGCATTCAGGGCCGCCCCTATGCCAGCGTTGTCTGCGCCGGCAGCGATGGCAGCAACGCGGCGCGTCAGATTGCCCGCATAGCGACAGGGTGGCGGCTCAAGCCCATCGCAGAGCCGCTGATTGTCTGCACCCATGCACAAACGCCCGAGGCCATTGCAGCGACCAAGCAGATTGGCGCGGACGATCTGCAGCGCTGCCGCGAACTAGGCGAAGCGATGGCGGCGGGTTTGGCCATGGGGATTTTCTAAGCCCAGCATGGCTGGATTGGCGCGTACCATACGCGCACCCCCACACCATAAAACGGCGCCCCCCGATGCTCTACATCATTCTCAAAACCGTCCATCTGCTGTCCATCATCGTCTGGCTCGGCGGCATGGCCTTTGCCCATTTCTTTCTGCGCCCCGCCCTGCAACAGCTGGAGCCACCGCAGCGGCTGATGCTGATGCGCGATGTGCTTCAGCGCTTTTTTGCAGTGGTGATGGTGATCATCGCCGCCGTGCTGCTGTCGGGCATCGGCATGATGGGCCTGGTCCATAAGATGGCCGCGCAGGCGGGGGCCAAGTTCAGCATGCCCGTCTCCTGGATGGTGATGGCCGTGCTGGGCCTGGCGATGATGGCCGTCTTTGGCCACATCCGTTTTGCGCTGTTCAAGCGGCTGGACAAGGCCGTCAATGCCAAAGACTGGCCGGCCGGCGGCAAGGCCCTGGGCCAGATTCGCCAGCTCGTCGCACTGAACCTGGCGCTGGGCACGGTGATTGTGCTTTTTCTGCGCGTCCCGCTGTAAGAACTCGAAGCCGCAGCGCCGCCACCGGATCCTGCCCGGCAGGGGCGCTGGCCCGCATCAGAACTTCATATCCCCTCGCAGCCACAGAGTGCGCCCTGGCTCGTTGATGCGCACGCCGCCGGGGAAGCCAAAGCCCGCGTTGCCGGCCAGGTTCAGGTGCTCGGCATAGGTCTTGTTAAAGACATTGTCGATACCGGCAGTCAGGCGCAGCTGCTCGCTGATCTTGTAGCCGGCATTGAGCGACAGCACCCCAAACCCGGCGCTCGGCCCCAGATCCTGGCCCACAACATTGCCCTGACCAATGGCATAGCGGTGCTGGGCAGCAACCAAGCGCCACAGCGCGCCGGCACTCCAGGGCCCTTGTCGGTAATCCAGGCCCAGCTTGGCCTCCAGTGGTGGCAGCTGCGGCAAGGGCTTGCCATCGCTGCGGTTGCGGGCCCAGCTGTAGGCCAGGGTGGCCTGGGCGGTCAGGCTGGGGCTCAGCTGGTAGCTGCCACCCAGCTCGGCGCCAGCGGTGCGCGCCTGCACATTGCGCACATTGGAGGCCATGCCGGCATAGTCAAACAGCAGATAGTCCTGCACCTGGCCGACATAGGCGGAGGTCCAGAGCAGCCAGTCCGCGCCCTTCCAGCTGGCGCCCACATCAAGCTGCGTGGTCTTCTCCGGCCGCAGGCGGTTGAAGGCATCACCCTGGTCTGCGGCGCTGTTGCTGGGCGATATCAGCTCCCAGTAATCCGGAAAGCGCTGCACATGGCCAATACCGGCATAGAGCGTGCTGCCATCGGCGCGGGCGCGCTCCCAACGCAGAAAGCCACTGGGCATGGCGCTGCGTTTGCGGTGGTTGCTAGCGGTGGCGGCCATGCTGCCCTCCATGCCGGCCATGGCCTGCATGCCCCCCATCGTGCCCATATCGCCCATACCATCCATGCCGCCCATGCCGCTGTCGCTGGGGTAGCGCCAGGCCTGTGCCCGGTCCAGCCGCAGGCCGGCCACCAGTTTGTCCTCGCTGCCCAGGTGCTGCGTGGCCTGCGCAAACAGACCCTGGTTGCTGAACTTCGCATCCCGCGCCCAGGGCTTGTTGCGGTAGGGCTGCATCTCCGTGCCTGATCGGCTGTCGTGCGGGCTGCCCATGGCATCCACGCCCAGCACCGCTTCGGTGTGCGGGCCTAGCTGCCAAGTGGTGGCCACGCGCATGCCGGTGGTGGTGCGCCGCACATTGGCCGCCATCGGCATGGACATGCCCCCCTCCGGCACAAAAGGCCGCAGGCTGAAGTTGTCCATCACATGGTCGGCGCGGTTGTAGTACAGCTGCGCTTCCAGCTTGGTCAAGGCCTCGCTCAGGTTCTTTTTCTCCAGCCGCAGGCCATAGCTTTCGCGCTTGAACTGGGTGCCGTCCATGCCCCGGCCGCCATAGCGCGCCTCACCATCGCCTTGGCCGGCGCTCAGCTCCAGCCAGGTGTTGGCATCGGGCGTCCAGCCAATCGCCACATCGGTGTTCCATTTGTCCCAGTGCGAAGGCACGCGCTGGCCATCGCCGTCGCGGTAGTCCTTGCTTTGCGAATGGTTGGCAGTAAGGCGAACGTAGTACGCGGCATTGCCGGCCAGCAGGTCGATGTTCTGGTCGCTGCGCGCCGCTGTGCCACCTTGCAGGCTGGCAGACAGGCGCACCTGGCCGCTGCCCAATGCGGGCCGTTCGCGGTCAAAGCGCACCACACCGGCCGATGCCCCTGGCCCCCAGATCACCGTCTGCGGGCCCTTGACCACCGTCAGCACATCGTAGGTCTCCGGCGAGATATAGGAGCTGGGCGAATCCATGCGCGCCGGGCAAGCGCCCAGCAAGGTTTGGCCATTGGTCAATATCGGCAGGCGCGAGCCAAACTGGCCGCGGAACACCGGGTCGCTGTTGGAGCCGCCACTGCGGATCGCAGAGAAGCCCGGAATGCTTTTAAGGTAGTCGGCGGCATCGCTGGCCGGCACCGGTTGGCGCGGCTGCTTGGGATCGGCTACCACTTGCAGCGGGGAATGCTCGTGTACGGCCGTCACCACCGTTTCTTGCAGGCTGATTTCTGGTGCGCTGGCCGCAGCAGTATCCAGGGCGGCCGAAGCTTGTGCTCCAGCGGATGTCATTGCCAAGACCAGGACGGAGAAGGCCATCTGCGGTCGCTGGGGCCACAGGCGCGGCGGGGCTGGCAGGCGCAGGCCAGGCGCTGCCGCAAAAAGGATAGAAGTCATGGATGTCTCTCGCAGCAAGCGCTGCAGTGCGCAGCGGCTTGCATAAATGTGTGGAGCGGGCACACGTAGCCATGCCGCTGCCCACTTGGTCCGCAACTCAAGCGGCCAAAGCAGGCACGAAACGCATAACGACGAGGCCGATGGGGCCACAGGCGATGCAGCGCTGCCCTGTGCGCAATGGCACAGGGAGCAGCTGCAGCATCACTGCGGCATCAACATTTAGACAAAGATGAGAGGTGGCCCGCGCGCGGGCAAGGGTGCGCCCGGCGCTAGCGGGCTATGCGCTGCCTGGGCCTGCCACTGCTGGTGGAAAGCAGGGGCAGCCGGCCTGTGCACATCGGCAGCAAATGCCAGCGGCAGCGCCATCGCGATACACAGCACGCAGTCCGCTCCGTGAGCCGCGTGGTCGGAATGGCTATCACGGCCCTCAGGCAAAAGATCATCGGCAATCGAATGATCGGCATGGACCCGTGCCACATCCTGCACCGGTGCATTGACGCTGCAGATATCGGCCGCCAGCACGGCGGCCATGGGCTGCGCCAGCACACGCACCTGCACACCCGCCAACGATGCCACCAGCAACAGCAACGCAAAAACCGCCGTGATAACGGCGGAAAAGCGGGGGCGGCTGCGCAGGCGTTGGAGCATGGTCAGGCAGCAGTGTAGGTGACTTCCAAACCTGAACTTTCAGAATTTATTAAATTATCAGTTCAATCAAAAATGGCCCGGGTTGTGCAAAGCTGGCCTGCATCAGCCTGGCGCATTCCTCCATGCTGGTGGCGCGTTCAGCCTCCACGCCCATGCCGCCCGCCAGCTTTACCCAGTCGATGGAGGGGTTGCCCAGGTCCAGCATCTGCATGGCAGTGGCACCCGGCGTGGCGCCCACGCCCTTGTACTCGCCAATGAGGATGTTGTAGCGGCTGTTGTTCAGCACGATGGTGGTGACAGGCAGCTGCTCGCGCGCCTGCGTCCACAGCGATTGCAGCGAGTACATCGCAGAGCCATCGGCCTGCAGGTTGATCACGCGGCGCTGCTTGCCCGCGCCAATGGCCGCGCCCGTTGCTACCGGCATGCCATCGCCAATCGCGCCGCCCGCCAGGTGCAGCCAGTCATGCGCTGGTGCAGCATGGGTGTGCGGGTAAAAACCCCGGCCATAAGAGATGCTTTCGTCTGAGACGATGGCGCCCTCGGGCATCAGCGCCGCCACGGTGCGGGCCAGGCCCTCAGGCGTGGGCGCGCCGGTGGCCCCTTCGGGCCGGGGGCCCGCATCGGGGATGGCGGCCTGCGGTGCCTGCAGGGCATCGACCAGGGCCTGCAATGCGGTCAGCGGCTCCTGCTCGGGGCGCGTCAACACATGCAGCTGGGCGCTGTCCGGGTACTGGGTGGATGGCAGGCCGGGGTAGGCAAAAAAGCCCACTGGCGGCTTGGCGCCCACCAGGATGATGTGCTCAAACTTGGCCAGGGTTTTGATGGCGGCCTCCATGCCATAGGGCACACGCTCCAGCGCCATGCGGCCCTGGCCGCGCTGCAGGTGCGATGCGCCATACTCGGCCAACACGGCAGCGCCGCTGGCCTGCGCCAGCCGCCACACCAGCGCCTGTGCCGGGGCAAAGACTGCCGCGCCGGACAGCAGGATCAGCGCCTTGCCACCCGCTTGGCGCAGCACCTTTGCCACTTCGTCAATCGCATGGCCATCCACCGCAGGCGGCGCGGGCACCGGCAGCGCTTGCGCCACCACACCGCCCTCGTCCCAGGACACATTGGCCGGCAAGATCAGGCTGGCAACCTGCCCGGGAAAGGTTGATGCCGCGCGCACGGCCATCGCGGCATCCTGGCCCAGCTCCGCGCTCTGTGTGCTGGTGTGCACCCAGCCGGATACGGTGCGCGCCAGCCCATCGGTGTCTGCCGTCAGCGGTGCATCGTAGGGCCGGTGGTAGGTGGCCTGGTCGCCCACGATATTGACGATGCCGCTGCGCGCGCGCCGGGCATTGTGCAAATTGGCCAGGCCGTTAGCCAGGCCCGGGCCGCAATGCAGCAAGGTGCAGGCCGGCTTGCGCGCGATGCGGTAATAACCATCGGCCATGCCGGTCACGACGTTCTCTTGCAGGCCCAGCACGCAGTGCATGCCGGGGATCTGGTCCAAAGCTGCTACAAAGTGCATCTCGCTGGTGCCAGGGTTCGCAAAGCAGGTATCCACACCTGCCGCCAGCAAAGTCTTGACCAGACTGTGTGCGCCATTCATCTCTCACTCCTCATTCGATTGCATTGCGCGACACCATAGCGCCAATGCCACCAAAACCGGGTCGCCAACAGGAAAGCCGACCAGCGGCGGTATCCGGCACCGCTACTGGCATGTTTGCATGGGGCTTTTGCATGCACGCACTGTGTAGGCTAATTCTCAGAGCCTCTTACGGCCTTGGCTGGCCTCGCCCATCTCGCTGGTGTTGCACAGTCTAGAAATACGCCGAGCGCTGGTACGGGCACCTGTACCAAGGTCGTTTTTGGCATGGCGCATATATGCTGGTATACGCCGTCGCCGTGCCGCTTTTGATCCCCCGCATCCGCACACCAAGTGTTACCACCAGCGCGCCTACAGCGCCTAGGATGGCCCGATGCACCACCACACCAAGGAAAACCGCATGAATCGTCTGTCTCGCCACGCCCTGTTGTCTACCGCACTCGCTTGCGCGGCCATGGCCGCCCAGGCCCAAAGCACGCCGGAAGCCCCAACTGCACCTGCTCCTACGGCTGCACCCGCCGCAGAGGCAGCGCCGCAGGCCCCCGCCCCCAACCCCGCTGCAGAAAAGGCACTGGCCCAGCGCTTCCAAGCGCTGTTGGCGGCATTTGACGGCAAGGCCGCGCTGCCAGATTCCAAAGCGTTTACCGAAGACTTCAACAAGCAAGTCACCGCTGACCAGATGAAGCAAGTCTTCAATGATGTGCGCCAAAGCGTGGGCAGCTGCAAGGTGGGCGCCCAGATGACCAGCCCCACCCCGTACATCACCAGCTACCTGCTGCAATGCGACAAGGCCTATGTGCCCATGGACATCGGCATTGAGGAAAAAGCGCCCTACCGCGTGCACAGCCTGCTGATCCGCCCTGGCTACTGGAAGAAGTAAGCACCTGTATACGTCGTCCACACAAACGTTTCGACAAAATAGATGATCGAAACGTCTGTCACAACCAATACTTATTAGTGTTTCCCTGGATAGGGCGTAAAAATTGACGGTTCAACGTCGATTTTTGCGCCAACCAGCCGTTTAGGCTGGTGATAATGCGCACAAGCTCGCCGCTTTGCTTTAGGCAGCGCCAAGAGCTGTCGCCGGGTCGCCACAAGCCGTTTTGAGACCCCGACGGCAGGCAGCAAAAGCACTAGCATGCTAGCCACCTTATCAACATTAGGATCCGAGGATTCACTATGCGTAAAACCTTGATCGCACTGGCAGTGGCCGCTATCGCAGCCCCCGCATTTGCTGCAGACCTGAAAGTAGCCGTCGACCCGACCTACGAACCGTTTACCTACAAGACGCCCCAAGGCGAAGTCACCGGCTTTGATGTGGACATTGCCAAGGCAGTGTGCGAGCAGATCAAGCGCAAGTGCGTGTTTGTCGAACAGGTCTGGGACAGCATGATCCCCGGCCTGCAAGCCAAGAAATATGACGTGATCGTCAGCTCTATGTCGATGACCGACGAGCGCCGCCGTGTGGTCGATTTCAGCGACCGTTACTACAAGACCCCCAGCGCTGTCGTGCTGAAGAAGAGCGTGGAGTACAAGGGCCCCGCTTCCACCAAGGGCCTGAAGATTGGCGTGCTCAAGGGTTCCACCCAAGAGAAGTGGGCGCTGGGCGAGCTCAAGCCCGCTGGCGCGACCATCGTGCCTTACGAAGCCCAGGACCAGGTCTACCTGGATGTGAAGTCCGGCCGCCTCGATGGCACCGTGGCTGACAAGGTCGAAGTCAATGGCGGCTTCCTGCGCAAGCCCGAAGGTGCCGACTACGGCTACAAGGGCCCGGACCAGTACGAAACCAAGTACTACGGTGACGGCATCGGCATTGCGATGCGCAAGAACCAGGGCGATCTGAAAAAGCAGATCAACGAAGCGATCAAGACCATCCGCAGCAATGGCACCTATGCCACGATTGCGAAGAAGTACTTCGACTTCGATCCCTACGGCAACTGATCTGTGCAGAGCCCTGCCGCACTCCCGGTGCGGCGAGGCTTTTGATCAGGGCTAACACCAAGCGGCGCGGTGCACCAGAGTCTTCATACTGGAACGCGCCGCAATTCCATGGTGCCGTGCCCACTTTGCAAGCGCCCTCAGAGGCAACCACCAGGCCATCCACCAGCGCTATTGCACACCGCGATACCAGCGCCTAAGGCCAAACAATATGAGTGATTATTTTCAATCGATCCTGATGGGATCGCTGCTGACAGTAGCGGTCTCGCTGGCATCGGCCGCCATTGCCACGGTGCTGGGGCTGCTGGGCGCCAGCGCCAAGCTCTCGGGCCGCCGCCCGCTGGTGGTGCTGGCAACGGTTTACACCTCCATCGTGCGCGGCATCCCCGAGCTGGTGATGATGCTGTTGATCTTTTACGGCGGCGCCATCGGCCTCAATACCCTGCTGGAGAAGATGGGCAGCCAAAGCTCGGTCGACCTCAACCCCTTTGTCGCCGGCTCCTTCACCATCGGCTTTATCTACGGCGCCTACATGACCGAAACCTTCCGAGGCGCGATCCTGGCCATTCCCAAGGGCCAGATGGAAGCGGCCTGGGCCTTTGGCATGGGTCCGTTCAAAACCTTTTTCCGCATCACCCTGCCGCAAATGGTGCGCTATGCGCTGCCCGGCTTTACCAATAACTGGTTGGTGCTGATCAAGGCCACCGCGCTGGTCAGCCTGATCGGTCTGCAAGACATGACCTACCTGGCCAAGCAGGCCAGCGCCGCGGCGCGCGAGCCCTTCATCTTCTTCCTGTTCACCGCTGCGCTCTACCTGGTCTACACATCGGTATCGTTGTGGGCGCTGGGCCGCCTCAATGCCCGCTACAGCCTGGGAACCGAAAAGGTGCAGCTATGAACTGGGAAGTCATTTTTCAGCCGGACACCATTGCGCTGTACGGCGAAGGCCTGGTCACCACCCTCAAGCTGCTGCTGTCCAGCCTGGCCATTGGCGCCGTGCTGGCCCTGCTGGGCGCGCTGGCGCTGGTCAGCCGCTCCTGGCTGCTGCGCAAAACCGTGGGTGCCTTCACCTATTTCATGCGCGGCACGCCGCTGCTGATTCAGGTCTACCTGATCTACTACGGCTTCTCGCAGCTCGAATGGGTGCAGGCCCGCTGGGACACCGTCTGGCCTTGGACCCATTTCAAAGAGCCGTTCTTCTGCGCTTTCCTGGCCTTCACGCTGAACACCGCCGCCTACACGGCCGAGATGCTGGCCGGCTCCATCCGCGAAACCTACAAGGGCGAGGTAGAAGCCGCGCGCTCCATGGGCATGAGCCGCTGGCAGCTGATGCGCCGCATTGTGCTGCCCAGCGCCATCCGCCGCACCCTGCCCGCCTACAGCAACGAGGTGGTGATGATGCTGCACTCGACCAGCCTGGCGTCCATCGTGCCGTCGTTGGTCGACCTGACCGGCGCCGCCAGCCGCGTGTACTCCGACTACTACCTGCCGTTTGAAGCCTATATCGCGGCAGCGGTGATCTACCTCTGCATCACCTTTATCCTGATTGGCATCTTCCGCCTCGCCGAGCGCCGCTTCCTGGGCTATCTGGCCCCGCGCAAGGCCTAAGACATTCGAGCATCGAGATATGAACGCATCCAACTACAAACTGCAGGCGCTGGACATCCACAAGAGCTATGGCAGCAACCAGGTGCTCAAGGGCGTCTCGCTTAATGCCTGCGCTGGCGACGTGATCAGCATCATCGGCAGCTCCGGCTCGGGCAAGAGCACCTTTCTGCGCTGCATCAACCTGCTGGAGCAACCGCAGCAAGGCCAGATCATCGTCGCTGGCGAAGCGCTGCAGCTGCGCGCGGGCCGCAATGGCGCGCTGGATGCGGTGGATCCCAAGCAGCTCCAACGCCTGCGCAGCATGCTGGCCATGGTGTTCCAGCACTTCAACCTCTGGGCGCATATGACCGTGCTGCAGAACATCATTGAAGTGCCGGTGCATGTGCTGGGCATCAGCAAGGACGAGGCCGTCGCCCGCGCCCGCAAATACCTCAAGCTGGTGGGCCTGGAGAACAAGGAAGACAGCTACCCCAACCACATGAGCGGCGGCCAACAGCAGCGCGTGGCCATTGCCCGTGCGCTGGCGGTCGAGCCCGAGGTGATGCTGTTTGACGAGCCCACCTCCGCCCTCGACCCCGAGCTGGTCGGCGAAGTGCTGCGCGTGATGCAGGTGCTGGCGCAAGAAGGCCGCACCATGCTGGTGGTCACCCATGAAATGGGCTTTGCCCGTGAGGTGTCCAACCATGTGATCTTCCTGCACCAAGGCCTGATTGAAGAGCAGGGCCCGCCACGCGAGGTGCTGGCCAACCCCAAGAGCGAACGTCTGGCGCGCTTCCTCTCCGGCAGCCTCAAGTAGACGACCAAGCCGAGTTCTGCCCGCGACAGGATCAGCGCCATCCGAGCGCCGGGCAGGCGCAAAATAAGGCCGGTCGCTGCTGATCTGGACAAGGTTCTTCGGTCAGCCAAGCGCCAACCGGCCCCTCAGCCCAGACCCGATACCCTTCCCCCGCCACCATGGGCACGCCCTGCTCCCCTCCCCCCGCCTCCGATTCGGCCGCAGACAGCAGCGCCGAATTCTCGCTGCGCCGCATAGCAGTGGCGGCCTTTGGCCCCTCGCTGCTGTTCGGTATTGGCGAAGGTGCGGTGCTGCCGGTGATTGTGCTGATGGCGCGGGAGCTGGGCGCTTCGGTGTCCATCGCAGCGCTGGTGGTGGGGCTGGTCAGCATCGGCTCCTTGCTCAGCAATATTCCGGCCTCGCTGATCACCGCCCGCTGGGGCGAACGCTGGGCGATTGTGGCGGCAGGCCTGTGGAGCGCGCTGGGCATGGCCATTTGCATGCTCACCCAGCAGCTCTGGCTGTTTGCGCTGGGCTGCCTGATGGTGGGCATGTCGCAGGCGGTCTACAACCTGGCGCGGCAAAGCTATTTGACCGAGGCTGTGCCCGTGCACTTCCGCGCGCGTGCGCTGTCCACCCTGGGAGGGGTGATGCGCATCGGCATGTTCATCGGCCCCTTTATCGGCGCCTGGGCCATGCATGCCTGGGGCCTGCATGCCGCCTTTGCGGTGGGCATGGTGGGGGTGCTCTGCGCGGCAGCCATTGGCCTGCGTGTGCCCGATCTTGCGGCGCCCTCCGCACTGCCAGGCCAGGCGGTGCCGACCGAAGCGCCCTCCATCGCCGGCATCCTGCGCGCACACCACCAGCTGTTCCTTACCCTCGGCTTGGGCGTGCTGCTGGTCAGCGCGGTGCGCGCATCGCGCCAGGTAGTCATCCCGCTGTGGGCCGACCATTTGGGCATGGCGCCTGCTGCGGCCTCGTTGGTCTACGGGCTGGCGGGCGCTATCGACATGCTGGTCTTCTACCCCGCCGGCAGGCTGATGGATCTGAAAGGCCGGCGCTGGGTGGCCGTGCCATCGATGCTGGTGATGGGCGCCGCGATGCTGCTGATGCCCCTGACCAGCACGGTAACGACCTTGCTGCTGGCCGCCATGGCGCTGGGCTTTGGCAATGGCATCGGCTCGGGCCTGATCATGACCTTGGGCGCCGACCATGCACCGCGCCATGCGCGGGCGCATTTTCTGGGGCTATGGCGCCTGGCGGCTGATCTGGGGTCTTCGCTCGGGCCGGCGCTGCTGTCGTTTCTGGCCGGCAGCCTGTCGCTGGCCAGCGGCATTGCCTGCATCGGCTTGGTGGCCTGGGGGGCGGCTGCGGCGCTTGCGCGCTGGATACCGCCTGCCAAGCGCTGAGCCGCGCGCACCTATCACTGCAGATAGGCGTTAGCGCCTACCAAACCACCGGTTCCGGCTCCAGCTGGATACCAAAGCGCTCATAAACGCTGGTCTGGATCGCACGCGCTAACGTGACTACCTCACCACCGGTAACGCTGCCCTCCCCATCACCCAGGTTGACGAGGACCAAGGCCTGGCGGTCATACACACCGGCCTTGCCAATGCTCTTGCCTCGCCAGCCGCAGGCATCGATCATCCAGCCCGCTGCCAGCTTGATGCTGCCATCCAGCATGGGGTAGTGCACGATTTTGGGTTCGCGCGCAATGATGTCCTCGCACTGGTCGGCGCTCACCTGCGGGTTTTTGAAAAAGCTGCCGGCATTGCCGATCTGCGCCGGGTCGGGCAGCTTGGCACGGCGAATCTCGACGACCCAGTCAAAGATGTCCTGAGCGCTGGGATGTTCAATGCCTTTTTCTGCCTGCTTGCGGGCCAGGTCCAGATAGCCCAGCTCCGGCTTCCAATCCTTGGCCAGGCGCAGCCGCACATGGGTGATCACGGCGCGGCCCGCCAGCCCCATGCCCCGGGGCTCGGCCACACCAGTGGCGCGGGCGATCATCGTGAGCGGCATGGTTTCGGCCGGCGCATGCTTGAAGACCGAATCCCGGTAGCCAAATGCGCACTGCGCGGCCTGCAGGCTGAAATGCTGGCCATTGCTCAGGTCGATCGCGTCGAGCGAATCAAAGCGGTCCTGCAGCTCCACGCCATAGGCGCCAATGTTCTGCACCGGTGCGGCGCCGGCGGTACCGGGGATCAGCGCCAGGTTCTCCAGTCCCGGGTAGCCCTGGGCCAGGCTCCAGGCCACTACCTCGTGCCACACCTCGCCAGCACCCACTTCAATGATGTAGTGCTTGTCGGTTTCTTCAACCAGGCGTTTGCCCATGATTTCCATCTTGAAGACGGTGGGCTCGACATCGCCGGTGATGACGATATTGCTACCTCCCCCCAGCACCACCACCTGGCGGCTGGCGCCCAGCGGGGGCTGCGCCAAAAAATCAGGGATATCTTGTGGGGACTGCACGCGCACCAGGTTCATGGCCCGCGCCATGATGCCAAAGGTGTTGTATTGCTGCAGCGGGGCATTTTTCTCGACTAACATCGCTAGATTGTCGCACTTGTCGCGACCCACTCAGGCGCTCAGCCTGGCCTGCAAGGAGAGTATTTATGCCATCGTTTGACACGGTTTGCGAAGCCGACTTCGTCGAGGTGAAAAACGCTGTTGAGAATTCCGCCAAGGAAATTGGCACCCGTTTCGACTTCAAGGGAAGCTCGGCCGGTATTGAGCTCAAGGATAAAGAGATCGTCATGTTCGGCGATGCCGAGTTCCAGCTGGTGCAGGTCGAAGACATCCTGCGCAACAAGCTGACCAAGCGCAATGTGGATGTGCGCTTTCTGGACAAGGGCGATGTGCAAAAGGTCGGCGGCGACAAGGTCAAGCAGGTGATCAAGGTGCGGAATGGCATCGAGCAAGAGCTGGCCAAGAAGATCCAGAAGCTCATCAAGGACAGCAAGATGAAGGTGCAAGCTGCCATCCAGGGCGATGCCGTGCGCGTCACTGGCGCCAAGCGCGATGACCTGCAAGCGGCGATGGCGATGCTGAAAAAGGACGTGACCGACGTGCCGATTTCGTTCAACAACTTCCGCGACTGATCCCAGCCAGTCGCCTGGAAAAAAGGCCGCGCTGCAAGCTATGCAGCGCGGCCTTTTTTATCGAGCCAAGTTAGCTTAGAACTGGTAGTTCGCGCTCAGCAAGGCACCACGCGGCGTACCCGGCATGCTGCTGCTGCGCCAGTATTCCTTGTTGGTCAGGTTGGACACCGCCAGGGTGACGGTCCATGGCGCAGCGCGCCAGCCTACCAGGCCATCCCAGCGGGTGTAACCGGGCACGCGCGCGGTGTTGGCGTCATTGGTGTAACGCGCGCTGGTGTGGGTCACACCCAGCTCGGCATACCAGGTGCCCGCAGGCGCATAGCGCAGGAACACATTGCCATTGCGGCGCGCGGTGTTGGCCAGGTAATTGCCTTCCAGCGCGGGGTTGGACTTGTTCTCGGTGACCTTGGCCGCCATGATGCCGACGCCGCCGCGCACATACCAAAACGGTGCCACACGGCCTGCCGCGCTGAACTCGATACCGCGCGAACGCTCCTTGCCACGCACCGCCCAGGTGAAGGGGTCGTTGTCCGGATCGGGGCGGTAGCGGATGTTGTAGTGCTCCAGCTGGTAGACGGCCAGCTGGGTGGACAGCGCGCCATCGAGCCAATCGCTCTTGACACCCATCTCGTACTGCTGCGAATGCTGGGGCTCATCGTCCAGCACCGCGCCAGCACCGGTATCCACCGACAAGGTGCCGCGCCCGCCATAGGGCGAGAAGCTGCGGCTCCAGGACGCATACACGCTGTGCTCGCGCACCGGCTGCCAGACCAGACCGGCACGCGGGCTGACGGAATTGCCGTCGGTGCTGCGGCTGGCATTGGTCAGCTGGTTGGTGCTGTTGAAGTCAAAGTTGTCGTAGCGCGCACCCAGCAGCAGCTTCCACTGGTCGCTCAGGCTGACCAGATCCTGCACATACAGCGCGCGGGCCGTGCCTTTGTGCAGGTTGTGCTGCGATGGCGTGCCTTGCGGTGGCCGCACGGCATCAAACACCGGGTTGTTCGGGTCGATATAGCCATTGCTGTTGGCGGTGCTGAAGAGGCGCGGCGCGCGCTCTTCCTCACTGTGCTCCACGCCCAGCAGCAACTCATGGCGCATGCCGGCCAGGTTGAGCTTGCCGGTCAGATCCACCGTGTGGGTGGTGGTGCGGTTCTCGGTTTGCTGCCAGGCATAGCTTTGGCGCAGCAGGCCGGGGTTGGCGCACTTGGCGCCTGCAGGCGTCAGGCCCTGGGGGTTGCAATAGGTGCCGGCAAAGTAGTGGTCAAAATCCTGGCTGGCCTCGCGCTTGCTGGCCACCCAGCGCACGCTCCAGGCCGGGTTGAACTCATACGACAGGTCCGAGCGCAGCACGCGCAGCCGGTCTTCGACAAAATCGCCTGGCTGGGCAAAGCCCTGGCGCAGCGACATGCCTGGCGGCATCTGCTCGTAGGTGGGGCCACGGTCCGGCACGCGCCAGACATTGTCATAGGTGTACTGCCCCGTCCAGCGCAGGCCCGTGCGGGTGTCGACCAGGATGCTGGGCGAGACCATCTCATTGCGGTTGCGGATGCCGCTGCGAAAGCTATGTGCCTGTTCGCGGTCAGCCGTCAGGCGCATGACCACGTTGGGGCTGATCACCCGGTTGATGTCGATGGTGCCGCCCACGTTCTCCCAAGAGCCGCCGCGCACAGTCACGCTGCTGACGCCATCAAAACGCGCCTGCTTGCTGACCATGTTGACCACGCCGCCGCCGGCGCCACGGCCGTACAGCACCGAGGCCGGGCCTTTCAGAATCTCGATGCGCTCCACATTGGCGGTGCTGCGGCGCACCTGGCCGGATTCGCGCACGCCATCGCGGTAGATATCGCCGCTGTCGGCATTGAAGCCGCGAATCATCACACCCTCGCCGCGCATGTCGTAGCTGGTGTTGACGCCCGGCACGCCATCGAGCATCACCGACAGGTCATTGATGCCATAGCTCTTGTACTTGTTGACTTCCAAGGTGTCGATGGTTTGCGGGATGTCCTTGGGCGCCATATAGGTCTTGGTCGCCGTGGTCACGCCTTCGGGGCGCACATCATCGGGGTCGAACTGGTCGGCAGACACCTGCACCGTTGGCAGGGTGTGCTCTTGTGCGATAGCTGGCACATAGGCCAGCATCAACAGCGCCGCCACCGACAGGCTGGCGCGCTCGCCTCTTGTACGCGCGAGGGTCTCGCTGCGAAGGGCTTGGATCATTGAAAACTCCTGAAACAATAATTCCGCTGAGTAAACAGCTTGTAAATTTGAGTCAGGGATGCTAATGATAACGATTATCAATAGCAATACATTAACCTTCAGCGGGCGCTTACTTTTCCCAAAAAACAACGGGCTAGACTTTTGGCGCAAAAAATAAATAGCTGTATTTGCGGGTTACCGCTTGCATTAGGATGTAAAGCTATCGGCCGGCACCCGGCCCCGCTAGACTCGGTCAACCCTATCGGCATACACCTTCAAAGAGCCTCCCCTGCACCTATGACCCCTTCGCTTTCCAAGCCCTGCCCGGCACCTAGGGACCCTCTGCAAAACTCCCTGCCGTGGTCTGAACGCGGACTCGGGCGATCCGCTGCGTTGTCTTCCTTGTCAATAGCTACGGCTATTGACTGCAGAAGACGCCTTGCGGCTCATCCCGATCCGCGTCCATCCCGCTTGGCGAGGGTTTTGCAGAGCATCCCTAGCCGCTTGCGCCGCCTGGCGCTGACCCTGGCTTGGTGCGCCAGCGCTGCCTGGGCAGCCCATGCGCAAGAGGCGACCGAAGGCCCCCGCTCGGTGGCGCTCGCTGGCATTCTGGGCGACAAGGCCTTGCTGGTCATCGATGGCCGTGCCCCCAAGGCCGTGGCAGTGGGAAGCAGCTACCAGCAGGTGCAGGTCATCAGCGTCAAGGACGGGCAGGCGCAGGTACGCATCGCCGGCGCGGCGCATAGCCTGCGCATGGGTGAGTCGCCGGTCAGCGTGGCCGATGCGGCCCTGCCGGTGAGCACCACCGGGCGCATCGTCTTGGCGGCGGACGCCACAGGCCACTTCATGACGGCCGGCATGATCAATGGCAAAGCCACCCGCTTCCTGGTCGACACGGGCGCCACCACCGTCAGCATGAGCGCCAGCGAAGCGCGCAAGCTCGGCATTGACTTCAGCAAGGGCCGCCCGGTGCGCATGGGCACCGCCAATGGCGTGAGCCAGGGCTGGATGCTCAAGCTCAGCAGCGTGCGCATCTCCGATGTGGAGCTGCGCAATGTCGATGCCGTGGTCACCTCATCCGACATGCCCTTTGTGTTGCTGGGCAACAGCTTTCTCAATGCCTTTGAGATGAAGCGCGCCGGCCCGCAGATGACCCTGGACCGGATCAAATAGCATCCCGCTGCAGCGCTGAACGCTGCCCAAACAAAAGGGCTGAACCCGCGATGGTGTTCAGCCCTTGGCTTATCCGCTCGTCTGCGCCTTCGCGCAGTGCATCACTTGGTTTTCTTTTGGCCCAGCTTGGATTCCTTGCCTTCGACCAGGCGCTGGATATTGAGCTTGTGGCGGTAGACCAGCAAGGCCGACATCAGCAGCACGGCGCTAAAAATCTCGGCGTGGAAGTCCCAGAGCTCGCCGCCAATCAGGATGTAGAACACGGGCGCCAGCACCGCTGCCACCAGCGACGACAGCGACGAATAGCGCCAGATGGCGGCCACGGCTACCCAGGTCAGCAAAACCAGCAAGCCCAGCCAGCCACTAAAGCCCAGCAGCACGCCCAGCGCGGTGGCCACACCCTTGCCGCCTTCAAACTTGAAGAACACCGGCCAGAGATGGCCCAGAAATGCCGCAATGCCGACCAGCGCAATCGTGCCCTCTTCCAGCCCATAAGGCTTGCCAAACCAGGCCACTAGCGCGACGGGCAACCAGCCCTTGGCGGCATCCAGCAGCAAGGTGACCACCGCTGCGGCCTTGCTGCCCGATCGCAGCACATTGGTGGCGCCGGGGTTTTTGCTGCCGTAGGTGCGCGGGTCATTGAGCCCCATGGTGCGGCTGACAATCACCGCAAACGACAGCGACCCGATGAGGTAGGCCAGGATGGTGGCCAGGATGGAATAAACGGTAGTCAAATTGCTCCCCTTGCCTGCGCGCCCCAGCGGCGGGCGCAAGCTGGTTGATGTTGGTTAAATGCAGGCGTCATTCTGCCAGTGCGCACTGTACTGCCTGGGCACCCAGCACCTCAACGCAGGCTTTGGGATCGATCTGCACTAAAAAACCACGCCTCCCGCCGTTGATGGCGATGCGGGGTAAGTCCAGAATCGTCTCCTGGATATAGACCGGCATGGCCTTGCGCAGGCCAAACGGCGAGGTACCGCCCACCAGGTAGCCACTGTGGCGGCTGGCCACCTCGGGCGTGCAGGGCTCCACGCTCTTGGCGCCAATCTGGCGCGCCAGGCTCTTGGTCGATACCTTGCAGTCACCATGCATCAGCACGATGAGCGGCTTGGCATCCTGGTTCTGCATCACCAGGGTCTTGACCACGACATGCTCATCCAACCCCAGCTGGCGGGCCGACTCGGACGTGCCGCCGTGCTCCACATAGTCGTACGGATGCTCGGTAAACGCCACCTTGTGCGCCTTCAAGAACTGGGTGGCTGGCGTTTCGCTGATATGGTTTTTTTTGCTCATGGCTGGAGAGGTCGCGGCAGGCGCCGCGCAAAATCTGCCCCTATTGTCTCGAAAAAATAGGCGGGGGCGCCGCCAAGCATAGCGGCCTTCGCAACGCCAAAAGCCCTGGTTTGCACCAGGGCCTGCGGGTCATAGCGTCCACCAGCTCCCCGAAGGAAGCCACAAGCTTATTGCGCCGGATCGCCCAGCGCCCAGCGCAAGCCATCAATCTCTTGCAGCAAGGCTTCGGACAGCTGCGTGCCCCAAATGTTCAGGTCCTCGTCCAGCTGCGCCATGGTGCGCACGCCGATGATGGTGCTGGCCACCTGCCATTTGCTGTAGCAAAACGCCAGTGCCAAGGCAGTGGGGGTCATGCCATCGTCGCGTGCCAGCTGGTTGTAGCGCTTGGCGGCATCCAGCGCCTCGGGGCGGCCCCAGCGCTGCTTACGCACCGATTCATAGCTGGCAATGCGTGCGCCTTGCGGTGCCTGGGGTCCGGTGATGCCGCTGTCGTCGTATTTACCGGTCAGCAGGCCAAAGGCCAGCGGCGAATAGGCCAGCAGCGACACGCCCAGGCGGTCGCAGGTCTCGTCCAGGCCGTTTTCCCAGCAGCGGTTGATGAGGCAGTACGGGTTTTGCACGCTGGCCACGCGCGGCAGGCCATGCTGCTCAGCCAGACGCACAAACTCATGCACGCCATAAGGCGTTTCATTCGACAGACCAATGTGGCGGATCTTGCCTGCCTTGACTAAGCCCGCCAACGCCTGCAGCTGCTCGCCAATCGTCGTCTCGCTGGTTTCCTTTTTCGGGTCGTAGTACAGATTGCCAAAGGCCGGCACATGGCGCTCTGGCCAGTGGATCTGGTAGAGGTCGATCACATCGGTCTGCAGGCGGCGCAGGCTCGCCTCACACGAGGCGACGATATCGGCCGCCGTCATGCCCTTGCCCTCGCGCACCCAGGGCATGCTGCGCGATGGGCCGGCCACCTTGCTGGCCAGCACCACCTTGTCGCGCTGGCCGGGGTTGGCCTTGAACCAGTTGCCGATGATGGTCTCGGTAGCGCCAAAGGTCTCGGCGCGCGCGGGTACCGAGTACATCTCTGCCGTGTCCCAAAAGTACACGCCGCGCTCCAGTGAGTAGCTGAGCATGGCGTGCGCATCGGCTTCGCCCACTTGCTCACCAAACGTCATCGTGCCCAGGCAAATGGGCGAAACCTTCAAATCACTGCGGCCAAGGAGGATGTCTTGCATAAGAAAAATTCAGCGGTGTCGGTCAAAAAACCAAGTGTAAAAGCATTTTTTGACACCTCGCTGGCCATGGCCGCCATATGCCTTCCATCCACAGCTTGAACTAGCCGATGCGGCAATTGCTGATTGAGCGCTTCAAAGCCTGTCAAGCCGAGTTACGCAGTCTTCGATCTGCATTCGTCGCCAACGGTCCGTAAGTTCTATCGAAGCTTCACTGCTTACCATTTGCAAAAAGCTATCGATATCTTCGATCCATTCAATACCGTTGTATCCCCCGATGTTCCAACCCTCCAATCCCCACAGCCACCCTCCCCCGCTGCCCCGGCCCAATAAATTGCGCGATATCGCGCTGAAGATCGGTAAAAGTACGCCGACCCCCTGCACCAGCAGCGACTGCCAGCAGTGCCCGCCCTCGGGCAGCCTTGCCCAGGCTTCCAGCGGAATGCGGCAGAGCGGCTACCAAATCAGCGACACGGCACGTTCCCGTCACCAGGCCGTAGCCGCTGCTTACGGCATCGTGGATTGCATGCTCTGCGACACCAGCGGCCATGCGCATGGCACCGTCCGGCTTATTTTTGAAATCCAGGGCCCCAGCCGCTACCGCCAGGGCCAGATCCTGCGGGTGCTGCTGCCGGGCGGCTCCGGCCCCCAGATCCTTGTCACCTCTCAGCCCAACCGCGCTGGCGTCATGCACGGCCAGCTGCTGCTTGCGCAGGGCGAGCCCCTGCCCGCCCAGTTCGGGCCGGATGCGGCTTTTGGCCTAATGTTCCAGGTCTGCGCACGCCAACAAAGCCGGTCGAATTGATCCAGGGATCCTCTGCAAAACACCCTGCCGTGGCCTGAACGCGGACTCGGGCAATCCGCATACATCCCGCTTGAAGAGCGGTTTGAAGAAGATCCTTTGACCCCTGTCTCGCCGGTGCCCCTGCGGCTGCCGGGCCGCTTCTACAATGCAGCAGCCTTATGACCGACCGCCTAACCCTGAGCGACGCGCTGCGTTCGCGCATCCACCACCGCTTGCAGCACTTTGATGTGCAACGCATGGCGCCTAGCGACCAGGCCCGGGCTGCGGTCGCGCTGGTGCTGCTCGATGAAGGCCCGGGCGCGGGCCTGGAAGGCATGCAGGCACCAGACGTGTGGAGTGATGCAGCGGCGCTGCTGCTGACGCGCCGCGCGCTGCATATGCGCAACCACCCCGGCCAATGGGCGCTGCCCGGGGGCCGCATCGAGCCAGGCGAGACGGCTGAGCAGGCGGCCCTGCGCGAGTTGCATGAAGAAGCCGGCCTGCTGCTGCCGCCCAGCCAGGTGCTGGGCTGTCTGGATGATTACGCGACGCGATCAGGCTTTGTCATCACCCCGGTCGTGGTGTGGGCCGGCGCAACCGCCCAGCTGCAACCTAATCCTGATGAAGTGGCCAGCGTGCACCGCATCCCGCTGACCGAGCTGCTGCGCGCCGATGCCCCAATGCTGGAGACAACGCCCGCCTCGCCGCACCCGGTGCTGCGCATGCCCATGGGCCAGAGTTGGGTGGCGGCGCCGACGGCGGCGTTTCTCTACCAGTTTCGCGAGGTTTGCCTGCGGGGGCAGCCCACCCGCGTGGCGCATTTTGACCAGCCCCGGTTTGCCTGGAAGTAATCCCCGGCCCGACCAGCGCCATAAACGCGGTGCAGCCGGAGCAAAAACATTATTTATCAAGCATATGCCCTAAAGCACCACTGGCCGGGCAGCCCCTTCCCGCATGAGACAATAGCGGGCTAGACCCCAATAATAGGACGCAGTGACATGGAAGCAGAACGCATCAACCAAATCGGTAACACCCTCGAAGACCTGTCCGTCCGGACAGCAGAGCTTCGGAGGTATCTTTGACTACGATGCAAAGTACGAACGACTGCGCACAGTAAACGCCTCGCTGGAAGACCCCAGCGTCTGGAACGACCCTAAAAAGGCCCAGGAGCTGGGCAAGGAAAAGAAGGCACTCGACTCCGTCGTGCTGACCTTGCAAAAGCTCAATAGCGAGCTGGCCGACAACACCGAGCTCTTCGAGATGAGCAAGGAAGAAGGCGATGAAGCGGGCCTGGAGACCATCGAGGCCGAGGCTGCCAAGCTGCGCCCGCTGATCGAGGAGCTCGAGTTCCGCCGCATGTTCCGCAATGAGGCCGACCCGCTCAACTGCTTTGTCGACATCCAGGCCGGCGCCGGTGGCACCGAGGCTTGCGACTGGGCCAGCATGCTGCTGCGCCAGTACCTCAAGTACGCCGAGCGCAAGGGCTTCAAGGCCACGGTCGAAGAAGAAACCCCGGGCGACATCGCCGGCATCAAGAGCGCCACGATCAAGATCGAAGGCGAATACGCCTTTGGCCTGCTGCGCACCGAAACCGGTGTGCACCGCCTCGTGCGCAAGAGCCCGTTTGACTCGTCGGGTGGCCGCCACACCAGCTTCTCGTCGCTGTTTGTCTACCCCGAGATTGATGACTCCATCGAGATCAACATCAACCCCTCGGATGTGCGTACCGACACCTACCGTGCCTCCGGCGCGGGTGGTCAGCACATCAACAAGACCGACTCGGCCGTGCGCCTGACCCACATGCCCACCGGCATCGTCGTGCAGTGCCAGGATGGCCGCAGCCAGCACAGCAACCGCGATGTGGCCTGGCAGCGCCTGCGCTCCAAGCTCTATGACTTCGAAATGCGCAAGCGCATGGAAGAGCAGCAAAAGCTGGAAGACACCAAGACCGATGTGGGCTGGGGCCACCAGATCCGCAGCTACGTGCTGGACAACAGCCGTATCAAGGACCTGCGCACCAACGTCGAAGTCTCCGCCACCCAAAAGGTGCTGGACGGCGACCTGGACGTGTTCATCGAAGCCTCGCTCAAGCAAGGCGTTTAAAACCTGTGGCCCACCCCATGCAGCGCGCCCTCCAAGCCGCGCATGCGGTTGGCCACAGCCAATCTGTCGATGGGCTGGGCCTCCCAGCTGATCCGAACCGGAAGACAAGCCCATGCCCGCGATCGAAGCGCTGATTTTTGACATGGACGGCACCATGGTCGATTCCATGCCCTGGCACACGCAGGCCTGGGTGGAATACGCACGCCGCCATGCCATGGATCTGGATGTGCCGGCCTTTATGGCCCAAACCACCGGCAAGAATGCCTTTGAATGCGCCTGCGCGCTGATGGGCCGCACGGTGAGCGCCGACGAGAGCGAGCGCATCACCGCAGAGAAGGAAGGCATTTACCGCGAGCTGTTCGCCGCCAACTTCAGTGCGGTCGATGGCTTTGCCAGCTTTCAGGCCCAGGCACGAGCAATGAGCCTCAAAGTGGCTATTGGCACCGCAGGCGACCAAGATAACGTGCGCTTTGTGCTGGACAACCTGCAGATGCAGCCCCCCGCCCAGGCGATTGCCCGTGGTGACGAGGGCCTGCCCGGCAAGCCCCACCCCGATATTTTTCTGAAGGCAGCCGAGCGCCTGGCGATCGACCCCGCTGCCTGCATCGTGTTTGAAGATGCGCCGCACGGCATTGAAGCGGCGCGGCGCGCCGGCATGCGTGCGGTGGGCATTGGCACCACGCACGATGCCCTGCAATTGAGCGGCCCCCATGTCTTGGCATGGGCGCCCAATTTTTCGACCCTGATCAACAACCAATTTTTGGAGAAGCTCCATGATGCGTGAAGGACAAGCACACACCGTGTACCGCGCCGACTACCAGGCACCCGCATGGTGGATTGATACGGTCGACCTGACATTCGATCTGGACCCGGCCAAGACACGCGTGCTCAACAAGATGCGCGTGCGCCGCAACCCCGATGTGCCAGCCCAGCCGCTGCACCTGAACGGCGATGAGCTGAACCTGGCCCGCGTGATGGTCAACGGCGCCGCCTCCTCGTTCAAGATGGATGGCTCCGACCTGGTACTGGAGAACCTGCCCGAGGGCAGCGACCCGGTGGACCTGGAGATCTTCACCACCTGCATGCCCGAGAAGAACACCAAGCTGATGGGCCTGTACACCAGCAGTGGTTCGTTCTTCACGCAGTGCGAGGCTGAGGGCTTCCGCCGCATCACTTATTTCCTCGACCGTCCCGATGTGATGGCCATGTACACCGTTACCCTGCGCGCCAACAAGGCCCAGTTCCCGGTGCTGCTGTCCAACGGCAACCTGGTTGAGCAAGGGGATCTGCAAGGCCCGGGCAACGAAGGCCGCCACTTTGCCAAGTGGGTCGATCCCCACAAAAAGCCCTGCTACCTGTTTGCACTGGTGGCCGGCAACCTGGTCGCCCGCGAGCAAAAGATCAAAAGCCGCGCTGGCAATGAGCACCTGCTGCAGGTCTTTGTGCGCCCCGGCGATCTGGAGAAGACCGAGCACGCGATGAACTCGCTGATGGCCTCCATCGCCTGGGACGAAGCCCGCTTTGGCCTGAGCCTGGATCTGGACCGCTTCATGATCGTCGCCACCGGCGACTTCAACATGGGCGCGATGGAAAACAAGGGCCTGAACATCTTCAACACCAAGTACGTGCTGGCCAGCCAGGCCACCGCGACCGATGCTGACTACGCCAATATTGAGTCGGTGGTGGGCCACGAATACTTCCACAACTGGACGGGTGACCGCGTCACCTGCCGCGACTGGTTCCAGCTCTCGCTCAAGGAAGGCCTCACCGTCTTCCGCGACCAGGAGTTCAGCATGGACATGGCCGGCAGCGCCTCGGCCCGCGCCGTCAAGCGCATTGACGATGTGCGTGTGCTGCGCACGGTGCAATTCCCCGAGGACGCCGGCCCCATGGCCCACCCGGTGCGCCCGGACAGCTACCTCGAAATCAACAACTTCTACACCGTCACCATTTACGAAAAAGGCTCGGAAGTGGTGCGCATGCAGTCCACCCTGGTGGGCCGCGAAGGCTTTGCCAAGGGCATGAAGCTTTACTTTGAGCGCCATGACGGCCAGGCCGTGACCTGCGACGACTTTGCCCAGGCCATCGCCGATGCCAACCCCGACTCGCCGCTGGCCCAGCACCTGCCGCAGTTCAAGCGCTGGTACAGCCAATCGGGCACGCCCCGCGTGGCTGCACAAGGCGTATACGACGCAGAAGCGCAGACCTACACCCTGACCCTCACCCAGTCCTGCCCCGCCACCCCGGGCCAGCCTGGCAAAGAGCCGTTTGTGATCCCCGTCACCCTGGGCCTGCTGGCAGACGACGGCCGCAGCCTGCCTTTGACCATTCGCCCCAGCCAGGCGCTCAGCAGCATCGCCCACAGCGCCACCAACCACACTGTGGTGCTGACCGAGGCATCGCACACCATCGTCTTCGACGGTGTCGAGCAAGCCCCTGCCCCATCGCTGCTGCGCAACTTCAGCGCGCCCGTGGTACTGCAGATCGAAGAGAGCGACGACGCCCTCCTGCACCTGCTGGCCCACGACGAAGACGCCTTCAACCGCTGGGAAGCCGGCCAACGCCTGGGCCTGCGCTTTGCACTGCAAGCCATTGCCGCACGCAGCACTGCCGGTGCCGATGCGCCTGCACTGCAAGCCAATCTGCTGCCCGCCTCCTTCGTGCAAGCCATGCGCGACGTGCTGCGCGATCCGCAACTGGACGCCGCTTTCAAGGACCTGGCAGTCACCCTGCCGTCCGAGGCCTACATCACCGAGCAGCTCGACCCGGTAGACCCGCAAACCGTGCACGCCGTGCGCGAAGCCATGCGCCAGCAACTGGCCACCGAGCTGGCAGCCGACTGGGCCTGGGCCTATGACGAATGCAGCAACACCGGCGCCTATGTGCCCGATGCGGTGAGCGCCGGCAAGCGCGCATTGGCCGGCCATGCGCTGCTGATGCTCTGCGTGGCCGCACGTGCATCGGGCGACCAGGTCTGGCCTGGCAAGACCCTGCAGCGCTACAAGGACGCAGGCAACATGACCGACCGCTACAACGCCCTGAGCGCGTTGGTGGTGAGCGGCAGCCCACTGGCCGACGCGGCGATCCAGAGCTTCCACCAGCTGTTCAAGAACGACGAGCTGGTGCTGGACAAGTGGTTTGCACTGCAGGCCGGCGCACCCGACATCAACGGCAGCGCCCTTCCCGCCGTGCGCGCGCTGATGAAGCAGCCCGACTTCAATATCAAAAACCCCAACCGCGCCCGCAGCGTGATCTTCAGCTACTGCAACGGCAACCCCGGTGGCTTCCACCGCGCCGATGGCGCTGGCTACGCCTTCTGGGCCGACCAGGTGATTGCGCTCGACGCCATCAACCCACAGGTCGCTGCCCGCCTCGCCCGTTCGCTGGACCGCTGGAAAAAGCTGGCCGAGCCCTACCGCCAAGCGGCAGGCGACGCCATCGCCAAGGTCGCCGCCAAGCCCAAGCTCAGCAACGATGTGCGCGAGGTCATCACCCGCGCCATGGCCGACTGATGCGACCCGGCATGCGCCACCAGCTGCTGGCCCAGGGCATCGCTGCCCTGGCCGGCTTGGCTGCAGCCATGCCCATCGTGGCCCACGCGCAAACGGGCCGCAATGCCCCAGCGGCCGCCTCATCCTCGGCTGATGCGCTGCCCACCACCGCCAGCAACAATTTTGAAAAGCGCTTTGCGCCGCTCTACGCTACCGTGTTCAGCGAAGGCGGTCGCTTTAGCGGCAGCGCGATGAGCGCCGACTTGCAGGCGCTTGAACCGATACTCAAGCGCACCAAGGCGCCGCCGCTGGATTTTTTCCGGCTGTACTACACCCAGGCCACGATCTTCAACCGCCGTGGCATGACCGACGACGCCGGCCAGGCTGCACAAAAAGCCTTGGTGGCAATGCCCAAGCCCAGCGATCCGCAATGGGCTTACCAGCACCTGGAGCTGAGCATCGCCAGCATCCGCTGGCTGGCGGACAGCGGCCGCTACGAGGCGGCGCTGAAACCGGCACAGGCCCTCGCCGTGCAGTACCCGCTGTCGCAAATCGCCAAACTGCCCACGCAAATGCGCTGGGACAACAGCGGCCCTACCCCGCAGCCGGCCGACTACCCCACCCAGCTGCAGATACTGGGCGTGTACGAAGACCTGGGCTATGTGCTGCACGAGCAAGGCCAGTACCGCCAGGCCCTGCAGACCAACCAGTGGCTGCTGCCGGTAGCGCGCGAGCGGCTGCAAGCGCTGGGCGAGACCCCGCGCCTGCGCGGCCTGCTGGCCAACCTGGCACAAAACAGCTACAAGCTCGGCCAGATGGACGCCGCCCGCAAGTACCTGCAAGAGCGCCTGCAAATCGCCCTGGGCGCTGGCGACCATGCCACTGTGTACGACAGCTACTTCCAGCTGATGGTGCTGGCCCATGAACAAAATGACCCGCAGCAAGCGCATCAGTGGCTGAGCACCTACGAGCAATATGCCCGCGCCCAAGGGCACAGCGACCAACTGGCCCGCGCCCAACAACTGCGCGACGAGCTGAACGGCCGCGAGGCAGCGCCACCAGCGCCACAGCGAGCGCAACAGCCAGCCCAGCAGCCACCCCAACAGCCCCCGCGCCAGCCCAAGCGCTGAGCCCACCCAGATTGACCAAGTTTGAAGGAGTTCAACCCATGAAGAAAAACATCACCCTCAGCCGCTACCTTGTCGAGCAGCAACGCGTAGACGGCCTCATCCCCGCCCAGCTGCGCCTGCTGATCGAAGTGGTGGCCCGCGCGTGCAAGCGCATCAGCCACAGCGTCAACAAAGGCGCGCTGGGCGATGTGCTGGGCACCGCCGGTAGCGAGAACGTGCAAGGCGAAGTGCAGAAAAAGCTCGACATCATCGCCAACGAAGTGCTGATCGAAGCCAATGAATGGGGTGGCCACCTGGCCGCCATGGCCTCCGAAGAGATGGACAGCATCTACCTGGTGCCCAACCGCTACCCGCAAGGCGAATACCTGCTGATGTTCGACCCGCTCGACGGCTCGTCCAACATCGACGTGAACGTGTCCATTGGCACCATTTTCAGCGTGCTCAAAAAGCCCGAAGGCCACCCTGGCGTGACGGAGAACGACTTTCTGCAAGCCGGCGCCCAGCAAGTGGCCGCCGGCTACTGCGTCTACGGCCCACAAACCACCCTGGTGCTGACCTTTGGCGACGGCGTGGCCATGTTCACCCTGGATCGCGAGCAAGGCAGCTTTGTGCTGACCCAGGAGAACGTGCGCATCCCTGAGGACACCAAGGAATTCGCGATCAACATGAGCAACATGCGCCACTGGGATGCCCCCGTCAAGCGCTATGTGGACGAATGCCTGGCCGGTGTGGAAGGCCCCCGCAACAAGGACTTCAACATGCGCTGGATCGCCTCCATGGTCGCTGACGTACACCGCATCCTCACCCGTGGCGGCGTCTTCATGTACCCCTGGGACAAGCGCGAACCCAACAAGCCCGGCAAGCTGCGCCTGATGTACGAAGCCAACCCCATGGCCTGGCTGGTAGAACAAGCCGGCGGCGCCGCCACCAACGGCCGCGACCGCATCCTCGACATCCAACCCACCAAGCTGCACGAGCGCGTCAGCGTGGTCCTGGGCTCGAAGAACGAGGTCGAACGCGTCACCCGCTACCACACGGAAGCATAAATTCCGCAACTTGATCTTAGGGCTGAAATTTCACGCTATAATTTCTCTCTAACGCCGGTGTAGCTCAGTCGGTAGAGCAGCTCATTCGTAATGAGAAGGTCGGGTGTTCGATTCATCTCTCCGGCACCAACAGTAAAGAAGCCCCGCTATTTAAAGATAGCGGGGTTTTTCTTTTACTAGTAGCCACCATGTAGCCACTTTTCCTCAGTTTTCCGTTCCATCGGGCTGTCTTCACAGCGTGGTGAAAGCAGTTTGCAAATTTGGCAAACTCATTTCCAAAGTTTGCAACTATGGAATGCATGAGGGTTAAACAAACCCGCATGCCCTCTTACCCACCCAGTACCTTGAGGCTGACCCCTTCGTGGACTTCAGAATGCGATAGATGACTGCTCAATCTGGTGCACATGCACCGAATCCCGACAACTCACAACAGCGCGCGATCAACGCGAAAAGTTCGAAAGCGTGAATTAACGGGCACTCCGCGCAAGATCGCGAACGCCAAAAGCAGACAAAAGCAGCCACTCGCAACTAATGTTCAAACGGGCTATGGGCCCAAGACTTTATGCTCTACGCTGCGGGAACGTGCACCGCCATTTGGCTTTCAACGCTGAATCAGTGATAAAAAGGCGCGCCACCCTCGCCCGAGGTTGTGAAGATATGGGCAAACAAAGCGCCCGCCTTCGCATCAATCTCCTCAGCCTCATAAGCGCCACCAGGCAAGTTGGCCCATAAATGCTTGATGATCTCGGCCTTCACCTGCGCTTGGGCTGCTGCCTTCTCCCGCCAGTGGTCAATTTGCAGCTTTCCGTTGGCCAGCGTGTCCAACAAGTCTTTAGCCACTTTCTTAATCTTGTCGCGATCACTCTTGGTCAAATCGTCCTTTTGCAGTAAATCGAACACAGCCAGTTGGGCGTCGTTATCAAGCCCTTCGCGCAAATAACGCTTCTCTTCGTCATTGAGCTTGTCATTAAGTGCAAACAGGTCATCCATGACCTTCTGAACCTCAACCGCACTCTTGTCCCGGTTGTATTCAGCAATGATATTTTGGTAGCGCTCATACAGGTCAACCCGCATCGGGTTAACAGCGAGCATCGCTGCCAAACGCTTCTCCAGTTGCTCCTGCAGATTCAGCACTGCCACAGCCTTGTGCTTTGTTTTTGCGAATTCAGCCTTCAGCCGCTCAAAGTTGATTTTCGACAAGTTATAGCGCTTTGGAGCCTGATTCGCCACAAATGCAGGCGGCTGACCATCCGTGGTCAGTGCGGTATCCACCACCTCGTAAAGCGATTGCAGCAGGGCACTGATGTCGGGGGAGGTACGAGCGTCTTGCAGCTTGTTGTAGATCGCCGCCAAGGTACCTTCCTCTGCGTCGTACTCAAAAAGACCGGGGTTAGGGAACAATGCCCGATACCGAGCTTGAATATCGTCTACGAAAACCTCGTAGGTCTTTCGTCGCTCAATGTTGGCGGCCAGCTTGTCAACGGCATCCAGCAACAGCCCCTGTTTAGCAAAACCCTTGGCTTCGACCACAGCATCCAGATCCACGCCCAAGCCTTCCAGGTAGTGCCTTGCCTGTAGCAAGCTATTCGCGTACTCGGCCAACGCCACGCTGTCATCGCGCACGGTATCTTCTTCCTCATCACCTTTGCCTGTGCCCTTGCGATCGCCTTGAGCAAAGGTAGCCAGCGCCTTACGCAGGCTTTTGAGCATGCCGTTGTAGTCAATGACCAGACCATGCTTTTTGCCACCACCCACCCGATTCACGCGAGCAATAGCTTGCATGAGGGTGTGGCCCTGCATGGGCTTGTCCAAATACATCGTAGCCAGGCATTTCACGTCGAAGCCGGTCAGCCACATGGCACAAACAATGGCTACACGAAAGGGGTTTTCGGGCTTCTTGAATTCTTCTTCCAAGTTGCGCTTGACCATCTTCTCGCGGTGCGGCGTGATATCCAAAGCTTCGTCCCGGTGGTTCTTCCACTTTTTGAACTCTGCAACTTCGCCCTGTTCCTGCGACACCACCACACAAATTTCAGTCGCCCGCATCCAATCCACATGTGCACGGCGCGTCTTTAGTGTTTCGTTCGGTGGTTTGCCTTTGGCTACAAACAGCGCTTCTTCATAGGAGACTTTTGCATCCAGCTCATCCGCTTTAGCGGCCCACTTTTCCGCAATCAAGTCGTGCAGCTTAACGCAGGTGATCTTGTCTAGACACACCACCAATGACTTGCTGGCGCCTTTGGCCACCACCTGCCAGCGTTGGTGAAAGTGCTCCACAAAATCCGCCGCCACTTTGCTCAACCGTGTGGGAGATGTCAGGATGGGGTACTCACTGGCGAGCGCACGATACAGCTTGTCTTCCTTCTCGTCTGTCCAAGGATCATCGGCCGGTGCGCTGAGCTTAGCGGCTCCAATATGCTCAACGATGCGCTCGCTCACTTTGGGGTCGATGATCTTCAGCTTCTCACCACGGTTCTCGTAAAACAGCGGCAGTGTGGCGCCATCAGCGACGGCACGCTTGAAGTCATAAATCGACACGTAGTCGCCGAATACCTGGCGGGTCAACTGCTTTTCAGCGTCATCAATCAATGGCGTGCCGGTGAAGCCCAAAAACTTCGCCTTCGGCAGCCCCTTGCGCATGTTCAGCGCCAAGCGTCCGTACTGGCTGCGGTGTGCCTCGTCAGACAGCACGATGATGTCTTCGCGCTCGGAATAAGGCTCTGTCACCCGCTCACGGTACTTTTGCACCAAGCCAAAGACATAACTGCGGTTTTGGTCGCGCAGCATATTGCGCAGCGCATTGCCACTCTTGGCTTGGTCAGCCTTGGCGCTAGCACGGCCAGTGGAGGTATAGGTGCCAGCAATCTGATCGTCCAGCTCGGACCTGTCAGTCACCACCACAAAAGTGTAGCTGGCCGATATTTTGCGTCGTACCTTCTCGGTCAGGAACACCATCGAATACGACTTGCCCGACCCCTGCGTATGCCAGAACACGCCCAACTGGCCTGCAGCTACTTCGGCTTTCACCGTCGCATCGTCGGACGCCAGGCGATCAATCACTCGGTTGACGCCCAAATACTGGTGGTTGCGCGCTACGATTTTCTGTAAGCCGTCCTCCGAGGCATCGAACAGCACAAAGTTCTCCACAATGTCCAGCAGCCATTGCTTGCCCAACATGCCTTGCAACAGCAAGGGCAGCAGCGGTTGGGCTGGGCCAGGTTCCGGGTCATCCTCATCCAAGCGTTTCCAGCGGTAGAAGTGATCCTTGCTGGACGTGATAGAGCCGTATTGCGCATCGTGCCCATTGCTGATCACTACCAACGCATTCCAGTGAAACAAGTGCGGGATGGTGTCCAGGTAGTCGGCATAGTTCTTTTTGTAGGCGCTGTCTACGTGCACCTCAAAGCGTTTGAGCTCGATGAACACCAGAGGCAGGCCATTGACATAGCCAATCAGGTCTGGGCGACGCAGGTGCAGCGGGCCACGCACCCACAGTTCACGCACAGCCAAAAAGCGGTTGCGCTCGGGCTTGTCAAAGTCGATCAAGCGCAAGCGCTTTTCCACCAACTTTCCCGCCGCTTTGCCTGAGCTGTCGCGGAACTTAACCAACACACCATCGCGCAGCAGTTGGTACTTTTCCTGGTTCATCTGCACCAGCGACTTGGTGCTGTCATTCTGTGTGACTGCTTCGAGGGCTTGGGCGTATGCGGTATCCGGCAGGCCGGGGTTGAGCCGTCGCAGAGCAGCTTCCACATCGCGCACCAGCACCACTTGTGTGTCTGCCGTGCGGCCAAGCAGGCCATCTGCTACCAGCGGCCCTTCATCTTGCGCCATTACGCTATCCCACTTCAGCTCCTCGTGCAGAAACTCAGCGGTGGGAGCTTGGATCAATACATCTTCCGAATACTCGCTCTTGCCCATAATCTCCCTCTATTCTTTGTCATTCAGTGTTTTGGCCGTACACGTGTCAGGTGATCACTTCTTCGGCTTCGGGCAGCGGTATCTGACTCACGTCAAGTTGGCCGGACATTAGCTTTGGTAGCAGCAAGTCGCGCGCTTTCGATGTTTTGGCCGTATGCAAACTCAAGGCATGTATTTGCACGAACATAGGCTGGACCACTTGATCAAACTGTTCGACCAAAGATGTGGAGGGAATCAACACCGCCGCCTGGTGCGCTGTCTTGCGGTCCAACGTCGGTACAGAGGCTCCTGAATTGAATTGCGCCAAATTCAATTCGGACAACATGAAATAGGCAACTAAGGGCGGCACGCGACGAAACTCTTTGACCCACAGTGACGTATTCAGAGGCCAATAGTCCTCAATCACATAATGCACTTGACCCAACGTTCCACTTCGACCTGTCACCACGCCTGGGCCGCTCACCTTGGCCTCGTTATGGAACCCGTTGATACCTGTAGACGCATAGATAGGCACATCACCGGGCAACCGATCTCCATTCGGCAAATCAAATCCGCGCTGAAGAAACAATGCTTGATCTAGCGTGCCTCGTGTCCACCCTTCAGGCACCCCATCTCTCACTGGCACAGACTCATGCCCCGGAAACCGCAGGTGCACAAACCACTCGCGATACAGCAAGCGGGCGGCTTGTTCCAGCAGGGCGATCCGGCGCTGGTTGGTAGCGATTAGGTCGTCGTAGGCCGCCAGTACTTCAGCCACTTTTCGCTGTATTTCGACAGGGGGACAAGCTATTCCGAATGAAAGCAATTTTTCTTGGCTCAAGTTATCTTGAGCAGCGCCTTGCGACACCATCTTCAATTCACGCTGAATGATGTCGAAGTAATACTTGACGAAGCGAGGGTCGGCTTTTTTACTGTCAGCAATAAAGCCTATAACGCTATCAGGGAAGCAAGCCTCATAAGCCAATAGAGCTGTGTCCGCGATGTTGGCTGCAATCGTGATGCAAAGCGTATCTTTGGGCCACAAACGGCTCTGTGCTAAACCTGCTTCGCTATAGGTCGCTGAGTGTTCAGTAATGCGAAAACTGGCGTGCTTTACATCTGCAGTCTGTATGAATGGGTAGGCCCCTTATTGCCTTTCTTGCACGAGTATTGCGTCTCCTCGACTCGGATTCGGTCAGCAGGATTGCGCCAGCGATCACAGCGGCCTCCAGCGTGATACACGGACGCACCGGCGGCGCTCCCGAAACTCCTAACTTGCTGTCCTTGAACAGTGGTCGCACAGCTTCTAACACTCGCCGCTGGCTGCCGCCTTGAGTAACTTCACGCGGCGCACCTTCTCAGCGGTATGGTCGGACAGCTCAACAAGTTGTCGGTTTTGAGATGCGGGCGCACCAAGTCGATGACGCGATCTGCGCCTTGTTGGGAATCAGCTTCATGAGGTTTTCGCCTGCCATGGATTGATGACAGTGACACCCGCAGCCTCGAATGGGCCGGTGTCTCGGGTCGCAACGGCGAACCCGTTGGCCGCCGCGATCGCCGCGATGTAGCCATCGGCCGTGGCAATGGCCAGGCCGGCATTGCGGGCCTTCGCCATCAATGCCGCATAGGCTTGGGTGCAAGCCAAGTCAAAAGGCAGCACCCGGCCAGCAAACAGAGGTAGCACGCGCTTTTCCAAGTTCTCCTGCAGGCCTGCGCGCCGCTTGCCGGCCGGCAGCAGGGCAATACCCGCCCGCAATTCTGCCACGGTAATAGAGGATAGAAATAAGGTCTCCATTGCCTGGGCGTCGATCCACTCGATCACTCGCGGCTCAGGCACCTGGCGGAGCGGCTCGGACATCACATTAGTGTCGAGCAGGATCATTCGAAGCTCACTGGCCGTGCAGGCGTCTTGTCGCGCGCCTGCTCAAACACCGCGAATTCTTCGTCGCTCAGCTTGGCTTGGCGACCCATATCGGCCAGAAGCGAACCCAGCTTCACGCGCCCTTTGGGGCTGATCGCGGATTCGAGGATTTCACGCACTTCGGCTTCCATGCTCTGACCGTGCTGGGCAGCGCGGACGCGCAGAGCACGGTGCACCTCTTCAGGAAGGTTTCGAACTGTCAACATAGCCATGGCGATCTCCTCGAATGCATTCGATGCATGCATTTTACTACTTTGCATTCATCCACAAACGACCTGTCTAAAACGGCCAGAGCTACCCAAGCCTCAGCGCTGTGAACGGCCTAAAACCCGAAGTAAATACCTTGAGGTGAACCTGGAGTCCTTAAAGTTGACGTCACGACCTGAGCACTCGATTCCGCGCACGCCTAACCGACGTCAAAGATTCAACAGACGCCGTCTGTTAAATCTTCTGAAAAGTCTCGTAGACCTCAACATGACGCACATTTGTCTACCAGTCCTGTTATAGACAGCTTGCCCAGAGCGCTCTGCCTTCTTTCGAGCAAGGAAAGTGCCGCGAATCACCCCAAGCCACCTTTCCGCGCCTCGGCAGCTCTCTCATTAGCCCGCTGCAACACCCCCTGCGCATCCTCCGTCAGCGCATACAAAGCACTATGCAGACCGCCTTGCAACCACTTGCTCAGCTTGAACGCCCCGCCATCATCTGCCCCCATCAGCAGAGCCGATATAGCACTCAAGCCATACAAGCGCGTGTTGATCGCTTGGGCTTCACACTCCGTCAGCGCCAGGTCGTCCGTAAAGCCGCAGGCCCTGCGGTGCCTGCAGATGTCGTGAATGTCTAAAGGCTGGTCACCATGGCCCGCGATGGCCCGGATGACATCGGCGTAAGCGCTATCCACGCGGGAGGTTTCCGAGCTGGTATCTACGGATGCAGCGGCTTTGGCTGACGCGCGGGCAGCTTGAGGCTTGCTATTCATGATGACGCCCCCTGACTCCGAGACAGGTTGCTGCGTGCAGGGAATGCCTGTACGGCCATGTTCAGCGCGTTGTGCGCGTCGGGATGAAGTTGGATGAAGGCGCTTTCGCCCATGCAGGAAGTGAGCGCAGAGATGCGCGCGAGGGAGGATTGAGCCATGGTGGACTCCAGGTGGTGCAGTTTGCTAAAACCACCGCCTTCCACGCCAATGGAAGGCGGTGGCTCGAACAGGTTGGCGTACCGGGCACCTCCTGCGAGAACCGGCGGAGCTTTCGCTCCCCCATCCGAGCCACCATAAAAGGGGCACAGACAAGAGAGCCGCAGACTCTGCGAAATTGAGACCACGGCTTACGTCGTGGAGATGCTCCGGGACGCCAATCCCGACTGCGCTTTACTGGCGCAGCGGCGTAACTGTAACACGGTAGAAATGGCAGTGCATACGCGTGGCGCTGCTCACCTACCGCAGTGCCCATGGAGATGCGCGAGGCGCTCACAGCAAGCCCACGCTGCGCTCGTCGATCTGGTTACTGACGGAGGGCCGCTGGCCGCTCCGCTACCGCCAAGGCACGCTGGCCCGCGTTATTTGGTAGCTAATAACGGATCACGCAAACAGAGACGCTCTACAGACAGCGCCCTGAAGCGATTCGCTTTACCATGCACAGCGGCCGTGCCAGCAAATCAGCGCCCTCTTCTGGGCCAGACGCTAGCTCCACCGCCATCCCCACCAATCCCCCGCCAACAGGAGCCCCCATGCCAATCGAACTCTGGCTAGCCTTTGTCGCAGCATCCGCCGTGCTGCTCATCATCCCGGGCCCGACGATTCTCACGGTGATCAGCTATTCGATGGCCCAAGGGCGCCGCGCCAATGTGCCGCTGGTAGCAGCTGTGGCGTTGGGCGATTCCACGGCGCTAGTGGTGTCGCTACTGGGGCTGGGTGCGCTGCTGGCAGCGTCAGCCTTCTGGTTCACCGTCGTTAAATGGGCCGGCGGGCTGTACCTCATCTACCTGGGCATCAAGCTTTTGCGCGCAGGCATCTCACCATCCAAGCTGGCGGCCGCGCCCGTCTCCAGCTCGCGCTGGAAGCTGTTTGCCAACACCTATCTGGTGACAGCGCTCAACCCCAAGGGAATCGTATTTTTTGTGGCCTTCCTGCCGCAGTTCATCAGCGCGGGCGCTCCCGTTAACCAGCAGCTCTGGATTCTGGCCATCACCTTTGTTGCGATGGCTACGCTTAACGCCACGCTGTATGCCGTGTTTGCTTCGTCTGCGCGAAAGCTGCTGTCGTCGCCAACGGCTTTGCGCCGGTTCAATATGGCGGGTGGCAGCTTACTGTCTGCAGCGGGGGTATGGGCGCTGTTGGCGCGGCGGCCGGGATAAGCGAAGGCGCCAGTTCTTGGCTGGCACCCAACACCGAACGCCCAGGCGAACTAAGACGCAGAAAACACCGCCACCATCTCCCGCAACAACTGCGACGCCACCGGTGACAGCGGCCGGCCGCTGCGGGTGACCACATGCAGCTGGCTGTGGTTGAGCACCGGGCTGGCCAGCGGCAGGGACACCAGGGTATCGAGGGCAACGCCCTGCAGGGGGATGGAGCGCGGCGTCATGATGTAACCCAGGCCCATCACCGCAAAATCCCATAGCACCTTGAAGGAGTTGGTGGTCAGCATCGGCTGCAGGCGGATGTTTTCTTCCAGCTCGGCGGCCTGGATGTGCTTGCGCACGCCAAAGGATTCCTCCAGCGCCGCACCCGGGTAAGGGGCCAGATCGGCCAGGCTCAAGGGCCCGCAGTGGCTGGCCAGCGGATGGCCCTTGCGCACATGTACCCGCACGGGCGCCAGCCGGGCATGGTGGGAGCGCAGGCGCGCATCGTTGGGCGGCTGGAACACGATGCCGATATGCGCCCGGTCCTCCAGAATGCACTGCACGGCCTCCTCGGTGCCCGCCACCTTGATGTGGTAGCGCACATCGCCATGGGCTTTGACAAAATCTTGCAGCACCGGGCCCATCACCATGTCCAGGGTGCCCTCGCCCAGCACCAGGTCCAGGTGGCCGGATTGCGCGTTTTTGAGGCTGTTGACCTCCGCCACAAAGGTGTCGTGCAGGTCCTGCTGGCGGCGGGCAAACAACGCCAGCATGCGGCCGGCATCGGTCACCACCACGCCCCGGCCGCGCCGCTCCAGCAGCACCAGGCCGGTGTCCTGCTCCAGCCGGGCGACGGTGCGGCTCACCATCGATGGGTCCACCGCCAGCACATCGGCTGCGCCACGCACCGAGCCGGTTTCCATGATCTGCAGCAGGCACAGCGCCCGCTTGCGGCCCAGCACATCGTCCATACCCAGGTTCAACATCGCTTACCTCCGCGCATTGTTGCGATTCTGGCAACGTTTGGTTGCGTCTGTTGTCATGGACGCGACGGATCGCGCTTTCGATAATGGTTTGACTTATTTGTGACGGGCCCACCATGAACGCAGCTATTCACCCCTCCTTGCTATCGGCAGTCCAGACCCTGGCGCCGGAATTTGTTGGCATCCGCCACCAGATCCATGCTTTCCCCGAGCTGGCGTTTGAAGAGCTGCGCACCAGCGACCTGGTAGCAGAGCGCCTGCAGGCCTGGGGCTATGAAGTACACCGGGGCCTGGGCAGCACAGGCGTGGTGGGCCGCCTTAAAAAAGGCCAGGGCAGCCGCAGCATCGGCATTCGTGCCGATATGGATGCGCTACCGATTCAGGAGAAAACCGGCCTGCCCTATGCCAGCACCTTGAGCGGCAAGATGCATGCCTGCGGCCATGATGGGCACACGGCCATCTTGCTGTGCGCGGCGCGCTACCTGGCCGAATCGGTGGACTACAACGGCACCTTGAACCTGATTTTTCAGCCGGCGGAAGAGAACGAAGGCGGCGCGCTGCGCATGGTCGATGACGGGCTGTTTGAGCAGTTTCCCTGCGATGAAATCTATGCGCTGCACAACACGCCGGGCCTGCCGGTGGGGCAGATCGGCATGATCGCCGGGCCGGCGATGGCCTCGTTTGACCGGGCCACTGTGACCTTGACCGGCCGCTCCGCCCATGGCGCCATGCCCCACCATGGCATTGACTCGATGCAGGCCGCTGCCAGCATCGTGCTGGGCCTGCAATCACTGGTCAGCCGCGAGGTCGATGCGCTCAAGTCGGCCGTCATCACCGTCGGCTCCATCCAGGCCGGCGCCACCTACAACATCGTGCCCGAAAGCGCCACGATCAAGATCGGCATCCGCGCGCTCAACCCGGAGGTGCGCAACCAGATCGAAACCCGGCTGCGCGACTTTATCAATGCCCAGGCCCAAAGCTACCAGCTGCAAGCCGATGTGCTGTATGAGCGCAAGTACCCGGTGCTGGTCAACCATGCGGCGCAAACCGAGCGCGCCCGCGAAGTGGCGGTGCAGCTGCTGGGCGCCGACAACGTGGTGACCCGTGGCCCGGTGATGGGCAGCGAAGACTTTGCCTACATGCTGGAGCACCGCCCCGGCGCCTATGTGCGGCTGGGCAATGGCCTGGGGCAGGATGGCGGCTGCATGGTGCACAACCCGCTGTATGACTTCAACGACAAGGCCCTGCCCATCGGCGCGGCCTTCTGGGCCAGCCTGGCACAAAGCTATCTGAAATAACCACCTCCAGCGAGACCACCATGACCGCCACCCATCGCCGCCAGTTTCTCCAATACGCCAGCCTGCTGGCCGGTGCCCCATTGCTGGCCACCCAGCAGGCCTGGGCAGCCGACGCCTACCCGACCAAGCCGCTGTCGCTGGTTGTGCCCTACCCCGCCGGCGGCGCCAGCGATACCGCTGCCCGCATCTTTGGCGAATCGATCGGCAAGAGCGTCAAGCAGCAGGTCGTTGTCGAAAACTACGGCGGCGGCACCGGCCTGATTGGCGCCAACAAGGTACTGAGCGCGCCGGCCGATGGCTATACCTTCTTCCATGGCTCCACCAACGAGGTGTTTCTGGCGCCGATGCTCAACCCCTCGGCCCGTTACACGCCAAAGGATTTCAGCCTGGTGGCACCGATCAGCGAGGCGCATATTGTGCTGCTCGTCCGCAATGGCCTGCAGGTTGATTCGCTGGACAAGCTGATTGCGCTGGCCAAGCAAAGCAGCGCCAAGCCGCTGACCTATGCCACCGTCGGCATCGACTCCATCTACCACCTGATGGGTGAGGCACTCGCCACCCGCGTGGGCGCCAGCCTGCTGCATGTGCCTTACAAAGGTGGTGCGCCCGCGCTGCAAGGCGTGGCGGGCGGCGAGGTGGACCTGGCCATCCTCCCCTACCAAACCAGCTTTGATGCCATGCAGGCCCAACGCCGGCTCAAGGTACTGACCAGCTTCTCGAAGGAACTGCCCACACCGCTGGCCCATATACCGCTGATCACACAAAGCAAGCTGGTGCCCGACTTTGCCTACACCATCAGCGGAGGCTACTTTGTCAAGCAAGGCTGCCCGGCAGAGCGGGTGACCGTGCTGCGCAATGCCATTGGTGCTGCGCTGCTCAGCCCCGATATCCGCGCGCGCCTGGAGGCCGAGGGCCGCACTGTTGCCCAGCCCACCGACAGCCAGGCCGCTGCCAACCAGACCTTTGCCCAGTACCTGCAGCGCGTGGGCGAGCTGATCAACACCGTGGGCCGCAAGCCGGTCGCTTGAAGCGCGGGCAGCCTGGCCTCAGCTGCCCTTGTCGGCCCCATGCGCGCAGGGTCGGCCACTGCTTAGCAGCGTGCAAGGCGTCATGCCGATGTCGCTGCTCCTGCCGATGCCCATGACCGATGGGCACAGCCATGCCGCGATGCTGCCATTGGCCAGGCAGCATCGCGGCTTTGTGCTATCAAATTTAGTACATAATATTGCACCGCCAACAATCTGTTGCGCCTAGTGCTTGCTGCCAATTACCGCATTCGGTAACGAATGCCACAAGTAAGTCGGCCCCGGTGCTTGGGCCTATTCGGTCGTTCCTGCGCACTGTGGGAGCCACAACAGGCAGCACCGACATAGTTATCCAACGTATAGCCTAAGAAGTTTGATCTTCAACTTGATGCGTTTCTGCCCAGAAGCGCAGCAGCTTTCAAGAAGCTGACATTTGTTGAATTTATGATAATTAGATCGTCATAGTTTTGACATATGATCTCGATTCCTCTGGAGGGAGATAGAAGTACAAGAACAGGAAAACGACCTTGGAGCCCGCAGCAATGCGGGCTCTTTTTTTTGTCAATTGCTGACGATTGCTCTCGGCGTTAGCGCAGTAACCACCGTGTGCAGCCCTAGAATTTGACCATCGGTTTCGCCGAGTTCATGCGTACCCTCCCTCCCTCTCTTAACTTGCATGGACACCCTGAGATTCAGGATCGGCCTTCTTCTTGAATGCACTGCCGCCCCAGTTGGGGCGGCATTTTTTTGGGTAAATCCGTCAGCGGCGACCATGACAAAACATTGCGCTAACGCAAAGGTCGCGACCCGCAGGCAGGGGCTCAGACCACCGCAGTCGACAGACCTTGGTTGGTGTGCACCGGCAATTGCCATTGGTGGCCGTTCTGCTCGGCCAGAACCTCGATGCGCGGGGGCTCGCTTTGGACACCACCAAAGATCGTGGCAAACGCCGCGTCGGCAGCATCACGCCCGGTGGCCAGGCGCATCATGCCCATGGGGATGGCGGTGCCCGACGGGTCAAACATGTACCAGCGCCCGCCCAGGTACACCTCGACATAGGCATGGAAGTCCGGTGGCCCCAAGGCCGGATCGGCGCCGTAATCGGTACCGGTCACAAACCGCGCTGGCAGGTTGATCGCGCGGCACATGGCAATCATCAGGTGCGCAAAATCGCGGCAGACGCCTACGCGCTCGACCAAGGTGTCTATCGCCGATGTGGTGCCGCTGGAGCTGTTGGAGCGGAACTGCACATGCTGCTGCACCCAATCACACACCGCCCGGGCACGCGAATAGCCCTGGGGCAGATGGCCGAACAACGCAAAAGCATAGGCCGCCAAGCGGTCGGACTGGCAATAGCGGCTGGGGTAGATGTAGTGCAGTGCCTCCAGCGGCAATTGGTAGACGGGGACCTCGGGTATCTGGGCGGGGTCATCGCTGTAGTGCGCAATCTCCACCGTGGCCTGGTAGTTGACCTTGAGCGGGCCCGACTGTGCCTGCAGCCGCATGCTGCGCTGGCCGCTGGCGTCTTGCTGCAGGCTCCAGGTGGCAGCCGCCTGGCTCACCGTGAGGTTTTCCAGCATCACGGTTTGCTGCGGGGTGTAGGCCGGATGGAAGTCAAAAAAGAAATCGGCGCTGGGGGTCAGCACCGTGTAGGCAAGCTCCAAAGAGAACTGCAATCGAATCATGGCGTGGGTTCTAAGGGGCCATCGCTGAGGAAGATTCCTGGCTGGTAGCAGACCCAGCCCGCATCCAGGTGGCAAACGGCTGCGCTGGTTTCAGTGTGCGGGCCGATGCAGCTGCTGTCTGTCAGGCAAATGCCCTGCGCCGGTGTGGTCCCCGGCCACGTGGCTGCAAGGCCGTGTTGACAGGCCAGCGCAGGCCCGTCGTACCGGTGCTGCTGCGCTTGTCCTACGGTGTGGATGCAGCGCGGGCCGCACCATGGAGGCACCAGGACCGAAGTCCACCACCGAACCAAGGAGCACTCCATGACCCATCCCCAAGACCCCAAACTCAATCCCGATCCCATCACCGATGAGCCCGGCGCCCACCCCATCGGCACCGGCATTGGTGCCGCTGGCGGCGCCTTGACCGGTGCAGCTGCCGGCTCGGTCGCAGGCCCTATCGGCACCGCCGTCGGTGGCGTAGTGGGAGCAGTGATCGGTGGCTTGGCGGGCAAGGGCGCTGCCGAGGCCGTCAACCCCACGTCTGAAGACGCCTACTGGTCCGACGCCTACCAGCGCGAGCCCTACTTTGCCGAAGGCTATACCTACGACGACTATGCACCTGCCTACCGCGCTGGCTATGAGTCCGTCCGCGATGGCCGTGTCGACTGGGAAGAAGCCCGCAGCGATTGGGAAACCCGTTGGGAGGCTGACCGTGCCCAAAGCCGCCTGGGCTGGACCCAAGCAGAGCCTGCAGTGAAGGCTGCTTGGGAACGCGCCAATCGCTCTTACAAGCAGACCAACCAAGGTTGAGCTGACGGTTAGCGTTTAAATGAACGCCGCGCCGGGTGACTGCCTGGCGCGGCGTTTTTGCGTTCAGTTCGCCAGTACGCTCGCAATCAAGCCAAGCACCGCCGCCCCCAAGGCCAAGGCGCGCGCGCGTTCTGGCGCGTAGGTCAGCACCAGCCCCCAGGCCACCGCCGCCAAGGTCAACAGGCCCAACCAAGACGCAAAGCCTACCGATGCATTCCAGCGCTGCAGGCAACAGAGCAGCGACACCAGCAACAAGGCCGCCCCGCCCGCCTGCCACCCATAGCGCTGCGCAGGTGCCAGCGCCACGGCGCCCAGCTGTTGTTCATGCCGGTCCATCGCAGCGGCCAAGGCTGCAAAACCGGCAAAGGCCCATAGCAGGCTTGCGATAGCGATCATGGTTGCTGCTCCATCACGGCTGCCCCTGCGGCATGGGGCGCCAGCAAACCGGCGTCGGATGCTGCAGGCTTGGCAGGGGCAGCTGTCTTCCGTGCAGCGGGGGTCGCAGTGGGCTTGCTCCGCGCCAGCCACCACAGCACCCATCCGTGCAACGCCGCCAAGGCCAGCATCATCAAGTCAAAGCCAGCAATGCTCCACTGCCCATGGGCAACGGTCTGCAGCAGCGATGCGCCACCGCTCAAACCATTGAGCACCGGCAACAGCGCAAACAACACGGTGGCGACCAGCATCTGCTCACGCCAGGCCTGGCGGTGCGGCCGCAGCATGGGGTGCAACAGGCACAGCGCCCACACGGTAAAGAAGCCCCGAATCTCCCAATCACTGCGGCCCAACAACTCAGCCGGCAGCAAGCGGTTGAACCAGAAGAACGACGCCGTTGCGACCGACAAGCCGGCAATCGCCCCCACATTCAGCACCTCCACCAGCCGGTGGCCGTAGGGTGTGCGGCCCAGCTTGCGCCGCTCAGGCAGGCGCTTGACGACCCAGATCACCATGCCGGTCGCCGCCATGATGGTGCCCACCACGCCGCTCAAAAACAGCAGCCAGCGCACCAGCGGCTCGGCAAAGCGGCCCAGGTGAAGGCTGGATACGACATTGCTGGTCGCGCGCGGCCAGGAAATGGCGGCCGCCTCGGGGGCCTGGCGCGGCTCGCCCGTCACGCCATCAAACAACAAGGTCGATGCCGTGCCTCGGTTGACCAGGCTGGATCCGCCGCCCTCGCGCAGCTCGACCGTGGCGCGGGCGGTGCCTGGCGCGTTGACGGTGATGCTGCCCACGCCATGCGCCGGCCATTGCTGCAAGGCGGCATCCATCATCGGGCCCACCGCTGCCATCACGACTGGCGTGTTGGCATCTGCATCGGCATCGGCATTCGCCTGCCGGCTGGCACGACCGCCCTCGCGCGGGCCATTGGCATTGGCAGCGCCCGGCTGCGCCTGGCGGTTGCCACGCAGCTCCGAGAAATAGGCATTGCTGTCGCCGTTGTAGGCCGTCTGCACGCCCCAGGGCATCAGCATATTCATCAGCAGCACCAGGCCGCTGAAGGTGATCACCAGATGAAAAGGCAGCGCCAGCACGGCCGTGGCATTGTGCGCATCCAGCCAGGAGCGCTGGCCCTTGCGCGGGCGGAAGGTGAAGAAGTCGCTAAAGATTTTTTTATGCGTGATCACCCCGCTGATGATGGCCACCAGCATCAGCATCGTCGCAAAGCCCACGATCCAGCGGCCCCAGATGCGCGGCATCGCATACAGCTCAAAGTGGAAGCGGTACAAAAAGCTGCCGCCCCGCGTCTCGCGCGGCTGCAGCTGCTCGCCGGTGCCGGCATCCAGGGTCGTGCGCAGCGTGCCGGCCCGGCCCGTGGCGGCACCGGGCTCGCGCCAGGAGGCTTCGATGGCCGTCTGGCGTTCATTGGGCAAGGACAAAGTCCATGTCGTGGCCTTGGGCGCAATCGCCTGCATGGCATCGAGCCCGCGCTGTGCCGTGCCCGCGTCGGGTACGGACTGGTGCAGCTCGGGCCGCATCCAGTCGGTGATTTCGTTGCGGAAAAAGCTCAAGGTGCCGGTAAAGAACACCGCATACAGCAGCCAGCCCAGCAGCAGCCCGCTCCAGGTATGCAACCAGGACATCGACTGCCGCAAGCCCTCGGGTTTGCCATCGACCCTCATGCCGCGGCCCCCGGCGCCAGCACCCAGGCGATCAGCGCCAGCGTGCCAGCCGGCAGCGCAATGCCCAGCCAGGCACGCAGCGCCGTTGCGCAGCCAAAGGCCCACATCGCCGCGATCGCGTAGACCACAAAGGCCAGCATCGTGGCCGTCATCGTCGCATCCACCCGGGCCATGCCGAACGCTTGAAAGCCCACCGCCCCCGCTGCAGCCGAGGCCGCTGCCAAGGCATAGCCGCCACCAATAGCGGCCACGGCCCGTGACGCGACCCGCGCGCGATAGCCCAGCAGGCTGGCTGCTGGTGGGTGATTTACGGCTGTTTGCATCTAGACAATCCTGTGAACGGGGCCCGCCACGGTGGTGGATTCCCGGTGGCGCCTTGTGCATGACTTGGCAAGCCATGGCAGCGCCGCGCAGTATTTTAAATGAGAATGAGTCTTGATAATTATTTTGACGGGCAATTATTGCGTCCGCTGTCCAACGCTGTGGAGGGCGAGACCTATAGAACCTCTGCAAAGCTCCCTGCCATGGTCTGAACGCGGACTGGGGCGATCCGCATCCGTCCCGCCTGGCGAGTGTTTTGCAGACGATCCCTAGATGCAAAGCGCCAGGAATGCAAACGATGACGCCGCTGGGAACACATACCCTGCTTCAGACGTAAAAAAAACCCCGCATACGGGGCTGGGGTGCAAGGCGCTGGAAATACTAGGTATCGGACTCCGGCGCCAAAGGGCAAGGGCCAATCGACAGGCAATCGTCCTCAAATGTCGCCACGGCGTCGTCCAAGGCTTTGGTGATACGCTCTGCGACCTCGTCGCTGGCAGCAACTTCGCTGTCCACATCAAAAATGGCGCCCGCATCGGTGATACCTGCGAGATAGGCCATTTTGAAGAGCTTGATCTGGTCTGGGCTGATGACAGTGATTTGTAGTTCCGACAAAGACTTTGCACGGGATCTCATACGGCCTCCTCTGCGGGCGCATCGCCATGAAAAATCAGGTCTGCGCCAACAGCCCTCCGACCGGCTGTGTGTCGTCATCCTGAAACTTGATTAAACATAGCATAGCTGAGACTTTTTGTTTCACCTGCCCGCTTTGCGGACATGCAGTCGCGGCGATGGCTGACAGGTATTGCCGGGCGGCGCAAGCCCAATGGTGTATGCCTTCGGCCACCAGCACCCCTAAGCCGATCGACGCAAGCGGCTGCAGCAGCCATTTCAATCGATGGAATGTTGTCATGCAAACATCAAGTAGACGACCGGTCTATTTTTTACTAGAATCCAGTGCATGACCTTGACCAAAAAAGCGGAAGCCACCCGCCAGCACATCCTCGACACGGGGCACCAGCTCGTGCTGCGCAAAGGTTTTGCGGCTGTCGGCTTGCAAGAGATTCTTAAGACCTGCAACGTGCCCAAGGGCTCGTTCTACCACTACTTCCCGTCGAAAGAAGCCTTTGGCTGCGCGCTGCTGCAGCAGTATGTGGATGGCTATGGCCGCAAGGTGAATGGCCTGCTGGCGGCAGATGGTAATGGCTATGACCGCCTGATGCGCTACTGGGATGCCTGGATTGCAGCGCCCGGCGATGGCGTGTGTGGCTGGGCCGAAGAATGCCTGGTGGTCAAACTGGCTGCCGAAGTAGCGGACCTGTCCGAAGATATGCGCCAGGTGCTCCATGGCGGTGTACAGCGCTTGCTGGCGAGGATCGCCGCCGTGATTGACGAGGCACGCGGCGATGGCTCGCTGCCCGCTGGCCCGCCTTCTTTAGTGTTGGCCCGCGTTATCTACCAAATGTGGCTGGGCGCGGCCTTGCTGGCCAAGCTGAGCCAGGACAAGTCATCGCTCATCCAGGCGCGGGCCGCCACCGTGCATTTGCTGACCTGCAAAGCATTCAGCCCCGCCTCTCCTCACCCCCTCCCCTAACCCCCAAGGAGTTCTCCATGAAAGTTCTATTTGTACTGACCTCGCACGACCGCCTGGGCGACACGGGCCGCAAGACCGGTTTCTGGCTGGAAGAGTTTGCCGCGCCTTACTACGTGTTCCAGGACGCGGGCGCCGAGATCACCCTGGCTTCGCCACTGGGCGGCCAGCCACCGCTGGACCCCAAAAGCGACGAGCCCGATGCACAAACGGCAGCCACCGAGCGCTTCCGCAAGGATCCGCAAGCCCAAGCTGCCCTGGCAGCCACCACGCCGTTGGCACAGATCAACGCCGATGACTTTGATACCGTTTTCTACCCCGGCGGCCATGGCCCGCTCTGGGACCTCGCCAACGACGCCAAGTCGATTGCACTGCTGGAAGCTTTCGAGCGCGCCGGCAAGCCGCTGGGTCTGGTCTGCCATGCACCGGGCGCCCTCATCAAGGTCAAGGCGGCCAATGGCAATCCCCTGGTCGCTGGCCGCCGCGTAACAGGCTTTACCAACAGCGAAGAAGAAGGCGTCGGCCTGACCGCCGTCGTGCCCTTCCTCATCGAGGATGCGTTCACGCGCCTGGGTGGCGATTACCACAAGGGCCCTGATTGGCAAGTGCATGTGGAGGTCGATGGCCGCCTGGTCACCGGCCAGAACCCTGCCAGCAGCGAAGCCGTGGCCGAGGCCCTGCTGTCCATGCTTGCTAAATAAGGACAGACACCATGCGCAGTGCAATCCACTCCACTTTTGGCGAGCCCGCCGAGGTACTGGGCCTGGGCGACCAGCCCATCCCCCAACCGGTAGCAGGCCAGGTCCGTATCAAGACCTTGCTCGCCCCGATCCACAACCATGACCTCTGGACCGTGCGCGGCCGCTATGGCTACAAGCCCACGCTGCCAGCGATTGGCGGCAGCGAGGCCGTGGGCGTGGTGGAGTCCGTCGGGCCAGACGTCGACAGCACCCTCATCGGCCAGCGCGTCGCAGTCGCCGGCGTTCACGGCACCTGGGCCGAGTACTTTCTGGCGCCCGCGCGTCTGCTGGTGCCCATGCCCGATGCGATTCCTGACGAGGTGGCCGCCCAGCTCATCGCGATGCCGCTTAGCGCCTTGATGCTGCTGGAGTTTTTGAGCGTGCAGCCCGGCCAATGGATTGCGCAGAACACCGCCAACGGCGCCGTCGGCAAGACCCTGGCCATGTTGGCCAGCGCGCGCGGTGTGAACGTGCTCAACCTGGTGCGCCGCGATGAGGCGGTGCAGGAGCTGGCAGACCTGGGCATTGCCAACGTGCTGTCTACCGCGCAAGCCGACTGGCAGCACAACGCCAGCGCGCTGCTGGGCGCCAACGGGGCCTATGCGGCCGTCGATTCGATTGGCGGCGCAGCCAGTGCCGCGCTGCTGGCCTTGCTGGGCGAAGGCGGCACCTTGGTGTCGTTTGGCACCATGGCCGGCGAGCCGATGCAGATTGATTCAGGCGCGATGATCTTCAAGCAGGCAACGGTCAAAGGTTTTTGGGGCAGCAAGGTGAGCGAGGCCCTGTCCGCCGAGGACAAACGCCGCCTGATCGGCGAGCTGATCCAGCGCGTTTTGGGTGGCACGCTAAAGCTGCCGACCGAGGCCATCTATGACCTGGGCGATGTTGCCCAAGCCGCAACGGCCAGCCTGCAACCGGGCCGCAAGGGCAAGGTATTGCTCAAGCCTTAAACGGGCGTCGTAGGAAGTTATGCGTTCAGGCGACTGGCAGCACCGTCACAAACGGATGGTTGCCAAACGCCTGTACCGCATGGCTTTCGGGCGCGGCATCGGTGATCAGGGTCCAGGGCCGGTGGATGGGCGACCAGTTCATTTGAGACTTGCGGCCGAGCTTTTCTGCGGTGGCCAGCATATAGACCTCGCGGGTGCGGCGGAACAGCTTTTCCTTGAACCAGGCCTGCTCGATCGAGCCTTCGCAGACGCCAAACTCCGCGTCGATGCCATCGGCGCTGGAGAACACCTTGTCAAAGGTCAGGCGCTCCAGCGCCATATCGGCCAGCGGGCCGTAAACGCTCATGCTGCCCGGGCGCAGGTCGCCGCCCAGCAGAGTCACGCGAATATCGCGCGCGCTCAGGGTGTTCAGCGCCAGCAGGCTGTTGGTGATAATGCGCAGCGAATCATCTTTGGGCAGATGGCGGGCCAGCGCATCGGTGGTCGTGCCGCCGTCGATAAACAAGGTGTCGCCCGGCTCGATCAAGCGGATGGCCTCGCGGGCAATCGCTGCCTTGCCCTCGCCGTCATGCACCTTGCGCAGCTCCAGCGATTCCTCCGGCTCATGGCGGATGGGTGCGGCCACCGCACCGCCATAGACCCGCAACAGGCGGCCATCCTGCTGCAGCGCCTGCAGATCTCGGCGGACGGTGGCCTCCGATATATCAAACCTGGCGCACAGCGCAGCCACATCGGTCATGCCCGAATGCACGGCCTGGAGAATCGACTCTCTGCGGTTGGTGACCTTCATGGGATGTGTGGCTGGCGACAGCGCAATAGCGATAACGGCTGAGAGCTTAACCCGATATCCCATGCGCCTTCAGGATTTCGCGCATCTGCGCCTCCTGCTCGGCGCTGATGCGCACGGGGTATTTGCTGTTGCCCACGTTGTAGCCCAGCAATTGCACCGCACGCTTCACAGCGGCCGGCGCAAAGCAGACCTTGTAGAGCGTCTCGCGCAGGCTGGTCACCGTTGCCTGCTGCGCACGCGATGCCTCGATATCGCCAGCAGCAAACAGGGTCCAGATCGCATTGATCTCATGCGGCGCGGCATTGGCCAGGCCCGATACGGCGCCCGCGCAGCCTTCGACAAAGCCTTGGTGGATGAGGCTGTCCGGCCCATTGAACACCACAAAATCCGGCACCTCGTTGGCCACCTTCAAAAAGCCGCTCAGGCTTTCATGGCTGCCAGCGCTGTCCTTAATACCCGCGATATTAGGATGCGCGGCTAGGCGCTTGGCGGTCTCGGGCGCAATGGTGTTGCCGGTGCGCGCGGGAATGTTGTACAGATAGACGGGGACCTCCAGCGCATCGGCAATGGCGCTGAAATGCCCATGCAGCTCATCCTGCGACAGCGGCACAAACCAGGGCGTGATGGCGGCGACGGCATCCACACCCAGGCGGGCAATCTCGCGGCCCGCGCGGATGCACTCAGCAGTCGATACCTCCCCCACATGGCCGACCACGCTGGCACGCCCAGCGACCTGCTCCATCGCCACCTCGGCCACACGGCGCTTTTCGCCTTCGGTCAGCGCAAAGAATTCGCCATTTGTGCCGCCGCAAAAGATACCATTGCCTGCGTTCACCTGCCGGTCGATCTGCTCGCGGAACGGCGCTTCCGCAAAGCGGTCCTCCGCATCCATGGGGGTGATGATGGCCGTCAAAATGCCTTGGAGTTTTTTGTTGTTTGCCATGGTGTTGTCTCAGTTAAACAGCTTCAGGTAGACCTTTTCGATATCGGCGCCCGTGACGGGCCCGGGCACATTCTTGATGAGGCGCTGCACATCGAGCGCAGCCTGCACCAGATCGGGCAGGTGGTCGCGGCCAATGCCCAACTCTTGCAGGCTGGCCGGCAGGCGCAGGCGCTTGACCAGGTCGGCAAAGTAGGCAACCAGCGCATGGGATTTGCCTTCATCGTCCAGCGCCAGATCGGCACCGGGCACCAGCTCATAAGCGCGCGCCAGCTTGGCGACGCAGAGCGGGCGCAGCCATTCAAAGCAAGGTGCGAGCAAAATGGCGTTGGCAACGCCATGGGGGATGTGGTACTTGCCGCCCAGCGGGTAGGACATGGCATGCACCAGGTGCGTGCCCGCATGCGCAATGCAGGCGCCGCCGTAGTACGAGGCCCAGAGCATGTTGAGCTTGGCTTCGAGGTTGTGTGGCTCGGCGACCGACAGCTCGATGTTCTCGAACAGCTTTTTCATGCCGATCATCGCGTAGTTGTCCGCCACCGGATTGGCGATGCTGGCGGTAAAGCACTCGACCAGATGGCAGAGCGCATCCACCCCCGTCGATGCCGCAATCTTGTGCGGCATGGTCACGGTCAGCTCCGGCGCCAGCGCCACATAGTCCGGCAGCAGCACCGGCGAGATGATGCCCTGCTTGGTCTCCCGCGCCGGGATGGCCAGGATCGCATTCGGGGTCGCCTCCGAGCCCGTGCCCGCCGTCGTCGGCACCATCAGCGCCTTGACCCGCTGCGTGACCTTGGTGCCCGCGAGCAGCTCGGCCAGCGTCGGCGACTCGGGGTGCGCCAGCGCCGACAGCAGCTTGGCCACATCCAGCACACTGCCTCCCCCTACTCCCACAACAAAATCCACCCCGCGCAGATCGCGCTCTTGCAGAATGCGCTCCACATCGGCATCCGATGGCTCAGGCGGCACATCGTCGATCACCAGCACTTCCGTCGCCGCGCGCCGGAGTTGGCCCAGCAGTGTCTGCACGCCGGCAATGTTGATGATGTTCTGGTCGCTGACAAACAGCAGCTTGTGCTTGCCGCTCACCAGGTAGGCGATGTCGTCGAGGACTTTGTGGCCGCTCAGGACGGTACTATGGATATGCATGGTTTTTGTCTCCTGGATTTTTTAGCGGCGGGTGGCGAGTTCTGCGCCTTGGCGCAAAGCCTCTAACAAGCTGCGCTCATCGGCAACGCCCTTGCCCGCAATATCAAACGCCGTGCCATGGTCTACCGAGGTGCGGATCACATCCAGCCCCACGGTGATGTTCACGCCCGCCTCCAGGCCCAGCACCTTGACGGGGCCATGGCCCTGGTCGTGGTACATAGCGACCACCAGATCAAAATCCCCCCGCCCAGCGCGGAAGAACAGCGTGTCGGCCGGCAAGGGGCCTTCAATGTCCATGCCTTTCTCGCGCAGCTTCTGCACGGCGGGGATGATCTTTTCCTCTTCCTCGCCATAGCCAAACAGGCCGTTTTCACCCGCATGCGGGTTGATGCCGCACACTGCTATTCGCGGGTTGTCGATGTGGGCCTTGCGCAGGGTGTCGTAGCCGCGCTGGATGGTGCGCTCCACCAGGCCGGGCTCGATCTTGCGGATGGCATCGAGCAAGCCGATATGCGTGGTCACATGGATCACCCGCAGATTGGGCGCTACCAGCATCATCGACACCTCCTCCACCCCCGTCAGGTACGCCAGCATCTCCGTGTGACCGGGAAACTTGTGGCCGCCGGCATGCAGTGCCTCTTTATTGAGGGGCGCCGTGCAGATCGCATCGATCTTCCGGGCCTTGGCCAGCTCCACCGCGCGCTCGATAAAGCGGAAGGCGGCGTCGCCCGCCACGGGCGATAGCTTGCCAAAGGCCAGGTCATCGGGGATCAGCTGCAGATCGATGCAGTCGATCACGCCACGCTCAAAGGCGGCGTCGGCAATGTCCTGGATGGGCCGCACACGCACCTGGGTGCCCAGCAACGTATTGGCCTTCTCCAACCGCTTGGCGTCGCCAATGACCACGGCCTTTGCCAGGCTGTACAGGCTGTCATTTGCAAAGCTCTTGACAATAATTTCCGGGCCCACGCCTGCTGCGTCTCCCATGGTGATTCCGATGACGGGCAGAGAAGTGCTCATCTTTGCTTGCTTTCTGTAGGGAGTGGGTCGGTGATGCTGCCAGGGGTGTTGGCGGCCAGCAATGAATGAATAGCGATGGCTGCACGGTGCAGCGATGCGGGATGACCAAAAGCGCCGGCCTTGGTCGCAATCCACTGCCGCCGGCTGTCTGGTTCGGTGTCCTGGTTCTCGGTGATACACAGCACCACGCCGGGTTCGCTCTCGGAATGCACGCGCAGGCTGCGCAGTTGCAGCGCTTCCAGCACCGCGCGGGCCGTTTCACCACCGGTGATGACCAAGCCTGCCGCTGCTGCCATGGGAGCATGCAGCAAGCGCGCCAGCTGCCGGGCCAGCATGGGGCCCTCGGCCGGGTCCGTATGCGTATCTGCCCCGAGGCTGACCACAACATCCAGGCCCTGCGCTACTTCGCTGCTGATGGTCTGCACCAGCGTCTGGCATTGGGGCGTTTGTGCGTCGCTGCGCAGCCAGCTCGGAGCTACCACATGCAGTTGGGTCCGTGGCTGCTCTGCCAGATACGCCAGCTGCTGCTGCGCGATCGCCGACATGCTGCCGACAACGGTGACCACGCTGGGCAAGCGCCCAGCGGAATGTGGCATATCCAGCGACACGGCCGACGCAGCAGCCGCCGGCAGCTGCCGCGCCAGCGCATGCGACAGGCCGGCAGAGCACACGCAAAAGGCATGTTCTATTTGCAGGCTGGCCTGGGCCAAGGTCTGTAGATGTTCGTCAGTCAGCACATCGAACACGAGCGCCTGCACGCCCTCCCCGCACGCCTGGGCAATCGCTTGCGCAGTGGCTGCTGGGCCAGCATCGAGCAGGCTAGCGGACAGATGGTCGCAGCGCAGGCCTGCGGCTTGCAGTTGCTGCGCAGGCCGGTCGTCACAGCCGGCATGCTCCAGCTTCCAGGTATCGGTATCGGCCAGGCGCAGGCCATGCACCCGCACCACACCATCCAGCATCGTGCGGCCCATCTGGGGGAAGGCAGGCGCCACCAGCGCCATGGCATTCAGCCCGCGCTGCAACACCGCCACTTCCTGCGCCCAACCACCGCGCAAGGTGGAATCGATTTTCTTGAGCACCCGGCGGCCCTGGGTAGCCGGCGCTGCCAGCACGGCCTGCAGCTTGGCAGCCGCCACCGCAGCGCTGTCACGCCGGCTGTTGGTGTCCACCGTCAGCACATCCACATCGCGTTGTGCGGTGCCGCTGGCTTGCGGGTCCAGCAACACACTGGTCGAGAAGCCGGCGCTCGCAAACCCCGCAGCACAGTCGGCTGCGCCGGAGAGGTCGTCGGCGACGACCAGGTAGCGCGGAAGGGAACGGGGGCTCATGCGGGGCTTTCGGGCGACTCCGTCACAAGCGGAATCTTTAATTTGATTGAAACGATCATAAATCATTCAGAGTGATTAAAAACAAGGGTAAACCCTTTAATTAACGTATCAAAAATGATCGGGACAATCGAAATGACCGCAATTCTCTTGTCAAAGCTGTGCAGCAAGGCCATTTTCGCACCGCTTGTGTGCAACAACTCCGCATGGTGGTGCATGCACCATCTCGGGGAAAGTCCTGATTGGAGAGTTTTGCAAAAAGAGTTCTGATCGAGACGTTCAAAAAATTATCAATTTTGATTGTTTTGATCAAATTGCAGACTGCGGCGCTTTCTGGCGACGGCGTCTGCAGTCCCTGAATGCATCCCCGCACAACCAGCCATTGAGGTGTCCCACCATGTTCGCTTCCCGCCAATCCGCTGCAGCCACGCGCCGTCGCTTCCTCCTCGCCAGCAGCCTGCTGCTGGGTCTTGCCCCGCTGGCCGGCCAGGCAGCAGATGCCGCCTACCCCAGCAAGCCCATCACCCTGATCGTTCCCTACCCAGCAGGGGGCGCCAACGATGCGGTGGGCCGTATCGTGGGCCAGAAGATGGGGGAGATCCTCAAGCAGACGGTCATCGTTGACAACCGTGGCGGCGCGGGCACCACCATTGGCACCGCGCTGGCAGCCAAGGCGCCTGGCGATGGCTACACCCTGGTGTTGGGCTCCCTGTCCAGCCATGCGATCAGCCCCCACCTGTACCGCCAACCCGGCTATGACGCGATCAAGGACTTTGCGCCCGTGGGCATGATCGGCGAAGCGCCCATCGTGCTGGAAGTGGCCACCGACTCGCCCTTCAAGGACGTCAAGCAGGTGGTAGAGCAGGCCAAAAGCAAACCCGCCACGCTCACCTATGGCTCGGCCGGCAATGGCTCGCCGCTGCACTTGAGTGCCGAGCTCTTCAAGCGCGCCGCCAACGTGGACATGACCCATGTGCCCTACAAGGGCGGCAATGCCCACACCATGGACCTGATGGGTGGCCGCATCGACATGATCTTTGACACCCTGACCAGTGCTACGCCGCTGATCACCTCCGGCAAAGTAAGGCCCCTGGCGGTGGCCAGCACCGAGCGCCTGCCCGAGCTGCCCAATGTGCCGACCTTTGCCGAAAGCGGCTACCCCAACTTTGTCGTGAACGCCTGGTATGCCCTGTACGCGCCCGCCAAAACCAGCCCTGAGGTGTTGGCCAAACTGCACCAGGCGCTCAACGAAGCCCTGTCCAATGCCGACGCCAAGGATCGCCTGACCAAGCTGGGCGTGCGCAGCAAGGCCAGCACGCAGGACGAGCTGGCCAAGTTCACCAAGGCCGAGCTGGACCGCTACGGCTCGGTGATCAGCGCGATTGGCTTGAAGATTGATTGATGCCGTTGGGCAGAGTGGCGCCGGGCTGATCGGCATGATCCGCCCCGCGCTGCAGCGAAGCAACAAGGCTGGGGCGGCAACACAGCTCCCGGGCCATCAAGCTGTGTTGGCTTACACCGCCAACGGCCTGTGCCACCAGCTTGGCAGCCTTAGAGGATTGCCTGCAGCGCGACCAGGCAAGACACATCAGTTGGCAGCAGCGTCCAGCACATCCGCAATCTTGGCAGACAAGTCTTCAATGCTGTAAGGCTTGGCCAGGAAGTTGGTACCCGCATCCAGAATGCCGTTATGCACAACGGCATTGCGCGTGTAGCCCGTGGTGTAGAGCACCTTGAGCTGCGGCAGTTTTTGAAGGGCCAGGTCAGCCAGTTGGCGGCCCGTCATATCGGGCATGATGATGTCCGTGAACAAAACAGTGACCTCCTGGCCTGCATCGATCATGGCAAGCGCCTCCGGGCCGTTCGCGGCATCGACGACCGTGTAGCCCAATTCGCGCAAGGTCTCGGACGCCACCGCACGCATGCGGTCTTCATCGTCCACCACCATGATGATCTCGCCCACACGACCCGCGCGCAGCGGCTGCCGCAGGCCAGGCAGCGGCTGGCCGACAGCGTTGCCGATGTGGCGCGGCAGGTAAATCTTGAACGTCGTGCCGTGACCCAACTCTGAGTACGCTTTAAGGTGCCCGCCCGACTGGCTGGCAAAACCAAAGGCCTGGCTCAGGCCCAGGCCAGAGCCTTTGCCCACGGCCTTGGTGGTAAAGAAAGGTTCAAAGGCGCGTGCCAGCACCTCGGGCGTCATCCCGGTGCCCGTGTCCGTCACTGACAGGACGACATACTGGCCCACGGCCAGGTCAAACTCCAGCGCATAGCTCCGCTCCACATGCACATTGTTGGTTTCCACCGTCAGGCGGCCACCGCTTGGCATCGCGTCGCGTGCATTGATGCAGAGGTTGAGCAGCACGTTTTCCAGCTGGTTTTGGTCCACCAAGGTGTTCCACAGCCCGGCGCCCTGTATCACCTCCAGCTGTACCGATTCACCCGGCGTTCGTGACAGCAGATCGCTGAGATTGGCCATCAGCCGATTGATGTCGGTCGGGACGGGTGACAACGGGTGTTGGCGAGAAAACGCCAGCAGCCGGGCCGTCAGGGTTGCGGCCCGTTTTGCACCGTCCATTGCCGAGTCCACATGCTTTTGCACATTCGTGTCACCGCGTTGGAGCTTGCGCTGCAGCAGCGCCAGGCCCCCCATGATGATGGCCAGCATGTTGTTGAAGTCGTGCGCGATGCCGCCCGTCAGCTGGCCCACGGCTTCCAGCTTCTGCAATTGATGAACCTTGGATTCCGCCACCAGCCGCCCTTCCCGTTGGCCGATGGCTTCTCTCCTTCCAAACTCGATCTTTTCCACCTGGCGCTGTACCTGGTCGCCCAGGCGCAAAAAGGCTTCGGCGCGTTCCACCGCCAACCAGGCCAGCTCTGCCACCTCGCGAATAACGCCCACCTCCGCCTCAGTCCAGCTGCGCACATTGGCGCAATGCACGACCATGCCGGCGCACCAGCGTTGGTTACTCAGCAGCGGCACCTCCACCCCTGATAGCACCCCGTGCTCTGCCAGCGGGTGCAGGCTGCCGTCCAGATCATGGCGGCTGTCGGAAAAAACCAGCATCTCGCCCCTGCTGCGGAGCTGCTCTGCCTGCGCGCCGAAAGCCTCGACGGGCGAGATACCCGACAGCAATGGCAGCTCGCTCTGGCTCCAGCCGTTGAGGTACTGCATGGAGCTGCTGCTCAAAATGCGGTAAAAGCCCACGCGATGGGCGCCCAGCCGCTCACCGAGCAGCTGCGCCGTCATGCGCATGACGGTGTCCGGATCGGAGAGCGCACGTTGGCGCACCGTGAGGTCAATCAGAAAGCTGCGGCTGTCCAACAGTGCAGCAACCGCCTTGTGGGATTTAGCAGCCAGCTCCATCGCAGCCCGAAAATCGGTGACATCGCGCAGCGCACCACCAAAGTCGATCACCGCCCCGCTGGCATCGCGGCGAATGCGTGCGCGCCGCTCGATCCAACGCAATGCGCCGTTGTCTGCACGGCTGATCTGGTAGGTCACCACCAGTGCCGCTGAACCATCGCTGCGGCTGTGGTGGTTCGATGCTTCGCTGCGGTCCACCAAGAGGCGTTCGAACGTGGACGTCGGGTAAGACGCCTGCACCGCCAGCCCAAAGAGCCGGCAGGCGCCCGCACTCAGATGGATGGTCTGTGTGCCGACATCCACATTGAACAGACCAATGCCGGCCGCATCCAATGCAAAGTCCACCGGCAAGTTGTCTACGGACGCATGCCCTATAGCTTCCGCCGATATGTCGCGAGCGACGGCCAGCTCGGTTTCTAAATCAGCAATGCGGCGCTGGTACTGTTGCAAAAGCTCTGATTGCATGGGCGGAGTGAGATGTTAAGCCATGTATTTTGCAGATTGACGCTGTGCGTTATGTAAGCAAAAGCGTACAAAGGGCGCCAGCAAAGCCCGGGTCTGTGCGGCGCTGCGCGGATGGCAGCCCAAACCGGCCTCCTTCCACGGCTCTTGCTATCACCGCCATTGGGTTGAAGATTGATTGATTTTTGAGTGGTCTTGTGCCGAGCTTGGCCTAAAGGGCGGCTTCTTTTTATGGGGGCTGTACTCCCTATGCAAGCGCCGTGCCCAAGCTTCACCAAAGCGCCCCAGTCCGCACTAAGGACCCTCTGCAAAACCCTCGCCAAGCGGGGATGGACGCGGATCGGGATGAGACGCAAGGCGTCTTTTGCAGTCAATAGCGAGCTATTGACAAGGAAGACAACGCAGCGGATCGCCCGAGCCCGCGTTCAGACCACGGCAGGGAGTTTTGCAGAGGGTCCCTAACACTGCCCCAGAAAAAAACAAACCACCCGAAGGTGGTTGTCTCAACTAGCAGCCGTTGCCAGCTCAAGCCTGCGCAGGCTTGTTTCGGCCGCGCAGTCCCAGCGCAGCCAGGCCACCTGCCAACAGGTTCAGCAGCAACACAGCCCAAACGCCCAGCGACGGAACGGGCGTCGCCTTGGCGGGCACCACCACCACATCGGGGGCAGCCACCGTAATGCTGTAGGCCTGCACAACCGTCGTCAATGTCGGACCCGCCTTGCTCGCCAGCTCCACCGGTGCAGGGGTGCTGTCCGAGATGCTCAGCGTGAATTGGGTCGTTTCGCTGCGGCTGGGTGTACCGGCGATGCGGATGCTCAGCCCATCGTCAGACAGCTGTGCGGCCAGCCCTTGGGGCAAGCTGCCATCGATGATCTCGAACTGGTAGGGAGCCTGGCCGCCGGTCGGCGTGATGACCGCGTCGTAGCTTTGACCCACGACGCCGTTGACGAGCACCGAGGTGTCAGGAACGGCAACACTCGCGACCGGCGTGGCTGCCCGATCCGTCAACGCGCTGGCACCGACACCAGCAGCATTGGTAGCCTGCACACTGACGGTGTACGGCGTGCCGTTGGCAAGACCGCCGATCGTGCAAAAGTCGGCTGCAAGCTCTGGCGGTGTAGCGGAGGTGCTGCAGCTGCCAGCCGTCTTCGGCGGCGTATCGGTGGTCAATGCCGTGGCGGTGTAGCCGCTGATCGGCGACTCGCCAGCGTAAGCGGGGGTGCCCCAGTAGGCGGTCAGTTGGCCATCACCGGTTTCTGTAAATACATAGCCTGGCTCCGTGGGCAGGCGCAGGTTCTGGAACTTGACGAACTCCACCGCGAAGTCGGAATCCACGTTGGGGTCATTGGACTGGTCGCCGAAAACAATGGCGCCCCGGTCACTGCCTGAGGAAGGCTGCGCCCGGCTGAGAACAGGCTTGGCAGTGCCCGCAATGATGGTGTCAAAGCTGGTGTCGACAAAAACGTCCAACTGTCCATTGGTATAGCGAATCGCATATTCATGGAACACGCTGGCGTCATTGGCAACCGATGCCGAATCGTCCGCCCAGCCCATGGCTGTGGCATCGATGTAGAGCATGGCCGAGCGCTGGATGGTATTTCCAGCGGAACCACTAAATTCATCGCCCACACTGAACATCAGCCCTGCATCTAATTGGTTGTGGCGGTTCACCGAATAGGCCTTGAGCTTGATGGAGGCGATAAAGCTATTGGTGCCCGCTGCGTATTTGAAGAGGTTGGCATCACTGGTTCTTCCACCGGGGGCCGTCCTGGTAGTAAAGCGTGTCAGGCCTTCAGCAGAGGCCACCGTCGGTGAGCCAACCGTCGCCTGGGTCCACACGGCAGGCGCAGGCGGGCTGCTGCCGTCATAAATAATCTGAGGCGCAGCGTGGGCGCCAGTGATAGCCAGGAACCCGAGCAAAGCCAGGCGCGCGGGTGCGTTGAGGAAGCGTTTTTTCATCGTGGTGGGGTGGCGAGAGGCTGTCCTGGCAGGGCCCCACTGGGCGTGGGCTTTTGACAGGACGTTGGGCTGTGGGAGGGATCAGTCTTGGGAGTGCGAAGTAGCATTCGTTTCGTGTTGTGGATGCACTGCAAACGACACAATTTGAAACATTAAGCAGTATATTGGTACTTTCATGATCTGGATCATGGCGGGCATCTTCTTTTAGATGGCTGCACGCCCGCAGGGCTTGGCAAGGTCCAGGCCGCTACCGATCCTGTCCAAGGCGCTTTGGCTGCCGTACCCAGATCAGGCGGTGACTGCGGCTGTCCGCGCAGATATTCCTCTTGCCCAGAACTACAATGCCGAGCCATCCGACCTCATGCCCAGAGAGCACGGTATGGATCTGGAGCCCCCCGCATGTTGATTCGCCCTGCCCGCCTCAAAGACGCTGCAGATTTGCCAGCCATTGAAAAGTCTGCTGCACAGCTGTATAGCCATGCTGCGGGCCTGGCATGGCTGGCAGATGGCCCCCTGATAGCGCAGGCTGAGCATGAAAGCCGCATCCTCCAGCAATCGGTATGGGTGGCCGAAACGGATGAAGCTGTGCTTATCGGTTTCATTAGCACGGAGATTTTTGACACCGAGCTTCACATCTGGGAGTTATCTGTCCACGCGGACTGGCAGCGCAGGGGCATCGCGACCCTGCTCATCGATAGTGCGTACCGGCACGCGGTGGCGCAGGGCCTGAGCGCGCTGACATTGACCACCTTTTCAGACCTCGCCTGGTGTGCGCCTGCATATGCGAAGCGGGGTTTTCAGCAGCTGCAGCAGCCGGGGCCACGCCTGCAACACTGCCTGGACGCGGAGGCTCTGCATGGGCTGCCGCCGGAGCGGCGCATAGCGATGCGGCTGCCAGTAGACAGGGTCACTGCAGGGCGCTGATCGAGATACGCCGTAGCGCAACTGCCGCTCTCCGCCAATCCAGTTAGTCCGGATTCTTCATAAAGTGAAACCGCATCAAGGTCCGCTCGCGCGCCCGGCCGTGGTCCACCACCGGGTGTGGGTAGTCGCGCCCCAGTTGCAGACCGCAGGCCTGCTGCTCCAGCGGCTTCATTGCGGCTGGAAAGTGAATATGTTTGTCGGGCACCTGGGCCAGCTCAGGCAGGTAGCGGCGGATGAACTTGCCGTCCGCATCAAAGCGCTGCGACTGGGTGATGGGGTTGAAGATGCGGAACCAGGGCTGTGCATCGCAACCCGTTGAGGCAGCCCACTGCCAGCCGCCGTTGTTCGAGGACAGGTCATAGTCATTGAGGTGCTGGGCAAAAAAGCGCTCACCCGCGCGCCAGTCAATGCCCAGGTCCTTGGTCAAAAAGCTGGCCACCACCATGCGCAGGCGATTGTGCATATAGCCGGTCTGCAGCAATTGGCGCATGGCGGCATCCACCAAGGGGTAGCCGGTGCGCGCCTCGCACCAGGCCTGCCACAGCTCGGGCGCGTCGTCCCACTGCACCTTGTCGTAGATGGGGCGGAACGACTGGGTCACCACCTGCGGGTGGTGCCAGAGAATCATCGCGTAGAAGTCGCGCCAGGCCAGCTCCGACAGCCAGGTTTGCGCGCCCTCGCTGCCGCTGCGCGCCTGCGCCACCGCCGCTGTGGCCAGTTGGCGGATGGATATGGTGCCAAAACGCAGATGCACCGACAGATAGGACACCCCCTTGACCGCCGGAAAATCCCGCGCGTCCTGGTAGCCCGCCATGCGCGGCAAAAAATCCTTGAGCAACTGCTGCGCACCAGCGCTGCCGGTAGGAATCTTCAGCGATGCCAGATTGCTGGGCTGAAACCCCAGATCGGCCAGCGAGGGTATCGCTTCGCCCTTGGGCAATGCCGCCAGATGCCCGGCATAGCGCGCCACCGGGTAGGCCTTGCACTGGAAGGCATCGAGCTTTTGCAGCCAGGCGCGCTTGTAGGGGGTGAACACGCTGTAGGGATGGCCCTGCTGGGTCAGCACTTCATCGCGGTCCAGCAGCACCTGGTCCTTGTAATCGCTGAATGCAATACCGGCGGCTTGCAGATCACCGGCCACGCGGGCATCGCGGGCGATGGCCTCGGGCTCGTAGTCGCGGTTGGTCAGCACTTCTTGCACGCCCAGTGCCTGCGCCAGTTGCACCACCTCTTGCGCAGCTGACCCGTGGCGCACCATAAGGCCCGCATCGACCGCACCATGGTCCGCCGCCAACTGGCGCAGGTCCTCGTCCAGCGCCAGCACTCTGGCATGGATAAAGTCCACCCGTCGATCTTCGCGCGTTGGCAGCAGATCCAGGATGTCGGTGTCAAAGACGAAGACGCAATACACCTGCTCAAAGCGGCGCAAGGCATGGTAGAGAGCGGCATGGTCGTCGCAGCGCAAATCGCGACGCATCCATACCAGGGCGCGGCTGGCCATGGTGAAGGGGTTTCCTTGTCTAGCTATGGGTTCAGAAATGGGGGCGTGCCAGCTTCCACTGGCGCCCGCTCAAGCGCAGGCTCAGGGGTTGGCATGGTAGAAATCCAGGCAGTCGTCCACCGTCCCTCGGTGCGCTATTGTGCCTTGGCGCAACACCAGCGCATGCGAGCAAAAGGACTTGAGCAGCTGCTCGTTATGGCTGGCCACCACCAGAATGCTGACCCGGGCCATCAGGTCGTGCAGGCGTTTTTGCGCCCGCTCCTGGAACTTGGCATCGCCCGCCCCGACGACTTCATCCATCAGCAGGATGTCGGGGGTGATCGCAGTAGCCACGGCAAAAGCCAGCTTGAGCAGCATGCCGGTGGAATAGGTGCGGACGGGCATATGCAGCCGCTCGCTCAGCTCGGTAAAGGCGCCGATCTCTTGCACCCACTCGCCCGCCTCGCGTTTGGACAGGCCCATGACAATGCCTCGGGTGATGATGAAATCCAGGCCGGAAGCCTCGGGGTCCATTCCCAGCATGATGTCGGTCAGGGCCGAGATACTGCCATGCTGGCGCATTTCGCCGCGCACCGGCTCATACACCCCAGAGAGCACCCGCAGCAAGGTGGATTTGCCCGCGCCGTTGTGGCCGATCAGGCCGATGCGGTCGCCCGGCTGCAGCGACAGGTTGATGCCATGCAAGGCTTGCACCGAGCGCATCGGCGCCGGACCCGCAGCGCGCCGGCCATGCAGGCCGCTGAAGCGCACGAGGGAGTTGATAAGGCCCAGGCTTTGCGCATCGAACACGGGGAACGCAATGTCGACATCGCGGAGCTGGATAAAGGGTTGCATGCTGCCTTGCCTTGGGTTTCTTGCGGCGCTCAGAGCCAGTAATTGATGCGCCGACGCGCGAAAAGGTAGGTGAGGCTGCACACCAGCAGCAGCAGCGCCAACACCAGCCCGGCCGCCAGCCAGGTGCTGGGCGCGGGCACGGCCCCCAGCAGCGGCTGGCGCATCAGATCCAGCCAGGCTGCCAGCGGATTGAGGGTGGTCAGCAGCTGTGCCCGGTCGCTGCTCAGCTGGCTGGCATGCCACATCACCGGGGTCACAAAAAAGGCAATCTGCAGCACGCTGGCCACCACCATGGGCACATCCCGGTAGCGCGTGGCCAGCGCCGCCAACACGGCCAGCACCAAGGTGGCGCTGAGCACGGTCAGCACCATTCCTGCCAGCCAGACCAGCCACAGCGCGCCGCCCAGGTAACCCCCATACCAGAGCACCACCACGATCAGCGGCAGCTGGTGCAAAAGCATCAGCAGGCTGCGCCACATCACCCGAAACACAAAGCTGAACTTGGGGTACGAGGCCTGCTTGAGAAAGGCCGCTGCATCGATATAGGTGCGACAGCCTTCGTTGAACATCGTGGTCAGAAAGCCAAAGAACACATTGCCCAGGCAGAAGTAAGGCACATAGGTCCTGGGATTCTGGTTGAACAGCTGTGAGCCGATCCAGCCAAAGGCGGCGGTAAAGATCGCCATGTTGATCGCGATCCAGGCCGGCCCCAGAAACGAGCGGCGGTACTGGCGCAGCAAATCCTGCCAGCCCAGATGCGTCCACAGCGGCCACTGCCGCAGCGACTGCGACAGGTCCTGCAGCAGCAACTGCGCCTGGCGCTGCCAACCGGTTTCCGGAGCCTTAAGCGCTGCGGGGGGCAAAGTGCGGGGATCCATCAGCTTTTGGAGCGCAGCACCAGGCGCTCATACAAGCGGCGCAGCGGAGCCGTGATGCGCCAGGAGACCGATTGGTGCAGCGCCTCGATGCTGGCATTCAAATCGACCACCTGCTGGCGCAGCCGCGCCATGTCTTGGCCGCCCCCACCGCCCTGCTCGTAGGCGGTTTTGAGGGCATGGTTCAAATCCAGAATCTCCTGGCGCATCTGCACCACGGCAGAGCCCGCGCGCTGGCCCTGTTGCGTGGCGTTGCCGCCGTGCTGCCAACGCGCCAGCTCGGCCTCCAGGCTGCGCGCATACTGCGTCGCCTCATCGATCATTGCCTGGCGCTTGTCATTGGTCGCCAGCAGGTCCTCGGCATAGCGCTCCGCATGGCCAAATCGCTCGGTCTGCGCAGCCAGGTCGGCCTGCAGCTGCTGCACATAGGCATCGGGCGCGCTGGACTGCGCGCCGTACACCACCGGAAAATGCGCCCCGGTCAGCAGGTTGCGCGTGCGGGCATCCATGCAGCACATGGTGAAGGCGCGCCGGGGCGTGGGCGACGTATTGAGGCCCGAGCGGTGGATCAGCCAGTTGTGCATCAGCACTGCATGTCCTGCCTTCACCTCTAGCGGCACGGTCAATTCGGGCGGGCAATGCGCGCGCACCGCGTCTTCGGTCAAGGTGCTGCCCTGCGTGCTGAGCAGGCCCAGCCGGTGCGAGCCCCGGACCGCATCCATGCAGCCATTGGCGGTATTGGCATCGTCCAGCGCCACCCAGAGGGTGACCAAGGGGTCGCGGTCCAGCTGCCAGACGGCGCCACCATCCTGGTGCCAGGGCAGCACGGTGCCATGGCCGGCAGGCTTGTTCATCACCATGGCCCGGAAGATCGATACCGCCGCATGCGCGCCATACATGCCCGCGCAGATGGTCCTGAAAACCGGCTGGTCGATCAGCTGTGCATACAGCGGGTCATGCTCCAGCCCCTGGATCTTGCGGTAGCGCAGCGTCCCCTCGTCAAAGCGTTCGACGGCCCCGGGTAGTTCCTCGTAGGCGCCCCCGGTATCGAGCTGCATCTGCACCGCCGGGTTGTACACCTCCCCCAGCGCCAGCGCATCGGCGCGCTGCCGCAATGCCTCCAGCGCCTCTGGCGAAAGCACCGACCCCAGGTGGAGAAAACCGTCTTTGGCGAATTGTTGCCAGTCTGCCTCGGTAAGCATGGAAGACCTCCTGCGGAAAGCGTCGGGAGAAAGGGGTGGCGCGCTGGCCAGCATGTCGTCCGCTGCAGCGGGGGGCTTGCTGATCAGGATAGAAGGAATCGGCTGCTCCAGCATCTGGCCCGTCGCCAACAAGCTCGTCAGCGCCTGCTGCCTGCGCGCTTCGCCGTCGGCCAAGAGCCGGCCTTGCGCAGCCAGGTGGGCCTGCCAGGCATGGCGGCCCTGCCACAAGTCGGCCAGGCGGCCGCTCAGCAAGCCATCGCCTACCTCCTGCACACTGCAGGCGGTATGGGCGCTGCCATGGTGCGCCAGCGCGCCTTGCAGCTTGGTGCGGGTGTAGTGGTCGCTCCAAATACCCAGACAAGGCTTGGCAGCCGCCAGTCCAAACACCAGCGGGTGGTAGCGCGAGCTGATCACCAGATGGGCCTGGGCCGTGAGCCATGCCACCTGCTCGGGCAGCATCACCGGCAGCAGCAGCATGGGGGTATGGCGCATGCGCGCCGCCAGCGCCTGGCCCATGTCGGCATCGGACCAAGGCGCGCCATGGGCGGCATCTGCCCGGGCATGGGGGATGAACACGGGCCTACAGCCCGTCCGTTGCGCGATCTCCTCCAGCTGTTGGGCCAGGCTGTCGAGCAACGGGTCGCTGCCAGTCGGATCGCAGAGCGGATGAAAGCTCAGCGCCATCCAGGGCTTGTCCATCGCAAAGGGCTGCGGCAGATAGCCATCGCGACTGGGCTGCTGCCAGAGTCCATGGGCATCATCCAACTGCAGCGACAACCGGCTGGCATCCACGCCCAGCGCCAGCGCCAACTGGTAGCTGGGCTGCTCTCGCACCCCCACCCACGCGGTCATCGCCAGCAGCTCGGCCAGCATGGCGCGGTGGCGGGCGCTCAGCTCCGGGCCCAGCGTCTGCCCCACCACTACCACGGGCGCACCCAAGCGCCGCGCCTGGCGCGCCAAGGCCAGGCGTTCGTACAAAAAGGCCGGCCAGGTGCTGCGCAGGTTGCCACCGCCGGAGATGAGCAGGCCATCCTGCGCATCGCGCAAGGCCTCCATCGCGGCGGGCCTGCGCTGCGTCCAATGGGCCGGCGATGGCAGCGAGAGCTGCGCCAACAGCGCCTCGCGCTCGGCGTCATCCGCGCAATCGGCAAAACCCAGGCCCGGCACCGCTGCCACGCCATAGGTGGTGGCCGTGAACGCCGGGTCTGGCGAGACTGCCATGCGCTGCGCCTGCGGGCTGGCACGCTGCAGCAGCTGCAGATTCGCAGCAAACATCGCCTCATCACCGACATGGAACTGCGCCGCGCCGCCGATATCCCCGATGACCAGCCAGCGCCGCATGGTGGTCGCTGCTGGCGAACGGGCTTGTTCCGTCATGCCGCATCTCCCAAGCGCTCACCACCGGCCAGCAAAGCTGCCAGCCGTCGGCGCAGGCGCTGGGCAGTGGCATCGGCGCCAAATTCCGCCTCCAGCCGGGCACGCGCATGCTGGGCGCGGCGCGCTGCTTCGGCCCGGTTCAGGTACACCTGCCGCATCTGCCAGGCGGCATGCACCCCATCGGGCTCCGCCCAGACCTGCCCCTGGTGGTAGGGGTAAGCACCTTCGGGCACCGGCACCAGCTTGCAGGCCACCGGCCACCCGGTTTGCGGCGAAACCAGCTCGGTGGTAGCAGAATAATCCGTTGCCACCACGGGCAGGCCCAGCTGCATGGCTTCCGCCACCAACAAACCCAGCCCTTCACTGCGGTGCAGCGATACCACGGCGTCACAGCAAGCCATCAGTTGCAGGCTCTGAGCGCGGCTTAGCAGCTGGTCAACCAGCACCACGCCCGGCTCGTGCTTCAGCGCCTCCAGCAAGGACCGGCTATGCGCTGCCGCCCGATGCCCATTCAGGGTTTTGATGACCAGGCAGACTTCCGTACCGGCCACCTGGGGCGGAAAGGCCTCGCGGAACGCGCGCAGCAGCGCCTGCGGATTTTTGCGCTCGACAAAGGACAGCAAGTCAAACGCAAAGAAAAACACAAAGGCCTGCTCCGGCACACCCCACTGTGCACGCGGCGCAGGCGGTGGCGGCACAAAGCTCAGTTGCGGCGGCATATGCAGCACTGGTTTGTTCAAGCGCTTGGCCAGCATTTTTTGCACATAGCGCGTTGGCGCCCAGACCTCGTCCACCAGGTCAAAGGCCGGCATCCAGGCATCGGGGAAATGCTCCAGCTCCCAAAACGGCACCACTGCCCGCCAGCTGTTCTTGGGCAGTTGGTCCGCCAGATCCTGGATCACCGTGGGCAACTGGTCCGCATTCACTTGAAAAATCTGCACCCGGGCGGCCTGGCCATCGCTGATCCAGGGAACGAGTGCCTCATCCACACTGACTGGCAAGGATGGCGGCTGGATGGCCAGGCCCTTGCTGCGAAAACCGGCATGCATGGCAGTGCGCAGCATCTGCCGGCCAGCCTCACCCACACCGGACGCTACCTGCAGGTAGCCCACGACCGTCAATTGCGTCTCGCCCGGTGCAGCCGGTGGCGGCAGGCGGTCTGGCGGCGCGGCAACCGGTACGCGCGCCGCACGCAGTTGCACCGGCTCCACCAGCCGCGAATCCCCCAGCTGGCTGCGGGCATGTAAGCAGAACCAGTCAATATAGGCGGCAACGCCCTGCGCTGAGCGCAGATCAAAGCTCTGCTGCAACCAGGGCTCGCGCGCATGCAACTCGGCCATCAGGCGTGTGACATAGCCTTTGTTGCACAACGGGCTGAGGGGGCTGGGCAGTTGCAGGTAGGCCTCATAGGTCGCAAAAGGATCGCCCCCCGACCAGCAGCGGTGGCCCTCGCGGAACATGCGCCGCACCACCTCCGGAATCACCGTACCCGACGCAAACCGCGCATAGGCATAGCTGGCAGCCGGCACGCGGCCATGGCCATTCGCCAACACCTGCCGGGCATAGCGCCGCATCAAGGCCGCCAATGCGGGCGAGATGGCACCGGGGCCAAAGGCCGTGGTGTATTTGGACAGCTGCCGCAGATCGGCCGGGTCAATGCCGCTGAAATGGAAAAAACGCAGCGGCGTTCCATCCACCGTCCAGCCATCGCCCTGCATCTGCAGATCGCGCTGGTGCAGGTTCCAGTAAGCCAGGTTGTAGCCGGGCTCACGCAGAATGCGCGCATCCGCAGCAAAGCCGGGTACCAGGTCCATGAACTTCTGGTCAACAAAAATGCCGCGCTCAGGCTCGTTCACACACTGGTACTGCAGCCGCCCGCCCCACCAGGCCATGATGCGCTCAGCCTCCGGGCATGCACCCACCGCCAGAAAACCCAGGTTGAAAACCCCCGCACGCATGATGCCCACATCGTCCGGAAAGGCCTCCCGCTCTGCGGGCTGGGTCAGGTGCGGCGTCAGCACCAGAGAGGCGCCATCTGCCAGCAAAGCAAATACATGGTCCAGCGGCGCCATCACCTCGATATCCGGGTCCAGGTAGACCATCTGGGCATAGCCCAGCGCCATCAGATGCTGGAACATGAACGGCTTGACCGCCGTGTTGAACTCCATGATCCCGTAGCGGAACGCAAACTCCTGGAAATCGGGAATGCCCAGCGCCTCGGCTGTGATGACCTGAAAGTCGCCCGCATAGAAGGCGGGGTCATCCCAGAGCGTGTCCGCCAGGCAGAGGTAGATATCTGCCTCGGGATGCTGTTGGCCAGCGCTTTGCAGCAACACCCTGGCCATGGGCAGGTAGTTGTTCGAGCAGATGGTAAAAATCGCGCGCGGACTGTGAGCAATCATGGATGTGCCAGAGGATGCCTTGGCAAACACCCCCCAGCACGGCACCGAAGCGCCTGTACTGGCATCAGATGTTTACCAGATTCACTTTGTGAAACATCGTGAATTATCGTACAGGGCGGCCAATTTTGGAGAGCCATGATGCCGATGTGGCAGATACATACAGTCCGCCCAGCGCCGATGCCAACGCCGTGTCGCTGAATCATCCTATGGCCCTTTCAAATAACACCGCCATCAGCATCAACAGCCCCGTCAGCGCATACATCGCCCGGTAGCAGGTTTGCAGACGCAGCAAGCTGGCGAAACTCAACTGCTGCCGGTAGGCCTGCCAGGTCGCCCAGACATGCAAGGGGTAGAGGCAGACCGCCAGCAGCAGCGCGGTGGGCAGCAGTTGGCGCAGGCACAGGATGGCGAGCAGCAGGTAGGCAGCGCTGAACAGCACAAAGGCGGCTGCAAAACAGCGCTTGGCGCCAAAGCGAACGGCATTGGTCTGGATGCCATTGAGACGGTCACCCTCCACGCCCCGGGCCTCATGCACCAGGTGGCCGGCTGCAAACACCAGGCCAAAAAACACGCTGATCGCAATACTGGAGCCATGGATGGGCGCAAATGCCACCCAGCCCAGCAGAAAGTGCAAACTGCCACCCAGCAAATGCATCAGCGAGTTCCACAGCGGCCGGCCCTTGAGCTGCCAGGGAGGCAGCGAGTAAAGCGCGCTGACGGCGCAAAGCGCCAGCCCCAGCAGCAGCGCCTGGTCCCCCAACGGCAGCAGCGCCAACATGGCCCCCACAAACAGGCCCACGCCCAGCCAACCAAACAGTCGCCGCCCCACACCCTGGTTCACAAAGGTATGGCCCTGGCGCTGGGGGTCGCGCAGATCCGCGTCGATACCGGCCCAGTCGTTGGCGACAAACACATGGGCCACAAACAGCAGGTTGGCGGTCACCAGCCATAGGCCTTGCCAGCCAATGGCCCACCCATGCCATGACGCCAGGGTGCCCAACGCGAGGATGGCGCCCATCAGCGGCGTGCCTTGCAGAACCAGCACCTCGCCCAGACGAATGCTGGCCAACAGACGCAGCCATTGCGGCCGGAGGAGCTGGCGGGCGCCAGCGCTGGACTGGCGGGCCTCAGCCATGGCGCCCTCCTGGGTCTTGTTGGCCAGATGGCGGCGCGTCGCCTTGCGACTGCCCCAGATGCTGGTAATAAAGCCGCAGCCACAGCGCATAGGCCATCTCTTGCGACCAGTAATAACGGCTGACCGTGGCAGTCAAATCGTTGTGGTAGAAGAGCAGCGGCTGCTGCCGCAGTGCCGCAAAGCCGTCGGCTGCCAGACCCGCCAGCAGTTGCACATCGGCGGCACGCTCCGCTGGCGCAGGGCGCTGCAATGTGCCCAGGCGCTGGATGCGGTCGATCAGATCCAGCCAGCGCTGCTGGCCGGGCACCGAAGTCTTCAGCGATGCCTCAGGCAATGACAGCGGGCAACCGGCACGCTGCAAGCCATCCCGCGACCAGCGCACCACCGCCGGTGCCCGTTGGTAGTAGACCCACAGGCTGGCGTCTCCTTCCCGCTGCTGCAGTGCCTGGCACAAGGCCTGGGCGGCGGGCGGCCGCGCCTCGTACAGCCATCGCAACACATTGATCTGGATGCCGATATCAACCGGATTGGCGTCCTTGCCCGGGTCAATGCACTCGTAGTCTTCGCGCCGGGCCAACCAGGTCCGGTAGAGGCCATCGCTGTCGCGGAACTGCTGCAGCGTCGCCAACGCCTTGTCCCTCAGCGCGGCATCGTCCAAAGGCGCCAAGCGCCAGACCAGGGCCGTGTCATCGGCATCCGGTGTGATCTTGCAGCTCAGGCTGCCGTGGGTCGGCAGCGCGGGGTTGCCGTGGTAGCGCACCAGGCCAGTGCTTTCAATCTGCTGCTGCAGAAATTGGCGTGTGCGCGCCAGCATCGGCTGCACGGCGGCGGCCGCCGCCACGGGCGCCAGGATGTCGACGATCTGCGCATTGGCAAAGACATTCAGCTCAGGCGCGGGCTGGGTAAAGACTGCTGCCTGGGTGTGCTCGGTCAGCCAGTAGCCGCCTTCCTGCTGCCGGTAGTCCAACATCTGGACTGCGTAGCGCACCGCGTCAGACAGCGGGCTGCCCTTGGCGGGCACGGCGGGTGACGGCCGAGTCACTTCAAACTCGGCGCTGGCCGCCAGGTAGGCAGGCGCGCCCGACAGCGGCGTCACCAGCGCCCGCAGCCGGTGCTTGCCGGCCGCCAAAGTCCCCACCGGAAAACGCAGGCGCCAGCCCGCTGCATTCGCGATGCCCAGCGACTGCACAACATCCGGGCGCGTAAAGAACGCCGTGCTGCTGGCCAGCATCTGGCCGCTGTCCAGCACTACCGCGACCTGAGCGGGGGTCTGCCCATCGACCAAAGCCCAGCCTGCCACCTCGACGGCATCGCCTGCGGTGACCTGGGCCGTGTCGATCGAGCCATGCGCTCCCTGCAAGCTGGCTGAGGCCTGCGGTGTTGCGGCCACCCGGAGCGTTGTGGCGGGCAGCAACCGAGGCTGCGTATCGGCACTGGCCCGCACCAGGGCGCTGAACGCATGCTCGCCCACGGCCAGGTTGCCACGCGGAAAGGTCAGCGCCCAGCCACTCGCTGGTGCCTGGCCTGCCCCTTGCCCCCTGCGCGGCGCAAACTGGGCCGTGGCGGCGGGCCATGGCTGGCCATCGACAAGCAGGTGCAAGTCATAGGGGGTACGGCCCCCGGCCAGCGCCCAGCCCTCCACCACCACCTGGTCGTCATTGCTGAGACTGACCCGTTCCACCCCGCCGTGCAGCAGCCAGCCCAGGTCATGCAGCCACTTCGGGCGGCTGAGGAGTGGCGAGTTCTCCAACTGCCAGGCCGCACGCTTCTGGGCCGCAAAACGCTCGGCCACCGTGGTGGCGCCCTGGCGCTCGATATAGGCCGCATGGGCCTGCCCGGTGTAGCCAAAGGCCCCAATGGCTTCGGCGACCACCGCCGCCAGCACCGCCAGCGTGAAAGCCCCCCTGCCCCATGCAGACAGCCCCAACAACGCGGGCGGGAGCAACCAGACCAGGATGGGCAGCATGTCGGTCAAAAAACGGCTGCCCCAGCTGATGCCCTGGATCCAGTGCGCAGCGGCATAGAACAGGATCTGCAGCACTACGGCCACCACCAGGACCATGGCCAGCAAGCGCCAGCGGCTCTGGCGCCAGATGGCGGAGCCACGCAGCGGCAGCAGCAGCAAGAAGGGCGAGAACACCAACAGCCCATAGACGGGGCTGAACAGCAAGGCAGCCACCCCTTCCGGCAGGCCGAGCCAGGAGGCATCGGTGCTGTGGTTCAGCACAAAGACGTAGTAGCCGCCCATGTACGAGCCCACCCACCACAGGTTGTAGGCCAGGGTCAGCAGCGCCGGTGGCAAGGCGCCGGCCAGAAACAGCCGGTAATGCCCCCGCGCCCAGACCAACGCATAGGCGGCAAAGCCCAGCGCCAGCCAGGTGTCGGGCTGGCGGTTGCAGGCAATCAGACCGCATACCAAGCCATAGGCCCAGGCCCGCCTGGGGGTGCAGCGCTCACTGGTGGCGATCCACAGCGCGCAGGTCACCAGCAGCTGGGCCACGCCGTGCATCCACAGCGCCTGGCTGCTGATCACCCAGGTGCTGGTGCCAAAGGCATAGGCCAGCGCCAGCCCCAGTGCCATGCGCTCACTGCATTGGCGCAGCAGCAAGAGGTACATCAGCATCACCGATGCCGAGGCGACGAGCGCCGCCACGAGCTTTTCCATGATGCGGGCCACCGAATCCACATGCGCAGGGGCCCAGTCCCAGTGCGACAGATACAGCGCGGCGGGCAGGTACAGGGGCGCTACCAGCAAGGGGGTGACGATGGGGTAGAGCGAGACCAGGCGTCCGTCCGTGCCGCGCACCACCCAGCCAGCTTCGCCAATCTCGCCCGGCTTGCTGGGCAGCCTGTGCCCTTGCGCCACCAGGTCAGCAACAGGGTCCAGGCTCAGGCTGGCGTTTTTCCACAGCGACAGCGGCAGGTAGCGCGCCGGATAGTTGTCGCCCGCGCCTATTGAGCGCATATTCGCGTTGTAGACCGCAAAGCAGACCAGGCCCAGCAGCAGACAGGCCGCGAGATGCCTCACACCGCGGGGCCGGGGGCGCTGGCCCAGCACGGGTATCTGCGCCAGCGCTGTCAGCGCCTTCTCCCATAGCCTGCGAACCGAGTGAAAACGCATACATGGCGATCTTTTTAAATGCTGCTACACGTTACTTTTTGCAAGCATAATTCTACGTTTGGCGGGCAGTGTGCGCCCACTGCGATGTGTAAATAGCAACGAAAGATAGCTTGATACGGCACAATCCGATCCAAGCCATTGTGATTATTCAGATTAGTAATTTATTTACCAATTGATCGAATTTATTCTCTAATCCAACCGCTGCGCAGAGCCCTATGACAACCACGACTTCCCCCAAGCGCATTCTGGTCACCGGAGGTGCGGGTTTTTTGGGCTCCCACCTCTGCGAACGCTTGCTGGCCGAAGGCCACCAAGTCGTCTGCCTGGACAATTTCTCCAGCGGCTCACTGGGCAATATCGCCGCCCTGCTCGGCCACCCCGCGTTCAGTCTGCTGCAGCAGGATGTGGTGGACCCCATTGGGCTGCTGCAAGTCGACCAGGTCTACAACCTGGCCAGCATTGCCTCCCCGCAGCTCTACCAGCGCAACCCGGTGCAGACCCTCAAGACCAATGTGCTGGGCGCCATGCAGGTGCTCGATCTGGCCTTGCGCTGCGGCGCCAGGGTGCTGCAGGCGTCTACCAGTGAGGTCTATGGCGACCCGCTGGTACACCCGCAGCCCGAGAGCTACCTAGGCAATGTGAACCCCATTGGCCCGCGCGCCTGCTATGACGAGGGCAAGCGCTGCGCGGAAACCCTGTTTGCCGACTACCAGCGCCAGCACGGCTTGTCCATCAAGATCGTGCGCATCTTCAACACCTACGGGCCGCGCATGCTGCCCGGCGATGGCCGGGTCATCAGCAGTTTTTTTGCGCATGCACAGCAAGGCAGCGGCATGCCCATCCATGGTGATGGCCAGCAGACCCGCAGCTTTTGCTATGTGAGCGACATGGTCGAGGGCCTGATGCGCATGATGATCAGCGACGCCGCCATCACCGGCCCGCTGAACCTGGGCAACCCCGAAGAGATCGATGTGCTCAGCCTGGCCAGAAAGATTGCCGCACTGACGGGCAGCGCTGCAGCCCCGGTGTTTCGCCCTGGCCAGCCGGACGATCCTCGGCAGCGCAAGCCCGATATTTCCCAGGCCTGGCAGCTGCTGGGCTGGGCTCCCCAGGTCACGCTAGACAATGGACTCTCCCATACCCATGCCCAGCTGCAACGCACTGCCGCCCTTGCTACTGCCAACCGCCAAGACCCTGGTGCTGATGCCCTACTACGAGGACACTCGGGCCTGCCAGCTTTTGCTGCAAGCGCTGCGGGCGCAGCTCGGGCCTGACTGCTTTGTGCTCTTCGTCGATGACTGCTCGCCCCAGCAGCCGCTGACGGCGAGCGCGCTCGCTGATGCGGGTCTGCCGGGGCGCATTCTGCGCTTGCGCCGCAATGCCGGCCACCAGCAGGCGCTGGCCCTGGGCCTGCAGTACCTGGCCCCCCACCTGCAGCCCCAGCAGCAACTGGTGCTGATGGATTCGGATGGCGAAGATGCGCCCGAGGCCATTCCCGGCCTGCTGGCCCAGCTCAGCCAGTCTGCCGGCGCCATCGATGCCGTCGTCGCGGCCCGAGGCAGGCGCCGTGAGCGCTGGACCTTTGTCGCCTGCTACCGCGCCTACCAGCTGCTCTTTCGCCTCAGCACTGGGCGGGTGCTGGATTTTGGCAACTTCATGGTGCTTTCTGCATCCGGCGCGCAAGCGCTTGCCGCCCGCCCCAGCTTGCCGGTGCATATGGCCGCCAGCCTGCTGGCCAGCGATCTGCGCCTGGGCCGCCACACCGTGGACCGGGCCCAGCGCTATGCCGGTGTCTCCAAGATGAACCTGTCTGCGCTGGTGGGCCATGGGCTGCGCGCCATCCGGGTGTTCAAGACCCGCGTGCTGCAGCGCCTGCGCCATGCGGCGCTGCTGCTGGCAGGATTGGCGGCCGTACTGGCCTGGCTCAGCACCGGGCAGAGTGGCTCAGGCATGGCGCTGTTCGGCTTCTGGGGCTGCTCGGCGCTGGCCTTGCTGTGCGTGCTGCTGTATGGACTGCTGGCCTGGAAGCTGGCAAGCAGCTACCCCCAGCCCGACATGGCCATGGTCGCCGCAACCATCGATGTGCCAGCACCGGCCGCAGGGCAGCGGAGGCCTGAATGAAAAAGCTGCGGTTCGCGCTGCTGTCCTGGCTGGCCTACCCTGTGCTGGCGGCCCTCAGCTACCTGCTCTACATCCGGCTGTTCGCGGTTGATGTGGTGCTCTACGCTGCCTTGGCCGCTGCAGCGCTTGCGCTGGCGCTGCAGGCACTGCTGCTGTGCTGCCTGTCAGCCTGGCAGGCCTTCAGCAGCTTGGAGAAATGCCAGCATCTGCTGGTCTGCGCGCTGACGGGCTACGCGCTGGCGCTGAGCGTGCCCACGGTGATTGACCGCTCGCTGTCGTTCTACATTCTGGAGAAACTGCAGCAGCGTGGTGGCGGCATCGCACGCAGCAAGATGGACCAGGTCTTCAAGGACGAGTACATGCGCGAGCACCGCCTGATCGACATCCGGCTCACCGAGCAGCTGGTATCGGGTACCATCCGCATCGATGACCAAGGCTGCGTGCTGTTGACGCCCCGGGGCGAGGGCCTGGCACAGTTCAGCCGGTGGTTCCGCCACTATGGCCTGCCCCACCAGCGCCTGATCGGCGACCGCTACTCGGCCGATCTGGTTGACCCTTTTGCCCACAGCCAGGCCGCGCCCGACTACCGCTGCCATTGAGCGGCTTGCGCGCCCTGGGCTGCCCTTGGCCCATCAGCGCATCACCAAGCCCCCATCCACCAGCAGCACCTGCCCCGTCATGAACCGGCTCAGGTCCGATGCCAGGAACAGCACTGGCCCGGCGACATCCTCAGGGCTGGCCAGGCGGCGCAGCGGGGTGGCGGCCATCAGCGATTCGCGGAAGGATTCGCGGGTTTGCGCGCTGCCCTGGGTGGGGTAGACGAGGCCCGGCGCAACGCAGTTGACGCGTATGCCAAAGGGGCCCAGCTCGCTGGCGAGGTTGCGGCTAAAGCCCACCAGCGAGGCCTTGGCGGTGCTGTAGTCGTGGTAGGCGACAACAGGGTGCTCCACCAGATTGCTGCTGATATTGACAATGCTGCCCCGGGCGCGCTGGCGCATCTGCGGCAGCACGGCGCGGCAGACATGGAAGGCGCCGCCGACGGCGGCATCGAACTGCGCCTGGTAGTCGCTCCAGGCCAGTGCATCCAGCGGCTGGCGGCGCTCGGGGTCAAAGGCATAGGGGCGCAAGGCGTTGTTCACGACGACATCGATGGGACCGGCCTCTTGCGCAATGGCCTGGGCCATCGCGTCCACCGCGGCCGGGTTGCCCACATCGGCCTGCACAGCCCAGGCATTGCCGCCGGCGGCCTGGCAGGCGGCGACGGTCTGGGCCGCTGCGGCTTCGTTGGCCAGGTAGTTCACCGCCACGGTGGCGCCCTCTCGCGCAAAGGCCTGGGCGATGGCCGCGCCAATGCCCCGGCTGGCGCCTGTTACCAGCACCACCTTGCCGCGCAAATTCAAAGCACTGCTCTCTACCATCTCAGGCCCCTGGCAGCCAGCGGCTGTCCACCACATCGGCTACTTTGATGGGCTGCTGCACCATGCCCAGTGCATGGTAGGCGTCGGCGCCCTTTTGCAGCGCGTTCAGGTCAAAGCTGCCCAGCGGCGCGACCTTGCCCTGCACCCGCAGGGTGGGCTGGGCCGATGCATTGCGCAGCGCAATCACATCGAGGTTGATATCGCGCTGGGTGCCATCAATCGCGCGTTTGGTGGCCAGGGTGGCGGCCTCTTCGGGCTGGGCGATCATCCATGCTGCGCTGTCGCGGTAGCCACGCAAAAAGGCCTGCAGCAATGCCGGCTGCTGCTCCAGCACTTGCCGGCGCACCACAAACATGTCGCTGGACATATTCAGGTAGTCGCGCACGGGCATCACCTGCACGTCGCCCATGCCTTTGCGCAGGCCCACGGCCAGGCCGGTGTCGGTGGCGGCGGTCGCATCAACCTGGCCTTGCATCAGCGGCGCAAAGTTCAAAAGGCCCGTCACCACAATGCGCACATCCGATTCCTTGAGCCCCGCCTGGTGCAGCATCACCAGCAGGTTCTGGCGCGTGCCGCTGGCGAGGCTGTAGACGCCAATCGTCTTGCCCTTCAGATCCGCCGGTGTGCGGATGCCGCTGGAGCGCAGCGACACGACATTGAACACGTTTTGCGGGTAGATGTCGTAGATGGCGACCAGCTTCTCGCCCTTGTCCAGCGCCATAAAGAACGAGCCCGGGTCGGTAAAGGCCACATCGCCCTGCCCGCTCAGGATATTGCGGATCGCGTCACCACCACCGGCACCGGGCAGGTAGGTCAAATCTACCCCCTGGGCCTTGAAAAAGCCCTTGTCCGGCTCAGCCAGGATGTTGGTGATTTCGCTGATCGGTTTGCTCCAGCCCGCCAGGCGGATCTTGCCGCTGACGGGAGTAGCAGCGCCCGCTGTGATGCCCGTGCCCGCCAGGCCCAGGCCCAAGAGGCCGGCAGAGGCGCCCAGCCAGCGGCGGCGCGATACGGGATAGGTCAAAAAAGGTGCAGACATCAGCGGTCCTTAAAAAGCAATCGAGCAAATATCAAAATCAACGGCGTGGGCCTGCCGGGTTGGCCGCCATCGTATGGCCGCGCATCAACCAGCGCTCCAGCAGAAGGCAGGCTTGGTAGAGCAGCAAGCCCAGCGCTGCAATCAGCAGCAGCGCGGCAAACATCAGGGTGGTGTCCATCATTCCCTGGGAGGCGATCACCACCGCGCCCAGCCCTTGGCTGGCGCCCATAAACTCCGCCACAACAGCGCCCACCAGCGCCAGCACCACGGCCACACGCAGGCCCGCCAGAATGGCCGGCAAGCCTGTAGGCAGCTTGAGCCGCACTAACGTCTGCAGGCGGCTGGCCCCCAGCATGCGGAACAGCTGCAAGCGCTGCGCATCGACCTGGCGCAGGCCCGTCAAGGTGTTTTCCATCAGCGGGAAAAAGCAGACCAAGGCGGTGATCAGCACCGTCGGCAGCATGCCAAAGCCAAACCACAGCACAAACAGCGGCGCCAGCGCCAGCTTGGGCACCACCTGGCTAACGACGACATAGGGCTTGAGCACGCGCTCCAGCAAGACCGACTCGGCCAAGGCCATCCCTGCCAACAGGCCAAAAGAGGCACCGGCCGCCAGGCCCAGCAGCACCGCCTGCACGGTGGCCAATAAGTGCGGCCAAAAGTAGCCGGACGCGAGCCCCGTCCACAAGGCCTGCAGGATGGCGGACGGCACCGGCAGCACCAAGGCAGAGATGCCGCCCAAGCGCCCAGCGCCTTCCCACACGGCCAGCAACAGCACCAGCAGCGCAGCGGCCCAAAGCCGGGCTAGAAGAATCGGGTTCATGCGCTGGCCCCGTCCATCGCGGCGCGCACTTGGGCTGCATAGGCGTTGAAGGCCGCGCCATGGCGCATGGCCTGGGTGCGGGGCATCGGCAGATCAATGGCCATATCAGCGACGAGGCGCCCGCCATGCATCAGCGCCACCCTATCCCCCAGGTACACGGCTTCGTTGATGTCATGGGTGACAAAGAGCACGGTAGTGCCCCGCGCGCGGCAGCTGCGCAGCAGCTCGTCTTGCAACTCGGCGCGGGTGATGGCATCGAGTGATGCAAAGGGCTCGTCGAGCAACAGCAAGGCCGGCTCGCGAATCAAGGCCCGCGCTAGCGCCACCCGGCTTTGCTGGCCGCCGGATAGCTGGCCGGGTTGCTGGTGGAGCAGCGCCGCCAGCCCCAGCTGGGCCAGCAGCTGCTCGGCGGCGTTACGGTCCTGCGCCGTGGGTTTGCGCTGCAGCGACAGCGGCAGCAGCACGTTGTCCAGCACCGTCAACCAGTCCAACAAAGTGGGCGACTGGAACATCACGCCAAGCTGCGGACCGGGCGCTGCCAGCGCACCGCCTGCGCGCACAATGCGGCCCGCCTGCGGCTGCAGCAGACCAGCGACGAGCTGGAGCAAGCTGGTCTTGCCGCAACCGCTGCGGCCCAGCAGGCAGTGGAAGGCGCCTTGCGCCATCTGCCAGCTCACGCCATCCACGACCGGAGCCTGGCCCGGGTAGGCAAAGCTGAGGCGCTCGATATCAATCCATGCCATTGCGCCGCCCTCAGTCTGCATAGCGCGCCAGCGGCTGGGCGGCGGCCTCGGCAGCGGCATCGATCTCGGTCATCCGCACGAGATCGAGCAGGCTAAAGCGCCCATCGTGGTGCCAGCCGGCCTCGGGCACGCCCATGGCGCCCAACGCGCTGATGCGGGTGACGCCGGCGGCGCCCAGCAGGCCTGCCAAACGGTACAAATCCTCGGGGCCCACGGCCAGGCCGGCGGTCTGCAGGTAGTCGCGCTGGGCTGCCACCAAGGGCACAACGCCGTCCAGGTTGTCTACCCCCACCACGACAATGCTGCGGTACAGGGCGGTGGGCGCCAGCGGCTCCAGGCTGTCGCTATAGGCCACGCTCCAGGGCGCATCGGCCGGGCCAATTAGCTGCGGGGCGGCGCCATCGTCTGCCGGTGCACGCCACTCCAGCGACTGCTGCCAGCGGGCCAGGCCGGCGCCCTCTTCCAGGTCCAGCGGCCGGCGCGCAAAGCGCTGCTGCAGGTTGGCCAGCTCGGCGGCCAGGTATGCGGCAAAGGCGCGTGGCGAAACGGTAGCGCCCCGCTCTACATAAAACACATGGGGCGAATAGCAGCCTTGCTGGTCGTAGCGCATGACATCCCAGGCCGCCAGCCGCGCGTTGGCTGGGGCTTTGACGGCATCCAGTGCCGCCCTACCCACCATGCCAAAACCCAGCTTGTGGCCATGGGGCAAAAATCGTGTCGTCACCGGCAGCTGCTGACGCAGCGCGGCCAGGGTCTGGTTGCTGCCATAGGCCATCACGGTATCGGCCTCGGCGTAGAGCACTTGCGCGCCTTCGGCGCTGTCGCCCGTCTGGGCGCCGCCGGGCCACCAGACCACGGCCAGGCAGTCGGCCAGTGGTGGATGCACTTCCGCCAGCAAGCGCGCAAACCAGCCGGCAAACAGCGGCTCGGCACTGGCCAGCTTGCCCACGCTGGGCGCTTTGACGAGCAGGCCGCAAACCAGACTCCACAGCGACAGCGCCGGCACATTGCCGGCCCAGCTGTGCAGCAGCAGGCCCGGGCCATAGGCGCGCACGGCCCCGCCTTTGATGGCAGGCACAAAGCCATCGAGCACAGCGGGATTGGCAAAATCCTCGCCAATAAAGCGCCATAGCTGGGGCGCCCTGAAAGTCTTGAACAGCCCGTTCAGTCCCAGGCGCACCATCGCCGCGTCATAACCGCAGACAGGGGGCAGACAGGCATCGATCTGGCGGCGATAGGGGTCGGCAGGGTCTAGCAGGCGGGCAATGGCGCGGTCAATAGCGCCAACTATCTCGGCCAAAGGCATGCTTTGCAACTGGCGCTGCGCAGCCGCACGCACCCGCTCGGTCAGCGCCTGCATCTGCGCGCCGCTAAGCAGGGGCACCTCAACCTCCAGCCGCTTACCCGCACGCTCAAACACCAGCACCTGCCAGCGCAGCTGGTTGGCATCCAAGCCCGGCAAGTAGCCGGCGCGCATGCGTTCAGCGGTTTGCGGGATCATGCGCGCGCCGCTTGCACAAACTCATCGACGGCCAAGGAGCAGCCTTTGGCTGCGGCTCCTTCGGCCCGGCCCAGCAGCAAAAAGCCGCCATCGGCCCAGAGGCCCACGTCTTCGGTCAGGATAGTGCTGACCGCGTTGTAGTTGGCCAGATCGCAGTGCACCAGAATGCCGCGCTCACCCGGCGCCACACTGCGGCCGCTGACGGGCTCGACCAGGCGTGAGCGAATCCAGTGCGGCCCGGATTTGACGGAGGGCAAGCTGGCATTGCCGTTGTCGTAGAACTGGGTGCTCAGCTCGGTCATGCCATACATGTTGATGCAGAGCTCGGGCGGCACGCCCAGCAGCTCGGTCAGGCCGGCATAAAAGTCGGCCAACGGCAGCTCGCGCGACTGGCCCTTGTAGCCACCGGTGTCCAAAATGCGGCTGCCCGCTGGCAGCTGAAAGCGGCGGCCCTGGGCGCGCAGCGCATCCATCACATGCACGAGGCTGAAGCTGGCGCCCAGCAGCGCATAGGGCTGGCCTGTGCGCTCGGCCGCTTCCAGCACGGCGCAGAGCCCGTCCATGTCCAGGCCCTCCGGCCCCAGAAAATAGCGGCTCTCCGGCGTACCAAACGCCGACTTGGCGAGCGCCAGGTAATGCGCCAGCGAGGAGTTGGGCATGGTCACTTCATCGGGGAACAGGATGCCCATGGGCATGCGCGCCGTGCCCTGCATAAAGCGGGTGGCGAAGTGCTGCTGCATCGACAGGTCATACACCTGCAAGGCGGGATGAAAATGCCGGCCCCGTGCGGCGCGGCCGGTGGTGCCGCTGGTCATAAAGACACGTTCGGTCGGCGATGACGGCTCGCTGCGCAGCTCCAGCGCCTTGAAGGCATCGATGGGCACGGCGGGGATATCGCTCCAGGTCTTGACCGTGCGCGGGCTGGCACCACGGCGCTGGCAAAAGCTGCGGAACGGTGTATTGGATGCGTATTGGTAGGCAAAAAGACGCAGCGCAAGCTGGTCAAACTGGTCATCGGTGCAGCCATCCATTGCGATGAATGCAAGCAGGTCTGCGACCAGCGTATCGGCCTTGTCCATGGAATTCCTTCGAGAGCGGTGATGTCATGCTCCGAAGGCTCCCCCCCATGCGCGCAAGGCGCCCCATGGCAGGGAGTTGGCTCTTCTTCCGCCGGAATGACCCGGTTCAAGTTCTCGGGTGTAGATCTCAGCACTGGCGTGCACCCCGGAGCAGGCGCCATCTTAACCGAGCAGAGCTTGGCTAGTCGCGCGCCAACCGCCAAGCCAAGGTCTGGGCCACGGTCAATTTCAGCAGCACCAAAACCCCCAAACCAGGGAAAACACCCATGCCACCGCGATGGTGCACAGCGCCGCTTGTGCAGTCGCGCATGCACCAAGCCAAGGCATTTTTTGCGGATTCCTGCACCATATCCAGGCAACGCGATAGCCACGTAACCCATTGTGGTGCTTTGCAAATTTTCTGAGACAGATCAAAGCGCGCATGCTGGAAATCACCTAGTCCCAAACCCTTTTCATGGGCGATTCAGTCTGTTAACTTATGCCCTGTCGACAGACGACTGTCGCTAGACGACACCTATTAACGAGGACAAAAATGCTTGCAATGGCTGATGCCGAAGTCCAATCCGGCTACAAGAATGCGCACACCGAGAGCGAACAGCAGGTTCGCGAAGACCTGGCCGCCGCCTACCGCCTGATGGCCCATTTCGGGATGGACGACAGCATCTACACGCACATCTCGGCGCGGGTGCCGGGCCGCAATGACCAGTTCCTCATCAACCCCTTTGGCACCTTGTTCAAGGACATCACGGCCAGCTCGCTGGTCAAGATCGATGCCGAAGGCTGCATCGTTGAGGACACGCCCTACCAGGTGAACCCGGCCGGCTTTGTGATCCACAGCGCCGTACATGCCGCCCGGCATGATGCGGCCTGCGTGGTGCATTCGCACACCGAAGCCGGCGTGGCCGTGTCGTCACTGCAATGCGGCCTGCAGCCCAGCAACCAATGGGCACTGCAGTTCTACAACCGCGTGGCGTACCACACCTTTGAAGGCATTGCGCTGGATCTGCATGAGCGCGAACGCCTGGTCGCCGACCTGGGCAGCACGGCCAAGGCCATGGTGCTGCGCAACCACGGCTTGCTCACCCTGGGCAACAGCGTGGCCGAGGCCTTCATCCTCATGCTCAACCTGGACCGCGCCTGCCGCGTGCAGCTGGCTATCCAATCGAGCGGCCAGGCCATCAACCCCGTGCCGCCCGAAGTCTGCGAGCTGACCGCCCGTCAGTACGAAAGCGGCGACACCGATGTGATGCCCGGCCAGCCCAAGCGTGCCGATCCGCATGAACGCGAATGGCAGGGCCTACTGGGCTTTTTGCAGCCCCCGGGCCGCAGCCATTACCGCGACTGACCAGCGCGACTGACCCGCAACTGAAGACCCCCCGACCCTTGCATGCCGCCGCCTTTGCGGCCCCACCGCCGCAAGCCCGCCCGGCCCAGGCACCCCTCGATACCAAGACAGGAAGCAACCATGATCAATCGGCGTGAACTCATCTCCTACAGCCTGGCGGGAGCCGGCCTCAGCATTGCGGGCGTGCCCATGGCGGCCTTGGCGCAGCAGACCAAGGGAACGATCAATGTGATGGTGCAGCCCGAGCCCTCGGGCCTGATGCTGGGCATTGTGCAAAACGGCCCTACCCAGCTGGTCTCCGGCTATATCTACGAAGGCCTGCTGCGCTACGACGAGAAGCTGGAACCCCATGGCCTGCTGGCTACGGCCTGGACCCGCTCCGATGACGGCCTGACCTACACCTTCAAGCTCAAGTCCGGCGTCAAGTGGCATGACGGCAAGCCCTTCTCTGCCGATGACGTGGTGTTCTCGGTCGACAAGTTTTTGCGCAAGACCCATGCGCGCCTGCGCGCATCGCTGGAGCCGCTGGAGAGCGTGCGCGCCATCGATGCCAACACGGTGGAGTTCAAGCTCAAGTACCCGTTTGGCCCTTTCATCAGCCTGTTTGACACCGGCTCGATGCCGATGATCCCCAAGCACATCTACGAAAACACCGACTTCGCCACCAACCCGGCCAATGCCAAGCCGATTGGCACCGGACCCTTCAAGTACAAGGAATGGGTGCGCGGCTCCTACATCCAGCTGGTGGCCAATGAGCTTTATCACACCAAGGGCGAGCCCATGGTGGAGAACCTCTACTTCCACATCATCCCGGATGCGGCCTCGCGCGCTGCGGCGTTTGAATCGGGCAAGGTCGATGTGGTGCCCGGCGGCGCGGTCGAGTTCTTTGATGTGGCGCGCCTGGCCAAGCTGCCTGGAGCTGCCGTCACCACCAAGGGCTGGGAGTTCTACTCGCCTCACTCCTGGCTGGTGCTCAACAACCGCAAGGCGCCCTTTGACAACCCCAAGTTCCGCCAGGCCGTCATGTATGCGATGGACCGCGAAGCCATGGTCAAGGTCGCCTGGCAGGGCTTTGCCAAGACAGCGGCCGGCCCCTTCAACCAGCATGTGAAGTTCGCCTCTGACGATGTCACCAAGTACCCGCGTGATCTGAACAAGGCCAAGGCCTTGCTGAAGGAAGCCGGCTACAAGGGCGAAACCGTCAAACTGCTGCCGCTGCCCTATGGCGAATCCTGGCAGCGCCTGGCCGAGATGATCCGCCAGAACCTGATCCAGGCCGGCATCAAGGTGGAGACCACCGGCACCGATGTGGCCGGCTGGAACCAGCGCACCGCCGAATGGGATTTCGACATGGCCATCATCTATGTCTACCAGTACCCCGATCCTGCCCTGGGCGTCGCCCGTACCTACACCAGCCACACAATTGCCAAGGGCTCGCCGTTCAACAACATCGAAGGCTATGTCAACCCCAAGGTGGATGCGCTGTTTGATGCCGGCGCCAAGGCGCTGACCGATGCCGACCGCGCCAAGGCCTATGCCGAGGTGCAGAAGATCCTGACCGAAGAGGTGCCCGTGGCCTGGTTGCATGAGATTAATTTCCCCACGCTCTACCGGACCAAGATCAAGAACCCGATCAGCTCCGGCGTGGGTTTGAACGACAGCCTGAGCCGTGCCTCGATAGGCTAAAGCGGTCGCTACTCGCTGCGGCCCAGCGCCGCAGCATGGTTTTCTTCTTTGCTGAGTTCCGCACGCTGCCAGCCCCCACTGGCACGTGCGGGATGGCAGCGCTTTTGTCTCGCTCCAAGGTCTCCCCGCTATGAACCGCCTCCGCTACATGTCCGTCCGGGTGCTCCAGGGTCTGCTGGTGCTCATGTGCATAGCTACCGTCAATTTCATGCTGATCCGCGCAGCGCCCGGCGACCCGGTCGCGGTGATAGCGGGTGAAGCGGGGGCATCCGACCCGCAGTTTGTCGCCCAGCTGCGCGAGCAGTTTGGCCTGGACAAACCCGTCACCACCCAGCTGGCCAACTACCTGGGCCACATCACGCAGCTGGACCTGGGCTTCTCGTATCGCCAGCAGCGCCCGGTGCTGGAGTTGATTGCAGAGCGTCTGCCCGCTACCCTGCTGCTCACCGGCAGCGCCTTTGTGATGTCGCTGATCTTTGGCGTGGCCTTGGGCGCAACGGCCAGCCGCCATGTCGGCAAATGGGTGGACAGCGCCATCACCTTTGTGGCGCTGGTGTTCTATGCCACGCCGCTGTACTGGCTGGCGATGATGGCGGTGCTGGTGTTCTCGGTGCAGCTGAGCTGGCTGCCCGGTTTTGGCTATTTCACCGTCGGCAGCGATGCCACCGGCTTTGCCCGTGCCTGGGACATTGCCCAGCATCTGGTGCTGCCCTCGCTCACCCTGGCGCTCTTCTATATGGCGGTCTATGCCCGCATGACCCGGGCCTCAATGCTCGAAGTCGCGCAGATGGACTTTGTCAAAACCGCCCGCGCCAAGGGCGTGCGCATGGGCCGCATCCAGCGCCAGCACATTCTACGCAATGCCCTGCTGCCCATCGTCACCCTGGCGGGCATCCAGGCCGGCGGCCTGATTGGCGGCGCGGTGCTGACCGAGACCGTGTTTGCCTGGCCCGGCATTGGCCGCCTGATGTTTGATGCCCTGCTGCAGCGCGACTACAACCTGCTGCTGGGCTGCTTCCTGGTCGCAGCCGCCGTGGCGGTGCTGTTCAACCTGATCACTGATTTTGTCTACACCCTGGTCGATCCCCGGATCGAGCTGGGCTGAAACGGAGCCTCGCTATGACTGCACTCTCTGAGCCGGCCCTGGCGGCCGCAACGCCCTCCGCCAAGAACAAGCACCGTTCGACCTTTTGGAGCCGTTTTTGCCGCAACCGTGGCGCCCTGCTGGGCCTGGCCATCTTGCTGGTCGTGGCGCTCGTGGTCTGCTTTGGCCCGCTGCTGGCTGCGCACAACCCCTGGGACATGGTGGAGCAGCCGTTTTTGGCACCGATGGAGCGCGCCGGTTTTGCGATGGGCACCGACACCATGGGCCGCGACATTCTCTCGGGCCTGGTGCTGGGCGCCCGCATCTCGCTGCTGATCGCGGTGATCTCCACCCTGGTGTCGCTGCTGATTGGCGTGGGCATTGGCGCCATCTCGGGCTACTTTGGTGGCTGGGTCGATGCCACCCTGATGCGCTTTACCGAAATGTTCCAGTCCGTGCCCAGCTTTGCACTGGCCCTGGTGCTGGTAGCCATTTTTGAGCCCTCGGTCAACTCCATCATCGTTGCCATTGCGCTGGTGTCCTGGCCGCCAGTAGCGCGCCTGGTGCGCGGCGAGTTCCTGACCCTGCGCCAGCGTGACTTTGTTGCCGCTGCCCAGCTGGCCGGCCAAAGCACGCCGCGCATCATCCTGGCGCAGATCCTGCCCAATGCCGCTTCGTCCATCGTGGTGATGGCCTCCTTGATGGTGGCCACCGCCATCCTGCTCGAATCGAGCCTGAGCTTTATGGGCCTGGGTGATCCCAACCTGATGAGCTGGGGCTACATGATTGGCTCGGCCCGCACCGTGCTGCGCCAGGCGTGGTGGATGGCCGTGTTCCCCGGCGTCGCCATCTTGCTGACCGTGCTGGCCTTCAACCTGGTCGGCGAAGGGTTGAACGACGGTCTCAATGCCCGCCAGGACGGGAAGACGAAATGAACGCCTATTCACACGAAGCCCTGCATATGCTTGCCCAAACCCCCGCCGCACCCGCCGCCCCCGAGCCAGTGCTGACCGTGCGCGGTCTGGACATCCGCCTGCCCCTAGGCGCCGACCGCGCCTTGGCGGTCACCCAGGCCAACCTGCAGATCCTCCCCGGCCAAACCCTCTGCGTGGTTGGCGAATCGGGCTCGGGCAAGTCGATGATCGCCAACGCCATCATGGGCCTGCTGCCCCGCCCCAAGGTGGAGCCGCTCGCTGGCGAGATCCTGTTTGACGGGAAAGACCTGCTGAGCCTGAGCGAAGACCAGCTGCGCGAGCTGCGTGGCAGCCGCATGGCCATGGTCTTCCAGGAGCCGATGACGGCGCTGAACCCGGTGATGCGCATTGGCGACCAGATGGCCGAGGCACTGGATGCCCACTTGCAGCTGCCCGCTGCCGACAAGCGCCGCCGCATCATCGCCGCGCTGACCGATGTGGGCCTGCCCGAGCCCGAGCGCATGGTTGACGCCTACCCGTTCCGCCTCTCGGGCGGCCAGCGCCAGCGCGTGATGATCGCCATCGCGATGCTGCTGGAGCCCAGCCTGCTGATCGCCGACGAGCCCACCACCGCGCTGGATGTGACCACGCAGGCACAGATCCTGCAACTGATGCGCGCGCTGCAGAAAAAGCGCGGCATGGCCATGCTGTTTATCACCCACGACTTTGGCGTGGTGGCCGAGATTGCCGACCATGTGGTGGTGATGCAAACCGGTGTGGTGGTGGAAGCCGGCCCGGCCGGCCAGGTGCTGCGCAACCCCCAGCACGCCTATACCAAGAAGCTGCTGGCCGCCATTCCGCATGGCAATGTGCGCGAGACCCAGGCCAGCACCGCGCAGCCGGTGCTGCAGGTCAAAGACCTGTGCAAGGTCTACCGCACTGGCGGCGGATTTTTGCGGCCCGCGCGTGAGGTGGTGGCCGCCGAGCGCATCAGCTTTGACCTGGGCCGCGCCCAGACACTAGGCGTCGTTGGAGAGTCTGGCTCGGGCAAGTCGTCGCTCGGCCGCTGCATTGTGGGCCTGGCACCGTTTGACAGCGGCGAGATCCTGTTCAACGGCCAGCGTCTGAGCTCCGGCGCCGCGCTGCGCCGGCAGGCCAAGGGCAAGATCCAGATGGTCTTCCAAGACCCCTATGCATCGCTCAACCCGCGCCACAAAATTGGCTCGGCCATTGCCAGCGGCCCCATTGCCCAGGGTGTCCCCAAGGCCGAGGCCATGCGCCGCACGATGGAGCTGCTGGAGCTGGTGGGCCTGGGCCCAGAGGCGGCCGAGCGCTACCCGCATGAGTTCTCTGGCGGCCAGCGCCAGCGCATTGGCATTGCCCGCGCGCTGGCGATGGAGCCTTCGCTGCTGGTGGCCGACGAACCCGTGTCTGCCCTCGATGTGTCCGTGCAGGCCCAGGTGCTCAAGCTGTTTGCCGAGGTACGCGAGCGCTTTCAGCTCAGCATGGTCTTCATCACCCATGACCTGCGCGTGGCCGGCCAGATGTGCGACCACCTGGCCGTCATGCAGCGGGGCCGGATTGTGGAATACGGCCCCACCGCCCAGGTACTGGGCAACCCGCAGCACGCCTATACGCAAACCTTGATTGACGCCATCCCCTCGCTGGAGCACCGCCGCGACGAGACTGAAGCGGATAACGCACCAGCGCGGAGCCGCGCATGACCGCCATGCCCAGCTCCGATGCCCAGGCCGCCGCGCCCCGCAGCATTGCGTTTTTGAGCAAGAGCATTGCGATGGACTTTTTGCTGCCCGCCTACCAGGCCCAGTTCCCCGGCAGCCGGCTGCTGCTGGGTGCCGAGCTGCAGGCGCTGCTCGATGCCGGCCAGCACGACGACATCGAAGTGGCAGTGTGCTGGCACCCACCCGCAGCCCAACTCTCGCAGTTGACCCAAGGCGCTGGCCTGCAGCTGGTGCAATCGATTGCTGCCGGCATCGACCATATCGACACCCAGGCCCTGCCTGCCAGCACCCCCGTGTGCCGCATTGTGGACAGCACCATGGGCTACGGCATGACAGCGTTTGTCAGCTGGGCGGTGATCCACCGCCAGCGGCATATGGACCGCTATGTGGCGCATGCGGCGCAGCGCCAGTGGCGCGAGGAGTCCATCGTTGCGCCCAGCCGCCACCGCGTGGGCATCGCTGGCCTGGGCACCCTGGGCCAAGGCTGTGCCAAAGCGCTGTTGGCCATGGGCTACCAGGTACGCGGCTGGAGCCGATCAGCCAAGCAGGACTTGCCCGCTGGCTTGGAAGGCTTACAGACCTTCCACGGCCAAGCACAGAAGGCAGAGTTCTTGAGTGGTTGCGACACCTTGGTGTGCCTGCTGCCGCTGACCGATGAGACCCAGGGCTTTCTCGACCTGGCCTTGATGCGCCAGCTGCCGCGTGGCGCGCACCTGATCAATGTAGGCCGGGGCGCGCACCTGGTCGAGGCCGATTTGCTGACCGCGCTGGCCGAGGGCCAGATTGGAGCAGCCACCTTGGACACCTTCAGCGCTGAGCCGCTGCCGGCGGAGCACCCCTTCTGGCAGGACGAGCGCATTCTGGTGACCCCGCACATCGCCACCCGCACCGACCCGCGCGTCATCGCCCGGCAGACCGCCCATAACTTCAGCCGCATCCGTGCAGGCCAGGCCGCCGAGGTGGCCGTAGACCTGGGACGCGGTTACTGACGCCCCCGCAATCCCGATCAATCGCAAGCAGCACCCAGCCCCCCAGGAGATTTGGACATGAACGCAGCAGACAACACCCCAAAACGCAGCGCGCTGGACGCACAGGACATTGGCGCCCACCTGCACCCCTACACCAACTTGGCTACGCACGAGGACGTGGGCCCGTTGATGATCACGCGTGGCGATGGCATCCATGTGATTGACGAGCAAGGCCGCAAGTACATCGAGGGCATGTCGGCGCTGTGGTGCAGCTCCCTTGGCTTTAGCCACCCGCGCCTGGTGCAGGCCGGCATTGATGCGCTCAAGACGCTGCCGTATTACCACACCTTCAACCACCGATCCAACCCGGCCGTGGCGCAGTTGGCCGACAAGCTGATCCAGCTGGCACCAGCGCCGATGGCCAAGGTCTTCTTTGCCAACTCGGGCTCGGAGGCCAATGACACGGCCATCAAGATCATCTGGTACTACCACAACGCCATTGGCAAGCCCGCCAAGAAAAAGATCCTCTCGCGCCAGCGCGGCTACCACGGCGTAACGGTAGCGGCCGCCAGCCTGACCGGCCTGCCCGCCAACCACCAGGATTTTGACCTGCCGATTGCGCGCATCGGCCATGTGGAATGCCCCCACCACTACCGCTATGCCAACCCGGGCGAGAGCGAGGCCGACTTTGCCACCCGCCTGGCCGATGCGCTGGAGCAGCGCATTCTGCAAGAAGGGCCTGAGACCGTGGCCGCCTTCATTGCTGAGCCGGTGATGGGCGCTGGCGGCGTCATCGTGCCGCCCGAGACCTATTTTGAAAAAATCCAGGCCGTGCTGCGCAAGTACGAGGTGCTGATGGTGGCCGATGAGGTCATCTGCGGCTTTGGCCGCACCGGCCAGATGTTTGGCTCGCACACCTTCGGCATCCAGCCGGACATCCTCACCTGTGCCAAGGCGCTGTCCTCGGGCTATGTGCCGATCTCGGCCGTCATGGTTGCGCCCAAGATCTACGAAGCCATGGCCGCCAACAGCGGCAAGATCGGCACCTTTGGCCATGGCTACACCTATTCCGGCCACCCGGTGGCGGCGGCGGTGGCGCTGGAGACGCTCAAGGTCTATGAGGACGAGCAGATCCTGGCCCATGTCAACCAGCTGAGCCCCATCTTCCAAAGCCGCCTGCGCGGCTATCTGGACCGCGCCTATGTGGGCGAGGCCCGGGGCGTGGGCCTGATCGGCGCCATTGAGCTGGTCGCCGACAAGGCCACGCGCCAACCCTTTGACCCGGCCCTGAAGCTGGGCTACCGCCTGGCCCAGTACGCCCAGGAAGAAGGCCTGATTGTGCGCGCCATGGGCGATGCCGTGGCGTTGTGCCCGCCGCTGATCATCACCGAGGCTGAGATGGCCGAGATGTTTGCCCGCCTGGACCGGTCGCTGGACAAGCTGCAGGCCACCCTGCCATGAGCTCCGCCATGCAAGCCTTCTACAGCCCCGATCAAGCGCTGCACCACCCCAGCCAGTTCATGCGCCTGGGCAAGCTGGTGCCCGCGCCCGATCTGCCCAGCCGCGCAGAGACCTTGGCCGATGCCTTGCAGCAGGCGGGCCTGGCCGTCAGCGAGCCGCCTGATTTTGGCCGCGCGCCGCTGGAGGCTGTACACGCCCCGCACTACCTGGACTACCTGCAAACCGCCTGGCCGCGCTGGCAAGCGATGCTGGACGGCGGCGCCAATGCCGGCCCCGAGGTGATGGCCAACCTCTCGCCCTACGCGGGCGTGCCCGCCGGCCAGCGCCGCGCGCCCTGCCCGTCGTCCGCGCTGGTGCCGCAAACCGGCTACTACCTGGGCGATCTGTCTTGCCCGCTGGGGCCGGACAGTTGGCAGTCCATCCTGCGCTCGGCCCACAGCGCCGTGGCTGCCGCCGATGCGGTGATTGCCGGCGAGCGCATGGCCTATGCGCTGTGCCGCCCCTCGGGCCACCATGCGCACTGGGACCGGGCCAGCGGCTTTTGCTATGTCAACAACAACGCCTGCGCCACCGCACGCCTGGCCGCGCATTTTGGGCGGGTGGCCGTGCTCGATGTGGACGCCCACCATGGCGATGGCACGCAAAGCATCTTCTACGCCCGGGACGATGTGCTGACGGTCTCCACCCATGCGGAGACCAGCAGCTACTTTCCGTTCTACACCGGCTACGCCCAGGAGCGTGGCGCCGGCGCGGGCGAAGGCTACAACCTGAACCTGCCCCTCGCCCATGGCAGCGGCAATGCGGAGTTTTTGGCTGCGGTGGACAGCGGCTTGGAGGCAGTGCGTGCCTTTGCCCCGCAGTCCATCGTGCTGGCCCTGGGCTTTGACACCTTCAAGGACGACCCGATCAGCGTGCTGAAGGTGGACTTTGAGGCCTACCGCGCCGTCGGCCAAAAGCTGCGCGCACTCGGCCTGCCCCTGGTGGTGGTGCAAGAAGGCGGCTACCTGGTCGAAGCGATCGGACCGGGCCTGCAGGCCTTTTTAGAAGGCCTCCATGGCTGACCAGGCCGCACAGCCCAGCCGCCAAATCGGCAGCCCGGAGCCCCTGCCAGCGCAGCGCGATGCCGATGCCGCGCGCCGGCTGCGCCAGGGGCTGGGCCTGTTTTTGGCAGCGCTGCTGTGTTTTGCCTGCTACGACGCCTTTGCCAAGCACATGCTGGCCCAGTTCCCGGCCACGGTGATGAACCTCTCGCGCTACGCCGCCATCGGCGTGCTGGCCTTGTGGGTCATGCACCGGCATGGCGACTGGTCTGCGCTGCGCTGGGGGCGCCTGCGCAGCGGCAAGTTGCTGCTGCTGCGCAGCCTGATGCTGGCCATTGTGGCCACCTGCTTTATGACGGCGCTGGCAACGATGCCGCTGGCCGAGGCCACCGCCATCTACTTCACCGCGCCCCTCATCATGGTGGCGCTATCACCCTGGCTGCTGGGCGAGCGGGTGGGCCGCGTGCAATGGGTGGCGGTGCTGCTGGGCTTTGCCGGCATGCTGCTCATCGTGCGACCGGGCAATGCGCTGCCACTGGCCGGCACGGTGCTGATGGCGATATCGGCCGTCTGCTATGCGCTGTTCCAGGTGCTCACCCGCAAGCTCTCTGGCGTGGTGCCCACGGCGGTGCAGTTTGCCTATATGGCGCTGTTCTGCCTGGTCATCACCAACTTGCCGGCCCTCTTCCACCCGATTACCGAATGGCCCGATGCGCCGCATATGGCCCTGCTGCTAGCGGGTGGCTTTGTCAGTGGTGGCGCGCAGTTGCTGCTGCTGCAAGCCTTTCAGCGCGCCTCGGCATCCACCCTGGCGCCGATGAATTATGTACAACTGTTGCTGGCGGTATTGATCAGCACGTTCTGGTTCCAACGGCCGCCAGACAGCCTGGCCCTTTATGGCATGCTGATGATCAGCGCTGCCGGCGTCTACCTTGCATGGCCCCGGCGGCAAAAGCATACCGCTCACCAGGCACCCCGACATGACATCTGAGACCCCCATAAAAACCATCGCCCTGCACGGCGAGGAGACAGACAACCCCGGCTTTTCATCGATCCGGGTGCCCGATCTGGTGGAGCTGGTGGAGCGCCAGCTGCTGCAGGCCATTTTTGAAGGCCGGCTGCCACCGGGCTCGCGCATCGTCGAGGCTGAGCTATCGCGCCAGATGGGCGTGAGCCGCGCCCCGCTGCGCGAAGCGGCCCGCCGGCTGGAGAGCCAGGGCGTTATCGTCTCGACGCCGCGCAAGGGCTTTACCGTGCGCACCTTCAGCCCCAAGGAGATCCAGGACCTGTTCCAGGTGCGTCTGGGCCTGGAGGTAATGGCCGCACGCCTGGCCTGCGTGGTGGCGACCGATGCGCAACTGACATCCCTCAAAGCCTATGCCGATGACATGCTGGAGCGCGCGCCGACCCTGAGCAATATCGAGCGGGTGACGATGGACCTGGGCATGCACACCGCCATCTCGCGCCTGTCGGGCAACGAGTATCTGCAGCGCATCTTTGCCAATATGCAGGCCGAGATCCGCATCTGCCAGGGCTTTATCGAGCGCCAGTACCGCGACCCGGTGTTTATCGCGCAATCGCACTTCCCTGTTGTCGATGCCATCCTGCGCCGCGACGCCGACGCCGCAGAAAAAGCGCTGCGCGTTCACCTGGTGGACGCCCAGGACAAGGCCCATGCCCAGGTGCTGCAAGGCGACCAGGCACCCGACGCCGACACCACGCCCCCGGCCCGCAACACCGGCAGCGCATCGGTCACCCCACTGAAGCCGCCCAAGGCCACCGCCGCCGCATCCCCCGTTTCTTCCTCCCGACGAAAACCGCCAAGACCATGAAATTCATCTACAGCCACGAGCACCGCAGCCACGACCCGCAGCAATTCATGGTGCGCGGCCAGCTCAAGCGGAGCAACGAGCAACCCGAACGCGCCGAGATCCTGCTGCGCTCCGCGCAAAAGGCCGGCCACCAGCCGATGCTGGTCGAAGACTTTGGCGCGGGCCCGCGCGCCGCCGTCCACACCCCCGAGTACCTGCACTTTCTGCAAACTGCCTGGCAACGCTGGCAGGCGCTGCCCGATGCCTCGCTCGAAGTGCTGCCCAATGTCTTTCCCTTCCCCGGCCAGCCCTTTACCTACCCGGATCACTTAGTGGGCCAGGCCGGCTACCACATGGGTGACTGCGCCTGCAGCATTGGCGAGCACACCTGGCATGCCGCCATCAACTCCGCCCACTGCGCCACCCATGCCGCCGAGCTAGTGCTGCAAGGCGAACAAGCCGCCTACGCGCTGTGCCGCCCACCCGGCCACCACGCCTATGTGGACCGCGCCAACGGCTTTTGCTACCTGAACAACGCCGCCATCGCCGCCCAGCACCTGCGCAGCAAACATGCCCGCGTGGCAGTGCTCGACATCGATGTCCACCACGGCAACGGCACCCAGGGCATCTTCTGGCGCCGCAACGATGTGCTGACGGTATCGATCCACGCCGATCCGCATTTCTGCACCCCCTTCTTCACCGGCCACGCGCATGAGCGCGGCGAAGGCGAAGGCCTGGGCTACAACCTGAACCTGCCCCAGGCCAAGGGCACTACCACCGACCAGTACCTGCGCGCCCTGGAAACCGCCCTCACCGCTATTCGCCACTACGCCCCCGGCGCCCTGGTCCTGGCCCTGGGCCTGGACGCCCACGAACACGACCCCTACAAAGCCCTGGCCATCGACACCCCCGGCTTTGCCCGCATCACCGAAAAAATCGCGCAACTGGGGCTGCCGACCGTGATCGTGCAGGAAGGGGGGTATTTGAGTGAGGATTTGGGGTTGAACTTGGAGAGTGCGTTGCGGGGGTTTGAGGTCGGGGCGCAGTAGTCTCTGCGTTCATAATGCGATACGGCCTGATTGCGCTCTTTTGGCATCCAGATGCCGCTGCCATGCGGTTGTCGACGTCAATGTGGAAAAGCAAGGTCAGGCCAAAATCAAGCCATCTCCGCTATTAACGGGCGCCTCCGCCATGCAAGCAGACCCCCATGAACAGTCAGCCCTAGCGGGAAGCGACGAATGGTTCCAACACATCGTCAAGATAGTTCACGCCAGCCACCCGCAGTTTCCAGGTAAATGCCCAGACAGGTATGCAGGCCTCATCGCCAACCTGGCAGACAAAGCGGACTGGTCAGACGCTGCGCATGGCAATCCAGACATCCGCCCGCCCCACCAATGTGTGCTGCTGGTCATGGAATCGCCGCACATTGACGAATACAGCGCCAAGTTCTTCTACACGCCGTGGCCTGCCAACGGCCCCACTGGCAAGCGCATCCGCCAGCGCATCGCTGCCGCAGGCCTGCCTATCACCGCAGATACCGGCCTTGTGCTGATAAACGCCATCCCCTTTCAGTGCTCTTTGGGGAAAAGCCCCATTGGAAAAGATCGCGATACCGTATTCAGGCTAGCCTGGGAACGCGGTGGTCGTGCATTCTTCCAAAGCCGGCTGATGCACTGGTACCGCGAGGGAGACCTCGTTGTCAACGCATGCACCGTGGGACACGACCGCATGCGCCCGTTGCGTGAGGACGTGGAGGATGCGATTGAAGATGCAGTGCCAGACGCTCTTCGATTTAGGAGATACCACCCGTTCAGCTGGTTCAATTCTGCGCGGGCTTCCACTGCTTGGGAGCCCAAGGCAGGCGCTCGTAAGCCTTCCAGAGCCTAAAACTAAGCCGCCTGATATCGCTGGCTGACTGCAATCCCACTGGCATCAACTACGGGGCTATACCGCAGCAGCGGCTCTTCTTATTCCAATAGATATTGAGCAGGTCCAGCACGTGCAGGCCTTGCTGGTCGTTTCCATAGACGCGATTTAGAGCACAGCCAAAGCCCAGTATCTCTATCGAAATCCAAATCGCATTAGATAAATCTGCAGCAATTCATCCCAACGATTTAGCAAACACCTCGAATTGTAAAGACCCCAAAAATAGTGAATCCACCTTTCGTTCTGCTGCGTACACCGCAAGTAGCAAGAGCCGACGTCATCAGTCTCCACTGACCAGGCTTTTGTGCTGAGCTGCTTCTTGCTGCACCGTGTGCCCTCCCTGTGAAGGCGCATTCCTGTGTAGGTAGGCGCGTAAAGCGCAACTCGAAAGGAAATCACATGTCTGACGAATCAGTGTTGATAGGTGTATTGCAACAACGCGCCAAGAAATTGGAAGACCGGCGTCAATTCTTCAGAAAAACTGGAGGTGTTGCAGCAGGTATGGCAGGTGGTGCGATTTTGACGGCTTGCGGGGGTGGTGGCAGTGATGCCAATGCCCAGAACAACGGCCCGACGGATGTGGAGATTCTGAACTTCGCGCTGAACCTGGAATATCTGGAATCGCAGTTCTACCACTACGCGGTGTTTGGCACGGGGCTGCCTGCCAATATGCAATCGGGTACGGGCACGCAGGGCGGTATCGTCGGCGGGCGGGCGGTGGCGTTCAAAGATCCGGTCGTAGCGCAGTACGCCAAGGAGATCGCCCAGGACGAAATCGCCCACGTGGCCTTTTTGCGCAAGGCGCTGGGTTCGGCAGCGGTGGCGCAGCCGCAGATCGATATCGGCGGTACGGACCCGAACGGTGCCTTCTCGGTGGCGGCGCGCGCAGCCGGTTTGGTGGGTGCGGGCGTGGCCTTTGACCCCTATGCCAGTGACGAGAACTTTCTGCTGGGCGCCTTTATCTTTGAGGACGTGGGTGTGACGGCCTACAAGGGCGCATCGCCGCTGATCACCAACAAGACCTATTTGGAAGCTGCTGCCGGCATTTTGGCCGCTGAGGCTTACCACGCTGGTCTGGTGCGCACAGTGCTCTACGCCAAAGGTCTTGCAACGCCTGCACTGCGCACGGCTGCTGGCGCCATCTCGGATGCGCGCGACAGCCTCGATGGCTCGTCCGATGTGGACCAGGGCATCACGGGGGATGACACCACCTCCAACATCGTGCCCCTGGATGCTGACGGCATTGCCTACAGCCGTTCGCCAGGCGATGTGCTGAACATCGTGTACCTGACCAAGGAATCGGCCACCAAGGGCGGCTTCTTCCCGGCTGGCGTGAATGGTGGCTTGGTGATGAGCTCGGCCTTCGCTTAAGGCGTACCCGTATCCTGCCCCACTCTGGGGCAGGATTTCTACCAGGCGGGCCCGAGACCGGTGTTTCTCTGCGAAGGAGTTGCGATGAAGTCCTTTTTGCATCAATCCGCTGAAGCAGTTGCCCTGAGCAAGACGCGACGGCTCAAACCTGCCATCTTGGCACGTCGCTGTGTGGGGAGCTTGATCGTCATCGCAGGACTGGCCATCGTCACCACCGATTTACTGGCACTTTTAAACGGCGGCGACATCATTGCGGGGCCTGCGGCAACAACCCCCTCGGCTGCGCTGCACCAGACATCCACCGGCAGATAAAGAGCGTTTATGCCGCCGCCCGCCTTCAGCACACCAAGCCCCCTGATCAACCCAGCGTGCGGCTTACCGTCCCAGTGCCAGGACGCCATGGAACCAGACAACGAAAAACCTTCAGTGCCCAGCCTGCCGCAGGTTCACCGCAGCATTGCGGTCCCGGGCGGCATCGGCCGGTCAGCCAACGCAAGGCGCATGCTGGCATTTGCCGGGCCAGGCTATCTCGTGGCAGTGGGCTATATGGATCCCGGCAACTGGGCCACCTCGATTGCGGGCGGTTCGCAGTTCGGCTACTCCTTGCTGGCGGTAATTTTTGCATCGAACCTGATGGCCATGCTGTTCCAGGCAGCTGCGGTGCGGCTGGGCCTGGCCAGCGGCCGCGACCTGGCCCAGGCCTGCCGCGAGCAGTTTCCGCCGCGCATCAACCTGATGCTCTGGTTCTTTTGCGAGATTGCCATCGTGGCCTGCAACCTGGCCGAGGTGCTGGGCATGGCCATCGGCCTGAATCTGCTGTTTGGCCTGCCGCTGATCGTGGGCGTCTGCATCACCGTGGTCGATGTGATGCTGATTCTTGCGCTGCAAAGCAGAGGGTTTCGCGCGCTGGAGGCGGTCGTCATCGGGCTCGTGGCCTTGATCGGCATTTGTTTCGGCGCCCAGCTGATGTGGCTGCATCCCCCGCTGGCCACCATGCTGTCCGGGTTCATTCCGCGCGCCGAGATCGTGACCAACCCGGAAATGCTCTACCTGGCCGTCGGCATCGTGGGCGCAACCGTGATGCCGCACAACCTGTATCTGCACTCGGCCATCGTGCAGACGCGCGAACACAGCACGACCCCGGAGGGCACACGCCAGGCGATCCGATACGCCACCATCGACTCGACCGTCGCACTGGGCTTGGCGCTGTTTGTCAACGCCGCCATCTTGGTCGTAGCGGCTGGCGCCTTTAACCGGCCGGGCACGCCGCCCGTTACCGAGCTTTCAGACGCCTACCATTTGCTGTCGCCCGTGTTGGGCGTCGGCATTGCCAGCGCCGTGTTTGGTACCGCCCTGCTCGCTTCGGGCCTCAGCTCTTCCGTAACGGGCACCTTGGCGGGCCAGATCGTCATGGAAGGCTTTCTGCAGATTCGCCTGTCGCCGGCGATGCGGGCGCTGCTGACCCGGCTTATCGCCATCGTGCCCGCCGTCATCGCCACCGCCTGGTATGGCAGCGAAGGCGCCAGCGCCCTGCTGGTGTTCAGCCAGGTGGTTCTCAGCATGCAGCTGCCCTTTGCCATCGTGCCGCTGCTGATGTTCACCACCCGCCGCAACGCGCTGGGAGCGCTGACCTTTGGCAGACCGATGGCTATCCTGTTGTGGAGCTGCGCCGCCGTCGTGGTATCGCTCAATCTGTGGATGCTGCAGAGGCTGTTGTTCGCGACGGCGATATGAGTGGCACCGCACCTGGTGTGCAGGTTTAGATGCGAGGGCGAGAGACAGCGCAGGCCGAATCTGCCGCTGCTGTCAGCTGCTCATAGGCTGCTACCGACGTGAAAGCCTGTACGACAAGATGCAGGCATTCAGCTACAGTTCATGCCGGTGGATCGTCCGTCGCGCCTGCAGTGTGCTGAGGTGCGCACCGCTGAGCGATCCAAACTGTGAAGTAGAAAAGCATGTCTTTATTTGACCTCCACGCCATCGCCAATGGTCTGCCTGCTGCGTGGAACTCCACCGTGCTTGGCTCCGTGGGATCGGCCAATATCAAACTGCTGCGGATGGACCAGATGCCGTATGGCGAGGAAGTGCATGACTACGACGAGGCATTGCTGGTCGTGAGTGGACAGATGATGCTGGAAATCGCCGGCCAGGCCTTGTGCGTGGAAGCTAGCCAGATGTACATTGCCGAAGCAGGCGTTCCTCATGCTGTATTAGCGGGAAGCCATGGGTGTTTGGTGATTGTGGACCTCTGACCTGCTGAACCTGAGGTAAAGGGTTCGACTGCAAACGCTGCGTCATGCCCATTCCTGACCGAACTACCCATGCCATGCTGACGGCGTATTCTTGGAAAGAATGAGCATGAAAGTAGAAGGCCCATGCCTATGCAACGCCATTCAATTCGAAGCAGATGTGCAGCCAGGCAGCATGACCATCTGCCATTGCCTAGGGATGCTCTGCAAAACCCTCGCCAAGCGGGATGGACGCGGATCGGGATGAGCCGCAAGGCGTCTTCTGCAGTCAATAGCCGTAGCTATTGACAAGGAAGACAACGCAGCGGATCGCCCGAGCCCGCGTTCAGACCACGGCAGGGAGTTTTGCAGAGGGTCCCTAGATTGCCAAACGCACTCGGGCGCAGCCTTCAGAGCCAATATCTCAGCCCCTGCGATCCCAAGTATCTATGAACTTCGCCATTCGTCAAGCAACAGCATCCGATGCAGAAGCGGCCAGCCACCTTGTCACCGGCTTGGCGCATTACTTCCTCGCTGATCCGGCTGCTGCGGAGTCCCGGTCTTTCGTGGCTGGACTCACTGCTTCCGCCTACGCTGAGCGGATCGGCTCCTCGCAATTCAAGCATTACGTCGCGGAGGACGCTGAGGGATTATGTGGCGTTGTGGCATTCCGCGACGGATCACATGTCTACCATCTGTTTGTGAGGGCGGACGCCCAGGGCCGGGGTATCGCTCGCGCACTTTGGCAGCATGCCCGGCTTCGGTCCAAGCATTCCACCTTCACCGTCAACGCATCCCTTTATGCAGTCCCCGTCTATGAACGCCTTGGCTTTGTTGCCAAGGCTGGCCCACAGCAGTTACATGGTGTGGTCTTCGTGCCGATGGTGTATTCCCATGACTAAGGTTTGTTGCCGTCCGCGTGTGACATTCCGGTGATGGACCGCGCCACCCAGCACATCCACGGCCAAGGAGTAGCCCCAGCTGGTGCCCGGCTCGTACAACAGCGGCACCTTGGCGATGCGGCACAGGTTGTTATGCAGATCGATGCCACTGGCATCCATGCCGTCGGATACACCGGCTTGGGCATAGGACCCTTGGTCGTGTGCCTCAAAAAATCGGTAGCCCAGACCGGCGGTGTGGCTCAGCAACTGCCGCACGCTGATGCGCGCTTCGCGTCCATCGGCTACCAACCGCATCACCGCAGCGCTGACGACAGGCTTGCTGACGGAGGCCCAGCGAAACACCGTGTCCTCGGCCATTGCTATGCGGGCCTCGCGGTCTGCCCAGCCTGCAGCCATGCGGCACAGTGCCTGGCCATCCTGGTAGACAAGCACCACCGCACCCACCAGGCGCTGCTCGGCCAGGGCTGCATTCAATACCTGGGCGACAGGCGCCCACGGCGCTGCCCTGTCATAAGCGCCCTGCTGCACCTCACTGTGGTGCATGTCTGAAACTGAAAAATCCATAGCATCGCTACCTCGGTTGGAACACAGGCATCAGCTTAGGTAGTCGGCGATACAAGAAAAACTAGGATAGAGTTCCGCACTTTCAGGACTGCGATGTCCGCAATCAACAGCAGCAAGCTAGGCCCAGAAACGCAGGTGACAACGCATGGATAGCCTCAACGCATTTACGGTGTTCGTGCAGGTCGCAGAGGCCCGCAGCTTTACGGCGGCGGGCCGGCTGCTGGGCATTTCATCATCAGCCGTGGGCAAGAGCGTGGCTCGGCTCGAAGAGAAGCTGGGCGTGCGCCTTTTCCACCGCAGCACCCGCAGCATTACACCCACGGCTGAAGGCCTGCTGCTGCTGGAACGCAGCAGGCGCATTCTGGCGGAGATTGAGGCGGCGCAGACAGAGCTGTCGCAGGCTTCGTCGGCACCCCGGGGGCGTCTGCGGGTGAGCCTGCCCTTGGTGAGTACCTTGGTGCTGCCGGTGCTGGCTGACTTTATGCGCGACTATCCGGATATCCAGCTGGACCTGGATTTTTCTGACCGCCTGGTGGACGTGGTGGAAGAAGGCTTTGATGCCGTGGTGCGCACCGGCGAGCCTGCTGATTCCGGCTTGGTCGCCCGCAAGCTCGGCCATTTCAAAATGCTGCTGGTGGCATCGCCGGAGTACCTGGCCGCCCAAGGCACACCCCACAAGGTGCAAGACCTGCTATCGCACCGTTGCATGCATTTTCGCTGGCCTCACAGCGGCAAGCTGGAGGCCTGGCCGCTTCCGACCGCAGACGATGGCGAGCCCATCAGCTTGCCGGTATCCATGGTCTGCAACAACATCGAAACCCGCGCCTGCTTTGCCCTGCAGGGGCGCGGCATTGCCTGCCTGCCCGACTTTGCCATTGGCGATGCGCTGGCCGATGGCCGGCTGGTGCAGGTCATGCCCGGGCTGGCGGAGCGCAAAGGGGTGTTCCACATCCTGTGGCCTGCAGGCCGGCATGCGGCGCCCAAGGTCAGGGCGCTGGTGGATTATCTTTGTGCGCGGATGTTTGCTGCGGCTTGAGAAGTATTCAGGATTTTAATACTGTCTGTCTGATTGCCTGCTTAGGCAGCAAGTTGAGAAGGTGAAAGAGTTCGCACGAAGTAAATACAGCGATATATTCAACCACCTGGATCAAATTCTCAAACAAAAAAAAAATCCCGAAGGTGTTTCAATTCAAAATGAAACCCCCCTCGGGATTTTTAACACATCACCAAGCAATTCACTATTAAGACAGATTCAACCCGTCCCAATAGAGATCAATCAGTCATTACTTTGCCAACCGATCATTGGTGTAAATGTCAGACGGTACTCTGGACCCGCAGGATACCCATCCCAAGACGCAATTTCTCGATCATAAGTATAGCCACGCTGCACAACCATTCCACTATCCGAAGAAATTACCAATCCTGGCACCCAAGCATAAGTGGGATTCTTAAAGCCGGTACTCCTAGGTTGAATATAGGTTGAAAAGGTACTAAATACATAACCATTTATGCCTACTATATAGTACTGCATTCCGCGTGGATCAGTGCTGCCTACTACCATTTTCCCGTCGTTTGCCATCACCAGCGTTTCTGGGGCCAGCGTTAATCCATGGGTCAAGGTCCCTACTCGCGCAAGGCTATCTTTCTCCCAAAGGGCAATATCCTCTCCATAGCTTACGGTCATCAATTGCTCGCCGTCCCGCGAAGTAGCAATTCCCCCAGCCGCAGCCAGCATCCCTCCGCCCCCTCCATCACTGACACTGGAGGCAACCGGCCGAGTGAAGGACAATGTACCTGCATTCACTTCGCTATAGTCAAGATCCAAATAAAATGGTGTCCGCTGACCTGACCCCGTTGCATAGATTCTGCCCCCATCGGGTGAGGCAGCCAGGTGACTCAATTTGAGATCTGAATCCGCGAAGGTATCGATTTGCATACCAGCTGGAGCTGTCGCAAAAATGCTGGTCAATGACTTGCCGTCAGACGCGCGAAAAACTTGGCCATTCGTGACTACGACCAAGCCTACGCCATTGGGCCTGATATAGATCATGTCGTACTTCGACACATCAAACGTTGCAGCATCCAGAGCCCAGACGTTGATCAATTGCGCAGTACCCAAGTCAAATACTTTGATTTTATTTTCAGCAGCGTCCAAGGCATACAAATATCGTCCATCAGGAGAGGCCAGCATCTTGCTCAACGACGAACCCGGTGCAGACAAGCCACCGACCACCTTGCCCGTGTAGACATGAACAATATCTATACCCTCTCCGCCTCCATTGGCGTATACCAGAGGTTTAATTGGATCTGCCAACAGGTTTTGATACACAACCGCTCTGGCAGGACTGCTTACCACTTGAAGAAGGTCTCCATCACTCTTCCAGACAGCCACAATTACCGACTCAGCAGATTTAATGGACTCATCCGGCGACGTTATAGTGATGGTCGCATAATTCATTGTATTCAAGGCCAACGAGGTGGGATCTGCCTTTATATGCAAATCATCCCCCGCAACACCAGCCGGCGTCACTTCGAGCCACGATTCATTGGACTTTGCCTGCCAGCCACTGGCTTTCCCAAGGTTATCTGAGATCCGTACAGCCCTTGTCAGCCTCGAGTACCTGGGCATATCCGTCAGCGCAACGCCAGTGGTAGATACCAGTAATTTATGCTCCGAGCGGACCTCTGCCCAAGGCTTTACTTCAATATCGTATGGAACCGTCCAATGGGATTTGAAATAAGGCTTATTGCAAACTTTGGGATCATCGTTACATACCTGCACCTTCAGAGATCCGCGGTACTTGCCAGGCTTCACACTTTTCAATATTGAAATATTTAGCTCATAGCTTGAATCGTTCATTCTCTCTATAAATGCAGTGCTGGTATCAAATACCCCACCAACGTCAATGAACGCGAAATACGCAGCTTTATCAATAGCCTTGTTTGATTTTCCGATGATCTTGAAGGGTGCGATAAAGCTCCGCTCTTTCACCGTCTGCGAGATGGATGCAGGGCTGATCTGGAGCCAGGAGGCTGCATTGCCGTCAGGGACGCCCCCCGTCCCAGGAGAAGGATCTGCGCCTGGGGAGGGACTGGTACCAGGGTTTGGTGCGGGCTCGTCTGAGCCACCTCCACCGCCGCCACAACCGGCCAGCGCTGTACAAATAGACAGCAACGTCGCAATCAACCAAGTTCGCCTAACCATCCCTTACCTCCAGCTAATCCATGAAATGTTTCGTACTTTTCGCACATATGTCGTCAGCTATTTTCATCTACTTACATTCAATCAGCGGGCGAATTGAGAAATAAACAGCACCACCGTTCGATCCTGACGGGCCTTTCGCCAAACAAGTAATGGCAGGCGGATGTGCACCACGGCGGGGCTGAAGGAACGCGAAGAGGGTTTACACGACTTGTGGCCTGCGGGCCGGCATGCACAGCCCAAGGTCAGGGCGCTGCAGGACTATCTTTGTGCGCGGATGTTTGCGGTGGGTTGAGGGCTGTTCAGGGTCTTATCTCGTGTCGGTGCTTTGTCGCCAGAGCCACGGCGCTCCGCATACCAAATAGCGGCTCCCATCACAAGCACCCCCGCCATCTGCAACGCCCCCAGCCGGTGCCCAAAATACTGCCAGTCCACCAGGATGGCGATCGCAGGGTAGACAAACTGCAGCACCGCGATGCGCCCTGTGGGGAGCCTGGCCATGCCGGTGTAGATAAGCGCATAGGCGGTAGCGGTATGCACCAGGCCCAGGGCGGCCAACCAGCCCCAGGCGGCGCCCCAGGCCGGCCAGCCTTGTGTGGCGGGTGCCATCCACAGCACAGCGCAGCCAACGGCACATTGCCACCAGGCCAGCACGCCGGCGGGCATGGCGCGCAGGCGCCTTGCAATGACGGTGACGGCGGCGGTCAAAAACGCGCCCAGCAAACACATACCGACGCCCAGCCAATACTGCGCTTGTGTGCCCTGCTGCGATGCGGCCTGCTCCAAGATGCCCGTGGCCAACACCAAGCCCAACATGGCGACTGCTACGGCAGCCACCCTTTGGCGGCCTGGATGCTCGCCCAGGCACAGGGCGCCCAGCAGCAGCACCCACATCGGCTGCATATGGAACAGCACCACGGCCACCCCGGCAGAGATGCGCTCCATGGCCGCGAAGAACAGCACCCAGCCCAGGACCATCAGGACACTGGCCAGCAACACCCAAACCGCCGTGCTGCGGCCCAACCGAAGAAAGCGCAGTTGCCGACGCCACAGCAGCCAGGCCGTCAGCCCCAGCAGCCCGAAGGCACAGCGGAACCAGGTCGCCGTCAACGCCCCAGCCTGGGCCATGTGCACAAAAATGCCAATGCTACCCAGCAGCGCACTGCCCAGCACAAAGGGCAGCACGCCCCCAAAGGCGTCGCTCGGGGTACGGGATGCAGTTTGTGCGGATTGGTCAATGCTTGCAGCGGCCATTTGCGCTGGTTCTGGGTATCTGCTCATGGCTGCCAGTGTGCTGCGCAGGCCACACATCGAAAAGCGCATAATTCTTGCATCAGCTATTCGAATATCGAAACCCTATGCCTGCAACCTCGCAAGACCTTCAGATGGATTGGCTCAAATGCTTTGTCGCGGTGGTCGATACAGGATCACTCTCCGGCGCGGCAGGCGAGGTGCACCGCTCCCAGTCCGCCGTGAGCATGCAGCTCAAAAAGCTCGAAGCGGCCGTCGGCCACCGCCTGCTGGAGCGCGACAGCCGCAGCCAGCAGATCACGCCAGAGGGCCAGCGCCTGCTCAGCTATGCGCGGCGCATTCTCGATCTGCACAGCGAGGCGCAGTTTGCGCTGCAGGGCGAAGCGCTCACAGGCAGTGTGCGTCTGGGTGTTCCCGATGACTATGCCGCCAAGTACCTCACCCCCGTGCTCAGGCGCTTTGCGCCCCGCCACAGCGGCGTGGAGATCGTCCTCAGCTGCGAGCAATCGACCGCGCTGATTCCCCGCGTGGCGGCGGGCGAGCTGGATCTGGCTCTTATCTCGCGCGACCACGCCAGGCGCGGCAGCCTGCTGTTCCATGAGCCTATGGTCTGGGTGGGATCGGAGCATTTTGAGCTGTGGCGGCGCAATCCGCTGCCGATTGCGGTGTACGAAGAGGCCAGCCTGGCCCGGCGCGGCGCCCTGCATGCGCTGGCCCAGCAAGGGCGCCAGCACCGCGTGGTCTACAACAGCTCCAGCCTGGCGGGGCAGATTGCCGCTGTTGAGAGCGGGCTCGCCGTTGCCGCCTTGACCCAATGCAGCGCCCCGCCCCATCTGCAGGTGCTGGGCAGCCAACATGGGCTGGGCCCTTTGGCTCCGATGGAGGTCGCCGTGTACCGGAGCAAGGAATCGCGGCGCTCCAAGGCGGTGGACAGCCTGTACAACTTGCTGGTGAATACGTTGCGATTGGGACAGGGGGCAGTGGCTGGCTAAATACAGCTTTTGCGTCACAGAAAGCACCCATTAATCTATTCATGTAGAATTCACAAGCTATTCAAAGCAGCTTATTTTTGACTGTCCTGCACCAACCTATGAACGATCTCCAACAAGCTATTGAACGTGCGCTATCGGGTGGCTCTCGCTCTGGCCAGCAGTTGTTGGATGCGCTCGATATCAGCCAACCCACGCTCTCACGAACTATTCGCGAACTATCCACGCGCATTACCATGTTCCGCGAACCGGGCCAGCGCGCACCGCAGTACGCGTTGTTGCGCAAGCTGCCGCTGGGGCTGCACGCACGCCAACGGGTGTACCGCTTTTTGTCGACGGGCAATATCGTCCCGTATGCGGACCTGGAGTTTCTCGCGGGCGGCGGCACCTTGGAGCGCCAAGAGGCTGGCGCCATTCGCCTGTACGAAGGCCTGCCGCCGTATATGTTGTTTGCAGCGCCGTCGGGCTTTTTGGGCCGCCAGCTCGCGCAAACCGCGGCGCGCAACCAACCCTTCCCCGCCAGCCTGAAGGACTGGAGCGACGACCACCGCATTGCTTTCTTGTTCACCCAAGGCCTGAATCTGCCGGGCAACTTGATATTTGGTGATCTTCCCTTGCAACGGGAGATGGATCTGATGCGCCAGCCACGGCCCCAGGGCCAGGACAAGTTGGACATCTATGTGGGCCTTGCGCAGCAGCTCAAGAATGAATCCTATGGCTCCAGCGCTGGTGGCGAGCAACCGAAGTTTCTTTGGGTTGCGGAAGACACCGGGTCGGTAATCGTCAAGTTCGCGCGCACCGGCAGCCGCATGGCCGAGCTGTTGCCGCTGGAGCACTTGGCACTGGCATGCCTCGCAGACGTGGGGGTGCCCACCGCCAAAACTCAGCTGCTGGCCCGGGGCGAATTTGTGTTTTTGGAAGTGCAGCGCTTTGACCGTATCGGCAAGCAAGGGCGGCTGGGCATGCTCTCGGCCGGCGCTGTGGATGATGAGTTCTTTGGTGCGCGCGATACCTGGCCCGAGTTTGCTGCGCGCTGCGTGCATGCCGAATACTTGAGCCAGCAGCATGCCGAGCATGTTGACATCATGGCCGCCTTCAGCGAGCTGATCGGCAACACCGACCGGCATTTTGAGAACATTTCGCTGTTGATCGGCGACGATGGCGAGTACCTGGGCATTGCACCGGCTTATGACATTTTGCCGATGCGCTATGCGTCGATCGGCGGTGGGATGGACCCCGAGCTGGTGCCGATTGAGCCCAAGGTCAGCACCATTGGCGCCGTGCCCCGGGTCTGGAGCCTGGCAGCAGCGGCGGCCGATGCGTTCTGGGAGGCAGCCAGCCAAGCACAAGGGGCCGCGCCCACGTCAGCGGCCATGCGCGAGCTGGCAACACGCAACCGCATAGTGGCACGCGAGTTTGCGGCGCCGCTTTTGCCGCTGCCATAAAGCAAGCGCGTCAACGCCGCTGGAAAGCACCCCTATTCATGGGGCATCCATGCCCTGTTCCACCCGCCCAAACCTCTCATAAATCGACTGCCCACCGGACAGCAAATCCGTCTGAATCGCCACCCGCGCGGCATGCGGGTCGTTGCGGCGCAAGGCCTCGATGACGGGGTAATGGTGGTCGATCATGCTACGGCCGCCCTCGCTGTAGCTCTGGGCGATAAGAGGACCCATCTTGAGCCAGAGGCCGTACAGGATGTCGGACAGCAAGGGCATGCGCGCCAGCTGGCAGAGCGCAAAGTGGAAATCCTGGTTCAGCGCAATGGCCTGGGCGATGTCGCCGCGCCGGACGGCCTCTTCGTTTTGCTGCACCTGCTCGGCCAGGCGCTGCACCTCGTCGGCAGTGGCGCGCACTGCCGCCTGGCTGGCGGCCATGCCTTCCAGCTCCACGCGGATATTGCGGATCTCCAGGTACTCGTCCAGGGTCAGGCGCCGCACCCGTATATCGCGGGGGCTGAGCATCACCAATACCCCATGCTGCACCAGCCGCAAGATGGCATCACGCACGGGGGTCACGCTGGTGCCCATCTGCAGCGCCAGCTCGCGAATTTTTACGCGCTCGCCCGGCAGCAACTGGCCTTTGACCAGCGCCTGCGCCAGCTGGGCATAGATCTGGTCGCCCTTGCTCTCGGTGTTGACACTCTCAAATCGCTCTGCCATCTGCCCTTTGCCTCCGGGGGGTGTTCTTGTGGTGACTACGGTCTGCGAGACGGTCCTGAGCAGGCGCCGTCCAGCGCAGCAAGATGCATCATAAGCACAAATGGCAGCACTCAGGTTTACCCCAATGCTGCATAGCTCTCTTGGTGTTCAAATAGCGACTGACGATTTATGATGCATCAAACATCAATGTAAACCAGTCCACTTCGCCTTACCCGCCGCCGCCATGAACCGCCCCTTGCCAGCCCTCACCCACTCTGCCCCACCTGACGTGCCCGACGCCTTGGCCCAAGCCAGCCAAGCCTTTTTGACTGCTGTGCCCCAAGTCAGCGCGGAGCAAGCTGCAGTCTTGGCCCGCGAGGCCTATGGCATCCAAGGCCAGGCGCAGCCGCTGTCTGGTGAGCGGGACCGCAATTTTCTGATCCGTTCGCCCGATGGCAGCGCCGTGACGCTCAAGTTCATCAGCGCGGCCGAGTCGCTGGCGGAAACGGAGATGCAGATAGCGGTGCTCAAGCACCTGGCAGGCCGCTGCGCCGTGCCAGTGCCCTTGCACCATCCGTTGCGCCAGCCATCCACCACCGATGGCAGCGCCGGCGCCGATTGGCTGGAATGGTGCAGCCCCGCGGGTGAGCTTTTGCGCGTGCGCTGCTACAGCTTTCTCGATGGCAAGGCGGGCAGCGATCTGCAGCGCGATGCCAGCGCCTGGCAGGCCTGGGGCCTGGCGATTGCCCAGTTGCATGGGGCCTTGGCAGACTTTGCCCACCCTGCTACCGAGCGCCCTTTTTTATGGGATGCACGCCGCGCGCCATTGCTGCGCCCCTGGCTGGAGGTGGTGGAAGATGCCCCATTGCGCGCGCAGATTGCAGTGTTCTGGACCGCTTTTGAAAAGCGGCTGGCACAGCTGGCTCCCCAGCTGCCCACGCAGACCATCCACAACGACCTCTCGCCCAGCAACTTGCTGGCCAGCGACGATGGCCTGAACATTGCCGGCGTGCTGGACTTTGGCGACATGCTGCTCGCCCCGCGCGTGGCCGATTTGGCCATTGCCGCCTCTTACCAAATGCCGCTGACGGACGCACCCGATGCCGCACTGGCCGCGATGCTGGCCGGTTATGAAAGCCTGCTGCCGCTAACCGCTGCCGAGCATGACGTGTTGCCGGATCTGATACTGGCGCGGCTCACGCAGCGCATGGTGATCACCGCCTGGCGCGCCCGCCTCTACCCCGAGAACCGCGTCTATATCCTGCGCAGCCAGGCCACCGCCACGGCCTTGTTCAGCCGCATGGTTGGCGACTGGCTGCTACGCCACAGCGCCCCTGCCTCGACCGCCGCTTGACCCCTTTTTGGAGCACTAGCCCATGCCATCCCTCTCTGCAGATGACCAGCGCCTGCTTGCCCGCCGCCAAAGCGCGCTGGGCCCTTCTTACCGTTTGTTTTATGAAGAGCCGCTGCACCCGGTGCGCGGCGAAGGCGTCTGGCTGTTTGATGCCGATGGCCGCCGCTATCTGGATGCCTACAACAATGTGCCGGTGGTGGGGCATGCCAACGCGGCAGTCAATGCAGCGCTCATCGCGCAAAGCCAGTTGCTCAACACGCATACCCGCTACCTGCATGACAACGTGGTGCAGTTGGCCGAGCGGCTGCGGGCGCTGTTCCCGCCGGAGCTGGACACCAGCGTATTCACCTGCACCGGCAGCGAGGCCAATGACCTGGCTTTGCGCGTAGCGCAGGAATACACCGGCCGCCAGGGGCTGATCATCACCCGCCATGCCTATCACGGAGTGACCATGGCGCTGGCGCAATGCTCGCCCTCGCTGTGCGCGCCGGGGCCGCATGTCGAGCTGATCGACCCGCCCGCCTTCCAGGGCATGGACGCCCAGGCAGCAGCCGCCGCATTTGCCCAGCGGGTGGATGATGCCGCCACTGCGCTGGAGGCGCGTGGCACGCCGGTCAGCGCCTTGCTGCTCGATACCGTGTTTGCCAGCGATGGCGTGCACATCGATGCCGCGCCCATTCTGGAAGCCGCCGCCCAAGCGGTGCGCAAGCGTGGGGGCCTGTTCATTGCCGACGAGGTACAAGGCGGCTTTGCCCGCACCGGCCGCTGGTGGGCCTTTGGCCGCGAGGCGGTGGTGCCCGATATGGTCACCATGGGCAAACCCATGGGCAATGGCCACCCGATTGCAGCCCTGGTGCTGAAGACGCCGCTGATGGAGGTATTTGGCAAGCGCTGCCGCTACTTCAACACCTTTGGCGGCAACACGGTATCGGCGGCGGTGGCCATGGCTGTGCTCGATGAGCTGGAGCGCATGGACGCCCCCGCCCATGTACGCCGTGTGGGCGGCCATCTGCAGCAGGCGCTGCAGTCGCTGGCGGCGCAGCACGGCAGCATCACCCAAATCCGGGGCGAAGGCCTGTACTGGGGCGTGCAACTGCAAAACGGCAGCCTGGCCAGCGCCGTCGTCAACCACCTGCGCCAGGCCGGCGTGTTGATCAGCACCAGCGGCCCGTTGGGCGATACCCTCAAGATCCGCCCGCCGCTGCCGTTTGAAACGGAACACGCCGATCTGCTGGCCAGCGCGCTGGATGAGGCCTTGCGGGCCCGGGCTTGATCCCATGCGCCAGCACTCGCCAACACCACCGTCCGCGCAGCCGGTCGCCTTGGTCAGTGGCGCCGGGCGCGGCCTGGGCCTGGCCATTGCGCAAGAGCTGCTGGCCCATGGCTGGCGGGTCAGCATAGGCACGCGCCAACCAGTACCGCAGCTGGCAGACCATGGCCCTGCACAGCTGCAGCGCAGCCGCTTTGATGCGCTGGATGCCGACAGCGAAACCGGCTGGATCGCCGAGGCCGCCGCGCATTTTGGGCGCATCGATGCCATCGTCCACAACGCAGGCGTGCTCAGCACCGACAGTGTTTTGACGGCGAGCGACGCGGAGTTTGACCGGCTGATGGCCATCAATGTGAAATCGCCGATGCGGCTGACGCGCCAGCTCTGGCCCTATTTGCAGCAGTCGCCCAATGGCAAGGTCGTCGTGATGGCATCGCTGGCCGGCAAACGGGTGCGGGCGCCCGAGGGTTCGCTCTATGCCATCAGCAAGCATGCGGCCCTCGCCTTGGCCCATGGCATACGCCATTGCGGCGGGGCCGACCGCATCCGCTGCACCGCCATCTGCCCGGGCTTTGTCGACACCGACATGGCCGATGGCGTGCTGCCCGAGATGCGCGCCCAGATCAGCCAACCGGCCGACATTGCGACCCTGGTGCGCACTGTGCTGGAGCTGCCCGCCAGCGCCAGCGTGGCCGAGATACCGGTGAGCTGGCAGGTGGAGTCGCAGTATTAACGGACATCCGGAAAGTTACCCAGCTGCGCTACACTCAGCCGCGGCGGAACTTTCTGCATCCGCCCCTGTCTGAACCCACCATGCGTGCCTGTCTGTCCCTGTTGCTGATGCTGATGCTGGCCCTGCGCGGCCTCATGGGCGACGCCATGGCGATGGGCATGGTGGCACCGGTGATGCCGGCCGCCATAGCCGAGCACCACAGCAGCAGCATGGCGGACCATGCCGACATGGACACAGGCCATGTGATGGCCGCCAGCAGCCACTGCGACACAGGCCAGCAAGTCAGCCAGCACAGCGATCCCAGCGACCACAGCCAGCACGACCCGGCCCAGCACGGCGCCAGCTGCTCGGCCTGCGGTATCTGCCACTCTGCTGTCGATCTATTCAATGGCACGGGCTTTGCAGCCCTGCCCGCCCCCTCGCTGGCCCGAGCCAGCGGCAGCGCGCCCTTTGCCAGCGCCCTGCTCGCCCAAGCCTCCAAACCACCCATTTCCTGATCGCTGACACCCGAGGTGCGTCCGCATGGCAGCTGCCGTGCAGGCGTTTGCTTTGAACAAGCTTTCAGGAGAACCCTATGCGCCCTGCGCATGTCTTGCGCTGGCTTGCCGGCGCGGGCGGCCTGGCTGTCACCAGCTGGCTATCTGCCCAAACCGTGGCCCCCGCCGCCACCGATCCCAACGCGCCTACATCGGCGCTCCAGCACCCTCCCCTGGCCAGTAGCGGCAGCATCGTCAACGAGCCCGGTGATTGGCGCCAGGCCAATGCGGCAGTCGCTGCTTTTGCACGTGGCCATGCCGACGTCATCGCCTGGGAAAAGGCCCAGGCGGCCCCAGCTGCCCCCAAGGCCATGCCAGCCGGTGCTATGCAGATGCACGAGCACAGCGCCCATGGCCAGCACGGTGCACCAGGAGGCCAGCAATGAAGCGCCTGAGCACTCGCCTCTCAGCCCTCGCCGCCGCGCTGCTGCTAGCCGGCTGCGCCAGCGTCTCGCCCGATGGGCTGCGCAGCGATGTCGCCCAACAACTGCAAGGCCGCCTGCCCGACGAGGCCGCGCTGCCCGCCACCGATGCGCAGGCCCAGCAGTTGGCGCAGACACAGATCAATGCCTGGCTGCAGCAGCCTGTGGATGCGGACACGGCAGTGCGCATCGCCCTGCTGAACAACCCGGGCCTGCAAGTGCAACTGGCACAGCTGGGCGTGGCCGATGCCCAGCGCGTGCAGGCCATCACCCTGCCCAACCCCAGCCTGAGCTTGGGCTGGTTTCGCAATGGCCATGAGCGCGAGGTCGAGCGCAAGCTGAGTTTTGGCCTGGTCGATCTGCTGACCCTCCCCTGGCGCAGCCGCTGGCAAGGCTGGCAGATGGAACAAGCCACCTTGGAAGCAGCACAGCAGACCTTGCTGCTGGCGGCAGATACGCGCCGCGCCTGGCTAAACGCCGTAGCCGCTGAGCAGGCGCTGGCTGCCAACACCCGCATGCACGATGCCGCCGCCTTGGGCGGCGAGCTGGCCCGGCGCATGGCCGTGGTCGGCAACTTCAGCAAGCTAGAGCAGGCACGCGAGCTGGCCCAGCAACAGCAAGCAGCAGCACAGCTGGCGCGCGCTTCGCTGGCAGCGGAGCAGGCGCGCGAGCAACTGGCCCAGCGCATGGGGCTGTGGGGCCAACAACTCACATTTACGCTGCCCCAGGCCCTGCCCCCCTTGCCCAAAGCAGCCAGCGATTTGCGCAGCGGCGACGATGCTGAGGCCACCGCACTGCGCGAGCGCCTGGACCTGGGCGCGCTGCGCCGCAATCTGGAGGTCAGCACCGACCGCCAAGGCTGGGCTGCCCTGGGCGCAGTGTTTGGCGACATCGGCCTGACCTACAGCCGCAATACCAGCACCGAGCGGGACAGCGGCCACCAGGAGCGCACGCGGGGCTGGGAGCTGGATGTGCCTTTGCCGCTGTTCGACTGGGGGTCAGCGGCCAGCAGCATGGCGCGCCACCAAGTGCAAGCCAATGCGGCCCAGCTGCGCGAGAGCGCCATCCGTGCGCGCAGCGAGGCCCGCAGCAGCTGGCGCGCCTACCGCACCGCATGGGACCTGGCCCACCAGCAGCAGACCGAAGTGCTGCCCCTCGCCCAGCTGGTGCAGGAAGAGACCATCTACCGCTACAACGGCATGTTTATCAGCGTCTGGCAGTTGCTGGCCCAGGCCCGCAGCACCACCCAGGCGGTGCTGACGGCGACCGAGGCGCAGCGCGACTTCTGGCTCGCCGAGACCGATCTGCAACTGGCGCTGAGCGGCACATCACCACCACCCGCAGGCGCCAGCGCGCGCGCTGCCCGCAACCCTGCGGCGCCCGCCGCTCCCCAAAACGAACCCCAAGGCCACTGATATGCAACGCCGTCAATTCTTCTCCGGCGCCGCTTCGGCCGTGGCCGCTGCCGCCGTCAGCCCGGTGGCCATGGCCGCCCTGCCTGAGCCCGTTATCCAGACCAGTGCCGATACCGCCGCGCCCTTGGCGCCGCCCAATGGCCGGCCCTACCAGCCGGTGGTCACCCTCAATGGCTGGACCCTGCCCTGGCGCATGAATGCGGGTGTCAAGGAGTTCCACCTGGTGGCCGAGGCCGTGGTGCGCGAAGTGGCACCCGGCTTTTTTGTCAACATGTGGGGCTACAACGGCCAGTCGCCCGGCCCCACGATCGAGGTGGTGGAAGGCGACCGGGTGCGCATCTTCGTCACCAACCGCCTGCCCGAAGCCACAACGGTACATTGGCATGGCCAGCGCCTGCCCAATGGCATGGACGGCGTGGGCGGGCTCAACCAGCCCCATATCCCGCCGGGCAAAACCTTTGTCTATGAATTTGAGGCGCGCCGCCCCGGCACCTTTATGTACCACCCGCATTCGGACGAGATGGTGCAGATGGCCATGGGCATGATGGGCCTATGGATCACCCACCCCAAGGGCCGCCACCCGCAGATTGCCGAGGTGGCGCGCGACTACGCCTTCCTGCTCAGCGCCTATGCGGTGGAGCCCGGCGCGATGACGCCCCGCGTGGCCGAGATGACGGACTTCAACATCTGGACCTTTAACAGCCGGGCTTTTCCTGCCATCACCCCGCTGGTGGCCGGCCTGGGCGAGCGGGTGCGCATCCGCGTGGGCAACCTCACCATGACCAACCACCCCATCCATATCCACGGCCATGAGTTTGAGGTGACCGGCACCGATGGCGGCCCGGTGCCGCGCAGCGCGCGCTGGCCCGAGGTCACTACCGATGTCGCCGTGGGCCAAATGCGCCAGATCGAGCTGATCGCCGACGAGCCCGGCGACTGGGCCTTTCACTGCCACAAGAGCCACCACACCATGGGGGCGATGGGCCACGATGTGCCCACCATGATTGGCGTGGACCACAAAGGACTGGTTGGCAAGATCCAGAAGATCGTCCCCGACTACATGCTGATGGGCGAGCGCGGCATGGGCGACATGGGCGCCATGCAGATGCCGCTGCCTGACAACACCTTCCCGATGATGACCGGCAAGGGCCCCTTCGGCAATATCGAGATGGGCGGCATGTTCACCACCTTCAAGGTGCGCAAAGGCCTGGCCGCGCAGGACTACCGCGACCCGGGCTGGTATGCCCAGCCGCCAGGCACGGCGGCCAATGAATGGCAAGGCGCGCCGCTGGACGCACAAGCGCCACGCCAGACCTTGCCCGGCACGGCGCCCGGTGCGCCCAGCGTGCACAAGCCCGCCACTGGCAGCGGCCATGCCAACCATTGAAACCGGAGCCATCCCATGAAAAACATCCCTTACCTGCTGGCTTGCACACTGCTGGCCAGCGCCAGCACCGTTTACGCGCACGGCAATGCAAACCATGCCGCCGCGCCCAGCGCTGCCGCATCCCGCACCGCACCCCTGGAACAAAAGGACTGGGGCATAGCTGGCGATGCCAAGCAGGCCCGCCGCAGCATCGACCTGAACATGGGCGATGACATGCGCTTCTCGCCCGCGCACTTCACGGTCAAAAAGGGCGAAACCCTGCGCCTGCGCGTCGTCAACAAGGGCCAGGTGATGCACGAAGTGGTGCTGGGCACCAAGGCTTCGCTCGCACAGCATGCGCAGATGATGCTGAAGTACCCCGGCATGGAGCATGCCGAGCCCTACATGGCCCATGTGGCGCCGCAAAAAAGCGAGGACCTGGTCTGGCACTTCAACCGCGCCGGCAGTTTTGACTTTGCCTGCCTGATCCCCGGCCACTACCAGGCAGGGATGACCGGCACGTTCACGGTGACGGAATGACGATGAACCACAGCCAGGAGCCCACCATGCTCGACTCCCCTACCCACCAACGCCGCCGCACCCTGCAGATGCTGGCCCTTGGCCTGGCCACTGCCATCACCACGGGCCCAGCCGCGCTGGCGGCCCAACCTGCCCCCACGCCCATCGAAGTCTGGAAAGACCCGAACTGCGGCTGCTGCAAGGACTGGATCGCGCTGATGGAACAAGCGGGCTTTAGCGCCACCGTGCACGACAGCGGCAACAACGCAGTGCGCGCCAGGCTGGGCCTGCCCGTCCGCCTGGGCTCCTGCCATACCGCCCTGGTGGCCGGCTACCTGGTGGAAGGCCATGTGCCGCCCGCCGATGTGCGCAAGCTGCTGCAGCAAAAGCCCAGGGCCCTGGGCATTGCGGTACCCGGCATGCCGATCGGCAGCCCCGGCATGGACGGCCCCGCCTACGGCGGCCGCAAAGACCTGTTTGATGTGCTGCTGGTCATCAAGACCGGGCCAGGCAGCGACGTCACGACCCGCGTTTTCAGCGCCTACCGCGGCTGAGCGAACCGATCTTTTTGCATTGACCTTTGGAGCATTGAATGAGCACCACGACCTCTACCCTGGCCGCCTTCACCCTGGCTTGCAGCCTGCTGACCCCGGCACTGGCCCAGAACCACGCCGACCACGCCAGCCATGGCAGCGCCGCACCGGCTGCGGCCGCAGCACCGGAATCCTCACCCATGGCAACCACAGCCGCCGATGCGGTGATGACCGCAGGCGAGATCACCCGCGTGGACAAGCGCGGCAGCAAGCTGACCATCCGCCATGAAGATATCAAGAACCTGAACATGCCGGCGATGACCATGGTGTTTGGCCTGAAGGACGCCACGCAGTTGGCGCAGTTCAACCCGGGCGACAGGGTGCGCTTTCATGTACAGGACGACGGCGGCAGCCTGACTATCACCCGCATTGAGCGGGCCCAGTAATCGCTACGGTCCCAGATCAAGCCAGATCTGGGGTTGGCATGCGCTGCCAGCACCTACACTGTGCAGCGATGCAAAGCCTTCAAACCCTCCAGGAGCAGCTGCACAGCGGCGCGCTGCGCGGCGCCCGCCAGATCAAGCTGGCTGCGGGCCTGCGCGAGTTTCCACGCGAACTTTTTGCGCTCGCCGACACCCTCGAAGTACTCGACCTCAGCGGCAACCAGCTCAGCACCCTGCCCGATGACCTGACCCGCTTTGGCCAACTGCGGGTGCTGTTTGCGTCAAACAACCCGTTTACCGAGCTGCCACGTGTGCTGGGCCATATGCCGAAGTTGGAGATGGTGGGCTTCAAGGCCTGCCAGATCCGAATCGTGGCGGCCGATAGCCTGCCGCCGCAGCTGCGCTGGCTGATCCTGACCGACAACCAGATTACCGAGCTGCCGGATAGCCTGGGTGAGCGCCCCCGTCTGCAAAAGCTGATGCTGGCCTGCAACCAGCTGCAGAGCCTGCCAAGCGGCCTTGCCAACAGTCCCCGGCTGGAGCTACTGCGCCTGGCCGGCAACCGCTTTACCGCACTGCCGCCCGAGGTGCTGGCCATGCCGGCGCTGGCATGGCTGGCGATGGCCGGCAACCCGATGACTTTGGGCAGCGAGCAGCAGGTGCTGCAGGCCAACGCGGCAGCGGCGTGGCGCAGTGAGGATCTGCAGCGGCAAGAGCTGCTGGGCCAAGGCGCCAGCGGCCATATCTACCGGGCGACGCCGATGGATGGTGGCGCCGATGTGGCGCTAAAAGTATTCAAGGCGGGGCAGACCAGCGATGGCACGCCCCAATCAGAGATGGCGGCAGGCCTGGCCGCCGGCCAGCACCCGCATTTGCTGACACCGCTGGCGGTGCTGCAGCCAGATGCGGATGCCAGCACCCCAGAGTTGGCGATGGTCTTGCCGCTGCTCACGCCCGGCCTGCAGCCATTGGCTGGCCCGCCCAGCCTGGCCAGCTGCACACGCGATGTCTATGCCGACGATGCCCGGTTTTCTGCGACCGCTGCGCAACGCCTGTTGGCGCAGGTGCGCAGCGCCGTGGCGCATCTGCATGGCCAAGGCATGTTGCATGGGGATCTGTATGCCCACAATATTTTGTGGAACCCAGACACCGGCGATGCGGTGCTGAGCGATTTGGGGGCCGCATCGATGCTGGGCGAGTTGCCAGCAGCACAGCGTCTGCAGCTCCAGCAGATGGAGCTGCGCGCGCTGCAGCATCTGGAAGCCGAGGTGCAAGCGCGGATGCGCTGACAGCTCCCGGCAAACCGGGCGCAGTGCTTTACTTCAAGAAAGCAGGCTTGGCATAGCCTGGGAACTGGCTGTCCACCACGGCCTTGAACTCGGGCGAGCGGTAGGCGGCTGCCAGGTCCTGGGCCCAAGCGCTTTTCTCGTTGCCGGTCTTGACGGCGACCACGTTCAGGTACTGGTCGGGGGTGTTCTCCAGCACCACGGCTTCGCTCAGCTTCAGGCCCGAGGAGACGGCAAAGTTGCCGTTGACGACCACGTAGTCAGCGTCTTCCAGCACGCGTGGCAGTTGGGCGGCTTCCAGCGCCACAAACTTGAGCTTGTGCGGGTTGGCGGCCAGGTCCAGCTCGGAGATACGGGCGGGATTTACGCCCTCTTTGATTTTGACCAGACCGGCTTGCTGAAGCACCAGCAGCGCGCGTGCCAGATTGCTCGGGTCATTGGGCAACGCTACCTTGGCGCCGTTCTGGATATCGGCCAGGGTCTTGTGCTTTTTGCTGTAGACGCCCATCGGCGCCACGGGGCCTTGCACGATGGCCGTCAGCGCCAGCTTGCGGTCGGTGGTGAACTGGTCAAAGTAGGCGCGGTGCTGAAAGAAATTGGCGTCCAGCGAGCCATCGGACAGCGCCAGGTTGGGCTGCACATAGTCGTTGAACTCGATCAGCTTGATCTGGTAGCCCTTCTTCTCCAACTGCGGCAGGATGCCTTTTTGCAGCAGGTCGTAGTTAGAACCCGCAGTGGCGCCAATCTTCAGGCTCTTCTTGGCGGTGTCTTGGGCCATCGCGGGCGCGGACAAAGTAGCAATCAAGGCGACAGCGGCACTGGCCATCACGGCACGGCGGCCTGCGGCGAAGGACATACGAGCAAACATCAAAAACTCCAGGCAATCGAAAAACAGCAGCAACCAGATGTGAGCCTTTCCAAGCCCCGCGTCGATAGCGCTGCAGCAAACCCGCAAGTATGAACCGACCAGGGAGCGTTCGCTCAGAAATTATGGATATCAGTTCATTCCAAAAGCGTCTATAGAAAGGCTGACGCGAGCAGCAAAAAGCCGCCCTGCTGCATGCACGGGCGGCTTGTGATTGAGCAGTAGATACCATCAGGCATCCACCGGAGAGAAATCGATCAGGGACGGTTCCAGACCTGGATCATGCCCTGCAGCATATGTGCCAGCGAATCTGCCGCTGCTGCGCTGGTGCCCGGCCAGATCGTTAATGTGAATGCCAGCAATACGGCTAGTACCAAGGCAATAAAAGAGGCTGCATCGAACCAATGGCTGTGGTGGTGAAACATGGAGAACCTCCTTTCCACGGAGACTGGAACTGCTGAACCGAGGCCTCTGCCACCCCAACGCGGGATGGGAACTGTGGAATGTCTCTATTGCACCATGGAGATTCTTTGCTGTCTGTCAGAAAACGTCTGTGCTTATACAGTTGTTTGTTGAACAAAGCACCCCGGAACTGGTCGCATAACCCCACACGTAACTTGGCACTTTTTGGGAATTGATCTGCGCGCCTGAAGGCAAGCTTGCACAAACCCTTTATCCATCGCATTTTTTGCTATGCTTTTTGAACCCCCTCGCGGGATTATCGGCAGGCCGGGTGGCAGGCCGAGCCTGCGTTTTGTCGCAACGTTAAGCGAACTTGTGGGCATCTTTACGTCAACTTCTAACAACATCGTATAAAACACCCGGCAAAAACACGGTCCCTGTGGCTGAATCGCGCGCTTTGCCGGGCCTGCCCCTTGCCAGGACTTGGTGCGACAATACGACCCAGCCCAGCAAGCCAGCCGCAAGCCGTGTCTGCATGGGCTTTGCCAGCGACCACAGCTTGGCAAGTCAGCCCGTCGCCCAGCCATCACAGGCATGGAAGATGGGGTACCAAACCTGCCACTCCGCTGCACCATCACGGCGACGTGCAACTGCATTTTTTGAAATCAGGCGGCAGCGTCCCATTCGCTGCTCCACAGAGCTGACATGAATCTCCCTTTGGCCCAGACCGTTACCACTGCAGACATCCGCCTGAGCGATGTGCACCTCCACCGAGGTGCGCAAACGGTGTTTCAGGGTCTGAGCCTGCATTTGACGGAGCGGCGCATCGGGCTGATCGGCGATAACGGCGCAGGCAAGACCAGCCTGTTCAGGCTGCTCTGCGGGCTGGAGCATGCCCACCAGGGCAGCGTGCAGGTGGCAGGATGCGATGTGCAGCGCCAGCGCGAGCAACTGCCCGGCGTGGTGGGCCTGATGTTCCAGAACCCGGATGACCAGATCATCTTCCCCACCGTGGAGGAAGAGCTGGGCCTGAGCCTGCAATACCGAGGTGTGGCCCGCAAGGCGGCCATCGTGCAAGCAAGGGAGTTTTTGGCCGCACGGGGCCTGCCCGACTGGGCGCCGCGCGCCGTCAGTGGCCTGAGCCAGGGCCAGCGCCAGCAGGTCTGTTTTTTGGCGATGCTGATGGCCGCCCCGCAGGTGATGTTGCTGGACGAGCCCTTTGCGAGTCTGGATCTGCCCGGTCAGGCACGCCTGGCGCGTGAGCTGGATGCCGCTCCCGCCCAGGTCATCATCTCCACCCATGTGCTGGACCATGTGCGCCACTTTGAACGCGTGCTGTGGCTGGAGCATGGCCAGCTGCGCGGCGATGGCCCGGGCACCAAGGTTTGCGCGGCCTATGAGGCGGATGTGCAAACGCGCATTGCCCAACAGCTGGATGTGACCCCCGCCCCCCAACCCACACCAGGGGCGCCGTAATGGGCACGCTCTACAGCGAAATCCCCAGCTGGATGCACCGGCTGCCTGCCGGCCTCAAGCTCTTTTTGCTGGCCCTGAGCAGCGTGTTGCTGTTGGCGCTCAGCGATCTGCGCATACAAGCGCTGGCCTTTGCTGCGATTGCCTTGTTGTACGCCAGCCTGGGCGCGGCCTCGCGCCCTACGCGCCGGCTGGTCGTTGTGGCCGTGATTGCCTCTGCATTGGTGGGCGGCCTGCATGCGGCGACCGGCCAACCCTGGCTGGGCCTGGCCAGCGGCCTGCGCCTGGTCAGCACGACCATGCTGGGCGCGATGCTGACAGCGACCACCCGCTTTGGTGATCTGCTGGGCGTGGCCGAGTGGCTGCTGTCGCCGCTTGCCCGCCTGGGCCTGCCGGTAGAGCGCCTGGCCTTGCAGCTGGGGCTGATGCTGCGCTTTGCCGAGCAGTTTTTTGTGCAGTGGCAGCGCCTGGCCGATGCCTACCGCGTGCGCACCGGCCGATCGGGCGGCTGGCGTCTGCTGGCGCCCCTCACCATCCATATGCTCATCACCGCCCGCAAGGTGGCCGATGCGCTGGCCATTCGCCTCAAGCTCTAGCAGCGTGGCGCCCTTAACGATCGTTAGAAAGACACGGACATGCCTATGACCTCCGAGCACCACACCGAAACCCGCGCCCAGCGCATTGCCATGGTGGCGCTGTTTGCCGCGCTGCTGGCCGCTTTCGGCATGATTCCCAAGATCGATCTGCCATTGGGCGTGCCGATCACCGCACAGACGACAGGCGTGATGCTGGCCGGCTGCATGCTGGGCGCGCGCATGGGCTTTCAGGCGATGGTGCTGTTTTTGGCGGCGGTGGCCCTGGGCTTGCCACTGCTGTCCGGTGGCCGGGGCGGCATGGGCGTGTTCTTTTTGCCATCGGCGGGCTACCTGATCGCTTACCCGATGGCAGCTGCGGTGGCGGGCATGGTGATGCGGGCTCTGGCGGGCAAGCATTCGTCGCCCGCGCGGCTGGCGGCTTGTGCCTTTGCCGCATCGGTGGCGGGTGGCATTGTGGTGGTCCATGCCTTTGGGGTGCTGGGCCTTATGCTGCTGGCCAAGCTGAGCTTTGTGCAGGCTGCCGTCGGCACCCTGGTGTTTGTGCCGGGTGACCTGGTCAAGTGCGCGCTGGTGGCGCTGATTGTGCACACAGTGGCGCGCGGCCTGCCCGACTGGCGCTTTGGCGGTCGCCGCCTGTGAACGGATCTGAAGTAACGCACAGCCTGGCACCCTGGCAGCGCCTGGTGCATGGCCCACTGGCCCACTGGGCGCAGCAGCGGCCCGATGCCATCGCCATCGATGATGGCCAGCAGCGCATCCGCTTTGCCGATCTGCATGCCGCCGTGCAGCAGCGGGCCCGGGCCTTGGAGGCCCAGAACGCCCCCCACACCCGCCTGCTGGATGCCAGCCAGTCGCCGGCCGCGCTGATCACCGATTTTTTGGCCACCAACGCCAGCGGCCGCTGCGCCGCGCTGGGCGACAAGGCCTGGTCGCCCGCGCAGCAAGCGCAAGCACAGCAATGGATTGATGCGCTGGCCGCCACCCCGCGCAGCGATGACCAAGGCGATCCAACGCTGCAGCCCTTCTACATCGGCTTTACTTCCGGCAGCACCGGTCTGCCCAAGGGCTTCAGGCGCCACCACCAGTCCTGGAGCGAGAGCTTTCGCGTGTGCGTAGACAGCTTTGGTCAGGCGGCCAACGGCTGCGTGATGGCGCCAGGCAGCCTGTCGCATTCGCTGTTCTTGTTTGGCGCGCTGCAAGGCATCTGGACGGGTGGCGGCATGCAGCTGCAGCCGCGCTTTTCTGCCAGCCAGTGCCTGGCTAGCTTGCGCGAGCGGGCCACGCCATGCCTCGTCGCCGTGCCCAGCCAGCTGTTGGTGATGCTGCAGCTGGCCGAGCGCCGCGCCATCGCGCCGGTTGAATCGCTGGAGCTATTGATGATCAGCGGCGCGCGCTGGATGCGCCAGCACACGCCCGCCCTGCAGGCACTGTTCCCCAACGCCCGAATCGTCGAGTTCTACGGCGCCTCGGAATCGAGCTTTATCGCCTGGATGGATGCCAATGCCGACGCTCCGCCGCAGGTGGTGGGCCGGGCCTTCAGCAATGTGCAGCTGCAGATCCGCGATGCCAACATGCAGCCGCTGCCCAGCGGCAACGTGGGCACCATCTGGCTGCGCAGCCCCATGCTGTTTATCGACTATGTCGGCGCGCAAGCCGATGCGACCGCCGCGCTGCGCGATGGCGATTGGCTGAGCGTGCGCGATATGGGCAGCCTGGATGCACAAGGCATGCTGACCCTGGTCGGGCGCGAGAAGCGCATGATCGTCACCCAGGGCAAGAATCTGTTCCCCGAAGAAGTCGAAGCCCTGCTCTGCGAGCACCCGCGCGTGGCCGCTGCATCGGTGCATGGCGTTGATGATGCGCTGCGCGGCAAGCAGGTGTGGGTGGCGCTGCAATTGCGTGACGATGCGAGCCCCGTGCCTGGGCAGCCGCCACTGCAGCCGCTGGCCGATGCCGCGCTGGCCCGCGAGCTGGCCGACTGGTGCCGCAGCCAGCTGGAAGCGCACAAGTGCCCGCGCCGCTGGTTCAGCGCCGCGCCCTGGCCGCAGACGGCCAGTGGCAAGACGGACCACCCAAAGCTTGCACAATGGCTGGCAGATGCGCGGCCCAGCGCAGACAAAGCAAGCTGATCGCGCAGGCCAGCATGCCCACACCCCCCGTCTTTATCGCCAGCTATGCCCGCAGTGCCGTGGTGCCCGTCGGTGGCGCCTTCAAGCATTTGCACACACATGAGATTGCTGCGCCCGTGCTGCAGGGCTTGCTACAACGCGCGGGGCTGCCGGCAGACGCCGTTGATGCCGTTGTGCTGGGCAATGCCTTGGGCGCTGGCGGCAACCCCGCCCGCATGCTCGCCTTGGCGGGCCAGCTGCCGCTGCACTGCGCCGCCTACACGGTCGATACGCAGTGCTGCGCCGGCCTTGACGCCATAGCGCTGGGCGCCAGCCTGGTGGCCAGCGGCCAGGCCGAGGTGGTGGTGGCCGGCGGCGCGGAGGCCTGGAGCCGCGCCCCCATCCGCGCTACTCGCCCCTTGCATGCGGGTGACAGCGCCGTGCCTTATGAGCGCCCGCCCTTTGCCCCGCCACCGCATAAGGATCCGGACCTGCTATTGGCCGCCGCGCGCTATGCCGCTAGCGCGGGCTACAGCCGTGCGGCGCAAGACGGCTATGCGGCGGCCAGCCATGCACGCGCACTGGCCAGTGCCGCGGTGCTGGCACGCGAGATCATCCCCGTGGCGGGCATTGTGCAAGATGCGTTTCCGCGCAGTTTGAGCCAGCGCCAGCTGGACCGTATGCCGGTGATCGCGCAGACCGATGCCGACATCGCGGATGAAGCGCGTCGCGACCATGCCGTCAGCACCGTCGCCATCTCGCCCAAGGCCGATGCAGCGGCGCTGGTGCTGTTGGTCAGCGAAGCCGCCTGCCGCCGCTGGGGCCTGCAGCCCAGCGCGCAATGGCTGGGCCACCAGTCACTAGGCGGGTCGCCTGCGATGCCCTTGGTGCTGGCCTTGGATGCTGCCCAAGCTTTGCTGCAGCGCCAAGGTATGGACTGGTCACAGCTGGCCACCATCGAGCTGCACGATGCCTTTGCAGTGCAAGGCCTGCAGTGGCAGGCGCTGCTGCAAAGCCAGGGCATGGATGCCAGCCTGTTGAACCGCCATGGCGGCGGCATCGCACGCGGCCATCCGATTGGGGCATCGGCTGCGGTCGCTTTGGTCCGCGTGCTGGCTGATTTACAACAGGCAACGACGGGCACATCCGCAGCGCTGGGACTGGCCGCCGTAGCCGGCGCCGGCGGCTTGGGCAGCGCAGCGCTGGTATGCCAGACAGCGCTGCTATATTGATCGGATGCTCAGCACCTTAGCCATTGCCAACTACCGCTCCTTGCGCCAATTGCTGGTGCCTTTGGGCCAGATAACCGTCATTACCGGGCCCAATGGCAGCGGCAAAAGCAGCGTCTACAAAGCGCTGCGCCTGCTGGCCGATATCGCCAACGGGGGCGTGGTGCGCTCCCTGGTGCGCGAGGGAGGGCTGGCCTCCACGCTCTGGGCGGGGCCTGAGGAAATTTCTGCACGCATGCGCCGTGGCGAGGTGCCCGTGCAAGGTACGGTGCGGCGCAAACCGGTGCAGTTGCAGCTGGGTTTTGCATCCGACGATGACGGCTTTGGCTACGCTATCGATATCGGCATGCCCACGCCATCGACGATTCTCAAAGCCTTTGCGCATGACCCGGAGATCAAACACGAAGCCCTCTGGTCCGGCCCAACCTGGCGCCCCAGCGCCACCCTGGTGGAGCGCCAAGCCGCCCAGCTGCGCTTGCGAGGCGATGGCCGTGGCGCGTACTGGCTACCGGTAGAGCGCCCTATCCCGCGCTGGGCCAGCATGCTGACCGAGTTTGTCGACCCGGTTGCCGCGCCTGAGATGCTGACCGTGCGCGAGCAGCTGCGCTCCTGGCGCTTTTACGACCACTTCCGCAGCGATGTGGATGCCCCCGCCCGCCAGCCGCAGCTGGGCACCTACACGCCGGTGCTGAGCAACGATGGCGCGGACCTGGCAGCGGCCTGGGAAACCATCACCGCCATTGGCGACCACGAAGCGCTGATGGCCGCAGTGGAAGACGCCTTTGCCGGCGCCCAGATCACCGTTCACCAAGATGGCAGCCGCCTGGAACTGCTGATGCACCAGCCCGGCCTGCTGCGGCCCCTGCATACCAATGAGCTGTCTGACGGCACCTTGCGCTATCTGCTCTGGATTGCCGCGCTGCTGACGCCGCGCCCGCCCCAGATGCTGGTGCTCAACGAGCCGGAAACCAGTTTGCACCCCGATCTGCTGCCTGCGCTGGGCCGCCTGATCGCCGTGGCTGCGCGCCAGACCCAGGTGATTGTCGTGACTCACGCCAATCGCTTGCTGGCTGCGTTGGAAGACGCCGCCGCTGAGCTGGACTACCAGGCCATCCATTTGGAAAAGAATCTGGGCGAGACCCATATTGCCAATATCCCGGCGAGCGAGCTACCGCGCTGGCAATGGCATGAGCGTTGATGCTCAATCTAGGCGTTTAAAGTAGGCGTCCAGTTCTGCGCGCGCGGTCAGGGCCTGGTTCACTGGCGCGCCCACATCCTCATAGCCCAGCGCCATGCCGCAGACCACGGTTTGTGTGCTGGGCAGCGCCAGCACATCGCGGATCAGGCCCGGGTACGAGGCCATGGCGCCAATGGCACAAGTCGCCAAACCGCGCGACTGTGCCGCCAGCATCAGGCCATAGATGGCCATGCCCAAGTCCATATAACCGCCCGGCCCAAAGCCGCTGTCGATGGTGATGATGAGGGCCACCGGCGCATCAAAGAACCGAAAATTGCGCCCAAACTGTGCGCCCCGGCCCGCTGCATCGCCTCGCTCCACGCCCAGTGCGCCATACAAGGCCTGTGCCGCCGCAACCTGGCGTTTGCGCATCGACATAGGCAGCGGGCTGGGGAAGTAGCCATAGTCCTCCGCCTCTTGCTCGCCTGCCTCATAGGCATGTTGCAGCTGGGTAGATAGCTGCTCGCGCCGCGCGCCGCAGACCTGCCAGAAGTAGCCAGGCTGCAAATTGGCACCGCTGGGCGCCCGCCGGGCCTCTTGCAGACAATCGTGCAGCAACGCATCTGCCACCGGCTGCGAGGCAAAACCCCGCACTGAACGGCGCAGCTGCGCGCTGTTGGCTGCCGGGGTGACAGTGCTGATAAGCGAGGGAGAGAGAGGCTTGTTCATGGCAGTGGCCGCCATTGTAGTGAATGGGCGCTTGTATTTGCCATCCACCCGCCATGGGCCGCGCAGGCAGTGCCGACTTGCAGCACAATCCTTCCACTTCTCCGCCCTGCCTGAGCCTTTTCCCTTCCGCTATGTCGATCACTACCCCCTCTTCTGCCCCCCCGCAAGATGCCCCCAGCGGAAATATGCTGCTGTGGATCTTGTTGGCGCTGGCCCTAGGATTCGCCGTGTGGCAGCCGCGCAGTCCGCAGGCAACCCTGGCGCTGGTGGACTGGCAAACGATTGGCGCCTTGGCCGGCCTGCTGGCAATCACCCAAGCCGTCGAGCGCAGCGGCATGCTGCAGGCCACCGCACAGCGGCTGCTGACGCGGGTATCGACCTTACGCGGCCTGGCGCTGCTGTTGACGGCAGCAGCGGCCTTGCTGTCGGCCTTGGTAACCAACGATGTCAGCCTATTTTTGCTGGTGCCGCTGACAGCGGTGCTCGCCGCACAAGCCCATTTGCCATTGGCGCGGCTGGTGGTGCTGCAGGCCTTGGCGGTGAACGCCGGCTCCGCGTTCACTCCCATCGGCAACCCGCAAAACCTCTACCTCTGGCACCGCTCTGGCGAGAGCTTTTTGGGCTTTATGGCGATGATGGGTCCGACGGTGGCCATCATGCTGGCCTGGCTGTTCGTGGCAGTGTGGTGGCTGGTACCGCGCACAGCGATCACCCTCAAGCCAGCCACCGCACCCACCGCTGTGCAGCCCCGTTTGCTGACCATGGCCGTGCTGCTGTTCGTCGCCTTTGTCATCGCGCTGGAGCGCCACTGGACCTTAGCCGGCCTGGGCTTGGTGTTTGGCGTGTTTGCGCTCGCCGCGCCCCGGGTACTGCGCGGCGTGGACTGGGCCTTGCTGGCCACCATTGCGCTGATGTTTGTGGTGCTGCGCCAGGTGGCAGAGTTGCCGGCCATGCAAACGCTGCTGCAGCAATGGCCGATTGCCGAGGGCTGGCGCGCCTACCTGGCTGCCATTGTGGCCTCGCAGGTCATTAGCAATGTGCCCGCCACCATCTTGCTGGACGGCACCGTGCGCGACCTACCCGCCTTGGCCGCCGGGGTCAGCGTTGGCGGCTTTGGCTGCGTGCTGGGCTCCCTGGCTAATCTGATCGCGCTACGCCTGGCCCGGCTACCCAATGGGCTCTGGGAGTTTCATCGCATCAGCATTCCGTTCTTGCTGGTGTGCGCAGCTTCAGCGGCTTTGCTGCGTTTGGGGTGAGTTCTTGCAGATTACTTTAGTGCGGTCAATGGCCGGTGCCTCGCTGCTCCCGGTCCAACCGTCAGTTGGGTATGGCTGGAGTGAGACATAACCTAAATTTGCACGATAACAATAACAATGTTATCGTTCATATATTTGGTTATCAACCTACATTCCTGTGACCACCCTTGCCACCAGCGCTCAGAAATACTTGCATGACACGCTGGGCGTAGCCACGTCCAGGCACGCGCCGTGGATGGGCCTGGAGAGCCTGCCCTACTTTCTGCGTGACGCCTTTGACGTCCAGCAATTGGAAATTCTGGACCACCAGGTTCTGCTGGCCCTGGAACGCCATCCAGACAAGGCGTCCGTTGCTGATATCCGTAATCGGCTGGACAAGTTGCGTGCAGTTGCTGGGATACCCGTGGTTTATGTGACTGAAGCGCTGGCCTCGTATGAGCGCAAACGCTTGATCGTGCAAAAAGTACCGTTTATTGTTCCCGGCAACCAGCTTTACCTGCCCGACCTGGGTCTGGACCTGCGCGAATATTTCCGACAACGCCCCAGCTCGGCAGACACCCTCCTCAGCCCTTCCGCCCAAGCGATGTTAATTGCAGCATTGCTGCGCCCTCACTGGGAGGCCGAATGGCACCCCGCAGAGACTGCGAAGATGCTGGGCTATACGGCGATGACGGTCTCGCGGGCCGTGCGGGAACTGGTCGCTGCAGGAGTTGCCGAGGTGCAAAAAACGGGCCGATCCCAGTACCTGAACATGAAGGCATCTGCCCTTGAGACATGGGAGCAGGCGCTGCCCCTGCTGCGCAGCCCTGTTCAGCGCACAGTCTGGCTAGCTACGCCGCCACCGACCAAGCCTCGCATGCGCGTGGCGGGCCTCAGCGCGCTTGCGCGTATATCGATGCTGGCCGAACCGCGCTCACCTGTGTTCGCCGTGAACCGCAGCGACTGGCAAACGCTGAAAGCAGATATTGACGAGCTGCCCGAAGCCATGCCCAACGCCTATGAGTGCCAGTTATGGAACTACTCCCCCGCGCTAGGGCCAGACAGCGATATGGTGGACCCCCTTTCTCTCATGTTGAGTTTGCGGGACACCACCGATGAAAGGGTGCAAAGCGCACTGGATGATTTGAAGGAGCAGTTGCCATGGTGAAGGGGCTGGATGTATTTCGCGAATGGTTTGCTGACTACCCAGACCAGTACATGCTGATCGGCGGCACCGCAGCTACGTTGACCATGGAAGAGGCAGGGCTGGACTTTCGCGCCACCAAGGACCTGGACGTAGTGCTGCATGTGGAGGCACTGACGCCGGCATTCGGCGACACTTTCTGGCGCTTTATCGAAGCGGGTGGTTATGAGATCCGACAGACCAGCGACACAGGCAGACCTGCCTTTTACCGCTTTCAGAAGCCGTCCGACAACCGCTTTCCGGTCATGGTCGAGCTGTTCTCACGCGCGCCCGACAGCCTGAGGCCGATCAAGAGCGGACAGCTCACCCCTATCCCGTTCGACGAGGCAGTTTCAAGCCTGTCGGCGATCTTGCTCGATGATGTCTACTACGCATTCATCATCTCTGGGCGCCGCGAGGCAGAAGGCCTGGCTTGGGTGGGAGAGGATCGCCTGATTCCGCTGAAAGCCGTCGCCTGGCTGGAGCTGAGCGCACGCCGTGCGCAGGGCGAGCAAGTGGATGCCAAGAGCATCCGCAAGCATGCCAACGATGTGCTGCGACTTTCGCAATTGCTCGCTCCTTCAACACGCATCCCTCTTGAAGCAAAAATCGCTGATGACATGAAGCGATTTATTGCGGCAGCACGCAAGGACGACTCTCTAGACCCTAAAGCTCTTGGACTGGGGCCCTTACCCGCAGCCGATTTTCTGGCACGCATCGCACAGGCCTATGGCGTTTGACCATGATGGGTGTCATGGTCGCAAGTGCTGCCAGCCAGAATGGCAGGTAGGAGTTCGTCACTGCCCGCTGACTCGATAATCCCTTGATGAACAGAAAGATTTTTATGCGTATAGCCACCTGGAACGTCAACTCCCTCTCCGTCCGTCTGCCCCAAGTGCTGGAATGGCTGGCCGCCAACCCGGTCGATGTGCTGGGGCTGCAGGAGCTCAAACTGACCGACGACAAGTTCCCGCATGAGGCTTTGGCGGAAGCGGGCTACCAGGCGGTAGCGTTTGGCCAGAAGACCTACAACGGTGTGGCCCTGCTCAGCCGGACCGAGCTCAAGGATGTCGTGCGCGCCAATCCGCAGTTTGCCGATGAGCAGTCGCGCATCATTGCCGGCACGGTGGCCAGCCCGGCGGGTGATATCCGGGTGATCAACTGCTACTTTGTGAACGGCCAGGAGCCGGGCTCGGACAAGTTTGCCTACAAGCTGCGTTGGTTGGCGGGGCTGGATGCTTATGTAAAGGCGGAGCTGGCCTTGCACCCACGTCTGGTGTTGGTGGGCGACTTCAACGTAGCGCCGGAAGACCGCGACAGCTACGACCCGGATGGCCTGCGCGAGACCATCCACCACACCAGCGAAGAGCGCAATGCCTTCCAGGCCTTGCTGAACCTGGGCCTGAGCGATGCCTACCGCATGTTCGAGCAGCCGGAGAAAAGCTATAGCTGGTGGGACTACCGCATGCTGGGCTTCCAGAAAAACAGGGGGCTGCGCATTGACCATATTTTGGTGAGCGAGGCCCTTAAGGGCTCGGTGAGCGCCTGCACGATTGACCGCGCGCCCCGCAAGAACAAGCAGCCCAGCGACCATACGCCAGTGGTGGTGACATTGGGCTGAGCTGCGAATCCTTTCGGCTTTAGCCAATGCAAAAAACGGGCATCCGCCCGTTTTTTTGTTGTCTGTACTGCGCCCGAGCGCAGCACCCCAATCAAGCCTTGGTATGGGTCTCCGGCAGCGCATGCATCGACAGCGCAGCCTCGGCATCGAGCTTGCGGCTCAAGGCCTCTGCATCTTCTTCAGACAGCAGCTCGCCTTCCCACTTGGCGACCACGGCGGAGGCCAGCGAGTTGCCCACAGCATTCGTCGCAGAGCGGCCCATGTCCAGGAAGGTGTCGATGCCCAGGATCAGCAGCAGCCCGGCTTCTGGGATATTAAAGTGGCCCAAGGTGGCGGCGATGACCACCAGCGATGCGCGGGGCACGCCGGCAATACCCTTGGAGGTGAGCATCAGCACCAGCAGCATAGTGATCTGCGTGGCCAAGGACAGCTCGATGCCATAGGCCTGTGCAATAAACAAGGTCGCAAAGGTGCAGTACATCATCGAGCCATCCAGATTGAAGGAGTAGCCCATGGGCATGACAAAGCTGGAGATCTTGCGCTTGACGCCAAAGCGGTCGAGCGCATCGAGGATCTTGGGGTACGCCGCCTCAGAGCTGGCGGTGGCGAAGGAGACCATGAAGGCTTCCTTGATCAGGGCCAGCAGCTTGAACACACGCTTGCCCAAGAAAGCCATGCCTGCCAGCACCAGCAGCGACCAGAGGATGAACAGGCCCAGGTAGAACTCGCCCATGAACACCGCGAACTTGAGCAAGATACCCAAGCCGTTGATGGCCACGGTGGAGGCCATGGCCGACAGCACGGCCAGTGGCGCGAGCTTCATCACATAGCCGGTGATCTTGAGCATCACATGCGAGAGCTCATCGATCATCGCCAGCAAGGTTTTGGCCTTGTCGCCCAGCGCGGCCATGGCCACGCCAAAGAACATCGAGAACACGACGATCTGCAGGATCTCGTTGTTCGCCATGGCTTCGGCAAACGACTTGGGCACCGTGTGGTTGATGAACTCACGCAAGGTGAACTTGCCCGTTGCGAGGTTGGTGGCCGCGCTCACATCGGGCAGCGGCAGGCCCAGATTGGCGCCGGGCTGCAGCAGGTTGGCCAGCACCATACCCAGCAGCAGCGACACCAGCGATGCGGTGAGGAACCACATCATCGCCTTGAAGAACACCCGGCCGACCGAGGCGGCATCACCCATGTGCGCAATGCCCACGACCAGGGTCGAGAACACCAGGGGCCCGATCAGCATCTTGATCAGGCGCAAAAATACATCCGAGACGATGGAGATATAGCCGGCGATATCCTTGGCCGCTGCCGCATCACTGGCGCCGGCATTGACCGCATAGCCCAGCACAATGCCTGCAACCATCGCCGCCAGAATCCACAGCGCCGACGAAGAGCCCTTTTTGCCCGTGAGAGCCATAACCAGTACCTTTGATATGTGTGATTTATGGTGCCGTCCAGGGCGCTGTGGGCCTCTCAGGTGGCACATCAGCAGGATTGTCAGCCGGGGGGTGTGCGCTTTTCCATCCCGGGCAGGCTTTGCTGGTGGGTGGTGGCGGTAGGATCCGCCGCCATAGGAAAGGACGATGAGGCTGCGTTGGACGGCAGGATTGCAGGTTCTGCGGGCCCGATTGTAGCCGCAAGTTTTTACGCACCACAGCGCCTATGCTGAGAAAGTGGGCGCATACATGGTGGTTTTTTCCCATTTCACGGGAAAATTCTGCAGATGGCGAAGGGGCTGGCAGCAGGGAGCAGGCGACTCGCCAGGCGGCGTATCCACTTTTGAATAGAAGATTTGTAACTAGCTATTCAATACTCTTTAAAAAAGGTTCTTAACGTGCTCGCGCATCCTGCATGTGCTGCAGCTCATCGGTGTAGCGGCGCAGCTGCTGTGCATGGGTTTGCAGCAGCGGCCGCACATCCAGCGGCAGCGCGGCCTCCAGCACCCGTTGGTAGCGCTCGGCCACCACCACCATGCAGAGATTGCATTCGGCAATCAGATCGCTGTCGCTGTTGAGGTTGGCCCGCTGCTTGAACTCCGTCCAGCGGCGGTGCATGCGGCCGGCGGCGCTCAGCCCGGGCCGCTCGACCAGGGGACTGGGCTCCGCGAGTTGCAGTTGCACATCCTGCAGCTGCCAGTCCATCGTGCGGAACTGCTCAGCCAGCGCATACAAATGGCTGCGCAGCGCAATGGCCCGGGCCTGTTCGCTACCCGCCACCAGGCATTCCTCGCAATCAGCCAGGCCTTGCTGCAATACGCGCACCGCATGCTGCACCTGGGCGGCGGAGAGTTGCTCGCCTTGCAGGCCGCTGATGGCGTGGTCATAGGCCGCACGCGCAATGTGGCTGGCCTCGGCCCAGTCCATGGGATTGCTGCCGCGCACATGCTGCCACTGCACCTCCAGCTGGGTAGCAAGCGCATCAAAGCCCGAGGGGTTGCGCTGCGCCGCATACCAGCCCAAGGCCAGCGCGGGGCGGTAAGCCTCGAAGGGCTGGCCAGCCACATAAAAATCCATGCTTTGGTAGTGGCTGCGCCAGTAGCTGTCTTCCCGCGCCGGGTTGCCCCACAAGGCCTTGGCCTTGGGCGGCAGGCCGCCGGCCATCGCGCCGTGCAGTGCGTCGCCCGCCAACTGGGCCATGCCATTGGCGGTGGATGCTGCCAGCCGCAAGGTATTGAGCAGCGCCGAGCGCTGGCGGCCAATGCGCTCGGGCGAGTTGCGGTAGGCTTGGGCCGAAAAAACCGACGTCATTTTTTGCATGGGTTGCACCACCGGGCAGACAGGTAAGGAGCCATTGTGGCACGGTTCAAACCGCATCCACGGCCGGTGGCTGTCAGCAAAACCGCCGCCTTGGAGGGCGGCGGTTTATCGGAGCATCAAGACGATATCGTCTTAATCATCACTGGCAGACAGCCCCAGCTCCTGGATCTTGCGGGTGATGGTGTTGCGGCCAATGCCCAGGCGTTGGGCCGCTTCCATGCGGCGGCCGTGGGTGGCAGCCAGGGCGCTTTTGATCAGCTGCGATTCAAAGCGGCGGCTGAGGACATCCCAGACCTCGGTGCTGCCGGACTGCAGCAGGGCATCGGCCTCCTTGGCCAGATCGCTCTCCCAATCACCCGGCTGCGCCGCCGTGCTGGCCGTGCCGTGGACGGGCATGGACACGGCGGGCTGGGTGGCGGACGTCTCCGGGGCAGCAGACCGGTGGCTGTATTCCTGCGCCGGGGCATGTACGGACTGGGCCGCGCTGGGCGTGCTGGAGGTGACCAGCGGAGCGGCCGGCGTGGCCTGCAGCACTTCAGGCGGCAGATCTTGCACGGACACCCATTGCGCCGGCGCCATCACCGTGATCCAGTGGCAGATATTCTCCAGCTGCCGCACATTGCCCGGGAAGGCGAACTGGGCCAGTTGGGCCAATGCCGGTTCCGACAGCTGTTTGGGCTCCACCCCCAGTTGCTTGGCGCTGGCCGCCAGAAAATGCCGGGCCAGCATGGGAATATCTTCCTTGCGCTCGCGCAGCGGCGGCAGACGCAGGCGGATGACGTTGAGGCGGTGGAACAGGTCCTCGCGGAACACGCCCTTGTGTACCCGGTCTTCCAGGTTCTGGTGGGTGGCGGCAATCACGCGCACATGGGACTTGACCGGCACATGGCCGCCGACGCGGTAGAAATGCCCGTCAGACAGCACACGCAGCAGGCGGGTTTGCAGGTCAAACGGCATGTCGCCGATTTCATCGAGAAACAAGGTCCCGCCCTCGGCTTGCTCAAAGCGGCCCCGGCGCTGGGTTTGCGCGCCGGTAAAGGCACCACGCTCATGGCCAAACAGCTCGCTCTCCAGCAAATCCTTGGGGATGGCGGCGGTGTTGATGGCCACAAAGGGACCACCAGCAACTGGCGAGTGCTTGTGCAGCGCACGCGCCACCAGCTCCTTGCCCGAGCCGGATTCGCCCGTCACCATCACCGTGACATTGCTTTGCGACAGGCGGCCGATGGCACGGAACACATCCTGCATCGCAGGCGCCTGGCCGAGCATTTCTCCACCGCCTGCGGCATGGGCCAACTCGGGCGCCTGGCTTTCGCTTTGCTGCACCGCGCGCTTGATCAGCTCCACGGCCTTGGGCAGGTCAAAGGGCTTGGGCAAATACTCGAAAGCACCGCGCTGGAAGGCCGAGACGGCGCTGTCCAGATCCGAGTAGGCGGTCATGATGATCACCGGCAGCTGCGGATGGTCCTCATGCACCTGTTCGAGCAGTTGCAGGCCGTTGCCGCCGGGCATGCGGATGTCGCTGACGAGCACCGAAGGGCCTTGCGCCTGGTCGCTCACGTTGTCAAAGGCTTCCAGCACTTCCTTGGGGTGCACAAAGCTGCGCGTGGGCAGCTGTTCGCGAGCCAGCGCCTTCTCCAGTACAAATCGGATCGACGGGTCGTCATCCACTATCCAGATTGGTTTCATTGTCGCTATCACCCTACCCTTACAGTTCTACGTACCGAGGTCCTGCAGCTAGGGAGCGATCTGCACCCTAGTCTGTCAACGGCAGCATGATGCGGAAATCCGTGCGCCCGGGTTCGCTCTCACATTCAATCAAACCTTCGTGACGTTGCACAAAGGTTTGCGCCAAAGGCAAACCCAGGCCCGTACCACCATCACGCCCGGTCACCAAGGGGTAGAAAATCCGCTCCTTGATGTCCGGCTCAATGCCAGGACCGTTGTCGATGACATGCAATTCCAGTGCCAACTTGTGGCGCTTACGGCCCAAGGTGAGTTGCCGGGCGATGCGGGTGCGCAAGGTAATGTGCGCATTGTCCTGCGCCATCTGCGGCACCAGCACCTGTGCGGCGTTTTGCACAATGTTCAGCAAGGCTTGGATAAGCTGCTCGCGGTCGCCCCGGATCTCCGGCAGCGAGGTGTCGTAATCGCGCTCGATGCGCAGGCCCTGCGGGTACTCCAGCAGCACCAGCTGGCAGACCCGCTCGCAGACCTCGTGGATATTGACATCGCCCACCGTGTGCGGATGGCGATGGGGAGCGAGCAGACGGTCGACCAGCGCCTGCAGGCGGTCTGCCTCGTGGATGATGACGTCGGTGTATTCCTTGAGCTGGGCATCGGGCAGCTCCAGCTCCAGCAGCTGGGCTGCGCCGCGTATGCCACCCAAGGGGTTCTTGATTTCATGGGCTAGGTTGCGGATCAGTTCCTTGTTGGCCAAGGCTTGCTCGCGCACGCGCTCCTCGCGGTCCTGGCGCACCTGCTGCTCCAGCGGCCACAGCTCCACCAGAATGGTCTGCTCCTCTTCCCACCAGGAGAGGTTGGAATGTACGGGGAAGGCATCTTGCAGGCTACGCCGCAGCTGCGCCTCAAAGCGCAGCGATGAAAAGCGCTGCGCACGCGCATCGACCAGGGCCTTGTGGATCAGCTCGTCATCTTGAAAAAAGCCACCAAAGTAGTGGCCCAAAATGCTTTTGCGCGAGACGCCTAGCGCGTTCTCCAGCGCAGCATTGACGCGTACTGCCGCGCCATCCAGACGTAGCACCGCAACCAAGGTTGCGATGTGTTCCAGCGCCTGCCATTCACGATCCATGGCACTGAGCTCAGACATGGGGATGGACCCAGAAAAGTAGAAGCTTTGATTATGGGGCCGGCAGGCGTTGGAGCTCGCGCTGGATGCCCGCTATATCGCTGTCGTTGCGCCCGATTTCCTGCTTGAGATCGGCTACCCGCTTGGTGTAGAACGCGGGGTTGCGCATCTCCAGCGCATTTTTCTCAGGCTCGCCATTGTTGTATTCGCGCGCCAAGGTGATCTTTTTGTCCTGGGCCTTTTTCAGCTCGGTCTCCAGGATGAGCCGCGCATCGGAATCACGTGCGCGGCCTTCAGCGGTGGCAGAGCGTGGTGCGGGTGTGGCAGCTGCGGGGGCACGCGCCGGGCGCGGTGCAGCAGCGGGTGCATTGGGTGCGGGCGCCGGGCTTGCGGCGGAGGTATGCGGGCGGGTGCCTTGCACGATGGTGACGTTGGCGCCTTCCACCACGGCGCAGCCTTTTTGCCGTGCCTTGCCCGCATCGTTGGTGTATTCATTGCCACAGCGATAAATGCGATCCTGCGCCACAGCGCCTTGCGCACATGCCACTGCCACCATCAAAAACAACAACTTTGTATGCATAACCCCGTTTCGCCCGTTCGCTCCACTGTGCCAGTATGTCCGTGGCAGCCCCTCAAGGACCCTCTGCAACCCGCAGTGTAGCTACAAAGGAGGCCGATCCCGCCGAACAGTTCCGGCTGTTACAGATTCCTCGCAGCCAGGGCAGGCCCTGTCCACAGTATTTCCCATGAAAAACGACCTGCCACCTTGGACGGTTGGCAGGTCGCTTTGAACCTCGCGCCAGGCAGTAGATGCCTGGCTGAGGTACTTTACAGCGAGTAGTACATGTCGTATTCGACAGGGTGCACCGCTTGGCGGAAGCGGGTGACTTCGCCCATCTTCAGCTCGATGTAGGCGTCCAGCATGCTGTCGCTGAACACGCCGCCCTTGGTCAGGAAGGCACGGTCGGCATCCAGCGCTTCGAGCGCTTGGTCCAGGCTGTGGCACACGGTAGGCACCAGCTTGTCTTCTTCCGGTGGCAGATGGTACAGATCCTTGGTGGCGGCTTCGCCAGGATGGATCTTGTTTTCCACGCCGTCCAGACCGGCCATCAGCAGCGCTGCGAAGCCCAGGTAGGGGTTCATCAGTGGATCGGGGAAGCGCGCTTCCACGCGGCGGCCCTTGGGATTGCTCACGTAAGGAATGCGGATCGATGCCGAACGGTTCTTGGCCGAGTAAGCCAGCTTCACGGGAGCCTCGAAACCAGGAACCAGGCGCTTGTAGCTGTTGGTGCCAGGGTTGGTGATGGCGTTCAGTGCGCGGGCGTGCTTGATGATGCCGCCGATGTAGTACAGCGCGAAATCGGACAGACCAGCATAGCCGTCACCGGCGAACAGATTCTTGCCATCTTTCCACACGGATTGGTGCACGTGCATGCCCGAGCCGTTGTCGCCAGAGTATGGCTTGGGCATGAAAGTTGCCGTCTTGCCATAGGTGTCGGCCACGTTCCAGATCACGTACTTTTGCACCTGGGTCCAGTCAGCGCGCTCGACCAGGGTGGAGAAGCGGGTGCCCAGTTCGTTCTGGCCAGCGCCTGCCACTTCGTGGTGGAACACTTCGACGGGGATGCCCAGCGCTTCAAGCAGCAGGGACATTTCAGCACGCATATCTTGGGTGCTGTCGACGGGAGGCACGGGGAAGTAGCCGCCTTTGACGCGAGGACGGTGGCCTCGGTTGCCATTGTCGAGCTTGGAGCCGCTGTTCCAGGGCGCTTCGTATTCTTCGATGTCGAAGAAGGGGTTGTTCGGCTCGGTGCTCCAACGCACGCCGTCGAAGATGAAGAATTCTGGCTCTGGACCGAAGTAGGCGGTATCGCCCAGGCCCGATGCCTTCAGGTAGGCTTCAGCGCGCTTGGCCACGGAACGTGGATCGCGGTCATAGGCCTTGCCATCACCCGGCTCGATCACGTCGCACTGCAGGAACATCGTGGTTTCGTCAAAAAACGGGTCGATGTTGGCGGTGTTGGGATCGGGCATCAGCAGCATGTCGGATGCTTCGATACCTTTCCAGCCAGCGATGGAGGAGCCATCAAATGCATGGCCGGAGGTGAACTTGTCTTCGTCAAAGTGCGAGATAGGCACCGTAACGTGCTGTTCCTTGCCACGGGTATCGGTGAAACGCAGATCAACGAACTTGACCTCGTTCTCGTCCAACATGCTCATCACATCTGCAACGCTCTTGGCCATCTAATGCTCCAAAGGAAATCGTGAATAAAAAGGGGCTGTCGCAAGACTAAAGCAGTTTACGTGCCAGTTTTATGACAAACCCATGCCGACTGGAAAATACGAGTTTGGCAGCAGGCCGCCGTAACCGAATTTTGCCCAAAGCCTGACTGTACCCCGCTTTTGGCCTACGCCGATAAGGGGCCCCGAGGATTTTGCAGGCATCTGTTCAGATCCTCGAAGACGTAAGCTCGCACCATGCCGATGGCACCAATATGGTGCGAATCAGGCGCCACTTTGCCGGCATGGCGAGGACGCACCAAAATAGGCATTTATGCACTTTATTGGTGCATCAAGTATGCGAGCGCTGTGCCAGGTTGGCACTACAGCCCCCCACGCCCTTCGCCTCCGGTTGCTATTTAGGTGCGGAAGTACTTGGCAAGAATCCGGCATTGTCTTGGCTTAGCACTACGGCATCAGGCACTACCGCCTTCGCACCAGAATCGCCCTTCTCTAAACGCAGCTGCTGCAGCGCAGCCAGGCAAAAATGGATGAACCATAGCGAGGAGAACGCGAAGGTAATCGCGTAGATCCACACGGCAATGGGTATCAGCACCACAAAGCCAATGGTGAAGACCATGCCCGAGGCCCAGACGACGCTCGGCGCAATGCCGATATAGCCCGAGATGATGCCCATCATCAGCAGCGGCCAGCGGTAGCGTTGCAGCAGGCTGTCGCGCTCCGCCTTGCTCGCATGTTCGGCCAGCGCATCGACGCTCATCACCCGGTAAGTGAGCCAGCCCCAGATGACCGGCGGCACAATCAGCACCAAAGGCGGGATCAACCACAGCGGCATGGTGACCACAAAGGCCACGATGGCCACCAAAGAGGTACTCAGGGCCCAAGCGATGCTGCTGGCCAAGCCAGTGCCCCGCTTTTTCTCCAGGTTGGCAAAGCGCTGCTCAGTGACCATGTTGACCAAGGCAGGCGTCATCAATAAAGCGATCACCAGAAGCGCGACCACGGCAGCCACCGGCGTGATCAGCACCAGCACAACAAAAGGGGCGATGGTCGCGGCAAACCCCTCCGTACCGCTGCCGCCAAACCAGCTGAACACAGTGCGCAGCCAGCCAATCGTCTCCACCCAATGCTGCATGGTGGCGACTGCACCTGACCAGTAAAAATAGCTCCAACCGCCCAAAGCGACCAGCATGACGGCCAGAGGCAGCAGGGACAGCAGCATCACGCGCGGCCGGAAGCAATAGGCCGCCGCACGCCAGAATGCATCGAACATCAGGCGAGAGCCTGGAGACCCTTGGGGCATGGGAAATACTCCTTGTGTGTCAAATCGCCGGTCGCATCGTGAACGCAAGACCGGCTGGTTGGCAATGCAGTCGATCGGGGCTCAGGCCCGGCCCAGCAAGCGCAGCAGGCCACGCCACTGCTGGCTCCAAAAGCCGCGCCCGTAGTTGCGCAACTGTCCTTGGCGGTTGGGCTGCACCTGGTCGCGTATGCCGGTCGGGTCATAGCGTAGCTCAAAGTTGGCGGTGCCAAAAAGCATATCCCACCAGGGCAGCAGCACACCAAAATTGCAGCCACCCAAACGGGTACGCGGGGCCGCCTCACCCGCCTTCACCGCCGTGCTCGGCACGGGCGTGGCTGCAGGCGATTCATGGCCGATGCCGATGGCATGGTGGCGGCGGTGAAAACGCGGGCTGATCCACAGCCGCTCACCCCAGCGGCCAAACCAGAGGCGCAGGTTGGCATGCTGCAGGCTTTCGCTCAGCTGGGTGATGGCCACAATCGCCACAAACTGGCTAGGTGCGACACCGATCAGCACGGCAACGAACACCAGAATGCTGTCATGCACCAGGTCATCGAGCAAGTGGTTGCGGTTGTCGCTCCACATCGTCATTTGTTGCTGGGAATGGTGCAAGGCATGCAACCGCCACCACCAGACAAATTGGTGCTGACCGCGATGGACCCAGTACGCCACAAAATCAAACACCACCAGGTAGATCAGCAGGCTGACCCAGCCCAGATCGGTGACCCCGGGCCAGAGCGCATCAAGGTGCCAGGTCTCAAAGCCTTGCAAGCGCAGCGCACCGACCACCATGTCCCACAGCGGATCAATCGTGAAGAAAAGGGCCAGGCGAAACAGGCCCAGGCGGTGGATCAGGGTGTAGAGCATGTCCACCCGGATCGCATGCCGGTCGGTCACCGGCTCGACCGGCCGCCAGCGTTGCAAAGGCGCAATCACCAGCACCATGATGACGATCTGCAGACAACCCACCAAGAACCAGCCTGCCGCGGCATAGCCATCTTCCAGATAGCTGGCAAGACCCAGGTTGAACAACAGCGGCTGCAGCAGCTGCTCAAACAGCCACTGCTGCGCGTTGTCGAAAAGTGTGCTGAGAAATTCCATGGTCTTTTCTACAAGGAGTGCCTGAAGACCCAGGAGCGACCAGGTGCCTCAGCACCTCGCCCAAGGCATCAATGCTGACGAATCCAGTCTTTGTACTGCGGGTGCTCACGCAAGGTGGCAAAGCAAAAACCCTTGGCCTGCAAGCCTTCAATCAAAGGCTGCAACACCGCCGGTGCCCAGGGGTCCTTGCGGTCCCAGATGCCCAGGTGCGCTAGCAAGATATCGCCGGGGCGAATGTCGCGAAGCGCCTTGTCCAACAGCTGTTGATTGGGGTATTTTTCGCTGGGCAGCTCATCCCCAAGAAAGCCTGCGGGCGACCAGCCAACGTGCGCGTAGCCACAGCTTTTGGCGGCCGCAATCAGGCTCGGCGATGTTTTACCGCCTGGCGCCCTGAAAAGCGGCAGCGGCTTGACCCCGGTGATCTTGGCTAAACGGTCCTCAGCTTGCTGGATCTGCGCGCAATACTGTGCAGCAGTCCATTCAAAGCGTTTGCCGGCCTGTGGGCCTTGTGAAGGCTGCACCTTGAATCGGGGCTGCGCACCGGCACCCCCCTTCACATCGGCACGCCAGTATGTGTGGTCCCAGGTGTGCGACGCAAAGGCATGGCCTTCTGCTGCGCGTGCATGCCACCAAGGAGCCCAGTAGTCCCCCAGGCTGCCATCACCCTCTTTGGTGCGCTCGTTGGCGGCAAAGAAGGTCACCTTCACATGCGTTTTACGCAACACCTCGGCGATCTGGTTGGCCACACCCATGTGGCCGGTGTCCAAGGTCAGATAGATGGGCTTGCTGCAACTGCCCTCAGGAGGTGCCGAAGCGGCAGGCGCAGAAAAAGCAGGCTGGGCAAATGCAGCAGCACACCCCAAACTGGCGGCCAGAAGCCAGAAAAACTTGCTGTGCATAGCGTGGCGATCCCCTCTGCTACCGACTGAAGAATGCGCTAGCGCGGTGCGTGGTCCAGCACCCAGATGCCATGCGGCGATTTGCCGACCTTGACCTGGTTCACCACCTTGCGCTCCACCGTATCAATCACACTCATCTTGCCCGCCCAGCGCGAACTGAGGTAGATATAGCGGCCGTCCGGGCTCACATCCATGCAGTCGGGGCCGCTAGGACCGGGATAGCGATCCACCACGGTCTGGCTCACCATGTCGAGCTTGCTGATGGTATTGGCCACCCGGTTGCTGACAAACAGATGGCGCCCATCACCCGTCGCGCGGAAGGCATGCGCACCCTTGTCCGTCTTGATGGTGTTAACCAGCTTGGGCTCGGCACCGCTGACATCAAACACTTGCACACCATCGCTGCCGGTCAGCGCCACAAACACCAGTTTATCGTCCGGGCTGCCATACAGATCGGCGGGCATTTTCCCCGTCTGAGTGCGCCACTTGATGGTCTGCGTTGCGATGTCGATAGCCACCAGCTCGTCACTGTCCTGCATGGTCGAGTAGATCGTCTGGCTCTTGCTATCGATCCAGAGGTGACTTGGCGTCTTGGACGTGGCAATGCGCTTGACCAGCTTGGGCTCTTGCCCATCCCAGCGGTAGATGTCAATGTGGTTGAGGCGGTTAGCCGCCGTCACAAACCACTTCATATCAGGAGAAAAACGCAGATGGTAGGGATCGGAAATGCCCTGAATGACCCGCTGCACCTCGGCCGTCTTCGGGTCCACAAAGGTCAGCGAGTCACCCGTCGCATTGGCCACGATCACCGACTTGCTGTCCGGCGTCAGGTACAGATGGTGGGGCTCCTTGCCCGTAGGAATGCGCTTAACCTCTTTCCAGGTCGCAGGGTCAATGACGCTGATACTGGCATCCAGCGAATTGAGCACCAAAATGGGATTGGCTGCATGCACCGCAGTGGCCGCCAAGGCCATCACCGCGATCAGAGAACGGGCAAAAACGAGAGGCTTCACGAGCTATTCCTACAAGTAACGCTGCGAGTGTAGCCGCGCACCACAAATTTCAGCGCAGCCGCAGCCCTATCGGTGATGTAATTAATCGTGCAGCTTGCGCCAAAGCCACACTTGTTCAGAAAAGCTCAGGGTTTGAGCAAGGCGAGTTCTTCAGCCTTGAGCCAACGCCATTCGCCAGGCAGGAGATCATCGGGCAGCACCAAACCGCCAATCTGTGCCCGGTGCAGACCCTCAACCCGGTTACCCACTGCAGCCAGCATGCGCTTGACTTGGTGGTACTTGCCCTCAGTCAGGGTCAAATCCAGGGTGTTCTCGCCCGTCTTTACACAGGCGGCGGCTTTGACAGGCTTGGGGTCGTCATCGAGCACCACGCCCGCCAACAAACGTTCGACCTGTTGCTCCGTCACCGCGTGCTTGGCTGTCACTTGATAGCGCTTGGGCACATGCTTTTTGGGCGAGCTCATGCGGTGGATGAATTGCCCGTCGTCGCTCAGCAGCAGCATACCGGTGGTGTCCTGGTCCAAGCGACCCACGGCTTGCAGCCCCTGAATGGCATTCTTGTTGGGGCGGATGCGCAGCGGCAGCGGCAGCAGACTGTAAATGCTGGGATGCGCCGACGGCTTTTGCGAGCACTCGGTGCCCGCAGGCTTGTTCAGCAAGATGTAGCCCAGCGCATGGTATTCCCATTCCACACCCTGCACCTTGAAGCGCAGCCCTTCGGGCTCGACGTCAGCCGTGGAATCGGTCTCGGAAACCCAGGTACTTGTCTGCACATCCCAGAGTTGCACCCAACCCTGCTGCACCAAACCCGAGCACACGCGGCGAATACCAAAACCCTGCGAATACAACATATCCTGCAACTGCATCACAACCCCTTCAAACCCATCACCGCGTTAAGAAAAAGAAAAACCCCTCTACTCGGTAGAGCAGAGGGGTTGATCAGTATAAAAGCCTGACGATGACCTACTTTCACACGGGAATCCGCACTATCATCGGCGCGAAGTCGTTTCACTGTCCTGTTCGGGATGGGAAGGAGTGGTACCAACTTGCTATGGTCATCAGGCATAACTTTTTGCTCCTTGGCGGCTTTGCGCTGATCGGTCGATCAGGGCATTGCTGCTTTCGAAGCGAATTCATAGAGTCGGCAACCTGCTTTTGGGGCGGGTTGCTATCAGCGTTTTATTTGATTGCGCCGACTTGAAGGATGGGATTGTAACACTCTCGTGTCCATCTTTTTCTCACTTCAAGCCTTTGGCATAACTGCAGTTGCAGTGTTTCTTTGCATGGGCCCCATCTAAGGCGGGGCCAATCAAAGTTATAGGGTCAAGCCTCACGAGCAATTAGTATTGGTTAGCTTAACGCATTGCTGCGCTTCCACACCCAACCTATCAACGTCCTGGTCTAGAACGACTCTTCAGGGGGGTCAAGCCCCCGGCAGATCTCATCTTGGAACGAGTTTCCCGCTTAGATGCTTTCAGCGGTTATCTCTTCCACACATAGCTACTCGGCAATGCCACTGGCGTGACAACCGATACACCAGAGGTGTGTCCACTCCGGTCCTCTCGTACTAGGAGCAGGCTTCCTCAAATCTGCAGCGCCCACGGAAGATAGGGACCAAACTGTCTCACGACGTTTTAAACCCAGCTCACGTACCTCTTTAAATGGCGAACAGCCATACCCTTGGGACCGACTACAGCCCCAGGATGAGATGAGCCGACATCGAGGTGCCAAACACCGCCGTCGATATGAACTCTTGGGCGGTATCAGCCTGTTATCCCCAGAGTACCTTTTATCCGTTGAGCGATGGCCCTTCCATACAGAACCACCGGATCACTATGTCCTGCTTTCGCATCTGCTCGACTTGTCAGTCTCGCAGTTAAGCACGCTTATGCCATTGCACTATCGTCACGATGTCCGACCGTAACTAGCGTACCTTCGAACTCCTCCGTTACGCTTTGGGAGGAGACCGCCCCAGTCAAACTGCCTACCATGCACTGTCCCCGATCCAGATAATGGACCAAGGTTAGAACCTCAAACACACCAGGGTGGTATTTCAACGTTGGCTCCATGAGAACTAGCATCCTCACTTCAAAGCCTCCCACCTATCCTACACAGATCTGTTCAAAGTCCAATACAAAGCTACAGTAAAGGTTCATGGGGTCTTTCCGTCTTTCCGCGGGGAGATTGCATCATCACAAACATTTCAACTTCGCTGAGTCTCAGGAGGAGACAGTGTGGCCATCGTTACGCCATTCGTGCAGGTCGGAACTTACCCGACAAGGAATTTCGCTACCTTAGGACCGTTATAGTTACGGCCGCCGTTTACTGGGACTTCAATCAAGAGCTTGCACCCCATCATTTAATCTTCCAGCACCGGGCAGGCGTCACACCCTATACGTCCACTTTCGTGTTTGCAGAGTGCTGTGTTTTTATTAAACAGTCGCAGCCACCTATTCTTTGCAACCCCGTTTAGCTCCATTTGTTCAACTTCACTTACTGAGGGCACACCTTCTCCCGAAGTTACGGTGTCAATTTGCCGAGTTCCTTCTCCTGAGTTCTCTCAAGCGCCTTAGAATACTCATCTCGCGCACCAGTGTCGGTTTGCGGTACGGTCGTGTGTAGCTGAAGCTTAGTGGCTTTTCCTGGAAGCTGGGTATCACTCACTTCGTCTGCAAGCAGACCCGTTATCACCCCTCATCTTAGCCCGGCGGATTTGCCTACCAGGCATGACTACAGGCTTGAACCAACATATCCAACAGTTGGCTGAGCTAACCTTCTTCGTCCCCACATCGCACTACACATCGGTACGGGAATATTGACCCGTTTCCCATCAGTTACGCATCTCTGCCTCACCTTAGGGGCCGACTTACTCTACGCCGATGAACGTTGCGTAGAAAACCTTGCGCTTACGGCGAGGGGGCTTTTCACCCCCTTTAACGCTACTCATGTCAGCATTCGCACTTCTGATACCTCCAGCATCCGTCTCCAGACACCTTCACAGGCTTACAGAACGCTCTCCTACCACGCACAGTAAACTGTGCATCCGCAGCTTCGGTAACTGGCTTAGCCCCGTTACATCTTCCGCGCAGGACGACTCGATCAGTGAGCTATTACGCTTTCTTTAAATGATGGCTGCTTCTAAGCCAACATCCTGACTGTTTTAGCCTTCCCACTTCGTTTCCCACTTAGCCCGTTTTAGGGACCTTAGCTGGCGGTCTGGGTTGTTTCCCTCTTGAGTCCGGACGTTAGCACCCGGTGCTCTGTCTCCCAAGCTGTACTCTGCGGTATTCGGAGTTTGCATAGGTTTGGTAAGTCGCCATGACCCCCTAGCCTAAACAGTGCTCTACCCCCGCAGGTAATACTTGAGGCACTACCTAAATAGTTTTCGGAGAGAACCAGCTATTTCCAAGTTTGTTTAGCCTTTCACCCCTATCCACAGCTCATCCCCTAGTTTTGCAACACTAGTGGGTTCGGACCTCCAGTACCTGTTACGGCACCTTCATCCTGGCCATGGATAGATCACTTGGTTTCGGGTCTACACCCAGCGACTTGTCGCCCTATTCGGACTCGATTTCTCTACGCCTTCCCTATTCGGTTAAGCTTGCCACTGAATGTAAGTCGCTGACCCATTATACAAAAGGTACGCAGTCACCCCTGGGGGCTCCTACTTTTTGTAAGCATGCGGTTTCAGGATCTATTTCACTCCCCTCCCGGGGTTCTTTTCGCCTTTCCCTCACGGTACTTGTTCACTATCGGTCGATGATGAGTATTTAGCCTTGGAGGATGGTCCCCCCATATTCAGACAGGGTTTCTCGTGCCCCGCCCTACTTGTCTCTAGCTTAGTACCACCACTGCGTTTTCACATACGGGGCTATCACCCACTATGGCCGGACTTTCCATTCCGTTTTGTTAACACAATGACTATCTCTAGACGGCTCTTCCGAATTCGCTCGCCACTACTATCGGAATCTCAGTTGATGTCTTTTCCTCTGGGTACTTAGATGTTTCAGTTCTCCAGGTTCGCTTCGACAACCTATGTATTCAGTTGCCGATACCTATTGCTAGGTGGGTTCCCCCATTCAGAAATCTCCGGATCAAAGTTTATTTGCCAACTCCCCGAAGCTTATCGCAGGCTATCACGTCTTTCGTCGCCTATCATCGCCAAGGCATCCACCACATGCTCTTAGTCACTTGACCCTATAACTTTGACATCTATCTCTAGATCTCAAGCAAAGAACCCAAGCAACTGCTTTGCGAGGTCTCTCACCTCGCGCGTTATGCCGTAAATTGAATATCTATCTTGCCAACCTATTGCTAAGTCAGCAGGCTTGTAGAATATTCGTCATTACTGAATAAAAATTGCTCACGCAAAGTTTCATTCGTTTTGACGCAATCAAATTGTTGCTGGTGGCACGGTCTGCACTAAACCTTTACGAATGTGCAGTTTCCACCAGCAACGCTGATTTTCGACTCTATGAATTTTTAAAGAACAGCCGTGTTGTGCGATCTATATCGCTCAACAACAAAGCAGTCTGTCTCCAAACTGCTTTGGTGTTGATGACCCTAAAGGTCAATCTGATAAGTTATCTATTACAAGTGTTGGTGGAGGATGACGGGATCGAACCGACGACCCCCTGCTTGCAAAGCAGGTGCTCTCCCAGCTGAGCTAATCCCCCTGATTGCCTATAGCTTGCTCTAGTCAATCAGCATCTAGCTAATCAACCAAAGCGGCATAAGCTCAACTTCTAATCCGTCGGAACCGTAATGGTGGGTCTAGTTGGGCTCGAACCAACGACCCCTGCGTTATCAACACAGTGCTCTAACCAGCTGAGCTACAGACCCATTCCAACGCCTTGCAGCTGCTGCGTCCTAACAGACACAGTCTCTACAAAGCCTTGGCTTGTGTTCCAACAACCGATAAGTGTGGGCGTTCAATTTTGATTGCTAAGTTTCCAGAAAGGAGGTGATCCAGCCGCACCTTCCGATACGGCTACCTTGTTACGACTTCACCCCAGTCACGAACCCCGCCGTGGTAAGCGCCCTCCTTGCGGTTAGGCTACCTACTTCTGGCGAGACCCGCTCCCATGGTGTGACGGGCGGTGTGTACAAGACCCGGGAACGTATTCACCGTGACATTCTGATCCACGATTACTAGCGATTCCGACTTCACGCAGTCGAGTTGCAGACTGCGATCCGGACTACGACTGGCTTTATGGGATTAGCTCCCCCTCGCGGGTTGGCAACCCTTTGTACCAGCCATTGTATGACGTGTGTAGCCCCACCTATAAGGGCCATGAGGACTTGACGTCATCCCCACCTTCCTCCGGTTTGTCACCGGCAGTCCCATTAGAGTGCCCAACTAAATGTAGCAACTAATGGCAAGGGTTGCGCTCGTTGCGGGACTTAACCCAACATCTCACGACACGAGCTGACGACAGCCATGCAGCACCTGTGTTACGGTTCTCTTTCGAGCACATGTCCATCTCTGGTCACTTCCGTACATGTCAAAGGTGGGTAAGGTTTTTCGCGTTGCATCGAATTAAACCACATCATCCACCGCTTGTGCGGGTCCCCGTCAATTCCTTTGAGTTTCAACCTTGCGGCCGTACTCCCCAGGCGGTCAACTTCACGCGTTAGCTTCGTTACTGAGAAAGTTAATTCCCAACAACCAGTTGACATCGTTTAGGGCGTGGACTACCAGGGTATCTAATCCTGTTTGCTCCCCACGCTTTCGTGCATGAGCGTCAGTACAGGTCCAGGGGATTGCCTTCGCCATCGGTGTTCCTCCGCATATCTACGCATTTCACTGCTACACGCGGAATTCCATCCCCCTCTACCGTACTCTAGCTATGCAGTCACAAAGGCAGTTCCCAGGTTGAGCCCGGGGATTTCACCTCTGTCTTACATAACCGCCTGCGCACGCTTTACGCCCAGTAATTCCGATTAACGCTTGCACCCTACGTATTACCGCGGCTGCTGGCACGTAGTTAGCCGGTGCTTATTCTTACGGTACCGTCATGGACCCTCTTTATTAGAAAGAGTCTTTTCGTTCCGTACAAAAGTAGTTTACAACCCGAGGGCCTTCATCCTACACGCGGCATTGCTGGATCAGGCTTTCGCCCATTGTCCAAAATTCCCCACTGCTGCCTCCCGTAGGAGTCTGGACCGTGTCTCAGTTCCAGTGTGGCTGGTCGTCCTCTCAGACCAGCTACAGATCGTCGGCTTGGTAAGCTTTTATCCCACCAACTACCTAATCTGCCATCAGCCGCTCTAGTAGCACAAGGTCTTGCGATCCCCTGCTTTCATCCTTAGATCTCATGCGGTATTAGCTACTCTTTCGAGTAGTTATCCCCCACTACTAGGCACGTTCCGATGTATTACTCACCCGTTCGCCACTCGTCAGCATCCGAAGACCTGTTACCGTTCGACTTGCATGTGTAAAGCATGCCGCCAGCGTTCAATCTGAGCCAGGATCAAACTCTATAGTTCGATCTTGAATTTAAAGTCTCTCGACTACTCACTCACTTGACGGAATAAAAAAGATCCTAAGATCTTACTCATTACTGTTTTTGTGAGCGCTTGTTTTGCTCCGAAGAACATATGGCAATCGCCACCAAACGCCCACGCTTATCGGCTGTTAATTTTTAAAGACCTAACCTGCAAGCCTTAGCTTCCAGATCCACCCCGCTGCAATCAGCGAAGCCTTGTATTGTAGCACAGCTTTTTGAACTGTTTGACAAAGTTTTCAGCGTCTTCGCTTGCCACCTTGTCAGCACCCAAAAAAACAAACCTTGCGAACCGCCCTCTTTCGAGTCTGGCAGCTTTGCAAGGCATCGTGCTGTCGATAGACGCTATTGTATAGGCGTTTATCGACGCATTTCACAAATTTGCAATTTTTTTCAACTGCAGCGAAAAGTCAGACCTTCCACTTCTCTAGCAGCTTTGCCGGAGACATGGAGTCATAGCCTTCGAAAGGCTGGTGAATCCATGGATTGGTCGTCAAAAAGTCCACCGAATAGTCGGGCGTGAAGGTGGATACACCCTTGGTCCAGATCACCGCGCTGCGCAGCTCGGTGATGGGCGCGTAGTTATTCTTGAGCATGTTGATCACCGCATTGAGCGTGTGACCAGAGTCGGCCAGGTCATCGACCAGCAGCACGCGCCCAGCAATCTCACCCTTGGGGGTGGTGATGAAGCGCGCGATATCCAGGTGTCCTTGCTGCGTACCGGCTTCTGCGCGGTACGAGCTGGTGGACATGATGGCCAAAGGCTTGTCAAAAATACGGCTCAGAATGTCGCCAGGACGCATACCGCCGCGAGCCAGACACAGGATGGTGTCGAACTCCCAGCCGGACTGGTGAATCTTGATGGCCAGTTTTTCAATCAGACCATGGTATTCGTCGTAGCTGACATACAGGTGCTTGCCGTCTTCAGTAAGCATGGGATTCCTCAATCAAAAATATAGCTACCAGCGCTTAAGCCTGGTACGGGTTGTGCATCAGGATGGTGTGGTCGCGATCAGGGCTGGTCGACACGACGGCGATCGGCACACCGGTCACTTCCGCGATGCGATCCAGGTAGCGGCGCGCATTGATCGGCAGCTTGTCGTATTCGGTCACGCCCACCGTGGTATCGGTCCAACCGGGGATCGACTCATAGATAGGCTTGCAGCGCTCGATGTCGTCTGCGCCGAGAGGCAGCAGGTCGATGCGTTCGCCGTCCAGCTCGTAGCCTACGCAGAGTTGCAGCTCTTCGATGCCGTCGAGCACATCCAACTTGGTGATGCACAGACCGGACAGGCCATTGATCTGGGCAGAGCGCTTGAGCAAGGCAGCATCAAACCATCCGCAACGGCGGTAGCGACCAGTGGTCACGCCCTTTTCAGCACCGACGGTGCTCATCACCCAGCCAGGGGTGCCTTCTTTTTGCCATTCCAGCTCGGTCGGGAACGGACCGCCACCAACACGGGTGCAATAGGCCTTGGTGATACCCAGCACATAGTGCAGCATGCCTGGGCCGACACCTGCGCCAGCGGAGGCGTTGCCGGCCACACAGTTGGACGAGGTAACGTATGGGTAGGTACCGTGGTCCACATCCAGCAGCGAGCCTTGCGCGCCTTCGAACAGCAGGTTGCTGCCTTCGGCATGGAGCTGGTTCAGCTCGGAAGACACATCGGCAATCATGGGCTTGATCAACTCGGCGTGCTGCATGGCTTCGTTGTAAACAGCGTCGAACTGGATCTCGCCGTTCTTCATGTACGGAGCCAATTGCGGGCCAAAGTCAAACTTCTCGGAACCGAGCACGCTGACCAGGATGTGGTTGTGCAGGTTCAGCAGCTCGCGCAGCTTGGTGGCAAAACGCTCTGGGTGCTTGAGGTCTTGCACGCGCAGCGCACGGCGGGCGATCTTGTCCTCGTAGGCCGGGCCGATACCCTTGCCGGTGGTACCGATCTTTTGCACGCCGCCTTGTTCGCGGGCTGCTTCACGGGCCACATCCAGTGCTTGGTGGAAAGGCAGGATCAGCGGGCAGGCTTCAGAGACGCGCAGGCGATCACGCACCTGAACGCCGGCCTTTTCCAGGCCTTCAATTTCTTCAAACAGCTTACCGACCGACAGCACGACACCGTTGCCGATGAAGCACTTGACACCCGGGCGCATGATGCCGCTGGGAATCAGGTGCAAAGCCGTCTTCACGCCATTGATGACCAGGGTATGGCCTGCATTGTGGCCGCCTTGGAAGCGCACCACACCTTGCGCGCTCTCGGTCAACCAGTCGACCAACTTACCCTTGCCTTCGTCACCCCATTGAGTGCCAACCACAACAACGTTGCGACCTTTGGAGATAGCCATGTCTTTTCCCATCCAAGAACAAAATACGGTTAAATGCTGCGCACGATCCACTGGCCATCTACTTCAGCCAGTTCGCGGTCACAATTGAATTCGTCGACTTCATCATCATGCCCAGGCAAGGCGCAGACTACGGTTTCACCGGTCTGGCGCAGGCGGGCGATGACCTCGCGCATATCGTGGCGGTCGACCCAGGGCGCGCGAATGGCGGCCTTCAGCGGACGCGGCTCCACCACCGGCACCAGCTGTTTGATATCCAGGCTGAAGCCCACGGCAGGGCGGCTGCGGCCAAAGGCAGCGCCAACCTCGTCGTAACGGCCGCCACGCACCAGCGCATCGGTCACGCCTTGCGCATAGATTGCAAAGCGCATGCCGCTGTAGTACGAGTAGCCACGCAGATCGGCCAAGTCAAACGTCACGGCAGGGCTGTCAATGCGGCTGGCCAACTGGCGCAGATCCGCCAGAATGGGGGCCACGCCCGGGATGCCCACCAAGGCCTTTTCAGCCTCGGCTAGCACCGCCACATCGCCATACAAGTTGAGCAGCGCACGCAAACCATCGCGCTGCGCCTGCGGAAAATCGCGTGTCAGCACGGCCAATTCAGAAGCATCCTTGACCGCCAGCGCAGCATGCACGCGGCGCAGGGTCGGCAGATCCACCAACAAGCCTGCGAGCAGACGCTGAACGATGCGCACATCGGCCAGATCGACCGAGAAATCATGCAGCTGCGCCACGCGCAGCGATTGCGTCGCCAACGCGATCACCTCGACATCGGCCTCCACACCTGCATGGCCATAGATTTCGGCACCAAACTGCAGAGGCTCACGGGTGGCGTGCGGGCGGTCGGGCTTGGCATGCAGTACCGGGCCGCAGTAGCACAGACGCGTGACACCCTTGCGGTTGAGCAAATGCGCATCAATGCGGGCAACTTGTTGGGTGGTGTCAGGGCGAATGCCCAAGGTGCGACCAGAGAGCTGGTCCACCAGCTTGAAGGTCAGCAGGTCCAGTGCTTCACCGGAGCCGGAGAGCAGCGAATCCAAATGCTCCAGCAGCGGGGGCATCACCAGTTCGTAGCCGTAAGCACAAGCCGTATCGAGCAGGCCACGCCGAAGCTCTTCGATGTGGCGCGCCTCGGAGGGCAGCACATCGGCAATGTGATCCGGGAGGATCCAAGCAGACATGGGGAATTGGGTAGGCTGTTAAAAACGTGATTCTACAGGGATGACAGCCGATGAACGGCATTCCTGCTCTCGGCACTGCGCCTTTGCGGCCATTACAGAGCCTGGCGCCTAGCGATGCTATAAGAAACCCGAATGAAAAAAGCCACTTTGCAGATGCAAAGTGGCTTTTAGGGTTTGCCTCGCGGGTGTTACTTGCTGCCCGACGAGCGATACCCCTTGAAGAAATCGGTGGTTGAAGGGTCCACCACGATCACATCAGACTTCTTGTTGAAGCTCGACTTGTAAGCTTCCAGGCTGCGGTAGAACTGTGCAAACTGCGGGTCTTTGCCAAAGGCATCGGCATAGATCCGGGCCGCCTCTGCATCGCCTAGACCCTTGAGGGCCTGTGCATCGCGGTAAGCATTGGCCACCGTCACTTCGCGCTGGCGGTCCGCATCAGCGCGGATCTTTTCGCCCACAGCACCACCGGTCGAGCGCAGCTCGTTGGCAACGCGCTTGCGCTCGGCTTCCATACGGCTGTATACCGATTCCGTGATGGCCTCGACATAGTCAACGCGCGTGATCCGCACGTCAACAATGTCGATGCCCCATGGCTTGCCGCCCTTGACGGCTTCCAGCACTTCGCGCTTGACATCGGCCATGGTCTGCTCGCGCTTGCCAGAGATCATGTCCTGCACTGTACGGCGGTTGACTTCCTCCTGGAAGGCATTGCGCACCACACGGTTCAGCTGCACAGCGCCCTGCCCTTCGGTCGTGCCCACATTGCGGATATAGGCCGAAGGATCGGTAATGCGCCAGCGCACATACCAGTCGATCACCACACGCTGCTTTTCAGCCGTCAGCATCGATTCGGTATCGGTGCTGTCGAGCGTGAGCAGACGCTTGTCCAAGTAGGTGACGTTCTGCAGCGGAGGCGGCAGTTTGAAGTTCAGACCAGGCTCAGTGATCACTTCCTTGATCTGCCCCAGCGCATACTTGATGCCGAACTGGCGTTGGTCCACCACAAATACCGTGGAGCTGAGCAAGGCCAGCACCACCAGCACGGTTGAAGCTAAAAATCCCATTCGATTCACAAATCACTCCTAGCGCGACTCGCGGTCACGGGTACGGCTGGTATCACGGGCACGGGCATCAGGCACCGAAGGTGCTGGCGCGGGTGCACTGGTCGTGGGCGCAGTAGAGCTGGCCGAGGCATCGCCTGCGCCAGCGCCGACCTGACCCTGCTGCATGAGCTTGTCCAGCGGCAAATACATCAGGTTCGAGCCCTGCTTGGAATCCACCACCACCTTGGTCACATTGCTGTAGACCTGCTGCATGGTTTCCAGGTACAGACGGTCACGGGTGACCACGGGCGCCTTTTGGTATTCGGTATAGATCGACGAGAAGCGCTGCGCATCACCCTGGGCCTGCGCAACGATACGTTCTTTGTACGCAGCGGCCTCTTCCATCAGACGCGATGCCGTACCCGTGGCACGCGGCACCACATCATTGGCATAGGCTTCTGCCTGGTTCTTGGTGCGCTCGCGCTCCTGACCGGCCTTGAGCACATCATCAAACGCAGCCTGCACCTGCTCGGGCGGACGCACGCCACCTTGCTGCAGATTGACACCGACTACCTCGACACCGATCTTGTAGCGGTCCAGGATGACCTGCATCAGCTCGCGCACGCGCGGGGCAATCTGGTCACGCTCTTCGGCCAGTGTGGCGTCCATCTTCATCTTGCCGACCACTTCGCGCACGGCGGTCTCTGCTACTTGGATGACGGTATCTGCCGGCGCCTTGCTTTCAAACAACCAGGCACGCGCATCGCTCAGGCGGTACTGCACCGCAAACTTGATCTCGACGATGTTCTCGTCTTCGGTCAGCATCGCCGATTCACGCAGACCCGTGGTCTTGATGATGCTGTCGCGACCCACATCGGCAGAGCGGATCTGCGAAACATACACCAGCTCATGGCGCTGAATCGGGTAAGGCAGGCGCCAGTTGATACCGGCGTTCACCGTTTTGTTGTACTTGCCGAACTGCGTGATGACGGCCTGCTGGCCTTCTTGCACGATGAAAAAGCCGGTACCCAGCCAGATCAGTGCGGCAACGCCGACGATCAGCCCCAGGCCAACGCCTGCACCCTTGAATTCGGGGGGCTGGCCTGCGCCACCGCGGCCCGTGCCACCGCCTTTGCCGCCACCAAACAAGCCGCCAAGCTTCTTGTTCAGGTCTTGCCACAACTCATCCAGATCGGGCGCACCACCAGAGGCGGGGCGCTGCGGATTGGGGCGGTTGTTCTGCTCGGGAGGGGTGTAGGGAGGACGCGAAGGCTCTTGACCGGCATTGCTGCTGTCGTCCTTGCCGTCGTCGCCCCGCCCCCAGCGGGGATCGTTCAGGTTAAACATTCCGCGCAGGCCTTGCGGGAGCAAGGCCAGGCGCGGAAAACGTGAATGAAGTTTCATTAGCGATGTCTCTATGAATCAGCGTTACAAGCGCATGCAAGCAGCCATTGTGGCAGGCCTAGTGGGCATTTCCCAGCAATTCGTCGTCGGCGTCTGGGGCTATCTCCAAAGCATCGCCCGGGTTGAGCGATGCCTGCCGCGCCAGCAAGGCCTGGGCCAGGTGCTCGCGCACGGCTTCCAAGCCCTGGCCCTTGGCCGCACTGACAAAGAATCGAGGAACCTGCACACCGTCGAGCTCATAGCTGTCTGCAAGTGCTGGTGGCCGTCGGTCTGGCTCAACGGCATCCAGTTTATTGAATACCAGAACCTGCGGCACGTTTTCTGCCCCAATTTCCCGAAGAACCTTTTGAACTTGTTGTATTTGTTCCGGGTGGGCAGGGTTGGAGGCATCCACCACATGCAGCAGCAGATCTGCATCGACTGCTTCTTGCAGGGTTGCCTCAAAAGCATTGACCAGCCCGTGGGGCAGATCACGGATAAAACCCACCGTATCCGACAGCGACAATGAACGCTGCGCCGCCTCCAGGTACATCTGGCGCGTGGTGGTGTCCAAGGTCGCAAACAACTGGTCGGCCGCATAGGCGCGCGCCTTCACCACCGCATTGAAGAAGGTGGATTTGCCCGCGTTTGTGTAGCCCACCAGCGACACATTGAAGGTGTCATTGCGCTCTCGCTGGCGGCGCTGCGTCGCGCGCTGCTTCTTGACCTTGATGAGACGGTCCTTGGTGCGCTTGATCGCATCATTGATCATGCGCTTGTCCAGCTCGATCTGGGTCTCACCCGGACCACCGCGTGTGCCGATACCGCCACGCTGCCGCTCCAAGTGCGACCAGCGACGCACCAGGCGCGTGCTGAGGTACTGCAGCTTGGCCAGTTCGACCTGGAGCTTGCCCTCATGGCTGCGCGCGCGCTGCGCGAAGATCTCCAGAATCAGCAAGGTGCGGTCGTTCACCGGCATCTGCAGATGGCGCTCGAGGTTGCGCTGCTGGGCCGGGCTCAACGCCTGGTCAAACAGGATCTCGGTCGCGCCATGGGTCTGCGCCACCAGGCGGATCTCGTCGGCCTTGCCGCTACCGACAAACAGCGCTGCATCGGGCACCTTGCGCTTGCAAACCAGGCGCGCAACCGGGTTCAGGCCAGCGGTTTGTGCCAGCAGACCCAACTCTTCCAGTTCGGAATCGAAGTGCGGAAAACCAAAATCCACCCCGACCAACATGACCGGGGTGGATTTCTTGTCGTTGAAATTTTGTTGATTACTCAATGATGTAGAGCTGTTCACCCGTGTATTTCACGGGTATAGGGCTGTCAAAAGCGTTAGGCTGCAGCTTCGTTGTCTTGCGAGTCAGGTGCTGCAAAATTCACAGCACGACCGGGGACAATGGTCGAGATCGCATGCTTGTACACCATCTGGGTGACGGTGTTGCGCAGCAGCACAACGTACTGATCAAAGGATTCGATCTGGCCTTGCAGCTTGATGCCGTTGACCAAATAAATGGACACTGGCACGTGCTCGCGGCGCAGAGCGTTGAGGAATGGATCTTGCAGAAGTTGGCCTTTGTTGCTCACGATATTCTCCGTGTTCAGACAGTGTTGTTGTAAAACGCCACCTTACCACAGTGGCAACTAAACTGAACGATAAATGGTTTATTCCATGCAATGGGTCTGTGGTGCAGACCTCACCTCACTTGTACGCTATCAATCTTTGTCAGCGTAAGGGTTAAGTGAGGTCTTGAATTCAATCCGCAAGGGGGTGCCGATTAAATTAAATTCCTTGCGGAATCGGCCTTCCAAAAAGCGGCGGTAGGCATCGGTGATGTGCTCCAGCGAATTGCCATGGATCACGATCACCGGTGGGTTCATGCCACCCTGGTGGGCATAGCGCAGCTTGGGGCGGTACGGGCCGATCTTCTTGGGTGTCTGGAACTGCACCGACTCCAGCAGCAGGCGCGTGAGCACCGGCGTAGGCATCTTGCAGGTGGACGATTTGTGCGCCTGGATCATCGAGGTCCAGACAGGGCCCAGGCCCTGGCGCTTTTTGGCCGAGATGAAATGCAGCGGCGCAAACTTCAGAAAGGACAGGCGCAGCTCGATCGAGCGCTCCAGCATCTGGCGACCGTAATCATCCAGCGCATCCCATTTGTTCACGGCCAGCACCACCGCGCGGCCGCTCTCCAGAATAAAGCCCGCAATGTGAGCATCCTGGTCGGTCACACCCTGGGTGGCATCGAGCAGCAGCAGCACCACGTTGGCGCCTTCAATGGCCTGCAGGGTCTTGACCACCGAGAACTTCTCGATCGCCTCAAACACCCGACCCTTGCGGCGCAAACCTGCGGTATCGATCAGCTGAAATTTCTGGCCATTCTTCTCGAACGGCACGGCAATCGCATCACGGGTTGTGCCCGCCATGTCAAAGGCCACCAGACGCTCCTCGCCCAACCAAGTGTTGATCAAGGTGGATTTACCCACGTTCGGGCGCCCTGCCACCGCAAGCTTGATGACGCTGTCATCCTCCTCGGGTTCGGCGTCCTCATCCTGGTTGAGCCAAGGCAGCTTTTCCAGGGCCATGTCGATCATGGTACGGATGCCCTGGCCGTGCGCGGCCGAGACGGGGAATACCTCGCCCAGACCCAGCTCGTAGAACTCGGACAGCTGGCCGCCGTCCTTCATGCCTTCGGCCTTGTTGCCCACCAGCATCGCTGGCTTGCCCAAGCGGCGCAGAAAACCAGCAATCTCATGGTCCTGGGCGGAGAGGCCCAGACGCACATCGACGACAAACAGCACCACATCGGCCTCGGCAACCGCCTGGCGGGTCTGCTTGGCCATTTCTTTAAAAATACCGCTGGTGGCATCGGGCTCGAAACCGCCGGTATCAATCACGATGTACTCGTGCTTGCCCTGACGGCCTTGGCCGTAATGGCGATCACGTGTCAAACCGGCATAGTCGGCCACGATGGCATCGCGCGACTTGGTCATCCGGTTGAACAAGGTGGATTTGCCCACATTGGGGCGACCCACCAAAGCAATAACTGGCTTCATTCCTGACTACTTTTTCTTTTATTACTCGGGCCTAAAGCCATACACCGCGCCGTCATTCGTCTGCACCACCATGGTGTTGCCTGCCAACACGGGCGCGACGCTGATACCGGAGCTGTTGGTAGAGAAACGGTTCAGCGGTGAGCCGTCTTTCTTGGACAACATGTGTACGGTGCCCGAACTATCACCAAAAATCACAGAGCGGCCCAGCACCAACGGCTGGCTCAGCTTGCGGTAACGCAGGCGATTGCTCGTCCACACCACGCTGCCACCCTCATGCGCCCAAGCCGTGATGACACCGTTGCCATCGGCACCGGCCACGACTTCGGCATCACCCGAAATCCCATTGATGCCTTCCGCACGCACGGTCCAGCTCAGTTGCGCTGTGGCTGCATCGATGCAGCCCACCGCCATCTGGTAGGCACGGGTGCACAGCACTGAACCTTCGCGCGAGACACCGCCGACGAGTTCGACCAGGCGCTCCACATCATTGGTGCCGCGTGGGCTGGCAATCGGCACTTCCCAGCGCAGCGCGCCGGTGTTGGGGTCGATACCGACAAAGCGGCCGGATACGCCAGCCACCAGGGTGTCCTGGTAGGCAGTGAGTACGCCACTTTGGCGCAAAACCAGCGCTTCCGTCGTCTTGGCCTGGGCCCAGAGCGACTGACCGGATGCTGCATCAAAGGCTTGCACCGAACGGTCTGCACTTTGCACAAAGATGCGCTGACCGGCCACCAACGGCGCGGTATAGACGCGCGCTGGCAGGCGCTTGCGCCACATTTCCTTGCCCTGGTTGATGGCCACCAGGTTGCCGTCTTCCGTCACCACGGCGGCCCATTGGCCATCGCTGCCCACGCCGGCAGAGAGCTTCTGGCCGACATTGAGGCGCCACAGATCAGCACCGGTATCGGCATTGATGGCAGCCACCTGGCCATCGGCAGACGCCAAGGTCACGACCTTGCCGCTGACATTCATCACCAAGGTCGGGTTGCTCTTGCCAATGCGCTGGGTCCAGGCTTGCTGGACGGAGATCAGCGCCACATTGGGCTCCAGCTCGACAGGCTTGCGCTTGTCCGACGAGAACAGAGAGCAGCCTGCAATGGCCAGGGCCACTGCCGATACCGTCAAAACTTTAGCCGCAGCAGCCGCTGCGGAATATGCCTGTTGTTGTTTCATGCGCACTGCCTTTTGCCATCCATCACTTCAGATCTTCGCCCAGCGCATTGAGCTTGACGGAGATCACGTTGCGGTATTCCACGCCCGGTTCGGTCTTTTGCAAGGCCGACTTGTAGGACTCAATGGCTTGCGCCTTGTCGCCCTTGGCCAGGTAGACATCACCCTTGTGGTCTGCCACGACTGCATCAAATTCCGTCGGCATCTTGGTATTGAGCACCTTGAGCGCCTCGTCATAGGCCTGGCTGTTGAGCAGCACGGCTGCCAAACGCACACGCGCCGTGGCCTTCAGGCCTTCGTCCGAGGCATTGTCCGCCACCCAGGTGAGCGCTGCCTTGGCATCGTCCATCTGGCCCTTGTCACCCGCAGCCTTGGCCACCAGCAGGCCGGCATGCGCCGCCTGGATGGTGCCGCCGTAGTTGCTGCGCAGATCACCAAAGGCCTGATCGATGCGGGTCTTGTCGCCCGAATTGACGGCCGCCTCGACCGCAGACGATAACGCGCTGGCTTGCGAGGCCTGGCGGTTCTGCCAGTACTGGTAGCCGTTCCATGCTGCAAAGCCACCCATTACCACCACCAAAACGGTGGTGATCAAGGTGCCCCACTTGTTCCAGAAGTGCTTGAGCTGGTCTATCTGTTCCTGTTCTTCCAGATCTAAATGCGTTGCCATATTGTTCTAATGGAGTTGAGTCAAAAAAATATCTGCAGCCGAAGCTGCACTCAAGCGCGCAGTTGCGCTGCCCAATCAGCCACCGCGTTCAGCGGTTGCTCGGCCTGTGCACCTGTACCATCGCGCAGCTGCTTGACTGTGACCATGCCGCGTTGCATCTCGTCGGTGCCAAAAATCAGTGCATGGCTTGCGCCACTGGCATCGGCCTTCTTGAACTGCGATTTCATGCTGCCCAGATTGCCTGCCGTGGCCGAGCCATGCATCTGCACGCGAACGCCGGCTTGCCGCAGCGCCTGCATCACTTGCATGGCTTGCGGCAGCAGTGCCGCGTCCGGCAGGATAGCGTAGGCGTCAATAGACGGGCGATCCCACTGGATATTCAGCTCCTTGATCAGCTCCAGGACGCGCTCGATACCCATGCCCCAGCCCACCGCCGGCGCGGGCTTGCCGCCGATTTGCTCGATGAGGTAGTCATAGCGCCCACCGCCACAAATTGTGCCCTGCGAGCCCAGCTTGTCGGTGATGAACTCGAACACCGTCAGGTTGTAGTAGTCCATGCCACGCACCAGGCGCGGGTTGACGGTCCAGGCTACGCCATTGGCGTCCAGAATATCCTGCACCGCCTTCAGGTGGGCCTTGGAGTCATCGCCCAGAAAATCCAGCAGCTGGGGCGCAGCATTCACCATCGCCTGCATGGCCGGGTTCTTGGTATCGAGCACGCGCAGCGGGTTGCTGTACATGCGGCGCTTACCCTCTTCGTCCATCACCTCGGTGTGCTGCTCAAAATAGGCCACCAAGGCATCGCGGTGGGCACGGCGCTCATCGGGTTGCCCCAGGCTGTTGAGCTCCAGGCGCACGCCTTCAATGCCCAGGTCCTTCCAGAGCTGCGCGGCCAGCAAAATCACTTCCGCATCCAGCTCGGCGCCGCCAAAGCCCATGGCCTCGACGCCTACCTGGTGGAACTGGCGGTAGCGGCCGCGCTGCGGCTTCTCACGGCGGAACATGGCGCCGATGTAGAACAGGCGCTTGCCGCCGTCATACAGCATGTTGTTCTCGACCACCGCACGCACCACGCCGGCCGTGCCCTCAGGCCGCAAGGTCAGGTGCTCGGCCTGGCCATGCTTGTCGGCCCGGTCTTCGAAGGAATACATTTCCTTCTCGACAATATCGGTCACCTCGCCCAGACCACGCACAAACAGCGCCGTGTGCTCGGCCAGGGGCGTGCGGATGTTGCGGTAGGCGAAGCGTCCCATCAAGTCGCGCACCTTGCCCTCAAACCACTCCCACATCGCCGAATCTGGCGGCAGGATATCGTTCATGCCTTTGATGGCGGCCAGCTTTTCATTCATGCCCATGGGCTTCAATCTCTCTGTTCAAAACCTTGCAAACGCTTGCAAGCCAAGCGCCTGCAGCTATCAATTATCCACCTTGGCAGCACCGTAGCGGCGCTCCACATAGGCCTGCACGATCTCATGAAACTCCTGCGCAATGCGGTCGCCGCGCAGGGTCAGGGCCTTTTCGCCGTCAATAAAGACGGGGGCGGCTGGGGACTCACCACTGCCAGGCAGGCTGATGCCGATATCGGCATGCTTGCTCTCGCCGGGGCCGTTGACGATGCACCCCATCACCGCCACCTTCATCTTCTCAACGCCGGGGTACTTCACCCGCCACACCGGCATCTGCGAACGCAGGTGCTTGTCAATGTCATGCGCCAGCTCCTGGAACGTGGTGCTGGTGGTGCGTCCGCAGCCTGGGCAAGCGGTGACGCTGGGCACAAAACTGCGCATGCCCATGGCCTGCAAAATCTCGCTGGCCACTACCACCTCTTGGGTGCGGGCTTCGCCGGGCTGGGGGGTCAGCGACACGCGGATGGTGTCGCCAATGCCGTCTTGCAGCAGGATCGAGAGCGCAGCGGCTGAGGCCACCGTGCCCTTGGTGCCCATGCCCGCCTCGGTCAGCCCGAGGTGCAAGGCATAGTCGCAGCGCGCCGACAGGCCGCGGTAAACCGCTACCAAATCCTGCACACCACTGACCTTGCAGGACAGAATGATCTGGTCGCCGCTCAGACCCATCTCTTCAGCGCGCTGTGCCGATGAGATGGCCGAGGTGATCAGCGCCTCGTACATCACCTGGCGCCCATCCCAGGGCACCGCGCGGCGGTTGTTCTCGTCCATCAGATCGGCGAGCAACTCTTGGTCCAGACTGCCCCAGTTCACGCCAATGCGCACGGCCTTGTCGTACTGCATGGCCGCCTCAATCATCTGGCCAAACTGCTTGTCCTTCTTGTCGCCCTTGCCCACGTTGCCCGGGTTGATCCGGTACTTGGACAGCGCCTTGGCGCACTCGGGGTATTCGGTCAGCAGACGGTGGCCGTTGTAGTGGAAGTCGCCAACCAGCGGCACGTTCTCGCCCATGCGGTCAAGTTGCTCGCGCACATAGGGCACCGCTGCAGCGGCCTCGGGCGTGTTGACGGTGATGCGCACCATCTCGGAGCCTGCCTGCGCCAGCTCCTTGACCTGGATCGCCGTCTCGATCACATCCACCGTGTCGGTATTCGTCATCGACTGGATGCGCACTGGCGCATCCCCGCCGACCGTGACGACACGGTCACCCCAGACCACACGGGCCTGGCGGCTTTTGCGGGCGGCCGGCGCCACCATGGGCACGGGCGACAGCATATTCTCTTCTTGCACTTAGTTCACCTCAAAACGGGCGGTGCTGCCCTTGGTCACTTTTTTCAGATCAAAAACCGACCCGCGCAGCTGCATCTCCACCCCCGCAACATTGCCCACGATGAGCTTGAGCGGCGGCGTGGCCGCAATGTCCTCGCTAGCGCCAGCGCGGATGGTCTTCTCAAACACCACCTTGCCACTGGCCTCCTTGATCTGCACCCAGCTGTCTTGGCTGGTCTTGAAGTGCAGCAAAGGCGCGTTTGCCGCTGGGACAGCTGCTGCGGCCACAGCGGTGGCTGCGGCAGACTGGGTCTGGCCTGCCACCGCTGGGCCAGCACCAGCACCAGCATCGGCCGCACCATTGGCTGGAGCCTCGGGCACCGGATCGGTGGAGCTGCCACCCAGCGCTACCGGCTCGGATTGGTCAGCCACGCCGGCTATGTTGTTGGAACGGACGGGCACAGGCGCAGACGCAGCAGTCGAACTCTTCCAGTAGCCCAACAGCTGCGGATAAAACAGCACCCCGACAGTCGCCACCACCAGCAACACCACCACACCCATCCAGGGAAAGGACTTGCTGCTGGGGAAATCATTTTTCTTGCTCTGCGCCGGACCCACGGCCACGCGCGTCTTGACGCTTTCAACGCCGGGCGTGAGATCCTTGCCCGGAGGTTTGGGCAACTGCGCCAACACCGGAGCGGGATCTATCTTCAGCACGCGGCAGACTGCGGAAGCCAGCGCACGCACGAAGACGACATCGGGAAACACACTCCATTCGCCGGCTTCCAGCGCTTCGAGCTTGTGCACGGAGACCTTCAAGTGCGCCGCCAAGGCCGGCAAATGGTAGCCCCGCTCTTCGCGGGCCAGGCGCAGCATGTCGCCAGCGCTGAGCGCGCCACCCGAAGCGGCGTCAGAGGTATGCGTTGTTTCTTGAATATCAGAATCGGTCACAGCACGCCTCCACCAGCGATACGTGCCGCCTCTTTGGAATCGGGAAAACGCCTTTGCAACTGTGCGGCCAGCGAACGTGCGCTTTGGCCATCACCCAGGGCTTTTTCTATCTGGATGCCGAGAAACAAGGAGCCGGCATTGGCCAGCTCACCGTTGTTGAGGCGGCGAATATAGAACTGGGCGCGGCGTGGATCGCCGCGTTGGTTCATCAGCTTGGCCAGGTTGAAGCTAACGATCGGATTGCCTGCGTCGTACTCATAGGCTTTGAGCAAGCTGGCCTCGGCGTCAGCCGGCTTGCCGGCCGCTTCCTGGCACAGGCCCTGGGCCATCAAAGTCTTGGCTTGCTGAAAGTACTGGCGCTGGCCCAGCGCCTGGTTGAAATAGCGATCGGCTGCGTCGTACTTCTTCTCTTGGCAGAGCAACCAGCCATGGTTATGCATGATGTCACCATCGGCGGGCTTGAGCGCCTGCGCCTTGGTAAAGCTTTCATCGGCAATCTCAGGCTCACCCAGTTGCATGTAGATGAGGCCACGCATGTTGTAGGCATCACCGCTATTGGGATCCAGCGCCAGCACCTGCTTGATCTCATCAAGCGCAATGGTGGTCTTGCCGGATTGGAAGTAGTTTGCAGCCAGTTCGAGACGGATGCGTGCGCGCCGATGGATGTCGGTCTCATCGGATTGGGTGACATAAGCGGAATCCTCGCGAGCCGCATTGCTGGCTGTACCGCAGCCCGACAAGCCGCCCACCAGGGCCAAGCCCAAAAAGATGGCAGCCGTGAGGCGATGTACCCTCGGTTGCCCTTTTGTCACAGCCTCTTGCATGCACACCCTCCTCAAACTGATTGGACTATTTCTAGACTTGTGCCAGCGGAATGACCCGGTTCTTGGCCATGCGTTCTGCCGCTTTGGTGCGGTCTTTCACATCACCGGCGAGTTGGCCGCAGGCTGCATCGATGTCATCACCCCGGGTCTTGCGCACGGTGGTAACGATGCCCGCATCCAAAAGCATCTTGGCAAATTCGGTCACCCGGTTGGCAGGTGATCGTAACAGACCCGACGCCGGAAAAGGGTTGAATGGAATCAAATTGAACTTGCACCATGCGCCGCCGTTGCCCGCATACTCTCGCACCAGTGCTATCAATTGCTGGGCATGCTCGGGCTGGTCGTTGACGCCATCGAGCATGCAGTACTCGAAGGTGATGAAGTCACGCGGCGCAAATTCCAGGTAGCGGCGGCAGGACTGCATCAGCTCGTCGAGCGGGTATTTCTTGTTCAGCGGCACCAAGCCATTGCGCAGCGGATCATTGGGGGCATGTAGCGACACGGCCAGCGCCACTGCGCAATCCTGCGCCAGGCGATCCATCATCGGCACGACGCCCGAGGTAGACACCGTGACGCGGCGTCGCGACAGACCATAACCATGGTCATCAAGCATGGTGCGCAACGCAGGCACCAAGGCCGTGTAGTTTTGCAAGGGTTCGCCCATGCCCATCATCACCACGTTGGAGATGATGCGCTCCTCGCGCCCCAGGCGCTTGCGCAAAGCATGTTCAGCAAACCACAGCTGCGCCATGATTTCGCCGGTGGTCAGGTTGCGGCTGAAGCCCTGGTGCCCTGTCGAGCAAAAGCGGCATCCCACCGCACAACCGGCTTGCGACGACACGCACAAGGTGCCACGGTCGTCTTCAGGAATAAATACGGATTCGACGGCATTGCCATCACCCACGTCAAACAGCCACTTGACTGTTCCGTCGGAGGACACGTGCTCAGTGATCACGGGCAGCGCCGTGACATGGGCCTTGCCCTTGAGTTTTTCGCGCAGGGATTTGGCCAGATCGGTCATCTGGTCAAAATCGGCTGCACCGCGCTGGTGGATCCAGCGAAAAAGCTGTGTGGCCCGGAAGCGCTTTTCGCCCAGCCCTTCGCAAAAGGCGGTCAAACCAGCCAAATCAAAATCAAGCAAATTGGTGGTCATGGGGTATACGCTTGGGGCCACTTACCTATGCCACGCGGCCAGAGGCCGCGCACATGTCAATTAACGGGTGTAGACGTTCATGCCGGGGAAGAAGAACGACACTTCCACCGCAGCGGTTTCAGCAGCGTCCGAGCCGTGCACAGCGTTGGCATCGATGCTGTCAGCGAAGTCAGCGCGGATGGTGCCCTTGTCGGCCTTCTTAGGGTCGGTAGCGCCCATCAGTTCACGGTTCTTCAGGATGGCGTTTTCGCCTTCCAGTGCCTGGATCATCACAGGACCGGAGATCATGAAGTCCACCAGATCCTTGAAGAAAGGACGGGCAGCGTGCACAGCGTAGAACTGCTCAGCGTCTTGACGCGACAGTTGCACCAGCTTGGCGGCGACGATCTTCAGGCCAGCAGCTTCAAAGCGGGCGTAGATTTGACCGATAACATTCTTAGCCACTGCGTCGGGCTTGATGATCGAGAGAGTGCGTTCGATTGCCATAATAAATTTCCTGTTGATGGTTTTTTTGCCGTAAAAGCAACCTTTGATTGTACGGCGTCCTGAAAGTCAGCGGCGTGACTACGACCTTCCGCCACGGTTAAATCCACCACCGCTGCCACCACCACCGCCCTTGCGTTGGCCTTGGCGCTGGCGTGTCAGACTGTCGTGGCCGATGTAGCCCTGCGAGGTTTTCATCGGATCGGGCTGGCTGCTGCGCTTCTCAGGTGCCTTGCGCAGGCCGCCACCCCGGGTGTTTTTGGCCGGCCCAATTGACGGACGCGGGCCATTGTGCTGCGGACGGTTGTCACTGCGGCCACCGCGTCCGGCGGAGTTTTGATCGCGCGGCTTGCGCTCGGCAGCGCCACCGGCAGCAATGGTCAGCGCCTGGATATCGTGCTGATCCAGCTCGACCCAGGAGCCACGGCGCAGACCGCGCGGCAGCACCATGGCGCCGTAGCGGATACGGATCAGGCGACTGACCGCGTGGCCCACCGACTCGAACATGCGGCGCACTTCACGGTTGCGGCCTTCGGAGATGGTGACCCGGTACCAGCAGTTGGCACCCTCGCCTCCGCCGTCATCGATGGAGCCAAAGCTGGCCATGCCATCTTCCAGCTTCACACCCGCCAGCAGCAGCGCTTTCTCTTCGTTCGTCAGGGCACCCAGAACGCGGACGGCGTACTCGCGCTCCAGGCCGAAGCGGGGATGCATCAGGTTGTTGGCCAGCTCACCAGAATTGGTAAACAGCAGCAGGCCTTCCGTGTTCAGATCCAGACGGCCAATCGACTGCCACTTGCCATGCGAGACGCGGGGCAGCTTGCGGAACACGGTCGGGCGGTTCTGCGGGTCGTCATGGGTCACCACCTCGCCCACCGGCTTGTGGTAGGCCAGCACGCGCGCTGGCGGTTGCTCGATGCGGAAGGTGATGAGCTTGCCGTTCACACGGATCTTGTCGCTGTGCAAGATGCGCTGGCCCACGTGCGCAGGCTCGTTGTTGACGGAGATACGGCCTTCCAGAATCAGGCGTTCCATCTCCAGGCGCGAGCCCATGCCCGCCTGGGCCAGCAGCTTGTGCAGCTTGGGCGCTTCGACGTGGGGTTGCAGCACGCGCTTGACCGGCGCTGGCGCATCCGAATCCTCTGCATCTTCCAGCGCACCAGCGACCACGTCTTCAAAGGCATAACCTTCCGATTCTGTAGCGCGCTGAGGACGGCCGGCCGGACCGCGTCCATGGGCGGGGGCTGCTTCCGCCTCATCGCTCTGCGCATCGCGCGGCTGTCCGTCACGATCGCGGAAGCGGCGTGCCCGTGCGGGGTAACGGCTCACACGCTGTTCGCCATCGCGGCGCGCACGGGGCTCGCCTTCTGCAGGCTGAGCATCGCCTTCGCTGGCATCTGCCGCTTGGGCTTCGTCGGTCGCTGCAGCTGCAGGCACGGCGCGCTTGCGCGGGGCGCGGCGCTTCTCGGCGGGAGCAGCACCTTCTGGCAAGGTGTTATCTCCGTCCTGGGGCGAATTCATATCGCTGGTATCACTCATCATCTTTTTGCTTTTCTACCCCGCCATGTGCGGAATTATGTGCATCGTCATCGCGAACCAAGAGGTCCGCATCATTTTCTGCAGCCAACGCAGCAGGGGCATCCGCCTCGCTACCTGGCACATCGGCTTCGGCCACCACATCAGCGGGAGCATCGCCATCACCCAAGGCCTGCGCCTCTGCATCAGCAGGAGCAACAGGGGCAAGGGGTGCAGCCATCGCCATGGACTCGCCCACCAGCTCAAAAGCGTCGGCGTCCGGCGTTGCTGCCTCTTGCTGCAGGGCTGCGTCCTGCGACGCCTCCAGCGGCAGGCTGTCAAACATGCTCTGCGGCTGCTTGCTGCTGTCCAACTCGGGCAACTGGTCCAGCGACTGCAAACCCAGGTCATCGAGAAACTGCCGGGTGGTTGCCAGCAAAGCCGGGCGCCCGATCGTCTCGCGATAGCCAATCACCTCCACCCAACCCCGGTCCTCCAACTGCTTGATGATCAAGCTGTTGACGGTGACGCCACGGATATCTTCGATATCCCCCCGCGTCACCGGCTGCCGGTAGGCAATGATGGCCAAGGTCTCCAAGGTCGCACGCGAGTACTTGGGCGGCTTCTCGGGGTGGAGGCGGTCGAGGTACTCGCGCATTTCGGGCCGGCTCTGAAAGCGCCAACCCGAAGCCACTTGCACCAACTCCACACCCCGGTGTGTCCAGTCGAGCTGCAACTCCTGCAGCAAGACCTTGAGCGTATCCGTTCCCAAATCATCCGCAAACAATCCCCGTAGCTCACGCACGGTGATGGGCTGGGGCGCGCAGATCAGCGCAGTCTCCAGTACCCGTTTTGCTTCCAAAGTATGCATGCGATAAATCCCTGTTAGCACGCCAGCGCGAGGCTGCGTGTTGAGACAAAGGAATGCGTATCAAGAGGGCCGCGTTTGCATGGCCAAGATCACGGCGAAGGCATAAGCACCCATAACCGTCGGCACTGGGCGCCACCGATGCAGTTCGCAAACCCGATGTTTGCACCAGTCAAAAACCGGCCTGCATTGGCAGCACTTAAGCCAATTCGGCCAAATTATACCGAAGATCCCAATTTTCCATCGCCGAGGTGATATCGGCAGGCGGTAAAGCGAACCAAGACATGCTCTGCCCAGTGACAGGATGGACAAAGGCCAGGCGCAGCGCATGCAAGGCCTGGCGCTCCATACCGGCAGCGGCTGCGCCACCGTAGAGCGTATCAGCCAGCAGTGGATGCTGCAGCGACGCCATATGCACCCGAATCTGGTGCGTGCGCCCGGTATGCAGACTGCAGAACACTGCGCAGCCCTGTTGACCATTGACCAAAAGGCGGATATCCGTGCGCGCCGCTTTACCCGGGTGCTGGGCCAGATCAACCGCTGCCATGCGCAGGCGGTTGCGCGGATCACGGCCAATCGGCAGGTTGACCGAAGTCTGCGCCGCGCCCTGCCAGGGCTTGTGGCCCAGCGCCAGATAGTTGCGGCGCACATCACGCGCGGCAATCAGCTTGACCAGCGCATCCATGGTCTGGCGCTCGCGCGCCACCACCATCAAGCCGCTGGTGTCCTTGTCCAGCCGGTGCACAATGCCCGCGCGCGGCAACAGAGCCGCCTTCGGGTCCAAGGCCAGCAGCGCATTCAGCAAGGTGCCACTCCAATTGCCCGGCGCCGGGTGTACCACCATGCCGGCGGGCTTGTTGATGATCAGCAGGTGCTCGTCCTGGTAGACCACATCCAGCGGAATATCTTGCGGCAAAAACGCCTGGCTTTGCTGCGTGGGGCGCAGCTCGACCACCGCCTGGTCCCCCGCTTTGACCTTGGCACTGGGCTTGAGCCCGGCTTTGCCATTGACCAGCACCGCGCCTTGCAACAGCAGCGCCTGCAGGTAGCTGCGCGAGAACTCCGGCACCCACAGCGCCAGCGCCTTGTCCAGGCGCAGGCCGTGCTCGCCGATGCCGGCAACGACGCTGCGACTCTCCCAGGTCTGTGACTCGACCTCCGCCGACTCTTCATCCCCTTCTGGCGACGCCAGCGCGGCATCCTCCAAATGGGAAAAGCCGACATCGTCGGCGGGCGGCGATGTCGACTTCGAGGAAGTGCCCGGCATCAGCGGGAAGGCAGGTAGCGCGAGGGATCGACTGGCTTGCCCTGGCGGCGCACCTCAAAGTGCAGCTTCACGCGGTCAGCGTCCGAGCTGCCCATCTCGGCAATCTTCTGGCCTTTCTTGACTACCTGGTCGTCTTTGACCAGCAAGGTCTGGTTGTGGGCGTAGGCCGTCAAGTAGGTGTTGTTGTGCTTGACCAAAATCAGGTTACCGTAGCCGCGCAGGCCGGCACCCGAGTAGATCACGCGGCCATCGGCGGCTGCAACGACCGGATCGCCGGCCTTGCCGCCAATATCCACGCCCTTGTTGCGCGCATCGTCAAAGCCTTGAATGACCGCACCAGATGCAGGCCAGATGAAGCCCAGATTGCCATCGGCTGCAGCGGGTGCAGAAGCCGCTGCGGCAGGTGCGGGGGCGGGCACCGGCGTGGCCGCTGGTGTGTTGGCGCCCGTCATGGCGGGCGCGCTGGTTGCTGTGGCGGCGCTGGCGGTGGTCGTCACCGGTGGCACCACACGCAGCACCTGGCCGACTTCGATCACGTTCGGGTTGTCCAGATTGCTCCAGCGGGCAATGTCACGCCAGTTCTGGCCATTGTCCGATGCAATGCGCATCAGCGTCTCACCCGGCTTGACGGTGTAGTAACCGGGCTTGCCAGCGTTCTCGGCGCCAGGCAGGGTTGCCGGATCAATGCGCGGCGGCGTGGCCGATGTCGACGACGGCGTACGGCCGGCCGACGAACCCCGGTCTTCCACGGGCGCCTGGTTCAGCGATGTACTACCGCATCCTGCCAGCACCATGGCTGCCACCACACTGGCACCCCACGTCAAAACACCACGTGAATCCAACATACCTATCCTTCTTAACCAAGCCCCGATTTTAGGGGCACGAAATGAACATGCTCCAGAACCGTGCGCTGAAACCCATCAGCGCTGCGGTCCACGACGAGCAAAACCTGTTGTTGCCCCGGCCCCATCACGGGTGCCACGAGCCGGCCGCCTTCGGCCAATTGATCACACCAAGCCTGGGGGACGGAATCCCCTCCGGCCGCTGCGATGATTCCAGCGTAAGGCGCACCTTTTTCAAAACCCAGCATGCCATCACCTAGGATCAGGTGCACATTCGCCAGTCGCAACGGACGAAGATTGACGCGGGCCTTTTCATGCAACGCACGCAGCCGCTCAATGGTATACACCTCTTTGGCCATCAGGCTCAGAACTGCTGCCTGGTAACCGCAGCCGGTGCCAATCTCCAAAATACGGCCCAGGCCCATTTTCCCAGCCGGTGATTGCAGCAGCAATTCGCACATCCGCGCCACCACGCTGGGTTTGGAGATGGTCTGCCCCAATCCTATAGGCAAACTGGTGTCTTCATAGGCCTGAACCGCCAATGCACTGTCAACAAACTGGTGGCGCAAAACCGAATTCATGACTTTGAGCACCCGGGTGTGCTCCACGCCCGATGCCGCCAGGCGCTGCACCATGCGCAACCGGGCGGAGGTAAAGTCCACGCTTTCCGGCCCCAAAGACTCTCGCACAGCCATGGGCACGGGCGACAGCTCGGCGGGCAACTTAGCCCATTGCCGGTGCGCCACACTGGCCTGAGGCTTGGTGCTGACAGGCATGGCACCGCGGGCAGGAAAGCCGGGCTTGCGCAAGGTCACCCTGGCACCTCCACATCCTTGCTGCGAAGGGTGGACGCCGTCTGCGCCCAGTAAGCCAGGCTCTCATGGTCGGTCAAATCCACCTTAAGCGGAGTGACCGTCATATGGCCTGCGGCCGTGGCATGGAAATCCGTACCCTCGGCATCGTCGAGCACCGAGCCGGCATTGCCGATCCAGTACATGGTTTCGCCCCGGGGGCTGGTCTGGGTTATGACTTTTTCAGCCGCGTGCCTGCGGCCAAGGCGGCAGAGCTTAAGCGGCTTGATCTGCGCGAACGGCAGATTGGGAATATTGATATTGAGCAGCCAGGGCTTGAGGGTCACGAGCTTGGCGGCTTCAAATTGCTGCACCAATTCGCAGGCTTTTTGCGCTGCGGATTCGATCTCGCCCCACCCTTTGTCGATTTGCGAGAAGGCCATCGCGGGCACCCCGAACAGGTAGCCCTCCATCGCAGCACCCACGGTGCCTGAATAGATGGTGTCATCGCCCATATTGGCGCCGTTATTGATACCGGAAATGACCAAATCGGGCCTGTAACCCAACAGGCCCGTCAAAGCGATGTGCACGCAGTCTGCGGGTGTGCCGTTGACATAGCGGAAGCCATTGGCAGCGCGCTGCACATACAGGGGGGAATGCAAGGTCAGCGCATTCGATTTGGCACTGTTGTTGTGTTCTGGCGCCACGACTTCGACATCGGCCACCGCTTGCAATGCACCATGCAGCGCCACGATGCCGGGCGCTTGATATCCATCGTCGTTACAAAGCAGTATCTTCATGTCATTGAACCAGTTGCACTGCATTGTAGAGGTGCCAACCCAGAACCCGAGCGGAGTGTGGCAGCAAAGCGACCCCCGGCCGCCCTGCGGACACGGGTCTCGTATATAGGTGGCGATGCGCAAGGCTCCCGCATTGTAGTAAGGCCTGCTGCCCTGCCCCGGCGCGCCTGGGCAATTGCTACACAAAATTACGATGAAACCACGCTTGGCTGGCCGAGCAAATCAGGAGGCATCCACTTGAGAGCCTCGTCAAAAAGCCCTGCCGTGGCCTGAACGCAGCCTCAGGTGCGATCCGCGTCCATCCCGCGAGAGTTGCGCAGAAGGGACTAGCCCTGCTCACAGACCTGGGTGGTCAACGCATACAGGACGGCGGCCGTGCAGCGCACCAGGGGCGTGGTTTTTCGTTTTGCAGATTGCGCCAGGCAGAGGTTGATCATCACTGCTGGCGACTGGATGGGTGCCACCACCAGCGGCTCTCCTACCCCATGCCCGTCCAGTGCGCTGCGCGTCAAGGCCGCGTAGCCATAGCCACCGCGCACCAGATCCAAAATGGCGGGCACGCTGGACACCTCACAGACCACATTGAGCTTGACCTGCGAGAGCCTGGCCTGGGCCTCCATCAGTTTGCGAAAGATCTGGCCGTACTGCGGCATGATCAGCGGGAACGCCGAGAGATCCTGGAAACGCATGCTGTCGCGGCCTTCCAGCGCAGACGCGGGGCCCACCAGACACAGGCATTCTTGCAGCACCGGGTTGATTTCGATATGCGGATGCGGATCGGGCGAATAGACCAGGCCCAGATCCATGCGCCCCGAAGCCAGCCACTCGGCCATCTGTACCGAGAACCCTTCGACGATGGCCACCCGGGCCTTGGGCATTTTGCTGGCGAACGCATGGATCAGCGGCAGGGTCAAGCGCCTGGCCAGACTGGGCGGCAAGCCCACCACGATGCGGCCCACTGGTTGATCGCGCTCGCAACCCAGGTCTGCTTTGGCTTGGGCTACGTGCTGCAGGATGGCATGGCTGTGCTCCAGCAAGCGCCGTCCAGCTTCCGTCAAGGTCACGCCGCGGCCGGTGCGGATCAGCAAGGTCTCGCGCAACTCGACCTCCAGCGCCCGCACCTGGCGGCTGAGCGCTGGCTGCGCCATATCCGCCAGCATGGCCGCCTTGCTGAAGCTGCCGGTTTCCGCCACCGAGACAAAGGTTTCGATCTGCTGCAGATTCATAGCCAACTCCTTGAATTTATGGTTTATTGATCATCTTTAGCTATTCATATGCCATTTTGCTATAGCTGCTAGCGGCGTGGGCAACTAGATGTGTAGGGCCAACTTCCACAGAATGCAGTTCTGCCCATCGAACAAGCAACCAGGAGCGCCCGCATGTCCCACCTGCAGACCATTGCGCCCATCCGCCTTGCGCTGCCAAGCCCATAAGGTTTGACGCCTCCTAGCGGCCTACCAGCCAAGCCCTTCTGCCTTGGCATCAAACCCCGGCACTCCTAGCCTCGAGATGCCATCCATTGCCCGGGCTGCACAGCCACCCGTCAGCACTTCCACACAAGCCTTACATCCCCACTTCAAGGAGCATTCCCCATGGTCGATAAAGCCAACACCGAGTTCTGGCAAACCCTGCAACCCATTGCCAACCCCTTCATGCCCGATGCGCTGCCTGAGGTCTATATCCCCGATGCAGCCAGCGAGGACGAGCGCCTTTATGTGCCATTCACTGACACCGTGTTCTCCCGCCCACTATGGATTTCGCCGTCGCAAAACAAATGGTGCGACATCCTCATGGCCAAGAAGGCCGGCCTGGTCAACCGCCACTACCACCCCCATGAAGTCTTTGCCTACACGATCTCCGGCAAATGGGGCTACCTCGAACATGACTGGACGGCCACCAAGGGGGACTTTGTCTACGAAACCCCGGGCGAAGGCCACACCCTGGTGGCCTTTGACCATCCGGAACCCATGCGGGCCTTCTTCATAGTCACAGGTCCGTTGATCTGGCTGGACGAGCAGGGCAAACACGACGGCTACTTCGATGTGCACAGCTATATCGCCATGTGCAAGGCCCACTACGAAAAAGTGGGCCTGGGCGCCGAGGCGGTGGAAAAGCTCTTCCGCTGATCAACAAGCAACCGGAGAACGCCCATGCGCGCACCCTTGTTCCGCTCCTTCTGGACCTACGAGAATCGGCTGCTGTTGATTCTGTTTCTGGCTTTCGGCTTTGTCTTCTTTGACCGCCTGGCCCTCTCCTTCCTCTTTCCGTTCATGCAGGACGAGCTCGATCTGAGCCCAACCCAGTTGGGCATGATCTCCTCGGCGCTGGCTCTCACCTGGGCCATCTCCGGGGCCATCGCCGGCGCCTGGTCAGACTCGCGTGCCAAACGCAAGGCCCTGCTGGTGGCATCCGTGCTGGGTTTTTCCATCTGTTCGGCCCTGTCCGGGCTGGTGGGAGGTTTCATCAGCCTGCTGGTGTTTCGCGCCTTGATGGGTCTGGCCGAAGGGCCGGTGCTGCCCATTGCGCAATCGCTGATGATCCAAAGCTCCACGCCCTCGCGGCGCGGCTTGAATATGGGCTTGCTCCAAGGCTCTTCAGCCGGCTTGATTGGCGCCATGATCGGCCCACCGGTGGTCATTGGCCTGGCAACGCACTTTGGCTGGCGTGTGGCCTTTTATGTCACCGTCATCCCCGGCATGCTGATCGCGCTGTGCATATGGCGCTGGGTGCATGAGCACCCGGGCGGCGCCCCCACCGCGCAGGCCAAGCCCGTGCCCATCAGCCGCTGGGCCCTGCTGCGCGAGCGCAATGTGCTGCTGTGCATGCTGATCAGCTGCTTTTTCCTCACCTGGTTCATCACCATCATCTCGTTTGCACCCACTTTTCTCATCAAGCACCGCGGCTTTTCGGCCGCCGACATGGGCCTGGTGATGAGCTGCCTGGGCGCCGCCTGGGTGTTCTGGGGCTTCGCCGTCCCTGGCATCTCAGACCGGATCGGGCGCAAGTCGGCCTTGGTCATCTTTGCACCCATCGCAGCGCTCTGCCCTATCGCGCTGGTCTATGGCGACTCCGCCATTGCACTGGGTGTCGTGGTCTTCTTCACCTATACCGGCCTCGGGTGTTTTACGCTGTTCATGGCCACCATACCGGCGGAAACCGTGCCACCTCAGGTATTGACTGGGGCGCTGGGCCTCATCATGGGTGCAGGCGAACTCGTCGGCGGCTTCCTGGCCCCGACGATTGCGGGCCTGGCCGCTGACCACTACGGTTTTCCTGTCGCGATGTGGATATCGGCAGGCGGCGCCCTGGTCGCAGGTCTGCTCGCCATTGGATTGAAAGAAACTGCACCCTTGGTGGCGCCAAAACCTGCCGTTGCAGGAGGCCGACCATGATGCGCGCACTTCGCTGGCATGGCGCCAAAGACCTGCGCCTGGAGGAGATCGCCATCCCTCGCCCCGGCCCGCAGGAAGTCCGTATCGCCGTCGCCTACTGCGGCATCTGCGGCAGTGATCTGCACGAATACGAATCAGGACCCCATGCCATTCCTATCGACCTGCCGCATACCCTGTCCGGCCGCACGGCGCCGCTGACGCTGGGACATGAGTTTTGCGGCACCGTGGTGGAAGTGGGCACGGGGGTCAGCCATCTGCACATCGGCGACCGGGTTGCCGTCGAGCCCGAGTACCGCTGCAGCCAGTGTGCCTACTGCCGAGGAGGTTCCTACAACCTCTGCACAGGCATGGGGTTTGCGGGGCTGATGGGCGACGGCGGTATGGCCGAGTTCGCAGTCGTGCCCAGCTATATGCTCCACCGCCTGCCAGATGGTGTCAGCCTGGAGCAGGCCGCCGTCCTGGAACCCGCCGCCGTGGCCTTGCATGCGCTGCGTCGCAGTGCGCTACCGACGGGCGGCAGTTGCGCCATCTTTGGGCTCGGGCCTATCGGGCTCTTGTTGGTCATGCTCGCCAAACTGCAGGGGGCCAGCACCATTGTTGCCGTGGATGTCTCGACCGAACGGCTGGAGATGGCGCGGCAGGCCGGTGCCAGCCACATCATCGATGCCAACAGCCAGTCCGCCGATGCGCTGCGCCAGACCATCGCATCGGCCACTGAAGGGCTGGGCGTGGACGTCAGCTTTGAAGCGGCTGGTTTGCAAGCCACCTTTGAAGGCGCGCTGCGCGCACTGCGCAAAGGCGGAAACATGGTCATGGTGGGGCTGATGCCCGAAGCGCGTCTGGAGGTGTTTGAGGCCGTCAACCGCGAGCTGAGCCTGGTGGCCAGCGTGGGCTATCGCCATGTGTACGAGGAGCTGATGGGTCTCATCGAGACCGGCCAGTTCGATCCCATCTCCATCGTCACCAAGACCGTGCCACTGGCGCAGGCCATCAGCGAAGGCTTTGCGGCCCTGCTGGCAGACCGGTCCCAGATCAAAATCCTGGTCACCCCCGTGGATGCCTCGTCCTGTGGAGCCAGTGATACCAGTGATACCGGCGTCACCCAGCCAAGGAGCCAGCCATGACTGTGCCCATCCATGACCAACGCATTCTCGTCACAGGAGGCACTTCGGGGATCGGAGCCAGCACGGCCCTGCACTTTGCGCATGCCGGCGCATCGGTGCTGGCCATCGGGCTGGATGCGCAGGGCCCCCATGCGCCTCGCCACCCGCGTATTGCCTGCCATGAGCTTGATATCACCGACAGCGACCTGCTGAACCAGACCATGGCAGCGCTGCCCCGGCTCGACGCACTGGTCAATGCGGCAGGCATTAGCCGGCATGGCGACGAGTACCAGCCCGAGGCCTTTGCGCAAGTGCTGCAGATCAACCTGGTGGCCACCATGCAAGCCTGTATGGCGGCAGCGCCGCATCTGCAAAAAAGCCGGGGCTGTATTGTCAATGTGGCCTCGATGTACAGCTACTTCGGCAGCAAGGATCGCCCCGCCTACAGCGCCAGCAAAGGCGGCATCGTGCAGCTCACGCGGTCGCTCGCCCAAACCTGGGCAGAGGCGGGCGTGCGGGTCAACGCCGTTGCTCCGGGTTGGATCGCCACACCACTCAGCGAAGGCCTTATGGCAGACTCCGAGGCCTCTAAAGCCATCCTCGCCCGCACCCCCATGCAACGCTGGGGCCAGGCAGACGAAGTGGCTGCGGTGATTGCTTTTCTGTGCTCGCCTGCTGCATCCTTTGTCAACGGTGCGGTGATTCCGGTCGATGGCGGCTATCTGACGGTTTAGCCGCAGCGGGCAGCGGGCAGCGGCGCCCCTCCGGTGACAAAGCCTGGGAGCCATTCAACCGCTCCCAGGCCTTGTGCCACCCGATAGGCAGCATGCATACCGGGCATCAGCGCTGTTCGAACGCGTACTTCTCGGTATCTACCTCGCGCTGCGAGGCCAGCGCATAGCGGTCACCGGCTATGGCTTCCGGCGCAAAGATCGCATCCAGCTCAGCCAGCAAGGCGGCATCCAGGGCAATCTCAGCACCGCGCAGGTTTTCCTGCAGGTGGTCTATCTGGGTGGTGCCCGGCAGCGCAATGACATGCTCGCCCTGGTGCAACACCCAGGCAATCGCCAGCTCGGCCAGGCTGCAGTCTGCGCGCTCGGCAATCGCCTGCATGGGCGCCAGCAGCCGCAGGTTTTTGGCATAGGCCTCGTTTTGGAAACGGGGCATGCCGGCTCGGATATCGCCCGGCACCCAGGAGGTGCCCGCAGGCAATTTACCCGACAGAAAGGCCCGGCCCATCGGACTGAAGGCCACATAGGCAATGCCCAACTCCCGGCTGGCCTGCAGGGTACCCAGTTCTGCATTGCGCGACCAGAGCGAATACTCGCTTTGCAAGGCGGCAATCGGGTAGGTGGCATGGGCACGCCGCAGCGTTTCAACCCCGACTTCGGACAGGCCCAAAGCCCGTACCTTGCCCTCTTCCACCAGCCGCGACATCTCGCCGACCGACTCTTCAATCGGCACCCGTGGGTCCCAGCGGTGCAGGTAGTACAGGTCAATGACGTCGGTGCCCAGGCGCTGCAAGCTGTCCTCACAGTTGCGCCGCAATGTTTTCGGGTGGCCATCAATCGCTCGGCGCAGCACGCCATCCTCGCCCCGGACGCCTGCCATGCCGCCTTTGCTGGCCAGGGTGATGCCGTTGCGATGGGGCTTGAGCACGGGCCCCACCAGCGATTCATTGGCACCGAAGCCGTAAAGCGCTGCGGTGTCAAACAAGCTAACTCCCGCATCCAGCGCTGCATGCAGCAGCGCCTGGGCCTGTGCTTCGGTGGCTGGGTGGCCATAGGCATGGCTCAAGTTCATGCAACCCAGGGCGACGGGGCCGACCTGGAAAGGGCCAATATGGCGCTCGTTCATCGTCTCTCCTCAAAAACCAAAAACCGCCCGCGAAAACCTGTGCGGGCGGTTGGAAACTGCTGGGCTTGATATTACTGCAGCTGCTGCTCCAGTGCATGCAGAACCTGGTAGCAGGGCAGTACCTGCGCCAGGCTGGAGCGGGGCTGGCGCCCTTCGCGGATGGCCGCAAAGAACTCGCGGTCCTGCAGCTCGATGCCATTCATCGACACGTCCACGCCGGAGACATCGATGGCCTCTTCCTTGCCGTTAACCAGCTCGTCATAGCGGGCCATATAGGTGCCCGTATCACCGATATAGCGGAAGAAGGTGCCCAGCGGGCCATCGTTGTTGAAAGACAGGCTCAAGGTGCAGATGGCGCCATTGGCGGCCTTCAGCACGATGCCCATGTCCATCGCAATACCCAGCTCGGGGTGTAGCGGCCCTTGCACCGCATGGGCTTGCACGATGGGGCTGCCCGCCTGGTGGGCAAACAGGTCGACCGTATGCGCTGCATGGTGCCAGAGCAGATGGTCGGTCCAGCTGCGCGGCTGTCCCAGCGCGTTCATATTGCTGCGGCGGAAGAAATAGGTCTGCACATCCATTTGCTGGAGCTTGAAGCTGCCCGCCTGCACCCTTTGCTGAATCCATTGGTGGCTGGGGTTGAAGCGGCGTGTATGGCCGCACATCGCGACCAAGCCAGTGGATTGCTGCAGCGCCGCCAGCGCCAGTGCATCGTCCAGGCGGTCCGCCATCGGAATCTCCACCTGCACGTGCTTGCCGGCATGCAGGCATTGGCGCGCCTGGTCCGCATGCAACTGCGTGGGCGTGCAGAGAATCACCGCATCGACCTCGGGCAGCGCCAGGCTATCCTGCAGATGGGTGGCCACATGCCCGATGGCATACTGCGCGGCGACCTGGCGGGCCTTTTCCATATCTGGATCGACCAGGGAGATGACCTCCACGCCGGGGATCTGGCGGATACCGTCCAGGTGTTTGAGGCCAAAAGCGCCAGCGCCGGCGAGTGCCACTTTGAGGGTGCGCAGCGTCATGAGGGCCTCCTGGAGTTTTGGATGCCCAGGCCTGCGCCAGCACATGGGGTACAAGAAATCAGAAACATGCTTAGCTTTCAACCGTTCTCAAGAATCAGGTGGCCTACCGCAGTATTGGAGGCCGGCACATGGTAGAAGCGGTGCTTGACGGTGGGCGGCCTCGCAGGGTCGTCCACATCGGCCATCGCGCCACGGGCAATCAGCCACATCACCAGCTCAATGCCTTCAGAGCCCGCCTCCCGCACGTAGTCGATATGGGGGACCTTGGCCAAGGTGGCCGGGTGGTGGATGAGCTGGTCCAGAAAACAGTTGTCCCATTCCTGGTTGATCAGCCCCGCCCGCGCGCCTTGCAGCTGGTGGCTCATGCCGCCCGTTCCCCAGATCTGCACGTTCAGGTCGGCGTCAAAGCTCTCTACCGCCTTGCGGATCGCGCGGCCCAGGTTGAAGCAACGCTGGCCCGAAGGCACCGGGTACTGCACCACATTGACCGCCAAGGGAATCACCGGACAGGGCCAGGCACCCAGCTGCGCTGAAGGCTCGCCGCACATCAGTGACAGCGGCACCGTAAGCCCATGGTCCACATCCATCTTGTTGACGATGGTGAGGTCAAAGTCCTGCTGGATCACCGACTGCGCGATATGCGAGGCCAGCTCAGGATGGCCAAGCACCGGAGGCACCGGGCGCGGTCCCCAGCCTTCATCGGCGGGCTGGTAGGCCGCTGCGGTACCAATCGCAAAGGTGGGAATCAAGTCCAGGCTGAAGGCCGACGCATGGTCGTTGTAGACCAGAAAGATGACATCGGGTGGGTTCTCACGCATCCATTGGCGCGAATAGCCATAGCCATTGAAGAGGGGTTGCCAATACGCCTCCTGGGTCTTGCCTTGGTCAATGGCCACCCCGATTGCGGGCACATGCGAGGTGTAAACCGATGCGCTGATGTAGGCCATATCAGATCCCTCCCTGGCCGGTGGCATTACCTGCCGGCTGTCCGGGCGTGCCCGCGGACTCATGCATAAAGCGGTTTCCTTCGACCGAGCGGCCGCCAGCGACCATCATTGCGCGGTAGGCGTCCTCGCTCATACCGGTCATCGAGCCCGCCATCTGCTGGAAGCTCTTGCCATCGGTGGCGCCGATCTTGGCCAGAAAATAGATATTGCCGCCCGTCCGAATGCACCAGTTCAGGTCGCGGGCCATCACGGCCTGCTTTTGCTCTTCCGACATATCCCATTCATCGAGATAGGCGCGCTCATCGGCCTTGAAGCGCTCACGGTTTTCCGACTTCATCAAGGACATGCAAAACTGGTTGAGCCAGTAGCCCTTGCGGGATTGCTCGGCATCGAACACGACGGTGCCGGGTATGTCGAGATAGGGTTTTTCCAAAGCCATGCTTTTTCTTTCCTTCGTTGTTATGGATTGCTTGCCCCTAGGGACCCTCTGCAAAACTCCCTGCCGTGGTCTGAACGCGGTCTCGGGCGATCCGCTGCGTTGTCTTCCTTGTCAATAGCTTGCTATTGACTGCAAAAGACGCCTTGCGGCTCATCCCGATCCGCGTCCATCCCGCTTGGCGAGGGTTTTGCAGAGCATCCCTAGGGCGGGCACAGATTTGGCAGAAGCTGCCCTCAGCAATACGCGCCGGCGAGGTGGGAGCGCGGGCTTGGGTGATACATATCCGATCCCTCGCGCGAGGGTGCTGCAGAAGATTCCCGGCATTCAGGCATCCTCGGGCCAGTACAGGCGCAAAGGGTTGTCCACCAGCAACTGGCGCTGCAAGCTGCGCGTGGGGGCTATCTGCTGGATAAAATCCACCAACAGCCCGTCATCGGGCATGTGCTCCTTCAGGTTGGGATGGGGCCAGTCCGTGCCCCAGAGCACCCGGTGGGGGAAAGCCTCCACCACCCGGCGCGCAAAAGGCACGACATCCTGGTAGGCGCGTCGCTCGCCATGCAGCGCCTGTGGGCCCGTCAGCGACAGGCGCTCGGGGCAGCTGACCTTGCACCAGATGTGGTCATGCGCCTCCATCAGCCGCAAAAACAAACCGAACTCCGGCCCATGCGCCGGCTTGCGCACATCGGGGCGCCCCATGTGGTCTACCACCACGGGGGTGGGCAGGCGGCTGAGGAACGGCCACAAGCCCGGCAGGTCTTGCGCTTCGAAATAGACCACCACATGCCAGCCCAGCTCCGCGATGCGCTCGGCAATCTCCTGCAATTCATCCTGGGGGGTGACATCGACGAGCCGCTTGACGAAATTGAAGCGCACACCCCGCACACCGGCATGGTGCAGCTCCTGCAGCTCCTGGTCGCTGACATGGCGCCGTACCGTGGCCACACCCCGGGCTTTGCCGCCAGAGGCCCGGCAGGCATCGACCAGGGCCCGGTTGTCCGCGCCATGGCAAGTGGCTTGCACAATAACATTGCGCGAAAAGCCGAGGTGGTCCCGCAAGGCAAAAAGCTGCTCCTTGCTCGCGTCACAAGGGGTGTATTTGCGCTCCGGGGCAAAAGGGAAGGTCTCAGCAGGGCCAAACACATGGCAGTGCGCGTCCACCGCCCCGGGAGGCAGGGCCAGAAAGGGCTTGGTGGGCGTGGGGTGCCAATCCAACCAGCCCGGGGTCTTGTCATTCAATGACATGCTGCCACCCTCCTCAGTCGATGTAGCGCAAACCGGCTTTGGCCAGCGGGTCCCGCATCCGGTACAGGTCCAGGCCCAGCACGCCTGCCGCCAGCTGGGCCCGCTTGGCATCTTCCATTCGCTCGCGCTCCAGTGCTTCCTCCAGTGTGCAAGCCACCATGGCCGACGGCACACACACCACCCCATCGTCATCGGCGACGATGACATCGCCCGGGTTCACCCACATGCCAGCGCAGACCAAGGGAATATTGACCGAACCCAAGGTGGCCTTGATCGTGCCCCGGGACGACACGGCCCGGCTCCAGACCGGAAAGCCCATCTCCTGCAAGGCATAGGTGTCGCGCACACCAGCATCAATGACCAGACCACGCGCGCCGCGCGCCTGGAAACTGGTCGCCAGCAGATCGCCAAAATAGCCGTCGCTGCAGGGGGAGGTGACCGCCGCCACCACCATGTCGCCGGGCAGGATCTGCTCGGCAGCCACATGCAGCATCCAGTTGTCGCCCGGCTGCAGCAGCACGGTGACGGCTGTGCCGGAAATCTGCTGGCCGGGAAGCACCGGGCGCAGCCCCGGATCCAGCAGCCCCACACGGCCCATGGCTTCATGCACCGTGGCGGAGCCGAGGGTAGCCAAGCCATCGGCCGCTGCGCGATCGGGCCGCTGGATATGGCGGTAAACAACGCCGAGTTCATACATAAGAGTTTCCTTGTCGATAGATGAATGGGACCTCAGCGACCCTGCCGTTGAAGAATGGCATCCAGGCGCGGAAACACGCGGCGCGCATTGTGCTCATAGACCTGGCTGCGGTCCTCGTGGCTGAGGTGTGGCGTCGCTTCGATATAGCGTTTGGTGTCGTCGAAGTAGTGGCCCGTTTGCGGATCGATACCGCGCACCGCGCCCACCATTTCGCTGGCAAACAGAATGTTCTTCACCGGGATCACCCGGCTGAGCAGATCAATGCCCGCTTGGTGGTAGACGCAGGTATCAAAAAATACGTTGTTCAGCAGATGCGCTTCCAGCAAAGGCTTGTTCAGCGCCTGCGCCAGCCCCCGAAAGCGCCCCCAGTGGTAAGGCACGGCCCCACCGCCATGGGGGATCAGAAAGCGCAAGCTGGGAAAGTCCTGGAACAGTGCGCTGTCCAGGCACTGCATGAAGGCCGTCGTATCGGCATTCAGGTAGTGCGCGCCGGTGGTGTGAAAACAGGCATTGCAGCTGGTGGAGACATGCACCATCGCGGGAATGTCGTACTCCACCATCTTCTCGTAGATGGGGTACCAGGAGCGGTCGGACAGCGGCGGTGCGGACCAGTGCCCGCCCGAGGGATCGGGGTTGAGGTTGATCGCCACATTGCCGTACTGCTCTACACAACGGACTAACTCGGTGATGCAGCTGCGGGGGTCCACACCGGGCGACTGCGGCAGCATCGCGGCAGGTACAAAGTGCGCGGGATATAGCTCGCTGACCCGAAAGCACAGCTCATTGCAGACCTCGGCCCAGGCACTCGATGTCTCAAAATCACCGATGTGATGGGCCATGAAGCTGGCACGCGGGCTGAACACCGTCAGGTCCAGGCCGCGCTCGCGCATCAGTCGGAGCTGGTTGTTTTCGATCGTCTCGCGAATCTCGTCATCGCTGATGCGCAGATCAGCGGCACCCGGCGTTCTGCGCGGGTCCTGGAGACCGGCCATCTGCAGGTCGCGCCACTGGCCCAAGGCCGCTGGTGCGGTCGTGTAGTGTCCGTGTACGTCAATGATCATGGGTTGCTCCTCCATTTGTTTTTTCGGGTAGCTGGGGGACGGGTGCCACAGTTGGGCGTCCTGCGGTGTCGCGGCATGCGCGCCCCGCCCAGACAGCGCTGGGCACCATCACTTCGCCTCGCATCAGCAGCCGTGCTGTGCGCAGCAAGGCCACCTGGGGTGGTGCATCCGCCTGTGCGGCAGCACGGCCCAGCCGCACGCTCAGCACCCCCGAGGGATGCTCGATGGCAACCGTTTCGACTTCTGCGTCTGCTGGCCGCTGGGCCAGCCCTTCGCAGATGGAGCCGGGCAGGCTGATCGCCGTGCCGACGGTAACGGCCGCCAGAACGCCAATGCTCTCGTGGCAGACATGGGGGATGAAGCTGCGCGTGCTGATCGCCCCGCCTTGCCGGGGCGGCGCCACCATGGTCATCTTGGGGTAGTTGCTGGCGGCGACATCGCCCAGGCCCATGGCCTGCGCGGCATGGAGACGCAGCGCCTCCATCCGGCGCCGCAGGTCCGTGTTGGCCTCCAGCTCGGCCACTGTCTCATGGCCGCTGACGCCCATGTCGGCCGCCTTGAAGATCACCAAGGGCATGCCGTTGTCGATACAGGTGACCTCCAGGCTGAATGGCGCAAAGCCCTCGCCCGCCACGGACATGCGCTCTCGTGGGTGGCCGGTGGGCAGCAACTGCTTGCAGATCGAACCCGCTGTCTCTAGAAAGCAGATGTCAATCGGGGCAGCGCTGCCTGGTACCCCATCAATCCGGGCGTCTCCGCCATCTGCCAGCTGGCCGGCAGACAGCGGCACGCTGATATCAGCCAACATGCCGGTGTTGCGGGCCAACACACGAAAAGTGGCACGCTCGCCTTGGGCCTGGAGCATGCCGCTGGCCAGTGCAAAAGGGACCGCAGCGGCGAGCATATTGCCGCAGTTGGGGCGGGTATCAACCATTTGCTGGTCGGGCTGCACCTGGGCAAATAGAAACTCGAGGTCAACCCCTGCCTGCGCAGACAGGCTGACAATGCCAATCTTGCTGGTCAGCGAATGCCCTCCGCCGACGCCGTCGATCTGCCGGCGGTCGGGCGAGCCCATCGCCGCGAGCAGCACCCGGTCCCGCGTGGGCGCATCCTGGGGCAGATCGGCAGCGTTGAAGAAGGCCCCCTTGGAGGTACCGCCCCGCATCAGCAGGCAAGGAATCGCTGTTGGCATGGTTGTGCTCCCCCTGTTGTTCTGTAGGTATCCATTCTGGGGATAGACACCGCAAAGAGCCACGGGTGCAGCGACCTAGCAGCTATAACCCGCAGGCATAGCTCGAACGCATGGGGAGTGGCGGGGAAAGCGGCCCGTCCTACGCCAGATGCCATCGGCTGCCGTCAGGGCTAGGCGCCGCGTCCTCCTAGCATGTAGCCATGCAGACCAAGAGACCCCAACCCACTTCTTTGGCTTTGTCAAAAGTCGGCATGGCACTCGCCAGCCTCTGCGCTGCGGCCACCGTCTTGGCCATGAGCGATGAGGAAATCCGTGCGGAGACGAATCGGATCGCCGCCCAGTACAGCACGGCCATGGCGCATTGCCAAACGCTGCAGGGCAACGACAAACAGGTTTGTGTTGAAGATGCCAAGGGCAGCCAGCGTGTGGCACAGGCCGAGCGCGATGCCAAGCTACTGGGCGATGCCGACCACAACTACCAAGTGCGCATTGCCAGAGCCGATGCGGACTACCGCGTGGCCAAAGAACGCTGCAACGAGATGCGCGGTGATGCCGTGGGCATCTGCAAAATAGATGCCCAGGCCGCATACCTGAAAGCCCAACAAGATGCCCAGGTCAAACGGGTGGAGGCGCCTCCTGCTACATCGACGGACGAAACGATGCCTCGCCGTTAGCCAGCGTCAGAGGTGTGGGCTAGCCTCGAGGGCTGGTGCGGTTGATGTATTCAAACGCCTCGCGCCCGGCTTCATCCAGTGGGTTGGCGCAGAGGTTGGCGCGCTCGTCCACCACCACTCCCATATTGTTCGTACCCACCACGGTGCCAAGCCCGGTATCGAAGTCGAAATCGATCATCGCGGGGCCACCGCTGGATCCTGGCCCTTGCACGCAGGGCATGCCCCACTCTCGATCGATGTCACTGCCAAACGCCTTGCAGCCGTTGATAACTGGGCGCTGCGTCGCACAGTATGCGAGTCGCTGACCGGAGTACTCCGGGTTGCCCAGGTCGTAGGGCGGCGGAGGCGGCAGGATGCCATAAGCATTGGCCCAGACCGGGTAGCCAAAGGTAATGCGTGGGCCTGCAGTCAGCGGTGCATCGAAACGAATGGCTTGCTGTCCGGCGACATCGCCCACCTTCGCTCCTTCGCTGCTGGCTCGCGCCTGCAGGAATGCGCCATCTTGCTCCGACTCCAAAGCGCCCTCCGGCGCCACCAGGCGACGAATCGTGTAGCGCCCCTGCGGACCGGCCCCATCGCGGAAGGCCGGCAAGAACAGAAGGCGGTCGCTCCATGCATCATCGCCTTGCTCGCTGCGAGTGTGCAGACAGTGCATCGCTGTAACTATCACGTCGCTGGAGGCAGCCTCGACAACGGTCGCGGTGCAGGAGGCGTCTTGGCCATTGGGTCGCACAAAGAACAACCGACCTAAGCCTGGAGGTGAAGCGCCGATTCGCTCCCAGGCGTCGCCATCTGAATCAAGCGGATCTGCCACCGGTGGCTTGATGGGCACATCGCCTTTGTCATTGACGGCTCGCAGCTTTTCATCGGTCCAATACGCAAGCACTGCCTCGGGCGCCTCTTCATAAAAGTGCTCTGAAAGGGCGGCGGCCAACACGCCCGGAACGTAGCAACAGATCCCCGAGAGGCTGACCACGCGGCACATCTGCTTAAACTTGGAAAGGCTGATAAAGCCCTGCAGGAAGGGCGTACGGTATTTTCCCTCTGCAACAGCCCGTTGGACAGGATGGCATCTGAGAGAAGAAGCAGCCCCGCTGAGCGCGCCACCTCTGATAGATAGGCAATGATCAATCCATGGCATAGCAGCATCCTTTCGTGTTATAGAACACGCATCCTGGAGGCAGCGACCACCATGTGCCATGAGAAAAGTGGTCTAACAGCTATACGGCCTTGGCATGTCTGAACCATCGCCGGGCGCTAAAGCCGGCACCTAAGCATGGCCTATATCGTGGGGCCTTGGCGGTGCGGACTATATGGCCTTAAGGCACAAAAAATCCCTGCCGCCCAATAGAGGTGCAGCAGGGACATGGCGTGCGAAACAGCGCAAGGAGCCGGCAAACCCGGCTCCAAAGATCAGCGATCAGCGGCGGCAGGCAGTGTAGCCCAGCACCACACCGATGGCCAAGGCTGCACCTGCGATGTGCCAAGGCTCGTCATGGGCGTACTTATCGGTACACGCGGCCGTGTGCTTGGTCTGCGCAATGGCACGGGATGCGGAATCACGGGCCATGCCCATGCCTTCATCCATGCGTTCGCGAATGCGCTTGATCTCAGGGATCGCATCGAGTTCCTTGACGGACAGCAGTGCACGCACATCGCCCACCAGTTGGTCGACATCGCCCTTCACATCGGCGAGGCTGACTTGTCGCTTCTTGAAAAACATGTTTGTTCCTTTCTTGTACGGAAGCCCAAAATGTGCTCTGGGTATTACCTTATAGAAAGACAAACTAACGCCATGTAGGAAAGCGGCCCGGATCTGCGTGCAAGGCTCTTGGTATCCGCAGCGGTAGCGCCAAACCCTGCTTTGACGCACAGCATGTGCCCCCGGTTTTCCTACACACAAGCCGTGTCGCCTGGGCCACCATGCATCCAAACCCCTGGAGGATATATGCCCGACAAAGACCCCCACACCCCGCCCGACAGCGAAGAAACCAAGATCAATACCACCCGCAAACAGCAGCCCCATGACCCTGGTACGCAGGCCAAGATGCCCCACGAAAAAGACCAGTCCGTGGGGGAAACCAGCCCACAGCCATCGCCCGAGATGGAGCAAGCGCATACCGATCTGAAGCGAGGCCTGGTTGATACTGATGCGAGAGCGCCCGATGGCCGTCCTAAGGGCAGCAAGCAGCCAGCGAGCTGAGCGGTAGGGAGGTGGATTTAATGGCTTGCTGACCCTTGCTGTTGCTGCCGTCTCTACTTGTAACAGTATCGACTATTCAAATGCATCTATAGGATAAATCTTACTTTCGTACTAAGCTGTTGCTGTTGGAGCCCGTTGATGTGGCCCTGACAGGAAGGTATGCCGTGTCGCAACGAAAGCAGGAGGTTGCTGCGCAAGACGATTATCTGGACCGGCTTAAAACCGAAGGTGCCAGTCTCTTGATGCAGAACCCACAGGAAGGTACGCCCGAGCACGCCAAGATGATGCTGATCGACGCCAAGATTGACCAACTCACCAGCCCCATTACGGTCCCCAATTGGAAGGACTCCAGCTTGTGAAACACAGCCCGCTTTGAATCAGCGGGCTTTTTGTTTCCCGGCGCAGAGGCTGCGCCGGGGGCGGCAGGCAAGCCGCGCTTATTTCTGCGCTTCCAGCGCCTGCTGCTCCTGGACGCTGGGCAAAGTCACCCAGCGGGCCAGCTTGGGCCGCAGCCAGTTTTCAAAATCGTCCATCACCGCATAGACCACCGGCACCAGTACCAGCGACAGCGCCGTGGACGACACCAAGCCACCAATCACGGCGACGGCCAGCGGCTGGCGGAACTCCGAGCCGCTGCTCACGCCCAGCGCGGTGGGCAGCATGCCCATGGCCATCGCAATCGTCGTCATGATGATGGGCCGGGTCCGCTCATGCGCGGCATCCAATAGCGCTTCGGTCTGGCTCTTGCCCATGCGCTCGGCCTCCACCGCATGCTCCACCAGCAGGATCGAGTTCTTGGCCGCCAGGCCCATCAGCATCAGCAAGCCAATCAGCACCGGCAGGTTCAGCTCCCCACCCGTCGCCAGCAAAGCCAGAAAGGCGCCCGCCAAGGACAGCGGGAGCGCCGCCAGGATGACAACCGGTTTGACAAAGCTGCGGAACAGCAAGATCAGCACCCCAAAGATCAGCCCCACCCCCGCCATGATCGCCAGGCCAAAGCTGGCAAACAGCTCCTGCATGCCTTCGGCATCGCCATAGAGCGGGCGCGATACGCCCTCGGGCAGGTGCTTCAAGAACGGCAGCGCATCCACGGCCGCATTGGCCTGGCCCAGCGACACGCCATTCACCTCCGCCTCCAGGGTGATGCGGCGCTCGCGGTCAAAGCGGTCGATGTGCGATTCGCCGACCTGGAAATGCATGTCCGCCACGGCAGACAAGGGCACCGTGCCGCCCTGCCCCGTGGGCACCCGCAGCGCGCCAATACCATCCAGATCCCGCAGGGCATCCTGGGGCAGCCGCACCCGCACAGCCAGGCGCTGGCGCCCGGTGTTGAACTTGGAGGCCGTCGCATCCAGGTCGCCCAGGCTGGCCATGCGCGCCACCTCGGCCACCACATCGGGGGTTACGCCCAGGCGCGCGGCCGCATCGGGCTTGAGCCGTATCACCAGCTCGGGGCCCGGGTTGGGCGCCACCTGGTGCACATTGGCCAGCATCGGCAGGCTGCGCAGCTCGCGCTCGGCGTCTGCGGCGGTGCGGCGCAACAAGTCGCCATCATGGCCGCCCAAGATCACCTGCAGGTTCTGCGTGCCGCCCCCTTCGCTTTCGCTGTAGCTCAGCCGCACATCGGGCACCTGCAGCAGCAGGGGCCGCATATGCTCCTGGAAGGCCTTGGTTGTCATTGACCTTGGCGATTTGAGCTGCACAATCACCGAGCCCTTGCGCGGATCGCCATCGCGCTGGCTGCTGCCCACGCTGACAAACACATCCTGCACATCGCCCTGCTGGCGCAACAAACGCGTCAGGCTGGCTGCGGATGCGCGCATGTCTTCGGTCGTGGCACCCGGCGCCCCTTGCAGGCTGATCTGTACCGTGCCGCCATCGCCCTTGGGCGCAAAGCCGGTGGGCAGCAACGAGGCCAGCACCAGCGAGCCGACAAAAATCAGCACCCCGCCGCCAATCGACAGCCAGCGGTGCGCCAAGGTCCACTCCACCAGCCGGCGGTAGCGGCCCACAAAAGGCTTGTGCGGATGCGGCTGGGCAGATGGCTTGAGCAAATAGGCACACATCAGCGGCGACAAGAGGCGCGCCACCAGCAGCGAGAACATCACCGACACGGCCACCGTCACCCCGAACTCGCGGAAGTACGGCCCGGCATAGCCGCCCATAAAGGCGACGGGCAAAAACACCACGGCAATGGCCAAGGTGGTCGCTACCACCGCCAGGCCAATCGCGTCCGCCCCCTCCATCGATGCACGCCAGGGCGATGCCCCCGCCTGCACCCGCTTTTGGATGTTCTCCACCTCGACGATGGCATCATCGACCAGCACGCCGATCACCAAGGTCAATGCCAGCAGGGAGAGCATATTGAGCGAATAGCCCAGCCAATGGATCACCGCAAACGTGGGGATCAGCGAGATCGGCATGGCCACCGCCGCAATCAAGGTGGCGCGCCAGTCGCGCAAGAACATGAACACCACCACCGCCGCCAGCAGCATGCCTTCGAGCAAGGTCGCTACCGTGGCATCAAAGCTCTCGCGGGTGTTTTTGGCGCCGGACGACACCAATTGGTAGGTCACGCCCGGCTGCTCCTTGGCCAGCGCGGCCACCGCCTTGGCCACCGCCGTCTCCACATTCACATCCGATGCGGCCTTGGTCTTCATCACCTGAAAACCCACCACCGCCTCGCCATTCAGTGCGGCAAAACCGCGCCGGTCGCTCGCGCCGCTGGCCACTGTGGCCACATCGCCCAGGCGCAGATGGCGGCCGTCACGCGTAGCAATCACCAGCTGCTCCAGATCTTGCACCGATGGAGCGGCAGCGAGGATACGCACCTGCTGCTCCTGCGCGCCAATCTGCGTGCGGCCACCCGATGCATCCAGGTTGTGGGCGCGCAGCGCTTCGTTCACAGCCACCGCCGTCAGCCCCAGCGCCTGCAGCTTGGCGGGGTCCAGGGTCACGGTAATGTCGCGGGCCACCCCTCCCACCTGGGTCACCTGGCCCACCCCCGTCAGCGCCACCAGCTTGCGCGCCACCACATCCTCGATGAACCAGTTCAATTCCACATCGTCCATGCCCGGCGCCGATACCGCATAGGTCAGCAAGGGCATGGAATCAAAGTCCAGGCGCTCCACAATCGGCGGCTCAATGCTGGCCGGCAAATTGGCGCGCACCCGGTCCACTGCTGCACGCACCTCATCCACCGCGCGCTGCGGGTCCAGGCCAATCTCAAACTCCACCAAGGTCAGAGACATGCCCTGGGTCACCGTCGAGATCACATGCTTGACCCGCGCCACATTGGCCACGCCGTCTTCCACCACCCGGGTGACCTGGGTTTCCACCTCGGTCGCTGCCGCGCTGGGCAGGGCCACTGCCACCTGCACGATGGGGAAGGACACATCCGGGTAAAGCTTGATCGGCATAGCCCGGTAGGCCATCAGCCCCGCGACCAGGATGGCGATAAACAGCACCACCACCGGGATTGGGTTCTGGATGGACCAGGCGGAAATCCGGAACTTCATCGCGGGCTCCCTGTCTTGGGCGCCGCCTCAGCGGCTTTGCTGGCTGGCGCAGGCACTGGTACTGGTTCCGGTATCGGCTCCGCAGCTGCGGCATTGATCTGCACCCGGTCCCCCTCCAGCACAAAGGCACCGCCCCCCAAGGCCAGGCGGGTGCCCACCGGCGGGCCATCGCGCAAGGCCACCCAGCCTTGGGCACGGGCACCCAGGGTAACGGGCAGTTTGCGAATGCGGCTGTCCGCATCCACAGTGGCCAGCTGCGGGCCACCGGCTTCAAAGTGAATGGCTTTCTCTGGCACTGCGGCCACCGGCGCCTCAGCCTGGGCAAACCGCGCCTGCGCAAAACCGCCCGGGCGCAGATCAGCCCGCACTGGCAGCACCACCCGCACCTGGGCCAGCTTGGTCTTGTCGTCCACCCGTCGCGACAGCAGGCGCACCTGGCCCTCCAGCTCGACCCCCGATGCCAGAGTCACAGCCACCTTGCTGCCTGGCTGGATCCGGTCCACCTGGTCCTCGGGCACCTCGGCGGCCAGCTCCACCATGCCGTCCCGCGCCAGGCGGAACATCGCCTCGCCCCCGGCGCTGGCCACATCGCCCCGGCGCACATTGCGCTGCAGCACCACGCCGGCCACGGGGGCGCGCAGCACCATTCGCTCGGCCTCCACGCGCAGCCCGGCCAGGTTGGCGGCGGCCACATCGGCATTTGCGTTGGCGCTGGCTGCGGCCGTGCGGCGCTGTTGGATCTGCTCGTCAGACAGCACGCCCTGGCCGTCCAGCCCTTCGACCCGCGCCGCCTCGGCCTGGGACTGTTTGGCCTGGGCCCGGGCCTGCACCAGGCTGGCCTGGGCCTGGGCGATCTTGGCCTGCAGCAAGCCATCATCCAGCCGCGCCAGCGGTTGGCCGGCACGCACCGTGTCGCCCTCATCGGCCAGCAGTGTCGCCACCCGGTAACCCCCCAGTTCCGAGCCAACCGCAATCTCTTCGCGCGCCACCAGCAGGCCCGATGCCTGCTGCACCCCGCCCATGGGCCGCAGCTCCACTTGGGCCACGCTGACCGTGCGCACCAGCTCTGCCACCGGCTTGGAGGTCTTATCCGCACCGCCTTCCGAGCAGGCCACCAGCCCCAGCAAGGCCACCGATCCCAAACCCCAGCCCAAGCCCACACGCCATCCACTTGCTATTGTTTTCAGCATTGCATCCCTCTCAATTCGTCTTCTGTGTGTCGGCGCCCAGCGCCAGCGCGTCGCGGGGCCAACCGCCCCCCAGCGCCTGGAACACCTGCACGGCATGCGCCAGCGCCTCGGCACGCGCCTGGGTCAGGCCTCCGCGCGAATCGCGGTAGACCTGCTCGGCATCCAGCACGACCACCAGGTCAAAAAAACCGGCGTCATAGCCTTTGCGTGCGGCTTCATAAGCGGTCTGCGCACGCGCCTCTGCCTGCGCCAGCACCTGCAGCCGTTGTGCATCCGGCGCCATGCGTAACAGCGCCTGGTCGGTTTCGGAGAAAGCGCGCTGCACCACCTGCTCATAGGCGATCACCGCCTGCTCAGCGCGGGCGCCCTGGGCGCGGGCATTGGCCAGCAAACGCGGGCGGTCCAGCACCGGCATGGCCAGGTTGCCTGCTAGCGACCACAGCCCGGTGCTGAGCGACGCGCCCTGCTTTTGCCAGTTCAGCCCCAGCCCGGGGGTCAGGGTGATGCTGGGCAGCAGCGCCAGGCGCGACAGTTCCAGCCCGCCAGCGGCTGCATCCATCTGGGCCTGGGCCTGCAGCACATCGGGGCGCCGCGCCAGCAAATCTGCCGGCAAGGCCTGCGGCAGCGCTGGCGCCCGGGTCTGGCTGTCGTCCAGCACCAAGGCGGACAAAGGCTGGTCGCCCTGCCCCACCAGCACCAGCAAGGCGCGGCGCGCGGCATCCAGTTGCGACTGCAGCACCAGCGCATTGGCCTGGGCCGCCAGCAAGCTGGCATCGACCCGCGCCACATCGGCCAGCGCCACCAGACCGCGCTCCAGCTTGCGCGCCAGCACCTGCTGCAAGCGGGTTTGGATGGTGATCGTCGCCTGCGCATCGGCCAACGCAGCGGTCAGGCGCTGGGCCTCAAACAGGCTGCGTGCCACTTCAGCCACCAAAGTGGCCCGCTCGGCATAGGCGCCATACAGTGCCGCGCCATAGTTGCCGTCCGACTGGCGCGAAAGCGCATCGCCCCGGCCCAGCACATCCAGCTCCCAGGAGACCTGCAGATCCAACCCGGCGCTGCTTTGCCGGCCTAGGCCGACGCCGCCCGTTGATGCACCGCCCAAGCGCTGCACATTGCGGCGGTCGCCGCTGGCGCGCAGTCCTCCCTGCGGTTGGTACTGGGTCAGCGCGGCCTCGCGCAGCGCCCGGGCCTCGCGTATCCGTGCCAGTGCCATGCGCGCTTCGGTGCTGCTGGCCAGTGCCTGGTCCATCAGGCGGTTCAGCAGCGGCTGCTCAAACAACGTCCACCAGGTATCCAGGGCGGGCAAGGCCGCATCCTTGGCCGGCGTGGAACCGGGCACCGAAAACTGCGACGCCACCACTGGCGCCGGCGCGGGGGCATCGGGCACCGACGAGCAACCCGACAGGGCTGCCAAACACAGGGGCGCTGCCGCCCAAAAAATCTGCTTCATGGCGGGGTCGACTCAGGGTTGCGCCTTGCGGCCGGACGCAGCGCGGGGCTTGCTGGCTTTGGCCTTGGGTTGGGCTTTGGGATTGGTGGCCTTGGACCGGCTGGTGGCCGCAGCGGCGGGCTGCGGCGCCTGCACCACATGCACCGCCTGCTTGGGGCGCTGGGCCAGCTTGGCCAACAGCTCTTGCAAAGTCTGCGCCGTCACCTGGTGAAAATCCTGGGCCTGCAGCAGCCGCGCACTGGCCTCTGCCGGCAGCGGGCTGGCAGCCAGCAGCTCATCCACATAGCTGGTAAAGCGCCGGCAGTCCGCAATGCTCTGCTCCAGCACAATCAAAAAGGGGTTGGCCCGCAGGCTGAAAAAATCTTGCCGCTCGCCCCGCATTGCTACCCGCTCAATGATGCCCAGGCGCTCCAGCAGGCGGGTATTGGTGCTGACGCTGGCCCGGCTGGCCTGCATGCGCTCGGCCAGTTCCGCAAAGCTGATGGGCCCGCCATCGAGCAAAAAAATACCGATCAGGCGCCCTGCAATACGCGGCAGACCGCTGGTCTCCGCCTGGATCGCATTGCGCTCGATAAACAGCTCGCGCGCCTCCAATGCCGCTTTCGCCTTGTCCTGCTGGGTCACATTCACCGCCATTCATATTGTTCGGTCACGGCTGAACAATATAGACGAATTCGGGTTGACCCTAGTTATTAGAAGTAACGTGGTTAGAAAAGAAAAAGGGCCGTGGTGTACGGCCCTTGGGTTGTGGTGCTTTGAACAGGTTCTTAGGACTGCCGCAAGGCCAGCCGCGCGGTCAGCAGGGTGCGCCCCGGCTCGGAGTCGATCTCCAGCACACCGCCCACACGGCCAATGCGCACGGCCATCGAGCGCATGCCAATGCCCAGGCCTGAGGCATCCACAGCAGCCACATCAAAGCCGACGCCATCATCCTCGATCTCCAGCACCAGGTCATCGGCCTCGGGCTGCACAAAGGACAGCCGTACATGGCGCGCCTGGCTGTGCTTGATCACATTGGTGAGGGCCTCTTCGACCAGGCGCGTCATCGCCAGGTACTGCAGCGCATCGGGCGGCGTGCGCCAAGCAGGCGCAAACTGCCAGTCGCAGCGGATGTCGAGGGCATCGAGCAAATTGGTAAAGCGGTGGCGCAAGGGGGCCAGCCATTCCTGCGGGGATGCAGGCACGCGCACCTGGGCGGAGGAGTTACTGTCAATCGTCTGGCGCAGGTCATCCCGGATGAGCTTGAGCATGGACAGCACCTGCGGGCGGGTCAGCCCGCCATCGCCGCCCTGCTCCACGGCGGCAATCATGTGCACCAGCGAACCACCCAGCCCGTCATGCAGGTCATGGGTCAGGTTCAGGCGCTCTTGCAGGCGCGCGTACGACACCTTCTGCGCATCCAGCTCAGCACGCAGCTGATCGGCCTTCTTCTGCTCAGTGATGTCAAAGGTAAAGCCAATCAGCCCCGTGGTCTCGCCCTGCGCGTCGCAAAGCACATGCACCACCTCGCGCACCCAGACAAAGCTGCCGTCGCTGGTCAGTGCGCGGTATTCGGCTTCGTGGTCCACGCCGGCCAGGCACAGCCCCACGCAGCGGTTGACCGTCGTATCCCGCTCATCCGGATGGATACGCTCGGCCCAGTCATTCACCGTCTCCCAGCTGTCCTGGCTCCAGCCCAGCAGCGCCTCGATCTGTGGCCCCACATAGGTGTATTTCTTGCTCGCCCAGTCGATACGAAACGGAATCGCCAAGGTGGATTCCAGCAGCGTCTGGTAGAGACCGTTGTCGGTGTCTGGCTCCAGAGTGCGTAAACGAGGCTGGGTATCGAGCATAGAAGGTGTCAGGGTTGCGTCAACAAAGGGTGAACCGTCGGCAGTGCGTTCCAGAACCAGAAAAAATACCCGCTGTCTTTGGGCAGCAAGGTCAGGGTATGCACGCTTCTTTGCGTGCCACCCCGCCAGCAGGCCAGGGCTGAATTGCGATTGCCGTGCAGATCCATATAGGCCGCATCGGGGATTTTGGGCCTGGGCGGCATGTACAAAGCCATGCCCCGGGGCACCCAAAGATCGGCGAGAAAGATTTTAGCCCGCTGCGGCCAATAACGTGCCACCGAAATCACCAGTGGAAGCTGGGGATCTACCGAGGAGAACACATGCGGAAAATCATGGTGCTCCAGGTCGGTGCAGACCGTGGGCTGCAGCTGGTTGCGCTGCGCATCGTCCAGATAGGGGCACTGCTGGCCGGCAAACATGCCGTACTCGAACGGCGTGTTCTCCAGATGGCGGATCGGGCTTTGCATGCGCAGTCCCTGGCCGGGCTCGATCAAGGTGATGCCAAATGCGGCAGCCGCCTCGCGCGTGGCCCACAGCGGCTCATAGACCACCTCGCTGGCGTCAAACACCATCTGTGTCTCTTCGCCATAAGGGGTTGGCGGCAGCGTATGCGTCCCTTTGACCTGGTAGCCACGGCCCCAAGAAGGCTCCAGAGTGCAGGCCGCCGGTCTGCCGGCCACCGGGCTGCCGGCCACCGGAGTGCCGGCCACCGGAGTGCCGGCCACCGGCTGCAGCTCTTTCACCCCAGCGGGAAGCTGCTCCTTAAATTGGGGCATGCCATCGATATTGCAGACATAAGGCTTTGTCTGCGTATCGACCCATGTGCCGATGCCATCCCGAATCAGCAAAGGCGGGTCAAAAAAAGTGTGGGACACGGTCAATCACTCCAGATCGGATGGGTAAGCGATTACGGGGGACGAGAAAGAAAGGATCAGCGCTGCGCGGCTCAGTCCACCAGCCGGCGCAGGCGGGCTTCCTGCGCTGCCTGCGTGCGCGAGGACACCGACAGCTTGCGGTACACATTCTTGATATGCGACTCGACCGTATAGCGTGACAGAAACAGCCGCTCGGCAATCTCCCGGTTGCTCAGGCCATCAACGACCAGGTGCAGGATGGTGTTCTCGCGCGCACTGAGGCCCGGGTCATCCACGACCTGGGCGGCAGGTGGCGCTTGCAGCGGCAGCTCCTCAATGATGCGCCGTGCAATAAAGGGATCGATAGGCGCACCGCCACGCAGCACGCTGCGCAGGGCCATGGCCATCTCCAGGTCGTCGCGCTCCTTGAGCACATAGCCCACCGCGCCGGCCCGCAAGGACGCCCAGATCATCTCCTGCGTGCTCCAGGCCGACACCACCATGATCGGCAAGCTGGGCAGACGGGCGTGCAACTCGGCAATCAGTTCAATACCGCTGCCATCGGGCAAGCCCAGGTCCACCAGCGCCAGCGACACCATATGGTCCTCGTTCGCCAGGTAGGCCCGCGCCTCGGCGAGCGAGCCGGTCATCACCAGCGCATCATTGCTGTAGCCCAGTTGCAGCAGTAAGCCCTGCAGGCGGTTGCGTACCAATGGGTTGTCCTCCACCACCAGTACCGGTGCGGGCAGTGCAAGGTCTGCGGTGAGCATGTGAGTGGGCATGGGATCCTGTTCTGTTCCAAGTTCCACGATTATTCCGCAAGCCCAGGCCCTTGCCCCTCACTGAAACTGGTGAATTTCAGCGCGATGACAGTTGGATGACCACCGCATCGTCGCGGCCAGGGGGCAATCAGCTAAAGCGCTTCTCCAGCGCATCCCAGCCGGGCTTGCCCACCAGCCGCTGGCGCTCGGCAAAGGTCGCCACCAAACCGCTGGCCTCCTGCACCGCCTTCTCGTCACGCAGCACCGTCAAGGTTTTCTGCATGCCGGCCACCGCCCCCTGCAGCGCCGCATTGGCATACAGCACGATGCCGTAGCCCAGCGCGCCCAGCTGCTCGGCATCAAAAATGGGGGTCTTGCCGCCAATCACCATGTTCATCAGCTGCGGGGTGGCCAAGCGGGTGGGCAGCGCGCGGATTTCTTCAGCGCTGGTGACAGCCTCGACAAACAGAATGTCTGCACCCGCCTCGGCAAAGCGCTGCGCGCGTTCCACCGCCGCTTCAAAGCCATGGGTCGCCGCCGCATCGGTGCGCGCCATGATCAGCAGGTTCGGGTCACGCCGCGCATCGACGGCGGCCTTGATCTTGCTCACCGCCTCTTCGGTAGAGATCACCTCCTTGCCGCTGAAATGCCCGCAGCGCTTGGGGGCGACCTGGTCCTCCAGCTGAATGCAGTCAGCGCCTGCGCGCTCCAAGGTGCGCACCGTGTGGTAGACATTGAGCGCATTGCCAAAACCGGTATCGGCATCCACCAGCAGGGGCACGCTGACCGTGTCGCGGATGCGCGCCGTGTGGTCGGCAATCTCGGCCAGCCCCATAAAGCCCTGGTCTGGCATGCCAAACCACATATTGGTCACGCCCGCCCCCGTCACATAGATGGCCTCAAAGCCCAGGTCCTCGATCACCTTGGCCGACAGCGCATTGAAGGCCCCCGGCACCAGCACGCCCCGGCGCGCCGCCACCATGTCCTTCAGCAGTTTCTTGGTATCCATTCCACAGTCCCCTGTTCAAAAACAATCGCCCGGCACCCGCACAGTGCCTTCCATCAGAATGCGTGCGCTGCGGCTCATCAGCGCCTTGGCCACTACCCACCGGCCATCTTGCAAACGTGCCTCGGCCCCCACCCTTAAGGTGCCCGAGGGGTGGCCAAAACGCACGGCGCTGCGCTCGCCCCCGCCGGCGGCCAGGTTGACCAGGGTGCCGGGCACTGCTGCAGCCGTGCCAATCGCCACCGCTGCCGTGCCCATCATCGCGTGGTGCAGCTGGCCCATCGACAGCGCCCGCACCAGCAAGTCCACATCCTGCGCCTCCACCGCCTTGCCGCTGGATGCGGTGTAGCTGGCGGAAGGCGCCACAAAGGCAAGCTTGGGGGTGTGCTGGCGGCTGGCGGCCTCTCTCAGGTCCTGGATCAGGCCCATCTTCAGCGCGCCATGGGCACGAATGGTCTCCAGCCGCGCCAAGGCCTGGGCATCGCCATTGATGTCGCCCTGCAGTTCGCGGCCGCTGTAGCCCAGGTCTTGCGCGTTCAGAAAGATCGTCGGGATGCCCGCATTGATCAAGGTTGCGGCAAAGCTGCCAACCCCTGGCACATCGAGCTGGTCCACCACTTGGCCGGTGGGGAACATCGCGCCGCCATCCTCGCCCTCGTCGGCAGGGTCCATAAAGGCCAGCTGCACCTCGGCGGCAGGAAAGCTCACGCCGTCCAGCTCAAAATCGCCAGTTTCCTGCACCTGTCCGTTACTGATAGGTACCTGGGCAATGATGGTCTTGCCGATATTGGCCTGCCAGATGCGCACGGTGCACAGGCCGTCCTGCGGGATGCGGGCCGGGTCGATCAGGCCCATCGCGATCGCGCAAGGGCCCACCGCTGCCGACAGGTTGCCGCAGTTGCCAGTCCAGTCCACAAAGGGCCTGTCGATAGCGACCTGGCCAAAGAGGTAGTCCACATCATGGTCGGGCTGCGTGCTTCTGGCCAGCAGCACCGCCTTGCTGGTGCTGGACGACGCATTGCCCATGCCATCGATCTGCTTGCCATAGGGGTCGGGGCTGCCCAGGGTGCGCAGCAAGATGGCATCGCGCGCGGCGCCGGGCTGCTGCGCGGGCAGCGGCATATCCGGCACATGGAAGAACACGCCCTTGCTGGTGCCGCCGCGCATATAGATGGCGCGAATCTTGATCTGGGGGGGATGGTTCTGGGTCGTCATAGCGGGTTCATAAAAAGGCGGATCCATCAGGCGGTGGCAGGCTGCGCAGAGCGGGTTGCCAAAAAATCCTGCGCAAAGCGCTGCAGCACACCACCGGCTTCATAGACCGACAGCTCCTCGCCGGTATCCAGGCGGCAGGTCACCGGCACGCAGTCGATCTGGCCATTGCGGCGCCGGACCACCAGGCTGAGTTCAGCCAGCGGAGCGCGTTCACCTTCGATATCATAGGTCTCCGTGCCGTCCAGTTGCAGCGTCTTGCGCGTGGTGCCGGGCTTGAACTCCAAAGGCAGCACACCCATGCCGATCAGATTGCTGCGGTGGATGCGTTCAAAGCCTTCGGCCACCACCGTCTCTACCCCAGCCAGCCGCACGCCCTTGGCGGCCCAGTCGCGGCTGGAGCCCTGGCCGTAGTCGGCGCCGGCAATGATGATCAGCGGCTGGCGGCGCGCCAGATAGGTCTCCATCGCCTCCCACATGCGCACCACCCGGCCCTCAGGCTCCATGCGGGCCAGCGAGCCCTTTTGCACCTGGCCATCGACCACGGCCATCTCGTTGACGAGCTGGGGGTTGGCAAAGGTGGCGCGCATCGCCGTCAGGTGGTCGCCCCGGTGGGTGGCGTAGGAGTTGAAGTCCTCCTCGGGCAGGCCCATCTTGGCCAGGTACTCCCCGGCGGCCGAGCTGGCCAGAATGGCGTTGGAGGGCGACAGGTGGTCGGTGGTGATGTTGTCCGGCAGCAGCGCCAGCGGCCGCATGCCCTGCAGGCTACGCGGGTGTGCGGCCAGCGCGCCCACACCTTCGGTGTCCCAATACGGCGGCCGGCGGATATAGGTGGACTCGGGGCGCCAGGCATACTGCGCCTCGGCCTGCTCGCCATCGTCCACGCGCAGCGCAAACATGGGCTCGTAGACCGCGCGGTAGTGCGCTGGCTTCACAGCCTGGGCCACAACAGCATCGATCTCAGCATCGCTGGGCCAGAGGTCTTGCAGCCGGATTTCGCGTCCATCAACGATGCCCAGCACATCCTTCTCGATATCAAAACGCATCGTGCCCGCCATCGCATAGGCGACTACCAGCGGAGGCGACGCCAGAAACGCCTGCTTGGCATAGGGGTGGATGCGGCCGTCAAAATTGCGGTTGCCTGACAGCACGGCGGTGGTGTACAGGTCCCGGTCAATGATCTCCTGCTGGATGCGGGGATCGAGCGCGCCGCTCATGCCATTGCAGGTGGTGCAGGCAAAGGCGACGATGCCAAAACCCAGCGCCTCCAGATCCTCCAGCAGCCCAGCCTCTTGCAGATACAGCTCCACCGCCTTGGAGCCAGGCGCGAGCGAGGTCTTGACCCAGGGCTTGCGCACGAGGCCCAGGCGCCGGGCATTGCGCGCCAGCAGCGCCGCGGCCATCACATTGCGCGGATTGCTGGTGTTGGTGCAACTGGTGATGGCGGCGATGATGACGGCGCCATCGGGCAGCAGGCCTCGCGCCTCCTGTGCGCGCGCCAGCGCCAAAGGCTCGGCACCGGCAATGCCGCGCTCGGCCAGCTGCGAGGTCGGCAGGCGGCGGTGCGGGTTGGAGGGGCCGGCCATATTGCGCACCACGGTCGACAGGTCAAACTGCAGCACCCGCTCATAGCTCACTTGGGCCAGGCTGTCGGCCCAGAAGCCGGCGGTCCTGGCATAGGTCTCTACCAGCTGCACCTGCTTTTCATCACGCCCGGTCAGCCGCAGGTAGGCCAGTGTCTGCGCATCGATCGCAAACAGCGCCGCAGTGGCGCCGTACTCCGGGCACATATTGGCAATGGTGGCGCGGTCGCCAATCGACAGGCTGGCAGCGCCCTCGCCATAGAACTCCAAATAGGCACCGACAACTTTTTGCTGGCGCAAAAACTCCGTCAGCGCCAGGACGATGTCGGTAGCAGTAATGCCAGCCTGGGGCCGGCCGCTCAAGGCCACGCCGACAATGTCAGGCAGCCGCATCCACGAGGCCCGGCCCAGCATCACGTTCTCTGCCTCCAGGCCGCCCACGCCCACTGCAATCACGCCCAGCGCATCCACATGCGGGGTATGGCTGTCCGTGCCCACACAGGTATCCGGAAAGGCGACACCGTCTTGCACATAGACGACGGGCGACATCTTCTCCAGATTGATCTGGTGCATGATGCCGTTGCCCGCTGGGATCACGTCCACATTCGCAAAGGCCTTCTTGCTCCATTCGATGAAATGGAAGCGGTCCTCGTTGCGGCGGTCCTCAATGGCGCGGTTCTTCTCAAAGGCCTGGGGGTCAAACCCGCCGCATTCCACGGCCAGCGAATGGTCCACGATCAGCTGCACCGGCACAACAGGGTTGACAGCGGCCGGGTCTCCCCCTGCCTGGGCAATGGCATCGCGCAGGCCCGCCAGGTCCACCAACGCCGTCTGGCCCAGGATGTCATGGCAGACCACGCGCACGGGAAACCAGGGAAAGTCGATATCGCGCCTGCGCTCGATCAGCTGGCGCAGGTAGTCTGGCAACTGGGCCGGGTCGGCGCGGCGCACAAGGTTTTCGGCATGCACCCGCGCCGTATATGGCAGCCGGGCCCAGGCGCCGGGCGCCAGCGCATCGACCGCCGCCTGCGCATCAAAATAATCCAGGCCGGTGCCGGCCAGTGCTTGTCTGTAATCGGTGTTCATGGGGCAGTGCAAACCGGCGGGCAGGCCACCCGCACGGTGTCGCTATTTCTGTTTGGATCGGTAGAAGGTCGGGTCGGCAGGCAGCCGCTCAGCTGCGCTGGTCGATGGGCTGGAACACCTGGTCTTCCGGCCCCGTGTAGTGCGCGCTGGGTCGGATGATCTTGTTGTCCACCCGCTGCTCGATCACATGCGCAGCCCAGCCGCTGGTGCGCGCCATCACAAACAGCGGCGTGAACATGGCAGTGGGCACGCCCACCATGTGGTAGCTCACAGCACTGAACCAGTCGAGGTTGGGGAACATCTTCTTGACCTCCCACATCACCGACTCCAGCCGCTCGGCAATGTCGTACATCTTCGTGGAACCAGCCTCCAACGACAGCGCCTTGGCAACTCCCTTGATGACCACATTGCGCGGGTCGCTGACGGTATAGACCGGGTGGCCAAAGCCAATCACCACCTCCTTGTTCTCCACCCGGCGGCGGATATCGGCCTCGGCGGCATCGGCGCTGTCGTAGCGCTTCTGGATCTCAAAGGCCACCTCGTTGGCCCCCCCATGCTTGGGGCCACGCAGCGCGCCAATCGCGCCGGTGATGGCCGAATACATATCGCTGCCGGTACCGGCCACCACCCGGGCGGTGAAGGTCGAGGCATTGAACTCATGCTCGGCATACAGGTTGAGCGAGGTGTGCATGGCCCGCTCCCACAGCGCGCTGGGCTTTTTGCCATGCAGCAGGTGCAGAAAATGCGCACCGATGGAGTCGTCATCGGTCTCCACATCGATGCATTTGCCCGAGGTGCTGAAGTGGTACCAGTACAGCAGCATCGAGCCCAGCGATGCCATCAGCCGGTCGGCAATATCGCGGGCGCCGGGCAGGTTGTGGTCGTCCTTCTCCGGCAAGGTGCAGCCCAGCACCGACACCCCCGTGCGCATCACATCCATCGGGTGGCTGGCCGCAGGCAGTTGCTCCAGCGCCTGCTTGACGCTGGCGGGCAGACCGCGCAGCGCCTTGAGCTTGTCCTTATAGGCGCGCAGTTCTGCCCGGTTGGGCAGCTTGCCATGTACCAGCAGGTGGGCAATTTCCTCAAACTCACAGACCTGGGCCATGTCCAGAATGTCATAGCCCCGGTAGTGCAGGTCGTTGCCGCTGCGGCCCACCGTGCACAAGGCGGTGTTGCCCGCCGTCACGCCCGAGAGCGCTACCGATTTCTTGGGCTTGAAGGTGGGAGGCACTGCCGCCTCAGCAGTCAGGGTGGTCGTGGTCATAGCGGGGTTTCCTGGTTCAAATATGCGCAATCAAGGGAGACTGGCCGGCCTTTGGCATCGACGGCGACCATTTCAAATAGACCTTTAAGCACCTCTTCGGGCGGCGTACCGGGCAGATCGGCCAAGCCGGTGACGCAGACGGTCATCGAGCTGCGCCCTACGCGGCTGACCCAGGCACGCAGGGTCAGCCCATGGCCTACCGGTGCCGGTGCAACAAAGTCCACACGGCTGACTGCGGCCATCACCACCTCGCGTTGCGCCAAGCTGCGGGCCGCCAAGAAGGCGGCCTTGGCCATCAGCTGCAAACCCTGGCCCGCAAACAGCGTGCCGTGGTGGTTGGCCAGTGCCGGCAGCACCAGCTCTTGCGACTCGATGAATCCGGTAGGTGTTGTCATGCTTCGCAATTTACGCAAAATACGATGGCGTGAATAGCACTGAAATGGCGAATTTCTGCGAAGGAAAATTCGTATTTTGCAAATTTTGCGAATATGTAGAATCCAGAAAAACTCATGCATCTGGGATGCAAAAGCCCCCGCTAAAACAAGAGACCTGGCTATGAAAAAAACCTTTATGGGCGTCAAGCTGCGCAAGCTGCGTGCCGAACGCAACCTGTCCCAAATTGCGCTGGCCCATACGCTGGGCCTGTCGCCCAGCTACCTGAACCAGTTGGAGCAAAACCAGCGGCCCTTGACGGTGTCGGTGCTGCTCAAGCTGCACCGCAGCCTGGGGGTGGACATCCAGCAGTTTTCCGAAGACGAGGAGGCACGCCTGGTGGCCGGCCTGCGCGAAGCCCTGGCCGACGCCCCCGAAGCCATCGCCCTGCCCGAGCTGCAAGAGGTGGCCGCGCAAATGCCGGCGCTGGGCGCGGCGGTGGTGGCGCTGTACCGCCGCCATCTGGACACGATGGAGCGGCTCGAAGCGCTGTCGCTGCAGCTGGGTGACGACCGCGCCGGCAGCAGCCAGCCAGCAGCCATGCCGTTTGAGGTGGTGCGCGATTTCTTCTTCGCGCACCAGAACTACTTTGACGCGGTGGACCGCGCTGCCGAAGACCTGGCCACCGAAGCTCAGGCGCATCGGCAGCAGCACGGCGGCCAGCTGGCCGATTGGCTGCTGCAGCGCCTGGCGCATGTACACCAGGTGCGCGTGCAATGGCTGGCAGATGCAGGGGCCAGCAAGCGCCAGTTCGATCCCGCCACGCGGCTGCTGCAGCTGTCATCCGCGCTGGATCCGGCTCAGCAAGCCTTCCAGCTTGGCACCCAGCTGGGGCTGCTGGAGATCGCCCACCTGCTGGAGCGCCTCAGCCAAGACCCCAGCCTGGCCCGCGACCCTGCCGCCCAAGGCCTCGCCCGCCTGGGCCTGGCCAACTACTTTGCCGGCGCCTTGCTGCTGCCCTACGGAACGTTTTTGCAGGCAGCCGAGGCGCTGCGCTACGACATCGACCTGCTCAGCCAGCGCTTCGCCGTCGGTTTTGAAACCGTCTGCCACCGGCTCAGCACCTTGCAGCGGCCCGGCAACCCGGGCGTGCCCTTTTTCTTTGTGCGCGTGGACCGGGCCGGCAATATCTCCAAGCGCCAATCGGCCACGCATTTCCATTTCAGCCGCACCGGCGGCACCTGCCCGCTGTGGAATGTCTACGAAGCGTTTGGCCAACCGGGCCAGGTACTCGCCCAGGTGGCCAGCATGCCCGATGGCCGCCGCTATCTGTGGATTGCACGCTCGGTCAGCGGCGGCCAGCGCGGCTATGGCGCCCCCCGCAAAACCTTCTCCATTGGCCTGGGCTGCGACTTGCGCCATGCCGACCGGCTGGTCTACGCCAAGGGCATCGATCTGCAGGACCCAGCGCTAGCCACCCCCATCGGCATGGGCTGCAAGGTCTGCGAGCGCACGCAATGCCCGCAGCGGGCTTTTCCGTATGTGGGCACCAAGCTGGCGGTCGATGAAAACACGAGCCGCTCAACGCCGTATGGCTCAGCACTTTGACACTATAGATCCGCTTGTAAACGCCTGGCCAAAGGCCGCATGCCCAAGAGATCCGCTGCAGTCATCCCCTTGAGGAATGAGTCTGGGGATTGCCTCTCTATTCACAGCTGATTTATGCAACAATCGCTGAGCTTTATATATTTTCATGAAGGAAATGCATGAATGGCCCGTGACCATTACAGCGGATTGCTTGCCTTTGTCGCTGTCGTACGTGAAGGCAATTTCACCCGCGCTGCAGCCCGCTTGGGCGTATCCCAATCCGCGCTGAGTCACAGCATCCGGACACTGGAAACCAATCTTGGCATTCGCCTGCTGACACGGACCACCCGCAATGTGTCTCCCACAGAGGCTGGCGAGAGGCTGTACCTGAACATCTCACCGCAGTTGGCGGAAATCGATACGCAGGTACAGGCCTTGAGTGACTTCAGGGACAAGCCCAGCGGCACCATTCGCATAACGGCCACGGATTACGCCATCCGCTCCATCCTCTGGCCCAAGCTAGGCCAGTTTCTGCTCCAGTACCCGGATATCAAGATTGAGCTGGTGAGCGACTACGCCATGAGTGATATCGCCGCCGACCGCTACGACGCCGGTGTTCGTTTTGGAGAGTCCCTGGCGCAAGACATGATCGCTGTGCGGATTGGCCCAGACATGCGCTTTGCGCTGGTAGCGACCAAGGCCTATTTCAGCAAAAAACCAGCGCCCAGCACCCCCCACGACCTGGTGCAGCACCAATGCGTGAATTTGCGCCTGCCTACACATGGAGGCCTGTATGCCTGGGAGTTCAAGAACCCGGAAGGCCGAGAGTTCAGCGTGCGCGTTGATGGGCAACTGATCGTCAGCAGTATCTACGAGGTGCTGGAAGGCGCGTTGGCCGGGTTCGGACTCGCCTATGTGCCTGAACCCATGGTCGAGTCCTATCTGGCCAAGGGACGGCTGATCCGCATTCTGGAGGACTGGTGCCCGCTGTGGTCTGGCTACCATTTGTACTATCCCAGCAGAAGACAACCCTCCCAGGCCATGAAACTGCTGATCGATGAGTTGAGGTACCAGCCATAGCGGCAGAATTTAGGTAGCAAGCACAGTCCGCCGCCACAGCCGAGCGGCGATAGCAGCCGTGACCAGCACCACCAGCGCGCTGGCAAGGTAAACCGCAGCAAGCCCAGCTTGACCCGCTACCCAGCCCAGTGCGGGACTGCCAATGGCCATGGCCACATCCAGGAATGCCGTGTAGATGCCCATGGCCAGCCCCCGGTTCTCCGGCGAAGTTCCGCGCACAGCCTCAACCCCAAGACCCGGATAAACCAGCGAATAGCCAAATCCCGCAATGGCCGCGCCTGCGGATGCGGCGACAGGACTGCGCGCCAGCCACATGAGCAGCAAACCACCCGCCTGCACCAGCACGAAGACCAGCGCAACCTTTGCGCCACCTATTCTGTCGGGTAGATGCCCCGCGACGATGCGCGCAAAAATAAGTGCCGCACCGAATGCGCTGAAGGCCAGCCAGATGGGCTGCCATTGCTGCTCAGCGTAGAACAAGGAGCTGAACGCCAGAATCGCGCAGTAGCCGATGCTGGCCGTCGCTGCGCCCAGTCCGGGCAACCAGACCGACCGAAGCACCGATCTCAGCGCAGATTGCGCTTTGGGCGGATGCGGCGGCAAAGCTGGCAGGCGCCACAAGGCCACAAGCACCAGAAGCGGCAACAGTGTCGTCACCAAGGCGATCGCGATAAAACCATAGGCCGAGAAGATTTGCGTGCCCACAGGTCCGCCGAGTGCCATCGCAGCAAACATCGCAGTGCCCACCCACGCGATGACCTTGCCCGCCTGTGATTTGTCAACCAGACCCAGTCCCCAGCTGACGCCGCCTGTGATGATGAAACTTTCTGCACCACCGAGCAATGCTCGGCCCAGCAGAAGAATCGAGACGGACAGCATGGGTTGGCTGACAAAGACCAAAGACAGCAGATAAAGCAGGCCGGATACGGCGGCAGCAATGAGACCTACCACCACCCCTCGCTTGGGGCCGTATTTGTCAGAAAACGATCCGGCCCAGACCCGTGACACCAATGAAGCGGCGAACTGCGCGCCTGCGACCAGCCCGACAACGAAGGTGCCATAGCCCAGATCACTTCTGACATGAAGGGGAAGAACAGGGAGAGCCAATCCGATGATCAGAAACCCTGCAAGCACTGCAGCCATGATGGGCAGGAGAACCACCAGGCTAGAACGGGTGGAGGCATTGGTTGTGTTGTTGTTCATGAGAAAGCCCTGTGACCCATTCGCGCGGCGCCCCCGCGTTACTTTGCGGCCGGCACTGAAGAATCTCCCGATAAAAATGGGAACACGCGCAAAGCCCACCTAATTGGCACGCCACCTGTGCGGCACACACTTGTGCGAAGGGAAAGAATGTCGAGGAGAAAAAATTGACCCGCTGCAGCAAGCTGGTCAAGCCGCAAGCATGTCGTTGCACTTTTGTAGATGCGCCACCGTTATGGGGGCATCAGTTCAAACAGCACGGGGATGTTGCCCACATTCGCTAACTTCTCCACGCCGGAGTCAATGCGGCCCACCTTCTGCAGATCACTGATGCGCTCACCGTTCTGCGCATACATGATCACAAAGCTGTGGCGGGGCGCCCAATAAACGATGTCGCCGATGTCGTAGCCACTCGTCGTCTTTTGCTCAGCCGGTAGCGGCTGCGTAAAACGGTAGACGAGCTCACGGGAGTACAAATCCATCATTGGCACAGTCAGAGGGAACAACGCAGTCAGCGCTCTGCTGGTTGCATTGTCCTGAAAGGTCGCGGTGAGCACCTTGCCACCGGCGGTGATTTTGACTTTGATGCCACTGCTGGCCTTGGCATCGGCGGCCATCACCGTCATGGGCAGGATGGCGGCCAATGCCATGGTCCATATCTTTGTTGTCGGCATGTCAATGCTCCTGGGTATGCGTCTGAGCGGAAGTCAGCTTCCTCAGAGCACAGCACACTTGCCGCGCCCCTCCGATGCTTGCAGGGCCAGCTTTCTTAGGAAGAAGCGGCGTTGCGCAGATGTTGGTGAAAGAATGAAGTCAGCTTGGCCCAAGGGATGATCTCGGTGCGGTCGTAAAGATCAATGCGGTTAGCGCCATCGATGACCACCAGCTCCTTAGGCTCAGCCGCCAATTTGAAAGCCGTTTCCGTGTAACCACGCGATGGAGCGATGGCGCCCACCACGAAGAGAATAGGACGCGGCGAGATGGCCTCGATACCGTTGAACGGGTAGTAGTTCATGAACTTGGCGTAAGTAGCCGGCGTCGTTCTGCGATTGTTGGATGCGACCTTGCCACGCACGGTTTCGTAAAAATCACGAGACTCTGCGGCTTCCAGGAACACCGGGTCGTTCTGGCCTGGGCCGTGGATGGGCTGGCCCGTCTCGAACTCCTTCCAGCGATTCGCAGAGGCAATCTGCAGATCCTTACTGCGCGTCGCAACCGTGCGTTCAGCTTTGATTCCAGTGCGGTAGTACTCGCCCATGTCATACATGCTGACGGTCGCAACCGCCTTGATGCGTGGATCTATCTTTGCTGCTGCAAGGGAGAACCCACCGCTGGCACAGACGCCGATGACACCGATTTGCTCACGCGCCACAAAGTCTCGCGTCCCCAGAAAGTCAACCGCAGCGCTGAAGTTCTCCACATAGATGTCGGGCAGCACGGCGCCCCGGGGCTCTCCTGCACTTTGACCCCAAAATGACTGGTCGAAAGTGAGCGTGACATAGCCCTGCTCTGCCATCTTGGTGGCATACAGGTTGGCGGCCTGTTGGCGCACAGCACCGTAGGGATGACCGACCACCAATGCCGGTGCTTTCTTGTTGGGCTCCAACGCCCTGGGTGTAAACAAGGTGCCGACGACCTCCATGCCCAGAGCATTTTTAAAACGTACTTCCTGGCTGTTGACGTCCTTGCTGACGTAGAAGTTGTCCGCCCCTCGCGACATATCAGGACCTGGCGCATTCGCAAAACTGGTGCCGCTGGCAAAGGCCGCTGCGGTGAGCACAGCGCCCCCCGCCAGAATTTTTCGGCGCTCGGTAGAGATGGGATCAGTCTTCAACTGGGAATGGTGTGTATGGGACATAGGTTGTTCCTTAGGTCGTTATTGGTGGTTGGATGCAAGAGGAGTCGGCATCCGTCCAGGGTCTTGCTGAAGGATGGCAAGTGCATGGGTATTCAGGGGCGGTTTGACGCCATCAGGTGCCGCAGATACCAGGTGCAAAGTCCTCTCCAATCCGCTGACGTTTGCATTCCGCATTCGGTCGAATGTGAAGACAAAATCGTTCTTCCCCTGTGGTTGGTGGCAGCCCATGCAGCGTGCTACGTTCTCAGAGCGATTGACAGATCGATCCGGTGCGAAGGACTGGAACTCCCAGTCGCCGTTGCGCACTTGCGGGTCATGCCTTTCTCCCCAGTCTTGGCGTTTCTCCATCACCACGTAGCGGAAAAGGCGGCCATCGCGGTAGTCCTCCATCGTGATAACGGTGCCGCTGGGGAGCGCTTGGTTCTTCTTGGCAGCGTCAATGGCTTCGCGGCTGGTAAAAATCTCTTCTCGGATGTTTCCGCGCTCCACCGTGGCGTAGTGAACGCCGCGCTGGTAGCCCTCTGGAAACGCCACCCGCGTGTTGCCTTGTGACCAGGCATCATTGGCCACTGCTGTTAAAGCCATGAGCAGGGTCAAAGACACGAGGCTGGCCTGAAGGCCAGGTCGTCTGTTCGTGGGCTTCATCATGCGGGTCGCTTGGAAAAGACATCCTTGACCACAGGCATTGCTGAAAAGACGTTGGGCCATCCGGCGTAATACGCCACCTGGGTCAGCGCTTCAGACACCTCGCCCTCGGTCAATCCGTTGTCCATGGCTTTATTCAGATGAACCGGAACCTGAGCCACCTGACCAACGGCAATCAATGCGCTGACGGTCACCAAGCTTCGATCTCGGGGGCTCAGACCCGGCCGCAACCAAAGATCGCGAAACAGCACATCCGTAGTGGCTTGAACTACGCCCGGCGCCACTGCGCCGAAGTTTGCTTCTACGCGTTCAGCACGGCTTGCCTCTGACTTCTCATCCAGTGCAAGCAGCCCGCCCTGCGCCGCAGGCAGTGCCTCTATGCCAATGTTGCGGTTCACAAACACCGACCGGGCAGCTGTCACAGCACTCATGGCATTGCCAATGCTTGCATAGAAAGCCAGATGCGTAATGAGCTCGGACACCTCAGCGGGCGTCACGCCGTTGTCCAGGGCAAACGCGATCTGGTTGCCAAGCTCAGTCGATTGGTTTCGCGCGATTTGCGCGGACAGGGTGATGAGGCTGCGATCGCGGCGAGACAGGCCTGGGCGATTCCAGAGGCCAGCGTCAATCGTTTGCGCCGTGAATCGGGCCAGACCTGGTGAAACGGCTGCAATCTGCTCTGCCGACGGGCCTGTGCTTCGGGATGCTGGCTTGCCGGCTGGGGCTGGCTGTTTGCTGGCACAGGCCGTGAGCAGGAACGCTGCCGATGCGACAAGCAAGAGGTGTGTTTTCATATCGTTCTTTCTAAAGAGTGCCCACACGCGCTCAACGCTTGCCGTAATCCGCATCACTGACTTGCTCCATCCAGGCAACGTTCTTGCCGTCCAGATGGGGAGTGACTGCCACATGGCTCATCGCGTTTTTTTCGGTAGCCCCATGCCAATGTTTGACACCTGCCGGAATCCAGACAGCATCCCCGGCTTTCAGGGCTTGCACAGCCTGTCCTTCTTGCTGAACCCAGCCATTCCCCACCGTCACATACAGCCACTGGCCTGCGGGATGTGAATGCCACGCGGTGCGAGCCCCGGGTGCAAAGGCCACCAAGCCGGAGCCGGCGAATGCCGCGCTGCCCTTGGTCGTCAAGGCATCGATCGAGACGTTCCCAGAAAACTGCGACGGGTCACCGGGGCGAGTGGGATGTTGCCCACCGTGCGTGATCTCAATGCCTTGGGCATACACGGTGCTAGCAGCGACAGAAGCCAGTACGCCGGCGGTAGCCAAAATTTTCTTCATCTCAATTCCTTTATGGACAGGGTCATGACATCAGCAGCGCTTGCGTTATGAAAATTCTGTTGACGCTGAGGTTCCGAAACACCCTCGATCGCCTCACTTCATCCGGACTCAAGTGGCTGGCTCTGCCTCTGACGAGCAGATGAAATCCAGTTCAACGAAGGCTGAACAAAGAAGGCATCGGGGCAATGAAGTAGTGATTCTGACCACCACAATTCCTTTTGTTAAGAACCGGAATTCGATTGCAAATATGAGAAATTTTCATTAAAAAGACGCGTCGACATGGGTGATGACGAGCTGCGATCCAAGGGGCAGACAGCGCCCTTGCAGCCACCGCCTCGTTTGGCACGTCGTCGTCACCAAGCTGGATACGCCTTTTTAGGGACCGCAACTCCATCGCAAGGCCGCATGCATCTTGTGCAGAAGGTGGACTCATGAAATTCCTACATAAGTGCCATCGATTGCCGCAGGTACCGGCCTGCGGCTTTTGCACCTAGAGTGGGCACACCTCTTGGGCGGTCGCTCGTCCGCCTGGCTTTCATTGCCCCATCACTCAGGACATCAGATGAAGATTTCCAGCGTCACCAACGCATTTCTCAAGCTGCTTTTCGCAGTCGCTCTCGGATATGCATGGATGCCATACGCGTCCGCACACCACGGTTGGAGTTCCTTCAACACCCGCCATGCTTATTTCGCCGCAGGCACAGTGACCTATGTACGCTGGGGAAATCCGCACAGCGAAGTGCGCCTCAAAGTGGAGACCACGAAGCTGCCGGCCAATTGGAAAAGCCGTGCCGCCCCTCCCGGCGCAGACCCAGCCAGCGCACTCGCGACCATGAATTCAGCCCGGCCCTACGGTGGCGAACAAAAGGAACTGCGCCTGGTGCTTGCAGGCCCCGAGTGGATGGAACGCTGGGGCCTGGACCGCGCGTTGAAAGTAGGCGAGAAAATGGAAGTGGTTGGATTTCTCAGTGCCAGCCAGGACCGTGAATTGCGTCCGATGATGTTCTGGCTAGCAAACGGTCAGGGCGTATGGCAGCAACTGACCTCACTGCCACAACAGCCAGAATCAGCGCCCGCCGCACCGTCGAAATAAAACGAATGTTCTGGGACATCTTGGGAGCTATTGAACGCTCAGGGGCTGGAGAAGTCGTACGCACTACCCCCTTCCTCTACCCTGTGCTGATGAGCCTGCATGTATTGGGCATTGCACTGCTGATCGGGCCGGCGTTCATCGTTGACCTGCGGTTGCTCGGAATGGCGCGTAGACAAGTTCCCGTCACCGTCACCATGCGCCATCTGCTGCCGTTGTCGCATCTGGGATTTGGCATCGTCCTGTGCACCGGACTGCCCATGTTCAGCGCCATTGCGCTGGCGGTGGGCGAAAGTCCTGCTGCCGTTTGGAAGTTTGGCCTGATCGTTATTGCGGGCTTTAATATTCTCATCTTTCACCAGGGAATATATAAAACCGTCATGACCTGGGACGAAGAGCAGACTCCACCAACATCGGCAAAAATCGCAGCCTTGATTTCAATGCTGTGTTGGACGGGTACTGTTTTTGCAGGACGCTTCCTGGCTTACTGATATATACCCATTCATTTACCCCACCATTTCAGAAAATATAAATATGCGACCCAAAATAATCTGCCACATGATAGGCTCGATCGACGGCCGTCTTATTTCCAACCGCTGGACGCCATTACCCGACAGTGCGGGTAAAAACAAGGTCTTGGAGATATACGAAGAATCTGCAGCAAAGTTGGGGGCACAGGGCTGGATCGTGGGGCGAAAAACCATGGCCGATATGGTGCGGGGCGCAGAACATGCTGCCAAAACCTCATCCCAAGCGACTGCAAGAACCAGCCACATGGGTAATCGCCAACAGCGCAATTTGGCCATTACGATTGATCCTTCGGGAAAGCTCCACTATGGCGTGGACCATATCGGCAAAGAGCACCTCGTCACTGTACTGGGCAGCCGAGTCTCGGAGGACTATCTCGCTGAGCTACGTGCCGACGGGGTTTCTTATCTATTTGCCGGAGATGATGGCCATGACCTTGCCACCGCCATGGACTGCATCGGTGCTGATTTTCAAACCGAATGCTTGCTTTTGGAGGGCGGAGGAACCATCAATGGTGCATTTCTCAAAGCGGACCTCATTGATGAAATCAGCCTATTGGTTTATCCAGGCATAGATGGCTTGGCGGGCATCCCCAGCATATTTGATTACCAAGGCCAAGATGCCAACGAGCGGCCCGCTTCCGGACGAAGACTGCGACTCATGTCAGTCGAAACGCTGGAAGCAGAAGTGGTTTGGATGCGTTATCGCGTTGAAAGACAGCAGTGATAACCCAAGTGATATCTATTCACTTGCTTAACATCATGACAGTGAGGTTTTAGTCGACCCTAAAAACGCCGCATCCTGAAATTGGCGTAAAAGTCAGCAATCCATTTATTAATACCAGGCCAGACCACAGATACAGCGGCGGAATATCAAATAGCCGCCAACAGCTGGCCAAAGCGCGTCTCCACATACTGCGCCGTCTGGCTGCGCTGCGCGCCCTGGCGCCAGAGCATGCGCACCGACAGCCGGGGCAGTGCCAGTGCCGGGCAAGGCACTTCGCGCAGCGCCTGGCGGTTGCCTTCGTAGTGGGCAATATTGACGGGCAGCACCGCCCAGCCCAGCTTGTCAGCCACCATGTCTGCAATGTTGTAGAAGCTGTCCGAGCGCCAGACGCGCGGGCTGTAGGCGCGCTCATGCACGTCCTCGGTGTGCATAAGCAACTGGCGGTGCTGGGCCAGCGCCTGCAGGCTCACGGCCTGGCCATCGGCCAGGGGGTGGTCCACCGCCACAAACACGCCCTGGGGCACAGTTCCTACATGGCGCTGCTCAAAATGCTGCTGCACGGGGCCCCGGTCGATCTGCAAGGCCATCCCTGCCCGGCCCTGCGCCACATAGTCGGCCACCTCAGTGGCGGTGCCGTTCAGCAGCAGCAACTCCAGGGCTGGGTAGCGTTGCGCAATCTCCCGCAACAAGCTGGCCACCGCCGTATACGGCAGCGCCTCGTCAATCGCCATCGACAGCTCGGCATCCGCCCCGCCGCTGAGCGCTTGCGCGCGCTGGTCCAGCTGCTCGGCCTGGCGCAGCAGCTCGCGTGCCTCCAGCAGCAGCACCCGTCCCGCATCGGTGAGCTGGGCATTGCGGTGCGAGCGGTCAAACAGCACGACACCCAGGTCCACCTCCAGCATGCCCACGGCAGTGCTGACAGCGGACTGCGCCTTGCCCAAGCTGCGTGCAGCGGCAGAGAAAGAGCCACTGTCGGCCGTGGCCACAAACTGCCGCAATTGTTCAACGGTCCATTCCATAGCCTGGCACTGTAACGCATCCATCTGCTTTATTGATGGATTCCAACTTTATCAATCTATTTTTATGGCGCAATATCGGACCATGCAATCGATCAACCAACAAACACCAGCCCCAACGATGGCCTGGTGCCATGACCCCGCGCAGTCGCCAGCGATCCTGGCGCTGTTCATGGGCCAGCTCAGCGCCCACTACATCTCCCACGGCGAGCTGCAATCGCCACGCGCCATCGCACCGGGGCAATGGAGCCCCGACCTGGCCGACCACATGGCACGGCAGATTGAGGCCACCCTGGCCGCGCCCGAAGCCAACGCAATGCAGCGCATCGCCACCGCCCACCAGGGCGATGCGCTGGTCGGCATCGCCTTTATCTCCCTCGACGAGGAGCAGCGCGCGCCCACCCCGTTTGCCACCTTGGATGACCTGGTCGTCAGCCCCGCCGCACGCGGCCAGGGCCTGGGCCAGGCGCTGTTTGCCTGGGTCTGCACGCAGCTGCAGGCCGAAGGGGTGCAACGCCTGTTTCTGGAAAGCGGCATCGGCAACCATGGCGCGCACCGGCTGTTCGAGCGCCTGGGCTGCCAGCCCCTGTCCGTCACGATGATGAAAGAACTGGGGGTCTGATCATGGAACTGCATTCCAGAAGATGGCTGGTGCTGGCCATCGTATCCATGGCCCTGCTGCTGATCGTCGTCGACATGACGGTGCTCTACACCGCCCTGCCCACACTCACCCATGACCTGGCCGCCTCCACCTCCATGAAGCTGTGGATCGTCAACGCCTATGCGCTGGTGGTGGCCGGCCTGTTGCTGAGCACCGGCGCTTTGGGCGACCGCCTGGGCTACCGGCGCATGTTCATGCTCGGCCTGGTGATCTTTGGCATCGCCTCGCTGGCGGCCGCCTATTCGCCCAACGCAGGCATGTTGATCGCCGCCCGCGCGCTGCTGGGCGTGGGCGCGGCCATCATGATGCCCGCCACCCTGGCCATCATCCGCATGAGCTTTCCCGACCAGCGCGAGCGCTCGGTGGCCATCGGCATCTGGGCCTCGGTCGCTTCGGGCGGCGCGGCGCTGGGCCCTGTCGTCGGCGGCGTGCTGCTGGAGTACTTCTGGTGGGGCTCGGTGTTCCTGGTCAATGTGCCCATCGTGGCGCTGGCCCTGGTGCTGACCGTGTGGCTGATTCCCGCAGACCGCCTCAAACACCAGGCCAGCCTCGCTGGCTGGGACTACACCAGCTCACTGCAGGCCATGGTGGCCATGGTCAGCCTGGTGCTGAGCATCAAGGAGCTGGCCAAGCCTGCGCCGTCACTGGGCTTTGCCGCGCTGATGGGCATCCTCAGCGCCGTGGTGCTGGCGGTCTTTATCCGCCGCCAGCTCAGCCGGCCCCAACCGCTGATCGAGCTGCGTCTGTTCCGCATTCCTACGTTCTCGGGCGGTGTGATTGCCGCCGTGGTGGCCGCCGTCGCCTTGGTGGGTGTGGAGCTGGTGTTCAGCCAGCGCCTGCAACTGGTGCTGGGGCTGAGCCCGCTGCAAGCGGGGCTGGCGATCTTGCCGATCCCGGTGGCGGCCTTTGTGGCCGGCCCCATTGCCGGCTGGGCGCTGTCGCGCTTTGGCACGCAGCGGCTGATTCTGGCGGGCCTGGTGGTCAGCGCAGTGGCGCTCTGTGCCTTGACGATGAGCCTCAACACAGGCGCCCACAGCCTGCAAAAAATCGCCGTGCTGGCCGTCCTGGGCCTGGGTGTGGGTGCCACCATCACCGCCGCATCCAATGCGGTGATGAACAGTGCGCCACCTGAGCATGCCGGCATGGCCGCCTCGGTCGAAGAGGTGTCCTACGAGTTTGGCGGCGTGCTGGGCGTCGCGCTCCTGGGCAGCGTTCTGTCTTGGCGCTATACCAGCAGCCTGGTGCTGCCGGCCAACCTGCAGGCCACCGGCGCCAGCGATGGCATCGATGCCGCATTGCTGGCCGCAGAAAAGCTGCCGCCCGAGGCTGCCAGCCAGCTGCTGGGCCTGGCCCATGCGGCCTTTGACCAAGGCTTTATGGCGGTGATGGCCACCGCCGTGGGGCTGGTGCTGGCCTCCGCGCTGGCGGTGGTGCTGCTGCGCAGCAGGAGCCAACACAGACCGGCAGAGGAACATAGCAGCGGCGCGGTGGCCAGCAACGGGCATTGATTAACAGCCATTCGCCCTTGCCTGCTTGCCCAGGGGCGCCGCTGCGCGCGCTTCTGCCGCGCCAAGCCCCTCAGGCAAGACCGACCTTGTAACCTTGTAGTTAACGAATTCCTGACGCCTGTTTTTTGACACTGCACGCACCTTTGTTTCGACGGAACTAGCGCGTGCTGAGACTTCTGACATCCCTGCGACTGAACCCCGTACAGCTCACCTGGGTGGTGGCGCTGTTCTTTACCACTATTGGCAACCTGGTTCTGTGGAAGACCTTGCGGGCCGAGGTCGAAGTCAACAGCCTGCACAGCCTGCTGTTCTTTCTCAGCCTGCCCGTCTTTCTGTTCTGCTTTTTCAACCTGCTGCTCAGCCCCTTGTTGGCCCTGCCGTATCTGCGCAAGCCGGTGCTGGCCTTGCTGGTCATCATCAGCGCCAGTTGCAGCTACTTCATGCACCACTACCAGGTCCTGATCGACCGGAACATGGTGCAGAATTTCTTCGAGACCAACCAGGCCGAGTTCAGCTCTTATTTTTCGGTTCCGCTGCTGCTGACCATCCTGGTGCTGGGGGTCTTGCCCGCTGCGCTGATGGTGTTCCTGCCCAGCAAAAAGCTGCGCAGCCCTTGGACCACCGCCACCTGGTGGCTCTGCAATATCACCGTGACATCACTGGTGCTGGCGGCCGTGGCGATGCTGTTCTACAAGGACTACGCTTCCTTGCTGCGCAACCACCGGGAGATCAGAAACCAGGTGCTGTTCTTCAACTTTGTGCACAACACCCGGAGCTACCTGAAACGCAAGCACCAAGCGCGCGTGCAGCCCCTGCGGGCCGTGGCTGAAGACGCCAGGCGCACGTTGGATGTCGGCAGCAAGCGGCCCAAGCTCGTCATTGCCGTCATCGGCGAGACGGCCCGGGCGCAGAATTTTCAGCTCAATGGCTATCCCCGCGCGACCAACCCCGAGCTCTCACAAAGGGACGACATCATCAGCTTCAAAAACATGTCCTCCTGCGGCACGTCCACGGCCGTGTCCCTGCCTTGCATGTTCTCGCGCATGACTCGCCCGCAGTTCGACCACGTGCGTGCAGCGACCGAAGAGAACCTGCTCGATGTGCTGCAGCGCACCGGGATCGACGTACTGTGGCGCAACAATAACAACGGGGGTTGCAAAGGCGTCTGTGCACGCGTGCCCACCGATGACATGCCAAAGCTCAAGGTGGCCGAGCTCTGCGTCAACAAGGATGGCACCTGCTATGACGATGTACTGCTGCACGCGCTAGACGCTCGCATCCAGGCCATGCAGGGGGATGGCTTGGTGGTGCTGCACCAGCTGGGCAGCCATGGACCCACGTATTTTGAGCGCTACCCGGCGGCAGATGCGGTATTTGGCCCGACTTGCGACAGCAACCAGATCCAGAAGTGCAGCAACGAGGCACTGACCAACACCTATGACAACACCCTCGTCTACACCGATCGCAAACTGCGCAAGACCATCGCCCTGCTCCAGCGCCATGCGGCAGAGCGCGATGTGGCCATGGTCTATGTCTCCGACCATGGCGAATCCCTCGGAGAGAAAGGGCTGTACCTGCATGGCACGCCTTATCTGATCGCCCCCAAGGAGCAGATCCAGGTGCCGATGTTGATGTGGTTCTCGCCCGGCTTTGCCCAAAATGCCCGTCTTGATCTTGGCTGCCTGCGCCAGCATGCGGACAGCCAGGCCTACAGCCACGACCACTTCTACCACTCCATGCTCGGACTTTTCAATGTCGAGACCAGCGTCTATACGGCCGAGCTGGACCTGTTTTCACCCTGCCGTCTGGGGGGCAATGCGGCAGCGCTCCATGGCTAAGTTGCTACCACTGCAAGCCAAAGCGACAGCCCTGGGCTGAGCTGTCCACCACCATGCGCCAGCCCAGGTGCGCCACCATGCGCTGCACAATCGACAGGCCCAAGCCCTGCCCACCGAAACTGGCGCTGGGCACAAAGCGCTCAAAATGCAACGGGTCGATACCAGCAGGCAGACCCGGCCCGGTATCGGCAATGACCAGGCTGCGCGCCGACAGCGTGATGTGCACCTCACCCTCGCGGGTGTGTTGGCAGGCGTTGCGCAGCAGGTTGCCGACCAGGCTGCGCAGCAGCTCCGCATTGGCACAAACCTGTACCTCGGCACCTACCTCCAGCACCAGCACCACCGGTTTATCAGCCAACCAGGGCTGGCAGCGGTCCATACAGTCCTGCACCAAGGGGCGAAGCGGCACGGCAGTGCGCGCCAGCTTGTGCGGCTCCCGCGCCAGCAGCAGCAGGCTCGCCAGCTGCTGCTCCATCTCCTGCGTGCTGCGCAGCATGCGCTCGGCGCTCGCTAACAACCTGCTGTCGGCTGGCAGCTGGTAGCAAATGGTTTCTGCAGTGCAGGCGAGGATGGCCAATGAGGTGCGCAATTCATGGCAGGCATCGCCGACAAACCATTGCTCGCGCTGCAAGGCATCGGCCAGATCGCTGCGGGGAATGGTGGATCGCTTGGACATCCGATTCCCTAGGAAGACGATCGCGCTTTCTGGCCATCGCCCAGGCTCCAACCGATGCCGTGCATGGTCTTGATCAGCCTGGATCGGAAGTTCTTGTCGATCTGCTGGCGCAGGTCATGGATATGGGTGCGCAAGGCATCGCTGGGCGGCGGCGAGTCGCCCCAGAGCAGGTAGGTCATCTCCTGCTTTCGGACGACCGCAGGGGCCGTGCGCATCAGGCACAGCAGCATTTTGTGGGTCGTCGGTGTCAGGCTGATGCGCTGGCCCTGGCGCCAGGCTTGCGGCAACCGGGTGTCAACGGTCAAATCCTCCCAGACCAGGGTGCCTTGCACCAACTGGCATTGGGCGCGGCGCACCATGGCGTGGATGCGTGCGTGCAGCTCCTGCAAGGAAAAAGGTTTGACCAGGTAGTCATCGGCACCCTGCGCCAGGCCGCGTACCCGGTCGTCGACGGCAGCGCGCGCCGTGAGCATCAGCACAGGAACGGGGTTTTGAAACTCCTGGCGCAGCTTGCGGCACACTGCCATGCCATCGAGTTGTGGCAAGCGCAGATCCAGCAAGATGGCGTCGTAGCTGTTTTCGGTCGCCATTCGCAGCCCCGTCAACCCATCCCGCGCATCGTCCAGCACATAGCCCAGGGGCTCCAGAAACGCATACAGGCAGCCCACCAACTCGGGGTTGTCCTCCACAATCAACAAACGCGTCATCGTCAACAGGGATTTTTGAGTGGCTGAATCGTCTGCTGCCGCCAGGCTGGGAGAGCCGATTCAAGCTATTTATTGGATAGCAGCACAGCTTGTTTCGATGACAGTTCGATAAGAATCTGAAGTGATAGATCATCCCGAAACGATCGCTAAAGCGCTGCATGAAGACATGACTTTAGCCAGTATTTATCGTTTATTTCTATCACCGAATCATTATTAATAAATTTAATGAAATAAGTGAAAGCAGATCTTACGGCGCTATCTGGTCTGGACTGGCGGACTTGGCGGCTGACCCACTATGGTGGCGCGTCACTGCCAGGCCCAGGCTCAGCAGCAGCGCCATGGCCGCCCAGGCAGCCGCCAGCCACAAATTGGCCTGCAGGCCCCAACCGTCCACCACCTGGCCACCCGCCCAAGCCCCTAGCGCAATGCCGGTGTTGAACACCCCCACATACAGTGCAGCGGCGATCTCCATCGCCTGGGGCGCGGCCTTCATCATCCAGGTCATCAATGCGACCGACACCCCGCCATAGGCCAGGCCCCAGAACAACAGCAGCACGAATCCGCCGGTGGGGGAGCCACCAAACGCCAGCCACAGCAACGGCACCAGCAGCAGCCCCAATGCAATGGCGGCCACCGTCAGCGTAGTTCTGCGCGCCGCCGCCAGGCCCGCGATGAAATTGCCCGCAATGCCGGCCAGCCCATAGGCCAGCAGCAAGGCCGCGATCCACTGCGCATCAAAACCCGACACCGCCAGCAGCAGCGGTCGCACAAAGGTAAACGCCATAAAGTGCCCTGCGACCAGCAGCAAGCTCAACCACAGCCCCGCTTGCAGTGCGCGGTTGCTGCGCAGTGTCAGAAACTGCCGCAGCCCCACCGCGCTGCGGACCGGCAAGGTCGGCATCACCCACAGATGCAGGCCCAGCACCAGCGCACTGAACACCGCCATCACGCCAAAGGCCCAGCGCCAGCCTGCACCCTCCCCGATCAGCGCACCCATTGGCACACCCAGCACCGATGCCGCTGCCACCCCACCAAAGATGATGGAGGTGGCCAGGCCCATCGCCGCTGCTGGCACCAGCCGCGCCGCCAATCCCCCCGCCACGGCCCAGATGCCGCCAATGCACAGGCCTAGCAGCACGCGGGCGGCCAGCATCCAGCCCCAGCTCGGTGCCAGCGCCGATGCGGCATTGGCCAGAACCAACAGCGCCAGCAGCCCCGCCAGAATGCGGCGCCGGTCCATATTCCCAGCCATCAGCACCACCAGCGGCGCAAACACCACCGCCAGCAAGGCGGGTAGCGACAGCATCAGCCCGGCCTGTCCGGTAGAAATGCCCAGCGACGGCGCAATCGCCGTCAGCAGGCCGACCGGCAGCATCTCGGTCGTCACTACAGAAAAGGTGGCCAGGCCAGCAGCCATCACGGCGGGCCAAGGGTTTCGGGCGGGGTCTTGTGGATGGGTGGATGTGGAGGGAGACATGTTGTGGTTCCTGGTCTTGGCAAAAGGCAGCGCCGGATCAAACAGAATGGGATGCAGTGGCAGAAACACCATCAACCACGCCAGGCAGGGCCGGCCGCAGGCGCCGCGCAGCCCACAGCGCCAGCAGCAGCACGAATGCCCCCGCCACCAAGGCCACGGCAAATGCCGACCGGGCGCCAAAGGCATCCACCAGTTGGCCCGATGCCGCAGCCCCCAGTGCCACGCCCCCATTCAGGCCCGCCAACAGCCAGGTCATGCCCTCGGTCAAACGCGACGCAGGCACCAGGCGCTCGACCAGCGACATCGCGATGACCATGGTGGGCGCAAAGCACAGGCCAGCCAGCAGCACCGCACCGGCCAGCGCCGGTATGCTGTCCACCAGCAGCAGCGGCAAGGTGGTCAGCGCCGTGGCCAACGCACCCAGCGCCAGCTGCTGCGGCAAAGGCCTCTGCAGCTGGAGGGCGCCAAACAGCAGGCCAGCCACACATGAGCCCAGCGCATAGGCCGCCAGCACGCCGCTGGCCCAGGCCGGCTGGCCGAGGTCACGTGCAAAGGCCACGCTGGCGATATCGACCGTGCCGACGATGGCCCCCATCGCGGCCATCAACAGCGCCAGCAAGCCCACATGGGGCAGGCGAATCACCGACACCGCTGCGGCCTGCATGCTCTGCGGCTGCACCGCTGGCTCGGTCTCGCGCTGTGCCACCAGCGCGGTGACGCCCAACACTAGCAGCAGCCCGGCAGCCAGCGGCCCCGCCTGCGGAAACGCTGCCACACACAGCCCCACCGACAGCGGTGGCCCGGCGATAAAGCTCAGCTCATCAAGCACCGCCTCCAGCGAATAGGCGGTCTGCAACTGCGGCGATCCCCGGTACAGCGCCGCCCAGCGCGCACGCAGCATGGCCGGCATGCTGGGCATGCCACCAGCCAGCACCGCGCCTGCGAACAAGATCCAGTCCGGCAACGGCCACTGGGTAGCGGCGAGCAACAGCAGCAAGCCGACCACGCTGATGCCGGTGGCCAGCGGCAGCACCCGGCGCTGGCCATGGCGGTCCACCAGGCGCGATGTCTGGGGCGAGAGCAGCGCATAGCTCAGCACAAAGGCGGCAGACACGGCCCCGGCCAGCGCATAGCTGCCGCGCAACTGCGCCAGCATGGTGATGATGCCGATGCCCATCATCGGCAGCGGAATCCGGGCCAGCAGCCCGGCCAGGCAAAAGCCCGTGCTGCCGGGCGCGGCAAAAAGTGTGCGGTAGGTCTGGAGCATGGCTTCTTTCTGCGCCCGGCTTGCCAACGCGGGCCGGGATGGCGACAATACATACAAGGCGTATGAATAGAAATCCTATAGACATACGCCATGCTTGTAAATAATCATACGCACTGTATGTAAGGAGATTGCGCATGGTTCGCCGCACCCGCGCCGAGATGGAAGCCACCCGCGCCAGCCTGCTGGCCACTGCCCGCCAAGAGCTGGCCAAGCACGGCTATGCCGATACCTCGATGGACGACCTGACCGCCCAGGCTGGCCTGACCCGGGGCGCGCTCTACCACCACTTTGGTGACAAAAAAGGCCTGCTCGCGGCCGTCGTGGCGCAGATTGACGACGAGATGGATGCCCGCCTGCAAGCCATCTCGGACCAGGCCGACGATCCCTGGCAAGGCTTTCGCAGCCGCTGCCGCGCCTACCTGGAGATGGCCTTGGAGCCGGAGATTCAGCGCATCGTACTGCGTGATGCCCGCGCCGTGCTGGGCGGTGCCTCACCCGATTCGCAGCGCCATTGCCTGCATTCGATGCAGACCTTGATCAGCGCACTGATTGCGCAAGGCATCGTCGCACCGGCTGATGCGCGGGCGCTGGCAGCGCTGATCTACGGGAGCTTGGCCGAGGCGGCCTTCTGGATTGCCGAGGGGGAGGATGCCGCTGCACGCATGGAGCAGGCAGCGGTGGGACTGGATTTATTGCTGCGCGGGCTGCGGGTGCAGCCCCACGATGACCAGGACTGTTGAACGCCTGGATCGCCCGCTGCGCCTTTCGCAGGCGCAGCTATCTGACGAGCCCCGGTAAAACAGCGCGCTGAGCACTACGCGGTTGCTGCCCGCCTGGACCCGCCCGCTTGCACCTGTACTGCACGCTTGGCCATCGCTGTGGCGGCAATCAGGCCGGCGGCCAGCAGCAGCACGCCCGCGCTGGCGACAAAGGTCCCCTGGTAGCCCTGGCTGTCAAACAGCAGGCCACCGCTGGTGGAGCCCAGCGCGATGGACAGCTGGATCACGGCGACCATCAGCCCACCGCCGGCCTCTGCATCGTCGGGCAGCGTTTGGGCCAGCCACAGCCACCAGCCTACCGGCGCAGCAGTTGCGAGCAAGCCCCATAGCGCCAGCAACACACTGGCCGTGTTCAAGCCCTTGCCCCAGATGGCCAAAGCCAGCGCAATGCCCGCCATCAGCAGCGCCATGCTGCACAGCGTGCGGTACAGGCCTTTTTTCAGGACCATGCCCACCAGGCTGGTGCCGATAAAACCAGCACCGCCCATCAGCAGCAGAACCAGCGATAGGTGGACGGCATCCGCCTGTGCCGCTGTTTCCAGAAACGGGCGCACATAGGTAAACAGCATGAACTGACCCATGAAGAAGGCACCTGCCGCCAGCATTCCCAGCCTGACCACGGGCCGCTGAAGAATGCGGAACAGGCTGAAACGCTGCGCCGAGTGCGGCCCGGCCGATCGCGGCCCGGCCTGACGCAGCTCCACCCGCATCGATGGCAGCGCCACCCATTGCCAGACCAGCGCCACCAAGGCCAGCGGCACCAGGCAGAGGAATGCACCCCTCCAACCGATGATGCCGCCCAGATAGCTGCCCAGCGGCGCCGCGACGACGGTGGCCAGCGCATTGCCGCTGTTGAAAATCGCCAAGGCCTTGGCCACTTTGTTGGCAGGCACCAGCCGCATGGCCACTGCCGCAGACATGGCCCAAAAACCGCCGACCACCACCCCGATCAGCGCGCGCCCGACCATGTAGACGGCATAGCTGTGCGCCATGCCCACGACCAAGCCGGACACGCCCATCAGCGCGGTCAAGCCCAGCAGCAAGGTCTTGCGGTTGATGGCACCGGCCAGCGCCGGTATCGACAGGCTGGTCAGCACCGCAAAGGCGCCAGAGATGGCAATGCCGTAGCCGATCCAGCCTTCGCTGACCCGCATATCTGCCGCCATCGGCGTCAACAGACTGACGGGCATGAACTCGGAGGCAATCAGCACAAAGACGCAGAGCGTCATCGCCAACACGCCGCTCCAGTAGGCAGGCTTGTCATGCAGCACCGGCGTGCGGGGGTCGCCGTCTGCGGCGGAAGAAGAAACAGGGGAATTCATGGAATCAAAAGACATCGGAAATACTGGCCAATGCGCCTGCCTGCGCTTTACACGCCAAGCAGGCTGCGCCATCCATCGTTAGGCGGCCAGGTGCTGGTTGAAAAATGCGCTGAGCTTGGCCCAGGGGATCAGGTTCGCCCGGTCGTAGAGGTCCACATGGTTGGCGCCGCGCACCCAATGCAGCTCCTTGGGCTCCGCGGCGCGCTGGTAGGCGTCTTCGCTGAATTCCCTGGAGTGCGCCTGGTCACCAGCAATAAACAGCAGCGGGCGCGGCGAGATCGTCTCGATGTCGTTGAAGGGGTAGAAGTTCATGAACTTCACCGCGCTGGCCAGGGTGCGGTTCTGCGTCTGCTCCAAGGTGTAGCCCGCTGGAATCGCAATGCCTCGGGGCGTGCGGTAAAAGCTGTGGTACATGGCGGTCACCGGGTCGGCATCCTTGGGCAAGACGACTGGCAGGTAGTTCTGAAAAATCGGCTGGCCGCTGCGGTACTCCTGATTGCGCAACTCAGCGGCCTGGGCCAGCTTGGCTTTGCGCTGCACCAGCGTCTGCGATTTGCCGTAGCCATTGCGGGTGACCGCACCCATGTCATACATGCTCACGGTGGCAATGGCGCGCAAGCGTGGGTCAATCTTGGCGGCGCTGATGATGAAGCCGCCGCTGCCGCAAATGCCGATGCCGCCGATGCGCCCTGCTGCCACCCGGTCTTGCGCTGCCAGAAAATCCACCGCCGCGCTGAACGCTTCGGCATACAGGTCGGGCGCCACTGCGTTGCGGGCCTTGCCCTCGCTCTCCCCCCAAAACGGCAGATCGATGGACAGCGCCGCAAAGCCTTGCTCGGCCATCTTGGTCGCATACAGATTGGCGCTTTGTTCCTTGACCGCGCCCATCGGATGGCCCACCACCAGCGCGGGCAGTTGGGCCGCGTTGCTGGACTTAGGCAGGTACAGATTGCCGACGATCTGCATGCCGTACTGGTTCTGGAAGGCCACTTTTTGCAGGCTTACCTTGTCGCTGCGGTAGAAGTTGTCCGCGCCTACCGGGAGTGCAGGGAGCGTGGGCGCTGCTGCCGAGGCGTAGGCCGATGTGCCGGCGACCGAGAGCAAGCCCAGCGCTGCAGCACTGGCTCCCGCTGTTTTGATAAAGCTACGGCGGTCCGCTGCTTCGAGGGCTTGTTCGGCTGGTGGCTGGCGAAGGAAAGGGGTTTGCGTTGTCATGGTCAAGGTCCGTGAAAAGATCAGTGACCGCATCTTGCGGGAAGCCGAGAACTTTGATTAGATAGCGCAATGTCTATGCGCTTGTGAGAAACTTTCAGCAATGGCCACTTCCAAAATCCATGACCTGCAAGCTTTTGTGGCAGTTGCCCAAGCGCAGAGCTTTACCAAGGCCGCTGCCCGGCTGCGCGTCACCCCTTCTGCCCTCAGCCATGCCATGCGTGGATTGGAAGAGCGGCTGGGCGTGCGGCTGGTGGCCCGCACCACGCGCAATGTGGCGCCCACCGAAGCGGGCGAGCGCCTGCTGCGGTCCATTGCGCCACTGTTTGAGCAGATCAGCGCTGAAGTCGAGGCGCTCAGCAGCGCGCAAGACCGCCCACGGGGCACCCTGCGCATCAGCTGTACCGACGACCAGATTGCTTTGATACTGCGCCCGATGCTGGCCCCATTTGTGCGTGACTATCCGGACATCACGCTGGAGTTCTATGTCGACTACGGCTTTACCAATGTGATCGAGCAGCGCTTTGATGCCGGCATACGCATGGGGGAGTCCATCAGCCAGGACATGATTGCGGTACGCATCGGGCCAGACTGGCGCCTGGCGGTGGTCGGCTCGCCGGCCTACTTCGCGCAGCATGCGCCGCCTTCCACGCCGCATGCGCTGACGCAGCATGCTTGCATCAATATCCGGCACCGATCGAGCGGCCCCATCTACGCCTGGGAATTCGAGAAAGACGGCCAGGCGTTTACTGTAAAGGCCGAAGGACAGCTGGTCTTCAACAGCATCATGCATGTGCTCAATGCCGCCGTGGACGGCATCGGGCTGGCCTATGTGCCTGAACCCTTGCTCGCGCCCTACCTGGCAGATGGCCGCCTGCAGGAAATTCTGACGGACTGGTGCCCCACGTTTGAGGGCTACCACCTGTACTACCCCAACCGCCGCCAGCCCTCGCCCGCTTTCACCGCCTTTGTAGACGCCATCAAGTACCCGGGCTGAGCCGTTCGACCGCTGTCAGCAAGCGCATGCAGCGCGCTGGGCCGTTGGGTGACGTGCGGGCACCGCCGCCCACTACGGCCTGGCAAGCGGCGAGACTACAGCCAGCGCAGAGGCGCAGCCTTAAGCTGACTAGGCAGCAAGTTCCACGCTGTATACCACCCCTTCAGGAGACAAGCATGAACAACCAGCAACCCAACCAAAACCCCAATGGCCAACAACCTGCTGACAAGCAGCAAGACCAGAGCAACCAGCAGCGCCCAGGCCAACAGCAGCAACAGGGCCGCGAGCAGAATGCCCATCAGCAGCAGCAATCGCAGCAGCAGTAAAAGCCTGATTGCCCGGCGGGTCCCACCACCCGTCAGGCAAGCACCCGCCCAAGAAAAAACCCGCCAATGCGGGTTTTCGGTTATTTCGCTCAGGGGCGAAATTGCGGTTGGTAATGTATCAGTGCCAACTCTACATCCTGCAGGCGATCGTGTTGGGGTGAGCCAAACAAGGCCTCCAGATCCCGCAAACCAACCACTTCCAGTTCCAGACGCTCGTATTGCGCTTGCGTCACCACAAGCAGGTCCTCAGCTTTGCGCATGAGACCCCCTTTCCACCCGGTGCATAAGCCGAAAGAATTGGCTTATTGATTCAGGTTGTGCAACCTTAAGGCCTGCAGCGCATTCTGCAAAGTTCTTTTACAAGAACCAACGTTTGGTACAACCCGCGCCGTGCTCAGTATTCCGGCGTCTTCCAGCTGTCTGCCGTGATGGGACGTGTCAGCTGTTCAATCTTGGCGTCAATCAGCGACAAACGCGCGTGCTCAATGGTTCCTTCAGCGGGGTGGTCCGCCAGCAACTCGGCCCCCTGGGCTTTCAGCGCATCCAAGTAGGCGTCTTTCTCCTTGTCATTTCCGAATTGCGTAGACATTCCTAGCCTCCTATGCATTGGTCGTTAAACTGTAACAAAACCACTTCAAAACGCCAGCAAGCTATCGCAAAATTACGAAATAAGCCGACTACGTCCTACAGCAGCCCATCCACGTACCCGGGATTGGTTATTTGTATCTTGTAAGACTAACTCAGCTTATATGCACTGAACTTATAAAGCCTATTCCCAAATGCTGCGTTCAGGCCTTCGTGGCCGAGGCCGAATAACCCAAACGCTGCATCGCCGGGCCCATCGAGACTGCAGCCTTTGCATAGCCCTTCCAGGGTGAATTGCCCTTGCTGAAACGCGTTTGGACCGATTGGATGCCCCAATGCGCGCCGCCACTGACCTGGTCCAGCTCGGACCAAGCGATGGGTACGGACACGCCCGTGCCCGGCCGCGCCCGTACCGACCAGGCGCTGACGGTGGTGGCGCCCCAGCCATTGCGCAGGTAGTCGACAAAGATCTTGCCCTTGCGGTTTTGCGGCCCACTCTTGGCCACAAAGCGCTGGGGCACCGTGGCAGCCAGGTGCTGCACGATGGCTTTGGAGAAGCCTTTGACGGTGTCCCAATCGTGCCGGCGCTGGATCGGCACCACCAGGTGCAGGCCCTTGCCACCGCTGGTTTTGAGAAAAGGCTCCAATCCCAGCTCCAGCAGCAGTACCCGCACCAATTCAGCGGCCTCCCGCACCGCCGACCAGGCGACGCCCTCGCCCGGGTCCAGGTCAAAAGTCATGCGGTCGGGCCGCAGGATCTTGTCGCGCTTGGCGTTCCAGGTGTGGAACTCCACCACATTGAACTGTGCCGCCTGGGCCAGGCCTTTGGCGCCGGCAATGGCCAGCAGCGGCGGGTGTTCCGGGTCCAGCGACTGGGGCAGTTGCACAATGCCGGCCATCGCGCGTACCTGCCAATGCTTCTGGAAGAAATGCTCGCCCGCCACCCCATCGGGTGTGCGCATCAGCGAGGTGGGCCGGTCTTGCAGGTGCTCCATCATCAGCGGCGCCACCTGCTCGTAGTAGCGCACCACGTCCAGCTTGGTCACGCCCGTGCTGGCATCGATGATGCGGTCGCCGTGGCTGACCTCGATGCCGCTGGCTGCCGGTTGGGCTTTCTTGCGGGCTGGCATGGTGGCTGCTTTCTCCCGGGTGATGTGGCTTGCGGGCTTGTCCTCGCGCAAGCCATGGAAGACCGCGTGGCGCAAGCGTCCCTGGCCGGTCCAGCCGGCAAAAGCGACTTCAGCCACCAACTGCGGCTTGACCCACAAGGCTTCGTACTCGATGCGCTCTGGATCGGAAAAAGGGCATGTCTTGGTCTGGATTTTTTGCAACTGCACCGTCAGTGCGCGCAGGCTGCTCTCGTTAAAGCCGGTGCCCACATTGCCGGCATAGACCAATTGGCCTTGACTGCCATGCACCCCCAGCAGCAAGGATCCCAGGCCGCTGCGTGTGCCCTTGGGGCGCGTGTAGCCGCCAATGACAAACTCCTGCCGCTGACCACATTTGAGCTTGATCCAATCTGCGCTGCGGCCCGCCCGGTAGCTGGCATCTTTGCGCTTGCCGACAATGCCTTCCATGCCCAACGCGCAGGCCGAAGCCAGCAGCTGCACCGGATCGCCGGCAAACCCTTCGCTGATACGCACCTTATCGCCCAGGCCGGGGCTGGCATCCAGCGCCGCCTGCAGGGCATCGCGCCGCGCTTGCCAAGGTTGGCCGCGCAGATCCTGGCCATTGGCAAAGGGCAGGTCGAAAAGGTAGTAGACCAGGTCGGTCGTGCCCTCTCCATCAAACGCGTTTTGCAGCCGCTGAAAATCGGGCAAGCCTTGGTCGTTCAAGGCCACCACCTCGCCATCCAGCCAGGCATTGTCCAACTGCAGATGCTGCAGGGCCGCTGCCAGCGCGGGCATCTTCGCCGTCCAGTCCTTGCCATTGCGGGTCCACAGCTGCAGCTGGCGGCCCTTTTTGCGCGCTGCCATGCGGTAGCCGTCAAACTTCAGCTCCCAGGCCCAGTCCTCGGCATTTTGCGGTGGTGCGTCGTACAGCGTTGCCAGCTGCGGCGCCATGCTGGTGGGCAAGGCAGTGGTTTTGGCCCTGCTGGGTTTGATGGACTTGATAGGTTGGGCTGCAGGCGCAGCGCGGGTCTTGGTGCCTACCGCTCGCTGCGCACTGGCCACGCTGTCGGGCTGCGCGGTGACGATATCCAGCTCCTCCGCCTTGCGCGCAAAGTCATCGGCCTCCTTGATCAGCAGCCAGGGCGGTTGGCGCTCGCCTTCCTTGCCCTTCATGCGCACCAAAGTCCATTGGCCGCCCAGCTTGTGGCCTTGCAGCGCAAACTGCAGCTTGCCCTTGCGGTAGCCCTCCTCGGGGTCGGCCAGCGGCAGCCACAGGCCCTTGTCCCAAACAATCACTTTGCCCGCGCCATAGTGGCCAGCGGGGATCTGTCCTTCAAAGCTGTTGTACGAGATCGGGTGGTCTTCCACCTGCACGGCCATGCGCTTGTGGCTCGGGTCCAGGCTCGGCCCCTTGGGCACCGCCCAGCTTTTCATCACCCCATCCAGCTCCAGCCGCAGGTCATAGTGCAAATGGCTGGCCCAGTGTTTTTGGATGACAAACTGCAGCTGCCCTGCCACCGATTCGCCGCCTTCAGCCGGCTCGGGTGTCTCGGCGAAGTTGCGCTTGGCTTGGTATTTGTCGAGGGAGCTGGGCATGCAGGGCCTCTTTGCGCCAACGCACTAAGCCGCGCGGCGGCTGGCGGGCGCCGTTTTGCGGGCCTTGGCTGATGTAGCAGTGGGCTTGGGTTTGGGCTTGGGTTTGGCCTTGGATTTAGGCTCTGCAGCGGCTGCTTTGGCGGGGGCACTGGCCTTGGCTTTGGTTTTGGCCGGCGCTGCCTTGGTTTTACGGGCAGCAGGCTTGGCGTCTGCCGCTTTGGCACCACCGGCTAGGCTGCGCTTGAGCAAGGCCGTCAGATCCAGAATCTCTGCTCCGCCCGAGACGGCAGACTCCTTCGGCGCCTGCACGACTTCTTCCACCTCGCCCGATTTGACCTTGGCATCGATCAGCTTGTGGATTTCGTCCGAGAAAGAATTGCGAAAATCATCGGCATTCCAGGCCTGGGCCTTGTCCTCTATCAAGGCCACCGCCATGTCCATCTCGGCGCTGCTGATACCGGCGGCCTTGGCGGCCAGCGGGGGGAGATCCAGCTGCTCAAACGAGCGGATATCGCCACCCCAGCGCAGCAGATTCAGCACCAGCGCCCGGCCGCAGGGCACCAGCACGGCCAGATGCTGCTTGGTCTGGATGACGACCTTGGCAACGCCCACCTTGTTGGTCTTGCGCAGCGCCTCGCGCAGCAACGCATACACCTTCTCGCCGCGCTTCAGTGGCGCCGTGTAGTAAGGCCGCTCCAGGTAGATCAGCGGAATGTCATCGGCATCGACAAAGGCCTCGATCTCGATGGTTTGCGTGGTTTTGGGAAAGGCGGCGCTGATCTCGTCCTGGCTCAGGATGACATAGCGGCCATCTTCGTACTCCACGCCTTTGACGATGTCGCTGCTGGCAATCTCCTTGCCAGTGCGCTTGTTGATGCGCTTGTAGCCCACCGGCTCCATCGAGCGCTTGTCGAGCCAGTCAAAGTCAATGCCCGAATCGCGGGTGGCCGTGTACAGCCCTATGGGCACATGCACCAGCCCAAAGCTGATGGCGCCTTTCCAGATGGTTCGGGTCGATGTCGGTGCATTGCCTTGCTGCGCTGTCATGCCGGTCTCCTTTGCATGTTGGCAGTGTGCGCTGCTGGCGGGGAGGCTGGTGAGAGGAAATGACGGCGCCGCATGGGAACAAGCGACTACCGGCATGCCAGAGCGGTCTGACAAAAACATGTGCGGTCCTGCAAGTGGGCCCGTGCTGAATGCCAACTCGCTCGGATGACTCCAAACGCGGGCGCAGAAATCCTACAGACCTGGGGCAGCGCAGCCGCCAACCTAGAAGGCATACCACTGAGGAGCATGCCATGAGCACCACCAAGCCTGACACCCGGCTCGACACCCAGCCCAACTACCCGGAAGACGAAAGCATGGACCCGGTGGGTGAGCCCTATCCCGAGCAGGAGCCCGTCGCGCCTGAACCGGGTGATGACCCACCGCACCCCCCTTTCTCGCCCAGCTCCGAGCCAGACATTCCGCAGGACCCGGAGTCCGAGCGTGTCGTCAGCCCCGAACCTTTGGATCCCTGATGACCACCCCCTGGCCCCTGCCGCCGCATCTGCCATCGGATGCGGCGCTTTTCCTGGACTTTGACGGCAGCTTGGTGCCGATTGCAGCAACACCGGACGGCATTGTGTTGCCGCCCCAGTTGCTGCCTTTGCTGCGCGAGCTTCAGGGTCTGCTGGGAGGGGCCTTGGCGATCATTTCTGGCAGGGAGATTGCCGTGTTGGACGCCTACCTGCAGCCCCTGCGGCTGGCCTGCGCCGGAGCACACGGCGCGCAGCGCCGCGATGCATCGGGCCGCCAATGGGAACTGAGTCCTGGCGATATCTCTGCGGTGATCGCCGCCTGCCAACAGCTAACCCTGGCCCATCCCGCGCTGTATGTAGAGCCCAAGCAAAGCGGTGTCGCCCTGCACTACCGCCGGGATCCCGCGTTGGAGCCCTTGTGCCTGCACAGCCTGGAGGAGATGCTGGCTCACATGCCGCAGTGGACGCTGTTGCGGGGCAAGTGCGTGCTGGAGATACTGCCCGTAGGTGCTAGCAAGGGTGGCGCCATCCAGGCCTTTATGCAGGCCCCACCCTTTACCGGCCGCACGCCGTTTTTTCTGGGCGATGACCTGAGTGACGAGAGCGGCTTTGCTGCTGTGCTGGCCGAGCGCGGCGTCGCCATCAAAGTGGGCCCCGGCGCCAGCCGGGCCAGCCACCGGCTGGCGGGGGTGGACGCGGTCTACCACTGGCTACAGGCGGCATGCACCCAGCAACAGATGTTTAAAAACCTGAGCCGCTCAGCCGAGGTGCATCCATGAGCCGCCTCGTCGTCGTCTCCAACCGGGTCGCCGATCCGCGAGATGCCGCCCCCGGTGGCCTGGCCATTGCGTTGGAGGAAGCCCTGCAGCGCCAAGGCGGCCTGTGGTTTGGTTGGGGCGGCCAGGTGACTGAGCAGCCCAATCCCCCACTGTCGCTGCGCCAATGGGGCGCCGTCACCGTTGCCACCACACACCTGCAAGCCTGCGACCATGACAGCTACTACAGCGGCTTTTGCAACAAGGTGCTGTGGCCCGTTTTCCACAACCGGCTGGATCTTGCGGAGTTCGACCCCGCGTTCTACGAGGGCTACCAACGCGTCAACCGGCAGTTTGCCCAGCAGCTGCTCCCCCTGCTGCAAGACGACGACGTCATCTGGGTGCATGACTACCACTTGCTGCACTTAGCCGCAGAGCTGCGCGCGCTGGGCTGCAGACAACGCATCGGCTTTTTTCTGCACATCCCCTTTCCGCCCTTGGTGGCGCTCAGCGCCGTGCCGCAGCACCAAACGCTCATGCAGGCTTTGATGGCCTTTGACCTGGTGGGCCTGCAAAGCCGACAAGACCTGGCGCATTTTGAGAGCTATGTGCTGGCCCAGGCCGATGGCCGCAGCAGCCACCGCCACCATTACCGTGCCCATGGGCAGCAAACCCGTTGTGAGGTGTTCCCGATTGGCATTGATGCCCAGGCCTTTGCGGCGCTGACGGACACACCCCCAGCCCAGCAAGTGCAAGCCATGATGGCGCAGGAGCACGGCCAGCGCCGCTTGGTGGTCGGCATAGACCGGCTCGACTACTCCAAGGGTCTGCCCGAGCGTATCCACGCTTTCCGTGATCTGTTGGAGCGCCACCCCGAACACCGGCGCAGTGCCACCTTGGTGCAGATCGGCTCGCCCACCCGCGAGCACCTGCAGGCCTATGCCGATCTTCGCCACCAGTTCGAATCGCTGTGCGGTGCCATCAATGGGGACTTTGGCGAGCTGGACTGGATGCCCGTCCGCTACATCCACCAAGTGCTGACCCGCGCCCAGCTGGCGGGGCTGTGCCGCTCTGCAGCCGTGGGCCTGGTCACGCCCTTGCGCGATGGCATGAACCTGGTCGCCAAGGAATTTATTGCCGCGCAGGACCCAGCTGACCCTGGTGTGCTGGTGCTGTCGCGCTTTGCCGGCGCGGCCGAGCAACTGCAAGAGGCCTTGCTGGTGAACCCCTATGACGCCCACTGCACCGCCAACAGCATGGACCAGGCGCTGCAGATGCCACTGGCCGAGCGCATCGACCGGCACCAAAAACTGCTGGCCCGCATCCAGGCCGAGGATGTGCACTGGTGGTGCCAGCGCTTTTTGCATGCGCTGGACCAGTGCCAGCCCGCACTGCAGCGCAAACCCCGTATCACTGTGCCTGCGCACCGCCTGGTCGCCGCTGCCGATACCGACTTGCCGATGACCCGCCCCACGCGGGATGGCAGCTTTCCCTATCTGCGTGTGGTGGCGGGCAGCGGCCCGGCCCAGCAAGCCAGCGCCGCCGCTGTACGCATAGGCCGTTGAACGATGACTGATGCTTCTCGCCCACTGGAAGATTTTTTGACCTTCTCCGAGACGCAGGAGCCCGGAGAAATCTTACGCGCCTTGGTCGCCCAAGGCCTGGACCAGTTACCGCTGCCCGGCCAGGGGCACACGCTGGCACGCTGGCGGGCTTTGGCGGCGGTCGCCGCCCACAACCTAAGCCTGGTCAAACTGTTTGAGGGCCACACTGATGCGTTGGCGATTCTGGCTGAATTGGGCGCTCAGGCGCCTGCGGCCGCGCGGACCTGGGCGGTCTGGGGTGCCGAACCGCCGGCCAACCGGGTGCAGGCCACCCTGGCCAGGCTCAATGAAGGCCTCGCATCTGGCAGCGAGGTGCTGCTGAGCGGCACCAAGGCCTGGTGCTCAGGCGCGAGAAGCGTGGACCAAGCGCTGGTGACCGCCTGGTTGTCCGATACCGAGCGCTGTCTGGTGGCAGTCAACCTGCACCAGCCGGAAGTGCAGGTCTGCAAAAGCGGCTGGGAGGCCGTAGGCATGGCCGCCAGTGCGAGTGTGGATGTGCGCTTTGAAAACGCCAGCGCCACCTTGGTCGGCACGCCGGGTGCTTACCTGAGCCGCCCCGGCTTTCAACACGGCGGCGCCGGTATCGCGGCTTGCTGGTATGGCGCCAGCGCCCGCATGGCCGGCCATCTGCGGCAGGCTTGCCGGAGCAAGGCGGAGCCCCATGCGCTGGCACACCTGGGTGCGGTCGATATTGCGCTGTCAACCACCGCCGCACTGTTGCGCGTCACGGCAGCCCAGATCGATGCCCAGCCCGCGCTGCCCTGGACTATGGACGTTAACCGCTGCCGCCTGGCCGCCGAGGCCGCAGCCCAGCAAGTGCTGCAGCATGTGCCGCGCGCGCTCGGCCCCGGCCCCTTTTGCAAAGACCGGTCGCTGGCCTTGCTGCTGGCCGATCTGCCTATCTTTATCCGCCAATGCCACGCAGAACGCGATCTGGCTGCTCTCGGGCAGGCCATCGCAGAACAGGAGAACAACGCACCATGGAAGCTCTGAAATCCCGCCACATCGAGGGCGAAGGCACGTCCGAATTGCAATGGCAGCACTGGCTGGCCCAAGCGCCCATGGGCACCATACCTGCCGCGGAGCTGTTGCAAGGTTGCGAGCGGGTGGTGATTGTCTCGCCCCACCCCGATGATGAAATCCTCGCCACCGCCGGCATCATGCAGCACTGCGAGGCCAGCGGCCTGCCCTGCACAGTGATAGCGGTGACCTCTGGCGAGGCCAGCCACCCCGGCTCGCGCCTGTGGACGCCCGACCAGCTGGCCCAGGCCCGCGAGCGCGAAAGCGCGCAGGCCTTGGCCCTGCTCTGCCCGGGCAGCCAGATCATCCACCTGCGCATCCCCGATGGGCAGGTGCAGGACCACCAACCCCAGCTCGAATCCCGCTTGCAGCAGCTGCTGCGCCCCACGGACGCGGTCTTCTGCCCCTGGCGCTATGACGGCCACCCCGACCATGAGGCCACGGGCGAGGCCTGTGCCGCCGCCACGGCAGATATCGGCAGCCGCCTGTTTGAGGTGCCCATCTGGACCTGGCACTGGGCCATTCCGGGTGACCAGCGCGTGCCCTGGCAGCAGGCAGTACGCATGCCGCTGAGCGCCGACCAGCTGGACCGCAAGTGCCTGGCGCTGTCCTGCTTTCGCAGCCAGCTGCTGCCCGACCCCTCTACCGGCCGGGCCGCGATCCTGCCCCGCTGGGCGACTGCTCGCCTGCTGCGCAACTTTGAGGTGATCCTGCGATGAACCAACGCCAACACTTTGAACAGCTCTACCAAAGCTCGCCCGACCCCTGGGCCGTACAGACCGCTTGGTACGAAAGGCGCAAGCGCCAGGTGTTGCTGGGGTCTTTGCCACGCGAGCAGTACCGCTACGGCTTTGAGCCCGGCTGTGGCAATGGCGAGACCACGATGGCACTGCTGGAGCGCTGCGACCAGCTGGTTGCCGCGGATTTTGCCGAATCGGCCGTGTTGCTGTGCAATGCCCGCATCCAGCGCGAGGACCGCCGCCAACTGCATCTGCAAAAGCTGCAGCTGCCCCAGGAATGGCCTGATGTGCCGCCCGGCGGTTTTGACCTGGTGGTTGTCTCCGAGTTGGCCTACTACCTGGACGATGAAGATCTGGCAGTTTTCAGCGAGCGATGCCTGACATCGCTGGCCCCCGGCGGGCATTGGCTGATGTGCCACTGGCGGCACAAAGCACCCGATCTGCTGCAGAACGCCGAGACCGTGCATGCGCAAATAGGTGCCAGCGCAGCGCTGCAAACCGTGGTGGACCACCGCGAGACCGATTTCTTGTTAGAGGTTTGGGAAAGACTGTGAGTACCCCATGATTGGCATCTGCATACCCGCGCATAACGAAGAGGCACTGATCGAGTCCTGCCTGGAAAGCGTGGCCATTGCCAGCCTGCACCCGGATCTGGGCGGTGAAGAGGTCGAAGTGGTTGTCGTGCTCGATAGCTGCAGCGACGGCACTGCGGCCATTGCCCGGCAATGGCCTTTTACGACCCTGGAGGTGGAGGCCCACAATGTTGGCCGTGCGCGGGCTGTAGGGAGCCGCCATCTGCTGCAACAGCAGGCACGCTGGCTGGCCTTTACCGATGCCGATACCTGCGTATCCCCCAACTGGCTGGCAGCGCAGCTGTCATTGGGGGCCGATGTGGTGTGCGGAACCGTTGGCGTGGACAGCTGGGATGCCCACGGCCAACAAGCGCAAGCGGCGCGCCAGCATTTTGAAACCACCTACCAGGACCGCGACGGCCACCGCCATGTGCATGGCGCCAATCTGGGCCTGTCTGCGCACTGCTACCAACGGGCAGGCGGCTTTGATGCCATCGAGTGCGGCGAAGACCAAGCGCTGGTGGACCGCCTCGCTGCGCTGGGCGTGCAGATCGCCTGGAGCGCCTTGCCACGTGTACTGACCAGCGGCCGGCCTTACTCTCGGGTGGCGCATGGGTTTGCCGGTGCCATCCGCATGTCTGCGGCCTCCGAGAGCTGTTGATGGGCATAGCCATCCGAACGTCGCTCTGATCGTGGGCTTGGCCGGACCGGTAGCCACTGTCACCTCCTACTGCGCGATAAATCCAGCCCCTCATGGGCGCTGCCCCCCCTCGCCCAGGTGCTGCGCCGCTTCTTGGCGCAGCCATTAACACGCATCCTGATTGATGTTGGAAAGCTGCAAGGCTTTACGGCGTCCCGCGTGCGCCCTTCACAAAAGCGCGCATTTGCGCAAGGGTTTTCCCTAATCACACCCTCGTTTCCTGGCCTGCGCCGCTGCGCTAACATTTACCCCGCACTTCTGACTGGATCTAACCACCTTATCCATCTAGGGATGCTCTGCAAAACCCTCGCCAAGCGGGATGGACGCGGATCGGGATGAGCCGCAAGGCGTCTTTTGCAGTCAATAGCCGTAGCTATTGACAAGGAAGACAACGCAGCGGATCGCCCGAGTCAGCGTTCAGACCACGGCAGGGAGTTTTGCAGAGGGTCCCTAACCATCCCCATGAGCTTGTACGAAATGATCGAATCGGCATTCCTCCAAGTCCTGAAGACGGGCCAGACCCCCTCGCGGCTTTACCTCACCGAAGAGGGCCTTCGGCAATTGATCAATGACCCGACCCTCGGTGCATCCTGGACCCCCAGCATTCCAGATTTCTGGGACCAGCGAGTGCTTGGCCTACCGCTGCAGAAATCACTGGCGCATAACGCCATTGAAGCCAATGGCCAGCTGATCGTGATTGGGCGCTGAAACGGCGCCAGTGCCTGCGTCCGCTGGTGTTGATTCGCGACGGCTGCAATGGCCTGGCACGCCGTCAGACCGGTGTTGCGACGGATATTCCGCCAGACTTGTGGTGCTTGGCGGCGCGGGCCATCAGCAAAAGCACTACAGCCTGTCAGCTAAATCCTTTTGACATTCCTCAGACAAAACCTACACCGCAACCCTGCCCGTAGGCACCATCATGAAGGCATCGAAGAAAGGAGTTCGTCATGCAATACCAGCCATCTTTTCCGATGCTGACCATGCCAACCCGACCCCTAGTCGCGCAGCGTGGTGAAAAGCAAAATCGCTATGTTCCCGCCGTGTCCACGGACATCAGCAAGACCTTCGAAAAGTACCGCCGCCTGGCCGCGCTGCAAAACGCGAAGCAGTTGGCGACTTAACCCAGTTTCTTGCCGAGTTCATGCATATCCCCTCCATCCGGTTCAAGCTCGCATGAACGGCTCGCAAAGAGCATCGGCCTTCTTATAAAGCGCAGCGCGTGCCTGCATCAGCGAATGCGCCCTCACCCACGCCTCTGTTACTGAGCCAATCTTGGCGCACACAGAGGCGTGCACATGCCAGAAGCCCTCTTTTTCCGGTCCCAACCAGGCCCATCCGGCGTTATTCCGCCGCTGAACGCGCTGAATTAGCTGCGCACACATCTTTTTTCCCCATTCAGCCTTAGGGACATGTAGGCCGAAGCGCCGAGATAGACCATGCTGCGTCGCCAAAGCGGCGAGCACAGGAACCCTGCACGATAATTCTTACAGGTATATACATAAGTCACGCATACAAGGGGATACCGTGAGCACACATCAGCAGGCTTTGGTGGAATTGTTGGAGCGCGAGAAATCCATGGTGGTAGACGGCTGGCTACAGGCTGCCGCGGGCCCTAATGCCCCAGCGAAGATGCGTGCGGAAGCGGACGAAATCTTCGGCGCGTTTTTGCCCGCCATCCAATCCGCTGATGCACAAAACTCTGGCTCGGCCGCATGGCAGCCAGTGAAGGCCGCGCTGGAGCGCCTGTCTGCCTCGCGTGCGGCCCAAGGGAGCACGGCAGGCAGCACCAGCGCCTTTGTGCTGGCGCTCAAACAACCCATTTTCGAGGCGCTGCAGCGTGAGCTGGCGTCAGACACCCAAGCGCTGATAGACGCCATCGCCCGCGTGTCACTCTATGTCGATGCTCTCGCGCAATGGACGATGGATGCCTACCAACGCACCCGCGAGCAGCTGATCAAGCGTCAACAGGAAGAATTACTGGAGCTATCGACCCCGGTTATCAAGCTTTGGGATGGTGTGCTGGCGGTGCCGATGATTGGCACCTTGGATTCCAGCCGTACCCAGCTGGTGATGGAATCGCTGTTGCAGCGCATTGTGGAGACTGAATCCTCGTTGGCCATCATCGACATCACCGGCGTTCCCACGGTGGACACACTGGTCGCGCAGCACCTGCTCAAAACGGTGACTGCTATTCGCTTGATGGGCGCCGACTGCATCATTTGCGGCATCCGCCCACAAATCGCCCAGACCATCGTGCACTTGGGTATCGATCTGAATTCGGTAACCACCAAGGCCACCTTAGCAGACGCGCTGGCCCTGGCCATGAAGCGCAACGGCTATATCTTTACCAAGACCAAATAGGCGGGCGACGATGTATCGGATTCCTATTCTGCGCATGGGAAGGTCTCTCCTGGTCACCATCCAGATGGACATGGAAGACCAGACCGCCATGGCGCTGCAAGAAGACCTGGCTGAGCAAATATCGAAAACGGGCGCCCATGGCGTGCTGATCGATATTTCTGCGCTGGAAATTGTCGACTCTTTTGTCGGCCGGATGCTGGCCGCCATCTCCGGGATCGGTCGCATTCTGGATGCGACCACGGTGGTGGTGGGCATGCAGCCAGCGGTCGCCATTACCTTGGTGGAGCTCGGCCTGTCACTGGACGGCGTCAAGACGGCCCTCAATGTGGGCCGTGGCATGGCGATGCTGGAGGCAGCGGCCGCCGATGGAGACGACTTTGTCGAATGACACCCAAGGCTCTGTTCCCCTGCGCAGTGAAGCCGACATTGTGGCCAGCCGCCAGGTTGTGCGAAAGCTCTGCGTCCAGCTGAAGTTCTCCCTCGTTGACCAAACCAAGATGATCACCGCTGCCAGCGAGCTATCGCGCAACACGGTGGTGTACGGCGGCGGCGGCGATATGGAGTGGGAGCTGGTGGTCGATGGCATCAAGCAAGGGCTTTGTCTGCGCTTCAAAGACCAGGGCCCGGGCATTCCGGACCTGGATCTGGCCTTGAAAGATGGCTGGACCTCGGGCAAGGGCATGGGGCTGGGCCTGTCGGGCAGCAAGCGCCTAGTGCATGACTTTGACTTGGAATCGACCGTGGGCGTTGGCACCTGCGTCAGCGTGACCCGATGGAAATAATTCAAGGCAGCTGCCACAGCGTATTCCCGGTAGACGAGCCCAGCCGTGTGGGTGAGGCCCGGCGCCATGTCGCCGCCCTGTGCCGCGAGCTGGGGTTTGACGACGTGCTGGCAGGCCAGGCTGCGATTGCGGTCAATGAGCTGGGCAACAACCTCTGCCAACATGCGCAGCGCGGGCAGCTGTGGATTGCAACCCGCGCTGGCGATACGCCCGAACTGGAGATTTTGTCGGTGGACGAAGGCCCCGGCATTGCTGACCTGTCCTTGGCGATGCGCGATGGGTTCTCGACCGGCAGCACCCCGGGTACCGGACTGGGTGCGGTGCAGCGGCTGGCCAGCGATTTCGACATCCATTCCGAGCCCGGCAAAGGCACGGTGGTGCTGGCGCGCTTTCGGCCTGCTGCAACGTCTGCCCCCCAACCGCCCGCCTTTAGAGCGGCGGTCGTCGCACTTCCCGCTCCGGGAGAAACCGTGTGTGGCGACGCCTGGGCGCTGGCCGTGGATGGGCACCGTGCTGCGCTTTTGGTGGCCGATGGTTTGGGGCATGGCGTGCATGCGGCCGAGGCATCGCAGGCAGCGGTCGATGTGTTTGTCAAACAGCCCTTTGGTGAGATAAAAAGCGGCCTGGAAGACGCCCACACCGCTTTGCGGGCCACGCGCGGCGCAGCGGTGACCTGCATGCAGCTGGATGCAGAGGCCAGCGCCGTCGTGGCAGCAGGCGCCGGCAACGTGGCGATCCGGCTGGTGAGTGGCGTGTACAACCGATCGATTCTGGTGCAGAACGGCACCGTCGGCGTACAAATGCGCCATGTGCAAGAAACCCGCATGGACTGGCCAGAGCACGCACTAGTGGTCTGCCACAGCGATGGCCTGCAATCGCGCTGGCCGCCCGAAGCGGTAACGGCCTTGATTGGACGGGACCCGGGTCTGGCAGCCGCCGTGCTGGTGAGAGACTATGGCCGAGGACGGGACGACGTGACCGTGCTCATCGTGCGCCGGGCAGACTGAAGGACGCCGATGAATGACATAAAAGAACACGAGCTTGCTGCAACGGACAATGCAGGCCACCCTGCTCTGCCGGCAGAAGCACTGGCCGAGGCTCTTGCCACCACCCAGGCCGAGGTGGAGGCCTTGCGCGCCGAGTTGGAGGAAACCAACCGGGGTGTGCTTGCGCTTTACGCAGAGCTGGATGCGCAGGCTGACGACCTGCGCCAGGCCACGGAGCTCAAGAGCCGCTTCCTGGCCTATATGAGCCATGAGTTCCGCACGCCGATCGGCGCCATTCAGAGCATCGCCCGCATTCTGCAAGACCGCGTGGACGGCCCGCTGACCGAGGAACAGGAAAAGCAGGTCCGCTTTATCCAGACCACCTCGGCAGAGTTTGCCGACATGGTCAATGACTTGCTGGACCTGGCCAAGGTGGAGGCCGGCCGCATCGATGTGTCGCCCGCCTGGTTTGAGATGGTCGATGTGTTCTCTGCGCTGCGTGGCATGTTCAAGCCGGTCATCACCAACCCCGATGTCGTGCTGATCTTTGAAGAGCCACAAGATGTGCCCAAGCTGTTCTCAGACGACCGCAAGCTCGCACAGATTCTGCGTAATTTCATCAGCAATGCCTTGAAATTCACGCTGCATGGCGAGATCCGGGTCAGCGCCAAGCGCATCTCGGAGACATCCGTACAGTTTGCCGTGGCCGACACCGGCATCGGCATTGCGCCGGAGTTCCACCACGCGATCTTTCGCGATTACTCGCAGATCGATTCCCCCATCCAGAAGCGTTTGCGCGGCACCGGCCTGGGCTTGTCGCTGAGCAAGCGCCTGGCGGAGCTACTGGGCGGCGATGTGGCCGTGGAAAGCGAAGCACAAAAGGGGTCGATCTTTTACGTCACCATCCCGATCAGCGTGGCTGCAGCCGCATCTGCCGTTTCTGCCGAGAGCCCATCATCCTGAACGCCATGCCCACAGTCACTGCCCGGCTCAATGTCAGCATCGACCGCTCCCAGCACACGGTGCTGGTGGTCGATGACAACCCCGCCACCTGCTATGCGACAGCCCGCGCGCTGCGCGCGGCTGGCTTTAAAACGCTGGAGGCGGGCACCGGGCAGGAGGCGTTGGACATGTCGATGGGCGACATCTCCGCCGTGGTGCTGGATGTGCATTTGCCCGATATTGGCGGCTTTGAGGTCTGCCGCATGATCCGTGAGCGCGCGCCAACCACCTCCTTGCCCATCGTGCATCTGTCGGCGGCCTTTGTGGCCGATACCGACAAGGTGGCCGGGCTGGATGCCGGTGCCGACGCCTACCTGACCCACCCCGCCGAGCCGGCCATGCTGGTCGCCACCATCCAGGCACTGGTGCGTGCACGCCTGGCCGAGGTGCGCGTACACCAGAGCGAAGCCAAGTTCCGCTCCATCTACGAGCAAGCCCAAAGCGGCATCGCGCTGATTGACGACGACGGACGCTTTGTGGATGCCAACCCCGCCATGCTGGAGATGCTGGGCCGCCCCGCGTCCCAGGTACTGGGCCAGACGGTAGCTGTGTTTGCGGCACCCGGCCATGAAGAGCGCATCCAAGGGATCTGCCAGCCCCAAAGCAAAAACGCAGTGTGGCGGGAAGAAGTGAGCTTGCTGGGCGCGGAAGGCCAACTGCTGCATGTGGAATGGAGCATGGCCGCCAAGGTCAAAGGCGAGCTGCGCGTGGCAGCTGTGGCCAATGTCTCCAACCGCATCCAGCTGGAGCTGGAGCGTAAACAGCTGCTGGAGCGCGAGCAGGCCGCGCGTGCCACGGCCGAGCGCTACAGCCGCTCCAAAGATGACTTTGTTGCCGTGCTATCGCATGAGCTGCGCAATCCTTTGAGCGCCATCATGATGAATGTGCACCAGGTGCTGCGCAAATCGCCACCGCCTGAGTTTGCCAAGAACCTCGATGCCATCAAGCGCAATGCCAGCACCCAGGCCCGCATCATCAGCGACATCCTGGATGTCTCGCGCATCAACTCCGGCAAGCTGACCTTGGAGCGCGAATGGGTCGAGCCCGCCACCTTGATCACCTCGTCGCTGGATTCCCTGAAGGCCGCCATGGATGCCAAGAAGCTGGTGCTGCAGGTGGCGCTGGACACCCAAGGCCGCAAAGCGCTGGTCGATCCGGCGCGGTTCCAGCAGATCTTCTGGAACATTCTGAGCAATGCCGTGAAATTCTCCCCAGAAGCGGGCCTGCTGGAAGTGACGCTGGTCGTCGAAGACAGCCATTTGATGCTCAGCGTGCGCGACCATGGCAAGGGTATTGAAGCGGGCTTTCTGGAACGCATTTTTGAAAAATTCACCCAGGCGGCCAGCCCGGGCAGCCGCTCTTCAGGCGGTTTGGGATTGGGCATGTCGATCGTCAAGCACTTGGTCGATTTGCATGGCGGTAATGTGCAAGTCGCCAGCGAAGGCTTGGGCACAGGTACCTTGGTGCGCGTCAGCTTGCCTTTGGGGCCCGATGCAGAAGACGGACATCCGCCCGCCGATGCGGTGGCGCCAACCCTGGATGGCGGCGCAGAAGAACTGCGCGGAACAAAGATTTTGGTGGTGGAAGACGATGAAGAAGTCGCCAACCTGCTGGTGCTGATTCTTCAGGAACGGGGAGCTACGGTGTCCAGGGCAGAGGATTTTGACTCAGCCGTGGCGTCGCTGCAGGCGCAAGCACCGGACATCCTCGTCAGCGACATCGGCCTGCCCGGCAAGGATGGCTATGCGCTGATGCGCTATATCCGCCAAGCCCAAGCCCATTTTTCCCAGGTACCCGCCATTGCCTTGACCGCCTTTGGCCGGGAGGCCGATCGCGAGGCCGCGCTGGCCGCTGGCTTCAACATCCACCTGGCCAAGCCGCTGCAGCCTCAAAAATTGCTGGCACAGATCAAGTCATTGGTGCCCGGTCGCCCCAGCGATGGCAGGGGCCGGTAACACTGCTCAGATGGGCTGAGGTGGCAGCATGCCTTCGATGCGTTCCAGCATCTCTTCTAACTCTTCGGGCTCGCAGCTTTTAAGCAGCGCCCGAACGTTGGGCCCGATGCTGTCCAGCCCCTGCTTGAACTCATAGCCTGAGATCAGCAGCACATGGCGCTGGCTGTCATCGGCAAGCCATTGCCGCGCCAAATCGGTGCCGGATAGTCCGGGCAGGCTCACATCGGTCACCAGCACATCAAAGCCTTGCGGGTCGCTGATAGCCAGCGCTGCCTCTGCGCTCTCTACCCCCACGATTCGGCGGTGCGGGGCCTCCATGACGGCCATAAAACCCTCACGGATGTCCTCGTCATCCTCCACGTACAGATAAGTGATCATTTTTTCGGCTGCAACAAGATGGTTCTCATACAAATCTCTGCATGCCCACAGGCATGCTGAGATATTGTTGCCAAGCCTCATCAGCGGCGTTGCCAGACGCTTCTGTTTGCTGTGTGGGACGGGGGCGATACCTGGTTCAACATAGAAGCAAACGATCCAGCGCGCCCCAACAAAAAAGGCCAGGCTTCCCCAGCCTGGCCTTCCCTTCTCCTCCTACATGTTTAGTCGATAGGCACGATGCGCACGCTCGACTGGCTGGCTGCATCGGCGGCCACCACGCCCACAAACAGGCGGCGGTTCTTCTCGTCATAGGCGACGCCGCGGATCTTGGGCCAGCCGCTGGCTAAAACGCTGGTCTCGCCCTTGGGGCTGACGCGGAACAGCTTGCCACCCGAGCCACCAAAGAACAGGTTTCCATCGGAGGCGGCAGTCATCAAATCGATACCGTCTGCCGCCGTGAACGTGGCAATCAGCTTGCCATCTGCAACAGTTGCAGGCGCAACGCGCAGCTTGGCCAGCGAGAAGGACAGCACCTGGCCGCTGGTCTGGTCACTCACATACACCGCATCGCCCACTACCGCCAGCCCTACCGGCTTGCCAAAGCCGGTGATCAACTCGGTCTCGGTGGCAGCGGTGCCGCTGATCTTGAGCTCGCTCACGGCACCGGCGCCGCCCTTGATGAACCAGCCATCCAGCAGCGAGCCATCGGGCGTCGGCGTGATGCCGATGCGGCGGCGCAGGCTGTCAGTACCAGTCAGGTTGTAGGCCGTGCCGCTCTTGGGCACGGCGGCCACAGCGCCATCCGTGCCAAAGCCAAAGCGCGTCACATAGACGGTGCCATCCTTGCCGCGCGTGACCTGGCCCAGGGTCGAGCCGCTGGCCGGTGCCGTGGGCAAGGCTGCGTACTGCGCAAACTGGGTGCCACCTTCCCATACCCGGATGGTGTTGGCTTTCTCATCGCTCACAAACAGGCGGCTCTCGCTCTTGTCCCAATACAGGCCATTCAAATCAGCCGATACCGACAAGGTGGTCGGCCCCCGATCGGCATCGCTACCACCGCCTCCGCAAGCCGACAAGGTGACTGCAGCGCCTGCCAGGCCGACCAGCAGCATGCGGCGCATACCAAATCCCCGTGACGGGCGGCGCAAGAAGGTGGTGATCGCTGGCATGGGCCTCTCCTCGTTATGTGTATAAACCGCTATTATATTTTGGAATAGCGCTATGCCAATTTAGGGTTAGCGTCGGAGTCGGCAGCCGCAGGACCATTCAAAATTCTGGCTTAGCCACCGCTGCTTGGTTCATGCATGGGCAGCGCAGCGTATCCCACCCTCTACTTGCCTACAAGGCCCCTAGATGCCAGACACCATCAGCTTGCAGCCCATCGGCCGCATCCACAGCCCCTTCACATTCACCACCGGCATGCCGATCCAGACGGTGGCCGCTGCCGACGTGACCGGCCATGTGGAGGTGTTCGAAGCCTTTGCGCCTGGGCTGCGCGATATCGAACATTTCGACTACCTGATCTTGCTGACCCACCTGCACCAGGCCAGCGAAAAGCTGGAAGTCGTGCCCTTCATGGACACCCAAAGCCATGGCGTTTTCGCCACCCGCTCCCCCGCCCGGCCCAACCGGCTGGGGCTGTCGATTGTGCGCCTGCTGCGGGTGGAGGGATGCGCGCTGCACTTCAGCGGCAACGACATGCTCGATGGCACGCCAGTGCTGGACATCAAGCCCTATGTGCCTGCGCTGGATGTGCGGCAGACCGAGCGGATTGGCTGGTTCCAGCAAGGCTTGCAGCGGCTGCCGGAGACGGTGTCGGATGACCGGATGAAATGAAAGTTAGGGCCGTGTCTCGGCGATTTACAGGAAAGGCCGCGAAGCCAGCTCCACCCCCAGCACCACCAGGAAAATCAAGAAGCACTGCCGAAAACGCTTGGGGCTGATATGCGCCCTGATCAAGGAGCCGAGCCACATGCCAAGCAAGGCAGGTAGTACGCTCAGCGAAGATAGGCCCAACTGGTTCAAGCGAAACGCACCATTCGCCAGCAAACCCAGGGCGAGCGCGATGGTCGAGACCGTAAAAGACAGCCCCAATGCCTGCACCAGCTCATCCTTCTCCAGCCCCAAGGCCCCCAGATAAGGAACGGCTGGCATCACAAAAACACCGGTCGCCCCCGTCACCACGCCGGTGATGAGCCCCACCACAGGTGACAGCCATTTTTCGAGCGAACGCGGAATGGACAGCGCCGGCGCAAACAGCGCATAGAGTGCGTAGACGATCAACGCGGAGCCCAGTGCAAAGCCTGACCAGGTCGGGTCAATGCGCACCAAGAGTGTCGACCCTCCCACCGTCCCCAGCACAATGACGACCAGCATGGGCCAGAGGCGGCGGACCAGCCCGCCAATGGCGCCGCCAGAAAAGAGCTGCCAGACATTGGTCACAAACGATGGCACCAGCAATATCGATGCCGCTATGGACGGCGGCATCACCATGCCCAGCAACCCCATCGCGACCGTAGGCAGCCCCATTCCCGTGACGCCCTTGACCATCCCTGCAAAGAGGAAGGTGGCGGTGAGCAATGCGTAGAAGAAAATCGAATCATTCATAGAGCGCCTTTAGAGGGCTCTATTGGAATGATTTCGCTGCAGATGCACAATTCGGAATTTTTAGTCGATCCTCTGGCAAAACCTGAGGATGGCTAATTCAGCCCTGCTACCTTTCCAAGATACTCAGGGATTCACAATCAAATCCGCCAACAAGGGCCGTATGCGCTCTTCCACGTAATAGCCGCCGTACTCTGTGTAGCGCAGAAACGCCCCAGAGCACTGCGCGCATCGCCACAAGCTGCTGCGCGTATAGGGGTGCCAACCCAGAGCGATGGGTGCATCCGGGGACCACAGATTGGTTCCATCAGGATGGAACTCGTCCAAGCGCTCCCACGACTCCTCGGTGCCCAAGGCGCCGAGCAGCTCAAGATGGTCGATGCTCACCGCGCCAGAAATGGACTCCCAACCCGGTCGCCACAACGGGGCGCAATCCGCGCAACGCGGGTGATGGGCAGCCTTAGCCGCCGTTGTCCGCAGTTCGGCTTCAGAAATCTGTTGTGGGGTGGTCACGGGGGTCGCAGTTCGCAGGGAAAAGGTGCGGATGAGTGTAAGCCAAGCCACCGCCACAGCAGACCGATGCAGTCACTTTGCATTGCTGCTGCAGCCCTTGCGGGCCAGCCATTCAAGCCCGGCTATTCAGCCTATTGGGTCGGTGGATGCTCTAGGTTTTCATTGATCTTGCAAATTCGTGCCTTTGTAGATCAAGGACATTTGCAGAATCAGTGAGAACGGTTGATGCAGCCATTCTCACACTCTTGCAAAGATCCTACGCACCTGGCCAGTTGGCCGGGATCGTTCCGATGGCGGCTTGCGACTGCGGATTCAACTGAGTTCAGAAACTCTCTCAGACGGTTCACTACAAGGCCAGGCTCATTGAAAAATTTATTCACTAGCTTGAAGGTCAAGGAACTTAGAAGTGCATGGGCGGGGACGCGATCCCGTTATTACAGCTCCTTCAAGCCCGTAGCACAGTCCCAATACATGATAGTCACGAAAAGGACCATTTTGATCAGGACCAGATCGATAGACTCCAGAAAGCATGCCGTCATCGCTTACTTTCAAGTTCATAAATCGACCATATGTAAGGGGATCAGGCGTTCCGAAAAACTCGTTGCACGGGGTGATTTGCCCCACAGAATTAAACGCGGAACCCTCTCGCTCTAGACTTCCGCTGTACTCACAGAAAACTCCGCCTGGAGAAGCTAAAGCCGCATCCAACCTCTTCCCTGTACTCCTTAAGGTCAATTTCGCACTGAAGGGGTGCCCCCAGTAGTTGTCTTTCCCGAAAAATGAGACAGAGAATTGATTGCTTAGCCGACGTTCCGTATCTGCATAAACGAAGCGTGAAATGGATAACTCTGACTCACCTGGTAACTGGATAGTTCCCGATTGGCTTGTGTCAAACTTTATATTAACTACGCCAACCTTTTGAGATATTTCTCCACTCTGTACAGGGCCACCCAGAGCAGGCCCATTCTTGTATTCGTAAAGATCCGCAGTGAATGTCGCTTGCTTAGCAAGCTGCCCCGAGGCTTGGTAAAACGTTGCCGACCCATCTTGGCGATATCCGTAGTACGACAAAATGATGGTCTCTCCGCCTTGGCGTTCGATCTGGAGACCGCGCCCTGGTTTTCCGTTGAGCTCACTGTCAAATGACCAGTAGCCTTGTTCAGGCAAAGCCGCGAAGGCTGGCATGGCTGAGTTTGCAATAACCGTGGCAATCAAAGCGTGGAACGCAAATTTCATTTTGACTCCTCAATTCACTTAGTTTTCGTTGGGTCGCTGGAGTAGTATAGGTGGCCTGCAACATGTTCAGGAGGTGATATTTAGCAGTCAAAGTGGAGGCTCCAAATTTTTGGAGCTCAACTACCGGTAGTGGCCCTGACTCGTCATCCTAACTTCGAAATGATCAGGGCTGCAAAGGTCATATCTACAGCTACGCGGACGGGCGTCAAGCTAACATTCGCTTCATTACCTCTTGCAGCCTCCAAAACTTCTCCGACTTCAAACTTTAGTACGGAGATTAAAATCTCACGATGAACCGTCACCAGTACGCTTTACACACTTCCACCAGCTGCGCATGGCTGACGTTAAGCATCCGCGTTATCGGGCCGGCATAGTCGGCGTGTTAACTGATGGAATCAAAATCGCCACCATCAGACAAATGTTTTGCAAGTAGATATGCCACGCCTGTGAATAAATTATATCTAGGCGAGTCATTTTCAACATACACAATCTCTTCTGCATGTAGATCGATTCCAAACTCTTCTCTGAAGCTGGATAATCCATTAGTGACGGCAGCCTTAATTCTAGCCTCGTCTAAGTGACCATGAGAACAGCCGCTCGTGTTGGCAGTTTTTATAATTAACGGCTCTGTTGGGGCCGAAGTGAACTTGATTCCTAGCAGGACATGGGAAGGCCCTGTTATATAGGACACATAGTGACGTCCTTCTTTCATCATAAATCCTGGCATAGACGCTCTCTCTCTGATACCTTATTAAAGATAATTTTTTAGGCCAACCCAAAAGTCTCAAGCCCAAAGCCGTCAATGTGGGTCGTAGCCTAACGATCAGTTGAATCCACAGCCGATGGCCGCCATCCTAACTTCGAATTGACCAGGCGCAACAGCAGCCTCACTGGTCGGCGACAGGCTGGAAGCCGCCCCGGCACCCCCTCGGGCTGAGCTCAATGCGCCCCGAGTTCAAACTTCAATGAGAAAAATTTAAAACTCACGGAGAACCGACAGCCAGCTCGCACTCCTAGGCAGGGTGAGTGTCGGTTCTCAATTTGCATGTAGTGAGAAAATTTGCAAGATCAATGAGACCTACCGATGCTGCGGCTCGTCTTTTTGCAATGCTTTGAAGAAGATAAGTTCCGGGTCGCCCGGATCGAGGTTTTCCACGATGCCGCTTGGCACAAAGCCAGCGCGTGCAAAGAGGCGCTGCGCTGGGGCATTGGAGACATTGGTACTGCTGAACAACTTCTGCGTCGTGCATCGCTGCGCAAGCTCCATGAGCAAAGACAGGGCCAGGCCTTGGCCACGGTGGGCTGCCGCAACGCACACCAGAGATACAAAGCCGTGGCCAAAGAAGTGCTAGTCCAACACGGCAAACCCAAGCACATGGCCATCCGCCACCGCCCCCCTGCACACAGCTTGCTGGACCATGCGTTGCAGCTCCACCCTGCGGCTCTCATGCGCCTGTGCGTAGGGGTCACAGGCATAGAGTTGCGGCAGATCGGCTACTAAAGCGGTGCGAAACAGGATGTCGGGGGCGGCTAGCATGTGCGGTTGAAGACTTTGCAAATATCCAAGCGATGATGCCTGCTCCCTGCATCTTGCACCAGCGCTGCGCTGAGCGAGATCTGGCTTGGCATCATCCCCCCCGCCCATGACTTCCACCCCCATGCCGTTATTGAAGCTACATTCCCCAAGCAAAGCGGCAAATAGCCCGTCATCAACGTTGAAAACAAGGAGCTGCCGTGACCGTTGAACATATATATGGATGGGGGCCCAAAAACATGCCCCGCCTCGATGAGGCAGACAAAAAGCGCCTAGCGGCCATGGTCAAACGCGGAGATCTGCACCCAGTGCTCAACCACAGCAAATGGGCAGAGCTGCGCAGCGAGATGCTCGCAGCTCCGAGGGTGGAGCACCCCCGCTTTCGGGCGCGCAGCGTGTTTGCACCGCCTGGCTTTTGCAGCGACTGGGACAGCGAGTTTTATTACCACATCCATCCGGTGGAAGAACTGGAGTGGCTGGAGCTGAAAACCGCATCTCCTGCCTGGCTGCATGAGGCATTGCGGCGCAATAGCATCCCTTTCTCGGTGGAAGAAGGCATTGTGCGGGTCTGGGGCTATACGCGCCCAGGACTGCAACCTCAATGGGTCTAACTAGCGACGAGAATCCAGCACCGGATCAGCCAGCAGCGGCCATTCAATCATCGCCTTATGAGGTCAATGCAGACTGAATTGCTGAAATCTTTAAAAGTCCAAAAATAGCCTTGCGATTGTTTACTTACATTTTTACAGATAGATTCATTTTTATAGGATCGACAACCGCTTGTTGTTTGTCATCTGACGCCAGGTAAACGCTTAAGGCGCACCGGCAGGTTATTAGTCAATGAAGTTAAAAGTGAGGGGTGACATGAAATCTAGGCTATCCGTGTGCGTGCTTTGCATCTGTCTGGCATTGGTGGGCTGCAAGAAAAGTCTCAGTTCGGAAGAGCAGGCTCAGGTACTGGCGCTGCGTACTGAGCTTGATACAACCCAGAAGGAAGTCTCGGCGACAGAATTGCAAAATGCCAAGTACAGCGGTGGGCTGGTAAAGGCACAGATGGCACTGCGCCTGGAAACGCTCAAAACCAACGAAGCCCTGCTTCAGCAACGTATCCACGCGATTGAATCGGGAGCTAAGGTGACCGTTGAGACCTTTGCTACCAAGGCGGATCCCGATCGCGCAAAAATGCTGCAAGAGGAGATGACCAAGCAGGATCTCAAGGTGTCAGAGGCGGAGGCCAAAGCAAGGCTCAACTCGGGTGGCCTTGCAGGAACCATGGCCGTCATAGGTGCGGCTACAGAGCGCAACAGCCTTGCGCTGCTGCGCCAACAATACCTGGTGGCTAAATATGGGCTGGCATCGCCACAGCCAGCGGCATCAAGCACCAACGTCAGCAGCCCAAGCTCAGAAACAGCGTCCAGAGCTGGATTGCCCGAAACAGCACCCATCCTCGCCGATAAGGACTTGTCTGAGCAAATCCTGGAAGCCAAGCTTCTGCAGAAGAAATACGCCAAGCAGGACTACCAGGATTACGTGTTTTTCGATGTTGTGTTCAACCCGAACGGCCTTGATAAGCCTGCGAGAGCCATCAAAGGTGTTCTGATCTTGACCGATCTATTTGGCGAGCAGAAATTCGCGGTCAACTGGACGATTGAAAAACCCGTCATTCCAGGAACCGAGCACGTCGAGAAGGGATACGGATTCCGATTCAACCAATTTATTGAATCCCACCAATGGGCGAGAAACACGGACAAGGACAACATGAAGCTGAAGTTTCGCGTCAACAGCATCCTCTACCAAGACGGCAGCTCGCGGACGTTCAACGAGTAATCCCGAGCCAAGCAGTCCAGTGGACAAAACTGCGCTCATATCGCACCCAAGGACTGCTTTAGTTGGCGTACCCAGTCGGCCACGGCTGCACCGATTTCTTCGGGGCATCGCCAAGAGAGTCCCGTTCGCTATGGCCAGCAGGCTGTAGAAAGCGCCAACGCACAGCGTCCTTGGACCCCAGTCAAAAACCTATCACTCATCCACGCCAATCATCACCGACGAAGCTTTGATAACGCCATAGGCCTTGGCGCCCTCTTTTAAATTGAGCGAATCGGCCGAGTTGGTGGTGATGCTGGAGGCGATCTGCACGCCGGGTGCGATTTCCAAAACGACTTCGGTCGAGACGGGGCCACGGGTGAGGGAGATGACGGTGCCGCTCAAGACATTGCGTGCGCTGATTTTCATGGGGGATCCTGGATAAGGGTGGGGAACTCGGCTCGGGAGCCGCGAGAGAAACAAGTGCTCTATTCTGGCTGCTTTTAGCGCACCACCCAACAAGCAGATCAAAGCCGCTACGGTGATCGGCAAAACCAGGCCATGGCGCAATAACGCCACAGTTGCAAGGGCGGCGCTTTAAACATCTGGAAACAGTCATAAAATGCGAATAATTCTCAAATGCATCGGCCTGCCGCCCGTTTTGTTTCGCCTCCCATGCCTGCCATTCCCGACGTTCAGCTTCTCTATACCGGCCACCACCAATGGCTGCAGCAGCGCTTGCAGCACCGGCTTGGCAATGCAGCCGATGCGCAGGACATGGCGGCCGATACCTTTGTCTGCGTGCTGAGCAGTGCGACACCGCCCGATGCGATCCGTGAGCCCCGGGCGTTTTTGACGACAATTGCCAAGCGGCTGCTGATCAACCACTGGCGCCGCCGTGATCTGGAGCGCAGCTACCTCGAAGCGCTGGGCGCCCAGCCCGAGCCGCTGATGCCATCGCCCGAAGAGCTGGCGGTATTGCAGGAAACCCTGGCCCATGTGGCCAATGCGCTCGACGGCCTGCCGCTACCGGCCCAGCAGGCCTTTTTGCTGAGCCAGCTCGATGGCCTGGGCTATGAAGCGATTGCAGAACGCCTGGGCATCTCGCACAGCACCGTGCGCCGCCATATGGCCGAAGGCTTTCGGCGCATTGCACTGGCCTTGGCCCGGCAGGATGCCGGCATTGCTGCCCCGGTGCGCAGCGCAGCACCCGCCTTGGCGGAAAGCCTAAACGCAGGATGAGCGCCCGCCCCGAACCCGCGCTGGATCCCATCAGCGAAGCCGCCGTAGACTGGCTGGTGCAGTTCCACTCTGGCGAGATGACTGAGGCCGACCAGGCCCGCCACCGGGCCTGGCTTGCCGCGCATCCCCAGCACCAGGCAGTTTGGCAGCGGCTGAGCGGCAGCCTGCATGCGCAGTTTGGTGCTGCCCGCGCCGTGGTTACACCCAAGCCCACTGCCCCGATGGGCGATGTGATGGGCCAGGCGCTCGCGCATGCCCAGCGCCGGGGCCATGACCGGCGGCGCTTGCTGGGCGGCGCATTGGCTGTGGGAGGTGTCGCCACCGGTGCCCTGCTGCTGGCCGACCGCCAGATGCCCTGGCGCCAGATGACGGCCGACCTGCGCACCGGCACTGGGGAGCGCCAGAGCTTTACCCTGCCCGATGGCAGTGAGTTGCTGTTGGATGCCCGATCGGCCGTGGACCTGGACTTTGGCCCAGACCGCCGCCGGGTCAAGCTGCGCCAGGGTGCGCTGCTGGTGCAGGCCAAGACCGCCAGCAACGGCCTGCCGCCGTTTGAGGTGCTGAGCCCGCATGGCAGCATCCAGGCGCTGGGCACCCGCTTTTCTGTGCGGCTGGAAGACGCTACCACCCGCTACACCCGCGTCGGCATGCTGGAGCACGCCACACGCCTGACCACCGTGGCCGGTGCCAGCCAGGTGCTGGAAGAAGGCCGCAGCGCGCGCTTTGATACCTTGTCCATCGAAGCCGAAGACATCCAACCCCAGGCAGAGGCCGCCTGGCAGCGCGGCATGCTGGAGGTGCACAACCAGCCGCTGGGCGAGGTGGTGCAGGCGCTGCGCGCCTACCGCCGGGGTTTTATCCGCATCAGCCCCCAGGCCGCTGCGCTGCGGGTGTATGGCAACTATGCGCTGGACGACAGCGACCGCGCCTTTGATGCGCTGGCGGCAACCTTGCCCATCACAGTGCGCGTTTACCAGCGCGGCTGGCTGGTCGTGATCGAAGCCGCCTGAGACGCCCGGCCTCGTCCCGGCAGCCCTTCTGGCACCGCGCAGCAGCGCATCGGCCCCACATTAGCCCCCGCCTCGCAAAAATAAATGAACACTTTTTGGTGCTCGCTCTACATACCTTGGAAACCTCGATTTTTCTATCTGCCCTTCCAAGGATCCTATGCCACTCCGCCGCTCGCCCGCCCTGCCCACTGCGCATATGGGCGCACTCGCACTAGCCGCCGCCATCGCCTGCAGCTTGCCTGCCCAGGCCCAAACCAGCAACCCGGCCGCCGTCCAAAGTTATGACCTGCCCGCCCAGCCGCTGGGCAGCACGCTGGCCCGCATTGCCTCGCAAAGCGGCCAGCAGATCAGCATGGATGCCAGCCTGGTGCAAGGCCTCACGGCGCCTGCACTGCGCGGCAGCTATGCCCCTGAAGACGCCGCGCGCGCCGCGCTGGCTGGCAGCGGGCTGGAGTTGGTCAAGATCGACGGCAGCACCTGGGCACTGCGCGCCGCGCCCAAGGCCGGCGCCACGCCGGTCAGCAGCGAAGCCGCCGCCGCTGGCCTGACCCTCAACGAGATCCGCGTGACCGCGCCGGCCATCCGCAGCGCCACCACCGAGCAGACCGGTGCCTACACGCCGCGTGCCGTCACCATCGGCAAAGGTGAGCAGGCCCTCAAGGACATCCCCCAGTCCATCAGCGTAGTCACCCGCCAGCTGATGGATGAGCAAAACGCCACCTCGGTCTACGAGGCGCTGGGCAGCACCACCGGCATCACCCTGCTGCAAAGCCCGCAGGGCGGCAAGTACATCTACTCGCGCGGCTTCAGCATGGCCACCATCCAGTACGACGGGGTCAATGTGCAACGCCTCTACGGCCGCGCCAGCAACTACCAGGGCGGCACGGCCATTTATGACCGCGCCGAAGTACTGCGCGGCTCGGCCGGCCTGCTGCAAGGCGGGGGCGACCCGAGCGGCGCCGTCAACCTGGTGCGCAAGCGCCCGCTCAAGGAAGGCGGTGTCACCGTCACCGCCAAGGCCGGTTCCTGGGACCGCTATGGCGCGCAAATCGATGGCAGCGGCGCGCTGAATGCCGAAGGGACCTTGCGCGGACGCGCGGTGATCGATGTGGAAGACCAGCACTCCTTCATCGACTACACCAACCAGCGCAATGGCACCTTGTACGGCACCCTGGAATACGACATCTCGCCCCAGACCCAGGTCAGCGTAGGTGCCAGCTACGAATCCTTCAAAGGCCGGCCCTTTATCTCGGGCCTGCCGCACTACAGCGATGGCCGCGATATCGCGCTGCCCCGCTCCACCTTCCTGGGCGCCAGCTGGAACCACCAGGACAACAACACCCAAACGCTGTACGCCGACCTGAACCACGAGTTCAACAGCCAATGGCGCGCCAAGGTATCGGCTCTGCATGTGAAGGAAGCGCTGGACATGAAGTACGCCTCGTCCCAGCGCGCGGTGGCTGCGGCCACGGGCCTGGGCGGCACCGTTGCCAACCTGACCCAGGCCAACCAGCGTGCGTCGGGCCTGGATGCCAGCCTGGTCGGCGACTTCAACGCGTTCGGGCGGGAGCACCAACTGGTGCTGGGCAGCAGCTACAGCCAGGGCCGGGTCACCAGCGACTACAGCTCGATGAACCCGCCCACACCGATCAACGTGTTTGACCCAGACCCGTTCCGCCCCGAGCCGAGCAATGACACATTGCGCTACGCGAACACCGAGCGCACCTTGGGCAAGACGCGCCAGATTGGCGCCTACGGTGCCCTGCGCCTGCAAGTGACCGACCCGCTCAAGCTGGTGCTGGGTGGCCGCCTGGGCAATTACAAGACGGATTTCGACACGATCACCAGCACTGCCGGCGACGTGGTCGCCTCATCCACGCACCAGGCCAACACCAAATTTATGCCGTTTGCCGGCCTGATCTATGCCCTCAACCCGCAATGGTCGGCCTACGCCAGCTATGCCGATATCTTCAACCCTCAGTGGTCGCTAAATGCAGCGGGCGAGAACCTCAAACCCATCCAGGGTGCAACCTATGAGCTGGGCCTCAAAGGAGAAATCCTGGGCGGCCGGGCCAATACCTCGTTCGCGCTGTACCGCGTCGACCAGAAGAACCGAGCCACCGAAGACATTGCCTCCGGCCCCGATTGCCGCGACGGCTACTACTGCTACACCGACCAAGGCCGCGTACGCAGCCAAGGCTTTGATGCCGAGATCAGCGGCGAGCTGACCCGGGGCTGGAACCTGTTTGCCGGCTACACCTTCAACCGCAATGCCTACAAGCGCGACGTGAACAACGAAGGGCTGGACTTCAACAGCTACACGCCCAAGCACCTGCTGCGCCTGTGGACCACCTACCGCCTGCCCGGCGACTGGAACGCGCTCACCATTGGCGGCGGCGTCAACACCCAAAGCGCCTCCTACCGCAAGATCGGTGCGATCAGCCTCAATGCGCCGGGTCGCGCCGTCTGGAGCAGCTATGTGCGCTACCAGATCGACCCGCATTGGCAGCTGAGCCTGAACTTCAACAACATGTTCAACAAGCGCTACTACTCATCCATCGGCAACCTGGTCAACAGCAGCCACTATGGCGAACCGCGCAATGCGATGCTGACCCTGCGCGGCTCCTTCTAAGCGCCCAGCGCTGCACATGGAAGGCGAGTTTCGCAAGCGCATGGCCTGGCTGCACACCTGGTGCGGCCTGGTCAGCGGCTGGCTGCTGTGCGCGATCTTTCTGACCGGCACCTTGAGCGTGTTCCGCGCGCCCATCACGCGCTGGATGCAGGCCCAGCCGCCGGTGCAGGCCGCCGCAGCCCAGAGCCAGCTGGCGCTGGATGCTGCGGCCACTTACCTGGCCAGCAAGGCCGCAGGCGCGCGCTTCTGGCGTATCGAGCTGCCCCAGCAAGCGGGCGATGCCTTGCTGCTCGCCTGGCAACCGGCAGGCGCCCAGCGCGGCGGCCTGCAAACCGCCGCGATGGACCCGGCCACCGGCGCCCTGCTGCCCCAGCCCTGGGGCCGCAAGACGGAGGGCGGCCGCCATTTCATGAGCTTTCACTACAGCCTGCATGCGGGCACCATCGGCTTTTGGGTGGTGGGCTTTATGGCCATGTGCATGCTGGTCGCACTGGTTTCCGGCGTGGTCGTGCACCGCCGCATCTTTGCCGACTTTTTTACCCTGCGCCTGGGCAAGGGCCAGCGCTCCTGGCTGGATGCGCACAACGCGACCGGCGTGCTGGCGCTGCCCTTTTTGTTCATGATTGCCTACACCGGCCTGGCCTACTTCTACAGCAGCTACATACCCTGGCCGCTGCGCGCGGTGTATGGCGACAGCCCCCAGGCCCAGGCGCGCTACCAGGGGGAGCTCTCGTCCGAGGCCGCAGCGCCACGCCGCAGCCTGCAGGGCCAGCCCGCAGCGATGCAGGATCTGGCACAGCTGCTGGACCAAGCGCGCCAGCTGACCGGACGCAGCCCGCGCATGCTGTTTATCGAGCGGCCTGGCGATGCCTCGATGACCGTGCGCGTCTTCAACCAGGCGCCGGAGGACAGCCAGACCATCCTCAACCAGGCCGGTCAGGTCAGCTTTGACGGCGTGACGGGCGCCGTGCTGCAGCTGCGCAACCCCGATCCCCAGGCCCCCACCCACAGCGGCCAGATCCACCCGGTGCTGGAAGCGCTGCATGTGGCCAGCTTTGGCGGCTGGACCCTGCGCTGGATGTACTTTGTCTTCGGACTGATGGGCACCGCGATGATGGCCACTGGCACCGTGCTCTTCATGGTCAAGCGCCGCAAAAAGTCAGCGATGGAGTTTGGCGCCGCCACGGCCAGCATCTACCGCGTGGTCGAGAGCCTGAACGTGGCCGCCTTGGCCGGCATCGCGCTGGCCAGCATTGGCTACTTCTGGCTCAACCGCCTGCTGCCGGCCGCCATGCCGGGGCGCGAGCTGTGGGAGATTCGCGGCTTTCTGCTGATCTGGGCGGCCAGCGGGCTGTATGCCGCCTGCCGGCCCCCGGCGCGTGCCTGGGTGGAGCAGCTGGCACTGGCAGGCGCGCTGTGCCTGCTGCTGCCGCTGCTGAACCTGGCCAGCACGGGCCTGAGCGTTTGGCAGTATGCTCGGGTGGGCGACTGGCAAAGCGCCAGTGTGGAGCTGGTCGCCATCGCGTTCGGGCTGGTGCTGGTCGGCATGGCCTGGAAGCTGCAGCGGGCCTGGCAAGCCCAAGCCACCACCACAAAGCCGGCAAAGGGTGCCAAGGCACCCACGGTTGGCCTGCGCTACCGCCTGCAAGTCAGCAGCCGCGTGCTGGCCGCCTGCCTGGGCGGCTATGGCGTCGCCAGCTTGCTTGCTGCCGCCGTAGCGGTGCTCTTGCCCCGCATCAGTGGTCTGTCGGCGGCAGAAGGGGTGCTGGCCGCCAGCTTGCTGGGCTTTGTGTTCTATGCCGTCGCGGCGCTATGGGTGTTCAGCCTGCGCAGCGCCAGCCATGCCTGGCTGGGCCTGGCGGCCGTGGCCTTGGGCTCAGCGCTGGTGCTGCTGTAGCGGCTTGGCCGGCACCGCCAGGCGCATGCGCACAACGGCTTGCATCTCGCAGAACCCTCGCTATAATCCGCCCCCTATGGTCATCATCTCGTACGCCTTCGCAGTGCTGTACCGCCTCGCTTCCTAAGCGCGGCACGATTTCCTATTCCCATTTGAAACGATGCCGCCGCACGGGCGGCATTTGTATTTTCAAGGGCCTTCCTGCGGCATTTTTCCCAGAAAGGTCCCTGTGGTGTCTCCTCCCTCTCCCTATTTTTCAGCCGCCGCTTCTGCCCTCTCTCGCAGAGCGTTGGGCCTGCGCGCTTTTCCGCGCCCCAACCCGAGGGCCGCGCCATGAAGCACGCCTCCATCGCCCTTGCGCTGTGGACCGCATCGCTGCTGATAGCCGCCTGGCAAGGCCGCGCCGGGCGCATCGAGCGCCGGGATTACCGGGCGCTGCTCACCGTGGCGGGTATCGCCGGCCTCAGCGCGGCAGCGCTGGCGCTGATCGCGCTCGTGTCTGCTAGTGCCGAGCCCTGATGCCCGCCGCTGCACTCCACCGCATCCTCCCCATTTCCATGCTGCTACAGCACACCCTTCCATGACTCAAGATTCCAACCCACCCGGCAGCGGCCTGCGCTTTGCTGCCTCCCTTGCGCTGATTGCCGTGCTCGGCCCCTCGGCCACCGACATGTACCTGGCCTCGATGCCCGAGATCGCCGCCGAGCTGGCGGTGCCCTATGCCCAGGTGCAGCTGACCTTGACCGTTTTCCTGCTCGCCATGGGCCTGGGCCAGCTGCTGTTAGGCCCCATCGTCGATGCCTTTGGCCGCCGGCGCCCACTGCTGGCAGGGCTGCTGGCCTTTGCGCTGGCCTCGCTCTGGGCCAGCCAGGCGCCCTCCATCGGCATCCTGCTCACCAGCCGCTTTGTGCAAGGGCTGGCAGGCGCGCTCACCCTGGTGGTGGTGATGAGCTCGGTGCGCGATGTGGCCAAGGGTGCGCGCGCCGCCCAGCTGTTTGCCTTGCTGATGACCATTGAGGGCCTGGCGCCCGTGCTGGCGCCTGCCGTGGGCGGCTATGTCGATGTGCACTACGGCTGGCGCGGCGTCATGCTCGTGCTGGCTGCCATGGGCCTGCTGGTGCTGCTGAACAGCGCCGTCGCGCTGCCTGAAACCCTGCCACGCGCAGCCCGCTTGCCGCTGCGGCTGCGGGCGGTTGCCAGCACCTACGCCCGCATTGCCAGCGACCGCTCGTTCTTGCTGCCCGCACTGGCCCTGTCCAGCGCTTTCTTTGTGCTGTTTATCTACATCGCAGGTGCCTCCCTGGTCTACCAGCAGCGCTTTGGGCTCAGTCCGGACCGCTTTGGCCTGGTGTTTGGCGCCACGGGCGTGGCCGTGCTGATGGGCGCAGTGACCAGCGTCAAACTGGTGCAGCGCGCAGGGGTCGCCCGGCTGGCCGTCATCGGCGCCATGCTGATGCTGGCGGGCTCTGGCCTGGCACTGGCCGCCGCTGCGGCGCAGCTGGGCCTGCCCGGCATCGTGCTGGGCATGTTCATCGCCATGTGGGGGCTGGGCATGGCCGAGGCCACGTTGATGTCGATGGCCATGGGCTCGCAGCACAGCGCGCTGGGCTCCACCGCCGCGCTGCTGGGTGCCTTCCAGCTCAGCATCTCATCAGCCGCCACACCGCTGGCCGGCAAGGTGGTGGTACTAGGCACCACGCCCTGGCTCGGCTTTATGCTGCTGGCCTCTGCGCTGCTGTTGCTGCTCACAAGGCTCAGCGCCAAGCAGGCTCCCGCCTCGCTCAATGCGTTAGCGGGCCACTGAAGCAAGGGCGGCGCATGGCAAGGCTGCTGCATTTACCGTAAATGCGGGATGGCAGCCTGCCATGTTTGCGTCAAAATGTAGCGATGACCCCTGCGCCCCTCCCCGTACTGCTGGTTGATGACGACCCCGACATGCTCGCCCGCCTGGGCGAAGTGCTGGGCTCGGTGGGCGTGACGCCCGAGCAGCTGTGCCAGGCCGGCTCGCTGGCCGAGTGCCAGCAATTGGTGACCGCGCCCGAAGGCGGCCTGCAGCCCATGGTGATGGCGCTGGTGGATTTGGGCCTGCCCGATGGCAATGGCATTGACCTGATTGACTGGCTGCGCGCGCGCAATCCCGTGCTACCAATCCTGGTGGTGTCGGCCTGGAGCACCGAGGAGATGATCCTGGGTGCACTGCGCGCCGGCGCCAATGGCTATGTGCTCAAGGAGCGCGACGACCTGGAGATTGCACTGTCGGTGCGCAATGTGCTCAAGGGCGGCGCGCCCATCGATCCCTTCATTGCCCGGCGCATTCTGGACCTGGTGGGCCGCACGCCTGGGCGCCAGCCCACACCCGTGCAGCCGCCCGACCCGGCACTGCGCGAAGCCCTGACCGAACGCGAGCGGCAGATCCTCGACCATGTGGCCGAGGGCATGAGCAACCGCGAAATCGCCGAATGCCTGCACCTATCCCGATGGACCATAGACACCCATATCCGGCATATCTACGACAAATTGGCCGTGAGCTCGCGCACACAGGCCTTGCGGCGTGCACGCGAGCATGGCTTGCTGCGCTGATCTGCCTGGCAGCGCTGTGCCTGGCGCTGACCGCGCAAGCCCAAGGCCAGCCCTGGCCGGGCACGGCCGAGGCCGTACGTTCGGATTGGGATGCCCAGCAGCCGCCCAACACCGGCTGGGTTCCAGTGAAGGTGCCCAACGACTGGAACCAGCAATGGCCCGGCTATAGCGGCGTCGTCTGGTACCGGCTGCGCTGGGACATCAGCGGCGAGCCGCAGACCCAGGGCCTCTACATCCATTACCTGATCCATGCCGGCGTCATCTCGGTCAACGGCGTGGAGCTGCAGCGCGACCCGTATCTGACTGAACCCATGACGCGCAGCTGGAACACGCCGCGCTACCTGGTGCTGCCCGCGCCGCTGCTGCACAGCGGCAGCAACGAGCTGCTGATCCGCGTGAGTGGCTACTACGCCTACCAGCCTGCGCTGGGCCCTATCGAGATCGGCCCACCCGAGCTGCTGCGCACCGCGCAGCAGGACAGCTACCTGGTGCGGCAAAACCTCAACTGGCTGCACCTGGGCGTGGGGGCGACCTTGGGCTGCTTCTTCCTGGTGCTGTGGCTGATGCGCCGCCAAGAGTCCGCCTACGGCTGGTACGCCGCACGCCAGGCCGCCTGGGTGGGCTTCACCGTCAACTTTGTCAGCGCCACCCCCTGGCCTTTCAGCCACATCCACACCTACTCGGCCGTGGTGTCGATCGCCTATGTGCTCTACCACGGCTGCAATGCCATGTTTGTGCTGCGCTTCATGGGGCGCCGCTGGCCCAGGCGCGAAGCGGCCATGTGGCTGGTCATTGCCCTGCTGTCGGCCGCCACCTTGCTGGCGCCCGATGACCAGCTCAGAACCATGCGCAACGTGATGGCCTGGGCCTCGTCGGCCCTGCTGTTCACCACCGCTGGCGTGTTTGTCGGCCTGGCCTGGCGCAATGGCAACCAGGCCCAGCGCCTGCTGTCGCTCACGGCGCTGGCCAGCGTCCTGGCAATGGCGCATGACCTGCTGGTCTTCACCCGCATCGTGGACGACAACTTCTACCTGGCCACCTACACCGAGCCGCTGGCCACCGTGGGCATTGCGCTGACCCTGGCCTGGACCTTTGTGCAGAACACCCGGCGCGTCGAGAGCTTCAACGACGAGATGCAGCACCATGTGGCCGAGGCCCGCGCCGAGCTGACCGAGTCGCTGGCCGGCCGCCATGAGCTGGAGCTGCTGCAGGCCCGCCTGGGCGAGCGCGTCAATATTGCCCACGACCTGCATGACGGCCTGGGCGGCATGCTGATCGGCAATATCACCACCTTGGAGCGCACACGCGGCTCGCTGCCGCCCGACCAGGTACTGGGCATGCTCCGAGGCATGCGCGATGACCTGCGGCTGATCATCGACCTGGCCTCCGCCCAGCACTATGGCGAGCTGTCGCTGGGCGAGCTGCTCGCCCCCATGCGCTACCGCATGAGCCAGCTCTTCGAGGTGCATGACATCGAGGTGCATTGGCAGCTGAGCCATATCGACCAGCTGCACCTGCCCACCAGCGCCAGCCTAGATGTCCTGCGGATTCTGCAGGAGGCCCTGACCAATGCCTTCAAGCACAGCCACGCCAAACGGGTGGACGTGGTGCTGGCCCGCGAGGCCGGCCAGCTGCTGCTGCAGGTACAAGACAACGGCGTGGGCCTGCCTGCGGCCAAAGCGGCCAACAGCCCCACGCACGGCACCGGCCTGCGCAGCATGCAGGCCCGGGCGCAGCGGCTGGGCGCGCAGTTGTCGGTGGGCTCGCAAGGCGGGCTGACGACGGTGGTGCTGCGGGTGCCGCTGCCCAAGGATGCAGAAGATGCTGAAACACCAAAGGCCTGAGGTTCGCCGAGCACCTCCGTTGAGGGTGCGCTTCAGCTGAAGCAACCATCCCCATTCTTACTGCAAGCTTGCACAGCCTGCTTCCTCGCCGCTCAGCGCTGAAGAATCGCCGCAGCCGTCGCGTCGAACGCGTCCATCACGTCATCCAAAGGCTGGCCCATTTGCGCATGGACGATGGCGCCATCGATCAGCAGCGATAACGCAGGCCCCACAGGCACCCCATCGCTGGCCATCAGGCTGTCTAGCACCGCGGCCATCTCCTGCTTGTGTTGGCGCACCACCTTCAAAATCTCCGGGTCCGACGAGCCCAGCTCTGCCGCTGCATTGAGAAAAGCACAGCCCCGAAAATCAGCTCGGCTGAACCAGGCCCGCAAGCTGGTGCTGAGCGCTTGCGCGGCAGGCGCTCCTGCATGGAGAGCTTGCGTCAAACTCGTCTCGAACCAGGACATCCACAGGCCATGGCGGTAGTCCAGGTAGGCCCGGATCAGCTCGTCTTTGCTCGGGTATTGGCGGTAGAACGTGACTTTGCTAACGGAAGCCTGGTCAATGATCCTATCTACGCCGGTGGCTCGGATGCCTTCTTGGTAGAAAAGCGCGTGCGCGGCGACAAGGATGCGCTCCCGTGGAGGCAGGGCGTCTGAAGAGGATTTTGCAGAAGGCATGTGGGCATTGTAGACAGATCGTTCCACATGCGCTAGCATTAGGTTTGTAGACAGATCGTTCTACATTCATTTTGAAAGAGGTCTCCCCATGGAAACGCGCCCACCCCTGCCCCCCTTCACCCGCGAAACCGCCATTCAAAAGGTGCGCTTGGCCGAAGACGGCTGGAACACCCGAGATGCCGCCAAAGTCGCAATGGCTTACACGCTGGACACCCAGTGGCGCAACCGCGCCGAATTCGCACACAGCAGAGCAGAGGCCCAGGCCTTCCTGGAAAGAAAGTGGAACAAGGAGCTGGACTACCGGCTCATCAAAGAGCTGTGGTTGCATGAAGGCAACCGCATCGCCGTCCGGTATGCGTATGAGTGGCATGACGACGCAGGCCATTGGTTCCGCTCGTACGGCAACGAGAACTGGGAGTTCGAAGCCGACGGCCTGATGCGCCGTCGCTACGCCTGCATCAACGACATGCCGATCAAAGAGTCCGAGCGCAAGTTCCATTGGCCACTCGGCCGTCGGCCGGATGACCATCCTGGGCTGTCGGAGCTAGGGCTGTAAGAGAGAACCAGGGACAGACGGGTAGAGGCTTAGCGCGGGTGCCGAGCTCGCACTGGTCCTACATGCAAACCAGTTCCCCAATGCGGGGCCCAACTCTTGCAACGCAAGGTGGAACGTCGCGGAGCTGAGCCCGGATAGGTCGAGCGCTTGATGGAGACCGGGAGGCTGGCCCGAATCCCCACCGCACTCAATCCGCCTTGCGCGCCACCACGCGGCGCCCCAGCAAACCCATCCCACTCATCAGCGCCGCCAACAAGGCCAGCGCCCAGCCTGACAGCGCAGGGACCGCTATCGGGTTGGTACCGCCGTTGCCCGGAGGCGCGGTGACCACCACCTGCGACGGGGTCAAGCTCACAGCGCCAGCGTTGTTGGTATCGCCGCTGTAGCTGACGGTGATGGAACGCTCGCCCTGGGCCAGCGCGGTGGTGGTGCAACTGGCAGTGGCCGTATCGCCCACGGTCACCAGGGCCACAGGGCCGCCGCAGAGCACGTTGGCGCCATCGCTGAAGGTGACGGTGCCGCCAGGGGCGCTGCCGGTGACCGTGGCGGTCAAGGTCACCGCTTGGCCCTGCTGCACTTGCTGCGGGCTGGCCTCCAGGCTGATCTGTGCGGCGGACTGGCCGACTGCAAAGCTGGCACTGCTGTTTTGCAGCACGGCCGGCTCGGCCAGGCTGGGGTTGAGCGCCAGGCTGGCGACCAGGCTGTGGCTGCCGGCTTGGGCAAACTCCAGGTCGTCAAACACGGCGGTGCCGGTCGCAGTGGCTAGGTCTACCGATACCGGCGTTTCGGCCAACACCAACTTGGCCAGGCGGCCCGTGCCCGGGCCCTGGGCCAGCTGCACGCTGCCCAGCGAGGCGAGTGTGGCCAGGGCTGGGTAGCTGCTGCTGTTAAAGGCGCGGCCATTTTCCTGCAAGCTCACTTGCGGCGCTGGCAGCATGGGGGTGTTCAGCGCCACGGCCGAAGGCTGAACGCTGAACTGCATGGCGTAATGGCTTTGCACGGCACCCGCGTCCACACAGGATGCGGGCACCAGGCCGTCGGCCACATAGGGGCGCGCGGCGCCGCGCTGGTCCTGCGTTGGCACTGTCACCTCTGCCGCGCTGGCCACGCCTGCGCAAATGCTGCGCGAGCCCGGCAGCGCCAACAGGGTTTGGGTATTGCCGCCGTAGTTGCCCAGCGGTGCCAGGCCAGGGTCGATGGTCGTAGGTGTGTCCTGGGTAAAGACATTGCCACCGCCATCGCTGACAGTCAGGCCCGCGCTGCGGATGTCAGCCGCTTGCCCAGCGCTGCCGCTGTTGCCAGCCACGATGCTGTTCACCAAGCTCAGGCTGGGGGTGTTGCTGCCGTCGGCCGCGCCGCTGATACCACCGACATTCCCGCTGCTATTGCCTGCCACCGTGCTGTTCAGCAGCACCAAACGGCTCAGGCCCTGGCTGAACAGGGTGCCCCCTTGGCCGGCCGCGTTCGGGCTGGCATTGGCGCTGAAGCTGCTGTTCTCGATCTGTGCCACGCTGCCCAGGTTGGCCAAGGCACTGCCGCCCAGGTCGCCCTGGTTGGACACCCAGGTGCTGCTGCGCAGGGTTGCGGTGCTGCCCGATGCCAGCAACAGGCCGCCACCCAGCTGCGCAGTGCTGTTGCTGTCGAAGGTGGATCCTTCAATCTCCAACACGCCCGTGCCATCCGAGTACACGGCGCCGCCCGAGCCAGCCTGGACCAATGCGGCATTGCCACCGCTGTAGCCTGCGGGCGTGGCAGCATTGTTGGCCAGCACCAGGTTTTGCAGCTGCACCAAGCCGGTGGAATGGTTAAGCACCGCGCTGCCGCCGTTGGAGCTGCCTTGCGCCAGGGTCAGGCCCGCCACCCGCACCGGCTGGGCAGCGGCTTCGATCTGCAAGACACGGCTGATGCCGCCACCACTGATGGTGACTGCATCCGCGCCCGGCCCCTGAATGGTCATGCTTTTGGCCAGGCTGATCTGGCCGTTGGTCAAGTTAATGGTCTGCGGCGCAGCAGCGCTGAATACACTCGGATCAAACTGAATCACTGGCGCGCCGCCCAGCATATTGGCCTGCAGCACCGCATCGCGCAGGGTGCAGGTCTGGGCATTGCCTAGGGCGCAGGCCTGCGGGTTGCTGCCATCGCTGTCGCCGGGGTTGTTGACGACATAGCTGGCGGCAAAGAAGTGCAGCACGCTGGCCGGCGTGATGGGGCTCATGCAGTTGGTCGCCGGCGGTGCCACATAGCAGCCCTGGGTAAAGACCTGCACCGCTGCATCGTTGCCAGCCGTACCGGGGGGCGCCTCAAAACTGAGCGAGGTGGGCGTCACGTTGAAAGGATCGATATAGGTAAACCCAGCGAATTGCACGCGGGCCGTCACATCGAAGTTGCTGCCGGTCACCGTCACCACCGTGCCGCCGGCGGCATCGGCAAACCCGGGCGTCAGGCCTGTGACGGTGGGTTGCAATAGCAGGACCTGGGTGCTGGCCGAACCTTCAATGGCAGGGTTGGCCACGCTATCCGCCACGGTGATCTGCTGGCTGCCGGTCGCGCTCAACGTGGCATTAAAGCTGCCTTCTCCGGCGGTCAGCGTGGAATCTGCGGGCAACAGCCCGTCAGCATCACTGCTGCTGAATTTCAGCGTACCGCTGTAGCTGGGCATCGGATTCCCACCGGTATCCAGTGCATTGACGGTGAAGCTGAACCCTTGACCCGCCGCGACCTGTGCTGGCAGCGTGATACCAAAGCTGCCCAACTGCTGAGCGGCCACGGTAAAAGCCGAGCTAGTCGCAGATGCCGCACCCAGCAAGCCGCTCAAGCTGACTCCCTCTACCGGTGCTGATCCCGTCAAGGTAAATGTGACTGTGCAAGCCGCCTGACCGCTGGCATTGCTGGGCGCGCAGCTGGCGGTAGAGCCCAGGCCCGCATGTACGCTGGCGCGCAATGCGGGGGTGACACCCGCCAGTGGCTGCTCCCCACTTTGCACACTCACCGTCACCGGCAATGCTGCGCCTGGTGCCACTGGGCTGGGGAAAGGCGAAGGGCTGGCAATGGTCACGGTATAGCCCTGGCCTTGCACGGCACCTGCATCAATGACCGCACCCACGGTTGATGGGCGCGGTGCACCGACCTGGTCAAGGTCCAACTCGCCTGCCACAAAGCGGCCCAAGGCCAGTGCTGGCGAACCCGCCAATGGAGGCATCGTGGGCATGGTGCCGCCGTAGGAGCCTAGAGCATAAAGACTGATCGCAGGTTGGCCTGGGTCGGCTGTGTTGGCAAGGTAAACCGAGCTATTCTGACTGGTGATGGCACCCACCACATCCGGGTTGGTTGGCGCGCTATTGCCGCGAATGATGGAGTTGGCTACTAAGGGTGCCGCACCGGTCTTGAAGATACCCCCGCCCCAGTCAGTAGCCTGGTTTGCGCTGATGGTGGAATTGTGGATGGCCAAGGCGCCTGAGTTGTTGTAGATGCCGCCACCTTGACGAGCCACGTTGGCAGCAATAGTGCTGTTGTGAATAACCAGCGTTGCGGATGAATCGTTGAAGATACCGCCTCCGTAACCAGTAGAAGCATTGGTGGTCCTGTTGTTGGCCACCGTGCTGCTTCGCAAAGTCAGGTTCCCTGTGTTTCGGATGCCGCCGCCGCTGGCTGTGCTCGAGTTGCTGTTGCCTTCGATCCAGGATTTATCAACAGTTAGCGTGGCAGCGCTGTTGATACCCAGCGTTGAGTTACTGATACGCAGGCCTGAAAGCCCAATCACCAGCGGATTGCCTGTGCTGCTAGAGCCTTGTTTGGCATTGAAGCGAAAAACAGCTGGCGAAGATGGAGCGCTAATGCTTAGCAGATGCGCGCCTGGGCCGACAATGTCCACGTTGTAGTACGGCGTCAACTGCGAGCCGCTAATAGTTCGCGGTACCGAAAACACGGTGGTATCGAACTCTATGCGTGCTGTTCCAGTGGTATCTCTGTCGAAATTGAGCGCCAAAATGGCATTACCCAGCGTACAGGTGCCGCTATTGCCCACATCGCAGCCCGACGCATTGACGAGCGTGCTATCAAAGGAATTAACTAAATAAGTTTTAGCCTGCGCCGCCAACGGCAGTACCGAAGCCACGACCAAGCCACCCAGCAAGACCAGCCGACGCAAGCCACTGCCAGTCGACCTGTGCTGGTCAGCGTGTTCGCTTCCCGTCCTCAGCCCGACCCCGCTGCATCGATCCCGCCGGTCGGCCTTACCAGCGTTGCCAAATCTAACCATAGTTACCCCCGGTCTTGTATGGAGGGCAGACTAAAGGGGCCGGCCGGTTTTGCCATCCCGTAAATTAGTGATTCGACTGCGGATGGCTGAATTCAGGGGGATGGCATTGAATCCGGAAGGCTTGACGGTCACGGCGCCGAGATGTCGTCGGGTCTGCACATCCTTGCTCGCCCGACTCAGGCTTACTTCAAATCAAAGGTAGTGACCTTGGAGATCTCCCGTTGTGTGTGGGTCTCTGGCTCACCTTCACGCTGGGACGTAAGGTCATATTTCAGGATGAGGCCACGGTAGGGAGCGGTTGCTGCGACCCACTGCGTTAGGCGGCTTGAAATAACCGTCTGCGTCGGCTCGTCTAGCCCAAAGGTGGATTTTCGATTGATCTGGAAACGACAGGCTTCAAAGCGGCCCAGCGCAGTCTCCACTATTTCACGCCCCACATAGGTTTTTTCAGCCTGGGAGCGAGTTTTTCCGTAGGGCGTATCAGGCGCGATACTGTCATACATGTTGGAAATGGTGTCTGAGCGGAAGACGTCACCGGTTTGCATTCGGATTGGACGACGCACAGGAGGAGTAATCCATTGCGTTGCAACATCTCCGAAGGTGGCGCCGTGCTCCACAACAAAGTCTTGCTCTACGCTGTACAAGACTGCGGGGTTACGGTCGAACAACAGACCTGTCCAGTACTGCACCATAGGCACTGAACTGCGCGTCGAGGTGTAGGGCTGTACGGTGATGATCACCTCTTCACTTTCGCCAGCGCTACCCACATTCACATACTCGACGAAGGTCCCCGCGGTATAGAGAGCCTTGTTCACGCATGCTTCAGAATCAGCTTGCACGGGTGCGGGTACAGAAGGGTTCGTCTCGTCGCCGCCACCTCCGCCGCCACAGGCACTTAGAAGTGCTGACCCCAAAACACTGGCAATCACTGTTAGATGTAATTTTTTCTGATTCATATAAAACTTAACTGCTATTCAAGGCGATGCAGCAAAAGGCAAGACTCGGACTTATGGGAAAGATTTTTACCGACAGGTCACACCTCTTAGATGGCCTGGCAGTCGAAAAGCCGGCAGCAGTTTGCCTGAATTTCTTACCTTCAACTACATTTGTTGCGAAATTGCAGCACAGTTCACCTCGATGCCCGGTCGTAAGTCATCACGACAAAGCCGCCCCTGGCACCCGGGCAAAGCATTCATGGTGGCGAGCAACGCAATGAAGCCTTCGGAAGGTTTGGCCTCCGAAGCGCCCAAAACCATCAGACCATCAGTCGCAATCGTCATTAGTTGACAACATGCCATCGGTCGTTGGCCCAGTCCGCTGCGATAAACGCTGTGTCAGCTCGTCAAGCTTGCCGCCAATCAACGACAAACGCCTATGGTCGCCGGTACCCTGCGCTGGCCTGCGGGCGAGCAGCTCGGCACCCTCTTCTCTCAGCGCGCCAGTCTTTGGACGACATCCTGGTGGTCACCATCAGGCTTTTGCATTTGGTTTTTTGCAATTTTGTTTGGAAAATTGACTTTACATATTTATTTGATGAAATCTATCCAAGATTACAGAAACTACAAAATGAAGCGATTTGAGCTTACAAGCAGATCGTGTAAGCGCGTTGAACTTTGCGAGATCTCTCCACACCCCTCGTCCGCCTTCTGCATAGAGCAACCCAAGGCCACTCCGCCTGTCTGAGGCCGGGATGCGCCAAAACAGCAGCGGCATGCAAGCTGGGCGCTGACAGCCAGCCGCCAAGCACAGGCCTACGATCAGGCCATCCGTTCGTCCAATGCACAAAGGCCGCAAACATGGTCAGACCCCAGAAGCCGCTGGCTTATGTCACAGATGCCTCGCCCGGGTGGCAACGCGTCCAACGCGGCGATGGCTTTGTCTACCAAAACCAGCGCGGGCAAACCATCAAAAATCCGCGCGAGCTAGAGCGCATTCGCCTGTTGGTGATCCCCCCGGCCTACACCGATGTGTGGATATGCCCCGATCCGCAGGGCCACCTGCAGGCCACCGGCCGCGATGCCCGAGGACGCAAGCAGTACCGCTACCACCCGCTGTGGCAAGAGCAGCGCAAACAAACCAAGTTCGACCGCATGGCGGCCTTTGCGGCCAAGCTGGGCTTGATTCGCCGCCGCATCCAGCGCGACCTGAAGGCGGGTGGTACCTCGCAGACGTCGGTAGCCGCTGCGGTGGTGCGCCTGCTCGACACCACGGCGCTACGCATTGGCAATGACAGCTATGCGCGCGAGAACGGATCATTTGGCCTAACGACCCTTCGCAACCGCCATCTGAAGATGCGCGCCTCGCGCATCCAGCTGGCATTCAAAGGCAAGAGCGGTGTGGAGCAGCAAGTCGAGCTGGAAGACCCGCGCGTGGCGCGCATTGTGCGGCGCTGCCAGGATCTGCCGGGTCAGCGGCTGTTCCAGTATCTGGATGACGAGGGCGAGCGCAAGCAACTTCGCTCAGAACATGTCAACGCCTATCTGCATGAGATTGCGGGTGAGGATTTCAGCGCCAAGGACTTTCGCACCTGGCATGGCAGCGTGCTGGCCCTGTCACTGGCGCTGCAGTCGCGCAGTAGCGATACACCGCTGACGGGCCCCGATATCGTCAAGCAGGTCGCCCAGCACCTGGGCAATACCGTCGCGGTGTGCCGCAAGTTCTATATCCACCCACTGGTGATGGAAGTCTGCGAAGGCCCCGAAGGCGGGGCGCGATGTGATGCCTATGCGGGAAAGCTGCGGGGCAGCTCCGGCCTGCATGCGGCCGAGCGCACGCTGATGGCGTTTTTGAGCAGCGGGCAAGCCAAGCGCAAACGCAAAATCTGAAAGAGCGCCAACCCGGCAGCCGTGCACACAAGCCGTATACGGGCGGGCCCGGCCCTGCCTTGCAGCCCCACAGATAAGCGCACAAAAAAACGCCGATACCCATCGCAGGGTATCGGCGCTTGCGCAGCCAATGCTGTGTTTAACGGCGCTCTGCGCGGCGCAGCCCGGCCATGCCCAGAGCCGCTACGGCCAAGGCCATCAGCAACAGCTTCCATGCATCCATCACAGGCACGGCCTTGAGTTTGCCGCTAGGTTCATCGGGTGGAACCGTGGTGTCCGTCTGGCGGTTGGTGAAGGTGCAGACCAGGGCTTCGCCACTCGCCAGGGCAATGCCCAGCTGCCGCTTCGCCACATCGGTGGTGATGGTGCTTGTCGGGGCGGCCCCGTTCTGGTCGGTGCACTGGATGCTGTCAAGCTTCCAGCCGGCGAGAGCCGTTTCCGTCCAGGTGTAGGTTTGGCCGGCTGCCAGGTCGTCGATGGCCTGGCTACCAGCGCCAGCATTGGTCACTACCACCGTGGTTGCTGGCACACCGGCGCCGGAGCCAGCAAAGCTGAAGCTGGCAGTGCCGGTGGCAGGGCTACCCGTCGCGGTCAGCGCGATCTTGATGATCGTCAGCTTGCAGGGCGGCAGCGCAGACAAGGTATTGGTCACCACCTCCGACAAGGGCGTGGTCGGGCCCAGCACATTGGTTGGGTTGGGAGCAATGGTTGCCGAGCCCACCCAGGTATAGCCATTGGGCGCTGCGGGCGGCGTATCCTCCGTCACGGTGCAGGCATCCTTGTCGTAGAAGGTCAAGGCCGCGCTGTCGCCGCTCAGCGCGCCAGCGGCCACGGTTGCCGACCACTTTTGCGGTGCCTGCGCACCGCAGGTGATGGTGCCGGTAAACGTCATCGCTGCGGGCATGCCTGCAGCTGGCAAGCCTGCGACTTTCTTGGTGACGGTGATTAGCGAGCTGGTGTTGAAGATCTGGAAGTTCACCGTGCTGCTGTTGGATGCGGGCACCGGGTCCAGCCAGCCAGGCGCCACGGCGGCGGAGGCGGTATTGGCAAAGGTGCCAGCTGTGTTGCCGGCCGATCCGGTGATGACAAAGCGCACGATGCCGCCTTCTGGAAGCGTCGAAATGGTACTGCTCACTGTGCGGCTGGCGGCGTCATAGGCCACGGCACCGCAGATGGCATTGGGGGTTTGGGCGGTACAGACGGCGTTGCTGTAGACAAAGCCACTGGGCAGAGGGTCCGAGAAAGCTACATTGCTGGCAGCTGCCGAGCCAGCGGCATTGGCCACATCGATGGTGTACACCACGGCAGATCCGCTCACGCTGGTGGTCACCGGGTCCACCTTCTTGTTCACCGAAATATCCGCGCAGCTGACTGGCAGTGACACGCTGGCCGAATTAGCGGCCGGGCCCACATCGGTGTAGCCAGCGGGCACGGAGGCAGAGAAGGTGTTCTGGATATAGCTCGAAGCGCTGTTGCCGCAGGAAGGAACCGGCAGCGCCGTCGGCGTCATCGTATACACCACGGTCACCGTTCCGCCCACCGGCAGCTTGGGGACCGAGGTGCTGAACAGCATCACGTCAATCCCCGCTTGCGATGGGCTGCCAAAATTCGATGCGTCGGGGCAGACCGCGCCTCCTGCAGCCGTACAGCCGACAAAGGCCGTGCTGGTATTGATGTACTGGTAAGGCGCGCCGTAGGTGTAATTGGCAAAGTTGGTGATCGAATCGGTGATCTGCACCTGGTCCACCGCATTGGGACCATGGTTGAGCAAGGTCATCGTGTAGGTGATGGGCTGCCCGGCGACACACACGTTGCTGCTTTGCGTCTTGGTGACTTCCAGGTCGGTTTGCGGGCAATCAGGCGCGCGAGGCGTTTGGATGGTGACCTGCGACGCATTGTTGTTGTAGTTGCTGTCGGTCAGGCCGCTGGGCAAGTTCGCTCGGAACTCATTCTGGATGTACCCAGCCCCCGTGCTGCAGCGCTGCGTGCCCACAATGGTTGGCGTCATCGTGTAGACAACCGTGAGTGCACCACCGACAGGCAGGCTGGGGACCGTCGTATCGAACAAGGTGTAATCAATACCGGTCGCCGATACCGTGTTGAAATTGGCATCCGCCGGGCACACCGCGCCGCCAGAAGCGGAGCAGCCAACAAAGCTGGCTTCGATGCTGATGTAATCGTAGGGAGCGCCTGCGTTGTAGTTGGCAAAGCTCGTAATGGCATCGCGGATATTCGTGCCATCGGCGGCACTGGGGCCGCTGTTCAGCAAGGTCATCGTGTAAGTCACCGGAGCACCAGCGGCAAATACATCCGTACTCTGCGTTTTGGTCACTGCCAGATCTGCCTGCGGGCAGTTGGGCGACGGCGGTGTGGAGAGGCTGACCTGCGCCGCATTGTTGTTGTAATCGGAATCGGTCATACCGGCAGGTACCGATGCCTCAAACCTGTTTTGCAAATACCCGGTGCCGGTACTTCAGCGCTGTGCACCGGTAATGGTCGGCGTCATCGTGTAGACAACGATGATCAAACCTCCCGACGGCAAGGTGGGCACGGAGGTATTGAATAACGCATAGTCAATCCCGGTGGCAGATTGGCTATTGAAGTTGGAACTGGCGGGGCAAATGGCTCCACCCGATGCCGTGCAGCTGACAAAGGTATTGGTAATGGTCAGGTAGTCATAAGGCGAGCCCGACATGTAATTGGCAAAATTCGTCAGGTTGTCTCGAATATTGGCGCCATCAGCGCTGGCGGGGCCATTGTTCTGCACGGTCATCGTGTAGGTCACCGGAACCCCCGATGCAAACACATTGCTGCTCTGTGTCTTGGTCACCGCCAAATCGGTTTTATAGGACATGGCGGTACTCACCACGCTGATATTAGTAGCCATGTCCGGATCGGTCACACCGGCGGGAGTATCTACCCGGGCAGAGTTCGTGATGCTGGCGGGATCAGAGCTGGGAAAATTGCCGGTGATCTCAATGATCACCCGGCCCATCCCGCTTGGCGAGGGTTTTGCAGAGCATCCCTGGCGGTATCTGGTCGCGTAGACGTCGGCAATCACCGGATTTAGAGCGCGTACAAGCGGTCGATGCCATGAATCAGCGCCAAAGAAGACCCTGGCTTTGCCGTGCATACAAGCCGACGGGCTTATCGTGTGTCTATACAAGCCCACCTGCAGGCAAGCTGCGATGCACAAAGCCAGATACGGCCGCTGCACGTGAGCCGTTCTGGCAAAGCCTGACAAGTGGTTACTGCCTATCGTCGCAAAGGCGATGGTTTGCCACCCAAAAAACCTGCGGGGCCCTGTGGCGACCGCAAGGCCTCATAGGCTTAGATAGATCCGTTCAATCAAGAGCGCTTGTTGCCAGATGGGCGGCGGCGCTTCGCATAAATGCCCAGCCCTGCTGCGCCGGCTGAAAGCAGAACCAGGCCCATTCCCTCCAGTACTGGAACCGGTGTCGCAACCGCTTGTGGAGCTACGGCACCCACGACGGTAATCGACGCACTGGCTTCCTTGGCAGGGCCGGCATAGATGGAATCGGCTACAAAGCTCGCCTTGGCCAGGCCCGCAATCACCTGCCCGTTCACAACGGCACTGGACAAGGTGCCCGTCACCGTGAACACGGCTTGGCCATTGGCAGGGAAGACGCCTGCATTCACCGCCTGAATGCTGCCGCTGCCGTTTGCGCTGGGGCATGCCGTGCCGACACAGGTCCAGGTCGGGTTGGTGATCTGGGCAGGCACCGCGTCTTCAAAATTCACCGTCCCGCTGGGAAGATCAAACGCAGAGCGGTTGAAATAGCTGAGCGTGTAAGAGATGCTGGAATTAGGTGCCGCACTGGCGGGGGTGAGCAAGGTCTTGCTGAGGTCCAGTTCTGCCAGGATGGCCAATACGGCGTTGCGCACTTCATGGATGTTGTCGCGATCGCCGGTTGATGATGCGAATCCCAGGCGCACATCGGTGGGAGGCGCATAAGGAAACGGTACGGCATTGTGCAAAACAGTCGACACCCCTGAACGGATCAGCGTGACCGTCACGTTGTACCCCACACCCGCCGGCTCCAGCTTGACCTGCACCATCGTCGAAGGCGGACGTTCGGAGCCAGCGAACTGATCGATTCTTGAGCCGTACTGTGTCGTGGCCACCATGGGATATTGCGCATCCTCCGGCCCGCGAATGACCACACTTTGCGACGTCGCGCCAACCCCATTCGCACCATTATCGCAGGCACTGTTGACGGGGCTCGCAGGCCCCGAGAAATTACCATACTCGTCCAAACCAATGCCGATATACGCACCGGCTCCCGCGCAATATCCCAGAGAGCCACCAGAAAGCGCTCCAGCCATATCTTGGCTGGCATCGTAGAAAAAGGCAGCCAGGCCGTCGGCACCCGTACCGCCCCAGGAGACATACTCAAACTCAAAATACAGCGGAGTATTGGCCACAATGGGCTGTGAAATACCCGTCCACAGCGCCCGCCCCACCTGGCCATTCTGCAGCCCATTCAAGCGCAGCCAGCGTTGCCCGTCAGCATCTACGCTAGGCGCGGTCAAACTGGAGTCGTCAGCCAAAATCCAGCCGGAGGCTGTCGTACCAGTGAACGACTCACGGATGTCCGCATGGGCCATCGGTGCCGCCATGAGCGCCGATACCAGGGTGCATGCGGCCAATTGTTGGATGGGAGATATCTTCATTCAGCAAACCTCAAATACAGAATAAATCAACGCGCCCTCAACGCAAAAGCGGTCAAATGGAGCGCCACTGGATATTAAAGACTGGCACGCATGTGCCCCAGTCTCAAACATTTCCAAAATATTCTGCAGCAAATCTGAATAAGCAAAGACCGGGTTAACCTCATCACTTATTTACGTGATTGACAGACAGCCAAAACCGCTGACAACCCAATACATCCAAGAAAACCACTGCATATTAAATATTACGAAAGTATATTCATTAACACAGTCTCATTGCAAATTAATTGCAGCCATGGCTGTCATGATTCCTGGCGCCGTTTTTCCATTACCCAAGGCATTGCGCATGTCGCAACGCTGAACCGGCCGCTGGCGTCCCAACTCCTCCGCCCATCGCCACCCCCGCTGCCCCAGCGCCCTTCATTCAGGCAGGCCATGTCGCCTGCTTTCTGCCTGGGCCGCCCATCCATTCGTACACTACGGCCTCCCATCCCATAAGCGTCTGGCCCAGCCAGCTGTCAATGCATAACAACCTTGGTTTCACCATCGCCGCACTGGCGATGGCCGCAGCATTTCCTTTGTCTGCGGCCCCCACCACTTCTGCCAACGCGGTCTCTGCACGGGATTTGTGGGTAGAGCCCCCCACCCTCAAATCGATTGGCGTTGAATGGCGCATCGACGGAGACAGCAACCGCAATGCCAAGGTTGAGGTGCAATACCGCGCCAAGGGCCAAAGCGGCTGGCGCCCTGCGCTGCCACTGGTGCGCTCGCAGGGCGAGCGCGTGGGTAACCTGGTGCCGCCGCGCGCCAACTTCCACCCCGATCCCAACCGCTACACCAACCCCAATATGTTTGCGGGCAGCATCTTTGATCTGGAACCGGATACGGCCTACCAGGTCCGCCTGCGCCTGACGGACCCGGATGGCGTACGCGGCACTGCTACCCGCACGGTGGAGGTGCGCACCCGCCCCGAGCCCATGCCCGCAGCCGGTGGCAAGGTCTACCATGTCTACCCCATCGACTGGACCGGCCCCAAGGAAGAGCCCGCCTTTACCGGCCTGATGGACGCCTATTACGAAGGCTCGGCCAGCTCCGACTTTCAGGGCACCTACCCGGCTCGCGTCCAACCCGGCGATGTGCTGATGGTGCATGCCGGCGTATACGAATCGGACCGGGTGAACTACCTGAACGGCCTGCCCAAGCCCGGTTACAAGGCGCTCAGCACCTTGTTTGACGGTACCTATTACCTGACGGCCAGCGGCACGGCCGAGCGCCCCATCGTCATCAAGGCGGCAGGCGATGGTGAGGTCATCTTTGACGGCGCCGGCGCCCAGACCTTCTTCAACCTGATGGCCGCCAACTACAACTACTTTGAGGGCATCACCTTCCGCAATGCCAACCTGGTGTTCCTGCTGGGGCTCAAGAACATTGCCGGCGCCAGCGGCTTCACCCTCAAGCATTCGCGGCTGGAGAACATCGGCCGGGGCGTGCAGGATGACTGGTCGGGCTCCAAGAACTTCTACATTGCCGACAACGTCTTCATCGGCCGCCATGACCAGCAAAAGATGATGGGCTGGCGCGGTGCCGAGTGGGAAAAGCTGCCCGGCTTCCCGGAAAAGCTCGGCGGCCCCGACGGCTCTGAATACGCCATCAAGCTCTATGGCCAGGGCCATGTGGTGGCGCACAACTATGTGGCCCATTGGCACGATGGCATCGATATCGCCACCTACGGCGACCCCGACGCCGATGCCAACGGCCTGGAAAAGCGCGACCGCGTGCCCGTGTCCATCGACTTCTACGGCAACGACATCTACAACATGGGGGACAACTGCATCGAGGCCGATGGCGGCGCGCACAACATCCGCGTGTTCGACAACCGCTGCTTCAATAGCATCAGCGGCGCTTTGAGCGCCACGCCTTTGCTGGGCGGCCCGGTCTACTTTTTCCGCAACCTGGTCTACAACACCACCACCGAAGGCGTGATGAAGGTCGGCACCGCCGCCAATGTGCTGGTGCTGCAGAACACCTTTGTTGGCGAAGTGCGCATGGACGCGCCCAACCAGACCGTCATCAACAACCTCGTGCTGGGCGTCAACCGCAAGGCCCCGCTGATGCGCATCAACAGCTACAGCAACTACTCGGTGGCGGAGCACAATGCCTACCGCTTCAACCCCGAAGCGCCGCATGCCTATGAGTGGGACACGCCCGCACTGGACATCGGCATGGATTGGACAAAGCCGACCGAGAAGCGCAAGTTCAAATCCTTGGCGGAGGTGCAGGCCGCTGTGGGCCAGGAGCGCGGTAGCATCCAGGTGGACTATCAGGACCTGGTCCGTGCATCGTCGCCCGTGCGTGAAGATGTGCAGCGCCTCTACAAGCCAGAGGACTATGACTTCAGCCCTGCCCCCGGCTCGGCGCTGATCGATGCTGGCAAGCTGCTGCCCACTATCAACGATGGCTACCAGGGCAAGGCACCCGACATTGGAGCCTTTGAGGCCGGCGCAGCACCCAAGCAGTACGGCCCGCGCGGCATGCAGGCGGCCAAGCAGTAAAGCTTGGGTGGCGGGGATAGCACCGTCTCTAAGTGCTTTCCCCCTCCCCTGGCTTGACTCAGCTTTGGTTGAAGTCGTTACACTCACTCACAACCAAAGAAAGGGAGACCGTGTTCAGGCCCGTCATCTATCTGCTGATCGCATTAGCCGCGTGGACGGTGTACAGCCGCTATGAGCAGCAGCAGGCCGCATCGCTGCGGGATTCCGAGCCTGTTCTCTCCGAGCCAGAGCCACCCGAAGCCCACGAGGCAACCGCGCCGAGTGCGCCAAACCCGCTTTTCAAATGCGATGGCCGCACCCACTGCTCTCAGATGACCTCGTGCAAAGAGGCCAAGTTCTTTCTGAAGAACTGTCCCGACACCAAGATGGACGGCGACAACGACGGCATCCCCTGTGAGCGGCAGCTCTGCAACGTCAACAAAAGACCCTGAACCAAGAGCCTGCGCTGCAGGCTCTTTTTCGTCGTCGCGATGGCTTAGAACTTTCCGTTCAAGGTCAGCATCGCATTGCGTGGCAGCGCCTGCATATTGCCGTTGTAGACCGAGCTGACGGTCTGGTAGTAGCTCTTATCGAAGACATTGTTCAGGTTCAAGCTCAAGGTCCAGGTCGGGTCAAAGCGGTACTGCAGCATCAAATCCCAGGTCGCATAACCGCCCTGCGTGAACTGGTAGGGCTGGCTCTCGCCGCTGCTGCTGGTGACAGAGCCGCTCACATACTGCGTGCTCTGGATGCGGCCACTGCCGCCCACGCGCCATTTAGACAACTCACCCGGCAAGGTATAGACGGTGGACAGCTTGAACAAATGCTTGGGCGTGATGCTGCTGAAGACCGTGCCTTCGGTCTTGTCCCGCGTCTGGTTGAAGGTATAGCCCGCGGCCAGCTGCCAGCCGCTGGAGACCTCACCCCCCACTTCCACATCAAAGCCCCGGCTGGTGACCTTGCCCTGGGGCAGGTAGCAGCAGCTGGCACCCCAGAGGCTGTAGTTCTCCGCATAGCGCTCATCCAGCACCGCGGTGCCGGTGCGCTCCACGTTGAAGACGCTGAAGGTCGCGTTCATGCGCCCATCCATCAGCTCGCCTTTGAGCCCCGCCTCATAGCTCTTGCCCTTGATGGGGTTCAGTGGCGTGCCCGGCTGCGGGCCCGCCAGGTTGAGCGCCTGGGGTTTGAAGATCGACGAGTAGCTGACATAGGCCGACCAATGCGGGTCCAGGTCATAGATCACACCGCCATAGGGCGTGAGCTTGGCGCTCTCCTTGAACGATTTGGCTGACCAAGGGCTGGTGTTGCCAGCGGTGTCGATGATGTCGGACATGGTCTGCGTGAACTCATAACGCGCCACGCGGGCGCCAGCAATCACATGCAGCTTGTTGGTCGGGTGCAGCCGTACAACGCCATAGGCGCCCAGTTGCTCCTGGCCCCAGGGGCCGTAGCGCTCGCTGAGGTTCAGGTTGAACTGGTCAAACGCCGGGTTCCAGGGCTGGATGTCAAACACATTGCCGCCCACCGTGCCGCTGTCGGCAAAGCTCATGTTCTGCCAATGGCTGCGCACCCGCTGCCAATCGGCTCCGATCAGCAGCTCATGGCTGCGGCCCAGCAGCGAGAAGGGGCCACTCAGGTTCAGATCCACCATGTCCTGGGTGTTGGACGAGTCCAGCACACCGCCGCGCCACACCGGCCCGGCCAGGGTTTGCGGGTTGACCGCGCCGGATAAGGTGCTCCAGCGGCGCTGCTGCTCGGTGCGCGCATGGGTGGCGTTGAGCTTGAACTTCCAGTGGTTGTCAAAGCGGTGCTCCAGCTGGGCAAACACCTCCTCGTTCTGGTAGTGGAAGTAGGCCCAGGGGTTGGAGAAGGCCGTGCTGCGCGGCAAGCCCAGGCTGCGGCCATCGGCAAAGCGTGGCAGGCCGGCATAGTCGCCCTTCTGCCGCACTTTGCCGTAGGAGCCACCAACGGTCAGCAAGGTGTCGGCCGTCAGGTCGGCCTCCAGCACGCCGTAGAGCGAGGGCTTTTCCTGGCTGATGTAGTCAAAGTAGGAGTCGCCCTTTTGGTAGCTCAGCACCGTGCGGCCCCGGATGCGGCCATCCTGCGTCAGGGAGCCGGTGGCATCGACCTCGGTACGCTGGTTGCCCCAGCTGCCCAGCGATTGCGACACCTCCACCTGCCGCTGCGCCAAAGGCTTTTTGCGCACCAGGTTGATGATGCCGCCCGGGTCGCCCACCCCGCCCAACAGGCCGGATGCACCACGCATCACCTCCACCCGGTCATAGGAGCCCATGTCCTGCTGGGGCTGGTAAGTGTAGGCGCCCAAGGCCATCGGCGCGCCGCCATCGATCTGCATGCTGGTGATCTGAAAACCGCGCGAGAAGTAGCGGCCAGAGTTGTCGGCCACGATGACGCCAGGCGTCAAGGTCAGGGCCTGCTCCACATCCACCACCCGCTTGTCATCCATCAGCTGTCGCGTCACCACCGACACCGATTGCGGAATCTCGCGGAAGGACTGGTCGGTCTTGGAGGCAATGCTGGTCACCTGGTTGGTGTACGAGCCCGTGCCTTCGGTCGTGCCATTGGCCGAGCGCCGCGCGGTCACGCGGATCTCGGCCAAGGAGCGCTCGGGCGCCAGCGCCGCAACTGCAGCGACCGGTGCGGCCGGCGCGGGCGTGGTGCTGGCAGGTTTTTTGACGACCAGGTAGCTGCCGCTGGCCTGTTGCACCGCCTGCAGCCCCGTGCCTGCCACCAAGGCAGCCAAGCCATCTGGCACCGTATGCCTGCCTTGCAAGCCGGGGCTGCGCAGGCCCTCGGTGGTATCGGGGGTGAAGGACAGCAGCACGCCGCTCTCCTTGGCAAAGCGCGTCAAGGCTGCATCCAGCGGGCCGGCGGGGATGGCATAAGCCTGGGCGCTCTGCCCCGCTACAGGGGTCTGGGCGTGGGCGGCAGGCGGCAAGATGGCGGACAGCGCCAGTGCCAATGCGCTATGGATTAGAACGGAGGAGTGGCCGCCAAAGCGGCGCGCGGGTGTGCGGTGATGGGCCATGGATGCAGTACTTTCTGTTCGCCAAGAGGCGACGGCGGTCAAGAGGAATCTCGGATCAACAATGCGATCTCCTCTTCTTGAAACGCTGCTCCGCCAAACAGCTCAGCCCATCCCCATTATTTTTTCGGCGCTGCCCGCACCAAGCGGTACGATGCTGCGCGCAAGCCCCACAGCCGGCTGACGCTGTGCACCTGCAAGGACAGCAGGCCAGCCACATTGTCCAGTACCTTGGCAATATCGCCCAGCGGGTAAGCACCCGACAGGCGCAGGCCCGCCACGTTGTCATCGCAGGACAGCGGATGGACGCTGTAGCGCCCCAGCTCCTGCAAAAAGTGATCCAGCCGCATATCCCTTGCGACCAGCACCCCATCGACCCAGGCCGCATCGCTGTCCTCGCGGGCGGGCTGGGCATCGCCGATGTGCTGGCTATCAAAGCTGCTCTTTTGGCCGGCCTGCAACACCAGGCTGCGCTGGCCGTCCACCGGCGCCAGGCGCACCGCGCCGTCGTAAACGCCCACCTGGGTCGGCCCGTCCGCATCCAGCCTTACCGAAAAACGGGTGCCCAGCGCGGTCGCCAGCCCGTGGGGCGTCTCCACCAGCAAGGGCCGGCCGCCGCCCGCGTTGCCGCTCTGCACCAGAATCTCACCGGCAATCAGGCGCAGCCTGCGCTCGCTGCTGCCAAAGCGGACATCAAGCATGGTGGACGCATTCATCACCAGCCGCGTGCCATCTTCCAGATCGATCGTGCGCCGCTCGCCCACGCCGGTGCGCTGGTCGGCCAGCACCTCGCGCCAGCTGGTCTGGCGGTAACCCGTCCAGGCCGCGCCGCCGGCAACAACCAGCACCACCAGCGACTTGACCATATGCCTGCGCCGCGCCGAGCCCTGCGGCGCCAAGGCGGCTTTGGCAAAGTCCAAGGTATCGGGCCCGGCCATCGCACCCAGCCTGCCGTTGACGGCCTCAATGCGCTGCCAGGCCTGTTCATGCACCGGGTCTGCCGCAAGCCATTGCTGCCACTGTTGTTTCAGATCAGGGCTGGCATCCGGCGATTGCAGCTCCACCATCCATTCCACCGCCTGCTGGGCAATAGCCCGAGGGATTGTCGCCTCAGCCATGGACGGCGAAATAGCACTGCATGCCCGCTTGCACGATGTAGCGCTTCACGGTAGACAGCGACACGCCCAGTGCCGCCGCAATCTCCAGCTGGGGCATGCCCTCCAGCTGCGCCATCAAAAACGCCTGGCGCACAGGGGCTGGCAATTGGTCCAGCATGCGGTCGATCTCGTCCAGCGCCTCCAGCAACAGCGCCCGCTCCTCGGGCGACATTGCCATCACCGCAGGCGCTTGCGCCAAGGCCTCCAGGTAGGCCTGCTCCAGGCGCTGGCGGCGGTAGTGGTTCAGCAGCGCATGCTTGGCAGCGGTGGTCAAAAATGCTCGCGGCTCCTGCGCCGCCACCGGCTCATCGCGCAACAGCAGGCGCAGAAAAATATCATGCGCCAGGTCGGCCGCATGGTGCGCATCACCCAGTTTGCGGCGCAGCCAGGCACGCAGCCAGCTGTGGTGGTCGCGGTAGAGCGTGCTGACTTCCTGTCGCACGCCAGGGTGCGCACTGGCATCTTGGGACATAAAAAGGGGAGCCCCGCGCAGGTGCTCCCTTGTGTATTGCAAATGATTCGTATTCTATTTGAATTTGTAATCTGCAGTTTGATCGGGCTTTGGATGTCGGCGCTTGCCTGTGCCGATCAGCCCAATGCCGAGGTCAGCGGGCGGTTGAACACTACATCCTTCATAACCAAGGTCGAGGTCATGCGCTGCATCCCAGGCAAGGCCGTCAGCTTCTCGTCGTAGAGCTTCTGAAACGCAGGCAAGTCCTTGACGACGATCTGCAGCAGATAGTCGGGGTCACCAAAGAGTCGCTGGGCCTGGATCACGTTGTCCAGTTCGGCGACCGCTTTTTCAAAATCGCGCACGACCTTGCTGCTGTTGAGCGTAACGAACACGATGGCGGCAAATTCCAAACCCAGTGCCGCAGGTGCCAGATCGGCACGGTAGCCGCGGATGGCACCCGCCTCCTCCAAGGTGCGCACACGCCGATGGCAGGAGGACAAACTCAGCCCCACCTGCGCAGCCAGGTCGGTGAGGCTCAAGCGCCCATCCAGCTCCAGCGCTGCAAGAATTTTCCGATCCAGTGCATTCATTCTTTAATAGCTTCCAGTTTTCTCATGTTTATCGGAATTTATGGGAAGCACATTCTGCTACATCCTGCCTATTCTTCTCTCCTTTGTTTGACGAGAGAAGTACTGTGCCTTTGACCGCTGTAGCCGCCTTCTGGGCGGTGTCGTTTGCGTTGGTGATCACACCGGGGGCCGATTGGGCCTATGTCATTTCTGCAGGCTTGCGGGGGCGCCGCCTGGCTTGCGCTGCAGTCGTCGGCCTAGCTTGCGGCGCCTTGTTGGCCACTGCGGCTGTGGCCGCAGGCGTTGGCGCGCTGGTTGCCAGCCACCCCATGGTATTGACGGTGCTTACAGTCGCTGGCTCTGCCTATCTTCTGTGGATGGGCGTGGCCATGTTGCGCAGCCCTGCGGCCACCGTCAGTGCCCAATCCGAGCTGGTGGGTGGAGGATGGAAATGGGCATGCAAGGGCGCAGGTATCAGCGGCTTCAATCCCAAGCTGATTCTCTTGCTCCTGGCGTTGCTGCCGCAGTTTGTACACGCGGAGAGTGCATGGCCTGTCGCGCTGCAGATCATGGTGCTGGGTGCCGTGCATGCGCTGAGCTGCTGCGGCGTGTATCTGGCCGTGGGCTTCACAGCGCAGCGCGTGCTGGGTACGCGCCCAGGCGCGGCACTGGTGGTATCCCGTGTGTCAGGGGCTCTGATGGTCGGCATCGCATTGCTGCTGCTGGCTGAACGGGCGATGCATTGAGGGAGGCTGTGGGTGCTGATGAGCAGCAACGCCACACTCGGTTTGCGGCGCTCCCTGATCAACAAATAGCCGACTAATTGAACTCTGGTGCCGCTGAGGGCAGTTATTCTGAAATCTTGGATCGAATGACGCAACTCACTGATCGTCCGGTATCGGCCAGTTGCTGCCGTTCAATCATGTGGTTACTTCCTCAATAACGACCTCTAACTAGGAAGGCCTCATGGTTCTATCGCAATAAGCCACGACTGGTCGGATGATGTGATGAAATCCTGCGCACAGCCCACGCCAGAAACCCTCAAACCAGTGATCAGAAGCAAGCGTTTTCCGCTGGAGATCATGCTCATCGGGGTGTGTTGGTATTTGCCTATCCACGCAGCTTGCATTCAAGATATGAATGATTCTTTTGATTTTCGTGTCTCAACAAATAAAGACGTCACCGCTGAAGAGTATGCGCAACTCGCTCGCTCTGTTGGTTGGGGAAGCGAAGAGGACAGCAAATTGTTCGTTGCCTCCAATGCTGCATATCCCTTGGTTGTTCATGCTCGTGGCGCTTCAGGACTGCTCATCGGATACTTGTCTGCTTTCAGCGACGCAGCTTTTAGCACCATGCTCGGTGAATTGATCGTACACAACGAGTTTCAGGGTCGTGGAGTGGGGCGCGCGATGCTTGAGGTGGTCGAAAAGCAATGGCCGGGCGTGCCAATTTACATCAAGGCCATGGGTGGGGCGAAACACTTTTTTAAAGCTTGCGGCTACAAAGTTCCGCGGGCTGAAATGACTGTTCTTTTCAAGCGTCCTTAAATCAATGCCATTTCCACAATCCTATTTCGGGATAAGTCGAATTCCAGCTACGGAATAAGCTGAGCGGCAGCAGAGAGTCGTTAACCGCCATGAAATTCATCAAGGCCCTTCTCTACGGTCATCGCAATAACCTGAGAACAGACAACGCTCTCACTCGCACGCAATCCGCAACTGAGACTCCACAGCGCAGCAAGCCCCCTCACCTCTTTCCCACAAGCCCATACATCTCCCCCGCCGGAAACGCATTCGTCTCAAAATCCAACCAAGGCGGGTTCTGCGCATACATCTCGGCCGTCAGCTCCTTGATCGCAGCGATATACCAGGAGTCATCATTGACACGGTGGCTCAGGATGATCGGTGAGGTGGCGCGCTCGTCGTCGATCAGGCGGTAGACCAGGTCCGAGCGCAGGCGTGCCGCTGCGGGCACGATGCAGACGCCCATCTCGGCGGCGACCAGGCCCAGGCCGGCTTGCAGTTCACGTACCTCATGCACCTCGGCGGGTTGTATGCCCTGGTCATGCAGGAGGCCCAGCACATGGTCGGCAAAGCTGGGGCGCGGGTCCTTAGGGTAGACGATGAGGCGCTGGCCTGCCAGCTCGGGCAGGCGGATGCGGCCGGTGTCGGCGGCCAAAGGGGTGCCTGGCGCAATGGCCAGCACCAGCTTTTCTTCGCGCAGCACGGTGCGCGCCACCGAGGTGTCATTGGTGCGGATGCGGCCAAAACCCAGGTCGATGCGGCCCGAGCGCAGCTCCTGGATCTGCTGGATCGAGCCCATGTCCACCAGGTGCACATCGGTATCCGGGTAGCGCTTGCGGAACATGCGCACCAGCATCGGCAGGCCGCCATACAGGGTGGAGGCCACATAGGCGATCGAGATCGACTGCCGCTGGTTCAACCCCACCTGGCGGGCCGCGCTTTTCATCTGGTCCACCCGCTGCAGCACCTGCAGCGATTGCTCATAGAAGAGGCGCCCGGCCTCGGTCAGGCGCACCGGGCGGCTGTTGCGCTGGATCAGTTGCACACCCAGCTCGTCCTCCAGCTGCTGGATCTGGCGGCTGAACGGTGGCTGCGCAATATGCATTTGCTCAGCCGCGCGGGTGAAGTTGCGGGTAGTGGCCACGGCCACAAAATACCGGATATGGCGCAGATCCATCAGGGAAAACCATAGATATGGGAATGCAGCGATTTTAAGTCATTGTTTTTTAATATTCAAACTACACACCATACCTGCAAGGTATAAAACAAGACAAATTCGGTGTTGGATCAAGTGGCGCGCTGCGTCGTTCAATAGCATCCATGCAAAACACACAGCCACCCCAAGACAGCGCCCGACCTGCGGCATATACGGCAGCAGGCACCGTTGTCGTCGAACAGGTGGAGACCTTGCTGGTCGATCTGCCCACCATTCGCCCCCACAAGCTGTCGATGGCCACGATGAACGGCCAGACCCTGATGCTGGTGCGCGTGCGCTGCTCCGATGGCACGGTGGGCATTGGTGAGGGCACCACCATTGGCGGCCTGGCCTATGGCGCCGAATCGCCCGAGGGCATGAAGCTGGCCATCGATACCTATTTTGTGCCGCAGATGCTGGGCGCCAACGCCAACCGCGTGCCCGCGCTGATGGCGCGGCTGAGCCAGGCCATCCGCGACAACCGCTTTGCCAAGTGCGCGGTCGAGACGGCGCTGTTCGATGCGCTGGGCCAGCGCACCGGCCTGCCCGTGTCCGAGCTGCTCGGCGGCCGCCTGCGTGACCGACTGCCTGTGGCCTGGACCCTGGCCTCAGGCGACACCGGCCGCGACATCGAAGAAGCGCAGCGCATGCTGGAAATGCGCCGCCACCAGATCTTCAAGCTCAAGATCGGCCGCAAGGCCGTGCGCGATGACGTGGCCCACGTGGCGGCCATCAAGAAGGCGCTGGGCGATCTGGCCTCGGTGCGGGTTGATGTGAACATGGCCTGGAGCGAGCTGGAAGCGCACCACGGCCTGGCTGGCCTGGTGGATGCGGGCTGCGAGTTGGCCGAGCAGCCGGTGGCCAGCGCCGATGTGCTGGCCCGCCTCAAAGGCCGCTACGCCATTGCCATCATGGCCGATGAATCGCTGACCGGCCCGGCCTCGGCACTGGCACTGGCTCGGGTCGCCGGCGCCGATGTGTTTGCGATCAAGACCGAGCAATCGGGCGGGCTGCAGGCTGCGCAGCAAGTGGCTGCCATTGCCGATGCGGCCGGCATCGAACTGTATGGCGGCACCATGCTCGAAGGCGGCGTGGGCACCATCGCCTCGGCCCATGCGTTCTCTACCTTCCGCGAGCTGCAATGGGGCACCGAGCTGTTTGGCTCGCTGCTGCTGACCGAAGAGATTCTGGCCACGCCGCTGGAGTACAAGGATTTCCACCTGACGGTGCCCACGGCACCGGGCCTGGGCATCACACTGGATGAAGACCGCGTGCGGCATTTCCGCAGGGACCGCAGTTGTGTGAGCGTGCCGGTGGCCGCCTGATGCGACAGACGTATCGCCGGATAGACAGATAGATTGACCCCAAGAATTTACGACAAGGAGACTACGATGAGCGCCCCTATCTTCAACACCCCCGACGTGCAGGATTTTCTGCGTCTGGCCAGCGGCCTCAACCAGGACGGTGGCAACCCGCGCACCAAGCAGATCATCCACCGCATCCTGTCCGACCTGTTCAAGGCCATTGAAGACCTGGACATCACGTCCGACGAATACTGGGCCGGCGTTGCCTACCTGAACCAGCTCGGTGCGCGCGGCGAGGCCGGCCTGCTGTCGCCCGGCCTGGGGCTGGACCGCTACTTTGACATGCGCATGGATGCCGAAGACGCCGCGTTGGGCGTGGCCAATGGCACACCACGCACGATTGAAGGCCCGCTCTACGTGGCAGGCGCCCCCGTAGTGCAAGGCCATGGCCGCCTTGATGACGGCAGCGACACCGCCGGCCACACCCTCATCATGCACGGCACCGTCTACGGTGCTGACGGCCAGCCAGTGCCTGGTGCGCAGGTCGAGGTCTGGCATGCCAACACCAAGGGCTTCTACTCGCACTTTGACCCCACCGGCGAGCAAAAGCCGTTCAACATGCGCCGCACTATCATTGCCGATGCGCAAGGCCGCTACAAATTCCAGAGCATCGTGCCCATGGGCTATGGCTGCCCGCCCGATGGCCCCACCCAGGCCCTGCTCAACCAGCTGGGCCGCCATGGCAACCGCCCCGCGCACATCCACTTCTTCGTCACGGCCGATGGTCACCGCAAGCTCACCACGCAGATCAACATCGATGGCGACCCTCTGGTGTATGACGACTTTGCCTACGCCACCCGCGAAGGCCTGGTGCCCCCGCTGACCGAGCACAGCGACGAGGCCAGCATCCGCGCCCAGGGCCTGAGCGGCCCCTTTGCCGAGATCGTTTTCGACATCACGCTCAGCGCGCTGGTCGGCGGTGTCGACAACCAGATCGTGGAACGCCCACGCCTGGCGGCCTGATCGCCTGACGCCCCACGGCCGGGGTGCCGCCTAGCAGGCAGTGCCCCCGCCCCCAGACCCATCCTCCCTCCCCTAGCCATTCGCGCCGCGATCAGCGTTGCGAGGCGGAGCTGTACCCCAGGAGACCTCACCATGACCACGATTGCCTCTACCGACACCTTCGGCGCCGTCGAACAACTGCTGGAGACAGCCCTGCACGACGACAAGGAAGCCGGCATCTACCGCTGCCGCCGCGACATCTTCACCAACCCCGAGCTGTTCGAGCTGGAGATGAAGTACCTGTTCGAATCGAACTGGGTCTACCTGGCGCACGAGAGCCAGATCGCCGACAACAACGACTACTACACCACGTCGATCGGCCGCCAGCCCATCATCATCACCCGCGATAAGCAAGGCGAGCTGCATGCAGTGATCAATGCCTGCGCGCACAAGGGCGCCATGCTGTGCCGCAAAAAGCATGGCAACAAGGGCAGCTTCACCTGCCCCTTCCATGGCTGGACCTTCAGCAACGCCGGCAAGCTGCTCAAGGTCAAGGATGAGAAAACCACCGAGTACCCGATCACCTTCAACAAGAACGGCTCGCACGACCTGACCAAGGTCGCGCGCTTCCAGAACTACCGGGGCTTTCTGTTTGGTAGCCTGAACGCCGATGTGCAGCCGCTGGAAGACTACCTGGGCGAGACCCGGGTCATCATCGACCAGATCGTGGACCAGGCGCCCGAGGGCCTGGAAGTGCTGCGCGGCAACTCCAGCTACATCTATGACGGCAACTGGAAGATGCAGATGGAAAACGGCTGCGACGGCTACCACGTCAGCTCCGTGCACTGGAACTATGCCGCCACGATGAGCCGCCGCAATGCCGAAGGCACCAAGGCCACCGATGCCAACAACTGGAGCAAGTCGGTCGCCGGCGTCTATGGTTTTGAGAACGGCCACATCCTGCTGTGGACCAACACCCTGAACCCCGAGGTGCGCCCGATCTGGAACCAGCGTGAAGAGCTGGCCCAGCGCGTGGGCCAGGAGCGCGCAGATTTCATCGTGCGCCAAACCCGCAACCTCTGCCTCTACCCCAATGTGTTCCTGATGGACCAGTTCGGCACCCAGATCCGCGTGGCCCGCCCCTTGAACGTGAACCAGACGGAGATCAGCATCTTCTGCTTTGGCCCCAAGGGCGAAAGCGCACAAGACCGCGCCACCCGCATCCGCCAGTACGAGGATTTCTTCAACGTCTCAGGCATGGGCACGGCCGATGACCTGGAAGAGTTCCGCGCCTGCCAGGCAGGCTATGCCGGCAGCGCAGTGCGCTGGAACGACATGAGCCGTGGCGCACCGCTGTGGATCGAGGGCCCCGACGAGAACGCGAAGAAGATGGGCATGAGCCCCTTGCTCAGCGGTGAGCGCAGCGAGGACGAAGGCCTGTTCGTCTGCCAGCACGACTACTGGGCCAAGACCATGCGCAAGGCCGTGCAGCAAGAGCGCGCAGGAGCCCAGCCATGAGCACCGACAGCCACAGCAACGCAGTCGACCACCGCGCCATCTGCGCCTTTCTGTACCGCGAGGCCCGCTACCTGGACGACCGCGAATGGGAGCCCTGGCTGGCGCTCTACGCGCCCGACGCGGAGTACTGGATGCCCGCCTGGGACGACGATGACCAGCTCACCGACGACCCGCACAGCCAGATCTCGCTGATCTACTACCCCAATCGCAATGGGCTGGAAGACCGGGTCTTCCGCATCAAGACCGAGCGCTCCAGCGCATCCATGCCCGAGCCGCGCACCAACCACATGATTACCAATGTGGAAGTGCTGGCCGAGCAGGCCGATACGGTGGAGGTCCGCTACAACTTTCACACGCTCAGCCACCGCTACAAGCAGACCGATCACTTCTTTGGCACGGTCTTTCTGACCCTGCGCAAAGCGGCTGACAGCTTCCTCATCGCCCGCAAGAAGATCGTCCTCAAGAACGACTACATCCGCCAGGTCATTGATGTCTACCACATCTGACACGCCAGGAGACCACCATGAACAGCTATCGCATTGCCCTGAACTTTGAGGACGGGGTCACCCGCTTTGTGGACTGCGGCGCCCACGAAAAAGTGCTGGATGCCGCCTTCCGCAACCGCATCAACCTGCCGATGGACTGCTCGGACGGCGTCTGCGGGACCTGCAAGTGCAAGGCCGAAAGCGGCACCTACGACCTGGGTGACGACTACATCGACGACGCACTGACCAAGGACGAGGCCGGCCAGGGCCTGGTGCTGACCTGCCAGATGGTGCCGCAGTCCGACTGCGTGATCGCCGTGCCGGTACCCTCCACCGCCTGCAAGACCGGCACCAGCCAGTTCAACGCCGCAGTGAGCGCCGTGCAGCCCTTTGGCGATGCCGCCTATGAACTGGCGCTGGATGTGGCAGAGGCCGCACCGGCATTTTTGCCCGGGCAGTACGTCAATATCGGCGTGCCGGGCAGCAGCCAGCACCGCTCCTACTCGTTCAGCTCGGCGCCTGGCGATGGCCGTATGACGTTTCTGATCAAGCAGGTGCCCGGCGGCCTGATGAGCAGCTGGCTCCAAGGCGCCAGCCAGGGCGAGCCGCTGCAGATGACCGGGCCACTGGGCAGCTTTTACCTGCGCGCAGTCACGCGGCCGCTGCTGTTCTTGGCGGGCGGCACGGGCCTGGCGCCCTTCCTGTCGATGCTGGAGGTGCTGGCCCGCAACGGAGCAACCCAGCCCATCCATATGGTTTATGGCGTCACCCGCGATGCGGACCTGGTGCTGGTCGAGCGCCTGCAGGCCTATGCGCTGCAGATCCCGGGCTTTACCTTCAGCACCTGCGTGGCCGATCCGCAAACCGGGCATGAGCGCCAGGGCTATGTCACCCACCACCTGCCTGCCCAGGCACTGCATGGCGGCAATGTGGATGTCTACCTCTGCGGCCCGCCGCCCATGGTGGATGCGGTGCAAAAGCACTTTAAGGCCGAAGGCATAGTGCCCGCCAACTTCCATTACGAAAAGTTCACGCCCACCCCTCCGGTGGCCGCCGTGGCGGAGGCCCTGGCATGAACGCGCCGCTGCAACCCGCAAGCTACCAGCGCTTTGCCGGCAAGGTGATGGTGGTCACCGGCGCGGCCCAGGGCATTGGCCGGGGCGTGGCGCTGCGCGCCGTGGCTGAAGGCGCCAAGGTGCTGCTGGTCGACCGGGCCGACTTTATTGCCGAGGTGGCGGCCGAGGCTGGCAGCGCCAATGCGGCCGGCCTGGTGGCCGACCTGGAAACCTACGAAGGCGCGCAGGCCGCCATGACCCAGGCCGCGCAGCTGTTTGGCGGCATCGACATTCTCGTCAACGGCGTGGGCGGCGCGATCCGCATGCGCCCCTTTGCCGAGTTCGAGCCCGCGCAGATCGATGCAGAAATCCGCCGCTCGCTGATGCCCACCCTCTATGCCTGCCATGCCGTGCTGCCGCATCTGCTGGCACGCGGCGGCGGCACCATCGTCAATGTGTCATCCAACGCCACGCGCGGCATTCGCCGGGTGCCGTACTCGGCCGCCAAAGGCGGCGTCAATGCCTTGACGCAGTCGCTGGCGATGGAATACGCACCGCAGAACATCCGCGTCGTCGCCTCGGCCCCCGGCGGTACCAATGCGCCGCCCCGGCGGGTGCCGCGCAATGCCGCAGGCGACAGCCCGCAGGAGCAGACCTGGATGCGCGAAGCCGTGCAGCAGGTGACCGAGTCCAACTACTTCAAGCGCTACGGCAGCCTCGATGACCAGGTCGGCCCAATCCTGTTTCTGGCCTCCGACGAGGCGGCCTACATCACCGGTGCGGTGCTGCCCGTAGCCGGTGGCGACAACGGCTGAGCGCAGCCCGCCGCCAACCGCCCTACTCATTCAAAAAAGAAAAACCGTGCCCGCGCAGCACTGCAAAGCTGCAGCAATGCGCGGGCCCAGGAGACACCATGACTGATCGCCAAGCGATTGTTCCGCCCGGCATGGAGGCGGTGTACGAGCAGATCGGCTACGCCCCGGCCATCCGGGTCGGTAACACCGTCTATGTATCCGGCCAGATCGGCCGCAAGCCCGACCTGCAGCTGGTCGAGGACCGCGAAGCCCAGATCACGCAGGCCTTTGCCAACCTGCAGCTGGTGCTGGAGGCCGCAGGCGTCAGCCTGGCCGATGTGGTTGATCTGACCAGCTTTCACACCGATATGCGCGACCTGCCCTTGTTCATGCAGGTGCGCAACCGCTTTTTGCACAGCCATCCGCTTCCCGCCTGGACGGCGGTGGGCGCACACATGCTGGGCGGCGCGCCCGGCTACATCGTGGAGATCAAGGCCATTGCAGTGATACCGGCCCATGAAGCCAAACCGGGCTGAACAACCCAGCCCTTATAAAAGGAGACAGAGATGAAAACCTTGGACGTCAACCAGGTCATAGACAACGCCCGCTTTACGCGCTTCCACTGGATGGTCACCCTGCTATGCGGCTTGCTGCTGGTGTTTGATGGCTATGACCTGTTCATCTACGGCGCCGTGCTGCCCGTGCTGATGAAGGAGTGGAGCCTCTCGCCCGTGCAGGCCGGCGCCTTGGGCAGCTATGCGCTGTTCGGCATGATGTTTGGCGCCTTCATCTTTGGCCCGCTGGCCGACCGCATCGGCCGCAAAAAGGGCGTGGCCATCAGCTTTGTGCTGTTCAGCATCGCCACCTTCATGAGCGGCTTTGCCACCTCGCCCACCGAGTTTGGCATCTTCCGCTTTATTGCCGGCCTGGGCTGCGGCGGCCTGATGCCCAATGCCGTGGCCCTCATCAACGAGTACGCGCCCAAGCGCGCTCGCAGCACCCTGGTGGCGCTGATGTTCAGCGGCTACTCCTTGGGCGGCGTGCTCTGCGCGGGCCTGGGCATCTACATGCTGCCGCGCTTTGGCTGGCAGTCCATGTTCTTTGCCGCAGCCCTGCCGCTGGTGCTGCTGCCGCTGATCTTGTGGAAGCTGCCCGAGTCGGTAGGCTTTTTGCTGCGCCAGGGCCAGCAGGCCAAAGCGCGCCAGATGCTGTCGCAGGTCGCACCCGATGTGGCCATGGGCAGCGATGTGCAGCTGCTGCAGACCGAGGCCAAGGGCGCCGGCGTGCCGATGCTGGATCTTTTCCTGAAAGGCCGCGCCATGGGCACCTTCATGATCTGGCTGTCCTTCTTCTGCTGCCTGCTGATGGTGTATGCGCTGGGCTCCTGGCTGCCCAAGCTGATGGCCACGGCCGGCTACAGCCTGGGGTCGAGCCTGTCGTTCCTGCTGATGCTGAACTTTGGCGGCGTGGTCGGCGCCATTGCCGGCGGCTGGCTGGGCGACCGCTTCAGCCTGCCCAAGGTGGTGCTGGCCTTCTTTGCGCTGGGCACCGTGGCCATCGCGCTGCTGGGCTTCAACAGCCCCATGCCGGTGCTTTACCTGCTGATCGCCATTGCCGGCGCCACCACCATCGGCACGCAGATCCTGCTGTATGCCAACACCGCCCAGTTCTACCCACAGGCCATCCGCTCCACCGGGCTGGGCTGGGCCTCAGGTGTGGGGCGCACCGGCGCCATTGTGGGCCCGCTGCTGGGTGGCTGGCTGATGGCTGCGGCCATGCCGCTGCAGATGAACTTCCTGGTGTTTGCCTTGCCCGGCCTGGTCGCTGCGCTCGCCATTGGCTTCTTCATCCTTTACTACCGTGGCAAGCAAGAGGCGCCCAGCGTCTCCGTGGCTGCCGTTCGTCCCGCCGTCTGATCCCGCTTTAGGAAAAAACCATGCTCTATCTTGTCCATATGGTCGTCAACATCCCCGCCAGCGTGCCCGCCGAAGAGGCCGCGCGCATCAAGGCTGCGGAAAAAGCCTATTCGCAGCAACTGCAGGAATCCGGACAATGGCCGCACCTGTGGCGTGTGGTGGGCGAGTACGCCAACTACAGCGTCTTCGATGTGGCCAGCAATGACGAGCTGCACAACACGCTGAGCCAGTTGCCGCTGTTCCCCTACATGCAGATAACAGTGACGCCACTGGCCAAGCACCCCTCCTCCATCCGATAAGCAGACAGGCAAACGCAGATGACGATGCAACGGCGAACCCTAGCCCTGCTGCTGGCTGCCCTGGCGCTGCCAGGCGCCGCCATGGCGCAACCCGATGCCGCCTGGCCGGCCAAGCCCATCAAATGGGTGGTGCCCTTTCCGCCCGGTGGCGCGATGGATGTCATTGCCCGCACCTTGGGGGATAGGGCCGCGCGCGAGCTGGGCCAGCCCTTTGTGATCGAGAACCGGCCCGGCGCCGGCGGCAATATTGGCGCCGACTATGTCGCCAAGCAGCCCGCTGATGGCTACACCATCATGATCACTTCGATCGGCATGGCCACCAACCCGGCGCTGTACGCCAAGCTGGCCTACGACCCGGTCAAGGACTTTGCGCCCATAAGCCTGCTGGCGGTGGTGCCCAATGTGCTGGTGGTCAATGCCGCGCGCAGCCCCGACAAGTCGGTGCAAGACGTGCTGGCCCATGCACGCCGCAACCCCGGCAAGCTCAGCTATGCATCCGCTGGCAACGGCACCTCCATCCACCTGGCCGGCGAGGTGTTTGCCTCCACCGCCGGGGTGGAGCTGATGCATGTGCCCTACAAAGGCAGCGGCCCAGCCATTACCGACATGCTGGGCGGCCAGGTCGATCTGATGTTTGACAGCATCACCTCGGCACGGCCCCATATCCAGTCGGGCAAGCTGCGCGCGCTGGGCGTAACCACCGCCAAGCGCTCCTCTGCGCTGCCCGATGTGCCCACGATTGCCGAAGCCGGCCTGCCCGGCTACGAGGTATCGCCCTGGTTTGCGGTGTTTGCGCCCGCCGGCACGCCGCCCCAGGTGGTGGCCCGGCTCAACCAGGTGCTCAATGGGGCGATGCAGCAGCCCGATACCCTCAAAAAGCTCGAAAGCGTGGGCGCCGAGCCCATTGGCAGCACGCCCCAGGCACTGGCCACGCACCTGCAGCAGGAGCTGGCGCGCTGGGGCAAGCTGATCAAAGAGCGCGGCATTCGCCTGGATTGATGCTGCAGCCTGGCAACGGATAACAAGGGCCAACCCCATGAACCTCAACGACACCCGCAGCCACGCCGAGCAGGCCATTGGCGCCGTGCTGCCCCAGCGCAGGCAGGATCTGGCGCGGCTGCGCGTGCTGGCCGAGCGCGGCCTGCAGCCCGTCGTCACCGTGGTGGGCAAGTACAACCATGGCAAGAGCCGCCTGCTCAATGAGCTGATCGGCAGCCCCACCTTTGCCGTGGCCGACCGGCGCGAAACCGTGGCGCTGTCCGGACATGTGCATGACCAGGTGCGCTGGCTCGACGCGCCGGGGCTGGACGCCGATGTGGACCAGGCCGATGACGACCATGCGCACCGCGCCACCTGGCTGGAGTCCGATATCCGCCTGTTTGTGCATGCCGCCAAGGAAGGCGAACTTGATGCCCGCGAGCGCAGCCTGCTGCAGGCGCTGCACGCCGATGCCGAGCGCACCCGGCGCCAAACGCTCTGCGTGCTGACCCAGATCGACCAGCTGGACGACGACGCCGCCCAACAGCAGGTGAACGGCGCCATCGCCGCGCAAGCCGCCGGCCAGATGTGGCTGGCCGTCTCGTCCACCCGCTACCGCCAGGGCGTGGATGGCGCCAAAAAACTGCTGCTGGAAAAAAGCGGCATCCCGGCGCTGCAGCAGTCCCTCAAGCACGCGCTCGCCCAGGTGCCCCAGGCGCGCAGCCATGAGAAAGCCCTGCTGCTGCAAGAGATTCGCAGCCAGCTCCAGGCCCTGCATGCCGAGCGCCAGCTGGGCCTGGCCCAACTGCGCCAGCTGCAGGCAGAGCAAGGCCAGCGCTTTGCACACGACCTGGCTGCCGTGCAAGACAAGACCTGCCAGGACATCCAGGCCGTGCTCGATGTGCAGGGGCCGGACCATTCGCTCACGCCCGACAGTTTTGCCGACCAGTTCAAGATGACACCCGGCAAGCTGGAGCGCAACCGCCTGCAGGTCGCCTACTCCAAGGCCTGCATCAGCATCAGCGCCATCCTGACCAAGCATGGCGTGGTGGAGCTACCGCTGGAGCAACAGACCCAGGTCAAGAGCCTGGACAGCGTGATGGTCGCCGTCATGGGCGTCTCGGTGAAATACCGCCAGGACCTGCGCCGCCTGTTTTGCGAAACCGCCGGGCGCGGCGCACTGGCGCAGGCCTTTACCCGCTACTTTGAGCTGTCCGCCGACCGCCAGGCCTTGGTGCAGCGCATTGGCCACCAAGAAGCCCAGGTACAAGCCAGCGCCCAGGCCCTGGCCGCCTTTAGCGCACTCGAAGCACTGGAGACCACCGCATGAATGCCATGGCCGGCGAGCAGCAGTTTCTGGCCCATGCGGGTGGTGGCTCAGCCGGGCCGGACCGAGCAGGGATGGCGCAACTGCATTCCCAGCTGCAGCAGCTTCAAGCCTGGCAAACCCAGCTGCAACAAGGCCTGGGCAGCGCCCTGGCACCAACACCCGGCCTGCAAGCCAGCCACCCGCTGGCCCAGCAAACCCAGGCCCTGCACCAGCAATGCCAGGATCTGCAGGCGCGCTGGGCGCAGCAATGGTCTGCGCTGCAACCCGCACGTAGCCTGGCCCAGGACTTTGAGCAGCGCGTAATCCTGCTGGTGTTTGGCAAGTTCAATGCCGGCAAAAGCTCGCTCTGCAATTTTCTGGCTGAACGCTTTGCCGCGCAGGGCCAGCCCGTGCGCTTTTTTCACCTGGCAGATGGGGCGGTGGTGGAAAGCGACGAGCCCCTGCGCGAAGGCGCCACCGAGACCACAGCACGGCTGCAAGGCCTGTGCCTGGGCACGGGCCTGGTCTTGCTGGACACCCCCGGCCTGCACTCCGTCACCCCCGAGAACGCCGCACTCACCCAGCGCTTTACCGAAAGCGCCGACGGCCTGCTCTGGCTCAGCAGCTCCACCTCCCCCGGCCAGGTGCAAGAGCTGGACGAACTCGCCCGCGAACTGCGCCGCAACAAGCCCTTGCTACCGGTCATCACCCGCAGTGACCTGATCGAAGAAGACGAAGTGGACGGCGAGATCCAGAAATGCCTGCGCAACAAAACCCCAGCCAACCGCGCGCTGCAAGAGGCCGACGTGCAGACACGCGCCCAGGACAAGCTGCGCCAGCTGGCCATTGATGCGGCGGTGCTGAAGCACCCCGTCTCCATCTCCGTCCACGCCGCACGCAGCCAGCCAGGCCCCAACGCGCTGGCCGACGCCGGCCTGCTGCGCCTCTACACCGCCATCACCGAGGTACTGGCCCCCGCCCAGGCCTATAAACAGCGCAAACCGGCCGAGGTGCTGCTGCACCACCTGGAAGAAAACGTTCAAGGCGCCATCGAGGCAGAGTTGCTGCCCGAGCTGCAAGACCTGCAACGGGCCTTGGCCCAGGAGCAAGAGCGGCTGCAGCAAAGCAAGGCGGCGATGCTGCGCGCTGCATGGCGCCGGACCATTCCTGCGCTGCCTGGGGTGCTGGAGCGGTATGCGGACCGGTTGCCTGTGCTGTCTGCTGAGGTTGCTGCGCTGGTGCGAGCTGAGATCAGTGAGCAGTTGCAAGGGCATTTGGGCGGCTATGTGTTGTCTGAGCTGCCAACGGAAGCCGCTGCTGTGGTGCTGCCAGCGGCTATCGCTGGTCCTGATGCGCTCTACGCGGCTTTGCAAAATGCTGTGCGCGTGCAGATAGAGGCAGCGTTTTCTGCTGCGGTGGATGCTTGCAGCCATGCGCTGGAGCCGGTGCTGGTGCAAACCGAGAAGATGCAGGCACACTTGCGGCAGTGCGCGCAAGATTTGCAGGATTTAGGCACGGCATTGCGGGCCTGACTGCGAACGACCTCAAATCTCCCACATGTCTCCTGACCAGGTACTTAGAGTCATCGCTTGGAATCCCATTCGGGTTTCGGGCAACAACATGCCCATGTTTTTTCCAAGGTGTGGACGATGCTCAAGAGCTGTATGGTTCGGTGTTTTCTGGTCGTATTTCTCAACGGCATGGCCACTGCGCAAACGGTCTCGACCTTCCCGCCCGGCAGCCCCCTCTATGAAGCCGTCAAGGAGAACCTTCTTCAAAACGGCAACAAGGATCTGAGCCCCGGGACCGTCAACCAGCACATCCGGGCATCTGCCGTTATCGCCCAACTCAACAAGGAGCTGGTGGACTACTTTTCTGACCGCCACTTGCAATCCGAGATGGACAATACCCGGGCGGGCTATCCATCGCTGAAGGTATATGTCAAGAACCTCCGCCCCCAGGACCAAAAGTACATCGACTCCCAGCCGCAATATGCACTAGTGAAGCTGGTCAACAGCCAGCTCAACAAAACCGAGGCAGAGCAGATCAACCAGACCATTGGCGAGACGCTGGCCAAGGATGCAAGGCTGGTCATATCCTTACACAGCGGGTATTACGATCCCGCAGGTGATCGCTTCGTCGTAAGAACTTTGACCGATGACACTGAAGAATTTGAAGCTGCACTTCAATCGCTGAAAGAGCGTTTCAAGATCAGGATCGCGTACTTAAAAGTTGAGGGGGCCTCGGCAGTGCGGCCTCGTTTGCTGAGTGCGGATTGATTTTGCTGAATGCTTGCCTCGGGCAGCAGGCCAATTAAAAAATCGGTAGATTTCTCTCGATCTTTGTTGTCATCAATTGAGGGACACTATTAACTTGCTGCCCGCTAGAAATCTGGCAATTGTGTTGAATTGGTCAATTGAATCCTCAAGCGACAGCGGTCCTTGAGTCACGTCCTCGCTGGCGCATTCAGCGTTTAAGAATAACGGGTGTGCCTTGGACTTACGGTATAAAAATAGTGTAAATTTCTGTCCACGCCTCGACACCAGCAAAAGCCCCGCACTTTCTAGACTACGGTCATATGCGCATGAAAAAAGGTGCGAAACCTACTTTCCGAGGAGTCGAATACCACTAAATTTTTCTGCGCGCGGGTTACCCCGGTATACACCATTTCAGCCTCATCCTCTGGCGCGATGATACAGAATACGGTTTTCGCTTCTAGACCCTTGAAACTGTGAATTGTAGAGAGCTTGATCAAACCAGAGTTCTGCATGAAAAAGCACTTCTTGCGACGCCTAATCTTGTCAATTTCTTCCTTAAATGGCTCCGATTCTACGTTTATGTAGACAGCAATTGCTTTTATCTCGGCCTCCTCCTCAAACATAACCTTTGTCTTCTCAAATTTTTTAAATGCCTCATTCAGGGGTATCAGCCATTCCACTTTCGAACTGACTATCGCAATGTCATTGGGGTGCAGTTGGTATTCTCGGATATAACTCTGGATTTTTTCGAAAATGAAAACTGGGTCGTAAGCTTTCCCGTATGCCTCATAGTTTAGAAGGTCATAGCGCATGCTGGCCTGGGTAACTTTGAAATCAAAGATCTCAGAATCAACGTACTTTCGGATCAGGTGCTTCATTTGGAAGTTCCTGAACAGTTCGAGCAGTGAAGCGTCCGCCGCAGATCTATACGACTTCGTTAGTCGGACCCAACTACCGAAGCCCAAAACGACGGCAGATTCGCGGCCATCACTCGGCCGGTCGTAGATGTTCTGCGACTGATCCCCGAACAAAATCATCTCACCGTTTTCGGCCAAGAAACAGTCACGGACGAGTTTGATCCACTCGGGATCGTAGTCTTGGACTTCGTCAATAAGGATCGTCTGATACCTCTCAGTGTTTACGCCTTCAAACAGACTCTTCATACCGAAAATTTTGTCGAGGTTGGGGCGTTGGGCTGAAGAGAGTTCATCTAACTTAGATTTCAGACTAATGCCGTAATTGTTCAATTGGGAGTTGATGAAAGCGTGATAGTGGATGACTTCGTAATATTCTCCGCTGCCACCCTGTAGTCGGCTAACCGTGTCGCGGATATAATGCCGCAAAGTAATATTGAAAGTTAGAATTAATACTTGGCTCTGGTGACGCGCATGAGCATTGATCGCACGCTGCGCGAGGATTGTTGTCTTTCCACAACCCGCGACTCCCTTTACTTTCGCAAACCCAGGATTGCTCACAGTTAAGGCCTGCTGTTTCGCATCGAAGGCGACCATGACCCCTTGTTGCTGAGTGTGTACAGGGGGGCGCAATCTACGAGTGAAATCCTCGTAGATTTCCGATGTGAAAAGTGGATGCTTTCCACGCTTGTCAAACAGCTGGAGCTTCTTAGTAACATTGTCGTATCCCCACGACATTCCTAGATCCCGCTCCAGCTTGAAACGAGCGCGATCACACCTATCCATTTGTTTTTCGTAGTTGATCAGACCGATCCGCTGTCGATCTCTGTTCAGAGACAGAGCACGCTCACGCACATCGTCAAGCGCATTTCTGTAGAATGCATTTAACTGCTGCCGACTTGCGCAGTGAAAGTAAACGCCGACCGAAATTAGATTGTAGAAATTTGGATTCGTGAGATGTTGAAGCCCAAGAACAGGAAGGTGTAGGTTGAAGAGATTTTCTTTGTAGCGGAAAGCCTGTTGCTGAGGTGAACGGATCAGACTAGTCCTGTAGCACCACTGATTTTTGCTATCAACTTTGTAGTGAACCAGATTCCAATCCTTGACTTCAATAATCAGAGCTCCGCAACCAGGTTTAATCACAATTACATCGGGTCGGTCTCCGTCAAGATATGGATTGAAATAGACCTCGTACGTTTCATCGAGTGTGCTACTCAGAAGCATGAGTAGGTGCCGTTCGCCATCAGTGGGTGGCACGGTGAGCCTGTCTATGTTTTCAAGATCGGGAAAAAATTTTGCCATTGGTTTTGAGTCATCACTTCTTGTTACATAGCATAACTGCCAAAACGATTCATCGCAATGACGGCTTTGGTTGTCATTAGCTGTTCGCCATGTTCAGTTGTACGACTTAAACTGCCAACATTTGTTGTGCTGCTAATGTAATCCACGTGTTCGCAAATCGCTATAACCAGCAATCCTCACTTCCACCATACGAATGGAGCCTAACCCACCCGCCAGCAGTTACTGCAAGCACTGAAATGCAACGCAACACATCCGGCACCAAGACAGATCGTTGCCAACAACACCCCTCAAAACCCCCTCCCCTCCACCTCCAAAAACAACCCCTCCCCCGCCATCACCGGCGCCAGCCAGGCCTGCACCAACGGCAACTCATACGCATAAAAATAGCGCGCGCAATCCAGCTTGCCCTGCAAAAAGGCCTGCTGCCCCGCATCGGCTGCCGCCATGCCCGCATGCGCTTTGACGGCGACATCCAGCCACAGCCAGGCCAGCGTGACATGGCCGAAGGCGGTCATGTAGGCGGTGGCGTTGGCGAGGGCCAGTTGGGCGTTGCCGCTGGACCAGGCGGCGTCGGTGGCGGCTTGTAGGGCTTGGGTGGCGGTGGCCAGGCGGTCGGCCCATGGGGCGCATGCGGAGACCGTTCTGGCAGCGGCGACGGTTTGTGCGATCTCGGCCTGCAGCAAGGCCCAGGCCGCGCCGCCGTCCATGCGCAGCTTGCGGCCCAGCAGGTCGAGGGCCTGGATGCCGTGGGTGCCTTCGTGGATCATGTTGAGCCGGTTGTCGCGCCAGTGCTGCTCCACGGCGTAATCGCGGGTGTAGCCATAGCCACCCAGCACCTGGATGGCGAGGCTGTTGCCCTCCTGGCACCACTGGCTGGGCCAGCTTTTGGCGATGGGGGTGAGCACCTGCAGCAGTAACTGGGCGGCATCGGCCTGCTGCGGCTCACCGGCACGCTTGGTGTCGACAAGCTTGGCGCAGTACAGCTGCAGCGCCAGCGCGCCTTCGGCATAGCATTTTTGCGCCAGCAGCATGCGTTTGACGTCGGCATGCTCGGCAATCGGCACCTGGGGCTGCTGCGCGTTCTTCACCACCTTCTGGCCGGCAGCCACCGGGCGGCCCTGGGGGCGCTGGCGGGCATAGTCGCGCGATTGCAGGTAGCCGGCGTAGCCCAGCATGGTGGCGCCCAGCCCCACCTGGATACGGGCCTCGTTCATCATATGGAACATGCACTGCAGGCCCGCACCCAGCGCGCCCACGCGGTAGCCAATGGCCCCGCCCTGCTCGCCGTAGTGCAGCAAGGTGTTGACGGTGCCCCGGTAGCCGAGCTTGTGGTTCAGCCCGGCCAGCGCGATGTCGTTGCGCTCGCCGGTGACCCGGCCTTCGGTATCCACCAAGATTTTGGGCACGATGAACAGCGAGATGCCGCCCACGCCGGCGGGCAGTTGGCCGCTGTCGTCGGGCACCTTGGCCAGCACAAGGTGGACGATGTCCTCGCCCATCGCATGTTCGCCGCCAGAGATCCACATCTTGCGGCCCCTCAGCCGGTAGCGCGGGCCCAGCGGGTCGTCGGCATGGTCGGCGCCATCGGGCACGGCACGTGTGGTGATGTCCGACAGGCTGGAGCCGGCCTGCGGTTCGCTGAGGTTCATCGTGCCAAAAAAGCGGCCTTGCAGTTGGGGCAGCGCAAAGGCCTTTTGCTGTGCCGGTGTGCCATGGGCCATCAGCAGGCCGGCATTGGCTGCCGTGAGCATCGAATAGGCCTTGAGGGCGATGCTGGCGGCCGAGACCATGCTGTTGGCCGCCATATCGACCACGCAGGGCAGCTGCATGCCGCCTACCTCGTAGTCATGCGATGCCGCCAGCATGCCCGATTCAGCATAGGCAGCGCATGCCGCCGGTGTGCAGTCGGGCAGGTGCAGCTGCTGGCCGTCAAAATGCGGCTCCTGCTGGTCGACCAAGCGGTTGAAGGGCTCAAACTTGTCGGCGGCCAGGCGCTCGCACATGTCCAGCACAGCGCCATAGGTCTGGCGGTCGTGGCCGGCATAGCGCGCATGGCGGCTGAGCGCTTCTACCTCCAGCCAGTCGTAGAGCAAGAAATCCAGGGTCTGGCGGATGCTGGCGTAATCGAGTTGCATCTTACGCAACCTCAAACAACGCAGCAGCCCCCATCCCACCGCCCACGCACATGGTGGCCACGACATAGCGCACACCCCGGCGCTGGCCTTCCAGCAAGGCGTGGCTGGCGATGCGGGCGCCCGTCATGCCATAGGGGTGGCCGATGGAGATGCCGCCGCCGTTGACATTGAAGCGCTCGGGATCGATGCCCAGCTGGTCGCGGCAGTACAGCGCCTGGCAGGCAAAGGCCTCGTTCAGCTCCCACAGGCCGATGTCCTGCACGCCCAGCCCGTGCTGGGCCAGGAGCTTGGGGATCGCATAGATGGGGCCGATGCCCATCTCTTCCGGCGCGCATCCTGCAACGGCCATGCCCCGGTAAATGCCCAGCACCTCCAGGCCCCGGCGCTCGGCCAGCACCGAATCCATGACCACGCAGGCCGAGGCACCATCCGAGAGCTGGCTGGCATTGCCGGCGGTGATGACGCCGCCGTCGATCACCGGCTTGAGCGCGGCCAGCCCTTCCAGGCTGGTGTCGGGGCGGTTGCCTTCGTCGCGGGCCAGGGTCACGTCTTGCAGGCTGACTTCCTTGGTGAGCTTGTCGGTCACCGCCATCTGGGTGCTGAAGGGCACGATCTCCCTGTCGAACAGGCCAGCGGCCTGGGCGCGCGCGGTGCGCAACTGCGACTCCAGCGCATAGGCATCCTGGGCCTCGCGGCTGATGCGGTACTGGCGCGCCACATGCTCGGCCGTTTGCAGCATCGGCATATAGGCATGGGCCGCATGGGCGATGACGGCTGGATCGCGCTCGCGGCTGGCCCATTCCATATAAGGGGTCTGCACAGCCGTGATGTTGTCGCAGCCGCCCGCCACCACCACCTGCATGCCATCGACCAGCACCTGCTTGGCCGCCGTGGCAATCGCCATCAGGCCGGAGGCGCATTGCCGGTCTATCGTCTGCCCGGCCACGCTCATCGGCAGGCCTGCGGCCAGCAAGGCATTGCGTGCCAGGTTCATGCCGGCCGTGCCGGCCGTCAGCACGCAGCCGACCACGACATCGTCCACCTCGGCCGGGTCCACTCCCGCGCGCGCCACCGCATGCTGGATGGTGTGGCCCATCATGTGGGGCGAACGCGTGTGGTTGAGCGAGCCCTTGTAGGCCCGGCCAATGCCCGTGCGGGCGGTGGAAACAATGACGGCGTCTTTCATGGCGGTGCTCTTCAATATTGATGGGTTTCGGTCTTCTGGCCCTCAGGCGGCTTGCAGGCTGTCAAAGCCCTGGCGCTGTGCGGCCAGCCGCTGAAGCAGCGGCGATACCGTCCAGTAGCCGTAGCGGTTGCCGCGCGTTGTGGCCTGGTGCTCCAGCCGCTCCACGATCTGCGCCAGGCCAATCTCCTCAGCCATGAACATGGGCCCACCCCGAAAATCCGGAAAGCCATAGCCGGCCGCCCAGACCACATCGATATCGCTGGCGCGGTAGGCGATGCCCTCGTCCAGAATCTTGCAGCCCTCGTTGACCATGCTGTACAACAGCCGCTCCACAATCTCCTGCGCCGCAATATCGCTGCGCTGGGCAATGCCATGCGCCTGCGCCAGCTCGGCTGCAATGCGGCCGGCCTCAGGGTCAGGCAGCGCCTGGCGGCCCTCGTAGCGGTAGTAGCCCAGGCTGGTTTTCTGGCCAAAGCGGCCCAGCTCAAACATCTTGCGCACCACCGCGCGGTAGCTGGCATCGGGCGGCAGGCCGCCGGCCTTCTCGCATTCGATAACGGTCTTGGCGCCCACATCCAGCCCGGCCATATCCAGCATGCGGCAAGGGCCCATGGCCAGACCCAGCGCCTGCACGGCCTCATCAATCTGTGCGGGGGTGGCGCCTTCCATCAGCAAGAACTCGGCCTCGCGCAGGTAGACCTCGGCCATGCGGTTGCCGATAAAGCCAAAGCAGACGCCCGATACCACCGGCGTCTTGCCGATCTTGCCGGCCAGGTCGATGACGGTCTTGAGTACCTGCGGGGCGGTTTGCGCGCCGCGCACCACCTCCAGCAAACGCATGATGTTGGCCGGGCTGAAGAAGTGCATGCCCACCACATCGGCAGGCCGCCCGGTGGCCTGGGCCAGTGCATCCACATCCAGGGTCGAGGTATTGCTGGCGATGATGGCGCCGGGTTTGCAGACCTCGCCCAAGCGGCGGCAGACCTGCAGCTTCAGGGACATGTCCTCAAACACCGCTTCGATCACCAGGTCGCAGGGCGCCAGCGCCTGGTCGTCCAGTGACGTAGTCAGCAAGGCCAAACGCGCGCTGGCCTGCTCGGCGCCCATGCGGCCCTTGGCCACCTGGGCCTCGTAGGTCGATCGGATTAACTGCAGCCCACGCTCCAGGCCGGCAGGCGCGGCATCCGCCAGCACGGTGCGGATGCCAGCATTCAAAAAGCACATCGCAATGCCGCTGCCCATGGTGCCGGCTCCCAGAATACCGACCTGCTCGATCTTGCCGGCCGGCACCTGCCGCTCCAGGCCCGGAATCTTCCGGCTGCGGCGCTGTGCAAAAAACAAATGGCGCAGTGCGCGCGATTGCGCCGATGGCAGCAAGCGGTTGAAGGCCTCGGCCTCGGCGCGGGCGCCGCTGGCAAAGTCAGCCGTCAGCGCCTGCTGCACGCAGTGCACAATGGCCTCCTTGGCGGGGTACTGCGGGCTCTTGCGCGCAGCCTCCAGCGCTGATGCGATGGCCTGGCTGTGCTCGCCGGGCGGGGCAGTTTGCGCGCTCAGGCGGCGTGGCTGGCCGCCACTGGCCAGCAGCTGGCGGCCAAAGGCAAGGCCCAACGCCAGCGGTTCGCCCTCTTCCACCGCATCGACGATGCCGCTGGCCAGCGCCTCTTGCGCGGGCACCGGGCGGCCGCTCAGCATCATGTCCAGCGCCAAGCTTGCGCCCACCAGGCGCGGCAGGCGCTGGGTGCCACCGGCGCCGGGCAAAATGCCCAGCTTCACCTCGGGCAGGCCCAGCTTGCTTCCCTTTTGTGCCACGCGGTAGTGGCAGGCCAAGGCCAGCTCCATGCCGGCGCCCAGCACCGTGCCATGCAAGGCCACCACAACCGGGCGCGTCTGCGCCTCAATGCGGTTCAGCAGCACATTGATGGCCTCGGCAGAAAAGGCCGGGTTGTTGAACTCGGCAATCTCCGCCCCCGCGACAAAGGACTGGCCCTCGCAGTAGATCAGCAGCAGCGGCAACGAGGCATCGGCCTCAAACTGCGCCAGCGCGGCGCTCAGCCCCGTCAGCAGGCTGTGCGAGAACAGGTTCAATGGCGGGTGGGAGATGCAGATACGGCCTATCCCGTCTGCGCTGTGAAAGGTGACGTTGCTCATGGCTGGCAGCTCTTGGTGGAAGATAAAAATGCCCAGCTGCAGGGCGCAGGCAGGCACAGCCCCGAGGCCTAACGACCTTCCAGGGCTTGGAAAACCAGGGTATCAGTGCGTGGCGTTTTCCACTGTTGCGCTGGCGTCTGCCGCGCGCTCGCGTTCGCGCTTCTGCGCAAAGAGGTAGCCGCTAAAGCCCTTCTGGATGGCAGCGTTGCAGTGCTCGCGGTACTTCTGGAAGCCGCCGGTAAACATGGTCAGGCCGGGGGCCTTGCCCTGCACGTTGGCGCCCACATACCAGGTCTTGGCCTTGGACAGCAAGGTGCGCGGCGCCAGCGAATGGACGATGTCCATCCAGGCCTGCTCCTCTTGCGCGCTGGGCTCAATGCTGCCCAAACCTTGGGCCTGCATGTGGCGGATGGCAGCGGCCGTCCAGTCCACATCGTTCTCGCTGGTGCGCACCACATTGGCCAGGGCCGATGGGCCATTGGGCCCGGTGGTCATGAACAGGTTGGGGAAGCCATGCATCATGATGCCCAGGCAGGAGGTCGCGCCCTCCTTCCACTTCTGCTGCACCGTCAGGCCGTCGCGCCCTTCCACCTCAAAGGCCAGCAGCGCGCCGGTCAGGCCGTCGTAGCCGGTGGCAAAGATCAGCACATCCAGCTCCACCTCGCCCGACTGCGTGCGCAGGCCCTTCTCGGTGATGGACACGATCGGGTCGCTGATGCAGTCGCGCAGATGCACATGGGGCTGGTTGTAGGTTTCGTAGTAGCCGGTGTCCAGGCAGGGGCGGCGGGCAAAGATGGGGTAGCCACGTGGCTTGAGCGCCTCGGCGGTGGCCGGGTCATCTACCGCCTCGCCAATCTTGCCGCGCACAAACTCGGCCACTTCCTCATTGGCCTGCTCGTTCTGCATCAGGTCGGCAAAGGTGCCCAGCATGGCCAGGCCGCCTTGCAGCCAGGCATCTTCCAGCAGCGCCTGGCGCTGCGCCGGCGTCACGCTGAAGAAGGGGCGGCTCGATTGCGGCCGCACACCACCCACATTGCTATTGCGCGCCAGCTCGCGGATGCCGGCATAGTGGCGCTTGACCTGGGCCACATAGTCCGCCTCCAGCGGCACATTGCGCATCGGCATCGTAAAGCTTGGCGTGCGCTGGAAGACAAACAGCTCGCAGGCCTGCTTGCCCACTTCCTGCACGATCTGGATGCCGGTCGATCCGGTGCCGATCACGCCCACACGCTTGCCACTGAAATCCACCGGCTCATGCGGCCAGCGCGCCGCGCGCAGGATCTGCCCGCCAAAGCGCTCAATACCTTCAATCTCGGGCTCCTTCGGTACCGACAGCGGGCCGGTCGCCATGATGCAGTAACGCGCCTCATAGCATTCGCCCCGGTTGGTACGCACCACCCACAGCTGGCGTGCCTCATCCCAGCGGGCGCTCTCCACGCGGGTGTTGAACTGGTAGTGCTTGCGCAGGTCCAGCCGCTCGGCGACAAAGTTGAAGTAGCGCATCAGCTCGGGCTGTGCGGCAAACTGCTCGGACCAGGTCCATTCCTGCTCTATCTCGGGCGAGAAGGAGAAGCTGTAGTCGATGCTGGGCAGGTCCACCCGCGCGCCGGGGTAGCGGTTCCAGTACCAGACGCCGCCCACATCGCCGCCGGCCTCGAAGGCCTGGATCTTCAGCCCCATCTCCCGGAACTTGTGCACTGCGCACAGACCGCCAAAACCGGCGCCCACGATGACCGCATCCACCTGGTGGATTGTGTGATTGTCCATTGCTCTTTGTCTCCTGCTGGCTGGTGCCGGCCGCCCCGCCACACCGCAGCGGGGCACCGGCTCGATAGGGGATGGCAGGCCGCCTCCACCTTGTTCTCGCTGCATCATGCCTACTTGCCGACCGGTAAACAACAGGGTTTCCCCGCAAGCGTTTTGGAGGGGACAAGTCCAGGGTAATCCCGAGCTTGCAGCGCTGCTGCGGCTGCTAAACTTTTTACCTGCCGACAGGTATATAAAACAAAACAAGGAGCAACATGCAAGGGCTAATGCAGCAGCGCGCGCTGCGGATTTCCGGCTTGCTGGAACATGCAGCACGCTTTCATCCCCAGGTGGAAGTCGTCTCTCGCACGCCGGATGGCGAGCTCACGCGTTCGAACTGGCTGACCGTGTCCCGGCGCTCGCGGCGCCTGGCCGCCGCCCTGCTGCGCCAGGGCATGGCCAGCGGTACACGCGTGGCTACCCTGGCCTGGAACACGCACCGCCATCTGGAGCTGTACTACGCCGTATCGGGCGCAGGCGCGGTGCTGCACACCGTCAACCCGCGCCTGTTTGCCGACCAGATCCGCTACATCATCAACCATGCGGCCGATGATTATGTGTTCTTTGACCTGAGCTTTGCCGGCCTGGTGGCCGAGCTGGCGCCCAGCCTCAAAACCGTGAAGGCCTTTGTGGCGCTGTGCAAGCCCGACCAGATGCCGACCATGGACCTGCCCGCCCCACTGCTGTGCTACGAAGACCTGGTGGCCGAAGACGCGGGCGATTTTGACTGGCCCGAGCTGGCCGAAGACAGTGCCTCATCGCTGTGCTACACCTCGGGCACCACGGGCAACCCCAAGGGCGTGCTCTATAGCCACCGCTCTACCGTGCTGCATTCCTGGGTGGTCTGCGCGGCTGATGGCCTGGCCTTGCGCGCCCGTGATTGCGTGCTGCTCACCGTGCCGATGTTCCATGTCAACGCCTGGGGCCTGCCCTATGCCAGCGCCATGTGCGGCGCCAAGCTGGTGCTGCCCGGGCCGGATTTGAGTGGCAAGGCGCTGTACCAGCTGATGCGCGACGAGGGCTGTACCTTCTCGCTCGGCGTTCCCACCGTCTGGATGGGCTTTTTGCAGTATGTGGAAAGCCTGCCCGCCGGCGACAAGGATGCCCTGAAGCTCGAACGCATCATGATGGGCGGCTCTGCCGCGCCCCGCGCAATGATTGACCAGTTCGACAGCCTGCTGGGCGTGACCGCCAACCAGGCCTGGGGCATGACCGAGACCAGCCCGGTGGCCACCGTCAGCACCCTGCTGCCCCAACACGAGGCACTGGCCCGCGACGAGCGCATCGATGTGCGCGCCCGCCAGGGCCGGCCCATGTATGGCGTGGATGTGGCCATCTTCAATGACGAGGGGCAGCAGCTGCCGCCCGGCGATCCGGCCCCTGGCGAACTGCGCGTGCGCGGGCCCTGGGTCATCTCCGCCTATTACGGGCAAGAGGCCGGCTCGGCACTGGATGCGCAAGGCTGGTTAAACACCGGCGATGTGGCCAGGATCGATGAAGAGGGCTTTGTGCAGATCACCGACCGCGCCAAGGATGTCATCAAGTCCGGCGGCGAATGGATCTCGTCGATCGACATCGAGAACCTGGCGCTGGCCCACCCCGCCGTCAAGGAAGCCGCCGTCATCGGCGTGCACCACGAGCGCTGGCAAGAGCGCCCGCTGCTGGTCATCGTGCGCAAGCCCGGCACCAATGTCAGCGGCCAGGAAGTGCTGGACTTTATGAAGGACCGGCTGGCGCGCTGGTGGCTGCCCGATGCGGTGGAGTTTGTCGAAGAATTGCCCCACACCGCTACCGGCAAGCTGCTCAAGATCCGGCTGCGCGAGCAGTTCAAAGGCTACCAACTGCCGACGGCACCCGTCGCTAACTAAAAAACACCCGCCCGGTACGCGCACGGCCCCAGCAGAAAAGGCCGGCGCAGCCGCAGCAGCCAGGCCCCCTTGGCTGCCCGCACCAGGAGACAAGACATGAACGCCCTCACCGCGCCGGCGTTGGCCGCGCGCATCCATCCTTTGCTGCCCCAGCGCGATCTGCTGGGCGAATGCCCGCTGTGGGATGTGGCCACGCAATCGCTGTACTGGATTGATGGCCGCGCCCAGTGGGTACACCGCTACTGGCCGGCAGATGACCGGCAGCAGCAGTGGGCACTGCATGCCCATATCGGCTCCATCGCGCTGTGCCGCAGCGGGCGCCTGCTGCTGGCGCTGGAGGATGACTTCCATTTTCTGGACCCGGACAGCGGCCAGATCACGCCAATGGGCGTGCAGGTGCAGCACAGCGCTGAGCGCATGCGTCTGAACGACGGGCGCTGCGACCGGGGTGGCCGCTTTGTGGTCGGCTCGATGAGCATGACGCCGCAGTCGCCCACCGGCAAGCTCTACCAGCTGAGCGGTGATGGCCGCCTGCGCGAGCTGGACCAGGGCTTTCAAGTGGCGAACGCCACCTGCTTCAGCCCCAACGGCCGCTGGCTTTACTTTGCCGACAGCCCGGCGCGCCAGATCTGGCGCTATGCCTATGACCCCGCCACTGGCGCCTGCGGTGCCCGCGAGGCCTTTATCGACACCGCTGCGCTGGGCCTGGCGCCCGATGGCGCCACCGTCGATGCCCAGGGCTATCTCTGGGTGGCCATGGTGCTGAACGGCCAGTTGGCCCGCTTTACGCCCAGTGGCGAGCTGGCGGCCACAGTGGATTTTCCCGCCGATGCCTTCATCACCTGCCCGGCCTTTGGTGGCCCGGCGCTGCAGACCATCTACCTCACCTCGATCAGCAACAGCGGCAACCTGCTGCGCTCCAGCCACCCGGATGCGGGGGCCGTCTTCGTCATCGACGGCCTGGCCCTGACGGGGCTGGAAGAAGCGCGTTTTGACGACAGCCAGAGCCCCCGCTGAGACCGGCGCGGCGAACCCCATTTTTATTGAGACCAGGAGACAAACACCATGACACAACGCTTTGCAGGCAAGGTCGCACTCGTGACCGGCGGCGCACAGGGCATCGGCCGCGCCATCGTCCAGGCCATCGCTGACGAGGGCGGCAGCGTCGGCATTCTGGACCGTGCCGAGGACAAGGCCGCCGAGGTGGCAGCAGCCATCGTGGCCCAGGGCGGACGCGCCCACGCCTATGGCGGCAATGTGGCCGACCGCGACAGCTTCAGCAGCGCGATTGCCGATCTGAAGCAGCGCTACGGCCGCTTCGACATCATGGTCAACAACGCCATCTGGGTGCGCTACGGCCCGATTGCCGACATCACGCCCGAGGCCTTGCAGCGCATGGTGGGCACCGGCTTCAACTCCATCGTCTGGGGCATCCAGACGGCAGCGGAGGCCATGGACGACGGCGGCAGCATCGTCAACATCGCCTCGGCGGCCGCCTTTATTGGCATGCCCCAGGGCATGGTGTACTGCGGCGTCAAGGCCGGTGCGCTGGGCCTGTCGCGTGCAGCAGCGGCAGAGCTAGGGCCACGCGGCATCCGCGTCAACTCGGTCTGCCCTGGCTCCATCCCGACCGAAGGCGTGGGCATCAATGTCGATGCAGAAAAAGTGCGGCTGCGCATCGCCAAGACGCCGATGGGCCGCCTGGGCACGGTGCAGGACATTGCCCGCGCCGCCTGCTTTTTCGCGTCTGACGACAGCCGCTTTGTCACCGGCGAATCGATGCTGGTCGACGGCGGCGCCACCCAGTCCTTCATCTGATCGGAGGCGCCGCGATGACTGCTCCCCCCGAGGCCGATGCCCCCATTCTGGAAGCGCGCCAGCTCTGCCGCCAGTTCAGCGGCTTCTATGCCGTCAAGGACGTGAACCTCAAGGTCAAGCGCCACTCGGTGCATGCGCTGATCGGCCCCAATGGCGCCGGCAAGACCACCTGCTTCAACCTGCTGACCACCTTTTTGCGCCCCAGCTCGGGCCAGGTGCTGTTCAACGGGCGTGATATCTCGCGCAGCGACCCGGCCAGCGTGTCGGCGCTGGGTCTGGTGCGCTCGTTCCAGATTGCGGCCGTCTTCAGCCACATGACGGTGCTGGAGAACGTGCGCATCGCGCTGCAGCGCAAGACCGGCGGCACCTTCACCTTCTGGCGCTCGGTTAAGGTGCTGAGCGCGCTGGACGAGCGTGCGATGGACCTGCTCGACAGCGTGGGCCTGACGCGCTGGAAAAACGTCAAGGCCTGCGACCTGCCCTATGGCCGCAAACGCGTGCTGGAGCTGGTCACCACCATCGCGATGGAGCCCGAGATGATCCTGCTGGACGAGCCCATGGCGGGCCTGGGCCATGAGGACATCTGGCCGGTGGTGGAATTGATCCGCAAGGTGGCGCAAGGGCGCACCGTGCTGATGGTGGAGCACAACATGAAGGTGATATCGCACTTGTGCGAGACCGTCACCGTGCTGCAGGCCGGCCAGGTGCTGGCCGAAGGCAGCTATGACGAGGTATCGCGCGACCCGAGGGTCATTGAAGCCTATGTCGGAGGGGCCGCCCATGCCTGAGAACAACCAAAACGCCAACAACAACACCGCACCGCGCCAGATGCTGCAGGTGCAGAACCTGCGCGCCTGGTACGGCGAAACCCTGGCGCTCGACGGCATCGACCTGCATGTCGGCGAAGGCGAGGTCGTCTGCCTGCTCGGCCGCAATGGTGCCGGCAAGACAACCACCTTGCGCGCCATCATGGGCCTGCTCAAAAAGCGCGAAGGCCAGATCAGCATCCAGGGCAAGCCCACCGAAGGCCTGCCGCCCGAGGCCATTGCCCACCTGGGCGTCGCCTATTGCCCGGAGGAGCGCGGCATTTTTGCCAGCCTCAGCACCGAAGAGAACCTGATGCTGCCGCCCGTGCTGCACCCCGGCGGGCTGACGGTGGAGGAGATCTACCAGGTCTTCCCCAACCTGCAGGCGCGCCGCAAAAGCCCGGGCACCCGCCTGTCGGGTGGTGAGCAGCAAATGTTGGCCATTGCGCGCATCCTGCGCACCGGCGCACGCCTGCTGCTGCTCGATGAGGCCACCGAAGGGCTGGCACCGGTCATCGTGCAGAAGATCGGGCAGACGCTGGAGATGATCCGCGCGCGCGGCTACACGGTGCTGATGGTGGAGCAGAACTTCCGCTTTGCCGCATCGGTGGCCGACCGCTTCTACGTAATCGAGGAAGGGCGCGTGGCCAGCCACTTCCACCGCGCCGAGCTGGAAACGCGGCGCGACGAGATCGAAGCGCTGCTGGGACTGTGACAGTCGGAGACAACACTATGGATACTCTTTTCGGAATCCCGACAGCCGCGCTGATCGGCCAGCTCGTGGTGGGCCTCATCAATGGCTCGTTCTACGCGCTGATGAGCCTGGGCCTGTCGATCATCTTCGGCCTGCTGCATGTGGTGAACTTTGCCCACGGCGCGCAGTACATGCTGGGCGCCTTTGTGGCCTGGGGCCTGCTGCACTACCTGGGGCTGAGCTACTGGTGGGCGCTGATCCTGGCGCCACTGGTGGTGGCCGCCTTTGGCATCCTGCTGGAGCGCACCATGCTGCGCCACCTCTATGCGGTGGACCATGTCTATGCGCTGCTGCTCACCTTTGGCATCTCCATCTTGATGGAGGGCGCCTTCCGGCTGTGGTTTGGCGTCAGCGGCCAGCCCTACCCCAACCCGTTGCAAGGCGGCATCGATGTGGGCCTGAGCTTTTTGCCGATGTACCGTGTCTGGGTGATCCTAGCGGGCCTGGCTGTCTGCCTGGTGACCTGGTACTTCATCGAAAAAACCAAGCTGGGCGCCTACCTGCGTGCCGCCAACGAGAACACGCCCCTGGTGCGCACCTTCGGCATCAATGTGCCGCGCATGCTGACCCTGACCTATGCACTGGGCGTGGGTCTGGCCGGCTTCAGCGGCGTCATGGCCGCGCCCATCTACCAGGTCAGCCCGCTGATGGGCTCGAACCTGATGATCATCGTCTTTGCCGTGGTCGTCATCGGCGGCATGGGCTCGATCATGGGATCGATCATCACCGGCTTTGCGCTGGGCGCCATCGAGGGCCTGACCCGCGTCATCTACCCCGAAGGCGCCGGCGTGGTCATCTTCATCGTGATGATCATCGTGCTGGCCGTGCGCCCCAACGGCCTGTTTGGCAGAGCGCACTGATGCACCCGCACCGCCCTGCCCCCTGGGTCTCCACCCAAGCTCTTGTCTTTCCCAAGGATTGAACATGCATTTCTTCTCACAACGCACCAACACCATCTTGCTGGTGTTGGCGCTGGTGGCCCTGCTGCTGGCGCCGCTGGTGGCCTACCCGGTCTTTCTGATCAAGCTGATGTGCTACGCACTGCTGGCCGCATCGGTCAACCTGCTGATGGGTTACGCCGGCCTGCTGTCCTTCGGCCATGCCATGTTCTTTGGCACGGCCGGCTATGCCGCCGCGCATGCGATCAAGGTCTGGGGTTGGGACGGCTCGGCCGCCATCCTGCTGGCCATGCTCTGCGCCATGGCCGTGGCCGTGGTCACCGGCCTGCTGGCCATCCGCCGCCATGGCATCTACTTCTCGATGATCACCTTGGCCTTCTCCCAGGTCATCTACTTCTTTGCGCTGCGCTTGCCCTTTACCGGCGGTGAGGACGGCATCCAGAACGTACCCCGGCCGGAGGTGTTTGGCTTTATCTCGCTTGCCGACAACACCACCCTGTACTACTTTGCCGCCACCCTGGTCGCCGCCGCCTTCTGGCTCATCTACCGCATCGTCTACTCGCCCTTTGGCCAGGTGCTGCGCGCCATCCGCGACAGCGAGGCACGTGCCCAGTCGCTGGGCTACCAGGTGCTGCGCTACAAGCTGGTGATCTTTGTGCTGTCCGCCGCACTCGCCGGCCTGGCTGGCGCGCTCAAGGTCATCACCTTCCAGCTCGCTACGCTCAACGATGTGAACTGGACCACCTCGGGCGAGGCACTGCTCATCTGCATCGTCGGCGGCCTGCAGACCTTGCTGGGCCCCGTCATTGGCGCGGCCATTATTGTCAGCATGCAGAACTACCTGGTCGCCATGGCCGAGTGGGTGCTGATCATCCAGGGCCTTGTCTTTGTCGTCGTCGTGATGCTGTTCCGCAAGGGCATCATCGGCCAGCTCTACGCCTGGCTGGAAACCCGCCAGGCACGCCAGGCCGCACCGCAACTGGAGGCCCAAAACCAGGCCGAGCGCCAGAGCCGCAGCCAAACTGGACAAGGAGCATGAGCATGAGCGAACCAACATCCGTACCCGCACAAGCCCCTGCCCAAGCCCAGGCCCCCAGCCATTTCCCCGAAACGCCCGGCTTGCTGCAAGGCCGCCTGGCCCTCATCACCGGCGCGGCCAGCGGCATCGGCCAGGCCATCGCCATCAGCTTTGCCAAGGCCGGCGCCCGAGTAATAGTGACGGATCTGGACACTGCACGCTGCGCCGACACCCTGGCCCAGGTAAAAGCCGCTGGCGTAGACGGCTGGGCCTTTGCACTCGACGTCACCGATCTGGAGGCCTGCCAGGCGCTGGCCGCCCGCATCGGCAGCGACATCGGCCCGGTGGACACCCTCGTCAACAACGCCGGCCTGCTGATCCGCGAAGGCATCGACCACCCCCAGGCATCGCGCCACCTGCGCCAGGTCATCGATGTGAACGTCTTCGGCCTCTACAACATGGTGCAGTCCTGGCTACTCGCCCTGCGCGCCACACGCGGCTGCATCCTCAACATCGCCTCCGGCGCAGCCTTTATCGCCCAGGGCAACGCCATGGGCTACTCCGCCTCCAAAGGCGCCGTAAAAATGGCCACCCAGACCTTAGCCCTCGACCTGGGCCGCGACGGCATCCGCGTCAACGCCCTGGCCCCCGGCGTCATCCACACCCCCATGACCGAAGCCACCCGCAACAACCCGCAGCGCCTGCAAGGCTTTATCCAGCGGACGCCCGCCGGGCGGATTGGTGTGCCGCAGGAGCTGGCGGGGCCGGCGGTGTTTTTGGTGTCGGGGCTGGCTAGTTATGTGAATGGGGTGACGTTGCCGGTGGATGGGGGGACGGTGGCGGTTTAGGGAGGAAGTGGGAAGTCGGGGGCGGAAAAGGGTTTGGCTGGTGGCGATCGGCAACGGACGGCGAATTTGGCAATGAGTTAAGACACGCTCGTAGCTGATGTTAGGTCGTTAAGGCTCGAAATCATGTGTCGCTCAGTCCTGCACTTCGTGCAGTCTTCGTCGCCATTTTCTAAGTTTAGGGACTGACTGGGAGTTGGCGCCTTTAGCCCCAATAGTTGTCCGACTCAAGACGGCAGAGGGCCGCTATGCAACGATCGCTGCTGCTCGGTTCCGTAGGACAACCTACTTATTGCGGCGAAACAGCAGACATTCCGAACATCAAGACTGTTGCTCCGTGTATGGCAGGTTTCCGCCGAGTGGAAGTCGGATCTCCAGAATGCACTTGGACATACCCGAGCATGCGAAAGTTTTTTGCGGTGGTAATTCACTATGCCAGTCTTTAGAAAAAAATACAGTTGCTAACACTGTTATATTTGATCCAGTTTTTTCTATGGCTGGATCAAGAGGGGCTACATGGCAACTGTAGAAGCAGAGCATCAGCGCTTTATAGAACATCTTGCTGCAACTAGCTCACCAGCTAATGTGCAGCGGTTTGCCGAGTTGGTTCACCAAAACTTAGATGCATTGGCTGATGTTGGCATAGCTCGCAGAGCTAGGTCTGTCAAACTCGCTCCGATCGTTATTGACGGCATGCGGCTTCCGCTGCAAGTCAAACCGGTAGTTCGCCCCATAGGACAAGCGGTCCTGCAGGCTTTTAAGCTCACGGGACTTAAAGTGGGGCCATTTCGCGGATTCATGGCACAAGAAACGTTTGATCTTAGTCGAGACATTACACTCGTCTATGGTCCCAACGGAAGCGGTAAGACCAGTTTTTGCGAAGCGCTTGAGTTCGCCATGCTGGGCAGCGTTGGCGAAGCTAAAGCAAAAAGAATAGACCAAAAGACCTACTGCAACAACGCTCACGTCAAAAATCACGCCCCCCCACAGTTGACCGGTACGTTGCCCGAGGGAGGGACGTTTCGGATTCAGCCCAACGAAGCTGATTTTCGATTCTGCTTTATCGAGAAAAATCGTCTGGATGACTTTGCTCGAATTGCGGCGAAGACGCCTGGTGACCAAAAGCTTCTTATCGCCACGCTGTTCGGGGTTGAGCAATTCGCAAGCTTTGTTAAGGGCTTCAACACAGAACTGGATGGAAATCTAATGCTCTTGGGTCCAAAGGCTCAAGAGCTTGCTCAGAAAAAGCTCGCGCTCACTGCATCGAGTCAAGCCATTGAGCAGTTCGAGTTAAGAAAGGCTGCACTGAATGAGGAGGCCATTCAAGTGGCCGCACTCTTCGATAAAACAAAAACCTTCGCAGAGCTCCGTGTTTGGCTTCGCGGGACTGTGGAACTGCCTGGTCGGCTTGCTGAGGTAACGAAGGCTTTAGACAAGCCTAGAGTGAAAATTTCTAATATCACCGCAGCTGCCTTGCAAGCCTTTTTTGGCACTGTCAAAAGCACAGGAGTTCAGTTAGGTCAGATTCGCACTACGTTGCAACAACGCGCAGGAGAAGTCTCGTTTAGTCATCTCTACAAAGCCGTGAGCGAACTAGCTAATAGTGCCGTTGAATGTCCAGCTTGTCGCACTCCGCTTGACCGAGTGACCGTCAATCCGTTTGAGCGTGCCGAGCACGGCATGGCACAGCTTAAGGAGCTGAGTGACCTGCAAGATAAAGCGGCAGAGCTAAAAGAACAGCTTGCTGATCAAGCCCATAGGTTATTGCATGCAATGCATTCAGCAGCCATTGCTGCCAAGGAAGTGGCACCTAAGGATTTTGCCGCCGCTGCTCTACCAGAGTTGCCGGTCGAAAGTACCGGAAAGTGGATGACAGTTTGGACTGATGATGATAACCGTGCCTTCAATGAACTTCTTAAGCTGCTTGGGCTCGTTGAAACCTCTAACCAAGCTGCAAGAGATGAAGAAGCGAAGCGGATACTTTTAGTTCAAGAGAGAGAGCGCTTGCAGGACTTGGAAACATCGATCGCCAGACTAGAGTGGAGCTTTGAGGCGTTGAAAAAGGAATTCGAAACAGCCCAAGGTGTGATATCCAGCTTTGATGAGCAGAACAAAAAACTCATCGAAGAGGTCGAGACTGAAAATCTAGAGGTTAAGCACCACTGGGATGTTAAGGCTGCTTATGACGAGTATCTCACCAAACTCAAAGATTATTTAGGCGAACTACCTGCACAGCTCGTGATGGGGCTAGGAGCAAAGACGACGGAGCTCTACAACGCATTTAACCGTGGAGACCACCCCAACGACCAGCTGGTGACATTGACTCTGCCCCTGACGGAGAACGACAAGATCCTTGTTGAACTCGCAGGCTCTCCAGGCCAAAGGTTTGATGCGCTACACATCTTCAGCGAAGGGCATATCCGCTGCTTGGGCTTAGCTATACTGTTGGCCAAAAACCTTGAGCAAGGTTGTCAGGTCGTAATATTTGATGACGTAGTAAACGCAATTGACGACGAACACCGCGATGGGATTTGGCGCACATTTCTTGGGGAGGGGCGCCTAGACGGCAAGCAAGTAATCCTAACTTCTCATGCCGAAGAATTCCTGATGCGAATCCAGCAGGAGCTGGGTGCAAAAATGGCTTCTGAGATAAGCCGCTATCACTTCCTTCCTCATTTAGGCGAGTATCAGCTTCGAGTCGACACGACTCCTCCCAGCAAGAACTATTTACTGGTTGCGCAGGACGCTGTAGTTAATCATCAAAAGCGAGATGCACTTCGCGACGCGAGAGCTGCACTTGAAAGCCTGACCGACCGAATTTGGAAATGGCTTGGTAAAGCTGGAGATGGTTCGATTGATTTAAAAATGAACAGACCAGGTGCTCCGATCGAGCTTTACAACAAATGCACAAAGCTCGTCGCTGCTTTGAAAAAGCAGCAACTTGCGGCAACGCACACAGCAGCAGAAGAAATGATTATCGGTCTATCCGGACTACTGGGCATTAGTGGACAGTCAATAGAATGGTATTACCTAAATGCTGGAACCCATGATTCAACTCGAGCCCATGATTTCGATATCGCGACCGTCAGAACTATTGTTGCCTGTTTGAGCACTCTAGACACATCACTTCAGAAGGCAGCTAAGCCCGACAAACAAGCGACTAATATCTAGATTCCAGAAACGGATTTATACTCATTACTTGGTAAAATTTGCTAATCCAGTCGCTTTCTGGTACCAATTTTTTTGCTTAGTTTGACACTCTAAAATTGCATGATCATGTTACAGTGCGACTTAGACTGTTGCAAGTAACTACAACAAGCAGCCACTCTATCAATCATCTTTTGTGTTTACTATTAAAAATTGGGATTAAGAAATTCAGTATCATGTAAAATCTGCAGCAGAAAATTTACCTACTAAACTAAAATTCATAGAATAATATCCAAACTCTAATTCTCAATTTTCTAGTTGAAAATTAAAAAAGGACGGAGATAGCCAATCATGGACTATTCGAAATTTAGCTGGCAGGAATTCGAGTTGCTCTGCGCCCGGCTTTTACGGGCTTCAGGATATACACTCGAGCGACAAGTGGCACGCAATCGGGACATAGGAGTCGACTTCACGTTCACTGATTCATCGGATGAATCATGGGTTGTCGAAGTGAAACACTTCACTCGACCTAGAACAGGGACTACCATACTCAGGCAAGCAGCTGTTCAACTCAATTCTGCAAAGCAGTTGACTGGTGCAACCAAGGGTCTGCTGATCATCTCAATGCCGCTACCGCAGAACCTCAAAAACGATATCGAAGCACGTGAGGGCATCAGGATTTGGGACTCTCGCCATATAAATAAACTCCTGGCTAATAATCTAGAAATTGAGCAAGACTTTCTAATGCTCATGGATGCCCAAGCTGTCGCACGTCGTGGTTTGGATGAACCCTCACCACTTGATCCACGTGCACAAGAACTGATTGGTAAGCTAGAGGCACTTCCGCCAGGAAAAGAGACATTTCGTGAATTTGAGGACCTCTGCGTGGAGATTCTGAATTATGCATTCTTTCCACACTTAGGTGTTCCATCCGTGCAAAGCAGGACCGAGGATACCTTAGATATTAGAGATGCCGTCTTTCCAATTACAGGCGAGCATCCCTTTTGGCAAGAAATCCGGAGAACTTGTTTTACCCGCTTCATGGTAGCCGAGTTCAAGAACTATACGAAAAGCATTGGGCAGCGTGAAGTAGAATCTATTCAGCAGTATCTTTATTCGAAGGCTATGCGTATGTTTGGAGTATTGTGCAGCCGGAATCAACCCAATGATTCGGCGCTCCTAGCGCGGCGGCGCGCATGGGTTGAGAGTAACAAACTCATACTTCTGCTTTCTGACGATGAACTCAAGGATCTTGTTCGCGCAAAGTCCTATGGCGAGAATCCTACAGATGTTTTAGACGCACAGCTGGGTGAATTCTTTCTCAGACTAGCTCCGTGAACACGACGCCTATCCATCATCCTTGTGGATCGGCTCCACATCTGCCGAATTCAAACGCGAGGCGCCATTTCATATGGAATGCACCGAAAGAAAATTCGCAAAGATTCATGCAGTCCATCCAAGTACCTTCGCTCATTTTAATAATCGAGACATCTATGAGGAAGATTTGTTTTCGTTCTTTATGCACTGCTATCACATACGAGGCTGGATCATTCTTAAAAATAAATTTAGCGTAATGTCAAGCATGTTGATAGCTTCATAAACTCGAATCGATGTCTTTAACTCGGGGCAGATCTGTGAAATTGATCAAAGCACTGAAAACTCGACAAAGCAGCCAGAAGCGGAAGTCAATCTCATGTCTCTATTAAGACCTGTGAGGCGTCAACCTGGGGCACTGGCCTCAGTGGAAGTGAAGTTCTCAGGGGGAAGTTCTTGATCGTCACTTCAAAGGGTTTCATAGACGCCTTTCAGCTTGCGGAGGAGTGCATGAAATGTTGGCGGAAGTTCGTTGCTGACTAGAAGTGACTTTCAAGCATCAATCAAGGGGATTGCCAATTCCTGTGAGTACTTTTAGGTGTAGAGCGAATCTAAAGAAAGATTCAGTGCAGGGGTTGTTTGTTGTTGCAACATTCATCAACATCATTGAGTTGACCGACTGCATCAGCAGCAGCCACGACTTACAAGGCTGCGTATGGCGGCGCGAAGGTACTGAGAACACCGCAAACTAGCCGCTTACACAAGCGTGCAAAGGAGAAATGCGAGTTCCTCAAGGCTTCTAAAAGCGCATGCCAAAAATTCAAGCCCTGTCGCAATGAAATTAACTATCTCCAGGCACTGACACTTGACGACCCAGGCTGAGCCCCGAATCGGCCACTCCGGCTCAGCCCTTCCCCCAATCACCTGAGCGACACCCCCCCTCCCCCGCATCAACCCCCTTGAGTCCTCCGCCGTTATTCGCTAATATTTACTTGCCGACCGGTAAATTACTAGTATTCAACCAGGAGACCCTGCATGGCCTACAACACGCTCATCGTCGATATCAAGGACAAGATTGCCGTTGTCACCCTCAACCGCCCGCCCGTCAACGCGCAGAACAAGGAGTTCCGCAACGAGATCATGGAGCTGTTTGACGAGCTGTCTGACCGCGACGATGTGGCCTGCATCGTGCTCACGGGCACGGGCAAGGTGTTCTCGGCCGGTGCCGACATTCGTGAACGCCCCAACCTGGCGGGTGAACCCGGTGCCTATGGCCGCCACAACCGCCTGGTGCGCGAGTCGAACAACGCGATCATGGAATGCTCCAAGCCCATCATTGCGGCCATCAACGGCCCAGCGCTGGGGGCTGGCTTTGGGCTGGTGATGGCTTCGGACATCTGGGTGGCCTCGGAAGACGCCTATTTCTCGATGCCTGAAATCAATGTGGGCCTGGCGGGGGGTGTGACCTTCTTGCAGCGCTATTTCAGCCAATCGCGCGCACGCCGCATGTTCTTTACCGGCATGAAGGTGTCGGCGCAAGAGATGTACCGCCTGGGCCTGATCGAGGCCTGTCTGCCCGCTGATGAGCTGATGCCCTATGCCATGGAGATGGCGCGTGACATCGCATCCAAGAGCCCCATCGCCTTGCGCCTGGCCAAGGAAGCCGCGCGCATGACCTTGCTGATGCCCACGCGTGATGCCTACCGCTATGAGCAAGGCAACACCGTGGCGCTGTCCAAGACCGAAGACACGCGCGAGGCGCAGCAGGCATTTTTGGAAAAGCGCGAGCCGGTCTACAAGGGCCGCTGAGACCAGCGGGGTACCGCTAAGCGCCGCTGACACAGGCCTTGATACGTTGTTGCCTCGCTGGCTGCGCCCTGTCTTGTGCGGGGCGGCGAGCCTCAACCGCAAACCTCCGGTTTGCTGGGGCCCTGTTAGCGGCCCCCAATCCCACATGCCGAGAATCATCGATCACTGCCGCTGGCCCAAGGCTACAACACCCGGGCAGCGCAGCCTTTGCGGCCCCCTGACCGCGTCGGGCTGGGCCCGATGGATGGATGATTTTCGTTGAACTATGATGGTGCCACCGCCCAGAAGCCACAAGCTGCAGGGTGCGGATCGACCGTCTCCCGGGCGATATCAGGGCAAATAAATTTTGGTGACTATGCAAAAAAACACGACGAAACCCTCCGACGCCCCCGAAGAAGGCAGCAGCACGCGCATGCGTGTGGAAGACCGGAAAGAGCAACTGATAGAAATAGCGATGCGGCTGTTTGCCACCAAGGGCTTTGACGGCACCTCGCTGCGCGACATTGCCGAAGAGGCCCAGATCACCAAGGCCGCGCTCTACTACCACTTCCCCAACAAGGATGCGCTCTACGAGAGCATCCTGGTCGATGGCATGCGCACCCTCGTCAACTACGTGTCTGCAGCCATGGGCAAGGTGGCCAGCCCCGAAGGCAAGGTGCGCGAGTTCATGCTGTCCTCGGCCGACTATATGGAGCGCAACCGCGACTCCTGGATTGCCGGCTCCAACATGTTCTGGTTTGGCGACAACGCCAAGCCCCGCCCCGAGAACCTGGCCCTGCGTGACGAGTATGAAAAACTGCTGCGCGACGCGGTCAAACAGGCCATTGACAGCCAGGTGTTCCAGAAGGTGGACCCCACCATTGCCAGCCGCATGCTGCTGGCCGTGCTCAACCAGCTGCCCCGCTGGCACTCGCCCACCGGGCGCTTGAGCACCCGCCAGGTGGTGCAGCAGTACATTGACATGATTTTCCAGGGGCTGCTGGCTAGCAATCCAACACGCTAAAGCTACTCCCCATCAAGAGCCGCTAACACGGCCCAGCAAACCGAAGGTTTGCGGTTGAGACTAGGCGTCCTGCCGCAGGCAGTACAGTAGTACGACAAGGCAGGGCAACGACGTATCAAGGGTTGTGTTAGCGGCTCTAAACAAGGCCCAGGCGCTGCAAACGCCTGGGCCTTGTTGCTTTGGTCAGCTATTAGAAGCTGTGGATGATGCCCACCCGGTAGGCATTGCTGTTGCCGTTGTTAGTAAAGCCTGCCGCGGTTACCGCGCCGGTCAAGGTGTAGCCGGCGCCGTTCTTGTTCTTCACATAGCCATAGTCCGTGTACAAGGTGGTGCGCTTGGACATGGGGTACAGGTAGGCCACGCCGTACTGGCGCGCATCGCGGTTCAGCGGGCCGGTGTCGTTCAGGTCGATGGCATTGAGCAGCAAGGTGCCGGGGCCGAGCTTGACCGAGGCGCCGATCGAGAAGCTGCGGTCGTCCTGGCCTTCGTAGTAGCCCACGGAGGGGAAGCCGGCGAGCTGGCCGCTGTTGTCCAGGCCCGTGTTCACGGTGGGCGTGATGGCCGCGCCGGGGTTCTTGAAGGTGGCGAACGAGCCAAACAGCTTGAAGGCCTTGAAGTCATAGGCCAGCGCCGAGTTGAAATAGCGCGTCGCCGATCCATCGGTGGGGTTGGTCATGCGCGTGGCCGATACGGCTGCGCTCCAGGCATCGTTCTTGTAGAACAGCGCCAGGGTGTACTGGTGGGCCCGGTGCTCGATGTCGATGTTCTGGCGCGTGTACTCGCTGATGGTGTAGGCCGCCTTGCCGATAAAGCCGCCAAACGAGGGGCTTTGGTAGAGGATGTTGTTGTTCTGCCGGCCGGGCGATGGTTGGATGCCTTGCAGGTTGCCGCCGCCGCCCAGGCCAAAGGGGTCCCCCACGGCCTGCACTTCGGTCGGCAGCGATGCCAGGGTACGGCCCATGCGCAGCTCGCCAAAGTTGCCGGTCAGGCTGATCAGCGAGCCCCGGCCAAAGGCCTTGGCGCCAAAGCCCTGGTTTTGCTGCTGCGCGCCGTTGGAGGTGTTGATGCCCATCTCCAGCTGAAAGTTGGCCCGCAGGCCGCCGCCCAGGTCCTCGCTGCCCTTGAAGCCCAGGCGCGAGCCCATCATGTGGCCGCTCTCCAGCTTGGTGGCGCGCTGGCCTTGCATGGATACGCTGGCCACGCTGCTGTCGATCAGGCCATAGACCTGTACCGAGCTGCTGCCGCCTGATGCCAGCCCGCCGGCCGGCGAGGTGATCTGCTTGAGCTCCTGGGTCTGCGCGGTTTGCGCCGCCGCCCCCCCGGCCGCCGTGGTGGCGATGAGTGCTGCGAGCAGCGGATGAAGTCTGGGCTTGTTGGCTTTCATGGTTTGTCTCCTGTAGTACTTTTGGAAAGACGTGGTCGGGCCTGGCCCCATGCACGACCACGGTGAAAACGCTTTGCTGTTTTTTTAGACCGAGCAGATCCCCACCGTGCTAAACGGCGCAGTGAGAAAGGGAGTCCCTGCAGTCAGATGCAGGGGCAGAGGGGGCGGACGCGATCCGCCAGATGGAGCGCGGTTGGCGGCGCGGCTACGGGCTAGCGGGCATGGCCACCTCGCGCATCAACGCGTACCAGGGGTCGTCAGGCGCCCTGGCGCCAATAGGCAGCCGCCGGCCAAAGCGCGTGGCTTCGTCCTGCGTGGGCGCGGCCCAGATGTCCTGCCAGTCATAAACCACCACGCGCTTGGCCACCCGCCATTCGCGCGCAGCCGTAGCCGTGGCGCGGCAGGTGAACAGATCCACATAGCGGCCGCACAAGAAGGTGGCGCGCGGCGCGCCAGCGGCATCGGTGTCGGTTTGGTAAGCCAAGAAATACGCCTCCACTGCGGCGGCATCGCCGTTCAGGTGGATGGACAGGTTGGCAATGTTGTGGATGTAGCGCCCCTTGGCCAGCTGGGGCAGCGCTGCCTGGATAAAGCCTTCCGCACTGCCTTGGTAGGCGCCATGGCGGTCGGTGGCATCGGGCCAGTAGGCAGCACGCAGGGCCGCTTCGTCGCCCCGGTCAATGCCACGGCAGTACGAATAGAGGGCTTCGCGGATCGCCTCGCGGTCGCTCAGTGCCTGGAGCCGCGCCTCCAGCTGGGCCAGCCTGGCTTCGCTGCTCATGGCTGTGCCTCCTGCTGCGTCTGCGCGCGCAGCTCGATCACCGCATCCAGGCACATGGCGCCCTGGGTGCGCACCATCAGCGGGTTGATGTCCACGCTCTGCACCCGGTCGGCATGCTGCATCGCAAACTCCGACAGCCGGCACAGCGCCTGCACCAGCGCAGCCTCGTCATACTGTGGGCCGCCGCGCCAACCGCGCAGTAGCTGGCTGGAGCGCACGGCATCGACCAGCGCCTGGGCGCGGGCTGCTGTGAGCGGTGCCGATGCCAGCGCCACATCCTGGAACAGCTCCACCGCCGTGCCGCCGCTGCCATACATCACCATCTGGCCAAAGGTCGGGTCGCGGTGCAGGCCCAGGATCACCTCCACGCCGCCACGCAGCATCGGGGCAATCAACACGCCCTCCAGGCGGGCATCGGGCCGCGCGGTACGGGCGCGGTCCATCAAGGTGCCAAAGGCGCGGTCGACGGCAGTGGCATCTTGCAGGTTGAGCATGACGCCGCCGACCTCGGTCTTGTGCGCGATGTCGGGCGAGACAATCTTGGCCACGACCGGGAAGCCTACCTGCGCTGCGGCAGCGGCAGCCTGCGCGGCACTGCTGCACAGGTGCTCGGGCGGCACCGGCAGGCCGGCGGCCGCCAGCGCACGCTTGGCGCCGCTTTCGGTATGCACATCGTCCAGCGCCAAGGCGGGCGCGGCAGGCTGCGCGCTGCCTGGCAGCTGGTACAGCGCCTGCCAGCGCTGGCGGATCTTGGCCAGGCCCGCAACGGCGCGCACGGCGCGGGTCGGGTCCTCAAACACGGCTACGCCCTGCTTCTCCAGCGCGCTGCGCACCTGGGGCAAGGCCAGCATCACCAGAATGGTGAGGCGCTCGCGGTGCTGCGCGGCCAGTTCCGCAATCTCTTGCTGGGTGCTGGCAAAGCGCTCGGGCGACAGGCCCACATGGGCCAGGTAGCCCAACACTGCGCCGTAGCGCGTGTGCTCCAGCATCACACCCAGCGTGCGCGAGGTGCCACTGGCCACCGAGGTGACCTGGGCCGTCATGTCCAACGGGTTGGCGGCCACCGCAAAGGGCAGCAGCGCCAAGGTGGCCTCCCGCGCGGTGGCGGGCAAGGGTGGCAGCTCCATGCCCTGCGCGCCCGCCTCGTCGGCCATCAGCACACCGATGCCACCCGAGCCGGTGAAGACACCCAACTCGTCATTGGCCGGCAGCACGCCGCTGACGGTGTAGAGGTAGGCGATGTCCAGCATCTCCTCGATGGACTCGGGCCGCAGGGCGCCGCATTCGCGGAACACCGTGTCGTAGACCTTGTCATTGCCGGCCAGCGAGCCGGTGTGGGTGGAGGCAGCAGCGGCACCCAGCTCGGTGCGCCCTACCTTCATGATCAGCACCGGCTTGCCGGCGCGGGCCGCCTTGAGCAAGGCGCGGCGCAGCCGGTTGCCATCGCGGCAGGATTCGACCGCCGCGCAGATGATGCGCGTGTCCGGGTCGTCGGCCAGGTAGTCGATGCTTTCGGCCACATCGACATCGGCCTCATTGCCGGTGGCGATGATCTTGCTGAAACCCAGTCCGCGCAAGGTGGCCAGGCCATAGGCGGCCGAGCCAAAGGCCCCGCTCTGCGTAGCCAGCGAGATGGAGCCTGGCTGGGGCTGGGCGCCGTTGAGAAAGGTGGAGAAGGTCGAGAAAAAGCGCGCCGGAACATTGAGCAGGCCCAGCGAGTTGGGGCCCAGCATGCGCACACCTGCAGCGCGGCACAGGCCGACAATGCGGTCCTGCAGCGCGCGGCCGGCCGCATCAATTTCGGCAAAGCCGGCCGTCATCACCTGGATGGCCTTGACGCCCTTGGCAATGGCATCGCGCACGGCCTCTTCCACCCCGGCCACCGGCACGCAGATGATGGCCTGGTCGACCGGGAAAGGGATATCCGACACCTTTTGGTAGGACTGCAGGCCCTGGATCAGCGCACCGCTGCGGTTGACCGGGTAGATGGGCGCGGCAAAGCCGGCTTCGAGCATGAAGCGCAGCGGGCGGCCGCCAATGCGCTCGGGATCGGACGAGGCGCCCACCAGCGCCACCGAACGGGGGTGGAACAAGGCGTCGAGGGACGAAGATGCGTGGCTCATGGCGGGTCCTCTCAGGCGCGGGCGGCGGTGGGTGCCGATTCAGCAGCCACTTCAGCCGCTATATCGGCGGCCATGTCGGCTGCCAGGCTGTCGAGCTGCTCGTAGCGGTCGCCCCACTGCAGGCTGCAGCCAATCGCATGCATGGCCAGGCGCGCTGCAGGCAGCTCGCGCGACATGCCAATGCCGCCATGCAGCTGGATGGCCGACTCGCCCACCTGGCGGGCCGCGATCGACAGGTAGTGCTTGAGCAGTGCCACTGCATGCGCATCGCCATCCCCCAGATCAAAGGCCACGACGCGCTCGCGCACCATGCCGCGCACGCTTTCATAGGCCACATACATGTCCACCGTGCGGTGGCGCAGCGCCTGGAAGGTGGAGAGCTGCACGCCAAACTGCTGACGCGTGTTCAGGTACTCGATGGTCTGCTCCACCATCGCGCCAATGGCGCCGACGATCTGCGCGCAGCAAACCAGCGCGCCCACGGTATTGGCGCGCTCAGCAGCGGCAACGGCCGCCCGGCCCCGTTGCAGCACGGCACTGGCGGGCAGGCGTGTGGCCTTCAGGGCCAGGTCGGCGGTCAGCCGGCCATCATGGCCAGCCCAGCTTTGCAGGCTGCCGCCCAGCTGATCGCGGCTGGCCAGCAGCAGCAAGGCTTCGCCGGCCGCGCTGCGGGCCAGGAAGAGCAGATGGCTGGCCGGCTCGCTCAGGTCGATGCCGCGCAGGCTGCCCTGCAGTTGCACGCCTTCGGCATCCACCATCGCCGTCAGGCTGCAGCTGCCGTCATGCGCAAACACCGGGGCGATGGAGACTTCGCCGGCCGCTAGCAGCCCCAGCATCTGGGCCACATCGTCGCGGCCGGGGATGGCGCCCAGCACCGCGGGCACCACGGCGCAGCGTGCAACCAGCGGCGTAGTCAGGCCATAACGGCCAGCGGCCTCTGCGATGGAGGCCACATCGACAAAGGAGGAGCCCGCGCCGCCACTGGCCTCGGGCACCAGCACGGCTTGCCAGCCGAGCTCCAGAAACTGCTGCCAGCTGTCACTGGCTTGGTCGGAGGGCTGGGCCTCGGTCAGCGTGGCATTGACCGCCGCGGCATCGGCTGCCACCCGCATCGTCGTGTCGTACAGGTCGCCCGGAAACATGGGAGAGGCTTGAAAAGGCATGGGTCAGGCTCCAAAGATATCGCGTGCAATCACGTTTTTTTGTACTTCGCTGGTACCACCGGCCAGGGTGCGTGAGCGGTAGAAAAGGTAGGTGTGGATCAGCTCGCGCTTGAGCTCCACATCGGCGGGGCTGTCCTCGGGCAGGCTCGGAATCAGGCGCGCCGCGTAGTCGGGGCTCATGTCAAAGGCGATGCCGATGATCTGCTGGGCCAGGTCGGAGCAGAACAGCTTGAGCGCCGAGGATTTGGACGAGGCCAGGGTGCCCTGCATCTCTTCGTCGATGGCGCTGATCAGCATCTCCTTGGCGCCAGCCACGGCCGCCTGCGCCAGGAACAAGCGCTCCAGCAGCATGTGCTGGCTGGCGCCTTGTTGCGTACGGCCGCGCTCGCGCAGCGGCTGCTCGATCTGCTCCAGCAGGCGCACCAGGCGCGGCACGGTGGCGGGCGACAGGCGCTCACGGTCAAGCAGGAACTTGGCGCAGGCCCAGCCGCCACCCTCCTCGCCAATCAGGTTGGCAACGGGCACGCGCACATCGCGCAAGAACACCTCGTTGACATGGTGCCAGTGGTCAATCGTCGGGATGGGGCGCACCTCGATGCCGGGCGCATCCATCGGCACCAACAGCAGGGAGATGCCGGCCTGCTTCTTGCCCTCTTTGGAGGTGCGCACGAGGGTGTACATCATGTCCGCCTCCTGCGCATGGGAGGTCCAGATCTTCTGGCCGTTGATGACATAGTCGTCGCCATCGCGCACCGCTGCCGTGCGCAGCGAGGCCAGGTCGGAGCCGGCGCCGGGCTCGGAGTAGCCCTGGCACCACCATTCGCTGCCGTCCACAATGCGCGGCAGGTAGCGCTCCTTTTGCGCGGGCGTGCCAAAGTGCATGATCACCGGGCCGATATGGCCGATGCCATGGTGGTAGAGCGGCGGGCAGTCTTCCTGCGCCATCACTTCTTCAAACAGGTAGCGCTGCTGCATGTCCCAGCCGGTGCCGCCCCACTCGATCGGCCAGTTGGGGGCGCTCCAGCCCTTGCGCTGCAGGATCTTGGCCCACTCGCTCATCTCGGCGCGGCCCAGCTTCTCGTTGGCGCGGACCTTGGCTTTCAGCGCGGGCGGGCAGTGCTGCTGCGCAAAGTCGCGCAGGGTTTGTCGAAAGTCGGCATAGGGATCGGTGGTTGCTGTCATGTTTCCGGGTTCAAGGTCAAATCAAACGACAAAGGGCGGGCAAGGGCTGGTCGCCCTCTGCCCTCATTCCTGGGTAATGTGCTTTTCTCGGATCACGGCGGCCCAGCGCGGGCGCTGTGCATCCAGGTAGGCCGTGAAGTCTTCGGGGCCCAGCAGATGCAGCTCGCCGCCGGGGCGGGTGACGCCATCGGCCACGCTGGGCACTTCCACCACCGCGCGCAGATCGCGGTAGATGCGCTGCTGCAGTGCGGCGGGCACCTTGGCCGGCATGAAGAAGCCAAAGAAGCTGCTGCAGCTATAGGGCTTGAGCTCGGGCGCGGAAGACTGGGAGAACGGGGTCAGCGGCAGTGCGCTGCGCACGGGTTTGTCACTGGCAACGCCCAGCACCTTCATGCGGCCGGCCTGTACATAGCTGACCGAGCTGGGCGCATCCAGCAAGGCCGCCACCTCGCCGCCCATCAAGGCATTCAAGGCCGGGGCATTGCCCCGGTACGGCGCGTGGATAATGTGCGCGCCAACGGCCGAGGCCAGCATCTCGGCACAGATATGCGGGCTGGAGCCCACGCCCGACGAGGCAAAGGCCACCTTGCCATCGTTGGCGCGCATATAGCTGGCGAACTCGGCCAGGTTGTTGGCGGGCACTTGCTTGCCGACATAGAGCACGCTGGGCGACTCGGACACCATCATCAGCGGCTTGAGGTCCTGCGGGTCATAGGGCAGGCGGGGCATCATCAGCGGGTTGGTCAAGTAGCCCAGGCTGCTCAGCAGCAGGGTGTGGCCATCGGCGGGGGCCCGGGCAACCAAGGCGGTTCCAATGGTGGTGCCGCCGCCGGGGCGGTTGTCGATCACCACGGGCTTGCCCCATTTCTCGGCCAGCACCGGTGCAATGGCGCGGGCCACCTGGTCGGTAAAACCGCCGGCCGCATAGGGCACGACGATGGTGACCTGCTTGTCAGGGAACTCCGCCGCCTGCACCACGGCCCCGGCCCAGGCGCCGATGAGCACGCCCCAGCTGGCGGCCCGCTTGAATTTTTGAGAGATAGACACGGCAGGTCTCCATCACAAAATACGTTGTTGCTAGGGGCTGGCCCGTTGCGGCCTAGCCTGCGGCAGTGGCCTGGGGCAAGCGGCGCTGCGCCGCCTGGTCCTGCCAGGCCTGTTGGGGCAGCGAGGCCATCATGGTGTGCGCCAGTCCGCCATCCACCACCAGCTCAGCGCCGTTGATGTAGGCGGCCGCATCGCTCAGCAAAAAGCTGACGGCGCCCGCTATATCACCCGGCTCACCAATGCGGCGCAGCGGCACGCGCTGCTCGCGGTGGGCCTTGGCGGCCGGATCGGCATAGGCCAGCGCGGTACCGGGCGTGGCGATCAAGCCGGGCGAGAGCGCATTGATGCGCACACCCAGCGGCCCCCACTCGGTCGCCAACTGGCGCACCAGCATCAGCGCGGCTGCCTTGCTGGCGCTGTAGGCGCCCAGCGGCGGCGTGGCATGGCTGGCCGATACCGAGGTGATGACCACGATGCTGCCGCCACTGGCGCGCAGCGGTGCCAGGGCCGCCTGGGCCAGCAGCAAGGGCGCCCGCGCATTGAGCGCAAAGGTCCGGTCCCAGTCGGCCACCGGGTAATCGCTCAAGGCGCCGGGAAAGGCCGCGCCCGCATTGCTGACCAGGCCATCGAGCCCGCCCCAGTGCTGCACGGCAGCGGCCACCGCCTGGGCGGCAAAGTCCAGCCCCGACAGATCACCCGCCAGCACCTGGACCTGGGCGCCCAAGTCTTGCAGCTCAGCGGCCAGCACATCCAGCTCGGCGGCATGCTGGTCCAGCAGGGTCAGCTGCGCCCTACCGCCCTGGTCCTGGGCGTCTTGGGCCAGGCGCAGCGCAATGGCGCGGCCAATGCCGCGTGCGGCACCGGTGACGAGAATGCCGCCCATCACTGCCCCTTGAGCAGGTCGCAGACGCTTTCGGAGGCCGGGCGCCAGGCGTCTTCAGGCGCGATGGTGCCAATGATCTTGTAGTAGTCGAACTTGGCCTTGGACTCTGCCGGCGTCTTGACCTGCACCGCATAGAGCGGGCGCAGCACCTGGCCATCGGCCCGCACCTTGACCTGCTTGGAGAAGAAGTCGTTGACCGGCAGATCGCGGATCTTGGCCGCCACGGCCTTGCCCTCGTCGGTGCCAGCGGCCTGCACCGCCTGCAGGTAGTGCATGGTGGCGCTGTAAGCACCGGCCATCAGGTAAGTGGGTGCACCATTGCTGTAGCGCGCCATGAAGCGCTTGGACCAGGCCCGGGTCTCGTCGTTTTGGTCCCAGTAGAAGGGCAGCGCCAGCTGCAGGCCCTGGGCCACATCCAGGCCCATGGCGGAGACGCTGTTGATCGTCATGCCAAACACGGCGACCTTCTGCCCACCCCGCGCAATGCGGTACTCGGCCGCTTGCTTGAGGGCGTTGGACAGGTCCAGCCCGGCGTTGATGATGACAATCGCCTCGGCACCGCTGGCCTGCGCCTGCAGCAGGTACGACGAGAAATCGGCCGTACCCAGCGGATGGCGCGTGACCCCGGTCACCTTGCCGCCGCCCTCTTTGATAAAGCGCGTGGCCTCGTCCAGGTAGGCCTGGCCAAAGGCATAGTCCACCGCGATGAAGTAGAAGCTCTTGACGCCCTGCTTCATCAGCGCCTTCACCCCTGCCTTGGGCATGGCGTAGGAGTCGGCGACAAAGTTGAAATTCATCGGCGAGCAGGCCTTGTTGGTCAGGTCGGCCGTTGTGGTGCCTGCGATCAGGTAGGGCTTGCTGCGCTCCTTCATCAGCTGGGCCACCGTCAGCGCGATCGACGAGGCGGAGTTGCCGACGATCGTGTCGAACTTCTCCACATCCAGCCAGCGGCGGGTGATGCTCAAGCCGATGTCGGGCTTGTTCTGGTCATCCGCTACCACCACCTCGATGGGCTTGCCCAGCACCTTGCCACCAAAGTCCTCGACCGCCATCTTGACGGCCAGCGCATGGCCGGGACCGCCGTTGCCCGAGTAAGGGCCCGTCTGGTCCCCCATCACACCGATGCGGACCACGTCATCACTGACCTGGGCCCAGGAAGCGGACGGTGCGGCCATGGCCGCCAATAACGACAAAAGCAATGCATGCGGGCGAAAAGATTTCACGTTGTCTCCTTGATCAGCTCTTTTTTTGCGATGAACCCTGTCTTTGGCCGGTCGTCCAGATCTTGGTGTTGGATTACATACCTGCCGACAGGTAAATAGTACAAACAAAAGCCTGAATAGCTTTCAGTGCTAACCCTTGGTCGCTGGGAGCTGTGTGTTTTTGCCCCTGGTGGATGGGGCTTGGGAGGCCGATGCACAGGCGGTGCTGGCTGGCGTCAAAGGCCTGAGCAACTGCAGAAGGCGCCCTGCTCCAGACGTCCATTGCGCATGCCCAAGCAGGCATGGGCCAAAAAGAAAACGCCTCGGCTTTGGACAAGCAGAGGCGCAAACGCGCTTATTAGGCGCCGTTGGGGGAGGCAGTGGCAAGCATCGCCTGGCGCGACGGCTTGCCGATTCTCAAAATAATTGCCGCAAGCGCCCCATTACTTAGCGCTTGTGGCAGGACGCAATCAAGACGCCAGGGCTCGCATCTCCGCGATCAGATCGGACTTGCCTTCAAAGCCAATGCCCGGCAGCGCTGGCAGGGTGACATAGCCGTTGTCGACCTTTACGCCATCGGGGAAGCCGCCATAGGGCTGGAACAGGTCCGGGTAGCTCTCGTTGCCACCCAGGCCCAGGCCGGCAGCGATGGCCAGCGACATCTGGTGGCCGCCGTGGGGAATGCAGCGGCTGGGGGACCAGCCGTATTCCTTGAGCATGTCCAAGGTGCGCAGGTATTCCACCAGGCCGTAGCTCAGCGCGCAGTCAAACTGCAGCCAGTCGCGGTCCTTGTGCATGCCGCCGTGGCGGATCAGGTTGCGGGCATCCTGCATGGAGAACAGGTTCTCTCCCGTGGCCATGGGGCCCTTGTAGACCTCGCCGAGCTTGGCCTGCAGTTCATAGTCCAGCGGGTCACCGGCCTCTTCGTACCAGAACAGCGGGTACTGCGACAGCGCCTTGCCATAGTCGATGGCGGTCTGCAGGTCAAAGCGGCCATTGGCATCCACCGCCAATTGCTGGCCAGGGCCCAGGATTTTCAGCACCGATTCAATGCGCTCGCAGTCCTCGGCCAGGGTGGCGCCGCCAATCTTCATCTTGACCACCGAGTATCCACGCGCCAAGTAGCTTTCCATTTCCTTCTTCAAACCATCCAGGCCCTTGCCGGGGTAGTAGTAGCCACCGGCGGCATAGACAAACACGCGCGGGTTGGGCGTGCCATTGCCATAGCGTTCGGCCAGCAGCTGGAACAAGGGCTTGCCGGCGATCTTGGCCGTAGCATCCCAGACAGCCATGTCGATGGTGCCGACGGCCACCGAGCGCTCGCCATGGCCGCCGGGCTTTTCATTGATCATCATGCGCGCCCAGACTTTGTGCGGGTCCAGGTTTTCGCCGGTCTCGTCCAGCAGGCTGCCAGGCTCGGCCTCCAGCACGCGGGGGATAAAGCGGTCGCGCATCAGCGCGCCCTGCCCGTAGCGGCCGTTGGAGTTGAAGCCGTAGCCAATGACAGGCTTGCCATCGCGGATCACATCGGTAACCACGGCCACCAGGCTCAAGGTCATCTTGGAGAAGTCGATGTAGGCGTTGCGGATGTCCGACTTGATGGGACGGGTGGATTCGAGGATGTTGACGATCTTCATGGTGGTCATCGGTTGTGAAAATGGTGGATGAAATATCAGCGGGCCAGGGACGAGCCACCACAGATGGCGATGTCCTGCCCGGTAATGGCGGCAGCCGCCGGAGACAAAAGAAAGCCCACCAGGGCGGCAATCTCGGCCGGCTCGATCAAGCGGCCAATGGGTGGCAGGCGCGGCGCACTGCCAGCGCGGGCGGGGTCGTTCAACATGCCAGTCGCCGTGGCTGCGGGCGAGACGACATTCACCGTCACGCCCAGCCCAGCCACCTCGGCCGCCCAGCTGCGCGCCAGTGCAATCAAGGCCGCCTTGGTGGCCGCGTACTGGCCGCGCCCTGCCATGCCCTGCGCCACCCGGCTGCCAATAAACACCACCCGGCCCTGGCCGCGCTGCGCCATGCCGGGCACGATGGCATCGGCCAGGCGCGTAGCGGCATCCACATGCAGGCGCCACATCAGCGCGCCGCCGTCATGGTCAAGCTGGCCCAGCGCGCCCACGCGCAGCACGCCAGCGGCATGCACCAGCGCATCCACCGCAGGCAGGTCGGCAGCAGCGCGGGCAATGGCGGCACCATCGGCCAGATCCACCGGCACATGCGCAAAGCTGCCATGCACGATGGATGCCTGCGCCACATCGAGCCCCGTGACGCGCCAGCCCGCCGCCAGCAGCGCCTGGGCAATGGCGCAGCCGATGCCACTGCTGGCACCGGTCACGACCACATGGCCGGCATCATTCCGCACGGATGCCGCCTTCGGTCACGATCTTCTGCGCGCGGTCCATCTCGCTGCGCTGGAACTTGGCAAAGTCGTCCACGCTGCCGGGGGTCGTCAGCAGGCCCTGCTCCTTGAGCTTGGGGCCCATCTCGGCCAGGGCCTTGTTGACCTCGGCGTTCAGGCGCTGCACCAGTGCAGGTGGCGTCTTGGCCGGTGCCCACAAGCCATACCAGCTGTAGAACTCATAGCCTGGAATGGTCTCGGCCACGGTGGGTACATCCGGCAAATTGGGTACACGCTGGGCCGAGGTAACGGCCACCACACGCAGCATGCCGCCCTTGTGGTACTGGAGCGAGCCAAGGATCGGGTCAATAAAGCCGTCGATCTGCCCGCCGATCAGATCCTGGAATGCCGGCGCCGTGCCCTTGTACGGAACGATCAGGTAATCCAGCCCACCCGCGCGCTTGAGCAGCTCGGTAGACAGATGGCCGGCCGAGCCAATGGAGCCCACCGCAAAGGTCATCTTGCCGGGGTTGGCCTTGCCGTAGGCGATGAGCGACTTGATATCGGTCACCGGCAGGTTCTTGTTGATGGCCACCGACAGCGGGGCCTTGGCCACCAGCGCAATCGGCGCAAAATCCTGCGTGACGTTATAGGGCACGGACTTGAGCGTCATCGGCGCTGTGACGTGGGTGGACGCGCTGAACAGCAAGGTGTAGCCGTCGGCGGGGGCCCGTGCCACTGTCTCGCCGCCGATCACGCCGCTGGCGCCGGGCTTGTTCTCGATCACTACCGGCTGGCCCATCTGCTCGGACAGCTTTTGCCCCAGCATGCGGCCCACCACATCCAGGGTGCCGCCTGGTGGGAAGGGGATCACTACACGGATCGCCTTGTTCGGGTAGGTTTGCGCAAAGCCGCTGGTGGCCAGGGCCAACGCGGCCGCGCCAATGGCGGTGCGTAGCGCGGTGCGGATGAATTGTTGGCGTTGCATGGTGTCTTGTCTCCTGTCGATTTTTTTGGGACCCCAGGGGCAGAGAACTGTTAGTGCGCTGCCCCAGTTCAACGCTTGCCTAGCGCTTGAGCAGCCCTGCTTGCTTGACGGCAGCGCGCAGTGCCTCCACTTCCTTCGCATTCGGCGCTTCGGTCGGTGGGCGCACCGTCGCGTCGTCAATCACGCCAGCCAGGTACATGCCACCCTTCATGCGGGCATGGGCCTCGCCGGTGGGTTCGCCGCCGCCGTACACGGCATCCTTGAGCGGGGTGATGATGGCCTGCACCTCCATGGCTTTTTTCAGGTCGCCGGCCTTCACGGCGTTCCACAGGTCGATGATGAGTTGCGGAATAAACGTCGCAAAGCCCACTAACGCGCCGTCCACGCCCTGCACCATCGAGGCCAGCAGGTACTCGTCGTGGCAGGTCAGGATGGCCTTGGAGGCATCGGCCTCGCGGATCGCCTGGATGTCGCGGGCGTATTTGTTCATGTCGCGCTGGCCCACCTTGAAGGCCTGCAGATAAGGCAACTTGGCCAGATCGGCCAGCAGTTGCGACGAGTAGGAAGCACGCGTCCAAGCCGGGTAGACGTGGCAGACCAAGTCAGCATTCGGGGCAGCTTGGTGGATGGCATCGAAGTACTGCAGCGCATGGCCGGAGGTGAAACCAAAGCGCAGCCAGTGGTGTGGGGGCATGACATCCAGCGCCACGGCACCGGCTTCCACCGCAGCGCGGGCATGTTCGGCCGCATCGGCCAGGCCTTCGCAAACGATGGACGAGATCACCGGCATGCGGCCCTTGAGCTCGTCAGCCACAATGCGCGTCACCTCAACGCGCTCGGCTGGCGTCAGCGAGAACACCTCGCCAGTATGGCCATTGGTCATGATCGCGACCACGCCATCGTGGCCGGCTAGCCAGGATGCGAGCTTGCGCAGTGCGGGTTCGTCAATGCGGTGGTCCGGGGTGAAAGGGCAAGAGATGGCAGGAATAATTCCACGATAATTCGCGATGGCAGGCATGTTTTTGTCTCCGTTAGGGGTGCTGGTGGTCAACGGTGTTCATCATTTCCTACCGGGTCCCTGCTGTCCAATACCCGAAACGCATACAACTATCTACGAGCCAGGCAGGCTCCAAGGAGACCCATGGGACCCGGCAACCGCCCGCTCGATCTGGAGTGGCTCGAAGACTTCATGGCACTGGCCGATACCGGCAACTTCTCGCGCGCAGCCGAGGCCCGCGCGATTGCCCAGCCGGCCTTCAGCCGCCATATCCGTTCGCTGGAAGACTGGGTCGGCGTGGAGCTGTTTGACCGCAGCGCCCACCCAGCCGCGCTCACCCCCGCCGGCCAGCGCTTTCTGCCACTGCTGCAAAACGTGCTGGCCAACCTGGAGGCCGCCCGCATCAAGGCCCGTGCCGCGCACGACACAGCGGCCGCCAGCCTGCGCTTTGCCGCCACCCATGTGCTGTCGCTCACTTTCTTTCCGCGCTGGCTGGTGGGCATGGAAGCGCAGCTGCGCATGGGCCCGATCCAGACGATGAGCGACAGCTCACTCGCCTGCGAAGACCTGATGCTGCAGCGGCGCGTGCAGTTTGTGCTGTGCCACGGCCACGCCGCCGTGCCCGGCCGCCTGGACGAAGGCCAGTACCCCGTGCTGCGCCTGTCCGATGACCTGCTGCGGCCAGTCAGCGCCGCCGCACCCGATGCACCCGGCCAGCCGCTGCACCGCATCGGCCAGTACAGCCCTGTCCCGGTCCTTGCCTACAGCGAAGCCTCCGGCCTGGGCCGCATCATGCGATCGCGCATGCGCGGCATGTTTGCCGACGGTGGCGACGCCGTGCACGCCCCCCAGCCCGGCATGGAACATGGCGTCGCCGTCGTATTTACCGCCCACCACGCTGCCTTACTCAAAACCATGGCCCTGGAAGGCCGAGGCGTCGCCTGGCTGCCCCACAGCCTCATCACCGAAGAGTTGCGCAGCGGCAGCCTGGTACCCGCTGGCGACGACAGCTGGAACGTGCCGGTGGAGATCCGCCTGTACCGACAGCGGTCGGAGATGGCGCCGGCGGCGGAAGCTTTGTGGGCGCTGGTGCAGGGGCAGCAGGTGGGAAGTGCCGGCAATGTGCCAGATCAGTGAGCTAGGCTACGTGCGCGGACCATCGCAACCGCCTGGCCAAACTTTTTGCAATTCATAGCGAGCGCATATGTTTCCTGAGATTGTCGACACCCCCATCCAAACGCCCCGCCTGAGCTTGCGCCTTGCCGGCCCCGGCGATGGCCAAGCCGTTTATGCAGCGGTGGTAGAAAGCCTGGACAGCCTGCGCGCCTGGCCCACCTCGCTCCCCTGGGCGCTGTATGAGCCGTCCGCATCCGCCTCCGAAGACTTCTGCCTGGCCAGCATGCGTGATCGCGAACAAGGCACGGGCCTGGCATTTCTGGTGTGGGACCACGAGCAGCGATTAATCGGCAGCGTGGGACTGCACACGATCCGCTGGGACATTCCCAGCATGGAAATTGGCTTTTGGATGCGCAGTGGTGCGCACAAAAATGGATTTGCGAAGGAGGCGGTTACGGCCGTTCTGCATTTGGCATTTGCGCAATTGAAAGCGCGGAGAGTGTTTGCGCGCACCGATGAAGATAACGCTGGCAGCCGTGCGACCTGCGCCAGCGCGGGGATGCTGTTGGAGGGGGTGATGAGGAATGAACGCATCACCCCGTCGGGGCAGTTGAAGAATGGTTGTGTGTATGCCGCTACACGGTAGAGATGTCGATGTCGTCGCTTCTCCTTCGCATTGACCCCAGGCTTCTGAAGAACCCTGATCTCGACCTCCGCACTCAACTCGTCGACAGACTTAGTGAACGATCAAACGGATACATCACTGAGGACGGTTATGACTATGAAGACGACACTGATGCCATGCTCATTTTTCTGTGCACAGGCGGCCTTCCCACAGCGTCTCATCTGGTTGTCCATGTGCTGGAACATGAGGAAATTTTAGGAAACTGCTTGGCCGGCGCAAGCACTCTGGGGCTGTCTACAACTGAAGATGCAGAAATTGCCTCCGACTATCTCGTTATTTATCCCCGGGACAAAGCCGGATGTCCCATGGGTTAGGTCTGCAGCCCAGCGCTTGCAAGCACTGTAGACCGCGCAGCAACCCACCATTAGGCTTCTGACTTTTGGGTTCCGTCGACGCTGCGCCAGTTTCTTGCTGTCTCCGTTGTGATTGCCATGCCTACGTTGCTTTTGACAGTGATCAAATATGCATATTAAGAAAATATGTTTAAAATAATAATATTTATTTTTGCAACATTGCCAGTCGACTTAAGCCATAGCAACGCCAATCAAATAAGCTTGAACATGATGTATGATGCTTGCTTAAAACCTAGCCTGGGTTATCCATCTCAATACTTGGAAAATAAATCAAAATTTATCAATCGGCATTGACAAAAGCATTATTAAATCATCAGATAGGATTTTTGATTGAGCAAAGAAATCATTCCACCACTTGTCACCCCGTACAAACGAAAAATAAAATTCTTTAATGTGGCAATAGTTGCGCTGACCCCTTGCCTCTTGATACCAAGCGTTCTATCCAATCTACTGAACATCAGTGAAATAGTTTTCGAAATCGGGGTAGCGGTTGCCAGCCTCTCACTCTTGGTAGCAGCATGTCTAATGCTTCGATGCCCAGCATGCCGCCTCAGCTTGGTCTGGCATGGCGTAGCCAATAAGCCAATCAACAAATGGGTGAATTGGCTTCTTAATATTCAAAACTGCCCGAGATGCAACTACAGCGAAAAGCCACAAAAACATGATCAAAAGAACATGAACTGAGCGCACTAGGCAAATAACAAAATTTCCAATCTAAGCGATCAGCACTAAGTTGATGACAGCCTCCGAGTTTTTGACTATTGTTGTTTGGATATTGGCACCACCGTGGCTAGTGGGAGCCACATTGTTATGGCGCGTCAAATCAGGAATATGGCTTCAAATTGCGTTTTTGCTGTTCACGCTATCGATTGCCACTGCAGCATTCATCTTTGCGCCAGCCTGGATAAGCCGCTCACTGGGAATACATGATGTCACCGTATTTGGGAGGACGCTGGTGTTCTCTCCGCTCGGGTGGGTGTCAGTGATGTTGGCGTGGCCGCTGGCCGCACTTTTGGCGAAAACGCCAGGATCAAAGCCGTCCATCCAGCCATAGTGGAAAGTCTGCTCCGACAGCAAGCGTTTACGAAGCCGTTACAATCGCGGCTCTCTCCTCCCCAGCAACAGATCCGCCCTGGCGGTCTCAGCCAAGCCAGGAGTTCTCTTCTTGTCTTCCGGCTGAGGTGTGTCCGTGCCCGAGCGCTACTACAGAGAACTGCTGCGGTATTTCACACGCAGCGCAGGTGACCGCGACGTCGCCGCCGACTTGGTGCAAAGCGCCTATACCCGTATCTATGCGATGCAGCGTTCTGGTGGAACGGTGCTGGATGCGCGCGCCCTGCTCTACAAGTCGGCGCGCAATCTGGCAGCCAGCGGTGCAACGCGCAGGCTGGCCGAACAGCGCGTGCTGGATGCGCTGAGCCTGGTCGCACCGACCAGCGCGCCCTCGGCAGAAAGCACGGCCATGGCCCGTGAGCAGCTGAACCTGTTTTTGCAGCGGCTCGAAGCCATGCCGCGCAAACGCCGCGATGTGTTCATCCTTGTACGCATCTACGGCTACAGCTACCGGGAAGCCGGCGAGTACCTGGGCATGACCGAAACCAATATTGAAAGGCATGTCATGCGCGGCATTCTGGATTGCGCAGCGTATGCGCCGTCGTGCGCCTGAGCACGCAAGCACGGCAAGACCATGGCATCTTCTGAACCCCCTCGCAAACTCGTAGAAGCAGCCTTGCTGCTGGTGGGCCGCGTCCACAAGGGCAATAGCGATGCAGCGCTGGCGGCCGAGCAGGAACTGGCGGCGCACTGGCGCACAGGTTCGCCCGAATGCCAGGCCGCGCTGGAGACCGCCGAGCGGCTGTGGGCCAGCACTGATGGCAGCCATCTGCAAGCCAATGTGCCGCCCCCTTCGCGCCAGGACCCACGGCGCGCGCGGCGCAATACCTTGGGGCTGCTGGGCCTGGGCGGCTTGACGGCGGTGCTTTGGGGCGGTGGCCGCTGGGCCTGGCAGCAGCCAGTTTTTGAACAAGAGTTGCAGACCACGCATGCGCAGCAGCGCGACCTCAGCCTGCCTGATGGCTCGGAACTCAGCCTCGCGCCGAACACCCACACGCGCATCGCCATCTACCGCGATCGCCGCGAGGTACAGCTGCTGCGCGGTGAAATGCGCTTCCGCGTGGCACCGGACTCCGACCGCCCCTTCAGCGTGACCACCGAATGGGGGGCCGTGCGCGTGCTGGGCACCGTGTTCAGCGTCAGCGTGCGAGAGCAGCAAATGCGCGTGGCCGTGGCAGAAGGCCGGGTTGCGGTGTGGCCTGCCGAGCACCCCGGCACTTCGGTTGACATGAGCGCAGCGCCTCCCGTCACGCTGACGGCAGGCGACGCGATTGCCGCCGACCAGCGCGGCCTGGGGCCGCGCTTGCAGGTGCCTGCCGACAGCGTGGGCGCTTGGCGCAGCGGCTGGCTGGTGTTCCACAACACGCCGCTGGACCAGGTGCTGGACCAATGGAACGACTACCTGGCACGCCCGCTGCGGCTGGGCAGCCATCCGCATCTGCGGCAATTGCGGCTGTCGGGGAGCTTCCCATTGCGCCAGCCCCAGGCCTTTTTGACGGGCCTGCCGGACATGCTGCCGGTGCGCGTGCTGCGCAATGGCGCTGGTGATGTGAGCGTGGAGCTGCGCTGACGGCACCCTCGCGCAGCGCCTGTTTAACGCCGGTTGGGGCCGGTTGGCACCGTTACAAATATTTTTTGGAAATTTTGTCAGGGTTGAAGCCCTTCGTTGGTCTTCTGCTGGAAACCCTCCACTGGAAGCACCTTCTCATGACCCGACCCTCTCTGGCAGCGCGCAGCGCGCGTTCCTTTGTTCTCTCCCCGTTGGCCTTTGCCGCGCTGACGGCTGCCGCAAGCTTGACCGTGTTTGGCATGGCGCCCGCCGCCTGGGCCCAGGCGCAGAGTAGCGAGCAAAGCCTGCAGACCGCTGTGCCGGCGCAAGCTTTAGCGCTGACGCTCAATGCTATCTCTCGGCAAACGGGCATCGCCATTGGTGCCGATGCCGCGCTGCTGCAGGGCAAAACCGCACCCGCCGTGCCCAGCGGCCTTAGCTTGCAGCAGGCCATTGACCGCGCACTGGCGGGCAGCGGCCTGGTGTCCGTGCGCAGTGGGCCGGGCACCATCTCCATCCGCCCCCAACCGCCGGTGGCGCAGGACTCCGTCACCTTGCCGGCAGTGACCGTCACCGCTGCGATGGATACGGAACGTGCGAACGGCCCCGTGTCGGGTTATGTAGCGCGGCGCGCCACGGCAGGCAGCAAGACGGATACGGCCATCATCGATACGCCGCAGTCGGTGTCGGTCGTCACCCATGACGAACTGCGCAGCCGCCAGGCCGAGACCTTGTCCCAGGCGCTGAACTACACCCCAGGCTTCACCAGCCAGCCCACCAGCTTCAACCGTACGGCCGACCGCTTCCGCATCCGGGGTATCGATGTGGAATCCGCCAACAGTGGCTCGATGCGCGATGGCCTGCGGCTGCAAAGCAACTCCTACGACGGCATCCAGGAGCCCTATGGCATGGAACGGGTGGAAGTGCTGCGCGGAGCCGCGTCGGTGCTCTATGGGCAGCTGTCACCCGGGGGTGTGGTCAACGCCGTCAGCAAGCGCCCCACGTCCGAGCCTATCCGGGAGCTGGGCTTGCAGCTGGGCAACCACAACCGCCGCCAGTTGACGGCCGACTTCAGCGGCCCCGTGGCCGGCAGTGACACCTTGGACTACCGGCTGACCATGCTGGGCCGCGACAGCAACACCGCAGAGCGCTACATTCCGGACGACAAGCTCTACATTGCGCCCGCCCTCACCTGGCGGCCGAGCGCGGACACCACGCTGACCTTGCTGTCGTTCTACCAAAAGACCAACACGCGCTTCTCCGCCCCCTTGCCCTACCAACTGGTGGAGGGCGTGGGCAAGGGCCCCCATTTCATTGGCCGGGGCAATTTCATTGGTGAACCCGACTACGACAAGATGAAGGGTGAGATGTTCACCTTGGGCTACGAGCTGAACCATGCGTTGAACGCGGACACCCGCCTGCACCACAGCCTGCGCTACTTCGAATCCAAGGTCACCTGGAACTACCTGCAGGCCCAGACCAGTGCGGCGGCCATTGCCGAGGCGGCCTCCACCGGTGTGCTGCGCCGCCAGTACAGTGACCGGCGCGAGCATTCCAAAGGCTTGGTCTCGGACACGCGCATGGAGTTCAACCGCCCACTGCTGGGTGCCGACCACAAGCTGCTGGTCGGCCTGGACTTGTACCGCATGGACTATGACTCGGAGAACTTCCGCGCCAATACCTCGTCCCTCAACCTAGGCAGCTACAACTACGGCCAGCCGGTCAACGTCAACCGCGATCCGGCGCTGGACCGTGGCTCGCGCCTGAAGACCACGCAAGCGGGCCTCTACCTGCAAGACCAGATCAGCCTGGGAGACCGCTGGACCGTGCTGGCCGGCCTGCGCCGCGACTGGGCACAGCAGGACCAAACTGCACACCGTGACAGCAGCAATGCCCGGCAGAGTGATGAGGCCAACACCTGGCGGCTGGGAGTCGTCTACAAAGCGCCCAACGGGCTGGCGCCGTACCTGAGCTACAGCGAATCCTTCTTCCCGGTGTCGGTGTCCGAGGTTTCGGGTCTGAGCTTCCGGCCCACCACAGGCAAGCAGTATGAAGCCGGCCTGCGCTACCAACCCGAAGGCAGCCGCACCTTGCTGAGCGCAGCCGTCTACCAGCTGGTGCAAGACAATGTGCTGAAGTTCGACGCGGGGCAGAACAGCTACCGCCAGACGGGACAGGTCCGCTCACGCGGCTTTGAGCTCGAAGCCAAGACTGAGGTATCGCGGGCACTCAGCGTCATCGCCTCCTATGCCTATACCGACGCCAAGATCACGCGCAGCACCATCGCCAGCGAGATCGGCCAGCGCAGCGAAGACACGCCCTACCACCAGGCCGCCCTTTGGGCCGACTACCACTTCGCATCCTGGGGCTTGCCACAGCTGCGCATGGCTGCAGGCGCACGCTACAAGGGCAGCACCCGCGCATCGGGCATTGCCACCGGCATGCCGGCCTACACCGTGTTTGATGCCATGCTGGGCTACCGTTTTGACGCCCATTGGGATCTCAGCGTCAACGTGAGCAATGTCATGGACAAGAAGTTCACCTACTGCGAGTTCGCCATCTGCCGCTACGGTGACGACCGCCAGGCCAGCGCCAACCTGACCTACCGCTGGTAATGTCTCGGCGCAAAGCCTCGCTACGAGGCTGGCTGGTCCTGGCCCACCGGATTGCCGGCCTGAGCCTGGCGGCCTTCCTGGTCATGGCCGGACTGACCGGCAGCCTGCTGGTGTGGAACAGCGAGCTGGATGCGGCGCTGAACCCGCACTGGTTTCGGACCGCCACCTCAGATGCCAGCGCCCGACCCATCGACGCACTGGCGCTGCGCGACATGGTGCAGGCGCAGCACCCCCATGCCCTGGCCCTGCGCGTACCGATGGCACAGGAGCCCGGCCATGCGCTGGTGTTTTTGCTGCGCCCGCGGCCAGGCAAAGGGCCGCTGGAGAACGACCAGGTCTTTGTCGATCCCAGCAGCGGACAGATCCTGGGCGAGCGGCGCTGGGGAGACATCACCCAGACCTGGCGCAACCTGATGCCTTTTCTGTACCGCCTGCACTACTCGTTGGCGCTCGGTGCGGTGGGGACCTGGGTGCTGGGTCTGGTGTCGCTGCTGTGGATGCTCGATAGCGTCATCGGCTTTTGGTTGACCTTGCCGGTGAACGCCAAGAGCACACAGCGCCCCTGGCTGGGACGCTGGGCACGCGCCTGGAAGCTGGATATGCAAAGCCGCTGGCGTACCACCTTTGACCTGCACCGCGCGGGCGGCCTGTGGCTGTGGCCGCTACTGTTCGTGCTGGCCTGGAGCAGCTTTGCACTCAACCTGCCGCAGTGGCACGACCCGATGCTGCGGGCCTTCAGCACGCAACAGCCCAGCACCGCCGATCTGCCCCGCCGCAAAACGCCGTTATGGCAACCTGCGCTGGATTGGCAGGCCGCGCACGCGCAGGCCAACAGCCTCATGCAGCAACTGGCGCTGCAACAGCAGTTCGAGGTACTGGCAGAAAGCTCCTTGGCCTATGACCCTAGGCTAGGTCTGTACCGCTATGACGTGCGCAGCAGCCTGGACATCAAGGACGAAGGCGGCAGCACCCGTTTGTTTATGGATGGCGACAGCGGCGCCTTGGTCGCCACCTGGTTCCCGACCGGCACGGCAGGAGCTGACACCGTCATCACCTGGATCAGCAACCTACATAAGGCCAGCGTGGGCGGCCTGGCCTACAAGCTGTTGATTACGGTGACGGGAATTGGGGTGGCAATGCTCAGCGTAACGGGGGTGTTGATCTGGCAGCGCAAACGCGCCGCTCGTAAAAAGGCCTGAGTTCTGCTTGGAACGCTGATCAACGAATGCCTTCAGTAATTCGAATGCAGCAGTGGTGGCACCAGACGCGGATCACGCAGCTTCTCCACCCACCACTGCAGCGCAGGGCCCGCGCGGTGCGAATGCCATCCGACAAACAGCAGGTTGGGTTCGCGCGGGTCTTGTGTGGCCAGCGCAACCAGGCTGCCGTCGGCCAGGTGATCACGCACCTTCTCCAGCGGTAGCCAGCCGACGCCCAGGCCAGCGGCCTGGGCAGCGATCTTGGCGCGCATGCTCGGCATGGCCAAGCGCTCCTGGTGCGTCTGCACGCCGTAGCTGCGGGCGACAGCCAGGCGCGATGTATCGGCCACGACGACCGAGCGGTGCGCAGCAATCGCCTCCACCGACAGAGGCTGCCCGTCTTGTACCTCACGCGCCAAGGGGTGGCGTGGCGACACCGCAAACACCCATTCCAGCTGCGCCAGCTCAAACCATTGCAAATGCGCCATCGCCGGCGGCTCGTTGGTGGCGGCCACCACCAAGTCGGCACGCTGGTCCAGCAAAGCCTCCCAGGTGCCGCCCAGTACCTCATGGGCAATGCGCAGGCGCACGCCACTGTTCAGCGCATCAAAGTCTGCTATCAGCGGCAGCAGCGCCTCGATATTGGCCAACTCGTCGGTCACGATGCGCAGCTCCGACTCCCAGCCCCGCGCCACCTGCTTGACCCGCTCCGTCAACCGCCGCGCCTGGGCATGCAACTGCGCGCCCTGCTCCACCAGCAGCAAGCCAGCAGGCGTGAGCGCGATGCGGTAGCCCGCACGGTCAAACAGCAGCGCGTCCAGCCGCTCCTCCAGCTGGCGCGCCGCGTAGGACACAGTGGACGCAGCCTTGCCCAACCGCTCAGCCGCGCGCGACAGGCTGCCGGTGGCACGCACCGCTTCTAATAGCTGTAAATCTTCAAGACTCAACATGTTCGATATTTTTGCACAAGTTCATCGAAATTCTGGTGTCTGTAGAGCGGCCAATCGCCAGATACTTCATTCATCGGCTCTAGAACTGGGCTGATAACCAAGTAAGACATCAACGAAACAACTGAAGGAAACATCATGAACCGCTTTGAAGGTAAGAATATTTTGGTCACCGGTGGCAGCAGTGGCATTGGCGCCGCAGCCGCCATCGCCTTTGCCCGTGAAGGCGCCCGAGTAGCGATCACCGGCCGCGATGCCGAGAGCCTGGCCCGCATCAAGGCCGAGCTGGGCCCCAACGCGCTGGCCCTGGTCAGTGAAGCCGGTGATGTCTCCGCCCAAGCTGCACTGGTGGCCGAGTTGCAAGCGCAGATGGGCGTGATCGATGGCGTGTTCATCAACGCCGGCGTGGCCAAGTTCGGCCCGCTGTCGCAGATCGACGAAGCGCTGTGGGACAGCAGCTTTGACACCAATGTCAAAGGCCCCTACTTCCTGATCCAACGCCTGGCGGCACTGATGACGCGCGGCGGATCGATCGTGCTGAACGGCTCGATCAACGCCCACATCGGCATGCCCAACTCCAGCGTCTACGCCGCCAGCAAGGCCGCGCTGATCTCACTGGCCAAGACCTTGTCGGCCGAGCTGCTGCCCCAAGGCGTGCGCGTGAATGTCGTGAGCCCCGGCCCCGTCAGCACCCCGCTCTACGGCAAGCTGGGCTTGGCCCCTGACCAAGTGCGGGCCATGGCTGCCGGCATCCAGTCGCAAATTCCGCTGGGCCGCTTTGGAACGCCAGAAGAAATCGCTGCGACGGTGCTGCACCTGGTGTCCAAGGAGTCTGGGTTTATCGTGGGAACGGAAATTATTGTGGATGGCGGCATGAGCCAGATGTGAGTTGGGGCAGCGGGTGCTAGCGGCATGGGCTGGAGTCGCTGCATTGCACCTACTGCCTTGCGCCAGATGCTGCAGTTGAAGTCCTTTGCTGCGAGTGGCAGCTTCTGGCTGTGAATGCAAGCGATCGACACAACCGCGCTTCGTGGACCGTTGGTGCCAGCCACCCTGAACACCGGCCTCGCTGGACACTCTTCTGAAGCCGAGACACTTCAGAAAAGACCCATCCAAACGAAACTGTATGAATAAACAGTAAAATTTCGGCCTTGATAGTTTTCACAAAGGTCCAGAAATGTCCGAAGAGCTCGAACAAGAAGCTGCCTCCGTCTTCGAGGACCGCCTTTGGCACCACAACGGCTGGGAAGCCCGCGTCATCAAGAATGAAGACGACGATGGCTGGGCCGTTGCCATGACCCAGGACGGCCAGGCCGAGCCAAGCCTGGTGGGCCCATGGACGATGGGCCGTGACAAGAAAAACCCCAAGCCGCTTGACGTTTCTGCCTTCAACACCCTCGTCAAGACTGCCCACGAAGTCATGCGGCGGCATGAGCAGCACCTGGCGGCCCAGCTGCACAAGGACATCCAGATCTTGGTGAATGGATCGCGCGTGACCGTCTCTCTCGATATTGAGCCCGACGAGGACAATCCCTCCGCGACCCTCACCGCCACCACAGAGGATGGCAGTGAGTTGGCCAAGGTTCGCGTCAGGCCGGACCATAGCCTCAGCCGAGCGTCTGCACAACGTTGGGCCGATGCAGGCTATCCGCGTCCCGGCGAGGACTGAGCTTCAGGCCGCGCCAGCTTGCGCGGATGCTTGGGTCGGCAGCACCTATTTTTGAGGGAAGGATCAGCCCTTGCTGCGCCCCACTTTAGGATAGACCACGCGGAATCGCTCGCAGGCCAGCAGCATGTCTTCATCGAACGAGCGACCTGTGCTTTCGCATTCTCTGCTGAAGTACTCGAAGTGCACTTTACGCCAGTAGGCCAGAGAGCCATCCCCCTCTCCCTCCGTTGCTGCAAATTCCTCAGTGACAGCGCTAAACGGCACGATATCGACTTGAACCGTCTCGATGATGCACAGCGGGATGTCATTGGAGTCGGTTACGACGCTCAAGTCACCGGGCTTGGGCACACCTTTGCCAGATGACTCGTAGGACCAGACGGATCCGGCAGTGGCGCGCTTGATGCCGGACAGCACGAGCTGCCCTAGTTCATCGGCCAATGTCGGAGAGTCGCCAAAGCCAAAGGCTTCATAGAATCTCTCATCCTGGATCCCGCCTTGCTCCAAAGAGAATGCGGACCACATAGTCATAACGTGAGATGGGATAGCCATGGTGCTGGTTGTAGAGCGCTGCCGCGTTATGTAGACCGCAATAGCCTAGGGATGCTCTGCAAAACCCTCGCCAAGCGGGATGGACGCGGATCAGGATGAGCCGCAAGGCGTCTTTTGCAGTCAATAGCCGTAGCTATTGACAAGGAAGACAACGCAGCGGATCGCCCGAGACCGCGTTCAGACCACGGCAGGGAGTTTTGCAGAGGGGCCCTAGGGCGTATTCTGGTCGCTGATGACGCCTGAAAGTCGCCAGGTTTGGAAAGGGGCGACGGAGTGAACGTCGAAGTATAAGTATTCAGGCTGAGCTCGGCAGTCCTCAACGCTGAGCCCTATGGCCTGCGAGCAGCGAAATACCAGGCTCTCCAGCAGCAGGCCTCCGACTGCGATTCGGGATCCTCTGCAAACCCTCGCCAGATAGAGTGACCGCAGATTCCGCTGGGCCGCTTTGGCACTACCCCCTGCCACTTCACTCCGATTCACCCTGCATTCAGGCAAAATCCAGCCGATCGAGGCAGCCTGGGGTCAGGTCTGCCGGTAAGCCCACTTTGAAGAATGGAACAACACCAATGGCACTGACGAAAAAGGGCGATTTCATGTACGGGACGACGTCCGGCGACACCCAAGCCGAGCTGCGCAGCTACAGCGTTGCGAATGGCCATGAGGCCACCCGGTTTGCCTCGTCCAAATGCGATTGCGGGAGCCGGACCTTTGCGCTGCAGAGCGATGAAGAGGCCGGCGTGGCCATCCGCACCTGCTCCGACTGCGGGCAGGAACACCTGATGGGCGACAGCGAGGACTACCTGGAAGACGCTACCCCCGAGGGGCACGCCTGCGTGTGCGAGAACGAGGTGTTCGAGCTGGTGTCCGGCGTCTCCGTGTACAAGGGCACACATGATGTGCGTTGGTACTACATCGCTTGCCACTGCGTGGAATGCAATCTGGTGGGGGTCTTCGCAGATTGGAAGTGTGAAGCGGGTGATGCGGCGGCCTTCCTCGCCAAGGTATAAACGCGCCCACACAGAAATCCGACTCGCGGGCTCAAGCGGCCGAAGCGTGCCATCAGGTGACGCGATGGTGCCAAGAAAGAGGCACCTCTTGATTCCGCACCGCGTTGGCAGAATTTTGGTCACCCATAATTCAACGTGGGCACCTGGCCGCATTGCGGCAGGTCGCAATCCTCTACCCAAGAGCACACAGGATGGCAATCGACGAAAGTGGTGTTGGCAAGGCCAGCTTCATGTGACCTCTCATCAAGACGGGCTCAAACCTCGTCGCACTATGCCCAAGGCAACGCGGTCTGCCAAGCCTTGTAGGCCACTCACCAACAGAAAAGCCAGCACGACCACGGTCACCAAAGGAAGCTGAATGCTGGTGTGAACCGAGGTTAGTGCATGTCCCCACAAGCCCGCCATCACCAAGCCGATGAGCCAGAACACGTTGCTGTACCGAGCACTGTTGCGCCAAAGCAGCCATGCCAGCAGCACTGAAGACACCGCTACAGCGTTGACATGCCACACGGCTTGGAACCCCATACCCCACCGGGCCGCTTCCAGATTCACGATCGCAAGGCCAAGCGCTGCCGAAGCAGCCAAATGGGCATACACGTTCCGCAAACCCCGTGAAACTTGAGGCCTTGCCGAAGCTACCGACAGCGCCACCAAGCTGAGGGCAAAGGGCAGCAATATCAAACCCGGCGATATGCCTGAACCAGTGTCCGCTGGCAGCGGGTCCATCAAGACAACCAGCAGCAGACCAGCCCCAAATAGGAGGAAGCGTCCATTGAGGCCCGGACGGGCCATCCACCCCACGGTGTCTCGAGCAAAGTTGACCACGACAAAGGTCAGCACCACCAAGGCCAAGGCGGCCAGTGGACTTTCGGCATACAGAGCCAATATCGCCAGCACCGGAGGTGTCAACGTCAGGGCCCAGGCGCGCCACGGAGCGGAACACCACCTCACGAGCATGGTAGTTTCTGCGGGCCGCGTCCACCTCCGCGCGACCAAACCGATAACGCCGCACAGAGCACCTGCATATAACAGGCCGCAGCCACTCACGGTCAGCGCATCATCCCAAGTCAGGCCCAACAGGATGCCCGTCCCCGTCATCACACCCCACCACATCAGCAGATGCAAGATCCAGGCAGGCCAGATCAAGCGTCGAAAGCTACGCTCGTTGCGCTTGTGCAAGGTTCGCGCCAGCTGTGGAAGGGCGAGCGCAAATACCATCCACATCTGTACTGTCATGGCCCGCGAAACACGCCAATTGCTCAATCGCATCCAGGCAGCGAGATGCTCCCAGCCAGGTGGCCATGGTGCCTGTTTGCGGCCGTCGTGCAAGGCTACCGGCTCTTGCCGATCAGGCAAGCGGGTCATCGATGCTGTTTGCAGCTGCCCATCGCGTCTCTCAGCTTGGCGCGCGCGACGAAGCTCGTCCAATGCCAGCATCAAGCGCTCCTGCTGTGTCACGTCAACAGACAGGATCCAACGTGCGTCGCGCGACCAACCGAATTTTTGGTCCAGCAGGTCCATCCAGTCCATTGGGATGATGCGTCGATGTGAGAGCAAGTGCTTCAGGGTCAATTCAGCCAGTCGTCCCTGATCAGCCAAAGGCACGCGCTGGGCCCTCGACAGCCACTCGGCACCGTGTTGTTGGGCACTGGCTTCACTGAGCAACAGGACACCGAGCTCTGCTATCAACGCCTCAAGCGTGAGTGCTTTGCCTTGTGCATACTCAAGACCCGGGCTGAAAGGATCAGCTTTAGGCTCGGAGCCGTTATCTTCGGCTTCGGCATAGCGCTGAATAGCTGCAAGAGGTGCTCGCGGTTTATGGCGAGGCTCCGCCAACTTGTATGGGTCAGGCTTATGCTCTGCATGACTCGGGGACACATCGTCCGTTAAAGGCCTTGCAACCTGGATCTCGACGGCCGCTTGCTGGTCCTGCGGATGCTCAGGACTCTCCTCCACCGTGGTTAGTGCGGATTGGACACCCAGGGAAACATTGGAAGAGCCACTACGCGCAAGGACTATCGCGGCGTCATAGGCCTCACGCAGGCGTTGGTAGCCCAACGCATCGTTCTGAGGTTTGGTGTGCTTGAGCTTGGCGGCGTAGGCCTTTTTGATGACATGGATGTCCTCTGTAGGCGCAATGTTCAATACCTGCCAGGCGTCGCTCATAGGCGGAATCCCTTATCCAGGTAATCCAGCACCTGGCGCAACATAGTTTGTGCACGTGCTGTTTCACGCAAGTCCAGCTGGGTCACCGCACGGTCCAAGCGCAGCAAGGCTTCGCCGATGAGGTCACGATCCGAGCCCAGGGTTTCTTCAAACACTCGCTTTCCTCGTGCCAACAAATAGGCCGACTCTTCACTCTGGCGCGGCGCGCGCTTGATGCGGGCGAGATTTTCGCGAATGGACACCACCTCAGCAGCGGTCAGTTGATTAGCCCCCAGTTGGAAGACGTGGTTGAGCGTCCGGCCAGTCGCCTCAACCATTACCTCCACCTCCAGCAAACCATTGATATCGTAGCTAAAGCGCACGTCAAATTCACGCCCTGCTTCGTACGCCATACCCAATGGCACTGTCAACTTGCCAACAGCCAAATTGTCCGAACCAAATGGCGACTCTCCTTGCCGGATGTCGATTTCCACCTGGGTCTGGGTTACGGTCTGTGCGCGAAACCTTTTCTGTGCTGATACCGGCACTGGCGTATTGCGCTCGATGATGGGCGTAAATACATCACCGACTCGATCTCTTGTGGTGACGATGCCCAGGGTATACGGCATCACATCCGTCAGCACCACGTCCTGCAGCGCCTCGTCATTCGCAAGCAGCCCGGCGTAGACAGCTGCCCCTCGTGCAACGGTCTCATCAGGGTTGATGGTGCGCAGTGGCAGCTTCTGAAAAAGCCGTGCCAGCAGGTGACGGATCATGGGCATGCGCGTGGCACCACCAACCAACACCACCTCATCCAGCTCATCGGGCGATATCTGCGCGTCGCGCAGTGCTCGCTCCATGGGGGCATATAGCCGCTTTAGCAAAGGCTCACAAGCAGCTTCAAACTCGCTGCGGGTTATACAAACTGCCTTGCCTTTGCCAAGTGGTACCTCCACACTGTCCTGCGACGATAGGGCCCGCTTAGCCGATTCAAATACATACCACAGTTGCTCAGGCACCGGCAACACTTCCCCCGCCGATGTCAGTCCGGCTTTATCGCTCACTAGCGCTGCCATTGCGTTTACAAAGTCTTCGCCACCCAACCGAGTATCACCAGCACTCGCGCGCACCTGAATCACACCTTCAAAGTACTCAAGGATAGACACGTCGAAGGTGCCACCTCCCAGATCGAATACCAGGAAAGTGTTCAATTCCTGCCGAGTCTGCAAGCCGTAGGCTAAGCCAGCAGCTGTGGGCTCGTTGAGCAGATGCACGTGTTCGAAGCCAGCCATCTGCGCGGCCGCCTTGGTGGCATGGCGCTGATCGGCATTGAAATAGGCCGGCACGGTCACCACGACCTGGGTCACAGAGCCCCCCAGATAAACCTGCGCGTCCGCACGAAGCGCACTCAGCATCTGAGCCGACAGCACTTCTGCCCTGAAGCTGTGGCTGCCCATATCCAGTGTCTTGGCGGTTCCCATCCAACGCTTGAACGCGGTAGCCGTATAGCTAGGGTGTGTGCTCAGGCGCTCACGTGCCGCCAAGCCCGTCATCAAGCTGCCATCAGGCAGCTCACTGACAGCAGAAGGCGTCAGCGAATCACCTATCGCATTTGGGATGAGGACGGTTTCGCCGTTCACCCAGGCCGCTGCCAGGCTGTTTGTGGTACCCAGGTCTATTCCCAGGATATGTTTGCCATCGGTGCGGCGCGATTGGCCCAAAGCGGCGGGCTGTGCAGATGTATCCATTTGTCCCATCTCCTCGAATGCCTGGATTCTATCGATTAGAAGGGGCACAGAAAGCACAACTTTCACCCAAACCATTGCAGCAGTTGCAGTCACGCCTCCTGCCCCACTGTTTGACGATCTGCGGGTTAAGAATGTACTGCCTGCCATGCGGGCCGACACTTCAGCGCTCTTAATGCGAAGGCCTAAGGACTGATGAATGAACCGCCCAGCGACTGGATCTTGTATATTTCAAGAATTCTCTTCTTTGGCGTCTTTAAGGATAGTTGGTACAACATGGCATTTTCACTGCATTGCCTCATCAGCAGCCAAGAATCAAACCTGAATATATCTTTGCTAGAAAACGAGCTGCGCGAGTATTTCTCCAGAACCAGCGAATTTGATCTCTCATATGAAGAACATCCTTTCGACCCCACCAAGCAGAATATTTTACTGACTTGGGACTCATGGTGGATACGGGTTTTTTTCGAAACCGGAAGCATGGTGCAAGATGATTCCCGAGAAATTTCCAAATTTGCAAAGACCGAGGATGCGCTGGCAATTTCATCCATCAATAGGCGCGTCAGAGTTCTGTTTGGCAATGATGACAAGCAAGCGTATACCAGTCACATCATTTGGATGCACGAATATTTGGAATCCAGGCCTGATTTGATAGTTTTTGACCCTCAGCAAAATATTTTCCTGAATAGTTCATCGGTATAACTTTCAAATGCAAATGCAAATGCAAATGTGATTGTCAAAAAAGACCATCAACGGCAATTATTCAACTGCCTTATCTTTCTAGTACCACGTACTGTTTAGCTCCAGACCCCGCCCGTCCACAGGACTGTATCGCTGCCAGCGCGGCTTCCCCAACCAGAAAAAAAGCCAGGCGCCCCATGCACATGGAACGCCTGGCTTGCTACTAAAGAGAGCCCTTACAGCTCCCTATAAAACCCAGCCCTCAGCCAACGGCCCCCTGGCTAGGCGCCCCATCCACCAACCGCCACAGCCCCAGCGCATTCCCATTCTGCAAGGCCTCGGGCCGCAGCGCATCGGGCAGGTCCTGGTAGCAGACCGGGCGCAGGAAGCGGTCGATTGCGCTGGCGCCGACGGAGGTGTACATCGCGTTGGAGGTGGCGGGGAAGGGGCCGCCGTGGACCATGGCGTGGCTCACTTCCACACCGGTGGGGAAGCCATTGACGAGGATGCGACCGCACTTGCGCTCCAGCACCGGCAGCAGGGCGCGAGCGCTGTCATGGTCGCCCTGCTCCAGGTGCAAGGTGGCGGTGAGCTGGCCTTCCAGGTGCTGGGCGACCTGCAGCAACTCGTCCACACTGCTGGCCTTGACGACGATGGAGGCGGGGCCAAACATCTCTGACTGCAAGGCTTCGTTCGCCAACAAGGTCTGGGCGCTGGTCACATACAGCGCAGCCTGGGCTGCGTTGGCATGGTCTGCAGTTACGCCAGCGGCCAGCTGCTCCACACCAGCGGCGGCTTGCACCTGCGCACGGCCGGCCTCATAGGCCTGGTGGATGCCGGCGGTCAGCATGGTTTGTGCGCCTTTGGCGCGGATGGCCGTGGCTGCCGCGCTGATAAAGGTCGTGAGCGCGGGGCTGTCGATGGCCAGCACCAGGCCGGGGTTGGTGCAGAACTGCCCGGCCCCCATCGCCAGCGAATCGGCAAAGCCCTGGGCCAGGGCCTCGGGCCGCGCAGCCAGCGCCTGGGGCAGCAGAAAGACGGGGTTGATGCTGCTCATCTCGGCATAGACGGGGATGGGCTCCGCGCGGTTGTTGGCGATGCGCAAGAGCGCCAGGCCGCCTTGGCGCGATCCGGTAAAGCCAACGGCTTTGATCTCGGGGTGGGCCACCAGGGCCTCGCCCAGCTCACGGCCTGCACCCACCAGCAGCGAGAAAACGCCTTCGGGCATGCCCTGGCGCTGCGCGGCCTTTTGCACCGCCCGCGCCACCATTTCGGAGGTACCCAGATGCGCGCTATGCGCCTTCACGATCACCGGTGCGCCAGCGGCCAGTGCCGATGCGGTATCGCCACCCGCTACCGAAAACGCCAGCGGAAAATTGCTGGCACCAAACACTGCTACCGGGCCCAGCGGGATCTTGGCCAGGCGCAGATCGGCACGGGCCAGCGGTTGGCGATCGGGCTGGGCGGTGTCGATGGTGGCGCTCAAAAAGTGGCCGTCACGCACCACCTGGGCAAATAGGTGCAGCTGGCCCACGGTGCGGCCGCGCTCACCCGTCAAGCGGGCGATGGGCAGGCCGCTTTCCGCATGGGCGCGCTCGATCAGTGCATCGCCCAGCTGCAGGATTTCTTCGGCAATCGCCTCCAAAAAGGCAGCACGCTGCGCCAAGGGCAGATTGCGGTAGGGATCGAATGCGGCAGCGGCCAGGCTGGCCGCCAGTTCGACTTCGTTTTTGCCACCCAGGCCAAACTCGGGCTCGGCGATGGGGGCGTTCAGTGTGGGGTTGAAGGCGCGTTGGCTGCCAGTGGAGCCGTGCACCGTGCGATAGCCAATGACCATGTCTCCAGTGATCTGCATGGAGGGTTTCCTCAAGAAGTTGTTTTGGGGGGAAAGATGAAGGGGATGCGCGAAGCGCGCCCAGCATGGCAAGACCCACCGCAGGCCAGCAGCGCTGCGGCAGGTCTGGCCAGCATTTAGGCCATCACTCGTCCAGCGGCAGGCCGCTGCGGTCGCGGGCAACGCCCACGGCGACGATGGAGACCAGCGCACAGAGCACCAGGAAGATGACCACCGGCACATAGCTGCCGCTGTAGTAGGCGATCAGCGCGGTGGCGATCAGCGGCATGGGTCCGCCTACCAGGGCCGCACCAATCTGGTAGCCCAGCGACATGCCGGTGTAGCGGATGTCTGGCGGGAAGGCCTCGGCCAGCAAGGTGCCGATCATCGCGCCATAGCTGGACCAGATGATGCCCAGGCCCACACCGACGGCCAGCGACGCAGCCAACACGGATTTCTGATCGAGCAGCCAGAAGTACGGGAAGATCCAGAGCATGAAGGCGATGCTGCCGCCGATAAAGACCTTCTTGCGGCCGATCTTGTCCGACAGGTGCCCGAAGAACAGCATGCAGGGGAAGGCGATCAGCGCGCAGACCAGCACGATATTGAGAATGGTCGAGCGGGCAAAGCCATGGTCCATCATGTACGAGATGGTGAAGGTGGCATAGAGGAAGAAGGTCGAGGTCTCCACCACCTTGGCGCCGATGGCGATCAGCACTTGGCGCCAGTGGAACTGCAAGGTCTGCTTGATGGGGATGGGCGCGCTGCTGCGGCTGGCCTGGATTTTCTTGAACGATGGTGTCTCGCCCACGGCGTTGCGGATCCACATGCCCACCATCACCAGCACGATGGAGCCCACAAACGGAATGCGCCAACCCCAGGACAGGAAGGCCTCTTCGCTCATGCTCGCGCTCAGCAGCGAGGTGATGATATTGCCCAGCGCCAGGCCCAGCACTGCGCCGGTCTGCGGCACGGCGCCGTAGAAGCCGCGCTTTTTGCGGGGTGAGTACTCCACCGCCAGCAGCACGCCACCGCCCCACTCGCCGCCCAGCGCCAAGCCCTGCATCAAACGCAAAACCGTCAACAGGATCGGCGCCAAGATCCCAATCTGCGCATAGTTGGGCAGCAGGCCCATCAGCACGGTCGACAAGCCCATCATCGACAAGGTCATCGCCAAGGTCTTCTTGCGGCCAATGCGGTCGCCGATGTGGGAGAAGATCACGCCGCCAATCGGGCGGATCAGGAAGGCCAGCGCAAAGGTTGCCAGCGACAGCATCTGGCTGACCAGCGCGTTGTCACTGGGGAAAAACTGCTTGGCAAAAATGATGGACGACATGGTTCCGTAGAGGAAGTAGTCGTACCACTCGATGGTGCTGCCCACCGCGCTGCCTATCAGCGCGCGCCGGCGTTCCGCATCGGGCACCATGGTTTCCTTGTCGGCCATCGTGGCCGAGTGATTCAGAGAGCTGCTGCTCATGTCTCCACCTTCTGTTTGTTGATTTATCAATGTCTGCCTGTGCGCAAGCCTCCGGCCGGCCGACCATTGCGGCGGCGGGCCGGGGCTGCGTCTGTTTTGTAGAAGCGCCGGTTTACATCGACTGGCGCAGCATCTCGACGTAGTCGTCTGCGCTGGCCTCGCGCGGGTTGGTGCGGTGGCTGTGGTCGGCCAGCGCGCCCTTCACGATGCGGTCGAACATGTCCTCAGTCACACCCAGCTCGGCCAGGCCAGTGGGCAGCTGCAGTGCGCGGGATTTGGTGACCAGGGCCTCTTCCACCGACACACCGTCGGGCAGGCCCATGGCCTGCGCCAGGCGCGCGATCTTGTCCTCGCGCACCACCGACTCCGCGCCCCGGTTGAAGCGGATCACCGCTGGCAGCAGGATGGCGTTGAGGGTGCCGTGGTGCAGCTTGGGGTTGATGCCGCCCAGCGAATGGCTGAGGCTGTGCACGCAGCCCAGGCCCTTCTGGAAGGCCAGCGCGCCTTGCAGCGATGCACTCATCATGTTGGTGCGCGCCTCCACATCGGCGGGATCGTGGAAGGCCACTTCGATATGGCGCCAAGCGCGCCAGAGGCCATCGAGCGCAATGCCATCAGCCGGGGGGTTGAAGGACGACGCCAGAAAGGTTTCGATGCAGTGTGCAATCGCATCCATGCCGGTGGCGGCCGTCAGGCCTGCGGGCAGGCCCAGGGTCAGGTTGGGGTCGCAGATGGCGACCTTGGGAATCACATGGGGCGAGAGGATGCCGACCTTGCGGCCATCGTCCAGGATGATGATGGCGCCACGCCCTACTTCGCTGCCGGTGCCCGCCGTGGTGGGCACGGCAATGATGGGCAAGGTGGCTGCGGTGATCTTGAGCGCGCCGCCCTCGATAAGCGCAAACTGGCGCAGCGGCCCTTCATGGCGGGCCGATACCGCCACCGCCTTGGCCAGGTCAATCGACGAGCCACCGCCCACGGCGATGATGCCGTCGCAGGCGCTGCTATGGAGTGCCTCGACACCAGCGCGCACGGCCGTCTCTGACGGGTTGGGCGGAGTGCCGTTGAACACGCCAAACCGGGCAGCACCCAGCGCCTGCTTGACCTGGTCGATGATGCCGGCCGCCTCCACTCCCTTGTCGGTCACGATCAAAGGATTGGTAATACCCAGCTTCTCGCACACTTCCTTCAGTTCCGCCAGCACACCGGCGCCAAAGCGCACTTCGGTCACATAGTTGATCAGAGCCATAACGTTTTACCAGTTATATCCATTGCTATCAGAAGGCCCGAAGTCTAGGCAGCACGGCCCATTCGGTACACTGACGGCTTTCCATACCGATATAACTTTTATTCATGTCCATCGGCATCCCCAGCCTCAATTCCGTCATGTCGCGCCTGCATGCCAAGCAGCTGCGCCTGCTCATCGCCATCGAGGAAAGCGGCTCCCTGCTTGGCGCTGCGGACAAAGTCGGCCTCACGCAGCCGGGCGCCAGCAAGGCGCTGCGTGAGCTGGAGACGACCTTGCAGGTGGACCTGTTCGAGCGCACAAACCGAGGGTTAATACCGACGGAGGCCGGGCACTGCGCACTGCGTTTTGCCCGCCTGATCCAGTCGGACATCAACCAGCTGCGCTTTGAGCTCGATGCCATCGCCAGCGGCGTGGGCGGCCACCTGGCCATCGGCACCATCATGGGCGCGGTGCCGCTGCTGTCCGATGCGCTGTCGAACGTGCTGGCGCGCCAGCCGCATATGTCGGTGGAGATCATCGAAGACACCAGCGAGACCCTGCTGGGCATGATCGAGCGCGGCCAGATCCATGCGGCCATCTGCCGCTCGTCCGTCAGCCGCACGCCCGAGGTCTATGAGTCGCTGTTCATCAAGCAGGAGTCGCTGTCGGTGATTGCCAGCGTGCGCCACCCTGCCATGGGCGCCAAGGCTGTGCAGCTGCAGGACCTGCAGGACAGCCGCTGGCTGGTGTACCGCGCCCGCATGCCTATGCGCCGCTTGCTGGAGCGCGAGTTCCACGAAGCAGGACTTCACTTCCCCTCGCACCTGATCGAAACCACCTCTGCCCTGGCCACCGTCACCATGCTCGGCCGCAACAGCGACCTGGTGGCCCTGGTCTCTGACGACATCGCGAACTACTTCTCGCGCAATGGCCTGGTCGGCATCATCGATCTGACCCTGCAATCGCGCAGCGAACCCTATGAGCTGGTGCTGCGCAAGGGCGCGCCGCGAAGCGCTGCGCTGGGGTTGTTAGTGGATGCGCTGTGCGGTGACACGGCTGAGGGGTGACGGACGCAGCAGCGTATTGGCAAAGCAATAGCGCCGGGCGACGACACTGGTGTCCATCTGGTCTTACAGACATTGCTTGCGTTCAGGAGGTGGCGGGGGGATGGGCACTTAATACACTTATTAGCTTCACTAATGAGTTCCCGCGAAGACATCGCTGAGAATCGAGCGAGAGAACCATGGGCGTAGCCTGCATCGCGCCCACCCCACGAAAGAGTTGCCTGTGCCTCAGCCTCAGTTAAACGCCCAGCCCTGGACCGGCTGGCAGCCGGTCAGCCTGCTGCCTGTGCAACGCAACCATGCCGAGATCTAGCCGGATGTTGCACCCCTTCAACCCCACCGTCCTTGTTCTGGCCGCCGGCTACGGGCGGCGCTTTGCGCAATCGGGTGGTACAACGCACAAGCTCGACGCGTTGCTCGGCGACGTGGCAGTGCTGGACCGCGTACTCCGTAGCGTTGTTGCATCGGGGCTGCCCTACCATGTCGTGCGCCCGCTCTCAGCCCTGTCGCCCGAGATGGATGGCATGGGCCACTCCATCGCCCGGGGCGTGGCAGCCACGGCAGACGCCGATGGCTGGCTTATCCTGCCCGGCGATCTGCCTTTGGTTCGCCCACAGAGCCTAATGGCGGTGGCGCATAGCCTGACCAACCACGCGGTGGTGGTGCCGCAATGCGGAGATCAGCAGGGGCACCCGGTGGGTTTTGACAGGACTTGCCTTGAGGCATTGCTGCAGCTGCAGGGCGACACAGGGGCCAGTGCCATTGTGCGTGGCCATCGGCAAGCCGGAACGGCCCACAGCTTGCAGCTCGATGATCCCGGCATCGCCATTGATATCGACACCTGCGAGGACCTGGCACGGGTACAAGCGCTGCTGGCCAGCGGATATTTTGCGCAGGAGGCTAGCGATGGAAAACGTTGATGCACGGGTATTGCGCACTGCCCGTGACTGGCTGGCCAGCGGACACCGGGTGATGCTCGTCACCGTCGTCAAAACATGGGGATCGTCGCCCAGGCCGGTCGGCTCGATGATGGCCCTGCGCGCAGATGGCCCCTGTGTCGGCTCGGTGTCTGGCGGTTGCATTGAGGACGATCTGGTGCACCGCTACACCAGCGCCTATGGCGCCAGCAGCATGTCGCAGTCCGGCACTGAGCTGGTACGTTATGGCATCACAGCGGACGAGGCCCATCGCTTTGGCCTGCCCTGCGGCGGCACCTTGGAACTGCTGCTGGAGTTTTCGCCTGCGCTGGGCGTGATGGACGACCTGGTGCAGCGCCTGGAGGCGGGGCAACTGGTGCAGCGCACTGTGGATTGCGACTCTGGCGCGGTCCGCCTGGCAGATGCCTTAGCGCCAGAGGCAGTGCAATTTGATGGCACGACTCTTTCGATCACCCTGGGCCCCCAGTACCGCATGCTGCTAATCGGTGCGGGTGCGCTGGCCGAATATGTGGCGGTGATGGCGCTGTTTAACCACTTTGAGGTTACGGTATGTGATCCGCGCATTGAGCACCGCGAGACCTGGTCGGTGGCAGGTGCCAAGCTCAGCACCGAGATGCCGGATGACGCCGTGCGCAGCATGAAGCCCGATACCCGCAGCTGCATCCTGGCGCTGAGCCATGACCCCAAGCTTGATGACCTAGCGCTGCTGGAAGCGCTGCACAGCCCCGCTTTCTATGTCGGTGCCATAGGATCGCGGCGCAATGCCGACAGCCGCAAGCAGCGCTTTATCGAGCACTTTGACGAGACGCATCAATCTCTGCAGCGGCTGCATTCTCCCGTGGGCTTGCACATTGGCAGCAAAACCCCGGCCGAGATCGCGGTGAGTGCGATGGCCGAGGTATTGGCTGCGAAGAACGGCATCTTGCAGCCCCGCACTTGATGGAACCCTAACGGCCCTTGGGTAGGCAGCAGCGGGCCGGTGCGCGGCCCGCTGCGCTTAGAGCAGTTTTTCCGGGGTGATCGGAAGACTGCGGATGCGCTTGCCGGTGGCATGGTAGACGGCATTGGCAATGGCCGCCGGGATGCCGACCATGCCGAGCTCGCCCATGCCTTTGACGCCCAGCGGGTTGACGATGGTGTCGTCCTCCTCCACAAACACGGTTTCGATGGCATGGATATCCGCATTAACCGGCACATGGTAGTGCTGCAAATTGGCGGTCATCACGCGGCCGGTGCGGTGGTCTACCTCGGTCGCCTCTTCCAGTGCCATGCCAATGCCCCAAACCACGCCGCCAATTTCCTGGCTGTGCGAAGCGAGGGGGTTGAGGATCTTGCCGCAGGCAGTGATCTCGATCACTCGGGTGACCTTGACAGTTCCCAGTTCCGGATCCACCTTTACCTCGACAAACTGCGCGCCATGGGCGAGCGATGCGTACTTGTCACGCTCCGGCGACGGGGTGGATTTGTAGACCTCGGTGATCTCGCTGGTGCCTGTGCTGCGCATCAGCTCGGCGATATCGACCCCGCGGCTGGTATCGCTTTTCAGGCGCAAGCGGCCGTCGAGCATCTCCACATCGTCCGCGCTAACGCCCCGCAATGGCGATCCGGCATCCCGATTCGCCAGATCCAGCAGCTTGGCGGTGATCGTCAGCGCCGCGCCGCGCACGGCCGAGCCGACGCTGGAGGTCGTCCAGGAGCCGCCTTGCGCCGGCGCCTGGGGCTGGCGCGTGTCGCCCAGCTCAAAGGTCACCTGGTCCAGCTTGAGGCCCAAGAACTCCGCCGCAATCATCGTCATCACCGTGTAGGTGCCCGGGCCGATATCGCTGGTTGCGCTGGAGACAGTGGCCGTCCCATCGGGGCGGAATGTGATCTTGGCGCTCGCAGGCATCTGCATGGCGCCCCAGACGCTCGATGCCATGCCCCAGCCGACCAGCAGCTTGCCGTCACGCATCGATCGTGGTTCCGGCTTGCGGTTTTTCCAGCCAAATTTTTCGGCGCCCAGGCGGTAGCATTCGCGCAGCGCCTTGCTGGAAAACGGCTTGCCGCTGACCGGGTCCACCTCTGCGTAGTTGACCAGGCGCAGCTCCATCGGGTCCATCTTCAGCGCATAGGCCAGCTCGTCCATGGCACTCTCCAGCGCAAACATGCCGCTGACGGCACCGGGCGCCCGCATCCAGGTTGGAGTGGCCAGGTCGGTGGCGGCGACCTTCAGCGGCATGTCCAGGTTCTCGCAGGCATAGACCTGTTTGAGGAATCCGGTCGTGTTGTCCGAGAAGGTTTCGAACGACGAGGTGTTGTGGAAGGCCTCCTGGATGATGGCCTGCAGCTTGCCATTGGCGTCCGCACCCAGCCTGACCTTCTGGATCGTTTGTGGCCGGTAGCCATGGCCGGTAAACATCTGCGTGCGGGTCAGCACCAGCTTGACCGGCCGCTTGAGTTCGCGGGCGGCCATCGCCGTCAGTGACGGGTAGTAGTTGGGCTTGAGCGATGAGCCAAAGGCGCCGCCCACAAAGGGCGACACCACGCGGATGTCCTCTGCGGGCACGCCCAGCCCTTCGGCCAGGTGCTTTTGCACGCCGTATACGTTCTGGGTCTTGTCAAAGACTGTCAGCTTGTTGCCTTCCCAAAACGCAATGGCCGCATGGGGCTCGATGGGGTTGTGGTGGTTGATGGGGATGTGGTACTCGGCATTGACCTTGACCGCCGCCACCTGCAGCGCCTTGGCCGGATCGCCCCTTGGCGGCGTGTTATCGGAGGCGGGCTTGGCGTTGTCCAGCACCGATTCCAATTCGGTGGCATGGGGCTCGGCCTGGTAGCTGGCCTTCACCAACCGCGCCGCATAGCGCGCCTGCTCATAGCTCTCAGCCACTACCAGCGCAATCGGCTGGCCGTTGAAAAACACCCGGTCCGATTGCAGCGGCCAGGCCCATTGCGGGGCTGCGTCGGCAGCGGGCGCCTTGCCCAGCCGCCCGGCATTGCGGTGCGTAAACACGCGCACCACACCAGCGGCCTGCTCGGCCTCGCGGGTGTCAATGGCGGTGATGCGCCCCTTGGCTACGGTGCTGAGCACCACAAAGCCATAGGCGACATGCGGAACCTGGAACTCGGCCGCGTACTTGGCCTTGCCGGTGACTTTGGCGATCCCGTCCACGCGGGTCGTCTCTTTACCTAAATAACGTGCCATGGTGATTCTCCTTCGCCCTTAACCCAGTTGGGCGGCACGCATCAGCGCACGCACCACGGAACGTTGACCCAGCTCCACCTTGTAGCCGTTGTGCGCCAGCGGCTTGGCACCGGTCAGCGCCACTTGGGCTGCCTTGGCAAAGATTGCTTCGCTGGGGCGCTGGCCCACCAAGGCCGCCTCGGCCTCCGCACTGCGCCAGGGCTTGTGGGCAACGCTGCCCAGCACCACACGCGCCTGGCGGATGGTGCCACCCTCCAGCTGCAGGGCAGCCGCCACCGACACCATCGCGAAAGCGTAGGAGCTGCGGTCCCGCACTTTGAGATAGTGCGAATGTTTGGCAAACTCCGCTGCCGCAACCGGCAACTCAATGGCCAGGATCAGATCGCCGTGTTCCAGGTTGTTGTCCCGCTGCGGCGTATCGCCCGGCAGACGGTGGAAATCGATGACCGGGATCAGCCGCTCGCGCCCATCCGTCGCCCGCACGCGGACGCTGGCATCGAGCGCATACAGCGCGTTCGCCATATCGCCCGGATAGGTGGCCACACAGGCTTCGCTCCAGCCCAGCACGGCATGGATCTTGTTCAGCCCTTCGCGGGCACCGCAACCGCTGCCGGGCTCGCGCTTGTTGCAAGGCGTCGCGGTGTCGTAAAAGTAATTGCAGCGCGTGCGCTGCAGCAGATTGCCACCATTGGTCGCCATATTGCGCAATTGCCCCGAGGCGCCGGCCACGATGGCCTGGGTCAGCAGCGGGTAGTTCTCGCGCACCAGTGGGTGGTTGGCCGTCTCGGTATTGGTGGCCAGCGCACCCAGAGATAGCCCCGCGCGGCTGCGCTGAATCTGCCGCAAAGGCAGTTGGCGAATGTCGACCAGGCGCGTGGGCCGCTCCACATCTTCCTTCATCAGATCGACGAGGTTCGATCCGCCAGCGAGAAACTTGGCGCCCGGCACACCGACCATGGCGGACGAGACAGCGGCAGCATCCGCTACCCGCAGGTATTCAAACGGTCGCATGGCCATCCTCCTTGTGTGCGGACGCGGTTTGCGTATCGGTGGCATAGCCCCAGGTCTGGGCCGCTTGGCGGCCAGAATGGACCTCTTGCACAGCCGCAACGATGCCCGGGTAGGCACCGCAGCGGCAGATGTTGCCGCTCATGCGCTCCTTGATCTCGTCATCCGTCAGGCGGGTTGTCGTTTTGCGCACGTCGCCAGTGACATGGCTGACATGGCCACGCTGTGCCTCCGCCAACACACCGACGGCCGAGCAGATCTGGCCCGGGGTGCAGTAGCCGCACTGGAAGCCGTCATGCTTGATAAAGGCGGCCTGCACCGGGTGCAGCTGGTCGCCCTTAGCCAGGCCCTCGATGGTGGTCACCTCGCGCCCTCCCAGGGTCGCCGCCAAGGTCAGGCAGGACAGCACGCGTTGGCCATCTACCAGCACAGTGCAGGCGCCGCATTGCCCTTGGTCGCAGCCTTTCTTGGAGCCCGTCAACGCCAGGTGCTCGCGCAGCGCATCGAGCAGTACCACCCGCGAATCAAGCTCCAGCGTTTGCGCTGCGCCATTGACTTGGAACGCCACTTTGACCACGTTCTGCGCCTTGATGGGCGCTACCGCCGCGCCATCTGCCAGCGGCATCTGCGCCAGCGCGGCTTCTTGCGCCAGCAGGTCGGCGGCAAACAGGCCCACACTGCCTGCGGCGGAGTTGATCATAAAGCTGCGCCTAGCTTTGCCTACGCCTTGGAGTTGGGGCATTTGCTGGAGCAAGGCCGCTTCGTCGGCACTGAGCTCGACCGGTAGATCGGCGTCGTTGAGATGTTTCATCGTGGGTTCCTTGTTTACGCGCCGGGGGAAGGCGCATGCGAGGGGATACGGAGAACCAAGCGGCTGCGTTCTAGGCGACGCATGCGGGTTTGGTGTGCAGCGGGGAAATGGGTGTCAGAGGGGGTAGCTGCGGTCTCCTGTTTCCAAACTGCCCGCGGCGATCAGGGCGAGAGCGGTTCCACCGCCCAAACCCTGGACCGATTGCAGCGCAAGCTTCTCCATCCTAGTGCTTCAGGCTGCCCGCCTAAGTCGGACAGCAACCCTGCTTGTGCGGCTGTTTGGTCGTACGCAGGCGCCCATGTATCCCGCTTTGCTCAAAGGCCTATCTTGAGATGCCTTGGCTTCGTTGACTAGCTAATGAATTCTTCTAGACCTTATTACTTCAGCTAATCAATGGCCTGTGCGACACTTTCGCGATGGTCAAACGCAACCTCAACGACCTTCTGTACTTTGTGACCGTCGCCCGTGAGGGAAGCTTCACACGCGCGGCCTCGGTGCTCGGGGTCACCCAATCGGCACTCAGCCAGGCCGTCAGCGGTCTGGAGGCGAGGCTGCACATTCGGCTGCTCACGCGCACCACGCGCAGCGTGTCGCCCACGGCGGCCGGCGAGCGGCTGCTCAGCGCCATCGGCCATCGCTTTGACGAAATCGACGCCGAGCTGCACCAACTGACCGAAATGCGCGACAAGCCCAGCGGCCTGGTGCGCATCACCTGTGGCGAGCATGCGGCGCGCGCCATCTTGGTGCCCAAGCTCGCGCCCTTGCTGCTGGAGTACCCGGACATCAAGGTCGAGTTCGATGTCAACTACGCTTTGCGGGACATCGTGGCAGACCGCTTCGATGCCGGGGTGCGTTTTGGCGACACCATCGACAAGGACATGATCGCCGTCCCCATCGGACCCAAGTTGCGCATGGCGGCTGCCGCATCGCCCGCTTACTTCCAACGCCACCCGCTGCCCAAGACGCCGGGCGACCTGATCCAGCACAACTGCATCAACATGCGTATGCAGACCGCTGGAGGCTTGTGGACCTGGGATTTTGAGCGCCGGGGCAAGCAGCTGAGCGTTCGGGTAGATGGGCAGGTCATCTTCAACACCTCCCCCAGCATCGTTGATGCAGCGCTGGCAGGCATGGGCATCGCGCACCTGCCCGAAGACGAGTTTGCGCCCCACCTGGAGCAAGGCCGCTTGGTGCGGGTGCTGGACGACTGGTGCCCCCCCTTCCCAGGCTATTACCTGTACTACCCCAGCCGCAGGCAGCCCTCCCTCGCTTTTTCGCTGGTGCTCAATGCGCTTCGGGCCACACCGCTGCCCCTTGCCATCGGCCAGGGAGCCGCATAAGGCAGGCAGACGACTGCACATGGGCTGGCAGAGTCAGCGGAGCAGCCGCAGGCTCTGCACATCGCCATCACTGCCCAGAGCCGGGATGAAGTGGGCGCCTTTTATGCAGAAGCCATGGCTGCGGGTGGGCGTGACAACGCTGCTCCGGGCTGGCGGGCCTTTACGCCAGTCGCAAAGCCCAGAGCACATCCAGCACATGCTGCGTGGATCGCTCCACATGCCCTGCGCGGTAGGCCATTCCAAGCCGCCGCCACAAGGCCGGACGCAAGGGGCGCATGGCGATGCGCTGGTCTTGCGATGGCGCACTGGCCTCATGGGGCAATAAGGCGGCGCCATAGCCAGCGGCGACAAGGCTTTTGATGGCGTCGTTGTAGTTGAGCTGGATCCGCGCCACCGGATGCTGGCCGCCAGCCGCAAACCACTCCGTGGTCTGGCGCGAAAGCCGCGTGCTGCTGTCATTGAGGATGAGCGGCTGTGCTGCCAGCCATTCCGGCGTGATGCGGGCGGGGCTTTTCCAGTGCGTGGGCACAAAGGCCATCACCGGGTCGCGCCGCCATGGCTTGATGACCAGCCCGGCCACCGCTGGCTGAGGCAATGCGACGATGCCAATGTCCAAGGTCCCATCGACCAACCGGGACAGCGTCTCTTCCGACGCAAGCACCGCAATCTGGGTGTCGATGCCTGGGTGTTGCTGGCGCAGCACCTCAAGCGCTTGCGGCAGCAGATGCGCGATCACGCCGGTCGACGCACCCAGCCGAGCACGCCCTTCAAGGCCCTGCACCTGGCGCTGAACATCGTCCAAGGCCTGTTCGGCATCGTCCAGCAAGCGGCGTGCGCGCTCTACCAGCGCCTCCCCAATGACGGTCGGTTTGATGTGGCCACGCTTGCGTGACAGCAGCGGCGCTCCAATGCGGTCTTCCAGTTCCGTGATGTGGAGGCTGACGGTAGGCGCCGCCAGGTTCAAAGCGCGCGCTGCCTCAACAAACGAGCCCCGGTCGGCAATGGCGACCAAGGTCCGCAAACGGTCCAGGCTGATTTCTCGCATACCCACATCCAAATGAAGAAAATCTGAATGTTAGCGTTGTGAAATTCAACTTTCATTATTTTGGACATTGCAGGAACATCTAGGGATGCTCTGCAAAACCCTCGCCAAGCGGGATGGACGCGGATCGGGATGAGCCGCAAGGCGTCTTTTGCAGTCAATAGCCGTAGCTATTGACAAGGAAGACAACGCAGCGGATCGCCCGAGCCCGCGTTCAGACCACGGCAGGGAGTTTTGCAGAGGGTCCCTAGGCCCGTTCCCAGGAACATGATCCACACCGAAGAAAGTACCCAGCGTATGCGCGCACCTGTTGTTTTTATCGATGGCGACCAAGGCACCACGGGCCTGCAAATCCACGAGCGCCTGCACGGCCGGACCGATATCCGCCTGCACACACTGGCCGCAGCGGACCGCAAGGATCCCCAGCGCCGCGCGCAGGCCATCAACGCCTGCGACATCGCCATCCTCTGCCTGCCAGATGCCGCAGCGCGCGATGCGGTGGCCACCATCGTCAACCCCGCTGTCCGGGTGATCGACGCCAGCTCCGCCCACCGCAGCCATCCGGATTGGACCTATGGCTTCCCCGAGATGGCACCCGGCCAGGCAGCGCGCATTGCCAGCGCAAGCCGGGTCAGCAACCCCGGTTGCTACCCGACGGGTGCCATCGGCCTGCTGCATCCGCTGGTTCGGGACGGCCTCCTTCCTGCGGACTACCCCATCAGCATCCATGCGGTGTCCGGCTATTCCGGACGGGGGCGAGCCGGTGTGGAGGAACATGAAGGGGACGGTGCCCGCCAGGCCCCTGCCTACCAGGTGTATGGCTTGGCACTGGCGCACAAGCATGTGCCGGAGATCCAGCAACAGGCCAGGCTCGGCCAGCGCCCCATTTTTGTGCCTGCCTACGGCGCCTTCCGCCAGGGCATTGTGCTGACCGTACCGCTGCTGTCGCGGCTGCTGGCGCCCGGTACAACCGGCGCAACGCTGCATAAATGCCTAGCACGCCACTATGCGGAGGCATCGCAGGTCAGCGTCTTGCCGTTGCAGGAAACCCAGGCGCTGCAACACCTGGACCCCCAGGTGCTGAACGGCACCAACCACATGCAGCTGGGTGTTTTTGAGAATGCGGAGCACGGCCAAATTCTGCTGTCAGCGGTTTTCGACAACCTCGGCAAGGGCGCATCCGGCGCGGCGGTGCAGAACCTGGATTTGATGCTGGGGCAGTGACGCACACGGGGGTTGACTACCCAGCGTTGGCTGACCCTAGGTTACAAAGATTGCCTTGCCAGCATCGTAAGTTAATGTAATAAAAATACTGCTAGGATCGGGCCTAACACCCAGGCATCTCAGGGTCAAACTCGTTCCCATTCAAAGGCATTTATCACCGCACTGGTGCGCTGGTGCGGATACAGACACCGCCATGGCTGAATTTTAAGTTCCTGAATGGATGAACACCACCAAATAACAAATAGCACATGAACACCAAGCAGATTGCGATCGCAGCGGCCAGCCTTGCCATGCTGGGGGGATGCACGCCTTATGCCTACCAGGGACGTATGTCCCTGGATGAGCAACTGAAGATCCGCCAAGATGTGGAAGCCTCAAGGCGCGAAGCCGCCCGGGATTTTGAGAAATACGCAGCTATTTGCCTGGCAGAGTTTCCGAATGCCACCGACGCCAAGAACGATGGCAACCAGCATCTGTCCGACCAATGGGCGGTGAATGTGGCCATGGTCTCTGATGGCGATCCGCTGGTCTGTTCCATCAACCGGGACAACCTGACCGTGGAGCGCATCCACAGTGGCTCGCGCACGATGGCGCTGGGCGAGTACCGGGCTTACCTCAATGGCGAATTGGCGCCCAGCGCCTACCAGTCCAAAGATGTCTCGCTGGGCTCATCGGACAAGTACCTGCTGGCACCGCGCCCTACCCTGCAACTGTCGCGCCTGGTATGGGATGACCTGGCTGCCCCTGAGCGCCAGTTGCTGGAAGCGAACTACAGCATCGACTACTTCGCAGCCGCAGAGTTCGGCACCATCATTGATGTGCAAGGGGTGGATGAATCCACGCCGGGCACCCACGCGGGCGCGGCCATTGGCAGCGCCGTCGCCAGCGCCGCCTACATTGACCGCGCCATTCGGGGTGGACACAGTTATTCCGTCGGGGTCAACCTGGCGGTCGGGATATTGGGGGCCGTGCTCGGCTCGCTGGCGGACAAGCCTGCCGTCACGCAATTCCAGTTCCGCTACACCGTCAAGAAAGGCGATGGCGAGCTGGACTATGTCCACCACACACAGGAATCGGCCTTCCGCAGCTCGCCTGGCACCTGCGTGCTGTTGCCCACTTTGCAAGCCGCCACCCAGCAGCTGTGCGAACAGACCAGCGACAGCCTGAGAAAACGCCACCTGGCCAAGCTGCAAGCGGCAGCGGCGACTGCAGCTGCGGCTGCAGCGCCCACTGCCCAAGCGGATTGATGGTGGGTTAAAGCTTGCAGCTGCCGCGCTGCGCCAGGTGCTGCTGCTTGCTAAAACGCTTGCGGGGGCCGAGATGGGGTGGCGTCAGTCATTGCGCGGCGATCGGCTTGGCCTCAAAAATCGCCCCACCCATGCAGCGCACCTGGTCAAATTCAGGCGCCTGCCAAAACCAGGCCATCCGAATATCCCCGCCCGTCCTCAGGTCACAGAACGCGCCGCATCACGGCGGATCGACATCACACCAATCAGTCCAATGATGGCCGCAGCAATCACAAAATACGCGGGCGATTGGCGGTTCTCGGTCATCTGCACCAGCTTGACGGCCACATAGGGGGCGGTGCCACCGGCGATGATCACGCCGAAATTCCAACCCGTGGCTACGCCGGTGTAGCGGTATTGGGGCTGGAACAGCAAGGGCAGCAAGGTGTAGGCGCTGACCTGGGTGGCGACAGTGTTGAGCATCAGCACTACATAGGCCCAGGCGGCAACCGTCAGGCTGCGCTCCATCAGGCCCATCATCGGGTAAGTCAGGATGATGTAGCCGATCAGGCCGACGAGCATCAGGCGGCGCAGGCCGATGCGGTCACCGATATAGCCGCCCAGCGGCATCAGCAGCGCAGACAGGCCAATGGCCAAGGTGGCGACCCAGTACACATTGCCGGCGGGGTAGCCCAGTTGCTTGACCAGGTGGATGCTCATGTAGGTCAGGCCGATGTAGGCCGTGCCATTGGTGGCGGCGCTGATGGCGGTCGATTGCAGCAAGGCCTTGGTCTGCAGGCGGAAGACGGCGCCAATGGGCGAATGCTCTTTCTTCTCGGGCTTGCCCTCATAGGTTTCGCGCACGCGGGTACGGGCCCAGATGCACAGCAGGGTCAACGGCAGCGCCAGCAAAAAGGGAATGCGCCAGCCCCAGGAGCTCATCTGCTCGGGCGTGGTCAAGGCAGTGACCGCACCGGCCACGGCCGCTGCCACGGCAAAGCCGCCTGTCGACCCCATCGGTGTGAAGGCGCCAAAGGTGGCCTTCATGTGCGGGGGCGACGACTCCGAGATAAAGGTGGCCGAACCCCCTACTTCGCCACCGGCCGAGAAGCCCTGCAGCAGCCGCACCAGCACCAGTAAGGCGGTGGCAAAGTAGCCCATCTGCTCAAAGGTGGGCAGCAGGCCCATCAAGGTGCTGCCAATACCCATGCAGATGAGGGTGCCCATCAACGCCGTCTTGCGGCCGTACTTGTCGCCGATATGGCCAAACACGATGCCGCCCAGCGGCCGCACAAAGTAGGCCGTGCCAAACACCGCCAGTGCGGCCAGCAGCGATACCGTGGGGTCGCCGCTGGGGAAGAACAGCGGCGCAATCACCACCGCCATATAGCCATAGAGGCTGAAATCGTAGTACTCGATCAAGGTGCCCACAAAACCCGAAACCGCTGCGCGTTTGGCATCGGCGGGTGCTCCGCTCTCACTGGCCTGCGCGGCTGTGCCAGCGCTCAAGGTGTTCGCATTCGTCATGATTCATCCATTCGGAAAGGTGGTTGGATTAGGGCAGCCCCACAAGAGCCACCCCGGGGTTCACATCGGCGCCGAGGGCTTTATTGCCCCCTTGTCTCGTGGCACCGGTGTTCAAGACGGAAACCGGGAAATCGGGAAGTGCTGGGGTGTGTAGGTGCTAGGGCACGACGACTCCTTTGCCAATGGCCTGGCGCTGGCGCACGGCCTCCAGCGCAGCAGGCGTTTCTTCCAGCGAGAAGCGCTGGGAAATCAGCGGCCGCAACCGCCCCTGGGTGTAGAGCTCAGCAAGGGCCTCAATGTCGGCCACCACATGGGCGCGCTCGCGCTGCAGGTAGTCGCCCCAGAACACGCCAACGATGGCGCAGCCTTTGAGCAGCGGCAGATTGAGTGCAATGCGCGGAATCTCGCCGCCCGCAAAGCCAAGCACCAGAAAGCGCCCGCGCCAGGCGGTGCTGCGCAGCGCCGGCTCGCTGAAGCGCCCGCCCACCACATCGCAGACCACATCCACCCCCCGCCCGCCGGTGATGGCCTTAAGCCGCTCCCGCAAATCCTCGCGCTCGTAGTCGATGGTCTCGTCCGCGCCATGCGCGCGGCAGGCGGCCAGTTTTTGCGGCGACGAGGCTGCCGCAATGACCCTTGCGCCCATGGCCTTGGCCAGCTCGATGCAGGCAATGCCCACACCGCCGGCTGCCCCCAGCACCAGCACCGTCTCGCCAGCCGCCAGGCCCGCCCGGTCGCGCAGTGCGTGGTAGGCCGTGCCATAGGTCATCAAGAGGGAACCCGCCACCTCAAACGGCAGGCCGGCCGGCATGGGGAAGAGCGCAGCAGGCTGCACGCGGATCTGCTGTGCAAACGCGCCCCAGCCCACAAAGCCGATCACGGCCTGGCCTTGGCGCACGCCCTGCACCTCGGCGCCTACCTCTTCGACCACGCCAGCAAATTCACCCCCAGGGCTGAAGGGCAAGCTGGGCTTGAACTGGTAGCGGTCTTCGATGATGAGGGTGTCGGGGTAGTTGATGCCAGCCGCCTTGACGGCGACGACCACCTCGCCGGGGGCAGGCTGCAGCGCAGGCAGATCGCGCAGCTGCAGCGCCGACGGCGGGCCAAACTGTTCGCAGACGACGGCCTTCATCGCGCACCTCCTTGCTTGAACATCCGGCGTACCACCGACTCGGCCACACAGGCCGGTTTGCTCTCGCCCTCCAGCTCTACCGTCGCGTTGAAGAGCATCTGCACACCGCCTGCAACCAGGCTGACCTCCGCCAGCACAAAGCGGCTGCGCACCCGGCTGCCCGCCCGCACTGGCTGCATAAAGCGCACCCGGTTCAGGCCGTAGTTGATGCCCAGGTCGCAAAACGGCAGCAGCCCGGGCATAAAGTCCTCGTAGTGTTTGCCGAGCAGGGACAGGGTCAAAAAGCCATGCGCAATCGTGCCGCCAAAGCCCGACTCCTGCGCCGCGCGCGCCGGGTTCACATGCACCCACTGAAAATCCCCCGTCGCCTCGGCAAAGCGGTCGATGCGGGTCTGGTCCACCTCCACCCAAGGGCTGAGATACAGCGCGCTGCCGGTCAACGCCTGCAGATCGTCCACGCTCTGGCAGACGGGCGCCTGCAGGCCATCATGGTCCTGGGCGGGCGGGTTCCGTAAATCGTTCATATCGCCTCCTTAGCGCCCCGTGAACACGGGGCTGCGCTTGTGCAAAAAGGCCTGGACGGCTTCCTGGAAATCCTCGGTCATGAGGCCCAGCACCTGGGCGTGGTTCTCCAGCTCAATGGCTGCGGCCAAGCTCGGGGCATCCAGGTTCTGCCACATCAGGCGCTTGGTGTGGGCCGTGGCATATGGCGCATGGGCGGCGATCTGGCGCGCGCACTGCAAGGCGCGATCCAGCAGCTCGCCAGCAGGCAGCACCTCGCTGACCAGCCCTATGCGCAGTGCTTCGTCCGATGCAACCGGGCGGCCGCTCAGCATCAGCTCAAAGGCACGACCGGCGCCGATGAGGCGCGGCAGGTGATAGCTGATGCCGCATTCGCCGGCGGTGATGCCGATCTTGATGGCCCCCACATGGAAGGCCGCCTGCTGCGCGGCAAAGCGCACATCGGCCGCTAAGGCCAGCGCCATGCCCGCGCCGACTGCCACGCCGTTGACGGCGGCGATCACCGCCACGCTGGTATCGCGCAGGCGCTGCACCAGGCCGGCAAAGCTCTGCTGCAAGTCCATGTTCTCGCGTACGGTGGCCGGCAGCTGCCCGTTCTCGTCCAGCAAGGATTTGAGGTTCAGCCCGGCGCAAAAGCACTCCCCCTCGCCGCTGATGACCAGCACGCGCAGGCTGGCATCCGCCAAGCAGGTATCCAGCAGCGTATGCAGAAACTGCAGATCGGGCAGGCTCAGCGCATTGAGGCGCGTGGCGCGTGTCAGGCGCAGCAAGGCAATGCCCGGCTGCAAGGTCTCGATGGTGGCGGCATCGTTTGGCATGCGGGCGCCCTCCTTCAAGCCTGTGCGGCCAGCAGCTCTTGGCGCAGCACGCGCTTGAGCAGCTTGCCGTTGGCATTGCGCGGCAGCAGGCTATGGCTGACGGTAAAGCTCTCCGGCACCTTGTAGTCGGCCAGGCGTTCTGCGCAAAAGCGGCGCAGCGCCTCGGCCTCAGTGTGCTTGTCGTCGCGCAGGGTCACAAACACATGCACGCGCTCGCCCAGCACCGGGCAGGGTTTGGCCACCACGGCGGCCTCCAGCACATCGGGGTGCTCGCACAAGGCGTTTTCCACCTCCACGCTGAAGATCTTGTAGCCGCCCCGGTTGAGCATGTCCTTGCGGCGGTCCATCACATAGACAAAGCCCTGCGCGTCCATGCGGCCCACATCGCCGCTGCGCCAGTAGCCATCGACAAAGTTCTCCTGCGTGGCCGGCGGGTTGTTCCAGTAGCCCTTGGCCACCATCGGGCCCTTGAGCCAGAGCTCACCCACCTCATCGGCCGGCAAGGCGCGGCCATCGTCGTCCATCACCGCGATATCTGCACAGGGCAGCGCCAGGCCCACGCTGGCCAGGTGCGTGCGCGTCAGCTGCGCGGGCATCACCGCCACCGGCGAGGTGGTCTCGGTCGCGCCATAGCAGTTGGACAGGCGCAGCCCTGGCAGCCACTGCGCCAGCCGGTCGATGGTCTCCGGCGGCATGGGCGCGCCGCCAAAGCCGCCCACGGTCCAGTGCGACAGGTCATGCTGGCGGTAGTTCTCCTGCAGCAGCAACAGCTGGTACATCGCCGGCACCATGATCGTGAAGCTGATGCGCTCCTGGGCGGCCAAGGGCAGCATCTCGGCCGCCTTGAAATGCGGCACCACCACCAGGGTGCCGCCCAGGCCCAGGGTCACCGCCATCAGCGCCACCAGGCCGGTGACATGGCTGAGCGGCACTACGGCGCAGCCCCGCACCGAGGCATCCAGCCCCAGCGCCTGCGCGTAGTGCAGGATGGTATGCACAATGCCCAGGTGGGTCAGCATCGCGCCTTTGGGGAAACCGGTGGTGCCCGAGGTGTAGACCAGCATCGCCAGGTCTTCCTCGTCCAAAGCCTCGCACTGCGGCAGTGGCGCATGGGCCAGCAGTTGCGCAAAGGCCTGGGCGGCATCGGGCGCGCCGCCCACCACCACCTGGTGCCGCAGCGCCGGCGTCTCGCCCATGCCGGCCACCACGGCGCCTAGCGCAGCGTCATGGACCAGCACCACCGCCTCGCAGTCGCGCAAGATATAGCCAATGCCGGCCGATTGGTCGCGGGTGCTGAGGGGCACCACCACCGCGCCGATGGCCATCGTGGCGTAGGAAGCAATCACAAACTCGGGGCCATTGCCCAGCAGCAGCGCCACTCGGTCGCCCTTGGCCACACCGCGTGCCCGCAGAGCGGCCGCCACGCGCAGGACCTGGTCTTGCAGCTGCGCCCAGCTCAGGCGCTGCGCGCCGCAGACCAGGGCCTCGGCCTCAGGTTGGCGCCGGGCGGCCTGCTGCCACATGCTGATGACATCGTTGGGTCGCTCGGCAAAGCAGCGCATCACACGCTGGTCGTAATGGGTTTCCAGCCGCAGCTGGGGGGCGGTTGTGGGCGTGGGTGTGGACGCGGTCATGCTCATCAAGCCTCCTGCAGCACGGCTGCCTCGGGCACGCCAGCACGGCGCGCGGCGCTGGCCAGCGCCTCCTGGCACTCGGCCACCATGCGCTGCACCAGCGCTTCGCATGTGGGCACATCGTTCACCAGGCCCACCACCTGGCCGGCCCAGACCAGGCCGCCATCCACATCGCCGCTGTGCAGTGCGGCACGTCCGCGCTGGCCGGCGACCAGCGGGTGGATCTCGGCAAACTCGCAGCCGCCGGGCCGGCGCTCGGTGGCCACCACCTGGTCCGAGATCGCGTTCTTCAGCACCCGGCCGGTGTTGCGGAAGCTGCGGAAGATCAGCTGGGTATCGCGCTCGCTGGCGTTGACCAGGGCGCGCTTGATATCGTCGTGGATGGGGGCCTCGACCGTGGCGCAAAAGCGCGTGCCCATGTTGACGCCCTCGGCGCCCAAGGCCAGCGCAGCGGCCAGGCCGCGCCCATCGGCAATGCCGCCCGATGCGATCACCGGAATGCGCAGCGCGCGGGCCGCCAGCGGGATCAGCACCAGGCCGGCCACATCGTCCTCGCCCGGGTGGCCGGCGCATTCAAAGCCATCGATGCTGACGGCATCCACCCCATTGCGCTCGGCCGACAACGCATGCCGCACGCTGGTGCATTTGTGGACGATGCGCATATGGCCGCGCTTGGCTTTTTCGATAAAGGCGACGGGGCTGTTGCCGGCGGTCTCCAGCACACGCACACCGCTGTCGATCACTGCATCCAGGTAGGCCTCATAGGGCGGCGGCTTGGCCGACGGCAGAATCGTCAGGTTCACGCCAAAAGGCTGGTCCGTCATCTCCCGGCAGCGGGCGATCTCGCGCGCCAGCGCCTCGGGCGTGGGCTGGGTCAGCGCCGTCAGCACGCCCAGGCCCCCGGCGTTGGAGACGGCTGACGCCAGCTCCGCCGTGCCCACCCACTGCATGCCCCCCTGGATGATCGGGTAGCGGATGCCCAGCAATTGCGTAATACGTGTCTTCATAGGATGCCCGTGGCTTGCGTTCATGAATGGGTGGGTCGATCAACGGCTCAACGGCCTTGAAACCGCGCCGCGCGCTTCTCGCGGAAGGCGCTGATGCCTTCCTGAAAATCGGCCGTGCCGGCGCACTGGGTAAAGCTCTCCGCTTCCTTGTCGAGGTGGGCGTCGAGGCCGCGCTCCAGGGCGCTGCGCAGCAGCTGCTTCATATGGCCCAGCGCATGGGTCGGGCCCTGGGCCAGGCGCTGCACCAGGGCCTCGGCCTCGGCGGCCAGGCTGTCCTTGGCGACCACGCGGTTGACGAGGCCCAGGCGCAGGGCCTCGGCCGCCTCCAGGTTGTCGCCCAGCAGCGCCAGTTCCATCGCCTTGCGCAGGCCCAGCACACGCGGCAGGCCCCAGGAGGTGGAGCAGTCGCAGCTCGCGCCGATCAGCGGATAGGCCACGCCAAAGCGCGTGCCTTCGGCGGCAATGGCCAGATCGCAGGCCAGCATCAGCCCCAAGCCGCCACCCGCCGCCGCGCCCTGCACGGCGCAGACCACGGGCGCCTGCAAGGCCGTCAGCAGGCGGATGCCGCCATGCATGCCGGCAATCAGCGTTGCTGCGGCCTGCTGCGGATCAGCGCGCATTTCATCCAAGTCGCCACCGGCCATAAAGGCCCGGCCTTCGCCGCTGATGAGTACGGCACGCACCAGCGGATCGCCGGCAATGTCCTGGCAGGCCTGGTGAAAGGCGGCTGCCATGCCACGGTCAATGGCGTTGAGCGCCTGGGGGCGGTTGAAGCGGATATGTGCCACGGCGCCGCTGCGCCAGTGCAGCACGCTGCCGTCGGGTTTCTGGTCGGGATAGGTCATCGCAAGCGCTTCAGTGGCTGGTGCTGTAGAAGGCGGCGGTGGCGCCCAGGTTGTCGCGTGCGCGGGCCAGCTCGGCGCGGGCAATGGCGCGCAGGTGCACCTCGTCCGGGCCGTCAAAAAAGCGCATCGCCCGGCCCCAGGACCAAAGGTAGGACAGGGGCGTATCGGGCGTGATGCCCATGGCGCCGAACACCTGGATGGCGCGGTCCAGCACACGGGTCTGCAGCTGCGCCGCCACCAGCTTGATGGCGGATACATCGATGTGCGCGGCCTTGTTGCCGAACATGTCCATCTTCCAGGCCGCCTGCAGCACCAGCAGCCGCGCCTGGTCAATCTCTACGCGGGACTGGGCGATCCAGTCCTGCACATTGGCGTAATCGCTCAGGTGCTTGCCAAAGGCGCGGCGGGTGAGTGCGCGCTCGCACATCATCTCGACCGCCAGCTCGCACTGCCCAATGGTGCGCATGCAGTGGTGTACCCGGCCAGGGCCCAGGCGCGCCTGCGCCAGCGCAAACCCGCTGTGCTCCTCACCCAGCAGGTTGCTGACGGGAACGCGCACATCGGTATAGGTCACCTCACAATGCCCTTCGGGGGCATGGTGGTGCATGATCGCCACGTTGCGCACGATGTTCAGGCCCGGCGTGTCCAGCGGCACGATGACCATCGAATGGCGCTGGTGGCGGGGCGCATCGGGGCTCTCGTCGCTCACCCCCATGACGATGGCGAACTTGCAGTTCGGGTGCAGCGCGCCGGTGGTGAACCACTTGCGGCCGTTGATCACGTACTCATCCCCTTCGCGGCGGATGGTGGTGCAGATATTGGTGGCATCGGACGAGGCCACATCGGGCTCGGTCATCGAGAAGCAGGAGCGGATGCTGCCGTCGAGCAAGGGCTTTAGCCAGCGCTCATGCTGCTCGGGCGTGGCAAACAGGTGCAGCAGCTCGGTGTTGCCGGTATCGGGTGCATTGCAGTTGAACACCTCGGCCGACCAGTAGACCCGGCCCATGATTTCGGCCAGAGGGCTGTACTGCATATTGCTCATGCGGGTGCCGGGCTCATCGTCTCGCAGACCGGGCAGGAAGAGGTTCCACAAGCCAGCCTCGCGCGCCAGCTGCTTGAGCGGCTCGACCACTTCGGTCGGGTAGGCGCCGGTGGCGGCGATGCGCTCGTAGTCGTGGTAGCGGGGCACCACATGGCGCTCCATGAACTGGCGCAGCGTGCGCTGCATCTGCTGCGTGTCCTCGGGGTACTGGAAGTTCAAGAGCGTCTCCTCGGTAAAAATTCAAAACACCACCGCTGGCGCCTCGATGGCCTCCAGCCCGCGCTGCGCCAGGGCCTGGGCCATGGCGCCCACCTCCGAGGCGTTGTCTGCTACCGCATTGCCCCGCGCGGCGCGGGCGGCAATGCCTTCAAAAATGACAGCCCAGCGCATGAATGCAAAGGCCCAATGGAAAGGGGCAGCCTGGCGGGCCGGATCGCTGCGGCCGGCGCGTTGGTAGAAGTGCGCCAGATACTCGGACTCGGACGGAATGCCCAGCGCAGCCAGATCCAGCCCGCGCAGCCCGCCAAACTCCTCGGGCAGGGTGCGCCAGGCCACCGTGTTGAAGGCCACATCGGCCAGCGGATGGCCCAGGGTGGACAGCTCCCAGTCCAGCACCGCCACCACCTTCGCCTCCGTAGGGTGGAACAGCAGATTGTTGAGCTTGAAATCGCCATGGGTCAGCGTGGTTTCGTCATCGCTGGGGCGGTTGGCGCCCAGCCAGGCCAGCAACTCATCGATGGCCGGGTTGGGCGCTATGCGCGACAGATCCCACTGCTTTTGCCAGCGCTGCAACTGCCGCTCAAAAAAACCGCCCTCCTTGCCAAAGCCCTCCAGCCCGGCGGCGCGCCAGTCCACCGCATGCAGGGTGGCCAGGGTATCGGCCATCGCCAGGTAGATCGCGCGGCGCTCGGCTGGGCGCATGCCGGCGAGTGCGTTGTCGTTGAACACCCGGCCTTCGACCTTTTCCATCAGGTAGAAAGGCGTGCCGACCACCTCGTTGTCTGCGTGGTAGAGCAGCATCTGCGGCACGGGCAGCGCCGTGCCCGCCAGCGCCTTCATCACGCGGTACTCGCGGTCCACCGCATGGGCCGATGGCAGCACCTCACCCGCGGGCTTTTTGCGCAGCACCATGTGCCGGCTGCCGTAGCTCACAAAGAAGGTCGGGTTGGACTGCCCGCCGCCAATGGCCTGCAACGCCATCTCGCCCTGCAGCCCTGGCAACTGCGCGCGCAGAAAGTCGTCCAGGCATGCTGGGTCAAAGGCTTGCGGGTGGGCAGAGGTGGTGCTGAAGGGGGTCATCGCGCAAGGGGTTTGGGTGGGTTGCAATGGCAGGCAGGCAAAGCTGCGCCCCGGCCGTCCATAAACGGCATCCTGGGGTTGAACGTGGAAAAAACGCGCTTAGCGGCGCGCAGGACGGCGTAGCGCCAGGGCGGCCGTGCCAAGGCGGTGCAAGGGAGCAGCTGGGCTTTGCGCCAGGCGAATGAGGGATGCGAACATGGCTTGTCTCCTGTCTTTGCTATTTTTAGCCATCATGCGGCCAGCCGCCCCACCCGGCCCCCACCCGATGTGGGTGGCTCGGGTTTCCCCCTGCCAAGTGGGCGGTCAGCCCTGCACCAGGCCCAGGTCGCGCGCCCGGGCCACGGCATCATCGCGGCCCACCACCTTGAGCTTGCCGTAGACATTGCGCAAATGCCATTTGACGGTCTCCGGCGAGATGCCCAGCACCTGGGCAATGCGCTTGTTCGACATGCTGTGCGCAAGCGCCCGCAAAATCTCCAGCTCCCGCTCTGACAGCGGCTCGCTGAGCCCCGCCTCCTCGCGCTGCTGCACGCTGCGGTAGCGCTGCGATTGCTGCTGCAGCCGCTCCACATAAAAGGCCAGCAGAGGATCAGATGCACCAAAGGCCTGTGCACAGGCCTCGGCCAGCAGCAGTGCGGGCTCGCCAAAATCAAGCAGGCTGCGCACGAGGCCCAGCTGCTGGCCTTGCAGCAAGGCATCGCGCATGACTTCCAAAGCCTGCTCCTGCCGGCCCAGGCGGCTCAGCAGCAAGGCGCGCAGCACCAAGGTGGCGCAGCGGTCGCGGCGCTGCAGGAGCGCGCTGTCGTCCCGGCCACGCTCGCCCAGCGCCTCCAGTGCGGCCCGGTCATCCAGGTTGGCCTCGTGGAACAGCGCCTGCGTGTAGCGCGCCATGCCGGTGATGCGCAGGCTCACGGGGCTGTGCGCATCGGCATGGCGCTGGGCCAGCAGCTCCAGCTGGCGCAGCATCTGCCGCGCGCCGTCCATATCGCGCATCTGCAACAGGCAGCGCACGCGCTCGCCCATCGCAAAGGCCAGCAGACGGTCAAGGGATCGGCGCTGGGCGATTTCTTCGATGCGCGCCAGGCCCTCAATCGCTTCGAGCGGGTTGCCGTCCAGCCGGCTCAGGCGCGCGCAGACCAGGGCCACGGTCACCAGCGCATCGGGCAGCACGACGCGCTCGGTGGTGTCGAGCCGGCCATCGAGCAGCTGGCGCAGCTCGTCCAGCTCATTCGTTTCATACAGCACGGCGGCCAGATAAGCGGCGGCATTGCAGGCCATCTCGCTATGGCGGCCCAACGCCTTTTCTGCATGTGCGAGCGCATCGCGCAGCACCGGCTCGGCATGGCGCACATCGCCGGCATACAGCCAAGAGAGGCCACGCAAGGATTCCGTCATCAGATGGCCAAAGGCCGAGTCGAGCAGCGGCGTGCCGTCCTCGCGCAACGGGGGCGAGCCCTGCAGCACCTCGCGGGCCTTGTCGTACTCAGCGCTGTGCCCGTACATCCAGCCCAGCAGGTTGCGCTTGCCGCCCACCAGCACGGCATCATCGCCCTGCTGGATGGACATCAGATCGGGCAGCAAGGCCTGTGCAGTGCCCAGGTCGTCCTCCTGCAAAGCGAGAGAGAAGGCCAGCAGCACGCAGTGCGCGCGGCCTTCATGGTCGCGCTCGCCCAGCTGCGCACGCAGCGCATTCAAGGTCTCATGGCAGGCGGCAAGCTTGTAGTAGCACAGCTGGGTCCAGCCCAGCCACAGCAGCAGCGCCGGCCGGGCATTGACGGTGGCACGCGGCAGCTCGGACACGGCGCGTACCAGCTGCTGCAGCTGGCCGTTCAAAAACAGCTCACGTGCCCAGCGCTCCACCCAGTGAACGGCCTGCTCCATGTCGCCGGCCTCCACCGCATGGTGCACGGCATCGCGCAGGTGGCGCCGCGCGCCCAGCCATTGCGCCAGGGCCGCGTGGGTGCGCTGGCGCTCAGCCTGCGGCAGCGATTGGAAGCGGGTGAGCAGCAGCTCGCGGAACAAGGGGTGGAAGCGGTACCAGCCCTGGCTGTCAGCATCCTGCAGGGGCAGCACAAACAGGTTCTCGCGCTGCAGGCGCTCCAACAACGCGGGGCCGACGGGCTCGCCGGCGATGGTGATGGCAAGCGCCTGGTTGAAGCTGCGCGCCGCCGCCAGCCGCGTCATCGCATCGATCTCGTCCTTGTCGACCCGGCAGAGCACCTCGCGGTTGAAATAGGCGCTGAAGTCCTGCGCGTTCTGCACCGGCGATGCGGGGGTGCGCGGCTGCAGTGCCAGCAGCTGCAGGCCGGCGGCCCAGCCATCGGTCACCTCCAACAACTGGCGCGCCATGGCCGGGCTGGTGCTGCGCGGCTGGCGGGCCTGCAAAAACTGTTGCACCTCTTCCAGGGTAAAGCGCAGCTCGGCGGGCCCGATCTCTTCGAGCAAGCCCTGGTCGCGCAGGCGCGCCAGGCGCAGCTGGGGCATGCTGCGCGAGACGATCACCAGCCGCAAGGCGGGCGGCGCAAAATCCAGCAAGGTCTGCAGCGCTGCGCCCGCGCGCATGTCACCCATGTTCTGCCAGTCGTCGATCACCACCAGCAAAGGCCGGCTGCGCGCCAAAAAAGCGCGCAGCAAGGCGATGACGATGGCATCGGCCCGTGCCTCACCACCCCGGTTGGACAACAGGCGCGCCTCGCGCGCGATATCGCTGTCGATGCGGTCCAGCGAATCGAAGAGCGCCGCCATCAGCGCCTGCCCGTCGTCGCCGGGCTGTACCGTCACCCACGCCTCGTCATGGCCAAAGGTCAGCGCCTGGGCTCGCCACTGCAACGCCAGCGAGGTTTTGCCACTGCCCGCCGGGCCGTGGATCAGCAGGCAGGTTTTATGGCGGGCCTCGGACAGGCGCGCCAGCAGATGCTTGCGCTCAATGCGCCGGGGCTCCAGCCGGGGAAGTGTGGGGTTTGTCTCGGTCACTGTTTTTGTCGTTGTGCAGCATGTGTATCCTCTTATGTTGCCATGACTTCTACAGCCGCTCGATCACCGTCACATTCGCCATGCCCCCGCCCTCGCACATGGTCTGCAGCCCGTAGCGGCCGCCTCGCTGGTGCAGCGCATGGACCAGGGTGGCCATCAGCTTGGCGCCGGTACCGCCGAGCGGATGCCCCAGCGCAATGGCGCCGCCGTTCACATTCATGCGCTCGGGATCGGCCTGCAGCGCCTGCTGCCAGGCCAGCGGGATGGAGGCAAAGGCCTCGTTGACTTCGTAGAGGTCGATGTCGCTCAGGCGCATGCCGGCCTTCTTCAAGGCCAGCTGGGTGGCGGGCACCGGGGCCTCCAGCATGATGACAGGGTCATGGCCGAGCACGGTCATGTGGTGGATGCGCGCCAAGGGCTTGGCGCCCAGGCGGCGCAGGCCGCGCTCGTTGACGATCAGCACGCCACTGGCGCCGTCGCACATCTGGCTGGCATTGGCCGCGGTGATCAAGCCGCCCTCCTGCAGCAGCTTGACGCTCTGGATACCTTCCAACGTCGCTTCAAAGCGGATGCCCTCATCCACCGCGTGCAGGTCCTGCGTCAAGGCGCCGCTGGCATCGCGCACTGCGATGGGCAAAATCTCAGCAGCAAAGTGGCCGGCGCGGCTGGCGGCTGCGGCGCGCTGGTGGCTTTGCAGGGCGTAGCGGTCCAGCGCGTCCTTGTCCAAGCCGTACTTGCGCGCCACCATCTCGGCACCAACAAACTGGCTGAAGACGGTATCGCCATAGCAGCTGGCGATGCCGGGGCTGTGGTAGTGGCCCAGCCCCGCCTTTTGCGCCAAGCCCCCTGGGCTGCCCATGGGCACGCGGGTCATCGACTCGACGCCGGCGGCGATCACCATGTCCATCGCGCCCGACATCACCGCCTGCGCGGCAAAGTGGATGGCCTGCTGCGAGGAGCCGCATTGGCGGTCAATGCTGGTGCCAGGCACCGATTCAGGCAGCTTGGAAGCCAGCACCACATTGCGCGCCACATTGCTGGACTGCTCACCCACTTGGCTGACGCAGCCCAGAAACACATCATCCACTGCGGCTGGGTCGGCATCGACACCTTCCACCAGCGCATTGATGACCTGTGCGGCCAGATCCACCGGATGCCAGCCGGCCAGTTGGCCACCCCGGCGGCCACCGGCGGTGCGTTGCGCCGCCACGATAAAAGCTTCGGACATGGAACTCCTTTGTCTCGTCATTTTTTAGAAGATGCTCGGGAAGAGTTTAGGCCCGCCCCACCCCGGCCCAACCACCCATAACGGGTGGCTGGCGAAGTTTGGCGGCAGCGCGCAGCCCCCTCGTCCTACAGACGGCCCGGCGGCGATTGGCGAAGATGGCGACCCATAATTACCGGGGAACCGCATGGATACCATCAACAACAATACAGCGGCCGATCCAACACCTCCGTCGCCGCCTCTGATCCCCACCCAAAGCGGCACCCTGGAGCTGCACGACATCACCATCGTCGACAAGGTCAAGCTCAAAAAAGCGATTTCTGCTGCCGCGCTGGGCAATGCCATGGAGTGGTTTGACTTTGGCGTCTACGGCTTTGTCGCCTTTGCGCTGGGCAAGGTGTTCTTTCCCGATGCATCGCCGAGCGTGCAGATGATTGCCGCGCTGGGCACCTTCTCGATCCCGTTCCTGGTGCGGCCCCTGGGCGGCATCTTCTTTGGCGTAATGGGTGACAAGTTTGGGCGCCAGAAGGTGCTATCGATCACCATCATCATCATGGCCGCCAGTACCTTCTGTATTGGGCTGATACCGTCCTACGCCAGCATTGGGATATGGGCGCCGATCCTGCTGCTGCTGTGCAAGCTGGCGCAGGGCTTCTCGGTCGGTGGTGAATACACCGGCGCTGCCATCTTTGTGGCCGAGTTTGCGCCGGACCGCAAGCGCGGCTTTCTGGGCAGCTTTCTGGACTTTGGCTCGATAGTGGGATTTGTCACCGGCGCGGGCGTCGTCGTCCTCTTGCAAAGCCTGCTGAGCGACGCCAGCTTTCTCGATTGGGGCTGGCGCGTGCCCTTCTTCATGGCCGCGCCCCTGGGGCTGGTAGGCCTCTACCTGCGCCATGCGGCGGAAGAGACCCCAGCCTTTCAGCAGCAGCTGGCACAAATGGAGAAAGAGGACCAGGACGATGTGGAAAACCGCCCACGGGTGTCCTTCAAAGAAATCGCGACACGCTACTGGCGCCCCTTGCTGGTGTCGGTCGGCCTGGTGCTGACCACCAATATCACCTACTACATGTTGCTGACCTATATGCCCAGCTACCTGTCGCACAACCTGCACTACTCCGAAGACCATGGCGTGCTGATCATCATCGCCGTGATGATCGGCATGCTGTTTGTGCAGCCGGTGATCGGCCTGGCCAGCGACCGCATTGGCCGCCGACCCTTTGTGATCATCGGCTCCATCGGCCTGCTGGTGCTGGCGATTCCCGCGTTCAAGCTGATCATCAACGGCCAGATCGCGCTGATCTTTGTCGGCCTGTTCATGCTGGCGATTGTGCTGAACTGCTTTACCGGCGTGATGGCCTCCACCCTGCCCGCCATGTTCCCGACCCGCATCCGCTACAGCGCGCTCGCCGCCTCCTTCAACATCGCCATCATCGTCGCCGGCCTCACGCCCACCATCACCGCCGCCTTGGTCGATTCGACCGGCAGCCTGTACCTGCCGGCCTACTACCTGATGTTTGTCGCTGTCGTCGGCATCATCACCGGCATCTTCATGAAGGAAACCGCCAACCGCCCGCTGCGCGGCGCCACGCCAGCGGCCTCCAGCAAGCAGGAGGCCAAGGAGCTGCTGATCGAAACGCTGGACCATATCGAGCAGAGCGTGGAAGACATCGATGGCGAGATTGTCAAGCTGCAGGAGCAGATTGCGGCGCTGGAGTTGCGCAAGCAGCGGTACATTGATTTGCATCCGCGGCTAGATTAAGACGGAGATCGCAGCGCTCAGCCATTCCACACGGATGGAGGCACTGAGCGCAGGCGCTTAACCGGCTTCCCAGGCAGATCGGAAAGTCACGGTCGCTCCGCGCTGGATTGGCGACCCTGGCGCGGGCGAGATGCCATAGGCGCAGCCATAGCCGGCAAAATCTCGGTCGTCCGGGCCGTGGATGGACTTCTCCTTGGGCACTAGGCCCTTGGACCGGAGATAGGCGCCGTATTCCATGTCGCAATCGGAACGCGGCTTGGGCACCGTCAGCGCTGAGATGACAGTGGCGGCAGGTGCAGGGGCTTGTGACTGCAGCGCTGGTACGCATACGGGGGCTTCAAGGCCTTGGCCAAAGCTGAGAACGGCAGGATGCATGCCTGAGAATTCCTGCACAGCCACATGGCGGTACTTCTGCGGTGCGCAGTTGAACCCCAGTTCGCTGACCACCCAGTCCTCGGATTCCGATTTCTCCATCGCATCGCGCCAACGGCTTGCGGCCTCGATCACGGCATCCTCGACAATCGGAACACTCAGCGTGACCGACATGAAGCCCTCCGCACGGCTGCCCTCCGCAGTCCAGTAAATGCTGGGGTCATAGGCGTTGCCACACATTGACAGGCAATCCGCCAAATAGTTGCCCGGCCGAAAATACTGCTCCGCCATTCCAAAGGTCAGTTCGCTGGGCTTGATCGGTTTGTCGGCGCTGATGGGCGGCCCCACATTGACCGTGCAGGCGCTGGACAAGGCCAGTTGCACGCCCACAATGGACTGCTTGGCATCATCTGTCGTCAGCAAAAACTCGCAGCCCTGCAGATCAAACTGCTGCTGCTTGCCATCGATGCGCTTGGCCGGCCCCGCTATGCGCTCCACGTACTGGAGATTCAAGCCAATGGCCTCCCTGGACGCAAGCATGGCTTGCAGCTGCCCGATGGGGTTCTTGTTGGCCGGTGCCTCTGCCTGCATGGGGGACTGGGGCGCTTCTGCCTTGCCAGATTTGTCCCAGCAGCCAGTCAATCCGGCAGCTGCCAGCACGCAAAACGCCATCTTGGATAGCGCCATTTTTTTCAGCTTCTTCAATTCCATCATCTCGCCTGTTTTTCTTTGAGGACCTATTGCTGCAGATCGCTGCGGCAATGCTTGCACTTGATCGCCATGCGCTGAATCGGCTCGGCACAGAACGGGCAGCTTTTCAGGTCGGACCCGGCAGCTGTTGGCGCACCACTGCTACCTGCATAGGACGGTGGCGCCTGGTAAGTAGATCGACGCTCCTCACGGCTGCCAAAAATCAGCCGAAACCAGAAGCTCCAGATCTTGACAAACAACCAGAGCAGCAAGGGCAGAAAGAGCAGCACCAGCAGGATGCCCCCGCCTCCTCCGCCTGCATGGGCAGCCCCTGGCAACAAGAGCAGCGGCAGTAAACGCTCAAGCTTCATAACGCGTCCTTTCTTTGATCTGTGGGGCGGTTCACCAGAGCCAGGCAAAGGGGCCCTGCATGGCGGCAGCCTTGCGCGCAAACTCTTGCTTGGAAAGCACCAGGTAGCGGATACCTTCCACGACGGCGATGAGCCCCGGGACGTAGGTCCAGCACAAGAGGATGTAGACGATCCCCCAGCCCCAGGCGCCGGTGTAGAACTTGTGGATGCCAAGGCCACCCAGGAGCAGCGCCAGCACACCTGCGGTGACCTTGCTTTTCTCGGACTCGCCTGCATCCAGTGCTTCGCTCTTGCGCTGCGCAGCGCCACAGCTCGGGCAGGCCACCGCTGACAAGTGCAATGGTTTTGCACAGGCGTGGCAAAACACCATGGTGGGGCTTTCAAAAGCTTGTTGATCCATTTTTCTTACCTCCGTTGTATGAACTGACTACCTGAGACATCAAAGCTGCGATCCGATCGCACCCAGCAAGCCGACGACACCCAGAATCAGCCCGGCAATGGCCATCCCGGCGCCCTTCTTTTGCTTCGCCAGGCTGATACCGCCAAGCACGATGGCAACGACAGCGATCAGCGCGCATCCCACGACCTGGTCCTGGTCCCAATCGCTGGGATCAAACAACGCAAACGCCACGATGACGCCGCAAACCAGCGATGGCACCGGCAACCACAAGGAGCCACCCTGTGCGGGGGCCAATGTGCTGTGCGCAGTGACCGCACCGCATTGCGGGCAGCTTTGTGCTGTCTCATGAATCTGATGGCCGCAGCCTCGGCAAAAGGACATGGTTTTTCTCCTGCTTATCGGTTGTCAAAAAAGTGGGCAAAGCTCCGCCTATCCGCGCATCAGGCGGTTCTCATCAAAAAAGAAGGCAAAGCATCCCCCTACCGGCTTTCGCCGGCAGAAATTCCTAATGGGGGAAACGCTGGAAAGGGGGGCGTGCTTAGTCGCTCAGCCCCACATAGGTTTTCAGCTGGGCATCCAGTTCTGCCTGAAGTCCGTCTGGACGGACGACACGCACATAAGGAATCCAGTAGCGCACGATGGGCAGGATTTGGTTTTGGTGGGCAATCAAGCCCGACACCAGAATCTCGCCATCCTTGAAGGTCATCTCGATCTTTTGGCTGCCAATCAGCTGGCGCCGCTGGAAATAGGATGCCGCTGGGGGCAGTACCTTGAGCACCACCTCGGTTTTTTCCTGGTTGAGCCAGACTGTGTCTTCCTTCTTCAGGTAATCCACCACCTCGGTATCCGGCGTGAATGCCTCCATGCTCACCAGCAGGCGGTCAATGCGCGATACCGCATAGGACTTGACCTTGCCTTGGTCGGTGGCCTGCAAGTACCAAACACCTTCGTTCAGCACCAGCTTGTAAGGATTCACTTGGAGAATCTTGCGTGTGTCATCGGGCTTGCTGTATTCAAATTCCACCACCAGGCGGTCCTGAATCGCCGCACGCAGCTTGGCAATATCGGGTTCCTTGTTGCTAATATCTTCGGCCTTGGTGCCATGCACCAGCAGGGAACCACGCAGACTGTCATCGAGCAAATCCCCCAGAAACTCGCCCGACAAAGCCGGCGACATGCCCTGGAGCCCTGCCAGCGATGCAATGCGCTGCACATCGCGCTGGCTGAAGGTACCCAACTTATAGGGCGGCAGCGAATAGCGATTGCTCTTCTTCTCCAGATTCAAAAAGCTGAAGCGTTCATTGAGATCGCGCCGGATCGTGCGTTCGGTCACCCCGAACTCGTCCGCCAGACGCTTGATGACAAGCGTCTCTCCTGCGTTCAGCCGCCGAAGAATGGCGCTCAAGCGGTAGGCGATGGTGTCGAGAGAAGAAGTGGAAGAGGACATTGCTAGTGAGTCATTTTTGGGGTCAACGAAACACATCGTAAGTGAATGAATGGTCAAACCACGTCCGAAAAAAATCTTTTTTGCCTCTTATAAACGGACAGTTAGACTGCACAATGACCACACACTTTGACGAAGCAATTGCACACTTGTATCAAGAGAATGCAGAATGTAACGTCGCCATCAACGCCCAAAACGACGAAGGAGTTGAAAAATGGTCCGTCCTGTCGGCCCCAGATCCTGGACCTGCACATCCTGTGGATGGAAGCACATCACAGCCGGTGGGTCTGATGTGCTTGTCCCCTGGGTTGATGTGGTTCCCTATTGCCCTGAGTGCGGGGGTGAGGACTTCGAGACAAAGCAAATACGCGGGTTTGTAGCTCCGCTGATTTCTACCTATGCACGTTTTTTTCAGACTGCGAGCAAGGCTCGAAAGTGAGTGGGTTGGATAGTGACATGGGTGCACAAGCATTTAAGGCGCTAAACACCATCGAAAGTTATTGACGGTCGACGCCCGGCCGACATTGCTGCGGCACTCTGGGAAATGCGACGTCAGGAATTCAACACACGGCATTTACCCCAGGCCAAACCTTCCAAATGTAAACAAGAAAGACGCAATCAATCCATGTTGATTCAGATGGAGAAAAAAACTTGAGCTCAGAAAAAGAAAACATCAGCGACTCCGCTCGCTACGAGTGCAAAGCACCTCGCTTTGATCTTGAAAAAGACGTGATCCTTCCAAGGCACACCCGTCAAATGATGGATGAGGCCATTGGATCCTTGCGTTTTCATAAGCTCATCTATACGGACTGGGGTTTTGCCGAGGTTGATCCCACTGGGCGCAACATGGCGATCAACTTTTACGGACCACCAGGCACCGGCAAAACACTGGCGGCAGAAGCTCTTGCTGGCACTTTGGGACTTCAGTTCATTCACATTGGCATCTCTGAAATCGAAAGCAAGTTCGTAGGCGAAACAGCCAAAAACATTGGTGCGGCATTTCAAGAAGCAGCGCTGCAGGGAGCACTGCTTTTTTTCGACGAAGCAGACACGCTGTTGGGTGCTCGCCTTTCTTCTGTAACGCAAGGCATCGACAACGAAATCAATGCCATGCGCTCGACCATGCTCATTGAGCTGGAGCGTTTCAATGGCGTGGTCGTTTTTGCCACTAATTTTGCGAAGAACTATGACTCGGCATTTGTGAGCCGTATCCGTTACCACGTGGAGTTCCAGCTGCCTGACATGGAAGAACGCCAACGGCTTTGGAGTCGCATGCTGGTAGCTGGTATCCCGCTTGCTCTGGAGCGTGAGGAACTTATCCAGTTGGCCTCTTCATCCTCTGCGGGGTTGTCGGGGCGAGAGATTCGGACTGCGTTAAGAACTGCCTTGCCACGTGCGGTCATGGCGCAAGTGGATGCACCAAAGCTTGCATGGGTACACCTGGAGTCCGCGATCGCTGACATCAAATATGCCAAGGCCAATGTAGGTGGAGGCAATACGCAATCACACGCGGCTAATGCGCGCAGCGCCAAGGCCGCACTTTCGCTTCTTGGTATCAAGAACCAAGAAACCGAACAAACAACATCAGGGGAATAAAAAATGGGATTTTTCAGTTCAATTGCGTCGTTCACCGCCAAAGCCGTCAGTGCTGTAGTCAAGGTTGCCACCAAGACTTACGAAGCGGCAAAACAGGTCGTCGGCAAAGCCATCGGCTTTATGGCCACCAATGCCGAAAAATTGGTCGAGGACATCAAAGAGACATGGACACGAGTCAAGCCGAATGTGGAGCTGTTCCGATCCTATGTACAACAAGCGGCCGCCTTTGCGCCCGTGCCATGGTTAAAGGTTGCTCTGGTGGCCTTAGACAGAGGCATCGGTGCCTTGTTTGCTTTCGAGAACTCTCCGGTCGCCAAGAAGATCGAAGAGGCTATCCAATGGGCGATCAAGCTGTCCAAGAAGATCCATGCGCAACGCGAACAGGAAATGGCGGCGGAGCAGGAGGAATCAGTACTCGACGAAGCTGATCTCCATGTCGCAAAAGAACACCAGGCGACCATGCGTGCCGCTGAGGGCGATGTGAAATCTTCAGGCCTGTCGCACGAAATCGCATTACTCATGGCCCTGAATGACTATGAAATTGCAAAGGCAGGAATTGCCAAGGTCATCCAGGAAGCGCCTGCTGATTTCGAACACTACCTGCGACTGCGCGCAACGCAAAAGCTCCTCAAAATTGCCGACAAGACCTTCAGGACTGCAACCGAGATCACCCAGATCAGTGCGGACGACATTTTCCTTGTTCGCATCGCTTCCGATCTGATCAAGGAAGATCCCGAGCTCAGCGAAATTGCGGCCGTACGCCTGGATGGCATCCTGCAATCTCGGCATGGCAAGAAGCTGACCCCATTTGTGTTCGAAGAGATGATTGCATCTTGGGCCAGCAGTGCAGAAGCTGAGGATCAACGTTGGGAAACTCTCAACAAAACACTCATTAAGGACAAGATTCTTCAGCGGTCCCTGACTGTTTCCAAGAAGATTCAAGGTGAACTGTCAGCCGAGGACGAAACAGCGCTTGAAACAGTCACGCAAGAACTGCTCGACAAGCAACAACAGCTCAACGAGATCGAAACCAAGAAGATAGACATAGACCGCTATGTGGGAGCCGCCGAAGGCTTCCTGCAACTTCTGGAAAAGGAGGAAGCAGACCTCATTGCAGAGGGCAATGAATTCCTGATATCTGACTCACCAGTGATTGGCGCTGTGTTGATGCGTTGCGCAGAAGAGCACATCCCATTCAGCGAATTGAGCGATGACGAGCAAGAACTAATTCGCGACTACTCCAACATCTTCAAGGCAGATGCGCACAAGCGCATGAGCACCATTCTGGCGGTGACCGCATGAACCCCAAAGACATTCTTAGTTTTCTCACTCCCGATTTTTCAGATCTGCTGCAAGCATCGTTTTTCTGCGTGATGTTGGCGATGTTGGTGCTGACAGTGGCTTGTGTAAGCATTACTGCATCACCGCGCGCTTGGGAAAAAAAATGGAATCGCGCGTCGAATGCCAAGTCTGGTGCAGCACAAGGCATTGACCAAGGTGGTGTTACCGATCTGTTCCATATCGTAGCAACGCGCCCGGAGAAGTTGGCTGAGGTGATGCCCGGGATGCTGCTGATTGTGGGATTGCTTGGTACCTTTATTGGCCTGGGCCTAGCGCTGGACAAGGCGTCATCCATTCTGGGAGCCAGCAGTGCGATGGATGCGGCAGGCGCCGCAGACGGGCTGCAAAACATGCTGGGCATGCTCAAAGGTCTTGGAACCAAATTCAAAACTTCCACTTGGGGTATCGCCGGATTCATCCTGATGAAGGTTTGGAGCGAAGTCACTCAATTTGAAGAAAAGCGACTTGCATGGGTGATCGGCAAGGTGAAGAAAGAATCAGAGGCGCGCAATGCAATGCTGGTTGCTGTCGAAGAGCAGAAGTGGAATCGGTCCGTGGAACTTGGCAACTCCATGACGGCCTTCCTGGCGGGCGCTTTCGAAAAGAGCTTGCTGCAGTCTTCCGCGCAACACGCCGCCCAAACCCATGCACTTCGCGAACAGCAAAACCAGATCGCACAAAGCAACGAAGCGACACTGCGCGAGATCATCTCAAGTCAAGCTGCTGCGCAAGCATTGCTTGATAAACACATGCGTGCCGCCCTTGAGGGGGCGAATGAACGCCGCGAACGCCAGGAGTTTTTACTCACCGCCTTCTCCCGTCAACAAGGAGAGATCGCTGCCCGCAATGAGACGACCTTGCGCGAGTTGTTCGCTGAGCAAACCCGAACAATGAATGCACAGCAAAAGGAAGACATGCTGGAGAACACGCGCATGATCGGATTGCTGGAACAGAGCATGCAACGGGTTGCTGATGCCAGCACGCAGACGAATGAAGCGATGCAAGTTTTCACGGACAGCACCCAACGGGTCGTCGCCAATATGGACAGCGCAGCGCAGCGCATGGCCGACGGCGCGGACAACGTGGGAGCTGCGGCTCAGAACCTGCTGGGTGCAGTGAAAGAATTTGAGACCCAATTCAAAGACGTACTGGACAACGTGCGAACCGACCTCTCTGCGGCCATTACGCTGATGAGTGACAGAGCGGCTGACACATTGGCAATGGGCAGCAAGGAATTGAGTAGCGCTACGGAGAAGATTTCGGCCTCTCTGGAACAGCTTTCGCACGATGTGACGGACACTATGAGCGAGGTACAGAGCTCGATCGGAAAGGCGCTGAAAATCCAAAAGGATGCATCGGTCGAATTCATTAGCACTTCGGAGAATTTGAATGGGGCAATTCAAACTGTGGTCGAGAACATCGGCAAACTCTCAACGCCTATTGCGGATGGTTTGGTATCCATATCCACCAGCAGCAGGCAAATGAATTCAGTCTCTAAGAACATGACGGACGGCATAGGCTTCGTCAAGGAGGCGATCGAGAAACTGTCTTCATTGGCTGATGACGTCAAGCATGTCAATCAGGTTCCAGTGGCCATGGACAGGCTTACCAACGCACTTGAGCCTATGGGCGAAATTCGCAAGGCCCTCTCCGACGTTCAGAAGCAGATTTCAACCCGTCCGACAGCAGAAACAGGTATCGCTCGTGAAATCAATGGTGAATTGAACCGGGCGCTCTCCCCATTGAATGATATTCAGTCGCTACTCAAAGAGCTGTCTCAGCATATGCTTCAGGGGGTCAATGGTGCAGCTTCTCAACGGGTGGCACCACATGCCAGCGTCGCGCCTCTTGCACTCTCTGGACATCCAGTCACCAGCGGGGCCTAAGTCGTGAAAGACAAACCTAGTGAATGGATCGCCATTTCAGACCTGATGGCAGGGGTTATGGCCGTCATGATGTTGTTGCTTGTACTTGCCGTGATCCAAAAAGGGGCCAGCGAGCTGAAATACAAACAGGAGTTGGAGCAATCCAAATCCCAACTGGAGAATCCGCTCAAAAAGATCTCTCAGAACATCAAGAACATTCTCAGCAGTGGCAATGCCGATGCACTGATAGAGATGGACTTGCAACGAAGCCGCCTGACCTTGCGCGACGGTGTCTTTGAGAAAGGCAGCGCATGCCTTACGCCAGAAGCACAAGTCGCCGTTCAAAGCGTGCAGAGGCAGTTGGAGATGTTCCTCAAAGAGCACACCAGGTCGAAAATTCTGGTCGAGGGCTACACCGATAACCTGCCGGTCAAGAACCCCGTCACGGATTTCCGCCGCTTTTGCACCGTATACGACGACAATTACACTTTGTCAGCTGCCAGAGCACGTGAAGCCAGAAAGGCGATCATCGGAAGCTTGGACGAATCAACAGCACGGCGCATCGTCGTGGCTGGATACGGCGATTCAAGCCCCCTCACAGGAATTGATCCGGGCGATGCTCGCAACCGTCGGGTAGAAGTGCAACTGACCTTGAACTGAGTTGCATGAAATCAAGAACCCAGCAGCTATGGCAACATCGCGCTGGGTTCTGCACTCTCCCACAAAATGTGGTGGCTGTTGGCAGCACAAAGCCCGAGAGGAGCCAAGGCTGAATCAAAGGGTCGGAGAAGGATCTGCAGAGGCTAGCAACATCCATCTACCGAGAACATCTCTCAGACTTGGCAAGCTGGCTCTTCAATGCTTGCCCGACTCCAGCGCGTGGCTATGGATGCTCCAGTGCGGCACAGGAGCTGCGACCCTGCGGCCCTCACCCGGTGAGCCCCGACCCTTCGCCATGATGACCCCGCCGCCGATGCCATCCTGCTGTCACCCGTGTTGGGGATGCTTAGCGGTGGCTTCGCTAGACTGCAGAGACAACAACCACTCATGCAAGGAGACAACCATGCAACGCCGTACTTTTGCCGCTGTCGCAGCCAGCATTGCCGTAGTCGGCGCTGCGGGTTTTGCCGCGCCCGCGGTGGCACAGGCTGATTACCCCAACCGGCCTATCGTGCTGATCGTGCCCTATGGCGCGGGGGGCGTGAGCGATGTGGTGGCGCGGGCGCTGGCCCTGTCGATGGGCAAGCAGTTGGGTCAGTCGATCATCATTGAGAACAAACCGGGTGCCGGGGCCTCGATGGGGGTGATGGACATGAAGAATGCCAAGCCCGATGGCTACCGTCTGACCTTGAGCCCGGTAGCGATCTTCCGGCAGCCGCATATCCAGAAGGTGGCCTACGATCCGGTTGCCGACCTGAGCTATGTGGCAGCCTTTATGTCGTATGACTTTCTGCTGGCCGTGGCGCAGGATTCGCCGTTCAAATCGGTCAAGGACATAGTCGAGCAGTCCAAAAAGCAGCCCGGCTCGGTCGACTACGGCACGCCCGGTAAGTTTTCGGCCAACCATGTGCTGATGGCCTTGCTGGAGAAAAAGGCGGGCGTGCAGTTCACCCATGTGCCGTACAAGGGCGATGCCGAGGCGGTGAATGCCTTGATTGCGGGCCACACCAAGACAGGGGTGTTTGGCAATACCGTCCTACCGCATATGCAGTCAGGCAAGCTGCGTGCGCTGGCCATTGCCTCAGAAACGCGCCCTCCCGCCTTCGCCAATGTGCCGACCTTCCGTGAGCAGGGCTATGACGTGGTGACGCCATCGCCGTTGGGCATTGCCGGCCCCAAAGGACTGCCGCCCGAAATTGTGCGCAAGCTTGACGCCGCCGTGAAGTCCGCCATGGACGACCCTGCCTTCCAGCAGGCGGCCGCAAACTATGGTGTGCGGCTGGAGTACCGTAATGCCGAGGATTACAGTGCGTTTGCGAAGAAAGCCTTCGCCGAAGAAGGCACGATTGTGCAGAGCATCGGGCTGGAATGACGCCTGTGGCGCTGATCAACTTAAGAGTCGTTAACACCCCTGATACGCCGTGGCTTCGCCTTAACGCATTTTGTATTGCGTGCAGCTTCGCTGAAAGCGACCCGGCGCATAGACTCATCCGCAAATCTATTATTTGTTGGGTTGTGTGAGCAACGCACGTGAGCTCCAGAACAGCCCCCAACGGGCCCTCACCTGAGGGCTTTTTAACGCCTGTTGCGAGGTAGCTGTTAGCTGTCGATTTCCATTTGACTTTTCGATATGTCGCCCCAGCGCACCCTATCCCCTCCGTTAGAACCTATTGGCCCCTAATACAGAGACGATGGCTGTAGACTGTGGATTCAATTGGCAGCGGAGCACTGAACCTATCGACGAAAAATGAGCCTCCGCAGTGCCGAGATGGCGCCGAAGAGGCTCTTTCAATTTCTTGCAGCGCGCGAAGTTATCCTTACAGTTCGATCAGGGGTTGGTATAACAATGACTGTTCAGCAAGCTAACATTGACGCCCCTCAGACCAAGCGTTTTTACCAGAGGCATTACCGTTTTATTACTGTTGAAAATTATGACCCGGCCACGGCGCCACCTTAACCACCGGCACCGAGGCAGCAATGAAAAAACACTCAAAGAAAAGAAGATAACTGAAGCGTTTTCCAAGCATTGCTGACCAGAACTATCGCGTACATTTTCGCTAAAAATTAATTTTACAGGGTATTTCGTTGGGCACACCGATTCGTCACGCCTCCATCTCCAATATAGACTTCTTACGAGGCATTGCCGCAATAGTGGTGCTTGTTTGGCACTACCAGCATTTCTTCTATCCACAGGCTGCAGTGGGCCTTAAAGATCGGAGCATCCAACCGTTCTTCACTAACTTGCGCTGGCTGTATGAATACGGCAGTCACGGTGTGCAGTTTTTCTGGATCCTATCAGGCTTTGTATTTTTTCATGCTTACCAAGGCAGACAGGATGTAAGCTTCCGAGAATTTGCTGTCACTCGTTTTAGCCGACTGTATCCACTACACTTGGCAACTCTGTTATTGGTCGCGGTGCTGCAGTTTGTGAGCTTTCGCATCCTTGGCCACTATCAGATCTATCCGTTCAATGACCTTTACCATTTCCTACTGAATCTATTCATGATCTCTCACTGGGGACTTCAGAAAGGCTGGTCTTTTAATGCCCCTATTTGGTCCGTGTCCGTAGAGATAATTATTTACGGTCTTTTCTTTGCCTATGTAAAAAGCACAAGAATTACTTTACTCACTGCCACCGCATGGTTTATTTTAAGCTGGGTCGCATTCCAGGGAATAAGCTCTACAAATGCTTTCTCACAATGCGCCCTACTATTCATACTGGGCGGTGCAGTGCATCAACTGCATATCTACATCGGTAGGCTGCTTCCATCATTGGTGTGTGCACTCTTATCCAGCAGCTTATTAGCGCTCGTAATATACGCCTTGTACTTAAAAGGCGAATGGAGCCAGTCTTGGGTATATTTCGGAATTTTTCCGGCCTCTATTTGGATGTGTGCATCCTTCGAACAAGTTGGTGTGTCATTTGGGAAGGCAGGACATGTTGTTGGCAACCTCACATATGCGTCGTATCTAATACATATACCCATACAGATTGCAGTAATGACAGCGATGGATACCGCCAATCTCGATCGGATTTCCATTGTCCAATCACCTTCATTTTTTGTGGTTTTTCTAATAACGGTTTGCCTGAGTAGCTACTGGATCTTTCAGAATATTGAGCTTCCTCTAAAGCAATTCATTCGCCAGCGGCTTTTGAGATCAAGAATTTCCACGGCTTTTCAGCCTCCTCAAGCACCAGCAGGCTGAAGAGACCAAACCCCAAGACCATACTTGCGCTTGAGAATTTTTCTATTCTGAATTACTCCCCCTCGACAAGCAGGCTGGGGAGGCAATCATGGATTATTTTGAACCCGGATTCTTTGCTTGGCTGCGGACAAGCGAGCGTATCGCGCGTCGGTGAACGGATGTGGAATTGCGCAACGCCTACTGTGTTGGTTCACCACTCCGAGGTCATGACCATAGAAAAGGACCGCACCAAAACCAATGTTGAACGCAAGGTAGCGCTTAAACAGCACGCAGCCAGCGTGATCCAGCGCCAGCGGCGATGAATGCGGAGGTGTTCTACAACCCGGACACTGAGGCACCCGATCACGATCATCACTCACAACGCCAGGCACCTTACGTTCCGAGCCATTGGCGTGCGTCTAAAGAATGCCGTGACACCCGTACTGCCTCGGCGCACATGGCCGGCGCAAACTCCATGTGGGTGGTCATACAGACAGGGATTCCGTGAAGGTGATGATCCGCGACTATGCGAAGTGGTTTCGGTCAGCAGACCCAGGCATCATCTCGCCGCGGCCAATGCAGCAATCACCTCCCTGACAAGCAGTGATTCAAGGAAGCGTCAAGTGCACACCACCTCAGACGAAGAAAAACCCCTGAATGCGAACACTCAGGGGTTTGATTCTTGGCGGAAACGGAGTCCGCCATAATGGCGTTCAGAGCCGATCATAGAAGATCAGTTAATCTTTGATTTTTCTTGATTTTTTATCATATCACGTTCGCAGACGTTCGCGCCATTTCATCAACAGCCAATGTTTTATGTGGGCATAATGTGGGAACAGATCTACTACTTCATGCACCATGCCCAAAGTCGCCAAACAACTTTCAGACCGCGCTGTCGCGGCCATCAAAACGGAAGGGAGACACGCCGTAGGAGGCATTGCCGGACTGCACCTTCGCATCTCTGCTGGCTATCGCGGATGGGTACTGCGAGTGCAGGTTGGCGACCAGCGCAAAGACATGGGCCTTGGCCCGTATCCGGCAGTCAGCCTACTGGAGGCTCGAGATAAGGCCAGAAAGATCCACGATGATCTTCGAAATGGTCAGGTCCCCATATCTCCCAAGGTACGACAACGCAGTCTTATCGCCTCCAAGGCAGCCACCGAAAAGACCTTCCACTGGTGCGCTTCCGAATACCTCAAGACAAAAGCACCCGAGTGGAAGAACGCTAAGCACCGCCAGCAGTGGGAGAACACCCTTGAAGCCTATGCGATGCCGCATCTGGGACAACTGAGTGTTTCAGTCATCGATCTTCCACACATCCTTGCTTGCCTAGAACCCATCTGGAGCACGAAGAACGAAACTGCGAGTCGCCTGCGGGGACGAATTGAGTCGGTACTCGATTGGGCTACTGTCCGCAAATATCGTAGTGGTGAGAACCCAGCTCGCTGGAAAGGCCATCTCGACAAAGTGCTAGCAGCCCCAGGCAAGATTCAGAATGTAGAACACCACAGGGCCATACCAGTAGATGACATGCCTACCTTTATGCAGGACTTGCGCACGCGCGCAGGCATTGCAGCTAAAGCTCTTGAATTTCTAATCTATACAGCAGCACGCTCCGGAGAAGTGAGAGGTGCGTTGTGGTCTGAAATCGACCTAAACAAAGCTATATGGACTATTCCTGCGTCACGGATGAAAGCTGGAGTGGAGCACCGAGTTCCGCTATCTCAGGTCGCATTGAAGCTACTGGCAGATATGCCTCGTATTGAAGGCAGCAATCTAATATTTCCAGGAACTAAAGGCCAGGTCCTTTCCGACATGACTATGACCGCCGTAATGCGGCGGATGGAATCTCCCGCCGTTCCTCATGGATTCAGATCAACGTTTCGTGATTGGGTTGGAGAAAAAACTCAATTTCCACGAGAACTGGCAGAACACGCCCTCGCGCACACGTTAGAAAGCAAAGTGGAGGCTGCTTATCGTCGTGGTGATGCACTGGAAAGGCGTAGAGAGATGATGCAAGAGTGGTCAAAATTTATCTCTAAATGATTCCATTTAGCGATGAAGGTCGTAATTACTGACACATAAGTTATTAGGCTAAAATTTACAGCTACATTCAAACGCAAAAAAAATAAATTCTTAGCTTATAAAACAATTTAGAAATTCATTTAAACCCTCCTGGGGGCGCAGCACTTTTCGACATATCCCAATCAACAGCTTCAGTAGGTTTATGTATAACTGGAGGTGTTGTTTTCAGCTTGACTAGCTTATGCAAAATTTCCTCATTCTCCGGTGAAAATATAATCTCCAAAAACACAGATTTTTTAAATCCTGATTTTTTTCTAATTTTTTCCATAAGTATATAGGCTTTAGGATCAATTGAAAAATTACATTGCCTCTTGGGATTTACTTTTCTAGATTCCTCCAAGTTATATCTAGCACGAATATCTTTAAATAAAGCCTCTTTCTCATAATCATTAATCCGGTCATCTAGAAAAAATAACTCAGGATGCTCAACAAAAGACGTCCAATACCTTATATATCCTCGCCTTGCAAATATATATTCAGCTGCACGGGTCTTCGAAATATCGTCAAACCATTTAGCACGTTTCGCCAGCTTTTCAATATCCATCAATCTAACATTTAATTGTTTTAATTTATCAGTAATTATTTTTGGGTTACGTGAACTTCTATCCAACAAATATGCAACAGTAAGGGCTATTGATTTATTTTCACCAAATGCCCATTTCACAACCAATTCATCTCCTATGTCCCAATTCAACAATGTTTGCTGCACATACGCACGACTATAGTCATTCAAAAATTCAAATGATTTATCACTGACTTTATCAGCTGTAATGATTACACCTACATAAGGATCTTTTAGCACCTCGGAATTACTATTTATAAATTCGTACAGTGCCAATTTGAAATCAAAATCTGACGAATTAAAAATATTCAGATTAATGCCAAAATGAAATATCAGAGACTGAACAGTTCTGAAATCAGAAATTTTTTACACGTCAATCGATTCATATTAAAGTTAATATTGAATTTATTTATTTGCATTTTATATCTTGATATAAATTTGATGTTGTTAGCTATGATAACAGCTCGATCCAGAGCTAGCAATAGCTAGGTTTCAGTCAATGCATGGTAGGACGCAATTTTTATAAATTTATAGATATGTAATTTGCCTAGCAAAAGCGAGCCTAGACTTACTTGATAGCTCTCTGCCATTGCCGGAACACGGCCTCATTCCAACCCCACTGCTTCGTGTTGTTGTTGTTTACTTCGTATCGTTCTGCGGCATAAATGAGGCCTTGCAACTTATCCCGACCTTTGTCTTTCCCGAAGGCTGATGACCTGCTGAGCACGCTTAGCAGGTACCAAACCTTTAACTTCTGGGTTGTCTGCCGTTTGCAACTTGTGTAAGCGAAGCATTCTTCCGCCCTTTAACGCTTTTTTATGCATTTAGTATGTTTTCTTCTAATTATCTCTTGCTTATCAATCACTCGCCTTGAATGAAGGATTACAACCGCTTAAAAAAGCATCTTCAACGAAATCCGATGTTTAATACACCGGAGTTTCATCATGCGCGTTCTGAAGTTGAAAGATGTGCTTTCCAAGACAGGATTGGGTAAAACGTCCCTCTACAAACTCGTCAGCCTCTCGGAATTCCCGAAACCCATCAGCTTGGGCTTGCGATCTGTTGGCTGGCTTGAGAGCGAAATCGAGGCTTGGATTCAAGAGAAAATTAACGTCCGTGACCAGCAGCTGGTTTGATATTTATTCAGAGTGAGATAGCAAACATAAAACAGCAGATTACAGGGAATCTCTCCTCTGTAATCTGCTGTTTTATGGTCTGAATTTTGTACTCTATGGTGTATGTTTAAGTTCTATTAATTAGTATATAGATGGTGCTCGGCATGGAAGAGATTTAGAGACGTTGTGGCATTTAGTTGATATCTCCATGGTTGAGTACAGGCTAGTTCACTAGCCATTGAATAGATCCATCAATGGCCACTAGTGCATCCTCTAGATGCATGTGGTTGAAATGCGTCCATACCACCTCTTAGCCTCAAGCTCAGATGGAAGATCATCACAGCGTCACTTGCCGATTTGCATTTAAGGAACTCAATGCATTCATTCGATAGAGAAGGAAGAGATTCATCTGCCCTACTGCACTTTTTCTCCATAAAAGAGCAAGCCTGTTTACCGCTCTCAACTGTGTGTCAATAGTCACCAAGACACACCGCATGAAACGCAATCCTTTGAATACCAACCATCAGCTGCTCCATGGAGATAAGTTCCATGGATCTCCTGTTCAGACTAGGCATGGGCATGTCATTACCAATTACCTCAAGTGCATCCACGATTGCCTATATCGCACATTTGAGCATCACAGCCGCATCTGCGTGATACGATTTGATTTGTATGTGCCTGGCCATGTCTCCGCTGATGTATTGCTCAGCAATACACTCATCTCGAAGTTCCTCGCATCTATGCGTGCCAAGATCAAGCACGCCCAGAATAGAAGCAGGAATGAAGATCATCGCGTTCATGACGCAGATATGCGCTACATGTGGTGCAGGGAGACGAGTAGCAATGGCCGTGTGCATTACCACGTCGCGCTGGTGTTCAACCACTCTGCCTATGCATTCATGGGGCAGTTCAACTTGGCGAGCAATAACATGTACGCAAGGATCCATGGGGCTTGGGCGTCGGCTCTTGGCATGTACATCGACGACATGCAAGGCTATGTACATATCCCGGTAAATCCAACTTACCAGGTCATCAGAGATGATGCTGAATCATTTCTCCACGTGTTCTACCGGCTGAGCTACTTTGCGAAGATGCAGACTAAGGAATACAACCAAGGGTTCCACACTTTTGGTTGCAGCAACAACTAGGAAAGGCTGAAGAGCATAAGAGCAGTGATTTCTCACTGCTCTTGGTATAGGTGCTATCTGAGAGGTTTGTACAGCTCTCAGGGCTTCACCGGCCTTTGCTGCGTTGTCGTCTTGGCGACAGCTGACCACTTCTGGCTTATCTGTGACGTCCGACGTTTCTCTAACGAATTGCGTTGGCTGCGATGTGTATGGATCGAGCCAAGTGCCGATATTCACCTAATTGTGAATTTTCCGCCGCGTCGCGTACTTCCAGCATCAGAAATAGCATACTAGTCCGTTGTCCGCCTGGCCCTGTCATTCGAAGGTACAGACACGGGCCATTCGAATTGGCGGCGTTCTATGACGCCTCCGCCCTTGCGTGTCTGCCGCCTAGTTATGTAAGAATTCTCGTCGCAGCAGGATCGGACCGGCCGATCCCGACAAAACCACCAACGAATGCGAGGGCGATAAACGATGAACAACGGGAGCAAGACACCAGTCTGGCAAATGGTCAAGGAAGCGGTCCAGCAGATGAGCGGTGAATGCACCTATCCCGCCATCAAGGCGAAGATCCGCTCGATGTATGGCGGCGACGTCAACGACAGTTCGATGACGTGCAGCATCATTTCGGGGGCGGTGAATCACCCGTCACGTATTCATTACAACGAGAATAAAAAGTCCCGGATCTCCGACACGCCCTACGACTACCTGTTCAACACCGGGCGCGGCAAGGTCGTTTGGTACGAGCCCGAAAAGCATGGCGTTTGGGAGATCACCAAGGCGACCGACGGAAATTTGGTGGTGCGCCGGGCGGACGGTGTTGGCGAAAACTCGTTGTCGGTCGTCGAAACCATCGAAGGGCCAGACGACGCGTATGGCATGTTCGCGCTCGAAGCACACCTGCGCGATTACCTCGCCAGGAACTTGCCCAAGCTTCCCGACCACACCGCACCACTGACTCTTTACCGTGCTGACGACCGTGACGGTGTTGAGTTCCAGACGGACGTGGGACCGATCGACATTCTCGCCACTAACAACGGCGATTTTTATGTGCTGGAACTGAAACTGGGTCGCGGCCCCGACGCAACGCTGGGGCAGATCCTGCGCTATATGGGCTGGGTGAAAGAGCACCTGGCCAGCGAGAAGAAGGTCTACGGGATCATCGTTGCGTCCGACATCGGGCAGAAACTCCGGTACGCGGCGACGCAGGTGCCTAACGTTCGTCTCATGGAGTACGATCTGAAAGTGGACCTGCGACCGGTAGCGCTCCATGGCTGATGTCAATATCATGTCCTTCCTCGCCCCGGTCATCTCGGTCGTCGCAATATGCGTGTCAGGCTATTTCGCGAAGCTGGCGATCAACGTTAACCGGGAAGATCGCGAGAGCAAGAACCACCTCGATCAAGCGAGGGCGTGCGGACGAAAACTTGGACTGCCAGGAGGTAGTTCATGTGTTCATACGAAGATCGGATTCGAGCCGTTGAGCTCTAGATCAAGCTGGGCAAACGCGTTAGGCCCACCATCCGGCAGCTGAGCTATCCCACCGAAAATGCGTTGAAGGGCTGGTATCGCGAGTATCAGCAGCGGCTCGATTTGCCTGCAGGCTATGCAGATCGCAAGCCCAAGTTCTCGCGGGAGCAGAAGAAGGCAGCCATTGAGCACTACCTCGCCCACGATCGGTACATTGCAGCCACCATAAGGGCACTGGGCTATCTGCTCTATGGTTCGGGCCATGCGCATGGCATCACCTTGCAAGGTGAGAACCTCGTAGACTTCGAGCGCGATGCGCTGTACCGTGAAGCGGGACGACAACTAGTGACCGGGGCAGAGGCATCCGCATCGGGCTAAACCGATCCCAAGCTAATGAGCCGTGAACTCAGTTGGGATAAGGCCGGACATCTGACCTCCATGCTGTGGAGTGGATTACAGCAAGGCACCGGCCTGCCAGACATGCTGGACAGCCTGCCTGAGGGGAGCACCGCCAAAAGTGCAGGCATGGCCCAGCTCGCAAAAGCGCCGCAGACCATGCTCGGGGAGCTGACCTCCAGACAGTACCACTACGACAGCCTGGGCCAGATGGTCGGCATCCAGACGCCGGTGGGCATGAGCCGCTTCGCCTACGACGCAGCTGGCCGGCTCACAGGGGCTGACACCCCGCATGCAGGCCAACAGCGCTGGAAGTTCTATCCAGCAGGCAACCGGCTACCCGTCACAGGAACAGTAGCCACATCCATGGCAGGCGAGGCCATCACAGGAGAGCTGGACGAAACGGATCGCCAAAGAGCCCAGCCGCGGGCGAGCAGCCAGGCCAACCCGGTGAGCAGGCAACAGATAGGCCACGGCGAGTACAACCCATTGCAGGGCAGGCCAGAGCAGACAAACGGGCAGCAGCTATCAGCCACCCAGAAGTGGGCAGGCAACCGGGTAGGAGAGCATAAGAGCAGTGATTTCTCACCGCTATGTGTTGATGCGTGGTCTGGAGCCTTGTACGGCATTGAAGGCTTCAGCGGCCTTTGCCTCGGTGTCGTCCGCAGCGGTTTCGAAAAGGCACTGATGAAGGCATGGCCTGCCGATGGTGTTGGGTGATGTCGCCGTAGAGGGTTAAAATACTTCCCGCTTTCCTTTCAAGCAGCCACGTAGGTTCTCTCGCGTCAGTCAATGTCTCTTATGCAGCGATTGCTGCCGGTCGTGGCCCTGCCACGACCGGGTGCTCTCGGCCAACAGAAGACATCCGCATAAGATGTTCAGTGGAACGAGCGATACTTGACGACCCATACTGTAGGTCGAAGCTTTGGAACCGCATTTCCAGTGTTTTGCGCCGCGACTTGCGAGGCGGTGTCTTCGCCGCCATCGAAAGTGGTGATGACGCCAGGGCGCTCCGCGTCTCGTCGCCAGAAGACCTGCTTAAGTCATTCGGAGAGTTTGGGTAGTCACCTTTGGGCGCTGCCATTGCGGCAGGGCTATTCGTATCTCAGTTTAGGTTTGCATGAAGCTTGTCTAGGGAAGCGGGTGAAGCCAGTGATGCAAGTCGGGGGCATTGACACGTTTCGACTTTTATTGTCAGGATACTAACGGGAGCTCGGCAGGCCCTTCAATTTGCGCGAGATCTTGGGGGATGTCGACATCCCGCACGTAAGCCGGATCGTTCATTTCCACGAACTGCACTGACTGCTTACTCCGTGATAGCCAGCTGCGGATGCCCTTATCGGTCTGGCCTGATTCGGCGATGGTCTGCACAGCCGACCAAGAAAGAACCAAGGGATGACCACGAACTCCGTCGGCCATGGGAACCAGGCCGTGGATATCGCCATTGCGCATCTCCCAAAGCTTGCGCAGCCTAAGGAAATGATGGGTTTGCAGGAAAGGAAGGTCCCCAAGTAGCACCATCATGTCGCAGCCATGGCGGTCGCGGTAATGCGACTTGACCGCTGCGATTTGGGAGTGGAGGATTTCGGCAGACTTCGACTCATTGAGAACGAGTTCAGCCTCGCAGAGGCTGACGAGCGGGCACAGTTGCTCTTGGTAGGGGCCAACGACTACGGATATGTCTTGCACGCCTGCGCCTCGCAGAGCTAAAACCTGCCACTCCAGCACTGAACGTTCGCGGATGCGTATGGCTGCCTTGGGAACGTGCCCCATTCTGCTGCCGTAGCCAGCAGCAAGAATGCAAGCAGCGAGACCAAGCTGGCTGGGTTCGAGGTATTCCATTCGTGTGACGACGAAATTTAGATGCCGACCTTGATGCTGTCGTGGCCGTGTGCTGCACTGCTCTCGCCATCGGCACAACGCGTCGCAATGGATAAGGATGGAATCAGTGCGAGGAACTGTGGGGTCATTTCGTGCGCCCTTGTGGCTTGCTTTTGCGGTGGGTACAGGGTGACTCGATATGTCTTACGCCGCAGCCAAAGCGAACGGACCGGCGCTGTGACGAACCGGGGACTGTGTCTGCGACTTGCCCCGTTCCACCGACATGAGGTCATGGGCCACGATTCCGTTCTTGGCTGCCACGACCTCGGCCATGATCGATAGAGCAATCTCTGCGGGTGTCTTGCTGCCGATGTAAAGCCCTGCCGGTCCGCGCAGCCGGGCGAGGCTGGCATCTGACAGATCGAAGTGTTCTTTCAGCCGCTCTCGACGCTGCGCAGTATTACGGCGCGAGCCGATGGCGCCGACATAGAAGGCGTCGGACTGCAAGGCATCAATGAGCGCCAAATCGTCCAACTTGGGGTCGTGGGTGAGCGCCACCACGGCCGTACGAGCGTCGGGCTTCAGCCGCACGATAAGGTCATCTGGCATCTCGTGGGTGACTTGCACCCCAGACATGCTCCAGCTCGCCCGGTGGTCCTCGCGCGGATCACACACAACCACGTCGAATCCCAAGCTCATAGCCATCTGGCAAAGGTAACGGGCCAAGTCTCCGGCCCCAATCAAGACAAGGCGGGCTTTCGGTCCAAGCCAAGTGATGAGATGCGTGCCGTCCAAGCTGGGCACGCCATCACGTAGCCCTTGACGCAGGATGGCTTGACCTGTACGCAGGTTCAAACGACGCTCGGTGCTGCGCCGCTCTTCGCACGCCGCCAGCAACTCACCCAGCCGGCTGTGCGCTGCCACACTTTCAAGGACCAGCTCCACTGTGCCGCCACACGGAAGCCCAAATCGGTGCGCCTGGTCGGCAGAAATGCCGTAGCGCAGAACCGTTGGCCTATCGGGTGCGCACGCAGCCTGAACACCGCCTTCGCGAATCTGGTGAATCAGGTCGTCTTCGATGCACCCTCCTGAAACTGAACCAACAGTCTCGCCTCGGCCGTTGATGGCCATCAGCGAGCCTGGGGGACGGGGTGATGATCCCCATGTTCGCGCGACTGTAACCAGCACTACGGCCAAACCGCTGCCATACCAGTCACAAGCCGTTCTTAAGACCAATGTGTCGAGATCTTCCATGGTGCCGGTCAGTTTGTCACAGCTAACATCGCCGCCAGCGCAGCAATTGCCTCGTACGGACGATGTGTACTCACGACTGCCTCCGGTCGCGCGTCACGCTGATTTTCTCCAACGTAATGGGAAGGCTTCGAATCCGTTTACCGGTCGCGTGGAAAACGGCGTTGCCAATCGCCGGAGCGACTCCCACGACACCGATCTCGCCGACACCCTTGCCGCCGAGGGCGCTGGCCTGCAGGTCGGGTATGCCCACAGAAATCACCTGAATTTCCGGCACGTCGGCGTTCACGGGTACGGCATAGTCCGCGAAGTTCGCATTCACGGTGCGGCCGTCCCGGTGGTCGATCTGGCCTTCTTCCAACAGCGACTGACCCAAACCCATCACCATCCCGCCGATCCATTGGCTTTCGGCGAGCTTTGGGTTGAAGATTCTTCCGCTGTCGAAGGCCGCGACCATCCGCTTGACGCGGACCGTGCCGAAGTCTTCGTCGATGCGCACCTCCACGAACTGTGCGCACCAGCTGTGGGCCGACAGACCACCCTCCACCGGGCCCTTCAACTGGGCGAAGCTGCGGTCCGCCGCATTCTTCGTGGCCTCGGTTGCATCGGCGGCGAAGGTGCTTCCTTCAACTTCCAGTTTTTCCTTGCCTACGGTTTTCAGCAGATTCGCGATGCTGAGCCCACCGCTAGGACGGCGGTTGGGGCGAATGGTGCCCCGCTCGAAAATGAGGTCTACCAGCTTTGATGATGCCAACGGTGACCTGGAATCGGTCGCCGCCAAAGACCGCAACGCGTCTTTGGCGTTGTTCGCCGCCTTGGCGACAGCACTCGCGAGATTGTTCGCCTGCTGCGAGCCACCGGCCAGTGCTGATCGCGGAAGCACGGTGTCGCCCAGACGGACCGTGACATGCGCGACCGGCACGCCCAGCACTTCGGCCGCTGTCTGCGCGAGGATCGTGTACGTGCCTGTGCCGATGTCGGTGCCGGCGCTGAGCACTTCGATCCGCCCATCGGCATGGAAGACGATCTTCGCCTCACTCGCCGTGCGGATCATGGGGTACGCGCCGGCAGCCATGCCGTAGCCGATCAGCTCGCGGCCTTCGCGCATCGAACGGGGCTTGGGGTTGCGGTTGTGCCAGCCGATGGCCTTGGCGCCTGCGGCATAGGCTTCGCGCAGTTGCCGCGTCGTCCAGGGGAACTGGTTGCTCGGGTCCTTGTCGGCCCAGTTGGCCAGGCGCAGCGCGATCGGGTCCATCTGCAGCGCGTAGGCCAGCTCGTCCATCGCGCTTTCGAGGGCGTAGGCGCTGGGGTTCTCGCCGGGGCCGCGCTTCCAGCCGGGCATCACCGCGTGCACCGGAACGACATTCAGCCGAGATGAAAGATTGGGCGTCGCGTACATGATCTTGGTCACGTTGTTGCAGGCCTCGACATGCACTTCGTCGATGGCCGTTTCGTTCCAGCTCTCATGCACGATGGACACGATCCTTCCATCTTTCCTGGCGCCGATCGACAGGTTCTGTTTGGTCACCGGGCGGCCACCGAGGCCAGTGAAGGTCTGCGGGCGTGTGAGTGACACCTTGACAGGCCTACCGAGCTGGCGCGACGCCGCACAGGCCAGGCCGACGTGTGGATGCGCGCCGATCTTGGAGCCGAAGCCACCGCCCACGTAGGGCGAGATCACGCGCACGTTCTCGATGTCGATGCCCAGCCACTCGGCCACCACGCTGCGCGCGCCGCCCACCCACTGACTCGGCTCCCAGACGGTGATCTTCCCGTGGTCCCAGGACGCGATGCAGGCGTGCGGCTCCAGCGGCACGTTGTATTCGCGGGCCGTGGTGTAGGTGACGTTGAGCTTGACTTCGGCACTGCCGAGCGCAGCCGGTGCATCACCCCATGCTGCGCCCATGTCGGCGATGGTCTGGGGCTTCGCTTTCGGATCGTCCAGGTCGAGGATCGGTTCGGCGTCTTCGTACGTGACCTTGAGAAGACTTGCCGCTTGCGTGGCCTGCTCCAACGTGTCCGCCACCACCAACGCGATGTGCATGCCGTTGAACCGCACCACGTCGTCCTGCAGCGGCGTGAACTCTTCCGTGGCGCCACCGCCCTTGCTGTAGAGGGTCGGCTTGTTCAGCTTCAACGGGTTCTGTGGCGTGTAGACATCCACCACGCCCGGCAGCGCCTTGGCGGCAGAGGTGTCGATGTGGACGATGCGCCCTGCGGGCCGCGTCGATTGCACGGTGACGCCATAGGCCATGTTCGGAAGCTTCTGCTCAATGGCATAGCGTGCCAGCCCCGTGACTTTCAGCGGACCTTCAGCGCGCGACAGCGCAGCGCCAAGGGCGGGTCCTCTGGCCGGCGCAAGCGCGTTGGCCAGATCCGTTTGTGCCGACAAACCGACCCCTGCGGTGGCCACCGCTGCAGTGCCTACACCGAGTTTCATGATGGCGCGCCGGTTCAGTTCCAGTTCGTTGTGTTGTGTCATGCCACACCTCCCAAAGTCATCAAAGCCCGCGCAACGACTTTCGGTGCGAGATCGATCTTGAACGCGTTGTGTCCGCTGGCCTTCGCACCAACGGCAGTGGCCGCAGCGGCGGCGCGCAACGTGGCCTCGTCAAGAGTCTTGCCTTGGAGCGACGCCTCGACGGCGCGCAGCCGCCAGGGCTTGGTGGCTACGCCGCCGACGGCGATGCGCACCTCGCGAATGGTCTTGCCATCTGGCTCCATCTCCAAACCCACGGCCGCACTGGCGGCAGCGAACTCGTAGGACGCGCGGTCCCTCACCTTCAGGTAGTGCGAGCGCTTGAGCGTCGCCGAACGCGGCACTTCGATGCCCACGATCATCTCGCCGGGAGCCAGGCGGGTTTCGAGATGCGGGGTCTGGCCTGGAAGCAGAAAAAAGTCGTCGACAGGAATGGTGCGCTCGTTCTCGCCTCGGATCGCGCCCTTGACTATTACCCTGGCATCGAAGGCAACCAGCGCAACCGCGAAGTCCCCCGGATAGATGGCGATGCAGGCGTCGCTGGTGCCCAGGATGGCGTGATTGCGGTTGATGCCGTCCAGCGCTGCGCAACCGGAGCCGGGGTTGCGTTTGTTGCAGTTCGGGTAGGCGCCCGGATCGCGGAAATACATGCAGCGGGTGCGCTGCATCAGGTTGCCGCCAATCGACGCCATGTTGCGCAGCTGCGCAGAGGCGGCGCGCCAGAGGCTTTCCGACAGCGCCGGCGCCGCATCCTTGACAGCGCCGTGGTCCGCCACCTTGCTCATCTTCGCGAGAGCGCCGATGCGGATGACGCTGCCCGTCACCTCGATACGGTCCAAGCCCGTGAGGCGGGTGATGTCGACCACGCGCGACGGACGCTCGACGTTGAGCTTCATCAGGTCGAGCAGGGTCGTGCCCCCGGCGAGCAATTTGGTGTCCGGCTTGGCTGCTTCGGCGCTTGCCGCCAGCCCACTTGCGTAGTTCCCGAGATCGTAGGTACAGCAGTTGGAACTACATTGGGAGGTGCACCAAGGAAGTAGTTAATACTTCCACCATTTAAAGGTCTGATTGCTTGAATAGTAATACTGCAGACTTCGTTAGAGCGAACAGTAATACCGTTTACTGTATTCGGATCATTGGAGTTATTTGCTGCAACTTGCCAGGACTGATTTGGAAAATCTCCCTGAATTGAATAGGCTGGCGTGTTAAAACTTGATATTTTTAAGAAATCAAAGCTTCCAGCATCTACTTGCACTCCACTGCAACTGTAAAATCTAAGGTTCGCAATCTCATTATTATCAACATCTTGAAAAAAGATTGTAGTACCCGTAGGGAAAGGAATAGTGGATGCGAACTGCGCTTCGCCTCGATTGATAAATCCCTGTCCAGGCGAGGGAGCAGGTCTGGAAATATTAGTAGGGAGATTTGTGCCAAATGCATTAAATCCATCCGTCCAGACACCGTAGGTATCAGGCGTTGGGCTAGCGTTCACAGTCCAGCTAAGCGGAAATCCGTTGAATGCTCCCGAAATGGTCTGCCCTGGCGTCATGTTGATACGCTCTGCTCTAGAGTTGGGATTCAAGCTGCTGAAATTCCAGCCCGAAAAATACATAGAGTTTGGAGCGACTGTGATCTCTGCAGCATGGGTATGGAAACTTGCTGCTATCAGAGCTGCCAAGAGGTAGCATTGTTTTTTCATACATTCTTTCATCTGGCCAAAATGGCCAATATGAAAATGTAGCAATTACCTATGACTTCGGGGTATGCAATGACATTAAATGACAATCAATCATTCATCCAAGTAACAATAATTTCCATGATTTGTGCTAAACGTTACGAATTGACAATGAACAACATTTAGCAATTCTGAAGCTTTCACTGCGTTTGCAATGCAGCTGGGAGGTGGACCACGATTGCTACTTCAGCACTGGGTCACGCCTGCCCCCCCGCAAAGAACACGCTCTCGATCTCCCTGAGCTTCCCAGCGCCGAAGCCATCAATCTTCATCAGTTGCTTGGGGTTCATTGCCCGCAACTGCTCAACAGTCGTGATCCCGCCGCGCGCCAACGCTTGAACCGTGGCTGGGGATAGCACGCCATTGAGAGATGAGCCTTTAATCTGACGCACTGGAGGTCTCGGCATGGCAGGAGTGAATGACTCACCTGGGAAGAGCGCTCCCTCGATGTCCCTGAATCGAAGCATCCCCATGCCTCTCATCTTCAAAAGTTGATCCGGGTATGCCCGGCGGACTTCCTCCATTGTATGAAGTCCATTCTTTAAGAGAACGGACTTCGCTCGGAGTGGCAGTAGATCGCCTAGAGGCGTCTCGAGTTGCGGTTCGTTATGCATGGTAAATTCATCATAGATCTTTTCCAGCAGGACTTCGGAACCTCCTTGGCAACTTCGTTAACTCCATCGGGGAAAGTTTGGGGGTGGCTGCTTACGTTTAGGAGGATCGTATCGCTGCCCTGGAAAAAAGATGCGCTCGATTTCGCGAAGTGAAACTAATCCAATAAAACTAATCTTCATCAGCTTCTCAGGATAGGCTTCGCGTAGCTGCTGTTCAGTAAAGACGCCATTTCTTGCCAAGCGGCGTACTGTAGCCAGCGGCAATGGGGAATTTTTCAGAGTTGAACCAGGTACTTCAGGAAAAGGGGAAGCAGCAAAAAGGGGTCTGTAGGGGCCGCTGTGAATCAACTCTGCTTCAATCATCCGGAAGCGCACAATGCCAATGCCTGGCATTCTCAGCAGTCTTTCGGGATAAGCTCGCTTGACTGCCTCCACTGTGTGTAGATTGTTTTTTGCGAGGATTTTCACCAATCCGGGAGAGAGCTTGCCTTGCAAAAGTGTTTTTGTTTTTTTATCTGACATTTATTTCAAATGGCAAAATGAGTAGCAGGTGCATCCACTGCTTTTGGGCGCCTAACACCGTAATCCCTTTTCAACAGACTTCTTCAGCGGATTCTGATTGCAGGCTTTATCCTACACCGCAAGAGGCTCTATAATTTGTAGGATGCGGACGAAAACTTGGACTGCCAGGAGGTAGTTCATGTATTCATACGACGACCGCATTCGAGCCGTTGAGCTCTACATCAAGATGGGCAAACGCGTTAGGCCTACCATCCGGCAGCTGGGCTACCCGACGAAGAACGCTTTGAAGAGCTGGCATGAGGAGTACGAGCGGCGCCTGGACCTGTCGTCCGGTTACGTGCGCTCGAAGCCGAAGTACTCTCAAATTCAGAAGGAGCAGGCTGTCGAACACTACGCCGCGCACGGGCGCTGCATTGCCTCCACGGTCAAGGCGTTGGGCTATCCGTGCCGCGATTTGCTGCGTGCCTGGATTGATGAGCTGGACCCCGAGTCCCGGCAGCGTGCTGTCGGCAGGGCCGCCTGTGCACCATGGCCGCTGCAACTGAAGAAGCAGGCAGTCCTCGAGCTGTGCACTCGTGAGGGAAGTGCACAGGTGGTTGCCCAGAAGCTTGGCGTGAGCAGGCCCACGTTGTACAACTGGAAGAACCAGCTTCTGGGACGGGAGGCCCCCGCATCAATGAAACACACCAATCAATCTCCTCAGGTACGAGAGCGCGACGAGCTCGAGCATCAGCTTGAGGCTTTGCGGCTCGAGGTCAGGCATTTGCGGCTCGAGCAAGACCTCTTGAACAAGGCCAATGAACTGTTAAAAAAAGGCCTGGGTGTCGATCTGCAGCTCCTGTCCAACCGGGAGAAGACACTGCTGATTGACGCCCTCAAGGAGCACTATGGCTTGCCAGAGCTTCTTGCTCAGTTGGGTCTTGCGCGGAGCTCGTACTTCTACCATCGAGCCCGTGCAGTGGTGGGCGATAAGTACCTTGAAGTAAGGCAGTCCATCACCGAGATCTTCGAGTCGAACCATCGCTGCTACGGCTACCGCAGGCTGCAGGCCTCGCTCACCAGGCAAGATGTCACCATCTCCGAGAAGGTGGTGCAGCGCTTGATGAAGCAAGAGAGCCTGGTCGTGGCCAAGCCCAAGCGGCGCCGGTATGCGTCCTACCTTGGCGAGATCAGCCCCGCGCCCGACAACATCATCAACCGAGACTTCCAGGCTGCGGCACCGAACGAGAAGTGGCTCACGGACATCACAGAGTTCCAGATCCCCCGCCGGCAAGGTCTATCTCTCGCCGATCATTGATTGCTTTGACGGGATGGTGGTGAGCTGGGCCATTGGCACGAGCCCTGACGCGGAACTGGTCAATACCATGCTGGATGCAGCCATCGAGACGGTGAAGGACACCGCTGACCGGCCCGTGCTCCACTCCGACCGCGGCGGCCACTACCGCCGGCCAGGCTGGCTATCGAGAATGAGCGATGCCAACCTCATCCGCTCGATGTCCCGCAAGGCCTGTTCTCCGGACAATGCGGCTTGCGAAGGCTTCTTCGGTCGCCTCAAGAACGAACTGTTCTATCCTCGGGACTGGAAGAGCGTCACCATTGCGCAGTTCATTCAGGTAGTCGACGACTACATTCGCTGGTACAACGAAAAGCGGATCAAGATATCCCTTGGCTCACTCAGTCCCATCGAATACCGGGTGAGCCTCGGACTTACGGCATAACACCAGTCCAAGTTTTTATCCGCACCCCCAGCTGATCAGATTTGCATCGGCACTAACACTCTCAGCTTCAGAAGCAGCCGATTCCCGTCGAGCAAGACGAACACTGATCGTCGTTTTGGAAACCTAATCCCTCTGCCGCAAGGCTCAGGGCCTACCAAGCGCCACTTAGGGGCGACGTAGGGAGCATGGTGAGCAAACAAAAGCACCGACTCGCGATGCTTTAGCTTGCTCCGTTATCGCCAGGGCGGTCGCCGATTGCTAGGACATTAAAACTGCTGCAATTGCGTTTTCTGAATACGACACACAGATCTACTTGCGTTTTTTGCCTTTAGCCTGCTCGTCTTTCGTCGGCTGCTTTTCTGGACTCTTCGCCTCTGGGAGCAGAGCCGAAATTTCGTTCATCGGCATCAACCAGATGTTGCGCAGATCGCGCCAGAATTCCATGTTTCGTTGGTACAAAAGAAGTGGAAACATATAGACCTCCGGTCTAATTTGGCAACTCAGGTTGAGTTGCCTCCTTGCAGGGTACTCCTTTTATTGGCTAAAAAACTATATGGAGTAAACACTTACTTTAGTTTCGGAAACCTAAGCCCTCTGTAACAAGGCTTAGGTTTCGCGCCCGGATACGCTCCGGGTAGGCTCAGTGCGGTCGGTGGACAATAAAAAAGCACCGACTCGCGATGCTTGGCTTTGCCCCTGATCTCGCTTAGGGCGGGCGCCGAATGTCCGGATGCTGAAACTGCTGCCTCAATTGCGCTCTCTGCACCTCTTCAGCATTCGGTTTTCCGCTTTTTATTTCGGGCTCGATCATCCTTTGGCTGCTGCTTTTGGGGGCTCTTAACTTCAGCAAAGATGGGTTCCATTTTCTCGATGGGCATCACCAAGATGTCGCGCATGTCGCGCCAGAACTCCATGTGTCGTTTGTAGGCAAGAAGCGAGAACATATAGACCTCCGGTCTAAGTAGGGTCAAGGGCTTTTTGAAGCACGGCTTGCTTGTGTATGCGTGCTGTCTTTTCCTTTAGTAGTTGCATGGGAGTCTCCTTTTCCTCTTTCTCGCCAGAGCGGGCCGAACGATGGAACACATAGTCGTCATCTGACACATTGTGACTATCAACATCTCTCAGTGTCGCGGTCTTCCTCAATCGAAAGTTGAAGATGGTTTTTTCTGTGGGAGTCATTGACGCCTCCGTATACTTTAGAAATCGCCGGAACCGGGAAACACAGTAGCTTTGCGATCGGGATTTTCAGGCTCCTTGGGAAGCTTTTTGCCTTGATCAACGACTGGTGCTTGTTCAGGCTTTCTTATAGAGAAGAATGATTTCACATGCTCCCAGAGCGAGAGCTTCCTATCAGGACGAGGGTACATAAGCATATAGACCTCCGGTCTATGGCGGCGAATCGAGATAGATCGCCTACTTTGACAGTACTCTCTTTAAACCCTTTAAACTGGATTGCACAAAGACTTACTTGGAAGACAAAAACGCCTGTCACGCGGCTTTAGCTTTGCCCTTATTGCCAAGGGCTTGCCACGATTCCAAATGGCATGACCGTTTTCGCTATTGGCCGTCTTCGCCTCACCCTGTTTGGCCGTATACGCGCTTTGGCGGCAGGCGCTCAGTCGGGACACTGCGCTGAGCAGCGGGCATGTCCGCTGATGCAATTGGCCGGACGAATGCCCCACGTACGCGGGCAAGCAACATCGGCGGCTAACTTTTTAAAGACTTGAGGGAGCTCGCTCGATCACTTGCACCCATCGCGTGGTGCAACTGCTGCGTGGTCATCCCGGTGCGTTGGGCCTGGCCTCCAGCTGCCAGCGGTGACCTATGGGGATGCGGACGAAAACTTGGATTGCCAGGAGGTAGTTCATGTATTCATACGACGACCGCATTCGAGCCGTTGAGCTCTACATCAAGATGGGCAAACGCGTTAGGCCTACCATCCGGCAGCTGGGCTACCCGACGAAGAACGCTTTGAAGAGCTGGCATGAGGAGTACGAGCGGCGCCTGGACCTGTCGTCCGGTTACGTGCGCTCGAAGCCGAAGTACTCTCAAATTCAGAAGGAGCAGGCTGTCGAACACTACGCCGCGCACGGGCGCTGCATTGCCTCCACGGTCAAGGCGTTGGGCTATCCGTGCCGCGATTTGCTGCGTGCCTGGATTGATGAGCTGGACCCCGAGTCCCGGCAGCGTGTTGTCGGCAGGGCCGCCTGTGCACCATGGCCGCTGCAACTGAAGAAGCAGGCAGTCCTCGAGCTGTGCACTCGTGAGGGAAGTGCACAGGTGGTTGCCCAGAAGCTTGGCGTGAGCAGGCCCACGTTGTACAACTGGAAGAACCAGCTTCTGGGACGGGAGGCCCCCGCATCAATGAAACACACCAATCAATCTCCTCAGGTACGAGAGCGCGACGAGCTCGAGCATCAGCTTGAGGCTTTGCGCCGGGAGGTAAGGCAACTGCGGCTAGAGCAAGACCTCTTGAATAAGGCCAATGAACTACTAAAAAAAGGCCTGGGCCGATGTGTTCGACTACATCGAGCGGTTCTACAATCCGTTCAGGAAACACTCAAAATTGAACTACCTTAGCCCGGTTCAATTTGAGGAGCGGCAACGTTTAAAGGGCTAGGCAAAGCGTCCGGGAAACTGAGGGAAGCCCAAGTAGAGACTAGGTGTCGCATCCCGGACGATCATAGAGCCGCTTAATGAACAGTTCAGGATGCGTTTGGTGCCACTGCTTCATAACCTGGATGGGCGTTTTGCTTTGCAGCGCTTATTGCGGTAATTGGTGGTTGTACAAGGCCACGTAACGCATCAGCGTCTGCTTCAAATCCTCGGCGCTGTTAAAGCGATGTGTCTTGAGGACATCTGCGATGCGGCCGTTGAAGCGTTCAACCATGCCGTTGGTTCTGGGTGTCCGGGGCTGCGTCAGGCGATGCTCGATACCCAGTTGCTCGCAAAGCAGGTCCAATTCACGGCTGCCGCTGGGCGCTCTTGCATGACTGACAAACAAGCGATCAGTGAACTCTTTGCCGTTGTCGGTCAGCAGCCTGGTTATCTTGATCGGACAGGCTTTGTGCAGGGCCCTCAAGAATGCTTTGGCGCCGGCTGCCGTTTTGGCAGACTTGATCTGCACAAACACCCAGCGCGTGGCCCTGTCGATGACCACGAACAAATAGCGGCGCTTGGGCTCGTCCTGCATCTGGGGCAAGTACTTCACATCCATGTGCAAATAGCCGGGCACATAGCTCTTAATAGCCTTGTGCACCTCTTTGGGCTCGGCTGGCTTCAAAGCGTTGAGATTGCCCACGCCGTGCCTGCGCAGGCACCGGTCCAGGCCCGAGCGCGATACCGTGCTCCAGATGAACTCGCGGGTGACAGCTAGCAAGTCATCGAGGGGCAACAATAAGGCCCGGCGAAGGTGTACCACCACGATTTCTTGCGCGGGTGTGAGCTGTGTTTGCAGGCGATGGGCGGTGTGAGAGCGGTCTTGCACGCTTTCGCGCTTCTTCCATTTGTAGACCGTCTGTTCGGAAATGCCAAAGCGCTGGGCCAGCACGCTGGCGGTCTCATCGCTGGAAGCGATCAGGGCACGCACTGCTGGGGTGGTACGGGCATTCTTGTGCAGGGCTATTTGCATGACGGGCTCCCGGTGGACTGCACTGACTGTACAAGCTCTCGCAGCACCTCGCGAGCCATGAACAGCGGATAGCGGTTTTTGCCTATGCAATCGTCAGGGATGCGACAACTAGGCAACAAAAAACCGCCCTGAGGCGGTTGAGGTGGGAGCGTGCTTTTACAAGAACTTAAAAGCAAAGGCTCCTGCAATTTGTTGGCCCTGGCCAGCTTTATCAGGGTCTGTAGGCGGTTTCTTCGGTTGTTCCTGGGGCGCTGGAACGCTCGAAGTGTGACCCATCTGTTTGGACTCATCCCAAAACGAAGCTGGGGGATAGGCTGAGAATTTGAACATTTAGACCTCCGGTCTATTGCGGCGAATCGAGATGGATTGCCTTGATTCACCTTACGCTTTTTAATGGCCTTAAACCGCATCCCTGAGTGTTTTTCTTCTTGAGACCGCTCTTTGTTCCGACAATGTTGTCTCAAGCTGAGTATGTACAAATCAGGATGTAAGCGCCTGCATCTCCTACGACAAACCTGATGGTGTCCACGCACACTGATCATCAGTGCAATGCCACAGCAGAACACTGATTCGAGAGGCGCTCCCGCTAGCGACAGAAGCACCTTATCACTCACTTGATTTAAGGAATCATCATGTCTCAGCAACAACCGCAAAACTCTGGCCAGCAGCAACCTGGGCAAGACCAGAAAAAACCTGGTCAGCAAGATCAGCAAAATCCTGGTCAGAAGCAACCAGATGGCAAGCAAGCAGACAGCAAAAAGCCAGACACGCAACCCAAGTGATTGGAGTTTGCATTAAATGAAATGACGGCTTAGATCGCTATTCATGGCCCACTTCGGTGGGCTCTTTTATTGAAGGTCCTAGCACGGCTTTAAAAGTGAAGTGCATCCCCATCACCTCTACAGCGCTGGACTGCGAGGGGCCGTGACTGCCTTCTGGATGGAAGTTACCGCGCAGGCAAAAGAAAAGCCACCCGGAGGTGGCTTGAAGTGAGTCTATTGGATTTGACGCGGAGGTGTTTTGTGATCAAGCAGTTGGATTGCTTGTTCGACAAACGGTGCAGGCAGAGTGTGATCTTTCACTTTATTGAGCAGATATGACTTCAGGCGCCCCTCCTTGGATAGCTTTCGCGGAACCACCTTTGGAACTCACCAAGTGCTGCTTCAGGGTAGCATCATGGCACCTGCGGGTTGCTGGCCGCTTGAGGATAATAGTCCGGATAGTTGTGCTGGTAGTTTATGCGAGGCCCAAACTTCTCATCGCCTCCTATGGTTACCCAGTGACGCCCCCAACATTGACCAACACTAATGTCTGGCACGAAGCTGTCGTTTATGTGGAGTCCCCGCTGTCCAAGGGCAACGATCAAGTCTGCAATCTGCTTGAATATGCTGAAATAACCTTCAGGGACGGAGTCAAAATTCAGTGAAACCCGATCGTGAAAGTTTCGCCAGAGTGCAGGCAGTTGATTTGATGGGTCATAGCTGTTAGGGCCGATGCAATCTTGACCCGCCGGGGGTGCGGACGAAAACTTGGACTGCCAGGAGGTAGTTCATGTATTCATACGACGACCGCATTCGAGCCGTTGAGCTCTACATCAAGCTGGGCAAGCGCACCGGGACGACTATCCGCCAGCTGGGCTACCCAACGAAGAACGCTTTGAAGAGCTGGCATGAGGAGTACGAGCGGCGCCTGGACCTGTCGTCCGGTTACGTGCGCTCGAAGCCGAAGTACTCTCAAATTCAGAAGGAGCAGGCTGTCGAACACTACGCCGCGCACGGGCGCTGCATTGCCTCCACGGTCAAGGCGTTGGGCTATCCGTGCCGCGATTTGCTGCGTGCCTGGATTGATGAGCTGGACCCCGAGTCCCGGCAGCGTGCTGTCGGCAGGGCCGCCTGTGCACCATGGCCGCTGCAACTGAAGAAGCAGGCAGTCCTCGAGCTGTGCACTCGTGAGGGAAGTGCACAGGTGGTTGCCCAGAAGCTTGGCGTGAGCAGGCCCACGTTGTACAACTGGAAGAACCAGCTTCTGGGACGGGAGGCCCCCGCATCAATGAAACACACCAATCAATCTCCTCAGGTACGAGAGCGCGACGAGCTCGAGCATCAGCTTGAGGCTTTGCGGCTCGAGGTCAGGCATTTGCGGCTCGAGCAAGACCTCTTGAACAAGGCCAATGAACTGTTAAAAAAAGGCCTGGGTGTCGATCTGCAGCTCCTGTCCAACCGGGAGAAGACACTGCTGATTGACGCCCTCAAGGAGCACTATGGCTTGCCAGAGCTTCTTGCTCAGTTGGGTCTTGCGCGGAGCTCGTACTTCTACCATCGAGCCCGTGCAGTGGTGGGCGATAAGTACCTTGAAGTAAGGCAGTCCATCACCGAGATCTTCGAGTCGAACCATCGCTGCTACGGCTACCGCAGGCTGCAGGCCTCGCTCACCAGGCAAGATGTCACCATCTCCGAGAAGGTGGTGCAGCGCTTGATGAAGCAAGAGAGCCTGGTCGTGGCCAAGCCCAAGCGGCGCCGGTATGCGTCCTACCTTGGCGAGATCAGCCCCGCGCCCGACAACATCATCAACCGAGACTTCCAGGCTGCGGCACCGAACGAGAAGTGGCTCACGGACATCACAGAGTTCCAGATCCCCCGCCGGCAAGGTCTATCTCTCGCCGATCATTGATTGCTTTGACGGGATGGTGGTGAGCTGGGCCATTGGCACGAGCCCTGACGCGGAACTGGTCAATACCATGCTGGATGCAGCCATCGAGACGGTGAAGGACACCGCTGACCGGCCCGTGCTCCACTCCGACCGCGGCGGCCACTACCGCCGGCCAGGCTGGCTATCGAGAATGAGCGATGCCAACCTCATCCGCTCGATGTCCCGCAAGGCCTGTTCTCCGGACAATGCGGCTTGCGAAGGCTTCTTCGGTCGCCTCAAGAACGAACTGTTCTATCCTCGGGACTGGAAGAGCGTCACCATTGCGCAGTTCATTCAGGTAGTCGACGACTAAAAAACCCTTGTAATGTTTGCAATCGCACAGACACTCGATAGTGGTGGTCCTACGCTGCAAATGCCTGCTCAGCCATTGCCCTAGGAGAATGCTGCCATGATCCCCTCTCGCAACGATCCCGCCCCCAAAGCACTCGCGGAACAAAAAAGAGACTTCACCGCAGAGGGCGCACCAGCTCCTGACAAGCTGCCACCGCCCCCTCCCCCGCGACAGAGTCACACCGACACGGCCACTCCGCTAACAGCAAAAATCCATCGAGAAACCTTGACCCTGAAACGAGATTCACAGGCTCGTTAGCAATGCGCATTCGCCCCACAGCAGCATAGATCGCGGCATGGCGTCTCCTGGCGTGTAAGAGTGACCAGCGAACCAAGCAGCGTTCCGCAAGGAGCCTGTCATGCGTCATAAGTACTAATGTGCTGGGTGTGCTGGGTGTGCTGATCTGGACTGCCTCTAGTCATGGCGAGAGGTAGCGGAATGAACGAAGGCAACAAAAACACGGCTATAGAGACGGTGTCGACCCCAGTGGAGGGCGGTCAGTGCGACGGGTCGATCGGTAGTGAAGCGGTGGGTTAAGTCATGGGGCACGACGTCGACTAGTTCACGTTGAGCCGTCGAGCATGAGAACAGATCTGCAACCAGCAAGACATCCGCGAATCGCCGACCTGTGCTACGACTCCTGCATGTCAGCGCGCCGCGTCGGCTGACCTCTCAGCAGGCCTTCCATGCCTTGCAGGCGGTCGCCGATCTGCAGTCCCTTGTCGTCGATATGGAACTGCCGCAACTCGTTGGAATGCGCACTGTTTCGCAGCTTGACCACGGCCATGACACGTTGCAAGCGGCTGTCAACCTCAATGTAGCGCTGCACAATAATAGCGTCGGTCAAAAAAGCCGAGCCATAGGGCGAGAAGCGCAGATCCCCATAGCGATCTTCCAACTCGGAAGTCATCAGTACCGTGACACCCGTACTGGCCAGGGCCGAGACCAAACGTGACAGTGACTCGCGGAAGTCCTGCTTGAAGGTCGGAGCCAGTGCCAACTCGAAGCCCGACAATGAATCGATGACGACCCGACTAGCCTTGAGTCTGCGTATCTCGGAAATCAGTTGCATCGCGATCTCATCCACCGACAATGACGCCGCGCGCGTATCAACCACGGCGATCCGCCCGCTCTTGATCAAATCAGCCATTTGTGCACCGCGTGAAAGTAACGGCCGCTGCTCAAAGGCAGCGATCACGCCGGTTTCTCCGCAGCTTGCGCCCTCTGCCAGGAAAGCAGCGGCAAGAATGCTTTTGCCTGAACCCGAAGGCCCGGCAACCAACAGGGAATAGCTACGCGGCAAGCCGCCGCCCAGCATTTCATCAAGACCTGGCACGCCCATAGCCAGGCGCTTTGCATCAGGCTGCTCTACGGCCAACACCTCTAGCGGCGGCGGCGCAAAAACCTGCAGACCGGCCGGACCAATGCGGAAGGTATGCAGACCCGGCAGGGTCGGCTGGCCACGCATCTTCATGATCTCCATCTTGCGCACCATGGAATTGCCCTGCAAGCTTTGTCGCAACCAGATCAAGCCGTCAGAGACGGTGAAAACTGGATTGGGATCGCTGTCGGTGAAGTACTCGCCGATCAGGAAGGTGGTGGCCTGCCAACTGGTCATCATCACGCCTAGGCTCTGGATGAATTTCTGCAGGCTGATGAAGTTATGACCCTCCCCCTCCCCGGCCAGCACCACCGAGCGAAAGGAGTCGACGAACACCAGACCGGGTTCGTGCTTCTCCACCTCAACGGCAATGCGTGAGAGCACTTTGTCGAGATTTCCAGTACTCATCTCCTCGGCCAGATTGATGAAGCGAATCGCCCGGTTGAGCTGGTCCAAATCGAAGAAGTCGAATTGCTGCTGGTAGCGCAGCATCTTGATGGGCGGCTCGCCCAATACCGTGAAGTACAGGGCCGGCCGCTCGGGCGTAGCCAGGGCGAACATCATCTGGTGTGCCAGCGTAGTCTTGCCACAGCCGGGCGGGCCTGCGATCAGATTGAAGGAGAGCTCGGGTAAGCCACCGCCCAATACCTCGTCCAACCCGGGCACGCCCGTCGCCAGACGCTTTATGGTTGCTTTGCCTGTTTTCATGACGATGGGTCCTTGGCGGCTGAGCCATTAAAATTGAGTGGGTGAATTAACTCATCTGTTGGGTGAAGCAGGTGCTCAGCCAATCTTGCACCGATCAGCTGCGACAGCAACTCGACAAAATGACGCCCAAGGCTCGCCTGCACAGCAGCGGCCTCTACTGAATCGAGCGCGAGGAGCATGGCTTGCAGTTTGGTCAGGTCGATCCCACCCAGTCTGGTGGCTTCATAAAGAGGGACTAGGCTCAGGTGTTCCCTGCGGCTGAGCGAGAGCGCGCGCCTGTAGAGCCCGGCCACACCTTGATAGCCTATCACCGGAGATAAGACGGTAAACGCTCGCTCCCAAGCTTTCTGAGCAGATTCGGCGACTGCGCACTCAGCAGTGCCAGAGCCCTTCACTGCAGACGAGTTGGGCGTGGCCTGGGACGAACGCACCTGGGTGGACATGGATTTGGTATATATGCACGCACCTGCGAATGCAGGTGGTTCCGCATCATACGTGCTCACGCTGCTAGCCGGGAGCATATTTGGATCTGAGCGTCTTTCATCAAGTCGGTGGATAAATGAATATGAGCAGCCGGCGCAGCCTGGTCGGGCCAACATGGGATTCCCGCCGCGCGCCGCAGCCTAAGGCCCCAAGGAAAAAGCCGACTATACTGTAATAACTCTGCTCCCCACCGGGGTGTTCGCCAGTCATGAGGACTGTCGCTTTCTTCAGTAGAAAGGCATCCGTGGTCACTGCCTCCCATGCTCGAGGTAATCTGCTTTTGGCTGCCCTGCCTGAGCATGAGCTAGCCCAATGGTTGCCGGATCTGGAGTGCATAGAGATGCCCTTGGGCGCTGTACTCTACGAATCGGGCGGGCACCTCAGCCACGTCTACTTCCCCATATCCTCCATTGTCTCTTTGCTCTATGTGCTGGCCGATGGAGGCTCAGCAGAGATTGCAGTTGTCGGCAATGAGGGCCTGATTGGCGTCTCGTTATTTATGGGTGGCCAGACCACGCCAAGCCGTGCCGTGGTGCAAAGCGCCGGCCAGGCGCTGCGGCTCAAGGCCCACTTCATGATGACGGAGTTCAATCGCGCGGGTGACGTGATGCATCTGCTGCTGCGCTACACCCAAGCCTTGCTGACACAGATGTCACAGACGGCTGTGTGCAACCGCCACCATTCCTTGGATCAGCAACTGTGCCGTTGGTTACTGATGAGCCTGGACCGCTTGGACAGCAATGAACTGGTGATGACGCAGGAGCTCATCGCCAATATGCTGGGGGTGCGCCGGGAAGGTGTTACCGAGGCTGCCGGGCGTTTACAAAAAGCGGGCTTGATCCAGTACCGGCGTGGCCATATCACGGTGCACGACCGTGTCGGTATTGAGCAGCGTACCTGCGAGTGCTACGCCGTGGTCAAACAGGAATACAAGCGCCTGCTGCCAGTTCCGAGCGCTGACTGAACGCGCAGCGCCGCAGCAGCAGTACCAGGCAAGCATCTACTCTTCACATGCAAATGGCGGCTCTTGGTAGGCGTCGCTCATCCTGCCTGCATCGATTTCACGTTTGGCCTTGCATCACCGGTCTTGCTCTTGTATCCCTATGGTGGATTCGAGCAAAAGCGTTCGACATCCCTGAGTGCCATGGCATCTGTTTGTTCGCCTCCGCAGCGTGCACCTTTGTAAGGGGCCGGTAATCCCATCTTGATGCGATACTCACCTCTGAGCAAGATCGTGTCCACGAAACCTACGTGGACACGATCTTGCTCAAAGACTCTCAACCCCCTCGCTACTCGGTGCCGCGCACGCGCCGTACCTATACCCCGCAGTTCAAGAGCGAACTGCTCACCGCCTGCAAGCAGCCTGGCGCCTCGATTGCCGCCTTGGCCCTGCAACATGGCATGAACGCCAACGTGCTGCACCGCTGGCTCAAGGACCATCGCCAAGGGTCACCCTTGCTCAGCGATGAGGTCCCGGCTCCTGCATTCATCCCTATTGATCTCACCGCCTCGCTGCCTGTATTGGCCAGTAAAGGCGAGCCCTCGACACCGCCATCCAGCATCCGCATTGAGCTCCAACATCACGCCATGAAGGTTACCCTGCATTGACCTGTGGACGCTGCCAGCGCCTGTGCTCAGATGCTGCGCGCGCTGCTGCGATGATCCGCATCGATGCCGCCTGGCTGGCCACGGCCCCGCTGGACATGCGCGCTGGCACCGACACAGCGCTGGCCCGGGTGGTCATCGTCTTCGGCGCAGCCCACCCCCACCACGCCTATCTGTTCGCCAAGAAACGTGCCAACCGCATCAAAGTGCTGGTGCACGACGGCATCGGCATCTGGCTGGCCGCTCGGCGCCTGCACCAGGGCAAGTTCATCTGGCCTGCGCCGGGGGAAGCCCAGTGGCAGTTGGAACCCGCCCAGCTCGACACCCTGGTGCTGGGCCTGCCCTGGCAGCGCATGGGAGACGCGGGCATCATCACCGTGGTCTGAAGTCGGCGCGCAATCCGTGGATCTGCGCATGGCAGCGCAGGGCCTTCCTTGGCACACTTGCTGCCATGGTGGTGCAGCAACAATCCCTGAACAATCTCAGTGCAGAGCAACTGCGCGAGATGGTCGCCAGCCTCATGGGCCACGTGACTGACAAGGATGCGCAAATCGCCCGCCACCAAACCGAACTCAAGCACAGCCAGGCACTCAACGCCAAGCTCACCCACGAGAACGCGCTGCTCAAACGCATGAAGTTTGCCGCCCAGTCCGAGCGTTTCAACGCCGAGCAAAAGAGCCTGCTCGAAGACGAGATAGAGGCCGACCTGGCAGCCGTCGCCGTCGAGATCGAACAGCTCCAGCCACCGGCTGCAGCGCCTGACGCCAAACAACAACCCAAACGCCAGCCGCTACCGACCCAACTGCCCCGGCGCGAGATCCACCACGAGCCCGAGTCGACCACCTGCAGCACGCCCGGTTGCGGCTGCCAGATGCAACGCATCGGCGAAGACGTGGCCGAGAAGCTGGACTATGTGCCAGGCGTATTCACGGTAGAGCGCCACATCCGCGGCAAATGGGCGTGCGCGAAGTGCGAAAGTATTCAACAGGCACCGGTCGACGCGCATGTGATCGACAAAGGTATCCCGACCGCCGGTCTGCTGGCCCAGGTGCTGGTGGCCAAGTACGCCGATCATCTGCCGCTGTACCGGCAGGAGAGCATCTTTGGCCGCGCCGGTCTGGCCATCCCCCGCTCCACCCTGGCGCAATGGGTCGGCACCTGCGGCGTGCGGCTGCAACCGCTGGTCGATGCTTTGAAGGCCGAGATACTCAGCCACCGCGTGCTGCACGCCGACGAGACGCCGGTGCAGATGCTCAAACCGGGTAAAGGCACGACACACCGTGCTTACCTGTGGGCCTATGCGCCAGGCGCCTTCGAAGACATCAAGGCTGTGGTGTATGACTTCTGCGAGTCAAGGGCCGGTGAGCATGCACGGGCCTTCCTGGGTGATTGGGAGGGCAGCTTGGTCTGTGATGACTTCAGTGGCTACAAAGCCGGGTTTGCCAACGGCATAACGGAAGCCGGTTGCCTGGCGCATGCGCGTCGCAAATTCTTCGATCTGCATGCGGCCAACAAGAGCCAGATCGCAGGGTTCGCGCTGGAGCAGTTCAGCAAGGTCTACGACATCGAACGCGAGGTGAAGGATCTGAACGCCGATCAGCGCCAGGCCATCCGGCAGCAGCACAGTAAGCCGGTGCTCAATGCGCTGCACGAGTGGATGACATTGCAGCGGCACAAGATGCCGGACAGCTCGGCGACGGCCAGGGCACTGGATTACAGCCTCAGGCGCTGGACAGCGCTGACGCGCTTCGCGGATGATGGGCAATTGCCCGTGGACAACAACTGGATCGAGAACCAGATCCGGCCGATTGCCATTGGTCGCAATAACTGGCTGTTCGCCGGCAGCTTGCGCGCGGGCCAGCGTGCGGCGGCGGTGATGAGCTTGGTGCAGTCGGCGCGCATGACCGGGCATGATCCCTATGCATACCTGAGGGACGTGCTGACACGGTTGCCAACGCACAGGACCCGGGACATTGACCAACTGCTGCCGCATCGCTGGCAGCCTGCCGACGCCTGAGCTTTAACCGCGACGCCCGTCAGCGGTCAATATGGGATCACCGCGTGCTTACGCACCTTTGCGGCCGGGTCGCATCTCTTGTCATGATTTTTGGCTGCTTGTTTGCCGGACGTAGCAAGCGCCGGGCAACGTCAAATAAGCCCTTAAGACTACCCTGCAATGGTTCAACGGCCTCACGCTGTCAACCCCAAAGCCTCAGGCCACATGGAGCTGCTAACAAGCCCCATCCAAACGCAGGTTTGCGGTGGAAGCTGGGTGCCTCCGAGGAGGCAGCAAACCGCAGACTGCACAGGCATATGGCAAGCATGAAGAGCGACGTAGCAAGGCTTGTGTTCGCGGCTCTTATTAGCGCAGCGCGTGTTGGCTGACGAAGACCAGCCCTTTGCCAAACACGGCACGAATGGGCAGCGGCATGCCAGTGCTCTGCAAAGTCTTACGCCTCAGACGGTTGAGCTGAGACTCGATCCGATGGAAGCCATCTTGCACATAGGCATAGCCCATCGCATCAAGTAGTTCCTTCTTGCCTACGATGTTTTCGTCAGCTGCATACAGATGCACCATCAACTGGAGCTCACGACTAGTCAGTGGTATCGAGTGTCGATTAGGGGCAACCAGACGAGCGGCCGCCTTGTCAAGATGCCAAGCAGGATGGCCACCATTGAGGGCCAGTTTCACCGGCGCAGTCACCGTTGCAGCCAGGGGTAGCTGCGCGCGCAAGCTTGCGGCCAAGGCATGCAGGTCGTCAGGCTCAACAAAATACCGCAATGCACCGGTGGTCAATCCCGTGATACAGCTGCACAGATCACTGCGTGCAGTCAGGACGACTACCGGTATGCACTGCTCGGCCAAACGCTCGATGAGGCACAACTTGTCTTCACGCGGCAGGCTCAGATCAACGACTACCAGATCGGCCTTTTCCCTCAACAGCGTTATGTAGAATTTTTCGACGGACTCTGCGCCCCAGGCATGTACACCTGCTTGCCCAAGGAAATTGCATATATTGACTCGAATATTCTCATTTTCCTCAATAATGGCAATTGTAAATTTAAAGAAATTAGAGTTTTGTTGCATGATCGTGATTATTAATTATAAAAAAATATCGACCGATACACTAATAATTATTGATTTCAAAAGAAAAGTGCTTGCATCTTATTCATAAACGGGGTTCCCCAGGCCTCATCAGGTATTTTTGAAATTCGCCACCCCAACAATGAATGCCATACACTGGCGAAACCGTCCAACAATATTATTTCAAATAAGAATACCCTCGACTCCGATTTTTTATAAAAAATAGTCACCTGACCAACATCGACTCTAGACCTAGGCGACAGCACCCCTACTCTGCTGGTGATGCGAAAAATTTAAGCCGCCCCGCTTGCAATGAAATAACAAGATCCCTGACTAAAACATTTTCTGGACAGATTGTGCTTTGATGCGCCACCAAGGAATCTCCACCCACAGAACCCTTCGATTGTTGAAAATTGGCATTCTTCATAATCATGGAGAAATCATGCGCTGCCTCCGCCGTTGGCTTTATGGATAGTAGACGTCTCATCAATACTCCTTGAAAACACCTTAAATCTCGGTGAAAAATTCTCACCCAACCGCTGACAGCAGCGAAGAATACGCTGCAACACAGAAACCGATTGAATCATTCATTCATAGGGAACCATCAATAATGAGGTCGGACAGCAACTTGCCAATACAATATGTTGCCAAGGCTACACGTAGTAATGAGCAGAGTCTGTGCGCTAGCCAACAAACTCTATTGCAGACCCAGGGGGCCGTAGCTTTCCCCATCTTTGTCGTCCATGCAGTCGCTTAGGGCAGACACAGAAAATCGGTGAACAAGGATGCTAACTCGCTGTTCACCGATCTCGCTGCTGATGGACGGTGAGGTTTAATTGAGCAAAGACTTGAAGGTCAGCGTACGCACACCCGTTGCGGCCCGCACCAGCCACACGCTTCCGCCATCCTCCACACTACCGCCATTGACGGTACTGGGCATTTGATAGCGAAGTTTGGGCAGACGCCACACCATCTCACTCAGATCCACCGGGTGACTGGCTTGGAAATGGACGATCCCGCTGCCATCCATTTGCTCGCTCCACTGCACCTTCTCGCGCTTGGTCATGAAGTCGGCCAAGCGAGCCATGTTGTACCACTGGAACCTGGCAGTGCCTTGAGAGGCGGCATAAGTCTGCAAGTCCTTCATCACGTCAATCCAGTCATAAGCGCCAGGCGGGTGCGCGTAGACCATGCGAACCGTGTTCTGCGTGATGCCGAAATCAACCAGGGAGTGGTACCAGTCGATGACCTCCACTTTAGGCACGTTGTACTCTTGGAACTCCTCGAAGGTGGCGTAGTTGCCCATGGGCGTCACCGGGACCACCCACAAATTGCCGTTGCGCAACGCGCCATCGCGGTACTGACGCGTCACGCCCAGGCCGGTATGACCGCCAAAATAGACTCCGACCACGCCCTGCTGCTCCAACCAGTCCATCGCCCAACGCGGGTTGTTACCCTGAGGGGCAGAGTAGTCCCGCGAAGGATGGCCCAGCGCTCCGGCTACGGATTGGCGATTGAGCACTAGGTACTGGAGAAAGCTGCTGCCATTGGTTTCGCTGGCGTTCAGACCGTAGTAGTCGTGAATCCATCCGCCATGCGAACCTACGGCATGTCCCTTGGCGCGCATGCGCCGCAGAAAAGCTTTGGCGGTAGCGTTGTTATTGAGATCGAAGCCCAGCTTATCGCCGAAATTGATGGTGTCGGGACCTGCGGTGATGTGGATGCTGGAGGAGCCTGTATTGAAGATTCCAGCCTGTTCCAGCGCGCGCGTCGGCTGCTGGGCCTCCATCGAGTCCAGGTGCCAGTTGAAGACCATGCCTGGCACACCATTGGGCACATTGGCCAGTTGTGCGCTGCCCAGCACATACTTGGCGAAATACTGCAACATGCCGTGCATGGGCAGGGCATCAGTACGCCCTTTGAGGTAGGTGAGCGGCAGGTTCACAAACATCACGTGCCCGGATCCGTAGGCCTTGAGGCCTGCAACCAGGCCAAATTGCGGCGAAGCTGCCAGTGCTGTTCCGGTATAGGCGCCCTCTGTGACGTAGCTCGGGTAAATCAGATAACCGAGCAGGTAACCGCTGTAGGCCTGCAACACATCCACCACGCCAGCCTCGGCCCCGCGAAGGCTGTCGGTTTTGGCGCGCTCATCAGCGCGGGAAATACCTGTGGCGGGCGACACCACGCTCGCCTGTGTTGGCTCAGCCCCGCGTCGCACACGCCCGAAGTTCACCCGCACTGTCCTTGAACGGCTGCGGTCGCTCGCTGCAGCATCAGGCATGGGCAGCATCTGGAACTGTTGGGTATCGAAGGCTCGCACGCCGCCGGGGTCGGCAGGACTGACCGGCGCATACATGGCCTCCCCGTCCTTGAGCCCCGCTGCCTGCAACAACGGCACCTTGCCGCTGATCTTGCCCAGCGGCTGCGCCACGCGGGCAGCCGCCTGCCCCAGCCTTGTGACGATCTGGGCCGTGGCCAGAGGTCCTGCGCTGCTGCTGATGGAGGGGCTGCCGCCGCGGGCGTTGCTGGTCGGCGAAGGCGACGTGGTAAACGGCTCTGACTTGCCCGGCGGAACTTGCAGCTCACGCAATGTGCTGCGCATGGCTGTTACCGGCCCCAAGCCCACCGTACGGTCCAGGTACTTGTCGTACAGCACATAGTCCACACCGGCAAGATCACTCAAGCGCGATTTGGGAATGGGGTAGACCGCCATGCCGTCGGACCGAAGGGTCAGGGCGCCGAAGTCGAAAGTGAGAAAGGTCTTTCCGCCTTGGTAAGTGAAGTCGTGTATCGCAGCCACCACCGCATCGGTGGCAATGGTGTGCAACTGGTCGGGCAGGACCAAGCCGGCATATTCCAGCACTGTCTCGGTTCCCATGGTCAGGAACTGCGAATCCGTTATCACCGTCATACGCACGCCAATCTCGGAGGCCGCGTCCTTCCAGGCTTTCACCCCAGGCTCTGCCTCCAAGGTACCGTCGGGGACGAGCAGCAGCAGTACCCCCGAATCTGGCGCCACGGGGATCGGCTGGGAGAGTGCGGACACGATGTCCTTGCCCTCTGCCCGTTGGCTGATGCAGCTCCCCCCCAGCACCAGAACCATACCCACGGTCAGCCAACATGCACTGCGCCACCAGTCTGCGTGCCGAGCGGGCAGCATGAGTGCGTCCGCCTTGGGCCTCCTGGATCTGATCATTTGGATATCGGCGCACATGGCATCTCCTTAGTCAGCCTATCGCTGAACATCAAACCCGAAGCCCGGGCAGGCATTGCAATCCGCGTCAGTGCGCCGGATGGGGCGTGTGACTGACGAAATATCCGTACAGACCCAGTTGGATCACCACCTGAGGCAGAAAGGTGGCCAGCAGATAAAGTGGGAGCACCATCAGGCTGTTGGTATGGACCAGCAACCAGGCAATGGCACCCGCCTGCAGCGGCACGCTGAGCGCCACCAGCGCCAACGCATGGACAGTGGCCATGAATTGGCGGCCCAGTGGCAGCGGAAAGATGTAGAGCACCAGCGCATGCAGCAGCGGTATGCACCACAGCAACCCCGTGCCCAGCATCAACAGTTGATTGACCACCGCCTGCGGGCTCATGCCGCTACCCGGAGGCAACCACAGCCAGCCCAGCACACTGGCGGCACACAGCAGTCCGGCCAGACGCAAGAAATAGCGCAGAGGCAATCCGTCCTGGGGCAGCAGGTATGAAAACAGCCACAGCACGCCCGCCAGATAGCCTGTGAAGATGGCCGCCAGCGGGCCAGGCGCAGGCATGGGTAATTGCACCACCACCAGGGGCAGCGAGATTCCTGCGACATCGGTGGTGCCCCATGCAACAAGCTCTGCGGAGCCCAGGCCTAGGCGCGGCCAGGCCCAGGCAAGCATGTGGTGCCAACCTTGCATGATGCTGTCATGTGCAGCTACCACCAGGCCCTGAGCCACCACGAGCATGGCCAGCAGCGCCAGCGTATCGCGCAGGCGCCAGACATAGCTGCGCAATCCGCGTGGCTGCACGGTGAGTGGGAAGCGCGTGGAAGAAGGGGTGCGTGGCATAGTTCCATCCCACGTCAGAAGTCAAAGAACAGGCCTACAGACGCCCCTGTGCGCCGGTAGTAAGGATTTCGGTAGTACTGCAAAGAGGCGACGAAGCCATGGTCCTTGCCGAGCCAATGGCGCCACTGGGGGATCACCTCGGTGGAGCTGAAGCTGACGCTACCGCCCGCTGGTATGCCTGCACCGGCGGGAAGATAGGCCTCCCGCCCGTGGTCCACCCGCAAAGACCACAGATCTTGGCCCCGCGTGCCCCACGTGAAGACACCAAAGCCACGCGCAGCATTGACAGCACCGGGCTGGGAATGGTTGAGCGCCAGCCCCCCCTCGGCAATCCAGCCAGCCGGCGCGTAGTAGGCGGCCGTCAGGCGCAGCATCACGTCCCGGTGCACATGGTCGCCGCTGAGGCCCTTCATCAAACTTACCCCCGTGACCCAGCGCCGCTCATCCCCCCACTTGCGGTACCCGCCCAGGTCGACGCGCATGCGGTACTGGAAATCGGCGGTGCCGCCACTGATACCGCCCATCACGAACCAACGCGGCGATAGATCCTGCAGCACCGACAGTGCACCAAGCGTCCCCCTTTGGTGGAAGTGGCCTTGGCTCGCCAGTTCGGCATTGACAGTGGTCTCGGGGGCTACGCGGTACATGGCGCGCACATAGCCATCACGCCAGTCACCACTGGCACCCTTCAAATGGGCGATTCCAACGCCTGCTTCGATCTGACCGCGAGAGCCCGCCGTCTCAGGCGATGGCGCCGATGCGGCAGCTTCCAGCGGGAGTGGCTGCGCAGCAGCTAGATCGGCGACGCCCGGTGCGACTTGTGCGGCGCAAGCCCCCCCGATGCCCAGCAGCCCGGTAAGGACCACCAGTTGCAGCGGCGGCGCGTGCGCACCCCACAAGGTCGATGACGTGTGAGATGGGCGGTGCATGTGTTTTATCCAGAGTGTGGTTACGCGTTCAGCGCGGGCATTGGGTGCCGATGCCGCGCATTTCCAGCGCAGCGTCGGCGGCGGCATCCAGCACCGTCCAGCCGATGTCGGGAGAAAACGGCCGCACCGACCGCCTCCAGCAGGCCGCCTCGATCGGCGCCAGGCGATGCAGACCCCAAGCCACCAGCCCCCACGCGAAGTTGTCGTCGACGCGCCTGCGCCAGCGGTCTCCATACAGCGACATCCAGCCGGCCATATCGGCTCCCGCTTCGGCGGTCGACAGCACGCCGTTGTTCCACAGGTAGCTGCGTGCCAGACCGTGTGGATAAAAGCTCTCCCGGTCGTATTTTGGAAGTGCCGGCTGCCACACCCCTTCTTGGCGGAACCCTTGGTGCATGGCCTTCAAGAGCTTGTCGGCCTCCACCTGGTCGCCATTGGCACGCAGCGCCGAGTAAATCTCCGCGTTGTCCATCAAGTAATAGATCTCTTTGTCCTCGAAGACGCGATAGAGGCCGCTCGCAGGATTGCGCAGCCGCGTCAGCATGCCCTGGCTGGCGCGCACGGCGATTTGCGTGCTGGCCCGCATGCGCTCGGGAATCCAGCGCTTCTTTTTTGCCAAGCTGATCATCTCGATGACCGAAGCCGCAGTGGCGTCATCGGCATCGGCAGGTTTGCAGGCGTACCAGCGCTGCGCCTGGTCGCGGCAGAAGCGGTCAAAGCCTCCATCGGCACGCATGCGTGGCAGCAGCCAGTCGAGCCATTCGTTCAATGGCGCACGCACGTTGGCATTGGCTTCCAGCAGGATCACAAAGGACTTGTTGATGAAGTACGGGTCAACGATGCCGCTGTCAAAGGTCGTCATGTACGCCCCGTCGCCGGTATGGAAAGCCTGGAATGCTGGCGGCTCCTCGGCTGCAGATACCGGGGTGCCGATCAGCACCAGCAGCAGCCCGCCGATGATTTTGCGCACCCAGGGCGGCAACCTGAACATGAACCGCGGCGACCGAATAGGCACCACCTCGCCGCGCTCAACCGCCGCGATGTCCCCGTGCACTGACACGCCCGGCTGCAACAGCACTTCCCATCCCGTGACACTGCTGGGCTGCAGCATGCTGCCAGCAGTGCTGCCCTCGCCCAGGAAGACGCGGTGGCCCGCAGCGATGGGGCCCGAGAGGCAGTTGCCGCCCTGGCAGAGAACACTTCCCTCGCTGAACAAGGCTCCATGCAATGCCGCCCCCACGCCCAGCCGCGCATCACCATGCACCTTGACATGCCCGATCAGCAGTGCGCCCTCTCCCATGCTGAAGTCACCTGTCACCACCAAGTCAGCCCTTGTGGTGGAGTGGGCCTTGAGGTGCAGGGATCCGAAGTGGCGATGGTGCTGCATGGGCAGCGCTGGAGGCGTTGTCGGCACCGTCGGCGCTGGCACCCCCTCACACCCGATTGCGCCCGACTTCGCGTTGGCCGCGATGGTGGGCGCCTGCAGCTGGCGAAACCGGGAGCCTTCCGCCAATTCGATGCGTTCAGAGGCACGCAGCAAAGGCGGCAGCGACTTTCCCTGGCAGCACAGCACGCGTTGTCCGAAAAAAGCGGACTCGCCCACCCTTGGCAGCAGATCTCCCTCGCCCTGGCCCTCCAGCTCCAAGGGCTGTGCGTCCGTCGGATGGCGCCATTCATGCCAAGCCGGCCAGAGGGGGATCAGAAAGGTCAACAGCGTGGCGGTCATCCAGGCAGTGACTTCCCAGGCAGGAAACAGATTTAGTTCCATGGTGTGCTCACAATTCCCTGCCCGAGCGGCGATAGCGAACGGTTTTGTCCCAGATGAGTGGACGATGCATCAGTTTGTCGAGCACCCAGCCGTCCCAGGCTGCCTTGGACACAGCCACCAGGCTGACCACGAAGCCAACCAGCAACCATGGCATAAGGCGCAGCCGAGCATGGTGGCCATCCAGGTGCACGGCTGCGGCCACCTCAAAAAAGGCTGCAAAATTGCCCAGACAGCCGCAGGCGGCAACCATCGTCAGCGCCAGCAGCGCTGTCAGAGATGCCGGTATCGCATCACCGCCCATCAACAAGGCCACAACCGCAGCCACCCAGCTGATCAATAGCATCGGGGCCATTGCGTACACACCGAGCAGCGCCAGTCCATCGAGGCGGGCCACCCACCCGACCGGCCCGCGCACGGCCAGACCCAGCGCATGTTTCGTCATGGCTTGGTTGTGTCCCTTGGCCCAGCGTCCGATCTGGCGAAAGCGAACGGACCAGTTCTGCGGAACCTCCTCGTGGCACTCGGCATGTGCCAAATAGGCCATGCGCCAGCCGCGCAGCAGCAAACGGTAAGTGAGATCTGTATCTTCTGCCAGCATTTGCTCGTGCCAACCCCCCACCTGCGCGAGTGCCGACAGGCGCACTCCCCCCACGGTGCCTCCGTATTGCGCCACGGCCCCTAAGCTAAAGCGCGCCTGTTGGTCAACTTGGTAGCCGGCCGAGCGCTCCAAATCCAGCAGCCGAGTGAGCAGATTCACGCCTGTGTTCTGCGGCACGACTCGGCCCATCACCGCCCCCACCTCGGGGTCCAGGAAAGGCACGGCAAGTTGTTTGAGGAGTTGCGGGCCCGGCAAATAGTCTGCGTCGAACACGACGATCACATCGGCCAATTTCTCGCGCACCACGATGGCAGTGGCTTCTTTGAGTGCGGCGGCCTTGCCAGGCGTGCCCCCTAGGCGGTGAAAGGGACGCAGGAGCGCCGGGTGATTGTCCGCGTAGCGGTCGATGATGGCTCGCGTGCCATCTGTCGAGCGGTCGTTCATCGGGATAATGAGCAAACGATCGGACGGGTAGTCTGCGGCCAGCAGACGCGATATACAGTCCGCAATCACTGCTTCTTCGTTGTGCGCGGCCACCAGCACCGCCAACCTGGGCCAAGGGGCTGACACGATGCCTGCGTATAAAGAGCGCTGGCGTGCGAACATGCGGTGCAAGGTAAATAGGTAGTGGCGCGCGGCGTAGATGGCCAGCAAGCAGGCGACGAGTGCCAGTACGGCGTATGCACCGTCCAACACCACCTGCTGCGCAGGTGTCAAGCCAACCACCTCTTTTTGTACGGTGACGGCCTGAGGGGCCCGCACAGCCAGTGGGTCTTGCCCCTGTGTGCTCATCTCAGGATCCGACATAGACATGACGCCCCCCAACTGTGGCTGGTTTACATCCTCGTCGCGCCAAGCCCCCGGGGACAGTCCGCCTTGTGGAGTCGATTTGGCAACATATTGGCAGTTGGCCTATGGCATGGACGATACCCTGCGCAACGTATAGCTTCATGGGAAATCGCCCTACATAGCCGGGAATACCGTCGATATCGAAAGTTTGATATTTCATTAGCTTCACCACCTGTACATGCCTTAGAGCGACAAAAGAGCGGATCACACCGCGCAACCGATTAATCAGAGAGAAGAGATTTCATTCCAATGACATCAATTGCCGTCGATTTCTCGTCTACCTCAATGGTTTTTGCTTTGACGCTTTGTCATCCGCAAAAATCTCTGACCAAGAGGTAAGCGCAACGATAAGGCTATATCAGACGATATCAAACACATTAATTATTTTTTTACAAATAGTGATTTCTTATATTTGAGAAAAATAACTCTCAAAATGAGAGTATTAAATCGACAAATACAATGCAGAAAATCACGTCGCACTCCAATAAGATTTCCACCACACATTCAAGCATCGATAAAATATGAGGATTAGTGATTTATTCAGAGACAACCGCGATTTCCCGATCACCATTGCATTCCGCGTCAGGGCGGTGGAATGCAGCAAAGGCAGCCGTCAAGCTGGCCACATTTGCAGCATTCAACGCTTTTGGACCTTCTGGAAAATGCCTGCCGAGGTCTAAACGCGGTCTCGGGCGATCCGCGTCCCTGCCATGGGCCAAGGGTTGTGCGGAGCCTTCTTAGTCAGGCAAGCCTTCCGGCCTCAGCATTTGGTACAACCTTCTCTCTATACGGTATGCTGCGGTCCCGTCGCCAAATGGGTTAGCAGCCGCCTGCATGCCACGAAAGGCGGCGTCGTCAGTGAGCAAATGGCGTACACATTGCACAATGGACTTGCGATCGGCACCGACCAACTTGGCACAACCAGCCTCAAGGACCTCTGGGCGCTCCGTCTCATCGCGCAGCACTAGCAGCGGCACTTTGAACGTAGGCGCCTCCTCCTGCAGGCCACCGGAATCTGTGACCACCAGACAGGCATCGGCCAATGCCTGCTGCATGGACAGGTAGTCCAGCGGTAAGCTAAGCCTCACATTGACAAGACCGCCCAATAAACGATGCACGGGCTCTTTGATGACCGGGTTCAGGTGGACCGGGAACAACACAGTCAGCGCGGGGAATTCGCGGGCGATATCGGCGATGGCGGCGCAGATATTCTCCACATCGCTCCCCCAGTTCTCACGCCTGTGCATTGTCACTAAGATGTGACCGGGCTCTTGCACCTGGCGCTGAATGCCATGGTGCTCGCAGGCCCACAGCTGGGCATCCACCACCGTATTGCCGGTCACCGCGATGTCTTTTGCGGCCACGCCTTCGTGTATGAGTGCCCGTGCCGCACCTGCGGTCGGTGCCAGATGCAAACTGGCGATGCGCCCGATCATCTGTCGCAGGGCCTCCTCAGGGAAGGGGCGATGTAGGTTGTAGGTTCGCAGACCAGCCTCGACGTGTACTACTGGTACTTGATGGTAGAAGCCGCCAAGGGCCCCCTGAAAGGCACTTTCGGTATCGCCTTGCACGATCACGACCTCGCATTCCGTATGCGCCAGCAAGGACTCCAGTTGCGTGCGGCAACCGATGGCGAAGTCCAGCAGTGAACTGCCGACCCTGCGCAGCATGTGATCGGGTCGAATATGGAAGCACTCCAGCATCTGTGCGGCCATGTCACCGTGCTGCCCGGTATGCAACCAGATAGGTCGCGCCCAGCTCGAGCGCCGCAACGCATGGTAAACAGGAGCCAGCTTGATGATCTCCGGACGCGTGCCCGAGACCATCAACAGTTGAGCGACACCTGAACGGCTGCCCATAGGCGTAGATTTGGTATTCATCGTTGCTCCGAGATTCGCTAAGATTCCATTGCGCCGGGAGCGCCATTGCCCCTAGAAGCAATGACTCCTCCCGAAGATGGCACCGATACGGGTGTGCAGCGTGCACCCTCTGAATGGAAAAAGGCCGTAGAGTCGGAATGCATATCCCTTTCGCTCGTCTTGGCGTAACAGCTCCCTAGGCAGCGATGCGGCACTGTCCGGGATCACCCATCTCTCACAGCTACAGCCAGCCTTTCGGCGCAGCGGCCCGCCTGCTCGCCGTCACGGGCCTCCACCATGACGCGCAGAACCGACTCCGTGCCACTTGCCCGCACCAGCACCCGGCCCGCCTCTCCCAGCTCTGCCTGCACCTCTTGAGTCGCCCGAACTAGCAATGCATTGCCTTGCCAATCCTGGCCGGGCCGCAGCCGCACATTGCATAAAGCCTGAGGAAAGAGCTGCACCGGCGACAGCCATTGCGACAGCGAATGGCCAGACCGCAAACAGGCTTGCAGCACCTGCAGTGCACTGACCAGACCATCACCCGTGGTCTGTCTATCCAGCACCAACAGGTGTCCCGAGCCTTCGCCGCCAAAACTCCAGCCATTGCGACCCAGCTCCTCCAGCACGTAGCGGTCACCCACGCTGGCACGCACAAAACCCACGCCCTGGGCTGCAAGCGCCTGCTCCACAGCCAAGTTGGTCATGAAAGTGCCCACGGCTCCCAGTACCTTTTCCCCACGTGCCAGGCGATCCGCCACGATCAAATACAGCAGCTCATCGCCGTTGTATAGCCTGCCTGTGGCATCGACCAGCAGCAGACGATCAGCATCGCCATCAAGTACCACCCCAAAGTCAGCATGGCATACAGATACGGCTTTCACCAAAGCCTCAGGGTGAGTGGCGCCCACGCCTTCATTGATGTTGAGTCCGTCAGGTGCACAGCCGATCTCAACGACCTCGGCCCCGAGTTCATGGAAGACCTTGGGAGCGATCTCATAGGCCGCGCCATGGGCCGCATCTACAACAATCTTGAGCCCTTTCAGCGTGAGCGCATGATCAAAGGTGCTCTTGCAAAATTCTATGTAACGGCCAGCGGCATCATGCAAGCGGCGTGTCTTGCCCAGGGCCGCCGGCTCCGTCCATATGGGCTCCTCGGACAGCGCCCCCTCCACCTCCAACTCCCACGCGTCGGACAGCTTCATCCCCAGTCCGCTGAAAAACTTGATACCGTTGTCCTCAAATGGGTTGTGGCTGGCGCTGATGACCACTCCCAAGCTGGCGCGCTGGGCTCGCGTCAGGTAGGCCACGCCCGGCGTGGGCAATGGGCCGAGCAACACCACATCCACACCGGCCGAGTTAAAGCCCGACTCCAGAGCGCTCTCCAGCATGTAGCCGGAAATGCGCGTGTCCTTGCCGATCAGCACGGTGGGGTGATCCTCGGTGCGGCGCAGTACGCGGCCTACGGCATGGGCCAAGCGCAGCATAAAGTCGGGCGTAATGGGAAAGATACCTACCCGACCACGAATACCGTCAGTACCGAAATATTGGCGCTGCATCATCTCCCCCATTTGGATCTGCGATAGCGTTTAGAAAGAACAATCATTCCCAAGTAACCTGCCAATCTGCAAGGGCATATTTCACTTTAACCACACAAACCACTGATACCAGCTTCATGCCACCCATCAACGTGGATATCCATGTGCGACATCGACAAGAACTGCTTCATCAGCAGGCACTGACCTTAAATCCATATCAAATTATTGCAAACACACAATACAAAATATTACATAGCGATATTTCAACATATAGACAAGATATCCCTCTCAATTTAAGAGTTCTCACACTTACACAGTGCATGAATTACCATAACGAAATTAATTTCTTAGAAATTTATAAAAATCAACTCAATAAAATAGAAAATATTTAAAAAAGCATTTTTGTATGTATTTAATCTAAGTATTTGAAAGCACTATGAAATTCTTAGATATATTTTTCGTGCGTGGCATCACCGAACATTACAGATTTCAGAAATGCTGCAAGACTCACAATCCGACCATCGTATGGGAGTTGTCACACAGGTAGCAAATGAGCCTAGCTTGTTGATTCGCACGGAAAACTGACCCGCCGGGGATGCGGACGAAAACTTAAACTGCCAGGAGGTAGTTCATGGTTTCATGCGAAGATCGAATTCGAACCGTTGAGCTCTACATCAAGCTGGAAAAGCGCGTCCTGCCCACCATCCGGCAGCTGGGTGTTAGTGCCGATGCAAATCTGATCAGGTAAACCACAAAGTGCCGACGCAAAATTGACCAGGGTGTTCCACTGACCTGCTGAAACTTTCAGCAGGGGATTCAAGGTGATCACCATGGACATGATTGGCAAGGTCAGGCGCATGAAGCTGCGTGACCAACTCTCCCTCAGCGAGATCGCGAGACGCACTGGCCTTGCTCGCAATACCGTCAAGAAGTGGCTCAAGGCACCCGGCGACGTCGTGCCTAAGTATGAGCGGATCAAGCAGGCTGGAAAGCTCACTGCTTTCGAGCCCATCTTGCAGCAAGCCCTCTCAGCCGACAGTCACCGCCCTAAGCAAGGCAGGCGCAACGGCCGTGCCCTGTTTGCCCAGATCCAGGCTCAAGGTTACCGAGGTGGATACCGTCACGGACTACATCCGCCGCTGGCGAGTCGAATCAGCATCAAGCCCCACTAAGGCCTTCGTACCGCTGAGTTTCGAGCTGGGTGAGGCCTTCCAGTTCGACTGGAGCGATGAGGCCATGGTCATTGGTGGGGTGTTCTACAACGTTCAGGTGGCGCATTTGAAGCTGTGCGCCAGTCGTGCCTTCTGGTTAGTGGCCTATCCCAGCCAGAGTCACGAGATGCTATTCGACGCGCACACCCGATCATTCCAGGCGCTAGTCGGTGTCACTCGGCGGGGCATTTACGACAACATGCGCACTGCCGTAGACAAGGTCCAGCGCGGTAAAAAACGTGTCGTCAATGCGCGGTTTGCCGCTATGTGCAGCCACTACCTGTTTGATCCTGACTTCTGCAATGTCGCTTCGGGTTGGGAGAAAGGTGTCGTCGAGAAGAATGTGCAAGACAGCCGCCGGCGCATCTGGATCGAGGCAAGTACACGGCGCTTTGGCTCCTTCATAGAACTCAATGCTTGGCTGGCAGAGCGCTGTCGATCAGTGTGGGCCGATACCGCGCATCCCATCCATCGCCAGTTCACAGTCGCAGAGATGTGGGAGTTGGAGAAAGGCCATCTAATGTCCATGCCTGCACCATTCGACGGCTACGTCGAACGGCTAGCCCGGGTGAGCAGCACTTGCTTGGTGACTGCAACTCGCAATCGCTATTCCGTGCCATGTGAATGGGCTGGCCATATCGTCAGCACCCGGGTCTATCCTGATCGAATCGATGTGGCTGCGGGTGATTGCGTAGTGGCAAGCCACGCACGCCTGCCGGGCAGTGGCCAGACCAGTTATGACTGGCAGCACTATATCGAGCTGGTCCAGCGCAAGCCAGGCGCTTTGCGCAATGGCACGCCATTCCTGGACTTACCAGCGCCGCTGCTGCGTTTGCGCCAGTCGTTACTGCGGCATTCCGATGGAGATAGGGTGATGGCTCAGGTTCTGGCCGTGGTGCCACAAGCTGGGCTTGAAGCGGTATTGGTGGCGGTCGAGTTGGTGCTAGAAGGCATGGCACCAAGTGGCAGCATCAGCGTAGAGCATGTGCGCAATGTGCTGGCCCGCTTAAACACGCCTGCAGCCCCTGATCAGGCGCAAACATCACTACGACTGCGCGAGGCACCAATCGCCGACACCGCACGCTATGACCGCTTGCGACCAACTCACTTGGACCATCTGAATGGACAGGAGATCAATCATGCGTGAACCCTCTACCGATGTGCAGACGCAATTGAAGAGTCTGCGCTTGAACGGAATGGCCACCGCCTGGGCCGATCTGACCGAGCAAGGGGGCGATACCACCTTGGCTGCATCTCGCTGGTTGGTGGAGCACCTGCTTCAAGCCGAGCACGCAGATCGCGTTATGCGCTCCATTGCTCACCAGATGAAGTCTGCGCGCTTTCCTGTGCATCGAGATCTGGCTGGGTTTGACTTCACGGTCTCGCAAGTTGACCAGAGGTTGGTTCAAAAGCTCTCAGACCTATCGTTCACGCAGGATTCTCAAAACGTAGTGTTGATCGGTGGTCCTGGCACTGGCAAAACGCATCTGGCCACGGCACTGGGCATATCGGGGTTGAGCAGACATGGCAAACGAGTGCGCTTCTACTCGACGGTTGATCTAGTCAATGCGCTGGAGCAGGAGAAAGCACAAGGGCGGGCTGGGCGGATTGCGATGAGCCTGATGCGTATGGACTTGGTCGTGCTGGACGAGCTGGGCTACTTGCCGTTCAGCCAAGCTGGAGGTGCTCTGCTATTCCACCTGCTGTCCAAACTGTACGAGCACACCAGCGTGCTCATCACCACCAACCTGACGTTTGCCGAATGGTCCAGTGTGTTTGGCGATGCCAAATTGACCACGGCCCTGCTAGATCGACTGACCCACCACTGCCACATCATCGAGACAGGAAACGAGTCCTATCGGTTCCGGCATAGCACGCACGAAGCCAAGGGGCGGATCAAGACAAGAGAGCAAAGCAGGAAAGCTGCAGCAGTTCAGGCTACGGGAAACACGGTAGGGAGCTCACCAGAAGAGTTGCCAGTGGACCTAGAAGAGGTAAAGAAGGAGTAGCCAATGAGGTAAACAGCCTATAGTTATTCACAAGCGGTCATCTCAAACGCTGCTCCAGTACCTGGTCAAAGCTCGATTGGCACTGCTGGTCAAGATTGCATCGGCCCTAACAGTGCCCGGTCTGTGCTACCAAATCATGCGTGTCTACGCACGACGGTGCCGAGGCCGAGTTCCTGACCAGAAAATGCCGCATCGCGGGTATTTCGCATCGGTTCGCCGCCGGCTACCGTTTCGCAGATGAGAACCACACTGGCCGCCAGGCATACGGGCAGGGCTGCCAGATGACTCCAGGTATTGAACCGTTCGCCGGGCTGGCCCCAAACGGAAGGGCCGTGCGGCGAGCCTGACTGCAAATCTTGCATGGAGCCTCCTGGCGCATGGCTGAGCAACGCCGGGCGTGGTGGCCCGACTCGGCCACCTTACGGCCTAGACGTGACAGGGCAATGATGGCAACGGACACGCTGGAGAGCCCGTCCACCGGACACTACATGACGCGAAGCGCTAAATTGAAACATCAGACCTTGAAACCATCCTCAAACCATCCATATAGATGGCATAAGGATGTTCCATGGCCACAATCACCTCCACCCCTCGCGCGAGCGAATCCGAGAAGCTCACCATCAATCTGGGCTATGTCGACCTGGGCCAAATCGACCTGCTGGTCGCCGAGGGCTTCTACGCAAACCGCAGTGATTTCATCCGTACAGCGATACGCAACCACCTGCGCAGCCACGCGGACGCGTTGCAACAGGTCGTCGCCCGCAAGATGCTGGTCCTGGGTATGCAGCATTTCTCCCAGGCCGATCTCATGCGGGTGCAGGCTGCCGGGGAAAAGCTGCAGATCCGGGTGCTGGGCTTGGCCAGCATCGCGCAGGACGTGCCTGCGCAGCTGGCCGCAGAAACCATCGAATCCATCACGGTGCTGGGAGCTCTCCAGGCCAGCCCCGCCGTTCGTGCCGCTCTGGCCGGCCGCATTACCTGAGAACCATTCCATGAAACCGCTTTTTCACGACATGCTGGGCGAGGCTACACGCCTGACGCGCACTGGCAATTTGCTGGAAGCAACCGAGCTGATTCAGCGCACGTTGCGAGGCGAAAGCGCGCACGCGCCCCACGGCAAGACAGCCGCAACCAGTCCTACGAAAGAAGGCTGGATCATCGATGTCGAAGCCCGTTTCATCGACGATGCTCCTGAGCTCGCCGTGCCTGCGGGCTCATCGCAGGCAGACACGTCCGGCGACGAGCAATGGCTGCGCGGCAGCTACTCGCACGGAGGCCGGCAGCTGGCCTATCGGCTGTATGTGCCGCCAGGCAGTGCACTTGAAGCGGGGCCTCGGCCGCTCGTCCTCATGCTGCACGGTTGCACCCAAGGGCCGGAAGACTTCGCCGTTGGCACGCGCATGAATGACCAGGCACGCAGGGCCGGTGTATTGGTGCTCTATCCTGAACAAACACAGCATGCGAACTCGCAAAAATGCTGGAACTGGTTCAAGGCCCAGCATCAGCAGCGAGGCCGGGGCGAGCCAGCACTGCTGGCAGGCCTCACACGCCAGATGGTGGCTGACCATGGCGCGGACGCATCGCGTGTCTATGTCGCCGGACTATCGGCTGGAGGTGCAATGGCGGACATATTGGGACGCACCTATCCTGAGCTGTTCGCCGCCGTGGGTGTGCATTCGGGCTTGCCCGCCGGTGCTGCGTCCAATCTGCCATCAGCCCTCGAGGCGATGCGAAGAGGCGCAGCATCAGGCTCGGCCAGCGGTCCCAGCGTATGTCCAGTGATCGTGTTTCACGGCGATGCCGACAAGACGGTGCACCACGAGAACGGCGCGGCCGTGGTGAATGCTGCACGCAGCGCGCAAAGTCCCCAAAGCGCACCTCGCGTCATCCAGGGCCATTCGCCGAACCGCCAGCGATTCACCCGCTCTGCCTATGTCGCGGCCGACGGAAGTACCGCCATTGAACACTGGCAACTGCATGGCGCAGGCCACGCATGGTCCGGCGGCAGCTCAGAGGGCAGCTACACCACGCCAGGAGGAGTCGACGCCAGCGCCGAGATGCTGCGCTTCTTCCTTTCGCACAAGTGTGCTCACGGCTGACCGAGGGACAGCTTTTACGCAAGCTGAAGTGGCGCTATCGACCCACAGCAGACCGTTAGATCTAGGAAAAGCGGTCATTCAGGCCGATAGATACTGAGCAATTTCGGCCACAGTGTTCCGAGCTGTGCGCATAACTCCGATGAGCGTGGCCGACGCAGGTCCGGTCCACTCTCCGTAGCCCACCAGCCATAAACCTGGAACGCCACGCACCTGTGTGCCGTCCACCGCGACCTTGGACTCTTTGACAACACCAAGAGTCTCCAGAGGCTGCAACGCTGGCCTGAAGCCGGTACACCAGATGATCGCGTCGAAGGGCTTGGAGTTTCCGTCGCACCATCGAGCCCCGTCCGCCGTGAGGCTCTCAAACGGGCCTACAGACTGCAGCACGCCGCGATGGCGTGCACGGAGAACCGGGGGCACCATCACGATGTCACCAAAGCCGCCTGGCAGGTTCTCGAGATCTTTGCCCTCCTGCAACGCCTGCCAGCGGGCAGTGGCTCTCTCGAAGAGCACTCGCCCATCGACTTCGTCCGGTAAAAAGGCTGGTGGCTCCGACGTCACCCAGGTCGTAGACTGCGCAACAAGCGAGACTTCCGCCAGAATCTGTGCACCGGAGTTTCCGCCGCCGACCACCATAACCCTCTTGCCTTTAAATGGCTCAGAAGACACGTACTGCGCCGAGTGCAACTGCAGCCCCTTGAAGGATGCCGCACCCTCAACCTCGGGAACAATCGGATTTCTCCATGTTCCCGTGGCAAGCACAACTGCACGTGCATACCACCTTCTCCCTCCGGCATTGACTTGGAAGACTTGCTCTGTAGATTCAATGCCCGTGACGCGAACCGGCCTCTCGATGTTGAATTGATAGCGTGCTTCGTACTTGCGTAGATATTCGATCACATGGTCACGATTTGGATACTGCTCACCGGCAGCTGGCATCGGCCATCCCGCGATCGAGCTCCAGGCGGCGGGAGAAAAAAGTCTCAGAGAATCCCATCCATGCTGCCAGGCTCCGCCTCCAGCGTCCTCTGCATCAAGTAGAAAAACTGACAGATTAGTGCGACGAAGGAAGTACGCCACCGATAGACCCGCTTGACCTGCTCCGACGATGATCACATCGTGTAACGACATCGCTGATATCCTTTTCGGGGTTATTGCTGTGGGCTCATACGCATCGACCAAAGAGCCACAAAGGCGCTGATCAGAGACTGCGCTTGTCAGTGCGAGCGTACCGGTTCTATGCCATCTTTATCGTTTAGATGCTGCGCTGGTTGACCCGCTTGGACAGCTCTTCGGCGCTTTGTCGGCGCTCGCTATAGCGATCCACTAGGTAGTCCGAACAGTCTCTCGTCAGCAGCGTGAACTTGACCAGCTCTTCCATCACGTCCACTACCCGTTCGAAATAAGAGGAAGGCTTCATCCGGCCAGCCTCATCGAACTCCGCGAATGCCTTGGCTACGGATGACTGATTGGGGATGGTGATCATGCGCATCCAGCGGCCCAGGACCCGCATCTGGTTGACGGCATTGAAGGACTGGGAGCCACCGGAGACTTGCATCACCGCCAGCGTTTTACCTTGTGTCGGTCGCACAGCGCCGACAGACAAAGGAATCCAGTCAATCTGCGCTTTGAGAATGCTGGTCATGGCACCGTGGCGCTCTGGAGAGGTCCAGACCATGCCTTCTGCCCATTGAGCCAGTTCGCGCAATTCCTTGACCTTCGGGTGATCGTCAGGGGCACCATCGGGCAGTGGCAGGCCACTCGGATCGAAGATCCTGGTCTCGGCACCCATCCTGCGCAGCAGGCGCGACGCCTCTTCAGTCAGCAGTCGGCTGTAGGAGCGGTCGCGAACCGAGCCATACAACAGCAGAATGCGTGGCGCATGCGCCGCACGTTTTGCGGGCAAAAGGCCTTCTAGGGTGGGCTTTTCAAAGACTTTTTCGTCTAAATTCGGTAGATCAGAGCTTGCCAATTCGATTTCCTTTCGAGTCGATGACGGCTTCCCCGTCTTCTTTGGAGAATGCGGTCTGTTGAGGCTGCGGCAGGATGTCCAGAACAGCCTCCGAGGGGCGGCACAATCGAGTCCCCAAAGGGGTGACTACGATCGGACGATTTATCAGGATGGGGTGCTGGAGCATGAAATCAATCAATTGCTCATCCGTCCATTTGAGCTCGCCCAAGCCAAATTCGTCGTACGGCGTGCCTTTTTGACGCATCACATCCCGCACCGGAGTTCCAATGGCCTGGATCAGGCCCACCAACGTGGTGCGGTCAGGAGGCGTTTTGAGGTACTCAACGACCGTGGGCTCCTCTCCGCTGTTGCGGATCAGTGCTAGGACATTGCGGGAGGTGCCGCAAGCAGGGTTGTGGTAAATCGTGATGTCGCTCATAGCGGTAGATTTCCTTTGCTAAGGTTATGAGGCCACGCTGAGCCGCAGGGCCAGCGCTGCAAGTGTGATGAGCAGCACGGGCATGGTCAGCACCGCACCGACTTTGAAGTAGTAGCCCCAGCCAATGGTCGTGCCCTTCTTGGCGAGCACATGGAGCCAAAGCAATGTGGCCAGGCTGCCAATAGGCGTGATCTTGGGGCCAAGATCGCAGCCAATCACATTGGCGTACACCATGGCTTCCTTAACTACCCCGCTAGCCGTAGACGCATCGATGGACAAGGCTCCGATCAGCACCGTGGGCATGTTGTTCATGATGGAGGACAGTACTGCAGAGAGCACTCCTGTGCCCAGCGATGCGGTCCATATACCACCGGCTGCAAATTGATTCAGCAGGATGGCGATGTAATCTGTGAGGCCCGCGTTGCGCAGTCCGTAGACAACCAGGTACATGCCCAGCGAGAACACCACGATCTGCCACGGAGCGCCATGGAGCACTTTCTTCGTGCTGATGACATGGCCACGCGCAGCCACCGCCAGCAAGATCGCGGCTCCTGCGGCAGCTACGGCACTGACGGGAACGCCCAGTGGCTCCAGCGCGAAGAAGCCCACCATAAGCAAGATCAGCACGACCCAGCCAGCCCGGAACGTGGCCAGATCCTTGATGGCAGCAGAGGGCTGCTTGAGCTGGCCCACGTCGTAGGAAGAAGGAATATCGCGCCGGAAAAAGAGCAACAGCACGCCGAGGCTAGCCAGGACCGATACGATGTTGACCGGCACCATCACCGATGCATAGTCGTTGAAGCCGATTTTGAAAAAGTCGGCGGATACGATGTTCACCAGATTGGAGACGATCAGCGGCAGGCTCGCAGTGTCCGCAATAAAACCGGCAGCCATAACAAACGCTAGCGTTGCTGCTGGAGAAAAGCCCAGCGCTACAAGCATAGCCATCACTATGGGCGTGAGGATCAGGGCCGTTCCATCATTGGCAAAAATAGCAGAGACGGCGGCTCCCAAAAGCACTATGAGAGCAAATAGCTTGACGCCACTGCCGCCGCCCCATCGCGCAAAATGCAATGCTGCCCATTCGAAGAAACCAGCTTCATCGAGCAAAAGGCTGATGATGATGACGGCGACAAAGGTCCCCGTGGCATTCCAGACAATTTGCCAGACTATAGGAATATCAGCAAAGTGCACGACTCCCAGCAGAAGCGCGGTACCGGAACCAATCAAGGCGCTCCAGCCAATACCTAGTCCGCGTGGCTGCCAGATAACCAGCGTGAGTGTGAAGATGAAAATCAGGATAGCCGTCAACATGACGCATGGGTCCTAGAAAAAGCTTTGAGTCGACGTTGGTGGCTCCCGCAACGTGCGAGGGCCTTCGAGAAGTGCTGTCGCAATCCAGACTCTGGTTCAGGATGGCAGTTGGAGAGTTGGGATTTAGTGTGCCGAAAGCTCTCGCGCCGTTGTCTGCAGCACTGCTTGCTCCAGCTTTTGGGTCGGAAGGTTTACCAATAATTCCAGGCGATGACGGATCATGTGCATGGTCTGGCGGAAAGCTTCCAGCTTCGCGTCAACAGGGGCACCACCTTCATATGGGTCCCGGTAGCCCCAATGGGCTGTGGCGGGATGACCAGGCCAGAACGGGCAAACTTCCCCTGCAGCGTTGTCACAGACGGTGATGATCAAGTCCATGTGTGGTGCGCTGGGCACTGCAAATTCATCCCAGCTCTTGCTGCGCAGACCTTCCACTGACACTCCTGCCATTTGAAGCACTTGGAGAGCTTGTGGATTAGGTTGCTGATTCTCTCGGGGACTGCTTCCTGCTGAGTAAGCCTTGAAGCGGCCCTGCCCCATATCGTTCAGCAGGGCTTCAGCCAAGATGCTGCGAGCTGAGTTGTGCGTGCATAGGAACAATACGTTCAGCGGAGCTTTTTGATCATGCATGGCGTTTAGTCAAGGGTTGGAGGGATGGAGAATATTGCCTAGCAGTCACATGAAGTTGCTGTGGCATCAAGGCAAACCGCGCCTTGACAGCAGTTTTCGGTGAGATATGCCAGAAGGTCATTCATGACGGGGAATGCTGCGCGATAGAGCACATTTCGCCCATGCCGTTCTTGGCTAACCAGATCAGCATGGAAAAGCTCTTTGAGATGAAAGGACAGTGCGTTCGGTGCGATCCCGAGCTGTTCAGCCAATGCGCTAGGCGTCAGGCCTTCGGCACCGGCCACCACAAGGGCGCGAAATACGCGCAATCGGGCCTCATGAGCTAGAGCGGAGAGTGAGCGGATGACGTTTACTTCTTGCATCTCACAATAATACATCAATTGTTGAATAAATGATTGATATGAACTATGAGTGAGCAATGGAAGCTAGCGGTGCCCAGCCTCAACTGACTGCTTGTGGCCGAATTGAGGCATCGTACCAGCAGCTCCAAGTGGCGGCGCATGACTGTTGCTGCTCGACACTGCTGATTGACGCCCTGAGAGATCACTATGGCCTGCCCGAGTTACTCGCACAGTTGGATCTCGCACGCAACTCCTACTTCTATCATCGAGCGCGCGCAGCGTACACGTCCGCTACGGGAAAGGGCGAGAGACCGGAGTGGGTCGACAGCCCCCGTTCCAGAACTCAGATCAGTAGGTCCTGGCCGAGGCTTGGGACTCGCCGGGGCGACATAACGAATTGTTAAATGGCGAGCAGGGGCTAACGGGCTGCTTCGCAGCCGCCGCAAAAAAGCCCTCCGATGAGGGCTCGCAGATCAACTCGGTTTCCGTTGACGCATGAGGCTCATGGATTTGCCCACAGCCCCAGAGATCAGGAGCAGGCCCAAGTCGCCCAGTGTCAGCACTGGTAGAGGACTAAGTCATCAGTGACTTCTTTGTTTGGACCAGATCTTTTTTTCTTGGCCCCGGTAGGAAAGTTCGATTCCATCGTAGTTGGGGCGCCCCGACCACACAGAACGCGCTGGTTGCGCGCCATTCTTGTAAGTGATTCTTTCGCTTTCAAGCCGGGTCTTTTGAATCTCCGACAACCTAGCTGGGTCAGCTTTAAAGTTCAGCTTCATAGTCAATGCGTCCTGTTGCTCGTTTGCTGTCCTGCTTGATCTCACGTACTGTGGCCTCATAGCGAGATCAAATAAATTTCGTGTAATAGCTCTGTCACGCGCCGTTCTGCTTGCAGTTGGTGGCTTCTGGCTTTCCACCCTTCAACCTGAACGGCTGTTTGACTTCTTGCCACGCGCCGCGTATTTCGTGCTCCAAGTCGACCAATAAATACCTCGAAAGATCTCTTCATTCCTAGTTCTCTTGAAAAGCAGAAGCACCATGTTTGGTGCTTCTGCCATGCCGTGGGAGGCCCACCTTCAATCGCTCTCCGATGAGCGCAGCTACGTCACAGCGCTAAGAACGCTTGCTGGCCTTGCTCTTGATCCTGTTTCTCCTTTTCCGAAGGCGTCTTTGGACCTTGTTCTTGAGGAGACGGGATGGCAGCTACAGCAAGATTTATCTTGGCCTTGTCCCAAAAAGATGCGGGTGGATAGGCTGAGAATTTGAACATTTAGACCTCCGGTCTATTGCGGCGAATCAAGATGGATTGCCTTGACCCACAGTACGCCTTTTAATGACCTTATACGAAGCGTGCCAAAAATTTACATCGGACGAGTGATCCGCGACTGGATGAGTAGATCCATTGGGAGCGCGTTTAGAGCCTACTTGTAGGACGCCAGTCCGGCCACGCTTGATGAGCGGCCAGATGAGTTAACCTGTTTACCGACTGTGATCACCGACAACGTTATGACCTATGGACAAATTTTGCTTTTTTTCGTCATGTGCTGGCTGTCGTACTTTGTGTACTGGCTTCTCTCACGAGGACCTCCGTTTGCCTTCAAGCTCCACCGTCGTTCACATAAGGGGCCGATCAATCTAAAAAATCTCACTTCAAAAAAGCATTGGGCAAGAGGGGAGGCGGTAAAGGTTGCTGACGATGGCACACAAACTTCGAACCTCTATCGCGTTGCAGGAAATACTTTTGGTGAAGCGGCCAACCGACAGTGCATCGCATTCCTCTTGCCTGAACAGAGTCAGCAAAATTTTCAACAAGCAGTTTCCGTGGTTGTAGATGGGCTGCGCATTGGCAATCTGTCAACGAGAGATCTGATTCCATTTCGAGTCATGCTGCGAGATGCCAGATTAGATGCTCAGGTCACCTCATGTCATGCTTACATCGGGGGTGGCGGCACTGCGTTAGATGGCAAAAAACAGCGCTATTCCATTTCTCTAGATGTGGACTGGTTTGAAGCGTAAGCCCTCGGTCACAAGACTTGGGTTTCCCGCCCGGATCCGGTCCGGGCAGGCGCGCTGGCATTCAAACCAGCGTTGCCATTCCTGTTCTTGGTCGCATTCGCCTCACCACTTCGGCCTTGAGAGTCTGCAACAAACCTGACTCAAGCACATACAACAGATGGGGTCGCGGAGCTCACGGTGGACGCTGAGGCACAGGGACCGCGAGCGGTGGGGGCGGTAACAGCGGTGGCGCCGGAATTAAGGAACGCTGCGGCGGTGGCGGTGGCGGTGGCGGTGGCGGTGGCGGTGGCGGTGGCGGTGGCGGTGGCGCTGACGGAGGTTGGGGCACAGACATCAACAGGACAAGTGTTAGTTGCGCCTGTCCAAATGGAATAGACAGTTCTGAACGGCAATGAACGAAGAGCAAGTGCAAGTGCACGCAAGAGCGATGTCGGCAATGCTGTAGTTCGGCGATGCGATAAAGGTGACTTGGCTCAGGCGGTTGACGTTCAGCGTCGGCTGCTGCTCTGAAAGCCGTTTCAGGGACGGCTAGAACATCGCTGCGCGGATGACCGATATGCGGTGGATAACGAACGCGTGCAATGAATCGAAGGGTGGCAGCAATCGCTGCAATGCAGTCATCTGCATGCCCTATTTAGGGAAACTACAAATCCTGGTGCAAAAACAAAAGGCCGCAAACCTAAGTTTGCAGCCTTTGCTCTTTGTGGTACTTTAAGTGGTACAAAATTCAAAATCTCTTGCAAGTCTTTGAATTTCAAGCCATCTTGGCGGAAACGGAGGGATTCGAACCCTCGATGAGGCTCTACACCCCATACTCCCTTAGCAGGGGAGCACCTTCGGCCACTCGGTCACGTTTCCAATACAGCTATTCTAACCTGAAAATTTAGGCCGATTTGGAAACTTCTTCAGAATCCAGACCAAATGCGGTGTGCAGTGCACGAACGGCCAGCTCCAGGTACTTCTCGTCGATCACGACCGAGGTCTTGATTTCGGAGGTGGAGATCATCTGGATGTTGATGCCCTCTTCGGCCAGCGCGCGGAACATGGTCGATGCGACGCCCACGTGGCTGCGCATGCCGATACCGACGATGCTCACCTTGCAGATGTTGGGATTGCCGATGACTTCATCAGCACCCAGCTTGGGCAGCACTTCTTCGCGCAACAGCTCAACGGTGCGGTTGAAGTCGCCCTGGTTGACGGTGAAGCTGAAGTCGGTCTTGCCGTCCTTGCCGATGTTTTGCAGGATCACGTCCACATCGATGTTGGCGTCTGCCACCGGGCCCAGGATCTGGTAGGCAATGCCGGGGGTGTCTGGCACGCCACGGACGGAGATTTTGGCTTCGCTGCGGTTGAAAGCGATGCCCGATACGAGGGCCTTTTCCATCTTTTCGTCTTCCTCAAATGTGATCAGAGTGCCGGATTTGGCCTCTTCATCCAATGCAATATCCCAGGGCGTGAAGCTGGACAGCACACGCATTGGCACTTTGTACTTGCCGGCAAATTCCACCGAGCGGATCTGCAGCACCTTGGAGCCCAGGCTCGCCATCTCCAGCATTTCTTCAAAGCTGACGGTTTTGAGGCGCTGCGCGGCCGACACCACGCGTGGGTCGGTGGTGTAGACACCATCAACGTCGGTGTAGATCAGGCATTCAGCGGCCTTGAGGGCAGCGGCCACGGCGACAGCCGAGGTGTCCGAACCACCACGGCCCAGGGTGGTGATATTGCCGTTGGCATCAATACCCTGGAAGCCCGTCACGATGACCACGCGGCCGGCATCCAGATCGGCCCGCACGCGCTGGTCGTCGATCGACTCAATGCGTGCCTTGGTGTAGCTGTCGTCGGTACGCACCGGCACTTGCCAGCCGGCGTAGCTCACCGAGGGCATGCCTTCGGCCTGCAGCGCAATGGCCAGCAAGGCGGACGAAGCCTGCTCGCCGGTAGCGGCCAGCATGTCCAACTCGCGGTAATAGGATTTGTCTGCGCGACTGGGTGCCAGCTCACTGGCGAGGCCCAACAGACGGTTGGTTTCGCCACTCATGGCGCTAGGCACCACCACCATCTGGTGGCCAGCCCTTGCCCACTTGGCGACGCGTTTGGCGACATTGCGGATGCGCTCGGGGGAGCCCATCGACGTGCCGCCGTACTTATGAACGATCAGTGCCATTGAATATCACGATGACGAAACACGAAGCTCGGCGTTGATGCAAAGTGTTTTGGCACGCCGTCGGAATCGTACATTAGTCAGACCAAAACTGGCGGATTGTACCAATCGATGACATCTCTGTGGCGCTGTATATACCCACGGCCCACTTTTATATGGATTTGGTGGCCCCGCGTGGTGCAGCGCTGAAGTTGCAGCAGCAGTTGCGCCAGCTGCGCAGCGCTGGGGGTTTGGCCATGGACCGTGCGCAGCCAGTAGCGCAACACATTGGTCATGCGCGCCTCGGTCAGCTTCTGCAGCGCGCGGATGCGCGGCGGCGCGCCGGTGGCCTGCAGGTCGATCTGCGCCAGGTCATCGAGCAGCTCGGCCGCTTGAGCCGCATTGGCGCTGCTGCGTGCTACCGTCTGCGCGATCTGCGGAAAGGCTTGCGCCAAGCCGGGCATCACTTGGTTGCGAATGCGGTTGCGCGTGTAGCGGGTGTCGCTGTTAGTGGGGTCTTCCACCCAGCTGATACCCAATGCAGTCAAATCAGCACGGATTTGCGCGCTGCCCAGCACCAGGTAAGGCCGCGCCCAATGCAGCCCCGCCCGCGCCCACTGCGGACGCATGCCTGCCAAACCGGCAACGCCGGCACCGCGTGACAGCGCCAGCACGACGGTCTCCACCTGGTCATCGGCATGCTGGGCCAGCGCCATGGTCTGGATACCGCCCTCCCCGCCTTCAGCAACCGCCAATGCAGCCTGGGCCAGCGCCTGGTAGCGGGCAATGCGCGCTGCATCCTCCGGGCTTTGGCCGGGTTGCGCATGGGCATTCACCGCCACCACCTGCAAGGGCACAGCCCAAGCAGCACATTGGGCGCGGCAATGCGCCTCAAAAACGCTAGCCGCTGCCTGCAGCCCGTGGTTGATGTGGATGGCCTGCACCTGGCCGGGAAAGCGCTGCAGGCAGGCCCAGAGCAAGGCGGTGGAATCGGCACCGCCGCTGTAGGCAACGGCCAGCGGCAAGGCGGGCTGCCAGCCGTTCAGCGCTGCAGCAATAGCGGGCTCAGCCATGGCGCAGCCCCCATAGCAAAAAGCCTCCGCGAAGGGAGGCTTGGCAGCAGCAGCGGCGCAGCATCAGCGGCCGGCAGCAGGCATCAGTTTTCTGCTTTGGTGTCCGAGAAACGGCCATAGCTTTGCAGACGGGCATAACGGCGGTCGAGCAGCTCGGCAGGCTTCAAGTCGGCCAGCTGGCGGAAGGCATCGCTCAGGCCACGCTTGAGCAGCGCTGCCATTTGCTTGTGGTCGCGCTGGGCGCCGCCCACCGGCTCATGGATGATCTTGTCGATAAGGCCCAAGGCCTTGAGGCGGTGCGCGGTGATGCCCATGGCATCAGCCGCTTCCTGGGCCTTCTCGCTGGTCTTCCACAGAATGGAGGCACAGCCTTCAGGGCTGATGGTCGAGTACACCGAGTACTGCAGCATCAGCACCTGGTCGGCCACCGAGATACCCAGCGCGCCGCCCGAGCCACCTTCACCGATGATGGTGGAGATGATCGGCACTTCCAGCTGCGCCATTTCGTAGATATTGCGGCCAATGGCTTCGGACTGGCCGCGCTCTTCAGCCTCAATACCGGGGTAGGCGCCAGGCGTATCGACAAAGGTGAACACCGGCAGCTTGAACTTCTCGGCGGTCTTCATCAGGCGCAGCGCCTTGCGGTAGCCCTCGGGCTTGCTCATGCCAAAGTTGCGCAAGGTGCGCTCCTTGGTGTCGCGGCCCTTTTGGTGGCCCACCACCATGCAGGCATTGCCATTGAAGCGCGCCAGGCCGCCCACGATGGACAGGTCATCGGCAAAGTGCCGGTCGCCATGCATCTCGACGAAATCGGTAAAGATCTCGTTGACATAGTCCAGGGTGTAAGGACGCTCGGGATGGCGCGCGATCTTGGTGATCTGCCAGGGTGAGAGTTCGCTGTAGATGTCCTTGGTCAGCTGCTGGCTTTTCTTGCTGAGCTGGTCAATCTCTTCAGAGATATCGACTGCGCTTTCGCTTTGCACATAGCGCAGTTCATCAATTTTGGTTTCCAGCTCCGCAATCGGTTGCTCGAAATCCAGGAAGGTTCTTTTCGCCAAAATGATTCTCCTCGGGAAGCGCCGCAAGCAGCCTTCTCATAACGACCGACAGTGTAACCGCATGCGGCCAAGCCCGGTCAATCTGCATCCTGCCCCAGTGGCATGGCATTTTGGGACCGCCAAATCAGCCAGGCCGCCACGCTGGCCCAGGGCTGCCAGGCCTGGGCCACCTCGCGCGCATCGCTGCGGCTGACTGCCTCACCCGAAAAATAATGGTCGCTGATGCCCTGCAGCAGCGCTGCATCATCAATGGCCAGCACATTGGGCCGCCCCAGGTGGAACAGCAAAAACATCTCGGCGCCCCAACGGGCCAAACCGCGCTGCGCCATCAGCTGCTCGATGACAGCGTCATCATCCATATGCACCCAGGACAGCGCGTCCTTGGGCTCTTGCACAAACCAGGCGGCCAAATCGCGCAGATAGCCCAGCTTGCGCTGCGGCAGGCGCATGGCCTTGGCCGCCTCATCGCTGAGCGCCAGCAAGCCTTTGGGCGTGGTGGCTCCCGGCACGGCCATCAGCCGTTTCCACAACTGCCGCGCTGATGTTTCGGACAGCTGCTGCCACACGACGGAGCGCATCAGCAACGCAAAGCCATCGGCTTCGCGGCGCAGCATCTCCCTGGCGTACAGAGGCACCAGCCGGCGCATCACCCGGTCCTTGCGGGCCAGGTGTTTGCAGGCGACGGCCCAATCGTCCGCTGACAGCGGCTTGTTGCTGATACCAGGCATGCGGCTAGAAAGAGGGATTGGACGCTACAGGCAGGATGGCCAGACACAGCTTGCGCATCAAGCGCCCGCCTGCACCACGGTCCAGGTCGTCCCCTGCGCCGAATCCTTGAGCTCCACCCCTTGTGCCAACAGCTCGGCGCGGATGCGGTCGGATTCCGCATAGTTCTTGGCCGCCTTGGCGGCAGCTCGCAGTGCAATCTGCGCCTCTACATGAGCGGCATCCACCGTGGCGCCGGCTTGCAGGTAGGCAGCAGGGTCGGCTTGCAGCAGGCCCAAGGTAGCAGCCAGCGCTTTGAGCAAGCCAGCCACCGTAGACGATTGGCTGCGGTTGACTTCGGCAGCCAGCTCAAACAGCACGGCCACCGCTTCGGGCGTGCCAAAGTCCTCGTCCATCGCCGCCTTGAAGCGCGCTGCGCTCGGGTGGCTCCAGTCGATGGTCACCGGCTCGGCGGCCACCAGGCTCAGCGCGGTGTAGAGGCGCTTGAGCGCATTGCGGGCATCGTCCAGGTGTACATCGCTGTAATTGAGCGGGCTACGGTAGTGGCTGCGCACCACAAAGAAGCGGATGGTCTCGGCGTCGTAGCGCTTGAGCACATCGCGGATCGTGAAGAAGTTGCCCAAGGACTTGGACATCTTCTCGTTGTCGACATTGATAAAGCCGTTGTGCATCCACAGCTTGGCCAGCTGCTTGTCGTGCGCGCCTTCGCTTTGGGCAATCTCGTTCTCGTGGTGGGGGAACTGCAGGTCAGCGCCGCCGCCATGGATGTCGAAGGTTTCGCCCAGCAGCGCGCAGCTCATCGCCGAGCATTCGATATGCCAGCCAGGGCGGCCGGTGCCATAGCTGCTCTGCCACTTGGCCTCGTCGGGCTCGGTGGGCTTGGCGCTCTTCCACAGCACAAAATCCAGTGGGTCTTGCTTGCCGTCCTGCACGGCCACGCGCTCGCCCGCATTCAGCTCATCGAGCGACTTGCCCGACAGCTTGCCGTAGCCGGCAAACTTGCGCACGGCATAGTTCACATCACCGCCCTCGGTGCGGTAGGCCAGGCCTTTTTCTTCCAACTGCGAGATGATGGACAGCATTTGCGGCACGTATTCGGTAGCGCGCGGCTCATGCGTGGGCCGTTCAATGCCCAGCGCATCGGCATCCTGGTGCAGGGCCGCAATCATGCGGTCGGTCAGGCTGCGGATGGTCTCGCCGTTTTCCACGGCGCGGCGAATGATCTTGTCTTCAATGTCAGTGACATTGCGCACATAGGTCACCTTGAGGCCGCTGACGCGCAACCAGCGCTGCACCACATCAAACGCCAGCATCGAGCGCGCATGTCCCAGATGACAGAGGTCATAGACCGTCATGCCGCATACATACATGCGGACATGGCCCTGCTCAATCGGAACAAATGACTCCAGCGCACGCGAAAGCGTGTTGTAGATGCGCAAACTCATGAAAAATTAGCGTGGTAGTGGTTGAGAGAGGGAAAGACGCCTGGCGTCCCATCCCGATCCGCGCCCCTCCCCCAAGGAGAGGGTTTGCAGGGGATCTGGATGCACAGCAGCCCGGCATGGATCGCCGAACGGTGTATGGTAGCTGAAGCCCGGCCCCCATGCCCTGGAAACCCTGGCCGCCCGCCGTTCAGGGGCGCAAGCCCCCTCAGCTACAATGCGCTGCAGTATAAGCCTGCAGGCCCTTTGCACGCGCCCAGCGCGCCCGAACCCTATGAAGTTAGTCAGTTGCCTTTTCTCCCCCCTGGTGCCACGTGCCGCGCTGCTTGCGCTGGCGCTCAGCTGCAGCGCCGCCTACGCAGACGATTACGCTGCGGTGGAAAAGCTGATCCAGTCCGGCCAAACCGCGCTGGCCCTGGAGCAGCTGGAGCCCAAGATCCAGCAAGCGCCGCGCGATCCGCAATGGCGCTTTTTGCAGGGTGTGGCCCAGATGAACGCCGGCCAGCGCGACGAGGCCACCGCCACCTTTGAAAAGCTGGTGCAGGAATACCCCGAACTGCCCGAGCCCTACAACAACCTGGCCGTGCTCTACGCCCAGAACAACCAGCTGGAAAAAGCCAGCCGCGCGCTGCAAGATGCCGTGCGCGCCAACCCCGGTTATTCCACCGCTTATGAGAACCTGGGCGATATCTACATACGCCTGGCCGAGCAGGCACTGAGCAAGGCCAGCAGCCTGGCGCCGGCCCAGCAAAGCCGCTTGCAACCCAAGATCAGCAGCCTGCGCCTGTTGGTAACCCGGGCCCAGCCCGCGGCTGCTGCAGCGCCAGCCGCCGCCGCACCCGCTGCCCCGGCAGCGGCAGCGGCGACCGACGCAAAAAAGTAAAGGCCCTGCCTTGAATCTTGCACCGTTGGCCCTCAACTCGGTGCAACGCACACCGTGCAATGGCCCATGATTTGCGCGCAGCGCAGCATGCCTTGCGGACCCCGCAGCGCCCTGCGCTGGCCATCTACCGTATTCGACGACAGAGGAAACCGATGCCTTCCAAACGACACACCCTTTCCATTCTGGGCGGCCTGGCACTGGCCGGCGGCATGTTGCTGACCAGCGCTGCGCAAGCCGCTGACCATCCCCGCGTGAAGCTGGCCACCTCGATGGGCGACATCGTGGTGGAGCTGAATCCGGAAAAGGCCCCCAAGACGGTGGCCAACTTCCTGCAGTACGTGAACGACAAGTTCTATGACGGCACCATCTTCCACCGGGTAATCGGCAACTTCATGATCCAGGGCGGTGGCTTCACCCCCGACATGCAGCAAAAGCCTGCGCGCTCGCCAATCGCGCTGGAGGCCAACAACGGCCTCAAGAACAACACCTACACCGTGGCGATGGCCCGCACCGCCGTGCCCGACTCGGCCACCGCACAGTTCTTCATCAATGTGCAGAACAACGAATCGCTGAACGCCCCCAACCCCGATGGCCATGGCTACGCGGTGTTTGGCAAGGTCGTCAGCGGCAATGATGTGGTCGACAAGATCAAGGCGGTGCAAACCGGCAATGCCGGCCCGCACCAGAACGTGCCCAAGACCCCGGTCATCATCAAGTCGGCCACCGTCGTCAAGTAAATGGCCTTGCAGCGGGCTTTAACCCCAAGCCCGCTGCACCCTTCCCACCTTTCTCAACAGGAAAAACACCATGACCAATCCACAAGTTGAACTGCACATCAAAGACCACGGCGTGATCACGCTGGAGCTGGATGCAGAAAAAGCCCCCAAGTCCACCGAGAACTTCCTGAGCTACGTCAAGAGCGGCCACTATGACGGCACGATCTTCCACCGCGTGATCAACAGCTTCATGGTTCAAGGTGGCGGCTTTGCATCGGGCATGGACCAAAAGTCCACCCAAGCCCCCATCCAGAACGAAGCCCAAAACGGCTTGAAGAACGACGAGTACACCGTGGCGATGGCCCGCACCAGCGATCCTCACTCGGCTACCGCCCAGTTCTTCATCAACGTGGCCAAGAACGACTTCCTGAACCACACCTCGCCTACGCCTAGCGGCTGGGGCTATGCCGTGTTCGGCAAGGTGGTCGGCGGCAACGACGTGGTCGACAAGCTCAAGGCTGTCAAGACCGGCTCCAAGGGCATGCACCAAGATGTGCCTAAGGACGAGCTGCTGATCGAAAAGGCTGTGGCCCTGTAATAGGCCGCGACCATTTGCATGGACAGCCCGACCGACTCTAGCGCCGCAAACCCTCATGAGGCATTGCGTGCCCAGTTGGCCACCACGGCAGTCCATGCCTTCGCTGCGCCCCCCGCCTGGCGCAGCATCGAATTCATCTCCGATCTGCATCTGCAACCCCAGCTGCCACTGACCTGGCAGAGCTGGCAGCATTACTTGCAAGCCAGTACGGCCGATGCGATCTTTATGCTGGGCGACCTGTTTGAAGCCTGGGTGGGCGACGATGCCCTGGACGAAGTCGGCAGCTTTGAGGCCGAATGCGCCCAGACCCTGCAACAGGCCAGCAGCCAGCGCGCCCTCTTCTTCATGCATGGCAACCGCGACTTTTTGGTAGGCGCGCAGTTTGCCGAGCGCACCGGCATGCAATTGCTGCCCGATCCCAGCTGCATTGCGTTTCTGGGCCAGCGCTGGCTGCTCAGCCATGGCGATGCACTTTGCGTGGAAGATACCGAATACCAGCGCTTTAGAGCCATGGCACGCAGCCCCGCCTGGCAGCAGCAGATTCTGGCCCAACCGCTGGCCCAGCGCCGCCAGCTGGCGGGCGCCATGCGCAACCAGAGTGAGGCGCGCCGCATGCGCGAAGTGATCACCGCTGATGTGGACACCCAAGCGGCCCTGGCCTGGTTGCATTCCGCCCATGCCCCGACCCTGATCCACGGCCACACCCACCGCCCTGCCAGCCACCCCTTGGATGCCGAGCACCAGCGCGTGGTGCTGACCGATTGGGACACCGACCTGGAACCCGCCCGCGCCGAAGTGCTGCGCATGGATGCTGCGGGCCTGCAGCGCATTGCGCTGAACGACTATCTAGCGCGGCCACCACAGCCCGGCGCCTGCTAACCAATGGCCTGGCTGCACCGCACCTGGTCACGCCTGCGCGCACTGGCGCGGCCCGTGCCTGAGATCCCCGCGACCCTGTGGCTACAGGTGCTGCAAAAATACCCCTTTTTCCAAGCGCTGTCGCTTGAAGAAAAAGCCAAGTTGCGGGCGCTCAGCGCGCTGTTTCTGCGCCAAAAACAATTCTCGGGCGCCCATGGTCTGGTGGTGAGCGACGCGATGGCGCTGACCATTGCCGCGCAGGCCTGTGTGCCCCTGCTCCACCGTGGCGAGGCAGAGCAAGCCATCGCCCTCTACGATGATTTTGTCGGAATCGTCGTGCATCCCGGCACCATGGTGGCCGCCAGAGATATGCATGATGAGGCCGGCCTTATCTCGCACCGGCGCATGATGCTAGAGGGCGAGGCCATGCAGCATGGCCCCGTCACCCTCAGCTGGGCTGCGATTGCCCAAGACCCTTTGCAGCAAAACGAGCGCGGCACCAGCGTCGTCATCCACGAGTTTTGCCACAAGATCGATATGCGCAATGGCGGTGCCGATGGCTACCCCTCGCTGCCCGGCCATTTTCTGGGCCTGGCCAGCGCGGCAGAGGCACGCCAGACCTGGGAGCGCACCTGGGCATCGTCCTTCCAGGCCTTTGGCCACGCGATTGCCAAAGCGCAGCGCTTTGGCGAGCCGGCCCCCTGGCTCGACAGCTATGGCGCAACGGCCCCGGCCGAGTTTTTTGCAGTGGCCTGCGAGGCCTTCTTTGTCAACCGCAGCCACTTCGCGCAGGAATGGCCGCAGCTCGACCGCATGCTGGCCGGGCTGTTCCGCCCTGACGCGGGCTAAGCACTCAAGAATTTAGACGCGCTGCGCCTGTGTCAGCGCCTGCAGCCAAGCCATGCTGTCCTGCAGCTCTTGCGGGTGCAGCTCATGGCGGCAGGGGTACTCGTGGTAGGCCAGCTCAACAGGCATCGCTTGCAGCGCCGTGCGGATCGCATGGGCCTGCGCCAGCGGAATCACATTGTCGGCAGTGCCATGGCTGATCCAGGCTTTGCGCCCTGCCAATTGCTCGGGAGCGACCTGCTCCGCCGCAATCTCCGGCAACAGACGGCTGTGCCACACCATGATCGCCTGCAGCATTTGCGGCTGGGTTAGCAGCGCGGACAGCGACATGATGCCGCCCTGGCTAAAGCCACCCACTACCACCCGCTCGGCCGGTATGTTCAAGGCCTGGGCCGCCTCGGCACAGGTCTGGGCGACGAGCGCGCGGCTGGCTTTTTCCTGCGCGGTGTCGATGGTGCGGCTGCCATCGGGGTTCACGCCAAACTGGAACCAGGCATAGCTGCTGGGGCCCAAGGTGTAGGGCGCACGCAAGCTCAGCACATGGAAGGCTGGCGGCACCATGCCGGCCAGGCCAAACAGATCTTGCTCATTGCTGCCCACGCCATGCATCAGCACCAGCAGCCAGGGAGCAGAGGTATCAGGCGCGGCGGCGCGGTACAGGTGGTGAAGGGGGAGATTCAACATGGCAGCCTTGGTCGAAAAAATGGCTGCATCGTACCGCAGCCATGTTGATTGCGCTGGGCAGGTTTATTGTTTGGGGTGCTTGGCCACCCAGGCGAGGAAGTGGTCCATATAGCCACGCAAAAACTTTTCGCTGGCCTCCGCCACCTTGCCGTCAGCGCTCACCAGGCGATCGGTCCAGCGGATAAAACCTTCAGGCTGCGCCATCGCGGGCATATCCAGAAACACGATGATATTGCGCAGATGCTGCTGGGCCATCGAGGTCGCCGGGCCGCCTGTTGAGGTGCCGATGATGCCAGCAGGGATGCCGTTCCAGGCGCCACTGCCATAAGGGCGGCTGGCGCCGTCGAGCGCGTTTTTCAGGTAAGCCGGTACCGAGCGGTTGTGCTCGGGCGTCACCAGCAAAATGCCGTCTTTGCCGCGCACCTTGTCTTTGAAGGCGGTAAAGGCTGCCGGGTAGGCATCGGCATCATCATCGCGGTTGTAGATGGGCAAGCCGCTCAGATCGAGGAACTCGAAGTCCGCCTGGTCTTGCACCAGGTTCACCAGGCCATGGGCCAGTTGTTTGTTGATGGAGGTCTTGCTGTTGCTGCCAACGATCACGCCGATTTTGGGTTTTGCCACGGTCATTCTCACTTTCCAGACTTGCAGAGGGGATGAAACTTTCTGGTTATACCCCGGCTTTACGACCTGCCATGTAGGCCAAGGCGCGCAGCGCTGCCGCCCTTACCGCCGCCCTCATCCCCGGCAGGCTTGGGCCGCATCCAGCGTCCATACCTGCGCGCTACCCAAGTGCAAGGCAGGCGCTGCGGCAACCAGCCCCGGCCATCGCCGCTGCGCAGCTTCGGCACTGCCCACAACCCACAGGCGCTGCTGAGGATGCGCGCAGGCATAGGCTTGCAGGCCCTGGGTATCCAGCAGCAGCGTGCTACCCAACCCCGGGGCAAATGCAGCGGCATCCGTCAACTCCTTCTTCCAGTTGTCGGCCTGCTGGCCTTCGGTGTTCCAGTCATCCACCACCAAGGGCGCAGCCATCGCGGGCAGGTAAAACGGCACTTCGTAGTACAGATGCTCCAGCATCACCAGCCGGTCGGCCGATTGGACTGGCAGGCTGCGCAATGCCCGCCATTGGGCCTTGGCAGGCACTGCCACCGTGCCCAGCACCACCGCCAACACCACACACAACAGCGCGGCCAAGGCTACCATGCGCCGACCCCAGCGCTGCCAGCCAGCGGCTTGCACCAGGCGCACCACCGCATAGGCCAGCGGCGGCAGCGCAGGCAGCACATAGCCAACAATTTTGCTGTGCGGCACCGAGAAGAACAGCACGATGACGGCAAACCAGACCAGCATCAGCCGGTCCAGGCTCCGCACCAAAGACGGCGCTGCTGGCCGTGCTGCGCGTGGTTGGCGCCTCCAGCTGCGCCAGCCAGCAACAAGGCCCCAGGCCGTCCAGGGCAAGGCCGCCAGCGCAATCACGGCGCCATAAAACCACCAGGGCTGCGGGTTGTTAAAGCTGCTGCCGGTGTAGCGCTGAAAGTGCTGGGTCACAAAAAAATAATGGAAGAAGCCGCTATGGCGCTGCTGCGCCATCCACACCCAGGGCCCCGCTATCAGCAGCACGGGCAACCAGGCTGCTGCATGCAGCGGCAGCCACCATTGGCGCCAACGCCGCTCCCACACCAGCCAGATAGCCCAGACCATGCCGGGCAGCACCAGCGCGATCAGGCCCTTGGCTAAAAAGCCCAGTCCGGCCCAGGCGCTGGCACTCGCCAACCAAGCGATCCAATTACTGCGACTGGCGCCTTTGGCCGCTTCCAAGGTCGCCATCGCCGCACTGCAGATGCAGGCCGTCAAGCAGCCGGCCAACAGCATGTCCATATTCGCGTACTGCGCTGCCATATAGGTGTAGGGCATGGTCACCAGCACCACGGCAGCGGCGACAGCCACCGATTGGCTGGCATAGCGCTTGAGCAAGACCAACAAGGACATAGCAGCCAGCCATGCGCCCAGCAGCGACGGCAGGCGCGCTACCCATTCGTGCACGCCGGCTATCTGGTAGCCCGTGGCAGCCAGCCAGTAGTACAGCGGCGGCTTGTGGAAAAACGGCAGGCCGTTGAGCGCAGGCGTTACCCAATCACCACTGCGCAGCATCTGCAAGGCAGCCACCGCATAGCGCCCCTCATCAGGATCGCTGAGCGGCCGCAGCCAGGACAGCGCCAGCAGCCACACTGCCACCAACACCCCCATGCGTGCCTCGATCGCCCAGGCAAAGCGGGCGGGCACTGCGCGCGCAGTAGCGAGCGTGTTCATGCCTTACTCCACCGATGCGGGCAGTGACGATGGGCGTGGCGCGGCGGCGTCTTGCAGAGCCTGATCCACAGGCTCTTGCACCACCGGCCCGGCATGCCGCCACAGCCAACCGTACAACAGCGCAATCACCCCGCCCAGCGCAGCGCCGGCAGCAATATCGAGCGGAAAATGCACACCGCTGTACACACGGCCCCAGCTCACCGCCAGCGCCACGGCCACAATGGCTGCGCCGCCCAGGCGCAGCTGCCGCAGCCAGAGCAGGCAAAAGCCCAGGGTAAAGAGTGAACTGGCATGCGCGCTCGGGAGCGAGCCCCGCGCGGCATGCTCAATATAGGCAGGGCTCAGCCCCATCACAAAGGGGCGCGGATGCCCCAGCCAGATAGCGAGCCGGTGCGCCAGCAACACGGCAGCGGCGCAGCACAGCATGCTGCCCAGCAGGTACAGGCGGTCAGCCGGCCGCCTCCACCACAGCCAGAGCAAGGCGGCACCTGCCAGCGCAACGCCATCCATGCCCAGCCAGCGGGCCAGCTCCAACACCCAGGCCGTCGGCGCAAAGCCCCCGGCCATCCATGCAAACCATTGCAGATTCAGTTCTTCCATCGCAAGCCCCAAAAGCAGAAGGCCGCTCTGGATGGGTGTTCACCCAGCAACAGCGCAATCTGTACGTTGGCACTGTGGCGGGCGGAGCTTACCGATGTCTTAATGCATGAAAAAAAAGCGGTGGACACATAAGAGCCACTAAGACGACCCAGCAAACCGCAGGTTTGCGGTTGAGACTAGGCGTCCCCGACTAGGCGCCCTGCCGCAGGCAGTACAGGAGTACGACAAGGCAGGGTGCGGCCGGCCAGGCAACGACGTATCAAGGGTTGTATTAGTGGCTCTAAACGCGGCTGTCCTGCACCACGGCGCCAGCGGCAATGGTGATGACGCGCTGGCACTGGGCAGCAATCGCCCGGTCGTGCGTGACCATGATGAGGGTGGTGCCCGCTTCGCGGTTCAGGTCCATCACCAGCTGCATCACCGCCTCGCCAGTGGCAAAGTCCAGGCTGCCGGTGGGCTCATCGGCCAGCAGCACGGCGGGCTGCACCACAAAGGCGCGAGCCAGGGCCACGCGCTGCTGTTCGCCACCCGACAACAGCTTGGGGTAGTGCGACAGGCGCTGGCCCAGGCCCACGCGTTCGAGCATGGCAGTAGCCTGCTTGCGGGCATCGCGCTGGCCAGCCAGCTCAAGGGGCAGCATCACGTTTTCCAGCGCCGTCAAATTGCCCATCAATTGAAAGTTCTGAAACACAAAGCCCATCGTGCGCGCACGCAGCGCGGCACGGTCATCCTCGCTCAGCGCAAAGATGTCTTGGCCCGTCACCCGCACTGTCCCCACGCTGGGGGTATCGAGGCCGGCGAGGATCGACAGCAAGGTGCTTTTGCCCGAGCCCGAAGCACCGACTATGGCGACGGTTTCCCCTTTGGCGATGCTAAAGTCCACATCACGCAGAATCGTCAAACTGCCGGTCGAATCCGAGACCGATTTACCCAGGCCCTGGGCCACCAACACCGCCTCGGGCGCCTGCGATTGAGAAAGCACAGCATCTGTCATGACAACCAATCTCTTCTCCAATGAACGAACACCCGCCACACGGCGCCGGTGCCTTCGCAGCATCGTAGCCTTGTCAATGATGACCTCCATCGCTATAGGTTTTACAGCACAGGCAGCTGCACCACAAACGCCTGCCACGATTTTGGTGGTGGGAGATTCGATCAGCGCCGAGTACGGCATTGCACGCGGATCCGGCTGGGTAGCCCTGCTGCAGGACAAGCTGGAACAAAGCAAAAAAGCCAACGCCTATCAGGTGCGTAACGCCAGCATCAGCGGCGATACCACTGCCGGCGGCCGCGCCCGTTTCGGCCAGCTGCTGACGCAGCACAAGCCGGGCATTGTTGTGCTGGAGCTGGGCGCGAACGATGCGCTGCGCGGCCTGCCGCTGGCCAGCACCCAGGCCAACCTGGCTGCTATGGTGGACAGCGCCCAAAAGGCTGGTGCCCAGGTGCTGCTGCTGGGCATGCAGGTGCCCCCCAACTACGGCACCAAGTACACCACGGACTTTGCCCAGGTCTTTACCAGCCTGGCGCGCGAGAAAAAAACCGCTGTCGTGCCCTTCCTGCTGCACGGCGTGGCCGATGTACCCGATTCGCAGAAAAACTTCCAGGCCGACCGTATCCACCCGCTGGCCAGCGCCCACCCGCAGCTGCTGGCCAATGTCTGGCCCGAGCTGCAAAAACTGATGAAATAAAAAATGCCGCCAGCGCAATGCTGGCGGCATTCAAGGGCTTGGCTCTACCGCTGAGGCAGAGGCCTTAGCCAAAGGCTTTTTGCAGCGCTTGCGCCAAATCCTGCTGCAGGTCATGCGCATCTTCCAGCCCGATCGAGAAGCGCACCACAGTGCCCGGATGCAGCTGCGACTCACTGATCGCCCGCATGCTGCCAATCTTGTAAGGCACCACCAGGCTGATTGGGCCGCCCCAGCTGTAAGCCAGCTTGAACAAGCGCAGGCTTTCGCAGAACAGGTCGATCTGCTGCTGGCTAAAGCGCGGATCAATCACCACGCTGAACAGCCCCGCCGCAGCGCCCTGCTTGCCTGCCACATTGCCTTCACCACACAGCTGCTGCCAATGCGCGTGGCCGGGCGATCCGGCAAAGGCCGGATGCAGCAACTGCACAACGGCCGGGTGGTCTGCCATAAAGGCTGCCAACTGCCGGGCAGCCGCATCTTGCGCGTGGTAGCGCAGCGCCAGACTGGGCAGGCTGCGCAGCACCGTCTCGATGTCGTTCACCCCCACACCCAGGCCCAGGTGCATATGCGTGGCCTGCACCTTGCGGTGCACGGCGGCATCGCGCGTCACGATGGACCCCATGAGCACATCGCCGCCGCCGCTGGGGTACTTGGTGAGCGAATGCGCCGACACATCCACGCCCAGGCGGTAGCTGCCATCGCCATCGAGGTCAAAGCAGTTGAAGGCCAGGCCGGCACCCCAGGTGTTGTCCAGCGCGGTTGCAATGCCCTTTTGTTGGCACAGGCGCACGAGGCCGGCCAGATCGGGGAACTCCATGCTGACCGAGCCGGCAGCCTCCAGCCAGACCAAACGCGTGTTGTCCTGGATCAGGCTGGCGCAATGGTCCACGCGCATCGGGTCGTAGTAGCCGATGCTGACGCCAAAGCGCTGCAGCTCACTCTCGGCAAAGCCCTTGCTGGGGCCGTAGACGTTATCGGGCAGCAGCACATGGTCACCGCTCTTGAGCAGCGCCAGGCCAATCACCGAGATCGATGCCAGGCCGCTGGGCACCAGCACACAGTGGCTGCCGCCTTCCAGGGTGGCAATGCGCTCTTCCAGGATGTAGGTGGTCGGCGTGCCGTGCAGGCCGTAGGTGAAGGCGCTCTTGTCCTTCCAGTCCCAGCTGCGCATCGCCGCCACATTGGGGAAGAACACGCTCGACGCCTTGAACACCCCTGGCTGGGGTGCCGCAAAAGGCGCATCGGGCGTGTAGGGGTGGTGGATGATGCCGGTGATCGGGGCCTGGTTTTTTGGGGTGGAGCTCATAACAAAAAAGTCGGTCAGAAAATGAAAAAAGCTGCGGACTATTGTGCAGCAGACAGGCTCACCGCAAAGTCGCCGACACCAAGCCCAGCGCTGCGGGCTGTGCACCCGCATCAAAGAATCGGCTGGCCTGCAGCAATGCCGCGCTGTTTTGCAGGGGCAGCCAGTCGCCGCCTGCGCAGCGCTGCGAAGCCAGTGGGCCTGCCGTGCCAGTCGCTACCGCCACATCGGCCAGCCAGGCATCCAGGCCCTGCGAAGGCGCAGGCCACCAGCGTGCCTGCTCACCGATGCTTATAAGAATCGGCATGGTTTGCTTGAGGGGAGCCGATGTTAAAGCAGCCGCATCCAGCGCCGCCAACGCATCACGCGCCCAGGCGCGCAGCCCTGCGCGATAGCCTTTGTCGGGGAACTGTGCCGCCCATTGCTGGCGGTCTGCATCCATCACGGCACCGGTCGCACTGGTTTGCAGCGCAGCCGCTATATCCAATGCCAGCTTGCGCTGCAACTGCTCCAACCAAAGCCGGTAGTCTGCGCTTGGCGCTGCGGCGTTAGGCGGATTGATCAGCCACAACCCTTGCACCGGTCGGCCCAGCGCTGCCTGCTTCGCCACCAGGGCCTGGGCCAGGCGCGCGGCATCGCCATGTGCGACGACTACCAGCCCCCGTTCGCCATCCAGCTGCAAATGCTGGAGGAGGTCTTGTAGCATCGCCAACTGCTGCGCATCACTCAGGCGCTGGTCCTTTTTGGGCTTGTCGCTGCGCCCCAGGCCCAGCCAATCGGGGGCAACCACACGATCGCCCTGCGCAGCCAAACCGGCTGCCAGTTCGCGGAACAGACCTTGCTGCGCCGGCATGCCTGGCAGCAGCAGCCATTGACGGGCGGCGGCAGATGGCGAAGCGTTCTGGCCCGCGCTGTCTTTGACATGCAGACGCAGGCCGCCCAAGGACGGCCAATCGCTGTAAAAGCAACTGGCGCAGCCGCAATCGAGCGCCGGGGCAAACAACCCATCCGGCGTGCGCAAAGCATCATCACGCAGCGGGTGGCCGGCCAGCGCCTGCAGCCTTTGCTGCACACGGCGGGTGCCAAAAAATTCAGTGAGCAAGGAGGCGGCGTCGTCCGCCAGCACCCCGGTGGTCACGGCGGTGTGGTGGTTCAGCGCGGCCTGGGCAAAAAGGTCTAGCACCGATCCGCCGGCACCGGTGCGCGGCTCGGCAGCACCCCAGACCACGCGATCCAGCCGCGCATGCAAGATGGCGCCCGCACACATCGCGCAGGGCTCCAAGGTGACATACAAGGTGCAGCCATCGAGCCGGTAATTGCCCAGCCGCTTGGCCGCATCGCGCAGCGCCTCGATCTCGGCATGGGCGCTGGGGTCATGCGCGCCAATCGGGTGGTTAAAGCCCCGCCCCACAATCTCGCCCGCACGCACCACCACGGCGCCCACGGGCACTTCGCCCGCCTCAGCCGCAGCGCGCGCCTGCTCCAACGCGGCGCGCATCCAGTGTGCGTCGTCGGGTAGAGGGGGCAAAGTATGAGGTAACAGAGACATTCAGACCCTCACCCCAAAGGCTGCGGTGCAGACCCGGCAGTCATGCGCTGTCATTGATCCGCATCCTTGAGCCGCTGCTCACCCTGCTGGAGCGCGTCGTTCAAGCCATCACGCACCCGTTGCTGAATCTGCTGGCTTTGTTCATGCACATTGCCACTGGTATCGATGGCGGGAGCCGTCACCGCATTGCTGTTTGCTGCGCCTGGGTCCGCAGCCGTGGCATGCAGGTTCTGCTTCATCAAAACGGCAACAATGGCCATGACCACCAACAACCCCAGCAAACCAAAAATCGCACGCATGGCGCCCTCCCCCGCAGCTTGCAAAGCGCCAATTATCAGCCCAGCAGCGTGTACTGGCTTCTGAGGCTGGAATCAGCGGCCCGTGAAAGCGCTCGGCAATGTTGACTGCCAGCCCCGGATATCGGCCGTCTGCTGAGATAATCCGCCCCCTATGTCCCTCCTGCCCCACCAGCTCGAACTGCTCTCCCCGGCCCGCGATGCCGATATTGGGATTGAAGCCATCAACCATGGCGCCGATGCCGTCTATATCGGCGGGCCTGCCTTTGGCGCACGCGCCACGGCGGGCAATGACATCCGCGATCTGGAGCGCCTCATCAGCCATGCGCACCGCTTTGGCAGCCGCATCTTCATCACGCTCAATACCATCTTGCGCGATGACGAGCTCGAAGGCGCGCGCCAGATGGCCTGGCAGGTGTATGAGGCCGGCGCCGATGCGCTGATCATCCAGGACATGGGCCTGCTGGAGCTGGACCTGCCGCCGATCCAGCTGCATGCCTCCACCCAAAGCGATATCCGCACGCCCGAGAAAGCCCGCTTTCTGCAGGATGCGGGGCTGTCGCAGATCGTGGTGGCGCGTGAGCTGGATCTGAAACAAATTGCCGCTGTGCGTGCTGCGACCGACCCGGCCCGCACGACGATTGAGTTCTTTGTGCATGGCGCCTTGTGCGTCGCCTACTCGGGCCAGTGCTACATCACCCATGCCCACACCGGCCGCAGCGCCAACCGGGGCGATTGCAACCAGGCCTGCCGCCTGCCCTACGAGGTGCTGGACGCCCAGGGCCGCATCATTGCGCATGAAAAGCATGTGCTGTCGATGAAGGACAACAACCAGAGCGATAACCTGCGCGCGCTGATCGATGCGGGGGTGCGCAGCTTCAAGATTGAGGGGCGCTACAAGGACATGGGCTATGTGAAGAACATCACAGCCCACTACCGCAAGCTGCTCGACGAGATCATCGAAGAGCGCGAGTTCTCGGATGCGCCGCTGGCGCGCTCGTCGTCGGGCCGCACCAGCTTCAGCTTCACACCCGATCCGGACCAGAACTTCAACCGCGAGTTCACCGACTACTTCGTCAATGGCCGCAAGGACGATATCGGCGCCTTTGACACCCCCAAGACCCCCGGCCGCGCGATTGGCTGGGTGACCAAGGTGGGCGAGAACTTTGTCGAGCTGGAAACCTCCAGCCGCGACACCGTGCTGCACAACGGCGATGGACTGTGCTACTACGACCTGCAAAAAGAGCTGGTCGGCATGCAGATCAACCGTGCCGAATCGGTGGATGCGAAGCAATCGCTGTGGCGCGTGTTCCCCAAGGACCCGATCGCCGGCTTCAAGGACCTGCGCAAGGGCCTGGAAGTGAACCGCAACCGCGACATGGACTGGGTACGCAGCCTGGACAAAAAGTCCAGCGAGCGCCGCATTGGCCTCTGGGCCCAGCTTGGCCAAACGGTGGACGGCTTTGCGTTGACCCTGACCGACGATGACGGCTTTGTCGGCAGCGCCCACCTGGTGCAGCTGCACCAGCCCGCCACGGATAGCGCGCGGGCCGAGGCCAGCTTGCGCGACCAGCTGGGCCGCTTTGGCGCCACCATTTTCTCGGTGCATGACATCAGCCTGCAGATGGACCAGCCCTGGTTTATCCCGGCCTCCGCCTTGAACCAGCTGCGCCGCGATGCCGTGGCTGCGCTGGAAGCCGCCCGCGAAGCCGGCTTTGTGCGCCTGCCGCGCGCGCTCCCGGTAGAGCCGCCTGCGCCTTTCCCGGAAGACACACTGAGCTATCTCTCTAATGTGTTCAACCAAAAGGCGCATGACTTCTATATGAAGCATGGCGTCAAGGTAATTGACGCGGCCTACGAGAGCAAGGAAGAAGAAGGCGAAGTCTCGCTGATGATCACCAAGCACTGCGTGCGCTTCTCGATGAGCCTCTGCCCCAAGCAGGCCAAGGGAGTGATCGGCGTTAAGGGCACCATCAAGGCCGAACCGCTGCAGCTGATCAATGGCAAGGAAAAGCTGACCCTGCGCTTTGACTGCAAGCCCTGCGAGATGCATGTGGTGGGCAAGATGAAGCGCTCGGTCATCAACCAGCATGCCAAGGAGATGCAGGAGTTCCCAATGCGGTTCTACCGCAGCCGCCCTGCGGTGGTGCGCACCTGATCGCCCCGTCTACCCCGCGCCCATAAAAAAAGCTGCAGAAGCATCGCTCTGCAGCTTTGTTTTCATCAAGGCCCAGGCGCTAAGGTCAATCCTTCGCCCCGGCTGTCCGCAATGGACAGTCCCCTGATAAAACCGGTCAGGTGCCTGATTCCGCGCCTTCGCGCGTCTCCAGTGCACGGTTGATACCCAGGGCCACCAAAGTGCAGACGGCACCCGACAGCAGGTAGAGGCAAACGGCAATCAAACCAAACTTGGCAGACAGGCCCAGCGCCACCAACGGTGCAAACGCAGCACCCACCAGCCAGGCCATGTCGGTAGACAAGGCCGCGCCGGTGTAACGGTAGCGCGCCGAGAAGTTGGCAGTGACGGTGCCGGAGGATTGGCCGTAGGACAGGCCCAGCAGCACAAAGCCGACGATGATGAAGATGTTGTTGCCCGTGACGCCGCTGGACAGCAGCTTGGGCGTTGCCAAGCTAAACAGTGCAATCAACACCGCCATGGCCCCCAAGGTGTTGCGCCGGCCAAAGCGGTCCGCCAGCTTGCCCGAGGCCACAATGGCCAGCGCCGCACAGAACGCACCCAGAATCTGCACCATCAGCACATGCACGATGGGTTGCGGCGAGTAGAGCGAAATCCAGGACAGCGGGAATACGGTGACCAGATGGAACAGCGCAAAGCTGGCCAGCGCTGCAAAAGCGCCAATCGCCACGTGGCTGCCTTCTTCGTCGATCAAGCGGGTGACGCTGACGGGTTCCAGCTCACGCTCCTGCATGGCCTGGGTGTAGGTTTGGCCCATCACCAGCTGCAGCCGCGCAAACAAAGCCACCACGTTGACGGCAAAGGCGACATAGAACGGATAGCGCCAGCCGAAGTCGAGAAACTCGGCTTGTGACAGCGCGCTGTACAGGTAGGCAAACAGACCGGCGGCGAGCACAAAGCCCAGGGGAGCGCCCAACTGGCCAATCATCGCATACCAGCCTCGGCGGTTGCTGGGGGCGTTCATGGCCAAGAGCGACGGCAAGCCATCCCAGGATCCACCCAGCGCCAAACCTTGGGCAAAGCGGAACAATGCCAGCAGCCAGATGGCCGTGCGGCCCAGCACTTCATACCCGGGTAAAAAGGCAATGCCAACGGTGGCGACACCGAGCAAAAACAGCGCGACTGTCATTTTGGCGGCACGGCCCCAGCGGCGCTGAATGGCCATGGAAATGGCGGTACCTACCGGTCGTGCAACAAACGCGATCGAAAACACCGCAAATGACAGCAAAGTACCGTTTAGCGCGGAGAAATGAGGAAAGAAAACGCTGGGAAAGACCAAGACGGCCGCTATACCAAATACGAAAAAATCAAAATACTCTGATGAACGGCCGATAATCACCCCGACCGCGATCTCGCCAGGTGTTACGTCGTCCTCAGAATGGGTACGGAGATCGGGATCAGCACCGGGGGTGCCGCCGACAGGAGATGCTGTGTAACCGAGACTACTCATACAAAAGCTCCTTCCTCAAGCTGTTACCGGCCTGCTGAGACCGTACCTTTACCAGGAGCCTAGCTGGGTACTTTCTGAGAGGGCGTAGGACAAAATGTCCAATCGACAGGCCTGCCTCTAGCATTTACATTTGGGGGGATTTTGCAATCCATGTTTATACCTAAGCGCGCTTGCCGTGCCCTTTCGCATGCCTGATCTGAAAAAACTTCACGGGCCCTCACGGCTCGTTGCGGCGTTACTGGTTGCCGCCAGCCTTGCAGGCTGTAATACCGTCGTTCTCAACCCTGCGGGGGACGTGGCGGCTCAGTCCGGCAATCTGGTGATCATCGCCACCTTGCTGATGCTGATCATCATCGTTCCCGTGATCGTGTTGATCTTGTTGTTCGCGTTCAAGTACCGCGAAACCAATGAGCCAGCCGATTACGATCCCGAATGGCACCACTCCACCATTCTGGAGCTGGTGATCTGGTCGGTACCACTGCTGATCGTTATCGCATTGGGCGCGCTGACCTGGATCTACACCCACAAGCTCGACCCCTACCGTCCTCTGGACCGCATTGACGCCAACCGCCCTCTGGCCGCTGACGTCAAGCCGCTGGAAGTCGAAGTGGTGGCGATGGACTGGAAATGGCTGTTCATCTACCCCGAACAAGGCATTGCCACCGTTAACGAGCTGGCCGCACCCGTGGACCGTCCGATCCGCTTCAAGCTGACCTCGACCACCACGATGAACGCCTTCTACGTGCCTGATCTGGCCGGCATGATCTATGCCATGCCATCGATGCAGACACAGCTGAATGCCGTGATCAACAAGCCAGGCGTGTACAAGGGCATGAGCTCGCACTACAGCGGCGCAGGCTTTGCCGGCATGACCTTCAAGTTCCACGGCCTGAGCAATGGCGACTTCGACGCCTGGGTGCAAAAGGCCAAGACCGAAGGCGCCACCCTGGACCGTGCTGAATACGTGAAGCTGGAAAAGCCGAGCGAGCGCGATCCGGTCCGTTTGTTCGGCAATGTCGACAGCACCCTGTACCACGCCGTGCTCAACCGCTGCGTTGAAGCCGGCAAGATGTGCATGGACGAGATCATGGCCAAGGATGCCATGGCCAACATGAAGGCCCGCGCAGCTGCAGGCAAGAGTGTTTCGCTGATCCCTGAAGACGACGTGTGCACGGTGGCCAACGCCCCTGCCGTGGTCGCCTCCCTGGGCGAGCCAGCGCCTGGCACCCCCGTGGCGCAGTAACCCCATCGAGAATTTTCAAAGAGACTCAATATGTCCGTAGCTACAAACGTAAGCCATGACCCGCTCCTCGGGCGGCTGACATGGAATGACATACCGATGGTGCATGAGCCCATCGTGTTGTGGACCTTTATCGCCGTGGTCCTGGGCGGCCTCGTCGTCTTCGCCGGTATCACCAAGTTCAAGCTTTGGGGTCCGCTGTGGAAGAACTGGATCTGCTCCATCGACCACAAGAACATCGGGATCATGTACATGATCCTGGGCCTGGTCATGTTCCTGCGCGGCTTTGCCGATGCAATCATGATGCGTGGCCAGCAGGCCCTGGCCGCCGGTGAATCGATGGGCTACCTGCCCCCGCACCACTACGATCAGATTTTCACCGCCCACGGCGTGATCATGATCTTCTTCGTGGCCATGCCTTTTGTGACCGGCCTGATGAACTATCTGGTGCCGCTGCAAATCGGTGCGCGTGACGTGGCCTTCCCGTTCCTGAACAACTTCAGCTTCTGGATGACCACCTCCGGCGCCGTGCTGGTGATGGCCTCGCTGTTCGTTGGTGAGTTCTCCACCCTGGGCTGGCTGGCTCTGTCGGGTCTGGGTGAATACCACCCGGGCGTCGGACTGGATTACTACATCTGGGCGCTGCAGATTGCCGGTGTCGGTACCACTCTGTCCGGTATCAACCTGATCGTGACGATCATCAAGATGCGCGCACCTGGCATGAACCTGATGAAGATGCCTATCTTCACCTGGACCTCGCTGTGTACCAACGCGCTGATCGTGGCCTCGTTCCCGATCCTGACCGCTGTGCTGGTGCTGATGACCCTGGACCGCTACGTCGGCACCAACTTCTTCACCAACGAGCTGGGCGGCAACCCCATGCTGTACGTGAACCTGATCTGGATCTGGGGCCACCCAGAGGTTTACATCCTGATCCTGCCTGCGTTCGGCGTGTTCTCTGAAATCGTCGCCACCTTCTCGCGCAAGCGTCTGTTTGGCTACACCTCGATGGTGTACGCGACCGTGTGTATCACCATCCTGTCCTGGCTGGTGTGGCTGCACCACTTCTTCACCATGGGCTCCGGCGCCAGCGTGAACTCGTTCTTCGGCATCACGACGATGATCATCTCGATCCCGACCGGCGCCAAGATCTTCAACTGGCTGTTCACGATGTACCGTGGCCGCATCAAGTTCACCGTGCCTATGCTGTGGACGGTGGGCTTCATGCTGACCTTCACCATCGGTGGTATGACCGGTGTGCTGCTGGCCGTGCCGCCTGCTGACTTTGTGCTGCACAACTCGCTGTTCCTGATTGCCCACTTCCACAACGTGATCATTGGTGGCGTCGTGTTTGCCGTGTTTGCCGGTATCAACTACTGGTACCCCAAGGCTTTCGGCTACCGCCTCGATGAGTTCTGGGGCAAGGCATCGTTCTGGTTCTGGTTCGTCGGTTTCTGGGTGGCCTTCACGCCGCTGTATGTGCTGGGCCTGATGGGCGTGACCCGCCGCGTCAACCACTACGAAGACGCCTCGCTGCAAATCTGGTTCATCGTCGCGGCCTTCGGCGCCGTGCTGATCGCACTGGGTATCGCCTGCTTCTTCGTGCAGTTGTTCGTCAGCTACCTCAAGCGTGACGAGCTGCGTGACGTGACCGGTGACTGCTGGAATGGCCGTACCCTGGAATGGGCGACATCCTCGCCTCCTCCTCAGTACAACTTCGCCTTCACCCCTGCGGTGCATGACAGCGACGCCTGGTGGGACATGAAGAAGCACGGCTTCAAGCGCAAGCTCGACAACTACAGCGACATCCACATGCCCAAGAACACCGGCGCCGGTTTCGTGATCTCGATGATCGCCCTGGTCTTCGGCTTCGCCATGATCTGGCACATGTGGTGGATCGCTGGCATCAGCTTCGCCGCCATCGTATTGGTTGCGATCATCCACACCTTCAACTACAAGCGTGACTACTACATCCCTGCAAGCGAAGTAGCAGCCACCGAAGAAGAACGTACCCAACTGTTGGCCCGCCATGTCTAATCACAACACCCTCGCCGGAGCGACCGGTACCCGTGACTACTTCCTCAAGGAAGAGCCGCACGTAGAAAATGGCACCGCTCTGGGCTTCTGGCTCTACCTGATGAGCGACTGCCTGATCTTTGCAGCCCTGTTCGCCACCTACGGTGCGCTGGGCCGCAACTATGCAGGCGGCGCTGGTGGCGCCGAGCTGTTCGACCTGAGCTTGGTGGCCATCAATACCGCCTTGCTGCTGCTGTCGTCCATCACCTTCGGCTTTGCCATGCTGGCCAAGCAAAAGGGCTCGGTCAAGGGCACCGTCGTCTGGCTGATCATCACCGGCCTGTTTGGTGCTGGTTTCCTGGGCGTGGAACTCTATGAGTTCCACCACCTGATCCACGTGGGCGCTGGCCCGCAAAGCAGCGCTGCGATGTCGGCCTTCTTTGCCCTGGTGGGCACCCACGGTCTGCACGTGACCTTTGGTCTGGTGTGGCTGGTAGTGCTGCTGCTGCAAATTGGCAAGCACGGCCTGACCCGCGAGAACAACCGCCGCCTGATGTGCCTGTCGATGTTCTGGCACTTCTTGGACGTGGTCTGGATCGGCGTTTTCTCCTTCGTATATTTGATGGGAGTGCTGTAAATGAGCGCACAAGACAACCACGCCGCGCACGGCCACGACGACCACCACGGTCATGACGACGGCCCGCACAGCACCTTCTCGGGCTACATGATCGGCTTCTTCCTGTCGATCATCCTGACGGCTATTCCCTTCGCTGTGGTGATGGGCGATGTGTTCGAGAACCGCACCACCACCGTGGCGGTCATCGCCTTCTTCGCGGTCGTGCAGATCATCGTGCACATGGTCTACTTCCTGCACATGAACGGTAAGGTCGAAGGCGGCTGGACCCTGATGTCCACCATCTTCACCCTGGTGTTCGTGGCGGTGACCCTGGCCGGTACCTTGTGGGTCATGTACCACATGAACACCAACATGATGCCTGGCCACAACCACAACCCGGCCGCCGTGACCCAGCAGCAACCTGCTGCCGACCAAGGCCATACCAACCACTAAGCTGTTTTGACCAACGAAACGCAACGGAATGCGGCCGGCAAGCCCGCGCATTCCGGATTCATTCAGGCGATGCTCGCGACCGTGGGCATCGCCTTGTTTTTGGGCTTTATCGCATTGGGCACCTGGCAGGTTTACCGCCTGCAATGGAAGCTCGATCTCATCGACCGGGTAGAGCGCCGGGTGCACAGCGCCCCCCAGCCCCTGCCCGCCATGGCCAGCTGGCCGCAGCTGGATGCCAAGGCGCTGGAGTACCAGCCCAGCAGCCTGCAAGGCCAGTGGCTGACTGACAAGACCGTGCTGACCCAGGCCACCACGGCGCTGGGCTCCGGCTTTTGGGTGCTGACCCCCCTGCAGCAAGCCGATGGCAGCCAGGTCTTGGTCAACCGTGGCTTTGTGCCCGACACCCTGCGCCGCGACTGGGCAGGCGGCCCGCAGTTGGCAGCCGCTACGCCGACCGGCGAGGTCAGCGTGACCGGCCTACTGCGCGCGACCGAGCCCAAGGGCGGCTTTCTGCGCGACAACGACCCGCAGAACCAGCGCTGGTTCTCCCGCGATGTTCAGGCCATTGCGCAGGCCCAAGGTCTGGCACAGGCGGCGCCTTTCTTTATCGACGCGGGCCTGCCCGATGGCAGCGCCGAGCCGGTGGGCGAGCAAAAGCGCAGCAGCGCCAGTGATCTGCAAAGCCAGCAATGGCCGCGCGCCGGTCTCACGCAAGTGCGCTTTGTCAACAACCACCTGGTCTATGCACTGACCTGGTATGGCCTGGCACTGATGGTGGTGGGCGCCACCTGGCTGGTGGTGCGCAAACGCAAGCACGTGGCCTAAGAACCTGTTCAAAGGGGTTACCGGCGCTGCCCAGCGCCGGTACCAATGGCAGACGCAAGGCCTGCCATCTGCGGCACAATCGCAGCGTGCCACTGTCCATCCCCTCCCCTTTTCAGGTTACCCACACCACCGACCGCCAAAACATGCAGCTGCTCATCCAGCTGCGCTGGCTGGCGGTGGTCGGCCAGGTGGTCACCATCTCGCTGGTCCACTGGGGTTTTGATATCTACCTGCCCTTGCGCGAGATGCTGGCTGTGCTGGCCGGCTTGGTCATCACCAACCTGATCTGCGTCTGGTGGCTGCGTTGGCGCCAGCACGATATCTCGTCCAGCGACCTGTTTGTAGCCCTGCTCGCCGATGTGGCCGCGCTCAGCCTGCAGCTCTACCTGAGCGGCGGTGCCAACAACCCCTTCATCACCTTGTTCCTGCTACAGGTCACCTTGGGGGCCGTGCTGCTCAAGCCCTTCTACGCTTGGGGCATTGTGGTGGTCACCGGCTGCTGCGCCGTGGCGCTGGCCTTTTTCTACCAGCCGCTGCAAATCATGAGCCACCGCAGCGGTGCCATGCATGCGCTCTACCTGCTGGGGCTGCTGATCAGCTTTGGGCTCAACGCCATCTTGCTGGTGTCCTTCATCAACCGCATCATGTCCAACCTGCAGCTGCGCGATACGCGCTTGGCCGATTTGCGCCAGCAGGCGGCCGAGGAAGAGCACATTGTGCGCATGGGCCTGCTGGCCAGCGGCGCCGCCCATGAGCTGGGCACGCCGCTGTCCACCCTGGCGGTGATTCTGGGCGATTGGCAGCGCATGCCCTCCATCGCGCAGGATGCGGAGATGATGGACGATCTGCGTGAGATGGAGCACCAGGTGCAGCGCTGCAAATCCATCGTCACCGGCGTGCTGCTGTCCGCCGGCGAGACCCGGGGCGATGCGCCCGAGAGCACCACCCTGGTCACCTTTATGAACCGGGTGGCCGCGCAATGGCAAAGCCACCGCCAGCCCAGCAATTTTGTCTACCGCAAGCAGGTGGCGCACGATGTGCCGATCATCTCGGATACCTCGTTGCAACAGATGATTTTCAATGTGCTGGACAATGCGCTGGAAGCCTCGCCCGGCTTTGTCCAGCTGGTTGTGGAATGCCCGGCGCAGGACGAGGCCCAGCTGGTGCTGCAGGTCACCGACAATGGCCCGGGCTTCAAAGGCGAGATCCTGGCCCATCTGGGCAAGCCCTACCAATCCACCAAGCAACGCCCCGGCGGCGGCCTGGGCCTGTTTTTGGTGATGAACGTGGCCCGCTCGCTGGGCGGCCAGGTCGAGGCCCGCAACCGCGAGCAGCACCTGGGCGGCGGCGCCGCTGTCCGCATCAGCTTGCCGCTGGCCTCCATTGCCCTGGATGATGAACCACACCATGACGCCCACCCCAGAACGCCTCTTACTCCTGGTTGAAGACGATGCCGCCTTTGCCCGCACCCTGCGCCGCTCCTTTGAGCGGCGTGGCTACCGCGTGCTGCATGCCAGCAGCGCCGAAGAAGTGGCGCAGCTGCTGCAGACCGAGCGCCCGCATTACGCGGTGATGGACCTGAAGCTGGCCGGCCATGCATCGGGCCTGTCTTGCGTGCAGCTGCTGCATGCGCAAAACCCCGAGGCGCTGATTGTGGTGCTCACCGGCTACGCCAGCATTGCCACTGCCGTCGAGGCCATTAAGCTGGGCGCTTGCCACTACCTTGCCAAGCCGTCGAACACCGACGACATCGAAGCCGCCTTTAGCCGGGTGGAAGGCACGATCGATGTGGACCTGACCGCTGCCACCACCTCGATCAAAACGCTGGAGTGGGAAAAGATCCACGAGACCCTGGCGGAGACCGGCTTCAATATCTCCGAAACCGCACGCCGCCTGGGCATGCACCGCCGCACCTTGGCGCGCAAGCTCGAAAAGCAGCACGTCCGCTAAGCAAGGGATTCAGGCAGCGTCCTCACAGGCCTGCACCAAGGCCTGCAACAGCGGCGAGCGCTGCTTACCCTGGCGCTGCAGCAGCGAAAACTGGCGCCGCATCGGCGGCAGCAGGCTGTGCAGCACCGCCAGCTCGCCGCGCTCAATCCAGGGATGCGCAATCACCCGCGACAGGCAGCTGATACCCGCCCCCCGGGCAACCGCTGTGCAAATCGCTTCCGAGCTGCCCAGCACCGCCGCCACCGGCCAGGCTTGCAGCTGCGAAAGCACGGTGTATTCCACCGCCTCGCGCGTGCCTGAGCCCTCTTCGCGCAGCAACCAGCGGCAGTTGCCCAACTGCTGGGCAGTCACCGGGCTGTGACCAGCCTCTGCCACCAGCGCATGGCTAGGCGCTGCGATCAGCACCAGTTCATCCTCCCGCCAGGGCAGCGCCTGCAGCGCCGGCCAGTGGCTTACTCCTTCGATAAAGCCCAGGTCCACACTGGCCTCGCCCACCGCATCTGCCACCTCGCGGGTATTGCCAATCACCACCTCAAACTGCACCTGGGCATAGCGCTGCATAAAGTCCGTCAGGATGGCGGGCAGCACATGGTTGGCAATGGTGGTGCTGGCCGCCAGCCGCAGCACCACGGGTGCCGAGGGTTCCGTCTGCTGTGTCGCCTGCTCCAGCTGCACCGCCAGCTCCAACAAGGCCTGCGCTTGCGGCCACAGGCTGCGCCCCAAGTCATTGAGCATCAGCCGCTTGCCACTGCGCGCAAACAGCTGCGCGCCCAGCCCCGCCTCCAGCTGTTGCAAGGCGGCGCTGACTGCCGACTGCGACAGGCCAATCGCCTGCGCGGCCGCAACCGTGCTGCCGCTTTGGGCGATTGCGCAAAAAACCTCCCACTGGCGCAGGCTGAGATGGAGCATGGTGAAACGTCGACCGCTGTTTAGGTTGAAAGAAAATTACCTACCTATTTTATCGATAGATCATAACCAAACAATCAGTTATACAGATATAAGAATAATTTCTATAGTGACCCCATATCGCTCAGCAGACCGCCGTTTTTTTGGCCTTGCTAGGGCATTTGGAACGCCCCATGTCACTCGCCACCCCTTCCCTTTCCCAATTGCGCAGCAGCCACTGGCTTGACCTGACCAAACGCCTGGCGCCCGGCCTGCTGCTGTGCGCGGCCATTGCCTGGCTGGCCAGCAGCCTGGCGGCCCTGCCCTGGTTCGGCAACCATGGGCTGAGCGCACTCACGGTGGCTATCGTCATCGGCATGCTGGTGGGCAATACCGTCTATGGCTGGGTACAGGCACCGGCTGCTGCGGGGGTGGGCCTGTCCAAGCAGCAACTGCTGCGCCTGGGCATCATCCTGTATGGCCTGCGCCTGACCTTCCAAGACATAGCAGCCGTCGGCGCCCCCGGCGTCTTGGTGGATGCGCTCATGCTCTGCAGCACCTTTGTGCTGGCCCAGTGGCTGGGCCAGCGCTGGCTAGGGCTGGATGCGCGCACGAGCATCCTGGTGGGTGCCGGCAGCGCGATCTGCGGCGCAGCGGCGGTGCTGGCCACCGCGCCGGTGGCCAAGGCGCGGGCGGATGATGTGGCGGTGGCTATTGCTACCGTGGTCGTCTTTGGCACCCTGGCCACTTTTCTGTACCCGGTGCTCTACCCGTGGCTCGCTCCCAGCCTGCAGATGAGCGAGGCCGGCTATGGCCTCTGGGTGGGCTCTACCGTGCACGAGGTCGCCCAGGTGGTGGCCGCTGGCGGCGCCATCAGCAGCAGCGCGGCCGATACCGCCGTTGTGGCCAAGATGGTGCGGGTGATGATGCTAGCCCCATTTCTGATTGCGCTGTCGCTGTGGCTGGCCAAGCGGCCTGGCAGTGATGCATCGGCCCCGCAGCCCGCCGCCAGCGGCGCCGTGCAGGCCCGCCAGATCACCATTCCCTGGTTTGCCTTGGGCTTTGTCGCCGTCGCTGGCATCCACTCGATAGGCATCATCCCCGCACAGGCGCTGGCCGTGGGCGTGCAGTGGGACAACGCGCTGCTGACGATGGCCATGGCCGGGCTGGGCCTCACCACCCATGTGCGCTCGGTCCGGGCTGCCGGCATCAAGCCCTTGCTGCTGGGGCTGGTGCTGTTTGTCTGGCTGGTGCTGGGCGGGCTCGCGGTCAATACCTGGATTGGAGGGATCTCAGCGCTCTGAGACCTCATAAGCACATACCCAAAAAATCGTTGACCCAATGCGCAAAGCTGTTACAACCGGGAGGCATATTTCCGCCAACAAAAAGGACTCCAACACCATGCGCATCGAGACATTGGCCGTTCACGCAGGCTATTCGCCCGACCCGACCACCAAGGCTGCGGCGGTACCCATCTACCAAACGGTGGCCTACGCTTTTGACAGCGCACAGCATGGGGCGGACTTGTTTGACCTGAAGGTGCCGGGCAATATCTACACCCGCATCATGAACCCAACCACCGATGTGCTGGAAAAGCGCGTGGCCGCGCTCGAAGGCGGCATTGCCGCGCTGGCGCTGGCATCAGGCATGGCAGCGATCACCGCCGCCATCCAGACGTTGGCCGAAGCGGGTGACAACATCGTCTCGGCCAGCACCTTGTATGGCGGCACCTACAACCTGTTTGCCCACACCTTTCCGCAGCAAGGCATCGAAGTGCGCTTTGCCGATCCGCGCGACCCGGCCAGCTTTGGCGCCTTGATCGATGACAAGACCAAGGCTGTGTTCATCGAATCCATCGGCAACCCGCTGGGCAATGTGACCGACATCCGCGCGCTGGCCGATGTGGCGCATCGCCATGGCGTGCCGCTGATCGTGGACAACACAGTGCCCTCGCCCTACCTGCTGCGCCCCATCGAGCATGGCGCCGACATCGTCGTGCACTCGCTCACCAAGTACCTGGGTGGCCATGGCACCAGCGTGGGCGGCGCGATTGTTGATAGCGGCAAGTTCCCCTGGGCGGAGCACAAGGCACGCTTTAAACGCCTCAACGAGCCCGATGTGAGCTACCACGGTGTGGTCTACACCGAAGCGCTGGGCCCAGCGGCCTACATTGGCCGCGCGCGCGTCGTGCCCTTGCGCAATATGGGCGCGGCCATTTCGCCGCAGAACGCCTTCCAGATCCTGCAAGGTATCGAGACCCTGGCCTTGCGCATGGACCGCATCTGCGAGAACACGCAAACCATTGCCGAGACCCTGCAAAAACACCCTAAGGTCGCCTGGGTGCGCTATGCAGGCCTGCCCGACCACCCGGACCATGCCATTCTGCAAAAGCAGTCGGGTGGCCGCGCCTCGGGCATTCTGTCCTTCAGCCTGAACGCCGCCGATGGCGAAGGCCGCGCGGCTGGTGCCCGCTTTCTGGATGCGCTACAGCTGTTCACCCGCCTGGTCAATATTGGCGAAGCCAAGTCGCTGGCCACGCACCCGGCCTCCACCACCCACCGCCAATTGGACAGCGCCGAGCTGGAAAAAGCAGGGGTGAGCGAAGGGATGGTGCGCCTGTCCATCGGCATCGAGCATGTCGATGACCTGCTGGCCGATCTGGAGCAGGCACTGGCCAAGGTCTGACGGTCCGTCGCGCATAAAAAAGAGCCGCTTGGAATAAGCGGCTCAATCACGGTGCTCTTTGATTCCTGGCTCACCAGGAGTGGGTTCTAATCGCGTTTAGAAACGGTAGCCGACGCCCACGCCCAGCAACCAAGGATCGACCTTGAAGGTCCCCACCTTGGTGCCTGCCGAGCGCACATCGGTCTTGATGTAGACCTTCTTCACGTCCACATTGATGGACCAGTTCTTGTCGAGCATGTAGTCAAAGCCGATTTGCAGCGCAGCGCCAAAGCTGTTCTTCTTGATCGATGGATCCAGCGCGGCCTCTACCGCAGGGGCAAAGTTCACGTTCGAGAAACGCGTGTAGTTCACGCCCGCGCCCAGGTAGGGCTTGAACGCACCCATGTTGGTGAAGTGGTACTGTGCCAGCAGGCTGGGAGGCAGGTGCTTGAGCGAGCCGATCTTGGCGCCGTCCGAGCGCAGATCGTGCTTTTGTGGGTAGGTCAGCACCAATTCAGCCGCGATATTGGGCGTGAAGAAATAGGTCACATCCACTTCAGGAATGGTCTTGTCGTTGATCGACAGACCCAGGCCGGTGGAATCCTTGTTGGCGCTGTCCAGATGCACCGCACGCAAACGCACTTGCCAAGGGCTTTGCGCCTCCTGCGCCATCGCCGCACCCGAAGTCATTGCACAGACAGCCGCTGCTGCCAATATCATTTTTTTCATCGTCATTTGCCCTCACTGCGATCTTGCTCGCATGGATTGAAAAGTAGCTGGATGGGCCCAAAGTCCGCCTGCAGCTGCCCGGCGCCCAAAGCCACCTCACCAGCTGCAGATCCCTCTCTGGCATCCATGCTTTGCATCTTCTTCCGATGCGGGCCAGACAGCCCTGACCCAGATCAACGAGACAAAACAAGCAATGAAAAAAAGGCGGCCCGCTGTTGCGATGCCGCCTTCTATGGTTTGCTAGACCGCGCCCCAGGGGCGTGGTCAGCAGCTATCCGCGATGCCTTGCGCTCAGTGCCCGCGTACCTTGTGCCAGGCCTCCACCGCCAGCACCACCAAGCCGCCGATAGCAGCACCAACGACCACGTGTACGAGGGTGGGCGCCAGCAAGGCCACCACGCCGCCCATGGGGGCCACGGTGCTCTCCAGCCAGTGCTCAATCGGGCCGATGCCATGCACCAGCAAGCTGCCTCCCACCATGAACATGGCGGCGGTTCCCACAATCGACAGGCCGCGCATCAACCAGGGCGTGAAGGCAATCAGGCCCCGGCCAAAGGCCTTGGCAGCAGCGCTGGACTTGCGCATCAGCCACATGCCCACATCGTCCATGCGCACAATGCCGGCTACCAGGCCGTAGACAAACACGGTAATCGCCAGCGCCACAGCGACCAGCACGGCAAACTGCTCCCACAGGGGCTTGCTGGCCACGGTGCCCAAGGCAATCGCCATGATTTCTGCCGACAGAATAAAGTCGGTCCGCACGGCGCCGGCCACCTTGGCTTTTTCATAGGCCACCGGGTCCATGTTCTTTTCGCTCGCCGCCTTGACCGACGACGGCGCCACGCCCATCTGCTCGGCCTGCTGCGAATCCTTCACGGCATCGTGGGCCTGCTTGGGCTTGTGGAACAGACTCAGCACCTTCTCCACCCCTTCAAAGCACAGAAAAGCGCCCCCCAGCATCAACAGGGGCGTGATCAGCCAAGGCGCAAATGCGCTGATCAGCAACGCCGCCGGTACCAGAATGGCCTTGTTCTTCATGGAGCCCTTGGCAACGGCCCAAACCACCGGCAATTCGCGGTTGGCCTTCACGCCTGTCACCTGCTCGGCGTTCAGCGCCAGGTCATCGCCCAACACCCCCGCCGTCTTTTGTACCGCTACCTTGGTCTGCGTGGCCACATCGTCGAGGATGGCGGTGCTTTTGCCCGCCGCCGTCTTGGTCATCAGCGCAACATCGTCGAGCAAAGTCGCAATATCATCGAGCAACATCAACAAACCAGCACCAGCCATTACGCACTCCCTATCAAATTCGGTGGCAAATCATAGCGATTTCACAAAGCAATGCCGTGTCAGGCCCCGTAAAACGGTGATTTCTACGTTTTGTTGGATGTTGTTCACAAAACTTTATGTAGGCCTTGTCAACAACTTCAGCGCGCCGCCCGTTGTACACCCATCTACACCAGAAAGGTGAAAGGACTGAAATGACTGAAGTGTTTGCTATTTGGCCTGAAGACGAACGTGACCGTAAGCGTGCTCCTGCCCGCTTCTGATACCAGCGCAGCTTGCCAGCGGTTGAGCCAGAACTAAAAACCCGGCGCCCGCATCGATTGCAAGCCCACTGATCTCTCTCACTTTAGCCCCGCTCTGCGGGGCTTTGTTTCGCCTGTAGCAATGCGCCTACAGGGCAACACTTCAAGCCCTCTGCCGTGACAACCGCAGAGGGCTTTGGTTTTTAAACCGCGACCATGTGCTCGTACAGAATCAGCGAGCCAATCGCGATCAGCACCACGCCACCCACCGCCTCTGCCCAGCGGCCGGTGATATTGCCCAGCAGGCGCCCCACCATAACCCCCAAGGTCACCATCGCAAAGGTCGCAAAGCCGATGCTGAGCGCCACCAGGGTGATGTTCACATCCAGGAAGGCCAGGCCCACACCCACCGCCATCGCATCAATACTGGTCGCAAAGCCCGTCGCCACCAGCAGCCAGAAACCATGCCGCGCCGGCCGGCTCATCTCGGGCTCATCAGCGCTTTTGAAAGCGCCCAGCACCATGCGGCCACCCAGCACCAAGAGCAGCACAAACGCAATCCAGTGGTCCCAGGCCTTTACATAATCGGAAGCGGCATAGCCTAGTGCCCAGCCCACCAGCGGCGTGATGGCCTCGATGACGCCAAAAATCAGGCCGGTGCGCAGCGCCTCCGACCAACGGGGTTTGACAAGAGCGGATCCTTTGCCAATCGCGGCGGCAAAGGCATCGGTAGACATGGCAAGCGCCAACAGGGTGATGGAAGCAGCGTTCATCGGGAGTTCTTCTAGGACGGTCGGGCATGAGCACAACGGCACGCCACCACTGCCCGACCCAAGTCGTGCTGACATGCCGATGGTCTCGCCAACCGAAGAACGGATGTCTGCGCCACAGCATGCGAAATGCCGAGTATGTTGACGCAGACGCTTCCAGCGCGGAAGCAGGCTACTCCCCAAGGGAGCCCGCAGTCTAAACGCTGCGCAGCGCTTCGGGGCGCATGGCCCCAAGGGCGCCAAGCTCATTAGAAATGGATCGCATTTCTGTCTCTGCGCGTGAGAAATCGGAAACCATCCCAGCCAGATACCCCGTGCGCAGAACCACGGCTGTGATTGCGCAATGGAGCGTTTCGAAGCCACTTAAGTAGTGGTTACAACGATGCTCAGCGGCCACGAAAGATTTACGAGCTTTTGTTTTTACTGGATTCATTCCAATTATTCCAAACCGAACCAGATAATTATTATAGCCAGCTTCGGAGCTGCCTGCACTCACTCACCTTAAAACTCTCAATATAAATAGATTTACAATTCCGAAAAAAATTGGCATGACCATAATTAGGGTACCAATCAAATATGTTTTGTAGCCATAAGGAAGACTAACGAGAAATAAAAAAATCACCAACCCCAAACATAAATTCAATGCAGATAAAATCTTACCTTTTTTGCTGGATTTTATGAAAAATTGCAAAAATATTGCAAATAGCCACAGGATTATTGACCCTACCCCCATTACCGCAACCAACGGATCACCAGACGCAACAGCATTAAAATCCATTAATCCAATTAATAAAAATATTATTTTTCGCATTTGCATCCTATTTTAAGTCCTGCAACATTATTATTTTTGTAAGCCTGCCATGCATTCTCTGTTACCCTATATAACGGATGACCTTCCACAGGCATTTTCAATTCGTTAAGAGCATGTCCCCATAAGTCATACCATGGCACACTATCTGACCAAGGTTGAAATCCGGCATGTTGAGCAGAGGTTGAATCTTGCATTACGTGCAGTGCAACTCCAAAAAGGAAAAGAGATTCGTAGTTGTTACCCTTAGTTTTTTCATCTATAGCTGCTTGACCAACAATTTTTAGGAAGTCATTTGATTGCGCGCATGCATCACCGGATGACTGCCTTGCATCGCCATTACTCATGGCATGCATAAATGACTTATCTGCCGTCTGATTAATTCCCGAATCTGCCCACACTTGACCTTTGTTTATGATAGACACTCCTTTTAAGTATCCGATTTCCCCACCGAGAACCTGAAGGGTTGCATTTTGGTGAACATAAAATCCTTTTTGAGATGCATGCAACCCCAAATGATCCACATACTGAAGAGGATTTAACGGATACATGAAAAAATTATTCCCCCCTAATAAATGAATGGGGTCTTGGTTTACATAGCAACCCCCAGTGGAGTCATAATACCGATGCCGGTTGTAATAAAGCCCCGTATCCCCATCCGCATGCTGCCCCGGCAGCCGAATCGGCTGGTACAGCTCACCCGGGTTATGCTCCACCCGCACATTCCCCCAAGCGTCTAATTGCACTGCCCAGTCCAGCCGGCTGTCTTCCCGGATCAAGGCGTTGGGCGTCCCCAGGTGGTCGCAGAGGTAGTGGCGGATCTCTACCTTTTTCGCCGCTTCTTCGCGCTGGGTTTTGACGGCCTGCTCAAACTCGTGGAGCTGTTGGCGCATGAACTGCTGCACTTCGCCACTGATGCCCAGCTTGCCGATGTTCTCGTTGATGCGCGCTGTTGTGGCGCTGAGGTCCGTGAACATGGAGCGCAGCGCGTCTTGCGCGATGCCGGGTTGGATTTGTGCGAGGAGCTCTTCGGCCAGATCGGGGGCGGCTTTGCTGGCTCTGCGCAGCTGGACGAGCGGAGTGAACGACCCAGGCTCGTAGATGGTGTGGATGACTTCGGGTTGGGCTGCGCCGTCGTTGTCTCTCACGTTCGCGCTGTTGAACCGCTCGGTGTGGATCAAGCGGTCGCCATCCCAGCCGAAGTAGTCTGTTTCGCCTAAATCGCCCGCTGCTGAGTTGGCGCGTATGTAGTATTTGACTAGCCGCCGCCCAAACGCGTCGTAGCGATACTGCTGGCCGGTCTGTTTTTCGTTTTCTGTGACGACTACCTGCACCAGTTGGTTTCCGCTGTCATACGTCAGCTCCAGCTTGCGGCCTGTCTCCTCATCCAAGCTTTGTGTGCGATTGCCTCGGCTGTCGTACTGGTAGTGGATTTTTGCGCCTGCGCTGCTCGCGTCTTCCTGATTCTCGTAATACGCCACGCGGTTGCCGGCCCAGCGTTTGCTAGTTTGTACAGGCTGGTTGTGTGCGGGGTCAGGGTCCGCCTGCAGTGGATTGAAGTCGCTGCGCAGCAGTTGCTCTTTGGTGATGGGGTTGGCTTGGGTGGCCGCACGTTGCTGGGCGCGCAGGCGGTCGGTTTCGTTGAGGTGGCCGGTGATGGCGTCTGGGGTTGCGGGCTTAGTCTCGGGGCCTGCGATGGGCAGGCGGTTGCCTGCGGGGTCGAATTGCCAGCGTTGCGATCCGGCATGCGGCGTGTGGGCGCCGGTCAGGCGTCCTGCCCCGTCGTACGCAAAGCGGCTGTCGGCTTGCCAGAAGAAGTTGCCATCTGCATGGGTGTAGTGCTGGGCATCTTGCGCTGCAATCGCTTGTGTGTAATGCAGCTCGTAGCCACGGCCCACGCCATCGTCGATGGTGGTGATGCGTTCCTGGCCCAAAACCGCAGACCAGAAGTAGCGCTGGGAGCGGCCCAGCCGGTCCACCTTGCCCAGCGGAATCCAGTTTGAATCGATGTCCGGTTCCTCGACCGTGACTGGTTTGCCTTCAGCCTTTTGCGCCTTCATCGCCTTGCGCGCCGCTTCAATCGCCTGCCAGTTGGCGGGACCAAACACCCAGACCGTGTCCCCGCTCCCATTGGCCGCCAGGATCATCAAATCCCCGCAAGCCATATCGCGCCGAATCCAAGAAAAGCGCCCCTGCCACCACAAGGGCGCCTGCTGGCTGTGCGGCGGCGGGGCTTCAAAGCTATCTGCTGCGCCGCGCTCGTTGAACTTGGCGGGCGCCGTCATGGCAGCCAGATCGTTAGACAAATTGCCCGGATGCCTGCCCGAGCGCAGCAGCCAGATATCTTCGCTGGGGCTGTAAATGGATTCACCCGCCGCAAGCGCATCAAATGTGATAGTTCGGCCCTGGCTGTCATGCAGCAAGGTGGCGCTAGCTTCTACCTTGATGCGCAAATCTGTTGGAAGGCCCCAGCCATAGCCCAACACCCCGCAATGGCCGCCGTGCTGCGCGTTGACATAGCTGCTGTACTGGCGCTGCCAGATGATGGGCATCGCGCCTGGCAATGCGAAGTCCAAGTCAGAAGACCCAGACAACACTTTGGCGCCGAGCTGCGCATTGACGGGGTTGCCAATGCCCTTGCCATCCTCTTTGCTCTCTGCCTTGCCGCCGGGGCAGACGGAGCATGCGACACCGCCTTGAGTGCCGATCAGAACCGTCCTGGAACCGGTGACGATCCGTGCGTATTTGACCTTGTCATCGATGCGGGCTGCGGGCTTTCCGGACATAAGATCTCCAATCGAAAACGATCGATGGTTAGTTTTAATCTAACATACTGAAGGTTTCGATCGGCAGCTTTGTGGCGGATATAGACCAACCCAGGGTTGGCCCTAGTTCATTTTTGAACGCTTTGTATACACTTAATGTATGCATATTCGCACACAAAACAACGCCATTGAGCGCCTGTTTATAAGTGTGCATGGCGAGACAAATCCAAGGATGCCAATGAACGATCTTGCAGCGAACCAGAACGCAGGCTATGCCTTCAACCCGGCCCAGCAGCGGCCCGCAGAGGCAGGCCATTTGCCGGCGGGCGTATGCCCCTCGCTCTACAACAAGGACCTGGCCCCAACCAAGCAAGACAGCCGATCCTGGGGGGCCTACAGCCTGTTCACGCTCTGGGCCAATGATGTGCACAGCCTTGGCAACTACGCCTTTGCCATCGGCCTTTTTGCGCTGGGCCTGGGCGGTTGGCAGATTCTGACGGCGTTGATGCTGGGTGCGGGGCTGCTGTTTGTGCTGCTGACCCTGTCCGGGTTTATGGGTCCCAAGACGGGGGTGCCGTTTCCGGTGATGAGCCGCATCAGCTTTGGCACCCGGGGCGCGCAGATTCCTGCGCTGATCCGGGGCGGCGTGGCGATTGCCTGGTTCGGCATCCAGACCTACCTGGCCTCCAAGGTGCTCGACGTGTTGTTGATCACCCTCTTCCCCAGCCTGCAGCCGCTGCTGGCACACCATGTACTGGGGCTGCCGGTGCTGGGCTGGATCAGCTTTAGCCTGCTGTGGGTGGTGCAGACGATGATTGCCTGCTGGGGCATGGAGAGCATCCGCAAGTACGAGGCCTTCGCCGGACCGGTGATTCTGGTGACCTTTATCGCGCTGGCCGGCTGGGTGCTCTACAGCTCGGGCGGCAAGATCCAGTGGACGGCGCCCCAGCCCAGCACTGGTGGGGCGATGTGGGTGCAGATCATGGGTGCGGCCTCGCTGTGGGTCGCCATCTATGGCACCTTTGTGCTCAATTTCTGCGACTTCACGCGGGGCGCCACCTCGCGCAGTGCGGTGGTCAAGGGCAACTTCTGGGGCATTCCGATCAACATGCTGATCTTCGGCCTGATCGTCGTTGTGCTCACCGGCGGCCAGCTGGCGATTGATGGCACCCTGATCCTCAGCCCGACCGACATTGTCGAGAAGATCCCCAACAAGCCGCTGCTGATTCTGGCCAGCCTGTCGCTGCTGATCCTCACCATCGCCGTGAACCTGATGGCCAACTTTGTGGCTCCTGCGCTGGCCCTGGCCAACCTGCTGCCTCGCCACCTCAACTTCCGCCGTGCAGCGCTGGTCAGCGCCATCCTCGGCTTTGTGATCCTGCCCTGGAACCTCTACGATTCGCCGCTGGTGATTCTGTATTTCCTGGGTGGCCTGGGCTCCTTCCTCGGCCCACTGTTTGGCATCGTCATGGCCGACTACTGGCTGATCCGCAAAGAGCGTGTCCATGTGCCTGCGCTCTACAGCGATGACCGCAACGGCCCTTACCATTACCAAAACGGCGTCAACCGCCGCGCCATCCAGGCCTTGGTGCCCTCAGCCTTGATTGCGCTGCTGTTTGCCTTTCTGCCCGCACTGGAATCGGTATCGCACTTTTCCTGGTTTATCGCAGCCGGGCTCGGCGGCCTGTTCTACTGGCTGCTGACCCCCAAGGGCCAGCACTACGAAGACCAGGACGGCGAGGCCATTGCGGTGGACCATGCCCAACATTGAGACGGAGTTTTTTGCATGCGTATTCTGATCGTGAACGTCAACACCACCGAGAGCATGACCGAGGCCATCGGCGCCCAGGCCCGTCGGGCTGCGGCACCAGGCACCGAGATCGTCGCCCTCACTCCGCGCTTTGGCGCCGAATCGGTGGAGGGCAATTTTGAGAGCTACCTCTGCGCTGTCGGCGTGATGGATGCCGTCATGCGCTATGACCAGCCCTTTGATGCCGTCATCCAGGCCGGCTACGGCGAGCATGGCCGCGAAGGCCTGCAAGAGCTGCTGGAAGTGCCCGTTGTAGACATCACCGAGGCGGCGGCATCGACCGCCATGTTCCTGGGCCACAAATATTCTGTGGTCACCACCTTGGACCGCGCCGTACCCTTGATCGAAGACAGGCTCAAGCTGGCCGGGCTGGATGCGCGCTGCGCCTCGGTGCGCGCCAGCGGCATGGCCGTGCTGGAGCTGGAAAGCCAGCCCGAGCGCGCGGTCGATGCCATCGTACAGCAGGCCGCCAAGGCAGTGGAAGAAGACCATGCCGAGGTCATCTGCCTGGGCTGCGGTGGCATGGCCGAACTCGAAGACAAGGTGCGCAGCCGCACCGGCGTGCCCGTGGTCGATGGCGTGGCTGCGGCGGTGACCATTGCCGAATCGCTGGTGCGCCTGGGCCTGAAGACCTCCAAGGTGCGCACCTATGCGCCGCCCCGCGCCAAGCGGATTACCGGCTTTCCGCTGCCCGATTCGCTGGGCCGCTGAACGCCTTCCAAGAACCAGCCTCTGTTGACTCCAACTGCCCTGCTCCGCAGGGCTTTTTTCTGGCTGCTATTGGCTGGTCTTGAACCCCTGGGTCGCCGCCCAGGCCGCCACATCGTCGCGGCGGATCGCAGCGGCCATCAGCTGCGGGAAGGCATCGGGCGTGCAGGCAAAGGAAGGCACACCCAAGGCGGCCAGCTTGGCGGCCAGCGCGGCATCGTAGGCGGGGGCGCCCTCGTCGCTCAGCGCCAGCAAGGTGATGAACTGCACACCCGATTCCACCAGTTCATGGGCGCGGCGCAGCAGGCCTGACTCCACTCCCCCCTCGTACAGGTCCGAGATGAGCACCAGAATGGTGTTGCGCGGCTCGCTAATGAGGCTCTGGCAGTAACCGACGGCACCATTGATGTCGGTGCCGCCGCCCAGCTGCACGCCAAACAGCACATCCACCGGGTCGTCGAGCTTTTCGGTCAGGTCCACCACCGCCGTGTCAAACACCACCAGCTTGGTCGCTACCGCAGGCAGGCTGGCCATCACCGCGCCAAAGATGCTGGAGTACACCACCGAGTTGGCCATGGAGCCGCTTTGGTCGATGCACAGAATCACCTCGCGCTGCGGGCGGCGCGCCTTGCGGCCGTAGCCGATCAAGGTCTCCGGCACGATGGTGCGGTACTCGGGCTGCCAGTGGCGCAGGTTGGCGCGGATCGTGCGGTTCCAGTCGATCTCAGCATGGCGTGGGCGGCGGTTGCGCTGGCTGCGGTCCAGCGCGCCGGCCACGGCGCTGCGCATGGGCTCTTCGAGCTTTTTCATCAGCTCGTCCACCACCTTGCGCACCACCAGGCGTGCAGTGGCCTTGGTGTTTTGCGGGATGACCGAGCCCAGCGAAATCAGGTTGGCCACCAGGTGTACATCGGGCTGCACATTCTCCAGCATCTCGGGCTGCAACAACAACTCTCGCAGCTGCAGCCGCTCCATGGCGTCGCGCTGCATCACCTGCACCACCTGGCTGGGAAAGTACTTGCGGATATCGCCGAGCCAGCGCGATACCGACGGCGAGGAATTGCCCCGGCCGCCCTTACGCGAACCCAGCTGGCTGTCGCCCTCGTAGAGTGCGGCCAGCGCCTGGTCCATCTCTTGCAGGCGCCCGCCCACCGTCCCGCAGCTGGCATCGGCCGGGCTGCCCAGCACCATGCGCCAGCGCTGCAAGCGGGTGGTCGGCTGCATCGCGTCTGCCTCGTCGGGTGGCAGGGTTTGCAAATCGTCTTGCGCCGGGCCTGGCGCGGGATGGGTGGCATTCGTCATCGTCATCACTCCAGCGTTGGGGCTTCGTTGCGGGGGGCTGAGGCAGACGCTATCTGCGCCAGCAACTCGGGCGGCAGATCCAGCCCCAGCATGGCGTTCAGCAGCGGCAGTGCCAGCACGGCGCGGGACTCATCCCAGGGCGCATCTTCATCGCCAGCGGGCAGTACGGCGACAGGCGCAACACCGCCAGCCACCGGCGCGCGCCGGGCCTTGTCGCCCAGGCTCTGGCGCTCATGCTTGCTGAAGTTGGCAAAGCTGCGCCGCACCAGCGGCAAGATCTGCGCAAACTGCAGCTCGCCCAGCCCGGCCAGCCAGGCATCAACGGCGCCCCAAATGGCTTCGTCGTGTAGCAGCACCAGCGCCTGCTGGTTCAAAAAGCCATCCAGCCAGGCGGCCACATCCAGCGGCGCAGCACCCAGCGAGAGGTTGCGGTTGAACTGCAGCACCACCTCGGAGCTTTCCAGCAGATGCTCGTCAAGCAATAACCGGCAAGCCATGCCGCGCAGCAAGGCCGCTGCAGCATCGCCCATCGCCAGGCTGCGCAGCGCGGCGCGCCAGGCGTCCACAGCAGCCTGGGCCTGGGCATCGGTGCCGCGCAGGCGCAAGGCCTCCTGCGCGGCCAGCACCTTGCCCTTCATCGCAGCGGCCGCGTCTTCGTCCATGGCCATGCAGGCCACTGGCAAGCCAATGGCGGCGCGCAGCACCAGCGAATCGATGACGGTGGCCAGCAAGGCCGTATCGGTCTGGCGCACGCTGCCGTAGCGGTACACATTGGCCAGCGGCGGCAGTGCCTGCAGCAGCTGTGCCACATCGCCGGTGGTGGCGGCGCGCTCGGCCAGGGTGGCAATCAGCGATTCGACCAGCTGCGGCAGATTGGCCAGCAGCGCGTCGTCAATCGCCTGCGCGATATCGGGCAAAGGTGTATCGGGCGATAGGCTGGCGCGCAGGCGCGCGGTGGCGGCCTGCGCCACGGTGGCGCCATGCACGCTGGCCTCGATGATGCGCACCGCCAGCTCGGGCTCCCACTGCATCTGCCAGCTCTCGCGGAAGGTGCCCCGGTTGCGCTGCGCATCGGCGGCGCGCGTGCCCCATCCGATGCCCAGCAAGCGCAGGCGGTGCAGAAAATGGCTGCGCGCCAGATCAGTTTCCTTGCGCAGATCCAAGGCCAGCAGCTTGCTGGCCGCCTCGGGCTTCATGCGCAGCGATTTCTGCTGCTGTTCAATATCGCGCTGCAGCGGTACCTGCGGCACATCGGCCGGCACCATGCCCAGCACATGGCCCACGGTCAGCTCGTCGTCAATCAGGTTCAGAGGTGCGGTCTCGCCCATGCAGACCACCGTGACGATGGCCTCGTTGATCTCTTGCAACCCTGGTATCGGCTGGCCACGCATGGCAGCCAGGCCTTCGGCCAGGCGGGTGGCCTCGATGATGTGGGCGCTGGAGCAATCCAGGTCCTTGTCGCGCAGCAGGCGTGCCACGCGGGTCAGCCAGCCTGCAGTGCGCAAGGTGGCGGCATCGCGGGTGCTGCGTGCGGACAGCGGATGGCCTTGCGCCGCTTGCTGTGCCAAGGGCGCATCGGCCCGGTAGCACTGCCAGAGATGCGCGTACCAGCCCGGCGAGGTGACGCCTGCGCCATAGCCGCTGCGGCTGGCCAGGTTGCGGTAGGTCCAGGGCGCCCAGGTTGCCAGCACCTTGGCCTTGGGCAAGCCCTTGAGCACGGCGCTGTCGGCCTTGGCGGTAGTGTTTTGCTGCAGGGCAGGCACATGCCAGGCGCCGCAGACCACGGCAATGCGCTGGTAGCCGGCCTTCACTGCCTCACGGATGCACTGGCGCATATGCGCCTCGCGCTGGGCCTCGCGCAGCGCATAGTGCCGACCGCGTCGTGCCTCGCCCTCGTCGCCCAGCTCGCTGCGCACCGCCGTCATGGCTTCGTTGATGCTGGAAAACAGCGCTTCGCTGTCGCCGCGCTCTTCCACCAGGCGGTTCCACCAGCTTTCGCCATCCTCAAAGCCGGCTGCGTGGGCCAGCCAGTCGAGCGGGTCGCGGATGGGCTGCTGGTCATCGGCGGTCAGATCGTCCTTGTCGTCCTTGTCGTCCATCTCGCCATCGTCTGCAGTAGCAGCTTGCGCGCTGTCGTCATCGGTCTCAGCGGCATCGCCTGGCGCTGCCTCTTCGGCGGTGTCCAGGTCCTCACCCTCTTCCCCGTGCTCCCTCTCCACATCCTGCGCAGGCTCGGGCTTTATCAGCGTCTGGCGCCGCGCCCAGTCCTGGGCCATTGCATGGGTTTGGGGCAGGTCGATAAAGCGGGTGACCACCCCCTGCTCGCTCGCCCATTGCAGCGCCTGCCACTCGGGCGAGAACTCGGCAAAGGGGTAGAAAGCCGCCTGGCTGGGCTCGTCTTGCATGTACACCAGCATGGCGACGGGCGGGCGCAGCTCGGCGCTGCGCAGCATCGGCAGCAAGGCCTCGCCTTCGGGCGGGCCTTCCACCAGCAGGCAGTCGGGCTGCAGCTGCGCCAGCGCTTGCAGCAGGCTGCGCGCACAGCCGGGGCCGTGGTGGCGAATGCCAAAGAAATGGACGTTGTCAGCAGAAGTGGCCATGGGCTCGGTCAGCGTTGTCGGGGGCAGATGAAGAACGGCGTCAGCGACTTAGATTTGCTCGCGGCAGGCGCGGTACAGGTCTTTCCATTCGGCACGTTCTTTGACGACGGTCTCCAGGTATTCCTTCCAGACCACGCTGTCCTGCACAGGGTCCTTGATCACGGCACCCAGCAAGCCGGAGGCGACATCGTGCGCGCGCAGCACACCATCGCCAAAATGGCCGGCCAGGGCCATGCCGCTGTTGATCACCGAGATCGCTTCGGCGGTCGACAAGGTGGAGCTGGGCGACTTGATGCGCACAGTCTTGCCGTCTTCGGTCTGGCCATTGCGCAGCTCGCGGAAGATCTGCACCACACGGCGCACTTCCTCCAGCGCCGGTGCCTCGGCGGGCAGCTGCAGCGCACGGCTTTGCTCGCCCACGCGCTTGGTGACGATCTTTACCTCTTCGTCCTGCGAGGCAGGCACGGGCAGCACGACGGTGTTGAAACGGCGCTTCAACGCGCTCGACAGCTCATTGACGCCCTTGTCGCGGTTGTTGGCCGTGGCGATCACCGAGAAGCCGGTAACGGCCTGGAACTCGGTGGACAGCTCGGGCACCGGCAGTGTCTTTTCCGACAGCACGGTGATGAGGCTGTCCTGCACATCGGCGGGGATGCGGGTCAACTCTTCAATGCGGGCAATCTTGCCCAGCTTCATCGCATGCACCAAGGGGCTGGGGACCAGGGCCTTTTCCGACGGGCCATGGGCCAGCAGTTGCGCATAGTTCCAGCCGTAGCGCAGTTGCTCTTCGCTGGTGCCGGCGGTGCCCTGGATCAGCATGGTCGAGTCGCCGCTCACCGCCGCCGCAAGATGCTCGGATACCCAGGATTTGGCGGTGCCGGGCACGCCGTACAGCAGCAGTGCGCGGTCGGTGGCCAAGGTAGAGACCGCAATCTCCATCAAACGCGGGCTGCCGATGTACTTGGCGCTCACTTCAAAACCATTGCTCAGCTTGCCGCCCATCAGGTACTGCAGCACGGCCCAGGGCGAGAGCTTCCAGTTGGGCGGACGCGGACGGTCATCGGCCTTTTGCAGGGCATCCAGTTCTTCGGCAAATTGCTGTTCGGCGTGCTGGCGTAGTACTTGGCTCATGGTGTGCTTCCGGTAGAGATCAAAAGGTTCGGTGGTGGGGGCGCCATCAGGCGGGCTGGGCTGCTTGCAGCGCCAGGCGCAGATCGACAATGCGGTTGAGTTGGGCGAGCACCTGCGCATCGTCCCAGGGGCGCAGGCGGGAGCGCTCCAGGCGCGCTTGCTGCTCCTGCTTGAGCTTGGCGATGTCGGCCTCGGTGCTGCCTTCGGGCACCACCAATGCAGCGGCGTCATCGGCAGGCTCCGGCTCGGCAGGCGCAGCAGCTACTGGCGCGCGCCACAGCTGCGCAAAGCGTTCCAGGTCACCCACCTGCAGGCGGCGGGCACAGGCCAGAATGGCATGGTCGGCCTGCCAACTGTGCCAGTTGCCGGCAGGTTGGCGCGACTGCAGGGTGCCCAGCAAGGCGTCCAGCAACCAGCGGGACATCTCAGGCGACAGCAATTCGGTGCGCGCCATGGTCTCGTCAATGCGGTGGATCGCTTCGATAAAAGCGCTCTTGCCCCGCTTGGCCTGCAACTGCGCCAGCCACTGGGTTTCGCGCTCTTCAGCGCTCAGCTTGGCCATCAGCAGCGGCAGCAAATTGCTGCTGCGCGAGTCGCTCTCCATGCTCTGGATCAGAGGCAGCCAGCGCACATCGCGCTGGGCGCGCAGTGCCGCAAGCCAACCCTGGCGCAGCGCAGTCTTCCAATCGCTGTGGCGGCTCCAATCCCACAGCTGCTCAGGCGTTTTACCCAGCTGCTGCTGCCAAAAACCCAGCGGCGTCAGCTCCACCAGCTGCTGCAGCCACCAGGCGCGCTGGCCCTTAATGTAGGCCGGCGGCAGCAGGGTGACGCCATCGCGCTCCCAGTCCTTATTGCCCTCTTCGGGTGGCTCGATCTGCCACTCGCCCTTGGCATCCTGGCACAGCATCGCCTGCAACCAGGCGGCCAGGCGCTGGCTGTGCGGGCTTTGCGGCAGGCAGGACAGCAGGCTGGCTGCCGATTCGCGCACCTCTTTGCTGCGGTCGCCCAGCAGCTTTTCCAGCAAGGCCTCGTCGTCACCTGACAAGCCACGCGCCAGGCTCTGCACCATAGGCGCACGCTCGCGGGCGCTCAGCTCCTTGAGGCTGGCTTCCAGGCGGGCGCGGGCCGCTGCTGGATCGGTGTCGCGCTGCTGCTGCAGCAAGGCCACGCGCTGCTCCAGCGAGCCTTCTTGCCAGATCTGCTCGGCATCGGCCGTCTCTTGCACACCATGGGCATAGGCCCATTGCGGGTTCTGGGCAGCCAACCAACGGCCGCGCTCGCCCAGCACCGGCGTGAGCCACTGGCGCAGCTCCACCGATTGGCGGCCCTGGTGCAAGGCCGGCACCAGCAGCGTGTAAGGCAGGCGCTGGCCGGCCTCGTCCAGGCTGGCCAGCGCCAAGGCCAGCAGCTCAGGCGCATTGCCCTGCAGTACCTCGCCGAGCAGGCCCAGCAGGGGTTCGCCCTGCGGCGCCGGGCGTGATTCTTTTGCGGGTGGCGGCACAGGCGCAGCAACGGCTGCTACCGCCCGCTGCGGCTGCGCTGCACCGGGTTGCCAGCCGGCGCGCTCCAATACCGCCGCGACAGCGGTGGCGCGCAGCAGCTGCACGGCCTTGGAATCGGCTGGCTGCAGCAGCGCTGCTTGCAGCGCCTGCTGGCTGGCGGGCGCACTGCGGTCGATGCCCTGGGTAAAGATGGCCGGCACCGCCAGCCGCTCGGCGCCGACCAGCGCCGATTGCTGCAGCGCAGTCCATAGATTTGCTTGGCTCACTGCACGTCACCCCGGTTCTGCCAGATGTTGGTCCATGGCGCCTCGCCGCCTGGCTGCTGCCAGGCACTGAGCAGGCGCCAGCGCCCTTGGTGGGGGCTGCTTTCCCATTCGCCAAACAGCGCCATGGGCGCGCCGCCGCCCAGCGCCTGCAGTTGCCAGGCCTGGTCGTCATCAATCGCCAATGGCACCAGGGCTTGGGTTTGCTGGTGTTGCGGCCACAGCGCATACCACTGGCCATCGCTGGTCTGCAAACGCGCCTGGCCGCACCACAGCGGCTGCACAGCCTGCAAGGGGTTGGCGGCAATGCGCTGGCTCAGCTGCACCAAGGCATCGCGCCATGCCGCATCGCCCAAAGGGGCGCCGGCGCCAGGCGCCAGCAGTTCGATATCAGCACCCGCGATGGCACGCAGCGGCGCCTGGCCGGGGTAGAAATGCAGGCTGCCCCGGTAGCTTTGCGCCGGTACCCAGGCGGTCTCAAAACCGCGCCCGCCCTGCGCATAATCCAGCAGCCAGGCCATGCGCCCGCTGTGCAGGCCTTGCAGCCATACCCGGCGCTCCAGCAAACGGCCTTCGCGCTCAATCTGGCGCAGGCCCACTACCAACCAGTCATCGGCCACCGCTTGGCCTCGCGCTTGCACCTCGGCCTTGTCCATGGGCCAGCCCAAGGCGGCCATCACATCGGCCCGGGTCTCGGCGCTCAGAGCATCGCGGCTTGCCACCGCATCGGCCAGCAACTGCCAGTGGCCCAGCTGCACCAACAGGTCGCGCGACCATTGCGGGTGGCTGTCCACCAGCTCCCAGGCTTCTTTGATGCGAGCGGCCATGCCGCTGGCCTGTGCATCGACCATGCGCGCAGCCATGGTGTTCCAATGCTGGCGGGCTTGCTGGTCGCCCGAGAGGTTGGCCAGGCCATTGCGCAGCATGTCCTGCATCCACAGCTGCAGCTCCTGCATGCCGGCGTCCGCCTTGTCCCAGCGCTTGTCGTCGCGCTTGGCCTGTTGCTTGCCCAGCACCTCGGGATCGGCAGGGGGCGCAGCGGCAATGGCGGCGGCCTTGGCTTCTTTTTTCTCCGCCTTTTCAGCGCGGCCATCCAGCCAGGCGCTGACCCAGGCGGGTGGCTCGGCGCTGTCTGCCACCTGGCCAGCCGCGCGCAACAGCATCAGCGCCAGGCCATGTTTGCAGGGGAATTTACGGCTCGGGCAAGAGCACTTGAAGGACGGCCCGCTCAGGTCCACCTGGGTCTGGTAGGGCTTGGAGCCGCTGCCCTGGCATTCGCCCCAGGCTGCCGTTTCGTTGCAGCCCAGGCTGGGCCATTTGCTGGGGTTCTTCAACCCTTGCGCCGCCTTGGTGGAAGAGGCGTCCGGTGACAGCGCCACCACCTCGGCTTCGGTTGCTAAGACACGTGACAAACCGCCTCCCCTTCCGTTCAATCTGTTAGTTACCGGCTATATGTGTTTATTAGTCGCGGCAACGGAGATTGTAGGCAGGGTCCAAGACAAAACCATGCAAGACGGGCCTCGAACCCGCCTGGCGTCTCACTTTTTTACAGATTTGCGCTGTTCCCAAGCCATCATCGACAGGATGACGATGGCCGCGCTGAGCGAGATATGGCCGCACCAGGTGACTAGGCCCAGCGACCAGCCCTTGAGCGCCACGGCAACGGCCAGCGAGGCCAGCAGCGCCAGCCAGCCAAACCGGCGCAGGCCCCGGGTTTGACCAGGCGCCAGCTCACGGCCAAACAGGTCGAGCTGGTGGCGGTCCATGGCCAGCGCCAGCAGTGCAAAGGCGGGCAGCGACAGCAGTTGAATCGCAAGATGGTTCATGGCCGGGCCTCCTGCAGATCGGTAGCAATGACGGCGCTATTTGCCACAGCACTTGGTACCACAGCGCCAACATCCGCAGCGCGAGCAGGTGCCGGGCGTGGCGCCACCTGGCGCTGCGGCTTGGGCTTGGGTTTGTGGCGCCAGGTGCGCACCGCCAGCCAGGCATGCAGCGCGGCCAGCGCCAGCAAGCTCAGCTCCAGCCCGCTGAACACCCAGTCACCCTCGATCAAGCTGCGCCACAGCGGGCGGTCGGTGGTCAGCACATTGACGACTGGCAGCAAGGCCAGCGCCGCACAACCGGCCCAGAGCAGCTCCACCCAGGCGCGCTTGGCAGGCCGCAGCATGGCCCAGACGAGGCTGGCACCCCAGAGGATGAAGAACCAGTGGATCTCCCAGTCGCTGCGCTTTTCCATCTCCAGCGGCAGCAGGCGGTTGGCCCAGAGCATGGCGGCCATGGCGATGCTGAGCCCGGCAATGGCGGCAATGTTCAGCCGCTCCACCAGCCAGAAGCCAAAGTAAGGCTTGTCCGGATTGGGCAGCTTGGTGCGGCGCTTGACAGTCCACATCACCAGGCCCGTGCCCACCATCGCCGTGCCCGCCAGGCTGGTCAGAAAGTACAGCCAGCGCACGGTGGTATCGCCAAAACGGCCCAGGTGCAATGCGTACAGCACGCCACGGGTCTCGGCCGCCGCACCCACTTGGTCCTTGACCTCCAGCAGCTTGCCTGTGCTGCCCTCGAACAGCATGTATTTGGGGCTGATCGACACCCGCTCGAAATCGCCGTAGGTGACGATCACGCGTGCGGAGGTATCGCCGGCGTTGTTGACGGTGACGCGGCCAATGCGGTCCTCGCCCCAGCGCTGCTGGGCCTGGCGCACCATATCGCCCAAGGGGGCCAGCGGCGCCGCTTCGCCACTGGGTTTGCCGGCGGGGATAAAGGCGCTGATCTCGCTTTGCATGGCCTGGCGCTCGGCCTGGGTCTTGAACGCTGCGGTGCTGGCCCAGGGCATGGTCATGGTCATCAGGGTGACCAGACCGGTGTACGTAATCATCGCGTGGAAGGGCAGACCGAAGACCGACAGCGCATTGTGCGCATCCAGCCAGGAGCGCTGGCCTTTGCCACCCCGGAAGGTGAAGAAGTCGACAAAAATCTTTTTGTGCGTGATCACGCCGCTGACGATGGCCACCAGCATGAACATGGCGCAGAAACTGGCCAGCCAGCGGGCCCAGAGCACCGGCATGTAATGGAACTGAAAATGGAAGCGGTAGAAGAATTCGCCGCCTACCGTCTCGCGGCTGGCCACCTTCTGGCCGGTCTGCGGATCAAACACCGCGCTGCCAAAGCCGCGCTCGCCCTTCTCGGGCTTGGCAATGCGCCAGAACGCACTCACCACGTTGTTGCGCGCATCGGGCATGCCCAGGCTCCACTGGTTGCTGCCAGGCGCCACCTGTTGCATCTCTTGCGCAATACGGGGCACGACCTCCGCCGGATCGGGCACCACCGCCTGGTGCGCCAGCTCGGGCCGCATCCACTGCGAGATCTCTTCCTTGAAGTAGCTCACCGTGCCGGTGAGAAACATCGCATACAGAATCCAGCCCACCAGCAGCCCGGCCCAGATGTGCAGGTCGGACATGGTCTGGCGAATGCCGCGTGCGGCGGGCTTGCCAGGTTTGCTATTTTTTTTCTCGATGGCAGTCATGCCGGGTTCACTCCATTCCACACCGGCCAGGCGGCCAGTACCAGCGGCAGCGCTGCCAGCAGCAGCCCCACCCAGGCACGGGTGGCCGAGCGCACCGCAAACACCCAGATCACCGCGCCGGTATAGACCAGAAAGCTGGCCATGGTGCCGGCCAGCACCGCTTGGGGCTTGTCCATGGGCAAGGCCAGCACGGCCACGCTGGCCACCGCCCCCAGCACATAGCCGCCGCCAATGGCAGCGACGATGCGCGAGAGCAGCGGCCCGACCTGGCAGGCCTTGGCCAGCGCGGCGCGCAAGGCGCCGCTTACTGCGCTAGAGGTCATTTGGCGGGGTTAGGTGCTGCCACAGGGCCCGCAGCCACAGGCGCCACGCCTTGGGGCTTCACATAGGTGACCGAGGTCACATAGCTCACGCCGTCGTACTTCTCGCCAGCGCGCTCGCCAGGGTTGCGGTCGTTGTGCTTGATCTCGGCCACATACTGGCCTTGCCATGGCAGGTCAAAATGCACCAGGCCTTGCGCATCGGTGTGGCCTTCTTTCATCCAGCCCGATTGGGTGACGATGCCGACCTGGGTCTTGGCCAGTGGCTGGCCCTTGAAGGTGGCCTTGAATTCGCCGTCCTTGCCCGTCGGTGTCAGGTCCAAGGTCAGCTTGGGCTTTTGGGCAGCAAAGCCGGTGACCAGGCGTGCAGCGGGGTGGTACCAGCTGGTCACATCCTTGCCATCGCGCTTGAACTTGGACAGCGGGTAGCTGGCATCTTCAGCCACGATGGACACGCCTTCCTGGATCGTGAACGGCAAGCTGAAGCCATTGGCGGTCTTGCTGCCGGCAGCGGCTTTTTCTTCGCCCTTGGCATTGATCAGCACGCCTTGTGGCTTGCCAAAGTGGTCCAGCAGGCCGGGCGATGCTTCGCGCAGGTTGTCGCCAAACTCGCCAAAGCGCAGCACCACGGCATTGTCTGCACCGGCGGGCTCCAGCCAGATCTGGTGGGCTTGGGCGGACAGGGCCAGCACGGCCAGGCTCAGGGCAGACAGGGATTTCTTCAACATATGCTCTCTCTCCTCTTTGATAAAAATACTGCGGGCATGCTGCGCAGGCCCGCAAACCACGCCTTAAAAATCAACCGTTGCCGACAACACCACGGTGCGCGGCGCGCTCAAGGTCAGGTAGTTGTTGCCGCTGATCATCCATACGTTCTTGCCCGTCAGGTTCTCGACATTGGCACGCAGCACCACCGGCTTGCCGCTGACCTGGGTGCGGTAGCGCGCGCCCACATCAAAGCGGGTCCAGCCCGAGAGCTTGAGCGTGTTGGCATTGCTGGCCCAGGCCGAGCCGGTGCGGATCACACGGCCGTTGACCGACAGGCCCTGCACGCCGGGCACATCCCAGTCGGCGCCCAGATTGGCATTGACCTTGGGCACGCCGTAAGCGTCGTTGCCCTGGTACTGCGCCGCCTTGGTAACCTTGGCGCGGTTGAAGGTGACACCGCCCATCAAACGCAGACCGCGCTGCAGCTCGCCATAGGCGGCCAGCTCCAGGCCCCGGTTGCGCTGCTCACCATCAAAGCTGTAGATGTTGGTGGTCGGGTCGGTCATGCTGTTGGGCCGGCTGATCTGGAACAGGCTGGCCGTCGTCATGAAGCTGCCCCAATCCACTTTCACACCCGCTTCGTACTGCTTGGATTTGAACGGTGGGAACACCTCACCGGCATTGACCGCCGTGTTGGGCGCGGTGGCGCCGCGCGACAGGCCGGCGGTGTAGTTGCCGTACAGCGAAACCTGGTCACTGGCCTTGACCACCAGGCCCACCAAGGGCGTGGTAGCGCTCTTTTTGTAGCTGCTGGTCTGGTTGCCGGTGGCAGTGCTGAAGTTGCGCAGGTCCACCGTCTGGCGGCGCAGACCCAAGGTCAGCAGCAGGCGGTCATCGGCAAAGGCCATGGTGTCCGTCACCGCAATGCCGTAGTTGTGCGCCTTGGAGGCCTTGTTGGGCTCCGTGCGCGCGCCTTCAACAGGCGGCAGCGGAGAGGGGTTGTATATGTTCGATGGCGCGGTGGTCAGGCCCGACACATAGGCATTGCCGGCCTCCTGGCGCAGGTCGGTGGCGCTCACCACCAGTGCATGCTTGACGCCAGCGGTGGCGAACTTGGCACGCAGGCCCACATCGGCGCTGCTGGTTTCGCTGTACGAGTCATAGAAACTGCTGCGCACCGTGAAGTCGCCCGCAGCATTCATCGACGTCGTGGTCGTCGGGAAAATCTGTTGGGCCTTGCCCTTGCGGTAGCCCACGCCTGCAAAGGCGGTGACCTGGTCGTTCAGGTCCACTTCCAGGCGCGAGGCAATGACCTTGTCATCCAGCGACAGTTCCGTATCGGGAAACCAGTTGCCACGTGCCTCGGGCGGCTTGGGCAGCGCCGTCAACGCGGGGTTGAAGCCGATCTGGGGGCGGTAGTCTTCCAGCTCTTCGCGCTGCGCATAGGCATCGAGCGACCAGCGCAGGTTGCTGCCCCGGTAGTCGACGGCAATCGCGCCCACGCCCACCTTCTGGTCGCCGCCGCGGATGCTGGCCTCGCCATCGCGCAAGGCGCCGTTGACGCGCACGCCCCATTCCTTGTTCTCGCCAAAGCGGCGCGAGATATCGACGCTGGTGCCAAACTGCGCACGGCCCAGGTACTGCAGGCCCACGCGGTTCAGCGGCGCATCGCCGGCACGCTTGGTTTGCACATTGATGGCACCGCCAATGCTGCCGCCCGGTGGCATGCCGCCCACCATCGCGCCCGGGCCCTTGAGCAGTTCGGCGCGCTCCAGGATCTCCGCCGGCACGCGGCTTGACGAGGTCAAACCATAAAGGCCGTTGAGGCCCACATCGCCACCGCTGATGCCAAAGCCACGCACCTGGATGTCTTCGCTGAAACCCTGCGAGGCAGTGGTGAGGCGCACCGAGGCATCGTTGGCCAGCACCTCGCCCAAGGTGCGCGCCTGCTGGTCGGCCACCGCTTCTGCGGTGTAGGCCACGGTCGAGAAAGGCGTGTCCATCACATCCTGGTCGCCCAGCATGCCAATGCGGCTGCCGCGCGCCTGCTTGCCGCCGGCATAGGCCTCGGGCCGGTCGCCGGCGCGGGTCGCGGGCGCTGTTACCACCACCGGGTTCAGCGCTACTTCGGCGGCGGTCTGGCCGTTGTCGATCACCAGGGTGCTGCCTTCAATGCGGGCCACTAGGTTGGTGTTGCGCAGCAGCTGGCGCACGGCGTCCTGGGCGCTCATGCTGCCTTTGACGGCCGCTCCCGGGCGGCCTTGCACCAGCGCGGGCGGCGCCATCAGCTGCAGACCGGCCTGGCGGGCCAGCTGGGCCAGTGCGCTGTCGAGCGGCTGGGCGGAAATATCAAAATCAGCGGCCGAGGCTGCGCCGGCCAAAGCGGCAATGGCCAGGGCAATCAGGTGGCGTTTGCAGGGGTGCGACATATCGTTGGGTACTTTCCTCATGTGGTTCACAAGAGGTAATACGAACGAGACGCAGTTTTCCCTCAACAACAGCGACAGTATTTTTAAATGGCCGAATGCCGGCCGATAGTGAACGCGCGCCATCGCTCAACTCTGCGCTTTGCGCCGTGCAATCGTGATGCGGCGCGCGGCGCCCTGGCCTTCTTCGCGCACGACCACCGGCAGGCTGCGCGGCAGCAGCTGCAGCCAGCTGCGGGCATCGGCAATGCGTACCCGGCCAAAAATCGTCAGGTGTTCAGCATCCGGTGCCACCTGCATGGGCACCTGGCCGTAACGGGCCAGGCGCTGCACGGCCAGGCCCAGCGGCTCGTGGCGGAAGTCCAGCCAGCCGTTGCGCCAGGCCGCCACCTCGTCCGGGTTGCTGTCGCGTCGGGGTGTCTGGCCCAGCTGCCAATCCAGGGTCTGGCTGGCGGTCAGCTCCCAGCCATCGCTGGCATCGGCCGTGTCGCCATCGCGGCCCCGGTTTTGCACGCGCACGCGCCCCTCTTCCACGGCCACCCGCACGCCACCCTGGGCGTCCAGGGCCACCTCAAAGCGGGTACCCAGCACGGTGATACGGGCCGGGCCGGCATCGACGATAAACGGCGCATCGGCATTGCGCGCCACACTGAAAAAGGCTGCTCCGTGGTGCATCTGCACATAGCGGCGTGTGCCGTAATAGCGCACATCCAGGCGGGTTTGGGCATCGAGGGCGATGCTGCCGCCATCGGGCAGCGGCTGAGTCAGCTGGCGGCCGGTGGCGGTTCCCAGCTGGATCTGCCATGTCGCTACCTGGCTTTGGTACAGGCGCCAAGCCAGGCTGCCGCTGGCACCCAAGCCGGCCACCCCCAACAAGGCGGACAGCGCCCGGCGCCGGCCTTTGCGCGGCATGCTCTGCACCGCTGCGTCACCACGCCATTCATGCAAGGCCGCTTCAATCGCGTCCATCGCGCGCATGATGTCGCGCTCCACCGTCTTGACCGACACGCCATGTGCAGCCGCAATCGCCATCTGGGATTCGCCATCGAGCCGGTCGGCCAAAAACATGCTGCGGCAACGCTCAGGCAAGGCGGCAATTGCCGCATCGACGGCCGCCAGCGCCTCACGCTGCAGGCAGGCCTCCGCCACATCCTGGCCCATCGCGTGCATGCCGACAGTGTTGTCATGGAATGCGCTGTCAAAGCGCTCCGACGTGCGGGCTGCCCTGCGCAGGTGGTCTACCACCAGGTGCTCGGCCACCGTGTACAGATAGGCGCGGGGCGCCGGGTGGCTGGTCTGGGCCGCCGGACCGGCTTCCACCACGCGCAGCCAGGCGTCGTGCACGATATCCTGGGCCGATTGGCGGCTGCCGGTACGGCGCGCAACAAAGGCGATCAGTTCACGGTAGCTATCGCGAAAGGCTTCCAACGGGAGGGCGGACATGAGGGGGACGGACAGAGAGATGAACGATAAAGGCGCGTCAGTATATTACGAATGAGAATGGATCTCATTGTTATACAAATTCTCTTTAAAAACAGCGCCTTAATTGCCCGCTCGCGGGGGCGGTTACTGCTGGCCGTCAGCTCGCCGTTGCCTCTGGGATGAGGCCATAAAAAACGCCCTGCAGCTCCGATGCAGGGCGTGGTCGCAGACAAAGCCGCTTACAGGTCGCGCTTGATCAAAGCACCGCTGAACAAAACCGGCCCGGTGGGGCCCGTCTCGCTGGGCACGCCGCCCTTGGGCTCAAGGCTGATGGCCAGCGCTGGGACGGCCTGTACCTGGGCCAGTTGGGCCTGCAGTTGCTCCAGACGCCCCTCACCCATCACGCCGAGCGACTGCGGCGCACCCTGCGCTGGCAAAGCCCAGAGTTGCAGGGAGCGGTCAGCGGCTTCCTGGAAACCGCCCACCCGCTGCAGTGCCAACTGGCCTTGGCGCGCATCAAAGGTCACCAGCATCGAAGCCTGGGCTTTGCCATCGGCCAGCACGGCCACGTACTGCACCTGCGGCATGGTCTGCAAGGCGGTCTGCGCGGTTTGCAGCTGGGTTTGCAAGGCAGACAGCTGCTGGCCCGAGGTCTTTTGCAGGCTTTGCTGTGCAAACAGGCCAATGGCCACGGCAGCCACGGTGGCCACGGCACCAGTCAGCGCCAGTGAGCGCCACCAGGCCAGCGCCTTTGGGGTACGGGCGTTGGCAGCAGCGCGCTGCTGTTCCAGCGCAAGGCCTGCCTGGTCGGCATCGACCAGGTTCTGGATACGGGTCCAGACGGCGGCATCGGGCTGCACGGGCGATTGCAGCTCCGACAGCGCCGACCAGCGGCCCTGCCACAGCAAGGCGGCAGCACGCACCTGCGGATGGGTGCGGGCCATGTGTTCAAAGCGGCGGCGCGCACCGGCACGCAGGGTACCCAAGGCATAGGAGGCGGCCAGGCGGTCCAGCAGTTCGGGGTGTTGTACGAGGTTCATCAGAGCACTCCTTGCGCCTATACGTGGCGGGCCATGCACTTGCGCAGCTGCTCCAGGCTGCGCCGCATCCAGGTTTTGACGGTGCCCAGCGGCAGCTGGAAGTGGCTGGCCAGCTCGCTGTGGCTCAAATCGCGCAAATAGGCCAGGCTCACCACTTGGCGCTGGGCCTGCTGCAGCCGGTCCATGCACTGGTGCAAAACGGTCGCCTGCTCACTGGCCTCTGCCCATTGCATGGGGCTTTGTGCATCTTCTGCCTGCGGCAAATCATCCATGTCGTCCACAACCGCATGCTGGTCCAGCCGCTCGGCCCGGCGCCGGCGCAAAAAATCCAGCGCCCTGCTGCGCACCAGCAGGCCCATCCAGGCCAGCGGCGGGCTGAGCGAATCGCGGTAGCTGCCCGCTTTGTGCCAAATAGCGACAAAGCTGTCCTGCAACACATCTTCGGCCCAGGCCTTGTTGCCCAGAATGCGCAGCGCCAACCCGTACAGCCGCGAGGCGGTGTCGTCGTACAACAGCCGCAGCGCTTTTTCGTCGCGGGCGGCTATGCGGTCTAACAAAAGCATCAGTTCAGAGTCCGGTGTGGTAGAGGTGCGCATCTAAGCATTGTGGGGCGAAGCCTGCTCAGCCGGTGTATCCGTTGTATTGCTGCCAAGCAGCAAGCCAAAAGGCCAAACCATCCCAAGGACTACAGGTAAGCACTCGCTCACCCCACAGACTTCCATGCGTCTAGCCGCTATACGCAGCAAATCGCCGCTTGGATGCATAAACGATGCAAAAAAATAATGGGGCGCACTGAATCCAAACCCGCTGCTGGCGCGTAGTGAATGGCGTAGACCCTGCCCAGACGGGTCGGAAAGCCGGAGTTCCTATGAAAACAGCCACTATCGCCGCATTTACCCAGTCATCCAAGCCATGTGCCACCGCCGGGAGGCAGCCATGCCACTGAACACGCCCATCGAGCGCTGGTACGGTTTGCGGGTCTGGCTGGTCGGGGCCAGCTCGGGCGTTGGCCTGGCATTGGCGGAGCAGCTGCATGCGGCGGGCGCCCAAGTCATTGTGTCGGCGCGCCGGCAGGCGATTCTGGAGGATTTTGCGAAATCGCACCCCGGCAGCCAGGCGCTGTCGCTGGATGTGACCGACCGCCAGGCCGTCATCAATGCCGTCATGCAGCTGGTCGACGAGGCACCCTTGGATCTGGTCTGCTACTGTGCAGGCCAACACCAGACCATGCAGGCCGATGACCTGGACCTGAACGCCCTGCTCCAGCAGCGCGAGGTCGCACTGATCGGTGCCTTGCATCTGTTTGCCGCCGTGACCCCCCATCTGCTGGCAGCGGCGCGTGCGGGCCGCCATCCCCATCTGAGCCTGGTGGCCAGCGTGGCGGGCTTGCGGGGTCTGCCGGGCAATCTGGCCTACGGACCCAGCCAGGCCGCACTCATCAACCTGGCTGAGACCCTGCAGCTGGAGCTGCCCCCCCAGGGCGTGGGCGTGAGCCTGGCCGTCGTCAAGCCCGGCCTGGTGGCCACACCGTTTACCGAACCCCACCCCGGCACCCAGCCCCCCTGGGCCCAACCGGAACAAGCGGCCAGCGCCATGCTGCAAGGTTGGGCGCGGGGCAGCTTCCAACTGGCGCTGCCTTGGCGCAGCAAACTGGGCCGGCGTTCGGGTCAAGCCACTTCCGCACCAGGATTTTTTGCCTGGCTGCGCCGTTTACAGGGGAACTGAACCATGCTGACGCTGCACCATCTGGAGACCTCGCGCTCGCAGCGCGTTCTGTGGTTGCTTGAAGAGCTGAACCTGCCCTATGCGCTGCAGACCTACCCGCGCGATGCCAAGACCCGCCTGGCACCGCCGGCGCTCAAGCGCATCCACCCGCTGGGCCTCTCACCCATCCTCTGCGACCGGGGCCTGGTGATTGCCGAATCCGGCGCCATCATCGAATACCTGGCCGAACGCTATGGCGCCTGGGCGCCCCCTGACATGGCCTACCTGGATCCGCCGCGCGGCAGCCCCGAGCATTTGCAGTGCCGCTACTGGATGCATTTTGCCGAGGGCTCGCTGATGAACTGGATGCTGCTGCAGCTGGTGTTTGACAGCATCGCCGCCAAGCCCTTGCCGCTGTTGCTGCGCCCCGTTGTGGGCCCGGTGCTGCGCGGCCTGCGCCAGCAGGTGCATAAACAGCTGATTGCGCCCCACATGGATGCAGCGATGGCCTATATGAACAACCACCTGGCCCAGCAACCCTGGTTTGCCGGTGAGCACCTGACGATGGCCGATTTTCAGATGGGTTTTGCGGTGGAAGCTGCGCTGGCCCGCTGCGCCAATCCCGCTGACTGGCCCCATCTGCACGCCTACCGCCAGCGCATGCAGGCACGTGAGGCCTACCAGCGGGCGATTGCCAAGGGCGGCCCGGTGGTGATGAAGCTCTGAGCGTTGACACCCAGCATGTAAAAAGGCCCTGCAGTGCAGGGCCTTCGCTTATGGGGCGTTGCGCAGATCAGCCCAGCCAGTGGCGGGCATTGCGCCAGACGCGCATCCAGGGGCTCTGCGCCGAGCGGTCGCCATCGGTCCAGCTCATCTGCACGTTGCGGAACACGCGCTCGGGGTGCGGCATCATCGCGGTAAAGCGGCCATCGGCGGTGGTGACAGCGGTCAAGCCGCCGGCCGAGCCGTTGGGGTTGAACGGGTACTGCTCGGTCGCCTGGCCATGGTTGTCCACATAGCGCATCGCTGCGATCACCGCATCGGCGTTGCCACGGAAGCGGAAGTTGGCATAGCCCTCGCCGTGCGCCACGGCGATCGGCAGGCGCGAGCCAGCCATGCCTTGCAGGAACAGGCTGGGCGACTCCAGCACTTCGACCATCGACAGACGCGCCTCGAAGCGGTTGCTCTGGTTTTGCGTGAAACGCGGCCAGTCTTGCGCACCGGGGATGATGTCGGCCAGCTCGGCAAACATCTGGCAGCCATTGCAGACGCCCAGGCCGAAGGTGTCCTTGCGGCTGAAGAAAGTCTGGAACTGCTCGGACAGCGGCTCGTTGAAGGTGATCGAACGGGCCCAGCCAATGCCGGCGCCCAGGGTGTCGCCATAGCTGAAGCCGCCGCAGGCGACGATACCGGCGAAGTCACGCAGCTGGGCACGGCCGGTCTGCAGATCGGTCATGTGCACATCGACCGCTTCAAAGCCGGCTTCGCCAAAGGCATAGGCCATTTCCACGTGCGAGTTCACACCCTGCTCGCGCAGCACTGCCACGCGGGGCTTGGCTGCCACATTGACGAAGGGCGCAGACAGCGCTTCTTGCGGGTCAAAGGTCAGGTGTACATGCATGCCGGGGTCAGACGGCACACCGACCGAGGCGTGTTCGCTGTCGGCGCAGGCCGGGTTGTCGCGCTGCTGGGCAATCTTCCAGCTCACGGCATCCCAGACCTGGTGCAGGTCGCTCAAGGTGGCGCCAAACACCTTCTTGGCATCGCGCCAAACCTGCAGCTCGCCCTTGCCCATGTCCATGCTGGACGAGGCGGGACGGGTCTTGCCGACGATATGGCTGCAGGTGGACAGGCCGTGCGCGCGCAGGGTCTGCAGCACCTCGGCGCTGTCGCTGGTCTTGACCTGCAGCACGGCGCCCAGCTCTTCGTTGAACAGTGCGCGCAAGGTCAGGTCTTCGCGGCGGCCCGATACCTGGCCGCTCCAGTTCTTGCCTTCGCCGCTGTCCATGCGGCTGTCGGAGATGCCATCGCCTTCAGTGATCAGCATGTCCACATTCAGCGCCACGCCGACATGGCCGGCAAAGGCCATTTCTGCCACGGTGGCCAGCAGGCCGCCATCGCCCTTGTCGTGGTAAGCCAGTATCTTGCCCTCGGCACGCAGTGAATTGACGGCATCAACGAGTGCGATCAGGTCCTTGGCGTCGTCCAGGTCCGGCGTCTCGTTGCCGCTTTGGCCCAGCACCTGGCCCAGGATAGAGCCACCCATGCGCATCTTGCCCCGGGACAGATCGACCAGCACCAAGGTGGTGTCGGGCTCGTTCGCATCCAGCTGCGGGGTGAAGGTGCTGCGCACATCATCAATCGCAGCAAAGCCGGTGATGACCAGGCTGATCGGCGAGGTGACCTTCTTGGTTTGGCCGCCTTCGCTCCACTGCGTGCGCATCGACAGGCTGTCCTTGCCCACCGGGATGGAGATGTTCAGCTGCGGGCACAGTTCCATGCCGACGGCCTTGACGGTCGCGTACAGATCGGCGTCTTCACCCGGCTCGCCGCAAGCGGCCATCCAGTTGGCCGACATCTTCACCTTGGACAGCGCAATCGGCGCGGCCAGCATATTGGTGATGGCTTCGGCCACGGCCATGCGGCCGGAAGCGGGCGCATTGATGGACGCCAGCGGCGTGCGCTCGCCCATGGCCATGGCCTCGCCCTTGAAGCTCTGGAAGTCGGCCAGGGTCACGGCCACGTCGGCCACCGGCACCTGCCAGGGGCCGACCATCTGGTCGCGGTGGGTCAGGCCACCGACGGCGCGGTCACCAATGGTGATCAAAAAGCGCTTGGAGGCCACCGTGGGGTGGGCCAGCACATCGATCACGGCCTTTTCCAAAGGCACACCGGTCAGGTCGATGGCGGGCAGGCTGCGCACCACGGTCTGCACATCCTTGTGCATCTTGGGCGGCTTGCCGAGCAGCACCTCCATCGGCATATTGACCGGCAACTTCTGGTCGTCAGCGGTCGCGTCCGGGTCTTGCAGCACCAACTGGCGCTCTTCGGTCGCCGTGCCGATGACGGCAAACGGGCAGCGCTCGCGCTCGCAGAACGCGGTGAACTGCGCAAGCGACTCCGGCGCAATCGCCATCACATAGCGTTCCTGGCTTTCGTTGGACCAGATTTCCTTGGGCGCCAGGCCCGATTCTTCGAGGTTGACCTTGCGCAAATCAAAGCGCGCGCCACGGCCGGCGTCATTGGTCAGCTCGGGGAAGGCATTGGACAGGCCACCGGCGCCCACATCGTGGATCGCCAGGATCGGGTTGGCCGCGCCCTGCTGCCAGCAGTGGTTGATGACCTCTTGCGCACGGCGCTCGATCTCGGGGTTGCCGCGCTGCACCGAATCAAAGTCCAGCTCGGCCGCATTGGTGCCGCTGGCCATGGAGCTGGCGGCACTACCGCCCATGCCGATGCGCATGCCCGGGCCGCCCAGCTGGATCAACAAGGTGCCGGCCGGGAAGAGGATCTTCTGGGTCTGCTCGGCATCGATCACGCCCAGTCCACCGGCGATCATGATGGGCTTGTGGTAGCCACGGGTGATGTCACCGACCTGCTGCTCGTACTCGCGGAAGTAGCCGGTCAGGTTGGGGCGGCCGAATTCGTTGTTGAACGCGGCGCCGCCCAGCGGGCCTTCGATCATGATCTGCAGCGGGCTGGCGATGTGCTCGGGCTTGCCGACCTCGCTGCCCCAGAGCTTGGAGACAGTGAAACCAGTCAAACCAGCCTTGGGCTTGGAGCCCCGGCCAGTGGCGCCTTCGTCACGAATCTCACCACCAGCGCCGGTAGAGGCACCGGGGAAGGGCGAGATGGCCGTGGGGTGGTTGTGGGTCTCGACCTTCATCAGCACATGGCTGGTGGCCGCCTGCTTTTGGTAGCTGGGTGCCGTCACCGCATCGGCCTGGGCATTGAATGGCGCAACAAAGCGCTCAACCTGGTGGCCTTCCATGATGGAGGCATTGTCCGAGTACGCCACCACCGTGTGCTGGGGCGACACGGCCTCGGTGTGGCGGATCATGCCGAACAGGCTCTTGTCTTGGTCCACACCATCGATAGTGAACTTGGCGTTGAAGATCTTGTGGCGGCAGTGCTCGGAGTTCGCCTGGGCAAACATCATCAGCTCGACATCGCTGGGGTTGCGCGCCAGGCCCTTGAAGGCGTTTTCCAGGTACTCGATCTCGTCCTCAGCCAGCGCCAGGCCCCACTGCTTGTTGGCTTTTTCCAGCGCGCTGCGGCCACCGCCGAGCACATCGACAAAGGCCATCGGCTGGGCTTGCAGGGTGGAAAACAGCTGCTCGGCTTCGGCGCGGGTCGCAAACACCGATTCGGTCATGCGGTCGTGCAGCAGTGCGGCGATCTGCGCGGTCTGCTCGGCGCTCAGCTCGGGCTTGCCGCCCAGCAAACCGGCCTTCAAGTCAATGCGGAACTCGGTCAGGCGCTCGACACGGAAGACATCCAGGCCGCAGTTGCGGGCAATGTCGGTGGCCTTGGAGGCCCAGGGCGAGATGGTGCCCATGCGCGGGGTGACGATAAACGCCAGGCCATCGCTGCCGCCTTCATAAGGGTCGCCATAGGTCAGCAGGGCCGCTACGCGCTCGGCCTCAGCACCCGCCAGGGGCTGCTCCGTGGCTACCAGATGCACAAAACGGGCAGCAATGCCCGTTATCTTTGGATGGATCGCCGTCAATGCGGTCTGCAGTTGTTGGGCGCGGAAGGAGCTGAGGGCGTTACCGCCTGGAAGCTGAGTCAGGTGCAGTGTCACGTGGCAGCCTATGTGGACTAGGAGGATGGGAAGAAAGCACGCATGCGCCTTGCACACTGCTACGGGCAGGCCGTGGCAGCACAATGACAAGGGCGGGATAACCCGGGATTCTACTGTGCCTCGCCAGGACACGTAGCCGCGTGGACAACATGCCAATGGCAGCGGTGGGATAATCATGGGCTATGACCATCAAAATCAATAGCGATGAAGATATTGCGCAGATGCGCATCGCCGGCCGCCTGGCCTCGGAGGTTTTGGATTACATCACCCCCCACATCCAACCGGGCATCACCACCAAGCAGATCGATATGCTGTGCGCCGAAGTTATGGAGAAGCAAGGCACCAAGTCGGCCTGCCTGGGCTACCAGCCACCGGGCATGACGCCCTACCCGGCCTATGTCTGCACCTCGGTGAACCATGTGGTCTGCCACGGCATTCCCAATGACAAGCCACTCAAGAAGGGCGACGTCGTCAATGTGGACGTGACCATCATCACGCCCGAAGGCTATTTTGGCGACAACAGCCGTATGTTTGTGATCGGCGAAGGAACCATCGCCGGCAAACGTCTGTGCCAGCTGACTTTCGAGGCTATGTGGCATGGCATCGTGCAGGTCAAGAATGGCGCCCACCTGGGCGATATCGGCCATGCGATCCAGAAGTTTGCCGAAGGCCAGGGCCTGTCTGTCGTGCGCGAGTACTGCGGCCACGGCATTGGCAAGGTGTTCCATGACGAGCCCCAGGTGCTGCACTACGGCCGCCCGGGCACCGGCGTCGAGCTGAAAACCGGCATGATCTTCACGATCGAGCCCATGCTCAACCTCGGCAAGAAGGACATCAAGGATCTGGGCAATGACGGCTGGACCGTCATCACCAAGGACCACAGCCTCTCGGCCCAATGGGAAGTCGAAGTGGTGGTGACCGACACCGGCTACGAAGTGCTGACCTGGTCGGAAGGTTCGCCCACGCCACCGAGCTTTGTGACCAGCATCAAGTGCTGATGGCACTGCCATAGCGCAGCCATACAACGCGCCCTGAAGGCGGCACCGCGACCAGCGTGCCGCCTTTTGTTATGGCGGCCCCTGCCGCCTGGACGCCCTCATTTGGTGCGCCGTGGCACGGAATGTGCTTATTCGCATGCGCTGTTTATTGCTATGGCACACTGCCAGCGACAGCACAGTTAGGCACCATGAACGATCCTCGCATTCCGCAGCTGCGCGAGCAGTACCAGGCCCAACGCAGCGCCCTGTTTGACGACATCATGGCCGGGGGCAGCAGCACCCGGGGCATACAGACGCAGCTGCGCAAGCTCTCGCAACTGGCCGATGTGCTTTTGCGCGATCTGTGGCACCTGGCCGGCCTGCCCGGCCGCCTGAACCTGGTGGGGGTGGGCGGCTTTGGCCGGGGCAAGCTCTTCCCCTATTCGGATATCGATGTGCTGCTGCTGCTGCCCGACGGCACCGACCCCGAGCAGGACAGCGAATTGCGCAGTGCGATTGAGCAGTTCATCGGCTCCTGCTGGGATGCGGGGCTGGAGATCGGATCGAGTGTGCGCACCATCAGCCAGTGCATCAGCGAGGCGCAGGCGGATGTGACGGTGCAGACGGCGCTGCTGGAGTCGCGCCGCATCATCGGCTCGCCGCGCCTCTACCGCCTGTTCCAGGCGGCGCTGGCCCAGTCCATCAAGCCCGATGCCTTTGTCGTGGCCAAGGTGCTGGAGATGCAGCAGCGCCACAACAAATACGAAAACACCGTTTACGCGCTGGAGCCCAATTGCAAGGAATCGCCCGGCGGCCTGCGCGATCTGCAGCTCATCCTGTGGCTGGGCCGCGCCACCGGCCTGGGCAGTCGTTGGAAAGAGTTGTCCGACAAAGGGCTGGCCACTGTCTACGAGGTGCGCAACCTGCAACGCAACGAGGACCTGATTTGCCTGATACGCGCGCGGCTGCACATTGTGGCCAAGCGCCGCGAGGACCGGCTGGTGTTTGATCTGCAAACGCCGGTGGCCGAATCCTTTGGCTTCAAGACCGTGACGCCAGCCGGCCAGCGCTTTCCCAAGCGCGCCAGCGAGGAGCTGATGAAGCGCTACTACTGGGCCGCCAAGGCGGTGGCCCAGCTCACGCAGATCCTGATGCTGAACATGGATGAGCGCCTGCACCCGGGCAACCATAGCTTGCGGCGCATTGATGACGAGTTCTATGACAAGGCCGGCCTCATCGAGGTGGCCGACGACGAGGTCTACCAGCGCAACCCGCATGCGATCTTGCGCACCTTCTTGCTCTACGAGACCGAGCCGGGGCTGAAAGACCTGTCGGCCCGCACCTTCCGCGCGCTCTACCATGCGCGCCAGCTGATGGATGCCAAGTTCCGCCGCGACCCGGTCAACCGCGCCACCTTCATGCAGATCCTGCAGCAGCCCCAGGGCATCACGCATGCGATGCGGCTGTTGAACCAGACCTCCGTGCTGGGACGCTACCTTTGGCCCTTCCGCCGCATCGTGGGCCAGATGCAGCATGACCTGTTCCATGTCTACACGGTGGACCAGCACATCCTGATGGTGCTGCGCAATGTGCGCCGCTTTTTCATGGCCGAGCATGCGCATGAGTACCCGTATTGCTCCCAGCTGGCCGCTGGCTGGGACAAGCCCTGGATTCTGTACCTGGCCGCCCTCTTCCACGATATTGGCAAGGGCCGGGGTGGCGACCATTCGGAGATTGGCGCGCTGGAGGTCAAGCGCTTTTGCCGCGACCACCAGATTGCCAAGGAAGACCGGCAACTGGTCGAGTTTCTGGTGCGCGAGCATCTGACGATGAGCCAGGTGGCGCAAAAGCAGGACACCTCCGACCCCGAGGTGATCACCGCCTTTGCGCAGCGCATGGGCAACGAGCGCCGGCTGACTGCCCTCTACCTGCTGACCGTGGCCGACATCCGTGGCACCAGCCCCAAGGTCTGGAACGCCTGGAAAGGCAAGCTGCTGGAAGACCTGTACCGCGCCACCTTGCGCGTGCTGGGCGGCCGGGCGCCCGATGTGGCTGCGCAGGTGGAAATCCGCAAGCGTGAAGCGATGGTGCTGCTGGCCTTGTCGGCCCAGCCGCATGAATCGCAAAAGGCGCTGTGGGACACCCTGGGCCTGGACTACTTCCTGCGCCATGACGCTGCCGATATCGCCTGGCACACCCGCCATCTGTCACGCGCAGTGGGCAGCAAGTCCGCTCTGGTCCGCGCCCGCCAGTCGCTGGCTGGCGAAGGCCTGCAGGTGATGGTGTATGCACCTGACCAGCCCGATCTGTTTGCTCGCATCTGCAGCTATTTCGACCAAGCGGGCTTCTCGATTCTGGATGCCCGGGTACACACTGCCCTCAATCGCTATGCGCTCGACACCTTCCAGGTGGTCGCTACCGATGTACCGCAAAGCTACCGCGAGCTGATCAACCTGGTGGAGAGCCAGCTGACGCGGGTACTGGTGGACGCCCAGCCGCTGCCCGAGCCAGCGCAGCGTCGGGTATCGCGCCGGGTCAAGAGCTTTCCAGTGGCACCGCGCGTGCTGCTGCGGCCCGATGACAAGGGCCAGCGCTGGCTGCTGTCGATCTCTGCCGCCGACCGTGCCGGCCTGCTCTACACCGTCGCGCGCATCCTGGCCCGCCACCAGCTGAGCGTGGAGCTGGCGAAGATCAGTACCTTGGGCGAGCGCGTGGAAGACAGCTTTTTGCTGCAGGGCCCGGAGCTGCAGAACAATGTGAGCCAGATCGCGATTGAAACCGAGCTGCTCTGGGCGCTGGCGGCGACGGGCAGCGGCGCCGCCGCTTGAAAGTGGACCGTACTCAGTCGTCCTCAGCCGCGCTGATGCCGGGGAACAGCACCTCGGTAAAGCCAAACTGGCTGAAGTCGCGCACCCGCATCGGGTAGAGCTTGCCCCAGAGGTGGTCGCATTCATGCTGCACCACCCGGGCATGGAAGCCGTCGGCCACTCGGTCGATCGGGTCGCCATACTGGTCAAAACCGGTGTAGCGGATCTTGTGCCAGCGCGGCACCATGCCACGCAGGCCAGGCACCGACAGACAACCTTCCCAGTCATCCTCTTCCTCGTCCGACAAGGGCGTGATCACCGGATTGATCAGCACCGTAGGCGGCACCAGCGGGCGATCCGGGTAGCGCGGGTTGCGATCGGGCGAGCCAAAAAACACCACCTGCAGGTCCACCCCGATCTGAGGCGCCGCCAGGCCTGCTCCATTGGCATCGCGCATGGTGTCGAGCAGGTCCTGCACCAGCTGGTGCAGCGCATCGGTGTCGAATTCGGTAACGGGCTGCGCAGTGCGCAGCAAACGGGCATCGCCCATTTTCAAGATTGGATAGATCGCCATGCCGGCATGGTAGCGCAGCGGGCCCGACCATTTGCTGCCTTTTGCCATCCAAAGCTCCAGCACCGCAGCGCGCCGTTGCAGCACTGCAGCGCTATGCCGACCTTGCCCAGCATCAAGACACTGTTATGCGGCGCGATGCACAATGCGAGACCATGAACGAGCCCGGAGCCTCTTCCACTGCGCTGCAAGACCTGCAGACGCCGGCCTACTGCCCCATCCGCAGTCCGGTGTTGCGCTGGCTGCTGCTGCTGGCGGCGGTGGCCTGCCTGGCGATGGGCATCATTGGCATCTTTGTGCCGGGCCTGCCCACGACGGTGTTCATCCTGATGGCCGGCGCCTGCGCCGCACGCAGCTCCCCGCGCCTGCATGCCTGGCTGTGGCGACACCGTTTGTTTGGCGGCATGCTGCGCAACTGGGCAGCAGGCGGTTTTGTCAGCCGCAAAGCCAAGTGGAGCGCCAGCATCACCATGGCGGTGTGCGCCGTCATCATGCTGCTGGTGCCAGCCCCCGTCTGGGCCAAAGTGCTGTCGATCAGCTGCATGGCCTGCGTGCTGGCCTGGCTGTGGTGCCGGCCCGAGCCACAGGCGCCGCACTGAGCGTCAGCCTGTCGCAAGCCAGCACGCTGCGGCAAAAAATGGCCTCGTCGCTTTTTCAGGCCAAAAAAACGTTCTATAATCGCAGTCTTGTTCCTCAATAGCTCAGTTGGTAGAGCGCCGGACTGTTAATCCGTAGGTCCCTGGTTCGAGCCCAGGTTGAGGAGCCAAAGAATTTTTTGGCTTTGCAATCGAACAAAGCCTGTTTACCGATATTCCTCAATAGCTCAGTTGGTAGAGCGCCGGACTGTTAATCCGTAGGTCCCTGGTTCGAGCCCAGGTTGAGGAGCCATCACTTATCTGCCCTGCAATCGTTCAGGGCAACACCAAAAAATTTGTTCCTCAATAGCTCAGTTGGTAGAGCGCCGGACTGTTAATCCGTAGGTCCCTGGTTCGAGCCCAGGTTGAGGAGCCAAAGCATTTTTGGCTTTGCAATCGCACAAAGCCTGTTCACCGTTATTCCTCAATAGCTCAGTTGGTAGAGCGCCGGACTGTTAATCCGTAGGTCCCTGGTTCGAGCCCAGGTTGAGGAGCCATTCGAAAAGCCTGCACCCCGTGTGCAGGCTTTTTTGTTTCTGCGCGCGCCTGCGCCGATCGCAGCGCAGCCCACAGGGCGATAGATCTGCCGGTTTTGTGCCCTCGCTGCCCGCCAGGGCGCCCGGCGCCTGCCATTTGGCCGCTACCATGGCAGCTCACACCATGAGCGCCGACCACCACACCCCCCCTCTCGCCTGGCTGCAAGCCGACGACGCCTTTCCACCCGTTGACCATGCCTGGGGCCCGGACACCATCCACCCTGGCCTGCTGGCCGCCGGCGGCGTGCTCGACAGCGCCCATCTGCAGCAGGCCTACCGCCGGGGCATCTTTCCCTGGTTCAGCGAGGGCTCGCCGATTCTGTGGTGGTCCACCGATCCGCGCATGGTGCTGCAGCCGGCCCAGTTCAGGCTGCACCGCTCGCTCAAACAGGCGATTCGCAAATTTGCGCAGCAGGCCGATTGCGAACTGCGCATCGACAGCGACTTTGCCGCGGTGATTGCCGCCTGCAGCCAGCAGCCGCGCGAAGGCCAGGATGGCACCTGGATCGTCGACGACATCCAGGCCGCCTACACCCAGTTGCACCGCGACGGCTATGCCCACAGCGTGGAAGTGTGGCAGGGCGGCCGCCTGGTCGCCGGCCTGTACTGCGTGGCCATAGGGCGCGCGGTGTTTGGCGAATCGATGTTCACCACCATCCCCAATGGCTCCAAAATTGCGCTGGCAGCGCTGGTGCAGATCTGCAAGCGCGAGCAGGTGCCGATGATCGACTGCCAGCAAAATACCGGGCACCTGGCCTTCATGGGCGCTGCCGAAATGCCACGCAGCCAGTTTGTCGCCAGCGTAGAGGCGCAAATAGCACTGCCGCCTATGTGTTGGGAGCTTGCATCTGGCGATTGGACTGACATAATCCCACTATCTGAAATGACATCTCCGCATCCGGATGAGTAGGCTGAACGAACTACCACTGCAGTCACTGCAGTTTTATGCGACAGCGCCCTACCCATGCAGCTATCTCGAAGCGCGCATGGCGCGCTCTCAGGTAGCCACGCCCAGCCACGCCATCCAGAACGATGTGTATTCGGAGTTGATCCAGCAAGGTTTTCGCCGCAGCGGCCTGTTTACCTACCGCCCTTATTGCGATGGCTGCCAGGCCTGCGTTCCTTTGCGTGTGCATGTGCAGGACTTCAAGCCCAAGCGCCACCAGCGCCGGGCCCAAAAACAGCATGAGGCCCTGGACGTGCGCGTGCTGCCCCTGGGCTTTTTGCGCGAGCACTATGAGCTCTACCTGCGCTACCAATCGGCGCGCCACACCGGCGGCGGCATGGACGAGGACAGCATTGAGCAGTATTCACAGTTCATGCTGCAAAGCCGGGTCAACAGCCGGTTGGTGGAGTTCCGCGAGCCCGGCGATGCGCAGCAACCCGGTGCCTTGAAGATGGTCTCCATCATCGACATCCTCAACGACGGCCTGTCAGCCGTCTACACCTTCTATGAGCCCGAGGCCCACACCAGCTACGGCACCTACAACGTGCTTTGGCAGATTGCCCAGTGCCGCACCATGGGCCTGCCTTATTTGTACCTGGGCTACTGGATTGCCGCCAGCCCCAAGATGCAGTACAAGGCCGACTACCAGCCCTACGAGGTCTACATTGACCAGCGCTGGCAGCCGGGCCAGCTCGCCCACCATGGCGCCGCTTGATCTGCCCGATCCAGCAGCCACCCCTATTTTTGTTATTTGAGCGCCAGTCTACGCATGACCAAAACAACCCATGACACCGTCACCAAGCCCAGCGTGCAAGTGCTCGAACGCATGTTTACGCTGCTGGACGTGCTCGCCACGCGCGAGGAAGCGGTGTCTCTGAAAGAGCTCAGCGAGATCACCGGCCTGCACCCCTCCACCACCCACCGCATCTTGAACGACCTGACCATCGGCCGCTTTGTGGACCGCCCCGAATCGGGCAGCTACCGCCTGGGCATGCGCCTATTGGAGCTGGGCAACCTGGTCAAGGCCCGCATCAATGTGCGGGAAGTGGCCTTGCTGCCGATGCGCCGACTGCACCTGGCTACCCAGCAGGCCATCAACCTGAGCATGCGCCAGGGCGATGAGATCGTCTATGTGGAGCGCAGCTTCAGTGAGCGCTCTGGCATGCAGGTGGTGCGCGCCATCGGCGGCCATGCCCCCTTGCACCTCACCTCTACCGGCAAGCTCTTCCTGGCAGACGACGAGCCCGAGCGCGTGCGGGCCTATGCCATGCGCACCGGCCTGGCAGGCAATACCAAGAACAGCATCACCAACCTGGCGGTACTGGAGCGCGAGCTGTCCAAAACCCGCCAGTACGGCGTGGCACGCGACAATGAAGAGTTGGAGCTGGGCGTGCGCTGCATGGCCGCGGGCATCTATGACGACCAGGGCCGCTTGGTAGCGGGCCTGTCCGTCTCCGCCCCTGCTGACCGGCTGGAAGACGCCTGGACCACGCGGCTGCAGGCCACCGCCACGGAGATCTCGTCGGCACTGGGCTTTGACCAGCAGCGCCAGCCCAGCGCACGCTAAGGCCAATCCCGCTTCTCAAAATTCATAGCTTCTAGACGCAAAAAACCTGCCGAGGCAGGTTTTTTTAAGGGGTGCTTGCCGCTCAGTGCTTCGCCAGCAGTTGCGTGCCCGAGCCTTCGACCCAATGGCGCACGCGCTCGGCATCGGCCAGACGGCCGAACTTGCCGGCCGAATCCAGGAACACCATGATCAGCTTGCGGCCAGCGACCTGGGTTTGCATCACCAAGCAGCGTCCTGCTTCGGAGATATAGCCGGTCTTTTGCAGGCCAATATTCCATTCCGGGTTGTGTACCAGGCGGTTGGTGTTGTTGAACTGTACGGTGCGCTCGCCCACTTCCACTTGGTACGAAGGCGAGGTCGTCAGATCACGCATCAGCGGATCGGAGTGCGCTACGTTCACCAGGGTGGCCAGGTCAAAGGCGCTCGATTGGTTGGAGCTCGACAGGCCGGTGGGCTCGACATAGCGGGTATCGGCCATACCCAGCATCTTGGCCTTCATGTTCATCAGGCCAACAAAGGTCTGCATGCCACCGGGGTAGGTGCGGCCCAGCGCATGGGCTGCACGGTTTTCGCTGGACATCAGCGCCAGGTGCAGCAGCTCGCCACGCATCAAGGTGGTACCCACACGCAGACGCGAGCTGCTGTGCTTTTCGGTGTCCACATCATCCTGGGTGATGGTGATCATCTCGTCCATGGGCAGCTGGGCCTGGGAGATGATGAGGCCGGTCATCAGCTTGGTGAGCGATGCGATCGGCAGCACGGCGTGGTCGTTCTTGGACAGCAGCACTTCATGCGTATCCTGGTCGAGCACCAGGGCCACGCTGGACTTGAGCGCCAGCGGATCGGTCACATCATGCAGACCGGCCAGCTGGCCAAAGGATTGGCGTTCGGGGATGATGACGGCCGCAGCCACTGCAGCGCGGGCGGCATGGCGGCCCGCCTTGGCAACCGTGGTCTTGCCCTTCACGCCCTTGGCGGCCACCTTTTTGGAAGCGGGGGCAGCGGCCTGCTTGTGGCGGCCATTGCGCTCACCCTTGGAGGCCACAGCCGCCTGCTTTTTGCCTGCCTTGGCCTGCACCTGCGCTTTAGGCGCTGCCTTGCTCTTGGTGCTGGCATGGGCGCCGGGCGCGGCCAGACCAAAGGCGAGGGCACAAATTGCAAACAAATGTGAAAAACGACGCAAAACACTGCGATGACGTAGCGCCATTATTCTGCTCCCTACAAAAACGATAGCTGACAGCGGAAATTTCGATTTGAAAAATTGCGTAAATTCATGAACTTACGCGACGCTTCAATTATTTAAGTGAAATTATATTCCGAAGTGTCATCCTTGTGCAGCTACCTTCTCGATAGGATTTTGTAACTTGTTAAGGGCCGCGATGTAAGCCTTCGCTGACGCCACCACAATATCGGGGTCTGCGCCTACACCGTTGACCACGCGGCCACCCTTTTGCAGGCGCACCGTCACTTCGCCCTGGCTCTCGGTCGAGCCACTGATGGCGTTGACGGCATACAGCACCATCTCTGCACCACTGTGCGCCTGCGACTCGATAGCCTTCATCGAGGCATCGACCGGGCCGTTGCCAGTGGACTCGCCGCGCACCTCTTGGCCGTTGGCGATCAGCACCACATTGGCCTTGGGCTGCTCACCCGTCTCGCTCGATTGCGACAGCGACACAAAACGGTAGGCTTCGGCCTGCGCTTCGGCGCCTTCCATGTGCACCAGCGCCAGAATGTCTTCGTCAAATATTTCGCTCTTGCGATCGGCCAAGTCCTTGAAGCGCGTGAACGCGGCATTGATCTCGCTCTCGCTGTCCATCACCACGCCCAGCTCCTGCAGGCGCTGCTTGAAGGCATTGCGGCCCGAGAGCTTGCCCAGCACGATCTTATTGGCGCTCCAGCCCACATCTTCGGCACGCATGATCTCGTAGGTGTCGCGGGCCTTGAGCACGCCATCCTGGTGGATGCCGGAGGCATGGGCAAAGGCATTGGCCCCTACCACCGCCTTGTTGGGCTGCACCACAAAACCGGTGGTCTGGCTCACCAGGCGGCTGGCCGCCACGATGTGCTGGGCGTCGATGTTGACATCGAGGCCAAAGTAGTCGCGGCGCGTCTTCACGGCCATGACGACTTCCTCAAGTGAGCAGTTACCCGCACGCTCGCCCAGGCCGTTGATGGTGCACTCCACCTGGCGTGCGCCACCGATCTTGACGCCGGCCAGCGAGTTGGCCACCGCCATGCCCAGGTCGTTGTGGCAGTGCACCGACCAGATAGCCTTGTCGCTGTTGGGAATGCGCTCTCGCAGGTTGAGGATGAACTGGCCATACAGCTCAGGGACCGCGTAGCCGACGGTGTCAGGCACATTGATGGTGGTGGCGCCTTCGGCAATCACCGCCTCAATCACGCGGCAGAGAAAATCGGGGTCGCTGCGGTAGCCGTCTTCCGGGCTGAACTCGACATCGCCCACCAGGTTGCGGGCAAAGCGCACCGACAGCTTGGCTTGCTCAAACACCTCATCCGGAGACATGCGCAGCTTCTTCTCCATGTGCAAGGGGCTGGTCGCAATGAAGGTGTGGATACGTGCACGGTTGGCGGGCTTCAGGGCCTCGGCAGCGCGGGCGATATCGCGGTCATTGGCGCGCGCCAACGAGCAGATGGTCGAGTCCTTGATGATGGAGGCGATGCTCTGCACACAATCAAAATCACCGTTGGAGCTGGCGGCAAAACCGGCCTCGATCACATCCACCTTGAGGCGTTCGAGCTGGCGCGCAATGCGCAGCTTCTCGTCCTTGGTCATCGACGCGCCGGGCGATTGCTCGCCATCGCGCAAGGTGGTATCAAAAATAATCAGTTGGTCGCTCATCGTGTGTTCTCCATGGCATTGATCATGCGCTGCCGCCGTGCTGCCACCGTGGGTGAGTGGAATCTCTAAAACAGGCTGCAGGAAAGCGATCTGCTCGCTCTCCTGCAGCCTGCATCAACCGCGCTACAGTTTACGTGCTTTGCTCTGCCTGTGGTTAGACAGTAGCCTCTTGAGCAGCCGCTTGTGGCGCTGCCGTTTGCACGCTGGCGACAGCACCGCTACGTGCTACCGCGCTCATCACTGCACGGAAAGCAGCTTGGGTGCTGTTGCTGTCCATGCCCACGCCGTACAGGCTTTGGTTCTCACCCACGCGCAGCTCGATATAGGCTGCAGCCGTGGCATTGGCGCCCTTGTCGCCGCGCGCATCGCTGGCAGCCACCGCATGCTCGCTGTAGTCGAGCAAACGCACGGGGATACCGATGGCGCTGCTGACCGCTTGCACAAAGGCATCGATGGGGCCATTGCCCTGGCCAGCAATGCTGACTGGCTGGCCGGCCCACTGCAGCTTGCCGCTGATGCGCACTTCATCGCTATCGTCAGACTCCACGCGGTACTGGGCCAGCGCGTGGTTGGCGCTGAGTTGGTACTCGCGCTCAAAGATCTGCCACAAATCCTTGGCGGTGAACTCGGTGCCTGCGGTGTCCATAGCGCGTTGCACCACCTGGCTGAACTCGATCTGCAGGCGGCGCGGCATGGCCAAGCCATAGGCTTCTTCGAGCAGGTAAGAGATACCACCCTTGCCCGACTGGCTGTTGACGCGGATGACGGCCTCGTAGCTGCGGCCCAGGTCCTTGGGGTCAATCGGCAGGTAGGGGATCGCCCAGATATCGGCATCCTGGCGGGCGGCAAAGGCCTTCTTGATGGCATCCTGGTGCGAGCCCGAGAACGAGGTGTAGACCAGATCGCCGGCATAGGGGTGGCGGGCCGGCACAGGCAACTGGTTGCAGTACTCCACCTCGGCACGGATGGCATCGATATCGGAGAAGTCGAGCTGGGGCGATACGCCCTGCACATACATATTCAAGGCCACATTGACGATGTCGAGGTTGCCGGTGCGCTCGCCATTGCCGAACAAACAGCCTTCGACCCGGTGGGCGCCAGCCATCAAAGCCAATTCAGCGCTGGCCGTGCCGGTGCCGCGGTCGTTGTGCGGGTGTACGGACACGACCACTTCAGGGCGGTCGGCGAACTTACGCACCATCCACTCGATCTGGTCGGCAAACACATTGGGGGTGGCGTTCTCTACTGTGGTGGGCAGGTTCAGGATGATGTCGCGGCCAGGGCCCCAGGCGGCGATCGCCGTCTCGCAGGCTTCCAAGGACACTTCCAGCTCTGCCAGCGAGAAAGTCTCGGGTGAGTACTGCAAGACCCATTTGGTGCCAGGCTGGGCATCGGTCAAGGCCTTGAGATGAGTCACCTGGTCTTTGACCAAGGCCATCACCTCGGGCACGCTCATGCCAAATACCACCTTGCGCCACACGGGGGCCACCGCGTTGTAGATGTGGACGATGGCGCGCGGCGCGCCTTGCAGGGCTTCCACTGTGCGAGTGATCAACTCAGGGCGGGCGGGGGTCATCACCTGGATGGTGACGTCGGCGGGAATGCGCTTTCCCTCGATCAACTGGCGCACAAAGTCAAATTCGATTTGCGACGAAGCGGGAAAGCCGACTTCGATTTCCTTGAAACCAATCTTGACCAGCATGTCAAACATCCGCAGCTTGCGTGCCAGATCCATGGGCTCGATCAGCGCCTGGTTGCCGTCGCGCAGATCGGTGGACAGCCAGATCGGTGCCTGGGTGATCTGGGCATCAGGCCAGGTGCGGTCACGCAACGCAATGGCTGGAAAAGCGCGGTATTTGCTGGAAGGTTGGGTCAACATGGTTGTCTGGTCTTTCGCATCGAATCAAAGAATTCGGGGTAGGAAACCAGCAACCTGAAATGCAAATCGGCCCGTTGCTGGTGCAAACGGGCCGAGGTGTAGGGGTGAAAAACTGCGCGCTACTCTACCTGCCCGTTGGACATTAGTAGTAGAGCTAGGGACAGGTTTTGCATGGCAATCACTCTAACACAGGTTTTCACAGCTGTGTGCAAAAAAATCAGTGGTCATGCAGGCCGCGTTCATCGGGCTCGTCGGTCGAGGTCGCCACGATCGACACCGGCTGACCCTTAAAGCGGCGCCAGGCATAGATCACATAGCCCGAGAGCGAATACAGCACAAAGATCAAGAACAGCATGGTGGCCGGCTCGATACTGACCAAGGCCAGCAGCAGCACCACCACGACCAGCGAGATAAAGGGCACGCTCTTGGCAGCGCCCGCATCCTTGAAGCTGTAGTACGGGATATTGGTCACCATGGTCAGCCCTGCCAGCAAGGTGATCGCAAACATGATCCAGGACAGGTCATCGCGGCTGGCCGGGTAACCGCCAAACAGCGCAATCACCTGGCCAAAAATCGGCACATCGCGGTGCGATACCAAGAGCGCACTGGTCAGCCAGATAAAGCCCGCTACCAGCGCGGCTGCGGCAGGCGACGGCATGCCCTGGAAATAGCGCTTGTCCACCACACCGGTGTTGACGTTGAAACGCGCCAGGCGCAAGGCTGCACAGGAGCAGTAAACAAAGGCCGCAATCCAGCCCCAGCGGCCCAGCGGGCGCAGTGCCCACTCATAAGCGATCAGCGCAGGCGCGGCGCCAAAAGACACCATATCCGACAGCGAATCCATCTGCTCGCCAAAGGCGCTTTGCGTGTGCGTCATGCGCGCTACGCGGCCGTCCAAACTGTCGAGCACCATCGCACAGAAGACGCCCACGGCAGCGGCCTCGAAGCGGCCATTCATGGCCATCACAATCGAGTAAAAACCGCCAAACAAGGCGGCCAGGGTGAAGGAGTTGGGCAGCACATAAATGCCCTTGCGCCAATTGCGCTGCCCCTGTGCCAGCGCCTGCGCGCCCGCCTTGGGCTTGGTTTCGTTATCGTCCAGCATTCAATCCACTCCAGCGCCAGCTATATCTGCGCAAACAGCTGCTTATTTTAGTGTTTCCAGAGGGCGTCACCCCACCGGAGCATGGCCTACAGTGTAGCTTTTCGGCAGCCAGCGCCCAGCGGGCATGCCCATGAAAAAAGGACTGCCAAAGCAGTCCTTCAAAACCAGGTCGGCGCCACTGCACTGCAGCGGCGGCCGGCACTGTTTAGTTGCGGGTCTGGTCGACCAGCTTGTTCTTGGCGATCCAAGGCATCATGGCGCGCAGCTGGCCACCCACTTGCTCGATCTGGTGATCGGCAGTGTTGCGGCGGCGGGCGGTCATCGATGGGTAGCTCAGACGGCCTTCCTGGATGAACATCTTGGCGTATTCGCCGTCCTGGATGCGCTTCAACGCATTGCGCATGGCCTTGCGCGACTCTTCGTTGATGACTTCAGGACCGGTCACGTACTCGCCGTATTCGGCGTTGTTCGAGATCGAGTAGTTCATGTTGGCAATGCCGCCTTCGTAGATCAGGTCCACGATGAGCTTGAGCTCGTGCAGGCATTCGAAGTAGGCCATTTCAGGGGCGTAACCGGCTTCCACCAGGGTCTCGAAGCCCATCTTGATCAGCTCAACCGCGCCACCGCACAGAACGGCTTGCTCGCCGAACAGGTCGGTCTCGGTTTCTTCCTTGAAGTTGGTCTCGATGATGCCAGCCTTGCCGCCACCATTGGCCATCGCGTACGACAGAGCCAGGTCACGGGCCTTGCCGGACTGGTCCTGGTGCACAGCGATCAAGTGGGGCACGCCGCCGCCTTGGGTGTAGGTGTTGCGCACGGTGTGGCCAGGGGCCTTGGGCGCGACCATCCACACATCCAGATCAGCGCGGGGCACGACCTGGTTGTAATGCACGTTGAAGCCGTGTGCGAACACCAGCGAAGCGCCTTGCTTGATGTTGTCCTTGACGTTGTCGTTGTACACCTTGGAGATGTCTTCGTCAGGCAGCAAGATCATGACCACGTCAGCGGCCTTGACGGCGTCGTTGACTTCCATCACGGTCAGGCCGGCCTTCTCGGCCTTGGGCCAGGAAGCGCCGGACTTGCGCAGACCGACGATGACCTTCACACCACTTTCGTTCAGGTTTTGCGCGTGCGCATGGCCTTGCGAGCCGTAGCCGATGATGGCCACGGTCTTGCCTTTGATGAGGGACAGGTCACAGTCCTTGTCGTAAAAAACTTTCATGCTTCGCTCCGTTGGTATCAGTCAAAAATGCAAACAAACACTTGTTCAAGAATCTGTATCGTCAGGGGGCCTTGCGGTGTTTCCTGACGCCAGCAAATAAGCCCCCGCTACAAAAGCGCCCAATCCTACTATGAGGGACAACCACAAGTGGGAGCCAGGGGTAGCAAAGGCATCGGCCTGTGAAAGCAGTGGATCGCATTGGCGAATCTGGGTCCAGCCGTCCTGTTCCCAGGAGCATTCCGGATCATCTTGCTGTAGCGAAGACTCCACCAGCACAAGCCCCACCAGCAGCAGCACCACCCCCAGCGCCTGGCGGGCATGGCGTCGCAGCCGGTGACACCAGCGCATTACACGCGCAAGATGCGTTCACCGCGACCGATGCCGCTGGCACCGGTGCGCACGGTTTCAAGAATGGCCGAGCGGTCAATCGCGCTCAAAAACGCGTCGTTCTTGGCCTGGTCACCAGTCATCTCAATGGTGTAGCTCTTCTCGGTCACATCAATGATGCGGCCCCGGAAGATATCGGCCATGCGCTTCATCTCTTCGCGCTCCTTGCCGACCGCCCGCACCTTGATCATCATCAGCTCACGCTCGGTATAGGCGCCTTCGGTCAGGTCCACCACCTTGACCACTTCGATCAGGCGGTTGAGGTGCTTGGTGATCTGTTCGATGACGTCGTCCGAGCCGGTGGTAGTGATCGTCATGCGCGACAGCGAGGCATCCTCGGTCGGCGCCACGGTGAGCGACTCAATGTTGTAGCCACGGGCCGAAAACAGGCCCACCACGCGCGACAGTGCGCCTGGTTCGTTCTCCAGGAGAACAGCGATGATGTGTTTCATAAGAACAGCGTCCTCTTTTCGCTACCCTCCCCCGGCGCCGGTAAGCGCAGGGCTCGGTAGACAATAGATTCGTCAGAAAGGGAAAATCGATGGGTGCTAGGGCACGCGCTGACAACAACGCGCGCCCAGCAGGGACCGCGTTTACAGATCGTCCGCGCCCAGCAGCATCTCGGTGATGCCCTTGCCGGCCTGGACCATCGGGAAGACGTTCTCGGTCGGATCGGTGCGGAAGTCGAGGAACACGCTCTTGCGTTCTTCGCGGGCAATGCGCCGCGCTTCACGCAGGGCCGGCTCCACGTCCTCGGGCTTCTCGATCAGAATGCCCGCGTGGCCATAGGCTTCGGCCAGCTTGACGAAGTCAGGCAGCGAATCCATGTAGCTGTGGCTATAGCGGCCAGAGTATTCGATCTCTTGCCACTGGCGCACCATGCCCAGGAAGCGGTTGTTGAGCGCGCAGATGATGATCGGCGTCTCGTACTGGCGGCAGGTGGCCAGCTCCTGGATGTTCATCTGCACCGAGCCTTCGCCGGTAATACAGAACACCTCGGCATCAGGCTTGGCCAGCTTGATACCCATGGCATACGGAATACCGACACCCATGGTGCCCAGGCCGCCCGAATTGATCCAGCGGCGCGATTCCTCGAAGCGGTAGTACTGCGCCGCCCACATCTGGTGCTGGCCCACGTCCGAGGTCACATAGCAGTCCGCATCGCGGGTCATCTGCCACAGCGTCTCGACCACAAACTGTGGCTTGATGACATCGGTGTTGCTGCGGTCGTAGCGCAGGCAGTCGCGGCTGCGCCAGCCTTCGATAGTCTTCCACCAGTTCTGCAGCGCGTCGGCATCGGGGCCGGCCACGCTCTCTCGCACCATAGCGATCAGCTCGGCCAGCACTTCCTTGCAGTCGCCGACGATGGGCACATCCACCTTGACGCGCTTGGAGATCGACGACGGGTCGATGTCGATATGGATGATCTTGCGATCCACCGACATGAAGTGCTTGGGATTGCCGATCACGCGGTCATCAAAGCGCGCACCCACGGCCAGCAGCACATCGCAGTTCTGCATCGCGTTGTTGGCTTCAATGGTGCCGTGCATGCCCAGCATGCCCAGGTACTTGGGGTTGCTCGCCGGGTAGGCGCCCAAACCCAGCAGGGTGTGGGTCACCGGGTAACCCAGCAGATCCACCAAGGTGCGCAGCTCTTGCTCAGCGCCGCTCAGCAGCACGCCGCCGCCGGTATAGATATAGGGGCGCTTGGCCGCCAACAGCAGCTGCAGCGCCTTGCGGATCTGGCCGCTGTGGCCCTTCTTGACCGGGTTGTAGGAGCGCATTTCCACCGTCGAGGGATAGCCGCTGTAGGCCACCTTCTTGAAGGAAACGTCTTTAGGGATATCCACCACCACGGGGCCAGGGCGGCCCGTGCGTGCAATGTGGAAAGCCTTTTTCATCGTCAGCGCCAGATCGCGCACATCCTTGACCAGGAAATTGTGCTTGACGATGGGGCGCGTGATACCGACGGTGTCGCATTCCTGGAAGGCATCGGAGCCAATGGCCGTCGTCGATGTCTGACCAGAAATCACCACAATCGGGATGCTGTCTGTGTAAGCAGTGGCAATACCGGTGACTGCATTCGTCAAGCCGGGGCCGGAGGTCACCAGGGCCACACCCACCTCGCCTGTGGCGCGGGCAAAGCCGTCTGCTGCATGCACGGCCGCCTGTTCGTGGCGTACCAGCACATGGTTGATGGTGTCTTGTTTGTAGAGCGCGTCGTAGATGTAGAGAACGGCACCGCCGGGGTAGCCCCACAGCTGCTGTACGCCTTCGGCCTGCAGTGCTTTGACCAGCACTTCAGCGCCCATGAGTTCTTGTGATTTTTGTGCGGACTGGTTCGCCGCCTGCGCCGAGTTCTGTTCGGCCTTGGACATTTCCATGATCAACCTTTGTGAATTTCTCTAACGAAAAACCTCTGGTGCTCCTCGCCCAGCTCTTGTGGAGCCTGCTTGGAACTTGAGGCCAACGGACATAGGCGAGATGCTTGCGACGCCGGACCGTGACCCTTTTGCTTTTTGATGCTTATACATTATCGCACTGCAGCATTGCTTTGCGACAAGCCACGGATTTTTTTTCGATAGGATGCGATAATCTAGGGCTTGATGCGGTGTTTTTTGCCACACTTGGTTTATTTGCCCGGGTAAAAAGCGAGAAATCTCTGAATAACCACGGTGTTGGGTACGATTTGGCCACAGAACGAGAACTGTCCGACTTTCTGAAAAGCGTTGAAAAGCGAGCTTTCAAGCGCTCGCTTTTTCATGTGCGCGACCAGGAAGCCGCGCTCGACATCGTGCAAGACAGCATGATGAAGCTGGCTGAGCACTATGGGGACAAGCCGCCCAACGAGCTGCCCATGCTGTTTCAGCGTATCCTGTCCAACAGCACTCTGGACTGGTTCCGCCGTCAAAAGACGCGCAATGCGCTCTTTACGACGATGAGCGACTTTGAAGGCCCGGATGACGAGGGGGAATTCAACCTGCTCGATATCTACAACGCCGACAATGGAGACGCGGAGCAAAGTGCCGAGGACCACACCAACCGCAAACAAACCCTTGCATTAATAGAAAAAGAGATACAACAGTTGCCAGCGCGTCAACGCGAAGCGTTCCTGATGCGTTATTGGGAAGAGATGGACATTGCAGAGACTGCCGCAGCCATGGGCTGCTCAGAGGGAAGTGTAAAAACCCACTGCTTTCGCGCCATCCAAACCTTGAGTAAGGTGCTCAAGGCCAAAGGAATCGTGCTATGAACCGCTTAAACACCGCCCAAACCGTTGTCCATGCTGAAATTTTTGCCCGCCGCGTTACCGCCCGGCTGAGCGAAGCCGAGGCTGATCTCGACTACGACATCAGCGAACGTTTGCGAGCGGCTCGGGAGCGCGCGCTGTCACGCCGCAAGGTGGTGGCGGTGCCGGCCATTGCACGCCAGCCCCAGCAAGAGGCCGCTGCGCCTTCTGGCAAGCGCAACTGGTGGCGCGCCGTGGTGTCCGCGGTGCCGCTGAGCGCCATGGTCGCGGGTCTGGCTTTCTTCAATGGCGTGCAAGCCGATGAAGGTGCCAGCGAAATGGCCGAGTACGATGCCACCTTGCTGGCTGACGAGCTGCCGCCAAGCGCCTATACTGATCCTGGCTTTACCCAGTTTCTGAAGATTGCTGCCCAAAAGCAGCCCAATGACAAGCGTTGAGACACGATTACGATAACGACGAGGTAGCCGGCAGCACGCCCGCCCCTTCGGCCATCCCCGCAATAGCAGCCAGTATTTTGCTGGCTGCTTTTGCTGTTGTGGGCGTCTATGCCGGCAACAAGGCCGCCAACATCTACGGCAGCGCCGCCACTGACCTGGTCAGCGCCAACAGCGTCACCCGCTCCATCAGCCCCCGCAACGAAGGCCCCAGCTGGGATGCGCTCGATGACGACCAGCAAACCGTGCTGGCCCCTCTCCAAGAGCAGTGGAACTGGCTGACCACCCAGCAAAAAAACCGCTGGACCATGATTGCCGACAGCTTTGACGACTTTTCACCTGAAGAGCAGCAGCGCATTGCCGAGCACATGAAGGAATGGGCCAAGTTCAGCCTGACGGACCAAAGCCAGGCGCGGCTCAACTACAGCAACATCAGCAGCCTGACTGCGGAAGAAAAACGCAAACTCTGGGAAGACTACCAGGCCTTGAGCGCCCGTGAGCGCAAGCGCCTGGCCCAAGGCGGCGTGCTCTACCACGGAGGCGTGGCGCTGGCGCCCCGCCCCTCGGCCCGCAGTGCGGGCCGCCTGGTCAAGGTGCCGGCAGCGGCCATCAATCCCAACCGCGCCAATCCACCCAAGATCTTGCCACCGCCCGAGATCCGCGTGCAGTCGCGCGGCATGGTCACCCCGGTGGAAGTGGGACCGTTGACGGGCCCTGCCCCCACGCCGGCACCGGCTCCCAGCGCACCGGCTCCCTTGCCTGCACCACCGGTCGCTGCGCCTGCGGCCCCCGTGGTGGAGATCGCCCCCATCCAGATGCCGGCGCCGGTGACCTCATCGCCGCTGCCGCCACTCGACAGCCCAAGCCGGCCGCCGATGAGCGCACCGCAGTCGCGCAGCAGCGACAGCCCGGTACACCCGCCTACCTGATACTGGCAGCATGCAGCCCGACGCCCGCCCAGCAGAACCACCCACCAGCCCCAGTGCTGTTGCCCAGCCGCTGTTGCGTGCGCCCCGCCTCACCCGGCGCATGGCCTGCTGGCTGTACGAAGGCATGCTGATGTTTGGCGTGGTCTTCATGGCCGGCTACCTGTACAGCGCGCTGAGCCAGACCCGCCATGGGCTGGACAACCGCCATGGCCTTCAGCTGTTTCTGTTTATCATCTTTGGCATCTACTTCACCTGGTTCTGGCACAAGGGCCAGACCCTGGCGATGAAGACCTGGCATATCCGCATCGTCAGCCGCAACGGCCAACCCCTGAGCCAAGGCCGCGCCATGCTGCGCTATGTCTGCAGCTGGCTGTGGTTTCTGCCGCCGCTGGTCGTCAGCCTGCCTTTTGGCTTGCCGGTCAAAGAGATTTTGGTGCTGCTCACCGGCTGGATTGTTGTGTGGGCGCTGGCCAGCCGGCTGCATCCGCAGGGTCAGTTCTGGCACGACGTACTGGCGGGCACGCGCCTGGTCAGTGCGGAGCGCCCTGCCCCGGCAACCCCAGTGGTCCACCCATCGGCATAGATTTCTTTCGACGCGGGTATAAGGCAGGCTTATTGCCGGTCTGGCATGCGCGCAGCACCAATGCTGCAGTGCAATAATATCGCTTAGCCTGCCCGCCCTGTGCCATGATGGGCGATGACGACCCCGCCCATGAATCCGATCGATCCCCGCCCACCCCAAGGCCCCGGCCAACCAGACCACAGCCTGAAAGCCACCCATGCCGCCAACCCGCAAAAAAGCCGCACGGGGCTGTCGCGCGTCTGGCATGCCGCTGGGTATTCGCTGCAGGGCCTGCGGGCCGGCTGGCATGAGAAGGCCTTCCGCATGGAGGCCATGCTGGCCTTCGTGCTGGTGCCAGCATCCATCTGGCTGGCCCGAGATTGGCGCGAATGGGCCTTGCTGATCACCCCCATTTTTCTGGTGCTGATTGCCGAGCTGCTCAACACCGGCATCGAGATGGCGATGGACCGCTTTGGCCCCGAATGGCATGTACTGGCCAAGAAGGCCAAGGACATGGGCAGCGCGGCGGTATTCCTGGCCCTGGTGCTCTGCGCAGCGGTGTGGCTCCCTGCCTTGTATGAAAGATTGCTGAAATGACGACTTCCCCCACGTTCTCGATGTGTGTGTACTGCGGCTCGCGCCCCGGCAAGCTGGACGCCTTTGGCGAGGCCGCCGACGCCGTTGGCCATTGGATTGGCAGCCACGGCGGCCAACTGGTCTATGGCGGCGGCAAATCCGGCCTGATGGGCACGGTGGCGCGCGCCACCCGCGAGGCTGGCGGCCGCGTGGTCGGCGTGATCCCCAAGGCCCTGGTGGACCGCGAGCTGGCCAATGAGCTCTGCGACGAGCTGCATGTGGTCACCACCATGCACGAGCGCAAAGCCATGATGGCCGAGCGCAGCAATGCCTTTATCGCCATCCCTGGCGGCATCGGCACCTTTGAAGAGCTGTACGAGATCTGGACCTGGCGCCAGCTGGGCTACCACGACAAGCCCATCGGCATCCTCAACGCCCATGGCTATTACGACGGCATGCTGCAGTTCCTGCAGCAATGCGTGGGCCAGGGCTTTATGGACGAGTGGCAGATGGGCTTGATCAAGAGCGGCGACAACCATGCCACCCTGCTGGAGCAACTGGTGGAAGAAGCCGGCCTGTCGCGCCAAAACGATGCACTGCGCGAAGTGATTTAAACCGCGCCCAGCAAACGCAAAATCGGCCCGTTGAACGGGCCGATTGCTTTGGCACCATTGCCACCAGCCCCTGTTGGAATAAAGAGGCAGCAGCGACGGGAGCGCGTGCTTAGTCGTTGTCCGCCACGGTCTTCGCACAAGCGATGCCAATCAGCGAGATCACCGCCGTCGCCACGATATACCAGGCCACCGGCACCCAGGAGCCGTTGTACTTGCTGAGCAGCCAGGTGGCGAGCAAGGGGGCGGTGCCGCCTGCCAGCGCCGCACCAATTTGGTAGCCCATGGTGATACCGGTGTAGCGCACACGGGTCGAGAAAATCTCCGAAAACAAAGTGCCCAGCACGGCAGTAATGGGCGCCCACACCAGACCCAGGCCAATAACGGTGGCGATCACCAAGGTGGTCATCGTGCGCTGCTCCAGCAGCATGAAGTACGGGAAGGTAAAGGCCGCCATCACCAAGGTGCCGGCCACAAACATGCGCTTGCGGCCAATGCTGTCCGACAGGCGCCCCATGATCGGAATCATCACGGTGGTGAGCAAGGTGGCAATGGTCACGGCATTGAGCACGGAGATACGCTCAAAGCCCAGGGTCGCCGTAGCGTAGCTGACGATAAAGGTCGAGAAGATATAGAAAGGCGCCGTCTCGACAAACTTGATGGCCACTGCGACCAGCACGGCACGCCAGTGGTAGCGCAGCGTTTCGACCAGTGGGATCTTGGCCACATTGCCGCTGGCTTTGGCTTCCTTGAAGGCAGGGGTCTCATCAATGCCCTTGCGGATCCACAGGCCCAGGAACACCAGCACGGCGCTCAGCAGGAAAGGCACGCGCCAGCCCCAGGCCAGGAACTGCTCATCAGGCAAGGTGCTCATCAAGGTGATGGACAGGGTGGCCAGCACCATGCCGATGGTCACGCCCATCTGCGGCACGCTGCCAAACAAGCCCTTGCGGTTCTTCGGTGCGTATTCATAGGCCAGCAGCAGCGCGCCGCCCCACTCGCCGCCAATGCCCAGGCCTTGCACCAGGCGCAGCAGGATCAACAGGATCGGCGCCCATATCCCTATCTGCGCATAGCCTGGCAGCAGGCCGATCAGCACCGTGGCGCCGCCCATCATCGACAAGGTGATCACCAAGGTCTTCTTGCGCCCGATGCGGTCCCCAATGTGCGAGAAGATAAAGCCGCCCAGCGGCCGGATAAAGAAGGTCAGCGAGAAGGTCAGGTAGGACAGCATCAGCCCCACAACCGGATCGGCCGTGGGGAAGAACACCTTGCCAAAGACCAGAGCGGCCGTGGTGGCGTACAAAAAGTAATCAAACCACTCGATGGAGCTGCCCATCAAACTGGCAATCAGAACTCGCTTATGGGTGGCCGCAGTCGCAGCGGGCTCGGTCGTAGATGTGCGCATGGCTGGAGATGAATCAGAGAACAAAAGAAATAGAGAAAGTGCAAGCCCGGAACATCAACCGCGCGTGGCGGTGTAGGCATCAAAAGCCAGCGATGCAGCGGCCAGGTCTTCCAGCGCCGTGCCTACGGCCTTGAACAAGGTGATCTCGTCGGCGCTGCTGCGGCCGGCATGCTGGCTACGGCACAGCTGCTCCAGGGTGGCTCCCAGGCGGTTTGCATCCCAGGCGCCGCTGGCAATGGGCTCCAGAATGTCGCCCGCCTTCATCAGCGCCTCAGGCGTATCAACAAACACGGTGGCGCGGGCAAAGCAGGCATCGTCGCTCTCGCGCATCGCCGGGGTAAAGCTGCCAATTAGATCCAGATGCGCGCCCGGTTTCAGCCAGTCGCCTTGCACCAGTGGCGCGGTAGCCAGGGTGGCGCAGCTGATGATGTCGGCAGCCCGCACGGCCGGCTCCAGATCGGTGGCAACCGAGGCCTGCATGCCTTGGGCCTGCAGGCGCTCCACCATGGCTTGCGCCGACTCGGGGCGGATATCCCAGACCTGTACCTGCTGGATAGCACGCACGCAGCGGTAGGCCTCTGGCAACAAGCTGGCCACCCGCCCCGCGCCCACCACCAGCAAATGGCTGGCATCGGGCCGGCTGAGCCAGCGCGCAGCCAAGGCCGATGCCGCAGCCGTGCGACGCGAGGTGATCGCATCGCCATCGAGCACGGCCAGGGGAGCTCCGGTGGTCGCGTCGTACAGGATGAACACCGAATGCAGACCCGGCAGGCCACGTGCCTGGTTGCCCGGGAAGATGGACACCGTCTTGACCCCCATGCGCTTGCCGGTTTGCCAGGCGGGCATCAGCAGCACAATGCCGTCTTCGCCACCCGTCTGGCCGGCGATCTTATGGTTGTGGCGCAGCGGCACTTCGCAGCCTTCGATAAACATCTGCTCAAGACAGTCGATCAAGGCGGCCATCGGCAGCTGTTGCGTGGTGTGGGCGGAGTCCAGAATCTGCATACGGCAATAATCTACTAAAGAGAAATAATTTTCGTATACGAAATTTAATGCAGTTTGAGACAATTAATTTCTTGGATTCACTCTTTATATCTAGGGTTTACCCCAGAATTGAACCCCAAACACTGCCGCCAGACCTGCGCTCGCCCACGGGCCCGCGCCTTTGCGCCCTACACTGGCGAGCACCATAAGAGCCTGCCATGCCCCACGCCCCCCTTCCCCACCACAACGCCGGCGCCGATGCCACGACCGATGTGCTGGCTACCAAGTTGCGCCTGCTGCGGCGCAATGCCGATCTGACCTTGCAGCAGCTCAGCCAGCGCTGCGGCATCTCGGCATCCGCGCTGTCCAAGATCGAACACAGCCAGCTCTCCCCCACCTATGAAAAGATTGCGGCCCTGGCGCGCGGGCTGGAGGTGGATGTGGGCGAGCTGTTCAGCCCCCTGCAGCAAGCGGGGCTACGCGCCCGGCGCAGCGTCACCCGCCGGGGCGAAGGCCTCGTCCACCCTACTCCGCAGTATGTGTATGAACTGCTGCACGCCGACCTGGCGGACAAGCGCTTTATCCCGCTGCTGACCACTATCAAAGCCCATGAGCGCAGCGCCTTCCCGCAGCTGCTGAGCCACGACGGCGAAGAGATGCTGTATGTGATGCGCGGCACCGTCGTAGTGCATACCGACAGTTATGCGCCGCTGGAGTTGGCCGCTGGTGATTCCTGCTACTTCGACAGCGTTATGGGCCATGCCTGCATCTCGGGCGGCGATGAGGATGCACAGGTGCTGTGGATCTGCTCACACACCACGATCAAGCCCTGAACCCGCTGCCCAGCAACCGGCAGCAGACATGAAAAAAGCGCTTGGTTGCCCAAGCGCTTTTCGCGGATAACGGCGCGGTCGGTATCAGACTGCGGCTTCGTCCAGATCACCGGTGCGGATGCGGATCACGCGCTCGATCTCGGTGATGAAAATCTTGCCGTCGCCGATCTTGCCGGTGCGGGCCGCATTGACGATGGCGTCCACGCAGCGGTCCACATCTTCATTCTTCACGGCGACTTCGATCTTCACCTTGGGCAGAAAGTCCACAACATATTCCGCACCGCGGTACAGCTCGGTATGGCCCTTCTGGCGGCCAAAGCCCTTGACTTCGCTGACGGTCAGACCGGTCACGCCCACATCCGCCAGAGCTTCACGCACCTCGTCCATCTTGAAAGGTTTGATAACGGCGGTAATCATTTTCATAAAGCTCTCCTGAGGTGGGCATATACACGCTGCGCAGGCGGGCCAGGCAGCAACTGCGGCTATTGTGCGTCAAGATTACGCCGCCAGCACCGCCGGGGGCAAATCTCCCGGCAACGGCCGCATTAGCTCGTGGCTAGATGCCGTCCAGACGCAGGTCCAGCCGGGCGGCCAGCGCCTGGCTCTGGGCATTGAGGCCCAGCACCTGCACGGTGCTGCCATGCTTGCGCAGGCGTTCGCAAACCTTGCCAAGCGCCTGCACAGCAGTAACGTCCCAAAGATGCGCCTGGGCCATGTCGATGCACACCGGCCGGCACTCGATCTCGCGCACATCAAAGGCATCGACCAGCAGATCGGCCGATGCAAAAAACACCTGGCCACGCACGGCATACACCAGCTGCGCATCGCCACGGCGCTCGATCTGCAGCAGTTTGGACACCTTGAACATAAAGAACACGCCGCTGAGCAGCACGCCCACCGCCACGCCGGCAGCCAGGTTGTGGGTGGCGATGGTGACCACCACGGTGGCCAGCATCACCAGGCTCGACAGCTTGGGGTGCTTGAGCAGCGCGCGGGCCGATCCCCAGTCCAGGGTGGAGGCCGACACCATGACCATGATCGCCACCAGCGCCACCACCGGCACCTGGGCCACCCAGGGCTTGAGCAGCACCATCAAGCCCAGCAAGAAGGCACCAGCAAACAAGGTGGACAAGCGCCCGCGCCCGCCATAGCGCACATTGCTCACGCTCTGGCCGATCATGCCGCAGCCCGCAATGCCGCCAAAGCAGCTGGCCGCCACATTGGCCAGGCCCAGGCCGGTGCATTCGCGGTTCTTGGCGCTGGGGGTGTCGGTCTGCTCATCGACCACGCTGGCGGTCATCAAGGATTCAAGCAGACCCACCATCGCAATGGCCAGCGCCGGCAACGCAATCAGCTGCAAGGTCTGCAATGAGAACGGCACATCGGGCAGCGACCAGCTGGGCAAGGTGTCGGGCAGCAGGCCCAGATCGGCCACGGTCTTGAGCGGCAGATCCAATGCATGTGCCACGCCCGTCAGTACCAGGATGCAGATCAGCGGCGACGGGATAGCCGTGCTGATGCGCGGCAGCCCATAGATGACGACCAAGCCCAGCGCCAGCATGGCCCAGGTCGCAGCATTGGCGCCCACCAGGTGCGGCAGCTGGGCCGCAAAAATCAAAATGGCCAGCGCGTTCACAAAACCGGTACGCACGGAGCCCGAGACAAAGCGCAGCAACACGCCCATGCGCAGCCAGCCAAACAGCATCTGCATGGCGCCCGCCAGCAAGCCGGCTGCAAACAGGTACTGCACGCCATGGGCCTGCACCAGCGGCGCAGCCACCAGGGCGACCGAGCCCGCAGCGGCCGACACCATGGCCGGCCGGCCGCCGGCAAAGGCGATGACGATGCTGATCACAAACGAGGCGAACAGCCCCACCGACGGATCCACACCGGCGACAAAGGAAAAGGCGATGACCTCGGGGATCAGCGCAAACGTGGCGACCGCGCCGGCCATCAGCTCGCGCGGCACGCTCGGCGCCCATTGGGCGCGAAAATAATGAAGAAAAGGGGACATGGCAAAGCGCGCACCCGGCATCACCGGGTGCAGCTCCAAAAAAAGACGGAGGAGTGGCGGCGGTGCAGACGGGCTGCGCTGTGCCGCGGTCAAAGAATGAAGAGGAACGCGCCCCGCGCTATGGCGGATTGAGCCGCGAGAAGCCGGACTGGCGCGTGGCGGCCTGGCGCGCGATGCGTGCACGCACAAAGCTCAGAAAACGCGCAGCCCCCAGCCGCCCCGCATCAAGCGCGAGGGATGGGCAGGCACAGGGCATCCAGGGCATGGGTAAGGCGTGGGGAACGGCCTGGCCGCTCAGCCCCGAAAACCGTTGGTGATCGGGTAGCGCCAGTCGCGGCCAAAACCTCGGGCCGACAGGCGCGGGCCCACGGCGGCTTGGCGGCGCTTGTATTCGTTGATGCGGATCAGGCGCACCACCCGTTCGACATCGGCACGGGGGTAGCCGGCGGCCACAATGCTGTCGATGTCGGCGTCCTGCTCCATATAGCGCTCGATGATGGCGTCCAGCACCTCATAAGGCGGCAGGCTGTCCTGGTCCTTTTGGTCGGCGCGCAGCTCGGCGCTGGGTGGGCGGGTAATGATGCGCTCCGGAATCGGGTTGCTGCCGGTGCCAAAAGGGTCATGCGCATTGCGCCAGCGTGCCAGCTCAAACACACGGGTCTTGGGCACATCGCGCAGCACCGCAAAGCCGCCCGCCATATCGCCGTACAAAGTGCAGTAGCCAGTAGCCATCTCGCTCTTGTTGCCGGTGGTCAGCACGATGGAGCCGAACTTGTTCGACAGCGCCATCAGCAAAGTGCCACGGATGCGGGCCTGCAGGTTTTCCTCGGTCGTGTCTTCAGCACGGCCGGCAAAATCATGCGCCAGTGCGGCCTTGAAGGCCTCAAACTGCGGCGCAATCGAGATTTCTTCGTAGGCCACCGACAGGCGCTCGGCCATTTCGCGCGCATCGATCCAGCTGATGTCCGCTGTATAGGGCGACGGCATCATCACCGTGCGTACCTTGTCTGCTCCCAGCGCATCCACCGCAATCGCCAGCACCAGCGCCGAATCGATACCGCCGGACAGGCCCAGCACCGCGCCGGGGAAACCGGTCTTGCCCAGGTAATCGCGCACCGCAACCACCAGCGCCTGCCACAGTTGCTGGTTGGTGTCGCCGGGTTGGGCGATGGGGCCGGACAGCTGCAGGCCAGCGGCCGAAGCCTCGACCTGCACGGACAGCAGATGCTCGTCAAAGCCCGGCGCGCGGGCGGCCACGGTGCCATCGGCATTCAGCGCGAAGGAATGGCCATCGAACACCAGCTCATCCTGCCCACCCACCAAATGCGCATAGACCAGCGGCAAGCCGGTCTCGCGCGTGCGCTCGGCCAGCAAGGCCTCGCGGTGGCCGGGCTTGTCCATCTGGAACGGCGAGGCGTTGATGATAGCCAGCAGCTGCGCACCGGCCGCCTTGGCCGCGCGTGCGGGCTGGCTGGCCCAGGCGTCTTCACAAATCAGCAGGCCAATGCGGGTGCCGGCCACGTCGAACACGCAGGTCTGCGAGCCTTCGACAAAGTAGCGGGTCTCGTCAAATTCGCGGTAGTTGGGCAGCAGCTGCTTGCGGTAGCTGGCCTCCACCTGGCCGTCACGCAGCACGCTGGCCACGTTGTAGCAGCGCCCATGGGCTGCGTGCTGCGCCGCCTGCGGGTGGCCCAGCACAACCGTCAAATCCGGCCATTGCCGGCTGGCCTCCAGCACTTGGGCCACGGCCGCATCGCAAGCTGTCAGGAACGAGGGGCGCTGGAACAGGTCTTCGGCGGCATAGCCGCAAATGCCCAGCTCGGGTGTCAGCAGCAGCTGCACGCCCTGGGCGGCAGCCTGGGCCGCTGCATCAATGATCTTGCGGGCATTGCCCGGCATATCACCCACAACAAAGTTCAGCTGGGCGCTTGCGATGGAAAATTGGGACATGGATGGTTCAATGGCAATGGTCGGCGCACCAGGGCCACAGGGCGCAGGGGCGGAGCCCGCGCCTGGTGCAGCCAAAGAGTCTAGCCTACAAAGCCGCAGCCCTCCGGGGCAGCGCACAAATCCCGCCAATCCGGGACAGCGGGCGCCGGCGGTTTGCGGGCAGAATCAGGCTTTTGCACCACTACCCGCAGCGTCCCATGAACTTTGGCAGCGACAACCAAGCCGGCGTCTCCCCCCGCATCCTGCACACCCTGGTGGAGGCCGCCAGCGGCATCCAGTCCGCCTACGGCAATGACGAATGGAGCCAACGCGCCGAGCACATGCTGGGTGAGGCCTTTGGCACCCCCGTCAAGGTGTTCTTTGTCACCACCGGCACGGCAGCCAATTGCCTGGCGCTGTCCACCATCGCCCAGCCCTGGAACGCCGTGGTCTGCCACCACATGGCCCATATCGCGGTCGACGAGAACAGCGCACCCGCCTTGTTTACCGGAGGTGCCAGCCTGCTGCCGATGGCCACCGACAACGGCAAGATCAGCGCTGACGACCTGGCCGCCTTTGTGGCACGCACGCCCCATGACGCGCCCCACAACATGGTGATCAGCGGTCTGAGCATCTCCCAGGTAACCGAGAACGGCCTGGTCTACCAGCCGCAAGAGATTGCCGCACTGGCCGCGCAGGCGCATGCGCTGGGCCTGCGCGTGCACATGGATGGCGCACGCCTGGCCAATGCCATCGCAGCGCTGCAGTGCCACCCCGGCGATATCACCTGGCGCGCCGGTGTCGATGTGCTGAGCCTGGGCGCCTCCAAGAACGGCGCGTTGATGGCCGAGGCGGTGGTGTTTTTCGACCCGGCGCTGGCCCAGAACTTCTCGCTGCGCATCAAACGCAGCGGCCAGCTGGTGTCCAAAAGCCGCAGCATCGGCGCGCAGTTCTGCGCCTGGCTGGAGGATGGCCATTGGATGGACCTTGCCCGTCATGCGAATGCGATGGCATCCAAGCTGTCGGCCGCGCTGGTCGCCACCCCTGGTGTGCGCCTGAGCTGGCCCACGCAGGCCAATGAAGTGTTTGTGCTGATGCCCATCACGCTGTATGAGCAGCTGCGCGCCCAGGGCGTGCGCTGCTCTGACTGGTATGCCAGCAGCGTGCCAGCAGGCACCGTGGTGGAGGCCGGCGAGGTGGTAGTGCGCTTTGTCACCTCCTGGTCCAGCACCGACGAAGAGATTGCCGCGCTGATGGCGCTGGTGCACAGCGAGCAGCGCAAAGCCGCATAACCTGCCCCCTGCAGTGGCGCAGCAGGCAGACCACAATCGGGCCATGACCTCGCTGCCTGTCGCACCCTCGCCCGCCCCCCAACCCGGCCCCAGCCTGGAGCTGCGCATTGTGCAAAGCATGGCCGCGTTCGATGCCCCCGCCTGGGATGGGCTGCTGGCCTTGCAGCAGCGCCCTACCCCTTTCATGCGCCACGCCTATCTGCAGGCGCTGGAGGACAGCGGCAGCGCCACCCTGGCCAGCGGCTGGCAGCCTTGCCACCTGAGCCTGTGGCAGGACGACGCGCTGGTCGGCGCCTGCCCGATGTACCTCAAAAGCCATTCCTACGGCGAGTATGTGTTTGACTTTGCCTGGGCGCGGGCCTATGCCGAGCATGGGTTGGATTACTTTCCCAAGGCGGTGATTGCGGTGCCCTTCACCCCCGTGCCGGGCAGCCGCCTGCTGGTGGCCGATGACAGCTTTCGCGCGCCCTTGCTGCATGCCGCCACGCAGTTTTGCGAGCAGCAAGAGATCTCGTCGCTGCACCTGCTGTTTGGCAGCGGTGCCGATCTGCAGGCCGCGGACGACATTGCGCTGATGCAGCGCGAGAATGTGCAGTTCCACTGGCGCAACCGCGATAGCGCCCCAATGGCCGATGCCAAGCCCTATGCCGATTTCGACGATTTTCTGAACGACTTGCAGCAGGAGAAGCGCAAAAAGATCCGCCAGGAGCGGCGCAAGGTGCAGGCGGCCGGGGTGACGTTCCGCCATGCGACCGGTGCGCAGATCAGCGATGCGGACTGGGCGTTTTTCTACCAATGCTATGAGCGCACCTATTTGGAGCACGGCAACGCGCCCTACCTGACCCCCGCCTTCTTTGAGGCCATGCGTACAGAGATGGCCGAGAACTGGCTGCTGTTTATCGCCGAGCGCGAGGGCCAGCCCATCGCCGCCAGTTTGATCGCCATCGATGCCGAAGGTACGGCGCCGCGCCATGCCTATGGCCGCTACTGGGGTGCGATCGAACGGGTGGACTGTCTGCACTTCGAAGCCTGCTACTACCAACCGATTGAATGGTGCATTCGCCATGGCCTGCAGTGCTTTGAAGGCGGTGCCCAGGGCGAGCACAAGATGGCCCGCGCCCTGATGCCGCTACGCACGCCCAGCGCCCACTGGCTGGCCCATGCCGGCTTTGCCCAGGCGGTAGAGCGCTACCTGGACCGCGAATCGCAGGGCATGGCCGAGTACCAGCGCGCACTGCAGGACCACAGCCCGCTCAAGTCGGCGCCCTAAGCGCAGCGGCTGCGGCGGTTGAACGCATTTTCTCAGGCCTCAATTTGTAATTAGTGTTTTAGCATGCTGTCGGCGGTGTCGCACAGCAAGCACAAGGCTGCACTGACAAGGCCGTGCCATGGCCTTGCGCACAATGGCTACACATTGACCAACCCAAGGAGTACTGCAATGAACAAAGACCAAGTCGTAGGCAAGATCAAGGACCTGGCCGGTGAAGCACAAGCGGGCGTAGGCAAGGCCATCAACAGCCCAGGCCAAGTGGCCAAGGGCAAGGCTTTGGAAGCCGAAGGCGAGATCCAGAAGAAGGCCGGCGACGTCAAGGAAGCCGTCAAGGACGCTGCCGACGCAGCCAAGAAGCGCCTGTAAGGCCAGATGTTCATCGGGGGTGTAACAGCCCTATCGATGAACGTCACCAACACATACAAATTTTGAATCTGAGCGGCTTAAATTAAGGCAATATAAGCCCATTGATTCAACGGAACCCCTCCTTGGCCAGCATTCATTGCTGGCATTTTTTTGCCCAAAAAATGGCGTGTACACCGTGCGCCAGCAGCCGAACGAAGCCAGCCTCGCTTGCGCAGACAAGTGGAGTAAGGGAGAGAGGGTAAAAATCAGGCGGCAGCCTGGGCCTGCACAGGCGCCAGCGCGGCCAAGGCGCCCAACAACGCCCAACCCAGCGGCCATTCGCCATGCCCGGATTCCACATTGATATGGCCAGCCGATGGCACCCGCACAAAAGTGCTGCCCCAGCTCTTGGCATAGGCGCTGGCCATGCGGATGGGGCAATACGGGTCATTGCTGCTGGCAGCCACGATGCTGGGAAACGGCAAGCTATTGGCGGGCACGGGGGTGAAGTCTTCAAACAGCGCGCGGCGCTCCGGGTCAGCAGGCGCCACAAACAGCGCGCCAGCAATGGTGTCGTCCCGCTGATCGCGCAACTGCTCCACCGCATGCACGCTGGCAATACAGCCCAGCGAATGCGCGACCAGGATGACCGGGTGGGGTGCCGCCGCAATGGCTGCCTCCACACTCGCCACCCAGGGGCTGCGATGGGGCTGCAGCCAGTCTTCCTGCTCCACCCGCAAGGCACCGACAATGCGCTCGGCCCAGAGGCTTTGCCAATGGCCAGGGCCGGAGTTGCGCCAGCCCGGCACGATCACCACCGATACAGGAGCGCCCGTTTCGGCCTCCCCGCGCCAGCCCGGCTGAACCGGGGTCTGGCCATGGCGCTGTGCAGCCGCAATGGCAGCAGAGCGTGGCGGGGTGGAGGATGGGATCGTGACAAGACAGGCACCGGACATGGATGCATTGTCAAAGCAGGCTCTTAGATCAACAACGACTATTTTTTAGTATTGTTATTTCCAAAAATAATATCAAGACAGGCGACCGATCAGGTTCCGTCGTTTTGGCCAATGCGCTGCAGCGGCAGGTTCTCACCCATAAAGTCCAGAAACGCCCGCTGGGCCGGCGCCATATTGCGGCGCGAGACAAAGGCTGCGTGCAAGATGCCTTCGGGGATGCTCCAGTCGGTCAGCAGCTCCACCAAGTCGCCATTGGCCACCTCATCACGCACCATGGCCGCAGGCATCCAGCAAGCACCAATGCCATCGAGCACCGCATATTTCAGGGTCACCAGGTCATCGGCCACATAGCGCGCCTGGTGGTGGATGGTCACATGTTCGCCTTCCGGGCCCACCAGTTGCAGGGTGCTGTTGCCATCGGCACTGGTCAGCGACATCGTGGGCAGCTTGCTGCCTAAATCTTGCGGGGTTTGCGGCACGCCATGCACGGCCAGCAGCTCGGGGCTCGCCACCAGCCGCTGGCGGGTCATGCCCAGGCGTTTGACGACCAAGCTGCCGCTGTCATTGAGATTGGCGCGTACCCGCAGTGCCACATCAATGCCCTCTTCAATCAGGTTGATGGTGCGGTTGGTCACCAGCATCTCGATGCGCACCTTGGCATAGGTGCGCAAAAAAGCGGGCAGCAGCTTGCCCACCGCGCCCTGCGCCAAGGTCACCGGGCAGGACACCCGCACGGTGCCCGAGGGCTCGCGCTGGGTTTGCTCCATCTCGGCCTGCGCATTTTGCGCCGCCTCGCGGGCGGTTTGGGCATGGCGCAAAAAGGTCTCGCCGGCATCGGTGAGCGACAGGCGGCGCGTGGTGCGTTGCAGCAAGCGCACACCTAGCTGCGCCTCCAGATCGGCGATGCGGCGCGACAACCGGGATTTGGGCACCCCCAGCGCCCGTCCTGCCGCAGCGAAGCCGCCGCGCTCGACCACCTCGGCAAAGTAGTACATGTCGTTGAGGTCGTATTTCATGGTGGGGGCAGCGTTAGCGCGGTCTGCGCGGGCAGAAGGGCGGCAAAAAGTTTGCCCATCATAGTTCTAAAAATAGAACAATCCAACCCAATTCCACCCCTCAATCCGGCGCGCTGAGAGTGACAGAATTCAGCCATTGGCAAAAATGCTGCGAGTGCAGCAAAAGCCGTCACCTGATTGAAGGACTGACCATGAAACTGCTGCATATCGATTCGTCCATCCTGGGCGCCAACTCCGTCTCCCGCCAGCTGAGCGCCGAAGCCGTCAAGGCCTGGGTCGCCGTACACCCCAACACCAAGGTGGAATACCTGGACCTGGCCGTCAACACGCCTCCCCACCTGAGCGCCGAGGCCATGGGCTTCCGTACCGGCCAGGATGCCAAGACCGAAGCTGAGCGTGAGCAAAATGCCATCTCCGAAACCTTGGTGAGCCAGCTGCTCGAAGCCGACGTTATCGTCATCGGCGCACCTTTCTACAACTTCAGCATCCCCACCCAGCTGCGTAGCTGGATTGACCGTGTGCTGCAAGGCGGCCGCACCTTCCGCTACACCGCCAATGGCCCCGAAGGCCTGGCCGGTGGCAAGAAGGTGATCGTGCTGGAATCGCGTGGCGGTGTCTACTCGACCAGCGAAGGCGGCCGTGCGATGGAACACCAGGAAACCTACTTGCAAACCATCTTTGGCTTTATCGGCATCACCGATGTGCACTTTGCCCGCGCCGAAGGCCTGGCCATGGGCCCGGAAGCCCGCGCCGCCGCCATCAGCAAGGCCGAGGCCGAGATTGCCCGAGCCGTTGCAACGCCGATGCAGCAGACCGTAGCGGCCTGATTGCCACAGGCTTGAACAGCAGGAGGCGGGGTGCCCAGTGCCCCTATCCTCCGACTGCAGCCCAGCACCTACCACCCAGTGCCCGGGTTTTGTCGCCGATCTGAAGGACCACCTTCCGATCGGCTTTTTTGCGTCTGCATGACAAGGCAGGCCGCTGAATCAGCCTATTGCCGCAGTGACTGAAAAACTGTCAACCCCTGGTTACAATCGGCCGCCTCTGCTGCGCTAAAAACTTCCCCTCATGAGCCAACTCGGTATCGTCCTGCATGTCTGCGGGCTGTGGATTCTCTCCAGCCTCGATGCGAGCGGCAAGCTGCTGGTGTTGGCAGGGGTACCGGTATTGATGGTGGCCTGGTTCCGCTATGTGGGCCATGTGGTGTTGATGGGGGTGTTTGTGCTGCCCAAGCGCGGCAGGAGCCTGTTCCGCACCCAGTCGCTGTCGCGCCAGATCCAGCGCTCGGTGCTGATGATTGCCACCACCTTGCTGTTCTTCCATGTGCTGAGCATGGTGCCGCTGGCCGAAGGCACGGCGATGAACTTCATGGCCCCGCTGCTGCTGATGGTGTTGGCGCCCTGGCTGCTGGGTGAGCGGCCAGCCTGGCACCGCTGGGCGGGCGTGCTGCTGGGCTTTGTCGGCATGCTGGTGGTCATCCGCCCGGGCGGCCAGCTGTCCACCGAAGGCGCCATCTGGGGCGTGGTCACGGCCAGCACCTTTGCGCTGTTCCAGATCAGCACCCGCCGCGTGGCAGCCGATGACCCGCTCACCAGCAACTTCTATGGCGGCCTGCTGGGCGCGCTGGTGCTCAGTGCCTTGCTGCCGTTTTTCTGGAAGCAGCTGGATCTGACGATCTGGCAATGGCTGCTGCTGGCCTCCACCGGTCTGTCGGGCTTTGTCGGCCACTGGCTGCAAATTACTGCCTACAGCAAAACCAACGCCACCTTGCTCGCACCCTTCAACTACCTGCAGATCGTCTCGGCCACCACCTTGGGCTGGCTGATCTTTGGCCAATTGCCCGATGCGGCGACTGCCGCCGGCATGGCCTTGATCTGCTGCGCGGGCCTAGGGGTGGTGCTGGTGGAGGTGTGGCAACAGCGCCTGCGCAAGCGGCTGGCAGCCTGAAATAGCCTGCGAATACAAGAGGGAAAGCGCTGGGGCTGCAGCCCAATACCCCAGCATTTAAGACCAGCTTCACCATTGAAGAAGTACCCCTTCGCCATTCGCGCACACCGGGGAAACCCAAATATCAAATTGATAGCGATATATGCAAACCCAATGAGCATATAAGGCTCATTTGTTGCGCAGCAAAAGGTTGCAAAAGCGGACAACTTGGATTGCCGCATGCCTGAGAGGCCCGGGTGACAATTAACAATCTGGCGTCAATGCTATACATTCGATGATGACCGTCGCACAAGCGACAAAATTCATAATTCCAGTCACCGAGACGACATGCCATGGACGATCCAATCCTGACCCCCGAAGAGCGCGAAGCTATCAACACAGGGCGCTGGTTCAGCACCCTGTCGCCCACTTTGCGCCACGACATCCTGCGCTGCGCCTATGTCAAGCGCTTCAAGGATGGCGGCCTGATCTTCTCGCGCGGCGATGAGCCCGAAGAGTGGGTGTCCGTGGCCCGAGGCTCGGCACGAGTCAGCTCGGCATCGCTCACCGGCAAGCAGATCACCTTGACCTATGTCGAGCCCGGCACCTGGTTTGGCGATGTAGGTCTGTTCGACGAAGACAGCCGCACACATGACGTCTATGCCCATGGCGAGACCACCCTGGTCTGCGTCAGCAAAGCGGATTTCCAGCGCATTCTGCAAACCCATGTGGAGTTCTACCAGGCGCTGGCCCGCATGCATGCCCGCCGCATCCGCAGCCTCTACGGCATGGTGGAAGATCTCAACACCCTGCCGCTGCGCGCGCGCCTGGCCAAGCAATTGCTGCACCTCTCGCGCAGCTACGGCGTGCCCGGCAAGGAAGTCAGCGAAACCCGTATCGGCCTGCAACTGGCCCAGGAAGAGCTGGCCCAGCTGCTGGGCGCCTCGCGCCAGCGGGTGAACCAAGAGCTCAAATCGATGGAGCGCGAATCCTCCATCCGCATCGAGCCCTCGGGCCTGACGGTGCGCGACAGCAATGCGCTGCGCCGCATTGCAGCGTCGGAGTAAACCACGCCATTCCGCACACCAGCGGCCTGCGCTGGTGGGCGCGTTGCTTAGCGCCGGTAACACGACCCAGCAAACCGAAGGTTTGCGGTTGAGGCTGGGCGCCCCCGACTAGGCGTCCCCGACTAGGCGCCAAGCTGCAGGCAGTACAGACGTACGACAAGGCTTGGCGCGGCCGGCGAGGCAACGACGTATCAAGGGTTGTGTTTGCGGCTCTTAAAACACCCCGTAGCGGTAAGCCACGTACAGAGCGGCCAGCACGCCAATGACGGCCAGAATGCGCATGATGCGTCCCATATCTTGCTCCCTGCGTTGTGCTTTGTATTACCGGAAAAGTTTTAGGCGCGGCCTAGCGCCACCGCCACACCCTTGTTCGCCAGCGCATCTGCGCGCTCATTGCCCGGATCGCCGGCATGGCCCTTGACCCAGTGCCAGGTGATGCGGTGCTCGCCGCCATGGACCAGCGCATCGAGGCGCTGCCACAAATCCACATTCTTCACGGGCTCCTTGCTGGCCGTGCGCCAGCCCTTGGCTTTCCAGCCCGTGATCCATTCGGTGATGCCCTTGCGCACATACTGGCTGTCCAGATACAGCTGCACATCGCAGGGGCGCTTCAAAGCCTCCAGGGCCTGGATCACGGCCATCAGCTCCATGCGGTTGTTGGTGGTACCCAGCTCGCCGCCGAACAGCTCCTTTTGCGCCGTGCCCGCGCTCAGCAAAGCACCCCAGCCGCCGGGGCCCGGGTTGCCTTTGCAGGCGCCGTCCGTATAAATCACCACTTGGTTCACAGCCACTCCTTGGCACTAGCATCAATAACAGGGGGCCACTATAAGCGCATTTGCGGCGGTTTTCAGCCCGGGCCCGGCGCCGCATGCCAACTGCCCAGCGGCATTAATCCGGGCGGCGATGGGTCTCGGTCAACCGCTCACGCGCTGCGACTGCAGGGCGCCCCACGCCGCTGGGCGCTGGCGCCTTCCAGGGCGCGGCCAGCTTGTGGACGCTGGGCACTTTCTTGACCGCCTCGACAAAATACACACCACCCAGCACTGGCCAAGCCGCGGGCCCCAGCCGGTCCATCCATTCCCAGCGGCTCAACCAGGCATCGCTGCGCATCGCAGGGCGAAAACAGCCAAAACTGGCGCTTTGCAACTCCAGACCCAACAGCTTGAGCCAGTCGCGCAAACGGCCATAGCCAATCAGGTTGTGGTCATCGGGCATGGGCGGCAGCTTTTGCAGACCCGGTATGCGGCGGCTCCAGGTGTGCATACCCCAGAGGCTGGCCGGGTTGATACCGCTGATCAGCACCCGCCCTTCGGGCACCATCACCCGGGCCACGTCGCGCAGCACCGCATGCGGGTCGGCACTCAGCTCCAAGGTATGGGGCAGCAGCACCAGGTCCAGCGTATCGGGGCCAAACGGCAAGGCGTGGGCATCGCACACCAAGCTGGCGGTTATCGGGGTAGTGGCTGTTGCAGGCAGGCAGCCCTCGCTTTGTAAAGGCGGCGCAAAGCTCTGTACATCTGCCAGCCTGCTTTGCTGCCACTGCAGCATCTGTTCGGTCGAATCCAGTGCCAGCCAGCGGTGGGGCGTGCGATTATTGCGCAGACCCTGGAGCGGGAAAAGCCCGATCTGCAGACTATGGAAGCCAAAAATATCAGCCACTGCATCGTCGTAACATGTTTGCTCCCAGGACAGCATGTAGCTGCCCAGCGGCGTCTGCCACCAGTTTTGCGTGCCTATAATTTGGTCATTCATGCATCTGTTACCTCTGCCCGCTTTCAACGACAACTACATCTGGCTGCTGCACGACGGACAGCACGCGCTGATCGTCGACCCAGGCCAGGCCGCGCCCGCGCTTGAGGCGCTGCGCCGCCTGGATCTGCAGCTGCAAGCCATTGTAGTGACCCACCACCACGGCGACCATACCGGCGGCGTGGCCGAGCTGCGCGAAGCCACCGGTGCCCGCGTTTACGGCCCCGCTACCGAAGACATTCCCCAGCCTTGCCAGCCCATGCAGGGCGGCGACAGCCTGGTGCTGCTCGGCCTGCAGTGGCAGGTGATCGATGTGCCCGGCCATACCGCCGGTCATATCGCTTATTACTGCGCCGATGTAGCGGGCCAGCCCATTTTGTTTTGTGGCGACACCTTGTTCTCAGGCGGCTGCGGTCGCCTTTTTGAAGGCACGCCCGCGCAGATGCATGCATCGCTGTCGGCCCTGGCTGCGCTGCCCGCCAACACGCGGGTCTGTGCTGCCCACGAGTACACGCTCTCCAACCTGCGCTTTGCCCAGGCGGTGGAGCCCGACAACCAGGACATCGCCCGCTATCTGGCGCACTGCGAGCAGCTGCGCGACCGAGGCGAGCCCACCCTGCCCGCGCAGCTTGGCAACGAGCTGCGCATCAACCCCTTCTTGCGTTGCAGCCTGGCCCCCGTGGCCCGCGCTGCGCAGCAGTTTGATCCCTCCACCCCTAGCAGCGACTCGGTCGCCGTTTTTGCCGCGCTGCGTCGCTGGAAGAACCAATTTTGATGAAGCATCTGTACCTGTGGAGCCTGAGCGCCCTACTCGCCCTCACCGGCTGCGCCACGACCGAAACTGGCGCCCCCAACAGCCTGCCGGTGGACCCGCCCCTCAAAGCCAGCACCGCCCCCCACACGCCCAGCTACCCCAGCGGCCCGCTCAGCCCCATCAATGCCACCAACCTGCAGGGCAATGGCGCGGTCACCAACTTGGCGGTGCCTGACGATCTCTGGGACCGTATCCGCCGCGGCTTTGCGATGCCCGATCTGGAAAATGACCTGGTCGCCAGCCAGGAGCAGTGGTACTCCACCCGCCCCGATTACATCCAGCGCATGACGGCGCGCTCGTCCAAGTACATGTTCCACATCGTCGAGGAGCTGGAACGTCGGGGCATGCCCACCGAGTTGGCCTTGCTTCCCTACATCGAGAGCGCCTACAACCCGCAGGCGGTGTCCAGCGCCAAGGCCGCCGGCATGTGGCAATTCATGCCGGCCACGGGCACCTATTTCGACCTCAAGCAGAACATGTTCCGCGACGACCGCCGCGATGTGCTGGCCTCCACCCGCGCAGCACTGGACTACCTGCAAAAGCTCTACAACATGTTTGGCGACTGGCACCTGGCGTTGGCCGCTTACAACTGGGGCGAAGGCAGCGTGGGCCGCGCGATTGCGCGCAACCAAAAGCAAGGGCTGGGCGGCGCCTACACCGACCTGAGCATGCCCGATGAGACGCGCAACTATGTGCCCAAGCTGCAGGCGGTCAAGAACATCATTGCCCACCCCGAGCGCTTCCAGGCCGAGCTGCCGCTGATCGAAAACCACCCCTACTTCCAGGCCGTCACGCTGGACCGCGACATCGACACCGCCCAGGTCGCCGAGATGGCCGGCGTCACGATGGATGAGCTGAAATCGCTCAACCCCTCGTTCAACCGCCCGGTGATCTTCAAGGCCGGCACGCCGCAGGTGCTGCTGCCCTGGGACAACGCCAATGTGTTCCGCCGCAACCTGCAGGCCCATGAAAAAGGCCAGTACGCGAGCTGGACCGTCTGGACCGTCCCCAGCACCATGACCGTGGCCACCGCCGCCGGCATGGTCAGCATGAGCGAGAACGACCTGCGCGCGGTCAACAACATTCCGCCGCGCATGATGGTCAAGGGCGGCTCGTCGCTGATGGTGCCGCGCTCGGCCGCCGTCAAGCAAGATGTGTCCAGCCACCTGGCCGACAACGCCCACATCGCGCTGACGCCGGAAGTCGTCACCCGCCGCACCACCGTCAAGGCCCGCAAGGGCGATACCGTCGCCCGCGTCGCCCAGCGCTACCGGGTCACCGCCTCGCAGGTCGCCGACTGGAACGATGTCGGCGTCAAGAGTGCCTTCAAGGTCGGCCACCAGGTGGTTTTGTACATGCCCGTGCGCGTGGGCGCCGCCCCTGCCCCGCGTGGCAGGGCCAGCGCGCGCAACAGCAGCAATGCGCGCAAGCCCGCGGTGCGCCAGACCGCTACCAAGAAGGCGCCCTCCAAGCGCAGCACCAGCACCACCAAGAAAAAGCGCTGATCGCCACCCGCCTCAGCCCAGCCCCAGGCGCTCTTCGGAGCGCCTTTTTTATGCGCACAGACTCTGCGGACAAAGCCCGCGCACTATGCTGGGCGCAACACAGAGGAGACCGCATGCGCGAAGGATTGGAAAAACTGCTGGCCAAGGGGCAAGACAGCGCCGTGCTGCGCTTTGGGCTGGGCCAGGCCTGCTTGAAGGAAGCCGACTATGCGGCCGCTGCGCTGCACCTGGCACAGGCCGTTGCGCAGAACCCGCAGTACTCGGCCGCCTGGAAGCTGCTGGGCAAGGCGCAGCTGGAATCGGGCGCGCCCGACGCCCGTGCACAGGCCCAGGCCAGCTGGCAGCAAGGCCTGCAGGTGGCAGAGCAGCAAGGCGATACGCAGACGGTCAAGGAGATGACGGTGTTCCTCAAGCGCCTGCAGAAACTGGATGCGGCACCGTCCTGACACGGCACCGGCCATTAAAAAAGCGGCGAGCACCTCAAGGCGCTTGCCGCTTTTGCTGGGACGCTTTCAGCGCCCTGCTGATCCGCAGTCCAATCAGTTGTCAAGCTTGGGGTCCAGCGCATCGCGCAGGCCGTCCCCCAGCAGGTTGAAGGCCAGCACGGTCACAAAGATCGCCAGGCTGGGGAACAGGGCCACATGCGGGGCGTTGAGCATATCGCTGCGCGCCTCGTTCAGCATGGCGCCCCACTCCGGCGTAGGCGGCTGCGCGCCCATGCCCAGAAAGGACAGGCTGGCCGCAGTGATGATCGAGGTGCCGATGCGCATCGTCAGGTAGACCACCACAGAAGACACGGTGCCGGGCAGCAGGTGGCGCAGCATGATGACCCAGTCCGGCGCACCGATGGAGCGCACGGCCTCGATATAGGTTTGCTGCTTGAGCGCCAGCACATTGCCGCGCACCAGGCGGGCAAAGGCCGGCACGCTGAACACAGCGACCGCCATGATCACATTGATCATGCCGTTGCCCAGAATGGCAACGATACCGATGGCCAGCAAGATGCCGGGGAAGGCAAACAGCACGTCGGACATGCGCATCACGCAGCGGTCCCACCAGCCTTCGTAGTAACCAGCCAGCAGGCCCAGAATGGCGCCAATCACCGCGCCAATCGCCACCGACACAAAGCCGGCAGCCAGCGAGATTCGCGCGCCCACCAGAATGCGGCTGAAGATATCCCGGCCCAGCGAATCCACGCCAAACCAGTGCTTGGCCGTGGGGGGCGAGTTCAGCGCATCGTAGTCAAAAAAGTTCTCGGCATCGTAGGGGGTGATCCACGGCGCCAGGATGGCAACCAGCACCAGCAGCAAGATAAAGCCGCCAGCAAATAAGGCCAGCTTTTGGCGCTTGAACTTGCGCCAGAACTCGGCCATCGGCGTGCGCATACGCGTCGATGCAGCCAGGTTGGCGGGCAGCGATGGCGCTGCAGCGCCGGCGGGGACCGCCGTTGCGGCCGCCACTGCGCGGTCGGTAGATTCAGGAGCGTTCGGAGTAGTCATAGCCAAAGCACCTGCTTAGCGGTAACGGATGGTGGGGTTGATCCAGGCATAGAGCAGATCCACCACCAGATTGATCAGGATAAATTCCAGCGAGAACAGCAGCACGAGGGCCTGGATGATCGGATAGTCGCGCATCTCGACAGCATCGACCAGCAAGCGGCCCATGCCCGGCCAGTTGAAGACCACCTCGACAACAATGGAGCCGCCCAGCAAAAAGCCGAACTGCAGGCCCATCATGGTGACCACCGGAATCATCGCGTTGCGCAGGCCATGCTTGATGACGACGACCGTCTCCTTCAAACCCTTGGCTCGCGCAGTGCGCACGTAATCCTCTTTGAGGATGTCGATAAAGGAGCTGCGGGTGAAACGCGCCATCACCGCCGCCACGGCCGCGCCCAGGGTCAGCGACGGCAGCACATAGTGCTTCCAGCTGTCCGCACCCACGGTGGGCAGCCAGCCGAGCTTGACCGAGAAGAACTGCATCAGCAGCATGCCCAGCGCAAACGAGGGGAAGGAGATGCCCGATACCGCCAAGGTCATGCCCAGGCGGTCAGGCCACTGGTTACGCCAGACGGCAGAGACAATGCCCAGGAACATGCCCAGCACCACCGACCAGCCCATGGCCATCAAGGTGAGCCAGAAGGTGGGGCCAAAGCGCTCGGCAATCTCTTGCGAGACCGGGCGCTTGGTCCGGATGGATTTTCCAAAATCGCCCTGCAACGCGTTGCTGAAGAAACGGACGAACTGCTGGTGCAAGGGCAGGTCCAGCCCCAGGTCCTTGCGGACCAGTTCGATCGTCTCCGGGCCGGCTTCGGGGCCAGCAGCCAGGCGCGCGGGGTCACCGGGCAGCATATGCACGAAGCCAAACACCAACACCGCCACGATCAGCAGCGTTGGAATCAGCCCCAGCAAGCGTTTGAGCAGGTAGCGAAACATGGATTACTTCAGGTCCAGGTCAACAAAGTTGAAGTTACCGTCAGGGATGACGTAGAAGCCAGACAGGTTCTTGGCACGCACGGACACCAGTTGCTCGGTGTTCAGGAAGATCCAGGGCGCATCCTTCCAGATCTTTTGCTGGGCATCGGCGTAGATCTTGCCGCGCGCTGCGGTGTCGGTGGTCACCAGCGCCTTGGCAATATCGGCATTCACTTCGGCGTTGTTGTAGTACGCAGTGTTGAAGCCGCGTGGAGGCGCGCTCTCACCGGCCAGCAGTGGGCGCATGGCCCAGTCCGCTTCACCTGTGGACGAGGACCAGCCCACGTAGTACATGCGCACCGCAGCCTTGCTGGCGTCCTGCACCGATTCCACTTCCGCCACACGTTGGCCCGCTTCCAGCGCGCGCACCGTTACCTTCACTCCTACCTGCGCCAGTTGCTGTTGTGCAAACTGGATCACCTTTTGGGCGGTGGAGTGGTTGTAGGCCGACCACAAGGTACTCTCAAAGCCGTTGGGATAACCGGCTTCCTTCAGCAAGGCCTTGGCCTTGGCTGGATCGTAGGGCCAGGGGCCCAGCTTGGTGGCAAATTCCACACCCTTGGGCAGCACACCTTCGGCAGGAATGGCCGAGCCGGCAAAAGCCACCTTGGACAGCGCTTCCTTGTTGATGGCGTAGTTCAGCGCCTCACGCACCTTGGGGTTGTCAAAGGGCTTTTGCGTCACATTCATCGAGATGTAGCGATGGATGATCGACGGGGCCTTGGTGACTTCCAGACTGGCCTTCTTCTCCAGGGTGGCCACCGCTTCTGGCGGCACCGGGAAGGCGAAATGCGCTTCGTTGGTCTGCATCATTGATGCACGGGTGTTGTTGTCCACCACCGGGCGCCAGGTGATCGAATCCACCTTGGGCAAGCCCTTTTGCCAGTAGCCGTCAAACTTGGCCACCTTCATGTAATCCGAAGGCTTCCACTCGACAAACTTGAAGGGGCCGGTGCCAACGGGGTGCTGCACGATGTCCTTGCCGTACTGCTTGAGCGCAGCGGGCGAGATGATCACGCCCGATGGGTGGGCCAGCGAGTTGACGAAAGGCGCAAAGGGCTCTTTCAGCGTGAACTTGGCGGTGAGATCGTCCACCGCTTCAATCTTGGCGATGTTCTTGTACAGGTTGTAGCGCTTTAGCTTGTTGTCCGGGTTGATCACGCGCTCAAAGGTCTGCTTCACCGCTTCTGCGTTGAAAGGCGTGCCGTCGTGGAACTTCACGCCGCTGCGCAGCTTGAAGGTGTAGACCAGGCCATCCTTGCTCACGTCGAAGCCCGTGGCCAGCACGGGAATCATCTTCATGTCCTTGTCAAAGCCGTACAGGCCTTCGTAGAAGGACTTGGCTACCGCTTGCGACAAGGTGTCATTGGCATCGTAGGGGTCGGTGGTCGTGAAGGTGGAAGCCACCGCTACCACCACGTCCTTGGCCGCGTGGGCCGAAAACGCAGTACCCGCCAGCAGCATGGCGGCGGCGATCGAAGTCAAACGTCGTTGCATATCAACTTTCCTCTTCAGGTTTTGCATCGGCTGGCCCACCACAGCGGCGGCCAGACCCCACACATTCTTTGTTTCATCCATCTCCACAGGCACTGCGCAGGCTCAAGCCGGCTGCAGATCCTGCACTTGGCCGGCGGGCACCGCAGGCTGCGGTGTCTCTTGCGCCACCCAGTGGCCTGGCCCCACCTCCAGCATCGGCAGCACACGCGGCGGGTCATCCACGCCGCGCACGGGGCTGGGGATCTCGGCCACATTCAAGGTGTGCTGGCGGCGCTGGGTCGGGTCGGCAATCGGCACGGCGGCCATCAGGCGCTTGGTATAGGGGTGCTGCGGGTTCTCGAACACCGCGCGGCGCGGCCCGATCTCGACAATCTGGCCCAGGTACATGACCGCCACCCGGTGGCTGACCCGCTCGACGACGGCCATGTCATGCGAGATGAACAAAAAGGCAATACCGAACTCGCGCTGCAGGTCCATCATCAGGTTGATGATCTGCGCGCGGATCGATACATCAAGCGCAGAGACGGCCTCGTCGGCGATCACCACCTTGGGGTTCAAGGCCAGTGCGCGGGCAATGGCAATGCGCTGGCGCTGGCCGCCCGAGAATTCATGCGGGTAGCGGTTGGCAGCTGCCGACGGCAGACCCACCTTCTCCAGCAACCACTCCACCTTCTTTTCGGCCTGCTCGCGCGGCATCAGCTTGTGGATCAGGATGGGCTCCAGAATGGAGTAGCCCACGGTCAGCCGCGGATCGAGCGAGGCGAACGGATCCTGGAAAATAAACTGGATATCGCGGCGCAGCGCCTGCAGCTGCGCGCCTTGCAGCTTGGCAATATCGCGCCCGGCCACTTGCACATCGCCGGACTGGAAATCGATCAAACGGGCCAATGCCCGGCCCGTGGTGGACTTGCCGCAACCGGACTCACCCACTACCGCCAAGGTCTCGCCCGGCTGCAGGCTCAGACTCACTTGCTCGACCGCGTACACCTGGCGCTTGACGCCGCCAAACAGGCCTTCCTTGATCGGGAAGCGCGTCACCAGCTTGTTGACCTGCAGCACCGGCGCGCCGGGCTGAACCGTCGAGGTGGGCGCTACCTCCGTCTGCGCATCCTGGCCCAGCAGGCTGAAGCGCTCGGGCAGATCCTTGCCGCGCATGGCGCCCAGCTGCGGCACTGCCGCCAGCAGGTTGCGGGTGTAGTCCTTCTGGGGATTGGCAAACAGCTGCACGCAGTCTTGCTCTTCCACCTTGTCGCCCCGGTACATCACCAGCACACGGTCGGCCACCTCGGCCACCACGCCCATGTCATGGGTGATAAAGATAACGCCCATGGCCATCTCGCGCTGCAGCTCTTGCACCAGCGCCAGGATCTGTGCCTGGATGGTCACATCCAGCGCCGTGGTCGGCTCATCGGCAATCAACAGCGAGGGCTTGCAAGACAGCGCCATCGCAATCATCACGCGCTGGCGCATGCCGCCCGACAGCTGGTGCGGGTGGCGCGTGAGCACATTGCGCGCCTCGGGAATGCGCACCAGCTCCATCATGCGCAAGGCCTCGGCCATCGCGGCGCTGTGGGACTTGCCCTGGTGCAGGCGAATCGATTCCGCAATCTGCTCGCCCACGGTGAACACCGGGTTCAGCGAGGTCATCGGCTCTTGGAACACCATGGCCATGTCCGCCCCACGCACCTTGCGCATCTGCGCCGGCGTGGCCTTGGCCAGGTCAATGGCGCCCGCATGGCGGCCGCGCAGCAGCATGGAGCCGCTGTCGATCTGGCCGCCACCGGTTTCCACCAGCCGCATCAGCGCCAGTGAGGTGACCGATTTGCCCGAGCCGGACTCGCCCACCACGGCCAGGGTCTGACCCGCGTAGACATCCATGTTCAGGTTCTTGACCACCTGCACCCGCCCCTGCTCGGTCTTGAAGCTCACGGACAGATCCCGCACTTGCAAAACAGGCGAGGTCAGATCATCGTGCACGGGAGGAGAACTGGGGTTGGACATAGGTAGAAGGGGCAGTGCCGGGCTTCGGGAAGAAGGCACGAGCCGTAATGCAGGACAGGCACCCGGGTTGGGACAAATCCTTGAGAAAAATCCCCGTATTAGCAAGAACACTGGGGCTTACACTTTCACCTGGGTGACAGTGTTTGCAATTGTAGAAAGCCGGGGATGGTGTTTGAAGGCAAAACTGCCTATGGTTTTCACCTACGCAGTACCCGCAGAGGCGCGCACCATCGTGGTGCGGTGGCTTGCCCGTTGCAGGCAAGCAACTCGCGAGGGACGGAGGGGGGCCGTTTTCTGGTCCCCGACTCAGCGATGCAATATCAAGCGGGTGCCAGCGCGTCGTTGGCGTAAATGGCCACCAGCGCATCACCGTCAATGCCAATCTGGCCCCGGTACATGCCTTCGGAATTGAAGCACAGCGACACCTCGCCATCGGCGCCCACCGCAATCAGGCCGCCATCGCCACCCAGTGGCGGCAGCACGCGGTGGATCACTTCAGCCGTGGCCTGGGCCACCGACTCGCCCAGCAGCTCGATGCGCGCTGCCACCGTGTGGGCGGCCGAGCCCCGGATAAAAGCCTCGCCCACGCCCGTGCAGGAGACGGCCACCACGGCGTTCTTCGCATAGGTGCCCGCGCCGATGACGGGCGAATCGCCAACACGGCCGGGCTTCTTGTTAGTCAAGCCGCCGGTCGATGTGGCGGCGGCCAGGTGGCCATGCACATCCAGCACCACGGCGCCGACGGTGCCCATCTTCTTGCGCTCATCCAGCGGCGCCGCTGGGGCCTGGGTCTGGCTTTGGGCGGTGTGGTCCAGCGCCATCTGCTCGCGGCCAGAGGCCAGCGCTGCCGCCTGCACCGTGCGCAGTTGGGCCAGGCGCTGCTCGGTAGAGAACCAGTCGGCCGCCACCATCTCGCAGCCCTGGGCTTGGGCAAAGTGCTCGGCCGCCTCGCCAATCATGAAGACCGGCCCGCCCGCCTCCATCAGCGCCAAAGCCGCGCGCACCGGGTTGCGTACGGTGCTGATACCCGCCAGTGACCCGCAGGCCAGATCGCGCCCGCGCATCACACAGGCATCCATCTCATGCGTGGCATCGGCCGTGAACACGGCGCCGCGCCCGGCATTGAACAACGGGCATTCTTCGAGGAGACGCACGGCCTCCACGGCTACCTCTTCGGCCGGCGCACCTGCCGCCAGTTTTTGCTGCGCGCCTTGCAGCACATCGCGCAAGGCATCGCGGTAGGCTTGCTGCTGGGCGGGGGTGATGGAGGCGCGGGTGATGGTGCCGGCACCGCCATGGATGGCGATCACAGGGCGGAAGGTGGTGGAGGTGGTCATAGTTCTTGGGCCGGCCGCGCAAGCAGACGGGGCCAGCAGGGTTCAGGTGGAAGAATCAGGAAGCCAGCAGCGGCAGCAGCGTGGCCAGGAAGGCTTCTGGCTGCTCATACTGCACCCAGTGGCCACTGTCCGGTAGCAGCACAAAGGCCTGCAACTGCGGCGTGACCGCGCGGTATTTGTGCTCCAGCGCGGGCATATAGCTTTTGTACAAGGCGTCGTAGGCGCCATAAATGGCGGCGACCGGGCAGGCAATCTGCGGCAGGGATTGCGCCAGGATGTCGGTATTGGCCAAGCGACGGCGTGGCAGGCGATCACGCAGCACATTGTGCTGGTGCAAAGCCAAGGCCGCATCGTCGATCTGGGTGGCATCCCAGAGCATCAGCGCGCCCAGGTTGTAGCGGTGCATCTCCAGCTGTTCGGCCGGGTCGCTCAGATGGCGCCAGCCCTTGAGGCTGAATTGCTTCTCAGGCACCACCCCCATGGCGGGGGCCCCCACCAGCACCAGGCGCTCGACCGCATCGGGATAGGCAGCAGCCAGCATCGCCGCCGTCATGCCGCCAAACGAGAAGCCCATCAACTGGCAAGGCAGCAAGCCCAGCTGCGCCATGCCGGCATGCAAAGGCGCCAGCATGGCATCGGCATCGGCGCCCTGCGCTGGCGGGTCGGAGTCTCCAAAGCCCGGCAGATCGGGCAGCCAGAGCTCATAGCCTTGGGCCAGCAGCGCATCGATATTGCGGATCCAGTGGGTCCAGCTGCCACTGCCGCCATGCAGCATCACCAAGGGCAGCTTGCCGGGGCGGCGCTCGCCCCAGGTGTGCCAGACCAGGGTTTGGCCTTCGTAGAGGGTGGTTTGCCGTGTCGCCTTGGCCAGCAAAGTTGGGTACAGCGCAGGCAGCGGCAGCAGGCCCGCAGCGGGGGTGTCAATCGCATCCGACATCGCGGCGCTCAAGCGGTTTGGCCGAGCAGCACCTGGGCCACCGCATCAATCGCAATGCTGTAGCCCTGCACACCCAGGCCGCAGATGACCGCCTTGGCGACGGGCGCAATATAGGAATGGTGGCGGAAGGCTTCGCGGGCATGCACATTGCTGATATGCAGCTCAATCACCGGCAGCTCCGCGCCCTTGATGGCATCCATCAAGGCCACACTGGTGTGGGTGTAGGCGGCGGCATTGAGCACCACGCCGGCCAGTAGGCCCTGGCGCTGCAGCTGGCCCGCCTCGTGCAGCCAGTCGATCAAGGCGCCTTCATGGTTGCTCTGGTGAAAACGCAGTGCCAGCTGGTTGCGCGCTGCCGCCTGGGCACACAGCTGCTCCACATCGGCGAGGCTATGGGCGCCGTAAATGCTGGGTTCGCGCAGGCCCAGCAGGTTCAGGTTCGGGCCGTTCAGTACAAAAACAGTTTTCATCTCAGCTTCCACAACGGACAACAGCTGTGGATTATCCGAGCATTCGGGCCGCTGCTGCACAGCCCAAGCGACAGCTGCGCGGTTCAACGGCTTGGCAAATGGACACAAAAAAGCCCTGGCAGGCCAGGGCTTGGTTTGCGGAGACAGCGTTGCTGCTCAGTAGCGGTAGTAATCGCGGTCGTGGCGATGGTGGCGGTAACGGCCGGGAGGCGGGCCGTAGTACACCGGTGCAGGCCGGTAAACCGGGGCCGGGCGGTACACCACGGCGGGCGGGGCCACATACACCGGTTGCGGTGCGTACACCGGCTGAGGCGCATATACGGGCGGTGGCGCCACATAGACCGGTTGCGGTGCATACACAGGCTGAGGCGCATAGACCGGCGCGGGGGCCGCGTACACGGGGCCCGGCACATTGATGCCCACCGACCAGGACACCCGGCTGGCATGGGCGCCAGCGCTCATCAGCGCCAAGCCAGTCAGCACCGCAGCGGTGGCCCAGCGAGAGCCTTGTTTGAGCATTGAGTTGCGCATATTGATCTCCTTGCGAGAATCCCTGAAAAATGTCATTGAACTTTCAACGCGGCAAGCAGGCAGAAAGATACCAAACGCTGTGCAAATTCTGGTTTCAAGACAAGATATCCTGTTGCAAAGCGTAAACAGCCGACCTGAGGTTGAGTGGGATCCTTAGAAACCGCAATACGTTCCAGCCATCAGGGTACTCCCTTAGAATAGACAAATATGAATGCACCTGCCCCGAGCGCTTCGCACAACGGTAGTGACGAAGTGGTCAAACCCACCAATTTCCTGCGACAAATCATCGCGTCCGACCTCGAAAAAGGCAGCTACGCCCAGCGCCACTGGGGTGGCACGCCTGGCGATGCCCAGCACCACCAGCAGGGCCCTGTCGACCAGGCCAAGATTCGTACCCGCTTCCCCCCCGAGCCCAACGGCTACCTGCACGTGGGTCATGCCAAGGCCATTTGCCTGAACTTTGGTCTCGCCCGTGACTTTGGCGGCGTCTGCCATCTGCGCTTTGACGACACCAACCCCGAAAAGGAAGACCAGGAATATGTGGACGGCATCATTGATGCAGTCCGCTGGCTGGGCTTTGACTGGAAGGACCCGAGCGGCGAGCAGAACCTGTACTACGCCAGCAACTACTTCGGTTTCATGCACCGCTGCGCGGTCTACCTGATCGAGCAAGGCCTGGCCTATGTCGATGAGCAATCGGCCGACGAGATGCGCGCCAACCGGGGCGACTTCACCCGCCCTGGCCTGAACAGCCCCTTCCGCGACCGCAGCGTGGCCGAAAACCTGCAGCGCTTTGCCGACATGAAGGAGGGCAAGCTGCCCGATGGCGCTGCCGTGCTGCGCGCCAAGATCGACATGGCGGCGCCCAATATCAACCTGCGTGATCCTGCGATCTACCGGGTGCGCCATGCCGAGCACCACAACACCGGCAACCAATGGTGCATCTACCCGATGTACACCTTTGCGCACCCGATTGAGGACGCTTACGAGCACATCACCCACTCGATCTGCACCCTGGAGTTCGAGGACCAGCGCCCCTTCTATGACTGGTTGCTGGACCACCTGCGCACCGGCGGCCTGATTGATGCGCCCCAGCCGCGCCAGTACGAGTTCTCGCGCCTGAACCTGACCTATGTGATCACCAGCAAGCGCAAGCTCAAGCACCTGGTGGACAACCAATTGGTCAGCGGCTGGGACGACCCGCGCATGCCTACCGTCGTCGGCCTGCGCCGCCGGGGCTACACACCCGCATCGATCCGCAATTTCTGCGAGCGCATCGGTGTCACCAAGGACTACGCCTGGATCGACTACGCGACCTTGGACGGCTGTCTGCGCGAAGACCTGGAAAACCAGGCTTACCGTGCCATGGTCGTGCTGGAGCCGGTCAAGCTGGAGCTGAGCAACTGGGCCGAGGTGTTTGGCAGCGCCGACCACCTGGAAGCCTGCAGCCTGCCTGCCCTGCCCCACCCGGCAGAAGGCCAGACCGTCCCTGAGCGCCACTTCAGCCTGGGCCGCGAGGTCTGGATCGAGCGCGAGGACTTTGCCGAAGTGCCGCCCAAGGGCTACAAGCGCCTGTTCCCCGGCAACAAGGTGCGCCTCAAGGGCGGCTATGTGATCGAGTGCACTGGTTGTGAGAAGGATGCCGATGGCGTGATCACCAAGGTGCTGGCCACCGTGGTACCTGACACCAAGAGCGGCACCCCTGGCGCGGACAGCGTCAAGGTCAAGGCGGCCATCACCTGGGTCGGCGTGGCCGATGGGGTGACCGCTGAAGTGCGTATCTACGACCGTTTGTTCACCGATCCGCAGCCCGATGCCGGCGGCAAGGACTTTTTGACCCTGCTCAACCCGGACAGCCTCAAGGTGGTGACCGCCTATGTGGAGCCTTCGCTCCAGTCGGCGCAGCCCGATGACAAGTTCCAGTTCGAGCGCTTTGGCTACTTTGTGGCCGACCGCCATGACCACCGCAGCGACAAGCCGGTGTTCAACAAGATCACCGGCTTGAAGGATTCCTGGGGCAAGTAAGCGCCAGGGCCTGATCCGCCGAACCCAACCCGCCCCAGCTTGCTGCGGCGGGTTTTTTCATTGGGGTTCAGGCTGGATCAGCTGTCGATGGCATCCGCCGAGCCGGCCTGCTTGCGCAACTCGAACTTCTGGATCTTGCCGGTGCTGGTCTTGGGCAGCTCGCCAAACACCACCGCACGGGGGATCTTGAAGCCGGCCAGATGCTTTTTGCAGTGGGCGACGATGTCCTCGGCGCTCACTTGCGCGCCAGGCTTGAGCTCGACAAAAGCGCAAGGCGTCTCGCCCCAGCGCGCATCGGGCTTGGCCACCACGGCCGCAGCCAGCACGGCGGGGTGGCGGTAGAGCACATCTTCCACCTCGATGGACGAGATGTTCTCGCCGCCCGAAATGATGATGTCCTTGCTGCGGTCCTTGATCTTGATATAGCCATCGGGGTCCTGCACCGCCAGGTCGCCAGTGTGGAACCAGCCTCCGCGAAACGCCTCCTGCGTGGCCTCGGGGTTTTTCAGGTAGCCCTTCATTGCAATATTGCCCCGCAGCATGATCTCGCCCATGGTCTGGCCATCCTGCGGCACGGGCGCCAGGGTCTCCGGGTCGCGCACCTGGGCATCGCGCTGCAGGTGGTAGCGCAGGCCCTGGCGGGCATTGAGCCGGGCGCGCTCGCCAATATCCATCGCTTGCCAGTCGGGCTGCTGGGCGCAGACCATCACCGGGCCATAGACCTCCGTCAGCCCATAGACATGGGTCAGGTCAAAACCCAGCTGCTCCATGCCCTCGATCATCGCCGCCGGCGGCGCGGCACCGGCCACCATGCATTTGACGCCGGCGGGCACACCCTCCTTCAGCGCTGCAGGAGCGTTGACCAGCAGGCTGTGCACAATCGGCGCACCGCAGTAGTGGCTGACGCCATGCTGCTTGATCGCCGAGAAAATGGCCTGCGCATCGACGCGGCGCAGGCAGACATTGACCCCTGCGCGCAGCGCCACCGTCCAGGGAAAGCACCAGCCATTGCAGTGGAACATCGGCAGGGTCCACAGATAGACCGCAAACTTGGGCATGTCCCACTCCAGCACATTGCTGATGGCGTTCACCGCTGCGCCCCGGTGGTGGTAGACAACGCCCTTGGGGTTGCCGGTGGTGCCACTGGTGTAGTTCAACGCAATGGCATCCCATTCATCGCCGGGCAGCTGCCAGTCAAAACCGGCATCGCCCTGGGCCAGCAAAGCCTCGTAGCTCAGGCGGCCCAGCCGCTCGCTGGCCTCGCCATAGAGCGCATCTTCCACATCGATCAGCAGGATGGGCGCCTGCGATTGGCGCAGCGCCAAGGCCTTGGCCACCACGCCGGCATATTCGGGGTCGACAATCAGCGCCTTGGCCTCGCCATGGTCCAGCATGAAGGCGATGGTCTGCGGATCGAGCCGGGTGTTCAGGGCATTGAGCACCGCGCCTGCCATGGGCACGCCAAAATGCGCCTCCACCATCGGGGGGGTGTTGGGCAGCATCACTGCCACCGTGTCGTTTTTGCCGATGCCATGCTGCTGCAAGGCGCTGGCCAGCCGCCGGCAGCGCGCATAGGTTTGCGCCCAGCTCTGGCGCAGTTCGCCGTGGACGATCGCCAGCCGGTCGGGGTAGACCTCGGCCGTGCGGGCGATAAAGCCCAGCGGGGTCATGGGCGTGTGGTTGGCCCCGTTTTGTTCGAGGCCGGTGTCAAAAATGCTGTTCATCAGTGCTTGTCTCCTCGGCAAACACTGTGCCACAAGCGGCTGACCTGAAGATTGCGCGCTGTCACCCTATCGATAGCCAAGATTTGCCATCGACCCGGGGGCAGATTGCCGCTGCCCTGCTGCGGCGCGGCCCGGCATGCGCGACAATAGCCGGGTGTCCATTCCCCAGTCATTTATCCAGGAGCTGCTGTCCCGCGTCGATGTGGTCGATGTGGTGGGCCGCTATGTGCAGCTGAAAAAAGGCGGTGCCAACCTCATGGGGCTCTGCCCCTTCCATGGCGAGAAATCGCCCTCCTTCAGCGTCAGCCCCTCCAAGCAGTTCTACCACTGCTTTGGCTGCGGCAAAAACGGCAATGCCATCGGCTTTTTGATGGACCACACCGGCATGGGTTTCCGTGAAGCGGTGACCGACCTAGCCCAAAGCGTGGGCCTGCCGGTGCCCGAAGATGATGTATCCCCCCAGCAGCGCGAGCGCGCCGCGCAGGCGCGCGAAAAGCAGGCCTCCCTCACCGATCTGCTGGAAAAAGCCGGCGATGCCTACCGCAAGCAGCTGTCGCAGTCGCCCAAGGCCATTGCCTACCTGAAAGGCCGGGGCGTCAGCGGCATCACCGCCAAGCGCTTTGGCCTGGGCTATGCGCCCGAGGGCTGGCGCAGCCTGGCCAGCATCTTCCCCGCCTATGACGATGCCAAACTGGTCGAATGCGGCCTGGTCATCGAGTCCGACGACGGCGAAGGCAAGCGCTACGACCGCTTCCGTGACCGCGTGATGTTCCCCATCCGCAATATCAAGGGCGAATGCATCGGCTTTGGCGGCCGGGTGTTTGGCGATGAAAAGCCCAAATACCTGAATTCGCCCGAAACCCCGGTCTTCCACAAGGGCCGCGAGCTCTATGGCCTGTTTGAAGGCCGCACCGCCATCCGCGAGCAAGGCTATGCGCTGGTGACCGAGGGCTATATGGACGTGGTGGCCCTGGCGCAACTCGGCTTCCCGAATGCCGTAGCCACCTTGGGTACCGCTTGCACGCCCGACCATGTACATAAGCTCTTCCGCTTTACCGATACCGTCGTCTTCAGCTTTGACGGCGATGCCGCCGGCCGCCGCGCCGCGCGCAAGGCACTCGACGGCGCGCTGGCCTACGCCACCGACACCCGCAGCATCAAGTTTTTGTTTCTGCCGGCCGAGCACGACCCCGACAGTTTTGTGCGCGAATATGGCGCCGATGCCTTTGCCCGCCATGTCCATGACGCCACGCCGCTGTCGCGCTTTTTGCTGGAAGCCGCCAGCGAGCTCTGCGACCTGGGTCAGGCCGAAGGCCGGGCGCGCATGTCCAGCAACGCCCGCCCGCTGTGGAACCTGCTGCCCGATGGCGCGCTCAAGCGCCAGTTGCTGGCGGAGATAGCCGACAAAGCCCAATTGCCTGCTGCCGAGCTGGAGAGCCTCTGGCAAAAAACCACCGCGCAGGAGCTGGCACGCCAAAGCGGCAGCCCCCAGGCAGCCGCCGGCAGCGCATCCCGCCACGCCCCCGCCTGGGATGCAGCTGCGATGGGCGCCGAGGCCATCCCATCCTACGGCGACGCGCCGCCCTGGGGACAAGACCCCGCCATGGATCGTTATCCCGGCCAGCGCAATGAAAGCTATGGCGAGCCGCGCAGCCCCAATGGCGGCGGCAACGGCTACGCCAAGCGCAGCGGTGAATGGCGCCCCGATGGCCGAGGCGGCCGCAAAGGCGGCTGGCAGGCCCGGCCCGTGCCGCAGCCGCCGATGCCCAGCGTGGCGGTGGCCCGCGAGGACCAGGCCGCCCGCCTGCTGCTGTCGCACATGGCTTTTCTGGAGAATTTCTCTCCCGAGGATGCGGCCACCCTGGCCCAGCTTTCCGCCCCCCACGGCCCCCTCTTCGCCTGGGTGGAGCAGCAGTTTCTGGCCCATGGCGCCCAGTCCTGGGCCGTGCTGCGCGAGCACATGCGCGGCCATGCCATCGAAGGGTTTGCCGCAGAGTTGATGCAGGGTCAGCATGCCCAGATCAATGGCCCGCTTGACGAGATTCGCGCCGAGCTGCGCGATTCGCTCAGCCGCATCGTGCTCGACCAGCTCGAAGAGCAGAACCGCCAGCTGGTGACCCAGGCCTCCGACCCCCAGGCGCTGCGCCGCTACCAAAGCAATTTCCACCGCATCGGCCTGCTCAAACGCCAGGTCAACAAATAAGCAAGCGCTGGTCTGCGCCAAGCCCCTTAAAAATATTTGCTAAAAATGCCTGGTGGACTCTTGACATTGGCTAAAAAGGTATAATATTTGACACATCGGCAAGAGCGACAGCAGCACCTCCGGACCGGGCCCGCATGAAGAATCATGCGATTTGCCACCAGCGCAAGTGCCCAAAATACCGCAAGGACTGCACTCCAAATGTTCGCCCCTCCATCTTGCCTTGAGGCTTAACGCCTTGTGCAGCCGCGTTATTCGCCACATTTGTTGCGATTGACCGCTGCCATATTTAATGCGCCGGTGATGGCGCTTGCCAGTTTTCTTTGTGTGTTCTCTTTGATCTGAGGGTGTCCATGCCTGCTACAAAGTCCGCGAAGTCGTCCGTCAAGTCGTCCACCACTACCAGCGCGGCCAAAAGTGCCAAAGCTACAGCAGCGCCCCCTGCCGCCACACCGGCGGCCAAGCGTGCAACTGCTGCAGCTGGCAAAACCGTAAAAGCCAGTGCTGTGCCCACCCCAGCCAAGGCAGCGACGAAGAAGGTTAGCTCCGTGTCCGATAAACAACGCCTGTCCCAGGCCGAACTGCTCAAGGCAGCCGATGCCCTGCTCAATGCAGGTGCCCCCAAGAAGCGTGCCGCCGCCAAGAAAAGCGAAGCCGCTGATGATGAGACCCCGGTGAAGGCCAAGGCCGCCACCAAGACCGTCGCCAAGGCCAAGGCTGTCAAGGCCGAAGACGACAAGCCCAAGGCGCCTCGCAAGACCGCCGCCGCCAAGACCACCAAGGCCAAAGCCAAGGACAAGGGCGAGGAAGATATCGACGACACCGATTTCTCGGACATCGAAGAAGATATCGCGGGCGACAGCGAAGAAGTGACAGAAGTGGTTGCGGCCTCCCCTGACGCACCTGCCGAAAAGGTCAAGCCACTGCGTATGAAGGTCTCCAAGGCCAAGGAACGTGCGCTGATGAAGGAGTTCGGCCTCGACGAAGCCGTGCTGACCGAAGAGGAAATGCTCACCCGCCGTCAGCGCCTCAAGGCCCTGATCAAGCTGGGCAAGACCCGTGGCTACCTGACCAATGCCGAAATCTCCGACCACTTGCCTGACAAGCTGGTCGATGCCGAGACGCTGGAAGTGGTGATCTCCATGTTGAACGACATGGGTGTGGCCGTTTACGAGCAGACGCCTGATGCCGAAACCCTGTTGCTGAACAACACTGGCCAGTCCGCCACCACCGAAGAAGAAGCTGAAGAAGAAGCCGAAGCGGCTTTGTCGACGGTGGATTCGGAGTTTGGCCGCACCACCGACCCCGTCCGCATGTACATGCGTGAAATGGGCACGGTCGAGCTGCTGACCCGCGAAGGCGAAATCGAAATCGCCAAGCGTATCGAAGGCGGCCTGCAGGACATGATGCTGGCCATCAGCGCATCGCCCGCCACCATTGCAGAAATTCTGTCGATGGCCGGAGAGATCCGTGAAGGCAAGGTCGTCATCTCCACCGTGGTGGATGGTTTCTCGGACTCCAACGAGAACGACGACTATGTGGCCGAAGAAGACTTTGACGAATACGACGAGGAAGACGACGACGACGGCAAGGGCGGCTCCAAGGCACTGACCAAGAAGCTCGAAGAGCTGAAGAACGAAGCACTGTCGCGCTTTGCCAAGCTGCAGTCGCTGTTCGAGCAGCTGCACGCTGCCTATGACAAGAGCGGCTACGGCACGGCCCAGTACACGAAGGTGCAGAGCCAGTTGTCGGCCGAGCTGATGACCATCCGCTTTACCGCCAAGACCATTGAAAAGCTCTGCGACATGCTGCGCGAGCAGGTCGACAGCGTGCGCCAAAAAGAGCGCGCACTGCGCAAGATCATTGTCGACAAGTGCGGTCTGCCCCAGGAAAAGTTCATCCAGCTGTTCCCTGCCAACCTGCTCAACCTGCAATGGATTGAGAAGGAAGCGCAGGCTGGCAACAGCTGGAGCGCCATCATGGGCCGCAACATTCCGCCGGTGCAAGAGCTGCAGCAGAACCTGATCGATCTGCAAGCCCGCGTTGTGGTGCCCCTCGATGAGCTCAAGCTCATCAACAAGCGCATGAACGATGGCGAGCGCGCATCGCGCAATGCCAAGAAGGAAATGATCGAGGCGAACTTGCGTCTGGTGATCTCGATCGCCAAGAAGTACACCAACCGCGGTCTGCAGTTCCTGGATCTGATCCAGGAAGGCAACATCGGCTTGATGAAGGCCGTGGACAAGTTCGAATACCGCCGTGGCTACAAGTTCTCGACCTATGCCACCTGGTGGATTCGCCAGGCGATCACGCGCTCCATCGCGGACCAGGCACGCACGATCCGTATTCCGGTGCACATGATCGAGACCATCAACAAGATGAACCGCATCAGCCGCCAGCACTTGCAAGAGTTTGGCTTTGAACCTGATGCCTCCATCCTGGCCGAGAAGATGGAGATCCCGGAAGACAAGATCCGCAAGATCATGAAGATCGCCAAAGAGCCAATCTCGATGGAAACGCCGATCGGTGATGATGACGACAGCCACCTGGGTGACTTCATCGAAGACAGCGCCAACACCGCGCCGGTCGATGCCGCCATGCAGGCGGGCCTGCGCGATGTCGTCAAGGACATCCTCGATGGCCTGACCCCGCGTGAAGCCAAGGTGCTGCGCATGCGTTTCGGTATTGAAATGTCCACCGACCATACCCTGGAAGAAGTGGGCAAGCAGTTTGACGTGACGCGCGAACGCATCCGCCAGATTGAAGCCAAGGCGCTGCGCAAGCTCAAGCACCCTAGCCGTTCGGATAAGCTGCGCAGCTTTATCTAAGCGCCTTTTCAAGACCTGGTCTTGTCCGCAAACCCCGCCTCGGCGGGGTTTGTTTTTTGGCGGGCCTGCCCAGGCCCGAACGCCGGCATTCGCTTTGCGTCACAATCAGCGCCATGTCCTCTGATCTGCCCAGCGCCGTCCAGCAACTGCCCGCCACCGTGATCACGCCCGAGGCCTCGGTCTCGCGCCTGGATGCGATTGCGGCCGAAGTGCCGGTGGCGCTGGTATTCAACGGCATATCGCATGCGGTGATGATGTGCAGCCCCCAGGACCTGGAAGTCTTTGCGCTGGGCTTTGCGCTCTCCGAGGGCATCATCGACCAGGCGGCCGACTGCTATGGGATCGAGGTCCAAGCACTGCCGCCCTGCGGCACCGACCCGGAAGCACCCGGTATCAACGTGGAAATGCAGATCGCCAGCCGCTGCTTTGCCCGCCTCAAAGAACGGCGCCGCGTGCTCACCGGCCGCACCGGCTGCGGCATCTGCGGTATTGATTCGATGGACGCGCTGGATCTGGTGCCCGAACCCCTGCCGCAGCTCCCAGAATGGGCCAGCCAGCTGGACCTGGCCGCCTTGCAGACGGCGTTTTCTCAGTTGCCCCAGCTACAGTTGCTCAACCAGCAGGCTGGTGCCGTGCATGCCGCCGGCTGGGCCACGCCCAGCGGCCAGTTGCAGGTGGTGCTGGAGGACGTCGGCCGCCACAATGCACTGGACAAGCTGCTGGGCCATATGGCGCAGCAGCAGATGCTGGGCCAGCCCGGCTTGGTGGTGATGACCAGCCGCGCCAGCTATGAGCTGGTGCGCAAATGCGCGCGCATGGGCCTGCCGGTGCTGGCCACCATCTCGGCGCCCACCAGCTTGGCGATCCAGGTGGCCAACCAGGCAGGCATGCGCCTGTTTGGCCTCTGCCGGGGCCCGCGCGTGGTGCGCTACAGCCACTGCTGACTGGCGCCACGCGGCTGCTAAGGCCCGGCCATCCATGGACTTTGCGCGCTCAAAACCGGGCGCTTCCCGGGCTCCGCGGGGGTGGCGATTCTGCGCTGCAGCGGCTTGCAGGCGCCCTTTGCATACTCAAAAAACGTAGCAATTCAACAACACTTCAACGGCCGCCACGCCGCAATCAGTAGCTGTGCCTATACACCTTCAATGAAGAGCTATTAAACTTGTAGCAGATGTTGCCGCGACGCCGATCGCACCCTCTCAGTGGATTTGCATGCGAAGGCTTGGGCCTCGCTCCTCAACACAGCGCAAGGAGACCCTGACATGAGCGCCAAGGAAAATACCGCTATCAACCAGCTGTTTGGTCGGCTGGAATGCCGATACGCGTTGCGTGTGCTCTGGGCATTGCGCGACGGGCATCCGCAAACTTTCCGCCTGCTGCAGGACAGCGTGGGCGGCATTACGCCCAATACGCTTAACACCCGCATCAAGGAGCTGCGCGAGGCCGGCTTCCTCGACCATAACAGCGACGGCTACACGGTCACCCCCTCCGGCCAGGACCTCCTCAAGCGCCTGTCCGATGTGCAGGCCTTTGCCACGCGCTGGGTGGCTGCGCAGACCAAGAAGTAAATTCCGCCCGCCCATGCCATTTTTGGCCCCCTGAGCCCGCCATGTGCGGGCTCTGTGTTTGGTACGCGGGTATGATCGCGGCTGGTAGCAAAGCACTTACAAAGGATTTTCATGACCACCGTCACCACACCCACCGGCCTGCAGTACGAAGACACCGAAGTCGGCACCGGCGCTGAAGCGGCCAAGGGCCAACAAGTTACCGTGCACTACACCGGCTGGCTGTTCAACAATGGTGAGCAAGGCGCCAAGTTTGACTCCAGCAAGGACCGCAACGATCCCTTCGTGTTCCCGCTGGGTGCCGGCATGGTCATCAAGGGCTGGGACGAAGGCGTGCAAGGCATGAAGGTGGGCGGCAAGCGCACCCTGATCATTCCTGCCGAGCTGGGCTATGGCGCACGCGGCGCTGGCGGTGTGATTCCCCCGAACGCCACGCTCAAGTTCGACGTGGAACTGCTGAAGGTTTAAGGCGCTCCGGCCTGCTGGCTGCATAAGCGTTTACTCCCCGCGAAAACTGCACATGGCCGCAAGCCAGTGCAGTTTTTTTATGCCTGCGCCGCGCTATACGGCATCAAGCAGGCGGCGCGGGCCGGGGCCTTGTACAGCAGCTCACTGCCCAGGTCACCACAACACCTAAGGGCACACCAAACACGGCAGCCAAGGTGGGCTGTATGCCCCACCATAGATGGAGCGCGCCAGGCGATGCGCTGGTCAGCGGCATATTGGCCACCATGTAGTACAAGGTGATGCCAAGGCCAGCAACCATGCCACACACCGCTCCCCGCCGGGTGGCACCGCGCCAGTACAGGCCCAACAGCATGGCCGGCACAAAGGCGGCAGCGGCAATCGAGAACGAGGCCGACACCAGCACCAGAATGCCCGAACTGCGCACCGAGGCCACGGCCGCCGCTGCCAGCGCCACCAGCAGCAAGGTGAACTTGGACAAAATCACGCGCTGCTGCGGGGTCACCGATTTGCCCCGCTCCACCAAATAAAGGTCGCGCACCAGCGCATTGCTGATGGTCAGCAGCAGGCCATCAGCTGTGGACAGTGCAGCAGCCAGCCCCCCCGCGGCCACCAGGCCCGAGACTACAAACGGCAGGCCGCCCAGCTCAGGCGTGGCCAGCATGATCAGGTCCGCCCCCAGGTGGATCTCGCCCCACTGCACAATGCCATCGCCGTTCACATCCTCGATCGACAGCAAGGCATTGTCCATGCGCGTCCACTGCGCGATCCAGGCCGGCAGCGCATCGAAATGGCTGCCCACCAGGCTCTGCATCACCTCCAGCTTGACCAGCGCGGCGAGCGCAGGCGCGCTGGTGTAGAGCAGCACCACAAAGAACAAGGTCCAGACCACCGAACTGCGCGCCGCCGCTGGGCTGGGCAAGGTGTAGTAGCGTGTCAGCAAATGCGGCAAGCCTGCGGTGCCCAGCATCAGACAGAACATCAGCGCCATGAAGTTGCGGCGTGACAGGCTTTCTTGCTCCTGCGCACTTTGCTCGGAGCCCAGCATCGGCGCATAGGGCAAGGTGTGCTGCGGCATGCCGCCCAGCGGCTGGGCCCGCGCATAGTTCTCGCGCATCGCCGCCGTCCACAGCTCGCGCGCGCTGGCCTCGTCCTGCGGCAGGGCCGCCAGTTCCCGCCCGGCGGCCAGCACCTGGCTCAGCTCTGCATTGCTGATGCGCAGCTGCTGCACCTTCTCGTGCAGGCGCGCGCGCTCGGCCTCCAGCGCTGCCGGAATATTGCGCAGCCGCGATTCATACAGCATGCCCTTTTGCAAGAACACCAGCTCCACATCGCGCTCGGCTGGGTCGCTCAGCAGCCCTTTTTCATACGCGGCGATCTTGCCCAGGTCCTGCGTGTAGGCCACGGCGGCCACCGGGTTGCCCAGGCGCTGGTAGGCCAGCCAGGACACCGGGATCAGGAAGGCCAGCAGGATCATCACGTACTGCGCCACCTGGGTCCAGGTGATGGCCCGCATACCGCCCAGAAAGGAGCACACCAACACGCCGCCCAGGCCCAGCATGATGCCGATCTCGAACTGCACGCCGGTGAGCCGCGAGGCAATCAGCCCCACCGCATAGATCTGCGCCACCACATAGGAAAACGAACACATCACCGCAGCCACGGCCGCAATCACGCGCGGCCAGCGTCCGCCGTAGCGCAGCTGAAAAAAGTCCGGCAAGGTGTAGAGATTGAGCGCCCGCAGCTGCGGCGCAATCAGCAGCGCCACCAGTACAAAGCCGCCGCTCCAGCCCAGCAGGTAGGCCAGGCCACCGGCTTGCTGGCTGGTGCCGGCAAAGCCCTGCAAATACAGCGCACCCGACAGCGACAGAAACGAGGCCGCACTCATCCAGTCGGCAGCCGTGGCCATGCCGTTGTAGACCGGTGGAATGCGCCGCCCGGCAACGTAGTACTCCTCGGAATCGGCCGTGCGCCCCCACACGCCAATAGCCGCATACATCATCACTGGCACAAACAGGAACAGCGGCCCGATCCACTGGCGCGACAGACCGGCGCGCTCGGCCCAGGCGACCAGGCCGATAAAGCAGCCCAGGCCCAGCAGGTAGAAGACAAAGAACTTATGGATGCGTGCCATGGTGACTGCGGGCAACCTGCACATCTTTCTCAGGATGGCGGTGCATGTACAAGGCATAGGCGGCGACCAGCAGCACATACAGCACGGGCAGCACCGATGCGCCATAGAGGTAGGCGGTGCCGCTGCCCCAGATCGCGTCGATCTCGGGCGCCCAGTACAGGCCGCCGAAGGTGCTGATAGCGAGCACCAGCAAGACCAATAGCTTCATCGCGTTGAACGGCATGGTCTCAAAAGGGGCTGGGTTGGGGGGCGTGGGATCCATCGGGGCCTTTCAAGCCATAGGACAGTAATAGCCATCATTCTTGCATTTTGTCGCAGATGGGACTGGTTTGCCCAGCGTCCTAGGGGAAGCACCGTGAAGGACAGCCACAACGCTTTTGATAATTCCTGCGGAGGCCAGACCCATGCAGCAGCAAGGCCCGGCATCGCCAACGACGACCAAAAAAAGACAGGAGACCAGCATGACCCTTTGCAAATCCACCGCCGCTGCCAGCTTGCTGGCATGCGCCACTTTGGCCGTTCAGGCCGCCGGCATCTCCGATGGCAAGGTCAGGATCGGCGTGCTCAGCGACATGTCGGGCCAGTATGCCGACTCGGGCGGCAAAGGCTCGGTCGAGGCCGCCAAGATGGCGGTCGAGGACTTTGGTGCCAAGGTGCTGGGCAAGCCGGTGGAAGTGGTGTTTGCCGACCACCAGAACAAGGCCGATATCGGCGGCACCAAGGCACGCCAGTGGTGGGATGCCGAAGGTGTAGACATGATCGTCGATATCAACAACTCTGCCATCGCCGGTGCGGTGTTCACGATGGCCAAGGAGCGCGGCAAGGTCGCCATCAGTACGGGAGCGCTGTCCACCGCGCTGACCAATGAATTCTGCGGCCCGACCTCGATCCACTACACGGTGGATTCATATTCGCTGGGCAAGTCTGCGGTGCAAAGTATTCTGGCCCAGGGCAAGAAGGACTGGTACATCGTGGCCGTCGATTACGCCTACGGCAAGGTGACGGCAGCCACCGTCACCGATTTCGTCAAGGAAGGCGGCGGCAAGGTGCTGGGCACCGTCTACCACCCCTTCAACGCCAGCGATTTCTCGTCCTTCATGATGCAGGCCCAGGCCAGCAAGGCCCAGGTGGTCGCGCTGGCCAATGCCACGCAGGACACCGTCAACTCCATCAAGACGGCGCGCGAGTTTGGAATGACCAAGAACCTCACCTTTGTGCCCCAGCTCGTCTATATCAACGATGCCCATGCGATGGGCCTGGAGCTGGGCCAGGGTCTGACCTTTGCCACCGCCTTCTACTGGGACCGCAACGATGCCTCGCGCGAGTGGTCCAAAAAATACCAGGCCCGCATGAAGAAGATGCCTTCGATGAACCAGGCCAGCGTCTACTCGGCCGTCACCCAGTACCTCAAGGCGATTGAGGCAGCCGGCACCGACGATGGCCTGGCCGTCACCAAGCAGCTCAAGACCATGAAGATCAACGACATGTTCTCGCAAAACGGCTATGTGCGCGAAGACGGCCGCATGGTGCATGACATGTTCCTGGTGCAGATGAAGACGCCCAAGGAGTCCAAGGGCGCCTGGGACTATTACAAGATCCTGGACACCATCCCGGGCGAACAGGCCTTCCAGCCGCTGTCCAAGAGCACTTGCTCGCTGGTGACGCAGAAGTAAGCGCGCTTGCCAGGCGGGGGCGCTGGGGGCGGTGGCCGCAGTAGGGGCGCCTGCCAGCTTGGCTTACAAATAAATACGATTGGGTCCGGGGCCATTTAACCCCTTGCAGGCCGGTAGCGCGATTCAGAGCAGACCACCACTTCTGCCACCGCCCACCATGCACGCTACCTCTGCCCCCACCGTCTTTGGCGCAAGCAAGCGCCACAGCCTCAAAGCCCTGGCCTCGCTGGCCCTGCTTGCCACCAGCCTGTTAGGCGGCCTGCCCGCGCAGGCCAGCCAACTGGCCGATGTGCAGATCATCGACCGCAGCAGCGGCCAGCGCCTGCCGCTGCACTACCACCAAGGCGAGTACTGGGTGGCAGGCCAGCCCGGTAGCAGCTATTCCGTCGAGATCAAAAACCGCAGCCGAGGCCGCATTCTGGCCGTGCTCAGCATCGATGGCATCAACGCCATCAGCGGCCAGGCCGCCGCCGCCGTGGCGGACGATGGCTATGTGCTGAGCGGTCGGCAGCAATGGGCAATTCCAGGATGGCGCAAAAGCGATCAGCAAGTCGCTGCCTTTTACTTCTCGCACAGCGAAGACTCTTACGCCGCACGCACCGGCCGGCCACGTGATACCGGGGTGATTGGCGTCGCTGTGTTCCGAGAGCGCCAACCCCAGCCCCAGCCACCGATCCTGCGCAACAGCGAGTCGCAAAAAAGCACCGCGCCAACCGCCGAGGCCAGCAGCGCCGACAGCGCAGCGCCCGCCATGCCGCCGCCATCCAGCCCGGCTGCCTCTGCCGCGCCCAATGCCTCGGTCGCCGCAGAAGCCCGTCAGGCCACCGCCCCAGCGCCGGTGGCCTCACGCCTTGGCACTGGCCATGGCGCGCTGGAGCGCTCGGTCACGCGCAGCACGGCGTTTGACAGTGCCAGCAGCAGCCCCGCGCAAATCATCCGCATTCGCTACGACAGCTACGCCAACCTGGTGGCCCAGGGCGTCATCCGTGTACCCTCCCCGCAAACGCAGCCGGTGCCCCGCCCTTTTCCGGCAACGCCCTCGGGTTATGTTCCTGATCCGCCAGCATACTGAGCGCTGGTGGCCGCAGGCATGGCGGGGCTGCGGCGTGCGATTTTCTCCACACCGGCCACCAGCAGCCGCAGGCTTTTGCATAATCTGCCGCATGGTAGATGCGATGCAAGACGACCAAGCACTGATGCTGGCCTATGCCAGCGGTCAGGTCGCGGCGTTTGAGCAGCTCTACCAACGCCACAGCCAGCGCTTGTGGCGCTATTTTTTCCGCAACACCGGCAACGCCGCGCTGGCCGATGACCTGGCGCAGGAGACCTGGTTTGCCGTGGTCGATGGCGCCGCGCGCTACCAGCCCCAGGCACAGTTCAGCACCTGGGCCTTTACCTTGGCCCACCACAAGCTGGTAGATCACTGGCGCCGCCACAAGGCCCACCGCAGCCTGGATGAAGAGGACAGCGAGGGCATGCGCCTGGCCGAGACCCTGTTTGCCAACTCCGGCTTTGACCCCGAGCGCCTACAGGGCCGCAAGGACCTGGCCCGCGCGTTGCTTAATGCCCTGGCCCAATTGCCCCCCGAACAGCGCGAGGCGTTTTTGTTGCAAGCAGAAGCCGATATGTCGGTTGCCGACATCGCTGTAACCACCGGGGTGAGCCAGGAGACGGCCAAAAGCCGTCTGCGCTACGCCCGCGCCAAACTGCGCCAGGCCATCGAGGTGACCGCATGAACGAAGCCCAAGACCGCAAGCGGCCGGATGCGCTGGTGGAGCTGTACCGCGAGGCCAGTGCAGAAGATGCCGGCCCGAGCGCCGCCAGCTCGGCGCAGATCCTGGCCCATGCGCGCGCAAAAGCCGCGCTGGGCCCATCAGCCACCTCCAACAATCTGGACAACGTGAACGAGCCAGACCAGCAGTTCACTGGCGAAGCCGCCAATGACCGCCGCTGGTGGCTGCAGGCGCTGGGCAGCCTGGCAGCCATTGGCTTGGTCAGCTGGCTGGCGCTGCAGCACCTGAATGAGCCCGGCGCGCCGCAGCTGGACGCGCCCCAGATGGACAGCCCGGCATCTGCACCCCCACCCGCCGCCGCTGACTTGGCCGCCAGCTCCAGCAGCGCGAAGACTCGCAAAGAAATGCCAGCGATGGGAAGCGCAGCGAGCCCCGCTGCAGAGGCCGCGCCTCAGTCAGTGCCTGCTCCCGCCGCCGGTGCTAGCGCCGGTGCAGGAGCCAGCAGCGCCAACACAGGGCCGTCGCCCGCCTTCGCACCCACCGCAGCGCCACAGGCAGAGCGCCGCATGGCCCCGGCACGCGCACCGGCACCCGCATCTGCGCCCGCACAAGCGCCTGCGCCCATCGCTCCACCCTTCGAAGTACGTGCAGCGTCATCCATGCCACCTGCAGCACCCGCCGCCGCCACCCAGCAGGCAGCCCCAGAGATGCAGGCTGCCGAGCGGCCAGCGCCTTCCTTGTCTGCTGCACCGGCTGCCGCTTCCGCCCCCACTGCGGTGCCCAGCTTGGGCCCTTGTGCTGCGGACATGGACGCCCAGGCCTTGGCCGAGCAGCGCCGCCGTGTGCAAGCCTATGACAAGGCCGTCACCGCTGGCCTGCCAGCACCTGCTGCGTTGCCCACATGCCGCCCTGCCCCAGCGAATGAGGCAGAGCCTGCGCAGCCGCTAGACAGCCGCTAAACACCCCCAGCACACTGCGTGCGGACAAAAAACAGGCCTGCATAGCGCAGGCCTTTTCGCATCTTTAGGGGCAGCAGTTGCGCGGGGCTAGGCCAGCAGGTCGTACAGTCCATAGCCAAAACCGGCGACACCAATCGCCAGCAGCAGGCAAGAGGCCACCAGCAAGATGCGCTTCTCGCGGGCGGGCGAGATCAAGCTGCGCACCAAGAGCGCAATCAGCCCGAGAATGCTGAAATCCAGCACCACCCACACAACAGTCAGCACCGCCAAGCTGTGGTCGGGCGCGGGCAGCACACCGATGAATTGCGGCAAAAACGAGGCAAAGAAAATGATGTCCTTGGGGTTGGAGACACCGAGGATAAAACCCTGGCTGAACCCGCCCTGCGTGCTGCCAGTGGCCGCTTCGGCAGCCATGGCGCTGCCCGATTGGGCATCCATCGCCAAGGCGTCGCGGACCATGCCCCAGGCAATCCAGACGATATAGAGGCAGCCAGCCAGGCGCACCAGTTTGAAGGCAGATTCATCAATGACCAGCAGGCCCTTGATCAGCAGCGCCGACAGAAAAATCAGCACCAGCGATGCGAGGTTGGTGCCGCAAATAGTGGCAAACGCATGGCGCATGCCGCCTACCAGGCCAGCGCGGGCGACCAGCAAGGTGACGGGCCCGGGGGTGACCAGCAAGGTGATGACCGACAGCGCAAACAGAAATACCAGCGATAGATTCAAATCAGACATGGGCGGCAGACAGCGGGGACAACAGACACTTGCGGCGCAAGACAAAGCCATCGATTGTGCCGCGAAGCCCGGGCACATTCAATGCGCAGCGCTGGCAGCCAGGCCAAGCGCCACTGAACGGACGTAAAAAACCGGGCAGGTAGCCCGGTGGGTTGGCACAGTTGCCGCTGAACTAGGGATCCTCTGCAAAACTCCCTGCCGTGGTCTGAACGCGGACTCGCGCGATCCGCTGCGTTGTCTTCCTTGTCAATAGCTACGGCTATTGACTGCAAAAGACGCCTTGCGGCTCATCCCGATCCGCGTCCATCCCGCTTGGCGAGGGTTTTGCAGCGCATCCCTAGAGGGCAATACCCAAATCATCCCAGTCCGCCAACTTGCCGCCAGCAGCGGTAAATTTTTGGTAGGCATTCTGGCGCTCGGCGTCGATCTCGGTATTGCTGGCACCGCGCTTCCAGTAGCCTGCAATGGCAACATCGGCTTTGTCCATGCCCTTTTCGGATTGAAAATACTTGCGAATGGCGCGCATCTCATCGCGCTCGCCAGCGCCCCAGATCACATAGCCCTCAGGCGCCACCAGCTGGCGCGCCTGCTGCAGCAACACATCACGGCCGTACCCTTGCAGCGGCAGGCGTTGCAACTCCAAGCCTGGCACCGGCGGCAATTCTGCCAAGCCATGCAGATCATCGCTCGCAATCCAGCCCACCCCCCGCATGCCTGCAGGCCAGCGCTGCAGGATGGAGTACAGCGCCGGCAAGCCGGAGTCATCACAAAACAAAGCCACCGGCCGCCCTTGCGCGCGGGGCAGCACGATGTTGACACGCGGTCCCGTCAGACGCAGCTGCTGGCCCACGGCCGCCTGCGCGGCCCAGCGCATCATGGGGCTGTCCCCGCCGTGCATCACCACATCGAACTCGGCGCAGCGTGTTTGCGGCGCAAAGCTTCTGACCGTATAGACCCGCGAAACCGCCGGTGCCTGGGCATCGGGGTACACCCGAAAGGCGACATTGGCTGCATCCCAAACGGGGTCATCACCCACCTCGCCCAACTGCATGCCCACCCGCAAGGTGTGCGCGGAAGGCCGCAGCAAGCTCACGATGGTGGCATCGACCTGGTGCAGACCGCGCTGGTGTTCTTGGTCGCGGGGCGCCTGCGCAGCTACTGGGCTGACGGAAGGCATAGGGGAAGCGGAGGCATTGGACATCGATTGGCAGACCGCGCGGGTCATCGAATGCGTGGAAAAGAGCTTGGCTGGCTGGCAAACCGAAACTCGGTATACCGGTGGCTAGCAAAAACGACCTTGGAGACGCTGAGGTCTCGGGTCGCCCCACGATGAAACGGAAGCTAGGAGCAGCGCTGTGGCTGCGTCCTGCGATGGCTGAATCATAAATCAATTGCGAATGAATATCATTTAATACCCATGCCTGTTATGCAGCCTTTGCTGTCTCGACCACCTCTAGCGCGGCGCCGTGGGGTACACGGATCAGTCCGCTGACATCGACCCCATTGCTCGCTGCAATCGCAGCCAGACGGGTATACGAGGCTTCATCGATGCTGGGCGTGCGCGACAGAATCCAGGCGTATTTGGCGCCATCGCCCACCACCACCGCATGGCCCGCAGCATGGTCGACATAGACCACATGGTAGCCCGCATAAAAAGGGCGGAAGAACGACACCTTGAGCGAACCGACCTCAGGGTCGGACAGCAACTTCGCCACCGCAGTTGCCGACTTCCACTTGCCCCGTTCCGGATCAAAACCGCGATTCGTTACCTGCACACTGCCATCATCTTGCAATGCGTAGTCGGCGGTGCAAGACGTCAGACCCCGCTCATACACATAGTCAATCCGCGCCAGTTCATACCAATGGCCCATGTACTGCTCGGCATCAAAATCCTGCACCGGCCGCACATTCTTGGGTACCCGCACACGCTGGCCGGTGTACCACAGCGCGGATACTGCTGCGGTCAACGCCATCGCCAGCGGAAAAGAGGAATTGCGGGAGGAGGCAGGTGTTTCAGGGCTGCTGCGCATAAACGATTCCTTTATAAAAACCTCTTTGTACCGCCGATGGCAGCGGGGCTGCGTAGGCCCGTCCAACGCAGCGGCCTAGGTGAATTCCGACAGCGCCTCCTCCGCCCCATAACGGCTTCAGGATCCTTTACGCGGTACCGCGTTCTTGGGCAAAACCAACAGTACAAACAGCGCAAACAGGGTACAGAGAATCGCGGCAGCTTCCTCCCCTGCTCCCACAGCCATGCCAATGGCTGCGGTAAACCAGATGCCGGCCGCGGTGGTCAAGCCCTTCACGTCCTCGGTATTTTCTTTAGCAGGTTTGAGAATGGCGCCAGCGCCCAGAAAACCCACCCCAGCAATCAGCCCCTGGATCACGCGGCTTGAATCCATCGGAGTCATACCCATCAGTTGCGCGACGGCCAAAAAAGTGGCGGCGCCCATGGCTACCAGCATATGGGTGCGCAGGCCTGCGGCTTTGCCACTGGCCTCTCTTTCATAACCCAGCATGCCCCCCAGCAAAGCCGCCAGCAGCAGCTTGAAGATAATGCGCGTGGCCTGTGCCAGATCGGTCAGATCAGACAGCTCGCCAGCAATGGTGTCGACAATGATTTGAAATGCGGAATCAGAGGAATTCATGGCACATGCCCTGGTGCATCACGCAGCAAGGCGGCCATATCACCATGGCCGCCTGCACGCAGAAATAAAAAAGGCCTCCCTGACAACGCCAGGGGGCCACATGATTTACCAGCGGTAGTTGTTCTTGGTTTCCCAGTCTTTCACCTGCTTTTCAGCGGCGTCCTGTGCAATGCCTTCGCGCTCCTGGATGCGGCCAACGAGCTGCTCACGCTTGCCGTCGACCACATCGAGGTCGTCATTGGTCAGCTTGCCCCATTGCTCCTGCACCTTGCCTTTGAATTGCTTCCAGTTGCCTTTGATCGTGTCTTCGTTCATCAATCGCTCCTTCAGGGTTAGCGGGTTAATCGGTTGCTATGGTTCTAGTTTCACCCCATCCCCTGCCGAGCGTTGCAGTCGCTCAAGCAGCATCGCCGTAAGGGCTCTCCCACAGCCCATAACGCAAGCACACTTTTCAACCCTCGCGCGACAAACCAAGGCATTTACTATGGCCGTTTAGTGGTCAGTACATCGCGTAAAGCGCATACTAGCGGTGGCGACGAGGAGCGGCCTCGCATAGAACCGGCATTCCAGCGATATTCAAGGAGTTGAAAGCCATGACTTATGCATCTAAACCCCTTCCGACTCAGGCATTGAGCCAGGAAGAGATTCAAGCCCGGTATGAGAAGGACCGAATTTCTTATCCCGATGGCGTTCCCGACTCCCGCATCACCTGGATTGAAAGACCAGAATACAAAGGCAATGAACTCAGCTACCGTGGCCAAAAGCCCAAATCGATTGTGACTTTGGCAAGCTCGGTCAGTCCTTTCAACCCGTCCTAGCGTTCCTCCCCCATGCACACCGCATGGCCGTTGGCAGGTGGCCCGCCACCACGCTCCCTCTTTTTCCCAAGCCCTCTCCGAGGGCTTTTTCTATGCCGCAACGGCATCCGCTGCATCGAACGGCGACCCTGGGGTTGTAAGCTTGTATGAGGACTCGGGTGCTAGGATCGAAGCTTGCTACACAACTCCGTCTCTATCTGATGTCTCCCTTGACCGATGCGCATGCTGCGCACGTTACACCGCTCGCAGGAAAACTCTCCAACCGCGCATTCAACGCGCTGGCCCGCCACAACATCACTACCGTCGAAGAAGTCGTTGCCGCCTACCCGGAGCGCTTGCTCAAACTGGCAGGCTTTGGCCTGCAGTCCCTGCGCGAGGTCGAGGCCGTGTTCTTCCCCGGACAGTGCTATCTGGCCGAACTCAAGGATGGTCAGCGCCCCACCAAGCGGATGCATGATGCGCCGCTGGCCGCATTGGGCTTGGTGCCTGCACGCTGAATATGCGGCCTGGCGAGTCCGCTTTGTGGAGGCTAAAAGTCCTCAGTTTTTTGCGCTGAGCATGGTGGACAAGGCCCTTGCTGCGCCGGCCTGCCGTGCACAGACCGGCCCGCCCGAGCCGCGTTGGGTATTGGCTGATTATCAGCAGAGCCTGTGCATTTCAAGGCGCAAGCGCTTGCGTCCTCTCATTGGGCTTACGTGGCAGCAACTTGGTAGCTCGCTGTTTACCCAACCTGCTTAAGCAATCTGGCCCGACTCTATACGATACTGGCATGACAACGTATGCATGGAGGAAGACATGGCAGTACCGCAATGGTTGAATCGCTCCTCAGGATGTGTCGCCGCGGCGCTATTTCTCGCAGTCAGCGCAGTCGCAGCGCAAGCGCCATCCTCATCGCCCTACCCCAACGCCGCCGATAGCGATCCGGTCAAACTGGGCTGGATGGTGGGATCTCCGCCACCGGCAGACCGCATTTTGCGTTTTGAAGACGGCTCGTATTTCCAGTTTCCTGCCATGCGCTGGAGTGTTGCGCACTTCCGCGAGCTGATGCCCACCGTGAATGTCTCGCGAGGCCTCCAGCCCGCGGCACCCTTGCCAAGGGTCTTGCACGACGATATCGACAGTGTGGAATTCAAGCGCCTGGATACCGGGGAAACCATGCGCTGGCGTGACTCGCTGGCCGCCAATTACACCGACGGCATTGTCGTGCTGCACCAAGGCCGCATTGTTTACGAGCACTATGCCGGCGCACTTCAGCCCGATGGCCAGCATGCGGCCATGTCGGTCACCAAGTCCTTTATCGGCACCTTGGCATCGATGCTGGTCGCGGAAGGAAAACTGGATCCAGACCGCACAGTCGCAAGCTATGTCCCCGAACTCGCCGCATCGGCCTTTGGCAGCGCCACGGTGCGCCAGCTCATGGACATGACCACAGGCATCCGGTTCAGCGAAGACTATGCCGACCCCAAGGCAGAGGTTTGGGCGCACGCGGCAGCAGGCAATCCGCTGCCCAAACCCAAAGACTTCAGCGGCCCGCGCAGCTATTACGAGTTTATGCAAACGGTGCAAGCGCAGGGCCAGCACGGCGAGGCCTTTGGCTACCGAACCGCCAATACCGATGCGCTGGGCTGGGTCATCGCGCGGGTTAGCGGGCAGTCCGTTGCGCAGCTCTTGTCCAACCGCATCTGGAGCCGCCTGGGTGCCGAGCAGGATGCCTACATGTCGGTCGATTCGACCGGCACCCCGTTCGCCGGCGGCGGCTTGAACACGGGCCTGCGAGACCTGGCCCGCTTTGGCGAGATGGTCCGCAACAACGGCTTTTTCAACGGCCAGCAAATCATCCCTGCTGCCGCGGTCGCCGACATCCGCCAAGGCGGCAAGCGCTCAGATTTCGCCAACGCCGGCTACACCCTCTTGCCCGGTTGGAGCTACCGCAATATGTGGTGGATCACGCATAACGACCACGGCGCCTTTGCCGCACGCGGCGTGCATGGCCAGGCGCTCTATATCGATCCCAAGGCGGAGATGGTCATTGCCCGATATGGCTCGCACCCGGTTGCGGCCAATGCGGCGAATGATCCGACATCATTGCCGGCGTTCGAGGCATTGGCGAAGTATTTGATGAAACTCCCGCGTTAACACTCTAGAGAATGGCAAGTGAAAACCCCAAAGCACTCCGCTAGGGATCCTCCGCAAAACCCTCGCCAAGCGGGATGGACGCGGATCGGGATAAGACGCAAGGCGTCTTTTGCAGGCAATAGCCGTAGTTATTGACAAGAAAGACAACGCAGCGGATCGCCCGAGACCGCGTTCAGGCCACAGCAGGGAGTTTTGCAGAGGGCCCCTAGAGATTCTAGAAATAAAAAAACCGCCCAGAAGGCGGTTTGTTCAAATAGAAACCTCTGTGAGGTTTCTAACCAAATCCCTGTTATCCTGAAGTCTGGTTCTCTTCAGAGGGAAAATTTGGTAGGCGCGATTGGACTCGAACCAACGACCCCCACCATGTCAAGGTGGTGCTCTAACCAGCTGAGCTACGCGCCTGTCGTTGAAGACTCAAATTATAGCCAGAAAAAACGGCCCGAATGGAAACTTGGGCCTTTTTTTGAAAATAGTGCTTTTGCGCCCTATTTGCGGCGCACCGAGCGCACGCCCGAAACCGTGGCCACAGAGGCCAACACCTTGGCCAGCTTGCCGGAATCCGAGACCTCCACCGTGAAGGTCATCCAGGCAGTTCCCTTGACGGACTGGGTCTGCACACCAATGACATTGGTCTTGTCCCGCGCAAACAGCTCGGAGATATCCCGCAGCAGGCCTTGGCGGTCGTGCGCCTCCACGGCCACGTCGACGGGGTAGACAGCTTCCGTGGATCGCTGGCCGCTGGTCGGTTGGCCCCATTCCACATCAATGCTGCGCTCCGGGTTGCGGGCGCACATCTCGCGGAAGTTGCTGCAATCATGGCGGTGCACGCTCACGCCCTTGCCGCGTGTGACAAAGCCACCGATGCGGTCGGGCGGTGCGGGCTTGCAGCACTTGGCCAGCTGGGTCATCAAGGAGTCAACGCCCACCACCAGCACGCCGCCCTTGCCAGAGCCCTCGGTCGCCTTGCGTGGGCGGCTCAGCAAGAACTCGTCATCGGGCTGCAGCGGCTCGGGCGGGCGCAGGATGTTCTCGATGGTGCGCAGCGACAGCTCATCCTTGCCCACCACTTCAAACAGCGCCTCTGCCGTTTTGAAGCCCAACAGCTCCGCCAGATCGTCGTGGCGGATGGAGGTCTTGCCTTCACGTTGCAGCAGTTTCTCCACCAGTTCACGGCCACGGCTGACCGTCTCGTGCATGACCTGGGCATTGAACCAGGCGCGCACCTTGGCCTTGGCGCGCGAGCTGACGAGGTAGCCCAGCTCGGCATTGAGCCAGTCGCGCGATGGCCGGCCTTCCTTGACGGAAACAATCTCTACCGTCTGCCCGTTTTGCAGCGCGGTGTTGAGCGTCACCATCTGCCCATCGACCTTGGCACCCCGGCAGCGGTGGCCCAGATCGGTGTGGACCGAATAGGCAAAGTCCACCGGCGTCGCGCCCTGGGGCAGCTCGATCACGGCCGCATTCGGCGTCAATACATAGATATGGTCATCGAACAGACCGCTGTCCTGGGTCTGGCCGACCATGTCCTTGCGCCAGGCCAGCAGCTGGCGCAGCACGGCAATCTTGGCGTCGTAGTCGCTGGTGGCGGATACACCCGCATAACCCTTGGTGCCTGCCTCTTTATAAGCCCAGTGGGCAGCCACGCCGTTTTCGGCATGGTCATGCATGGCCTGGGTGCGGATCTGGATCTCTATGGCCCGGCCCTGCTCATCGCGCACCACGGTGTGCAGCGACTGGTAGCCATTGGGTTTGGGCTTGGCGATGTAGTCGTCAAACTCGGACTCGACGGGTGCAAAGCTCTCGTGCACAAAGGACAGGGCCGCATAGCAGTCCTTGACCGTGGGCACCACCACGCGCAGCGCGCGAATGTCGAAGAGCTGGTCAAAGCCCAGCGACTTGCCGCGCATCTTCTTGATGATGCTGTAGATATGCTTGGGGCGCCCGGCCACCGTCGCGCTGATGCTGTGGGCGCGCAGCTCCGATTCAAGCCGCTCGCGCAGGCTCACCATATACAGCTCACGCTCTACACGCGTCTCATCGAGCAGCTTGGCGATCTTCTTATAGGTGTCGGGCTCCAGAAAGCGAAAGGCCAGATCCTCCAGCTCCCACTTGATCTGCCAGATACCCAGGCGGTTGGCCAGCGGCGCAAACACCTGCAGGCTCTCGCGCGCCACGGCGGGCGATACGGGGCCCTTGGTCGCCGCATACCAGCGCAAAGTCTGCAGCCGCGAAGTCAGGCGCAGCATCACCACACGCAGATCGCGCGAGAACGCCAGCAGCATCTTGCGGATATTCTCGGTCTGCGTCGCAGGGTCGTCCACCAGATGGCCCGCATCGGCCTGGCGCGCCTGGGCCTGCACCTTCATCAGCGCCACGGTTTCTACCGCCAGCACCGCATAGCTCTCACCAAAAGCTTTGCCAATGACTTCGCGCGGCTTGTTCAGCTGTTCGCTGGTGTGCACCAGATAAGCCGCAGCCTGCATGGCCTCGGAGCCACCAATGTGTTTGAGGATGGCCGCTACCGCATCTGCATGGACCAGCGCGTTCTCGCCGGTATCCAGGGTCTCCTCGGCGATCAATGGCACCGAAAAAGCACGGGCCCGGGCCAGTACGTTGTCCTGCATGGGCAAGGCGTTGGCAGTAGCAGCTACCAATGGCGAGACGGGTTCTGCAGGAAGGAATTCCGCGCCGGGCGCGGGCTGAGCGACTGCTGTAAGACTTTTCATGTTGTCACCACCATCACGCCCCAACGGGGACGTGCGCTACGTACCGCACAAGAAAGCCAGCACTGCAGCCGTTTGATCAAAAGATACCAAGGTGGGGGCATGGCCCACACCTGCAAATTCCACCACCCGCGCACGTGGGCCGGATGCGCCCATAGATTGGGCCGTCTTCTCTGAAAGCAAGTCCGATTCTGCGCCTCGCAACACCAAGGTGGTGGCCTGGATCTGGTCGTAGAGTCGCCAAAGCAGCTGCTCGCCAGCGGTCGCCATCTCCGGCGTCATCGCCAGCATGGGTTGCGCAATGGCTGGGTCGTAATGCAGGCGAACGGCGCCACCTGCTTCCGGCCGCAACATGGGGCGCGACAAGGCCAGCCAGTCTTCATCGCTGTGCGGCCCAAAGCCCTTGGACAGCTGCCCCATGGCTGCAACCGCCTCTTGCTCGGAGCCATAGCGCATATGCTGGCCCACATAGCTGCCAATCCGCGCCAGTGCCGAGGCCTCAATAGTCGGGCCGACATCATTGAGAACCAGGCGGCGGATGGCTGCCGGCATCAGCGGCTGAATGCTGGGCTCGCCCGCCAACGCAATGCCAATCAGGCCGCCCATGCTGGTGCCTACCCAGTCGAGCCTGCCAATGGGAGCGCTCTGGTGCACCTGCTGGAGCATGGCCAGCATATCGGCTACATACAAGGGCACCTGGTAGCCGGCGGGATCCTCCAGCCAATCGCTGTAGCCGCGGCCCACCACGTCCGGGCAGATCACCCGGGCCTGCATGGCCAGCTGGCGCGCCAGCACATCGAAATCACGCCCTTGCCGGGTCAGACCATGGGCGCAGACGATCACGTGCGGATGGTGAAGATCGCCCGTATCGTTCCACTCCCAATACGCCATGCGGTGCGTGGCACCCTGGCGACCTGTGTCCGTATTCCCCGCCACCGCACAGGTGACATACTGCAAGCGTGGATCTTGGTACATGGTCCCTCTTATATAGAAGAACGCAGCGCTACCAGGCAAACCTTGGCTGGGGTTTGCCTTAGGATGGATGCATGCGTTTGCATGAATACTAACCGAGTAACTGGAGATATTGGATGTTGAAAGCAAAAACAGCGCTCGTCACCGGATCGACGAGCGGCATCGGGCTGGGGATCGCAAAGGCACTGGCGCGCCAGGGTGCCAACATCATCTTGAATGGCTTCGGGGATTCCGAAGGTCCACTCAAGGAGGTACAAGACATCATCAGCAGCACAGGCTCGGGCGCCCGGGTCGGCTACCACGGCGCAGACATGGGCAAGGCCGCCGACATCGAAGCCATGTTTGACTATGCCACGCAAACCTTTGGACAGGTCGACATCCTCGTCAACAATGCCGGCATCCAGCATGTGGCAAATGTGCAGGATTTCCCGGTCGAGCGCTGGGACGCCATCATCGCCATCAACCTGACCAGTGCCTTCCATACCAGCCGGCTCGCGCTGCCGCCCATGCAAAAGGCGGGCTGGGGCCGCATCATCAATATTGCTTCGGTCCATGGTCTCGTCGGCTCGGCCGGCAAGTCGGCTTACGTCGCGGCCAAGCATGGCATTGTGGGCCTTACCAAGGTCACGGCGCTGGAGAACGCTGCCAGCGGCATTACCTGCAACGCGATCTGCCCCGGCTGGGTGCTCACCCCGCTGGTGCAAAAGCAGGTCGATGCCAAGGCAGCGCAAATGGGCGTCAGCAATGAAGAAGCCAAAAAGCTGCTGCTGGGCGAGAAAGAGCCATCGATGCAGTTCACCACGCCGGAGGAGCTGGGCGAATTGGCCGTATTTTTCTGCTCGCCCGCTGCCAACAATGTGCGCGGCGTGGCCTGGAACATGGACGGCGGCTGGGTCGCGCAATAGCGCGCATGCGAGGGCTTCTTCGGCCCCTCAGCAGCAAGGCGCCACGGCGCCTTTTTTAACGACTCACAATCCATGCATCAAACGCATAACTATGAAACATCTATGAAAGATAAATCCACAGGCCCTGCAAAAGAGGCAAATTCATCGAAAAATGCAGGAAAAAGTCGATTTTCGGCGTAAGCACTCCGCTCCCTCAGTGCATATGTAACGCAAATTTTGTAACTTTGGGTCAAAAAAAGCGCCAACTTGCGCATTTTTCGCAAAACCCGGTCAAAATGTAAAAGTTACATATCAACCGGAGGACTCCACCCATGGTTACCGCAACCAATCGCGTCGACAAAATCCTGGTCGTGGATGATGACGCACGCATCCGCGATCTGCTGCGCCGCTACCTGTCGCATGAAGGCTTTGAAGTCATGATTGCCGAGGATGGCAAAGGCCTGCAGCGCATCTTGCTGCGTGAGACGGTGGATCTGATCGTGCTCGATTTGATGATGCCCGGTGAAGACGGTCTGTCCATCTGCCGCCGCCTGCGCGCCAGCAACGACCGCACGCCCATCATCATGCTGACCGCCAAGGGTGAGGACGTGGACCGCATCGTGGGTCTGGAAGTCGGCGCGGATGACTACATTGGCAAGCCATTCAACCCGCGCGAATTGCTGGCCCGCATCCACGCCGTGCTGCGCCGTCGCCCGCCACAAGAAGCGCCTGGTGCCCCATCGGGCGAGAACGAAGTTGTCAATTTCGGCCCCTTCACTTTCGATATGAGCACCCGCGTGCTGACCAAGGATGGCGAAGAGCTGCCCCTGACCACCGGCGAATTCGCGATGCTCAAGACTCTGGTGCGCCACCCGCGCCAGCCGCTGTCGCGCGAAAAACTGGCACTGCTGGCCCGTGGCCGTGAGTTCGAGCCCTTTGACCGCAGCCTGGACGTGCAGGTATCGCGTCTGCGCAAGCTGGTCGAGGTAGACCCCGCCGCACCGCGCTATATCCAGACCGTCTGGGGTGTGGGCTATGTGTTCGTACCCGATGGTGCTAACTGATTCTCAGCCCCCACAACCCCTGCAACCGCCCCAGCCTGGCTGAGGGCGGTTTTTTATATCTACACCTGAGGCACACAATGGTGTCCAATAGGCGATGTGGTGAGAACCTATGAAGGTTCTGGGCCGCATACTGAACCGACTCTTCTACCTGTTTACCTGCACACGGACCATGGCCTCCACTCCCGCTAACGACGCCGACCAATCCGGCCTGGCCCCCTTGGAGGGCAGTGCTGCCGCAGCCGCGCACAGCAACAAGCGCACCCGCGTCGGCCTCAATCTTTTTTGGCGTACCTTCTTTTTGCTCGCCATCCTGCTCACTGGCAGCATCCTCGCCTGGGTGCAAACCTTGCGCTCGCTGGAGACCGAGCCACGCGCCATCCAGACCGCCCAGCAGATCGCCTCTCTGGTCAACCTCAGCCGTGCCGCCTTGCTGCACTCGGATGCGATCGCCCGCGTGTCGCTGGTCAAGACCATGGCCGACCAGGAAGGGGTGCGCATTGTCCCGCGCGAACCCAAGGACGTCTACGAATCCATCGACAACTCCACCCCGCTGGGCGCACGCCTGACCCAGGAAGTCACCAAGCGGCTGGGTTCCAGCACCATCGTGGCCAGCAGCGTCAATGGAGAAGAAGGTCTGTGGGTCGGCTTCACCATTGATGGAGACCAGAATTGGTTTCTGATCGAGCCCTCACGCTTCAACCCGGCTGGCGGCAAAACCTGGCTGGTCTGGGTGCTGACCGCAGCCGCGCTGTCGCTGGCGGGTGCGGCAGTGATTGCCGGTCTCATCAACCGGCCGCTCAAGCAGCTGTCGAGCGCCACCAACCGGCTGCGCGAAGGTGATTTTGCGGCGCAACTGGATGAGGATGCCGTCACCAGCGAAATCCGTGAGGTGAACATCGGCTTCAACCGCATGAGCGAGCGCCTGTCCAAACTGGAACAAGACCGTGCCGTCATGCTCGCAGGCATCTCGCATGACCTGCGCACCCCTTTGGCCCGGCTGCGGCTGGAGACCGAAATGAGCGTGTTCGACCAGGTGGCGCGTGAGCACATGGTGGCCGACATCGTGCAGCTCGACGCCACCATCGACAAGTTCCTTGATTACGCCCGCCCCGACCACGCCGCCAAGCTTGCGCCGGTGAATGTCTACGGCGTTGTATCGTCCTGCGTCTATGCGGTGCAAGACCACCAGGAGCTGCAGGTACACATGAAGGTGCCGGAAGAACTGATGGTGAATGCCGATGAGATCGAGCTCTCGCGCGTGCTGTCCAACGTGCTGGAAAACGCCCGCCGCTATGGCAAGACGCCCGGCGCCTCGCACACCCGCGTGGACATCACGGTCAAGTTCAGCGAAAGCACCGTCACCATCCGTATGCGCGACCATGGCACCGGCGTCTCCAAGGATCAGCTCAGCAGCCTGACCAAGCCGTTCTACCGGGGCGACACCGCCCGCACGGCGGCTGCAGGCGCGGGCCTCGGCCTGTCGATTGTTGAGAAAACCGTGCAGCGCATGGGCGGCCGCTTGAGCATGGTCAATGCCTCGGACGGCAGCACCGGCCTCGTCACCAGCATCTACCTGCGCCGCGCGCCCGATCAGGCCATCGGCAAAGAGCCTAAACGCCGCCTGCTGCGCCCGCAGATCAAACGCCATTTGCCGGGCGCCCCGACCAACCTGGCAGATCTGCAATAAGGCCCTCCTGCCAGCGGCATACACGCCGCTGGCACAAAGCCCCTTCTGTGCATAGAATGCAGGCACCTCGTTGCCCTAGGAGTTGACATGCAAGCCCAGTGCCTCTGTGGTGCGGTCCATGTGACTGCCCCGACTGTCCAAGATGTCCACGTCTGCCATTGCAGCATGTGCCGGCGTTGGGGCGGAGGCCCCGCGTTTACTGTGCATGGCGGCACCGAGGTGGAGCTGACGGGCCCTGCCACCCGCTACGCCTCATCCCCCTGGGCAGAACGCGCCTTTTGCAGCCACTGCGGCACGCATCTGTTCTACCGCCTGCTGGCCACCAATGAGCATTTTTTGTCGGCCGGCCTGTTCCAGGATGAGGACGGCATGCAGCTGGCACTGCAGATCTTTATCGATGAAAAGCCAGGCCACTACGACCTGGCCAACGACACGCCCAAACTGACCGGTGCGCAGGTCATGGCGCAGTACGAAGACGCATCCACGGATGACGCCTAACTCTGGCGCAGAAGACGCGCTACCGCCTCTTCTGCCACTCAACGCTTGGCGGACGCCAGCAAACCCACAGCCTTGGTCGGACTAGGCGTTCGCCCGCACCAGCAGCACGACGGCACGCGCTTCCATCGCAGCGCCCTGGCCCACCGGGCCCATTTTCTCGGCCGTCTTGGCTTTCACATTGACCTGGGATTCATCGATGCCCAAGGTCTTGGCAATGTTGGCCCGCATGGCCGGAATATGCGGCGCCAGCTTGGGCGCCTGCGCGATGACCGTGCTATCGACGTTGTTCACCTGCCAGCCCTGGGCAGCGACCCGGCGCATGGCCTCGGCCAGCAAAACGCCCGAGTCGGCACCCTTGAAGTTAGGGTCGGTATCCGGAAAGTGCGATCCGATATCGCCCATGCCGGCGGCGCCCACCAAGGCATCGGTAATCGCATGCAGCAGCACATCGGCATCTGAATGACCCAGCAGGCCGGTGGTGTGCGGCACCAGGATGCCACCCAGAATCAAGTCACGGCCAGGCACCAACGCATGAATATCCCAACCCTCACCAATGCGCATTTGCAGCATTTCCATCCCTTATCTCGTCCAAATTAAACAGGTGCCAGCACCAGGAACCCTCTGCAAAACTCCCTGCCGTGGTCTGAACACGGGCTCGGGCGATCCGCTGCGTTGTCTTCCTTGTCAATAGCTGGCTATTGACTGCAAAAGACGCCTTGCGTCTCATCCCGATCCGCATCCATCCCGCTTGGCGAGGGTTTTGCAGAGGATCCCTAGCGTTGCGGAAACCATCAATCAAAAAACGCCGCCACCTGGCTGTCGCCACTGGCCATGCGCTGCATCAGCAAGGCTTCAGCCATCGCAAAGTCATCAGGGAAGGTGACCTTGAAGTTAAAACTGCTGCCCGGCACCAGCCGGGGCTGCAAACCCAGCGCCTCGATGGCACTGGCCTCATCGGTCACATCGTGGCAGCGCTCCAGCGCTTCGAGCAGCGCGCCGATGCGGAACATCTGCGGCGTCTGCGCCAGCCATTTGTCTACCCGTGGCAAGGTGCTGCTGACCCGGCTTTGGCCATGGGCATCAGTAGCGGCGGCCTTGAGTGTATCGGGCAATGGCAGCGCCAACAGGCCGCCCACCTCGTCGGCTGCGCATTCTTGCATCAATTGCTCAATCTGACTGGGCTTGATCAGGCAGCGGGCCGCATCATGCACCAGCACCCAGTCATGGGGCTGGGCACCCAGGCCCGAATCCCCTAGCAAACTGCGCAAACCGCCGGCCACCGTATCGGCTCGGGTGGGCCCGCCGCAAGGGCTGATGGCAAAGCCCGGCCGCTGGTACTGCTGCAAAAAGTCATCGCCAGGGCTCACCCCCACCAGCACGCCAGACAGCGGCTTGGCCGCCATAAAGGCAGCCAGCGTATGCAGCACCAGCGGCCAACCTGCCACCTCCTGGTACTGCTTGGGCAGATGGGCCGGGCGGCCTGCATCGACCGCACGCGCGCCCACACCGGCACAGGGCAAAAAGGCCCAGAACTTGGCCACTACCTCCCGCCGCGTCTCCCCCAGCGCCTGGGTTTGTGCGCCCGGGTCGGCGGGCAAGGTCGGTGCCGCCACCGTCGCCAGCGCGGGCACCTCAGGTGCGGCCCTGGGTACAGCAGGGATCAATTCGTTGCGGACGGTCTGGTTCATGGGGGTATTTTAGAATGCTGAGGTTGCACGGATCTGTCAGCCAGACCCGTGCGTTTGCTGTTTTTCTGCTCAGCTGCGCCTGTTAGGGCGTGCTTGGCTTTGATAGGCCCAGGCGCGGTAGACCGCCCCGGGCTGTAGTCCGTGCCTGGACTGATGTGGATCGTATGGAACTGCCCAAACTCACCGCCGGAAAACGTTTTCAGCTGCCCATGCCCCCCGGCAGTGCCGATGCCCTGTTGCTCGCCAGCTTGGCGACACGCGAGGCCGCTGCGCAGCGCGTCACCGCCATCATCACCGCCGATGCCGGTGACGCCCACCGCCTGCAGGACGAGCTGGCTTTTTTCGCGCCAGAGCTGCGCGTCGCCCTGTTCCCCGATTGGGAAACCCTGCCCTATGACACCTTCTCCCCGCACCAGGACCTGATCAGCGAGCGCCTGGCTGCGCTGTGGCGCATCAGCCAGCGGGAGGCCGATGTGGTGCTGATCCCGGCGACCACCGCGCTGTACCGCTTGGCGCCCCCCGCCTTTTTGGCCGGCTACACCTTTGCGTTCCAAGCCGGGCAAAAGCTCGATGAGGCGCGGCTCAAGGCCCAGCTCACCCTGGCCGGCTACAACCATGTGTCCCAGGTGGTGAGCCATGGCGAATACTCCGTGCGCGGCGGCCTGATCGATCTCTACCCCATGGGCTCACTGGTGCCCTACCGGGTCGATTTGTTCGATGACGAGATCGACTCGATCCGCACCTTTGACCCCGACACCCAGCGCAGCCTCTACCCGGTCAAGGATGTGCGCCTGCTGCCCGGGCGCGAGTTCCCGATGGACGACGAGGCCCGCGCGCGCTTTCGCAACAAGTGGCGCGAGATGCTCGAAGGCGACCCCACCAAAAGCCGCATCTACAAGGACATGGGCAATGGCGTGGCCACCGCCGGTATCGAGTACTACCTGCCGCTGTTCTTTGACGAGACCGCCACCGTATTCGACTACCTGGGCACCCAGGCCACCGTGGTGCTGCATGGCGATATCGAGCCGGCCTTCCAACGCTTTTGGCAAGACACGCGCGACCGCTACCGCCTGGTGCAGGGCGACCCGGAACGCCCGGTGCTGCCGCCCGACAGCCTGTTCCTGAGCCCAGACCAGTTCTACTCCACCGCCAAGCAGATGGCCCAGCTGTCGCTGCGCCCGCAGCTGGAAGACGTGGAGCACAGCGCCATCTTCCAAAAGCTGGACGACCTGGCGGTGGTGCGCGGCGCCGAAGACCCGCTGGCCAAGCTGCAGCAGCACATTGCGCTGCGCCAGGCCCGCACCCTGCTGCTGGCCGAAAGCGATGGCCGGCGCGAGAGCCTGCTCGACTTCTTCCGCGCCAGCGGCCTTAACCCACCGGCCTTTGATTCGCTGGCCGAGTTCCAGCAGACCAGCGACGAGCCCGTCGGCATTGCCACGGCCGCGCTGGCCAAGGGATTTCGCTGGGCCGAGCAAGGCATTGACTTTGTCACCGAGACAGAGCTGTTTGCCGCCTCTGGCGGCGCCCGCCGCAAGCGCCGCCAGGAGCAGGCCAGCGATGTCGAGGCGCTGATCAAAGACTTGTCCGAGCTGAAGGTGGGCGATCCGGTCGTCCACGCCCAGCACGGCATTGGCCGTTACCACGGCCTGATCAACATGGATGTGGGGCAGAAGAACCCCGATGGCAGCCCCTCGATGCAGGAGTTTCTGCACCTGGAATATGCCGACAAGGCCGTCCTCTATGTGCCCGTCAGCCAGCTCGCACAAATCAGCCGCTACACCGGCGTATCCGCCGAAGAAGCCCCCCTGCACAAGCTGGGCAGCGGCCAGTGGGAAAAAGCCCGCCGCAAAGCCGCCGAGCAGGTGCGCGACACCGCTGCCGAGCTGCTCAATATTTACGCCCGCCGCGCCGCCCGCGAAGGCCATGCCTTCCGCTACAGCCCGCAGGATTACGAGCAATTCGCCAACGATTTCGGCTTTGAGGAAACCGCCGACCAGCGCGCTGCCATCCATGCGGTCGTTCAGGACATGATCTCGCCCCAGCCGATGGACCGCCTGGTCTGCGGCGATGTGGGCTTTGGCAAGACCGAGGTGGCCTTGCGTGCCGCCTTTGTGGCCGTCACCGGTGGCAAACAGGTGGCCCTGCTGGCGCCCACCACCTTGCTGGCCGAGCAGCATTACCAGACCCTGGTAGACCGCTTCTCCAAATGGCCGATCAAGGTCGCGCTGGTGTCGCGCTTCCGATCCGGCAAGGAAGTCAACACCACCATCAAGGGCCTGGATGACGGCACGGTGGACATCGTCGTCGGCACCCACAAACTGCTGTCCGAAAAAACCAAGTTCAAAAACCTGGGCCTGCTGATCATTGATGAAGAGCACCGCTTTGGCGTGCGCCACAAGGAGGCGATGAAGGCCATGCGCGCCGAGGTCGATGTGCTGACATTGACGGCCACCCCCATCCCGCGCACCATGGGCATGGCGCTGGATGGTCTGCGCGATCTGTCGGTGATCGCCACCGCGCCGCAGCGCCGCCTGGCGATCAAAACCTTTGTGCGCAGCGAAGGCACCGGTGTCATCCGCGAAGCTGTGCTGCGCGAGCTCAAGCGTGGCGGCCAGTGCTACTTTCTGCACAACGAGGTCGAGACCATCGAGAACCGCCGCCAAAAGCTCGAAGAGATCCTGCCCGAGGCCCGCATTGCCGTGGCCCACGGCCAAATGCCCGAGCGTGAACTGGAACGCGTGATGCGCGACTTTGTGGCCCAGCGCTACAACATCCTGCTGTGCTCGACCATCATCGAGACCGGTATCGATGTGCCCAGCGCCAACACCATCATCATCAGCCGCGCCGACAAGTTTGGCCTGGCGCAACTGCACCAGCTGCGCGGCCGCGTGGGCCGCAGCTACCACCAGGCCTATGCGTACCTGATGGTGCCGGATCTGGACGGCCTCACCAAGCAGGCCGCGCAGCGCCTGGAAGCCATCCAGCAGATGGAAGAGCTGGGCAGCGGTTTTTACCTGGCCATGCATGACCTGGAGATCCGGGGCGCTGGCGAGGTGCTGGGCGACAACCAGAGCGGCAACATGATGGAGATCGGCTACCAGCTCTACAACGAGATGCTGTCCGAGGCGGTGCGCAGCCTGAAGGAAGGCAAGGAGCCCGACCTGCTCAGCCCCCTGTCTGCCGCCACCGATATCAACCTGCACGCCCCCGCGCTGCTGCCCAACGACTACTGCGGCGATGTACACCTGCGCCTGTCGTTCTACAAAAAGCTGGCGACTGCCAAGAACAGCGACCAGATCGACAACCTGCTCGAAGAGATCGTGGACCGCTTTGGCAAGCTGCCGCCCCAGGCCCAAACCTTGGTCGATGTCCACCGCCTGCGCGTGCTCTGCGAGCCCTTTGGTGTGCAAAAGGTTGATGCCGCACCCGGTGTGATCAATATCACCTTCCACCCCAACCCGCCGATCGAGCCGATGACCATCATCAATCTGATTCAGAAGAACAAGGCCATCAAGCTGGCTGGCAATGACAAGCTGCGCATTGAGCGCGCTCTGCCCGAGGTCAAGGACCGCGTGCAGATGGTGCGCGATGTGGTGCGCAGCCTGGGCAAGCCGGTGGTGGCCGAGGCGGCCACGGCCTGAGCCGGCCCTTATGCTCGCCTTGGCCCGTTTATCATTCCTCTACCCTCACCCCTTCTAAAGCTCCCATGAGTGCCTCCACCGAATTCGCCCCTGGCCTGACCCTCCAGAACCTGGCCACGCCGCAAAAGCTGTCCGACTACAAGCTGATCGCGTTCGACATGGACTCGACCCTGATCACCATCGAGTGCATCGACGAGATCGCCGACGTCACCGGCAAGAAGGCCGAGGTCGCGGCGATCACCGAGGCGGCGATGCGCGGCGAAATCACCGACTACAAGGACAGCCTGCGCCAGCGCATGGCCTTGCTCCAAGGCGTGCCGATGGCCTCGATCGAGCGCGTGCTGCAAGAGCGCCTGACCCTGACCCCGGGCGCCAAAACCCTGGTGGATGCGGCGCATGCCGCCGGCCTCAAGGTGCTGCTGGTCTCGGGCGGCTTCACCTACTTTGCCGACCATGTCAAAAGCCTGCTGGGCATCGACTTTGTGCGCGCCAACCAGTTCGAGGTGAAGGACGGCCAGCTGACCGGCGGCCTGATCGACCAAAGCTGGGGCGACATCTGCGACGGCGAAGAAAAGCGCAGCACCGTGCTGGGCCTGGCCTCGCTAATGGGCATCGAGCCGGAGCAGGTGATTGCCGTGGGCGATGGCAGCAACGACCTGCCGATGATGCGTGCGGTGGGCCTGTCGGTCGCCTTCCATGCCAAGCCCCGCGTACGTGCCGAGGCCAAGGTGGCGATCAACACCGGTGGGCTGGACCGCCTGCTGGAAGTGCTGGGCTGATCGCCCCTTACGACCAGGTCGGGCAACAACGGGAGCTACGGGCTCCCGTTTTCCGTTCTGTCCCATCGGTTGGGTATGGCGCTCTAAAACCCCAACAGCCAACCCCAGCTTAGGCAGCGGGCCCTGCCCGCACAACGCAAGCGCCCTACACTCGGTCCCTTGCATGTAACACCAAGTGAAGCGCTATGAACACCCGCTCCTGGCTGGAAAAGCTGGTCGCATTCGACACCACCAGCCGCAACTCCAACCTCGCCCTTATCGAATCCGTGCGTGACGCACTGGCCCAGCAAGGTCTGAAGGTCGAGCTGATCCACTCCCCCGAAGGCGACAAGGCCAACCTGTTCGCCACCCTCCCCGCCGATGACGGCAGCACCCAAGGGGGCATCGTCCTGTCGGGCCACACCGATGTGGTGCCGGTCGACGGCCAGAACTGGGACAGCAACCCCTTCCAGCTGACCGAAAAAGAAGGCCGTCTGTACGGCCGTGGCAGCGCGGACATGAAGGGCTTTATCGCCGCGTCGATCGCGCTGGTGCCCGAGTTCATCGCGATGCCGCGCAAAAAGCCGATCCACCTGGCCCTGTCCTATGACGAGGAAGTGGGCTGCGCTGGCGCCCCGGTGATGCTGCGCGCCTTGAAGGCACGCGGCCAGCAGGCCGATGGCTGCGTGGTGGGCGAGCCCACCAGCATGCAGGTGGTGGTCGCGCACAAGGGCATTAATCTGTACCGCTGCAAGGTGCATGGCAAGGCAGCGCATTCGTCGCTGACCCCCAAGGGCTGCAATGCCATTGAATACGCCGCACGGCTGATCTGCCATATCCGCGATGTGGCCGACCAATTCAAGGCCAACGGCCCCTACGACGAGTTCTACGATGTGCCGTTCTCGACGATGACGACCAACCAGATCTCGGGCGGTATTGCGGTCAACACCATCCCTGAGCTGTGTGAGTTCAACTACGAGTTCCGCAACCTGCCCGGCATGACGGCCGACAGCATCCAGGCCAAGGTGCAAAGCTATGTGACCGGCGAGCTGCTGCCACGCATGCGCCGCGAGTTTGCCGATGCCCGCATCGACATCGAAACCGGCCCTGCCGCCCCCGCGCTGGAAGCCAGCGAGCAAGCCGCCATCACCGCGCTGGTGCGGGCGCTGACCGCCGACCAGGCCACGCGCAAGGTGGCCTATGGCACCGAAGCCGGCCTGTTCCAGAACCTGGGTATCCCCACCGTGGTCTGCGGTCCCGGCAATATCGAACAGGCCCACAAGCCCAATGAGTTTGTTGAGATCAGCCAGCTCGACGCCTGCGAGCGCTTTCTGCGCAAGCTGGGCCAGTCGCTCTGATCTAAAATACGAGCTGCGGCCGCAAGGCTTGCCACCGAGCCCACCCTGCCCCAGGGTGGGCTTTTTATCTTCTGCCAGAAACCGGCGCTAGCGAGCGCCGCCGCAGCCTTCACGTACCATTGCGCCCATGAGCACCCAATACGAAGCCCTCAAAGCCCCCGAGCTGTACCTCAGCGCCTTCCAGGTAGAGCCACCCGCAGAGATGGGCGAGCGCAAGATGACGCCGCGCCGGCCCGGCTTCTTTATCACCACCAGCCTGACGGGCTCCACCGATGCCGAGAATTCGGCACGCAAGGCCGCCTTGGCCGAGCAAGCGGCTGCACAGGCGGCACAGGATGGCCCAGCCGACGAGCCAGCGCCCACCCCTGCCGCAGCGCCCGCACCCCACGACACCCCGCGCCTCTTGGTGCCCGCGCAATGGGGCCTCGTGCCGCACTGGGTCAAGTCGGCCTCCGACGGCCAACTGCGCGCCACCAAGCTGGTGAATGTGAAATCCGACAATGCATCGACCAGCACCGCCTTTCGCGATGCCTGGTTGAACAACCAGCGCTGCATCGTGCCGATGATGGCGTTCGTTACCGACGACTACCGCAACGGCAAGGCCAAGCCCACCCGCATTGCCCGGGTCGATGGCCTGCCGATGGGCGTCGCGGGTGTCTGGTCCCGCTGGACCGACGAGGACGGCACAGAGCTGCTGAGCTACGCGATCATCACCGTCAACGCCAATGCCCATGCATTGATGAACCGCTACCAACAGCCCGGCAATGAGAAATCCATGCCCGCCATCCTGAACGAAGGCGCCTATGACGCCTGGCTGCGCTCATCGGCCTACAAGGCCAAGGAATTTTTGCGCGCCTACCCCGCGCAAAAGCTGCTGGCCAACCCGGTCGAGAAGGGCCGCAAGAACCCACTGGGCATCTGATTGCCGCTGCCCGCCGCGCTAGCCACGCGGATGGTGCTGGCTGTGCAGCACCTTGAGCCGCTCGCGCGCCACATGGGTGTAGATGGTGGTGGTGGAGATATCGGCATGGCCCAGCAGCAGCTGCACCACGCGCAGGTCGGCACCATGGTTGAGCAAATGCGTAGCAAAGGCGTGGCGCAAGGTGTGGGGGGACAGCGGCGCGGTAATACCGGCGCGCTGCGCATATTTCTTCACGATCATCCAGAAGGCGACCCGCGTCATGCCGCTGCCGCGCTGGGTCACAAACAGGTCCGCGCTTTGCCGCCCGGCCAGAATGGCGGGTCGGCTGTCGGCTAGGTACTGCTCCAGCCACTGCTGGGCCACCTGGCCAAAGGGCACCAGCCGCTCCTTGCTGCCTTTGCCGACCACGCGCACGATGCCGTCGCTCAGGCTGAGCTGCACGCTTTGCAGCTCCACCAATTCAGACACGCGCAGGCCGCTGGCATACATCAGCTCCAGCATCGCGCGGTCGCGCAGGCCCAGGGGGTTGCCGGGGTCAGGCGCCTCCAGCAGCGCATCCACCATAGCGGAGGTCATCGTCTTGGGCACCCGCAGCGGCTGGCGCGCCGCCAGCATGCGCAAGGTGGGATCGGCGCTGATCAGCGACTCGCGCAGCGCCCAATGGAAAAAGCGCCGCAGCACCGTCAGGCGCCGGTTGGCCGTGCTGGCCTTGTCGCCCATGCGGGTCGCAAAAAACGCCTGTAGCTGGGCCTCATCGCTGCGCTCCAGCGCCTGGCCCGGGTGCTCTTGGGTCAGCCACTGGCCATACAGCGCCAGGTCGCGCCGGTAGGCCGCCAAGGTGTTGCGCGCCAGGCCGTCTTCCAGCCATACCGCATCAATAAAGCGGTCAATCACCGGGTGCGCCGCAGCGGCGGGGCTGGGGGCTGCAGATCGGGCGGATTCAGAGCGGGGAGAGCGTGGCATGCCCGGCATCATGGCATGAAAAAAGCCGCCGGCTTGCGCGGGCGGCTGCGGTGGCTGGATCGGCCAGGATCAGTCGAGCTTCAGGTTCTGCTTCTTCACAACGTCCTTGTAGACGTCAAATTCGGCCTTGATCTGCTCGGCGAATTGCTCAGGCGTGTTGCCCACCACCAGCGAGCCGGTGTCTTCGATGCGCTTCTTCACCGCAGGATCGGCCAGCACCTTCTTGGTGGCGGCATTGATGCGGTCCACCACTTCCTTGGGCGTGCCCTTGGGCGCGAGGATGCCGTAGAAAGCCATGCGGTTCACGGGCTCCAGGCCCACTTCCTTGAAAGTCGGCACATTAGGCAGCACGGCCAGGCGTTCAGGCGCAGCCACCACGATAGGCACCAGGCGGTTGTCCTTGACGAAAGGCAGGGTCGAGGGCAGGTTGTCCAGAATCATGTTGACCTGGCCAGCCACCGTGTCGTTCAGCGCAGGGCCGGCACCACGGTAGGCGATGTGGGTCATCTCGATGCCGGTCAGGCTCTTGTACAGCTCCATCAGCATGTGCTGAATGCCGCCGGTACCGGACGACGAGTAGGCGTACTTGTTGGGGTTCTTCTTGAGTTCAGCCTCGAACTCCTTGTAGTCCTTGGCCGGGAACTTCGGGTTCACCGCAATGATGTTGGGCGTGGCCGCCACATTGATGATGGGGGTGAAGTCCTTGATCGGATCGTAGGAGATCTTGGGGTTGATCGCCGGGTTGGTGGCCACCGTGGAGACGGTAGCAATGCCCAGCGTGTAGCCGTCGGCCGCAGCGCGCACGGTTTCGACCGCACCGATGGTGCCGCCAGCGCCACCCTTGTTGTCCACCACCACGGGCTGGCCCAGCTCCCTGCCCAGCGGGTCAGCGATCACGCGCGCAATGATATCGGTGGTGCCGCCAGCTGCAAAAGGAACGATCAGGCGAATGGGCTTGTTAGGGTATTTTGTATCGGCCAGAGCGCCAGTGCTCAAGGTGGCTGCGGCAGCAGCGATCAAGGTCAGGCCCACGAGAGAGCGACGTTGCATGATGAATCTCCTCATTTGAAATAGTGCGGCCGTGGTACGCGTGCCGGTGGATGACCCGCATGGTGCACGGCGACGTAATGCTTTTTCAGCACAGCGCGTTTATACCGGATTAATACGTCCGCAACCGTGCTGCAACCGCACAAAAAGCGCGTGATTTCCCTAGGGACAGCACGCGCTTTGAGGCACAACAAGCCGCGCTTATTGGTTAATCCAGCTGGATACCCTGCTTATCTACCACAGCCTTATAGGCTGCGTATTCGTCCTTCATCTGCTGGGCAAACACCTCCGGCGTGGTGCCCAGAATGTCGGAGCCGGTCTCTGCAATGCGCTTTTGCACATTCGGGTCTTCCAGTGCCTTTTTGGTGGCCGCGTTGACCTTGTCCACAATCTCCTTGGGCAGGTTCTTGGGGCCGACGATGCCGTAATAGGCACTGCGGTTGACGACCGGCACGCCCACCTCGGTAAAGGTGGGAATCGATTCCAGACCCGCCACCCGCTTGGGGGCTGCTACCACGATGGCGCGCAGGCGCTTGTCGCGGATAAAGGGGTAGGCCGAGGGCAGGTTGTCAAAAATCATATTGACCTGGCCGGCGACCGTGTCGTTCAAAGCCGGGCCGCCGCCCCGGTAGGGGATGTGCACCACATTCACGCCCGTTTCGGACTTGAGCATTTCCATCAGCAGATGGGCAATGCTGCCGGTGCCCGGCGTGGCGTACGAGTACTTGCCGGGGTTCTTCTTCAACTCGGCAATGAACTCCTGGTAATTGGTGGCCGGAAAGCTCGGGTGCACGGCAATCACATTGGGCGTGGCCGCCACATTGATGATGGGCGTGAAATCGCGCTGCACGTTGTAGGGCATCTTGGGGTTGACCGCCGGATTGGTGGCTGTGGTCGACACCGTCGCAATGCTCAGGGTGTAGCCATCGGGCTGCGCACGTGCCGCTTCGGCCGCGCCCACCGTGCCGCCGCCACCGCTCTTGTTGTCCACCACCACCGGCTGGCCCAGCGCTTTGGACAGCGGCTCCGAGATCACCCGGGCCACGATATCAGTGGTGCCACCTGCGGCAAAGGGCACGATCAGGCGTATGGGCTTGTTGGGATAGGGGTCAGCGGCCAGGGCAGCGCTGCTGCCCAGCGCCAGTGCCATGGCCAGGCACAGTCGGCGGTTCATCATGGTGGAAGTCTCCTCGGGATCTGGGGTTGCCGGCTGGGGCCAGCTTGGACGTAGCCACCATGCTAGCGGTGTTGCCCGCCTGTTCTGCCGCAAAGCGCGCGGCCGATGGCCCGTGTTTTCCCGCATCGAGTCGGCAGATAGCGCGATTGGCAACTGCTTTGGCAGGGCTTGCACCCTGCAACATGCTTACTGCCGCGACAGCGATTGAGCCATGGCGCGGGCCCTTCCGCTATGCTTGCGCCCGTGAACTACGCCCAACTGCTTTTCCCCGACTTCTCGCTGATCCTGATTGGCTACCTGGTCTGCCGCTACACGGCGCTGAACCGGGCCATCTGGCAGCCGGTGGAAAGCCTGGTGTACTACTTCCTCTTTCCCACCTTGCTGTTCTATTCGATCATCCGCAGCCCGATTGACTGGCAAGGCACCTCCAACCTGATGCTGGCCGGCGTGGCCACCGGCCTGGTCGCCATTGCGCTGACCTACACGTTGCCGCGCTGGCCCTGGCTGGGCAAAAGGGTGGACGCCCGCGACGCCGCCGCCAGCGCACAGATCGCGTTTCGCTTCAACTCCTTTATCGGCCTGGCGCTGGCCGACCGGCTGGCCGGCCCCCAAGGCCTGCAGCTGATCTCGGTGCTGATTGGGGTCTGCGTGCCCATGTTCAATATCGCGGCGGTCTACCCGATGGCCAAGGGCTCGCAGAATGGCTTTATGCGTGAGCTGCTGCGCAACCCGCTGATCGTCGCCACCCTCACCGCCCTGGTCTGCAACCTGCTCGGCCTGCGCCTGCCTGCCATCGTCGAGCCCACCGTGGCCCGCATCGGCCAGGCCTCCATCGTGCTGGGCCTCATGTCAGCCGGCGCTGGCATGCAACTGGGGCTGCTCGCGCGCGGCAAGCTGCTCAGCGGCTCTGTGCTGGCGATTCGCCACTTTGTGACCCCTTTGATTGCCCTGTGCATGGCGCACTGGCTGGCGCTGTCGGCCCAGCAGGCCGCCATTCTGTTGATCTTCTCTGCCCTGCCCACCGCATCGACCTGCTATGTGCTGGCCGCCCGCATGGGCTACAACGGCGCCTATGTGGCCGGGCTGGTGACCTTGTCCACCATCTGCGGCGTCGCCAGCCTGCCCTTTGCGCTCAGCCTGCTGGGCTGGTGGCCAATATAAAAGCGCGCCAAGGCCATCGGTTAAGCTCGGCGGCTATGCAGAAAACCTGTGACTCCGCCCGCCGCCATAGCCTTCAGCGCCTGGCCCTTCTCCCCTTCCTGGGCCTGGCGACCGCCGGGCTTGCCGCCTGCAGCAAAAAGTCGCCACTGGCTACCGCCCTGCCCGCCGGTGCTACGGTACTGGCACTGGGCGATTCGCTAACCCAAGGCGTGGGCGCCAGCGCCGACCAGTCCTACCCGCAGCTGCTGGCCGAGCAAACTGGCTGGAAGGTGGTCAACGCCGGTATCTCCGGCCAAACCAGCAGCCAGATTGCGCAGCGCCTGCCGCAGCTGTTGGAGACCCACCATCCAGCGCTGGTGATTGTTTGCGCCGGCGGCAACGACTGGCTGCGCCGCCAGAGCCCGCAAGCGGCCCAGGCACAGATCGCCAGCATGCTGCAGCAGTGCAAGGCGCAGCACATTCCGGTCTTGCTGGTGGCAGTGCCCGAGTTCAACATGGCCGCCGCGCTGACGGGCCGCGTGCAGGACCACCCGATTTACGAGGCGCTGGCCAAAGAAGAGCAAGTGCCCCTGCTTGCCAAAGCCTGGAGCGAGGTGCTGGCCAACGATGCCATGCGCGCCGACCAGGTACATGCCAATGCCGCAGGCTATGCGCGCTTTACCGAACTGTTGGTGGCGCAGCTCAAGGACTTGGGCTTTCTCAGCGCCTGAGCACGCAGCGCAGCGCGATCAGGATGGGCGCTGGCCCAGCCCCCAGGCCACATGCTCGCGCACGACGGCGCTGTCGTGGCCGGCGCGGCTGTGCAGTGCCTGGGCATAGCGCGTATCGCCGGTCTGGCGCCAGGCATTGCCCAGGGCAATGGCAATATTGCGCAGCCAGCGCTCATGGCCGATGCGGCGTATGGGGCTGCCTTCGGTGATGCGCAAAAAAGTCGCCTCATCCCAGGCAAACAAATGGGGCAGCTGCTGGTCCATCAGCGCGCCCCGGGCATCAAAATCGGGCAAGCTCGCGCGCTGGGCAAACTTGTTCCAGGGGCAGGCCAGTTGGCAGTCATCGCAACCGTAAATGCGGTTGCCCATGGGTGCGCGGAACTCCTCCGGTATGGCGCCATCCAGCTCAATCGTCAGGTAGGAGATACAGCGCCGCGCATCCACCGACTGCGGCGCAATGATGGCAGCGGTCGGGCAGATATCGATACAGGCCGTGCACTGGCCGCAATGCGCGGTCACCGGCGCGGTGGCGGGCAAGGCGATGTTGACGAAGATCTCGCCGAGAAAAAACATCGAGCCGGCATCGCGGCTCAGCACCAGTGTGTGCTTGCCCCGCCAGCCCTGGCCGCTGCGGCTGGCCAGCTCGGCCTCCAGCACCGGGGCCGAGTCGGTGAACGCGCGGTGCGCCAGGTTGTGTTCACTGAGCGCTGCATCAATGCGTTCGGCCAGTTTTTGCAACCGGTTGCGCAGTACCTTGTGGTAATCGCGCCCCCGGGCATAGACGCTCACCAGGCCCTCGCCGGGCCGCGCATGGCGCTCCCATTCCAGCCGCTGCCAGTCGGGCGGGGTGTTTTGCGGCAGATAATCCATGCGTGCTGTAATCACGCTCAAGGTGCCGGGCACCAGCTCGGCCGGCCGGGCGCGCTTGAGGCCATGGGCCTGCATGTACTGCATCTCGCCATGGAAACCTTTTTCCAGCCACTGCATCAACCCAGCTTCCGCCGTCGACAAATCCACGCCTGCCACGCCGATTTGGGAAAATCCCAGCTCCAGCGCCCAGTCGTTGATCTGTTGAATGAAAGTGGGATCAGCGGCGTCCATGTGCTGCCATTGTAAAAAACCTGAGGGCCTGCGCGGCCCGGGAACGCCATTTTGAACGCTACTGCCAGCCCTGCTTACCCCTCGCTCCATGTTGTCTGGAAAGATGAGCGCGATACGGAAGCTTTCGCCTCACGCCTGGCCGCGCAGGCAGCGCTGTCGAATGTTTACCTAACTTTGCATGGTGATCTGGGCGCCGGCAAAACCACCTTCGTGCGCCATCTGCTGCGTGCCTTGGGTGTGCAGGGGCGCATCAAGAGCCCCACCTATGCAGTGGTCGAACCGCATGAGGGCCGCGACTTCCCCGTCTGGCACTTTGACTTCTACCGATTCGACGATCCGCGCGAATGGGAAGACGCCGGCTTTCGGGATATTTTTGCCAGCCCCGGCCTGAAAGTGGCAGAATGGCCGCAGAAGGCTGCAGCGGTAACACCTATTGCCGATGTAGCTATCAGTATTGAAGCAATCAACGAATCAGAACGCCAGGTACACCTGCAGGCCTACACCCCGGCAGGTGCCTCCATCGTCCAAGGGTTTTCAGCGTGAGCGACACCCCGAAATATCTCCCCGCCTCTGCCCCTTTCACCCCTGCTGACGGCGTGCCCGCCAGCCACCCCGGACTGTCGCGCCGCGATGTGCTGCGGGGTGGCAGCCTGGTGCTGCTGTTGGGCAGCAGCCATCTGGCCTTTGGCGCCAGCATCGTTGCCGTGCGGCTCTGGCCCTCCAAGGACTACACGCGGGTCACGATCGAATCCGACACGCCCCTGAAGACCGAGCAACGCTTTGTGCCCGAGCCGCCGCGACTAGCGGTAGACATTGAAGGCATCGACCTCAACCCCGCGCTGCGTGAGCTGGTGGCTAAGGTCCGCTCGGATGACCCCAATATCGCCGGCATCCGCGTGGGCCAGAACTCGCCCAATGTCGTGCGCCTGGTCATCGACCTCAAGCAAGAGGCCAAGCCCCAGGTCTTCACCCTGAAGCCGGTCGCCCCCTACCAGCACCGCTTGGTGCTCGACCTCTACCCCGCCCGGCCCAACGATCCGCTGGAGAGCCTGATCAGCGAGCGCATGATGGAGAACAGCCACAGCGCCGTGGCTGCGGCACCGGCGCCCACTCCCACGCCAGCGCCCAACAGCAGCCTGCCGCCTTCGGTAGCTGCCGCGATTGCCGGCGACCCGCCCGCCCCTGCTGCGCTGGGCACCGTGGTCACCGCTGCAGCGCCATCGGCCGCAGCCGTCGCACAAGCGGCAGATCCGCTGGCCGAGCTGATCGCCAAGAGCGGCAACCGCCCTGCGGCCCCAGCACCCATACCGGTAGCGCCGCCACCTACCGTGGTAGCAGTGGCCCCCCCTCCGCCGCCGCCCGCAGCACCGCCTCCGAGCCCGCCGCCCCCTCGCGGCCGCCCAGCCGCGCGCACCGATCGGCTGATCATCGTGGCGCTCGACCCCGGCCATGGCGGTGAAGACCCCGGCGCCACCGGCCCGAGCGGCACCCGCGAGAAAGACATTGTGCTCAAAGTCGGCCATATGCTGCGCGAGCGCATCAACAACAGCAGCGTCGGCGGCAACCCGATGCGCGCGTTCATGACGCGCGATGCCGACTTCTTTGTGCCCCTCAACACCCGGGTTGAGAAGGCCCGCCGCGTGCAGGCCGATATGGTCGGCGGCCTGAACGTGGCTGGCGTTGGCAGCAGCGATGCCCATGTGCAGCGCGCGTTGCTGGACATGAGCACCACCGCGCAGATCAATGACAGTCTCAAGCTCGGCACCCATGTGCTGGGCCAGCTGGGACAGTTTGCGCGCCTGCACAAGCCCCGCGTGGAGCAGGCCGGTTTTGCGGTGCTCAAGGCGCCGGATATCCCCAGCGTGCTGATCGAGACCGCTTTTATCAGCAACCCCGAGGAAGAGGCCAAGCTGCGCAGCACTGCCTACCAAAACCAGCTGGCTGATGCCATCATGCGCGGCATCCAGGCGTACTTCGCCAAGAACCCTCCGCTGGCGCGCAACCGCTCGGTCTAAGCTGCACCAACCTTTACAGGCACAAAAAAGGGACCGCCTCGGCGGTCCCTTCGTCATCGTGCACGCGCTGGTCAGACGGTGCCAGCGGCCTTGTCGTTCTTGCCGGCACGCCAGGCGCCAAAGATAGCGAGCAAGCCCGGCACCAGGATCAGGCCCCAAATGATCTTTTCCAGGTTGGCCTTGACCCAAGGCAGGTTGCCAAAGAAGTAGCCCGCCGCGCAGATGCCAAACACCCAGATGGCCGCGCCAATCAGGTTGTAGGCAATGAACTTGGCACGGTTCATATTGGCGACGCCCGCCACAAAGGGCGCAAAGGTGCGCACAAACGGCATAAAGCGCGCCAGGATGATGGTGATGCCGCCATAGCGCTCGTAGAAGGCATGGGCCTTGTCAAAAGCCTTGCGGTTGAACCAGCGCGAGTTCTCCCACTTGAACACCTTGGGCCCCAAATGGTGGCCGATCTGGTAATTGCACTGGTCGCCGAGGAATGCAGCGACAAACAGCAAGCCGGTAGCCAGCGGAAAACTCATCAGCCCCGCGCCGCACATGGCACCGACGATAAACAGCAGCGAATCGCCGGGCAAGAAGGGCATCACTACCACGCCCGTCTCGACAAACACGATCAGAAACAGCAATGCGTAAACCCACATGCCATAGGTCGTTACAAAAGCTTCCAGGTACTTGTCGACATGCAAGATGAAGTCGATCAAATGCATGCCTGCATCGACGAACCAGCTGAAGAATTCCAAAACACAACCTCTCTATACAAAAACCGCAGCGATCCAGAGACCCTGCGGCAAACCATCTTGGCGCCACCCTCACAGCCTTCAGAGTTACAGCCCCGAGGCCCAAAGTGGCGATTGCACACTTTACCGCGAATGCCAGGCGGCTATGCCTAAAATCCCTGCATGACCGCAGATACCGCACCCGCCACCCTTGACCCGGCAGACACCCCCCACGACGCTGTGATGCCTGCAGCCAACACAGAAAGCAGCGCCACGCCTGCGCGCCGCCCCATCCAGGATCTGCCCGATGAGCTGGTCAGCCAGATAGCAGCCGGCGAGGTGGTGGAGCGCCCGGCCTCGGTCGTGCGCGAGCTGGTCGACAATGCGCTGGATGCAGGCGCGACCAGCATCACCGTGCGCCTGCTCGCCGGCGGTGTGCGGCTGATCACCGTCGAAGACGATGGCTGCGGCATTCCGCGCGAAGAGCTGGCGATTGCGCTGCGCCGCCATGCCACCAGCAAGATCCGCAACCTGCATGACCTGGAATCGGTGGCGACCATGGGTTTTCGGGGCGAGGCGCTGGCTGCTATTGCGTCGGTGTCGGAGATGAGCGTGCTCTCGCGCCCCGCCCAGCAAGAAGGCGCCTACCTGCTCGATGCCCGCAGTGGCGAGCTGCGCCCGGCCGCCCGCAACCCCGGCACCACCATGGAGGTCAAGGAGCTGTTCTTCAGCACCCCCGCGCGGCGCAAGTTCCTGAAGACCGACGCCACCGAGCTGGCCCATTGCGTCGAAGCGGTACGCCGCCATGCCCTCACCCGACCCGGCGTGGGCTTTGCGATCTGGCATGAAGGCAAACTGGTGGAGCAATGGCGTGCCACCTTGCCGCCGCGCAGCGACGAGGCACAGCCAGATAATGCCGCCTTGCAGCAGCTGGAGCAGCGCGCGATGGACAAGCGTCTGGCCGATGTGCTCGGCCCTGATTTTCTGGAGCAATCGATTGTCGTGAACTACCAGGCCGGCCATGTGCAGGTGCGCGGCCGCGCTGGTTTGCCCGATGCCGCACGCTCGCGTGCCGACCAGCAGTTTTGCTATGTCAATGGCCGTTTTGTGCGCGACAAGGTGCTCACCCACGCCGCGCGTGCCGCCTATGAAGATGTGCTGCACGGCCACCGCCAGCCCGTCTATGCGCTCTACATCAGCATCGACCCAATGCGGGTCGATGTGAACGTACACCCCACCAAGATCGAGGTGCGCTTTCGCGATAGCCGCGAGGTACACCAAGCGGTGCTGCATGGCGTGGAGAATGCGCTGGCCGCCCCGCGCGCGCAGCAGTTGCTGGATGCAGCGGCAGCGGCACAAACGCCAACGCCAACGGCAGACGGCCAGCCCACCGCGCTGCCAGGCCAGGCCTATGCCCCCACACCCCAGGCCCAAAGCGCCATGCGCTTTGATGTCCCGCCCCGCGTCAATGGCCTGCAAGCGCTGCAGCAAACAGCGGCGCTCTGGGGCCAGGGTGCTGGCACTGCAACACCCGGTACCGTGCAGCCAGGCCAGGCAGCTGGCACGCCCGCGCCCTGGCAAGTGCAGGAGGCCAGCCCACGCTGGAACCCGCAGCCCAGCGCCAGCGCGGTAACCGGCGGTGCCGCTGCCCCGCTGGTACCCACGCTGCCGCCCGAATCCGCCGAGAACCCCTGGCCACTGGGCCGCGCCGTGGCGCAAATCCATGGCGTCTATATCCTGGCGGAAAACGCCCAGGGCCTTGTCATTGTCGATATGCATGCGGCCCATGAGCGCATCGTCTACGAACGCCTCAAAAGCCAGCTCGATGATGGCGATGCCAGCAGCGCCATTGCCAGCCAGCCGCTGCTGATTCCCGCCACCTTCTCGGCCACACCCGAAGAAGTGGCGACCGCCGAGGACCACAGCGAAACCCTGGCCCAGCTCGGGCTGGAGGTCGTGCCCTTCTCGCCCAAAACCCTGGCCGTGCGTGCCACGCCCACCACCTTGGCCCACGGCAACCCGGTAGAGCTGGCGCGCAGCGTGCTGGCTGAACTGGCCCAGCACGACGCCAGCACGGTGGTGCAGCGCGCCCGCAACGAGATCCTGGGCACTATGGCCTGCCATGGCGCCGTGCGCGCCAACCGCCAGCTCACCATCGACGAGATGAATGCGCTGCTGCGGGATATGGAACACACCGAACGCTCAGACCAGTGCAACCATGGCCGCCCCACCTGGCGCCAACTGAGCATGAAGGAGCTGGACGCGTTGTTTTTGCGCGGCCGCTAAGCGCGCTCACCCGGGCTGCGATCCAGACCGCAGCGCTGCAGACGAAAAAAGGAAGCCGAGGCTTCCTTTTTTAAGTTCATGCGGCGATGTGCCGCGAGGATCAATGCGCAGCCGATGCCGCCTCCGCCCCCCCACCGCCCTGGCCTTGTTTGGGGCCCTTGGCCAGCCAGACCAGCGGAATCAGCAGCAGGAACAGCATGGACGAGGCCCAGAAAATATCGTTGGCTGCCAACATAAAGGCCTGCTGGTTGACCAACTGATCAACCCGGGCCAAGGCCTGTTGCAAGGTCAGGCCGCTGGCCTGCAAACCTTGCACCGCCTGCGCGGTGGGGCCATCGCCCAGGCTGATGTGCTCCACCAGTTGCGCATGGTGCAAGACCGCGCGGCGCTCCCACAAAGTGGTGGCGACCGAGGTGCCCACGGCACCGGCAGTGATCCGCACAAAGTTTGACAGGCCTGAGGCGCTGGGCATTTTCTCCGGCGGAATATCGCTCAAGGTGATGGTCATCAGCGGGATGAAAAAGCCCGCCATGGCCACGCCTTGCACGATGGTCGGGACCATGATCGTCACCAGGTCCACCTGGGTGTTGAAGCGCGAACGCATCCACATCACCAGGCCAAACACGATGAACGATGCGGTTGCATAGCGCCGGGGATCGACCTTGTGGATGGTTTTACCCACCACCGGCGAGAGCACCAGCGCCAGCAAGCCCACCGGCGCCAACACCAGGCCGGCATCGGTGGCGGTATAGCCCATGAACTGCTGCAGCCACAAGGGCAGCAGCACCACATTGCCAAAGAACAGCCCGTAGCCCACCGAGATGGCCAAGGTGCCGGCCCAGAAATTGCGGTTCTTGAACAGGCGCAGATCCACCACCGGGTGCTTGTCGCCCAACTCCCAGATCAGGAAATACAAGAGGCCGACGACCGCAATCACCGCACAGGCGACCACCATCGGAGACTGGAACCAGTCATGCTCCTTGCCGATGTCCAGCATGATCTGCATCGCCGACACCCAGACCACCAGCAACCCCAAGCCAATCGCATCGATCGGCAAGGCCTTGCGGGCCGAATCCCGGTTGCGGAAGATCGCCCAGGTGGCGCCCACGGCCAGCATACCGACAGGCACATTGATGTAGAAGATCCAGGGCCAGGACATGTTGTCGGTGATCCAGCCGCCCAGCAGCGGGCCCATCACCGGCGCGATCAAGGTCGTCATCGACCAGAAGGCCATCGCCGTACCTGCCATCGCGCGCGGGTAACTGGCCAGCAGCAGCGACTGCGACAGCGGAATCATCGGGCCGGCGACAAAGCCTTGCAAGATGCGGAACGCGATCAAGGTCGTCATGTTCGGTGCCAGGCCGCAGAGCCAGGACGAAATCACGAACAAGGTCACGCTGAGCATGAACAGGCGCACCTGGCCAAAGCGCATCGACAGCCAGCCGGTCAGCGGCACCGAGATGGCATTGGCCACCGCAAAGCTGGTGATCACCCAGGTGCCCTGGTTGGCGCTGACGCCCAGATCACCGGCAATGGCCGGCAGCGACACGTTCGCGATCGACGTGTCCAGCACATTCATGAACACCGCAGCCGAGAGTGCCAGGGTGCCGATGAGGCGCGCTGTGCCTTCGAGCGGCGGATGGGGTTGTGAGGGATTGGAAGTTGCCATAACGCATCCTTGGGCCGCCCGCTGGGGGCAGCCCCTGGTCAAAAATTACAGCTTCTTGCCGGCATTGCTGGCGATCACTTGCGCAATCACCGCATCAGCGCCCTCGTCCTGCACGTCATAGACATTGGTCTGCACCAGTGGCTCCTTGCGCGGCACATCGGCCAGCAGCTTGCCATCCTGATTCTGGATATCGACATCCACCAGCATCGACAGGCCCACGCGCAGCGGGTGTGCCTGCACTTGCTGGGCATCGAGCGCAATGCGCACGGGCACGCGCTGCACCACCTTGATCCAGTTGCCAGTGGCGTTTTGCGCCGGCAGCAACGAGAAGGCCGAGCCGGTGCCCACCCCCAGGCCTTCGACCGTGCCGTTGTATTCCACCTTCTTGCCGTAGAGGTCAGCGGTCATCTTGACGGGCTGGCCCAGGCGCAGGTTGCGCAGCTGGTTTTCCTTGAAGTTGGCCTCGACCCAGAGCTGGTTCATCGGCACGACGGTCATCAGCGGCGTGCCTGGCGCCACGCGCTGGCCCACCTGCACAGAGCGCTTGCCGACGACGCCCGACACGGGCGAGACCAGCTCATTGCGCTGCATCGCCAAATAAGCCTCGCGCACCTTGGCGGCAGCGGCCAGCACATTGGGGTGGTCGCCCACGCTAATGCCTTCGGTCAGCGACTGGTTGCTGGCCAGTTGCTCGCGCGCGGTGTTCACCGCTGCCTGCGATGCGGTGACCGCAGCCTGGGCGGCATCCACCTGGCTTTGTGCATGGCTCAGCTCCTCCTTCGATACGGCGCCATTGCCGGTCAGTGCCTGGCGGCGCTTGAGGTCGCTTTGCGCGCGGACCAGGTCGTTCTTGGCCTTGCTCACTTCAGCCTGGCGCTGTGCGATCTGCGCGGTGTAAGAGCCGTTGTTCACATACAAGGTGCGCACCTGGCGCACGGCCTGGGCCAGGTTGGCCTTGGCCTGCTCAAACGCCACCTTGGCATCGGCCGGGTCCAGGCGCACCAGCGCCTGGCCTTCCTTCACATAGTCGGTGTCATCGGCCAGGATGGACTGCACGGTGCCGGCCGTTTGCGGCGCGATCTGCACCAGGTTGCCTTGCACATAGGCGTTGTCGGTTTCTTCAAAATGGCTGTTGACCATCCAGTCATAGATGCCGTAGGCGGCACCCAGAACGATGACAATGCCGGTCAGGCGCAGCAGCCATTTTTTACGGGGTTGGGCGGCAGGTGCCTCAGGGGCAGCAGGCGCAGCGGAGGGAGAAACGGGCGTGTTGTTGTTCGACATGGTGTTGCGTAGCGAGTTATGTGACGAGAGGCTGGGCCTTCAAGGTCTTGCTTATGTGTGTTGCACGCGAGGTGGGCAGGTCAGCTCTTGGCGCTGTCCATCGGGGCGTTGTTGGGGGTTGGAGAGTTGCTGTCGGTGTTGGCGTTGCTGCCGCTGCTGTCACTGCTGTGGTTCTGCTCTTGGTAGCCACCGCCCAAAGCCTGGGCCAGCGCGGCATTGCTCGACAGAATGCGGGCCTCGATATCCACCATCTGCTGGCGCTGGGCCAGCACATTGGTCTCGGCCGACAGCACATTCAGGTAGGTGCCCAGACCGGCGGCATACCGCTGGTTGGCAATATCCAGCGCGCTCTGCGCGGCATCGGCGGCCTGCCGCTGCTCGGGCAGCTGGGCATGGGCAGCACGCACGCTGGCTACCTGGTCGGCGACATCGCGTACCGCCGTGATCACCGCCTGGTTGTAGCCCTGCACGGCCAGTTCATAGTCGGCCGATACGCCGCTCAGGTTGGCACGCAGCCGGCCCGAGTCAAAGATCGGCAAGCTGAGCGCCGGGCCCACACCCCATTCGCGTGCACTGCCCTTGGCAAAGTTGTTGAAGCCAATGCTCGACAGGCCCAGGAATGCGGTCAAGTCAATATCCGGATAGAACTCGGCCTTGGCCTGGCGAATGCCTTGCTCGGCAGCCTCTACGCGCCAGCGGGCGGCCACAATATCGGCGCGCCGCCCCAACAGGTTGGACGAGAGCTGAGAAGGAAAGCGTGGCAGGCTCAGCTGGTTGATGGGCGATGCCACCAACTCCTGCGCCCGCGCGGGCTGGCCCATCAGCGCGGCCAGCGCGTTTTGCGCCTGCTGTTTTTGCTCACGCACTTGCAGCAGTTGCACCTTGGCCTGGGGCACGCCACTTTCGCTTTGGCGCACCTCCAAGGTGGTGTCAAGGCCGGCGTCATAGCGGTCGCGCACCAGTTGCAGGGTGTGGGCGCGCTGGTCAATGGCGCGCTGGGCCACCACCTCTTGCGCCTGCAGCCGAGAGAGCTGCACATAGGCCTGCACCATGGAGCTGGTCAGCAGCACGCGGGCAGCATCCATATCGGCCTGCGCGGCGCGGGCGGAGCCGACGGCAGCATCAAGCGCGGCACGGTGCTTGCCAAACAAGTCCAGCGACCAGCTGCCGTTGATACGGGCTTCTGCGCTGCTGTAGTTGTTGCCCGCCAGCGGTGGCGGCACCATGCCATTGGCCGGCGCATGGTTGCGGCTGGCGCTGGCCTGGCCGTTGACCTGCGGGCCCAATGCGGACTCGCTGACCTGCGCCTGTGCCCAGGCCTTGCGAATGCGCGCCTGCGCTGATTGCAGGTTGGGGCTGTCGGCCAGAGCCGTGTCGATCAGCCCATTGAGCTGCGCATCGCCCAGGGCCTTCCACCACTGAGCATCGACCGGTGCGACGGTCGCCGCCTGGTCGGCCTCGGAAGGCGCGGCCAGCAAACCCAGCGACTGCGGCGAGCGCAGCTGGGCATGGGTATCGATGCCGCGCATATCGGCGCAGCCGGCGATGAACGTGCTGGCCGCCAGCGCAATGGCTGACAGGGCCAGCCGACGGTCGGCGCCCACAAATGAAAAACTGCTGGTCATAGTGCCCTCTCCTTGCCGGGCGGTTGTGCTGTGTTGTCGGAGTTGTCTGTAGCGTCACCGGCGCAGCCATCCTGGGGCAGGCACATGTCCACCGACAAGGTGTTGGGCATGGCCTCATAGATGCGGCGCAGATAACCGTGGAACTGGGTCAATTCATCGGGCGACAAGGGGCTGAGCGCGGCGCTGTTGACGCCTTTGACGATGTCGGGCACCTGCCTTGCAGCGGCCAGGCCCTCTTCGGTCAAACACAGGCTGACCACGCGGCGGTCGTCGGTGGAGCGCTCGCGCTCAATGATCCCTTTGTCGACCAGGCGGTCGACCAGGCGTGTCATCGCGCCCGGGGTCTGCAAGGTGCGGCGCGCCAAATCGGCCGCTGTATGCGCCTTGCCGCTGGCCAGGTGCAATACCGGAATCCACTGCGCCTGCGTCAGGCCCAGCGGCTCCATGCGGCGGTCTACCTCGGCACGTACCACCGTGGAGATGATGCGCATCAACCAGCAGGGGAAATCCACCGGTCGGATGGCTTCAATCTCGGGAAAGCCGCCTGCCAGCGCTTCTTGGTCCTCGCCAGCAGACGCGGGGTTTTCCTGGTGCGAATCGGTCATGCCGCTAGCCCTTTGCTGAAATGGTTTACAAGGCAATAATTATCCAATCATTCATTGCCTAGGCAATTGTTAAACAGGCAAAGACCACAATGCGCTCTCAGATTTGAGCGGCTGAGTGCCTTGCGTGACACCGGTCACAGAACCAAACTCCCTCCCTGTTTCGGGGCGGAAACGGGATTTTTCATTCGAGCCAAGCCGATCAGAAGCACCAAAGCAGTGCGATATCGGCAGATAAAGGGGTCGCGCCATGCGGTCTTTATGCATTACCACATGCAGTTTCGGCATAATGTCAGTTTTCGGCGCGATGTCGCACCATCGCTGTGCATACCTCGGCCCGCGCACAACTTCAGTGCAAGCCGGCTCTAGACCTTGAAAGTTTGTCCATGCAACACCAATCCCTGGCCCAGTTTCTCGCCTACGTTGAACAGCGCAACCCCGGCCAGCCCGAGTTTCTGCAAGCCGTGACCGAAGTCATGGAGAGCCTGTGGCCCTTCATCGAGAAGAACCCCCGCTACGCCCAACTCAGCTTGCTCGAACGCCTGGTGGAGCCCGAGCGCGTGGTGAGCTTCCGCGTTAGTTGGGTGGACGACAAGGGCGTGGTGCAGGTCAACCGTGGCTACCGCATTCAGCACAGCATGGCCATTGGCCCCTACAAGGGCGGTCTGCGCTTCCACCCCTCGGTGAACCTGTCAGTGCTCAAGTTCCTGGCGTTTGAGCAGACCTTCAAGAACGCGCTGACCACCCTGCCCATGGGCGGCGGCAAGGGCGGTTCAGACTTCGACCCCAAGGGCAAGAGCGACGGCGAAGTGATGCGCTTCTGCCAGTCCTTCATCAGCGAGCTGTTCCGCCATGTGGGCTCGGACACCGACGTGCCCGCCGGCGATATCGGCGTGGGCGGCCGTGAAGTGGCCTTTATGGCCGGCATGTACAAGAAGCTGGCCAACCGCGCCGACTGCGTGTTCACCGGCAAGGGTCTGGCCTTTGGCGGCTCGCTGATCCGCCCTGAAGCCACCGGTTTTGGCACCGTCTACTTTGCGCAGGAAATGCTCAAGACCCGTGGCAAGAGCTTTGACGGCCTCACCGTCTCGGTGTCGGGTTCGGGCAATGTGGCGCAGTACGCCATCGACAAGGCCATGGCGCTGGGCGCCAAGGTGGTATCGGCTTCTGACTCCTCCGGCACCATCTACGACGCCGCCGGTTTTGACGGCGACAAGCTGCTCAAGCTGATGAACATCAAGAACCAGCAGTACGGCCGCATGAGCGACTACGCCCAGCAAGTGCCAGGCGTGGAGTACTACGAAGGCAAGACCCCTTGGTTCATCCAGGCCGATGTGGCCCTGCCTTGCGCCACCCAGAACGAGTTGGAACTGGCCGACGCCGAGACCCTGATCAAGAACGGCGTGCTCTGCGTGGCTGAAGGCGCGAACATGCCTTGCACCATCGAAGCGGCCAAGGCCTTTGAAAAAGCCGGCGTGCTCTACGCGCCCGGCAAGGCATCGAACGCCGGCGGCGTCGCCACCTCGGGCCTGGAGATGAGCCAGAACGCGCTGCGCCTGAGCTGGCCTGCGGCCGAAGTGGACCAGCGCCTGTTCGAGATCATGGAAGGCATCCACTCCGCTTGCGTCAAGTACGGCCAACGCGACGACGGCAGCATGAGCTACATCGACGGCGCCAACATCGCCGGCTTTGTGAAGGTGGCCGACGCCATGCTCGCCCAAGGTGTGCTGTAATCGGCCTGCGCCGGATCGCCCCCAAACCAGGAGCCGCAAGGCTCCTTTTTTTATGGGCCGAGAGGCGCGCGCCTTCCCCCCGTTTTGCCGCAGCCGCCGCCGCTTTGTGCCGGCCGCTGCAGCCCTGACAAGCTTCCCAACGTGTACGCTGTTGATACCCCCCTCTGCCTGGGCCTGGCAGGCCCCACCGCCTCCGGCAAGACCGGCGCTGCCATTGCGCTGGCGCAGCAACTCGGCGCCGCGCGGCCGGTCGAGATCATCAGCGTGGATTCGGCCCTGATCTACCGGGGCATGGACATTGGCTCGGCCAAGCCCAGCCTGCAAGAGCAGGCCGGCATCCCGCATCACCTGCTCGATATCCGCGACCCCTTGGATGCCTACAGCGCGGCAGAGTTTGTGCGCGATGCGCTGGTGCTGGTGGCGCAAATCCATGCGCGGGGCGGCATCAGCTTGCTGGTGGGCGGCACCATGCTGTATTTCAAGGCGCTGATGGATGGCATCGATGACATGCCCGCCGCCGACCCCGCGGTGCGCGCCCAGCTCGATGCCGAGGCGGCCATCCATGGTTGGCCCCATATGCATGGGCTGCTGGCGCAGGTCGATCCCGTCACCGCGCAGCGCCTGGCGCCGGGCGATAGCCAGCGGGTACAGCGTGCGCTGGAAGTCTGGCGGGTCAGCGGTCAGCCCTTGTCATATTTCCATGCGCAGCAAAAGCGGCCATCGCCACTGCTGCAGCTGGCGCCCGGTTTTCAGCTCTTGAGCCTAGAGCCCAGCGACCGCGCCTGGCTGCATGCGCGCATTGCGCTACGCTACGACCAGATGCTCGCCCAGGGATTTTTGGCCGAGGTGCTGCAGCTGCGCGCGCGCGGCGATCTGGATTTGAACCTGCCATCGATGCGTTGCGTAGGCTACCGCCAAATGTGGGAGATGCTCGACAGCTGCACCCAGCAGGGCATCGCCGTGCAGACCGAAAGCGATGTGCCGCCTGCCTTGTGGGCAGAGATGCGCGACAAGGGCATTGCTGCCAGCCGGCAACTGGCCAAGCGCCAGATCACCTGGCTGCGCAGCATGCCCGCCCGCCAGGCCATTGCCTGCGATGCGCCCGATGCGCTGGAGCAATGGCTGCAGGCGGCCAGCGCTCGACTGGCCGCCGTCAACGAATAAGCGCAGATCCAAGCCATGCCAACCCAACCGCAAGAGACCCGGCCGCCTGCGGGCAGCCGCATCGCCCAACGCCTGGCTGGCGCGCATTTTAAAGATGCCTGGTGCATTTACACCGCGCAGACCGGCGAGCCCGCGCTGGCCTATTTTCTGGCCGCCGTCGCGCGCACGCCGCGCTGGATTGAATGGTGCATGCAGGCCCGCAACCGGGTCGGCCAACTAGTGGGGCTCAAGGACCTGGGGACGCTCTCCCAGATCGACCGGCAGCGCCCCGCCAGCGCCTACCAGCCGGGCGACCGCGTAGGCGTATTTACGGTGTTGGAGAACAGCGACGATGAAGCGCTGATCGGCGACAGCGACAAGCATTTGAACGTGGTGCTCAGCGTGCACCGGGCGCCTGTGGCCGGCCGCCAGGACCAGGTCGCCATCACCATCACAACGGTGGTGCATGTCCGCAACCTGCTGGGCCATCTGTACATGCTGCCGGTGGCGCCCATGCACCGGCGCATTGCGCCAGCGGTGTTGGCCGCCCTGGGACGCGCGCAGCCGGCAGCGGCCTAAGCGCTCGCCGCAGCACCCGCGCGCATCCAGTCGCGAGTGGCCCACCAAAACAACAGCGCGGCACCACTGACCACCGCACCCAGCGCGCAAACGCCCAGCCAACCTGCATAGGCATACACGCTGGTGGCGCTGATGGCGCCCAGCCCGCTGCCCAGTGCATAGAACAGCATATAGACGGCCACCACCCGGCTATGCGCATCGCTGCTGCGCGCAAAGATCAGGCCCTGGTTGCTGACATGCAAGGCCTGGCCGCCCAGATCGAGCAGCACAATGCCCAGTACCAGGGCCGCTATAGCCCAGTGCGGATCAGGAAGCCCGCCCAAACCGGCCAACGGCAGCCAGGCCAGCAGCAGCGCCAGCAAGGCCCACAGCGATGCGCGCTGCGCCTGGCCCCCGTCTACCCAGCGACCCACCACGGTGGCTGCCAAGGCCCCGGCAGCACCCACCAGGCCAAACAGGCCAATGGCGGTGTGCGAAAACCCAAAGGGCGCCGCGCGCAACGGCAGCACCAGGCTGCTTCAGAAAATGCTGAATGCAGCAAACATCAATAGCGCCAGCACGCCACGCACCTGCAAGACCCGGTCCCGCCGCAGCAGGCGGCCCATCGATGCCACAAGCTGGCCATAGCCCAGATTGGATGGCCGATGCGCCAACACCGGCAGCCACCACCACAGCGGCAAGGCCATCGCCAGCATCAGCGCCGCCGAGGCCATATAAACGCTACGCCAACCCCAGGCATCGCCCACAGCACCCGCCAGCACCCGCGCCAATAGCAGGCCCATAAACACCCCGCTTTGGGCGCCGCCCACCACCCACCACCCGGCCCCGGGCATGGGGCGGTGCGGCGCTGGCCGCATAGGCGATCAGGCCCTGGGTCATCGCCGTGCCGAGCAGACCCACGGCCAGCATCGCCGCCATCAACCATGGCGCAGACGGCGCCCAAGCCACCGCCAGCAGCGCCAGCACCAGGGCCAGCAGCTGCCAGGCCATCAAGGGGCGCCGGTTGATCCGATCACCCAGCGGCACCAGCAGCAGCAAGGCGAGGGCTGAGCCGAGCTGCGTGGCCGTGATGACGCCACCTACCGCTGCCAGCGGTATGCCCAGGTCCTGCGCCACGGCATCGAGCAAGGGCTGGGCGTAGTAGACATTAGCCACGCTGGCACCGGCTGCCACGGCAAACAGCGCTACCAGGCCGGTTGGTACGGCAGGCCGCTGGGCCGGCTGTGCAGGGGTATCAACACAGGAAGAAGACGACATGGCAATCTAGTTTTAATTTAAAACCAGATGGATTCTAGGCATTCCAGTTTTAAAATGCAACTTGATTGATCGGATCTTGGAGAACAGCACATGACCTCGCCTGAGCCCTGCCCCGTTGCGCGCGCCTTGGATGCCATTGGCGACCGCTGGTCGCTGCTGATCGTGCGGGACGCTTTTGATGGGGTGCAGCGCTTTGGGGATTTGCAGCGCAACCTGGGCATGGCGCGCAATATCCTGAGCGACCGCTTGCGCAAGCTGCTGGATGCGGGTGTGCTGCAGACGCAGCCCGCATCCGACGGCAGTGCCTACCAGGAATATGCGCTAACGGCCAAGGGGCTGAGCCTGTTCCCAGTGGTGGTAGCGCTGCGCCAATGGGGCGAGGACCAGCTGTTTGCGCCGGACGAGGCACATTCAAGCTTGGTGGAAAAGGCCAGCGGCCGTCCCGTGGCGCGCATGCAGCCGCAGACGGCCGATGGCCATGTGCTGACGCCCGATGCCGCCGTGGTGCGCAAGATGGCTTAACCGCCCACGACCGAGGCCGCCTTACTTGCCGACCAGGTCGCTCAGCTTCTGCGCCTCAAATTCCGTCTCGCGCTGCGCATCGCAGGGCACGCAATCGCCCAGCTTGCTTTGCAGCGACAGCTTCTCGATGGCGGCCCAGAGCATGGTGATCTGCTGCTCATGGCCGGCAGCGCTGTCGATGATGCCGCGCATGGCTTTGGACAGAGGATCGTCCTCTTGGGTCACGCCGTAGGCGGCAAACTTCTGATCGGTCTGGGCTGCGGTGACATCGGCACTGGCGCCTTGGCGCGAGGCAATGATGCGGGCCGGAATGCCCACCGCCGTGGCACCGGCAGGCACCGGCTTGATGACCACGGCATTGCTGCCGATCTTGGCACCATCACCCACTTCAAAGCCGCCCAGCACCTTGGCGCCAGCAGCGACCACGACATTCTTGCCCAAGGTGGGATGGCGCTTGGCGCCCTTGTAGAGCGTGGTGCCGCCCAGGGTCACACCGTGGTAGATAGTGCAGCCATCGCCGACGATGGCGGTCTCACCAATCACGACACCCATGCCGTGGTCGATAAAGACATTGCGGCCGATCTGCGCGCCGGGGTGGATCTCGATGCCGGTCAGCCAGCGGGCCATGTGCGAGATGAAACGGCCCGTCCATTTGAAGCCATGGTTCCAGCACCAGTGCGCGGGCCGCTGCAGCCAGATCGCATGCAGGCCCGGGTAACAGGTGACCACCTCCCAGCGGCTGCGGGCGGCGGGGTCGCGGTCCAGGATGCACTGAATATCGGAGCGCAGGCGGTCAAGCATGGAAACAATGGTTATATAAGTATTCGAGGGCCCGCCAGTCTAGCGTTTTGTGGCCTCGGCCGTACGCAGCATGGCCTTGGCAACACCTCTCAGGATGTGGATTTCCTCTTGGCTAAGCTGCGCGCGGTTGAACATCTGGTTGAGCCGGGGCATCAGCTTCTTGGGAGCGTCCAGGTCCAGAAAGCCAATCTCCGCCAACGCCTGCTGCCAGTGCGCCAGCATGCCCGCCACCTGCTGGGCATCGGCCCGATCGCCGCGCGCGGCCACGTCGCTCACGCCATAGCCGCCCAGCGCCTGGCGCCAGTCATAGGCCACCACCTGCACGGCCGAGGCCAGGTTCAGCGAGCCAAAATCCGGATTGGTCGGAATCGACAGCGCCACGTTGCAGCGGTACACATCCTCATTGGCCATGCCATAGCGCTCGCAGCCAAACAAAAAGGCTACACCGGTCTCGCCGCTGGGGTTGGCGGCGGCGGTATCGCTGGCTGCGGTTGCTGCCTCATCGGCCAGGTCGTCGGCCAGGTTATCCGGGCCAGGCTGGGCGGCCAGTGCGCCTTGCAGCAGCAAAGCAAAATGCTCACGCGGCGTGCGGGCGGGCGGGCCAAAATCACGCGGGGTCATCGCCGTGGCGCAGAGGTGGCTCATGCCATCCAGGGCTTCTTCCACGGTGGCCACAATGCGGCAGTTGGCCAGCACATCCAATGCGCCACTGGCACGTTGGATGGTTTCTTCCTTGCGCAGTACATTGCTCCAGCGCGGGCGCACCAGCACCAGGTCATCGAAACCCATGGTCTTGATGGCGCGGGCGGCAGCTCCCACGTTGCCGGCATGGCTGGTTTCGATCAGAACAAAACGGGTTTTCATAAACAGCTCGTGCAAAAATGGACATGTCCCTGCGAAAAAAATCGAGCGCAGGTACAATCTAGCCCCTATTGTCGCTGCCGCATCGCCGGCCGCGAGCTACCAGCCGCTCTTGCCCCAGCGTTTCGCAGCGTTTTTGCTGCCCACCTTACGCCAACACAATTTATGTCGTCCTCCTCCCTGCACCCCATGCTCAACATGGCCATCAAGGCCGCTCGCGCTGCTGGCGCCATCATCAACCGTGCCGCGCTTGACGTGGAATCGGTGCGGGTTTCGACCAAACAGGTGAACGACTTTGTGACCGAAGTGGACCAGAATTCCGAGAAAGCCATCATCGAAACCTTGCTGACGGCCTACCCGGACCACGGCATCCTGGCCGAAGAATCGGGCAACGAATACGGTAACCCCCACTCCAACCACATCTGGATCATCGATCCGCTGGACGGCACGACCAACTTTATCCACGGCTTCCCGGTGTACTGCGTCAGCATTGCACTGGCCGTGAACGGCCGCATTGAGCAAGCCGTCGTGTATGACCCGACCCGCAACGACCTGTTCACCGCCACCCGTGGCCGTGGCGCGTTCCTGAACGAGCGCCGCATCCGCGTGTCCAAGCGCACCCAGCTGCGCGACACCCTAATCACCACCGGCTTCCCCTTCCGTCCAGGCGACAACTTCAAGCAGTACATGGCCATGCTCGGCGATGTGATGCAGCGCACCAGCGGCGTGCGCCGCCCCGGCGCAGCCGCGCTTGACCTGGCCTATGTGGCCGCTGGCTTTAGCGATGGTTTCTTTGAAACCGGCCTGAGCATCTGGGACGTGGCAGCCGGCTCGCTGCTGGTGACCGAGGCCGGTGGCCTGGTCGGCAATTTCACCGGCGAAGCCGACTTTCTGGAACAGCGCGAAGTGCTGGCCGGCACGCCCCGCATCTATGGCCAGTTGGTCCCCATCCTCGCCAAGTACAGCAAGTTTGCCAGCGCTGGCGACAAGGCTGCCGTGCGCCAGGCCTTGAATGAAGAAGCTCCTGAGGAAGCCGCAGACAACGCGGCTGAGCAGGACGCTGACAAGGCCGAGTAAGCCTTTAGCCCCGTCCCAGGCACAAAGCACAAAGCCCGCAGGCTAGGCCTTGCGGGCTTTGTCGTTGATGGGCAGAAAAACGGGCGATCAGTTGCCAAACACGATCTGGGCAATCACCCCGGAGGCAATCGCAACCAGCAGGTAGTCACCGCCATTCTGGATCCAGCGGTAGCCGCGTGGCGGAGCGCTGAGGCGGTGACCACGCCAGTCATTCACCACATAGCCATGCGCCCGGTACTGCGACGGCACCCGCGAGCCCTTCACCCAACGGTGGTCCGGCCCGGCACCCCGGTGGCTGTGCGCGTCGGGGCGGTGCGAATCATGGCGACGATCAGGCTGCGCATGGCCCCGGCTGTCATAGCGGTGGGAATCCTGCGGAGGGCGCGGCTGGGCTTGCACGCCTACGGCGCCAGCACCCAAGGTAGCCACCACGGCAGCGACTGCGATCCGGTTTATCCATGTAGTCATTGAGGACCTCCTATCCTTGTATTGCCACAAGGCACCACTGCCTTGCTTGTGGTCCATGATGGGGCAGTCGGCAGGGCCAACGCGTAGGATGGCCCAAGCTTTACCGGAATTTTCGAGGGCGTGCGCTGGGCTTTACATTCGCGACGGGGTGTTAAATCTTCTCAAATGCTGGCTAGCCAACGAAGCACTTGCAGGGATGAACAAAAACGCGAAAGCGCAATGGATACCCACGCCTTTCTTTGCCTTGCCAGCGAGCACTCGCCAACATGACCCAGCAATTGCGTTAACATGCACCCCCGGCACTGGTCCGACAGACCCGGCCCATCCTTGTATGATGCGCATTGCGGCCAGAGGCATACAAGCTCATGGCGCCCTGTCACCAAAAAGGGGCACAAGCTGCCGATGCCTCTGATGCGCCACCGGTCGAGCCAGCCTTTGTAGCCCCCGTGCCGACCCTTCTCACCCTTGCCATGCCAGGTTGGATCCCGACCAACCCACACCGATCAATGAGTTCAAACCCCATGGAAAATCCAACGCTCGCAAAAGCCGATTTTTCATCGCACACGCCCATGATGCAGCAGTACCACGCTGCAAAAGTGGACCACCCCAACACGCTGTTGTTCTACCGCATGGGGGATTTTTACGAGCTGTTCTATGGCGATGCCGAGAAGGCCGCGCAGTTGCTCAATATCACCCTGACCCAGCGCGGCCAATCGGCCGGCCAGCCCATTCCGATGGCGGGCGTGCCCTTCCATGCGCTGGAAAATTACCTGGGTCGCCTGCTCAAGCTCGGCGAGTCGGTGGCGATTTGCGAGCAGGTGGGCGAAGTGGGGGCCAGCAAAGGGCCCGTCGAGCGCAAGGTGGTGCGCGTGGTCACCCCCGGCACGGTGACCGACAGCGAGCTGATGAGCGACAAGGCCGAGGCCATGCTGCTGGTGGTGCACCAGGCGCAGCGCGCCCGCTGTGGCCTGGCCTGGCTGAGTGTGACCCAGGGCAAGATTTTTCTGGCTGAATGCACGCATGAAGAGCTGCCCGCCTGGATTGCGCGCATTGCGCCTAGCGAAGTGGCCTACAGTGCCGGCGCCTCGCAGCGCTTTGAGCAATCGCTGTACCAGCTGCGCAGCAGCGGCGTGCTGACCTGCCCGCTGGCGCTGCGCCCCGACTGGCAGTTTGATGAGAAGCTGGGCGAGCGCAAGCTGCTGGAGCAACTGGGCGCCGCCAGCCTGCAGGCCTGGAATGCGCAGGTTTTGTACGCCGCCCACGCCGCCGCCGGCGCCCTGCTCACCTATGCCGAGCACACCCAGGGCCGCAACCTGCCCCATGTGCAGACCATCCATGTGGTGCGCGACGATGCACTGATCGACCTGCCGGCCACCACGCGCCGCAATCTGGAGCTGGTCAAAACCTTACGCGGTGAAGATGGCCCTACGCTGTTCTCGCTGATCGACACCTGCCAGACCGGCATGGGCAGTCGCCTGCTCAAAAGCTGGTTGCTCGAACCCAGCCGCGACCGCAGCGACGCGCGTGCGCGCCTGGGCGCCATTGGCGTGCTGCGCGGCGACAGCGACACGCTCGCCGCCGCACCCTGGCAGATTCTGCGTACCGAGCTAAAGGGGGTCTCTGACGTAGAACGTATCACCGCGCGCATTGCGCTGCGCCAGGTGCGCCCGCGCGAGCTGGTGGCCCTGGGCTTGACCTTGCAAAAAGCCCAGCAGCTGGCGGGCAACGCAGCCGCGCCGGCGCCCCTGCTTGGCGAGATTTTTGAAACGCTGCAGCCGCCCCTCGATGCAATGGAGCTGCTGATCCGCGCCATTGATCCCGAGCCCGCTGCGCTGGTGCGCGATGGCGGCGTGATTGCCAACGGTTTTGACAGCGATCTGGACGAGCTGCGCGCGATCCAGACCAATTGCGATGCCTTTTTGCTGGATCTGGAGACGCGCGAGAAAGCGCGCACCGGCATCAGCAACTTGCGCGTGCAGTTCAACAAGGTGCATGGCTTCTATATCGAGGTCACCAGCAGCCACAAGGATAAGGTGCCCGACGACTACCGCCGCCGCCAGACCTTGAAGAACGCAGAACGCTTTATCACGCCCGAGCTGAAGACTTTTGAAGACAAGGCGCTGTCGGCCCAGGAGCGCGCCTTGCAGCGCGAGAAATGGCTCTACGAGCAGGTGCTGGACCAGCTGCAGCCGCATGTCAGCGCCCTCACCCGCGTGGGCCAGGCGATTGCATCGCTGGATGCGCTGTGCGCGCTGGCCGAGCGCTCGCTGACCCTGAACTGGTGCGCTCCCCAGTTTGTGCCCGAGCCCTGCATCGACATCGATGCGGGCCGCCACCCTGTGGTGGAAGCACGCCTGGCGGAGACCTCCAACGCCTCGTTCATCGCCAACAACACGCGGCTGTCGAGCCTGCAGCGCCTGCAGATCATCACCGGCCCCAATATGGGCGGTAAATCGACCTACATGCGCCAGGTGGCGCTGATCGCGCTACTCGCCAGCATGGGCAGCTATGTGCCCGCGACACGCTGCCTGCTGGGGCCGATTGACGCGATTCACACCCGCATCGGCGCGGCCGACGACCTGGCCAATGCCCAGTCCACCTTCATGCTGGAGATGACCGAGGCCGCGCAGATTCTGCACAGCGCCACGCCCTACAGCCTGGTGCTGATGGACGAGATCGGCCGGGGCACCAGCACCTTTGACGGCCTGGCGCTCGCCAGCGGCATTGCCACGCACCTGCATGACAAGACCAAGGCCCTGGCCTTGTTCGCCACCCATTACTTTGAACTGACCGAGCTACCGGCCAAGGCCAAGCATGCGATCAACATGCATGTGGCCGCGACCGAAGCGGGCAGCGACATTGTGTTTTTGCATGAGCTGCAGCCCGGCCCGGCCAGCCGCAGCTATGGTGTGCAGGTGGCCAAGCTCGCCGGCATGCCGGCCCCCGTGCTCAGCCATGCCCGCCATGCGCTGGCCGCGCTGGAGGCTCGCCAACAGGCGGGCGACTCCCAGGTGGACCTGTTTGCCCAACCGGCCTCGGCCGAGACCCCAACCCCTAGCGCCGTCGAGGCGCAATTGCGCGAGCTGCAGCCGGACACATTGACACCGCGCGACGCACTCGATCTACTGTATTCACTCAAGCGACTCGCTGACAAGTCATGACCTATTGTGTAGCCATCAAGCTGAACGCCGGCCTGGTGTTCCTCTCCGACTCCCGTACCAATGCGGGCCTCGACCATATCAGCACCTTCCGCAAGATGATGGTGTATGAGAAGCGCGGCGAGCGCTTCATGGTGCTGCTGTCTGCCGGCAATCTGTCGATCTCGCAATCGGTGCGCGAGATTCTGCAAACCCAGCAGCTCGAAGACGAAAACGGCGGCCCGCCTATTACCATCTGGAACGCCAAGAGCATGTTCGATGCCACGCGCGTGCTGGGCGCCGCTGTGCGCCATATCCAGGAGCGCGATGGCCGGGCGCTGGAACGCGCTGGCGTGGATTTCAACTGCAGCCTGGTGTTTGGTGGCCAGATCGCTGGCGAGAGCCCGCGCCTGTTCCAGGTCTACTCGGCCGGCAACTTTATCGAGGCGACGGCCGAGACGCCCTACTTCCAGATCGGCGAGTCCAAGTACGGCAAGCCCGTGCTAGACCGGGTGCTGACCCCCACCACGCCCCTTAACGAAGCGGCCAAATGCGCGCTGGTCTCCATGGACAGCACGCTCAAGTCCAACTTGTCAGTGGGCCTGCCGCTGGACCTGGTGGTCTATGACACTGACGCGCTCGGCTGCGACAACATCGCCTGCATCGACGAGTTCAACGACTACTTCCGCATGGTGCGCAACACCTGGGGCGACAAGCTGCGCCAGGCCTTTGACAGCATCGAAGACCCGCACTGGGACAGCGGCGACAACGCGGCCTCCATCCAGCCGGACAGCAGCGCCATTCGGCCGGTGAAGAAGATCACCCATTCGGACGAGATGCTTTAAGGCCATGCGCTGAGTGGCCCGACAGGGCCTTCAGCGCTACCGATCAGCCATGCAGCTGGTTGGGGTTCTGCGCCAGCTGCAGCGCAATCGCGCGGCAGGCCCGCAGCAAGGGCTGGATGTAGGCGGCCTGCACATCCTCACGCTGGCGGAACAGCAAAGTGCTGACGCTGATGGCGGCCACGGGGCTGCCATCGGGCCCCAGCACGGCGGCGCCAAAGCAGTAAATGCCCTCTTCATTCTCTTGCGCATCGGTGGACCAGCCGCGCTGGCGCACCTCGTCCAGCTGCTGCTGCAGCGCCTGCGCATCGCCCACCGTCTGCGCCGTCAGTGGCGCATAGACCAGCTCCGCCATCAGTGCGCTGGCATCGCTGGGGGGCAGCCCCGCCAGGTAGGCCTTGCCCACGGCGGTGGAGTACAGGTTGACGCTGGTGCCAATGCGCGATGACATCTGCACGGCGCTGTCGCTCTCCAGCTTTTCGATATAGACCATGCTGTGGCCCGAGGGCACGGCGAAATGGATCGTCTCCTGCGTGGCATCGCGCAAATCACGCAGCGCCTGCGTAGCGGCCATGCGCAGGCCCGAACGGCTCCAGCTGCGGCTGGCCAGTTGCACCAGGCGCGGGCCCAGGGTCCAGCAGCGCGTAGACCCCACTTCCACCAGCATGCGCTCGGCCTGCAGCGCCGCCACAATGCGGTGGACTGTCGGGCGCGGGAACCCCGTCGCCTTGGCTATCTCGGCAATGCCCAGGGGCTCGCTGCCATCTGCCACCAGCTGCAGCACACGCATGAACTTGGAGAACGCTGCCGTACCGGCAACGCTGCTTTCAGAAGACGAAGTAGCCATGTTTGCATCCATACAGCGCCCAAGCATACCCCAGCGCAGAGCGGTGCCAGGTCGCCAGCCGCACAGGCGGCGCGGTATCCGGCGCGCGGCGAGCGGCTCGCTTGGCTCTTCGCTCCGCATATCTACACTCCGTTTTTCCCATAGCAGTGCATCATCCATCGGCATCTACACTGCATTGAGGCTACCCAACCACAGACTGCCTATGGAAAATCCATAGCCAATGCCCTGCCGAATGGCTACCATGGCGCATTCCCACCCGCACCTGCCCGCCTGTATTTGCCATGCGCTTTGACCTGCAAGACCTGCGCCTTTTTGTCCATACCTTGGAGTCCGGCACGATCACCCAAGGGGCCGAGCGCTGCCATATCACCTTGGCATCGGCCAGCGAACGCATCCGCGGCATGGAAGCGGTGCTGGGCGCGCCGCTGCTGACACGCAGCAAAAAGGGGGTGACGGCCACCGAGGCAGGGGCCGTGCTGCTTCCCCATGCCCGGCGCATGCTCCTGCAGATGGAGCAGATGGCGGGCGACATGCAGGCTTTTGGCCAGGGCCTGGGCACGCGCATTGAGCTGCTGGCCAATACCTCCGCTATCAGCGAGCACCTGATTGCGCCGCTGGGCACCTTTATGCAGGCCAACCCGCAGCTGCGCCTGGAGCTGCGCGAATGCACCAGCGATGCGATTGCCCGCGCGCTGATGGCCGGCGAGGCCGATATGGGTGTGCTCTCCAACGCCGTGCCCGCTGGCAGCCTGCACACCCAGGTCTGGCGCGATGACCCGCTGGTACTGCTGGGCCCTGCGCGCCTGTTGGCCAGCCTGCCCGAGGATGTGCAGCTGAACCACCTCAAGGACATCGCCTTGCTCGGCCTGCTGCCCCAGCATGCGCTGCACCAGCTGATGGCCGCGCAGGCGCTGCAGGCCGGTGTGGCCCTGCGCTACCGCGCACTGGCCCCGCACCTGGAGGCCCTGTGCGACTGGGTCGTCATGGGCCTGGGCGCTGCCGTGGTGCCGCGCACCGCCGCCGAATGCGCCACCCTGCGCTGGCCCCAGGCCCGCCTGCGCCTGCGCCTACTGAGTGCCGACTGGGCCGCGCGCCAGCTGGTACTGGCCTGCCGCGACCCTGCCGAGCTGCCGCCCCAGGCGCTGCAGCTGTGGGCGTTTTTGCAAGAAGCCGCCCACTAGCCACCCGCGATCAACCAAATCACCGCCCACATAGCCGACGGCCTGCCCGGCCTTTGCCCCCGGCGGGCCGATCTTGTGCAACACTTGCGCGCTTATGTTTTCTCGCCTCTCCGTTTACCTGGCGCCAGTGCTGCTGTGCGCCGCCGCCCCTGCCCTGGCTGCAGGCTTTGATGACTGCCCGCAGTTCTTCTCGGGCAAGCCGCCCAGCACTACCGCTTACGGCCAGCTAAGAGAACTGTGCCTCGATGAATATGCCGTGCTGCATTCGGGCCAGTCCAAGACACCAATTTTTGTAGCCCAGCGTCTGAATGCGCGCATGCTGAACTTGGCCAAGGACTTGAAGCGCAAAGATAAGTTCCGTGAAGACGCGCGACTTCCTGAACGGGAGCGCGCGAGACTCTCTGACTACCGAAGCTCGGGTTTCAGTCGTGGTCATATGGCTGCTGCCGCTGACATGAGCACTGAACAAGGCAAGGCTCAAAGCTACTTGCTTTCCAATATGGTTCCCCAAGACATTACCCAGAATGGCAAGGCTTGGTCGCAGATCGAGCAGGATACCCGCAGCTATATCCGCCGCGCCAAGGGCGATGTCTTTGTGATCACCGGCCCGGTCTTTGGCAAGCAGCGCCGCACCATCGGCGACGGCCAGGTATGGGTGCCCGATGCCGTGTTCAAAATGGTCTACGACCCGTCCACCGGCCAGCGCTGGGTGCATCTGCAAGACAACCAGCCGTCGACCAAGGCGGGCAAGCCGCTGAGCTACGAAGAGTTTGTGCAGCGCACGGGCATTCGCCTGCTGGACTGACCACAGCCGCCGCGCCATAAAACTGGCCCATGCTGCAGTGCGCAGGCATGGGCCTTTTTGCGGGTCAATGGTACAGATCAGTGGTCGTTCGCCGCATCCAAAAACGCCGTGCCTTCAGTCAGCGGCGCAAAGCGGTAGGACGCGGGGGTGCGGCTGAGTTTGACCGGGGCGCCCAGGCCCGTGTAGTCGCCCATCTTCACAACCATCTCGCGGTGCGCGGTATGGGGAGCTTGCAAGGCCTGCTCCACATTCAGCACCGGTGCGGCGGGCACGCCGATGGCCATCAAGTCCTCGGCCAGCTGCACACCGTCATGCGCTGCAAAGGCTTGCTCCAGCAAGGGCTTGAGCACATCGCGGTTCACCGAGCGCTGGCCGGCCGTGGCAAAGCGCGTGTCGTCGGCCAGCTCCGCTTGCCCCAGATGCTGGCACATCAGGCGGAACTGGCGGTCATTGCCGACGGCCAAAAAGATCGGCGCGCTGCCGGTGTTCACGACATCGTAGGGGTAGATGTTGGGATGGGCATTGCCGGAGCGGCCGGGTATCTTTCCGTTCATAAACCAGTTGGCGGCATGCGGGTGCAGTAGCGAGATGCCGGCGTCATACAGCGAGGCATCGACCAACTGGCCCAGGCCGCTGCGGCCGCGCTCATGCAGCGCCAGCAGCACACCGATGACGGCATTGAGGCCGGTGACCATGTCGACGACAGGCAGGCCCACACGCAGCGGGTCGCGATCGGCCTCGCCGTTGATGCTCATCAGCCCGGCCATGGCCTGTATGGCGGCGTCATAACCGGGCAGGCTGCCCAGCGGGCCATCGGCGCCAAAGCCGGTGACGCGGCACCAGACCAGATGCGGAAACGCATGCTGCATCTGCGCGTAGCCAATGCCCCATTTCTCCATCGTGCCGGTCTTGAAATTCTCGACCACCACATCGGCCTGCGCCATCAAAGCGCGCACCTGGGCCTGGCCTTCGGCGCTGGCCAGGTCCATGAACTGCACGCGCTTGTTGCGGTTGAGGCCCAGGTAGTACGAGGCCACGCCATCGCGGAACGGCGGGCCCCAGCTGCGCGTGTCGTCGCCTTGCGGCGGCTCGACCTTAAGCACGTCGGCGCCATGATCGCCCAGAATCTGGCCGCACAGCGGCCCGCCCAGGATGCGCGAGAGATCGAGCACCTTGATGCCCTGCAAAGCGCCAACATTGGCCGCCTGTGTTGTTGTCATCGTCCGATTTCCGTTGTGTCAGTCCAGCGTCACACCCGACTGCTGAACCACTGCCTGCCATTTGTCCACTTCAGTACCGATAAAGCGCGCCAGGTAGGCGGGTGAGCGGTCCGGCGATGCCTCCAGGCCCTGCGCAGCAAAGGCCTTTTTCACACTGTCCGAATCCAAGGCCTTGGAGAAAGCCTGGTTGAGCAGCTGCACGCGCTCGGGCGGCGTGCCCTTGGGGGCCACGACACCGAAGAAAACGCTCACGTCATACCCGGCCATGCCCTGCTCGGCCACGGTGGGGATGTCGGGCAAGGCGCTGGAGCGGCGCGCGGTGGCGACGCCCAGCGGCTTGACCTTGCCTGCCTTGATATAAGGCATGGCCGTCAGGATATCGGTAAAGCTCATGTCGACCTGTCCCGCCAGCAAATCATTGAGCGCCGGGCCCGTGCCCTTATAGGGAATGTGCTGCAGTTTGGTACCGGCCAGATTGTTGAACATGACCCCCGCCAGGTGTGACGAAGCGCCATTGCCCGACGACGCAAAATTGAGCTTGCCGGGCTGGGCCTTGTCCAGCGCGATCAGACCCTGCACATTGTCAACCGGCAAGCTGGCCTTCACCACCAGGATATTGGGCAGGTAGCCCACATAAATGATGGGCGCGTAGCTCGTGCGCGGGTCGTAGCTGATGGACTTGTACAGGCTCTTGTTGATAGCCAACGGGCCCGAGGTGCCGAACATGATGGTGTAGCCATCGGGCTTGGCGCGCGCCACATACTCGGCGCCGATATTGCCGCCCGCGCCTGCACGGTTCTCCACCACCACGCTCTGGCCCAGCTCGCGCGTCAGCTCCGTTGCCAGAATCCGGGCCATCGCATCGGTGGGGCCACCGGGTGGGAAAGGCACGGTGAACATGATCGGGCGGTCGGGGAATTTGTCAGCGGCCTGCGCCGATGCCATGCCCAGCCCGCCGAGGCAACCCAGGGCAGCCAGCGCCCAACGCATCGAAAATTTTTGCATGTTTGTCTCCATTTTTTAAAGGTGTGCAGGTCTGCTGCCTGCGTGTTGATGGGTGTGTCTGCCGGTTTGCCGGTCTGAGGCTCAGCCCAGCCAATCGGCGGGAATGCCCTCGCTGGCCAGCGGATCGCGCGGCAGCACGCGGTGCAGCAGCACCAACTGCGACAGGCGCAGGCGCTCGGCCGAATCGGTCTGGCCGGCTTCCCAGGCCATCGCAATCGCGGTGGTGCAGTTGTACAAACCGGTGGCAGCCTGGCGGGCCAGCACCGCGCCGCCGTCTTGTGCGGCACGCTCGGCCAGCGCACTGGCGCGGGCCAATGCGGCATCCAATGCCTGGCGGTAGCCTGCGCTGATGCGGCAGTCCGCCAGCAGGCCTTGCAGATAGGCCTGCAGCACCGGCAGCGAGCCTTCGCGCTGGATGGCGCGCACAACATCGAGCGCAACGATATTGCTGGTGCCTTCCCAGATGGAGCCCAGGTGGGCATCGCGCACCAGGCGCGGGTCCGTCCATTCCTCGATATAGCCGCAGCCGCCGCGCACTTCCATCGCGTCGCCGGTCACCTTGCGCGCATCGCGGCAGGCGCGGAACTTGATCATCGGCGTGAGGATGCGCAGCAGCGCATAGGCCTCTTTGTCGCCTGCATCGGACCGCATCAAGGTCTGGGCGGTCTGGAACACCATCGTCCGCGCCTGCTCGGCGGGCACGCGCAGCTTGTCCAGTTGGCGCTGCATCAGCGGCATATCTTGCAGGCGCTTGCCAAAGGCTACGCGCTCGCTGGCCACAAACTCGGCCTCGGCCACAGCGCGGCGCATCATGCCGGCCGAGCGCACGCCGTTGGACAGGCGCGAGTTGTTGACCATATCGGCCATCTGCACAAAGCCCCGGCCCTGCTCGCCGATCAAATAGGCAATGGAGCCATCCATGCGAATCTCGCCACTGGCCATCGACTTGGTGCCCAGCTTGTCCTTGAGGCGGATGATGCGATAGTGGTTCTGGCTGCCGTCATCAAGTTGGCGTGGCAGCAGGAACAGCGAGATGCCCTTCATGCCCGCCGCTGCGCCTTCCACACGGGCCAGCACCATTGCAAACTCGGCATCGGGGTTGGAGCAGAACCATTTGTCGCCCGTCACCCGCCAGCTGCCATCGGCCTGCGGCTGGGCCAGGGTCTGGGTGTTGGAGATGTCGGAGCCAGCAGCCTGCTCGGTCATAAACATGGCGCCCTGGGCCTGGCTGTCCCAATCAAGCGACAGCAACTGCGGCAGGTATTTGGCCACCAGCTCCGGCGCACCGAATTTCTTCAAGGTGCGGGTCAGCGAGTCGGTCATCGACAAGGGGCAGCAGAGGCCAAACTCGGACTGCACAAACAGATAGGTCAGCGCATATTTGACGATGGGCGGCATCTTGCCCTGCCAGCCCAGCATGTCGTCGCGGTGCGAGATCGCCTGCAGACCGAATTCGCCATAGGCGATGCGCTCCAGCTCTTCATAGGCCGGGTGCTTGATGATGCGCTGGCGGTCTTCACCGGCGCGGCTGCGATGTTCCAAGGTGGGCGGGTTCTTGTCGGCAATGCTGGCCAACTCGTCGATGCGGCCGCCAGCCAGCTCGCCCATGCGCTGCAGATAGGGCTGCAGATGGGCCAGCAGATCGGCGGGCAGGTAGAGCTGCAAGAGCTGCTGCAATGCAGGGTCGGTGCTGTAGAAATTGCTGCCGTGGCGATCGGGCACGGGGTGGGCACTGGCTTGTGCCACCTGCGCGATGGCGCTGCGCTGGGATGGGTCCGGTGCGGACATGCGGGTCTCCTGATGGCGGGGCGGGCGGTGCGGGCTCCTGGGTGGAGGGCACGGCAGTGCCGCGTTGTTTTGCTGTGGTTTAGGTCATTTCAGCAGCCAGTGCTATTCGCGTCAAATATTATTAAACTCTTTATCAATACTTATTCGATATAGATAGGAGTGCCCATGGAGCTGCGGCTGCTGAACTACTTTGCGACCTTGGCCGAAGAACTGCACTTCAGCCGTGCGGCCCAGCGCCTGTCCATCTCGCAGCCGCCGCTGTCGGTCGCCATCCGCCAGCTGGAGGAGGAGATTGGCGCCGCGCTGTTTGAGCGCAGCAGCAAGGGCGTGCGACTGACCGCCGCCGGCGCCCACCTGCTGCCACGCGCACGGCAGTTGCTGGCGCTGGCCGGGCAGGCGGTGCAAGAGACGCGGGATGTGGGCCAGGGCGTAAGCGGCCATTTGCGCCTGGGCTTTGTCGGCTCGGCGCTGTACCGGGGCGTGCCCCAGGCGCTGGCCCATTTTCAGAGCGCGCATCCGCAGGTTCGCATCGACATGCGCGAGCTCAACAGCGCCGAGCAGTTGCTGGGCCTCCAGCAGGCCGAGCTGGACATGGGCCTGGTGCATTCGGTGATGCTGCCCGAAGGCCTGCGCAGCCAGCTGCTGATGCAAGAGCCCTTTGTGGCATGTCTGCCGCGCCAGCATGCGCTGGCCAGGCATGCCGTGCTGGATTTGGCCCAGCTCAAGCACGAGCGCCTGGTGCTCTTCTCCAGCACCGTATCGCCGCTTTACCACCAGCGCATCTACCAGATGTGCATGGCCCACGGCTTTGCGCCGGAGGTGCGGCACGAGGTGCGGCACTGGCTGTCCGTGCTGTCGCTCGTGTCGCTGGGCCAGGGCTCAGCCATTGTGCCGGCCGCGCTGCAGCGCGTGGGCATGCCGGATGTGGTGTTCATCCCGCTGCTGGGCGAGCAGCCCCAATCCGAGCTGCTGGCCGTCTGGCGCAGCCAGCCGGACAACCCGCTGGTGCACAAGCTCCTGCTCAGCCTGCAAGAGGCTGTGCAGGCGGTGGCGCAAGGCGGGTGATCAGGCTGTGTGGCCGCTCAGCACGGTGCGCAGCAGCAAGTCATCGAGCGGCGCAAAGTCCACGCTCGGTGCCTGCGGCGCGGGTGCGGCCTCCAACTGCGCCAAGGTGGTTTCGATAAAGGCATTGAGCACCGGCATCGCAGCACCATGCTCGGACTCCTTGGCCGCGCGCTTGACCACCAGTAGCGCTGCGATTGCGTCGAGCACCGCCGGGTCGACGACGGTGCCATCGACCAGATCCTGGAAGCGCATCGGAGCCACACCCCTGCCCTCGGACACCCACAGGCAGGCCAGCAGCGGGCGCAGCACATAGAGGTATTTCTTGAGCCGCACTGTCTCGCCCTGCAGGTACTCGCGGTAGTTTTTGCTTGCCATGTGCAAGTAGTGGTAGTGCGTGCGCGCGGGCAGGTGTACGCGTTCGATGGCGGCACGCATGTCGGCGACAAACAGCGGATCGGCCTGGTAGACGACCGGCGAATCGAACCATTCGATCAAGGTGGCATTGCCTTTTTTGAGCAGGCCCAGCGCCTTGCGCAGCTCCCAGCCATTGACATCGAAGACATCGGAAATCGGCAGCTCGATCACATCGCGCTGTTCGCTGACGCTCAGGTACCAGGGCAGGCGCGGCGCATAGACAAAGCGCACATCGTAATCACTGTCAGGCGATGCAAACCCCCAGCCCCGGCTGCCGGACTCGCAGGCAAACAAAATGCGCACCTGGTGCTCGATCTCGATCTGCGCCAGCTTGGCTTCGATGTCGGCGCGCACGGCGGGGTCGATAGGATGCACTTGCTCTTGCCAGGCTTCAGAATGGTTCACGCTCGCTCCCTTCAAAACCCTTGATCTTGCCAGAACCATCGCGGCCCATGCGCTGGCCTCGCCCGCGCTGGCGGCATAGGCAATGCGAATGCATCTGCTTACAGCCCGCATCCAGAGCGGTAGTACATGGGCATTTGGCTGCTTTCGCAACCAAGCTCCCACAGACACGCGATACTGCAGGCTTCGCAAACTTTACCGAGAACAAGAACATGCAAGGCCATCCCGACGTCGTCGATTACCTCAAGGACCTGCTGCGAGGCGAGTTGGCCGCACGCGACCAGTATTTTGCCCACTCGCGCATCTACGAAGACCAGGGCTTTACCAAGCTGTTCACCCGCCTGGACCATGAGATGCAGGAAGAAACCCAGCATGCCGACGCGCTGCTGCGCCGCATCCTGATGCTGGGTGGCCGCCCCGATATGCGCCCCAAGGAATTCACACCCGGCGCCACCGTGCCCGAGATGCTGCAAAAGGACCTGGACACCGAGTACGAAGTGCGTGCCGGCCTGCGCCAGGGCATGGAACTGTGCGAGAAGCACAGCGACTATGTGAGCCGCGACATTCTGCTGGCCCAGCTGCGCGACACCGAAGAAGACCATGCCTACTGGCTGGAAAAGCAGCTGAGCCTGATCAACATGATGGGCCTGCCCAACTACCTGCAAAGCCAGACCTGATCTGCGTTGCAAGCCCCCAAGCAAAAGGCCGTCAATATATGACGGCCTTTTGCATGACGACGACTGCTGCAGCCCCCTCGGGCCTGGCAGTGTTTAACCCCCTCAGGGTGCAGCGGTGGCTGCGGTTGGCATGCGCATCGAGCGCACCAGCGCGGCCAGCACCACGCCATAGGCGGGCACAAACAGCAGCAGGCTCACGGCCAGCTTGATGACATAGTCCACCAGCGCGATCTCCACCCAGTTGGCGGCCATGAAGGGGTCGGCACTGCGCCAGAAGGCGATGGAGAAAAAGGCAGCGGTATCGAGCGCCTGGCCAAACACCGAGGCGGCAGCGGGCGCCATCCACCAGGCATGGCTCTTTTGGCGGATGCGGTCAAACACCTGGATATCGAGCAACTGGCCCAGCACATAGGCCGCAAAGCTGGCCAACGCAATGCGGAACACAAAGCTGTTGAAGCTTTGCAGCGCTTCCCAGCCGTTGAAGCGGCCTTCATGGAAGATGACGCCCACGACATAGGACACCAGCAGCGCCGGCAGCATGGCGCGGGTGATGACGCGGCGCGCCTCTACTTTTCCGATCAGACGCACGGTCAGATCGGTCGCCAAAAAGATAAATGGAAAGCTGAAGGCTCCCCAGGTGCTGTGAAAGCCAAACAACGAGATGGGCAGCTGCACCAGGTAGTTGCTGGCAATGACGATGGCGACGTGGAAGGCCACCAGCAGGGAGAGATAGAGAGGCACGCGCGAGACAGGGGTCAGCACGGCATGAGCGGAGTTCATGACATTCCTTTTTGGTCAATGGGGGCGAGGGAACCCATAGCTACGAAAGAGGCCCGAAAACAGGTTTGTTCTGGGGCATAAGGGGCCGTATTGTATACGCGCTGCTTAAAACCAGTACCGCTCAGCGCCCATCTCAAGGCCCACTGCTGCGGACTGCGCGCGCCACAAACCACAGCCTCTGCATCGAGCCACTATAAAAAGCTGTACAAATAAACAGTTAGCAAGGATACTTGCCACTGTTTATTTAAACAGTCATTCAAACTATGGAAGTCTCTACCCCCATCGCCATCAGCCTGCAGGATTGCCACGGCATTGACCCTGCCCTGAAACAGCGCGCAGAAATGCGCTTTGCCAAAGAGATCAACAAGTTTTTTCCCGACGAGCAAGACAGGCTGGATGCCCTGAGCGCCTTCACCGATGCGGCCGAAGGCGGTGAGATCTCTGCCCAGCAAGAGGTGCTGGCCCGCGCCTGGCTCAAGGCCTTTGACAAGGCGCGGCAGGCGGGCTTCCAGGGAATTGGTGTCGAAGAGGCCTACTTCGACGTGCGGCTGGGCTAGTACAAAGGCGCCCTACCCGCTTGCCTGTATCAGCGCGCGCAGCTCAGCGATTCGCGCCAGCTGGGCTCCGTCACCATGCGTTTTTGCGACTGCAAGGTGTCGCGGCAGAGGTTTTCCAGGGTGCTGCGGTTGCCTGGGTCATTCCAATCCCAGGGGCTGGTGCCGGCGAGGGTCAGCGCCTGCAGCGCACGCGGGCTCTGGCTGCGCACATCTTGCGCAATGCCTTGGTGTGCGGCCAAAAAGTCGGCGCTGCTCTGGGTGATCTCATCGGCCAGCAAAAAGCCCGATTGCTCGCAGCGCTGCACCTGGTACCAGTTGTCCAGCGCATACATCACGGCGCCGTCGCAGGGCTGAGCTTCAGCGGCCTCGGCCGTTGCCTGGGCATTGTCTTGTGCGCTGTTTTGCGTTTGCGCCCAGCTGGCGCTGGCCATCACTCCCGGCACCAACAGGGCCAGCACATAGTTCCACATCTTCATCTGACGCATTTCTCCGATCAGCAATTTCAAACATTTCGCGGCATGGGCGGGGGCGGCACAGCCATTGCTGCCGGCCCCAGACCAGCGAACATTGTGCATACACCGATGCTTCTTGCACGCGGGCCGCGCTAAACCCCCGAGCACGGGCATGAAAAAACCCGCCGCAGCGGGTTCTGGGTGGCAGGGGCGCCAAGGCCCCTGCACAGCAGTGCGGACTGCTTAGATCTTCTCGGCCACTTCGGCGTATTCCGAAATTTCGTTGAAGTTCATGTAGCGGTAGACGGAGGCCTTGTCGGCATCGATCACGCCCATTTCCTTCAGGTACTCTTCCTTGCTGGGCAAGTAGCCCAGGCGCGAGGCAATGGCAGCCAGCTCGGCCGAACCCAGGTACACATTGGTGTTCTTGCCCAGACGGTTGGGGAAGTTGCGGGTCGAGGTCGAGATGACGGTAGCGCCTTCGCGCACCTGGGCCTGGTTGCCCATGCACAGCGAGCAGCCGGGCATTTCGGTACGCGCACCGGCGGTACCAAAGGCGGCGTAATGGCCTTCCTTGATCAGCTCGCTCTGGTCCATCTTGGTAGGAGGTGCCACCCACAGCTTGACGGGGATGTCACGCTGGCCGCCCAGCAGCTTGGCTGCAGCGCGGAAGTGACCGATGTTGGTCATGCACGAACCGATGAAGGCTTCATCGATCTTGGTGCCGGCCACATCGGACAGGAACTTGGCGTCGTCCGGATCATTCGGGCAGCAGACGATTGGCTCCTTGATGTCGGCCAGATCGATCTCGATGACGTGCGCGTATTCGGCGTCCTTGTCGGCTTCGAGCAGATCGGGCTTGGCCAGCCAGGCTTCCACTTTTTCGATACGGCGTTGCAGGGTCTTGGCATCGGCGTAACCGTCGGCGATCATGTTCTTCATCAGAACGATGTTCGAGGTCAGGTACTCGCGCACCGGCTCGGGGTTGAGCTTGATCGTGCAACCAGCGGCCGAGCGCTCGGCGGAGGCATCGGACAGCTCGAACGCTTGCTCGACCTTCAGGTCTGGCAGACCTTCGATTTCCAGGATGCGGCCCGAGAACTCGTTGATCTTGCCAGCCTTGGCAACGGTCAACAGACCGGCCTTGATCGCGTACAGCGGGATCGCATGCACGAGATCGCGCAGGGTCACGCCAGGCTGCATTTCGCCCTTGAAGCGCACCAGCACCGATTCAGGCATGTCCAGCGGCATCACGCCGGTAGCGGCACCAAAGGCCACCAAGCCGGAGCCTGCGGGGAAGGAGATACCAATTGGGAAACGGGTGTGCGAGTCACCACCGGTGCCCACGGTGTCCGGCAGCAGCAGGCGGTTGAGCCAGCTGTGGATCACGCCGTCACCAGGACGCAGGGCTACGCCGCCACGGTTGCTGATGAACTGGGGCAGTTCGCGGTGGGTCTTCACGTCCACCGACTTGGGGTAAGCGGCGGTGTGGCAGAAGGACTGCATCACCATGTCGGCCGAGAAGCCCAGGCAAGCCAGGTCCTTCAGCTCGTCACGGGTCATCGGGCCGGTGGTGTCTTGCGAGCCCACGGTGGTCATGCGCGGTTCGCAGTAGGTACCGGGGCGCACGCCCTGGCCTTCTGCCAGACCGACGGCACGGCCGACCATCTTCTGCGCCAAGGTGAAGCCAGCGTTCGATTCGGCAGGCGCCTGGGGCAGACGGAACACGGTGGATGCGGGCAGGCCCAGCGCTTCGCGGGCCTTGGCGGTCAGCGAACGGCCGATGATCAGGTTGATACGGCCGCCAGCGCGCACTTCGTCAAACAGCACATCGCTCTTGAGTTGGAACTCGGTGACGGTCTCGCCGTTCTTGAGGATCTTGCCGTCGTAGGGCAGCACGTCGATGACATCGCCCATCTCCAGCTTGGAGACGTCCACTTCGATGGGCAGCGAGCCCGAATCTTCTTGCGTGTTGAAGAAGATGGGAGCGATCTTGCCACCCAAGGTCACACCACCAAAGCGCTTGTTGGGCACAAAGGGGATGTCCTGGCCGGTGGCCCAGACGATGGAGTTGGTAGCCGACTTGCGCGAAGAACCAGTGCCGACCACGTCGCCCACATAGGCCACCAGGTGGCCCTTTTTCTTCAGGTCGTCAATGAACTGCATGGGGCCGCGCTTGCCGTCTTCTTCGGGCTTGAAGGCCGCGTCAGGACGCGTGTTCTTCAGCATGGCCAGGTAGTGCAGAGGAATGTCGGGGCGGCTCCAGGCGTCTGGCGCTGGCGACAGGTCGTCGGTGTTGGTCTCGCCGGGCACCTTGAAGACGGTGACGGTGATCTTCTTCTCGACTTCGGGGCGCGATGTGAACCACTCGGCATCCGCCCAGCTTTGCATCACTTCCTTGGCCTTGGCATTGCCGGCCTTGGCCTTGTCTGCGACGTCGTTGAAGAAGTCGAACATCAGCAGCGTCTTCTTGAGCGCTTCGGCGGCCACAGCGGCCACTTCGGCGTCATCCAGCAATTCGATCAGCGGATGCACGTTGTAGCCGCCCACCATGGTGCCAAGCAGCTCGGTGGCCTTGGCCTTGGAGATCAGCGCCACTTTCAGGTCGCCGTGCGCCACGGCAGCCAGGAAGGAAGCCTTGACCTTGGCGGCATCGTCCACGCCTGGGGGCACGCGGTGGGTCAGCAGATCAAGCAGAAATGCGTCTTCACCGGCAGGCGGGTTCTTGATCAGCTCGATCAAGTCAGCGACCTGCTTGGCATCCAGCGGCAGCGGGGGGATGCCCAGAGCGGCACGCTCACTCACATGGTCGCGGTAGGCTTTCAACATACGTTCTCCGGTTCTCTATTTCAATGGTGGGGCGCTCGCAAGGCGTCGGGCTTCCGCGCCGCTGTTCTTATCAGCGGCCGTTGCCTTCAAACAGTGCGGCAGGTGGGTTTTTCTTGATGGCTTCGGCAACCTGGTTTTGCTCGGGGCTCATGCATTCATCGGCCAGGCGTTGGCCCAGCTTGCGGTTGATCAGCATGGACTTGTTGGCCACTTGCAGCCACATGGCGCCTGCATGCTGGTCTTCCAGACGCACGGTACCGGTGGAGGTCGCCACCGGCGACATGTGGTACTTGAAGCCCTTGCCTTCAATGAAGAAGTAGCCAGGGTTGACGGAATCCTTGGCGATATTGACCGAGGCGCCCAGCTCGCAGTTGATGCGGCCTTGGTAGACCTGCTCTGCAATGGCCAGCTCGGCGGGGGTCAGGGTTTGCTGCACAGGGATGGCGGCCGCGGCGGCTGCTGCACCGGCGCCCGCAGCGACTGCCGCACCCTTTTTGGCGGTGGAGGCGCGCTTGGCGGGGGCTTTTTTGGCCGGAGCCTTCTTGGCAACGGGTTTGGCCGCGGGCTTGGCAGCGGTCGTCTTGGCCGCTGGCGTGGCCGCCTTCTTCTCTTGTGCCTGCACACTGCCCATAGCCAGCGTCAGCGCAGGAACCAAGACCAACAAAGAAATCACGCGATTTTTCATAACAACTCCCGCGGTACAACGCAAGAAACAGGAAAACGGCTGTCCAGAATGGTTACAGCCAGTCCCGAACTGTACTCGGCAACGGACAACCCGTCTGCGCGGCACGCTCCAAAATTTGCCAAAAGTAACGATAACTTGCACGGTCGTGCAGCACCCCGTCGACGCTGATCGGCGCCCATTGCGCGTCTGCCGCCGCCCGCACGATGCGGGCCGCTTCGTCGACCTGGCTCTGCGTGGGCGCGAAGGCCTGCAGGATGGGACGGATCTGCGCGGGGTGGATGCTCCACATGCGGGTGTAGCCCAGCTCGCCATAGGCGCGGCGTGCGGCTTGCTCCATCGCATCGGGGTTCTTGAACTCGGTCACCACGCAGTGCGATGGCACCTTGCCGTAGGCATGGCAGGCAGCGGCTATCTCCAGCTTGGCGCGCAGCACCAAGGGATGTGTGAACTGGCCCTGCACGCCCATGGCGCTGGATGGAATGGCGCCGCCATGTGCTGATACAAAATCCATCAAACCAAAGCTGATGCTTTGCACCCGGGGGTGGGCTGCGATCTCGAAAGCGCGATGAACTGACTGAGGTGATTCAATCAGTGCATGCAAAGGAATCTGGACATCGGTGGCGCGCTGCAGCAGCCGGTCGACCTGGTCGATGTCGTCCACCGACTCGACCTTGGGCAGCATGATGTGGCAGAGCCTGTCGCCCGCCTCGCCAGCGATGGTGGCGATATCTTCAGCCAGCGCGGCGTGGTCGGCGGCATGCACACGGGCGGCCACGCGAGCGCCGGGTGCCGCGTTCTTGGCCAGCGAGGCCACCAGCTGGGCATGGGCTTTTTCCTGGCCAACGGCCGCGCCGTCTTCGCAGTCCAGGGTCACATCGAACACGCAGCGGCCGAACTCTTCCGTCATCTGCGCTTGCAAGGCCAGGCTCTTGCGCATGCGGTCTTCGACGCCACTGTAGTGGTCGCAGACCGGCAGCGCCAGCGCCCCAGACTGGGCGCCGAGCAGAACCTGTGCGGGATGGATGGCAGAGATACTCATGGTCAAGGCTTAGATGGGGCGGCGGGCCACCAAAAACAAGCGGGGAAAGGCCAGCAGGCGCCGGCCATCGCTGCGCGGAGCGTAGGCGGCATCGATGCGGCGGGTGTATTCGGCCACAAAGCTGGTTTGCAAGTCGGAGGGCAGCGGCTGCAGAAACGGCCGCAGACCCGTGCCGCTCACCCACTGGACAATCGCCTCGGCGCTGTCCATCGGGTGCTGGTAGGCCGTACGCCAGGCATCCACCTGGGCATCACGGGCCAGCACATCGTAGTAATCATTCAGGGCCAGCAAATCCGTGCGCAGGGCATGCGGATCGCCGATCTCTGCAGCCCAGGGCTGCAGCGCGGCCACTTCGCGCATCAGGCGGTGGCTGGGTTCGTCGCGGTTGTCCGGCATCTGCACAGCCAGTACGCCACCGGGGGCCAACATGCCCATCAATCGGGGCAGCAGCGCGTGGTGGTCTGGCACCCATTGCAGGGCCGCATTGGCAAAAATCAAATCGGGCAAACGCCCGTTGTGCAGCGGAGCCTGCCATTGGGCGATATCGCCCTGCTCAAAATGCACATGCGCAAGACGCTGGCGCGCAGCGGCCAGCATGTCTTGCGACTGGTCAACACCCAACACCCGTGCCTGCACAAAGCGCTGGGCCAGCAGCTCGGTGGAATTGCCCGGCCCGCAGCCCAGATCCACCACATAGGCGGTATCACTGGGCAGGGCTACGCGCGCCAGCAGGTCAGCGGCCGGGCGCGTGCGCTCGTCCTCAAACCGGCTGTAGAGCTGGGCATTCCATGCAAGCATGCTGGTGGGCGCCTGATTACAGCAGGTGCTTGACGCCGTCTTGCTCGCCTTGCAGCTCAGCCAGGGTCTTGTCGATGCATTCTTGCGAGAACGCGTCGATCTCCAGACCTTCGACGATCTTGTATTCGCCGTTGTCGGTGGTCACAGGGAAGCCGAAGATGATGCCAGCAGGGATGCCGTATTCACCGTTCGAAGGCACGCCCATGGTCACCCATTCGCCAGCCGAGCCCAGGGCCCAGTCGCGCATGTGGTCGATAGCGGCGTTGGCGGCCGAAGCTGCCGACGACAGGCCACGCGCTGCAATGATGGCGGCGCCACGCTTGCCAACGGTCGGCAGGAACACGTCCTTGTTCCAGGCCTGGTCGTTGATCGCTTCCTTGATGGACTTGCCGTCCACGGTGGCGAAACGGTAGTCGGCGTACATGGTGGGCGAGTGGTTGCCCCAGACGGTCAGCTTGCGGATATCGCCCACCTTGAAGCCACCCTTGGCAGCCAGTTGGGAGGCAGCGCGGTTGTGGTCCAGGCGCAGCATGGCGGTGAAGTTCTTCGCTGGCAGGTCGGGAGCCGACTTCATCGCGATGTAGGCATTGGTGTTGGCAGGGTTGCCAACCACCAGCACCTTGACGTTGCGCGAAGCGGCAGCGTTCAGGGCCTTGCCTTGGGCGGTGAAGATCTGGGCATTGGCAGCCAGCAGGTCAGCACGTTCCATGCCTGGGCCGCGAGGACGAGCACCGACCAGCAGCGCGTAGTCGGTGTCCTTGAAGGCTTGCAGCGGATCGCTGTGGGCTTCGATACCGGCGACCAGCGGGAAAGCGCAGTCTTCCAGCTCCATGATCACGCCCTTGAGCGCGTTTTGTGCCTTCTCGTCAGGAATTTCCAGCAGTTGCAGGATGACAGGCTGGTCCTTGCCCAGCATTTCGCCCGAAGCGATGCGGAACAACAGGGCATAACCGATTTGACCAGCGGCACCGGTGACGGCGACACGTACGGGCTTCTTGCTCATGGGATAACTCCAGAAAATAGAAAAGAGGCGTCCAAGCAGGCCAGCATCGGAGAGGGTGTCAAAACGACTGGAATCAGCGACCGGGATTCCCCGACGGCAGGTCTGTAAACAGCGCGTAAGTGTACTCTTGAACAGATCAGTCAGTCAATTTGTCTTATGTCTTATATAAGATATGATTGACCCCGGTTGCGCTATACAATGCGCGCTGAGAATTTGAACCGATTGGTGCCACGCTCACTGTGGCACCCGAGAGATTGAATCTCTCCCAAGACAAGCGCATGACATCTTCCACCCCGAATGCAAACGACACCGGAATCACGTCCGCTGGCGACAGCGTGGGTGGTGCGACCCCAGCTTTCAGCCCCCTCTACCAGCAGATCAAAGGTTTGATCCTGCAAAGCCTGCAGGCGGGTGCCTGGAAACCGGGCGAAATGATCCCCAGCGAGATGGAGCTGGCCGCGCGCTACCGCGTGAGCCAGGGTACCGTGCGCAAGGCCATCGACGAGCTGGCGGCCGAGAACCTGCTGCTGCGCCGCCAGGGCAAAGGCACCTTTGTGGCCACCCATGCCGAGCGCAATGTGCAATACCGCTTCCTGCGTCTCCTTCCGGACAGCGGCGACCTGAATGAAGAAGGCCCGGCGCAGCGCAACATCATCTCCTGCCGCAGCACCAAGGGCCAGAGCGAGATCTGCAAGCTGCTGCAGGTACCCACCGGCGAATCGCTGATCCATGTGCGCCGCGTGCTGGTGTTTGCCGGTATTCCCACGATTGTCGAAGACATCTGGCTGCCGAGCAGCAGCTTCAAGGGCCTGTCTGCCGAGCAGATGCGCGACTACCCCGGTGCCACCTATGCGATGTTCGAGGTGGAGTACGGCGTGCGCATGGTGCGCGCGCAAGAGAAATTGCGCGCCGTTTTACCCGACCCGGCCCAGGCCGAGTTGTTACACATCGACGGCCACACCCCGCTGCTCAGCGTCGAGCGTGTGGCGTATACCTACAACGATGTTCCGATGGAATTACGACGAGGCCTTTACCGCACAGACACCCACCACTACAGCAATACCCTGAGCTAGTGCAGCGGTCAAGTCAGAGTAGTCACCACGGGGTTAAAGAGAAACCCTTAGACCTGCGCGCTGCATTGCAATAAAATTTTGCAGGTTTGAGGCAAGCGATTACATAGCAGTTACATCCACGAAAGATTTCACACCATGTCAGATACCACGAAGAAGCGGCCCGAGTTTCGCAATATCAACCCCATTTCGGACCTCACCACCTACCGCTTGCCGGTAGCGGCCAAGCTGTCGATCCTGCACCGTGCCAGCGGTCTGGTCATGTTCTTCCTGCTGCCCTTTGTGATCTGGCTGCTCGACACCTCGATCACCTCTGAATACTCCTACGCCCGCTTCACCGCCGCCTTCAACACCGGCGCCGGCATCTTCCCGGGCTGGTTCATCAAGCTGGCCGTGCTGGCCCTGATCTGGTCCTACCTGCACCACTTCTGCGCTGGCCTGCGCCACATCTGGATGGACGTGTCGCACAAGTCGGTCAACAAGGAATTCGGCAAGACCTCGGCCCTGGCCTGCTTTGCCATCAGCCTGCTGCTGACCGCCATCCTGGGCGCCAAGCTGTTCGGCCTGTACTGATCGCCCGCGACTGCATTCACTGATAAATAAGAAAGGATTCCCCATGTCCATCAATTACGGCTCCAAACGCGTCGTGACCGGTGCCCACTATGGCTTGCGCGACTGGCTGGCCCAGCGTGTCACCGGCCTGCTGATGGCCCTGTTCACCGTGGCCCTGCTGGCCCAGGTGCTGCTCATCAAGGGCCCTATCGGCTACGAGCAATGGGCAGGTATCTTCGCCCAGCAATGGATGAAGTTCATCACCGTCGGCACTCTGGTGGCACTGGCCTACCACGCCTGGGTGGGCATGCGTGAAATCTTCATGGACTACGTCCAGCCCGTCGGTCTGCGCCTGGTGCTGCAGATTTTTGTGCTGGTCTGGTTGGTCGGCTGCCTCGGCTGGGGCCTCCAGGTTCTGTGGCGTCTGTGATCCCCGCGATTGAAAGAGAACAATGAGCTATACAAAAGAGAACATCACAAAGCGCAAGTTTGATGTAATCATCATCGGCGCTGGCGGATCCGGCCTGCGCGCTGCGCTGGAACTGTCCAAGGCTGGCCTGTCCGTGGCCGCTCTGTCCAAGGTTTTCCCCACCCGTTCGCACACTGTGGCAGCGCAAGGCGGCGTGTCCGCATCGCTGGGCAATATGTCGCCCGACAACTGGGAATGGCACTTCTACGACACCATCAAGGGCTCGGACTGGCTCGGTGACCAGGATGCCATCGAGTTCATGTGCCGCGAAGCACCCAAGGTGGTGTATGAGCTGGAACACTTCGGCATGCCTTTCGACCGCAACCCGGACGGCACCATTTACCAGCGCCCGTTTGGCGGCCACACCGCCAACCATGGCGAAAAGCCCGTGCAACGCGCTTGCGCAGCCGCTGACCGTACCGGCCACGCGATGCTGCACACGCTGTACCAGCAAAACGTCAAGTCCAAGACCAACTTCTTCGTGGAGTGGATGGCGCTCGACCTGATCCGTGATGAATCCGGTGATGTGGTCGGCGTGACCGCCATCGAGCTGGAAACCGGCGACCTGTACGAGCTGCACGCCAAGGCTGTGCTGCTGGCCACCGGCGGCGCAGGCCGTATTTTCCAGGCATCGACCAATGCCTTCATCAACACCGGCGACGGCCTGGGCATGGCAGCGCGCGCTGGCATCCCGCTGCAAGACATGGAGTTCTGGCAGTTCCACCCCACCGGCGTGGCCGGCGCAGGCGTGCTGCTGACCGAAGGCTGCCGTGGTGAAGGCGCTATCCTGCGCAACAGCGATGGCGAGCGTTTCATGGAGCGCTATGCGCCTACCTTGAAGGATCTGGCACCGCGCGACTTCGTTTCGCGCTCGATGGACCAGGAAATCAAGGAAGGTCGTGGCTGCGGTCCCAACAAGGACTACATCCTGCTGGACATGACCCACCTGGGTGCAGAAACCATCCGCAAGCGTCTGCCTTCGGTGGAGGAAATTGGCCATAACTTCGCCAACGTGGACATCACCAAGGAACCGATTCCTGTGGTGCCCACCATCCACTACCAGATGGGCGGTATCCCCACCAACATCAACGGCCAGGTCGTTGTCTGGGATGGCGAAGAGAACAAGGTCGTCAACGGTCTCTATGCCGTGGGCGAATGCTCCTGCGTGTCGGTGCACGGCGCCAACCGCCTGGGCACCAACTCGCTGCTCGATCTGCTGGTCTTCGGCAAGTCCGCTGGCAAGCACATCGTCAACTACGTCAATGGCTACGGCGAATTCAAGCCCATGCCGGACAACGCCTCGGACTTCTCGCTGTCGCGCCTCAACAAGCTCGACGATTCGAGCAGCGGCGAGTACGCGCAGGACGTGGCCAACGACATCCGCGCCTGCATGCAGCAGCACGCTGGTGTGTTCCGCACCCAAAAGAGCATGGACGAAGGCGTCAAGAAGATTGCCGAAATCCGTGCCCGCGTCGGTGGCGTGACCTTGAAGGACAAGTCCAAGGTCTGGAACACCGCCCGCATGGAAGCACTGGAAGTGGCCAACCTGATCGAAGTGGCACAGGCCACGATGGTCTCGGCCGCTGCCCGTACGGAATGCCGTGGCGCCCACACCGTGGACGACTACGAGCACCCTGCTGACGATCCCAAGTACCCACTGGGCCGCAACGATATCGACTGGCTCAAGCACACGCTGTGGTACAGCGCTGCCAACAGCCTGGAATACAAGCCAGTGCAACTCAAGCCGCTGACCGTGCCGTCGGTGCCGCCCAAGGTCCGTACGTTCTAACTCCCAGCTGCCCACGAAAGAACATCCCAAAATGAAGCGTACTTTCAAAATCTATCGCTACGATCCCGATAAAGATGCCAAGCCCTACATGCAGTCCGTGGAGGTAGAGCTCGACGGTCAGGAACGCATGCTGCTGGACGCGCTGGTCAAGCTCAAGGAACTCGATCCCTCGATCTCCTTCCGCCGCTCCTGCCGCGAAGGCGTCTGCGGCTCGGACGCGATGAACATCAACGGCAAGAACGGCCTGGCGTGCCTGACGAACATGAACACCCTCAAGGGTGACATCGTCTTGAAGCCGCTGCCCGGCCTGCCAGTCATCCGCGATCTGATCGTGGACATGACCCAGTTCTTCAAGCAGTACCACTCGATCAAGCCCTACTTGATGGCCGACAGCTTTGTCGCCAACGAGAAAGAGCGCCTGCAGTCGCCCGAAGAGCGCGAAGAGCTCAACGGCCTGTACGAGTGCATTCTGTGCGCGAGCTGCTCGACCAGCTGCCCCTCGTTCTGGTGGAACCCCGACAAGTTCGTGGGCCCGGCAGGTTTGCTGCAGGCCTACCGCTTCATCGCCGACAGCCGCGATGACCACACCGGCGAGCGCCTGGACAACCTGGAAGACCCCTACCGTCTGTTCCGTTGCCACACCATCATGAACTGCGTGGACGTGTGCCCCAAGCACCTGAACCCCACCAAGGCGATTGGCAAGATCAAGGAACTGATGGTTCGCCGTGCGGTGTAAGAACCAGATAGAGCAATGATGGAAAACGAACTGCTGGATGAACGTGCGCGCGATCTGCTGCGCTGGCGTAGTCGCCGAGGCCTGGTGGAGAACGATATCTTCGTCGAGCAGTTCTTCCGGACTTACGGAGCAAGCCTGAATGTCCGCCAGGCGCATGGGCTGACCACTTTGATGAACCTGGCCGACAACGACCTGTTGGACTTGCTGCTCAAGCGCAAGGAACTGACAGGCGACCTCGACACGCCAGATGTTCATGAAGTGCTGGAGATGTTGCGCAGCCGAAAACAACGTGCATCTCTTGCGGACTAACTCGAGAAGGAACCAGTTTTATGAAACTAGCAGACAACAAAGCCACGCTATCGTTTAGCAACGGCGCAGCAAGCGTAGACCTTCCCGTCTACCAGGGCTCGATCGGCCCGGATGTCATCGACATCCGCAAGCTGTACGCGCAGACCGGCATGTTCACCTACGATCCCGGTTTCCTCTCGACGGCAGCATGCCAGTCGGCCATCACCTATATCGATGGTGACAAGGGTGAACTTCTGTACCGCGGCTACCCCATCGAGCAGCTGGCCAAGAACTGCAACTACCTCGAAACCTGCTACCTGCTGCTGTACGGCGAACTGCCTAACGAAGCGCAAAAGGCCGAGTTCGAAGACACGGTGACCAAGCACACCATGGTCAACGAGCAGATGCAGTTCTTCCTGCGTGGTTTCCGCCGCGATGCGCACCCCATGGCCGTCTTGACGGGCCTGGTGGGCGGCATGTCGGCCTTCTACCATGACAGCACGGACATCACCAACCCCGAGCACCGCAACATCGCTGCCATCCGCTTGATCGCCAAGCTGCCTACCCTGGTGGCCATGTCGTACAAGTACGGTACGGGCCAGCCTTACATGTACCCCAAGAACGACCTGTCCTATGCAGGCAACTTCTTGCGCATGATGTTCGGCAACCCTTGCGAAGAGTATGTGGTGAACCCGGTGGTGGAGCGCGCGCTCGACCGCATCTTCATCCTGCACGCAGACCACGAGCAAAACGCGTCGACCTCGACCGTGCGCCTGTGCGGCTCGTCGGGCACCAACCCGTTTGCAGCCATCTCCGCTGGCGTTGCTTGCCTGTGGGGCCCTGCCCACGGCGGCGCCAACGAAGCCTGCCTGAACATGCTGGAACACATCCAGGCCAACGGCGGCATCGCCAAGGTCGGTGAGTTCATGGAGCAGGTCAAGGACAAGTCCAGCGGCGTCAAGCTGATGGGCTTTGGCCACCGCGTGTACAAGAACTACGACCCGCGCGCCAAGCTGATGCAGGAAACCTGCAACGAGATCCTGGCCGAACTGGGCCTGGAAAACGATCCGCTGTTCGCGCTGGCCAAGCAAGTCGAGAAGATTGCACTGGAAGACGACTACTTCGTGTCGCGCAAGCTGTACCCGAACGTCGACTTCTACTCCGGCATCGTGCAACGCGCCATCGGCATCCCTGTGAAGCTGTTCACCGGCGTCTTCGCACTGGCCCGCACCGTTGGCTGGATCGCCCAGCTGAACGAGCAAATGGCCGATCCCGAGTACAAGATTGGCCGTCCACGCCAGCTGTACACCGGCTCGGTGGCCCGCGAAGTGCAGCCTATCGCCAAGCGCTGATAGACCGGCCCTGGCAGTGCTTGCGCTGCCAGGTGCTGCGATCGCAACCGCTTCAAAACCCGCTTCGGCGGGTTTTTTCATGCCCGCTGGCGTATTAATCGCTTGTTAAGTTTGCGCGCCGACCATGGCGCCATGACATTCTTTGCCCGGTTTATCACTCCTACAGGCAAGGCCGCAGACACCGCGGCATTCCCTCCCCACTCGGCCAACCTGCCATTCAGCGCCGACCTGACCACCACGGCCACCACTGCAGCTGCTGCCACCCGCCCATCGCGACCGGTGTGGCAGTGGAGCCTGTTCATCAGCCTGTGGCTGGCCAGCGTGGGCAACCTGGCCTTGTGGAAGGCGATATCGCAGGCCGAAGGCCTGAGCAGCGCCCAACAGTGGGTGCTGGGCCTGAGCCTAGGGGCCGCCATTGCCTGCGCCTGCTGGGCCTTGTTGAACCTGGTCAGCTGGGGTCGTGCCGCCAAACCGCTGATGATGGCGCTGTGCTGGATTGCCGCCTTTGCCGCCTGCTTTATGCTGAATTACGGCATCGCCATTGACGCATCCATGCTGGTCAATGTGCTGCAGACGGATGTGAAGGAAGCGGCCGACCTGCTGCACTGGAGCCTGTTTGTCACCGTCGGCGCCATCGCCATTCCACCCACCTGGTGGCTGTATCGCCAGACGCTGCCGCGCCACCCGGGCTGGCGCCCGGTGCTCAAGCAGCTGGGCATGGTGCTGCTGGCCGTGCTGGCCATGGTGGTGGTGGTGATGGCCGGGTTCCGCCCTATCTCATCTGCCATGCGCAACCACACCAGCTTGCGCTACATGATGAACCCGCTGTCCACCGTCTATGCCGTCGGCAACCTGGCCGCACAGCAAATCCAGCACCGCGACACTACGCTGTACCCAATTGGCGAAGATGCCAAGCTCGGCGCCAGCTATGCCGCCCAGGCCAGCTTTCCGATTTATGCGCTGGTGGTGGGCGAGACGGGCCGTGCCGGCAACTTTGCCACCAACGGCTCTGAACGGGCCACCACACCGCTGCTGTCTGCACGCCGCGATCTGGCCATCGCCACCAATGCCTGGTCCTGCGGCACCAGCACCGCCGTTTCCGTGCCCTGCATGTTCTCCCACCTGGGGCGCAGCAGCCAGGACAGCAGCAAATCCTATGAGAACCTGCTTGATGTGCTGCAGCGCGCAGGCCTGGCCGTCCTTTGGGTCGAGAACCAATCGGGCTGCAAGGGCGTGTGCGCCCGCGTACACAACGCCAACACCGAGAACGACCTGCCCGCAGCCGCACGCAAAGCCTTTTGCCAGGATGGCGAATGCGTGGACATGGCCTTGCTTGAAGGCCTGGACGAGCGCATCAACGCGCTGCCGGCCGAGCAGCGTGCCAAGGGCGTCGTGCTGGTGCTGCACCAGATGGGCAGCCATGGCCCCGCCTATTTCAAGCGCTCGCTCGCCCAAGACAAAGCCTTCAGCCCCGAGTGCAACAGCGTCAACCTGCAGTCCTGCGACCGCGCATCGCTCATCAACGCCTATGACAACAGCGTAGTGGCCACCGACCGTATGCTGAGCGGCCTGATCGACTGGCTGGCCAGCAAGGGCCAGCGCCAGCCCACCGCGATGATGTATGTGGCCGACCACGGCGAATCGCTGGGCGAGAACAATATCTACCTGCACGGCCTGCCCTACTCGGTTGCCCCCGATGTGCAAAAGCATGTGCCCTGGATCACCTGGTTGTCACCTGCGATGCAGCAGCGCATGGGCATGAGCACCAGCTGCCTGCAGCAGGCCGTGGGCAGCGCCCGCATCAGCCATGACAACCTGTTCCACTCGATGCTGGGCCTGACCGATGTGCAGACCGCGCTGCACCAGCCCGAGCTGGATATTTTTGCCAGCTGCAAGGGCCGTGCGGCGGCCTCGGCCACCCCGCCCGCCGTTGCTCGCCTGGCCTCCGCTGCAGCAGGCCACAGCGCACGCAAACCTGGCTAAAACAAACTGCCTTGGCCCGGGTGCGGTGCCTGCGCCGCCCCACCCGCGCGCGTTGGCTGCATCAACTGCCGAGCGCGCCAGGCTTCAAAGCCCTGCCAGTCCATCTTGATCCGCTCGCGCCCATAGCCCAGCTGCGCGCAGGCCCGCCTGAAACGCTGGCGCACCAGGTCGGCCCACAGGCCCTGGCCCTTCATGCGGCTAAAGGACTGGCTGTCGTAGCTCTTGCCCCTCAGCCGGTCCTCTTCGCTGATCTGGTGCAGGTCGCGCACCCGCTCCATCACCCGGTCTGCGCGTTGTGGGTAATGGGCTTGCAGCCACTGCTGGAACACCCCGTTCAGCTCCCAGGGCAGGCGCAGCACGGTGTAGAAGGCAGTGGTCGCACCGGCATCGCGTGCGGCGGCCAGCACCTCTTCCATGTCCTCGGTCAAAAACGGAATATGCGGTGCCACGCTCACCCCCACCGGAATGCCTGCCTCCGCCAGCCGGCGTATCGTGCGCAGCCTCCTGTGCGGCGCAGCGGCCCGGGGCTCCAGCAAGCGAGTCAGCTGCGGATCGAGGCTGGTGATGGTGATGTAGACAGCCGCCGCATTTTTGCGCGCTGCAGCGGCGATCAAGTCGATATCGCGCTCAACCGCACTGCTCTTGGTGATCAGCGAGTAAGGATGCTCGGCCTCGCCCAGCACCTCGATCAGCTGCCGCGTCAGGCCCAGATCGCGCTCAATCGGCTGGTAGCAATCGGTGGCTGACCCTATATTGAGCGAGGCGGGCTGGTAGCGCGGGCGGCTGATCTCGGCCTTCAGCACCTGGGCAATATTGGTCTTGGCAAACAGCTGGGTTTCAAAATCCAGCCCCGGCGAGAGATTCAAATAGCTGTGGTACGGCCGGGCATAGCAGTAAATGCAGCCATGCTCGCAGCCCCGGTAGGGGTTGACCGAGTGATCAAAGAAGATATCGGGCGAATCGTTTTTCTGGATCGCGCTGCGAGCCCGCTCTTCATGCACCTGGGTGGGCAAGCTCTCTGCGGTGTGCTGCCACCAGGCGCCCTCGTCGGCACCCAGATCTGCATCAACGCCGTCGCCAGCCTCGGCAGTTGCGGGCGTCCAGCCGTCATCCGCCCACTCCCGCACATCGCTGGCAAAACGGTGCCGGGGTGCACCTACTGCGCCGCGCCCCTTGCGTGGCATCGGGAGCGGCACGCGTACTTCGACCGGTCCATCAACCTCCTCGGCACAGCGCCGCAAGGCCTGCGGGTCTTCAACCGGGGCGGGTGACGGTGCGGAAGGCAAGGTGTTCAGAAGGGCTTGGCGGGCAGACATAATAACTGTTTTTATATACAGTATTTCTATGCATTGTGCGCCTTCCCAGCCACCGATGCAAGCGTCCTCAAAACCAGGGCTATTCGCACCGTTTTGGTGCGACATGGGGCTTGGCCTACAGTCGGGGATTACATACTCCGAAGGGAATTTTCATGTCTCGCCAACCCCAACTCATCCTGTCGTCTCTGGATGTGGACCGCCTGGAAGCGCTGCTGGAGGCCATGCCGGCAAGCGCCTTCCCCGGCAAGGCGGATCTGGAGGCCGAGATTGCCCGTGCCGATATCGTGGAGCCAACCGATATCCCGCCGAACGTGGTAACGATGAACTCCACCGTCAACTTTGACATGGCAGAGTCGGGCAAGCAGTTCCAGCTGACCTTGGTCTACCCCAAGGACCTGGATGACAGCAGCAGCAAGATTTCGGTGTTTGCGCCGGTAGGCAGTGCGCTGCTTGGCCTGTCGATTGGCGATGCGCTGGCTTGGCCATCAGTGGGCGGCAAGACCATGACGGTGAAGGTCACCGGCATCAGCTACCAACCTGAGCGGGCCGGCGATCTGCACCGCTAATAAGCAATAGGCTTAGCTACGACGCCTGCTTACATCGCAAAGCGGGCGCCCAGCAGGCTCACCAGCAACCCCGCCCCCACCAGGCCCAGCTCCCAGCGGGCCACAGAGCGAATGCTGGGGGTGCGCGCCTCCACGCCAAGGTACAGCACTCGGCCGGCGAGCAGCGACAGCACAAAGGCCATGCACATGCCCAGCCAGTTCAACCAAGGCTGCGTGGGCCACAGGTGCGAAACCACCGCGTTGCACAGCACCACGATGGAGAAATGCACGAGGAACACCGAGTACGCCATCTGACCCAACGACTGCAGCCAGCGCGCGGGCGCTTGGCGGCTGAGCCAGGCAACCAAGCGGCCATCCGAAGGGATACGCATCAGCCACAGCAGGCCCAGCGCGCCGCACAAGGCCACCGCAATGCGCAGCCGGAAATCCAGTTCCAGCGACACAAAACCCAGCGCCAGCAACAGCGCAGTCCAGGACCAGGGCTTGGCACTTTGGCTGCCCCAGTAGGCCAGCATCCCCATGCCATAGGCGCCGACAAAGTAGATAAACCACATGTCCAGTTCGCTATGGCGGTTGAACACCAGCAGAGACAAGGCGGTGAGCGCAATCACCACATGCTGGCCCAGCTGCAGGCCCAGCCAAGTGCGGGCCCAGCGGCGGCTAAGTGCAAACAGCAAGGTCACGGCGGCAAACAGTTGGAAATCGATGGCCACATACCAGACGCCGGCAGACAGCGCGTCTTCGCCGCTGATGTCTTGCAGCATCAAGGCATTGGCGATCAGCTGCTGCCAGGTGGGCTCGGCCGGTACCGAATCATGGGCAAACCAGGGCCGCACCAGCGCTGCGACTAGCACAGCAAACAGCAGCGCCACCGAATAAGGCGCCAGCAGGCGCAGCGCGCGCTGACCAATCTTTGCCAAGGGGCTGCCAAAACGCGCAAGGCCTTGCGGCGCCAGGCTGGCGGCCGACAAAAAGCCGCCCATGACAAGGAAAATCTGCACTGCGATACGTGCATATTCCGTCAACCAGGCAATCAGGTCGGGGGTGACTTGTGCTGCGACATCCGACATCGGGCCATAGAAAGCCAGGTGGTGCCAGACAATGGCAGCACAGCAAGCCCCTTTGGTCATGTCCAGCCACAGATTTCGGTTGTTATGGGTTGTTGTGGTAGGCAAGATAGTCCCTGGCTGGTCTCTGCCCCACCAATGGCACAAGCCTTGGCAACGCAAGCCAGCAATGTTCTGACAAGGGCGTGGCACTGCGCAGGCAGTGCCACTGCCTGTCTAACGTGGCAGGGATTACAGAAGTTGACGTTTGAGCGCCCTGAGGCTGGCAGCATGCGTGAACTTTACATAGGCCATCTGCTGAAGGTGCTCATTGAGCTTGTTAATTTTTTCACCGCGTGCGAATGGAGAGCCTACGCTCACAACGACTACGCGCGCGAGCTAGCAAGCCTAGCCGCCTGCGAACCTCGAGCATTCAAGGTTGGGGTGGCGGCTGACAGCCATCAGCAGAAGTTCTCTTGATGCATGCCAGGGTTCGGTAAAGGCTGATTGCGGCCGTTCAGCACAAGTGATGCCACCAACTGTTGTTGTCAAAAGCAGTCATTGGGCCGAGCCTTTCGAGGAAGTCTCCTCTACACCTCAAAGCAGTCACCGAAATGTGCCCATGCCGAGTGGCTGTGTTGATTTCCACACAGAAGTGACCCACTGGGGATGCGGATAAAAACTTGGAATGATTTTATCCCGTAAGTCCAAGGCTCTGCCCGATCAACCTCGAACCAGAAGAAGATACCACCGATTGGTCCGGCAGTTATGCAGTGATAGCAAGACAGGTCAGACCGGGGCCAAGACAGTCCGATAAGAGTACAGCACTTCGAGTGCGCTTAGCCGATGGGACCTTGGTCCGCGAATTCCGGGGACCGCAGCAAAGTGCTGCCGCAAAAGTCCGGATATACGCGTGCAATCTTGAACCTCACCGCACACGAATTGAAGGCTTGGCAAACCGGGGCGTCCATATAGGCTCTCAGTTGCAGTATGTTGGGTGGCGGCTGTTTTGTACGGGTGCGCTTTGCAATTGACTGCGGTAGGGGCGGGCTGTTCGCTGTATCCGTAACGGCCAGCGAACCTTGTGCGGGCAGCGTTCGCCCCACAGGCCACACGCGCATCACTCGCGGTTGCCCACTGGTCATTGCTGGCCCTCTTTGCGGTTGGTGCGCCTGGCAACCACGGCCCCACCGGCTAGCAGCAGCACCAGCAAAACCAGCTCCGTGTGGCCCAGGGTGGGCACTGACGTGGGTGCAGCCGCAGCCCCTGGAAGGCGCAGCGGGGCGCTGGGGTCGTCGATGCGGCCTGCCGTGCTGTCGCTGTCGCCATCGCCGTTGTCGGCCACGCTGTAGCTCATGGCATCGCCCACCATGCCAGCCTCTGTAAGGGCGTACCATCCGGTCGTTGTGGTTGGGGTAGCACCAGTCATTTGGGTGTGCGGGCCGTATTTGTAGGCCGCCAGGCCAGCCAGGCTGCCGCTGGGATAGACGGCGCGCACCTGCACGCTGCTGCAACTGCCGCCTAAGCCGCCGTCTTTCACTGCAAAGCGCAGCAGGCCCAGCGGGGCGGTGGCATCTGGGGGCAGTTGATCGGCCTGTGTGGCGGCGGCTATGGTTGGCGCTACATCCAGCAGGCAGCCGGCCGGGCCACTGATGCTGACCTGCGCGGTGCCGCTGGCTCCAGCGCCCGTGCCGGGCAGGGGCACGCTGGCGGGGTTCACCGTCAGCGTCTGCACACTGCTGGTGGCGTCCTGGTTGTTGCTGTCGCCCGCGTAGCTGGCGTTGATTGGGTGATCGCCCGCCAGCAGCAGGCCTGGCACCGAGCAGCTTGCCGTGCCAGTGCCATCTACCCTAGCGCTGCACAGGGTTACGCCGTCATCGCTAAAGCTGACGGTGCCCGTTGGGTTGGTGGCCCCGGCCAAGGCAGCGCTTACATTGGCACTGCCGCCCAGGGTGATGGTGCTGAGGCTGGCCGGTGTCAGGGACAGCGTTGGGGCGGTAGGATTGGTGGTTACGGCAATGCTCAGCGCCACCGTGTTGTAGTTGGCCGGGTCTGTTGGCGTGAAGGTGGCGGGGTAGCTGGATGTGCCCGCGCCGCTGGGTGCGGTGGTTGCATCCACCCACGCAAAGCTGCCGTCCACGCCCGCGCCGCTGGGTGTCGAACTCGCCAGCGTCTGCCCGTAGGTAATCGGCGTGGCCTGCGGGCTGGTGATCACCGGCGTGATTTTGCTAGCTGTCACCGCCGATGAATTCAGCACCCCGCCATAGCCAGTGGCCGATACCTGCACGCTGATGGCCTGGCCAATATCCGCCGTCACCAGGGTGTGGGTGCTGGCCAGGGCCGCGTCGATAGGCGTGCCGCCGCGCAGCCATTGGTAGGCCAGCGTACTGCCAGCCGGGGTGCCGGTTGCACTAGCCGTTAGCACCTGCTTCACCACGGGCGAGCCGCTGATGTCGATGGTGCCCGTTAGTAGCGGCAGCGCCTGCACGCTGAGCGATGTGAGTACCCCGGCATAGAGGGCTGAACCCACCTGAACGCTGATGGATTGGTTCGCATCGGCGGCGGTCAGCGTATAGCTGGCACCGGTTGCTCCCGCAATTGCGCTGCCATCGCGCAGCCACTGGTACGACAGCGCTCCTGGCTGCACTTGCAATATGCCCGCTGTGTTCACCCCCAGGCTCTGCCCCACGACTGCCGATCCGCTGATCGCCACGCTGCCGGTGAGCGGATACGCAAAGGTCACCACCACCGTCGTGTCTTGTGTCAAACCGCTGGCCGTATAGCTGGCCGGCGTACCAATGCCCATGCCATTCACGCTGACCTGCTTGATCACCGACCCGCCGATAGGGGTAAAAGTGAAAGACATGTTCGCCTTGCCAGTGATCATCCATACGCCCGTTGGGCTGACCGTGCCGGCGCCAGACGAGGTCGCGTCTTTCGATACCGACAGTCGATACATGCCGCTGATGGCCTGCGCCGCACCCGACCCCATGCCAGAAGTGCCACCCGCACCCACAGGCGCGCCTGGATCGGTTGCCCCCGAGGCAGAGCCGCCACCATAGGCCGTCACCGCGCTATCGCTACCAATCGTCAACGTGCCCGCTGCGCCTGCGCTGCTGCCGTCCTTGCGATTCGAGCCCCCCCCGCCAATGCCCGCGCCCGACCAGCGTCCACCGTTGGCGTTTACCACGCTTTCGCCATCAATAGTCACTGTGCCACCGCTACCGCCCTCAGCATAGGCACCGCCCCCACCAATGCCGGCACCCGCCGCATAGGTGCCTTGGCCACCCGTGGCTGTAACCGTGCCGCCGTGGATGGCAAGTGTGCCACCCGAGCCCGCAGTTGCCTTGCTTGACCCGCCCCCGCCAATGCCCGCGCCCGAGGCCGCCGCGTTGCCGCCTGTCGCCGTCACGGTTCCGCCATTGATCGTGACCGTGCCGCCCGCACCACCGTTACCCTCGCTGGACGCACCGCCGCCAATGCCCGCGCCGGATGCAAATCCTCCGCCACCGCCCGTGACCGTGACCGCGCCGCCATTAATGGTGATCGTGCCTGCCGTGCTGCCCGGGTTCCAGTAGGAGCTAGCGCCGCCAATGCCCGCCCCGCCGGGGTTGCTGAAATCCCCCACCCCTGCTGCAGCCACCAGTGCACCCATGCCCGCACCGGTGGACTGCGCAGTAATCGTCAGGCGGTTCGCGCCAGAAACATCAATCCCCGCGCCACCGGCTGCCGTGCCTGTCACGTTCATCTGACAGCCATCTGCTAGGATCAATGTCACATCGCCTTGAACCGTGAGTGTGCCCGTGTAGGCTACCGCCGTGCCCGCATTGCACACATACCAGCCGCTGGACAGGGAGGCTGCGCCCCCGCCGGTAATCAGCTCAGTCGCCGTGGCCGCGGTTTGCAATGTGCCGCTGGCATCCAGGTACGGCACATTGGTAGCTGCCTGCGCAGGGACCAGCTCCAAAACCGCCAGCCCGGTCACCAACCCCAACAGCGCGGCGCGCCGGACAAACGCAGCGCCATGTGAATGGCAGGCGCGCAGGGTGGAAATCAGGCGCTGGCAGTAGTCCAGGTAATAAATGGTCATGAGATGCTTTCAGGCAACGGTTTAAAACACGACTTACGCAAGAAGGCCGCAGTCACTGGCTCTGGCCAAAGGCCAAGCCCGTTGTTCATCGCTGTTTGCGTAAGCCATTTTGTGGATGTCCAAAAGGTAGTCGTCGGAGTGTCTGGAAAAGCATTGGCGTCAATGGTAGTGATGACAAGCAGAGTCACAAGGGATTCCAACTCCTTGATATTGGGTAGCCGCCAATCGGAATAACCCAGATACCTGTTGTCATTGCCGGACTTCATTTCCGCGAGCGCTTGGTCCCAAGCGTAGGAGCCATGGCTGGTTGTGTCGCATGTGCCATTCCTGTTGCTTGCACCGTAGGCACAAAGGTCCCAGTGCAGACCAGTCTCTGCATCGGTGACCGTAGCATTGGTAGCACTATTGTCCGAGGTCGTCGGGTTAACCGTAAAGCGCGGCGCGGCCATACCCAATGACGCATGCCATGTCAGTACCATGGCCAGCAAGGCCTGCACCCAGGTTGGTTTGAAATTTGTTGTCATTGTTTTTCAGGAAAGCCAATCTCCACAGTAGCCAATGGCCTTGCATGCTTTCAAAAACAAAAAGAAAGATTACGGTTATTCGCTTCGCACCAAGTGAGCCTGGGCGCTGAGCTTGTAGCAACCATTGATCTTTCCAGTTTCAAAGTCGACACACCAGACGGTGCCGGAACCTCCTGGAGCGAACCCATCAGGCGTCCCGTACCAAGCGCTGTGTGTGTTGGGGAAATAATCGCTGTCAATAGCTGGGGCGGTGCGGCTGAAATCCACGATGGAATGCAATTCATGCCTGGTGGGCAGGCGCCAGCCGCCGGTGTAGCCGCAGCGCGAATAGCTAGCCTCAGCGTTGTTGGCACTGGCCCAGTTCAGGCTCTCAGTGGACCAGATCAGCCCAGTGACGTTGTCGCGCACGCAGGCGTGGCTGCCCAAGGTGACGGTGCCTGATGCATCGAGCGCGGTGAAGTCAAAGCCTGCATTGCCGCCGCCGGTTTTGGCGGGCAGTTGTCCGGTGGCCTGTGCGGCATCGCAGCCAAAGCGGGCGTCCTGGCCGGGCATGGCGGCTTCTACGCTGGCGCAGTTGGAGGCGAGCGTGCTGTCTGCCTGGTTGCAGGCAGTCTGGCCGGTGTCGTTGAGCGGGCTGCTCTGCGCCCGCACCGCGTTCATGGCAAAGTAGGTGCAGGTGAACATAAAGAAGGCGGTCCACAAGTGAGCGCGAACGCCCGAGCGGGCGTGCGCGGGGAAGTCGTGGGGTGCGTGGCGTGACATGGGGCTGGCGCGAATGAACGTGGCGATGGCTAAACAACATGGTGAGCTGCCTTGGCGACGGGGATGGCCGGCTTGTTCCGGCTAGGGCGACGATTTGCGCCTATCAAACCGATTGCGAGTTAGTTTGTATGTCCCTCGAATAGGCGGCATTTACGCAAAAAACTCCTAGTGGTTATGCTACTGAAGCAGTCGATTCTGCCAATCACGTAAATTAGTGAGAAGGAAGCCTTTCTGGATTAGCAACGCACTATCGAAAGTACTGGTGCAAGTGCCGATGCAATCTGTTCCGAGGCGTTGCTGAGCTATCGCGTTGGCCACTACGCTTTCGTCAGTGCCTGTCTTTAATATGCATGATTGCTCACTCGAGGGCAGCTTCAGGCTGATTGCGGGCGTTCGGCCCAGAGTCGTCGAGCGACGGCTGCGATCGAGATCAGACATTGAACAACATTACCGGGCGGCTTTCTGAACCGAAAAACTGACATAGCTACCGTGGTCACTCGTGGACAACGGCATCTAGAAGGCGCATGGTCTTCGTCCCCCCACTCGATGGGAGACCATCATGGAATCCAATAAAGCCGCCGTTCATCGCGAGCCCTGCAACAAGGGAAAGATCGTTGGTCAGAAGGCACCCTTCAAGCCCAAAGACATCTGGGCGCTGCAAATTCTCTTCAAATCGGGCAAGGCTACAGCCATTGATCACCAGGGGGCAAGGCCTAAGGTTTCAGATGCTTCAACGGGAGCAGCGTGCCTACCTGTGGGTTCATTGAAGGAGGAAGAACTTCCGCCCTTCAATGCATTTTCAAAATTGGAAATAGCAACATCTTCACGCTATTTCCCGAAGCACTACAGGCAGGTGGGTCTGAGACAGCCGCTCAGCCATCGAAGTAACTATGAATGCACCTCAGGTTTGCCTTGCCTAAAGGTGCCGCTTGGTTGTTTTCAGCGAAGACAAAATCAAGTGGAGTCAGCCCCGATCCGGCGTCTTCGCGTGCTGACAGCGGCTAGCAGGCTACTTGGTCGCGGCCGTGACGATGATTTCCACCAGAATGTCCTTCGCCCCCATCTCGCACTGCGCGGTCGCGCGCGTGGGCGCGGCGTTGGGCGCAGTCCACGCATTCCAGACTTCATTCATCCCCGCGAAGTCGCGTTCGAGGTCCTTGATCCAGATCTGGGCAGTGAGCAGGCGGCTCTTGTCGGTTCCTGCTTCCGCCAGGAACTTCTCGATTTTCTCGAGGGTTTGGGCGGTTTGGCCGCGAATATCCTGGCTTCTGTCGTCGGCGGTCTGGCCGCCGACGAAGACCATGTGGTTGTAGACGACTGCACGGGAGCGGCGGGTGTCGGTGGCGATGCGCTTGATTTCCATGAAAAACTCCTTGGCTGATGAGAAATGCGTTATTCAAATGAGGCGAGTTCGCCCAGGGTGATGGGTTTGATGGGCGGACGGATGCGGTAGTAGCCCACCTCCTGCGGGCTGACCTTTCTCTCGCTGGCGATGATTTCGGTCACCGTCAGTCCGCACAGCCGCCCCTGGCATGGCCCCATGCCGCAGCGGCCGAACGCCTTCGTCTGGTTGGGGCCGAGGCAGCCCACCTCCACGTATTTTTTGATTTGCCCGGCTTTCACTTCCTCGCAGCGGCATACCGTGACCTCGTCATCGGTGGGGATACGGTGTGCGTCCTGCGGGCGATACAAGGTATCGAGGAAGGGGCGGATCTGCGTATGGGTCCTGATCTCTTCCAGGATCGCTGGCTCATGCGCCTTGAATTTCTCGGGCGAAATGGCTTGGAGCTGGCGGGCAATCGCCAGCCCAGCCAGCCTGCCTTGGCTCGCGGATGCTTTCGCACCGACGATGCCCCGGCTGTCGCCCGCGATGTAGATGCCGGTTTCCTCGATTTGCCCGCAGGCATCGGTCACCGGAATCCAGCACAGCTGCTGTTCATCCCAGCGGTGCTCGGCGCGCAGCGCCCAACTGAGCTGGGTATTCGGGACCACGCCCTGGTGGAGCAGCACCAGGGAGGCTTGGACGCGCTTTCTCTGGCCGTTGTGGGTGAACGTAATGGATTCGGCCTTCTCTGCACCTTCGATGGCGAACGCGCTGGCTCCCGCGAACGTCTGAACGCCATGGCTGCGGATTTTCTTCAGCATCTGGCTGCCCTTGGAGAGGTCTTTCCAGCCGCGCAGCGCGCCCAGGACATGGGAGGCCGCACGCAGATAGTCGCCCGTCCCCGTGGTGTGGATCAGCGCCTTGATCTTTACGCCCGCATCCAGATACTGCTGCGCCAGCAGAAACAGCAAGGGGCCACAGCCTGCCAGCACCACGGGCTCTGTCGGAACGGCGCCCGAAGATTTGTACAGAATCTGGGCTGCGCCCGCGCCCATGACTCCCGGCAGCGTCCAGCCGGGCACGGGAAAGGGCCGCTCCATCGCACCGCTGGCGAGCACCAGGCTGCGCCCCTGAATTTTCTTGCTACCGCCGTCGAGAAGGTAGGACACCGTCTTGTCCCTGGCGACGTTCCAGACGGCAGCACCGCCCACGTGCACGGCACCGCAGGTTGCAAAATCCTGCGCGAGTTTTGCGCCGGCAGCGTAGTCCGCGCCAAGCACTTCGCGGCGGCGGGGGCTGGACTCCTCGACGGCCCGGTAGATCTGGCCGCCAACCCGCCGCTGCTCATCGAGCACGGCCACTGAAAGCCCGAAGCGCCGCGCCTCGATGGCCGCCGAAAGCCCTGCGGGGCCGGCACCAATGACCACCAGGTCAAACAATTCAACATCGGTTGCCATATCAGTTCTCCGCACTTTGCATGTTCAGCCCGGATGCGCCCTCCTGGCGCTGGATGACCATGCCGTCCCTCACCTGCGTGAGGCATGACTGGCGGCTGGGGCGGCCGTCGATTTCCACGAGGCACTCAAAGCAGACGCCCATCATGCAATAGGGTGCGCGCGCAGAGCCGGAAACCGGGGTCGAGCGGAATGTCCGCACGCCCGCCATGAGCAGCGCCGACGCTACGCTCACATCGTGCGGAACGTCCAGCGGCTGGCCGTCAAAATAAATGCGTACTTTCTTTCCCTGCGAGCCGGCTTCGGACATAAACAGGGAAATCTTTGTTTCTTGGGTTTCAGTATGCATTGCTGAATTTCCTATTGGGGTCCAGGAATCGCTCGCCAGCGAATTCCTCGATGCCATCCGGCGCTGGTTTCACCCCCGCGATCCATGGCGCGATTTCGTAGACATGGGAGCCTGCCAGGGAGACTCCGCTGTGGCTGGTGGCGGTGAATGCGCCGGGGTATTGGGCCGATTCCTGATAGACCGGCGAACCATCGGGGGTGAGTACACGAAGCGATCCCCATGCCCGCACGAGCTTGACCGATGACAGTATGGGAAAGGTGGCGACCGAGCGTTTGGCGATCGACTCGATAGCCTCCACCGTCGTCCCGTCGTCCAGTCCCACGTCCTCCGCCGAGAACCCGAGCTGAACCGTGCCCTCGGCGGTCTGGCGCGCCTTGTTGGTGGGGTGCGGCAGGAATTTCTTCAGCCGCTCGGTGATGAGTACCTGGCCCCGCTTGGGCAGCACGGGCGCATGAAGGCCCAGTTGGGGAGCGAGGACGTTGTTGCTCAGGCCTGCGGCAAGCACGATTTTTGCGCCGCTCCACTGGCGGCCATCGCTGCTTTTGGCCTGAAAGCCCCGTCCTCCGCCGAGCGAACGAACCTCGCCCACGTCAACTCCGCTACAAATGCGGCCGCCGAGCGCCTTGATGCCCGCATGCAGCGCATGCAGCAACTTGAGCGGGTTGGCGTGGCCGTCCAGAGGGCACCAACTGCCCCCGGCCACCTTGGGGCCGATCGCGGGCAGTCGGGCCTTGAGCGCCTGATGGTCGAGCATCTCGAACGGCGTGCGGCCGTCGGCATTGATTTTGGCCAGCATCGCCTCCCGCTCGACAACTTCTTTTTCACTGAAGCCAATCCAGAATCCGCCGTTTTGCTGGAGATCCACATCGACCCCGGTAAGCTCACGGAGTTCGCTGGCAAGCGGCCCCCAATGGTCAACGGCATCCCGGCTCCATCGGGCGTAGCGGGGAAACCCCGCGCCCTTGCTCTGAAGCCAGACGAGGCCGAAGTTGCCGCGCGAGGCGCGGTGCGCCACGTCGCCCTGATCGAGCAGGGTCACCGGGCCGCCGGACCTGGCCACGCCGTATGCGATGGCGGCCCCCACCAGCCCCCCGCCGACGACGACAGTTTCATTTGAAGACATAGATGTTTACCGGGAAGTGCGTTCCAGAAGGCTTTTCTCAATTGAGCGTGATGTTGTTGCGCTTGACGACCTCGCCCCAGCGCACGCTGTCGGCATTGAGCATTTGCCGGTATTCGGCAATGGAGGCGGGGGCCACCTTGGCGCCGAGCCGCTCGTGCTTCTTGATGACCTCGGGGTCTGCAAGCACGGCGTTGATCTCCCGGTGCAGCCTTTCAACAATGGCCTGCGGCATATTGGCCGGGCCCACGACACCGCCCCAGGTTTCCATTTCCAGGTCTGTATAACCGGCCTCCCGGATGGTGGGAACGTTGGGCAGCAGGGGAGAACGAGTGGGTCCCGTAATAGCAAGCGCGTTGATGCGGCCCGCCTTCACCTGGGGCTCCATCGAGGTGAAGTTGCTAAACATCATCTGGATCTGGCCCCCCGCCAGGTCCATCTCTGCGCCCGGGGCACTCTTGTACGGAACGTGGGTGATCTCGGTTTCGGAGAGGTTGCCGAACAATGCGCCGAGCACGTGCAGCGCGGTGCCGTTGCCCGTGGAGCCGTAGAAAACCTGGCCAGGACTGGCCTTGGCGTAATTCACCAAGTCCGCAACGCTCTTGACGGGAAGGGCCGGGCTCACACCCAACAGATTGGGCTGCGTCCACTGCTTGGCGATGGGCGTGAAGCTCTTGGCAGGGTTGTAGGGCAGTGATTTCGCGGTCAGCGCGGTAACGGTGTAGGTCGCGAGATTGGAGTTGCCGATCGTGTATCCATCCGGCGCGGCCTTGGCCACCGCATCCAGCCCGATGGCCCCCGATGCGCCGGGCCTGTTGTCGATCACGACGGGCTGTCCCAGGCGCTTGCTGAGGCCGTCCGCCAGAACCCGAGCCGTGCCGTCCGCAGCGCCGCCTGCCGCGGCGTTCACGATGAAGCGGATCGGTTTTTCCGGCCACTCTGCCTGTGCAGCAGAGCCGAGCGAAATCAGGATGGTGAAAGCAGCCGCGGCCATAAGGGACCGGCGCTGGTTGTGATACGACATGGACACTCTCCGTTGGACATGATGAACGAACGAGTTCTCATGGTAGGAAGGGATCCCGCCGATATCTATGGATGCTGGATCATCAATACATACATGGATGTTATGTTTCTGCGCATGAAGCCGCCGCGACCAAACGAATTAATTCCTTGGCCGGGACTGAAAGCTTCGCGTCGCTCATGGCCGTGGCATAGACCGTGTAGCCGATCGAAGGGCGCAGCGGCAAGGCCACGCCGCCCCGCTTCTGGTGTTTTGCCGCCGTCATGGGATCGACCACGGCAATGCCCAGCCCCTCCAGGCAAAGATCGCTGATGGACTGGAACAGCGACGCTTCGATCATGGCATCGGCTTGAACCCCGTTGGCACTGAGCCAGGCATTCAGGCGCGTCTGGAACGTTCCGGATGAAGCGATGAAGGGTTTGTTGACGAATTCGCCGACGTGAATGTGGTCGGCCCTCGGATCGAGCCACTTCTCGGTGCCGATGCATACACATTCCGAGGGAAACTCGGCCACCGTCTCCAGGTCTCCCAGCGAGAGCGTATCTGCCGTGAGCCCGATATCGGCCTGCCGGGTTTTGACGTGCCTGGCCACTTCAATGTACGAAGCAACTCGAAGGCTGATGAAGACGTCGGGAAATTTTTCTCTCAATTGGCGGATGACGGCTGGAAGGATGGAATGCCCGATGGAAGGGATTGCGCTGATCGAGAGCTGCCCAAGCTTCTGCTTTCGCAGTTGATCGGAAAAATCGACGATTTGCTCCAGCCCCAGAAAAGACTGCTGAACCTTTGCCATCAAAGCATGGGCCTCTTGCGTGGGCTTGATGCTGCGTCCGTTTTTGGCGAACAGCAAAATACCCATGGATCTTTGGAGATCGGCTATCAGCCGACTCATGGCCGGCTGGGTGATTCCCAGCGCATCGGCTCCGGCGCTGATTCCGTTATGCAGCATCGCAGCCTGGAAAGCCTCAACCATTCGGTGGGTGACATTTCGATTCTTCATGAGGTTGACCTTAAATAGTTATTTGGGTTAACGCAAATAGCGAAACCTCAACGCCCAAGCTGAGAGCATGGGAAGAGGAATGACCACATTTCTGGCTTCCCCAGCGTGTCGACGTAGCAAATTAGCTCAACCCAGAATCGCAGCACCTTGCCGCACAAGAGGCAGTTCAGAAGGGGCATCCGTGGCCTACTGATCGATCGCATCCGGGAGATCGATTCGGGATCAACCGATCAGACCGCCTCATCAGGTTCTGTGGCCACTGTCTCATAACAACCCGCGAGTGCCCGGTGGCTGGCTTGCAGCTGGCTTCCACATTGCAGGCGCGAGTGGCAGCAATCGCTGCGCAGCAGACATTACCATCCAACGTGTGAATGACAGCAGCGAGCCGCTAGCTGCCCTCAAAGAAATAACGCCCCCTATTACCAAGTCCACAGGATGATCGCAAGCATATGAGGATGTCTGGATCCGCTGTTCTCACCGATTCTGAAAATGTCTCTGATCCACAAGGACGCGAATCTGCAAGATCAATGAGACCCTAGACTTGCCCCGCGACACCCCGCCAGCCCAGGCCATGACCCGGATACTGTTCAGCTTTTCCAGAAAAAACCGATAATTGCGCCCATGAAACAAGACCCAACGCCGCTGCCCGAACTTACCCGCCAATTTGTGTCGCATTTTGGCGAGATGGGCAGCCGCTGGGGCATCAACCGCACGGTGGGGCAGATCTACGCGCTGATCTTTCTGTCACCCAAGCCGATCAATGCCGATGAGATTGCCGAGGGCCTGTCGTTCTCGCGCTCCAATGTCAGCATGGGCTTGAAGGAGCTGCAATCCTGGCGCCTGGTGCACATGCGCCACCAGCCCGGCGACCGGCGCGAGTACTTCGAGGCGCCGGCGGATGTTTGGGAGATCTTTCGCACCCTGGCCGAAGAGCGCCGCCGCCGCGAGATTGAACCTACCCAATCGATGCTGCGCTCGGCCTTGCTGCAAGAGACCCATTCCGCCGACGAGCAGTACGCCCAGCAGCGCATGCAGGAGATGTACGAACTGATCGACAAGCTGATGACCTGGTTTGACGATGTGCAGCGCCTCAACCCCGACACCGCCATGCAGCTGATGGGCATGGGCAGCGCCGTCACCCGGGTGCTGACCCTCAAGGACCGGCTGACCGGCAAATCACCGGCGCGCAAAGAAGGCAACGACTGAGATGCTGGCGCTTCGGGCCGCTTCCACCATCGCCGAGCAGCTGTGGCCCGGCACTCCCTGGCCGGCGCTGGTGCCTGGCCACGGCCTACCCACCACCGAGATCGCTGGCGATTTTGTATTGCTGGACCACCTGGCTGCTGCTGAGGAAACCTGGGGGCGCGATGCCCCTTTGGCAAACCTGGGAGAGGATTGGTGGGTGTTTGCCTGCTCGGGCAGCGGCGATGGCTGGCTGCTGAGCCGTGACCAGCGCCAGGTCGTCGCCTTTCTGGACCACAGTGCAGGCCCTGATGCCCTGCCCCAGCTGCTCGGCATCGATGCGGCGCAATGGCTGCAGCTGGCAGATCTGATGGCGCAACTGGAAGCGGCGCAAGACCAGGGGCTGGAGCTGGCCCCACAAGCCCTGGCGCTGATGGAGCAACTGGCACCGGGCTTATCTGCCCACTACCCGTATACGCTGAGTTAACGCGCTGGCGCTGCTGCGGCCGTCTTGGGCGCCAGCACAATGCGCAGGCCTTGCTCCTGCACCTCCATGCGCTCCACCGTGTAGCCCAGGCCTTGCAGCAGCATGCGCTGGCTGGCGGGCAGCTCATACACCAGCAAGCCCTGCAATACCTGCTCGGCCAGGCGCGGCGCATAGGTTTGGAACATGCCTTGGTAGGCGCTGGGCACGCCCTGCATCTGCAGCTGCTCCACCCGCACATTGTGCAGCCGGATGCTGGCATCGGCATCCTGGAAAGTGAGGCCAAAGTCCAGGGTCATCTGGCCCGGGTACTCGCTGCCCATCAGCTTTTCGGTGATCCAGATATCAAAGGCTGCGCGCAGGCTGTTGCTTTGCGCCAGCAGTTGCACCTTGGGCTTTTGCAGCTGGATGACAACCATGCCCTGCCAGGAGCGGGCCAGCGGAAGCTTGGCAGCCACGGCCTGTTGCAGCTGCGCCTGGGTAATGCTGATGCTGCGCGCACCGGCGGGCAAACTGGCATCGGCCGCCCGGGCCACGCTGGCAGCACCAGCGCCACAGGCCAGCGCAGCGGCTGCCCACGCCAGGCAGCGGCGGCGCTGCAGTGGCTGGGCGGGTCCATCGGCAAAAAACAGCTTGTCCATCGCATCACACCATCATCGTTAAGCGCGGTTGGACAATGCCCGTTGGGCAAAGTTCAGCCGCCGTTGCGGGTGTTGGTATCTGCGCGTTACGCTGCCTGCGCCGCCACCGTATCGCGGCTCGGGCCACTCGCCTGCAACGCATCGAGGGCTTCAAAGTACTCGCGCTTGAGGCGTGCCACCAGCTCGGCGGCGGGCAGCACCGCTTTGACGGCGCCAATACCCTGGCCACTGCCCCAGATGTCTTTCCAGGCCTTGCGGTCCTTGCCAAAGCTCATCGAGCTGGGGTCCGATACCGGCAGGTTATCCGGGTCCATGCCAGCTGCGCGGATCGAGGGGCTCAGGTAGTTGCCATGCACGCCGGTGAACAGGTTGCTGTAGACGATGTCGTCCGAGTTCGAGCTGACGATCATCTGCTTGTACTCCTCCACCGCACGCGCCTCGTCGGTGGCGATAAAGGCCGAGCCGATGTAGGCAAAGTCGGCGCCCATCGCCTGCGCAGCCAGCACCGCGCGGCCGTGCGCAATGCTGCCGGACAAGGCCAGCGGGCCGTCAAACCATTCGCGGATTTCCTGCACCAGCGCAAACGGGCTCTTGATGCCGGCATGGCCTCCGGCGCCCGCGGCCACGGCAATCAGGCCATCGGCGCCCTTGTCGATGGCCTTGTGCGCAAAGTTGTTGTTGATGATGTCGTGCATCACCACGCCGCCCCAGGCATGCGCAGCCTGGAACACGTCCTCGCGCGCACCCAGCGAGGTGATCAGGATGGGCACCTTGTACTTTTCGCACAGCGCCATGTCGTGCTCCAGGCGCTCATTGGTCCGGTGCACGATCTGGTTGATCGCAAACGGGGCGGCGGGCTGGTCAGGGTGGGCGCGGTTGTGCGCGGCCAGGGTTTCGGTGATTTCGGCCAGCCAGTCATCGAGCTGCTCGGCAGGCCGGGCATTGAGCGCGGGCATGGAGCCAACGATGCCGGCCTTGCACTGCGCAATCAGCAACTGGGGGTTGCTGACGATGAACAGCGGCGAGCCGATGACCGGAAAAGGCACGTGCTGCAACGCACCGGGAAGCTTGGACATACAGGTCTCCTTCAAAGAGGTGGCGCCATCTGCGCCGTGGGGCCAGCGCAGTGGCAAAAGCCCAGGGCTGGGCTCGGCGCTTAAAAGCTGTCTTGGGGCAAGGCCATCACGGTGCTGGCGCCATGCAGGATTTCTTCGCGCAATGCCGAGGTTTTTACCAAAATATGCGTGGCATAGAAATGCGCGGTTGTCACCTTGGCTTCGAGGAACGCCCGGTCGCCCGCGCCTTGGGCCAGCAACTGCTCGGCCGCCAGCAAGGCCCGGCCCATTTGCCAGCCCGCCACCAAATTACCGGCCAGCATCAAATACGGCACGCTGCCTGCAAACACCTCATTCGGCGCAGTCTTGCTGCTGGCCGCCACAAAGGCGACCACGGCCAGAAAGTCCTCGCGCGCAGCCTGCAAGCGCTGTGCAAATGCCTGGGCGGCGTCTGAACCACTGGCCTTCAAGGCCTGTTCGGTCAGCTCAATCTGGCTGGCGATGCCGCGTGCAGCCTGGCCGCCATCGCGTGCGGTCTTGCGACCGACCAGGTCATTGGCCTGGATGGCGGTGGTGCCTTCGTAGATCGTCAGAATTTTGGAATCGCGGTAATGCTGGGCGGCACCCGTCTCCTCGATAAAACCCATGCCGCCATGCACTTGCACGCCCAGGCTGGTGACCTCTTGACTCATCTCGGTGCTGTAGCCCTTGATGAGCGGCACCATGAATTCGTAGAAGGCCTGGTTATCCTGGCGCACCTGCGCATCCGGATGGGCATGGGCGGCATCAAAGGCGGCCGCCGCCGTCAAGGCCATTGCGCGGCAGCCTTGGGTGTAGGCACGCATGGTCATCAGCATGCGGCGCACATCGGGGTGGTGGATGATGGTGGCGCTGCCGGCCACGCTGCCATCGACCGGGCGGCTTTGCACCCGCTCCTTGGCAAAGGCCGCCGCCTGCTGGTAGGCGCGCTCGGCAATCGCCACGCCTTGCAGGCCCACGGCATAGCGGGCGGCGTTCATCATGATGAACATGTACTCCAGGCCCCGGTTCTCTTCGCCCACCAAAAAGCCTGTCGCGCCACCGTGGTCGCCAAACTGCAGCACGCAGGTGGGAGAGGCCTTGATGCCCAGCTTGTGCTCGATGCTGACGCAATGCACATCGTTGCGCGCACCCAGCGTGCCATCGGCATTGACCAGGAACTTGGGCACCACAAACAGGCTGATGCCCTTGACGCCCTCGGGCGCGCCCGCCACCCGGGCCAGCACCAGGTGCACGATGTTCTCGGCCATGTCGTGCTCACCGTAGGTGATAAATATCTTGGTGCCAAAGACTTGGTAGCTGCCATCGCCCTGCGTCTCAGCACGCGTGCGCACCAGCGCCAGGTCGGAGCCTGCCTGGGGCTCGGTCAGGTTCATCGTGCCGGTCCATTGGCCGGACACCAGCTTGTCCAAATAGGTGGCCTTGAGCGTATCGCTGCCGGCCGTCAGCAAGGCCTCGATGGCGCCATCGGTCAGCAAGGGGCAGAGCGCAAAGCTCATGTTGGCGCTGTTGAGCATCTCCACGCAAGCCGCACCAATCGTCTTGGGCAGGCCTTGGCCACCGGCATCCACCGGGTGCTGCAAGCCCTGCCAGCCGCCCTGCACATACTGCGCAAACGCATCTTTGAATCCGGCCGTGGTGCGGACCTCGCCGTCCTTCCAGGTGGAAGGCTGCAGATCACCTGGCACATTCAGCGGTGCCACCATCTCTTCGTTGAAGCGCGCGCACTCTTCCAGCACGGCTTGTGCCGTATCCAGCCCCGCTTCTTCAAACCCGGGCAGTTGCGCTACCTGGTCAATGCGGGCCAGGTGTTCCATCGCAAACAGCATGTCGTTGACGGGTGCTTTGTAGCTCATCGTTGTCTCCTCGTTGTGTCGTCTTGTCGTTGTCTGTGCGGGGGCATGCCGTGCACACGCAAAAAAGGCATCCCCAAAGGATGCCTTCTAGAACCTTTTCACCACCACGCTGCCTGCCACATCCAACTCCACCAGGATGCTGCTGCGGCGTGGGGTGATGGCTGGCACGTGGTTTACAGCTTGCTGGCCATCTCAGGCACGGCGTCAAACAGATCCGCCACCAGGCCGTAGTCGGCCACGCTGAAGATGGGGGCTTCTTCGTCCTTGTTGATCGCCACGATCACCTTGGAGTCCTTCATGCCCGCCAAATGCTGGATGGCGCCGGAGATACCTGCTGCCACATACAGCTGGGGCGCGACGATCTTGCCGGTCTGGCCCACTTGCAGGTCGTTGGGTGCGTAGCCCGCGTCCACGGCTGCGCGGCTGGCGCCAATGGCAGCGCCCAGCTTGTCTGCCAGCGGGGTCATGACTTCGTTGAACTTCTCGGCGCTGCCCAGTGCCCGGCCACCGGAGACGATGATCTTGGCGGCGGTGAGTTCCGGGCGGTCGTTCTTGGTCACTTCGCGGCCCACAAAGCTGCTTTTGCCGCTGTCTGCAACCGCTGCTGCGTTTTCGACGGTGGCGGAGCCACCCGTCGTCGCTGCTGCATCAAAGCCGGTGCCGCGCACGGTGATGACCTTGGTGGCATCGATCGATTGCACGGTGGCAATGGCGTTGCCCGCGTAGATGGGGCGCTCGAAGGTGTCGGCGCTCACCACCTTGGTGATGTCGCTGATTTGCGCAACATCGAGCTTGGCGGCGACGCGCGGGGCGACGTTCTTGCCCGATGCCGTTGCGGGCGCCAGGATGTGGCTGTAGTTGCTGGCAATGGCCAGCACTTGCGCGGCCAGGTTCTCAGCCAGGCCATCTTTGAGCGAGGGGCCTTCTGCCAGGATGACTTTGGCAACGCCAGCGATCTGGGCTGCGGCTTGGGCTGCGGCTGCTGCGCCAACGCCTGCTACCAGCACATGCACATCACCACCGCAAGCCAGGGCGGCGGTGACGGTGTTGAGCGTGGCGGTCTTGATGGATTGGTTGTCGTGTTCTGCAATAACGAGAGCGGTCATGTCTATCGTCTTTCAATTCAATGTGTCAGGTGTCGTTCGCGGCCTTCAAAACTGGCGGTCCCGTGCAGCGGGACGACTAGCAAGGGCCGCCCCGCAGCGTGGTCGTCGTCCCCCTGGGGGGAAGGCGCCGCAGGCGACTCAGGGGGGTCAAGGTTAGATGACTTTGGCTTCGTTCTTGAGCTTGTCGATCAAGGTGGCCACATCGGGCACCTTGACGCCTGCGCCGCGCTTGGCGGGTTCTTCCACCTTCAAGGTCTTCAGGCGCGGGCTCACATCCACACCCAGGTCTTCTGGCTTTAACGTGTCGAGCTGCTTTTTCTTGGCCTTCATGATGTTGGGCAAGGTGACGTAGCGGGGCTCGTTGAGGCGCAGGTCGGTGGTGATGACGGCGGGCATGGTCAGAGACAGGGTCTCCAAGCCTCCGTCCACTTCGCGCGTCACATTGACCTTGTCGCCAGCGACTTCGACCTTGGAGGCGAAGGTGGCTTGGGGCAAGTCGCCCAGCGCGGCCAGCATCTGGCCGGTCTGGTTGGCGTCGTCGTCAATGGCTTGCTTGCCGCAGATCACGAGGCCTGGCTGCTCTTTGTCGACCAGGGCCTTCAGGAGCTTGGCAACAGCCAGTGGCTGCAGCTCTTCAGCGGTTTCGACGAGGATGGCGCGGTCGGCACCAATGGCCATCGCGGTGCGCAGGGTTTCCTGGCACTGGGTCACACCGCAGCTCACGGCGATGATCTCGGTCACAACGCCCTTTTCCTTCAATCGCACGGCCTCTTCCACCGCGATTTCATCAAAGGGGTTCATCGACATCTTCACGTTCGCAATGTCCACACCCGAGCCATCGCTCTTGACGCGCACCTTGACGTTGTAGTCCACCACGCGTTTGACGGGTACCAGTACTTTCATAAACCTCGACTCCTGAGTTGTTCAATAGGTTTGCGCCAGCAGCGGCGCGTAGGCGCGGCCACTCAGCCATGGGCATGGATCAAGCCATCATCGCACAAAAACAGCACGACCGTGCTTTTTCGTGGTCAGGCGGCTGATGACAATCAATTATCGGCGCATCCCCGCGCGCCAGCCTCTATTCTCCGCACAAGTTGGCGGTTCATCAGCCCTGGCTGGCAGGTATTGCACCACCGCCATTGTTCGGGATATGCAAAACACGTTGCGGGAACGGAATGTCGATCTTGGCAGCGCGCAGCCCTTCCAGCACCGCGATATTGACCGCCGACTTCACATTGGCCTGGCCGTTCATCGGGTCGTTGATGTAGAAGCTCAGGCTGAACTCCAGCCCGTCGGGCGCAAAATTCACCAGGAAAACCGAGGGCTCCGGCTTAGCCAGCACGCGGTCCTGCGCCAGCGCGGCGTTCTTCAGCACCTCGCGCACCTGCGCCACATCGCTGTCCGCGCCCACCACGATCTGGGTCGCCAGATTGAACTTCTGGTCCGCATCGGTGAGGTTCTCGACCCGCTGGGTGATCAAGGTCTCATTGGGGACAATCGACTCGCGTCCGTTGGAGGCGCGAATCACGGTGTAGCGGGTGCGGATGTCGGTGATTCGGCCTTCAAAGCCATCGACGCGCACATTGTCGCCAATGCGCAAGGCCCGCTCGATCAGCACCAAAAAGCCGCTGACATAGTTGGAGGCGATCTTCTGCATGCCAAAACCCAGGCCGACACCAAAGGCACCACCCAGCACGGACAAAGCCGTCAGATCAACCCCGACCAAGGACAGCGCCACGAGCAAGCCAATGGTGATCAGCAGCATGCGCGTCAGGTTGACCGCCATCTTGCGCATGGACAGGTCCTTGACCATGTCGTCTATCACGCGCTGCTCAAAGGTGGTCGAAATCCACAGCACCACCAACATCACCATGCCCACCGATATCGCGCCCTGGAACAGCTCCAGCACCGATATCGACGTCTTGCCAAACGCGAACTGCACGCTGTCGAGCTGGGCCATCACCTGCGGCAAAACACCCAGGATGCCGAGAACTGCCACGCCCCAGGCCAGCCAGGAGAAGATCCGTTCAATCAGCCGCACCAAGGTGGAGTTGGGAAAGGTCTTGGCCAACACCCGGGCCACCATGCGGATCACCGCCAGCGACAGCAGAATCTGCACCGCCAGCCGCAGCAAAAATACCGGCTGGTAGTGCTCTACCAGCATGCGGGCCGCAGCGGTGAACAGCAGCGCCAGCAGTGGGAACAGCGCCCCGCCCCAGGCCGTCTTGCCAAACCAGACCGATGGCTTGCCAACATCGCGATGGTGGTAAAAACTGCGCGTCAGCAACCAGGCCAGGCCAATGCAAATCACCAGAACCGCCAGCTCCTGCCAGGTGCTGGACTGCTCAAAGTCCACTCTCAAACGATCAAAGATATCCATGCGCCAGCCTTATCGGGTCCAAAAAAAAGCATACGCGCAAGCATATGCTGGTTCCGTACCGTATCACCGATGGCGCAGGGGGTGGTGTAGGAGTGGCAGAGTTCCTGGGGCGCTTGGCCTGGGCTGGCGTGGGCCTAAGACCAAACCGGCTTGCGCTTCTGCGCAAAGGCCTGAGCCCCTTCTTGCGCATTGCCGTCCATCATGTTGGAGGCCATGCACTGGCTGGCCACCTGGTAGGCCGCTTCGATGCCCAGCTCCCGCTGCTGGTAGACAAGGGCTTTGCCCATGCGCACGGCAGCGGCGGGTTTGCTGACGATGGCAGCGACGAGCTGTTCCAGCTCCGCATCCAGCTGCTCGGGCACAGCCACGCGGTTGACGAGGCCCTGGGCCAGCGCCTGCTCGGCGCTGATGAACTCACCCGTCAACAGCATTTCCATCGCTTGTTTGATGGGCATATTGCGCACCAGGGGCACGCTGGGCGTGGCACAGAACAGGCCGTATTGGATTCCGCTGGTGGCAAAGCTGGCGTCGCTGCTGGCAACGGCCAGGTCACATTGCGCCACCAATTGGCAGCCGGCCGCAGTGGCCATACCCTGCACCCGCGCAATGACGGGCACCGGCAGTTTCTGGATCGCCATCATCACCTGGCTGCAGCGATTAAACAGGTCCTGGTACCACGCACGATCCGGGTGGGCCGCCATGTCCTTGAGGTTATGGCCCGCACAAAAGGCCCGGCCTTCGGCGGCCAGCACCACCACGCGCACGGAGGCATCCTGCGCAATGGCGGCCAAGGCTGCACGCAAGGCGGCCAGCATCTCGTCACCCAGCGCATTGAAGCGCGCCGCATCGTTCATGCACAAGGTCACCACGCCGCGCGCGTCACGGGTCTGCACAAGCAAGTTGCTGTCGGTCATTGCCAGGTCCTCAAAAGGTGTTTACAGATCGGCAAGTACGCGGATATGGGCTTCCACGCTGGCCGCCAGCGGCGTCATCACATAGCCGCCTTCCAGGCAGGAGACGATGCGGCCCTTGCAGAAGCGGCGCGCAATGTCCTTGATGCGGTGGGTAATCCATGCATAGTCGGCCTCGACCATGCCCAACTGGCCCATGTCGTCTTCGCGGTGGGCATCAAAGCCGGCGCTGATAAAAATCATCTCGGGCTTGAATTCTTCAAGGCGCGGAATCCAGTAGGTCTCGACAATCTCGCGAATATCCATGCCCTTGGTATAGGCCGGTACCGGCACATTGAGCATGTTCGCGGCCGGGTCCTTGTCGCCCGAATGGGGATAGAAGGGGTGCTGAAAGATACCCACCATCAGAATGTGCGGGTCGCCTGCGCAGATGTCCTCGGTGCCGTTGCCGTGGTGCACATCAAAATCGACAATCGCTACGCGCTTGAGCTGGTGGCGCATCAGCGCATATTTAGCAGCAACGGCGACATTGTTGAAAAAGCAAAAACCCATGGCCTGCTTGCGCGTTGCATGGTGGCCTGGCGGGCGCACGGCGCAAAAGGCGTTTTCCATCTCACCGCTGATCACCGCATCAGTGGCAGCCAGCGCGGCGCCGCAAGCGCGCAGCGCGGCATTCCAGGTGGCGCCATTGACGGCGGTGTCGGTGTCTAGCATCAAGGTTGCCGGGCCGCCGATGGCCTGGTTGTCGGCAGCCATCTCGCACAGGCCGCGTATCGATGCAATATGCAGGCGCTCATGCGCCAGCTCCAGATCGGACATCGTGGCCTTGGGGGCGTCGCGCCGGTCCAACGCATCTCCCACTCCGGTGATCAGCAGGCGGTCTTCAATCGCATCCAGGCGTGCAGCGCATTCAGGGTGGGCAGGCCCCATGTCGTGCAGCCAGCAGTCACGATGGCTGAAATAACCTGTCTTGGACACAGTCTTCGTCTCCTTAACTGTTTTTGTCGTTTATTGTGATGGGATGCAGACACAGCACACCATACAAAAATTATTGACTCAGCTTAACACGGTGATTGTGGGGAAACCGGCGCAGGTTCAGGATTGCCTGACTTGTTTGCTGGCGGGAGGACACCTGCTGATTGAAGACGTACCGGGTGTGGGTAAGACCACACTTTCGCACGCGCTGGCCCGCACCTTGGGCCTGCAGTTTGCACGGGTGCAATTCACCGCAGATCTGATGCCCAGCGACCTGACCGGCGTATCGGTCTATGAGCGCGAGCAGCAGGCTTTTGTGTTTCATCCCGGCCCCGTATTCACCCAGATTTTGCTGGCCGATGAGATCAACCGCGCCAGCCCCAAGACGCAAAGCGCGCTCCTGGAGGCCATGGAAGAAAAGCAGGTGACGGTCGAGGGTGCCACGCGCCCGCTGCCGCAGCCGTTTTTCGTCATTGCCACCCAGAACCCGCTGGACCAGCTGGGCACCTATGCGCTACCCGAGAGCCAATTGGACCGCTTTCTGATGCGCATCTCGCTGGGCTACCCGGACCAGGCGGCCGAGTTCCAGCTGCTGGCCGGCCAAGGCCACCGCGATATTGCCAACCAGTTGCCAGCACTCACATCGGCGGTGGAGCTGAAGTTTCTGCAGCAAGAAGTGAGCAGCGTGCGCGCCAGCGATGCACTGATCCACTATGTGCAGGCGCTGATTGCGGCCACGCGCTCGGGCAAATGGTTTGTGCAGGGCCTGTCGCCACGCGCAGGCATTGGCCTGATCCGCGCCGCCAAGGCCCAGGCCTTGATCCAGGGGCGCGACTATGTGGCTCCCGATGATGTACAGGCCATCCTGCCGCAGACGACGGCGCACCGGATGGTGCCCGTCAGCACCTCGGGGCGCAGCGCCGTGGAGCAGGTGCGCGCGATGATGGACAGCGTTCCGCTGCACTAGCGTGAACCCGCCCTCTGCGGCTTCCGCGCCGCCCCGCACAAGCCCCATCCAGCGGCTGCGCCAGCGCATGCGCCAATGGTGGCTGGCCCATTTACCCAGCGCCAGCAGCCATGTGGTGAGCCGCCGCAACCTCTACCTGCTGCCCACCCGCGCTGGCTGGATGTTGGCGCTCACCCTGCTGCTGCTGCTGGTGACCAGCATCAACTTTCAGCTCAACCTGGGCTTTTTGCTGACCTTTATGCTGACCGGTGCCGCGCTGGTCTCGGTCGGCATCGGCTACCGCAATCTGCTGGGTCTGCAGTTGGAGCTGCATGCACCTGACGCGCAGTTTGCCGGCCAGGCGCTGCGGCTTGATCTGCGGCTGGACAACCCCAGCCGACGCGCCCGCTATGCGCTGGGCATTCGCCACTACCAAGGCACGGCGCTGAGCCTGGCCGATGTGGCGGCCCAGGCCAGCACCCAGCTGCAGCTGAGCACCACGGCCGAGCGCCGGGGTTACCAAAGCTTGCCGGCGGTGCTGGTCGAGACGCGCTTTCCGCTGGGCGTGTTCCGGATGTGGACCGTTTTCCGAACCACCGAAAAAGCCCTGGTCTACCCCAGCCCCGAGACCAACCCGCCGCCGCTGCCTCTAGGGCTGGCCGATGCCGGCACCGGCAGCAGCGCCAGCCTGCGGGCCAGCAGCGGCGAGTTCGACGGCGTGCGTGGCTACCGGCGCGGCGATCCGCTCAAGCTGGTGGTCTGGAAGAAAGCCGCCACCGCTATGGCGACCGGCAATGGCCATTTTGTGGTGCGCGACAACCAGCACCAGGCGCAGCAGGACCTGTGGTTGGATGCGCAGCACTGCGGCCTGGCCGAGCGCGAAGGCCAGCTCTCGCGCCTGGCCGCCTGGGTGCTGATGGCCGACCAACAAGGCCTGCGCTACGGCCTGCGTTTAGGGCAGGCTAGCCCGGCCCATGCCGGTCAGCCCGCCGACAGTGGCCCCGAGCACCGCCAGGCTTGCCTGCGTGCGCTGGCATTGGCCTAGGAACACGCCCATGTCCTCTGTTTTCTCTCCCACCCGGCCTGCGGGCCGTGCCCGCTGGACCGCGCTGCCACGCGAGGCGCGCGATACCGTGTTTTTGCTGGCCGTCGTCGGTTGGGTCTTGTTGCCCCTCACTGCCACCCTGCCGATCTGGGCTTCTGCACTGGCCTATGCCCTGCTCGCCTGGAGGGGCAGCATTGCGCTGCGCCACAAGCCCTTGCCCGGCCGTTGGCAGCTGCTGGCGCTGCTGGTGCTGGTCGTCGGCCTGACCTTGCTCAGCTACCGCACCATCCTGGGCGCCGATGCCGGCGTCACCCTGGTCTGCATGCTGCTCACCCTCAAAACCATGGAGATGCGCGCCAAGCGCGATGCCATGGTCGTGTTCTTTCTGGGCTTTTTCGCGCTGATTGCCAACTTTCTGCATTCGCAGTCGCTGCTGACGGCGCTCGCCATTGCCATCGGCCTGGTGGGCTTGCTCACAGCCTTGGTGCATGCGCATATGCCGGTCGGCCAGCCGTCGATCAAGTTTGCCGCTGGGTTGTCACTCAAGATGGTCGCCATCGGTGCGCCACTCACCTTGGCGCTGTTTGTGCTGTTCCCGCGCATGGCGCCACTCTGGGGCGTGCCCCAAAACCCAACCGCCAAAACCGGCCTCTCGGAGGAAATGACGGTCGGCTCGGTGGCATCGCTGGCGCAGGACGAAGGCATTGCCTTTCGCGTCAAGTTCGACACCCCGCAAAACCGGCCGCCGGCCGCCAACCAGCTGTACTGGCGCGGGCCGGTGCTGTCGGATTTTGACGGCACCACCTGGCGGGCGACGCCCAGCTTTCGCACCCCCGACGACAAGCTCTTCAACGACATCGCCACCGAAGGCGAGCCGCTGCGCTATGAGCTGACCCTGGAGCCCCACCACAAGCCCTGGCTGTTGACCTTGGACCTGACCCGCAGTGCACCGCAACTGCCCCGGGGCCGCGCCTACAGCACCGGCGATCTGCAATGGCTCAGCAACCGGCCGATTACCGAGGTGACGCGCATCGCGGTAGAAAGCCATCCGCGCTACCGCTTTGGCATGCATGCGGGCAACCGCGAGCTGGCCTTTAACCGCCGCCTGCCGGCCAACAGCAACCCGCGCACCCAGGCCTGGGTGGCACAGCTGATGGCCGAGATGGGCGACCGGCCCGACCGCCACGAACAGCTGGTGCAGCGTCTGCAAGCGCAACTGCGCAATGGCGGCTACACCTATACGCTCGACCCCGGCGTTTATACCGGCCAGGCGGCTGATGAGTTCTGGTTTGACCGCAAACAAGGCTTTTGCGAACACATCTCGGCCGCCTTCGTCATTGCGCTGCGCAGCGCTGGCGTGCCAGCGCGCATTGTGACCGGCTACCAAGGCGGCGAGTCCAACAGCGTGGACGGCTACTGGACCGTGCGCCAGGCCGATGCCCATGCTTGGGCCGAGGTTTGGCTGGGCGAGGAAAAAGGCTGGGTGCGCTATGACCCGACCGGCTCCGTCAACCCGGGCCGTGTCGGCGCCGCCCAGCGCCTCAACACCCCCAACTTCATGGGCATCAACGTCAGCAATGCCGCCACCATCAATGGACTGCAACGCATGCGTGCGGTCTGGGAGGCAGTCAACAACAGCTGGAACCAGTGGGTGCTGAACTACACCCAGCGCGAGCAGATGGACATGCTGAGCAAGCTGGGCCTGTCCAGCCCCAACTGGATGGACCTGGTCCGCATCCTGGGTGGCCTGGTACTGGCGGCAGCCCTCATCGTCGTGCTGGTGCTGCAGTACCAGCGCAGGCGCACAGATCCCTGGCTGGCCTTGTTAACCCAGGCGCGCAAGCGCATGCGCCAGGCAGGCATGCCAGATGCCGCCCTCAGCAACGCCAACACGCCACGCATTTTGGCCCGCATGGTGCATGCCCAGGCACCGGATCTAGCGCCTGCTTTTGGCCAGTGGCTCAAGGCCATGGAGCGCCAGCGTTACGCCCATGCCACGGGCCAGGCGGCGCCCAAGGCCGAGCTGGCAGCGCTTCGCAAACAATTACGACTTCTGCCCTGGTCCCGCCTGCGGGCCCAGGCAAACAAGGTATAAAACCCCATGCACCGAATTCTTCAGACCACCCTGACCCTGCTTTGCGCCGGCCTGTGCGCCACGGGCGCCTATGCCCAAAAGAGCAATGCCAAGGCCCGCAGCGTTGACTCCCCCACGACTTCGTCCAGCTACGGCAACCGGCCCGAGGCCGAGGTCTTTGTACGCGAAGTCGCCGAGCGCCGCCATATCGATGAGGCCTGGCTACGCGCCAGCATCAACCAAGCCCGCTTCAATGCCACGGTGCAGCGTCTGATGACGCCGCGCACGGGTCCCGCCGGCGTCAAAAACTGGCGTGGCTACCGGGGCCGCTTTGTTGAGCCGATCCGCATCCGCGCCGGCCTGCGGTTTTGGAACGAGAACGCCGCCACCCTGGCCCGCGCCGAGCAGACCTATGGCGTGCCGGCAGAGTACATCGTCGGCATCATTGGGGTGGAGACTATTTACGGCCAGCAAATGGGCAATTTCACGGTCGTCGATTCGCTGGCCACCTTGGCTTTTGACTACCCGGCCAGCCACCCACGCGCGGCCGATCGGGCCAAGTATTTTCGCGGTGAGCTGGAGCAGTTTTTGGCCACCGCCTACCTGACCGGCAGCAACCCCTTCGATACCGTCGGCAGCTATGCCGGCGCCATGGGCATGCCGCAGTTCATGCCCACCAGCTGGTCCAACTTCGCGGTCGATTTTGACGGCGACGGCAAGATCAACCTGTTTGGCAGCTTCGCCGACGCGATTGGCTCGGTAGCCAACTACTTTGTGGCCCATGGCTGGCAGCGCGGCATGCCCGCCTACTACGATGTGCAGGTGGACAGCAGCCCGGCCCAGCTGGAGACCTTGCTGGCCCCCGATATCAAGCCCAGCTTTAGCGCGGCCGAGATGGCTGCACTGGGCCTGCGCATCCAGCCGCCCGGCAACCAGCACACAGGCCCACTGGCGCTGATCGAGCTGCAAAACGCCAGCGCTGCAACGCAGTATGTCGTAGGCACCCCCAACTTCTACACCATCACCCGCTACAACCTGTCGAGCTTCTACGCCATGTCCGTGGTCGAGCTGGGCCAGGCGATTGCGCGTGCGCGCAATGGCGCGCCAGCCGCATCGGACAGCGAACCCGCCCTGCCCGACCCGGCCAGCGAAACCAGCAACTCCCCCAGCGCCGAGGCCGCCGCCAAGGCCTATTTGCGCAGCAAGGCGCGCCAGCAGCGCACGCCGGATGCGGGCAATTTCAGCGCGCCTTAAACCCGTTAAGTCGCGCCATATGGTCGTGATCTGCAGGCTTTCAAGGGCGTGACTGCAAAAATATAAGCACGCAAATATCACTTGAAATACCCGCTTCTTCATCCAACTAACAGTCATCGAGCAGCAAACCCGCTGCCCTGTTTCACAAGGATTGAAGATGATCATGACCCCTCTGATGCACCGCTCGGCCTACGCTGTCTCCCCCTCCGCGATGGATGCCGCCCTGCAGCGTTTTCTGCAAGCCACTACCACGACCACCACCCAGGACAGCGTGCAGCAAGACGGCCAGGTGTTCAGCATCAAGGTCGATGTGCCTGGCCTGTCGCGTGAGCAGCTGCATATCGAGCTGCAAGACAAGACCGTGCGCCTGTCGAGCATCGAAGGCGCGCCCCGCAGCGTGCAACGCGCCTGGAAGCTGCCTGCCAGCATTGATGCTGCAGCATCGAAGGCCAGCCTGGAGAATGGTGTGCTGACCTTGGTGCTGACCACCAGCCAGCCAGCGACCCAGACCCTGGCGATTGCATAAGTCCAGCGCAAACACATCCGCCATGCAGAAGGGGCCTTCAAATGAAGGCCCCTTCTGTTTTTTTTGCTTTGCGGGCGCATGACCCGCGCATCCACCGGCTATACCGCAGTGGTGGTAGCCACCGGCTGCTGCACGATGGCATCGAGCGGCCAGCGGGGTTTGACGTCAAAGGCATAGACCTTTTCGGCCTGCTGCTGCCCTGCCTCAATGCGCATGGCAGCGGCCATCGCGATCATCGCGCCGTTGTCGGTACACAGATGCAGCTCGGGGTAGTGCACGCGGATGCCTCGCTTGCGGCAGGCGTCATTGAGCTGCTCGCGCAGCATCCGGTTGGCACCCACGCCGCCAGCGACCACTACGCGCTTCATGCCGGTCTCCTTCAAGGCGTTCAGCGTTTTTTTCACCAACACATCGACAATGGCTGCCTGGGTCGAAGCCGCCAAATCGGCCTTGCGCGCCTCCAGCGTATCGCCCAGCTTTTTGGCCTGGGTCAGCACTGCCGTCTTTAAACCGGCAAAGGAGAAATCGAGATCGCCGCTGTGCAGCAAGGGGCGCGGCAGCTTGAAGGCCTCCGGATCGCCACCTTCCGCCAAGCGGGCCAGCTCCGGCCCACCGGGATACGGCAGGCCCATTAGCTTGGCAGATTTGTCAAAGGCTTCGCCGGCGGCATCGTCAATCGTCTCGCCCAGAATCTGGTAGCGGCCGACGCCATCCACCCGCATCAGCTGCGTGTGGCCGCCAGACACCAGCAGCGCCACAAAAGGGAACTCCGGCGGGTCTTCGCTCAAGAAGGGCGACAGCAAGTGACCTTCTAGGTGGTGAACGCCCAGCACAGGCTTGTCGAGCGCGGCACCCATGGCGCAAGCCACCCCCGAGCCGACCAGCAACGCACCGGCCAGGCCCGGCCCGCGGGTAAAGGCGATGGCGTCAATTTGCGCAAGCGTGCAGCCTGCGTCATCCAGCACCTTTTGGGTCAGCGGCAATACCCGGCGGATATGGTCGCGGCTGGCCAACTCCGGCACCACACCGCCATAGGCGCGGTGCATCTCAATCTGGCTGTAGAGCGCATGGCTCAGCAGCTCGGGGACCGTGCCCGGGCCACGGGTGCGCACCAGGGCCACGCCGGTTTCATCACAAGAGGATTCGATCCCCAATATCAGCTCACTCATAGGGCGAAAGTGTAGGCGCTCTGGGCGGCTTTTGCCCCGTATCGCAGGGCTACCCTGGCGGGCTGCCAGGGTTTGGCAGCCCCGCCAAGCGGGCTTTAGCGCTTGCCGCCCAGCAGCGATCCACCGATTTTCATCAGGTCGCTGACATCCAGCTTGCCGTCGCCATTCTGGTCCAGCAGCGAGCCCAGCAGGCCGCCGCCCAAGCCACCTTGCTGCTGCACCTGGGCTTTTTCTTCACCCAGCGCATTGCCCAGCTGCAAGGAATTGAGACCACCCGACATCACGCGCTGCGCGAGGAAGGACATCACCAGGGGTGCCAGCATCTTGAGCAGATTGCCAGCATTGGAGCCCAAGCCTGTGGCCTGACCCAGGTTGGCCGAGGCCTGGTCTTGCTGGCCACCAAAGATATGGCCCAGGATGCTGCCGCCATCCAAAGCGGCGGGCGATGCGGCACCTGCACCCGAGCCCGCGGCAGCACCGCCACCCATGGCGCCGCCCAACACACTGCCCAGCATGCCACCCAAACCGCCCAAGCCACCAGCCTGCGCGCCACCACCACCGCCGCCACCCAAGAGCGAGCCAAGCAGCCCACCCAAATCAGGGCCAGCACCCGTGCTTGCACCGCCACCGACGTGGTCACGCTGCAAGGCCTCGAACAAGGCGCTGGCACCGCCTGCGCTTTGCGCGTTGTTGCCCAAGGCACCCAGCATCATCGGCACCGCTGCCTGCACCGCCTGCTGGGTCTGGGACTCGCTCTGGCCCAGGCTTTGGGCCATCTGCTGGATGGGAGCACCTTGCAATTGTGCGAGTAGCTCATCGACCATGGAGGGAGATGCGGACATGTTCTTTCCTTTCAAAAGCCCAGGCGGGCGTGGCACAGACTGCAGATAGTAGACGTTCAGCATGGCAGCGCAATACCGAGCGCCGCAAAACTTCGTTAACCGCCCCAAATACCCGCCAGAAAGCCCCGCATACCCGATAGGCCAGATGGGCTGATTTTTCTTATTACTTCCGTATATATAAAACCTAAAATAATAGGCAAACGCATTTTTTACAGCCATGGCCATACAGCACTACATCAAGGAAATCGGGCGCGGCGCACGCGGCGCCAAGGCCCTCAGCCGCCTGGAGGCCTGCGATGTGATGGCGCAGATCCTCGACGGCCAGGTCAGCGACTATGAGATCGGCGCTTTTTGCATTGCGATGCGCATCAAAGGGGAAACCGCTGAAGAGATGTGCGGCCTCTGGGATGCCGTGCATGCGCGCATTGCCCGCTTTCACAGCAACGCCGCATTGCCGACTGCCGTATTGCCCAGCTACAACGGCGCGCGCCGCCTGCCCACCTTGACTCCCCTGCTCGCTTTGCTGTTGGCGCGCGAGGGCCTGCCGGTGCTGGTGCATGGCATGCAAACCGAGACAAGCCGGGTTTCAGCCTTTGCGGTGTTTGAGCGCCTGGGCATCAGCGCCAGGCCGCAAGCTGGTGTGATCGCTGCATCCGAGGTAGCCCTGGTGCACACCGCCACCTTGCTGCCCGCACTGGCCAAACTGCTGGCCGTGCGCCAGATCATTGGTCTGCGCAACCCAGGCCACAGCATTGCCAAGCTGCTGCAACCGGTGCAAGGCGCCAGCGTGCTGCTGGGCAGCTACACCCACCCGGAATATTTGCCGATGCTGCAAGCCACCCTGGCCGAGCTGCAGACGAATGCCCTGCTCTCGCGCGGTCTGGAGGGCGAGGTATGCGCCGATCCGCGCCGCACCCCCCAGTACGATGGCTTTGTCGCCGGTCAGCACCAGCTGCTGCAGGCACGCAGCAGCGGCACTGACAGCCAGGTGCCGGGCCTGCCCAGCGAGCGCGATGCAGACACGACAGCGCGCTACACCGAGGCCGTGCTGGCCGGTGCGCTGCCCGTGCCTTCCGCCTTGGCCCAACAAGTGGAACATGTGCTGGCCATCGCCCAACAAACACAAACACAGACAGCGCCTGTGCTTTGCGTTGCACAATCTGCGCCACCTCTCCAAGACCCCCACCATGACTGACAGCAGCCTCCTCCCGTTTACCGCAACTCCTCCGGTAGTGTCGCCAACGCCCGGTCAGGGCCAGTGCACCCTGGTCGGGGCCGGTCCTGGCGACCCGGATTTGCTGACCATCGCTGCCGTCAAAGCTTTGCAGCGCGCCACCGTGCTGCTGGTCGATGACCTGGTCAATGACGCCGTGCTGCAGTGGGCAGCTGCAAGCGCCCGCATCGTGCATGTAGGCAAGCGTGGCGGTTGCCAAAGCACGCCCCAGGCCTTTATCCAGCGGCTGATGCTGCAAGAAGTGCAGGCTGGCGAGAACGTGGTGCGTCTCAAAGGCGGCGATCCCTTTATCTTTGGCCGGGGTGGTGAAGAGGTGGAGTTTCTGCGCGGCTATGGCATTGAGCCGCGCATCATCAATGGCATCACCGCTGGCCTGGCCGCCCTCACCGGCTTGGGCGCGCCGCTGACCCACCGTGACCATGCCCGAGGCGTCGTCTTCATCACCGGCCATGCAAAACCTGGCGGCGAAGGCCCCGACTGGGCGCAACTGGCCAGCACGGCACACAGTGCGCGCCTGACCTTGGTGATCTACATGGGCGTGGCCAGTGCCGAGGCCATCAGCCAGGGTTTGCTGAGTGGCTTGCCCGCTGATACGCCGGTGGCGATCGTGCAGCATGCCAGCCTCCCCCAGCAGCGCCACGCCATCACCGACCTGGCGCAATTGCCCGCTACCATGGCCCGCGAACAGCTCGCCAGCCCAAGCATCATCGTCGTCGGCGATGTCGTGCATTGCGTGGCCTTGGCAGCACAGGCAGTCCGTGGCAAAGAGCCGACAGGCGGCCGAGATTTCTCCGATATTTGCGGATACGATAGCCATTCGACCGTGGAAGGCATGACGTTCATAGCATAAAGTAATTAATCTTTACATATGCACAGATTGTTTCTCCACGTTCAAACCATAAAACGAGGAGCACTGACGATATGCAAAGACAAGCTACTTGGCGCCTATGTGCCGCTGCGCTGGCAATTACTGCACTGACGGCCTGCAAAACCGAATTGGGCCCGGGCGATGGCAATGGCGGAGGCCCGAACCCCAAACCCTATCCCACCCTTGACGGCAACGCACCGCAAAGTTTTTCTCTCAGCGGCATTGATGGCAAGGCCGCCAATACCGCCGAGAGCTTTGATGCTGCCGTGGCGCAGGATGCCAACTTTATCGCGGTCGATCTGGTCATGAGCAAGGACGGCGAACTCGTCGCCCTCTCCTCGCCCGACATCACCGACATCACCGACGTTTCCAGCCGCAGCATCTACGCCAATCGCAAGACCGTGCGCCTGATCGATGGACAATCGCACGATGGCTGGTTTGCCTCTGACTTCACCTTGGTCGAGCTGCAAAGCCTGCGCGCCAAGCTGCCTGGCTCCAGCACACCACCGGGCAACGCCAGCACGGGCCGCATCCTGTCGCTCAATGATGTGATCGCATACGTCAAGCGCCAGCGCAAAACGGTCGGCCTCTATCTGCAGACCCAGAACCCGACCTACCACAGCCAGTTGGGTCTGGCGATGGAAGACAAGCTGCTGGCGGCCTTCACCGCAGCGGGCTACACCCAGGAGAGCGCTCCGGTGATGGTGCGCTCTTTGGAAGTCGCCCACCTCAAGGCCTTGCGCGCCAAGAGCCAGGTTCGGCTGGTACAGATGATCAACGGCGCTCCCGCGCTGGCCCCCAATGGGCAGATTCTCCTGTCCGCGCCCTACGGCCAGCCCTATGACTTCACCCTCGCCGGTGTCTCCACCACCTATGCCCAGATGGTCACGGCCGATGGCCTGACCCAGATCAAGACCTACGCCAACGGCATCTCGCCCTGGAAGCCCTACGTCATCTCCGCCCGCTATCTGGACAAAAATGGCGACGGCCAGCCCGATGACCTGAACAAGGACGGCTTGCTGGACTACCGTGATCGCGAGATGATGCCGCCCACCAACCTGGTCACCCTCGCGCATGCGGCCAAGCTCTTTGTCCACCCCTGGGAATACCGCAACGATGTGACCCTACTGGCGAGCGACTTCAAGGGCCAGGTCGCCGCCGAATACAAGCTGTTCTATGAGGTTGGCGTGGATGGTGTGTTCAGTGACAGCCCCCGCGACGCCAATCGGGCACGTTAAGCAGCGCCATCCCTACTCACATCCAGCTGCACAAAAACCTGTAGAAGGCGCGCCGAGAGCGCCATCTACGTAGAAAAGGCAAGGTTCACACCTTGCCTTTTTTCGTAGGTCCATCTCGCCCTTCGCAGCAAACCATGAGCGATGTGCAGCCCGCGCAGGCAGCATTGCCGGCTTCAGCCGGTCTGCCGCGTCGTCTGCGCAAAGCGCCGCGCCAGTTCCTTGCGCAATTCCTTGCGTGTCAGCGCCGCATCCCAGCGGCGCTTTTCGTCGTCCGTCTCGGGCACCAATGGCGGCACAGGCACGGGCTTGCGCTGGTCGTCCACGGCCACCATCGTGAAAAAACAGCTGTTGACATGGCGCACGCTGCGCTCGCGGATGTTCTCCGCCACCACCTTGATGCCGATCTCCATCGACGAGGTACCCGTGTAGTTAACGCTGGCGTAGAACGACACCAGTTCACCCACATGGATGGGCTCCAGAAACATCACCTGGTCCACGCTCAAGGTCACCACATAGCGACCCGCATAGCGGCTGGCGCAGGAGTAGGCCACGTTGTCCAGCTCGCGCAAAATGGCGCCGCCGTGCACATTGCCAGAGAAATTTGCCATGTCCGGAGACATCAGCACCGTCATCGTGAGTTGGTGGTGGGGTAAGCGCATGGGGCGATTGTAGGCATCGCGGCGGGCTGACGATTGCCTAGCTGGCAAGCCCCTGGACTCGCTCGGACATGCGGCGTCCGACCCCGGTTACGAGACGCATGTCGGCTGCGGGATACCATGGCTCAATCCTCCTGCAGCCCAGTGCAGGCCCACGCGCTCATCCCGCAAAGGCATGGCGTGGCTGCTCGGAGCCATGTTTGACAAACACTTTGTAGCAACCAATCAGCACATAGTCCCCGGAATAGAGGACCTTGCGGTGCATGCGCAGGCCATTCACAAAAATGCCGTTCCTGCTGTGGTGGTCCTCAATGGACAGCACCCCGGCACGGTACGAGAAGGCGCCGTGGTCGCGGCTGACGGCAGGGTTGTCCAAGCGTATGGCGTTGCCCGCCCCTCGGCCAAAAGGGGTGTACCCGCTCTCCAGAATCAGCGAGTGAAGCACGACTCTGTGGGTGATGAAGATCAGCACTTCCGGCAGCATAATCCACCTCCTTCGTCCCACCGGATCCCCGGTCGGCACCGCAACCCATGCAGCTAGAACAAATTATCAATCGATTTATAAGAATAGATTGATAATAAATTACAACCCGGATTGATAGAAGAAGGTGCTAGGGGATACACGGATGCATCCATTTTCTCTATCGAGAGAGATTCGGATCTTTTACCGACAGGAACCGCATCGCGCATACTGGCAGCTAGAAACAGCAACTGACATAAAACACGCTTGGATGGCTGGGACGCGGGCACTGCGACCGGCGAAGGTGGTAACCGCACTCAGGACGAGCACCAAGCCACAGCCGCAAACAGTAGGAAGCCTTTCGGCGCAGGACCCTCACAGCCATGCCATCTGTTCCATGCCAGCTTTGGTATGGAACATCGCATGCAGAATCGAGCGCACAAAGCAAAACGCGCTAGGGCATAAAGCACTAGCGCGTTTGTTTATTTGGGGTGGCTGATGGGGCTCGAACCCACGACAACAGGAATCACAATCCAATGCGCAATTCAGTATTGGCGCGGCCTAGCGGGTGATTCCTGGGAATTAGAGTACGCATAAGACCCGCATATCCATTGGCTTGCCGTGCCCTAATTCCCAATTTTCATACAACTTTTCTAGCATAGCCCCCGACTACATTCCGTGCCACAGGCGGCCATCTTCCAACGACCCTCGACAACCACCCCAAATCCTGGACTACTTCCTGAAATACTGTATAAATACACAGTACACCTAGGAGGTCAGCATGAAACTTGAGAAGCAATACTTTTGGAAAATCCAGATCTTCGGGAAGTGGAAGACGACCCGCTTCCGCTGCACCGAGGAACACATCAAGGACGAGTTCCCGGAGGCGATCTGCATTGAAAGCTCGCTCATCGAAAGGCTGGTGCCAGAGACAGACGAGGAGATGGTCGAGCGTCTTCGAGTCACATCTACCGGCGTCCTGATGAATCCTGGCCAGTTCCTGCCGCCAAAGAAGCCCGCCCCGTCCGCCGACTTCATGGACTCGCTGAGCAAGGATGTGCCGTTTTGACGGCGCGCCCACAAACGAAAAAACAGCCTCCCCAGTGCCGTAGTGGCGCCGGGGAGGCTGTTTCTATTTCTGGCTGCAGACCTGCAGCTGTCGCGGGCGATGTTGATTTTTTCCACCTACATCCGCCTCGACATCCCTCAGCCAGAACAGCATGCCGTCACCCGTGGGCAGCACATCCCCCAAGCTGGCCGCGCCCTCCAGCTGCCTGCCGTGAAACACGGTCTGCGCCTCAGTGATCGAGCCCGCGCCGGCCGTATCGATGCGCACCACCTTGATGCGCGTGCGCAGCTTGCCGATCATGGGCTGGCCCGGCACCACCTCGCCGCCGCTGTTGGCATAGTCGTTGTAGGTCACCATCATCAAGGCCAGCGACCGGGTAGCGGAAATGGGCGCTGCGGCGCTGAAGCTGGTGTAGAAGCTCGCGTCGTTGAAATACTTGGCGTAGCGGTCGGACGCTCCCACTCCCGCCCCGTCACCCACCTGCTGGGGAAAGGCCATTACCGTGGCGAACTCGTCTTCGGCAGCGGCCAGGCTTGCTACTGGTTCCCAGGTCTGGCCGGCATCCTTGGTGAACTGCGCCACCGCCACGGGCATGCTCAGGTTGTTGCTGAGGGTGGGCCGGCGCACGCTGCGCATGCACCGCATCACCAGCAGGTAGCGGCCGGGCCCAAGCACCAGCAGCTGGTGCATGGCGATCATCGTGTAGGGCAGGCCCAGTAAATCGCCATTCCAGCCGGTGTTGTCGCGCTTGATACCCAGGAAATTGGGCCAGTAGTGCCCAGCGCCAAGGCCATCGAGCATCTCCAGCGTCACAAAGGACGCACCCCGAAAGCCCGTGCGCACGCCGTTCACCAGGACATACTGCCCGGGCATGACCCGCACCGAATCCAGAATGCTGCCGCTTAAAGCCTCAGGGATGGCCCGGCAGCTGTAAGCGGTGAAGTCAGGTTGAAACACCGCGCCATTGCGCGTGCGGTACACAGCGCCCGTCACGATGGCCGCCATGGTGAGCGTGCTGCCGCCGCCGGCATTGGCCGCCACGTCGAAATCAGGCGCGAAGCCCGTGAACTGGTTGTCGACCACGTAGCCCGTGGCATCGCTGTGGCTCGCGATGTAGCCCTGGTCCTGAAAATTCCCGCCCTCCACGCTGGAGAACGGCAACCGGCCGCGCGGCTTAAAGGGCCGCAGTGGGCTGTCGCTGGTGAACACCCCGGATTCGCCCGACACCAGCACGCCAGAGGTAAAGAGGCCCTCGATCAACACCTGGTTGGCCGGATCCACATACAAGCGATCACTGCCCACTAGCAGCGAGCCCTTGTAGTGGGCCAGCGCGGCGCCCGGCGGCATTGCCTTCAGCATCAGCCCGCTGCAGGCAGCGCCTGTATTGCCCAGGCTTAGGTAGTCGCCTGGTGCGATCTCGTTGAAGATCTCGCCATCCGGCCCCGTGGCGTAAACCAGCGTGCTGGGCGTCAGCCCAGAGATTCCCACGCCTCCGCCGTTAGGCAGGTGGATGGCTTGAGGCTCAGTCGCAGGCGATTCGCCATCCGGGCCCAGCGCGGTGAAACACACCTGGTAGCGCCCTGGAGGCAAGCTGCCGGCCACGGCTTGCACCTGCGGCACAGGGTTGGGGATGGGCGTAAGGATGCGGCGCGCCTGCGCACCGGCCAGGCGGCCGATCTGGTAGCGGTTGGTCCAGTACACCATGCCGTCAGGCAAGCGGGCGTACTGCACAGGGGACGATCCGAGGCTGGCCTGCACCACGGTCTGCGCGAGCGTGCGCACGTTGATGTGCACCAAGTCGCCATTGCGCACCATGTATGCGTCGGACTTGTCTGCCCAGATGGAGTGGCAATCGGCAGCATCCACGACTGCGCTGCCTTCTCGGCGGCGGATGAAGCCGCTGGCGGTCAGGTCGATGTTTTTAGCCACCTGCAGCCAGGCGGCCGTGGTGCGGTTGGGGAGCGCCACCTCCATGCGTGCTGGAGGCAGGCGGTTGTTCAGGCCCAAAATGGCGCCAAGGCTTACCGTGCGTGGCATTACCTGCCCCGCTTTCTGGCTGCGGCTTGGTGGTTGGTTGCTGGGTACAAGCGCATGTGAGCCAGTGTTATCTGTCAGCGCTTTCGACGCGAACCCCACAGGGGTGCTGGTGAATAGAAAGGCCCCCTCGGTTTACGATGGCAGTTCCACAACTTCCATCCCGAGAGGGCTTTATGAGTAAACCTGACTCTACCGATCGCGCATATATGCTTGCTGATGAATGGATTCACACCATTCTTTCAACAAAACCAGAGGTGTTGGTCAGAAGCTTGGAATCAAGTGTCACTAAAGGGGACGGCAGGCCCCCAGTTCCAAATACTGTGGGCGCCACGAACCTTGCAAAAACTTTGGCTGACTTCCGAGCTCAGTTAGCACTGGCCCTCAGTGACCAGCATCACCCTGACTACGATCAGTTGAACGACTGAGCTCTGCCTTGCAGCCCTTGAAGGCTTGCGCTACTGCAACGCCAAGATCCCATCCATCAGGGCCGTGTATTCCAGCCTTGAGCGCGGCTATCAGGGGTAGCAAAAATTTAACCATCATCATCCTTTCACGCCGCCCACAGGGGCGGCTTACTCTTATGAAATTCTCTGACTAGATTGCCAGCTCGGCGATCCGCGTGTTGATGCGATGCTTCATTGCGCGGACCTGATCAATCTGCGCGGCAATGCGGCCGCCGATTGGTGAGCTGGCATGTGCTTTGGAATCGTCGCGGCCTTCTCCTGTAGGAAGGTCACGACACACTGGAGTCACGCGCTCAACAAACACTGCAACGGAATCGGTCAAGCTTTTAAGCTCTACCTCCATTGCCGAGAGCACGCCTTCAAGTTCAGATTGGGCGCTGGGCGCTGCGTTGAGACTCTGGACTGCGGCGCGCAGACCGGGTGCTTGCTGATTCATCTACTTCCTCCACGCCGCCCGACGAGGCGGCTTTTCTGCATCTTCGGTGGGTGGGGGAAGTTGGGCTAACCCTACGGGGGGCAGGCGTAAAAAAGCCCTCCGGAGAGGGCTTGGTGGCTACTTCTTGGGGCGCTTGGGCGCTTGATCAGTGCCTTCATCGCCACTAACAATTTTCATCAGTCCTTGCCAGAATCCTTCATAAGCGACCGATGCATCTCCACCTTTTAAGTGCTGGACAAGAGCTTTCCCGTCTTCCTGTGTCAAAGGTTGATCAGCTAGCATTCGAGCCATCAATTTATCGGTAATGTTGATGTGTTTTGCAAGCGCGTCATCTGATTCCTTCTCCAGCAAATCAAACGGCTGAGGCCCAGCCTTTTCAACAGTAGGAAGGTGTTTTTTGTTGATGCCACGAATGCGCTGAGCCAACTTTTCGTCGAAATTGATAGAGGGAACTTTGCGCTCAATAACTTCCATCAGCTCGATAGCAGCTTGTGAAGCGATGTAAGCCTCGTACGTCGCGGTTAGATTCTTTATTCTTTCAAAGGTCAGGTCCACTTCCGCCCTAGATAGCTTGTGGCTCAGCACGAGAGCTACTTTGTCTGAATCTCCGCCCCCTGTAAACGACTCCTCCAAGCGCGACACGACCTCTGCATTCATGCTGCGGCCACTCTCCCTAGCGGCGGCCTCAATTTTTTCACGCAGTTCGGGAAGCATGCGTAGCCCAAACGGAGCGATCTGCCCTGTCGGGGCGGTAGTGGTTTTCGGTGCTTTTGCCATAGCTACGCAGTGTAGTTAAAAAAAAGCTTGCCATCCATAACTACGCCGCGATACCATAGCTACACCGCGTAACCATACACGCGGCATAAAGGCATATTTATGGCAGCAAATCACACGCAGAAAGACTGGGCACGCAGCGGCATCCGCATCCCGAGAGACCTTCATCAGCAGGTCCATGAAGCCGCCCTCCAGGAGGGTCGGACCTTTAACTCTCAGCTCCTGACGTTCATCCGCGAAGGTGTTCAAGCCCGTACCAAGCCTGACATCCTGGCGACTGTTATCAGCAGCGTCGGAGCATCAACATGAGCACCATCGTCACCATCGGGGAAGTGACTACATCAGTCATCACATACAAGGAGCAGCGTGTTTGCACCACCCAGCAATTGGGCCAACTCTATGGGAGTGACCAAGATAACATTCAGAAAAACTTCGAGCGCAACGCAGATCGCTTTGAGGAAGGCAAGCACTTCTTCAAGATCGAGGGCGAAGAGTTGCGTCAGTTCAAAAACGACATACCGACAGATAGTCGGTTGGTTCCAAAGCGCACAGCTCGCCTCATTCTCTGGACTGAGCGCGGCGCGGCCCGCCACGCAAAGATGCTTGAAACGGACAAGGCTTGGGATGTTTTCGAGCAGATGGAAGACGCCTATTTCACCGCAAAGATTCGGCAGCCAATTGTTGACGGCACCAAGCGCAGCACGATGTTGGATCGACTGCCGCTCTATATTTTTACTGCTGAAACAGTGGTTAAACACCGCTTGCTATTCAGTAAGGTCTACACCCTGATCAACCTCTATACAGGGGTTCATCACTTCAGGGAGATGACCAAGGAGCAGGCCGCCGAGGCTTTGGAGTTCTGTGATCGCGTTGCGATTGGGCAGGACACTCGCAACGACTGGCAGCGGATTGCGAACAACCAGCGCGATCTGTTTGGGGAGCCGCCTCAGCTCGACATGGTGCAGAAGCTGCTGTTGTCATGAACCGCGGATCAGAAATGGCGAAGCGCCCAACAGAGATCAGGCTGTTGAGCGCTTCATTAGGAAACCGAACTCTCACGAACGGAAACCGAGATGAATGATATCGCAAACCCGACGCTACAGCCACCCCAGGTGATTCAGATTCTGGAACACTGCCGCCCTTACGCAGAGGCCGGCGACTTGATTCGCCTGCATCCCGGCGAAGAATTCCAGGGCGATGGGATCTACGCGCTACAGTACCTGCTGCCAACTCGCACCTGGCACGGCCTGCGCCGTGTGCGCAACGGCGCGGATGGGCTGGAGATAGAGGACCCTGATGGAAGCTGGGTTGAGGTCGGCGAACGCCGCGCTGCCCTGCTCCTGATCGGCAAGGTCGAACGTGTGTTTTTGTCCGAGGGAGAGGTCATCGAACCCGTCTCGCCAACTCTGCACTGATCGACAGCCATCATGCCCCCAAATTACGCCTCGACCATCACCACCTGGTTCACCTCGCGCTGGCAGCGCGGGCCCAAGGTGCACATCGCGCCAACGGCCCGCCATCTGCCCGTGCCAGCTCCAGAGGATGCTCGGGGCCTGTTCTATAAGGGAGAGGTGCATGTGGTTGCCGAGCAGGCGCCGACCACCGTCGTCCAGACCCTTGCACATGAAGCCGTCGGCCACTACGGCATGCGCAAGTGGCTGGGCGCAGAGTGGCCAACCTTCATGCGCGGCATCCAGAATGGTGCGAAGTCGGGGGATAAGGGTCTGCGGCAGCTGCAGGCCCACATCCGGCAGACCTACGTCGATGGCAAAGGCAACTACCAGTTGTCGGCTCGGCAGGAATCGGACGAGATTGCGGCCTATGCTGCTGAAGAGCTGATCTGCTACCAGACCGGCACGCTGCGACCTGATCGCGCCTGGCAGAAAGCGTTTCTTGCCACACGCGGCCGGCTGATCCGAGAGGGGTTGTTGCTAGACGGGAGCATCTCACGAGAGGAACTGGAGGGGGCCCTATTCCTCGCGGCAAAACACATGGAGGGCTTGCCGTGGATGCGCCCCGAGAGTCGGATTTTTCGATTTTTGGAGTTGTGCGGTAATATCTTGGGCATGGCACCCAAGTTCGACCCCCTCAAGCGACCACCTACCTACCTGGAGAACATGGAGCTTCTGCGCCGTGCTGATCAGCAGGTGAAGGACAAGGAAGAACGCTCGGGGTTCATCAGCGTGTGCATCGGTCTCGTGGGGCTAGTTGGACTTGTCGCTGCGATAGGCCTCATGCTCTTTGGCGTCGCCCAGATGATATTCGGACGCTAAGCTGCACCGCCCCTACAAGCCCTCGCCCGAGGGCTTTTTCATGCACGCCTAGCTGACGACCTCGGGAAATGCGAGGCCAGCCACCACACCCAGCAGCCCGCAGACGCGGGCTTTTTTGCGCCTGGATGAAGGGATGCTGCTAGGGTGCGCCCTATCACTAGTTTCAGGGATTGACGGACTGAAACAAATTGTTAACAATCTTACGTTGTAAAAATTTGACCGACTAGAGGAAAGACGATGCCTAAAAAACCGTATACCGTGACGATTGAAATGCTGAAAAATTGGTTGCGCAATAACACGCACTTCATGGTTGCGGGCCTCATGACGGCATCGCTCTCCATTCCGGTATCTGCTGCGCCTTTTGCTACAACATATTCCGGACAGATCGACGCAAGCAACATCCCCGAAATTATCGCCAACCAGAGCTACACCGTAACTTTTGTCTTCGATAACGGCGCAAGTAGTTCGGCCTCGCAATCTTGGACCTCCGCAAATCTGAAGTGCACCATCTGGCGTTTCAATGATGCACGTAACGCTGTGTTTATGCAAAACCTGGTCGATACGCCTCCTACGATCGCTAGTGGCAGTGTGATCACTGATGCGACCGGAGCACTCACGAGCATGTTCGGGGAGGTAGTAGCAAACAACGTTGAGGGGGGGAAATTCACCACCAGCGGGCTAAACCTTTCAGGCCTGAATTGGTTTGCCAATTCTGCTAATGGTGTTCTATATAACCTCGACTACAACCAATTTGTCAACGATCGGGCTGACGGGGTTCAAATGAATCCTAGTTACTGGACAGCGCCCCAACCATTCGAGGGTACTTGCGACGACTCTCCGATGATCACCAGCTCTGCTCTGCCCACAGCTGTAGTGAACCAGCCATACACCACAACTCTAGAGGCTACCGGTGGAGAGAAGCCCTTAAAGTGGTCGGCCTCTGGTCTACCGGTTGGACTAAGCATCGACCCGGCTAGCGGAGTGATCAGCGGCACGCCAACTTCACCGCAAACTGCAACCGTTACGGTTGTTGTAACCGATAACGCATCTCGTCAGCAGACGACTACTCTGACTCTCGTCGTGGATCCTCTTGACATCACTTTTGTGGGTGCAGGTCCAAACATCACGCTCGCAGGCGGTGTTGTTGCAGCTGCTTATTCTCAGCCCCTGCAGGTAACAGGCGGCCTGCCTCCGTACACCTTCTCTGTGGTTGGCGACCTGCCGCCCGGCCTGGAGCTGGACACTGCGAGTGGTGTAGTCTCTGGTACGCCCACGACACCTGGCACGTACAGCTTCTCGGTCATGGCCATGGATAGCGCTGTGCAACCTGAACTGGCGGCCAAGGCAGTCCATGTTGCTGAACAAACCTTCACGATCGTGATCACTGCTGCGCCAGTGGTTCAAGCTACCCCAACACCAGTGCCAGCCCTGGGCGGTTTGGGCCTGCTGCTGCTCTCGGGGGTAGTTGCGGGATCCATGGGTCTCATGCGCCGACGCAAATCGAACTGATCTGTGAGCCCTCTTCGGAGGGCTTTTTTACACCCGCTCTTTCCCTCTCGCTGTCAAAAGCTGCACCATCTATGATGCAGAGCATGCACCTCCACCCTTCGCTACAGCCCGAGACACTTCTAGGCGACCTGCTGCCCCCGCGCGTGAAGACCGTTCTTTTAAGGAACGGAATTCGTACAGTGGAAGAAGTCCGCCGGGCATATCCGGATCAACTTTTGAAGATGAGAGGCATGGGGATGCTCCGATTCAGGGACATCGAGCGCTCACTCTTCCCTGGCGAGTCATTCACTCCTGCCATGCCGAGAACTCCAGTGCGTCAGATTAAAGGCTCATCTCTCAATGGCGTGCTATCCCCAGCCACGGTTCAAGCGTTGGCGCGCGGCGGCATCACGACTGTTGAGCAGTTGCGGGCAATGAACCCCAAGCAGCTGATGAAGATTGATGGCTTTGGCGTTCACAAGCTCCGGGAGATCGAGCGCGTGTTCTTTGCGGGGGAGAGGCGCGAGCCGTAGCGCAGCCTGGCCCGGGCATGAAAAAACCCGCCGGAGCGGGTTTAGAAAATTCATCTTCTGAAATACCTAACTAGCGCTAACATCACAACAGCTCAGATATGAAGCCTTCATTCGTAAGGGCTTTAATCACCCCTCTCAAAAGCAACTTGTTTCGAATTCCTAAAACGTAGCTTCTGGAGCCTTCCCTAGTTGGGGCTAAAAGATGTGAATCCACCATTTTCTTGATCTGATATGTGCGCTGGCCACCTGACATGCCATCCATCGCGGGGGTTAGGTCTGCAGACTTCACCTCCTTTTTGTTAACAGCTATTTTAAGAATTTTTGCCTCGGTTAAGGTGACGTATTGACGCTCTATCGCATGATCAATTGCAGGCAAAAGAATGCTCTTACTGAGATAGGTATAGTCAGTCAGGCGGTTGATTTTTCCCATTTCATCACGCACCCCCGTCAGCACATAAGTACACCAATTCTCTAGTCCCTCATCTGTGCCTGCATCAGCTGCAGAGAGCATCTGATAGTATTTTTCTCGATCCGCGCAGAAGACTGCTGCAGGATTCAATAGGCGGCCAGCTCCGTTCACCTTGAAGCCATATTTGATTAGCATTGCGTAGGTAATCAGACGCACTACTCTACCATTCCCGTTTCCAAATGGGTGAATCCAGGCGAAACGATGATGCGCTAGGGCAACTTTCATCAAGTCATACTTTGGCTGATGCGGCTCGTTGATAAATGCAAACAGCTCAGCCATGTATCCAGACACGGATAAGTGCTCTGGCGGTTTGTGGTCTGATTTAGAAATTGATATCGGCCCAGATCGATAAGAACCCGGGCTGCGGTCTCCTTCTCTGATCAAACCCATGACAGTCATCTCATGGAGTCCACGAACGTCAAGTTCGGTCAGCGAAGCTCCTTGAACAATGGCCTCGTCAATGTGACGCATGGCTAGCTCAATGTTCTTAATTTCCATCAGGTGGTCGGCCTGACCTCCTGGAGACTCTGGGGCATCCAAATAGTCAGCTAAGGTAGTGTGGTTGCCCTCGATGCGCGCCGATGAGAGGCTTTCAAGCAGATGAAAGATCTGCTTGAGCTGGAAGAACATCTCAGGAGGGGTGTCACCAGAGATCTCAAGCCTGCGTAGATGCTCAAGGTCAGTGAGAACGTCAAGCAGAGGAGAGTCAAACCGAGGATTGAGCAGCCTCAGCTCATGATGCACGAAGGTTGCCATGTTGAAAGATGTCAAACGGGGGATTGTAACATCTCAAATTTTATGGATTTTTCCCAGTGACAGCAACTGCTTATATTGCCACTCATGGCAATACAACTCAACTTACGACTAAACTTTTGTTGAACTGCTCTTGCACCAAACTCTAAACTTGTCAACTAGTCACTTTCGAAGATGACATCTGATCATGCAAAGCCAACTACCTCAACTACCGTTGCAGCCGCTCATAGCTTAGCAGCTCCTGCAGCCCACGCTAGCCAAGTCAGATCTTCACTAACCCCAAGCCCGCTAGGCGCAAGTTGGGCGTACTCTGATCGCTCCTTAATTATGGAGATCATCATGGATGAACAGACTCGGATGCTGGCTGTCTTTGCGCAGGAACTTGGAGAGGCCGGCCAGCGCCTCCCACCTCTTCAAGTTGGCTATGGAAGCAACCAAATGCGCCCCTCGGAGTATGATGAGCTTCAGTTCATCTTTTCTCAGCTACACCCAAAGCTGCCAGCACTTCAGTGCAACGCGGTGCCAGATCGCTGACCATCCCACAGCCACCTCCGGGTGGCTTTTCTTTTGCCTGCGCGGTAGCATTCGCACAGGAGGAAGCCATGACCATACCCGTTGATCCCTACATCGAAACCTTCCGCCAGCAGGCAGAACGCATGGACGAGCTGGGCATCCCCTGTGACCCAGATGCTGCTATGGCGCTCTTAGCTGTGTTCATGAGTGAGATCGAGGGAAGCATCTCTGAGGAAGAGATGTTCTCCCTGGCCGAGATCGGCGGGCACCTCTTCCGCGAAGGCTTGCAACGGAAGATGATCAAGAACTGAAGTGAGCGAACGTCCTCGCGGTTTCGGTCAGGCACAAAAGTCAGCTTTGTGCTATCCTGAATTTTCGATCAGGGCACGCTTGCCCCTTGATCCGTCAAAGTGCCTGGCTCTCACACCGTTTCGCACCCCCATCCTAGGCAAGCTCTCCAAGCCACAATAAATTCCTAGGGTCGGCTTTCCCCTCTTCTGCATTTATTTTTGGCGCCTCATGCTCCACCGTTTTAGCGCGTGGAGCGCGCATATATGTTCCATTTTTCTAAAGACACAAACAAGATCTCCCGCTATTTCATCTCTCCTGGCGTTTCCGAGCAGCCAGATGGCAAGTTTCAATCAGCAGTTTCCTTGAAGTCTGGCCAGGGGTCCGTCGCACAAGACACCGTCTACACGTTCTCCAAGCTGTTTGAGACCGCTCACGAAGCAGTCGAGCACGCAAAGCTTGAAGGCATTCAGATAGCTCTCACGAAATAGATTCCTTCGTTCCCTAAAAGCGGGCCTGAGCGGCCTGGTTCCCTCCGCGTGCTCAAAAGCCTGCCAACCGATTTACCTTCAAGGCTTACGGCGATGCAAACAGCACCATGGACTGATTTCAGTGATCATGAGATTTCTGAAAGTGACTTGATCCGACACCCGTCCGGCGAAACCGGTAGGGTCGTATATGACCCCTCTCAAACTGACGTGCTAGATCAATGGCGAATTGAATACACAGACGGAGCGCTCGGGCGTCTCTGTGACCAAATTGGGATCAAAGGTCAAGCTGAGGTTGTGCGAAGCACTGGACAAAAATAGCCCTTCTCCTCCAACCGCCTCAGGGCGGTTTTTTGTTGCGTGGTCATCGCGGCACCAGCTTCCACCCCCCTGGCACCTCGACGGCTCGCATGCGCAATCTGCTAGCCTCTAGATTGGCCTTGGTCTTGTTGGTGTAGATCGGGGACTCGGTTTGCGTGGCCTGGTTCGCTACGTTGATTGCGGTTGCGGGGGTCGCGGGGTTGAGGGCCGACCTTTGTGCAAAGAACTGAGCGACTTTCGGTCCAGCGAGACCTTCCGCGAATGTGCGAGCCATCACAGGTGCTGCGACTACACCCATAAGCATTGGAATATTTCCCGTAGCCAAGGCACCAGCCAAGCCCGACATTCCGCCCAGCAACGCAGTTTGCCGTGCCGTCCCGCTAGGGTTCGCAAAAACCTGCGCACCCTCGCGTCGCAACGACGACATCTTGCCCATCGTCTCGATGCGTTGACGCAGGCCGGGGAAGCCAGAGTTCGCGAATAAAGCTGTGCGCGCTGGGGGCGACATCGCGGCCAGGTTCGTCAGGAAGGACTCCGGACTGAACGCGGCGCCCATTTCGTCCTGGGCTGAGTTCCGCGCCCGGCCTAGGCGCTGCAGCACAGCGGCGGCCACCTCGCGGCGGTTTTCGACAGGCATAGACTTCATGACGCGGTTGATCTGGGTGCCGCCATCAGCCAGGCCACTGGTTGCAGCCTTGAATATCTTTTCGGGCGCATCGCGGTTCACCACCGATTCCAGCTGCTCCAGGCGCTGAATGCTGGCCTTGGTGTACTGGTTGGCGCGGGTCCATGCTTGTTGTGCTGATGGGCCTGCTGCTTCTGCGGCGGTGCCCAGGTCATCGCTGAGCGCCGAGTACAAGGCTCGCCACTTGCTGCGCGGCACATCGGCAGTTAAACCGCCTTCACTGATTTCCTGACCAACCAGTGAACGGAGCTTTTTGATCGACTCATATGGCAGCTTGCCATCAACTTCGCTTCGCAAGAAATCACCAACCTCGCGTTCAATATCATCACCCGGGCGATAGGTCGCCTCAGTGCCCTCACGAACACGGCTGGGGCCCTCTTTGAGCGCGGCGGCAAGCGCGACCGCGTCATAGCTATCGTCGGCCAGCAGCTCCTTGATCTGGCGTTTGCTGATGCATTCGCGCTCCCAGGTGTAGCTGCCGTGGTGGATGTTTTCGCCGCAGGAGGGATCGGGAAACAGATTCCACGGATCGATGCGCTTGCTGGCTGGCTGGATCTCCTCCACCTTCATCATGGAAGTGAGGCCGGTGTACTCGTCCTTTTGGGTGAGGCGCACGGTGCGCAGCACGGGGAATGGCCCCTTGAGCACACCAGACCCCACCCGGGCTGCATCCTCGATCACCTGGCGAACTTCGCCGTGCCAGTTGGATTCAACCAAGGGGTCCTCGATGGCATCTTGCATGCGCTTGGCGGATTCCACAGCCTCTGCCTGCTGCGCCTGCATCTGGTCTTGAATCTGGCCGGGGTCAACACCGCCCATCTGCTGGGCCAATTGCGCAAGCTTGGTCGGCGAGAGCTGTGGCAGCGGCGTCGGCTTGATCTCCCAGCAGCGGTCATCGATAGGCAACAGCATGTCAGCCACCCGTGCGCTTGCCGCGTCGGTGTAGCTGCGGGTGATGTTGATGAAGATCACCGAGCGGGCGCCGTCAGCCTTATTCGCACTTTTCCCATTCAGGATGGCTGTCTTGCGGCTGCCGTAGAGCTGGTTGGCGTTCTGGAATGCGCGGTTCGCATCATCAATGCCTTGGTAGTGCTCCTCGTCTTCAGTCCATTCTTCCTCGATGCCTGACCCGCTACGGCCTGCGATGGCCTCTTTGCGCTTGGAGATCAGGGTATTGAGGAATGCCCGGCCACTGTCAGCCATTGAGTCAGGGCGTTCGTGCACGCTGGGTTGCTGAGTTTCATCTGTGATGGCTTGCATTTCAATACCCCATTTCTGGATCGTGTGCGGTCCAGGCTGCACTTGTGGCTATCGGTCGTTGTTGTTGGCTGCGCAGCATGTGCTCTACGGACTGCGCGATGTATCGGAAGTTGTCGGCGCCGTGGCTGTACTGATCGTGCAGAGGCACCGTGGCTTCATTGGTCTTGATGTTGATCTGGCGCTGGTAACGCTTCAAACACTCAAGCAGGCGTGCAGTCTTCGCGCTATCGAAGTAGCAACGAGGGAAGAGCATGCGGGCCGACTTGATCCCCTCTTCCACATCAAGCGCCGCCAGGCACATCACCCGTTGGCGGCGCATCAACGAACGTGACCGTCGACTGGATTGCGATTGGCGCGCCGCCTGGTCCGCTGTGCTCAGCCTGCACCTTGTCGCCGTATTTCTTTGGCACCAGCTTGGACAGCAGCCACTTGCGGGCATCCACGCGCAGACGGTTGCGGGCAACGGCCGTGGCATCAAAGATCACCTCAGTTTCGCCGTCGCCATCATCGCTGCTACCGTGCTTGCTGGCTTTCACCATCGTGCACTCTTCGTCAGCGATGGTCAGGATGTCCTCTGCGATGGTTTCTGCCTGGGCCTCGCGCGCGTGCGCGTAGCGCTCTCGGAGCTTGTCGCCTTCTTCCCCCTCTTCTGCCAGCCAGCGCATGAACGTTGCCATGGCGGGCATGCCCTTCTCGGCGCATATGGATCGCAGGCTGTTACCCTCTACCAGCTTCTCCAGAACGGTATCAATGACCGAACGGTCTAGGGCATGGGGTGGACGAGCCGCAGACGCAGCAACGCCCACTGCCTTTTTCTTTGCAGCGGGCTTGGTGCTTGGTTTCTTGGGGATCGCAGGCTTGGTGCCCGGCTTTGATGTGGCCATGCCCCCAGTATTCAGGGGCTGGGCTTTAGAGTCGAACCCTACGAGGGGTTAGTCGCAAGAGGTTTAGGTGGATAGGCTTAGTGGGCCAAACTCTTCATTTCCTCAATATATCGCTCTCGCTCTCCTGCAAAATTTACAGCTTGGGTCACGAGTGTTTTTCGTTGACTTTTGAGCGATGCATATGCGTCATTTGAAAGTTCGCCTAATTTACTGTCTCCCTCAAGGATCGTATCGATCTCCAGAATTCTCTGATTGATCCTATTGAGTTGAGCGTCCGCTAGATCTGCAATGGCAGATAGTGCATTAATTCTGACTAACTTCTTGCTGCCTTCAGATTGTTCCTTTTGAGCTGCAGCAGACTCCATTAGAGCTTCATGGGCTTTTTTCAGCTCTACTCTTTGTATTTTTACGGATTCCGTCAACCAATAAAAAGCGGCAAACGCCACTAACGGCCCCAATACTCCGCCTATGAATGTTCCAAGTGCCGACCACCCTTTGTAAAAATCGTCAGTGTCTTTTGGGTTCCACGCAAAACAGAAGCTCACGAAGTACAAAAAGAAGCAGAGCATCGTCGCCCCCAGCATCGCTGTGCGCCAAACAATAATGTCTTTGTCGGCGTCAATTGGATTTGCGCTCTCGCCGTCTACCTTAAGTTGTGTTGCTTCTTCGTTCATGTCTCAATCTGGAGAAAAGTTTACAGAATGTAATCGATCCTAACCTCACTTTCAGACTGATCTCGATCACATCTCCATCGCCAACTGCCGCCCATCAACCTGCAACTGCCCCCTATTCGAGGACGAGCTGCCCGCATCGATGACGACCGAGGCCTACAACGCGCTGTTTGCGTATTCCAAGGTTGACGGCGTTCGAATGTTTCCCGTCTTTGGCCCGCAGCCAGCACCCCAGGCCCAGCCCGCTGATGCGCTGGAGCTGGCAAAGAAATTCCATGAGGTCTATGAACGGCTAGCGCCAAATTTTGGCTATGAGACTCGATTGGATACGAAACAGTTTGATCCAGCTTCTCCAAATGGGCGCCTGATGACCTCGGCGATTCAAGAGGTTATGGCTGCCATGGGATCTGATACACAGGTTGATCCCATTCGTCAGTTGATCCAGAAGCATGCCGCGCTACTGGCAGAGAACGAGTCGGCCTACTTTGAGCTGTGCTATCACCGTGTCACTGGTTGGATGGCGTGGATTACCGACCGGCCACTGTGCATGCCCACGGTGATCAACCCAGGACGGAAGGTTATAGCCCAGGGTCAAGGCGACACTGCAGAGGAAGCCTGCTCAGACGCCATGGCTGCAGCCCAGGAAGGCGGCAAAGCATGAACGGCCAAGCCAAAGAACAAGCAATCCTTGACTTCGACCCTTTCGAGGGCGATTTCGGCGAGCCAGGCGACTGCGTGCTGTCTAACAAGATAGTGACCGCCCGGAAGCCTGGGCCGTGCTCTCACTGTGAGCAGGAGATTAAGCCTGGCGAACGAGTGCGCAGCATGGCTGCCAAGTTCGGGCACTTCATGCGCTACCGCTGGTGCGCGGCCTGCTGCGATGCCATGGTTGCAGCCGACGACGATTCTGACGATTCGGCTGATCCGTGGGAGGCATGGGAAGCGCGTGCCGCACTCCGCAACGCCCAGCAGAGGGAGGGCCAGCCCGCCCAGGCCCAACCACAGAAGGACAGCAACCAATGAGCAAATACCCAGCATTCGGCACCGCGCCCATCCGCTGCGGCCGCACTCGCTGCTCCTGGCGCGGGTACGAAACCGACCTGAGCAAAACGCCCGGATCAATGGGAGGGGTGAGCTGCTCAACCAGCACTTGCCCCACTTGCGGGTCCGACAGTTACAGCTTCATGACGCCCCGTGAAATCAAGGCCTGGGAGAGCAAGAAGGCAGCCCAGGCCAAGAAGGAGGATTGAGATATGGCACACACATGCCCAGAGTGCGGAAGTGAAGAAGTAACTGTGGCGCACATCCAGAAATTTATGGCAAATGGCGGTGACCACTACTGCCACAGCGTGAAAACGCATGACAGCGATTCACCAACCACGACGGGCACGCGCTGCAGTTGGCCGCAAAGCTCAAGATCGACTTGGAATGGCAGCACGATGATGATGCTGTCGAAGCCTATGTTCGTGTCCTTGAGGGCAGCACTTACTGCCCTAGCTACCCCAGCTCTGAGTACAGGCGCGCCATTGTGGATGTAGCCGCACACATTGGAGAGTCCATGCCATGACCAGCAAACGCTCCCGCAAATGGGGTGACAAACGAGCACCCCTTCCCGAACAAGACGAACCCGAGCCCCGCCAATGAGCGGGGTAATTTTTTGGAGGAATGGATATGGCCTCACTCATGCTGACGCCCGCTGAGGTGAATGAGTTGTGCGAGCCGCTAACGACGCCAGCGGCCCAGCGCAGGCACATTGCTAGACTATTCGGCCTGAAAGAAGTGCCGCATCGCCCAGATGGACGCCCTCTTGTGCGGCGCACCCTCCTGGAGAAGCTCTACTTAGAGAGCAGCGATGCAAAGCCCACAGGCAAGATCAATTGGAGTAAGTAAATGCGCACTAGAGATCGCCACACGAATCTGGGCCTGCTGCCACGGATGGAAGCCCGCCCATTGAAGCGTGGCGGCTTCACCTTTCGCTACCATCCTTATAAGGGCAAGCCAATAGATTTGGGCAGGGATCGACTGGCAGCTATCCAGAAGGTGCTGGACATGACCAGCACAAACACAGACGCCGGCACCATTGAGGAGCTTTGGCGGCTGTATCAGGATTCCCCGTACTGGAAGAAACTCAGCCCCAGCTCGCATATCGACTACACCCAGTCATCGAAGCATGTGTTGCGCGTGTTTGGAGAGGCGCGCTCAACAGATATTGCGCCGACAGATATAGCGCGTTACCTCCGGATAGAGCGCGCAGATGCACCAGTCCGCGCCAACCGGGAGAAAGCTCTGTTGTCGAACCTGCTCAACCTGGCAGTGGAGAGAGGCGACATAGCCACCAACCCATGCAAACAAGTGCGCCGCAATGAGGAAGCCCCGCGCTCGGAAGCACCTACAACCGAGGCCATTGAGGCATTCTCAGCATGGGTTGCGCGACAGACTCCTCAGAGGAAGGTGATTGGGCTCATGGCTGAGTATGCGAGCCTGGCCGGGTCTAGAAGCATTGAGTTTCTGGATCTGACATGGCCACAGGTGGACGAGGTTGCTAGCGTGGTGCGCGTGAAGCGCGCCAAGCAACGTGGCGGCAAGCGAGGCGAGGTGATCGATGTCATCGAGATCACTCCAAAACTCAAAGCCGTCTTCGTTCGCCTAAAAGGTATCCGGGACGAACGAGGTCTAGAGTGCCTGTACGTGTTCCCCAACCGGGATGGGAACTGCTATACAGCGTCTGGCTTCAAGTCCATGTGGAACAAGACCAGAGGTGCAGCTATCGAGGAAGGAGTGATCAGCCTTGCGCAGAGCTTCACGTTCCACGACTTGCGCGCCTACTATGCAACGTCATACAAGCAGGAGACGGGAAGCCTGCCAGACATGCACGCAAATCCTGCCACCACTGCGCGGATTTATGACCGCAACAAGGAGGTGAAACGCCGGGCCTTGTAAGAAATCAAATTCCCAAAATGGGAATATAAAGCAAAACGCGCTAGTACCTTTATAGCACTAGCGCGTTTGTTTATTTGGGGTGGCTGATGGGGCTCGAACCCACGACAACAGGAATCACAATCCTGGACTCTACCAACTGAGCTACAGCCACCGTGTTGGGGAAGACATGATTATAGCCAGAAATTTGGCCCCTTTCATGAAATCCCCGTTTTTATGAAATTTTTGTTTCTGCGGGGCGAGGAACCTTGATCTGGACCTTGAAGCGCTCCTTGAGCATTTCGTAATACGCCAGGGTCTCGGCATTGGACTGGTAACGTTCAAACTCCTGCTTTTGACGCAGGCGCAGCTCGGCAGAGTCTTCACCACGCGGCACCACCTTGTTCACGCGCACAATGGTGTAGCCATCGTTGCCCAGGTCCACACCCACCCACGATGCGGCATCGCCGATCTTGGCATGCATGGCAGCGTTCAACACGCTAGGCGCCTGGCCCTTGGCGTCCTGGCGGGACACAACGATTGGCGCAGCCAGCTTTGCACCTGCAGCATCGGCCTTCCAGGCTTCCAGCTTGGCTTGGGCATCTTGGCGGGCCAGCTCGGCAGCCTTCTGGGCGACGAACAGGTCATGCGCCTTGGCTTTGACTTCTTCAAACGGCAGGATGCGGGCATCGAAATGCTCCACCACACGGCCGGATGCCAAGGTGCTCGGAGCCACTTCAATGGCTTCGGTATTGCGCTTGTTTTGCAAGGCATCGCTGGAGAACAGTGCTTCCAGGAAAGTAGCATTGGCCAGCGGACCGGTCGCACCTGGTGCGGCAGTGCGGGTGATGTGCTCGGCTTTCTGGATCTTCAGACCCAGCTTCTCAGCGACGGGCTGCAGGCTGTCGGATTGCTCGAACACCAGGTTTGAGAAGCTCTCAGCCACTTCGGCGTACTTGCGCTGCACCTGCTGGGCCAACACTTCGGTTTCGATCTTGGCGCGCAGCTCTTCAAAGCTGGGGGTGCGCGGCGTCTTGATCTCGCCCATCTTGATGATGTGGAAGCCGTACTCGGTGCTCACCAGATCGCTGATATCGCCCGTCTTCATTGCAAAGGCAGCATCTTCGAAAGGCTTGACCATATCGCCTTGCTTGACCAGACCCAGATCGCCGCCGCTGTTGCGCGAGCCGGTGTCTTGCGAGTTCTTCTTGGCCACATCGGCAAACTGCGCAGGGTTGGCCTTGACCTCGGCGAGCAACTGCTCGGCACGTTGCTTGGCCTTCTCACGATCAGCAGCAGACATGGAGGCGGGCGCGTCGATCAGGATGTGGCTGATGTGGCGCTGTTCCTTGTCCATGAAGCGGCTCAGATTTTCCTTGTAGTACGTACGCAGGTCATCTTCGCTGGGCTTGATCATGCTTTTGACGGCATCAGCATTCAGCACCACGTATTCGATGGTGGACTGCTCCTTTTGGCGGAACAGTTCCTGGTTGCTCTTGTAGAAAGCTTCCACATCGGCATCCGTGGTCTTGACCTGGGACGCGTAGTCCTTGGCTGCAAACTGCGCCAACTGGATCTCACGCTGCTGGTAAAGCGCATCGACGGCCAGCTTGGTCTGCTCGTCGGTCGCAAAAGCCGTGTTCGACACACCGCCCAGCACCTGGCGTGCAGCGATGTCACGGCGCATACCAGCTTCAAAGCCTTCAGGCGTCATTCCCTGGGCGCCGACCAGCGCGCGGTAGGCGTCCACATCCAGCGAGCCATCCGGCTTTTTCAGCGCAGCGATCTGCGGGATCTCTTGCAGCGCGCGGACCAGCGACGCATTGTCCACCGTCAGGTGCATTTTTTGCACAGCAGCGTCAATCACCTGGTCACGCACCATGCGCTCCAAGGTCAGATAGCGGGCCTCTGGGCCATCCATCCACTTGGAATCCATGTTCGGGTCTTGCTGGCGCATGCGGTCGGACGCCACGCGGTGCGCATTGTCCCAATCCATTTGCGTAATGTCTTTGCCATTGACTTTGGCGACCACCGGGCTCTTTTCGGTGAAGTAGTTCTGGTTCACACCTACCAAAACAAAAGACAGAATGATCAGCAAGAACAGCGGATACATCAGCACCTTGGAGTACTTGCGGATGGTTTCAAACATCGTCTAACTTTCCTGAGGACAAAAAAAAAGGCGAACCCTCATTCGCCTTGATTCGGTTTTGAGAAGGTGGTGATGGTTGCGCATGAAGCGGAAGCGTCGATCTAGGCTTGGCAAGGCTCTTCAACCTTACGGATCAACAAGATACAACAGCAACCACGACGGCAACCCACCCCTGTCAAATAGGGCGTAATACGTGCGTCTTCACGGCGCACATACGTCGAAACGGTAAGTGTACAGCGAAAGAGTTTTTGTTCCCTATGGCGGCAGGGGGGTGCATGAGGGATTACAGGCTTTTTGGACCGCGCAATGGGTTTCACGCCGCATAGGGAACCGTGGACTCGGCAGCCATAGCGTTGCACCAGATCCTGGAGAGTGCAGATAAAGATACTCCATCGATGGTGGCGCGGCGAATCTGAGCCACCGGCTGGGCGAAGTCGGCCAAACAGCCTTTCATCTCAGACACGCCTTCGTGCAGATTTGTAACCTGAGCTGCAGACGAGCAGCATCGGCTTATAAGTAAGATGATGTAAGCTATTGTTGATAAAATGTTTCTTCACTAACAGGTAAAACATGAAAAAATTGCTGATTTCCGCCCTCGCTGCTGTCACCCTCACTGGGTGCGCTTCATGGTCCTCAACCAGGGTTGAGCAGAATTATGGTGATGTGCCGACCTTGAAGGTCGGCGAAAAGACACATCCTCAAGACATCATCCTCAGCGATCAGGACATGCCGGATAGAAAATACCAGCCGTTGGGCGACATCGTTGTGAATGTAAACAAGACCACGATCTTCCACCCGAGCCCAACGCCAGCGATGGTTAACGAGAAGCTTCGCGAGCAAGGTGCAGAACTGGGTGCAGACGCCGTGATTCTTATCCGATACGGCAACGTCGGCATCAGCGGAGTGAGCTGGGGTACGCTGGAGGGAAAAGGCCGTGCAATCAAATTTACCAAGTAAGCTCGTACTGCTTGCTGCAACATCCGCGTTGGCGGGCTGCGTTACCACTTCCGCGCCAGATCTGCCGAGATTCACAGGGAAGTCGTCAGAGCTGGGCTTCAGTGCGGCCACCCAGCCAGCCACCAACTCCGGGGTGACTGAAGTTCAGCGCAAACCCGCCATGGTCAAGGCGGAGCTGTGGGGCCAGTTGGGGGAGAGCGAGCGAGTGTCTATCTTAGAAGTTTATGACGTGCGCGTTTTGCCCAGCGACGCCTATGGACTGATCATCGATGCACAGGGCCAAGACCAATCCTCAGCAGGCACAAATACTGGTGCGGCATTAGGCGGTGCCGTCGCAAGTGCTGCCTATCTGGATCATGCCTTTCGAGGCGGTAACAGCTACTCCGCAGGTGCCGGTTTAGCCATTGGCTTACTGGGAGCCGTCATTGGCTCTACGATGGACCGCCCCGCTACTGCACAGTACCAGTTCAGATATACGGTGCAGCATGGGGATGGCGAAATAGCCTATTTCGACGAACTAAAGTCCTCGGCATTCCGCCACTCAGTAGGGGTTTGCATATTGACCCCCTCACTTACACTAGTCAGTCAGCAAGTTTGCAAACAAACAGAGGAATCGCTGCGCGCCCGGTACCTCGCCAAGCACCAAGCGCAACCATTAGAGGTAGCGCAGCAAGAGCAAAGCCCGAAATCAGCGCAGCCCAAACACTGAAGGGGCAGCACCATCGCTTACCTGACGACCCTGTTTGGAGAGCTTTTCAGCGCGAGATAGCCCCCTCCGCGAGGGATTCTCTACCCCGCGCCAATCGGGATGAACGCAGATCTTGATGAGACGCAAGGCGTCTTTTACAGTCCACTGCCGTAGCTATGGGCAAGGAAGACAACGCAAGGGATCGCCCGAGCCAGCGCTCAGGCGACGGCAGGAAGTTTTGCAGAAGGTCCCCAGCGGGGATATCAAAGGAAGATCGGCGCCATTACGGCACAAACTAGCGCAACCGCTGCTCTGAAGCGACGGAATAGGCCGTAGTCAAAAAGCAAACGGACAAAGAAAAAACCCCTTAGATTACTCTAAGGGGTTTATTTTCTTGGTTATGGATTGGTGGGTGCTGACGGGGTCGAACCGCCGACCTACGCCTTGTAAGGGCGCCGCTCTACCAACTGAGCTAAGCACCCCACCTGATAACCTCAATTAATTCAGCGCATCTTTCAATGCCTTGCCTGGACGGAACTTAGGCACCTTGGCTGCCTTGATCTTGATGGCATCGCCGGTACGTGGGTTACGGCCGGTACGCGCTGCACGCTTACCAACAGCAAAGGTTCCAAAACCTACCAAAGAGACTGTACCACCTTTTTTCAAGGTTTTCTTCACTGCGTCAATGGTGGACTCCAGCGCACGTGCGGCAGCAGCCTTGGAGATATCAGCATTGTTAGCAATGTGCTCAATGAGTTCAGTTTTATTCACAAGCAGCCTCTATTCATCAAGAGAGTTAAGGAAGTGTATGTTTCGTCCCATTATGAGCAGTTTGCACAGCGTACAACTGTCACAGATTCAAAAACAACACCACTGGCACGAAATTTTCATCTCGACCCCAGTGCCTCTGGAATGAGATGAATTCTAGACGGTATTTCCAGGCACGCCAGCAAAAAAATCACATTTTTTCACCGGTCAGCCTGTACTTCTCGGGTCAACAACCAAGCAAGACGGGCTTTGCAGCCCCTTTTGCAGGCACAGACGCGATGAAGTCTAGCGCAAACTCCGGGCGATGGACTAGGAGTCAACCCTAGCCCGGATCTCCGGAAGCGCCTTTTGCAGGTAATACACCATGGACCAAACGGTAAGCACCGCGGCGCCCCAAATCAGCCAGGTGCCCCAAATGCCGGTATCGATTCCGGCGATTTTTCCGTCATAGAGCAAAAACGGAATCGCCACCATTTGCACGGTGGTCTTGAGTTTGCCCACCATGTGTACGGCCACGCTTTTGCTGGCGCCGATGCGGGCCATCCATTCGCGCAGCGCCGAGATGGCAATCTCGCGGCCGATGATGATCAGCGCAACAAACACATCGGCCCGCTGCAGATAGACCAAGACCAGCAGCGAAGCACAGACCAGGAACTTGTCAGCGACCGGATCGAGGAAGGCGCCAAAGGATGAGGTCTGGTTGAGTTTGCGCGCCAGAAAGCCATCGAGCCAATCGGTGAAGGCGAACACCACGAACATGACGGTGGCCCACAAATTCTTGGTGGCCATATCAAGAGGCGAGTAGTACACGCCGATGATGAGCGGGATCGCGACGATGCGCGTCCAGGTCATGATGGTGGGGATCGTAAAGAACATGCGGCTATTGTGGCACGCAACCGTGCAAATTCAGTGAACCGCCCTATTGCTTGCGCGACCGTTGCGGCGCGGCCCTACATCCCCATCAATGCAGGGCCCGGTAGATGTCCTGGGCCAACGCAGCCGAGATGCCATCGACGGTCATCAGATCGTCCACGCCGGCGTCTTCCACTCCCCGCACGCCACCAAAGCGCTGCAGCAAGCGCGCCCGCTTTTTGGGCCCCACGCCGGGGATGTCCTCCAGCCGGCTGCCGCCCACGCGCACCTTGGCCCGCGCAGCGCGCATGCCGGTGATCGCAAAGCGGTGCGCCTCATCGCGGATTTGCGCCACCAGCATCAGCGCGGCAGAGTCGCGGCCCAGGTAGACCTTGTCACGCCCATCGCAGAACACCAGCTCCTCCAGACCCACTTTGCGGCCCTCGCCTTTTTCGACGCCCACAATGCGCGACAGGTCCAAGCCCAGCGCCGTGAACACCTCGCGGGCGACACCCACCTGGCCTTTACCGCCGTCAATCAGCACGATATCGGGCAGTCGGGCCGAGCCCTTGCTCAGCTCAGCACCGCCGGCATCGCGCTGCGCCTCGGCCACCTTGCTGTAACGACGGGTCAGCACCTGGCGCATGGCGGCATAGTCGTCACCGCCGGTAATGCCTTCAATCTTGTAGCGGCGGTACTCGCTGCTCTGCATCTTGTGGTGGTGGAACACCACGCAAGAGGCCTGCGTGTTCTCCCCGGCGGTGTGCGAGATGTCAAAGCACTCAATGGTCAGCTGGTCGATGTCGTCCTGAGGCAGGTCCAGCGCTTCGACCAAGGCACGCGTGCGCGCCTGTTGCGAGCCCTCTTCGGCCAGCAAGCGGGCCAGCTGCAGCTGGGCATTTTTCTGCGCCATCTCCAGCCACACGCGGCGTTCCTCACGGGGTTGTGACACGGCCGCAATGCGGGTGCCGGTTTGCTGCGACAAAGCCTCCAGCAGCGCGGGCTCCAAAGCAACGCTCACCACCAGCACCGGCGGCGGCGCCACCTGCAAGTAGTGCTGGGCCACAAAGGCCTCCAGCACGCGCTGCTCCACCGTCTTTTTAGGCAGCACCACGCCTGGCGGGCCAGCTTCCTGGTCTTCGGCTTCTTCCAGGCTGGCGATAGCCGCGCTGTCCTCCACATGCACCGGGAAGTAAGCGCGATCGCCCAAATGCCGCCCACCCCGCACCATGGCCAGATTGACACAGGCCTTGCCGCCTTGCACCTGCACCGCAAGCATGTCCACATCGCGGTCATCGATGGTCTCGATGCTTTGCTGGTGCAGCATGCTCGCCAGTGCCTTGATCTGGTTGCGGATCTCGGCGGCCTGCTCAAACTCCAGCTTGTCGGAGTGCGCCATCATGCGCGACTCCAGCGTTTTGAGCAGCGTGTCGGTCTCGCCGCGCAGCATGGCCTCGGCATGGGCCACGTCGTCTGCATAGTCCTCGGGGCTGATGTGGTCCACACAGGGGCCGCTGCAGCGCTTGATTTGGTACAGCAGGCAGGGGCGGGTGCGGTTGCTGAAGATACTGTCTTCGCAGGTGCGCAGACGGAACACCTTTTGCAGCAGCAGGATGGTTTCCTTCACCGCCCAGGCATTGGGGTAGGGGCCAAAGTAGCGCTGGCGCTTGTCAGTTGCGCCCCGGTAATAGGCCACACGCGGGTAGGCCTGGCTGGGAGGCGTGCGCAGGTCACCATCATGGATGGCCATGCCGGTGATCTTCAGGTATGGGTAGCTCTTGTCATCCCGAAAAAGAATGTTGTACTTCGGGTGCTGGGTCTTGATGAGGTTGTTTTCCAGCAGCAGAGCCTCAGCCTCGGAGCGCACCACCGTGGTCTCCAGCCGCACAATCTTGCCCACCATGTGGCCGATGCGGGTGCCGCCATGGTCTTTCTGGAAATAGCTCGCAACCCGGCGCTTGAGGTTAATGGCCTTGCCCACATACAGCAGCGCATCGCTGGCATCGAAATAGCGGTAAACGCCAGGCATGGCGGGCAAGCCAGCCACCTGGGCAAGGAGTTCGGAAGAATGCACGTGGGTGACCATGGCGCTATTGTCTTATGCGTTGGGCCCGCCCGCAGCGAACCACCCATCAGCCACGCACCATCACTGCACAATGCCGCGTTCACGCAACGCCGCAATCTGCGCGGCGCTCAGCCCCAGGCCTTGCAGCACCACATCGGTGTCATCGCCCAGATGCGGCGCGCTGCTGCGGATCGTGCCCGGCGTGGCCGACAGCTTGGGCACAATACCCGGCACCTCAACCGTGTGGCCGTCACGCGTGGTTTGGGGCAGGATCATCTGGCGCGCACGGTAGTGCGGGTCTTCGCTGATATCCTTGGCGGTGTAGACCTTGCCGGCCGGCACGCGCGCTGCGGCCAGCGCATCCATCACCTGCGCAATGGCGCGCGGCTGGGTCCAGGCGCTGATGGCGGCATCGATCTCTTCAATGCGGGCCACCCGGCCGGCATTGCCCGCCAGGTCCGGTGCCTGGCCCAGGTCGGGCCGGCCAATGGTGTCCATCAAGCGCTTGAAGATGCTGTCGCCATTGCCGGCCACCAGCACCCAGCCATCCTGGCAGGCGTAGGCATTCGACGGCGCAATGCCCGGCAAGGCGCTGCCCGCCGCCTCGCGCACTGCGCCAAAGGCGCTGTACTCGGGGATCAGGCTTTCCATGACATTGAAAACCGCCTCATGCAAGGCCACATCAATCACCTGACCTGCGCCGCCATTCACCTTGCGGTGGTAGAGCGCCATCATCACGCCGATCACGCCATGCAGCGCCGCCAAGGTGTCGCCTATCGAGACCCCCACACGCACCGGCACCCGCCCGGGCTCGGCCGTCAAATGGCGCAGGCCGCCCATGGCCTCGCCAATCACGCCAAAGCCGGGCAGATCGCGGTACGGCCCGGTTTGCCCGTAGCCGGAGATACGCAGCATCACCAACCCCGGGTTGATCGCATGCAGCTCCTCGGGTGACATGCCCCAGCCCTCCAGGGTGCCGGGGCGAAAGTTCTCCACCAGCACATCGGCCTCGGCAATCAGCTGGCGGGCAAGGTCCTGCGCCTCTTTCTGGCGCAAATCCAGTGCCACCGATTGCTTGTTGCGCGACTGCACCTGCCACCACACCGATGTGCCATCTTGCAGCAGGCGCCAGTTGCGCAGCGGGTCACCTGCGCCCGTGGCCTCGATCTTGACCACCTCGGCCCCAAATTCGCCCAAGGTCTTGCCGCAAAAGGGCCCGGCAATCAGCTGACCCATCTCGACCACCTTGACGCCTTGCAGCGCCATGGGCCCGGGGGTTGCATTGTTGGGGTGCATGTCTGTCTCCATCATTGATCGACTGAAGGCTATTGTGGCGCAGCTGTGCGGCCCGCGCAGTGACGCCCGGGACTGCACTATCATCGCCCGGTCATGCCCCAAGCTCCCACCCTGCCCTCCGCCACGCCCATCCCACCCCCGCAGGTCTGGGATATCTTTTGCCAGGTGATCGACAACTTTGGCGATATCGGCGTGTGCTGGCGCCTGGCTGCCGACCTGGCCCAGCGCGGCCGCCAGGTGCGCTTGTGGGTGGATGACGGCCAAGCGCTGGCGTGGATGGCGCCCCAAGGGGCACCCGGCGTAACGGTCCACGCCTGGCCCAGCCAAGCCCCTTCCGGCGGCGCGGGCGATGTGGTGATCGAAGCCTTTGGCTGCGAAATACCGGCCGCTTTCCAGCATGCATTGGCCGAGCGCGCGCAACAGCAGCGCCCGAGCGTCTGGATCAATCTGGAATACCTCTCTGCCGAAGACTATGTCGAACGCTGCCACCGCCTGCCTTCGCGGCTGATGAGCGGCCCCGCTGCTGGCCTCACGCGCTGGTTTTTCTACCCCGGTTTCAGCAGCGGCACCGGCGGCCTGCTGCGCGAGGCGGACCTGCCCCAGCGCCAGGCCGGTTTTAGCCGCAGTGCCTGGCGCGCGCAGCATGGCCTGCAAGACAGCGACCAGGTTTTCTCGCTGTTCTGCTACGAGCCACCGGCATTCTTGCAAGCCTTTGCCAGCGCCGGCCCCGGTACGCAATGGCTGGTCACCCCCGGCCGGGCCACCGCCTTGGTACAGCAACTGCTGCCGCAGCCCCTAGCCGCCCATGTGCATCTGCTGGCTCCTTGCAGCCAGCCCGCATTTGACGAGATGCTCTGGGCCAGTGACCTTAATTTTGTACGGGGCGAGGATTCGCTGGTGCGCGCCCTCTGGGCCGGCCAGCCCTTTGTCTGGCATATCTACCCGCAGGATGATAACGCCCACCATGCCAAGCTGGACGCCTTTCTGGACTGGCTGCAGGCCCCCGCCAGCCTGCGCCAGGCCCATGCAGCCTGGAACGGCATTCCCGGGCCCGATGGCGGGGCGGTGGCCTGGCCCGCAGTCACAGCGACCGAGCTGCAGCAATGGGCCCAGTGTGTGCAGGTAGCGCGCAACAGTCTGTGGGCCCAGCCCAGCCTTGCCGAGCAGTTGATGGCGTTCGCAGACGAAAAAGGTTAGAATTGCAGTCTTTGCGTTTATCCGCCGCCTAGATGGCCCTGGCCGCTGGTTTGACGGATGCGCACAACGCCGCGGAACATGCTACGGCGCAGCACAGCCAGTCAACCAACGACACTTGCGCGCCGCCCGTAGTAGTTTGAGCGGCCCAACACAGGCACTTACTGCTATGAAAATCGCTCAAGAAATCCGCGCTGGCAACGTGATCATGTTCGGCAAAGATCCGATGATCGTTCTGAAGACCGAATACGCTCGCGGCGGCCGTGGTGCTGCCACCGTGCGCATGAAGCTCAAGAGCCTGATCGGCAACTTCGGCACCGAAAACGTGTTCAAGGCCGACGACAAGATCGACAACGTGATCCTGGAAAAGAAGGATTGCACGTACTCCTACTTCGCTGACCCCATGTATGTCTGGATGGACCCTGAGTTCAACCAGTACGAAGTGGAAGCCGAAAACATGGCTGACGCACTGAACTACCTCGAAGACGGCATGACCGCTGAAGTGGTGTTCTATGACGGCAAGGCCATCTCGGTCGAACTGCCCACTACCATCGTGCGCGAAATCACCTGGACCGAGCCAGCTGTCAAGGGCGACACCTCCGGCAAGGTGCTCAAGCCTGCCAAGATCGCTACCGGTTTTGAAATCTCCGTGCCACTGTTCGTGAGCCAGGAAGACAAGATCGAAATCGACACCCGCACTGCTGAATACCGCAAGCGCGTGTAATGCCTGGGCTAGCCGCCCAACGCAAGCAAACCTCCATGCCCCGCGCTGGAGGTTTTTTTGTGCCCGATAAAGCCATGCAGCAGTACCTGACATCGCCGATAAGCTGCAACAAAATGCAGAAACATATTTTTACCCATTTAAAATAGCCTTTTATTTCTGCCCCGGTAAAATAGCGCGATCGACCATAACGACAAATGCGTGACCATGAGCACCGAGACAATAACCAGCCGCCTGACCATTTTCCAGGGTCCGCAGCGCCTGCTGCAGGCCGACCGCTTGACGGTGCTGCGCTACTTGCAAAACCACGATGAGCTGCACCCCGGCGGAAGTGCCAACCCCTTGTGGGTGTTTGACGATCTCTCGGGTCTGCGCCTGGACTTGAACTGGCGCGCAGAGCTGGCCCCGCCAGCAGAGGCTAGCGCCGACAACGCAGATGCCAGCTTGCCAACAGCCAACAGCCAACCGGTACCCGCAGATACTGCAGCCCACAGCCGAAGCACCCGCACCGTGGGCCGCCCCAAGCTCGGCGTGGTCTCGCGCGAAGTGACCTTGCTGCCGCGCCACTGGGAGTGGCTCAATCGCCAGCCAGGCGGCGCATCGGCTGCATTGCGCCGGTTGATTGAAGACGCCCGCAACGCCCATGCCCAGCAGGATTCGCAGCGCGCCGCCACCGAAGCTACCTACCAGTTCATGCAGGCGATGGCCGGTGACCTGCCCGGCTTTGACGAGGCCTGCCGCGCATTGTTTGCGCACAAGCAGCCAGCGTTCTTGCTGCAAACCCAGGCTTGGCCTGATGATGTGCAGGCCTATCTGCACCAGCTCAGCCGCCCCATCTGGCCGGTTTAAATGCCCGCCAGGGCTTGGCCCACCGCACCCACACCTCCCCTCCTCCATGACCTCGCCCCTTCCCTCACCCCAGGCCGCAGACGCGGCCTCGTCGTCTGGCACCGCCAACGCAGCTCGCCCCCTGTGGCAGGTCTTTATGGTGTTTCTGGGCCCCATGCTGCTGTCCAATATTCTGCAGTCGCTCTCGGGCACGCTCAACAGCATGTTTCTGGGCCAGATGATGGGCGTGAAGGCGCTGGCCGCCGTAGCGGCATTCTTTCCTGTGATGTTTGTCTTTATCGCCTTTGTCATTGGCCTGGGGGCCGGCGCCTCGGTGCTGATTGGCCAGGCATGGGGTGCCGGCCAGCCCGACAAGGTGCGCGCTATTGCCGGCACCACCTTGCTCGCAGGCTTGGTCATGGGCACATGCGTGGCCTTGTTTGGCGGGCTGTTTACCCAGCCCATCATGCGCATGCTGGGCACGCCGGCTGATATTTTGGAGCAGGCCACGGTCTACTCGCGGATTGTGCTGCTGGGCATGCCGGGGCTGTTTATCTTTCTACTTGCCACCTCGCTGCTGCGCGGTGTGGGCGACACGCTCACGCCCATGTGGTCGCTGATTGTGTCCACCGGCATCGGCCTGGTCAGCACCCCGGCGCTGATTGCCGGCTGGGGGGGCCTGCCGCGCCTGGGCGTGGCCAGCGCGGGGGTGTCGATGATCCTGGGGTTCAGCATCGCCCTCAGCTGGCTGGCGATACAGCTGCGCCGCAAGCGCAGCGTGCTGGCCCCCAACCGCGCCTTGCTGCGCGCCATGCGGCCCGATTGGGGCCTGCTGCGCGCGGTGCTGCGGGTGGGCATTCCCACCGGGGTGCTGATGATCGCCACCTCGCTGGCCGGCCTGGTGGTGCTGTCACTGATCAACGGTTTTGGCTCCAACGCCACCGCTGCCTACGGTGCCGTCAACCAGATCAATGCCTTTGCGCAGTTCCCGCTGATCTCGGTGGCGATTACCGCCTCCATCCTGGCCGCCCAATCGATTGGCGCCGGCCGCAGCGACCGCCTGCCCGCCATCGCCCGCACAGCCTTGCAGATCAATATGGCCATTGGCGGCGCCACTGCCGTGCTGGGCAGCATTTTTGCCCGGCCGCTTCTGTCCATCTTTATCACCGATCCCGACGTGCTACATGTGGCCGTGGAGCTGCTGCGCATTGTGCTGTGGAGCGGCCTGCTGTTTGGCGCCTTTGCCTCGCTGGCCGCGCTGATGCGGGCCAGCGGCGATGTGCTGGTACCCACCTTGATCACCATTGGCGTGATTGCCACCTTGGAGCTGCCGCTGGCCTGGATGTTCAGCCGCCACTTTGGCCTGGTCGGCATCTGGATGGCCTTCCCCGTCTCCTACGGCCTCACCTTGGCGCTGCAAACCTGGTACTACCAGGCGATCTGGAAAAAGCGCCCCATCCGCAAGATGGTGTGAAACCGCCCGCCATGAAAACCCTAGCTTGCACCCTAGCAGGGTGACAAGCCCCGCAAAAACTGAAATGATGGCCGGCTGTACCCATCAGCCTGCCCTAGCCCTTTGCCCTTGCGTATGCCCAACCCCCAGAACCACCGCGTGCCCGTCAAAGGCGCAGTCCACCTGAGCGATTACGATCCAGCCGCCACCCCGTTTGCGCACGGCACCGTCAAGGCCCAGGAAAAAGACCTGAAGATGCTGAACAAGCAGCTGTCCCAGCTGCTACGCCCGCTGCAGGGCGAGAACAAGCGCTCGGTGCTGCTGGTGCTGCAAGGCACCGACACCAGCGGCAAGGATGGCACTGTGCGCGGGGTCTTCAAAGGAACGAGCCCTCAGGGCCTGCGCATGGCCACCTTCAAAAGCCCCAGCAAGGAAGAGCTGTCACACGACTACCTCTGGCGCTGCCACGCCGTGGTACCCGCCAAAGGCGAGGTCGGCATCTGGAACCGCAGCCATTACGAAGACGTGCTGGTGCCCCTGGTCAACGGCTGGATCACACGCCAGGTCGCCAAACAGCGCTATGCACAGATCAACGACTTTGAGCGACTGCTGGCCGAGAACGGAACCACCGTCCTCAAATGCATGCTGCACATCAGCAAGGACGAGCAGCGCCGCCGCCTGCAAGAACGCATTGATGTGCCGGAGAAACGCTGGAAATTCAGCATGGATGACCTCAGCGCGCGCAAGCAGTGGGATGCCTACCAGCAGGCCTATGAAGACCTGCTCGAAGCCACCTCCACCGAGCACGCGCCCTGGTATGTCGTGCCGTCGGACAACAAGCTGCACCGCAACCTGATGGTCAACACCTTGCTCAACCACTGCCTGCTCGATATGCAGCCGCAGTACCCGGTGGACTATCCAGAGCTGGTCGGCCTGCAGGTGGAATAAACGCCAGCACCCAAAGCGCAACAACCAAACAAAAGGGGCCTGCTGCACCAGCAAGGCCCCTTCGCTTTGTGTTTGATCCAGTGTTTAAACCGGCACGCCCACCAGGTCATGGCCCTGGCTGCGCACAATGCGCACCTTGATCAGCTCGCCGACCTTGTAGGTCTTGCTCAGCTTTTCGGGCGGCAGCAGGTGCACAACGCCATCGATCTCGGGCGCATCGGCATAGGTACGGGCAATGCCGCCCTTCTTGCCCAGGCCAATGGCCTTGTCCACCAGCACCTGCATGGTCTGGCCCACACGGCGCTCCAGGCGCTTGGCAGACACCTCTTCGGCCACTTCCATAAAGCGGGCACGGCGCGCCTCGCGCACTTCGGCGGGCAGCATGCCGGGCAGCTCGTTGGCGGTAGCGCCTTCCACGGGGCTGTAGGCAAAGCAGCCGGCGCGGTCAATCTCGGCCTCGCGGATAAAGTCCAGCAGGTGCGCAAACTCTTCCTCGGTCTCACCGGGGAAGCCAGCGATAAAGGTCGATCGGATCACCAGCTCCGGGCAGATCGCACGCCATTCGCGGATGCGCTCCAGGTTGCGCTCACCGCTGGCGGGGCGCTTCATGCGCTTGAGCACATCAGGGTGGCTGTGCTGCAGAGGTACATCCAGGTAAGGCAGCACCAGGCCTTGGGCCATCAGCGGCAAAATCGCATCGACCGATGGGTAGGGGTAGACATAGTGCAGGCGCACCCAGGCGCCATAAGGCTTGGCCAAATCGCCCAGCGCTTCCACCAGCTCCAGCATGCGGGTCTTCACCGGCTTGCCGTCCCAAAAACCGGTGCGGTATTTCACATCCACGCCATAGGCAGAAGTGTCTTGGCTGATGACCAGCAATTCCTTGACGCCGCCAGCAAACAGCGCCTTGGCCTCTTTCAGCACATCACCAATCGGGCGGCTGACCAGGTCACCGCGCATCGACGGGATGATGCAGAAGGTGCAGCGGTGGTTGCAGCCTTCAGAAATCTTCAAATAGGCATAGTGCTTGGGCGTGAGCTTGATACCCGCTTCGCCAAAGCTGCCAGGAACCAGGTCAATAAACGGGTCATGCGGCTTGGGCAGGTTGGTATGCACCGCATCCATCACCTCTTGCGTGGCATGCGGGCCCGTCACTGCCAGCACGCTGGGGTGCATCTGCTTGACCATATTGCCGCCATCGGTGCCCGTCTTGGCGCCCAGGCAACCGGTCACGATCACCTTGCCGTTTTCAGCCAGCGCCTCGCCAATCGTGTCCAGGCTTTCGCGCACCGCATCGTCAATAAAGCCGCAGGTGTTGACGATCACCAGATCCGCGCCTTCAAAGGTCTTGGAGGTCTGGTAGCCCTCGGCGCTCAATTGCGTCAGGATCAGCTCGCTATCGGTCAAAGCCTTTGGACAGCCCAAACTGACAAAGCCCACCTTGGGGACTTTATTGGCTGGGGGCGTGGCAATGGCGGCGTGGGTATCGGTATTCATTTTTTTGCAGGAGAGCCTGGCAACTAATCTGGGCGGTATTTTAAAGCAGGCGCCCCGACAAGGCTCTGCCCCTGGGATATAGACCCGCAGGCGAGGCCCGCACAAACCAAAACCGCCAGCAACTGAGACGCTCAGTGGCTGGCGGTTTTGACAGACTAGTCGGCGGGAATTGAACCCGCGTCCCTCTGCATGCCGTTAATCGTAGCAAGCGGCGATGGCGTTGCTATTGCGCTGCTCAAGGCCGCTTGATCCCAAAAGCCGTCAACATCTGCTCGGTCTGCTTCTGCATCTGCTCCTGCATTTGCTGGAAGAACTGCTGCGACTGGGCCTGGTAGTTGCCGCCGGCCATATCGGGCATGCCGGGTACAGGGGGCATGGCGGGCATTTGCATGCCCAGGAAGTTACGCCACATGTCGGGCGATGCACCCTTCATCTGTTCGGAAAAACGGCCCTGCATCTCCGTGAACATCTGCACATTGCGCTCCAGATAAGAGCCCATAAAGCCCTGCATCGCATGGCCATAGAAGCGGATGATATTGACCAGCATGGCTTCGGTGAACATCGGCGCGCCGCCGGCTTCCTCGTCCAGAATGATCTGCAGCAGGATGCTGCGCGTCAGGTCCTCGCCCGTCTTGGCGTCCTTGACGACGATGGGCTCGTTTTGCATGACCAAGGCCTTGACCTCGGCCAAGGTGATATAGGCAGAGGTCTGGGTGTCGTACAGACGGCGGTTGGGGTACTTCTTGACGACGCGCTCGGAAGCGGTGGCTGTTCCTGGGGTGTTTTCCGGCACGCGGATCTCCTGTGTCTCTCGCCAAGGGCTGGCGTTATGGGTTTTTACCGCAAGGGTAATTTTTAGATTGTAGTGATGCCCAAGGCCTGTTGCAGTGCAGCACTTACCCTTATGTGTTGATCGCTGAGCCCGCCGCCCTCCCTTTGAGCCAGTTGCCAAAGGCCTGCAATGCCGGCTGGGCGGGCATGGGCTCCGTCGCCAGCGGGGTCATCCAATAATAGGCGCGGCTCCCTTTCAAAGGCTGGTCGCAGGCAACCACCAGCTCGCCCCGGGCCAGCTCATCCTCAATCAGCATCGGCGGGATCAGCGCCACGCCCATGCCGGCGGCAGCGGCCACCGCCAGCATCGAGAACAACTCATAGCGCGGGCCATCGAGCGCATGGGGCGCTGGCACGCCAGCGGCATCAAACCATTTGCGCCAGCCATCCGGCCGGGTGCTTTGCTGCAGCAGCGGCAGCTGGGCCAGCACCGGAGGCGATACCGTCAGATAAGCCCGGCCACGCCCGCGCTGGGTGGCGCCCTCCAGCAGGCGCGGGCTGCAAACCGGCACGATCAGCTCGTCCATCAACCAGGTGGCCTGGGTGCCCGGCCACTGGCGCGCCTGCTCTGCCGTGCCGGCATAGATGGCCGCATCGACCAGGCGCTCGGCAAAGGCAAAGGGCCGCGTCTGCACATCGATATGCACCACCACGCCCGGGTGCTGTTGCAAGAACTGCGGCAGGCGCGGCAGCAGCCAGCGGGTGGCAAAGGTGGGCACCGCCGCAATGCTGATAGCACCGCCCGCGCCCTGGTGGGCCATGATGTCCAGGGTGCCGCGCTCGATGCCCTGCAGCCACTGCGCCACTTGCTGGCTGTACTGGTGGCCTGCCACCGTCAGCACCATGCCATGGCGCGAGCGCTTGAACAGCTGCACGCCCAGCTGCTCTTCCAGCGCAATGATCTGGCGCGAGACGGCGCTCTGCGTCAGCGCCAGCTCCTGGGCGGCGCGGGTATAGCTCTCATGGCGGGCGGCAGCCTCAAAACAGGCCAGGGCCTGGGTGGACGGAATCATTCGGCGCATATCTTGTCTCCGATGTGACGCATCCAATCGCCTAGCTATTCTCTAGGGATGCACAGGACAAACGTCTCTATAAATGCGAATTTCGCATATCTGGATGATAAACAATCGTTTGCCGCCCTGCGATGGCGGGCCTACCATGGCGGCTGTTTTGGCAGGCCCGCGCTTCTGCGCCCGGCCACGCCTTCCGACAAGCGAACACAGATCCAAGGAGCAGACATGGCCCAATTCACCTGGGAAGACCCCTTCCACCTCGACGAACAACTGAGCGAAGACGAGCGCATGATCCGCGACGCCTCGCGCGCCTACTGCCGCGACAAGCTGGCACCGCGCGTGCAAGAGATGTTCCGCAAGGAATCGGTGGATACCAGCATCTTCCGTGAGATGGGCGAGCTGGGCCTGCTGGGCCCGACCATCCCGACCGAATACGGCGGCGCTGGCCTCAACTATGTGAGCTACGGCCTGGTGGCACGCGAGATCGAGTACATCGACTCGGGCTACCGCTCGATGGCCTCGGTGCAGTCCTCCTTGGTGATGGTGCCGATCAACGAATTCGGCACCGAAGCGCAAAAGCAAAAGTACCTGCCCAAGCTGGCATCGGGCGAGTTCATCGGCTGCTTTGGCCTGACCGAGCCTGACCACGGCTCTGACCCTGGCAGCATGGCCACCCGCGCCTACAAGGTGGATGGCGGCTACAAGCTCAAGGGCAGCAAGATGTGGATCACCAACAGCCCCATCGCCGATGTGTTTGTGGTCTGGGCCAAGGAAGTCTCCGAAGGCGGCGCCGTCGGCCAGATCCGTGGTTTTGTGCTGGAAAAGGGCATGAAGGGCCTGTCGGCTCCTGCGATCCACGGCAAGGTAGGCCTGCGCGCATCGATCACCGGCGAAATCGTCATGGACGATGTGTTCGTGCCCGAAGAAAACGCCTTCCCCGAAGTGCGTGGCTTGAAGGGCCCCTTCACCTGCCTGAACAGCGCCCGCTTTGGCATTGCCTGGGGTGCGATGGGTGCGGCCGAGTTCTGCTGGCACACCGCCCGCCAGTACACGATGGACCGCAAGCAGTTTGGCCGCCCCTTGGCCGCCAACCAGCTGATCCAGAAAAAACTGGCCGACATGCAGACCGAAATCACCCTGGGCCTGCAAGCCGCACTGCGCGTGGGCCGCATGAAGGACGAGCACCAGAACGTGATCGAGATCACCTCGCTGATCAAGCGCAACAACTGCGGCAAGTCGCTGGACATTGCCCGCCTGGCCCGCGACATGATGGGCGGCAACGGCATCAGCGACGAGTTCGGTGTGGCCCGCCACCTGGTGAACCTGGAAGTGGTGAACACCTATGAAGGCACGCACGATGTGCACGCGCTGATCCTGGGTCGCGCCCAGACCGGCATCGCCGCGTTCGCCAACTAAGAGGCAAACCGCTCTATGGCATACAGCGCCCGCTGCTGCATGCCCGCCCACAACCCACTTCACCGCAGGCGCTGCGTGGGTGGGTTGTGGTGTTTTGTGATCGCTTAACCACCCCCTTGCCGGATGCGAATGGCGCCGCCCTGAGGCCGCACGTACCATCGGCGAGTTTTGCAGAAATTTCTTGCTGCAGCGCCTGTTGCACATGCATGGGCAGCTATCAAATTTGGAGACACCATGACCGCACCCATCGCGCCGCTGGACGGCATCAAAGTACTGGATCTGTCGCGGGTGCTCGCTGGCCCCTGGTGTGCGCAGATGCTGGGTGACCTGGGCGCAGAAGTGATCAAGGTCGAGCGCCCCGAAGCCGGCGACGACACGCGCCACTGGGGCCCTCCCTACCTGCACACCGATGACGGCGCCAAGACCGAGCAGGCGAGCTACTACACCTGCTGCAACCGCAACAAGCGCAGCATCACCATCGACATGGCCTCGCCCCAGGGCCAGGCGCTGATCATTGAGCTAGCCAAAGAGGCCGACATCTTGGTCGAGAACTTCAAGGTGGGCGGCCTTAAAGGCTATGGCCTGGACTATGAAAGCCTGCGCAAAATCAACCCACGCCTGATCTACTGTTCGGTCACCGGCTTTGGCCAGACCGGCCCCTACGCTCCGCGCGCTGGCTACGATCTGATGGTGCAGGCGATGAGCGGCATGATGAGCATCACCGGCCACCCCGATGGCGAGCCCGGTGGCGGCCCGCTCAAGGTGGGGGTTGCGGTGACTGATGTGTTCACCGGCATCTACTCCTGCTGCTCCATCCTGGCCGCACTGCAGGCCCGCCACCGGACCGGCGAAGGTCAGCACATCGACATGGCCCTGCTGGACGTGGGCATGGCCGTGCTGGCCAACCAGGCCGTGGGCTACCTGAATGCCGATGAGATTCCGCAGCGCGCCGGCAATATCCACCCGAGCGTGGGCCCGTATCAGGACTTCCCCAGCAAGGACGGCAATGTGCTGCTGGCCATTGGCAACGACGGCCAGTTCGCCCGCTTTTGCGCCGCCACCGGCAACGAGGCCTGGGCCCAGGATGCCCGCTTTACCCGCAACTCGGGCCGCATCATCCACCGCAAGGATTTGCAGGAACTGATGTACCCGCTGATGAAGACCCGCACCACCGCCGAGTGGATTGCGCTGCTGGAAGACAAGGCCGTCCCCTGCGGCCCCATCAACAATATCGCCCAGGCCTTTGACGATGAGCAGGTGATTGCGCGCGGCCTGCATGTGCAGATTCCCCGTGATGCCGGCGACCAGATCGGTACCATCAGCACCGTCGCCAGCCCCATGCGGCTGACCGCTACGCCGCCGGTGGTGCGCCGTCCACCGCCCGCGATGGGCCAGCACACCGACGAGATCCTGGCCGAGCTGGGCCGCTCGCCCGCGCAGATTGCGCAGCTGCACAGCGAAGGCGTGGTCTAAGGGTCGGCGCTATTGCCTTGATGCACCAAGGGCCATGACGCGGCCCTTTTTTCATCCCTTGAGAGACTCAGTCAAACAGACCCAGGCTGATGCCATCGCCCAGCGCTGCGCCCTCCCACTCCAGCATTTGCAATTTGGTGCGCGTGCCACCATTGGCCGAGAAGCCGCCGCGCGCGCCATGCGCCGCCAAGATGCGGTGGCAGGGCACCACGGGGGCAAAGGGGTTGGCGCCCAGCGCCTGGCCTACCGCACGGGCCATTCCCTTACCACCCAAATCGTCGGCCAGCTCACCATAGCTGCGCGTCTGCCCCGGCTCAATGGCCAGCGCCAGCTGGTACACCGCACGCGAAAAATCCGGCACGCCATGCCAGTCCAGCACAACATCATCGAGCAGTGGCAAACCGCTGTGTGCAGACCAGCGGTTCAAGGTCAGCAGGCTGCGCAGGTCGCCCAGCACGGGGGCAGGTGCATCCGGCCAGCGCGCGCTGCCTTCTGGTTCACTAGTCTCCTGGCGCCCGGCCAGCAGCCACTGCACGCCGGCCACTGCCTGCAATGCCTGGTCACTCAGATCACCGGGTGCCTGGGCCTGTCGCCACAGCCCTTCGCGGCGCTGGCGGGCATGCTCCAACACACGCATCTGTGTAGCCTCCAGGCTGGGCTCGGGCAGCCGCAGCGCGACAACCGCATGCGCACCCCAAGCAATGCCGCAAACACCCAGGCGGGTGCGGAACAAGGCATGGCCCGTTTGCGCAGCATCCCAGGCATCGCTGGGCGGGGAGCGAGGAGAAAGCGGCTCGGTGTTCATGCCCCGCATCTTGCCCCCGCGATGCAGACCCCGCAAGCCGCAGTGCCACTGTCAGCCTTTGGCGCCAACCTCGCAGTGGCAACCGGGCTGACCGGACAATCGACCCCGTGTTCACCCATAAGAAGCTATCGATGACCGACACCCTGCAAGCCCAGCACACCGCCATCCTGCTTGAGGTGCTCAACAACGCCCACCGCAACCGCCATCAGCAGCAAGGCCGTCCCTTTGCCGCAGCGATTGCCGATGATGCGGGCCGCATCCTGGGCCGGGGCGTCAACACCATCAGCCAGACGCAGGATATGACGGGCCATGCCGAGATGGAGGCCATCCGCGACTGCTGCCACCAGCGCCAGCTGCCGCATCTGCAGGGGCTGACGGTCTATGCCTCCGGCCACCCCTGCCCCATGTGCCTGGCGGCGATTGTGGCGGGCCAGGCCAAGCAGGTGTTTTTTGCGTTTGACAATGCCGATGCAGCGCCCTATGGGCTGTCGAGCGAAGGCGTCTACCAGCGCCTGGGTTTGCAGCTGCAACCGCCGCCGCTGCCCATCCAGCGGCTGGACTTGGGCATCAGCGCAGCGCAGCTTTATGGCGATGCGCCCTGGCCCAGCGCGGGCTAAAACGCGTCTCACATCTCGCGCCCATTTGCATCGGCTTTACGTCTGCCCCTTATGATCGGGCAGTTTTTTTGGCGGCCACGCCGTCCTTCTCTTCCTCTGCATGACCCCGCCTTCACCCTCGCCCCCTGCCCTTGACCGCCAAGCACTGCGCTGGATTGCCGCATTGTTTGTACTGGTCATGGCCAGCCGCCTGCTGGCTTCGCACGGGGTGTCCTGGGACCAAAACGAGCAGCTGGTCTGGTCGCAGCAACTGGCGCTGGGTTACGGCCCGCAGCCGCCGCTCTATACCTGGCTGCAGTGGGCACTGGGCCTGGTGCTGGGGCCCAGCACCTTCGCGGTGGTGCTGCTTAAAAACAGCCTGGTTGCGCTGAGCTTTGTGTTTATGCTGCTGGCCGCGCACCAAGTGCTGCCGGCTCGCCAAGCCTGGCTGGCCGCTGCCGGTATGGCCTGGTTGCCAGGCATGGCCTGGCAACTGCTGCGCGACCAAACCCATACGGTGATGCTGACCTGCGCGATCTGCGCCACCTGGTGGTTGCTGCTGCGTCAGCTGCGCCAGCCCCGCCCGCTGGGCTTTGTCTACCTGGGCTTGGCCGTGGCATGGGGCATGCTGTCCAAGTACAGCTATTTGCTGGTGGCGGTCACCCTGCTGCTGGCCTGCCTGAGCATCGCCAACACCCGCCGGTCCCTGCTATCGCGCGGCTGGTGGCTGACCCCGTTGATCAGCATCGCGCTCGTGGCCCCGCATGCCTGGTGGGTGCTGGACCACTGGCAGGCGGCCAGCGGTGCCACCTTGGACAAACTGCACCCGGCAGAGACCAGCTCCTACCTCAGCGGCTTGCTGATGGGCCTGCGCGATCTGCTCGCTTTCCTGCTGCTGGCCGTGCTGCCCTGGCTGCTGATGGCCCGCTTGTCCAGCGGGCGTTTTTGGCAGCAAGTCACCACTGAAACCGACATCGCCCCGAATCGCAACACCACACCCGACTGGCTGGTGCCGCTACTGGGACGCTATATGGCACTAGTAGCGGGCTCGCTCGCGCTGATGGCCTTCGCGGGCGCCGCCAAGTTCGATGGCCGCTGGATCCAGCCGCTGCTGCTGGTTTTTCCGCTCTACATGCTGGCCCGCTGGCCGGCGATTGCGCAGTCCGCCAAAAGCCGAAAACGCTATCTGCTGGCCTGCCTGGGCATGCTGGTACTGGTGTGGTCTCTGGCCTTGCTGGCGCCGCTGCGCGATGCCAAGCGGGGCAAGGGTGACCGCCTCAACTGGCAGCTGGACCTGATTGCCAACACCTTGCGCCAGGCCGGCTACCAAGGCCAGGGCATGGTGCTGGCCGAGCACCACACCACCGGCGGCGTCATGCGCATTTTGTTTCCGCAGGCGCAGATCGTGGTCTGCGATGCGGATGAGCCGGGCTTCCACATGGATTGTGCTTGGCAGGCCGCAGAAAGTGCGCGCAAGCAGCACCTGCCTTGGCTGCAAATCTCCACCGAAGATCCGGCCCCCGATGCCTGGTGGTGGGCCGCCTGGCCGGTCGATGCGATGCTGCAGGTGCAACAGGCCGAGCTGCCCTACCGCTGGACCGACCCGGCGCATGCGCAGATGCGGATGAACTTTGTGGTGTCTCCGGCGGGCAGCTAAACATCGCCGGGCGCCTCTAAGATGCGGTCATTTCCCTCGCCGCCGAGACCATGACCGACACCCCGCCCATCGCCCAAGAACACTGGATCAGCCTGCCCCAACAGGGCCGGCTGTATGCCAAAACCTGGACCCCCGCTGCACCGCAAAAAGCGCCCCTGGTGCTTATGCATGACTCCTTGGGTTCCGTCGCGCTGTGGCGCGATTTTCCGGCTCAACTGGCCCAGGCCACAGGCCGGCAGGTGGTTGCCTATGACCGGCTGGGCTTTGGCCAATCGGATGCGCGTACAGATTCTCTGTCGCCGCAGTTTGTCGGCGAAGAGGCGGAGATCTATTTTCCGGTCGTACGCGAACATCTGGGCCTGGAGCGCTTTGCATTGCTTGGCCACAGCGTGGGTGGCGGCATGGGTATTGCTATTGCGGCCGGTGCGGGCCAGGACTGTACGGCGCTGGTGACCATCGCCGCCCAGGCCTTTGTCGAAGACCGCACATGGGCGGGCATTGTCGAGGCCCGGGCCCTGTTCCAGGACGCTGCGCAGCTGGAGCGCCTGGCCAAGTACCACGGCAGCAAAGCGCGTTGGGTGGTAGATGCTTGGACGGAGACCTGGCTCAGCCCCGCGTTTGCCGACTGGACGGTGGATGCCTGGCTGCCCCGCTTGCAATGCCCCCTGCTCGCCATCCATGGCGAGCTGGATGAATACGGCAGCACCGCGCACCCTGAGCGCATCGCCCGCCAGGCGGGTGCCGGCGGCCAGGCCGAGATAATAGCCGGCGCCCACCATATGCCGCACCGCGAAATGGCCGAGCAGGTGCTCGGCCTTGTGCAGGCGTTTTTGGCGCAGGCCGACTAGACCTGCAACCTGTCTTTAGTAGGCCACGGTGAAACGGGCCTTGCTGTGCAGATGCTGCTCCAGCGCATCGACCAGCGCCACTGCCAGATCAGCCGCCGAGATATCGCCAGCGCTGCCATCGGCCTGCCACAGCGGCTCGTCCTTGCCGGTACGGTAGTTGCCAGTGCGGCCTTGGCTTTGCGCGGCCGATCCGCCATGGAAGCCTACGGGCGGGCTCAGCAAGCTCCAGTCCAGCACGGCCTCCTTTTGCAGCTCCGTGAACATATCGCGGGCCGCACTGGCACCGGGCTTGATGGCAGCGGGGAAGTCCGGCGAATCCACCAGCTGCTGGCCATTCACAAACAGACTGCCCGCGCCGCCGACTACCAGGTAACGCGGCACACCGGCTGCGCGGGTGCCGGCCACGATGGCGCGCGAGCCCTTGAGGAAATCCTCGTAAATGTGGGGGTTGGTCCAGCCCGCGTTGTAGGCCGACAGCACCGCATCGCTACCTGCTGCGGCCTTCTCCACCACGGCCGCATCCATCACATCGCCTTGCAGCACTTGCAGATGGGCGCGGGGCGCCAGCTTGGCGGGGTCGCGTACCACGGCGACGACGTCATGGCCGCGTTGCAGCAGTTCATCAAGCAAGGCCGCGCCGACAAAACCGGTAGCGCCAATAAGGGTGACTTTCATCGTATTTCCTTCGCATGGACAAAGGCGGGCAGACCTCTGCCACACCATGACTGCATCGTATTCCCGAAGAGGAGAATTGATAATCCACCAATTAGAAGCAACTCTTTGAAGCTGAGCTTCATAATCGCCGCATGGAAGACCTCAAGCGCATGGCCATTTTTGCCACCGTGGTGGAGCAAGGCTCGATGAGCGCCGCCGCGCGCCTGCTGGGCCTGAGCGCCTCGGCCGTCAGCCAGCAGATCCGCCACTTGGAGGCCCAGGCGGGGCTGCCGCTGATGCACCGCACCACGCGCAGGCTCAGCCTGTCTGAAGCGGGGCAGCGCTTTTATGGGCAATGCGCGGTGATGCTACAGGCCGCGCGCCAGGCACGCGCCGAGCTGGATGCCGAGCGCGACGAGCCGGTGGGTGAGTTGCGCATCGCCGCAGTGCTGGGCCTGGCCGCGCCGCTGGGCCGGGCGCTGGCGCCCTTGCTGCATGCCCATCCGCAGCTGCGCCTGCAGTTGCTGCTCGATGATTCCCACCAGGATCTGGTGGCAGAGCGGGTGGATATCGCCATTCGCCTGGGTGGGTTGCCCGATTCCAGCTGGGTGGCCCGCCCGCTGGGCACCTTGCCGTGGTGGATATGCGCCGCCCCCGCGCTGGCACAAGGCAGACCGGCGCCGCAAAACCCGCAGGCCCTGCAGAGCTGGCCCTGGATGGCACGCAATATCGGTAAATCCACCAGCGCCCGCATGGAGCTGCAGCACCGCCACAGTGGCGAGCTAGTGGTGCTGCACACCACGCCGCGCATCATCAGCAACCAGCAATATGCGCTGCAGCAGCTGTGTACCGAGGGGCTGGGCGTTGCGCGGCTGTTCTCGCTCGAAGTGGCCGACCAGGTGCGCAGCGGCCAGCTGCTGCGCCTGCTGCCTGACTGGGACTGCGGCAGCCTCAGCATCTCCGCCCTCACCCCTGGGCGCCAGGCGCTGCCGGCGCGGGTGCGGCTGGCGCTGGCGGCGCTGCAGGCCCACTTTGCGCCGCTGGCGCTGGGCTAATCACCGACCGCGCCAAGGACCAGTTGCAGGCCATCGTGGGCCAGATGAGGGGGCACTCACACCCCTCTGTTGTGCCAAAAGAACGTGAGGGGCAGCGGTGGTTTTGTCAAATAAGCAAGAATCCTCCCTTGGTGGTCGGTGTACTGCCTTGGTCCTTATCGCTGCGCGCAACTCGCGCAGCCTACTAAACCGCCGTGTTATCCGGACGGCGGTGGATTAACGAACGGAAGCTCTATGACCCACTCTACCGCTCGCCGCTCGGCGCTGCGCGGCCTTTCGCTGGCCGCGTTGACCCTCTCCAGCCTGACAAGCTTCAGCGCCCACGCCGACACCCCTGCGGTGCTGCGTGTATCGGCTATCCCCGACGAGGCACCGACGGAGCTGCAGCGCAAGTTCAAGCCGCTGGGCGAGTACCTGTCGCAGGCAACGGGCATGAAGGAGGTGTTCACGCCCGTGACCGACTATGCGGCGGTGGTGGAATCCCTGGCCACCAAGAAGCTGGACCTGGCCTGGCTGGGCGGCTTTACCTATGTGCAGGCAAAGATCCGCACCAATGGCACGGCCATCCCGATCGTGCAGCGCGCCGAGGATGCGGTGTTCACCAGCAAGTTCATCACGGCCGACCCCAGCATCCAGACCCTGGCGGACCTGAAGGGCAAGACCTTTGCGTTTGGTGCGCCCTCGTCCACCTCGGGCAGTCTGATGCCGCGCTACTTTCTGCTGCAAGACGGTCTGAACCCTGAGAAGGATTTCAAGACCGTCGCCTACTCGGGCGCGCATGATGCCACGGTCGCCTTTGTGGCCGCTGGCAAGGCCGAGGCCGGCGTGCTCAATACGTCGGTATGGGACAAGCTGGTCGAAACCAAGAAGGTGGACCCCAGCAAGGTGCGCGTGTTTGCCACCACCCCCACCTACTTTGACTACAACTGGACGGTGCGCGGCGACCTGGACCCGGCCATCATCAAGAAGCTGACCGATGCCTTCCTGGCACTGGACCCGGCCAACCCGGAGCACAAGGCGCTGATGGATTTGCAGCGCGCCTCCAAGTTCATCCCCACCAAGCCTGAGAACTACGCGGGCACCGAGGCGGCTGCCAAGTCCGCCGGTCTGCTCAAGTAAGTGGCCGCCTGACACTGGCCCGGCTGATGGCGCAACGCGCCGTTCGCCGTGGGCCGGCCAGCGCCATGCTTGTCCTGTTTTCTACGGTTGGATCCATGAGCTTTGTGCTTGACGATGTGGGACTCACCCACGCCAATGGTTTTGTCGCGCTGTCGGGCATTCGGCTGTCTGCCGCGCAGGGCGATAGCATTGCGCTGATAGGCCCCTCGGGCGGCGGCAAGACCTCGCTGCTGACGGTGATCGGCACGGCCCATCTGCCCAGCAAGGGCCGCATGCAGGTGCTGGGCCAGGCCCTGCCAACGGCGCCCGCCACTCCCTCCGCGCGCCAGCTCAAAGCGCTGCGCAGCCGCATCGGCACCGTACACCAAAGCGCGCCGATTGCGCTGCGCCAGCGGGTGGTCACCGCCGTGCTGGCGGGCCGCCTGGGTCAGTGGCCGCTGTGGAAGGCACTGGCATCCCTGGCCTACCCGCAAGACATTGCCGGCGCCCGCGAGGCGCTGGCCCGCGTGCAGCTGGAGGACAAGCTCTTTGCGCGCTGCGACCAGCTCTCTGGCGGCCAGCTGCAGCGCGTGGGCATTGCCCGGGTGCTGTACCAGCAGGCCCGGCTGATTCTGGCCGATGAGCCGGTCTCCGCGCTGGACCCTGCGCTGTCGCTGGCCACCGTGCAGTTGCTGGTGCAAGAGGCCGCCGCGCGCCAGGCCACCTTGGTGGCCAGCCTGCATGCGGTGGACCTGGCCCTGAGCTGCTTTGCGCGCATTGTCGGCATCCGCGATGGCCGGATAGCCTTTGACCTGCCTGCCGCGCAAGTGAGCCAGGCGCAGCTGCAGGCCTTGTACGCCCATGCCGATGGCAGCGCGGCCGCACTGCCGACCTTGGGCAGCATGGCCAGCGCTGCGCCAGAGGTGGCAGCCGGCGCCTCGGCCGAAGTGATCACATGCCGCTGATGCCCGCCACCCCGGTAGGCACAGAGCGCCGCGACCCGGCTGCCCGTGGCCGGCTCATCGCGCTGCTGCTGGCGTTGGTCGTGCTATGGCCGATGCTGCAGACCTCGGGCTTCTCGCTGGCGCCGTTTTTTGACAGCAACAACCTCAAAGTGGTCGGTGGCTTTCTGGCCCAGTTTCTGCCGCCCGAGAGCAGCCAGGAGTTTCTGGCCTACCTGGGCCAGGCCAGCCTGGAGACCCTGGCCATTGCCACCGCCGGCATGGCGCTGGCGCTGCTGCTGGCGCTGCCGCTGTCCTACCTGGCCAGCGGCGCTGCGAGAGAGAAAGTCAGCCTCAACCCCATAACCCGGGCCGTATTGACCATCTTGCGCGGCGTGCCCGAGCTGGTCTGGGCGCTGGTGTTTGTGCGGGTGTTTGGCCTGGGCCCCGCCGCGGGCGTGCTGGCGCTTGGCCTCACCTATGGCGGCATGCTGGCGAAGGTCTATGCCGAGATTCTGGAATCCACCGACCCGGCCCCTGCCCGCGCCTTGCGCGCCAGCGGTGCAGGCCGTTTGCAGGCCTTGCTCTACGGCAGCTTGCCGCAGGCGGCGCGCGAGCTCACCTCGTACAGCGTCTACCGCTGGGAATGCGCGATCCGCGCCTCGGTGGTGATGGGCTTTGTCGGCGCCGGTGGCCTGGGCCAGCTGATGGACCAGGCCATGAAGATGCTCAACGGCGGCGAAGTTGCCAGCATCTTGCTGGCCTTTATGCTGCTGGTGGCGCTGGCCGATCTGCTGTCCTGGTGGCTGCGCCGCGCGCTGGATACACCGCCAGCAGCCCGTGCGCTGCCCTTTGGCTGGCGCAGCGCGGCCTTGCTGGTGCTGGGCGGCATCGGCCTCTGGGCCAGCTTCGGCTTGCTCGGTATCGACTGGTCCGCTTTGTTCAGCCGCGATGCGCTGCAATCCATGGGCAGCTTTGTGGCCGGCTTTTTCTCACCCGATCTGAGCGCCGCCTGGCTACGCAAGGTGGCCCAGGGCGTGTGGGAGACCTTGGCTATCTCCATCATCGGCACCTTGTTGGCGGCGGCTGGCGGACTGCTGCTGGCCTTGCCGCGCTGGCGCACGCCTTGGAACGCGCTGCTCAACCTGCTGCGCTCGGTGCCCGAGCTGGTCTGGGCGACGATCACCGTGCTGGCCGTGGGCCTGGGGCCGTTTGCAGGGGCGCTGGCATTGGGCTTGCACACCGCAGGGGTGCTGGGCCGGCTCTATGCCGAGGCCTTGCAAAACGCGCCTGCCGCCCCTGCCCGGGCGCTGCGCCTAGCCGGCAGCAGCCGCCTGCTGGCCTTTTGCTACGGCACCCTGCCAGCGGCCGCGCCGCAGTTGCTGGCCTACACCTTGTACCGCTGGGAGATGAACATCCGCATGGCGGCCATCCTCGGCTTTGTCGGCGCTGGCGGCCTGGGCCAGCTGCTGTATTTCGAGCTCTCCCTGTTCCACTATGCGCAGGCCAGCACGGTCATCATCGCCATGCTGCTGCTGAGCATGGCGGTGGACTGGAGCAGTGCCGCGCTGCGCCGCGCGATGCGATAACCACGATCCTTGATGTCTCCCTCTTCTCGCACCACCTGGCAGCTGCTGATCCGCAGGCTGCATCTCTACATCGGCCTGCTGGTCGCGCCCTTCATCGTAGTGGCAGCCGCCACCGGCCTGCTGTATGCGCTGACGCCGCAGCTGGAAAGCCAGCTCTACCGCAGCGCACTGCAGGCCGATTCAGCGCCGGGCACCCAGGCCCAGCCGTTGTCGGCCCAGGTACAAGTAGCCTTGCAGTCCTTGCCGACTCCGGCAGTCGTGGTCGCCGTGCGCCCGGCCCCCGATACACGCAGCACCACCCGCGTGATGGTGGCCGATACGGCGCTGGGCCCTTCCGAGTACCGCAGCCTCTTTGTGAACCCCAGCAGCTTGGCGCTGCAGGGCGACCTGACGGTCTATGGCACCAGCGGCGTGCTGCCGCTGCGCAAACAGCTCGATCTGCTGCACCGCCAATTGCTGATGGGCGACTGGGGCCGTACCTACAGCGAGCTGGCTGCATCCTGGCTGTGGGTGGCGGGCTTGGGCGGTGTGGCCCTGTGGTGGTTGTCACGCCCGCAGCGCGCTGGTGGCAACAAGGCCACGCTACCGCCGCTGCGCCGTTGGCACCATGGGCTGGGCCTGTGGCTGCTGGTCGGTCTGCTGTTTCTATCCGGCACGGGCCTGACCTGGTCGCGCTGGGCCGGTCGCCATTTTGGCCAGGCGCTGCAGCACATGGGCTGGCAAACGCCAAGGTTGAATACCGACTTGAGCGTGAACAACGCTGGCGCACACACCCACCACCACCCAGCCGATCCGCATGCGGACCATGCAGAGCACCAGGCCACACCCATGGCCATGCCCGGTATGGCAAATATGGCGGGTATGGCCCCCATGCCGCAAGACTTTGACACCGCCCTGGCACTCGCCCGCCAGCATGGCCTGGCATCCAGCAAGCTGGAGATCCGGCCACCCGCTGCCGCGGGCAAGGCCTGGACGGTGACCGAAATCAACCGCTCCTGGCCCACCGAAGTGGATGCGCTGGCCATTGACCTGGCCAACGGCCAGGTGCTGCACCACAACCGCTTCAGCGACTACCCATTGGCCTCCAAGCTGACGCGCTGGGGCATTGATTTGCACATGGGCAGCTGGGGCGTTCTGAACCAGGTGGTGCTGGTGCTGCTGGGCGCGGGCATTGTGGCGATGGCGGTCACCGGCTGGCTGCAATGGCGCAAGCGCTCGGGCCGCCGCCGTGAGTGGCTGCATCGCCAGCTGACCTTGATCCACCAATGGCGCCAGCTGCCACGCGCCGCGGCGCTGGCCTTGTTGCTGGCAGCCGCCGCCTTGGGTTGGCTGCTGCCGGTACTGGGCTGCAGCCTGTTGGCGCTGCTGGCGCTGGATGCCTGGATCTACCTGCGCCCATCGCCCCAACCCGCGCAACGGTAGGCAAAAAAATGCCCGGCACAGAGGCGGTGCCGGGCAGATGGATCAAGCGTGCAGATCAGTGCGGCACAATCCGCGCTTCCACCCCCGCGGGCGCAAAGCTGCTGCGCCATTGCCAACCGGCGTAGGCGCACCACAGCACCCCCACCAGCGCAATGCTTCCTCCGACCGGGCCGAGGTACTGCAGACCGGCATGCATGCCAATCTGGCTGCCCAGCAAGGCGCCGGCGCCAATGCCGATATTGAAGATACCCGAGAACAGCGACATACCCACATCGGTGGCATCCGATGCCAGGCGCAGCACCTTGGCTTGCAGCGGCAGGACCATGCAGAGCATGACCACGCCCCACACGGCACAGACGAGGTACAGTGCAGGCGGCCAGCGCGTGCTGGGCAGCAGCAGCCACAGGCAGGCCGTCAGCACCGCCATGGCGCTCAGCAAAAAGCCGCGCGGCCAGCGCATGCCATAGCTGCTGAAAAGAATGCTGCCCACAATGCCCATGCCGCCGTAGAGCAGCAGCACCCAGGTGGTGACCTGGTTGTTCAGCCCGGCCTCACGCTGGATCAATGGCTCGATATAGCTGTAGACGGTGAACTGCGCGGTCACCATCAGGATCAGCAAGGCATAAGTAGCAGACAGTGCCGGGCGCTTGAACAGCATCGGAATGCTGCTCAACGAGCCGGCATTCTCGCTGGGCAACAAAGGCAGCAGGCGCCACAGCACCAGCATCACGCCCAAGGCCACCACACCGATGATGCCAAAGGTGGTGCGCCAGCCCAGTGCCTCGCCCACCATACGGCCCAGAGGCACGCCCAGCACCATCGCCAAGGTGGTGCCGGTGGCCAGCAGGCCCAGCGCCTGCGTGCGCTTGTCTTGCGGCGCAATGCGCACCGCCAAGGATGCGGTGATCGACCAGAACACCGCATGCGCCAGCGCAATGCCCATGCGGCTGATCAGCAAGGTGGGGTAGTTCCAGGCCACGGCCGACAAGCCATGGCTCAGGATGAACAACGCGAACACCCCCATCAGCAGCTTGCGGCGCTCAACGTTCTTGGTCATCAGCATGCAGGGCAGCGAGGTCAGCGCCACGATCCAGGCATAGATGGTCAGCATCAGACCGACCTGCTCGGTGGTCATGCCAAAGCTGCCACCGATGTCGCTGAGCAGGCCCACCGGCACGAACTCAGTCGTATTGAAAACAAAGGCGCCCATGGCCAGGGCGATGACGCCGAGCCAGGCCTGGCGGCGGGTTAAAGGTGCAGAGTCGGTCATTGCAATAAAAAAGCCGCTGCTCCAAAGCGGAGAGCGGCTCGCCAGTGTGCCAAAAAATGCTTACCAGCCTGTGATACTCAGGGAAAACCCTTTTATCAGAAATGGGGGCGCCTCAGGCGGCCAAGGTTTGCGGCTGCAGCTGCTGCAATTGCTGGGCCTCCAGCTTGCGGTGCAGTTGCACCGTCGTGGCGCAGGCGCGGGCCAACTCGGCGCCCTTCTTCACAAAATGCTGGTGGAAGAAGTCATGGTGCTCTTGCGAGTCATGGAAGTCGCGGGGGGTCAGCACGGCCGAGAAAACCGGCACGCCGGTGTCCAGCTGCACCTGCATCAGGCCGTCGATCACGGCGGTGGTCACAAACTCATGGCGGTAGATGCCGCCGTTGACCACCAGGCCGCAGGCCATCAAGCCCGCATACTGGCCGCTTTGCGCCAGGCGCTTGAGCAGCAAGGGGATCTCGAAGGCGCCCGGCACATCGTAGAGGTCGACCTGGTCCGCCCGCCAGCCTTGTTGGGCCAGCTCGGCCAAGGCCGCATCGCGGGCCTGGTGGACGATGTCCGAATGCCATTGCGCGCTGACAATCGCCAGGCGCGAGGCTTTGCTGATGGAGTAAGAAATACTGGAATGCTGATTCATGGTTCTACTGTCCTTCAATGACCTGAATCAGGGCGCGCGCAAGCCCGTGGCACAACGCCGCGCCAAAGCGCAGTGCTGCAACAAAAGGCGTGCGCGATTCTCTTTCATCCGGACTGTGACCGTCGGCTCTGGCATCGCACCAGATCTGCTGACCTTGCGCGGCCGTAGACCTTGCAAGCGCTCGCGGGCTGCTGGCCTACCAAGGACCAGATACCGCCGGTGGGGAATTGCACCCCGCCCTGAGAATAACGCTGAACTGCTGCCGGCCTGGCTTTGGAAGCCTAAGCCTGCTGCAGCTCGCCGGCCGATTGTAGAGCGGCTGCGATACAAACACCGTCACCCTGGTTTTTGATGCGCAGGAAACTGGTTTTGCCGCCGGCTTGCTTGCACCAGCCTGCAGCGCAGTACCGCAGTCCAGACAGCAAAAAGCCCGCCTAGGCGTGATGCCTGAGCGGGCTGTGGGGCTGGCAGCAGTTGCGTGCCAACCACTGGAGGCAATTTACTCGCCGATAGGCGTCTTCTTGCCAGCCACGTAGTTGCTCAAGGTGTAGAGCGGTACTTTCAGCTCGCCGTTTTCCTGGAAGGCAATCTTGGCCGTCACACCGCTGTACTCGGACTTGCGCAGTTCAGGCAGGTACTTCTTGGGATCGGTGGAATCGGCACGCTTCATCGCGTCAACGATCAGCATGGTCGCGTCATAGAAGTACGGGCTGTAAACCTGGAACACGCCAGGGTTCTTGGCGTCGTAGCGCTTCTTCCATTCCGTGCCGCCGGGCATCTTGGCCAGCGATGCACCGCCGTCGGCGCAAATCACGTTGCCCAAGGTCTTGGTGCCGGTGGCCAGCTTGGCCAGCTCGGCCGTGCAGATGCCGTCGCCACCAAAGAACTTCACATTGGTCATGCCCAGTTGCACCATCTGGCGCAGCATGGGGCCAGCTTGGGCATCCATGCCGCCGTAGAAGATTGCATCGGGCTTCTTGGCCTTGATGGAGGTCAGGATGGCCATGAAGTCGGTGGCCTTGTCGTTCGTAAACTCGGTAGCCACGATGTTTACGCCCTTGGCGCCCGCATCCTTCTTGAACACATTGGCCAGGCCTTGGCCGTAGGCGGTGCGGTCGTCGATCACGGCCACGTTCTTCAGCTTCAAGGTGTCAGCCGCATAGCCGGCCAGCGCAGCGCCCAGCGCGTTGTCGTTGGCGATGATGCGGAACACGCCGGGGTAGCCAGGGCGGGTCAGCTCAGGGTTGGTGGCCGCGCCGGTGATGAAGGGCACGCCGCAGTCGTTGAAGATCTTGGACGAGGGAATGGCCACGCCCGAGTTCAGAATACCGGCAACGGCAGCGACCTTGTCATCGCAGAGCTTTTGCGCTGCAGCGGTGCCTTGCTTGGGGTCAGCCGCATCGTCTTCCGCGACCACTTCAAACTTGATCTTCTTGCCGCCGATAGTGACACCTTGGGCGTTCAGGTCTTCCACCGCAAAACGCACGCCCGTGACGTTGTCCTTGCCATAGTGCGCCTGAGGACCGGACAGCGGACTCATCGTACCGATCTTCACCACCTCTTGTGCGCTTGCAGCCACGGCCATACCGGCCACCACCAGGGCCACTGCAGCCTTGATACTTTTATCCATTGCGTCGTACTCCATCAAAAGCGTCTGTTGATCGCCACCGGCACCCGTTTTTGCCACCTCGCCACTCGTAATGTGGGCAGCTGAACGGATGCATTACCGAAATCGATAGCGTGACAGTGATTTTTTATCTAGCTAGGCCTACGACGGTATTAGGACAAGTCCTGTAAAAATAGCGACACAGTGGGTTTGAAATAGCATATAAGCGCTGGGCCACGGGGCATTCCTGCCTTTGCTGCATTGCAGCAAATGACCCAAAAAAGTTTGAGGACGACCTGAGCAATAGAAACCATCTGGTACCTCTGCTGACGCGAATTAGCAGTCTGTCTCCAGAAAAAGACGCAGCAGGCTCTGTAAAGATTGGAAAAACACTGCATCGCGGCGACCCGGCGGTCAACCCCCCAGCGTTGAAAAACGTCTTTACATGGAGGGGCCCATGGATACGCTGATAACGAGGTAACGGTTAGCATTGGGAATGGCGTTGGCTGGCTCAAGAGCCATCCCTGCCACAACACAACGAGAGAGGCTCAAAATGAATCATCGTCAATTGCTCAGTATCGCCACCGTGGCGGTCAGCGCACTGCTCAGCACCGGCTGCGTGGCCACCGGCAGCGATGGCTACTACAGTGACGGCGGCTACGGCAGCTATGGCGGCGGCGGTTATGGCTACCAGCAACCTTCGCAAACCATTTATGTGCAAGACCGCTACAACGACGACCGCTATTACCGCGAACGTGACCGGGACCGCGACCGCGCAGCCCGTGAACGTGAGGCCCGCGAACGCGAGCGTGACCGGGATCGCCAGGCCCGTGACCGGGACCGCGACCGTGACCAACGTGCCCGCGACGAAGACCGCCGCCGCGCACTGGAGCGCCAGGCCCAGGACCGCCAGCGCCAAAACAACGAACGCGACCGCAACCGCTTTGGCGAGAGCCGCCACCAGCAGGAATGTGCAGCCGCCGCGCGCCAAAATGCCAGCGGCAGCGACAATGTGCTGACCCCCAGCCGCCCCTGCCGCTGAACCACTGCCAGGCCCGCGCTTTAACGGCGCGGCTCTGGCGCACTAGGAGTTTTTCACCATGCGTACCATTCGTCTCGCAACCATCGGGATCACCGTAGCCAGCGCCCTGCTCTTGGGCGGCTGCGTGGTCGCGCCCGCAGACGGCGTGTACTACGGCGATGCCTACTCGACCTACTCCACCCCGGCTTACGGCTACGGTGGCGGTTATGGCTATGGCTACAACAGCTACCCTTACTACGGCAGCAGCTCGCTGGTTATCCAAAGCTCGCCCACCTATGTGTATGGCGGCGGCCGGCCTTATTACCGGCCCGGCGGCGGTTACTACCGTCCCCCGGGTGGTGGCTATAACCGTCCCGGCTACAACCGTCCCGGCTATGGCAGCAGCCGGCCCCAGCCGTCGCGCCCACAGCAGCTGGCGCCCGGTACCGGCTCCAATTTTGGCCGTCCTTCGGGCGGCGGCCCCCGCCCCAGCGCACCCTCGGGTCGCCCCAATGGCGGCCAATTTGGTGGTCAGTTCCAACGCTGATCGATAGCAGCAACGCTTTCACCGACCTGCACCATGAGATACCCGCAGCTTCGTCACATCACTTGGTACAGGCCCGCCGCATGGCTGGGCCTTTACTGCGTATGCGTGCTGGCTGCCCCGTTGGCCCAGGCCCAAGTCACCCGCTGTGTGGATGCCGGCACCGGCAAAGTGAGCTACACCGATGGCGCCTGCGCCAGTGGCGCCAAAGCCACCGAGATTGAGCGGCGCAAAACTGACGAGGAACTGGCCCAGGACCGCGCCCGCGAGCTGGAAGCACTGCAAGCCAAGACCGAGCGGCGCGAGCAGGAGCTAACCCAGCGCCGTCTGCAAGCCGATGAGCGCGCCGAGCAACGGGAGCAAAGAGCCGCGAGCCGTGGTGCTGCCGGCAACCCGGCCCAGTCCGCTGCTTGCCAGCAGTCGCGGGATCGCTACAGCGCAGCCTCAGAGGCCGCTGCCGACAAGGCCATGGGCAGCAGCGCCTTGCTGGATGCTGCCAAGCGCCAGATGGAACTCGATTGCTTGGGCCCCGAGGCCTACAGCCGCCTGGAAGCCAGCCGCCCTGCGCCCAGCGCCGTTGTACCTGTCGACCCTTACGGCGACCGCTACCCCTATTACCGCCCACCACCCCCCAGGCCACCCGTCCAACCCACGCCGGCGCCCAGCATCAGCCGCTGCGACGTTTTCAAATGCGTGGACTCCCAAGGCTATTCGCATCCGCGCGGCCAGATTGGCGAGACCGTGCGCCCGCCCGCGCCAGGCGCCAATCCACGCAGCTGCCGCAGCCAGGGTGGCAACGCGCCTTGCTAAGGGCGCACTAGATCGAAGGTCTGCTCGTTAGCCTTTCAATCTGCCGCAGCCGCTGGGCCTGCAGGCCCCAATAGATACACCGCCGCCTGCAGGCCGTGGTGCACCGTCTGGTAGCGCAGCACCACACCCAGCTCTTTGCGCATCCGCGTGTTGCTCAACCGCCGCGATTCGCGCATAAAACTCAGCAAGGTGGGGCTCAGTTGCTGCTCCGCCTGCGCCCAGCTGATGCGCTCGGGATGCGGCAAGCGCCACAGATCGGCAGCCAGGTCAAAATAATCGCCCATCGGCATGGCAGAGTCATCGGCCACATTCGTCACCCGCTGGGGCCTGCCCCGCCACAGCGCCCGCTCTACGGCACGCGCCAGGTCATCGGCATGGATATGGCTGGTGTAGACATCGTCCTCGCGCCGCAGCAGCGGCGTGCCGCGCTGCAGGCGCCCCAGCGGGGTGCCGCCCTCGCGGTCGCCCGCATAGATGCCGGGGATGCGCAGCACATGCACCGCAGCACCACTGGCACCAAAGCGCAGCGCCCATTTGCGCAGCTGGCGTTCGGCATCGACCCGGCGCAGCGCGCGGGCGGTGGAGGCGCGCAGCGCATGCGTCTCGCTCACCCATTCGCCATCCCAGTTGCCATACACCCCACTGGTCGAGCCATAGACCACATGCGGCGCCTGGCCCGCTTTGGCCACCAGCGCGCGCAGCAGGTTGCGGCTGCGCAGATCGCGCATGACCGCTGGCGGCAACACACCGGCTTGCGGTTGTGCAGGCGGCGCCAGGTGTACCACCCGCTGGGCCAGGCCCGCCAGCCGGCGCAGGCTGCGCGCATCGTCCAGATTGCCCAGCAAGGGGGTAGCGCCCAAAGCCCGCAGGCTGGCCACCCGCTGCGGCGATGAGGTGAGTGCCCGCACCAGCGGGCCACGCGCGGCAGGCCCTGCGGTGTGCAGATCCTGGCCGGCACCTTGCCACAGGCGCAACAGCCGCTGGCCCACATCGCCGCAGCCCACAATCAGCACCCGCTGGCGCCGAAAACGCGCCGGCAAGGCAGTCAGGTGGGGCTGGCGGTGCCCGCTTCGCGGGATTTGGTTTGAAGGCACAATAAGCTTTCGTGTTTCATCGGGAGGCACATCGCAGTCTAGCGTCTGGCGCGCCTTGCAAAGGCGCATGCCTCCCCCATTTATGCATGCCCAGGCGCTCGCGAGCGCCCTTGTTTTTTGTCGATAAGGAATTTTGCTGCAATGAGCTCTTCGCCCAGCGCGTTTCAAATCTCGGTCCTGCCCAGCGGACGCGCATTTGCCACCCAAGCCTCGGAAGCGATCCTGACAGCCGCCATCCGCAGCGGCGTGGGCCTGCCCTATGGCTGCAAGGATGGCGCCTGCAGCTCCTGTAAATGCAAAAAGCTCAGCGGCACGGTTGTACACGGCCCCCACAGCGAGCGGGCCCTGAGTCCGCAGGAAGAGGCCGACGGCATGATCCTGCCGTGCTGCGCCGTTCCCACCAGCGATGTGGTGATCGAGTCGCGCCATGTCACCGATGAAAGCGCTTTCCCGATCAAGAAGATGCCCGTGCGCGTGCAAACCATGGAGCGCGTCTCGCCCGATGTGGTCAAGCTGCGTCTGCAGCTACCGGCCGCTGACAGCTTTCGCTACCATGCCGGCCAGTACATCGAGTTTTTGCTCGCGGGCGGTCTGCGCCGCGCCTACTCGATGGCCGTTGCCCCGCACCAGCAGGAAACGTCACCAGGGCTGGAGTTGCATATCCGCCACACACCCGGCGGCTTTTTTACCGACCACGTGTTTGGCGCGATGAAGGAACGCGAGATCCTGCGCATCGAAGGCCCGTTTGGCAGCTTCTACCTGCACGAGGGCGACAAGCCCATGGTGTTTCTGGCATCGGGCACCGGCTTTGCACCGATCAAGGCCCTGGTCGAGCACCTGCAGCATCACAACATCCAGCGCCCCGTCACGGTGTACTGGGGCGGGCGCCGCCCGCAAGACCTGTACATGCACGACTGGATGCTGGCGCGCTGCGCCGAGATGCCCCAGCTGCGCTATGTTCCCGTCGTATCGGACGCATTGGCCGAAGATGCCTGGCCAGGCCGCAGCGGCTTTGTACACCAGGCCGTGCTCGATGATTTTGCCGATCTCTCGGGCCACGAGGTCTATGCCTGCGGTGCGCCGATTGTGGTGGATTCCGCCCGCGCAAGCTTTACCGCGCAGCGTGGCTTGCCCGATGACGCCTTCTTCGCCGATGCCTTTGTGACCGAGGCCGACAAGCAAAACCAGATCACTTGAGCGGCTGCGCCGATGGCGCTCTTGTAGCTGCTGTGCGTCACGGTGGCTACACAGCACAGCCGCTACACTAGAAAGTTTCGGGGGTAGTACCTGCGCATCGCAGGCGCTGCGTCGTTATTCACTCTCCTCAAGAAGACTCACAAACATGCAACGCAGAAATATCCTGTTATCCGCCCTTCTGGCCGCCAGCGCCCTTGCAGCACCTGCCGCTTTTGCGGAGCCTGTGATCCGCCTGGTGGTGCCCTATGCACCGGGTGGCCCACTGGATGTCACCTCGCGCATCCTCGCCGAGCGTGTCCGTGACCAACTCGGCACCGTGGTGATCGACAACAAGGCAGGCGCTGGCGGCAACATTGGTGCCGACATTGTGGCCAAGGCAGCACCCGACGGCCTGACCATTGGCCTGTCGGCCACGGCCACGCACGCGGTCAACCCCTGGCTCTACACCAAGATGCCATTCAATGCCGCCACCGATTTCAGCGCCATCACGCAGATGGTGCGCGTGCCCAATGTGCTGGTGATGAACACCGAGCGCGCCAAGGCGCTGCATATCAGCAATGTGCAAGAGCTGATCGCCTACGCCAAGAAGAACCCCGGTAAGCTGAACTTTGGCAGCGGCGGCAATGGCAGCTCCGGCCACCTGGCGGGCGAGATGATGAAGCGCCAGGCCGGCATTTTTGCGGTACACGTGCCTTACCGTGGTGCCAACCCTGCTCAGCTGGCTCTGCTGTCGGGCGAAGTCGATTTCAACATCGACAACCTGGCCGCCGCCTCGGCCAACATCCACAGCGGCAAGCTCACGGCTTTGGCCGTCACCAGCCTGCACGCCAGCCCCATGCTGCCCAATGTGCCGCCACTGGCCGACACCCTCAAGGGCTTTGAGATCGACACCTGGTGGGGCCTGGTGGCACCGGCCAACACTCCGCCTGACGTGATCAACCGCCTGAACAAGGCCTTCACCGATGCCTTGAAGGACCCCACCACCAAGACCCGCTTTGCCAGCCTGATGGCCGAGCCCGTTCCCACCACGCCGGCCGAGTTCGACAAGTTCATGGCTTCCGAGCGCAACAAGTACGAATCGGTGGTCAAGCTCTCGGGCGCCAAGGTCGACTAAACGCCGCGCTGCGAATCCGTAGCGCCCAGCAAAAAGCCCCGCCAGCGTGCAGCTGCGGGGCTTCGTTGTTCTTGGCCTGTACTGGAGTTAGCGCCACCAGACTGGCCCTTGGCTGCGCTGCACGCCCTGCGCCAGCAGCGGCTGCAGTTGCGCGTCGCTGACCAAGGCCGGCTGCAGCTCTTGCAACGGCGCCAGCACAAAAGCGCGCTGCCACATGCGCGGATGGGGCACCTGCAGATCCGGTAGGGCGATCAAGGTGTCCACGTCTGCATAAAGCAGGACATCCAGGTCCAAGGTGCGCGGGGCGTTGCGATAAGGGCGCTCGCGGCCGGCGGCGAGCTCCAGTTGCTGCAGCAGATGCAGCAGTTGTTGCGCAGACAGCGAGGTGCGTAACTCCGCCACCGCATTGAGGTAATCGGGCCCGGAGGAATCGACGGGCCGGCTTGCATACAGCGAGGAGACCGCATGTACGGCCACCCCCGCGCTGGCATGCAGCTGCTGCAAGGCCTGGCTCAAGGCTTCGCCCCGGTCACCCAAATTGGCACCCAAGCCGATCCAGGCCGGCAGCGCCTGCCCTGCGGGTGGCGCTGCATCACCGCTGGCCAAACGCTCGGCACCAGCGGCCAGTGGCTGGTTCATTCCGTGTCGGCAGCGGCGCTGGTACCACCTTCAGCATTACCTGGCTTGCGGCGGCGGCGACGGCGCTTTTTGACCGGCGCATCGACGGCATCCGCATCATCGGATTCAAAGGCCTGCTGCGCGACCTGGTCCAGGCTGGAGGAGGAGCCAGCTTCTTGCTCGCCGCCAGCGCTGCCAGCGCCGCCGCTAGCTGCTGCGGGCTTTCGAGGGGCGCGCTTGGGCTTGGCTGCGCCAGTCTTGGGCTTGGCACGCTGCTCTTCGCGCACCTGGGCAATCAGGTCTTCGCGGCGGGCCTCATCGGCCTGCTGGAACTCCTGCCACCAGTTGGCCAGTGCCTCGTCCACTTCCGCCACATCGGCACGCAAACGCAGAAAATCAAAACCGGCACGGAAGCGTGCCTGCGCAATCATGCCAAACGGCGTGCTGCCTGTGCGCTTTTCAAAGCGCGGCTGCATCACCCAGATCTCGCGCATATCGGCGGCCAGCTTGCCCCGGCCTGAGACATCGCCAATGCGATGGTTGAACACATCGTCAATGGCATCCTGCAACGCAGGGTGCGGGTGCTCACCGCGTGCCATGCGGCTGTCCCAGCCGGTTTTTACGTCCTGCCACAGCACGCAGGCCAGCAAAAAGCTCGGCGCAACGCTCTTGCCTTCGGCCACACGGCGGTCGGTGTCCATCAGCGCGGCCTGCACAAAAGGCAGGTTGGCACGGTCCACCACTACATCGAGCAGCGGATAGATGCCCTTGGCCAGGCCCAGATGGCGCAATTGCTCGATCGATGCCAGCGAGTGACCGGTTTGCAAGAGCTTGAGCATCTCGTCAAACATGCGGCTTTGCGGCACTTCCTGCAGCAGCTGCGCGCACTCGACCAGGGGCTTGGCCGTCTTGGGATCGATGGTGAAACCCTTCTTGCTGAGCTTGGCGGCAAAGCGCACCGCGCGGATGATGCGCACCGGGTCTTCGCGGTAGCGGGTGGTCGGGTCGCCAATCATGCGCAGCACCAGCTTTTGGGCATCGCGGATGCCCTTGTGGTAGTCCACCACGATCTGGGTCTGCGGATCGTAGTACATGGCGTTGACGGTGAAGTCGCGCCGCGCTGCGTCCTCGTTCTGCGGGCCCCAGACGTTATCGCGCAGCACGCGGCCGCTTTCGTCCACCGCCAGCTTCATGCCCGCCAGCGCGGCCCGGCTGGTCTTCTCGTTGCCCTGCACCTGCTCGGCCTTGGAGCTGTCCAAAAACGCACGGAAGGTGGTGACTTCGATCACCTCGTTCTCGCGGCCCCGGCCGTAGACCACGTGCACGATGCGGAAGCGCCGCCCAATGATGAAGGCGCGGCGGAACAGGCTCTTGACCTGCTCGGGCGTGGCATTGGTGGCCACGTCAAAATCCTTGGGGCGCAGGCCCAGCAGCAGATCGCGCACGGCGCCGCCGACGATATAGGCCTCAAAGCCAGCCTCTTTCAACGTGCTGCAGACATCTACTGCCCGGCGGTCGACCATCGCGGGGTCGATCTTGTGGACATCGACGCCCACCTCCTCGCGCTTGCCAAAGGGGTTCTTGGGTTTGCTGGCGGCAGTAGCCTTGCCCAGCAGTTTGTCAATGATATTTTTGATCATGCGTGAGGCTCCAGCAGGTCCAGAATGCGCCAGCCGCGCTCGGCGGCCAATTGGCGCAGGCGGTCGTCAGGGTTGGTGGCCACAGCGGTGTTGACTTTCTCCAGCAGTGGCACGTCGTTCATCGAATCGCTGTAGAAAATGCTGTCTACAGTGTCCCAGCTCAGGCCGCGTTCGGCCATCCAGGCTTCCATGCGGGTGACCTTGCCAGCGCGCATCGTCGCCACGCCATCGATCTCGCCGGTGATCCAGCCCGAGGCATCGCGCGCCAGGTTGACGGCCAGCAAATGCTCCACCCCCAAGGCCTTGGCGATGGGGCGGGTGACAAACTCATTGGTGGCGGTGACGATGACGACCGTGTCGCCGGCATCGCGGTGCTGCTGCAGCAATGCCCGGGCCGCCGGCTGGATGTGCGGCTCGATAACCTCTTGCATGAAAGCGCGGTGCGCCTCATCGGCCGCCTCGGGGCCCAGCTTGCGAATGGCCTCGGTGGCAAAGCGCACATAGGCATGGATATCGAGCGTGCCTTTTTGGTAATCGGCAAAGAAAGCGGCATTGCGGCTGCCAAACTCTTGCTTGTCGCACCAGCCCTTGCGCAAGGTGAACTCACCCCATTCGTAGTCCGAATCGAGCGGCAGCAAGGTGTGGTCCAGGTCAAAAAGCGCAAGCCGTGTGCCGGCGCCAGCAGGGTTATTCATTCAAAAAAATCTCGGTTGGTGCTGCAAGACCATTCATTCGGTCTCCAGCATGTCCTTGAGCAACGGTATCGTCAGGCCCCGTTTGTTGCGCAAGGCAAAATTGTCCAGGTGGTCCAGCAGTTGCATCAGGCTGCCCAAGTCGCGTGAAAAGCGCTTGAGCATGTAATCCATCACATCATCGCTCAGTACCAGGCCACGTCGTTTGGCTTCATCTTTCAACACCCCTCTGCGCTGCGCTTCGCTCAGCAGGTGCAGCTGGTAGATTTCGCCCCAGCCCAGTCGGGTGCGCAAATCATCGCGCAGTTTCAAATCGGAGGGCGGCACATCGCCCGCCGCCAGCACCCAGCGCCGCGCACCCGTTGCCGGGCTGGTGGCATTGACAAACCAGTTGAACGCCGCCGCCTGCTGCACCGGGTTGTAGAGGTGTACCTCATCGAGCACCACCGCCGACCAGCGCTCGTTGAAGGCGCTGGGAAATCGGGTACCGGCATCGAGCCAACCCACCGGCGCGCCCTGCTCACGCAAGGCCTCGGCCACCGCGCGCAACAGATAGGTCTTGCCGCAGCCCATCTCACCCCAGAGGTAGGTGGGCACGGTCGAGCGCGGGCTATCCCAGGCCTCATTGACTTGCGCATGCAGATGCGCCAGCGCGGCCTGGTTGGATCCGGCAAAAAAGCGGTTCAGGTTTGGCCCTGGTGCCAGACCCAGATCCAAAGCCATCTGCTTCATGCGCGCGCTCCGACCCACGCCCCTGCCCGCCGTGCAGTGGGCACAGCGCAGAGGGTTATCAGAGAAGGGGAAATCTCACGCATGGCTGCGTTCAATACTCGAAAGCGGTCAATTCGGTTGGCGCGGCGCGCGCCAACATGGCGCTTTTGCTCGGCCATGCACAGGCGAGGCCCATACATGCAAACCCAATGATTTTAGTCGGTAGTCATGGCCGTGCGACACAAAAGACCTATGGGCCGCATTTATGCATGAAATCGGCCACAAACTGCTGCCTATATCCATTCCTATATCGGTAACAGTGCTCTGCGGACGGTCATTCGCCCCCCTCGGGTATGGCTTGCGGCATAAAATCGACGTTTCTGGCCCCGCTGGGGGTCAGCTTTATTGCCTTTCTAGTCCCTCATGAGCTCCTCCAATTCCTCCACCCCCCTCTCATACAAAGATGCTGGCGTTGATATTGACGCAGGCGACGCGCTGGTCGAGCGCATCAAGCCGCTGGCCAAGAAAACCATGCGCGAAGGCGTGATGGCAGGTATTGGTGGTTTTGGCGCGCTGTTTGAAGTGCCCAAGCGCTACAAAGAGCCGGTGCTGGTATCCGGCACAGACGGCGTGGGCACCAAGCTGCGCCTGGCATTTGAATGGAATATGCATGACACCGTGGGCATTGACCTGGTGGCCATGAGCGTCAACGACGTGCTGGTGCAAGGCGCCGAGCCGCTGTTCTTCCTCGACTACTTTGCCTGCGGCAAGCTCGATGTCGACACCGCAGCGGCGGTGGTCGGTGGCATTGCCAAGGGCTGCGAGCTGTCGGGCTGCGCGCTGATTGGTGGCGAAACCGCCGAGATGCCGGGCATGTACCCCGATGGCGAGTACGACCTGGCCGGCTTCGCCGTTGGCGCTGTCGAGAAAAGCAAGATCCTGACCGGCCAGAACGTGCAAGCTGGCGACGTGGTGCTGGGCCTGGCCTCGCATGGCGTGCATTCCAACGGCTTCTCGCTGGTGCGCAAGTGCATCGAGCGCGCCGAAAGCCAAGGCGGACTGCCCGAGACCCTGGACGGCAAGCCTTTCAAGAACGCCATCATGGAGCCCACGCGCCTCTATGTGCTCAACGTGCTGAAGGTGTTGGCATCGCAGCCTATCAAGGCGCTGGCTCACATCACCGGTGGCGGCCTGCTGGAGAACATCCCCCGCGTGCTGCCTGACGGCCTGGGCGCGCACCTGGTCAAGGGCAGCTGGCCCCAGACCGAGCTGTTTGCCTGGCTGCAAAAGACTGCCGGCATCGACGACATCGAGATGAACCGCACGTTCAACAACGGTATCGGCATGGTGGTGGTCGTTCCTGCAGAAAGCGCACAAGCGGTGCAAGACGCTTTTGCCGCGCTTGGTGAACAAGTGTGGTCGATTGGCAGCATTGGCGCTCGCGGCGCGGATGCCGCCGTCACGGTGCGCTAAGCTTCCCCAATCGGGCAGGCCTCTGTGATGGGCCTTCCCCGCGCGCAGCAGGGGCCAGACCCTGGCCCACCGACTCGCTCTGATGGATGGCCTACCATGCAACCGGATTCTGCAACGCCTTCGTCCAACAGCCCTGGCCAGCCGGCCAGCGGCATCAAGGACCTGCCTCACCTGTGGCGCCCTCCCCCGGCGCACTGGGGAGTGCGCGTAGCATCCTATGTGCTGATGGGCGCCGGGCTGCTGCTGATCATGCTCAACGGCTTGCTGGTGGGCCTGCTGGCCGCCTGTGCCGGCTACACCTTCACCTTGTTCCTGGTGCTCAAGATCCGCGAGCTGAGCCGGGTACCCACCGCACTGAACACGCCGCCGCCATTGTGGATGGAATACCTGGCCGTCACCATCGTGCTGGTCGTGCCCGTGGTGCTGGTCACCCTGGGCCTCATCCATTCGCAAGGCTATTTGCTCAATGCGCCGCAGCAGTACCGCGAGATGCTGGTATCGATGGCCAAAACCCTGCTGGACCTGCGCAGCAAGCTGCCGCCCGAGCTGGCCAATGTGCTGCCTGATGGCGTGCAGGATCTGCAGCAGCGGGCAGCCGAGTACCTGGGCACGAAGGCCGGCGCCATCGCCAATATGGGCCGACTCTGGCTCACCGGCCTGCTCTATGTGTTTGTGGGTCTGTTGATTGGCTCGCTGGCCGCTGTGCGCCACAGCCGCCATTCCCATGCCCCCCTGGCCTACCAGCTGCAGCTGCGCGTGCAACGCTTTGGTGATGCCTTCCGCCAGATTGTGGCGGCCCAGTTCTGGATCGCGCTGTTCAACACCATCCTGACCGCCATCTTCTTGCTGGGCATTCTGCCGCTGATCAATATGCGCCTGCCTTACAGCGGCGCACTGATCATGCTGACCTTCTTTGGCGGGCTGATTCCCATCGTCGGCAACCTGGTCTGCAATGCGGTCATCACCACCGTCGGCCTGTCGGTTTCACCGCTGACGGCCGTGGCCTGCCTGGCGTTTTTGGTGCTGATCCACAAGGCCGAGTACTTGATCAACGCCAAGGTCGTTGGCGCCAAGACGCATATGGGCGTCTGGGAACTGCTGTCGGTGATGTTTGTAGCAGAGGCCATTTTTGGCCCTGCCGGGCTGGTGGCTGCGCCGCTGTTCTACGCCTATCTGAAAAAAGAGCTGTTTGCGGCTCGGTTGATCTAGCATCCACCGCTTTGGCGCTGCACCAAGTGGAGGTGCAGCGCTCCCCGCCTCCTGGCCGACCTCTGCGCCTTCATCGTGCCCACACCACACCACACCATGCACTGCGCCAATCCCAGCGCAACGGTTGGCTTTTAGCCTCCCTCTTTGCGCTCTGCCTTCGGCATCCCTCAGTCCTCAGCAGCGTGTCCTGCAACCATTCCAAGAACAGCACGGGTTCGCTGCACTGCGCCCTCCCCTATCTTCTACACCCACCGCCACCTGTATCTGCAAAAAATCCAGGCATAAAAAAACCTCGGTGGTTAAACCGAGGTAATTTTTATTGACTGATCGAGAAGCTTTATTAATAAACTTCTGGAACGTACATAGAAGCGGGAACAGGAAGGCGGCTGTAATCCGGATGGCGTATGCGCTCGGGCAGCACTACGTTCTCATGGTCTACATCGGCGTACGGCACCTGGGCCAAGAAGTGCGCAATGCAGTTCAAACGCGCTTTCTTCTTGTCATCAGCATGCACCAGCCACCAGGGTGCCTCGGGGATGTGGGTGCGCTCCAGCATCACTTCCTTGGCCTTGGTGTACTCTTCCCAGCGGACGCGGCTTTGCAGGTCCATCGGAGAGAGCTTCCACTGCTTGAGCGGGTCATGGATACGGCCCAGGAAGCGCAGATGCTGCTCTTCATCGGTGATCGAGAACCAGTACTTGACCAGCAAGATACCCGAGCTGACCAGCATCTTCTCAAAGTCGGGCACCGTGCGGAAGAACTCTTCGTACTGGTCATTGGTGCAAAAACCCATGACCTTCTCGACACCAGCGCGGTTGTACCAGCTGCGGTCAAACAGCACGATCTCGCCAGCTGCAGGCAAATGCGCCACATAGCGCTGGAAATACCACTGCGTACGCTCGCGGTCATTGGGGGCCGGCAAGGCTGCTACACGCACCACACGCGGGTTCAGGCGCTGGGTGATGCGCTTGATCACACCGCCTTTGCCCGCTGCGTCCCGGCCTTCGAACAGCACAACCACCTTTTGGCCGGTGTGCTGCACCCAGTCCTGCAGCTTGACCAGTTCCCCTTGCAGCCTCAATAGCTCGCGAAAGTACTGGTAGTCGTGTTCTGTCATTCCAGCGGCGAACGGCGCGCCCAGCATGCCGTCCTCCATCTCGAGCTCCAGAGACTCGTCATAGTCATCCATCACATCACGCGCAATCTTGTGCATGACGTCTTCTGGTGAAATTCCTAATCGATCTTTCATAGTGGCGCATCCCTAGTGCCTCTATCATGCCCAAGTTGTGTGACGACCGAATGACAAGAAAATGTCAAAACAACGTCAAATGTTACATTCGTTGCAGATCTAACAGAGCGGCACGTATATGGGCAGCATCTGCAGGGCTGCCAGTCTGGTTCAGGTACTGCTGCAGGTCTTCTCGGGCGCGGTCATGCACGCCCAGCTCCGCATAGGCGAGCCCCCGATCGCGCAATTCCGTCCACTCGCTGGGCTGCAGCACCAGCAGGCGGTTTTGCACCTCGATCAACTTGGCCCAGCTTTTATCGCTGCGGTAGACCTCCTTGAGGTTGGAGAGCATGCGCACAATGATGTCGCGCGGGCTGGCGGCCTGCAGGTACAAGCCCAGCGGCACATCGTCTTCATCGACGCGGTGAAACGCCTTTTGCATGGGCTCAAGCATCTCCGCCAGCATATTGCTGGAAAAGGACTGGCCCGACAGCGGATCGAGCACGATCTGCCCTTCTGCCACGCTGACCTTGAGCAAAAAATGACCTGGAAAACAGATGCCATGCGCTGGCAGCTGCAAAGCCGAGGCCAGCTCCAGCCAGATAACCGCCAGCGACACGGGGATGCCGCGCCGGCGGTGCAACACTGCGTTGAGGCAGCTGTTGTCCAGCGCATAAAAGTCGTTGGAATTGCCCTGAAAACCCCAATCGACGTAGAAGCGATGGTTCAGGGCCTTGAGCCGGGTCAGGGCACTGCGGCTGTTGGCATCGCGGCTTTCCATCAGTTGGCCCAGCAGCTGATCAACCTCGTTCAAGACTTGCTGGGTATCGAGCTGGGGGTATTCGATGCAGGCCACCGCAGCGGCGGCTTCGAGCAGCGGAAAGCCATCGTCACTGCTGACCAGCGATTCGAAATGCTCCAACGGTGTGGGGATAGAAAAGCGGAAGTCCATACACATCCCAACTGCAGCGCCTTCGCATACATTGCCGGCACCCAGGTGCGCTGCCAGTGCCATGGTTTCCATGTATACCACCAGATGGGCTGGCATGCAGGTTCTGCGCAGTGGAAATTGCGCAAAAACCGCATATTCCCTAATAGAGGGAACTATTCCGTCAGCGGCGCAACAAGGCGCGCAGTTTCATGCCGGACAGCATCAGTACGCCAAAGTACAGCAGCACCGAGCCGGCCATCCACAGCGCCAACAGGCCTACGCGCTCCAGGCGCCTGGCGCCCATCGCCACCCAGTCAGTCATCTGTGCCCCCCAGGCCAAAAAGATGGTCAACAAAGCGACGGCCAGCGCCACCCGCGCCAGAAAGATCCACCAACCAGGCCGTGGCTGGAAGCTGCCGCGCTGGATCAAACCCACCAGCAGCCACAGCGCATTGATCACGGCACCCAGGCCAATCGACAGGGCCAGGCCGGTGTGGGCCATGGTCGGCACCAGCACCACGTTCAGCAACTGCGTCAGCACCAGCACGCAGACGGCAATCTTCACCGGCGTGCGGATGTCTTGGCTGGCATAAAAGCCGGGCGCCAGCACCTTGATCGCCACCATGGCCAGCAAGCCCACGCCATAGCCTTGCAAGGCCAGCGCGATCTGGTTCACATCTGAGCCTTTGAGCGCGCCGTAATGGAACAGCACGGCCACCAGGGGCTTGGCAAACACCAGCAGGCCGGCCGCACAAGGGGCCGCCAGCAGCACGACAATGCGCAGGCCCCAATCCAGCATGGCGCCATAGCGCTCATCGTCACCCGCTGCCTTGGCCGCTGACAGCTGCGGCGTGAGCACCACGCCCAACGCCACGCCCAGCAAGGCGGTGGGGAACTCCATCAGCCGGTCGGCATAGAACAACCAGGTGACGCTGCCCGGCGCCAGGTAGGACGCAATCTGGGTGTTGATCATCAGCGAGATCTGGGCCACGCCCACACCCAGCAAGGCCGGCGCCATCAAAGACAGAATGCGGCGCACCCCGGCATCGGCCCAGGCCGCCTTGATGACAGAGGGCCGGCAAGAGATACGCGGCAGCATGCCGATGCGGCGCAGCGCCGGAAACTGCACCAGCAGTTGCAGCACGCCACCAGCCATGACCCCCACCGCCATGCCGTAGATGGGCTCCAAGCCATGGCTGCGCATCCAGGGCGTCAGCGCCAATGCAGCCACAATCATGCTGACATTGAGCAGCACCGGCGTGAACGCCGGCACGATAAAGCGCCGCCAGGTATTGAGCACACCAGCGGCCAGTGCCACCAGGGACATAAAGCCGATATACGGAAACATCCAGCGCGTCATCAGCACCGCCGCGTCATAGCTCTGCGGGTTTTGGCGCAGCCCGCTGGCCAGCAACCAGACCAGCGCGGGCGCGGCAACCACCCCCACCACACAGGTGATGGCCAGAATCCAGAACAGCACCGTCGCCACGCTGTGCACCAGATCCCGCGTACGCTCCTCGCCCTCCTTGGTCAAGGTGGTGGCCAGCACCGGCACAAAGGCCTGGCTGAAGGCCCCTTCGGCAAACAGCCGCCGGAACAGATTGGGAATGCGAAACGCGACATTGAACGCGTCGGTCAATGCGCTGGCACCAAACATGGTGGCCATCAAAAGATCGCGGGCAAGCCCCGTAATACGCGAGAGCAGCGTAAACAGGGAGACGGTGGAGGCGGCTTTGAACAGTGACACACCGGGCAGTGTAGCCGTGCCACTGGCGGGAAATAGGTGGATATCTGGATTTCTGAGTAGACAGCAGCTATAATGCCCGATTCACTGAAAACATCCGCAGACTCAAAGGACACTCATCATGGCATCTAAGCCAGTCAAGAAAAACCCCCGTTTGGCATCCGGCCGCAAGCGCGCCCGCCAAACCATCAAGCTGAACGCCGCTAACACCTCGCTGCGTTCCAAGTACCGTACCGCTATCAAGAACGTGGAAAAGGCTGTTGCCGCTGGCGACAAGACCAAGGCCACCGAACTGTTTGCCAAGGCTCAATCCGTGCTGGACACGATTGCAGACAAGGGCATCTTCCACAAGAACAAAGCTGCTCGCGATAAGAGCCGCATTGCTGCCAAGGTCAAAGCCCTGGCACTGGCCGCCTAAGCCCATTAGGCAATCGCACGGGCAGAATCCTCTGCCCGCCGTTTGTAACGGGTGCGCTCTCAGTGAACTAAAAAGCCGTCGCAAGACGGCTTTTTTCGTTGTGCGGGCTACTACGACAGAACGTCGTTATCGTACGGTACGCATAGCCAACCAACCAAGTCCGCGCAGCATGGATCTGCCCGCCTGAGCCAGAGCCCAGCCAGCGACCAGCACCGGCCGCAAAAAAGGCCTGGAAATCAGGCCTTGGTCGTATCGCTAGCGGTGCTGGCACCCGGCTTACCGGGATCGAGAGGCACCTCGGGAATCAGGCAGGCATCGGTGGTCTGCAGACCATTGTCCCGCGCAAAGTTCATCACAAAGTCCCAGGCCATCGGCTCGTGCAGCTGCAGATCGCGCTTGACGATCACACACTTGGCGCCATTCATCGTCGTCGGAACACACCAGGGCGAATAGCCCAGATGGCTGCCACGGCGTGCGCCACCGGGGCGAAACTGGCTCATCACTCCCGCGAGACGCTCCGCCCAGTCGCTGGGGCGAAAGGTCTTTCCATTCTGGGTCAGGCCCAGAATGAAGACTTCTTGAGATGTTGGAGAAACCATGGGGTGGAAGCCTCTGATAGACACCTGGCGGGCAGGATCACTGCCCCAGGCCAAACCCGTATTTTAACTCTTATATAAGAGATCGGTGTGTACAAGGCATAAGTTCAAAACATCAAAAGATGCAAAAAACACATAACCTGCGGCGGCAAGCTATGGCGGATTGGTACGGCATGGCTGGCCGATTCACGCGATCTCCAGTCTAGGCATGGGCTGTTGACAGCCGAGTGACGCTTACCGACTGCGATTCTGTGATGCGCATTCTTCACTAGTCTGTCGCCGCCCAGCCCCTAGAATGGGTATTCCGCTCGGTTCCGTGCCATAGGGGTGTGGGGCCTAGGCGGATTTTTTGATTCTGATCCTTTTTTCCGGAGATTTTCCATGCAAGACACCGTCAAGCCTTCCGAGCCCCACGTGATGACTACCTATGGCCGCGTGCCGGTCGCACTGGAACGAGGCCAGGGCGTGCGTGTGTGGGATGTCAATGGCAAGGAATACCTCGACGCGCTGGGTGGCATCGCGGTCAACACGCTGGGCCACAACCACAGCAAGCTGGTGGCTGCACTGCACGACCAGATGACCAAGCTGATCCACACCAGCAACTATTACTATGTGCCCGGCCAGGAAAAGCTGGCGGCCTTGCTGGTCGAGCGCTCGAAGATGACCAATGTCTTTTTCTGCTCCACCGGCCTCGAAGCCAATGAAGCGGCGATCAAGATCTCGCGCAAATACGGCGTGGACAAGGGCATTGAAAAGCCAGTCATCGTCGTGTTTGACCACGCATTCCATGGCCGCTCAATCGCTACGATGAGCGCCACCGCCAACCCCAAGGTGCGCAACGGTTTCGGCCCCCTGCTCGACGGCTTTTTGCGCGTGCCCGCCAACGACTTTGTGGCGCTGCAAGAGGCGACCGAAGGCAACCCCAATATCGTCGCCGTGATGATGGAGCCCATACAGGGCGAAGGCGGCCTGCACCCGATGCGCGCCGAGTTCATGAAGCAGGTGCGTGAGCTCTGCGACGCCAAGGACTGGCTGTTTGTTGTCGACGAAATCCAGGCCGGCATGGGCCGCACCGGCAAGTGGTTTGCCCACCAGTGGTCCGGCATCGTGCCGGATGTGATGTCCCTGGCCAAGGGCCTGGGCTCCGGCGTGCCGGTGGGCGCCGTTGTCGCGGGCCCCAAGGCCGCCAAGGTGCTGCAACCGGGCAACCATGGCACCACCTTTGGCGGCAACCCGCTGGCCATGCGTGCCGGTGTGGAAACCATCGCCATCATGGAAGAAGAAGGCCTGCTGGCCAACGCCACCAAGGTGGGTGACTACCTGCAGGCAGCCTTGAACCAAGCACTGGCCGGAACACCTGGCTTTGTTGAAGTGCGCGGCCAGGGCCTGATGATTGGCGTGGAGCTGAACAAGCCTTGCGGTGAGCTGATCACGCGCGGCGTGCAAGAAGCCGGCCTGCTGTTCAGCGTGACTGCCGACACAGTGATCCGTATCGTGCCACCGCTGATCCTGACCGAAGCCGAGGCCGATGAAATCGTCACCAAGCTGGTGCCGCTGGTCAAATCCTTCCTGGCGGGCCAGTAAGCCCAGAAAAGAACGCAATGAAACACTATCTGCAATTCCAGGACTTCACCGCTGACGAATACGAATACCTGCTCAAGCGCGCCACGCTGATCAAGCAGAAGTTCAAGGGCTATGTCACCCACCACACCCTGGCTGACCGCACCTTGGCGATGATCTTTGAAAAGGCCAGCACCCGCACCCGTGTGAGCTTTGAAGCCGGCATGTACCAGCTGGGCGGCTCTGTCGTCCACCTGACCACCGGCGACAGCCAGCTGGGCCGCGCCGAGCCCATCGAGGACAGCGCGCGCGTGATCAGCCGTATGACCGACCTGGTGATGATCCGCACCTTCGGCCAGGACAAGATCGAGCGCTTTGCAGCGCACTCGCGCGTGCCGGTCATCAACGGCCTGACCAACGAGTTCCACCCCTGCCAGATCCTCGCCGATATCTTCACCTTCATCGAGCACCGGGGCTCCATCCAGGGCAAGACGGTGGCCTGGGTGGGCGATGGCAACAACATGGCCAACACCTGGCTGCAGGCGGCCAACCTGCTGGGCTTCAAGGTGCATGTCAGCACCCCCAGCGGCTACGGTATTGATGAGAAGCTCGCCTTCAGCGGCCGCCCCTACAACAAGGACTGCTACCAGCTGTTCAGCGACCCGCAAGAGGCCTGCAAGGATGCCGACCTGGTTACTACCGATGTGTGGACCAGCATGGGCTATGAAGAGGAAAACGAAAAGCGCAAGAAGGCCTTTGCCGACTGGTGTGTCGACCTCGACATGATGGCCGTCGCCAAGAAGGACGCCCTCTTCATGCACTGCCTGCCCGCCCACCGGGGCGAAGAGGTGCAGGCCGAGGTCATCGACGGCCCGCAGTCCGTCGTCTGGGACGAGGCAGAGAACCGCATGCATGTGCAAAAGGCCTTGATGGAATACCTTTTGATCGGCAAGCAGGGTTAAACCACCACACCGCCAGCCCTTCTTGGGCTGGCTGAGCCACCCGTCCCCTCCTGACGTAGCGATGCCCCGAACCTTTCGGTATCGGGGCATTGTTATGTCAGCGCCTACCCGGCAGATCAGGCGGCGGGTGCCGTCGTGCGGATCAGGTGGTCAAACGCGCTCAGCGCGGCAGTGGCACCAGCACCTGCGGCAATGACGATCTGCTTGTAAGGCACATTGGTGCAGTCGCCTGCAGCAAACACGCCGGGCAGGTTGGTGTGGCCCTTGGCATCGATCTCGATCTCGCCAAAGGGGGTCAGTTGCACGGTGCCCTTGAGCCAGCCGGTGTTGGGCAGCAGGCCAATCTGCACAAAGATGCCTTCCAGCGTGACGGTCTTGGTCTCGTCATTCGTGCGGTCCTTGTAGGTCAGGCCGGTCACCTTCTTGCCGTCACCATTCACCTCGGTGGTCTGCGCATTCAGGATGATGTCGACATTGGGCAAGCTGCGCAGCTTGCGCTGCAGCACGGCGTCCGCCTTCAGCTCGGAGGCGAACTCCAACAAGGTCACATGCTTGACCACACCCGCCAGGTCAATAGCGGCCTCGACACCGGAGTTGCCACCACCGATCACCGCCACGGCCTTGCCCTTGAAGAGCGGGCCATCGCAGTGCGGGCAGTAGGTCACGCCCTTGGTGCGGTAGGTGTCCTCACCGGGCACATTCATGTTGCGCCAGCGCGCGCCGGTCGACAAGATCACCGTGCGGGCCTTGAGCTTGGCACCCGACTCGGTTTCGATCTCAATCAGGCCACCCTCTTGCGCTGCAGGCGTCAAGGACTTGGCGGTCTGCAGGTTCATGATGTCGACCTCGTAGTCGCGGATATGGCTCTCCATCGCGGCCGCAAACTTGGGGCCATCGGTCTTGTTGACCGAGATGAAGTTCTCGATGTCCACGGTATCGAGCACCTGGCCACCCAGGCGCTCGGCTGCAATGCAGGTGCGGATGCCCTTGCGTGCCGCATAGATCGCAGCTGCTGCGCCAGCGGGGCCACCGCCGACAATTAGCACATCAAAGGCATCCTTGCCCGAAATCTTCTGCGCTTCGCGGGCTGCGGCGCCGGTATCCACCTTGGCCACAATCTCGGCCAGCTCCATGCGGCCCTGGCCAAAACGCTGGCCGTTCACAAACACGGTGGGCACGCCCATGATTTCGCGGTCTTGCACTTCCTTCTGGAACAGACCACCATCGATCGCGGTGTGCGTGATCTTGGGGTTGAGCACGGACATCAGGTTCAGCGCCTGCACGACGTCCGGGCAGTTATGGCAGGACAGCGAGTAGAAGGTCTCGAAGTGCAAGGGCGTATCAATATTGCGCACCTGGTCGAGCAGTTCAGCCGATTCCTTCGAGGGGTGGCCGCCCACTTGCAGCAGCGCCAGCACCAGCGAGGTGAATTCATGGCCCAGCGGCACACCGGCGAAACGCACGCCGACATTGGTGCCGGGGTTGGTGATCAGGAAAGAAGGCTTGCGCACATCGGCCGCATTGTCTTCGACCACCGAAATCTTGTCGTTCAGTTCTTTGATATCGGCCAGCAGCTGGCGCACTTCCTTCGACTTCTCACCGTCATCCAAGGTAGCCACCAGCTCGACAGGCTTGGTCAAGCGCTCCAGGTAGGCTTTCAGTTGGGCTTTCATGGTGTTGTCGAGCATGGGACTTCCTTCAAACTTCTTGTGCCAAGCCTCATTGGCTTGCAGCACTTTTAAAAAACAAAAAGCCCGGGCGCCAGGCACCCGGGCGTCTACTACGTTGGAATTGCAGCAGTAAAGAAAGACTTAGGCTTGGTCTTAGATCTTGCCGACCAGGTCCAGCGAAGGAGCCAGGGTCTTTTCGCCTTCTTGCCACTTGGCAGGGCAGACTTCACCGGGGTGCGATGCCACGTACTGGGCAGCCTTGATCTTGCGCAGCAGGTCTTCTGCATTGCGGCCGATGCCTTCAGCGGTGATTTCCATGGCTTGGATCACGCCTTCTGGATCGACGATGAAGGTGGCACGGTCTGCCAGGCCTTGGCCTTCGCGCAGGCAGTCAAAGTTCTGGCTGATTTGCCAGGTTGGGTCACCCAGCATGGTGTACTTGATCTTGGCGATGGTGTCCGAGGTGTCGTGCCATGCCTTGTGCACGAAGTGGGTGTCGGTCGACACGGAATAGACTTCCACGCCCAGCTTTTGCAGTTCTGCGTAGTGGTCAGCCACGTCGCCCAGTTCGGTGGGGCACACGAAGGTGAAGTCGGCAGGGTAGAAGAAGAACACAGCCCACTTGCCCAGGACGTCTTTTTCGGTCACTTCGATGAACTTGCCATCCTTGAATGCTTGCGTCGCGAAAGGCTTGATCTTGCTATTGAGTACGGACATGGATGTTTCCTTCTGTTAGGTAAAAAACGATTGACAGGGGTTAGTGTAGAAAGACTTTCATAATTGATCAATTCAATTAATATAATCATTTCAATTTAAACAAACTATTATTTAAATACTGACCCAAGGCAGATTGCTATATGCGGGCCAAGCTGCCATTTGCAAGCCTGCACAGCGCAACACAGCCCCACCAAAGCAACTTAGCACAAGGGCATGACTGCACCATTGCGCTGCAGCAACGCGCATCATGCAAGCAGTGCTGCGGCCCGTCAAATGAGAACACGACTCAGCCTTACACGCAGCCAGAGCGAAAGCGCGGGGGATAAGCGCTGCCGGGTTTGGTTGCTTGACCTTTCGCAAGGACAATAGCCCCAATACCCGTCACCTACACAAGAGAAGGAGCCCACCATGAAAGGCGATCCCAAAGCCATCGGTTTTCTGCAAGCGCAGCTGAAAAACGAACTCACCGCCATCAACCAGTACTTCCTGCACTACCGCATGTACAAGCACTGGGGTCTGGACAAACTGGCCAAGAAGGAATACGAGGAATCCATCGGCGAGATGAAGCATGCCGACTGGTTGATGGACCGCATCTTCATGCTGGATGGCCTGCCCAACCTGCAAGACCTGGGCAAGCTGCAGATCGGTGAAGACGTGCCGGAAGCCCTGGCCTGCGACCTGCGCCTGGAGCAAGCCGCACAAGCCACCATCAAGGACGGCATTGCCCATTGCGAGACCGTGCGTGACTATGTTTCGCGCGACCTGCTGCAAAAGATTCTGGACGACACCGAAGAGCACATCGATTTTCTGGAAACCCAGCTCGACCTGATCGACAAGGTCGGCATCCAGAACTACCTGCAGTCCATCATGGGCGAGGTCGAATAAATCTCCCGCGCAGCAACGCACCACAAAAAGGACCTTCGGGTCCTTTTTTGTTGTATCTGTCGCACAAACCTGCTTGCATTGATGGTTAAACAGTAATCATTCTCAACTTCAATTACACTGCGCCTTCATCTTTCTTCGCACGCCAGCATCGTTTGTTTACCGGTGCCAGCCAGCGCACCGGGTCATCCCCAACGCCATGCTGCGTGCACGCCGATCTCTTCGCCTCGCGGTCCACCAGACCGCAGCTGGGCGCCTTGGATGCCAGCAGCTGCATCCACAGCGCAGCCTCCTCGCATGGCCCGTGGTCCGGCCCGGTAAAGCTCTAGCGCTGCGCTTTCAGCGCGCCTTTTTTCCGCGTTCAACACCCGATCACCATGTCTGACACCCTGTTCCCCACAGCCGCGCCGCGTGCGCTGCATACCGCATTGCACACGGCCTTGTGGGCCGCCCTGGCCTGCTGGGGCGGCAACGCGCTGGCGCAAAGCGCGGCGTCCACGACTGCAGCCCCTGCAGAGACCACGCTCGCACCCATCACCGTACAGGGCGAAGCCAACGCCGAGACGGCGACTGGCCCGGTCAAAGGCTTTGTCGCCAAGCGCGCCATCTCGGCCACCAAGACCGATACCCCGCTCATCGAAACGCCGCAAGCGATCAGCGTGGTGACCCGCGACCAGATTGAGGCCCAGGGCGTTACCACCTTGCGCGAAACCACGCGCTATGCGGCCGGTATCAACTCCAGCTATTTCGACAACCGGGTCGACAGCTTCAAGGCTCGGGGCGGCGATGTCAGCCAGTACCAGGATGGGCTGCTGCGCACCTATGGCACCTACAACAACATCAAGGTGGAGCCCTATACCCTGGAGCGGGTCGAGTTTCTGCGCGGCCCTTCTTCGGTACTCTATGGCCAGGGCAGCGTGGGCGGCGTGCTCAACCTGACCAGCAAGCGCCCGCTGGACCAGCCCCAGCGCGAGGTACAGCTGCAGCTGGGCAGCCATAGCCGCAAGCAGATTGCCAGCGACATCACCGGCCCCATCGACGACGATGGCCGCTGGCTCTACCGCCTGGTCGCAGTCGGCCGCGACAGCAACACCCAGGTCGACCACGTCAAGGACGACCGGCTGGTCATTGCGCCCTCGCTGACCTTCAAGCCCTTTGCCGGCACCTCGCTGACCTTGCAGGCCATGTACCACAAGGACAAGAGCGGCTCGATCACCCAGTTCTTCCCCTGGCAAGGTACGCGCCTGCCCAGCGCCTACGGGCAAATTCCCACCAACACCTTCATCAGCGAGCCGAACTTTGACAAGTACGACTCCGAGAACAAGTCCTTTGGCTACCTGTTCAGCCACCAGCTGAACGACAGCTGGACCCTGCGCCAGAACCTGCGCCGCACCACCAGCGAGGTGGACTACCGCACGCTCTACACCAGCTTTGCCGCCAACGCTGCTGCAGGCCGCCCTGCCCGGCCGGTGTTTGATGCCGACGGCCGCACGGTGCAGCGCGATGCTGTCTGGCAGGTCAACGGCGGCCGCATGCTGCTGGTCGATACCCAGCTCGAAGGCAAGCTGCAGACCGGCGATGTGCAGCACACCGTGCTGGCCGGCATGGACTGGCAGCGCAACACCACCAGCACCGCCAGCTGGCGCGCGCTGGGCACGCCGCTGGATGTCTACAACCCCGTCTACGGCTCGTTCACGCCGCCCTCGGCATCGCAATTGGTACAGGCGCCCAATGTGTCGCAGCGCCAGCTGGGCTTTTACCTGCAGGACCAGCTGCGCTGGGGCGACTGGACGGCCACCGCCGGCCTGCGCCGCGACCATGCCAAGACGGAAACCGAAGGCCGGCCCGCAGCCGCGGCTGACGACTCCGCATGGACCAAACGCCTGGGCGTGACCTACCAGGCCGGCGGCGGCTGGGCGCCCTACATCAGCTATACAGAGTCCTTCCAGCCGCTGGGCGGCGTGGACTTTTACGGCACGCCTTACAAACCGCAGCGCGGCAAGCAGGTGGAAGCCGGTGTGAAGTGGATCCCCGAAGGCAAGGGCATCTCCGGCTATGCCGCGGTCTACAGCTTGCGCGAGGAAAACCGCAAGACCAATGACCCCGCCAATCCGCTCAACAGCCTGCAGCTGGGCGAGGTCAAAACCCAGGGCTTTGAAGCCGAGATGACCGCCAGCCTGGCCAAAAGCTGGGACTGGACGGTTGCCTATGCCTACACCGATGCCAAGATCAGCCGCAGCAATGCGGGCGACCAGGGCCAGCGCGTGGCCGCCGTCTCGCGCCATATGGCATCGAGCTGGCTGATGCACCGCTTTGCCAACCAAGGGCGCGGCGGCTGGAGCGTGGGCGCCGGCCTGCGCTACACCGGCTCGCAATGGTCGGGCACCAGCGCCATCGACACGCCCTCGTCCTTGCTGACCGACGCGATGGTGGCCTATGACAGCGGTGACTGGCGCCTGGCCTTCCATGCCAACAACCTCACCGACAAGGTCGTGATCACCCAGTGCCTGTCACGCGGGGACTGCTTCTACGGCGAACGCCGCAACTTTCTGTTGACTGCGACCTACCGCTACTGAACGCCAAGGATCAGCCTGGATCGCGGGCAGCGGAATGCCCGCGACATGGATGCAAAAAAAGGCTGCGATAAGAACGCAGCCTTTTGCCTTTCTGGCCCGCCGGAGAATCAGGCAGGCACGGGGTCCGTGGTCGCAAGAAAATCCTGGCCGATGCGGCCGCCCAGCGCATGCACCCGTTCCAAGAAGCGCACCAAAAATGCGTGCAGGCCGGTGGCCAGCAGCTCATCGATGCGGCCATATTGCAGCTCGGCCAGCAGCAGGCCGGCCTGGCGCTGGGTCTCGGCAGAATGGTCGTTGCCAACGGCCTCCAGAATCTGCACCACCTCATACATGCTGGCATGCAGGGAGCGCGGCATGTCGCGCCGCAAAATCAGCATCTCGGCCACGCGCTCTGGCGTGATCACATTGCGGTAGACCTTGCGGTAGACCTCGAACGCCGAGACGCTGCGCAGAATGGAACTCCAGTGGTAAAAATCCGAGGGCAGGCTGCCTTTGCCCGGCTGGTAGGAGCCGTGGTAGTCGTTCTTCACCGCGTGGAAGCGCACGTCCAGCAGGCGGGCGGTATTGTCTGCCCGCTCGATAAAGGTACCCAAGCGCAAAAACAAAAAGGCATCGTCTTGCAGCATCGTGCCCGACACCACGCCGCGTGACAGGTGCGAACGCAGCTTCACCCATTCAAAGAACCTGGCCGGGTCGCTCTCGAACTTCTTGGCCTTGAACCAGCGGCCCATGTCCAGCCAGGTCATGTTCAAGGTCTCCCAGGCCTCGGTCGTCAGCGCGCCGCGCACCGCACGGGCGTTCTCACGTGCGGCCAACAGGCAGCTGTAGATCGACGAGGTATTGGTCTCATCGCGCACCATGAAGTGCAGCACCCCATCCAGGGTGATCTCGCCATGGCGCTCATAGTAGGCAGGCAGCAGCTCGCTGATGGACAGCACACTCTGCCAGGCCTTGGCCGCTGCCGTGGCGGACTGCGGCAGCATGGAGGTCTCGTAGCTCACATTGAGCATCCGGGCAGTGTTTTCCGCCCGCTCGGTGTAGCGGGACATCCAGTAGAGGTGGTCGGCGGTTCGGCTCAACATAGTCAGATTCTTTCGGTGGCAAGGGGATGGCTTGGGCGCGTAAACCTCAGGGCTGCGGGCCATCCCATTCGCTGTAATCGTCCTCCGGCCCACGCAGCACCCAGGTGTCCTTGGTGCCGCCGCCTTGCGAGGAGTTGACCACCAGGGAGCCATCCTTGAGCGCCACCCGGGTCAGGCCGCCGGGGACCATCTGCACCTCTTTGCCACTCAGCACAAAGGGCCGCAGGTCGATATGGCGGGGGGCGATGCCACTCTCGACATAGGTGGGGCTGCTCGACAGGCTGAGCGTGGGCTGCGCAATATAGCCATTGGGCTTGGCCTTGAGCGCGGCGCGGAAGGCCTCAATCTCGGCACGGGTGGAAGCCGGGCCAATCAGCATGCCGTAGCCGCCAGCGCCATGCACTTCCTTGACGACCAGCTCATCCAGATGGTCCAGCACATAGGCCAGGTCATCGGGCTTGCGGCACATCCAGGTCGGCACATTCTTCAAGATGGCCTCTTCGCCCAGGTAGAAGCGGATCATCGCCGGTACATAGGGGTAGACCGATTTGTCGTCCGCCACACCGGTGCCCACCGCATTGCAGATCGCCACATTCCCCTTGCGGTAGGCCTGCATCAACCCCGCGCAACCCAAGGTGGAGCTGGAGCGGAACACCGTGGGGTCGAGAAAGTCGTCATCGACCCGGCGGTAGATCACATCCACCCGCTGCAGGCCCTGGGTGGTGCGCATGTACAGCACGTCGTCGCGCACCAGCAGATCCTGGCCTTCGACCAGCTCCACGCCCATCTGCTGCGCCAAAAACGCATGCTCAAAATAGGCGCTGTTGTACATGCCCGGGGTCAGCACCACCACGGTCGGGTTGTTGGCCGCATGGCTGGGCGCGCTGGCACGCAAGGTGTCCAGCAGCATATCGGGGTAATGCGCCACAGGCGCCACCGCATGGCTGCTGAACAGGCCCGGGAACAAGCGCATCATCATGCGCCGGTTCTCCAGCATGTACGACACGCCGGACGGCACACGCAGGTTGTCTTCCAGCACATAGTAGGTGCCCGTGCCATCGGCATCGGCGGCGCGCACGATGTCGATGCCGGCGATATGCGCATAGAGGTCCATGGGCACATGCACGCCCCGCATCTCAGGGCGGTACTGGCTGTTGTCCAGCACCAGGTCGCGCGGCACAATGCCGGCTTTCAGAATCTCCTGGCCGTGGTAGACATCGTGGATAAAGCGGTTGAGCGCCGTCACGCGCTGCACCAGGCCTTTTTGCATCTGCACCCACTCGTGCGAGGGGATGATGCGCGGGATCAAATCAAAAGGAATCAAGCGCTCGGTGCCCGAGCCGTCTTCGTCCTTTTCGCCATAAACCGCGAAGGTGATGCCTACGCGGCGGAATATCAGTTCCGCCTCCTCCCGCAAAGCCTGCATCTTCTCGAAGGGCTGCTGCTGCAGCCATTTGGCATAGCTTTGGTAATGCGCTCTTTCGGCACCTGCTGCATAAGGCAGGCCCTGGTACATCTCATCGAACTTTTGCATCGCAAAATCCTTTTCTGGCATGAGGAGCTTAGCAAGTTTCGCGCCACCCACAGCTAAGTACTAACCTTCATCAAGAATTAGGGGCTGATTTGTTTTGTTTATATCCAATGTCCTACGAGTTTGGCCCACCTCGACAGCCTCGTGGCGCCAATAACGGGGCCGCTTTTGCCGTTCACACACCAGCACCTCTGGCTGATCGGATTGCCAATGTGCTGCACCGCAATGGACCGTGTTGCGCAGCCCAATCCGCATCTCTTGGTAACGCTGCTGCACCGCAGCAGCCGGGTGCCTGAAGCGGTTGCGGTAGCCCGTTTGCGCCACCACCCAGCGCGGCCGCACCGCCGCCAGCAGCGGCTGTGTGGACGAGGTATTGCTGCCATGGTGCGGCGCCAGCATCAGGTCGGCACGCAAAGCGGCGGGCGCATCAGCATGGCGCTGTACCAGTGCGGCCTCCTGGGCGCGCTCGATATCGCCTGGCAGCAGGGCCGCAGCCGCATAACCGCCGCGTGCCGCTGCCTCAATGCGCAGCACACAGCTCATGGGATTGCCCGAGCTCTGCCTGGGGATGGGGCTGTCGGCAGTGCCTAGCTCCTGCTCCCCGGGAAACAGCACGCTGAACTGCACGCCATCCCAGGTCCAAGCCTGACCCGCGGCGCAGTCTTGCCAAGGCGCGGCGGCAATGCCCAGGCGCTGGCGCTCATGGGGCAGCAGCGAGCCCATCACCGCCACAGGCCGCAGCTGCTCCACCACCGCCTCGGCGCCGCCGGTATGGTCCACATGCCCATGGCTCAGCACTAACAGATCAAGCCGGCCGCTATTCAGCCCGTGCACACCCATGGCCCGCATGGCAGGCACCACCACCCGGTCGCCGGCATTGCTGCCGGGGCCGTACAGCGGGCCTGCGTCATACAACAGGCTGTGCCGCGCGGTCTGCACCAGCACCGCCTGGCCTTGGCCCACATCCAGCGCCCATAGCTCAAACTGCCCATGCGCCGGCCGCAGCGGTTGCCACAACAAGGCGGGCAGCAAACAGGGCAAGCCCAGCAGCCGCAGCCGCCAAGGCCAGGGCAGCACCAGCCACACGCCACCCACCACGGCAGCCAGCCCCGCCCAAGCAGGGGCCGCCGCCAGCCACAGCGCTGCATGGGGCCAGGTGGCCAGCCATTGCAAGACGGCCATCAAAGGGCGCAAGGCCCAGGCCGCCGCGTCCCACAATGGGGGCAGCACAGCACCCAGCAAGGCCAGCGGCGTGACCACCCAGGTCACCCAGGGGATGGCCAGCAGATTGGCCAGAAAACCCACCACCGACACCTGGCCAAACAGCAACAGGGACAAGGGCGTGATCGCCAAGGTAACAACCCATTGCTCGCGCAGCAGCTGCAAAGCCGCCGCCAGCGCGCCGCGCAGGCCACGCGCCGCAGGGCTGGCCTGCGGCAGCGCGGGGCTGTGCCGGTCCGGCCCCCGGTCGGATGCAAACAGAATGCCCACCGCCAAAAAGCTCAGCCAAAACCCCGCCTGCAACAACGCCATCGGCTGGGCCAGCACCACGCAGACACAGGCCAGCAGCCAGCGCATATACCAGGGCCACTGCCGGCCGGTGGAGGCCAGCGCTGCGACGACGACCAGCATCAGCACCGTGCGCTGCGCCGGAATGCCCCAGCCGCTGAACACCGCATACAGCCCCGCACACACAACGCCACCCCACAGGGCCACATGCGGCGCCGGCAGCAGCAGGCACAGCGCCGGGCTGCGCCGCCAGGCGATGCGGATCATCGCTGCCGACACCCAGGCAAACAAGGTAATGTGCAGGCCCGATATGGCCATCAAATGCGCGACGCCGGTGATGCGGAATACCCGCCAGTCTTCGCGGTCAATCGCCCGCTGCTCACCAGTCACCAGTGCTACCAGCACGCCGGCAATGCCTGCCCATTCCGCTGCCTGCGGCCGCCCGGCGGGAGCGAGTTGCTGCACCATGGCATCGCGCACCTGCTGCCGCAAACGCTCTACCGCATAGCCTTGCTGCGATGCCAGCAGCGCAGGCGCCTGCGGCTGGCCATGGCGCACATAACCGGTCGCCTGCACCCCCAGCTCCCACATCCACATCTCGTAGTCAAAGCCATGCGGGTTGAGGCTGCCGTGGGGCGCACGCAAGCGCAAGGGCAGCCGCCAGCGCTGGCCGGCCTGCAGCAGTGGCAAGGCGTCGTCAACAGAGACTCGCGGTTCTGCTGGAACACGCGCAAATGCGCGGTGGTCTGCGCGGTACCACGCCAGGTCCATCAGCGGCGGCACCGCTACGGGCTCCCCGTCGCGCCAAGCCCGCTCGATCTTCAGGCGAAAGCGCTGGCCGCCCGCCACTGGCAAGGGCATCGCCACCACCACGCCTTCCACCTGCAGATCAACCCCTTCCAACGCTGGGATCAGTGCAGTGCTGGCCTGGTTGGCCGCGCGCAAGCCCGCCAGACCCAACGCCAGCGCGGCTGCAGCCAGGCAGCACAGGGCGCGGTCCGGCCACCGGGCAGGCCTGCGCCAACGCGCCAGCAACAAGGTAGCGACAACGCCCAGCAGCGCGCAGGCAGCGTAGTACGTGCCGGGCCAGAGGCTGGCTTGGTGCAGCTGCAGTGCCGTGCCCGCCAAGATGCCCCACAGCCACGCGCTAGGGCGCCAGCCGGCGGTAGATGTCTCCTTCATCCACCCATGCTATGCAGGGCCGCATCCCCGCCCGACCCGGGCTTGCCCTAGCCTGCGCCGCATGTCCTCTGAGGCCCCCTGGCCCAAGCCGCCAAAGCTAGGCATTTGTGCCACACTGGGTGCTTTGTGCCCCGCTTCCATTTCTGAAAGGACTCCATGAGCGTTTACGACAAACTCCAGGCCCTTGGTATCAGCCTGCCGCCACTGGCAGTGCCCGCTGCCGCCTACCTGCCCTACGTGCAGACCGGCAATATGGTGTTTTTGAGCGGCCATATTGCCCGCAAGGATGGCAAGCCCTGGGTGGCGCAGTTTGGCCGCAACATCGGTACCGAAGAAGGCAAGCTGGCAGCACGCGGCGTCGCCATCGACCTGCTGGGCACCTTGCAGCATGCAGCCGGTGGTGATTTGAACCGGGTCAAGCGCGTGGTCAAGCTGATGAGCCTGGTCAACAGCACCGGCGATTTCACCGAGCAGCACCTGGTCACCAATGGCGCCAGCGAGTTGTTCGCTGAAGTGTTTGGCCCTGAAAAAGGCGCCCATGCCCGCAGCGCCTTTGGTGTGGCCCAAATCCCGATGGGCGCCTGCGTCGAGATCGAGCTGATCGCCGAGCTGGCCTAAACCGCGCCCCCTGCCATGCGGCGCCCATGCACTGCAGGTATGGCGCCGCATTGTTTTTGCATGCATGCAACCTTGGTGGCGCATCTAAGATGCCCCTCTTCTACCCCGCAAGGACACCACCGGCATGTGCATCTACGACCAACTCCAAGCCCTGAACATTGAACTGCCTCCCGTGCGCACGCCCGCTGCCGCCTATGCGCCCTTCGCGCAGACGGGACAACTGGTGTTTATCAGCGGCCACACCGCCAGCAAGAACGGCCAGCCCTGGACCGGCAAGCTGGGCAAAACCATGGACACCGCCGAGGGCCAGCAAGCGGCGCGCTCAGTCGCCATCGATCTGATGGGTACCCTGCAAGCAGCGGTCGGCGGTGATTTGAACCGGGTCAAGCGCATCGTCAAGCTGATGAGCCTGGTGAACAGCACAGAAGACTTCACCGAGCAACATCTGGTCACCAACGGTGCCAGCGAATTGTTCGCCCAGGTGTTTGGCCCCGACAAGGGCGCCCATGCCCGCAGCGCCTTTGGCGTGGCCCAGGTGCCTCGGGGCGCCTGTGTGGAGATTGAACTCATCGCTGAAGTGGAATAAATCTTCAGATTAATAAATAGATTTACCCCCTAAATCCCTACAGCAGCCGCAGCCATGCGGCTTTCTTATGGGCGCCGTATCATGGCAGTCGCTTACCGAACCACCCTGCCCGATTGACATAAGCCATGCAAGCGCCCCGCCCCGATCCTTCGTCCTCCAACACCAGCCGAGGCAATGCCAACTTTCAACGCTTGCGCAGTGGTTGGCTGGTAGCCACGGCTTGCTCCTTGGTCGCTTGTGCCTCGACCCCTGACGAGGAAAGCCAGCGGCGCTACCAGGCGTCCGCGCAGTACTCGGCGACAGATAAGCGCTTTCAAAATGCGCCCAACCCGGCGGTCAAGCCCCATGCGGGTGGGTTTCAGATCTGGTCGCGCTTTCTGTTTGGCGACAAGAGCGGCACCACCCCGCAGGACAGCATCCCTGTGCACACGGTCACCCCGGCGCAATTGCAAGCGCTGCCGGCCGATGCCAACCATGTCATTCGCCTGGGCCACTCTTCGCACCTGCTCAAGCTCCAGGGCCAGTACTGGCTGATCGACCCGGTGTTTGGCGAGCGCGTATCGCCATTCAGCTTTATCGGGCCCAAGCGCTTCCATCCCACACCGCTGCCGCTGCAAGACCTGCCACCCATTGCCGGCATGGTGATCTCGCATGACCACTATGACCACCTGGATGAGCCAACCATCAAATTCTTGCTGGGCAAGGTGGAGCGCTACTTTGTACCGCTGGCAGTCGGCGCGCGTCTGCGTGATATGGGCGTGGAGCCCGAACGCATTGTGGAACTGGACTGGTGGCAGCAAGAGCAGCATGCCGGTGTGCAAGTCACCGCCACCCCCAGCCAACATTTTTCGGGCCGCACACTCAGCGACCGCAACAGCACGCTCTGGGCATCCTGGGTGCTGCAAACCGGCGGCCAGCGCATTTACTACAGCGGCGATACCGGCTACTTCCCCGGCTTCAAGGCCATTGGCGACAAGTTTGGCCCCATGGACATTGCGCTGATGGAAAACGGCGCCTACGACGCCTACTGGCCCTCCGTCCACATGACGCCGGAGGAAACCATCCAGGCCTTTACCGACGTGCGCGGCCAGGTGCTTTACAGCGTACACAACAGCACCTTTGCGCTGGCCATGCATGGCTGGCGCGAGCCGCTCGACCGGCTGGCAGCCTTGGCACAGCAGCAAGGCATCCAACTGGCCACGCCGGAGATCGGCGAAGTGCTGACCGTGGGCCAGCCGCGCAGCAACCAAAAATGGTGGGAAGCGCTGCGTTAAGCGGCGCCTAGTCCAGGTTTAGCCAGCCGCTCAGCCCCAGGCTTACTCCACCTCAATCTGGGCGCGCTGCGCCACATCGCGCATCAGCGGCAGCTCACGGTCTACCCGTGCCTGCAGCGCGCTGCCATTGCCCCAGGCGGGGGTCAGGCCAATACTCTCCAGCTTTTGCTGCATCTGCGGCTGGGCCATCACATCGGCCAAGGCGGCCTCCAGCTTGGCGCGCACGGGCTCTGGCAATCCGGCCGGCGCCAAAAACGCAAACCACGTGCTCATGTCAAAGCCGGGGAAGCCGCTCTCCGCCACCGTCGGCACATCGGGCAACAAAGCCAGGCGCTGCGCACCCAGCGCGGCAATCGGTTTGATCTTGCCGGCCTTGATCAGCGGTGTGGTTGCCACCACGGTGTCCACCGCCAATTGCACCTGCCCCCCCATCAGTGCCGTCAGGCTCGGCGTGCTGCCGTTGAACGGCACATGCAGCATGCGCATGCCCGTCGCACTCTTGAGCATCTCGCCACCAAAATGCACCGACGAAGCCGGGCCAAAGGAGCCATAGGAGAAGCGGTCCGGCGCGGCCTTGGACTGCGCCACCAGGTCCTGCAGCGACGTGGCCTTGACGGCATTGTTTGCCACCAGCACCAGGCCCATGTCTGCCACCAGCCCCAGCATGCTGAAGCTGCGCAGCGGGTCATAAGGCAGGGCCTTGCGCACCACCGGGTTCATCGCCAAGGTGGAGCTTGCACCCAAAAACAAGGTGTAGCCATCCGCTGCCGCCTTGGCCACCTGGCCGCCCGCCACTGCGGTGCCTGCCCCCGGCCGGTTCTCCACAAACACCGACTGGCCCAGCTTCTCGCTCAACTGCGAGGCCAACAAGCGCCCCAAAATATCCGTCGCCCCGCCGGGCGCAAAAGGCACCACCAGCTTGATCGCACGGTCGGGATAGCCCTGCGCCATTGCAGGGCGCAAAGCCAGGCCGGCAGCGCCTGCGGCCAGATAAGTCAAAAAGCGGAGACGGGATATCGGCATGGACATGGGATCTACCTTTTTTGCGGAAAAACGGGGGCAAGGGAGGGACCAGGCAGGCGCTGCAGCAAGGCTTGCCTGGTTAGGAGCGCGGCCTCAAAAGACGCGCTGGGTCAAGGATCTACAACGTGTTGTCAGCCCAGCAAAGGGCTGCGCACCCGGGCATGGCCGCTGGCCTGGTCATAGGCATGGCCGATTTGCAGCAGCGCCTTGTCGGCCTGCACCGGCCCGATGATCTGCAGGCCCGCAGGCAGCCCGTTGGCGCCAAAACCGGCGGGGACGGACAAGGCCGGCAAGCCCGCCATCGTGGCGCCCACCACCGTCTGCATCCAGCGGTGGTAGGTGTCCATGCTGCGGTCACCGACGGCATGGGGCCAGTCCAGCTCGGCATCGAACGGGAACACCTGCGCAGCAGGCAGCACCACAAAGTCATAGCGCTCAAACAGGCGGCGCAGCACCTCGTACCAGGCACTGCGCACCTTGGCAGCGGCATAGATGTCCATACCCGACAGCGCACGGCCCCGCTCCATCTCCCACAAGGCTTCGGGCTTCAGCAGCGCGCGCTTTTGCGGATCGTCGTACAGCGAGGCATTGGCACCCGCCACGCTAAAGCTGCGCAGGTCGATCCAGGCGCGCCAGAGCTGCTCCAGGTCAAAGTCCGGCACGACCTCGTCCACCGTGCAGCCGATGTCGGTAAAAGCGCCCATCGCTGCACGGCAGGTGTCGAGCAGGCCCGGCTCGGTGGGCAGGTGGCCGCCCAGGTCACCCAGCCAGGCGATCTTGCGGCCTTTGAAGTCACGCTCCAGCCCCTGGCCCCAGTCCTGCGCGCCATCGCTGCGGTGCGTCAGCGGCAGGCGGGAATCAAAACCCGCTTGCACCGACAGCAGCAAGGCCAGATCAGGAATATCGCGCGCCATCGGCCCGGCCACGCTGAACTGCTGGAAGAACACCTCATCGCCCGGCCCATGCGGCACACAGCCCACGGAGGTGCGCAGGCCGTAGACATTGTTGAAGGCAGCTGGCGTGCGCAGCGAGCCCATCATGTCCGAGCCATCTGCTACCGGCAGCATGCGCAGGGCCACCGCTACCGCCGCACCGCCGCTGCTGCCGCCGGCCGAGCGGCTTTGGTCAAAGGCATTGCGGGTGGTGCCGTAGACGGGGTTGTAGGTGTGGCCACCCAGGCCAAACTCGGGCGAATTGCTGCGCGCCACAAACAGCGCACCACCGGCGCGCATGCGCTCAAACACCACCGCATCGCTGCTGCTGACCTGGCCTTTGAAAATAGGCGAGCCCTTGGTGGTGACCATGCCGGCGGCAGGAGAGATATCTTTGGGCGCCTGCGGAAAGCCGTGCAGCGGGCCCCGGCTCTTGCCCTGGGCCAGCTCGGCATCCAGCTGCGCGGCCTGGGCCAGCAGCGGCTCGCGCGGCATGGGCGCGACGAGGGCATTCACCTGCGGGTTGAGCCGGTCGATCTGGCCCCAGAAGGCCTGCAGTACCTCGGTGCAGGACAGCGCGCGCTGCTGGATGGCGGCGGACAGCGCCACGGCGCTCATCTCGACGATGCTGTGGTCGGCAGGAACGGGCTGGGATGGCATGGGATGTATGTCTCTTTGATGTCAGAAAAATCCAGCATAGGCAATGCAGCCCATTTCGACAATCACAATTTTTTGCGGTTATCGTTGCGTTTTTTGCAAAGCACACCATGACACCCTCGCAACACCTCCAGGACACCGCCATGCGCTATTTTCTGGAGGTCGTGCGCAGCGGCTCGGTGAGCGAGGCCGCACTGCGCCTCAATGTCTCGGCCTCGGCGGTCAGCCGCCAGATTGCATCGCTGGAGGAGGTACTGCAGGTGCCGCTGTTTGAGCGCCGCCCGCGCGGCATGGTGGCCAGCGCTGCCGGGGAGCTGCTCGCCACCCATGCCAAGCGCCATGCGCTGGATGCCGAGCGCGTGGTCGCCGATATCGAGGCGCTGCAAGGCCTGCGCCGGGGCCAGGTGCGGGTCTGCGCCTCGGCCGGCTTTGCGTTTGAGTTTTTGCCGCTGGCGATGGCCACGTTCCGGGAGCAGCACCCGGGCATGCAGTTCCAGCTGGTCTCTGCCTCGCCCGCGCAGGTGACGCAGGCAGTGCGCAATGGCGAGGCCGATGTGGGCCTCACCTACAGCCGCGCTGCCGTGCCGGATATCGATGTGCAGCACCGCCAGAACTCGCCCGTGATCCTGATCATGCCGCCCGGCCATCCGCTGGCCCGCTTTGCCAGCGTGAGCCTGGCGCAGATGCATCCCTACCCGCTGGCCTTACTGGACGACGGCAATACCGCGCGCCAGCTGTTTGACATTGCCAGCGGCCAGCGTGGCCTGGTGTTTGAGCCCGTGTTGGAGAGCGGCCAGTTTGATGCGCTGGTGCGCTTTGTGCTGCATGGCGGTGGGCTCACCCTGGGTGGCGAGGTCACCGTGCGCGAGTATGTGCGCCGGGGCCTGCTGCACACCGTTCCGCTCCGCGAGCGGGGCATGCATGCGCGCTCGATCGAATTGCAAACGCTGACCGGCCGCAACCTGCCCCGGGGCGTGCGCGCCTTTGTCGACCACCTGCGGGCGCTGTTGCCGGCGCAGCGCTGATTGGCGCTGCAACGACGGGGCATGAAAAAGCCCTGCCGGGCAATGACGGGCAGGGCTTGTGCGTGTGAATGGCGCCGCGTTTTATTCGACGCGTAACACGGCGTTGGGCTTAAAGCCCAGATCGGCGAGCTTGCCCTTTTTGGCGCGCCCGGCCTTGGCATTGTTCAGGCTGCGGATCTCCAGCGTTTCCTCACGCGCCTTGCCACCGCGCCCAATGCCTTCGATGCGGATGCTGCGCGTGTAGACGGCGACGCCGGCCAGGCGGTCCTTGTCTTCGAGGTCAATCAGCTTGAGGCCCTTGCCACCCTTGGCCATGTGGTTCAGCTCGGCGATATCGAAAGTCAAGATGCGGCCTCCCGCCGAGGCGCAGGCCACATGGCTGGCATCGGCCAGCGGCAGGCTGCCGCTGCTGCCCGAGATATGCGATGGCGGGCATAGCGTGTCGCCATCGTCGAGGCTGACAAAGGCCTTGCCGCCCTTTTGGCGCGAGACCATGTTCTCCACCAAGGCAGTGAAGCCATAACCGGCACTGCTGGCCAACAGCAAGCGGGCGCTCAGCGGGCCAGCAAAGTAGTACTGGATCTGGGTGCCGGCTTCCAGCTCCATCAAGGTGGTCACCGGCTGGCCATCGCCCCGGCCACCCGGCAGGCTGGCCACGGCGACCGAGTACACGCGGCCATTGCTGCCAAAGACCAGCATCTGGTCGACAGTGCGGCACTCAAAGGTGCCATACAGGCTGTCGCCCGATTTAAAGCTGAAGCTGTCGGCCGCATGGCCGTGGCCGGTGCGTGCCCGCACCCAGCCTTTTTCCGACACCACGACGGTGACCGGCTCATCGACCACCTTGACTTCGGCAACGGCCTTTTTCTCTTCCTGGATCAGGGTGCGGCGCGCATCGGCAAACTGCTTGGCATCGGCTTCGATCTCCTTGACCATCAGGCGCTTGAGCGAGGCGGGGTTGGCCAGAATGTCTTCCAGCTTGCCCTGCTCGGCGCGCAGCTCCGTCAGCTCTTGTTCGATCTTGATCGCTTCCAGGCGGGCCAGCTGGCGCAGGCGGATTTCCAAAATATCGTCGGCCTGGCGCTCGCTCAGGTCAAAGCGTGCCATCAGCGCGGCCTTGGGCTCGTCGCTGGCGCGGATGATGGCGATCACCTCGTCGATATTGAGCAGAATGGTCTGCCGACCTTCCAGAATATGGATGCGGTCCTTGACCTTGTCCAGCCGGTGCTGCGAGCGGCGGGTGATGGTGATCTGGCGGAACTGGATCCACTCTTCCAGCATCAGGCGCAGCGATTTCTGCGTCGGCTTGCCGTCAATGCCAATCATCGTCAGGTTGACCGACGAAGAGCTCTCCAGGCTGGTGTGCGCCAGCAGGCAGGTGATCAGCTCGGACTGCGGCGTCTTGCCGGTCTTGGGCTCGAACACCAGGCGCACGGCGGCATCCTTGCTTGACTCATCGCGCACGACATCCAGCAAGGACAGCACGGTGGCCTTGAGCTGGCTTTGCTCCTGGGTCAAGGTCTTCTTGCCGGTCTTGATCTTGGGGTTGGTCAGGTCCTCAATCTCTTCGAGCACCTTTTGCGAGGACACACCGGGCGGCAGCTCGTTGACGACCAGCTGCCACTGGCCACGGGCCAGCTCTTCAATCGTCCAGCGCGCGCGCACCTTGATGGAGCCGCGTCCCGTGCGGTAGGCGTCGGCAATGTCCTTGCTGCTGCTGATGATCTGGCCGCCACCGGGAAAGTCCGGGCCGGGGATGATCTCCTGCAGGTCAAAGTCGGTCATCGCCGGCTTCTTGATCAGCGCCACGCAGGCATCGGCCACTTCGCGCAGGTTGTGGCTGGGGATCTCGGTGGCCAAGCCCACTGCAATGCCGCTGGCGCCATTGAGCAGCGAGAACGGCAGGCGCGCGGGCAGCTGGCTGGGCTCCTGGGTGGAGCCATCGTAGTTGGGCACAAAGTCCACCGTGCCCATGTCGATCTCGTCGAGCAGCAGGCTGGTGATCTTGGACAGGCGCGCTTCGGTATAACGCATGGCTGCAGCGCCATCGCCATCGCGGCTGCCAAAGTTGCCCTGGCCGTCGATCAGCGGGTAGCGCTGGGCAAAATCCTGGGCCATGCGCACCAACGCGTCATAGGCCGATTGGTCGCCATGCGGGTGGAAGCGGCCCAGCACATCGCCCACCACGCGGGCGCTTTTGACCGGCTTGGCCGCCGTGCCCCGGTTGGGGCCGCTGTAGCTCAGGCCCATGCGCTCCATCGCAAACAGGATGCGGCGCTGCACGGGCTTTAAGCCATCGCAGACATCGGGCAGCGCCCGGCCCTTGACCACCGACAGCGCATATTCCAGATAGGCGCGCTGCGCATAGTTGCCCAGGTCCAGGCTTTCGCCATCGTCGGGCACCGGGTTGGACAGCAGGTCCAGACCGTTTTCTTCACTCATATTGGTTCAGCTTTCTTCGCTTGTTGCACGGCTGCGCGCGGCTGTGTTGGGTTTGTTGGTTTACTCAGCGGCGTGGGCAGCAGGACATCAAATATCAATTTCGACTTCGTGGCCGTGCAGTTCCATCAGGTCGCGGCGGGCCGCGGCCTCGCCCTTGCCCATCAACTGGGTCATCACCTCGCGGGTTTGCAGCACATCGGTTTGGCTCAGGCGCACGGGCAGCAGGCGGCGGGTGTCCGGGTTCAGCGTGGTTTCCCAGAGCTGCTCGGCATTCATCTCGCCCAGGCCTTTGAAGCGGCTGATCTGGCACTTCTCGCGCGGCACGCCATCCTTGGCGGCCTTGTCGAAAATCGCATGCATCTCGGCCTCGTCCAGCGCATAGACCTTGGCCGCCGGCTTTTTGCCCCGGGCAGGAATATCCACCCGGAACAGCGGCGGCCGCGCCACGCAGACATGGCCCTTGTCGATCAGCTGCGGGAAGTGCTTGAAGAACAAGGTCAGCAGCAGCACCTGGATGTGCGAGCCGTCCACGTCCGCATCGCTCAAGATGCAGATCTTGCCGTAGCGCAGGCCGCTCAGGTCGACCTCGTCATCGGGGCCATGCGGGTCCACGCCAATGGCCACCGAGATGTCGTGGATTTCGGTATTGGCAAACAGGCGGTCGCGGTCCACCTCCCAGGTGTTGAGTACCTTGCCGCGCAAGGGCAGGATGGCCTGGGTTTCCTTGTCGCGGCCCATCTTGGCGCTGCCGCCGGCCGAGTCACCCTCGACCAGAAACACCTCGTTATAGGCCAGGTCCTTGCTTTCGCAGTCGGTCAGCTTGCCGGGCAACACGGCCACACCACTGCCCTTGCGCTTCTCCACCTTCTGGCCAGCGCGTTGGCGCGTTTGCGCCGCCTTGATGGCGATCTCGGCGAGCTTTTTGCCGTATTCGACGTTCTGGTTCAGCCACAGCTCCAGCGCAGGCCGCACCATGCCCGAGACCAGGCGCACCGCATCGCGCGAGTTCAGCCGCTCCTTGATCTGGCCCTGGAACTGGGGATCGAGCACCTTGGCCGACAGCACATAGCTGGCGCGGGCAAACACGTCCTCGGGCATCAGCTTGACACCCTTGGGCAGCAGCGAATGCAGCTCGATAAAGCTTTTGACCGCCTGGAACAGGCCGTCGCGCAGGCCGCTTTCATGCGTGCCGCCTGCGGTGGTGGGGATCAGGTTGACATAGCTCTCGCGCACCGGCTGGCCTTCGTCGGTAAAGGCCACGCACCAGGATGCGCCCTCGCCCTCGGCAAAATGGTCGTCGTTGCGGCCGGCAAAGCCCTCGCCTTCAAACACCGGGATGACCGGATCGACCGGCAAGGTCTGCAACAAGTAGTCCTTGAGGCCGCCTTTGTACTGCCAGGTCTGCGTCTCGCGGTTCTTGTCCTGCGTCAGCTGCACGCTCACGCCCGGCATCAGCACCGCTTTGCTGCGCAGCAGGTGTACCAGCTCGCCCATCGGCAGGTGGCTGGATTCAAAATACTTGGCATCGGGCCAGACGCGCACCGTCGTGCCCTGCTTGCGGTCGCCGCTGACCATGGGCCGCACCTGCAGCGGCTCGACCACATCGCCGCCGGCAAAGGCCATGCTGGCGACTGAGCCATCGCGGTGTACGGTCACTTCCATGCGCGTGGACAAGGCATTGGTGACGGACACACCCACGCCATGCAGGCCGCCAGAGAAGCTGTAAGCGCCGCCCTGGCCCTTGTCGAACTTGCCGCCCGCATGCAGGCGGGTAAAGACCAGCTCCACCACGGGTGCATGCTCTTCGGGGTGCATGCCAAACGGAATGCCCCGGCCATCGTCCTCCACACTGATGGAGCCATCGGTGTGCAGGTAGACGCGGATCTTCTTGCCAAAACCGGCCAGCGCTTCATCGGCCGCGTTGTCGATCACCTCCTGGATGATGTGCAACGGGTTATCGGTACGGGTGTACATGCCCGGGCGCTGCTTGACCGGCTCAAGCCCCTTGAGAACCCGTATCGAGCTCTCTGCGTATTCACTGGTAGACGTGTTTTTGCTTGCCATAACTTTCCATTCTAGCGGCTGCCATTGTAGATAGCTGTATAGATAAACAGGTGGAAGTTGTTGACGTTTTGCGACGCTCCTGCACTAAGAGCCGCTAAAACGACCCAGCAAACCGAAGGTTTGCGGTTGAGGCGAGGCATCAAGCCGCAGACAGTACAGGCGTACGGCAAGGCTTGAGGCGGCCGGCTAGGCAACGACGTCTCAAGGCTTGTGTTAGCGGTTCTAAACCTTGCAATGGGCTTGGCCGCGCGCTGGGAAATATGCGGGCGACAGCCGGTTTCCTGCATTCAAGTAACAATTTCGGGATAACGAGACACACCCCCTGACTATGCAAAACAACGCACAACGATTGTCAATGGCCCGCGTCCTGCTGTGCGGCGGCGCGGTGGTCACCCTGTCCATGGGCATCCGCCACGGTTTTGGCCTCTGGCTGCAGCCCATCACGCAGGAAATGGGGTGGACCCGCGAGTCCTTTGCGTTGGCACTGGCGGTGCAAAACCTCAGCTGGGGCTTGATTGGCATCTTTACCGGCATGCTGGCCGACCGCTTTGGCGCCAGCAAGGTGCTGGTTTTTGGCGCACTGCTGTATGCACTCGGGCTGGCCGGCATGGCCTGGGCACCCAACACCCTCATCTTTACGCTCACCGCTGGCCTGCTGATTGGCATGGCGCAAACGGGCACCACCTATGCGGTGATCTATGGCGTGATCGGGCGCCAGTTGCCGGCCGAGAAACGGTCTTGGGCGATGGGGGTGGCCGCGGCTGCGGGCTCCTTTGGCCAGTTCTTCATGGTGCCGGTGGAGGGCCAGCTGATTGCCAGCCTGGGCTGGCAGAACGCACTGCTGGTCTGTGCGGTGCTGGTGCTCACCATCGTGCCGCTGGCCTTTGCGTTACGCGAGCCTAACTTCCATGCATTGAAGCGCAGTGCGGCCGGCGGCCAGCAACAGACCATTGCCCAGGCGGTGGCCGAGGCCTTCCGCAACCCCAGTTTTTTGCTGCTGACGGCCGGCTATTTTGTCTGCGGTTTCCAGGTCATGTTCATCGGCGTGCACATGCCCAGCTACCTCAAGGATTTTGGCCTGCCGCCCCATGTGGCCAGCTACTCGCTGGCGCTGATTGGCCTGTTCAATATCTTTGGCACCTACCTGGCCGGCACCTTGGGCCAGCGCATGGCCAAGCGCTACCTGCTGTCGGGCATTTACTTTATCCGTGCCATTGCGATTGTGGTGTTTCTGCTGGTGCCCCTGTCGCCCTGGTCAGTCTATGTATTTGCCGCGGTGATGGGCTTTTTGTGGCTCTCCACCGTGCCGCTCACCAATGGCGCGATTGCGCAGATCTTTGGCGTGCAGCATCTGTCCATGCTCAGCGGCTTTGTGTTCTTCAGCCACCAGATCGGCAGCTTCCTGGGCATCTGGCTGGGCGGCTACCTCTATGACCATACCGGCAGCTATGATGTCGTCTGGTATGTGGCCATTGGGCTGGGCGTGTTTGCCGGCCTGGTCAACCTGCCAGTGAAAGAAGAGCCGGTGCAGCGCCTGCCGCTGGCCGCTTGAAGACGGACCGTTTAATGCAACACTCTCCCCCACCGCCCACCAGCCCTGCGCCACTGCGCGGCTGGCAGCGTGCTGCCCTGTGGCTGCTGGTGCTGGTGCTGCTGGGCCTGGTGTTCATGCTCTACACCCAGCCTGCTTTTATGGTGCAGATGGCCGACCATGTCTGGGCTTGCTTCTAGCCCCTTTAGCCTCTGCCACGTCATGTCTCCCAGCGCCTCGCCTTCTCCCTGGATTTCCCGCTTTTCCCCGCTGATTCCCACTGGCGGCAAGGTGCTCGACCTGGCCTGCGGCTCCGGTCGGCATGCCCGCTACCTGCAGGCCCAGGGCCTGCATGTCACCGGCGTAGACCGTGACAATGCGGCCTTGCAAACCCTCCAAGCGGAAGGCGCAGGCGAATGGCTGCTGGCCGATATCGAAAACGGGCCCTGGCCGCTGGAAGGCCGGGTGTTTGATGCGGTGGTCGTCACCAACTACCTCTGGCGTCCGCTGTGGCCGCAAATACTAGGCAGTGTGGCGCCCGGCGGCTTGCTGCTGTATGAGACCTTTGCGCTGGGCAATGCAGCCTATGGCAAACCTTCACGGCCCGACTTTTTGCTGCAACCAGGCGAGCTGCTGCAAGTCTGTGCCGGCTGGTCGGTCATTGCCTATGAAGAAGGTCTGCTGCAGGCTCCGGATCGGGTCGTCCAGCGTGTGGCGGCACGACGTCCGCTGCCGGACGACTCCAGGCCATCGGCCTTGCAGCCCTGAAACGTAGCCACCGCAACCACTTTGCATAAGTTTGCGGCCTGAAGAGGCGCAAAAACCCGCGCAGACCCAATACGCATGCGGTTTTCGCTTCGTCACACCTGCCACAAAGCCAACCCAAGTTCCTCCACATTTGGCTTCTATAGTTCAGTCATGGGCTCTGCGGAGAGGCGTAAACACACTCCAGTTTCTCTGTTTCACCCGCTTCTATCTGTCCCACACCAGATCGCGGCCTGGCCGCAGAGCCTCTTTTTACACAAGGAATGCCATGAGTTCTCCAACACTTCGCCACCGTCTGCTGTGCAGCACCGCCGTGACTGCTGCGCTCTGGATCGCCACCGCCCAGGCCTACGCCGCCACTCCCGCCAAGCCGGCGCCCTCCAAGCAGGCCATTGAGGCCTGCCAAGGCAAGAAGGCAGGCGATAGCGTGCAACTGACGCTGGACGACGGCAAGAAGGCCAAGGCTACCTGCCGCGTGCTGGGCAAGCAACTGGTCGCCCAGCGCGGCGCCACCATCGGGCCTTGACGGCACTTTGACCGCGCCCCGATCAAGCAACACTTTTACACACCCACGCACTGTGTAAGAGAATAGCCGGGCAGGCATTGAGCCTGCCCGTTTTGCCATGTACCCAACCCCTCCATTGCGCCCCAGCCCTCTGTGACCACCTCCCGCCTTCAGCTGTTTCGTTTCACCCGCTTGCAAACCCGGGTGCTGCTGGCCATGGTGCTGCTGCTACTGGGTTTGCTGCTGTGCTTTACCGGTTTCTCTTACTGGAGCCTGCAGCGCGGTCTGGGCGGCTATGTCGCGCAGATCGAGCTGGGACGTCTGGAATACCTGGAAAGCCAACTGCGGCGCGAGTATGCCAAGGACCCGCATTGGTCATCCCTGAACCCGGAACGTTGGAATGCGCTGACCCGCTTTGGCAGCCAGGCAGCCGTGCCCGTCTCGCCCCCGGCAGAGACCGAGGCGCCACGCCGCGCCACGATCGGCCCCATGCTGACCCAGCAGCTGCGCCCCATCGAACGCCATCCTCTGTCCCAGCGCCTGGGTCTGCTCGACAACCAAGGCAAGCTGATCGCCGGTGTCGCGCCCACCGCCGGCAGCGCCACCAACCCGCTGTTTGACAGCCAGCACATGCTGATTGGCACCCTGACCCTAAACCAGCCCGAAGACCTGAAGAACCAGATCGACAATGCGTTCTTGAAGGAGCATCTGGTGTTTCTGGCCATCACCGGCCTGCTAGGCCTGCTGCTGGCCGGCGCGCTGTCCTGGTGGCTGAGCCGGCGCTGGATCCGGCCCATTGAGGCGCTGAGCCAGGGCGCCAAGGCCTTTGCCAGCGGCCAGCTCGACTACCGTATTGCGATTGCCGGCCATGATGAGCTGGGCCAACTGGCCGACCGCTACAACCATATGGCCGAGCAGCTCTCGCAGGCCCAAGCGCAGCAGCATGAATGGCTGACCCAGGTGGCCCATGAACTGCGGACGCCCCTGGCAGCAGTGCGGGCCGAGATCGAGGCGGTACAAGATGGCATCCGCCACTTTGACGCACAAACCGCCGCCCGCCTGCACCGCCAGATTCTGCGACTGACGCAGTTGGTGGGCGACATGCGCGCCACCATCCCGACGGCCCTGGTGGTGCACGCACCCGAAGCGGCGCCTGCGCTGCAACTGACCGCCCATTTGCCCGCCGCCGCGCACGCACTGGACATGCGGGTGCTGACCATAGAGGCGGTGGAAGCCGTACAGATCCGCTTCAGCCAGGCCGGCATCAGCTTGCCTACAGCGCATGGGCTGCTCGCCGCGCTGCCGCCTGCCTGGGTGCAGGGCAACGCCCAGCAGTTGCACCAGGTGCTGAGCAATATTCTGGAAAACAGCCTGCGCTACACCGATGCGCCCGGCCGGGTCAGCATCAGCGCCAGCCTGCATGGGCCGGCGCCGGAATCGGGCCAGCGCTGGCTGGAGCTGCACCTGGATGACAGCAGTCCCTCTGTACCGCCTGCGGAACTGCCCCGCATTTTTGAACGCTTTTACCGCGTAGAAACCTCGCGCAGCCGCGCCAGTGGTGGCTCCGGCCTGGGGCTTGCCATTTGCAAAAGCATTGTGCACGCCCATGGCGGACAATTGCAGGCCTCGATCTCGCCGTTGGGCGGCCTGCGCCTCACCCTGATACTGCCCTTGATAGACCCTGCCGCATGAACACCGCCAAACCCCGCATTCTGTATGCCGAAGACGAGGCTGATATCGCCTCGGTCGTGATCGACTACCTGCACCATGCAGGCTATGAGGTCGAGCATTTCGCCGATGGCAGCCAGGCCATGGCGGCGCTGCGTACGCGCCCGCCGCAGCTGGCCATTCTCGATCTGATGCTGCCCGGCACCGACGGCCTGAGCATTCTGCGCGAATGCCGCGCCCGCAATCTCTGCCCCGTCATCTGCCTGACGGCCAAGGTGGAAGAAGTAGACCGACTCGTGGGCCTGGAGATGGGCGCCGATGACTACATCTGCAAGCCTTTCTCGCCGCGCGAGCTGATTGCCCGCGTCAAGGTCATCTTGCGCCGCCATGCCCAGCCGGCTGCTGGCGCAGCGGACCACCCTGCCCTCAGCGACTGGCAGATCGACGAAACCACCTGCCAGGCCAGCTGGCGCGGCCAGGACCTGGGACTGACGCGGCGCGAGTTCGCGCTGCTGCACATCCTGCAGCGCCATCCCGGCAAGATCTACCCCCGCAGCCAGCTGCTGGATCTGGCCTATGCCGATGCGCTGGAGGTGAGCGACCGGGCGATCGACAGCCACATCAAAAACCTGCGCAAAAAGCTGCGCACCGTGATGGGTGACGATGCAGACTGCATCCGCTCCATCTACGGCGTGGGCTTTGCGTTTGAAGGCTAAAGCCGGGTCTTAGTCCCTCGTGCTGGGGCTCCAGAACGCCTGGCGCACGCCCGGCTTGGCCGCCAGCTGCTGCACCATCGCATCCAGCTCATCCCCCTCCACCGATTGGGCGGCCAAGGTCGCCTCGATGACGACCTCCGCCTCGCCAAAAGGCTGGATGTCGATATCACCGGGCGGGTAGCCACCGCGCTCCAGCACATCCTGCAGCATGGCCAACGCCAGCCGTTGGTGCAGGCGTTCGGCCACCACAAACACGGCATTGGTCATCTCGGTGGAGGCCACATCCAGCGGCTTGCGGTTGATGGCATTGACGAGCGGCCGCAGCAAGGTATTGGCCGCCAGCACCAGCACGGTACCCAAGGCTGCCTGCACAATCAGATCGGCACCCGCCGCAGCCCCCACGGCCGCCGAGCCCCACAAGGTGGCGGCGGTGTTCAGCCCGCGCACATTGCCCTCTTCGCGCATGATGACGCCGGCACCCAAGAAGCCGATCCCCGAGACCACATAGGCCATCACGCGCACGGCACCGTCGGGCCCTGCGATGGTATTCGCACTGTCGACAAAGATGGCCGCACCCACGGCGACCAGCACATTGGTGCGCAGCCCGGCGGTGCGCTGGCGGTATTGGCGTTCCAGGCCAATCACGGCGCCTAGGACAAAGGCAGTTACCAGGCTGATGGCCGTATTGATCAGCGAGTTCAGCTGGGTGTAGTTCAGCGCTTCGAGCATTGCGCCCTCCTATGGCATATATGTATGGATGGTGTCGCTGACTATTGCCAGTCGTAGCGACGGATGTACCACTTTTTCATGACCTGCGTAAGACCCATATAGGCCAGCAACACGGTGACCAAGAACACAAAGTACATGCCTGGCAGCGGCACAAGCTTGAAATACGGGGCAAGCGCACCCATGGGCAGGTAGATGCCAATGGCCACCACCACCAGGGTCATCAGGCCTACGGGCCAGGCCGCCCGGCTCTGGATAAACGGAATGCGCTTGGTGCGGATCATGTGCACGATCAGCGACTGGGTAAGCAGGCCCACGACAAACCAGCCGGACTGGAACAGCGCCTGGCGCTCGGGCGTATTGGCGCCAAATACCTTCCACATCACGACAAAGGTCGTGATATCGAAGATGGAGCTGATGGGCCCAAAGAACAGCATGAAGCGGCCCACATCGGCCGGGTTCCAGCGCTGGGGCTGGGTCAGCAGTTCAGCGTCCACATGGTCAAACGGAATGGCCGCCTGCGAGAAGTCATACACCAGGTTCTGCACCAGCAGCTGCATCGGCAGCATCGGCAAAAACGGAATAAAAGCACTGGCAATCAACACCGAGAACACATTGCCAAAGTTCGAGCTCGCCGTCATCTTGATGTACTTGAGCATATTGGCGAAGGTGCGGCGCCCTTCCTGCACGCCCTGGTCCAGCACCATCAGGCTCTTGTCCAGCAAGATGATGTCAGCGGCCTCCTTGGCCACATCGACGGCGGTATCCACCGAGATGCCGATATCGGCCGTGCGCAGCGCTGCGGCATCGTTGATGCCATCGCCCATGAAGCCCACCACATGGCCATTGGCCTTGAGCATGCGCACGATGCGCTCCTTGTGCGCGGGGCTCAGCTTGGCAAAGATATTGGCTTCTTCGACCACCTGGGCCAGCCGCTGGTCATCCATCTGCTCGATCTCACCGCCCAGCACGATGACCTGCTCGGTGATGCCCACTTGCTGGCAGACCTTGGCGGTCACGGCGGCGTTGTCGCCGGTGAGCACCTTGGTCTGCACGCCATGTCGTGCCAGCGCCTGCAATGCGGGCGCAGCGCTTTCCTTGGGTGGGTCGACAAAGGCCAGAAAGCCGCAGAGCACCAGGCCGGCCTCATCGGCCACACCAAAGTTGCTTTGGCCCGCTGGTGTATCGCGGGTGGCCACAGCCACCACGCGCAGCCCCTGGGCATTGAGCGCCTCGGCCGTCGCCACAATGCGCTGGCGCAGGCCCGCGTCGAGATCCAGCACACCAGCGGCGGCTTGCACCGAGCTGCTCACTTGCAAAATCTCCTCAACCGCGCCCTTGGTGATGATCTTGCCGGCCCCGGCGCTGTCACGCACCACCACCGACATGCGCCGGCGCACAAAATCAAACGGCACTTCATCGACCTTGGCATAGGCATCGACCAGCGATGCGCGCTCGGCATGGGCGAGCACGGCCACATCCAGCAGGCTCTTGAGCCCCGTCTGGTAGTAGCTGTTCAGATAGGCCAGGTCCAGCACCGGTTGCGAGACATCGCCCCAGGCATCGAGGTGGCGCTCAACCGAGATCCGGTCCTCGGTCAAGGTGCCCGTCTTGTCGGTGCACAGCACATCCATCGCGCCAAAGTTCTGGATGGCGTCCAGGTGCTTGACGATCACTTGCTTGCGCGACAGAAACACCGCACCCTTGGCCAGGGTAGCGGTCACGATCATCGGCAGCATCTCGGGCGTCAGGCCGACCGCCACCGACAGCGCAAACAGCAGGGCCTCGGTCCAGTCTCCCTTGGTCAGGCCATTGATCAGCAAGACCAGCGGCACCATCACCAGCATGAAACGGATGAGCACCCAGCTGACCTTGTTGACGCCCATCTGGAACGCGGTGGGGCTGCGGTCCATCGCCGAGACCTTGCCGGCCAGCGCACCCAGGTAGCTTTGGTTGCCGGTGGTCAGCACCACGGCCAGGCCAGCACCCGAGACCACGTTCGTGCCCATGAACACCAGGTTGCACAGCTCCACCGGGTTGTGCTGGGCCGCATCGGGCAGCTGGGCAAATTTCTCCACCGGCATGGATTCACCGGTCATCGCCGATTGCGCCAGAAACAGGTCCTTGGCGGTCAGCAGGCGGCAGTCGGCGGGCACCATGTCGCCAGCAGCCAGCTGGATGATGTCGCCCGGCACCAGCTCGCGCACCGGCAGTTCGCGCATGGCCTGCAGCGCAGACAGGCGCGATGGCGGCGCATCCAGCTCTCGGGCTTCCTCATCCTGTACGGTGCGGCGCAGCACGGCTGCGGTGTTGGAGACCATGGCCTGCAGGCCAGCAGCGGCCTTGTTGGCGCGGCCTTCCTGCCAAAAGCGCAGGCCGGTGGCCAGCGCCACCATGCTGCCAATCACCGCCGTGGCCTTGGCATCGCCCGTCATCCAGGAGACGATGGCCAACACCGTCAGCAGCAGGTTGAACGGCGTGCGAAAGCACAGCCACAAGTGCTCGCTGCGGGACATGGGCTTGTCCTGCGAGATGCTGTTCCAGCCGGCCTGCGCACGGGCTTGCTGCACCTGCACATCGTCCAGGCCTTGACGGCTGGTGTTCAGGCTTTGCAGCAATGCGGGTTCAGCGGCATGGGCCGCATCCCGCAGCCGCTCACCCATGGCCTTGGAAATGCCGGCATCCACCGGTGTGCTCGCCAGTTGCTCCAACATGGGCAAGCGGCGGAAATGCACGCCCCAGTGGCGTGAGCGCAAAAAGTTGACGAATCCATTTTTCAGCAGGTGCAACATGACCTATCTCCCTGCCACGGGCGCGACTCAGCCGCGCCGCATGGCATCTGCAATCAACACAGGCGTGCAGCCGCATGCCGCAGTATCGCGGCCGCAAGCCTGCACATCGGACAGAAGAGAGATCAGCGACTGAAGGGGTCCAACGCAGCCGATGCCGAAGAGGAATGCGCAGCGCCCTTGCCCATCGGGGCGCGGCGGCGCAGCATCGGCGCGAGCTGGTGTGCCATGCGGCGGGGCGAGCCCAGGCCGCAGCAAGGCGTAACAGCCCATGGCGCAGCCTTGCGTCGCAGTGCGCGCAAGAGGGCCATCGAAGACATACGCAGTGTCATGAAAAGCTCCCACACCCGGCATGGCGGCGCGCTCCAAAGGCGCTCGCCACGGGGCAAGACTGGAAGATCGAAATGGGATGCGTTGGGTGCGTAGGTCTGTCTAAAAGAAACTACGGCGCCTAACAGCTGCCCGCCTGGTTCGGCAAGGCAGCGCGCAAAGCTGGGGCGTTTGCGATTACCTTGCCTGTGGTCGGTTGGCCGCTGGCCAACAACTCGGTAAGTCCACAGGGTTACTCCTGATAAAAAAGCTGGCCGGATTGTAGATCAAGCCCCCAAAAACCACCAGTGATTTGGAAGGTAGACATCAGGCTTTACCTGCGCTTTTCAGAAAGCTCAGTCCAGCACCAGTTTGCGCTGCTGCACCAACTGCTGGATCTGGGTGCGCGTGTCGCTGATCAGCTGCGCAAACTGCTGCGGACTGCCGCCCATGGGCACGACACCCAACTGCTCCAGACGCGCCTGCACCGCAGGTTGGTGCATGGCATCGCGGGCGGCGTGGTTGAGGGTATTGATGACGGCGGGCGGCGTGCCAGCAGGGGCCACCAGGCCAAACCAGGTAATGGCCAAGCGGTTGAGCGCCGGGTAGCCCGCCTCGGCCAAGGTGGGCACATCAGGCAGCGCTGGCAACCGCTGGGGCGCGGCCACGGCAAAAGGGATCAGCCGCCCGGATTGCACCAGGCTGCTGGACGAGGGGTACTGGTCACTCAGCACCTGGGTCTCGCCCGACAAGGCACTGTTGATCACCGGCCCCTGGCCCTTGTAGGGAATATGGCGCAGGCGCACGCCTAGCGTCTCGTTCATCGCCTCGGCAATCAGGTGGCCGATGGAGCCCACGCCGGCCGAGCCGATCGTGTAGTGGTCGGGCTTGGCGCGCAAGGTGGCCACGAGGCCCTGCAGATCCGCCACGCCCAGGCTGGGATGCGTGGAGAACACCGACGGTATCTGCGCCAGCGCGATGACCGGTGCCAGCGCTTCAAGCGGATCGCGGCGTACGGACTGGAGCATCACGGTATTGACGGCCAAGGTGCTGATCGTCCCCACACCGATGGTGTAACCATCGGACTGGGCACGGGCCACTGCCTCCGCCCCAATCAGGCCCGCAGCGCCTGCCTTGTTCTCCACCACCACCGGCTGGCCCAGCGGCTCGCGCATCGCTTCAGCGATCAAGCGGGCCACGATATCGGTCGAGCCACCGGGTGCAAACGGCACCACCAGCTTGATGGGCTGGCTGGGGTAGCCGCGCCGCTCCAGTGCCTGCGCCTGCGCATGGCCGGCCCATGCCATGCCCAGGCAGGCCAGAACGGGCAGCAGCGCTATAGGGCGCAGAAATGGATTGCGGGACATCATGGCAGGTGAATGCTAAAAATCAGAGACGGGAATTATCCTCCCGAGCGCCTGATCAGCGCCAGCCCATCGCTAAGCGGCGCAACTTGCCTGTACACCCGGCCCCTCATCCTGCATGCCCTGACTCTGCGCATAATCTGTGCCCCAGTCGCGCATGGCTATCAGCACCGGCTGCAGGCTGCGGCCCAGGTCAGTCAGCGCATAGTCCACACGCGGGGGCACTTCTGCATACACGGTGCGCGCGACGATACCAGCCTCCTCCAGCTCGCGCAGCTGCAAGGTCAGCATGCGCTGGGTGACATTGGGGATGGCGCGCGCCAGCGCGCTGAAGCGCTTGGTGCCATGCATCAGGTGGAAGAGCACAATCGGTTTCCAGGTGCCGCCCATCACGGACAAGGTGACCTCCACGGCACAACCACTTTTGCTGTTCAAGCGTTTCATAAGACTCTCCGGGGGCGGACGACAACGCTCCGATCCTAGCGCCAAGCCCATACCCATGCATTACTTACATTTTTAATACTAGGCCACAAATATGTCGGTTCTGGCTTTTTAGGGCGATGGCTCGCATGATGGCTTGGCGGCTGCGTGGTGCAGCCTTGTGATACCCACTGAGGAAAGAGGAATTCCATGAAAGCCATTCAAGTTGCCGCCCCCGGCGGTCTGGACCACCTGCAACTGGTTGACCTGCCAGCGCCCGCAGCGCCCCGCGCCGGAGAGATCCAGGTGCGCCTGCATGCCAGCTCGCTCAACTACCACGACCTGGCCATTGTGGCTGGCCGCTCCCCCACCGCCGATGGCCGAATTCCGATGGCCGATGGCGCAGGTGTCGTGATGGCCGTCGGCGAAGGCGTGACCGAGTTCGCGGTCGGTGATGCGGTGGTGTCCTGTTTTTTCCCGCTGTGGCAATCCGGCAAGCAAGTGCCCTCCACCTTTGCCACCGTGCCGGGCGATGGCGTGGACGGCTTTGCACGCGAGCAGGTCACGATGGCTGCCACGGCCTTTACCCATGCGCCCAAGGGCTACACCCATGAAGAAGCCGCCACCCTGACCACCGCAGGCTTGACGGCCTGGCGCGCCTTGGTGGTCGACGGCCGCATCGAAGCCGGGCAAACCGTGCTGGTGTTGGGCACTGGCGGGGTATCGATCTTTGCGTTGCAACTGGCCCATGCGATGGGCGCCAAGGTGATTGCGACGACCTCCAGCGCCGCCAAGGCCGAGCGCCTCCGCGCCCTGGGTGCCGACACCGTCATCAACTACCGCGACCAACCCAACTGGGGCGATGCAGTGCTGGAAGCCACCGGCGGGCGCGGCGCCGATATCGTCGTAGAGGTGGGTGGCCCGGGCACCCTGCCCCAGTCCATCCGTGCCTGCGCCCCCGGCGGCCACATCGCTTTGATCGGCGTGCTGACCGGCTTTGCTGGCGAGGTGCCTACCGTGGAGCTGATGCGCAAACAGCAGACCTTGCAGGGCCTGATCGTCGGCAGCCGCGAGCAGCAGCAAGACCTGGTGCGCGCGCTGGACCACCTGCCGCTGCGCCCGGTGATCGACAGCCGCTACCCGCTGGAGAAAATGGCCGATGCCTTTGCGCACCAGCTCAGCGCACAGCACTTCGGCAAGATCTGTCTGCACTGGTAAATCAGGGCGACAAAAAACCGCCCCGGGCCTGCGCCTGGGGCGGTTGTTCGTTGGGCTCAAGGCAATCAGTCCAGCAGCGAAATATCGCGCACCGCGCCCTTGTCGGCCGAGGTCACCAGCTTGGCGTAGGCCTTCAAAGCGGTAGACACCTTGCGCGGACGGGGTTTGGCAGGCTTCCAGCCCAGCGCATTCTGGGCTTCGCGGCGCTTGGCAAACTCCTCGTCGCTCACCAGCGCATTGATAGTGCGGTTGGGGATGTCGATCAAGATGCGGTCGCCGTTCTGCACCAGGCCGATGGCACCGCCTGCTGCCGCCTCGGGCGAGCAGTGGCCAATCGACAGGCCCGAGGTACCGCCGGAGAAGCGGCCATCGGTCAGCAGCGCGCAGGACTTGCCCAGGCCCTTGGACTTGATGTAGCTGGTGGGGTAGAGCATCTCTTGCATGCCGGGGCCGCCCTTGGGGCCTTCGTAACGCACGATCACGATATCACCGGCCTTGACCTTGTCGCTCAGGATGTTCTCCACGGCTTCGTCCTGCGATTCGACCACATGGGCCGAGCCCTCGAACACCAGGATCGAGTCATCGACACCGGCGGTCTTGACCACGCAGCCATCGAGCGCGATATTGCCGCGCAGCACCGCCAGGCCACCTTCTTTGGAGAAGGCGTGTTCGTAGGAGCGGATGCAGCCTTCGGCGCGGTCCAGATCCAGGCTGGGCCAGCGCGTGCTTTGGCTGAACGCCACCTGGGTGGGAATGCCGGCAGGGCCTGCCATGTAGAAGGTGCGCACGGCCTCGTCTTCGGTGCGCACGATGTCCCACTGGTCCAGCGCGTCCTTCATGGTCTTGGCATGCACGGTGGGCGCATCGGTGTGCAGCTTGCCAGCGCGGTCCAGCTCACCCAGGATGGCCATGATGCCGCCTGCGCGGTGTACGTCTTCGATGTGGTACTTGTTGGTATTGGGCGCCACCTTGCACAGCTGCGGCACGGTGCGCGACATGCGGTCGATGTCGGTCATCGTGAAGTCGATCTCCGCCTCTTGCGCGATCGCCAGCAGGTGCAGGATGGTGTTGGTCGAGCCGCCCATTGCGATGTCCAGGGTCATCGCGTTCTCGAACGCCTTGATACCGACTGCGCGTGGCAGCAGGGTGGCTTCGTCTTGCTCGTAGTAGCGCTTGGCCAGGTCCACGATCAAACGGCCTGCGCGCTTGAAGAGTTGCTCGCGGTCCGAGTGGGTCGCTACCACGGTGCCATTGCCTGGCAGCGCCAGGCCCAGCGCTTCGGCCAGGCAGTTCATCGAGTTGGCGGTGAACATGCCCGAGCAGGAGCCGCAGGTCGGGCAGGCCGAGCGCTCGACTTCAGCCACATCGGCATCGCTCACACTGCTGTCAGCGGCCATCACCATGGCATCGACCAGATCAAGCTTCTTGATCTGGATGGTCTTGCTGCCGTCAGCGGCAGGCACGGCCAGGCGCACCTTGCCGGCTTCCATCGGGCCGCCGGACACAAACACCACGGGGATGTTCAGGCGCATCGCGGCCATCAGCATGCCGGGGGTGATCTTGTCACAGTTGGAGATGCAGACCATGGCATCAGCACAGTGCGCGTTGACCATGTATTCGACCGAATCGGCAATCACTTCGCGGCTGGGCAGCGAGTACAGCATGCCGTCGTGGCCCATCGCAATGCCATCATCGACGGCAATGGTGTTGAACTCCTTGGCAACACCACCTGCAGCCTCGATCTCGCGGGCTACGAGCTGGCCCAGGTCCTTCAGGTGCACATGGCCTGGCACGAACTGGGTAAAGGAGTTCACCACCGCAATGATGGGCTTGGAGAAGTCGTCGTCTTTCATGCCGGTGGCACGCCACAAAGAGCGGGCACCTGCCATGTTGCGACCGGCGGTAGAGGTTTTGGAACGGTATGCGGGCATCGTGGTGACGAATCAGTAAACAATAAGAATGCGGCCTGTCTTGCATAGTGCGGGCCTGGATATACGCCAGGGCCAGCGGGCAAGTTGGCGAGAACCTCTTGAGTGCACGCCGATGTGAGCGCTGATTATGGCGCAGCCGGGCAAATGACGGAGACACTCGGGTTCCAGCCAGTAAAGGCGGTAGGGGCAGCGGGCGGATGGAAAAAAACCGCCCCCAGGCGGTTGCTGCGCGGCAGCGGCGGCCTTAGCGGCGCCTGCGGGCCGATTGGCCCAGCGCTTCCTTGGACTTCTGCAGGCGGCGCTGCTTTTTCAGATCTTCCTGCTCCATCGCCTTGCGTTTGGTGTAACCCGACCAGTCGGCCCAGGCCCACCACAGGGCGGCCAAGCCAAAGGGAGCGAGCACCATGGTCCAGGACCAGGCTGCCACCGGGCCGATTTCCAGGTGCTTCATCAGCAGCAGAATGATCCCCAGGATCAGAAAATACATGGTCACTCCATCTTCTTGGTCTCTGAGCCGCTTGGGTATCGGGCACGTAAAGTGTTCTGACTTGCGGAACATCCTGGCATCGGCGCAGTTCTAAGAACTTGTTCAAAGCAGCGAGCCATTAGAATTAATGTACCTCATGCGCTAAGGAGATAACACGATGAACCGTATTCTGATTGCCACGGCACTGGCCTTGTCGGCCAGCGCACCTGCGTGGGCTGATCAGGCATTGGCCCAATCCAAGAACTGCATGGCTTGCCATTCGGTCGACAAGAAAGTGGTGGGCCCCGCATTCAAAGATATTGGCGCCAAGTTTGCCGGCCAGCCCGGAGCCTCCAACATGCTGGCCCAGAAGATCATCAAAGGCAGTGCCGGCGTCTGGGGTCCCGTGCCCATGCCCGCCAACACCCAGGTCAGCGAAGCCGATGCCAAGAAGCTGGCCGACTGGGTGCTGACCCTCAAGTAAGCACCGCATCGCATGCAGGTCGGGCCTGGCGGCCCATCACAGCAAAAAACCACCTCGCGAGGTGGTTTTTTGCTGGCCGCGCGGGTGCGGCTCTTAAAAGGTGTTGCGCGGTGGTTCAGTGTGACGCATACGATCCTCAATCTGGCCCAGATAGGCCGCATTACTGTTGTCCGACTCCTGCGCGCGGGCTACCAGGTGGGTTTCCAGCTCCGTCAGACGGGCCAGCAGCACCGATTGGCCAGCCGCATGCTGGCTCTCCAGCACCTGGCGCAGTTCGGTAAAGCGCGATGCCTCAGCCTTGTCGGCCAGTTCGCGCTGGGCTGTCATCTCTTTGTTGTGGCGGCGCGCTTCCAGCATCACGGAGCCCTGCAAGGACAGCACATACGCCAGGAAGATGACGCAGAGCAGAACCGTCAGCGCCAGCATCAACACGCCCAAGGGGGCGTGGATGGTAGTGAGACCGAGATTGACCTCGGAAGGCGTGGACAGCACTTCCCAGTTGAGGGCTGCCAGACCGCCGATGAGCACGGCGATGATGAGAAGAAGAATGCTGCGCATAGTGGAATTTGATGGCATTAATAGAACGCATAGACCATAGCACGGTCCATGCGCGATGGCTTGTCAGCCAATGCTGGCACTTTTCCAGCGCTTCTTCAGCTTTAACAACAAGTTGGCACGCTGGGATACCCCAGCGCGCCATTTGTTGACATTTGCCGATCAGTGCGTGTCGGACAACTGGTCGAGGATCGCCGGGTTCTCCAGGGTGGACGTGTCCTGCGTTATCGCCTCGCCCTTGGCAATCGAACGCAGCAAGCGGCGCATGATCTTGCCCGAGCGGGTCTTGGGCAGGTTGTCGCCAAAGCGGATGTCCTTGGGCTTGGCGATCGGGCCGATCTCCTTGGCCACCCAGTCACGCAGCTCCTTGGCAATCTGCTTGGCTTCCTCGCCGGTGGGGCGCGAGCGCTTGAGCACCACAAAGGCGCAAATGGCCTCACCCGTCATGTCATCGGGGCGGCCCACCACGGCGGCCTCGGCCACCAGATCGGTTTTGGACACCAGCGCCGATTCGATCTCCATCGTGCCCATGCGGTGGCCCGAGACATTCAGCACATCGTCAATACGCCCGGTGATGCGGAAGTAACCGGTCTTGGCATCGCGCACCGCGCCGTCGCCGGCCAGGTAGATGCTGCCGCCCATTTCTTCGGGAAAATAGGCCTTCTTGAAGCGCTCGGGGTCGTTCCAGATCGTGCGGATCATCGACGGCCAGGGCTTGCTGATCACCAAAATACCGCCGGTGCCGTTAGGCAGCTCCTTGCCGGTCTCGTCCACGATCTGCGCCACGATGCCGGGCAGCGGCAAGGTGCAAGAGCCCGGCACCAGCGGGGTGGCACCTGGCAGCGGCGTGATCACATGGCCGCCGTTTTCGGTTTGCCAGAAGGTATCCACAATCGGGCAACGCTCGCCGCCGATGTTCCGGTAGTACCACATCCAGGCTTCGGGATTGATAGGCTCGCCCACCGATCCCAAAATGCGCAAGCTGCTCAGGTCCCAGTTGCGCGGGTGTACCTTGTCATCCGAATCGGCGGCCTTGATCAAGGAGCGGATGGCCGTTGGCGCGGTGTAGAAGATGGAGACGCGATGGCGCTCGATCATCTGCCAGAAGCGGCCCGCGTTCGGGAAGGTCGGCACGCCTTCAAACACCACCTGGGTGGCACCAGCGGCCAGCGGGCCGTAGGCAATATAGGTGTGGCCGGTGATCCAGCCGATGTCGGCGGTACACCAGAACACATCGTTGGACTGGAGGTCAAAGGTCCACTCCATCGTCATCTTGGCCCAGAGGATATAACCGCCACTGGCGTGCTGTACGCCCTTGGGTTTGCCAGTGGAGCCGCTGGTGTACAGAATGAAGAGCGGGTGCTCTGCGTTGACCGGCACCGGCGCGCAGTCCTTGCTCTGGCCGGCCAGTGCCTCACCAAAGCTCAGGTCTCGGCCTTCCACCTTGTTCCAGGCCGTCTGGGTGCGCTCATACACCAGCACCTTTTTGACGGTGTCACAGCCACCCATCGCCAGAGCGTCATCCACAATCGCCTTCAGCGGCAGCTCCTTGCCGCCGCGCATCTGGAAGTTGGCGGTGATGATCAGCACCGCGCCGGCATCGATCACGCGCTCATTGACCGCCTTGGCCGAGAAACCACCAAAGACCACCGAGTGGGTGGCACCAATGCGCGCGCAGGCCTGCATGGCCACAATGCCCTCGACTGTCATCGGCATGTAGATCAGCACCCGGTCGCCCTTTTGCACGCCCTGCGCCTTGAGCGCATTGGCAAAGGCGCCCACACGGTCCAGCAGCTCGCGGTAGGTAATCTGGCTGACCTGGCCGTCGTCGGCTTCAAAAATGATGGCGTTCTTGTTCTCGACCGGCGTGCCGATGTGCTTGTCCAGGCAGTTGGCGCTGACGTTCAGCTCGCCATCCTGGAACCACTTGAAAAACGGCGGGGTGCTTTGGTCCAGCACTTCGGTGAATGGCTTGGTCCACTGCACATGCTCGCGGGCCCGGTTGGCCCAAAAGCCTTCAAAGTCGGATTCAGCCTCGGCGCACAGCGCCTGGTAGGCCTCCATGCTGCCAACGCGGGCGGTGGCCGACAGGCTGGCGGGCGGGGGGAATACGCGGTTTTCGACCAGAACGGATTCAATCGTTCCTTGGGCTGGGGCTGTCATGGGTTGTCTCCTTTGCAAACATTGTAGGTATGAAAATCGCTGCTACTGTGGACCGCAGCACTTACAGGCGTCTGACAGCGCAGCGCCACCCGCCAGCGCGTCCGATAGCCAACGCCAACCGCTTTGGCCGCATGAGGAATTTTGCCAATCGCCACACTGCAGACGCAGGCCGCTGGCTACAATGCGCGACGCTCTTTTTTGCTGCATTTCCGCACTTGCTGAGCCAGCACCCAGGCAAGCTGGCATCCACCTCAGCACTGGCCGGACCAACAATACATTCCAAACCTGCTGCAGGGCGCTCTCTCCACTACACCCTCCACCATGTCTCTCCCTCAAAACGCTCCTCTGCGCCCCTTGCCGGCCATGATTTTCGCCAGCCGCTGGCTGCAGCTTCCCCTCTACCTTGGCTTGATCGTCGCCCAGCTGGTGTATGTCTGGCATTTCCTGGTCGAGCTGCTGCACCTGGTCGAAGCTGCCTTTGGCAGTGAAACGGCGCTGCGCATCCTCGTCACCTCGGTGGGCTATTCGCCCGATATCCAGATCACCGCCCTCAACGAAACCATCATCATGCTGGTGGTGCTCGGCCTCATCGATGTGGTGATGATCTCCAACCTGCTGATCATGGTCATCGTTGGCGGCTACGAGACCTTTGTCAGCCGCATGCACCTCAACCGCCACCCGGACCAGCCTGAATGGCTGGGCCATGTGAATGCCTCGGTGCTCAAGGTCAAGCTGGGCCTGTCCATCATCGGCATCAGCTCCATTCACCTTCTGAAGACTTTTATCAATGCACCCAATTACAGCGAGAAGGTGCTGATGTGGCAGACCATCATCCATGTGGTCTTCCTGCTGTCTGCCTTGGCCATTGCCTGGACGGACCGCATCCTGCACCCAATCGGCCCTGCGCACAAAGACAGCCACTGATACGGCCGCATCTGTCGCCCAGATCCCAGCCCCGCCCTGAGCGGGGCTTTTTCTTGGACGCATGGCGACCGGCGCTTGCGGAAAAGTCCTACAAAGCCATCGACGGATTTCAGTTATCAGCAGGTATTTACCCCCAAAAGATGGCATTCATACAGCAAGGCGCAGCATCGGAGCGCAATTGCTAAAATTAGGGTTTTTCGGGCGCAAGCCAGAACTCAAATTGAAACTATATGTATCATGCGGTTCAAATACCGGCACCGCCTGATCCGACCATATTTGGTTTTTTGATGCTATAAAAAAAGTAGCATCACGGAAATCAACTGCTGCAAATGGCCGGATGCGCAGTCAAATTAGCCCGGATGAAACCCGCTTTTTTTGACTTCTATATTTCCAATAAGTATACTTAGCGAATGTTTTACAACCTGCAACGCAGGTAATCCGTGTCTTTCTGACAGATGCGGATCGTCTCCGTCGGGTCTTTGGCAACAGGCCAGAGTCCGTCAACAGGCCGGAATGTTCCCGGCCCTGATGCCCCGGCGTGGTGGCCTTCTTACAGTGCCCACTGCGCTCGCGTGATTGAAACGATCGGGTTTCAATGCGCACGAGAGACCCTGTCCCTGGCTCGACCCTGAAGCCCCGCGCTTCTGGCATGCACGCCCGGTACAGGCAGAAATTGTTGGTCACATTGTGTGTCCCGCCCACGAGGGCTTGCCATGGCTGTCGCCTCGACAGCCAGGCGCAGCTATCGGCATCAGGGTTGAGAAATGACGGTCCCGTGCTGGACGACGCCCTTCGAGGGCGTCTTCAGCGTTGTAGCCACTACAACTCAGGGAGGAGCCAATCATGGCCAAACAAATCCGTATCGAGCACGTTTTCAAGGTGTTCGGAGATTCCCCAAAAGCCGCACTGGAACTGGTGCGCAAAGGCGCCACCAAGCAAGAAGTCATGGAGAAGACCGGCAACTCCATTGGCGTGTTTGACGCCAACTTCACCATCGAAGCCGGTGAGATCTTTGTCGTCATGGGCCTGTCGGGCTCGGGCAAATCCACCTTGGTGCGCATGCTCAACCGCCTGATCGAGCCCACCAGCGGCGCCATCGTCGTCGATGGACAGGACATCAACCAGCTGTCCGACAGCAAGCTGCGCGCGCTGCGCCGCAAAGATATCTCGATGGTATTCCAGTCCTTTGCACTGATGCCGCACCTGACCGTGGTGGAGAACACCGCCTTCGGGCTGGAGCTGGCCGGCGTGAACCGCCAGGAGCGCCTGAGCGCTGCCGAGCAAGCGCTGGAGCAAGTCGGACTGGCCGGCTGGGGCGGCAGCTATCCCGATGAACTGTCTGGTGGCATGCAGCAGCGTGTGGGCCTGGCCCGCGCGCTGGCGTCTGATCCCTCGATCCTGCTGATGGACGAGGCCTTCTCGGCACTCGACCCGATCATCCGCACGGAGATGCAGTCCGAGCTGATGCGCCTGCAGGAAATCAAGCGCCGCACCATCGTCTTTATCTCGCACGATCTGGACGAGGCCATGCGCATTGGCGACCGCATCGCCATCATGAAGGACGGCATGGTCCAGCAGGTCGGCACGCCTGACGACATTCTGCGCAACCCCGCCAACGACTATGTGCGCGCCTTTATCCAGGGCGTGGACGCGGCGGCAGTGTTCAAGGCCGCCGACATTGCGCGCCGAGGCATCACCATCGTCAAGGAAAGCGACCAGCGCGGTGCCCGTGCCGCCATGCAGCTGCTGCAGGACGAAGACCGCGACTTTGCCTATATCGTCTCGCCCCGCAAGCAGTACCTGGGCACCGTCTCGATCGAATCCTTGCGCAACGCCTTGAAGGGCCATGTCGGCCCGCTGGGTCTGCAGCATGCCTACCTGGACAAGGTCGAGCCGATTGCCGAAGACGCGCTGGTTGCCGATCTGTTTGGCCAGGTCGCGCAAGCGCCCTGCCCGCTGCCGGTGCTGCGTGCCGATGGCCGCTTTGTCGGTGCCATCAGCAAGAACACCTTGCTGCGCTTCCTGGACCGCGACACCCCGCCGGTGCCCCCCACCGACCCTGCCGTGATCGCCATGCAAGCGGCCACCGAGGCCGCTGCCGCAGAAGCCGCCAACACGGACAACAACGACAACAGGAGTGCCGCATGAGTACCTACAACACGATGACCATCGCGCAGAACACTGCCGCTGCGGATCCTTGGGCAGATACCGCCTCGACCTCTTCGAGTGCCGCCACCGCATGGACCAGCACCGACGCCGCCAGCACCCCGGCACCCGCTGCCGTGAGCGATGACCCCTGGCAGGCTGTTGGCAATGTCTCGGGCAATACCGACTGGCTGGGTGGCCCCGATGCCGTCGGCCAGACCGCTGATGCGGCCCAAGCCGCCGCCCAGCATGCACAAGCGGCCCATGACAGCGGCTTTCAGCTGAGCCAGCTCTGGGACGGCAGCCTGCCGGTGCAGGACTGGATCAACAGCGGCCTGACCTGGGTCGTGGCCAATTTTCGGCCCTTCTTCCAGACCGTGCGCGCGCCGATTGACGGCACGCTCACGGGGGTAGAGCATTTTCTGACCGCCATTCCGATGGTGGCCATGGTGGCCATCCTCGCGCTGATCGCCTGGCAATTTGCCGGCGGCGCACTGGCTATTGGGGCCGTGGTGTCGCTGCTGATCATTGGCATGCTAGGCATCTGGCATGAGGCCATGGTGACCCTGTCGCTGGTGCTGACCTCATTGGCCTTCTGCATCATCATCGGGCTGCCGCTGGGCATTCTGCTGGCCAGCAGTGACCGTGCGCAGAAGTTCTTCCGCCCAGTGCTGGATGCCATGCAGACCACCCCGGCCTTTGTCTACCTGGTGCCGGTGGTGATGCTGTTCGGCATTGGCAATGTGCCGGGCGTGGTGGTGACCATTGTGTTTGCGCTGCCGCCGCTGGTGCGCCTGACCAACCTGGGTATCCGCCAGGTGCGCCCTGATTTGATCGAAGCCAGCCGCGCCTATGGCGCCTCGCCGATGCAATTGCTGTGGAAGGTGCAGCTGCCCCTGTCCATGCCCTCGATCATGGCTGGTATCAACCAGTCGCTGATGCTGTCGCTGTCGATGGTGGTGATCGCCTCGATGATCGCCGTGGGCGGCTTGGGCCAGATGGTGCTGCGCGGTATTGGCCGTCTGGACATGGGCCTGGCTACCGTCGGCGGCTTGGGCATTGTGCTTCTGGCCATTCTGCTGGACCGCATCACCCAGGCCATGGGCCAGCCACGCCGTGGTGTGCGCCACTGGTGGCAAACGGGCCCCGCCGGCATCATTGCCCGCGCCCTGAACAAGCCCCAGGCTAGCCCTGCGCCACAAGCGCTGGCACAGCCGCAGCAACCCGCTGCCACCCAAGCAGGCCAGAACGCCATTCCTGCCGCCTGATGCGCCCGCCGAGCGCCGCGCCCCTTGCCCAGCGCAGGAGGCAGCGGTGCTCCGCACCACCGCTAGTTGGCGACGCGCCCCGCGCGCGCCACACCCCAGAACAAGGAGCATTCATGACATTCACCACCCACCCCTGGCAAGCCTTTGCGATGCCGACCCGCATGGTCAAAAGCCTGCTGGCCACCAGCTTGCTGGCCGCTGGCCTGGTCGCTGCTGGCCATGCCATGGCCCAGGATTTGCCCGGCAAGGGCATCAAGGTCCAGCCGCTGCAAAGCTCGATCGCCGAGGAAACCTTCCAGACCCTGCTGGTCAACAAGGCGATGCAAAAGCTGGGCTATGACGTGCAGCCCATCCGCGAGGTGGAATACGCCACCGCCCACGTGGCCATCGGCAACGGCGACGCCACCTATATGGCCGACCACTGGGATCCCCTGCAGGCCGATTTCTATAAGAACGCCGGCGGCGCCGACAAGCTCTACCGCGAAGGCGAGTACTCGACCAGCGCGGTGCAAGGCTATCTGATCGACAAGAAAACCGCCGACGAGCACAAGATCACCAATGTTGAGCAGCTCAAGGACCCAAAAATTGCCAAGCTGTTTGACACCGATGGTGACGGCAAGGCCGACCTGACAGGCTGCACCCCCGGCTGGGGCTGCGAAGGCGCGATCGAGCACCAGCTAACCGCCTACCACCTGCGCGATACCGTCACCCACGTGCAAGGCACCTATGCGGCGCTGATGGCCGATACCATCTCGCGCTTCAAGGCCGGCAAGCCCATCCTGTACTACACCTGGACGCCCTACTGGGTCAGCGCCGAGCTACGCCCCGGCCGCGATGTCGTCTGGCTGCAAGTGCCGTTTACCGCGCTGCCCGGCAACCAGGCCGATCTGAAGACCGCCCTGCCCAACGGCAAGAACTACGGCTTTCCGCTGAATACCCAAAAGATCGTCGCCAACAAAAAGTTTGCCGAGGCCAACCCTGCGGCTGCCAAGCTGTTTGCGATCATGCAGCTGCCGGTCTCCGACATCAATGCCCAGAACCTGGCAATGAAGGACGGCCAGAACAAACCCGCCGATATCGAGCGCCATGCCGACGGCTGGATCAAGGCCCACCAGGCCGAGTTCGACGGCTGGATCAAGACGGCACTGGACGCCGCCAAGGCGCCGTAAGCCTCCCGCACGCCCGGCACGCCCTTGCCGGGCCGGTGCGGCCCACCACGGCATGCCGCCGTGCCAACCGGTGCAGCGCCAGCGCTGCCACCTCGAAGCCCCGCAAGCTGAACGCAGACCATCCAGCCTCACCGGCCTGGCCTGGCCTGGGTTCGCCTTGTCCCAGGGCTCCCATGTTCCCTCTCGGTGTGCGCCTTGTGCACCGCGTTTCAATCCAAGGAGAAGACCATGACAGATAAAAACTACCTCAAGCGCCCGGTTCACCTGGCCTGCACCGCCGCCATCGCGCTGATGGCATGGGGCCCCATCGCCCAAGCGCAGGACCTGCCCGGCAAAGGCAAGGATGTGCTGCCCCTGCTGGGGACCGTCGACGAGGAAATGTTCCAGACCCTGATCGTCTCGCGCGGCCTGGAAAAGCTGGGCTACAACGTCAAGGAGCCCAAGGGGCTGGAGAATGGCACCCAGCACGTGGTGGTGGGCCAGGGCGATGCCACCTTCATGGCCAACCACTGGATTCCGCTGCACCAGGAGTTTTATGAACGTAATGGCGGCGCCAAGGTCTTCTACCGCGAAGGCATGTTCTCGACCAATGCGGCCCAGGGCTACCTGATCGACAAGAAGACGGCAGAGAAGTACAAGATCACCGACATCATGCAGCTCAAGGATCCCAAGATCGCCAAGCTGTTTGACACTGATGGTGATGGCAAGGCGGATCTGACCGGTTGCAATCCCGGCTGGGGCTGCGAGCTGGCGATCAACAAGCACTTGAAGGGCCTGGACCTGGAAGGCAGCGTGACCCACCGACAGGGCAACTATGCGGCGCTGATTGCCGACACCATCGCCCGCTATAAATCCGGCAAGCCAGTGCTCTACTATGTCTGGACCCCCTACTGGGTCAACGGCGTGCTCAAGCCCGGCCAGGATGTCGTCTGGCTGCAGGTGCCCAATGTGCCCAACGCCAAGGGCGATGAGGACACCCGCCTGCCTAATGGGAAGAACTATGGCTTTAAGGTGAACAACCAGTACATTTTGGCCAACAAAAAGTGGACCGGTGCCAACCCGGCCGCCGCCAAGCTGTTTGCCACCATGCAGGTGCCTATTGAAGACATCACCGCACAAAACCTGCTGATGCGCAATGGCGAAAACAAGACCGCCGACATCCAGCGCCATGTGGACAGCTGGATCAAGAACCACCAGGCCAAGTTTGATGGCTGGGTGAAGGACGCGCTGGCCACCAAGTAAGCCTGGCGCCTGCCGCACTGCACCCCGAGCCCGCTGACCCAGCGGGCTTTTTTGTGGCTTTCAGCGCCGCAAAACTACAATACCGGCCAAACAACGCCCACGCCCCCCACGCCCGATGACTCACCCTTGCCTCAGTTGCGGCGCCTGCTGCGCCAGCTTTCGCGTTGATTTTTCAGTCCATGAATGCGACAGCAATGGCGGCCGCGTGCCCTCGGGCCTGGCCGAAGAGGTCAACGGATTCACCTGCCGCATGCGGGGCACCGACTACGCCAGACCACGCTGCGCAGCCTTGACCGGCACCATCGGCCAGCAAGCGGCTTGCGGCATTTATGAATGGCGCCCCTCCCCCTGCCGGGAGTTTGCCGCCGGCAGCGAGGCCTGCAACAAGGCACGGTTGCGGCATGGCATGCAGGCGCTGGAGGCTGGGCTTTACTGAGCAGCCCGCCCGCCCCGCAATCGACTGCGCTACAGCGGCGTGATTTGCACCACCGGCGCACTGGCCGTTTCGATCGACATGCGCAGCGGCAGAAACTGCGCAATCACCGCCATATTGCTGTGCAGGTGCTCGGTGGCCTCGCTGCAGCTGAAGGAGGCCGGCTGGCCGCTTTGCCACACGGCCAGCGCCTGCAGCAGCAACAGCTGGTCGGCCAGGTAGGCGCCGACAGCGGCATCGGGCTTTTTCTGGTAATCGCGCACATCTTGGCAGAGCTTGCGCGCCACCGCTTCGGACGACACGCCATGCGCCCCGAGGCACCAGAACAGCTCGGTGACATGGTCGTAGCGCAAGGTGGCCTGCAGCAGATTGCCCGGGCCCTCCTCCTGGCTGACCGGCAGCAGTGCCATCGCGCGCCGGTCCCAACCAGTCAGCCGCGCCAGCTCATCGAACTCGCGCATCGCCACCCCACGCGGCACGGCCGCGCAGACCGCCTCCACCGCCACATCCTGCAGCATGCCGCGCGCCAGCAGGTCAAAAGGCTGCAGCCCAGCAGCCGCCGGGCTGATGCAGGCCAACGCCTCGCCCCCACCCGCAGGGTAAAAACCAAAGCGCCGCAGCCGCATATCCAGCCCCGCACCCATGCGCGCCACCAAAGGCGCATAGGCCCGCTCGATAAAGTGAAAGTTCGGCGCCAGCGGGTTGTGCGTACCGCCTGACAGTTGCACCGTGCTCGCAGCGTCAGCCATCAGCAGCGCCGGCAATACCGTCTGCAACACCAGCATCGCACTGCCCGCGCCCGAGATCGGGAAGCGGTAGTCCCCCGCCTTGAGCGTCGCCGGCGCAAACTGCAGCTCCGTCACCCCTGCGCCGATGGGCGACAGCTGTGCATCACTGATGGTCTGCGCCGCCTGCACACAGGCCAGGTGCTGGCGCATCAGGCCCGGCTTGGACCGCTTGGCCCGGATGCTGTGCATCGCCAACGGCCTTTGGGTAATAACCGACAGCGCCAGCGCCGTGCGCAAAATCTGGCCACCGCCCTCGCCTTGCGAGCCGTCGACCTCGACCAGGCCCTTTTCTATTAAACGGCTTGAAATTTGCATTGGAATCGTTTCCCTCTCTCTGTGTTCTTCTTCTGATCTATTTGGATGGGCTCAGTGGCCAGGCAGCGCAGCACCCATGGTGGCGCGCGGATAGCTTACTACCCGGCAGACGCGATGCACACCGGGACGCAGCTCCAGCTCGCGCCGCAAGATGCGGTCGATACGCGGCGCCCAGCTGCGCTCCAGGCTCAGCGCTTCCAGCTGCGCATGCGCTGGCTGATCGCCAAACTGCACCCACCACCAAGCGAGGGCCTGCGCTGCCAGGCAACGCAGATCCGGGGCCTTGGCTTGCAAGGCTGTATTCACACGGGCACGGGCAGACGCATCGGGGCGGGCACGCCATAGCGCACGCAAAGCCGCCATCTCGGCCGCATCGCAATGGCTTTGGCGCCAGGCGCGGTGTCGGGCACGGCAGTCCTTGCAGCGGCTGGCACCGGCATACAAATTGCCTTGCACTTGCTCGCACCACCACTTCTGGTCTTGGGCGGTCCAGACACAGGTTGCACCGCAATCACAGCAGTGGTAGCTGATATCCACGTAGTAACCAACATGGCAAAACGATTGCCCATGAATCAGGGCCAGAAGCTGCGTATCTGCTGCCAAGGCGCCGTGCGGCATGGCCGGCAACAGGGCCACTTCGCGCTGCCGCTCCATACGGGCCCAACGGCGTTGCTTGATCTCTGTCTTGCGTTGCTTATTGCTTTTCATCACCCTTCTCCTCAAGGGCGCGGCCCCTCGGCCGCCCCACTTTCCTACCCCTTCACACACACCACCTGCTTGAGCGTGTACACCACCTCCACCAGGTCGCTCTGCGCCGCCACCACCGCGTCGATGTCCTTGTAGGCCATGGGGATCTCATCGATCACCTCGGCGTCCTTTCGGCATTCCACCCCTTCGGTGGCGCGCATCTGGTCCTCCACGGTGAACAGCTTCTTGGCCTTGGTCCGGCTCATCGTGCGACCGGCACCGTGGCTGCAGCTGTTGAAGCTCTCCGGGTTGCCTTTACCGCGCACGATAAAGCTCTTGGCCCCCATGCTTCCCGGGATGATGCCCAGCTCACCCTGGCGGGCGCTCACGGCGCCCTTGCGGGTCACAAACACCTCCTGGCCAAAGTGGGTCTCGCGTTGCACATAGTTGTGGTGGCAGTTCACCGCTTCCAGGTGCGTCTCGAACGGTTTGGTGATCACTTTTTTGAGCGCGTGGATCACGCGAATCATCATCACCTCGCGGTTGGCACGTGCGAACTTTTGCGCCCAACCCACCGCTTTGACATAGTCCCCAAAGTAGGCTGCGCCTTCTTCAAAATAGGCCAGGTCCTTATCGGGCAGGTTGCGCTGGTGCAGCTCGGCATCCTTCTTGGCCAGCTCGATAAAGTGGGTGCCAATGGCGTTCCCCACGCCGCGCGAGCCCGAGTGCAGCATGATCCACACGGCCTGGTTTTCGTCCAGGCAGACTTCGATAAAGTGGTTACCACCGCCCAGGGTTCCCAGGTGCTTGTAGTTGTTGGTGTTCTTGATGCTCGGGTGCGCTTTGCAGATCTCCTCAAACTCTTTCACCAGCCCCGTCCAAGCGGCATCGGTTTCCTCAGGCGGCGTCTCCCAGCTGCCCTTGTCGCGGCCATAGCGCTTGGGGGTCATACCAACAGGCACTGCACGCTCGATCGCAGCGCGGATCGGCGCCAGGTTGTCGGGCAGATCACTGGCCGTCAACGTGGTCTTGCAGGCCATCATTCCGCAACCCAGGTCTACCCCCACCGCAGCCGGGATGATCGCCTTGAGCGTGGGCACCACCGAGCCGATGGTGGCACCGATCCCCAAGTGCACATCGGGCATCACCGCCACGTGCTTGAACACCACCGGCAGGCGCGAGATATTGGCCAGCTGGTTCTGCGCTTCGGCCTCGACCGGCACGCCATTAGTCCACATCTTTACGGGCACGCCGTTGGGCACTTGCATTTCGTTGTATTGCGACATTTCTTAGCTCTCTTCTTTATCTTCACACCGCTGCATGACAGCGATGACTTTGTAGGGCGGTACACGGTGAGCACCTCTGGGCTGCGACCAGGGTTTGGTGAAACACTTCCGGTGCTCTGGCACTGAGCTACAGGCTCAAAGAACCTGGCGGGATTCCAACCCGCACCTCCGGATTCGGATGTAGTTCCACCGGCATTCGCAGCCAGCGACGCAAACCTTCCCAAAAAACACTATCCAAACAAAAGCGCGACTAGGGTCGGCAAGACAACTGCCATACCGGTTTCCCGGCTGAGGATTCGAACCCCCGGCGTTCCAGATGTAGTCTTGCAAGCATTCGCGCAAACCAAAAATCTCATACAGATGGGTACCCTGCAGCGACTAAAAAGGTGAAATATTTTTCGCGCTCTACCCATGAGCTACGACTTACGTCGGCAGGACTCGAACCTGCTACCTCGAGCGTAACGAGCCACTAACACGACCCTTGATACGTCGTTGCCAAGCCTTGTCGTACTAAAGTACTGCCTGCGGCTTGACGCCTAGTCTCAACCGCAAACCTTCGGTTTGCTGGGCCGTGTTAGCCGCTCTAAAGGCTGTAATTTCACCGGCATTCGCCGCAAACCACCCAAACTTTTTAAACCAGATCAACTTTCGGTATCCACCGTTGGCGACTAGAAGATGGGGTGACGCAACAGTTTAAAAATGTAGTCACACCAGCATTCGCCAACAGCAGATAAAACACAGCTCATTGGGCAGGCAGCACGATCTGCTCTATCTCACCTACCCAATGTTCGGCACCCAGCTTGCCTTCGGTAAAACGGGCCACCACATCAAATACCGCATCGCTGAAACCACCGATATTCAAGATATCGGCGCGCTCCTGCGCCTGCGTCGTTCCGTAGGGCTGGATGTCAATGCACACCAGCTTGGCAGCGGGGTTGCGTTGCTTGATGCGCGCCCATTGCTGCATCGTCTCCGTCGCACCCGCACGCTTGCCATCCACCCAGGACTCGTTGTCCGAGACCAGGATCACCAGGTCCACCGCTGCCTTCTCGTCGGCCAGCAGCTTGAGCGGCGCACTGCAGTTCGTGCCGCCTCCGCCCACATCCGCCAAGCGGGTGGCATTGGTCATCACCGAATCACGGCCGTTGAGCGACAGCGACACCACCTTGCACTCAAAGGGCAGCACACGCGCCTCACGGTTCTTGCGCAGCACGGCAGCAGCCATCAGGCCCGCCACATCAATGCAGCGCACATTGCTGGTAGCCCCTGCCCGGTAGCCCGTTACCGACGCGCTCATGGACCCGGAGACATCGGGGCAGACGGCAACCCGGCCCGCAAATTGCGGCACGTTGGCCGTCGCCAGCTCCATCGCATCCTGCAGCGCCTCTGCCACGGCAGCCGGCACCTGCTGGCCCGCAGCCTTGTAGGCCGACAGCAGCTGGTAAGGCATCGCACGCGCCTTGGCCACGGCTGCCGCATCCTGCAGCTTGGCAGCTACGCGCTCGGCCATACCGGGCAGCTCAAACACACCATGGCGTCCAAAGGTGTTCAGGTTCTGCCGCAGCATCTGCCACGAACCCTGGCTCGCCATCTGCGCCCACTGCTGCGCACCCAGGCCCAGCGCGGTCAGCATCTGGAAGGGCACCTCCGGCACCTGCTCGGGCATCTGGCCCTGGGCCACTACACGCTTGAAGCGCTCGAACGCCAAGGTAATGGGTGGCAGGCTGGCCTCGTCATACGACTTGCCAATCAGCCAGGCAAACCAGGCAGCGCGCCATGCCTCCTGGGGCTTGGGATGCACCATCTTCACCACATCGGCGAGCGACGGCTGGCTTCCGACGGCGGCGTGGAGCAACTGCTTTTCCGTCGCCGCAAGCAACCACTGCTGCACCAGCTTCTTGGGCCGGGTACCGAGCGACTTGCGCCCCAGCACCCCGCTGCGCAGGATCTGCACAAAATTGCGCAGCATCTTGCCGTTGTCCACCACGCGGGGAAAGATTTGCGCCAGCAGCTCCACATCACGCACGGCCAGCACGGCGGCCAAGGTGGCAGGCATGTCCTTCATATAGCCACGCTCACGGGCATAGATGGCCGTCTTGGCAATAAAGGGCGCCTCCACCTTGGCCAGCACCTCCATCAGTTGCGAGAGCTGGTCCTGCGGGCTGGCATAAAAAGTCTGGCTCAGGCAGCCGGTCAGCGCCATTTGCGCCAGCTGGTGCTGCGGGCCGAATGCATAGGCCGCCACACCCGATTGGTTGGTGGCATCCGCCGTTGCCAGCTGGGCGCCCTTGTAGGTTTGAAATAGTTGCAGGTTGACCATGGTGTTCTTCTTTCTTGTTCATTCAACGCCTCGGGAAAGCAGAGACCCTGCTCTGCTTTCCCCAACACACGCCACATGGCGCTTGCATGGTTAATTGCCAAAAGCGTGCCAACTTTTATATCGGGAACAAAAACACCAATAAATCGTTGATTTATATCGAATCTTGCGTAATTCCAAGAATCCCAACTTCACTACAGCTTCGCTATTTTTATCTTTTGAGCTAGCCGACTTAGAATAAAGAATCGCATCAGCATTCGGCTTAGCATGAAACCCATCACCGTCATCGGCTTCCTCGGTACCCAACTCGACAGCGGCCGTGGCGCGGGCCGCTGGAGCAAATGGCGGCCTTCGGTCGCAGTCACCCAGCATGAGGACATGGTGGTGGCCCGCATGGAGCTGCTCTACACCCGCTCGCATGTGGACCTGGCGCGTCTGGTGCAAAAGGACATCGCCACGGTCAGCCCCGAGACCGAAGTCCACCTGGTGGAGCTGCCGATCCGCGACCCCTGGGACTTTGAAGAGGTCTACGGCGCGCTCTACGATTGGACCAGCAGCTACCAGTTCGACAGCGACCAGGCCCAGTACTGGCTTAATATCACCACGGGCACCCATGTGGCGCAGATCTGCCTGTTTTTGCTGGCGGAGTCACGCACGATCCCCGGCGTGATCCTGCAGGCCTCACCACCCAAGCGGCAGATCGATGGCGCGGCGGGCAACTATGCGCTGATCGACCTGGATCTGTCGCGCTACGACGCACTGGCCACCCGCCATGCGCAGGCCCAGCAGGATGCGGTCGCCTTTCTCAAAAGCCATATCCCCACCCGCAACCCGCGCTTCAACCAGCTGATTGCCGAGATCGAACAAGTAGCAGGCCGCTCCCAGGCCCCCATGCTGCTGGTGGGCCCGACGGGCGCAGGCAAGTCCTTTCTGGCACGCCGCATGTACGAGCTGAAAAAGGCCCGCCACCAGATCAGCGGCGCCTTTGTCGAGGTCAACTGCGCCACCCTGCGCGGCGACAGCGCCGCCAGCACCTTGTTCGGCCACAAAAAAGGGGCGTTCACCGGCGCCGCCACCGAGCGCGCCGGCCTGCTGCGCACCGCAGACCAGGGCCTGCTCTTTCTCGACGAAATCGGCGAGCTCGGGGCCGACGAGCAGGCCATGCTGCTGATGGCGATCGAGGAAAAGCGTTTCTACCCCATGGGCTCAGACAAGGAGGTGAGCAGCGACTTCCAGCTGATAGCCGGCACCAACCGCGACCTGCGCCTGGAGGTGAGCGCCGGCCGCTTTCGAGAAGACCTGTTCGCCCGCATCAACCTCTGGACCTACAACCTGCCCGGCCTGGCCCAGCGCAGCGAAGACATCGAGCCCAACATCGACCACCTGCTGGTGCAGCACGCCCAGCAAACCCACCGCACCGAGCGCTTCAACGCCGAGGCGCGCAAGCGCTACCTGCAGTTCGCCCAGAGCCCGCAAGCCCTGTGGAGCGGCAATTTCCGCGATCTGCATGCCAGCGTGACGCGGCTGGCTACTTTGTCGACCAGTGGTCGCATCACCGAGGACCAGGTGGAGGCGGAGATTGGGCGTTTGCAGTGGCTGTGGCAGCGGCCGGATGCTGTGGCTGCTTCTTCAGACTTTTCTGCTGAAGTGGTTTTGGAGGCATTGCTGCCTGGTGATGCTCTTGCGGCGATGGATTTGTTTGATCGGATGCAGTTGGCGTCGGTGGTGGGGGTGTGTCGTGCGTCTGGCAGTTTGTCGGAGGCGGGGCGGCAGTTGTTTCAGGCTTCGCGGGCACAAAGGGCGGTGGTGAATGATGCGGATCGGTTACGCAAGTATTTGCAGAAGTTTGGATTGAGTTGGGATGTGGTTTGTTCTGCTCGTTGAGCCTTTTTTAGGTCTGATGCTTTTTTAGCTTCTGCTGTTCATTGCATTCTGCTGGCCGGATTTCGCCCGGCGGGCGAGGGGTAATCTTTTTAGCGGCGGTTGCAGCTTTACGGCTGTCGGCCGGTGTTCGCTCGGCGGGCGAGGGTGTGCGTTTTAGCGGCGGCCGTAGCTTTACGGCTGTCGGCCGGATTTCGCCCGGCGGGCGAGGTACTTTTCTTGGCGACCAAGAAAAGTACCCAAAAGAAGGTCGCCCCTGCTGCTTGCGACCCTTCGCGTTGCGAAGGGCAACCTGTGTCGTGGCGTTTGCGGGGTGTGCCGCGAAACTCTCTACGCGCCAAGGCGCTCCGTTCAAACAGACGCGGCAAGCTAGTTGACGATGCGCTGGCACTCTTCGGTGCCAGCGCCACCCCACAAACACCACGCCCCAGGCGCATGCAAAAGGGGGGATGCGAACAACCCAACATCCAAATGCCAATAGGCCATCGCTGCGCTCGGCCTACAGGGGCCGAGCGCAGCGATGGCCTGCGTCTGCTTAGTCCCCTTCTGAATGCGCCGAGGAGCACAGGGTATGGGCTGGGCAGTTGCACCGAAGAGTGCAACTGCTTCGTGAACTGACTCACCGCGTCTGTTTGAACGGAGCGCCTTCGGCGCGTAGTGAGTTTCGCGGTGCAGCCCATACCCGAGCACCACAGGTTGCCCGCAGCGAAGCGAAGGGACGCAGTCAGCAGGGGCAGCCTTCTTTTGGGTACTTTTCTTGGCTGAGCAAGAAAAGTACCTCGCCCGCCGGGGCGAGACCCGGCCAGCAGCTGCTTGCAAAGCTAACAACCAAAAACACACAACAAGGATTTCCCACAAATCCTAAAATCCCCACCTTCCACGCGCAGAGGCAGCAACCAAAGCCACCCCAGCGCCGCCCCAGCCATAACAAGCAAAAAACCCGTGTCCCCTTTTGAATCGATTGCCCGCCGCGAACGCGGCCTCCAGCAGCAACTCACTGCTGCCCAAATGACGATGATCGCCATTGGCGGCGCCATCGGCACCGGCCTCTTCATGGGCAGCGCATTTGCCATCGGCTTTGCCGGCCCCAGCGTGCTCATCAGCTACGCCATTGGCGCGCTCATCGGCCTGCTGCTGATGGGCTGCCTGGCGGAGATGACCGTCGCGCACCCGACCAGCGGATCGTTTGGCGCCTACGCCGAGCACTACCTCAGCCCCCTCGCCGGCTTTGTGGTGCGCTATGCCTACTGGGCGGCCGTGGTGCTGGCGGTGGGGATGGAGGTCACCGCCGTTGGCAAGTACATGAAGTACTGGTTCCCCGAGGTGGAGCAGTGGGTGTGGGTGGCGCTGTTCTCGGTCATTCTGGCCGCTGTCAATGCCACCAGCGTCAAGGCCTTTGGGCAGATGGAGTATGTGTTCTCCATGATCAAGGTCGTGGCCATCGTCGCCTTTATCCTGATCGGCGCCTATGTGGTGTTCGGCTCGCGGCCCGAGAGCGTGGGCTTTGCCAACTACACCGCCGACCGGGGCTTTTTCCCCAATGGCTGGTGGGGCACCTGGGTGGGGGTGATCATCGCCATCTTCAGCTACCTCAGCCTAGAGTCGATCGCGATTGCCGCCGGTGAGGCGCAGAACCCGCGCCAGGCGGTCACCTCGGCGTTCAAGACCACGGTACTGCGCCTGGTGCTGTTCTACCTGCTGTCGCTGGCCTTGATGCTGGCCATCGTGCCCTGGAGCCATGCCAGCACCGACAAGAGCCCCTTCGTCAAGGTGATGGAGATTGTCGGCATTCCTGGGTCGGCCAGCGTGCTCAATTTTGTGGTGCTGGTCGCCAGCTTGTCGGCGATGAACGCGCAGCTCTATGTCACCTCGCGCATGATGTTCAGCCTCTCGCGCGGCGGCTATGCGCCGGCAGTGCTGGGCAAGGTCAACAGCCGGGGCGTGCCGATGGGTGCGATTGCCATCTCCTGCCTGGGCATGGCAGTCGCCATGGTGCTCAACGTGCTCAAGCCCGAGGAGTCGCTCACCTTGATGATGTCGATCTCGATGTTCGGCGCCATGTTTGCCTGGTTCATGGTGTTTGTCACCCACCTCTTCTTCCGCCGCCGCTGGCAGCGTGAGCATCCGGGCGAGCGCCTGCAATTCCGCATGTGGGGCTTTCCGGTGCTGACCCTGCTGGGCGCCGTGCTGATGCTGGCCGTGATCATCACCACCTATTTCACCGATGTGTTCCACATGACGACCTTGATCGGCGTGCCCATGCTGCTGGTGATGACCGCCGTCTACCTGATCTGGTACCGCAAGCGCTGATACATTGCATAGCTATGCCAAACACGCCTCACTCTGCGCCAAGCCTTTGGGACATCTCGCCGCCCGTCTATGTCGGCATGCCGGTGTTCCCCGGCGACACGCCGTACCAGCAGCAATGGGTGGCCAGCATCGGGCCGGGTTGCCCGGTCAATGTGGCCAGCATCACCAGCACCCCGCATGCGGGTGCCCATGCCGATGCACCGCTGCACTACGCGCCCGATGGCGCCACCATCGGCCAGGTTGACCTGGCGCCCTACCTGGGCCGCTGCCGCGTGGTCCACGCGATCGGCTGCGGACCGCTGATTGAATGGCAACACATCGCGCACGCGATGGGCAACGACCTGCCCGAACGCGTGCTGGTGCGCACCTACCAGCAGATGCCGCAAACCCAGTGGGATGCCGGCCTGACCGGCTATGCGGCCGAGACCGTGGAGCGCCTGGCGGCGCTGGGCGTGCGGCTGATTGGCATTGACACCGCCAGCATCGACCCGGCCGACAGCAAGGCCCTCCCCAGCCACCAGACCATTCGCCGCCACGACATGCGCGTGCTGGAGAACCTGGTGCTGGACGCCGTACCCGAAGGCGACTACGAGCTGATCGCACTGCCTTTGAAGCTGGTGCAGGCCGATGCATCGCCGGTGCGCGCCGTGCTGCGCGCCCTGCCCGGCACCTACAATCAGGCCACCGCCTGAACCCCTCATACCTTGCGGCAGGCGCCTGGCACACCAGCGTCTGCCCGCCACCATTGACAAAGAGACATAGCCATGACCACCTTGGAAGCCTGCCGCGACGTTGACCAGCATGAGCCGCTGGCACCGCTGCGCCACCTGTTCGACCTGCCAGAAGGCGTTATCTACCTAGATGGCAACTCGCTGGGCCCGCTGCCCAAGGCGACAGCGGCGCGCGTCACCGATGTGGTGCAGCGCGAATGGGGCCAGGGCCTCATCCGCAGCTGGAACGATGCCGGCTGGATCGACCTGCCCCAGCGCCTGGGCGACCAGTTTGCGCCGTGGATAGGGGCAAAGCCCGGCGAAGTAGTGTTCACCGACACCACCTCGGTCAACCTCTACAAGGTGCTGAGCGCGGCCATTCGCCTGTCGCAGCAAGAGTTCTCCGACCCGGCACCGCGCACCAAGGTGATCAGCGAGCGCAGCAACTTCCCCACCGATCTGTACATCGCCGAATCGCTGTGCAAGCAGCACAACCTGGAGCTGGTGCTGATCGAGCCCGAGGAGCTGCCCACCTGCCTGACCACCGACGTAGCCGTGCTGCTGCTGAGCCATGTGAACTACCGCACCGGCCATATGCATGACATGAACCAGGTCACGCGCGATGCGCATGCCCAGGGCGTGCTGACCGTCTGGGACCTGGCCCATGCCGCCGGCGCCGTGCCGGTGGACCTGAACGCCGCCAACGCCGACTACGCCGTGGGTTGCAGCTACAAGTACCTCAACGGCGGCCCCGGCGCCCCGGCCTTTGTCTGGGTGCATGCGCGCCATACCGACAAGTTCTGGCAGCCGCTGTCGGGCTGGTTTGGCCACGCCGAGCAGTTCGCCTTTAACAGCGACTACCAGCCTGCGCCCGGCATCCGCCGCTACATGTGCGGCACCCAGCCGATGATTGCGCTGTCGGCCCTGCAGTGCGGTCTGGACATCTTCAGCGAAGCCGAAAAGTACGGCGGCATGACAGCGCTGCGCCGCAAGTCGGTCGCGCTGACCGACCTGTTCATCGAGCTGGTGGAGACCCGCTGCGCGGGCTACGGCCTGGGCCTGGCGACGCCACGCGATATCTTTGCGCGCGGCTCCCAGGTCTGCCTGACCCGCGACGATGGCGCCGGTGTGGACGGCCAGGGCAGCGGCGCCTATGCCATCGTGCAGGCGCTGATCGCCCGTGGCGTCATTGGCGACTTCCGCAAGGGCGACGGCGGCAACGGCCCGCACAAGGACATTCTGCGTTTTGGCTTCACCCCCCTCTACACCCGTTTTGAAGACGTGTGGAATGCGGTCGAGCACCTGCGCCAGGTGCTGGAATCGGGCGAATGGCAAAAGCCCGAATTCAACCGCATCAACGCGGTGACCTGATTGCCGAGCACCCGCCCCGCCATGTCCGAACGCATCGCCATTCTCGACTTTGAAACCACCGGCATGAGCCCGGCGCATGGCGCGCGGGCGGCCGAGGTCGGCATTGTCATGGTCGAGAACGGCCGTATCGTCGATCGCTACCAGAACCTGATGAACGCCGGCCAGCGCATGCCCAGCTTCATCACCCAGCTCACCGGCATCACCACGGCGATGCTGCAGGCGGCAGCGCCCGCCGAGCAGGTGATGCGCGAGGCGGCGGACTTTGTCGGCACGGCGCCGCTGGTGGCACACAACGCATCGTTTGACAGCAAGTTCTGGCGCGATGAGCTGGAACGTGCCGGCTGCATAGCTTCAGCCGCAGCCGCGCCTGTCGGCAGTCTGTTTGCCTGCACGGTATTGCTGTCGCGCCGCCTCTACCCCGAGGCACCCAGCCACTCGCTGGGCAAGATCGTGCGCCACCTGCAACTGCCCCCCGCCGACAAGGCCCACCGGGCACTGGCCGATGCCGAGATGACAGCCCACCTGTTGCTGCGCATGCAGGCCGATCTGCGCAGCCGCTGGCATATCCCCGACCCCAGCCATGCGCTGCTGAGCGAACTGCAGGTCTGCCAGCGCAAGCACCTGGGGCGCTGGTTCAGCACCACCTCAGCGCAGCAAACCCAGCCGCAATTGCCTGAGCTGGCCCACACTTTGCTGCCCAAGGCTATAGCAGCACTGCGCTGAGCAGCACATTCAGCAGCCCCTGGCTGCGCAATATGGGCGACTGCCAGCGAGGCGCCTTTAGGGCGGCGGTGGCTGAAACAGCCGCTCGGCCACAAAATCCACAAACACACGCAGGCGCGGCGACATCAGCCGGCCCGAAGGCCAGAGGATGCTGAACTGGCCGGTATGGCTCAGAAAGTCGTCCAGCACCGTCTGCAGGCTGCCATCGGCCAGCGCGTCGCGGGCCAGAAAGTCGGGCATATAGGCAATGCCCAGGCCCCCGATTGCCGCGCCGCGCAGGGCCTCCATGTTGTTGCAAGTCAGTGCGGCTGGATGGGCAGCGGCATCTTGCTGTACCTCGGCCGTGCTCCCGCTCATCTGCCAGGGCTGCAGCTTGCCGGAAGTGGGAAAGCGAAAGCGCAAGCAGTCATGCGTCGCCAAATCCTCGGGTCGCTGGGGCCGGCCGCGCTGTGCCAGATAGGCCGGTGATGCGCAAAGCACAAAGCGGAACAGGCCCAGGCGCCGGGCGCTGAGGCTGGAGTCAGCCAGCACCCCGCTGCGGATCACCGCATCCAGGCGCGCCTCCACCACATCGACCAGCCGGTCGTTGAAGTCCAGGTCCAGCTCGATATCCGGATAACGCGCGCGGAAGGCCGGAATCACCGGCAGCAAGAAGCGGTAGCCAATGGTGGGCAGCCCTATGCGCAAGAGGCCCCGGGGGCTGCTCTGCGTGCTGGACAGCAGCGCCTGCGCGTCTTGCAAGTCGTCCAGAATGCGGCGCCAGTGCGTGTACATCAGCTCGCCCTCGTGCGACAGCGACACCCGCCGCGTGGTGCGCACCAGCAGCTGCGTGCCCAGTTGCGCCTCCAGCTTGGCCACGCTTTTGCCGACGGCCGATGCCGAGATGCCCAGGGCGCGGGCGGCGGCCACAAAGCTGCTGCGCTCGGCCGCCTGCACAAAGGCGGCGATATGGTTCAGGTTATCCATGCACGCATATTACGGACATTTGGTTGTTAATCAAACAACGAAGCGCCTGTTTATTGGCGATCCATTCCTCATTAAGCTCCACAGCGTGTTTTTGCAGGAGTTGGCTATGTATCGCGTTTTACCCGCCGCCTGGCGCGGGCCCTGGATGGTTTTGGCATCCGTTTGTCTTGCAGCCCTGGTGCTGCCGCTGAGTTTTTCTGGCGGTGCTATCGCCACGCCTGCCATCGGCCGTGCTTTGGGCGGCAGCGCCACCAGCCTGGGCTGGATCACCAATGGCTTTATGCTGGGTTTTGGCAGCTGCCTGATGGCCGCAGGGGCCTTGGCCGACCAATGGGGGCGCAAGCGGCTGTTTTTGCTGGGCCTGTCCACCTTCTGCCTCGCGGGGGTGGCGCTGATGCTGGCGCGCAGCATCTGGCAGATTGACCTGCTGCGCGCGCTGCAAGGCGTGGCAGCCGCCGCCACCTTGGCCGGCGGCACAGCGGCCTTGGCGCAAGAGTTTGCAGCTGCGCAGCGCGCCCAGGCCTTTAGCCTGCTGGGCACCACCTTTGGCACCGGCCTGGCGTTTGGCCCGCTGCTGACGGGCTGGCTGATCGAGCATGCGGGCTGGCAGGCCGGTTTTGCGCTCTGCACCGGCCTGGGGCTGCTGGCCTTGGTAGTCGGCATGGTCGCCATGCGCGAATCACGAGACCCGCAAGCCCAGGGCCTGGACTGGCCGGGCGCGCTGCTGTTCACCGCCATGCTGGCCTTGCTGACCTTGGGGATGGTAGAGGCAGCGGCGCTGGGCTGGCACAGCCACCTGGTCATCGCGCTGCTGCTGGCCTCGGCCATTGCGCTGCTGCTCTTTATCGCCGTGGAGCGCCGGGTGGCCCGCCCCATGCTGGACCTGAGCCTCTTCCGCTACCCGCGCTTTATCGGCGTGCAGGTGCTGCCTATTGCGACCTGCTACTGCTATGTGGTGCTGCTGGTGCTGCTGCCGCTGCAGCTGATCGGCATTGGCGGCTACAACGAAGTGGCAGCGGGCTGGTGGATGCTGGCGCTGTCCGCACCGATGCTGCTGGTGCCCCTGGCAGCAGCCTGGCTGACGCGCTGGTTCAGCGCCGGACATATTTCTGCAGCGGGCTTGCTGCTGGCTGCTGCTGGCCTCGTGTGGTTGGCACAGATTCCTGTGGATGCCGATGGCATCGCGCGGGTGCTGCCGCTGCTGCTGATTGGCAGCGGCGCAGGCCTGCCTTGGGGACTGATGGATGGGTTGTCCGTGAGCCTGGTGCCCAAGGAACGCGCAGGCATGGCCACCGGCATTTTCAGCACCGTTCGGGTAGCAGGAGAAGGCATTGCGCTGGCAATGGTGACGGCCTTGCTGGCCGGCTTTATCACCCCGCACCTGCCAGCAGCACTGGATGCGGCCAGCCTGCAAACCGCCGCCCAGCAATTGGCGATGGGCGAGCTGCGCCAGGCGTTGGCCTTGCTGCCTGCACAGCCGGATGCAGCAAACGCGGCCGATCTACTAAAAGCCTATGGCCAGGCCTTTGCGCAGCTGTTGTATGTACTCGCGGCGATTGCGACGGTCTCAGCCCTGGTGGTGCTGGGCTTGCTGCGCCCGACCAGCAGCAATGCGCTGCAGGCCACCGTGCCCTCCCCTCAGTAGCTTTTGGCGGAGAGGCTGGCCCAGAGGTGGGCCGCCACCAGCGCCCGCCAGGGCGCAAATGCGCCCAGCCATTGCTCGGCCTCGCGCTGCGAGACGCTGGGAACATCCAGCAGCCGGGCCAGCGCATTGCGCACGGCCACATCGCCATGCAGGCTACCGTCCAGCCAGCCATAGCCGCGCAGCAGCGCGTAATGCACCGTCCAGGGGCCAATGCCCTTGATGGCCAGCAGCGCTTCCTCAATCGCCTCGGCACGCTCGGGTTGCAAGGGCTCGGCGGCCCAGGTATCCAGCGGCAGGCTGCCGTCCAGCACGGCAGCGCAAACGCGCTCCAAAGTGGCGATCTTGCTGACGGAAAAGCCTGCAGCGCGCAGTTGCTCGGGCGTCAGCGCCGCCAGCGCGGTGGCATCGGGGTGGCAGAGCATGCCGCTGCTGTGCTGCACGGCGGCGGTGGCAATCAAACGCCGGCGCAGCGCAATGGCAGCAGCCACGCTGATCTGTTGGCCGGTAATGGCCCATACCAAGGCCTCAAAAGGGCTGCTGCTGGCGGGCACACGCAGGCCCGCTTGGCCGCGCAGCAAGGGGCCCAGCACCGGGTGCTTGGCGTGCTGCAGCTCCAGCTGGTCGGCCCCGTCACCCAGGCCCAGCATGCGCGCCACCATGGCCTGCAAATCGGGCGGGCCGGCGCTGGCCGGGGGCTGGCCGTCCACCGCCAAGCTGGCGACGGCCTGGGCCGCGCCCTCCACCACCTCCAACTGCAGCAGTGCCGGCAGGCCCTGCCAGGTGAGGCCCTTGCTGACGCGCAGACCTTCTACTTTCTCCGACGCCTGCAAGGCATCGCGGGCATGCAGGGCCAGCATGTCTTGCGGGCGGTAGTTGGCAGGCAGGGCGACTTGGGTGCGCAGAACCAGGGGCATGGCGTGGTCGGTAGATGACGGCGGCTGCCGTGGATCCCCACTATAGATGATGGACGGCGGGCCATAAAGTCAGGACGGTGGCAACCAGCAGCACCTATTCCGCGTCATGGAAAACGATCCCCAGCGTATGGCGCTGGCCCCGCAGCACCGTGGACACGCCATGCCGGTGCTGCACCCGGTAGCTGCCGCGCGTGCCCTGCACCGGCCGCTCACGCACCGCAATGATGGCCGCATCACCGCGCTGCAGCGGCAGCACTTGTACACGCGACTGCATGCGGGGGCGCTGCTCGGTCAGCACCAGCTCGCCGCCATCAAAATCCTCGCCCGGCTGCGACAGCAGCACGATCACCTGCAGCGGAAACACCAGCTCGCCATACAGGTCCTGGTGCAGGCAGTTGTAATCCTGAGCGCCATAGCGCAGCAGCAGCGGTGTGGGCCGCTGCTGGCCGGCGGCATGGCACCGGGCCAGCAAGGCTGCATGCTGCGCAGGCCAAGGCGGCGCGGCGGAGGTGAGCTGCTGGCGCCATTGCTCGGTCAGCGGTTGCAGGCGGGCATAGAGCCGCGTGCGCAGCGCCTGCAGCAGCGGCGGCAGCGGATAGGCAAAGTACTGGTACTCGCCCCGGCCAAAGGCGTGGCGCTGCATCAGGATGCGGCTGCGAAAATGCGCCGCCTCGTCGTACATGGCAGCCATCTGCTGGCATTGCGCGGCATCCAGCAAACGCGGCAGCAGGCCCCAGCCCTGGCTGTCTACCTGCTGGCTGACGGCGGGCCAGTCATAGCGCTGCAGGGTGTCATCGCCATCGCCCGCGCCCGCAAAGGCCGTTGCGATGGCGCTGGCAGGCGGGTCGCCAGGCGCGTCGTCCAGCGGCAAGGCCGCCTGCGCTGCGTTGGGCGCGCGCTTAAGCATGGCGGGCCACGCGCTGGGCCGTGGGCGCCAGCTCGGCCTCGTGCTGCAGCAAAGCACGCTTGCGGTCTACGCCCCAGCGGTAGCCGGAGATACCGCCATCATTGCGCACCACCCGGTGGCAGGGAATGGCCACAGCAATCGCATTGGCCGCACAGGCACCAGCAACTGCCCGGCTGGCCTGGGGCATGCCCAGCTTGCGCGCCAGCTCGCTGTAGCTGACGGTGCTGCCGACCGGAATCATCCGCAGCGCCTGCCACACCTGCTGCTGAAAAGCGGTGCCGCGCACATCCAGTGGCAATGCCAGGCCACGCGTGGGCTCATCGACAAAGCCGATCACCTGGGCCATCCAGCGCTCAAAGCTGGCATCGCCGCCAGCCAGTTGCGCCTGGGGAAAACGCTGCTGCAGGTCCTGCACCAGCGCATCGGCATCGTCGCCCAGCAAGATGGCGCAAATACCCTGCGCGGTGGCGGCCACCAGGATGGGGCCCAGGCTGCATTCGGCCACGCCAAAGTGAATCTGCTGCGCAGCGCCGCCCTTGCGGTACTGGCGCGGGGTCATACCCAGCACGGCCTGGCTGTCGCGGTAGAGCTGCGCGGTGCTGGCAAAGCCGGCATCAAAAATCGCATCGATAACACGAGGCGCCTCTTGCGCATCGCCCAGCGCCGTTTGCAGACGCTGGCGGCGCTGGGCCTTGGCATAGGCCTTGGGCGATACGCCCACTGCCGCCTTGAAGACGCGCTGCAGATGGAAAGGGCTCATGCCGGCGCGCTCGGCCAGGTCGGCCAGGCTGGGCTCTTCTGCGGCCGTGGCGATCCATTCACAGAGCTGGGCCATCAGCGCGGCGTGGCCGGGCTTGGCTGCTGCATCGGGCTGGCAGCGTTTGCAGGCGCGGTAGCCGGCGGTCTGGGCCTGCGCGGCGGTGTCAAAAAAGCTGACGTTCTCGGGTTTGGCCAGCCGAGAGCTGCAAGACGGCCGGCAAAACACGCCGGTGCTGCGCACCGCATACACATAGCGGCCATCGGCTGCGGCATTGCGGGCCTGCACATCGGCCCAGCGCGGATCGGCCAGCGTGACTTGCGCGCGGGAAGCGGCCAAGGCGGCAGGGCTGGCGGCAGAAGTGGAGCGCGGTGTGGTGGGGGCAGACGGTTTCATGCAAATCACCTCAGTACAATCGATGCAGCCACTTTATGCCTTGCGGCCCGGTTGCGCAGTGCCATTCTTGCGCTGTAATTCAAGCCGCATCTACTGCCCCACACACCATGCGAGACACCAACAGCAAGCCCGAATCCATTGTGCATGAAGAGCGCGCCCAGCTCGACTTCAGCAAAGACATGAGCTATGGCGACTACCTGCACCTGGACGAGATCCTGAATGCCCAGCATCCGCTGTCGCCCGCGCACGATGAGATGCTGTTCATCGTGCAGCACCAGACCAGCGAGCTGTGGATGAAGCTGATGCTGCACGAGTTGCGCGCCGCGATGCTGGCGATGGCCAACCCCGCAGACAACACCAAGCCCGAGGCCTTCAAGATGCTGGCCCGTGTCTCGCGCATCATGGAGCAGCTGGTCAACGCCTGGACCGTGCTGTCAACAATGACGCCGCCCGAGTACACGGCCATGCGCCCCTACCTGGCCAACTCCAGCGGCTTTCAGAGCGCACAGTACCGCTGCATCGAGTTCTCGCTGGGCAACAAGAACGCCGCCATGCTCAAACCCCATGCGCACCGCGCAGACCTGCTGGCCCAGGTGCAGGCGGCTTATGAATCGCCATCCCTGTACGACATTGCCTTGCAGCTGCTGGCCCGCGAAGGCATTGACGTGCCGGCGGAAGCCCTGCAGCGCGACTGGACCCAGCCCTATGCCGAGAGCGAAGGCGTCAAGCAGGCCTGGATCACCGTTTACAGCGATCCGCACAAATACTGGGACCTGTACCAGCTGGGCGAGAAACTGACCGATATCGAGGATGCCTTCCGCCTCTGGCGCTTCCGCCATCTGACCACCGTGGAGCGCGTCATCGGCTTCAAGCGCGGCACCGGTGGCACCGGCGGCGTGAGCTACTTGAAGAAAATGCTCGACGTGGTGCTCTTCCCCGAGATCTGGACCTTGCGCACCAATCTCTGAACCTCCGCAACCACGCCTGGGGTTGCCCCAGGTGACAAGGCCCCCTGCAGAGCTGGCGATAGTCCTCTATAGTGGCAGGCGCACACCACAAGCCGCGCCAGCCACCGCTGGCCAATGGCAGACATAACATGGACCACGCCAGCCTGGCCCTGGCTTGTTGTCCGCATACCCAGCCATGCCGGTCCCACCTACCCCCTCCCCCACCGGGCGCCCTGCGGCGCCCCCGTACACCCTGCTCTGGGCCATGCTGCTGACCTTGCTGTCGGCGTTCTCGCTGAGCCAGGCCTTCCGCACCGTCACCTCCATCATTGCCGATGGGCTGCGCACCGATTTCGGACTGTCGGCCGAATCGCTGGGTGCCTTTGCCGGGCTGTTTGGCCTGTCCTTCGGGGTGACCCAGCTGTTCATGGGCGTGGGCATGGATCTGTACGGGCTGCGCAAGACGGTGCTCACCGCCTTTCCGCTGGCGATTGCCGGCTCGCTGATATCGGCGCTGGCGCCCAGCTACCACGGACTGATGCTGGGCCAGCTGCTGATCGGCATTGGCTGCTCGCCGGCCTTTTTGGCTTGCACCATGTTCATTGCGCGGCATTTTCCGAGCGAGCGTTTTGCCTTTATGTCCGGCGTCGGCATGGGCGTAGGCGGCCTGGGCCTGCTGTTTACCGGCACGCCCCTGGCCTGGCTGGTGCAGCACTATGGCTGGCGCTGGGGTTTTGGGCTGCTGGCGGTGCTCTGTGCGCTGTCCTGGATCGCCATCTTCTTGCGCGTGCATGAGCCGCACCTGCCCAGCGATGACCTGCCCAAGCCCAGCTGGCTCACTGCCGTCAAAGGCTTTGGCGGCCTGCTGTTGGTGCCCCACACCTGGGCCATCGCCATCATGGGCATGGTCGGCTATGCCTCGTTTCTGACGGTGCGCGGCCTATGGCTCAGCCCCATGCTGATCGACCGCTATGGGTTCTCGCTGGTGGCGACCGGCAATGTGGCCTTGGTGGTGTCGATGATCTCGCTGTTCACGCCATCGGTGTTTGGCCGGCTGGACCCGGGGCCGCAACGGCGCCGGCGCCGCATCGTGGCCGGTGCAGTCGTCATGGCCTGCACCTTCTGTGCGCTGGCCTTTGTGCACCACCCAGTCGCGACTGTGGCGCTGATCATGTTCATGGGCCTGGCCTCGGGCTACTCGGTGCTGCAGTATGCCGATGTGCGCTCGTCCTACCCGAAAGAGACCACCGGCCGCGCGCTGTCGGTGTACACGATGGCGATGTTCCTGGGTGTGGCGCTGATGCAATGGCTCTCCGGCATTGTCGCGTCGTATGCGCAGCAGCACGGCGGTGAGATCTACCAGTATGTGATGCTGTTTGTCGCCGGCATGCTGCTGATCGGCTGCCTGGCCTTCCGCTTTCTGCCGCAGTCGCCACTGCTGGCGCCCAAGAGCCAAGCCAGCCCTTGATCAGAAGCTGGCTACAGCACCGAGGCCGATGAGCCATCGCCTCGGTAGAGCCAGGGCACATCCATCAGCTTGGCGCCCAGCGCGCGCAGTGCTGTATCGCGCCCCAAGGCAACAAGGCCGCGCGCATGGAAAATTTCGCCATTGCGAATGGCGCGGGCCTGCACCCGGGCATTGCGCTGCCAGCGGTTGAGCGCATAGCGGCGCAGGCGCAATGGCAGCTCCAGGTCGTGCATGGTCAAGGCGCGCTGCAGCTCGGCCGCATCTTCAATCGCCATGCCCGCACCCTGGGCCAGGTAGGGCCGCATCGGGTGGGCGGCATCACCCAGCAATGCAACCAGGCCTTGTGCCATTTCATGTGGGCCCGCCATCGGTGCGCGGTCCGCCAGCGGCCAGAGCCGCCAGGCGGTCCCTGTGGCATCCACCGCATCCACCAAGTCCAGCAACTGGCGGTGCGCGCCGGCCAGGCAGCGCTGCAGATCCGCGCCGTTGGCGGCATGGTCCCAGTGCTCCAGGTCATCAGGGGCGGCACCTTCAACAATGACCACCAGGTTCTGCAACTCAGCGCCGCGCACGGGGTACTGCACCGCATGAAAGCGCGGCCCCATCCAGGCGGTAACCACGTCCGTGCGCATGGTGGCTGGCAAATCTGCCTGGCGCACCAAGGCACGGTAGGCCAGATGGCCGGTGACACGCGGGGGCGCATCATGCAGCAGGCGCAGCCGGGTGCGGCTCCAGATCCCATCGGCGCCAATCAGCGCATCGCCTTCGATCTGTTTGCCTTGGTGGGTGGTGATGGTGACGACCCGGCCGTTGTCCTCGTGGTAATCCACGGGGTTGTCCAGGTTGAGGTGCAGGTCGGCATGTGCCTTGACCGCATCGCACAGCAGCTGGTGCAGATCGGCGCGGTGGATGGTGGCATAGGCAGCGCCATAGCGTGCCACCGCCTGCGCACCCAGATCCAGCCGGGCCAGCGCCTGGCCGCTGATGGCATTGCGCGACACCAGCGCCTGCGGAAAGGCCGCCACCGCCTGCAAGGGCTTTTGCAAGCCCCAGGCCTGCAGGCGCCGCACGACATTGGGGCCGAGTTGCACACCGGCGCCCACTTCGCTGAACGCAGCGGACCGTTCAAACAAGCGCACCTCGGTACCCGCGCGCGTAGCGGCCAGTGCGGCAGCGAGGCCGCCGATACCGCCACCAGCGATCAAAATCTGTTCTTGCATACCGCCATTGTGCCCAGATTGCAGGGCCTGGCTCGTGCGCTAGCGCAACAGCCCAGCGGCTGGCTGTAGCCAGCCGGGAGCCCGGATCAGGTCTTGCTGATCAAGCCGGCCGGCAGCTGGGAAAGCCATGCAGGCGCTCGAACTCGCCAATCGGCACCGGACGGCCAAAGTGGAAACCCTGGAAGCGCTTGCAGCCATTGCTGATCAGAAAATCCACCTGCTCGGAGTTCTCCACGCCTTCAGCCACCACTTCCAGCTCCAGGCTTTGGGCGAGGGCCAGGATGGTGCGCACAATCACCGCGTCGCTGACATCGCTCAGCACATCGCTGACAAAGCTGCGGTCAATCTTCAGCTGGTCCAGCGGCAGGCGCTTGAGGTAGGCCAGCGAGGAATAGCCCACTCCAAAGTCGTCCAGCGAGAAACCCAGGCCGCGCTCCTTGAGCTGGCGCATGCGGTTCACGGTCTCGTTGACGTCGCCCAGCAGCAGGTTCTCGGTCAGCTCCAGCTTCAGCCGTGCCGGGTTGGCGCCGGTCTGCGCGACGATGCCCAGCACCTCATCGACAAAACCCTGGTTGTGGAACTGCCGGGGGCTGACATTGACCGACATGGTCAGCGCCTGGGTCGAGGGATGAGCGGCCCACAGCGCCAGCTGCTCGCAGGCGGTGCGCATCACAAAATGGCCAAGGTCGACGATCAGCCCGGTCTGCTCGGCGAGGTCGATGAACTCGATGGGCATGACCAGGCCGCGCGCGGGATGGCGCCAGCGCACCAGCGCCTCTGCGCCCATCAAGGTACCGCTGCCATTCATCACCGGCTGGTAGTACACCTGCAGCTCACCGTCGTGGATGGCCTGGCGCAGGTCACTTTCCAGATTGGCGCGTGCATTGACCATGGCCTGCATCTGCGGATCGAAGAAGCGCTGCGTGTTGCGGCCGGCAGACTTGGCCTCGTACATCGCCAGGTCCGCACGCTTGAGCAGCTCCTGCACCGTCAGGGACTCGTGGTCGCCAAACACCGTCACGCCAATGCTGGGGGTGCTGTGGTGCGACTGGCCATCGAGCGCAAACGGCTGCTTGAAACGGGTGATCACATGTTCGACCACCGAGCGCACATGGGCCTCGGCCTGTATGCGCTCCGCGCCCAGGTTCTCGACCAGCACCACAAACTCGTCACCACCAAAACGCGCCACCACATCGCCGCTGCGCACGCTGGCAATCAGGCGCTTGCCCACCTCGCACAGCAGCCGATCGCCCTTTTGGTGGCCCAGCGAATCGTTGAGGTCCTTGAAATTGTCCAGATCGATAAACAGGAGGGCGGCATAGGTGCCGCGTTGCTTGCAGGCGATGATCGACCATTCGAGCCGGTCCATCAGCATGCGGCGGTTGGGCAGGCCGGTGAGCACATCGAAGAATTCCAGGCGCTCGATTTCCTTGCGCGCGCGGCTGCGTTCGGCCAGATCTCGGCAGATGCAGAGCAAGCCAGTGACCTCGCCATTGGCGGCGCGGATGGCTGATTTACTGATCTCGAATCGGCCCTGGTAACCGTTGTCGGCAAACTGCAGGGTCTCCTCATAGACCACCGGCGTGTTGCTGTTGCGGGCGCGCAGATCGGTCTCCCAGTCCGAGGGCATGCGCCCTTGCAGGCCCAGGTCCGAGGTCGTGCGGCCAATGATCTGCCCATGGGTCAGGCCCACCAGGCGCTCGAAGGCCTGGTTGCAATGGAGCAAGCGGCCGTCGGCGCCCTTGAGCACCACCAGATCAGGGATGGCGCTGACCAACGACACCAACTGCGACTGCTGCTCCTGGACCCGGCCCACCATCAGCTTTTGCATGGACACATCGTGAGAGAGCAGCATGAAGGCATGCGCATCTCGGCCTTGGGGCGCGACCAGAATATCGGTCTGGAAGTGGCGCAGGCCTTGCGGCGTATCAATGCTTTGCTCAAAAGCCAGCGATTGGCCGGCGCGCAGGCGTGCCAGCCAGTCGGGCGCCTGGCTGCGCAGGCTGGGCGCCAGCGCCTCGGTCCAGGGTTGGTCCACCAGGCTGGGCAGGCCCAGCCAGTCGAGCTGGGTGCGGTTGGCATGCACGATGACGCCATTGCCGTCGACCCGTACCACCCCAATAGGGGCTTGCTCCAGCCATTCCTCAGCCTGCAGGCGCGCAGGATGGGCCGAGGTCCAGTCCACCAGGCTGTGGCGCAGCGAGGCCATGATCAGCACCAGCGCCAGCACCGAGAGTGCATAGCACCAGGCAGCTTGCTCTACCAGCATGGCCCAGTGGCTACCGGCCCCCAGCAGAATGGCCACCGCGCCTGCGGCCAAGGCGCCAGCGATTCTCAGCACCGTCCAGCGCCCGGACTGGCCCGCAAAGTGGCGGCTCTGCACCGCCGCCCATCCGCAGCAGGCGAGCATGGCCAGCGGCAAGACATAGCGGCGTACGCTTTCAAGATCGACCAGGCTCTGCGCCAGCACGGCCGTGGCCGTCACCAACAGGACCAGCGCGGCCAGCACCGCGCCATGGCTTTGCAGATGCAGCCAATGGTTGGCTCGGGGCAGCGCTTCCGGGCTGCTGCGTTGTTTTGAAGACAATAAATCTATGGAAACTATCAATAGGCTTATCGATAGCAAGATATTGACAGCAAGCTCCATCCACAGTGCCGGCCGACTTCCATGCTCAGACATGCGCAAAGGCAGCGCTAGCACCACCGCAAAGCCCCCCAACACCACGGCGCTGCACACCCATAGCGGCCGGCCCATGAAGGCACTGCCTGCCGAGCCCTGCAGCAGCAGCCGCCCGCCCCAACCCAAGGTGGCTAGCGCAGCGAGCAGAAGCAGGACCTGGACCCAGGTCTGCAACGCGCGGGCAAAGCCCACGCCCTGCGCATCGGTCGCCACCAAGCCAGCCAAGAGCACCCCGCCAGCGAGCAAGCACCACATGACCCGTGTATGGATCTCGTGCATGCGCCTGCCAAGCGACAAAGGGGTGTAAGGATGGGCCATAGTTGGCTAAAAGTAATTAAAAGTAAACTAACGTCCATCTATTTGACCAGTAACGGTCAACAAATGCAAACGGGCCTCGTTGTTACAAGGCCCGTGTTAGTCGCGCGTAGGTCAGCGCTTACAGCAGCTGGCGCAAAACGAAGGGGAGTATACCGCCGTCCTTGTAGTATTCCACCTCGATAGGCGTGTCAATACGCAACACCAACTCGGCTTCGGTAACGCTGCCGTCCGCACGTTGGACGATCAATTTAGCCTTGCTGCGCGGTGCCAGTGACGGGTCTGGCACAACGTCGATCAGCTCGTCACCGCGAAGGTTCAAGCTCTCCCAGCTTTCGCCCTGCTTGAACTGCAGCGGCAACACGCCCATGCCGACCAGGTTGGCGCGGTGAATACGCTCGAAACTGCGCGCCACCACCGCCTTGATGCCCAGCAACTGGGTGCCTTTGGCGGCCCAGTCACGGCTGGAGCCGGTGCCATATTCCTCGCCCGCAAACACCACGGTAGGCGTGCCGGCTGCCATATAGCGCATGGCGGCATCGTAAATGAAGAGTTTGCTGCCCTGTTCGTCGCCCGGATTCTGGTACAGCGTCAGCCCACCCTCCTCACGGGATCCATCGGGCTTGGCCTCCAGCATCAGGTTCTTGATGCGCACATTGGCAAAGGTGCCACGCATCATTACCTCATGGTTGCCACGGCGCGAGCCATAGCTGTTGAAGTCGCTCTTCTTGACGCCGTTGGCCAGCAGCCATTGGCCGGCAGGCGAACTGTCCTTGATAGAGCCAGCGGGCGAGATATGGTCGGTGGTGATCGAATCACCAAATAAGGCCATTACTCTTGCCTTGCGTACGGCAACTGCGGCCTGCTCCGCATCCTGCGCGCGTGGCGCCAACGAGAAATCCTTGAAAAACGGCGGCTCCGCAATATAGGTGCTGTCCGGCCAGGTGTAGGTCGCGCCGGTCACGCCCTTGATCTTTTCCCAAAGCTTGCCGGGCTCGCTGCTGACCTTCTCGTAGTTGGCACGGAAGGCCTTGCCGTTCATTGCGAACTTCATCAGCTTTTGCACCTCGTCGGTCGTAGGCCAGATATCGCCCAGGTAGACGTCGCGGCCGTTTTTGCCCTGCCCAACTGGCTCGGTCATCAAATCCTTGCGCACATTGCCAGCAATCGCATAGGCCACCACCAGCGGTGGGCTGGCCAGGAAGTTGGCGCGGATATTGGGATGGATGCGCGCTTCAAAGTTGCGGTTGCCCGACAGCACGGCCGCGCAGACCAGGTCGTGGTGCTGGATGGCGCTGTTGAACTCTGGCAACAGATCACCAGCATTACCGATGCAGGTGGTGCAGCCATAACCAGCGATGCTGAAGCCCAGTTGCTCCAGATAGGGCAGCAGACCGGATTCCGTCAAGTACAGGGTGACCAGGCGCGAGCCGGGCGCCAACGATGTCTTGATGTGCGACTGCACGCGCAGCCCCGCCTTGACAGCCTTCTTGGCCAGCAAACCTGCCGCCAGCATGACGCTGGGGTTGGAGGTATTGGTGCAGCTGGTGATAGCGGCAATCAGTACATCGCCGTTGTGCAGATCGACATCATGGCCTTCAATGCGCTCGGCATGGGCATCGGCGGCATCCACAGCGGCCGCTTCATCCACGACCGCAGGCTTGTTGGCAACCATCTCCTCCGCATTGCGCGGCGAGCCTGCGGGCAAGGGCTTGGTCTGTGGCTTGGCGGTCTCGCCAGCGCCATTGATGTGCACCTTGACGGGTCGGGCCAACTGCTCCGCAGGCAGGTTGAAGCCGTTTTGTGCAACCGGAGCGCTGAACAGCGTGTCGAACTTGTCCGCCACCTGGCCGATCTCAATGCGGTCCTGCGGCCGCTTGGGGCCCGCCAGGCTAGGTGCTACCGTGGCCAGGTCCAGGCGCACGACTTGGGAATAGTCGATGTCTCCAGCCTGGGGCACGCCATACAGGTTCTGGGCCTTGAAGTAGGCCTCAAAGGCGGCAATCTCGGCCTTGCTGCGGCCGGTGCCCTTGAAGTAATCCATGGTCTTGTCATCGACCGGGAAGAAGCCCATCGTGGCACCGTATTCGGGGGCCATATTGCCGATGGTGGCGCGGTCCGGCACCGACAGGCTGCGGGTGCCTTCGCCAAAGAACTCGACAAACTTGCCCACCACCTTTTCGCGGCGCAGCATCTCAGTCACGGTCAGCACCAGGTCGGTGGCGGTAACGCCTTCGCGCAAGGTGCCCGAGAGCTCAAAACCCACCACATCGGGCGTGAGGAAGTAAACCGGCTGGCCCAGCATCGCGGCTTCGGCCTCGATACCGCCCACGCCCCAGGCCACCACACCTACGCCATTGATCATCGTCGTGTGGCTGTCGGTACCCACCAGCGAGTCAGGGTAGTACACCTGCTGCTTGTTCTGGTGCACACCGCGCGCCAGGTATTCCAGATTGACCTGGTGCACGATGCCAAAGCCTGGTGGCACCACGCCAAACGTGTCAAAAGCCTGCATGCCCCACTTCATGAACTGGTAACGCTCGTTGTTGCGCTCAAACTCCAGCTTCATGTTCAGGTCCAGCGCATTCTTGCTGCCGTAGTAATCCACCATGATCGAGTGGTCCACCACCAGATCGACCGGCACCAGCGGCTCGATGGCACTGGCGTCCTTGCCCATGCGTTCGGCCGTACTGCGCATCGCCGCCAAATCGGCGAGCAACGGCACGCCGGTGAAATCCTGCAGCACCACGCGCGCGACCACAAACGGGATCTCTTCGGTGCGCTCGGCCTGCGGCTTCCAATTGGCAAGCTGTTCGACATGCTCGGGCAGCACCCGCTGGCCATCGCAATTGCGCAATACCGACTCCAGCACAATGCGCAGGGACATCGGAAGGCGCTGGATATTTGGGAATTGCTTGCTCAACTCCGGCAGCGAATAGAACTTGCCCTTGCTGCTTTTGCCTGACTTCTTGGTCGAAGCGATTGAAAGGGATTTGAAGGTCGAGGCGAACGCATGCTGCGCTGGCTCATGAACACCTGATTTCATCGTGACTCCTGTTTTGCGGATACCGGGGCTGCGAACAGTCTACTCCCGGGCCAGGTCTTCTATATGTCATCCAAAGGCTAAGCCCTGCAGCCGCATCTGCAATCTCTGCTTGAGCACGGCCTGCGCCGGCATTAATCTCTCTGCCGCATTCAGCAGTGCATGCAAATGCGACGCAATCCCAAAGCTGCCAGTTCGCTGCCAAAGCTTTGGGATCGAATGTCTAAACCGTTCCAAAAAATGAATAAGCCTATAGATTAACAATTACAATTATAGCAAGGCACTATTGGCAAATACATAAATTTAGCGCCGATCAGAACTGAGCACTACCGGGCAGCGAGCACCGCAGGCAAACGGATGCATCAAAAATAGGAGAAATTAAGAAGATCTTTGTTTATTTTTATAAAGCTGCTCAACCAGTGGACCCCGCAACGAAAAAAAACCTGCCGAAGCAGGTTTTTCTTTGAAGGACGTCCAGCTTAAATCGCGAACTTATCACGGTCTTGGCCTTCGATCCATTTTGGTGCCTTGCCGCGGCCCGTCCAGGTAGCACCCGTTGCCGGATCACGGTACTTGGGTGCCACTTTGGAGCCAGCGGAAGCCGAACGGCCGCGTGCAGGAGGGAATACGTCTTGTTCGGTCAGACCGTAATCCGTCACCAGCTTGCGCACCTGGTCTACAGCCGTCTTCAGTTCGTTGCGACGAACTTCTTCACGCTGTTGTTGCAGGGCTGCCAGTTGGGCGTCGATTTCCTTCAAAGTAGGCATGTTTAATATCCATTCAATTCAGTTAACGTGGGCAGTATAACCAAAAACACAATAACCGAGTGAGCCCACACATCTTTCTATTTAAAGACTTGGTAAACTTGCGTATACTTATTTGTAACAATTAGTAATCAAGTGCCTTGCTATCCAACCTGGCAATTACTTTATCTACGCGTTTCCCCTCCAAGGCCAGCACTTCAAAAACCCAGCCGGCGCAGTAAATCTTTTCACCCAATGGGGGCAAATGGCCTGACTCTGCCATGAGCATCCCAGCCAAGGTGTTATAGCGGCCCTTGTCTTCATCGGGCAACTCTTTGATTTCCAATCGGGCCTTCAATTCAGACACCGGCATCAGCCCATCCAGATACCAGGAACCATCGTCGTTCTTCTCGGCCCAGGCTTCGCTGGTAGCGCCCGGTTTCAGCTCGCCAGTAATGGCTTCCAGTACGTCCCGGGGCGTGATGATGCCCTGGACCACACCGTACTCATCAACAACAAAAATCATGCGCCCTGCCCGTGCCCTGAATTGCTCCAACAGTTCAAAGCCGCTGAGCGTCTCGGGCACATAGCTGGCAGGAATCGCCACGCGCGTAAGCGCCGTATTCTGGGTATCGGCCACATCCAGCAGCTGGGCGACGCCCACGATGCCGACCACGTTATCCAATGAATCGCGGCAAACGGGGTACCAGGAATGCGCGCCCTTGCCACTGGACGCGCGCACCTCGTGCAGCGCCTGGGCCACCGTCAGATTGGCGTCAAGCCATTCCACATCGCCGCGCGGCACCATCATCGAGATCAGCGGACGGTCATCCAGGTGGAACACGTTCTGCACCATTTGGTGTTCATGGTGTTCAATCACGCCAGCATCGCGGCCTTCATCCAGGCTGGCGACAATTTCTTCTTCGGTCACGGCGCGGTCCGATTCATCCTTGATGCGCAGCAGTTTGAGCACGCCCAGCGCAGAAACCGACAGCAGCCACACAAAGGGTTTGGCGATTCTGGATACCCAGGTCAAAGGCAGCGCAATGATGCGCGATGAGGCTTCCGGGTACATCTGGCCAATGCGCTTGGGCACCAGCTCGCCAAACACAATCGTCATATAAGTGATGACCAGAATCACGGTGGTGGTGGCGACAATCGAGGCGGCAGCGCTGGGCATGCCCCAGCCAATCAGCCACTGCGCCACGCCATCGCTGAACGCCGCTTCACCAAAAATACCGTTGAGCATGCCAATCGAGGTGATGCCAACCTGAATCGACGACAGAAATTGGGTAGGATTGCTGAGCAGATCCAGCGCCGCTTTGGCGCCCTTGTCGCCACTCTCGGCCATGGCCAGCAAACGGGACTTGCGGCTGCTGGCCAAGGCCAGCTCGGACATGGCAAAAACCCCGTTAAGCAGGGTCAACAGGGCGATCAAGAGTACGTCTAACAAAATAGTTCACAGGTAGTTCTACAAGCATGTCACTTTACTGTATCGGCGATATCCAAGGATGCGATAGCGCTTTGGGGCGTTTGCTGGCCAAGATCGACTTCTCACCCAGCCGCGACAACGTCTATCTGCTCGGCGACCTGGTCAACCGCGGCCCTGAATCGGCCCAGACCTTGCGGCGCTGCATGGCGGCTGATGGTGGCATCCAGGTCATTCTGGGCAACCATGACCTGCACCTGCTCGCGGCCGCGCAGGGCCGGCGCAAGTTCTCCCGGCGCGACACCTTGCTGGAGGTGCTGCAGGCGCCCGATGCGGCCCAGCTTCTGGCTTGGGTGCGCCAGCAGCCACTGGCACGCACACATACGCTGGGTGCGGAGCAGCTGTTGATGGTGCATGCCGGTGTCCACCAAAGCTGGGATCTGGACGCCACCTTGCGCTATGCCGCGGAAGTGCAAGAGGTGCTGCGCAGCAATGAGCTGGATACGTTTTTGCAGGCCATGTATGGCAATACCCCCGCGCAATGGGATCCCCAGCTGACCGGCATGGACCGCCTGCGCATGATCACCAATGTGCTGACCCGCATGCGCTTTTGCCAGGCCGATGGCAGCCTGGACTTTGACAGCACGGAAAGCCTGGCCGATGCCCCCGAGGGCCTGACCGCCTGGTTTGACCTGCCAAACCGCGCTGCGGCGAACACCACGATTGCCTTTGGCCACTGGTCTACCTTGGGCGATCTGAACCGCCCGCACCTGCTGGCACTGGACACCGGTTGCGTCTGGGGCGGCTGCCTGACGGCGGTGCGCTTTGGCAGTACGCTGGCCGAGCGCGAGCTGATCGATGTGGACTGCGAGCAAGCGCAGCAGCCCGGTTAAGCGCCGCTAAAAACAAAAATGGCCTCAGCCGTAAGGGCTGAGGCCTTGGTCGTTAGCACTTCCGTGTTTATTCAGAGGCCGGCGATGGCTTGAACAGTGCCGCCACCTTGCGGCGGGGCTTGCTGCTGCCAGCACCCCGCGTGGGCGCCGGCTTGGCGTTGGCATCCCAGGCTGCAGGCTCGGCCGCCTTGGGCTCATAGGGCTTGTCAAAGAAGGGATCACGCGAGACGGGAGCCGGGCGGTAACGCTCGCGGCGGTCTTGGGGCTCATCGTCACGGGCTCGGCGGTCACGGCCACGAGGTTCACGGCTTGCGCTGCTGCCCTCGCGCTCGCGGCCTGCTTCACGCTCACGGCGCTCGCGGTTACCGTCGTTGAAGCGCTCGCGCTGCGGCTGCTCGTCGAGGCCAAAGTTCTCGACGTCAATCTTTTTCTTAATCAGCTTCTCGATGTCCGACACATGGCGGGCATCGGCGTGCGATACCAAGGTGACGGCCAGGCCCGATGCACCAGCCCGGCCGGTACGGCCAATGCGGTGCACATAGTCTTCGGCATTGAAGGGCACATCAAAGTTGAACACCGCTGGCACATCCTTGATGTCCAGACCGCGGGCGGCCACATCGGTGCAGACCAGCAGGTCGACTTCGCCTTGCTTGAAGGCTTCCAGCGCTTTCAGGCGCTCGTCCTGGCTCTTGTCGCCGTGCAAGGCGGCGGCACGCAGGCCTTCGCGCTCCAAGGTACGGGCCAGGCGCGAGCAGCCGAGCTTGCTGTTGACGAACACAAAGGCCTGGCGGATCTGGCGATCACGCAGCACCTTGGTCAAAACACGGCGCTTGTCGTCATCGGAGGCGGCGTAAAAGCGCTGCTCGACGGTGGACGCCGTCTCGTTGGGGCGCGCCACCTCGATCGTGATGGGGTCCTGCAGGTAACTGCCAGCCAGGCGCTTGATCTCGGGCGAGAACGTGGCCGAGAACAGCAAGGTGGTGCGCTTTTTGGGCAAGAAGGACAGGATGCGTTGCAGATCGGGCAAGAAGCCGATATCCAGCATGCGGTCGGCCTCGTCAAGCACCACGTACTCAACCTGGTTGAGCACGGCGTTCTTGGCCTCGATATGGTCTAACAGGCGGCCCGGCGTTGCCACCAAGATCTCGACGCCCTTTTTCAGCTCCAGGGTCTGGGGCTTCATGTCCATACCACCAAACACCACGGTGCTGCGCAGCTTGGTGTGTTTGGCAAACTGGGCAATCTGCTGGGCGACCTGGTCGGCCAGCTCCCGGGTAGGCAGCAGCACCAGCGCACGCACTGGGTGGCGCGCGGGGGATGCGGAGCTGTTTTCATGCACCATCATCCGCTGGAGCAGCGGCAGTGAGAAAGCAGCTGTCTTGCCGGTCCCCGTTTGTGCGGCGCCCATGACGTCTTTGCCGGTCAGAACCACAGGGATCGCCTGTGCCTGGATCGGCGTCATGGATGCGTAGCCCATCTCGGAGATGGCTTTGGCCAAGGGCTCGGCCAGATGAAGGTTGGAGAAGGAATTTGTCATGTAAGCCCCCTATTGTCGCACTGCAGACAAATCGGTGCTTGGTTTAACCCTGTCTTGCCCCACGGATTCGCTCCACGCCGCTGCAAATCCTGGCGGAGCAGCGTAAGCGCTGGTGCCAAAGACTGCAGCGCAGGGTGCCACAGCGGCCGGCCCCACCCTGTATTTGCAGGGCGGGCCCGGAGCATTAAAGGCTGCCGGCCTGGAAGGTGTCGCAGGACTGGACGCTACCCGTCTTGTAACCCTGGGTGAACCAACGCACCCGCTGTGCGCTGGAGCCATGGGTAAAGCTGTCAGGGCGCACCGTGCCAGTGGCCTCGCGCTGCAGCTTGTCATCGCCAATTTGCTGGGCAGCATTCATCGCAGATTCGATATCGCCCTGCTCCAGCCAGCTCTTGGCCTGCTGCGAATGGTTGGCCCAGATGCCGGCATAGCAGTCGGCCTGCAGCTCCAGCCGCACCGACATCGCATTTTGCTCGCGCTCGCTGATGCGGCCGCGCATCGCATCGACCTTGCCCGAGATGCCCAGCAGGTTTTGCACATGGTGGCCCACCTCGTGCGCCACCACATAGGCACGCGCAAACTCGCCAGGCGCGCCCAGCTGGCGGCTCATGGTGTTGAAGAAATCCATGTCCAGGTAGACCTTCTGGTCACCCGGGCAGTAAAAAGGCCCCATTGCTGACTGGCCGGTGCCGCAAGCGGTGCGCGTGACGCCGGTGAACAACACCAGACGCGGTGCGCGGTACTGGGCGCCGCCCTTGGTGAAGATATCGGTCCACACATCCTCGGTCGATGCCAGCACGGTGGAGACAAACTTGGCGCCCGCATCATTGGCCGGCGGCGCCTTGGCCGGGCCTTGCTGCGTGGGCGCGGGCGAGCCACCGCCCGACAGCACACCAATCGTGGTGAGCGGGTTGATGCCAAACACGCCCCAGCCAATCAGCGCCAGCACCACGGTGCCAATGCCGATGCTGCGCCCGCCTATGCCAAAGCCGCCTCCGCCCCCACCACCGCTGCCTCGGCGGTCTTCCACATTGCTTGATTCGCGGTTGCCTTCCCATTTCATGGTCGCTCTCCTTGCAGTGCGCTGGCACCACCTCTGTTATCGATCCGCGTACAGTAGCGCATTTGCGGGGGCCCGGCCCGTAAGACCGGCCCCTGAACTGGCAGAAAAACCGCCGCTTGCGCAGCCATTGAACAAAATTTGCAAATCTCCGCCACGCCCGGCGGCCGCCCTGTAAAAAAGCCACTCCAAAAATGGGAGTGGCTGGGTGGCATCGCTCGGCGCTATCAGGCCCTCGGCAAGGTCACACCTTGCTGGCCCTGGTACTTGCCATTGCGGTCCTTATAGCTCACCTCGCAGGGCTCATCACCGCGCAGGAACAGCACCTGGGCGCAGCCCTCGCCGGCATAAATCTTGGCGGGCAGCGGCGTGGTGTTGGAGAACTCCAGGGTCACATAGCCTTCCCACTCGGGCTCAAACGGCGTCACATTGACGATGATGCCGCAGCGCGCATAGGTGCTCTTGCCCAGGCAGACGGTCAGCACATCGCGCGGAATGCGGAAGTACTCGACCGTGCGGGCCAGCGCAAAGCTGTTGGGCGGGATGATGCAGTAATCGCCTTCAAAATCGACAAAGCTTTTCTCGTCGAAGTTCTTGGGATCCACCACGGTGCTGTGGATGTTGGTGAAGACCTTGAACTCGCGGGCGCAGCGGATGTCGTAGCCATAGCTGGAGGTGCCGTAACTGATGATCTTCTTGCCATCGACCTGGCGCACCTGGCCAGGCTCAAACGGCTCGATCATGCCGTGCTGTTCCGCCATGCGGCGAATCCACTTGTCGCTTTGAATGCTCATGTCTTGAATAACTCCTAGGCGGCATTGTAGCGAAAGGCATGCGCTACAGCCACGCCAGGATCAGCCCAACTTCTGCGCAATCTGGCTGCGCTCAATCAGCCGGTCATCGCCCAGCACGATCAGGCTGAACAGCAGCTCCTCCAGGTTCCGCGCCTGCGCCGTCTTGCGGGCGATCAGCGGAGTCGCCTGGGGGTTGATCAGCACAAAATCCGCCTCGCAGCCCGGTTGCAGATTGCCCACCACGCCTGGCAGGCCCAGCGCCTGCGCCGCGCCCGCCGTGTGCTGCCACCACAAATGGCTGGGCGCCAGCGACAGGCCCTGCTTGTCGCGTCCCTCGCGGCCTACAAAATAGGCCGCCAGCATGGTGCGAAAGGGGCTGAAGCTGGTGCCACCGCCCACATCGCTGGCCAGCCCGTACAGCATCTGCGCCGCGTCGGCCTGGGCGTAGTCGAAAAAGCCGCTGGCCAAAAACAGGTTGCTGGTCGGGCTCACCGCTGCGGCGGTGCGGGTTTCGTGCATCAGTGCGCGGTCGCGCGCATCCAGGTGGATGCAATGCGCATACACGGCCCGCTCCCGCATCAGCCCTCTGTCGGCATAGACCTGCAGGTAGCTGCGGCTGTCGGGGAAGAGCTCGCGCACCCAGGCAATCTCGTCCAGGTTTTCTGCCACATGCGACTGGATCCAGACATCGCTGTAGCGTGCCGCCAGCTCGCCGGCACCGCGCAGCTGGGCATCGGTGCTGGTAGGCGCAAAGCGCGGCGTGATCGCATAACCGAGGCGGTCCACCCCATGCCAGCGGCGGATCAGCGCTTCGGTATCGATGAGGCTTTGCTCGGTCTCATCGCGCACGCCATCGGGCGAATGGCGGTCCTGCAGCACCTTGCCAGTGATCAGCCGCATCTGGCGCTGCTGCGCCTCGGCAAACAGCGCATCGGCCGATGCCGGGTGCGAGGTCGCAAAGGTCAGCGCCGTGGTCACCCCATTGCGCAGCAGTTCGTCGACAAAGAAATGCGCGACTTCGCCGGCGTACTGGGCGTCGACAAAGCGCGATTCATGTGGAAAGGTGTAGTCATTGAGCCAAGGCAGCAGGCCGCTGGCGGGCGAGCCGATCACATCGGTTTGCGGGTAGTGGATGTGCATGTCCACAAAGCCTGGCGCAATGATGCGGCCCGGCAGGTGCTCGACGACGGTATCAGCCCCCGCCTGGGCCAGCAGCTGTGCCGACAGCGCCTGCCAGCTGCCAGCGGCCAGCACCCGCTCGCGGCCATCGGCCCCGGGTGCCACGGCCAGCAGGCCATCTTCTTCATACAGGGCGCTGCCATCTTCGGCAAAGCGCAACAGGGCGGAACGGTAAATATGCATGGCGCCCAGCTTAGCGGCTGCCAAGGGCTGCCGTTATACAAGCCCAGCAATAGTTTCTATGCGCTGCGGCGGTGCTGTTGGCAGCCGAGATTGTGGGCCGCGCAGCAACACGGGATGTAGGCTGACAGCAGCGCAAAGGTTAATCAGGGAAAACACCAGCCTTAGGTGCACACGCAGGTCATATCTGCGGTCTATAGTGTTTGTTTTACCTGTTGGTGAAACCCATTACCGCAGGCGCTGTGCATGTACACAGCACCGCGATCCCTTAGGAGGAAGCCTGGCCCATGCCGCATTTTGTTGATCCATCCCCTGCCGGTGTCTGCATTTTCTGCCGACTGGTACAAGGCGATATTCCCTCGGCCAAAGTGTATGAGGACGAACTGACGATGGCCTTTATGGACCTGGGCCAAGTAAACCCCGGCCATGTGCTGGTAGCCACCAAGCGCCATGCGGCCAATATCTTCGAGATCACCAACGAAGAATCGGCCGCGGTGATGCAGACAGCGCGCAAGGTCGCGCTGGCTGCCAAGATCGCTTTTGAGCCCGCCGGCTTGACCTTGTTGCAGGCCAATGGCGTCGAAGGCGGCCAGACCGTCGCGCATTTCCACCTGCATGTGGTGCCCCGCCATGCCGACGATGGCGTCAGCTTCAGCTGGCCCCGCAAAGAGCCCGGTAGCGCGGTGCTCGAAGGCTATGCGCTGCAGCTGCGCAATGCGATGTTGTCCGAGTCGGTACCGGCAGCGGCTTAAGACATCTGCACACCCACCAATAACAAGGGCGCCTTGCGGCGCCCTTGGTGCTTTCGCGTTTAGCTTTGACGGGCCGCCTCCGCAAAGGCCATCTGCAGCTGTCCTAGCCAAGCCTGCTTGCGGCTTTGGGGCACAAAGCTGGCCTCAAAGCTGTTGGCGGCCAGCTGGTAGGCTTCGTCCGATCCCATGCCGGTGGCGGCAAACAGCTGCACAAAGTTCTCGTTGATATAGCCGCCAAAATAGGCCGGGTCGTCCGAATTGACGGTGGCCACCAGGCCAGCAGCCAGCAGCTGCGGCATATTGTGGTCAGCCAGATCGGGGAAAACCTGCAGCTTCTGGTTGGACAGCGGGCAGACCGTGAGCGGAATGCGCTCGTCCTTGAGGCGCTGCATCAGCGCCGCATCATGCACCGCTTGCACGCCATGGTCTACGCGCTCGGCATGCAGCAGATCCAGGGCGCCCCAGATGTAGGCGGGCGGCCCCTCCTCCCCGGCGTGGGCTACGCGGCGCAGGCCCAGGTCCTTGCAGCGCGCAAACACGCGGGCAAACTTCTCTGGCGGGTTGCCGACCTCGCTGCTGTCCAGGCCCACACCACTGAAGTAAGCGCGGTAAGGCAGGGCCTCGTCCAGGGTCTGCAGCGCTTCTTCTTCGCTCAGGTGGCGCAGAAAATTCAGAATCAGCTGCGAGCTGATGCCCCAGCGCTTTTCCGCATCCACACAGGCCTTGTGCAGGCCCTGAATCACCGGCGCCATGGCCACGCCCCGGGCAGTGTGCGTCTGCGGATCAAAGAAGATCTCGGTGTGTACAACGTTGTCGGCCACGGCGCGTTCCAGGTAGGCCATGGCCATGTCGTAGAAGTCCTGCTCGGTCAGCAAGACACTGGCGCCCGCGTAGTAGATATCGAGAAAGCTCTGCAGGTTCGTGAAGGCATACGCTGCGCGCAGGCTCTCGACATCGGCATAGGACAAGGCCACGCCATTGCGCTGGGCCAGCGCAAAAATCAGCTCGGGCTCCAGCGAGCCTTCGATGTGCATATGCAGCTCGGCCTTGGGCATGGCACGCAGCAGGCCGGGCAGGCGGGCGGCTTCAATCTGGGGGACGGTGTACATCTCAACACACTCCAAAAGTAACGCCACTGGCCTTGAGGTAGCGGCGGTAGGCGACGGACATGCGGTCGGCCGGTGAGTTCAGTTCTGCCTTGGCATCCAGCGGCAAAGGCTTGGGCATCTGCGATTCCAGCACCGGCTGGTCCTGGGTAAAGATCGTATGCTGAAACTGCTGCAGCTGCGCATCGGTGCTCTCGAAATCGGCCACAGCCAGGCGGAACCAGACGCGGCTGCGCTCGGGCGTGACCGGGCAGACAAAGAGGCCAATCGCCTCGCGCCAGCCCTGCTTGCTCGAACCGCTCTCGGGCACCTTGGTCAGCAAGGCGGTATAGGGGGCGGTCACCTCATAGGCGTAGTCCACTTCGGCCGGCTTGGTCGAGTGCAGATTGGACTGGGGCTGGATGGCCTTGCAGCCGGTGGCCTTCACGCCCCGGTCGGTCGCTTCCACCTCGTAGTGCGACATTTCGGTCGCATCGCGGCTGCCCAGCCAGCCCTCGTGAACAAAGCCGAAGTGCGACATGTCCAGAAAATTCTCGATGATGCGGGGCGCGCTGGCCTCCACATCGTAGGGGCCGCAGTTGAGCTTGCGCAGGCGCTCATCGGCCTCGGCCTCGAACACCGGCAGCGGCGTGGCGGGCTGGCCCTCCGAATCGGGCGCCAGCTGCACCCACACCAGGCCATGGGCCTCTTGCACGCCATAGGACGCAACACAGTGCTTGGCAGGTGGCACAAAGGCGGGCACGGCCGGCACCTTCACGCACTGGCCGCCGCTGGCAAATTGCCAACCATGGTAGGGGCACTCCAGCTGGCCATCCTGCACGCGGCCCAGCGACAGGCGGGCACCGCGGTGCGGGCAGCGGTCGACAAAGGCCTGCACCTGGCCTTGCGCATCACGCCACAGCACCAGTTCCTGGTCCAGCAGGCGCACCGGCAGCGGGGCGCTCACCACGGCATCAGACAAGGCAACCGGGTGCCATTGTTGGGCTTCGATCATCGGGGGAAATCTCTTTGTATAAATGACAAGGCTGCCCTGAGGCAGCCTTGGGTCGCAATGGTAGCACCGGGGCTAAATGCACCGCTGCCACTCGCGTTTAGAGCCGATAACACAACCCTTGATACTTCGTTGCCTCGCCGGCCGCGCCAAGCCTTGTCGTACTAATGTACTGCCTGCGGCTTGGCGCCTCGTCTCAACCGCAAACCTTCGGTTTGCTGGGCCGTGTTAGCGGCTCTTAGACTGGGTGCAGCCCCCGCACATCACTTGCCCGGCACATTGCCTTCCACGCCCTTGATGTAGAAGCTGATGCCCTTGAGGAAGTCGTCATCGGCAACCTTGTCGGCAGCCAGAATTTCCTTACCGTCCTGGCCCAGGATGGGGCCCTTCCAGATGCTGAACGTGCCGTCCTTCAGGCCCTTCTTGACTTCGTCCACCTTGGCCTTGGCTTCGGCGGGCACGTCGTCAGCGATCGACACCAGGTCGATCGTGCCTTCCTTCACGCCCCACCAGGTCTGGCGGCTGGTCCACTTGCCTTCCAGCGCGCTGCGGGTGGTGTCGATGTAGTAAGGGGTCCAGTTGATGATGGCCGAACCCAGGTGGGCCTTGGGGCCGTAGGCGGTCATGTCCGAATCCCAACCAAAGGCGCGCTTGCCCTTTTCTTCGGCGGTCTTGAGCACGGCCGGCGAGTCGGTGTTCTGGAACAGAATGTCCGCGCCGCCGTTGATCAGGCTGGTCGCTGCTTCGGTTTCCTTGGGTGGACTGAACCACTCATTGACCCAGACCACCTTGGTGCTGATCTTGGGGTTGACGCTTTGCGCGCCCAGGGTAAAGCTGTTGATGTTGCGGATCACTTCAGGAATCGGCACCGAGCCCACCACGCCCAAGGTGTTGGACTTGGTCATTGAGCCGGCGATGATACCGGCCAAGTAGGCGCCTTCATAGGTGCGGCTGTCATAGGTGCTGACATTGCCCGCCACCTTGTAGCCAGTGGCATGTTCCCACTTGATATCGGCAAAATCGGGCGCCAGCTTCTGGATCACATCCATGTAGCCAAAGGTGGTGCCAAACACCAGCTTGTTGCCCTGGGTGGCCATGTCGCGCAGCACGCGCTCGGCATCGGCGCCTTCGGGCACGCTTTCCACATAGCTGGTCTGGATCTTGTCGCCAAATTCCTTCTCCAGCGCCTTGCGCGCCTGGTCGTGCGCAAAGGTCCAGCCACCGTCGCCCACCGGGCCCACGTAGGCAAAGGCAATCTTCAAAGGATCGGCAGCAGGGGCTGCGGCGGACGGGGCAGCAGCGGGTGCAGGCGCAGGCGCCTCTTCCTTCTTGCTGCAACCCACCATGGCGGCAGCGGCCAGCGCGGAAAGTGCGGCGACTTTGATCAGCGAACGCTTGTGGAAATCAGTCATCTCTGTGTGTCCTCGAATGTTGTTGGAATGTCGAGCCATGCATGCCGCGACGCAGCCCTGCAGCGGGTAGAACATCGCCCGGCCAATATATGCATAAATCGGGCCAGGTTCCAAGTGCCCGCCAGCTAGCGGCGCTGCTTTGTTGTTTGTTTGCCAGCGCGCCCGGCCGCCGCAGTCTGTAGCGATAGCCGGGCAGCGCGTTTACTTGGCGCCTGGCACCGCGCCTTCAATGCCCTTGACGTAGAAGTTGATGCCGCGCAGGAAGGCGTCATCACCCACGGCGCCACTGGCCAGCACTTCCTGGCCCTTGTTGTCCATGATCGGGCCGGTCCAGACGGCAAAGCTGCCGTCCTTCATGCCGGACCGGGCCTTGGCGACCTTGTCCTTGGCTTCCTGCGGCACCTGGTCGGCGATCTTGACCAGATCCATCGCGCCTTCCTTCACGCCCCACCAGAAGTTGCCCGTCTGCCACTTGCCAGCCAGCGTGTCTTCCACCACCTTGCTGTAGTAAGGGGTCCAGTCGATCACGGCCGAGCCCAGGTGGGCCTTGGGTGCGAAGGCGCTCATGTCGCCGTCCTTGCCAAAGGCGTAGACGCCGCGCTCTTCGGCGGTCTTCAGCACCGCTGGCGAGTTGGTGTTCTGGTACATCACGTCCACACCGCCGTTGATCAGGCTGGTGGCCGCTTCCGATTCCTTGGGGGGTGCAAACCATTCGTTCACCCAGACCACCTTGGCCTGGATGCTCGGATCCACGCTTTGCGCGCCCAGCACAAAGCTGTTGATGTTGCGCACCACTTCCGGAATCGGCACCGAGGCGACCACACCGACGGTCTTGGTCTTGGTCATCGAACCGGCGACGATACCGGCCAGGTAGGCGCCTTCAAAGGTCTTGGTGTCGTAGACCGCGACATTCTCGGCCTGCTTGTAGCCGGTGGCGTGCTCGAACTTCACGCTCTTCAGATCGGCTGCGGCCTTCTGCACAAACTCCTGGTAGCCAAAGCTGGTCGCAAAGATCAGCTGGTTGCCCTGGCCCGCCATGTCGCGCAGCACGCGCTCGGCATCGGCCGATTCGGGCACGCTCTCGACCATCGAGGTCTCGATCTTGTCGCCAAACTTCTGCGCAATCGCCTTGCGGGCCAACTCGTGCTGGAAGGTCCAGCCGCCGTCGCCAATCGGGCTCACATACATGAAGCTGACCTTGAGCTTGTCAGCCGCTGGCGCTGCAGCAGCCGGCGCTGGCGTGGCGGGGGCCGCTGGCTCTTCCTTCTTGCCGCAGGCGGCCAGGGTTGCCAGAGACAGGGCCGACAGGCCGATCAGCTTGATCACGGAGCGCTTGCGCACGGTTTGCATGGATGAATCCTTGGTTTTTATGAAAAATGAACGAAAGCCGGGCCGTTGTTATCGTTATGGGCGCGTGGTGACACGCGCTTATGAGCCCGGATAGAAGGGCTTGCCCAAAGAGGCAGGCATATTGGCGCGAATCCAGGTCGGATTGCGCGAGATCAGCACCAGCACCACGATGGTGGCCAGGTAAGGCAACATCGACAGCAGCTGGCTGGCCAGTTGCACGCCACTGGCCTGCAGGTGGAACTGCAGCATGGTCACCCCGCCAAACAGGTAGGCGCCCAACAGTACGCGGGCCGGCCGCCAGGTGGCAAAGGTGGTCAGCGCCAGTGCAATCCAGCCCCGGCCCGAGACCATACCTTCCACCCACAGGGGGGTGTAGACGGTCGAGATATAGGCACCGGCCAGGCCGCACATCGCGCCGCCAAACACCACCGCCATCAGGCGGATGCGGCGCACCGGGTAGCCCAGCGCATGGGCGGAGCTGGGCGATTCACCCACCGCGCGCAGCACCAGGCCGGCGCGGGTGCGGTAGAGGAACCACATCATCACCAGCACCAGCGCCATCGCGCCATACACCAGCGGGTGCAAGGTAAACAGCGCTGGGCCCAGCAGCGGGATATCGGCCAGGCCAGGGATGGCGTACTTGGGCAGGCTGGGCAGCTTGGCCTGCACATAGGACAGGCCGACAAAGGCCGAGAAGCCTGCGCCAAACAGCGACAGCGCCAGGCCCGTGGCGTACTGGTTGGTGTTGAGCCAGATCACCAGCACGCCAAAGATGGCGGCCAGTACCGCGCCCGCCAACATACCCGCGCCAAAGCCCAGCCAGGTGCTGCCGGTGTGTACCACGGTGGCAAAACCGGCAATGGCAGCGCAGAGCATCATGCCCTCGGCACCCAGGTTGACGATGCCGGCTTTCTCATTGATCAGCAGGCCCAGCGCGGCCAGCGCCAAAACAGTGCCAGCGCTCAGGGTGGCGCCCAAAAGCAGTGCATAGGATTCCATCACAGGCCTCCCTTGACTGCAGCGCGCAATGCCACCCAACGCAGGCGGTAGACCACCAAGGTGTCGCAGGCCAGCAAGGTGAACAGCAGCAGGCCCTGGAACACGCCCGTCAAGGCCTTGGGCAAGCCCAGGCGCGACTGCGCCAGCTCACCGCCGATATAGAACATGCTCATAAGAATCGCGGAGAAAACCATGCCCACCGGGTGCAGGCGACCGACAAAGGCGACGATGATGGCCGCAAAGCCATAGCCGGCAGGCACATAGGGGGTGAGCTGGCCCAGCGGGCCGGCCACTTCCAGCGCACCCGCCAGGCCAGCGGTGGCGCCCGAGATCATCAGCGCCGTCCACAGGGCCTTACGCGACGAGAACCCGGCATAGCGGGCCGCCGATGGCGCCAAACCGCCCACCTGCTGGGCCAAGCCGGCACGGGTGCGGAACAGGTAGATCCAGAGCATCGCAGCACCGGCCAGCGCAATCAGCACGCCGATGTTCATGCGCATGCCTTGCACCAACTTGGGGATTTGCGTGATCTTCTCGAAGCTCTTGGTCTGCGGGAAGTTGTAGCCCATCGGGTCCTTCCAGGGCCCGTAGACCAGGTAGCCCAGCACCAGGGTCGCAACATAAACCAGCATCAGGCTGACCAAAATCTCATTGGCATTGAAGCGGTCACGCAGCCAGGCGACGATGCCGGCCCAGACCATGCCGCCGAGCATGCCAGCCAGCAGAATCACGGGAATGATCCAGGGGCCGGTGTTCTTGTCGGCCAGCAAGGCCATGCCACCCGCAGCCACGGCGCCAATGACGAACTGGCCCTCGGCGCCAATGTTCCAGACATTGGAGCGAAAGCACACGGCCAGGCCCAGCGCAATCAGCAGCAGCGGCGTGGCCTTCATCGTCAGCTCGCCCAGCGCATAGCCGGACTTGATGGGCTCCCAGAAAAAGGCCTGCAGCCCCTTGACCGGATCCTTGCCCAACAGCACAAACAGGCCGACCCCTATCAGCACGGTGATCAGCAAAGCCAGCACCGGTGAGCCAAAGGTCCAGAAGCGCGAGGCCTGGGGGCGTTGCTCCAGCTTAAGCATGTTGGCCCCCTTGCGGCTCGACCGAGGCGGTGGCAGCAGCAGCAGCAGCAGCAGCGCCGCGCCCTTCCCACAGGCCACTCATCCATTCACCGATCAGTTGCACCGAGGCATCGGCCCGGTTCACCGAGGGGGACAGCCGCCCCTTGGCCATCACATGCAGGCGGTCGCTGATCTCAAACAATTCTTCCAACTCCTCACTGAGCACCAGGACCGCGCAGCCCGCATCGCGCAGCGCCAAAATCTCGCCCCGGATCTGCGCGGCCGCGCCCACATCCACACCCCAGGTGGGTTGCGACACGATCAGCAAGCGCGGCTTGGCATCGATCTCGCGGCCGACAATAAATTTCTGCAGGTTGCCGCCCGAGAGCGACTGCGCACTGGCATGCGGCCCACCGGCCTTGACGCCAAAGCGCGCGATGATGCCGCGCGCCATCTCGTCGAGCTGGCCCATGCGCAGCCAGCCGCCTGCTCCCAGCATCTCATTGCGCGTCAGCACCAGGTTGTGCGCCAGGCTCATGCTGGGCACAGCGCCCCGGCCCAGGCGCTCTTCCGGCACAAAATGCAGGCCCAGCGCGCGGCGCTGGCCCGGGCCCATGCGGCCCACGGGCGTGGTATCCACCATCACCATCTGCGGCTCGGCGCGGGTGTCTTCGCCCGATAGCGCATACAACAGCTCGCGCTGGCCGTTGCCCGATACCCCTGCAATGCCCACCACCTCACCAGCGCGCACCTGCAGCGCAATGCCGTCCAGGTCCATGCCAAAAGGGTCTTGCCGGGCCAAACGCAGCTGCTGCACCTGCAGTACAGCAGCGCCCACTTTGCTGGGGCGCAGCTCCAGCCGTGCAGGCTCGGCGCCAATCATCATGCGCGACAGCGATGCATTGCTGTGCTCGCGCGGATCGCATTCACCCGTCACCTGGCCGCCACGCACCACCGTGCAGGCGCTGCACAGCGCGCGGATTTCATGGAGCTTGTGGCTGATATAGAGAATGCTGCAGCCCTCAGCGGCGAGCTTGCGCAGCACCACAAACAGCTTCTCCACCGCCTGGGGCGTGAGCACCGAGGTGGGCTCATCGAGAATCAACAAGCGCGGCCGGGTCAGCAGGCCCCGGATGATCTCCACTCGCTGCATTTCGCCTACCGACAGGCTGTGTACTGGGCGCAGCGGGTCGATCTCCAAGCCATATTCACTGGCCACCTCGCTGATGCGAGCGGTCACTTGCGCCAAAGACATTTGCTTGCTTTGGCCCAGCCAGACATTCTCGGCCACGGTCAGGGTATCAAACAGGCTGAAATGCTGGAACACCATGCTGATGCCCAGCTGGCGTGCTTCCTGCGGATTGCGGATCTGTACGGGCAGACCGTCAACCAGGATCTGGCCCTCATCGGGTTTAACCGAGCCGTAGATGATCTTCATCAGGGTCGATTTACCCGCACCGTTTTCGCCCAGCACCGCGTGGATCTCACCAGCGCGTACGGTCAACGATACTTTGTTATTGGCTACAACCGCTGGGTAGCGCTTGGTGATGCCGATCAGCTGTAACCGTGGCGTGTCGCCATCGGTTGTCGGTGTCGGGGTCTGTTCTTTCATGGGCGGCAATTGTCCCTCAAATTGTTACCCGACGCGGGCATTGGGCTTGAAGATGCACGCACTCACACCGAATAAGCCACGGGGCTGCGCAACGACAGTGCAGTTTTCTTCAGGCAGGCGCGCAGCCAGATGGCAGCTTCGGAGGCATGGCTGCGGGCATGCCAGAGCAGGTAATAGTCCAGTGCCGGCAGCTTGAGCGGGCATTCCAGAATGGTCAGCGCATGCTTGTCGACAAAGCGCTCGCAGAACTGGCGCCCGGTGGTCAGCACAAGCAAACTCGATGCCACCATCCCCGGGATGGCACTGAAATGCGCGCAGCGCGCCATGATGCGCCGCTCCACCCCCAGCGCATCCAACCGCGCGTCAATGATGCCGCGCGCGCCCGGGTGGGTGGGAGTCGGGGCAATGTGCTCAGCCTGCAGCCAGGCCTCCACATCCCAGCCCCTCCGCACTGCCGGGTGCCGCTGGCTGACCAGGCTGACCACTTCGTCGCTCATCAGGCTGGTCATGTGCAGGTCGCCGGTCGGCTGCAGCCAGTTGCCGACCACCACATCGATATCGCCCTGGGCGAGTTGCGCATGGTAATGGGTCTCGGACGACAGCGGGTATATCTCCACCACGCAAAGCGGCGCCTCGGACTTGATGCGGGTCACCAGCGCGGGCAAGAACAGCGGATCAAAGTAATCGCTCGCCGCAATGCGGAAGGTGCGGGTCGCTGTCTGCGGGTCAAAATCGCGGGCATCGCTGAACAGGCCTTCGGCCGCGCGCAAGATGGCTGCCGCGGGCTCGACCATGCGCTGGCCCTTGTCCGTGGGCATCATGGCCGCGCCCGAGCGCACCAACAAGGGGTCGCCGGCCAGATCGCGCAGACGCTTGAGCGCTGCCGACACCGCCGGCTGGTACATGCCCAGGCGCAAGGCCGCCCGCGAGACGCTGCGCTCGGTCAGCACCGTGTGCAGCACCCGGATCAGGTGCAGGTCAATCTTGTCAAACAGGGCTTGGTCGCGCATGCGAGTGTTTTGAATGAAGACATTCAAGCTTAGCAGTTGCCACCTACAGGCCGTCCCGGTTCTTACCCCAAGCTGTTCACGTTGCTCCTTGCGCTGCCGACCAGCACTCAGGCCACCTTGGCCTCACGCCAGCAGGCGCGGTTGCCGCCCTGGCGCTTGGCGCTGTAGCTGGCCATGTCGGCGGCACGCACCACCTGCAGGGCATCGGCAAACGTGGCATCCATCTGCAGCAGTCCGATGCTGACGGTGACCACAAAATGCTTGCTACGCAGCTGGGGCTGCCAGTTCTGCAAGGTGTCGCAGAGTTGCGCGGCCAGCTCATGGGCCTTTTCCGGGCTGCACTGGCGCAGCACCAGCGCAAACTTGTCGCCTGCCACCCGCGCCGCATAGCCCTGGAAAGGCTGCAGCAGTTGCAGCTGGCGCGCCACATGCTGCAGTACCAGATCGCCCTGCGCATGGCCGGCCAGCGCATTGATGGCCGACATATTGTCGACATTCACATAGAACAGCACCGGCGCGCTGGGCGAGGACTGGTCCAGCCCCTCGCGCCGGGCTTGCAGCAAGGCGGTCAGGTGCAGCAGCAGCGCTTCGTAATTGGGCAACAAGGTGAGCTTGTCCATGCGGCTGGGCGACAGCGCTGCAACCCGGGCTTGGCCGGCGCGCACAAAGCACCAGCGCAGGTTGGGGCCGGCGTCCGCAATATTCACCAGGTGCAGGCTGACGGTGACCGGCGCGCCCGACTGGTGGCGCAGCACCACGCTGGTCTCGGCGCTGCCCTGGCGCTCCAGATCCGGGGCCAGTTGCTCCCAGGCCTGGTCAAAATCCTGGTCGGCCATGGCCAACATGCGCACCGGCTGGCCCTGCAGATCCTGGCGGCTGTAGCCCAGCAAATGCGCCAGCGCCTGCGAGACCTGCTGGATCTGGTCCCCCTCCAGCAGCAAAAACGAAAAGCGCGCATGCGCCAGCACACTCTCAGACAATTGCTGCTGCTGGCGCAGCTGCTCGGCGAGCGATTCGCGCTGCTGACCCAGCTCTTGCAGGTGCATGCCCATGCGGTCGATCTCGTCGGGCGGCGGGCCGCTGGCCGGGTCGGCCGCCTGAACCGGCCCCGAGGCCAACGCCAGCACCGGTGCCGGGGCCAGCGGCAGCGGCGTCTGCGCCACCAACTGTTTAAAGCGACGGCTATGCGTCCAGAGCCACAGCCAGGTCAGGGCCGCCAGCGCCAAGGGCATCAGCAGTAGCCACCACCAACTGCGCCATTGGCGTCCCCAGCTTTGCAGGCTCTGCTCATGGGGCATCACCCGCACCACCAGCCAGCGGGCGGCAGGCATCTGCGCCACGCTCACCAGGTGGGGCGCCAGCCACCAGGACTGCGCTGGCTGGGCGCCGCCGCTGGCGCTTCGCTCCTGCCAGCGCTGCAGCACTTGGGCCAGCAAACTATCGTCTTCGGTCGTGCCCAGAATGCGGGCGGGGTCGGGGTGGGAAATCAGAACTCCGCCAGCGGTCATCAGCACCAGTTGCCCGCTGTTGGGCGGCGTGGTGGCCAGCGATACCGGCAGCAGGCTCTGTGACTGCAGGCGCAGCACGCCGGCCATCGCGCCCCGCACGGTGCCCTGCTTGTCGCGCAGTGGAATGCCCAGCGCAATGCTGGGCCCGCCCGGCGCACTTCTGAAGGGCTCGGACACGAGCGGCTTGCCATCCACCATCACCCGGCGCAGCAAATCCCGCTCCGTCGGCTCGACCGCCTCATCGCCCTCGCCCGGATCGCGCACATGGCGCCTGAAGACCTGGCTGCCGCGTGCAAACACCAGGCTGTCAAAGTAGCGTGTGGCCGCCACGCCCTGGTCCAACAGCGGTGGGTCTTGCGATGCCGGGCCTTGCACCCAGGGCGCCGCCGCTTCGGCCAGCGCGCCCAGCACTTTCTGGCTTTGCTCCAGTTTGCTGCCCATCATCCGGGCCAGCATCTCGGTCTCGTCGGCCTGCTGGGCTGACAGTTGGCTGATCACCGTCTGCTGGCTGGCATGGATCGCCAACCATTGCACCACGGCCGTGCCCAGCAGCACCATCAGCGGCACCACCACCCAGAGCCGCCACAGCCAGGGTCCGGCCGTATCACGCAGGTCGTCTACCGGAGGCGGAGAATCCGGCTGCCAATGCACCTGCCTGCCATCCATGCCGGGCTACCTGGCCAGCATGGCCCGGAGGCAGGCGCCGCCACGGGGATAGCAAATCATAGTATTTGGCATGTGGCACATCCTTTCAGGTGCGCACATCTTGGCGGTTTAGTCCCGGAGCCGGTATCGGGACAAAGCCGGACGGAGGAAACCCGCGTTACAAATGGCGGGCTAGGGATGCTCTGCAAGACCCTCGCCAAGCGGGATGGACGCGGATCGGGATGAGCCGCAAGGCGTCTTTTGCAGTCAATAGCGGTAGCTATTGACAAGGAAGACAACGCAGCGGATCGCCCGAGTCCGCGTTCAGACCACGGCAGGGAGTTTTGCAGAGGGTCCCTGGGGATGCTCTGCAAAACCCTCGCCAAGCGGGATGGACGCGGATCGGGATGAGCCGCAAGGCGTCTTTTGCAGTCAATAGCCGTAGCTATTGACAAGGAAGACAACGCAGCGGATCGCCCGAGTCCGCATTCAGACCACGGCAGGGAGTTTTGCAGAGGGTCCCTAGGCCTTGGCCAGCTGGCGCAAGGATTCGGGCTGCGGCAGCCAGAGGTTCTTGCCCAGGCCGTCGAGCAGGCCCTGGTCGCGCAGCTGGCGCAGCACGCGCGATAGCGTCTCAGGCGCAATGCCCAGGTGTGCAGCAATCTGCCGCTTGGATTGCGCCAGCTGCACCCGCAGGCCCTGGTCGCCCGGCTCGGCATGCTGCAGCAGCCACTGCGCGCAGCGCGCCACTGCATCCTGCGCCACCCGGCTGACGGCCAGCGCTGCCTGCTGGCAGTAGCCCTGGGCCATGCTGGTAACCAGTCCCTGGGCTTCGGCCGGCCATCGCTGCAAATAGTTGCGCAGATGGCCCACCGGTACGGCGCGCCATTGCACGGGCGTCTGCGCCACCATGTCTACTGCACAGGGCTGATCGGCCAGCGCGGGGGCCGCATCCAGCCAGCAAGGCCCCTCCATGATGCCCAGCAGATGGCGCATACGCCCCTCCTCCTGGACACCAAAGGCAACGGAGCCCCGCTCCAGGTACAGCGCCTCTTGCAGCGGCTGGTGGCGCTGGCGCAGCAGGGCACCAGCGCTGGCGCTGGTCAGGGCAAATTCATCCAGGCGGAGTGAGTCAGGCATGGTCCGCACTGTGCCGCGATTGCGCGCTGCACACATTGAGCTACATCAATGTTGGACAGCAATCGGTCGCAGCATCCTGGCTGCTTCCACGCTCTACCCGCCGCCCTAACCAGCCAACAGCGCCCAAGCCCACCCAAAACCGTATAGGCCCGATATGCGGCGTACACACCACACCTCGGGTCTTTACCAGCGGTTTTTTCGGCTTTTGGCACACATATTGCTCAGAGCGGTCGGCACTGACTTCACAATTCACCGCTATCACAAATTCACACGCTTGTAACAAAGGAATGCCATGAACAACAACAAACTGCTCGCCCTCGCCGTGATGGCAGCCTGCGCCTCTGCAGCGCAGGCCCAGTCATCGGTCACCGCCACCGGCTTGGTCGATATGTATATCGGCTCGATGAAAGCCCCCGGCGATGACGGCCGCACCACTACCTTGGGCAGCGGTGGCATGACCACCTCCTGGTTCGGCTTCAAAGGCACGGAAGACCTGGGCGGCGGCCTCAAGGCCAGCTTTTTGCTGACCAGCTTCATGCGCGCCGACACTGGCACGCCCGGCCGCTTCACTGGCGACGTTTTCTGGTCGCGCGATGCGCTGGTGTCGCTGTCCGGCGATTTTGGTGCCGTGACCCTGGGCCGCACCGTGGCGCCGAACTTCGTGCCGTCGATCTCGATGAACCCCTTTGGTGATTCCTTCACCTTCTCGCCCCTGGTGCTGCACCAAAACGTGTCGCTGTTCAACAAGAGCGGCTGGCAGAGCAGCAACCCCTCCGACACCGGTTGGAGCAACCAGGTGATCTACAGCACGCCCAAGGTCGGCGGCTTCAGCGGCAACCTGCACTACCAGTTTGGCGAGCAAGCTGGCCAAGGCGGCAAGAACAACATCGGTCTGAATGCCACTTACGCCAACGGGCCTTTCGCCATCACCGGCTTCTATGAAGACGTGGACATGAGCAACCCCGTGCCAGCGGTACTGGCTGAGAACCACCGCAACTGGATGCTCGGCAGCAGCTATGACGCAGGTTTTGTGAAGGCCTATGCCACCTACGGCCAGACGACCGGCAAGGACACCGACTTCAAGATCAAGACCGCCAGCCTGGGCGCCACCGTGCCGCTGGGCGCCACCAGCCGCATCCTTGCCGGTTGGGCGCACAGCAAGCTGCAAGACAGCAATGCCAAGCGCGACACCGTCTCCGTCGGCTACAACTACGACTTCTCCAAGCGCACCGATGGCTATGCCATCGTGATGTACGACAAGGTCAAGGACTTTGGCAACGGCACCAGCTTTGGCGTCGGTATCCGCCACCGCTTCTAATCGAAACGCGTAGGGACCTGTGGCGCCCACCGGGCGCACCACGCAAAACGCAAAACGCAAAACGCCAAGCATGTCCGCATGCTTGGCGTTTTTTATGGCCGGTTCGGCAGACCCGGCGCTCGCGCGCCGAATCGTCAAGGCTGCTTACTTCTTCAGGCACTCACTCATGAACGCCTTGCGCTCGTCGCCCTTCTTGCCCGTCGCATCGACGTTGCAGGTCTTCATGCGTTCTTGCTGGCGCTTGCGGCCGTCGGACAGGCAGCTGGACATATAGGCCTTGCGGTCATCGCCCTTGAGCTCCTTGGTCTTGGCCTCAGTGTTGCAGGTGCCCATCAGCTGTTGCTGGGCGGTAGGGGCCTTGTCGGCGGCCAATGCAAACTGGGATGCCAGCGCGATGCTGGCAAGGACGATGAGTTTTTTCATGGTATGGGCTCTTATCTAAACTACGCCGACGACCAGCGCAAGCGAATTTCTGCATATCTGGCCTGGCCTGTCAATGGGCAAATGATGAAGAAGCGCAAACTGCCTACGCAGCTTGGCCTCCCGCCCATGAAAAAACGGCCTGATCGGCCGTTTGGGGTGGGGTTGCCGGGCGTTGCTCAGTCCACCAGGCCGACATAGATGTTCTGCACATCGTCGTCGTTTTCGAGGCCGGCCAAAAAGGCTTGCACCTCTTCTTGCGCTTCAGCCGGCAGACTGCCCATGCTGATGGGGGTCTTGGCCTTGTAACCCAGCTTGGCCGACAGCACCTTGATGCCCTGCTCCGGCAAGGCCTTGCTGACCGTATCGAGGTCGGTGGGCTCGGTGATGAACAGGGTCACGCCCTCTTCTTCGCCAGGCTCAAAGTCCTGCGCACCGGCTTCGATCGCGGCCAGCTCCACATCGGCACCGTTTTCTGGCTCGCCCTCAACCATGCCCACATGGTCAAAATCCCAGGCCACTGCTGTCAGCTGGCCCTTGCGGAAGCAGACGCGCATATTGGGTGCCGTGCGGTTGGGGTTATCGGTCAGGCATTCGACCATCACCGGCACGCGGTGGGGTGCATAGCCTTCGAACAGCACGGTCGAATAGTTCACGGCATCAGCGCCAGCGCCCGAGCCCTTCTTGATCGCGCGCTCCAAGGTGTCCTTGGGCATCGATGCCTTGCGGGCGGCTTCGACGGCCATGCGCAGGCGCGAGTTGCTGCCCACATCACCGCCACCCAGCCGTGCTGCCACCGTGATTTCCTTGACCAATTTGCCAAAGAGTTTTCCTTTGGCATCGGCGACCAGCGCCTTGCCCTTTGCTTTCCATTGCGCGCCCATGGCTGCATTTTCCTTGTTGTTGGTTGGGCAGCAGCGGTCGCTGCTGGCAACAATGCCGGGCAAAGCCCAGATTGACAGGGCAAATTTATACACCGCCGCCCAAGGCAATGCGCCGCATAAGGGGAAATCTGTGCCAAAAACCTGGGGCATCGGCACCGCAATCCAAGCGCTACAGCGCATGCCGCCAGCATTCGCGGGCACAATACCGCCATGCTTTTTTTGCAGCGACTTTGGCCATGGATCAAGGCCCAGCGCAGCCCCTTGCTTTGGAGCGCGGGCGGCCTGGTTCTGTCCTTTGTCTCGCTGGGCCTGCCCGGCTTTGCCAGCTACGCACTGGCCGAACAGCTCTTCATCTGGGCCGGTGATGGTGCTCTGCTGAAAGCCATCCCTGGTGACAGCCTCTGGCCCATCCTCATCTCGGCCAGCTTTTTGCAGGCCTTGCTGATAACGCCGATGCACTGCCTGCTGCGGCGCTGCTGGCCCCATTGGCCGCGCTGGCCCCATGTGCTGGGCGTGGCGCTCGGCGTCTGGCTGGTCAGCATTGTCTGCACCTGCCTGATGCTGCTGGCCGCAGTCGATGCATAAAACCTGCAGCCTGCCTACAATCCTCTCGCCCGCTGTTTTTTCAAAAGCCCTCACCTCTGCACGTTCCCATGCCCAGCCCCCTCTCCCCCATTGGTGTTTTTGACAGCGGTATTGGCGGCCTGAGCGTGCTGCAGGCGCTGCGCGATGTGCTGCCCCATGAGCAGTTTGTCTACTTCGCCGACAGCGGCAACGCCCCCTACGGCGAGCGGGGCGACGCCTTTGTGCAGCAGCGCTGCGCCCACATCACCCAGCAGATGCGTGAGCGCCACGGCATCAAGGCCCTGGTCATTGCCTGCAACACAGCCACGGCCGCCGCGATTGAAGGCCTGCGCGAGCAGCACCCGGGCCTGCCGATCATCGGGGTGGAACCGGCCCTCAAGCCGGCGGCCCAGCACAGCCAGACCCATGTGGTGGGCGTGATCGCCACCCAGGGTACCGTGAACAGCAGCCGCTTTGCCGCCTTGCAGGCAGCGCATGCCACCGAGACCCGCTTTGTGGTGCAGGCCTGCAATGGGCTGGCGCGCGCGATTGAAGACAGCACCCGACCCGGGCGCGATGCAGCCGCCGATGCTGCGCATATCCAGGGCCTGTGCCAAACCTACCTGGCAGCCATGGGTGCCTTTGGCCCACAGCCAGACCAGATCGACACTCTGGTGCTGGGCTGCACCCACTATATTTTTGTGGCCGATACCTTGCGCGCCCTAGTCGGCGACCAGGTCAGCCTGCTGGACACCGCCACGCCGGTCGCCCGCCGCACCTACAGCCTGCTGCATGCCACCGGCATGCTGCGCAAGCCAGCGCAGGCGCCCGGCGCTGACGAGGCCTGCCGCCTGTCGACGACCGGTGAGCTGAAGGCGCTGCAGTACGCCGCTGCGCAGTGGCTGGGGCTGGCGCCGCAGCTCTGCCACGCTGCTGATTAGCTAGCGGCGTCCGCCGCATCGCCGGCGACCTGCCACAGCCGGTGGCCGCCCTGGTCCAGCCAGGTCAGGTAGAGCCGCACTTCCAGCTCCAGCTGGTGGTAGCTTGGCTCCATGTATTCGCAGAGTTGGTAGAAGGCCTTGTTGTGGTCCGACTCGCGCAGGTGCGCCAGCTCATGCACGGCAATCATGCGCAGAAAGGACTCGGGTGCGTGCTTGAACAGGCTGCCAATGCGGATCTCGTGGCGAGACTGGGTCTTGCCGCCGTGGTTCTTGCCCGTGCGCACATGGATGCCCAGCGCCTGGTAGACCAGCTGCAGCTTGCTGTCATACACCACCTTGGCCAAGCCCGCGCTGTTGCGCATGTGCTCGCCCTTGAGGCCCATTACATAGGCATGCAAGGCCTTGTCCGAGCGCATCTGGTGGGCCTGCGGATGGCGCTGCAGCAGCCACTGGCCCAGCTTGCCCGATTGCAACAGGCTGCCAGCCTGCTGCTGCAAGCTGGTGGAGTAGGACTGCAGGTAAGGAAGCAAGACGGGGGTGGACATGGGCAAGACCAATAACAAAGGCAGCACTGCGGCTGCCTTGGGGATAAAAACCTTGCTGCGCCTGGGAGGGCGCTGGCGAGAGATCAGTGCAGGTGGCGTGGGCGGCGTCCGCCACCGCCATGGCCGCCACCGGGGCCGCCAGTGCCACGCGGGGGCTTGCCGATCTCCAGCGAATCCACCAGGGCATCAAAGCGCTGGCTGAACAGCTTGTCGATCTCGGCCACCACACCGACCAGTTCGCCAGCGTCAAAGTGGCGCTCCATCGTGCTCACCACATCCTGCACCAGCATATCGCGCTGTACCTGCATGATGGCTGCAGGCGTCGGGCCTACAAACAGCATCATGAAGTCGTCGCGCGACTCCGCGCCGCGGTCCTGCTCCTCGTCGTCGAATTCGGCGTCGTAGAAGGTGATCTCGATGGCCGAACCCTGGTCGGCCAGCTCGTTGAGGTTCATGCACATGTCGTCCAGCGACTGGCGGAAATCATCATCGCCGCGCACTGTCCAGCACATCTGCAGCATATGGTCCTTGGGCTCGAACAGAATGCCGGGCTCTTCCTCGTAAGCGCTCTCCGAGCCATCGACCAGCGACTTGGCGCCCGCATAGGCCCACAGCGGCTTCAAGGCTTCTTGCAGCTGGTCAAAGCCGACATCGGCACGCAGCTGCACTTGTCCGTGGACATGGATCTCAAAGGGTGGGTTGTAACTGGGCATGTTCTGTACCTTCCAAAATGGGGGCTGCCCGCCGATGCTTGCAACCCCACGCCTGATGACACGGCACGCCGCATCGCCTTCACAAGGCGCCAACACCCGCCTGCACATTCATCATCTGCAAGGCCTGTGCCAGCGACTCTCCTTGCGCCACCCACCCGAGCGGCGCAGTATCCACAATATCGGACATTGTGCCCGGTTTGTCGACCACAGACGAAGAAAAAGCCAGCAGGATGCCTGCTGGCTGACGCGCGACCTCTGTGCCCCCAAGGGCCCAAGCTGTAAAACGGTCTCCATCGCTGCCAGCCTGCTTCGCAAAGCCGGGCCAGCGTCTGTGGCGCGGGCAATAAAAAACAACGGTTTGCAGATGTTTTCTGCGAAACCGTTGCTCTGTAGTGCATGGCGCCCGGGCATTTTAACAGTTCCTCGCCGGGGCCTCGCGCTGCAAGGTCAGAGGCCACCGCCGCGCCGGGTCCGGCGCGCGGTGGCAGCCCCAACCTCAGTCGCCCGCCTGCACCATCTCGCCATTCGGGTCGGTCACCCGCACCACGGTGATGGCCGGTGCATCTTCCGCATCCCCGACGATGCCGGTGCTGGCGCCGTAGAAACCGGCGACGAAACGGAACACCGGAGATCCAGAAGGCGCGGTGCAGCGGAAGTTGAACTGGCGCAGCACCTCCGCGACACAGACATAGCCCGAGTCGGTATCGATCACCGAGTTCTCATCCCGGGTCTGGAAGCGGAAGTTCCGGCTGGGCATCGCATCCGTGGAGGACAGCAGCACCCAGGATCCACGCAGCGACTGGGCCGAGGCCTTGTTCACGCCGTAGTAGAAGCGCTCGATCTGCAGCGCTTGCTCGCCGGGGAAGGCCAGCGTTCCCACCGAAGGCGCAGCGAAGTGGATGGCCTTGGTCAGACCGGCATCGGCCTTGAAGCTGGCGATGGCAGCCGGGCCACCAAAGTAGCGCCCGCCCTGGTACTGCACGGTGGGCAGATCCGGCGTGTTGGGCTCTGGCGTCGTCGATGCATCATGGGCGCCGAGCAGGCTATGGAAGGTGCCCTGGCCGTCAGCCTCGTAGTTGTATACCGACATGAACAGCATATGGTCCTCGCTGTTGGTCGGCTTCTGCAGCTCGATCGAAATACCCCGGCCCGGCAGGCCGCGCAGTTCGCTGCTGACCACCCAGGTGCCCGACTCTGGGGCATAGCCTGGCGCGTAGTAGCTGGTACGCACATTCTGGTTGTTCTGCAGTGTGTAGGCCGCGCGTCCGACACGGAAGCCCACCAGGCGCCGGGCCTCGTCACCGCCCTCGCGCACCGTGCCGCTCAGCTGGTCCACACCGCGCTGCAAGGTAAGCGCCACCACAGCCCCACCGCCTGCGCCACCCTGCCGGTTGCCCGCGCAGTTGAACTGCAGACCGCTGCCGCTGTAGCTGCACTGCGCCACCACATGGCCGGACAAGGTACCGCCAAAGCCATGCACAGCCGTCGCCACGGTGGGCGGGTAAGGCCAGGTCAGCGCAGCAGTGGCCCAATCCTCGCTCATAGCCACCTGTCCGCTGTTGCCGATATCTGCCCACCAGCTGCGCACTGGTTGGTTATTGCTGTTGAACTCCACCATGGCCCAGCGATCGACAAAGGCCGCGTCGGAGAAGACACCGACAGGCGTGCCCTCGTAGTCGTAGCGCTGCATAGGCTTGGCCGCTTCTCCGGGGAACTGGATCGTGCCCGTACTGCGGCTGCTGAAGGTGATCACCACATTGCCGGGGCTGCCCGCCTCATGGCCATCGCGCTGCTCGCTGCCAAAGAAGCGCCCGCCTTCGTAGAAGTACAGCGGAGCGGTCACCGTGTTGTTGTTCAGCGTACCCAAGGCCGTGTGGAAGGTGGGTGCACCCGATTGGCGGTAGTTGTAGACCTGCATGAACAGCACGCCGTCCTGGACATCGATGCCCATGCCGCGGCCTGGCTCACCATTGAGCTCTTCCGTGATGATCCAGGTGCCGCTCTGGGGCGCGATCAGGCCGGTGGGCAGCTCGCCAGTAGCATCCGAGGTCTTGGTCACTTCGCGGGTACTGCTGCCGGTGTTGCCTGCCTCATCGGTTTGCGATGCCGTCACCGTGACAGGCCCCTTGGGCAAGGCGCCCACCTGCATGCCAGGCGCCGTCCAGTTGCCGTTGACGCAGGCCACCGTCACCCGGATGGATCCCACGCTCACCGTGACCGGGCCGTCGCCACTGGTGCAGGTTCCTGCGGGGCTGTAGGCGTCCTGGTTGGAGGTATCGATGGTCGGCGCAGTGCTGATCGACACCGCAGGCCCGGTCGTATCCTTGACCGTGTTCAGCGAGCCGGAGATGACCGTGCCAGCCACGGTCTGCGAAGCCTTCACCAGCACGGTGCCTTCCGGCAGGCCGCGCACATCGACGCCGCTCAGTACCCAGGCACCACCGTTGCAGGCCACCGTATTGCTGATGCTGCCAATGGCCACCGTCACCATGCCATCGGCCGCGCTGCAGGCGCCAGAGACGCCGCCATAGCTGCCCTGGTTACCGCTGTTGATGCGCGGCGCCACCAGCACCGTCACCGCGGCAGCGCTGCTGTCTTTGCTGGTCGTGCGGCTGGCATTGCCGGTATTGCCCGCGGCATCGGTCTGCATCGCCGTCACCGTGACCGAGCCGGCCGGCAGCCCACTGACATCCAGGCCTGATGCCGACCAGATACCGCTGTTGCAGACTGGCGAGGGCACAGCGGCGACACTGCCCACCCGCACCGTGACGGCTGCGCCGCCTTCCGAGCAACTGCCTGCCACGCCATACGATGATTGGTTGCCCGCATTGATCACTGGTGCCGAGGTAATCGCCACCGCAGGGGCAGTCGCATCCTTGGCCGTTACCAGGCTGCCCGATCCCGTCTGACCGCCGACAGTCTGCGAGGCCGTCACCGTCACCGCACCATCGGGCAGACCGCTGACATTGATGCCCGAGGCTGACCAGATGCCAGCACTGCAGAGCGCCGATGTGGACACCGATCCCAGCGTCACGGCCACTGCTTCAGCATTGGCCGAGCAGGTGCCCGACACGCTGTACGAAGCCTGGTTGGCCACCGTGATCTGCGGAGCCGTGACCACGGCCACCACCGGCTGCTGAGGTACCGATCCGGAATTCTTGGTGGTCGACTGGCTCGCCGAGCTGGTCTGCCCGGACGCCGTCTGCATCGCGGTGATCGTCACCGTTCCATCCGGCAGACCTTGGGCATTCACCGTGCCGGTGTAGGTACCAGCAGCCGTACAGGGCAGTGACTGACCCACGCCTGCAGGGTTGGAGCTGATGGCCACATTGCCGCTGCCAGCGCTGCAGCTGCCGCTGATCGGCACGGACGACTGGTTGCCCGCATTGATCGGTGGCAAGGGATTCAAGCTCACCGTGGGCTTGCAATCGGGCATCGACGCGGTGGAATTGCCCACGATCACCGAGGCATTCAGCAAGGGAATCGTCAGCGCCTTGGCCACCAACTCGATCCGCAACGCAGTCACGCTCATCGACGTGCCGCTTTGGCTTTGCTCATTGGTGTAGAGCTTGACGCCGACCTCCGTGCCCAAGCCAGGTACATTGATGGTCAGATTGACCAGGCCGTTGACTGAAGCACTGACGCCGCTCAGCGACCCGGTGCCGCCAAGAATCTGTGCGTCCCCAGAGCCTTGTGGCGTGCCGTTGACGCAGGCCATGCGCGCTTGCGAGCTGATGGTATTGGCGCCCAGCGCCAGACCTGCCAAACTCAGGTTCAAGCCATCGACGGAGGTGCTGGACACCACGCTGTTCTGCGCAAGATTGCTCTGGGTGGAGGAGTTGATGACACCCGTCGCCACACTCAGAAGATTGACCCCTGCGGTCACCCCCACGCTCGCCACAGAAACGGGCATGTTGAAATCAGGTGGTGCAGCCTGCTGCCCCGTATCGGCCGCCGGGATATTCAGTCCCGCGCCCGCCACATTGGCAGTGACCTCCAGGCCATAGGCCCGGCCGGTTCCGGAGGAAGCGGCAAAGGCGGTGGAACTGCAGACGAGGGCCAAGCTCGCAAGCCCCCCGTACAGCAGACGACAGATGGATCTCTTTGCACCAAGCGGGTTCATAGCGTCTCCTTCTGCACCGCGCAAAGACGCCAGGGTTTGGTGTGATCCATTCAGACCCTACCAACCGGCGGTCAAGGACAGGTGCCGCTGATTACTCATACAGACACAACTACTCACAAGCACAAAGGTACTGCGAATCTTTGGTAAACGGTAAATTAATTTATTGAACCGATCTATAAGCGGAGCTAGGTCTCGGCTATGGCCTGTTACAGCGTCCCCGCGGGGGTGGGGTGCCAATTGCGACGGAGAGCAGCGGAGTTCCAACCGTTCATAAACACGCACATGCGTCCTCCTCAGCGGCGAGTTTTCAGAGGAGAAATGAAGGTGAGATGCTGCATTTTGTAAGCCCATCTGTCGCTGGCGATTCACATAAAAAAGCCCGCCGATGAAGGCGGGCTGGAAGGCAGATCCTTGCCAACGCAGGCCAAAGGCCTTTGCCGATTCAGCGCTGTCTGACATGTCTGACAGCGCCCTCCATCTCCAAATCAAGGCCTCGGCTTACAGGGAAGAACAAGGGCCGGCATAGATTCCATGTCCATTGCGCATGACCCAGGAAATTGGGCGCTTCAGGGGCTGGGACACCGCTGCGCCAGGTCTGGCGAGCGGTGTCCCTCCTCCTCAGTCGCCCGTCTGCACCCTCTCTCCCTTCGGATCGGTCACCCGCATCACGGTGATGGCCGGCGCGTCTTCTGCATCTCCCACAATGCCGGTGCTCGCGCCATAGAAGCCGGCCACAAAGCGGAAGTCGGGTGCGCCGTTCGGTGCGCTGCAGCGGAAGTTGAACTGGCGCAGCACTTCAGCAACACAGACATAGCCCGAGTCGGTATCGATCACCGCGTTCTCATCGCGCTTCTGGAAGCGGAAGTTCCGGCTGGGCATCGCATCCGTGGCGGACAGCACAGCCCAGGATCCAAGCAGCGACTGGACAGAACCCTTGTTCACACCGTAGTAGAAGCGCTCGATCTGCACCGGCTGCTCACCTGGGAAGGCCAGGGTGCCCACCGATGGAGCGCTGAAGTGGATCGACTGGGTCAGACCGGCGTCATCCTTGAAGCTGGCAATCGCAGCCGGACCACCAAAGTAGCGCCCACCCTGGTACTGCACGGTGGGCAGATCCGGCGTGTTGGGCTCTGGCGTGGTAGAGGCATCATGCGCACCCAGCACACTGTGGAAGGTCGCTTTCCCATCGCTTTGATAGTCGTAGACCGACATGAACAACATATGGTCTTCACTGTTGATGGGCTTTTGCAGCTCGATCGAGAGACCTCGACCCGGCAGACCCCGCAGCTCGTTGCTGACCACCCAGGTGCCCGACTCGGGTGCATAGCCCGGTGCGTAGTAGCTGGTGCGCACGCTCTGGTTGTCCTGCCAGGTGTAGGCTGCGCGTGCCACGCGGAAGCCCACCAGGCGCCGGACAGCGCCACCCCCTTCTTGCAAAGTACCGTTGATCTGGTCCACATGACGCTGCATCGTCATTGCGATCACCGGCCCTCCGGTGGCGCCCGCCCTGTTGCCCGAGCAGTTGAACACCCGATCACGGCCGCCGTAGCTGCACTGCGCCAGCACATGGCCCGATACGGTGCCGCCGAAGCCATGGACCGTCGTCGCCACACCCGGTGGATAAGGCCAGCTCATCGCGGCAGCCGCCCAGTCCTCGCTCAGGGAGACCTGCTCGCTGCTGCCGATATCCGCCCACCAGTTGCGCACCGGTTGGTTGTTGCTGTTGAGCTCGACCATGGCCCAGCGGTCGACAAACGCCGGGTCGGAGAAGACCCCCGTTGGCGTGCCTTCGTAGTCAAAGCGCTGCATGGCCTTCGCCGGTTCGCCCGGGAACTGGATCGTCCCCGTGGTCCGGCTGGTAAAGGTGATCACCACATTGCCAGGGCTGCCGGCTGCATGGCCATCACGTTGCTCGCTGCCAAAGAAGCGCCCGCCTTCGTAGAAGTACAGCGGAGCGGTCACGGTGTTGTCCTGCAAGGTCCCCAGGGCCGTGAAGAAGGTGGGTTCACCCGATTCGCGGTAGCTGTAGATCTGCATGAACAGGACGCCATCCTGGATTTCGATACCCATGCCGCGACCAGGCTCTCCATTGAGCTCATCGCTGATGATCCAGGTGCCGTTTTGGGCCGCGATCGACGCGACGGGCGGTTCGGGCGGCTCGCCACCGGAGTCCGTGTTCTTGGAAACCTGGCGCGTGTCGCTGCCGGTATTGCCCGCTTCATCGGTCTGCGATGCCGTCACCGTGACCGATCCATTGGGCAAGGCACCGACCCGCATACCAGGCGCCGTCCAGGCCCCGTTGACACAGGCCACCGTCGCCGTGACAGATCCCACACGCACCGTCACCAGACCGTCGCCGCTGGTGCAGGTACCCGCAGAGCTATAGGCGTTCTGGTTGGCGTTGCCGATGTTCGCTGCCGTGGTGATTGTCACCACCGGTGCTGCCGTGTCCTTGACGGTATTGAGCGTGCCGGAAACAACCGTCCCAGCCACCGTCTGCGAGGCTCTCACCTCGACGGGACCCTCGGGCAGGCTGCGCACATCCACACCGCTCAGGCTCCAGCTGCCGGCATTGCAGGCCACCGTATTGCTGGTGCTGCCTATGCTGACCGTCACCGTGCCCGCAGCGGCGCTGCAGTTGCCGGAGACAACGCCATAGCTGGCCTGGTTGCTGCTGGTGATGCTAGGCGCCACATTGACCGTCACGGCCACCGCTGCAGCTTGCTTGCTGGTCCCCAAGCTGCCCGACCCTGTCTGGCCGCCCACAGTTTGCGCAGCCGTTACGGTGACCGGTCCATTCGGCAAGCCACTGACATTCAGGCCCGAAACCGACCAAGCGCCAGCGTTGCAGGTTGCCGATGCCGGTATGGATCCGACCAGGACCGCCACGTTGCTACCGTTCGCCGAGCAGTTGCCCGACACGGCATAGGAGGCTTGGTTGGCCAGCGTGATGGCGGGGGCCGAGGTCACCGTGACCACGGGCACGACGCCCACCGAGTCCTTGCTGGTCACAAAACCACCGGTGCCCGTCTGGCCACCTGCCGTTTGCGACACCGTCACCGTGATCGGTCCATTCGGCAAACCACTGACGTCCACGGGCGCGGTGGCCCAGGTGCCGTCATTGCAAGGCGCGGAGACCGACAGGGAGCCGATCAGTACCACCACATTGCTGCCATTGACCGAGCAGGTGCCCGAGACGCTATAGGCCGTCTGGTTGGCTGCCGTGATCGCAGGTGCCGAGGTAATGGCCACGGATGGTGCCGCGCCTGCCGAGTCCTTGGTGGTCACAACGCTGCCGGTGCCCGTCTGGCCACCCGCCGTTTGCGATACCGTCACGGAGACCGATCCATCGGGCAAACCGGTGACATCGATGGGCGAGGTCGCCCAAATGCCGCCGTTGCACACGGCCGAGGCCGAGAGGGAACCGATCAGCACGGCCACGTTGGCGCCATCCGCAGAGCAGGTACCCGAGACGGTATAAGCCGTCTGGTTGCTCGCCGTGATCGCAGGGGCCGAGGTAATGGCCACGGATGGTGCCGCGCCTGCCGAGTCTTTGCTGGTCACCAAGCTGCCCGATCCCGTTTGACCACCAGCGCTCTGCGAGGCCATCACTGTGATCGCGCCATCGGCCAGGCCACTGACATCCACGCCCGAGGTCGCCCAGATGCCACCATTGCACTGCACCGAGGCAGGAATGGATCCGATCAGCACGGTTACGGTGCTGCCTTCGGCCGAGCAGGTGCCCGAGACGGTGTAGGCGCCCTGGTTCAATGCGGTGATCGCAGGTGCCGAGCTAATGGCCACCACAGGTACCACCCCAGCGGCATCCTTGCTGGTCACAAAACCGCCGGTGCCCGTCTGGCCACCCACCGTCTGCGACACCGACACAGAGACCGGGCCATCAGCCAGGCCACTGACATCGATCGCCGAGCTGGCCCAGATGCCGGTGTTGCAAACCGCCGATGCAGCGAGGCCGCCGATCCGCACATCCACGTTGGCGCCCTCCGCCGAGCAGGTGCCCGAGACGGTATAGGCCGCTTGGTTGGCTGCCGTGATGGCAGGCGCCGAGGTGATCGCCACCGCAGGTGCGGCGCCTGCCACATCTTTGCTGGTGGTGAAGGTGACCGTCTGGCCGCCCACCGTTTGCGTAGCCGTCACCTCAACCGATCCATCCGCCAGACCGCTGACGTCCATGCCCTCGGTCGCCCAGATGCCGGCATTGCACAGCGCCGTGGCTGACACCGAGCCGACCTCCACAACCACATTGCTGCCGTTGGCCGAGCAGGTACCCGAGACGGAGTACGCCGACGCATTGGTTGCCGTGATGGCGGGTGCCGACGTGATGGTGACCACCGGTTGGACTGCGCCGGTCGTCTTGTTGACGTCCATACTGTCCGATCCGGACTGTCCGCCCACCGTTTGCGTAGCCGTCACGGTCACCGTTCCATCGGGCACCGTGCTGACATTCAACGCGGCGGTCGTCCAGCTGTTGCTGGTGCAAGGCACCGATGCCGACACCGATGTAGGCACCGAGCCGACCTCGACATCCACGTTGGTGCCGTTGACCGAGCAGGTGCCCGAGACGGTATAGGCCGCTTGGTTGGCTGCCGTGATCGCAGGTGCCGAGCTGATGCTCACCTCGGGTTGCACTCCGCCGGTGGCCTTGTTGACGTCCACACTGTCCGACCCGGTCAGTCCGCCCGCCGTTTGCGCAGCCGTGACGATCACCGTTCCATCGGGTACCGTGCTGACATCCAACGCGGCGATCGTCCAGCTGTTGCTGGTGCAGGCCACCGATGCCGACACCGATGCAGGCACCGAGCCGACCTCGACATTCACATTGGTGCCATTCACCGAGCAGGTGCCCGCGACAACATAGGCCGCTTGGTTGGCTGCCGTGATGGCAGGTGCCGACGTGATGGTCACCTCAGGTTCGACTGCGCCGGTGGTCTTGCTGGTCACCAGGCTGCCAGATCCGATCACTCCGCCCGCTGTTTGCGCAGCGGTCACAGTGACCGAACCATCGGCCAGGCTGCTGACATTCACGCCTTCGGCGGTCCAGGTGCCGGCCGTGCATGGTGCCGATGCAGGCACCGAGCCAATCTGAACTGCCACAGTGGTGCCGCTGACCGAACAACTGCCCGAGACGGTATATGCGGCCTGGTTGGTCGCCGTGATGGCGGGTGCCGAGTCCACGGTCACCACAGGGACTACGCCTGCCGTGTCCTTGAGGGTCAGCAGGCTGCCCGATCCCGTCTGGCCGCCGTCCGTCTGCGCCGCTGTCACGGTGACCGGTCCATTGGCCAGCGCAGTGACATTCAGGCCTGTAGCGGCCCAGTTACCACCCGCGCATGAGGCCGTTGCAGCCACCGATCCCACCTGAACCGCAACAGGGCTGCCATTCGCCGAGCAGGTACCGGAAACGTCATAGGACGCCTGATTAGTCGAAGTAATGGTCGGTGCCGAGCTCACGGTCACCACGGGGGCAGCGCCTGCCGTGTCCTTGCCAATCACCAGGCTAGCGGAACCTGTCAGCTCGTCCAACAGCTGCGAGGCCGTCACCGTAACCGATCCATCAGCCAGCGCACTGACATCGATGGCCGGAGTGGTCCAGATGCCCAGGTTGCACTGCGCCGATGTGGACACCGAGCCGACCAGCACTGTCACCACCCCAGCATTGGCCGAGCAGGTACCCGAGACGGAATAGGCCGACTCGTTCAATGCCGTGATCGCAGGGGCGGACGTGATGGCCACAACAGGAGCGACGCCTGCCGCGTCCTTGGCGGTCACCAAGCTGCCGGATCCCGATTGACCATTGGCGGTTTGCGAGGAGATGACCGTGACCGCCCCATCGGGCAAGCCAGTGACATCCACGGCCCCAGAGGTCCAGATGCCTGCATTGCACTGTGCGGATGCAGTGACCGAGCCGACCAGGACTGCCACGTTCGTGCCGTTCACCGAGCAGGTGCCCGAGACGGTATAGGCTGCTTGGTTCGCCGCCGTGATCGCCGGTGCCGAGGTCACGCTCACCACGGGTGTCACGCCAACGGCATCCTTGGTGGTCACCAGGCTGCCCGAGCCGGTTAGGGCACCCTGCGTTTGCGAGGCCGTCACAGTCACCGGGCCATCGGCCAAGGCAGTGACATCCACGGCCGTGCTCGACCAGATACCGGCATTGCACTGCGCCGATGCAGCTACCGAGCCGATCTGGACAGCCACGTTCGTGCCGTCCACCGAGCAGGTGCCCGAGACGGTGTAAGCCGCTTGGTTCGCTGCCGTGATCGCCGGTGCCAAGGTCACGCTCACGGCAGGTGCTGCGCCGGCCGTGTCCTTGCTGATCACCAGGCTGACCGTCCCCACTTGACCACCGACGTCTTGCGAGGCCTGCACCGTGATTGGTCCATCGTCCAGGCCACTGACATCAATGGGCTCGGTAGCCCAGATGCCATCGCTGCACAGTGCCGCTGCAGGTAGGGTTCCAACAAGCACGCTCACTGTTTGACCGTTGGCCGAGCAGGTGCCCGAGACGGCATAGGTGGCTTCATTGGATGCAGTGATCGCAGGTGCCGAGGTGATGACCACCACGGGAACAATCACTGTTGTAGTCTTGGTGGTCTCCACGCGGTCCGATCCGGGCTCGCCACCTACGACTTGCTCAGCCGTTACGACCACTACGCCTTCGGGCAAGCCACTGACATTCAGGCTCGGAGCAGACCAGCTTCCACCGCTACACATCGCAGAGGCGGTCACATTGCCGACCTGGACAGCCACGTTCGTGCCATTGGCCGAGCAAGTGCCCGATACGGTATAGGACGCTTGGTTGGCCAGCGTAATGACGGGGGCCGATTCAATGGTCACCACAGGCGCCGTAGCGACCGCAGTCTTGTTGACCACCACACTGGCCGATCCCGAGCCGCCGCTCACCGTCTGCGAGGCGGTCACCGTCACCGATCCATTGGGCAAGCTACTGACATCCAGAGGGCCGGTGGTCCAGGTACTGCCATCGCAAGCTACCGAGGCCGCGATGGAGCCGACCTGGACGGCCACGTTGGTACCCGCCACCGAGCAGGTGCCCGATACGGTATAGGCCGTCTGGTTAGTGGCGGTGATATCAGGTGGCGGGGTGATGTTCACCAAGGGCACGATCCCCCCCTGTTCCTTGTTGACCACCACGCTCGCCGATCCCGTTTGGCCAGCCGCTGTTTGCGAGGCCATGACCGTGACCGCGCCAGCGGGCAAACCGCTGACATCCATGCCCGGAGTAGTCCAGGTGCCGTTGTTGCAAGGCGCCGTTGCAGCGACCTGGCCCACCAGAACGGAGACATCCGTGCCATTGACCGAGCAACTGCCCGATACCACATAGGCAGCCTGGTTGGCGGCCGTGATTGCTGGCGCCGTAGTGAGGGTCACCGAGGGTGCAGTCCCTGCGGAGTCCTTGCTGGTGACGAAACTGCCCGATCCCGTCTGGCCGTCCGCTGTCTGCGACGCGGTCACCGTGACCGATCCATTGGGCAGGCCACTGACATCCAGCGCTGCAGTGGACCACACGCCGCCTGTGCAAGACGCCGATGCCGTTACCGATCCGACCAGGACGGCCACGTTGCTGCCCTCTATCGTGCAGGTGCCAGAGACGGTATAGGCCGACTGGTTCGCCGCCGTAATCGCTGCTGCCGAGGTGATGGCCACCACGGGCGCGGCGCCTGCGGTGTCCTTGGTGGTCACCAGGCTACCGGTACCCGTCTGGGTACCCACCGTCTGCGAAGCCGTCACCAGCACCGCTTCATCCGGCAAGCTGCTGACATCGATCGCTGCGGTGGACCAGATGCCACCGCTGCAGACCGGCTGCGGCACAACGGCGATGTCACCGATGTGCACTGTCAACCCCAGACCGTTTTCCGAACAGGTGCCCGAGACGGTATAGCCCGTCTCGTTGGCCGCCGTGATGACAGGCGCCGAGGTGATGCTGACCACCGGGGCAAGTCCCTCCGAGTCCTTGCTGATCACCAAACTGCCCGAGCCTGACAGACCACCCACCGTTTGCGAAGCAACGACCGAGATGGGTCCATTTGCCAAGCCACTCACATTCAGGCCTGCGGTGGACCAGATGCCACCGCTGCATTGTGCCGAGGCAGCGACGGAGCCAACCAGAACATCTACGTCCGTGCCATTGGCCGTGCAGGTGCCAGAGACGGTATAGGACAGCTCATTCGCCGCCGTGATCGCCGGTGCCGAGCTGATGGTCACCACAGGCGCAATCCCGGCCGCAGCCTTGCTGGTCACCAGACTGCCCGATCCCGTTTGGCCATTCACCGTCTGTGCGGCCGTGACCGTGACCGCGCCATCCGGCAAGCTGCTGACATCCAGGCCTGCAGTAGCCCAGACACTACCGTCGCACATGGCGGATGCAGCGATGGAGCCCACCAATACCGCCACGTTGGTGCCGTTGGCCGAGCAGGTGCCGGAAACGACATAGGAAGCCTGGTTGGCACCCGTGATGGCGGGTGCCGAGGTGACCGCCACAGCGGGTGCGACCCCTGCCGTGTCCTTGGCGATCACCAGCGTGCCCGATCCCGTTTGGCCATTGGCGGTTTGCGAAGCGGTCACCGTGACCGCGCCATCGGGCAAGGCGCCCACATTCACCGCCGAAGTCGTCCAGAGGCCAGCGTCGCAGGCTGCCGATGCAGCGATGGAGCCGATCAGCACCACCATATTCGTGCCGTTGACCGAGCAAGTGCCCGAAACGGTATAGGCAGATTGGTTCGTTGCCGTGATGGCAGGCGCCGCGCTGATGGCCACCACCGGTGCGATACCCGCCGTGTCCTTGGCGGTCACCAAGCTACCCGATCCCGTTTGGCCACCCACGGTTTGCGAAGCTGTGACCAAGACCGCCCCATCCGTCAAGCCGCTGACATCGAGCCCCGGACTGGACCAGATGTTGCCAGTACAGGGCGCCGAGGCCGTAACGGAGCCGACCTGAACAGCGACATTCGTGCCATCGGCCGAACAGGTGCCCGAGACGGTATACGCCGCCTCGTTCTGCGCCGTGATGGCAGGTGCGGAGCTAATGGTCACCACGGGTGCATCTACCACCGTGTTCTTGCTGGTCACCAGGCTGCCCGATCCGGTCTGGCCGTTCGCCGTCTGTGAGGCCGTCACGGTGACCGATCCATCGAGCAAGCTACTGACATTGACCCCGGTTGAGGACCAAATGCCTCCATTGCAGGTCGCCGTGGCAGAAACGGAGCCGACCAGAACGGCCACATCATTGCCATTGACCGAGCAGTTGCCTGAGACGGTGTAAGACGCCTGGTTCGCTGGGGTGATCGTGGGAGCCGAGGTAACGGCGACGACAGGCACAGCACCCGTCACATCCTTGCTGGTGACCAGGGTCGCCGATCCGGTTTGCGCGCCGACGGTTTGGGAAGCCATGACCGTGACCGAACCATTGGGCAAGGCACTGACATCCAGGCCCGCAGTAGACCAGCCGCCGTTGGTACACAGCGCAGAGGCAGAGACAGAGCCCACCAGCACGGCCACGTTGTTGCCGTTCACCGAGCAGCTGCCCGAGACCGTATAAGCAGCCTGGTTGGCCAGCGTGATGGCGGGCGCCAAGCTGATGGTCACGACAGGAATGGCCCCGGCCGAGTCCTTCGTGGTGCCCAGGCTACCCGTACCTGTTTGGCCGTTGGCGGTTTGCGTGGCCGTGACCGTGAGGGCGCCATTGAGCAAACCACTGACATCCAGACCTGCGGCGGCCCAGATATTGCCGGTACAGGGCACCGTGGCTTCGACAACGTCGATCGCAACGGATACGTTGGTGCCGTTCACCGAGCAGGTGCCCGATACGGTGTAGGAGGTCTGATTCGCTGCGGTGATCGCGGGTGCCGAAGTCACCACCACCACAGGCACAGCGCCGGTGGAATCCTTGCTGGTCAGCAGGCTGCCCGTGCCGGTCAGGTTACTGACCGTTTGCGAAGCCGTGACCGTGATGGGCCCATTGACCAGGCTGGCGACATTCAGGCCCGTCGCGGACCAGAGGCCGCCGCTGCACTGCGCAGTGGACGTGGCGCCTCCGACGCTGCCGATGGTGATGGCAACACTCGCGCCGTTGGCCGAGCAAGTCCCCGAAACGCTGTAGGACGCCTGGTTGGCTGCGGTGATATGGGGCGCAGACACGACGGTCACGACCGGCGGTTGCAAGACCGGGGCCGTGTTCTTGGTGGTGGACTGGCTCGCAGATCTAGCCGGCCCTGCGGGGGGCTGTGATGCCGTCAGCGTCACGGGGCCATCGGCTAGCCCGGTGGTGTTCACCGAACCGGAATAGCTGCCAGTGGCCGAGCAAGGCAGCGACTGCGTCGCGCCTGTGGGCGTGGAGCTGATCGTCACATTGCCACTGCCGGCGCTGCAGCTTCCGCTGACGGGGATAGCCGCCTGGTTGCTAGTAGTAATCAAGGGCAAGGGGCCCAAGGTGACCGTGGGCGCGCAATCGGCCATCGTGGCGCTGGAGTTGCCCACGATGACGGACGCACCGAGCAAGCGAATACCCAGCGCAGACGCTACGAGCTCCACCCGCAGCGCATTGACGCTGAAGGTCTTGCCGTCTGGGCTCAGGGTTTGCTCATTGGTGTGGAGAATGACCCCCACCATGGTTCCGAGGGTGGGCACACCAATCGTCAGATCGACCCGGGTATTTGCCGCAACACTGACGCCGACAAGCGATCCCGAAGCGCCCAGAATTTGTGCACTGCCCTCTGGCGTCAGCGTCCCATTGACGCAGGACATCTTGGCTTGCGAACTGATGGTGTCTGCCCCCAGCCCCAACCCAGCCAGCTTGAGGGCCAAGCCGCTGACGGACGATGAGGACGCGACGCTGTTTTGCGCCAGCTTGCTTTGGGTGGAACTGGTGAGAACGCCGGTACGCACGGTCAGCAAATTGCCTGCGCCAGCAGCGACCGACGCATTGAGGACAGAGCTGGGCGTGTTGAAATCCGGTGGTGCCGTTTTTAGCCCGGTATCGGCAATCGGGACGCCAAGCCCCAAACCCGCCACATCGGCGGTCACCTGCAGGCCATAGGCCCGACCGGATCCTGCCGATGCCGCCGAAGCGTTAAAACTGCAAACGAGGGCCAGGCTGGCAAGCCCCCCGTACAGCAGACGGCGAAGTGTCCTCTGCGCACCAATCGGGTTCATAGCGTCTCCTTGTGCACCACACCAAGACGCCAGAATGGGCAGAGATCAACTCAGGCCATACCAACTGACGCGCGAGGACGGGTGCCGCTGATTACTCATACAAACACAAGCATTCACAAAGGCAACCGTACTTTGAATCTTTGGTAAACCGTAAATTAATTTATTGAAAGAACATATAAACACCACTAGTTCCGGTCAATAAAGCAAAGCCAACTCCGCGCTTCTGTCCCACTCCCTGTGAAAAGCAGCAAAATCTCCGCCACAACCTCATAATGCGAACCGAAATTTCCGGTCGCTGCCAGCCCTATCTCAGAGGAGAAATTTGGGATAAGTGCTGATTTCTGTAAGACATTTCAGTGCGACGAACTCAGACAAAAAAACCCGCCGATGACGGCGGGTTGGGTATATCTCAGTCACAAAAATCAGATTCTACAATCCATATATTCTGACAATACTGAGGGTATCGTCCTGCATAAATCCCAGTTTTTCTCCTACAGGACTAGTTACATTTAGATATGCATTTACTGACCGCCGCGCACCATCGACAGGATCTTGGCCGTATTCAAGCCGCGCGCAGTTTCCTGCATCTGCGGCTGGTAGCGCGACTGGAGCTGGCGACCATCCTGCATCACATGCTGATAGGCATTTTTCAGCATCTCGGTGGACAGTTGGCGACCGCCCGCGTAGTACTGGTTGGCAACATGGCCCAGCGCGTAGGTGGACGCAAAGCTCATGCCGCTGCTGACGGCCTGCTTGCCCAGGCCACCCAGCAAGCCCTTGCCGGCCTTGCCCAGTAGACCGCCGAGCAGTTTGCGCCCCGCCTGCTCCAGGTATTGCGAGGTCAAACCGACACCCAGGGCACCCAGCAGGTCCTTGATATGGCCCTTGTCCAGCTCGTAGCCATAGTTCTGCCCAATCTGGTAGACCAGGCGCATCTGCAGCGGAATGATAGCCAGGGTGGAGAGGTTCTCGGGCAGCAACTCGATGGCACCGTTGAGGATCGAGGACTTGAGAATCTTCTGGTCCATGGCCTCCACCGACAGGGTCGATGGGCGCCGCTCGGTCTGCGCTGGCACCAGCGGGTCAGCCGCTGCCGGATGGGGCGCTGGCTCGGTCAGCGCCAATGGCGCTTCGGGCAAGGCGGCATTCAAGGGCGCATCGACCAGGTTGCCAGCCAGCGCCTGCGCGGGTGGCGTGGCCAAGGTGGCTGCAGCAGCCAGACCCGCAGCGGCAGCCGCAGCAGGTGCCACCGCAGTAGCCGGCGCAGAGGCTGTTGCCGCCTGCGCTGCCGAACCAAATGCCTCGCGCAGCTGCGCCAAAAATTCCGCTTCCTTGGGGCTCGTGCTGCCATCGGCTTCGCAGACGCAGAGCGCCATCTCATAGGCGAGCTGGCGCGACTCCGTCGTCTGCAGCTGGGCCAGCACATCGCTCAGCTGCACGCGGCGCAGCAGCACATCCTGGTAGAGATGGGGCAGGTTGATCTGCTGGTCGGCCGCCAGGCCCTCGGCCACTTGGCGGATCTGCTCGCGCTCACGCTCGTGCTTCTCGCCATCGGCGAACGAGGCAAGCAGGCACAGGGTCAAAGTGGCACGAATTTCTTCAGTCGTCATGGGTCAGGGCTCCGCTAGTAAAGTGCTCAAAAGGCACTTGGAGCCAAGGCTGCTACCCAGGTTCCGCAGAAATACGACACATTCGGCGTTCTGCGCTGTCGTCCTACATTTAGCTCCCGCTGCGCCTGTCCTTCAGCCAATCCCCCACCTGGGTCATCGTGCGCCGCTCCTGGTCGGCCTCCATCACAAAGCCCGGCTGCAGTTGGCCCTTTGTCAGGTAGCCGCGCAGCACCTCCTGGCTATTGCCCAAGCCGTAGCCGCCATGGGTTTGGAAGGGCACCAGGGTCTTGCCTTGCCAGTTTTGCGATGCCAGAAAAGCGCGCACGACGGGAGGCACCGTCTCGCCCCACATCGGAAAGCCCAGGTACACCGTGTCAAAGGCCGCCACGTCGATACGGCGAGCCATTGGCCTGGTCCGGCCCGCATCGCGCTCCTGCCGGGCCTGCTCCACCGTCTCCAGGTAGTCCTCGGGGTACGGCGTGGCCGGCACTATCTCGGCCAACTGCGCTTTCAGGCTGCGCTGGATCAGGCCAGCGATGACACGGGTGTTTCCGGTGCGTGAAAAGTACACGACCAGCACCCGTCCGCCAGTGCCACCGGCGGTGGGCGGCTTCTCAGCCGCAGCGGCCACCACCGGCAAGCTGGCCAGCGTGCCCAACAGTGCCCGCCGCGTAGACCGATTGCTGGCGGCCATTACAGCGTCTTGGTATAGAACGGCGTCAGCTTGCCCATGGCGGCATCGACATACTTGGGCACCCAATAGGTCTCGATGTGGGTGGCACCGTCGATTTTGAACAGCTCCTTGTTCTTGGCACCGGTGGCCTTGGCAAAGGCGTCCTCGGTCATGTACAAGGTATCGGCCGCACTGCCCGCAATCATCAGCAAGGGCTGGTCGATCAGGCTGATCTGGTCGGTGGCATCCCAGCGCATCAAATCCATCAGGCTGCTCATCGTGTACTTGAAAGTGGAGCCAGGGTGTGCATGGGTGCGCCAGTAGTATTCATAGCCCTGGCGGTACAGCGCAAACGGTAGCGCTGCAATCTGCGCGTCGCTCAGGTCGGCATCGCCGGCATACAAGACCTCGCCGCCCGCCACTTCTTGAATGCGCGCATCGGTGGCTTGCTTCAGGCGCTGCTGGATCGTGGCCACTTGCGAGCCTGCCAGCCCATCGCGGCGCACACGCCCGGAGTTGAACATGCTGATGGTCGCTACCGACTTGAAGCGTTTGTCCGTCTTGGCCGCCGTCAGCGAATAACCACCGCCCGCGCAGATACCCAGCAGGCCGAGGCGGCTGGCGTCCACACCGGCAAAGCGGCTGATGAAATCCGCCATGCCATGGATATCTTCCACGCGGAACTGGGGCTTGTCCGTGCTGCGCGGCAGGCCAGCGCTGCCGCCTTGGTAGGCCGCATCGGCGGTGATGGTGATAAAGCCTTGCTCAGCCAAAAGTTGGGCGTAAAGGCCGGCCACCTGTTCCTTGACTCCCCCGTTGGGGTGCGCAACCACCACCGCAGGGTACTGCTGCTGGGGGTCGTAATTGGCGGGGGTGTAGATGTTGGCAACGATATCCAGGCCATTGAGCTTGTAGCCCACCGGGTGGATGTTGACCTTGCCCGGTTCGTTCTTGGTGATTGCGCCAGCGTAGACCAGAGTGAAAGGGTTCTTGGTGGCGTCGGCAGCGGTAGCAGTAGTGGTCATCGTGGAAATTCCGAGAGTAGTGAGGGACAAGGTAAGCGCGGAATGTTTCATCAGCGCACGTCGGGTCAGGTGGGTCATGTCAAAAATGGCTTCCAGGTGATGAATGGGATGCTTGGCGCATGTCAGTCAAGTTGCTGCGCCGTGAGGAACTGCCCCACCAGGTCCGCAATCTCGCGGTTGTTGAGGTCCGACATCAGAAAGTGCGTGTTGCCATGCACACCGATCTCGGGCAAATGCACCAGTTGCGCATTGCCGCCATGCTGGTTGATGGCAGCCACCCAGCGCTGGGCCATGGCCAGCCGGACCCGCCAGTTGTCCTGCCCCCGCTCAGCCGTGGGTGTGGTCGGAAAGTTGTCCCCGTAATAGATGACGATGGGAATACGGGTCAGCTTCAAAAAATCGACCAGCGGCACAATCTCCGGCGCCAAGGTGCCTGCGGCGCTGGGCATGGGCTCGGGGGCATCCTGCTGCGCAAAGATAAAACCGCTGCCCGGCTCAAAAGCCACGATGCCCTTCACGTTCGGGTTGCGAATGGCGGTCAGCCAACCGGGGCCGCCCCCTTGCGAATGCGTGAACAAAATACCGGGCCCTACCTTGGAGAACAGCGCCGACATGGCATCGGCAATCACGCCGGCGTCATAGGGGCCGGTGTTGGGCGTGATCGAGCGCAAAAACTGGTTCAAGGTGTCTGGCGCCGGGTCAAACTGCACGTTGTCAAATCGCTTGGGCCATTGGCCAATGCGAAACTGGTCAAAGAACAGCTGGTCATTCGGTGTGGGTTCCACCGCCGTGGCCACCGTGCTGTTACCCGCCCGGCCCCGGCGCGGCTGGTCGACCAGGTACACCGAGAATCCGCGCCGCAAAAACAAGGTCTGGAAGCCCTCACGCCCATCGGGTGTGCTCTCCCAACTGCGCGATGACTGGAACGCCCCGTGCAGCATGACGATCGGCAGTGGCTTGGGCTGCACCGGCACCTGGTAGAAGGCATACAGATGGTCACCATGGAAACTCTGTCCTGCGGCAGTGGGCTGGTTGTTGTCATAGCGCCCGGGAGTCTGCTGCACCACACCGCCCACGGCAAAGCTGCCTTGGGACTGGATCTGCAATGGCGCCGTAGCCGGACCAGATTGCGTGGCGCATCCGGTGACCAGCGCCGTCGTACACAAGAGTTGGGAGATGTTCATGGTTTTCCTTTCGTTGCCAGCGCTTGGCTTAGGGCGACCTGCGCCCGCTCGGCGCTCGCGGTCTGGCCGCTGGCCGCCAACAGCTGGATGAGCTCCTGCAACTGCGAGGCACGCAGCCCCACCCGCATGCTGGCGAGCATGTGCGATCGCAACTGGGCCTCGGCGCCAACGGTGGCAGCCAATGCGCCCACGGTGGCCAGTTCGCGGCTTTGCCAATCGAGGTTGTCGCGCTCAAAAATGTCGCCAAACAAATGCGCCTGCAAAAACTGGTTGATGACCGGTGCAAACGCCATCACCGGCGCTTGTACCGGCCCGCCGGAGATTTCCGTCTGGTTTCTGCGCCCAACCGCTACCAGGTCCTCACCGGTTGCCACGGCAGCGCTGGGCGCTGCGCCGGCTGCATCCTGGATGCCTTGCTGCTGGCGCGCCTCCAGCACTTTCATCAACTGCGTGAGCGCATTCAGGCTTTTGGGAAAGCCCACATAGGCATACAGCTGCACCAGCACTTCCTGGCTCTCGCTGATGCTCAGCCCCGCATCCAGGCCCTGGCGCAGGGCGGCATCGAGCTGCGCCATATCGCTACTGGCGGCAAATGCCGCTATCAAGGGAATCGCCTGTTGCTTGGCATTGAGCGTGTCTGCGCCGGGGTAGTGGCGTGTGGGCGGCTGCGTCGCAGCGGCCTGCTGCAGGCCCGCGGCTTGCCAGGCTGCCTGGTAGTCGCCATCGCTGACCAGCTCCTGCCAGGTGACCGATTGGCCGTCCTGCTTCTCAGCGATGGCCACATGCACCATGGCCCCGCCCGGCCCTGCACCGTGCCAATGGCGCACCTGGGCCGGAATGCTGACGACATCGCCCACGCGCATCACACGCGCCGGCTGCCCCTGCTGCTGCACCAGGCCGACGCCCTGCGCGACGATCAGCGTCTGGCCCAGCGGATGGGTGTGCCAGGCCGTGCGTGCAGCGGCTTCAAAGGCGACGGTGCCACCGCCAGCGCGGCCAGGCGTTGGCGCGCTGAAGGGGGTGGTGATGCGCGCGGCACCGCTAAAACGGTCTGCGGCCCCCGTGGCAGCGGGCTGGCTGGCAGCGGTTTGAACCTCTACCACCGCCATGCGCGGGTTGCCGCTTTGTGGCTGCGCCCCGGCGCTGGTGGCGGCGCCGGCCAATGCGAGGCAAAGCAAGGATTTCATAGTGCGTAACTCCGGTGATGCGGGGCAGCGCTGTGGGTCCCAGCGCGCGATGAAGTCCACTTTAAGCAAGCGCGTTGATACTGAATAGTGGTGAATAGGTTGATTTATTGGCATCAAATTGATGACAATACGTAGCAAAGGAAGCACAGCATGGCCCTCAACGAACTGCGATCCATCACCACCTTCATCAAGGCGGCCGAGCTGGGCAGCTTGCGCAAAGCCGCGATGGACCTGGGCATCAGCCCCCAGGCGGCCAGCAAGGCGCTGGCGCAACTTGAAGCGCATCTCGACGCTCGCCTGTTCCACCGCACCACCCGGGTCATGTCGCTGACCGATGCCGGCCAGCGTTTGCTCGACGAAGTGCAACCATCGGTCCAAGGCATGCAACGCGCGCTGGACAATGCCCGCCAAGGCAAGGACGACTTCCAAGGCCCCTTGCGCATCGCAGGGCCGCGCAGCACGTTTGGCGGCATCCTGTGGCGCCTGGTCGAAGAGTTTTGTGATCTGCATCCCGGCATCCAGCCCGATGTGCTGCTGGAGGACCGGGTCGGCAACTGGGTGGAAGACCGCGTGGATGTCGGTTTCCGGCTGGGTGCATCGCCGCACGAGGGGGTGATTGCGCGCAAGCTGTTTGCGCTGCAGATGGTGGTCTGCGCATCCCCAGCCTACTTGCAGCGCCACGGCGCGCCTTCCTCACTCAACGCCCTGGCCGCGCATCGTTGCAGTGCCTTTCGCCACCCCGCCAGCGGCAAGGTCATGCCCTGGCATCTACTGGTGGGCGAGCAGATCGTGGACCTGCCCGTGGTGCCCGCGCTGTGCAGCAATGACGAAGCCTTTGAGCTCGATGCCGTGCTGGCAGGCAAGGTGCTGGGCCAACTGGCGGGCGTCACCGCCGCGCCTTATATCCGCGATGGGCGCTTGGTGCCGCTGCTGGTCGAGCACACGCCCGAGTACATCCACTACTTTGTGTACTTTGGCAGCAGAAGCTCCCAGCCGGCACGGGCACGCGCCTTTATCGACCTAGCCGTGCAGCGCCTGGTGGACAACCCCGAGTTCATCCTCAGCCATGAAGAGCTGCAGCGGTTTGCAGCCTCCGCATCCAAGCCAGAATCCAAGCCAGCATCCAAGCACAGTGCCAAAGCGCGGCACTGACTTTCAGCCGCCCCCCACCTGTGCAATGCCAGCCTGCGCCAACTCGTCGCGCAGCACCTGCAGCGCCTGGGCCTGGTGCGCGGCACCCATCTGCGCATCATGGTTGGCCACACTGATGGCAGCGATGTGCGCGCTATGGGTGGTCTGGAACTCGATCGCCAGCCCCACGCCAGTGGCGCCCGAGGTGAGCAGGTTGACGCTGAGCGAATGGCCGCGTTTGCGCGTCTGGCGCACCATGTCCATCAGCCGCTCCTGGCTGATGCCGGCGGCCTCGTAGTCCAGCCGGCGGCGCTGGTAGATCTGCTCCAGCTCGGCATCGCGCAGGCTGGCTGCCAGTGCCAGGCTGGCCGTGCCCTGGCCCAGCAGGCGGATCTGGCCGGTCATCAGGCTGTGGGCATGCAGCACCGTGCTGCCCGGCTGCACATGCAGGCAGTGGGCAAAGTCGCCCACGCGGATGATCAGAAACACGGTATCCCCCGTGCGCCGCGCCACCTTCACCATCACCGGGTGGCAAACCTCAAAGATCGGCGGCTTGGCCATCGCGGCCAGCCCCGTCAGCATGGCCTCCACCCCCAGCCGGTAGCGGCCTGATTCGGCATCCTTGGCTGCATAACCCGATTGCGCCAGCACCATCAGCAGCCGCCGCGCGGTGGAGCGGTCCAGCCCCGACAGCGCCGTCAGATCGGCAATCGACAGGCCTTGTACATGGTGGCGGGTCAGCAGCCGCAGCACCCCAACCAAGCGCGCAGGGCTTTGCGCCCCGGGAAAACCTGAGTTCATATCGTGAACATCCGTGCTGCCAGCTTTTGCCATCCCAGCGCTTCCCGTTTCATAGTTGCTCGTCACCCCGCAAGGCCCGCACAAGCTAATGCAGATTGCTGTCGGGGCCTGTCTCCCCCGTTATCTGGAATACCCTATGAACGCCTACCGCCCTGTACATGCCCCGCACCTGTCCCCTGTTGTCGGCAGCTCTGGCTCGCCCCGTTGGACCCAGCGCCCCGCGCAATCAAACTGGGGTGACTTTGGCCCCGATGACCAGCTCGGCCGCCTGAACTATTTGACAGCGGACAAGGTGAAGGAAGCGGCGCTGGAGATACAGACCGGTGAGCGCTTCTGCCTGAGCCTGCCGCTGGACAAACCCGGCGGCAATGCGCTCAACCCGCGCCGCCACCCACCCATCATCAAGCCGTCGCGCCGGCCGCTGGGCCCGGGCTTGAACTTTGCGCTCTCGCGCGAGAACCCGCTCTACACCGATGTGGTCAGCGACGACTATGCCGAGATCTACCTGCAGTACTCGACGCAATGGGATGCGCTGTCGCACGTGGGCAGCCACTTCGACATCAATGGCGATGGTGTGGACGAGCTGGTCTACTACAACGGCTTCCAGGCCGGCATCGACATCCTGGCCCCGGATGACCTGCCCGATATGGGCGGCCAGTCCCGCGCCAAGGCACTGGGCGTGGAGCGCCTGGCCGAGCAGGCCATCCAGGGCCGGGGCGTGCTGGTCAACCTGCGCCGCCACTTTGGCGACGGCCACACCTTGGTGTCCGGCAAGATGTTCAAGGAGGTGCTAAAGGCCGATGGCATCGAGGTCACCCAGGGCGACATCGTGGCGCTGTACACCGGCTTCAGCGAACTGCTGCTGGCCTGCGATGGCCCACCTAAGTCCGACATGCCGGAGACCGTTGGCGCGGTGCTCGATGGGCGCTGCCCCGAGCTCCAGCAATGGATCATCGACAGCCACATCACCACCTTGGTGGCTGACAACTACGGCATCGAATCGGTGCCCGGCCGGCCAGTGGACGGCAGCTGCGCCTTTCTGCCGCTGCATGAGCTCTGCCTGTTCAAGCTCGGCATGCCGTTTGGCGAACTCTGGTACCTGCACCCGCTGGCGCAGTGGCTGGAGGCCCATGGCCGCTACCGCTTTATGCTCACCGCGCCGGCGCTGCGCCTGCCCGGTGCCGTGGGCTCACCCGTGACCCCCGTCGCCACCGTCTGAAGGCCACCCTATGACACTCCAACCCATGGCCAGCGCGCCTAGCGGCGCGCGGGCCAACGATGTGCGCAGCCTGTTGGCGCTGGGCGCTGATGACGCGCCCGCGCTGCAGTTTGGCGGCCGCACCCACAGCTATGCGCAGCTGCGCAGCCAGGTGCAGCAATGCGCTTCCGGCCTGCGCCAGCAAGGCCTGGTCGCTGGCGATGTGCTGGGCCTGTGGCTGCCCAACACCCCCCACTGGCTGCTGCTGCACTTGGCCTGCGCCGAGCTGGGCGTTACCACTTTGAGCCTCAACCTCAAGCTCGGCGTCAAGGAGATCAGCAGCTTTATCGACCGCTCCGGCTGCAAGGCACTGGCCTTTGACCGCGCCACCGCCAATGCGCTTGCCGTTATGAATGGCGCTGCCGCCAGCGCAGCCAGCCTGCTGCCCGGCAACAGTCTGGAGCAGATCCTGGCGCAGCAAGGCGGCAGCCTGCAGTGCCTGATCGATGCCAGCCTGGGCCATACCAGCTCGGCAGCCGCGCCGATGCAAGTCGCTGGCACGGCGCTGCAGATCCAGCCCTGGCAAACGCTGATGGCAGCGCCCGCAACACCCCAGCACCCCAGCGCCTGCCAGGGCGATCAGACCTGCATCATCCTGTCTTCGTCCGGCACCACCAGCCAGCCCAAGCTCATCGTGCACCGCCAGTCCAGCGTGGCCCAGCATGCGCAGGATGTGGCACCCGGCTTTGGCATCGACGCGAGCTGCCGCAGCCTGCTGGCCTTGCCGCTGTGCGGGGCCTTTGGCTACACCGCAGCGATGGCCACCTTGGCCGCAGGCGCCTGCCTGGTGCTGCATGAGGTGTTCGATACCGCGCGCGCCGCAGCCTGCCTGCAGCAGGAGCCCATCACCCACATGTTTGGCACCAATGACATGGTGGACAAGCTCATCGCCGACCTGCCCGCCGGCTGGCAGCCACAGGCGCTGCGCTTCTTTGGCCATGCCAACTTTGTGCCCGGGCTCGATGCACTGCCGGCCCGCGCCGGCCAGTTCGGCATACCGATGGTCGGCTGCTTTGGCATGAGCGAGACCTTTGCGCTGTTCGCCCACCAGGACCCGGCCGCTCCCCTGCCCCGCCGCGCGCAATCGGGTGGCTTTCCGGTCTGCCCACAGGCGCGGGTGCGCGTGCGTGATCTAGAGACCGGGGCCCTCGCCGAGGCACAAGAGCCCGGCGAGCTGGAGTTCTACAGCCCCACCTTGATGCAGCAGTACCTGCACGATGCGCAGACCACGCAGCAGGCCTTTACCGAAGACGGCTATCTGCGCTCCGGCGATCTGGGCTACCTCAATGGCGACGGTGGCTTTACCCATATCTCGCGCCTGGGCGATGTGCTGCGCATAGGGGGATTTCTGGTCAACCCGGCGGAGATAGAAGAGTCGGTCATCGCCCTCAGCGGCGCCAGCGCCTGCCAGGTGGTCGCCGTCAATGCCTCGGGCGGTTCGCGGCCCGTGGCCTTTGTGCTGGAGCCCAGCGACAGCGCCAGTGGACCTTGGGACGAAGAGGCCATCAAGGCCCAGCTGCAGCAGCAGATTGCGCGCTACAAGGTGCCCATCCGCATCTTCCGGGTAGACACCTTCCCCTACACCATGGGGCCCAATGGCAAGAAGGTCAAACGCAATGAGCTGCGCGACTTGGCCCAGCGCCTGCTCGCGCAGGAGGCCACCGCATGAAGCAGCAATGGAAACTGGCCGAGACGCCTTTTTTTGACGAGCAGCATGACGAAGTTATCGCCCGGCTCAACCGCTGGATCAGCGACAACCGCGCGCTTCTGGCTGATGAGACGCCGCAGGATTTGCAGGCCGAATGCCGCCACTGGCTGCAGAGCTTGGCCCAGCATGGCCTGCTGGAATATGCAGCGCCAGCGATGGCCGATGGCATGGCGCCAGCGCTGGACCTTCGCGCCATCTGCCTGGTGCGCGAATGCCTGGGCTACTACGCGCCGCTGGCGGATTTTGTCTTCAGCATGCAGGGCATTGGCAGCGCCGCGCTGTGGCAAAAAGGCGATCCACGCCTGGTGGCGCCCTATGTGCAGGCCTGCAGCGAGGGCCGCAAGGTAGCGGCCTTTGCGCTGACCGAGCCCGATGGCGGATCGGACGTGGCCGCTACCAAGACGCGTGCCGTGCTGCAGGGCGACCACTACCTGCTCGAAGGGGCGAAATCCTATATCTCCAACGGCGGCATGGCCGACTTCTACGTCGTCATCGCTCGGACCGAAGAGGCCAAGGGCGCCAGTGGCCTGTCGGCCTTGCTGGTCGATGCGGATACCCCGGGCCTGCGCATCCACCGCGCCATCGACATCATCGCGCCCCACCCGCTGGCGGAGATCCATTTTGAGCAGTGCAAGGTGCCCGCCAACCGCCTGCTGGGCCAGCCCGGCGAGGGCTTCAAGGTGGCGATGGGCGTGCTCGATATCTTCCGCAGCTCCGTCGGTGCCGCCGCGCTGGGCATGGGCCAGCGTGCGCTGGACGAGACCCTGGTGCGGGTCAGCCAGCGCCAGCTCTATGGCCAGGCCATGGCCGAGATGCAGACCGTGCAGCACAAGCTGGCCGACATGGCGACGCAATTGGAGGCCGCGCGCCTGCTGGTGCACAAGGCCGCCTGGTGCCGCGATGTGCGCCAGCGTCGTATCAGCACCGAGGCGGCCATGGCCAAGATGCAGGGCACCGAGGCCGCCTTCCAGGTGGTCGATGCGGCGGTGCAGCTCTGGGGCGGCATGGGCATCACCTGCGGCAGCGTGGTCGAGCGCCTCTACCGCGAAGTCCGCCCCATGCGCATCTACGAAGGGGCGACCGAAGTGCAAAAGACCATCATCGGTCGGCAAATTTTGAAAGGCCTGGCATGACAGACAGCTCCCGCAAACCCCGCGTATTGGTCACCGGCGCCAGCCGGGGCATTGGCCGCGCCACCATGCGCTACCTGGCCGACAAGGGCTACCAGACCATTGGCCTGGCCCGCAGCATCCCTGGCGATGCGCAGCCTGATGAACAGTTCATTGCCTGCGATCTGATGGACCTCGAAGGCACGCGGGCGCTGGTCAGCGACCTGGCCGCGCAGGCCCCCTTCTACGGCCTGGTCAACAACGCCGCACTGGCCCACACCACCGACCTGGCCCACACCAGCGTGGCCGATATGAACGAGGCCATGGCGCTCAACGTGAATGCCTGCTTGGTGTGCATGCAGGCGCTGCTGCCGGGCATGCGCCAGGCAAGGGCCGGCCGGGTCGTCAATATCTCCTCGCGCGCCGCGCTGGGCAAGCCCAACCGCACCGCCTACAGCGCCACCAAGGCTGCCGTTATCGGCATGAGCCGCACCTGGGCGCTGGAGTTGGCGACTGACCAGATTACGGTCAATGTGATCGCCCCCGGCCCCGTGGCCACCGAGCTGTTCAAGACCGCCAGCCCCCCCGGAGCGCCACAGACCGAAGCGCTGCTCGCCGCCGTGCCGCTGCAAAGGGTGTCCGAGCCGGTGGAGATCGCCCATGCGATCGACTTTTTGCTGCATCCCCTGGCCGGCTACATCACCGGCCAGACCTTGCATATCGATGGAGGGCTGACGATCAGCGCCACCCGGTTGTAGCGCCTCTCTCATCTCGCTTAGGACACGGCACACCACAAAAAAGGAAACGGAGACAATGCCATGAACAACAAGCTTTCCCTGGAACAAGCGCCGGTCAATCCCGGCAGGCGACGGTGGCTGGCACGCAGCACCGCCTGGGGCGCAGCCAGCCTGCTGGCCGGCCACCAGGCCTGGGCGCAGAACCCCTACCCATCACGCCCGGTGCGGCTGGTCGTGCCCTTTGCGGCAGGCGGCGCCACCGATGTGCTCGGCCGCCTGCTGGCCAAAGCGCTGGAGCCGGGCCTGGGCCAGCCGGTGGTGGTCGACAACAAAGTGGGTGCGGCAGGGGCCATTGGCGCGACCCAGGTGGCGCATGCCGAACCCGATGGCTACAACATCCTGATGGGCGGCGTCGGCACCAATATCGTGCTCGAGCACACGATGCCCGACCTGGCCTACCGGCCGCAGCGCGACTTTGCGGCAGTGGCCTCGATCTGCAATGTGGACTATGTGCTGGTGGTGGCGCAAGACAGCCCCTACCAAACCCTGGGCGAGCTGCTGGCCGATGCCAAGAAGACACCAGACAAGCTGCGCTATATGTCCACGGGGCCGCTGGGCCCGCTGCATGTGGCGATGGAATACCTGGGCAAGCTGAGCGGCGCGCAGATGATCCATGCGCCCTACAAGGGCGAGGCACCGGCCCTGCCGGATCTTTTGCAGCAGCGGGTGGACATGGGCATGATGACGGCGCTCTTTACACGGCCCCAGGTGCAGTCGGGCAAGCTGCGCGTGCTGGCCACCTTGAGCGCGCAGCGCATGGCCTCCTGGCCCGAAGTCCCCACGGTGGCCGAGTTGGGCTACCCCGGCTTTGCCGCGCCGATCTGGAACGGCTTTTTTGTGCCGCGCAAGACCAACGCCCAGGTGGTCGATCGCCTGGGCAAGGTCACCGTGGCCCAGCTGCAGGCGCCCGAGTTGAAGAACCTGCTCGAAAAACAAGGCGTCTCCGTCACCGCCCAAGGCCCCGAGGCCTACGAGAAATTTCTGCAGGCCGAGCGCCTGCGCTGGCAACAGATGATCCGCGAATCCCAGGTACTGACCACAAGCTGAACAGGAGACAAAACCATGCGTATTTCTCAGATCCCCGCGCTGCGCGCCCACCTCCAACCCCTGGGCCTGGCGGCAGCGCTGCTCTGCCTGTCGCTGGGCGCCATGGCGCAATCGGGCCCGCCGGTGCGCATCGGCCTGATCGTCGACCAGTCAGGCGTCTACTCGGCCATCACCGGCAAGGGCAGCATCACCGCCGCCCAGATGGCGCTGGACGAGGCAGGCGGTCAGGTGCTGGGCCGCAAAGTCGAGCTCTTGACCTTTGACCACCAGAGCAAGGCCGATTCGGCCGCAGCCAAGGCGCGCGAATGGTACGACAACGGCGTGGACGCGATCCAGGACGTGGGCGGCTCGGCCGCTGCGCTGGCGGTGCTGAACATTGCCAAGGAAAAAGGCAAGGTGCTGGTGATGAGCGGCCCGGCCAGCGACCGCATCACCGGCGACATGTGCGGCCCCACCGTGGCGCACTGGGCCTACAACTCGTATGCGCTGGCCAACACCGTGGGCAAGGCGGCGGCCGAGAAGATCGGCAAGCAGTGGTACTTTCTGACCGCCGATTACTCGGGCGGCTATGACATCGTCAAGGCCACCACCCAGGCCATAGCCACTGTCGGCGGCAAGGTGATTGGCGAGACCCGCCACCCGCTCAATGGCTCGGATTTTTCGTCGGCCGTGGTGCAGGCCCAGGCCAGCAAGGCCGATGTGATTGGCCTGGCCAACTTTGGCAATGACCTGGTGAACTCGATCAAGGCCGCACGCGAATTCGGCATCACCCCCGAGAGCAAGCAAAAGCTCGCCTCGCTGCTGATGTACATCAACGATGTGCATTCGGTGGGCCTGCGCACCGCGCAGGGAATGCTGCTGTCCGAGGCCTTTTATTGGGACATGAATGACGAGACACGCGCCTTCTCGAAGAAGTACTTCGCCAAGGTCAATGCCATGCCCAATATGAGCCAGATGGGCGCCTACTCCTCCGTCAAGCACTACCTGAAAGCCGTCGAAGCCGCTGGCAGCACCGATGCCAAAGCGGTGATGGCCAAGATGCGCGAGATGCCGATCAACGATGTGTTCACCAAGAACGGGCGCCTGCGCGAAGACGGCATGATGGTGCACGACATGTACCTGTTCCAGGTCAAGTCACCGCAGGAGTCCAAGGCGCCTTGGGACTACTACAAGGTCATCAGCACGGTGCCAGCGGACAAGGCGTTTTTGCCGCTGTCCGAGTCGGCCTGCCCGCTGGTCAAGAAGTAGGCCGCAGCACCATGGCCCAGACCCATCTCTTCAGCCCCTTGCAACTGCGCGATGTGGTGCTTAAAAACCGCATCGTCGCCGCCCCCATGTGGCAGTACCAGGGCCGCCACGGCCAGGTACAGGACTGGCATTTGATGCACCTGGGGCGCCTGGCCGCAGGCGGCAGCGGCCTGGTGTTCCAGGAAGGCACGGGGGTGGAGCGGCGTGGCTGCGGCACCCTGGGCGATATAGGGCTGTGGCACGACGATATGGTGGCGCCCTTGCAGCGCATCGTGCAGCTGATGCGCGACTGCGGCACCACGCCAGGCATCCAGCTGATGCATGCCGGCCGCAAGGCCCGGCAACTGACCCCTGCGCAGGGCCGGGGCGCTTTGCCCTACCAGGCGGACATTGCCGACTGGGAGGCCTGGATGCCGATAGGCCCCAGCGCCATCCCGGCGGGCAAGGGCCTGGACACGCCCCTGCCGATGTCGCTGCAAGACATACAGCAGGTGGTGGAGGCCTTTGCCGCTGCCGCCCGCCGTGCCGCGCAGGCGGGCTACCAGGTGCTGGAGCTGCATGCCGGCCATGGCTATCTGCTGCACAGCTTTTTGTCGCCGCTGGCCAACCAACGCGGCGATGCCTGGGGCGGCAGCTTTGACAACCGCTGCCGGCTTCTGCTGACCGTCGTCGAAGCGGTGCGCGCCGTGTGGCCGGCGGGCCTGCCACTGTTCGTGCGCCTGTCCTGCAGCGATGGCGTGCCCGGCGGCTGGACGCTGGAAGACAGCATCGCGCTGGTCCAGCGCCTGCTGCCGCTGGGGGTGGATGTGATCGACTGCTCGTCGGGCGGCATTGCCGGCTCGCCATTGCGCGGCGGCCAGTCTGCGACCTATGGCTACCAGGTGGAACTGGCCTCGGCCATCAAGGCTGCCACCGGCGCCCGCACGATGGCCGTGGGCCTGATCGTGCATGCGCAGCAGGCCGAAGCGATTTTGCGCAATGGCCATGCGGACCTCGTCGCCCTGGCGCGGGAGCTGATCTACAACCCGAACTGGCCGATGGATGCCGCGCAAAAGCTGCAGGATGCACAGGACTTCCAGATGCTGACCAAGAACGAGGCTTTTTGGCTGGAGCGGCGCAAGGCCACGACACCGGATCTGCAGCCCTCCACCTTTGTGCGCTGACCCCTGCACGCTGCGCCCAGCTGCGCAATGCCACAATGGGGCGATGCGCATAACGCCCATCGCCCTCCCCCTTGCCTTGTTGGCCGTGCTGGCCAGCACTGGCTGCAAGCAAATCCCCTATGTGCCCTTGCCGGCTCCGCCCACCGGCATCCATTACGAGCCGGGCGCCAACAGCGCCGGCATCCCCCGCATGTCCGAAGCGGAACTGCTGCGCCAAAAGCACCTGGCGCAAGGGGGTGACAAACGCGCAGCCTTCAATGTCTACCAGCACCTGCGGTCGGTGGAAAACGACGATGCCCAGGCCCGTGACTGGCTGATCCTGGCGGCAGATCTTGGCCATGCCTCTGCGCAGTTCAACCTGGCCCAGATCGGCATCTACGAGCATGACAGCGCCAGCGCACTGTACTGGGCCAAGCGGGCCAAGGCCTCCGGCTACCCCCATGAGGCCGAGCTGGTGCAGTCGCTGGAGAACCCTGACTAGGCCGTCAACGTACCGCTTGCGGCAGCCGTGCCAGCTCGGCAGTCAGCGCGCGCACATCGGCCAGCGCACGGGTCTTGTCTGCCGGTGCCGCGCTGCCCGCTGATCCACCCAATGCCTGCGAAAAGCCCTGCAGCACCTGCTGGGCCTTTTTCAGCTCGGTCTCCAGGATCAGGCGGCGCTCGTCCTGGCCAAAATCAGCGCGCTCACGCGGGCGCGAACTTTGCGAAGGGGTCTGCGTTGGGGCTGGAGCGGAAGCGGCTGTACGCAGCGTGCGGCGTGCTGGCGGCGCAACAGCGGCCTTGCAGCCGGGTCCAGCGGCAGCCGCACCGCCGAGGAGGTATTCAACGCCTTCGTCCTTGCACACCGTTTGCGCCCCCGCCGGGGCGGCACTCAGCGCGGCGGACAGCAGCAGCGCGGCCGCTGCGGCCAGTGGCGTCTCAAGGCGCCGCATCGAATGGATTGGGAACATTCTCGACCCCCATCGGATTGGTCCAGATCGCAGGGCAGAAGGCATTGCGCAGGCCCACTACGTCCTTGAGGCCATCAAGGGCGGCATTGCCGACATGGGCCGTCACCCACTGCGCGCCATTGCGGATATTGCCGACCAGGTCGGGCACCAGGGTGGCGTAGTCGCCCAGGCCGCTGTTGCCATCGGCGACTTCCCATTTGAAGCTGGCATTGAGATCCGAGGTATCGCGGGCCGGCCCAAAGGCATAGAAAGGATGCCAGTACAGCGAGGACTGCATGCCCACCGAGGCCTCCTGCGTCAGCGGGAAGCGGTCGTTCGACAGGAAGAAGGCATCGATGGCCGAGACGCCAGTGGCATCGGCGCTGAGCACATCGTCGCCGGTGGTCAGCACCGAGCCGATGTGCTTGGAGACATAGCGGTAGCCCTGCATGGCCTTGATGATGATCGGCCCGGCAATCGGCACACTGAGCTTGTAGCCATAGTGCACCCGCAGGTGCAGGATATTGGTCTCGCCCAAGGTCTTGTTGGAGACGGCACCGCGCAGCCGCGTGTCTTCCAGGTTCGGCGTGTCGCCGTTGTAGGTGTCGGTTGCGCCGGTACGGGCATCACGCTCATAGGGCAGCGGCTTGCGGTAGCGCAGGCTGTCGTTGGGGATGCGCACAATGCCGCGCGATTCTCCGTAGTTCTCCACCATCGCCCAGTCCAGAAAGGTGTTCTGCGTGGGGTTGACGTACTCGATACAGCTGCCCTGGATCAGGTCGGTGTTGGTATTGATCCAGCCCTTGAGCAGGCCCGAGACACTGGAATCCGATACATAGAGCGGCATCATGCCCCGCACAAAGCCTTGCCAGACGCTGCCCTTGGTCAGCGCAGATTTGACATTGCCCAGGCTGACATCAGCCAGCATGCCCTTCTTGGCCATCGGAATGCGCAGGTCATAGGGCAGCGGCAAGGCATTGTTGAGCGAGCCCACGCGCGCCGCCTCATTGGCGGCGTACTGCAAGGTCAGCCGGGCGCGGTAGATCAGCGCAAACTGGACCAGCGACAGCGTGAACACCAGCACCACCGGCAACGCGATCAAGGTCTCCGTCATCGACACGCCGCGCTGCTGAGCACCGCTTGGTTTTTTCATGCGCATTTCAAGCCCTTTCAACATAGTTGCAGCCGCTGGCCCGGTGCCAGCCCCAGGCGCGCTGCCTCGCCGCTGCGCAGCTCCAGCACCCGTTGTGCGCCCCGGCACCAGGCCATGCGCCAAGGCGCCAGGCCGGCGCTGATACGCAGCACCTGCTGCTGCGCGTCGACAAACACCACATCGATCGCATAGCGCATGAAACAGGTGTGCACGGCCGCGCAGCGATCGAACGCCAGCGCCTCGCCGCTGGCCGGTGGTGGGCGAAAGATCAGCCCAAAGGCGCGCTCGGAAAAGCGCCGGGCGACCTGGACTTTGAGTGCGGGCATACCTGGCGGCGTCATTTCAAGGTTTGGTACATCTGCACCGCGAGTGGAAAAAAGATCACCATGAAGGTGACCGGAAAGATAAAGATCACCAGCGGGCCAAGCATCTTCACGGGCGCTTCCATCGCCAGCTTTTCGGCGTGCTGGAAGCGCTCGGTACGGCGCTGCTCGGAGATGGCGACCAGGGTATCGGTGACGCTGGCACCCAGCGATTCGGCCTGGGTCAGGTTGGAGACCAGGCCGCGCACATGCTTGTTGTCCATGCGCTCGGCCATGGCGTTGAAGGCATCCATGCGGCTCATGCCCGTGCGCATCTCGCGCAGCAGGCGCTCCAGCTCTTCGTGCATCGCACCGCGCGGCCCTTTTTGCACCGCTTGCGAGATCGCCGCCGTCAAGCCCAGGCCCGCCTGGCAGCACAGGGTGATCAGGTCCAGGTAACCGGGCAAGGTGCGCAGCACTTCCTTGTCCCGGCGCTTTTTGCGGTCGTTGACCCAGATGGCAGGCAGCATCCAGCCCAGCAGCAAACCGGTCAAACAGGCCAGGCGCACCCACTGTCCATCGATCTTCAGCGCCATCGCAGCGCCGGTAAAGGCCGCGGCCACCACGCCCATCGCAATCACCCGCACGGCGATGATCTCCTCGGCCTTCAGCACATACTCCAGCCCCGCCAGTTGGAGCTTGCGCTTCCAGCGCAGCAGGCTGGAGGTGGGCGCGATCTCCGAGACATGGAACTGCAGCACATTCACCGCCGGCCAGATGAGCCGGATGCCCCAGGGCAGTGGGTCCATGTGCTCGCGCACCGAAGGTCGGGCCTTGCGCACGATGGCCACAAAGTACAGCAAGATGATGGCCGCCATCACAGCGGACAGAAAGATGGCGGCAAGCAGAATGGCGTTTTTCATGGCTCAGATGTCGATGGCGACAATTTTCTTGATGGACATATAGCCCAGGGTGAGCATCACAATCATCACGGCCAGCACCCCCCAGCCGATGGGGGTGACAAACAGCAGGTGCATGGTCGGCTGCATCAGGTACAGAATGCCGCCGAGCACCACCGGGAACATGGTCATCACCAAGCCCTGGATACGGCCCTGGGCGGTGAGCGCCTTGATGCGCCCTTCGAGCATGGCCTTCTTGCGCAGGGTTTCGGCCAGCAACTGCAGCGGCTCGGACAGGTTGCCACCCACTTCCTTGGCGACACGCAAGGCCACCACCACCAGCATGAAATCCGGAATTTGGATGCGCCGCGCCATGTTCTGCACCGCGTCGTCGAAGGACAGGCCAATGCGCTGCTCCTTGAGCACGATGGCGAACTCATCGCCCAGCGGGCCTTTCTGGTCGCGCACCAGAATCTGCAGCGCCACCGACAGCGCACTGCCAGCACGCAAGGCGCTCGCAATGAAGAGCAAGGCATCGGGCAGCTCGGCCTCGATGCGCTCGCGCCGCTTCTTGCGCTGCCAGGCGAAATAGCGCGCTGGCAGAAAGTAGACGGCGCCGCAGACCACCACCACCAGCAACCAGTTGCGCGCAATCAGGTAGGTGATGATGCCGGCCACGACCACCATGGCCACATGGCCGGTCGCCAGGGTCAGCGCCTTTTGCGCATGGAACTCCGAGATGCCCAGGATCCTGAGGCCGCGCCCACGCAGGTAGACATTGGACTTGTCGCGCCACGCGCCCATGCGGCTGTAGACCAGCCAACCCGAGAGCACCACAAAGCCGGCAGCGGCCAGCAGAAAACCGAGGAACTGCCAGTTCTTCATACCGGCTCTCCTTGGAAGAACAATTCCTCCATGTTCACCGGCACGCCGTGCTCCACCAGCTTGGCAACAAAGTCGGGAATCACGCCGGTGGCCTCAAACCGGCCCTGGGTGCGGAACTCGGCATCCAGCCCGGTCTTGCGGAACATGAAAATATCCTGCATCTGGATCACGCCATCGGTGCAATTGAGCACTTCGGTGATCTGGGTGATCTTGCGACTGCCGCAGGGAAAGCGGGTGAGCTGCACCATCAGGTGGATGGCCGAGGCGATCTGCTCGCGGATGGCGGTGACGGGGATGTTCATGCCCGCCATGGTCACCAACACCTCCATACGCGCAGCGGCATCGCGGGGCGAGTTGGCGTGCAAGGTGGTGAGCGATCCATCGTGGCCGGTGTTCATCGCCTGCAGCATGTCCAGTGCTTCGCCGCTTCGGCACTCACCGACGACGATGCGGTCCGGACGCATCCGCAGCGAGTTCTTGACTAGGTCGCGGATGGAGACGGCGCCCTTGCCTTCCACGTTGGCCGGGCGCGCTTCCAGCGACACCAGGTTGGGCTGGTTCAGCGAGAGCTCGGCGGCATCCTCCACCGTCAAGATACGCTCGTCGTTGGGGATGAAGTTGGACATCATGTTCAGCAAGGTGGTCTTGCCGGTGCCGGTACCGCCCGAGACCACGATGTTCAGCTTGTTCTCCACCGCCAGCTGCAGAAAATCGACCATGGCCTGCGAGATCGACTGGTACTGCACCATGCCCTCGGCGCCCATGCGCTTCTTCGGAAACTTACGGATGGTGATGCTGGGGCCACGAATCGCCAGCGGCGGGATGATGGCGTTCACCCGCGAGCCGTCTTTCAGACGCGCATCCACCATCGGCGAGCTCTCATCGATACGCCGGCCTAGCGGCGTCACGATGCGCTCGATGGCGCCGTTGACGGCCAGGTCGCTGGTGAAGGACACATCGGTGCGCTCCAGCCGGCCGCGCCGCTCGATCCAGATTTCATCAAAGCGGTTGACCATCACTTCGGTCACCGAATCGTCCTGCAGCAGCACTTCCAGCGGGCCCAGGCCAATGGCCTCGTCCAGCAGCTGCTGGCTCAGCTCGGCCCGGTCAATGGTCTCGGGCAGGTTGGGGGTGTCGCGGATGATCTCGGCAATCAGCGCGCGCACGTTGGAGCGCAGCTCATCGTCCTTCATCTTGATGGTGTCGATGCGGCGCGCTTCCAACTGCTCCAGCAGCTGGCGGTGCAGCAGGCGGCGCCACTGCAGCATCGGGTCTTCCGGCCGGGGCTCTTTGCGCGTGGGGCGCTGGTGCTCCAGTGCGGGCTGGGCGGTCTGGCCGGGGGCATGCGCCTCTTCGCGCTGCCCGCCCAGCTTGTCATCGAGCACCACGATGATCGAATGCCCGCCGACTACCACTTCCTCGCCCCCACGGCAAGGGCCATAGCGCGTCACGCGCTCGTTGTTGACCCAGGTGCCGAACAGGCTGCCCCGGTCTTCGATGAAAACCTCGCCGTCATGCAGCATCACCACCGCATGGTCGCGTGCCACGTTCCAGCCGGTGAGGTGCAAGGAGCGGTCGGTAGATTTGCCGATGGTGAAGGTCTCAGCGCCGAGCTCGAACTCCTGCGCCTTCTGGCGGGGCGAATTGACTAGTAACTTATGCACGGTGTTCTCCGGGATCAGCGGCCGCAGCCATCAGTTGTGCGAATAGCTATCGGGGTCCAGACCGCGCTCGGGCATCGGCGGCTCGACCTTTTTGGAGTTGCGGTGGAGGTCTTCGGTCAGGTCGGTGAAGCCGTTGGAGATCTGCTCCTCCATCTGCTGGGTGCGCTCCAGGCGGGGGCGCGAATCGCGCGCGGTCACCACACGCGGGGTGATGAACACCACGGTCTCGATCTGGTTATCGCTGTCGTTGTTGTTCTTGAAGGCCCAGCCCAGCACCGGCACATTGCGCAGACCCGGCAGGCCATCGGTGGCGCGCGAGGACTGGCGGCTGATGAGGCCCGAGAGGATGATGGTGTCGCCGTCGTCGACATTGAACTCGCTCTCGGTGCGCCGCGTCAGCAGCCCGGGGATGCCATCGACCGAGATGGACTGGTCGATGTTGCTGACCTCGGCCAGAATCGAGCCGGAGATATTGCCGGCGCCATCGGCCATCGGCTTGACATGCAGTCGCAGGCCATAGGGCTTGTAGTTGACCGAGCCGGTACCCAGCGCGCTCATGGCCGGCAAGGGGATTTCACCGCCCGAGAGGAAGCGCGCTTCGCCGCCACTGCGGGTGGTGAGCTTGGGCGATGCCAGCAGCATGGCATTGCCACGCTGCACCTGCAGGTTGATGGCCGAGGTCAGCGCCGTGCTCAGGCCAAAGTAGTAGCGCGCCTTGCGCCGGCGCTGGTCCAGAAAGCCCTGGCCGTAGCCGCTGTCCATGTTCGAGAAGGGCGAGTTCTCCGGCAGGATGCGGTAGCCGCCGTTGGAGGCGATATCGGAGAACAGGCCAAAGTTGAACCCGCCACCGGTCGTATCCCACTTCATGCCCAGGTCGTCCAGTGCCGAGCGGGAGAACTCCACAATGCGCACATCCATCTCGATCATGCGGTCCACGCGCAGGCGCTCGGAAGTGGCGAAGGACACCACGGCCGGGCCATACATGCGTGCAATTTCGCGCAGCCGCGTGACTGCGGCGGGGTCGAGGTTGGAGCCGTCGAGGATGATCTTCTCGCCGACACGGGAGATGCTCACACCGGTGATGCCGGCGGTCAGCATGGAGATCTCGCCTTCGATGCGGTCCAGATCGACCACGTTGACGCGCGCCTTGAGGCTGCTGACCTGGCCGTCCTTGCGCCAGACATGGATCGTGCTTTCACCGGCGTCCAATGCCGTCAGCAGCAGGCTCTTCTGGTCCACCACGCGCGCTTCCATGATCTTGCCGTTGCCGACGGCCACACGCACCACATCGCGCACCTCGATCAAGGTCATCTGCCCGACATAGAGCGACAGCGATGCGGGCAGGTGCTTGATCACCAAGGGCTGCACACCTCCGATGCTGGATGCATCCGAGGCGGGCTGGGTGTTGACGCTGACGGTGGGCAGGGTACGAAAGCCCGGCGAGGTCAAAGGTGCCGTCTGGCCCTCGGTGTCGCGGGCGAAATCGCCACCGTCTCCGCCTTGGCCACGCTGCTCGGCCTCCGCCTGCAGCGAGGCAGATTGCGCAGCGCGCAGCAAATCACCCAGTGCGCCATTGGCTGCCGGCTGCGTGGTGCCGCTGGATGGCTGCGCGGCCAACAACGGCGCCGTGGGCAGGGCCAGGGCGAGCGCGACGCAAGCCGTCGCACCCCAGGTCTGAAGGGGCGGACGGGGACGTGACATACAGATCATCGAGGAATTCATGGTCTAGCAAATCTTTGGAGCGAATGGCGCAGCGAGGCCAGGGAATAAATCAGGGCGAAGCGGTTATCAGTAGGTACCGGCCACGGCGGGCGCCTGGGGCGTTGGCACGGTGGCGCCGGGCACCGCAGCAGCGCCCAGCAAGGCTGCCAGCGGCGTTTGCAGCTGGGTTTTGACCCCGCCGCCGCCGACGATGTACTCGACCATCGCCGGCGCACGGCCGGGCGCTGCACGCACCACCGGCTGCTGGGGACGGAAGCTGTTGATATAGCTGGCCAGCTGCTGGGCGTTGGTGCCCGTGTCGAGCGTCTGGCGGTCATCGGCATTGCGCAATGCCGCGACAATCTTGCCGAGCTTCTGCGCCAGGATAAGGCGCTGCGCATCAACCGGTGGCAGGCCCACGGTCACCGTGGTGTAGCTGCGCTGGCGGTAGGGATCGACGGTATTGGCGATGTCGGGCCGCTTGCGCAACTCGGAGAACTGTTCCGAAGTGATCTGACCAGTGGCACGCACCACCACGTCCTGCAGGAGCGGCACGACGATGGCATCTTCGGCCTGGGTGCCGCCATCCTTGTCGGCGATGAACAGAAAGTCAATGTGGTCGCCCGCACGCAGCATGCCCGAGATGGTGCTGACCTCATCGACCGGGATGGTCACCGCCCGCACGCCGGCTTCGAGCTCTTCGGAGAACAGCTTGCGCGGCGTCACAAAAAAGTTGGCCAACAAGGGCTTGCCGGCGCTGATATCCACCGAGAGCTGGCGGCCCAGAAAGCCGTCGATCATGTCGGGGGTCAGCACATCGGCATGCACATAGGCCGAGGGCACGCTGCGCTTGGCCACCATCTCGGGCAGCAGCGCGGTACCGGCGGGGATGTTCTGGATCGGCACCACCACATCGGTGCGCAGGCGCTCGGCTTCGGATTCCAGATTGGCCTGGATTTCGGCCTCGGAGGTCTTGAGGTAGTACCAGCCCAGGCCTGCTGCGACGACACCCAGGGTGATGGCGGCAATCAGTGGGGCAGCACGGCGCGAGCCATTGGCCAGCCGCGAGAAACGATTCGGTTTGGGAGAGTTTGGGGTCACCATGGCAAAGAGATCGTGTAGGAATAGGAAGCCCAGGCTGAGCGGAAGGCATCAATCAACAGTTGAAAAAGCGATTTGTCTGCGCCCGGCATGGGTGCAAAGAAAACGGCCGCCAGCACGCCCGCGACGATCACGTACTCGGTCATGATCTGCCCGGACTGCCGGCTGGCACGGGGAACAGGGATGGATGGGTGGGGTATCGGCATGGGGGAAACGGCTAGGCCTGCGGCAAGGTATTGCTGATGACGATGGAGCAACCCACGCCGTTGTGGGCGATGGCGATCACGGCCTCCTGGCCACCGCGCCGCAGCACCACCTGGGCGCGCGTGCCACCCTTGACGGTCTTGCGGCTCAGCACCGTCCAGCCGGCCACCAGCGCCTGCTCGCGGATGTAGAGCTCATTGGCCTCGACGCTCAAGGTATTGCCCCAGACGGTGGTGCGGTTGACCCGGTCAGCATCAAACGAAAAGGTGTCGGAGAACTCATCGGTGCCCATGGGCACGGCCAGGTAACTGCGGCGCTGCAGCTGATCGCTGACCAGCTGCGGCACCGCGCCGTGCAGCCAGGCCGAGGAGATGCGCACCTGCTGCTTGCCGTTGGGCAGCGGCCGGAACTCGGCAGTGATGCGGAAATGGCCATCGCGCGCGCCAAGGATCGGAATGCCATCGAGCGTGGTCTCCGAAAAATCGGCCTTACCGCCCAGCCATTCCTGGTAGAAGCGCTGGGCCTTGCGGGTGTCGCCATCCACATCAAAGGCCTGGATCTGCATCGGAATCTTGTTCTGAACGATCAGCTCGGCCACCCAATACGGCGACAGATTCTTATCGGGAAAAAGGATGGCCGGCCAGGCAATGGCGTTGCCGGGCGCAGCGCGGGCCGCGACCGGCAGCGAGACGGCCAGCACCGCCAACAACAGGCCAAGCAGCCGCGCCCACCGCGCCCCCAGCCAGGGCCAGCACAAAGGGTTCATCGTCATGGCAAGGTGTTGACGACGGGCGGCGGCGGGAAGGCGCGGTAGAAGCGGAAGCAGTCCTTGCCGTCGGGCTTCTCCAGCGGTCCGCATTCATGCTCGCCCGGGTTGTCGTTATAGGTCTCGTCGGCAGGTACCTTCTGCAGCCACTCATAGCGGTCCAGCGGTACCGATTTCTCCTGTGCATCACCCGGCGCCAGGCCCATGGTGAGCTTGTTATGGTCAAAGGTGGGCCAGAGCCACTTGAGCGTGCTGCCCAACTGCCCCAGCGGTGCACGGAAATCCTGGTACTCGGGCCGGTCCAGCAGCTTCATCGGCACCAGGCCCTGGATCTTGGATTCTTCGCGGTTGGTGCCGCCGGCGCTCCAGGGCTCGGACAGCATGGTCACATGGTCCTTGATCTCGAGCTTGAGCGGCAACGGAGTGTCGTTCTTGTGCAAGGCCGATTCGACCCTGCCAAATTCGGTGGGAAAGCGCTCGGCGGCAAAGCCAGCGCCGCGCTGCAAAGCCACCTCCGTGCGCATATAGCCCTGGGTGACAAAGCGGAACTTGGCGATCGACTCGCCCTTGGCCAGGTTCTGCACCTCGCCGACCTTGGAGAACACCGTATCCATGAAGGCCGCCACCGAGGGCAGCGGTGCAGCCGTGGTCTTGGCGCTGAGCGACTCGTTGAAGTCGGGCATGCGGGCCTGGCCGTTGGTGAACTCGGACACGGCTTCGCCATGCACGCCGGTGTCCGTGTCCTGCTTGGGGTCGCGGAACACATGGCGGCGCAAATCATTGCTCAGCTCGGTATCCGACTTGCGGATGGCCCCGCTCGCTCCCTTGTACTGGTCGGCCGACATGACTTCGGTTTCCGCCGCGCCAGGAAACCAGACCGCGCGCTGCCAGGCATTGAGCTTGGCCGCCGCTGTGACCTGCATACGCGCCTGGCCGTAGTCGGCAATCAAGGGAACAGCCGCCATCAGCAAGGCGGCAAAACCGCTGATCAAGGTAACCTCGACCAGCGCACTGCCCTGCTGCGCACGTTGCTGAGCGGGGCGGCGCTGGGCCTTCATCGGGGGAGTCTGGAACATCATTGCGCCGCATCCTGGTTGTCGGGCTCGCCGCCCCCGAACAGGCCATCCGACCCGCCCAGGGCCGAGCCAGCCACGGCCACGCCACGTGCCCAGATGGAGGGCTCGACATGGTGGACCTGCCAGTACGGCGAAAAAAGGTTCTTGTGCTCGATATAGCCGCCGGTAAAACCGACCTTGATCGTGCGGCCGGCAATCTGCAGCGACTTGTACTGGTCCTTGGTCATGTCGCGGCGCTGCCAGCGGTCCTGCGGCCGCTTGAAATACAGCCGGGCGGAGGACAGCGCGCTCATGTCGCCGCCAAACAGGCGGTCGCGCAGGCCGATGCTGTAGTCATCCTTGGCATAGCCAAAGCCGGCTTGCTCCCCGGTGCGCACATCGCTGCCCTTGCGCGCGACCATGACCGAAATGGTCGGGCCTTTGTCGGTCAGGCTGCCCCACTTGCGCGGGTTGATGCTCGTCATCGACAGGTCGCCGTACCACTTGTCCTGGTCGCGGCCCTTGAGTGTGCGCAGCTGGCGCACATCCCAATAGCGGGGCAGCGAGAAATTCTTGGTGACCAGGCCAATGTCGGTGCGGGGCTTGTACTTATAGGCCGAGTTGAACTGCAGCACCGCGTAAGGCACCAGCAAATTGTTGCCATCATTGTCCCGACCAGCAGCATAGATGGCGCTGTCGGACAGCCCGCCCTTGGTCAGCTTGCCGTAGTCGCGCTTTTCATCGCTTTGGTACTCGGGATCGACATTGCGCGGTTTGAAATTCTTGTCGTAAGAGCGCAGAGCCAGGCGGTTGCCGGACCAGCCCTTGTCGGCATAGCCGGAGCCGCCGGTGGCAGCGGCTGCGCCCAGCCCGAAATCGCCGACAAAGCGCTCGGCCAGCAGCATCCCGGCACCGGCCACGTTCACCGAATCAGCAGATTGCCAGCGGATGCGGCCACGCTCATCGGCAATGTCGGAGCCCCGGGTGGCGACCAGCTCGGTGCCGCCCTTCCAGGACACCGTGCCCTTGAGCAGCTCTTGCATGGCCGTGGCAATCGGGCCGCTGGACAGGTCAAAGCTGGAGTCCTCGTTCTGCATGCCGCTGATGCCCTGGCCGATCAGCCCCGGGAAAATGCGCCGGTCCTTGGTGAAGTCATCGCGTGTCGCCTGCGCCGCATGGGCAAAGCGCATCGCATCAAAAAAATCGTCTTCGTCGTTGCGGCGGTCCGACGTGGTGCTGTAGAGCTTGATGAAGTTGAGAAACTCCAGCGAGGAACTGGCAATCAGCGGTGCATTGGCCGCTACCGGCAAATAGGCCTTGTCATCGTTGTCATTGAGCACATCCTTGGCCACCACGATGGCTTCGGGGATGCTGACGCCGGTGGTGGCCGCCTGCGCCAGGGAGATGGCGGTGTTCAGCACCCGCAGTGCATCCACCATGATCTGGAACGGCCGGGCCGAAGGTTCGATCGCCTTGGCAATGTTGTTGGCCTGGCGCTGGTACTTGGCAGCGGCCTGCACATTGCCGCCCCACTTGACCAGGTAATTGATAGCGCTGACGAAGTCATAGCGCGCGGCGGCCGCAGCTGCCTGGGCCAGGTTCCAGACGCCCTTCTGCCCTTCGATCTCTACCCGCGCGACCTGGATATTGGCCGCCGTGCTGACCACCATCCCGATGGAGGTTTGAAAGCTCGCCAGCATGGCCACGCCCGCTTCATTCGCGGCCATGGCCCGATTGGTATAAGCCAGAAAATTTAATTGCCGCGCAAATACGGTGGATGCACTATAGGTCATCGCATCGGCATTATTTTGCAGCTTCATTTTGTCTCGCGCAACAATGGCCGTGTTATAGACCAAGAATATGCTGAGACAGACCACCGGAATCATGGCCAACAAATAGACAATCACCTGCCCTTTTTGTACGCGATCTCTAGACCGATACGAATTTGGATTATGCATGATTGCCAATGTTATTTAATTCATTCAATTCCGGAGGTCCTCCCTCCCGTTTATTCCTCAGAGACATAATCGCAACCCCAGAACCCAAATAGTGCTTGGAGGCGCGCTGCAAAATCACAGGCAGTACTGGCGTACCACGAGGCCGAAGGCCTACAACTTTGCAGCAGCGCACCAGGGGGTGCGACCCTGGCCCTTACTTGGCGCCGTCGTTGCCGCCTTCGGTGTAGGTCGACATATTCATGTTCTTCTGTGCATTGGTCAGCGCCTTACCCGAAGCAGCCTGCGCTGCAGTAATACCTTCCTTACCCGATTCACCACCGACTTCTTTAGCCATACCCGCTACCTGGCTGCGAACCGTTTGGCCGAAAAAGCTGAATGCGGCAATCGCGGCAATCGCGATCAGGCCCAAGATAATGATGTATTCCGTCATGCCTTGGCCGCGCGATGTGCGCTTGGCCACGGGCTTGGAGATGGTTGCAATATGGGAATTGGTGTGATTTGTCATATTCAAGGCTAGCTCCTCATTCATGGATCATTCGGATGAAAATTCAGGGGTTTCAGAAACCATGCCACGTCACCACCCAGCACGATTACTGAACGGCGCAATGGTATCGATCTGTTTTGCCAATGTACATGCGATTTTCATTAAAATGTTAACAAATTGTTTCGACGCTTAAATAGACTGAATAAGCTTATTTGTCAAAATTAATTTGTTGCTAGATGAAATTTTTCAACTGTCATATTGATGACATCCACGGGTTATTGAACAATCCTAAGCAGCAACTGCGAGATGACACAATAATTTCATAGAAATCATGACCCAAGCCATCCAGACCGCTCACCGTCCCACAACTACACAACATATATATGCAATCGATATTCGATACCGTCCCAGAATAACTTGCCATAACTAGCGAGTAATCATTTAATCTGTCCACTAAATAAGCAGCATTAACGGCTGCTTCAATACATAGCAAGGAATCTTCTGGAAAACCCTGGAGTGGTCTGGATGCAGGCTCGGGCGACGAGCCCAGCGGCCTTCCCAAGTCGAGCGCTGAATGTTGGCTTGCGAAAATGCCTGACGCTGCATCTCGACTCCTAGGGATGCTCTGCAAAACCCTCGCCAAGCGGGAAGGACGCGGGTCGGGATGAGCCGCAAGGCGTCTTTTGCAGTCAATAGCCGTAGCTATTGACAAGGAAGACAACGCAGCGGATCGCCCGAGACCGCGTTCAGACCACGGCAGGGAGTTTTGCAGAGGGTCCCTAGCCATTCCCCTCAGCAGAGGCTTTGCAGAAGATTCCAAGAGACGGAGAAACCACGATGGAAAAAGGCAGACCCAAGCCAGGGATCACACTGACTGCGCGGGAACGCGAACAGCTCGAAACCCTGGCCAACCACCCCGGCCAGCCCGCCCATCTCGCCACCCGCGCCAGGATCATCCTGCGCAGTGTGGAGGGCGACAGCAATGTCAGCATTGCCAACAGCATGGCGCTGACCCAGGCGACGGTGGGCAAATGGCGCCGCCGCTTTACGAGCCATCGCATCCTGGGTCTGTACGACAGCATGCGCACTGGCAAACCCCGCACCATCGATGACCGCCAGCTGCAGGCTATCGCCACCACCGCCAAAGCAGCACTGGCGTCTGAGGAAGCAGCATCCGACAGCGTGCGTGCGCTGGCTGCACGCACGGGCATGTCTAAAAGCAGCGTGGCCCGCTATCTGCAGCTGCTGGGCAAGACCAAGTCCCGCCCCCACTTTGCACTGTTCAGCGATCCGCTCCTGCTGGAGCAATTGCAGGCGCCCGCCGCGCTCTACCTGAGCGGCAGCGACAAGGCTCTGGTTATCTGCCTGGATACCAAGAGCCCGCTCAGCCTGCCCGCCGCCCCGGCAAAGTCCAGCGAAGCCCAAGTCCTGCCCGACAGCGAAGACTGCCAGCACCCGCTCTCAGCCGCACTTTGCAAGGCGTTGAACAGCGTCTGCAAAAGCTCTGCCGCGCAGTGCAAGCCACGCCTGCGGCACCAGGAGTTTCTGGTGTTTCTGCGCGAGGTGGAAGCCATGTTCCCGCCGCATGTCGATGTGCATTGCATCCTCGACACCAGCGCGCTGAGCCAACACCCCAGCATCAAGGCCTGGCTGGGCATGCGCCCGCACTGGTGCACCCATGGCTGCGGCGACTATGCTTCTTGGCACGAGGAACTGGGCCGCTTTTTGGGCCGCTTGGGGACCCAGCGCAGCGCCACAATGCGGGCCGGAGAGCTGACCCAGTGGCTGCGATCGGTGGATGCGCTGGCACGCCAACAAAGTCCCAGCCGCAGGCCATTCCGATGGATGGGACCGCTGCATCCGTTGGAGGAGGATCAATCAGCAGACCGCGAAGAAATGCAGACCAGCGCAGTCAAAGTCACGCCGGCGGAGCGCTAGGGACCCTCTGCAAAACTCCCTGCCGTGGTCTGAACGCGGGCTCGGGCGATCCGCTGCGTTGTCTTCCTTGTCAATAGCTACGGCTATTGACTGCAAAGACGCCTTGCGTCTCATCCCGATCCGCGTCCATCCTGCTTGGCGAGGGTTTGACAGAGCATCCCTGGTTGAGGAACAGGTGAACCGAATTTCGCATCCCCCAAGTTTGACTTGTGTAACAACATGATGCAAGATTCGCGCAATACAGGGGCCGCAAACAGGCCGGGAAAAGGGCAGAACAAGCGATGGCGAAGATCGGAGCAAAGCCTATGGCAGCGGTGCGGACTACCAGCCGCTTTGCTGCAATCCTGCTTATCGCCGCGCTGGCACCACTGAGCCAAGCGGCCAACTACCCCTGCAGCGGCAGCAAAGGCGGCGTCGCGCACTGCGCGGGAACGCGTTTTGTCTGCAACGATGGCTCGGTCAGCGGCTCTAAACGTCTCTGCAGTGCCACAGACGCCCCCGCCCCCAGCATACGGCCACTGGTCTCCAATGCCCAAGCCTCGAGTTCGGACTGCGCTTGCCGCGCCAACCGCTATTGCACGGGCCCCCGGGGCGGCCGCTATTGCTTGTCAGACAGCGGCCGTAAGAGCTATTTACGTAACTGAATAGACCCAGCGCCGCAAACGGGACATCCGCTGACGATGCGATGACCACGGCGGCTGTCTGCCAAGGCCTACAGCCGATGCCCTCTGCCGGCCGTCGTTCGTCCCTACTAGCAGGTTCTACGATCTGGCTGGATGTCGAATGAATACAACAAATCTCCCCCTCCCCACACCCCACTAAACGGTCTTTTGTCAGACCGCATCATCCGAATCCTGGCCAAGAATGGCGTGCATTCAGTGGAAGCCGTCAAGCATGCCTATCCGCTGCGATTGCTGCGCATGCATGGCATCGGCGTTCTGCGCTTTCGCAAGATCGAGATGGCCTTTTTCCCCGAGCAGTGCTTTGAGCCAGACTTTGCCCCGCCATCCATCCGATTTGCCCAGGATTCGGCCTTGAATGGCAGGCTGCCGCTGGTGACGGTGCGCACACTTGCACGTGCCGGCATCAAGACGCCTGAGCAACTGCGCGAGGCCTATCCACATAAATTATTGAAGATCCACACGATTGGCGCACGCACGCTGCGAGAGATTGAGCGTGTGTTCTTTCCGGGTCAGCGTTTTCCGCTAAAGGAGGACCGTTAGCCTGCCTGTGACGGCACGCTATATGGGGTCTATTGGATGGAGTCTGCTGCGATGTCAGCCAGCATGTGCTGTTTTGCAGATGATCTACCCAGGCATTGCACCCAGGTTCAGCATTCATCTCAGCAGTGGTGCCTCGAGCCGGGATCGAACCGGCACGCCGCTTTCGCGGCACGGGATTTTAAGTCCCGGGTGTCTACCAATTTCACCATCGAGGCACGCAGCCTGCCATTCTAGCTGCTCCAGCCAGGCTCTTGGACGAAGACAGCGGCAGATCGTGGCTGAGGGCAACGCTGCAGCAGTGATCGCAAGCGCTTGTCGTAGCGCATGAAGACAGAGAAGAAGGAAGCTGCCAATCCTGCGCGATCCGCAGGCAGCGGTGGCAGCCAGCTCCACCACGCAAAAGGCCGGAGCTGAAATGCAAAAAAGAGCCCGAAGACTCTTTTTTGCAATGTGTTGGAGCGGGAAAACGGGTTCGAACCGTCGACCTATACCTTGGCAAGGTATCGCTCTACCAACTGAGCTATTCCCGCAAAAAACCAGCATGAACACAGATCACACCAGCTTTGAAACTGGAGCGGGAAAACGGGTTCGAACCGTCGACCTATACCTTGGCAAGGTATCGCTCTACCAACTGAGCTATTCCCGCAAAAACTAGCATGAACACAGATCACACCAGCTTTGAAAACTGGAGCGGGAAAACGGGTTCGAACCGTCGACCTATACCTTGGCAAGGTATCGCTCTACCAACTGAGCTATTCCCGCAAACATTGTTCGTATCTCAACGAACCCAAAACTTACTGACTAGCATGTCCTGGAGGCGCGATCCAGAGTCGAACTGGACTAACCGGATTTGCAATCCGGTGCATAACCGCTTTGCTATCGCGCCATGGATTTTTTGCTGCACTGAAAAAATTTCAGCACTGCGAATGTGGAGCGGGAAAACGGGTTCGAACCGTCGACCTATACCTTGGCAAGGTATCGCTCTACCAACTGAGCTATTCCCGCATATCCGTTTTACCGGAAGTCCGCTATTATATACCGGGCTCCGCGATGGTATGCATTGTAACGCATATTTTTTGGACTTTTTGGCAAACCGGCCCGTTTTTGATGACGGGCCGGTTTTCCTGTCTGGCCAGCAGGCGCTCAGTGCTTGATGGCACGCGTGCGGCGTGCAGGCGCGGCCTTGGCAGCGGTGGCGGCCACGGCTGCAGCAGGCACCACGGGCACGGGCTCCACCGCCGGCACATCGCTGTCGCTCAGTGGCGTGGGGGTGACTTCCAGCGCCACTTCCAGCACCTTGTCGATCCAGCGCACCGGCACGATCTCCAGACCGCTCTTGACGTTGTCCGGGATCTCGGCCAGGTCCTTGACGTTCTCTTCCGGGATCATCACGGTCTTGATACCGCCGCGCAGCGCAGCCAGCAGCTTTTCCTTCAAGCCACCAATGGCGGTGACTTCACCGCGCAAGGTGATCTCACCGGTCATCGCCACATCGGCGCGCACGGGGATACCGGTCAGCACCGACACCAGGGCCGTCGTCATCGCGGCACCAGCGCTGGGGCCATCCTTGGGGGTGGCGCCATCGGGCACGTGGATGTGGATGTCGCGCTTCTCGAACACGTCATCACGGATACCCAGTGAACGGGCGCGGCTGCGCACCACCGTGCGGGCAGCTTCCACCGATTCCTTCATCACATCGCCCAACGAACCGGTGCGGTTGATGACGCCCTTGCCGGGCATGGCAGCGGCTTCGATGGTCAGCAGATCGCCGCCCACCTCGGTCCATGCCAAGCCAACGACCTGGCCGACCTGGTTCTTCTGCTCGGCATGGCCGTAGCTGAACTTGCGCACGCCCAGGTAGTCGGGCAGATTGTCTGCGGTGACCTGCACCGGTGCCTGCGCCTTGCCCAGCTGGATGTTCTTGACCACCTTGCGGCAGATCTTGGACAGCTCACGTTCGAGCGAACGCACACCGGCTTCGCGGGTGTAGTAGCGCACGATGTCGCGCACCGCATCCTCGCGCAGCTCCAGCTCACCGGCCTTGACGCCGTTGTTCTCGATCTGCTTGGGCAGCAGGTAGCGCATTGCGATATTGGTCTTCTCGTCCTCGGTATAACCCGCCAGGCGGATCACTTCCATCCGGTCCAGCAGCGCTGGCGGGATGTTCATCGAGTTCGACGTGGCGACAAACATCACATCGCTGAGGTCAAAGTCGACTTCCACATAGTGGTCGCCGAACTTGCTGTTCTGCTCGGGGTCGAGCACTTCCAGCAAGGCGCTGGAGGGGTCACCGCGAAAATCCATGCCCAGCTTGTCGATTTCGTCGAGCAGGAACAGTGGATTGCGCGTGCCGACCTTGGACAGGTTCTGCAGCACCTTGCCCGGCATCGCGCCGATGTAGGTGCGGCGGTGACCGCGGATCTCGGCCTCGTCGCGCATGCCGCCCAGGGCCATGCGCACATACTTGCGCCCGGTGGCCTTGGCAATCGACTGGCCCAGCGAGGTCTTGCCCACGCCAGGAGGGCCCACCAGGCACAGAATCGGTGCCTTGACCTTATCCACGCGCTGCTGCACTGCAAGATACTCAAGGATGCGGTCCTTGACCTTGTCGAGGCCGTAATGGTCTTCGTTCAGCACATCTTCGGCAATGACCAGGTCTTTCTTGACCTTGGTCTTCTTGGCCCAGGGCAGGTTCACCAGGGTTTCGATGTAGTTGCGCACCACCGAGGCCTCGGCCGACATCGGCGACATCAGCTTGAGCTTCTTGAGCTCGCCCTCGGCCTTTTTGCGCGCATCCTGCGTCATCTTGGCGAGCTTGATCTTCTTCTCAAGGTCTTCCAGATCAGCGCCGTCTTCGCCCTCGCCCAGTTCCTTCTGGATGGCCTTGACCTGCTCGTTCAGGTAGAAGTCGCGCTGGCTCTTTTCCATCTGCTTTTTGACGCGGCCACGGATCTTCTTGTCGACATTGAGAATGTCGACTTCGCGCTCGAGCTGGTCGTACAGGTTTTCCAGGCGGGCCTGCACCTTTTGCAGCTCCAGCACAGCCTGTTTGTTTTCCAGCTTCAGCGGCAGGTGGGCGGCGATGGTGTCGGCCAGGCGGCCTGCGTCGTCGATACCGGAGATGGAAGTCAGGATCTCGGACGGGATCTTCTTGTTCAGCTTGACGTACTGGTCGAACTGCTGCATCACCGCGCGGCGCAGGGCCTCGATCTCGCTGGCCTTGTCGGCTGCATCACCGGGCTCCACAGGCTCGATCTTGGCGGTGAAAAAGTCCTCGCCTTCGGCGATTTCCAGCACTTGCGCGCGCTGCACGCCTTCGACCAGCACCTTGACGGTGCCGTCGGGCAGCTTGAGCATCTGCAAGATGGTCGAGACGCAGCCCACGCTGAACATGTCATTGACCGTGGGATCGTCCTTGGCGGCCGTCTTCTGGGCCACCAGCATGATCTTGCGGTCGCCTTCCATCGCCGTCTCCAGCGCCTTGATGCTCTTGGGGCGGCCGACGAACAGCGGGATCACCATGTGCGGAAACACGACCACGTCCCGCAAAGGGAGCATGGGCAATTCCAGGGGGTGGGAGGATTGGGTTTGGTTGTCGGACATGAAAATCCTTTTGAAACTTGTACGAAGATGATTCGTAAAAGTGAAATTTCAACCCTTGGCCATCAAAAACCAGGGGCCAGGGCGGGTGCAGGCCGGCAAATGCACCTCAAGCCCTTGGGATACAGCCCGGCGGCGCCGGGCGACCCTTGTAAAACGCAGATGGCAGAGCCCCTAAAGACTCTGCCACCGGGCCTATCAGGCCTTCTTGGCCGCTTCCCGGTACACCAGGAGGGGCGGCTTGCCTTCGTTGATCGTCGCCTCTTCGACTACCACCTTGGCCACATTGTCCGTGGTGGGCAGGTCAAACATGGTGGTCATCAACGATTGTTCAAGAATGGAGCGCAAGCCCCGCGCACCGGTCTTGCGGGCCAGCGCCTTCTTCGCAATCGCGTTCAGCGCATCGGGGCGCACTTCCAGCTCCACGCCTTCCATGCCCAGCAGCTTGTTGTACTGCTTGACCAGCGCATTCTTGGGCTGGGTCAGGATTTGGACCAGCGCGTCTTCCGACAGCTCGGCCAGCGCCGTGACCACGGGCAGACGGCCCACCAGCTCAGGGATGATGCCGAACTTGATCAGGTCTTCCGGCTCGATGTCGCGGAAAGCCTCGGAGATGGAACGCTGCTGCTTGCTCTTGACGGTGGCACCAAAACCGATGCCTGAGGCCTCGGAGCGGTTCTCGATCACCTTCTCCAGCCCGGCAAAGGCGCCGCCGCAGATGAACAGGATATTGGTCGTGTCGACCTGCAGAAAATCCTGGTTCGGGTGCTTGCGACCGCCTTGGGGCGGGATCGAGGCCATCGTGCCTTCGATCAGCTTGAGCAGCGCCTGCTGCACGCCTTCACCCGATACGTCGCGGGTGATCGAAGGGTTGTCGGCCTTGCGGGTGATCTTGTCGATTTCGTCGATATAGACAATGCCGCGCTGTGCACGCTCCACATCGTAGTTGCAGCTTTGCAGCAGCTTTTGCACGATGTTCTCGACGTCTTCGCCGACATAGCCGGCTTCCGTCAAGGTGGTAGCGTCGGCCATCACAAACGGAACATTCAGCTGCCGGGCCAGGGTCTGGGCCAGCAAGGTCTTGCCGGAACCGGTGGGGCCAATCAGCAAGATATTGCTCTTGGACAGCTCCACATCATCCTTGCCCGCCTTGTCCTTGTGCGCCAGGCGCTTGTAGTGGTTGTACACCGCCACAGCCAAGGTGCGTTTGGCGGGATCCTGGCCAATGACATAGTTGTCCAGGGTGGCCTTGATCTCGGCCGGTGTCGGCAGATCATCACCCTTGGCCTTCTCGCCCTCCTTGCCTTCTGCAGCCACCTCGTCGCGCACGATGTCGTTGCAGAGGTTGATGCACTCATCGCAGATGAACACGGACGGTCCGGCAATGAGTTTCTTCACCTCGTGCTGACTCTTGCCGCAGAACGAGCAGTACAGGGTTTTTTCGCTGGATGAGCCTTTTTTCTCGGCCATGGGGGCAATGCCTTCAATCGAATCTATGTGGAAACAATGATAACCAACTACAAAGCGGCCTCAACCGGTAGGGTTGCGGCCGCTTATCTGTAAAAGCCGTCTTATGGACGCTTTTCTACCACAGTATCAACCAAACCATACTCCTGGGCTTCAGGCGCCGTCATGAAGTAGTCGCGTTCGGTATCGGCCTTGACCTTTTCGTAGGGCTGGCCGGTGCGGTCTGCCAGGATGCGGTTCATCTGCTCCTTGGTGCGGATGATGTCGCGGGCATGGATCTCGATGTCCGTCGCCTGGCCGCGCGCGCCGCCCAGCACCTGGTGGATCATGATCTTGGAGTTGGGCAGCGAGTAGCGCTTGCCCTTCTCGCCAGCGGCCAGCAGGAAGGCACCCATGCTGGCAGCAAAGCCCAGGCACATGGTGGAGACCTGCGGCTTGATGAACTGCATGGTGTCATAGATGGCCATGCCGGCCGTCACGCTGCCGCCTGGCGAGTTGATGTAGAGCGAAATTTCCTTGTCGGGGTTTTCGCTTTCCAGGAACAGCATCTGGGCGACCACCAGGTTGGCGGTCTGGTCATTGACCTCGCCCACCAGAAAAATCACACGGTCCTTGAGCAGACGCGAGTAAATGTCAAACGAGCGCTCCCCACGGCCCGATTGCTCGATCACCATCGGGATCAAACCCAAGTTCTGAATATCTTGTGCGCTCATTACATCTCCGTTCAGGATTGGTGGAAGCTAGCGTCAATGCACTGTGACTGCGCTAACTGTACCCCAATAAAATGGGGCCTGTGCCCGAAAGCACAAGCCCCTGATTTTGACTGGCAAGCGCTGGCGGCCATAGCCGGCCAGCGCGCCTGGCTATCAGCCTTGTTGGCCCATCAGCTCGTCGAAGGACACAGCCTTGTCGCTGACCTTGGCCTTGCCCAGCACGAACTCGGTCACGTTGTTTTCGATCACAACGGCTTCGACTTCGGCCAGACGTTGGCGGTCGCCAAAGTACCAGCGCACGACGTCTTCTGGCTTCTCGTAGCTCGATGCCAGCTCGTCGATGTGGGCCTTGATTTGCTCAGGCGTGGCTTCCAGCTTGTTGGACTTGACCAGCTCGGCAACCACCAGGCCCAGGCGCACGCGGCGCTCGGCTTGGGGCAGGAACACGTCGGCTGGGATTTCAGCCTTGTCAGCGTCCTTGATGCCGCGTTGCTTCAGCTCTTCACGGGCGCCTTCCAGCAGACGGCCGACTTCGGCGTCGATGCTCGCCTTGGGCAGGTCCAGCTCAGCCTTGGACACCAGGGCTTCCATCACGGCTTGCTTGTTGCGCGACTGAACGCGGAACTTGACTTCACGCTCCAGGTTCTTCTTGATGTCAGCGCGCAGGCCTTCGACGGAGCCGTCAGCGATGCCCAGGGACTTGGCCAGTGCTTCATTCACTTCGGGCAGGTTGGCGGCTTCCACCTTCTTGACGGTCACCAGGAAGTCGGCAGTCTTGCCAGCCACTTCCTTGCCGTGATAGTCCTCAGGGAATGCCAGGGGGAAAGTCTTGGATTCACCGGTCTTCATGCCGCGCACTGCGTCTTCGAATTCCTTGAGCATCTGGCCTTCGCCGATCAGGAACTGGAAGGCTTCAGCCTTGCCGCCAGCGAAGGGTTCGCCGTCGATCTTGCCTTCGAAGTCCACGGTCACGCGGTCGCCGTCCACGGCAGCCGTGTCGGCTGGGCGTTGGGCGAAGGTGCGGCGTTGCTTGCGCAGGATGTCGATGGTCTTTTCGATGGCAGCGTCGTCCACATCAGCGGCCAGCTTTTCCACTTCGGCGGAAGCCAGGTCACCGATCTTGACTTCGGGGAACACTTCGAACACGGCGTCAAATGCCAGTTCACCTTCGGCTGCGCCGTCTTTTTCGGTGATCTTGGGCTGGCCTGCAACGCGCAGTTCGGCTTCGTTGGCAGCCTTGGCAAAAGCCTCGCCGACCTTCTCGTTGAGCACTTCGTACTGCACGGAATAGCCATAGCGCTGTGCCACCACGTTCATCGGCACCTTACCTGGACGGAAGCCGTCCATCTTCACGGTGCGGGCCAGGCGCTTCAAGCGGCTGTCCACTTCGGTTTGCACGGATGCGAGAGGCAAGCTCAGCGAAATTTTGCGCTCGAGCTTTTCAAGGGTTTCAACATTCACTGCCATGGTTAATCCTAGTTAGGCACGAACCCTACCGGCCACAGTGTGCAAACGCCATCAACACCACCTGTGCAAGCGGAGAAGCTTGCGTCTGCTGCGAGGACTATCCGTGTCGCAGCAGAGGTGGCACCAACGGGGCTTGGCACCGTTTTACAACCTGGGGTCCCATTTAGATAGGCGACTGGCCCTAAGCCCAGCACACCCAAAAATCAAACGATGACAGCGCATTCAGTAGCAAGCAACACCTGGCGTGACGCGGCAAAAACCAGCCTGGTCACGAAAGCGGTGCAGCGCAAGGCGCCATCGACCGAAACCAAACATTATATATAAAGCCAGCTCTTATCCGAGCTGCCAAGCCCGTGATGAAGCGGGGTCAGATCCGGGCAGGCGACAAGCCCGCACCACTCTAGACAAGAAAAAAGCCGAATCTCCTGCTGGAAATTCGGCTCTGATTCATCACCACATCAAGCTGCACATCGCTGTGCAGCTATCATTTTTCTTGGTGCGCGGGGGGGGACTCGAACCCCCACACCATTGCTGGCGTCAGGACCTAAACCTGGTGCGTCTACCAATTTCGCCACCCGCGCGGTTGCGGCTACAGCCGGCTAGTGAGCCAACCTGCCTGTTTTTAGGTCAATCCGCGATTCTACATGCAAGCCATTGCTGCCTGGGGCAAACCCGGGCAAAAACTGCCCTTTTGCCCCGGCGGCATGGCTTTGCATCGCCAGCGGTTTACACCGCAGCCGACAGGGGCACCTCGCTGTGCTCCTTCTTTACCCGGAACCAGGCCGCATACATCGCCGGCAGCGCCAGCAAAGTCAGCACCGTGGCAACCACCAGACCGCCCATGATCGCAACCGCCATCGGCCCCCAGAAGATGCTGCGCGACAGCGGGATCATCGCCAGCACCGCAGCCGCAGCGGTCAGCGCAATCGGGCGCAGCCGGTGGGTGGCGGCTTCGACAATCGCATCCCAGGTCGACAGGCCTGCCGCATGGTTGGCCTCGATCTGGTCGATCAGGATCACCGAGTTGCGCTGGATCATGCCCATCAATGCGATAACGCCCAGCAAGGCCACAAAGCCAAAAGGCCGGTTCAGCAGCAGCAAGGCCGCCGTCACCCCCGCAATGCCCAGGAAGCCGGTGATATAGACCAAGAGCGAGCGGCTGAAGCTGTGCAGTTGCAGCATCAGCAAGGTAAAGACGATGAACACCATGATGGGCATGCCCGCCATGATCGAGTCCGAGCCCTTGGCGCTTTCTTCCACCGCACCAGCAATCTCGATGCGGTACTGGTTCAGGCCCTTGTCCCCCCAGCCCTGCTGCAGCTTTTGCAGATCAGGCCAGAGCTTCTGGGTCACCGTCGGGCCTTGCAGGCCGGCGGCCACATCGCCTTGCACGGTGATGGCGTACTCCCGCCCCTGGCGCCACATAATGCCCGGCTCCCAGACAAAGCTGGGCTTGGCAATCTGCGACAGCAAGATCGCCTGGCCGCTGCTGGATGCCACATAGGCATTGCCCACATCGGTAACGGCCTGGCGCTCGTCCACCGGTTGGCGCAGCACCATGTCGATCAGCTTGTCGCCTTCGCGATACTGGCCCACGGTATTGCCCGACAACTGGGTGCGCGTGGCCTGGGCAATGCTCTGGTTGCTCACCCCCAGCGCGCGGGCCTTGCTCTGGTCCACCTCCAGCCGCAGCACCTTGATGGACTCGTTCCAGTTGTCATTCACACCGCGCATATCGGACGAGGCCTCCAGCTGGGTGCGGACCTCGGTCGCCAGGCTGCGCAGGAGTTTGGGGTCTTGCCCCATCACGCGGAACTGCACCGGATACGGCACCGGCGGGCCGCTGGGCAGCAGCTTGACGCGGGCGCGTACTTCCGGAAACTCCTGCGCCAACAAGGTCGGCAGCCGCTTCATCAGGCTGTCGCGGTCGGCCAGGTTGTGGGGCAGCAGGATCAGCTGCGAGACATTGGTTTGCGGAAAAATCTGGTCCAGCGGCAGGTAGAAGCGCGGCACGCCCGAGCCAATCCAGGAGGTGACCGACTCGATGCCGTCTTGCGCCTGCATGCGCTGCTCGATGCGCCGCGTCACCGCCTCGTTGGCGGCCATGCTCGATCCCTCGGGCAGCCAGACATCCATCAGGATCTCGGTGCGGTTGGAATCGGGAAAAAACTGCTGCTGCACCCGCGTCATGCCAAACAGGCCCAGCGCAAACACCAGCACTGTGGCGCCAATCGTCAGCCAGCGGTGCTCCACGCACCAGGAGACGGTACGGCGGAAGCGGTTGTAGAAAGGGGTGTCGAACATCGCATGCTCGCCACCCTGACCACCATCGCTCTCTTGCGGCGCATGCTTGGGCTTCTTCAGGAACACCGTGCCCAGATAGGGCACAAAGTAGACCGAGGCCACCCAGCTGATGACCAGTGCAATCACCGTCACCGCAAAGATCGCAAACGTGTACTCGCCGGTGGTGGACTTGGCAATGCCAATCGGCATAAAGCCGGCTGCGGTGATCAAGGTGCCCGTCAGCATCGGCTTGGCAGTGATGTCGTAGGCGGCAGTGGCCGCACTCAGCTTGTCATAGCCCTCTTCCATCTTGCGCACCATCATCTCGACCGCAATGATCGCATCGTCCACCAGCAGGCCCAACGCAATGATCAGCGAGCCCAGCGAGACCTTGTGCAGGCCAATGCCCCAGTACCACATCGCCAGGAAGGTGGCGCAGAGCACCAGCGGGATGGTGATGCCCACCACCAAGCCCGGGCGCGGGTCCAAGGTGATGCGGCGCCACAGTGGGTCCTTGCCCTTGCGGATATGCATGCCCAGGCTCACAAAGCTCACGGCCAGCACAATCACCACCGCCTCGATGAGCACACGCACAAATTCATTGACCGACGTGGCCACCGCCTTGGGCTGGTCCTGCACATTCTCCAGCCGCAGGCCCGCCGGCAAGGTCGGCACAATCTTGTCCACCGCCGCATGCAGCTGCTTGCCCAGCGCAATCACATCGCCGCCCTTGCGCATGGAGATACCCAAGGCCACCGCGGGCTGGCCCTGAAAATGCACCTTGGTCTTCGCCGGGTCCAGGTAGCTGCGGTAGATATCAGCGATATCGCCCAGCTTCAGTTGATTGCCATTGGGCCCCCGGATCGGCATGGCTTTTACATCATCCAACTGGCGGAACTCGCCCGTCACCTCGACCTGCACCCGGTCGGCACCGGCTTGTACTTCGCCCCCGCTTTGCACCGCGTTTTGCTGGCCAAGCTGGGCAATGACCTGGTTCATGTCCAGCCCCAGCTGGGCCAGTTTGCTGCGCGAGATCTCGATATAGAGCTTCTCGTCCTGCACGCCAAAGAGTTCGACCTTGGCGACATCCTTCACCCGCAGCAGGCTCTGGCGCACGCTGTCGGCATATTCCTTGAGCTCGGCATAGCTATAGCCCTCGCCCTGCAGCGCATAGATGACGCCGTAGACATCGCCAAAGTCATCGTTGTAGAAAGGGCCGAGGACGCCCTGGGGCAAGCTGGCGCGCATATCGCCCACCTTCTTGCGCACCGCCAGCCAGGTCTGCGGCACATCCTGCGGGCGCGTGTCTTCGCGCAGGTTCAGGATGACCAGCATCTCGCCGGGCTTGGAGTAGCTGACGATCTTGTCGGCATTGGGCACATCCTGCAAGGTGCGCTCGACCTTGTCGGTCACCTGCTCGGCCATCTGCTGGGCCGTGGCGCCGGGCCATGCGGCCGAGACCACCATCGCGCGGAACGTGAACGGCGGGTCTTCGTCCTGCCCCAGCTGAAAATACGCGCCAATGCCCAGCAGCAGCAGCATGATCAGCAGGTAGCGCGTGAGCGGTACATGCTGCAGCGCCCAGCGCGAGAGGTTGAAGCCTTGGCTGCTGCTGTGCTTCTCGCCATCAGGCCCGGGGGCCGGGGATGGCGTTGCATCGCCTTGCGGCGTGTTCTGAGGTGTTTGCATGGCCACCTCTTATTGCTGCTTGGACGCAGGTGGAGGAGAAGCGGAATCTGCAGCGGCAGGCGCATTCACTACCGGTGCATCCGTCTGGGTCTGCGCAGGCGCATTGGCCGCGTACTTGGACTGGAACACGGTCACCTTCTGCCCGGCATTGAGCACATGCACGCCGGCAATCACCACCTGCTGCCCCGCTTGCAGACCGCTTTGGATGACGGCGTCATTGCCGTCCATGCGCGCCACCGCCACCGCCTGGGGGTTGACGGTGGAACTGGCCGGGTCAAACACCCATACCTGGCTGCTGCCCGCCTTGTCCCACAACGCCGATAAAGGCAGCTTGATCATCTCGGCCGCCTTATCGGCGCCGGCGGGGCGCTCTGCGGGCAGCACCGTCACCGTGGCGCCCAGCCTGGGCAACACATCATTGGGCGCCGCATCCAGCGATGCCTTGACCTGGTAGGTGCGGGTGGCGGCATCGGCGCTGGCCGCCACTTCGCGGATGTGTGCGCCCAGCGCCTGCTCCTCGGGCCAGACCTTGACCTGCACCGGCTGGCCAGGCTTGAGCTGCGCTATCCGGTCCTCGGGCACCGCAAACACGGCATCGCGCGCACCATCCTTGGCCACGCGCAGCACGGGGGTGCCGGCAGATACCACCTGGCCGGGCTCCACATTCACGGCAGTCACCACGCCAGCCACATCGGCCACCAGGCGGGTATAGGCCGTCTGGTTGCTTTGGCTGGCCGCATTGGCCTTGGCCTGGTCCAGCTGCGCCTGGGCCGATTTCAGCGCCGCTGCATGGCGCTCCATCTCGGCCGCACTGATAAAGTTTTTGTCGCGCAGCTCCTTGAAGCGGCGGTAGTTCGCCGCCTCCAGATCACGCTGCGTGGTCGCTGCCTGCACCTGGGCCTGCGCGCCTTGCGCGGCCAGCGCGTAATCAGCGCCATCCAACTGCGCCAGCAACTGCCCGGGCTTGATGGCCTGGCCCAGCTCCACATTGCGGCTCAGCACCTTGCCCGCCACGCGAAAGCCCAGCTGCGCCTCGGTGCGCGCGCGGATATCGCCGGCAAAGGCTGTCTGCGCTTGCAGCGGCGCCGCGCCCACCGTTTGCAGCTTGACGGCACGGATCGGCTCTGGCGGGGATTCCTGGCGTGAACAGGCCGTTAGCGTTGCCAAGGCAGCCATCGACAGCCACAGCACTGCGGCAGGTGCGCGGGGCGCTCTGAGAGGTAGGAACATGGTGTGCATGCGGGCGGTGAGAGGCCAAGAAGACCCTGGCCCGGCAGATAAAAAAGGGGGAGACGCAGCAAGGACCCTCTGCAAAACACCCCGGACGAGCGCTGTGCAGAAGATCCTTAATGACCAAACGGTCACTAATTTAGACAGTTCGCTCTCAGCTGTCAATGCTTGCCTGTGGTCAGCGCGGTATGCGCTAGCATCGGCGCTGTGAAAGATTCCACACCCTCCTCTTCTGCGACTGCCGCCACGCCTGTCACCCACTACGAGAATTTTCCGGTGGCCTCCTGGCTGTGCCCGCCCGCCCTGCGCCCGCCCATTGCCGCCATCTACCACTTTGCCCGCACGGCCGACGACATTGCCGACGAAGGCGATGCCGATGCCCCCGCCCGCCTGGCCGAGCTGCAGGCTTACCGCGATGCGCTGGCCCATATCGCCGAGGGAAAGCCGCCACTGACGCGCTGGCAGGCCGTGTTTGCGCCGCTGCAGGCAGCCATCCAGCAGTGGCAGCTGCCGGTGGTGCTGCTCGATGATTTGATCAGCGCCTTCATGCAGGACATCGACAAGACCGCCCAAGCTGCGCGCTATGCCGATCGCAACGAGCTGCTTGACTACTGCCGCCGCTCGGCCAACCCGGTGGGCCGCTTGCTGCTGCATCTCTATGGGGTGAACGATGCCCCATCTCTGGCCCAGAGCGATGCCATCTGCAGCGCGTTGCAGCTGATCAACTTCTGGCAGGACCTGAGCGTGGATATTCCGCGTGGCCGCTACTACCTGAACGATGCCGACTGCCAGGCCGCCGACATCAGCCCCACCGCCATGCAGCAGCGCCAGGACAGCCCGGCGCTGCGCCAGCTGGTGATGCAGCAAGCCGCCTGGGCGCGCCGCTTGATGCTGGAGGGCGCCCCGCTGGTACACCGCGTGCCCGGCCGCGCCGGCTGGGAACTGCGCCTAGTCGTGCAAGGGGGCTTGCGCATTCTGGACAAGGTCGAGGCGCTGCAAGGCCAGAGCCTGTGGCAGCGCCGCACGATTGGCAAGGGCGATGGGCCGCTGATGCTGTGGCGCGCTTGGCGCATGTAGGCCGGTATCCGCCCCCTGCCCATCAGACAAAAAAAGGCCGAATCCTGCGATCCGGCCTAAAGGGGTATCAGAACCCCCGAGGAGAGTGTTTACGGGCCTTGCGGCCAGGGGGCTCAGTGCTCAGCCATCCTTTGCCCAGGTGGGGAATACGTTTGTCATGGTCTAGCCTTTCTCAACGTTCTTAACCCAGTTGCACGGGTACAAAAATCTTTTGGCCATTGCGCTCGATCAGCAGCGCCACCGACTTGTCGGACTGGGAGACTTGCTTGCGCAGATCCTCAATCCCGTTCACTGCCGCACCGTTGACAGACAGCACGACATCACCGGGCTGCACACCGGCCAGCGCGGCCGGCCCAGCCGCTTGCTCGACGATCAAGCCTTGCTGGCTGCCACTGGCCCGCTTTTCCTGCGGGGTCAGCTCGCGCAGCGCCAGGCCCAGCTTGCCCTTGCCAACTTTCTCATTGCCGGCGACCTGCTCGCCCTTGCTGACGTTGCCGCCCAAGGTGGCTTGCACGCTGGTGGCCTTGCCACTGCGCCAGACTTGCAGCTCAGCCTTGGTGCCGGGTCGGGCGGTGGCAATGGCCGCAGGCAGGTCGTTGGACGACACAATCGCCTGGCCGTTGTAGCCGGTGATCACATCGCCGGGCTGCAGGCCGGCCTTGTCGGCAGGGCCGCCCTTTTCCACGCTGGCCACCAAGGCGCCTTCGGGCTTGGGCAGCTTGAAGGAATCCGCAAAAGCCTGGTTGACTTCTTGGATCACCACACCGAGGCGGGCATGGTCAACCTTGCCGTGCGAGACGATCTGGTCCTTGATGTTGACCGCCAGGTCAATCGGGATCGCAAAGGACAGGCCCTGGTAGCCACCGCTCTTGCTGTAGATCTGCGAGTTGATGCCGACCACCTCGCCCCGGGCATTGATCAGCGGACCGCCGGAATTACCGGGGTTGATCGCCACATCGGTCTGGATAAAGGGCACCGAGCTGTCATCGGGCAACGCACGGCCCTTGGCACTGACGACACCGGCGGTCACCGAGTTCTCAAAGCCAAACGGCGAGCCAATCGCCAGCACCCATTCGCCTTGCTGGATGGTCTTGGAGTCACCGATCTTGGCGACGGGCAAATCCTTGGCATCGATCTTGATCACCGCGATATCGGTCTTGGGGTCCGAGCCCAGCACCTTGGCCTTGAACTCGCGCCGGTCGGTCAGCTTGACCGTCACCGTCTTGGCGCCCTTGACCACGTGGGCATTGGTCAGGATCGTGCCATCGGGGCTGATGATGAAGCCCGAACCCTCGCCGGCCATGGGCACCTCTTGCGGCACCTGGCGGCCAAAGCCGCGAGGCATACCCTGCTGCGGCACGCCAAAGCCAAACTGGCGGAAGAACTGCTGCATCGGATCATTGGGGTCCACCTGCTGGCCCCGGTTGGCCGAGGGTGCGGCGTCGGCATCATCGCCGTCGTCCTCATCGTCCGAGACCTTGCGGGTGCCACGCACACTGATGTTGACCACCGCAGGGCCCGCCTGCTGGGTGATGGCCGTGAAATTGGGCAGGCTGACCATCGGCGCGGCAGCCGGGGCCGATTGCGCCATCACCGCAGGCGCGCCTTGTGCGTGGGCGCTCCACTGCACATGCTGCAATGCTGAAGCACCCACGCCACCCAACACACCTGCCGTCAGCAAGGCAGCTACCAGTTTGCGCGAACCGAGTTGAAAAGAAGGAACAGACATTTTGTACTCCTGAATGCCACATGCATGGCGTCGATGGAGCTAATGTGCCTGCCCAGACTTAGCGGAAACTTAGACGCGCATTCCTTTCATCCTTAAGATTTTTGGTACGGAAAATAAGGCGGCGCCTCGCCAATGGCCAGCATGTCTACTTCCAAAATCGCCAGCCCCGGCGCGCTCGCCAGCTGCGCCACCGCCTCTGCCAGGCCATTGGCCCGGTCCAGCTTGCGGTAGGCCATGCCGGCCGATTGAGCGAGCAGCGCAAAGTCCGGCGGCGCCAGATCGCCATAGACGCGCCGGCCGCCAAAATTGGCATCCTGCATGTGCTTGATAACGCCGTAACCGGCATCGTTCATGACGATGAGCAGCATGTCCAGCTGCTCCTGCATGGCGGTCCAGAGCTCGCAGACATTCATCATGAAACCAGCATCGCCGCTCAGCACCACCGTCTTGGCACCGCCTGCTGCAAAGGCCGCGCCTATGCCCAGCGGCAGGCCCTGGCCAATGCCAGCTCCTACCGGGTGCATGGCATCGCGGGGGCCATAGACCTCGAACAAGCGGTTGCCCCAGGTGGAGTTCGCCACCGTGATGTCGCGCGCCCAGACCGCATTGCGCGGCAGCTGGCTTCGCAGCTGCTCGGCAAAGTCGGCATAAGGGCCCAAGGTGCCGGCAAAGGCCTGGCGGGCGCGCTGCTTCATGCCCGCAAATTGCTCGCGGTAGCCGGGTTCCGCCTGGTAGTCGCCCAGCACCGCCACCAGGCGCTCCAGCACATCGCAGGCATCGCCGCAGACAAACTGCGCGCAGTCGTAGCTGCGCCCCTCGGCGGCGGTGTCCACGTCAATCTGCACCCGCTGGCCCGGCAAGGCCAGGCTTTGGTCCACGGTCTCCTGGCCACGCAGCCGCGAGCCGACCACGATCATCAGATCCACGGTCTTGTAAAAGTCGATGACCTCGGGCGCGCCGGTGCCGTTGAGACCCCCCAGGTTGCAGACATGGTCCTCCGGCACGATGCCGCGCCCGGCCCAGCTCGATGCCATGCCAAAGCCCTTGTCCAGCAGCTGCTGCAAGGGCGCGCCGCAATCGATGGCGCCCCGCCCCACCCACAGCATAGGCCGCCGCGCAGCGCGCACGCGCTCGGCCAGTTGCGCGATGTCGGCATCGCTGGCGCGGGGGCGCGCGGGCATGGGCGGCAGCGCCAGGCTAGCGCCCACATCAGCCTGCGGGATGGCCTGCTTTTGCACATCGATCGGAATCTCGATGCTGACCGGCCCCATCGGTGCCGTCAGCGCCTCGGTGGCCGCCTGCTGCAATATGCGCAGCGCATCTTCGGCGCGCTCAATGCGGTAGCTGGCCTTGCAGACCGACTGCAGCATGCCGAGCTGGTCACGCACATTGTGTGTAGCGCCGGTATCCCGCCCCAAAAACTTGCGCGGCACCTGGCCAGTGATATGCAGCAGCGGCGTGGAAGCGAACGACGCCTCCAGCAACCCCGACACCGTATTGGCCGCGCCCGGCCCGGTGCTGGAGACCAGCACGCCCAGCTTGCCGCTGCGCCGCGCATAGCCATCGGCCATATGGGCGGCGCCCATTTCGCCCCGCGTCATCACCACGCGGATACCGCCCTGCCGGGCTATGCCGTCCATGATGGGGATGTTGTGTACGGAGATGATGCCGAAGACCAGCTCGGTACCGCTGGCATGCAGGAACTGGGCGACCAGGTCGCCGATATTGAAGGTATGGGGCATGGTGGTGTTATTGGCTGGCCTGAACGTCCGGGGCCAATTGCTTGAAGAATTGGTAGTCGCTGGCGATGCGTTTTTTCAGATCGGCCGTGCTGACCGGGTCGATGGCATAACCCGAGCGCTCCATGTCGGCGACAAAGCGGGCATCGGCCAGGATTTTCTGGTTGGCCTGGGCCAGCGCCTCGACCACCTCGGGCGCCGTCTTGGCCGGCGCCAGCAGGCCAATCCAGCCCTCAAAGTTGAAGTCGGGGTAGCCGGACTCGGCCATCGTCGGCGTCTGGGGCAGCTGTGGGTTGCGCACCGGCGATGTCAGCGCCAACGCGCGCACGCTACCGCTCTGCACTTGGGTGACGGCGGTGGTGTTCAGGTCAAACAAAATCGAGACGCGGTTGGCCATCAGTTCGGCCATCGCCGGTGCATTCCCTTTGAAGGGCACATGCGTCATCGTGATGCCCGCATATTTGCCCAGCAGCACGCCCGAGAGGTGGTTGGACGAGCCATTGCCGGCCGAGGCATAGGTCAGCTGGCCAGGCTGGGCCTTGCCAAAGGCCAGCAGCTCTTGCAAGGATTTGAACGGCGACTGCGCGCCCACCAGCAGCACATTGGTGTACTTGACCACCGATCCAATCGGAGAAAAATCCGCCACCGGGTCAAAGCTGGTGCTGGTCACCGCCGGCGTGATGCTGATCGTGGGGCTGGCCACAAAGTACAGGGTGTAGCCATTAGGCGCCGCGTTTTTGACGGCATTGGCGGCCAGGGTGCCGCTGGCGCCGGCCTTGTTCTCGACGATCACGCTCTGGCCCAGCAGCTCGGAAAGCTTTTGCCCATACTGGCGCGCCACGATATCAACCGAGCCGCCTGGCGAATAGCCCACCACCAGCTTGATGGGCTGCTGCGGATAAGCCTTGGGCTGCGCCTGCGCTGCAGCGCCCCACACCCCCAACAACGCTGCGCTGAGCGTTATGCTCCACGGGTTCATGCCGGTCTCCTAAAGGTTCTTGTGCTTTCCTTTATCCCTTAGCTACCGGCAGCCCCCTCCCCCTGCTTACCCTAGAAGTTCGCAGATTGAATTAGCTGATATTTACAACGAATCAGTTTGCGCCGTCTGCGCTTAGAGCCGCTAAGACGACCCAGCAAACCACAGGTTTGCGGTTGAGACTAGACGCAAAGCCGCAGGCAGTACAGTAGTACGGCAAGGCTTTGCAACGACGTATCAAGGGTCGTATTAGTGGCTCTTAGAAAATGACCCGCACGCGCAGGCCGCCTAAGTCTTCCGACGCATCCAGCAACAGCTCCGCCCCATGCTGCCGCGCCACCGCACTGACAATCGCCAGCCCCAGCCCGCTGCCATGCGCGACGGTGCCGGGCACGCGGTAGAAACGGTCCAGCACCCGCTCGCGCTCTTCGGGGTCCACGCCGGGTCCGCTGTCTTCGACGCTGAGCACCCGCTGGCCCTGCGCATCGCGGTACCAGCGGCACAGCACCTGCCCGCCAGAAGGGGTGTAGCGCAGCGCGTTCTCCAGCAGGTTGCGCAGCAGCAGGCCCAAGGCATCGGGCTGGCCTTGCACGGGCTCCAGGGTCTCGTCCAGCTGGTGCTGCAAGGCCAGGCCGGCCTGCTGGGCCAGTGGTTGCAGCTCATCCACCGCCATCTCGCACAGCGCAGCCATCGCTACCAGCTGCGCAGGCGCTGCCTGCATCTGCCCGGCCTCCTGGCGGGCCAGGTGCAGCAGCTGCTCGACCATGCGCGTGGCGCGGTCGATGCCGGCCATCACCCGCTCGCTGGCCACGCGCCGCGCGGCATCATCGGGCGCGCGGGCGAGGCCTTGCACCTGCAGCCGCAAGGCCGCCAACGGCGTGCGCAGTTCATGCGCGGCATCGCCAACAAAGCGCTGCAGCGCATCAAATGCCGCCTGCAAGCGTGCCAGCAGCAGGTTCATCTCCTGCACCAGCGGCTGCACCTCCAGCGGCAAATCGGCATCGGCCAGGGGCGACAGATCATCGGCCCGGCGCGCCGCCAACTGTTCTCGCGTGCTTGCCAGTGGTGCCAAGGTGCGGGCCACCACCCACCACACCACCAGCATGATCAGCGGCGCCAGCAACAGCACCGGCAGGATGGAGCGCAAGGCGACCTTGCCAGCCATCTGGCTGCGCGAGGCGGCTTCCTGCGCGACCTGGATCACCTGGGTCGGTGTTTGCAGCGCATAAATACGAAACGCCACGCCGTGCGCCCGCGCATCGCTAAAACCCAGCACGGCGACCTGGGGCAGCAGCCGCGAATTGCTGGAGCGGTAAAGCATGATGCCGTCCGCCCGCCAGATCTGCACGATCATGTCCTGGGCCTTGGCCTGCGGGTCGGCCAGCGCATCCGACGCCACCTCGGAGGCCAGCCCGGCCGACAGCGCCAGCGCAATGCGCTGCATCTGCACATCAAACAGCGCCTCGGTCTCAGCCCGTGCCGTGCGGTAAATGCTGAAAGCCTGCAGCCCGGCGGCCACCGCTACGACAGCCAGCAGCGCCCAGATCAGCCGCGCACGCAGCGAAAAAGGCCGCGTCGTCCAGAGGCTGCGGCTCAAGATCCGCCCCCTGCCTGGACAGGCTCGACCGGCACCAAATAGCCCAGGCCGCGCACATTCTGGATCAGGTCTGCTCCCAGCTTTTTGCGCACACCGTGGATATAGACCTCGACCGCATTGCTGCTGATGTCATTGCGCCAGGAGTAGAGCTTTTCCTCCAGCTGCGCGCGCGACAGCACCCGGCCCGGCCGGGCGATCAGCGGTTCAAGCACCGCCCACTCGCGGGCCGACAGCAGCACCGGTTGCCCGGCCACAAAGGCCTCGCGCGAGGCGAGCACCAGGCGCACCTGGCCCCAGCAGTATTCCGGCTCGGCCCGGCCGCTGGCACGGCGCAGCAACGCACGGATGCGTGCCAGCAACTCATCGAGGTCATAGGGTTTGATGATGTAGTCATCGGCGCCCGCATCGAGCCCCGCAACGCGTTCGGCAATCGCATCGCGCGCCGTCGCCACCAGCACGGGGATACGGACCTGGCGCGCGCGCATCTCGCGCAGCACCTGCAGCCCATCGACCTTGGGCAGGCCCAGGTCGAGCAATACCAGGTCATACGTGGAGCTGGCCAGCGCCGTCTGCGCCATCGCCCCGTCCTTGACCCAGTCCACCGCCCAGGATTCGGCACGCAGTGCATCGAGCACCACTTCGCCAATCATCTGATCATCTTCTACCAGGAGTATGCGCATGCCAGCATTATGCAAGCGGCCAATAAAGCGACGGGCAACTGCTGGCAAGGAAAACGGGCTGAACCCCTCAATGGTGTTCAGCCCGTACCCGCATGATGTGTGGCAGAAAAATAAGCGGCGCACAGGGCGTCAATCGCACTGTGCGCTACCTGCCTTCGCGCATACTGCCTTGTGAAGGAACGCTTGGACTTGTAGTTGGCTTTGGTCCTGGCGCCCTGGCGGGATGTCTGTCCCCTGCTCCATAGCGACCGCGATTATATGGACGGCGACATGTCAATAATCTACCACTATTGCAACAAAAGACTTCTGCCTCGGTTGCGGCAGGCTTGTGCATCTTCATCTGAAACATACAGAACGTTGATATCTAATAATAAAAACATCTTTTCGTTGTTGGATCACGCCGATTACAGCCAATGTCAACAAAGATGCGCGAGCACTTACCTCGATCGCGATCGCAGACAGTCAGGCGCTGTCCGATACGTTCAGGGCCGCAACAGGCATTCAGCAAGTCGCCGCGATGACTTGCGCATCTGTCGCTGGGGTAATGCCCCCGGGCCTCTGGCCCATGGGACAATACGGCGCTTATGACCACGCCCCAGCAGTATGTTCAAGACAAAGCCGCAGCATCAGGCAGCAGCTTTTACTATGCCTTCCTCTTCCTGCCCAAAGACAGGCGCGCGGCCATCACCGCCTTTTACGCCTTTTGCAGAGAGGTCGACGATGTCGTCGATGAGGTAATGGACCCGGGCGTGGCAGCGACCAAGCTGGCCTGGTGGCAGAGCGAAGTGCGCAAGAGCTTTGCCGGCCAGCCCAGCCACCCGGTCATGCTGGCGCTGATGCCCCATGCCAGCACCTTCTCCATCCAGGCAGAACACCTGCTGGCGGTGATCGAAGGCTGCCAGATGGACCTGGACCAAACACGGTACCTGGATTTCCCCGGCCTGCAGCGCTATTGCCATTTGGTGGCCGGCATTGTGGGCGAAGTGGCCGCCAACATCTTTGGCCAGACCAGTGCACAAACCACGCAGTACGCCCACAAGCTGGGGTTGGCGTTCCAGCTCACCAACATCATTCGCGATGTGGGGGAGGACGCGATGCGCGGCCGCATCTACCTGCCCGTCAACGAGCTGCAGCAGTTCGATGTCAAAGCGCATGAGGTGCTCAACCGCAAGTACTCCGACCGGTTCGAGGCGCTGATGCGCTTCCAGGCCCAGCGCGCCCACCAGCTCTATGACGAGGCCCTGGCCTTGCTGCCCAAAGCCGATTACCGCGCGCAAAAGCCCGGCCTGATGATGGCCAGCATCTACCGCACCCTGCTGCGCGAGATTGAGCAAGACAAGTTCCAGGTGCTGCACCAGCGGGTGAGCCTGACTCCCCTGCGCAAGCTCTGGCTGGCCTGGCGCATGCAAGCCCTGGGCCGCATGTAAGTGGCCCGCAGCCAACGTATCGCCGTGGTTGGCGGCGGCTGGGCCGGTATGGCCGCGGCCGTGGAGCTGGCCGCGAACAGCGCCCACCAGGTCACCGTCTGGGAATCCTCGGCCCACTGGGGCGGTCGTGCGCGCGGGCTGGCCTTGACCTTGCCTGGTGGCGACGAGATCACCGTCGACAACGGCCAGCACATACTGATTGGCGCCTACACCGCCTGCCGCGCGCTGATGGAGCGGGTGGGTGTCAGCACCGATGCGTCCTTTATCAAGCGGCCGCTGGCCATGCGCTACCCCGATGGCCGGGGCATACAGTTTCCCGATTCCGCACCGCCCTGGGATGCGCTGGTCGGCATCGCCAGCGCCAAGGGCTGGTCGCTGCTGGAGCGGCTGCAGCTGCTGCGCCGGGCCGCTGCCTGGCAACGCCAGGGGTTCCGTTGCGCACCGCAGGCCAGCGTGGCCGATTTGTGTGCCGGCCTGCCCAAGCGCCTGCTCACCGAGTTTTTTGACCCGCTGTGCATCTCCGCGCTCAACACCCCCTTGCATCAGGCCAGCGGCCAGGTGTTTTTGCGCGTGCTGCAAGACAGCCTGTTTGCCGTCAACAAGGGCTCGCACTTCTGGCTGCCGTTGGTAGACCTGGGCCAGCTCTTCCCCAGCGCCGCTGCCACGTGGCTGCAGGCGCGCGGCCACGACTGCCACCTGGGCGGTCGGGTGCAGCAGCTGGGGTTGGCGGGCCACGGCTGGCAAATCCAGGGCCAGCGCTACGACCAGGTCCTGCTGGCTTGCCCAGCTTGGGAGGCCGCGCGCTTGGTGCAATCCACCTTCGACGATGCATCGGCCCCTTCGCATGCTGAAGCCCGCGCCTGGGCCGACAGCGCCCAGCGCCTGACGCATACCGCCATCGCCACCGTCTATGCCTGGAACCCCGAGCCAGGCGACCAGGGCCACAGCCTGCCAGCGCCCTGGCTGGCGCTGGAGAGCAGCCCCACGCAGCCCGCGCAGTTTGTGTTTGACCGCGCCCAATTGGGCGACCCACCCGGCCTGCTGGCCTTTGTCATCAGCACCAGCGATGGCGACCGGGCCGATATCGAGCAGCAAGTCATCGCCCAGGCGCAGGCGCAATTGGGCCTGGCCTTGCAGCCGCTCAAAACCATTGTGGAAAAACGCGCCACCTTTGCCTGCACCCCTGGGCTGCAGCGCCCGGGCATGACCATCGCCCCCGGCCTGATCGCCTGCGGCGACTATATCGACGGCCCCTACCCGGCGACCCTGGAAGGCGCCGTGCGCAGCGGCATCGCAGCCGCCCACGCGCTGGCCTGACCAGGCCTCAGGCGTTGGCCGCGGGCTGGCGCCAAGGGGCGCCCTGCGCAAAATGCGCCATCACCCAATCGCGCCAAGCGCTGGATGCCGCACTGCTCCATTGGCTGGAGGGCCGCACCAGGTAGATGCCGGCATCGGCCTGCAGCTGCCACTGCGGCAATACTTCCTGCAGATGGCCCGCTGCCACCTCGGGGCCCAGCAGCCAATCACCGCCCGCAATGATGCCCAGGCCCTGGCGCGCCGCCACCAGCAAGGCCTCGTTGTCATTGCTGACCATGCTGGCCCGGATGCTGACCGTGCAGGATTCGCCCCCGCACGAGAACTGCCACTGCGGGTAGCTGCGCAGCCCCGTAAAGCCCAGGCAGCGGTGCTGGGCCAAATCCTGCGGTGTGTGCGGCCAGCCCTGCGCGGCCAAGTAGCTGGGCGCCGCACAGACCAGGCGCCGGTGGTCACACAGCCGGGTCGCCACCAGACTGCTGTCGGCCAGCGATCCGATGCGGATAGCGGCATCAAAACGCTCGCCAATGATGTCGACAAAGCGCTCGGCATATTCCACATCCAGCACCACCTGCGGATGGGCTTCAGCAAACCCCGCCACCATGGGGCTGAGCCAGCGCCGCCCCATGCTCGCCGGCAGCGACAGCCGCAGCGATCCGCGCACGACCACCGCTGCCTCACTGGCCTGGCGCTGGGCCTGGTCGAGCAAGGCCAGCGCCTCGCGCACCCGGGCCACAAAATGCTGGCCCTCGCTGGTAAACCGCAGCTTGCGGGTCGACCGCTCCAGCAGCCGAATACCCAGCCGTGCCTCCAGCGCCGTCAACCTTTTGGACAGCACCGTCGGGTGGCGCTGCAATCGCACAGCCGCCGCCGCGAACGACCCGGCATCGAACACCGCCAGCAAGGTGCTGAGTTCATCGGCGTGTTGGCTATCGAGCAGGGGCATGGTGGCGGGGCAGAGTGGGTGGTGGCGGGACTATAGGCGATGAACGCACTGACGTGGACGGACGACAATCAAGGCAGCAGCACAACAGCCCCCTGCGTCTGCCCCGCCTCCAAGTCAGTATGGGCAGCAGCCACATCCTCCAGCGCATAGCGCCGGCCGATAGCAGCTTGGATGACGCCCTGCGCCACCGCCTGCAGCACAGCAGTCGCGCGGCCTTGGTACTCCGCTGCCGTGGCGGTGTGCGCGGCCAGCGAGGGGCGGGTGATGTAGATGGAGCCCTTGGCGTTGAGTGTGGCCATCTCTACCGCTGGTGGCGCGCCGGTGGTGGCGCCAAAGGAGACCATCAGGCCACGGGGGCGCAGGCAGTCCAGCGATGCGGCAAAGGACAGCTTGCCCAGGCCGTCGTACACCACATCGGCCATGCGCCCGCCGGTGATGGCGCGCACATCGGCGGCCAAGGTCTGAGGATCGAACACCAAGGCATGGGCGCAGCCGGCGGCCAGCGCCCGGGCCTGGCTTTGGGGTTTGGAGACCACGCCGATAACGGTGGCGCCCAGGTGCTTGGCCCAAGCTGCCATCAGTTGGCCCACGCCGCCCGATGCGCCATAGAGCAGCACGACGGTGCTGGGACCGACCGCATAGGTACTTGTCAGCAGGTACTGCGCGGTAATGCCTTTGAACAGCACGGCGGCTGCCTGCTCGGCGCTGATGCTGTCCGGCAGCTTGACGAGGCGCTCGGCCGGGTAGAGGCGTTCACTGGCATAGGCGCCCAAGGGGCCAGTGGCATAGGCCACCCGGTCGCCCACCGCAAACTGCTCTACTCCTGCGCCCAGCGCCAGCACCTCGCCGGCCCCTTCCAGCCCCAGGCCGGAGGGCAGCGGAATGGGCGCAATGCCCTTGCGCTGCAGCACATCGAGCGGGTTCACGCCTACGGCCTCCTGCGCCAGCAAAACCTCACCCGGGCCAGGTGGGGCCAAGTCCAGCTGCTGCATCTGCATGCATTCTGGGCCACCAGCAGCTGTCAAACGAATCACTTTTGCCATGCGTCACTCCTTGCGGTTGCTATTGATGGCGCCAGCATAGGCTCTGCACAGGAATCGATAAATAGCGCGCGGTACAGTTATTAGCTGCAGTGCATGCAGCAATGAGGGCACTAACTATAGTGGCGCCAGCCTACGGTCACGCGGCAGGCCGGCCCAGCAAATCACACAGCTCGGTCAGATTGCGTACCAGCGCCTGGGGCGGCGGGCTGCTCAGCGGCCAGCGCAAGGCCAAGCCTTCTTCGATGCGCTGGTGGTGGTCCAGCACTTGGCGCTGCACCCAGGCGGCCTGCATGCCACAGGCCAAGGCGCCTTGCACATCCAGCTCCGCGTCATCGCCCACATGCAAGAAGGCGGGCAGCTCGATGCCGGCGCGCTCCGAGGCGGCCACAAAAATGCGCCGGTCCGGCTTGGCCACCCCCACCTCGCGGGCGCTGGTGCTGGCCACAAACCAGGGCGACAGTCCCACCAGATCCAGCTGCGCATTGCCGTTGGATACGGCTACCAGCGGGTAGCGCGATGACAGCCAGGCCAGCGCATCTTCGACCTCGGCAAACCAGGTCACCCGGTTGCGGGCGGCAAAGAACTGGGCAAAAACTGCGTCCACCAGCGCCTCATCCCCGCCGCTTTGCTGCAGCGCGCGGCGGATGAACTGCTGGCGGAAATGCGTCATGTCATGCGACAGGTGTACAAAGTCATCGCGCACCGACTGGCGTATGCGCTGCGCATGGTCTGCGTCTTGCAGCAATGCAGCGGTGGCGGGCGCGTTGGTCAGCAAAAACGCGTGCTGCGCGGCTTCGGCCGCTTTCAAGGTCGGCAGCACCGGCCAGAGGGTGTCATCCAAGTCAAGGCTGATGGCACGGATTCGGGAGAGATCAAGCATGGCGCCCAGCATAGCGGATCGCTGCCGCTGGGCGCGCCAGCGCCGTCCAATGGCTGACAGCGGCGCAGGAGCCCGCTGCAGCCAGGGGTATCGGCGCAAGCCGGCAAGCAAGCTGCGACAATCTCGGCCATGGTTTCACGCTTCCGACCCGAGCCCCTTGGCCAACCCCTTCCCGACAGAACCGGCATCCTGCTGTGCAACCTGGGCACACCGGATGCCCCCACCACAGCGGCCACCCGTCGATACCTGGCCGAGTTTCTGAGCGACCAGCGCGTCGTCGAGATCCCCCCGCTGGTCTGGAAGCCACTGCTGCACGGCATCATTCTGCGCACCCGCCCGGCCAAGTCGGCGGCCAAGTACCGCAGCGTGTGGATGCCCGAGGGATCGCCGCTGGCCGTCTGGACCGACAAGCAGGCCAAGCTGCTGCGCGGCACTTTGGGCGAAGCCGGCCACCAAGTCCTGGTGCGGCCGGCGATGCGCTATGGCAACCCGTCCATCGCCAGCCAGCTCGATGCCTTCAAGGCCGATGGCGTTCGCCGCGTGCTGGTGCTGCCGCTGTACCCCCAATATTCGGCGACGACCACCGCCAGCGTGGTCGATGCCGTCAACGCCTGGTGCAGCCGCACGCGTGATATTCCCGAAATCCGCTTTGTGCGCAGCTACCACCGCGACCCTGGCTATATCAAGGCCTTGGCCCAGACCGTGCGCAAGCAGTGGCAGGTGGATGGCCGGGCGCCCAAGCTGGTGATGAGCTTCCATGGCATCCCCGAGCGCAATGTGCGCCTGGGCGATCCCTACCAACAGCAGTCGCAGGAGACGGCGCAGCTGCTGGCTGCCGAGCTGGGGCTGGCCGAGAGCGAATACCTGCTGACCTTCCAGTCGCGCTTTGGCAAGGCCAAATGGCTGGAGCCCTATACCGAGCCCAGCCTGATCGCGCTGGCCCAGCAAGGCCTGCGCCATGTGCAGGTGATGTGCCCGGGCTTTCCGGCTGATTGCCTGGAGACCCTGGAAGAGATCAACCAGGAAGTGCGCGAAGCCTTTGTGCATGCGGGCGGCCAGCAGTTTGACTACATTGCCTGCCTCAACGACCAGCCCGCCTGGATTGGCGCCCTGCGGGAGCTGGCATTGCAGCATATGCAGGGCTGGGACACGCATAGCCAGCCCTCCGAGCCCCGCTAGACCCTGACCCACCGCCACACCATGCCCCTACTCTCCCCTTACCGGCCCGAGCAGCAAGACCGCGTGCTGGCCCTGTCCTTGCACGAGGCGCAGCAACCTTTTGTGGCCCCGATTGCACAGACCCTGGCCGAGCTCCAGCCCCGGCTCAGCGCCCACTTGATTGGCCATGGCGACCAGATTGCCGGCTTTTTTCTGATCGACCAGGATTACGCAGAGCACTACCCGTTTGCCTCGGCGGACAGCGTGGGCCTGCGCAGCTTCTTTATCGACCAGCGCTTTCAGGGCCTGGGCCTGGCCAAGCGCAGCTTGCAGGCTCTGCCCGCGTACTTGCAGGCGCAAGGCCTGGCCGCTGCTGCCGTGTTTTTGACCGTGAACTGCAAGAACGCCGCCGCCATTCCGCTCTACCGCCAATGCGGGTTTGAAGACACGGGCGCGCTGTACCTGGATGGCGGCTACGGGCCGCAGCACATCATGCGGCTGGCGCTATAGCGGGCCCAACGCCCAGCTTTCGCAGAAACAACAACCAGGCTGCGGGCGCCCCCGCCGCGCCAGCAGCCCGACCGAAAAAAAAAGATTCCCTTGTCCGACATGCCCCTGACTTCTTCCGAACCTCGTCCCTCCCTGCTCTGTGCCGAACTGCTGCACGCATGGCAGCTGCGCCTGCGCATTGACCCGGCCCAGCTGGACTTTGCCAGCACGGCTGAGCTGGTGCAAGAGCCCTTCTCCTGGATCGGCCAGCAGCGCGCCCAGGAGGCGGCCGAGTTTGGCCTGGCGATGGACCCGCCCGACTACCACCTGTTTGTGCTGGGCGAAGAAGGCAGCGGCCGCACCTCGCTGCTGCGCCAGGCCATGCAGGCCGAGGCCCTGCGCCGCCCCGCTGCGCAAGATATCGCCTTTGTACACAACTTCGCCGTGCCCGAGCGGCCGCTAGCGGTGCGCCTGCCCGCTGGCCAAGGCCGCAGCCTGCGCCGCCGCACCGAGGCGATGATCGACAAGCTGCCCGAACAGCTGGACAAGGCTGTGCAGCAAGCGCAGCACCGCAGCCAGATCGAGCAGCTCTACAACCAGGCCCGGCAGGCCGAAGAAGCCGCCTTTGGCAGCTTGCACGACTGGGCGCAGAGCGCTGGCCTGCGCATACGCCGCGAAGAAGGCCAACTGGTGGTGGACAGCCAGGACAGCGGCCCCGCCGCCAGCAGCCAGGGCCAGACCGACCCTGCAGACGACGGTGCTGCGGCCTTGGCGCCCGCTGCGCTGCCCGGCAGCCCCGCAGCCGCTGATCTGGATGGTGCAATGCCAGCGCCAAACGATTCCGCTGAGGCAGACCCGGCCCTGCTGTTGCCCATGGATGAAGAATCGCTACCGCACCCCGGCGACGACTTGGACGTTGAAGGCGCAGACAGCGCAGCCACCCCAGCCACCGCCGAAGACCTGGAATACCAGCTGCGCCTGCAGCTGGCGCAGTTCCGCGGCCAGGTGCGGCAGGCGCAGATAGCGCGCGATGCGGCGCTGAACCTGTTCTACCAATCGCTGGCCACACCGCTGTGGCAGGCCGCATCGGCCCAGGTGCTCGACGGCCTGACGCCCAGCGCCGAGCATGCGGCGACCCTGCAGCGCTGGCTGTCGCAAATGCAGGCCGAATGGCTCAAGAACATGGCGCTGTGGGTGCCGGGCAGCATTGCGCAGGATGCCGATGCGCTGCTCGACCAGACCGACAGCATCGAGGGCGAAGGCGAAAGCCAGGATGCACGCGACGATGCCCGCGCCATGCTGGAGGCCAAGCGCAAGACGCTGCGCGCGCTCAGCCAGCTCAACCTGATCGTGGACCACCATGGCGAGGCCCATGCCCCCGTGGTGCTGGAGGACCAGCCCAGCCTGCGCAACCTGTTTGGCACCATCGACCCGCCGGAAGACGACGAGCGCCGCAGCGATTTCTCCTGCATCCGTGCCGGCAGCGTGCTGCGTGCCGATGGCGGCTTTTTGATGCTGCACCTGCGCGACCTGCTGGGCGACGAGGCGAGCTGGCAGGCGCTGCGCCGGGTGCTGCGCACGCGCCAGCTGCGCATTGAAGATGTGCATGCCTCGCAAGGCCCCAGCAGCAGCGGCGCGATGCTGCCCGAGCTGCTGCCGCTGAACTTCAAGCTGGTGCTGGTGGGCTCCGAAGAGGCCTACTACCAGCTGCAGGAAAGCGACCCGGACATGGCCCGGCGCTTTCGCGTGAAGGTGGATTTTGCCGAGCAGTTCAAGGCGTCGACCGCCACCTACCGCGCCACCGCAGCGCTGATGGCGCAGCGCTGCAAGCTCTACCAGATGCCGCACTGCGACGCCAGTGCCGTTGCCCGACTGCTGGAGCAATCCCACCGCGAGGCGGACGACCAGCAGCGCCAAAGCGGCCGCTTGAACCAGCTCGAAGCCTTGCTGCTCGAAAGCACCCAGCGTGCCCGGCAGTCCAGTCTGCAATCTGGCCAGGAACGCCTGGTGCAGGCCGCCGATGTGGAGGCCGCCCTGGCCGCGCAGCGCCTGCGCCACAACGCGATGGAGCAAGACCTGCATGCTGCCATCAGCGAGGGCGAGCATGTGATCGCCTTTGCCGGCAGCCAGGTCGGCCAGATTAACGGGCTCTCGCAGATCGACACCGGTGACCACCGCTTTGGCCTGCCAGCGCGCATTACTGCGCGCACCCATGCCGGCCAGGAAGGGGTGATGAACATCGAGCGCGAGGTGGCCATGTCCGGCCCCATCCACGACAAGGGCGTGCTGATTTTGCAGGGTTATCTGACGGCCTTGTTTGGCCACCTGGCCCCCCTGGCGCTCAATGCCTCGGTAGTGTTTGAGCAAGAGTACAGCGGTGTCGAAGGCGATTCGGCCAGCTGCGCCGAGCTGTATGCGCTGCTGTCATCGCTGTCGGGCATGCCGCTGCGCCAGAGCATTGCCGTTACCGGCGCGCTCAACCAGCATGGCGAGGTGCTGCCCGTGGGCGGCCTCAACGAAAAGATCGAAGGCTGGTTTGACCTTTGCGCCGAGCAGGGGCTGGACGGCAGCCATGGCGTGCTGATCCCCGCGCGCAACCAGCGCCATTTGATGCTGGCCGAGCGCGTGGTGCAAGCGGTGGAGGCCGGGCAGTTCCATGTCTACACCGCCGAGCATGTGGGCCAGGGCCTGGCCTTGCTGACGGGCCACTGCGACCTGCCCGCCAGCGCCGCACACCCGGCAGAAGAAGCGCAGCGCTTGCCGTTGGCGGTCTTGCAGGCGGCCGAGGCGACCTTGCTGCAGTACCGCCTGGCCTGCCAGCGCGCCGATATGGCGCGCCCCCGCGCCCAGCGGGCCAGCCAGCGCCAGCTGCGCAAGCCGGCCAAACGCCCACCGCTGGACTAAGAGCGAGGTGAGGCTCAGGCCTCGTCAGGCACCGGCAGGTCTTGCGAGGCTGCTGCCGCCAGCTGCAGGCGCAGCTGGGCGTTTTCCAGCTCCAGCTCCTGCACGCGGGCGCGCAAGTCGCGGATCTGCTGCTGGGCCTTGTCCAGCGCAGCATCCACCGCCTCGGCACCGTGCGCGGCTGATGGCGCAGGTTGTGGGGCTTCTGCCTCGGGCGCCTCGTCCTTGGGCTTGCGCTTGGCATCGCGCACCTGCTTGACCACCTGCTTCAAGCCATCCTTGCCGCCTTGGGCAGCGGCATGCTGCTCTTCATGCGGCAGGGTGGCCACCACGGCAGCGGCATTGATGGAGATATCGCCGGCCTTCAAGGCCTCGACCAGCGCAGGTGCCGCGCTTTTCTGGATCTTCTCGATCTGTGCCACCTGGCTGCTCGACAAGCGTGCGGCCTTGGCAATCGCCTCGCGGGTGGCCACTTTTTCCAGCTCGGCGGCATCGACGGGCGAGAAAGCCTCGTCGGCATTGCTGACGGCAGGCGCTTCGCCTTCGTCCGCCTGCGCAGCCACCGGGTGGGCCTTCTCCAGCTTGCGGTGCTCCAGAATCTCGCGCTTGCGCAGCGCCAGCACGCCGCGCTGGAAATCCGAGACACTGCGGCGCCCCAGGTGCTGGTCGATCATCCACAGGTACACATCCTGCATCGACTGGAACTGGGTGTTCTGCACGGTGTTGAAAGGCAGGCCATGCTTTTGGCAGATGCCGTAGCGGTTGTGCCCATCGACCAGCACATCGCCCCAGAGCACCAGCGCATCGCGGCAGCCTTCGGCCAGGATGCTGCGCTCCAGCGAGGCATGCTCGTCAGGGGTCAGCGGGTCGATATAGGCCTTGAGTTCTTCGTTGACAACAATATCCATAATGCGTGACGGCGGCTGGGTGCCGCCGTTGGGTAATCCTTAAAAAAGCTTGCACCGATTGTAGAAGTGCGCAAAAGTGGCAACCGCTTGACAAGGATTTGACAGCCATGAACAAGACCGAACTGCAGGCATTGATGGCCACGCTGAAAGCGCGCTTTGAGGCCCACCCCGCACGCCACCCGGCGCTGGACTGGGCTCTGGTGCAGCAACGCATCGACCAAAGCCCCGCCGCCCAAAAGGCGCTGGCGCAGATGGAAGCCAGCGGCGGCGAGCCCGATGTCATTCAGCACGACAGCGCCAGCGGCCAGCTCTTGTTTGCCGATTGCGCCGCAGAAAGCCCCACGGGCCGGCGCAGCCTCTGCTTTGACGAGCAGGCATTGGCCGCACGCAAGGAAAACAAGCCCGCCGGCAGCGCGCAGGGCATGGCCGCTGCCATGGGCGTGCAGCTGCTTGACGAGGAGCAGTACCGCCATCTGCAGACCCTGGGCGCGTTTGACTGCAAAACCTCCAGCTGGCTGGCTACGCCTGACGAGATGCGCCACTTGGGCGGCGCGCTGTTTGGCGACCGGCGCTATGGGCGCGTGTTCAGCTATCACAATGGCGTGCAGTCTTATTACGCAGCACGGGGCTTTCGCGCGGGGCTTTGGGTATAGGCGGGCCATGCAGGCAGCGTCGCCCTTATTCCCTCAGGGTATATAACCTTACCGCCATATATTCAATCTGCCGTATAGCCTGCTTGCCGGCCCCAATCGCAGGACAATAGAGCCCATTGATTTGCCTCTACCAGCTATTGCCATGACAACTCTTCGCCATCTGGCTGTCGCCAGCGCCCTGTTTGCCAGCAGCTGGCTGACAGTAGCCCATGCCGCGCAGCCGCTGCTCAGCCCCGCCGAACTGGCGACTGCCCAGCAAAGCGCTGCAGCGCCCGTCGTCATCGATATCCGCGACCCCAAGCTCTATGCCGAAGGCCATATCCCCGGCGCGCGCAATGCGCCTTATGGGAAATGGCGCGGCCCGGCCACCAACCCCGGTGAGCTGCCCGATCTGCCCAAACTGACGGCGCTGGTGCAGTCGCTGGGTTTGACCCCGGCCACGCATGCCGTGGTGGTGTCAACCGGTGCCGATGCCACCGATTTTGGCGCTATGGCGCGTGTCTACTGGAGCCTGAAGGTGCTGGGTCTGAAGGAGCTTTCCATCGTCAACGGCGGCATGAAGACCTGGATGGCCGAGGGCAAGCCCGTCAGCACCGAGGCGCCCCAAGTACAGGCCAGCAACTACCAGCCCGTGCTGGATGAGAGCCTGATAGCGACCCGCGACCAAGTGCGCTCCCATGTGGACCTGAGCAATGCCGCGCTGGTCGATTCCCGCCCCGACGCCTTCTACCAAGGCCAGACGCGGGCGCCAGCGGCCAAGCTCTCCGGCACCCTGCCCGGCGCGCAGCAGCTGGATTTCAACCAGTGGTTTGTCAAGGGCACGGCCCAGTTTGTGGACAAGGCCAGCGCCCAGCAAATTGCCCAGAAGGTGAGCCGCAAGGATGGCCAGGACACCGTCGCCTTCTGCAACACCGGCCACTGGGCGGCCACCGACTGGTTTGGCCTGAGCGAGATGGCCGGCCTGCCCAACGTCAAGCTCTATGCTGGCTCGATGGTGGACTGGACCCAGCAGGCCGATGCGCCAGCGATGGAAAACCAACCCAGCCGCGCCGAGGCTCTGGCCTATGACGCCAAGCAATGGTGGCAGCGCAAGTTCAAGTAAGCCTGAACCGAATCCTTGGCTGCCAGCACTTCTGCAGAAGCGCTGGCAGCTTTTTGTTGTATTGACTCTCTACGGTGATCGTGATGAAACGACTTCCCTTGTCGATCCTGATGGCGGCCTTTTTTGGCTGGCTGCTGTGGTCGGTATCACTGCGCCAGGCGGCGCTGTTCCTGGTGGGTATCGGTCTGGGTGCCATCCTGGCCGGCCAGCGCTTTGGCTTTACCACCGGCTGGCGCATGCTGGTCGAAGACAAGGACCCGCGCGGCGTGTTTGGCCAGTTGCTGCTGCTGGCACTGGCCGCCGCCATGGCCATGCCGCTGCTGGGCCACTACCCTGAGCTGACAGCAGCCCTGGGCCCACCCAGCATCAGCCTGCTGGTGGGGGCCTTTGTGTTTGGCCTGTGCATGCAGATTGCCGATGGCTGCGGCAGCGGCACCTTGTACAAGGCGGGCATGGGTATCCCGATGAACACGGCCATCCTGCCGATGTTTGCGATTGGCAGCTTTCTGGGATCGCTGCACCTGGGCTGGTGGCTGGACCTGGGCCGCATGCCGGCCGTAGGCTTGGTCAGCACCTGGGGCTGGCTGCCGGCCTTGCTCGCCACCTTGGCGGCGCTGGCCGTCATCGGATTTGCGGTCAAGGCCTATTGCGCCAAGGCCAACGGCGCGCAGCAGCGCAGCATGCCGGGCCTGTGGCAGCGCAAATGGGTGATGGGCGCGATTGGCCTAGCGATTTTTGCGACCTTGAACCTGGTGATCGCCGGCCAGCCTTGGGGCGTCGTCTATGGCTTTGGCCTCTGGGCCGCCAAGGTAGCGAATGGCACCGGCATGGTGGATCTGGCGGGCAACTGGTTCTGGAGCCAGCCGGGCAATGCCCAGCGCTTGCAAGAGACCGTGCTGCTGGACATCACCAGCATCACCAATATCGGCATTCTGGCCGGTGCGCTGTGGATTGCTGCTGGCAAGCCCGCCGCCGCCAAAGCGCTGACGGGCACGCAGTGGCTGGTGGCCCTGGTGGCAGGACTGGTGCTGGGCTACAGCTCGCGCCTGGCTTTTGGCTGCAATGTGGGCGCGATGCTCTCGGGCATCAGCACCGGCAGCATCCACGGCTGGATCTGGGTGCCGCTCGCCTTTGTCGGCACCATTTACGGGCTGCGCATTCGCCGCCATTTTGGTTTTTAAGCGCCAGGAGCCACCCATGAACACCACCATTTTGCGCAGCATCTTCTGGGTGCTGCTGGTCGCCTTCATCGCCTGGGACTACAGCCACAGCAAGCCGGTCGATCTGCGCTACGAGGCGCCGCTGATCGCGGCCGGCTCGGGCCAGCATGCCAGCGGCGGCCACTGCTCGATGCCTGACTGAGCGCAGGCGCGGCGCGGGTGCAGCGCGGGCGCTTCACCGGCGACCTTGCGCGTCATGGTTTTGTCATGAAACAGTCACGGTAGCCGCCAAAAATAAGGGGTTTGGCGAGGGGCTATCGCCCGTTCCCGGAGTGCTATCTTGACTGAACCCTTGCCGCGCGAGCCCGATACGGCTCCGCTGGTCTCCCCCCATGACAACAGCGGCCTGATCTGGGGCTATGCCTTTGATGGCACAGGCCCGGCCACCGCGCTGAATGCCGAGCAGGCGCAGGCTTGGCTGGCCGCGCCGCCCAGCAGCAGCGGCTTTATCTGGCTGCATTTCAACCTCTCCCATGCCCACTGTCTGCGCTGGCTGCAGCAGTATGCGGCGCTCGATGAGCAGTACTTCGAGGCCATGCGCGATGGCCTGGCCTCCACCCGTATCGAGCGCATGGACGATGCGCTGCTGGCCGTCATCAACGATATCGACTTCGACTTCCATTTCGAATCCAGCGACATCCATACGATGTGGATCCAGGCCTCGCCGCAGTGGGTGATCTCGGCGCGCGCCCACCCGCTGCGCTCGGTCGATGCGCTGCGCCAGCAGATCCGCCAGGGTGACACGCCCGAATCCAGCCCGCAGTTGCTGGAGCGCTTGCTGCGCGCCCAAGCCGATGTGCTGGTGCGCATCGTGCGCGATGTGACCCAGCGCGTGGACCAGATCGAAGACACCATGCTGAGCGGCCGCACCCATATGCGGCCGCGCCAGCTGGGCGTATTGCGCCGGTTGCTGGTGCGCCTGAAGCGCCTGCTGGCACCGGAGCCCTCTGCGATGTTCCGCCTGCTGCAGACGCCGCCACAGTGGATGCGCGACGACGACCTGCATGCGCTGCGCGCAGCCAGCGAGGAGTTTTCCGTGTTTCTGCGCGATATGCAGTCGCTCGAAGAGCGCATCAAGCTGCTGCAGGAAGAGATTGCCGCCGGCACCAACGAGGACACCAACCGCTCGCTCTACACCCTGACAATGATCACTGTGCTGGCCCTGCCGGTGAACATGATGGCCGGCCTGTTTGGCATGAATGTCGGCGGCATTCCGCTCAGCCAGGACCCGCTGGGCTTTTGGCTGCTGCTGGGCGTGATCGTGGTGTTTTCGCTGATCGCGGCGCTGTGGCTGCGCAACAAGCGGCGCAACCCACCCTCTTGAGTGGGCTATGAATCCGCATAAAGACATTGAAAACCTATATTTGATTATTTTTTTGTAAAATAGCGGGCTTGGGTGTCGTCACATAGGGTGTAGCGGCAGGTTGTTAGCGAAGGTCGGGCCGCCTCGCTGGAACCCTGTTGCCTGTACCGGTTTGCCCGCCGCGCACTGACATCCTGTCTGTGCAAGGCTGCTTGCCAACCGCTGCATGCTTCTGCCCAAAGCACACCATGTTGTCCATTGAGTATCTGGCGGCCGGCATTTTTGCCATCGCGCTGCTCCACACCTTTCTCGCCAAGCAATTCGAGCGCCTGTCGCACCGCTACCCGCGCCATGCGGGTGTTTTCCATCTGCTGGGCGAAGTCGAGATCGTCTTTGGTTTCTGGGCCATGGTGCTGATTGTGGTCATGGCCCTGGCCAGCAGCCCCGCAGAGGCGATTGACTATGCCGAATCGCGCAACTACACCGAGCCCCTGTTTGTGTTTGTGGTCATGGTCATGGCGGCATCGCGGCCGATTGTGCTGACGGTGCAGCGCCTGCTGGCCCGCATGGCGGCCGCCACGCCGCTGCCCACTGCCCTTAGCCTGGCTTGGCTGGGACTGGCCGCCGTGCCCTTGATGGGCTCGCTGATCACCGAGCCGGCAGCGATGACGATTGCCGCACTGACCCTGGCGCCGCTGGTGTTTACCCCGCAAATGCCCACCCGCATCAAGTACCTGGCCTTGGGCGTGCTCTTTGTCAATATCTCCATTGGCGGCACCCTCACCTCTTACGCGGCACCCCCGGTGCTGATGGTGGCAGCAACCTGGGGCTGGGACAGCGCCTTTATGCTCAGCCACTTTGGCTGGAAGGCTGTGATCGCAGTGCTGGTCAATGCCAGCATCGCCACCTGGTACATGCGCCGCCATTTTCTGGAGATGCCGCAGACGGAACAAGCGCAGGCCTCCGTGCCCTTCACCGTGCTGGCGGTGCATGCGGCCTTGCTGGCGGCCGTGGTTGTGCTGGCCCACCATCCGGTGCTGTTCCTCGCGGTGTTTCTGCTGTTCCTGGGCTACACGCATGCCTACGCCCAGCACCAAAGCCCGCTCATCCTGAAAGAAGCGCTGCTGGTGGGGTTCTTTCTCGCCGGCCTCGTCGTCCTGGGCGGCCTGCAAAGCTGGTGGCTGCAGCCGCTGGTGGCCAGCATGGCGCCGCTGGTGCTTTTCTTTGGCGCGCTGGGCCTGACAGCTATTACCGACAATGCCGCACTCACCTACCTGGGCGCGCAGATCGAGGGCATGAGCGATGCCGCCAAGTACATGCTGATGGCCGGTGCCGTTGCCGGTGGCGGTTTGACGGTGATCGCCAATGCACCCAACCCCGCTGGCGTGGCCTTGCTCAAGCAAGGGTTCAGCAATGCCTCCATCAGCATTGGCGGCTTGCTGCTGGGCGCCTTGCTGCCCACCGCCATTGCGGCGCTGGCCTTCCTCTGCCTATAAAGCGGGGCTGGTTGCGGCGCCGCCATGCACCTGGTAGCCCGCATCCACCCAGGCATCGATACCGCCCAACAGCGGCCGCACGCGGGCAACCCCCGCGCGGCGCAGCAGCTGGGCGATGCGCGCGGCAGATACCTCGTTAGGGCAGGCGCAGTAAACGATCACCGAAGCCTCGGGATCGATGGCCGGCAGCCGCGCACCGCGCAGATGCGGATCATAGGAATGCGCGCCGGGAATGTGGGATGCCTCGAACGCCGTGCCTGCCCGCACATCCAAGATGACGGGCAGATCGCCACCGCTGAGCATGCCATTGAGCTCATCGACCGTCAGCCGCTCCATGCGCAGCGAGCGGATCACCTGGCGGCGGCTCCACCAACGGCGTGCAATAAACACCGCAAATGCAATGCCCAGCAACAACAGGCCCCACTGGCCGAGCTGCGCCAGCACGGCCAGCAGGTCCTCGACCGTGGAGCTGAACAGCCCTCCCAGCAACACGGCCGAACCCACCCAGAGCAAGGCGCCCAGGCCATCGAACAGCACAAAGCGGGTTGGCGAGGTGCCGACTGCGCCGGCCAGCGCGCTGGCAATCGATGCAAAGCCGGGCACAAACTTGGCAATCAGCAGCGACTTGGCGCCCCAGCGGCTGTAGAGCGATTCGGTGTTCTGCACGCAGGAATCGGGCGACAGCGACACCTTGCATACCCTGGCCAGCACCCGCCGGCCGTACCGCCGGCCCATCGCATACCAAACGCCATCTGCTATCAATGCCGCCAGCACCGCCACCGCGATCAGCAGCAACTGCTGCGACAGCGAATCGCCGTGGATGGCGCCGGTAACCATCAGCACCGGATAGGCGGGAATGGGCGCGCCCAGCTGCTCGATCAGCACATTGAGAAATACGATGCCAACACCGTATTCGCGCACCAGGGCAACAATGAAATCCATGAATGCAGGCCGTTTCCACGCTGCCTTGGCAGCACCAGTTTGTAATCTGTGAATGGTAGGCCATGGCACAGGCACTGCCTAGCTCGCAAATGGGCAATACAGTGTTGCAGCACCGGAACGCCCAACAAGGCCTTGGCATAAAAAAGGCACCCCGCAGGGTGCCAAGAGAAGGACCGGTGAAAAGTGCCGGGGATCAAGCCGCTGCAGTTTGCAGCGCCTTGCGCTTGCCCATCCACTTGAGGACGCGGGGGACAATCAGCACCGCCAGCACAATGATGATCAGGGTCAGCGACATGGGGCGCTGCAGGAAGATGGTCCAGCTGCCCTCGCCAATGGCAACCGCGTTGCGCATTTGTGCCTCGGCCAGCGGGCCCAGGATCATGCCGACCACGACAGGTGCGGTGGGGAAGTCAAAGCGCCGCATCACCACACCCAGCACGCCAATGCCCAGCAGCAGGAACAGATCAAAGGTGCTTTGGCGCATGCCATAGGCGCCGACGGTGGCAAAAATCAGGATGCCGGCATAGAGCTGCGGCTTGGGGATCTTCAGCAGCTTGACCCAGATGCCCACCATCGGCAGGTTCAGCACCAGCAGCATCACATTGCCGATGTAGAGCGAGGCAATCAGCGCCCAGACCAGCGCCGCCGAGCTGGTGAAGAGCTGGGGACCGGGGTTGATGCCGTAGTTCTGGAACGCGCCAAGCAAAACGGCGGTGGTGTTGCTGGTAGGAATGCCCAGGGTCAGCAGCGGAATCAGCGCCGCCGTCACCGTGGCATTGTTGGCGGCCTCGGGGCCGGCCACACCTTCGATGGCGCCATTGGTGCCGAACTCGGCCTTGTCCTCGCCCTTGGCCAGCTTTTTCTCGGCCGCATAGCTCAGAAAGGTCGGTATCTCCGTGCCGCCCGCCGGGATGCAGCCAAAGGGCGTTCCAATGATCGTGCCACGTATCCAGGCGGGCACCGAGCGCTTCCAGTCGCGGCGCGTCATGTGTACGCGGCCCATGGTGTTCTGCGTGTCGCGGGTCTTGGCCTCATACAGCGCAAAGTACAGCACCTCGGCCACCGCAAACAGGCCCACTGCGACCAGCACGATGTCGATGCCATCGAGCAGCTCGGGCTTGCCCATGGTGTAGCGCGCTGCGCCGGTGATCTGGTCCATGCCGATGCAACCCACGGCCAGGCCCAGGAACAAGGCCGTCAAACCCCGCAGGCTGCTTTTGCCCAGCACCGCGCTCACGGTGGTAAAGGCCAGCACCATCAGCATGAAGTACTCGGGCGGGCCCAGGCGCACCGCAAACTCGGCCACCGTGGGCGCAAACAGGGTCACCACCACGGTTGCAATCGTGCCGGCCACAAAGGAGCCAATGGCCGAGGTGGCCAGCGCAGCACCGGCGCGCCCGCTCTTGGCCATCTTGTTGCCCTCCATCGCCGTCACCATGCTCGCCGTCTCCCCTGGGGTGTTGAGCAGGATCGAGGTGGTGGAGCCGCCATACATGGCGCCGTAGTAAATGCCGGCAAAGAAGATCATTGACGCGGTAACCTCGACCTTGGCGGTGATCGGCAGCAGCATGGCCACGGCCACGGCGGGCCCAATGCCGGGCAGCACGCCGACTGCCGTGCCCAAGGCACAGCCCACCAGCGCCCAGAGCAGGTTCACTGGCGTCGCCGCCGTCATGAAGCCTTGAATCAGTGCATTGAAAATTTCCATCACAGCCACCCTGTCTCAGTCAGTCCGGGCAAGTTGATCGCCAGGAATTGGGTAAAGGCCCAGAACACGGGCGCAGAAATCAGCAGACCCGTGACCAGGTCCTTGCCCATGGTCTTGAACGAGCCCGCCTGGGTTTGGCCGGTGGCCCGGCGCAGCCCTTGCGTGGCCAGCACATAGCACAGGCTGCAGCTGAGGATGAAGCCCAAGGTGGTGATCAGCGCCGCGCTGCTGATCAGCCCTGCGCAGACCCAGGTGAGCGCACCCCAGTCGCCATGCTGGGCGCCATCGGGTGCATCCAGGTGGCGATAGCCACCGGTCAGCGCCTCCCAGCACAGCCAGATGCCGCACAGGCCCAGCACGCTGGCCGACAGCCAGGGCAGAAAATCTGGCCCCACGCCGCTGTAACCCGCCTGCGATGGGATGTGCAATGCCCCCCAGGACAGCAGGCCGGCGATCACCAATACGGCTATGCCGACCAGCAGCTGCGAAGTGGTGCGCGGCGCGTGCGCATGCTCAAAAGCCTCCGGCGCAGGCGCGGCTGCGCCAGGGGCGTCGGGGCGCGAAGAATCTGCGGTGTTGCTCATCATGAAACTCCTGAAAAAATCAGCCTGCCTCGCCCTCGCCACCCAGCAGGCGGCAACAGCCCAGCCAGGGACCGGGCCAAGCCGGTACCTCAGACGGGGACAAAGGGAGAGCAATGCGCGGGGCATGGCCGCCAAGGGCCATGCCAGCTGCGCTTAGACCATGCCTGCGCGGGTCATGGTGTCTTTGAGATTGGCGAACTCAGCGGTGACAAACTGGCTGAACGCATCACCCGCCAACCAGGCCGAGGTCCAGTCGTTCTTCTTCATCGACTCTGCCCAGCTGGCGCTCTTGGTGGCTTTCTCCAGCATGCTGATCAGCTGTGCGCGCTGGTCGGCCGAGATACCCGGCGCGCCATACACGCCGCGCCAGTTGCCGATTTCCACATCAATGCCCTGCTCCTTGAGCGTGGGCACGGTCGAGCCTTCCAGGCGCTGGGCCGAGGTGACTGCAATCGGGCGCATCTTGCCGGTGGCGATGTACTCGGCAAACTCGCTGAAGCCGCTGCCGCCCACGGTGACATTGCCACCCAGCACCGCCGCAATCGCCTCGCCGCCGCCCCGGAAGGCGACATAGTTGATCTTGGCCGGGTCCACGCCGACGGCGCGGGCAATCATCGCAGCGGCAATGTGCTCAGTGGAGCCGCGCGAGCCACCACCCCATTTGACGGAGCCCGGGTCTTTCTTGAGCTGGGCCACCACCTCGGCCATGCTCTTGAACGGAGAGTTGGCAGGCAGCACAAACACGTTGTATTCGCTGGTCAGGCGCGCCAGCGGCGTGGCCTGGTTCAGATCGACCGGTGGCTTGCCAGTGATGATGCCGCCCAGCATGACGGCGCCCATGACCATCATCGCGTTGGCATCGCCCTTGCTGCCGTTGACGAACTGCGCCAGGCCAATGGCACCCGCTGCGCCGCCCTTGTTGTCGTAGGTCACGGCGCTGGCAGCACCGGCATCCTGCAGGGCCTTGCCCAGCGCGCGGCCGGTCGTGTCCCAGCCGCCACCCGGGTTGGCGGGCAGCATCATTTTGACGTTGGTGGCCGCCTGGGCAACCATCGGCAGGGTGCCGGCAGCGGCCATGGCCAGCAAAGATTTGAGGAACGCATCACGGCGCATGCTTGTCTCCAGTTTGGTGTTGTTAGTGCTTGAATCATCGCGACCCTAGCTGTCAAATGGCTGTCAGCCAGGCCTGCTATTCCTAGGGAAAACACTGAGCCCGGGGCCAGGCGCGAATTGGTGCAAACTCCCGCCATGCACCTCTTGCTGATCGAAGACGACCCCACCATGCAGACCACCTTGCAGCGCACCTTGCGCCGGCGCGGCATGGAGGTCACTCCCATCACCGATGGAGGTGCAGCGCTGCCGGCCTGGCGCCGGCTGGCACCCGATGCGGTGGTGCTGGACCTGAGCCTGCCGACGATGGACGGGCTGGAGATCATCGCCAAGGCACGCAGCGAGGGCCTCAGCACCCCTACCCTGATCCTGACTGCGCGGGGCACCGTCGGCGACCGCATTCTGGGCCTGAACTCCGGCGCCGATGACTACCTGGCCAAGCCCTTTGACCTGGATGAACTCGAAGCGCGCATCCGTGCGCTGGTGCGGCGCGCGCAGCCGCAGGTGACTGAGGCCGCAGTCCCGGCTGCCAACGCCGGCATGGCACTGCGCTATGACAAGGCCTCCGAATCCTTTTACTGGCAAGGCCGCTTATTTGAGCTGACGCCGCGCGAGGTCGCGTTCCTGCGCGTGCTCAGCCAGTCCATGGGCCAGGCGGTGACCAAGGAGCGCCTGTTTGGCGCCGTCTTCGCTGAGGAGAGCGATGTGCAGCTTGAAGCGGTCGAGGTGGTGGCCTACCGGTTGCGCAAAAAACTGGCTCCCACCCACATGCAGCTGATGACCTTGCGCGGCCTGGGCTACCTGCTCAAGCCCGGCGCTGCCGATGTGGCGTAAATCGGCCAAGGCGCCCAGCCGCGCGCCATCGCAGGCACCGCGTATCCGCTCGCTGCGGCGCAGTCTGCTGCTGGGCATTTTGCTGCCGGTGGTGGTCTTCATCATCTACAACACCAGCAGCCTCTACCGCCAGTCGCTGCAGGCCGTCAACACCGCCTATGACCGCAGCCTGCTGGCATCGGCCAAGGTGATTGGCGAGCAGCTGACGGTGTCGGGCTACGACGAGCTGGCGATTGTTGATTCGGCCGTACCCTACTCGGCGCTGGAGGCCTTTGAGGCGGACAACCAGTCGCGGCTGTTCTACCGGGTCTCCAACATGAGCGGCGAGCTGATTGGCGGCTTTGCCGAGCTGCCCATTTGGCGCGGCCGCATTGCCCAGCAGCCACCGTATGCGGCGCTGGTGGATTTCTACAATGCGGAGTTCCGGGGCATGCCGGTGCGCATGGCCGCGTTGCTGCAACCGGTGGCCAGCGCCACCGGACGCGGCATGGCGCTGATCCAGGTGGCAGAGACCTTGGAAATCCGCGAGTCGCTCGCCCGCGATGTGCTCTGGGGCACCTTGGTGCAGCAAGCTTTGCTGTTTTGCTGCATTGCCTTGGTGGTGGTAGTGGTGGTGCGGCGCGCCACCTTGCCGATCCTGCAGCTGAGCGAGCAGCTCAATGCCCGCAGCGACCATGCGCTCGAACCCCTTAAAACCCCGCTCGACACCCCGTCGGAGATGCTGCCACTGGTCGATGCCACCAACCGCGTGATGGCCAGGCTCGCGCACCTGGTGCAACACCAAAAACGCTTTGTGCGCGATGCCTCGCACCAGCTGCGCACGCCGCTCGCCGTGCTCAAGGTGCAGGTGCAATCGGCCCAGCGCGGCGATGTGGAGCCCGAACAGGCGCTGAGCGAGATTGCGGCCACCGTGAACCGGGCCACCTTGCTGGCCAACCAGATGCTGTCGCTGGCCAAGGTCGAGCAGCTGCACCAGTCCGAGCACATCCAGACCGTCAGCCTGACGGCCATTGTGCGCGACATGGTGATCGAGCTGTCACCGCTGTTGGCTGACAAAAACCTCCAGTTCGAGCTGCAAAGCGAGGAAGTGCTACTGCCTTCGCACCCCTGGATGCTGCGCGAGCTGGTGCGCAACCTGCTGCACAACGCCATCCAGCATTCGCCGCCCAACGCCCCCTTGCTGCTGCAACTGGCACAGCAAGGCCCATCGGCCACCCTGCGCATCAGCGATTGGGGCCCTGGTGTCAGCGCCGAGATGCAGGCGCGGCTGACCGAGCCCTTTGTCAGCGGCAACCTGCGCGATGGCTCGGGCCTGGGCCTCGCCATCTGCCACTCCATCGTCACCGCGCTGGGCGCCCAGCTGTCGCTGCACAACCGGCTGCACCATGGGCTTGTCCAAGGTTTCGATGCTGTAGTAGAGTTCAAGCCGAATGCCTTACCCCTTGCAGAAGATGCCCCACACTGAGACTGATTCGTCCCCGTCCATGCGTATCGACAAATGGCTGTGGTGCGCCCGCTTTTACAAAACCCGCGCCATTGCGGTGGAAGCCATCCACAAGGGCCATGTGAAGGTCAATGGCACAGTGGCCAAGCCCTCCAAGGAAGTGCGCGCCCAAGACACCGTCGAGCTGCTGCAGGCCCAGACACCGCGCACCGTCGCCGTGCTGGGTATGGCCGCTACCCGCGGTCCGGCGCCCGCCGCCCAGCAGATGTACGAAGAGACCCCCGACAGCATCCGCCAGCGCGAGCTGCTGGCCGAGCAGCGCCGCCTGGCGCCCGAGCCTGCCAACAGCCTGCAAGCCGGCCGCCCCACCAAAAGAGACCGGCGCGACATGCAAAACCTGCGCAGCTGGAACGACCGCTGGAGCGCACAGTAGGCCTCTGCGCATGCGGCCGGTGGTGAGTGGTGACCACGCCGCCTGAAGATCAGCGCCAGCAATCCGCCGTACTGCTGCCCTCCGCCAGCTGCAGATTGCCCAACTGCCCATCGTGCATGAGGGTGTAGTTGCCACAACGGTCCTGGCCCTGCGCGCCCGCCCGGCGTGTGGCCACCAAGGTATAGCGTGCAGGGCTATTGCCGGCGGCAAAACCAATGGTGTAGCGCTTGTCCGGCAAGTCCTGCCAAGTCAGCGCAGCCGGCAGCTCCAGCGGATAGACGCCATTGGCTGTGGCGGCGCGCTCCAGCCATTGCGCTGCATCAAATAGCCCCGTTCGGGCCTCCGTGCGGTGGCCGCGGCGCAGGTATTCGCTGTAACTGGGCAGCGCCACGGCACTCAAAATGCCAATGATGGCCAGCACCATCATCAGCTCGATCAGTGTGAAACCGGCGCTTCGGCCGACTGGGTTGGCGGGCATGGTTGCAGCTTTCATCGGGCGTGGCGCCAGCTAGGCCGTATCGGCACCTCAGGCAGATCGCGCAGCGCTTCGCCATCGATGCGGATGCGCTGCTGGCCCTCATCGTCGCGCACGCGGAGCATCGCATGCGGGCCTGCGCCCAACGACATGCGCGATGCCTGGCCATCAGACTGCCCGTCATACAGGGCATCGCCATCGGCATCCAGCAGCTGCAAGCGTGGTCGCAGGCCATCGATGATGTTGAGCAGGCTGAAATACTGGCGTGCTGCCGCGCCTTCCACGGGCTCGCAACGCTCCTGGCCAGGTACGCCATCGCGGGCATGCACAGGCACCTCGCTGATCACTGCCAGCAGGTTGCTGCCGCTGTAGAAGCCCAACGGCTGCAGCAGGCGTTCTCCGGCCTCGGGCAGGTCCAGGTACCAGCCTCGGTGCTGGTTCCAATCCAGCGCATCGGCGCCTTCGCTTTCGTCCATGGTCCAGAACCTGCGGCTATCGCTGCTGCGTGCGGGCAGGGCTTGGGGGTTAACGCGGCGCTGCAGCAGCTGGCTTTGCGCCACCGGCGTGGGCAGATCGGCATCGCTGCCCAGCGCCGACTGGCATTCGGCGTCGGCCGCCGAGGCACATACCTCCACCCGCTCGCCGCGCTCGCCCACCCGTTTGTAGCGGCTGTTATCGAGCACGGCATACAGGCTTTGCACACGGTCGTCCTGCGGATCCTGCCGGGTGATATTGCGGCCGGTGCCAAACGCTACCATCAGGCCGCCAACGGGCACCTGGCGCTGGGCGCCCGCTTGCTGCAGCGAACGCAGCCGGTCATTGCTGCGCACCAAGGGCGCCGTGCTGATGGGCTGGGGCTGGCTGCGCTGCGCGGGGTTGCTGCGCTGGCCGCCCCTCGCCTGGTAGAGCGGCACGCCGGCGGTTGCATGGTTGCTGGTGGTGGCCGCCAGCGCCCCCCACTGCGCCACGCCCCAAGCCTGGTCGTTGTCGGCGCTGATCAGGAACTTCCAGAGATTGCCCTGGTTGTCGCCGGCATAGACCACATCGGGGCGGCCATCGCCATTGATATCGACCAGACGCGCGGCTGACAGGCCGTTGTCCTGTGCTGCGCTTGCGCCGTTCGCCACCAGGCGCAGCAGCTCTTGCGCGCCATCCAGGTACTGGATCAGCAGCACCGGCCGCCCATTGGCGCTGTTGTAGCCATTGCCCAGCACCAGCGCCCAGCGGCCGTTGTTGAGCTGGGCGATCTGCGTGCTGCGCTGCGGGTCGATATCGTCTCTGGCGGGGCTGGCGGTGATATGGCCAATATCGGCAAAGGCGTCGGCCAGGCGCACGCAGGCTTGCTGGGCCAGGCCCGACTCGGCATCGCAGCGGGGTGCGGATTCCTGCGCATGCCAGCTGCGGTCCATCAGCACCAGCTCTGCTGCCTGCGCCTCGGCAAACATCGTCTCGGGCTCGGTCACATCCAGCACAAAATAGCCCTTGCCACCGGCACCCAAGGTGCCCGCCAGCAAGCTGCGCCAGTGCGGATTGCTGGCGCTGCCCAGGTTGGCATCACCTGCCAGCGGAGAGCCATCGACAAAATAGCGATGCTGGGCATCATAGGCCGTGCTGGTCAACGCACGCAGACTGGGGATCACGCCCCGGGGCACATAGGCTATTTTCTCTTCGCCGGTCAGCGCAGAAAAGCCGTGCAGCATGCCGGCATTGCCGCCGACATAGAGCATCGGCAAGCGGTTTTGGTGGCGCAGCACAAAGTCGATATAGCCTGCATCGCTGTAGCGTGCAGAAGGCTTGCCCAGGTACCAGATCTGCGAGTGAACAATATCGCCCTGGCGTGACTGCCGGTTGCGCAGGCTGCCGCCATGCTGTGCTTCATGGCGGCGCTCGCCGCGCAGGTAATCAAGGCGCTGCGCAGCACCCACCTTGCCCTGGTCCCCATCGGTATGTCCTTGCAGGGCCTGCTTGTGCGCCGCGCTCAAATAACTCTCATCTGCAGCCCAGCGAAAGGGCACCCCGCGCTGCTGCGCATCGCCCCAGCTGAGCACCAGGCGCTGCTGCCAGGCTATGGCATCGAGCTTGTCCGCTGTGGTTTGCCCACCCCATCCCGGCGCAGGCTGCAAGCGGCCATCGCTGCCCATGGCCTGGGCCTGGATTGCGCCCGACCAGGCCCGGCCCGGGTCGTAGCTGGCGGTAAACAGCAAGGCATCCTGCGCAATGGCCTGGCTGGCGCTGGCGGCACCGGTGCTGGCTTTGGCTGCGCCCAGCGTGCCGCCTGCATGCTGGGCCTGTATATCGGCCAAGATACTGCGCAGTGCCGCCGCCACATCGCTAGCATCTGTCGCGGCATAGAAGCGACCCCGCCCATTGATCGCCGCATGCCACAGGTCCAGCGCACGCACGCCCTCGCCTTGCGCCTGCATATCGGGCCAAACGGCATCCCCTTTGGCCAGCGCTGCAAAGCTGCCGTCATAACCGAATGGCAGTTGCTGCGTAGGTGCCAGGATCTGTGCCGCCCCGGGCCAGGTGCTGGCATCCCGCCCAATGCCTACCGTATAGGTTTGCAGATGCGGCCAGCTGGCAGGGTTGTAGCGGGGGTTCCAGTAGCGCTCCAGCACGGCAGACTGGCCGAGGCCATCTGCAAAACGCTCGCGGGGCGGTGCATGGCGGTAGTCCGCTTCAGGCGCCAGACTGCCGATCAGGCCTGCACGCTGCAAAGGATCGGCCCAGCTGCGAAAAGCCCAGTCGGCCAGGGTACTGGACACCGTATCGCTGTAGAGCGCGGTGGCGGCCCTTTGCGCGGCGCTGCCACCGCCGTAGACCTGGCCATCGGGCAAGGTTTTGCCGCGTGTGTGGTCGTCTTGCGCACCACCCGTTGCTGGGCCATCCCAGCGGCTGCCGGCCAGCACAATGTGGTAGTTGCGGCGGCAACCCAAGTAGCTACTGCTGGCCGCAGTGGCCGCACCCGGTTGGCTGGACCAGGGCCCTTGCGGACTCAGGGGCCGGCGCAGGTAAGCATCGGCCTGGTCGAACAAATGGTGCAGATCACTGCTGTGGCCGGTGCTGAGCGAGTCGGCAAAGGCCAGAAATTGCTGGCGGTGGCGGCCTTGCAGGGCCTGCATGCCGTTGCTCGCCAGGCGCGGGCTATTCACCGTGCTGGCCCCGGGCCTGCGACGCTGGCCTTGCACCATCCCACCCTGCCCGCCGCCGGGTGCGGCGCCATGGTTCCACATCGCTTGCCAGGCCAGGCGGATCGCACCATCGGGCAGTTGCTGTCCGTCGCCCAATACGGCCTTCAGCGTATGGCGCAGCACGGCCATGCGCTGCGCCCGCGCATCCCAGCTGCCATCGCCATCCGGCGCGGTGATGCGGGCCAAACCGGGCTCGGTGCTGCCCATGCGGCGCTGCATCGCTGCCGAGTCATCAACGGAGACGATAACATTGGGCGTTACCACCGTGCGGGCACCGCCGGTAGGCTCGGTGGCCAGCTCCAGGGGCCAGGCGGCAGCGGGCAGCAGAGCGATGCAGGCCAGGGCCATCTGGCCAGCTGTTGGGGGGTGGTGGCGTGAAACCATGCCTGTTCTTTTTCCATTCATGTCTGCCTCTCAGTCTTTACGCCGGGGGCGGGCGTAGCTCTGCTCCACCACCACCAAGGTGTCCGGCTTTCTGCCAAAGGCCACTGCGGTGATGCGGTACACCACATGCGGCAGCAGACCCACCAGCTCCAGCTGATGGCTTGGCGCATTGCTGATCAAGCCGGGCTTGCTGTCGATATAGGGAATGACCTCGATCCAGTACCAGCCGCCCGCTTCAGCCTCGGCGCGGTCGGCCAGGATGGGGTGGGCGGGTTGGGCCGCATCGCCCAGTTGCGCACCGGTGTACTGGCCATAGCGCGCACCGCTGCCGCCCCGCATCAGCGCAAACAGGTCTTGCTCGCCGGGGCGCCGAGGCGCAGTGCCAGCTGCTGGCGCGTTCCAGATATCCTGGCGACCCACACGCTTGGCACAAAGCGCATCGATGCAGCGCTGCGGCTGGGCGCTGAGCGCCGCCAAAAAGGCCGGCACATCGGCGTTCTCCAGTGGCAGCTTGGTAGCGCCACCGCTGCGGCAGACGCCGGCTGCAGCACCGCGCGGCAGGCCGCCATAAGCGCAGGGACGGCCATCGGCGCGTTCCCCTCGGATGTCCAGCTCGGCATCCAGCAGCAGGGCTTCGGCGGCCTCAAACGCCCGTTGGTAATCGGCATCATTGCCGACCACCCGCTCGCCATACCAGGCTGTGCGTGCGGCCCATAAGGCCAGCAGTATCGACAGCATGCTGAACACCAGCACCGTCAGCAAAGCCGCCCCTCTTGTGCGTGGCAGACCACCGCGATGGTGCAAGCGGGCTGCGATGCTCATCGGCTGCCCTGGCTGCGCAACTGGAACAGGTTGCGGAAGACGCGGTGCATGCGCCCTTTACGCGCTGCGGGCAGATCTGCCACTGCCACCCATGTGCCGTCGCAGTCGGTATAGCCACTGCCGGCGGGCAGCGCGGCAGAGGGATTGCCAAAAAGCACCAGGCACACCTCCACCGCCACCACCTGGGACCAATCGCGGCCCGCCTGCTGCGCAGTCACATACTGCAGCTGCGGAGCGGCTGCGCCCTCCGCTTGCATGCGCAGATAGCGCAGGCGAAAAGCCGCCACGTTGTCTACCAGCGGTTGGAGTGAAGCTGCAGTGTCGTTGCCGCCACAGCGCAGCACATGGCCACGCAGGCGAAAGAGCGATTCCAGGCGCAGATCGGGATTGGCATCCACCGGCCCGCCCAGGCAGTTGCGGGCCTGCGCAGCCAGGCCCGATTGGGCGAAAACGGGCTCTTTGTAACGCCGGGAGCCGGTCACCAGGCTGTTGTTGCCGCCCCGCAGCGCATCGGTTTGGGGCACATAGCCGCGTGCGCCTCCGGCGGCGGGGGCGGCCGTCTCGAAGGCCACGGGCGTCAAGGCGGCGCTGGCGGATCCATCGGCGGCCACAGGCAGTTGCAGGTTCAAATACAGGCTGCCCGACTGCCGCAATTGCAGGCCAATGGTGCGCAAAGCGTAGCTGGCCTGTTGCTGCAAATGGCTGGCATCGCTGACGGTGCCCGCCACACTGCGCGATGCCAGCAAAGCCACGCTGGCGGCGCCCATGACGGCCAGGCCCAGCGCCATGCCTACCAGCAGTTCGATCAGGCTAAAGCCCCGCTGCAAGCGGCCGGCCTGGCGCGCATGGACAGACCGCCCTCCAGGGCGACATGCAGGACGCCTGCGGCCCGGCATATCAAGTCCCCCCGCAGTGGTAATGCACGGCGCTGCCCATGCGCTCTGCGGTACAGCGTGCGTTCAATGCCAGGTACTGCAGATGGCAGGTGTAGCGCTGATCGCCGTCATCATCCTGGCAGACGACCTCGCCGCCGCGCTCCCCTTCGCCCGGGCTCTTGGTGGCATCGACCGGATTCCGGTACCGCGCCAGGGCGCTGCGGCCCGCAGGGGCATGCGCACTTTCGCGCCAGCGCAGCATCACCCCCAGTTGGCGCCGGTTGGCCGCTATGTTCTCGCCAGGCGCCAAAAAAATCCTGGACTGCCCCAGCGGCAAGCTGCGCTCCACCTGCAAGCGCCACTGCGCCAGCTCATGGGATGCCAGCTCAGCGGCGCTGCAGGGCTGGGCGCTGCAAGCCTTCGCCGAGGGTGCAGCCGTTGCTGGCTGCCAGTCGCTCACATAGCGCTCCAGCTGGTCCCAGGCATGCGGGTTGGCGCGCATGCGCTCAGCCAGGTCTTCGATCAGGCGTATGGCCTGCACACGCCGGGTACTGGTCTGCGTATCGGCGAGGGTGCGCAGTTGGATGGCGAGCATCGCCAGCACGGCGATGACCAGCAGCAGCATGGCAATCAGCGACTCCAGCAAGCTGATGCCTCGCGAGAAGCAGGCCTGGGGGTGGGAGGGCATGCGCATGGCTCAGTTCCTGGACGTGCACGATGCGGCATCGCCCATTCGCACGCGGCCACCTCGGCTGGTGCACAGGCTTCGGGCCGCGGCATCCTCCCAGGACTTGCCCTTAGGCGCCAGTGCAAAGCTGAAACCCGCCAACGGCATGCCCCAGCGGTCAAAGCGGATGGATTCGCCCAGGCTGCTGCGCTGCACCTGCAGGCCTCGAAGGGTTTCAAACCGCTGCAATACCGGCGCACCATCGGCGCATGCCTGGTCACCCAGCGCATGCACACAAACCTGCCAGCCGCAGCTCCAGTCATGGCTGGTGGCGGCGGGCTGGCAATGCATGCTGTCGGTGATTCGCTGCAAGGCCACCCGTCCACTGCGCTTGATGGCCTCGGAGCGCGCCAAGAAAATGGCCGAATGCATGGCCTCCAGCGATTGCCGCACCCGCCAGCGTTGCAAAAGCCCGCTGAAACTGTGCGCGGCCAGGCTCGCGATGATGGCCAGGATGCTGATGGTGACCAGCAGCTCCACGGCAGTCAGCCCTCGCTGGCAGCACAAGCGCTTTCTATAGCTCAATAAATAAAATAAAACTATTGGATTCATATTTTTGATTATTTGTTTTTCAACCCTCGGCGTAAAGCGTTAGACCATTTAAAAATTAAATGCCAACAGCCCACAAATGCCGGTGCATAGAGAGGGCGCGGTGTTGGGCCGATAATCGGCAAGCTGGCCGGCGACTGACTGCAAGCTGCCTAGGTGCCGGCCCTATTGCGACAAAGCTCCATGACTGATCTACCGATGCAAACCGCGCTGGACCTGGCTGCCAGCGCCCTGTTTATTACCTCTCCCAATCCCCGTGTCGGTTGCCTGCTGGTGGCTGCAGATGGCCAGGTCATCGGCCAGGGCCACACCCAGCGTGCGGGCGGGCCGCATGCGGAAATCATGGCCTTGCGCGACGCCGCAGCCCGGGGCCACAGCACGGTGGGCGCGACCGCCTATGTCACCCTGGAGCCCTGCGCACACCATGGCCGCACAGGCCCCTGCTGCGATGCGCTAGCCGCGGCCGGCATTGCCAAAGTGGTGGGCGCCATCACTGACCCGAACCCGCTGGTGGCTGGCAATGGTTTTGGCCGTCTGCGTGCCGCCGGGGTGGAGGTAGTGGTCTGCACGCCTGAGGATGGCGGTGAGGCCTCGCGCGAACTCAATATCGGCTTTTTCAGCCGCATGGTGCGCAAACAGCCCTGGGTGCGGCTGAAGGCCGCCATGTCACTCGATGGCGCCACCGCCTTGCCCGATGGCAGCAGCCAATGGATCACCGGCGAGGCTGCCCGTGCCGATGGCCACCACTGGCGGGCCAGGGCCTGTGCCATCTTGACCGGGGTGGGCACCGTGCTGGCCGATGACCCGGCGCTGGATGTGCGCTATGTGCAGACCCCGCGCCAGCCGCGCCTGGTGGTTCTGGACAGCCAATTGCGCACCCCTCCCCGGGCCCGCATATTTGCCGCCGAACGCGAGGTCTTGGTCTACACCCGCAGCAATGACAGCGCTCGCCAAGCGGCGCTGGAGGCCGCTGGCGCCACCATTGTCCAACTGCCCGCTGTAGCGCCCCAAGCCGCAGGTTCAGACTCCCGTATCGACCTAGCCGCTCTGATGCAAGACCTGGGCGCCAGAGAAGTCAACGAGCTGCATGTAGAGGCCGGCGGCATTCTGAACGGCGCGCTGCTGCAGGCGGGCCTGGTTGACGAATGCCTGCTGTACCTGGCGCCCAAGCTGTTGGGCCAGGGGCTGGGCGCCTTTGGTGGCATGGCACTGCAAGGGCTCGACGAGGCCACCGCGCTGGACATCCGCTCCATTGAACCGCTGGGCGCTGACCTGCGCATCCTCGCACGCGTGCAAGGACATGGATCGTTTTGACTGTTGGATGGCTAGCTGGCGTAGCCCAGGCAAGCACCGGCATTGGGCAGGCCCTTGCATTCCCGCAGCAGACGCCGATCGCGTTCGGCCTTGGTTTCCGCACTGCTGCTGCGCTGGCGTTTGATCTTGACCTTGGCGGGCTTGCTCGTCGTCTGGCTGGCCTCGGTCTTCTTCTTTTTGCGTGCGGCCCAGGCGTCGCCCGGTGGCAACGCGATGGCTAGCAGCGCCAAGGCCAGCATATAAAAACCCAGTGATCGGTGCATGGCTGCTTTTCCTCTCTATCAATGAATGACTATCCAATGGTTATTTCTATCGTACAGAGGCAGTTCGCCAACCGCTGCGCGCACAAACCCGGGGCTTGCCGCACAGCAGCCGCAGCCCAGCTGTGATGGCGTTGCGAAACCACGACGTATGCCGTGCCCGCATTTGTACGACAGCGCCGCTAAAGCAGGCGCGCATCCACCGTGACGGCCCGCACTCCCGCACAATAGCGGCAGCCCCCTGACTGCCCCGCTGCCATGCCGACTGCCCCGCTAAAACCCGCCTCGTCCCCGTTCGCTGCCCCTGCGGCCTCACCGCTAAAGCGACTGCGCCACCAACTGGCGCTGGTAGTGGCAACCTGCGTGCTCGCAGGCTGCGCCAGCAAGCTGCCCGCCCAAGTCGACAGGCCCGTCTCATCCGCCCAGCCACCTGCGGCCAGCAGCCCGTTGGTGCAGATCAGCCAACAGCGCCAAAAGGCCGAAAACAAGGCGGGATCGGGTGTTTCGGGCTTCGAGATACTGGCAGGCGCGCAAGCGGCCTATGGCGCTCGCCTGGCGCTGGTGCAAGGCGCCAAGCACACCCTGGATGTGCAGTATTACGCCATCCATGCCGATGCCAGCACCGCGCGTTTGCTGGAAGGGGTGGTGAATGCCGCGCGCCGAGGGGTGCGCGTGCGTGTACTGCTCGATGATTTCCACGGCACCGGCCGCAATGCGCAGGTGATGCGCCTGGCGTTTGAGCCCAATATAGAGATGCGGATGTTCAACCCGCTGCCGGGTGACCGCGATTCGACCATCAGCCGCATGTGGAATGCGGCCACCGACTTTCAGCGCGCGCAGCAGCGCATGCACAACAAGCTGTTCTTGGCCGACAACGTGATGGGCATCATGGGTGGCCGCAACCTGGGCGATGCCTATTTCGACAACGACGAAAGCTCCAACTTTCTGGACACCGATGTGCTCATCATGGGCCCCTCGGTGCAGGACCTGTCCAGCAGCTTTGACAGCTACTGGAACAACGAGCGCGCCTACCCGGTGCAATCGCTGATCAGCAAGCAGGCGCTGGAGGACATGCAAAAGTCCTTCCGGGAACGCGCGCTGCGCAGCAATGACGAAGACACGTCAGAGACCTCGGCGGCGCCTGCGGCGCAAACCGCACAGGCCGCATCAGGCGGCGCACGGCCTTCTCCGCCCGATGGTGAGCCCCGCCCCGATGGCGACATCACGCCCGAGCAGCGTGAACGCGCCTGGGACATGAAACCGGTGGATTTGCGCTCGGTGCCACTGGTCTGGGCCCATTCGGTCGTGCTGGCGGATTCGCCCAGCAAGATACCGGCGGTGGATTCCGATGGCCAGACCATTCCGATGAGCGCAGCGCCTGGCATGCTGGAGAACAAGCGCCTGAGCCAGCTGCGCGCGCTAGCCGAAACCCGCAACCCCGGCCACATCCCCAGTGCCGATTCGGTGGTCGATGGCCTGGTGCAGCTGCTCAGCTACGCCAAAAAGGATTTGCTGATTGTCTCGCCCTACTTCGTGCCCGGCGAATCGATGCGCCAGGCTTTCAAAGAGGCTGTGCAACGCGGGGTGCGTGTGCGCGTCCTTACCAACTCGCTGTCGTCCAACGATGCGCCGATTGCCCATATCGGCTATGCGCGCTACCGCGAAGAACTACTGCGTGATGGGGTTGAGCTGTATGAGCTGGTCAGTGACGAGAGCGACTTGCGCGCCGCCTTTGGCCTGGGCAGTGGCCAGAACAGTTTTCGCGAAGGGCGCCGTGTGATGCTGCACAGCAAGGTGCTGGTGCTTGATGGCCAGCTGCTGGTGGTGGGATCGATGAACCTGGACCAGCGCTCCAAGCTGCAGAACACCGAGATTGCAGTGCTGGTGCGCAGCCGCAAGCTCTCTGGCCAAGCGGGCGGCATGATTGAAAAAGGGCTGGAGAGTGCCGCCTGGCGCGTGGTGCTGAAGGATGGCGACCTGCTTTGGCAGGCACCGCAAAACACCCGCTTGAAAGACCAGACCACCGAGCCCGATGCCAGCCTGCCGCTGCGGCTGATGCTCAAGATCATCAGCCCCTTTACCCCTGATTCACTGCTGTGATGGGAGTGTGGCCGGACTGGCAGCCAAGCACTGCTGCTGCAGCTCTTCCAGCCACAGGCTGATCGCTGCCTGGTCCGTCATCACCCGCACATGCTGGTAAGCGGCCTCGGCCTCGGGGAAGGCCCGGCGCATCAGATTTAGCCACTGCTTTAAACGCCCAGCGCGCTGGCGTGGCTCCAGGTCCGCGCAGACCAGCTGCCAAAACCGCAGCAGCGCGGGCAGCAGGTCCGGCCATTGCACATCGCGCATGCCTGCGGGCATCGGCAGGCCATCGCGCTCGGCCACGGCTTTGCGGATGCGCCAGGCCAGGCCCGGGTCGGCGACAATGCCGCGCCCAAGCATCAGGTCCTGGCAGCCCGATTCGGCCTGGCAGCGCAGGGCATCGTCCACGGTCCAGATTTCGCCATTGGCAACCACGGGGATGCTGACCGCTTCGCGGATGCGCGCAATCTGGTCCCAGTAAGCCGGTGGGCGGTAGCCATCGAGCTTGGTGCGCCCATGCACCACCAGCTCGCAGGCACCGGCCTCTTGCATGGCCAACGCGCAGTCCAGCATCAAAGCCCGGTCGTTAAAGCCCAAACGCATCTTGGCGGAGACCGGCATCGCTGCAGGCACCGCACCGCGCACGGCTGCCACCACCGCATGGATGGCGCTGGGGTCTTGCAGCAGCGCCGCACCGCCGCCGTGGCGGTTGACCACTTTGGCAGGGCAGCCAAAGTTCAGATCGATGCCCTCGGGCGACAAGGCCGCCAGTTGCGCGGCATTGGCCGCCATGCTGGCTGCATCGCTGCCCAGCAGCTGCGCACGCACAGGGGTGCCTGCAGCGGTGCAGCTGCCATTGCGCAACTCGGGCATGGTGCGCAGGTAGACCTTGTCGGGCAGCAGGCTGCCGGTGATGCGGATGAACTCCGACACGCAGCGGTCCGCACCGCCCAGGCTGGTGAGCACATCACGCAGCACAAAATCAAGCAAGCCCTCCATGGGCGCCAGCAGCAAACGCATCTCTAGCCTCGTTCAGCAGCCCATCATGGACGGCAGCAAAGCCGGCGGCACGGCCTTCTTGATGGACATTACCAACCCACCTGCAGACGCCACAAGGTGGTCATCTCGGCCGCGCGGGCCTGGTGGAGCGGGTTGGCGGAGTCTTGCGCCTTGGCATGGCGCGGGCGGATCTGGTTCTTGCCCACCACCTGCAAGCCGGCCTCGGCGATCCAGCTGAGCAGCTCCTCACGGCTGCGCAGACCCAGGTGCTCGGCAAAATCGGACAGGATCAACCAGGCCTCGCCACCGGGTGCCAGGTGGGCAGAGACGCCGGCCAGAAAACCACGCAGCATGCGGCTGCCTTCGTCATACACGGCACGTTCAACCGGCGCGCTGGGCTTGGCAGGCACCCAGGGTGGGTTGCACACCACCAGCGCGGCCTTGCCCTCGGGGAACAGATCGGTTTGCGCCAGCTCCACCTTCTGGTCCACGCCCAGGCGCTCCAGGTTCTCACGCGCGCAAGCCAGCGCACGCGGATCGGTATCGGTGGCCACAATCTTCTGGATGCCACGGCGGGCCAGCACGGCAGCGATGACGCCGGTACCCGTGCCAATGTCGTAGGCCAGCGACTTCTTGGCGAGCGCGGTAGGCAGCGGCGCTTGCGCGATCAGGTCGACATACTCGCCCCGCACCGGCGAGAACACGCCGTAGTGCGGATGGATGCGGTCATAGCCCTTGGGCGCCAGCTTGGCCAGCGCAGGGATCTCCACACCCTTCTTGCGCCACTCATGGGCGCCCACCAGGGCTTGCAGTTCGCGCAGGGACACCACCTGGCCCAGATCGCCCTCGGGCGCACCCCAGGCATCCGCGCAGGCGGCTTGCACCTCAGGCGCGCGGCGCAAGGCAATCGCGTACTGCGCATCCATGCCAATCAGCACCATCGACAGCACACGGGCGCGCTGCGCCTGCAAGTGGCGTTGCTGGTGAAAAGGCAAGGCCACCTGCGGCGTAGGCATGCCGGAGGCGGAAGGGGCCGCCGGCTTTTTCTTGGCCTTGCGCTCGCCCGTCTTGTCCAGACGGCGTGCCAGCGACTGGAGCAGCATGCGGGCGTTCTGGAAATCGCCGCGCCACAGCAGCGCCGTGCCTTGGCAAGCCAGGCGGTAGGCCACATCGGCCGGCATGGTGTCATCGGCCAGCACAACACGCGCAGAAGGCGCAGTGCCGCGCTCGCAACGCCAGCGTGCGCTTTGCGGCTCGCCGCCCTCTTCCCATTGGATGGTGGCGAAACTCTCTGGCTGGGCAGTGGTCATAAAAATGCTTTCGGGGGCAGACCAGCACCAGGCCGCTGCCAAAGGGGGAAAAACAAAGAGGCCGTCCAAGACGGCCTCTTGAGAGCAAGACGCCGCTCGCGCTGCCGCAGCAGACGCCAAGCGCATCCCGCCTGCAAGGATCAGCGGTTCATCAACGAGCGCTGCATGCGCACTTCTTCGATCTTGATCGCGCCCACGGTGGCGGTCTTGGCCGTCGACATTTCGCGCTTGAAACCAGCGGATTCATGGAAACGCAGAGCGCGCTCATTGCGCAGCGGCACCCATGCCGTTACCGAGGTACAGCCTTCTTCGGACAGGCCATCACGCGCCGCATCCCACAGTGCCACACCGACGCCCTGGTCCCAGTGCGTAGGGGCAGCATAGATGGCCCAGATTTCACCCGTGGTGGGGCGGGTCTTGGCATCGCGTGAGCGGTCAAAACCGATGAAACCGACAATCTTGTCGTTCTCAACGGCGACCTGAACCTGGGGCTCGCAGTACTCGATGGCTTCGCGCCAGTAAGCCTGGCGCTTCTCAACAGAAGAGATGGATTTCAACTGGTCATCGGGCAAAACGCCGCGATAGCTTTCAACAGAAGCGGCTGCATGGATTTGGGCAATGGCTTTGGCATCACGGAGAGTTGCGGGACGAACCTGGATAGTTTCAGACATGGATAACCGAAAACAAAATTCAATGAATTAACCAAAAAGCACGTATATCTCGTCGTACACTGCGACCATCACGCCCGGCCGGGTGTCAAGTGTTTTTGATGGAGCACCCTGAGGCTCAACATCCATCCACTTGCAACACACCATGGCTCACGCAGCATCAGCAAGCAACCGTGCATTGCTGATGGCTTTTTTAAGGGCATATGGAAGAGTCAGCGCGGGAACAGCGCGCTGCAGAGATATGGTGCGCGAAAGCCGGCCATTGTCTCACTCTTGACATCATTTGGGTAGCCCCACAATGGCGTTGTAGGTCAATTTGTGCAGGGGTTTGCAAATGCAGACATTTGCGCTAGGCGTTTACCCTAGCGCCACCTCCCCATAAAGATCAAGTAGTTAGCGCTTGGTTCGGCGGTAAATTAGCCGCATCAGCAGATCAAAGCGCCGGCCATAAGGCGGATACAGCCATGCCGCTGCCGACCAGCCCCCTTGGCGCAGCACTGGCTTGGCGTGCGAGAAGCGCATAAAACCGTACTGGCCATGCATGGCGCCCCAGCCGCTGTGCCCCCAACCGCCGAAAGGCAGCTCGGCATGAGCGAACTGCAGCAGGCAGTCATTCATGCACATGCCGGCGGCCCGCACCCGCTGCGCCGCATCCAGGCCCTGCCGGCGGTCTTGGCCAAACCAGTAAAACGCCAACGGTATGTCGCCCTGGTTGATCGCCGCAATCGCCTCCTCGCGGTCGTCATACTGCAGCACCGGCAGCACCGGGCCAAAGATCTCTTCCTGCATCAGCTGCATCTGCGCCGTCACCCCCAGCACCAGCGCGGGCGCCAACTGGCGGCTGATGCCGTCGCCAATGCGGCTTTGCGACACTGCATCCCCAGCGCCTTCCAGGCGAATCACCTGCGCCCCCGCTTGCTCGGCCTGGGCCAGCATGCCCAGCACCCGGCTGGCGTGGGCCGCATGGATGACCGAGGTGTAATCGGGGTTGCCTTGCTGCTGCGGGTACATGGCCTGCACCGCTTGGCTGTAGGCCTCAACAAAGGCCGACGCGCTGCTCCGCGGCAGCAACACATAATCAGGCGCAATACAGGTCTGGCCGGCATTCAACAGCTTGGCATGGGCAATTTTGCGCGCCGCATCCGGGATGTCGCAGCTTTGCTCCAGCAGGCAGGGGGATTTACCACCCAGCTCCAGGGTGGTCGGCACCAGGTGGTTGGCAGCGGCCAAGGCAACCTTGCGCCCCGTCGCCGTGGAGCCGGTAAACAGCAGGTGGTCCAACGGTAGTGCTGCCAGCTCGGCAGAGGCGCCTGCATCGCCAGCGAGCACCGCAACTTCATCATCGGCAAAATAGCTGGGCACCAGCTCGGCCAGCAAGGCCATGGTTTCGGGCGTGTATTCGCTGGGTTTGATGATGACGCGGTTGCCGGCAGCCAGCGCACTGATGGCGGGCCCCAAGGCCAGCAGCAAGGGATAGTTCCAGGGCGCAATCACCCCAACTACGCCCAGCGGCATGGCCTGCAGCCAGGCCCGCGCAGGCCAGAGCTGCAAGGGGGTGGCCACCCGCTGTGGGGCCGCCCAGCGCCGCATGTGCCGCAGCGCTTGGCGCAGCTGGCTGTGCAAGGGCATCAACTCGGTAAAGGTGGTGACCCGCGCCGAGCGCTGGCCAAAATCGGCCTGCACGCTGGCGCAGAGGCGCTCTTCATTGTCCTGCAGCAGCTTTTGCAGGCGCAGCAAGCGCTCGCGCCGCAACAGCAGCGGGGTGTCTGTCTGCGCGCGGGTGGCGGCACGCATGGCTGCAAACCGGCTGTGCAACTCGCTCACATCCATAAACGCGATCCCATAAAAAAACCCGGTCTGCATCAGGCACAACCGGGCTTTGCACGAACCACAGGCCGCAGCCTGCGTCAGGTCAGTCAGTGTTGCGAGCGGATCTCACGCGGCTCCACATCGGTCACGTCGATCACGGCCGAGCGCATGCCAGATGGGTTGCCAGCCGTCTCAGCGCTGCGAGCGCCCTTGTTGGCCGACCAGCGGGCGGTGCTGCGGTAAACGGTGGTCCATCCCGAGGCTGGATTCATCTTGAATGCAAAGGGAGCGACAGGCTTGCCAGTGACTTTGGCCCAGAGCAGGCGCACGGTCCACAGCATGGCAGCAATCGCGGCCACGACCATCAGACTGACAAAAAACACCAGACCCGCCAGCACCATGGCGATTCGCAAAGTCCAGCTCACTACGGTTGCCAACAACTCGTTCAACGCATTTCCTTTCATCGCTGCAGGGCAGCGCTTACTAGCCATATTAGGCCGATGCCAGGGTTTTTCAAGCCCTGGCCGTGTCAACAAGCATATCGCAGCGTAAAGATGGCCAGCCATGCATGGTTATGCATGGCTGGCAGCGCCTTACTGCGCGGCTATGTCCGGCCGCCCGAAGTGGAATTCGCCGGGCGCTTGCACCGGATCCACCGTCACCGGGATAAGGCTCTTAGGGGGATATTGCCCCTCCAGCAGCAACCTGGACAGCGGGTTTTCGATACGTTGCTGGATGGCCCGCTTCAGCGGCCGCGCACCAAACACCGGATCGAAGCCCACCTTGGCCAGCTCGGCCATCGCCGCATCGGAGACCTGCAGGTGCAGATCCATCTTGGCCAGACGGGCCTCCAACTGCTGCAGCTGGATGCGTGCAATCAACTCGATGTGCTGGGCATCCAGGCCATGGAAGACCACGGTTTCATCGATGCGGTTGAGGAATTCGGGCCGGAAGTAGTTTTTGAGTTCCCCCCAGACCGCGTCTTTTACATCCTCATACGATTGACCGACCATCGCCTGGATCAGCTGCGAGCCGATATTGCTGGTCATCACGATCACCGTGTTCTTGAAGTCCACGGTGCGGCCCTGGCCATCGGTCAGGCGGCCATCGTCCAACACCTGCAGCAGGATGTTGAACACATCGGGGTGGGCTTTTTCCACCTCGTCCAACAAGATCACGCTGTAAGGCTTGCGACGCACGGCTTCGGTCAGGTAACCGCCTTCGTCATAGCCCACATAGCCTGGGGGCGCACCCACCAAGCGCGACACCGAATGCTTCTCCATGAACTCGCTCATGTCGATGCGAATCAGGTGGTCTTCGCTGTCAAACAAAAAGCCTGCCAGCGCCTTGCACAGCTCGGTCTTGCCCACGCCGGTAGGGCCCAGGAACAGGAAGGAGCCGGTGGGCCGGTTTGGATCAGACAGGCCCGAGCGCGAGCGGCGTATGGCATTGGACACCGCCGCAATGGCCTCGTCCTGGCCGACCACACGTTCGTGCAGCTTCTGCTCCATGCGCAAGAGCTTGTCGCGCTCGCCCTGCATCATCTTGGACACGGGGATGCCCGTGGCACGGCTGACCACCTCGGCAATCTCTTCGGCGCCCACATGGGTGCGCAGCAGCTTGTGGCCCTTGGTCTTGGCGCCTTCGCTGTTCTCGTCGGCCTGCACTTCAGCCAGTTGCTTTTCCAGCGCCGGCAGCTTGCCGTACTGCAACTCAGCCACTTTGTTGAAGTCACCGCTGCGCGTCGCTTCCTGAATCTGGAAGCGCACCTGGTCCAGGTCCTTGCGCAGCTGCTCCGAGCCCATTGCATCGGCCTTCTCGGCCTTCCAGATCTCTTCCATATCGGCGTATTCGCGCTCGATCTTGGCGAGATCCTCTTCGATCAAGGACAAACGCTTTTGCGAAGCCTCGTCCTTTTCCTTCTTCATCGCCTCACGCTCGATCTTGAGCTGGATCATGCGGCGTTCGAGCTTGTCCATGACCTCGGGCTTGGAGTCAATCTCGATCTTGATCTTGGCCGCTGCCTCGTCGATCAGGTCGATCGCCTTGTCGGGCAGGAAGCGGTCGGTGATATAGCGTGCAGACAGCTCGGCCGCAGCCACGATGGCCGGGTCGGTGATGTCCACGCCATGGTGGGCCTCGTACTTTTCTTGCAGACCGCGCAGGATGGCGATGGTGTCTTCCACCGAAGGCTCATTGACGAGCACCTTCTGGAAGCGCCGCTCCAGCGCCGCATCCTTTTCGATGTACTTGCGGTACTCGTCCAGGGTCGTCGCGCCAATGCAGTGCAGCTCGCCGCGCGACAGCGCAGGCTTTAGCATATTGCCCGCATCCATGGCGCCCTCGGCCTTGCCCGCGCCGACCATGGTGTGGATCTCGTCGATAAAGAGAATCACCCGGCCTTCTTCTTGCGCGACTTCCTTCAGCACGGATTTGAGGCGCTCCTCAAAATCGCCCCGGTACTTGGCGCCAGCCAGCAGGCCCGCCATATCGAGCACCAACACTTTCTTGTCGCGCAAGGTGTCCGGCACTTCGCCAGCCACAATGCGCTGGGCCAGGCCTTCAACAATGGCTGTCTTGCCCACGCCTGGCTCGCCGATCAGCACGGGGTTGTTCTTGCTGCGGCGCTGCAGCACCTGGATGGTGCGGCGGATCTCGTCATCGCGGCCGATCACCGGGTCGAGCTTGCCCAGCTTGGCGCGCTCGGTCAGGTCTAAGGTGTATTTCTTCAGGGCCTCGCGCTGGCTCTCGCCATCGGCGCTGTCCATCGATTGACCGCCGCGCACCGCGTCGATGGCAGACTCCAGCGCCTTGCGGCTCAGGCCGCCTTCCTTGACGATGCGGCCCGCCTCACCCTTGTCATCGGTCAGCGCCAGCAAAAACAGCTCGGCGGCATAGAACTGGTCGCCCCGCTTGATGGCTTCCTTTTCGGTGGCCTGCAGCATGCGCTGCAGATCGGGGCCGACCGTCACCTGGTCCTGGCCTTGCACCTGGGGCAGGCGCTTGATGGCGTTCTCTGCCGCGGTGCTCATGGCCGTAGCATTGGCCCCTGCCCGCGCCAGCAGCGACTTGGGGCCATCGGGCTGGCGCAGCATGGCCGCCAGCACATGGACCGGTTCGATGTAGGCGTTGTCATTGCCCAGGGCCAGCGATTGGGCGTCGGCCAGGGCTTCTTGAAATTTGGTTGTCAGTTTGTCTATTCGCATGAATGCTCCCACTTAACAAGTGTTACTGAGGATTATTTTGCGCTGGCTGCCGAATTTTCAAGAACCTGGGCGTACATATAGGCTCTGTCAGCCCATTTCGCCAAACGCTGTGCGCCGTCTCCTACGGTCGGTGACATAGGGCCCCAAGGCACTCCTCCTCGGACTCATTGCAGCAGCAATGGCCCGAAAAAAGCTTGCGCCTGGTCAAGCTTGCACCAAACAAACCCGGCGCTGTCAGCTCAGCGTTTGGGCAGACCCCAGCGCGCCATCGCCGCCTCATCGCTGACGCGGGCATCCACCCAGCGCGCGCCCTCGGGTGTCTCTTCCTTCTTCCAGAACGGTGCCTCGATCTTGAGGTAGTCCATCAAGAACTCGCAGGCCTGAAAACTCTCGCCCCGGTGGGCCGAGGAGACGGCGACCAGCACAATCTGGTCGCCCGGCGCCAGGACACCCACGCGGTGGATGATGCGGGCGCCAAAGATGTCAAAGCGCTGGCTCGCCGCATCGACCATCAGGGCGATCGACTTTTCCGTCATGCCCGGGTAGTGCTCCAGCTCCATCGTCGCCACCTCGCTGCCCGCATTGCGGTCGCGCACCGTGCCGACAAAGCTGCAGACCGCGCCGATGCGGCCATCGGCGGCGCGTAGCAGGCGCAGCTCCTCGCTCACATCAAAGTCAGCGGTCTGTACGGCGATATGGGTGTGCAGCATGGGCAGGGCTCGGCAAAAAAGGCAGCAAAACCCAAGCCTAGCATGCCCGCCGGGCCTCGCCGCAAACCATGGTGGGCCACCCCAGCTTCGCGATTGCGGCACACTGGTGGCCCTCTGCAAGCTTCGGGCTACTGGGATGTCCACATTCCACCGGCAGCCCACCCGCTTGCAAGACCTGTTTTCTCTTTGGATGCTTTCCATGCCCAGTCAGACCCTGAATGCCCACGGCTTCCTGCTCTACCCCAATCCGCGCAATCTGCACCGGATTGTGTTCGAGCACCATGTGTTCGTGCCCTACCCTTACGCGATCATCGACATCCCCGCGATGGACCTGGTGGGCAAGACCAGCGTCTATGCCGCCTGCCGCGAGACCGACCGCAAAATGGGCCAGGTGGTGACTTTTGAACTGCTGGAGGATGTGGCCCGCTTTGAGAAGCGCTTCACGCCTTGAGCGCCTGCCGCTGAACGCGCATCACACTACAAAATTCCCCATGCAAGACGGCAGCCAGATTTTTATCCCCGATTCGTTCATCGCCCTGTTCCAGGGCCGCCAACAGCGCCTGCGCCTGCCGCTGGCGGAGATTGCCCAACGCTATGAGCTCTGCGAAGACTTGGCGCAGATGCTGGTCGAGCAGGCGCAGATCCTGTACCACCAAAGCGCGCCCTCCGAGAGCGCGATTTTGCAGACCATGTATGCCGGCCTGCAGGCCGAAGGCGCGGGCGTGAGCCCGGAAGAAGCGCGCTGGGTGGTGCTGCGCCTGGCGGAGCTGCTGGAATGGCGAGCACCTGAGCTTTTGCTGCCCAGCCCGGCAGAAGACGACGCAGCCTAAGAACCTGTTCAATGTCTCCTCGCGCCGCGACAGTGTCTTTGCGGGATGGGATGCGAGGGGGGCGCCCAGCCGCGCAATACCGCAGCAATAGCCATGCTATTGCGAGGATTTGCAACGACGCAGACCGCCCCTGCCCGGGCGGCCGCAAAGCCACTGTCCCGAAGGGTTGGAGTGAAATCGGGCGATTTCTGCGCGCTGGCCCTTGCTTGCACCCCGGTGCAAGCTGCGGACCAGCGCTTCGAACTCATCCCGATTGCACTCCAACGCGGCTGCGTAGAGACTTTGAACAAGTTCTAAACGCTCAACCGCCCGTCACTGGCGGAAAAAAGGCCACTTCATCGCCAGTCGCCAGCTCGGCGCCCTCTTCACGCAGCACCTGGTTGACGGCAGTGCGTACCGCCCGCCCCCGGGCCAGGCAGCTGGCATAGGGCTCGCCCCGCGCCAGCAGCGCATCGCGCAGCTCTGCGACGGTGGCGGCATCGGTCCCATAGGCTTCGCTGCCGCTGCCAATGGCCTCGCGGATACTTGCAAAATAGCGCAGTTGCAGAGTCTTCATCGTCATGGCCTCGTCCTCCTCAGCCCAGCAACTGGGCAAATGGCACAAAGCGCACCGTGTCGCCCCGCGCAATGGTCTGGCCCTCTGGGTTGTCCACGAGGCCATCGGCCCAGACGGCCGAGGTCAGCACACCCGATCCCTGGTTGGCAAAGCGGTCCAGCCCCCCTTGCGCATTGATACGCACCCGCAAAAACTCGCGGCGCTTGTCGGCACGCGGCCAGTCAAAATCGGCACGCATGTCGACGGCCTGGGGAGCGGGCGCTTGCACGCCTTGCAAACGCAGCAAAAAGGGCCGCACCAGCAGCGCAAAGGTGACAAAGCTGGAGACCGGGTTGCCCGGCAGACCGATGAAATGCGCCTGGCCCAGGCGCCCATACGCAAAAGGCTTGCCGGGCTTGACTGCAATCGCCCACAGATCGAGGCTGCCCAAGGCCTGCACGGCCGGCTTGATATGGTCTTCCTCGCCCACCGACACGCCGCCGCTGGTGAGCACCAGGTCGCTCTGCTGCGCCGCCTTCTGCAGCGCGGCCACGGTGGCCTCGTAGCTGTCGGGCACGATGCCCAGGTCCTGCACCTCGCAGCCCAGGCGCTGCAGCATGGCGCGCAAAAAGAAGCGGTTGCTGTTGTAGATGCTGCCAGCGGGCAAATCCTGGGGCGCAACATCGCCGGGCATGACCAGCTCATCACCGGTAGAGAACAAGGCCACGCGCGGGCGGCGGGCCACCGCCAGGCTGGCGCAGCCAATGCTGGCGGCCAGGCCCAGCTCGGCCGGGCCCAGCCTGGTGCCCGCCGTCAGTACCGTGCTGCCCAGCTGCATGTCTTCTCCGCTTTTGCGGATGTTTTGCCCCGGTTTGACGGCGGCGTTGATTTGCACCCGGCCATCTTCCAGCACACTGCATTCCTCTTGCATCACCACCGCATCGGCACCCGCAGGCACCGCTGCGCCGGTAAAGATGCGCGCGGCAGTGCCAGCGACCAGCGGCGCACCGATGCTGCCCGCTGCAATGCGCTGGCTCACCGGCAGGGCCAGCTCGGGCCCGCTCAGATCCGCGGCGCGCAGCGCATAGCCGTCCATCGCGCTGTTGTCAAAAGGAGGCACCTGCAGCGGGGCCACCAAGGCCTCGGCCAGCACGCGGCCATCGGCCTCAAAGGTATCCACCACCTGGCTGCCCGGCAGCGGCTGGGCATGGGCCAGCAGCTCGGCCAGCGCGTCATCGAGTGATTTCAGGGGGGGACGGGGCTGGCTGTTCATCGCAATCATTCCTTCGGTTGCCGGCCGCATGCAAGCGGGCCGATCATCGCTGCCGCAGCCTCAGCCGGCGGTAGCGCTTTCAAAAACACAGGGCGGGGTGTAGGCAAAGCGGGCGCTGTGCGCCAGCAGCCACTGGGCCACGGCGGCGGGCTCATCGCGGGGCAACTGCGGCAGGGCCGTCGCGGGCAGCAGCTGCCGGGCCGCTGACAGCACCACCGCCTGCACGGCGGCATCTTGTGGGTACAGCGGGGCTTTGCCGTTGGCTTCGGGCGCGTTCGCCAGCACTTCCAGCTTGGGCAGATCGCAGTCCTTGAAGCCTTCTACCAGCACCCAGTCGGCCGCACTGTCGAGCTGGGCAATCAGCGCATGCACATCGGGCTCCTGCACCTCTTGCAGCTCGCGCATCAGCACCACGCGCTGGTCGGATGCCGCCAACACCTCATAGGCGCCGGCCTGGCGGTGGCGCCAGGTGTCCTTGCCGGGGGTGTCAATGTCAAAGCGGTGGTGGGCATGCTTGATGACCGACACCCGCTGGCCCTGCGCGATCAGCACGGGGATGAGCTGCTCGATCAGTGTCGTCTTGCCACTGCCGGAATAGCCTGCAAAACACACCACCTGCATAAGCCGCCCTTCTGAATAATCCACCTGCCCGCACCTGCGCCCCCATGGGCTGCAGGCGCAGATGACGCTGCTCAGCGGCAGTTGTCTTTGATATAGGTCTTCACTTGGTCCACATCAGCCGGCATGACCACCACGCGCTTGGGCAGGTCTTCGATGCCTTCAAACTTGGCGGGGCGCTCGGGCAGGCGGCCCAGCGCCTCTTCGATGGTGGCAGCAAACTTGATCGGCAAGGCGGTTTCCAGCACGATCATCGGCTCGGCACCCAGGTGCTCGCGCGCCACCTTCACGCCGTCGGCGGTGTGGGTGTCGATCATCTGGCCAAAGCGCTGGTAGGTGTCCTGGATGGTGGCCAGGCGGTCGGCATGGGTGCTCTTGCCGCTGACAAAGCCGTAGCGTCCGGCAGCATCTTTGAAAGCCGGGTCAGCCTGCAGGTCAAAGCGGCCCTCTTTGGCCACACCTTGCGAGAACAGCTGCTGCAGGCGGGCGCCATCGCGGCCCACCAGGTCGAACACAAAGCGCTCGAAGTTGCTGGCCTTGGAGATGTCCATCGAGGGGCTGGAGGTCTCGAAGGTGTGGGCCGCGCCGCGCACCTGGTAGACACCGGTGCGGAAGAATTCGTCCAGCACATCGTTCTCATTGGTGGCCACCACCAGCTTGGCAATCGGCAGGCCCATCTGGCGGGCCACATGGCCGGCGCAGACATTGCCAAAGTTGCCGCTGGGCACCGTGAAGCTCACCTTTTCGCTGTTCTGCGTGGTGGCCTGCAGGTAGCCGGCAAAGTAGTAGACCACCTGGGCCAGCAAGCGTGCCCAGTTGATGGAGTTGACCGTGCCGATCTTGTACTGCGCCTTGAAGGCATGGTCGTTGCTGACCGCCTTGACGATGTCCTGGCAGTCGTCAAACACGCCTTCGATGGCGATGTTGTGGATGTTTTCGTCCTGCAGGCTGAACATCTGTGCCTGCTGGAAGGGGCTCATGCGGCCATGCGGGCTGGTCATGAACACGCGCACACCCTTTTTGCCGCGCATGGCGTATTCGGCAGCGCTGCCGGTGTCGCCGCTGGTGGCGCCCAGAATGTTGAGCTCTTCGCCACGGCGGGCCAGTTCGTACTCGAACAGGTTGCCCAGCAGCTGCATCGCCATGTCCTTGAAGGCCAGGGTCGGGCCATTGGACAGCGCCTCGATCATCAGCTGGCCTTCAAGCTGGCGCAGCGGAACAATGGCGGCCGAGCCGAACACGGCTTCGGTATAGGTCTTGTCGCAGAGCGCGCGCAGGTCATCGGCGGGAATGTCGTCGATGTACAGCGACAGAATCTCGAACGCCAGCGCTGCATAGCCCTTGTTGCTGAGCGTTTCGCGCAGCGCGGTCAGCTTGGCATCATCGATCTGCGGGTACTGCACGGGCATGTACAGGCCGCCATCAGGCGCCAGGCCCTCCAGCAAAATGTCGCAAAAACGTTTTTGTTCGGCATGGCCGCGCGTGGAAAGGTACAGCATGGAGGGTGCGAAATAAGTGGACAAGGCCCGCGCAGGGGCAAAGGGCAACTGCCTATTATCCAGCAGCCGCCAGTACTGGCACAGCTTGCGCAGGATTGCGCACATCCCACCGCCCCAGGCACAAAAAAGCCCCGGACACCGTCCGGGGCTCAGCGATGGACGGCCAGATCAGACCTGCTCGCCCATGCGCTGCAGCTCCTGGCGCGCATGGTAGGCGCGCCAATGGTCTACCAGCAGCTCCACAAAAGCCTGGTTCTTCATCTTTTTGATGCCCTTGAAACTGACAGCCAGGCGCTGCTTTTTCTTGCGGAACTGGGCCCGGCGCTTGCCCACGCCCATCGCCGGTGGCTGTACCCCCTCCTCCAGCACCATGGTCACCGTCAGCATATGGTTGCTTTGGCTGAACTGGAAGTCGTCAATCGCCGACCAGGGCAGCGGCTCTTGCGCCTTAAACAAACGCACACCGCCCGATTGCAGCAGCATGGCCGGGCTCTGGCTGTCCTGCCAGAACACTTTGGCGAACCAGGCGCAGCCGGCCGCGCCCGCCAACAACCCTGCGACCACCCCCAGGTGCAGCTGAGCCTGGAACACAAAGAATCCCCCGACCGCGCAGGCCAAGGCCAGAAACACAAACAGGCCCACCATGAAGGCGGAGCGCTCGTAAATCACCACCTCGTCCTTGGCTAGGGCGGCAATGCGGCGCAGCTCTGCCAGTTTGGCACTGCGGTTGGCGGCGGCGGCGCTGCTCAGCTCATCCTGCAAGGAGGCATTCATATCCAGCCCGGCAGCGGGCAGGGCCTGGCTGGCTGCGTTGTGGTCAGGCGTGGCAGCGCTGCGTTGCTCCAGCCCAAACTCCTGCAGCAATTGGCTGCCCTGCGCGTCCATCGCGCGGGCCAGCAGCTCGGGGCTGATCGGGACGCCCAGCGCCGCCAGGCGCTCGGCCAGCTCTGGGTGGGTGTCGGTGGGGTGGGCCTGGCGCTGGTCCAGGTGCTCGCTCGGGTCGGTCATGCCCTGGGTAGCAACGAGCTGGCGCACATGGCCCAGCACACCGCCCTCCACCGTCTCACCCCGGTCCCAGTTGGACTGCAGCGCTGCATCCACATGCGGCGCCAGCGCGCTGATGCGCAGCAGCGACGACGCGACGGCCTGCGGGCTCACCACCTGGGCGCCCACCGCGTCGGCGGCCAGCTCGCGTTTGCGGCTCCAGTAGCGCACCGCCTCGTGAAAGCTGTCCAGAAACATCTCGCCAAACAAGGTGGCCGGCCGGCGCAGGATGTCCATCCATGAGCCCTCATGCCGCTCGCCGCCGCTGATGGCCACCAGGTGGTGGATGGTGGCGCTGTAGATCGGCGAGAAGCGCTGGCTGTACAGCGTGTCCTCACCAATGAAGTGGCCCAGCTCGTGGCCGATGACCGCTGCCACCTCGCCCGCATTGAGAAAGGCCATGTAGGGCAAGGGCAGGTAGAGCACCCGGCCTTGCGGCAGCAGGCTGCCATTGGCCAGCTGCACCGGGTGTTCGGTGACAAAAAAGCCCTCGTTCAGACCGACTACCAGGTGGTCGGGCATGCCCGCGCCGGTCTTGGTAGCCACGCGGTCCACAAAGGCCCAGAGCTCAGGCGCCTGCTGGCGGCTGACGGTCTGGCCCATGACCTCGATCGGCTCGTTCTCCAGCGGCTTGCGCGCCGCCTTCCAGACATCGATCAGCACCTTGCAGCCCGAGTACAGCAAAAACAGCGCCAGGCCGCCGAGGATGAACATGAGCTTCATGTCGCCCTTGCTGTAGTTGCGGTGGCGCAGAATGGGCATCATCTCGTAGACCAGCAGCGGTATCGCCGCACCAAACAGCAGCAACACCATGACGACCATATAGGTCGGCAGCAGCTTACGGCCTTTTTGGAAGGTGGCCAGCAACTGCTCTCGCGACTGCAGGGCCTTGGCACCCATGCCGCGTTGGTAGACCACGCCCAGCGCCGACCAGAGCAGCGCCAGCACGCTGAAGGCCATGGTGATGCCCGCCAGCAGCGGCTGCAGGTTGCGGGTGGTGACGTTCAGGCCCTGGGTCTGCAGGTCCTGGATGGCCAGCAGGTATTCTTGTTTCACCAGTCGGACGGGGTATTCCTTGCCCTCACTGTCCTTGACGGTGGCGCGCCCGGGCTTTTGTGCCTCGATGGCATCGAGCTCGCGCACCACCTGCTGGTACTCGGCAATCTTGGCGCCCACATCGCTGATCGGCGTATCCGCCCGCGACCATTGCCAGATGCCGATGGCCAGCATCAGCAATGGAATACCAAACAACACCCCCCAGCGCTTGGCCAGCGCCAACCATTTCTTGTCGGTTTCCGACATAGTGCAACTCCCTGACTTTGTTATGGATAGACAGCACGCTGCGGACCGAAGTCCGCAGGGCTGCCTTTGTCAGGCGCCATTATTGGTAAAAATAATTGGCTATGCCATTACGAAAAAGTAACAGAGTTCTGCAGCCATGAAAAAACCGCCAGGGCCGGTTGGGCCGCTGGCGGTAGATGTTGGCGTTGCTGTGGCTGATGCTCAGTTCAGCTCTTCCTTGCGGATGCGGGTGATAGGCGCCAGCACGGTGGGCAGGCCCTGGATTTCGGCCAGCGCCTTGTCCATGTCACCTTCACGCGTGTCGTGGGTCAGGATGATCAAATCGGTCTGGGTCGAGCCTTCGCCACCGACTTCGTCCGCTTCGCGCTGCAGCACCGCATCAATGCTGATGCCAGCGCCCGCCAGCAGGCCGGTGACCTTGGCCAGCACGCCGGCCTCGTCGGCCACGCGCATGCGCAGGTAGTAGCTGGTGGTGATGTCGGCCATGGGCAGCACCGGCAGTTCCTGGCCGGCTTCGCGCAAGGTGCTGCTCTGGAAGGCCAGCGGCGGCACACGGTGCGCCACATCAGCGCCCTCCAGGCGGGCAATGTCGACCAGGTCGGCAATCACGGCCGAGGCGGTGGGCTCGGAGCCGGCACCCTTGCCGTAGTACAAGGTGGTGCCCACGGCATCGCCATGCACGACCACGGCATTCATCGCGCCTTCCACATTGGCGATCAGGCGCTTGGTGGGCACCAGCGAGGGGTGTACCCGCAGCTCAATGCCCTTGTCGGTGCGCTTGGTGATGCCCAGCAGCTTGATGCGGTAGCCCAGTTGCTCGGCGTAGCGAATATCGACCGACGACAGCTTGGTGATGCCCTCGACATAGGCCTTGTCGAACTGCACCGGCACGCCAAAGGCGATGGCGCTCATCAAGGTGACCTTATGGGCGGCGTCCACGCCCTCGATGTCGAAGGTCGGGTCGGCTTCGGCATAGCCCAGGCGTTGTGCCTCTTTCAGCACCAGGTCAAAGTCCAGGCCCTTGTCACGCATCTCGGACAGGATGAAATTGGTCGTGCCGTTGATGATGCCAGCGATCCACTGGATCTGGTTGGCGGTCAGGCCTTCGCGCAGTGCCTTGATGATGGGGATGCCACCGGCCACGGCCGCTTCGTAGGCCACCATCACGCCCTTGTCGGCAGCAGCCTTGAAAATCTCCGAGCCATGCACGGCGAGCAGCGCCTTGTTGGCGGTCACCACATGCTTGCCGGCGGCAATCGCCTCCAGCACCAGGGCCTTGGCAATGCCGTAACCGCCGATCAGCTCGATGACCACATCGATATCGGGATTGGCAATCACCTCACGGGCGTCTTTGACGACCTTAGCCTGGTCGCCCACCACGGCACGGGCTCGGGCTTCGTCCAGGTCGGCCACCATGGTCACCGCAATACCACGGCCAGCGCGGCGGCGAATTTCGTCATGGTTACGTTGCAACACGTTGAAGACACCGCTACCGACGGTGCCGATGCCCAACAAGCCTACTTGGATCGGTTTCATAAATTCTCTTGAATGCGTTTAATAACTAACAAGGCGTCCAGCCGGACGCCTGTGTTGTCAGATCGGAAAAGTGCCGATTCAGGCAGCAGATTTTTCTGCCTTGGGCTTCACCAGCTTGATGTCCGCCTTGTGGGCATGTGCAAGCTGGTCGGTGCCGTGGCGAAGGCGGTACCTGGCCAGGAAGGCGGCCAGGCGGTTGATGGCGTCCCGCAGGTCGGCCTCATGGGGCAGGAACACAATGCGGAAATGGTCTGGACGGGGCCAGTTGAAGCCGGTGCCCTGGACCAGCATCACGCGGGTCTCTTTGAGCACCTGCAGGAAGAAATCCTGGTCGTCCTTGATCGGGTAGATCTGGGGATCGAGCTTGGGGAACATGTACAGCGCGCCTTGGGGCTTGACACAGCTGACACCGGGGATGGCATTGATCAGCTCCCAGGCCAGATCGCGCTGCTTGCGCAGGCGCCCGCCCTCTTGCACCAACTCGTCGATGCTCTGGTGACCGCCCAGCGCCGTCTGCACGGCCCATTGGCCCGGCACATTGGCACACAGGCGCATGTTGGAGAGCATGTTCAAGCCTTCGATATAGTCGCCCGCACCGCTCTTGTCGCCCGAGATCACCATCCAGCCGGCGCGGTAGCCGCAGCTGCGGTAGGCCTTGGAGAGCGAGTTGAAGGTGATGGTCAGCACATCCTGCGACAGCGCCGCTAGGGGTGTGTGCTTGGCGTCGTCATACAGCACCTTGTCATAGACCTCGTCAGCAAAGATGACCAGGCCGTGCTCCCGGGCGATCTGCACAATATCGTGCAGCAGTGCGTCGGAGTACAGCGCGCCGGTGGGGTTGTTGGGGTTGATGACCACAATGGCCTTGGTGCGGGGCGTGATCTTGGCGCGGATGTCGGCCAGATTGGGCATCCAACCGTTTTCCTCGTCGCAGAGGTAATGCACTGGCGTGCCGCCCGACAGGCTAGTGGCAGCGGTCCACAGCGGGTAATCGGGTGCGGGCAGCAGCATCTCGTCGCCGGTGTCCAGCAAGGCATTGGTAGCCAGGCTGATCAGCTCGGACGCGCCATTGCCCAGGTAGATGTCATCGAGGCCCACGCCCTTGACGCCCAGGCGCTGGGTCTCATGCATCACCGCTTTGCGCGCCGCAAAAATGCCCTTGCTGTCGGAGTAGCCTGCCGAGTTGGGCAGGTTGCGGATCATGTCCTGCTGCACCTCTTCAGGGGCATCAAAGCCAAACACCGCCAAGTTGCCGATGTTGAGCTTGGTGATCTTCTGTCCTTCGTCCTCCATCCGCTTCGCCGCGTCCATGATCGGCCCTCGAATGTCGTAACACACATTGGCCAGCTTGGCGGATTTTTGAATCGTCTTCATGACAGATACCACTACCTCTGAAAACAGGGAATTGCAGCCGGCAGGCAACCATGCCAACACCTCGAACCCACAATCCAACTAGGTGAAAACTATAATTTGACCACAGATCTTCGCGTTGATCGCCCTGTAGTGGCTCCTTGCGGCTGCCGCAGCCTGCCACCGCCACCCCTTGCCCCGTTTGCTGAAAGCCTGCCCCATGAAGTTCCAGCCCGACAAATCCGACACCTTGACCATCACCGGCTACGGACCGGGCTGGTTGGCGGTAGACCAACAGCGCCACAGCACCAGCCTGGTGGTCGGCTCCAATGGCAGCCTTCAGGTGTGGGATTGCACACGTTTCGAAGACCTGGGACCTGCCCATTTTGCCCAATTGGCCGAGGCTGAGGTGGAAACGATAATTTTCGGCAGTGGCAATCGGTTACGTTTTCCTTCGCCAGCCTGGTTGGCCCCATTGATCGCCAAACGCATAGGATTCGAGACGATGGATACCCCCGCCGCATGCCGTACCTACAACGTCTTGGCCGGGGAAGGACGCAAAGTGTTACTTGCCGCTTTAGTGGAACCCGCAGAGCTATAACCACAATCGATAGCCTGTGTTTATCAGAGGGGCTCGATAAATATTTCGATTCGGGTTAAAATACTCGCTTGTGGCTGCGGGCCTGAATAACAACTAGATGAATACTTTGATTCCTGCGGCCTTTTTGCGATTACTCCGGAGAAAATAGAGAGCTATGGCTGTTGTTGTCAACAAACCCCTGCCAGAATTTGATGCACAAGCGACGGGAGGCCTCAAGGTTTCCAACACGTCGCATCAGGGGCAAATTCTGGTGCTGTACTTCTACCCCAAGGATAACACCCCCGGTTGTACCACCGAAGCCATGCAATTCCGCGACAAGTACGCGGATTTTGTTAAGGCTGGTGCTGCCGTCTTCGGCGTGTCGCGCGACAACATGAAGTCGCACGACGACTTCAAGGAAAAGCTCGAACTCCCGTTCGAGCTGATCGCTGACACCGAAGAAAAACTCTGCCACATGTTCGGCGTGGTCAAGAACAAGATCATGTACGGCAAGAAGGTCAAGGGCATCGAGCGCTCGACCTTCCTGGTGGGCCCCGATGGCATGCTGGTCCAGGAATGGCGCGGCCTGAAGGTGCTGGGCCATGTGGAAGAAGTGCTCAAGGCTGTCAAGTCGATGAAGGCTGCGCAAAAGAAGGCTGCCTGATCCCAGACCGGCAGTTTTTGGTGGCGGCGCGCTGTCTGCGGATGCGCGCCGTTGCCGTTTCCACCTTTCGCAACCGCCACAGCGCTCTGTGACGGCGATTGCTGATTTCGTGCTGCCTAGAGTGTGCATAATGGGCCCATGAATTTGAGTCTGGACTGTTCCGCCCTCTTCCATCCAAAAAGGCTGTCTTGCTTGCGAGATGGCCTTTTTTGCATGGGGCTGGCGGGCCACCAGAGTGCGTTCGCCCACTTGGCGAGTGTTTAGATAAAGGCCCCGAGCTCCATGCCCTTGCCTCCCGCACCCAGCCGCCGTGGCAGCCAGCTTTCGACTGGCGACTTTTCCGCCAAGACCAGCGCCAAATCCCGTGCATCTGCGGGCAACGCGCGCGATGAACAAGCCGACGACCTCCCCGACATGGATTTCGAGCCGGTAGTGGCGAGCGCCCCTGCGCCACGCCGTCCCCAAGCCGCTGCGCCCGCCCCAAAGGCCGCGCGCAGCAAAAAGCCTACAGCGCCCGCAACCGTCAGCGCCAAGCCGCCAGCGGCACCTGTACAGCCCGCCCAGCCTGCGCGCAGCCCGGTGGTTGCCGATGCCATCCCCACCACCGACAACAAGCCTGCCAAGGCGGCCAAGCCACGCAGTGGCAAAGCCAAGCTGTTTGTGCTGGACACCAACGTGCTGCTGCATGACCCCAGCAGCCTGTTCCGCTTTGAAGAACACGACATCTACCTGCCGATGATCGTGCTCGAAGAGCTGGACGGCCACAAGAAGGGCATGACCGAAGTGGCCCGCAATGGCCGCCAGGCCAGCCGCACGCTCGATGCGCTGGTCGCCAGCCAAGAGGCCCATCTGGCCCAGGGCATTCGCCTGGATGCCACCGGCCAAAAAGGCGCCAGCGGCTGCTTGTTCTTCCAAACCGAGCCGCTGACCTACCAACTGCCCGAAAGCCTGCCCCAGGGCAAGGCCGACAACCAGATCCTGGGCGTGGTCGAGGCCCTGCGCCAACGCCATCCCGATCGCCCCGTGGTGCTGGTGTCCAAGGACATCAACATGCGCGTCAAGGCGCGTGCACTGGGCTTGGAAGCCGAGGACTACCAGAACGACAAGACGCTGGAAGATGGCGACCTGCTCTACACCGGCATGCTGCAGCTGCCGCTGGATTTCTGGGCCAAGGTCGGCAAGAAAGTCGAGAGCTGGCAATCGGGCGCCTCCACCTGCTACCGCATCAGCGGCCCGATCACCCAGCAGTTGCACATCAACCAGTTTGTCTTCTATGAGGCACCGGGCGAGAACAGTCTGTTTGCCCGCGTGATCGAGATCCGCGACAAGACGGCGGTGCTGGAGACACTGAAGGACTACGGCCACCAGAAGAACAATGTGTGGGGCGTGACCACCCGCAACCGTGAGCAGAACTTCGCGATGAACCTGCTGATGGACCCGGATGTGGACTTTGTCACCCTGGCTGGCACGGCCGGCACCGGCAAGACCTTGATGGCGCTGGCCGCTGGTCTGAACCAGGTGCTCGACGAGCGCCGCTACACCGAGATCATCATGACCCGCGCCACCGTCAGCGTGGGCGAGGACATCGGCTTTCTGCCCGGCACCGAAGAAGAGAAGATGGGGCCCTGGATGGGCGCACTGGACGACAACCTGGAGTTCCTGGCCAAGGGCGACGGCGGCAATCCCGGTGAATGGGGGCGCTCTGCCACCAATGACCTGATCCGCAGCCGCATCAAGATCAAGAGCATGAACTTCATGCGCGGTCGTACCTTCCTGAACAAGTACGTGATCATCGACGAGGCGCAGAACCTGACCCCCAAGCAGATGAAGACCTTGATCACCCGTGCCGGCCCCGGTACCAAGATTATCTGCATGGGCAACCTGGCCCAGATCGACACGCCCTACCTGACCGAAGGCTCCTCTGGCCTGACCTATGTGGTGGACCGCTTCAAGGGCTGGCCACACAGCGGCCACATCACCCTGGCACGCGGCGAGCGCTCGCGCCTGGCCGACTTTGCCAGCGATGTGCTTTAAGCAGCTCTAGGCTGCGGCGGGGCTTTGCAGCATCCCGCCCACGCCGAAACACCAAAGGCACCGAGTTTTTGCTCGGTGCCTTTTTTTGCGCTGCCGCTATCGGGCAGCGGGAGGCTTAAACGCCCGTGCCTCGGATCTGGTCCAGGCTACGCGCCGGGGTGATCGCCTGCGGGTCGAGCTTGCAGTGCAGGATCACCGGCAGCTGGTGCTGTTCGGCCCAGCTGCGCATGGCAGCCAGCGCGGGCGCAAAGTCTTCGGTCTTCTCGACCAGGGCGGCATTGCCGCCAAATGCCTTGGCGTAGGCGACAAAGTCAGGGTTGCGCAGCTCAGTGGCGCTGACCCGGTTCGGGTAGTCGCGCTCCTGGTGCATGCGGATGGTGCCGTACATGCCGTTGTCGATCAGCAGCACGATGATGGGCAGCTGGTACTGCACGGCGGTTGCAAACTCCTGGCCATGCATCAAAAAGTCGCCATCGCCAGCGATGCAGACAACGCTGCGCTGCTTGTCCAGGCGCTTGGCACCCACGGCGGCCGGCAGGCCATAGCCCATGCTGCCGCTGGTAGGGGCCAGCTGGCTGCCATAGTGGTTAAACGGCCAGAAGCGGTGCACCCAGGTGGCAAAGTTGCCGGCGCCATTGCACCAGACCGTGTCGGCCGGCAGCACTTCGCGCACATGCGCCATCAGCTGGCCCATCTGCAGCGCACCCGGCACCTGGATGGGCGCAGGGTCGCTCCAGGCCAGGTAGTCGGCATGGGCTTGCTGCACCAGCGCCTGGCGCTCGGGGCGCGCTGCGGCGGCCGGCTGCCGCGCCAGTGCGGCGCAGAAGGAATCAGGCGCGGCCACAATCGCCTGGTCGGCCTGGTAGACCCGGCCCAACTCATCCGGATCAGGATGGATATGGATCAGCTGCTGGCCGCTGCTCGCCGGAATACCCAGCAGGCTGTAGCCCTGCGACGGCACCTCGGACATGCGCCCACCCAGCAGCACCACCAGGTCGGCCTGCTTGATGCGGGCAATCAGCTTGGGGTTCACGCCCAGGCCCACGTCGCCCGCATAGTTGGCATGGTGGGCAGGGAACACCATCTGGCGGCGGAAGGAACAGGCCACCGGCACCGCATGGGCAGCGGCAAAGGCGGCAATGTCTTGCTGGGCCTGCGCGTTCCAGCGTGAGCCACCGGCGATGATGATGGGGTTTTTCGCGGCCGCCAGTTGGGCCACCACTGCGGCCACATCGGCATCCGCCGCGTTGGCAGGCGCTGGCTGGTAGCGGCGGGCATCGGGCACGGTGACGGCATCGCGCAGCATGTCTTCGGGCAAGGCGATCACCACCGGGCCGGGGCGGCCGCTGGTGGCCACCGCAAAGGCGCGGGCAATGGTCTCAGGAATGCGCGCCGCATCATCAATCTCGGTCGCCCACTTGACCATGCTGCCAAACACCGCGCGGTAGTCCAGCTCCTGGAAGGCCTCGCGGCCCCGGGCCGAGCGCTCGATCTGGCCGACGAAGAGGATCATCGGGGTCGAATCCTGCATCGCAATATGCAAGCCTGCCGACGCATTGGTCGCTCCCGGCCCCCGGGTGACCATGCAGATACCGGGTTGGCCGGTCAGCTTGCCCTGGGCTTCGGCCATCATCGCGGCACCGCCCTCCTGGCGGCAAATCGTTGTTTCGATCGGCGCGTCATACAGCGCATCGAGCACCGCCAGAAAGCTCTCGCCCGGCACGGTAAAAATCTGCTGCACGCCGTGGATCAGCAGCTGGTCTACCACCAGTTGGCCACCGGTACGTGTTGGTTGGTTGTCTGCCATGTCTTGTCTCCTTTGTATTTGTCATCGATGCGCCAAAAGCGGGGGATTGGACCCCATCTGGCCTGGTTGCGCATTGCGCCAGCGCAGCAAGCGGCTGGGCAGCACAGTAAAAATCTGCACCAGTACATGCACAAAAGGCTGGCCTGCAACGATGGCAGGCCAGCCCTTGGTGGATGCTGGTGGGGTGGCAGAGAGGAGCGCAAAGCCCCTGCCCGCGTGGGAGGCCGCACAGGGCAGAGGCATATCAGTGACCTGCGCTGGCAGCACACACCAGGCGGCGCAGCGGCCGCCCCGTTTGGGAGCACTGCAAGGCCGGGCAGTGGGCAGCATGTCCACGGCACCAGCCTGCGGCTGCTCCCTCATCACACGTCAAAGCGCACGCCTTGCGCCAGTGGCAGCGCGCCACTGTAGTTGATGGTGTTGGTGGCGCGGCGCATATAGCCCTTCCAGGCGTCCGAGCCGGATTCGCGGCCACCGCCGGTTTCCTTCTCGCCACCAAAGGCGCCACCGATTTCGGCGCCCGAGGTGCCGATATTGACGTTGGCAATACCGCAGTCGCTGCCGGCGGGCGACATAAAGCGCTCGGCATCCCGCAGATCGCTGGTGAAGATGGCAGACGACAGGCCCTGGGGCACGGCGTTCTGCACCGCAATCGCGTCCTCAGCGCTGCCTTCGTAGGTGACGATGTAGAGGATGGGCGCAAAGGTTTCATGCTCCATCACCTTGGTCTGGGCAGGCATCTTCACCAAGGCGGGGCGCACATAGTAGGCGTCCTGGCCGAGGTCTTCGCGCTCGCGCTGGCCACCAATGATGGTGCCGCCTTCTTGCTTGGCCTGGGCCAATGCCGCCTGCATGCCTTCAAACGATGCCTTGTCGATCAGCGGGCCCACCAAGGTGCCGTCGGTCAGAGGATCGCCTACGGTTACGCTGCCATAGATCTTCTCCAGACGCGCCACCAACTGCTCGGCCACCGATTTGTGCACGATCAAACGGCGCAGGGTGGTGCAGCGCTGGCCGGCGGTGCCCACCGCCGCAAAAGTGATGGCGCGGGCGGCCAGCTCCAGGTCGGCCGAGGGTGTGACGATCATCGCGTTGTTGCCACCCAGCTCCAGGATGGAGCGGCCAAAGCGCTCAGCCACCTTCACGCCAACCTGGCGGCCCATGCGGGTCGAACCGGTGGCGCTCACCACGGGCACCAGCGGGCTGTCCACCAGTACTTCGCCCACTTCGCGGGCGCCAATCAGCAGCTGGGCCAGGCCTTCAGGCACGGCACCGGGCTGCTCTTGGTTGAAGGCGGCAATGGTTTGCTCCAGCAGATGCTGGCAGGCCACGGCGGTCAGCGGGGTTTTTTCGGAAGGCTTCCAGACCACCGCATCGCCACACACCAGCGCCAGCGCGCTGTTCCAGCACCACACGGCCACCGGGAAGTTAAAGGCCGAGATGATGCCCACGACGCCCATCGGGTGCCAGGTTTCCATCATGCGGTGGCCGGGGCGCTCGCTGGCAATCGTCAGGCCATGCAACTGGCGCGACAGGCCCACGGCGAAGTCGCAGATATCGATCATTTCCTGGACTTCGCCCAGGCCTTCGGAGGTGATCTTGCCGGCCTCTACCGACACCAGCGCGCCCAGCGCTGCCTTGTGCTGGCGCAGGGTCTGGCCAAAACGGCGCACCAGCTCACCACGCACCGGTGCGGGTACGGTACGCCACTGCAGGTAGGCCTGGTGGGCCGCCGCAATGGCGTCTTGCGCTTGTTGCGCGCTGTGGGCCTTCAGAACCGCCAAGGTCACGCCATCGGCAGGCGAGCGGCTGGTGATGTCCTGGCCTGCAAAAGGCTTCAGGTCGAGCGCAAGCGCCTTCAAAATATCGTTCAAACGTTGGGTGGATTGCGTCATCGCTCGTCTTTCCTAATCACTAGCACAACAGAAACTGTCCAGCCCGTCATCCGGGCTCAGACCATGAGGGGTGCGGCTCCAGCGGAGCCCAAAAATTCTCAGCGCATCAAGGGGCAGGTACAGGCCTTTGTACACCCCCTCCATGACTGCGCAGCACCGCAGGACAGCGGCAAACTTAAAAATACTATGTGAACTATCAGGAACAACAAAATGAGAAAATGGTGAGACATAGTGCGTTTTTTGAACAAAGTCCCCACCCCATGCGCAACGCGATCCCCAATATCGGCCTGCTAATGGCTTTTGAAGCCTCGGCCAGACATGGCAATTTCTCCCGCGCTGCCAATGAGTTAGCGCTGACGGCCAGCGCTGTCAGCCGCCATGTGGCGGCGCTGGAGGACCGGCTCGGCGTACCCCTCTTCGTACGCCACAAACGCCGGGTGATGCTGACCGATGCGGGTAAACGATATGCGCAGCGGGTGCGTGTTCACCTCAATGGGCTGGAGCGCGATACCCAAGAGATCGCCAACAGCCGCGCCCAGGGCTATGCTATCCATCTGGCCGTCGTCTCCAGTTTTGCCACGCAGTGGCTGCTGCCCCGTCTGCCGGCCTTTGCCCAGCAGCACCCGGACATCCATGTCCACCTGTCGGTGCGCTCCGAGCCTTTTGCGTTTGAAGAGAGCGGTTTTGACGGCGCCATCTACTCCGGCGACGGCCTCTGGACCAAGACCCAGGGCCAGCGCATTGCCCGCGATGGCGCCTGCATCCCCATCTGCAGCCCCGCCTTTGCCGCCCAGCATGCATTGGCCACGCAAGAGGACTGGCAGCAGCTGGTCCACATCGGCCTGGAAAGCCGGCCCGCCGCCTGGCGCGACTGGTACAACGGCCTGGGCTGGGACTACTCGGTACAGGCCTCGCGTGGGCCGCGCTATGAACTGTTCTCGATGGTCATCACAGCAGCAGCGGTAGGCCTGGGGGTGGGCCTGGTGCCTGAGGTACTGGTAAAGCCCGCGCTGGATGCGGGCCAGGTGGTACCCGCCCACAGCCAGACCCTGCCCGGCACACAGAGCTACTGGTTCAGCTATCCCACCTACCGTGAGCCCTCCGCGGCGCTGCAGGCTTTTGAGCAGTGGGTCATCCAGCAAAGCCAGGAGCAGCAGGACTGAGGCCCTGCGCTCGGCCCGGCATCAGTAGTCGTCGGCACCCATAGAGAGGTTCTCAAACCGGGTCTGGTTCTTCTGGAAGAACAGCTTGACGGTACCCGTCGGGCCATTACGCTGCTTGCCGATGATGACCTCGGCCACATTGGGCTCGCTGCTCTCTTTGTTGTAGTAGTCGTCGCGGTAGATGAACATGATGATGTCCGCATCCTGCTCAATGGCGCCGGATTCGCGCAAGTCAGACATCATCGGGCGCTTGTCGGTGCGCTGCTCGACCGAGCGGTTGAGCTGCGACAGCGCAATCACGGGGCACTGCAGCTCCTTGGCCAGCATCTTCAAACCCCGCGAGATTTCGCCCAGTTCCGTTGCCCGGTTGTCCGAGCTGGCGGCCGAGCCCGAACCGCTCATCAGCTGCAGGTAATCGACCACGATCAGGCCGAGCTTGCCGCACTGTCGGGCCAGGCGGCGCGAGTTGGCGCGCAGCTCCGACGGCGTCAGGCCCGGGCTCTCATCGATGTGCAGCGATACCGTGCGCAGCCGTTCAATCGCTTCGGACAGGCGCGGCCATTCCTCATCGGTCAGCTTGCCGGTACGCAGATTGCCCTGGTTCACCCGGCCAATCGAGCCCACGATACGCACCGCCAATTGGGCGGCACCCATTTCCATCGAGAAGATGGCGACCGGCAGGCCTTCGTTGAGGGCCACATGCTCGGCGATATTCACCGCAAACGAGGTCTTGCCCATCGAGGGACGGGCAGCGAGCACCACCAGGTCACCTGCTTGCAATCCGCTGGTCATGCGGTCCAGGTCGGCAAAGCCGGTGGGCACACCGGTCACATCGACCGGGTTGTCTGCCATCTCCTGCACGCGGTCCAGCAGGTCCACCACCAGCTTGTCCAGCGACTGGAAACCCTGCTTCATGCGCGAGCCCTCTTCGCCAATCGCGAAGATCTTTTGCTCGGCCTCATCCAGGATGCGGTCTACCGTCTTGCCCTGTTGGTTGAAGGCATTGGTGGCGATCTCGTCGCTGGCGGTGACCAGCTTGCGCAAGATCGAACGCTCGCGCACGATCTCGCCATAGCGGCGGATATTGGTGGCGCTGGGCACATACTGGGCCAGCTGGTTCAGGTAGGTCAGCCCGCCCACCTCTTCGGCCTTGCCGATGCTTTGCAGGTGCTCGTAGACGGTGATCACATCGGCCGGTTTGCCGGCATTGATCATGCTCGCCATCGCGGCAAAGATCAGCTTGTGTTCATGGCGGTAGAAGTTGTCCTCGGCCAGCACATCGCCCACCCGGTCCCAGGCATTGTTGTCCAGCAGCAAACCACCCAAAACGCTGGATTCCGACTCAATCGAATGCGGCGGTATGCGCAGCTGCGCCACCTGCTTGTCCGGCGTGATGAAAGCGGTGTCATCCAAGGGGGGGAAGGTCTCTGACATGGGGAATCCAAATGGGCAAACGCTGGCCTGGCTGGCAGCAATCCGCAAGAATAGCGTAGTTGCTGCACCCTGCCGGTGAGGGGGTACAAAGCCCGCACCCGGCCTTTGGCGGCCAGCAACGAAAAAGCCGCCCGAAGGCGGCTTGTCAACGCAAAGCGTAAGACTTAAACGTGTTCGCCGTAGACGGACACATTCACTTCCACCACCACGTCGGTGTGCAGCGCCACGCCCACAGCGGTCTCGCTCACGGTCTTGATAGGACCGTTAGGCAGACGCACTTGCGACTTGGCCACTTGGAAGCCCATCTTGCCCAGTTCATCAGCGATGTCCTGGTTGGTGACGGAACCGAACAGACGGCCATCAACGCCAGCCTTTTGGGTCAGCTTCACGGTCTGGCCGGCCAGCTTCTCGCCTTGGGCTTGGGAAGCAGCCAGCTTTTCAGCAGCAGCCTTTTCCAGCTCAGCGCGCTTGGCTTCGAATTCAGCCTTGGCTGCTTCGGTAGCGCGGCGTGCACGGCCCGAAGGGATCAGGAAGTTACGTGCGTAACCGTCCTTGACCTTCACGATTTCGCCCAGGTTACCCAGGTTAACGACCTTGTCGAGCAGAATAATTTGCATGTTCGTGCTCCTTAGATCTTGTGCTGGTCAGAGTACGGAACCATGGCCAGGAAGCGAGCGCGCTTGATGGCAGTGTTCAGCTGACGCTGGTAAATGGCGCGCGTGCCGGTCAGGCGTGCGGGGATGATCTTGCCGTTTTCAGCAACGAAGTCACGCAGGGTGTCGACGTCTTTGTAGTCGATTTCTTCGACGCCAGCCACGGTGAAGCGGCAGAAGCGCTTGCGCTTGAACAGCAGCGACTGGGTGTTGCGCTTAGGGCGCTTGTCTTTGTTGAATTTCTTGAACGTGGCCATTTTCGGACCTCTCAATAAGTATCTTGTTGAATATCCTGGATGTGCAGAACCAGCGATTTGCTGTTGCGCGGTGTGGCCAAAAAGCCCTGAAATGTCCAGGTGCTTCCTACAGCCTGCCGAGCGATTCGCTCTGCCAGTGCACCAAAGGCAATCGCCTTGAGCACGGCATTCACTTGTCGGGCTTGGTCTGCTTCCGTTTGGGTGGAGCGGTGCTCCAGCACAACATCTACAGCAGGTAGCCCAGCCGGCGTGTATCGCAAAATCTTGATTTCAGCGATGACGGCAGTGACAAGTACGCGGTTCTCCACCTCCTGTGTGATTAACGCTCTGCAGCGGCGTGCTCAGCCTGGTTGGCCTTGCGCGCTTCTTCGCGTTCCACGGTCTTCATCATGGCGGAAGGAGCGGTGTCAGCCTTCTTCTTCTGCACAGTCAGTTGGCGCAGCACAGCGTCGTTGAACTTGAATGCGTGTTCCAGTTCAGCCATCACAGCTTGGTCGGCTTCGATATTCAGGCACAGATAGTGGGCCTTGGCCAGCTTGTTGATCATGTAGGCCAGTTGACGGCGGCCCCAGTCTTCAACGCGGTGGATCTTACCGCCGCCGGCGGTAATCATGCCCTTGTAACGCTCCAGCATAGCTGGAACTTGTTCGCTCTGATCGGGGTGGATCAGCAGCACGATCTCGTAATGACGCATGCAAACTCCTTGTGGATTTCGCCACCCGCTGATGCCCTTCAATAAAAAGACAGGTACGGTGTGGCAAGGGAAACCCGAGATTATACAAACGAATGTGAAAACCGTCAAATGGCGTTGCTGGGCCAGCCCGTTTGCATGCCGTTTTGGCTGCAAAAACCACGCCACCCATAAGCCCCTTGAAATGCAAGGACTTGCCCCCATGTGCGGCCTCAAGAGCCATTTTTGTTAACGAACTACGAACAGCACAATGTCAGACAACCTCCACCCCCAAGGCCAAAACCCCATGTCCGCCGAAGAGCTGGAAGCCGCTGCCGCTGCCAACCAGTCGCAACTGGAAGCAGAGCTGGCGGAGTTGAAGGCCAAGAACGCCGACCTGGCCGACCAGTACCTGCGCGCCAAGGCCGAAGCCGAAAACGCCCGCCGCCGCGCCGATGATGAAGTTGCCAAGGCCCGCAAGTTCGGCGTCGAGAGCTTTGCTGAAAGCCTGCTGCCGGTGATCGACAGCCTGGACGCCGCCTTGTCCATCCAGAACGCCAGCCCCGAGCAACTGCGCGAAGGCTCCGATGCCACCCTGCGCCAGCTCGTCTCGGCACTGGAGCGCAACAAGGTGCTGGCCATCAACCCGGCCGCCGGCGATAAGTTCGATCCTCACCACCACCAGGCCATCTCTGCGGTGCCCGCAGCGCAAGACCCCAACACGGTGGTTGCGGTGCTGCAAAAGGGTTATGCCATTGCCGACCGCGTACTGCGCCCGGCCTTGGTGACCGTGGCCGCAGCGCAATAAACACAGCTCCCGGCTTTTTTGCGTTGCGCACTTGAACAACGCCAAAAATGCCATAGATAACAGTCAATCAGGGCGCTGAGCCGCCCCAACAAATACAGGAGTAGAGAAATGGGAAAGATTATTGGTATTGATTTGGGCACCACCAACAGCTGCGTGGCCGTGATGGAAGGTAACACCACCCGCGTGATCGAGAACAGCGAAGGTGCGCGCACCACGCCATCGATCGTCGCCTACCAGGAAGACGGTGAGATCCTGGTCGGTGCTTCTGCCAAGCGCCAGGCGGTGACCAACCCCCGCAACACGATCTACGCTGCCAAGCGTCTGATCGGCCGCAAGTTCGATGAGAAGGAAGTGCAAAAAGACATCGATCTGATGCCTTTCCAGATCGTCAAGGCCGATAACGGCGACGCCTGGGTGCAAGTGCGTGACCAGAAGCTGGCTGCGCCACAGATCTCCGCAGAAGTGCTGCGCAAGATGAAGAAGACCGCCGAGGACTTCCTGGGCGAGCCGGTGACCGAGGCCGTGATCACCGTGCCTGCGTACTTCAATGACGCACAGCGCCAGGCCACCAAGGACGCCGGCCGTATCGCTGGCCTGGAAGTCAAGCGCATCATCAATGAACCCACTGCTGCAGCCCTGGCCTTTGGCCTGGACAAGGGTGGCAAGGGTGACCGCAAGATCGCTGTGTACGACCTGGGCGGCGGTACCTTTGACGTGTCCATCATCGAAATCGCCGATGTGGACGGCGAAAAGCAGTTCGAAGTGCTGTCGACCAATGGCGACACCTTTCTGGGCGGCGAAGACTTTGACCAGCGCGTGATCGAGTACATCATCACCGAGTTCAAGAAGGACCAGGGCGTTGACCTGTCCAAGGACGTGCTGGCACTGCAGCGCCTGAAGGAAGCCGCTGAAAAGGCCAAGATCGAGCTGTCCAGCTCGGCCGCCACCGATATCAACCTGCCCTACATCACCGCAGACGCATCGGGTCCCAAGCACCTGAACATCCGCCTCACCCGCGCCAAGCTCGAAAGCCTGGTGGATGAGCTGATCGAGCGCACCATTGCCCCTTGCCGCACCGCCATCAAGGATGCAGGCATCGCAGTGGCTGACATTGACGACGTGATCCTGGTCGGCGGCATGAGCCGTATGCCCAAGGTGCAAGAGAAGGTCAAGGAATTCTTCGGCAAGGAGCCACGCAAGGACGTGAACCCCGACGAAGCCGTGGCCGTGGGCGCTGCCATCCAAGGCCAGGTGCTGGGCGGTGACCGCTCTGACGTGCTGCTGCTGGACGTGACGCCTCTGTCCCTGGGTATCGAAACCCTGGGCGGCGTGATGACCAAGATGATCACGAAGAACACCACGATCCCGACCAAGTTCGCGCAGACCTACTCGACCGCCGAGGACAACCAGCCTGCTGTGACCATCAAGGTGTTCCAGGGCGAGCGTGAAATCGCCAGCGCCAACAAGCTGCTGGGCGAGTTCAACCTGGAAGGCATTCCAGCCGCTCCCCGTGGCACGCCCCAGATCGAGGTGGCCTTCGACATCGATGCCAACGGTATCTTGAACGTCTCTGCCAAGGACAAGGGCACCGGCAAGGAAAACAAGATCACCATCAAGGCCAGCTCGGGTCTGTCGGAAGACGAGATCCAGAAGATGGTCAAGGATGCTGAGCTGAACGCCGCTGACGACAAGAAGAAGCTGGAGCTGGTGCAGGCCCGCAACCAAGGCGAAGCCGCTGTACACAGCGTCAAGAAGAGCCTGGGCGAGCATGGCGACAAGCTCGATGCCGCTGAAAAGACGGCCATCGACACCGCCGTCCAGGAGCTGGAAGAAGCGCTGAAGACCGAAGACAAGGACGCCATCGAAGCCAAGACCACGGCCCTGATGACCGCCAGCCAGAAGCTGGGCGAGAAGGTGTATGCCGACGCCCAAGCCGCACAGGCAGGCTCTGCCGGTGCAGCAGCTGGCGCAGGCAGCGCTGCGGCAGCCGATGACAATGTCGTCGATGCCGAAGTCAAGGAAGTCAAGAAGGACTAAGCCCTTCCTGACAGGCCTGTAGCCGACTGTCACACCCCATGCCGGAGTCCGCATCGCCGCACTCCGGCATGGCTTTTCTACAGAATCGTTATTTTTCTGTAGTTGCGGCCTCGGGCCAGGCACAGACAGCAGGCCCTCCTCACACAAACATCCAAAGGGACACGATGACCTCCACCACAGCACCTGCGACCGACGCACTGCATGTTGCAGAGCTCAGCCGTGTCAACCAGAAGATCACGGACGGCGCGGCAGACTTGCCCGCCGTCACGCTCAAAGATGGCAGCCGGGTGCAGACCGGCACCGTCGCCACCATGCTCTTCAACATCGCGCTCTACAATGCCGGCGAGCGCGGCGCCGTTGAAGAAGAGCTGAAGATGGCGATTCCCACCTTGTTCAAGGTGGGCCTGTTTGAGCTCTTTCCGCCGCAGCAATGGATTGACGGCGACAATCCCGGCCGCAGCTTTGTGGGCATCCATGCCCGTGCGTACCTGCACCGCGCTGGTTAACCACCCACAGAATTCAAGAACACCATGTCCAAACGCGATTACTACGAAGTCCTCGGCCTGAGCAAATCAGCCACGGAGGTCGAAATCAAGACGGCCTACCGCAAGATGGCCATGAAGTACCACCCCGACCGTAACCAGGGCGATACCGCCAAGGAAGCGGAAGAGAAGTTCAAGGAGTGCAAAGAAGCCTACGAAATGCTCTCCGACAGCCAAAAGCGGGGCGCTTACGACCAGTACGGCCATGCCGGGGTTGATCCCAATATGCGCTCGGGCATGGGCGGCGAAGGCTTTGGCGGTTTTGCCGAATCCTTTGGCGATATCTTTGGCGAAATGTTTGGCGGTGCCCGCCGTGGCGGCGGTGGCCCCCAGGTCTACCGGGGCAGTGACCTGTCCTATGCGATGGACATCAGCCTTGAAGAGGCCGCCGCAGGCAAGAACGCGCAGATCAAGATCCCGTCGTGGGACGAGTGCGACACCTGCCACGGCAACGGCGCCAAGCCCGGCACCCAGGTCAAGACCTGCAGCACCTGCCATGGCAGCGGCCAGGTGCAGATGCGCCAAGGCTTTTTTGCCGTGCAGCAGCCCTGCCCGCACTGCCGTGGCACCGGCAAGATCATCCCCGAGCCCTGCACCGCCTGCCATGGCCAGGGCCGCACCAAGTCGCAAAAGACCTTGGAAGTGAGCATACCCGCCGGTATCGACGACGGCATGCGCATCCGCTCCACCGGCGATGGCGAGCCCGGCCAGAATGGAGGCCCGCCCGGCGATCTGTACATCGAAATCCGCGTGCGCAAGCACGAGGTGTTCGAGCGCGATGGTGATGACCTGCACTGCGAAGTGCCGGTCAGCATGGTGACCGCTGCCTTGGGCGGCGAGATCGAGGTGCCCACCCTGAGCGGCAAGGCCGCCATCGACATCCCCGAAGGCACCCAGACCGGCAAGCAGTTCCGCCTGCGCGGCAAGGGCATCAAGGGCGTGCGCGCCAGCTATCCCGGCGATTTGTACGTGCACATCGTCGTCGAGACCCCCGTCAAGCTCACCGAGCACCAGCGCAAGCTGCTCAAGGAGCTCGATGACTCGCTGAAAAAAGGCGGCGCCAAGCACACGCCCAATAACCAGTCCTGGACCGACCGCCTGAAAAACCTGTTCACCTGATAAAGAGAACCGCCGCATCTGCCCGATGCGGCGCCCCCTCTGCCAAGCACCAGCATTGCTGGTGCTTTTTTCATGGCCACTGCGCTTCTCAGCTCTTGGTATCTGCCTGGTGTGCCACTTGCGCCCGGGCAGCGCTGCGGCGCAGCCAGCGTTTGATGGCGAAGCGCAGCGGCAGCAGAACCACCAAGGCCAGCGCCAGCAACCACGGCAGTGACTGGGCCGCCGTCAGAATCAGCGACTGCATGCTGCGGGTCAGGCCATCCCAGCTGTGCTGCCAGGTCTGCTGCCAGGGGCTGTAGGTGCCACTGACGATGGCGCGCGTGGGCTGGAACCGCATCTGCACAAACTGCTTGGCGGTATCGCGCTGCAACAGCGCGCGGTGGGTGTTGGCCGCATCGATCTCGGCCTGGACCTGGGAGAGCGTGTCGCGGATCGCCATCAGGTCCTGCAGAGTGCGTTTGACATTCTTCTCCAGCATCAGCGCACGCAGGCTGTCACGGTATTCGGTGCGGTTCTTGATTTGCGCCTCCACATCCACGACCTCGTAGGTCTTGTCCTCGGTCGTGGTCTGGTGGTTGAGCACCCGGGCGCCAGCGCCCAGCGACGAGGTCAGCGCGGCAAAGTCCTGGGGGCTGACCCGCATCGCCAGCATGGCCTCGGCCGCCGACTGCAGGGTTTCGCGCCGCAGCTGCGAGCCCTCGACATAGCAGTCCAGCCGCTCGCAGCGCGCCTTGACTTCTTCCCACAGCCCGGCCAGCTCGGCCGCCGGCGTCTCCACCTGGATGCGGTGGCTGATCGCCAGAAAGCGCTCGCTGGGTGCGGCCGCACCGCCCTGCCCCATGGCCATATCGGCGGCGGGCGCCATCTCCTTCGTCGCCATCTTGGCCATGGAGCGCGCAGCCATCGGCGCTACCGGTGCGGGTGCGGCCGGGGCGGCCATTTGCGCTTCAGCGGGCGGCGCGCTCTGCCCGGCATCTGGCGAGCAGCCGGCCAGCAAGGCGGCCACCGCGATGGCAATGGCCGCCAGGCCACCAGGACACGCGCTGAACAGGCCGAAGGAAGGGGAGCGAGAAGACATGGATGATTCCGTTTCTAGAGCATCGCTGCTTGCGATGTCTGCTCAATCGCGGTGAGCCCAGCGAATGGGGTCAAGGCTTTACAAAAACGAACACATTCAACGCCGACGGACAAACCTCCTTGCCCGAGCACCCCGCTACGTTTTCATGCAAATGACACATCAGCCATCGTCATCCACGATACCAGGCACGTTATTTATAGATAAAATAGCTGCTGATTTCTAAAAATACGATACCTCCCCGCCATGAAAAGCTCAGAGCGCAGTTTTGCGCGCCGCATTGACCTGACCTCGCTCCAGCTGTTTGTAGCGGTGTGCGAGCTGGGCAGCATTGGCCGGGCGGCGGAGCGAGAGTTCATTGCGGCATCGGCCGTCAGCAAGCGCCTGTCCGATCTGGAAACGGCGGTAGACACGCAGCTGCTCTACCGCCACAGCCGTGGCGTCACCCTCACACCCGCAGGAGAGAGCCTGCTGCACCATGCCCGCAATGTGCTGTTTGGCCTGGAGCGCATGCAAGGCGAGCTGAGCGAGTACGCCGATGGCGTGCGCGGCCATGTGCGCATCCATGCCAATATTTCTGCGATCGTGCAGTTTCTGCCCGAGGACCTGGGCAGTTTTGCGCGCGCACACAACCAGATCAAGATTGACCTGCAAGAGCATTTGAGCGCCGAGGTCATCCAGGCCGTGCATGAAGGCACGGCTGACCTGGGCATCTGCAACCCCGATGCGCTGGCCAACACCGCCGAGCTGGACCTGCAATCGCGCCCCTACCGCAGCGACCACCTGATGCTGGTGGTGCCGCTGGACCATGACCTGGCCCAGCGCAACAGCATCAGCTTTGAAGAAGCGCTGGAATGGGACATCGTTGGCCTGCAATCGGGCAGCAGCATCAGCCAGGCCATGCGCACCGCATCGGCCCAGCTGCGCCGGCCGCTGCGCCAGCGCATCCAGGTCACCAGCCTCGATGCCATGTGCCGCATGATCGACAACGGCCTGGGCATTGGCCTGCTGCCGGACCGCGCCTTTGCGCTGATGCATGGCGTGGGCAACCTGCGCGGCATTCGCCTGGAAGATGCCTGGGCCCACCGCGAACTGCGGCTGATGGCCCGCGATTTTGATGCGCTGCCGGTGACAGCGCGCCTGCTGGTGGAGCACCTCAGTCCCCGGCCTGCCGTAGAGGCGGCCGCCGCTGAGCACCCAGACACCGCGCTGTCAGTCAACCTGCAGACCTTTGCCCACCTTTGATATTTCGCCCCCTTGACGAAACCCTTGACCCACAGAGAACCACGATGACCGGACGCACCCTCTACGACAAGATTTTTGACGAGCACACCATCCACACCGAAGAGGATGGCACCGCTGTTTTGTACATCGACCGCCATCTGGTCCACGAGGTGACCAGCCCGCAGGCCTTTGAAGGCCTGCGCGTAGCGGGCCGCAAGCTGTGGCGGGTCAGCTCGGTGGTGGCCACGGCCGACCACAACACGCCGACCACCGGCTGGGAACGCGGCTATGACGGTATTGAAGACCCGATCAGCAAAGAGCAGATCGTCACCCTGAACGACAACATTGGCGAATTCGGCGCTGCCGCCTTCTTCCCCTTCATGGACAAGGGCCAGGGCATCGTCCACGTGATGGGCCCCGAGCAAGGCGCCACCTTGCCGGGCATGACGGTGGTCTGCGGCGACAGCCACACCAGCACCCATGGTGCCTTTGGCGCACTGGCACACGGCATCGGCACTTCCGAAGTCGAGCACGTGATGGCCACCCAGACCCTGCTGGCCAAAAAGGCCAAGAACATGCTGATCAAGGTGGACGGCAAGGTGGCACCTGGCGTGACGGCCAAGGACATCGTGCTGGCCATCATCGGCCGCATTGGCACGGCAGGCGGCACCGGCTACACCATCGAGTTTGCCGGCTCTGCCATCCGCGACCTGTCCATCGAAGGCCGCATGACCGTCTGCAACATGGCCATTGAAGCCGGCGCCCGCGCAGGCCTAGTCGCTGTGGACAGCAAGACCATCGACTACGTCAAGGGCCGCCCGCTGGCCCCTACCGGCGTGGAATGGGAGCAGGCCGCCAACTACTGGAAGACCTTGCATTCCGATGTGGATGCCAAGTTCGACACCGTGGTCACCTTGCGCGCCGAAGACATCGTCCCCCAAGTCACCTGGGGCACCAGCCCCGAGATGGTGCTGGGCGTCGATGCGACCGTGCCCGATCCGGACAAGGAAAAGGACCCGAACAAGCGCGGTGCCATCGAGCGTGCGCTGACCTATATGAACCTGGAGCCCGGCAAGCCGATCAATGACATCTTCATTGACAAGGTGTTCATCGGCAGCTGCACCAACAGCCGCATCGAAGACATGCGCGAGGCTGCGGCCGTCGTCAAGAAGCTGGGCCAGAAAGTGGCCAAGAACGTGAAGCTGGCGATGGTGGTTCCTGGCTCCGGCCTGGTCAAGGCCCAGGCCGAGGCCGAGGGCCTGGACCAGATCTTCACCGCCGCCGGTTTTGAGTGGCGTGAGCCCGGTTGCTCGATGTGCCTGGCGATGAACGCCGACCGCCTGGAGCCGGGCGAGCGCTGCGCATCGACCAGCAACCGCAACTTTGAAGGCCGTCAGGGCGCCGGTGGCCGCACCCACCTCGTCAGCCCCGCGATGGCGGCAGCGGCAGCGGTGCACGGCCACTTTGTCGACATTCGCCGTTTTGTCTGACCCCAGGAGCTATGCGATGAAAACCCGTTTCGCCTTCCTCACCATCGCGCTCGCCGCGCTGCTGTCTGGCTGCAACACCGTCCACGGTATTGGCCAGGATGTGCAGGGCGCGGGCAACGCCATCTCCCGCGCAGCACGTTAATACCCCTCACCTACTCCGCTGCCAGCATCCTCTCACTGGACGCTGGCAGCCCCAAAGGCTTGCACATGCAAAAATTCACCATCCACCAGGGCTTGGTCGCTCCCATGGACCGCGAGAACGTCGACACCGACGCGATCATTCCCAAGCAGTTTCTGAAGTCGATCAAGAAGACCGGCTTTGGCGTTAACGCCTTCGACGAATGGCGCTACCTGGACCAGCCCGGCCAGCCCGGCGTGCCCGAATCGGCCCGCAAGCCCAACCCGGACTTTGTGCTCAACCAGCAGCGCTACCAAGGCGCCAGCATCCTGATCGCACGCAAGAACTTTGGCTGCGGCTCCAGCCGTGAGCATGCGCCCTGGGCGCTGGACCAGTTCGGCTTCCGCGCCATCCTGGCACCTAGCTTTGCCGATATTTTCTTCAACAACTGCTTCAAGAACGGTCTGCTGCCCATCGTGCTGCCCGAGGCCACGATGGACCTGCTGTTCAACGAAGTCGCCGTCAACCCCGGCTACAGCCTGACCATCGACCTGGAGCAGCAAGTGATCCTGCGCCCCGGTGGCGAGGCCATACCCTTTGATGTCATCGCCTTTCGCAAGTACTGCCTGCTCAATGGCTTTGACGACATCGGCCTGACCCTGCGCCACAAGGACAAGATCCAGGCCTATGAAGCCAATCGCCTGGCCACCAAGCCCTGGCTGGCGCACAGCCTGGTGCAAGCCAAGGCCTGACCCTAGACAGACACCTTCCCCTCCTGCGCGCCTTGCCCGGGCGCAGGCCGCTATCCCTCAGTGAGAAAAACCATGAAAATTGCAGTGTTGCCCGGAGACGGCATTGGCCCAGAAATCGTTGCAGAAGCTGTCAAGGTGCTTGATGCCTTGAAGCTGGACCTGCAGCTGCAAAGCGCGCCTGTGGGCGGCGCCGCCTATGAGGCCTCCGGCCACCCACTGCCACCGGCTACCCTGGAGCTGGCACAGGCTTCGGACGCCATCCTGTTCGGCGCCGTGGGCGACTGGAAGTACGACACCCTGGAGCGCGCACTGCGCCCCGAGCAAGCCATTCTGGGTCTGCGCAAGGCCCTGGGCCTGTTCGCCAACTTCCGCCCTGCCATCTGCTACAAAGAGCTGACCCACGCCTCCAGCCTCAAGCCTGAGCTGGTGTCCGGCCTCGATATCCTGATCATCCGCGAGCTGACCGGCGACATCTACTTTGGCCAGCCCCGTGGCCGACGCACTGCGCCAGATGGCCACTTCCCCGGCGCCGAAGAAGCCTTTGACACCATGCGCTACAGCCGCCCGGAGATCGAGCGCATCGGCCATGTGGCCTTCCAGGCCGCGCAAAAGCGCAGCAAGCGCGTGACCAGCGTGGACAAGGCCAATGTGCTGGAAACCTTCCAACTGTGGAAGGACGTGATGACCGAAGTGGGCAAGCAGTACCCCGATGTGCAGCTGGACCACATGTATGTGGACAACGCCGCAATGCAGCTGGTCAAGGAACCCAAGCGTTTTGACGTGGTCGTCACCGGCAATATGTTCGGCGACATCCTGAGCGACGAAGCCTCGATGCTGACCGGCTCGATCGGCATGCTGCCTTCGGCCAGCCTGAACGACAAAAAGCAAGGCCTGTACGAGCCCAGCCATGGCTCGGCACCAGACATCGCCGGCAAGGGCGTCGCCAACCCGCTGGCCACCATCCTGTCGGCCGCGATGATGCTGCGCTTCAGCCTGGGCCAGGAAGCCGCTGCCCAGAAGATCGAAGCCGCCGTGCAAAAGGTGCTGGCCCAAGGCCTGCGCACGCCCGACATCTACAGCGAAGGCACGACCAAGGTGGGCACCCAGCAAATGGGCGACGCCGTGGTAGCCGCACTGTAAACAGCCGTCTTCACGATGCTTCTCCAAGAGCGACCTGCGGGTCGCTTTTTTTCGTCTGCGGATGGATGTACCGCCTCTACCGCGCAAGCACCCCCACATTTGAGCACCAAAACGACGACGCAAGCCAAGGACACCCGCCGCCTTAGTCATTTCGACGAATTAAAAAACCATAAATGGACGAAAAATAGTTTTTAACGTCGTATTTTCATGCGCTTCGATGCGCCAACACTTGAAATTTTTAAAAACGCTTGCACAGCTTTCCAATTTTGGCGCTAGAATAGCTCCCTATGTCTGCGCACTGCCCTATTTCTTGGCTGAACACCATCACCCCCATTGAGGCGGGTGTGGCTGCGCGCGCATACACATTCACAACCACCACGAAGATTACCGGCTGATCCAGCCTGGTTCGTCGTGCGCCTCTCCACTGGCCGACGAGCCAGGCCCCAGCCCCCCGTGGTATTTTTTTCGGTACACAAGGGCGTTTTATGAGCAAGCAATTGGTAGGTTTGGTGGGCTGGCGCGGCATGGTCGGCTCGGTGTTGATGGACCGTATGCAGGCCGAGGGTGACTTCGCGCTGATCGAGCCGGTGTTCTTCTCGACCTCCAACGCAGGCGGCAAGGCCCCGGCGATGGCCACCGTGCACACCCAGCTCAAGGATGCCAATGACATCGCCGAGCTGTCCAAGTGCGACATCATCATCACCTGCCAAGGCGGCGACTACACCAAGGAAGTCTTCCCCCAGATCCGCGCTGCCGGCTGGAAGGGCCACTGGATCGATGCGGCATCGTCGCTGCGCATGCAAGACGACGCTGTCATCGTGCTGGATCCCGTCAACGACGCACTGATCCAGCGCAAGCTGGCCGCTGGCGGCAAGAACTGGATTGGCGGCAACTGCACCAACTCCATCTTGCTGATGGGCCTGTCGGGCCTGTTCAACGCCGGCCTAGTCGACTGGGTCTCGTCGATGACCTACCAGGCCGCATCCGGTGGCGGCGCCAACCACATGCGCGAACTGCTCAAGGGCATGGGCGTGGTGCATGCCGCCGTGGCCGATGAGCTGGCCACGCCCGCTTCCGCCATTCTGGAGATCGACCGCAAGGTGGCCCAAACCATCCGCAGCGATGTGTCCACCGAGTTCTTTGGCGCACCTCTGGCTGGCGGCCTGATCCCCTGGATCGATGCACAGCTGGACAACGGCCAGTCCAAGGAAGAATGGAAGGGCCAGGCCGAGGTCAACAAGATCCTGGGCACGGACGCCACCATCCCCGTCGACGGCCTGTGCGTGCGCATTGGCGCGATGCGCTGCCACAGCCTGGCGCTGACCCTGAAGCTGAACAAGGACCTGCCACTGGCCGAGATCGAAGCCTTGATCAAGGGCGGCAACGACTGGGTCAAGTGGGTGCCCAACGAGCGCGCCGTGACCGTCAAGGAACTGACCCCCGCTGCCGTGACCGGTGGCCTGGAAGTCGCTGTGGGCCGTGTGCGCAAGCTGAACATGGGCCCTGAGTATGTCTCGGCCTTCGTGATTGGCGACCAGCTGCTTTGGGGCGCTGCCGAGCCACTGCGCCGCATGCTGCGCATCCTGCTCGCCGCTTGATGCACGCCTGACCAACGGGTACCAAAACACTACACCTTCCGGATCTGCAGCAGGCGGCCGGAAGGTGTTTTCTATCGTGAGTTCGGTAAAGGTTCTGACTGGACCCCGCTGGGTGCCCGCCCTCTGAAAAGTTGTTCCGGAACAACAATCGGACAGCCCTGAGCGAGCCCAAGCACCCTAACAAAAGAGATGCCCGCTCCTTAACTTGTCACCCCAACACATTACTGTTAAGGTTCTTTTTACTGATAATTACCGATTTCGCGTCTTAGGGGGAGGGCTTTCTCATGGGTACAAAAACAACCCCGCACGCTTCTACTATTCAATCAAATAGCACTATGCATCGCTGGAAAATCACTGCGCTTGCCGCCGCCATGGCAGCCTTTGGCCTGTACACAGGGGAAGCATCGGCGCTCGCGCTGGGCAAGATCAATGTGAAATCCGCGCTGGGCGAGCCCCTGCGCGCGGAAATCGAAGTTCCACAAATCACCGACGCGGAAGCTGACACTCTGCAGGTCAAGACCGCCTCGTCTGCGGTGTTTCGCACCCAGGGCATGGACTACTCAGGTACGGCCAGCGGCGTGCGCGCCCAGCTGCAGCGCCGCGCCAATGGCACCGCGGTGATCGTGCTGACCACCCAGCGCGCAGTCAACGACCCCTTTGTCGACTATGTGATCGACGCCAACTGGAATTCCGGCCAGGTCGTGCGCAGCTACACCATGCTGTTCGACCCGCCCAACCTGCGCAAGCCAGAACCGGCCGTCACCGTGGCGCCGCAGCTCAGCGCAGCCGCTGCCCCAGCCATCCGCCCACCAGCACCGCCTGTGCGCGTGATCGAGGAGCCGCTGGCCTCGGCCACGCCGGCACCAGCGCCCGCCACCCGCAGTGCTGCCGCGCCCCGCCCTGCGCCAGCACCACGTGCCAATATTCCGGCCACCGCCAGCAACAACTCTGGCGGCGACACCGTGCGCACCCAACGTGGCGACACCTTGGGCCGCATCGCCGCGCAGAACAAGCCCGCCGATATCTCGCTGGACCAGATGCTCGTCGCCGTGGTGCAGAGCAACCCGCACGCCTTTGTGGGTGGCAATGTCAACCGCATGAAGGCGGGCGTAGCGCTGACCATGCCGACGGCTGAGCAAGCGCGTGCGGTTACGCCACGCCAGGCACGCCAGATGGTGGCCGCGCAAAGCCGCGACTTCAACAGCTACCGCAGCCAGCTCGCCGCCAAGGCAGCGCCGGCCCAGGTCGCGACCGACACGCGTGCCGCCAGCGGCAAGGTCGAAGCCTCCGTCGACGACAAGAAGCCCCAGAGCGTGGCACCGGACCAGCTCAAACTGAGCAAGGAAGCCGCCAAGGGCGGCAAGTCCGCAGAAGCCAGCGTTGCCAGCGCCCAGCAGGCCAATGCCACGCAGGACCGCACCTCGGAACTGAACAAGAACATTGAAGAGCTGAACAAGCTCAAGCAAGCCGCTGCAGGCACTGCGGCCACGGCGGCATCCGCTGCGGCTCCGGCAGACGGCAAGCCTGCTGCCACGGCCACCGTGCCGGCTGCAGGCAATGCGCCAGCGGCCGCAGCACCTGCGACTCCGCCCGCCGCCGCTCCAGCCACAGCACCCGCCACAGCGGCAGTGACCGCTGCAACGCCTGCGGCGGTAGCACCTGCTGCAGCACCCGCAGCAAGCACTGGCGATGCTGCAGCACCTGTGGCAGCGCCTACCCCGGCACCTACCCCGGCACCTGCTCCGGCAGCCAAACCCAAGCCCGCACCGGCTCCAGCACCCGTCGAAGAGCCCAGCTTTGTCGATGAACTGATGGAGAACCCCCTGCTGCCAGCCGCTGGCGGCATGGCCATCCTGGCCCTGCTGGGTGGCCTCTGGTACCGCAACAAAAAGCGCAAGGAAGGCGTGGACGCCGCCACTGACTCGGTGCTCGAAAGCAGCCTGGCGCAAGACTCGTTCTTTGGCGCCAGCGGCGGTCAGCACATCGATACCTCGGTGAGCGCGATGACCACCGGCAACTCCTCGCTGGCCTACACCCCCAGCCAGCTCGATGCCGGCGATGTCGACCCTGTTGCCGAAGCCGACGTCTACCTGGCCTATGGCCGTGACCTGCAGGCCGAGGAAATCCTCAAGGAAGCGCTGCGCACCAGCCCGACCCGCAGCGCGCTGCATGCCAAGCTGGCCGAGATCTACGCCAAGCGCAAGGACCGCCTGGCGCTGGAGAGCATTGCCAAGGATGCTCGCCAGCTCACCGGTGGTACCGGTCCTGACTGGCTGCGCATTGCCGCGCTGGGCCAGGAGCTGGACGCCGCCAACCCGATCTACCAGAACAACACCGCTGCGGTACCTTCCGCGACCGAAATCGCTACACCTGCCGCGCTGGCCGCCGCCGCTGCTGCCGCCCGCGCCGAGCCGATCCCCTTCGAGAACACGCTGCCGCCCACCACGCTGGCAGCGGCAGACCCTGCCAGCGCATTCAGCCCCTCCACCGGCCTGGATTTTGCGATGAGCAGCCAGTTGACCGACACCCCGGATGCCAGCGCGCGCTACCAGGCGCCCGCACCTGCAGCGCCCGTCGCTGCGCCAGCGGCAGCTGCCGTCGATCCAGGCTTGGCCTTTGAGGCCTTGGCGCCTGCCGCAGGCAAGCCCGCCATGTCGATGGAAGACTTTGACCGCCAACTGGCCGAGGCACTGAGCATTCCTTCGGAGCTGGCCCCCAGCACTTCCCACGAAGCCGCCCAGAGCCTGGAAACCCAGCCCGGTTCGCTGGACTTCCAACTGAGCGATTTTGACAACCAAAGCACGGCGCAGATGCCCATCAGCGACAAGGGCCTGCCGACCATGGACTTTGACATGACTTCGCTGTCGCTGGACCTGCCCAGCACCGGCGAGCCAGACCACACCCATCCGGTGACCCTGGCCGACGACATGGCCGGCCTGGAGATCGATGACAGCGACCCGCTGGCCACCAAGCTGACCCTGGCCCAGGAATTCCTGGCCATCGGCGACAAGGAAGGTGCCCGCTCGCTGGCCGAAGAGGTCATGGCCGAATCGTCCAGCGCCACCGTCAAGGCCCAGGCCCAGCGCCTGCTGGACCAAAGCCGCTGATCAGCACGCACTTCTCACACAAGCCCCGCTCTGCGGGGCTTTTTCTATGGCCGGGTGGCATGGCGCCTTTATGATGGCGCCATGCGAATCGCCATGGGCATCACCTACAACGGACAGGCCTACCAAGGCTGGCAAAGCCAGCTCAGCGGCATCACTGTCCAAGACCATCTTGAAGCGGCGTTGAGCCGCTTTGCCGCCTCCCCTATCTCCACCAACTGCGCTGGACGCACCGATGCCGGTGTACACGGCCTCATGCAGGTGGTGCATTTTGACTCGCCTGTTGCGCGCGCTGAGGCATCCTGGGTGCGAGGCACCAACACTTTTTTGCCCAAGGACATCGCTGTCCAGTGGGTGCGCACGGTACCTGATGACTTCCACAGCCGCGCTTGCGCCACATCGCGGCGCTATGGCTATGCGCTGCTGCAGTCACCGGTGCGCCCTAGCGTCGAGGCTGGCCGTGTCGGCTGGGTGTACCAGCCGTTGGACCTAGAGCCCATGCAGCGCGCCGTGCAGTACCTGCTGGGCGAGCATGATTTTTCGTCGTTCCGTGCGGCAGGCTGCCAGGCCAAGTCGCCGGTCAAAACCTTGTATGCCATCCACATTGCCAGGAGTACGCAACGGCCCAGCGCCTCGCGCGATGGGATGCCATCCTGCTACTGGCGTTTTGATTTCCAGGGCAGCGCCTTCTTGCACCACATGATCCGCAACATCATGGGGTGCTTGGTCGTGATTGGCCAGGGAGCCCAACCGCCTGAGTGGATGCTGGAGGTTCTCAATGCCCGCAGCCGCAAGGTCGCGGCCCCCACGTTCTCACCGGATGGCCTCTATTTCCTCGGCCCCCAATACGATCCGCGCTGGGGCTTGCCCACCGAGGCCATCTCTTTTGACTGGTTTGCCTGAACAAGGAGTTCCATTGACCGCCCTCCAAGCCACCGCGGGACGCACCCGCATCAAGATCTGCGGGCTGACCCGCGAGCAAGACGTGGACGCGGCCGTGGCCGCCGGGGCCGATGCCATCGGCTTTGTGCTCTACCCCGCCAGCCCCCGCGCGGTGACCATGCAGCGGGCCGCCGAGCTGGCACGCCGTCTGCCGGCCTTTGTGACGCCGGTGCTGCTGTTTGTCAATGAACCCTCTGCCCAGGTGATGGCGGCCTGCGCCCAGGTGCCCGGCGCGATTGCGCAGTTCCATGGTGACGAGACGCCCGAGCAGTGCCTGGCCTCCACCGGTGGCGGCGAGCGCAGTTTTCTGCGCGCAGCGCGCATACCCCTTGGCGACGCTGCACTGCAGTTCGACCTCGTAGAATATGCCCATCGTTATTCACACGCCAAGGCCATCTTGCTCGACGCCCATGTCGAGGGATTCGGCGGCGGCGGCAAAGCATTCAATTGGTCACTGCTTCCAACAAACGTAGCCTCTCATCTCGTTTTGTCTGGTGGACTCACGCCTGCAAACGTGACCGATGGCATTGTGCAAGTCAGACCGCGCTGCATCTCGCTCGCGGTGGATGTCAGCTCCGGCGTTGAGATGACGGGTGCCGATGGCAAAGCCATCAAGGGCACCAAGGACGCCGAAAAAATCCAACAGTTTGTCGCAGCCGTACGCGCCGCCGACACCCTACTTGCCAAGAATCCCTTCCATGTTTGAATACCAACAACCCGATCTCGCGGGCCATTTCGGCCCCTATGGCGGCAGCTTTGCCAGCGAAACCCTGACCCACGCCCTCGTCGAGCTGCGTGAGGCCTATGCCAAGTACCAGAACGATCCGGAGTTCATGCGCGAATTCCACTACGAGCTGGCCCACTATGTCGGACGGCCATCGCCCGTCTACCATGCAGCGCGCATGTCGCGCGAGATGGGTGGCGCGCAGATCTACCTCAAGCGCGAGGACCTCAACCACACCGGCGCCCACAAGATCAACAATGTGATCGGCCAGGCCATGCTCGCCAAGCGCATGGGCAAGCCGCGCATCATTGCCGAGACGGGCGCCGGCCAGCACGGCGTGGCCACCGCCACCATCTGCGCCCGCTATGGCCTCGAATGCGTGGTCTACATGGGCAGCGAAGATGTGCGCCGCCAAAGCCCGAATGTCTACCGCATGAAGCTGCTGGGTGCCACCGTGGTGCCCGTCGACTCGGGCAGCAAAACGCTCAAGGATGCGCTCAATGAAGCCATGCGCGACTGGGTGGCCAATGTGGACAACACCTTCTACATCATCGGCACCGTGGCCGGCCCCCATCCCTACCCGATGATGGTGCGTGACTTCCAAAGCGTCATCGGCAACGAATGCCTGACCCAGATGCCTGCGCTGTTCAAGGAACAGAACATGGCTGCCGAACAACCTGACGCCGTCATTGCCTGCGTGGGTGGCGGCAGCAATGCGATGGGGATTTTCTACCCCTACATCCCTTACGAGAACACGCGCCTGATCGGCGTCGAAGCGGCGGGCGAAGGCCTGGACAGTGGCAAGCACTCGGCCTCACTGCAGCGCGGCTCCTCGGGTGTGCTGCATGGCAACCGCACCTATATCCTGCAGGACGACAACGGCCAGATCACCGAAACCCACTCGATCAGCGCCGGCCTGGACTACCCCGGCGTGGGCCCCGAGCATGCCTGGTTGCAGGAGCTGGGCCGCGCCCAGTATGTTGGCATCACCGACCAGGAGGCGCTCGACGCCTTCCACTACCTCTGCCATACCGAAGGCATCATCCCGGCGCTGGAATCCAGCCATGCGGTGGCCTACGCGATGAAGCTGGCCAAAACCATGCGCGCCGACCAGTCCATTCTCGTCAGCCTCTCGGGCCGTGGCGACAAGGACATCGGCACCGTGGCCGATCTCTCGGGCGTTGATTTCTACGCCCAACCTTCCAGCCGCGGTGTGGCTGTCAAGGGAAGCTATACAAAATGAGCCGTATTGCCGCTACTTTCGACCAGCTCAAGCTGGCCGGCCGCAAGGCCTTGATCCCCTATGTCACCGCTGGCTTCCCGTTTGCCGACATCACGCCCGCGCTGATGCACGGCATGGTCGATGCCGGTGCTGATGTCATTGAGCTGGGCGTGCCCTTTTCCGATCCCATGGCTGACGGCATCGTCATCCAGAAGGCCGGCGAGAAAGCGCTGGCGCTGGGCATTGGCATGAAGCAGGTGCTGGCCATGGTGGCCGAGTTCCGCTTGAAGGACAACAGCACCCCGGTGGTGCTGATGGGTTATGCCAACCCGGTCGAGCGCTATGACCAGGTCAACGGCAAGGGCGCCTTTGTGCGCGATGCCGCCGCCGCCGGAGTGGATGGCCTGCTGGTGGTAGACTACCCGCCCGAAGAATGCGAAGCCTTCGCGGCCGATCTGCGTGCGCATGGCATGGACCTCATCTTCCTGCTGGCGCCCACCTCGACCCCCGAGCGCATGCAGCAAGTCGCGCGTGTGGCCAGTGGCTATGTGTACTATGTCTCGCTCAAGGGCGTGACCGGTGCCGGCACGCTGGACACCGCAGCGGTCGAGGCCATGCTGCCGCAGATCCGCCAGCATGTACACATCCCTGTGGGCGTGGGCTTTGGCATTCGTGATGCGCAGACGGCACAGGCCATCGGCAAAGTCGCCGATGCTGTCGTGATCGGCACCCGCATCATCCAGCTGATCGAAAACCAGCCGCACGAGAAAGTTGTGGCGCTGGTGGCCGATTTTCTGCGTGGCATCCGCAAGGCGCTTGACGCATAATGCGCCTCCTGGGCTGCGCAGCGCGCAGCCCAACGAGTGCGAGAGCAAAGGAAAAGAACCATGTCCTGGCTAGAGAAACTGTTACCCGCCAAGATCCAGCATACGGACCCGGCCGAGCGCCGCCAGATGCCCGAAGGTCTGTGGATCAAGTGCCCTGCATGCGAAGCCGTGCTGTACAAGGCCGACCTGGAGCACAACTTCAATGTCTGCCCCAAGTGCAGCCACCACCACCGCATGTCAGCGCGCGCGCGCCTGAACCAGTTTCTCGACGCCGAAGGCCGCTACGAGATTGGCCAGGAAGTGCTGCCCGTCGATGCGCTGAAGTTCAAGGACAGCCGCAAGTACCCCGAGCGCCTCAAGGAAGCGCTGGAGAACACCGGCGAGACCGATGCACTGGTGGTGATGGGCGGCTCGGTCAAGAGCGTCAACCTGGTGGTGGCCTGCTTTGAGTTTGAATTCATGGGCGGCTCGATGGGCTCGGTCGTTGGCGAGCGCTTTGTGCGCGGCGTCGAAACCGCCATCGAGCAAAAAGTGCCGTTTGTGTGCTTCACCGCCACCGGCGGTGCCCGCATGCAGGAAGGCCTGCTCAGCCTGATGCAGATGGCCAAGACCAATGCCGCGCTGACCCGCTTTGCCAAGAAGGGCCTGCCCTACATCAGCGTGCTGACCGATCCGACCATGGGCGGCGTGTCTGCCGGTTTTGCGTTTATGGGCGATATCGTCATGGCCGAACCCAAGGCGCTGATCGGCTTTGCCGGCCCGCGCGTGATCGAGAACACCGTGCGTGTGAAGCTGCCCGAAGGCTTCCAGCGCGCCGAGTTCCTGCAGCAAAAGGGTGGCGTGGACATGATCGTGGACCGCCGCGAGCTGCGCGACCGCATTGCCAGCAGCCTGGCCATGCTGCAACGCCTGCCGGCTGACGCTGTCTCCTGATCGGCGTGGTGGCCTTCTAGGCCGCTAACCCCCACAAAAAAACCGCCTATGGCGGTTTTTTTGCGTCTAGGTCTAGGCCCAGGCCCCACTACGGCATCACACCGCCATCAGCAAGCGCGACTGCAGGTGCGCCAGCATGATGGAGATGATCTGCAAGCCCACCAGCAGCACGATGGGCGACAGATCCACGCCACCGACCAAGGGGATGACCTTGCGCAAAGGGCGCAGCAGCGGCGCGGTGAGCTGGTAGAACACGGCGTTCATCACTGCATTGCCCGACGCCAGCCAGGACAGCACCGCATGCACCAGGGTGATGACCACCATCGTGGAGATGGCGATATTGGCCACGCCAATGGTCGCAACCACCACCACCGACAGCAGCGATGCCAGGCCGCCCGACAGCAGCCACAGCAGCACAAACTGCAGCAGCTGCACCAGCCAGGCGCCCAGGATGCTGGCCCAATCGCCCCCTGGCACGCGCTTGGTGAACTTGCGCAGCGGCAGCACCATCCAGCTCGTCAGCGCCAGCACCAGCTGGCCCAAGGGGTTGTTGAAGGACACGCGCTGGTACTGCATGTACCAGCGCAGCAGGCAGGCACCGGTCAGCAGACCACCTGCAATATTGAGCAGCAGGGACAGGATTTGAAAAAGCATCGGTGTTTCCAGTCGGGAGCCATCCCGAGAATGCGAATTTGCTATTAAAAATGAAGCTGGCAGGCCAATAGCTAAGGGCTTGAAGCTGTTATTCTAGGGCCGCCGCCCTGGCTAGCACCAGCAAATCCCCCGGCGCGCCAGGGACGAAAAGCGGCGCAGCAGTCGGACACTACGGCTTTTGCGGGCACAGGCCCTGCGAAAAATCTTAAAATGGCAGGTTTTGGCCGTTCACCAGCGCAATGCTGGCCTCTTCATGTCTGAAAACCACACCACTCCCGAGACCGCGCCGGTTGCGCACGACGAAAACCAACTGATTGCTGAGCGCCGCGAAAAACTCAAAGCCCTGCGCGAAGCACAGCGCCAAGGCAAAGGTGTGGCTTTCCCCAATGACTTCAAGCCCGCCGACCGCGCTGCCGCCCTGATTGCGGCCCATGCGGACCAGGACGCCACCGACCTGGAAGCCGCTGCCATCACGGTCAGCGTGGGCGGCCGCATGATGCTCAAGCGTGTCATGGGCAAGGCCAGCTTTGCCACCGTGCAAGACGCCACCGGCCGCATCCAGCTCTACGTCACCCGCGATACCGTCGGTGAAGAGGTCTATGCCGACTTCAAGAAGTGGGACCTGGGCGACATCATCGGCGCCGAAGGCCTGCTGATGAAGACCAAGACCGGCGAGCTGTCGATCAAGGTCAGCAAGATTCGCATGCTCACCAAGAGCCTGCGCCCCATGCCTGACAAGTTCCATGGCATGGCCGATCTGGAGCAGAAGGTGCGCCAGCGCTATGTCGACCTGATGACCGACGAAGAGGCGCGCAAGCGCTTTGTGGCCCGCTCCAAGGCGGTGTCGGGCATCCGTGAGTTCATGGTCGAGCACGGCTTCCTCGAAGTCGAAACCCCCATGCTGCACCCCATCCCCGGCGGTGCCAATGCCAAGCCCTTCATCACCCACCATAATGCGCTGGACCAGGAGATGTACCTGCGCATTGCGCCTGAGCTCTACCTCAAGCGCCTGATCGTTGGCGGCTTTGAGCGCGTGTTCGAGATCAACCGCAACTTCCGCAACGAAGGGGTGTCGGTGCGCCACAACCCTGAGTTCACGATGATGGAGTTCTACGCGGCCTACTGGAACTACCGCGACCTGATGGACTACACCGAAGCGCTGATCCGCGACGCCGCGATGAAGGCCGTGGGCACCTTGGAGCTGACCTATGGCGGCAAGCCGGTGGACCTGACCCAGCCTTTCGAGCGCCTGACCATCACCGAAGCCATCGTCAAGTACACCGACGCCGGCGAGAACGTGGGCAACCGCGAATGGCTCACCAATGCGCTGAAGAAACTGGGCATGAAGGAAGAGAAGGACAAGCTGGCGGGCCGCACCCTCGCCAGCCTGCAGGTGCTCTACTTTGAGGAGCTGGTCGAAGACAAGCTCTGGAACCCCACCTTCATCATGGAGCACCCGACCGAGATCAGCCCGCTGGCCCGCGCCAACGATGACCGCCCCGAAGTGACCGAGCGCTTTGAGCTCTACATCACCGGCCGCGAGTTCGGCAACGGCTTCTCCGAGCTGAACGACGCCGAAGACCAGGCCGCCCGCTTCAACGCCCAGGTCGCTGCCAAGGATGGCGGCGATGACGAAGCCATGTACTACGACCACGACTTTGTGCGCGCGTTGGAGTACGGCATGCCCCCCACCGGCGGCTGCGGCATCGGTATCGACCGCTTCATGATGCTGCTGACCGACAGCGCCAGCATCCGCGACATCATCCTGTTCCCGGCCCTGCGCCGCGAGCAATAACGCCCCCTACAGGCCCTCGGCCTGCCAGCAGCGCCAGGCGGCATAGGCTCTCCCAAGGGGCCTATGCCGCTTTTTCATGCCCGCCTGTCGCCGATATACTGGCCTGCATGCAAATACCCCGCTACTGGGCGCAAGCGCGCCTGCGCCATGAAACCGGCCGCCGCCATGGCGCCACCGTGCAACGCTGGGGCTGGTCCGACCAGAGCCTGGACGCCGCGCAGGCCCATGCCCAGCAACGCGCGCAGACTGCCCTCGACCAGGTACTCAGCGCCCCGCAGATGCGCCATCTGGATGCCAGCTTCCAGCGCATGGAACGGCTGGGCGAATACGGGCTGAACGACCACACCCCCATCCGGGAAGAGATCCTCGCGCAACGTGGCCGCACCGTGATGACGCGCAACAGCTATGGCGCGCACTGCCTCAACACCCCCGATGTCGCCATCGCCGACATGGACTTCCCCCGCCGCCCACCGGCGCCCAGCGCGGCAACCATGTTGATTGCTGCCTTCTTTGCGCTGGCCGCGTGCTTTGTGGTGTTTGCGCTGGGCGGCGTGGTGCCCGCCATGCTGGCGCTGACCGGCGCAGCGGTGGTGCTGGCACTGTGGCTGCGGCGCTGGCTGAATGCGCGGCAAAAGCTGGCCGGCAGCGCCGATCCCCGGCAGGTGGCGCTGGAGCGGGTAACCGCCTTCAGCCAGCAGCACCCCGACTGGGGCCTGCGCGTGTACAGCACGCCCAAAGGGTTGCGCATCATCGTGACCCACGAGACCATGCTGCCCACAGACAGCGCCGTGCAGACGCTGTTCTCCGCCTTGCAGGTCGATCCCATCTACCAGCGCCTGTGCCTGCAGCAGCAGTGCTTCCGCGCCCGCGTCACCGGCAAGCCCTGGCGCATGGGCCTGTCCGGTCCCAGCCCCCAAGTGCGGCGCTGGCCGGCCGCTGCCAACCAGCTGGCGGCCCGGGCAGACTGGACGCATGTCTACGACAAGCAAGCCGCGCAGTACAGCGCCTGCCAGTTCATCGCACAACTGGGCCAGGCCCGCATGGCCATGGACATCCAGGCCCTGGTCGATTGGCATGACGAGGCCTGCCGCGCGCAGGAAAGCCAGCTGCCGCTGGCCTGAATGCCGCCTTCTTGCCGCCCTCTCATCGCTGATAATCAACACATCCTCTAACACGGGCGCCCTGGGTGCCCGCTGCGCGCTCTGCTCCCCGCCATGAACCGACTCAAACTCCTGATCCCTGAATGGGCCGCCGAATGGGTGGACATCATCGTGCCTGCCATGCAGATCACCTTGGTCCTGCTGCTCGCCGTCAGCCTCAACTACGCCACCCGCAAGCTCATCACCCGCATGGCCCAGCACTACCACTGGCCGCTGGAGCTGGCCGTGCCCATCAAGGGCCTCGTGCGCTGGCTCATCATCGGCGGCACCTGCCTGCTGATTCTGGAGCGTTTAGGGGTCAGCGCCACCGTGTTGTGGACCGCCTTCTCGGGCTTCGCCGCCGTGGGCGCTGTGGCCTTTTTTGCTGCCTGGAGCGTGCTCTCCAACTTCTTCTGCGCCGTACTGATCTTCACCGTGCGGCCCTACCGCCTGGGCGACTACATCGAAGTGCTCGACGGCTTGGACAAGCCCGGCGCCAAGGGCCGGGTGGTCGATATCAACATGCTCTACACCACCATCGAGGACTTTGTCGCTGACCGCAGCCAAAGTGTGGTGCTGCAGATCCCCAATACCCACATCTTCCAAAAAGTGGTGCGCCGCTGGACCGATGACCCACCACCGCAGCAGCCACCCGAGGCCAGCCCGGCGGAGCCCGCGCAGACCCCATCGGTCCCATAACGAAGGGGCAAGTCAACCGATCCGCAACTGTCAGCGCCAGCCTACCTCTACTTACATCTTCGGCCCACGGCGTTGCTCGGGCCCCCTGCTTAAGATCAACCATCACATGACAACAGGAGGTGTTCGATGCTTAAGTGGGCCATTATTTTTGCGGTGATCTCGTTGCTGGCCGGTGTCTTCGGCTTTACCGGCATTGCGTCGGGTGCAGCAGGTATTGCCAAGATCCTTTTCTTCATCTTTGTAGCTATCGCCGTGGTGTTCCTGGTGATCGCTCTGCTGGGTGTCGGCGCCGTCGCCTAAGCGCTGCGCCACATACAGCCAATGCCTGCCTCGTGCAGGCATTTTTTATGGGTGCGCGGGAACCCGCCGATCACTGCTTGAGAGCGATTTGCAGTAGTGCACGCTGTTCGGGGTCCAGTTGCCAACGCAGGTCATGGAAAGCCTGCACGCTGTCGCGGTGCGCCACCGATACCAGTGCACCGCCGCGCTCGCGCACCAGCCGCTGCAACTGGCCATAGATGGCGGCTTCAGTGTCCTGGTCGAGTGCACTGGTGGCTTCATCGGCAAACACCCAGGCAGGCCGCTTGAGCAGCACGCGCGCAATGGCCAGGCGCTGTTGCTCACCGCCAGACAGCACGGCATTCCAGGCAGCCACCTCGTCCAGGCGCGCCACCAACAGCGGCAGCTGCGCCGCTGCCAACGCCGCTTGCAACTGCGCATCAGTATAGGTAGCAGCGGCCTGCGGATAGGCCAGTGCCTGGCGCAGGCTGCCATCGGGGAAGTAAGGGCGCTGCGCGATAAACATGCCATCCATCGGCCGCTGTACCCGCCCCTGCGCAAAGGGCCAGATGCCGGCCAAGCTGCGCAGCAAGGTGGATTTGCCGCTGCCAGACCGACCGCTGATCAGCAGCTGCTGGCCCGGGTCAATCTGCAAGTCTGCGGCATCGATGACGACCCGGCCATCGGGCAGACTCACCTGCAAGCCCTGGGTTTGCAGCTGGTCGCCCGCTGCCAGCGCAGCGCCTTGCGGCTGGGCCTGCGCCCGCAGGCCTGCCTCAAAGCTTGCCAGACGCTGGCTGGTGGCCCGCCAAGCTGCAATATCGCTGTAGTTGTTGACGATCCAGCTGAGCGAATCCTGCACCTGGTTAAAGGCCGAGGCAATCTGCATCAGCTGGCCCAGCTGGATGGCACCGCTGAAAAAGCGCGGCGCGGCAATGATGAACGGAAACACCACGGCGGCCTGGCCAAAGAAATTGCTGAACCAGGCCATGCGCTTTTGCTGCTTGACCAGCTGCAGGTAGTTGGCCATCACATCGCCAAAGCGCAGGCGCAGTTGCTCGCCCTCGACCTGCTCGCCGCTGTCCATCGCAATGGCTTCGGCATGCTCGCGCACGCGGACCATGTGGTGGCGGTAGTTGGCCTCCAGGCGCTGCTGCTGGTTGTTGAGCCGCACCTGCGGCTTGCCCAGCCACAGCGATATGGCACTGCCCACGAGGCAGTACAGCACGGCCATCCAGACCATAAAGCCGGGAATATGCAGGCTGCCGCCGCCCAGCGCGGCGGGCAGGCTCAGGTCCATCGCCGCGCTCAAGCCCCAGAGAATGCCGACAAAGCTGACAAAGGTGACCAGCGCATTCAACAGGCCCATGCTGAGCGCCACGCTGTAGCTGCTGAACAGGTTGATGTCTTCCTGGATCCGCTGGTCAGGGTTGTCCGGCGCCTTGGGCCCGCCGCCATAGCGCCCCAGCTCCATGCGGTAGAACGCCTTGTGGGCGAGCCAACGGCCTTGCAGGTGCGCGGTCAGCCAGCGGCGCCAGTGCCATTGCAGCAGCTGGGTCAGGTAGAACTTGTAGACCGCAATGACGATGTAGACCAGCGCCAGCCACAAAAAGCGCCAGAGCTGGTGCCAGAACACATCCGCCTGCTTGTTCTGCAGCGCATCGTAGAACACCCGGTTCCAGCTGTTGATCTGCACCAGCATGAACACGGCGGCCAGGTTGAGCGCCACGATGGCCGCTAGCAGGCCCCAGGCGCGGCGCTTGTCCTCGGAGACAAAATAGGGCCGCGCGAGCGCCAAGGTTTCGCGGCAGGCCAGCGCCACACGGCGCAAGGGGTTGTGTAGGGGCATCGCTCTCAGCCATCTAGGGGATGAGAGCAATCTAGAGGACGGGGCTGAGGCGGGGCTTAAAAGATCACCACCGTCAGCAACTCGCTCAGGCCAGCAGGTCCAGCGCGTCCTGGTAGGCGGGCTGGCGCATCAGCTCATCCCAGGGTTGGGGTACCGTCTCGGGCAGCAATGCCAGGCGGCGCGATTCCGAATCCTCGTCCGGCTGCCAACGGCCGCTGCGCAGGGCCTCGTCCATGCCGTCGAGCAGCTCATCCACATGGGCACCCAGGCCCAGGCTCTGGTTGCACAGCAGCACCATGTCGCAGCCGGCCGCCAAAGCCGCCAGCGCCGCATCGGTGTAGCTGATCACCTCGCCGTTGATGCGGCGTGCGCCTTCCATGCTCAGGTCATCGCTGAAGATCGCGCCGTCATAGCGCAGACGGGTACGCAGCACATCCTTGAGCCATTTCTCGCTAAATCCGGCCGGGCGCTTGTCCACCTTGGGGTAGATGACGTGGGCGGGCATCACGGCGGTCAGCACACTGCTCAGCCAGGGGTAAGGTGCGGCATCCTCGGCCAGGATGGCGCTCAGGCTGCGCGCATCGACCGGAATGGCAACATGCGAATCTGCCTTGACAAAGCCATGGCCAGGGAAGTGCTTGCCGCAATTGCCCATGCCCGCTTGCAGCAGCCCGTGCATGAGGCTCTTGGCCAGCATCGCGACCACGCGCGGGTCGCGGTGAAAGCTGCGGTCGCCGATGACCGAGCTTTCGCCATAGTCCAGATCCAGGACCGGGGTGAAGCTGAAATCCACCGCGCAGGCGCGCAGCTCGGCGCCCAGCACATAGCCGGCAGCGGTGGCTGCATTCATCGCCCGCATTGCGCCGCTACCCGGGCGGTGCTTGCTGCCCTGGCCGTCGTCCATCCACATCTGGCCAAAGTGGCGCATCGGAGGGATGTGGGTAAAACCATCGCTGCGAAAGCGCTGCACGCGTCCACCCTCATGGTCCACACAAATCAGCAGATCGGGCTTGACGGCCTTGATCTGCGCGCACAGCTGCACCAGCGCCGAGCGGTTGTCCCAGTTGCGGGCGAACAAGATGATGCCCCCCACCAGCGGGTGCGACAGGCGGGCGCGGTCGGCATCGGTCAGGGCCTTGCCGGCGATATCAATGATCAGAGGAGCGTGCATGGAAGGGAGCGCAAGGGCGCGGAAGATTCAAAAACGGGCCCTGCGAGGGCCCGGAGGAACGGAGGTCAGAGCTTCTCGACGACGCAAAAGCTCGCCGCATAGTCGACCTCATCGGTCACGGTGATATGGGCTGTCAGGCCCTGCGCCTCAAACCAGGTGGCCAGCTCGCCATGCAGGCGTATGCCAGGCTTGCCGCTGGGCAGGTTGATGACCTCGCAGTTGCGCCAGGTCATCGGCATGCGCATGCCCAGGCCCACGGCCTTGCTGAAGGCCTCCTTGGCCGAAAAGCGGGTGGCCATGTAGCGCACGCCCCGGTCGGGCCAGCGCTCGCTGCGGCGGCGCCAGACGGCCAGCTCGCCCTCGGCCAGCACCTTGTGGGCAAAGCGCTCGCCTTGGCGTTCCAGGGTCGCGCGAATGCGGCGGATATCGCAGATGTCGGTGCCAATGCCGTAGATCATGCTGTCACAACGCCTCTGCTTGAGTTACAGCAACACGCCATCGGCGCGGGCATCGAGCGAGCGGCGGTAGGCACGCACGGCTTCGGCATAGCCCATCTCCAGCGCATCGGTCACAAAGGCATGGCCGATCGACACCTCCAGTACCTGGGGAACGTTGGCCACAAAAGGGGTCAGGTTGCGCAGGCTCAGGTCATGGCCCGCATTGACGCCCAGGCCCGCTGCCTGCGCGGCCTTGGCCGCTGCTGCGTAGCGCGCCAGTTGCACACTTTGCTCAGGAGTACCAAAGGCAGCGGCATAGGGCTCGGTGTACAGCTCTACCCGGTCGGCACCCACCGCCTTGGCAGCGGCCATTTGCTCAGGGATCGGGTCCATGAACAAACTCACGCGCACGCCCAGCGCCTTGCATTCCGCAATCAGCGGCTGCAGGCGCTCGGCATCCTGCGGAAAGCTCCAGCCATGGTCACTGGTGAACTGGTCCTGGCCGTCCGGCACAAAGGTCACCTGGTGCGGGCGGTACTGGCGCACATAGTCCATCAGGTTGTGAAAAGGGTTGCCCTCGATGTTGAACTCACGCTTGACCGGCCAGGTGGCGATCACGCCGGCCAGCTTTTCCACATCGCCGGGGCGGATATGGCGTTCATCCGGTCGGGGATGCACGGTGATCCCCTGCGCGCCTGCTTCCAGGCACAGACGTGCCGCACGCGTCACGCTGGGGATATCCAGATGGCGGGTGTTGCGCACCAGTGCCACCTTGTTGAGGTTGATAGACAGGGCAGTTTTCACGGGGGTAGTCATAGTGATTGGATATCCATCATCAACTGGCGCGTACGCAGTACCGGCTGACCACAATGGTGCTGCAACAGCGTACGCAACTGAACTTTTAGCTCGCCTGCACACATCACGCAAGCCCTGAGGACGGCGGGATAGGGGTTTGCCGCCAACAGCGCTTCTTCCAGGGCCTCCCATTGTGCACCTGAGAGCCCCGCCCTGTCCTGCCCATGGGCCTCGCGCAAGCCGGCATCCGGCACCAGCACGTAGCGGCCCTGGGCCTTGAGCGGCTGCAGCGACAGGGTCTGTTCCGCCAGCGAAGGCAGCAGTCCCAGCTCGCGCAGCAGCAGCAATTCAAAGGCGCGCAACACAGGCTCCAGCACATCCCCGTGGTCGGTAGCCAGCACCCGCACCACACCGGCATAGATGTCGAAGAGGTTGGCAAACGGGTCTTCGCGCGCCAGCAGGCGCATCAGCAGCTCGTTGAGGTAGAGGCCTGACAGCAGACCGCCGCCCACGGGCATGGTGTGGCCGCCGACCCACTCGGCGCTTTTGAGGGTGTGGATGTCCGAAGCCGCCTCGCCGGCAATGCCCCAGGACAGGCGCAGCGGCTGCAGCGCCAGCAGCACCGGCCGAAAGCTGGACGTCGGTTTTTTGACGCCCTTGGCGACCAGGGCGACCCGCCCCCGATGCCGGGTAAAGCACTCCAGCACCAGGCTGGATTCGCTCCAGTCATAGCGGTGCAGGATATAGGCAGGTTCTTCGTTGACGCGCTTGACAGCCATGGCGGGGGTCGTTGCAGTACGTGATCGCAGAGATCACCGGGGTATCACAGGGTAGCCCACCAGGCCAGGCGCTGCTGCAGCGGCTGGCAAGCCCCTGCAGCGCTAAGAGACTGCTGCCTACAAGCCGGGCAGATAGCCAGGCTTGCGGGGCTTATTCGTAGCCGAAGGACTTGACGCGGGCCTCGTCATCGGCCCAGCCGGACTTGACCTTGACCCAGACTTCCAGGAACACCTTGGCGTTCAGCAGCTTTTCCAGCTCCTGGCGCGCCTCAGTGCTGATGCGCTTGAGCTTTTCGCCCTTCTCGCCAATGACCATGGCCTTGTGCCCATCACGCTCAACCACGATGGTTGCGGCAATGCGCATGAAGCGGCCATGTGCCTTGCTGGGCTCTTCCTCGAACTTGTCGATGATGACGGTCGAGGTGTAGGGCAGCTCATCGCCGGTGAAGCGGAACAGCTTCTCGCGCACCGTCTCGGAGGCCAGAAACTTCTCGCTGCGGTCGGTCAGCTCTTCGGGGCCATAGAACCAGGCTTGCTCGGGCAGGTATTTCTCGCAGATGCCAAACATCCGATCGATATCGCCCTTGTTTTTGGCCGACATCGGCACGAACTCGGCAAACGGGTGGCGCTCTTGCATATCACGCAGCCAGGGCGCGATTTCATGGCGGCGATGGATGGTGTCGAGCTTGTTAGCAATCAGCAAGGTGGGAATGCCCGGCTTGAACAGCGACAGCACCTTGGCGTCGGCCAGGGTGAAGCTGCCTGCTTCGACGACAAACAGGATCAGGTCCACATCGCCAATGGCGCCCATCACCGTCTTGTTGAGCGACTTGTTCAGCGCGCGCGAATGGCGGGTCTGGAAACCGGGCGTATCGACAAACACAAACTGTGTGTTGTCCTGCGTACGGATGCCCGTGATGCGGTGGCGCGTGGTCTGCGCCTTGCGCGAGGTGATCGAGATCTTCTGGCCGACCAGCGCATTCATCAACGTGGACTTGCCTACATTGGGCTTGCCGACAATGGCGATCAAACCGCAGCGTTGGGGACCGGTAGGCACAGCGGGCGCGTCAGCCGGGGCCGCATCGGCCGGCGTGACACGGGCAACCGGCGTGCCGGGCTTGGCCGCGGCCAGCATGGCATCGAGATCGGACACGGACTGGCCCGAAGGCAGCAGCGAAGCAGCATCTTGCCCAGCGGCTTCTGGAGGATTGGATTTTTTGGAGGTCATAAAAGCTTAGCGATGCTGGGTCTGCAATTGTTGCAACATGATGGCGGCGGCCGCCTGCTCGGCTGCGCGGCGCGATGCGCCGGCACCTTCGCTGCGGGCCTGGAAGGCCGGCACCACACAGTCGACATGGAAGGTCTGCGCATGCGCAGCGCCGGTGGTACCGGTCACCACATACTCCGGCACCGATTTCTTGCGTGCCTGCAGCCATTCCTGCAGCGCCGTCTTGGCATCCTTGGAGGCCGCAGACATGTGCTGCGAGATCTCTACGCGCTCGTACAGATGATGCACGATGGCCTCGGCCTGCGTATAACCAGCATCCAAGTAAACCGCTCCGATAATCGCCTCGACCGCGTCAGCGAGGATCGAGGGACGTTCGCGTCCGCCCGATTTGGACTCGCCCTCTCCCAGGCGCAGCACCTTGGCCAGCTGCAGGCGCAGCGCAATCTGGTGCAAGGTGTCTTGCTTGACCAGGTTGGCCCGCATGCGCGAGAGCTCACCTTCCGGGGTGCCCTTGAGCTGCTGGAACAGCATCGTCGATACCGCCAGGCCCAACACCGAGTCGCCGAGAAACTCCAGGCGCTCATTGTGATCCGCACAAAAACTACGGTGCGTTACCGCTCGCTGCAGCAACGCACCGTTCGCAAAAGAATACTGCAGGCGTTCCTGCAATCGACTGAGTTCTGGTTCCACCTACTTCACACTATCGTTAAAACGGAAGACCAAGAAAGCCGGTCCGTACAAGGGGATGTCCCGCTCATAGCTGTACGACACCACAATCTTGCCGTCCGTATCCTTGGTCACTTCCAAATCCTTGGCATTCACCGATGTCATGTCATCAATCGCCTGCGAGCGTTCATAGATGGTGCGCACTTCCTGCACCGTCGAGCCCTGGCGGGCAGCCTTGACGGCTGCCTTCTTGATGTTCATGTTCTCGATCACGATCGGGACTGCTTTGCTGCCCACAATGGCCAAAACCACAATGATGAAACCCCAGAGCACCACACCGATGAACGACATGCCGCGTTGGCGGTGTCGGGGTGCTTGTTTCATAGCCTGCATAGTCAATCCCTCTTAGAAAACTTTTTTAGTTAAATGGTCCGATGCGCTTGATGTTACCGAAATTCATCCAGACAAAGAAGGCCCGACCCACAATATTCGCATCCGGCACAAAGCCCCAGTAACGGGAATCCAACGAATTGTCGCGGTTGTCGCCCATCATGAAGTAGTGGCCTTCGGGCACCTTGCAGGTCACGCCTTCGACGCTGTAGCGGCAGTTGTCCTTGTACTTGAAGTCGGTCACGCCCTGAACAAAGTTGGGCACATCCGGGTTGATGATCGAGCGGTGGGGCTTGTCGCCCAGCTGCTCTTCAATCTGCTTGAAGTAGCGCATCGCATCCTGCTCGAAATAATCGGGCTGGTTGGTCGTCGGCACGGCCTGGCCATTGATGGTCAGGCGCTTGTTGATGTAGGCCACCTCGTCACCGGGTACGCCCACCACACGCTTGATGTAGTCCATGCTGGGCTGCGGCGGATAGCGGAACACCATCACATCGCCACGCTTGGGCGGCGTGCCATCGCTGATCTTCTTGTTGATCACCGGCAGGCGCACGCCATAGGTGAACTTGTTGACCAAGATCAGGTCGCCCACCTGCAAGGTCGGGATCATCGAGCCCGACGGAATCTTGAACGGCTCAAACAGGAAAGAGCGCAGGATAAAGACCACGATGATCACCGGGAACAGACCGGCGGTCCAATCCAGCCACCAGGGCTGCATCAGCAGGCGCGCCTTGCCCTCTTCCAGGTCATCGCCATCGACCTTCTGGATGCCTTGGGCATCGAGCTGCCGGCGGCGCTCTTGGGCCGAAGCCTCCAGTTGAACGGCAGCGGCCTTGCGGCGGGGGAAAAAGTAAAAACGCTCTGCCAGCCAGTAGGCACCGGTGATGACGGTGGCCAAAAACAGCAGCAGGGCAAAGTTGCCCTCGATCGCGCCGCTGTACCAGGCGCCCATATAGGCCACAAAGGCGGCCAGAATCAGTGTTGTCAGGATTTGCATAACTTTGTTCTGGGCTGCTTTTCTTAATCGTCCACTTGCAAAATCGCCAGAAAGGCCTCTTGTGGCACTTCCACCGAGCCGATCTGCTTCATGCGCTTCTTACCGGCCTTCTGTTTTTCCAGCAGCTTGCGCTTGCGCGAAACGTCGCCGCCATAGCACTTGGCCAGCACGTTCTTGCGCATCGCCTTGACGGTTTCGCGGGCGATGATGTTGGCGCCAATCGCCGCCTGGATCGCCACATCGAACATCTGGCGGCTGATGATCTCGCGCATCTTGGCCACCACGGCACGGCCGCGGTACACCGACTGCGAGCGGTGAACGATGATGGACAGTGCGTCCACCTTTTCACCATTCAGCAAGATATCAACCTTGACCACCTCTGAGGGGCGGTACTCCTTGAATTCATAGTCCATCGACGCGTAACCGCGCGAGACCGATTTGAGCTTGTCAAAGAAGTCCAGCACGATTTCGCCCAGAGGCATCTCGTAGGTGAGCATCACCTGGCGACCGTGGTAGGCCATGTCCAGCTGCACACCGCGCTTCTGGTTGGCCAGGGTCATCACCGGGCCAACGTATTCCTGTGGCATATAGAGGTGCACCGTCACGATCGGTTCCCGCACTTCTTCCAGACGGCCGGCATCGGGCATCTTGGACGGGTTCTCGACGTCGATGATCTCGCCATCGGCCTTGAGCACCTGGTAGACCACGCTGGGGGCGGTGGTGATCAGGTCCTGGTCAAACTCGCGCTCCAGGCGCTCTTGCACGATCTCCATGTGCAGCAGGCCCAGGAAGCCGCAGCGGAAGCCAAAGCCCAGCGCTTGCGACACTTCAGGCTCGTACTGCAGCGCCGCATCATTGAGCTGCAGTTTTTCCAGCGCATCGCGCAGCTGGTCATACTCCGAGGCTTCGGTCGGGTACAGCCCGGCAAACACCTGGGATTTGACTTCCTTGAAGCCGGGCAGCGGCTCGGCGGCAGGGCCCAGGTTGTTGGGCAGCTTCTTTTCCAAGGTGATGGTGTCACCCACCTTGGCCGCCTTCAGCTCCTTGATGCCGGCAATGATGTAGCCCACTTCGCCGGCCTTGAGGCTGTTGCGCGGTTCATTGGCGGGGGTGAAAACGCCCAGCGTATTGGCTTCGTAGGCGGCACCGGTGGCCATCATCTTGAAGCGCTCATTCTTCTTGAGCTGACCATCGACCACGCGCACCAGCATCACGACGCCCACATAGGGGTCGAACCAGCTGTCCACGATCATCGCGCGCAGCGGTGCCTCGGGATCGCCCTTGGGCGGCGGCACCTTGGCCACCACGGCTTCCAGGATTTCTTCAATGCCCATGCCGGTCTTGGCCGAGCAGGGAATCGCATCGGTGGCATCGATGCCGATGACATCCTCGATCTCAGCCTTGGCATTGTCCGGATCTGCATTGGGCAGGTCCATCTTGTTGAGCACGGCAAACACTTCGACGCCCAAATCCAGCGCGGTGTAGCAGTTGGCCACCGTCTGGGCTTCCACGCCTTGCGAGGCATCCACCACCAGGAGCGCGCCTTCGCAGGCCGACAGCGAGCGGGAGACTTCATAGGAAAAGTCCACGTGGCCGGGGGTGTCGATCAGGTTGAGGTTGTAAACCTTGCCATCCTTGGCCTTGTAGTTCAAAGCAGCGGTTTGTGCCTTGATGGTGATGCCGCGCTCTTTCTCGATGTCCATCGAGTCCAGCACCTGCGCCTCCATGTCACGATCGGCCAGACCTCCGCAATACTGGATCAGGCGGTCTGCCAAGGTCGATTTGCCATGGTCAATATGGGCAATGATGGAAAAATTACGAATGTGCTGCATTAACAAACAACGAATAAAGGCCTGGAATCTGGCGCGCACGCCAAGGGGGCTGGAGATTCCAGCCAAAGCACGCATTGTAGGCACAAAGCAATGCACCCCCGCCGGGATGGCCGATCCCGGCGGGGGTGCAGCGCCGTGGTCCTTCTCAGCGCTGGATCAATGCCACTGCATCTCGCCCTTGGCCACCTTGGCGCTCAGAGCCAGGCTTTCGAGCCCTCCCAGATTGGGGAAGCGCTGCTTCATCGCCGCTTCCAGCGCCGCGCCATCCTGGGCCTTGGCCGTCTCTTCGTCAAAAGCGCGGATGTAATCGGCGGTAAAGTCCACCGCCGCCGTGCCTGCAGGCATGGTGCCCACAAAGTGACCGGGGATCACCACCTCGGGGCCCAGCGCCTTGATGCGCTCAAGCATCGCCAGCCAATCCGTGTGGGACTGCGGCGTCTGGGTATCGGCCATCCACACATGCTCACCGGCCATCACCGGGATGCCGCCGGCCACCGTCTTGATCGATGGGATCCACAGCACCGTGCGGTCGGGCGCCGGGCTGTCGAGGCCGATCAGCTGCAGGGTCTGCCCCTCCAGTTGCAGGCTGTCGCCTTGCAGGGGTTCAGGCACCACCAACTGCTTGGGCGCGTTCTCGCCCAGCTTGGGGCCCCAAACCTTCAGCTTTGCTTCATTCGTTTCCTTGATATGGGCAATGGTCTGCGGCGTGGCCAAAATCTTGGCCTCGGGGAAAGCCGCCTGCAGGGTGTCCAGGCCAAAGTAGAAGTCCGGGTCGCCATGGCTGATGTAGATCGTCGTCAGGCGCTTGCCCGTGGCCTTGATCTTGTCCGCCAGCTTGCGCGCCTGCTCCGCCGAGAACTGTGCATCGATCAGCACCGCGTCCGTCTTGCCCTGCACCAGCACGGAGGACACCGCAAAGATCGCCTGCTCGCCTGGGTTGAAGACCTCGGTGGTCAAGGCCGCCTGCTGGGTGTCAGCTGGTGCGGGTGCTGCGGGGGCACTGGCGGCAGGTGCCGCAGGCGCCGATTCGGTGCTGTTGCGATCGCAGCCCACCAACAGGGCAGCGGCCAGCGCGCAGGCGGACAGGGTGTAGTAGCGTTGCTTCATGGTCTTGCTTGCTTTCAAAGTGTTAGAAAAAGAGGGGCGCAGGCCATCCTGCGGCCCCCGGGTGTTAGGTATGGGCAGCGCCCGCTGCCGTGCTTTGTTCCAGGGCTTGTGCCATGGCTTCTTCCAGCTGGGCCAGCTCCTGCTCCCAGGTCTCGCGCTGGCGAAAACGCTTGCCGGCGCGGTCGTACCAGTTCTCGGCATCTTCCAGATCGCCTTCCTGCAAATGCAGGATGCCGTGCAGCCATGCCGCGAGCAGGCCGGGGTAGTGCTGCACGCCGTTGTGTGCGGCATGCCAGTCGCCCGCTCGCCATTGGGCGACCAGGGCCTGCAACTGGCGCAGTTCATCAGGGCTGTACATGGCCTTATGCCTGCATGGCCTGCAACATGGGGGCGCTGTCCACCACCTGCTCCATGCGAATGATCCGGCCACCACGCAGCTGGTAGAGATGCGAAAAGCTCGCCTCCATCGCTTTGCCACTGGCGCGGTGAGTGCCGGCGTAACGGCCAAAGACAGCGACCCGATCACCATCGGCCAGGTAGCTGTGTACCTGGGCGCTAAAGGTCGCCCAGTCATTGCCCAGGCGCGCAAACACGCCTTCAACGATTTGCGCAGCACCCACATAGCTGCCGGCATAGGGCGATCCTGCCGCCTCGATCCACAGCGCGTCAGGCGCCAGCGCCGCCATCAGGTGCTGCGCGTTGTCCTCGGGGCTGCCTTCGTAAGTGGCGCGAATGGTGTCCAGGTTGCTTGTCGTCATGCCGTCAATCCTTGCTGATTCAGGCGGCCAGCCATTGGTCGGCGAAGGCCTCGGGGTTGGAAAAAGCCGTGCTCGCATTCAGCAGCTGCCGCTGGCCATCGTGCTCCAGCACAAAGCTGGGTACACCTTGCGCACCCAGCGCGCGCATCAGCTGCTGGGCCTGGGCTGTTCTTGCGCTGTAGGCTTCCATCAGCGCCACATCGGGGGCTGCCAGCCGGGCAGCGGCCTCTTCAAGCCCCAGGCCACGCAGCAAGGCCAGCAGCACCGGGATGGCGGTGTTGTCCAGCCCATCGACATAGCGCGCATGCTGGATGGCTTTGAGCGCCTCGGCCTCGCGTTGCGGCGCCGTCAAGGCCACGGCGGTCAGCGCGACCGTGGCAGGGCCACTGTCGAACATGCGCTCGTGGTTGTCCAGCACCTGGCTGCGGTAGAGCGCGCTGAAGGGCTGGCCCGTCAAGCGCTCGATGCGCTGGTCATTGCTCCAGGCGTAGGCGGCAAAGGCGTCGTCCATGGGCCTTGCGCCTTCGCCCGCGAACAGGCCGCTGGGCAGCAGTTGCGGCTGGTCGCCGCCGCGTTGCGACAGCAGCGCGAGGACAGGCCCAGCGCCATAGCACCAGCCGCAGAGGGGATCGAAGAGGTAATACAGACGATTCATATTCATTCCATATCGGATGCAATGGCGCCATAGTAGCCAAGATGGATTGACAAATAAATAGCAATCAAATAGATATGTCGTATGCAAAAAGCAAACAATCTTGACGAGGCCGCCCTTGGCAACTTCTCGCACCTCAAGCGGCTGGCCTATTTCAGTGCAGTGGTAGAGACGGGCAGCTTTACCGCAGCCGCCGAGCGCCTGGGCATCACCAAGGCCGTGGTCAGCCAGCAGGTGGCCAAGCTGGAGGCCGATTTCAGCACCAGCCTGCTCACCCGCAGCACCCGCAAGGTGGTGCCTACCGAAGCCGGCCAGGCCTTTTACCAGCGCTGCGCCTTCATCCTGAAGGAGGCAGCAGAGGCCTTTGATGAGCTGTCACAGTCGGCCCAGGCACCATCGGGCACCTTGCGGCTCACCGCCCCGCTCGACTATGGCATTGCCGCCATCGTGCCCGCCATCACCGCCTTCTGCCGCCGCTACCCGCAGTGCAAGGTGGATGCCTCGCTCAGCGACCAATCCCTTGACCTGATGGACGGCCAGGTGGAGCTGGCCATACGTGTAGGCTGGCTCACCGAGCTGCACCTGCAGGCCCGTCAGATTGGCAGCTTTCGCCAGTTGCTGGTGGCCTCCCCCAGCTGGTCCCCGCAACTGGCGGATGTGCAGGAACCGCAGCAGCTGAGCGTCCTGCCCTTTGTCGCCAACACCGCCTTGCGCGATCCGCTGCACTGGAGCTTTTCGCGCAATGCGCTGGAGCGCCAGAATGTCAGCATGCCCTCGGTGCTGTCGCTCAATGCGACGATGGCCGTGCGCGAGGCAGTGCGCCATGGCGCTGGGCTGTCGGTGCTGCCCGATTACGCCGTGGCCGACGACCTGCACAGCGGCCGCCTGGTCCAGGTGCTGCCCGACTGGAAGCTGCCGTCCGGCGGCATCCATGCGGTGTTTCCGGCTGCGCGCTTTCGCCCCGTCAAGGTACGGGCGTTTGTCGAGCTGTTGCAACAGCAGCTGGCGCAGCAAGGCGAGGAAGTCGGAAGCCCTCCCACAGCACCCAGTTGATGCGCTTGTTAGCATAGGCCGAGCCCTCTGCAGCATCCCGCCGCAGCGCAACCCCCTCTGACAGGAGATCCCCCCAATGGCAGCAGCAGTAGCAGTAGAACGTGGCGATATCGGACAGTACCGTGGTGTGCGCCTGGAACTGGTGACCGTGGATGCCACCGGCGCGCAGGTGGACCTGTCCTGCGCCTGTATGTTCACGCATGAAGTGGACCACCAGCCCATGACAGGCGGGCTGGCCAACCTCGATGCAGCCCTGGGCGGCCAGCTGGCCCAGGCCCGGCGCGATGGCGCCTTCCGCGCCCAGCCACTGGAGACCTTGCTGATCACCCCGCCTGCGGGTGCCGCGCAAGCCCCCTCCCTCCTGGTGATCGGCATGGGCCACCCGGAAGACTGGAGCCCAGCGACCAGTGCCGCAGCCGTCGCCTGCGCGCTGCGCGTGGGCCATCTGCGCGGTGCCCGCAGCATCGCCATCGCGCCCAGCATTCTGGACACTGGCATCCACTCCGATGAAGACGTCAACGGCCCCATGCTGCATGGCTTTAAAACCCAGCTCGATGCCTTGCAGCAGTTGCACAGCCTGGGGCTGGCGCCCGCGCCTGCGATCGAGCACTGGGTGTTTGACACCGGTGCCGCCCACTTCCCGCACAAGCTGCAGCAGTACCAGCAGGCCTTTGCCGCCATGATGCGCTGACCCTGGAGGCCTGCCGGCCCAGGCCTTGACGCCTGCTGCACGCGGCCTACAATAAGCCGCTTCCTTCCCTTTGCGAGGTCTTACACCCATGCGCCATTGATGCCGCCGTCTCAGTGACGGCCACACACCCGCCCCTTGATCGCAGCCCATGCCCTGTCCACCGACAGCCCATGCTGCAAGCTTGTACCAGCCATGGCGCGGGATGTTCGGCATCCATGACATCGCACAGGTATGACAGACACGCATTTGACGCTGCACGGCGTCTCCTATTCGCTGCCGCAAGGCCAGCCGCTCTTTTCAGATCTCCACACCCGCTTTGACCGCCAGCACACCGCGCTGGTGGGCCGCAATGGCGTGGGCAAAACCGTGCTGGCCAGACTGCTGGCTGGCCAGCTTGCACCAACCAGCGGCCGCATCAGCCGCGCGGGCCACATCCACTATCTGCCACAGAACTTGCTGGCGCAGCAGCCGGGACAAAGCATTGCCGCGCTGGCCGGGCTGGCGCCGGCACTGGCCGCCTTGCAGCGCATCGAGCAAGGCAGCATCGACCCGCAGGACTTTGCCTTGCTGGCTGAGCGCTGGGATCTGCGCCAGCAGTTCCAGACCCTGCTGCAAGACAGCGGTTTGCCTGCGCTTCCCGCCGACACCCCCGCCAACACACTGAGCGGCGGCCAGGCCATGCGCGTGGCGCTGTTGGGCGCGGAGTTGGCGCAGGCCGATTTTTTGATTCTGGACGAGCCCAGCAACCACCTCGATGCCGCCGCCCGGCACGCGCTGGTGCAGCGCTTGCAGTGCTGGCCTGGCGGTCTGCTGCTGATCAGCCATGACCGGCGCCTGCTCGCGCAGATGGAGGTGATCGCTGAGCTGAGCAGCCATGGACTGAGCCTGTACAGCGGCTCCTACGGCGGCTACCAACAATCACAGCAGCAGCGCGCACAGCTGGCGCTGGATGAACTGGCCCGCAGCAAGCAAGCGCGCAAGCGCAGCGAACACGCCCTGCGCGACCAGCAAGAGCGCCAGGAACGCAAACAGGCCCGGGGCGAGAAGCAGGGCAAGCATGCCAACCAAGCCAAGATTCTGCTGGGCCGCGCCAAGCAACGCGCCGAGGCATCCACCGGCAAGCTGCTGGCCCAGCATGCCGATGCCCGCCAAGCGCTGAACGCGCGCGTCAGCGAGGCCGCCCAGGCCATCGACTGGCAAGCCAGCGCCATCCACTGGCATCTGCCGCCAGCGGCTTTGGCACCCGCGCGCAGCAACGATGCCATCGTCGCCGAGCTGCAAGCCCTGCAATCGCCCCGCCTGCCCGGCGCAGCACCGCTGGACCTGCAACTGCGCGCCGGCCAGCGCCTGGCCATCACGGGCCCCAACGGCAGCGGCAAAAGCAGCCTGCTCCAGATCCTTGCCGGCCAACTGGCCCCCAGCGCCGGACAGCGGCAGGTGCATGCGCGCTGCGCCATGTTGGACCAGCAGCAAAGTCTGCTGCCGCCGGACTGCAGCGTACTCAGCCACCTGCAGCGGCACAACCCGCAGACACCAGACGGCGTGCTGCGCATGCGCCTGGCGCAGCTGGGGCTGGACGCCCGGCATACCCTGCAGCCCAGCGGCCAGCTGAGCGGAGGAGAGCGGCTCAAAGCCGCCATGGCCTGCGCGCTGTACCGCGACGATCCCGCCCCATTGCTGCTGCTCGATGAGCCCGACAACCACCTTGATCTCCCATCGCTGCAGGCGCTGGAGCAGATGCTGCGCAGCTACCCGGGTTGCCTGGTCATCGTCTCGCATGACGAGGCGCTGCTCGATGCATTGGCCTTGACGCACCGGCTTGCGTGGGACGATGGCCGCTGGCAGTTGGCCCCCTGGAGAAGCGATATACCCACTTAGCCCGCACCCGGAGGCACTCGAAAGCTCTCGGTGATGCGCTGCTCAGCCCGCTGGCAGAGCGCAAGCCACCCATGCCAGCGCCTGGCCAACCAGCTAAGCGGCGGCGTGTCCACCGGAGTGGTCGGGGGCGGATGCGGCAAGGATTCAGGGAGTGGTCGAGGGTTTTGCATGGACACCGATGCTCGGCGCCGACCAGACTTCTGTAAAGTTGAATTTCCTATGCATTCACTTCAGAAAAACTGATGCGAAACCTTAACTTGGACCAGGTACAAACCTTGGTCGCCATTGCCGACCTGGGCACCTTTGCCGCTGCTGCACAGGCGCTGCACCTCTCACCACCGGCGATCAGCCTGCACATCAAAGAGCTGGAAACGCGCATGGACACGGCCCTGCTGCTGCGCGGCCGGCGCCAGGCGGTGCTCACGGCGGCGGGCGAGGTGCTGGTAGCGCATGGCCGCAAGCTGCTCGAGGCCAGCGATGAGCTGATCGACCTGGTGCAGCGCCGCGCCAGCGGCCGCGAAGGCCTGGTCAAGGTGGGCGTATCGGCAGGGGTCAGCACCCGGCTGCTGCCGATAATGCTGGAGCAACTAAGCCAGCGCAGCCCGGGGGTGGAGGTCAAGCTCGAGGCGGTGGGCTCGGCCGATGCGATGCAGCGCCTGCGTGCGGGCTCGCTGGATGTGGCGATTGTGGCCAGCCCCCAGCCCAGCAGCGCCGAGATTGTGCTGACGCCCTGGCGCAATGACCCGATGGTGGTGCTGCTACCCGCCGCCTGGAAAGCGCCTAAGCGGGTGACGCCAGACTGGCTGGCCGACAAGCGCTGGGCCTCGTTTGCACCCGCCACGCAGATGCATGGCCTGATTGCCGGCTGGTTTGGCCAGGCGGGCCACCACCCCCGGCCGTTTCTCACGCTCAGCTACCCAGGCGCGCTCAAAAGCCTGGCCGCTGCCAGCCAGAGCGCCGTCATCCTGCCGCTGGAAGAGGTCGAAGACCAGCTGCAACTGCCCGGCGTGCAGGTGCGCCAGCTCTGGCCCCGGCTGATGCGCCCGATGGCCGTAGCCCAGCGCCGCGATGGCAGCCACAACCCGGCCGCTGCTGCGGTGCTGGAGGTGCTGGCCGCCTTTGCGCTGCCCCGCTGATGTCCTGTGGTTGACAGGGCCCGGGGCCCCGCGCCTGCCATCATGGATGGATACCAACCAGGAGACATGCATGGCAGACAAGATCGGTTTTATCGGCCTGGGCCGGATGGGCAAGCCCATGGCCGCCAACCTCGTCAAAAAAGGGTTTAGCCTGGTCGTCCATGACCTGAACCCGACAGCAGTCAAGGACCTGGTGGCGATGGGCGCGCAAAGCGCCTCCGTGCCGGACATGGCCCGCGACTGCCGCATCATCGTCACCATGCTGCCCTCGTCGGTGGAGGTGGAGCAGACGGCGCTGGGCGAGAACGGCATCTTTGCGCATGCCCAGCCCGGCAGCATCCTGATGGACATGAGCACCATCGACCCGCTGGCGACCGACCGCTTGGCCCAAAAGGCCGCCGCCAAGGGCCTGACGATGGTGGATGCGCCCGTTGGCCGCCTGGCCGAGCATGCGGACCGGGGCGAATCGCTCTTTATGGTGGGTGCCAGCGATGCTGACATGGCACATGTACAGCCCTTGCTGAACGCGATGGGCACGACTACCCACCACTGCGGCCCAGTGGGCACGGGCGGCCGCACCAAGCTGGTCAACAATTACCTGGCCGTCACTCTCACCCAGGTGAATGCCGAGGCACTGGCGCTGTCGCAGCGCTTTGGCCTGGACATCACCAAGACCTTGCAGGTGCTGCTGGGCACCTCGGCCACCAATGGCCAGCTGCGCATGAACTTTGCCAACAAGGTGCTGCTGGGCGACACCAGCCCCGGCTTCACGATTGATCTGGCGCACAAAGACATGTCGTTGGTCATCGCCGCCGCCCATGCCAGCAAGGTGCCCATGCCGGTGGCCGCTGCCGTACACGAGTCCTACAGCCTGGCCCGCGCCAGCGATCATGGTAGCCTCGATTTCTCGGGCATGGCCGATGTGCTCTGCGGCCTGGCCGGCATCGACAAGCCGCGCGTGCCCAAGGGCTGGACGCCGGGTTAAGGGGCTGATCGAGGAGGCGGCGATCTCAGCCTCCGTCCTATGGCCGCAGCGACGCAAAAGGGGTACAAAGGCGGCTATTCCACCTTCCCCACAGACCCGCCATGTCCACGCCCATCCCTGCCCATATCGCCTCCCTCTGGCGCAATAACGACAAGATTGCCGCCATCAAGCGGCTGCGCGAAGAAAGCGGCATGGGCCTGGCAGAGGCCAAGCACGCGCTGGAATCGCAGCTCGATGGGGACGATGGCCTGGAGCCGCCGCGCGATGGTGAGGCCATGCGTACCGCCATCGAGGCCGCCCTGGCGCGGGGCGACAAGATTGTCGCCATCAAGCTGCTCAAGGATGCCACCGGCATCGGTCTGAAAGAAGCCAAGGACCGCATCGAATCGGGTGATCCGCAGCAGTGGCTGGTGCCGGCCAACACCGCCATGCCCAACACCAACACGCCAGCAGAACCCGCCGCCGCTGCCTGGATGGCCCCCGGCCACGAGCCCGGCCGGGTGCGCAGCTCGGGCGCCTGGACGGCAGCGTTCGTCGTGGTGCTGGTACTGGTGCTGGCGGGCTGGTACTTCTTGCGCGCCTGATCGACTCGCTGCCGGACTGACATACACGTCAGCGCCTGGCAGCCCAACCGCCTAAACGTTAGCGGTCAAAGTCCGCCGCGCTGTGCCGCTCGGGCATCGGTGCATCACCCCGGATGCGGTTCACGCGCTGGCCGCGTTGCACGGCAGGACGCTGCCCGATCTCATCGGTCCAGCGGCGCACATGCGCATAGGCGCCCACATCCAAAAACTCGGCCGCGTTGTAGACCTCGTTGTTCATCAGCGCGCCATACCAGGGCCATGCGGCCATGTCGGCAATGCTGTAGTCGCTGCCGGCGATAAAGCGCTGCTCGGCCAGCTGGCGGTTCAGCACATCGAGCTGGCGCTTGACCTCCATCGCATAGCGGTTGATCGGGTAGGCCATCTTCTCCGGCGCATAGGCATAGAAGTGGCCAAAACCACCGCCCAAAAAGGCGGCACTGCCGACCTGCCAGAACAGCCAGTTCAGCACCTCGGTGCGGGCTGCGCCCTCCTTGGGCAGGAACTGGCCAAACTTTTCGGCCAGGTGCATGAGGATGGAGCCTGACTCGAACACCCGCACAGGCGTGCTGCCACTGCGGTCCAGCAGCGCGGGGATCTTGGAATTGGGATTGACCTCGACAAAGCCGCTGCCAAATTGATCGCCCTCGCCGATATTGATCAGCCAGGCGTCGTACTCGGCCTCGGCAATGCCCAGCTCCAGCAGCTCTTCGAGCAGGATCGTCACCTTGACGCCATTGGGCGTTCCCAGCGAATACAGCTGCAAGGGGTGCTCGCCCACGGGCAGTACCTTGTCATGCGTGGCACCCGCTTCGGGGCGGTTGATATGGGCGAAGGCGCCTCCGTTGCCTTTGTCCCAGGTCCAGACTTTGGGCGGTTGGTAGGGTTGATCCGACATGCTTAACCTCAGCTTTCTGTACATGGCTGGGGCCCATCGCTGCGGCCGGGCGGGGGTGCGGGCGCAAGTGCTGGGGGCCACCTGCTTCCGATCATAGAGAGGAGCCCGGCGCGCTGCAGCAGCGCCGAAAAAGACCACAAGGCAGGCCGCAGCAGCTTGATGCCATCTTGATGGCGGGCCGCCCAGTCTAGATATGCGCTCAACACCAGGCTTTCTACAGTGGAGACCTCTTCACCCAGGGCTTGAAACGCAAGCCACCCTCTATGAAACCTGTCGCCATCCTCCAGCATGAAAACTCGCAGGGCCCCGGCGTCTTGCTCGACCATTTGCAGCAGCACGGCATCCCGTATGCCTTGATCACGCCCTGCGACGAGGGCATCGCTGCGATGCGGGCGCGTGATTACCGAGGCATCGTCGTGCTTGGCAGCAACCATTGCGCCAATGAGCAGCTGCGCTGGATCGAGCAGGAACGCTGCCTGCTGCAAAACGCCCTGGCTGCGGAGGTGCCCGTGCTCGGCCACTGCTTTGGCGCGCAGATGCTGGCCCGGGCCATGGGCGCGCGCGTCTGGCGCAACCCCTGCGCCAACATCGGCTGGAGCCGCGTCTGGATCACCCCGCAGGCGCAGGCCTGCATGGACCTGCCCGCCGAGGCCACCCTCTTCAACTGGCACTACGACAGCTTTGAGATTCCGCAAGGCGCCAGCCGCAGCATGTACGGCGCCCATTGCCTCAACAAGGGCTTTGTGCATGGGCCGCACTGGGCTTTTCAAGGCCATCTGGAGGTCACCGCCCAGAGCGTGCGTGACTGGTGCGAGGAAGGCGCGCCCGAGTTGCGCAGCGCCGCTGGCCCCGCCGTGCAAAGCCAGGCGCAGATCCTGGCACAGTTGCCCCAGTACATCCGCCAGCTGCACCAGATCGCCGCGCGCACCTACAGCGCCTGGACGGCACAGTTGCCGCGCCCGCGACTGTTTTACATGCCCGTATGGGGAGAAGCGCGCCTGGCGCTGGCATGAGCCGGCAGCCACAAAAAAGCCGGTGCATCGCTGCACCGGCTTGCGGAGATACATGCCTGAAAGCTTAGACTTTCAGCACGGCCACACCACCCATGTAGGGCTGCAGTGCATCAGGCACGGTCACGGTGCCATCGGCGTTCTGGTAGTTCTCCAGCACGGCGACCAGGGTGCGGCCCACGGCCAGGCCCGAGCCGTTCAAGGTGTGGACCAGCTCGTTCTTGCCTTGCGCATTCTTGAAGCGGGCCTGCATGCGGCGGGCCTGGAAGGCTTCGCAGTTGCTGACCGAGCTGATTTCGCGGTAGGTGTTCTGCGCGGGCAGCCAGACTTCCAGGTCATAGGTCTTGGCAGCGCCAAAGCCCATGTCGCCGGTCGACAGCGACAGCACACGGTACGGCAGGCCCAGGCGTTGCAGCACGTCTTCGGCATGGCGGGTCATCTCTTCCAGCGCTTCGTAGCTCTTGTCCGGGTGTACCACCTGCACCATCTCGACCTTGTCGAACTGATGCTGGCGGATCAGACCGCGCGTATCGCGGCCGGCCGAGCCCGCTTCCGAGCGGAAGCAAGGGCTGTGCGCCGTCAGCTTGATCGGCAGCTGGTCTTCGCTCAGCACCTCGTCGCGCACCAGGTTGGTCAGCGGCACTTCCGAGGTCGGGATCAGGTAGAGCGCGGCGGTGTCGGGCACCGGCTCGGCATCCTGGCCACCCTTGTTGGCGGCAAACAGGTCCCCTTCGAACTTGGGCAGCTGGCCCGTGCCCTTGAGCGAGTCGCTGTTGACGATGTAGGGCACATAGCATTCGGTGTAGCCATGCTGCTCGGTCTGCAGGTCAATCATGAACTGCGCCAGCGCGCGGTGCAGGCGGGCGATAGGGCCCTTCATCACGGTGAAGCGCGACCCCGTCAGCTTGACGCCAGCTTCAAAATCCAAGCCCAGGGGCGTGCCGACGTCGACATGGTCCTTGATCTCGAAATCAAAGCTGCGGGCCGTGCCCCAGCGGCGCACTTCGACATTGGCCGACTCGTCCTCGCCCACCGGCACGCTCTCGTGCGGCAGGTTGGGCAGGGCGACCAGCATGGCATGCAGCTCGGTCTGCAGTTCGTCCAAGCGGGTGGCCGATTGCTCCAGCTCGGTCTTCATCGCGGCCACGTCGCCCTTGGCGGCTTCGGCGGCGTCTTTCTCGCCCTTGCCCATCAGCATGCCAATTTGCTTGGACAGCTGGTTGCGCTTGCTCTGCAGCTCTTCGGTGCGGGTCTGGATGGTCTTGCGTTCCGCTTCCAGCGCCTTGAAGGCTTCTACATTCAGAAATGCCTGGGGGCTCTTGCGGGTCTGCAGGCGGGCGATGACCGAGTCCAGGTCTTTGCGAAGCAACAAAATATCAAGCATGAATAACCTCTTGGGGGTGGGCATCCGCAGCGGGATGCCGAAAATATCTGGGGGAGGCGGTGGTCCTGCCCACCGCGATCAGCAAAGGGGACGGGCCGCCAGCCGCAAGGCCTTGTTCAGCGACCCGTCTCCGGAGATCGTGCAGAGATCTCCAGGCCGCCGACATCGATTTTCAGGCCCTTGGGCAGCGGAAACTTGACGGTCTCTTCGATGCCATCCATCTTGCGCACCGAGGTAGCGCCCAGCATCTTGATGCGCTCAATCACCTGTTTGACCAGCACCTCGGGGGCCGAGGCACCGGCAGTGAGGCCCACGCGGGCGATGCCGTCAAACCACTCGGGCTTCAGCTCATCGGCGTTGTCCACCATATAGCCCGGCGTACCCAGCTTGACGGCCAGCTCGCGCAGGCGGTTGCTGTTGGAGCTGGTGGGGCTGCCCACGACGATCACCAGATCCACCTGGGGGCTCATCACCTTGATGGCATCCTGGCGGTTCTGCGTCGCATAACAAATGTCTTGCTGCTTGGGCTCGCGGATCTGCGGAAAGCGCAGCTTGACGGCGGCCGAGATCTCGGCGGCATCGTCCACGCTCAACGTGGTCTGGGTCACCACGGCCAGTTTTTCCGTCTGGCTGGGGTTCACATGGGCCACATCGCCCACCTCTTCGACCAGGTGGATGCCCTCGGACAGCTGGCCCATCGTGCCTTCGACCTCGGGGTGTCCCTTGTGACCGATCATGATGAACTCATAACCCTCTTTGGCCAGCTTGGCCACTTCCACATGGACCTTGGTCACCAGCGGGCAGGTGGCATCAAAAATGCTGAAGCCACGGCGCTCGGCCTCGCGCTGCACGGCCTTGCTCACGCCATGGGCCGAGAAGATCAAGGTGGCGCCGGGCGGCACATCGTCCAGCTCTTCGATGAAGATCGCGCCCTTGGCCTTCAGGTCGTTGACCACATAGGTGTTGTGCACGATCTCATGGCGCACATAGATTGGTGCACCAAACTTCTCGATCGCCCGCTCGACGATCTCGATGGCCCGGTCCACACCCGCGCAAAAGCCACGGGGTTCGGCCAAGACGATTTCCTGGGGCCGCAACATGCTCAGAGCACCCCGATCAGCTTGACTTCAAAGGTCACCGGCTGGCTGGCCAGCGGGTGGTTGAAGTCAAATTGCACCGCGCCATCGTCGCGCACCTGCATCGCCACGCCGGCATAGGTATTGCTGCCATCAGGCGTGGGAAACTGCACCACATCGCCCAGCGTGTACTGCTCCAGCGGATCGCCCAGCTCGTTCAGCAAACGGCGCGCCACCCACTGCACCATCTCGGGGTTCCGCTCGCCAAAGGCCTCACCTGCAGGCACATGGAAGGTCGCATGCGTGCCCTCGGGCAGGCCCAGCAGCAGGTTCTCGACCGACGGCGACAACTCGCCCATGCCCAGCGACAGGGTCGCGGGCTTGCCTTCAAAGGTGTTGATCACATCGCCCGCCGGGCCAGCCAGGCGGTAGTGCAAGGTCAGAAACGATCCGGGTTGTACCACTGGCGCATCGGTAGGCAGCGGCGTCACGGGGGCCATCGGAGTAGTCATGCAAATCCCTATAAACTGGGCCGTATTGTAGGTTGTAGGGTGTAACCCCTGCATCCAATCCTGATCTCGACAGCCAACATCCTGGAGTACCTCCGCCCTCCCCATTTCTGCTGCCTCGCCCTTGTTGGCGCCTGGCAGGTACCGCCCACCAGCCGCCAGGCTCGTCACCCGCCATGAAAGGCCTGCATGCCGCTTACCGACCTCCCGCTGAACTGCCGCCCCCGTGAAAAACTGCTCAGCCGAGGCGCTGCGACACTGAGCGATGCCGAGCTGCTGGCGATTGTGCTGCGCACCGGCATGGCCGGCAAAAGCGTGCTGCAGTGGGCGGCCGAGCTGCTGGCGCCCCGCCAGGCCGATGCCCTGGGTAGCTTTGGCGGCCTCAACGGCCTGCTGCAGGCCAGCAGCGCCGAGCTGGCCAAGGTCAAAGGCCTGGGCCCCGCCAAGCGGGCCGAGCTGATCGCGGTGCTGGAGCTGGCGCGCCGGGCCATGGCCCAGCAGCTGCAGCAGCGCACGCCGCTCGACAGTGCGGCCACCGTCAAAGCCTATGTGCAGCTGCACCTGGCCCACAAACAGCATGAGGTGTTTGCGGTGCTGTTTCTCGACAGCCAGCACCAGTTGATTGCGCTGGAGGAATTGTTCCGGGGCACCTTGGGCCAGGCCAGCGTCTACCCCCGCGAGGTGGCGGTGCGCGCACTCCACCACCATTGCGCGGCCGTGATTCTGGCGCACAATCACCCCAGCGGTCAGGTCCAGCCCAGCCAGGCGGACAAGCAACTGACGCACAGCCTCAAGGCCGCCCTGTCCTTGGTCGATGTGCGGGTGCTGGACCATATTATTGTTGGGCCCGGTGCAGCGCTGTCGATGGCCGAGGAAGGTGAGATGTGAGCAAACAGGACAAGACCCGCAGCCTGGCATCCCTGCGGGAGCTCAAGCAGCTGCGCAAGGCGCTGACGGCCTTGCAGGCCGAGCAAGCGGCCCAGCGCCAGCTGCAGGAGCAGGCCCGGCAGCAGGCCATGCGCCAGGCCGAGCGCGACCGCCAGCTGTTCCGGCAAACCGTGGGCGCCGTGCGCCCGCTGCCTAGCAGCGACCTGGTGCCCGCCGAACCCGCCCTGCCCGATCCCTTGCCGCTGCAACATTGGGCCGATGAGAAAAGGGTGCTGCTCGAAGCGATGAGCGACGAGTTCGATGCCAGCACCTTGCTCGATACCGACGACCAGCTGAGTTTTCGCCGCAAAGGCATTGGCCGCGATGTGGTCCACAAGCTGCGCGCTGGTAGCTGGACCATCCAGCGCCAGATCGACCTGCATGGCTTTCGCACCGACGAGGCGCGCGAGGCGCTGGGCGCCTTTATCCGCCAAGCCCAACGCCAAGGCCTGCGCTGCGTGCGCGTAGTGCATGGCAAGGGCCTGGGCTCGCCCGGGCGCATGCCGGTGCTCAAAGGCCGGGTACACAGCTGGCTGGTGCAGAAGAATGAGGTGCTGGCCTTTGTCCAGGCCCGCCCGGTGGATGGCGGCGCCGGCGCCCTGGTGGTGTTGCTGCGCGCCGCCGCAATGACGACCAGTGCCGTTCAGGTGGCCGATGCGCTGCTGGAGATGCAGTCCATCGCCCAGCAAGCCGCCGCTGCGCCCGCGCCGGACCCGGTGGTCGCTCAGGTTGCCACCTGGGCGGCGCAGTACCGCAGCAGCAAGCCCAAGCGCTGATCAGCGTAGGGGAGACGCTTGGGGTTCGCCCAGAGGCAAGGGCGCGCTGAAGGGGTTGACCCAACGTTGTTCGGCGTCCTGCAGCGGTAGCGCCTCCCGGGCTTCTTCCTCGCCATAGACCCGCGCAATGCGCTCTTCCAGCGTGGGGTGGCTGGCCAGCCAGCGGGCCCCACCCAGGTGCCAGAAGTCATGCATCTCTTCGACGCTGTGCACATCCAGCAGCAGCATGTGGTCGACCAACGGCGAATAGGCGCCAGCCGCCGCAGCACGGGGCTGCAAGGCATCGGCCTGCAGTGGGTAATCCTGCAACCACAGCGCCTTGCGCAGCACGCGGCCCAGGCCATCGGGGTTGCGTGTCCATTGCAGCGCCCGGGCATCGGCCAGGTATTCGCGCTGGCGCGATACCGCTGCTTTGAGCGCCTGCGCCGCCAGCCAGCCCAGCCAGCCCACCGCCATCAGCGGCCTGCCAAACAGCGACACCCCGCGCTCGACCCAGTCGCTGCCGTAGTTGAACAACATCTCCAGCCCGAACACATAGCCGGCCAGTTCCATGTTCAGCCGGGTATCGCCTTCGTGCAGATGGGACAGCTCATGCGCCACCACGCCTTTTAGCTCGTCACGGCTCAGGTAGTTCAGCGCGCCCATCGACACGACGATCACCGCATCCTCGGCCTTCCAGGCAGCGGCAAAAGCGTTGAGCGACAGATCCCGGGGCAGCACCATCGCCTGGGGCCGCTGCGCGCCAGAGGCAATGCATAGCTCGTCAACAATGTTCAGGTACTGCTGCTCAGCATGCGATACCGACGGCAGCGCCGCCCGCGCGCCCAATTGCTTGGCCAGGTGCAGGCCCCCTTGGCTCAGATTGCTGCGTTTGATCCAGGCGCCGCCCAGCACCATCAAGGTGACGATGCCAACATTGGTGGCCAGAAACCCGGCCGGATAGTGCACGGCGACCTGTTCGAGCCGCAGGCTGCTGAAGGCCACCGCCACCAGTGCCGGTGTCCAGAACACCAGCGCCAGCACCAGATGCACCCCAGCGACAATGCCCAGCACCAGCAACGCAAAAGCGGCCAGCAAGCCCCAGGTGCGGCGCCGGGCGCTGGCTTGGAAATCCCAGAATGTCATGGGTTAGCAGCTGCGGCTTTGCAGCACACCGGGCGATTGTCGCGATGGCCTCGGCTGGCGGCAGCAGCGGCCATGGGCTTAGAACTGCACGCGAACGGCTTCGCGCTCCTGGGCACTTTGCGTGGACTGCAGCATCGGCATCGCATGGAAGCCCAGCATCGAGGCGACCACAATCGCAGGGAAAGCGCGGGAGGCATTGTTGAACGCCAGCACCTGGTCGTTATAGGCCTGGCGTGCATAGCCAATGCGGTTCTCAGTGCTGCCCAGCTCTTCGCTGAGCGAGCGCATGGTGTCATCGGCCTTCAGGTCGGGGTAGCTCTCAGTCAGCACCATCAGGCGACCCAAGGCACCGCCCAAGGCGCCTTCGGCCGCCACCATGGCATCGGCCACCTCCGGCTTGCCAGGCGCGGCACGCAGTGCACTGGCCGCTGCCTGGGCCTGGCCGCGTGCGCGGATCACCGCCTCCAGGGTCTGGGACTCGTGCTCCAGGTACTTTTTGGCCACCGCCACCAGGTTGGGCACCAGGTCGTAGCGGCGTTTGAGCTGCACATCGATCTGCGCCAGCGCGTTGCCGGTGCGGTTGCGCAAGGCCATCAGGCGGTTGTAGACCAGCACACCCCACACCAGCAAGGCTGCCATCACCGCTGAAACCACCACCAAATTGGTATTCATAACCCTCATCCACCCTCTTCGTTTTTAGTGGCTTGATTATGGGCCAAAGCGCCACAGCGCCCCAATAGGGAATGCAAACCAGGGTTGACGTTGCATTTTGCGAACCCGGTACATGACAGAAGTCAAGAAATCAGGTATTGGATAGCGGGATCCCGGCCGCAACGGCGCTTGCAAGCGGATGCTGGCCCAACTATCCAGAAATACTGGCCCCGTTCAGCGGTTGCGCATCCAGTCGGCAGTCTGAAAAAAGCTCTGGCCCAGGCGGCTGCGCAGTTTGTCGTCGACCCCGACATCGCCCATCGCCTGGTCCATGCAGGCCAGCCACTGGTCGCGCTCCAGAATGCCGATCGAGAACGGCATATGGCGCATGCGCAGGCGCGGGTGGCCAAAGCGCTGTTGGTAATGGTCAGGCCCGCCCAGCCAGCCGCAGAGAAACCAGAACAGCTTGTCGCGCGCATCCTGCAAGGTACTGCCATGGGCATCACGCAGGGCCTTATAGCCGGGCTCCAGGTCCATCAGGTCATAGAAACGGTCCACCAGCGCCCGCACCTTGTCCTCGCCGCCTATCCATTCAAACGGGGTGTCAAAGGGGGGCTTTTCTTCGATTTGCATAGATGGCTCTCAGGGTCAGAGGATCAGGCGGTGGCCGCTGTATGTGGATAGCTGCCACCGCCTTGGGCCCGCGATATTACTGCTTTTGCATGCCCTCACACCGCTTCGCGCAAAGTCACGATGACCGGACGGCGCAGCACCTCGCGCAAGCCCCACCAGCCCGCCACCAGCGCCAGCACGGCACCGCAGACGCCACCGGCCAGTGGCACCCACCAGCGTGGCACCCAGGCAAAGTCAAACACAAACTGGGCCAGCGCCCAGCCAATGGCCATGGCCACCACACTGGCCAGCACACCGGCCAGCAGGCCCACACCGGCCAGCTCGGCACGCTGCACCTGGCGCAGCAGCTGGCTGCGGGCGCCCACGGCGCGCATGATTGCGTACTCGCGGGCGCGCTCTTCCCGCGTGGCGGTGATGGCCGCAAATAGCACCACCAGGCCAGCGGCCAAGGTAAAGCCAAACAAGAACTCCACCGCCCGAATCACTTGGTTGAGCACCTGCTGGAGCTGGGCCACGGTGGCGCGCAGGTCCACATTGGTGATGTTGGGAAACTCGCGCACCAGCGCATTGTCAAAGCCGGCCGTATCAGGGGCGCGGTAGGCCGCCAGGTAGGTGATGGCGACATCGTCCATCTGCGCCACCGGGTACATCACAAAGAAGTTGGCGCGCATCGATCCCCAGTCCACCTTGCGCAGGCTGGTGATGGTGCTCTCGTGCTGCACGCCGCCCATGTCAAACAACAAGCGGTCCCCCATCTTCAGGCCCAGGGTTTCGGCAATGCCCTCTTCCACGCTCACACCACCGGCCTCGCCCGGCTTCCACTGGCCTTGCACGATCTGGTTGTGCTCCTGCAGCACCTCGCTGTGGGAGATATTGAACTCCCGGTCCACCAGGCGCTTGGCGCGGTCTTCGGTGTAATCGCCCGGCCCCACGTCCTTGCCATTGATCTGGATGAGGCGGCCGCGAATCATCGGGTACCAGTCCCATTTGTCGATGCCCGCCTGGCGCAGCCGCTGCTGGAAGGTATCGGCCTGGTCAGGCTGGATATTGATCACAAAGCGGTTCATCGCATCGGGCGGCGTGGTCTGCCGCCAGGTCTGGATCAGGTCGGTGCGCAGCAATACCAGCAGCACCAGCGCCATCAGGCCCACCGCCAGGCTGCTGACCTGCACCACGGCAAACCAGGGCCGTGCGGCGACCTGGCGCGTGGCCAGCAGCAGCCAGCGCGGCGCGGTGCGCTCGTTCACCACCCGGCGCAGCAACGTGATGGCCGCCGCGCTGAGCAGACCAAACACGACGATCGCGATCGCAAAACCGCCGACGGCAATGCCGCCCAATTTGGCATCGCCGCTGACCAGCAGCAGCATGGCCGCAAAACCCAGCATCCCCAACAGCAGCACCGAGGCCGACGCCGGGCGCAGGGCGCCCAGGTCGCGGCGCAGCACGCGCAGCGGCGGCACCTGGGCCAGTTGCAACACGGGCGGCAGGCCAAAGGCCAGCAGCAAGGTCATGCCCATGCCCACGCCCATCACCAGGGGCCAGCCGCTGGCGGCGGGCAAGGTGACGGACAGCAGCCCAGCCATCAGCCAGACAAACAGGTAGTGCATCGCATAACCCAGCGCTACGCCCAGCAGGCTGGCCGCCAAGCCGACGATGACGAACTCGACCACATAGGCGCCGGCAATGGCGCGCTGGGCCAGACCCAGCACGCGCAACAGCGCCGCACCATTGAGGTGGGCACTGGCAAAGGTGCGGGCCGCCAGGGCCACGGCCACGGCGGACAGCAGCGCGGCCAGCAGGGCCACCAGGTTCAGGAATTTCTGCGCACGCTCCAGGGTTTGCTCCATTTCAGGCCGGCCGCTTTGCAAGGACTCGATGCGCACGCCATGGGTGTGGGGCTGGGCCACTTCGGTCTCGGCCCATTGCAAAAACTGGGCTGCTGCATCGGGCTCGCCCGCCACCGCAAAGCGGTACAGCAAGCGGCTGGCCGGCTGCACCAGGCCGGTTGCGGCCAGGTCGCTCCAGTCCAGCATCACCCGGGGAGAAAAGCCCAGAAAGCCTGCACCCCGGTCGGGCTCGATGGTCAGCACCCGGCCGATGCTGAACTGCCTGTCGCCCAGCCAGAGCATGGAGCCGGTCTTGAGGCCCAGCGCTTCGAGCAGGGTCGGATCGACCCAGACCTCGCCAGGCGCCGGAACGTCCCGGGTCGCCGCATCGGGCTGGCCAGCCGCCGGGGCCGTGCGCAGGCTGCCGCGCAACGGATAGCCCGCCTGCACGGCCTTCAGGCCGACCAGGCGCGATTCGCCCCCATCGGCATCATCGGCACGGGCCATCGTCGGGAAGGTGACCGTCGTCACGCCCTTCAAACCCAGCGCCTGGGCCTTGTCGCTGAAAGCCGCAGGCGTCCGGTTGTCACTCACCACCACCACATCGCCACCCAGCAGCTGGCTGGCATCGCGCTGCAGCCCTGCCTGCAGGCGGTCCGAGAAAAAGCTTACGGACGTCAGTGCGGCCACGGCCAGCGCCACGGCCACCAACAAAAGCCGCAGCTCACCGGCGCGCCAATCCCGCAGCAATTGGCGCCAGCCCAGTGCAAAAAAATTGTGTTTCATGCAGCAAACATAACTGATGCGCGTTTACCCCCAGCCCTTGCCGGATTTCCTGGCTATCCGAAGGCCACCAGACCCCGCCAAAGCGCATGCTGCGAGTAGGGTCAAGCCCGTTACAAATGGGGCCTGAAGCACCATGGATTGCTGAAACCCACCACGCAGCCCTGCCGCGCACCTGGGTGGGCAGATTTTGTAGACGCTCTCTAAAAGCTTCATTGAAAGAGATCATCCCTAAACCATCGATTGCGAGTTACGATATGAAACAACAATCTCTCAACGAGCCATTCCTATGCAAGCCTTGATTTCACAATTGGGCCAGACGTTTGCCAAAGCTCGCAGTCTGGAGGAGCTAACGCGCCCCCTGCTGGAGATGCTGCAAAAAGTCACCAGTCTGGAGTCCACCTACCTCACCCGCATTGATTTGGGCCAGCGCGTGCAGCAAGTGCTGTTTGCGCGCAATACCCAGAGCCTGCAGATCCCCGAGAACCTGAGCGTTCCCTGGGAGGACACCTTGTGCAAGCGCGCCATTGATGAGAACTGCCTCTATACCGCCGAAGTGAGCGAGATCTGGGGCGACTCACAGGCCGCGCAGGCGCTGGGCATCCAGACCTATGCCAGCACACCGGTACACCTCTCGGATGGCGTGCTCTACGGCACGCTCTGCGGCGCTAGCGCCACGCGCAAACCGCTGCAGCGCGATACCCAGGATGTCATGCGCCTGTTCGCCCAGTTTCTGGGCCAGCAGGTCGAGCGCGAGCAGCTGCTCATCCAGATCCAGGTCCAGAACGAGGAATTGCTGCGACTGGCCCGCACCGATCCCCTCACCGGCCTGCCCAACCGCCGCGCGCTGATTGAGCAGCTGGACCAACTGCAGGCCATTGCCAGGCGCCAGGAACGTTATGTGTTTGTCGGCATGATCGACATGGATGGCTTCAAGGCCATCAACGATGGTTATGGCCACGAGGCCGGCGACCGTTTCTTGCAGCTGCTGTCCGAGCAAATGCGGGACGCCATGCGTGACTCGGACCTGATTGCCCGCCAGGGCGGTGATGAGTTCGTCTTTGCCGGCCTAGGGCCGTCCTTGCGCGAACCCATTGCGCCGGCCTTGCATGAAACCCAGGCGCGGCTGTTTGCCAGCACCCGGGCGGAGTCGCTGTGCCTGGGCGCGGGCGTGCGCTTGAACTACACCGGCGCCAGCGTCGGTCTGGTCGCCGTCTCGCCCGACACAGACGCGGATACGGCCTTGCAGCAGGCCGACTTGGCCATGTACCAGACCAAGCAGGCCCGCAAAGCGCGCCACCAGGCCGCCGCCTAAGCCACCCGCGCAGCTCAGCGGTCGAGCTGCTGCGCGGCTGCTGCGCCTGGCGCCGTCAAGGCCAGCATCCAGCGCCCCTCGACCGCCTCGGCCACCACCCAGGGTGCTTGCTGCGCCAGATTGAGCATGGCCAACTCGCGCAGCAAGGTGCTGGCCCCGGCATCCAGCAGTTTGGCGATGCGCACCAGCGGCACTGCTTGGCCGGCGCGTGCCTGCTGCTCCTGCGCCAAGGCCTGCAGCAGGCGCTGCGCCAGCGGGCTGATGGGCGGCTCGCTCACCCCGGCGCCTGGCCGGGCTCCAGCACCACGGGAATGGATTTGGAGGTGGGCGTACCTGCCAGCGCTGCCACCGCCGACAGGGGCACCAGCGGGTTGGTTTCCGGGTAGTAGGCCGCCAGGTTGCCACGCGGAATGTCATAGGCCACCAGCTTGAACCCATCGACCTGGCGCGGCTGGCCATCGTCCCAGACGGTGCGGATGTTCACCCAATCGCCATCGGCCAGCCCCAGGTCGCGGATGTCATCGGCATGGATGAAGACCACCCGCCGCTGGCCAAACACGCCCCGGTAGCGGTCGTCCATGCCATAGATGGTGGTGTTGTACTGGTCGTGAGAGCGGGTGGTCAGCAAGGTGAACACACGCTGGTCACGCACCCGTTCGCGGGCGCGGTGCGTGGGCGTATCCACTGGCACCGCATGGGCGTGGAAGCTGGCCTTGCCGCTGGCCGTGGCCCAGATGCGCTCGCTGGCGGTGTTGCGCAGCCGAAAGCCGCCGGGCACGGCCACACGCGCATTGAAGTCGGAAAAATCGGAGAACACCTTGGCGATCTCGTCGCGGATCAGCGCGTAATCGCCCAGCAATGCCAGCCAGTCCACCCGGCTGCGCGCCCCCAAGGTGGCATGGGCCAGGCGCGCCACAATCGCCGGCTCGGACAGCAGATGCGGTGAGGCCGGTGGGTTCATGCCCATCGACAAATGCACCATGCTCATCGAATCCTCGACCGTCACGCCCTGGGGCTGGCCGTTTTGCAGATCGATCTCGGTGCGGCCCAGGCAGGGCAGCAGCAAGGCCTGGCGGCCATGCACCACATGGCTGCGGTTGAGCTTGGTGGTGACCTGCACCGTCAGCGCGCAGCGCTGCAGGCCTTTCCAGGTTTCATAGGTATCGGGCGTGGCGGCGGCAAAATTGCCGCCCAGCGCGAAGAACACCTGGGCCTGGCCATCTCGCATGCTGGCAATGGCCTCCACCGTGTCCATGCCGTGCGCGCGGGGCGGCGCAAAGCCATACACCTCTTGCAAACGATCCAGCAAGGCTGCGGGCGGCTTTTCCCAAATGCCCATGCTGCGGTCGCCCTGCACATTGCTGTGGCCGCGCACCGGGCAAGGCCCTGCCCCCGGCCGGCCGATGTGGCCGCGCAGCAGCAGCAGGTTCATGATCATCTGGATGGTCGCCACCGAATGCCCATGCTGGGTGATGCCCATGCCCCAGCAGGCAATCACCTTGTCCGCGCCCAGGTAGACATCGGCAGCCGCACGCATTTGCGCCTCGCTCAGGCCCGACTCCTGCGCCAGCAGTTCCCAGTCTTCGTCTTGCAGGCTCTGCGCCAAGGCCTCAAAGCCGGTGGTGTGCTCGGCAATAAAGCCATGGTCCAGCACACCGCCCCGGGCCGCTTCCTGCTCCAGCACATGCTTGAGCATGCCCCGCAGCGCCGCCAGATCACCGCCCACGCGCAGCTGAAAATAATGCGTGCTGATGGGGCTGGAGCCCAGCGTCGCCATCTCCAGCTTGTCCTGCGGATCGGCAAAGCGCTCCAGCCCGCGCTCGCGCAAGGGGTTAAAGCTGACGATGCGCGCGCCACGCTTGTGTGCCTCGCGCAGCTCACCCAGCATGCGCGGGTGGTTGGTGCCTGGGTTCTGGCCAAAGATGAAGATCGCGTCGGCCTCTTCAAAATCCGCCAGGGTCACCGTTCCCTTGCCCACGCCAATCTGCTCGCGCATCGCCGAGCCGCTGGGCTCGTGGCACATGTTGGAGCAATCGGGGAAATTGTTGGTGCCGTACTCGCGCACAAACAGCTGGTAGAGGAAGGCCGCCTCATTGCTCGCCCGGCCCGAGGTGTAGAACACCGCCTGGTCCGGGCTGGGCAGCGCATTCAGGTGCTGGGCAATTAATGCAAAGGCGTCGTCCCAGGCAATCGTCTGGTAGTGGTCGCTGGCCGGGTCATACACCATCGGGTGCGTCAGCCGGCCCTGGTCCTCCAGCCAGAAATCGCTTTGCTGGGCCAGCTCGCGCACGCTGTAGCGGGCAAACAGCTCCGGGCCCGCACGCCGGGCGGTGGCCTCGGCCGCAACGGCCTTGACGCCGTTTTCGCAGAACTCAAAGGTCGAGGCATGGTTGCGGTCGGGCCAGGCGCAGCCCGGGCAGTCAAAGCCATCGGGTTGGTTGGCCGACAGCAGTGTTTTGGCGCCCTTGAGGGCGATGTCGTGGTGCAGCAGCGTGTTCTTGACGCTGTTCAAAGCGCCCCAGCCACCGGCTGGGCCTTTGTAGAAGGCGATTTTCTGTTCTTGCATGGCAGGGGCTCGATGTAGCCCTGCATTTCAACGCGCTGGTGGCCAGGCGTCAAATTCAATACCGCAATGCCGGCATTCAAGATGCCGATGTTGGGCTCGCCACCACCAGGCTGAGCGCACCGGCATGCAGCAGGCACTGCTCCCGCCAATCCGCCTGCGCCATCAGCGCGCAGGCCGCCGCCAGTGCCGGCATGGCTTGCTGCGATGGCTGGTAGAGAAAGCCCACTTCGCTCTCCACCACCGGATCGACCAGCGGCCAGGCGCGCAGGCCCGGCGTATTGCGCACGGTGGCCAGCACAGCGCCCGGCACAATGCTGGCCATCTGCCCCTCGGCCACGGCCTGCAGCAAGGCCTGTACCGAGTTGGTTTCCATGGCGGGTTGCACGGCCACGCCCACGCTGGCAAAGCTGCACTCCACGATCTGGCGGTTGTGCATATCCGGGGTCAGCAGGCACAGCGGCTGCTGCGCCGCCAGGGCCCATGGCAGTGGATCGGCGGCATGCACCGTGTCAGCCACGCAGGCCGGCGGTGGTGCTGATTGCAGCAGGTAGTAGTGCTCTTGGTACTGGGGCACGCAGTGGGTGCTGCTGCGGTGGATGCGGTCGCTGTAGCCCAGCGCCAGGTCCAGGCTCAGCTCCTCCAGACCGCGCTCAATGTCAGGCGAGCTCATCGCATGCAGCGCGGGCACCAGGCCCGGGTGCTGGCGGCGCAGCAGGCTGGCAAAGCGCAGCAGCATTGGCATGGCGGTGGGCACCGCTGCCATGCGCAGCTGGCCTTGCAAATCGCCTGCCTGGGCACTGAGGCGCTGGCGCAACCGCGCCTCCGTCTGCAGCATCTCCAGGCCGGTTTGCAGCACCTGTTCGCCCTCGGGCGTAAAGCCGGCAAACACCCGCCCTCGGCGCACGATGGGCACGCCAAACTCCGCCTCCAACGCACGCAGGGCGTTGGAGAGAGTGGGCTGGGTGATATGGCAAGCCTGGGCTGCCCGCGCGAAATGGCCATGCGCATGGAGCGCGGCCAGATAACGCATGGCAGCGAGCAGGTTCATCAGGTGCTGCTGCTGACGCTGATGGTCGGGAACTTCGACGAAAAATCTTTCGCCTGCTGCGCAATCTTGACGGCAATGCTGCGCGCCACCTGCTTGTAGATGGCTGCGACCTCGCTGTCGGGCGCCGCCACCACGGTGGGGGTGCCGCTGTCCGCCTGCTCGCGGATCTGCATCGACAGCGGCAGCGCGCCCAGGTAGTCGAGCTGGTAATCGGCCGCCATGTGCTTGCCGCCATCGGCGCCAAAGATGTGTTCCACATGGCCGCAGTTGGTGCAAACATGCATGGCCATGTTCTCGATCACGCCCAAGAGAGGCACGCCCACCTTCTCAAACATTTTGATGCCCTTGCGCGCGTCGAGCAAGGCGATGTCCTGTGGCGTGGTCACAATCACCGCGCCGGTCAGCGGCACGCGCTGGCTCAAGGTCAGCTGGATGTCGCCGGTGCCCGGTGGCATATCGATCAGCAGGTAGTCGAGGCCCGCCCAATTGGTTTGGCGCAGCATTTGCTCCAGCGCCTGCACGGCCATAGGGCCGCGCCAGATCATCGCCTGGTCCTGGTCGACCAGGAGGCCGATCGACATCACCTGCACGCCATGGTTGAGCTTGGGCTCCATGGTCTTGCCATCGCTGCTCTCGGGCTTGCCGTCCACGCCCATCATCATGGTCTGGCTGGGGCCGTAGATATCGGCATCCAGCACGCCCACGGTGGCGCCTTCGGCTGCCAAGGCCAGCGCCAGGTTGGCGGTGGTGGTGCTCTTGCCCACGCCGCCCTTGCCTGATGCGACGGCAATGATGTTCTTCACGCCCGGCAACAGCGGCACACCGCGCTGCACGGCATGCGTGATCACCTTGTTGCTGATGCTCACCGAGACGTTTTCCACGCCCGGCACCGTCTTGGCTGCCGCCACAAACTGGCTGCGCAGCGCAGGCACCAGGCTTTTGGCGGGGTAGCCCATCTCCACATCAAAGGCAACATCGCTGCCATTGATCTGGAGATTGCGCACTGCACGCGTGCTGACAAAATCTTTGCCCGTGTGGGGGTCTTGAACGCTGGCCAGTGCGGCCAGTAGCGTTGTTTCGGTCACTGTCATCGTGTTTTCTATTCCTGAGACAGCAATAAGTCTAGCGAACCGCGCTTGTCCTTGCGAACCAGCGACAATCTGGGCTTTCCCCTCTGCACCTCTTGAAAGACCTGCACCCGTGAAACTGAAAATGGCGGAGAACTCCGTGTTTGCGATCTTGCTGCGCTCGTCGTGGTGGATCAGTGTGGTGGTCGGAGCCATCATCGTGGTGCTGTGCCTGGCGCTGCTACCCAAGGACATCCGCTTTGTCGGCGCCGCCGGCAGCCTGCCCTTTCTGGTGATTGGCGCGATGGCCGCCAAGCGCCAGTGGAACCAGCCCAGCGCTTCTGCCACCGAGGCGCTGTTGGCGCAGGCCGCTGCCATGTCCAGCCGCGATCTGCAAGCCTGGTTGACCCGCGCCTGGCAGGCCGAGGGCTACACCGTCAGCCCCTTGCAACAGAGCAGCGCCGACCTGCAACTGGCCCGCAATGGCCAGACCACCTGGGTGCAAACCAAGCGCAGCAAGGCCGGCGTGCATGGCATCGAGCCGCTGCGCGCGCTGCACGATGCCGCCAGCAAGGCCGATGCGGCCAGCGTCTATGTGCTGCTGCAAGGCGATCTGAGCGACAACGCCCGCGTGTTTGCCCGCGACAAGAAAATCGTGCTGCTGCAAAACCTGGAGCTGGCCACTTTGCTGAAAAAGGCCCCCATCGCTGTTTGATTGAGGCCACTGTGCCGGGGTACAAGCGGAAATCTGCGACAGCCCGGCTAGGCGCGCCCCCCGAGTTTCGGCTATGGTGCAGCCCATGCCGCCTGCTCTGCACTACGACCCCCACACCGCCGCCACCGCCATCGTGCTCTCAGGCGGCGGCGCACGTGCCGCCTACCAAGTGGGGGTGTTGCAGGCGCTCTCGCGATTGCGGCAAAACGCCGGGGCAGATCTGGGGCCCACGCCCTTCCCCATCGCGGTAGGCACCTCGGCCGGCGCCATCAATGCGGCCGGCCTGGCCTGCGGCGCCGACCATTTCGATCTGGCCGTGCAGCGGCTGTCGCGCGTCTGGCGCAATTTCTCCACCAGCCAGGTCTACCGGGCCGATGCCTTTGGCGTCATGCGCAGCGGCGCACGCTGGCTCAGCCTGTTGACCCTGGGCTGGGCGCTGACCCGTTGGCACCATGCCAAACCCCGCTCCCTGCTCGACAATGCCCCGCTGCTGGATCTGCTGCAGGCCGAGCTGCCGCTGGAGAAGATCCCCCATCTGCTGCACAGTGGCAAGCTCTCGGCGCTGGCGATCACCGCGTCGAGCTACAGCACTGGCGAGCACATCACCTTCTACGAGGCCGGCCCGCATGTGCCTGGCTGGTCGCGCACCCAGCGCCGCGCCATCCAGGACCGCATCAGCCACCAGCACCTGATGGCCTCGTCGTCCATCCCCTTTATCTTTGCACCCGCCGAGCTGCAGATCCGCGGCCAGTACAACTACCTGGGCGATGGCGCCATGCGCCAGACCGCGCCGCTCGCGCCCGCCATCCACCTGGGCGCCCAGCGCATTGTGGTGGTGGGCGTGGGCCGCTCGCATGAGGTGCTGCACCTGCCCCAGGGCGAGCACCCGCCTTTTCCGTCGCTGGCCCAGGTGGCTGGCCATGCGCTGTCCACCATCTTTCTCGATGCGCTGTCGGTCGATGTGGAGCGTGCCCAGCGCATCAACCACACGCTGAGCCTGATACCGGAGGCCGAACGCGCCCGCAGCCCCTTGCGCCCGCTGGATTTGCTGGTGTTCACGCCCTCGCAGTCGCTGGACGCGATGGCGCTGGAGCACCTGCAAGAGCTGCCGACCCCCGTGCGGGCGCTGCTGGGCGCCATGGGCGTGTCGGTACACAGCCAGAACGTGGGCAGTGCGGCGCTGGCCAGCTACCTGCTGTTTGAGCCGGGCTACACCCGCGCGCTGATTGCGCTGGGCCGGGCCGACACCATGGCCCGGCGCGACGAGGTCTGCGCCTTTTTTGGCTGGCACGGCCGCTCCCCTGGCGGCGCCAATCCCCTGGACGGCCCGACCAGCCCCGTAAGCGCCTAGAATTGGCCGGTTCTGGAGCGCCCACGGGCGCTGAGGGCTGGCGGCGCTACCCCTCCCCATGACCAGAATCCGCACCGGCCCCTTGGCCTGCGCCCTGTCTGTGATTAGAAAGTTCCGCAACCCTATGTCTCAACGAAAGATTTTCGTCACCACCGCCCTGCCGTATGCGAACGGCAACTTCCACATCGGCCACATCATGGAATACATCCAGGCCGATACCTGGGTGCGTGCGCAGCGAATGCAGGGCAATGCGGTGAACTTTGTCGGCGCCGATGACGCCCATGGCGCGCCCATCATGATTGCCGCTGAAAAAGCCGGCAAAACGCCCCAGCAGTTTGTGGCCGACATCGCCGCTGGCCGCAAGCAGTACCTCGATGGCTTCCACGTCGCCTTCGACAACTGGAGCAATACCGACAGCCCGGAGAACCACGAGCTGTCCAAGCAGATCTACCTGGACCTGAAAAAAGCCGGGTTCATCGAAACACGCACCATCGAGCAGTTCTTCGACCCCGAAAAGAACATGTTCCTGCCGGACCGCTTTATCAAGGGCGAATGCCCGCGCTGCCATGCCAAGGACCAGTACGGCGACAACTGCGAAGTCTGTAGCTCCGTCTATGCGCCGACCGACCTGATCAATCCCTACTCGGCGCTGTCCGGCGCCAAGCCGGTGATGAAGACCTCGGAGCACTTTTTCTTCAAGCTGTCCGACCCACGCGCAGTCGAGTTCCTGACCACCTGGACCCAGGACGGCCAGCATGTGCAGCCCGAGGTAGCCGCCAAGATCAAGGAATGGTTTGGCGTGCGCACCAACCCCGATGGCTCGACCAGCGAGGGCCTGGACGACTGGGACATCTCGCGCGATGCGCCCTATTTCGGTATCGAAATTCCCGATGCTCCGGGCAAGTACTTCTACGTCTGGCTGGATGCGCCGGTGGGCTATCTGGCGTCGCTCAAGGAGCTGCTGAACAAGCGCGGCGAAGACTTTGATGCCTACATGGCCGACCCGAGCCTGGAGCAGTACCACTTTATCGGCAAGGACATCATCACCTTCCACACCCTGTTCTGGCCAGCGATGCTGAAGTTCAGCGGCCGCAAGACCCCCACCAAGATCTGCGTGCACGGCTTCCTGACGGTGAACAACGGCGAGAAGATGAGCAAGAGCCGTGGCACGGGCCTCGATCCGCTCAAGTACCTGGCGCTCAAGATGAATCCCGAGTGGCTGCGTTACTACCTGGGCGCCAAGCTCAATGGCAAGAACGAAGACATCGACTTCACCGCCGAAGACTTTATGCTGCGCGTCAATGCCGACCTGATCGGCAAGTACGTCAACATCGCCTCGCGCGCTGCCGGCTTTATCAGCAAGCGCTTTGAAGGCCGGTTGGGCGAAGTGAGCGCCGATGGCCAGGACCTGCTGGCCTTGCTGCGCGGGCAAAAGGACGCCATCGTCGCCGCCTACGAAGCACGCGACACCGCCCGCGCGGCTCGCGAGATCATGCAGCTGTGCGACAAGGTCAACAGCTATGTCGATGCCAACAAGCCCTGGGAGCTGGCCAAGAAGGAAGGCATGGAGCAGCGCCTGCACGATGTGTGCACCGTCTGCATCGAGGCCTTCCGCATGCTGACCATCTACCTCAAGCCCATCCTGCCGGGTGTGGCTGCCGAAGTGGCGAACTTCCTGATCGTGCCGCCCGAGCAATTTGCCGAGGTGGACAAGCCGCTGGGCGCTGGCCACCAAATTGGGGTGTACCAGCATCTGATGCAGCGCGTCGACCCACTGCAGCTCGAAGCGCTGTTCGAAACCCCTGCCAGCCAGGAACAGGCCACCGCTGCGGCGGCCCCTGCCAAGGCCAAGAAGGCCGACAAGAAAGCCGAAGCCGTGGTGGACCCGAACGCCCCCGGCGGCGAGCCGCTGGCCGAGACCATTGGCATCGACGACTTTGCCCGCATCGACCTGCGCATTGCCAAGATTGTGGAATGCAAGGCCGTTGAAGGCTCGACCAAGCTGCTGCAGCTGACCCTGGATGCCGGTGAAAAGGACGAAGACGGCAATCCAAAGACGCGCAATGTGTTCAGCGGCATCAGCAGCATGTACGCGCCTGAGCAGCTGCAAGGCAAGCTCACCGTGCTGGTGGCCAACCTGGCGCCCCGTAAGATGAAGTTCGGCATTTCCGAAGGCATGGTGCTGGCCGCCAGCCATGCTGATGAGAAGGCCCACCCCGGCATCTATGTGCTGGAGCCCTTCCCCGGCGCGCTGCCAGGCATGCGTATCCATTGATCTGGATGGCCGCTGATCGCGCCCCCTTGAAGCCCCTGCGCCTGTTGGCCGCCGGGGCTTTTTACTGTGCCTCGGCCTGGCTGCTGGGCGGCTGCAGCGTCGTCGCCGTGGGCGCCGCTGCCGTCAGCGTCACCGCCACTGCGGTGGGCCTGGCGGCCGATGCCGCCGTGGGCACGGTGAAGGTCGTGGGCAAAGGGGTCGGCAAAACCTATGACATGGCGACAGGAGAGGAGCAGGACAACAGCGGCATCACGGTGCGTTACCGGGAGCGCAGGCCGGGCGAGACCTTCCCGCCGCAGCAGACATCGGAGCCCCTTCCAACGCCTGCACCACCATCACCAGTGACAACGCCTGTAGCGGGTCCAGACACTGCCATCCCCAGCGGTCCCTGACTTACACGGGCGCTGACCCGGTCAGTTGCCAGCGTAGCGGCCAGGCCGGTGGCTGATCCACAAGAACACGCTCATGACCACCGCCGCCAGCACCGAATAGGCCACGCGCTCAAATGGCACGATCCACAGCGCCAGCAGCACTACGGTGCAGTCAATGATCATCTGCACCTTGCCGGCACGGATGCCATAGCGGTTCTGCAGGTAGAGCGAGACGATGGTGGCACCGCCCAGGCTGGAGCGGTGGCGGGCCAAAAACAGGCAGCCCGTCCCCATCAGCAAGCCGCCGGCAATGGCGGCATACAAGGGGTTGATGTAGTCGATGTGGATAAAGCGCGGACCAATATCGACCAGCAAGGCCAGCATGGCCACCGAGATAAAGGTCTTGATCGTGAACTCCGGGCCCATGCGCGTCCAGGCAAACCAGTAGAACGGTAGATTGATCGCAAAGAACACAGCGCCGAACGGCCAGCCAGTAGCGTAGTGCAGCAAAAACGCCAGGCCCGCGGTGCTGCCGGTCAGCAATCCCGCCTGTGCAAACAGCCCCAGGGTGATGGAGACAAACAGGGAGCCGGTGAACAGCGCCTGGGCATCTTCAAAACGGCCATGGCGCAGCGCAGGCACGGCCAGCGGCACAGGCACGGGCGCCACAGGGCCGGGCAGGCCGGTGGAACCGGTAGGGGTGGATAGCGGTGAGGACATGTCGGGTTGACAGCAAGTTGCGTGCCCGCGCAAGGATGGTGCGGCGGGGCTGCCCAGCGCGGGTGGTGCTAGGTATAAACCCGAATTTTAAAGATATTCAGCCGCTCAGGTGTAGGCATATCCGCAACACTTGCGCTGCCGGGTGGCAGCGATCAGCGGCTATTCACCACCATGGTGCTGTTGCTGCGCAGCACTTTGCCCTGGGCGTCGAACACCACGGTGAACAGCATCTTGGTGCTGGGCGGGTCGACCCAGCCCCAGTCCCATTCGGCCTCGTTCTTCAGCGGGTAGCTGGTGCGCTTGGCTGGCTGGCCCAGCAGACGGCGGATCTCCTGCTGGTCCATGCCTGGCTGCACCTTGGCAAAGTAGGCGGGAGCCAGCACCTGGCGCAGCGCGGTCATCTTGCCGTCCTTGCCAATGGTGATCATGTAGTTCTGCGCGCCAGAGGGCTGGCGGGTGTACTCCAGGGTGTGCGAGCCATCGGCCTCATCCCAGATCTGGTTGGGCTCGCCAAAACGGTCGCGCACATCCTGCTCGGTGGAGACAAACTCCTCCAGTTCCTTGATGCGCTGCTGGTCGCAGCCCACCATAAACACGGAAACGGCCAGCGCAGAGGCGGCGATTGCAAGTTTGGTGACGAAGGACATGGTCAGGTTCGGTAGAATCCAGGGAAGAGGTAAATATACGCTATGTCTTTCTTTCGCCGCCCCGATTACCAATCCGACACCACCCAGTTTCTTTTGAAGCTCAAGGCTGACAAGCCCCAGCTCGAAGAAGGCCAACTCGAAGGCCGCGCCCTGCTCTGGGACAAGGACCTGGACCGCCAGCAGGAAGCGGAGTATCAGACCGCACGTGTGGCGCAAAAGCCTTACGTGTACCAAACCAACCACGATTGATCACCGTGCTGCGTGGCTGGCCGCCCGGCTGGCAACGCCTGCCGACCATGAATAGCCCCAGCGCATGGCCACATCTGGCAAGCTGAGCACGGCCGAGGATGGCGCGAGCGCCTCTGCCGGCAGTGCCATGCCCGACGTGGTGGACCAGGTCGCGCTTGCCCGGCTGTATGGCGAGCCGCTGTTCGCCATGCCCACCGACCTGTACATCCCGCCCGATGCGCTGGAGGTGTTCCTGGAGGCCTTTGAAGGCCCGCTGGATTTGCTGCTCTACCTGATCCGCAAGCAGAACTTCAATATTCTCGACATTCCGATGCTGAGCGTGACCCGCCAGTACCTGAGCTATGTCGATGAGATCCGCAGCCGCAACCTGGAGCTGGCGGCCGAGTACCTGCTGATGGCCGCGATGCTGATCGAGATCAAGTCGCGCATGCTGCTGCCGCCCAAAAAGCAGGCCGAGGGCGAAGAAGCCGAAGACCCCCGCGCCGAGCTGGTGCGCCGCCTGCTGGAGTACGAGCAGATGAAGCTGGCCGCCCAGGGCCTGGGCGCCGTGCCGCAATATGGCCGCGATTTCATCAAGGCCCAGGTGTTCATCGAGCAAGCGCTGCAGCCGCGCTTTCCAGATGTGGACATGTCCGAGCTGCAAGACGCCTGGCGCGACATTCTCAAACGCGCAAAGCTGGTGCAGACCCATAAGATCACCCGCGAAGAGCTGTCGGTGCGCGAGTACATGAGCGCCATCCTCAAGCGCCTGCAAGGCCGGCGCTTTGTCGAGTTCGAGGATATCTTCGAGCCAGAAAAAGGCAGCACCGTGCTGGTGGTGACCTTTATCGCGCTGCTGGAGCTGGCCAAGGAGACGCTGATCGAGATCACCCAGGCGGAAGCCTTTGCACCCATCTATGTGCGGTTGTCGTATACGCCCGTCTGAGCCAGCCACTGCCCACGCACCCGCCCCATTTTTCCCTGATATCGCCCTATTCCAACGGAGACCACCATGCCGCATCTCGTCATCGAATACACCAGCAACCTGGAAAACTTCCCTGAGGCCCATCTGCTCGATGCCCTCAATGCCGCCGTCATCGCCAGCGGCCAGGTGCAAAACGAGCAAGACCTCAAGAGCCGCACCGTGCGCACCGAGCAGTTCGTCATTGGCGCGGATCCTACCGCCCTGCGCGGCTTTGTGCATGCCGAGCTGCGCTTGCTGGCCGGCCGCACGCCCGAGGCCAAGCGCGACCTGTCCGACCGCATCGGCGCCGTGCTGCGCGAGTTCACGCCCCACCCCGAAGGCATGCTGGTGCAACTGAGCGTGGACATTGTCGATATGGACCGGGGCTCGTACTACAAGGGTTCGCTGTAAACAGCCTGTAGCGGCCGCAACCTTTGCGGCACCGCCAATACAAAGGCCTGCCGTCTCTCGCAAGACGGCAGGCCTTTTTCATGCTGCGGCAGCATTACGCTGCCGCCCGCTGATCGCTCAGTACTCCGAAGGCGCCTGGCCCTTGGTGTCCTTTTCGATGCGGATCTTGCGCATCACGCCATCGGTGGCCTCGGTGACGGCAAACTGCCAGCCATCGATCACCACCACATCGCCCTGTTTGGGCAAGGCACCATTGAACTCGGTGAGCAAGCCACCCAAGGTGGTAAAGGCATCGGCAGACGAGACCAGCTCGCTGGAGCCCAGCAACTGCTGCACCATATGCACATCGGCCGCGCCGCTGGCGATCCAGGTATCGGGCTCGCCATCCACCGGCTGGATCGTGAAGCTCTCATCCTCATCCGGAAACTCGCCGGCAATCGCTTCGAGCACATCGACCGGCGTCACCACACCGCTCATCACATGGAACTCGTTGATGACGATGACCATATGGCCCTTGGACTGGCGCAGGTCATTGATCAGCGCGATCACACCAGCGCCTTCGGGCACCATCAGCGGCTTGCGGATGGTGGACGGCTGGATGGCGCCATGCTGCATCAGGTCCATCAGCATGTCCTTGGCGCGCGCCACGCCCTGGAGCTGGTCCACCTGGCCCATGCACACCGGCAAGTGGCTGTGCGGGTTGTCGTTGAGCGAGCGCTGGATCGCCTCGGCATCGTCGCTCAGGTCCACCCAGTCCACATCCGAGACGGGGGTCATGATCGAGCGTACCTTGCGGTCGGCCAGCGCCAGCACGCCGCTGACCATGATGCGCTCTTCGGGCGCAAAGGTCAGTGCGTCCTCGGCAGCGGCCGGGTCGCCATGGTCATGCTCGACTTGGTCATTGCCACTGCGGCCCGCCATCAGCGACAGCACCTTGAGGGCCGTGCGCTCGCGCAGCGGCACGCGCTGCTCATGGCGGATCGCATTGCGCGACGATACCTGGTTAAAGGTCTCGATCAGGATCGAGAAGCCAATGGCGGCATACAGATAGCCCTTGGGCACATGGAAGCCCAGGCCTTCAGCGACCAGGCTGAAGCCGATCATCAGCAAGAAGCTCAGGCAGAGAATGACGATGGTCGGGTGCGCATTCACAAAACGCGTCAGCGGCTTGGACGCGAACAGCATCACACCGATCGAGATGATGACGGCGGCCATCATCACGCCCAGGTTGTTGACCATGCCCACGGCCGTGATCACCGCGTCGAGCGAGAAGACGGCATCGAGCACCACGATCTGCGCTACCACGGCCGAGAAGCTGGCATACACCGTGCTGCTTGACTTGCTGAGGCTCACGCCTTCCATGCGCTCATGCAGCTCGGTCGTGGCCTTGAACAGCAGGAACAGGCCGCCAAACAGCAGGATCAGATCGCGCCCCGAGAAACTGAGCGGTCCCAGGGAAAACAGCGGTTGTGTGAGCGTGACCAGCCAGGAGATGGCCGTCAGCAGACCCAGGCGCATCACCAGAGCCAAGGACAGCCCAATGACGCGTGCCTTGTCCCGCTGGTGGGGCGGCAACTTGTCGGCCAGGATCGCGATAAAGATGAGATTGTCAATGCCCAGAACGATCTCGAGCACCACCAGGGTGACAAGACCAATCCATATCTGCGGGTCGGAGAGCAGCTCGATCATGCGGTGCTCCCTTCACAGGGCAGAGGCACCAAGGGCGGTGCACTGGGGCTAAAACAAGAAGACAGCGACTGGGTCGTCGCGGACGAAGGAGGCTCAGGGTCCGGGTTGTCGGGCATAAAATCCGAAGGGTTGCTAAAGAGCCTCCATGGTAGCTTGCGGCACAAAAACCCTTGGAGTCTGGCCCATTCGTCACGCTGGCAACCTGCCGCGATTTGGCACGAACCAGCCCTATTCAGGCAGTCTCAGCTAGACATCCCAGCCTGCTGCCACACCGGCACCTCGCCCAGCACCTGCGCCGGTAGCCACCCCCGCAGGCTGTTGAGAAAAGCCCAGGCCTGAACGCGCGGCACATCGCGCAAATGCACCACGCCCTCCTCCACCCTGCCTGTCTCTAACGCCAGCCGGCGGCCCACACCGGGCAACAAGCCGCAGTGCAGCGCGGGCGTGATCCAGCGGCCATCGATCTGCATGGCGATATTGCCCCGGGTGGTTTCGGTGATCTCACCTGCCTCGTTCCACAGCAGGGTGTCGAACACGCTGCTGTCTTGCGGCGCCCAGCGCTCGTAATGCGCGCGGCGGGTGGTTTTAAAGCGCACAAACTCGCCCTGCGCCTCGGCCAGCGGTGCGGGCGCCCATTGCAGGCTGACCTGGTCGGGCGATGGCGGACAGGCAAAGGCCTCGGCCTGGAAAGTGCCCTGCGCATTGAGCAGCAGGCGCAGGCGCCACAGGCCTTGAGGATGAGCCTGGGCCAGGCCGTCCAAAGCCGCTTGCGCGGCCTCCCCATCCCAGCGGTAGCCAAAATGCGCGGCGGCAGCGGCCATGCGCTGCAGGTGCAGCGCGGCATGGCGCAGCAGGCCATCGTCCAGCGCCAGGGTTTCGATCAGCGCAAAAGGCATGCTGGCCCGCTCCAGAAAGGCACGCTTGTGCCGCCATTCACGCCATTCGCCGTCAGCAGTGGCATCGGCGGTGATGCCGCTGCCAATGCCGCATTGCAGCTGCGTGCCGCGCAAGGCCACGGTGCGGATGGGGACGTTGAAGGTGGCGCGTATGCCCCCTGCGCCATCAGACCGTACAACGCCCAAAGCGCCGCAGTACCAGCCGCGTGGCTCCGTCTCCAACGCGGCAATCGCCTGCATGGCTGCCCGCTTGGGCGCGCCAGTGATAGAGCCGCAAGGGAACAAGGCCTGCATCACATCGACCAGCCCCGTGCCCTGGGGCAGGCGGGCACGCACGTCCGAGGTCATCTGCCACACCGTGGGCAGCGCCTGCAGCGCAAACAGCTGCGGCACTTGCACGCTGCCTAGCTCCGCAATGCGCGCCAGGTCATTGCGCAGCAGGTCGACGACCATCACATTCTCGGCCCGCTCCTTGGCCGATGCGCGCAAGGCCTGGGCCTGGGCCTCGTCCTGTTCGGGGTTGGTGCCCCGGGGGGCCGTGCCCTTCATCGGGCGGGTCAAGATATCGCCCGCGCCGCTGGCCGGCTGGTGCCAGTCAAAAAACAGCTCGGGCGATACAGACAGCAGTTGCTCATCGCCCTTGTGGATATGCAGCGCGTAGCCGCCGGGCTGCGCTTGTTGCAATGCAGCAAATAGCTTCGCGCCATCCACCTGGCCGCCGCCAGGCAAGGTGCTGCGGCCATGGAGCTGCTGGGTGTAGTTGATCTGGTAGTAAGCGCCATTGCGGATATCGGCATGGATGCGCACCATCTGCGCATCAAAATGCGGCCGGGTCAGCGTGTTCTGCCATTGCAGTTGCGGCGCTGCGGTGTCAGTTGAAGGCGCAGGCGCCGTTTCGGGCGCTGGGGCATCCCAGATCGCAAACCATGCCAGTGCCTCAGCGCTAGGCGCTGCCTGTGTTGGCAAATAGGGGTTCAGCGCCGTGGCGGCCTCATAGCGCAGGCCTCCCACACAGCAGGCGCCCGCGCGGGCGGCTTGCTCCACGGCGGCCAACAAGCGCTGCAACGAAGGCGCATCCTGCGCCTCCAGCACCCGGTCAGGGCCAGACAGGTTCAGGCGCAGCCGCTCCTCAGCGACCAAAGGCTGGCTCATATCGATGCAGGCAAAAAAGGGCTTGTGCGCTGTCATAGGGGCGCCAGCATAGCGGCGGCGCCTTGTCCTTGCAGGACAATAGCCATCTGTCTGCTCCCAACCTGCCCCCGTGCCATCCTCCACGCGCCGCGCCCAATGCCCCACTTGCCTGCGCCCGCAGAGCGCCTGCATCTGCGCGCTGGCGAACACCGCGTTGGCCGATACCCAGGTCCTCATCCTGCAGCACCCGCTGGAGCTGCAAGAGGCCAAGGGCACCGCCCGCCTGCTGCACCTCTGCCTGCCAGGCAGCCGACTTGAGGTTGGCGAGGCCTTTGAGCCGCAGCAGCTGCAGCAATGGCTGTACGGCGCCTGGCCCGGCGCCGAGTCACCGCAGCAAACGCTGCTGCTCTACCCCCAGACACCCGACCAGCCCGCCGCCCTGACGGCGCTGATAGATGGCGACGCGCCAGCCCCTGTGCGGCGCCTGGTACTGATCGATGGCACCTGGCGCAAAAGCCGCAAGATGCTCTATGCCAACCCACTGCTGGCCCAGCTGCCGCGCCTGGCGCTGACCGATACCGGGCCTGCCGGCTACCGCATCCGCAAAGCGCCGCGCGATGGCCAGCTCTCGACCTTGGAGGCCGCCGCTCTGGCACTGCAGCAGCTGGAGGCCTGGCCCGATGGCGCCCCGCCGCTGCAGGCGCTGCAGCAGTCGTTTGAAGGGCTGATCGCGCAGTACGAACGCCTGCGTGCGGCACATTAACCAATTGGCGCCCTGGCGACAATGCACCCGCCTGCCTGCCCGTGGGTGCGCACGCACTCGGAGATACTCCAAGCCATTGCCTAGAACCTGTTTTCCTTTCTCTGACGGAGCCCTTGCATGAAGTTCGCAACCCTCACCCTGCTCAGCGCCGCGCTGTGCGCAGCCGGCCTGGCCCAGGCCGCTTCCCCATCGGATGCCGCCGTGCAAAAAGCCAGCAGCGCCAGCCTGCGTGAATGGATCGAGGTGCTGGCCCTGCCCAATGACTCGAATGTGGCGGCCGATATCGAGAAGAATGCGCAGTGGTTCAAGGCGGCGTTGGATAAGCGCGGCTTCCAGACCCAGCTGCTGCCCAACCAGGGCAAGCCCATGGTGCTGGCCACCCTGCCGCCCGTGCCTGGCGCCACCAAGACGGTGCTGTTCTACGCGCACATGGATGGCCAGGCAGTGACCCCTTCCGAATGGCAGCAGGAGAGCCCCTGGAAGCCGGTGCTGAAGGAGCGTCAGGCCGATGGCGCCTGGAAAGAGATTGCACTGGACCAGCTCTATGGCGCCCAGCCCGACCGCGAGTGGCGCGTGTTTGGCCGTTCATCGTCCGATGACAAGGCGCCGATCATCATGCTGATGGCCGCGCTCGACGCCCTCAAACAGCAGGGCCTGGCGCCCAGCACCAATATCAAGATCCTGCTCGACTCGGAAGAGGAAAAGGGTTCGCCATCGCTGGGCGGCGTGATCGATGCCCACCTGGAGGCCTTGAAGGCGGATGCGCTGTTGGTGCTCGATGGCCCCATGCATGCCAGCAACCGCCCCACCCTGGTGTTTGGCAACCGGGGCGTGGCACAGGCCACCTTGACGGTCTACGGCGCCAGCCAGGATCTGCACAGCGGCCACTACAGCAACTATGCCGCCAACCCGGCATTCACGATGGCGCAGCTGCTGGCATCGATGAAGGCGCCCGATGGCCGGGTGCTCGTCAAAGGCTACTACGACGGCATCAGTTTTGATGCCTCCACCCAGGCGGTGATGAAGGCCGTGCCCGATGACGAAGTCGCGCTGCGCAAGCGCCTGGGCATTGCCCAGGCCGAGAAGGTGGGCAGCAACTACCAGGAAGCGATGCAGTACCCATCGCTCAATGTGCGCGGCCTGCAAAGTGCTGACGTAGGCGCCAAGGCCCGCACCGTGGTGCCCGCCCAGGCGATTGCCGAGCTGGACCTGCGCACGGTGCCCGAGACCCCGCCCGAGCGCCTGCTGCAATTGCTCAAGACCCATATCGAAGGCCAGGGCTTCACCCTGATTGACGGCGAGCCCAGCACCGAGCAGCGCGCCCAGTACCCCAAGCTGGCGAGCCTGAAGATGGGCGGCGTATCGGCCTCGTCCAGCGCTGTGCGCACCGACCTGAACGCCCCCATTGGCGACTGGCTGCGCCAGGGCATGCAGCAGGCCTGGGGCCAAGCCCCTGTGCAGATCCGCATGATGGGCGGCACAGTGCCCACGGGTGCCGCGGTGCAGGCGCTGAAGGTGCCCTTTGTGATTGTGCCGATGGTGAATGCCGACAACAACCAGCACAGCAAAAACGAGAACATGCGCCTGGGCAACTACTTCGATGGCGTCAAGAGCCTGGCGTCCATCCTGACCCAGCCCTGGAAATAAGCCAAAAAAAAAGGCCCCCCAAGCGGATTGGGGGGCCTGATGTGCGTAGCGGATCAACTTAGCGCTGTGCTGGCACGCCGTCTTTCCACTGCGGCCAGTCCTTCACCACGGTGTCGACAAACACGCCGCCCACCGCCACCACATTGGCCACCGTCTCGGCAAAGCCGCCCGCGGTGTCGCCCGGCTTGGGGTCCAGGTGGGCCTGGGTGGTTTCCTGCGGGTTGCCCTGGTCAAAATTGACGGAGCCGCGCAGGCTCAAGATCCGGTCCGTGCCATGGCTGCGCTTGAGCACCAGCGCAATGGCGGCGGCCTCCATCTCAGTGGCGACATAGTCGTCCGCCCCATAGAGCTTGGCGATGTACTGCGCCTCCTTGGACAGGCCCGGGCCATGGAAGAAGGTGTCTCCCGTCATATGCGTTCCCACATGTACGCTGGGCGCCTTGCGGGCCGCCGCATCGGGGTAGCGCATGCGGTAGCGCTGGGCGGAATCGCTGTCTTGCAAGGGCACGGCGCGGGTCATCGCATAGGCGGCTTGGGTCAGGGCCGGGTTCAGCGCAAAGCGGCGGTAGTCTTCATAACCTTTGCGCGGCACAAACACCGGCGCACCGGGCTGGCCCTCTTCCGGCGCCCAGCGGTGGCCCAGGTCGTAATCGACCAGCCAGCTGCCCCAGGTCACATCGCCAATGGTGCCGCGCGATGGCGGCGTGCCGGCCACGCCGCTGATCACATAGTAGGCCTGGTCAAAATTGAACTGCGGGTTCAGCACGATGGCCTGGATCGACGCCGAGGCATTGACCTTGCCCATGCCCAGCACGCTGCCACACACGCCATCGGCATTGCAGAACACCGGCCCTAAAGCACCCGGCACCTGGATCGGCTGGGCATTGCGGAAGTAGCGCTCATACCAGTGCTGGAACTCGCCGGCCCGGTCGCCGGTGTTGGCGCCGATCTCAAACATGGCCGCGACAAACACCTTGACCTGGATGGGTGGCGCAGCCTGGGCCGTGGTGGGCGTGTGGCTGCCGGTGCTGGCGCAACCTGACAGCAGCGCCAGCAACAGGGCGCTGGCGCACAGCGGCCGGGCGAGGGAACGAAGCGGGGCAAACAACATGGGGCGATTCTCCTGGTCAGACCACCGGCATATCAGCGGCATATCAGCGCGATCCGGCGTGCTGCGCATTGTAGGTGGGCAGGCTGGCTGCCGCCTGGCCCAGCGCTGTCACCAAGGCATCCACTTCGGGCACAGCGGCCCGGTGCAGCGGCAGCAGCACCTGGGTGCGGAAAGGAATCGAAAACGCCAAAGGCCGCTGCACCAGCCCTTGGCCCATGCAGGCCTGTGCGGTGAAGGGGTTCACGATCGCCAGACCCAGGCCGTTTTGCACCATGGCGCATACCGCTACGGCGCTGTGCGTGTCCAGCAGCATTTGCCGGGCCACACCGGCGTCGGTAAACACCTGGTCGATCTCGCTGCGGTAGGGGTCGCCCTCGGCCAGGCTGATAAAGGCCTGGCCGTCAAAGTCGGCTGGCTGCAGCTTTTTCTTGCGCGCCAGCGGGTGGCCTGCCGGCAGCACTGCCACCTCGTCCACCGCGGGCAGCGCCACCGCGCGCGTGCCCGCCGGCGCCTCGCCCTGCTCGGTCAGGCCCAGGTCATAGCGCTGTGCCGCCATCCACTGCTGCAGCAAGGGGGACTCTTGCGTGGCCACACTGACTGCCACCGGCCCTTGCGCCTGCTGCATCTGCGCCAGCGCCGCCGGCAGCAGCGCATGGCTGAGTGCCGGCATGCTCAGCACATTGATTCGCGCCGCCTGGGGGCGCGACAGCGCCACCGCCCGGTCAATCACCCGATCCAGCCCCTGCCAGCTGCGTTGCACCTCTTCCCACAGCGCCAAGGCGCGCGCATTGGGCCGCAGCCTGCCTTGCACCCGCTCAAACAGCGGGTAGCCCAGCAGCTGCTCCATGCGCGCCAGATCGCGGCTCACCGTCGGCTGAGAACTGAACAGCAGCCCCGCCGCCCCTGTCACGCCCCCGGCCAGCATGACGGCGCGAAACACCTCGATATGGCGGTGCTGCAGTCGGGGCGCTGATGGGCTGGCGTCCTGGAACGGATCGGAAGCTGGCGGATGGGGAGCTGGCGAACGTGGCATGGGGAGGCGGCACTAAAGAAAGACATATCCATTATGAATGACATGCCGATAAATAAGCATTAGACCAAATACCCCGCGCCGGGCACACTGAGCGCCTGATTTCTCCGATCCCTGATTCCAAAGCCTCCGGCACACCGACTATGAGCAACCCCTTTACCCCCGATCTGCTGTGGCAGCTGGCCGATGACTTCAACACCCCTTTGTGGGTGTATGACGCGGACACCATCCGCCAGCGCATTGCCGAGCTGCAGGCATTCGACACGGTGCGCTTTGCGCAAAAGGCCTGCTCCAACATCCATGTGCTGCAGCTGATGCGTGCGCAAGGCGTCAAGGTGGATGCGGTGTCGCGCGGTGAAGTACTGCGCGCGCTGGCAGCCGGCTACCAAGGCGGTTTTGGCGAGCCCTCCGACATTGTGTTCACTGCCGATGTGATGGACCAGGCCACCTTGGCCACCGTGGTCGAGCACAAAATTCCTGTCAATGCCGGCTCTATCGACATGCTGCACCAGCTGGGCCAGGCATCGCCCGGCCATGCGGTCTGGCTGCGCATCAACCCCGGCTTTGGCCATGGCCACAGCAACAAGACCAATACCGGCGGCGAGCACAGCAAGCATGGCATCTGGCACAGCGACCTGACGATGGCGCTGGCGGTGATCGCCGAGCGCGGCCTGCAGCTGGTGGGCCTGCATATGCACATTGGCTCGGGTGTGGACTACAGCCACCTGCAAGAGGTCTGCGGCGCGATGGTGCAGCTGGTGCAGCGCACCCATGCGGCCGGCCACCGCCTGCAGGCCATCTCGGCCGGCGGCGGTCTGTCCATCCCCTACAAAGAGGGCGACGCCACCATCGACACCCAGCATTACTTTGGGCTATGGGATGCGGCACGCAAGCAGGCCGAGGCGCTGGTGGGCCACCATCTGGGTCTGGAGCTGGAACCGGGCCGCTACCTGGTGGCCGAATCCGGCGTACTGCTCGGGACCGTGCGCGCAACCAAGAACGCCGGCAGCAACCACTTTGTACTGGTCGATACCGGCTTTAACGAGCTGATGCGCCCATCGATGTACGGCAGCTACCACGGCATGCATGTGCAGCGCCGTGGCGTAGGCGTGCTGCCTGCGCAAGGCGATGCGGTCGTTGCCGGCCCGCTCTGCGAATCGGGCGATGTTTTCACCCAGGGCGAAGCAGGCGTGGTGCTGCCGCGTCCGCTGGGCGATGCGCAGGTGGGCGATCTGCTGGTCATCCACGACACCGGTGCCTACGGCGCCTCCATGTCCAGCAACTACAACAGCCGCCCGCTGGCGGCCGAAGTGCTGGTCGAAGACGGCAAGGCGCGCCTTATCCGCCGCCGCCAGACAGTGGACGAGCTGCTGGCGCTCGAACTCGGCCTCTGATCAATCAGCCCCGGACCGCGCGCCATGCCGCCAGCGCCGCATCCAGACGCGGCGACTGCATGGCCCCGACATTGCAGCGCGACCAGCGCGAGGTGGCGCTGCTGTCGAGGCTGAACACCCGGCCCGGCGCCATCGTCACCTGCTGAGCCCGCAGTTGCTCCGCCAGTTGCACGGCGTCATCGCAACCGGGGAAGGCCGCCCAAAGGTAGAGCGACTGCTCGCTGCGCGCAAACACCTCGCAGCCCTGGCAGTCCATCCATGCCAGCGCCTGCGCCGTAGCCTGGCCCAGGCGCCCGCGCAGCCGCACCAGATGCCGCTCATACTGGCCCTCGCGCAGCATCACATCGACCATGCGCTCGCAGTACTCCGAGCCACTCACATGGATGAGGCTGCGCAGATCGGCCAGGTCGCTGGCGAGATCCGGGTGGCAGGCGATAAAGCCCACCCGCAGCGCCGCAGAGAACGACTTGGAAAAACTGCCGATGTAGATGGTGCGCGCCAATTGGTCCAGCACCGACAGGCGTGTGGACGAGGTCGGTTTGAAATCGGCCAGCGGGTCGTTCTCAACGATCAGCATCTGCTGCTGGCCCGCCAGCTGCAAGATGCGCTGTGCCTTGGCAGCGCTCAGGTCTGAGCCGGTGGGGTTGTGCGCCAGCGACTGGGTAAAGAACAGACGCGGGCGCTCGGTGTGCAGCAATCGCTCCAGCGCCTCCACATCGGGGCCATCGGCCTGGCGCGGCACGCCCAGTACGCGGGCCCCTGCCAGCTTGAGCTTGCCAAACAGCAGGTAGTAGCCGGGGTCATCGACCAGTACCGTTTCCCCCGGCTGCACCCAGTGGCGGATGACCAGGTCGAGCGCGTCATTGGCGCCTTGGGTCAGCAGCAGCTGCTGGGAGGTCACCCCCAGGCCGAACATGCCCAGCTTGCGCACAAGGCTGTCGCGCAGCGGTGCATAACCCATGCGGCTGCCGTAACGGAACAGCGCGCCCAGCCCCGTGCGCACGACCTTCTGGTGGTAGCGGTCCAGCCGCATATCGGCCAGCCAGTCGATGGGCGGAAAACCATCGCCCAGCGCCAGCGCATCGGGCTGGGTCTTGAGCTGCTCGCGCATCAGCCAGACGACATCCATCGCGCGCTGCAGCGGCGCGCTGTCATCGCTGCGCGCCATCGCGGCAGCGGGGCTTTGCAGCAGCACATAAAAGCCCGATCCGCGCCGTGCCTCCACCAGCCCGCGTGACACCAGCAGCTCAAACGCCGCCACCACCGTGTTTTTGGCATAGCCGTGCAGTTGGGCCAAGGCCCGCAGCGATGGCAGTTTGTCGCCGGGGCGCAGCACACCGCCCGCAATCTGCCGGCCCAGCATGTCTGCCAGATTGTCTGCAATCGAGGCCTTGCGGCCAAAGGCTGTGGGCATGGGTGCTCCGTGGAGGGGCCTACGCGGATGCTGCATTGCAGCAGCACTGTCCCGGCAAACTGTACCTGTCTAGATGGGTACAGTTTAGGTAGATTGGCGGCTGGTATCGCACAAACCCCAAAAAGATCCGGAGACACAGATGAGCACCGATTCCCGCCTGCCGCAATTTCGCGCCCTCAGCCCCGCCCAGCGCTGGGACTTTATCGCCAAGGCCTGCCAGCTGACGCCCGAGGAGCATGCGCTGCTGGCCCAGCCCGGCGCGTTGCCGCTGAACCTGGCCGACGGCATGATCGAAAACGTGATCGGCACCTTTGAGCTGCCCATGGGCGTGGCCGGCAATTTCCAGGTCAATGGCCGCGATGTGCTGGTGCCGCTGGCGGTCGAAGAGCCCTCGATCATCGCCGCAGCCTCGTTCATGGCCAAGCTGGCACGCGAGGACGGGGGGTTTCAGACCTCCAGCACCCTGCCGCTGATGCGTGCCCAGGTGCAGATTGTCGGTATCAGCGACCCCTATGGCGTGCGGCTGGCGCTGTACCAGGCGCGTGCCCAGATCCTGGAGCTGGCCAACAGCCGCGACAAGGTGCTGATTGGCCTGGGCGGCGGCTGCAAGGACATCGAAGTCCATGTCTTCCCCGACTCACCCCGTGGCCCCATGGTGGTCATGCACCTGATCGTCGATGTGCGCGATGCCATGGGCGCCAACACCGTCAACACCATGGCGGAATCAGTGTCGCCGCTGATCGAGCAGATCACCGGAGGCGCGGTGCGGCTGCGCATTCTCTCCAACCTGGCCGATCTGCGCCTGGCCCGCGCCCGCGTGCGGCTGACTCCCCAAACCCTGACGACGGCCGAGCGCAGTGGCGAGGAAATCATCGAAGGTGTGCTCGATGCCTACACCTTTGCCGCCATCGACCCCTACCGCGCCGCGACCCACAACAAGGGCATCATGAACGGCATCGACCCGGTCATCGTCGCCACCGGCAATGACTGGCGCGCGGTGGAGGCCGGCGCCCACGCCTATGCCAGCCGCAACGGCCGCTACACATCGCTCACCACCTGGGAGAAAGACAGCACCGGCGCGCTGGTCGGCACCATTGAGCTGCCGATGCCCGTGGGCCTGGTCGGCGGCGCCACCAAGACGCATCCGCTCGCGCGGCTGGCGCTCAAGATCATGCAGGTGAAATCCGCCCAGGAGCTGGGCGAGATTGCCGCTGCCGTAGGCCTGGCGCAAAACCTGGGCGCCCTGCGCGCCTTGGCCACCGAAGGTATCCAGCGCGGCCATATGGCCTTGCATGCCCGCAATATTGCGCTGGTGGCCGGGGCGGTAGGCGATGAAGTCGAGCAAGTCGCCAAGCGGCTGGCTGCCGAACACGATGTGCGCACCGACCGCGCACTGGAAGTGCTGGCCGAGCTGCGCGCGCGCTGAGAGGGCCCCCAGGGGCGGCAAGCGCTGGTCACCAAGTTGACTGCGCTTGCACCCGCCGCCGCCGCTGCGCAAAAGGCTTGGAGTACCCTTAGGCCCTTCCATCCATATGTACAGCGCCAGGAGATTTCCATGCCATCGCAAACAGCCCAGCCGGTCGTCGGCCTGATAGGGGTCGGCCTGATGGGCCACGGCATCGCCCGCAATGTAGCGGCCAAAGGCTTCCAGCTCTATGTGCTGGAGCACCCTGGCAACCAGCCGCTGACCGAGCTGCTGAGCCTGGGCACGCGCACCTGCCAAAGCCCGGCCGAGCTGGCCAGCCACTGCGATGTGATCATCCTCTGTGTGACGGGTTCTCCCCAGGTTGAGGCCGTGCTGACCGGCGAACAAGGCCTGCTGTCGGCGCTGCGCCCCGGCACGGTGGTGATCGATTGCTCCACGGCCGTGCCTGCATCGACCTTGCGCATGGCCCAGGCCGTGCAAGCCGCAGGCGGGGAGTTTATCGATGCACCGATGACCAAGACCTCCAAGCAAGCCCACGACGGCCAGCTCAATTTGCTGGTCGGTGGTGATGCGGCCGTGCTGGCCCAGGTGCAACCGGTGCTGGCCACCTTCACCAGCCAGGTCACCCATGTGGGCGCGCTGGGCGACGGCCACCGCATGAAGCTGCTGCACAACTTTGTCTCCGTGGGCCAGATGAGCCTGCTGGCCGAGGCCACCGCCTGCGCGCGCAAGCAGGGCATGGACATGCAAGCCTTCCACAGCGTGCTGGCCGCAGGCGGTGGCGCCGGTGTGGCGCTGGACCGTTTGCAGTCCTACATCCTGGCCGATGACCCCTCGGGCATCGCGTTCTCGATCTCCAACGCCGCCAAGGATTTGAGCTACTACAGCACCATGGCCCATGACGCCCAGGCCGCCAGCCGCATCGCCGATGCTGCAGCGAGCACCCTGCAGGACCAGGTCAAGGCGCAGCACGGCGATGCCATGCTGCCTTCGTTGATTGGCCTGCTGGCCAAATCCTGATGATCTGCGCGCCGCCTATTCGGCGCGCGGTTCACGCTCCATCAGCGCCTGCACCACATCACGCGCCGACATGCTGCCGCCCAGCAAGGCCACGACGGCAGCGGTGATCGGCATCTCCACGCCCAGCTTCTGGGCGCGCTGCAGCACCGTACGGGCGCTGTACACCCCTTCGGCCACATGGCCGAGCGACTGCACCGCCTGCTCCAGGCTCTGGCCCTGGGCCAGCAATAGGCCGATCTTGCGGTTGCGCGACAGATCTCCGGTGGCAGTCAGCACCAGATCACCGAGGCCGGACAGGCCCATGAAGGTATCGGTCTGCGCGCCGAGCGCCACGCCCAGGCGCGTCATCTCGGCCAGGCCGCGCGTCACCAGCGCCGCGCGGGCATTCAAGCCCAGGCTCAGGCCATCACAGAGCCCGGTGGCAATAGCCAGCACATTCTTCACGGCGCCACCCACTTCGACACCGCTGATATCGTCATTGGCATAGACGCGCAGGTTGTCGCCATGGAAGGCCGCCACCAGTGCATCGCGCACATCGGCATGGCGGCTGGCCGCTACCAACGCGGTGGGTTGGTGCTGGGCCACCTCTTGCGCAAAGCTCGGGCCGCTCAGCATGCCGGCATGCAGATGGGGCGCCACCTGGGCACAGACCTCATTGCCCAGCAGCCCATGGCTGCCGGTGGGGGCATCGGGGGCCACGGCTTCAAAACCCTTGCTGAGCCAGGCCACCGGCACCTGGCAGTCGCGCAACATCGTCAGACCACCGCGCAGTGCCGCCATCGGCGTGCCCAGCACAATCAGCTCGGCTTGGGCCACCAGAGGCTGCAGATCGCCGCTGCACACCTCTAGCGCATCGGGCAGACGAATGCCTGGCAGATAGCGCTGGTTCTCGCGGCTGGTGTGCAGCTGGCTGGCCTGTTGCGCATCCCGCGCCCACAGCTGCACGCTATGGCGGGCAGCAGCATGCATGGCCAAAGCCGTTCCCCAGGCACCCGCACCAATCACCAAGATCTTCATAGCCACCCACCCCTCTTAGATGCTTTCAAACAGTGTCGCTGCGCCCGACCAATACCCCGGCAGATACAACAAAGGCCTTGCAACCGAGACTGCAAGGCCCTTGCGTTGGCAGCAGCGGCGATTACTGGGCCAGTGCGGCACCTGCACCAGCGCCATTGGCCTGGGCTTGTTGCTGTTCGTACATGGCCTGGAAGTTGATTTCCGCCAGGTGCACAGGCGGGAAGCCAGCGCGGGTCACGATATCTGCCACGTTGCCGCGCAGGTAAGGGTAGACGATCTGTGGGCAAGCCACGCCAATGACAGCACCCATCTGGTCTTCAGGGATGCCACGGATCTCGAAAATACCGGCTTGCTTGGCTTCCACCAGGAAAACGGTCTTGTCTTCGATCTTCGTCTGCACGGTGGCGGTCACGGCCACTTCGTAGATGCCATCGGCCACGGGGGTGGCTTCCACGCCCAGCTGGATGTCCACGCTTGGCTGGGTTTGCTCCAACAGGATCGCTGGCGAGTTGGGTTGTTCCAGCGACGCGTCCTTCAGGTACACGCGTTGAATTTGGAACACGGGATTTTCTTGATCCGCCATGGTTGTCTGTCTTTCGCTAGAAAATGAAATGGATGGAGCCTGCGATGCCGCCCGGTGTGCGCCCCTCGCATGCAGCCTGCCATTATGCAATGGCAAAGTGACAGCGCCGCCAAGCAGCAACCCCCAGGTCAAGGGGCATGCAGAAAGGGGAAACTCAGGACTGGAGCAAAGGCAGCAGACCACCGCGCTGGTCCAGCGCGATCAGGTCATCGCAGCCGCCCACGTGGGTGTCGCCGATGAAGATCTGCGGTACGGTACGGCGTCCAGTGGACTCCATCATCACGGCACGTTGCGCCGGATCGCTGTCGATCCGGATTTCTTCAATCTGCGCTACGCCCTTGGATTGCAGCACCTGCTTGGCACGCGTGCAATAAGGGCAGTAAGCGGTGGTGTACATCTTTACAGCTTGCATGAGAGTGTCCTGCGGCCCGCACGCGCAAAGCGCGCAGGCCTGTCAATGATGTGTCTAAAGCCAGCACATGGGGTTCAAATCCCAAAAATCAAGCCTTCTTGATGGGCATGCTGGCAGCGCGCCAGCCCTTCATGCCACCGGCCAGCGCCTGCACATTGGTGTAGCCCAGCTTCTTGGCTACGGCCACGGCGCGCTGCGAACGTTGGCCCTGTGCGCACACCAGAATCAGCGGCAAGGCCTTGTTTTTGACGACATTGGGCAGCTGCGCTTCCAACTGGTCAAACGGCACATTCTTGGCATTGCTGATGTGGCCAGCGCCGAATTCCTGCGCATCGGACACATCCACCACCACGCCCTTTTCACGGTTGATCAGTGCCACGGCATTGGCGGGCGTCAAGGTGCCGCCCCCCATGCTCTTCATTGCAGGCATCATCAGCATCACGGCGGAGGCGATGACCAGCACGATCAGATACCAGTTGTCGATCAGAAAGTTCACACAAGTCCCTTGTCAAAAAATTCTCAAACAGCCTCACATTCTAAAAGGGCCACCATGCCGCTGCACGATAAAAGCCTTTGATGCGCTTCAAGCGTCGCGCGGCGCTGCGATGGCCAAGCTGTGCAGCACCCGTGGGATTTAGACCTGCCTCTACAATCGGCGCCATTGTGAATGCAGCGCACGCCCGGCCCTGTAGCGCCCGGCCCGCCCGCAACACCCACCGATTTCTGACTATCGCACGAGGATTGCATGTACAAGCTTGTCCTGATTCGCCACGGTGAATCGACCTGGAACCTGGAAAACCGCTTCACCGGCTGGACCGATGTGGACTTGACGGATACCGGCGTGGCGCAAGCCAAGCAGGCCGGCCAGCTGCTCAAGGCAGAGGGCTATGACTTTGATGTGGCGTTCACCAGCGTGCTCAAGCGCGCCATCCGCACCCTGTGGCACACCCTGGACGAGATGGACCGCACCTGGTTGCCAGTGCAAAAGTGCTGGCAGCTCAACGAGCGCCACTATGGCGCCCTGCAAGGCCTGAACAAGGCGGAAACCGCCAAGAAGTTTGGCGACGAGCAGGTGCTGGTATGGCGCCGCAGCTACGACACGCCGCCACCTGCGCTGGAGTCAGGCGACCCACGCAGCGAAAAGGGCGACCGCCGCTATGCCGGCGCTGCCGACCAGGTTCCGCTGACCGAATGCCTCAAGGACACCGTGGACCGCGTCATTCCGTTCTGGAACGAGGCGATTGCGCCCGCCATTCAAAAAGGCGAGCGTGTCGTGGTGGCTGCCCATGGCAACTCGATCCGCGCCTTGGTCAAGTACCTCGATGGTGTGTCGGACAGCGACATCGTGAACCTGAACATCCCCAATGGTATCCCGCTGGTCTATGAGCTGGACGCCAACCTGAAGCCCCTGCGCCACTACTACCTGGGTGATGCTGAAGCGGCTGCCAAGGCCGCTGCGGCCGTGGCCTCGCAAGGCAAGGCCTAAGCGCAGGCCCACCAGCGCTGCCAGGACCGGCCGCACGCAGTCCCAGCCTGCCGGTCTGAGAAAAAACGGGAACTCCCTGGCATCAGCCGGAGTCTGAACGAAGCAGCCGGCTACGCGCCGGCTGTTTGCTGCCGAAGGTAAATACTTGTCTTAACAGCCAGAAACCGAGGCACTCCTACGCCAGCGCAGGCGCTTGGGTGTATATTGGCACGCTATAGAAAGTTGTGAGCATATGGGCCAAAAATTGAAGATTGCAGGCTGGGTTTCACTGGGCGTGGTCGCCGGCGCCCTTACTACCGTGTCTTTGCAGACGGTCGCAAGGGGCGTGATGTCTCCCATGCCGCTGGAAGAAATCCAGCAGCTGTCCGCAGTGTTCGGCCTGATCAAGACCGACTATGTCGAGCCGGCCGATGACAAAAAGCTCATCACCGATGCCATCTCCGGCATGGTCTCGGGCCTCGATCCCCACTCGCAGTACTTCGACAAGAAGTCCTTCCGCGAGTTTCAGGAAGGCACCAGCGGCAAATTCGTCGGTGTCGGCATCGAGATCACCCAGGAGGACGGGCTGATCCGCATCGTCTCCCCGATCGAAGGTTCGCCCGCTGACCTGGCTGGCCTCAAGACCAATGACCTGATTACCAAGATCGATGACACGGCAGTCAAGGGGCTGTCGCTCAACGATGCCGTCAAGCGCATGCGAGGCGAACCCAACACCAAGGTGGTGCTGACGATTCTGCGCAAGGACGAGAGCCGCAGCTTCCCCGTCACCATCACCCGCACCGAGATCAAGACCCAGTCCGTCAAGGCCAAGATGGTCGAGCCAGGCTACGGTTGGGTGCGCGTCTCCCAGTTCCAGGAACGCACGGTCGACGACTTTGTGCGCAAGGTGGAAGACCTGTACAAGCAGGACCCGAACCTGAAGGGCCTGGTGCTGGATCTGCGCAATGATCCGGGCGGTTTGCTGGATGCAGCCGTGGCTATCTCGGCCGCGTTCCTGCAGCCGAATGTGACCGTGGTGACCACCGACGGCCAATTGGCCGAGAGCAAGTCCATCTTCCGTGCCTCGCCCGAGTTCTACGCCCGCCGTGGCAGCGACCCGATCCGTTCGCTGCCTGCCGCCATCAAGAACATTCCGCTGGTCGTGCTGGTCAACGAAGGCTCGGCATCGGCTTCCGAGATCGTCTCCGGCGCGCTGCAGGACCACAAGCGTGCCACCATCATGGGCGCCCAGACCTTTGGCAAGGGCTCCGTGCAAACCGTGCGTCCCCTGGGCCCGGACACCGGCATCAAGCTGACCACGGCGCGTTATTACACGCCAAGCGGCAAGTCGATCCAGGCCAAGGGCATCGTGCCCGACATCATGGTGGACGAATCGGCCGAAGGCGATTTGTTTGCCGCACTGCGCACCCGCGAGGCGGATCTGGAAAAGCATTTGTCCAGCGGCCAAGGCCCAGAGGTCAAGGACGAGGCCCGCGAGAAAGCCCGCGAAGCCGCATTGAAGCGCCTGGACGAAGAGAGCAAGAAGCCCGCCTCGGAGCGCCGCCCTCCCGAGTTCGGCTCGGACAAGGACTTCCAGCTGCAACAAGCGCTGCACCAGCTCAAGGGTGAGCCCGTGCAGGTCAGCCAGACCAAGACCGAGCGCCCGGCCGAGAAAAAGGACGAGGAAAAAACCAGTACCAGCGACAAGCCCGCAGAGTCGACCACCGACGACACCAAGCTGCCGCCCGCGACCGAGCCCAAGAAGTAAAGCCCCATCACCCAGCCTTTTTGAGGCTGCATCCAGAGGCCGCAAGCAGAGTTCCTGCTGCGGCCTTTGTTTTTTCCGACAATAGGCCCATGAACGACGAGCAACTACTGCGCTACTCCCGCCATATCTTTCTGGACGAGATCGGCATCGAAGGCCAGGAGGCCATCCTCGCTGCCCATGCGGTGGTGATTGGCGCTGGCGGCCTGGGCAGCCCGGCGGCGATGTACCTGGCATCCGCCGGCGTAGGCCGCATCAGCCTGGTCGATGACGACACGGTGGACCTGACCAATTTGCAGCGCCAGATTGCCCATACCACCGAACGCGTCGGACAGCCCAAGGTGAGCTCCTGCGCAGCCAGCCTGCTCGCCATCAACCCGCATGTCCAGCTCAGCACCGTGCAGGAGCGGGTGGATGAACAGCGCCTGCAGGCCCTGGTGGCCGACGCCACCGTGGTGCTGGACTGCACCGACAACTACCGCACGCGCCAGGCCATCAATGCCGCCTGCGTGGCGCAGCGCAAGCCTTTGGTGAGCGGTGCAGCCATCCGTTTCGATGGCCAGATCAGCGTGTTTGACAGGCGCCGAGATGGTGCTGCCTGCTACGCCTGCCTGTTCTCACCCGACGAGCAGTTCGAGGAAGCCAGCTGCTCCACGATGGGCGTGTTCGCGCCACTGGTAGGCATCATCGGCACCATGCAGGCGGCCGAAGCGCTCAAGCTCATCGCCGGCATTGGCCACAGCCTCGACGGTCGGTTGATGATGCTGGAGCTCAAGGACATGGAGTGGAGCACGATGCGGATCAACCGCAACCCCGCTTGCCCGGTCTGCGGCCAAACGCATGCCGCCAATGCCGCCTTGTAGTTCATTATTTATATAAATTTATAGATTTAAATAAAACCTACAAGGCTTTGTCCTACTTACGCCATCCTTTCAGACCGATGGCTTGCGCTCGGCTTGTTGCTATGATTGTTACGGTAAGACACACCCGTGTAGACGTATATGCATCGCCGTTTGAAAACCTATCTGGTAGAAGACAATAAGACCATCCGCGACAACCTGATAGCCACATTGGAAGATTTGGCACAGGTGGAGACCGTGGGGCATGCCAGCACCGAAACTGACGCCGCTACCTGGCTCAGCAATCCGTCGACCGACTGGGATTTGGCCGTGGTCGATATTTTCCTGCTCGAAGGCAGTGGCTTAGGAGTGCTGGAAAAACTGCAGGAGCGAGCGCCCCACCAGCACTTGGTGATCCTCAGCAACTACGCCACGCCCAGCATGCGCGAGCGCTGCGCACAGTTAGGCGCCAATCGGGTGTTTGACAAGTCCGAAGACATTGATGCGCTGATTGACTACTGTGTGGAGCGCACATCGCAGCTGCAGTGAGCGCCACCATGTTGCCCTGCAGGCAGGTACAAAAAAGCGGCCCCGGTAGGCCGCTTGTTTTGCAAAGGCATATGCGCTCAATCAATCAAGCCGTTTTTCAGCGCGTAATAGGTCAGGTCGCTGTTCGATGCCAGGCCCATTTTCTCCATCAAGCGCGTGCGGTAGGTGCTCACGGTCTTGACGCTCAAGGACAGCTGGTCGGCGATATTGCCTGCCGTCTCGCCCTTGGCCAGCTTCAAAAACACCTGAAATTCGCGTTCGGACAGCTGCTCATGCGGCGGAGCGTCTTCCTTGCGGTGCAGCTGCTGCGCCAGCAGATCGGCGACCGCTGGCGTCAGGTAACGCTTGCCCAGCGAAATGGTGCGCAGCGCCTCCACGATCTCGGAGGGGTCGCATTCCTTGTTCAGGTAGCCACTGGCGCCTTGCCGGATCAGGTTGATCGCGTAATGCGCTTCGGGGTAGCCGCTCAGGATCAATATACCCATATCCGGCGCCTTGGCACGCAGCATGGCCAGCGCATCGATCCCGCTTTGACCCGGCATGGACAGGTCCATGATCAGCACATCGATCTCTTCCTTGCGCACCAGGTCGATGGCTTCACGGCCATTGGCCGCCTCCCCGACCACCCGCAGGTCGACATGTTCGGCCAGAAATTGCTTGAGGCCCGAGCGCACAATCGCGTGGTCATCGACGATACCAACTTTAATCATATATCCCCTCATGCAGCGCAGACTGCAGCACCTGCCACACGCAGGCGCCGCCCAAAGTTTGCACTATTATCACTCGCATAAACCAAAAACCATCAAAAAAGGAAGCTCCATGCGTTGGTCTCGCTTGCGCAAATGGGCCATCAGTTTGCCAGCCGCCTTTTTGGCCGCTGCCGTGCTGATTGGCATCAACGAAGCTGGTTACTACCGCTCGCACGATTCGCTGCAGAACCTCACGGTCACCTACCAGACCCGCACCACCCTGGACAAGCTGATGCAGCAGCTGGTGGATGCAGAAACCCACGCACGCGGCTACCTGCTCAGCGGCGAAGACAGCAACCTGGCCGACTACCAGCAGGCCTGCACCAATGCCAACAATGCCGTCGATGAGCTCCGCGCCATCTACAGCGTGTTTCCGGAAGATCTGCAGACCTCATCGATGCTCGGCCGCGAAGTGGCCAAGCGCCTCAGCCAGATGGACACCAGCATTGCGCTGCGGCGCGAGGGCCTGGAAGAGGCCTGGCGCTTTCTGGTCAAAAGCCCGGAAGCCAAAGCCACGATGGAGAGCATGCGCAAGCTCAGCAATGAGCTGGTGATCCACAGCAATGAGAGGCGCATGCACAACGAGGCCGAGATTCTCAAATCGCTGACCCTCGCACGCCTGGGCATCGCGATGGTCAGCATCGTGGGCCTGCTGGCGTTCTACCTTTACCTGCGCCAGTCCAACCGCCTCACCGGCCTGATGCTGCGCGAGCAGCGCATGCTGGAGGACGAGCGGGACCAGCTGGAAAAACAAGTGCGCCAGCGCACCGCCACCCTGGGCGAGCTGGCCACCCACTTGCAGCAGGTGCGTGAGGACGAGCGTGCCCACCTGGCGCGCGAGCTGCACGATGAGCTGGGCGCCTTGCTCACCACGGCCAAGCTCGATGTGGCGCGCCTCAAGTCCAAGATCGACATGACCGCACCCGATGTGCAAGAGCGCATCAAGCACCTGATCGAAACCCTCAACAGCGGTATCGCCCTCAAGCGCAGCATCATTGAAAACCTGCGGCCCTCGTCGCTGTCCAACCTGGGCTTGACGGCCTCGCTGGAGATCCTGGCCAAGGAGTTCTCCGAGAGCAGCAATGTGGCCGTCGAGTTGAGCCTTGAGCAGATCAATGTGCCCGAAGCCATGCAGCTGAGCATCTACCGCCTGATCCAGGAGTCGCTCACCAACATCGGCAAATACGCGCAGGCGGGCCATGTGCTCATCAGTCTGCAAAGCCATCCCAAGCATGTGTTCGTGCAGGTGCGCGACGATGGCATCGGTTTCGACCCCAGCCAAGCGCATCCCAATTCGCACGGCCTGGCCGGCATGCGCCACCGCATCGAGGCCAGCGGCGGCCGGCTGCACATCGCCTCTGCACCACAGCAAGGCACCACCATCTCGGCCAACCTGCCACAAAACTGAGCGTGCAGGCGGCGTCCGGCCTGCCCTCATCCATCCGACCAAGCATCCGCAGCACCGCGCCCAACGGCCGGTGCTGCGCTTGGTTACGCGCATGCCCAACAGCCCCCCGCCCGCGCCCGATCCCCACATCGCGGGAACCGTCCTACATCGCTTCTTCGCACCTACTGGCAAGCCTGCATGCAGGCAGCATCCAGAATGCAGTCATTGCTCGCACCTTCTTGCACAGCAAACAACATGAGGAGAAAAATATGCTGCATTACGCAGTTGTCTTCCTGGTCATTGCACTGATCGCAGCCGTCTTCGGCTTTGGCGGTATTGCGGCCAGCGCTGTCGGTATTGCCAAAATTTTGTTTGTGATTTTTATCGTGCTGGCCGTGGCATCGTTCCTGATGGGTCTACTGAAAAAGTAGCCACCCTGCCATCGCTTGAACCTGTGCGCACCAAAGGCTACATTTAAAGCGCAGGTGCAGGTCAACGTACACTGCAAGATCTTCATTGAACATCATAGAAAGAGGCTATTTCATGGATACCGAAAAAATTGCCAAGGACGCTGTGGACAAAGTCGAAGAGACCGCCAACGACGTGCTCGAAGGTGCAGACAAGGCAGTGAGCCAGACCCGCCGTGCGGTGAAGTCTGCAGCCCAAAAGGCAGAGCGTGCCATCGATGAATACGGCCATGAAAAGAACCACTCCATCGACCACATCGCCTCTCGCGCCCAGGACTGGGCCGAGCGCGGCATCGGAATCGCGGCAGATTCGTCGCACCGAGCCCGTGAGCAGTTCTACCGTGCGCAAGAGCGTGCCAATGAGTACGTCTCTGACCAACCAGGCAAGTCGATGGCCATCGCCATGGCCGCAGGTGCCGCACTGGCAACCCTGGTCATCATGGCAACCCGCCGTCGCGACTGATTTTTAAGTATCTATCGGCATATAACGGATAAGTGCGGTGCAGATGCCGATCGATTTTCAAGCACCCCAACAACACTTTGCGAGGAAACAAAAATGAAACTCTCCCGTACTATTGCTATCGCTGCATTCGCTGGCGCAACCCTCGTGATGGCCACCGGCTGCTCCGTGGCACGCAAGCAAGAAACCGTGGGTGAATACATCGACGGCTCGGCTGTGACCACCGCTGTCAAGGCCAAGCTGGCTGAAGACAAGGAAACCTCGGCCAGCTCGATCAACGTGAAGACCATGGACGGCGGCATTGTTCAGTTGTCCGGTTTTGCCAAGTCGCAAATGGAAAAGGACCGTGCTGGTCAACTCGCTCGCGGCGTCAAGGGCGTGACCGAAGTGCGCAACAGCCTGATCGTCAAGCAGTAAGCCTGAACCGATCGGCCCTTGCCGAAATGCCAGCTGGTGCGAGCCAGCTGGCATTTTTTGTTTCCGGCGTGCGGCTCTGGCCCGGTATGGGGCGAAACATGGCCAATCCCTTGTCGATGAGGTAAGCTTGTCCGATGCGCCTGTTTCATTGCGACCAATGTGGTCACCTGGTTTTTTTTGAGAGCGTGCACTGTGTGAACTGTGGCGCCACCTTGGCGTACCTGCCCGATTGCGCAGAGGTAGGTGCGATGCGGACCCTGGACGTTCACACTCCCTCGGCTCCCAACATGCAGCCCGCAGCGTGGCAGCGGGTTACCGCCCATAGTGCGCCCAACGCTCCGCACTACCGCATGTGCGCCAACCGCGACCAGTACCAGGCCTGCAACTTTGCGATACCTGCGCATGAGCCCTACAGCCTGTGCAGCGCCTGCCGCCAGACCCTGGTGGTGCCCGACCTCTCCGTCATGGGCAATATGCTGCGCTGGCAGAAGCTGGAAAGCGCGAAACGGCGGCTCTACTACACCTTTGCCCGTCTGGGCCTGCACCCTGACCGGCCCGACTGGACCCCGCATTACCAGTTTCTGGCCGATGTACCCGATCAGCACGTGGTGACCGGGCATTCCAACGGTCTCATCACCATCAATATCGCCGAAGCCGATGACGACGAGCGCGTGCGCCGCCGCGTGGCACTGCATGAGCCTTACCGCACCTTGCTGGGACATCTGCGCCATGAGTCAGGCCATTTCTTCTGGGACAAGCTGGTGCGTGATGGCGGCGAGCTCGACAGCTTTCGCCAGCTCTTCGGCGATGAGCGCCAAAGCTACCCTGATGCCCTGCAGGTCTACTACGCCAACCCACCGGGCTACACCGAGTGGAGTGCGCAGCATGTTAGCGCCTATGCCAGCGCCCATCCCTGGGAGGACTGGGCCGAATCCTGGGCCCATTACCTGCACATGGTGGATATGCTGGAGACGGCTGCCAGCTACCACACGGGCCTGACGATGACCGGCAGCGCCGAGGCGGCCTCCGTACGGATTGGCGACCCCTTCATCCAGCCGCCACCCAGCTTTGAACACATGGTCGCCCAGTGGGTGCCGGTGACCTTGCTGCTCAACAGCCTCAACCGCAGCCTGGGGCAGCAAGATGCCTACCCCTTTGCGCTATCGGCTGGGGCCTTGCAAAAACTGCGCTATGTGCATGACATCGTGCGGCGCCCCCATGATGTGGACAGCCACCCGGCAACGGTGCTGTCGCCAGCGGGCACCGGCGCCCGCCTGGCCTAGGCGGCGCGCCATGGAGCCTCAGCTTTCCTGGGCTTTGCGCTCCACCACCTTGCGCTGCAATTCTTGCGCTACGTAGGGCGATACAAACTTGTCGACCTCGCCGCTCAGCATCGCAATCTCGCGCACAAAGGTGCTGCTGATGAACTGGTAGCGGGTGCTGGGGGTCAGGAACACCGCTTCCACATCGGGCATCAGCGAGCGGTTCATGCCGGCGAGCTGGAACTCATAGTCAAAGTCGGTGACCGCGCGCAGGCCGCGCACAATCGCATTGCCGCCCTGTGCGACGACAAAATCACGCAGCAGGCCGGAGTAGCTCTCCACCCGCACGCTGGGATAGTGCTTGACGGCTTCACGTGCCATGTCCATGCGTTCCTTGAGCGTGAACATGGTCTTTTTGTGGTGGCCCTCGGCCACCGCCACAATCACGTTGCCAAACAGCTGGTAGGCCCTGCGCACCACGTCTTCGTGGCCCAGGGTCATGGGGTCAAAGGTGCCTGGGTAGATGGCCAGTGTCATGTATGTCTCCTGCGTAGCGTCTTCGCTGCGCCAGCCGCTTGGCGCATTGCAGCGCAGCATAAACCATTTCTGGCAGCGGACCGCCAGCCCCCAGGCATTCCCGTTCAGCCTTCTACGGGCGCCGCCTTCTTCAGCAGATGCGCATGCACGGCACCCGCTTTCAGGTAGCGGTAGCTCACCAGGCCCAGCTCGGCCAGCGCCTCTTCGCTCCAGGCCTCGGGCGCCTCCAGGTAGATAAAGCCCTGCGCGGTCACCGCGGCCTGTGCGGCTTTGAGCGCCGGCGCAAACAACTGTCCGGAGAACGGCGGGTCGATAAAGATCAGGTCCCAGTGCGCAGGGTAGGCCTGCAATGCCGCCAGCGCATCGCCCCGGCTCACTTCCACCTGGGTGGCACCCAGCTTCTGCGCCAGCTGCTTGATCTGCGCGGCCAGCTGCACGTCCGACTCGACCATGCGCACCTGGGTGGCGTTGCGCGATGCCGCCTCCAGCCCCAGCACGCCGGTGCCGGCAAAGGCATCGAGGCAGCGCCAACCGGCCAGGTCCTGGCCCAGCCAGTTGAACAAGGTCTCGCGCACGCGGTCTGGCGTCGGCCGCAGGTCGGGGCGGGTCAGCACCGCCAGCTTGGTGCGGCGCCACTGGCCGCCAATGATGCGGATCTCTCCGGCAGCCGATGCCGCCACGCGGGCAGCATTGCTGGTATTACCAGTATTGCCTCGCTTGCGGGCGGTCGCTGCATCGGGCACTGCCTCGGCAGCGGCTGCGGCTTTTTGCACCAGCGCACGCAGCGCTGTTTCACTTTTGATGGCACTGCGTCCCATTATGGTTTTGCTCCCAACACTACGGTCACTTGTTTGTCCGGCTGCACCATGCGCGCCATGGCCTTGCGCACATCGTCCGCGCTGAGCGCCTCCACCCGGTCCGTCCAGTGGTCCAGGTAGTCCAGCGGCAGGCCGTTCCAGGCAATATTGGTCACATTGCCCAGCAGCTTGGCATTGCTGTCCACGCGCAGCGCAAAGCCGCCGATCAGGTTGTCCTTGGCATCGCGCAGTTCTTTGTCGCTGGGGCCTTTGGCGATGAAATCGCTCAGCACCTCGCGGGTCACCTTGAGCGCCTCGGCCGCCTGGTCAGGCCGGGTTTGCAGGCCGATCTGGAAGGCGCCTGCATCCAGGCCGGGGTTGAAGGCGGAATACACGCCATAGACCAGGCCGCGCTTCTCGCGCACCTCTTCCATCAGGCGCGAAGCAAAGCCGCCGCCACCCAAAATCTGGTTGCCCACCAGCACCGCCAGAAAATCCGGATCAGCACGGCGAATACCGGGCTGCCCCATCAGCACCTGGGCCTGGGCGGAGTCAAAAGCAATCTGGATCTCATCGGCCTTGGCCAGCGGCTGCACTGGCGGCACCTCAGCAGGCGCCGCGCACTGCGCCTTGGGCGTGGCAGGCATCTTGGCCAGCAGGCGCTTGACGAGGGCATCCGCCTGGGCCTTGTCCAAAGCGCCCACCAAGGTCACCTTGGCGCGGCAGGCATCGACCGAGCGGGCCAGGTACTGCTGCATCAGGCCCGGGTTGATCTGTGCCAGGGTTTCTTCCGTCGTGCGCAGCCCGTAGGGATGGCTGCCAAATACCGCCTTGTTGAAAGCACGCCCTGCGACCACCGCCGGGCGGGTGTTTCCCTCCTTGATCGCGGCATTCCAGCGTTCGCGCTCGCGCTGCCAGACGGCATCGTCATAGCTGGGCTGCGTGATCTGGCGGGCAGCCAAATCGGCGGCACGGTCCAGCAGGCTGGCATCGGTCAAAGAGCGCAGGGAGAAGGTCAGCGCATCACTGCTCGCGCTTGCGCCAAAGCTGGCACCCAGGTCCGCCCAGGCCTCGCCCACGGCGTTTTCATCGAGCGCAGGCGCGCCCGCTTGGGCTTTGACGCCTTTGGACGCCATCAGCGCCGCAGCGTTGGCCAAACCGGCTTGCGCGGCAGGGTCGCGGCGGCTGCCGGCATCAAAGTTCAGCTGTACATCCACCATCGGAATGGTGGGGCTGTTGACCAGCCAGACCTGGGCGCCGCTGTCCTGTGTCCAGTGCTCAATGGGCAGCAAGGCCCAGGCCGAATGGGAGGCCAGCAAGGCTGCTACGCCGCCGACCAGTGTTTTGCAAAATGAGGTTCGCATGGGTATCTCTGCTAGCCAGGGCCTGGCGCCAATTGCGACAGGTCCTGGTGAAAACAATACAGAACCGGCGGGCCAACTGCCGCACCGGTCCCTGGGCGTTTCGTCAGTGCACGGCGCCATCCTTGGCCGCCGCACCACTGCGCTTTTGCGCAGCGCGGTCGGCATCGGTCAAGGGCTGGGGCACCAGGGTGGCCACCGTCATCTGGTCATCGCCAAAATAGCGCGCAGCCACTGCCTGCACCTGGGCGGCGGTCACCGTCTTCATCAAGCTCAGCAGCTTGTCATTGGTATCCAACGGCAAACCCAGCGCCCAGTTGGAGCCCAGGTCATTGGCCTGGCCAAAGACCGAGTCGCGCTCATACACGGTAGAGGCCTGCCATTGGGTACGTACCCGCTCCAGCTCTCCCTCGCCGACACCGTCCTTGGCGACTCGGGCGACCTCGGCGCGCAAGGCGGTCTCCACATCCTTGGCAGTTTTGCCTTGCGATGGCACGCCGCCGAGCAAGAAGGTCGAAGGCCCCCGGTTGACCACGCTGGAGCCGCTGAAGGTGGCATCGGCCACGCGGTTGGCGCCCTGGGTCAGCTGGCGGTCCAGACGTGCGCCGTCATAGCCGCTGAGGACAGACCCCAGCATCAGCAGCGCCATGGCATCTTTGTCGCTGTCCTTAGGCTCCACCAGATTGCGCAGGTCGGGCACCTTGAAGCTCATCACCACATAGGCCTGCTCGGCAGGCGCCTTGTAGTCCAGCCGGCGCTCGCCCTTTTGCAGCGGCTCGGGCCGGGGCTTGCGCTCGGGCAATGCACGCGCGGGGATGCTGCCGTAGTATTTTTCGGCCAGTGCGCGGACCTTGTCCACATCCACATCGCCAGCCACCACGACCACGGCGTTCTCCGGCACATACCAGGCTTGGTGGAACTGGCGGGCATCATCGGGGTGCATGGAGTCGAGGTCGCCCATCCAGCCAATCACCGGCCGGTGGTAGGGCGAGGCCTGCCAGGTCGCGGCATTGAGCTGCTCCATCAGGCTGGCGCGCGGGTTGTCATCGGTGCGCATGCGGCGCTCTTCCTTGATGACTTCGATCTCTTTCTTGAACTCGCTGTCAGGCCACTGGTTGTTGGCAAAGCGGTCCGATTCGAGGCGCATCACGTCTTCAAGCTTGCCGGACGGGATCTGCTGGTAGTAACCGGTGTAGTCGCGGTTGGTGAAGGCATTGTCCTGCCCGCCCAGTGCGGCAACCTTGCGCGAGAAATCGCCCGGCGCGACGGTGGCCGTGCCCTTGAACATCATGTGCTCCAGTGCATGGGCCAGGCCAGAGCGGCCATCGACCTCGTCCATCGAGCCCACGCGCACCCAAACCATGTGCACCGCCGTTGGCGCACGCTTGTCTGGCTGTACGATCAGGCCCATGCCATTGGACAGTTTGAACTGCTGGGCACCGGCAGAATTGGAGGCAACGGCAGCGCTGGAAACCGGCGATGCTGCCAGCGCTGAAGAAGCCCCAGCGCCCAGGGAGGCCATCAAGGCCAGCAAAATGGTGGAACGTTTCATAAAATAGGCTGATTCTACGTAGCGCACAATGTTCAGTTTTTTCAAGAAAAAATCTCCCGCTGCCGACGCAGCACCTCTGCTCCCGCCTGCGGGACCAGCGCCGGCACCGCTGCCGGCAACGCCAGCACCACCCACGCCAGCTCCCGCGCCAGCAGCACCTGCTGTGGTGACGGCCGAGCCCGCGAGCCCCGTGGTGGCCGAGCCTGCCAAGGCCGGTTGGTTGCGTGGCCTGGGGCTGGGCGGCAAGGCCGCAGCCCCTGCGCCGCTGCCCGTGGATAACGCGGCAAAAAACCCATCGGTTCAGGCGCCACAGGCGCCGGTAGCTCCTATCACTATAGCACCCGAGCCTGTCAGCAGCCGCGACAGCTGGATGGGCCGTTTGAAGAACGGTTTGCGCAAAACCGGCTCCAGCATTGCCACGGTTTTTACCGGCACCAAGATCGATGAACAGCTCTACGAAGAGCTGGAAGAAGCGCTGCTGATGGCCGATACCGGTGTCAAGGCGACGACGCATCTGCTGGACGACCTCAAGCAGCGCGTCAAGGACAGCAAGACCACGGACCCGGCAGCGGTCAAGGACCTGCTGGCCAGCGCGCTGGCCGATTTGCTGGCACCGCTGGAGAAACCGCTGGTCATCGGCGAGCACAGCCCCACAGTCATCATGGTAGCCGGTGTCAATGGCGCCGGCAAAACCACGTCAATCGGCAAGCTGACCAAGCACCTGGCCGATGCCGGCCAAAGTGTGCTGCTGGCCGCAGCCGACACCTTCCGCGCTGCCGCGCGCGAGCAGCTGGGCGTTTGGGCCACCCGCAACACGGTCGAGATCATCAGCCAGGAAGGTGGCGACCCGGCTGCCGTCAGTTTTGATGCCGTCACCGCTGGCAAGGCCCGGGGCAAGGACGTCGTGCTGGTCGATACCGCCGGCCGCTTGCCCACCCAGCTGCACCTGATGGAAGAGCTCAAGAAGATCAAGCGTGTGGTCACCAAGGCCGATGGCAGCGCACCGCACCAGGTGCTGCTGGTCATCGATGGCAATACCGGCCAGAACGCCCTCAACCAGGTGCGCGCCTTTGATGATGCGCTGCAGCTGACGGGCCTTATCGTCACCAAGCTCGATGGCACGGCCAAGGGCGGTGTGCTGGCCGCCATTGCGCAAGAGCGCCCGATCCCCGTGTACTTCATCGGCGTGGGTGAAAAAGTCGAAGACCTGGAAACCTTCAGCGCCAAGGAATTTGCGCAGGCACTGCTGGCCTGACCGGCAAACGGACTTCCCACACACAAGCCCTGCCCTCTGGAGCAGGGCTTTTTCTTTACCTTCGTCATGGTAATTTCATGCAATCTTGTTATTTTTTGCACTTCCTGGTGAAAACATGCATTCACAACATCGGCCTTGAAGGCAGGAGATTCCATGAAATTAGCAAGCTTGCGGCAACTGTGTGCCGCCGGGCTCTGGGCAGTCAGCGGACTGGCCCTGGCCCAAACGGTGGTCTTTAGCGAGAACTTTGATGCGGCGGGCGCGGATGCACCTGCCGGCCTGGGTACCACCGGCCCGGCCGGCTGGACCCTGCGCCTGGAGAATGCCGACACGGTGGCTACCAGCGGCCGCTCCAGCGCCGCCAAACTGCCCTGGCTGGGTTGGAAGTTTGTCACGCCGACTTACTGGACGACCCAGGTCTCGGGTGGCGATCGCGCCAAACTCACCAAGGCCAACGGCAAGATCGCGGTGGCCGAATCGGATGGCCTGCGGCCCAACAGCGGTCTGTACTTCAGCACCGTGATGGAAAGCCCCAGCATTGCGGTGCTGGGTGGCGGCAGCTACACGCTGGGCTTTCTCAGCCACTTCCAGATGGGCTCCACCAAGAAGGAGAGCATCAAGGTCGAGGCCGTGTTTGATGACAGCAGCGTCCAGACCCTGCTGCATGAGACCAGCGCCTCGCGCCTGAACCAGAACGAGAACCTGGCCTTCAGCGTCCCCGCCGGTGCCAAGAAGGTCAGCCTGCGCTTCAGCTACCTGAACACTGACAACAACTGGTACTGGGGCCTCGATGATGTGGTGCTGACGCAAACCAGCAGCGAGCCACCCAAGCCCTTTGACCCCGCCAAGCTGCCCAACACCGCCAACGCGCCCGCGCTGACCGTGGGCCCGACCTTGCAAAACCCCGGCCCCGACCACATGGCCGTGATGCTGGAGACCACCGAGTCCGCCCCCACCATCTGGTGGCGCCTGGCCGGCAGCACCGGACCTTACACCTTACTGCCCGCCAAGAACCCGGTCGGTGATTTTGCCGACAGCAGCATCTTTTTTGCCGACATCGCCGGTCTGCAATCGAACACGCTCTATGAGTACGCGGTGGTGACCGGCAGCAGCGCTGCGCCCAAGCTGGCCGGTCCCTTCCAGTTCAAGACCTGGCCACGTGACAACGATGGCGTCGCCAAGGCCAAGTTCGCGGTCGTGTCAGACACCCAGGACGGCCTGGCCAACCGCCTCAAGAACATCACCCAAGGCATCATCAACAACGACTGCGCAGGCGCTGCAGCCCAATGCGCGCAGCACCTGGCCGGCTTCATGGTGCCCGGCGACCTGGTCGGCTCAGGCGGCACCCGCAGCAACTGGAAGGACCAGTTCTTCGGCCCGCTGGCTGCCATCTCGGCCTATGTGCCGCTGATTCCTTCGCCTGGCAACCACGAGTACTTTGGCGGCGAGCAAGCCAGTGCAGGGGCAGAAAAGACCTGGGCCAAGACCTACCGCCAGTACTTCAACCGCATGCCCGCCAACGGATCGCCTACGCATCCGCTGCACTGGTACGCGCTGGACTACCTGGGCATGCGCATTGTCGGCAGCGATTTCAACCCCGCCTCCGCCATGCACAACACCGGCGGCTGGACTGGGTATGACAACGGCCGGGGTCTCTTCCGCGCCGCCTATATGCAAGAGCACCTGAACTGGTTTACCGGACTGATGGCCCAGACCCGCGTGGACAAGAAGCCCTACATGGTGCTGCTCAACCACTACCCCTGCCTGAGCGAAAAGTGGCGCCAGGGCGAGGTGCTGGCCACCTGTGATTTCATCGCGCAGATGGAAGACTATGGCCGCAGCACCGGCGCCATCACCGCCAACCTCAACGGCCATGTGCATTTCTATGAGCGCGGCAATTCGATGAACAGCCGCCACCTCTGGCTGAATGTGGCCTCGGGCAGCGGCGCACTGGAAGGCGCCAAGCAAGACGACGACAGCGATCTGGATGTCATCGCCAACACCAAGCTCAGCTTTGGCTATGGCACCTTGGAAGCCAGCTTTGGCAGCGCCACCCCGGCCCTCACCTGGAAGCGCTACGACCTGGGCGCCTCCACCACCAGCGCCACGCCCGATGACAGCATCGAAGTCACCAGCGAAGCGCTGGCGCTGAAGCCCGCACTCGTCCAGGCCAAGCTCGGTCAGGTCGATCCTGCCACGGTGCAACTGGCCTACCGCACTGATGCTGCCCCGGCTCTGTATGAAGCGCAGTGGCAAGTCTCCCAAGACCCGCAGTTTGCCGCCGGTCAAGCGGTCTACGACGTCTGGGGCAATGACACGCGCCGCGAGAACTGGACCTACGTGAACGGTGTGCGCGTCAACACGCAAAAGGATGCCGATATCGCCACCCTGCCCCTGGGCCAGCTGCTGGCCAACCCCAAGCGCGTCTACCCGAATGTGGATGCGGGCACCGCCCGCGGCAAGCTGACCACCGCCATCATTGCCGGCGGCAACAGCCTGCGTGACCGCTGGAGCTGCGATTACAAGTGGGACGAAGACGGTGACAGCGGCGCAGCACGCCAGGGCGGCCGCCAGTGCTATGCGCAGCTGGCAAAAGCTGATGGCAGCAAGGGCTCCGCCCTGGACCCCTTCCAGGGCCAGCCAGCGCAAGTGCTGCAACTGGGCCAGGATGAGCGCTGGTACTGGCGTGTGCGGGTGCGAGATACACACCTGAACTGGTCCGACTGGAGTGCCACCGGCTCCTTCGAGCTGGGCAACCCCGCGCCGGAACCCGAGCCTCCGGTGCAAGACCTGATCGACACCCAACTGCCCAGCCCTGGTGGCAACCTGCCCGCGATGGACCTGAACATCCAGGCCGCCACCCGCTGCGACCAGTCCAACGCCAGCGTCAGCCCCGTGCCGGCCGACCTGCTGCCCGCCGGTCTGAAAGCCGCCACCGGTCTGCTGTCCTTCACGCTCTCGGGCTGCGCCCATGAAGGCTTCAGCGCTCAGGTCCGCTTGGCGGTGCCAGCTGATCTGCCCGCCAACAGCCGGGTCATGAAGGTACACACCACTGCAGATGGACAGCGTGTAGTGAGCGAGATCGCCGGCGCCAGCATTGCCGGCGGCGTGGTCAGCTACACCGTCACTGACGGCGGTCCGCTCGATGAAGACGGTTTGGTCAACGGTGCCATCGTCGATCCGGTGCTGGTGGCAGTGCCAGCCGACGTGGTGGTGCCGCCGACGGAAGCCGCCCGCCCGGTGCCGGTGAACCAGCCGCTGGCCCTGCTGCTCGCATCGCTGCTGCTGATGGCAGGTGCAGCGGCAGCGCGCCGCCGCTAAAGAAGGCCTGGCCGCAGCATATCGCTCTGCGGCTGTGCCTCCAGCCTTACATACGGCCGTTCAGGGCCGTACTGCAAAATTGCGCAGGCCGCCCGACAGGCGGCCTGCCCCCTTAAGGAAATGCATCCATGCTGCAAGAAGACCGATTTATCCGCATCCAGTCACTGCTGGCCTCCATTGACCGGCTCAGCACCGACAGACTCATCCAGGATATGCAGGTCTCCCGCGAAACGGTACGCCAGGATCTGCTGGCACTCGAATCCATGGGCCTGGTGCGGCGCGTGCATGGCGGCGTCGCCCGCGTCACGCAGGACGAGCCCCCTTTTGTGCAGCGCCAGGCGCTGCGCGTGGCAGAGAAGCGCGCCATCGCCAAGGCAGCGGTCAAGCGCTTGCAGCCGGGCCAGATGGTGTTTATCGATGCCGGCACCACCACGTCCATCCTGGCCGAAGAGCTCAGCCTGATCAGCCGCTTGGTCGTCGTGACCAACTCCATCACCGTAGCCCTCAAGCTGGCCGGCACCCAGGCAAGCGCTGGTGCAAGCAACGCCATGCGCGTGGTGCTGCTGGGTGGCGATACCAACCCGGAAATCCCCTGCACCTATGGCGAGGTCACCCTCAACGAAATCCGGCGCTACCGTGCCGACGTCACCCTGCTCTCGCCCGTGGGCATCAGCGCGCAAGACGGCATCACTTTTGGCAACGAGCACGAGGCCAGCCTGGCCACGGCGATGGCCGAGCAATCCTTGTCGCTGGTGGTGCTCGCCGATTACAGCAAGATTGGGTTGCGCAGCCGCTATGCGGTGGCCTGCGCCACGGCCAACCAGACCCTGATTACCAACGCCTATTCCAACAACAACGAGGCATTGGCAGCCTTGGACGCCCAGGGCGTGGCCGTCATCCCTGTTTGAGCCAGATCAGCTTCAGACCTGCAGCGGCGCACCCACTTCGGAGGCGACCCAGGCCGCGTAGGCAGGGCTGGCCTGGCTCTCACCCCATAGCCACTGCGGCAAGGCATAGGGGTGCAGTGGCATCAGCAAAAGCTGCAAGGCTGTCAGGCGCTGCGGCGTGGTTTTCCAGGTGATGCGCCATTCATCGCCCTGTTGCAACTGACCGTCCCACCAGTAGTGCGAATGGATCTTCTCGACCTGCGCGCAGGCAGCAAAACGGGCTTTCACCCCCGCCTGCGCCAGCGTGTGGGCGGCCGATTCGCTATCCACCGTCGTGCTGGCCCAGGCCACAAAGCTCACGCCGGCAGGGCCAGGCATCATCGCAAAGTTATCCATGCCTCAACTCCATGATTCTGATCAAACATGCTGCAGTTTAAGGGCTGCATCCCGATCAGAAAGGCACTGGTTATTTATCCATGTTTTTAGGGATGTGCCGGGAACTTATCCACAGGCCAGCCACTCCAACCGGCCATAACGCGCGATCGGGTGTCAGACACCCGCTCAGCGCGCCGTCATCGGCACCGTAAAGAAAGTTGAAGACCTTCAAAAACAGGAGCAAACTCTTCTTGATTGGCAACGATTACGGCGATTCTTAGTTGAATCTTAAACCCACAAATACCGCAGCATTTGGAGGGAACTCCCACAGCATCAAGGGACTCCTACCGGTGTTACTATGTATCGCATAGACGAAAGGACTTCTAGCGTGACAACTCATTCTGGAGCCGCCACCATTTCTACCGCACTGGCTCCTGCAAACCCATGGTCGTTGGTACCACCCCTGGGCAACCTGGACGCCTACATCACTGCGGCCAACCGTATCCCCATGCTCACCCCCGAGGAAGAGCTGGGATATGCCAAAAAACTCAAGGAAAACGGCGATGTCGAAGCCGCTGGCCGCTTGGTGCTGTCGCACCTGCGTCTGGTGGTGTCCATTGCGCGCCAGTACATGGGTTACGGCCTGCCACACGGCGATCTGATCCAGGAAGGCAATGTCGGTCTGATGAAGGCCGTCAAGCGCTTTGACCCGGACCAGGGCGTGCGCCTGGTCAGCTACGCCATGCACTGGATCAAGGCCGAGATCCACGAATATATTCTGAAGAACTGGCGCATGGTCAAGGTGGCGACCACCAAGAGCCAGCGCAAGCTGTTCTTCAATCTGCGCTCGATGAAGCAAGGCTTCAAGGCCGAAGCTGGCATGGAAGACGGTGCCATGCACCGCGAAACCCTGTCCGAGAGCGAAATCGACGCCATGGCTGCCCACCTCAACGTCAAGCGCGAAGATGTGATGGAGATGGAAACCCGCTTGTCGGGCGGTGATGTGCTGCTGGATCCCAGCCCCTCCGATGATGGCGAGCAAGCCTATGGTCCCATCGCTTATTTGGCGGATGCATCACATGAGCCAACCGCCATGATCGAATCGCGCCAGCGCGATTACTTGGCGACCGATGGCATCCAGGAAGCCCTTGCCACCTTGGACGAGCGCAGCCGCCACATTGTGGAAGAGCGCTGGCTCAAGGTGAACGACGATGGCTCGGGAGGCATGACCTTGCACGACCTGGCTGCCGTCTACGGCGTCAGCGCCGAGCGGATTCGCCAGATCGAATCGGCAGCGATGAAGAAAATGCGCAAGGCCTTAGCCGAGTACGCTTAAGCTGTATTGCAACGGTCTGCTATCGCAGCACCCATCGACATCGCAATTGGCGATAATCAAAGCGCACATGCCCTCCGGCCTGTGCGCTTTTTTATGGCCCGTATGAGCCCGGCGGACGTACAGACGGATAAACCTCCACCCATGCGGGCAGCCATGCGAATTTGGAGCTTTTATGCATTTTCCCCTGTCCCGCCGCTGCCTGTTGGCAGCCACCTTGGCCACCCTCGCCAGCACTGGCGCCTTGGCTGCGGACAACTGGCCGACCAAACCCCTGCACCTGATTGTGGGCTTTCCGGCGGGATCCTCTCCTGACCTGACCGCCCGTGCGCTGGCCGAGCCGCTGGAAAAAGCGCTGGGCCAGCCCATCATCGTCGAGAACAAGGTGGGAGCGGGTGGCAACATCGCCGCCGAGTACGTGGCGCGCGCCACCGATGGCTACACCTTCAGCGTGATGATCAACGGCAATATGACGATTGCCAAGATGCTCAATCCATCGATTCGCTACAACCCCTTGACCGATCTGCAGCCCGTCGGCCTGATTGGCGTGGCCCCGCTGGTGCTGGTCGCGCCTGCCAAGGCGCCTGAGGGCAAGGCCTTCTTTGAAGCCGCCACCCAAGCGGGCAACAGCTGGAGCTATGGCTCACCGGGCGTGGGCACCATCGGCCACCTGGGCATGGAACTGCTCAAGAGCCGTGCCAAGATCAAGCCCGAGCACATCCCCTACCCTGGCTACCCTCAGGTCTTCAACGGCATCCAGGGCGGCGATCTGCAGCTGTCCATGCTGCCGCCGGCGCTGGCGATGAACCAGATCCAGGCAGGCAAGCTGCGCGGCATTGGCGTGACCTCGGCCGCGCGCAGCCCCCTCGCACCCGGCTTGCCCAGCCTCAAGGAGCTGGGCATTGCCAACTACGACATGGAAATCTGGAACGCCGTGGCGGCCCCCAAGGCGATGCCCAAGGCCCATGTCGAAAAGCTGGCCCTGGCCGTGGGCGAGATCGTGCGCAGCCCCGAGATGCGCCAGAAGCTGGCACTGCAAGGCTGGCAGGCGGTGGGCAGCTCGCCCGAAGGCCTGAAGAACCGCATTGATGCCGATGTGAAGGCGCTGGGCACCATCATCGAAGAACAGAACATCCGCGCGCAATGACGGCAGCCCAAGCCTTCACCCATCTCAGCGCCTGGCAGGTGATGGCTTGGGGCCTGGTGTTTTTCAGCGCGCTGTATGTGGCGGGTGGCCTGGGCATGACGGCCCTCACCGGCTTTCTGCAAAAGCGTGGCATCGGCCGGGTGCTCGATACCCGGCCGCTCAAGCCTGACCAGCTGCGCCGCGAATGGCGCCAGTCCTTCCACTCCATCCTCGTATTTGGCCTGGGCATGGTCGTGCCCTGGGGCTTTGTGCAGCTGGGCTGGGCGCATTTCGCCATCAACTCCAGCGGCTGGCAGATCGCCCTCGAGATCTGGGTGCTGCTGATCTGGAACGATGTGCACTTCTGGATCAACCACCGCCTGTTGCATACGCGCTGGTTCAAGCGCTTCCATGGCGACCACCACCGCTCGGTCGTGGTCACCCCCTGGTCCACCTACAGCTTCCACCCCATCGAGGCGATGATGCTGGGCAATGTGATCCTGCTGCCGATGGTGCTGCATGATTTTTCGTTTTGGTCGCTGGCCTCGGTGCCGGTGTTCAGCATCTTCCTCAACGCCGTGGGCCATGCCAATTACGATTTCTTCCCGCGCGTAGGGCCCCGCCACCCGCTGGCCGCCAGCCGCCGCCACCACCTGCACCATGCGCGGCCTGCCGGCAACTATGGCTTTGCACTGGCCTTTATGGACCGCCTGATGCGCAGCGAAGCCGACCCGCTGCCGCCGCGCCCGGCCCCCCGGCGCCCTGCTGCCTAAGCCCGCTGGCATGACCCGCGACGCCAGCCCATCCCTGCCCGCCACCGCCTCCCGCAAGCTGCCCCGGCTGCGCCATTGGCGCGACTGGCAATCGCTGCTGTACATGCTGGCCCTGCCCTTGATCGCCGCCTGGCAGTGGCAGCACGGCCTGGTCTGGTGGCTGTACCTGCTGGGGCTGTTCCTGACCCTGGGCATCGGCGTCATCCACCACAACCACACCCATCTGCGCATGTGGACGGGGCCGCACAGCCGATGGGCCAACCGGGCCACCGACTATGCGCTGACCCTGCTGCAGGGTCACCCCACCTTTGTGTTCTGGCCCGCCCATGTGGGCAACCACCACCGCTACAAACATGGCGAGCAGGACATCGCCCGCACCTACCGTTTTGGTGGCGACACCAACCACCTCTGGGGCTATCTGCTGCACCCGCTGCAGGCCGCCTGGGTGCTGTACCCGCTGTTCATCCGCTGGTTGGCGGGCCTGCGCCAGCGCAGCCCGGGCGCCTTTCGCTACTGCATGGGCCAGTACGCACTGTGGCTGGGCAGCTGGGCGGGGCTGCTGGCGCTGGATTGGAAAAAGGCGCTGGTCTTTGTCATCCTGCCCCAGCTCCACGGCCTGCACTGGCTGCTGGCCACCAACTACCTGCAGCATGCGCATGCCGACGGCCGCAAGCCTAAAAACGATACCGGCAGTGGCATGCTGAACTACGCGCGCAATTTTGAAGGCATGGTCAACCCCCTGCTCTTTAATATTGGCCTGCACACCGCCCACCATGAGTGCCCGCATGCCCACTGGTCTACTTTGACCGGTTTGCATGCCAACGAATACCGACACCGGGTCCACCCGGTGCTCAATGAGGCAGGCCTGGTGCCCTATATGGCACGGGTCTTTGTGGGAGGGTTGGTTTGCCGATCAGCACGCAGCCGGTCGCTGATGCCACCTATGGAGAAAAAGTAGTCATTTATGCCAGTCGCTTACTCGCAGGTCTATATCGAATCCGCCGGTCACTTCATGCCCGGCGCCCCCATTGCCAATGACGGCATGGATGCCTATGTGGCGCCGCTCAACCGGCTGTCCGAGCGCATCAAGCGCCGCATCCTGGCGGAAAACGGCATCCAGCAGCGCCACTACGCGATTGCGCCCGATGGCAGCACCACCTACAGCAACGCGCAAATGGCCAAGGGCGCTATCGAAGCGGCACTGGCGCAAGCCGCACGGCCCCTCGCCGATATCGGTTTTATGGCCAGTGGCTCATCGGGCGGCGACGCGCTGATGCCCGGTTTTGCCAGCATGATCCAGGGCGAAATGGCCGCCCCGCCGATGGAGCTGCTCAGCGTGCATGGCGTCTGCGCGGCCAGCGTGGGCGCGCTGCAAAGCGCGGCGCTGGCGGTAGAGCATGGCACACATGGTCATGCGCTGGCGGTGGCCAGCGAGATGCCGTCGCGCCTCTTCAAACGCTCACGCTACGCAGGCCAGGACTACAACACCGATTTTGATGCGCACTTTTTACGCTGGATGCTGAGCGATGGCGCCGGCGCCGTGCTGCTGGGCCAAGGCGCCGCCCTGCCCCAGCGCCCCGACCTGCGCCTGAAACTGCGCTGGACGCACCAACGCAGCTTTGCCGGTGACTACCCCGTCTGCATGCAGCTGGGCCTGACGCATGACCGCCAGCGCAGCCATCTGGATTTCCCATCCTGGGCCGAAGCAGAGGCCGCTGGCGCGCTGTCCTTGCGCCAGGACATCCGTCTGCTGCCCCACCTCTTTGATGTCTGCATCCACGAGTACGCCCGTATCGCCCACCAGGGCTGGCTGCCCGAGCGCGGCATCGACCACTTTCTCTGCCATTACTCGTCGGAGAAATTCATTCCCGTCGTCGATGAACTGCTGAACAAGGCCCAGCTGTCGATCCCACGCGAGCGCTGGTGGAGCAACCTGGCCTGGCGCGGCAATACCGGCGCCGCCTCCATTTTTGTGATGATCGCCGAGTACCTGCAGACCCAGCATGAGCGCCTGAAACCCGGCGACACCATGCTCTGCTTTGTGCCCGAATCCGGCCGCTTTACCGCCGGCTATATGCTGCTGGAGGTAGAGCCCATTACGCCCGCCAGCCCGGCAGCAGCCCGCGCCAGCACGCCAGCCCAGCGTGCCACTCCGGCCGCCGTCGCTGCAGAAAGCGCGCTGATTGCCCCGCCCCATGACCCAGCCGCCGCCCCGGCAGGACTGGCGCCGTTGCTGACCGAGCTGGCCAGCATCTGGCATGACTACCGCTCCCAGGTCTGGCGCACGCCGCTGGTCCACCGCATCCACAGCGGCCAGATCAAGCAGGCCGACTATGTGCGCTGGATGAGCCAGTGGGTGCCCCAGGTGCGCGAAGGCAGCCTGTGGATGCGCGAAGGCGCGGCCTCGCTCACAGGGGCCTATGCCGAGCTGGCGGCGCTGATGGGCGTGCATGCCAGCGAGGAGCAGAACGACTTCAAGATCCTGCACCAGGACTACCTCAACGCCGGTGGCACGCAAACCGATATCCAGCAGCTGCGCCGCAACCCCGGCGGCGAGGCGCTCAACAGCTATCTGCACAGCCTGGCGGCCACCCCTAACCCGATTGGGCTCTTGGGCGCCATCTACATCATCGAAGGCACGGGCCAGCGCATTGTGCCCAGCCTGCTGCCCATGCTGCGCCAGCACCTGGCGCTGGGCCCAGATTGCTTCCGTTTTCTGGAATACCACGGTGCCAATGACGAAGACCATCTGGAACGCTGGCTGCTGGCGGTGCAGATGGTCATGGCGCTGGACGAGACCGGCACGGCGGCCGCGGCGATTGCCGCCACTGCACGCCATACCGCTGCGCTCTACCTGATGCAGTTCCGGCACATTCTGGACGCTACGGCCACGGAGCCCGCACGATGACCGACTTCCGCGACATCCCCCACGACGAGCGCGATCCCAACCCCTGGCTGGCGCTCTACCTGGACGACAGCACACCGTTGCCCGACCATGTCAAAGCCGCCTGGCTCAAGGATTCCAGCAGCCGCTCACGCCAGTTTCTACTGCCCTTTATCCGGCCGATTGCGCGCATCAGCATCATCCTGATCCAGGTGCTCAAGGTGCTGCTGCCCAAGCGCTGGGCGCATTCCAAGCTGCTGCACCGCACCCTCGCCTTCAGCATGAACCGCTTTGTCTCGCCCGAGGCGAACTGGCTGATCATGCGCCACTTCCACCTGGGCTCGCAGATCCTCAGCTTTATCGGCGCCAACGCCCCCACCCCCGTGCCCACCAAGCCGCTGGCACCGATGGAGATCGACGACATCAAGGACGAGCTGTTCTTAAAGCACGACCTGAACCTGTTCAACTTTGTCATCCGCCTCAACACCACCTTGCGCAGCCATGGCCAGCACATGGGCCCGGTGGCCGAGCCCAACTTTGGCATGCTCTGCGACCCGCCCTTGGAGCTGGCCGCGATGCCGCAGGGGCGGCTGAACATTCTCGATCTACAAAGCGCCATCGAGATCTACACCCCGGTCTACCAGCTGCTGCTGACCGACAACGACTTCTGGCGCGCCAGCAATTCGCTGCAGCTCGACGAGACCGTCGCCATCTATGCGGCCAAGATCCTGTCCTCGCCCGAGCACCTGGTGATGCTGAACAACAAGCACCCGCTCGTGCCCCTCTCTACCCTGCGCGCTGGCCACCGGCTGGTGCTGCATGGCTTGTCCACCGAGATGCTGCACTGCCTGCTGATGCGCATGGCCACCGGAGAAACCCCGCTGCCCAGCCGCGAAATCGCCAAGACCCGGCAAGCAGCAGGCCGGCCTGCGCAGGCCAGTTGACTCCCATTTCCGCAAGAATTTTGATGCCAACGCCCACCCCAGACCACCCCAGCACCCAACCGCCCTGGCAGCCTTGCGGCGCAGGCCATGTCGCCGTGTACGGCACCTTGCGTGCCGGCGGCGTGAACGACATTGCCAGGCTGCAGCCTGACATTGTCTGCCTGGGCCGCAGCTTGTTGACGGGCACCTTGTTTGACCTGGGCTGGTACCCCGGCTTGCAACTGCAGGGCAGCGGCCTGGTGCTCGCCGAGGTCTACCCCCTGAACGATGCGCTGGAGCAGGCGATGGACCAAGTGGAAGGCATATGGCCTGTGGATATTGGCGAATACTGCAAGCGGGTGCTGACCCTGGATGTGGAGCTAGTCAGCGGCGGCCGGCAGCCGCTGGAGGTGCTGGTGTACGAGGCCCTGCCCCCGGCCTTGCAAGGCCGCATGCAGATCACCGCGCAAGACTGGCTGGAATGGATTGCACAGCAGGGCCGTGAGCACCCCGATACGGCTTTCAGCTTGAACACGCCCAAGAGCTAAGCAGCAGACCTCAAGCCACAGGCTCAGCCCAGCAGCAGCCCCTGCTTTTCGATAAAGGCCACCACCTCATCCAAGCCGTCCAGCGTCTTCAGGTTGGTCATCACAAAGGGCTTGGTGCCTTTGGGGCCGCTGCGCATGCGCTCGGTGTCACTGCGCATGACATCCAGGTTGGCACCCACATAGGGCGCGAGATCGGTCTTGTTGATCACAAACAGATCGCTCTTGGTGATACCGGGGCCGCCCTTGCGGGGGATCTTCTCGCCAGCGGCTACATCGATCACATAGATGGTCAGGTCCGACAGCTCGGGGCTGAAGGTGGCAGCCAGGTTGTCACCACCCGATTCGATAAAGACGATATCCGCATCGGGAAACTGGCCCAGCATGCGGTCAATCGCTTCGAGGTTGATAGAGGCATCCTCGCGGATGGCGGTGTGCGGACAGCCGCCCGTCTCCACGCCCATGATGCGCTCGGCCGGCAGCGCGCCGCTGACGGTCAGCAGGCGCTGGTCTTCCTTGGTGTAGATGTCATTGGTGATGGCGATCAGGTCCCATTTGTCGCGCATCGCCTTGCACAGCATCTCCAGGATGGTGGTCTTGCCCGAGCCTACCGGCCCGCCAATGCCGACGCGCAACGGTGGCAGTTTTTTGCTGCGGTGGGGAATGTGGTGCAGTGCAGTGCTCATGATCGAAATAGCCGTGAGTATTGGTGTTCATGCCGGGCCGAAAGAATGGCCAGCATCGGAGAAAAAGCCTGGCGCTGGTCATCGCCCAGCGCCAGCGCATGGTCGGCCGCGCCCGGTATCGCCTGCGCCAGCCGCGCCAGAATGCGCTGGCCGGCGCTCTGGCCCAGCGGCACCGATTTGATGGCCGCCTGCACCATGTTCTCGGCCCAGCCAAAGGCATAGGCCAGCAGCGCATCGCGCGGGCCCGCCCCCGCCAGGTGAGCGGCCAAGGCAAAGGCCAGCGGGTAGCTCGCATCCTGGGTCGCCAGCCAGTTCACCAGCGCCAGCGCCTGGGCATCATCGGCATGGCGGTTTTGCAACCACGCGACCAGGGAGCGCCCCATCTGCTCGGCCTGCAGCCGCAGCTCGCTGCTCTCACGCGTCTGCAGCACCCAGGCATTGAGCGCAACGACGCGGGCGCGGTCATCGCGCTGCCAGGCCTGCATCGCCTGGGCCAGCACCGCCATATCGCCTCGGGCCTGGCTCAGCTGCAGCTGCTCCGCAATCCAGTCTGCCGCCTCTGCCTCGTTGCCCACCAGCGCGGCATTCACACCTGCCTCCAGCCCTTCGGAATAAGAGAAGCCGCCTATGGGCAAAGCCGGCGAGGCCAGCCACATCAGCTGCAAAAAGCTGGCGGGTGACAGGCTGAGGGGCTGCATGCTCATCCGTGCGGATGCGGATGCGGATGGGCATGGTCATGCCCGTGGTCATGGCTGTGCCCGTGGCCATGCCCATGGTGGCTGTGGCCGTCGTTGGTGACATGGCCGCCATAGGCGCCGCCTTCGGGCTCGAAGGGCATGTCCGCCTCCACGACCGTCATGTGCATGCTGCGCAGCATGTCGGCCAGCACATGGTCGGGCTCGATCTTGAGGTGGTCGGGCTGCAGCTCGATCGGCACATGGCGGTTGCCCAAGTGGTAGGCGGCGCGCATCAGATCAAAGGCCGAGCCATGCTGCGCGCAGGCGCTGATATGCAGCACTTTCTGCGGCGCAGCCTGCACGAGGACCACCGAGCCATCTTCGGCCACCAGTACATCGCCACCGCGCACGGCCTGGCCGCGTGGCAGAAAAATCGCCAGCACACGGCCGCTGCTGTCGGTGGCGGAGAAGCGCGATTTCTGGCGCACATCCCAGTCCAACTCGACAAAGCTCGCGCGCTTGCGCAGGGCCGGTGCCAGGCCTTGGCCGCCGGGCAGGCATTTGGAGACTTGCAGCATCGCTGGTGCGGTCATGGCAGCTCCAAGCGCATAAAGCAGCTGTTCGGGTCGGGCTGGTAGCTGCCAAACGGCGCGCAGGCGACAAAGCCATTGCGTTCGTAAAAACGACGCGCCGGCGCAAAAAAGGCCTCGGTGCCTGTCTCCAGGCTGATGCGTTTTGCCCCCAGCGCGCGGGCCTGGGCCAGTACATGGTCCAGCACCTGCTGGGCTGCGCCTGAGCCTCGCTGCCCCGCGCCCACCCGCATCGACTTGAGCTCCAGATGGCCAACATCCAGGGTCTTGAGCGCGCAGGTGGCGACCAGGGCCTGGGGCTCTTGCTCGGCGCTCCAGGCAGTCCAGAGGTACATGCCGGGCGCACGCAGCTGCTCCGGGTCCAGCGCATGCACGCTCTCGGGCGGCGAGATGCGGCGCATATCGCTCAGGTGCTCTTCCAAAAAGGCCAGCACGCGGTCGTCGGTCACCGGGTCGAGCTTGAAAATCAATGGGCTTGCCATGGGGCTATCCGGGTTCAAAACAGAAAATAACGCTGCGCCATCGGCAGGCTGCTGGCCGGCTCGCAGGTCAGCAACTGGCCATCGGCGCGCACCGCATAGGTCTGGGCATCCACCTCCATGCGCGGGGCGAGGTCGTTGTGCAGCATGTGCTGCTTTTGCAGGCCGCGTATGCCTTTGACGGCGGACAAGGTCTTGGCCAGGCCAAAGCGCTGGCCGATGCCGGCGGCCAGGCCGGCTTGCGACACAAAGGTCAGCGACGTCTTGGCAATCGCACCGCCAAAGGCGCCAAACATGGGGCGGTAGTGCACCGGCTGCGGCGTCGGGATAGAAGCATTAGGGTCGCCCATGGCGGCCATCGCAATAAAGCCACCCTTGAGGATACAAGCCGGTTTGACGCCAAAAAAGGCCGGTTTCCAGATGACGATATCGGCCCACTTCCCCACTTCCAGGCTGCCCACCTCGTGGCTGATGCCATGGGCAATGGCGGGGTTGATGGTGTACTTGGCGATGTAGCGCTTGATGCGAAAGTTGTCATGCCGGTCGCTGTCGCCCGGCAAGGCGCCGCGCTGCTGCTTCATCTTGTGCGCCGTCTGCCAGGTGCGCAGAATCACCTCACCCACCCGGCCCATGGCCTGGCTGTCGGAGCTGAACATGCTGATTGCGCCGATGTCGTGCAGGATGTCCTCGGCCGCAATGGTTTCCTTGCGAATGCGGCTTTCGGCAAAGGCCAGGTCCTCGGCAATGCCGGCATCCAGGTGGTGGCAGACCATCAGCATGTCCACATGCTCGTCCAAGGTGTTGATGGTGTAAGGCCGCGTCGGGTTGGTGGAGCTGGGCAGCACATTGCTCTCGCCCACCACCTTCAAAATATCGGGCGCATGGCCGCCGCCCGCGCCTTCGGTATGGAAGGTGTGAATGGTGCGGCCCTTGAAAGCCGCCACCGTGTCTTCGACAAAGCCGCTCTCGTTGAGCGTATCGGTGTGGATCGCCACCTGGGTGTCGGTCAGCTCGGCCACATCCAGGCAGTTGTCGATGGCGGCCGGCGTGCTGCCCCAGTCCTCATGCAGCTTGAGGCCAATCGCGCCGGCATCGATCTGCTCATGCAAAGCCAGCGGCAGGCTGGCATTGCCCTTGCCCAAAAAGCCCAGGTTCATCGGGAAGGCATCGGCCGCCTGCAGCATGCGCTCCATGTTCCAGGCGCCGGGCGTGCAGGTCGTGGCAAAGGTGCCGGTGGCCGGGCCGGTGCCGCCACCAATCATCGTGGTCACCCCGCTGGTCAGCGCCTCTTCGATCTGCTGGGGGGCGATGAAGTGGATGTGCGTGTCGATACCGCCGGCGGTGACGATGTTGCCTTCGCAGCTGATGATCTCGGTGCCCGGACCAATGGTGATGTCCACGCCCGGTTGCGTGTCCGGGTTGCCGGCCTTGCCGATCGCGGCAATGCGGCCGGCCTTGAGGCCAATGTCCGCCTTGACAATGCCCCAGTGGTCGATGATCAGCGCATTGGTCAACACCGTGTCCATCGCGCCTTGCGCGCTGCTGCGCTGGCTTTGCGCCATGCCGTCGCGGATGGTCTTGCCACCGCCAAACTTCACCTCTTCGCCATAGCCACCGGCCCGCAGGGTGAAGTCCTGCTCCACTTCCACGATCAGCGCGGTATCGGCCAGGCGCAGGCGGTCACCCACCGTGGGCCCATAGGTTTCTGCGTATGCGCGTCTGTCCATCGTTGCCATCAGAACCATCCAGTCTTAGTACCCAAGCCAGCAGGCTGCGTGCCGCGCATCATTCCAGCGCTCCTTGCACCAGGCCGCGAAAGCCGTAGATCTGCCGGTCGCCGCCAATGTCCACCAGCTCCACGGTGCGCTGCTGGCCGGGCTCAAAGCGCACCGCCATACCGCTGGCAATATGCAGGCGCATGCCATGGGCTGCCTGGCGGTCAAACACCAGGCCGGCATTGGTCTCGGCAAAGTGGTAGTGCGAGCCGACCTGGATCGGCCGGTCGCTGGCGTTGTGTACCACCACCGTGGTGGTGCGGCGCCCGGGGTTCAGTAGATGTTCGCCGTCGTCCAGCAGCAGTTCACCTGGGATCATCGTGCGGCTCCTCGTCAGGCCAAACGCGTCAGCATGACGGCGCCCAAGACCGCGGTGGCCCCGCCCGCTACCTTGGCCAGCCAGCGGTGGCGCTGCATCAGGGCCTTGCCCAGCACCAAGCCGCCCACATGCAGCAAGGCTGAGCCCAGCGCCATGCCTGCCAGCGCGCCCACCGATGCCAACGCAGTGTCGCCCGCCAGCTCAAAGCCGTGTGCCGCCCCGTGGAAGAACGCAAACACCCCCGCCAGCGCAGCGGCCAGTACCCAGGGCATCTGCTTTTGCACGGCTACCAGCAAGCCCAGCACCAGCACCGATGCGGCAATCATCGGCTCCACACCTGGTACCCATAGCCCGGAAAATCCGGCCAGTGCGCCGGCCACCAGCAAGGCCACAAAGGCGGCCGGTGCGCGCCAGGCCGGCGTCACGGTCAGCGCGCTCCAGGCGCCTACCGCCAGCATCGCGGCCATATGGTCGGCGCCGGTAAAGGGGTGGGCAAAGGCATGGCCAAAGCTGCTCAAAAAGCTGTGGTGGTCACCACCATCGGCGCCCACATGGGCGAGGGCTGACAAAGGCATGGCGGCAGCGGCGGTGGCCAGAGCGGCAGAGAATTTATGGAGTTTCATGGTGCTTGCTTGCGCAGGGAAAGGAGGGGAATCAGGCAATCGGCTCATGCACGGTGACGAGCTTGGTGCCATCGGGAAAGGTGGCCTCGATCTGGATATCGGCAATCATCTCGGGGATGCCCTCCATCACATCGGCACGGGTCAGCACCGAGCGGCCGGCGCTCATCAGCTGGGCGACGGTACGGCCATCGCGCGCACCTTCCATCACAAAGGCGCTGATCAGCGCCACCGCCTCGGGGTAGTTCAGCTTGAGCCCCCGGGCCAGGCGCCGCTCGGCCAGCAAGGCGGCGGTAAAGATCAGCAGCTTGTCTTTTTCGCGAGGTGTCAGTTCCATGCCGAGAGCAAAGCAAGGCACATGCCAATCACGGCAGGGCATCGCACCCTGCACGCTTTCTGTGCCAGCGCACTGCCATCGGCACCACAACGCAGCACCGGCAGCCGCTGCGCACCAAATAGGCACACACGGCAGCCCATAGCGGTGCAGAACCTGGCACGTGGCTTGCAGAGCCCTGGCATGCCTCTCGCCCCCCAATTGCACCCAATCCCCGCCCCAGGGCCTTGCCGCCCATGCCATAGCCACCGTGCGCGACGGCCATGAGCTGGCATGCCCAACTCGACCTGCGCTATGGCCTGCAGGCGGGCAAGACCTCGGTGCAGTTCAGCCACGATGGCCCTTTGCGCATTTTAAAAAGCCTCTACCCCGAAGGCCCGGGCATTTGCCACAACGTGCTGGTACATCCACCGGGCGGGTTGGTGGGCGGCGATGTGCTGGATATCTCGGTCGAGGTAGGTGCAGGCGCCCAAGCACTGGTGACCACGCCAGGGGCGACACGCTTTTACAAGACCAATGGCCAACCGGCCTTGCAGCGCACCCGGCTGCAGTTGCAGGCCGGTGCCCGGCTGGAATGGCTGCCGCTGGAAGCCATTGCCTACAACGCCTGCGATGCCGCGAACGAGCTGCAGATGGAACTGGCGCCCGATGCGCAGTTGCTGACCTGGGATATCACCGCGCTCGGCTTGCCGCTGGCGGGCCAGCCTTTTGTAGAAGGGGTGTTTTCGCAGCACATTGCATGGCCAGGGCATTTTTTAGAAAGAGGTCGCATCCGCGCCGATGACCACTTGCTGCTCAACGGTCAGTTGGGCCTGGCGGGGCAGCGCTGCATGGCGAGTCTGGTCTATGCCTGCGGCTCGCCCATACCGCGCACGCAGCGCGAGGCGTTGTTGGAGAGCACGCAGCTGTTGCTGGAAGCGGCACCGGCGGAGGTCATGGCAGGGGTGACCGCCCCGAATGCGCATATGCTGGTGCTGCGCGGCCTGGCCCCGGTGGTGGAGCCGGCGATGCAGTTATGGAAGACGGTATGGGGCCACTGGCGCAGCAGCCTGATGGGGCTGCCGGCGCAGCGCCCGCGCATCTGGTCGATGTGAGCGTTTAAGCGCCGTCGATCAGCTGCTCGATATCTTTGGCGAGGGTATCGACGGGCGTGCCATAGCGACTGTACAGGCGCAGGCGGCCTTCCGGGTCAAAGATGTAGTCGCCCGCAGTGTGGTCCATCGTGTAGCTGCCAGGGGTCTGGCCGTCCACCCGCTTGTAATAGACCTTGAAGTCCTTGGCCATCTTGGCCGTTTCCTCATCGCTGCCGCGCAGCGCCAGAAAGCTCGGGTCAAAGTTGGCCAGGTAGGCCTGCAGAATCTCGGGCGTGTCCCGCGAGGGATCGACCGAGGCAAAGATCACCTGCAGCTTGTCGCCCTTGGCGCCGAGCTTTTGCTTGACGGCGGCCAGGTCGCCCAAGGTGGTGGGGCAGACATCGGGGCACTGGGTGAAACCAAAGAACACCAGCACGACCTTGCCTTTGAAATCCGCCATGCTGCGGCGCTGGCCATGCTGGTCGGGCATGGAGAAATCCTGCCCATACTCTTTGCTGCCCGTCAGATCAATGGCGTTGAAATCGGCCTTGGATTTGCAGGCGGTCAGAAAACCGCCGGTCGAGGCCACTACGGCCGAGCCGGCCAGCCAGCGAAGAGCATTGCGCTTGTTCATTGCAGAGTTACCAGGTCACATAGTGGTCTACCAACAAGGCCGCAAACAGCAGGCTGAGGTAGACCAGTGAAAAACGGAAAGTCTTGCGTGCCAGCGCGTCGGAGTAATTGCGCCACAGCGCAAAGGCATAGCCAAAGAACCCGGCACCCAGCACCACGGCAGCCACCAGGTAGATCCAGGAGCTCATCTGGATGATGAAGGGCAGCAGGCCGGCGGCAAACAAGACCACGGTGTAGAGCAAGACCTGCACGCGGGTGTAATAGTTCCCATGGGTGACCGGCAGCATCGGCAGGCCGGACTTGCGGTAGTCTTCGACCCGGTACAGCGCCAGCGCCCAAAAATGCGGGGGCGTCCACAGGAAGATGATCAGGAACAGCAGCAGCGCCTGGGGCGAGACATCACCGGTCATCGCGGCCCAGCCCAGCACCGGCGGCATGGCGCCTGATGCGCCGCCAATCACGATGTTCTGCGGCGTCAGCGGCTTGAGGATCACCGTGTAGATGATGGCGTAGCCGACAAAGGTGGCAAAGGTCAGCCACATGGTGATGGCATTGATCCAGATGATCAGGATCGCCGAGCCGGCGATACACAGCGAGGCAGAGAACAACAGGGTCTGGCGGTTGGACAGCTCGCCCCGCGCGGTGGGGCGCCAGGCGGTGCGCTTCATGCGCGCATCAATGCTTTGCTCCACCAGGCAGTTGAAGGCGGCGGCAGCGCCTGCCACCAGCCAGATGCCCACGCAAGCGACCAGCATGCGCAGCAGCTCCGCGCCAGACGGCACGCCAGGAACGGCCAGCACCATGCCGATCAGCGCGCAAAACACAATCAGCTGCACCACCTTGGGTTTGGTCAATGCATAGAACTGTGCAAAGCGGTTCGGCATTGGCGTTGCGGCAAGTTCGGTCATCGGGGCACTCAGTCTTTGTTCCATACAGGGTATTCAGCTCGCAGCACTGCGGGCAGGTTTGGGGCCCGCAGTACACCAGATCCAGGTCAGCACCACCATAATGGCGGCAGCGCCCCCGGTGTGCAAAACGGCCGCCAGCATCGGCCAGTCCAGCACCACATTCGACAGTCCGGTGGCAAACTGCAGCACCGTCAGGCCGATCAGCCAGCGGCGCTGCTGCCGGAGCAGTGGCACCGAGCGCAAGGTCCATCCCAGCCACAGCAAGGCGGCAATCACCAAATAGGCAAACAGCCGGTGCATGTAGTGGATGGCCACCAGCGCCTCATAGCTGATGTGCGCGCCATCGGCCAGAAAACCCAGCGGGCGCCAGATCTGGAACCCGTCAAAGTTCATTGCCGGCCACCAGGCGCCATTGCACATCGGAAAGCTGGTGCAGGCCAGCACCGCATAGTTGGTACTGACCCAGCCACCCAAGGTCACCTGCGCAAACACCAGCAGCGCGGTGACCATGACCATGCCACGCAACAGGCGCGGCACTGGGACTAACCCTAGATTATCGGCAAATTGCGTGTGGCGCGTTGCCTGCACGGTTAATAGCATCAGCAGCACCGTGCCACCCAGCAGGTGCAGGGTCACGATCGCCGGGAAGAGTTTCATCGTCACCGTCAGCGCGCCAAAGGCCCCCTGGATCAGCACCCAGACCAGGGTGACCGTGGGCCACCAGGGGCTGATCGGCTGCGCGCCTCCGCGTTTGCGCTGCAGCCAGGCGCTGGCGGTCAGCACAATGATCAGGCCGCCCACGGCGGTGGCCAGGTAGCGGTGGATCATCTCCACCCAGGCCTTGCCATGGGTCACCGGGCCGGTCGGCATGGCCTCTTGCGCGGCGGAGATCTCGGCATGCGCGCCAATCGGGCTGGCATTGCCGTAGCAACCGGGCCAATCCGGGCAGCCCAGGCCAGAATCGGTCAAGCGCGTGAACGCGCCAAACATCACCAGGTCAAAGGACAGAAACAAGGTCAGTACCGCCAGCACCTGAAGGCGCTTGAGCGGCGTGGCGCCCCGGTGGCGCCACCAAATCCAGACAATCGGCCCCAGCGCAATGATGGCGCCAGTCAGCAACAAGCGCGCCAGCGGCGCGAAATCATACAAATCCTGCGAAGTCATACTAGCTATCCACTACCGCCCTTCCTGGTCCCAACTCGATGACGCACGCAGCAAGCGCTCCAGATCCTTGCGCGCCTTGGCCGCATCGGAGCGGCTGAGCTGCGCGGGGAAACGCATCATCCAGTGGCCCAGCGGGTCCACCACATACAAATGTTCGCCCAGCTGCTGGCCAGCAGCCGGCTGCAGCCACTTGGCCACCAGCGCCTGGGGCACCCGCAGCACGGTGGCCTGGTCCATAGCAGCGCGCAGCGCCGGGGGTGGCTCGCCGTCATCGGTCACCAGCCAGACCCAGTCCAACCGGTCTTTCTCGCGGCCCAGGCTCTCGCGCAACTGGCGCTGCAGGTAGAGGTTGTTCTGGCAGACCTCGTCGCAGGCGGCGCCCGAGGCGCTCAGCAGCAACCACTGGCCTTTGAGGCTTTGCAGATCAAACGGCTGGCCATCCAGGGTTTGCACCTGCGCGGCCGGTATCGTCGGCTGCTGGCTGACCAGCTCGCCAAAATTGCGCCGCCCCTCAGGCCGGATCACGTAATAGGTGAAGTAGGAGGCGATGACCGGCGCGGCACACACCAGCAGCACCAGCAGCATCTTGAGGCGGCCGCTGCGCGAACGCTCAGCCACCTCCAGCGCCGCCTCGGCCTGCTCGGCAGGCGGCAAGCCATGCACAGTCAGGCCGAGCAGCGCCTCATCAGCGGGCGGCGGTGCCTGCGTGGCGGCGTCGTCGAAGGACACGTCGGACAATTTGGAACCAGACATAGAGGATCGCAATCAGGCTACACAGACCAAACCATTGAAATGCATAACCATAATGCTTTTCCACGCCGCTGCCTACTACGGGCCAGTCGCGCAACAGGCCTTCACTGGCCGGCCCGGTCTGCACTACCGTCAACGCAGCCAAGGCCTGGCCTGTCTCCTGCGCGTAACCATCGGTGTCGAGATTTTGCCGGATTCGGGAAACCCCTGAGCTACCGGCGGACGTCTGCAGCTCAAAAAGCCGCGCCGGCTGGCCCGCAACGCGGCCCTGGATTTGCACCGTTCCCGCAGGCGTTTGTACCTCAGGCAAGGCCAGCCGGTCCTCAAAATTGCGCGGTGCCCAGCCGCGCTGCACCAGCACGGTCTGCGGCTGGCCCAGGGCTGATTCGCCGGCCATGCTCACCAAGCGCAGCGGTGTCAGCACATAAAAACCGGGGCGCGCCTGCATCTGGCGGTTGTCCAGGTAGACGGTGTACTGCGGCAGCCATTCGCCGCGCAGCACCACCTGCCGGTGCTGCAGGCTGATCCTTTCGGCCTCGTCCATGGGTTGCAGCAGGCTGGCGCCGTCCAGCGCCGGCAAGGCGGCACGGGCATCGAGCTGGGCCTGGTAGGCCAGCTTCTGATCGGCGCGGCGCAGCTGCCAAAATCCCAGTGAGGCGGTCAGCAGCATCGAGGCCTCTGCCGCTATGGTGATCAGCAGAAAACGCAGGCGTTCATTGCGTTCGAGGACGGAGGGCGAGGCGGGTACAGCGGACATGGACTGGTTATACCGTGCGCCGATACTCGCAGCCAGCACGACCCGAATCTGCGACCAAAAAGCAAAAGGCATTGGGGTGGCCTCCGATGGTGCCCTGGTGGGTGCTGCCGCACAATGGCAGCAAGCACCGGGCTGCGGCGGTACGCACCGCCAGCCCCGATACCCCGCTGATAAAAATTACCGAGGACAGCACCATGCACCTGCTCATCGCATTCGCCTTTGTGGTGATACTCGCCTGCCTGGCCGCTGCCGGGCTTTTCATGTTGCGCGGCAACCAGTCCGAAGCCGGTGGCAAACGCATGGCCTGGGCACTGACCTTGCGCATAGCGATATCGGTGTTGGTGTTTGCCGGCATCTTGCTGGCCTGGAAGCTGGGCTATCTGCAGCCCCATGGCATTCCGCTGGGCGCCTAAACGCCCTCTTCCAAGGGCCTAGCCCTGGGCCGGCGCACCCACAGCGCGCCAAGGCAGCCTCTCTCACATCCAGTACACGGCGACGTAAAGGCCCAGCCAGACCACATCGACAAAGTGCCAGTACCAGGCGGCGCCCTCAAAGCCAAAATGCTTTTTGGCGGTGAAATGGCCTTTTTGCAGCCGCAGGGTAATGACCAGCAGCATGAGCATTCCGACAAACACATGCAGACCGTGGAAGCCCGTCAGCATGTAGAACGTGGAGCCATAGGCACCCGAGTTGAGCTTGAGGTTCAGGTCGGTGTAGAGGTGGTAGTACTCGTAGCCTTGCACGCAGAGAAAGACAATGCCCAGCACAACGGTCATCCACATAAAGCGGATGCACTTGCGGCGCATATCGGCCTGCAAGGCGTGGTGGGCAATGGTCAACGTCACGCCGGAGGTCAGCAGCAGCGCGGTGTTGATGGTGGGCAGCCAAAAGGGGCCGACGGTCTGGAACGGATCAACGATGCCCGCTGGCGAGCCGGTGGCACCCATTTCCACGCTGGGCCAGACGGCCTTGAAGTCGGGCCAGAGAATGGCATTGTCCAGGCTGCCCAAGGTAGGCAGCGAATGGGACCGGGCCCACCACAGTGCGGTGAAGAAGGCGCCGAAGAACATCACCTCCGAGAAGATGAACCAGCTCATGCTCCAGCGGTAGGACAGATCGATGCGGTGGCTGTACAGCCCCTGCTCGCTTTCGCGGATCGCATCACCAAACCACTGGTAGAGCACAAACAGCCACCAGGCAATGCCGACAAAGAGCAGGTACATGCCCCAGGTGTGACCGTTGACCCAGTTGCCAGCGCCGGCAATCACAAAGCCCAGGCCAATGGCCGCCATCACCGGGTGGCGGGACTCGGCGGGAACATAGTAGTACGGTGTGGTGCCATGGGGTGTCGCACTCATCGCTGCTCCTGATAGTTGTTTAATTCATTCTTGGACTATGCCGATACTGGCATCAAACCAGCCACTTCACCAGGGCCATCAACCCCAGGACAAACAGGAAAATCGCCACCAAGCCCACGGCGATCACCTGCAACGGCGTGACCTGCACGCCATCCTCCTGCCATTCCGAGCCCTTGCGCACACCGAGCATGGACCAGGCCACCGCCTTGACCGTGCGCCAGAGATTGCCTTTGCGCGGCGGATGGGGGCCGGGCGTGCTGGCCATCAGGACGCCCCTGCTGGCGCCGCACTGCCTTGGACCGCAGGCGCCAACACCGCTGTCGATGCGGGCGCTGCGGGGATGCGGCCACCCACCTCAAAAAAGGTATAGGACAAGGTGATCGTCGTCACATCCTTGGACAGCTTGGGGTCGATCACAAAGGCCACCGGCCATTCGCGCTGCTCACCGGGCTCCAGGGTGTACTGGTTGAAGCAAAAGCATTCGAGCTTGTTGAAATACGGCGCCGCCTGCTTGGGCGCATAGCTGGGAATCGCCTGGGCCGACATGCGGTGGTCCTGCTCGTTGCGGAACTCGTACATCACCGTGCTCAGCGCGCCGGGGTGTACCTGCATCGAGCGCACCGCCGGCTTGAAGCTCCAGGGCCCGCGGGCATTGGCGTCAAACTCCACGGTAATGGTGCGGCTCTCGTCGATCTGGCTGTTGAGCTTGACGTTCTTGCCCGCCGTGCCATTGCCTGGAACATCGCGCTCGGTCAGCGCCAGGATGTTGATACCAGTGATCTCGCAGATGCGCTTGTACAGCGGGATCAGCGCATAGCCGAAGGCAAACATGCCGAAGGCGACTACGGCCAGTTTCCCCACCATCTTCACGTTCTCTGCGTGTCTGCTCACCTGCTACTCCCTGTGCTGCTAGAGCACCGTCATTTTTACCAAGAATCCGATGAAGAACGCCACCGCGATCGACGCGAGAATCCATGCCAGTCGCCGGTTGGCCTTGCGCTGCGCCGGTGTGATCATCCAATCACCTTGGTAGCGGTAGCGTCCAGCTTGGGGGGGGTCTCAAAGGTATGGAATGGCGCAGGGGATGGCACTTCCCACTCCAGGCCTTCGGCACCTTCCCAGGGCTTTTGCGGCGCTTTCTCGCCACGGTGGCGCATCGCAGGCCAGACCACAAAGGCGAAGAAATACACCTGCATGAAGCCGAAACCGAAGGCGCCGATCGACGCAATCATGTTGAAGTCGGCGAACTGCATCGGGTAGTCCGCATAGCGGCGTGGCATGCCGGCCAGGCCCAGAAAGTGCATCGGGAAGAAGGTGATATTGAAGAAGATCAGCGAGCCCCAGAAATGGATACGGCCGCGTGCTTCGGAGTACATCACGCCGGTCCACTTGGGAGCCCAGTAGTAGTAGCCGGCAAACATCGAGAACAGCGAACCGGCCACCAGCACATAGTGGAAGTGGGCCACCACGTAATAGGTGTCCTGCAGCTGGATATCAATCGGCGCCATCGACAGGATCAGGCCGGTAAAGCCGCCCATCGTGAACACAAAGATAAAGCCCACAGAGAACAGCATCGGCGTCTCGAAGGTCATCGATCCGCGCCACATCGTCGCCACCCAGTTGAAGATCTTCACCGCGGTCGGCACCGAGATCAGCATGGTTGCGTACATGAAGAACAGCTGGCCCGTCACCGGCATGCCGGTGGTGAACATATGGTGCGCCCAGACGATAAAGGACAGGATCGCAATCGCCGCCACCGCATAGACCATCGAGGCATAGCCAAACAGGCGCTTGCGGCTGAAGGCCGGCACGATCTGGCTGATGATGCCAAAGGCCGGCAAGATCATGATGTAGACCTCCGGGTGGCCAAAGAACCAGAAGATATGCTGGTACATCACCGGATCACCGCCGCCAGCGGGGTTGAAGAAGCTGGTGCCAAAGTGGCGGTCGGTCAGGGTCATCGTGATCGCACCAGCCAGCACCGGCATCACGGCGATCAGCAGGTAGGCGGTGATCAGCCAGGTCCATGCGAACATCGGCATCTTCATCAAGGTCATGCCGGGCGCGCGCATGTTGAGAATGGTGACGATGATGTTGATCGAGCCCATGATGGACGAGGCGCCCATGATGTGCATCGCAAAAATGCTGGTGTCCATCGACGGACCCATTTGCAGGGTCAGTGGCGCGTACAAGGTCCAGCCCGCAGCGGGCGCGCCGCCCGGCATGAAGAACGAGCCCACCAGCATCAGGCCGGCCGGGATCATCAGCCAGAAGCTGAAGTTGTTCATGCGGGCAAAGGCCATGTCGCTGGCGCCAATCTGCAGCGGCAGCATCCAGTTCGCAAAGCCGACAAAGGCCGGCATGATCGCGCCGAACACCATGATCAGCCCGTGCATCGTCGTCAGCTGGTTGAACAGCTCGGGGTTGACCAGTTGCAGCCCCGGCTGGAACAGCTCGGCACGGATCAGCAGCGCCAGCACGCCGCCCACCATCAGCATGGTGAACGAGAACAGCAGGTAGAGCGTGCCAATGTCTTTGTGGTTGGTCGCAAACACCCAGCGCCGCCAGCCGCTGGGCGCGCCATGGTGGTGGTCATCATGGGTATGGTCGGCGTGGCCGTGGTCGCTATGGCTGGGGTCTGTGGGGAGAACAGCGCTCATAAATCTTGACTCCGATGGCTCTTCTGGGGCTTGCAGCGCTTAAGGGGCAGCAAGAATATCAACACGGCGCGCTTGGCTGTCAGCGCCCTCGCCGGCGGTAATGGCCTGGGGTTTGCGCATTTCAATGCGCGCCTCTGCCACGCCTTGCGCCACCAGCAGCTTGGCCACCGCCTGGGCGCGCTCCTTGGCCAACACCGCATTCTGATCGGCATTGCCGGTGCCATCAACATAACCGGACAACGCCACCTTGCCGCTCTGGCCAGCCAAGGTCGTTGCCGCTTTCCTCACCGCGTCCTGGGCCTGGCTGTCGAGCTCGCTCTTGCCGCTGGCAAACAGGATTTGGGAGACTGGCGCTTCTGCTGGTGCTGCAGCAGCGGCTGGCGCAGCAGCGGCTGGCGCAGTTGCCGGGGCATCGGTGGCAGCGGGTGCAGCGGTTGGTGCCGCTTCAGCAGCGCCTGCGGCTGCCGGTGTGGCCGCTGGGGCCGCTGTGCCACCGCCTTCCGGGAATTTACCGGTGCGCGCCGCCACAAACTGCGCCGGCTGCACCATCGTGCCCGTCTTGTTGCCCCAGTGGTTCTTGGTAAAGGTGACGACCGCTGCCAGGTCGGTATCGCTCAGTTGCTTCCAGGATGGCATGGCACCATTGGCACGGCCTTCCAGCACCGTGTGCATCATGTCGGCGGTGGGGCCCAGCACCACAGGGCTGCCATCCAGCGCCTTGATGGGGCCGGCACCCTTGCCGTTTGCTTGGTGGCAGGCGGCGCAGTTGGCGGCATAGACCTTTTCACCCCGGGCCACCAGCGCTGCCAGCTCCCAGACCTTGTTGGGGTCATCGGCCTGGGCGGCGAGCAGCTTCTTTTGCTCTGCCACCCATGCGGTGTAATCAGCGGCCGACAGCACCTTCACATGGATGGGCATGTAGGCATGCTCTTTGCCGCAGAGCTCGGCGCACTGGCCGTAAAAGTCGCCGGTCTTCTCGGCGCGGAACCAGGTGTCGCGCACAAAGCCGGGAATCGCATCCTGCTTGATACCAAAGGCCGGCACCATGAACGAGTGGATCACATCTGCAGCAGTGGTGATAATGCGCACCTTTTTATCCACCGGCACGACCAGCGGTTTATCGACGCGCAGCAAATAATCGTTAGGGGCGTTGGAGACATCGCCGCTGTTGGACATGGCACGCTGGCCGCTGTCCAGGGTGGAGATAAAGCCCAGGCCCTCACCTTCGCCGGTCAGGTAGTCGTAGCCCCATTTCCACTGGTAACCAGTGACCTTGATCGTCAAATCCGCATTGGTGGTGTCTTTTTGCGCGACCAGCACCTTGGTGGCGGGCAAGGCCATCAAGATCACGATGATGAAGGGCAGCACCGTCCAGGTGACTTCGACCGTGACCGATTCATGGAAGGTGGCGGGGACGGCGCCCTTGGATTTGCGGTGCTTCCAGATGGAATAGAACATCACCGCGAACACGCCGACAAAGATGATGGTGCAGATCCAGAGCATCATCCAGTGCAGGGTGTGCTGCTCCTGGGCAATGCGGGTGACGGGCGGTGCCAGGTTCATCTGCCCGACCGCCGGGCCGCCCGGAAGGCTCTGCACCGCATGCGCTGCAGTTGCGAAGCCGGATGCGACCACCAGCAGCCAAGAAGCCAGCTTATGAGAATCACTTTTCATAGTTGTCACTTACTTCTCATCTTCTCATCGTTATAGGGGCAGGCTGGGATAGCTGGGGGAAACCATCCAACCGCGTGGTGCAGACACCGCCGGGTGCATCTCCGCTTGCACCCATGCCACTTTGTCATTACAGCGAGCATGGCCGCAACCGCGCAAGATTGCAACCCATGCAATCCCGGGATCATAGGAGATTCACAACAGCGGCTGTCCAATACTAGACAGTGCCTGAATGTGTTAATGCCCGCGGAGAAAATCCTGTGGATGCGTTGTATATCAGCGCCAGCAGCCGGGGCCCTCTGGCACTAAACGCCGTTAACACGACCCAGCAAACTGGAGGTTTGCGGTTGAGACGAGGCACGAGGCCGCAGGCAGTACAAAAAGTACGACAAGGCCGAGCAACGACGTATCAAGGGTTGTGTTGGCGGCGCTAGCCCATGCGTCCCTGGCGCAGCATCTGCTGCATGTCTTGCACGCTGATGCTGCTCTCACCCTGCACTTTCATGCGGGGCGTGGGTTTGAAGGCATGGCCGTAGATGATCTCGAAAGAGACCACCAAGCGGCCCTTTTGCTCCGCATCGGCCAGCTTGGCGGTCAGCAAGGCATCGAGCTGGTCGCGCCATTGGCGGCCGCGCAGGCCGCCAAAGCGGGTTGGGTGGAGATTGCGCCCCAGCTCGCGCAGCTCGGCGCGCAACTGGGCGGCGCCCGAGTAAGACAGGCTAATGCGCTCCATGTCCATCACCGGCTCGGCAAAGCCGGCCTGCACCAGCATGTCGCCCCAGTCGTGCATGTCGGTGAACTCATGGCTGGCAGCGGGCCAGCCCTGGCTCGCATAGGCCGCGCGCAGCTCTTTGAGGGTGTCGGGCCCAAAGCAGGAGAACATCACAAAACCATTGACCGCCAGGCTCTGGTGCCAGGTCTGCAACAGCTGCTGCGGGTTGGGATGCTGGTGCAAGGCCATATTGGCCCAGAGCATCTGCACACTTCCGGGCGCAGGCAGGCCCCAGTGCAGCTTGGCCTGGCGCCAGCGGCTCAGCGCCCACCAGGGCTTGTCCAGCTGGCTGCGCAGCAGCGCGGCATGGGCGGGGCGGCTTTCCACGATATGGATGTCGGCAGCCGGATAGCGCTCTGCCACCTGCTGGTGCGCCTCCAGCCCGCCGTACACGGGCTCCCAGCTGCACCAGGCCTCGGGCTTTTGCACAATCCATTGCAGTCGGTCCTGCATGCGCCGGCCCACCTCTTCGTGCAGCCAGGGGCTGTGCGCAGGCGCGCGCCGCTGCCAGGCATGGGCGGCGTTAGGGTCGATCGACGGAGGTGCGGTAAATTCAGCCATGGGGGAACACCTGCGCTTTGGCGCGCAGATTATTGATTGGTATTAAAGCAAGGACAGCAGCGATGCCCGACACACACCGGCCCAGCCTGTGGCAGCGTGCTGCCCAGCTGCTGAACCATGTGCCCAGCCAGTGCCTGGTCTGCCGCAGCTGGCCGAGTGACTGGATCTGTGCGGCCTGCGCCCAGGTGTGCTGGCAGCCGGATCTGCGTCGCTGCAGCCGCTGCGCGCTGCCTTTGCCAGCCAGCAGCCAGGTCTGCGCGGGATGCCTGCGCGATAGCCCGCTGTTACAGCGCTGCCATGCCGCCGTGGACTATAGCCCGCCTTGGGATGGCATGGTGCTGCGGCTCAAATTTCACCAGCAGTTGGCATGGGCAAACCGCATGGCCCAGCTGCTGCTGCAGACCCCCGGTGTGCTGGAGAGCTTGCAACAAGCCAGCGTCATCTTGCCGGTGCCGCTGTCTGCCGGCCGCCTGCGTGAGCGCGGCTACAACCAGGCCCTACTGCTGGCCAAGGCCTTGTGTCGGCAGGCGCCCAGCGGGCTGGTGCTGGCCAAGGTACAGCCTGGCTACCTGCAGCGGCTGGTAGATACGCCCGCCCAAGCGGGCCTCGACCGCGCGGCCCGGCTGCGCAACCTGCGCCATGCCTTTGCGCTGCGCCCGGGGCTGCAGGCGCAGGATCTGGGTGCCTGCCCGCTGCTGATTGATGACGTGATGACCACCGGCGCCACCTTGGGCGCCGTGGCGCAGCTGCTGCAGGCGCAGGGCACGCCCGCCGTGCAGGCGCTGGTGTTTGCCAGAACGCCGGCGCCCGGCCAATAGCGCAGCGGCCCACCGATGTTTGGCAGGGCCGCTACACTGGCGCCCTTGTTTTTTGCGCATTTGCCATGTTCAACGTCGTCCTGGTCGAACCCGAAATCCCCCCCAACACCGGCAATGTGATCCGCCTGTGTGCCAATACTGGCAGCCGCTTGCATTTGATCGAGCCGCTGGGCTTTTCGATGGAAGACCGCCTGATGCGCCGCGCCGGCCTGGACTACCACGAGTACGCCGCCACCCAGCGCCATGCCAACTGGGACGCCTTTATCGAGCGCATGCAGCCTGCCGCTGACCGCATGTTTGCAATGACCACCCATGGCAGCAGCCCCGCCTTTGATCTGCGCTTTCAGCCCGGCGACTGGCTGGTGTTTGGCTGCGAGACCCGGGGTTTGCCGCTGGCCGTGCGCGACAGCTTTCCTACCAGCCAGCGCGTGCGCCTGCCCATGGTGGCCGGCCAGCGCAGCCTCAACCTGTCCAATGCGGTGGCGGTGACGGTGTTCGAGGCCTGGCGCCAGAATGGCTTTGCGATGCCGGACGGTACGCCGGCACAGTAAGCCAGTACGCAAGCAAGCACCAACCAACTCCCGCTACCCCAGCGGGTGCGGTCTCAGGCTCAAGCCGCGCTTTGCGTGCGCTTGACGAAGAACAGGCCCATGCCCACCAGCATCAGCAGGCCGCCAAACACCTTGTTCTGGATACGCATGGCGCGGCTGTCGCGCAGCAGGCGGCGCAACACACTGGCGCTGCCGGCATAGCCGTGCATGACGATGGTGTCCACTGCCAAGGTGGTCGCAGCCAGAATCAGCAGCTGCAGCCACAGCGGGCGATCCGGTGTCATGAACTGGGGCAGCACCGCCACCATGAAGATGATGCCCTTGGGGTTGGTGGCATTGGTCAAAAAGCCGCTCAGCGCGCGCTTTTGCCAGCTGCCGCTGGCGGGCTGCTCAGCCTGGGCGTCCATGATGCCGCCCTTGGCGCGCCACTGCGCAAAGCCGATGTAGATCAGGTAGCAGGCGCCGACGATCTTGACCACATTGAAGGCGGTCTCAGAAGCGATCAGCAGCGAACCCACGCCGGCACCCGCAATCAGCAAGATCAACAGCAGGCCCAGTTGCAGGCCAAGGATGGTGGCGCTGGTCTTGCGCACGCCATACGACAGCCCGTGGCTCATTGACAACACCGCTCCCGATCCGGGGGACACGGCAATGATGCAAGCCGCTACGAGATACGCCATCCAAGTATGCAAATCCATGGTTCATCCTGGGGCAGCGGATCAGTCCGCTGCAAGCCTGCCCGGAAATGGGCAAAGCGAGGATTATCGCGCCGACCCGCCAGCCCCAAGCGCGCCGCAGCCAGTGCCACACAAGTATTTTTTGATAGCTAGCCGGGCAATACCCACAAGCGCCAACCGCAAAACATTGCAAGAAAATACCGTGACAGGGCAAATAAAAGTAATCTGTGCTCCGCAACTACAAACATCCATAACAAATCGCAAGCATGGAACACGCTCCCGCCTGGCTCACCTATACCTTTCTCTACCTGGCAGCGGCCGTCATCGCGGTGCCGATATCGCGCGCGCTGGGGCTGGGCACCATCATTGGCTACCTGGTGGCCGGCATCTTCATTGGCCCGAGCGGCCTGCAGCTGGTGAGCAATGTGCAGGACATCCTGCATTTTTCCGAATTTGGCGTGGTGCTGATGCTGTTCCTCATCGGCCTGGAGCTGCAGCCCAGCCGGCTGTGGAGCATGCGCCGGCCGATTTTCGGCGTGGGCACCGCCCAGGTCGTGCTGTGTACCGCCGGCCTGTTTGCAGCCGGCCTGGCCTTTGGTTATGACTGGCATCTGGCGCTGATTGCGGCGCTGGGCCTGGCGCTGTCGTCCACCGCCATCGCGCTGCAAAGCATTGCCGAGCGCAATTTGATGTCCACCACCAGTGGCAAGACCAGCTTTGCGATCCTGCTGTTCCAGGACGTGGCAGCCATTCCCATCCTGGCGCTGATTCCGCTGCTGGCCGTGGGCCACCAAGCGGCACAGAACGACGGCAATATCCTGCTGGAGATCGGCAAGACCCTGGCCATCATCGTGGCCGTCATCCTGGTGGGCCGCTACCTGTTGCGCCCAGTGCTGCGCTGGATTGCCCAGAGCGAATCGCGTGAAATATCCACCGCAACCGCCTTGCTGCTGGTCGTGGGCATTGCGTTTTTGATGCTGCAGATTGGCCTGTCGATGGCGCTGGGCGCCTTCCTCGCCGGTGTGCTGCTGGCTGACAGCGAGTTCCGCGCCGAGCTGGAGACCGATATCGAACCCTTCAAGGGCCTGCTGCTCGGCCTGTTCTTTATCGCGGTCGGCATGAGCATCGACTTCTCCGTCATCCTGCAGTCGCCGCTGACCATGTTGGTGCTGGTGACGCTCTTCCTGCTGATCAAGTGCGTGGTCATCTATGGCCTGGCCAAGCTGCTGCGCATGCCGGTGCAAGAGCGCCCGCTGTTCACCCTGCTGCTGGCCCAGGGGGGGGAGTTTGCCTTTGTGGTGTTCAGCGCCGCCCAGGCGCAGCGCATCTTGACGCCCCAGCAGTCGTCCCTGCTGATTGGCTCGGTCGCCATCTCGATGGTGGCCACGCCGCTCATCGTGGCTGCGATGGACCGCTGGCTGATGCCGCGCTTTGCCAACCTGGCCAAGGGAGGCGATACGCCGCCCGAGCTGAGCGAGCAGCAGGAAGCCACCGTGCTGATCGCCGGCTTTGGCCGCTATGGCCAGATCGTCACCCGCGTGCTGCTGAGCCAGGGCATCAAGGCCGTCATCCTGGACCACAGCGTAGAGATGCTGCAGGTGGCCCAGAACTTTGGCTACCGGGTGTTCTATGGCGACGCCACGCGCCAGGACCTGCTGCGCATCGCCGGCGCGGAGAAAGCCGAGGTGATGGTCATCGCGGTAGATGACGAACTGCAGACCAACCAGATCGTGCGCCTGGTGCAGCAGCATTTTCCGCACCTCAAGATCGTCGCCCGGGCCAAGGATGTGGCGCACTGGTACGCGCTGCGCGACATGGGCGTGCACCATGTCGACCGCGAGGTGTTTGACTCCAGCCTGCAAACGGCCGAGAAGGCTTTGGAACTGATGGGCTACAGCGAAGAAGATGCGCAGTATGTGGTGACCGTGTTCCGCGCGCACAACATTGAGCTGTCCGACAAGATGTACGAGCACCACCACGACCGCGAAACCATGCTGGCCGTTGCCAAGCAGGGCCGCGAGCAGCTGGTCGAGCAGATGGCCCGCGAGCGCCAGGAACGCCAGGACCAGGTGCAGGACGCCAAGGACGCCCCGAGCAGCCCTTACCCGCCACCGCCAGAAGACCCGCACAGCCAGATTTGAGCCCTGGGTGAAGCGGTTGTCGCTTAACCACAGCCCAGCGTAGCCGCCCTCTGCGTGCTACGCTTTACGCCCTATGTTCAACCCCTCCCAAGCCGATGTCCGGCGATTTTTTTGCGCCGTCTATGCCAAGCAGCAGGCAGGCTTGCCGATGGAAGCCATCGAGACCCTGGCTGCGCTGTGGATCGATGAGCACCCGGAATACCGCGCAGATTTGAGCGATGTCGATGCGGCCATTGCCCGCAACTACGACCTGACGCCAGACAAGACCAACCCGTTTTTGCATCTGTCGATGCACCTGTCGATCAGCGAACAGTGCAGCATTGACCAACCGCGCGGCATTCGCCAGGCAGTGGAGCTGCTGGCCAAGCGCCTGGGCTCCTTGCACGACGCGCACCATGTGACGATGGAATGCCTGGGGACGATGCTGTGGGAGAGCCAGCGCTCAGGCCGCCCGCCTGACGGCAATGCCTATGTGGCCGCCGTGCAGCGCCAGGCCACCAAGGACTGATTCCCTAACGGCCGGCCAGACTCAGCGTTCAGTTGGCCGCCTGCTTGCTGCGAAAGCGCGACTCCGGCACCACCTGCAGCGGGCCATCCAGGCTGCCGATGTAGTTGGCCAGCGCCTTCATCTCGGCATGGGTCAGCTGCTTGGCCATGCCCACCATGATCGGGTGGTTGCGGCCGATGCGGGTATTTTTCTCGACGGTGTAGGACTTGAGTGCCGCGTAGAGGTAGTCAGGGTGCTGACCGCCCAGCTTGGCGTACGACGGATCGAGCGGCTTGGAGAAGTTGTCGCCATGGCAGCTGACGCAAGTGCCTTTTTTCAGCAGCTCTGCCACCTCGGCGCTGGGCACCTTGGAAGGCGTATCGGCCAGCTTGGTCTCGCCCACTGTGTGCTGTGCGTAGTAGGCGGCCAGGTCGGCAATGTCCTGCTCGCTCAGTGAATCGGCAATCGCGCGCATGGTGGGGTGTTTGCGGTCGCCCTTCTTGTAGGCATGCAGGGCCGCATCGATGTATTTCTCGCTCTGGCCGGAAATCTTGGGCACCTGGTAGACCTCGGGGAAGCTGGCCTTGTAGCCCACAATGCCGTGGCAGCCAATGCACATCGCTACCTTGCCCTCAGCCGCCTTGGCATTGCCCTTGATCTCCTGCGCGCAGACTGCGCCCGTCGCTGACGCGACAAGCAAGGCAAATATCGTGGTCCATCTTTTATTCATTGTGCGCACAATCGTGTGGTTCAGGCCGCCGCTTTGCTGCGGAGATCTGGGTTTATAGTCAACGCTGTACTGGCCCCGTCATCACGATTCTGCATCCACTTCCATGAAATTCCAAGGCACACAGAACTACGTCGCGACCAATGACCTCATGCTGGCGGTCAATGCGGCAATTACCCTTCAAAGACCGCTTCTCGTCAAGGGGGAACCAGGGACAGGGAAAACCATGCTGGCGGAGGAGGTTGCACAGGCGCTAGGCATGCCGCTGCTGCAGTGGCATATCAAGTCCACCACCAAGGCACAGCAGGGTTTGTATGAGTACGATGCGGTCAGTCGTTTGCGGGACAGCCAGCTCGCCGACCCCGAGAGCGCGGGCCGCGTCAAGGACATCAACAACTACATCATCAAGGGCGTGCTGTGGCAGGCCTTCACGGCCGACCAGCCGGTGGCCTTGCTGATCGACGAGATCGACAAGGCGGATATCGAATTCCCCAATGACCTCTTGCGCGAAATCGATCGCATGGAGTTCTACTGCTACGAGACGCGCCAGATGATCCGCGCCAAGCACCGGCCGCTGGTCTTCATCACCTCCAACAACGAAAAAGAGCTGCCCGACGCCTTTCTGCGTCGCTGCTTTTTCCACTACATCCAGTTCCCCAATGCGGAGACGATGCAGCAGATCGTTGCGGTGCATTTCCCCACGCTCAAGCAAGAGCTATTGTCAGCAGCCATGCGGGTGTTTTTCGACATCCGCAACCTGCCGGGCCTGAAGAAGAAGCCATCCACCAGCGAGCTGATCGATTGGCTCAAACTGCTGGTGGCCGAAGACATTCCGCCCGAAGTGCTGCAGACCGCTGACCAGAAAATCGCCATTCCGCCACTGGTGGGCGCGTTGTTGAAAAACGAACAGGATGTGAGCCTGTTTGAAAAGCTGGTCTTCATGAACCAGCGCAACCGCTAAAACAGCCATGGCTACTCCACAGCAATTGCTGATCGAAGGGCTGACGGATGCCGTCGGCTTTGTCGCAGGTGCCGTGCTGGGCTGGGGCCTGGGCTCCCTGCTCGGCTGGGAGTTGTTCTCCGAGGGCTATGGCGCAGGCAGCATTGCTGCGATTGTGCTGGTGGGCCTAGGCGGTGGCGCCGGCCTGCAACTGGCCCGGCGTTGGCGCAGCCGCAGGGCCGACAAAAGCTCCTAAAACCAACAACAGGGAAGAGGCATATGGCCTTTGTAGAACCGATTGAACTGCGCGCCCGTGGCGTGCTGCTGACCCCGCTGACCTTGGCGCATGAGGCGGGCCTGCGCGCCGCCGCACAAGATGGCGAGCTGTGGAACATACGCGTCACCTCGGTGCCTGAGCCGGACAACACCCGTACCTATATCGAGCAGGCGCTAGCGATGCGCGAGGCCGGCAGCCGCATGCCGTTTGCCGTGGTCGATGAGGCCAGCGGCCAGCTGCTGGGCACCAGCAGCTACCACGACATCGTGCCTGCGCTGAAGCGGGTGGAGATTGGCTACACCTGGTATGCCCAGAGCGTGCAGCGCAGCCATGTCAACACCACCTGCAAGCTACTGTTGCTGACCCATGCGTTTGAGACCCTGGGCGCCGCCGTGGTGGGCTGGCGCACCGACAACTACAACTTTGCCAGCCAGCGCGCCATTGAGCGCCTGGGTGCCAAGAAGGATGGCGTCATCCGCCACCATGCGCCGCGCCGTGATGGCACCGTGCGCGATACCGTGCTCTACAGCATGCTGGCCGGCGAATGGCCTGAGGCCAAGGCGCAGCTGCTGTACCTGCTGAACCGGCCGCGCTGACTTACCAGCACTTGATTCAAGCCGCCTGCAGGTTCAGCACGCCCAGGTACTGCTCCGGCAGAATCTGCCGCAGATGGGTTTTGACATTGTCGGCATAGCCGGTGTTGGTCATCTGCTCCAGGAAGGTGACCATGTCGACCAGGCCCAGCAGCAGCTCGGTCTCGTCGCCCGCCTGCTGCACCCGCACCGCCAGCGCCATCGCATCGGCGCTGCGTTGCATCTGCAAAATACCCACCGCATACATCTTGCAGCCCGCTAGCGACCGCTTGCTGCCCTGGCTAGCACGTGTCTGCTCCACATACACCGGAGCAGCTGGCGCCACCTGCACGGGCGCAGGGGCGGCCACGGGAGGGGGTGTAGGCGGCGGCGGAGGTGGTGGTGGCGGCGCCGCAGGCTTCTGCACGGCCAGATAGCCGCCGCTGATCAGTGCATCCAGCACGCTGCCGGCGCTGTCCCCAACCCAACGCCCGATCTCTTGACGCGAGCGGTTGCCATCGCACAAGATCAGAATCTGGCGCTCTTGTACCGACAGGCTGCCGCGGTCACGCAACGCCTGGCGTGCCTTGTCCGTTTTGATCATCACCATGACAGCTTGCCTTTTGAGTACCCGTTAGACTGCAGAGGCTAGCGCCCAACTGTTACGGATTGTTTACAAAACCATGTTGATAGACTTTTTCTACACCTTGCGCGCGGCCAAGTTGCCGGTGTCGGTCAAGGAGCTGCTGACCCTGCTCGAAGCGCTGGACAAGGGGCTGGCGGGCCCCCGCTCCGAGGACGCCTGGAGCCTGGACGACTTTTACTTTCTGGCCCGCATCTGTCTGGTCAAAGACGAGAAGCTGTTCGATAAGTTCGACCAGGCCTTTGGTGCCTACTTCAAGGGCATGGAGATGCTCACCGACTGGAAGAAGGAGTTGCCCGAGGACTGGCTCAAGCAGGTGCTGCAAAAAGAACTGAGCGCTGAAGAAAAAGCCGCCATCGAGGCGATGGGCTGGGACGAGCTGATGGAGACGCTCAAAAAACGCCTGGAAGAGCAAAAAGGCCGGCACGAAGGCGGCAGCAAATGGATTGGCACCAACGGTACCAGCCCCTTTGGCCATGGCGGCTACAACCCGGCCGGCGTGCGCATTGGCGGCCCCGGCAAAAGCCGCAGCGCCGTCAAAGTGTGGGAGCAGCGGGCCTACCGCGATTACGACGACACCCAGGAGCTGGGCACCCGCAATATCAAGGTGGCGCTGCGCCGCCTGCGCCGTTTTGCACGGGAGGGCAATGAGCTGGAGCTGGACCTGCCCGACACCATCCGCGCCACCGCCGCCAATGCCGGCTACCTCGACATCAAGATGGTGCCCGAGCGCCATAACCATGTGAAGGTGCTACTGCTGATGGATGTGGGTGGCACCATGGACGACCATATCCAGCGGGTCGAGGAACTGTTCAGCGCGGTCAAAACCGAGTTCAAGCACCTGGAGTTTTACTATTTTCACAATTGCGTCTACGACTACATGTGGAAGAACAACAAACGCCGTTACGCTGAGAAATTCCCGACCTGGGACATCATCCGAAAGTACAACAAGGATTACAAATTGATCTTTGTGGGCGATGCCACAATGAGTCCATACGAAGTCCTACAAGCCGGAGGCTCTGTTGAGTACAACAATGAGGAGCCTGGGGCCGAGTGGCTTAAACGATTGACCCACGCCTTTCCAAAGCACGCCTGGATCAATCCGGAACCCCAGGGCGTATGGCAATACCGCCAGAGCATCAGCCTGATTCAACAACTAGTAGGTGATCGCATGTTTCCCCTGTCGCTCAAAGGGCTGGAGGACACCATGCGCTTGCTGTCAAAGTGACCATGCGCCAACGTCTGACGACGCCGGTCCTGCCGGCGTTTTTTATTCTTACTGCTGCCCTGCTCGCAGGCTGCAGCAGCACCCCCAAGGCCGACGACGCGGAGGATTCCGCGACGCATGCCAGCAGCGAGCCCGCGTTTGACATCACCGTGAAGGCGCCCAAGAAGGTACGCGAGTATCTGGAGCAGCATGTGGAGCTCAAGCGCTACCGCAACTTCCCCGGTCTGCAGATGAGCGAGATGACGCGCCTGCTGGGCAGTGCCGACGAAGATGTGCGCGAGCTGTTGGGCACCCTGGGCTACTTCAGCCCCGACATCAAGATCGATGCCTACGACACCGGCACCGCCCCGGCGGACAGCGACATTTCTGCCGAAAACAGCCAGATCCGCCCCCAGCTGGTGATCGAGGTCGAACCCGGTCCGCAGACCAAGGTGGCCGAAGTGGCCCTGGACTACAGCGGCGAGGTGACCGAAGAAAAGAACTTTGCCACCCGGCGCGCCCGCTTTGAGCGCAACTGGGATCTGCAACCCGGCGAGGGCTTTACCCAAAAAGGCTGGGATGGCGCCAAGTCCGAGGGCCTGCGCAGCCTGCAGCGCAACCGCTACCCTACCGCCAGGATCAGCAACAGCAAGGCCGACATCGACGGCGATACCAACCAGGCCAAACTCGCGGTCGGCTACGAAAGCGGCCCCCTCTACAAATTTGGCACCTTGCGCATTGAGGGCACCGAGCGCTATGACGCCGAAGGCATTGCCCGGATCGCGCGCCTGCCCAGCGGCCAGAACTACAGTGAAGCCGACATGCTGGACGCGCAGAGCCGGCTGGCCGCCAGCGGCTACTACGACTCGGTGTTCCTGACCCTCGATACCGACACCGCCAACCCCAAGGAGGCGCCGGTGATCGCCCAGGTGCGCGAAGCCAAGCTGCAAAAGGTGGTGTTTGGTGTCGGTATGTCCACCGACACCGGCCCGCGCCTGAGCCTGGACCACACCCACAACAAAATGCCCTGGCTGGGCTGGCGGGCAGTGAGCAAGTTCTCTTTCGAGCGCGACAAGAAACTGCTGTCCACCGAGTGGACCGATCTGCCCAAGGAAAGCGGCTGGGCCTACTTCGGCGCCGGCGAAGTCAAGCGTGAGCTGAACGGGGACTTTACGGTCAACTCCATGCAGCTGCGTGGGGGCCACAAGAAGAGCACCGACCATATCGACCGCAGTGCCTTCCTGCAGTACGACTTCTCGTCGGTGCAAGGCCAGGAAAAGATCCCGTCGAGTAGCGCCTTGAGCGTTAACTACGGCTGGACGGGCCGCTACTTCAACAACAACACAGACCCGACGCGCGGCTACGGCATTGCTGCCGAGCTGGGCGCGGGTTACACCATCACGCCGGACCGCGAACCCTTTGTGCGCAGTCTGCTGCGCTGGCAAGGCTTTGTGCCGGCGGGCAAGGTCACGGCGCCCAATGGCGGCTCGCGCAACGCCCGCATTGCGCTGCGGGCCGAGGGCGGCGCCATCATGGCCAAGGATTCGGCCGTGATCCCGGCCACCCAGCTGTTCATCACTGGCGGCGACACCACCGTGCGCGGCTATGGCTACAAGAAGATCGGCACCCGCGTGGCGGACGACCAGGTCTATGGCGGCCGCTACATGTATGTCGGCAGTGTCGAGTACCAGCGCCCCTTGGTGCGCAATGGCGAGATCAGCGCCTGGGAATCGGCCGTGTTTGCCGATGTGGGCTCGGTCGCAGACAAGGCCGGTGATCTGTCGCCCTACTGGGGCATTGGCACGGGCCTGCGCTGGCGCAGCCCCGTGGGCGCGCTGCAGGCCGATGTGGCCTATGGCCTGAAAGACGAACGCTTCCGCTTGCACGTGCGCTTGGGATACAGCTTTTAAACATGGCAGATACAAACGCTATTGCACCCCCAGCCAGCGCGGCGCAGCCCCCGGCTTCCTCGCCCTCTGGCCCCCAGTCCCCCAAAAAGCGCAGTGGTCTGCGGCGCGCCGCACGCTACCTGCTGTGGCTAGTTATCGCCCTTGTTGTGCTGCTGGTCGCCCTGATTGGTGGCGCCTGGTGGTGGACTGGTCAAAACGATTCGCTCGCCCGCACTATCACCTTGGCCCAACGCTTTTTGCCGGCGGACATGCAGCTGCAAGCGCAAGACGTGAGCGGCAGCCTGCGCGGCGGCGGCAGCATCGGCCAGCTGCAGTGGAGCAACCCCGCTATCAGCGTGCAGGTGGAGCAAGCCACCATCGGCTGGAGCCTGGACAAGATTTTGGACCGCGAGCTGCGCCTAGCGCCCATCCATATCGTCAAAGTCACCATCACGCCGTCCGGCATTGAGCAGCCCAAGGAGCCGACCAAGCCTCTGGAACAGCTGCCGCTGCCTTTGAAGCTGCTGGAGGTGCCCTTCGCCGTCGATGAAATCATCTGGGCTGCACCACAGCCCATTACCGTCACTAATCTCAAAGGCCACTATCTGTATGCCGCTGACAAGCACCAGCTGCAGATCGACCAGGTCGAGGCCTTTAACGCCCGCTTGCAGGCCAAGGCCAACGTCGATGCGCTGGCACCCATGCACATCGATGCCGACCTGAAAGCCCAGCTCGACCAGCCCGCGACCGAGACCCTGCCCGCCATTCTGGCCGATGCCGGTGTGCAGGTCAGCGGCAGCTTGTCGGGCCTGGATGCCGCCTTGCGCGTGCAGGCCCAGGTCAAGCCGCAGTTTGAAGCGGCAGCGCCCAAGCCCGCCTTGGCCGAGGCACCAGCCCCCACTGCCGCCCGCAAAAAGACCACCCCAAAAACGCCATCGGCCCAAGAGAAAGCCGCCAAGGCACAAGCCGCCCGCTCGGCCCAGGCGCTGGCCGGTGCCACCCCGATGCAGGCCAATGTGGAGGCCACCGTCTACCCCTGGCGCCCCTGGCCGCTGGGCCCCGCGCAGGCGCAACTGCAAAGCGTCAACCTGGCTGCTTTTTTGCCCAGCTTGCCTACCACCTTGCTCAATGGCGAGTTGGCCGTCAGCGAAGCTGCTCCCGACCTGATGCGCAGCACCCATGCCGCCCATCCTGCGCCCGCGCTGCTGGATACGCCGGTGGACCCGATGGCTACCAGCGCTGCAGCCACAACAGCTTCCGATACTCCAGCTCCCCCCCCTGCAGAGCCCCCAGCCCTGCTGCCCGTGCCGCTGGATATCCAGATCCAGCTCAGCAATGCCCTGCCCGGCCCGCTGAACCACCAGCATCTGCCCGTCAGTGCCATCCAGACCCATGCGCTGTTTGACGGCCAGCGGGTGGATGTGCTGGAAGGCAGCGAGGTGCAACTGGGCAGCGGCCGCCTGAGCGCCCAAGGCCACTACCGTTTGGCGGACCACCATGCCGGCATCCAGGCGGCGCTGCGCGCCATCAACCCGGCCTTGGTCGACACCCGCATCGACAGCGCGCCGCTGTCCGGCACTTTGTCGGCCGAGTCGCAAAACGAGGCGTTGGTGTTCGACGCCAATATCACCTCTGACCGCCGCACCCCCGCCAAGGCGAGCGCGGCCAGTACCACCTTGCCGATCGACCGCGTCATCGCCAAGGGCCAGTGGAAAGCCCCTGAGCTGCAGCTACAAACCGCGCAAATCGATGCGCTGGGAGCCCACATCAGCGCCAAGCAGGTCAGCGCCAATATCGACCAGCGCAGTGGCGCGGGCGAGCTGTCTATCCAAGCGCCCGGCGCCAATATCGACGCCAAAGCCCAGGCCGCACCGCTGCGCGGACAGGGCAACCTGGCACTGCGCCTGAGCAGTGCCGAACAACTGCTGCAGTGGCTGCGCAAGGTGCCCGGCATGGCGCAAACCTTGCCCGAGGGCCTGCTGGCCCAGGGTAGCCTGGATGCCAAGCTACGCTTTAGCGGCGGCTACGGCGATGCGCTGCGCCAGCTGCAGCAAGCCGGCTTGCTGGCCAAGTTGCCGGAAGGCATACCTTCCGGTGGCCAGCCCTTTGCGCTGGATGCCAAAATCACCACGCCCCAACTGAGCGTGCGCACCCGCGCCGATGCTGCCGACCTGTGGCAGTTGCGCGATACCGAGCTGGCGCTGGTCGGCAACCTTAAAAAAGTGCAGCTCGATCTGCGAGCCCAAGCCCAGCATGGCGAGCAGCAGATGGCGGCCCAGCTGAGCCTGGCCGCCAACAGCACGGCCGCCAAGCAGTGGAGCGGTGCGCTGAGCAAGTTGCAAGCCCGCGCCACGCTGCCGCCCAACAAGGAGCCTTGGCAGGTGCAGCTGCAGCAGCCACTCGATTTCAAACTGCAGCTGCCGGCAGGCAACCAGCCACTGCGCGCCAGCACCGGCAGCAGCCAGCTGCAACTGACCGGCCCGCAACCAGGCACCGTCACTTTGCAATGGAACCCGCTGCAGTTCAGCCAGGGTGCAGACAAGGCCGTGCAGTTGCAAAGCACCGGCAGCCTGCAAGGCCTGCCTGTGCGCTGGATTCGCGCTTTCCAAAAGCCCGACCCCAGCCAAGCGCAAAAGCACAGCCCCTTTGACTCCGACCTGGTGGTGCAAGGCCGCTGGGACGTGAACACGCAAAACGGGCTCAATGCCAAGCTGGAGATCGAGCGCGCCAGCGGCGATCTGCAACTGCACACCCAGGGCAGCGCGCCCAAGAACGTGACCTTCCACTCCAGCGGCAAAGAAGGCGCTGTAGCCAAAGCCTTCTCGGCCGAGGGCCAGACCATCACCGCCCGCATCCGCACTGCCAAGGTGGAGCTGACCGTGCAAGACCGCCAGGTGCGCAGCCGCGTGCAGTGGGATTCGGTCAACGCCGGCCAGCTAACGGCCGAAGTGCAAACAGCGCTGCAGTACGAAGGCAAGGACTACCTGGGCGCCACCGTGGCACCCGATGCGCCACTGACGGGCAAAGTACAGGCACAAATGCCCGATCTGGGTATTTGGGCCAGCTTTGCGCCACCGGGCTGGCGCGTGGCCGGCAGCCTGGCCGCCGATGTGCAGCTGGCGGGCAACCTGCAAGACCCGCGCTGGAGCGGCACCATCACCGCCGACAAGATGCACATCCAATCGCAACTGGATGGCGTGGACCTGCGCAATGGCAGCCTGCGCGCACAGCTCAATGGCAATACCTTGGAGCTGCAAAGCCTGCACTTTGATGGCGGCGAGGGCAGCCGTGCCCGTATCGCCGGCTACAGCGGCAACCTGACGGCCGCGCCCACCAGCGGCGGCACGTTGGATGCCACCGGCACCATCAACTGGACCATGCCGCAAAACGGTGCGGCACCTGATATCCGCATGGACATCCGCACCCAGGCCAAGGCACTGCAGGTGCTGGTGCGTGCCGACCGCCAGGTCAGCATCTCCGGCCAGGTGCGCAGCCAGTTGCAGCAAGGCCAGATCAGCATCACCGGTGATCTGCAGGTGGACCGCGCCAGCATCATGCTGGCCGATGCCTCATCGCCCAAGCTGGGCAGCGATGTGGTGGTCAGCACCAAGGCCAGCCGCGCAGCTGCCGCAGAGAAGGCCAAGGAAGAGGCAGCCAAGGCCGCGCAGGCCAAGCTCGATGCCCCTGCGGGTCAGGTGACACCGGCCAAGCCGCTGATCCTGAACGTGAAGCTGGACCTGGGCCGAGACTTTGCACTGCAAGGCTATGGCATCACCACCCGGCTGACTGGCGCACTCAATGTGCAAAGCAGCGGCGGCGCCGGCATGGGCATGCCACGCATCACTGGTGTCATCAGCACCGAAGAAGGCCGCTACCGCGCCTGGGGCCAGGTGCTGAATGTCGAGACCGGCCTGATCCGCTTCAACGGCCCCTACAACAACCCCTCGCTCGATATTCTGGCACTGCGCCCCAACATCGCCGTCAAGGCCGGTGTGCAGGTGACTGGCTCGGCACAGGCGCCACGGGTCAGCCTCTACTCCAACCCCGAGATGCCCGATGCAGAAAAGATCTCCTGGGTGGTCATGGGCCGTGATCCTGGCCAGGGCGGCGCCAGCAGCGCGCTGATACAGCAGGCTGCACTGGCGTTGCTGAGCGGTGGCTCCGGCGAAAGCGTGACCGGCAATATCGCCAAGAGCCTGGGCTTTGACGAGATCGGCATTGGCGGCACCGACCGCGATTCCGCCAGCCTGTCCGTCGGCAAGCGCCTGTCGCAAGACCTGTACGTCACGTATGAAGCTGGCCTGGCCGGCACCCTGGGCGCGCTGTACATCTTCTACGACTTCACCCGCAATCTCCAGTTGCGTGGCTCGGCCGGTACGACCAGCGCTCTGGATCTGATCTACACCTTGCGCTATGACTGATTGAGCCACTGCTAATCACGTGCAGCATCCAAAGACATGCCCCCGCAGTTGTAAGACGGCGGGGGCATGTTTATTCAAAGCTCCGCAGAGTCGAGAGCTGCAAAGCTCAATCCATGCCCATGCCAAAGAATCCCTCCCCAGACCACGGCACCACGCCCGAGGCACTGCGTTGACTCCTCACTCTTGCGGCAACGCTCTCTGGCAACTGGGACAGCACCTTGGGGAAGGCCCGGCAGTAGGCGGTTTGAACACCGGCCATTTCGGCCAGCTGTCGGTAGCTGATCCAGGTGCCCTCTGGGACAGCACAGGCCACCTGGATAACGCGGTCCTGCCAGCGGTCGCTGAACACCGGCGCCATGGCAGGGTACAAGGCGATCTCTGCACCGCTGCGGATGGTTCCGCCTCTTAAAACACGGGCAAGCATCCCTCGATCCCGCCCGATGTTGGCAACGATTCCCGGCGCCCTGCGCTCCAGCAGACGACAAGGTTCGCAGAGGAACATGATCCCGATGACGACATCGCTGCCAATCCGCAGCAAGTCACCCGAAGCCAGCCCGCTGGTCGAGAAGTCCACCCGCAAATTCTCTCGAAGTGCGCCTGCCGCCAAACCCCAGCGCCGGTAGGCATCGTCTCCAGCAATCAACAGCTGCCTGGGGGACAAGCGCGACGCATGCCGATCCCCCGCGAGCCCATAGCCGCTGAGGGCCTGGACCTCGGTGACTGATTCAGGCTCTGGCTCGTTGCTCCCTCGGACGTAAAGCGATTGGAGAGAACCCATGGGTTGCCAGCTGTCTTTGGGTTCAGCGAATGCGAGGGTTGGAATAGGAGGGGCTGGGAACATGCTGTGGAATTGGGGCATGCAAACTGCTGGGGGCCCCCGCTGCTGGCACGCGGAACGCAGACTCCCCAGCCATGTCAAAACGCGGGCATCTGGCGCCGTGGCGCGCAGATCGGCTGTGGGGCCTGGCAAGTCCTCTACAATACACCGCTGTCCCTCTCCGTAGTTCAGGGGGTAGATCTATAGGCGAATTTGATTTCCCGTATCAAATTTGTATCACCAAACTCCCTCAATGTGAGGCTTGCGCGGTTAAGCCTCCTTCGTCGGTCTAGCCATCAAACCTCAAATCAAAGGAGGTGAAGAGGCTACAGGAACCGATCCGCTATACCGGAACGTCCACTTGATGAGCGGACTCTATTCGAAGGTTGAGATGAAACTTCTCAGCTCCTTCAACGTCGCCTCTACTACAGCGTTGAAGCGGCAGTAAAGATTGCGCATGAGTCCTGATCGTTGCTCAATGCACCAAGAGTCCTCTGCAAAACTCCGGGCTATGTTTTAAACGTCGCTCGGGAGCCCCGCAGTGCAGCACGTTCCATCACGCCTAACAAGCCCTATGCAGAAGACCCCTAACATTAACAAGCATCTATTTTCCTGAAAACCTCTTCAACCGAGCTTAAGCTCGAATGAACGTCTAAATAAGCCTGATAAGCATTAAATGCATTATTTATCAACTGCTCATATGTGATAATTTTCGCATTTTGCTTCGCGTAGGATTCCAGATCATCATCAGTAAAGTCCGCAGGGACCTGTGATACCAGCAGATAAATATCTTTCGGAGGAACCGGAACTCCAGAGTAATGCTTTTTATAATACGCATTAATCGCGATATTATATTTTCTCGCTTGCTCATAAAGAGCCATCGACTTCAAATCTGTCTTCCGCGGACGCTTCAACTCGACAACAATATGCCTTCCACTATTTTTTCTAAATGTAATATCTAAGCGCGCACCAGTGGATGAATCATCAACCTCCTTGAGTTCCCGTGTTAATGTTTTCTCCATCTCCTCAGTACCACTGATCCTGTCCCACGACGGATCTAAAAGCCAAAGATTATTAAATAAGTACTCTTGAGCAACTCTCTCTAGCTTAGTTGCATCATTAGCAATATCTCTAAATTTTCGAATAATCTCCAACCTTTGCTTTGTAATCTCCGAATATGCAGCCTCTTCAATATCGCTTAAAGAAGAAAAAACAGCCGAAAACTCTGGGCTGAGCACATCACTAATCTCAGACAATTTCTCCAATTGATTTTTTAGCTTTAATTTTTCAAAGGCAATAATTGCCCCTCGATACAAAAACTTCTTTGCTTTAGAGTTTTTCTCCTCATCAGGATGAATGCTTGCGTTTTGTATAGATGTGACTAGTTTATGAGCAAGCTTTCTATCACGAGCATCCTTCAAAGTACTTAGCCATTCCACTACTGCAGCATTAGCTGGTATAGACTTTGACAACCCCATCTCAATGCGCCAATCATCCCAAACGTCGCCAATATCAGATAGATTTTTAGTCAGAAAATTTAATAGCTCTCGAAATTTTGGGTCATCTTTTTTTATAGCTTCTCGACTTGCAGTGGCCCGATCTATCTCGTCATCATCCAAGAAATCCGCATGAATTTCACCAACGAGGTAATTTTTATAATATTTTGCACTATTAAATTCAGCGAGCACATCTTCTGCAAATACACGACCGTTTGCAAATATTGAAATCATATTTGCACTCTCATCTTTCGCGCCAAGATTTTTCGGTTCCTCCACGCTCGCAATATACCCAGTAACATTTAACTGGATACCATTGTAATCAAATACACCATCTAAAGTTTGAATACATTTCTCATCCATGCCTGTGTTTTCATTTTTTACAGAGGCAATTTTTGGAGATATATTCTCAATATCTGATTTTGTGGCAGAATCAAAAGCCCAAAGAAACTGAATATAATTATAAAAACCTCGATCCTCTTTCTTAATATGCTCTCCATTGAGCAAGATAGAAAAATTATGTTTCCCATCTATCACGCTAAAGCGGCGCGCTAGTTTCAATCTTAGGTAGGCCTCGGTAGTCTTTAACCCAGTGAGCACATCTCGCAACTCAATACGTGTGCCCTGTCCCTTTACAAAAGGAACTCCTTCAACCTCCTTCAATTCAATACTTTGCCCTTTTTCGATACTTTTTTTCAGTTCAGGGACATTTATCTCAAACGAAACAATTTCCCCACCGCTTCTTTGAGACGTAACTTTTACTTGATCTGCCAACGCAAACATTGAAAGCTTGCCTATCCCTTTTCGCCCCATAACCCGACGGTTACCAGATTCACTTGTGCGGACTCCATTATCGCGGCGAGAATAACCCACCCTTAGAAATTTTTTCCGAATCCCTTCCACATCCATACCGTGGCCATCATCTTCTATAACGATAGATTTGGAATCCGGGGAAATTTTAATAGTAACCTTTTCAGCGTCTGCGTCCCAGGCGTTAGCAACGAGCTCAGTCAGCGCGGCAGGGGTGGAACTGTACAATCCAACGCCTAGGTGATTGATGACATTAATATCAACATTAAAAACGAAATTGTATTTATTCCCGACCGCAATAGAGTCATGTTGTTTATTAATAATTGCAGCACCCTCACTCATATAAGCTCCTTAATTAATTAATGACTGGCCACATGACTCAAAAACATTTTACCAATCACCTCACCCAGTTTTGGAGGGACCGCGTTCCCAATCATCTTCCCAATTCTGTCCATACCAACACTATTATCTTCCACAAACTGATAATCCTTGGGGAAGGACTGAATTAATGCAGCCTCTCGTGGGGTTAGTGCGCGATCTTGCGTCGGATGTCCGAATCGACCGGCACCGTAATTGTAGAATTGTGTAGTTATCGTTGGGGCAGGCTTTGAGGGATCAAGGCGAGAATAAACACTGGGGTAGGTAGCTCCTGAATCTCGCTTGTGACATTCAGCACGCAAGCTTTCCGGCCAGTCTGTCCAACTCCCCCCCGGCTTTGAAGCCCGTATTCGCTGTATATTAATAGGTGTTAAGCGCCGGGCAAAGTGCATAAGATCTTTATCCGATCTACCACCTCCTTCAATTGGATCCAACGTATCTAGCAGAGCACCAACGTTAAGAGTCTCCTTAATATCAACAAGCTTGTATAAGTCTGAGTCTACTTCACCAATCCGAGAAGCCAATAGTACTAAACGCTTCCTTGTTTGGGCAACCCCTATCTTCTCACAGGAAATCACACGATACGACACTGAATATCCTTGGCATTTCAAAACTTCCACAAAATCAAGAAATGGCTTGTGAAGCAGTACCTTTGGAACATTTTCCATCGTTACCAATTCAGGTTGCGTTTCTCGTATGAGGCGAGAAAACTCATTTAAAAGAAAGTATCTTGGATCTTCCTTACTATTTTTCTTTATGGGAGCCGTATTAGCAGCAGTGGAAAAAGGCTGACAAGGTGCACATCCTGCTAACAATCTAATTGACTTTCCTGCTGAAGACCATATATTTGTCAATTCTTCAGCTGTCACATCTCCAACACTTTTTGCGAAAAACTGAGCTCCTTTATTATTCGCTTCATATGCATATCGGCAAGATTCTTCTATATCGAAACCCGCTTTAACAGAAACACCGGCATCCAGCAATCCGCGGGTCAATCCCCCCGCTCCGCAAAAAAGGTCTATTGCTTCAATCTTCATGGCTATAAGTGTAAGTAAAAGTTTGCCGCCCGTCGATGGGCCAGTACAACATTTGCTAGTTCCTCATTGTCGCTGCAACTGCCCTGGGTTGGGAGTGTAGAAATTCAGGCGATCGGACCAGTTGGGTCACCTAGATGGCATGTCTTTTTGCCTCATCATCATTGACATTGGGTTGAAGATCCAGTCAAGCGAGTCCTGTATCCCATAGAGTGCGAAGATAGCCCACCCACCACCCACGCCGTCGCTCGCGGCATTGGATGCCTGCCACTGTTCCCTGCGCAGGCCAACTTAAGACTTCTACGCTCCATTAGGAATGACCTGTTTCACCTTGGGTGCAAGTTCAGTTGTTGGTTTTGGGCCTCAATCCCGGCGCACTGGATGGTATAAGATCGTAGGTATTCGAGCTTCCTGGCGTCTTCTTTGACGCTGTCTCGGAGATCAAGAACAGCGATTCCAGTATCTCCATCGAGCGCGAGGGTAGCATCGCCCACGCTGCCGGTGGTGGCATTGAGGCGCCCTCCACCGTCACTTGCGCCGGGGGCGCAAGCAGCACGCTTGGTGACGAGGCGCACCCCACAAGTGCCATTGCCAACGCACTTGCGCAGGCGATCAGCTTCCAGCTTTTCTGCATCTCTCTCTCCTGATAGTTTGGTGTCGACGGTCGCAATCGCGGCCTGGTTGAGATCGATGGCCCGTTGCACCAGGCGCTGGACGTTGCGTGCGGCCGTGGCCTGCTCTTCCAGCTGATCGGCATGACCTTGCCGGATCTGCGCAATGGTGGTGTCCTTGGCCTGCAGCTGGCTGTCTGTTCGCCAGGCGTGCAAGGTCCAGCCACCGCCCAGGCCTGCAAGCCCGATAGCTGCGACCGCAAGAAGGGTGCGTTCTAACGTCATGACGCAAGCACCCCCGCAATGGCGCTGGCCACGCGGTGCATGTTGCTCTGCAGCTGCACCAGGTCACTCTGGTTGCTGATGAAGCAAAGCTCTGCAATCAGCCCACCAGCCGTGACAAAACCCAGCTTGCCGCGTGCGCTGGCAGACTGGTCGATATAGCCAGCCTCGCCGCGCACACGCAGGCCCAGAATGGCCGAGATAGCAAAGCTGATGCGCTGGGCCAGGTCCCGTTGCTTGGGCAGTGCAATCGTCTCCACGCCCGTGGCCTGGGGGTTGCTCGATGCGTTGAGGTGGATCTCCAGCGCGACTGCGCCATGGCGGATCAGATTGATGGCGGTGGCCAGCGGCTGGTTATCGCGGCCTTCGCCATCGGTCCAGACACGGTGGCCACGCAGCCGCAGCTCAGCGGCCACCAGGTTGCGCATATCCACCGCAATCTCGGCTTCGGTGTGCCCATGCGCCACTGCGCCCGGGTCGGTGTTGCTGTGACCAGCTGTGATAACAAATTCCATAAAACGAACTCCTCGCGCGCGTAGCGCATTTGTGTGGCGAAGCCATGGGGTTAAGGGGTATGGAGGGGTTTCGAGGGCTATGGCGCATCTGGCGCGGCATGCTTGCCCGTGGAAGCGCGCTGCACAGACTTCACGGCCTGCTGTGCGCGAAGGGCAGCGGCTTGGACTTCCGTGGCGGCCTGCTCGACCGCTGCGCTGCTGCCTACGGCTGCATCAGCCGCGTCACGAGCTGAGTCCGCAGCGGCCTGGGTTTTGCCCGTCAGGAGGTCCAGGCGCAGGCCATAGGCCGTCTGCAGGCGCTCGACCTCCTCCTGACTGCGCTCGCGCTCATTGGCAACGCCTACCCAGTAGCCGGTGGTTGCGCCACACCAGAAGGTGCCGCCAACGATCACGGTCATTGCGCCGATGGATTTGGCCCAGCGCCAAGCGCTGCGCGCCCGTGGGCTGCACTGCACCAGCTCACCAAAATTGCTATTACTCATCGTTGTGACCTCAGTTGTTGCACCTCGGACCGCATAGCCTGGATCTCACCGCGCTGGGCTTCGATCTGCCGCGCCTGGCTGTCGATGGTGGATTGCAGGCTTTTGATCTCCCCCTGCAGCAGCCCGAGGGATGCGGTCAGGTCATTGCGCTCTTTGGCGAAGGCGTCAGCGCGCAAGGTCAACTCACGGTTAGCCTCGCGCAGAGCTTGCGCAATGGCCGTCCATTCATCAATCGCTCGCACGCTGCCCGCGTTATCGGCGTCCTCCAGCTTTTGCTTGCCGCGCTCACGCCAGATGAAGTAGGTAACCACAGCGGCCAAAGCCAGGGCAGAGCCCAGCTGTGACTTGGCGGCTTCGAATAATTGGGTGAAGTCCATGCCGCCTCTTTCGGACAATAAAAAAGCCCGCCGAAGCGGGCACAACCAAGGCGCGGCCAGCGGCCTGTTAGAACAGGCCTGCAGGTTCGTCCTCGGGATTCCAGTTGTAGATAACCAGCTCTCCACGCTCAACCGCTTTCCCCCCGCCCCCTACCGTGTAGTCAATGCTCAGCGACTCCATGGCGAAGTCCTTGAAGCACTCGCGAATGTCGGGGTGGTCATTGATGCTCAGCACGGCCTTGCCCTTGACGGCCTTGAGCTTGCGCGCCATAAGCTCGTACTGGTCCCAGGCAAACGGCACGCCATAGCCCTCGGTCTGCCAGTACGGCGGATCGAGGTAGAACAGGCTGTGTACCCGGTCGTAGCGGTCCAGGCATGCCGCCCAGTCAAGCTGCTCGATGGTGACCCCGCCCGCAAGCCGCAAATGCGCTGCAGACAGGTTTTCTTCAATCCGCAGCAGGTTTACGACAGGAGCCGTGGTGGCCGTGCCAAAGGTCTGGCCTGTCACCTTGGCACCGAAGCAATGCTGCTGCAGGTAGAAGAAGCGCGCAGCACACTGCACATCGGTCAAGGTCTCGGGCCTGGTCTCCTGCAGCCACTTGAAAACCTGGCGGCTGGAGAGCGCCCATTTGAACTGGCGCACAAACTCTTCCAGGTGGTGGGTCACCACCCGGTAGAGATTGACCAGGTCGCCATTGACATCGTTGAGCACCTCCACATCGGCAGGCGCGCGAGCAAAGAACACAGCGGCCCCGCCAGCGAAGACCTCGACATAGCAGCTGTGAGGGGGAAAGCGTTTTAAAAGTAGATCGACCAGGCGGCGCTTACCGCCGATCCAGGGCACGATTGGGGTTGCCATTGTTGGCCTCCGTCAATGGCACTCTGTGGCGCTCTGGTGTGGGGCTAGATGCCCTCAAACAGTTCAAAGCCCCACAGCGGGGGCACTTGATATTCAGGAGGGTGTAAACCCCCTCCCCTAACTTGCGGCCGCAGCTGCCGCATCGGATGTCGTTCATTGCAAGGAAGTTTCTGTAAATGAAACTCCGGTTAGACTATCGCCGCTCTCGCGAGAGTGGCGTGGCCCTGGCCGGACTTGCAGGCGTGTTCTGCGGGAATGGGTCCTGGAGCGGTGTTACCGCACTGCTCTAGGTCGCCCCGTCTTTTATTGCGCTTGCGGCGTCAAGCCGTGGAAGGCGCGCCAATCTCCACCGCCGTGATGACGATGCCAGCGAAGTCCATATGGGCCTCGGGTGGCAGGCCACTGTTAATCAGCTCCGGGGTGACTTCCCAGCGCTTGCTGTCCTTCATTTCGGCGGTGAACTGGGCCCGGCCATCATCGAAGGCGATGTTGATAAAGCGCACGGCACCATCGGTGCTGCGCATGGGCATGGCGAATTCCTCGCCGAAGCCTGGCACACGCTGGCCCTGCAACTGCAGCTCCACATCAATGGTCACAGCCGAGCCCACCGGCAGCTTCATGCTGGAGAAGTCGGGCGCGATCACAGCACGGGCTGCGTTGGCCTCGTCCACAGTCACCGAAGTGATGACCACAGCCGGCAGCGCCACGGGCTCGGGGCCGGCCACCACAGGAGGCTCAAAGCCACCCGCAGCGCTCCAGCTCCAGCCGATGCCGGCACCAGCAGCCAGCGGCTCAACCGCATCCCAGTCTGGAGCGACAAGGGCCACAAACGCCTCATCGGCCACGATCACGTTTTCCACCAGGCCAGATTTGATCAATGCGTAGTCCATCTCGTCTCCTTATTCAAACCATTCAACCCGGCACCAGCCAGAGCCCCCGGGTTCTCCAGCTGCGTTCGAAAAGCTACCTCCGCCACCACCGCCACCGGAGTTAGTTCGGCCGGCAGTGGGAGGCGTAGAGCTCCCGACTCCGCCATTACCCCCGCCATGCGAGCCCACTCCAGCTCTGTTGATGTCAGTGCCTCCTCCGCCGCCACCGCCACACCGCTCGTTTATGCCAGCGCCCCCGTTGTTATCGCCCCCCGCACCGCTTGATCCAGTGCCGCCACTTCCGCCATGCGTTCCACGACCACCACGGTTATACGTGGCGGTGTCTGAAATAGTCGTTGCGGTGCCGCGCCCCGGAAGCAATACACCTCCGCCACCACCACCAGCGCCTGCTCCGTTTCCTGACCCGCCGCCACCGCCGCAAGCACCATCGTTACCTTGTCCAGTCAGGAGATTGGTGCCAAAGCCACCACCACCGCCTCCAGGACAAACCAGTAAGGACCCGAATGAGGACGTACCTCCATTAGAGCCAGCGGCCGCAGCAGTACCAGGCGCGCCACCGCCGCCAATCGTCACCGCTACAGCGCCGGTTACAGTGGTTTTCTCATCGGCGTAACGGCCAGCGCCACCGCCCCCGCCTGGCCGAGAGCTGCCCGCGCCGCCACCACCACCACCGCCACCTCCGCCGCACAAAATGACTCGCACCACCCCGCCTAACGCCAAGAGCTTGGGGCTAGGAGTGAACACTCCGCCAATCAGGAAATCTTGATAACGTAGCTTGCCGCCGCCACTGAGCATGTTTGAAAGATTTTGCATAAATAGTCCTATCAGGAAACGCTCAAGACCCAAGCACCTGGCGCGGTGCAAGATGCAATGACACGGCGCGCATCAACGGCGTCAAACAGCACGTTGTCGGCCACTCCATTGATGGTGTGCGCTGCATTTGCGCGGCCAAGCGTGAAAAGGCTGGAACCCCAGCCGCCGGCACTGTTGAAAACAATTTGATTGCCCGCCACGCCCGCCGGTAATGGCCTGCTGTATGCCGAGCCAGCAGACAGCGCATACTCAGACCCCATCACCAGGGCAACACCGTTGTCGGCCGCCGTGGAGGTGCGCTGGACCAGCGCTTCCTGCAGGCCCACAACAACACCGGTGCGCCCGTTTACCGATGCCACAGGGCCGGCCTCGATGGCATCAAGCGCATCGCGCACATCCTGTGCGGCTTGATCCACTGCCACACGGTCGGCATGTGCCGCGTCTGCAAAGCCTCCTGCAGCGGTCGCGGCATCCTGTGCATCCTGCGCTTTAGCCTGCGCCCATTGAGCATTGGTGTAGACCTGGGTTAGCGCCGTGTTGAAGGACACACGCCGGGGCTCATAGACAGCGGCCAGGGCAAACGCCTTGGCGCTGAAGGTCACCCGGTCATCAGTCGGCTGGGGAGCCGGAGGATATGCGGGCACAGGTGTTGGAACGACTAAAGGCATCACACCTCCTCAAGTTGAATTGCAAACATCGAGTAGTCGTAATACTCAATAGAGACTGACCAATCCTTGGCAATGCCAAACACGTTCAAGGCCTCAATGTCTTGAGAGCCCAGAAACAGGATTGGCTTGGCACGGTTTTTGGCCATGTAGTTTTTGATGGCTGTGATCTCTGCGCGACGGATCGGCACGGACATATCTGCCCACCCGATATAAGTTCGCTCCACCAGAACACGGTTGCCGAAGTCATCCAGGCTTTTCTTGGAGAAGTCCTGAATGCCAACCGATGCGCCCAGTTGCACGCCATGGCCCCATTCCTTGGCATTGCCTAGGATGAGGTTGCCTACCTGCATTTGCGTGGTGCCAGTGAAGTCCACCAGCACATCCGCCTGCGGATACGCGGGTAGCCCCGTGAAGAGGCCCAGCGCGCCGGTAGGCGTCCATTCGCCAAAGTGCCACTCCCACCAATCGGCCATCTCTGGCGCAAGCCCGACGGTCAATGTCGTGTCATAGACCACCCCGTAGGTTGGATCTTCAACCCGCACGCGGACAGAGTGAACATCATCCAGGCCGATGGCAGATACGGCGTCCACGGTTTGACCAAACCTGAACCGGTAGGATGCGGTCGCGTTGAACTTGGAAGTCTGCGACGTGCGCCCATTAAAAAGGGCCCACGTATTTGTGGGCCCTACTTTGATCCAAAGCGTTGGATTGTCTGGCGGTGGTACTGCATCGTTGACATCAGCCCCGGCCTGGTAGACCTGGTGCTGGTGCCGGACCCTTGATCCTTTCGGCCAAGAGCCAGCCACCCATGCGACCGCCGAATCCTCCAGCGGAGGTTGCGCGACAAGCACGCTGTCGGTGATCTCCAGCGGGCTGACAGTTCTCAATCCCGTCATGCGCTTTCCTCCTCTTCTCGGTTTTGGGGCATACCTTCTGTATCCCACCTGGTCAGCACTTTGCTCATGCGCTGGGTCGCGGGCACAGAAGCGGCAGCCTCTGACTTGCGGTTGTTGTCGTGGTTCTCCAGCGCAACGCGCAGGGCACGCACTTCGGCCACCAGGACAGGGTTATCGCTCGAAGACTGCAGGGCGCCCGAGAACGCCGCGCTGCCTGTCGTTTGAATCACCCGGCCAGCTGCAGTCGAAGCTGCCTCTGCGATCTGCTGGTTGCCGATATCGACCCCGTACTTGCCTGCTAGGTAGTTACGGGTGTCGGTGAGCGAAGCCAGCCACTCGGCCTGCTTGAGGAGCACATCAGCCTGCGACGATGAATTCGCCTTGGCGATGTTCTCCAGGTTGCGGATGATCCCGGGCAGCTCGTCGGCTGCGTCTTGATCTCCGGCCCGGGCCTGGGCGGTCTTGATGGCAAACAAGGCCTCGTAGTACGCGGCCCCTTGGTCATCCGTCACACCCAGCAGCTCACCGCGTAAGCGCTGCATCTCGTTCAGCATGGCATCAATGGTTTTGCGCCACTGATCTGCCAGCTTCTTAGCTGCGGCCGCTGCATCCTCTGCCGCTTTCGTTGCCGAGTCGTAGCCTTTGACCACATCCTTGATGGCTGGGCTGTAGGTAGACATGGGAGGGATAACCGATCCAATGTCATTGCCTAGGTCGCGCACGAAGTCAATGGTCTCGTCCAGCATGGCTTTGAATGCAGGGTCATTGAGCAGCGTCTTCAGCGCAACTGCTGCGGCCTTAGCATTCGCCACCATCGTTTCAATCGCCGCTCCACTCACCAGACCCGATACCGAAGACCGGACTGGCCCTCATCAGCAGCAATGGTCCTAAAGAAGCTGTTGGTCTCGGGGTAGAAAAGATTCCAGACCTTCTCATCGCGACCCGATGGCACCAGGCGCTGGCTGAGTGACTTGGACAGTTTGACCATCGCCACGGCATCCCGAAACAGGATCTGGGCCTGTTCCTTCTTGGTTGCTGCAGCATAGATCTCTGCGCGCTGCTCTTTATCAGCTGTCAGGCCGTAGAGGCCAATGCCTGCGACCAGCGGGCTTTTGCCGGACCCTTTGCCGGTCTCGATGTAGACCACGCGGAAGCGGCGACGGCCATCATCAAAGTACCAGCCGAAGAGGCTCCCCACAATGAACACCTGCCACGGTGCAAGCAAGAACGGCTTCTCTTCATACTCACCGCCGTTGAGCTTGAGGACTTGCTCGAAGTAGCCGATGGCGCGATCAGCTGCGGCCTGGTCCCAGACCAGGCCACGCTTGCGGCCAACCTTGAGATCCTGCAGGTGCCGCTACCCCCTCTAGGAGCTATGCAATGAACACCAAGCCTATCCCCCAGCTGCACGCCTGCCCTCAATGCCACGGCGTGCACTCCAATGCCCAGGACCTGTTTGACTGCTGCATCTGGCAGCACGTCACTGCGCCGGAGCGCCTGCAGATGCAGCGCGAAGTCGAAGCGGGTCAGCCCCTGCCTCTTGTCCTCTTGAACCACGGCGCTCAAGCAGGCGATGCACAGGGAGCGCTGGCGTGAGCCGCGCTCAGAACATCGCAGACAAAAATGGCTGCGATCTTGGAACCGCTCAGCGCTACCTCGACCTGCTCGAGGACGGCCACACCCGTTACGAGGCCTCGGTGATGTCCGGCATGCGCGATCCCGACGAGACCCATTACAGCGAACCATCCACCACCCCACCTGGAGCAGATCATGGCAACTGACCAGCATGACACCGTGACCCAGCCCATCGCTATTAACGACGGTGGTGCGACCATGCGCGACCTGGCCGTGAGCAGCATTGCAACCAGCCTCACGAATCCGCGCAAGACATTCGACCAGGTCAAGCTGCAAGACCTTGCCAACAGCATCGCATCCATGGGCGTGAATATGCCCATCATCGTGCGCCCGCTGCCAGCTGCGCGCCTGCAGGATACGCACGAAGCAGCCAAGGGCAAAGGCCGACAAGCTGCTCTGCCCGAATACGAGCTGGTGGCCGGTGAGCGCCGCTGGCGGGCTAGCCAGCTGGCCGGGAAAAGCTCCATACCCGCGATCATTCGTCAGCTGACGGATGCCCAGGCGCTGGAAGTCCAGATCATCGAGAACCTGCAGCGCGAAGATGTCAGCGAGCTGGAAGAGGCCGAGGGCTATGAGTACCTCATGTCCGCCAACCAGATCAACGCCGATGCGGTGGCCGTCAAGATTGGCAAGAGCCGCAGCTATGTCTTCGGCCGGCTGAAGCTGCTGGACCTGTGCCAAGAGGCCCGCGATGCTCTACGGAACGGCGATATCGATGCCAGCCGTGGTTTGATGCTTGCCCGGATTCCGCACCACTCAATGCAGATTGAGGCGTTGGAAGATGTACGCAACGGCAGCCACTACAGCACCGCACGTGAAGCCAAGGCACTTATACAGCGCCAATTCATGCTTTATTTGCGCAATGCACGCTTTGACACGGCTGACGCAACCCTTTGCGAAAAAGCCGGAGCCTGCACATCGTGCCCACTGAATACGGCAAATGACCGCGATCTCTTTGCTGATGTCAATGGTGCAGATATGTGCACTGACAGCAAGTGCTTCCAGGCCAAGACGGATGCGCACAACTCACTCCAGCTCAAGACAGCACATGAGCAAGGATACGAGGTCATCGAGGGCAAACATGCTCGCGAGTTGATCCCTAACAACTGGAGCGACCGCGTCCAAGGCTATCTGCGTTTGGACAATGCAGCAGATAGCCCGACCGGTGAACCCCTTCGTGCCCTTATCGGCGAGCACATGGAGGCAATGGGGATCAAGCCAACCATGGTTGCGAACCCACACCATGATGGTGAACTGATTGCCGTGCTGCTGCCCGACCAGGTCAGCACACTGCTTGCGAAGGCAGGGCATGAGAAGGCAAAGGATGCAATTGAAGACTCCGCCAAAAGTGACAGCAAGGCTGCAAAAGCTGCACAGCAGGCAAAGGACAAGCATTCCTATGAGACGACCTGGCGCAATGCCTTGTCTGAGCAAATCGGCAAGGAGCTACACGCCAAACCGCATGAGCAGCTACCAAGCACCGTTGTTCGTTTTCTAGCGCGCAACAAGGCCCGGGGCCTCAATACCGAACAGGCAAAGCAGTTTTGCAAGCTGCACGACCTCGGCAAGGTTGCACCGGTTCAGGCAGTGATCGAGTGGGCAGAAGGCCATTGCATGCCTGCAAGCGCACTGATGACACTGATGGCGTTTTGTGACCGGGACTATCGCCCTTGGCTTGCCGAAGACGAGGCAAATGAAGAGCTGCTGGCTCTTTCAGAAGAAGTAGATATCGACGTAACCGCGTTACAAACCAAGGTCAAAGCTAACCAGCGCGCAGAAAAAGCAACCCAAAAGCAGCTTGAAGACAAAAAAGCTGCACAAAGTACGCAATCCGCTGATTCATTGCAGCCCCAGGAACCCTCTTCTACCCCTCCCCCCGCTGCGCAAGCGCAAAAGGTGCGTGGGGGGAAGATGAAAACCCAGGTGGACGAAAAACCCAAGCTCAGCGCTGCCGCTGCGCAGGCCGCGATTGCCGAGGCTATGCAAGCTGCCGAGTCGCAAAGCCCCGCTGACGCGGCCGAGCCCCGGGATGCTGGCCAGGGAGACATACCAGGCGCGGCTGCGGCCGCGCAGGATGACGATGCGCAGGCTGTGGCTGTCGCCCAGCCTGCGACAGTCACCGCCTCGGAGGATGCTGAGCAGGTTCAAGCGCCGGCGCCCCCTGCTGACACGCCCGCCGCAAGCGGCGAACGACTCCCAGTGGGCACGTCTGTAACGATCATCTGCGTTGCGCTCGATGCCAGCCTGGCCAAGTGGGGCGGTCGCACCGGCAACATCTACCGTGACCTGGGCGACAAGGGTTACGAGGTGGCCATGCCTCACCCCAAGTCTGGCCCTAAAAAGTTCGTCAAGTTTGCAGCCAACCATGTCATGAAGGCAGATCATGTCTAACGCTCACTATACAACCGTCTGCACATGCCCCAGTGGCGACGGCTCGATGCGCTGGCCATGCCGTGTGCATCCGGCATTATTTCCTTGCCCGTTCTGCGGCGCATCTGCCAGCGGCTACGAAATCGAGCCTCACCAGCACAGCGCTGCCGTGCTCGCTCTAGTGCCAGACTTGCCGAAGGAACAGAAAGGCGGCTATGTCATCGAAGGCGATTGCCAATGCGGCTCAGGCCTCATAGGCGACAACCAGGCCCAAGTGACGAACCGGTGGAACACGCGCACTTCGATGCAACCCCAGGGAGTGGCGATTCAGGATTCCGTGACGCTACTTAGAAATGAAGCAGCTCGCCTGGAGCGCATCTATGGTCGCAGGGGCTGGTATGGCTTCGGCGACGAGAAGGCCGCACACATTGAGCACCTGCGCGTTGCTGATGCCCTTGCCGCCACCGCAGCACTTCCAGCTACCGTGCCAGGGGTGCTGCCAGAGCCTGAAACAGCCATCAAGGAAGTGATGGAGCTGGTTGCTGATCTAGAGCGCGAGGCCGCTGATGTCGGCTACGGCCACGGCTCCCAGCGCTTAGTGAATGAGAAGCGCGCCGCCATCGAATCCAAGCTGCGAACCCAGCTGGCTGTACCTAACGCGACGCAAGCGGTGCAGGCCGAGCCGGTGGCGCTACAGATGTGCAGCGAGTTGAAGCCGCGTACCGAATCAGAAAAGGCCGCATACCTTGCCGGTGTGGCTGATGGTCGCATGTACGCAGAACGCGATGCCGCAAAGCAGGGCTTGGAGGCCAGCCTGCGCGCGGATAAACAAGACGGAGAAGCCAATGGCTAAAACAACCACAAACCGCCGCAAGCGCTTACAGGCAGCTCGACAGTCCTCATTACCAAGATCCAAGCCCCTGCAAGCCTCAGCCCTATTAGGCTACAGCACCTGCTCCGGCATAGATGCTGAGGTTGAAAGACGGGTTAGGGCTCACGTGATATTGACCTGGCATAAAACCATCGAAATCGCGACGGAGTCCCTAAAAACACTTAACCAGGCATTCGAGAAAGGTCTGACGGAGATGCGCGCCGACATGGCGGCAAAGCGAGATAGTGAAGGAACCAACTCATGACACGCCGCGCTATAGCAGCATCCACTCAAGGACCCCAGGGCTCCAGCCTGGTCACTCAAATGTTTGTGGCTGAGAAGTATGGTCTCCGACTGGACGTGTCGCAGTTGGCACAGGTCTTAGGCATCACACCCGGCACGGTTCTAAATCGCATCAGCGCCAACAACTTTGGAATCCCGACGTATATAGATAACGGTAAGCGCTACGCAGATTACAGAGATGTTGCGGCTCATTTTGATGCCATTAGGAAAAATGCATATTAACAAGTGAGAAGCTATACATTTTTAAGCTTGTAATTGTAAAAAACATCATATTCAACATTGCAATTTGGACATTTCAAAACCTCAAAAAGCTTTGTCATATTAATATGTATACGAGATTCACATTTTTGGCATTTAAAACCCACCATTTTCACAGGAGCTAAAACTGTCTCATCTTTATCATTTTTTTCCACAACCCAAGGTGAATTGCATTTTTTATTGCTGCAATATACAACCTCCCCCACTGTACATACCTCTAGACCCATAACCAAGCGTGTTCCGCAAGTACATTGCGCCCAAACGACATTTCTTATTGCAAGTACCAGAGTCGCACCACTCACGACCTCAAGCAGTTCTTCGATGATGCGTTCTAGATCATCTTTAGATAATGTATTTTTTTTGACTCCTTCTCCACTTACAAATGGGAGATGCAAGTAAGATCCAAGTTTATTGTAGAGCTTAACAAATTTTCTCCATGGAATTACTCTTGTTTCCCCCAATTCGATCTCATGCGCCTTACCGCCCGATGCATCCGGCGCAATCATTGTTAATCTTCCGCTTTGTACTCCAATAGGGTCAAATGTAGCAAGAGTTTTAATTATTTGATCTGGCTTCCATTGATTTACAAGACTACTAGGAATATCGTCTTTGTACTGTTCTATTTGCCGATATGCCAGTCGCTCAAATGCAAAACGCAACTCAAGAGCGGCATACTTTAGGTCTCCTTCATCCTTGATTATTCGTTTTGCGGCATTTATAAAAACGTTTATTCCATATATATCCATAAATTACCTCAACGCAAAAATACCTTGTAAAACTAATCATCAATCACTAAGATTTATAAGAATATGTTTTATTCATAGCGCTTATGTAAATCTTCGGGCTTTAGGTTGGTATATCGTTTGAGTGTCTCCCATTTCTTATGCCCAGTCACCAAGGCCACCTCTTGGATAGCATAGCCATCTTCAAACAAACGGCTTGTCCCCTCGTGACGCATATCGTGCAAACGAAGGTCCGGTATACCCAGCGCGACCCGCGCATCTTTGAAATACTTACTGACTGTCTGAGGGTGTACGGTGAATATGCGCGGGTCACCGTCGACAACCGGCTGCGCTAACGCGACATCCCAAGACTCTCCAAGGAGGGGTACCCACTGGTCATTGGTCTTCTTGGTTCGAGGATCTTTGCGCTGGCGAATAAGCACCAGGCGCTTCTTTGGGTCCAGGTCGGCGCGCAACAGTCCGCATATCTCACTACGCCGCATTGCCGTCAGAGCAGCAAAGTACACAAAGTCTGCGTACACCTTCCCCCTGTTTTCCGTCAACCAGGCAAGGATGCGTGCAAGCTCATCCTCCTGCGGCCGACGCTCTCGCTTCCCTCCTGCTCCAATGAGGCCCATGTGCTTGAGCACTGGCCTGGCCATCCCCACCGCATCCGGCAGTTGCAGCCGCAAAAATGACCCGGTGTAGCGCATCACAGTCCCAAGCTTCGAAACATCCATGTTGACTGTATAAGGACCCGCGCCCTCTTCCCTCCGGACCAAACAAAAGCCAACCAGGTCGTCTACAGTTAGCCGCAGCGCATCGAGATGGCCGAGGTGGAGATCCAGGGCCTTGAGCATGTAGTGCGTATTGGACTTGTCTGAAATAGGCCGCGTCTTTTCCATGAGCTTGCGATACTCCTGTATCAGCTCTCTGACGGAGTACGATCCGCCGCGCACCACATCACCTGCAGGCACATGGCCGGAGCCTAGATCCGCCTCGATGCGAGTGGCCCAAGCCAAAGCTTGAGCCTTCACAGGGAAGGTTTTGCAATATGATGGGAACCCCTTGCGACGGACAAGTGCCCGCCACTTCCCGTTGACCTGTGTGATGCTTGCCATTGCCTTTGATCCTCCAAGTGATACCGTATCAATCCCGTATCACTGAGCTAGTGAGAAGCAATGATAAATCATGAGACGCACAGAGGGAGACGCCCAAAAACGTCGTATAGTGTTGCCTCACCCTCCCTGTAGTTCAATGGATAGAACGAGTGCCTCCTAAGCGCTAGATACAGGTTCGATTCCTGTCGGGGGGACCATGGTTTTGCAATGAAATCATTCACTTGCACCAAAAAATCCAGCAAACGGGACAAAACCAGACTAATTAGACCAATTTCGGCAGGTCGTTAGCTGGTTTTTTTTATTGGTGCAGGCTGCGTTTCGCAAATGCTCTTTTGATGGACTGTGCGGGCAGCTGCCAGCTGTTGCGGGCCCGTGTTCTCTGCCATCCATAGCCATCTCCAGCGCTAGGCTATAGCCGCTCCAGCAGTGCGTTCAGCGCCATACTCTCGTCCATTTTTTCAGAAACAAACAAGATGCGTAAACGCTTTTTCCAGTTCACTGCGGCAACGGCGATGTTCGTTTTTTCAGCGCCTTTCGCAACTGCGCGTGAGCTATGCACCCTGATTGCAGATGCCGACTCCGGAAAGCTCATTCTGCAGAGCGGCTCCGCTTGTTCCGAGCGAGTGACACCGGCCTCGACTTTCAAACTCGCCATCAGCCTCATGGGCTATGACGCAGGTGTGCTAAAGGATGCCAAGGCGCCCGCCTTGCCGTATCAGACGGGATATCCTGATTGGGGTGGCGATGCCTGGCGGCGCGACATTACGCCTACTGAGTGGATCAGTAAATCTGTCTTCTGGTACTCGCAGCAAGTTGTGAAACGGGTTGGTCAGGAGCGCTTCGCGAAATATGCGAAAGCGTTTCATTATGGCAACGCAGATGTCTCTGCAGTGCGGGTCGATGCGCCTGGCCAGAACGGCGTGTGGGTAATGAGTTCCCTGCGAATCTCACCTGAAGAGCAACTTGCATTCATGAGCAAAATTGTGCGCCGCCAGCTACCGGTAAGTTCGCATGCCTACGACATGACAGCACTCATCGCAAGCTACGGTGACCCAGTAGATGGCTGGGCTGTGCATGGCAAAACGGGCACAGGGTCCCCGGGAAGCGACAACCGCTATGACGCGAGCCAAGCTTATGGCTGGTATGTCGGCTGGGCGACCAAGGGCACGCGAAGGCTAGCGTTTGCACGCCTGATTCAGGATGAGCAGGTTGTTAAACCCAACGCAGGCCTACGTGCGCGTGACGAGCTGCTACAGCTACTGCTAACCGTTGGCTATTGAGAGGTGAATAGTCTAGAGTCACTTTGATCATGCAAATTTGTGCTCTTACAGCTCCGAAACATCTTGGGCTTGCCACAGTTTCCCGGACACATCGAATGACATGATGCGTTTAGGAGGCGGATATGCCAAGGACGAGAAGAACGTTTACGGACGAGTTCAAGCGGGAAGCTGTGAAGTTGGTCTAGCAACCAGGGGCGATGGTCACGCACATAGCGAGGGACCTGGGCATAAATCAGAGCGTGCTGCGGCGCTGGGTCAGCCAGGAGCAAGGCGGCGTCATGGACATGCGGGCCAACAAGCCCTTGCGCAGCGAGTCCGCCTCGGAGGTCGAGCGGCTTCAACGGGAACTGCGCCGCGTCACTACGGAGCGCGACATCTTAAAAAAAGCGCTCGGCTACTTTGCAAGGGACCCGCAGTGAAGTACGCCTTTATTGTTCGCCATCCGGATGTATGGCCCACGCGAGCGATGTGCCCTGCGATGAACGTTTCGGCCAGTGAGTTCTACGAGTGGTTCGGTAGGCCTGCCAGCGAGCGCAGCCTGTCAGGTGCCAGGCTCACACGCAGCATTCGAGAGAGCTTCGAGCTTAGCGACCGGACCTTCGGCAGCCTGCGGGTGTGGCATGACCTGAGGGCTACCGGCGAGCAATGCGGTGTCAACCGTGTAGCACGGCTGATGAAGCTGGCGAACCTGCAAGCAAGACGCAAACGCCGTCGGCTTCCAGGAGATGGAGCGACCAGGCAGGCGCATCACATCGCGCCGAACCACCTTCAACGCGAGTTCGAGGCGTTGGAGCCTAACCAGAAGTGGGTTGCAGACTTCACCTACATCTGGACGGCCGAGGGCTGGTTATATGCAGCTGCCGTGATGGACCCCTACTCGAGGCGCATCGTAGGCTGGTCAATGAGCGACACCATGCAGGCTAGGGATGGTGAGCGATGCCTTGCTGATGGCTTTGTGGTGTCGAGGTCGGCCCTCTGCGCTGATGCATCACTCGGACCAGGGCAGCCAGTACACCAGCGATGAGTTCAAGAAGTTATTGAAGAGTCAGAACATCACCTGCAGCATGAGCCGTCGCGGTGAATGCTGGGACAACGCGGCGATGGAGAGCTTCTTCTCGACACTGAAGACAGAGCGCTGCGCTTGGACGGCCTACCGCACCAGAGAGCAGGCGAGGGCCGATGTGTTCGACTACATAGAGCGGTTCTACAACCCGTTCAGGAAACACTCAAAATTGAACTACCTTCGCCCGGTTCAATTCGAGGAGCGGCAACGTTTAAAGGGCTAGGCAAAGCGTCCGGAAAACTGAGGGAAGCCCACTGCAAGGAGATCAAATGAGCCTAAGACGGAAGATAGCCCTGTGGCTGTGCCCTGGGTTGGCTGGCCGATGAAGTATACGAATAAGTTATAGAACGTTGCTAGCGCATGTGAAATAACGCATGGCGAGAAATCAACAGCAATTATTAGGTGGAGCTTTGATGCAAACACTCACGGCAGAGTTGGCATCAAGCTTCAGAGTACTGGACCCCAAAGCGCGAGCAAATGTTGATGACGCCTTCCGCCAAATGTCTATTTCTTGGCAGGGCAAGGAAAGGCCTTGACCAGTGCATGATTGATTAATACCAACGCGGTGTCGTGACGATCCTTTGGATTTTTTTCCAGATAAACGAAAACAACATCAATCACCTGGCTGAGAGGTGCTTGGTTCGGTGTACAGAAGAGGCCAACTACATCGCCCATGTCGCGAAGGCCTTGAACATAGCCAGTCGCCTTAGCTCGTGGCAGCCAGCCCTCGGGACTATTCCACCTTGGCTTGCTCCTCTGGGCCGGCCTGATCGGAGGCCTCGCCCGGCAAGTGCACATAGGCCTTAATGGTGATGGTTCGAGGTGAGTGGTTGACAACTACTGGCTCCACAACACCATCGACCAATTGCACGCCGAAATAGATAGGCGTCCGCTCCCGCTCTGTGCACTGAGCGCTTATGTAGCAGGTTTTGTCGTCTTCAATCTGGTCTGCAAGTTCGCGGAGAAATGCGGCAAACACCTGGGTATCACTGATTTGCATCCAAGAATTATGCCCACGACTCAATTCAGAGTGAGGCAGTTCTCGCCCTCTCCGCAGCTTCCCGCTTCGTCTTGGCCCCGTGGTGTGGGATGCATCGGGTTGCGTAGTTGCTCTCGTCGTCTGCCCCGCCCTGCCAGAGAGGAATGATGTGATCCACCTCCTGGCCTGCCGCCACCTTCCCTTCGGCCTTGCAGTCACAACACAGCGGATTGGCCTGCAGCCACCTCTCCCGCTTGGTCATCCACTTGCGGCCACGGGTGCGGGGGGTTGCAGCGATGCGTGGGGCCCAGGCGATATGCCGTGTCTCCGCCATCTGAATGCGACTTGGCAGTGTGTTGATTCTTGCCATAGGCTATTCTTGTAAAATCTCGTTACATCAATGTGGGAGTTGGATATGTTTAATCGCCTCGCCCCCATTTTGTTTCTGCTTACTTGTGGGGCCGCAAATGCGTACACGGGGAATGAGTTGTACACCGATCTTCGTGAGTTGCGCAAAATAACTGACGGCCAACCCTCAAAAGCTGCGTTCAACGTAGGTAAGCCAACCTGAAGCGAACTGGCAAGCCTCAGGGCCATGCCCGATGGGTGTACGGCATCAAAGGCTAGGAGCCTCTCGACGGAAACCGCCCTGTTCCGCATTCGCACAAAAATCCCCCCGTATGAATTCCATAGGGGGCGAATTCAAACAATCAAAGGAGGGTCGCCATGCTAAGAGGTGGCGCGCGGTCTGGGGCTGGCCGGCCAAAGAAACAGCCCACAACGACGCCCAAGGCCAAGAAGGCGGCGCCAGTCGCATCCAATCCGGCTCAAGCTGATGACGAGGGGTACAAAACCAACCCTGAATGGCCGTTTGGCCAGGAGCGTCCCCCTGAGGCGCCCAAGCCGCCGGACCTCAGCGACTTGACCCCTCTTGACTACCTGTTGAGCGTAATGCGAGACGGGTACGAGGAGCCAGGCCGCCGAATGCAGGCCGCGCAGCTTGCCGCGCCGTACTGCCACGCCAAAAAGGGTGAGCTGAGCGCAAAGCGCCAGGAGGCAGAGGACCGGAAGAAGGCGGCCGGTACTGGGAAATTCACCCGCAGGCAGCCGCCTGGCCAAGCTGTGGCCCTGGTGGCCTCTGGGGGAAAAACTGTTTAGCCATTCATGGCGGAGGGTATGAGCCATGGAATGGACAACTGCATGCATCGACTGGGAGGATCGGATTGTCCGAGGCGACAGCCTGATCGTAAGGGGTAGCGATCCGGCCCCTGAACTGACTCGATGCAAGAGGAAGGTCCAGCTCCAGTGGAGCGCAGCAGAGGTTGCACCAGGCGATGGGTGCCAGTGATCGAGCGAGCCCCCTCCAGGTCTTTAAAAAGTCAGCCCTGCCGATGTTGCTTGCCCTGCCTGTGGGGCATCGTCCGGCCAATTGCACCAGCGGGCACGGCCGCTGCTCTGCGCAGTGCCCAACCGTAGCCCTGCAAGGCTCAACTGGTGAGGTGAATGCGACCAAGAACAGTAACGGCAACGCTGGTTGGAATCTCAGCGCGCCTGCCCGGAGCGTATCCGGGCGGGAAACCCAAGCCTTGTGACAGAAGGCTTAGGCTTCTAGTTAAAAATAGTCTGTAAGCCGCTATAGGCTGATTTCATCAAACGGACTTGCGTGTACGGCGGAAGCCCAAGACTCCGATTAGCGCACCAAGAGACATAAGCCCGAATACACCAAGAGTTGGCACTGGGGTTGGTGGCACTGCGGCCTTGATTCGCCAGACATAGTTGACACCATCGCATCCATGGTCGCTGACATACGCAGAGCGTGCCGAGCCAGTGCCACCTGGTAGCTGATAGCCGACTGGATCCTGATCGACTCGTTCAGTTTCAGCTTGAATGCTGCACGTTTCACCCCATCCATCGTAGTGCGCGGTGTGTGTGATCGTTGCCGGGTTCGTCGTACTTGGGTCAATAGACACAGCGTAATCGGTTGGCGCTCCTCCGAAGAGTAACGCAGCAGCCTCTAAGGCGGAATACACCGGAGTGGTTGGAAGATTCCAATCGGGTCCATCGTTCACTTTGAAGCTTCCGACATATGTCTGCGCGGAGGCAGTAGCTGCGAAAAGTACCAACGAGGCCATGACGAATAGATTTTTGCGCATAAGTGCTTTCTGAGAAAAGGGCTGCGCTGAATTCTATGGCAACACTTTTTAACAATCAATGGAGTTTGTACTTGCTTCGCTGATTCAACACGCCCGCAACACTCGCGGGCTTTTTTATTGGAGCCTTATGGAAGTCCACAACCCAATCGCCCGCGCCGCTGCGAAGTTGCGCCAGCACGGCCACGAGGCCGAAGCCAAAACCTTGAAGACATTGCCGAGAATTTCGGGGTTCCTCAAACGCTGATCGACGCGATCAACACGGCAGGTCTGACGCTGGTACGCGAGCTTTCTGGCTACCGCCTGATGAAGCTTGGGAAAGCTGTCGCAGATACCTCGAAGCTTCCGGAGAAGCACCCATGGTTGAGCAGTTCACCCTAGCCTATCGCCTCTTCACCATGCGCCGCTGGGCAGGCGCCAGCTGGGCCAAAGCTGCTGCCTGGGCTCTCGGCCTGGTGTGGCGCAACGCGCGCAACGACCGCCGCGCCCGGCTGGACCACCGCGCAGAAATTGAACGCGCTGCCCGCCAGCACTTGTAAGGACCCCATGAACGATAACCAAGAATTCCGCGCCCTCTTCTCGCTTCCTCCCATCTTACTCAGCGCCAGCACTGCGCTGGTCACTGTGCAGACGCCGTCACCAAAGAACGAGACTGGCGACCGCGAGCTAGATGCGGTGCTGTGGCTGCGCGACTGCATCAAGACCGGGGCCACGGTGCTGATCGACAATGCGCTGGAGGCTTTCAAGAAGATCGAGACCCCCGCCAAGGACCTTGAGCGTCGCTACAGCGACTACTTGGTGCGCGCGAGCGGAGGCAAAACCTTGGCAGCAGTGTTCGGGGGTTTTGACTTTGCAAACCTCGAAGACTTAGCCCAATCGCCCGTCAAGAAAAAGGCTAGCCAGGATGAGGCTCTAGCGCGCTTTGGGAGTGAGAAGGCGCTATTCGACATGACGCCAGCGGAGACGCTCTGCAAAAAGACCTTGCGGGGAATCAAGCGCGATAAGACCTGGAACGACTACGACCCAGAGGAAGCAGCTGCACGCTTCGTCAGCCGTTGGATTGATGGCGCCGACAAGGGGGTGGAGCGCCGCAAGCTGGACGCCTTTCTGGGATCGGAGCCTGAAGGTGAGAACGGGACAAATAACGGGACAAAAGGGCAGAATTAGACGGAATTTAACGGGTGTCCACCCGCGCAGTCAGCGTTCTTCCCGTTATTTTAGGCTGCACCTATGGTGCGCTGGTCGGCAAGCCTTGCCGCCGACAGCAAGACGTCTCAAACAGAGCTGCGCGAACGGCGCATGCCAAGCGCTCCCAAGACCGCACCCAGCGACAGCAGACCCCAGAAACCGAGTCCGGGTACCGGGGTGGCATTCAGCGCGGGAGCCGCCTGAACACGCCAGACATAGTTGGTTTCGTCTGAGAGGCAATTGTCATCGACATACGCTGACAGGGCCGTGTTGTTGCCACCGGGAGCGTTATACCCAGGCGCACCTTCGTCAATCTTGGCATCTTCCGGAAACACGCCACACGCCAGTCCCCAAGGCGAGTAATACGCGGAGTGCGTGATCGTCGATGGTTGGGTGGTGCTGGGATTGACGGATATGGCGTAGTCCGTCGGAGCACCGCCGAAACGCAAAGCTGCGGCCTCTAGCCCCGAATAAACCTGGGGATTGGTTTGCCAATCAGCTCCATCCTGGACTCTGAAGCTTCCAACATAGGTTTGTGCGGAGGCAGAAGCAGCGAGCGCCGCAAATGCGACCAGCGCGAGAAGATTTTTAGGCATACAGCTTTTCGGAGAAAACAGCTGCTCGCGATTCTATTGCGACATTTTTTAACAATCAATGAAGTTTGCACTTGCTCCGATCATTCAGCACGCCCGCAACACCTTTGGGCTTTTTCACATCGATGTTTGGCCATCAAGGTATCGCCGCCTCATCGACCGCATCTCTGAAACGTGGTGGCAGCATGACCAGCGCGCCGCTGCAGCAATTCTTCCGCCGCGCTCGCAGGGTCCCAGGAACTGCTGATGAACGCATCTACTCGCTGACATTTGCCAGGATCGCCCTCGTTCCATACGCTAGCCAGCCGTTGACCACGACCGCAACCAACGGTTATCCGCACATGGGCCGGATTCTGCGCTGTGGACGCCACCCTGTGTCCCAACCCGATCGCAGATACTAGTAAGCTTCTGAGGAAGGCATGCCATGGGAACCGTATTCAAACATGTTGCAGACGCTGCCCTGCGCAGCGTAGCCAATGAGATTTGCCAGCAATGCGAACGGCCCGAGATGCCGGTATACGGGTATGCCGGAACCCTGGTCGATCCCCATCTGGCGGCCAATGTGGCGCTGGCGCAGGAAGAGCCCGAGGTTTGCTATTTGTGCGCCAGCTGCATCCAGAGCGGCAATGTTCGGCGATCCAACCGACACGATGTAGCGCAGACTGTTCACAGTTTGGCCAAAGATCCCGAAAGCGCTTGGCAAGCGTTCAACCAATTGCCAGGCATTCCGCTGTTTTTGCAGGGCTGCTTTGATTGGCCGTTTTGCTGTGATTCCTGGTGTGAATTCAGCGGCTCGCCGCTGAACTTCCTACATTTGCTGGCCACGCAGCAATCCCACCAATACTGGGAAAAAGGCATCGGAAAACAGCCGAGACCATTTGCGAACCAGGGCCCACCAGAATCGCTGCGCGAAATATCTCTCTTCGCCTGCAGGTCCTGCCCAGCCTGTTATTACACCGACCAGTTCAGTTAAGGTCCACGCGCACCAAACCGAACCACCATGGCTTGGCGCCGGCAAGCCTATACCCAGGGCCCAGCCCGTTCAGCAGCGCATCATCGCTGCCGGCAATTGGGCCCATACCAAGCGTTGTTGACCGTATCCAGATTGTTGTCCATACCAGCCGCAGAGCAAATCGGAAAGCGCGTATCGCCGTTGCGCTCGATGCTCAAGGACTTCATACGTGCATCGCTGGGGTGGTCTCTCGCGTCTCGCTTTTCACGTGCAACATCGACCGTCATCATGCATTTGGCAAAGCTGTCGCTCCCCGGCTGATAACCGTAGCCTGCGCAGCGCCCCTGGTCTGCCTCTGTCCGGCTCTGCGAAGGAGCAGAGCCGCATCCGGCCAAGACCAGCATCGACACCCCTAAAGCGAAGAGATTTTTATGCACGTGCGACCTCCTGAGAGTTGAAACAGAAATCAGAGTGGGCGCCCGGATTCAGCTTGGGCAATCCACCTGGAGCATTAGCTGGGCCATGGTGCCAACAGCGCTGCGCAGCAAGCAATATAGACCATCGCATGGATTCCGCCCGGAATCTTTTCAAGACTTGGCGCAGCTATACCAATACCCAGCCAGCAGTCCGGCACCCGCATTGCCCAGTGCTTCGGCGGATTTCTGCCAAAGCCCAACACATATCTAGACGACCAGCCTGTGCAGGAGTGGCGAGACTGTCAGCACTTTTACCCCATGCAGGCTTCGCAGGCCTGAGACCCATAAAAATATAGGTCCAACATCAGCGGGTGAGCGTGGAATACTCGCGACAAAATACCGCGGGCTACCCATTCCATAACACCCGATGAAAAAAACCATCTTCGCCTCGCTCGGTCTTCTGCTGCTGGCACACGCCACGGGATCGCAGGCAGAAAACAGCAATGGCAAAAATATCTTTGTGCAACGCTGCGCCATGTGCCATGGCGCCGACCTCAAGGGCACGGGCCCTCTGGCCAACAAAAGCAATCCGCCCACACCCGACCTCAGCACCGCAGCGTTCAAGAAGCGCCTGCACGATTACCCAGGCGTCATCGTTTCCTCGGTGGTGCTGCGGCCCAACGGTGATTTGATTCCCAAAACCTTGCGCGAGAACGGCGTCAAGCTGCCAGCGTTCACCTGGCGGGTTCAGGATTTGCGTGACCTGAATGCCTACATGACTACAGAGATTTCGAAAAGGCGGTGACGCGCATTCCGCACTCACCCCAAGAGTCGCTGTCAGGCATCGTCCCAAACCCCAGCAGTGGCAGCTTTCTCCGCTTGCATCAGCCCAAGAACCCGAGCGTTATGGTCACGGGCTGACGGACGGCATAACCCATCCCACACGAATTGACTAGACTGGCCCCTCACTCCATGAGGGCGCAATGCAGCAAGAACCCGATTTCGTACAGAACCTGAGGCAAGAATTCGGGGATGGCTGGCGCTGGGTGGAGCGTTGCATTGTGCTGGCCTATGCGGCTGCGGCCGGCTTGTGCGTGGTGGGGTTCACGATGGTGGCCGAGCAGGCCTTCGACTGGTTCATGCACATCTACCGCTGGCAAGGTGGCTGGGCCGTGCTGCTGTGGACGCCTTGTCTGACGGCAGCCATTGTCTGGGCCACACGCCTTTGGGCGCCCGGCGCTGCGGGCTCGGGGATTCCGCAAGTCATGGCCGCGCAAGAGACGGCGCTCAATGACCAGCAACGCAGCCGCTTTGTGTCGCTGTGGCTCTCCGCCTCCAAAATCACGCTGGCGGGTCTGGGCTTTCTAGCAGGGCTGTCGATTGGCCGCGAGGGGCCTTCGGTCCAAGTGGCGGCAGGCGTCATGCACCATGCCAAACGCTGGTTTGGTCCGCGCTCAGGCATCACCAGCCATGCACTGCTGGTGGCGGGTGGCGCAGCGGGCATAGCGGCGGCCTTCAATGCGCCGCTGGCAGGGATTGTGTTTGCCATTGAGGAACTGTCACGCAAGCTGGAGTCTCGTGCCAGCGGCCTGATCATTGCGGCGATCGTGCTGGCCGGTCTGATGGGGGTGTCGGCATTTGGCAACCTGAACTACTTCGGGCGTATCCAGGTGCCCAGCCTGAGTTGGCACGCCTTGCTGCCCGGCATCTGTGTGGCCTTGAGCTGCGGCGTATTAGGCGGCTTGTTTGCCAAGCTCATGGCCGCATCCCTCACCGGCGCACCTGAGCGTCTGAACCGTATACGCGCTAAATATCCCATCCGCTTTGCAGCTGCGGGCGGCTTGTTGATTGCCATCATCGGGCTGGCCACCAATGGTGCCACTTTTGGCGCCGGCTCGGAAGAAGTCAAGCACATGCTGGCGGGTGAAGCCGAGTTGCCCGCGCTGTACGTGACGCTCAAATTCATTGCCACCTGGCTGTCTGCCTGGGTGGGTGTGCCTGGCGGGATCTTTGCGCCCTCGCTGTCGATCGGCGCAGGCGTTGGACACAATGTGTCCCTGGTGATGGGCAGCGATATTGCACCCGCCTTGATTGCGATGGGCATGGCGGCCTTTCTGGCTGCCGTCACACAAGCCCCGCTCACGGCCTTCATCATCGTGATGGAGATGGTGGATGGCCACTCCCTGGTGCTGAGCTTGATGGCGGCCGCGATGCTCGCCAGCCTAGTCTCGCGCATGATCGCCAGGCCGCTCTACGAAACCCTGGCCAACTACATGCTCAGCCAGGTCCCGCCCGCCGTGCCGCCCAAGGCCGAGGACGCGGTGCAAAAGGCAGCCGCCTCATCCTGATCACGCGCTGAGGCGGGTCAGTGGGTAGCGCTCGGCCTTGAGGGTGCTCAGCGGCATTGGCACTTGGCGCCAACGTTCAGATTAAGGCAACATCTGCACGCCTTCTTCAGGCGCTTTTCAGATTCCGTTTCTGATAGAAGCTACGTTCCTCAACGACCTCCCAGTTATCTACTGCTACGGGCCCTCTGTAAAACTCCCTGCCGCGGTCTGAACGCGGGCTTGGGCGATCCGCTGCGTTGTCATCCTTGTGATTAGTCTACGGCTCGACTGCAAAAGACGCCTTGCACCTCACCCCCATCCACCTCCACTTTCATCTCGCTAGGCGAGCGTTTTGCAAAACATTCCTTGCGTAAACCAGGTTTTATTGGGTTTTCATATCGCTTACCCTCATTTCCTCATGCGCCTATTTGATATTCTGAAAAGTATTTTGTTTTTCAGTTAATTTAACAAATAGGCCTATTTATTTAACATTTCAAAAACAACAATATAATCCCCATTTTGATTTTAAAAAATGCAAAAATAAGCCATTAAACAAAAAATGAACTGGCACTCACAAACGCCCTTTCGTCTAAGCCATGCTGGTTTTATTCACAACACATGATGCATAGATGATCTGCCGCCAACAGCTCTCACTGATAGATAAGCATATTTTTTCAGCCAACGCAGGCCACATTCCAATTAACGATAAAGGTGCTTCAGCGCCCACGCTCCAGATGCTGAATGGCTAAAGGCTGGTGCGATGGATAAAGCCCTTGTAGACCTGGATGCGTTAACGCTGCCAATGGATTGCAGGTGGTGCAAATTTTTCGTTTATTCCTTTGAAGGGGGTGTGTGATATGGGTCCAAAATCGTTTGCAGTGGGCAAGTCGCCAAAGCGCCGCTTGGCTCGAACCATGGTGTCGCTGGTCGTTGCCACTTTGGGCATGGGGGCGTCTTTGTCCGCATCGGCCCTGAGCTGTGATGGCAGCCTGTATGTGTCGCAAGGTACCGGTCTGAACCCAGCGACCATGGAGCTGTTCATCAGCCCCGCGGTGATCCCGGTCGCCTTTGTCTCGCAAGGCACCTCCCCCAACAACTACAACGCAACGGGCTACAACCCCGGCAACAACCAGCTGTATGGGGTGGTGAACAACGAGTTGTTCCAGATTGCAGAGAACGGGGCCACCACGTCGCTGGGTACCATTGCCAATCTCCCCAACGTGGCCTACAACAGTGGCGCTTTCAGCAGCGCGGGCGTTTACTACGTCAAGGCCTTTGGCAACAACAATGCCATCTATGCCATTGATGTACTGGCCAGCCCACCCACCGCCACCGTCATCAACCTGAGCGCATCGTTCCAGACCTCGGACATGGGCTGGACAGGCGGCTTGCTGTATTCCACCGCAGACAATGGCCAACTCTACGCGATCGATGTGAGCACCGGCAGCACCACTGCCTTGGGGTCGCCCGATACCACGGGCGGTGTACTCGGCGCTCAGTTTTCGGGCACCAACGGCTTGTTTGGCGTTGCCAATAATGGCAGTGGTTTCTTCCAGATCAACCTGACCACCGGCCAGCGCACCCGCCTATCGGCGGCCCCCTCATCGAGCAGCAATGATGGCGCCAGTTGCCCAAATGCCGCAGTCGCTGTCACCGTGCCCCCGGTGGTGACGCCTCCGGCAACCCCCGTTCCTCTTGATTCGCCCTGGATGCTGCTGGCGCTGGCAGGTTTGCTCGGCATCGGTGCGGCACGCCTGAGAAACCGAACGCATTAAACGCCCTGACCAGTGCTCAAGGCCTCTGTGGCGCTCTGCGTCGCGCAGAGGCCTTGTTCATGGGTGCGCGGACAAAATAATATCCGTCGCTCGAGGCGAGCATGCATATATTGGTTGAGGATGGTTCATTGTTTGGGTTTATTCAACCAAATTCTGACTTCTGCCCGCCAGTTAAACAATTTAAATAATATTCAACTGGAACCTGCTTTAGTCTTGAAATGGCATAAAAGCAAATAATTCGGAAGAAAAGCAAAAATGCCCCTACAGGGTTGCGCTGTACAGTTTCACCAGCCTCAAGACGCCTGCACCCATAGCTTCGGTGAACGACAGCCATCATTTGATTTTATCGGTCGTTCAAATTCATAGTTTTTATTTAAGGCGATAGAAACAAGCGCATTCATTTCGATGAATTTAGAAAATGCGCGGTTTTTTCCCTGGATATCGACCGGGTGGGAAGGGTGTTGATATTTCAACAAAGGTGCCTTTGTGCCTCATAACATCGAATGGAACGAACGATGCGAAAACACTTGCTGACCCTTGCCGCAGCGCTTGCCATCGCGGTGCCCGGCTTGTCTGCCGCCGCACTGATCACCGGCACCACCAACTACGCCGGAGATGATGTTTATTCCTTTCGCTCGTCCGACCTGACGTATGACGCCAGCGGATCAGCGTATAGCGATTTGCCAGTACTGATGTTTTGCATCGACCACGGAGCCCGGCCTCCGTTTGACATCACGTCCCAGTTCGACACCGCAGCTGGCGCCAGCGCTATCAAGGGGCCTGCTGGGGCAGCGGGCGAAGCGGCCATCCACTGGGTACTGGATCAGTACTACCTGAGCTACTACAAGACGGGTAGCGTCGAGCAACGGCGTGCCCTGCAATATGCGCTGTGGGAGATTGGCAATGATTACAACGGAACGGCCGCCAGCATCGATGTCACAGGGGGCATATCGCGCCCCAGCACCGAGGACGTGACTGAATACGGAGGCAGCGATCAGGCAGCCTTTGTCAGCGCTTACACCACCTTGTACACCGCCATGAAGGCGAATCTGCCTAGCCTGCGCAGCTCGTACCGCTCCACCACCTACACCATCGATCTCTTTCGCAACCAGGATCCGGCTTACCAAAACATGGCGGCCCTGATCGAACGTGCGCCACCGAATACCGTCCCTGTGGCCGTGCCGTCCATCACAGGCACACCGCAGGTTGGCTCGACAGTGACTGGCAGCTACACCTATGCTGACAACAATGGCGATGCCGAAAACCCCAGCGGCACCAGCTACCAGTTTGTCACCAGCCCACTTCCCAGCATCAGCAGCGCCAGCGATGGCCGCATCGTGGCCAGCGGAACAACCGGTGGCGCGGGCCAAACCCCGAGCTATGTGCTGCAGCCCGGCGACCTGAACCAATATGTCTTTTTCTGCGTCATACCCGCTGCGCAGACCGGTGCCACGCCGGGGCTGGAAGTGTGTAGCACCCCGGCAGGACCCGTTACCACCCGCGTCGTACCGCAGACACCAACGCCGGTTCCCGGGCTGGGTCTGTGGGGTGGAATAGCACTCAGCTTGCTGTTGGCCGTGTTCGGCACCGTGCGTCAACGCAGGCGCTAGGGATCCTCCGCAGAACCCTCGCCCAGCGGGATGGATGCGGATCGGGATGAGCCGCAAGGCGTCTTTTGCAGTCGAGCCGTAGCTATTGACAAGGAAGACAACGCAGCGGATCGCCCGAGTCCGCGTTCAGACCACGGCAGGGAGTTTTGCAGAGGATTCCTAGAACAAACCGCCGCGACACAAAGGCTCAGAAAAAGAAAGCTCCGGTCTTGACCATGCCAAGCACCGGAGCATTTCCGCACCGCCAGATTCGCTGCGCAACCATCAGCCGCTCACAGCGACCTGCCGCCTGCAACCCGCCGACTTAAGTCGTCGCCTTCGGATACACAAACTGCGGCAGACCTTGCAAGGTCTCCTTGCTCGCGTCAGGCAGCAGCAGGCCATACTTGCCCAGCTTGAAGCGCGAGAACTCGATGGCCACGTCATAGGTGCCCAGCCCCATGAAACCGCCAATTCCGACAATCGCGAAGATGAGGCTGTCTTCCTTGCCAACAATCACATCGTCGACGGTGCCAATCTCTTGGCCATTGGTGTCATGCACCGGCTCGCCCATGAACTCCTTCTTCACGCTCCAGCCGGTGGCCAGAACCTCGGCACCGCGCGGCGAAATGGCGAAGGGCGTGTGAATTGTTACTTTCTCTTGGTTATCCATATATCCACCACAAAAATAGGAGCAGGTTCAGACTGTAGCAATATTTACCTGCGCCTTGCTTCGGCTCCTAGGCAGCTTGCAGCAAAAAGGCGTGGCGTCTGACAAAGTCGCCTAACAGAGTTTCAACGGACATGAAATCCCCAGAACACGGGATAGTCAATACTTTGAAATGCGATACATTTGTTTGCATTCAACACACTTGGAGATTGCGATGAAGAAATTGCTGTGCGCCAGCGCCGTGGCCCTGGCCGTAGGAGGCTTTGCCTCGGCCGCGAATGCTGCGCCGGTGCAGTGGACCCTGACGAATGTGCAGTTTGTCGATGGCGGACGAGCTACGGGCTCTTATGTGTTTGACGCCAGCACCGGGACGATCAGCGGTGTCAATATTTCTACCACGGGCACCGAAGGCACCCCCGCAGCGACCTTCGTCACCACCTGCAATGGCACGAACTGCTCTGCCGTGCCTCCCGACCCCGAGCAGTACATTGTTTTTGTGCCTGCAGACAACAGCGACTTAACGGGCAAACAGGCGTTGTACCTGGACTTGTCAAGCGCCATGACAGATGCTGGGGGAACCATCCCCATCAACCCTCCACAAGGTGAACCCGAAGGTCAGCCAGAAGCTGTTGCGCTGCGCACCAAAGCATTCACTGGCGTTTGCCAGGACATCGACTGCGAGGCATTGCCTGGAAACCTGCGCATGGTCGCCTCCGGCCAAGTCGTCGGCCGCGCCGTCGCGGCCCCGGCGTCGACAACTGCCGTGCCCATGATGGCCCCCTGGAGTCTGGCGCTGCTGTCGCTGCTGCTGGCCCCGCTGGCCTGGCTGCACAAGCGCCGTCAGCAGCGTTAAACGGCGCTAGCTCCACATGCAGATGCTGCCCTGCGCGCAATGCCCAGGGGCAGCATTTTTTATGGGTGGTCAGCCCGCGTTGCGGCTGGATTCAAACAGGAACCAGGTGCGGCGCTCGGTCTCGTCAATCCAGTTTTCCAACAGGCTGGAAGACGCAATATCACGGTGCTCATCGGTGACGTTGTGCGCCTCGCGCAGGCGTGCGGCCAGCTGCTGGTTGTCCTCGCGCAGCTCGGCCAGCATATCCAGCGGCTCCACATAGTCAGCGTCGTTGTCGCTGATGCGCTGCAAGCGGGCGATGTGGCCAATCGAGCGCAGGGTCGTGCCACCCACTTTGCGGATGCGTTCGGCGATGGCATCGGTCATCGCGTACAGCTGGTCGGCTTGTTCATCGAGCAGCAGGTGGTAGTCACGGAAGTGCGGGCCGCTCATGTGCCAGTGGAAATTCTTGGTTTTCAGGTAGAGCGCAAACACATCGGCCAGGATGCCGTTCAGCGCCGCGCTGATGTCCTGGGTCGCGTCCGCATGCAGATCGCTGGGGGTTGCCAGCGGTGCTTTGCGGCGGGTCTTGGGTTCCGTTTTACTGCTGCGGTCAGATTTGGCCATGGTGTACCTTTCAAACAATGCGTTGAAGACAAACGAAGCGAAAGCGGCTTGACCAGCCAGTATCCGGCGCCAGAATGGCAGCCAGATGGCAGCGGCCCATCCGCTTTAACAGACTCTGCTATTCAGAGGCTATCTAGCTTCATACCAAAGCAAAAATATTGCAAACAAAAGCCTGTCAGCCAATGTTGATGATCTGCGGCAAGGCACGGCGCCTTGATCCACATCAGTGATGGCCGTGAGCCACCGACGACGGAAGCTCAGGCCGTTTCGCCGCGATACGGGTTGCGAAAGATCGCCTCCACCGGTAAGTCAAACACCACGCTGATGCGGTAGGCCAGATCGAGCGAAGGATCGTGCTTGCCCGTCTCCAGCGCATTCACGGCCTGGCGCGATACCCCAAGGCGTTGCGCCAGATCGGCCTGCGTCCACTGGGCCTGGGCGCGCAGGCTGCGCAGATGGTTGTCCATCAGCCGCGCAGCCGCATGGCGCAGCCCACCAAAGCCCATACCAGCCAGAACAGCGGCACCACCAACCAGGCAGGCAGATGGGGCGCTGCAGCATAGCTCTCGCCAAAACCCCAGATGCTGCAGAGCATCAGCACCAGGCCGCAGGCAATGACGACGCTGCGAATGGCCTGCGCGCGCTGGTACTCGTCTGCCGCCTGGATCCACAGCAGGGATGCACGCAGTTGCGCTGCAATCGGCACTGCCACCGCCACAGCCAGCAGCCAGGCGCTGGGGGTGCCGATGACGGCATCGAACCAGCCCAGAATCACCAACAAATGGATAGCACAGTAGATGCCCATCCATACCGCAGTGCGGACGAGGTAAGCGCGCATGAAATGTGATGGTGGCGGCGAAGACAGGATGTGGTGCATGGTGGCGTGAGCATACAGATGTAAAGTAAACCTGACTTTAGCAAATGTCAGGTTTACTTGTCAATTCCCGCTTAACGAGCGCTCTTACAGCTGAAAAGCCACCGCCCGCACCAGCCCCTCGCCCACATCGCGCCACCAGCTGGGGCGGCGGTAGGCATAGCTGCTGCTGTCTTGCATCTGCTGCTCGCACCAGTGCTGCAGCCAGGCAATCTCGGGCTTGCTGTAGAAGGCGGTCATGGCCTCGTAGTTCAGGAACAGGCTGCGCCCGTCCAGGTTGGCCGATCCGCACAAGGCCATGCTCTCGTCCACCACCACCACCTTGGCATGCACCATGTGTGGCGAGCAAAACACCTCGGCGCCTGCCAGCACCAGCGCACGCAGGGCGCGCTCGCGGGCCCAGTCGGCCAGGCGGTGGTTGGAGCATTGGGGCACCACAATGCGCAGCCGCACGCCGCGCCGGCAGGCCAGACACCAGGCCTCCAGCAAGGCATCGTCGGGCACAAAGTAGGGGCTAACCAGGGTGATGGAGGTCTGCGCATGGAAGGCGCTGGCCAGGTAGAGCGCATGCAAGGTGTCATCGGCATGGTCGGGTCCGCTGGGCAACCACTGGGCCCATGCTTGGTCGCCGCCACCCAGCGCCATCGCGGGCGATAGCCACATCGGCCGGCGCCGGCCCCTCGCAGCCCGCCAGTCGGCTTCAAACTGCGCCGTCACCACTCCAGCCAAAGCCCCTTGCACGTTGAAGCTCAGGTCGACCCAGGCCGGGTGCCCGGCGCTGCTGGGCAAAAAGTACTCATCGGCTAAGTTGCGCCCGCCGCTCCAGACATGCACGCCATCGGCCACGGCCAGCTTGCGGTGGTTGCGCAGATTGCTGCCCCCCCGAATCGGCTGCAGCATCGGTACCATGAAGCGGCGTACCAGCACGCCAGAGCGCCGCAGCTGGCGCAAGCGCGAGGGCAGCAAGCGCCAGCACCCCACCCCATCGAGCAGCAAGCGCACCTTGACGCCGCGCTGCGCCGCCTGCTGCAAGGCCGTGCCAATCTGGCGGCCTACGACATCATCGGCAAACACATAGGTGCAGACATCCAGGCTGCGCTGGGCTTGCTCGATCAGCCGCAGCAGCTGCTGCAAGGCCTGCAAGCCATCTTGGTGAAAAACCACCTCGGCATTGGGCTGGGCGGCATCGAGCTCCATGCTGGCCAGCAGCTGGCCGGCCCAGGCCGGCACCTGCTGGGGCACGCTGCTGCGGCGCTGGCCGGTGTTGGGGATGACCGCATGGGCCGGTGGGCGCACCGCCTTGCGCGGACCAAACACCAGAAACAGCGGCAGAAAAAGATAGGGAAAGGTGACCATGCCCAGCACCCAGCCAATCGCTGAGGAGGGATGGCGGCGCTGGTGGCCGGCGCGGGTCACCAAGGTGTAGACCAAGAGGGCCAGCACCACCACAATCGTGTGGCCCAGGCCGGAGAGGATGGTCACGCGCAGCATGGTCTAGGCCTCTGCCAGACTCGGAACCGCCAGAACGTCAGTGCGCCGACGCATCAGAGGAGGTCAAGCACCCGCTCGGGCGGGCGGCACAAGCGGGCGCCTTTGGGGCTCACCACAATCGGCCGGTTCAGCAGCTCGGGGTGCGCAGCGATCTCTGCGATCAGCTCGTCATCGCTCAAGCTGTCGCGGCCCAGATCCAAGTCCTGGTAAATGGCTTCCTTGCTGCGCATCACCTCACGCACTGGCACACCCAGTTGAGTGATCAGTGCCGTCAAATGCGCGGTGCTCAGCTGTGCGTGCAGGTAGTCAATGACCTGGGGCTGAATGCCTTGCGCCTCCAAAAGTGCCAGCGCGCCTCGCGAGTTGCTGCAGCGCGGGTTGTGGTAGATGGTGATGGTGTCGTTGTCGGCCATCCCGCCATCTTATTACAGCGAGGCTTCCAGCTCCGGCATGATGATGCGCGCCTTGGTCAGCGCCATGCCCAGGTTGGCGGTGCGCCGGCAGACCAGCACGGCCACGTACTCGGGGTTGGTCTTGCCGCGCATGAAGATGTGGATCAGGTTGTCGCTGTTGACGATGATTTCCTGGAAATAGTGGTGGCCATCGTCCTGCAGGCCGCGCGACTTCTTGAACATGCGCTCGATCATCGACACATTGGGACCGTTGAACAGGTCTGCCGTTGCAGCGGCCACCAGGTCGATCACCTCGCGCGGGTGCGAATCCACCGTGCGAATGGCCAGCAGCATGCCGGTGGCCACATCGACATAGCCGGCAGCCAGGCATTCAGGCACAAACGTGGCGACTTTCTGCAAAACGGTATCCATGGACATGTGTGAGTTCCTTCAAATGGGGTTGGTTACAGGGCCAGCTCGCCGCAAGGCGATCAGCCCATTTTTTCCAGCAGCATGGCTTCATAGGCCCAAAGCGCAGACTCCTGCGGCTCAGACTGCACATACTGCGGTTCGATGTCGCGCACACGGCGCAGTGCTTCTTCCGCGGTGATGCCTTCAAACACCAGCCAGGCCGCCAGCACCGTGCCGGTGCGGCCCAGGCCCGCCAAGCAATGCACGGCCAGCACCTCGCCGTCCAGCAGCAGGCGCTTCATCTTGAGCATCAGCATCTGCAGCTGCGACACCGAAGGCGGCTCGCGGTCATGCACCGGCAGGTGTACATTGCGCAGGCCATTGCGGGCCAGTGCCACCTGGTCGATGTCCTTCTCGGTCAGCGACACCAACACAGTCACGCCACAGCGCTTCAAGGCCTGCATGTCGATATCGGTGTCGTTGACCACGCCCGGCAACGGCGTGCCCGCCAGCTTGCCAGGCACCAGCCAGGCAAAGCCGCGCGGCCCGCGCGCGCCGGGCACATAGTGCTCGGCCGCCAGCACCGGGTTGGCCAGAGCCAGATCGGGCAACACGGCGCGCTGGCTTTGGCGGGCTGCCTGCGCGGCCGTGGGGGCCGGAGCAATCGCGGCCACAGGGGGCGGCTCCGCCTGCCTCGCCTCCTGCACAGATGGCTGCGCCGCCACCACCGCGCAGCTGCCGCTGCGCACAAACTGCTGGCCTGCCGGTGAATAAGGGGCGGAGAAAAACCGGTCGGCGCGGCTCGATTCCTGCACCGTGCCACCGGCCAGCAGCAGCACATGGTCGGCCACCCGCAGCGCATGGCGCTGGTTGTGGGTCACCAGCAGCACCGCGCGCTCCTGGGCAATGCGCTTGAGCAGTTCCAGCAGCAGGTAGCTGTCGTAGTCCTGCAGGTCGGCGCTGGGTTCATCACAGAGCAACAGCGCAGGCGCGGCGGCCGCTTCGCGCAGGATCGCAATGGCCCGCTGCTGCATGGGGGCCAGCTCGATCGTGGTCTGGGTCAGCAGGGGTTGGAGGTCGCCAAAGCCCATGCGGTCCAGATAGGCCTCGCACCAGGCCCGGCGGTCCAGGCCGGAGAGCGGCTGGTCAGGCTGCAGCAGCTCACTCAGCGAGTCCTGCACGCTCGACTGCATCAGCCGCACATGCTGGCGCACCAGGCGCGGGCGGTGCGCGCCAGCCAATGGCTGCCCGGCATAGCGCAGCTGCCCCCATTGCGCAAAGCGCGGGTTCTCATCATTGAGACCGGCCAGGCTGCGCAGCAAGGTGGACTTGCCCCCGCTCACCGGCCCCATCAAGGCCGTGATGGCATTGGGCGCAATTTGCAGCTGCAAGCCGTTGAGAATGACCTTGTCGCCATAGGCCACGCCCCAGTTGTCTGTTTCCAGAACGGGTGTTGTTGGTTGCACGCAATGGAGGCCGCTGTGCGGCATGGAGTGGGAGTTGGTCAAAACGAGGGCTGGCACAGGTGAGGCGCAGCAGCCGTCCGACCGCAGCGACGTCAGCACCACCATCGCTCAGACAATGAAGCCCCCATCGCACATGGATGTTTCGAAAATCCAGTTTAGGTGGAAACCCGTAGCACTGGTTTGATCTAGATCAAACGCGATATGGATACGCTATGAATTGCTCGAAAAAATGACAGCAAATGCAATCACCCCAGATGGCGGCCTGTTGAACGGGCGCCATTCGCAGAGAAACGGGCAGCGCAGATCGCAACTGGCAGACAGACCCAGCGACGTCAGCGGCTGGCAGGCGCCCGCATGGTGCGGATCAGCAAAATGACCGGCACCAGGCCCACCAGCACCAGCGCCAGCGATGGCAGGGCTGCCTCACCCAGGCGCTCATCCCGCGCCAGCTGGTAGGCCACGACGGCCAGGGTGTCGCTGTTGAAAGGCCGCAGCACCATGGTGGCGGGCAGCTCCTTCATCACATCGACAAACACCAGCAGCGCCGCTGTCATGGCCGAGCGGCGCAGCAGCGGCCCATGCACGCGGGCGATCAAGCCGGCGCTACCCACGCCCAGCATGCGCGCCGATTCATCCAGGCTCTTGGGAATGCGGGTGTAGCCGCTTTGCAAGGACTGCAGCGCGATAGCGGTAAAGCGCACCAGATAGGCCCAGATGATGCCCGTCGAAGTGGCGGTGATCAGCGCTGGGAAGCCCCATTGCGGAAACGCCTGCTGCACCCAACCTACGGGCAGCAACAAGCCCACCACAATCACCGCGCCGGGCACCGCATAACCCAGGCTGATGAGCCCCACGGTAGCGCGCGTGACCCAATCCTGGCTACGGCGTGCCGCATAGGCGGCCAGCATCGCAATGGCCACGGCCAGCACGGCGGTGATGGCGCCAAAGCGGATGCTGTTGCCAGCCCATTGCACAAAGCGGTCGAGCGGGATCACCGACCAATCGGCCGCCAGGGGCCGCAGCATGAACATGACCGGCAGCACAAAGCCCAGCAACACCGGCAGACCGCAGACCAGCCAGGCGGCCAGGCAGCGCAGGCCTTGCAGCCGGTGGGGCTGTGCCTCGGCCGATGAGGCGCGCCCTACCCCGCTGGTCACAAAGCGCATGCGCCGCTGCGCACGCAGCTCCAGCTGCAGCACCACCAGCACCAGGACCAGCAGCATGGTGGCCAGCTGGGCAGCCGCACTGCGGTTTTCCATCGCCAGCCAGGCCTTGTAGATGCCGGTGGTAAAGGTCTGGATGCCAAAGTAGCTCACCACGCCAAAATCGGCCAGGGTCTCCATCATCACCAGCGCCACACCAGCCACCACCGCTGGCCGGGCCATCGGCAAGGCCACCATGCGGATGCGGCGCGGCATCGAGGCGCCCAGCAGGCGCGCGGCCTCCATCAGGTGCGCGGCGCGTTCGCTCAAAGCCGTGCGGGCCAGCAGATAAACATAAGGGTAGAGCGAGACTACAAATACCAGCACCGCGCCGCCCAGCGAGCGCACCTCCGGCAGCAGGCGCCCTTCGAGCCCAAAGCTGGCGCGCATCCACACCTGCAGCGGCCCGCTGAACTGCAGAAAATCGGTATAGGCATAGGCCGTCACATAGGCTGGCATCGCTAGGGGCAACAGCAGCAGCCATTCCAAGGTTTTGCGGCCCCGAAAATCGAACAAGGTCACCGCCGCTGCACACAAGGTGCCCAGCACCGCCGAGCCCAGCGCCACCATCAGGCCCAAGGCCAGCGTCGTGTGGATGTAGCCCGGCAGCACGGTGGCAAACATCTCGCGCACCACCGCAAAGGCATCGGCATCGTTGCCCGCCCCGGGCAGCCAGGCGCTGAAAACGGTGAGCACCGGCAACACCAGCACCAAGGCAATGGCCACTAGCAGCAACTGACGACGGAAGCGGGCAAGGTTTTGCAAATGCGAATCACTGACGGGCCAAAAGCTGGCGATTCTACCTGCGCCCCTGCAAAGGATCCTCTGCATAAATCCCTGCCATGGCCGGAACGCGGTCTCGGGCGATCCGCGTCCATTCCATTGGGCGAGGGTTATGCAAAGCATCCTTATCCCCTTGCCATTGGGCGGCCCTCTACAATGCCGCCATGTTTCTAGAGGTCTCCCAACTGAATGTGCGCTACGCCGGGCGCGCCCAGCCTGCCGTGGCGCAGGTGTCTTTGCAGCTGCAGGCGGGCGATATTGGGGTGCTAATTGGCCCCTCGGGCTGCGGCAAGACGACCTTGCTGCGCGCGGTTGCCGGGCTCGAACCCATCAGCAGTGGCGAGATCCGCCTGCAAGGCCAGGTGGTCAGCAGCAGCACCAGCAATCTGCCGCCAGAAAAGCGCCGCATCGGCATGGTGTTCCAGGATTACGCGCTCTTCCCGCATCTGACGGTCGGCAAGAACGTGGCTTTTGGCATCCACCAGCTTCCCAGGACCGAGCAACAGCACCGGGTGCAAGAGGTGCTGCGCCTGGTGGGGCTGGAGAACAGTGCAGTCCGCTACCCGCATGAGCTATCAGGTGGCCAGCAGCAGCGCGTGGCCCTGGCCCGGGCGCTGGCACCCCAACCCCAGCTGATGCTGCTCGACGAGCCCTTCTCCAACCTCGATGTAGATCTGCGCGAACGCCTGGCCCATGAGCTGCGCGACATCCTGAAGGCCGCCCAGGCGACCGCCCTCTTCGTGACCCATGACCAGTTGGAAGCCTTTGCGATTGGCGACCAGATTGGCGTGATGGAAAGCGGCCACCTGCATCAGTGGGCCGATGCGACCACCTTGTTCCAAAAGCCGGCCAGCCGCTTTGTGGCCAACTTTATCGGCCATGGCAGCCTGTTGCCCGCCCACCCGGTGTCGTCGGCGCAAGGCTGGCAGCTGACCACGCCCTTGGGTGCCATTGACGCGCCGGAATCGCAAGCAGCCTGTGATGTGCTGTTGCGCGCCAGCGAGGTGGTGTTTGATGCTGACTCGCCCTACCGCGCCACCTTGCTGCGCAAATCCTTCCGGGGATCGCAGTACCTGTACACCTTGCAGCTGCCCAGCGAGCAGCTGGTCTATGCCCAGGTATCCAGCCAGCTACATCACGCGCTGGGCGACAGCATTGGCCTGCGTGCGCAACCCGAGCACCTGGTCTGCTTCGCGCCAGAACTTTGAAGCTTAGCGCTGCACCTGGCGCAACACATTCACCGCTGCTTGCAGATCGGCCGACCAATCGCGCCGGTTGCGGCCCTCGGGGGGCTGCGGCTCACCATAGTTCAGTTGGGCCACCAAGGGTGGGGCCGTCACCGTGCGCCACATGGAGCCGATCAGGCTCTCATCGCCCACATAACTAGGGGCGCTGCTCATCTGGCCGCTTTGCTTGTCGTAAAAACACAGGCCCAGGGGCTGTACCGGCGACTCAGCCGCAATCGCCGATTGCAGCAGGTTGGCATGGAAGGGCAGCAGCTGGTGGCCGTCTCCAGTGGTGCCTTCGGGGAAGACGGCGACGATATCGCCTTTGCGCATCGCCTCTTCCATGCGGCTGACGGTGCGCATCGCATCGCGGCGCGAATTGCGCTCGATGAACAAGGTGCCCGCCGCGCTGGCCAAGCTGCCAATCACCGGCCAGGCCTTGACATCGGACTTGGAGACAAAGCGGCAATGCTTGGCCGCATGGATGGCCGGGATATCGAGCCAGGACAGGTGGTTGGCCACAATCAGCAAGGGGCCATGCGCGGGCACGGCACCCAGCACCCGCAGCTCAATGCCGCTCAGCTTGAGCAGCTGGCCAGCCCAGCGCTCCACCGCCCGGTTGCGCTCATCATGGCCTAAGCGCCCAAACGTGAGCCAGATCTTTACGACACCGACAACGATATGCAGGCCCATGCGCACAAGGCGCCACAGGCCGACCAGGGAGCGAATCAATGCTTGCATGGTGACGTTAAAAAGCCGCCATCAGGTGGCGGCATCCAGGTCCGGGACATCCAGACTGCGCATGAACTGTTCAAGAATGATGCAGGCAGAGGCGGCATCCGCATCACGCGCGCCGTTGGCCAGCGCTTCGGTGGTGCTGTAGCGCTCATCCACCTCAAACACCAGCAGGCCAAAGCGGCCACGCAGCTGGCGCGCAAAACGCAGTGCCAAGGTGGTGTTCTCGTGGGCGGCGCCATCGGGGTGGTAGGGAATGCCGACCACCAGCGCATCAGGCTGCCACTGGCTGACCAGGCTCTCCATCGGCGTGAAACGGGCTTTGCCCTCGGCATGGATCGTGGGCAGCGGCCGTGCCGTGCCCAGCATGCGGGTGCCAAAGGCGGCACCGGTGCGCTTCATGCCAAAGTCAAAGGCGATAAAACTCTGCATGCTGCGCGCCTGATCCAGCAGGGGCTTGGTGGCCGCATCCGTCATGCACGTCCTGCTGCAGCAGACAGCGCCCAGGGCTGCACGCCCAACAGCGCCAAGGCCGTGTCATAGCGCTCGGCCACCGGCGTGTCAAAAATCACGGCGGCATCGGCATGCACGGTCAGCCAGGCGTTTTCGGTGATCTCCGACTCCAGCTGGCCTTCACCCCAGGTCGAATAGCCCAAGGACACCAACACCCGGTGCGGGCCGGCGCCGGTGGACAGGGCCTCCAGCACATCGCGCGAGGTGGTCATCTCCAGCCCGCCGGGAATGGTCAAGGTCGCGGAATAAGCGGATTCGTCGGCGGCGCCCGACTCAATCACGATCCGGTCATGCAACACAAAGCCGCGCTCGGTGTGGACCGGGCCGCCCTGGAACACCGGTTCCAGCTCCAGGTCCTCGCGGCGCAGCGGCAGATCGACCTTGTCAAACAGCTTGCCCATCGTGATGTCCGAGGGCTTGTTGATGATGATGCCCAGCGCGCCTTTGTCGCTGTGCTCACAGACATAGACCACGCTGCGGCCAAACATCTCGTCTTGCATGCCAGGCATCGCAATCAGAAAGTGGTGGGTCAGGTTCAGGGTCCCGGAAGTGTCAGTCTCAGCGCTCATGGGGCCATTGTACGGGCAGGCTGCCGGCCTTTTGGCGGCCCGGCTGGGATGCAGAGGGCAGGCATAAAAAAGGGCCGCATCGCTGCGGCCCTTGTCATATGGCAGTCATGCCGGTCACTGCAGCGGCGCTGCGTCGGCCGCCTTGATCTCGTTGTCCAGCACGCACTGGCGAACCAGCGAGAGCAACACTTCGTCGGCATAGGGCTTGCCCAGGTAGTGGTCTACGCCCAGGCTGGCAGCGTGCTCGCGGTGCTTGTCGGCAATGCGCGAGGTGATCATCACCACCGGCAGGTCCTTCATCGATGCATCGGCGCGGATCTCGCGCACCAGCTCGAAGCCGTCCATGCGCGGCATCTCGATGTCCGACAGCACCATGACCGGGCGCTCTTCGCGCAAACGGTCCAGTGCCTGCAGGCCATCGGCCGCCAGTGCCACACGGTAGCCTTCGCGCTGCAGCAAACGCTGGGTCACACGGCGCACGGTGATGGAGTCGTCGACCACCAGCACCAACGGCGTCTGCACGGCCTGCTCAGCCAGCTCGCGCACCGGTGCCTTGGCCACCTCGGGGTGGACGGCGGCTTGGGCGATGCGGTCGGCAATCTGCTGGCCATACACGGTGTACAAGGCTACCGGGTTGTAGATCAACACAATCGCGCCGGAAGCCAGCACCGACATACCTGCCAGACCTGGCAGACGTGCCAGCTGCGGGCCCAGGTTCTTGACCACAACTTCCTGGTTGCCCAGCACTTCATCGATGTGCACGGCCAGGCGCTTGGTCGCCGAGCGCAGGATCACGACCGCACTGGTCTTCTCCGGCTCTTCCGTGCTGCGCAGGTTGCCCTGCAGCAAGGCACCAGCAAAGTAGTACGGCAGCGCTTGTTCGTTGTCGGTGTAGGTGCCGGTACCGTGGGCCTGCTCGATGAGGGCTTTGGGCACGCGCCGCACATACTCCACCAGATTGGCCGGTACGCCAAACTTGATGTCGCCGGCACGCATCATCACCACTTGGGTGACAGCGGTGGTCAGCGGCATCACCATCTGGAAGCGCGTGCCCTTGCCAGCCTCCGAGGTGGTCACGATGTGGCCACCCAACGACTGGATCTCGGTACGCACCACGTCCATGCCGATACCGCGGCCCGACAGCTCGGACACCTCGGTCGCCGTAGAGAAGCCGGGCGCAAAGATCAGCTGCGCGGCCTGATTCACATCCAAAGTTTCATCAGCGCTGATCAGGCCCGACTGCATCGCCTTGCGGCGGATCGCGTCAAGCTGCAGGCCCGCACCGTCGTCGTGGATGGACACCGCGATATCGTTGCCTTCCTGGCGCACATCGATGGCAATGATGCCCACTGGTGCCTTGCCCTGCGCCTTGCGCACCTCGGGCAGCTCAATACCGTGGGCCACGCTGTTGCGCAGCAAGTGCTCGAAGGCCGGGGTCACCCGATCCAGCACACCGCGGTCGATCTCGATCGAGGCGCCGGTGATGTCCAGCTTGACCTGTTTGCCCAGCTCCTTGGAGATCTGGCGCACGATGGCGTACAAGCGCTCGGAGATAGAGTCGAACTCCACCATGCGCGTGCGCAGCAGATCGCGCTGCAGCTCGCGGGCCTGGCGGCCCTGTGCAATCAGGTCGTCTTCGGCGCCTTCGGCCGTGCGCTGCAGATTGCGCTGCACCGTGCCCACGTCGTTGACCGATTCGGCCATCATGCGGGTGAGTTCCTGCACGCGGGTAAAGCGGTCGAACTCCAGCGGGTCAAAGCCCGATTCCGAGTCCTTGGCTAGCGCCATGCGCGACTGCATCTGCGACTCAGCCTGCATCTCCACATCGCGCAGCAAGTTGCGCAAGCGCTCGAGGTTGCTCGACATGTCTTTGATCGATGCGCGGATATTGGTCAGGCGCATGTCCAGCCGCGAACGGGCAATCAGCACCTCGCCGGCTTCGTTGACCAGGCGGTCCAGCAGCTGCGAGCGCACCCGCACCGATTGGCCGGCAGCGGCACGCACTGGCGCCATGCGCAGCATCAGTGGTTTGTGCTGCACGCCAGCGGCGGCGTTGGCCGCATCGGCCGCTTGCGCAGCCTGTTCAGCGCCAGCGCTTTCCAGCGCGGCCGGTGTGCTGGCGGCCACTTCGGCCACCACTTCGCCCATCTCGGTGGCCGCAGGCAGCTGCTGGGGCAAGGCACCTTCTGCCAGCACCTGGTTGCCACGCTCTTGCAGCCCGACAAACTCGTGCTGCAGACCGTCGTAACGCGCCAGCAGAATCTCGATGTCCTGCCCGGTCAGGTTTTCCGTGCCAATGTCCTCGACCTCGGACTCCATGCGGTGGGACATTTCGCCCAGACGCATGGCGCCCGCCAGTCGCGCACTGCCCTTGAGGGTGTGCAGATGGCGCAGCACCTCGCCGCGCGGCGGCAGGTACATCGGGTCGGCCGACCATTCCCGCAAAGCCGCACCCAGCTTGGGCAGCAGCTCTTGCGCTTCTTCTTCAAAGATCAGGAACAGGTCCGGATCAATGACATCGACCACTTCAATCGCATCGTCGTTGCGCAGCTCCAGCACATCGGGCAAGGCGGCAGAAGACAAGGCGGCAGCGACCACCGGCGCAGGCGCAAAGCTGCGCAGCGGCTCGATGGGGGCTGCCACAGGACGTTCCTGCACTTCCTGCAGATCGTGCAGTTTGTCCAAACCGGACAGCTCGGCGTCGAAATCGACCAGCCCATAAGGTGGGTGCAGCTGCGAGTTGATTTCCTGGTTGGCAATATCGACCAGGTCCTGCACCACGATCTCGCTGGCTGGTTTGACAAAACCGGCCGCCAGTTGGTGCAAGAGCTTGCGGATCTCCGAGCCCGCCGCCTGGCAGGTGTTGAGCCAGGCCACTTCGGGGTTGGAGAAGTTGTGGATATGCGAGAGCGCATGCTCCAGCGCACGCGCCAACTCGGACAGCGAGCCAAAGCCCACCGTGGACGAGCTGCCTGCCAGCGAATGGGCATAGGCGATCGCGTCTTCCGGGAAGTTGCGATTGGGCGACTGGGCCCAGCTGTATAGCACCTTCTCCAGGTTGTGCGACCAGTTCTCGGCCTCTGTCAGGTAGACATTGAACAGCGCGGTGCTCACGCCCAGCACATTGACGGCCTCAGCGGGGTCCTCGCCATTGGCGTCGGCATCGGCCGGGGCTGTTGTTTCTGCCTGGGCTTCTGGCTGCGCAGGGGTTTCTTGCGCTGCTGGCAGTTCGGCCGGCGCTTCCAGTTCCTCTGCTGCAGCAGGCGCCACCACAGTCTCTGGCTCCGGCAGTTCTACGGGGGCCGCAGCCTCCACCAGGCTCTCGGCGGGTGCTTCGGCCTGCAGGGCTTCCAAAGGCTCCACGGCCTCCAGCGCTTGTGCAGGGGTCGATGCAACGGGTTCCAGATCCGGCACGCTGAACTCGTTGAACACCAGGTCATCGGGCACCACCAGCAAAGGCTGGGGTTCGGCCACGGGCGCTTCAGGCAGCGCTTCCAACTCGGGCAGCATGGTGTCTGCAAATTCGATGGCATCGAAGGCGCTGTTGGCGGGCTGCGGCGGTGCAGCAGGCGCGGGCGTCAGGTCCAGCGAAGGCAGTTCCAGCGGCAAACGGGTAGGCGCAGGCTCCAGCTTGGCGGCTGTGTCCTCGGCCACAAACTCCAGGTCCGCATCCATCGGCACAAAGTCCAGCGCGCTGTCATGCGGCTGCAGGGGCTCTGGCGTTTGCACTTCTGCGGTCTTGGCCTCGGCACTGGCCATGGCCTGCGCAAACTCGGAGAAGTCCACTTCCTCGGCGCTTTCCGGCGCCATCGACAGCGGCACCAGGCCCGAAGGCGTGCTGAGCGCAGTTGCGGGTTCCAGCGCAGCGGCAGGGTCCAGCTCCAGATCAATGCCGTCCAACGGCCAGACCAGGGCCGGCGCCAGCTCGGCGTCAGCGGCAGCTGCAGGCGCAGCCTCTTCCGGCGGCAGTTCCAGCTCGGCCAGGGGCTCGGCGGTGTCCACCGCAGCGGGCGCATCGGCTTCCAGCGCCATGGCCTGCGTGTCGTCTGGCCATGCTGCAAGCTCGGTCAGTGGGCCTGCTTCGGCAGGCACCACCAACGGCAGATGCAGGCCATCCAGGCGCATGGCATCGGCCGAGATGCGGAAAATATCGGGGTTCCAGGTGGACTGGCGCTGTGCGCCAATGTCCTCGGCCCAGCGGCCAAAGCCGTTCAGCGCCTCAGAGCTCAGCGCCAGCAGCGGCGCATTGGCCGGCTTGTGTTCGGCAACCCAGCTGTTGAGGACCTGCTCCATCGACCAGGCGGCATCACCGTACTGCACCAAGCCCACCATGCGCGAGCTGCCCTTGAGGGTGTGGAAGGCGCGGCGCAAGGTGGTCAGGGCCTCGGCATCGTCCGGCACGCGGCGTAGGGATTGCAATGCCTGCCCGCCGGTCTGCACCACCGACTGGGCCTCTTCCAGGAAGATTTCCAGCAGCTCGCCGTCCAGCGATTCTTCCGACACCGGTGGCTGTGCTTGCACGGCAGCGGCCTGCACCGGGGCGGGCGCAAAAAACTCCAGATCGGGCGCGAGCACCGCAGGGGCCTTGGGCGCCGGAGCGGGGCTGGCATCGAACAGCGGAGCGGGAATGGTGGGTGCAAAGTAGACGGAATCGTCTTCTGGCTCTTCAGGTGCAGCAGGGGCTGCAACCGGCGCGGGTGCCACGGGAGCCGCAGGCAGATCGCCGGCCTTTTGCGTGCCCATCACAATGCGCAGCTCGCCGCTGGTTGCATCAAACACGAAGAGCTTGCGTGCCAGAGTGCGCTGATAACCCAGCATGTCGAGCAGGAAGCCCAGTGCGCCCAGGCTGTTGCCCAGCTTTTCGAACACGACGGGCTTGTCTTCATCCGCTACCTGACCTGCAGCCAGTTGGTCCACCACCGTGCGCAGGTGCTGCGTGGCAGCCACCGCCTGGTCCAGGCCCAGCACCGACAGCACACCGCGCATCTGCGACAGCGAACCGGTGACCGAGCCCAGCATCGAGACATCCTCGGGGTTGCGGAAATACTGGTCCAGGTGCTTTTCAGCTTCGGCCAGGGTGGAGTGGAGTTCATCCACCACGCTGCCCATGGTCTGGTGGTCGCTGACGCGGCGGTACAGCTCTTCGACCCAGGTCTCCAGCGGCTCAGGGGGCTGGTCGGCCAGCACATGGTCCAGGCGCTGCGCCAGGCGGTCGGCGCGCTCGCGCATCAGCGCGGGCTTGACGTCCAGCGACTCCAGATTGGCCTGCAGGTACAGCACGGCCGTGGCCACTTCCATGGCCATCGGGGTCGAGGGCGGTGTGCCGGTGTTCACCAGGCGCTCGGTCACGCGGCCCAGCGCCGCCCCCAGCTCGTCCGCACCGATATGCAGCTTGTGCAGCGACTCGCGGATCAGGTGGAACTGGTCGGCTACGGGTTTGATCTTGTAGCGGTCGCCATCGGCGAGCGAGGACCAGAGCTCGGCGGCGGACTCCAGGCGCTTGCGCGCCTGGGCGAGCACGGCCGGGTCATACTGGCCAAAGCGTTCCTGGCCGTAGTTGACGCCTTGCAGCGCCTCGGTCTGCAAGCTGGCACGTACCGCTTGCAGCACCGTGGCCTTGGCCTCGTCAGGGCCCTGCGCCACGGCACAGAAAAAATTCAGCTCATGCTGCAGGGTCTTGTCCACGTCGCTGCCACCCTTGGCATGCGCAGCAAACTGCATGATGACCCGTGACGCCGAGCGCTTCACATAGAGGTCGGGGTCGACCAGCTTGTGCGCCAGCGCGTCAAAGAAGCCTGCGGCCACCTTCCAGAACAGCTTCAACGGTTTTTGGCTCTGGCCCTGGGCCAGGCCCAGGCAGACTGCCGTCAAATCCTGCGCCGCACGGCTGTCGGCAGATTTGATGATCTGCAGCATGTCCGAATCGAGGCGCTCACGCGCACTGCGGTCCAGCAGCAGCACGGCCACCGCTGGGGTCAGCGGCTCCTGCTGTGCCTGGTCGCCATGCCACAGGTCGGCGGGGTGCACGCGTTCCACCCCAATGAAGGCCTGCATTTCCTTGTACTGCGGAAACAGCGCCACAAAGGAGACGCTGCGGCCCTTGAGCACATGGCTCAGGTATTCCAACAGTGCAAACGAGGTGCGCTCCATCAGCGCCACCGATTTCTCGGTGCACAGATGGGGCTTGGCGGCAAAACGCTGCGCCGCCTCTTCCATAAGACCGACCAGTTCTGCGCCCTGGTCAATACCCACCATCTGCAAGGCACCCTTGACCTGGTGCAGGTACTGCTTGGCTACCCGGATACCGGTGGTATCGATGGCTTCCAGATCCGATACCTTGGCCGTTTCCACATCCCGGCTGTAACGAAGCAATGCCTTGACCGTGGATTCCAATGACCGGCGAACCTCGTCATTGATCCATGCCAATGGCCCGAGATCCCTCTCTTCTGTTGGCTGCGCGTTTTCCGCTTTATTTTCGATAGCTATAGACATGCAACAGTCCCCGATTGCGGGTCAAAATTAAACAGCAGGCATCGGTCAGGCAATCTTGAACCGAGACACCGACTGGCGCAGCTCCTCGGCCATTTGCGACAGCTCACGCACCTGCTGCGCCGTGGTACGGGTTCCATCACTGGTCTGCTCCGTCACCGCAAAAATATGCTGGATATTCTCCGCCACATCGTTGGCCTGAACCGCTTCGTCGGATGCAGAACGGGAAATCTGTTGAATCAGATCCGCCAGTTCGCGCGACACGCGGTCAATTTCGTTCAGTGCAGTACCGGCGCTGTCGGACAGACGGGCCCCTTCCACCACACCCTGGGTCGAGCGCTCCATAGCGGCCACGGCATCCTGGGTGTCGGTCTGAATGGCTTTCACCAGCACCGAGATCTGGCGCGTTGCATCGGCGGAACGTTCCGCCAGACGCTGCACTTCTTCGGCCACCACCGAGAAGCCGCGACCGGCTTCACCGGCCGAGGCGGCTTGAATAGCGGCATTCAGCGCCAGCACGTTGGTCTGTTCGGTAATGTCCGAGATCAGGTCGGTAATTTCACCAATTTCCTGCGAAGACTCACCCAGGCGCTTGATACGCTTGGAGGTGTCCTGGATCTGGTCACGGATGGAGTTCATACCACCGATCGCGTTGTCCACCGCTTGCAGACCGGACTCGGCAGCCATCAGCGATTTGCGCGCCACCGATGCCGACTCCTGCGCCTGGGACGACACGAGGTTAATACGGGTTGCCATGTCCAGAATGGACTTGCCGGTTTCGCGAATCTCGCGCAGCTGCTCGGTCGATGCGGCCAACAGCTCGGTCGAGGTGGCATCCACGGTCGAAGTGGTTTGCGCCACGCGGGTTGCCGTGTTCTGCACGCTGCCCACCAGCATGCGCAGCTCTTCCACCGTGTAGTTCACCGAGTCGGCAATCGCGCCGGTGATGTCCTCGGTCACGGTGGCTTCCTGGGTCAGATCCCCTTCAGCCACCGATTGCAGTTCGTTCATCAAACGCAAAATGGCGGCCTGGTTGGCGTCGTTGAGGCGCTTGGCCTCCTGCTCCTGGCGGGTCGCTTCTTGTTGCAGCGCTTCTGCAGAACGGCGGCGGTTCGAGCTGTCGGCCAGCTGCAAACGCACCAGGCCCCAGACACCCAAGCCCACCAGCAACGCAGCCAGCACAATGCCGACAAGGTACAGCCAGACACGGTCAGACCAGCTGTTCAGGTCCGCCTGCAGCACTTCCAGGCCCTTGCGCAGCGGATCGCTGGCGGACTGGATCGAGACTTCCGCCTCGCGCGCTTCCGAGATGCCCTTGAGGTTGCTCAGCACCGAAGAGCCGTCCTTCAAGGTGATGTCGTACTGGGCCGACAGCTCTTGCAGCTTGTCACGCACAGCGCCATCACGGGCGGGGCTCAGGCGCAACTCGGCGCTGCCGTTGAGCAGGCCGGCGACGATTTCCTTGAAGGTGTTCAAATCCTTGCCCAGCAAGAACACCGCTTCGGCATTGGCACCCGAGGCGCTTTGGAAGTCGTTGGCCGACTTGCCGATACGCTGGGTCAGCATGGCCAGCTGGCTGGCTGCTGCAATTTCAGCAGGCGGCGCTGCTTGTTGCAGCTTCAGGCTCACCACGGCCTCGCTCAGCTCGAGCAGGGTCTGGGTGTTTTTGTGAATAGCCTGCAAGTCTTTGTTCATTGCGACCAGCGAGGCTTTTTGCTTGACCACGGCATCGCTCTTGCTCGCAGTGCGGTCCGAGGCTTCCACCAGTGGCGCCAGCACCTCGGCGTAGGAGCTTCCCAGCGACTTGATCGCGGGGTCTTCCGAGCCCATGTTCAAGCCGTCGATGCTCTTCTTCAGAATCGACGAGGCTTCCGCCACTTCGACGAAGGCCAGTTCATTACCGTTGACGGCCTGGCCCACCGATTTGGCCAAGCGCTGCGACTGGGTCAAGGCCTGGCTGGTGGCGGCCAACTGGCCGCCGGTGGTGCGGGACTGCAAGATCGCCCAGACCGCCAGTGCAAAGAACACCACCAGACCCACGACCACGATGGTCAGCAGGTTCTTTTGGTGCTTGGCAGCCGGAGCCGTGCCGAGCACCGGCAGGGTTACCAGATCTTCGCCAACGGCTTCGCCGTCGACCAGCTGGACCATGTAGTCGTCCTGCGCAGCGGCGCCGGACGCGCTGCCAGCGCTCTTCGCTGATGGCACGCCGTCGCCGGTCGAGCCTTCGGAAAGCATTACCTGGTCACCATCTGGAAAGATGCTGACACCTGGGTCTGCCGCTTCTTCTTTGCGTTTGAATAGTTTGTTGAACATACAAATACTGAAAAGGATGACGCCGCGGAAGCCCCGCACTAAACCGTGATATCGAGAAAATCTGGCGCATTGGCCAGCAGCTGCAGGTTGAGTTCCTGCCACTGCTCGCCACTGGCGGATGTATAGAGCGCACCAAAAAATTCCGGCGCATCGGCCGGTTTGTCTTTGGATTGCGAAAAATCATTGCTGCCGCGCAAGCCTTCCAGCTGCTCGACAAACAGTGCGGCATTGACGCCCATCATGGGGTTGAGCGCGACGACCGAGGCCCCGGCGAACACCTGCTCACTGCGCGCGGCGGGCAAGCCCAACATGCGGGCCAAATCCACCACCGTCAACAAAATACCCCGGATGCTGGTCACGCCGAGCATCCAGGGCTTCGTATAAGGTACAGGCTCCACCCCGCTCCAGCCCAGCACTTCGCCGGACTGGCTCAAAGGCAGCAGAAAGTTCTTGCCACTGATCTTGACGGCCAGCCACGAGGCACCAACCGCTGTCTGGTTGCGGGCCTGGCTCAGGCGATCGGCCAGACGGGTTTGCAGCTCTCGCAAGTCTTCGCGCTGTGCCATGCCTTATCCCAGCGCCTCGATCTTGGCCTTGAGTTCGGCCGGATCCACCGGCTTGGTCACATAGCCACGTGCGCCTTGGCGCATGCCCCAGACCCGGTCGGTTTCCTGATTCTTGCTGGTGCACATGATGATCGGAATATCGGCATATTCCGGCGTGCGGGTAATCAGACGGGTCAGCTGAAAGCCGTTTTGTCCCGGCATCACTACATCCATCAGGATCAGGTCAGGGCGCTCTTCGGACAGGCGCAGCATGGCCTCGTCCGAATTTTGCGCAGTGCGCACCACCATACCCTGGCGTACAAGCAGATCACTCAAAAACATCAACTCAGTTTTTGAATCATCAACGATAAGAACTTTTTGAATAGGCACGACCCCTCCTTAACGCTCGGCAACGAAACGTCCGACGGTTTCCAGTAATTGATCTTTGGTAAATGGCTTGGTGAGGTAGTCTTCACAACCCACCATCCGTCCCCGGGCCTTGTCAAAGACGCCGTCCTTGGACGACAACATGACCACGGGTGTTGATGCAAAAGCATCATTGCGCTTGACGATGGCGCAGGTTTGGTAGCCGTCCAGTTTGGGCATCAGGATGTCGCAAAACACCATGTCCGGCTTGAAATCGTTGATTTTGGAGAGGGCATCGAAGCCATCTTCGGCAAGCAGCACTTCATAGCCGCCTTGCTTCAGAAAAATCTCAGCACTTCTGCGAATGGTATTGCTATCGTCAACCACCAATACCTTGAAGTTGTCTGCGGAAACTGTCACCGGCCACCCTCCTCATTGCATGTCATGAAATGTGAATGCACGCGGCAGCCAAGGCTGACAAAGCCCCTCCCACCCGTTTGCATTGATCACATGCGCCCTATTGGCAATTTTTCTTCGACGAATCCACATGTGCTGGAGATGCATTTTGCACCACTGCGCGTACACTGCACCCGTCGTCCCTGCTCCTAATTTTGAAAAGCTTACAGAGGCTTTACATAGAATGCAACGATTGTAGCTTTTCAACACAGTTTTGACGGTGATTCCTGCATCAATGTGCCCTATCTCGTTGACCTATGACATCCTCCTTGACAAACCAGCCAGAATCCAGCCCGAGCGAGAGCACCTTGGCCGCCACCATTGATACCGCCAGTATCCTGTGTTTCAACGCCAATGACCCCAGTGGCGCAGGCGGGACCAATGCCGATGCACTGGCCGTGGCCTCCATGGGTGGCCACCCTTGCACCGTGGTCACCGGTGCCCTGATCCGCGATACGCTCGACACCATCGATTTTTATGCGCTGCCAGATGATGCGGTACAACAACAGGCGCAGACTGTTTTGCAGGATATTCCGATCCGCGCGATCAAATTGGGCTTTCTGGGATCGATCGAAAATGTACGAGTGTGTGCAGAAGTAACCATCGACTACCCGGATCTGCCGGTGGTGGCTTATGTCACCGGTATGGCCTGGTGGGACAGTGAACTGATTGATGACTACCTGGATGCCTACCAGGAACTGCTGTTGCCGCAAGTAACGGTACTGGTCGGCGCCTATGGCCTGCTGTGGCGCTGGCTGCTACCCGACCGCACCTCCGAACACCGCCCCAGCCCCCGCGATATTGCCAAGGCCGCTGCCGAACACGGCGTGCCCTTTGTGCTGGTGACTGGCATTCCCACCCATGACCAGCATGTGGAAAACGTGCTCGCCTCGGCTGACACCATCTATGGCAGCGGCGAGTTCGAGCTGTTCGAAACCGAGTACATCGGTGCCGGCGACACCCTCAGCGCCGCGCTGACCGCCTTGCTCGCCACCGAGGTGCCCCTGAGCGATGCGACGGCCGAGGCCATGACCTACCTGGACAAATGCCTTGAAGGCGGGCTGCGCCCCGGCATGGGCAAGACCATTCCCGACCGCCTCTTCTGGGTGCATGCCGATGACGAAGACGAGGAAGAAGCGGGCGAGGAAGCGGGCGAGGAAGAGCCCGAGGACGCCGACGGCACGGCCGGCAGCACCCAAAACCTGCGCAATACACTGCAGTGAATACCGATTTGACAGCCCCGTGCTGTCGATTGGCCGACAATCCAAGGCCAGTCTAGTTGTGAGCCCCTATGTCGATTGATAAAAACGCCCAGTTGTTCGAACGTGCCCGCCAGGTCATCCCCGGTGGCGTGAACTCGCCCGTGCGGGCCTTCAATGCGGTCGGCGGCACGCCCGCCTTCATCGCCCGCGCCCAAGGCGCCCACCTGTTTGATGCGAATGACAAACAGTATGTGGACTACATCGGCTCCTGGGGGCCGATGATTTTGGGCCATGGCCATCCGCAGGTGCTGAGCGCTGTGCAAGCGGCCCTGCTGGAGGGCTTCTCCTTCGGTGCCCCCACCGAGCGCGAGATCGCGCTATCAGAAGCCATCCTGGCACTCATGCCCTCAATGGACATGGTGCGCCTGGTCAGCTCCGGCACCGAGGCGGGCATGAGCGCCATCCGCCTCGCCCGGGGCTACACCGGCCGCAACAAGATCCTCAAGTTCAACGGTTGCTACCACGGCCATGCCGATGCGCTGCTGGTCAAGGCTGGCTCCGGCCTGGCAACCTTTGGCGCCTCGTCGTCCGCCGGCGTGCCCGAGCATGTGGTGCAGGACACCATCGTTCTGGAATACAACGATATCGAGCAGCTGGAAGAAGCCTTTGCCAAGTACGAGGGCCAGATCGCCTGCGTGATCATGGAGCCGATCGCCGGCAACATGAACTTTGTGCGCGCCAGCACCGCCTTTACCCGCCGCATCAGCGAGCTGACCAAGGAACACGGCGCCTTGTTGATCTACGACGAGGTGATGACCGGCTTCCGTGTTGCCTTAGGCAGCGCCCAGAGCCTGTATGCGCAGCAGATTCCAGGCTTCCAGCCCGACATCACCGTGCTGGGCAAGGTGATTGGCGGCGGCATGCCAATGGCGGCCTTTGGTGCGCGCCGCGAGATCATGGAAAAACTCTCGCCGCTGGGCCCCGTCTACCAGGCGGGCACCTTGTCGGGCAACCCGATTGCCACCGCCTGCGGTCTGCAGACCCTGGCCTTGATCAGCCAGCCCGGCTTCCATGAGGCGCTGCATGCCAAGACGGGCCAGCTGATGGCGGGCCTCAAGGCCGAGGCCGATGCGGCTGGCGTGCCTTTCAGCGTGGACCACCAGGGCGGCCTGTTCGGCTTCTTCCTGCTGCCCGAGCTGCCCAGCCACTACGAAGCGGTGATGAAGAGCGACAAGCCGCTGTTCAACAAGTTCTTCCACGGCATGCTGTCGCGCGGCCACTACTTTGCACCGGCGCTGTACGAGGCGGGCTTTGTCAGCAGCGCGCATACCGATGCCGACATCCAGGCCACCATCGAAGCCGCCCGCGAAGTTTTCAAGACCTTGTAAAGCCGCTTACTCCCCTTCGCCAGGCAACTGGCAGGCACAAAAAAACCTCGGCATGCCGAGGTTTTTTGTGGTCTGTCGCAGGCAATCAGTCGTCGCTGCCGCCCAGTTGCATGATCAGGCGCAGCACATACCAGAACAGCATGGCCACTGAGGCAAACAGGTGCAGCGCAGCGCCAGCGGGGCGGTCTGCAGGGTAGTGGCGCATGATCTGCGAGGTGTCATACAGCACGCAAGCGCCAGCAAACAGCACCATCGCGCCGGAGAACCAGATGCCCAGCTTAAAGCCGAACACGACGCCGGCCAGGATGATGCCGATGGCCACCAGGCCACCAATCTTCAGGAAACCGCCCAGGAAGGAGAAGTCCTTCTTGCTGGTGAATGCGGTGAAGGTCAAACCCGCCACCAAGGCCAGCGTGGCGACCGAGGCAGCCTGGATCGAGCCCGGTGCCACGATGCTGGCCATGGCCAGCATGGGCGCGAAGATCAGCGACTCAGCGAATACAAAGCCGCCCAGCGCCAGATACTGAACGCCGGTGCTTTCGGAATTGTCTGCCGCATTGGTGGCCAGCCAGGCCACAACCATGAAGGCGCCCATGACAGCCAGCCAGCCCCACTTGCTGACGCCCAGCATTTTCAGCATCGCAAACGATGCGCCGCTGGCGTACAGGCCAAACGACAGCACGGCAAAAGCCAAGATGGCCACCGCCAGATGGCTGTAGGCCGCCTTGATAAATTGACCACGGCTGTTCGCCTCAGAAAGGCCTCCGTGGCCGGCGTATTCGGGAAAGTTCATGCATCCTCCTTCAGGTCTATGTCGTGGCAGTATCGCAGATTTGCTTTACAAAGCATGGCCTTTCCAGACCCCGCCTACGGACATTGCCGCCCGTGCGCAAAAAAGCCCGCTGCAGCGGGCATGAGAATGGTTTGCAAGCGCCGTCATCAAGGCGGGCTGGCGGCAGGGTCCTTGGGAGGGCCCAGCGCCATCAGCCAAGCGGCCATCAGTTCGGCCTGCTCTTGTGTGACCTGCGGGTGGCGCGGCATCACGATACGGCCCCATTCGCCGACGCTGCCTTCGCGGATCTTGCTCGCCAGGTAAGGCACGGCGTCGTCACGGCCCGCATAGCGCTTGGCGATGTTTCTGAAACCCGGGCCCACGATATCCAGCTCTACCGTGTGGCAACGCATGCAGTCCCCGCCCCGGGTGACCAGATCGCGCCCTTTTTGCAGCTGGGGGCTGGCTTCAACCAGGCGGTCAGCGGCCGTGACCTCTGGCTTGGGCCGGATGATCAGCCGGCCAATATTGAGCATGCCCAGGCCCACCACCAGTGCAAAGGCCACGATCAACACACCCAGCCAGCGCGAGCGGCGCGGTGGTTCGTTGTCCAGGTCAGATTCGGGAGGCGGGTCTTGGTGCTGCGGATCGCTCATGGCTGGGAGAGGCTTGGGGTCGGCGCTGAAAACAAGCCGGCGAACCCGAGGGTTGCCGGCGCATGGGAATGGCTTCAAGCAAGGTCAACCCGCCCGCAGCCAATAGCGGCAGCGCCTTGGCAGGCGCCGCATGAACTATCAATGGCGGAAGTGGCGCACACCGGTAAACACCATGGCCACGCCGCGCTCATTGGCGGCATCGATCACTTCCTGGTCGCGCATCGAGCCACCAGGCTGGGCCACGCAGGTGGCGCCGGCATCGACGACGACATCCAGGCCGTCACGGAAGGGGAAGAAAGCATCCGACGCGACGACGGTGTTCTGCAGCGAGAGCTTGGCCGCTTCTGCCTTGATCGACGCGATACGTGCCGAATCCAGGCGCGACATCTGGCCCGCACCCACGCCCATGGTCATGCCGTTCTTGCAGAACACGATGGCATTGGACTTGACGAACTTGGCGACCTTCCAGGCAAACAGCAGGTCTTGCAGTTCTTCTGGGGTCGGCTGCTTAATGGTGACGACCTTCAGGTCGGCCAGTTGCAGCTCATGGTTGTCGGCGGTCTGCAGCAGAATGCCCGAGCCCACGCGCTTGGATTCAATGGCGTTGCGGCCTTGCTCCCAATCGGTCTTGCCACCCGCAGGCAGCGCCAGCTTCATCAGCCGCACATTGACCTTGGACTTGAAGATCTCCAACGCCTCAGCGCTGAAGTCTGGGGCCATCAGCACCTCGACGAACTGCTTGGACACGGCCTCGGCCGCTGCCTTGTCCACTGCGCGGTTGAAGGCGATGATGCCGCCAAAAGCGCTGGTCGGGTCGGTCTGGAAGGCCTTGGAGTAGGCTTCAAACGCATCAGCACCCACGGCCACGCCGCAAGGGTTGGCGTGCTTGACGATCACGCAGGCCGGCACGTCAAAGCTCTTGACGCATTCCCAGGCGGCATCGGCATCGGCGATGTTGTTGTAGCTCAGTTCCTTGCCTTGCAGCTGCACGCCCGTGGCCAGCGAGCCGGGTGCGGGGTACAGATCGCGGTACCAGGCAGCTTGCTGGTGGCTGTTTTCGCCATAGCGCAGATCCTGGATCTTGATGAACTGGCCGTTGCTCTGGCCGGGGAAGGCGGCACGCTCGGGCACGTATTCCTCGGACAGCTTTTCGTCTTCGAACGTGACCGACGACAGGTAGTTGCTGATCGCGCCGTCATACTGGCTGATGCGGTTGAATGCGGCCACCGACAGCGCAAAGCGCAGCTTGTCGGACAGTTTGCCAGCGGCTTTCAACTCGGCGAGCACGGCATCGTACTGGTCGGCGGCGGTGATCACGCCCACATCCTTCCAGTTCTTGGCAGCGGAGCGCACCATCGCAGGGCCACCGATGTCGATGTTCTCGATGGCATCGGCCAAGGTGCAACCGGCCTTGGCCACGGTCGCTTCAAAGGGGTAGAGGTTCACCACCAGCAGGTCGATGGTCTCAATGCCGTGTTCCTTCAGCGCCGCCATGTGCTCGGGCAGTTCGCGGCGGGCCAGCAGGCCGCCATGCACCATCGGGTGCAGGGTCTTGACGCGGCCGTCGAGCATCTCGGGGAAGCGGGTGACCTCGGCCACCTCGGTGACTGGCAGACCCTTGTCAGCCAGCAGCTTGGCGGTGCCGCCGGTGGACAGCAGTTGTACTCCCAGCGCGTGCAGGGCCTGGGCAAACTCGACAATACCGGTTTTGTCGGAAACGGAAATCAGGGCTTTCATGTCAATCACTTCAAAGATAGAAACAGGCTTGTGCCGCTTGCGCAGCGGGCGCAAGCAGCACTGAATTCATTGGGGGTTCAGAGCATCTTGTGCTCGACCAGCTTCTTGCGCAGGGTGTTGCGGTTCAGGCCCAGCCATTCGGCCGCACGCGACTGGTTGTTGTCGGCGTGGTTCATCACCACCTCCAGCATCGGGCGCTCCACCATGCGCACCACCATCTCGTACACGCGGTCCGGCACTTCGCCTTCCAGATCCTGGAAATAGGTCTGCAGGCTGTCCCGCACGGACTGCTCAATCGTCGTCTTACTCATACAAAATCATCACTCATTGTTGTTGCTTGGGCCATCGCACTCCCGCTGGCCTCTTGTGCTTGCGCTGCGCCAGGCAGCCGGTCCATCTGCTGCCCGAGGGCCAGCAGGTAATCGGCTACAGCCTGCCATTGCGCCGCACTGTTTTCAATCAGATTCATCTCGCGCCTGAACGCATCGCCCCCCGGAAGATCGCGCACATACCAGGCAATGTGCTTGCGCGCCGAGCGCACGCCTGTGCTCTCGCCATACAGCGCATAGTGGTGCTGCAGGTGCTCCAGCAGATGGCGGCGCAGCTCGGCCACCAAAGGCGGCGCCAGCAGCTCGCCGGTCTGCAGAAAATGCACGATCTCGCGAAAAATCCAGGGGCGGCCCTGGGCCGCGCGCCCCACCATCACCGCGTCCGCTCCGGTAAAGGCCAGCACATCGCGTGCCTTGGCCGGGCTGGTGATATCGCCATTGGCGACCACCGGCACCGACACCGCCTGTTTGACGGCACGGATCGTGTCGTACTCCGCCAGGCCCCGGTAACCCTGCTCGCGCGTGCGCCCATGCACGGTGAGCATCTGGATGCCCGCCTGCTCAAACTGGCGCGCCAGCTGCACGGCGTTCTTGTGGTCATCGCTCCAGCCGGTGCGCATCTTGAGGGTCACCGGCACGCCATGGGGGGCCGCAGCCTCCACCACAGCAGCGGCAATCTCCAGCGCCAGGGGCTCGTTCTGCATCAGCGCCGAGCCTGCCCATTTGTTGCAGACCTTCTTGGCTGGGCAACCCATGTTGATGTCGATGATCTGCGCGCCGCGCTCAATGTTGTAGACCGCTGCCTCGGCCATCATTGGCGCATCGGTGCCTGCGATCTGCACCGAGATCGGCCCGGGCTCGCCGACATGGTTGGCGCGGCGGCTGGTCTTGAGGCTGTCCCACAGGTCCTTGCGGCTGGTGACCATCTCGCTCACGGCATACCCCGCCCCCAGCGCCTTGCACAGCTGGCGAAAAGGCCTGTCCGTCACGCCCGCCATGGGCGCCACAAACACGTTGTTGGCCAGAGTATAGGGACCGATGCGGACGGACATGGAATGCAAAAAGCGAGCACTTCGCCACCGAAGTGCTGGATGTTGTGGTGAGGGGAAGGGGCAGATTGTACTGCTTAAAAAAGCAGCAAACATCCAATCTACCCGCTTGACATTTGGGAATGCTCAAATTTTGAGCGATGGCGCACCACCCGCCTGCGGCCGGAGACAGCGCTTTGCGGCCACGGTGGATGTACATGCCCTGTCGCCGCAAGGGCCTATTTGGCAGGCCGTTTTCGGCCTCTTGGCTGACACAGCACCGGCTAGCAGCGCCGCTTCCTGGCACACCCCAACCGCTACACTGGCTGCCATGGAAGTTTGGATTCAACAGTTGCTGGCATGGCTGGCCTTGCCGCAGTTCGGGCTCAGCACGGTGTTTATCGTCGCCCTGATCTCGGCCACCTTGCTGCCCCTCGGGTCCGAGCCCGCTGTGGCCGGCTTGCTACACCTCAACCCTGATCTGTTCTGGCAGGCCATCTTGGTGGCGACCGCCGGCAATACCCTGGGCGGCGCCATCAGTTGGTGGACCGGCGCGCTGGCCCGCACCGCCTGGTACAAGGCACGCAGCTTGCGCCAAGTAGGGCTTGAGCCCGCAGACGCCGCCAAGCCACCCGCCCCACCCAACAAACAAAGCCGCCACCAACGCATGGCCCGCGTCTGGCTGCGCAAATTCGGCGCCAAGGCCTGCCTGCTCAGCTGGTTGCCCATCATCGGAGATCCGCTCTGCGCCGTGGCCGGTTGGCTGCGCCTGCCGTTCTGGCCCTGTGTGTTCTATATGGCGATTGGCAAGTTTCTGCGCTACCTGGTGATGACGGCCACGATCCTGCACTTCTGGCCGTCTTGAAGGGTCGGCTTTCAGCGCTGGGCTGGCTAATCCACCCGCAAACCCAGCTGCTGCGCCACGGCGGCATAGCGGTCGATATCGCTGTTAATCACCCGCCCAAACTCTGCCGCACTTTGCTGCAACGGCGTATAGCCTTGCTCGCGCAGCGATGCCTGCATCGCCGGCTCCGCCAGGATCTGCGCCAATACCGCATGCATGCGCTGCACCACCGCATCGCTGGTGGCAACCGGCGCCAACAGACCATGCCACTGCTCCACGCTAAAACCGGCGGCACCTTGCTCAGCGACAGTAGCTACCTGCGGCCACTGCGCCAGGCGCTGCGGCGAGGTGATGGCTATGGCGCGCACGCGGCCGGCCTCGATCAACGGCGCTGCGCTGCTGGCGGTGACCATGCCCATGGCGACCTGGCCGGCGGCCACGGCGGTGATGGCCGGCCCGCAGCCCTTGTAGGGAACATGTTGCAAGTGCAGCTGCGTGGCCTGGGCCAGCATTTCGCCGGCCATGTGCTGGGGCGTGCCATTGCCGCAAGAGGCAAAGGGCAGCGGTAGCTGTTGCGCCGAGGCGCGCACATCGGCCAGGCTGTGCAGTGCACTGGCCTGCGGCACCACCAGCACCGATGCGATCGTGCCCACATTGAACACAGCCTTGAAATCGCGTCGCGGGTCAAAATCCAGCTGACGGTACACGGCGGGGTTGATCGCAAACGAGCTGTTCACCATCAGCCAGCTGCTGCCATCGCCCGGGGCCTCCGCAACATGGCGCGCGCCAATATTGCCGCTGGCGCCGGGGCGGTTTTCCACCACCACGGTCTGGCCCGTGCGCTGCTGCAAGGCGGCGCCCAGTTTGCGCGCCAGCAAATCGGTGCCGCCGCCGGGCGGAAAGGTCACCACGATGGTGATGGGCTTGTCAAAGCGGGCTGCCGCCATGCTGCTGCCGCCCTGCCACAGACCGGTGGCCAAGCAGGCGGCCATGGCGGCCGCCAGCCACCACCATGAAAAGCGTTGGAGAACGCGGGACATCACAGGCCTCCTTCCAAGTTATGCAGGGTGCTCAGTGGGTAAGGGGCCGGCTCAGGCATCCAGACCAATGTCCAGCACCTTGGCGCTGTGCGTGAGCCAGCCCACTGCGATCTGGTCTACGCCGGTGGCGGCCACTTGGGGCGCGGTTTCGGGTGTGATGCGGCCCGATGCCTCGGTGACCGCCTTGCCCCGGCACATGGCCACCGCCGTGCGCAAGGTTTCCAGATCCATGTTGTCCAGCAGCACCACATCCACCCCCAGCTGCAATGCGGCATCGAGCTGCGCGAGCGTGTCCACTTCAAGCTCGATCTTGACCATATGGCCGACGCCGGCCCGGGCGCGGCCGACGGCGGTGGCCACATCGCCAGCCAGCGCAATGTGGTTGTCCTTGATCAACACGGCATCGTCCAGCCCAAAGCGGTGGTTGCTGCCGCCGCCCACACGCACGGCGTACTTTTGCAGCGCACGCAGGCCTGGCATGGTCTTGCGCGTGCAGGTCACCCGCGTGCCATAAGGCTGAATGGCCTGGGCGATCGAATAGGTGGCGCTGGCCACACCACTCAAATGGCAGAGGTAGTTCAGCGCCGTGCGCTCTGCCGTCAAGATCGCCCGGCTCTTGCCGTGGATGCGGGCGATCTCCATGCCTGGCGCCAGCACCGTGCCATCGCCGCACAGCGGCTCAAACACCAGGCCGCTGTCCAGCAGATGAAAGGCCAGCCGCGCCAGATCCAGCCCGGCCAGCACGCCCGCTTGCCGCGCCACCAGGCGCAGGCTGTCCTTGGCATCGGCCGGCACGATGGTGTCGGTCGTCAGGTCACCGGCGCGGCCAAGGTCTTCCAGCAGGGCCATGCGGACCAGCGGCTCCAGCATCACATCGGGCAGAGGCGGGATCGGCAGCGCAGCGGTTTGGTTAATGCTCATTTTGAGTATTTAGAGGATAAAAAAAAAAAGGAGTGCCAGCCTTGCAGCAGCCGCACACACACTTATGCTAAATATGAGTATAAATATTGTCAAGGCCTGGCGCTGAAGGCATGTCACCCCCGTTGCCACCTTCAAAAATGGATCAGGATGATCAGCTGCGCGCCAACGGCAGCTTGTTGCCCGCAATGGCGCGTTCTACCAGCACATTGCGGCGAAAGCGAAACAGCTTGGCGGGGCGGCCTGCGCCCTGGCTGCTGATCTCGCCGGTCTCTTCGACCAGCGCCTGCTGCTCGATCAGCCGGCGAAAGTTCTGCTTGTGCAGGCTGCGCCCGGCCAGCGATTCCACGGTCTGCTGCAGCTGCAGCAGCGAGAAACTGTCGGCCATCAGCTCAAACACTACCGGTCGGTACTTGATCTTGGCCCGCAGCCGCGCCATGCCGGTGGCCAGAATGCGGCGGTGGTCATTGCGCATCGCCGTGCCCAGCAAGGTCTGGCCTTGGGGCGAGCGCATGCCATCGCGCCAGGCCTCTGCCACCAGGCCTGCTTCAAACAGCAGCTCGTAGCGCTGCAGCACCAGCTCTTCGTTCCAATCGCTGTCCTCCAGGCCGAAAGTCACACAGGCCCGCTCCCAACGCGCGCCTGCCGCCGCCTTGCCCGTTGCTTGCGCAGCCCAGGCCTGCAAGGCGGGCGCAATGCGCTGGTCCAGGATCGCGGGCGCGCCACTGCGCCAGTCCTCCCAGGGGAAATAGCGGTACCAGTCCTGCCAGCCCGACTGGGCCTGACCGGCATCGTCTAGCTCGCGCGTCAATGCCAGGTAGCTGATGGAGATGGCGCGCATGCCCAGCTCCTGCGAGCGGTCGCCGTCGGCAAAGGTGTAGAGCTGCTCGACAAAGCCCAGCGGGTGGTGGGTCTGCGTCTCCACCCAGGCCCGCAGGCTGGCCTGCAGCGAGCGGTGGTTGGCGGTAAAAAGCCCTGCCGGCAAGGTCTCACCCGCCTGCGTGGTCAGGATGCGCGGCTGGCCACCCGTCACCGCCACCAGCACCGCAACCAGATCGGCCTGCACCGAATGCTGCTCGGGCTCTGCGGCGCTCGGCGCGAGGGGCACATCGGCTGCAGTGGCTTGTGTGATGGCGGCAGGGGAGGTCACCAGATGGGGGCTTTCAACAATAGATGGCGTGGGCTGCGCTCGCTGCAGGCGCCAACAAGGCCGCTATCTGGCGAGCAGCGGCTATCTTATAACGGCTTGCAGCGCCGCTCTGCCATCCCGCTGCCACATGCGCATAACGGCAACACGCCATAAAAAAGCCCGCTGACGCGCAGCGGGCTCGTGGGGTTCCGACTGCCAGCACGCAGCGAATGCCTGCGGGCAGTGTCGTCGCCGAAACGGTCAGACGTTGAACAGGAAGTTCAGCACATCGCCATCCTTGACGATGTATTCCTTGCCTTCGGCGCGCATCTTGCCCGCTTCCTTGGCACCTTGTTCACCCTTGTACTGGATGTAGTCTTCAAAGGCGATGGTCTGGGCACGGATAAAGCCGCGCTCGAAGTCGCCGTGGATGACGCCTGCTGCCTGGGGCGCGGTGGCACCGACGGGAACGGTCCAGGCGCGCACTTCCTTCACACCGGCGGTGAAGTAGGTTTGCAGACCCAGCAAGGTGAAGCCCGCGCGGATCAGGCGGTTCAGGCCAGGTTCTTCCAGGCCCATTTCCTCCAGGAACATGTCGCGGTCTTCGTCGCCCATTTCGGACATTTCTGCCTCGATCTTGGCGCAGATGGCGACCACGGGCGCACCCTGGGCCGCGGCATAGGCCTTGAGGCTGTCGAGCAGCGGGTTGTTCTCAAAGCCGTCTTCGCTGACGTTGCCAACAAACATCGCTGGCTTGGCGGTGATCAGGCAGAACTGCTTGAGCAGCGGTGCATCTTCCTTGGACACGGGCACGATGCGGGCGGGTTGACCCTGGTCGAGCGCGGCCTGAATGGGGGTCAGCAATGCCACCACCTTGGCGGCTTCCTTGTCGTTGCCCGACTTTGCCGCCTTGCTGTAGCGGTTCAGCGCCTTGTCCACGGTGGCCAGGTCGGCCAGGCAGAGTTCGGTCTGGATCACTTCGATATCGGCGATCGGGTCGACCTTGTTGGCCACGTGGATCACGTTCGGGTCTTCAAAGCAGCGCACCACGTTCACGATGGCGTCGGTTTCGCGGATGTGGGCCAGGAACTGGTTGCCCAGGCCTTCGCCCTTGGAGGCGCCTGCCACCAAGCCGGCAATGTCGACAAACTCCACGATGGCCGGAACCACGCGCTCGGGCTCTACGATCTTGGACAGCTGGTCCAGGCGCGGATCAGGCACTTCCACCACGCCGGTGTTGGGTTCGATCGTGCAGAAAGGATAGTTTTCGGCGGCAATCCCTGCCTTGGTCAACGCATTAAAAAGGGTGGACTTGCCAACATTGGGCAAACCGACGATGCCGCATTTGAGGCTCATGGCAGTGCTTTCTCTATACTTTCGGACAAACCCGGCATTTTAAGCTGACTGCGTAGCAGTGGTGAATCCAGGCGTATTAACGGGGAGCATCAGTCAAACTGCAAGGCACCGCCGACGGCGTCGCCCACCCGCAGCACCCCGCCCGTGCCCGCCGGCACATAGGCATTCATGCCAAAGGTCACGGCGCCATCCAGGCGGTCATCGTGGCGGTAGGTCTGCAAGGTGTCGGTCACCTGGGTGCCGCTGGCAGCAGTGGCTGGGTCAATGTCAGGGATGGGGCAGCGCGCGCAGGGTTTGACCAGGGGCAGATCGGCCCACTGCTGGCTGCCCGGGCCGCCTTGCTGCACAGACAGGCTTTCGATGCGGTCTTCGTCATGGGACTGGAAGCCGTCAACGACGATATTGGCGCGAAAGCGCTCTGCGACCACCGGCACTTCGCCCGCTTGGGTCAGGCGCGCGTTGAGCTCATCGACTGAGGCCTGGCTGACCACCAGCACCGGAAAGCCATCGGCAAACTGCGTAGGCGCATCCACACCGCGCGTCCACTTTTTGCTGGACAGCCTCAGGGCCTGCGGAGCCATGCGTACTAAGTAGCACTCGGTCTGCAGGAACGCGCTGAACCAGGCATTGACCGCATCGGGCGCCTGCAGGCCTGCTACCCGGTCATCCCAGACGCGCACCTCACGTTCGGGGCCGTCAAAGGCCATATCGACCGTGAGGGGCTCCATGCCCGGGGCGGTCACCGTCATCACCCCATCGCCAATGGCAGGCTGTACCAGCACCATGCGCGCAATCTCGCGCTGCGAGATGAACTCGCCCCGCGCATCGACCAGCATGAAGGCACGGTCATGCTCCAGGCCGGTTGCCAGCAGGCGCGCGCTTTGCACGGCAATGCCTGCGCAGGATTTGATGGGAAAAACCCACAATTGGCCAATATGGCCGGTGACATCAAAAAAATCGGTATTTGCCATGCTGCTCTGCGCCTGGGTTGATTCTGGGCAAAGCACACTGTAACTACTTCAAGGCCCCGAGCCTAGGGGAAGAGCGCCGGATCTTGCCAAACGGTGTGCAGACCCCTTCGGCGAGTCGTACCGGCGCCGCTGCCGCCACAGTGCCCCACTACAATAGATCGCTTATGGCTTCTGAATTCGACGTTTGTATCCGTGGCGCGGGCATTGTGGGCCGCAGCTTGGCATTGTTGCTGGCGCGCGAGCGCATGCGCGTGGCCCTGGTGGACACGGCGCCAGCGCCCAGCAACAGCGGCCATGGCGACGTGCGCGCCTATGCCCTCAACCAGCTCTCGCGCGAGGTGCTGCAATCGGTGCGCAGCTGGCCCGAGGCGCAGTACGCCACCCCCGTGACCCGCATGGACGTCTATGGCGACCAAGGCGGCGAGGTGCATTTTGATGCGGCGCAGCAGCATACCGAGGCGCTGAACTGGATTGTGGATGTGCCCGCCCTCGAAGCGCAGCTGGCCGCCGCCGTGCGCTACCAGCCGATGGTAGAGACGGTCACCAGCCCGGTCGATGCGCGCCTGACGGTGGTCTGCGAAGGCAAGCACAGCCGCACCCGCGAAGAATTTGGTGTGGAGTTCACGACCATTCCCTACCACCAGACGGCAGTCGCCACCCGCCTGCGCTGCGAGCGCCCGCACGGCCAAGCCGCACGCCAGTGGTTCTCTGCAGCTGGCGATATCTTGGCGTTTCTGCCCCTAGGCGGACCGGAGGGCCATGAAGTGGCCGTCGTGTGGTCGCTGCCGGTCAGCCAGGTGGATGGCGTCAAGGCACTGGATGACGCTGGTCTGGCGATGGCGCTGGGATCAGCGAGCCAGGGCATGCTGGGCCAGCTGACGGTTTGCGCCGAGCGCGCTGCCTGGCCGCTGCAGCAATCGGTGGCCCGCCAGTGGTGCGGCCCCTTGCCAGGCAGCAACACGCAACAGACCGCCCAGGCCAAAAGCTGGGTCTTGGCCGGCGACAGCGCCCATACCGTACACCCTTTGGCGGGCCAGGGCCTGAACCTGGGCATGGCCGATATTGCCGCGCTGGCCCGTTTGCTGACCAGCGAAGATGCGCGCTGGCGCCGCCTGTCCGACCTGCGCCTGCTGCGCCGCTATGAGCGCGAGCGCAAGGCGCGCCTGGCCCCCATCGGTTTGGCGATGGACAGCATTCAACAATTGTTTACCAGGCCGGAGATGCCTCTGCAGAACCTGCGCAACTGGGGAATGCGGGGCTTTGAGAGCAGCGGCCCCTTGAAAACCTGGGTCACCCGCCAGGCCATGGGAGTGAACTTTTAGCGCCCATCTGGTACAAACCGCTGTTCGGCTAGAAGCCGCTTGCAGTACCAAAATGTTAATAATCGCGGGGGTTTAGCGCTGACCCAGGCCTTCAGGCCGCAGCGCCACCGCTCTCCGCCAAGACTGACGTCGGGTACCACCAAGCGGCTTTCCATGCGTTGGGGCCTCTCCAGCGTTCTGGCTTTCCACTATCAAGATTCATAAAAGGTTTCCCATGCGAATTCTCTCTACCGTGTTGGCCAGTGCGGCCTTGGCGGCCAGTTTCTCTGCCAGCGCGCAAGAGGACGTGATCCGCAAGTCGCTTGCAGAGCGTATCCCTCAGTTGCAAAAGATCGACGAAGTCGTCGCCACGCCGATGCAGGGCCTGTACGAAGTGCGCGTGGGCACGGACCTGTTCTACAGCGATGCCAAGGGCAACTACCTGATCCAGGGCGAGTTGATCGACACCCAGGCGCACCGCAACCTGACCGAAGACCGCATCAACAAGCTGACCGCGGTGGACTTCAACAGCCTCAACCTGAAGGACGCGATCAAGACCGTCAAGGGCAACGGCTCGCGCAAGATTGCCGTGTTTGAAGACCCGAACTGCGGCTACTGCAAGCGCTTCGAGAAGGACCTGCAAAACGTCAAGGACGTGACGGTCTACACCTTCCTCTACCCGATCCTGAGCCCCGACTCGGTCGAGAAGTCGCGCAACATCTGGTGCGCGAAGGACCCGGCCAAGGAATGGGCCAGCCATATGCTCAAGGGCACCGATTCGCCCGCCGCTGCATCCAGCTGCGATGTGACCGCCCTGCAACGCAATATGGAATTCGGCCGCAAGTACAAGATCACCGGCACGCCGACGATCTTCTTTGCAGACGGCTCGCGCGTCCCCGGCGCCATCGGCTCGGATGACTTGGAAAAGCGCCTCAAGGCCATCAAGTAATTCTGGCGCTCTGCCGCCCCCTTTTTTTCCAGGCCCTTCGGGGCCTTTTTTGCGTCCATTGGCTGCGCAATCCCCAGGTCTGCACCCGCCCATGCAATTGGGGCTACGCTTGCAGGCTATGACCCAAAGCGCCTCCGCCGTGGCAGCCAATGCCATCCAGTACACCATCACGCCCATCGATCTGCATGCCCACCTCTACCAGGTGGTGCTCAACATCCCCCAGCCCAAGGCGATGCAAAGCCTGTCCTTGCCGGTGTGGATACCGGGCAGCTACCTGGTGCGCGAGTTCTCCAAATCGCTGCAAGGCCTGGGCGCCAGCCAAAGCGGGCAGTTGGTCGACATCCAGCAGCAAAACAAAAATACCTGGGTGGTGGACTGCAGCGCCGGCGAGCCCCTGACCCTCAGCTACCAGATTTGCGCCCACGACAGCTCCGTGCGCACCGCCTGGCTCGACAGCCAGCGCGGCTTTTTCAATGGCACCAGCGTTTTTCTTCGCGTGCATGGCAGCGAGGCGCTCTTGCAGGTTCTGCACGTTGAGCCGCCTGCCCAGCAGCCCCACTGGCAACTGGCAACCGGGCTGACCGCTGCACAAACCAACCCCCAAGGCTTTGGCCGCTACCACGCCAGCAGCTACGACGAGCTGGTGGACTGCCCGGTGGAGATGGGCCCATTCTGGAGTGCCGAGTTCATGGCCCATGGCGTGCCACACCGCTTTGTGGTGGCCGGGGCGCCGCCCAGTTTTGATGGTGCGCGGCTGATCGCCGATACCCAGAAGATCTGCGAGACCGAGATCCGGCTCTGGCATACCCGGGGCAAGCCGCCGTTTGAGCGCTATGTATTCATGCTCAATGCCATGGACGACAACTACGGTGGTCTGGAGCACAAGAACTCCACCGCGCTGATCTGCAGCCGGCGCGACCTGCCCCGCAAGGGCGACGCCAAGGCCAGCAGCGGCTACATCACCTTGTTAGGCCTCATCAGCCACGAGTACTTCCATACCTGGAACGTCAAGCGCCTGCGGCCGATGGAGCTGGCCAGCTACGACTATGAAAAAGAGAACTACACCGAGCTGCTGTGGTTCTTTGAAGGCTTTACCAGCTACTACGACGACCTGGTGCTGCGCCGCGCCGGTCTGCTGGACAACAGCCAGTACCTGAAGCTGCTCAACAAGACCATCAACCAGGTGCTGCAAACCCCGGGCCGCCATGTGCAAAGCCTGGCCGAATCGAGTTTTGACGCCTGGGTCAAGTACTACCGCCAGGACGAGAACACGCCCAACGCCACCGTCAGCTACTACACCAAGGGCTCGCTGGTTGCCCTGTGCCTGGACCTGAGCCTGCGCCGCGAAGGCCACGCCGGGCTCGACCAGGTGATGCGTGCGCTTTACCGCCGCTGCAAGGCCGGCCCCATGCGCGAGCAAGACCTGCTCGATGTGCTGGATGAACTGACCGACCGTAGCTGGGCCGCCGACATCCGCGCCTGGGTGCATGGCAAGCTTGATCTGCCGGTGGCCGCACTGCTGCAAGCCCATGGCGTGGACTGCCAGCCCGACACCCCGCAGATCGCCCAACAGCTGGGCTTGCGCGTGGCAGAAGGCGCGACAGGCATCGCCATCAAGGTGGTGCTGCGCGGTGGCACGGCCGAGGCGGCGGGCATGATGGCCGGCGATGAATGGCTGGGCATTGAGCCGCTGCAGGCCAACACCGACAGCATTGGCTGGCGCATCCACAAGCTGGACGACCTGCCGCTGTACGCTGGCGATGCCCAGCAGGTGCTGGCCCTGGTCGCCCGCGACAAGCGCCTGCTGCGCCTGCCGCTGCAACTGCCCCCGCGCGCCGCAGCGACCCCCGCCAAAGGCCGCAAAAAAGCCCCAAAAGCTGCCAGCAAGACCGATACCGTCACCTTGGCTGTCGCCGATGTGAACCGGGTCAACCTCTGGCTGGACGGGCGCTGACCAGGGGCAGCGAGCCGCCCACCTGCACCCAAAAAGCGCCATCTTGCGCGGCCTGCTGCGCCGCAGCAGCTGCCTTGGTGTAGGATGCCCTTCGACCATGCGGGCGCCAGCAGGCCGCTGCTGCCCCACAAACCCAAGGAGACAGACCGTGGCCTATGAAATGATCGAAGTGCGCGTCGAAGCCGAGAAGGTGGGCATCATCACCCTGAACCGCCCCAAGGCGCTCAACGCGCTGAACGACCAGCTGATGAACGAGCTGGGCGAGGCACTGAAGGCCTTTGATGCCGACAAGAACATTGGCTGCATGATCATCACTGGCAGCGAAAAAGCCTTTGCCGCCGGCGCCGACATTGGTGCCATGGCCAACTACAGCTTTGCCGATGCCTACGGCGGCGACTACATCACCCGCAACTGGGAAGCGATCCGCAGCATCCGCAAGCCGGTGATTGCCGCCGTCAGCGGCTACGCGCTGGGTGGCGGCTGCGAGCTGGCCATGATGTGCGACTTCATCATCGCCGCCGACAACGCCCGCTTTGGCCAACCCGAGATCAAACTGGGCGTCATCCCCGGTGCTGGCGGCACGCAGCGCCTGCCCCGCGCCGTGGGCAAGGCCAAGGCCATGGACCTGGCCTTGACCGGCCGCATGATGAACGCCGACGAAGCTGAGCGCGCCAGCCTGGTCAGCCGCGTGGTGCCGGTGGACAAGCTGATGGAAGAGGCGCTGGGCGCCGCCATCATCATCAGCGGCTTCTCGCAACTGGCCGTGATGGCCGCCAAGGAATCCGTGAACCGCGCGTTTGAGGGCAGCTTGAACGACGGCGTGATGTTTGAGCGCCGCCTGTTCCACGCGCTGTTCGCCACCAATGACCAGAAGGAAGGCATGGATGCCTTCGTCAACAAGCGCCCGGCCCAGTTCAGCAACAGCTGATCAGTCGCTGCGAGGATGGCCAACGATAGCCGAGCGTTAGCGCTTGGCAGCCTTTGCACCAGCCAAGCGACAAAGGGGCGACAGGCCCGATTTGTACAAAACCTTGCAGATTGTTCAGCGGGCCAAAATTTCGGTATATAATTTCCTTCTGCCGGTCGTATAGCTCAGTTGGTTAGAGCGCAGCATTCATAATGCTGATGTCGTAGGTTCAAGTCCCACTACGACCACCAGGTTTCAAACCGCAGTGATTGCAAAATCACTGCGGTTTTTCTCTTTCCGGCCCAGCCACGGCACAATAACCGGCATGCAAGACCTGTTCAGCCTCGCTGCAGAGGACACCAACCAGCCGCCCTGGGAGCGCATCGCCATTGGCCGCCAGGCCTGCGTGCTGCGCGGTTTTGCCTTGCGCTGGGAACAGGCCTTGCTCAGCCAGGTGCAAGCGATGGCGGCGCAGGCGCCGTTTCGGCATTTGCGCACCCCCGGCGGGCGCAGCATGCAGGTGGCTATGACCAACTGCGGTGCATGTGGCTGGTACAGCGACGCGCAGGGCTACCGCTACACCGCCACCGACCCCTTGAGCGGCCAGCCCTGGCCGCCGATGCCCGAGGCCTTTGCAGCGCTGGCCGCACAGGCCGCAGAAGCGGCAGACCTGCCGCCTTTCGCCCCCAATGCCTGCCTGATCAACCGCTACACCGTCGGCACCCGGCTTACCCTGCACCAGGACGAAGGCGATGCCCAGCATCCGATCGTATCGGTATCGCTGGGCCTGCCCGCCGTCTTCCTGTGGGGTGGCGATGCCCGCGCCGATGCCACGCAAAAGCTGCCGCTGCAGCATGGCGATGTGGTGGTCTGGGGCGGTGTGGACCGCATGCGCTACCACGGGGTGATGCCCGTCAAGGACGGTACCAGCCCGGTGGCCCACCCGCTGCTGGATGGCGTGCGCATCAATCTCACCTTCCGCCGCGCGGGCTAGACTGCAGCGCTGTCCGCGTCAGCACCCAGCTCCTGCGACAGGCAATCGATAAAGCTGCGCACCTTGGGCGCCAAGTAGCGGCGGCTGGTGTAAATCGCATACAGGGTGACAGTCAGCGCCTCCCACGCGGGCAGCACCCGCTGCAGCGCGCCGCTGTGCAGATCGTCCTCCACCAGCCACGATGGCAAAAAGCCCAGACCCATGCCGGCGCGCACCGCATGCAGGCTGAGATTGGAATCATCGGACAGCAGGGCTGGCTTCAGCTGCAATGGCGCACTGCGGGCGCCGGGCTGGCTCAGTTGCATGGGGCTGAGCGATACATAGCTGGGTAGCACGGCGGGGTGCTGGGCCAAATCGGCAGGCTGCTGCGGCTGCCCTGCGCTTGCCAGATAGTTGGGGCTGGCCACCAGATAAAAGGGCACCTGGCACAGCGGGCGGGCAATCAAATGCGGTGCGGGGTCGGACGAGGCCCGCAAGGCCATGTCGTAGCCGGCGGTGGCCAGGTCGATCTTGTGGTTGTCCAGATGGATGTCGACCAGCACCTGCGGATACCGGGCGCGGTAGCGCGCCAAGATGCGTGCCATCTGCGGAGTGGCACACCACACGGGCGCGCTGATCTTGAGCTGGCCGCTGGGGGCCTGGTGGTGCTGGCCGATCTCCTGGGCCGCTGCATCCAGCATCTCCAGCGCCAGGCTGCTTTGCGCATACCAGCGCTGGCCCGCCTCGGTCAGGCTGAGATGGCGGCTGCTGCGGTTGAGCAGGCGCGCGCCAAGCCGCTGCTCCAGCTGGGCCACATGCTTGCTGACCATCGGCGCGGATATGCCCAGGCGCTCGCCCGCCTGGGCAAAGCTGCCGTTGTCCACCACCGCTTGGAACACCTGCATGCTTGTGAGCTGGTCCATAGTTTCCTCTCAGGAAATTTATCGCTGCATTTTAGCTACTTGGTTTCCTTTTAGGCAGCTACTACAGTAGAGACAAGGAGTTTTCAGCATGACCACCATGACCACTAACACCATATCTACCAGCACCAGCGGCAGCCGCTTGCCCGTCTACTTCATCTCGCACGGCGGCGGCCCCTGGCCCTGGATGCCCGAGATGCACGACTACTATGCGCAGCTGGCCGCATCCTTGGCCGATATCCCACGCCAGATCGGCCGCACACCCCGCGCCATCCTGATGGTCTCAGCCCACTGGGAGGCCGACAGCTTTACCGTGCAGTCCACGCCCCAGCCCGGCATGATCTATGACTACGGCGGCTTTCCAGCCCACACCTACCAGATCCACTACCGTTCGCCGGGATCGCCTGCGCTGGCCGAGCGCGTGGCGGGACTGCTGGCCCAGGCCGGCATTGCCGTGCAGCAGGATGCCGAGCGCGGCTATGACCACGGCATGTTCTCGCCCATGGCCGCCATCTACCCCGAGGCCCATGTGCCGGTGGTGCAGTTGTCGCTGCGCCGGGGCCTGGACCCGGCTGAGCACCTGGCGCTCGGCCGCGCGCTGGCCGCCTTGCGCGATGAGGATGTGCTGATCATCGGCAGCGGCCTGTCGTACCACAACCTGCGCGCTTTTGGCCCGCAGGCCAAGGTGCCGTCCAAGGCGTTTGACGACTGGCTGGCCGAGACCATGCTGCAAGTGGACAGCGCCAGCCGCAGCCAACGCCTGCTGGACTGGGAAGACGCGCCCGCCGCACGCATTGCCCATCCGCGCGAAGAGCATCTGCTGCCGCTGATGGTGGCGGTCGGCGCCGCTGAAGCTGACCGCGCGGTGCGCATCTACCATGAGGAAGCCTTTATGGGCGGGCTGTCGGTGTCGAGCTACCGGCTGGACGCTGCATAAAGCAGCCTTGCTAGCGCCAGCCATGGTGACTCTCCAAGAAAGTTGCAGCATACAACCAAATTGATGTATAGTGCAACCAACTACTGGAGCACCGTATGGCAGCCGACACCCCCTTGGTCAACGACATCCGCAGCGCCTCCCGCACCATGGTGCGGGAGCTGGGCTTTATGGCCAACACTTTGGCGGCCACACCCTATTCGGCGTCTGCGGTCCATGCGCTGCTGGAAATCGATGCGCATGGCCAGGTCACTGCTGCCCAATTGGCGGAGTTTCTGGGGCTGGACAAATCCAGCGTCAGCCGCATGGTCGCCAAGCTCATTGCCCAAGGCGAGCTGCAGGAGCAGCCCTGCGCCGACGATGCACGCGCCAAGCAGTTGCAGCTGTCGGCGCAGGGGCAAAGCACGGTAGCGGGCATACACGCCTATGGACAAACACAGGTGCGCAGCGCGCTGGCGCAGCTCAACCCCTCATTGCAGCAGGCCGTGGCGCAGGGCTTGAGCGCCTACGCCCAGGCCTTGCAGGCGCACCGGCTGGGCAGCACGGCCGGCCAAGACGCGTCCGCCACCCCTGCCAGCAACAGCATCCAGATCCACAGCGGCTACCGCCCCGGGCTGATCGGCCGCATCGCGGAGATGCATGCGGTCTTCTATGCCAAACACTGGGGCTTTGGCGCATTTTTTGAGAGCAAGGTGGCCTCGGGTGTTGCCGAATTCAGCGGCCGCCTGGGCGAGCCCTGCAACCAGGTCTGGACCGCCGTGCAGAACGAGCGCATCGTCGGTTCGGTCGCCATTGACGGCCAGGACCAGGGCAACAACCAGGCGCACTTGCGCTGGTTCATCTTGGATGATGGCTGCCGTGGCGGCGGTGTGGGCCGCCAGCTGATGGCCCAGGCCATGGCTTTTTGCGACCAGCGCGGCTTTGCCAGCACCGAGCTGTGGACCTTCCAAGGGCTGGATGCCGCCCGCAAGCTCTACGAGTCGATGGGCTTTGCGCTGGTGCATGAAGAAGCCGGCCAGCAATGGGGATCGATGGTGGTGGAACAACAATTCAGCCGCCGCCTGCACGGCGCCTAGGCCCCGTATGCAGGCCCGCCAACCAGCGCTGTGGGCAGCGGCCACCACGGGAATGCTGGTGGGTGCGGCCATGGTCTCCACCAGCACGCTATCGCCCGCCGCCTCATCGGCCAGCCTGGCTTTTTTGCGCTATGCCATCGGGCTGGCCATCTTGGCCGGCCCTGCACTGCTGGCGACCTGGCCCCGCTACCGCGCCCGTGATGCGCTGGCGATTGCCTTGCTGGGCGTGCTGCAGTTTGCGGTGCTGATCCTGCTGCTCAACCATGCGCTGGCGCGGCTGCCCGCATCGACCTGCGCACTGGTGTTTGCCACCATGCCGCTGTTTACCTGGTGCCTGGCGGCGCTCTCGGGACGCGAGGCCTTCAGCACCCGCAGGCTGGCAGGCCTGCTGCTGGCCGTGGGCGGTGTGGCCGTGCTGCTGGTTGGCAGCGCAAGCCCTGCTGGTGGCTTGGGCGGCCTGGCCATATTGGGCGGCAGTGGCATGGCGGCCTTGCTGGCCGCCACCGTGGTGGGTGCGGCCACCAGCATCCTCTACGGCCCCTATATGCGGCGCTACCCGGCGCTGCCCACCAGCTGCCTGGCGATGGCGGCATCGGTGCTGTTTCTGGCGCTGTACGGCGCGCTGCAAAGCCAGTCACTGTTGCCAGTGTTTTCTGCCACGCAGTGGGGCCATATGGTCTTTATCGGACTGTCGAGCGGGCTGGGGTATTTTTGCCTGCTCTGGGCGCTGGGCCGTTTGCAGGCATCGCAGGTGATCGCTTTCCAAGCGCTGGGGCCCGTCACCGCCGCACTGCTGGAGCTGGCCTTGCACCAGCGCATGCCTACGCCGGCGTTGCTGGCAGCCATGGCGCTGGTGTTGGCCGGCCTCGTCATCAGCACCCAGGCGGCCACGCACTAGCCCGTACCCCCCCTTGCCCCAGTGCCGGACTGCGGCACCGCCGGTGTTTGTAGAATGCGGCCTCCAGCCCCTGGATATACACCATGAACCGCTGCACCACACCCCACACACACCCACATCGCCTGCGACGCGCCACGCGTGCCAGCCTCGCCGCTCTGGCCCTTGCACTGGGCGGCATCAGCGCCCTGCCCAGTCTGGCCCAGACCGCCACCTTCGCCCCCTTCCAGGGGCCGGTCCGCGCCTTTCCACCCCAGGCCCTGCGTGGCAATCTGGTGGTCACCAGCCCGACTGAGGCGACGATCGACAACCAGGCGCTGCTGCTGGCTCCAGCCTTCAAGCTCTACAACCCGCAGAACACGACGCTGCGCCCCAACACCGTGCTGGGCCAGAAGCTGACGGTCAACTATGTGGTCGAGAAATCCAGTGGCCGCGTGCATGCCGCCTGGATCTTGAACAGCGACGAAGCCGCCCTCAAGCGCGACCGGGCCGACAACGGCTTCTGGAGCGGACTCTTTAAATAAAGCGCATTGGCGCCGCCGCATGGGCTGACCGCAGCGGTCAAGCCCGGCGGAGCGACCTGCACATCCCCTTTTAGGCAGCAGTGCGCCCGTCCGGCGCCTGGCTTTCTGCCGTATTTCAGTATTCCTTCAGGCCTGCAAGCGCAGCCCCTGGGCCCCCCACGAGATTTGCACCATGTCCAAAAAAGTATTTATCAAAACCTTCGGCTGCCAGATGAACGAGTACGACTCGGACAAGATGGCCGATGTGCTGGGCGCCGCCCAAGGCTATGAGCCCACCCAGGTCATGGAAGAGGCCGACCTGATCCTGTTCAACACCTGCTCGGTGCGCGAGAAGGCGCAAGAGAAGGTGTTCTCCGACCTGGGCCGCATCAAGCACCTGAAGGAAAAGGGCGTGCTGATTGGCGTGGGCGGCTGCGTGGCCAGCCAGGAAGGCGCCGAGATCATCAAGCGCGCGCCCTATGTCGATGTGGTGTTTGGCCCCCAAACCCTGCACCGCCTGCCCGAGCTGCTCAATGCCCGCGCCGCCAAGGCCAAGCCACAGGTGGACATCTCCTTCCCCGAGATCGAGAAGTTCGACCACTTGCCGCCAGCCCGTGTTGAAGGCGCCTCCGCCTTTGTGTCCATCATGGAAGGCTGCTCCAAGTACTGCAGCTACTGCGTGGTGCCCTACACCCGGGGTGAAGAGGTGAGCCGCCCGTTTGAGGACGTGCTGGTCGAGGTCGCGGGCCTGGCTGCGCAAGGCGTCAAGGAAATCACCTTGCTGGGCCAGAACGTGAATGCCTACCTGGGCAAGATGGGCGACACGGCCGAGATTGCTGATTTTGCGTTGCTGCTCGAATACGTGGCCGAGATCCCCGGCATCGAGCGCATCCGCTACACCACCAGCCACCCCAATGAGTTCACGCCGCGCCTGATCGAGGCCTATGCCAAGATCCCCAAGCTGGTATCGCACCTGCACTTGCCGGTGCAGCATGGCAGCGACAAGATCCTGATGGCGATGAAGCGCGGCTACACCGCTATGGAATACAAGAGCACGGTGCGCAAGCTGCGCGCCATCCGCCCCGATCTGGCGATGAGCAGCGACTTTATCGTCGGCTTCCCCGGCGAGACCGAAGAAGACTTCCAGAAGATGATGAAGCTCATCGACGATGTGCGCTTTGACAACTCGTTCAGCTTTATCTTCAGCCCCCGCCCCGGCACCCCCGCCGCCAACCTGCCCGATGACACACCTTACGAGGTCAAGCTGCGCCGCCTGCAAGAGCTGCAAGCCGTCATCAACCACAACATCAAGGCCATCAGCGATGAGCGCCTGGGCACCGTGCAGCGCCTGCTGGTAGAGGGCAAATCCAAGCGCGACAACGGCGAGCTGATGGGCCGCACCGAGTGCAACCGCGTGGTCAACTTCCCCGGCCAGGAGCGCCTGATTGGCCAGATGGTCGATGTGCGCATCACCGAGAGCATGACCTACACCTTGCGCGGTGAAGTGCTTATCACCCACTGAGAGCCGCAGTTGACCGGTTTGCGCAGCGCTGGTCAGCTGCACAAAACACGGTGAAAATGGCCGTTCTGCCTGCTTTCGGAGCCCGCAAAGGCCACACCCGCCTTGGGGGCCGTTAGCATGCAGGGGGCGCATGAGGGATGCGCCATAACGACTAGAAAGGCTCCATCCTCATGGCTTCCGCATCCGATCCCAACACCGCCCTGCGCAGCGAGGCGCTCGATGCCTTTCTGGACCATGTAGAAGCCTTTTTTGACGCCGATGACGAATCGCAGGAATGGTCGGCCCGCCAGGCGGCCGCTGCCGAGCAGCTGGCATCACGCCCTCTTCTGCCCGATGATGTCGACCAGCTGCGCCGCCTCTACCGCCTGTGGAGCATGGCTGGCCAGCCGGCGCAGGCCCTGGCTGCCGTGCAGCAGCACCAGCCCCGGCTCTTGCAAGACTTGGCCCCCAGCGCCCAGCGCGATGCCGCCGTCACCCTGGCGATGATGCAGACCGATGCGGCAGAAGATGTGGACGCGCTACCGGAGGGCACCTACCGCAGCGTGATCGAGAACGCCATGGCCGCCGTGGAACAGGCCGGTGACCAGGGCGACCTGGACCGCGCCTGGCGCCACCTGGCACGCCATGCCCACCAGGCGCAGGCACTGGATCTGCAAGAGCAGATCTGCCGCAAACAACACCAGCACAAAAGCCAGCAGGCCGACCGCGCCCACCTGCGCGCCTGGGACGATGCGATGCTGGCCACACGCCTGGGCCGCATCGAAGCGGCCAAGAACAACTCCGAAGCTGCCCGGGACCTGGGCCACTACGCGCTTCAAAAACTCCAGCGCGCGGAAGCGGGCCAGGACATCGACACCGACGACTGGCTGCTGCTGGGCGAGGACATCATTGCGCTGGCGCCCGACGCGCTGGCCCTGCACAGCGAGCTGACCCTGGCCAGCCTGCCCAGCAACGCATCGCCCGCCGCCTGGCGCGATACCCGGGCGCAGCTCGCTCGGCTGGCCGCTGGCAGTCTGCACCAGCAAGGCGCGCTGGATGCCGCCATCAGCAAAGGCCAGGAAGGCAGGTTTGCGCTGGTGCGCGACAGCGATGACAACAGCAGCGCCTTGCTGATCGATTGGCTAGTGCAGGCCGCCCGCTTGCCCGAAGCCGCCCACATGTGCTTTGAAAGCAGCCTGCACAGCCGCCCAGGATCGCGCGAAGCAGCCAGCCGCCAGGCGCTGGCCCAGCTGGGTGAATCGGATGGCGCGCCCTACTGGGCGCTGACCTTGATGGCCGCCGCCCAGGACGAGGACCTGGCCGAATTTTTGCCCGCCGACATGGATGCCGACCAGGCCTTTGCGCACTACAGCGCGCTGGTGCAGCAGCAGTCGCTCAACCACCCGATGTGGCGCCTGCTGCAAGGCAACCACTTGTTTGTGCAGCAGCAGTATGCGCAGGCCTTGCCGCTGCTGGAGACGCTGGCCGAGCGCCCGCAGTACGCCAATGGCGAGCTGGCCTATCGCCTCTTTGTCTGCCGCGCCCGCGTGGCCGGCCTGGCCAGCGCGCTGCAGTCACCCTATATCCGCTGCGACAGCGGCAGCTGGTGCTATGCCATGGGCGTGCAGCTGGATGATGACGAGGCGCTGATGCAGGCCATCGGCATGGAAGGCGACGAGCTGCCCGCCGACTGGCCCTATGACGAGCTGCTGCGCTGGATCAAGCACTACTACGAGACGGGGCAGGCCCGCTTTGAGCACTGGTTTGCCACCGGCCAGGGCAGCTACAAGGATGGCAACCTGCACGACTACTCGATGCTGTGCAACAACCTGGCCATCAAGTACCGCTACAACGACGAGAACTACGACGGTGCGCTGGCCCTGCATGCCAAGGGTATCGCGACCAGCCCCTTTGCCGAGCACTACAACGGCATCGTCTCCACCCATATCGACAGCGACAACTACGCGCAGCTCATTGCTGCGGCTGAGCAGCTGTGGCACTACAGCCGGGACAATGGCTACAGCCGCCACAGCCCCTGCGATTACTTCCCCAAGGTGGCCTACGCGCTCTACCAGCAAGACCGCAATGTAGAAAACAGCATCTGGCTGGAGCGCCTGGACGAGTGGTGGAGCCAGCTTGACGAGGACGAGCAGCGCAGCGAGCGCTATGACTATCTGCGCAGCCTGCTGAACCAGCTGGACTACTACTCGGCCACCCATGGCGCCGAGGTGCTGCCACGCCTGCAGGCGCTGCTGCCCGAGCTGGAGCAGCGCCAAAACCCCTATCTGCTGCGCCGCGCGGGCGATGCGATGCAGACCTCGGGCACGGACCCAGAGGCGCTAAAGATCTACCAACTGGCGCTGGCCTGTGCGCCCGTCGATGACCCGGCCGAGCGCGAGAAGCTGCAAACCAGCGTCGACAAGCTGAGCGCCCAGCTGATCACCACAGCGCCTGACACAGCAGGCGGCAAAGCCTGGTGGAAGTTCTGGTAAGCGCATCAATGCGCAACAGCACCGTGTACCTGGCGCGCAATGTGGTCAACGCGCCAGAGTTGAAGGCCCGCATCAGCGCGCGCAGCCGCGAGCGCGGCGACAGCGCTGAAATAGAGGCCTGGCTGCAGAACCACTTCTACCGCTACCTGGTGGGCAACTTCAACGCGCCTCCCGAGGCAGTGCAGGCCATCACCACCACCGAAGCACTGCAGCAGCACTACCCCGCTGGCGCGCCGGCCTGGGCGCTGGCCTTGCTGGCCCGCAAGCCAGGGCCCGAATCCAGCCCCAACGATGCGGTGCTGTGGTGGATCAACCCCAGCCATGACAGCGTGCTGGCCTTGGAACGCCAGTTGCTGGAGTTTTTGCAATCGCGTCAGGGCACTTCGCTGGAAGGCAAGCTCGCCCGCATCAACTGCCCGCAGGCACTGGAGCGCTGGGCGCAGGAGCACCAGGCCTTTGAGGCCCAGCAACTGGCCGGCTGGCGCCAGCACCAGCCCCAGGCGGTGCAGCCGCTGTGGCAAGGCAGCCAGGGCGAGTTCGTTGAGCTGCTGCCCGGCAGCGGCGTGCTGCGCGAAGAGATGGCCTACGAGAGCCAGATGATGCGCCACTGCCTGGGCCAATTTGCCAACCGCCGCCAGTTGACCGGCGGCTATGGCGAGCACTATGCCGAAGGCTGCGAGCAAGGCCGCATGCGCATCTTCAGCTACCGCACCGGCCAGCGCCAGCCCCGCATCACCATCAATGCCTGGCTGCAGCCCGATGGGCGCTTGCGCATCGACCAGATCAAGGGCAAACAAAACCGCCCGCCGGTGGACCGCTACCGCGCCGATGTCATCGCTTTTTTGAACCAGCTGCACACCAGCGAAGAGACGCCCGATGATGCGCTGGGCATGCGCCTGCTGCGCACCAGCGGTTCCCAAGCGGGGTGGCATGCAGTCGAGACCCTGCACAGCGAAGCCGAGCATTTGCAGATTTGGCAGCGCCAGCCCCGCCTGCTGGCCCATGTGCCCCAACTTTCGCCACTGGTGCAGTGGCTGGCCGCCGCGCATGACAGCAGCCTGCTGGCGGGCCAAACGCTGCCGCCTGCACTGGCCTACAGCCTGGAGCAGGCGGGCAAAACACCGCCGAGCACACAGCCGGAGGTGCAGCGATGATTCAGATCCTGGTGGCAGCCATCGGACTGTGGCTGGTGTGGCAATGCGTGCAAGCCTTTCGCCGGCAATGGGGCAGCCAAGCCACTGCCGCTTCGGCGCCGATTGCGCATTACCTGCTAACCCCCGAGCAGAACTGGGCGCTGGCCTTGGCACACCCAATGGCCTTCCATGCGCTCAAAGGCGGTTTTGCCGACAGCGACATGCCCGCACCCACCACCAGCCTGGCGGCATCGCTGCGGCCCATGGCCTTGCACGCCTTTGGCCTGCGCACCGATCTGGACGATGCCCAGGTGCGCGCGCAATTGCCTGAGCGCATGCGCACGCGCTGGTGGTGTCTGGATGTGGAACGGCTGCAAGCGGGGGAAGATGCCCGCGCCGCGATGGCTTTTGCCTGCGCGCGCACGAGCTTCTTTGTGCGCACCGCCGCCATGCTGGGCTGGATCAGCCCTGAGCAGCAGTGGCAGCTGCTGCAGCTCAATGCTGCACGGGCACGTGATTGTTTTGGCAGCTGGCAGGAGTTTGCGCAGGCCTACACGCAGGGCCGCGCGCAATGGGTGGCCAAGGGCCGGTCCGATGCGCTGGGCCGCAGCATCAGCCCCGAGGAGTTGCAGCACTGGTTGCTGGATGCCTCGCACCCCTGGGGTGCCTACGCCTGGCGTTAGATGCTTGCCACTATTCCATCGGTTATATGGCCGATGAATATTATCAAGCGTCAAAAATCGTGCGGGCTTCGGTAAATCTGCGCGAGAAATAGGGGTTGGCCAGACTCACCGTCTTGACCACGCCACCGCTTGATGGCGCATGCACAAACTGGTTGTTGCCGGCATAAATGCCCATGTGCGAGTAGCGCCCGCCCATCGTGTTGAAGAACACAAAATCCCCGCGTTTCAGGTCACCCCGGTCGATCTCGGCGCTCACTCCCGCCCATTGCGCCGTAGTACGCGGCAGCCGGCGCGTGGTGATGCCCTGGATCGCATACTGGATCAGGCCACTGCAGTCAAAGCCGCCCTCGGGCGTATTGCCGCCATAGGTGTAGGGGGTGTTCACGACCAGCATCACCCGCGCATACAGCGCCTCACGCAGCTCGCCGCTCAGTCCCAGGTTGATGGGCACGACGCCGCTGTCCACACGCGGTGACGTCGATGTACCACCTGCGCTGCGCTGCCCACCCTCTTGCCGCGCGGTGCGCGGGGGCGAAGAGCCACAGCCGGCCAGCAGCGCCGATGCCGACAGCGCCCAGAGCAAGAATGGTCGGCGCGCAGCTGCAGTGTGGTGGTCCATGGTCTCCCCCTTGGCATCAGGCCGAAAAAATTCATAAAGCATATTATTCACAGTTTCACGCAAGTTTGTGAAATGTATTGGTATTTGTCGCTGACACACCGCATGTCCCGGATTTTTACCAATTTGTCAAACGTGCTGAATACCCCGAATGCCCAACTATTCTGCTTTCAGGGGGAGAAGACTACAATTTGTGTCGTAAGCATAGAAAACAAGCATCCTTCATTGAAAGGACACCCCCATGGTGCAATTCTCCAGACGCCAGTTCATGAAAGTGACTGGTTCGACTCTGGCGGGTTCCAGCCTGGCAGTGATGGGCTTCTCGCCCGCCACCGCGCTGGCTGGGGTTCGTCAGTACAAGCTGGTCGGCAGCACAGTGACACGGCAAACCTGCACGTATTGCTCTGTTGGCTGCGGCATTTTGATGTACTCGCTGGGCGATGGCGGCAAGAACGCCAAACTCTCGGTGATCCACGTCGAAGGCGATCCCGACCATCCTGTCAACCGCGGCACCTTGTGCCCCAAGGGCGCATCGCTGCTGGACATCGTCCACAGCCCCAACCGCCTGCTCTACCCCGAATACCGCGCGCCCGGCTCCAACGAGTGGAAGCGCCTGTCCTGGGATGAGGCGCTGACCCGCATTACCAAGCTGCTCAAGGACGATCGCGACGCGAACTTCCTGGAGAAGACCGATGATGGCCTGACGGTGAACCGTTGGACATCGACCGGCATGCTGGCCGCATCGGCTGCCAGCAATGAAGCCGGTTACATCACCTACAAAGTGGCCCGTTCTTGGGGCATGTTGGCATTCGATAACCAAGCACGTGTCTGACACGGCCCGACGGTGGCAGGTCTTGCCCCGACGTTTGGCCGTGGAGCGATGACGAACCATTGGGTCGACATCAAGAACGCGGACGTTATTTTGATCATGGGCGGCAATGCCGCTGAAGCCCACCCTTGCGGCTTCAAATGGGTGACCGAGGCGAAGGAGCACAACAAGGCTCACTTCATGGTGGTCGACCCGCGCTTTAACCGATCGGCTTCGGTGGCGGATTTCTACGCCCCTATCCGCTCCGGTTCGGACATTGTTTTCCTCGGCGGTGTGATCAATTACCTGCTGAGTAACGACAAGATCCACCACGAGTACGTTCGCAACTACACCGACTTCACGTTCATCGTGCGGGAAGACTTTGCGTTCGACGAAGGTATCTTCTCGGGCTACAACCCGGAAAAGCGCACCTACGACAAGGCCAGCTGGGACTACGAGCTGGGCGAGGACGGTTACGTCAAGACCGACCCGAGCCTGCAGCACCCACGTTGCGTCTACCAATGGCTCAAGCGCCATTACGCCAGCTACACGCCTGAGAAGGTGGAGAGCGCCTGCGGCACGCCCCAGGCCAAGTTCCTGCATGTCTGCGAAAAACTCGCATCGACGGCAGAGGCTGGTCGCGCGGCCACCATCCTGTACGCACTGGGCTGGACCCAGCACTCGATCGGCGCGCAGATCCTGCGTACCGGCGCGATGGTGCAACTGCTCTTGGGCAATATCGGCGTGGCCGGTGGTGGCATGAACGCCTTGCGCGGTCACTCCAACATCCAAGGTCTGACCGACTTGGGCCTGCTGTCGAACGCACTGCCCGGCTATCTGACCTTGGCCAACCAGGGCGAGCAGGACTACCAGAAGTACATCGAAGCGCGTACGCAAAAGCCTTTGCGTGCCAACCAGATGAGCTACTGGCAGAACTACTCCAAGTTCCATGTGAGCCTGATGAAGGCTTTCTGGGGCCCGGCTGCTACCTTGGAAAACAACTGGGGCTATGACTACCTGCCCAAGCTCGACAAGCAGTACGACATGCTGCAGATCTTCGAGCTGATGAACGAAGGCAAGGTCAACGGCTACATCGCCCAGGGCTTCAACCCGCTGGCGGCGCTGTCCAACAAGAGCCGCGTGCGCGACGGTCTGGCCAAGCTCAAGTTCCTGGTCATCATGGACCCGCTGGCCACCGAGACCTCGGAGTTCTGGAAGAACTACGGCGAGCACAACGACATCGACACCGCATCGGTACAGACCGAGGTGTTCCGCCTGCCCACCACCTGCTTCGCTGAAGAAGATGGCGCTGTCGTGAGCTCCTCGCGTGTGTTGCAGTGGCACTGGAAGGCCTCCGAGCCACCAGGCGAGGCCAAGACCGATATCGCTATCATGTCGGCGCTGCACCTGCGCATGAAGGCCGCTTACCAGCAGGACGGCGGCAAGTTCCCCGACCCGATCCAGAACCTCTGGTGGCCTTATTCGCAGCCGGCACATCCGTCGTCCGAAGAGATTGCCAAGGAGTACAACGGCCGGGCACTGACCGACCTGACGGCTCCGGATGGCAAGGTCTTGCGCCCTGCCGGCCAGCAGCTGTCCGGCTTTGGCGAACTGCGCGACGACGGCACCACGATGAGTGGCTGCTGGATCTGGACGGGCAGCTGGACCGAGGCGGGCAACCAGATGGGCCGCCGCGACAACAGCGACCCGACCGGTATCGGCAACACGCTGAACTGGGCCTGGGCCTGGCCGGCCAACCGCCGCGTGCTGTACAACCGCGCCTCGGCGGACTTGGAAGGCAAGCCTTTCAACCCCAACCGCCCGCTGGTGCAGTGGAACGGCAAGACCTGGGGTGGCGCAGATGTGCCCGATTACGGCGCAACCATCAAGCCCGAAACCGGCACCGGTCCGTTCATCATGAACCCGGAAGGGGTGGCCCGCTTCTTTGCCCGCAAGGGACTGAACGAAGGCCCGTTCCCGACGCACTACGAGGCATTTGACAACCCGCTGGGCTACAACCCGATGTACCCGAAGAACGCCAAGGCCGTCAGCAACCCGGCAGCCCGCGTGTTCCCTGCTATTTGGGACACCTTCGGCAAGGCGGACGAGTTCCCGCATGTGGGGACGACCTACCGTTTGACGGAGCACTTCCACTACTGGACCAAGCACGCGCTGCTGAACTCCATCATCCAGCCCGAGCAGTTCGTCGAGATCGGCGAGGCGCTGGCCAAGGAGATCGGCATTGCGACAGGCGCCATGGTGAAGGTCAGCTCCAAGCGGGGCTACATCAAGGCCGCTGCGGTGGTGACCAAGCGCATCAAGCCCATGCAGATCGAAGGCAAGACGGTGCACCACGTGGGTATTCCTATCCACTGGGGCTTCAAGGGCCTGACCAAGCCTGGCTTCCTCGCCAACACCCTCACCCCGTTTGTGGGTGACGGCAACAGCAACACGCCAGAGTTCAAGACCTTCCTCGTGAAGGTTGAGAAGATCTAAGGAGCAGCGATGTCATCTCTTCAATCATTGGATATCAAGCGCCGCTCCGCCACCACCACCCCATCACCCAGCGTGCGCAGCCCGCATGGCGGCGAGGTGGCCAAGCTGATCGATGTCTCCAAGTGCATCGGCTGCAAGGCCTGCCAGACCGCCTGCATGGAGTGGAACGATCTGCGTGACGATGTGGGCACAGCAGCGGCCGGGGTCTACGACAACCCGACCGACCTGACGGCCAACTCCTGGACGGTGATGCGTTTTTCGGAATACGAAAACGAAGCCACCGGCAACCTGGAATGGCTGATCCGCAAGGACGGCTGCATGCACTGCGAAGACCCGGGCTGCCTCAAGGCCTGCCCGTCTCCTGGTGCCATCTTGCAGTACACCAACGGCATCGTGGATTTCCAGGAGGAAAACTGCGTGGGCTGCGGCTACTGCGTGACCGGTTGCCCGTTCAACATCCCGCGCATCTCCAAGAAGGACCACAAGGCCTACAAGTGCACCTTGTGCTCGGACCGCGTAGCAGTCGGCCAGGAACCCGCCTGCGTCAAGACCTGCCCGACCGGCGCCATCATGTTTGGCACCAAGACCGCCATGCAAGAGCGTGCCGAGGAGCGCATTGTCGATCTGAAGGAGCGCGGCTTTGACAAGGCTGGCCTCTACGATCCGCAAGGCGTGGGCGGCACCCACGTGATGTATGTGCTGCACCATAACGACAAGCCCTCGCTCTACCACGGCCTGCCCGATGATCCATCGATCAGCCCGATGGTGAGCCTGTGGAAGGGTGTGGCCAAGCCGCTGGCGCTGGCCGCCTTGGGCGTTGCGGCCGTCGGCAGTTTCTTCCACTACATCACCAAGGGCCCGCTGGAAGTGCCTGAGGAGCTCGAAGAGGAAGAAGCCGCCCGGGCCCGCGCGGAAAAGGGCATTGACCACCACGAGGAGTCTGGACGATGAAAAGCAAGACCCGTGATATTCAGCGCTACACCGCTGGCGAACGCGTCAACCACTGGGTGGTCGCGATCAGCTTTGTGCTGCTGGCCTTGTCGGGCCTGGCGTTCTTCCACCCCTCGTTCTTCTTCATGACGAACCTGTTCGGTGGCGGACCCTGGACCCGCATCCTGCATCCCTACATCGGTCTGGTGATGAGCGTCGGCTTTGTGCTGATGTTCTTCCGCTTCTGGCAGCTCAACCTCATTCGCAAGAACGATGTGGAGTGGCTCAAGAACGTGCCGGCCCTGGTCAACGGCGAGCACGAAAAGATGCCGCCAGTGGACAAGTACAACGGCGGCCAGAAAGTACTGTTCTGGATGCTGGTGCTGTGCATGGCGGGCCTCTTGGTGACCGGCGTGCTGATGTGGCGTGCCTGGTGGAACCTGCCGGTGAATGTGGTGCGCGCTGCGGCGCTGCTGCATGCGCTGTCGGCTTTTGGACTGATCGGTCTGATCATCGCCCACATCTATGCCGCCATCTGGACCAAGGGCACGATCCGCGCGATGACGCGCGGCACCGTCACCCGCGCCTGGGCGCGCTTTCACCACCCGCTGTGGTACCGCCGCATGACGGGCGACACAACGGACCTGGACAAGCAGACCAGCCGCAAACACGGCGCCTGATGCGCCTGTGGGCTGGCACACGGAATACGGTCAGTGGCCGCATCCCGCTGTGCCCCACGCCAACGCTCCACGCCCTCCTCCCCAACGCCGATAGCCCCGCCAGGACTATCGGCGTTGATATTTGAGAAAATCCCCGTATGCAACGCATTCTTCAACCCGGTGAAATCGAGTCGCTCGACCACACTAGTTTCCCGCGCGTGCTGCTGCCCAATACCAGCAGTCTGTTCCTCGACCGTGCCCAGCGCATCCGCCAACTGGCCGATGGCAACCCGATTGCGGACTACCTGCTGTTTATCGCCAAGCTGGTGGAAGCCCAGCACAAAGCGGCTCAGGGCCTGCAAGTTGCCGCACCGGATGCAGCGGCCATTGCCCAGGCCCAGCAGTTCTCGTCGCCCTTGCTGCCAGCGGCCGACCACCTGGACCCCGCCTGGCACCAGGTGCTGGACGGCATGCTGGGCCAGTTGGCCAGTGCCGATGGCCTGCCCGAAGCACTGCAGCCCTTGATTGCCGAGCTGCAACGCTGCAACAACGACGACCGCAATGCACTGGCCAAGCGCCTGCTCACCAAGGAGCTGGCCGCGCGCGATGTGGGCCTGGCGCCTTTTGTGATGGCGGCCTTGCAAGTGGTGTTTGCCACCCGCGCCAGCCAACTGCGCCTGGCCGACATCCCCTTTACCAACCCGGCCACCATCTGCCCGGTCTGCGCCACCGAGCCGGTCGCGGGCGTGGTGCGCATCGGCGGCAAGATGGCCGGCCACCGCTATCTGCACTGCGGCTGCTGCGCCACCGAATGGCATATGGTGCGCATCAAGTGCAGCCACTGCGAATCGACCAAGGGCGTGCGCTACCAGGGCCTGGAGGGCGGCAAGGATGTCGTGCTGGCAGAGACCTGTACCGAGTGCGGCAGCTACCGCAAAATGGTCAACCAGGAAAAAGACCCGCTGGCCGAGCCGCTGGCCGATGACCTGGCCAGCCTGATGCTGGACCTGCTGATGAGCGAGCAGACGTCCTTCGCGCGTGCCAGTGGCAACCCGCTGCTGTTTGTGGCTGTCGCTGAGCCGCAAGCGGCGGATGCCGATGGCAGCGTGCCCGATCTGCACTGAGATCGCATCCCTGATCTGAGGCTTGGCACCATGCCATACTGAACGATGGCGCTGCCCGCTGCAGCCCATCGTTTTTTTATGTCTGCCCCTGTTTAAGCTGGTTTGCCCATGAACGCACCGTCCCACCTGCCCTCTGTTGACAAGCTGCTGCAGCACCCGCGCACCGCTGCGCTGTTGGACAGCTATGGCAAGACCCAGTGCACACAAGCCATCCGCGCAGCACTGGCGGATGCCCGCAGCCGCTGGCTGGCAGAGGCGGGCAGCAGTCCTGACAGTGCCGATGCCCTGCTGGATGCTGCCGAGCACCAGCTACAACAGCTTTTTGCGCCGCGTCTCAAAGCCGTCTACAACCTGACCGGCACGGTGCTGCACACCAACCTGGGCCGGGCGCTCTTGCCGCAAGAGGCCATCGATGCGGTGGTGCAGGCCCTGGCGACGCCCAGTAACCTGGAATACGACCTGGCCGACGGCGGCCGCGGTGACCGCGATGACCTGGTCGAAGACCTCGTCTGCCGCCTGACCGGCGCAGAAGCGGCCACCATCGTCAACAACAATGCAGCCGCCGTGCTGCTGGTGCTGTCCACCTTGGCGCGCGACAAGGAGGTGGTGGTCTCGCGCGGCGAGCTGGTCGAGATTGGCGGCGCCTTCCGCATCCCCGATGTGATGACCCGCGCGGGCGCCCGCCTGGTAGAAGTGGGCACCACCAACCGCACCCATGAGAAGGACTACGAAGCCGCACTGGGCGAGCACAGCGCGGCGCTGATGAAGGTGCATTGCAGCAACTACGCGATCAGCGGCTTTACCAAGTCGGTGCCTGAGGCCGATGTGGCGCGCATCGCCCATGCGCGCCAGTTGCCCTTGATCGTGGACCTGGGCAGCGGCACCCTGATCGACATGCGCGACTGGGGCCTGCCGTATGAGGTCACCGTGCGCGAGACGGTCGAGGCCGGCGCCGATATCGTTACCTTCAGCGGTGACAAGCTGCTGGGCGGCCCGCAGGCCGGCATCATCGTCGGCAGCAAGGCCCTGATCGCCCAGATCAAGAAAAACCCGCTCAAGCGCGCACTGCGTGTGGGCAAGCTCACCCTGGCCGCGCTGGAACCCACCTTGCGCCTCTACCTGCATCCGGAAAAACTGGCAGAGCGCCTGACCACCTTGCGCCTGTTCACCCGCCCCGCTGCCGCCATGCAGCAGCAGGCGATGCTGCTGCAAGAGCCGTTGCAAAACTTGCTGGGCGCCGACTATGTGGTGGACCATGCAGCGATGACCAGCCAGATTGGCAGCGGCGCGCTGCCCGTCGAGAGCCTGCCGAGCCACGGCCTCGTCGTGCGCCCCAGTGAGCGCAAACGCGCCGGCCGCCTGCTGCAGCAACTGGAAGCCGCACTGCGCCAGCTGCCGCGCCCGGTGATCGGCCGGCTGCGCGACGATGCGCTGTGGCTGGACTTGCGCTGCCTCGAAGCCGCTGACCAGCCCGCCTTTGCTGCCAACCTGCAGCAGCTGGCGCTGGGCAGCAGCGGCAAGGACGGCCCGGCATGATCATCGGCACCGCAGGCCATATCGACCATGGCAAGACCACCTTGGTGCGTGCCCTCACCGGTGTGGAAACCGACCGCCTGAAAGAAGAAAAAGCGCGCGGTATCTCCATCGAACTGGGCTACGCCTATACGCGCCTGGCCAATGGCGATGTGCTGGGCATCATCGATGTGCCCGGCCACGAGAAATTTGTGCACACCATGGCCGCTGGGGCCGTCGGCATCGACCATGCCTTGCTGGTGGTGGCCGCCGATGACGGCGTGATGCCCCAGACCTTGGAGCATCTGGAAATTTTGCAGCTGCTGGGCATCCGCCACGGCAGCATCGCGCTCACCAAGGTGGACCGCGTGCCCCGTGCCCGCATCGATGAAGTGCGCGACGAGATCACCGCCATTCTGGCGCGCAGCAACCTGGCCGATGCCCCTATTTTTGAGACCGCAGCCGCGCTGCCTGATGACCCGGGCGTCTGGGCCCTGCGCCAGCATCTGCACCAGCAGGCCCAGGCCATGCCCCAGCGCGCCCATGGCGGGCTGTTCCGCCTAGCGGTGGACCGGGTCTTCAGCCTGCCCGGCCAAGGCACGGTGGTCACCGGCACCGTCTTCAATGGCCAGGTAGCAGTGGGCGACAGCCTTGTGCATTCCGCCAGCGACGAGCCCGTACGCGTGCGCAGCATCCATGCGCAAAACCAGGCCAGCGAGCGGGGCCTGGCCGGCCAGCGCTGCGCGCTGAACTTGGCCGGCATTGCCAAGGAAGCCATCACGCGCGGCGACTGGATCATGGACGCACGCCTGCGCCAGACCACCCAGCGCATCGATGTGCGCCTGCACCTGCTGGCCAATGCGCCGCCACTGGCGCAATGGGCCGCCGTACACCTGCACCTGGGCACCATGCGCTGCACCGGCCATATCGCCTTGCTGCAAGATGGCGACCTGGCCCCAGGCACCGAAGCGCTGGCCCAGCTGGTGCTGGATGCACCCGCCCTGGTGCTGCCCGGTGACCGCGTCATCGTGCGCAATGCCCAGGCCAACCGCACCATTGCTGGTGCCATGGTGCTCGACCCCTATGCCCCCGCCCGCAAGCGCCGCAGCGAAAGCCGCATGGCCTACCTGGCCGCCCTGGCGCACTGGATTGACACGGCCGACACCGGCCCGCTGCTGGCCGAGGCACCGCTGGGCCTGGCGCGCTCGCAGTTGGTACGGCTGACCGGCACGGCCACGCCTGCCATCGCCACGCACAGCACCAGCCTGCCGCTGCCCGATGGCGACGCCTTACTGGTGGATATCGCTGCCTGGCAAACGCTGCAAGACCAGTTGCTGCAAGCCCTGCAACGCTTTCACGAAGTGGCCCCAGACGAGCCCGGCATCAACGCAGCCCGGCTGCGCCGCATGGCCCTGCCTGCGCTGCAGCATGGCCCCCACGATGCCCTCTACTACGGCCTGCTCGATGCGCTGATCGCCGCCGGCCAGATCGCCAGCAGCGGCGCCTGGCTGCACCTGCCCGGCCACACGGTGCAACTGAGCGAGGCCGAACAAGCCCTGGCCCAGCGGCTGCTGCCGGCCATCACCGCAGGGCGCTTTGACCCGCCCTGGGTGCGCGACCTGGCCCGCGACCATGGCGCCGGGGAGGAGCTGGTGCGCCAGCTGCTCAAAAAGCTGTCCCGTCAGGGCTTGGTGTTCCAGGTGGTCAAGGACTTGTTCTATGCCGCGCCCTGCATGGATGCGCTGGCGGCACTCACCGCAGAGCTTGCGCAACAGGCCGAGCGCGGCGAAGTGCAGGCCCATGCCTTCCGCGATGCCACCGCTTTGGGCCGCAAGCGCGCCATCCAGATCCTGGAGTTCTTCGACCGCGTGGGCTACACCCGCCGCGTGCGCGATACGCATGTGCTGCGTCCGGGTGTCCGTTGGCAGGCAGGTAGCACCTCGTAAGCCACTCCAGGGTATGCGGCAGCGCCAGCCGCAGCCGCCACGCGGAGCCGCTACAATCTTCCATCTTGCCCAACACGCACGTGTTGCAGGGAAGGCAATCGTGCCCGGTGGCGCGGCCGGGCTTCAAACCCGGTGAGGGGTGTCAGCCACTCCTGGGTTGGTTCGACTCCAGCTGTCTTCCGCCACTTCGGTATCCGCCCCGGTAACACAGACCGACAGAGGCTGCGCCCTGCTCTCTTTTCCGCCTCTCAGTATTTCAACGCATGGTCTGCGACGCTGGTGCTTGCGCCCGGTATGCTCCTCATATCCACTGCTGAGTCACCATGGCTCTAAGCGCCCTCCGCGCATGCCTTATCGCGGCTGTTGATTTTTGTAGATCGGCAGCAGCCCAGACCCATCAGGAACCAGCGGGTTCAGCCAGCGGTTGATGCGTTGGCGGCAGAATCGATAGGCTGGGCGTTCGACCCAGTGGTAGTAGGCGGCCGAGACTGGCAGCAAGGCCAGGATGACGCCAAGGGCAATCACCAGATGGAGTTGGCCATTCAAACTATTCCATGGCAATAGCGTCAGCATCAGGCTGAACGCCAGAATGTGCAGCAAATAAATAGCGTAAGAGTAGTCGCCCCACTGCGCCAACATGCGCAAGAACCTGCTCTTCGGAGAAGGAAGCTTCAAGGCCATGCCGACAATTGCCAAGGCGGCGCCGCCAATCAACACCGCGCGTTCTGGCCAGTAATGAAAATTCGCCAAACCATAAGGATAATCTTCAAAATGGGGCATGGAATAGACAATGAGCGCAATCCATGTGGCCGCCAGCAGCCCCCATGGTTTCCATGACGCCGCCGACTGTTTTTGAAGATACTGGTATAGAAAGTAGCCCATAAAAAACTCGGCGACCAGCGGGGCTATATAAAAGAGCTGAATCCAGTTTTGCTCCCTGCCTCCATCTGCAGCAGAGCGCCCCCCCAACAGATAGAGATTGAGCACAACCAGTGCAGCAAAAAGAATTTTAAGAGCGCGCTCACGATTCCATTTCGGCAGCAGCAAGCCCAGTGATAAGAGCAGGTAAAAATACAGCTCAAACATCAATGACCAGATCGCAATGCTGACAAGGCCTGCAAGATCCGAAAAGTAGAGAAAAAATGATGCCTGCAGCTGGATGTGGGGGCCGAGTTGATGCGTTACTTTTAAGTAGATGACATAGAGCAGCATGGCCGGCCACCAGCCGGTATAGATTCTGGACAGTCGAGCCAGCAGAAATGTCGCTGCAGTGCGTGGCCCATAGCCTATATTTTTGGTGGAATGCGCCATGATGATGCCGCTGATAACGAAGAAAACATCCACCCCGGCATAGGCAAACTGGATGACAGAAGCCAGCCAGGGGCTAACCTCCGAAAACATCCCCAGCAACGCGCCATGAAAAACCACCACCCATAGCGCCGCCATCAAGCGGAGTAACTGTATTTGCTGGATCATTTCAGGGTTCTACATAGGAATGCGAGGGCCGACGCCTAGGCTTCACCAGAGCGCGGGACCATGCGATGGCCGGGCGCTCGATCAGGACCCAGGATGCCAGCGCCAGCATCAACACGATGACCAGCGCCACGACCATATATATAGGCTTGGAAATCCCATGTCTCAGGCTGATCTCGGTGAGGGCCTGCTGCACCGGAAATGCATAGATGTAGATGCCATAAGACAAATCATGGCGCAGCCGGATACGGGTCAGGGGCTTCCAATGGGCCAGCAGAAAAATGGCACTGGGCAAACAGAGAAAAACCCCGCCCTGAACGACCGCCAGGTTGGTACCGGTGCAAGCAATCGCGAAGCCCAACAGCATGGGCACGATCAGCCATAACCTGCGATGGGCGGGAATGTAGTTAAAAGCAGCCCCCGCAAAGAACATGGCGGCGAATTGCCAGAAATCTCGCCAGCTGATGGCTCCCTCATCCAATGCAGGAACCTTGACCAACAGAAAAGCCGCGGCCGACAGCGCCACGATGGTGATGAGAACCCGGCGGGAAAGCCCAAGCGTGACGCCAAAAAGGGCCAGCAGGATATACATCATCACTTCGTACTTGATGGTCCACAAGGAGCCATTGACCGCGTTTTGAATAGGATTGTTGGCGAACACTCCCGGCAGGTGGTTGAGTGTTGCAAGGCCGCTGCCATAGTTGACAAACAGCCCCCAGGTCTGCCCCGAAGCCAGAAAGCTTTTCAGGTCCAGCGTCGTCATCAGTCCACCAATGACAAACACCGAGACAAAGGCCGCCGCCAGCAGCCCGGGGAAAATCCTCAGCGCCCGCTTGATGCCAAACGCTGTGCATTGCGCCGTTCGACGCCAGCTCTGCACATTGAGATAGCCACTGATAAAGAAAAAGACGTACACCGACAGCGAGCCAGCGCTGTAGGTATTGTTGAAAAACGGGGTGATCTGCAGATCATAGAAGAGAGAACCATGGGCCCAGAACACGCCTAAGGCCGCCATGAGTCGAAGCAGATCGAAATTATTCTCTCGCATACCCCCGCCTCAATTTTATTTCCCAGAAAAATCTGAAAGCATACCTGATGAAGCACTGCCCCATGTAATTCTGGCAACCATGTTATCTCAGGCCGACATTTGCTTTTTCCAATTCAAAAATACTGCATTGATTGACATTTTCTTTATAGGCATCTGTGTGCTGTACACATGCAGTGGCGACAACGAACAACACATGCAGATATCCAGCGCGTTATAGCACCGGACAATCGCTCGCCTCCAACTCCTGATGGGCACGGCAACAGCGGCCCCAAATGGGAATGCCCACAAAGTCTCGCCAGGCCCTCTCCCACCGCTTTCTCCCATCTCCGGAATGGCCGCCTCCTCGTCCTCCAAAAACAGCGCAGCGCCGCCCGCCAAATGCCGATAATGGTGGGTCGCCATTGGCGGCACCGTTTTTCTCGCTTGTCTGTTACCCATGAGGATGTCTGTATGAATGCCCCGACTGCCCCCCTTCCCGCTTCGCCGCGCCTGACCTCGCTGTCGCATGGTGGTGGCTGCGGCTGCAAGATTGCCCCTGGGGTGCTGGCCGATCTGATGAGCCGCAGTGCGGTGCCCAAGCAGTTTTATGCACCGCTCTTGGTGGGGACAGAGACGGCCGATGACGCGGCGGTCTACCAGATCAACGACACGCAGGCGATTGTTGCGACCACCGATTTCTTCATGCCCATCGTCGATGATCCCTATGACTTTGGCCGCATCGCCGCGACCAATGCGCTGTCGGATATCTATGCGATGGGCGGCACACCGCTGATGGCGCTGGCCATTGTCGGTATGCCGATCAATGTGCTGCCCCATGATGTCATCGCCAAGATTCTGGAAGGCGGCGAGTCTGTCTGTCGAGATGCCGGCATTCCGCTCGCCGGCGGCCACTCCATCGACTCGGTCGAGCCCATCTACGGCCTGGTTGGCATCGGCATCGTCAACCCGGCGCAGCTCAAGCGCAACCGCGATGCGCAGGCGGGCGATGTGCTGATCCTCGGCAAGGCCATCGGCGTTGGCATCCAGTCTGCCGCCTTGAAAAAAGGCCTGCTCAGCGACAGTGACTACGCCAGCATGGTGCGCACTACCACCCAGCTGAACCGGCCCGGTGCCGCGCTGGCGCAGCTGGCCGATGTGCATGCGCTGACGGATGTCACCGGCTTTGGCCTGCTGGGCCATACGCTGGAGCTGGCGCGCGGCGCGCAGCTGACGGCCGTGATCGACAGCGCCGCGCTGCCGCTGCTGCCCGGCGTGCTGGCGCTGGCCCAGCAAGGCGTGGTGACCGGCGCATCGGGTCGCAATTGGGATTCGTATGGCAGCCACGTGGCGCTGGATGCGCAAGTGCCCGAAGCCATGCGCAGCCTGCTGACCGATCCGCAAACCTCGGGTGGCCTGCTGGTGTCCTGCACCCCCGATGCGGCTGGCCAGGTGCTCGATATCTTCAAAAGCCAAGGCTTTGCCGATGCCTGCGTGGTCGGCCATATGCAGGCGGGCGAGGCCCAGGTGGTGGTGTCCTAAAACGGCAGCATCTCCCCCCACCAACGCCTGCTGCATGCAGGCGTTTTTTATGGGGACATCCGCTGGCACATGGCGCCTCTCCACGATTTGGCAACAATCGCTCGACAACCCCGCAATAACGGGGACACACACTCCGACCTTGGTTCAAAGATCTTCAGCAGAAAGACGAGAAAGGGCGGACATCCATGTTTGGGAAACTGGCAGAGCAGCTGTTGGCGCGCAATTTGGCGCCTCTTGTCGTGACGGGCATGCTGGAGGTAGTCTTCCCCTCCGGCAAAAGTCAGCGCTTTGGCGCAGGGACCTCGCCCACGGCCAGCATCCGCTTCAGCGACACGCGGGCGATCTGGGCCATTCTGCGGGATCCGGATCTGAACTTTGGCGAGATGTTCATGCAGGGACGCCTGGTGGTGGAGCAAGGCAGCATCTATGACGTGCTGGAACTGCTGCTCCGCCATGCCAAGAACGTGCCGGTATCGGCGACAGTGCGTACGTTGGATGCTTGGCGCATGCGGCTCAAGCCCTTGCTGCAGCACAACCTGCGTCGCAAGGCCCGCGCCAATGTGGCCCACCATTACGACCTCGATGACCAGCTCTACGACCTCTTTCTGGATGGCGAACGCCAGTACTCCTGCGCCTACTTTGAACAAGGCGATGAGCCGCTGGAGGTGGCCCAGCTGGCCAAGATGCGGCATCTCGCCGCCAAGCTGCTGGTCGAGCCGGGTCAGCAGGTGCTCGACATTGGCTGCGGCTGGGGCGGGCTCTCGCGCTACCTGGCCGAAGTGGCGGACGCGGGGCAGGTGACGGGTATCACGCTATCCGTGGAGCAACTGGAGGTCGCGCGCCAACGTGCAACGCTGTCAGACAAGGCAGCCCAGTTGGACTACCGGCTGGAAGACTACCGCGACACCCAGGGGCCTTTTGACCGTATCGTGTCAGTGGGGATGTTCGAGCATGTCGGCACCGCGTTCCATGATGCCTTCTTCCAGCAATGCCGCTCGCTGCTGCGCGAGGACGGGGTCATGCTCCTGCACTTCATCGGCAACAGCGATGTGCCGGATTTCAACAACCCCTGGATTGAGCGCTATATCTTCCCCGGCGGGCACATTCCGTCGATGTCCGAGTTCATGCCCGCGCTGGAGCGCTCCGGCCTGGTAGTCACCGATGTCGAGGTGCTCCGCCTGCACTATGCGCTTACCCTGCGGCACTGGCGTGAGCGCTTCATGGCCAAACGCGCGCAAGCTATGGAACTGTACGACGAACGATTTTGCAGGATGTGGGAGTTCTACCTGTCGATGTCCGAGACCGCCTTCCGCTACCAGGACATTGCCGTCTTTCAGGTGCAGATGGCCCGCAAGCAAGAGGCGGTGCCGTTGACCCGTGACTACATCAGCGCCCGCAAGGCCGCCTTGGCCGAGCGAGAGCGGCAGCGCTCGCCACACCGGTAAACCGATAGAGCAGAAAGTAAAAAGGCGCCCTGTGCAAGGGCGCCTTGGCGATGGAGGGCGCTATGGGCAGCGCCGCAAAGACCGAACGTGCTTAGAACGGCAGCTTGGGCATGCCGCCGCCCATCATGCCCTTCATGCCGCCCATCTTCTTCATCATCTTCATCAGGCCGCCGCCCTTCATCTTCTTCATCATCTGCTGCATCTGGCCAAACTCGTTGAGCAGGCGGTTGACCTCTTGCACCTGCACACCAGCGCCTGCGGCAATACGCTTTTTGCGCGTGGCCTTGATGAATTCTGGCTTGGCGCGTTCATAGGGGGTCATCGAGCAGATGATGCCTTCCTTGCGGCGCACCTCGCGCTCGGCCTTGTCCATGTCGACCTTGCCGGCCTTGCCTGCGAGCTCGGAGGGCAGCTTGTCCATCAAGGTCGACAGGCCGCCCATCTGCTTCATCTGCTGGAGCTGGCCCAGGAAGTCGTTCAAATCAAAGCCGTCGCCGGACTTGATCTTTTCGGCCATCTTCTGGGCCGCTTCCATGTCCACGCCTTTGGACACCTGCTCGACCAGGGCGACGATATCGCCCATGCCCAGCACGCGCTGCGCATGGCGTTCGGCGTCGAACACTTCCAGGCCATCGAGCTTTTCCGAGACACCGGCAAACTTGATCGGCGCGCCGGTGATCTGGCGCACCGACAGCGCCGCACCGCCGCGCGAGTCGCCGTCGAGCTTGGTCAGCACGATGCCGGTCAGCGGCAAGGCTTCCTTGAAGGCCTTGGCGGTGTTGATCGCATCCTGGCCCTGCATGGCATCGACGACAAACAAGGTCTCAACCGGCTTCAAGGCGCTGTGCAGTTGCTGGATTTCGGTCATCAGCACTTCGTCGATGGCCAGGCGACCAGCGGTGTCGACCAGCAGCACATCGAAATAGTGCCGCTTGGCATAGTCGAGCGCGGCGTTGGCAATGTCCAACGGCTTTTGGTCGGGCGTGCTGGGGAACCATTCGGCACCTGCTTGCTGCGTGACCGTCTTGAGCTGCTCGATAGCGGCGGGGCGGTAGACGTCTCCCGAGACGGTCAGCACCTTCTTCTTGCGGCGCTCGATCAGGTGCTTGGCCAGCTTGGCCGTGGTGGTCGTCTTACCGGCACCTTGCAGACCGGCCATCAGGATCACCGCTGGCGGCTGGGCCTGCAGGTTGATGTCGGCCACGCCTTCGCCCATCGTAGCGGCGAGTTCCTTGTTGACGATGGACACCAGGGTCTGGCCTGGCTTGAGGCTGCCCAGCACTTCCTGGCCCAGCGCTTTTTCCTTCACGCGGGCAATGAAGTCACGCACCACCGGCAAGGCCACATCCGCCTCCAGCAAGGCCATGCGCACTTCGCGCAGCATGTCCTGGACGTTGGATTCGGTAATGCGGGCCTGGCCACGCATTTCCTTGACGAGGCGCGAGAGTTTATCGGTCAGTGCGGAAGCCATAGGGTGGAGTCTTGAGTAATCGTGGCAAAGCGGCGCGCCGTGGTCATGCCGGCATCGGGTGCCCGGGCGCAAAGGGCTGTAAGCAACAACCCTGCAAACCTTTGATTCTACCCGCTCGCCCCAAAACCGGCGCGGGGTCGGGGCTGCCAGCTGGCGGCCCAGCGCAAGAAACTATGGCCCGCTCCCCACCATAGAGAAATGTTTGACCATGAAGCGCCAAACGAATTTAGGCTCTCAGGCTGCGCAAATACCGGCAGGGAACCGCGACAATGCCTCAGCGGCCCTTGCACGCCCCTGCTGTAGCTGCACGGCCGTTCAAACCAGCGCCCTACCCGCCACCTGGAGGTGGCGCTTTCTTTGACCAGGACCACCGATGCCAGATACGCCGTATCGCCACTTGCTAGACCATTTCTCGGACGCATTCTTTGTGACCGATACGCAAGGCCGGATCCTGGATGTGAATGCCCAGGCCTACCAGGAGATGGGCTACAGCCGGGCAGAGCTGTTGGCCATGAACGTGGCCGATTTTGCGCTGGACCTGCCCGAGGAAGCGCTCCATGCCATGTGGCAGAAGATGGAGCCCGGGGACCACGCCGTGGCGACGAATACGCACCAGCGCAAGGATGGCTCCTGCTTTCCCGTAGAGGTGCACATCACCTGCCAGTGGGCGGAGGGGCAAAAGCAGCTATTCACCATCGCGCATGACATCACCGAGCGGGTGCGCCGCGACCAGGAGATCCAACTGCTGAACGCTGCGCTGGAGCAGCAGGTGGAGAAAAGCACCCAGCAGTGGCGCCAGTCCACGCACCTGCTCGATGCGGTGATGCGTGGCACTTCGGACATTGTCTTTGTCAAAGATCGGCAGGGGCGCTATGTGTTCGCCAACCCCGCTGCCGAAGCCATCACCCAGATGCCGCCCGGGGGCCTGATCGGCAAGACCGACGCCGAGATCCTGGGTGGCCGCAACAACTTTGCCCAGGACGATGCCGCCGTATTTCAGACCACCAAGCCGGTGGTGTCGGAGGCCCACGCCCTGATCGACGGACGCCGGCTCAGCTTCCAGTCCATCAAAAGCCCGTACCGCGACGAGCACGGCGAAGTCATTGGGCTTTTGGGCATCTCGCGCGACATGACGCAGATGCGTGAGTCCGAGCACCAGCTGCGCCAAAGCTATGACTCGCTGCGCCGCGCCGAACGCCTCTCGCGCATCGGCAGCTGGACACTCGACCTCGCCAGCGGGCACATCGAGGCCTCGGACATGATGTACGAGATGAACGGCCTGGACCCGCAGGGCCCCAAGCTGACCCAGGACGACGTCGCGCACATGATGCCGCCGCAGGACTATGCCCGGGTGACCGCTGCCATTGCGCAATGCGCCCAGACCGGCCAGCCCTACCGCCTCGATATCGTCCATTACACGCCCGATGGCGGGCAGTTTCCGGCCAGCATCCTGGGCCAGGCGGACTATGACAGCAACGGCCAGATCGTCAGCCTCAGCGGCACAATACAGGATCTGTCCGAGCGCGAGCAGGCGCGCCAGCGGCTGGAAGCCCTGGCCGACAACCTGCCCAGCGGCGCGATCTACCGCGTTGAAGGCGAAGCCGCTCCCTTGCGCATGAGCTATATCAGCGCCGGTATTGAAAAGCTCATCGGCGTCAGCGCGCAGGCGATCATGGCGGACAACACGGCCTATACCAAAACCATCCATCCGGCCGATCTGGCCATGTACCGGCAGCAGCAGCGCGAGGCGCTGGAACGCATGAGCCTGTTTGACTGCAGCTTCCGCATCATCCGCCCCGATGGCGGCCTGCGCTGGCTGCGCTGCCGCTCGGCGCCCAGCCGCCAGGAGGCCGGTACGGCCTGGGACGGCATCATGCTCGATATCACCCGCGAGCGCGAGGCAGAGCTGGCGTTGCAAAAAGCCAAGGAAATGGCCGAGGCGGCCGAGCGCGCCAAGTCCGAGTTCCTGGCCACGATGAGCCATGAGATCCGCACGCCGATGAACACCGTGATCGGCATGACGCGCCTGATCCAGCAAACGCCGCTGTTGCCCAAACAGCGCAACTACCTGGAGAAGGTGGAGCTGTCGGCCAATGCGCTGCTGTCGGTGATCAATGACATCCTGGATTTCTCCAAGATCGAAGCGGGCATGCTCACCTTGGAGAATGTGGAGTTCGCGCTGGACGATGTACTGGAAACGGTCTCGGCCGTGACGACCTTGCGCGCCGAGGAAAAGGCCATCGAGGTGGTGTATTCGGTAGCGCCCGATGTACCTCGGCAACTGAGCGGCGACCCCCTGCGCCTGAGCCAGGTGCTCAACAACCTGGTCAGCAACGCCATCAAGTTCACCCACTTGGGCGAGGTGGTGATCAGCATCCGAACCGCTGAGATCGCCAGCAACCGCGCCCTGCCGCCAGGCAAGATCGGGCTGGAGGTCAGCGTTAAGGACACCGGCATTGGAATGAACCCGTCCCAGATGAGCCAGTTGTTCCGCCCCTTCTCCCAGGCCGACAGCCAGACCACGCGGCGCTATGGCGGCTCGGGTCTGGGCCTGGCCATTTGCCACCGGTTGGTGGGCCAGATGGGTGGCGAGCTCAAGGTGGAAAGCAGCCCGGGTCTGGGCAGCACCTTTTACTTCTCCGTGCAGTTGCATACCGCCCAGATGCAGCAAGCACCCAAGCCAGCCCGCTACCACGGCACGCCGGTAGACAGGGTGCTGATCGTCGACGACAACGCCAGTGCCCGGGACATCTTGGCCGAGATGGTGCGCGGCTTTGGCATGCGCGCCGACACGGTCGATTCGGGCGAGCAGGCCTTGTCCGATCTGCAGTTGGCCTCACGCGTGGGCACGCCCTATGGCCTGGTGCTGATGGACTGGCGCATGCCGGGCATGGATGGGCTGGAGGTGGCGCGCCGCATCCGGGAGGAAGAAAACCTCTCCTCCACCCCGGCGGTGCTGATGGTGACGGCCTATGGCCGTGACGAGGTCATGCGCAAGGCAGAAGCACTGCGTCTGCAAGGCCTGCTGATCAAGCCGGTGACGCAGTCGGTGCTGTTCAACGCCATTCTGGAGGCGCTGCAATCGCAGGGCGGCAGCGTCTCGCGGCGCGCGCTGCCCGGTGCCGCAGCCTCGCCGCAGGCGTCACATGCCAACCCGGCCCAGCTCTACCCCCAACTGCGCGGCAGACATGTGCTGGTGGTGGATGACAATGCACTCAACCGTGAGGTGGCGGCCGACTTTCTCAGTCTGGTCGGCGTGCAGGTGGGCCTGGCCACCAATGGCGCCGAAGCGCTGAGCATGCTCGAACGGCAGCACTACGATGCCGTGCTGATGGACGTCCACATGCCGCAGATGGATGGACTGGATGCGACCCGCGCCCTGCGCCAGCTTCCGCACTTGCGCCAACTGCCGGTGATTGCCCTGACCGCCCAGGCCCGGGTCGAGGACCGCAGCGCGATTGAAGAAGCGGGCATGAACGCCCACCTGACCAAACCGATTGACGAACGTAAGCTGTACGAGACCCTGAGCGACTGGATCGCAGGCCCACACAGCGGCGCCGACGGCCAGGACGCCGCCGAGTCCGAGTTCCTGCGCGATGACTCCCGCCTGGCGTCCACCCCGGGTATCAACCACGCCAAGATGCTGCAGCGCTTCCATGGCAACGCCGAGCGGGTGGAGCGGGTGCTGGCCGGCTTTTACCGCGACTTTGCCGATGCGCCCCAGACCCTGGTACTGCATGTGCAGCAGGCTGAATGGCAGCCGCTGTCCATGCTGGCCCATTCGCTCAAGGGCGCGCTGGGTTACCTCGATGCCGCCGCGCTGGTGCAGGCCGCTGAAACCATCGAGAACCAGGCCAGGGATTGGACGCAGGCGCGGCCACCCGAGGCGACAGCGCAGCACCAGCTGCACGCAGAGACCAGCGAGTTTGCGGCCCAGCTGCAAACCCTGCTGCAAGGCATGGCGACGCGCCAGAATGCACCCAGCCCGCTCGAGGCGGCCATCAACATGGCGCCTGCTGCGGGCCCAGCGCCGGTCCACCACCTGCGCCAGGAACTCCAGCAGCTCAAGCGCCTGGTGGCCGATGGCGACTACGCAGCGGTCAGTGAACTCGAACGCATGCTCTCGGCCAGTCCGGCCGCGCGCTGGACGCCGCTGCTGCAGCAAATCCTGCAGCATGTGGAAGACCTGGACGCCGACGCCGCACTGGCCGCCATCGAGCGGCTGGAACAGATTTTGTCCTGAGCGCCGCTCTCTGCGCTGTTGAGATTTTTGATGGATACCCCATGCAAGCCGAGCCCGATAACGACCAACCCACCATCCTGATTGTGGATGACGAGCGCGTCAACCGCTCCATGCTCGCCGAGCTGCTGGGCCAGCAGTACCGCGTGCTGCTGGCCAAGGACGGCCCCAGCGCCTTGACCATCGCCGCCCGCGAATCGCACCGCCTGCTGCTGGTACTGCTCGATGTCAGCATGCCCGGCATGAATGGCTACGAGGTGCTGACCCAGCTGAGAAAACACGAGGCCACCGCCGGCATTGCGATCATCTTCATCACCGGCCAAAGCGATGCGGCAGCGGAAGAATACGGCCTGCGGCTGGGTGCGGCCGACTATGTCTCCAAGCCCATCCGCCCGGCCGTCGTCAGCGTGCGGGTGCGCAACCAGATCGACCTGGCCTTGCAACGCCAGGCCTTGCAGCGCCTGGCCCAGGTGGATGGCCTCACCAACCTGGCCAACCGCCGGCATTTTGATGACATGCTGCGCCGCAGCCACCGCGTGTGCCTGCGCCGGAACGACCCACTGGGCCTGGCGCTGATCGATATCGACCACTTCAAGCTCTACAACGACCACTACGGCCATGTGCAAGGCGATGAGGCGCTCAAGCAAGTGGCAGGCACCTTGGCACGCCATGCCCGCCGCCCCTATGACCTGGCCGCCCGCTTTGGCGGCGAAGAGTTTGCGCTGATCCTGCCCGGCCATGCCGATGCGCTGGAGGTGGTGGAACGCTTTCGCCGGGAGGTGCAGAAAATGTCCATCGTCCATGCAGCCTCGACCACCGCGCCGGAACTGACCGTGAGCTGCGGGGTGCTGACCATCCACTGCGGCCAGACCGATGGCATGGAGGACTGCCTGCGGCGTGCCGATGAGCTGCTCTACGAGGCCAAGACCAAGGGCCGCAACCGCGTCTGCGCAGCCGGCGTCGGGCTTTAGTGACCCTCTGGACGCGCGGGTGGAGGGCGGCTCGCGCCATCTGACTGGGTGCAATAGCCAGCAGATTGGGAGGCGCTGGCCTCAGCCCAGGCCACACAGGCCTTTCGCCGCAGCTATGATAGCGGGCATGCTCTCTCCCGCCTTTGCCGCAGCCAGCACCAGCCCCATCGGCTGGGCCTTGGCCATTGCTGCGGCTATTGCCTATGCCATCCCCGCGCTTGCGGCCCGCCGCCTGCAGGAGACCAGCGCGCGCTGGGGCTTGCGCGCCGCCTGGGCCTTGCACCTGGCAGCCATCGCCTGGAGCCTGATTGGCGACACGCCCCACTTCGGTTTTGCGCCCGCCTTGTCGGTGACTGCATGGCTGGTGCTGACGGTCTATGTGGTCGAGCAGCAGCTCTACCCGCAACTGCGCTCGCGCTGGCCGCTGTCGGCCATGGGCTGCATGGCGGTGCTGCTGGCCGGTGTGTTCCCCGGCAGCCCGCTGCATGTGAATGCCTCGCCCTGGCTGCCGCTGCATCTGGCCTTGGGTATTGCCTCTTATGGCCTGTTTGCCGCCGCAGTGGTGCATGCCGCGCTGATGACCCGGGCCGAGCGCCAGATGCGCCAGGACGGCAGCCATGACAGCGGATTACCACTGCTGGCGCTGGAGCGCCTGACCTTCCGCTTTGTCACTGCCGGCTTCATCCTGCTGTCGGCCACCTTGCTGGCCGGCTGGTGGTTTGGCGAGGCACTGTACGGCAAGGCCTGGGTCTGGAACCACAAATCCGTGTTCTCGCTGATGGCCTGGCTGACATTTGCCATCTTGCTGGTCGGCCGCAAGCGCTTTGGCTGGCGCGGGCAGCGCGCCGTCAACATGCTCTATGTGGGCGCCACCTTGCTGCTGCTGGCCTATGTGGGCTCGCGCTTTGTCCTTGAAGTCATCTTGAAACACTGAGCCACCATGAAGTATTTGCTGGTATTGCTGGTGCTGGCCGTGGGCTGGCACATGTGGCGCCGCCAACGGGTCAAGAACACCCCGCCACCACCCAAGAACCGCTTGGCCAAGCCCGAACCCATGGTGAACTGCGCGCACTGCGGCGTGCACCTGCCGCAGTCCGATGCCATCCGCTACCAAGGCCTGCATTACTGCTCGCAAGCCCACCTTGCCCAGGCCACCGCGCCTGGCAAACGCTAAGCCTGGGGCGCTTCCACCGTGGCCGCGCTGGAGTTGATGGAGACGCCTTTCAAACGCCTGTGGCGCGGCTACCTGGTGGCCCGGGTTTTTGTGGCCCTGCTGCTGGCGCTCGCGGCCATGGCCATCACACCGGCCGCATCGGGCCAGCTTCTGTCGCAGCTGGCCTTGCTGGGCGTTTATGGCATCTCGGCCATGCTGTATGCCGCGCTCAGCCACAAGCCACCGCTGCAGCGCCGCGTCTACGCCTGGCTGCCCACCGTGGGCATGGATCTGCTGCTGATCTCGCTGCTGGAAGTCACCAAGACGGGCACCTACACCTTGACGCCGATGTTCGGGCTGGCAGTGCTGTTTGCCGGCACCCTGGGCGGCTGGCTGGTGACCTTGGGCAGTTGCGCCTACATCACGATTTTTCTGATTGTCGAGTCGCTGAGCTTTCGTTTCTCGGTGCTGGAGGCCGATGCCACGCAGAACACCGTCCAGGCCGGGCTGGCCGGCGCAGCCTATTTTCTGGTGGGCATTCTGGTACGCCTGCTCGCCTCGCGCGTGGAGCGCGAGACCTTGCACGGCTTGCGCAATGCGGCCGCTGCCAACCAGCAAGAGCAGATCAATGCGCTGATCTTGCAGAACCTGCCCGATGGCGTGCTGGTGGCCGACCAGGCCTTGCAGGTGCGCATTGCCAACCCAGCCGCCATGGCCTTGCTGGGCCATCCCCATTTGCCGCTGGAACTGGCGCAGTTGCCAGCTTGGCGCGCAGTGGTCGAGCAGGTTAGCCAAACCTTTGCCCAGCAAAAACCCTTTTCGCAGGACCTGGCTCTGACCGCACCGCAGATGGCGCCGATCGGCCTGCATGTGCGTACCTGGCTGACCCATCCGCTGCCCACCTTCGGCTCCATCGGCAGCCATGACAATGACCCGCTGTGCCTGGTGTTTCTGCATGACCTGCGCGAGATCGAAGCGCGGCTGCGCACCGAGAAAATGGCGGCCATGGGCCGCATGTCAGCCGCCGTTGCCCACGAGATCCGCAACCCGCTGACGGCCATCACCCAGGCCAATGCGCTGCTGGATGAAGAGCTGACCGACCCGGGCCAAAAGCGCCTGACCTACATGGTCGAGCAAAATGCCCAGCGCCTGGGCCGCATTGCCGAAGACATCCTGGACATTGCCCGCGTGCACAACCAGATCCAGCCCGGCGAAGGCGATTCCATTGCGCTCAATGACACGGTGCTGCAGATCTGCCACGACTGGATGTCGATGGCGCCTGCAGCGCACACCGTGGCGCTGTCGCTGAAAGCTGAAGACAGCCTGGTGGCCTTTGATACCGGCCACCTGCGCCAGTTGCTCTACAACCTGCTCAACAACGGCCAGCGCTACCGCCGCGACTGCGCCGACTCCTTGCGCGTGAGCACCCACAGCAGCCTGACCGGCACGACCACCTTGGAAGTCTGGAGCGACGGCGCACCGATCGAGCCCACCATCGAAAAGCATTTGTTTGAGCCCTTCTTCTCCTCCGAGAGCCGCTCCAGCGGCCTGGGCCTGTACATCTGCCGTGAGCTCTGCACCCGCCATGGCGCTATGATCCGCTACGAAAGGCAGAGCGCCGCGCTGCCCGCGCTGGCGCAGGGCAATGCCTTCATCGTGCAGTTTCGCCGGGCCGCCAGCCCCGCGTATCCCCAGCAGACAGATTTGATCCACCAGGCATGAGTTTTGAAAACACCACTGTTCTGGTCGTGGACGATGAGCCCGACCTCAGAACCCTCTATGAGCTGACCTTGCTGCGCGAAGGCTACCGGGTCTACACGGCCGGCTCGGTGCTGGAAGCCCGCGCCCAGCTGCAGCAGCGCCGCTTCGAGATCCTGATCACCGACATGCGCCTGCCCGACGGCCTGGGCATGGAGCTGCTGCAGGACCTGCGCAGCCAGGGCCGGTCCGAGCGCGCCATCGTCATGACCGCGTATGGCTCGGCCGACAACGCCGTCGCAGCCTTGCGCGAAGGCGCCTTTGACTACCTGACCAAGCCGGTGGACCTCAAGCAGTTCCGCCAGGTGGTGGCCTCGGCCAGCCAGGGGCTGCAGCCCGCGCCTTTGCAAGCCGCCTCTCCGGCTGCTTTTCAGCCTACAGCGCTGCCAGGCAAGCCTTCGCAGCCCGGCCCCCCTGCCCAGCGTGAACTGATTGGCCCCTCGCTGGTGATGCAGCAGGTGCGCGAGCGCATCGCCAAGGTGGCTGGCAGCATGGCGCCCATCCTGGTGCGCGGCGAATCGGGCACCGGCAAGGAGCTGGTCGCCCAGTCCTTGCACCGCAACAGCCAGCGCGCCACGGGCCCGATGGTGGCCGTCAACTGCGGCGCCATTCCGGAAAATTTGCTGGAAGCCGAGTTTTTTGGCGCCCGCAAAGGCGCCTACACCGGCGCCAACCAGGACCGTGAAGGCTTTTTCCAGGCTGCCCATGGCGGCACCCTCTTCCTCGATGAAATCGGCGAGCTGCCGCTGTCCATGCAGGCCAAGCTGCTGCGCGCGATCCAGGAGCGCAAGGTGCGCCCGCTGGGCGCCCAGCAGGAAGAAGTGGTCGATGTACGCATCGTCAGCGCCACCCACCGGGACCTGGGCGCCGATGTGCAGACGGGGCGCTTCCGCCAGGATTTGTACTACCGCCTCAACGTCATCGACATCTTTATCCCGCCACTGCGCGAGCGCCGGGAGGATCTGCCCGCGCTGTGCCAGGTGCTGCTGGAGCGCATCGCCCATGAGAGCGGGCAGCCCGTGCCCCAGCTCAGCACCGAGGCCCTCCACGCGCTGGCCGGCCATGCGCTGCCGGGCAATGTGCGTGAGCTGGAGAACCTCTTGCTGCGCTCGGTGGCCCTGAGCGACAGCGGCCTGCTGCACATCGAGCCCGCCCGGGCCGATACCGCATCGCCGATGCCGGCACCTGCGCAGGCCATGGTCGCAGAGCGGGCGCCGGCCTATGTGCTGCCCACTGCGCCGCTGCTGCCGCCCGAGCCGCAGGCCACAGCCGCGGTACCCAGCAGCCTGCAGCGCTTTCCGCCGCCGCAGGATCTGCCCTCCGATCTCCAGGCCTGGCTCGATGCGATTGAGCGCGACATCCTGGTGCGCGCGCTGCAGGAGTTTGGTTTTAACCGCACAGCCGCCGCCAACCGCCTGGGCATCAGCCTGCGCCAGATCCGCTACCGCATGGAGCGGCTGCAGATCCACGACCCCAGCGATGGGGTACAGCCCTAGGGCCTGAGACCATGCCCAAGCCACCGGACACCCCTGCCCACCGCGCCCAGACAGCGCCCGATCCGGCGCTGTGGCAGGACGGCTGGCTGCGCACGGCCACGCACTGCCCCTCGCCCAATTTCGGCCCCCGGCCTGTCGGCGCCTCCACCGACCTGCTCGTCGTCCATTCGATCAGCCTGCCGCCTGGCATCTACGGCACGGGCGATGTGCAGCGCTTGTTTACCAACCAGCTCGACTGGGATGCCCACCCCTACTTCCAGAGCATTCGGGGCCTGCAGGTGTCTTCTCATTTCTTCATCAGCCGCCAAGGGGTGGTGTGGCAGTTTGTCAGTGCCGACCATCGCGCCTGGCATGCCGGCCAATCGTTCTGGCGCGGCCGGCCCCGCTGCAATGATGACTCCATCGGCATCGAGCTCGAAGGCCTGGAAGGCGAGACTTTTGAGCCGGCGCAGTACCAGAGTCTGGTGCAGCTGTGCCAGCAGATCCGCGCGCAGTATGCGATCGCCTATATCGCCGGCCATGAGCACATTGCGCCAGGCCGCAAGAACGACCCCGGCCCGGGTTTCAGCTGGCCCCGGCTGCAGCAGGACCTGGCCTGGCCGGCATCGATGTTTCCCGCTTCAGTCAATCTCTAAATCGGGCTATAGCCCACCCCACTAAACAGCCCGCTTTTTCGCGCATCGGCGTGCAATTCAAGGCATACGTGCCACAAAAAACACAGCATTTCTCCACACTTGAAAAATTTTTTTGCAAGTGGAATGCCTATGTTTTACGCAGGCTCGCAGCAGGGTTCCGCCAGAAAACACACGCACAGCGGTGGTTTGCCTGCGCAAAACACCACGCCATGCGCAGTGGCCACAGTATTGCTGCGCAGCATGGCACTTTGCGCTGCATACAAAATGCACAAGGCGCCATACACTACAGGTAGTGTCCAGCGCCCAATAAAACACTACATGTAGTGTGAGGCGGTATCAAGCGGCTCAGTGATACCGGCCCTCCGCAGCGCTGCTTCTCCTGCTTTTGCACACCACAGAGAGGACATCATGAGCGCTGCTTCGCTTTCCGAGCAACAGCCCACAGCGGCGGTTGGCTCGCGCACCCTGGATGGATTCACCGTCTTGCCGGACTACCAGATCATGCGGCGCAACGGCGCAGTGGTGCCTTTCGAGCCCCCCAAGATCACCACCGCCATCATGAAAGCCTTTCTGGCGGTGCACGGCAGCCAGGGCTCGGCGTCGGCCAGTGTGCGTGAAGTGGTCGAGAACCTGACCCACACGGTCGTGCGCGCGCTGATGCGCTCCCGCCCCAGCGGTGGCACCTTCCACATTGAAGACGTGCAGGACCAGGTGGAGCTGGGCCTGATGCGCGGCGGCAACCATGAGGTGGCCCGCGCCTATGTGCTGTACCGCGAGCGCCGCAACCAGGAACGCGCCCAACTCCAGGCGCAGCACACCCCCGCCCATGCCGCGCTGCGGGTGGTGGACCAGGGCCAGACGGTGGTGCTCGATGTCAAAAAACTCCATGACCGCATCGCCGCTGCCTGCCAAGGCCTGGGCCAGGATGTTGACCCCGCGCCCATCCTGCGCGAGACCCTGCGCAACCTCTACGACGGCGTCAACATGGACGAGGTTTTCAAAGCCTCCATCCTGGCCGCCCGCACCTTGATCGAAAAAGACCCGGACTATAGCTTGGTCACCGCGCGCCTGTTGCTGCACACCATCACGTTTGAAGTGATTGGCCAGGACGTCAGCAGTGCCGACATGGGCGCAGCCTATCGCCGCAACTTTCCCGACTTTATCGCGCAAGGGGTGGCGCATGCGCTACTCACGCCTGAGATGCTGGACTTCGACCTGCCCCGGCTGGCTGCCGCCCTGCAAGCCGAGCGCGATCTGCAGTTTGACTACCTGGGGCTGCAGACCCTGTACGACCGCTATTTTCTGCATCTGCGCCAGCAGCGCATCGAGTTGCCCCAAGCCTTCTTCATGCGTGTGGCCATGGGCCTGGCGCTCCAAGAGGAAGACCGCAATGCACGCGCCATCCAGTTCTACGAGCTGCTCTCGTCCTTCGACTTCATGTCGTCCACCCCGACCTTGTTCAACAGCGGCACCCTGCGCTCCCAGCTGTCCTCCTGCTACCTGACCACCGTCGCCGATGACCTGGGCGGCATCTACGATGCGATCCGCGAGAACGCCTTGTTGTCCAAGTTTGCCGGCGGCCTGGGCAATGACTGGACCCCCGTGCGCGCGATGGGCGCCCATATCAAAGGGACCAATGGGGAGTCGCAAGGGGTGGTGCCCTTTCTCAAGGTGGTCAACGACACCGCTGTCGCAGTCAACCAGGGCGGCAAGCGCAAGGGTGCCGTCTGTGCCTACCTGGAAACCTGGCATCTGGACATCGAGGAGTTTCTGGAGCTGCGCAAGAACACCGGCGATGACCGCCGCCGCACCCATGACATGAACACCGCCCACTGGATCCCCGATCTGTTCATGCAAAGGGTCATGGAAAAAGGCCTCTGGACCTTGTTCTCCCCCTCCGATGTGCCCGATCTGCATGACCGCTTTGGCCAGGATTTCGAGCGAGCCTACACCGCCTACGAGGCCAAGGCCGCCAGCGGCGAGCTGGCGCTGAGCAAGACGGTTCCCGCAGTCGATCTCTGGCGCAAGATGCTCTCGATGCTGTTCGAGACCGGCCACCCCTGGATCACCTTCAAGGATGCCTGCAACCTTCGCTCGCCACAGCAGCATGCGGGCGTCGTGCACTCGTCCAACCTCTGCACGGAGATCACACTCAACACCAGCGCCACAGAAACCGCGGTCTGCAACCTGGGCTCGGTCAACCTGGCGCGCCACCTGAAGGACGACGGCCAAGGCGGCATGACCCTCGACCATGACAAGCTCAAGCGCAGCATCACCACGGCGATGCGCATGCTCGACAACGTCATCGACATCAACTACTACGCGGTCGATAAAGCACGCGACTCCAACCTGCGCCACCGCCCGGTGGGGCTGGGCATCATGGCCTTCCAGGACAGCCTCTACCAACTGCACATCCCCTACGCCAGCGATGCGGCTGTGCAATTTGCCGACACCTCGATGGAGGCCGTCTGCTACTACGCCTACTGGGCATCGACTGAGCTGGCGCGCGAGCGCGGGGTGTACAGCAGCTACCCCGGCTCGCTCTGGAGCCAAGGCATCCTGCCGCTGGACACGCTGGACCTGCTCGCCCAGGCCCGGGGCCAGGCCGACTATGTGCAGGTGGACCGCAGCATGCGCCTGGACTGGGAAGCGCTGCGCCGCAAGATCGCGCAGGACGGCATGCGCAACTCCAACTGTGTCGCCATTGCACCCACAGCCACCATCTCCAACATTGTCGGTGTCGATGCGTCGATCGAGCCCTCGTTTGGCAACCTGTCGGTCAAGTCCAACCTGTCGGGCGAGTTCACCGTCATCAACCAGTACCTGGTGCGCGACCTCAAAGCACTGGGCCTCTGGGACGATGTGATGGTCATGGACCTCAAGCATTTCGATGGCTCGCTGCGCCCCATCGACCGCGTGCCCCATGCACTCAAGGCCCTGTATGCGACGGCCTTTGAAGTCGATCCGGTCTGGCTGGTGGAAGCGGCCTCGCGGCGCCAGAAATGGATAGACCAGGCGCAAAGCCTCAATATCTATATGGCAGGGGCCTCGGGCAAGAAGCTCGACGACGCCTACAAGCTCGCCTGGGTGCGCGGCCTCAAGACCACTTATTACCTGCGCACCACCAGCGCCACGCAGGCCGAAAAATCCACCATCCAAAGCCGCGTGCTCAATGCCGTGCCCAGCAGCCATGCCTCGCCTGTTGCCCAAGCCATCGCCAGCGCAGCGGCCGCCACATCGCAAGCCAACACGCCCGGCACCGACATCCGTTTTTGCGCCATCGATGACCCCGGCTGCGAAGCCTGCCAGTAGACCCCGCTGACCCTCTGACACTGGCCGCAACCGAGGCCACCACCAGGAGCATTCATCCATGCTGAGCTTTGAAGAAGAATCCATGGACGCGCTGGCCACGCCGGCGACCGCAACCGGCACGGTGGCCTCGCCATCCGCATCGACTGCATCGCCACCAACAGCCACGTTCAAGCGCGTCAATGCCGCCGACAAACGAATCATCAATGCCAAGACCGATGTCAACCAGCTGGTGCCCTTCAAATACAAATGGGCCTGGGAGAAATACCTGGCCACCTGCGCCAACCACTGGATGCCGCAAGAGGTGAACATGACGCGCGACATCGCGCTGTGGAAATCGCCCAATGGCCTGACCGAGGATGAGCGCCGCATCGTCAAGCGCAACCTGGGCTTTTTTGTCACCGCCGATTCGCTGGCCGCCAACAATATCGTGCTGGGCACCTACCGCCACATCACCGCACCGGAGTGCCGGCAGTTCCTGCTGCGCCAGGCCTTTGAAGAAGCCATCCACACCCATGCCTACCAGTACATCGTGGAGTCGCTCGGGCTCGATGAATCCGAGATCTTCAACGCCTACAACGAGGTCCCGTCGATCCGCAACAAGGATGCGTTTCTGATCCCCTACATCGAGGCGATCATGGACCCCAACTTCCAGACCGGCACCGCCCAGAACGACCAGACCCTGCTCAAAAGCCTGATCGTTTTTGCCTGTCTGATGGAGGGCCTGTTTTTCTATGTCGGCTTCACGCAGATCCTGGCGCTGGGCCGCCAGAACAAGATGACCGGCGCGGCCGAGCAGTACCAGTACATCCTGCGCGACGAGTCCATGCACTGCAACTTCGGCATCGACCTGATCAACCAGCTCAAGCTGGAGAACCCGGACCTGTGGACCGCCGCATTCAAGGACGAGATCAAGGCCTTGTTTATTCAAGCGGTCGAACTTGAATATCAATACGCAGAAGACACGATGCCGAGGGGTGTGTTGGGCATGAACGCATCGATGTTCAAAGGCTACTTGCGCTACATCGCCAACCGCCGCGCAACGCAGATCGGACTCGATGCTTTGTTTCCCAACGAGGACAACCCTTTCCCGTGGATGAGCGAGATGATCGACCTGAAAAAGGAACGAAATTTCTTCGAGACACGCGTCATCGAATACCAGTCGGGTGGCGCGCTTTCCTGGGATTGACGCCGTCCTTGATGTGCAAACCCCGTCAGAATGTGGTTTTCCTGAGAGAAAACTGTGAAATTTGGCGTCTTTATTGAGGTTTGCACTATGCCAGTTGCTAGCAGCTGATGCACAATTCAGTTTGCTATCAAAACTTCGTGTCGAATTCAACCAGGCATGAAGTCTGCTTTCTAAATTGACCCGAAGGAGAAGAGCATGGCAACGTCCAAAGCAAGCAAGAAAACTGCTGACACCAAGGCAACTGCCAAGAAGGCAGTTGCAACCAAGGCAGCCGCCCCCAAGGCAGCTGCAAAGCCAAAGGCCGCTGCCAAGCCAGCCGCCACCAAAGCAGCTGCAAAGCCTGCTGCCAAGGCCGTCGCCAAAAAGGCAGCTGCCAAGCCAGCCGCCGCAAAAAAGGTCGCCGCCAAGCCTGCAGCCAAATCCACCGCAGCCGCCAAGACCGCCGTGAAGAAGGCCGCTGCTCCAGCTAAGAAGGCTGCCGCTCCTGCCAAGAAGGCCGCTGCTCCAGCTAAGAAGGCTGCCGCTCCCGCCAAGAAGGCCGCTGCTCCAGCTAAGAAGGCTGCCGCTCCCGCCAAGAAGGCCGCTGCTCCAGCTAAGAAGGCTGCTGCTCCTGCGAAGAAGGCCGCTGCTCCAGCTAAGAAGGCTGCTGCTCCTGCGAAGAAGGCCGCTGCTCCTGCCAAGAAGGCTGCGGCTCCTGCTAAGAAGGCTGCTGCTCCGGCCAAGAAGGCTGCTGCTCCTGCCAAGAAGGCCGCTGCTCCAGCAAAGAAGGCTGCAGCTCCTGCCAAGAAGGCCGCTGCTCCTGCTAAGAAGGCTGCGGCCCCAGCTAAGAAGGCTGCTGCTCCAGCTAAAAAGGCTGCTGCTCCTGCGAAGAAGGCCGCTGCTGCTCCAGCTAAAAAGGCTGCCGCTCCTGCCAAGGCTCCAGCTCCAGCCAAGAAGGCTGCTGCACCTGCCAAGGCCCCTGCTGCTGCCAAGGCTCCAGCACCTGCCAAGAAGGCCGCTCCAGCCAAGAAGGCTGCCGCTCCTGCCAAGGCTCCCGCTGCAGCTGCGCCTGCCGCTGCAGAGCCAGTCAAGACCGTGCTCAGCACCAATGCTGCATGGCCTTTCCCCACCAACAGCCGCCCACAATAAGACCACCCAACCGGGCCGCATGCCCGGGTGCCGCAAGGCACCGCTTGGTCAGCAAGGCAACGCGATGCGTTGCCTTTTTTCTTGTCTGTCGTGCAGCGCTATTCATGTCTGGCTACAAGGCCTCCCAAATGCCAGACAATACGGGCTCATGAATGATGCCCTTCCCACACCGCCAGCCAGCGCGCATGCAGCCACTGCCGCGATGGCCCGCAAACCCAGTGCCGCCCGCCTGCGCAAGATTGACATGATCCTGGGCTCGGCAGAGCGGCATTTCGCCTTGCTGGGTTTTGAAGGTGCACCGCTGGAGCAGATCGCGCAGGACGCAGGCTTCAGCCGCCACAACCTGCTGTATTACTACCCCAGCAAAGAGGCGCTGTACCAGGCCGTGCTGGCCTCGGTGATCGATGACTGGCTGGGCCATATGACGGGCCTGTCCAAGGACGGCGACCCCGCGCAGCAGATCCGCCAGTACATCCGCGAGAAGTTCGAGTTCGCCCGCACCCGCCCTTATGGCAGCCAGCTGTTCACCAAGGAGATGATTGCCGGCGCGCCGTTTGCGGCCTCGGCGGTGCGCGAACGCATCGCCCCGCTGCTCGCGGCCAATGTGGCGGCGTTTGCACATTGGGCTGGGCAAGGCTTGATCGCGCCGGTCAATTTCCAGCACCTGATGTTCAGCATCTGGGCCATCACCCAAGGCTATGTCGACCAGCAAACCCAGTTTGCCTTGCTGCAGAACAAGGCAGCGCTGGACGCTGGCGACTTCGCCCAAGCCGAGGCCTTGCTGGTGCAGATGCTGGCCGCGACGCTCCAGATTGCACTGCCGGATTGAGCGCTGCCGACAGCCTCCCTGCCCGCAGCATGGGCGGCCAAACGGCACCAAACCAGCTTAACGCTGCATCTTATTTGCTAGCAAAAAAGCCAATCTAGATAAGCATTTGCAGAGTTCCCGCTGAGAGCCATCGTGATCGGGCAGCGCCCCGGCGACGATTTTTTCCGCCCTCTGCACTTGAACTGTCATCAAATGACCTTATTATTAGCACTCGAAGGGGTAGAGTGCTAAAACCACCGCTACTCAGAAATTTTTGCGTATTTGGTGCGGCATAAGCCGGGCCATCTTTCATCCAAACCTGGTATTGACATTGAAGGAGTTGTTATGAACTTGCGTCCTCTGCACGATCGCGTGATCGTCAAGCGTCTGGAAAACGAAACCAAGACCGCTTCGGGCATCTACATCCCTGACAACGCTGCTGAAAAGCCAGACCAAGGCGAAGTGCTGGCGGTTGGCCCAGGCAAGAAGAACGACCAAGGCGAGTTCATCACGCTGGGTGTGAAGGTCGGCGACCGCGTGCTGTTCGGCAAGTACTCGGGCCAAACCGTCAAGGTGGACGGCAACGAACTGCTGGTAATGAAAGAAGAAGACCTCTTCGCTGTTGTCGAGAAATAAAGCTACTGCGCAGGCGTCATGCGTCGTTGCGCGGTGCTCGCAATCCTCACGTACCCAAGTACGTTCCGGTTGCTGTGCTCCGTGCGCCTAGCCTGACACCTGCTCGCTACGCTTTCTCTCCCGAGCATTCATTCTCATTTCAAGTTTTCAAGTATTTAGGAGCCACAAATGGCAGCAAAAGACGTAGTATTCGGCGGTGAAGCACGTGCACGCATGGTTGAAGGCGTGAACATTCTGGCTAACGCCGTCAAGGTGACCCTGGGCCCTAAAGGCCGTAACGTGGTGCTCGAGCGCTCCTTCGGCGCCCCTACCGTGACCAAGGACGGTGTGTCCGTGGCCAAGGAAATCGAACTCAAGGACAAGCTGCAAAACATGGGCGCCCAGCTCGTGAAGGAAGTGGCCTCCAAGACCAACGACATCGCTGGTGACGGCACCACGACCGCTACCGTGCTGGCCCAAGCCATCGTGCGCGAAGGCTCCAAGTACGTGGCCGCTGGCCTGAACCCGATGGACCTGAAGCGCGGTATCGACAAGGCTGTCGCTGCGCTGGTGGAAGAGCTGAAGAAGCAATCCAAGGCCACCACCACCTCCAAGGAAATCGCCCAAGTCGGTTCGATCTCCGCCAACTCCGACGAATCCGTGGGCAAGATCATTGCTGACGCGATGGACAAGGTCGGCAAGGAAGGCGTGATCACCGTGGAAGAAGGCAAGTCGCTGGACAACGAACTCGACGTCGTTGAAGGCATGCAGTTCGACCGTGGCTACCTGTCGCCCTACTTCATCAACAACCCAGAAAAGCAAGCCGCGATTCTGGACAACCCCTTCGTGCTGCTGTTCGACAAGAAGATCAGCAACATCCGTGACCTGCTGCCTACGCTCGAAGCCGTGGCCAAGGCCGGCCGTCCTCTGCTGATCGTGGCAGAAGACGTCGAAGGCGAAGCACTGGCTACCCTGGTGGTCAACACCATCCGTGGCATTCTGAAGGTTGTGGCTGTGAAGGCTCCAGGCTTTGGCGACCGTCGCAAGGCCATGCTGGAAGACATCGCCATCCTGACCGGCGGCAAAGTGATCGCTGAAGAAGTCGGCCTGTCGCTGGAAAAAGTGACCCTGGAAGACCTGGGCCAAGCCCAACGCGTCGAAATCGGCAAGGAAAACACCACCATCATCGACGGTGCTGGCCAAGCTGCTGAAATCGAAGCCCGCGTGAAGCAAATCCGCGCTCAGATCGAAGAAGCCACCTCCGACTACGACCGTGAAAAGCTGCAAGAGCGCGTGGCCAAGCTGGCCGGCGGTGTTGCCGTGATCAAGGTGGGCGCTGCCACCGAAGTCGAGATGAAGGAAAAGAAGGCCCGCGTGGAAGACGCCCTGCACGCAACCCGCGCTGCTGTGGAAGAAGGCATCGTGGCTGGCGGCGGCGTGGCGTTCCTGCGCGCACGTCAAGCCGTGGGCGACCTGAAGACCGGCAATGCCGAGCAAGACGCTGGCATCAAGCTGATCTTGAAGGCCATCGAAGCGCCTCTGCGCGAAATCGTGGCCAACGCTGGTGGCGAGCCATCGGTGGTGGTGGATGCCGTCCTCAAGGGCACCGGCAACTTCGGCTTCAATGCTGCCAACGACAGCTACGGCGACATGCTGGAAATGGGTATCCTGGACCCAACGAAGGTAACCCGCACCGCACTGCAAAACGCTGCGTCCGTGGCTTCGCTGCTGCTGACCACCGAGTGCATGATCGCTGAAGCCCCCAAGGCTGAAGGCGCACCTGCAATGCCTGACATGGGCGGCATGGGTGGTATGGGCGGCATGGGCATGTAATTGCCACGGCTGCCATAGCGCATACCAAGCCCGCAACCATGCTTGTGGGCTTGGTGCCAGACACCAAAAAACCCGGCACCGTCAAAGGTGGCCGGGTTTTTTATCGTCTCTGGCTAAGGTTCGCAACGCTGCGACGCCCTGGGATAGCTGGAGCCCCGCGTGAAGGAGCCCCTGCAGCGATCCCATCCGCACCGACTCAGCGGCAGGCGCGCTCCAGCATCGCATGCAGCAGCACATTGCAGCCCGCGGTGATGTGCTCGGGCTTGGCATCCTCGATCTCGTTGTGCGATATGCCATCCTTGCAGGGGATGAAGACCATGCCCGCAGGCGCCAGGCGCGCCATATAGACGGCATCATGGCCCGCGCCGGAGACGACATCCATGTGGGAATAGCCCAGCATCTGCGCGCCGCGCCGCACGGCATCAATGCAGTCTGCGTTGAAGGGCTGGGCAGTGTAGCTGGACACCAGGTCGATCTTGATCGGCAGACCGGTCTCCTGGCTGATGCGTGCGGCCACGGCGCGGATGTCCTGGTCCATGGACTCGCAATCGGCATCGGTGGCATTGCGCAGGTCCATGCTGAATTTCACCTCGCCCGGAATCACATTGCGGCTGTTGGGATGCACATGCACCATGCCCACCGTGCCACGCCCATGCGGTGGGTGGCGGTGCGCGCAGGCCACCACTTCCTGCATCACCTGGGTGGCAACCTGCAAGGCATCCTTGCGCAGCGCCATCGGCGTAGGGCCGGCATGCGCCTCCATGCCGGTGACGGTGCAGTCATACCAGCGAATGCCGAGCACGCCGGTCACCACGCCAATGGTCGTGTCGTGGTCCTCCAGCACCGGGCCTTGCTCGATATGGGTTTCGAAGTAGTAGCCAATCGGGTGGTCACCCGGCTCCTGCGGGCCGATATAGCCAATGCGCTCCAGCTCGTCCTTCACGCTTTTGCCGTCGGTATCTTTGGCGGCATAGGCATGCTCCAGGCTGAAGGCCTTGGCAAACACGCCCGAGCCCATCATCACCGGCACAAAACGCGAGCCCTCCTCGTTGGTCCAGAACGCCACCTCGATCGGGGCCTCGGTCTCAATGCCATGGTCGTTAAGCGTGCGCACCACCTCAATGCCGGCCAGCACGCCATAGTTGCCATCAAACTTACCGCCCGTCGGCTGGGTGTCGATATGGCTGCCGGTCATGATCGGCGGCAGGCTGTTGTTGCGGCCAGGGCGGCGCATAAAGCCATTGCCGATTTTGTCGATGGTGACGGTCATGCCCGCCTCCTTGGCCCAGCGTGTCACTAGGTCGCGGCCCTGGCGGTCCAGGTCGGTCAGGGCCAGGCGGCAGACGCCCCCTTTGGGGGTGGCACCAATCTGGGCCAGCTCCATCAGCGATGCCCAGAGCCGGTCGCCATTGATGCGCAGCTGGCTGGTATCGGTCTTCACTTTCGTGTCCATGCTCGATCTCCTTGTTTCATTGCGCGCGTGCCACGGCCGTGGGCGCCGTCTCTTGCGCACGCTTTTGCACCGCCTGGAAGTTGGGGCCAAAAGCCGGCCGCTTGAAATACTGACCGGCGCCCTTTTCGGCCCGCAGCTCGCCGTTGACATACACCAGCCGGCCTCGGCTGATGGTGTGGCTGGGCAGGCCCGTCACCTGCCGGCCTTCAAAGATGTTGAAGTCGCCTTTCGAGTGCTGAGTCTTGGCCGACAAGGTCTTGGTGGCCTTGGGGTCCCAGAGCACCACATCGGCATCGGCGCCCACCCCGATAAAGCCCTTGCGCGGATAGACATTGAAGAGCTTGGCGGTATTGGCCGAGGTGATCGCGACAAATTCGCTGGGCGTCAGGCGCCCGGTGTTCACCCCCGCATCCCAGACCACGGCCATGCGCTCTTCAACGCCGCCCGTGCCATTGGGGGTCTTGGCAAAATTGTCCTTGCCCACCGCCTTTTGCTCGGCGCAGAAGGTGCAGTGGTCCGTTGCCGTGGTGTGCAAATGCCCTGCCTGCAAGCCGCGCCACAGCGCCTCCTGGTGTTCTTTGGGGCGAAACGGCGGGCTCATCACATAGGCGGCGGCGGTGGCGTAGTCGGGATGGCGGTAGACGCTGTCGTCAATCGTCAAATGGCCGGCCAGCACTTCGCCGTAAACCCGCTGGCCCCTCGCCCGGGCGCGGGCAATGGCGTCGGCCGCCTCCAGGCAGCTCACATGCACCACATAAATGGGCACGCCCAGCACATCGGCAATGGCAATGGCGCGGTTGGCGGCCTCGGCCTCCACCATCGGCGGGCGTGACAACGGATGCCCTTCCGGGCCGGTGATGCCCATGCGCGCCACCTCCTGCTGCAGCAGGTAGACCAGCTCGCCATTCTCGGCATGCACGGTGGGCATGGCGCCCAGCTCAAGCGCGCGCTTGAAGCTGTTCACCAGGGTTTCGTCGTCGCACATGATGGCGTTCTTGTAGGCCATGAAGTGCTTGAAGCTGTTGATGCCCTCATCGCGCACCAGCCGGCCCATGTCCTCACGCACCTGCTCACTCCACCAGGTCACCGCCACATGGAAGGAGTAGTCGGCTGCCGACTTCTCCGCCCAGCCACGCCACTTGCGGTAGGCGTCCATCAGCGATTCCTGCGGCGCGGGAATCACAAAGTCAATGATGGTGGTGGTACCGCCGGCCAGGCCAGCGGCGGTACCGGTGAAGAAGTCGTCGGCCGTGACCGTGCCCATGAAGGGCAGCTGCATGTGGGTGTGCGGATCGATGCCGCCGGGCATCACATACTGGCCGCTGGCATCCAGGGTTTCGGTGCCGGCAGGTGCCTGGGCCGCAGCGCCCTCACCGACTGCAACTATCTTGCCGTCCACCAGCAGCACATCGGCGCGCTCTTCGCGGTCGGCATTCACGACGGTTCCCCCACGGATCAAAAGGGGGTGGCTGGCTGTGCTCATCATGTCTCTCCTTTTTTCAGATCACAAAATCGGCGGCTGCCGCTCAGGCACGCCGCAAAACGGCCTGCGAGGCCACCACATGGCTGGCCATCCCAATGCGGTAGACGACACCGGCAATGAACAGGCCAATGAACCAGGCATAGGCATACAGGTCTTTGAAGAGCGCGCCCACGTTGGGGAACGTGGCAGGAAACGCGGCATTGAGAAAGCCTGGAATATTGGGCGCCACGCCGCAGACAAACGCCGCCACCGCCACCCAGTTCCAGCCATTGGAATAGCTATATTTGCCGCCCTCGCGGTAGAGTTCATCCACATCCAGCTGGGTGCGGCGGATCAGGAAATAGTCGACCATCAAGATCCCGGCGATCGGGCCCAGCAGCGCGGAGTAGCCGATCAGCCAGGTGAAGATGTAGCCCTGGGTGGACTCCAGAATCTTCCAGGGCATCATCAGGATGGCAATCGCCACGGTGATATAGCCGCCGGTGCGGTAGCTGATGCGTTGGGGATTCAGCGCAGAGAAGTCATAGGCAGGCCCCACCAGATTGGCCGCGAGGTTGACGCTCACGGTATCCACCAGCAGCACGATGAGGGCGATGAGCACCGCAGCGCCCGTCATGCGCGCCGCCACATCCACGGGATCCCACAGCGCCTTGCCATAGATGACGACGGTGGCCGAGGTGACGATCACCGCCAAGGCCGCGAGCAGCCCCATCGGTACCGGCAGGCCAATGGCCTGGCCCAACACCTGGTCGCGCTGCGACTTGGCAAAGCGGGTGAAGTCGGGAATGTTCAGCGCCAACGTAGCCCAGAAACCAATCATCGCCGTGAGCGACGGCCAGAAGGTCCCCCAGAACTGGCCCGCCTTGGCTTCGCCAGCCGCAAAGGCCGACGGCTTGCTCAAAATCGGACCAAAGCCGCCCGCCTTGTCATACACCCACCAGAGCAGCACAAAGCAGATGAGTATCTTGGCCGGTGCCGTATAGGTCTCCAGCTTGCGGATGGACTCGATGCCATGCACCACAAAATAGAACTGGATGGCCCAGAAGACCAGGAAGCAAACCAGCTGCGCAACGTTGATGCCCAGCCAGGAGATCTTTTCGCTCTCCAGCGGATGGCCAAGGATCACGCCCAGCAAGGTATAGATCATCAGCCCGCCAAACCAGGTCTGGATGCCATACCAGCCGCAGGCCACCAAGGCACGCAGCACCGCCGGCAGCTTGGCGCCCCGGGTGCCGAAAGATGCGCGGGCCAGCACCGCATAAGGGATCCCATATTTCGCGCCCGCATGCCCAATCAGCAGCATGGGCACCAGCACAATCAGGTTGGCCACAAACACCGTCATCACCGCCTGGAACGCCGACATGCCGCCTTCGACCAGGCTCGCCGCCAAGGTGTAGGCGGGGATACACATCACCATGCCTATCCACAACGCCGTGAAGTGGTACCAGGTCCACGTTCGCTGCGATGCTTGCGTGGGTGCGAGGTCGTCGTTCCAAAGGCCACCGGCTTCGCTGCCGGCGGCACCTCCTGCTTGCGCGTCATGGGACATTGCTCACTCCTTGAGTGGTGTTATCGAGAGGTTCTAAGCGTCCAAATCCAGATCCGAATCCAAAGTCTTGCGTTCCATCCTGTAGCCAAGCTCAATCATGCAAAAAGCGCGCCATCTGGAGGGATAGCGCGCCTGCTATTTAAGGTGACATCTGCGCTGCCACCCGTGACGGGTTGTTGGGGTGGGTGGTCCAGTTGGCGTACTCGCCGGTGACGGTCTTGCCAGTGCGCGCATCCACCTCGCCGGGCTGCAGGCTGCGCATCGAAATCGTGTCGGGCACCGGGCAGATAGAGACGCAGAGGTTGCAGCCCACGCATTCAGCCTCGTTCACCTCAAAGCGGCGCTCACCGGCATCGCCCTTTTGGTAGAAGATGGCCTGGTGCGAAGTGTCCTCGCAGACCACATGGCAGCGTCCGCACTGTATGCAGCTGTCCTGGTCGATGACGGCCTTGTCGATGTGGTTGAGGTTCAGGTCCTTCCAGTCCCTGACGGTGGGCACCGCGCGGCCCTGGAAGTCTTCGATGGTCTGGAAGCCATGCGCATCCATGTACTGCGACAAGCCATCGCACATATCCTGCACGATCTTGAAGCCATACACCATCGCGGCTGTGCAGACCTGCACCGTGCCGCAGCCCAGCGCAATGTATTCGGCCGCATCCCGCCAGGTGGTGATGCCGCCAATGCCCGAGATCGGCAGGCCGGCGGTCTGTGGATCGCGGGCGATCTCGGCCACCATGTTCTGTGCAATCGGCTTGACGGCCGGGCCGCAGTAGCCGCCGTGCGAGCCTTTGCCATCGGTGCTGGGGTGCATCACCAGGGTGTCCAGGTTCACGCCCATCACCGAGTTGATGGTGTTGATCAGCGACACCGCATCGGCGCCGCCGGCCTTGGCGGCACGTGCCGGAAAGCGCACATCGGTGATATTGGGCGTGAGCTTCACAATTACCGGCAGCCGGCTGTAGTGCTTGCACCATTCGGTGACCATCTGGATGTACTCGGGCACCTGGCCCACGGCCGCGCCCATGCCGCGCTCGCTCATGCCGTGCGGGCAGCCAAAGTTCAACTCAATGCCATCGGCACCGGTGTCTTCCACCATCGGCAGGATGCGCTTCCAGCTCTCCTCCACACAGGGCACCATCAGCGAGGCAATCAGCGCCCGATCCGGCCAGGCCCGTTTCACCCGGGTCATCTCTTCCAGGTTGATCTGCAGAGGGCGGTCGGTGATCAGCTCGATGTTGTTCAGGCCCATGACGCGCCGGTCCTGCGACAACAAGGTGGAGTAACGTGGCCCATTGACGTTGACCACATGCGGGTCCTCGCCCAAGGTCTTCCAGACCACACCGCCCCAGCCTGCCTCAAAGGCGCGGGTAACATTGATCTCCTTGTCGGTCGGCGGCGCCGAGGCCAGCCAGAACGGATTGGGGCTGCGGATGCCCAGAAAATTGCTGCGAATATCGGCCATGGCGATTCCTTGGTTCAGTGGCTAGGGGCTGGGCGCGCGCCCTCAGGCGCTGACACCCACTTCGCGCATCAACAGGCGGTGCATGGCGCCTGCGGCGCGTTTGCCGTGCTCCACGGCCTCCACCGTCAGGTCACGCCCGCCCCAGCGGCAGTCCCCACCTGCCCACACCCGCTCGAGGCTGGTCTGGCCGTCCTCGTCCGTCGCAATCCGCCCGCCTTTGAGGGCAATGCGCGCACCCGCTGGCTCGGCGATATAGCTCTGACCAATGGCCTTGAGCACCATGTCGGCTGCCAGCACCGTGGTCTCGCCGGTGGTTTGCAGCTTGCCATCCACAAGCTGGGTACTGGCCAGGCGGATGCCGCTGACGGCACCGTCCTCCACCAGCAGCTCCTGCGGCGCGGCCCACAGGCGGATCGTCACACCATGGGTCTGCGCCCATTGCTGCTCCACGGCGGAGGCCGACATCGCATCCTGGCCGCGCCGATACACAATGCTGACCTCTTCGGCACCCAGCAAGCGCGCCTGCACGGCGGCGTCCACCGCCGTCATGCCGCCACCAATCACTACCACGCGCCGGCCGACTGGCACCGTGGATTTGTCCGAAGCCTGGCGGATATCGGCAATGAAATCGACCGCATTGCGCAAGCCCTGCGCGCTGGGCTCGGCGATGCCCAGGTCATTGACTCCGCCCAAGCCCAGGCCCAGGAACACCGCGTCATGGTTGGCCAGCAGACTGTCCAAGGTAAAGTCGCGGCCCAGCCGCTGGTTGTTGCGCGGGGCAATGCCGCCGACTGACAGCAGCCAGTCAATTTCCTGCTGCGCAAAATCGTCGGTGGTTTTGTAGCTGGCCAGGCCGTATTCGTTCAGGCCACCCAGTTTGGGCTTGGCATCGAGCAGGCTGACATCATGGCCTTGCAAGGCCAGCAGGTGGGCACAGGCCAACCCGGCCGGGCCCGCGCCGACAACGGCTACTTTTTTGCCCGTTGGTTCGGCCCGTGTGAACAGCGGCGCGCCGCCGGCGGCCATGAAGCGGTCGGTGGCATAGCGCTGCAGCGCGCCAATTTCCACCGGCTTGTCCTCATTGGTGTTGCGCACGCAGGCCTGTTCGCAGAGCACCTCGGTGGGGCACACCCGGGCGCACATGCCGCCCAGCGGGTTCGATTCAAGAATGGTTTTGGCAGCGCCCCGGATGTTGTCCTGCGCAATGCGGGCAATGAAGCTGGGTACATCGATGCTGGTCGGGCAAGCCGTGGCGCAGGGTGCGTCGAAGCAGTAATAACAGCGCTCGGCTTCGATCGATGCCTGCGCCCATGTCAGCGGCGGGTGCGCATCCGAGAAATTTTCAGCGTATTGGTCCGCGCCAAGCCGTCCTGCGCGCACACCGCATCCCTTGGGTCCGTTCATGACTCATCCTCCTCGACTGGGTTACCAGCGCGAGTGCGAACGGCTCCTTGAGCATGCCGCCTGCGACCGCGCCACTGCATCTACAACCGGTCCGGCGAATGGCATTGCTGTGCAAGGCATTCACCGCCAAAGCTGCACCAACCAGGGAGGGTTCATCAGGCCCTCATCGTGGGTGTTTTATCTGTCCTTCGCTGCTGTTTCGCAGCGCTTATGAGCCTATTAAATGCCTTATAAAAGTTTTACGCACTGGTAAAAACACTAGGGATCGGCTGCAGGGCCATCGCCCCTGGAAGGAGCTTCACAATCAACGATAATGAAAACAATTCCCATTTGCGTGTATAACTCCGTGCGGTCCCCAACCGCGACGACGGCATCCACCGGTTGCGAAGACCTCCTTTTCTCTTTTGCAACGGCCGCCTGGTGTTTGAGCGCTACTACCGCGAACTGCTGAACTTTCTGTCCCGATCCGTGCATGACCGTGATACGGCAGCCGATCTGGCGCAGGAAAGCTATGCCCGCGTGCTGGCGGCGCAACAAACCGGCCAGGCCGTGCAAGACCCGCGCGCCCTGCTCTACCGCACCGCCCGCAATCTGGTGATCGACCAGCACCGGCGCAGCAGCATCCGCGCCGAGCTGGAGACGGCGCCCGTCTCGGTCGACGAGGCATCGGGACTCGAGCATCTGGCAGGCCCGCGCAGCCTGGAGCCCGAGAACATCCTCGCCTCGCGTGAGAGTCTGGCCGCCCTGGTCGCCACCATCGACCAATTGCCGCCGCGCTGCCGTGAAGCCTTTATGCTCTACAAGTTCGACGGCCTGAGCTATGCGCAGATCGCAGCGCAGATGGGCATCTCGACCCGCACTGTCGAGATGCAGCTGCAAATCGCGATGGAGGCCTGCTGGCGTTGCCAGGACCGGCTCGATGGCATCCCGCCGCCCCTGCGCGAACGCACACGCAGCAAACGTGCCCAACCATGAGCCGCCCATGCCTGCCTCCGGAATCCAGAACTGACCACGAGATGAACGCAACGCCACTGCCACCCCACAACACCGCCGGCCTGCGCCCGCAGGTGCTGGACTGGTGTGTGCGGCGCCAGCGCGCGGACTGGAGCACAGCGGACGAGCAAGCCTTTCAGCAGTGGTTGGAGGCCGATTCCAGCCATCGGCCAGCCTACCTGCAATGGGAGCAGCATTCGGCCGCGATCGACGCGATCCCCGCCGACGCGCTCGCCCAGTTGCGCCGCAATCTGGCCCATGACAAGGCGCAACTGGCAGCAGCAGAAGCGCCTGCTTCCCGCGCAGCAGCCGCCACGGTCTTGCGCCGCCGCTGGGTGCTGCCCTCCTTGGGTATGGCCGCAGCGCTGCTGATGACCAGCGGCACCGGGCTGCTGGCCTGGCAGCACTGGCAAGCACAGCCGCTGTTTACCCAAGCCTATGCCTCCGAGCGCGGCCGGCAGCTTGAAGTACAGCTGCCCGATGGCAGCCAGCTGCGGCTGGATACTGCCACCCGGCTGGAGGTCGCCTACTACCGCGACCGCCGCGAAGTGCTGCTGCACGAGGGCCAGGCGGTGTTCAGCGTGCAGGCCAACCCTGAGCGCCCTTTCCATGTGCTGAGTGGCCCGGTCGGCATCACCGTGGTGGGCACGCGGTTCTCGGTGCGCTATACCCCGGGGCTGGCCGGCAGCGATGGCGTGCGCGTGGCGGTGGAAGAAGGCAAGGTGCGCGTGGTGCGCCGCGATGGCGCACCCGGCCCCGCGCTGGCGCAGATCCCCGAGGCCCAGACCTTGGTGGCCGGCCAGCAGATCAGGGCCGATGCCCAAGGCAGCCTGCACCCCATTCAGCCCGTCGCCGCCGAAGGCATAGCCGCCTGGCGCGAGCACCGCATCAGCTTTGTCAACACGCCGCTCGCGCAGGCACTGGCAGAGTTTGAGCGCTATGGCAGCACGGGCCTCACGATCAACGATCCGGCGGTGGCCACGCTGCGCCTGAGCGGCACCTTTGACCCCAGCGACACCCTGACCCTGCGCAAGATCCTGCCCCATGCGCTGCCAGTGCGGCTGCAGCAGGTGGCAGGCGGGCTGGAGATCCGCGCTGCGCGTTGACACAGCTGGCATCCCAGGCATCGCCGGCACCCGCAAAATTTTTAAAAAATTTTTCGCAGCCATTACCGTATTTCTCGCCACTCATGCGTCTACCTCAGTAGGAATGATTTGCATTGACTACTTTGAGGATCCCGATGTCGTACCCCCTTCTGCGCCCCGCTCCGCTGGCATTGGCCCTTGCCCTGGCCTTGGGCTCCGTGGCAGCCCATGCGCAAAGCGCCGCCTTACCCGCTACACCGCTGGCCTTCAACATCCAAGCCCAGCCGCTCGCTGAGGCACTCAATGACTGGGCGCGGCAAACGCGCATCCAGCTGATTGCCCAGCAAGGCCTGGTCGCTGGCAAGCGGGCCCCAGCCATCGTCGGCACCTTGACCCCGAACCAGGCGCTGGACCGCCTGCTGGCCGGCACAGGCCTGGTGGCCACGGTGGAAGGCCAGGCCGTGGTCATCAAGGCGGCATCGGTCGGAGAAGAAGGCGCGACCCTGGCGACCGTTACCGTGACAGCGGAGGGCCAGCGTGATGGTGCCACCGAAGGCAGCGGCAGCTACACCCAGCGCGGCCCCAGCGCCACGGCGACAGGCCTGAGCCTGAGCCTGCGCGAGACCCCGCAGTCGGTCAGCGTGATGACCCGCCAGCGCATGGACGACTTCAAGCTGGACACCTTGACCGATGTGATGGAGCAGACTCCCGGCATCGGCATTTACCGCCAGGGCAATGCCACCGATTTTCAGGCGCGCGGCACCTCGGTCAATCTGCAGACCGATGGCATGGCCCAGGTGCGCAGCGGCTGGTACTACCTGACCAGCACCTTGTTCTCGCTCGACGACATGGCCGAGATCGACCATATCGATGTGCTCAAGGGCTCGTCGGGCCTGGTGGTGGGCAAGGGTGAATACGGCGCCACCGTCAACATGGTGCGCAAGCGCCCCACCCGTAGCTTCCAGGCCAGCGTGCAGGCCAGCGCCGGCAGCTGGGACAGCTACCGCGCCCAGGCCGATATCGGCGGCCCGCTCAACGAAGCCGGCACCCTGCGCGGCCGCCTGGTGGCATCGGCCACCGATGCCGGCAGCTTTCGTGACCATGAAGACAGCAGAAGCAAGATGCTGTTCGGCACCCTGGAGGCCGACCTGAGCCCCGACACCTTGCTCAATGTCGGCTTTACCTACCGCCAGCGGGCGGCCAATGGCATCGGCACCACCCAGCCCATCCAGGGCTACACCCGTGCCGGTGTCAAAACGCCCGACCGGCCACGCTCTTTTAACACCGGCGCGCCCTGGGGCGGTTATGACCAGAACGCGCTCACCCTGTTTGGCAGCCTGGAGCAGCGCCTGGGCGATGGCTGGACGAGCAGCCTCAAGTTCTCGCACCAACAGGTGCGCATGGACGACATGTTTGCCGCCTACCTCTACGACCAGGACCGGGTCAACTACGGCCGCTGGACGGACATGCGCAACAACAACTGGACCGTGAACCTGGACATCAAGGGCCCGTTCAGCCTGCTCGGCCGCCAGCATGAGCTGCTTGCCGGCATCGGTATCTCGCGCTTCGAGAGCAGCGTCAAACTGCCCTTGAACGCACTGACCCTGCTACCGCTGGAAGGCCTGGGCACCCGCTACGACCAGGGCGGTGCCTACCTGCCCGAGCCCGACACCAGCAGCTGGACCTATGGCGACAACCGCTTCAGCCAAAAGCAGCGCTATGCCTATGCGGCAGGCCGCTTTCAACTCAGCGATCCGCTGCAGCTGATTGCCGGTTTGCGCGTGACCAAATTTGAAGAGCGCGACACCACCCCCTACTGGTGGAACTACGACATGAACGAGAGCGCGGTCTACACGCCCTATGCCGGTCTGGTCTATGACTTCCACCCCAACCTGTCGGCCTACGCCAGCTACGCCAGCATCTTCCAGCCGCAGACCTCGCAAGACGAGCAAGGCCGCACCCTCAAGCCCGAAGAAGGCAACACCTATGAGGTCGGCATCAAGGGCGAGTTCTTTGACAAGCGCCTGAACGCCAGCATCAGCCACTACTGGATCAAGACCAAGAACACCGCCGAAGAGACCGGTGGCCTGACCCCCGGTGGCGACACCGCCTACCGCTCGGTCGCCTCTGCCACCCGCCATGGCTGGGAGCTGGAGCTGTCGGGCAAGCTGGCACGCGGCTGGCAAGCCCAGGGCAGCCTCGTGCGGCAAAACAGCTCGCTGAGCAACACCAGCCAGTACCCCGAGTACCAATTCAAACTGGGCAGCACCTACCGCTTTGACGAAGGCACACTGCGCGGCCTGACCGTTGGCGCCTCCACCCGCTGGCAAGACAAGACCTCCGTCAGCAACAGCGCTGCCACGTTAGAACAAAGCAGCTACGCGGTGCTGGACCTGATGGCCCGCTACCAGGTCGACAAACAACTGTCCTTCAGCCTGAACATCAACAACGCTTTAGACAAGCACTACAAAGCCGGCGTGAACAACTTCAGCGCCATCGGCCTGTTCTACACCTGGGGCGCGCCACGCAGCGTGAATGTCGGTATGCGTTACGACTTCTGAGGGGGAGAGGGTAGGCAGCCATGCAGTCCAGCCATCCACCGCCCGCTATGCGATCACGGGCTGCTGGATGGCGTGTTGTGCAGCGTCTGCCAACCCGGGCTGACCTGGGCTGGCACGGTGCGCCTCAGCACCGTGCCGGTTCGGCTGCCCTGGTAAACGCCCTGCTCGTAAGCGATGGCGCCATTGACGATGACGCAGTCGATGCCTGTAGCGGGCTGCTTAGGGTCATCAAAGGTGGCGGTGTCGCGCACGGTTTGCGGATCAAACACGCAGAGGTCGGCATAGTGGCCGTCGGCCAGCACACCACGCTTGTCGATACCAAAGACCTGGGCGGTGAGGCCCGTCATCTTCCAGACGGCCGTCTCCAGCGGGAACAGCCCCAGATCACGGCTGTAGTGGCCCAGCACGCGGGGAAAGGTGCCCCAGAGACGTGGGTGCGGGCGCTCGTTGGATGGCACGCCGTCCGAGCCGATCATGGTGGGGCCAAAGGCGAGGATGCGCTGCACATCGGCCTCGTCCATGTTGAAGTAAATGGCACTGGCGGGCTGCAGGCGGGCCGAGGCCTCGGCGCGCGATACCTGCCAGCGCCGGGCGATGTCGCCCAGCTCCTGGCCTTGCAGCTCGGGGTAGGGCCCGCTGTCGGCGATGACGATCTTGCCCAGCAAGCGCTCTTCTTGCAGGTGCAAGATGGTGGAGCTGGCATGGTAGGGATAGCAATCCAACGACAGGCATTGGCGCCGCATGGCCGCCTCGATCTGCGGCAAGGTCAGCGCCGAGTTTCCCCAGTTGCTGGCGCCCTGCAGCTTGTGGTGGGAGATGACAACACCCGTGCCTGCGCGCAGGCCGACCTGCAAGCTTTCATGGATGGACAGCTGGCTGTGCGCGGCCTCGTCGCGCAGGTGGCTCACATACAGCGCGCCGTATTCGGCCAAGGGCTGGGCGACGCGGCACAGCTCCTGCGTGCTGGCTGCAGCCGCCGGCGGGTAATAAGTGCCCGATGACAGGCCCACCGCACCAGCGGCTAAGGCCTCGCGCAGCAAGGCCTGCATCTGGGCGATTTCATCAGGGCTGGCGTCCCGGTCCAGATCAGCCATCGCCACGACACGCAAGGTGGAATGCCCCACCAGCGGGATGACATGCACCGCAGCCGGTGATTCGTGCAGCGCACCCACATAGGCCTGAAACGTTGGAAAGCGCGTGGCTGTGTCGCTCAGCAGATTCAGCGGTGCGGGCACCGGCGAGTCGGGGTGGAGCGGCGCGGCGCTGATGCCGCAGTTGCCGGTAACCACCGCCGTGACGCCCTGCGAGAGCTTGAACGGCATCTGCGGCTGCAACAGCAACGCCTGGTCGTCGTGCGAGTGCGCATCGATAAAGCCGGGCGCGACGATCTTGCCACGGGCATCAATCACCCGCTGGGCCGTGGCCGTGGACAGGTCACCCAAGGCCGCTATCAGCGTGCCACGGATACCCACATCGGCGCGGTAGCGCGGGCGCCTGTTGCCATCGATCAGCTCGCCGCCTTGGATCAACACATCAAATGCCGGTGTCTTCATCTTGCTGGCTCTCCCCCAAAAGTTGGATCAAGGCACTGCGGCCATGGGCCGCGGTGGTCCGCTGCGACCTCATTCCACGCGGGCGCCGCTGGCCTTCACAACGGCACCCCAATGCGCCCGCTCCGCGTCGGCCAGCGCCTTGAAATCCTCCGGCATGCCTGCCAACGGGATATAGGCCATTTTCTCCAGCTGCGCCTTGATGTCCGGTGACTGCAGCACCTGGTTCAAGGCGGTGTTCAAGCGTTCCACCACATCGCGGGGGGTGCCCGGTGGCACCAGCAAACCGCCCCAGGCGTTCATCACAAAGCCCTGGACACCCGCCTCCTGCATGGTCGGAATATGCGGGTACTGGGGCGAGCGCTTGGCGCTCGTCACAGCCAAAGCACGCAGCTTGCTCGCTTGCAGTTGCGGCGCCGCAGTGACGATGTTTTCAAAGTAGAACTGCAAACTGCCTCCGACCAAATCGTTCAGCGCCTGTGGGGAGCCCTTGTAGGGAACATGTACCGCTGATCGCAGACCCATCTTGGTCTTGAACAACTCCGCACCCAGATGGCTGGTGGTTCCAATGCCGCCCGATCCATAGTGCATCGCGGCATCCGAACTGCGGATATAGGTCACCAGTTCTTCCACCGAGTTGACCGGCACCTCGGGATGGACCAGCAGGAAACTGCTGGTGGTGGCGATGCCGCCAACCGGCAGCAAGCTGCGCGGGTCATAGGGCAGCTTGCTGAAGAGGAACTCATTGGTGGTCAACGTGGCATTGTTGCCGTAGCCCAACGTATAACCATCGGGCGCCGAACTGGCCAGCGCCTGCATGCCGATATTGCCCCCTGCCCCGCCCTTGTTCTCGATCACCACCGGCTTGCCCAGCTGCAGCGACAGCGCATTGCCGACCAGGCGCACCAAGACATCAGGGCTGCTTCCGGCCACGCTGGGCACAATGATCTTGATGGGTTTATCGGGGTAGGCCGCATGGGCGGTGCAGGCCAGCAAGCCAGCAGCGGCCATCAGCCAACGACGTGAGAACTTTGCAGCAGCCATGGAGTTTCTCCTGAAGATCGGAGTACAGGCCCGGGGGGAGCGGCTGCGAAGCCGTCCGATCCCCCATCCTCCTCCGGTTGAACCAAGGATTCTGCACGGCACAGCGTCCAGAACAGCGCCATTCTGTTCCGCGTTTTCCTAAAAATCTCCTGAATTAACAACAACCTACCAAAGCAACATATGCCTGTTGCGACAACACCGGGTAGGCAGCCGCAGATCACAGCCCAGCACACCCAAAAAAAAGCCCGTCGGCTCTGATACCAACGGGCTCGGGTGCTATGGCTTGGCTAGCGCTTAGCTGGCTTTATGAAATGCTTCAGTCAGCCTATCGACCGCCTGCTCAATCTGCGCCACATCGGGCGCCGCAAAAGACAGGCGCATGGAATGCAGCTGGGCGTTGTCCGCATAAAAGGCCTTGCCCGGCACAAAGAGTACGTTGGCTGCGACGGCGGCATCAAACAGCTTTTGCGGATCGATGCGGGCATCAAACGTCATCCAGACAAACATGCCGCCAGCGGGCTGGACAAACTGCACCAGATCACCCAAGCGGGCCTTCAAGCCCTGGGTCAGCGCCAGCATGCGGCGCTGGTATTCCGCACAGGCCTTGGCCACTGCCTGGGGATAGCGGCCCGATTGCAGGTAGCTGGCGGCCACGGCCTGGGCCAGGGGGGATGTGCAAAGGTCATTGGTCTGCTTGGCCACGGTGCAACGGCGCAGCACGGCCGGGTCGGCCACCATCCAGCCCACGCGCAGGCCGGGGGCCACGGTCTTGGACAGGCTCGACAGGTAAACCACCGGGTTCTCGCCCTCGCCCACCTGCTGCTGGGCAGCGGCATAGACGGGTGCGGGGCGCGCATCGGTAAAGGCCAGTTCGCCATAAGGATCGTCCTCGACCACGACAAAGCCATATTCCAGCGCCAGCTGCACCAGGCGCTCGCGGCGCGCTTGCACCAGCAGGGTGCCGCAGGGGTTGGAGAAGTTGGGCACGGTGTAGAGCAGCTTGGGGCGCTCGGCCACCGGCAGCGCGGCCAGCATGGCGGCCAGTGCCTCCACATCCAGGCCATCGCCGTCGACTGGCGTGCTCAGTATCTGGGCGCCCGCCTGGCGCAGCGCCGCAATGGTAGCGGGGTAAGCGGGGGTCTCCACGCAGACAGCATCGCCAGGCTGGATCAGCACGCGCAGCAGCAGGTCAAAGCCCTGTTGCGAGCCGGTGGTCACCAGCATATCGGCAGCGCTGCAGCGGATGCCGCGTGCCTGGCACTGGGCGGCCAGCTGTTCGCGCAGCGCGGGCGAACCCTCCGTGGCGCCGTATTGCAGCGCGGTGGCGCCGGTGGTCATCGCCTGCGCAGCGGCCGCTGCCAGGCCCTCTTGGTCAAACAGGCTGGGCGAGGGGTAGCCGCCGGCCAGCGAGACCATGCCCGGCCGGCTGAGGTAGGGAAACAGCTCCCGGATGGGCGAGCCCTGGGGGTTGGCAAAGGCGGGGGTGAATTGAAAAAAGGACATGGCCTTGTCTCGCTGGGTTGTCTCTGGTTGTTGTTATTGGCCATGCCCACCAACGCAGGCACGGCCAGGGTCCTAGTTTTTGGCGGTGCCCAAATCCACGGTGCCGCAGAGGTGCTGCGGATCGAGCCGCTCGCGCCAGCCATCGGCCCATTGCTGCAGCAGTGGCGGCGTGAAGCGCTGGTAGTACGCCAGGTTGTGGGGGCCTACGCCATGCTCGGCGCTGTAGCTGCCGCCAAAGTCCTGCACCACCATGCCGTAGATGGCATCGCGCAGGCGCTGCACCACGGCCGCGTCGTACTGCTCGGGCGCATCCTTGCGCCAGATGACGTTGAAGTGCACACCACCATCGGCGATGTGGCCAAAGTCCACGACCGTGAGGAAAGGGTAGTCGCGCGCCACCAGCGCGCGGCCCTCGCGGCAGAATTCCATGATGCGCGAGCGCGGCACCGACACATCAAACGCAATCGGTTTGCCCAGCGCGCGTGCGCCTTCGCTGATGCTATGGCGCAAGTGCCACAGCTCGGTGGCATTGCCCAATGCGGCATTGACGATGGTCGACTCGAACTGGTCTTCCAGAAAGCTGTTGAGCACTTCCTGCAGATCCAGCTGGCTGTACTTGGGCGAGGCATTGGCCTCCAACTCGACCAGGATGGCAAACGCGGGCGCATCGTCCGGCGCAAAGGGGTTGCGCAGGTTGGGCACATGGTCAATGGCCGCCTGCATCGCATTGCCCGAGATGCCTTCAAAGGCAGCCAGCCAATCGCCCAGGTCGCGCTCAAAGGCCTGCAGCAGCTCCATCACCGCCTCGTCCGACGCGGGCACCACCAGCGCCGTGGCGCGTTGCGCCGGGCGGGCATGCACCTGGATGGTGGCCTGGGTCACGATGGCGCCTGCACCAGAGCCGCCGACAAACAGCTGCTTCCAGTCCACACCGGTATTGTTCTTGCGCAGCGCACGGCCCAGCTCTACCACCTCGCCGGGTGGGTCCATCAGCACCACTTGCAGCGCCATCAGGTTGGAGCGCACATCGCCGTAGCGGATCAGGCGCGTGCCACCGGTGTTGGTGGCCACCATGCCGCCGATCGAAGGGTTGGCCCCCAGGTCGATCGGGAACCACAGGCCATGGGGTTCGAGCTTGTCGTTGAGTTCCTGCAAGGTCACCCCCGCATCCACCACCACACTGCGGTTGGCCACATCCACCTCGCAGTGGCTGCGCAGGCGCGAGAGGCTCAGCACCAGCTGGGTGCCGCTCATGTCCGGCGTGCTGGCACCCACCATGCCGGTGTTGGCGCCTTGGGGCAGCAATGCCAGGCCGCGCTCGGCGCAGAGCCGCACAACAGCCTGCACCTGTGCCACATCGGCGGGGCGCACCACCAGGCGCGCACGGCCCTGGCCGTAGCGCGCGCCTTCTTCGTAGGCGGCCATATCGGCGCCTTGCAGCACCCCCACTTCGCCCACGATGGCCTGCAGTGCGCTCAGCAGTTCGCTGTTGTCCATATCAGAGGCGGCCATCGCTCAGGCCACGCTTTCTGCCACGTCGGCTTGTGCCAGCGCCTCACGCACCGCTTGCAGGGATGCATCCTGCATCGCCTGGTACAGCGCGATCTCGTCATGCACCCGGGCGCCCAGGTCGGCCTCGAAAGCCTGCTGTGCCTGGTTGGCCTCGTAGTGCTTTTGTACTTCGCCGCCCAGGTTGGACTGGAAGATACCGGCGGCGCTCACCGGCAGAAAATCCTCGTACACGATGGGCTCGGCGCGTACCACGCCATCGGCAATCAGGGTCTCGATATCGGCTGAGGCATCGCCCACCGGCTGCTGCAGCACATAGCGGTAGAAAGCCAGGCCCTGCTGGCGCATGGCGTCGTGGCTGTCGGGGAAGGCCGCAAACGACGACTCCAGGCGGTCCTGGTAGTTGGCGCTGGCGCTGCCGGCATTGCCCATGCTGCGCACATTGGCCAGCAGGCTGTCGTACAAGGCACGGCCCTTGCGGGTCAGCGCCACGCCGCGCTGCTCGATCTCGCCAAAACGGGCGGTGTGCGTTCCCTGGTCATCGCTGCCGGGGAACAGCACACGCTCTTGCAGCGCCTTGAAGCTGGTCTGGCGCAGGAGGATGGGGCAAGCGCGGCGGGGTGGGCCTTCGACCACATCCTTGGCATCCATGCCATGGGCAGGCATCCCTGCCTGGGCCACATCGATGTCCAGGGTGCGGGGCGTCAGGTGGTTGATGTGCGGACCCTTGAAGCAGACCACATCCGCTATCAGGCGGTGGGCCTTGTGCAGCTTGTCGTAGGTGGCGGCATCCACGGTGGCATCGCTGTGCCAGCGGAAGGTCTCCAGCGCTTCGCGCACAAACTCATCAGCCTCTGCATCGCTCAGGCCACCGGCTGCTTCGCACTGGGCGATCAGCGCCAGCGCGCGCTCCGTAAAGATCTGGCGGCGGGCCAGGATCGCCGCTGCTTCTTCGCGCACCGCGGCATCGGCAATCAGCTCCAGGCGCAGCAGCGAGGTGAACACGCGGAAGGGGTTGCGGTTGAGCGAACTGCCCAACACCGGGCGGAAGGCAGTGGAGTGCACCGGCACACCGGCCACCGACAGGTCGTAGTAGCCCACGGCCTCCATGCCCATCACGGCGAACAGGCGGCGCAGGGTGGACAGCTCTTCCTTGGTGCCCACGCGGATGGCGCCATGGCGCTCCACATCCAGGCGCTCCAGCTCATCGGCCTGCTCCATCGCGCGCTCCAGTGCGGGCTGGGTCTTCAGTACCTCGCCATTGACCTGGGCCACCAGCGCCATCAGGCTGCCGTACTGCGGCACTTCGTCGCGGTACATATCGGACATGGCGCGGGAGAAGCGCGAACGAACCTCATCGGGGTGCACAAAGTGGGTCATCGGGGGTACCAGATCAAAAGCTAATAAAACGGGGAAATGGGGCTGAGGCCAGCCGCCCATCGCAGCGAGCGCACCAGATCAGCACTGCGCGTCATGCTAGGCAGAGGCTTGTTCTAGGTCAAACGACAATAGCGCGGCAAATTATTCCAATTACGCACAACATGGGATGGGGGCGTCAACGCGGTTGGCGGCAGCCAGCACGCAGGCATAAAAAAACCCAGCCGAGGCTGGGTGGTAGGTGCTGCAAAGCGTGGCGGCTTACTGGTCCGCGTAGGCTTCCAGCGGCTTGTCGTTGGGCTCTTGCAGCAGCTTCTTCAGCGCATCGCTCATCGGCAGGTTCAGCGCCTGGCCCTTAGGCGGAATAGGTTGCATGAACCACTTGTCATAGACCTTGGCCAGCTCGCCAGACTTCATCATCTTGCTCAAGCTGTCGTCCACGGCCTTTTTGAAGGCGGGGTCGTCCTTGCGGAACAGCAGTGCAATCGGCTCCGATCCCAGCGGCTCGCCGACAATCTTGAAGCCAGCGGGGTTGGCCGAGTTGGCAATCACGCCGGCCAGCAGGTTGTCGTCCAGCACAAAGGCGTCGGCACGGCCCGATTCCAGCAGCATGAAGCTCTCGAAGTGGTCCTTGCCCAAGGTGGTGGGCAGGTTGATGCTGTTGTCCTTGGCGAACTTGCGCAGCAGCTGCACGGCCGTCGTGCCAGCCGAGGCGGCCACGGTCTTGCCATCGAGCTGCTTGACGCTGGTGATGTTGGAATCCGCACGCACCGCTGCGCGCACCTGGCTCACATAGGTGGTCACCGCAAAGGCCACTTGCTTTTGGCGGCTCAGGTTGTTGGTGGTGGGGCCGCAGCCGATGTCCACGGTGCCGTTTTGCACCAGTGGCATCGTGTTCTGGGCCGTCAGCGCCATGTACTCAATCTTGGCTTTGGGCGCGATTTCCTTGAGCACGCGCTCGCACAGCTCGACGTGGTAACCGCCGAAGGTCTGGTTGGAACCAATCGCATAGGCCATCGGGGCCGAGCTTTCACGCACACCCACGACCACCTTGCCGGTGCTGTTGATCTTGTCAAAGGTGCTTTGCGCAAACGCCGCGCCGCCTGCGGCAAAAGCCACGGCTGCAGCAACCATCTTGATGCTGAATTTCATTATGTACTCCTTGGAAATGACGAATTGGCAGCTAGACACTGGGCCTACGCCGCCCCACCAGCTTTGTGATTGCGCTGGTTTGGCACGCTGCGCATGCGCGCTAAAACAAATGGGATGCACTGACTTTGCGCCAGCGCATCCAGCCTCCGAGTATTCCAGAGAGTCGCGCCAATCCCTAGCGCGTATTCCGAAGCATGTGTTGCTGTTTTGGAAACACCATGCTGCGCTGCCGTATCCGGCAGCGCCAGGGGTGACAGCGCTTAAGGTGCCAGCCGGCTGACCAATGCCACCGTCGAAGGATCCACGCCTTGCCAGTCGCCCTGGTCACGGCGCGCAAACAGATCCTTGGCCAGCTGCTTGCCCAACTCCACGCCCCACTGGTCAAAGCTGTTGATGCCCCAGAGCGCACCGCTGACAAACACGCGGTGCTCGTACAGCGCAATCAGCGCCCCCAGCGAGGTGGGGGTGAGCTTGTCCATCAGCAAGAAGGTGCTGGGGCGGTTGCCCGGGCAGTATTTGGGGCCCTGCTCTTCGGTGCGGCCCACCAGCAGCGCCTGTGCTTGCGCAATGGCATTGATCACCAGGTTGTTCTGGTGGCTGGCCAGGTTTTTTCCGCCCTCGCGCGCGGCGATGAACTCCACCGGAATCACATCGCGGCCCTGGTGGATCATCTGGAAAAACGCATGCTGGCCATTGGTGCCCGGCTCGCCCCAGACCACGGGTGATGTGGCATAGGGCAGCGGTTGGTTGTGCACATCCCGGCCCTTGCCGTTGCTTTCCATCTCCAGCTGCTGCAGGTAGGCCGACAGGCGGCGCAGGCCATGGCTGTAGGGCGCCACACAGCGCGTGGCAAAGCCCTGGAAGTTGCGGTACCAAATGTCGAGCAAGCCCAGGCGCACCGGCAGGTTCTGCGCCAGTGGCGCGGTCTTGAAGTGCACATCCATGTCATGCGCGCCCTGCAGCAGCGCACGGAAGGATTCGACCCCAACCGCAATCGCAATCGGCAAGCCGATCACCGACCACAGCGAATAGCGGCCGCCCACCCAGTCCCAGAATCCCAGCGTGGTGTCGATGCCAAAGGCCGCTGCGGCCTCGGTATTGGTGGTCAGCGCCCAGAAGTGCTTGGAGATCGACAGCGCGGCGCTGCGGTCATCACTGCCGCCCTGGGCCAAAAACCAGTCGCGCGCCGAATGCGCGTTGACCATGGTCTCCAAGGTGGTGAAGGACTTGGACGCGACCAGGAACAAGGTGCTCTCGGGCCGGGTCTGCGCCAGCACATGGCCAAGCTCATGGCCGTCCACGTTCGACACAAAGTGGAAGCGTTTACCAGCAATGCGCCAGTCTTCCAGCGCATTGACCACCATGGCCGGGCCCAGGTCCGAGCCACCAATGCCAATGTTGACGATGTCGGTGATCTGCGGATTGGCGCGCACCTGCTCGGCCAGCGCCAGCATCTGCGCCAGGCTGTCGTGAACATCGGCCAGGGCCTCGCGCACGAACGCGGGGCTGTCCGGCAGCCAACTTTCCAGCCCGTTGGCGGGCTGGCGCAGCAGCCAGTGCATAGCCGCCCGGCCTTCGGAGGCATTGACCTCTGCCCCGGCAAACATCGCATCGCGGGCCTGCTCCAGGCCACAGTCGCGGGCCAGCTGCAGCAAGAGCTGCTCGCTCTGGCGATCGATCAGGTTTTTGGACAGATCAGCCAACAGATGGGGGGCTTGCTGGCTGAACTGGTCCAGCCGCGCTGCATCGTCGGCAAAGGCCGCGCGCAGGTCGAGGCTGCGGCCCTCAGCGTCGTAATGCTGTTGAAGCAGTTGCCATGCGGGGGTTTCATCGCAGCGCTTGCGCTGTGTCGCACATTCTCGGTTCATAGGGCAGTGTAGATGGCTGGGCGGGGCTGCCAGGCGGGCTGGCAGCCACCCGATCAGGCCGATTGCAACAACTTGTCGAGCTTGATGGCATCGGCCACAAAGGCGCGAATGCCCTCGGCCAGCTTTTCGGTGGCCATCGCGTCTTCGTTCAGTGCAAAGCGAAAGCCCGCTTCGTCGTACTGCACACGCTCCAGCGACAGCGCCTTGGCCGCTTCGGCGTTCAAGGCCGGCTGCAGCGGTGCATCGGCCGCCGCCAGCTGGGCCAGCAGCTCGGGCGAGATGGTCAGCAAATCGCAACCGGCCAGCGCGGTGACCTGGCCGATATTGCGGAAGCTCGCGCCCATCACTTCGGTGTTGATGCCGAAATGCTTGTAGTAATCAAAAATCGCCTTGACCGATTGCACGCCCGGGTCGTTGGCGCCGGCCATCGCGGCCTCGTCCCAGTTGCTGCCGGCTTGCTTCTTGTACCAGTCGTAGATACGGCCCACAAAGGGCGAGATCAGCTGCACCTTGGCCTGGCCGCAGGCAATGGCCTGGCACTGGGCAAACAACAGGGTCAGGTTGGTGTGAATGCCTTGTTCTTCCAAGGCCTTGGCGGCCTGGATGCCTTCCCAGGTCGAGGCAATCTTGATCAGCACGCGGTCGATGTGCACGCCCTCGGCCTCATACAGCGCGATGATGCGCTGGGCGCGGGCCACCGTGGCATCGGTGTCAAACGACAAACGGGCATCGACCTCGGTCGAGACGCGGCCGGGGATGATGGACAGGATCTCGGCGCCAAAGCGCACCAGCAGGCGGTCCATCACCTCATCCAGCGGCTTGCCACGGAACTTTTGCACCGTCTCGGTCAGCAGTGGCGCGTAATCGGCCTTCTGCACGGCCTTGAGGATCAGGGACGGGTTGGTGGTCGCGTCTTGCGGCTGGAACTGGGCCAGCTGGTGAAAGTCACCGGTATCTGCCACCACCGTGGTCAGCGCTTTGAGTGCATCGAGTTGGTTCATGGTCTGCTCTTGGTCAATATCCGGTCTGCGGTGCCTTTGTGCGGTCAACACGAGGGGCGCTCAAGCTTAACCGAACTTCTGCGCGGTTTGCGGCTGGCTGCATTCTACGGCGTCTCCTCCGTGGATGAAACTGAGTTACATTAATCCCTGCCTTGATGTTCAGGAAGTTTCATGCGTTTTGATCTGGTTTTATTTGGTGGCACCGGCGATCTGGCCTGGCGCAAATTGCTGCCCGCGCTGTTCCAATCTTTCCGCCATGGCAGCCTGCCGGCCGATGGCCGCATCATCGGCGTAGGCCGTGGCGCCATGAGCGATGACGAGTACCGCGCGCTGATCGCCCAGCGGCTGGCCGAGGTTGAGGCCGACAAGCGGCCCAGCGATGCAGAATTTGCCCGCTTTGCCCAGCACCTGCACTACCTGCGCATGGACCTCTCGCAACCGGCCGACTATGCCGCGCTGCGCGAGCTGCTGCAGGCGCGTGAGGCCGACACCGTGGTGATGTACCTGGCGACGGCGCCTTCGCTGTTCACCACCGTCTGCCAGCAACTGGGCGCCGCCGGCCTGGCCACCGAGCGCACCCGCGTGGTGCTGGAAAAGCCGCTGGGCCACGACCTGCCATCGAACCGCGCGATCAACGCGGCCGTGCGCGAGGTGTTTTCCGAAACCCAGATCTTCCGCATCGACCACTACCTGGGCAAGCCCTCGGTACAAAACCTGCTGGCCCTGCGCTTTGGCAATGCCATCTTCGAGCCACTGTGGCGGCGCGAGAACATCGCCAGCATCGAGATCACGATGGCCGAGCAGCTGGGCGTGGAAAAGCGCGGCGAGTTCTACGAAAGCACCGGCGCGCTGCGCGACATGGTGCAAAACCATGCGCTGCAACTGCTCTGCGCGATTGGCATGGAGCCGCCCATCAGCGCCGATGCCGATGCGATCCGCAATGAAAAGCTCAAGGTGCTGCAGTCGCTCAAGCGCTGGACGCCAGAGACGGTGACCCGCGATGTGGTGCGCGGCCAGTATGCGGCCGGCCAGATTGCCGGCAAGCCTGTGCCGGGCTACCGCCAGGAAGAAGGCGTCTCGCCCACCAGCCAGACCGAAACCTTTGTGGCGCTGCGCACCGAGATCAGCAACTGGCGCTGGGCCGGCGTGCCCTTCTTCATCCGCACCGGCAAACGCCTGGCGGGGCGCGAGGCCTCGATCGTCGTGCATTTCCGCCAGGTGCCGCATGCCATTTACCGCACGCCCCTAGGCGCGGCCAACCGCCTGACCATCCACCTGCAGCCCAAGGATGGCCTGACCCTGCAGCTGATGGCCGCCGCGCAGAGCCAGGCCGATACCGGCGGTGTGCAGACCTTGTCCCCCGCCGCGCTGGACCTGGACTTTGACCAGCGCTTTGGCACCGAACGCGTGGGCGCCTACGAACGCCTGCTGCTCGATGTGATCGCCGGGCGCCTGAACCTGTTTGTGCGCGCCGACGAGCAAGAGGCCGCCTGGCAGTGGGTGGAGCCGATTCTGGAGGCCTGGCAACAGGCCAACGCCCGGGGCGAAGCGCCCCGCCCTTATGTGGCAGGGCATTGGGGCCCGGGCGCCGCCAGCGCGCTGGTGGCACGCGACGGCCACAGCTGGATGGAAGAGTTTTGATCACCGCTGCCACCCACAAGGGATACCCATGCTAGACCGCATCACCGCCTCCCTCCCCTCGCTGGCACCGGCCGAGCAGCGCGTCGCGCGCCTGGTGCTGGCCGATCCGCGCGCCTTTGCGTCGCGACCGGTGCGCGAGCTGGCCGAGCTGGCCCATGTCAGCAAACCCACCGTGGTCCGTTTTTGCCGCAGCATGGGCTATGACGGGCTGGCCGATTTCAAGCTCAAGCTGGCGGGCAGCGTCAGCGAAGGCGTGCCCTTTATCCACCGCAGCGTGGATGCCGATGACAAGACCGGCGATGTCATGGTCAAGGTGGTGGACAACTCGGTAGCGGCCTTTCTGGCCTACCGCAATGCCGCCAGCACCACGGCGCTGGAGGCGGCATCCAGCGCCATCGTGGCCACCTGGCAGGCGGGCAAGCGCATCGAGTTCTATGGCGTGGGCAACTCCGGCATCGTCGCGCAAGATGGGCAGCACAAGTTCTTTCGCCTGGGCGTCACCAGCCTGGCGACCAGCGATGGCCACATGCAGGTGATGAGCGCCACCATGCTGGGTGCAGGCGACTGCGCCATCGTCATCTCCAACTCCGGCCGCACCCGCGACCTGATGGATGCCACCGATATTGCCAAGCGCAATGGCGCGACGACCATCGCCATCACCGCCAGTGGCTCGCCACTGGCACGCGCGGCCAATATCCACCTGGCCGCCGACCACCCCGAGGGCTACGACCGCTATAGCCCCATGGTTTCGCGCCTGCTACACCTCTTGATTCTGGATGTGCTGGCCACCAGCGTGGCCTTGCGCATTGGCGAGCCGCTGCAACCGGTGCTGCAGCAGATGAAGGACAACCTGCACGCCAAGCGCTACACCTGACAGCGTTATCGCCGAGACAGCACGAAAAACGGGGCAGCCAAGGCTGCCCCGTTGTCATGCTGCGTAAGCGTTAGCGTTTAACGCACATCCACAAAGCTCTTGGTGCTGTACAGGTCGGTGGACAGGCGCTTGAGCGCCGGCAGACCGGTCGTGGCATCCTTGGGCTGCGATTCGATGTAGTTGAAGAACACATCGGCATCGAGCACACCAATATCCAGGCGACGCGCTGCAGGCACGGAAGCCAGGGTCTTGTAGCCGTCACCGCCATTGGCGTTGAAGCTCAGCACAAACAGGCGGTAGGTCTTGCCCTGCTCCAGCGCAGCCCATTGGCCGCTGGTGGAGTCGCGCACTTCGACGCCGGTGACACGGCTGCCAAAGGCGGCCTTGGCGTTCACGTCAAAGCGCATGCCGCCGGTGTAAGGGTAAGGGCCGGTCGAGCCGCCGGCGCCGTACACGGCTTCCAGGCCATCTTCCAGCATGCCCTTGACTTCCGTACCGGTGACATCCAGGCGGTACAGCATGTTGCCAAACGGCAGCACCTGGATCGCATTGGCCGCCGTCACTTCACCATTCAGCGGAATACGCACGCCACCACCGCTTTGCAGCGAGATGTCGGCACCGCCATATTGGCGGTTGGCCACTTCCAGGTAGGACTGTGCGACCAGCTGCTGGATATCGCCACCGCGCAGGCTGACGCTGCCTTCGGTGTTGCAGGCTGCGCTGGAGCGGCTGTAGTCGGTGCTGCCCTCGCCGCCTGGTACCCGGCGCGAGCACAGCTCTTGAGGTGCGTAGGCCACCTTGGTCACGTTGAAGCTGGCAACCTTGTCGGTGAAAGGCTTGAGCACGGCGGCAGCCTGGGCCGACGGTGCGGTGATGCGCAGGAAGCCGGCAGCATTCACGCTGCTGATGATGGACGTGCGCTGGGCTTCGGTCGCGGCAGTGCCGGCGATCTTGAAGTCATCGCCGATCAGCACGTGAGGCGTGCCTTCGCACTGGCTGACCACACCGTCCTTGTCGAACTTGACCTTCAGCTCGCCCACGACTTGCGAGTATTCCCAGGCCTGCACGATGCAGACGGGCTTGCCGTCGAGGTCGGTGGTGTTGGTGGGGTAGGCGCCGCCTGGCGTGCCCACGCCGATGGTCTTCATCGCGTCTGGGCCCAGCAGGGTGTGCGAGTCACCTCCAACGATCACGTCCACACCGCGCAGCTTTTTGGCAATGGTGCGGTCGTTGTCGTAGCCAATGTGGCTGAGCAGCACAATGCGCTTGACGCCTTGGGCCTGCAGCTTGTCGATTTCGCGCTGGGCCGCCACGGCTTCGTCTTCGAACAAGGTGTCTGGATCCGGGCTGGATGAGGCCTTGGTCTTTTGCGCAATGGTCAGGCCGACGATACCGATCTTCTGACCGCCACGCTCAACCACGGTGGAGGGCGAGACCATGTTGGCCGATTTCAGCGCCGAGCTGGCACCGAACTGCACGTTGGCGCTCAGCACCGGGGTGGTGCAGCCGCCGGACTTGAGGCGGTCCAGGATGCCCTTGAGGCCCGAGTCGCCCTTGTCGAATTCGTGGTTGCCCAGGGTGTAGGCATCAAAGCACACGGTGTTGAGCATGGCCATGTCGGCCTCGCCATCGGCACCTGCGCGGTTGAAGTACAGGGTGCCGGTGACGGCATCGCCCGCGTGCAGCTTGAGCACATTGGTCGACTGCGCAGCCAGCGCTTCAATCGCAGCGGTCACGCGGGGGAAACCTGCGGCGTCCACGGTCACGGCCGTGGTCTTGCCATCGACGGGCAACTGCAGGGTCGCCGTCTTGCTGGCCAAGGTGGAGTGGTGGTCATTGATGTGCAGGATCGTCAGCACATCGTCTTTTTCGCTGTCGTTATCGCTGGAGCCGCCGCCACCGCAGGCCACCATCACGGCAGCTGCCACACCACACACCGCCCACACCATCACCCGACGCGATCCCTCTCGCACTGACACTGCAACCATTCTGGTCTCCGATTTGACAAAAGAGCTCTATGGTTTGTCCGCCAGATGACGTAGGTGTGACTTTCTGTAATAGCAAAGGGGCTTAGCAAGCAGGTGTGCCTCCCAACAAAAACGGCGCCTGAGGCGCCGTTTTTACAGAAGATCTGTGCTTTACAGTGCCGGAATACGTCCCTCTTCGACTGCATGGCAGGCCACCTTCACGCCGGCATCATCGATCAGCTGCGGGCGCTCATTGCGGCAGCGGTCATTGGCCAGCGGGCAGCGCGGGTTGAAGGCGCAGCCGGTGGGAGGGTTGAGCGGATTGGGCACCTCACCCTGCACAGGGGTGCGGGCCTTGCCGGTGTCATGCATCTTTGGGATGGCATCGAGCAGCATGCGCGTGTAAGGGTGGCGCGGCTGCGAAAACAGGGTTTGCTTATCGGCCAGCTCTACCAGCCTACCCAAATACATGACACCCACCTGGTCGCTGACGTGGCGCACCACAGCCAGGTTGTGCGAGATGAACAGATAGGTCAGACCACGCTTTCTCTGCAGGTCCTTCATGATGTTAAGCACCTGGGCTTGCACCGACACATCGAGTGCCGAGGTGGGCTCATCGCAGACCAGAAACTCCGGCTCGGTCGCCAGCGCGCGGGCGATCGAGATACGCTGGCGCTGCCCGCCCGAGAACTGGTGCGGATACTTGAGCATGTCCATCGGCGCCAGGCCCACCTGCACCAAGAGCTCGGCCACGCGGGCCTTGAGCTGCTCGGTGTTGGTGATCAGGCCATGCTCCTTGAGCGGCTCGCCAATGATCTGCTCGACCAGCCAGCGTGGGTTCAGGCTGGCATAGGGATCCTGGAAGATCATCTGCACCCGGCGGCGCATGGCGCGCGCATTCGGGTCGCGGAACGCGGCATGCGCATCCTGGCCATCAAAGGTGAAGGTGCCGCGCGTAGGGCCGTACAGGCCCACCAGCAGGCGCGCCACCGTGCTCTTGCCACAGCCCGATTCGCCCACCAGCGCCAGCGTCTTGCCCCGCTCAATGTCAAAGCTCACGCCATCGACGGCGCGCAGCAGGCTGCGCGGCTTGCGCTCCAGCACGCGGTTGAGCCAGGGTGCCGATACATCGAAGGTCTTGGCCAGGTCACGCGCCTGCACCAGCGGCTGGCTGTCCTGCGTCGCTTTCAGCGTCGCTGCATCTTGGTTCTTCAGGGTTGCCATCTCGCTCATACCGTGTCCTCGGTGGCAGCCTCGTGGGGCTGGTAATCGGCTGCATGCAGCCAGCAGGCGGCCTGGGTGGCGCCAGCGGCCATCAGCTCCGGGCGCTGTTCCAGGCAGCGGTCAAACACCTGGGGGCAGCGCGGGTTGAAGGCGCAGCCCTTGGGGATGGCATTGAGCCGGGGCATGGCGCCATCGATCTGGTTCAGGCGCTCGCGGTCGGCATCCATGTCGGGAATGGACGCCATCAGGCCCCGGGTGTAGGGGTGTGCGGGGTGGTTGATCACCTCATGCACCGGGCCGATTTCCGCGACACGGCCGGCATACAAGACCGCAACCCGGTCACAGGTCTCGGCAATCACACCCATGTCGTGGGTGATCAGCATCACGGCCGCACCCCGGGTGCGGCAGATGTTCTTGAGCAGGCCAATGATCTGCGCCTGGATCGACACATCGAGCGCGGTGGTCGGCTCATCGGCCACGATCAGCTTGGGCTCGGCCGCCAGCGCGAGCGCAATCACCACACGCTGGCGCATGCCGCCGGAGAACTGGTGCGGAAAGTGGTCAATCCGCTCTTCGGCAGCTGGAATGCCGGTGTCCTTGAGCAGCTGGATGGCGCGCTCGCGGGCTTCGCGCGCCGAGACCTTGAGGTGGGCCTGGATGGTCTCGATCAGCTGGCGCCCCACGGTGTAGAGCGGGTTCAGCGAGGTGAGCGGATCCTGGAAGATCGCGCCAATGCGGCGGCCCCGGATATGGCGCATCTTGTCGGCAGACAGGTTGTCGATGCGCTCGCCTTCGAGCAGGATCTCGCCCGAGGCGACATGGCCTGGCGGCTCCAGCAGGCCGATGATGGCCGCGCCCGTCAGCGACTTGCCCGCGCCCGATTCACCGACCACACCCAGAATCTCGCCTGGGGCGATGGAGAAGGAGATATTGTCCAGCGCCCGCAGCACACCGTGGCGATTGGGAAACTCGACCACCAGATTTTTTACTTCCAACAATGACATCGTGGTTGTTCCTTGTTCGTCTTGTGTCCGCACCATCAACGCAGGCGCGGGTTGAGCGCATCGCGCAGCCAGTCGCCCAGCAGGTTGACCGACAGCGCGATCAGCACCAGCATCAGGCCCGGGAAGATGGTGATCCACCATTCGCCGGAGAACAGGTAGTCATTGCCCACGCGGATCAGGGTGCCCAGCGATGGCGAGGTGGGCGGCGCGCCCACGCCCAGGAAGGACAGGGTTGCCTCGGTGATGATGGCCGTCGCCACCTGGATGGTGGCCAGCACCATGACGGGGCCCAGCACATTGGGCAGCACATGCTTGACCATGATGCGCAAAGGCGCCACGCCGGTAACGCGGGCGGCTTGCACATACTCCTTGTTGCGCTCCACCATCGTGGAGCCGCGCACCGTGCGCGCATACTGCACCCAGCCGGTCAGCGAGATCGAGATGATCAGTACGCCAAAGGCCAGCGATTCATTGGCATTGGGAAACACTGCACGGCCCACACCGGCGATCAGCAAAGCGACCAGGATGGCAGGGAAGGACAGCATCACATCACAGAGGCGCATCAGCACCGAATCGATCCAGCCGCCCTTGAAGCCGGCCAAGAGGCCCAGGCCCACACCGACCACCACCGACAACGCCACCGAGGCCAGGCCCACGATCAACGAAATACGCGCGCCATACATCAGCGCCGACAGAATATCGCGGCCCTGGTCATCGGTGCCCAGGATGTACTTCCAGCCGCCCTCCTCGCTCCACACCGGTGGTATGCGCGCGTCGCTCAGCTCCAAGGTGGTCAAATCAAAAGGGTTGTGGGGGGCCACCCAGCCTGCGAACAGCGCGCAGAACACGCAGACCGCCGCAATAAAGGCAGCTACCATCGCCGTGGGCGAATTGCGGAAGCTGTAGCCCACATCGCTGTCCATCCAGCGCCTGAATCGGTTTTTCATCGTCATCGTTTCTCTCGTTTGTCACTGGCCGCTACACTGCAGCGGCCCGGGGCATTTACTTCTTCAGCGTCATCCATTTGAAGGGCATGAAGCCGTCGGCCATCTGCACCAGCTCCAGGTTCTTGCTAACACCCCAGTTCATGTACTGCTGGTGCAAGGGCAGGTAGCCCACATCGTCGGCCACAGTCTGCAGCGCTTCATGGATGGCCTGGTTGCGCTTGGTGGTGTCCGTCTCGGACTGCACCTGGTGGGTCAAGGCATCGACCTTGGGGTTGCAGTAGTTGCCGTAGTTGAAGGCGCCTGCCCCCTTGCCGTCGTTGCAGTTCATCAAGGCCAGCAGCGGGTTGTGGGCGTCGTAGGTGGATGGCGTCCAGCCCAAGATGTAGAAAGCGGTTTCATGGCGCATGATGCGCGGGAAATAGGTGCCCTTGGTCTCGGCATTGAGCTGTACCTTGACCCCAATCTTGGCCAGGTTGGCCGACACCGCCTGGCAGATGCGGCTGTCGTTGATGTAGCGGTCGTTCGAGCAGTTCAGCGTGAGCGAGAAGCCATCGGGGTAACCGGCTTCAGTCAGCAGCTTCTTGGCCGCAGCCGGGTCGTATGGCAGGCGCTTGATGTCGTCGGGATAGCCATTGACGCCCTTGCCGATCAAGGTGGCCAGGTTGCCCGATGCGCCGCGCATCACCTGCTTGTGCAGGCCGTCGATATCGATCGCCTGGTAGAAGGCCTGGCGCACGCGCTTGTCCTTGAACGGGTTCTTGCCCTTGACGCTGGAGTTCAGCAGCTCATCGCGCTTCTGGTCCATGCCCATGAAAATGGCGCGCAGCTCAGGGCCGGACACCACGCGGGTGCTGCCCGTGTTGGCAACTCGGTCCAGATCCTGCACCGGCACCGGATCGATCACATCGACCTGGCCCGACAGCAGTGCGGCCACGCGGGTGGCATCGTTGGCCACCGGGGTGTAGACGACTTCCTGCACATTGCCTTCGATCTTGTCCCAGTAGTTGGTACTGCGGTTGAAGACGGTGCGCACATTGGGCTGGCGCTCGCCGACCCGATAAGGACCCGTGCCATTGGCCTTGAACGAGGCGGTGTTCTCGATGCCCTTGCGGCGGTCCACCGGGTTCACGGCATTGTTGGCCTCGGACCAGGCCTTGCTCATGATGTACACCTGCGAGATCATGCTCGGCAGGATTGGGGCCGGGTCCTTGGTTTCGATATCGACCGTGTAGTCATCAACCTTGCGCGTCTCTTTGATGGGGTTGGTGTAGGACTTCATGTCCGACCCCTCCAACTGCGTGCGCATCATCGAGAACACGACATCATCGGCGGTGAACGGCGTGCCGTCATGGAACTTCACGCCCTTGCGCAGGGTAAAGCGCCAGACGGTGGGCGAGGTCTGCTCCCATTGGGTGGCCAGCACCGGGCGCAGGCTCAAATCCTTGTTGCGGCCGGCCAGCGGTTCATAGACATTGCCGGTGACGCTCAGCTGCACGGTCTCGTTGAAGGAATGCGGGTCCATCGACAGCGCATCGCCCTGGGCGCCGATGCGCACCGTTTGCGCGCCGGCTGAAACATAGGCAGCAGCCAGCAGCGATACCAACAAGGTCTTGCTCATCGTGTATTTCATCGTTCTTCCCTTTTTTGTGAAATCCAGCCCTCGCGGGCCGGATGCTGCGGCTTTAGTACAAAGCAAGTGGCATGCCACGCTCGATGATGCCGGCGTGCAGTGCCGCACCCAGCGGCAGCACATCGTCATTGAAGTCATAGCGGTTGTTGTGCAGCGGGATGATGTCGTCCCCCACGGCCTGACCCAGGCGCAGATAGGCGCCAGGCTTTTGCTGCAGCATGAAGGAGAAATCCTCGGCGCCCATGCTCGGGTCCATGTTGCGCACCACCAGCGGCTCGCCGACTAGATCGGCCGCCACATCGCCGGCAAACAGCGCTTCCTCAGAGGTGTTGATGGTTGCGGGATAGGAGCGCTCGTACTGCAGCTGGGCATTGACGCCAAAGGCCAGGCCCAAGGCCTGGCACAGCTCACCCAGGCGGCGCTCCACCAGGTTTTGCACATCGGGGTTGAAGGTGCGCACGGTGCCCACCAAGGTGGCGGTGCCGGGCGTGACGCTGAAGGCGCCCAGGTCGCCGGACTGCACCGCACAGATGCTGATCACCGCTGCATCGATGGCGCGCACATTGCGCGAGACGATGGACTGCATCGCCGTGATCAGGTGGGCCGACGCCAGCACCACATCATTGGTTTGGTAAGGATGGGCACCATGGCCGCCCTTGCCGCTGATATTGATCTGGATACGGTCGGCCGCGGCCATCATGGCGCCGGGATTGATGCCGATCATGCCCTGGCGCATCGCAGGCCAGTTGTGCATGGCATAGACAGAATCGACCGGGAAGCGATCGAACAGGCCGTCCTGGATCATCTCGCGGGCGCCGGCATAGCCTTCTTCGCCGGGCTGGAAGATCAGCACGGCGGTGCCGTCAAAATTGCGGGTCTCCGCCAGGTAGCGGGCAGCGCCCACCAGCATGGCGGTGTGGCCGTCATGGCCGCAGGCATGCATCAGCCCCTGCTTGCCCGATCGCCAGCTGCAGTTGCCCTGCTCGGTAATCGGCAGTGCATCCATGTCGGCACGCAGGCCGATCATGCGGCCACTTCCCTGCTTCTGGCCCCGGATGACGCCGACGATGCCGGTCTTGCCGATGCCCTGGTGGATCTCGTCAACACCGCAAAGCCGCAAGGCTTCGCTCACACGGGCAGCGGTGTATTTTTCTTCAAAACCCAGCTCCGGATTGGCATGCAGGTCACGGCGGAAAGCCGTCAACTCCGGATGGATCTGGGCGAGGTGCGAAAAGGCGCGCGAATTGGCGCTATAGGGCAGACGTGGCATCTCAATGGCCTCCCGACTTCTCGACGCGCAAACGCGGATCAACGGCGAAGTACAACAGATCGACCACCAGGTTGATGACCACAAAAATCAGCGCAATCAGGCAGAGGTAGGCCGCCATGACCGGGATATCGGCAAAGGTCACCGCCTGGATGAACAGCAGGCCCATGCCGGGCCACTGGAACACCGTCTCGGTGATGATGGCGAAGGCAATCAGGCCTCCCAGCTGCAAACCGGTGATGGTCATCACCGGCACCAAGGTGTTCTTCAGCGCATGGCCAAAGTAGATGGTGCGGTTGCTCAGGCCCCGCGCCTTGGCGAACTTGATGTAGTCGGTGCGCAGCACCTCCAGCATCTCGGCACGCACCAGGCGCATGATCAAGGTGAGCTGGAAAATGGCCAGGGTGATGGCCGGCAGAATGATGTGGTGCCAGCCCTTGGCGCTCAGCAGGCCCGTGCTCCAAAAGCCCAGTTGCATGGTGGTGCCACGGCCAAAGCTGGGGAACCATCCCAGATGCACCGAGAAAATCAAAATCAGCAAGATGCCGATCAGGAAGGTGGGCAGGGACACACCTAGCAAGGACAAGGTCATGAACATCTGGCTCATGAAGCTGCCCCGGCGCAGCGCTGCATACACGCCCATCGGCACCCCTACCACCAGCGCCAGCAAGGCGGCCACCATGGCCAGCTCAAAGGTCGCCGGGAAGCGCTCAGCAATCAACGAAGACACCTTGGCCCCTTGGCGCAGGCTGATGCCAAATTCGCCTTGGGCGGCATTCACCAGAAAGTGCCAGAACTGCACAAAGAAGGGTTTGTCCAGCCCCAGCGCGCTGCGCAGTTCGGCAATCTGCTGTGGGGTGGCATCCTGGCCCAGCAAGAAGGTGACCGGGTCACCGACATACTGGAACAACATGAAGGAAATGAACGCCACGGCGATCATCACGATCACCGCCTGTATCAATCGGCGCAATATGAATGCAAACATGGCTGACTCTCATCGTGACAAACAGAGGGAAGGTGCCTAAGGGACTCTCTGCAGAGCATCCCTAGCACCCGTGTTGTCTGCCTATCCTCTATCGCTTTTTATAAAAAGGCCCGCCACCGTTAGGGGCAGCGAGCCTGGAAACCACTCGCCACAGATCAGCGCACCGTGACCAATTTGATATCGATCCGGTTGTCTGCACGGTGTACCAGGTCGATGTTTTTCTTCATCGCCCAAGGGATCACCTGGTCATACAACGGCAGGTGCGAGACCGTGTCGTTGGACAGCTGCAGCCCCTCGGTCAGCATGCGGGTGCGCACCGGCTGGTCGGTTTCTGTCTTGACGCGGTCTACCAGGTAATCCATGCGCTCGTTGCTGTAGCGGCCGACATTGTAGTTGCCGTCCCCGCCCTTGCCGACGCTGCGCACCAGCGACTGCAGGCTGTAGAGAGAGTCGAAGGTGGGCACACCCCAGCCGAGCATGTAAATGCTGGCTTCGTTGCGCTGAATCATCGGGAAGTAGGTGACCATCGGTAGGGTGCGCAGCTTGGCCTTGACCCCAATCTTGGCCCACATCGCGGTGACGGCTTGGCAGATGGCCTCGTCGCTGATGTAGCGGTTGTTGGGGCAGGCAAAGTCCACTTCAAAGCCGTCGGGGTAGCCAGCCTCAACCAGCAGCTTTTTGGCGGCATCCTGGTTGTAGGGCAGGCGCTGGCCCACTGTCTCCGTCCAGCCATTGACCTGCGGAGCGACCAAGGTTCCGGTGGGCTTGCCCAAGCCACGCAGGATGGTCTTGGTGATGGCCTGGATGTCGATGGACTGGTAGAGCGCCTGGCGCACCTTCTGCTCCTTGAGCGGGTTCTTGCCTTTGACGCTGGAGCCGGGCAGCTCGTCGCGGAACTGGTCCATGCCAAAGAAAATCGTGCGGTTTTCCAGGCCTTCGAGGATCTTCAGATCCGGACTGGCACGCAGGCGGTTCAGGTCTTGCGGGGTCGGGTCGAGGATCATATCGACCTCACCCGACAGCAGCGCCGCCATGCGGGTGGGGGCCGACTTGATGGGGGTGTAGGTGATGGAGCTCACATTGCCCGGCATCTGGCCCCACCAATTGGGGTTCTTCTTAAGCACCATGCGCACATCGGGCTGCCAGGATTCGAGGATGAAGGGGCCGGTACCCATCGCGTTGCGGTGGGCAAAGTTCTCGTCGGCCTTCTTGATGTCCATGGGTTCGGTGGACTTGTTTTTCTCCGACCAGGCCTTGCTCATCATGCGCAGCTCGGTCATCTGGCGCAGCAACACGGGGTTGGGGTCCACCATGAAGATATCGATGGTGCCGTCATCGACCTTGACGACCTTCTCGATGCCCTGCACAAAGGGGCCATAGTTCGAGGTCTTGGCCATGGCACGGGTGATCGAGAACACGGCATCGTCAGCGGTGAAGCTCGAACCATCCTGGAACTTCACGCCCTGGCGCAAGGCAAAGCGCATCTGCTTGGGGCTGACTTCCTTCCACGACGTGGCCAGCAAAGGTTCAACCGCGAAGGTCTTGCTGTTGTAGGTGACCAGGGTTTCGTAGACGTAGGGATGAATGGCGTTGTGCAGGCCATTGTTTTGGGCATGGATATCCCAGCTGGCGACATCAGCCTGGCTGGCCCACTTGAAGGGCTTGGCCTGGGCCACGCCAGCTGACAAAACGGCGGCAACCGCTATCGCAACCAGAGCAAGAGAAGGCTGTTTCATAAGTCCTCGCAGAATAGTAGTGCTTCACTATGCCGCAAGGAACCGATCTTCCGCATGGTGCTTCCCCCAGGGCGGGGATATTCCCGAGTGCTGTTTATTTCTGTTATGTGATGGGCAAAAGCAGGTGTTTTGTCGGGCAAAACGCAGCTTCGTCTGCCAAATTGGGAAACGCCAGCATCGCAAGACCACACCGGCCGCTGCGCTCTGCAGCCAGAAAAAAGCGATACAGCTGCATCTTGGGGTCTATCAGCAGCGATACAGGGTGCTGCATGTATGCAGGTTGCCACAAGGCGCGGGGCAACTGCCTCAAGCGTTGGCAGCAAGGAAGGGCAACGCTCGGTTTAAAGCAGATCCAGGGCTCAGCCTCCGCATGGGCTTTATGCCTGCAGGCGCGCGAGCAATCCCTGGTGCTGCGGCAACGAGGGATGCAACGCGCATTGCATCCGCTGAACTGCATGCTACGAACAGGCATAAAAAAAGCCCGTCTTGCGACGGGCTTTTTTGCTTTTCAGGTTGAGTAGCTAGGAAACCCTAGCCATTCATTAGAAAGCGTGACGCACACCAACGGTGATAGCGTTTTGGTTCTTGCCAGCACCAGCTGGATCGATACCCAGGCCATTAGCCGACAGGCTCATGGTTTCGCTCTTCTGGTTCTTCAGGAAAGCGTAGGTGCCGTACAGAGCGGTGCGCTTCGACAGGTTGTGGACATAGCCCAGCGACAGCTGGTGAGCCTTGCCTTCGATTTCCTTGTTGTCGTAGTAGTTGTAAGCCAGACGTGCTTCGCCAGCAGCGCCGACAGCAGCCGTTGCGCCCAGACCAGCGGACTGGAACTTAGCCTTGCTGCCACCACCCACTGGGGTGCTTTGCACTTGACGGATCAGACCCGACAGCTTGAAAGCGCCGAAGTTGTAAGCAGCGCCCAGACCCAGACCTTGAGCCTTTTCGAAGCTGGCGGTAGGATCGTTTTGCTGGTCGTAAGCAATACCGGCGCTCAGAGGGCCGTTGTTGTAACCAGCGGACACGCCGATGTAACGCTTAGCGGAGCTGTCACCAGCGGTTTCGCCGAAGCCGTAGTTCACGCCAGCGGTGAAGCCGGACATGTTAGGGGTGTAGTACGAAACCATGTTGCCAACGCGAACTGGGTCGCCGAAGCCGTAGGTGCCGTTGCCGAAGCTGAAGTTTTGGCCGATACCGACCTGGCCGAACACGTCGTAGCCAGACACGGTGTTGTAAGCTGCGGTCAGTTCGCGACCCAGACGCACTTCACCGAAGTTGCCCATCAGGGACACGGTGGAACGACGCTTGAACTCGAAGCCAGGACCTGCAGCGCCGCCGCCGGAAGCGGTACCGCTGTCGTTCTGGATTGCGCCTTCCAGCCAGAAACCAGCCTTCAGACCGCCGCCCAGATCTTCCACGCCGCGGAAGCCCAGACGGCTGGTGGCGTTACCGGAATTGGTCAGACCGTAGTTGCTTTCGCCACCGCTGGTCTTAGCGTAGGTCACGCCAGCATCAACGATACCGAACAGGGTCACGGAAGATTGAGCCATTGCGGCGCCGGAAGCGGCCAGCACTGCCAAGGCAACAAGAGATTTTTTCATTGCGAGTTACTCCAAGGTTTAACAGACGGCGCTGGTACGGGGGGGTTAATGTCAGCCTCACGGTTCTGCACAACTTCTACCTGCTCCCGCGCCAACCTCCTAGTGTGGAAGTTCTCTCTATTTCAACAGACCGCAGGCGGTTGCGCAAACAAATTCCCCCACATGAAGAGCTATTCGCTGCAAATCGTTGCTTGAGTGCAACGTTTAACGAATGTCAGCAGCCGTCCTATTTTTCGACAAAAATTTGCTGCAAAACAAGCCGTTTCAGAGGAGATTCGCCATGTTTGCAGCGGGGTGTATTCTACTGGTTAGCATGGCAATCTATGCAAGATCGACTCCTTAGCGCGGCAGATACCGCCCTGCGTACCCTGTTCGCAACGCCGCATGCGGCGCATCCCTCGCCGGCTACGGGCATCCCCGAGGCCGACCTCAGTGCGGAGGAGAAAAAACTTTCTGCTTCCTATATGCGCGTCAACCATGTGGGTGAGGTCTGCGCCCAGGCGCTCTACACCGCCCAAGCCATGGTGACCCGCGACGAGCAGCTGCGCGAACACCTGCTGGAGGCCGCGCAAGAAGAGATGGACCACTTGGCCTGGACGCACCAGCGCCTGCAAGACTTGGGTGAGCGCCCCAGCATCCTCAATCCACTGTGGTTTGCCGGCGCCTTCTTGATTGGCACCGTAGCCGCCAAGGTCAGCGACCGCGCCAGCCTAGGTTTTGTCGAAGAAACAGAAAACCAGGTCTCTTTGCATCTGCAGTCCCACCTGGAGCTGCTACCCGTGCATGATGCGCCGTCGCGCGCCGTCGTCAGCCAGATGAAAGCCGACGAAGAGCGCCACGCCGCCGCTGCGGTGGATGCAGGCGCCTTGCCCGTACCCCTGCCCGCCCGCATGCTGATGAAGATCGCCTCCAAGGTGATGACGGTGACTGCGCACCGTATATAGAGCTGCTGAATGTAAAGATAAGCAGAGGCACCTAAGGTATGGCATGCCTGCAGAAATCCAGCATGCAAAAACCGCCACGAAGGCGGTTACATGCGGCTATCGCAGCGTATCTAAACGGGAGCAGCTTTAGGCTTCCACCAAGTCAAACCCCGTCGTGATCTCCGCCGTTTTGCTCAGCATGATGCTGGCCGAGCAGTATTTCTCATGGCTCATCGCAATCGCGCGCTCCACTGCAGCGGCAGGGATGCCCTTGCCGGTGACGGTGAACTGCATATGGATCTTGGTGAAGACCTTGGGCTCGGTGTCGGCGCGCTCGGCTTTCAGGGCCACGGTGCAGTTCTTCACATCGTGGCGGCCGCGCTTGAGGATCAGCACCACGTCATAGGCGGTGCAGCCGCCGGTGCCGGCCAGCAGCAGCTCCATCGGGCGGGCGGCGAAGTTCTGGCCGCCGTTGGCTGGGTTGGCGGCATCGGGCGCGCCATCCATGGCCACCACATGGCCGCTGCCGGTTTCGGCCACAAAACCCATTCCCGAACGCGCGCCGCTGGCGCCTGTCCACGTTACCGTGCATTCCATTGCAACACTCCAAAAATCAGACGCTGCCAGTGTGGCAGATCTGCCCTGACCCCTGCCATTTGTTGCTGTCTATCAACAGCATTGGGGAAAAAAATGGTTGCGCACATTATTTTGCTGCATCGCAACAGAAACGTCGCTATACTCGGACTCATCTGCTGCTCCACAGCCTGGCCAAGCCAAACTAAGTGGATACCAGCATGCAAGTTGTCTCCTCCACCTCTCAAATGGTGGTTTCAAGCCCCTGATTCACATCAGGGGCTTTTTTTCTGCCCGGGCGCCGCCAATCTGCCCCTGGCCTGCTCCAGTGAGCGCCAGCGGTTATAGTGCAGCGATCTCCCCCATAGCCAGATGCTTGCCGCTCCCGCCCATGCCGCTACCCGCGCCTGCGCTGCGGGTCGGCGCATGGGCCAGGCGCCATCCGCATGCGCCATCTCCTTGTTGTTGCCTCTTTTCTCTAGCGTGCATCCCCTATGCCCTCCAAGACTGCAGCCGCGCTGACGCCGGCCGATTACCTGAAGAAAATCCTGACTGCGCGTGTCTATGACGTGGCCATTGAATCGGGCCTCGATCCTGCGAAGAACCTCAGCCGCCGCCTGCACAACAAGGTGCTGCTCAAGCGCGAAGACCAGCAGCCGGTGTTCAGCTTCAAGCTGCGCGGCGCCTACAACAAGATGGCCCACCTGACGGCCGAGCAGCTCAAGGCGGGCGTGATCTGTGCATCAGCTGGCAACCACGCACAAGGGGTGGCGCTGTCGGCCAACCGCCTGGGCACCCGCGCGGTGATCGTGATGCCAACCACCACGCCCCAGCTCAAGGTCGATGCGGTCAAGGGCCTGGGCGGCGAAGTGGTGCTGGCGGGCGAGAGCTTCAGCGATGCCTATGAGCACTCGCTCAAGCTGCAAAAGGAACAGAACCTCACCTTTGTCCACCCCTTTGACGACCCGGATGTGATCGCCGGCCAGGGCACCATTGCGATGGAGATCATGCGCCAGGTGCAGAAAATCGGCTCCTCCCAGCTCAATGCCGTGTTTGTCGCCATTGGCGGCGGCGGCCTGATTGCCGGCGTGGCCAACTACATCAAGGCGGTGCGGCCTGAGATCAAGGTCATCGGCGTGCAGATGAACGATTCGGACGCGATGATCCAATCCGCTCGCGAAGGCAAGCGCGTGGCGCTGAACGATGTGGGCCTGTTTGCCGATGGCACGGCGGTCAAGCTGGTGGGCGAAGAGACCTTCCGCGTGGCACACGGCCTGGTCGATGAATACATCACCGTCGATACCGATTCGGTCTGCGCCGCGATCAAGGACATCTTTGTCGACACCCGCTCCATCGTCGAGCCCTCGGGCGCGCTGGCCGTGGCCGGCATCAAGCAGTATGTCGCCAAGAACAAGACCAAGGGCGAGACCTATGCCGCCATCCTGAGCGGCGCCAACATGAACTTTGACCGCCTGCGCTTTGTCGCCGAGCGGGCCGATGTGGGCGAAGAAAAGGAAGCGCTGTTTGCCGTCACCATCCCGGAGGAGCGGGGCAGCTTCAAGCGCTTCTGCGAAGTCATCGGTAACCTGCCGGGTGGCGCGCGCAGCGTCACCGAGTTCAACTACCGCATCAGCGATGACCGCCGCGCCCATGTGTTTGTCGGCATCTCCACCAACAGCAAGGGCGAGTCGGAAAAGATCTGCCGCAACTTCCAAAAGAACGGCTTTGACGCGCTGGACCTGACCTTTGACGAGCTGGCCAAGGAGCATGTGCGCCATATGGTGGGCGGCCGCTCGCAGCTCGCGCAGGATGAGCGCCTGCTGCGCTTCATCTTCCCCGAGCGGCCCGGCGCGCTGTTCAAGTTCCTGAGCCTGATGGCCCCCAACTGGAACATCTCGCTGTTCCACTACCGCAACCAGGGCGCCGATTACGGCCGCATCCTCGTCGGCATGCAAGTGCCCCAGGAAGACTCGCAGGCCTTTGAGCAGTTCTTGAACAACCTGGGCTACCCCTGGGTCGAAGAGACGCAGAACCCGGCTTACCGCTTGTTCCTGCAGGCTTGAAGCCCAAAGGCGCCACCCGCACCGACCGCACCATGCAAGCCCTGCGCCATTTTTTGCTGGCAGTGCAGTTTTTCACCCGCATCCCCATCAGCGGCAAACTGGGCGACTGGGTGGGTTACAGCCCGGAGATGCTGCGCGCCAGCGCCGGCCACTTCCCGGGTGTCGGCTGGATCGTGGGCCTGGTCGCTGCCGGCGTGCTGGCCGCCAGCAGCTTGCTGCTGCCCGCTGGCAATGGCTACAGCCCCTTGGTGGCCGCTGTGCTCAGCACCTTGGCCACCGTGCTGCTCACCGGCTGCTTCCATGAAGACGGCCTGAGCGACGTGGTCGATGGGCTGGGCGGCAGCCACCAGCGTGAGCGCGCGCTGGAGATCATGAAGGATTCGCGCATCGGCGCTTATGGGGCCATGGCCATGGTCTTGGCCATCCTCAGCAAAACGGCGTTGATCGCACTACTCGCCAGCCACAGCCTGGCGCTGGCGATGGCGAGCCTGGTTGCCGCCCATGTCATCGCCCGGCTGTGGCCGATGTTTGTCGTGCGCAGTCTGCCCCATGTGGGTGACAGCGCCACGTCCAAAAGCAAGCCGCTGGCAGCATTTATCAGCCGCCAGGGCCTCGTCTGCTGCCTAGCCTGGTCCTTGCCCGCCGCCTTGCTGCTGGGCCTGACGCAAGGCTGGGTCGTCTTATTGTTGGCCCTGGTGCTCAGCGCCGCCGCCGCGCTGTGGATGCGCCAATGGCTGCAGCGCCGCCTGCAAGGCTTTACCGGCGATGGCTTGGGCGCTGCCGAGCAGGTCAGCGAGATGGGCTTTTACCTGGGCGCAGCGCTGTCGCTGGGCCCCATCGGCACATTGTTGGCCCAGGCGCTCGTATGAGCGCGCTGTGGCTGCAGCGCCATGCCCAGCCCCTGGTGGCGCCAGGCGTGTGCTATGGCCGCAGCAATATGGCCGCCGATGACAAGGCCACCGCCGCCGCTGCCATCGCGCTGCACGGCGCCTGGGGGGCAGAGCTGCTCAACATCGGCAAGCTATGGCATTCGCCGCTGCAACGCTGCACCCAACTGGCTGCGGTCTTACAGGCGCAGGCGCCAGGCTTTGATCTGACGGTGTGCGACGACCTGGCGGAAATGGATTTTGGCGCCTGGGAAGGCCAGCGCTGGAACGATATCGCCCGCGATGAGATACAGGCCTGGACGGCGGACTTCATGGGCTATGCACCGGGCGGCGGCGAATCGCTGGGCACGATGATGCGGCGTGTGGCGCGCGCGCTTGATGTTGCGCGCCAGCAGGCGCTGGAGACCGGCCAGCCCGTGCTCTGGATCAGCCATGCCGGTGTGGCCCAGTGTGCGCATTGGCTGCTGACCCGGGGCGACAGAGTGCCGTTGGCCAAGGATTGGCCGTCGGTCAAACTCGCCTACGGGGACTGGCTCCGGCTACCGCTGCTCAGCAACAACTGAACAAACCTTTACGTAAATCTTTAGCGGGGCCTGCGCGCTCAGTCGCGCAGCGAACCGGTGCTGCGGTCCACATTGACAGCAGTGTCTGCCACTGGCGCAGACGCCGGCGTGGGCACAGGTACAGCGCCCTGCACTTGCGGTGCGGCTGGGCTCGCGGGGGCTGGGCCTGCAACCGCATCAATAGGTCGCAGCGCAGGCAGCGCAATGCTCATCGCAGCCGGGCCATCCACGCCAGCGCCCAGGGTCACGGCGCGGGGTGCATCGCTGCGCAGCGACTGCAGCACCAGGCCATCGGCAACCACTGCGCCTACACGGAACACCTTGGCAGGCTGGTCATCCACCGCAATGACGGCCGCGCCACCACCGCTGTTCTTGCCGGCCATAACACCCAGCAAACGCCAGCGGGTCGCTGCAGCCGGGGCTGCGGCGGGCGCGCCATCTTGCACGCCAAACAGGCGTGCCATGGCAGTACCATCGACCTGCACGGCAGCCGGGCCACCTGCTTGCGGGACGGCCAGCACCTGGCGCGGTGCCGACAGCTTGAGCCCCCAGAACACCGCCAATGCCGCAGCGCCAGCCCATAAAAAGCCGGCCGCCAGCCGAGGAGACCAGGGGTTGCGCGATAGTGTCACCATTCGCAGATTATGATGCACCCAGATGTCAGTTTCATCACTTTGACCCCCTTTGACTTGAGAGCATGATGTTTTCCTTACGCCCGCAGTCGGCTGCCCGCCGCATACAAGCCAACATCCAGCGCGGCTTTACCTTGATCGAGCTGATGGTGGTGCTGGTCATCATCGGCGTGCTGGCCGCGCTGATTGTGCCCAATGTCATCGGCGCTGCTGATGAAGCCCGCGTGACGGCCGCGCGCACCGATATCACCAATATCGGCGGCGCCCTCAAGCGCTACCGCCTGGACAACCAGCGCTACCCCACCGCCGAACAAGGCCTGGCCGCGCTGATCAACCGCCCCAGCAGCGGCCCCGCGCCGATGAACTGGAAGCCCTACCTGGAAAAGCTGCCCAATGACCCCTGGGGCCATCCTTACCAGTACCTGAACCCGGGCGTTAAAGGCGAGGTCGATGTGATGAGCTTTGGTGCGGATGGCCAGGCCGGCGGTGAAGGCAATAACGCCGACATCGGCAGCTGGCAATAAGCGGCAATAAGCCCGCTTTACTGCTGCTTTCTGCCTTTTCCCGCTGCTCCGCCTTCAGGCCCCATGCCTCGCGCCCTTGCCCCCACCGCCCAGCCGCGCCGCCAGCGCGGCTTTACCTTGATGGAGCTGCTGGTCGTCATCACCCTGATGGCGCTGGCCAGCGCCGGCGTGGTGTTTGCGATGGGCGACAACAGCCAGGACCAGCTCCAGCGCGAAGGCCAGCGCCTGGCCGCGCAGCTGGAGGCCGCCCGGGCCCAGTCCCGCGCCAGTGGCCAGCCGGTGCGCTGGCGTGCCGACAGCCAGGGTTTTGTCATTGAAGGCCTGCAAGGCGGCTCCCGCCAGGGCGCCTGGCTGCATCCGCCGGTGGCAGTGCGCAGCAGTGGCGATATCATCCTCGGGCCAGAGGCGCTGATCGGCCCCCAGACGGTGGTACTCGCCTACCCCAACCGCAACGCGAACAGCATTGCCGTGGCCACCGATGGTGTGCGCCCGTTTGCCTTGCAAGCGCCCTGAACCTCTTCTCCACCCGCCTCGCGTGCCCAGCAAGCCCTCCCCCCATTCCGGTTTCACTTTGATCGAGGTGCTGGTCGCGCTCGCCATCGTCGCCATTGCGCTGCTCGCGGGTGGCAAGGCGATGAACGCGCTGACCCAGACGGCGGGCCGCCAAAGCGATGTGATGCTCGCGCAGATCTGTGCCGAGAACCAGCTGATTGCCGCCCGCCTCTCTCAACAACTGCCCGGCCTGGGCAACACCAGTGTGGCCTGCGAGCAGGCGGGCCGCATGTTTGATGTGCGCGTGGGCGTGTTTGCCACGCCCAACCCGGATTTCCGCCGCATCGATGCCCATGTGTTCTCCGGCGGCGCGCCCTTGCTGCGCCTCAGCACCATCGTGGGGAGGTACTGATGCCGCGTCGCCCAGCTTTTAGCCCGCAGCGCATCCAGGGCTTTACCTTGATCGAGCTGCTGATCGCCATCTCCATCCTGGCGGTGATGACACTTGCCAGTTGGCGCGGCATCGACGGCATGGTGCGCGCCCAGCAGCAAGCCCAGGCGTACAGCGAAGAGGTGATGGTGGTGCAGGCGGCGCTGTCGCAGTGGAACACGGACCTGAACGCCATCGAGCGCGTGGCCGCCACCACCCCGGTGGACTGGGATGGCCGCGTGCTGCGGCTCACCCGCCGCAGCAGCGATATCAACGAACAAGGCCTGCGCGTGGTCAGCTGGGCCCAGCGCAGCCTGGGCAACCGCGACTACTGGGTGCGCTGGCAGTCCGCCCCCGTGCGTGATCTGCAACAGTGGCAGCAGGCCTGGGAGATGGCGGCCCACGCCGTCACCAATAGCGCGCTGACCAACACCAACGCCGATGGCGGCCCGCAGCAGACCGTGCTGATGCCCATCAGCGGCTGGCAGCTGCTGTATTTCCGGGGCAACAGCTGGAGCAACCCGCTGTCCAGCCAGGGCGCCAATCCCCAGACCGATGCCAACAACCCCACCACGGTGGCGCTGCCCGATGGCATCCGCCTGCGCCTGGAGCTGCCCGCACCGGGCGCGCTGTCGGGCGTCATCACCAACGACTGGGTCAACCCCATCATGTCGGGCAACAAATCATGAAGCCGCTCCGCCTACCCCGCAGCGGCCAGCGTGGCGCCGCCTTGCTGGCCGCCATGCTCACCGTCACCCTGGTGGCCACGATTGCCGCCAGCGCCGTCTGGCAGCAATGGCGCAATCTGGAGGTTGAAGGCGCAGAGCGCACCCGCGTGCAGGCCGCCTGGCTGCTGCTGGGTGGGCTGGATTTCTCCCGCCAGGTGCTGCGCCAGGATGCGCGCGTCGGTGGCCCCGATTCACTGTCCGAGCCCTGGTCCGTGCCGCTGGCCGAAGCGCGCCTGTCCACCTTTTTGCAGGCCTCCAACAACCAGAGCAATGCCGACGACAGCAGCATCGATGCCGCCCAGGCCTTTTTGTCGGGCGCCATTGTCGATGCCCAGGCGCGGCTCAATATCCGCAACCTGGTCTCCAACGGCCAGATCAACCCCGTGGCGCTGCGCCAGTTCCAGCGCCTGTTTGAGCGCCTGGGCCTGCCCAGCGCCGAGCTGACCGTCCTCAGCCAACAAGCGCAGGCCGCACTGCGCACCGAGGGCAAGGCCGCCAATGCACCGCTGCTGCCCCGCACCTACAAAGAGCTGGCCTGGTGGGGCCTGTCGCCCGGCACGCTGGCCCGGTTGGAGCCCTATATGGTCTTGCTGCCCCAGGAGAGCAAGGTCAACATCAACACCGCATCGGCGACCGTCATTTGGGCAGCGGTCGAGGGCCTGGACTTTGCCACCGCCCAACAAATTGCACAGCTGCGCCTGAGCAGAGCCTTTGATGATGTGGCCGATCTGCAGAAACGCTTCCCCAACAGTACGGCGCTCAGCAATGCCAACGCGCTGCTCGATGTCAAATCGATTTATTTCGAGGTCTGGGCGCGTCTGCGCTTTGACGACCTGGTGGTGCAGGAGAAATCCCTGGTCTACCGCCAGGGCCTGAATGTAACGACGGTGGTGCGCGAGCGTGGTGCTGCGCTGGCCGCCAGCCTGATGGGAGACGGCGCCGCCAACTAGGCGGCTGTGCCCTCACAAGAACATGATGACAAACGTATTGCAGTTCGGTGAAGCCGACACCTCTACAATGCAGCGCACAACACGCCCATGAGTACCTTACTGATTTCACTGCCGCTGGCCCCCGGGCCGGACACAGCGCCCAGCGCGGCCGGGAGCTACAGCTACGCCCTGTCTCCGGATGGCGTGGCCATCAGCCAGCAAGGCAGCACCAGCGCTGGCCTGCTGCCCCAACCGGGCCGCACTGGCGAGGTGGTGGCAGTGGTGCCGGCTGCGATGCTGTCTTGGCAGCGGGTCAGCCTGCCCCAGGGCGTGGGCCCCGGCTCGCCCCGGCTGCGTGCGGTACTCGAAGGCCTGTTGGAAGAGCGCCTGCTCGACGACCCCGCCCAATTGCACTTTGCCTTGCAGCCCGATACCCGCGCCGCCGGCCAGGGCGAACCCATCTGGGTCGCCTGTTGCCCGCGCCAGTGGCTGCGTGACCACCTGCAGGCGCTGGAATCGGCCGGCCGCGCGGTGGCCCGCGTCGTGCCCAGCCATGCGCCGGGCGAGCCTTCGCCCGATGGTGCACAGATCCTCATCACCGGTAGCCCTGAGCTAGCGCAAGCCCTGGTCTACGGTAGCGATGGCGCCGATGCGGTGCTGGTGCTGCCGGTCACCCGCGAAAGCGCAGCGCTGCTGCCGCCGCTGGGGCCCGACAGCATCGTCCATGCCGAACCCGCCGTGGTCAGCACCGCCGAGCACTGGCTGCAGCGTCCGGTACAGCTCTACAGCCCCGCCCAAACCCTGCGCGACGCTGCCCGCAGCGATTGGGACCTGGCCCAGCTGGAATTTGCCAACAGCGGGCGCAACCGCCTGCAACGGCGCCTGGGCAGCGGCCTCAATGATGTGCTCCATGCCCCGGCATGGCGCCCTGCGCGCTGGGCCGTGCTGGCCCTGGTGGTACTCACCATCGTGGGCGCCAATATCTGGGCCTGGCAAGAGCGCCACCAGCTGCAGGCCAAGGCCGCGCTGGTGCGCAGCAGCCTGACCACTGCCTTCCCCAACGTGCAGGTCGTCGTCGATGCCCCCGTGCAGATGGCGCGCGAAGTCGCCAACCTGCGCCTGGCATCAGGCGGGCTGGCGCCTACCGATGCCGAGCCCCTGCTGGCCGCTGCAGGCCAGGCGCTGTCCAGCCTGCCCGCCGGCACGGTGCCCAGCACGGTCGAATACAGCGGCGGCGAGCTGCGCCTGCGCGGCCTGCCCACCGATGGCTTTGAGGCCTTCAGCCAGAAACTGCAGGCCCAGGGCTTGCAGGCCCAGATGCAAAACGACCAATGGGTCATCCGCGCACAGGCCCAGCCATGAAGAAAAACAACTCCCGTCCGGCGGCATCTGCCACGGCCACCTCCAGCGCCGCCTACCTGCTGCGCCAACGCTGGCGCGCGCTCGATGCGCGTGAGCGCCGGGGCGTCAGCCTGGCCACCGGCATCGTATTCATCGCGCTGTTGTGGTGGCTGGCGATTGCGCCGGTGCTGCAAACCTGGCGCAGCGCGCCTGCGGCGCACGCCCAGCTCGACCAGCAACTCGCCCGCATGCAGGCCTTGCAGGCCGAAGCGCGCCAGCTGCAATCCGCCACCAAGGTCAGCACCGCGCAAGCGCGCCAGCAGCTCGAAGCTTCGCTGACCCAGCAACTGGGCACCACCGCCAAGCTGGCGGTGCTCGGCGAGCGCGTCACCGTCACTTTGAGCCGCGCCTCGGCCGCCTCCACCCAGCGCTGGCTGGGCCAGGTGCGCGCCAATGCGCATGCGATTGCGTCTGAGCTGCGCCTGACCCGCGACGAACCGGCGAAGGGCGCGGCGCCTACCGCCGCACCCACCTGGTCGGGCAATATCGTTTTGCAGTTGCCTGCACAGTAAGCGCAGCACCCCCCGATGGCCCTGCAACGCACTTCACCCCCATTGCCCAGCAGCGGCGCCCGTGCGCCCTGGCGCTGGGCGGTGCTGGGTGCCTGCACCGGCGGCCTGGCGGCCCTGGTGCTGTTTGCACCGGCGCACTGGTTGGCCCAAGGCTTGGCCTGGGCCAGCCAGGGCCAGCTGCAGCTGCGCGAGCCGCGCGGCACCGTCTGGAACGGCTCGGCCCAATGGGTATTTACCGGCGGCCAGGCCAGCCGCGACCAGATGGCCCTGCCCGGCCGCGTGGACTGGGCGCTGCGCCCGGGCCTGCGCGGCCTCAACATGCGCTGGAACGCCAGCTGCTGCATGGCCACGCCGATGCCCATCCGCATCCAGCCCCACTGGGGCGGTGCCAGCATAGAACTGGCCACGCATGAGAGCCGCTGGCCGGCATCACTGCTGGTGGGCCTGGGCACGCCCTGGAACACCATCCAGCCCCAAGGCCAGCTGCTGCTCAAAACCCGTGGTCTGTCGCTGGCGCTGAATGCCGGGCGCCTGCAGGTGCAGGGCGGCGCGGACCTGGATGTCATGGCGGTGACCTCGCGCCTGTCCACCATCCAGCCGCTGGGCAGCTACCGGCTGCAACTGCAAGGCGGTGACAGCACCGGCCTGCAACTGTCGACCTTGGATGGCGCACTCCAGCTCAAAGGCCAAGGCCAATGGGTGGGCCAGCGCCTGCGTTTTCAGGGAGAAGCCTGGGCCGCCGAAGGGCGTGAGGCCGCTCTCGCAAATCTATTGACTATGATTGGGCAGCGCAGCGGAAGCCGCGTGTTGCTCTCGGTTGGTTGAACATATGATGCATTACCACTCTCCCATTTATCGATTTGCGCTGCACTCCATCGCGGTGAGCGTCCTATTAATGGGCGGCAATGGCGCGGCGCTTGCGCAGACCGCCATCACCACCGGCACGGCCAGCATTCGCCCCGGCGAGCCGGTGACCTTGAACTTCGCCAACGCCGACATTGAGTCCATCGCGCGCACCATGGCCACCATCACCGGCAAGAGCGTGGTGGTGGATCCGCGCATCAAGGGCACGATGAACCTGGTGACCGACCGGCCCGTCTCGCCCCAGGCAGCGTTTGAGCAGTTCTTGGCGGCGCTGCGGCTGCAGAACTACACCGTGGTCGAGGCCGCTGGCCTGTACAAGGTGGTGCCCGAAGCCGATGCCAAGCTCCAGGGCGGCACGGTGCGCATCACCCAGGGCGGCGCTGGTGGCCAGGTCGCCGGTGGCGGCCAGATCGTCACCCAGATCTTCAAGCTCAACTTCGAGAGCGCCAACAACCTGGTGCCGGTGCTGCGCCCGCTGATCAGCCCCAACAACACCATCAATGTGAACCCGGGCAACAACTCCTTGGTCATCACCGACTACGCCGACAACCTGCAGCGCCTCTCGCGCATCATCGCGTCGATGGATGTGGCCAACGCCAGCGATGTGGAAGTGGTGGCGCTGGAGCATGCCGTCGCCTCCGACATCGTGCCCCTGCTGCAACGCCTGCTCGAAGGCGGCCAGACCATCGCCAGCAGCGGCACCACTACCGCCGGTGCAGCCCCCGGCGCCGCGCAGTCTGACAATGCCTACCGCACCTCGGTGCTGGCCGACCCGCGCACCAACAGCATCCTGCTGCGCGCGGCCAACCCGGCGCGCCTGTCGCAGGCCAAGATGCTGATCGGCAAGCTCGACAGTCCCAGCCGTGGCGCCAATGCCTCGGGCAATATCCATGTGGTCTACCTGCGCAATGCCGATGCCACGGCGCTGGCCACCACCTTGCGCGCAGCCCTGGCCGGCCAGGACAGCAACAGCAATAGCCCCGCCACCAACCTGTCGAGCAGCGGCAGCAGCGGTGGGCTGAGCAGCAACACGCGCAGCGGCGCAACATCGCTGGGCGGCAGCACCAGCGGCACCCTGGGCGGCAGTGCCAGCAACAGCAGCGCAGGCGGCCTGGGATCAGGCACGCGCCTGGGCACCGGCACCTCGCTGGGCACCTCGGGCGACAGCGGCAGCGCGACCGGCGGCATCATCCAGGCCGACACGGCGACCAACTCGCTGATCATCACCGCGCCAGAGCCGCTGTACCGCCAGATCCGCGCCGTTATCGACCAACTCGACAGCCGCCGCGCGCAAGTGCTGGTCGAGAGCCTGATTGTCGAAGTCAGTGCCGAGAAGGCTGCGCAGTTTGGCGTGCAGTGGCAAAGCCTGCTGGGCCAGGGCAACAATGTCGTCGGCGTCATCGGCAACAACTTCACCGTGGGCGGGGCCAACCTGTTCAACCTGGCCGCTGGCGTTGCCAACGGCACCTACAGCACCCTGCCCAGCGCCGGCATGAACGCGGGCCTGGCCTTCAAGCACAACGGCGAATATGTGCTGGGCGCGCTGGCCAACCTGCTGCAATCGAATGCCGACGGCAATGTGCTGGCCACCCCCAACCTGCTGACCCTGGACAACCAGGAAGCGCAGATCCTGGTCGGCCAGAACGTGCCCTTTGTCACCGGTTCCTATGCCAACAGCACCGGCAACAGCACCGTCAACCCCTTCACCACGGTGGAGCGCAAGGATGTGGGCCTGACCCTGCGCGTGCGCCCGCAGATCAATGCCAACGGCACCGTCAAGCTGACCATCTACCAAGAGACGTCTGACGTGCTCGCTGGCACAAGCACCAATACCAACGGCCCCACCACCAACAAGCGCTCGATCGAATCGACCGTGCTGGTGGACGATGGCTCGGTCATCGTGATCGGCGGCCTGCTGCAGGACCAATACTCCGGCTCGGTGCAGAAAGTGCCCTACCTGGGCGATATTCCCGGCATTGGCGCGCTGTTCCGCAGTGACACCCGCTCGCGCAAGAAGACCAATCTGATGGTCTTCTTGCGCCCGGTGGTGATGCGCGATGCCGCTGCCACCCAGCAGGTGAGCATGGACCGCTACGAGCTGATGCGCGGTGCGCAAATTGCTGCCCAGCCCGAGCAAAGCAGCCGCGTGCCGATCAACGACTCGTCCATCATCACGCCGATGGGTCAGCAAGTATCGGGCACGCCGCTGGGCTACTCCGAGACGCCGGTGATCGAATCCCGTCCGCTGACCGTGACGCCGCAAGGCATGCGCTTCGAGCCCTGATAGCGCCCAGAGAGACACGATCCCATGCGCCACCCCCTGCCCTACGCCTTTGCGCGCAGCAGCCAGCTGCTGCTGGAAGAAGATGTCGGCCAGCACCTGCTGTGGCACGGCGCCAAGCCCCAGGGCTCCGCGCTGTCCGAGGTGCTGCGCAAATACCCCGTGCAGCACATGGCCCAGCTGGCCGATGCCGAACTGGCCCAGCGCATCAGCGCCGCCTATTCACACAGCGAATCGAATGCCGCCACCGTGATCAGCGAGGTCGAGGAAGGTACCGACCTCTCGCGCATGATGCAGGACATCCCCGCCGTCGAGGACTTGCTCGAATCGGCCGGTGATGCGCCCATCATCCGCATGCTCAACGCCCTGCTCACACAAGCGGCGCGCGACGGCGCCTCGGACATCCACATCGAGCCCTATGAGCGCCACTCCAGCGTGCGCTTTCGCATCGATGGCTCGCTGCGCGAAGTGGTGCAACCCCACCGCGCTTTGCATGCGGCGCTGATCTCGCGCCTCAAGATCATGGCGGACCTGGACATCTCCGAAAAACGCCTGCCTCAGGACGGCCGCATCAGCCTGCGCCTGGGCACCCGCGCCATCGATGTGCGGGTCTCCACCCTGCCCAGCGCCCATGGCGAGCGCGCCGTGCTGCGTCTGCTCGACAAGAGTGAATCCAAGCTCAGCCTGGGCTCGGTCGGCATGCAGGGTGAGACCTTGCAACGCTTTGAAAAACTGGTCGCCCAGCCACACGGCATCGTGCTGGTCACCGGCCCCACCGGCTCGGGCAAAACCACCACCTTGTATGCAGCGCTGAGTGGGCTTGACGCCAGCCAGGGCAACATCATGACGGTGGAAGACCCGATCGAGTACGAGCTGTCGGGCATCGGCCAGACCCAGGTCAACCCCAAGATCGACCTGACCTTTGCCAAGGCGCTGCGCGCCATCCTGCGCCAGGACCCGGACATCATCATGATTGGTGAAATCCGCGACTTTGAAACCGCGCAGATTGCCATCCAGGCCTCCCTCACCGGTCACTTGGTATTGGCCACCCTGCACACCAACGATGCGACCAGCGCCATCACCCGCCTGACCGACATGGGCGTCGAGCCCTTCCTGCTGTCCTCGTCGCTGTTGGGCGTGCTGGCCCAGCGCCTGGTGCGCCGCATCGACGACAGCGACCCCAGCGGCTACCGCGGCCGTACCGGCATCTTTGAGCTGCTGGTGGTGGACGAGGCCATCCGCGCCCAGATCCACGCCCAGGTGCCCGAGTCCGAGATCCGCAACCAGGCGATGGCCACCGGCATGCAGCTGATGCGCGAGGATGGCGAGCGCCTGGTGCGCGAAGGCATCACCAGCGCAGAAGAAGTCGTCCGCGTCACCCGCGAGTGACAGAGATCTTCCTAATACCCCGTAGGCGCAGCCCGCGCCAACGGGTATTGGCGATTTGACACAATCGCCCCATGTTGGAATCCCTCAATACCCTCGTCGCGCCGTATGGCGGCATGTTGTTTCTCTGGCTCACCGTCCTGGCCATCGCCAGCCTGGCGGCGCTGCGCCATTTCCAGCCACGCATGGCCACCGCGCAGCTGCGCCGGCTGATGCGCATCGCCGGCCTGATGGCCCTGGTGATCTCCTGGTTTGCGATGCAGCAAGGGGAGCGCTATCTGGCGACTGCGCTGCTCGTGCTGCTCTGGGGGATTCTGGTGGGGATCAGCTGCGCGCGGGAGATTCGGCGGCGTTGAATTTCCTTGTCTCAGGCGCTGCGCCGCACGGACAAAGACCCGATCCCGGACTACCCATTTCGTCCATACCCACAGTCAGCAAAGGATATTTGCCTAGGCAAGAATGTCCGCATGACTGAGAGAAAAACACCCCCCGCGCTTTCGATGTTGGACCTGGTGGCTGTGCGCGAAGGCGGCACCGTTGCCCAGGCTTTGCAACTGGCCGTGCGCACGGCGCAGCATGTCGAGTCGCTCGGCTTTACGCGCTACTGGATGGCGGAACACCACAATATGCCGGGCATTGCCAGCTCGTCCACGGCCGTGCTGATCGGCCATGTGGCGGGGGCGACCCAGCTTATCCGTGTGGGCTCGGGCGGCATCATGCTGCCCAACCATGCACCGCTGGTGGTGGCCGAGGCCTTTGGCACCTTGGCCGAGCTTTATCCGGGCCGTATTGACCTGGGCCTGGGTCGCGCGCCGGGTACCGATGGCATGACGATGCGGGCACTGCGCCGTGACCGGGTCGAGACGGAAGAGGATTTCCCCCGCGATGTGATGGAGCTGCAGCGCCTGCTGGGCCCCGCGCAGCCCGGGCAAAAGCTGGTAGCCACGCCGGGCGCTGGCACCAATGTGCCGCTGTGGTTGCTGGGGTCGAGCCTGTTCTCGGCCCAGCTGGCGGCGCACCTGGGCCTGCCCTATGCCTTTGCCTCGCACTTTGCGCCGCGCATGCTGCAGCAGGCCGTGCAGCTGTACCGTGATCTGTTCAAACCCTCGGCGACCTTGGACAAGCCCTATGTGATCGTCGGCGCGCCGGTGATTGCAGCCCCTACCGACAGCGAGGCCGAGTTCCTCGCCAGCAGCACCTACCAGCGCGTGCTGGGCATTGTGACCGGCAAGCGCGGCCTGCTGCCGCCGCCGGTCGAAGGCTTTATGGAAGGCCTGAACATGGCCGAGCGCCAGGCCATTGAAGGCTTTTTGGCCGTCGCGTCCATTGGCGGGCCGGAGCGCGTTCAACAACGCTTGCAGATACTCGCCGAGCACACCGGTGCTGATGAGCTGATGCTGGTCTGCGATATCTATGACGGCGATTTGCGCCTGCGCTCGCTCGATATTGCGGCGCAAGCACTGCGGGCCGGCTACGCGGGCTAAACGCAAGGGCTCAAGACAGTCTTTACCTGCGGATCGGCGCCCTTTTTTGCACTGAAACGGTGCCGATCCCGCCTCACCCAGGCTATGCTTGCGCCATGTCTGCCCCCTATAGAACCACCCTGCCAGCGGCGCTGACGGCCTGCACCTTGCTGGCCGGCTGCATGCAGCAGCCCCCCGACGATCCTGCCCCTGCCCCCCAGGCCCAAGAGGCGGCACCCGCTGTAGCCCCGCCTGCAGCAGCAGCCCTGCCAGCGGCCCGCAGCGAAGACCCGGCCTTGGCCGCGCACATGCAAACGCCAGAGTTCCGCCGCGAGTACCGCACCAAGCAGGAGCAATTGCAGGTCGAATCGGAGGTGCAAGAAACGGCGCCCTGGTTAGGCAGCACAGGCCTGAGCGATGCGCAGGAGCGCGCCGTGCCGCGCTATGTGCGCATGGAGCTGGGCCAGTCGCTGGGCAGCGCCGACCCGGTGCGCGCCGAGGATTTGCAGTACATCGGCCAGTTTGCCGAGTTGGATGGCACCGTCTACTACTGGCGCATCCCCGAAAAGGCCCATGCCCATGGCGACACCCATGGCGGCGCCGCCTATGTCTATGTTCGCAAGGATGCCAGCGGCGTGTTCTACACCGACTGGGGCAACCGCACGCCTCCCGGTTGAGGCAAGACCTGTTGCACAGTGCGATGAGCGGCCAGTAAAGCACTGGCCAGGAATAACGCCTATGCCACCCGCGCGCGCAGCCTGCTTTCATAATGGCCAGCGGAGACCTACCGCATGAGCCATACCCCACCACCAGCGCTGGCCGATCCCCGGCGCGATCCCCAGCAGTTTCTTCTGGACCTGTTCCACCGCGCGGTGCTGCGCGCACAGCCCCTGCACAGCATGGCGCCGTACCTGCCGCCACCGCCCAAAGGCCGCACCGTGGTCCTCGGCGCCGGCAAGGCAGGCGGGTCGATGGCGCAAGCGCTAGAGGCGCTGTGGCCCCCCGATGCACCCCTCTTGGGCCTGGTCGTCACCCGCTACGCACACATTCCGCCCCGTCCCCCAGGCTTGGCCCAGCGCCTGGAGGTGGTCGAAGCCGCCCACCCTATCCCCGATGCCGCCGGCCTGGCCGCCGCCGAGCGCATGCTCGCACTCACAGAAGACTTGACCGCCGATGACCTGGTGCTCTGCCTGATCTCGGGTGGCGGCTCGGCGCTGCTGACCTTGCCTGCGGATGGCATGGACCTGCAGGACAAGCAGCGCATCAACCAGGCCTTGCTGGAGAGCGGCGCTGCGATTGGCGAGATGAACTGCGTGCGCAAGCACCTGTCGCGCATCAAGGGCGGGCGCCTGGCTGCTGCCTGCCACCCCGCCAAGCTGGTGACCCTGACCATCAGCGATGTGCCCGGCGACGATCCCTCGGTCATCGCCAGCGGCCCCACGGTGCCTGATGCCTCGACCTGCGCCGAGGCGCTGGCCATTCTGAACCGCTACCAGATCCCATTGCCCGAGCGCCTGCGCGCCGCGCTGGAGGATGGCTCGCTGGAGACGCCTAAGCCCGGCGATGCCCGCTTTGCCGGCCATGCGGTGCATCTGATCGCCACGCCCCAGCAATCGCTGGAGGCCGCCGCCGAAGCCGCACGCGCCGCTGGTATCGCTGCCCATGTGCTATCCGACGAGATCGAGGGCGAGTCGCGCGAGATCGGCAAGATGCATGCGGCGCTGGCACGCGCCGTGGCCCGCCACGGCAGCCCGTTTGCCAAACCCTGCGTGATCCTTTCCGGGGGCGAAACGACCGTCACCATCCGCCCACGCCAACCCGGTGCCGCCAAGGGGCGGGGTGGGCGCGCTGGCGAGTTCTGCCTGGGCCTGGCGCAGGCCTTGCAAGGGCAGGGCGGTGTCTGGGCGCTGGCGGCCGATACCGATGGCATCGATGGCGTGGAAGACAATGCCGGCGCGAGCGTGGCACCCGACACGCTGCAGCGCGCGGCCGAGCAGAAGCTGCGCCTTAGCGACCATCTGGATCGCAACGATGCCTATGGCTTTTTCGACGCGCTGGGCGACCTGGTGGTGACCGGGCCTACACACACCAATGTCAACGATTTCCGCGCCATTCTGATTCTGTGATGCGGGCTGCCAGGCTGGGCAGCCCCTCCCGCACCTAGCCGCCCTGGGGCAGGTTCTCCCACCAGGCCGCATCAAAGCTGCCCTGCAAGAACGCGATAAAGGACTGCACCTTTTGCGGCACCAGGCGCGGCGAGGGGTAGACGGCGTGGATCTCCTGCTCCGGCAGGCGGCAGGTCTTGAGCACCTCGACCACGCGGCCCGCCTTGAGCGACTCATGCGCCACATAGCGCGGCAGCGCGGCCACGCCCATGTGCGAGCGCGCAGCGGCCAGCAGGGCCGAGAGGTTGTTGGAGCGCAGCCGACCCGTGACTGGCACGGAGACGGACTCGCCACTGGCATTGCGCAGGCGCCAGACATCATTGCCCTGCACGCTGCTGTAGATCAGCGCCGAATGCTCTTTCAGGTCTGAAGGCCGGCGCGGCGTGCCGTGCTTGCGCAGGTAGGCGGGGGAGGCCACCAACACCCAGGGATTGACGCCCAGCATGCGCGCACCCAGCGATGAATCCGCCAGCTTGCCCAGGCGCAACGCCACATCAATGCCCTGGGCCACCAGGTCGGTGTAGCGGTCTTCAAAGCTCAGGTCCACCTGCACCTGCGGGTTGTGCTTCATGAAATCCATCGCCAGCGGAATCAGCACGCGCCGCCCAAATGCGACCGAACTGCCAATGCGCAGCTGGCCTTGCACCTGCGTTTGCCGCACCTGCACGACATTGTCGGCATCGGCCAAATCTCTGACGATGCGCTTGCATTTCTCGTAGTACAGCGCGCCCGCCTCGGTCAGGCTCACGCCCCGCGTATTGCGGTTAAGCAGGCGCACTTTGAGCCGCGCCTCCATCGCTGCGACCTGCTTGGTCACCGTGGGCTGGGTCGATGAAAACTCCTGCGCCACCTTGGTGAAACTGCCCGTTTCCACCACGCGCACAAACATGTGCATGGCATCGAGTCGGTCCATGGTTTGTCTCCTGGGAATGCTGCGGCATGGCTTGCCACATGTCACACGATGAGCGCTTGTTTGAACAGGTTCTTAGCGCCTCTGCGCACGATGATGCGGCATGCGGCGCAGCACCGCCCATTCCTGAGTGGAATAAATTTTATGGTCTGCCTGCGCCTTCCGCCAAAGGCCCGCCTTCCCTACAGTCGAACCCAGCTGTAAAGGAGACCCCATGGCCAAAATGAAAGCAATCGAAGCCGCCGTCCGCGTGCTGGAAAAAGAAGGTGTGAGCGTCGCATTCGGCGTGCCTGGCGCTGCCATCAACCCGCTGTACGCAGCGATGAAGGAGCATGGCGGCATCGGCCATATCCTCGCCCGCCATGTCGAAGGCGCCAGCCATATGGCCGAGGGTTATACCCGCGCCGTGGCCGGCAATATCGGCGTCTGCATCGGCACCAGCGGGCCTGCCGGCACCGACATGATCACCGGCCTGTACTCGGCCAGCGCCGACTCGATCCCGATCCTGTGCATCACCGGCCAAGCGCCGCGCGCCCGGTTGCACAAGGAGGACTTCCAGGCCGTGGACATCGCCTCCATCGCCAAGACCGTGACCAAGTGGGCCACCACCGTGCTGGAGCCCGCCCAGGTGCCCGGCGCCTTCCAGCAGGCCTTCCACTTGATGCGCTCAGGCCGCCCCGGCCCGGTACTGATTGACCTGCCCATCGATGTGCAACTGGCCGAGATCGAGTTCGACATCGACACCTACGAGCCCTTGCCCGCCTACCAGCCCGCCGCCACCCGCAAACAGGCCGAAAAGGCCATCGCGATGCTCAATGCCGCCGAGCGCCCCTTGATCGTCAGCGGCGGCGGCGTCATCAATGCCGATGCGGCAGACCTGCTGGTGGAACTGGCGGAGACCCTGGATCTGCCGGTGATCCCCACCTTGATGGGCTGGGGCAGCATCCCCGACGACCACCCCTTGATGGCCGGCATGTGCGGCCTGCAGACCAGCCACCGCTATGGCAACGCCAGCATGCTGGCCTCGGATTTTGTGCTGGGCGTTGGCAACCGCTGGGCCAACCGCCATACCGGCTCGGTCGATGTCTACACCCGGGGCCGCAAGTTCATCCACGTCGATATCGAGCCCACGCAGATCGGCCGCGTGTTTGCGCCTGATTTCGGCATTGTCTCGGATGCCAAGGCCGCGCTGGAGCAGTTCATCGCTGTCGCCAAGGACTGGAAGGCCGCTGGCAAGCTGCGCGACCGCAGCGCCTGGGTGGCCGACTGCCAGGGCCGCAAGAACAGCATCGACTACCTGCGCAAGACCAACTTCGACAACGTACCGATGAAGCCCCAGCGCATCTACCAGTGCATGAACCAGACCGTAGACCGCGACACCACCTATGTCTCCACCATCGGCCTGTCGCAGATCGCCGGGGCGCAGTTTCTGCATGTCTACCAACCCCGTCGCTGGATCAACTGCGGCCAGGCCGGTCCCTTGGGCTGGACGACACCCGCCGCGCTGGGCGTGCGCGTGGCCGATCCGCAGCGCAAGATCGTCGCGCTGTCGGGCGACTACGACTTCCAGTTCATGATCGAGGAGCTGGCCGTGGGCGCGCAGTTCAAGCTGCCCTACATCCATGTGCTGGTCAACAACAGCTACCTGGGCCTCATCCGCCAGGCGCAGCGCAGCTTCAGCATTGACTACTGCGTGCAGCTCGCCTTTGACAACATCAATATGGACGCCGACGACGCTGCGCGCGGCTATGGCGTGGACCATGTCAAGGTCGTCGAAGGCCTGGGCTGCAAGGCCATCCGCGTACACCGCCCCGAGGACTTTGCCCCCGCGATGCAGCAGGCGGAGGCCTGGATGGCCGAGCACCGCACGCCCGTCGTCATCGAATGCATTCTGGAGCGGGTGACCAATATCGCCATGGGCACCGAGATCGACAACATCGTCGAGTTCGAAGGCCTGGCCGCCGACAAGGCCGATGCACCCAGCGCCCTCGCGGTGCTCAGTTAAGCAACCGATTTTTGGATTGGAGTTCGCCATGCCCCGTTTTGCTGCCAACCTCAGCATGCTGTTTACCGAAGTGCCGTTTCTCGACCGCTTTGAGCGCGCCGCCCAGGCCGGCTTTGAAGCCGTGGAGTTTTTGTTTCCGTATGCCCATACGATAGAAGAGATCCAGAGTCGGCTCGATACCACCGGCCTGCAGATTGTGTTGCACAACCTGCCTGCCGGCGATTGGGACGCAGGCGAGCGCGGCATTGCCTGCGATCCCCGGCGGGTGGATGAATTCCGCGCCGGCGTTGCCAAGGCAGTGACCTATGCCCATGCACTGGGCGTGCCCCAGCTCAACTGCCTGGCCGGCAAAGCACCTGCCGATGTGGATGCCGCCACCCTGCGCCGCACCTTGGTGGACAACCTGCGCTTTGCCGCAGCGGCGCTGCGGATGGCCGACCTGCGCCTGCTGGTCGAGCCCATCAATACCTTCGACATCCCCGGCTTCTACCTCCACCGCACCGACCAGGCGTTGGACATTCTGGACGAAGTAGGCGCCGCCAATGCCTTTGTGCAGTACGACATCTACCATGCCCAGCGCAGCGAAGGCGAGCTGGCCGCCACCCTGCAAAAGCACCTGGCCCGCATCGGCCATGTGCAGCTGGCAGATAACCCGGGCCGCCATGAGCCGGGCAGCGGCGAGATCCACTACCCCTACCTGTTTGCGCACCTGGACCGCATTGGCTACAGCGGCTGGGTAGGTTGCGAATACAAGCCCGCGCAGAGCACCGAGGCGGGACTGCACTGGCTGGAGACCGTGGCGGGCCAGAAGCGGGTCGCCGCCACCGCTTGATCCGCGCCCCGAAACGGACACCCCTCTCAATAAAAGCCAAGGAGATTTCTGCATGCATGCAACGCCACTCAAACTGGGTTTTATCGGCCTGGGCATCATGGGCGCCCCCATGTGCAGCCATTTGATCGCCGCCGGCCACCAGCTGTTTATCAACACGCGCGGCAAGGTGCCCGCCCATATCGCAGAAAGCACAGCCACCCAATGCACGTCAGTGCGCGGCGTGGCCGAGCGGGCCGATATCGTCTTTGTGATGGTGCCCGACACGCCCGACGTCGAGAAAGTGCTGTTTGCGCCCGATGGCCTGGCCGCCGGGCTCAAAGGCAGCAGCGGCAAGATCGTGGTGGATATGTCGTCCATCTCGCCAGTGGCGACCAAGGACTTTGCCAAACGCATCACGGCACTGGGCGCGCAGTACCTGGATGCGCCGGTGTCGGGTGGCGAGGTGGGGGCCAAGAATGCAACCTTGTCCATCATGGTGGGTGGGCCGGAGGCGTCGTTTGAACGGGTGCTGCCGTTGTTCGAGACCCTGGGCAAAAACATCACCCTGGTAGGCGGCAACGGCGACGGCCAGACCGCCAAGGTGGCGAACCAGATCATCGTGGCCTTGAACATCGAAGCGGTGGCCGAGGCGCTTCTGTTTGCATCGCGCGCCGGGGCCGATCCGGCAAGGGTGCGCCAGGCGCTGCTGGGCGGCTTTGCCTCGTCCAAGATTCTGGAAGTGCATGCCGAGCGCATGATCAAGCGCACGTTTGATCCCGGCTTCCGCATCGCGCTGCACCAAAAGGACCTGAACCTAGCCCTCGCCAGCGCGCGCCAGCTTGGCGTGTCGCTCCCCAACACCGCCCAGACGCAGGAGCTGTTCAACAGCTGCGTGGCCCATGGCGGCGCGGGCTGGGACCATTCCGGCTTGGTGCGCGCGCTGGAGATCCAGGCCAACTTCGAGATCGGGCAAAAACCGCCCAACTAAGCGGGTTGCAGGCGCGGCAGAACGGCTATGCTTGCGCGATGTCCCGCCCTGCCCGCCTGCTCCAACTGCTCGATCTGCTGCGCTGCGCGCGCCAACCGCAAACCGGCCCGGCGCTGGCCCAGACCCTGCAGGTGAGCCTGCGCACCGTCTACCGCGATATCGCGAGCCTGCGCGAGCAAGGCGCCGCCATCGAAGGCGATCCGGGCATCGGCTTTGAGATGCGACCCGGCTTTCTGCTGCCGCCGCTGATGTTCAATGCCGATGAGCTCGAAGCCCTGCTGCTGGGCGCCCGCTGGGCCAGCCTGCAGGCCGACCCGCAACTGGCCCGTGCGGCCAGCGCCGCGATGGACCGCATCCGCAGCGCCCTGCCGCTGGAGCTGCGCATAGCAGTCGATACCAGCGGCCTGATGGTCCCCAATATGCAGCCTGCCACCCAAGAGGAGACCTGGCAGACGGCGCTGCGCCGCGCGATCCGCGCCGAGCACAAGGTGGTGCTGGTGTACGAGGACCAGCACGGCCGCCTGACCGAGCGCCTGGTTTGGCCGTTTGCGATGGCCTATTTCGACCGCAGCCGGGTCGTGTCTGCCTGGTGCGAGCTGCGCCAGGGCTTTCGCCACTTTCGCGCCGACCGGGTGCATGCGATGCAGGAGCTGCAGGAGCGCTATCCGCACAGCCGCCACAGCCTCATCCAGCGCTGGCTGGCGGAGACGGGCTACACGCTGAATGGCTGGTCATAAGCGCGGGCCGCTTCCTGTTCAGCTGCTGACAGTTTCTGTCAGCGCCCCTGTCTAACCTGCATGCATGGCGATTTTGCCAAGCACTGAACAGGACCCTGACATGAACACCCACAACGCCCCGCTGCGCTTTTTCTACCACCCCCAGTCCCGCGCCCGCATGGTGCGCTGGATGCTGGAAGAGTGCGATGCCGTCTATGAACCGGTGCGGCTGGAGTTTGGCGGCACGATGAAGGCGCCCGACTACCTGGCGCTCAACCCCATGGGCAAGGTGCCAGCACTGCAGCATGGCGACACGATGGTGACCGAGACTGGCGCGATTCTGGCCTACCTGGCCGATCTCTACCCCGAGAAAAAGCTGGCTCCAGCGCTGGGCAGCACCGAGCGTGGCAGCTACTACCGCTGGCTGTTCCTGGTGGCGGGCCCCGTCGAGGCGGTGTCCACCGCGAAGGCGGAGGGCTGGCTGCAAAACCAGAGCGAGCGCCAGGCGCTGTCAGCCGGTTATGGCCGGTTTGACGATGTGCTGCGCAGCCTGCAGCTGGCGGTGACCGGCAAGCGCTATGTCTGTGGCGACCACTTCACGGCCGCCGACCTGTACCTGGCCAGCTATATCGGCTGGAGCATGCAAGAGGGCAGCCTGCCGAGCCTGCCCGCCTTCCAGGACTATGCGCTGCCGCTGCTGCAGCGCCCTGCGGCCCAGCGTGCCAACACGCTCGATGGCCCCGTCGAGATGCCCAGTGCAGCAGCGGCCTGATCGGGGCTGTGCCATCAGCGTGCCACGTGGATGGGGCACAATAGCCCCCGGGTGGCCGTTGAGCCACCTTGTTTTATCCACCAGCCCATGCCCGCTTTTTCGTACGAAGTTCTAGACGCCCAGGGCCAGACCCGCAAGGGCATGATCGAAGCCGACAGCGCCAAGGCGGCGCGCAGCCTGCTGCGTGCCCAGGCCATGGTGCCTTTGGCGGTCGAGCCGCTGGGCGATGTCGACGACAGCGGCGCCAGCATGGTGCGCAGCCGGCGCGCGGTCTTCAATGCCACCAGCCTGGCAGTGTGGACGCGCCAGCTGGCCGGCCTCATCAGCTCCGGCCTGCCACTGGAGCGGGCGCTGACCGCCCTGATCGAAGAGATCGACAGCGAGCCCCAGCGCCAGCTGGTGGCCAGCCTGCGCGCCGAGGTCAATGGCGGCTCCACCTTTGCCAAGTCGCTGGCCCTCTACCCCCGTGATTTTTCGCAGATCTACCGCGCCGTGATCGATGCGGGCGAGCACAGCGGCCACCTGGACCAGGTGCTGTCGCGGCTGGCCGATGATCTGGAAGAGCGCGACCAGCTCAAGAACAGCCTCATCGGTGCCTCGCTCTACCCGGCCATCGTCACCTGCTTTGCCTTTGTGGTGGTGATGGTGCTGATGAGCTATGTGGTGCCCCAGGTGGCCGAGGTGTTCTCGGGCACCAAGCACGCGCTGCCGCTGCTGACCCGCATCATGCTGGGCTTCAGCGACCTGATCCGCCACTGGTGGTGGTTGGGCGCCGGCCTGGCCTTTGTCGGCACCGTGATGCTGCGCCTGTCGCTGCGCCAGCCCGCCTTTCGCCAGCGCTTTGATGCCGGCTGGCTGCAGCTGCCGGTCGTTGGCAAGCTCGCGCGCAACTACAATGCGGCCCGCTTTGCCTCCACCCTGGCCATGCTCAGCAATGCGGGCGTGCCCATCTTGAAGGCGCTGCAGGCCGCTGCCGAGACCGTCTCCAACCAGGCCATGCGCCAGGACGCCATCGATGCGCTGGACCAGGTGCGCGAGGGCGCGCCCCTCGCCTCGGCCCTGGCGCAAAAAAAGCGCTTCCCCGCGCTGCTGTCGATGTTTGCCCGCCTGGGCGAGCAGACCGGTGAGCTGCCGCAAATGCTGCAGCGCGTGGCCAACCAGTTGGCTGGCGATGTGAAGCGCCGCGCGATGCGCCTGGCCACCATCCTGGAGCCGCTGCTGATCGTCGGCATGGGCATCGTGGTCGGCATCATCGTGATGGCCGTGCTCATGCCCATCATCCAGCTCAACCAGTTTGTGCGTTGAACGCTGCAGACCAGGGCGCCGCCCGGCGCGCCTGGCCTGGCTCAGCCCTTACTCCGCGTGGATCTTGTTGGCCTTGACCACGTCGCCCCAAAGCTTGTACTGCGCGCGCGTCATGGCATCCAGCTGCTCAGGCGTGCCACCGCCGGGCTGGTCGCCACGCTCCTGAAAGCTGCGGATCACCGCAGGCTCCTTCAGCACCGTATTGATGGCGGCATTGAGCTTTTGCACCACCTCCGGGCGGGTGCCGGGTGGGCCGTACATGCCGATAAACGAGATGATCTCGAAATCCTTCAGGCCCACTTCGGCGGGGGTCGGCACATCGGGCATCGAGGCCACGCGGCTGCTGCTGGTCACCAGGATGGGGCGCACCTTGCCGGACTTGATGTAGGGATCAAACACCGAGGTCGCATCAAACATCGCCTCAATGCGGCCGGCCATCAGATCGATGACGGCAGGCGCACTGCCCTTGTAGGGCACATGGTTCATCGCCGGGCCGCCCAGGCGCTCGCGCATCAGCTCGGTGGTCACATGCACCAGCGAGCCGGCGCCCGGTGTGCCGTAGTCCACACCCTTGCCAGCCTTGGCGCGCTCTTTGACGAGGGCGGCGAACTGCGCAAAGTCCTTCACCGGCGACGCAGCCGGCACCACCAGCACCAGTGGCGACTGCAGCAGAATGCCCACCGGCACAAACTTGGTCGGGTCCACAATGCCCAGGTTGGGGAAGACATGCGGGGTCACCGTCATCGAGCCATTGCCCACCAGCATGCGGTAGCCATCCGGGGCAGAGCGCATGATGTCGGCCGAGCCCAGATTGCCGTTGACGCCGGCCTTGTTCTCGATGACCACGCCCTGGCCCAGGTTGGCCGCCAGGCTGTTGGTGAGCACGCGGGCGGCAAAATCGGTCTGACCACCTGGCGGAAAGCCCACCATCAGGGTGACCGGCTTGGTCGGGTAGGCGGTTTGCGCCAGCGCCGGGGCGCCGATCAGGCCGGCACCCAGGGCCAGGCCCAGGGTCAAGCCCTGGGTCAATTTGCGGCGCAGCATCGCGTGCTGTGTTGTCTTGGTCGTCATTGTTATGTCTCCTTGGTTTGAAATCAGAGTGCAGCAGGTGCTGCGCTGTCTTGCTGCGCGGCTGAGAACTTGTCCACCGCTTCCCACAGGCCGTTGATGTAGACGGCGCCCAGTGCCCGGTCGTAGAGGCCATAGCCGGGCTTACCGGTTTCGCCCCAGATCATGCGGCCGTGGTCCGGGCGCACATAGCCTTCAAAGCCCACATCGTGGTAGGCCTTGACGATGGCCGCAATATCGAGCGAGCCACAGGTCGAGAGGTGGGCGGTTTCTTCAAAGTCGCCGTCGGGCGAGACTTTCACATTGCGGATATGCGCAAAGTGGATGCGGCCCCGGCCGCCAAACTCGCGCACCAGCGCCTCGACATTGTTCTGCGGGCCGGCGCCCAGCGAGCCCGAGCACAGGGTCAGGCCATTGGCGGGGCTGTCGATCAAATCGACGATGCGGGCCAGGTCGTCGCGGTTCTTCACGATGCGCGGCAGGCCAAAGATCGGGCGCGGTGGGTCATCGGGGTGGATGGCCATCTTGATGCCGCACTCCTCGGCCACCGGGATGACGGCCTGCAGAAAATAGGCCAGGTTCTGCCAGAGCTGCTCGGCATCGACCTGGCGGTAGGCCTGCAGCAGGCCTTGCAGCTCATCACTGCGGTAGCTGCTGTCCCAGCCGGGCAGCGAGATGCCTTTTTCCGCATCAATGCTGTCAGCCATGCGGCTGTCAAAAGCCAGGCAGGTGGAGCCATCGGGCAGCTGCTTGGCCAGCTCGGTGCGGGTCCAGTCAAACACCGGCATAAAGTTGTAGCACACCACCTGCACACCGGCGGTGGCCAGATGGCGCAAGGTTTGCTGGTAATTGGCGATCAGCTGGTCGCGGCTGTCGCGGCCCAGCTTGATGTCCTCATGCACCGGCACCGATTCGACCAGCTCAAAGGCCAGTCCGGCGTCTTCAATCTGCTGCTTGAGCGCCTCGACCTTGGCCAGCGGCCACACCGCCCCTACTGGCTCGTCGTAAATCGCCGAGACGATATGCGTGACCCCGGGGATCTGGCGGATATAGGCCAGGGACACGGGGTCCGAACTGCCAAACCAACGAAACGACATCTTCATGGATGAACCTTTTCCTGCAATCAAAAATCTGGTTAGACCAATTCTACAAACTGGCTAGACCATTTAGATTGATGGTTTACCACTATGTCCGGTATTTGCCGCGTTTGGGCCAGACGGCGGCTTACACTGCTGCTGGCCCTCCGGTTTTGGCGGATAGGCCCATGAACGGAATACGCGCAAGATGCCCAACAAGCTGGTCCCGACGGTTGACGACGACAGCCGCACCACCGGTGTCAGGTCCTACCAGGACCTCGCCAGAAAAATCCTGGAAGAAACTGCTGCCGACAGCGCGGCGGCCGACCAGCGCCTGCCCTCGGAGCGCACCCTGGCCGACATGTTCGGCGTCAGCCGCACTGCCGTGCGCGAGGCCATCATTGCGCTGGAGGTGCAAGGCCTCGTCGAGGTGCGCCTGGGCTCGGGCATCTACCTGCAGCCCAGCGGCGCCAATGGCCCCAGCCGCCTGCCCGCCTTTGATGTGCCCACGGGCCCCGGCCCGCTGGAAACCCTGCGCGCCCGCGTGCTGGTCGAAGCCGAGATAGCAGCCGCCGCTGCCAGCGAGCGCCGCGATGCCGACCTGGACCGCATGCTCGACGCCCTGGCCACCATGCGCCTGCAGCTGGCCGACAAAGATGCCTACGATGCCGCCGACCGGCGGTTTCACCTCGCCATTGCCGAGGCCACCGGCAACCGCGTGCTGCAGCACATGGTGCAGGCCATGTGGGACAACGCCCGCCAGGATCCGCGCTGGGACAAGATTGAGCAGCATTTCCACTCCGAGCAGCTGCGCGAGGCCAGCCTCAAGGACCACCAGGCCATCTTTGCGGCAATTGCCGAGCGCCAGCCCGAGCAGGCACGCCAGGCAATGCAGCAGCATTTGGGGCGCGTGATCTCCCAGTTCTCCCAAGCTTGGTATTGAGTACAAACCGCGCTGCCACTGCGCTATATTGGCCCCAGTTCAGCAACAAGGACGGCCATGGCTGCCACTCTCGAAAACAAGCTGGTGGTCGCGATCTCCTCGCGCGCACTGTTCAACTTTGAAGAAGAAAACCGGGTTTTCGAGCAGGACAAGGACCAGGCCTATGCCCAGCTGCAGCTGCAGCGGCTGGAGATACCCGCACCGCCGGGCGTGGCGTTCTCCTTGGTGCGCAAGCTGCTGGCCTTCAACAGCGGTACCGAGCAAAAGGTCGAGGTGGTGCTGCTGTCGCGCAATGACCCGGTCAGTGGCATGCGCGTGTTCCGCAGCTGCAAGGCCCATGGCCTGCTCTCGATCCAGCGAGGGGTGTTCACGCAGGGGCGCGATCCCTTCCGCTACCTCAAGCCACTGGGCGCCCATCTTTTCCTGTCCGCCAATGCCACCGATGTGCAGCAGGCGCTGCAGCTGGGCTTTCCCGCTGCCCGCGTGCTGACCGAATCGGCCCAGGCGCAGGACAGCAACCCCGATGAAGTGCGCATTGCCTTTGACGGCGATGCCGTGCTGTTCTCCGACGAGGCCGAGCGCGTCTTCCAGGCCCAGGGGCTGGATGCATTCCAGCGCCATGAGATCGAGCATGCCTCGCTGCCCCTGCCCGATGGGCCTTTCAAACCGCTGCTGGCGGCGCTGCACCGCCTGCAGCAAGACACGCAAAGCCAGATGCGCATCCGCACTGCGCTGGTCACCGCCCGCAGCGCCCCTGCGCATGAGCGCGCCATCCGCACCCTGATGGACTGGAACATCGGCGTCGATGAAACCATGTTCCTCGGCGGCCTGGCCAAGGGCGAGTTTCTGCGCGAGTTTGAGCCCGATTTCTTCTTTGACGACCAGACGGGCCACGCCACCAGCGCGGCCGCCCATGTGCCGGCCGGGCATGTGAGCAGCGGCATCTCCAACCTCTGATCCGCCCAACATACAGACGCAAAAAAGCCGCTGGCTCCTGAGGGAGGCAGCGGCTTTGGCGTTCAGGGCTTGTCGTTCAAGCTCAGAACTGCTTGATAAAGCCCAGCGAGACCGCACGGCCCTGCAGCGGCGCCGCGTTCTTGATGAACGAGGTGTGGACATAGGCCAGCTTGTTGGTCAGGTTGTCCAGCTTCAGGTAGATCTGCCATGGCGTGCCATCGCTGGAGGTCTGGTGGTAGCTGACGCGCCAGTTCAGCATGCCGTAGCCAGGGGTCTCGCTTTCATAATCAGCCACCTTGTTCTGGCGCTTGACCAGCTGCCACTGCGCCTCGCTGCGCCAGTTGGCCCATTTGCCTGCTACGCGCAAGCCGACGCGGGCAGGGGCCAGGCGCGGGATCTTGCTGCCGTCTTCCAGCTTGGCATGCACCAGGTCGCCGGTGGCGCCTACTGTCCAGTTCGCGTTGATGCGGTGCTGGATCTGGCCTTCCAAACCGGTGAAGGTGGCGGTCTGCTGCGCATACTGCAGCAGCTGCAGGCCTTCATGCTCATCAACGGTGCGGCCGTAGATGTAGTTGTTCACCCGGTTGCGGTAGACATTGACCGAGTAGGTCGTATCGCCCGCCGTGCGCGCCACACCGATGTCGATATTGCCCGAACGCTCCTTGCGCAGATCAGGGTTGCCCAGCTCATAGGTCGAGGTGGCCATGTGCAGGCCCCGTGCATACAGCTCTTCGGCCGTCGGCAGGCGGCTGGCCGAGGTGACATGGGCGCTCAGGCGGTAACCCGGCATAAAGCGCCAGCTACCACCCAGCGACAGCGAGTTGCCCTTGTGCTTGCGCACCAGGCCGTCGTCATTGGCATAGACGCTTTGCCAGTCGTGGCGGGCGGCGGCCTCAATGCCAAAGTCGCCAAAGCGGCGTTCTTCCAGCAGGTAGACGCCCTGGCTTTGCGTGCGGGTCGGCTGCACATAGGCTTCCTCACCGGTGGCGCTGAAGCGACGCTGCGCAGCCTCAAAGCCGACCAGACCGGTCCAGCCGGCAATCGGCTCATGCAGCACATCGACGCGCATGTCATGCGCGCGGTTCTTGAAGCTGGTGGAAACCTCGCCGCCCTCGATCTCATCGTGGTGGTAGCGCGTCACGCCACCGCGCAGGCGGATGGCCGACACGCCGGCGAACGGCTGGCGCCATTCGGAGCGCAGGTCATAGCGCTCGCTGTGCATGTCCACCACCGGCACGCCTTCTTCCTCGTGGTCGTGGTCATGGTCATGGCCGTCTTCGTCGTGGTCATGGTCGTCATGGCCGCCGCAGTGCAAGTGCAGGCCATGGGTGTGGCAGCCTTCAAAGCTGTGGTTGTGGCCGGGCAGGCCGTAGCGGGCCTGGGTGCGCGTGTAGGCCAGGCCCACATAGCCGCTGTCACCAATCCAGGACAGGCCAATGCTGCCGCCCGCATTGCGCGCGCGGCTGCCGTCCACCTTGTTGCCCAGGCCCCAGCCGCTGCCTACGCGGTAGTCATCGGCATTGCGGGCCATGCCCTCCATATGCAAGGCAAAGGGGCCCGAGCCCGCCGTCAACGACAGCGCAGTCGCGGCATCATTGGCGCCCGTGCCGGCACGCACTTCGACCTGGCCTTCATAGCCCTTTTCCGGCACCTTGGTGGGAATCTTGTTGTCCAGCACATTGACCACGCCGCCAATCGCGCCAGCGCCATAGATCAAGGCCGATGGCCCCCGCAGCACCTCGATCTGGGTGGCCAGCATGGGCTCGCTCACCACCGCATGGTCGGGGCTGATGGTCGAGGCATCCTGGATCACCGCGCCATCGTTCAGCACCTTGACCCGCGCACCATCCATGCCGCGAATCACCGGGCGGCTGGCACCCGCACCAAAGTGCGTGGCCTGGATGCCGGGCTCATAGGCCAGGGTCTCCCCCAGGCTGGCGCCGCGTTTTTGCACCAGCTCGTCGCCCTGCAATACCGTCACCGGCGTAGTCATGTCATCGACCGTGCGGTTGGTGCCGCTGGCCGATACCGTCACTTCGGGCAAGGTGGTGGCTGTTGCCGGGGCGCTGCCCTCTGCGTTCTGCGCCATGGCAGCGCTGCTGAGCAGCAAGCCGATCACCGCTGCTGCCACCGGGCGCAAATCACGCGCCTGCGGCTTCGAAATTACTGCGCGCGCCATCAGCGGCTGCGCTTGTTGTGCATGGAAACCCATCATCTACCCCTCGAAAAGCACATGCATCCCCAGCATGTACACGCGCAGCCCAGCCCTGCTGGCTGAACCGGCCAGGCGCCATCGCACCCGGCAGCTGCACGGAAAAAAACAAGATGGACCGGCCTGTCATGCCCTGCGCCTTTGAAAAGGTGGGGCCAGCCGTGTCCCAAGAACTAGGAGGGGGAGTGGGAAGGGGGACCGCGCGCAAAGAACAGCGCCGGGCTTTGCCGCAGCAAGATGGCCAGCACGGTAGGTGCCGTTTCCTGCACACCGCGCAGCAAGGGGGCTTGCAGGGCATGGCACAGCAAGCCAGCGCCCAAGGCCATGTGCGAGAAGCCCTGGCAATCGGCTTCGGAGTGCTTGCCAAACAGGTCATGCACGCCGTGGCCAGGGCTGACCACGCTATCGCTGCCATCGCGCTCGCCAGCCGAGGCCGACGATGTCGCTACAACAGCGGCCTGCAGCGCCCGGGCATAGAGGTGGCTGATGTCATGGAGCTTGCCCAGCAGCGGCATGCACAGCTGCGCAAAACACAGCCAGCACAGCAGCGCCACCGCCCAGCCACGCAGCGGCCTCGGCGCATGCGCCGAGACAGACAGGGGTTGGAAAAAGCGCAGGGAGGACACGGGCCAGGCAGACGATCAAACCAGCGGCGCCCGCCCGGAAACCGGTGCAGGCGCGCCACTATTGCAAATGAATTGCATTATGCCTGCAAATGGCGGGCCGACTCGCCAATGAGGGACAGGAACAACAGATGCACAACATATCCAGTCACGGAAAAACAAAGGCCCGGAAAACCGGGCCATAGGCAGTGGACTGTGGATAAGTCGCTTACAGAAAACGCTCCAGCAGCTTGCGCGATGCCTTGTCCAGCTGGTTGGTATCGGGCAACCGGTAATGCACGCCGTCGGCCGAGGTGATCAGCAGGTTCTGCCGGCCATGCAGCTTGCGGATGTCCTCTTCGGCCTTCAAGGTCATGTTCACCGGGCCCCGGTCGGTCTCCAGGGTCCAGATGCTCGGGACCGAGAAGGTTGAGACGCTGACGATGCGCTGGATCAGCGGCTGGAACTCACGCGCGGCCAGGTCTTCGTCCAGCAGCGCGCGGGCGGCGGGGTCTACAGCGGCCATATCGGCGATCCACAGCACTTCCTTGCCGTCTTCACCGACGAGCGAGATGCCGAGCAAGGGGGCGGTCAACGGAAAGGCGCGCACCGGGTTGACCAGGTGCGGCTTGCCGTCCTGGTTCAGTACCAGGCGGCCAAAGGGATTACGGCTGAGCGCCAGCGGAGTGGAAGTGGGTGTCATCAGAGGGCTTTCCGGGCTGCTGATCAGCGGTTTTCTTCGGACCCGTCCACATGGACATGGGACTTGGGGAGGGCCTGCGTGTCATAGGTCACGCCCGCAGCGCGAGCGGTGACGACGCCAGCGGCTTCGGCATCTTCCTCGGCGCGGCGGGCCTGCGCCATGTACAGCCGCCAGTAGGCGCCCTCTTGGGCCATCAAGGCATCATGCGATCCGACCTCGACAATCTCGCCCCGGTCCATTACCACCAGGCGGTCGGCCTTGCGCAGGGTCGACAAACGGTGGGCAATCGCAATCGTGGTGCGGCCTTGCACCAGGTTGTCCAGCGCACGCTGGATTTCCTTTTCCGTCTCGGTATCCACGGCCGAGGTCGCCTCGTCCAGGATCAGGATGCGCGGATCGATCAGCAGCGCGCGGGCAATCGAGATGCGCTGGCGTTCACCACCAGACAGTCCCTGGCCGCGCTCGCCCACCAGCGAGTCATAGCCGTGGGGCAGACGCAGAATGAACTCATGCGCATGGGCTGCGCGGGCGGCGGCAACGATCTCTTCGCGCGTTGCATCGGGCTTGCCGTAGGCAATGTTCTCGGCAATGGTGCCGAAGAACAGGAAGGGCTCCTGCAGCACCAGCCCGATATTGCTGCGGTAGTCCGACACCGCAATGCGGCGCACATCGACGCCATCGAGCTGGATCGAGCCATCGGTCACATCGTAAAAGCGGCTGATGAGGTTCACCAAGGTGCTCTTGCCCGAGCCGCTGTGGCCCACCAGGCCAATCATCTCGCCGGGGCGGATCTGCAGGTTCAGGTCCTTGATGACGGTGCGGCTGCCGTAGCGGAAGCCGACGTTCTCCATCGTGATGGCGCCCTGCACCTTGGCCAGTTTCACCGGGTTGGCAGGTTCGGGCACGTTGCTCACATGGTCCAGGATGTCGAAGATGCGCTTGGCGCCGGCAGCGGCCTTTTGCGTCACCGACACAATGCGGCTCATCGAATCCAGGCGTGTGTAGAAGCGGCCGATGTAGGCGATAAACGCGGTCAGCACACCGACGGTGATCGAGCCGCCTGCCACCAGGTAGATACCAAAGGCCCAGACAATCAGCAGGCCGATTTCGGTCAGCAGGGTGACCGTGGGCGTGAACAGCGACCAGGTCTTGTTGACCCGGTCATTGGCTTCCAGGTTGACCTGGTTGGCCGCGGCAAAACGGTCAGCCTCGCGCTGCTCTTGCGCAAAGGCCTTGACCACGCGGATGCCGGGGATGGTGTCGGCCAGCACATTGGTCACTTCGGACCAGACGCGATCGATCTTCTCGAAACCGGTGCGCAGCCGGTCGCGCACGGTGTGGATCATCCAGGCAATAAACGGCAGCGGCACCAGGGTGACCAAGGCCAGCCAGGGGTTGATCGAGAACAGGATGGCCGAGGTCATCACGATCATCAGCACATCGGTCGCAAAATCCAGCGCGTTCAGCGACAGAAACAGGTTGATGCGGTCGGTCTCGGCACCAATACGGGCCATCAAATCACCGGTGCGCTTGCTGCCGTAAAAATCGAGCGACAGCTTGAGCAGGTGGTTGTAGGTGGTGGTGCGCAGATTGGCGCCAATGCGCTCGGACACCTTGGCCAGCACAAAGGTGCGGGCCCAGCCCAGCAGCCAGGCGATAAGTGCCGAGACCAGCAGCGCGCCCAGGTAAAAACGCACCAGGCCGGCATCGATCTTCTCGCCGTTCTGGAACGGGATCAGGATCTTGTCCATCAGCGGGATGGTCAGGTACGGCGCGACCAATTGGGCAGCCGTGGTGCAGAGTGTCAGGACAAAACCCAACAACAGTTGCAATTTGTAGGGCTCAGCAAAACGCCAGAGGCGCAGCAGCACCCAGCTGGAAGTGGGCGCATTCTGCTGGCGGGCACAGACCGGGCAGTCTTCGCTGTCAGGCGGCAAGACGCTGCCGCAGACCGGGCACAGCGCACGCTCGTCTTCAATGACCTGGTAGGCCTCATTGCGCAGCAAGCGCTCACGTTGGCGCTCAAACTGCTGGATGAGCCCCAGCACCGCAGTCTGGTGCGCCAAGGTGAGGCGCCACAGTCCCAAGCGCTGCGTGGTGTCATGCAGCTCCAGGCTGCCCACGCCACCATGGTCAAAAAAACGCAGGTTCAAATCCGTCGATAGTACCCACTCACTCCATTGCTGGGTCTCAGGATCAAAGGCCAGCAGGCGCTCGGAGGTCAGCACCACCTGGCCGCTGCCAAAGCGCAAATCTGCCGTCAGGTCAACCGGAGTGACGGCAAGCACGTTTTCAAGAGTATTGAGCTTGGCTCGCAATGGGGTTCCGAGCGGACCCGCAAAGAATGCTGATGCGTCCGCGGAATGTTGATGTTGCATAGGGCCTTTTTTCTCTCCGCACTCGGCGGTGGCTGTTGTCCGGTGAACAACCGCATATTATTGTGGTGAATAACGGCGCAGGCCGATCCATCTTCATCTGTCTTTAACGTCTGACACAGCCAATAGGCTGACAGAGGTTAATCTGCCTCATTTGGGCGCACAATGCTTTCCCATCTACGGCGATTCCCCCCGGAATTGTTACTTATGTTTATCCGTTGATCGATATGGCGAAATTCAATACCATCCAACTCTTGCGCACCACGTTCCTGCGCGGACCCAGTGTCTGGACCTACCGCCCCGTATTGGAGGTCTGGCTGGACCTCGGAGAGCTGGAAGACTATCCCTCGAACAAGATCCCCGGGCTGAACGAGCGCCTCACCACCTGGCTGCCCGACCTGATCGAGCATACCTGCGGCGTCGGTGAACGCGGCGGCTTTATCCAGCGCCTCGAAGGCGGCACCTGGATGGGCCATGTGATGGAACACGTGATCATCGAGCTGCTGAACCTGGCCGGCATGCCGGCCGAGTTTGGCCAGACGCGCGAGATCTCCAAGCGCGGCGTGTACCGCATGGTGTTCCGCTGCCCCGAAGAGGCCGTGGCCCGCGTCGCGCTGGAGCATGGCCACCAGCTGCTGATGGCCGCCATCAACGACGAGCCCTACGACATCAAGCCAGCGGTCCACGCAATCAAGACGGCGATCAATGACCGCTACCTCGGCCCCTCGACCGGTTGCATCGTCGATGCCGCCAGCGAGCGCCGCATTCCCCATATCCGCCTCAATGACGGGAACCTGGTCCAGCTGGGCTATGGCGCTGCACAGCGCCGCATCTGGACGGCCGAGTCCGACCAGACCAGCGCGATTGCCGAAGGCATCGCCCAGGACAAGGACTTCACCAAGCGCCTGCTGACCGCCTGCGGCGTGCCAGTGCCCGAAGGCCAGATCGTAGCCAGCCCCGAAGAGGCCTGGGAAGTTGCGCAAGAGATCGGCTTCCCCGTCACCGTCAAGCCCTCCGACGGCAACCATGCTCGGGGCGTGACCTTGGAGCTATCCAAAGAAGCCGACATCAAGGCCGCATTTGCGCTGGCCCTGCCCGAAGGCTCCGATGTCATCGTTGAGAAGTTCATCGACGGCGTTGAGCACCGTTTGCTGGTGGTGGGCGACAAGGTTGTCGCTGCCACCAAGGGCGAGACCGTCAGCGTCTACGGCAATGGCAAGGCCACCCTGCGCGAGCTGGTGGCCGTGCTCAACGAAGACCCACGCCGTGGCCCCGAGCAAGAGTACCCACTCGACTGGATCAAGCTCGATGCCGGCGCGGTGAAGCTCGAACTCAATCGCCAGCATGTGACGCCAGACAGCGTGATCGCCCAAGGCCAAAGCGTGCTGCTGCAACGCAATGGCAACATGGCCATTGACTGCCTCGATGACGTACACCCGGACGTGGCTTACTACGCGGTGCTAGCCGCCAAGATCGTCGGCCTGGATATCGCTGGCATGGACATGATCTTGAAGGACGTCTCCCAGCCGATGCAAGGCCAGGGTGCCATTCTGGAAGTGAATGCCGGCCCCGGCCTGCTGATGCACCTCAAGCCCACCAGTGGCGCGCCGCGCCCGGTCGGCATGGCCATTGCAGACCACCTCTTCCCCCGCGAAGACGGTGCCGGCGCAGGCCGCATCCCCGTGGTGGGCATTGTTGGCACGCAGAACAACGCCTTCATCGCGCGCCTAGTCGGCTGGCTGCTGCAGCTGTCGGGCAAGCTCACCGGTGTGGCCAGCGACGAGGGCATGTTCCTGTCCAACCGCCAGACCCAGAAGACCAATACCGCCAACTGGGCCGGCGCACACCGCCTGCTGACCAACCGCCTGGCGCAGGCAGCGGTGATCCAGACCACGTCTCGCTCCATTCTGGAAGAAGGCCTGGCCTATGACCGTTGCCTGGTCGGTGTCGTCACCGACATGCAAGGCTTTGAATCGCTGCCCGACCACGATGTGCTCGAAGCCGGCCAGATGCGCCGCGTGATGCGCACCCAGATCGATGTGGTGCTGGACGAAGGCGCCGGCGTGCTCAACGCCGACCTGCCCGAAGTGGCCGACCTGGCCGAGCTCTGCGATGGCGAAGTCGTGCTGTACACGACCCAGGCGGAGAACGAAGCCGTGGCCGCCCACCGCGCCAACACCGAAGCCCAGCACGAAGGCGGCCGCGCCGTTCTCATCAAGGGCAACAACGTGGTGCTGGCCACCGGCGCGCAAGAGCGCGTGCTGGGTACCCTCGATGCGCTGAGCCTGCCGGGCGGCAAAAAGCCCGACACCTCGGCCCTGCTTGCCGCCATCGCCACGGCCTGGGCGCTGGATATCACCCCCGATCTCATCGGTGCCGGTATCAAGACCTTCGAGTACAACGCCTGATACGCCGCACCCGGCGCTCCACGACGACAAGCATGCACGGCCCGCTGAATCAGCGGGCCCTCCATCTGAAAGAATCACTATGCAGCTCTCCCGCACCCGTGCCTTGCGTGGCCCCAACCTCTGGACCCGCAGCACCGCCATCGAGACCATCGTGCGCTGTGAAGACAGCGAACAACGCTACAGCACCATCCCCGGTTTTGAAGAAAAACTGCGTGCGCGCTTCCCCAACATCGCCCCGCTGCAGCCCCATGGCGCCGACCAGGCCCTGTCGCTGGCCCATGTGCTGGAAGTCGCCGCGCTCTCGCTGCAAGCGCAAGCCGGCTGCCCGGTCACCTTCAGCCGCACCCATGTGACGACCGAGCCTGGCACCTACCAGGTCGTTGTCGAGTACACCGAAGAGGCAGTGGGCAAGCTGGCGATGGAAAAGGCCGAGGCGCTGATCCAGGCCACCTTGAGCGACAGCCCTTTTGATGCCGACGCCGCCATTGCCGCGCTGCGCGAGCTGGATGAAGACGAGCGCATTGGCCCCTCAACCGGCGCCATCGTGGACGCCGCTGTGGCCCGGGGCATCCCCTTCCGCCGCCTGACGACGGGCTCGCTGGTGCAGCTGGGCTGGGGCTCCAAGGCCCGCCGCTTCCAGGCGGCAGAAATTGACTCCACCAGCGCCGTGGCGGAATCCATTGCGCAGGACAAGGACCTGACCAAGCGCCTGCTGCATGCCGCTGGCGTGCCCGTGCCCATGGGCCGCCCGGTGGCCGATGTGGACGAGGCCTGGGAAGTGGCGTTGGAAGTGGGCCTGCCCGTGGTGGTCAAGCCCCAGGATGGCAACCAGGGCAAGGGCGTGGTGGTCAACATCACCACCCGCGAAGGCCTGGACGCTGCGTACAAAACCGCAAGCGAATTTGGCGACGAGATCATGGTCGAGCGCTTTCTGCCCGGCCACGACTTCCGCCTGCTGGTCGTCGGCGGCCAGCTGGTGGCAGCGGCCCGCCGCGAGCCGCCCCAGGTGCTGGGCGATGGCCAGCACACCATCCGCGAGCTGGTGAACCTGGTCAACCAGGACCCGCGTCGCGGCACCGGCCACGGTACCGCGCTCACCAAGATCCGCCTGGACGACATCGCCATCTCCCGCATCGCCAGCGAAGGCATGACCCCCGACAGCGTGCCCGGCCAAGGCCAGCGCGTGGTGCTGCGCAACAATGCCAACCTGTCCACCGGCGGCAGCGCCACCGATGTGACCGATGACGTGCATCCCGAAATTGCCGCCCGTGCGATTGAAGCGGCCCAGACCATTGGCCTGCACATCTGCGGCGTAGACGTGGTTTGCGAGACCATGCTCAAACCGCTGGAAGAGCAAAGCGGCGGCATTGTCGAAGTCAACGCCGCCCCCGGCCTGCGCATGCACCTGGCGCCCTCGTTCGGCAAGCCCCGCCATGTGGGCGTGCCCATGGTCGACGAGATGTTCACTGCCGGCAACGACGGCCGCATCCCGCTGGTGGCCGTGACCGGCACCAACGGCAAGACCACGACCACCCGCGTCATCGCCCATTTGTTCACCTCGCACGGCTGGCGCACGGCGATGACCAATACCGATGGCGTCTACGTCAACGGCCGCCAGATCGACAGCGGCGACTGCTCGGGCCCGCGCAGCGCGCGCAATGCCCTGGCCCACCCCGAAACCGATGCAGCCGTGCTCGAATGCGCACGCGGCGGCATTCTGCGCGAAGGCCTCGGTTTTGACCGCTGCCAGGTCGCCGTGGTCACCAACGTCGGCGAAGGCGACCACCTGGGTCTGAACTTCATCACCACCAAGGAGGACGTGGGCGTCTTGAAGCGCGTGATCGTGCAGAACGTCGCCCCCAGCGGCTACGCCGTGCTGAACGCAGCCGACCCGCTGGTCGCCGCGATGGCCCATGTCTGCCCCGGCAAGGTGATCTTTTTTGCCGCCGACCGCCACCACCCCGTGATGGCTACGCACCGCGCCCAAGGCAGCCGTGTGGTCTATGTCGATGGCGACAGCATTGTGGCTGCCGAAGGATCCTGGCGCGAGTCCATCGCGCTGCGCGAGATCCCCATCACCCGCAATGGCGCGATCACCTTCCAGGTCGAGAACGTCATGGCCTCCATCGGCGCCGCCTGGGCCTCGGGCCTGCCTTGGCAGACCATCCGCCGTGGCCTGGCCGGCTTTGTCAATGACAGCGACAATGCGCCTGGCCGCTTCAACGTGATGGACTACCGGGGTGCAACGATCATCGCCGACTACGGCCACAACCCGGATGCCATCCGCGCGCTGATCCAGGCCGTGGAAGCCATGCCCGCCAACAAGCGCAGCGTGGTCATCAGCGGCGCCGGAGACCGCCGTGACGAAGACATCCGCGTCCAGACCGAAATGCTGGGCGAGGCCTTCGACGACGTGATCCTCTACCAGGACGCCGCCCAACGCGGCCGTGCCGACGGTGAAGTCATTGCGCTGCTGCGCCAAGGCCTGCAAGGGGCCAGCCGCACCAGCTACGTGACCGACATCCACGGCGAGTTCATCGCCATCGACCACGCGCTGGAACGCCTGCAACCGGGCGACCTCTGCCTGGTCCTGGTCGACCAGGTCGAAGAAGCGCTGGAGCACCTGCAGCGCCACGTGGCCCAGGCTGCTGCACAGGCCTGATCCTCTGCTCCCGCATGCACCGGCCTTGGCGCCGGTGCAGCCCTCCCCTTCTCTCTCGGATTCCCTCCATGCACCGCACCTCTTTTTGGCGTAGCGCCGTCGTCGCCGCAGGCTGCCTGGCCGCCACCGCCGCCTGGGCCCAACCGGACACCATCGGCTCGGTGGACACGGTGTTCAAGTTCATCGGCCCCGACCACAACATTGTTGTCGAGGCTTATGACGACCCGCTGGTCAAGGGGGTGACCTGCTATGTCTCGCGCGCCCGCACGGGCGGCGTCAAGGGTGCGCTAGGCCTCGCCGAGGACCGCTCGGAGGCCTCGATTGCCTGTGTGCAGGCGGGGCCGATCAGTATCGACAAACCTTTGAAGCAGCAGGAAGAGGTGTTCAGTGAGCGGACCTCGTTGCTGTTCAAGCGTTTGCGGGTGGTGCGCATGGTGGATGCGGCGCGCAATACTTTGGTGTACATGACGTACTCCGACAAGGTGATTGAGGGCTCGCCGCAGAACAGTGTGACGGCGGTGGCGGTGCCTGCTTCTACGGTTATTCCGGTCAAGTGACCGGTAGCTGCTTTGCTCCGCGCTGAACTGCGCTTCTTGATTTGCGCTTTTCTGCTGGCTGTTAACAGCGCCTATTAATAGGCGCTTTTTACTACTGCGTAGGGCTGCTGGCCGGGTCTCGCCCCGGCGGGCGAGGTACTTTTCTTGGCGACCAAGAAAAGTACCCAAAAGAAGGTCGCCCTGCTGACTGCGTCCCTTCGCTTCGCTGCGGGCAACCTGTGGTGCTCGGGTATGGGCTGCACCGCGAAACTCACTGCGCGCCACAGGCGCTTCGTTCGGACAGACGCGGTGAGTCAGTTCACGATGCAGTTGCACTCTTCGGTGCAACTGCCCAGCCCATACCCTGTGCTCCTCGGCGCATTCAGAAGGGAAACTGAGCAGACGTGTGCCATCGCTGCGCTCGGCACCCAAAACCGGCCGAGCGCAGCGATGGCCCGAAGGCTGTTGGCTGTTGGCTGTTGGCTGTTGGCTGTTGGCTGTTGGCTGTTGGCTGTTGGCTGTTGGCTGTTGGCTGTTGGGATTTTTGAACACCCCCTTTTGCATGCGCCTGGGGCGTGGTGTTTGCGGGGTGGCACTGGCACCGCAGAGTGCCAGTGCATCGTCAACTAGCTTGCCGCGTCTGTCCGAACGGAGCGCCTTGGCGCGTAGTGAGTTTCGCGGCACACCCCGCAAACGCCACGACACAGGTTGCCCTTCGCAACGCGAAGGGTCGCAAGCAGCAGGGGCGGCCTTCTTTTGGGTACTTTTCTTGGCTGCGCAAGAAAAGTACCTCGCCCGCCGGGGCGAGACCCGGCCAGCTGCCCTACGCAGTAGTAAGCAAAACCAATAAAAAAGCAAAACAGCCAGCCAACGAGTCCCACGCCAAAGGCCTAGCCCTAAAACACCCAAAGAAGCTATCCCGAATCCCCCCTTTTGCAAACGCCACGACACAGGTTGCCCTTCGCAACGCGAAGGGTCGCAAGCAGCAGGGGCGGCCTTCTTTTGGGTACTTTTCTTGGCCGCGCAAGAAAAGTACCTCGCCCGCCGGAGCGAGACCCGGCCAGCAGCCCTACGCCAGTAGTAAACAGTGCCAATAAAGAAGCAAACCCATCAAGCCTGCCGCTCAAGCGGCTCAACAAGCCCTTGCCACAACAAGCTGGCATCCGCCAACCCAGCCACCTTGCCAATGACCATCATGCAAGGACTCCCCAACCCACTCCCCTGCAAACACGCAACCAAACAAGACAAAGAGGTCAACACCGACCGCTGAGAAGACAAACTAGCGTTCTGCACCAAGGCCACCGGCGTATCCGGCGCCAGCCCACCGGCCAACAAACCAGCCTCAATCAAAGGCGCCGCCCCCACCCCCATGTACACCACCAAGCTGAGCGACATCGCCTCCGCCGTCGCCCCCAACTGGCACCAATCCAGAGGCGCCCCACCCGGCTTGGCATGGCCGGTCACAAAGACAACGCCATGGGCGTAGTCGCGGTGGGTCAGCGGCACGCCCAGGCTGGTGGCGGCGGCCAGGCCCGAGGTGATGCCGTTGATCACCTCCACCTGCACGCCCTGGGCCTGCAGGTGGGCGACCTCCTCGCCGCCCCGGCCAAAGATAAAGGGGTCGCCGCCTTTGAGGCGGACCACCGTCTCGCCTTGGCGGGCGGCCATCACCATCAGCTTTTCGATAAAGGCCTGCGAGGTGCTGGCCCGGCTGCCGCGCTTGCCGACATAGATGGTGCGGGTGGCAGCAGGGGCCAGTGCCACGATGTCGGCGGAGACCAGGTCGTCTACCAGCAGCAGGGTCGCGGCCTGGATGGCGCGCCAGGCACGCAGGGTCAGCAGCTCGGGGTCGCCAGGGCCGGCTCCCACCAGGTAACAGCGGCCAGCGGCGAGAGGGGTGGTGGCAATGGCATGCATGGCAAGACCTTTCAAAAGCATCAGGCAGAAGGGGCCAGCGCGGCCGGAGCCACGCGCTGCACCAGCTGCTTGAGTTGGGGAATGCAGGAGCCGCAGCGCGTGCCGCAGCCCAAGGTATTTTTGAGCTCTACCAGGCGCTGCTCCGGCGCGCCGTCGATGCGGGCCAGGGCCTCGCCAATGGCGGCCTCGTCCACATTCATGCAGGCGCAGACCTGGCGCGCACGGGTCGGCAACGCAGCAGGCGCTTGGCTGCCCGAGGACAGCAGCAGGCGGCCAAAGCTGCGCGTCGATTGCTCATCGCGCAGCACCGGCGCCAGCCACTGGCCGGCACTGGTATCGCCGCAGAGCAAGAAGGCCTGCAGCACCGGTTCGCCCGCTTGCTCGCTCATGGCCATGGCGCGGCTGCACTGGCGCTGCGCATCGGCATAGCGCAGGGTCTGCGAGCCATCGAGCTGCAGCAGCTGCTGCAAACGCGCCAGCAGGGCCGCCGGCGGCGCCTGGCGTGCGGCAGCGCGGAACTGCACGCCATTGCGGCCCTGGCCGGCAGCGCCATCCAGCGGCACGGCCCGGCCAAACAGCACGCTGCTGGCAAAGTCAAACTCGCCCATCAACGCGGCCAGCGCCTGGCGCGTGGCCAGCACCTGGCGGTCATCCAGCCAGGCCATGCCCAGGCACTGCCAGGGCAGGCTGGCTTTTTCCAGCTGCACCGCCACATGCTTCAGCTCGGGCTGTTTGGAGCGCGGGCAGCGCTCCGGTGTGGTCAGCGCGTTCACACCCGTCAGACGCTGGCCGTCTACCGTGCTGCCACTCAGGTGCATGCTGCCCCAGTGCATCGGCAGGTTCAGCTGCGCGGGCTGCAGGCCGGCATCGGCCTGCACTGGCAGCACCAGGCTGCCGTAGCGGCTGCGCAGTTGCACCAGGTCGCCGTCTTGCAACTGCAGCTGCTGCATGTCCTGCGGGTGGGCCTGCAGGCTGGGCTCGCTGGCCTGGGCAAACAGACGGCCCAGCTGGCCGGTGCGGCTCATGCCATGCCACTGGTCGCGCAGGCGGCTGGTGTTCAGGCTGAAGGGGTAGTGCGCATCGCGCGGCACAGCCACCGGTTTCCAGGCCTGGGCATCAAAACGGGCGCGGCCGTCGTCGGTGGCAAACCGGCCATCGCTGTAGAGGCGCTGGCGGCCTTGGCTGGCGCCGCTGGGCAGCGGCCACTGCTGCGGGCCTTGCGCCTCCAGCAGCGCCCAGCTCAGGCCCGTGATATCCAAGTCGCGCCCGCGCGTGCTGTCGCGGTGCTCCACCCAGATGGCTTCGCAGCCGCGCTCGGCCTGCACGGTGTCATAGGTGAACAGACTGGGGCGGCCGGGCCGCAGATGGCGCTCCAGCCGCTGGGCCAGTTGCACGCCAATCTGCCAGTCATGGCGGGCCTGGCCGGGCGCTGCCACCGCTGCGCGCACCCGCGATATGCGGCGCTCGCTGTTGGTCACTGTGCCCAGCTTCTCGCCCCAGGTGGTGGCGGGCAGCAGCCAATCGGCGTAGGCCGTCGTCTCGGTCTGGGCAAAGGCCTCCTGCACCACCACCAGCTCGGCCCGCTCCAGCGCGCGGCGCACCATAGCCTGCTCGGGCATGCTCTGCGCGGGGTTGGTGCAGGCAATCCACAAGGCCTTGATCTGGCCATCGGCTGCGGCCTCAAACATCTCTAGCGCCGACTTGCCCGGCAGCGCCGGCACGGTATCTACGCCCCACATCTGGGCCACCTCGGCCCGGTGCTGTGGGTTGGCCATGTCGCGGTGGGCGCTGAGCAGGTTGGACAGGCCACCCACCTCGCGCCCGCCCATCGCATTGGGCTGGCCGGTCAAGGACAAGGGGCCGGCGCCCGGTTTGCCAATCTGGCCGGTAGCGAGGTGCAGGTTGATCAGCGCCGCGTTGTTGGCGGTGCCGCTGCTGCTTTGGTTGAGCCCCTGGCAGTACAGGCTGAGGGTGGGCAGGCGTTCGCTGTTCGTGCCCGGCGCATCGGCCCCGCCCCAGGCCAGCCATTGGGCCGCCAGGTACAGGTCGGCCAGCGCCAGGCCGCAGACCTGGGCCACCCGCTCCGGCGTCGCCTCGCGCACGATCGCATGCAGTTGCGCAAAGCCGCTGGTGTGCGCATCGATAAAGGCCGGGTCGGCCCAGCCCTGGGCCAGCATGATGTGCAAGAGACCATGGCAGAGCATCACATCCGTGCCCGGCTGCAGGGCCAGGTGCAGATCGGCCAGCTCGGCGGTCTCGGTGCGGCGCGGGTCAACAACGATGATCTTGCGCTCAGGGTGGCGTGCCTTGGCCTCTTCCACCCGGCGGAACAGGATCGGGTGCGCCCAGGCCATATTGCTGCCGCTGATGAACAGGCAGCCGGCCAAGTCAATATCTTCGTAACAGGCCGGTGGCGCATCGGCCCCCAAGGTGGCCTTGTAGCCCGCCACTGCGCTGCTCATGCACAGGCGCGAATTGGTATCCAGGTTGTTGGTGCCCAGCAAGCCTTTGACCAGCTTGTTGAACACATAGTAGTCCTCGGTCAGCAGCTGTCCGCTCAGGTAAAAGCCCAGCGCATCGGGCCCATGGTTGGCATGGATCTGCAGCAGCTGGTTGGCCAGGCTGTCCAGCGCCGTGTCCCAGCTGCGGGCTTCGGGTGCGGCGCCACGCTGCAGGCGCTGCATCGGTTGCAGCAAGCGGCTTTGCCGCGCCAGCGCCGGCGCTGCCGTCAGGTGCAGGCTGCTGCCCTTGGTGCAGAGCTTGCCCTGGTTGGCGGGGTGCGCCGGGTCGCCGCGCACCGCGGTGATCTGCTGGCCATCGCTGCTGATGATCACGCCGCAGCCCACGCCGCAATAGGGACAGGTGGATCGGGTCTCTTGCATGGGCGGCTCCGTCCGGTGGGCGAAATCAGGCGGCCACGGTGGATGGCGACGAACTACAGCTGGCGGCAGCCGAACCGCAGCGCCCCAGGCCTACCGGCCCCGCCAGCGGCCGGGTATGCTCCAGCGCATGCTGGGCCAGCTCATCGGCGCGCAGCTGCACCGCGCTGCCCTCCAGCCGCACCGCAAAGCGCGGGGTGCAGCCCTCATCAGGGGCAGCGGCCTGGCCAGTGGCCAGCGCAATCGTCCAGTTGTGCAAGGGGCAGGCCACGCTGCTGCCAAACACCAGGCCTTGCGACAAGGGCCCACCCTTGTGCGGGCAGCGATCGAGCAGCGCAAACACCTCGCCGCTGGCGGTGCGGAACACTGCCACATCCAGGCCTTGGGCGCGGGCCACACGGCGGGCGCCCAGCACCGGAATCTCATCGATGGCGCAGATGGTGATCCATTCATTCATGTCGGTCTCCTGGCGGCGCGGCATCATGCGCCGGCGGTGGTGGTGGCGGGTACGGGGGCGGAAAGGGCCGTCAACACAGGCGCAGCCTGCAGCGCGGGCAGCACCGGCAGCGGCTGGAACTGGCGCAGATCAACGGCCGCCTTGTCGGTCTCGAACCAGGGGTCGGGCTCGCCCTCCAAAGCCTGCTGCAGCTCGGCCCACAGCGCCTGGCGGCCGGCGGCGTCGTCCAGAATGCGGCGCTTGACATAGTCGAGCCCCACCCGGTTCAGGTAGTGCACGGTGCGCTCCAGGTACCAGCCTTCCAGCCGGTACAGCTGCATAAAGGCGCCGGTGTACTCCAGTACTTCCTCGGCGGTCTTGAGCTTGGTCAGAAAGTGCGCCACCTCGGTCTTGATGCCGCCATTGCCGCCGATATACATCTCCCAGCCGGAATCCACGCCGATGATGCCCACGTCCTTGATGCCCGATTCGGCGCAGTTGCGCGGGCAGCCGCTGACGGCGAACTTCACCTTGTGGGGGGCATACATGCGCCACATCGCGCGCTCCAGGTCCTTGCCCATCTGCGTGCTGTCCTGCGTCCCCATGCGGCACCATTCGCTGCCCACACAGGTTTTGACGGTGCGCAGCGCCTTGGCATAGGCATGGCCGCAGGGCATGCCTATGTCGTTCCACACGCCCTGCAGGTCTTCCTTTTTCACGCCCAGCAAATCAATGCGCTGGCCGCCGGTCACCTTCACGGTGGGGATCTGGTACTTGTCCACCACATCGGCAATGCGGCGCAGCTCGGAGGCCGTGGTCTCTCCGCCCCACATGCGCGGGATCACGCTGTAGGTGCCATCCTTTTGGATGTTGGCATGGCTGCGTTCGTTGATAAAGCGGCTTTGCGGGTCGTCGCGCGCCTCCTTGGGCCAGGTGCTGATCAGGTAGTAGTTGATGGCCGGGCGGCAGCTGGCGCAGCCATTGGGCGTGCGCCATTCCATAAAGTGGAAGACGCTGTCCGTCGTCAGCAGCCGGTGCTGGCGGATGGCATCGCGCACTGCCTGGTGGCCGTGGTCGCTGCAGCCGCACATGGGCTTGGTCTTGGGCGATGCCGAATAATCACCGCCGACGGTGAACATGATGATCTGCTCGACCAGGCCGGTGCAGGAGCCGCAGCTGGCACTGGCCTTGGTGTGCTTGCGCACGTCATCCAGGGTGAACAGGCCCTTGTCCTTGATGGCCTTGCAGATGGCGCCCTTGCTGACGCCATTGCAGCCGCAAACCTCATCGGCATCGGCCAGTGCGGCGGCCTTGTTCTGGCCCTGGTGGCCTGCATCGCCCAGGTTGGATTCGCCAAACATCAGCTTGTCGCGGATATCGGCCACGCTGCGGCCTTCGCGCAGCAGCTTGAAGTACCAGCTGCCATCGACGGTGTCGCCATACAGGCAGGCGCCCACCAGCCGGTCTTCCTTGATCACCAGCTTTTTGTAGACGCCCGAGTAGGGATCGCTCAGCACGATCTGCTCGGTGCCCTCCCCGCCTTGGAAATCCCCGGCCGAGAACAAATCAATGCCGGTGACCTTGAGCTTGGTCGAGGTGAGCGAGCCCTGGTAGCGGCCAATGCCCAGCTCGGCCAGGTGATTGGCCAGCACCTTGCCCTGCTCAAACAGCGGCGCCACCAAGCCGTAGGCAATGCCCCGGTGCGCGGCGCACTCGCCCACCGCATAGATGCGCGGGTCGGTCACCGTCTGCAAGGTGTCGCTCACCACAATGCCCCGGTTCACATGCAGGTGCATGGCCTCGGCCAGCGCCGTGTTGGGGCGGATGCCCACGGCCATCACCACCAGGTCGGCCTCGATCTCGCGGCCATCGGCAAAGCGCAGCGCGCGCACCCGGCCCTCGGCATTGCCCAGCAGCTCCTGCGTCTGCGCCTGCATAAAGAACTGCATGCCCCGCTCAATCAGCGACTTCTTCAGCAGCTGGGCGGCCTGGCCATCCAACTGCCGGTCCATCAGCCACTCACCCGCATGCACCACCGACACCTGCATGCCACGCTTCATCAGGCCATTGGCCGCCTCCAGCCCCAGCAGGCCGCCGCCAATCACCACCGCATGGCGCCAGCGGGTAGCGGCATCGATCATGGCCTGGGTATCGGCAATATCGCGGTAGGCCAGCACGCCTTGCAGCTCCTTGCCGGCAATCGGCAGCATGAAGGGGTTGGAGCCGGTGGCCAGAATGAGCCGGTCGTAGTCGGCCGTCACCGCCTCGCCCTGGGCATTGCGGGCATGCACCACGCGGCGGGCGCGGTCTACCGCATGCACCGTGCAGCCGGTGTGCAGGCGCACGCCATGCGTCTCGTACCAGCTCCAGTCGTTGAGGACGATGTCTTCCAAGGTCTGCTCGCCCGCCAGCACGGGCGAGAGCAGGATGCGGTTGTAGTTGGGGTGCGGCTCTGCGCCAAACACCGTTATCTCGTACAGATCCGGCGCCAGCGCCAGCAGCTCTTCCAGCGCTCGCACCCCGGCCATGCCGTTGCCAACCATGACCAACTTGATTTTTTTCATCGTATTCCCCGTGGGCAGCACAAAAAAAAGACGTCTAGGCGCCGCATGCCAGGCATGCGCGCATAGACGTCTTTGTCTTTGGGCAGCGGTGCTACGTTGCACTGCCGCCCGGTGGCCGCCATGGCCACGCCAACAACTATGCAAGTTCCATACCAAGTCGGCTGTCGAAGCGCGCCCGCAGCCGCGCATCGCCTGCGCACATTTTTTGTGCTGATGGACGGCCGCCCTGCCTCATTTGCGTGCACAAAAAAGGCGCTCCGTGTGGAGCGCCTGAGGCCAACTAAGCGGTATTTATCAGGCCACCTTCTCCACATGCACCTGGCGGGTGTAGAGAAAGTCAATCACCGCCTTGCGGCAGGCCTGGTACTGCGGGTCTTCGGCCAGCGCCACCCGGTTGCGCGGGCGGGCCAGCGGTACCGGCAGCACCTCGCCAATGGTGGCGGCAGGCCCATTGGTCATCATCACGATCTTGTCGGACAGCAGCACGGCCTCGTCCACATCATGGGTCACCATCACCACGGTGCTGCGTGTGCGCGCGACGATCTCCAGCAGCTCGTCCTGCAGCTTGGCGCGGGTCAGGGCATCCAAGGCGCCAAAGGGCTCGTCCATCAGCAGCACCTGGGGCTCCATCGACAGGGCGCGGGCAATGCCCACGCGCTGCTTCATGCCGCCCGATATCTCGCCGGGGCGCTTTTGTGCCGCATGGCTCAGGCCCACCAGCGCCAGCGCGGCATCGGTGCGGGCGGCGAGCTGGGCCTTGCGCTCGCGCCCGCCAAACACCCGCTCCACCGCCAGATGCACATTGGCCCAGCAGGTCAGCCAGGGCAGCAGCGAATGGTTTTGGAACACCACAGCCCGCTGCGGCCCAGGGCCCTTGATCTCGCGGTTGGCGCAGAGCAAGGTGCCTTCGCTGGGGCTGGCCAGCCCGGCAATCAGGTTCAGCAAGGTGGATTTGCCGCAGCCCGAGTGGCCAATCAGGCTGACAAACTCGCCCTGGGCAATCTCCAGGTTGATGCCCTGCAGCGCCTGGAACAGGCCCTTGGCGGTCTTGAAGCTTTGCGCCACCTGCTGCACCTCGATGTACTTGAGGTTGGGGGCTGCGGCCTGGGGGTTGGGATTGACGGTCATGCCTTGACCTCCTCAAAAGTGAATGCGGTGGCCAGGCGGATCAGCGCCCATTCCAGCAGCAGGCCAACGAGGCCAATGACAAAGATCGCAATGATGATGTTCTTGACGTTGAGGTTGTTCCACTCGTCCCAGACCCAAAAGCCAATGCCCACGCCACCGGTCAGCATCTCGGCGGCCACGATCACCAGCCAGGCGGTGCCAACGGCCAGGCGCACGCCCGTCAGCATGTAGGGCAGCACGGCGGGGAAGAGGATGGTGGTGGCAATCTTCCACTCACTCAGGTTCAGCACCCGCGCCACATTCATATAGTCCTGCGGCACGCGCTGCACACCGACGGCCGTGTTGATCACCATCGGCCAGATCGAGCAGATAAAGATGGTCCAGATCGCCGCCGGGTTCGCGCCCTTGAACACCAGCAGGCCAATCGGCAGCCAGGCCAGGGGCGACACCGGGCGCAGCAGGCTGATGACCGGGTTGAACATGCGCGAGAGAAAGTCAAAACGGCCAATCACAAAACCCAGCGGAATACCGACCAGCGCCGCCAGGCCAAAGCCGATGCTCACCCGCTGCAGCGAGGCCAGCACATTCCAGCCCACGCCCTGGTCATTGGGGCCGTTGCGGTAGAAGGGGTCGCGAAAGATCTCCTGCGCCTGCAGCCAGGTCTCCTGCGGGCCGGGGATGCCCGGGTTGCCCTGGGCGACGATGGACCACAGCACCAGCAGCAGGCCAAAGCCCAGCACCGGTGGCAGCAGGCTTTGCACCAAGCTGCCAAAGCGCTGCTGCCAGGCGGCGGCCAGATCGCGCGGGGCCACCGGGGCCGCCGAGGCCAGCACGGCCGGCGCTGCCACCAGGGGCTGGCTTACCGCGCCTGCCGTGGGCAGGCCGCGCGCCATGTGCTCATGGATGGACAAGATCTTGCGCTCGGGCGGGGCCGATGTCGGCAGGGGCGAAACACTCTCTCGCAATGCAGCGGGCATGGGGCTCTCCTTATCAGGCTTTGATCGCAAAGCTGTCGGCGTACTTGGCGGGGTCCGAACCATCCCAGACCTTGCCATCGATCAGCGCGCTGCTGCGCATGTCCGACTTGGGCACGGCAATCTTCAACTGCGTGGCCGCTTCCTTGTACAGGGCGGTCTGGTTGATCTTTTTCGCGACGGCCAGGTAGTCGGGGTGGTTCTTCAGCAAACCCCAGCGCTTGTGCTGGGTGAGGAACCACATGCCATCGGACAGATAGGGGTAGCTGGCCTCGCCATCGGCAAAGAATTTCATGTGGTTCGGGTCGTCCCAGGTCTTGCCCAGGCCATTCTGGTAACGGCCCAGAATGCGCTGGTTGATGGCGTCCACGCTGGTGTTCACATAGGCCTTGCCGGCAATGGTCTCGGCCATCTTCTGCTTGTTCTGCAGGCTGGCATCGATCCAGCGGCCCGCCTCCAGAATGGCCATGGTGACAGCGCGCGCGGTGTTGGGGTGGCGGCTGACAAAATCCTGCGTGCAGCCCAGCACCTTTTCCGGGTGGTCGCGCCAGATGTCCTGGGTGGTGACTGCCGTGATGCCAATGCCATCCATGATCGCGCGGTGGCCCCAGGGCTCGCCCACGCAAAAGCCATCCATATTGCCCACCCGCATATTGGCCACCATCTGCGGCGGCGGCACGGTGATCACTTTCGCATCCTTGAGCGGGTGGATGCCCGCGCTGGCCAGCCAGTAGTAGAGCCACATCGCATGGGTGCCCGTGGGGAAGGTCTGCGCAAAGGTGTATTCGCGCTTCTCGGCGGCCATCAGCTTGGCCAGCGAGGCGGCATCCACCGCGCCCTTGTCGGCCAGTTTTTTGGACAGGGTGATCGCCTGGCCATTGCGGTTGAGCGTCATCAGCACCGCCATGTCCTTTTGCGGGCTGCCCACGCCCAGCTGCACGCCGTAGACCAGGCCGTAGAGCACATGGGCAAAGTGCAGGTCGCCATTGATCAGCTTGTCGCGCACCCCTGCCCAGCTCGCTTCCTTGCTGGGCATGATCTTGACGCCGTACTTCTGGTCCAGGCCCAGCACCGAGGCCATCACCACGCTGGCGCAGTCGGTCAGCGGGATAAAGCCGATGTTGACCTCTTTTTTCTCAGGCGCATCCGAGCCTGCAGCCCAGACACCCTGGTGGCCCAGCGCGCTGTAGACAAAGGTGGCGGCCGCTGCCTGGGCGCCATGGCGCAAGAACCGGCGGCGGGCGGGCGATGCCTCAGTGGCCGGGGCGGTGTCGGTGGTGGGGCGTATCGTCATTCTTGTCAAACTCCATCGAAGGCGTTGCAGATTCCAAAAACAAAAAACGGCGTCCTTCCGCTGATGGCTTGCACCATCAGGAAAGGGACGCCGTTGTCCCGAAATAACTCGCGATTACCGGAAACAGGCCGCCTTTGGCCTGGTTGAGGAGATCAATGCATATTCCATGCCAATTTAAAAAATGCAGTGCTTCACTCTGAAGACGAGACCGCTGCCAGCGCTGCATGCCCGGCACCGTCCCTGCAATGGTGCATTGCAACAGCTGGCTGCTCAATGGCTGCCATGCTTTGGTGCGCGAGGTCGTTGTTGAGGAAGGAAGGATCAGCGGCGCTCGGCAGCAGCAGGCCCAGCAGCCCCAGAGGGCACGGTGGGCACCATGGCCGCCATCGCCAGCACCGCCTCGGCCACTTCCAGCATGCGCTTGTTCTGGTTCATCGCCGTCTGGCGCAGCAGCTGGTAGGCATCGCTCTCGCTGAGCTGGTGCTGGGCCATCAGCAGGCCCTTGGCGCGCTCCAGGGTCTTGCGCTCATGCAGGGCAGTCTTGGCCTCGTGGATCTGGCTCTGCATGGTCTGCAGCCGCTGTGATTGCTGCTGCACCAGCGACAAGATATCGCGCCCCAGCGCCGGTGCGCCCACGGCATCCAGCGACCAGGCATCGGGCGGTGCCGATGCTTCAAAAAAGGCCATACCGCCCTCTGCGGCCCCAGCGACCCCTTCAGCGCCCGGCGGCAGCACCTGCAAGGCCGCCAGCGCTTGCTCCTGCGCCTGCAGCTTGTGCAGGCACAGCACCTGCAGCTCCTGCGCCACCAGGGTCTCCACGCCATGCAGGGCATCCAGCCGGTGGCTGCAGGCGGCAAACCAGTCGGCGCTGCCGCTGCGGCTCAGGCGGCAGCCAGCGGCGGTATGGGCCACGCGGCGCATGCGCTCCACCGCCGCCATGTCAGTATCTCCCGCCACATGGGCCTGCCACAGCAGCAGCACGCGGGCGCTGGCCAGGCTGGCAAACACCTCAAAGCAGCGCTCCTGCGATTCAATCAAATGCAGCCACTGCGCGCGGGCGGGGGGCTGCAGCTGGCCCGAGGCAAAGGCGCTGGTGCCGCAGGCGCGCTCCTGCCCGGCCAGCTCCTTGCCCTGCATCAGGTGGAACAGGGCCACCAGCATGCGCGATATCTCGGGCTCGTTGGCGCTGTCGGCCGCCTCAAACACGACAGCCAGGCAGCCGGCAATCAGCCGCGCAAAGGCATCGGTACATGCAACAGGTGTCAGCCCCCCGGCCTGCACCTGGGCGCGCAGCGCAGGCAGGGCCGCCACGCCTTGCAAGGTATAAGCAATCGCATTGCATAACCGCGCGCCGCTGCCACCTGATGGGTGCGGGCCGAGGCGATCAAGCTCATCGCGCACGTTGGCGATCTGCGCATCCGCCAGCAGCCGCTGGGGCGCCAACAGCTCGGCACCTTGCGCGCCTCCGCTGGCCAGCACCATGTTGGACAGCCCGCGCTCCTTTTGCAGCGCATGCACCAGAGACGACATGGCCACCACCAGCGAGCAGGCCTTGCCCAGCTGTTCCAGCGCAGCCATCTCATGCTGGCGGGCAGCGACCAGAAAATGCAGGGAAGACTTCATAAACGCGCACCACCAATGTAGAGCGCTCTACCCAGCAGGTTTCATGCCATGCCCGCTGGGGCCTGGCCGCATGCCGCTCAGCGCAGCATGCTGGACATGGCCGACAGGCAGTTGGTCATGCGCACGGCCGATTCAATGTCCGGCGCGCTAAAGCGCACCGTGCGGCCATCGACCCGCTCCAGGGTCGGCCACTGGCAGAACAGATCGGCCATGCCCGGCGAGGTGGCGGCGATCTGCACCTGCACCGGGCTGGCGGTTGGCAGCGGCTGGCAGCGCGCACGCCCGGCCAGGCCCTGCGCCACCCCAGCGCGGATGGCGTTTTGCGCTTGCTCGGGCGACAGGCTGATGCCACTGCCCTGGCCGGTGGCGCGCTTGGTCTGCACAAACACCGCATGGGGGAAGATCGCCTGGTTCTCCTCGCGCAGCACATCGTCGCCAGCCAGCATCACCACCGGCGCGCCATAGGCACCGGCCAGGGCGCCGTAAATGCTGGCCTCGCTAGCCTCCTGCCCATTGATGTGGATGCTGGCAAAGGCAAAGCTGTTGATGGTGTGGGCCAGAATGCCCCGGCCCTGCGCGCGTGAGTGGTAGCCGACCATGCAGACCGCATCCACCCCCAGCTCCACCCCCGCCACCATGCTCAGGTAGCGCGGCTTGCCCTGGATGACCTGGGCACGCGCATCGAGCAGATCGGGCGGCATATTGCGAAAGCCGCCATGCGAGTCGTTGACATAGACCTCCAGCGCGCCAGCGGCAAAAGCGCCTTCAACGGCGGCATTGGCCTCCTGGGCCATCAGGCGGCGCGCACGCTCAAACTCCGGGTTGCCCGCACGCACCTGCTCGGGGTGGTAGACACCGGCCACGCCTTCGATATCGACAGAAATCAGTACTTTCATCGCTTCAGTCCTTGCAGAGTTCTTGCAGCCCCCAGCGCTGGTGGCCGTCGCGTCCTTGCACGCTCTGGGCATGCCACAGCGCATTCAAAATCGATTGTTCCACCGCATCGGCCGCCGCGCGGAACAACGGGTCCAGCTGCGCCTCGTGCAGCATCGCCAGCGCCGGCATGGGCGCGGCTGCATCGGCCGGCAGGGTGTAGGCGGTCGAAAACGCCAGCGCAATATCGCCGCTGCCATGGCCGTAGCAAGACCCGGTATTGGCTAGGCCAGCAGCGGCACGCCGCGCCACACGGCTGAGCTGGCGGCTGTCCAGCGGCGCATCGGTGGCCAGCAGCATGATGATGCTGCCCTTGTCCACGCCATCACCCACTGCGGTGCCAGCTAGCTCACCAGCGGCCAGCTTAGCCTGCAGGCGCCGCTCCAGCGCTGCGCCCGGTGCCTGGCCGCCCCAGCGCAGATCCGCCAGCCTGCCCATATTGGCCAGCACCAGCGCGCCGACGGTATAGCGCTGCTCGCCCACCACCACCTGGCGCGATGCGCTGCCGATGCCGCCCTTGAGCTGGAAGCTCGACATGCCCCGGCCCGCGCCTACCGCGCCCTGCACCACCTCGGGCGTAGCGCCATCCAGCGCCGCCTGGTAGTGCGCCGGGCCAACGGCCATGCGCTGGATATCGCTCAGGTAGCCGTCATTGCATTCCAGCACCAGCGCGTTCACGGTGGGCAGGCTGCGGCCGCATTCGGGGTTGGCGGCAATGCACTGCGCAATCTGCGCCTGCACGATGGCAGAGACGCCAAAGGTATTGGTCAGCGCAATCGGGGTTTCGATCTGGCCCAGCTCGGCCAGCTGCACCAAGCCGGCGCTCTTGCCAAAGCCATTGATAACGGCCAGGCCCGCAGGCAACTTGTGCATAAAGGGGTTGTCCAGCGGCGGGATCAGCACGGTCACACCGGTCTGCAGATCGCCATCGGCCACGGTGCAATGCCCCAGGCGCAGGCCAGCCACATCGGTGATGGCATTGCGCGGGCCCGCAGGCAGCAGGCCGATAACGGGCAATTGCCTGCAGGCGGCCAGCAGCGCCGCGTCTTGGGGCTCAGTCAATGTGCGCTCCCGAGTCCTGCACCACTTGCTTCCAGTAGGCCAGCTCGGCCGGCAGGCTGGCCTTGAAGCTTTGCGGGGTCGACACCACCGACTCGGCACCCAAGGTCTTCAGGCGCTCGGTCATCACCGGCGTGGCCAGCACCTTGGTGATGGCGGCATGCAGGCGCACGACGACGGTATCGGGCGTGCCGGCCGGCGCAAACAGGCCATACCAGCTGGTGACAGCCAGGCCCTTGCCCAGTGGCGGGATCTCGGGCGCCAGCTGGGTTGGCTTGTCCGAGGCCACGCCCAGCACCCGCAGCTTGCCGCTGGTGACAAAGGGCATCACGCCGGGAAAGCTGCCAAAGGCCATCGGCAGCTGGCCGGCCACCACATCGGTGGCGGCGGCCGATGCGCCCTTGTAGGGCACATGCAGCAGGTCAATGCCTTTTTGCTTTTTCAGCATTTCGCCGAGCAAATGGTTCAAGGTGCCATTGCCGGCCGACGCGTACTCGACCTTGCCCGGATGCTGCTTGGCATAGGCCACCAGCTCGTCGAGGTTCTTGGCCGGAAAATTCGGGTTCACCACCAGCAGGTATGGCGCCACCGCCAGCTGCATCACCGGCGTAAAGTCCTTGATCGGGTCAAATGGCACCGTGCTGTAGAGCGCCGGGTTGATGGTGTAAGCGCTCTGCGCCGTCACCAAAAAGGTGTAGCCGTCGGCCGCGCTGCGCGCCACCTGGCTGGTGCCCACATTGCCATTGGCGCCTGCCCGGTTCTCCACAATCACCGGCTGGCCCAGCGACTGGCCCAGGCCCTGCGCAATGGCGCGGGCAATCACATCATTGGCACCGCCGGGTGCCTGGGGCACGACAAAGGTGATGGGCTTGCTCGGCCAGTTGGCCACACTGTTGGCTGCATTGCCTTGTGCCCATGCCTGGGGTAGCACGCCACCCGCCAGCACTGCGGTCAGTGCCGCAGCCAGCGCAGCACGGCGCGGCAAACAAGCGGAAGAGGTGGTCGTGTCAAACATCATTGCAATATCTCCTGGAAAAAGGCACCGCGCCGGCAGTCCCGCGCGGCGCAGCCGCCATTGTTGCACTGGCCGGGGGGCAGAATGCCGCGCCAGGCCCTGCCCACACATCGCGATTGCAGCAGAGGCCAGCGCCCAAATACGGGGCAACGGGCCTGTTCCAGGCCAGGGGCGCGCCGCGCGCAGCGCTTGAACAGGCGCTTATAGCAACGCCAAACCCGGCGGCAGGCTGTCGCCCAGGCTGCGTTGCTGGTCTTCGGCATCCATGGCCACCACCTCACTGACCATCGCGATCCAGCGCTCGGGTGCGCCACTGCTGCGCATCTTGTCCAGCACCTCTTTGCGCAGCGCATCGGGCAGGTCGCGGGCGCGGTCGCCGGTCATGCGGGCCATTTGCAGCGCGGCAAACATGGCGGTCTCGTTGCGGCGCCAGTCCTGGGCCAGGGTGGCCTGCACAAACTCCTGCGCGGCGTTCGGTGGCATAACAAGGTGGGCATTGGCGGCCATCGGCTGGCGGGCGGCCAGGCGGCCAATGGCCCACCAGGTCTGCACGGTTTCGCCCTCGCGCTTCAGGCGCTGCAGCATCCACTGGCCCATCTCCTGGCGGTACTGCCAGGGGACGGCTTCCATCGCGGCAAACAGGCGCAGCATGTCGTCATAGCTGCCATGGCTGCTTTTGCCGCCAGCGCCATCAGCGCGCTTGCGGGCGGTTTGCTGCACCGCCTTTTGCATGTGGCCGGCCACATCTTCGAGCAGCTCCATCTGCTGCGCTTCGTTCAAGCCCGCAGCTACGCGGCGCCAAAACACCCACCATTCGGTCCAGTTGCCCGGCTCCTTGCCATGGCCCAGGCCTTGCGGGTACAGCGCCCAGACCTGCTCCACCCGCCAGGCATCCAACTGCGCGCCCAGGCCCGGGCGCAGGCACCAGCCGGCCAGGTTCAGCCAGGCGCGCTCATGCTCGGGTGTGCGGCGGCGGCGCTTGGCACGCGCCAGCAGCGCATCAAACATGGCCCGCAGCAGGGCCAGGTCCCAGCTGTTGCGCGGGCCCAGCAACCGCTCCAGCACCTGGCGCAGCTGGCGCACTTCCTTGGCGTCCACCGCCTGCGCCTGGTTGCCAAAAATACGGTCGATCTGCGCAATGGCCTGCTCCTGGCGCAAGCTGGCCCGTGCCTCGTCGGCGCTGTCCTCGATAGCCGCGCTGTCATCGGCTGCTTGCACGGCGCCGCGCAGGCTGAGCGGCAGCAGCCAGGATTGGCTGGGGTCATCGACCGCCAGGCAGCGCACTTCCAAGGTGCCGACTTCGGTCATGCTGGCTTGCAGCTGCACCTCGATCTGGGCCTTGTTCTGGCCCTCGGGTGCCGGCAGCACGGTGGCCAGTGGTGGCAGCTCTACCCAACCCTCCCCCTGCAGCGGGGCCAACTGCCCGGCCTGGGCCGGCTGGCTGGGCAAGCTGTTGGCCAGCAAATCAAAGCGCACCGCCTGGCCCAGCTTGAGCGCAAAGCGCCGGCCCGATAAAACCATGCGCACCCCTTCCTGCGTGCCGCGCGGCAGCAGGCACAGGCCCTGGGGTGCTGCGCCCTTGGCTCCGGGCAGCAGCAGCCAGTAGCTGCGGGCGGAGCCGCCGCCAATCTGCGGCAAGCGGCTGCGCAGGCTGGCCACAGGTGGCACCGCTGCATCGGCCGCTGCGGGTAGCACTGCGGAGGGTTGCGGCTCAGGCGCAAAACGGGTCAGGCCATAGGCGGCCGCGCCCCGGGCCACCGCCCAGTCGGGGTGCGGGTTGTGCAGCACGCGCACTGGCGCCCCGCGCCAGGCGCTGAGCTGCTGGGTCAGCCGCTCCACCACCGTATGCGCATGGAACACGCCGCCATTGAGCAAGACGGTATCGGGCAGCGCCTGCGCACCGCCACTACCGGCATGCTGCGCCAAAAACTGCGCCAGATGCCGGGTGATGGCCGCATCGGCCGGGTATGGCAGGCCAAAGCCGCGCAAGGCGCCCTGGCGTTTGCTGGGCAGCGCGCTGCGCTCGGCCAGCGGCAAAAATCCTTCAACCACCCATTGCTGCACCTGGGCGCGGCTCAGGCTGGCGGTCTTGCTTTGGGCCAGCAGCCGGCTGCCGCCGCCCAGCATGGTGACCGCCACTTGCTCGGGCGCATCGGCCGCCAGCAACTGCTCTTTGGCGATGCGGCAGCGCTGCACCAGCTGCGCAAAACGGGCGGCCGGCAGGCGCTGGCCCTCGGGTGCAAACTGGGGCTCCAGCTGGTGGGCCAGCGCCAGGTCCATGTTGTCGCCGCCCAGCATCAAATGCTCGCCCACGGCAGTGCGCGTCAGGCTGGGCAGGCCGCCATCGGCAGCAGGCTCGACCTGGATCAAGGTCAGGTCGGTGGTGCCGCCGCCCACATCCACCACCAGCACCAGCCGGCTATCGGCCAACCTGGCTGCCAGCTGCTCGCCCTGCAGCATCAGCCAGTCGTGGAAAGCGGCCTTGGGCTCTTCAAGCAAATGCACCTGGGGCAGACCCGCCAGTTGGGCGGCCTCCAGGGTCAGTGCGCGTGCGCCCTCGTCAAACGAGGCCGGCACCGTCAGCACAACGATCTGCGCGCTCAGCGGCGCCTGTGGATGCGCCTGCTCCCAGGCGGCCTTGACATGGGCCAGGTAGGAGGCCGATGCCGCCAGGGGCGATATCTTGGCGACCTCGTCGCCCGCGCCCCAGGGCAGGATGGCCGCGCTGCGGTCCACCCCGGGGTGCGACAGCCAGCTTTTGGCACTGGCCACCAGGCGGCTGGGCACGGCGGTGCCCAGGTCACGGGCCCAGCGGCCGATGACTGCAGGTGCTTCGTCGCTGGCGGCTTGCGGTGGCCAGGGCTGCTGCCAGGCATCGCCCAGCTCGCCCGCTGCGGCCTGGTAGCGCACCGAGGGCAGCAGGGTCTGCGCCTGTACCTCCCCCGCGCTGCTGCGTTGGGGAATGTTCAGCAGTGCAATCTCATCCCCCGCCGCCGTCAGTGCTGCATAGGCCACCACCGTGTGGCTGGTGCCCAGATCGATACCAATGACATAGGAGGGAGACGAGGAATTCATAAACGGCCAAGCGAGACGGCAAAAACCCGGCCAAGGATGGCCGGGTAGGTGAATCGTAACAATTCTGGCAAAGACCCAGGGGGCCTCTGCGAAAGCGGTGCCTCTGGTGCGGCACCGCCCGCTATCCCCTCGTCTTCAGCTCAATCCGGCAATGCATAGGCCATCAGCGAGTCGCCCATCTTGGTGCCGAAGGAGCCATGCCCGCCGGCCATGATGACCACATACTGCTTGCCGCCGATGTCATAAGTCATAGGGGTAGCCTGGCCGCCGGCAGGCAGGCGTGCCTGCCAGAGCAGCTCGCCATTGCTGGCGTTGAAGGCGCGCAGGTAGTCGTCTTGCGTTGCGCCAATAAACATGAGATTGCCGCCGGTGGAGATCAGGCCACCCAGGCCCGGCACACCCGTCTTGATAGGAGGAAGCTGCATCAGCTTCGGGAGGCTGTCGCGGATGGTGCCCACGCGCTTTCTCCACACGACTTCATGCGTCGCAAGGTCCACACCGGCGACGGTCATCCATGCGGGCTCCTTGCAAGGCAGGCCCAGCGGCGACAGGAAGGCATTGAGCTCCACGCCATAGGGCGCGCCGTACATAGGCTGCACGCCCTGCTCGGTACCGGCGCCTTTCTCGGTGCGTGGGCGGTTCGGGTCTGCCGGGATCAGGCGCGAGACAAACGGCAGGCCCAGCGGATTCATGAACGCCACCTGGCGGTCGCTGTCCACCGACATGCCACCCCATTCAAAGATCCCCAGGTTGCCGGGGAACACCAAGGTGCCATTCTCCGATGGCGGCGTGTAGATGCCCTCGTAGTTCAGGCGGTGGAAGATCACCCTGCACATCAGCTGGTCGAACATGGTGGCGCCCCACATGTTCTTGTCCGTCAGGTTCTCGTGTGGCCCCATGTTCAGGGGCGAGAAGGGTTGTGTTGGCGAATAGTGCTCGCCCTTGGTTTGCGGGCCGTGCTTGACGGTCTGCGGCACCGGCTTTTCGGTGACAGGCAGGATCGCTTCGCCATTGAGCCGGTTGAGCACAAACAGCTGTCCGGTCTTGGTCAACACATAAATGGCAGGCACCGTCGTGCCATCGGGCCGTTTGAGGTCGACCAGCGAAGGCTGCGAGGGCACATCCATGTCCCAGAGGTCATGGTGGGTGGTCTGGAAGTTCCAGACCAGCTTGCCGGTGCTGGCATCCAGGGCCAGCATCGAGTTGGCATAGCGCTCTTTCAATTCGGTCCGGTCGCCACCCCAGATATCGGGCGTGCCCACACCGGTCGGCACGTAGACGATATCGGTCTTGGCGTCATAGGCCAGTGGCGCCCAGGCATTGGGGGAGTTGTGCACAAATTCGCCCTTGTCGCCGGGCATCTGGTTCGGGTCTTCAGCGCCGGTATCAAACACCCAGCGCAGCGCGCCGGTGTTGACGTCATAGCCGCGAATCACGCCCGAGGGCTCCGAGTTGGACAGGTTGTCGGTGATCGAGCCGCCAATCACGATGGTCGAGCCCGTCACCACTGGGGGCGATGTCGGGTTGTAGCCGCCACGGTAAGGAAACGGCATATTGGCCTGCAGATCCACCTGGCCCTGGTTGCCGAAGTCGCTGCAAGGCTTGCCGGTGTCCGGGTTCACGGCAAACAGGCGCCCATCGTTCACCGGCAGGATCACCTTGCGCGGGCACTCTGCCGAGGCCTGGGTCAGGTTCTTTTGCACGCTGGTGTTGTTGGCCTCGACGTTGGCGCTGTCGTAGTAAGACACACCTCGGCAGGTCAGATGCTGGAAGGTCCGGTCGGCTTTTAGCTGCGGATCAAAACGCCAGAGGCGCTTGCCGGTTGCCGGATCGAGCGCATCGAGGAACTGGTGAGTCGTGCAGATGAACATGCGGTTGCCCACCTTGATAGGGGTCAGCTCCGCCGTGGTTTCGCCCGAGTCGTCATTACCCTTGAAGTCGCCGGTCTGGTACTTCCAGGCCAGCTGGAGCTTGTTCACATTGCCATCGTTGATCTGCGCCAGCGGCGAGTAGCGCACACCCGCCTGGGTGCGGCCATAGGCCGGCCAGTCGGCATCTGCCACACCAGCCACTGGCGCTTTCTGCGCTGACGGCGCGCGCGCCAGGCTGCCATTCACCTCTTGCGGATCGTTGAACCAGCTCAGGCCCAGCACCGCAAGCACCGCCACCAGGCCCAACGACAGCAGCGATTTCGCGCCCGCGCTGGGCAGCAGCCGCCGGCTCGCCCAAGGCAGCACCAGCCACAGCCCCAGCACAAACCAGATATCCAATCGCGGCGTCAGCGCCCAGAAATCCGTCCCCGACTCCCAGATGCCCCATGCGATCGTCGCGAACAGCAGCACCGCGTAGAGCCACAGGCTTGCCAGACGGTCACGCGCATACAACCACGTGATGATGGCCATCACCAGACCTGCCACCAGGTAATAGCCCGAGCCCCCCAGCGCTATCAACCATCCCCCACCCACCACTAAAAACAAGGTCACCAGGACCAGGATCGCTACCGTGATGGTTCTAGCGATGGGTTTGCCATGCGATTGCGTCATTGCTTCCACTTTCAGGCCTTAGGGCCCAAGGTTGTACGGAAGACTTCTACCCACTGGAGCAGTCGCTAAGCCTACGAGTCTCTGGGCCGCTGAATTGGATGAGTCGGCAACTATTGCAGCACCAGGCGGGGGCGTTGTCTGTCAGCCAAAGGCGGTGTTTGCCGGTCTGGCGGCTGGAAGCATGGCGGTCCCAACGGTAGACCTGGTCATCGCAAAACTAAAAATGCTCGCTCTATTCAGCGCTTGCGCTGCGACCGCATCCACCACATTTGCAATGCGGAACCCACAACAAAAATCGCCAACCAAACAAGCACCGTGCCGCGCACCAAAGGCGATTCAGGCCCCGTCGCCAACGGATGGCCCACCGGCAGACGCGTCAAGGTCTCACCAATGGCAGGGACCAGCAGCAAAAAGAAGCTGAACGAAAAGCCAAACTGCGACAGATAAGGAACCAGGCGTGGGAAAAGCGGCAGCTGCCGGATGAGCAATGACCCGCCGATCACCAACAGCGCCAGAATGCCCAAGGCATGGCCGGCGTTGAAACCCCCGGTGCTGGACAGGCCGAACGAGGTGAGCACGGCGACCAGCATGCTGACGAGGTACAGCTGCCCCGATCTCGTGCCCGGCTCAATGGCGCGGTAGCGGATAAAGCTGTACAAGCCGGCAGCGAGCGGCACCAGGCTGAAGACGGTATGGAAGGCGCCAAGTGTGGAGATGGGATGTGGCATGGGGTGGTCTTTCTAAAAACAACCGACTAGTTGGTTGACTACCAGGGCAAAAAATAGGGGGCCCGACGACCTGGGTAGTCGGGCCATTCTTCAAGCTGCCAGCCGATGTATCGCCGCGCGCACGATCGTCTGGAAAGCATCGGGATCGCCCAAGGCGCGGGCCGTCAGCATGGCGCCGTGCACGGTGGACATCAAGGCAAGCGCTTCTACCGGCGCATTCGCGTCTGGCTTGAACTGCGCCTTGGCCTGGCCTTGCGAGATGACGGCTGCCAGCCACTGCGTCAGGTCCTGGAAATAGCCACGCACTTCCGCCGCTATCTCAGCCGGGATCATTGGCGCTTCAGCGGCCAGCATCGCGCAGATGCACATCGTCGATGAACCGTCGCCGATGCAGCGCGCCCAGTAATCCACATAAGCGTTCAACTGGGCTTGTGGGTCGTCGCCCAGATGTTGCTGCATCGCTGCCAAACCCTCTACAGACTGCTGACGATGCCGTTGCACCACCGTCAACACCAAGTCCGCCTTGCTCGGGAAATGGTGGTGGATGCTGGCTTTGCCTATCCCCACCTTTTCAGAGAGATCTGCATAGCTAAAGCCGTTGTAGCCGCCAGCGGCCAGCAATTGCCGGGCATGTTCTGCCAATTCAGTGGCGCGGGGGGAGAGTTCAACAGTCATCGGGTGGGCAGGTAGCGCTTTCAAAGATAAGCCATTCTACTAGTTGGTTGGTTGGCGTCAAGCACCCCGTTTTGAGGGGAAAAACACACTGTCGCAGTGGGCCGGCCTCAGGCAGAAGCGCGCAAAAGCCGTTCGGACAAGGCAGAGAAGCGCACGCTGGGCAGCAGAAAACACAGAGCTTCCGGGTCCGCATCCAGCCTCTGCAACAAAGGGCATTCCAGCGTTTGCGTATCCAGCAGCAAGGGCTCCACCGAAGCGACATCCATCGGCAAGGCAATCGTCGCCAAGGCCGACCTACCAGGGGCGCCCTCCGCTGTCGGCACCTCCACCACCGCAGCGTCCTGGGAGGCTAGGCGAACGACCGCATCCGACCAGCCATTGAACATCCCGGACCAGGGGGGTGATAAAACGGCGTCCTCCGCCTTCGCCGCCCTGACCGCCCTGGCCGCCAATCTAGGCGCGCTTCCATCGCCGGGCGCGATGTCGATGACGGCCTCATCGGGAGTCACGCGGAAATCGAAGCTTGCCGGCCAATGGGATGGCAAGGCATCGCTGAACAAGCGCGTTCCGGCCACGTGGGCCAGGCTGTCCATCACGTTGTAGACAAAGGCGACGGTGGGAATAGGCGGCGCATCAGACAGCGGCTCTGCCAAGTACAGGCGCCAGTTGCTCTGCAAGGGCGAAGGCATAAAGCGCCTCAGGGACCCCATCCATCGCGGACCAAAATGCCCATGCCGATAGGTCAGCACCGTCAGAGGCGTGCGGCCCTGGTAAGACCAGAGGCGCGCGCCCGGTGGGGCAAACGCTGCAGCCAGGGTTTCGTCCACCAGCCATGTCATGTAGACGACATCCACCACATCGCTGTCCAAGGTCATAAAGGGCAGACGAGACATAAGGGCTCGGCGATAAGTAGCAAAGCGACGCGAGTTGAGTAACTTGGTCAGGCCCTTGCCAAAGCTGCCCTTGTTGGGGTGGGTGTAGAGGTGATGCATGGAAGCGGTTGACAGCAGCGCTGGCTGGCACCGTTACGCGGTGATGGCGGATAAGCCGGTTCTGGCCGAAAGCGCCATATTAGCGCGGCCAGCCAGTCGTCATAAGCCTTCCGCCACGATGGATTAACCGAGGCACTGGCTGCAAAGCAAGCCTGTTACGCCACAGATTCGGCCACGGCTCTGATCACCTTCTCACAGGCTTCGGATCCCCGCGTACAAAGTCCACCACCGTCGGCAGCACCGGGGCTAGCCAATCCAGCGGCCGGGCCAGTGCGGCAACCGTGGTCACGTGGCTGAGGTGGTCAAAGATCCGCATCTCCACGTCAGTACCGGCAGCCCGCGAGCGATTTGCCAGGCCAACGGTGTTGCGCTGCGTATCAACCACCTTGTCATTGCGTGCGGCCAGCAGCAAGGTACGGGGGGCCTTGGTGTCGGCGTAGAAGAGGGGCTGGGAATCAGCAGGGGTGTGCGGCCAGTTAAAAGCAACCTGAACCTGGGGGTCCACAATCGGCAAAAAGTCATAGGGGCCGGCCAACCCAATCCAGCCCGCAAGCCGATCCGGTGCTAGGCCTAAAGGCGCCAGCCAGCGCGGGTCCAGCGCCAGCATCGCAGCGTTGTAAGCCCCGGCCGAATGGCCCATCACCATCACCCGCGCAGGGTCGCCACCCAGGCTGGCTGCATTTGCCAAGGTCCACTGCAGCGCCAAGGCGCAATCGCCCAGAAAGCCGTCATAGCGCACCTGGGGGCTCAGCCGGTAGTCGGCCACCACCGCGATGATGCCGTTGGCTGCCAGCGCTTCGCCGACGAATCGGTACTCGGCCCGCTCGCCGCTGGTCCAGTTGCCGCCATAAAAAAAGAGCACCACCGGTGCAGGACCGGGCACCGTGCTGGCCTGCGGCTGGTACACATCCAGCAGATGACGCGGATCGGGCCCGTAGGGTACGCCCGTGGGGCCGTGGTAGGTGTCATGGGCCACGAGGTGGTCCAGTACCTGGGCACCAGAACAGCCGGACAGCAGTGCTGCAATGGCGGAACCGATGCCCATGAGGCTTAGGCGGCGGCTCATGGGGGTGGATAGTTTGGAAGAAATGGGCATGTGCTCTATACGCTACTCGACGCTTTTTGGATTCATCTGCGTAGTCCAACTTGGCGCCACTGCAAAAACTCATGGACGCAATAGCCGGGGAGTGGCACATCCAGTTCAGCAAATGCCGGATAGCGCGCCGAGGGATTGCTGAAATCAGTTCTACCAAGCTTGTTGCATACCGGCCGACTGCAAGATGCCCTTCTGTGAGCGGACTCCTTGCCAGCGACCAAAGCATCAGGCTGATCTGCGCCATTTACTGAGCGGAGCCGCCGCAACAACAATCGTCTAGATGACCCATTAAACGGGATCTACTCTCAACTGCCACTTCATTAGAAGCTTGACTTGCTGTCAGCGAGGACGGATGTCTTCCACGCACTTCCAGCAGCGAGGTATCCTGCAAAGAAGCCTGCCGCCGTCACTTGAGACAGCAGCAGGCCAAGCTAGGGTCGCAACGCAGCTAGCCTCTCAAGCGTTGCAAGTCCAGGTCATAGCTGACCCAGTGGGTGGCTTGTGCCAGTTTGTCGTAGAGCTGGCGCGCTTGGGCATCGCTGTCCGCAGTGATCCAGCGCAATACGGCCCATTTGCGTTCTTGTCCCAAGGCTGCGACGCCGCTGATCAGGCGGCGGCCAATGCCTAACCCACGTGCATCCGGGCGGACAAACAAATCGTCGAGAAAGCCGAAATCAGCAGCGATCAGTGGGTCCGGGCAGGCACGAAAGTGCGCCAGACCTAGCAACTGCCGGTTCTCCCCTTCTGCGACCAGCCCCTCCACAGCGTGATTCGGGTTCATCAGCCATGACCAACATCGGTCCAGGATCGCATCCGTCATGGTCGATTGGTAGAAGTCGGCGTACTGGCGATAAAGCGCTTCCCAAGGCTTTCGATCCCGTGCTTGCAGAGCACGGATGTTTATGGGCATCGGCGTTTGGGCGGCTCTTTTCATAGGTTCAGCGGCATGGTGGTCATCGGTCATTGCAGTGCTCACCAGTTGACCGCAGCAGGGTTTTGCCCTTCGTGCGATGGGAAATGCGGCAGTACCTCCCTGGCCAGCTCATCGATGACTTCCGCAGGCGAGCGTTGTGAAAACTGAATGCCCAGCGCCGCATGGTTCACCCCTGCCGCCTGCCATTCCTCCAGCAAGGCCATCAGCCCATGGCGGCCGGTACGCAGAACATAGCCGCCGTGCAAGGGCGTGCGCGGATAGCCAGGATCATCCACCAGATCAATCCACTCGTTGGTCATATGGGGCCGAAAGCCCCTTCCTGGGATCAACTCACGCCAAGCCCGAATTTTTTCGGCCAAATGCTGAGGTCCCCGAGGGGTATGGGTTGCATTGGGGTAGGTCAGCCAGCCATCTGCATTCCGGGCAATCCAATCCAGCGACTGCCCCGAGGATCCCGTCACCACCAGTGGGATGCGGCCGCAAACAGGCTGGGGCAAAAGCTCTGCCCCCTCAAAGCGACCCAGTGGAGAGTGGATGTTCAGCCGCCCCGAGCGCATGAGTTGGCGCATGTACGAGATTGCCTCGGAAAAGCGCTCCGCGCGGGATGCGTGATCGAGCCCATACGCAGGAAACTCTATCGGCCGATCGCCGGATGCCACGCCCATGACCAGGCGGCCTCCTGAGAGTTGGTCAATGGTGGCCGCTGCCTTGGCCAAGTCGATGGGGTGGCGCAAGGAAACAATGGCACTCCCCGTCGCCAAGGCCAACTTCTTGGTTCGTGCTGCCAGAAAGGACAGGTAGCTAAAAGGATCGAACACCTGGCCTGCATCGCCAAACGAGGGATCGAACAAGGGGACATCGCGCACCCACACGGCCGCGAAATCGCGCCTGTCGATCTCTGCGACGAGCTCAGCCTGGCCCTGTAGTACGGCCATATCCCCCTGGAAACTGCGCAGCGGCAAAAAAATGCCCAGAGTCAGCCGGTCCGGCGCGAACATGCGCCGGTAACCAGGGTGCGCGAAAAACGATGCGTAGGAGGCTCCCGCCCCCTGTTGAGAAAGTTTGGGTTCGTTCATTGTCAAGCTCATTGGTGGGTCATGCACCGGTCGCGGGTGCTGGCAATGTGACGCCTTTGCGTACGGCGGGTCGCGCTGCAACGCGCTCAAACCATTCGCTGAGGTAGCGGTGATGGCTGAAATCAAACTGGATGATCCTTGCGATATGCAGCCAACCGAAGTGCGCAATATCGGCAATGGAATAGTCGTCACCCGCCAGATATGGGCGATCAACCAAGGTCTGGTCCAGCACCTTGAAGGCCTCTTCGGTCAGGCCCTGGTAGCGCTCCTGTGCCAACGGTATGGGGGTATCTGCAAACAGCGTGAAATGCACGCGCTGGCCCAGTAACGGACCCAGGCTGGAGGCATGAAATTGCAGCCATTTGATCGCCTCCCAGCGGGTTGGCCCCTTCGGGGCCAACAGCGCGCCGGTCTTGTCAGCCAGGTACAAGAGAATGGCGGCAGACTCGAAAAGCTGAACGCCTGTTTCCGTGTCCATGAGCACAGGAATTCGTCCATAAGGATTGAGAGCAAGAAACTCCGGCTTGCGGTGATCGCCTTCATCAATGCGGACATGGTGCAGTTGGTAGGGCAAAGAAAGCTCTTCCAGAGCGATGGTGGCCTTGAAGCCATTCGGAGAACTATCGGTATAAAGATGCAGCATTTTTAATGTAGATATACTAAAATTTAAAGATCTACGAGGAATGCAAATTCTCTTTTTTAATTAAATATTTATAAAGCGATACTTGCTGCTTTATAAATTTAGAAAATCTAAATTCAAAAATGTTTTACCCCTTGCAGGCACTGCGCACCTTTGTGGAGGTGGGTCAGCGCAAAAGCGTCAAAGCTGCGGCGCAGGCCTTGCACGTCACCCCGGGCGCCGTCAGCCAGCAAATCCGGGTGTTGGAAGATCGGCTAGGCGTGGTGCTGCTGGAGCGTGAGCGCCGTGGCATGCGCTTGACGGAAGCCGGCGCCAGCGTGTACCCCAAGCTGCGTGACGCGTTCATTCAGATCGAACAGGCGATGCATAGCCTGGAAAGAGCCAAGCGCCAACGCAGCCTCACGATCAGCACCGTTGCCACATTTGCCGCGTCCTGGCTGGTGCCTCGGCTGGGCCGTTTCAAGCTGCTGCATCCCGAGATCGAAGTTCGCGTTGAAGCGACCTCGGAACTGGTGGACCTGCAACGTGATCGCGTGGATGTGGCTTTGCGCCACGGCTTGGGAGACTATCCAGGGCTGGATTCCGTTCTGCTGATGGCACCGGTTCTGACGCCGGTCGCGTCGCCGGAATTTATGAAGGCGCACCAGGTGATGATCCACGAGGCAAGCGGATGCCTGGCCTACCCGCTGCTCCACGATGGCGACCGGGCAGATTGGCCACTTTGGCTGAAGGCGCACGGAGTTGCCCATGACGAGCGATCAGAGCGTGGCAATGCTTTTGAGGACGATTTCTTGCTCATCCGTGCGGCGGAGGCTGGTCAAGGCCTTGCCCTGGTGCCGCGAGCCTATGCGATGGAAGAGGTGGCCGCAGGACGGCTCATTCAAGTGCTTGACAAGCCATGGCCAGCAAGATTTGCGTACTACGCGGTGACAAGGCCTGGAACGACTGACCGCCCCGAAGTGCGTGCCTTCTTGGACTGGATTCGTGCAGAGGCGGCGCTATGAGCGCTGGCCATCCATGCCAGCCTGAATCGATGACAGCGGCCTTGTTTCTGCATCGAAAGAGGGAGCAGGAATTGCTGCCTGGGGGTTTGGGTAGGCAACGGGTTGAAGTCGGGCGCGGACGGGACTGCTCAAGGATCGAGTCACTGGAGGCTGGTTGCTCTCGTTCAACGCATGGATGGGTATGACTTGTGTCGACCCGTTGCGGTCATTCACCTCATATTAGAATCGCCGGCCATGCAGCGTAAGGCTTTGCACCTGGATTTGATTTTCTACGGTTAGGTGAAACCCGTCTGCAACAGACGAAAGGTTCACGTGCTTCACAACAACCACAAGGTTATCGCCAGCCCTAGCACCTGCAACTCGAAACCCGCTTGGTTCAAGACTAATAACCTTGACTTTGATTTTCCCGTGCGGAGACCGCAGGAAAAGATCATCACCTACACGGACTTCGCCGCTGCCCACTTTGCCGGTGAAAATAATAGATCGCCCTTCAATCAGGAAGGCATCGACCACAACGAATTCAAAGATCATATGATCTAAATTGACGATTTTGGCATGGGTCTACGGCACGTAATTGCTAGCATTTTGACGCTCTTTAGAAATGGTCCGCTTTTGGCCGACCCGCATCTGTCGCAGGTAGGGCGCTTTTTGTGGCTCTTACTTGGGTGCGACTGTCACCGAACGACCCAAAGCATCCTTGGGCTGAGCGCTGACGAATTTTATGTAACGACCAGTTCTTTAGAGGAAAATTTTTTAATCTCTTAAAGATTATTTAGAAAATTTAATAAATATTGATTCGGGCGTTTCCTGCCCGAGAAGTCTCTTTTTACGTTCCTTGTTCCGGTCCTTTATAGCCGACGCTCTTACCCGTTGAAACACGGGGGCGTAGAGTGCCCAACAACTGCTCTCTGGTGTTTTGTTACTCACTCGCGCATCCATCGATGTTTTTGCAATCATCAAGCATCGCCAAAATTCCTGGGCTGTGGGAGCGTTCCACATGTGATCCACCCAATGCTGCGTCCATATGGCATTCTCATGTTCTATCAACGCATGCTTGGCAGCTTGACCTGTTAGGCCCTTATCACCCTCGTGTTCGCGTATTGTTTTAACGAATATATCCGACTGGATTGAGTAGCCAGCAATCGTAATTGCATATATCTGATCCAAGCCATCTTCGCTCAACGCTAGCTGAAGAACGATAGACTTGATGAAGTCAGCCGCACCAAAGCGTTCGGCTGCCAGAATCTCCCGAGCAAGGATCTCATCATTTTCAGAACCCATGATCCTTTGACGCCACATAGCCTCAATTGGCTCAGATACTTCGCTTCCCCAAATCGCTTGATGCTCAAGCGTTAAGCTATCTTCCAAAGACTGCGTGACGAAACCCTTTGATGTTGAAGCCCGCTTTAGCAACTCAACGGCATGATCAGGAGACTGCGCAGAAATCAGGTTTGCCACAGAAAAAGCTAAGTTCTTTAACCAAATGAATTGAGCGTTTTCTGCTTGCTCCAATATCTCGACCAATTCATTCAGTAGCAATGGCACTTCAGAAACAAGACGGCGGAGATTGTCGATAGTGAACTCTTGAACTAGAAGGCGCGCCTCCGAATGTTTAATTTCCGCGAAGAATGAATTTGCCATCGCATGCAGTTTTTTCTGTTTCTCATCGAAATCATCATCAGAACCAAAAATCTCCTTCAGGCTCCGTTGTTTAGGGAAGCGCTCGCTATCTCGATCTGTTTCTTGAATGGATAGGAAGGAAAAAGGGGCTGGCCCGGTCCTTGAGAGTTCAAAATCTACGGGCGGAAGCTGCATCTCTTGCACAGCTGTAACTCCTCTTCGAAGTCGCTGTATAAAGAAATGAACCAAAGGCTCGGTAAACGATATGCCGAGCCGTTCGGTCGAGGCAAACCATGTTTTTTGGCTAATACGCTTCAGAATGTTGTCGACTAAGATTTCATCTTGTGCGCATGCTTCAACCAGCAACATTGATCCAAACCATTCCTCGTAAGTGTTTCCATCTGCTATGGCTGCACTCCAATTGCTGCTCGTGTGTGCTTGTCGAACACTATCCAAACCTCTTAGCGTCGCCAGCTGATATGCAATGGCGCGAAGCTTGGAAGACGTCCCTTGAGAACACTTTAGTATTAGGTCTTCGAGTTCGCTATTTATTTGTGTTTGCCCGTAAAGTGCAGCTACAAGAGCGCCATTTGCTGCGTCTTCATCGTTTCTGTTAATTGCTCCCCGAACTGCCGCTATTATGTCTTCTGTTGCCTGCGACTTAAGGCTAGGGATTACAGAAAGCAGGTAGTCTGGCCCGAGATCCTTACCTGTCATGCACCGAAGCTGTTCGCCTGCCGAAATCTGTCCTGCGCTGTAGTAGAATGCGAACATTCGGCAAATCGATCGATCATTTTCGGGTAGTGTCTCAAAGGCATTGCTGTTCATCACTCTCTTAATCAAATTCTTCGCCAGTTGAGGATCGACTAATGGAAGATGAGGATCACAATTCAGAATTACCTGTCGCAAAGGAAATCCTTCTCTTGTAAGCAAACCTCCTATTATGCTTTTGGTTTTCACAAATGCGGCTACAGGTTCAAATCGGCAGGCAACCGGCAGAAAATCCCGGAAGCCGTGGTCTTCGCGTCCAAAGCCCATCGACTGCAAAATATTGTCGGGATCGAGAACATTAAATTCTTGCAAGCCTTTATCTAAATCCACTGGTCGAATGGCGTCAGGGTTTGCAACTTTGGCCTGGCGCCATTCGACTGGTGATGGCGACCAAAAGTGATTACAGCCCTTTCGTAGCTCCTCGGCAAGTGCGCTGGCTTCGACAGCATCACATTCCTCTCCACTCGCATAGAGCATTCGAACAACGGTCCACTGGCCTCCTCGAGAGGAGGCCTTCGTGCGAAGCGGTTCAATCGCTTTTCGAAAGGCGCTTCTAGTTGCGGTGCGATCTACTCGATTAAATGTCGTAAGCTGCTGAAATGCCTTCCTTGAAGAGTGAAGATTCTTGCTCAATGTGAACGCTACGCCCATCGAAACAAATGTATCGGCGAAGCCCACTAATGAACGACCTGCCAGCAAACGAAGAGCTAACGTAAACAATTCATCAGGTTCGCTCGATACTTCGGTCATCTGCTTCAATAATTGTTCTTCAAACGCAGAGAGGCTTTCCAACTCCTCTTCGATCTCCGCCTTCTTTTTCTCGATCTGTCCTACATAATCAGCATCACTTTGCTTGTGATAACGGCGGATCTGAGCAACGGGGTCTTTGTTGTAACAGTGAAGCCAATGACGGATGGCCGCTTTCGCTGCGTACCATCCAGCATCGGTCGACGCGACCACGAACGCAGCGTGGATAAACCAGTCATGATTAATCCGCAGCCTTGTTTCGAGACAAAAAACCTTGAGAATATCGAAAAGCGCTTCTGGCTGATGCTTGACGATCTCTACAAATTCCTCGAAGCGTTGATCATTTACATTTTGGAGATTTGCGAAAGCATCCAAAAGCGCTAAAAAAATACCTGCATCGAAGCGGGAATCGTCAAGAGCGCAGATCAGTAAAGATGCAAAGATAACGTCGGCAGTTCGATCCATCGCATTTATAGGTTCGACGAGCTGAGTAACTCGGACTGTCAAATCTCTTTTTGCTGAATGTGTTTGCCATAGCTGGTCGACTAGAGTGAATCCCAGAGCGAGAGTCAAGCCCTCATCACGCAGTTCATATAGGTCCCCCGGCCCCGCGAGTGGTCGAAAAAAACGGGTCTCGATCACGGCAGCAGAATTAGCCTGAAAATATTTGGACGGTTCGTCTGAAGATGCTTTCACCCGCTCCAAAACCTTTGTTGCGTGCTCACTGAGGCGCTTGGTCAACCTTACAAAGGTTTCGCCTTCGTAGTTCTCAAGCTGCGACGTACGAAGATGCTCCATCAATAATCTGTCTGTGGTCAACCCTTTCCATGTGGTTGCTTCATGATGCGGAAGAGTTGCTATAGCGACGGCAAGCAGTCGCGGATTCCTGAGTGTTTGCAGGGTTTTTTTGTCAAGCCAGTCAAGAGAAATCCCATAGTGTGTCAAAAGTTCGTCGCGCTCTTGGGGCAACCATTCCGGAACCGCGATAATCTTCGGATTGAATGCTAATCCACGGGCAATTTCTTTTTGCCAGAAGTGCGGCCTGACCGTCACGACCATCCGCCCCCCAATGTCCGCCAATCGGGACTGGATGCCATTGAGCAGTCGGTCCCAACGGAAGTTTTGCCGTTGATTTAAACCATCCACGACAATAAGCAAATTAGCAAGCGGAGGGTTAACTCTCCATGCCTCAAAGCGGTGCCTCCACCTAAGCTTAATTGTGTCGTTGGCTACTTCACCAGTTTGCTTAATCAGAAGATCGATCAAGAAATCATCAAGGTCATTTACAGACACACCATCAAGTTGCTCCGCGCTGACGAATAGCCCCAAGCCTGTTGCATCGGAGCATAATTGAGCTGAAAGCCATGATTTACCGTGCCCCTCATCTCCTAGCAGGATGACTTCTTTGCATGCGTTAAGTTCATCCAAGATTTGTCCACGCAGCTCATCGCGCATTGACGGGAAGGTCTTGTTCTGTAGAACTGCAAGCCCTTGTCCGAGACGCTCCCTAGCGTGGCGAGTGGAGCCAAATGTTTTCTTTCTCCACTCGATGTTCAAATCCACGGCTCGCTTTAGAGCCATTTTTGAGACATTGAAGTTCGACTTGAGGCGTTGGAGTAGGTTTTCGAATTCTGGATGGCTTGAGATAGACAGGAATGCCAGTTTTAGGTCGCTAGCGCTAAGCTTGTTCTGGTTAGTTTTTGCATCGAAATTATTGGCTATGAAGTCGATGGCCTCATCACCAGCGGAAACCACAGCGATGGCAAGAAGCGGTAGCGGGGCGGAGGTCCAATCCAGAATGAGCGTAGAGATGGCGTTTTTATCACCATCCTCTTCAACAGCTTTTGCGAGCTGCGTATTGATTTCAGTCGTTGCACCGAGAATCCATAGACGATCAGCAGCTTCCTTCTTCCGAGCTAAATCTGCAAGTTTGGTCAAAACTTCATTTCTATGAATTTCGCCTGAGTATCGTTTTGCCTCAAAGCATACATGATCGCTCGAGATTGCAGCGTCTCCATCCATTCCTCCCTGCAATCCACTAGCGGAAAGACGAAACGGAATCTCCGTTAGACCCGTCAAAACGATACGGAGAAGTCCTTCAAAGCCGTCAGCTCCCGTGGCTTTGAGGGACAAAAGACCTGATTTGATTACTTCCAGATTCTGTTCGTAGTCACTCGTAATGGCGCTGCGCATGTATTCCTCAAAAAATATCTGTGATTGCGTAATGAATATTGAGCCGCAGGCTAGGCTTCGAAGGATATCAAGGTCTTGTGCACTAGTGAGCGGATGCTTCGGACCAGTCTTCAGTGGTCATTAGTTTCGAACACGCAAAATTCCGCCCTTGGCCGGTAGCCGCTACGCGGCCGAGGTAGATTTCAGTGAACCTCACCACCGTCAATCATATGTGGGAAGTTCTGATTCACGAAGGACAAGACGAGATCGTAAGGCCGTGCGGGTAACCCTTGAGCTTCAGCCGCAGCGATGTAGCCGCACCAGAAATTCTTGACTTTAAATCGAAACGTCGGCTGAAACCACATTTGCTCTTCAACCATCTCACGCCACGTTCCCGTTGAGTTCCATGCGCGATGCAGCACTGGCTCTAGGTCAGCCAGTGTCCTCGCTTGATCCGGAGCTAGCTCACCGATGATGTCCATCAGATAGAAATCTAACAGGCGTTGCAGTGGTCTGCCCCATTACAAATCCATTTAAACCTCGAAGACCGCTTCTGGCCAATAGCCGCCATCGAACTTTCAAATTCGTGTCCTTGTGAATCCGGGACATTTGCACAATCAGTGAGAACGGTTTATCCAGCCAGTCTCACACTATGGCAAAGATGCTATTGACCTGACCAGATGGCATATCTTGCGCCGTCGGCAGCTTGCGATCCATTGCTCTAAATGCAGTATCCAAAGTCGGCCTAACGCAGACGCATGCTGAACTGGATGTAGGGAAATGAACGCGTCACTCCTACAGCTTCAGCTACACACAAGCCGTACAACAAGGTTTTGCAACAGGAGACTGTGATGACCACCACCGCCAACCCTTATCAGGCCTGTATTGACGCATGCAACGCCTGCGTGATTGCGTGCAACGAATGCTTTGCAGGCTGCCTCAAAGAGGACGATCCCAAGATGATGGCGCGCTGCATGGCGCTGGATGTCAATTGCGCAGCCATCTGCTCGCTCGCCGTGGGTGCCATGGCGCGCAACAGCGAAATGGCGAAACACTTCTGCAGGCTATGCAGCGAAGTCTGCCTCGCTTGCGCGAACGAATGCGCCCATCACCAGCATGACCATTGCGTGCGATGTGCAGAAGCCTGCAGGGCTTGTTCCAAGGCCTGCTTGGCAATGGTCAATTGACGAGGCTGCGCCAAATGCCATACAGGTCCGCACCGGCCAGCTGATTAAGCAGCATCCCCAAAAGTTGGACATCCGTCCAACCGATGGGGTGCCGTTAATGCTCACCGGGCACTTTCAGCCCACGTCCCTCCCCCTCAAGCCGCCACAGCCAAAGCCCCCAGCTCCTCCCCCAAAAACCCCTCCACCGTCCGCGCATCCCGCCCCAGCACCTGCCGCACCGTCGCAGTCACCGCAGCCGCATGCCCCGCGCGCATCAGCGCAAAAAACTCGCCATGCACCTGCGCGATAAACGGGTCGACGGCGGGGGCTGCCACAGGCGGGGCGGCGGTGATGGGCCGGCCCAGCAGGCGGGATGCGATCTCGGCCAGTTTTTGCGGGCGCAGTGCCAGGTTGCCGGTCAGCACCCAGGGGCCCGGTGCGCCCAGGCGCTGTTGGGCGGCCTCGGGGTTTAGCAGCGCCTCTACTGCAACATCGGCGATGTCACGGGCATCGATGTAGGACACGCCAGCGCCGATGTGCTGGGATCGGAGCACATCGCCGCTGCGCAGATCAGACGCGATGCGCGACAGGCCCACCTGCATCCAGGCATTGGGGCGCAGCACCACATGGGAGATGCCACTGGCCTGCAGGCCTTCCTCGATACGGCCATGGGCATCGCCGGACAGCGACCGGCCAGGCGGGTCAATGGTCCAGTCCGAGCCGGAGAGCTTGACGATGTGCTGCACACCCGCTGCGCGCGCGGCTTCGACCACACGTAGTTGCTGCTCGGCCAGCGCCGGGGTGATCGGAGAGAGCAGGAACAGCCGGTCTATGCCGACCAGGGCCTGGCCCAAGGTCGCAGCGTCCTCAAAGCTGCCCTGCGCTACTTCGACGGAATCGCCCCAGAGCGCCTGCGCAGTGGAGGCCTGGCGCACAAACACCCTTGGCCGCGCTTGGCGCGCCAGCAGGCGCGGCACCAGCAGCTGGCCCAGGCGCCCGCTGGCGCCGCAGACCAGCACGCGGGGATGTTGGTTCGCACTCATGCCCGCAGCGCCTCGGGCTCGGCAGCGGTTTGCGGCGCTGCATTCTCAGCCAGCAGGCGGTTCAGCGGCCGGGCATCCACCCAGTCGGCGACCGAGAAATCGGCCGGCAGAAAGCCCCACTCCAGCAAGAAGTCCTTGAAGTAGCCGATCGCATCGACCAGCTCCGGCTCCAGGCTGATGCCCAGGTGATGGTGCAGGTCTGCGCCGTTGGAGGCCAGGATGGCCTCTTCGCTGGTGGCGATCTCGCGGGCCACAAAGCGCAGGGTCTCGTCGGGATGGGCCTCGGCCCAACGGCCGGCGCGCTGCACCACGCGCAGCAGCGCCAGCACCAGGTCCGGGCGCTGCTCGGCCAGTGCGGCGTCCACCGTCAGGGTGCGCGGTGTGCCATTGTTGATGCGCACGCGCGGGTCGGGGTGGCGGCCAAACTCGCTGACTAGCTGTGCGCCTATCAAATTGGCTACCAAGAGGCCCTCGGCGCCTTTGACAAAGATCGCATCGACCTCGCCGCGCACCAAGGCCTCGGCCTCGCGGAAATACGGGTGGCGGCGGCGCAGGCCAAACAAGCTGGGCGTGCCATGCTGCTGGATCACCGACTCCTCGATCACCAGATCGACCAGCTGCACATCGCTGTGCTGCAGGCCCACCAGGGACAGGCCCGAGACCAGGCCCTTGAGGGCAGTCGCGCGGTGGAAGTCGATCAGGTCGTTGACCCGGCTGGGCACGCCAAAGCGCTTGCCGGCCAGATCTTCAGGCTTGTCGATGCCCCGTCCCGGCAGGGTCACCAGCGCCTGGAACTCATCCGTCCAGGTGATGGCGACCAAGCGCGTATCCCGCCCCTTGGCCCGCGCCCAGATCGGCGGAATATTGCCGCCCTGGCGGAAAGACCAGGGCAGGCTGTGGTCGAAATGGCTCTCGCGTACCTTGCGGTCCTTGGAGTCAAAGATGGACTCCACGCCAATGCCCAGCGCCGCAAAGGCCTCTTGCAGCCAGCCTTGCTGCGCGGCAATGCCCAGTGGCGATGGCACCGGGCAGCGGGTGTACCAGAGGGAGCTGGGTTGTTGACCTGGTACGTTCGATGTTTCGGAAGGGCTTGTCATCGGTTTCTCCTAGGCAAAAAGGATCAGGACGCGGCCAGCCAGACGCCGGCCAGGTTGCCGGCCACGCCATCCGCACCCACGGTGTGGTTGCGCACGCGCTTGTCGGCAATGGTGTAGATGTCGGGGGCGACCAGGGTGATGTCGGGCAGGTCGGTGGCGATGTGCTTCTGGAACTCGGCCACCTCGCGGATGCGCTGGGCCTCGTTCATCTCGACGGCGGCAGATTCCAGCAGGCGGTCCACCTCGGGGCTGGCGTAATGCGCGCCGTTCGAGAACGGCAGCCCGCGCTGAAAGCTCTTGGACCAGTACAGCCGCTGGATGCCCACCGTCGGGTCAAAGGTGTTGCTCATCGCGCTCACATGCAGGTCAAAGGCCCGGTCGGTGTAGATGCGCTTGATGTAGGTGGCAAAGTCCTGGCTGTTGATCTGCACATCGATGCCGATGCGGCCCAGCGCCTGCTTGAGGAAATCGCCAGTGCGCTGGCCGCCCTCGTTGGGGATAGGGGTCAGGTTCAGCCGGGCACGCCACTGGCCGCCGGCCTTGCCGCGCGTCAGGCCGGCCTCATCCAGCAGCTTCTCGGCGCGCTTCAAGTCATAGGGCAGCACTGGCAGATCGGGCACATAGAACTTCTTCAGCGCCGGGTGCACCGGCCCGGTGGTCAGCTTGCCCTGGCCATACCAGGCGACCTTGAGCAGGTTCTCGCGCTGCAGCGCATGGGCAATGGCCTGGCGCACGCGCAGGTCCTTGAGCGGCTCGCTCTCCAGGTTGAACTCCAGCCGGTAGACGCTGTTGATGTACTCATAGCCCCGGGTCTCGAACTGCAGGCCCGGCTTGGCGCGCAGGCGCTCCACCTCGGCAAAGGGCACTGGTGAGCTGGGCGCAATCTGCACCTGGCCGCTTTCGATGGCCGCTGTGCGCGCAGCGGCATCGGGGATAAAGCGCACCACCAGCCGGTCGATATAGGGCTTGTCGCCATCCCAGTAATGCGGATTACGCTCGTAGATCACATGGCTGCCGCGCACCCATTCCTTGAACACAAAGGGGCCCGTGCCCACCGGCGCATTGTTGGCCGGGTTGGTATCGGCCCGTCCGCTGGAATACAGGTGCTTGGGCACGATGGGCGACTCCGAGGCCGCCAGCGCCGTGATCAGGTACGGGATGGGCCGGCTCAGCTGCAGCACCACGGTGTGGGCATCGGGGGCCTGCACCTCGGCCACCCCGGCAAAGGTGGCGCGGCCCCGGGGGTGGAACTCCTTGAGCAGCGCAATCGAGTGCACCACGTCGGCCGAAGTAAAGGGCTTGCCGTCATGCCATTTGACACCCTGGCGCAGCTGGAAGCGGTAGACCAGGCCATCGGGGCTGATGGACCAGGCAACGGCCAGCTGCGGCTGCGGGTTGAGGTTGAAGTCATAGGTCAGCAGCCCCTCCGTCACCTTGCCCGATATCGTCACCGACGAGCCTGCGGTGTGCGCAATCGTCGTCAGGGTCGGCGGCTCGGGGAAGAGCAGCAGGTTCAAGGTGCCGCCCTTTTGCGGCTTGTCCTGCGCCCAGGCCAGGCTGGGGACTGCCGTGCCGATGCCGGTGGCAGCAGCGGCCAGCATAAAGTGGCGGCGCGTGGCGAGCGAGAAATCGGAATCAATAGACATGCGAGGTACCAAGGGTAAAAACAGAGCGGCGCTCAGGCAGCGGCCTGGCGCTTTTGCAGGGCCGCACGGCCGCTGTTGCTGCGGATCAGGCTGTTGGAGGGGGAATGGATCTGGCTGCACAGCACATTGCGCAGATGGCGCTCCAGCGGATTGCGCCGCGCCAGGCCATGGTTGCCGGCCAGCTCCAGCGCCAACTGCACCACGCGCAGCGCGTTGTCCACCGCCACATGCTTGGCTACGGCCACCAGGCCATCGGGGGCAGTGCCGTTGTCGTAGGCGCGGGCATGGCTGTCGAGCAGCCAGTCGCTGGTTTGCAGCAGCAGCTCAATCTCGCCAAACTTTTCCTGCACGGTGGGGAGGGAGGCCAGGTTGGCACCGCCCAGCGCGCTGGGGCGGCGCTGGTTCAAAAATGCTGCCAGCCAATCGCGGGCCGAGCGCGCTGCGCCGTCATACACCGTGGCCACCAGGCTGAAGTACCAGGCAATGCCATGGGCCTCGCGCTGCAGGCCCAGGCTGGCCGGGCGCAGGCCCACCGCATGGTGGTCAGGCACCCAGGCGCCGTCGAGCACCAGGTCCTGGCTGACGGTGGCGCGCATGCCCATGGGGTTCCAGGTGTCCAGCAGGCGGGCACCTGGCGTGCCTCGGGGCAGCACAAAGCTGCCCAGGCGCGGCTCGGGCTCGTCGGTCACCGCCAGCACGCTGATCCAGGCCAGCAGCGGCCCGCCGGTCACATAGACCTTGTGGCCGCTCAGCTGCCAGCCACCGGCCACGCGCCTGGCCCGCGCCGCTGGCAAGCCGCCGTGCGATGGCGATCCCAGCTCCGGCTCCACCTGGGCGGCGTTGAGCAAGGCGGGGCCTTGCAGGCTGGCTGCTATCAGCTCGTCCGCCAGCGCTGCCGGCCACTCGCCCTGCGCTGCGCGCTGCGAGCGGGCAATCGCCGCATGGTTGCTGTAGTGCATCGCCAAAATCAAGGCCACCGCCGGGTCGCCCTGGGCAATGGCCCCCACCACCGCACGCGCGCTGGCCAGGCCGGCGCCATGGCCACCGGCCTCGCGGGCAATGGTCAGCCGCAGCAAGTCGGCCTGGTGCAGCAGCGCAAACTGCGGCGCCGGCGCGGCGCCACAGGCGTCATGCGCCTCCGCCAGTGCGGCCAGCTCGCCAATCAGCGCCTGGGCGCGGGCCAGCAAGCTGGCCTCGTCCAAGGCCGGGCGGGGGCTGGCTTTCTCCCGTGCCGGCTGCAGTGCTTGCAGCACGGCGCTCATGCATCCCCCTGCGCATAGCGGGGCGGCACCACATAGCCGCCCTGGGCCTGCTCCCAGGCATGGGCAAAGGCAATCGTGGTGCGGTCTTCCAGATAGGGGCCGACCACCTGGGCGCTGATCGGCAGGCCGTCATCGTCCAGCCCGACCGGGAAGCTGGTGGCAGGCAGGCCTGGCAGCACCGGCAAGCCGGCCCAGTAAAACAGCTCGCGAAAGCCGATGTGGCGCACCCCATCGGCATAGGCCACGGGAAAGCGGCGCTCTTCCTTATGGCCATGCTGCTGGTGCGCAAAGGCGGGCGTGGGCGCCACGGGGGTCAGCACCACGTCATAGTCCTTGAACAGCTGCTCCCACTGCTGGCTCAGCGCATGGCGGTGCTCGTTGTCCAGCAGCCAGGTGGCATGGGGCAGGCTGGGCGCGCGCAGCAAGGCGGCCTCGGCGCTGCGGTCGTCCGGCTCCAGCTCGGCCAGGCGCTGCTGCTGCCCCTCCGTCAGCGGCAGCCCACCGGCGACGGATGAGCCGAGCAGGCTGCGGTAGGTGCGGTGCTGCTCGCTCAAATCGGGGCGCTGCGTGGGCGGCAGATCGCGCCACTGCGTGGTCTGCACCCCTAGCACTTTCAAGGCGCTGACGACGCGGTCGATCACCAGCTGCTCGGACAGGCTCGCCTCCTGGCCGGGCCAGGCACCCAGGACCAGCACCCGAAAATCCTGCAGCCGCTGGTGGCGCGGCGGTGGCAGGCTCGCCCGCCAGCCCTTGGCCTGCAGCGGATCGAGGTTGAGCAACTGCTCCAGCGCCAGCTCCAGGTCCAGCGCGCTGCGCGCCAGCGGCCCGGCTACCGACAGATCCCGCGCGGCAAAGCGCCCTTGCGGCGCGCCGGTGCCGCGCATCGATATCAGCCCATAGCTGGTCTTGTGGCCAAACACGCCGTTGAAGTGCGCGGGGATGCGCACCGAGCCACCAATGTCGGTACCCAGCTCCAGCGCCACAAAGCCCGCGGCCACGGCCGCCGCACTGCCGCCGGATGAGCCACCCGGCGTGCGCTGCAGATCCCAGGGGTTGTTGCTGCTGCCGTACACCGCGTTGTAGCTTTGCAGATCGCTCAGCGCCAGCGGCACATTGCTTTTGCCGATGAGCACCGCGCCGGCCGCGCGCAAAGCCGCCACCGCCGGCGCATCCTGCCGGGCGATATTGCTGCGGTAGTCGGGGTTGCCCACGGTGGTGGGCAGGCCGGCCACATCAAAGTTTTCCTTCACCGTGATCGGCAGGCCCAGCAGTGGCTTGCGCTCGCCCCGCTGCAACGCGGCATCGGCGGCCTGGGCATCGCGCCGGGCTTGCGCAATCGCCCGCACCGGGATCGCGTTCAGAGCGCCGTCGTGGCGTTCGATGCGGGCCAGTGCGTGCTCCAGCAGCTCCACCGCGCTGACGCGGCCATCGGCCAGTGCTTGCAGTTGCTCGCGGGCGCTGGCAAAGGCCAGGCTCGCGGCAATGCTGGGCGCCGCTTGCGTGCTTTCGCTCAGGGTGCTTGCGTCGGGAAAGTCGATATTGGTCGTCATTTGCTAGCCTCCAGCCACAGGTCAGAAAAGTCTCCAGATGTCAGGTCAATGCTGTTGTTGAGCCCATGCACCCGCGTGCTGTGTACCCGCAGCGCAGACGGCACGGTGGCGATCGGGTAGACCGGCAGATCACGGCCGACAATCTGCTGGATCTCGCGGAACTGCGCCGCACGCTTGGCCTCATCCACCTCGACAGCGGCCTGGCGGAACAGGTTGTCCACCTGCGGGTTGTTGTAGTGCGAGGCATTGATCCAGATCAGCGGGTTCTTGATGCCGTCGGACCAGTAGATGCGCTGCACGCCCACCGATGGATCAAACAAGCGGCCCAGGCCGTTGAGGTTCAGGTCAAACTCGCGCGAGGTGTAGGCACGCTTGAGGAAGGTGGGCAGGTCGCCATCCAGAATGTCCACCTTGATGCCCACGCGGTTCAGCGCCGAGCGCAGGTACTCGGCCGACTGCTTGAACTGCGCGCCGGGAATATAGGTGAGCTTGAGCGCAAAGCGCTGGCCATTGGCCTGGCGCGGGTAGCCTGCGGTGTCGAGCAGCTGGTTGGCGCGGGCCACATCAAAGCCGTAGTTGAACTGGCTGTCGTCGTAGTAGGCGCCCAGCACCTTGGGGATGGGCGAGTTCACCAGCTCGGCCTGCTTGTAGTAGACGTTGTTGACGATGAAGTTGCGGTCCACGGCATGGGCAATCGCATGGCGCACCTCGGGCTTGGCCAGCACCGGGTTCTCCACGTTGAACTCCAGGAAGGAGGCATTGTTCAGGAACGCGTCATAGCTGGCATCGAGCTTGAGGTTGGGCTTTTGCAGCAAGCGGCCCAAATCGGCCAACGCCAGGTTTTGCGCCACATCGGCCTCACCCGTTTCGATGGCGGCCGAGATGGCAGCCGGATCGCGCACAAAGCGGATCACCACCCGGTCCACATGGGGCACGCCCGGGCGCCAGTAGTTGGGGTTGCGCTTGAGGATCACATGGCTGCCGCGCACCCATTGCTCAAAAATAAAGGGGCCCGTGCCCACTGGCGCATTGACGTTGGGGCTGCTCAGCGGATCGCCATCGCCATAGCGGTGCGCCGGCACGATGGGCAGCTCCGCCGACGACAGCGACTTGAGCAAAAACGGCGCTGGCTTGGACAGCACCAGCACCGCCGTGTGCGCATCGGGCGTATCGACCCGCTCCAGGTTCTGCAAGGTAATGCGGCCACGCGGGCCCTGCTTTTTCTGGGTCAGGAAGGAATAGCGCACATCGGCCGAGCTGAAGTCGCGCCCATCATGGAACTTCACCCCCTCTCGCAGCTTGAAGCGGTACTGCAGGCCATCGGGGCTGACCGTCCAGGATGTGGCCAGCAGCGGCTGGGGCTGGAACTTGGCGTCATAGCGCAGCAGGCCTTCGGTGATCTTGGCGCTGACGTCGCGGTTGTCGGTCTTGGTGTCGAGAAAGGACACCAGCGAGGTCGGCTCTTGCGCGACCACGGATGTGACCGTGCCGCCCTTGACGGGCGTGGCCGGTGCCTGCGCATAGGCAGCGCCGAAGGTGCTGGCAGTCAGCAGGCCCCAGGCCAGGTTTTTGTAGAGAGTTCGCATGGGCAATGGTCCAGGAGAGAAGGCGCAGACAAGGCGCGGAGAGCACGCAAAAAAGCGCAAGGGGAAAACGAAAGGGACGGAGAAAGTCTGTGGATAACTGCGGTGCCAATGCAGTGCAGTGCAGTGCAGTGCAGCGCAGTGCAGTGCAGCGCAGCTGCTGCGGCTAAAAACGCAGCCCCGCCTGCTTCATCAGCGGCAGAATGCGGTCGCCAAAAAATTCCAGGTCTGGCTTGAAGTCGAAGAAGCTCAGCTGCAGCCCATCGATGCCGGCGCGCTTGAGCTGCACAAACTGCTCCACCACCTGCTCGGGCGTACCGATCACTTCGATATTGCCGCCGATGGCGCGGCGCTTGGGGGCATCAAGGGCGGTGCGGCCGCGCCAGGCATGGGCATCGCTCTTCAAGCTGCTGAAGCCTTCGGGCGTGCGCTGGTCCTGGTGGGCGACGATGGCGTCGTGGTAGGCCCAGGTCTCGGCCTCGGTATCGCGGCTGATGACCATCGGGTTGAGCAAGGTGCGCACCGTGCGGCCGGCATTGCGCGCCTCTTGCTTGACGCGGGCCGCATGGGCGGGCAGCACCTCGATGGCACGGGCAAAGTCCGATGCGCCGGGGCTGGTGATAAAGACCAGGTCCGAATGCCGGGCTGCAAAGGCAATGCCGGCATCCGAGCCGGTGGCATTGACCAGCGCGGGCCGGCCAAAGCGCGGCTTGGGGCTGACAAAGCCGCCGCCCAGCTTCCAGGGCGAGATGCCTTCAAACGAGTAGTTCTCGTCGTAAGACCACAGGCGCTGCACCACCTCGATGAATTCCGAGGCCAGGTCATAGCGCCGGTCATGCTCGATCTGGTCCCAGCCAAACATTTGGTGCTCCACCTCGCGGTGGCCGGTGACGATATTGATGCCCCAGCGCCCGCCCGAGATATGGTCCAAGGTGGCACCCCACTTGGCCAGGTGCAGCGGGTGCAACGGGCCGTAGAGCACATGGATGGTCGAGATCAGCATGATGCGCTGGGTGACCGAGGTCAGCGCCGCCGTGGTGGCAAACGAGTCCAGCGCATCGCCATTGAACACCCCACCATAGCCGCCCTTGGGCAGCCACTGCGACAGCGCAAACACCAGATCGAAGCCGAGGCTCTCGGCCTTCAGCACCAGGTCCTTGTTGTAGTCAAAGCGCCAGTCGGTGCTGCGCGGCAGGGTCGAGGCACTCCACCCTCCCGCCTGGATCGGCAGAAACAGGCCCAGCAGAATCGGCTGCGCAAAAGCTTGCGACAGGGGGCTGTCCGGAAATGCCAGCGGCGAGGCGAATGTCTCTCGATCAGCGAGCGTAGCCTGGGGTATTGCAGAGTTCATGGAGCGGCCAAGGGTTTTCAATACAAAGGATGTCTGGCCGGCCTATAGATAAACCGGTTATTTCAGCATCCGCATTGGCTTGAATAATCCCATGAATCACCAGCCTGCTCTTGCGCCGATTTTGCATTTGCATATTTAAAAATCAGCCATCGACGCTGACATGCAAATCCCAACGCCAGCACAGCAGCAGCGCTTATAGCTTGCAGGCATGTGCTGCCAAGCAAACAAAATATGCGATTTTGGCTGCACACCCGCTCGAAAAACTTTGGCGAGCAGCCACAAACCGATAAAAATCAGATACCGATATTTGTTATTTAATTTGCGCCTTTTGATATATGAAATGGCATGCTGCAAATAACAGAGATAAGGCAGGAACACTCCTATCATGCACAGGGTCACCCCCGATTAATAATGCGCATGAATACCACCCCACGTTTATTACGCTCGCTCTGGTTCAATGCCAAATACGCCGTGCCCACAGTGCTGGGCGTTGCAATCCTGAACTTTCTGCTGCTGCAGCTCACGCCCGGTGATGCGGCCGATGTGATGGCGGGCGAATCCGGCGCGGCCACGGCCGAAACCCTGGCGGCATTGCGCTCGCGCTTTGGGCTGGATTTGAGCGTGCTGGAGCAGCTGCAGGCCTACCTGGGCAACCTGGCGCATTTCAGCCTGGGCTTCTCGCCGCGCTACAACATGCCGGTGATGGAGCTGATCGGCCAGCGCCTGCCCAGCACCTTGCTGCTGATGGGCCTGGCACTGGCGATGGCGCTGACCTTGGGCATTGCGCTGGGCACGGCGATGGCCTACTTTGCCGGCCGCCTGCCGGACCGCCTGCTGTCCGTGCTGTCGCTGCTGTTTTATTCGGTGCCGGGCTTCTGGACCGGGCTGATGCTGATCGTGCTGTTCTCGGTCAAGCTTGGCTGGCTGCCCAGCGGCGGCTCGGCCAGCATTGGCTCCGAGCTGACCGGCCTGGCCGCCGTGCTGGACCAGCTGCGCTACATGGTGCTGCCTGCCACCTCGCTCGCGCTCTTCTATGTGGCGATCTATGCCCGCCTCACCCGCGCGGCCATGCTGGAGGTGCAGTCGCAGGACTTTGTGCGCACCGCAGCCGCCAAAGGCCTCTCGCCCTGGCGCATCACCCTGCGCCATGTGCTGCGCAATGCGCTGCTGCCAGTCACGACGATGGCCGGCATGCACCTGGGCGGCATGCTCGGCGGCGCAGTCGTGGTCGAGACCGTTTACAGCTGGCCCGGCCTGGGGCGCCTGGCCTTTGAGGCCGTACTGAGCCGCGATTTCAGCGTGCTGATGGGTGTGCTATTTCTCTCTTCGCTGCTGGTGATCGCCGCCAATGTGCTGGTCGATCTGCTGCATGCCTGGCTGGATCCCCGAATCGAGGTGCGCTGATGTCTTTGTCTTCCTCTTCCCAAGTGCTGCCGATCCCCCCGGCAGCCGCCCACCCGCTGGCTGCCGCAAAAGCGGCGCACAGCAGCACCAGCAGCGTCGAGCCCGATGCCGCCCCCTGGCCCAATCTGCATGCGCCCGATGCCGTGCGCACCAGCACCAGTGCCGCCAACGCAGGCAGTGGCAGCCAGGGCTACCGCGCGCTGCGTGTCTTCCTGCGCAACCCCACGGCCATGCTGGGCTGCGGCTTTTTGCTGGCGGTGCTGCTGCTGGCGGTGACGGCGCCCTGGCTCTTTCCCGGTGACCCGCTGGACATGGTGGCCCAGCCCTTTCTCTGGCCCGGCCAGGATGCCGCCTACCTGCTAGGCACCGATTCGATGGGCCGCGATGTAGCCGCCGGCATTGCCCACGGCGCGCGTGTGTCGCTGCTGGTGGGTGTGTCCGCTACTTTGATCGGGCTGAGCCTGGGCATTGGCATTGGCGCCGTCAGCGGCTACTTTGGTGGCTGGGTCGATGACCTGCTGCAGCGCGTGGTGGTGCTGTTCCAGACGATTCCCAGCTTTATCTTGCTGGTGGTGCTGGTGGCGATTGCACAGCCTGCGATCAGCACCATCGTGGTGGCGATTGGCCTGGTGACCTGGCCCACGGTGGCGCGCCTGGTGCGGGCCGAGTTCCGCGCGCTGCGCCACAAGGAGTTTGTGCTGGCCGCCCGCGCGCTGGGCTACTCGCACAGCCGCATCATCCTGCGCGAGATGCTGCCCAATGCGCTGCCGCCCATCATCGTCACCTCGTCGGTGATGGTGGCCTCGGCCATCTTGCTGGAATCGGCGCTGTCCTTCATGGGCATGGGCGACCCGAATGTGGTCAGCTGGGGCAGCATGATCGGCATGGGCCGTGACCTGCTGCGCACCGCCTGGTTCCTGACCGCCGCACCAGGCCTGGCCATCGTGTTTGCCGTGCTGGCCTTCAACCTGATTGGCGATGGCTTGAACGATGCCCTCAACCCCCGTCTGTCGCAGGAGCGCTGAATGTCCGAAACCTCTTTGTTGGATGTGCGCGGGCTGAGCATCCGTTTTCCGCAACTCGATCCGGTGCGTGGGCTGAGCTTCAGCGTGCAGGCGGGCGAGACCTTGGCCATCGTCGGCGAATCGGGCTCGGGAAAATCGCTCACCGCGCTCGCGCTGATGCGCCTGCTGCCCCGCGCGGCCCGCATTGCGCAGGGCGAGGTCTGGTTCAACGGCCAGAACCTGCTGGATCTGAGTGAGCGCGCCATGCGCCAGCTGCGCGGGCGCGAGATCGGCATGGTCTTCCAGGAGCCGATGACCTCGCTGAACCCGGTCTACAGCATTGGCTGGCAAATTGCCGAGGTGCTGCGCCAGCACGAGGGTCTGAGCGCCAAGGCCGCGCGGCTGCGCGCCATCGAGCTGCTCGATACCGTGCGCATCCCCGATCCGCAGCGCCGGGTCGATGACTTTCCGCACCAGCTCTCGGGCGGCATGCGCCAGCGCGTGATGATTGCGATGGCCATTGCCTGCCGCCCGCGCCTGCTGATCGCCGACGAGCCCACCACGGCGCTGGATGTGACCATCCAGGCCCAGGTGCTGGACCTGCTTGACCGGCTGCGCAAGGAGCTGTCGATGGGCCTGATCCTCATCACCCATGACCTGGGCGTGGTGTCGCAATGGGCCGATCGCGTGGTGGTGATGTATGCCGGCCGCGAGGTGGAGCAGGCCCGCCCCGGCCCGCTGTTTGATGAGCCTCTGCACCCCTACACCCAGGGCCTGCTGGCGGCCTCCCCCCGGCTGCAGCCCGGCGCGCACTACCTCGATGGCCCGCTGACCGAGATTCGCGGCAGCATCACCTCGGCCATCGGCCAGGCCGGCTGCGCCTTTGCGCCGCGCTGCCCGCGCGCCCAGGCCTATTGCCACAGCGTTGTGCCGCCCTTGCAAGTAGCTGGCCCGCAACGCCTCAGCGCCTGCCCCATCACCCTGCCTGCGTCTGCACGCAGCGCCCAACTTGCCTAGGACTGCCATGAGCCTGCTGACTGTCAGCGATCTTCAGACCCATTTCAAACTGCCCAAGGGCGTGCTGCGCGCCGTCGATGGCGTGTCGTTCAGCATTGCCAAGGGCGAGACCGTCGGCCTGGTCGGCGAATCGGGCTGCGGCAAATCCACCCTGGGCCGCAGCCTGCTGCGGCTGGAGGCGCCCACGGCCGGCCAGGTGGCACTGGACGGCGAAGACATTCTGCCCCTGCAAGGCGCGCGGCTGCGCAGCCTGCGCAAGCGCATGCAGATGATCTTCCAGGACCCGTTTGCCTCGCTCAACCCGCGCCACAGCATTGGCAGCATTCTGGAGACGCCCTTGCAGGTGCATGGCCTGGGGGACCGCGCCCAGCGCCGCCGCCAGGTGGAGCGCCTGCTCGACCGCGTGGGCCTGCCGCGCAGTGCGCTGGGCCGCTACCCGCATGAGTTCTCCGGCGGCCAGCGCCAGCGCCTGGGCATTGCCCGCGCGCTGATGCTGCAGCCAGATCTGGTGGTCTGCGACGAGCCGGTCTCGGCGCTGGATCTGTCGATCCAGGCGCAGATCCTGAACCTGCTGGTCGAGATGAAGCGCGAGTTCGGCCTGTCCTATTTGTTCATCTCGCATGACCTGTCGGTCGTGCAGTACTTTGCCGACCGGGTGCTGGTGATGTACCTGGGCCGCATCGTGGAGAGCGCCGACCGCCGCAGCTTGTGGAGCAGCCCGCGCCACCCCTACACCCAGGCGCTGCTCGATGCCGTGCCCGACCCCACCCGCCACCGCCAGGTCACCCCCTTGCTGGGCGATCTGCCCAGCCCGCAGAACCTGCCCAGCGGCTGCCGCTTTCATCCGCGCTGCCCGAGTGCGACGGCGCTGTGTACCGAGCGGGAACCGCTGCTCAGCGACAGCGGCAACGGCCACCTGGTGGCCTGCCACCATCCGCAGCTGCCACAGACCGCTGGTACGCAGACCTCCGTCATTTCCTTTGTCCACTAACCCTTTGCTTTCTCTATTGCCATGACCTACCGTTATCTCGGCCGCAGCGGCCTCAAAGTCTCCCGCCTCGCCCTGGGCACCATGATGTTTGGCGGCCCCACCGATGAGCAGACCGCGCACGCCATCATCGCCAAGGCCAAGTCCCAGGGCATCAACTTCATCGATACGGCCGACGTCTACCAAAAGGGTGTGACCGAGCAGGTGGTGGGCCGCGCGCTGGCCAAAGACCGCCATGACTGGGTGCTGGCCACCAAGTTTGGCAACCCGCTGGGCGAAGGCCCGAACCGGCGCGGCACCTCGCGCAAATGGATCATCGAGTCGGTCGACAACAGCCTGCGCCGCCTGGGCACGGACTACATCGACCTGCTCTACTTTCACCGCGCCGATTTTGATGCGCCGCTGGGCGAGGCCGTACGCGCCATTGGCGACCTGGTGCGCGCGGGCAAGTTGCGCTATTTCGGGCTGTCCAACTTTCGTGGTTGGCGCATTGCCGAGGTGGCGCACCTGGCTGACGCCGAAGGCATTGACCGCCCCATTGCCAGCCAGCCGCTCTACAACATCGTCAACCGCACGGCCGAGGCCGAGCAACTGCCCGCTGCTGCCGCTTATGGCCTGGGCGTCGTCTCGTACAGCCCGCTGGCCCGGGGCGTGCTGACCGCCAAGTACCCGAATGTGGAAGCGGCCGAGCCCGGCTCGCGCGCCGCGCGGCTGGACAAGCGCATGCTCGAGACCGAGTGGCGCCCCGAGTCCATCGACATCGCTGCCGAGATCAAGAAGCACACCGACGCGCGCGGTATCAACCCGGTGGACTTTGCGCTGGCCTGGGTGCTGAACAACCGCCTGGTGACCTCCGCCATCGCCGGTCCGCGCACGCCCGAGCAGTGGGATGGCTATATCCGCGCGCTGGATTACCAGTTCACCGCCGATGACGAGGCCCTGGTCAACCGCCTGGTGGCCGCCGGCCACCCCTCCACCTTGGGCTTTACCGACCCCGGCCACCCGGTCGAAGGCCGGGTCACCTATGTAGCCCCCACACCAGCGGCCGCTTAAACCCACCAGGTCCACCGCCATGAATGCCTCTGTTCCCCGCCTGCGCACCAGCCACCCCAGCCGCGATGACCTGCTGGCCCGCCTGCCCCAGCTGGCTGCCGATATCGGCCAAGGCGCTGCACAGCGCGAGCTGCTGCGCGAGCCACCCTGGGCAGCGTTTGACCTGCTGCGCGCATCGGGCCTGGGGGGCCTGCGCATTGGGCGTGAACAGGGCGGGCCGGGCGGATCGGTGGCCGATGTGGTCGAGGTGGTCAGCACCCTGGCCGCGGCTGACTCCAACGTGGCCCATGCGCTGCGCACCCACTTCAACACCACCGAGCTGCTGCGGCTGGATACCAAACCATCGCCCCTGGCCCAGCGCCAGAACGCCTGGGCCTTGCAGGGCAAGCTGTTTGGCGGCGCTTTTACCGAGCTGGGCACCGCGCGCGCCGGTATCAGCACCTCCACCTTGCTGCGCGATGGTGCCCAGCACCGCTTGAATGGCAAGAAGTACTACGCCACCGGCACGGCCTACGCGGACTACTTCAATGTCTTTGCCGTCAATGGCGAGGGCCAGGGCGTCAATGCCGTCATCCCCGTGCAGCGCGAAGGTGTGCGGGTGCTTGACGACTGGGACGGCATGGGCCAGCGGTTGACCGCCAGCGGCAGCCTGGAGCTGAACAACGTGCTGGTCTATGACGACGAAATCAGCCCCGGCGCGCGCGACAACCTGGCCGGCCGCCATGCGTCTGCACTGCGCCAGCTGATCCTCGTGGCCACTGCCGCCGGCATTGTGCGCAATATCCTGGCCGATGCGCGCCACTATGTGCTGCAGCTGGGCAGGCCCGCAATGCACAGCCCGGCCGAGCGCTCACGCGACGACCACTTTGTGCAAGCCGTCGTCGGCGAGCTGGCCGCCGCCAGCTATGCGATCGATGCGCTGGTCGCCGCCAACGCCCGCCAGCTCGACCAGGGCGCCTATGCCATCGTGCATGCGCCGCAAAGTGCGGACGATGCCGTGCTGCAAGGGGCGCTGGCCACCGCCCAGACCCAGCTGGTCGTCAGCCGCCTGGCGCTGAATGCCGGCGAGCGCCTGTTTGAAGTGGGCGGCGCCTCCGCCACCTCACGCCAGCTGAACCTGGACCGCCACTGGCGCAACCTGCGCACCATCTTTAGCCACAACCCTTTGCTGCATAAGACCCGGGTGGTGGGGGACTATGTGCTCAATGGCACGCGGACGCATCTGGAGGAAGGGCGGGTGTTTTGAGGCTCAGCCAAAGACGCTCAGCGCGACAACAGGGTCACGAACCGTGCATAAACCAAACAATTTTTCAACAAACCAAAGGTCTTCAATAAAGTTCACAATTTTCCAAAGGGTTCGAGGGGGAGCGCGCTGGTGCAATTAATTTGTTGCGGTTATCTTGTAAAAATTACCTATTGATTAAATTTTTTACAAATACGCCATGCACCTCGCTTCCGAATCCGCGACTTCGCATCTGAATCTCCTCCGTGCCGCATCTCCATGGGGCAAAACCGCCCTCCATGGCAGCTTGCTTGCGGGGCTGTTTGCAGCGCCTCAGTTGGCTTTGGCTGCATGCCCTGCCAACCTGGCTGCCTCGTCCTATACCTCGCCCATTCAGGACGGAGGCTCCACCTGTGAATACACGGCGAACCCGATCGCCGTGACCGTGGACGGATTTTCTGCAACAGGCTTGGTGCAGGTCAACGGCAACACCACCGTCGATGGCGTGCTGACGATCACGGACACCAACGGCAACAACAGTCGCGGCATTCTGGTATCCGGTGCTGGTGTCGCCAATTTTTTGAGCGATGTCACCGTCAACAAGACCAGCGGCCGTAACAATGCCGCTGGTATTGAACAAGCCAGCACCGCTGTCGTCAGCTTCCAGCGCAATGTCACCGTGCTGTCCAACACCGGCGCACCATCGAGCAGCTTCGGCACCCGCGATGGGGTACGTAACAACGCGGGTACGGCCAACTACCAGCAGAGCCTCAGCATCACCAGCCAGGGCGGCACCCGCTCGGGTCTGTACGTCGGTGCGGGAACGGTCACCGTGGGCAGCAATCTGCTGCTGAGTTTCCAATCCACCTACTACGCCGGCTTCAGCTACGCACCGCTGTGGAGCCAGGGCGGCACCACCACGGTGACGGGTACCACGACGGTCAATGCAGCAGTAGCCTCAGGCCTCACGCCAGGGGTGGTGGTAACGAATTCCCAGGTCAATCTGAATGGTGCCACCACGGTGACGGTAGCGGGTGCAGGTGCAGCAGCGGTGGATATCCGTGCCGGCGGCATTGCCCAGTGGCCATTGGCCAGCAATACCATCACGGCATCGGGGGCGGGAGGCATTGGCCTGCAGCTGCGGGGCAATGGCAGCTTCAGTGCTGGCTCGGGCCTTAGCATCAATGCACAAGGCAGCTCCTTCAACTACGTGGGCGCAACGGGCAGCACCAGCCTGGAGGCAGTGACCGCCACGGCGGCGCCGGTGGTCTGGAACGCCAATGCCAGCAGTGTTGCCACCTATACCGGCAACGGCGGCCACTACAAAGGCGCCAGCCTGCTGGCAGGCGGCGGTCAGCTGACGCTGAACCTGAACAGTGCTGCCTTGTGGGAAGCGACCGCAACGTCGGCCTTCACGGTGCTCAATCTGCAAAGCGATGCGGTGCTGGATGCCTCTTTGCTGCCCAGCTTGGCCGCCACGGGTGACCTAAGCAATGCCGGCGGCATCGTATCGCTGGCACGCAGCGATGCCAGCCCCAACAACACCCTGGCTTTAACAGGGGTCTACACCGCCAATGGTGGCACCCTGGTGCTCAACACCGTGCTCAACGATGCCTCCACCTCCGTCAGCGATGTGCTGCAGGTGACGTCCACAGCCGCTGGCGGTGCACCTACGCTGCTCTCCGTGCTGCCCGATGCCGCCAGCGCGCCGGCCTTCACCACCGGCAAAGGCATTCTGGTAGTGCGTGTGACGGGCGGCGCAGCCAGCTCGGCAGACAGTGTCTTTGCGCTGCCAGGCGGTTTTCTGGATGCCGGTGGCGTCCGCTACGAACTGGTGCGTGACGCAGACGATGGCAACTGGTACCTGCGCTCTGTCGCCGCTGCACAGCTGACCGTGAACAAGGTGGTGACCGCCCCCGCAGGCGCAGCTCCCTTTGCCGGCGAGATTCCTTTCACCGTCACCTGCACCGGCCCGGCTGCCTCCTTCAGCGGCAACCTGGTGGTAGCCGCCAACCAGGGAAGCGCAGCACCCATCACCATCCAGCAAGGCAGCGCCTGCACGGTGGCCGAAGGTGCGCTGCCCGCCGCTCCTACGGGCTACCGCTGGGCTGAGCCAAGCTATGCGCAGCCTGCGGCCATTGCTGCTGGTGCCAACAGCGCGACCATTACCAATACATTGGTCGCTAATGCCACCCCCACCGATGCCGGAACGCTGAAGAAAGTGCCAAGCCTGGGCACCTGGGCCGTCAGCGCGCTGTCGCTGGGCATGGCGCTGATGGGTATGCGCCGCATGCGCCGACGCACAGTCTGATCACGCCGCACTGCGGTGCCTTAACGCAAAAATGCCACCTCGCGGTGGCATTTTTTATGGGTGCTGCTTTAAACAGAAGAGCGCTGCTTACTGCTCAGCCGCGGTCTGCGCCCGCACATCCAACTCCACCTTCCAGCGCTCGCTGCCGCCCACGGGCACGGCATTGAGCTCCAGGGTGCCGATATCGGTCACGCGGGCATGCAGGGTGACGGGGACGACCTCGCCATTGGCGCGGCCTTCGGCGGGTAGGTTCAGCTCAATCTCCTGCAGCTCCAGCAGCTCCTCGGGGCCCCAGAAGTCGAGGATGGTGCCGACGGTATCGCTGCGGCGTACGCTGGAGCCGAAGAAGCGCATGCGCACCGGCTCGCCAACAACCAGGCCGAACTCCTGCGTATCGAGGGCTGCCTCGCTGCCCTCTTCCATGCCAAACGGTGCCAGGCACAGCGCAGACATGGGGGGCTCCATACCGGGGATGGCAGGCATGTTGGACTCGACGCCGACATAGTAGGACTGCGCGGTGCCGCCACGGATGCGGACACCCCGGCCTTCGCGCACATGGCCGTAGTAGGCAGCGCCACGGGCCACAGCCAGGTCCAGATTGGCACCGTCCAGCAGGCGCGCGGGGGCGGCGCCTTCGGCGGCCAGCCAGCTATTCAGCACATCGGTGATGCGCTGCTCGATCTGCGGTGCCTTGAGCACGCCGCCATTGAACAGGATCGCAGTCGGGTGCAGAAAGCTCGCGCCTTCAGGCTGGGTGCCCTGCAGGCCGTCGATCTGCTCGGCAACACCGGCCTGGCGCGACAGGAAGGCGGCCAGGTGGCGGGTGACGGCGGCATCTTGCGCATAGGGCAGACCCAGCTGGGTCAGCGCGCCACGCGCGCGGCTGATGGGCTTGTCGCTCACAGCGACTTGCGGGAAGAAGCCTTCAACCAGAGTGGCCAGCACTTCGCTGCGGGTCACCTCCGTGCGGATGCTGCCGCCGATCAGCTTGCTGCCCCGGCTGGGCACCACCACAGGTACGGATTGCAGCGCCTCATCGGACAGCAGCTGCTCCTTGGCGGCGCGGCAGCCATGGGCCAGCGCGCGGGTTTGCCAGGCGTCGAGCTGCTTGCCCTCTTGCGCCAGCTTGCGCGCCACGGCATAGGCCAGGGCCAGGTCCATGTTGTCGCCGCCCAGCAGGATGTGCTCACCCACGGCCACGCGCTCCAAGGCCAGATTGCCATCGCGCTCCAGCACCGCAATCAGCGACAGATCAGTGGTGCCACCGCCCACGTCCACGACAAGGATCACATCGCCGTGCTGCACCTGCTTGCGCCAGTCGCCACCGCTGGCCTGGATCCAGCTGTAGAGCGCGGCTTGCGGCTCTTCCAGCAGGCTCAGCTTTTGAAAACCGGCCGCCTTGCAGGCCTCGGCCGTCAGCTCGCGCGCGGCCGGGTCAAAGGATGCGGGGATGGTGACCGTGATGTCCTGCGCATCAAACGGTGCCTCGGGGTGGGCCTGCTCCCAGGCCCAGCGCAGGTGCGACAGGTAGCGGATCGAGGCGGTGAGGGGCGAGATGCGGTGCACCTCGGCTGGGGCATCGGCCGGCAGCAGGGGGCTGCGGCGGTCCACCCCCGGGTGGCACAGCCAGCTCTTGGCGCTGGAGACCAGGCGGATCGGCGTGGCCGCACCGCGCGAGCGGGCAAACTCGCCGACGACAAAATCCTGCTGGGCGCCCCAAGGCAGGGCGATGTCGGCAGCGCTCAGCTCACTCTCATGGGGCAGGTACAAAAAGGACGGCAGCAGCGGGCGTGCCTCGATGCTGGCAGGCGCCGTGAGCTGGGGGATGGCCAGCACATGCTGGACCAGGTTCTCGCCATCGCTGGCGCTTTTGTCGACATAGGACAGCGCGCAGTGCGTGGTCCCCAGGTCGATACCGATGCTGAATTGTGCGGGTGCTTGCATGGTTTACAGCTCCACCTCGGCCTGGGCCAGCACTTTGGCTGCCGCCGTGTTGGTCAGCTGGGGCAGCTTGACCTCCGTCACCTGCCAACCCCGGTGGCCCAGGGTGCCGGTGAACGGGGCCTCGCCCACGACATTGCCGGTCAGGCGCACGGCAGCGGCATCAAAGCCGGCCTGCAAGGTTATGCGGCTGCCTTCGGCCTCGGCACGCACGGGGGTCAACGCAAAGTGCTCGCGCAGCACCTTGCGGCAGCCTTCATGCACCACACGGGAGGCGGCGCCAATCTCGGCATCGGTGTAGGGCGCTACGTCTTCCTGGATAAAGTCGACAAAGCGGGCCTCGCGCTGGAGCAGGCCCAGCAGCTGCAGCGCAGCGGTCTCGGTGGGCAGTTGCACGGTCTTTTCAACGACCTTTTCGACCAGCTTTTCCACCGGTACTTCAACCCGCTTTTCTACCGTCTTCTCAACGATTTTCTCGACCGGCACCTCGATGCGGACTTCGACGATCTTTTCGACCGGTACTTCGACGCGCACTTCCTTCGGTGGCACATCGGCTGCGAGGCTTTCGCCGCCACGCACGCGCTGCACATCAGCGGCCAGGCGGCCATTGCCGAGGATCGCAAAAAAGCTGCCGATCGCAATGGCGATACGGCTCAGAAAGGAAGGGGGGGTGTTGTTCATGGAGGCACCAACAGACAGCCGCCAGGGCGCGGGGGCTGCGGGGCCAGGGCCGGGGCAGCTGCAGAGCGCAGGCGGGTGGTTTCAAAAAATGGGGTTTGCGGCAAGCGCTGGGGACAGCTGCTAGAGCTGGCGGCCAGCCCGCAAAACCGGGGATTTTACCGGCTGCCCCTATGTCCCCGCGCCATGCACCAGCAAGCCACAGCAAGCCTGGAGCGCTGGCGGGGCGGAGGTGAGTGCTTAGAACTGGTACGTCACGTTGACGCCACTGGCCCAGTTGCGCCCCATTGCGCTTTCAAAATAACGCTGGTTGCCGTCATTGACGATGACCGAGCCGATGTAGTTCTTGTCGAACACATTGTTGACCCGCGCAAAGGCGGCCAAGGTCCAGCGCGGGGCGATCTGTGCGCGGTAGCCCAGGCTGAGGGCTGTGGTGGCATAGCCCGGGGCGGCCTGGGTGTTGGCATCGTTGGCCTGCACATTGGAGCTGGCCTGCACACCCATGCCGACGGTCCAAGCCGGCGCAAAGTGCCAGTCCGCACCCAGGTAGGCGTTGTGGCGGGCCAGGCCGGGCAGGCGCTGGCCGGCCATGCCGCTGCCCGAATCCTCGCGGAAGCGCGCATCCAGCCAGGTGTAGGCGGCGCGCAGCTGCCAGTCGCGCATGAGGTCCAGCTGGGCCGACAGCTCCAGGCCCTGGCGCCGGGTCTTGCCGGCATTGCGGTAGGTGGTGCGGCCGCCAGCGCTTTGGTCGGTCACTATCTCGTCACTGCTGTGCGACTGGAACAGCGCCGCGCTCCAGAGGCCACGCAGCGCATCGCCACGCAGCTGCTGGCGGTAACCCAGCTCCCACTGCGTGCTGCTGGTGGGCCGCAGATCGGTGTTCAGGCCCGAGCCGCTGTTGCGGTAGGACATCTCGGTGATGCTCGGCGTCTCAAAGCCGCGCCCCACGCTGGCATAGATGGTTTGCTGCGGGCTGAGCTGGTAAGAGAGCGAGGCGACAGGCAGCAGCTTGCTGTGGCGGCTGCTGCCGCTGTCGTCACCATTGCCGGGGGTGATGTAGTAGTCGTCCGAGCTGAAGCGCACCCGGCTGTAGCGCAGGCCGGTATCCAGGCTCCAGCGGGGCGCCAGCTGCCAACGTGCCTGCACAAACGGGTCGGTGCTGCTGACCTTGTTTTTCTCATCCCGGCGCAGCTGGCCGCGCACGCCCAAGGTGTCGCCGACAAAGTTCTCGTAGCCCTGGCGGTTTTCCGTCATCTGCTGCAGATCCAGCCCCGCGCTCAGCTGCAGCGGCACGATGCTGTCGAACTCGCCCACCCAGACCAGGCGGGCGCCGGCGTAGTCGCGCGCCATGTCGATCACGCCGCCGGCATGGCCCGGCGCCAGCTGGGGCGCTTTGGGGATGGACTGGTACTGCAGCATGCTGCGGTGGCCGTAGTAGGCCGACAGGCTCAGGCTTTGCTGGGCATTGATGCGCAAGTCATAGGTGGCGCCCAGCTGCTGCTGCTCCAGCGATTTGCGCGTGTTGTACTGGTCGGCCACGCTGCTGGCCTGGCGCGGATCGGCCTGCCACTGCGCCATCGTCAGGCCCTGCGGGTCTTGCGCATCGCCCCGGGTGTGGTTGGCCACCAGGGTCAGCTTGTCGTCATGCGCCAGCGGAATCACCAGCTTGGCATTGAGCAGGTTGCGGTCTGCCGCGCTGTGCTCGCGGTAGCCATCGGTCATAAAGCGGCTGGTGCTCAGCACATAGCCCATGCCTCCCTCCGTCTGGCCGCTGGCCTTCAGGCTGTAGCGCTGCTGTCCATCGCTGCCCACGCTCACGCCGGTTTCCAGCTTCAGGGGGCCTTGCGGGTCTTCGGTGTAAAAGCTCAGCACGCCCCCCGAGGCATTGCCGTACAGCGCCGAATACGGGCCGCGCAGCACCTCCACCCGCTCCAGGCTGGAGATATCGACATTCGAGGTCTGGCCCTGGCCATCGGGCATGGTCGCCGGTATGCCGTCGACATACAGGCGCAGGCCACGCACACCAAAGGTGGAGCGCGCGCCATAGCCACGCACACTCAGCTGCAGATCCTGGGCGTAGTTGTTGCGGTTGTTCAGGGTCAGGCCGGGCACGCTGCCCAGCGCTTCGGACAGGTTGACCTGCATCTGCCGATCCTGCAGCTCGCGGCCTTCCACCACATTGGCCGAGGCCGGCAGGCGCAGCAGATCGGCCGTGCCGACTGCCGAGCGCACCGACACGGTAGGCAAGGTGGCCTCGGCAGCGGGTGCCTGCGTGGCGTCAGGGGTGGAAGGTGTTGCTGGTGCAGTTTGCGCAGCGGCGGACAGGGCGCACAGCAGCGCAGCGGCCCCGGCCACAGGGCTCAGGGGCGAGAAAGAAAAGACTTGGATCGGCATAGAGGCCCGTATTTTCTTACAGCGCCTCAAGTGATGGGAAATTTGGTACAGAAACCCCTAACACCCTCTGAGACAAACGCTGCGCTACAGTTTTTGCGGCTCCCACCAGCTTGGCAGCAGCGCACGCACCTGGGCGCGGTGAAAGCGGTCATCGATCAGCACCACCACGCCCCGGTCGTCCTCACTGCGGATCACCCGCCCGGCAGCCTGCACCACCTTGCGCAGCCCCGGGTAGAGGTAGGTGTAGTCATAGGCCTTGGCGGCGCCAAAGCGCTGCGCCATGGCCTGCTGCATATGCGTGTTGATGGGGTTGATCTGCGGCAGGCCCAGGGTGGCAATAAAGGCGCCAATCAGCCGGTTGCCCGGCAAATCCACCCCCTCAGAAAAGGCACCGCCCAACACGGCCAGGCCAATGCCCTGCCCCGCCTCATCAAAGCGCGCCAAAAAGGCGGCGCGCCCGGCGTCATCCATGGCGGAGGTCTGGCAGAACAGCGGCAGCTGCGGGTGCAGGCGCTGCATGCATTCGGCGGCGCGCTGCAAATAATCAAAGCTGCTAAAAAAGCAGAGGTAGTTGCCCGGCTGGCGGGCAAACTGCGCTGCCACCAGCTCGGCAATCGGCACCAGCGACTGCGCCCGGTCCTGGTAACGGGTGGAGATGTGCCCCGCAATCTGCACCTGCAGCTGCGCGGCCTGGAAGGGTGATGCCACCTCTACCCACTGCGTGGCGGGCGGCAGGCCGAGCAGATCCTGGTAGAAGGCTTGCGGCCCCAGGGTGCCGGAGAACAGCACGGTAGCGCAGGCGGCGGTATGGCGCGCGGCCAGGTGCGGCGCGGGCACCACATTGCGGATGCAGAGCGTAGACATGGGCCCCCGGCGGCCGGACGCCGCGCTGCTCCACAAACTGGTATCAAACAGCGCATGCGGCCCTAGCTGCTCGGCCAGGTTCAGCCAGGACAGCGCCTCCAGGTAAAAGCCCAGCACCGCATCACCGGGCAGCATGGGGCTGTCGCCCTGGGCCTGGGCAATGGCGGCCACGGCGCGCTGCACGGCGCCCAGCAGGCCGGGCGGCAGCTCGGGGTAGACCTGGTAGTCCTGCCCGCCCTCTTGCTGGGCCTTGTTCAGGGCAGTCCATTGGCGGTTCAAGACATCCAGCGATTTCTTGACCGGGCCGGTCGCCGCCTTGCGCGCCGCTGCCAGGGTGTGCTGCGGCAGCTCGGCCGTGTACATGCGGCGGGCGCGTTCGAGCAGGTTGTGGGCCTCGTCTACCAGCACCCCTACCTTCCACTGGTGGGCCTGGGTCAGCGCATACAGCATCGCGGCGCTGTCGTAAAAGTAGTGGTAATCGCCAACGACCACATCGCTCCAACGCGCCAGCTCCTGCGTCAAGTAATAAGGGCAGACCTGGTGCTGCAACGCCAGGCTGCGCACCTTGTCGGGCGTCAGCATGGGCTCCTGCGCCAGGGCCTGGGCGCGGGCCGCTGGCAAGCGGTCGTAAAAGCCCTGGGCCAGCGGGCAGGATTCGCCATGGCAAGCCTTGTCCGGGTGCTCGCAGCTTTTGTCGCGCGCCTGCAGATCCACCACGCGCAACGGCACTGCGCCCGTCTGGCCCTGCAGCGCCGTCTGCAGCAGGCCCAGTGCATGCAGGGCCAGGCGGTGGCCGGTGGTCTTGGCCGTCAGAAAAAACAGCTTGTCCAGCCCCTGCTCTGCACTGGCCTTGAGCATGGGGAAGATCGTGGCCACCGTCTTGCCAATGCCGGTGGGCGCCTGCGCCATCAAACAGCTGCCGCCGCCCGTCTGCAAGCCTGCCTGCGCGGTGCGGTACACCGCCACCGACAGCGCCCGCTGCCCCGTGCGGAACTGCGCAAACGGAAAGCGCAGCGCAGTCAGAGCCGCATCCCGTGCGCTGCGGTGCGCGGCCTCGCTGCGTGCCCAGTCCAAAAACAAGCGGCATTGCTGCTCAAAAAACGCCTGCAGCTCGGCGGCGCTGTAGGGCTCGGCCAGCACGGTCTCTTGCTGCGTGCCGACGTTGAAGTAGACCAGCGCCACCTTCAGGCTGGGCAGGCCCCGCTCCAGGCACAGCAGATGGCCGTAGACCTTGGCCTGCGCCCAGTGCAAGGCGCGGTGGTTGTCGCGCACGCTGTCGATCTGGCCCCGGTAGGTTTTGATTTCTTCGAGCTGACCCAGGCCCGGGTCAAAGCCATCGGCGCGGCCGCGTACTTGCAGGTCTTCATAGCTGCCTGCCAGGCGCAGTTCCGCCTCATAGCCAGCGCCCCGGCGTGCGCGCACCAGGCCATGGCCTTCAATGCCTTCCAGCGCCGATGGCGCGGGCGTAAAGCGCAAATCCAGATCGCCCGCACGGGCAGTGAACTCGCACAAGGCGCGCACCGCCACGGTGTAGCTCATGCGCCCGCCTCGCGCCACTGCACATGGCAGACGCCCACGGGTATGCCATGGGCGGCGCAGTACTCCAGCCAGCGGATCTGGTTGTCCTGCAGCTTGTCGCCCGGGCCTTTGACCTCCACCAGCTGGTAGCGCCGCTCCAGCGGCCAGAAACGCACCAGGTCGGGGAAGCCCGTGCGGTTGGCCTGCAGGTTGCCCAGCAGGCGCTGGAACAGCAGCTTGAGGTGGGCCGCCGGTATGCAGGCCAGCGCATGCGCCAGCAATGCATCGGTCAACGTGCCCCAAAACACAAAGGGCGACTGCAGCCCGGCCTTGTCGGCAAAGCGCTGGCGGATCACCTCGGCATAGCTGCCGTCATCGAGCATGGCCAGACAAGCGCCAAACAGCGCTGCACGCCGCGCGACAAAATCGGGCGCATACACATCGGCCGGCCCCGCCTGGAACGGATGAAAAAACGCCCCCGGCAAAGGCGCAAAAATCGCCGGCCAGCACAGCAGGCCAAACAGCGAGTTGATGAGTGCGTTCTCGACATAGAACACCGGCGCATCGTCGCGGTGCCAGTGGTCGCGCAAGGCGTATTCCACGGCCATCAGGCGCAGGCCTTCGGGGGCCTGCGTTGCCCCTGCTGCTTCCATGGCCTCGATGGCTTCACCAGCGCGTAAGGCCGCTTCCAATGCGGCCGCGTCGCTCAGCGCATCCATCGCCGCCATGCCGTGCGCCATACGAGGCAAGCGCAGCACGCGGTCCAGCGCCACATCCTCGCGCAGTTGGGCCACCTCGGGTTTCAGCGCGCGGCGGCTGGCGCTGCGCTGGCCCAGGTGGCGGCGCAGGCGCGGCAGCATGCGGGCCAGGCGCTGGCTTTCCTCATCGCTCTCGGGCTGCTGCGCAGCGGCGCTGGCGAGGGCCAGGGCCTCGTCAAAGCGCTCCATGCGTTCTAGCACGCGCATGCGGCGGTGGCGTGCGCCCGGGTAGGGGCTGGCGGCATAGGCCTGCTCGGCAAGGGCCCAGCTTTGGCTGCGCTCGCAGGCCTGGCCCAGGCGCAGCAGCACCTTGGCATGGCGCTGCTGCAGCCAGGGGTTGGCGCTGCGCCAGGCGGCCAGCGCGTCCATCAAGGCCTGGCGGTCTTCGTCCTCATCCACCGCCTGGCGCCACTGCTGCAGCTGGCGGTAGCCCTGCACATCGGCACGGTTCTGGAAGGCGCGCGACTGCGCATCAAAGGCCACCGTCTCGTATTTGAAGATGCCCAGATCGGCCAGCACAAACTCTGACCAGTCCTGGTGCAGATTGCCAAAGAACATCAGGCGCAGGCCTTCGGCCAGCTCGCCGACCGTCACGCGCCAGGCGGCATGCTCGGCTTGCGGGTGCCAGCGGTGGTAGGGCTGCAGCTGCTCTTGGGCTTCTTGCTCGGAGCTTGGGTCTGACGGCTGCGCCCATTGCGCAAGCTGGGCCAGCATGTCGGCCTTGCGCAGCGAGCGCGCCAAACCGGCGTTGGCAAATATCTGCAGCAGCTCGGGCTTGGTGTGCAGCGCAAACAGCTCGGCCAGGGCCATGTCGGCATCGGCATCGATCCAGCCCAGCGCCAGCAAGGGCTGGGCGGCGGCATGCACATCGGGGATCTCGTCGTAGACCAGCTTGTCCGCGCGGAACCAGGGCCCGCGCCGCATCAGCATGCGCACCATCAGTGCCTGCGACTGCATGGGCGCTTGGGCAAAGTCCGCCAAAAACTGCTGTTCTCGCGCATCCAGCACATCGCCATAGCGCTGCCCCAACCACTGCAGCGCGCGCTCGAAGTTATGCAGGTAGTAGTAGCGGTGGGGGGCCAGCATGGGGATGGATGCGGTGGGTGTGAGTGATAGCTTATCTGTATTTTTATACAGTCATTCTATCGAAGGCCGCATCGCCCCTTCCGGCCGTATGGCTCGCTCAACTGATAGCCCTATTCCACTGCTAACTGGCAGGCCATATACAAATGAGTTTGCGAATAGAAACGATTCTCATTTATTATGTTTTTATTTGACCTTGCCTTGATGCCGAGCAAAGTGTTTTCCGTTTATCCCGTGGAGGCGAGCCAACCGTGCCAAACCCAGACAGTGACATCCACCCGTTGGTGCAGGAGCACGGTGTGATGCTTCGCCACTATGCGGCACTGCAAGCCCGTTGCACGGCCCAAGTCGATGCTCTGCGCGCAGAGGTCGAGGCGCTGCGCGCCCAGGTCACGCAGCTGCGGGCCCAGGTCATCATGCGCGACAGCGCCCTCATCTGGGAGCGCGAGGACCGCTTGGTACACCTGTCGACCATCGCCAACCGCGCGGCCGTCACGGCAGTGCGCCGCTGTGTGGACCCGGCCGCGACCATGGAGGTAGTGGCCGCACCCCAGCCCCCACCCGATGCCTATCTGCAAGAGCTGGGCCAGCATGCCACCAACTTGGTGATCTGCCAGACCGGCTGCATCAGCCACGGCGGTTACTGGCGCGACCACGACCAGTGCAAGCGCCTGGGCACCACCTGCCTGCTCGAAGACCCCAAGGCCTTTGCCCCCACAGAAACCGCCAAGGCCTCGCATGCCTGGGTGATGACGGCGGCCAGCGTGCCCGCCAAGGAACTGCCATGAGCTCGCGTTTTCCGTCCTCAGTATCGGGCCCGCTGCTGCTGCGCGAATGGGAGCGCCTGACCCAGACCGGCGTGGAAGCCAGCCGCGACAACCGCCCCGAGCAAGCGCTGGCCTGGCACGAGCATGCGCTGCGCGTGGCGCACCAGCTGTTCCACGATGCACCAGCAGGCGTCTGCGCCGATGACCGCCTGGCCGCCTTTGTGGTGGCGCACCTGAACCTGGCCGACTGCTTCAACACCTTGAGCCAGCCGGTATCGGCCGGCGAGTGCATCAACTGCGCGCACCACCAGCTGCTGGCCCTGACGCGCGACGACCATGCCAGCGCCGATCTGCGATCTGCTGCCTGCAAGCACCTGCACCACACCTTTGCCGCCTTGACCGAGCACCACAACCGCTGCGCCGCCCGCGAGCGCGAGGATGCGATGGAGCGGCAGGCCCACAGCGTTCCCATGCCTTCGGGCAACCCGCCGCCGGGCACGCTGCTGCACTGACAGCCGCCGCACCGGCATTGACCCACTGTTCTCCACTCAACGACTAACACACGATATGTCCTATACCCTCCCCAAGCTGGCCTATGCCTACGATGCCCTGGAGCCCAACATTGACGCCCAGACGATGGAGATCCACTACAGCAAGCACCACCAGACCTATGTGAACAACCTCAATGCGGCGCTGGAAGGCACGGAGTTCGCCAACCTGTCGATCGAAGCGCTGGTGGCCCAGGTCGAATCGCTGCCCGAGAAGCTGCGCCTGCCCGTGCGCAACAACGGCGGCGGCCATGCCAACCACAGCCTGTTCTGGGAAGTGATGTCCCCCACCGGCGGCGGCCTGCCCCAAGGCGATGTGGCCAAGGCCATCGATGCCGACCTGGGTGGTTTTGACGCCTTCAAGGATGCCTTCACCAAGGCCGCACTGAGCCGTTTTGGCAGCGGCTGGGCCTGGCTGACCGTGACCCCTGAAGGCAAGCTGGCGGTGGAAAGCAGCGCCAACCAGGATTCGCCACTGATGAAGGGCATTGGCTCGGGCAACACCCCCATCCTGGGCCTGGATGTGTGGGAGCACGCTTACTACCTGAAGTACCAAAACCGCCGCCCTGAATACATTGCCGCTTTCTACAATGTGGTGGACTGGGCAACCGTTGCCCGCAAGTACGCCGCAGCGCTGGGCAAATAAGCCATCTCCCTACCGAGCACGCGAGCACGCACATGACCCCAGGCGACCAACCAATGGATATGGACAACCAGCCCGATCCGCGCGATGACACATCGCGCAGCACCGCCAGCCCCGCGCCCAAGCAGGCGCTCAAGCTGCGAACCCGCATCGGTCTGCTGATCTGTGGTTTGGGGGTGTTCGCGCTCGGCGCGCTCATCTGGGATGGCCTCAAAAACGAGCCCTCCGTGCGCAGTGCGCTACTGGGTGGCTGCATGGCCGCCTTGGCCACTGCCCTGGGCACCCTGCCCGTGCTGCTGGCCCAACGCCCGTCTGAGCGCACACGCGATACCTTGTTTGGATTTGGCGCCGGCGTGATGCTGGCCGCCTGCGCGTTCTCGCTGGTCATCCCCGCACTGGATGCCGCACGCGCCTCGAATATCTTTGGCGGCAGCGCCTGGGCTGCTGGCGGTGTCGTCGGCACTTCCATCCTGCTGGGCGGCATGGCCCTGCTGATAATGGACCGCCTGCTGCCCCACGAACATTTCATCAAAGGCCGGGAAGGCGCCAGCGCCCAGCAGCTGCGCCGCACCTGGCTCTTTGTGTTTGCGATCATCCTGCACAACCTGCCTGAAGGCCTGGCTATTGGCGTGGGCTATGCCGGCAATGAAGGCATGCGCGCCAATGCGCTCGCTATCGGCATCTCCATCCAGGATGTACCCGAAGGCTTTGTCGTCGCCGCCGCGCTGCTGGCCGTCGGCTACAGCCGAGGCTTCTCCGTCCTGCTGGGCATCGCCTCCGGCCTGGTCGAACCCCTGGGCGCCGTCGCCGGAGCCGCCATCATCGGCAGCTCCGCCCTGCTCCTCCCCTGGGGCCTGGGCTTCGCCGCCGGCGCCATGCTCTTCGTCATCAGCCACGAAATCATCCCGGAATCGCACCGCAAGGGGCATGAGTTTTTTGCGACTACGGGGTTGATGGTGGGGTTTGTTTTGATGATGGTGTTGGATACGGCGCTGGGGTGAAGGGTGGGTAGCACCCTTATCCATAGTGCGTGTCAACTCTTCACAAGGCATGCTACCGCTTAGCAGCTGCTTGCAGTCATTGCCGCTGTGTGTGGCTGCATCAAGAGATATTGGGCTCTGTCAACTGGGATGCCGGATGTCCGCTGTTGATGCCTTTGAGTACTCGCTGTCGCCCCAGAGCGGCCATCCAACGAAAAGCTCCAAAGCCGTCATTCATTCAAGCTCATACAACGTACCATCTAACAAACACTCATACCCCTTTTACATGAAAGTGCCCGGTGCGCAGGCTATAGTGTTTGTAACAAATTCGCTCACAAACATGATCTAGTACCATGTGGCGCGCAGCAGAGGAGGGAAGTCGGAATTGATGATTAAATTTTGTAATTTATTATCCAGAATACGTGCCATCGAACTAGCTTACAACCAGGCCTTTTCCGCGTTTTTGGATGCCAATTTAAACCAAATGCGCCGGATATGGCCTGCGGCTTGATGCGGTCTACATTACGTCATAAGCAGATAGGAGAATTAAAATGCAAAACCCAAAAATTTTAGGCCGGATGGAAGAAGAGGATGATGATGACGTTGATGAACGAGCATCTACGACTCTTTTCACCGAAAAATCAGCTTCATATGAAGCCGGCGCTATCGGTAAGGTTACTGTTGCAGTATTCAAAAGCAATGACATGGAAGACCGCGGAGGGCTAGTACTGCGTATTACATTGGAAAATCAGGCTTCTTCCTTCGTCCCTCATTCCAAAAACTTGGAAAATGGGATTGAGCTTCATATGGCTGGCGATGCTGAAGCTGCTAGCCTAGTGCGAGCTTTAAAGGAAGCGCTGGCATCTATTTAAACCTCTACTGCTTTGACTCATTATTCCAGCCGGCCGTCTACGGAGGCGGCTGAATTTCTTAGTCAAGCGTCATAAAACATGCCTCTAAGCGTCCGTCTCAAGTTCTGGCTTTTCGAGCACTACTGGTGGATCCTAATCATCGCGGTCGCATCCGCCATCTGCGCCCTTCTCGCAATGAAAGAACAAGTAGCAACCATCGCAACAGTAGTTGGAGCCCTTCTTTCGGTTGCGTACTTTCTTCAGAAGCAAAAGCTTGAAGAACTCCGCGTATTCCGTGAAATCTTTAAAGAGTGCAACGCTCGATACGATGTCATGAATGAGGATATCGCAGCCATAGGACGAATGGCAATCGCTGATCTGACGGAGAAAGAAAGATCGAAGGTAATTGACTACCTAAATCTTTGTGGTGAGGAGTATCTGTACTTCAAACGCGGCTACATCGAACCCAGCGTTTGGCAAGCCTGGAACAACGGAATGAAGGCGGCTGCCTCGGCACAGAGCATTCGTAGCATCTGGGACGCAGAGAAAAAAACTGGTTCCTACTATGATCTTCCTCTTTGATGCTAAAGCTAATGCCTAACCCTTCGTCGCCCAGCAAGCCGGATGCAACCTCTCATGGAAACGTTATATGTCAGGGAAGGAAATATGAGCGCCTAGGAGGACTTTCTCTACGAGATTCAGCTTCACCTTGCAACTCTGGAGGAAACCGGCTGCGTCTGCCCTTTCTTTCATGGCCACGTCGATGCAAGATGGAACTTGCTTTCATCAGCGACGGCTCATGGCCGATAGCACACCTTGCTGGACTGTTCTATAGCTCTTCGTCAAAGTATCGCTAGATATACGGCACGCAAGTGCATCGGCAATCCATCCCCCGCTACGCATCCTTCTCACCCCAGGTTTGCATAATCAAGCGAACAGTTGCCTGCTCCCCTCAGCTTCTGCTTCTCGTCTTCTTGCTAGCTGCGAATAGGTTGCTATCCCGTCTTTCGAGGTATTCCGCCATCACCTCTAACAGTGTCACCCCAAGAGCCTCCGCGAATTCCACCACTTTCACAGCATCAATGCGACGCTCGCCACGTTCGCATCTGCGTGTTGCCAAGCCGCTGTGCCAGCTCCACTTGCGACACGCCCATGGGCTTGCGCGTGACAGTGAGGACGGACAGTAAGAGCTGATAGTTGGGATTGTGGGTAGATCGGTACATGTTGCGTGGACATAAACTGTGCCCAAGTTAAAGTCCATTCTGGAATAGTCTGAATTGGACTATTTTTTCACCCCAGTCGCCTTCTGAGTGCTTGCAAGCGGGTCACCCGACAGTCTCCGTTTATGCATCAACCGAAAAGGATTCATTGCAATGAAGCACGAACACAAAGGCTTCGTCGTGACCGATGAAGCCGTAAGTCAAACTTCCTTGGGTGAGGCCGTATCGAAGCTGAAGTGCTTGATCCCTCCGACGCTGGAGTGAATGAGCAGGATGATTCTCGCGTGCACTAACATGCGCCGCGCCAGTTCAGGCCTGTACTGATATGGATCTGTGTGCTGTTCTTCTTTGAAGTAGTGTTGGGATTGTTTGTCGTTGGCTGGCCGGCGCTGAGCTTTTGCGTCCTTGGGACCGTATATATGGCGTAGGTGGCTAAGAGCCGCAATGCGCGAGCAAGTGAAGATATAAAACGAGGCGTTTTTTGATGATACGTGCCTGCGCTTGACAGTAAGTCCTTCTAGCCATTGATACCGCCCATTTCCAACAGCTGCTGTCCAACTGACGCTTTGTGCTTGTAATCGTCTTGCCGAAGCCTAGCCATTGCCCTAAGCTACACCTACGATGTTGGCATGCGCGCCAATGCGATGGCCATCGATATCTCATGAATAAGGGCTACTCTGCACATAGGCGTGAGCATTGAGTAGAATATCGTTTTTGTAACGGATTCGTTCAAGGATCGAGCCAAGCAATCATGTAAGGCGCAACGAATGAGGATGCGGCTTCATGGCTGAATTTAATGCTATATTTTTACAGCATGCACGCTATCATGCTAGGCCACTAACCTCTTTCCGTGTTTTACGTGCCAATTTAGACCTCAAGCCTGATATTTGGCACGCATCCTCGATGCGAGCCAACATTACGTTAGGCAACTCAATTTTATAAATCGCTATGGACTGGGAACGGATCAATGTTTGGACAAACACCTTATACACGCTTATTCATTCACTATCGCTAGCGAAAGATATTTCCTTTGAAGACCTTCATACTCTGAATGACAGAGCTAGGGAATCGAGCACGTGGATTGCACAAGATTGCTCGTATAGCTCCATCCTATTGGCCCATCCAGGTGGCAAAAACAGGATCACATTTCGTCGTGATCCAAATACGCACTTTGCAGATATTTCGCGGCAGTTGATCAAGATGCTTGTGCAAGACCTGGTGGTCATCTTGGACGAAATGATGGATGAAGTGCTGAAGCAACGCAATGAGGCTGCTGGTGACTATCCACAATCAAAAATTGAGAAGCTTAAAAAGTCGCTAAATTCTGATTTTCATTGGGCTGCGCACGGGTGCCTTGAGCTTGTAGCTGTCCGTAATGTACTTACCCACAGCAAAGGTCTCTGGAATGAAAAATCGATTGCTATTGTTAAATCGTTCGTCGCTCCACCGCCCAAGGTTGGTGAGCCGCTTTCTATCGGCATCACAATGCTCTTTCGCTATAGGAAGGCAATACGGAGCCTTCTCAACCAACTTACCTGACAAATGGCTCAGGTCGACCCGCCTTCGTTTGTCGTTTAGCCTTTTTATTAGATACCAAAGGAGCATTCGCGTGAACTACGAAGACGTTCTCTATCTTGATCTGGAATTTCTGTCTGATATATACGAGTCTAAAACAGGCATAGCGTCTCGAACAGTCATATCTAGAAAGGAAGGAATTAACGCCGAAGCAGGCATTTCTTTCCTAAAGTCAGGGTTGAATAGCGAAGTAACGAAGCAGTACACTGCGTCAGCTCAGGGCATGTTCAAGGAGGTAGCAAAGCTACTCGATAAGTATTCGGAACATTCGCCTGACTTTCAGCCGGGAACGAAACCCACGACTTTATGGGTGCAAGGCGCTTTTACCATTGGCAGATGGGGTGAGCAAGAAAACTCTGAGAGATCATTAAACGTTTTTTTTGAGGTGAAAGCGGGAGAGATAAGCTATTCATTGCTTCCAAAGAATCAGTATTTCTTGTCTAACCTTGAGGCACTTGAGATCATCTCTCCAGCATTGCAACGGTTCATTCAAATGCCCGTTCACATGCTTTGCAAGGTCCTCTATCCACTTCCCGATATCCAAGCATTCGTAGTAACACCCTACGTGATCGTTGCCGCCAATAGCTAATCATTCCATGGACAGGACGTGAAAAGGGCTACATCTTTGCACCGCCTCTCATGTCTAACTTCGAATGTCATCCATTAGTGACGACCCTTGGCCGATTGCCATTATCCAACCTTCGAATTTACCCGGTGCAATAGCCTCCCCATCTGCAGCCACATCAACAGGCGACAGGTGAGCCCACCGCCGGGACGATGACCTCGAACCAGCTCCGAGTTCAAACCTCAGCGAGAAAGTTAAAGCTCTCAGAGAACCGACAGCGATGCTGCATTCGGTTATAGCAGCTGCGGCCAGAGTTGGGAGTTACTCCATTTAACAACCCATGCCATCACTCCATTTGTTAGAAATGCAAAGCAATCTCAAATAGTGCTATCGCCCAAAATCTCACTACCATTGAAAGCGCCCATTGAGCTTTAAAATAATTTTTTATTGCACTAGACCTTATATGTCAATATTACTTCAGTTATTTATCTAAGCGAAGTCAGCAGTTGACGTCTCTGGTCCGTCGCGCAGCGCGACCACACCGAGGTATAGACAGATGGGAACAGTTTTACGATACGCGGGTCCTTGCACGTCAAAAGCAAGCCATGCGGCAGATACTCCCCACATCCAGGGACCCAAAGCATTGAGCCACGGATTGCGTTTTACCAACTCTTTTATGAGAGCTTTAGCCGCTTCGCGACCGATAATTTTAGCTATTATACTAACAATGATTGCCTCGATAATCCCCAAGGCAACTTTAGGGCCAAGAATTTGAAAAATAATTGGAAGAATCGCAATCGCGCCATTGCTCTTCAGATGTTCCATGACCGTATCGCGGTCTATTTTTTCAACACCCATTTCTTCAAATTCTTTAGCAAGATCTTCAGGCGACTTACTCAGCAGCTCTTTTTCTACGACCGATGTTACAAGCTTTTCTAAGCGCGACTCCACGGAGCCACCCAATTTAACCTTAACTTTGGATTTTTCACATACATCAGTAATAAGCTCATTTGCTGGTATTCCGCCATCGCCATCGAAAATCGACCTTGCAAGATAGGCAAAATCAGAAGAACCGAAATAACGAATTTGTTTATCCAGTAATTCGATCAATGCTTCTTTTGCAGTAGCATTAGACTGAGCTTGGCTGAGCAATTCTTTGCGCCGCGAGTCATTTGTCAATGATAAATAATTATCCAAAACTCGAGAAATATATTCCAAATCCTCTGATTCACACCTTCGCAATATTGCTCTCATAATATATTTATCCAGTAATTTAAGGAATTTGCCAATATATATTCCCGACTACCAATCGCTAATATCGCGCCATGGAATCTCGTCTGCAATCAAAGTGAAATTAGTGCTTACTTCGCATCATTGCAACCTCCATATTTTTAACCTTCAAGATACATATTTCAGCCAGTATTTTTGTCGGCATAGCTATTATCTCACATGTATCTCGTAGTGAACGTTTTATATATTGTATAAGGATGCCTCTTCAAAGCTAATCCGCTCAAAAACTTCGACTGTAACTGCCTACGAACTCAAGACGAGCTGGTATGCCTCACAAACTTCCCTTCTACAGTGAACTAGCTAGGGATCAATAGCGCAACTTCAGATTCCGGGAAACCGATCCCTCGGTTAGAATCCACTTCATAAGACCGCTTCCGGTTGTAGAGCAGACGTGCTAAGCAGATTCACCGCGAAGACAGCTTTAGGTGCCTTTAGTCATTGAGTGTGCTTGGTTGACCGAATGCAATCAGCCTAAAACGACTATCAAAGAACTAGCTTCGCCAACTGGCAACTCAATACCTGCTTCAGTGCCTCGTCAACGCCCCGGTAGGTCTTCTTACATCTGCAAACTCCAAGAATTGCGATTTACGGTTCTTCATCGCTCACCACCTCAATCCCCCACAACCCCAAAGCTTATTTGCGAATGATTCTCAATTGAGCGTATACTGCACCCATGGCGTAGCAATTGCGGCTACTCCAAGGTTCATCGTGGGGCGACTTACCGGAACTGTCCGGAAGTCGTTTTTGCCAGCCAATGGTTCACACTAGCCACGCATTTTTTTGCGATGAACACCGGCTTCGATAGCGCCATTGCAGCGCAGCGATCCAGTCTCTGACAGCGCCTTTGCTCTGCCCTGCCAATGTTTGGCGAGTCAGCACCAGCAGGCCTTCTGTCCACCCTCCCCTGATCTCTCTATCTACACACATGCCAAGGGCATGTTTTTTTGCGTCTGCACAGTGCATCGCGTTGACAGCATCAGCGCGCTTCAAACAAGGCTAACCCAACAAAAAAAGCCCAGATCACCCCTGCCAACGGCAGCAGCAACCTGGGCCTACTCACCACCCCCACCGCAGCGGCAGGCGCTGTAGCAGGCTAGCTACTAAGAGCCGCAAACACAACCCTTGATACGTCGTTGCCTAGCCGGCCGCCTCAAGCCTTGCCGTACGCCTGTACTGTCTGCGGCTTGATGCCTTGTCGGGGGCGCCCAGCCTCAACGCAAACCTTCGGTTTGCTGGGTCGTGTTAGCGGCTCTGACTTAATTAAAAATCCACCGACGCCGACAACGCAAAAGTACGCGGCGCGCCCAGCGCCAGGCTGGACAGCTGAGGCATGCCCCAGTACGACTTGTTGGTCGCATTCAGAACAGACGCCCGCAAAGTGACGGGCTTGTCGGCCACCTTGGTGCTGTAGCGGGCGCCCAGGTCATAGGTGGTGCGGCCGGCGGCCCAGAGGCTGTTGTCGGCGCTGATGTACTGGCGGGATACGGCGGTGGCATTGGCGTTGAGGGCCAGGCCTTGCACGCCGGGGACATCCCACTCCGCACCCAGCTTGCCCTGCCACTTGGGCGTTCCGGTGGCGAGCTTGCCTTGGTTGACGCCGCCAGCAGTTTGCGTCAGCTTGGGCGCAGTGTAGGCCACGCCGCCCATCAGGCGCAGGCCGTGCATGGCGTTGCCGAAGAAGCTCCACTCAATGCCACGGTTGCGTTGCTCGCCGCCGAAGGAGTAGACGTTGGTGACAGGGTCGGTATAGCTGCTGGGCCGGGTGATTTCAAACACGCTGACGGTGTGGGCGAAGTCGCCCAGGTCGAGCTTGAGGCCCATCTCCTTTTGCTTGCTCTTGTAGGGGGCAAACACTTCGCCGGCGTTGGCGGCGGTCATCGGTGCGGTGGCGCCCTGGCTCAGGCCTTCGATGTAGTTGGCGTAGAGCGAGAGGTTGTCGCTGGCCTTGACCAGCAGCGCAGCGGCGGGCGAGGTGGCGCTTTCGTCATAGCGCGAGGTGCGCGCGCCGGTGTTGATGTCGTAGCTGTCGCTGACGACCTGCTGGCGGCGCACGCCCAGGGTGAGTTGCACGCGGTCTTGCGCCATCGACAAGGTATCGGCGATGCCATAGCTGGCCAGGCGCACCTCGGTGTGCATGATGTGGGGCCGCACGATGTCGGCCACCGGGCCCCAGACGGGGTTGTAGAGGTTGGTGGTCCAGTCGGCGCCGGGCACGCTGCGGCGGCCGTAGTCGTCTTGCTTATGGGCGTAGTGCGTGGCATTGATGGCCCACTGGTGGCCCACGGCGCCGGTCTGGGTGCGGCCCTTGATGCCGACCTCGCCCGACTGCTTTTTGACATCAAAGGCGAGCTGGCCCATCGTGGTGCGGAAGTCGCCTGCGGTGTTCAGCACCAGGGCCGACATCGCCCCGTTGTACTGGTAGTCGGTCTTGTTCATGCCAAAGGCGGCATAGGCCATGACCTGGTCGTTCAGGTCGTACTCGCCGCGCAGGATGGCGGCCTTGTCCTTGGTACGCACGGTGGACCAATCGGGGTTCAGCAAGGTATCGCCCTTGGGCACCTTGGGGATGGGCAAGCCGGGCGACAGGCTGATGCCCCGGTTGACGCCGTTGACCCGGTCGTCGCTGGCATAGAAGTCGGCCGACAGGCGGGCGCGGTCGCCGCGCCAATCCAGCGCCAGCGATGCGAGCTGCACCTTCTTTTGCTGGTCCTGGATGGAGCCATCGCCATCGCGGTAGACGCCGTTGAAGCGCACGCCCAGCTGCTGGCGGTCGCCAAAGCGGCGGCCCATGTCCAGGTGGCCGCCAAACTGCGAATCCGACATGTAGGTGGTGGTAAAGCGGGTCAGCGGATCGTTGCCGGCGCGCTTGGGCACCAGGTTGACGGCACCGCCCACCGAGCCGCCCGGCGGCATGCCGTTGAGCAGCGCCGATGGGCCCTTGAGCACTTCGATGCGCTCAAACATCTCGGGCGAGGTGCGGTAGTACGGCGCCATGCCGTAGAGGCCGCCAAAGGTCATGTCGGTGGAGCTGGACGAGAAGCCCCGGATCGAATAGTTCTCGGCCCAGGCGCCCGATACGCCATTGCTGAACACCGTCGGGTCGGTCGCGGCAATCACGTCGGTGATGTTCTGCGCCTGGCGGTCTTCGATGTACTTCTCGGTGTAGCCGATGGTGCTGAACGGCGTCTCCATGAAGTCTTTGTCGCCCAGCAGGCCCACGCGGCCGCCGGTGGTGACCTGGCCGCCGGCGTAGGGCGCTGCAACCTGGGCGGCTTTTTCTTGCACGGTGATGGGTGCCAGGGTGACGGCGTTGTCTGCCGTTGCTGCCGGCTCTGCCGCGCTGCTGGTTTGCGCGTTGGCCAGCGGCGCTGCGACCAGCATGGCGCCAATGGTCAGGCCCAGCAGCACCTGGGGGCTGAGGGGGTTGAGCGCGCTGCGGCGCAGAGGGAAAGGTGCTGCAAGCTGCGCGGCGGGCCGTGCGCTGCGCAAAGCGCGGGCGGGACGGTGCTGGGGTTGAAGGCGTTGAGACATGCCTGGTTCCTTAGATGTTATGGATGCAGAAAAAGCAAGGGCGGCGCGCAGGCGGGCGCCGGTGCTTGGCGCACGGCGGTGCCCAGCGCAATGCGCCTGGAGGTTTTTTGGCTGGGTCGGAACCTGGCTACAACGGGAGGGAAAGGAGAAGCTGAAGCTGGTAGCTGACGGGCGGTCAGCCCGGGTAGCCGCGCAGCACGTCATCAATCAGCAAGCTGAGCGAGGTGGGACTGGCGCCGGTGGTGTACCAGGCGTCGGCGTCGACAAAGACGACGCGGCCGCTCTTCCAGGCCTTGGTCTCGCGCAACAAGGGGTTGGCCAGCTGGTCCGCAGTCATCACCGCGTGGCGCTCCATGACGGCAGTGCGGTCCACCACATAGAGGATGTCGGGGTTGGCCTGCTGGATGAACTCGCTGGAGATGGGCTGGCCATGCAGGCTGCCCTCGGCATCGGTGCTGGCGGGCTTGACGCCCAGATCGCTGAACACAAAGCCGTAGCGCGACTGCGGGCCGAAGGAGCTGAAGGCGCCGTTGTTGTGCAACACGATCAAGGCCTTGTCGTTGCTGCCACCGATGCGCTGGCGGGCCTGCGCCAGCTTGGCATCCAATGCGGCCACCTTTTGTGCGGCCAGCGCCTCTTTGTCAAAGATGCGGCCCAGGGTCAGCAGATGCTCTTTGACGACCGCAATATGCCTGGCATGGCTGTCCTTGAAATCGACATCCAAGTGGATGGTGGGCGCGATCTCGCTTAGCGCCTGGTAGTGGTTGGCCTGCAAGGGGGTGATCAGGATCAGGTCGGGCTTCAAGGCATGCACGCGTTCCAGGTTGGGCTGCACGATGGCGCCCAGGTCTTGCACAGTCTCATCGGCTTTGTACTTGGCCAGAAAGTGCGGCACATAGTCCTTGACCATGCCGGCAATCGGCACGCCGAGCTGGTCGAGGAAATCAGCCTCGTTCATCTCCAGCGCAGCCACCCGCTGCGGGGTGCGGGGGATGACGGTGCTGCCCAGCTGGTGCTGCACGGTGATGGGCGCGGCGGCCGGCGGGCTGCTGGCGGCGGAGCTGGCAGATGGTGCATCGGCGGCCGAGCTGGATGCGCGGTCGCAGCCGCTCAGGGCCAGGGCGATGGTGACAGCGGCGGCTGCGGCGATGGCCGTAGACAGGGGCCGCAGAAAGGTGCGGCTGCAGGTGTGGGTGCAGGTGCGGGAGCGTGGCATGGCAAAGGTTTCCTAGGTCTTGAAGTAGTTGCACAGGCATCCCTGCGCGGTGCGGCTGATGTCAAACCGCAGCTCGAACAGCTGCGACAGATTGGCTTCGGAGATGACGGTGTCGATAGGCCCGCTGAAGCACAGCATTCCGCCTTTGAGCGCGACGATGTGGTCAGAGTAATTGGCAGCAAAGTTGATGTCGTGGATGACCAGAATCACCGTGCGGCCGGCCTCGTCGCAAAGCCTGCGCAGCGCGCGCATGATCTGCACGGCATGCTTCATGTCCAGGTTGTTCAGCGGCTCGTCGAGCAGCAGCACATCGGTCTGCTGGGCAATGGTCATCGCCAAAAAGGCCATCTGCCGCTGGCCGCCACTGATCTCGTCGATATAGGCGTGGCGCAGCGGCTCCAGCGACAGGAACGCGATGGCCTCATCGACGGCTTGCTGGTCTTTGCTCGTCAACGTGCCCCGGTGGTGCGGAAAGCGGCCAAAGCCGACCAGCTCTTCGACCGTCAAGCGCATCTGAAAACCGGGCGACTGGCGCAGGGTGGCGATGCGCAGCGCATAGTGCGCCACCGAGATGGTGGCAATGCTGCGGCCGTCCAACTGGATCTCGCCACTGCTGGGCGCCAGCAGGCGGGCGATCATCATCAGCAAGGTGGATTTGCCGGCACCATTGGGGCCGATCAGCGAGGTGATGCGCCCGGCAGGGAAGGCGGTGCTGACGCCGGACAGCACGGCGCGGCTGCCATAGGATTTATGGAGGTTGCTGACAATGATCATGAGAGAGCCCGACCGCGCAAAGTCAGCGCCAGAAAGTAAGCACCGCAGACAAGATTGACCAGGATGCTGACGGTGGTCTTGTAGTTGAAAACATGCTCCACCAGCAGCTGCGCTACCAGGAAGATGGCGATGGCGACAGCGCAGCCCATCGGCAAGGTGCTGCGGTGGCGCCATTGCGGTGCCAGCGCATAGACGATGTTGGCCACAAAGATGCCCATAAAGGCTGTTGGCCCGATGAGGCTGGTAGATACCGCCACCAGCACCGCCACCAAGGCCAGGTACAGGCGCATGCAGCGCGCATGGGGCACGCCCAGCGAGATGGCCTGCTCGCGGCCCAACGCCATCACATCCAGCACCGGCAGGGTTTTGTGCAACACCAGGCATACCGCACCCACGGCCAGCGCCGCATAGGCCAAGGTATCGGGCCGGGCACGGTTGAAGGACGCATAGCTCATGCCCTGGAACACGGCAAACTCGCCCGGGCTGATGCGCAGCTGCACAAACTGGGTGAAGGTGCCGATCACCATGGTCAGCACCAGACCGACGAGCAGCAGCACATAGATATCGCCCTGCCCCCGGCGCAGCAGCCAGCGCTGCAGGCCCCAGGAATACACCAGCATCAGCGCGACCGACACCAGGAAGTTGCCCCTCTCACCCAGCATGCCCATGCCCTGCGCGCCCAGCACCAGCAGCAGCAATGCCTGCCATAGCAAGAACACCGCCTCGTAGCCCATGATGGCGGGGGTCAGGATGCGGTTGCCCATCAACGTTTGGAACACGATGGCCGACACCGCCACGCAGATGCCGCCCAGCGCAATAGCAGCCAGCCGCAGCAAACGCCGGGGGATGACATAGCCCAGGTCCAGGCCCGAGCCCAGCAGCACAAAGCCCAGGGCCAGCACGGCGATGCCCAGCCACAGCGCATGGCGGGTGCTCACGGCCTTCAGGGTGGTAGCGCGCTTCATCGCCGTCCCCGCAGAATCAGCACCAGGAACACCACGCCGCCTAAGGCGCCTGCGGTAAGGCCAATGGGCACCTCAAACGGATAGATCAGCAGGCGCCCGGCGATATCGCAAACCAGCAGCAGGCTGGCACCGCCCAGCGCTACCAGCGGCAGGTTGCGGGCCAGGTGGTCGCCCTTGTACAAGGCCACCAGCTGCGGCACGACCAGGCCGACAAAGGGGATGGCGCCGACGGCGATGACGGTGGCCGAGACGGTGACGGCTACCAGCACCAGCCCCAAAGTGGCGGTGGCCGCATAGCCTAGCCCCAAGCTAGTAGCCATCTCCTCCCCCATGCCCAGCACGGTAAAGCGCTGGGCATAGAGATAGGCCAGCGCCACGACGGGCAGGATGATGTAGAGCATCTCGTAATGGCCTTGCACGATGCGCGAAAAATCGCCCAGCAGCCAGCCCTGCATGCTTTGCAGGATGTTGTGGCGGTAGGCATAGAACTCGGCCACGGCGCTGAGCACGCTGCCGTACATCAGCCCGATCACGGGCACCAGGACGGTGTTCTTGAAACGGATGCGCGCGATGATCGCGACATAGAGCAGGCTGGATGCAAAGCAGAACAGCAGCGCCAGCGCCATGCGGCCCGGGGCACCAGCCGAGGGCACCAAGGTCATCGCGATCAGGATGCCTAGCTTGGCGGCATCGAGCCCGCCCGAGGTACCAGGCTCCACGAATTTGTTGCGCACTATGTGCTGCAGGATCACGCCGCAGACGGCCAGGCCTGCACCGGTCAACACCAGCGCGGCCAGGCGCGGCAGCCGGCTGGCCGTCAAGGTAAGCCAGGCATCGCCGGAACCGCCCGAGAAGGCCCAGAGCTGCGACCAGGCCATCTGGCGCGCCCCTACCAACAGGGACGCCAGGCACAGCAGTGCAAAGCCCAACCACCAGCGCAGCCGCATCACACCCGCTCCTCGCCTGCCGCCATGCGCCAGCCCTGGGCCTGCGCGCGCTGGGCCAGCCACTGCGCGTAGCGGCCATGCTGTGCTGCCAGTTGCGCCGGTGTGCCCTGCTCCACCACCTGGCCACCTTCCAGCACCAGCACCTGATCGGCCATGGCAATGGTCGACAGCTGGTGCGCAATCACCACCACGGTGTGCTGGCCGCGCAAACGAGCAAGGGTATGGGCAACCAGCGCCTGGTTCTCGGTATCGAGCGCAGCGGTGGCCTCGTCCACCAGCAAGATCGGCGCATCCTTGATAAGGGCGCGGGCAATCGCAATGCGCTGGCGTTCGCCGCCCGAGAGCTGGGCGCCGCCCTCGCCCACGGGGCTGTCCATGCCGCCGGGCAGGCGCTGGGCGATGCTGTCCACCCCTGCCTGGCGCGCAGCCTCCCACAGCGCTGCATCGCTGGCACCGGGCCGGCCGATGCGGATGTTGTCGGCCATGCTGCCGGCAAACAAATAGCTGTCCTGAAAGATCTGGCTGATCTGCGCGGCCAGTTGCGCCTCGTCCATCTGCCGCACATCGGTGCCTCCAATCAGCACCTCGCCCTGGTCCACATCCCAAAAGCGCGCCATCAGCCGCACCAGGGTGCTTTTGCCGGAGCCCGATGCCCCCACCAAGGCCGTCATGCTGCCGGGCGGCACATGCAGGTTGAGCCCGCGCAGCACGGCGGGCTGGTCTGCGCCATAGGAGAAATGCACATCGCGCAGGCTGATCGATGCATCGCGCGGCCACTGCGGCTGCTGCGTTTGCGGCAGGGGCTGCTGCGCAAACAGCGCGTCCATCGCATCGAGCTGGCCGCGCGCGCTGCGCAGCGCATCGGCATAACCGACCAGCTCCAGCAGCGGCTCCACAAAGCGGCTGATCAGCAGCATGGACAGCACCGTGCCCATGACCTGGCCAGGCGCCAAGACCTGGGCGCTGTGCGGATCGATGCCGATGACGACCGCAACCAGCAAGGCCGCAAACACCGCCTGCACGGCCCAGACATTGAGCACCGACGACAGCGCAGACACCGCAATCAAACGCCCGGCCGACTGGCGCTGCTGCTCCATCGCCTGCGCCACAAAGCGGGTGCTCTGCCCGCCGCCCTGGAAAGCTCTCAACACGGATTGCGCCTGCGCAAACTCCACCATGCGCTGGCCGGCTTGCGCAAAGTCATGCTGAAACGCGGCATCGGCCCAGCGGCCCATGCGGGCGGTCAACAGCAGCACGCCCAGCAGCAAGGGCAAGGCCACAAGCCCCACCAGGCCCAGGCGCCAGTCCTGCACAAACAGCAGCGCCAGCACCACCAGGGGCGCCACCACACCACTGATGACGGGGGTGAACACATGGGCGGGCAATTGCGCCACGGCCATCATCCCCTGGGTGACCAGGTGGCTGACCTTGGCGGTGTTCTGCGCGTTGAACCAGCCCATGGGCAAGCGCGCCACATGGGCACCCAGTCGGTGGCGGCCGGTTTGCAATACCGCTACGCCCACCCCTACCCCCGCCTGCTCCACCCGGCCGCGCCACCACCAGGCCAGCACCACGGCGGCCAGCAGAGCCAGCAGCCAGGCGCCAGCGCCGCGCCACTGGGCTTGCAAAAGCTGCGTCATCAGCGGCAGCAGCAGCGCAGTGCAAAGGCCGCAGAGCACGCCATACAAAGCCGCCATCCAGGCGTAGCGGCGCAGCAACGGGGCCTGCTCGCCCAGCAGCAGGTTCAGGGTTTTCAGCATGGGCTGGCCTCCTGCGCAGCGGCATAGCCACCTTCGCGCCATAGGCGGGCATAGCGCCCACCTTTAGCCAGTAGATCGGCATGGCGGCCCTGTTCGACGAGGCGCCCTTCGTCAATCACCAATATCTGGTCGGCCTGCATGACGGTGTCCAGCCGGTGGGCGATCACCAGCACCGTGCGGCCTTGCGCGAAGCGCGACAGCGCGTGCTGAATCGCTGCCTCGCTATCGGCATCCGCAGCGGCGGTGGCCTCGTCCAGCACCAGGATGGGCGCATACATCAGCACGGCGCGGGCAATGCTGATGCGCTGGCGCTCGCCACCGGAGAGCTGCGCGTCCTCGCCCAGCACCGCGTCATAGCCGCGTGGCAGCGCTGCTATGCAGTCATGCACATCGGCGGCGCGTGCGGCGGCTTCTATATCGGCCTGGCTCGCGCCGGGCCGGCCCAGCGCTATGTTGTCGCGCAGGCTGGCCTGTATCAGGCGCACATCCTGCAGCACAAAGCCTATGCGCTGGTAGAGCTCGGCGCTGCCGATGGCGCGCAGATCGGCGCCGCCCAGGGTGATGCGGCCTTCGGTCGGGTCAAAAAAGCGCAGCAGCAAGCGCGCGATGGTGGTTTTGCCGGCGCCCGAGGGGCCGACGATGGCGGTGACCGTTCCGGGTTGGAGTTGGAAGCTGATGCCCGCCAACGCCTGCTGGCCCGGGCCATAGGCATAGCCGACCTGGTCAAAACAGAGGTGGTTGTTCAGCGGTTGCTGCTGCTCGCTGGGCGCGGGTTGCGGCAGCACGGGCGTGTCGAGCAGCGTCAGCACACGCTGTGCTGCAGCGGTGGCGCCCTGCAGGTCATGCAGCAAGGTGTGCAGCAGCAGCACCGGCGCGCAGATACCGGGAGCGACCAGCACAAAGGGCAGCAGATCCAGAGGGGCCAACACACCCAGGCTGCCCAGCAGGCAACCACCGGCCAGTACAAAGCCCAACACGGTGACGGGGGCGGCCATGCCATGGGCATGGGCCATCGCGCCGACAAGGGGGCGCACAAAATCTCTGAACGCCTGCGCAAACGCATCGACCGCGCCCTGGTAGCTGGCCATGCCTTGGCCGCTGTTGCCAAAGGCCTTGATGACGGGCATGCCGGCAACAAAGGCCACGGCGGCCGACTGGATGCGCCCCATATGGCCGGCAAACACGCTCATCTGCGCGCCACTGGCCTGCAGCGCGCGGCGCAGAAACCAGACATAGCCAGGGAACGGCAGCAAGGCGATCAAGGCCATGCGCCAGTCCTGCGCCAGCAGATAAACCACCGCAACCACAATCGCGCCGCCCGCACGTGCCACCGAGGTGTAGAAATGCGCGCTCAGGCTGTGCAAGGTGGCGATGTCGTCTTGCAGCACCTGCTTGACCTCGCCCGATGTGCGGCTGCTGAACCAGCCCAGCGGCACCTGGCCCAGCCGCTGCACAGCGGCCATTCGCAGGCCATGGCTGAGCTGGTTGTCTGCCATATGGGCCAGCACCTCGCCCGCCAGCATCAGCAGCGCCGCACCAAACAAGCTGCCCAGCGCTGGCCCCAACAAAGCCCAGATGCCGGCGGTATCGGCGGGCTCAGCCAACGCAAGCTGGGCCATGCGCACCATTGCCGCCAGCGGCACCAGGCTGAGCATGGAACCCAAGCCCGACAGCGCGGCCGCGGCCATCAAACGCCCGCGAATCGGGTGGAGCACCCGGCGGATGGGACCGGAGCCTGGGGCTGCGGCAGAAGCCGCGTCATGAGCATGCATGGGAGCAAGACCTAGAGAAAAACAAAGCAACGCCCCGTGCATGTGCCGCCGCCATCAAGGCGCGGGCACTGCGTGATCCATGTGCCGGTCTTCCAAAAAACAGACAACAGCAATGCGAAACGCAACAGGAACAATAATTAGTTGCATCATACTAAACTAAATGATTACCGTACACCTTTTACAGCTATCTCCAACGCGGTATGGCTGACAATGGGCGAGCACCCGGAGAGACCATGGACCCAGAGAAGAAAGCAGCCCCGCGCGGACGACCGCGCCTGATCACGCAAGAGCGCATCGCCGATGCGGGCATAGAGATCGGCTTGCCGCACATCACCTTTGTGGGCGTGGCCAGCGCGCTGGGCGTCACCCATATGGCGCTGTACAAGCATGTGCCGAGCCTGGCCGAGCTCAAGCACATGGTGGCTGAGGAGATCTTCAGGCGCTGGGAGTTTTCTCTGCCCAAGGTGGGGGTGCATGAGGGTCTGCAGGATTACCTGCTCCGCTTCAGCGACTCGGTGCGTGAGTTCGCCAAAACCTATCCGGGTGTGACGCCCTATGTGATCCGCAGGCTGGTCGCCACCCCCGCCATGCTGCAGAAGATCGATGCGCACCAGCAAGAGGTGGCGCAGGCCTACCGCATCGACAAGGACCAGTCGCGCCAGCTGCTGGCGACCATCGCCTTCCATGGCCTGGCCGCTGCCGATTCGGTCTACTCCGCCGCGCGCCAGGAGACCGTGGTGCAAACCAGCTTTGAAGCCGAGACCGCCGAGATGGAAGGCGATCTGGCCCAGGGCATGCATGCGCTGATCGCTGGCGCGCTGCTGCAGCTGCGGCTCGATCCTGCGTTGAAACCCTGACAGAGACAGATTCCTGAAGCGGCGCTGAGGCCTCTCAGCCACGCTGCTCTTCCAAAAAGGGCACGCCGCTTCAGGCGCAGGCCAAGCCTTGCCAACGCCCGCATTTTCGAGGCCTCCATAAATATTTTCTAAAAGATGTCAGGAATCGATGCAGTCAAACGACTTCATCAACGTGGCAGCGCTGTGCTGTGCACTTTCATCCTTTCATTTCCAGGAAATAGACCATGAAACTCAAGACCCTCACCACCTTGGCCGCTGCTGTACTCGCCACCTCTGCCTGGGCAGCTGGCAGCCATGACACCGGCTGTGGCCCCGGCGCCTGTGGCAAGAAAGAATCGAGCCCCAAGGACGCCCATGGTTCCAAGAAAGATGCTGGCTGCTCCAAGAAGGACGGTGGCTGCTCTAAGAAAGATGGCGGTTGCTCCAAGAAGGACGACAGCGGTTCAAAGAAGGACGACAGCGGTTCCAAGATGGATGGCGCAGGTTCCCACTGATCGCGCCAACAGGTTTCCTAATCCACACGCTCCTTGGGTGGGCTCCACTCCCTCACCCAAGCCATTTGCAGAAAGTACCCACTGCCATGTTTAACACCACCACCACCCGCTTCATTCTTGCAGTCAGCCTGGCCTTCGGCGGCAGCGCCCACGCGATGAGCACCGATCCCGTCGGCAATGGCTCGGACTACCCGCCTTTTGCAAAGGGAAGCAGCAACCTGACCCGTGCCCAGGTGCAGGCCGACTTTGTCCAGGCCCGCAACAGCGGCATGCTGCTGCTCAAGAACGATGAGTTTCAGTTCAACAGCCATGAGCGAGGCATGGGCCCCAGCCGCGCCGAGGTAATCAAGGGCGCCACCCAGGCCCGCATGGCCGGTACCTTGCCGCAGGGCGATAGTTTTGGCGAGTAACCAGGGCGGTGGGCCGCATTGCGCTGGCCCCTGCCATCCACGAGAGGGACGCTCCATGATTGGCCTTGGCTTCAGACGCGAAATGCTGGACTGGGACATGTCCGCAGTCCAAGCCGACTTCTTTGAAGTCGCACCCGAGAACTGGGTACGCCGGGATCTGGATCCGCTGCATGCCTTGATCGCCTCCGGCCGCCCGGTGCACCTGCATGGCGTGGCGCTGAATCTAGGGGGCGCCGCCGCCCTAGACCAGTCATTCCTGCGCGATCTGCGCCAGCTGATAACGGACCTGGGCGCGCCGCTCTACTCCGACCACCTGGCTGCCAGCGGCGACAGCTACCAGCTCTACGATCTGTTTGCCGTTCCCTTTACCGTCCTGCATGCGCACCGCATTGCAGACCGCATACGGGCGGTGCAGGATGCATTGGGCATGCGCATCGCCATTGAGAACACGACCTGGTACACCAACATCGGCGCAATGCCGGAGGCGGATTTCCTCGGTCTTGTGCTGGAGCGGGCAGACTGCCATCTGCTGCTCGACCTGAACAACCTGTCCGTCAACCACAAGAACCACGGCGGCCTGAGCCCCAGCGAGTTTGTGCAGCGCCTGGGCATGGAACGCATCAGCTACATGCATGTGGCCGGCCATGAGTTCGACGACCGCTTTGACCTGTTCCTGGACACACACAGCCAACCGGTGGAGGCACACACGCAGCAGCTGGCACGCACACTGGCTGAGCGCCACGGCACCCCCGTGCTGCTGGAATGGGACAACGATATCCCCGGCATGGATGTCATCAACCAGGAGCTGGCATGTCTACGGACTTCTACAACTATGTGAGAGGCGTGTCCGACGAAGTACCCCTGGGTTACAGCGACAACGGCATGCGTGCCTATCGCCACCTGGTTTTTTTGGGCGCCAGCCAATTGGTAGAGGCAAGTTTCCCCGAACTGCGCGAGCGATTGGGCGAAGCGTCATGGCGCGAATTGATCGCCGCCTTTGTACGCGATTCGCGCTGGAGCTCCGCCTACTATGGAGATATGAAAGATGCATTCCTTGAATTCATTGAGCGCGAAAGCACGCGAGAAGTGTGATGGCCTGGGCCTGCTGCTGCTGCGCCTGTGGGTGGGGCAGGAGTTTGCGCTGGCGGGCTTTCGTAAACTGTCATCCGGTTGGGAGGCCCCAGCCTGGTTTGCGGGCCTGGACTTTCCCATCCCCGTCAGCTGGCTGCCCGCCAGCCTCAACTGGGGTGTGGCAGGCGTTGCCGAGCTGGTGTTAGGCGTGGCGCTGATCATGGGTCTGGCATCGCGCATCGCGGCGCTGGGCTTGATCTTCATCACCTATGTGGCCGTGTACAGCGTGCACTTCGACCTGGGCTGGGCCGGCTGGAACCAGATCGACAGCGATGATGGCCTGGGCTTCAAGGTACCCTTGATGCTGGGCATCATGCTGGTAGCGATTGCCAGCCAAGGGCCGGGCCGCTGGTCGCTGGACCGTTGTCACAAGTCATAAGCAAAGGCAGAGATGCACAGCATTGCAGCAGACATCACCCAACAGTGGCGCAGCCCCATGCTGCGCGTTGCCCAGCTGCACCTGCCCTCGCGGGAAGAGGCTGAAGATGCGGTGCAAGATACGCTGACCGCCTTGCTGCTGCTGGAGCCTGACAGCTTTGACCCGGCCCAGGCCAAGAGCTACCTGTTTGGCATTTTGCGCAACAAGATCAGCGACCGCCTGCGCCAGAAATACCGGGCACCGCTGAGCTATGACGAAGCCTTTAACGACGACCTCGACCAGGTTCTGTTCGACAAGCGGGGCCACTGGGTCGACGGCGTGGCGCCTGCTAGCTGGGTCAACCCGCAGCAACAACTGCAGAACGACCAGTTTTTCAGCATCGTCGACCTGTGCGTACACAAGCTGCCCGCCAAGCCTGCCCGGGTGTTCTCGATGAAGGAGTTTCTGGAATGCGAGGCGGACGAGATTTGCAGCACCTTGGGCATCACCAAGGCCGATTACTGGCAGTGCATGAGCCGCGCGCGCAAGCAGCTGCAACTGTGCCTGCACCAAAACTGGTTTGACCAAGAAAGGGCGACATGAAGTGCCGTGACTACATTTTTCAACTGACCTCCGGGCAACTGGAAGACGCGGGCACTGCCACCAAGATTGCTGCCTGGCAGCACCGCATGATCTGCTTTCGCTGCCGCGCCTTTACCCGCAATGACCAGGCGCTGCAAGACATGCTCAAGGGCTATGGCGACCAACTCCAGACCTCGCAAACGCCGGCCAAGCCATCCGACTACTAGATCAAAGGCGATAGCTGTACATAAATACAGTATCGTGCAAGAATGCCATTTTTGCCTGGAACTTGCCATGGACCACATCGCCACAGGACGCTTTGATATCAAGCTGCAACCCGAAGGCCTCAGCCCGGTTGCCGAAGCCACGGGCTTGGGCCGACTCTCGCTGGACAAGCAATTCAGCGGTGATCTTCAGGCGACGAGCCAAGGCGAGATGCTGTCGTTCCGCAGCAGCACACCCGGATCTGCCGGCTATGTGGCGATGGAGCGGGTCCACGGTAGACTGCATGGCCGCAGCGGCAGCTTTGTGCTGCAGCACAGCGCCAGCATGGCGCAGGGCCAGTCCACGCAAAGCATCACGGTCGTGCCTGATTCCGCCACCGAGGCGCTGCAGGGCCTGCGCGGCAGCATGCAGATCACGATCGACAACGGCGAGCATTCCTACCGTTTTGTGTACCAGCTGCCTGAAGCCTGAGCGACGCGCAGCACCTACTACTACTTGCTAGTCCCGGGTCTGTCATGACATGCAGATCCGGGTTTTTTTGCGCCTGGGCACCCTCGCCTTTCCAAGCCGAAGGACTGCCCCGTAGAATCCAGAGCCAAGCGAAAACCAATCCCCTACCCCGGCCAACACGTGCAAGGGGTTCGAACACACCGCGCAACAAGGCATGACATGACCCATGGCTTCCGCGAATCTGAAGACGGCTTGCATTACGCAGAGCACATCAGCTGGCCGATGCGGCTGTTTGTCGCCGTGATTGGCTTGGCGATGTTTTTGATTCCGGTGCCCTTTTTGCAGCATGGCCACTGGGGCCTGCCTTGGTGGCAGCTGTTGCTGCTGGCGGTCTGCATCACGCTGCCGGTGTTGCTGGGCACGTTTTTCCTCTGCCTGGCAGGCGGGCGCTGCCTGCGGCTGCATTTTGACAAGCGCCAGCGCTGCCTGGTGCGCCATGGGCGCCTGCCCCTGCCACCACGCGCCATTCCCTATGCCGATATCGAGCCGCCCAGTGTGCTGGAGCGCAGCTCGGAAGATGGGCCTTACTACGTGCTACGACTGCGTGTGCAAGGCGAGCGCGCGATGCACCTGAGCAGCTTTGGTCTGCAGACGGAGGCCCAGGTGTGGTGCCAGCGCATAGCGGACGAGCTCCAGCACCGATAAACCTGCCGGCCAGAAAAAAGGACTCTGCAGCGCCAGCACAGGGCTGGCACTGCAAAGTCCAGGGCTGCAGAGTGGGCTGCAGCAAGGGCAGATCTTGGCGGATCTGCCTTAGGAACGAGGTAGCTTAGAAGTTCGCCTTCAGGTTCAAACGCACGGTACGCGGCTCGCCGTAGATGGCGCCCGAGTAGAAGCCGTACTGGCGGTAGTAGGTCTTGTCGAACAGGTTGGAGATGTTCAAGGTGGCGACCAGGTCCTTGTTGATCTCATAGCGCGCCATCGCATGGAACAGGGTGTAGGCCTTCAGGTCGATATTGACATTGGCGCCTTCGGTCGGGTGGCTGGTGCCGGTGGCGACCTGGTGCATCTTGCTTTGCGCGGTCAGGCCGGTGCCCAGGGTCAGCTTGTTCCAGCTGCCGGGCAGGCGGTAGCTGGTGTTCAGGCGCAGCAGGTGCTTGGGGTCATCTTCTGCACCGGTGGAGTTGGGGTTGTTCACCGACAGGAAGGTGTAGCCACCATAGACGTTCCAGCTCGGCGTGATGCGGCCGGAGAAGTCCACTTCAAAGCCTTTGGTTGTCACGCCCGATGGGCCATTGACATAGGCGGTCACGCCCTCGTCGCCGGTCACGTAGAGCGGGTCGCCACCGGCATCGCGCGCAATGGTGGCGACATCCTTTTGCTTGTTGCGGAAGACGGCGACCGAGCCATCGAACTGGCCATCGAGCCACTCGCCCTTGACGCCCACTTCCATCGCGGTGCCGGACTTGGGGTCGAGGTAGGTGCCATCCACCCGGCGCTGAGACTGGGCTTCAAACACATCGGTGTAGCTGGCATAGAGCGAGTAGTTGCGGCTCAGGTCATACACAGCGCCCAGGTAAGGCGTGACCTGGTGGCTGAAGTCCGAGGTAACAACACCGTTGGAGAAATTGCGCTGCCAGCTCAGACGCGCACCGACAATCACCGACAGCGGATCGGTGATGCTCAAACGCGTGGCCGCATAGGTGCCATAGGTCTTGATGCGGGTGACAGTGTCCTTGCCATTGCGGGCGGTGGTCACTTCGCCAATGCCCTCGCCCGACCGGATGAACTCGCGCCAGTCGCCAATCGCAAAGCCGTTGCTGATGCGGTTCATGCAAGCGACCGACTTGCCTGCGCTGTTGAAGCAGTCCAGGCCATAGGCGGTCGATTCGTTGTCGTTGTAGTTCGCGCCCATCATGAACTGGTGGCGGCGGCCCAGCGCCTCGAAGGGGCCGTTCAAGGTCCACTGCAGGTTCTTGGTGGTGCTTTGCGCTTCGGACAAATAGGTGTTCAGGTAGGCACCGCTGCCGTCCTGCGCCCAGTAGCCGGCAGAGACCGTACCCCGGTTGGCCTTGGCCACTGCCAGGTGGCTGTCCACATCGCCGCGTGTCCAAGCGCCCGAGAGCTTGGTCGTCCAGTTGTTGTCAAAGCGGTGTTCCAGCGCACCAAAAATGGTCTTGCTCTCGCGCTCGCTGTAACTCCAGTCGGCCGAGGAGTTCAAGCTGCGCTTGAAGTTGGTCTCCGTGCCATCGGCGTACCAGATCGGCACATTGGTGCCCCAGGTCGCGCCATCGATGCGGCGGCGCTCATACTGCAGGCCCAGGCTGGCCTTGGTGTCGCGGGTGATGTCGGCGGCAAAGCTGGCCAGCAGGCCCAGGGACTTGTCCTTCTCGCGATCACGGAAGGTGTTGGAATCATCGCCGCTAAACACGAAGCGCGAGCGCACGCTGCCATCGGCATTGAGCGGCTGGTTCAAATCGGCAGTCAGGTGGCGGCCGCCATGGCTGCCCAGGGTCACGCCCACGCTGCCAAAACGGGTCTTGCGCGGCTCCTTGCGGACCATGTCCACCACACCGGCCGGGTCGCCGGTAGCGCCCAGCAGGCCATTGGCACCGCGCAGGATCTCGACCCGGTCATACAGATCCATATTGAGCGCCAAGCCTTGGCCAGAGAAGCCCGTCGAGCCGTTGGACAGCGCACCATCCACGCGGAAGTTGGTGATCTCGAAGCCCCGCGCGCGGTAGCTGGTGCGGCCGCCCACGTCGAGCTGGGTGGCCGAGATGCCGGTGGCGTTGAGCAGGGCATCGTCCAGGGTCTGCACGTTCTCGTCGTCCATCTGCTGGCGGGTAACCACGCTGACCGACTGCGGGGTTTCGCGGCGGGTCAGCAGCAGGCCGGTGGCGCTGGAGACTGCCGGGTTTTCGTACGAGCGCGTGGCCTCGCTGGCATTGGTGGATTCGGCGCTGACCACGACTTCTTCAAGCTGGGTGGTCTCTGCCGTGCGCTTGGCAGCGACTGCATCCGCTGGCGCGGTTTGTGCCCATGCCGCCGGGGAACAGACTGCCAGGGTGGCACACACCACCGGGCTCAACCGCAGCCAAACCGGCACCCCTGCCACCCCTGCGCGCTTTTGATTCACCAACATGCCAACCGCCTTTTTGATTGCAAAGCTGGCACTGTAAAAACGATGGCTCACCGCGATGTATTCGCCGTGTACGGAAATGAAATGAAATGTATTCTCATTCTCATGTCCCGTTTACAATAGCCGCCGCACCCATGGAAAACCTGCCCCTGATCCTGGTGGTCGAAGACGACGCCGACATGCGAGAGCTCATCGTGAGCTACCTGGCCAAGTCGCGCCTGCACAGCCAGTGCGCGGGCGATGGTGAGCAGATGGCGGCCGCGCTGGCCGAGCGCCTGCCCGATCTGATCCTGCTCGACATCATGCTGCCCGGCGCCGATGGCATGGTGCTGTGCCAGCAGCTGCGCGCCAACCCGGCCACGGCGCAGATCCCCATCATCATGCTGACGGCGCGCGACAGCGTGCTCAACCGCGTGGTGGGCCTGGAGCTGGGTGCGGATGATTACCTGAACAAGCCTTTTGAGCCGATGGAGCTGCTGGCCCGCATCCGCGCGGTGCTGCGCCGCGTGCGGCCCCATGCCGCCTCCTCAATAGCAGCGCCCGAGCCGCCAGCACCAATGCTGCTGCGCTTTGGCCGCTTTACGCTGGACCTGAGCCAGCGCCACCTGCTCTCCCCCAGCAACGTACTGATCAGCCTGGCCAGCTCGGACTACCGCATTCTGGAACACCTGCTGCGCCACCCGCACCAGGCGGTGAGCCGCGACCAGCTGATGGACCTGGCCTTTGGCCGGGAGCGTGCGGCATCGGACCGGGCGGTTGATGTCTGCATCAGCCGCCTGCGCGGCCATATCGAACTGGACAGCCGCAAGCCGCAGATCATCCGCACTGTGCGGCATGAGGGCTATATGCTGGTGCCGCCGCCTGCGCATGGCGACTGAGGCCGTGGCTGCGGCACCCCGCAACGGGCGCGGCAAGCTCGCCCGCCTGTTGCCCGATACCCTGTTTGGCCGCCTGGTGCTGGTGCTGGCCGTTGGCATGCTGGCCACGCAGTTCCTCACCAGCAGCATCTGGCTGGACCTGCGCCATACCCAAACCTTGGAGACCCCCACCCGCGTGGCGGCCGAGCGCATGGCCGATGCGTTGCAGGTGCTGGCCAACAACGGCCAGGACCCGCAGGCACTGGCCTACTTGGCGAGCCCCGGTCTGCAAGCCCGGGTGCTGGACCAAGTGCAAGCCCGCTATCCGGTCGAAGATGCCGAGCTGCACCAAGAGGCCGAAGAACTGGTCAACCGTGTGCTGCATGCACGGCTGCCGCAGGCGGGCACCGCCCAGTTGCAGCGCTTGCGGTTGGTGGATGCGCAGGGCCACGCGGTGCCGCAGTCGAGCTACTTTGGGCTCAGCCCCTTCACGGTGGACTATGGCTTGCAAATCGAACTGGCCCCCGGCCGCTGGCTGGTGCTGGACACGCAGCTAAGCCCGGGCTGGCATGCGCAAAGCGGCTGGGAAGTGCTGGCCGATGTGCTGCTGCGCGTCTACCTGTTCCGCATCTTGGTGGTGGTGTTGCTGGTGCTGCTGGCGGTGCGCTGGGTGGTGACCCCGTTGCTGCGCATGGGCCAGGCCGCGCAAGCATTGGAGCGCGATGTGGTCGCGGCGCCGCGCATGCCCGAGGACGGCCCGCGTGAAGTGCGCCAAGCGGCCCATGCGCTGAATCGCATGCAGCAGCGCATTGTCGCCAATCTGCAGGAGCGCACGCAGTTTCTGGCCGCCGTATCGCACGACCTGCGCACGCCCATCACCCGCATGCGGCTGCGTCTGGAGTTATTGGATAGCCGCGATCTGGACAGCGGCAAGCTCAAGCTGCGCGGCGATCTGGCCTGTATGGAGAGCCTCATCGACAGCACCCTGGCCTTTATCAAGGCGCGCGAGCACCAAGGCCCGCTGCAGCAGATTGACATGGATGCGCTGGCCCGCAGCATCTGCCTGGACCGGCAAGAGCTGGGCCAGCCGGTGGAGATACGTGGCCATATCCGTGCGCCCGTGATGGGGCAGCCCCTGAACCTGCGCCGCGCGCTGGACAACCTGATCGACAACGCACTGCGCTATGCCGGCAGCGCCTGCGTGGTGCTGGATGAAGATGCGACCCATGCCTACATGGGCGTGGAAGACAGTGGCCCCGGCATCCCTGACACCCATCTGGAGCGCATGCGCCAGCCTTTTGAGCGTGGTGAAGGATCGCGCAACCAGGACACCGGAGGGCATGGCCTGGGCCTGAGCATTGTGGATGCGATTGCCCAAGCCCACGAGGGCGAGCTGCTGCTGCGCAACCGCGCGCCACGGGGGCTGTCAGCCGGCCTGCGCATCCGCAAAACCCGTGGCACGCCCCTTTAAAGGTTCAAAGAATATCCATGGTTTTGACGGCATCCGAGAACAGCTGCAGCGCTTCGAGCTGGTCCACCTCGGTCAATGCAGCGATGTTCAAACCCGTGCCTTCGAAATCGAGATCTGCATAGCCCATGACCCAATGCGGAAAGCGGCGCTCTCTGCCGCAAGGGCCGGTTTCGATCGCGTTGAAGTCGCTGTGCCGGGGGTCGGCGCGCAGATGGCGCTCCAGCACCTCGATGGCATCGGCCGCGCCTTCAACATACTGCGCAAACCATTCGCCATCAAACACCAGCACGCCGGTGATGCCGTGGATGGCATTCATCTCACGCGCTTGCTTGACGATGCGCCCCACCTCGGTAGGCCCATAACCAGCGGCCAGCCGGCTGGTGTAGAGGAGGGATTGGAGGATGGGAGCCATGCTGCGCTTTCGCCGTCAAATAGAAACAACCAATGTACGCGGGTCTGGGTGCGCCATCAGCTGCTGAGGGCATTATTTTCATCCGTCTTTTGCTGGCTTGGCGCTGCCGGTGTGCCAGTGCCCACATCTAGGAAGAAAACAAAAGTTTGCCCCCGATGGCCGCAATACAACGGCTATCGGGGGCAAGGGCATTTCTACCGGTGGGTAGAGATGTCAGCGATCAGCAGGGGCTTACTGGCCAAACTTGCGCTTGGCATCGGTCACGCAAGCGTCCTTGGCATCACCGGCCATCGCATCGCAACGCTCCTTAGCGGCCTTGTAATCGGCTTCACGGGTCTTGTCAGCGGCATCCTTGCGGGCATCAGCCACGTCGGATGGGTTGGACGAAGGCTTGGCGCTCACTTCAGCCACCTTGGCAGCTTCCAGGGCCTTCACATGCATGGCCTTGGCTTCCTTCTGGCAGACGTCCTTGGTGTTACCGGTAGCGTCATCGCACTTTTCCTTGGCGACATCGTATTCCGCATCGGCCTTGGCCTTGGCCAGGTCATGGCGGTGCGCTTCGGTTGGCTCGGCACGGTGCTTCAGGTCAGCCATGGCGATCTTCTTTTGGCCATCGGCTTGCTTGTTGCAAACATCCTTGGCATTGCCCTTCATGGGCTTGCACTGGTCGCTGGCGGCCTTGTGCTCGGCTTCGATGCGGGTCTTCTCGGTTTTTTGTTCTGCCGAGGTCATGGCGAACACGCCGCCGGAGAAGAAAGCGGCTGCACACAGAGCGGCGATGGTAGGTTGGAGCTTCATGGTTTGTTTCCTTGGGTCGTTATGGTGAAGGGAGTCGACTATTTTTTGAGTCCATCAATGAAGCTCAAAAAATAATCTCCTGGGTGTCATTTCCTGCAACGCCTCCACAATGTCGGAGTTGCTGTGCCTCAATGGCGTGAATGAATTATCAACAGCCCCCGAACCGCCGGCTGTGGGTGGCAGGACGCACACGCAGTCAGATTTCACCTACCACCCCAAAGCCCCATTCCATGCCGCTCAGCGCCCCGCAGCGGCGCCGCAAACCCTGGCAAAATTTGCCGCTGACCTGGGCCACAAAAATGCCACCGATAGAAATACAACGCCAATGGAAAAACCTGTGATGCCCCCCGAACGTCCCGCCCCCTGGGTCGCAGAACAGCTGCTGGCCGCGCTGCAGGGCCAATGGCGTTTTAGCCGCAGCCTGCAAGACCTGGCGACCTTGGACCCGATAGGCACCGTGCAAGGCCATGCCAGCTTTAAGCCCGACGGCCATGACGCGGCCCACTATGCAGAAAACGGACAGCTGCTGCTGCAAAACGGCGCATCTTTCCGCGCCAGCGGCAGCTATTATTTTTGCCAGCGAGGTGCGGATTTGTGCATCTACTTTGATGCGCAGCAGCAGCGGATTTTTCACCAGCTGCGCCCTGCCCTGGGCCTGGACGGCCAGCTGAGCGCCAGCAGCTCGCACCTGTGCGCAGCCGATCTGTATGACAGCCACTACGAGTTTCTGCGCAGCGGTGGTTTTGTCATCGAGCACCGGGTGCGCGGGCCGCACAAGTCGTACCGCAGCTATACGCTGTATGAGCGGGAGACTGATTCTTAGATCACCAGTCACACTGCGGTCTGGGGTGATGGAAGGCCGCCAAGACCTGCGGATTCATAGTCCGTTGCACGCGCTACTGGGCCTTGTTGCTTGTGATCGCAGGCTAAGCGCCCAAAGACCAAGGACCCCATAGACCCCGCAAGCTGGCCCATGAGGTCCTGGATTCAGTGTGCAGAATCTACAGCTCCTGCCGCATCAGTGGAGTGCCATGCAGGCCCGTAAACAAGGACGGCGGTGGAGAACCACCGCCGTCTTTTATCTGGCTGCGCTTACTGGTTCACCAACTCGCGCCAGCTGATGCGCTTGCCCAGCGGCTTGGGCGTCGCGACCGGGATCTTGATATCGATGGGGCTCTCCGGCACCTGGCTGGGCGAGACATGGCTGGTGACATCGCCGCTGGGGTTGATGGTCAGGTCGTTGCCCGAGATCAGACCGCCAATGGCCTCGCCGGCCATGCCGGTGGTAGTGTTCACAGCACGTCCGGTCTGGAAGTCCAGGTAGTTGATCCAGCCCTTGCCGCCGGCAACACAGGGTTCGTTCGACGGCACATTGCTCGCGACTACCAAGGTGGTGTTGGCCAAGCGCAGATCCACATTGACACGCTCGCCGGTATCGGGGAGATCCACAAACCAGCTCTTGGTGGCGTCATTGCACACGGCATCAGACACCGTCGAGGCACATTGGAGCGTCCGTGTCAGCTTGCCGCCGGTCGTGACGTTCTTCAGTTCCGACTGCTTCAGGTCCGCGCGGAACGAAGCGCCACTGTTGCTGTAGCCATCGGTCACATCATCAATGCCATAGATGGTTTGCTGGCCGGTGGTGGTCAGATCCGCCATACCCAGCAGCTTGCCGGTGGCGACCAGGATACGTGGCAACGCACTGGCATTGGGGCTTTGCACCAGCTCCAGCCGGGTGGTGATGGGCTGCTCGTTGCCGTCCTTGTCTTTCAACTGCACCACCTTGTGGACCTCGTAGCTGCCGCTGGTCCACTGGTATCGCCAGATATTGCCCTGGATGTCGCCACCGTAGAACAAGGTGCTGGTGTTGTTGCCACTCGGGTCCTTCATGAAGTTGTTGAGGTCCTTCATGCCGGCGCCATCGGGGTTGGCGATGGTCTGTACCACGGCGCCGGTACCGGCATTGAGCACATAGACATAGCCCTTGCCATCGGCATTGTTGTAGCCCGAGGTGAGCATTGCCACCCAGGTGCCGTCCGGCATCTTGGTGATCAGCGGCCTGCCATAGCTCTGGCCCATGGTGGAGGCACTGGCCTCCCACAGACCCTTGGGCGATTCGGGGTCGGTGATATCGAGCGCGTAATAGCCATTGCCGCCCTTGTTGAAGCCGCCCACCAGAATGGTTTTCCAGGCGCCATCGTGGAAGATGTCGGCCATCACCGGCGAGCCATCCACAAAGTAACGGTGGTTGCCGTCGTAGCTGTTGCTGGCCAGCGCGGGCATGGCAGGCATCACGGCCTTGGGCACAAAGGCCCAGGCTTCGCGCGCAGCGGGGTAGACGCTTTTTCCGCCGATGGTCTCTTGCTTGGTCACGTCCGCATCCGCATAGAAGGCATGCAGCATGCCGTCGTTGCCACCCACATAGACCATGGGCCGGCGGTTCTTCTGTGCCAAGCGGAAGGCGGCATAGCCGGCATCGCGGTACTTGCGCTGGGGCTTGCCCACATACAGCGGCTGCGAGCCAATGATGTCGCCCAAACGGCTTTCACGGCTGCGGTAGAGCTTGGTGTCATCGCCTTGCACATAGCCTTCCTTGGTACGGTCCCCGCGCAGGAACTTCACCAGGTTCTCACCCAGCGCAGCGGTCTTTTGCGTATCGCTCATCGGGCTGTACTGCGACAGCAGCGCCTGGGCTGTGCTGCCATTGAAGTGGCCTTGCAGGCTGCCCAAGGTGGCCCAGTTGAAGTTCTTCAAGGTCGCGCCATCCATGAAGAAGATCCGGCGGTCATCGCTGGCCAGATCGCGCGCGTCCAGCTTGGTCTTGGCGGACCAGTTGGGGATCAGGCTGCGCACGCCCGTGGTTACATTGATCTCGTAGGCCTGCACTTCGCCCGACCAGCGGCCGCTGCGGTACAGCGCGCCATAGGCAAAGTTGTTGTCCGTCTCGACCATGGCCGACGACACCGCCACGCCAGCACCTGATCCCACCGCAGCGCGGATATCGGCAAACACCTGGCCCAGGCCCGACTTGATGGCTTGCGGATCGTTGGCGCTGAAGTAGAGCCCCCGGCCGTTGACGGCGGTATGCCAGAAGTCATCGATGGACTGTGGCTGCTCATAGTTGGTCACGCCTGGCGCTGGCCATACCGGCCAGGTCTTGGTGCCATTGCGGATGCCTGCAAAATCGCCCGCGCCGTTCTTGTAGTCCTTGTCAAACTTCAAGGTGCCCGAGACGCCCATGCCGATCACATACGTCGCCATATGCTGCCAGGTCACCTTGTCATCTTCTGCACCCGTGCCGGCCGGTTTGACCAGGTTGGCCATCTCCGGGCGCAAATCGGTGCCGTAGTAGTACTGCGCCACATCAGCCAGGGAATTGCGGCTGCCGCCAGTGACATTGCTTTGCTCCACCGCATCGCAGGGCAGCTTGGTGCAGGCCTGGTGCCCGGCAGGCAAGCTGCTCCACACCACCGTGTTGGCAGGCAGCGGGCGGCCGTTGGCGGGCAGGGTCATGCCAGCGGCTTCCGTCGCGCTGTAGCACTGCGCGGGCGATTCCAAGTCGGTGGCGGGAATCGTCACCGTGGAGATCAGCTGTGGCGTGGTTTCGGTCGAGCCCACCAAGTTCACCCGGTGCGTGGTTGCCGTGCCGGAGAACACTTTCTTCTTGCCCATCACTTGCGTGCAATCGGTGGTGGCACAGTTGGCGGGCTTCTCCGGGGTGAAGACCGGCGTGCTGCTCTCCACATCACAGACCGTGACCTTGTGGGTCAGCGGATCGTAGCCCGCTGCACAGGCCTGGCCTTGCGGCACGGTGATCGTTGTCGGGCCTTCTTGCTCACAGATGGTTTCCACCCCATTGGCTGCCGTGCCCGCCGTGCAGGCCGCATAGTCGGCTGCACTGCTCAGGTAGTTGACCTGTTCCACCTTGGCGCAGGTCGTCGTGGTCCAGCCGTTGTCGCTGGTCGGGCCCGACTCCATGCAGGTGCCATAGGCCATGTCGGTCGTCGTGCTCTGGGGGTTGCAGTCCGTCACGGCGCCACTTTGCGGGCAGCTTTGCACTGGCTGGTTGTGCTGGTTGTTGGCCACGCATTGGGTGGTCACCCAGCCATTGCCGGCCGAGGGGCCAGGGCTGGTGCTGCAGCTGGTGGTCTCCATCGGATCGGTGGTCTTGCCTTCACAGGTCACCAGGAAGCAGCCGTTGGCGGGCGATGGGCCGGCCGCCGTACAGCTTTGCACGGCGCCATTGGCCATCGACGGTGGAGAGCCCGTTGCGGGGGTACAGGTGCCACCGCCGGAGTTGCATTCCACCCCTGTCCAATTGTTCCCGGCAGAAGGGGCTTGGGGGGTGCAGCTTGCCGCATAGCCCCAGTCCGAATAACGCATCTCGCAGACGGTATCGCCCGTGCAGCTGGCAGGGTTGACCGCAGCGCTTCCGTAGGTGGTCGTATACGGTGCTTCGCAGGTGACGATGGTGGGCGATGTGGACGCTACACAGCTGCTCGCTGGCACGGCTGTGCTGGAGTTTTGCTCTGCAGCACCGCAGACCTTGTCCATCTGGGACGCCGTATTAGACAGATCTGGACAGCTATCAACAAACTGCGTCGTCGGCATCTTGGGGCCACAGGTGGTGTACACATTGCTGCCATTCACTCCTGCCGTGCAGAAGTTATTAATGGCAGATCCCACAGACTCTTTGGCGCAAACCGACTTCTTGAAGTCCGGTGCCACCGGGCTGGTGTTCACACATTGCGCATCGGTCACATAGCTGGTCACGCTGTGGCTGCTGTTGCAGCCGCTGAACAAGACCATGCTGGCAGTCACGCCACTGGCGGCCAAAGTCGGGTGCAGCGTGCCGCAGGCAGGCACCGGTCCATTGATGGGCGACACCCCAGACGTACCTTCGCAATAAATGGTGCCCTGGCCAGGCACAAACTGCCCATTGTTGCTGCAGACCGAAGCAGTGGTGGGCACTTCGCTGGTCTGGCACTCGACCTTGTAGTCCCCATCCATGCCAGGCGTACAGCTGGCATTCACCAGCTGCCACTGGTCACTGCCGACCAGGTTGCAGCCATAAGGCTCGCAGACGCTCTTGTCCGTGGTCTTGAACGGAATCTCGCCAATCGCCTGGTTAATGTAGGAGTAGAAGTAGCGCTTTTGCTCAACCCGCTTGTACACCGCCTTGCCGAACGGCTCTTGCTTCTCGGTCGCCCAGGTGGTTCTCATCGCATTGCGGTACTGGCTCTGGGTGATGGAGTTCCAGGTGTATTTGTGTTTATAGATGCGTTGGTAGACCATCTTGGTGGCAGCCACATTCCAGTAGGTGCGCATGGCGGTGGTAAAGCCCAGTTTCTTCTCGGCCTTTTGCTCCGTCCACAAGGTGCTTTTATAAAAGCCCAGCACCGTGCCATAGGTAACGGCCTGGGTCTTCACGCTTTTCTTGGTGATCTTCTTGTAGGTCGTCTCGGTCTTGGTGCCGCCCCCAGGAACAATGGTTTGCCAGCCCAAGCCGCAGGCGTTCCAAGCATAGCCAATGCTGGCGTCTCGGCGAAACAAGGAACCGCTGGTGGAGCCGTCATAAATAGGGCGAGGGGTCAAGCCATCAGGGCCAGTCAGCGGTCGGTTGTAGGCCGGGTCGCTGTCGGGGCCATCCTGCTGGCCCACCAAGGTGCTGCCGTCCAACTGCATGGGGCCCTTGGTTTCCTGGCCCACATTCCAGTAGCCATCGGTGGTCACGATCGCATAGTGGCGCTGGCAGGCGGAGACGACCGGGTCCACAAAGGGCGCCATGGCCGTATTGATGCTGTCGCTCTTGTTGGCGTAATAGCGCCCCACACGGGCCAGCGCCTCACGCGTGGGGGAGCTTCCGCCTGTCTTGGCCGACTGGATAGTTTGGAACCAGTTGGCCTTGTCCGTGCTCTCGAAATCCTTGACGGGCACGAATTTGAAGGAGCTGGTTTCGGGTTTGGCCGCGCTCAAAAAACCGACGCGAAAATTGTTGTCCAGCGAGTTGAAGGCCAGGCTGATGGAGGACTTGGCCATGTTGATACGCGTGCGGTAGAAGCTGTACCAGTTGGCGAAGTTCTGTTGCTGGGCGGCGGTGCTGATGCCCCGGCGGATCCAATAGCCATCAGGAGCGGTGCTGCTGCCCGTATTGATATTGGCACTGGCCTGGTTGAGCAGCAACGTGCCGTTGTCGACCTTGATGGCGCTGTTGCTGACCTTGTTGCAGGCGCCGGCCGCCACATCGGCAGCTTCGAACGACGGCAGCACGCCCGCCACACGTGGCACCCATTCAAAGTAATAGGCAGCTTGCGCCGGATCGTTGTAGATGGACTCCTGCCGCAGGCGGGTAGAGATGTCGTAGGCCTGGTAGCTGGTCGCCAGGTTCACCACGCCTTTGGAATGGTCGTAGCCATCGATCCAGGCGCCAGCAAAGCTGGGCTGAGCGTAGGCGGTGCCATCAGGCTGGGCGGGCAGCTCGTATTTGGTGGCGGGGTTGTAGTACAGGGTGTTGCACAACGCACTCTTGTAGCCCACCGGGAAGAAGGTTGCCGAGTAGTTGATCGGGTCCCAGTCGTCCGGCATGTGGGTCCACTTCATCGAGTCCGATGTGTCCATCAGCAGCATGACATTGGGCTTGTCCTGCTGGGTGAAGGTGTTGACCGGCACATCGGCAATATCGACCGGGTTGTGGGGCGTGTCGGCAATGGCGATACCCCCGCCCACCGACCCCACCACCAAGGCCGCCAAACCGAGCGACCACAGCAGCTTGGGACTCCAAGTCTGCATCCCTGCCTTGCGGCTCTCTCTGTCTGCGAAAGCTCTATTTTTCATCTATTCGCACTCCTCTTATTGGTCTCAATTTTTTCTGGCCGTCCCCACGCAGCTCTACCCGGATGGTGATCCGGGCAGGCTTTAGTAGGTGCTCATCTGCACATAGCTCTCGGTGTCACGCGGACCGCTCACTTTGGCGGTGATGCGGTACATGGGCCGCTGGGTGCAGCTGGAGACACTGCCTATCGACTCACTGGAGCCCGAACAGCCTTCGCCTTGGGGCATCACGCAGCTTTGCCCGGCGGCGTTGATCGCCCCGGTGCTCCGGCAGAGCCGGTGAATCAAATAGCGCACCTCGTTGCCCAAGGGGTCACTAGCCGCTGCGACGGGGGCACTGTCCCAGGCCAAGGACTTGGCTGTCACCTTCGGATCGACACTGGCGTAATAGCCAAAGCTGCTGTTACTGGCATCCAGGGCGCTGGTACCCGTGGCGGACAAAGCCTCCAGCTTGGCCAGCCCGGTCTCCAGCCCCAGATCGGCCCCAGAAGTTGCGGCCTGCTTGAGTGCCAGACTGCCCGACACTCCGGCGCCCAAGGTGCTGGTGCGGACCAGCACCAAACCGGTAATCGTCATCACCAGCAGCACAACCAGTGCCACCAGCAAGGTCACGCCTCGCTGCGCGCGCAGGTGAGTGAGCCCCATCGGAAAAGGTGGAGGGCGACGTAGAGGGTGTTTGGTCATTGTTGTTGTCCCCAAATCGTGTTGCGCAACGGAATCACGCTCTCATAGACGCGGTAGCGGTAGTGCGGCCAGTCATCCCCGGAGCCCATGACAAAGTCTTTGCTGCCATTGGCCCACTTGGGCGCCGCAGAGGTGACCGCATCGCGCTCGTACTGCGAGCTGCGCACGAGGATGGCAACCCGCACTGCCATCAGACGATCCAGCTTGGAGGCGACCAGTTCAGCGTCCACGCCGGTCCACTCGTTGTCCTTGTCAATCTTTCCGCTGCCATCCTTGTCAAAGCCATATTCGGCGACCATTTGCAGCACGTCCTCGGCCACCCCAACGCTCTTGGTATCGGTCTCATCGAGAAAGTTGTAGCGCATCAGCTGGTTGTCCTGGACCCGCCATACGTTGCGGGTCGGCCGGTTGCCCAGGCTGAACAACCAGCCCTCGCCCAGGCTGGTGGCGCCGCCATCGAGCATGTCTACCGAGGAGCCGCCATTGCGCTCTGGCGTTACCGAGGCGCCGGTGTAGAAGCTCGTGTAGCCACTGCTCAGGTGTCGCACTGTCGGGTCGTCTTCCGCCACGCCGCCCGGCCCGGTGATGTCCGAGCCGGCACCAGCCGTCACCTCCATCAGCAGGCAGTTGCCAGGATCGGTATCGCTGGTCCCCACCACCACGTCGCCAGCCTGAAAGCCGGCATTGCTGCGCTCCATCGTGAAGACGCCGCTGGCACTGGCGCTGTAGCGCGCGCCAATAAACATATTGGTCGATGAGCCAGTCAACACGCGCAACTCACTGCCGTTGACGATTTGCACCGGCATCAGCGGAAAGCTGTACTGGGCCGGGTCGCGGCCGGTGCGCTTGTAGGCCTGCACGGCGCAGCCCAGGTAGGCGGGGTCCATGCCCGCAAAGCCCAGACCGGCAGAGCGGATGTCACGTTCAATGGCAAACAACGCCAGCGCGCCTGCGGTTTGCGCCTGGCTGACGGCTGCCGTGGTGCGACGCCGCCCTTCCGAGGTGGCAAATAGCTTGTAGATGGCCAACAAAGTCAGCAGGCCAATGGCCAGCCCGATCATGATTTCGATGATCGTGAAACCCTGCATGCGCCCATACGGCGGTGGCCTTCGTGCTGCGAAAACTGTCATGGCCATGGCCCTCTCTGGTGATTTTTTTAGTGCACGAATGCTTGTATTTCGTAGATGCGTTTGGCCGCATCGCTAGGGCCTTGCCAGCACAGCCGCACCGTCACCCGGTTGAGATGGTTGTCGGTTTCCACCACCACTTGCTGGCCGCTGGCGGTGGCGCCTGGCAGCCCCACCAAGGGGTTGGCCGATTCACCGCGCGCCGCTTTGAGCACCTTGCCCAGCTCGGAGGTATCGCTCAGTTCGCTGCCGCTGTAGCTGCAGCGATCGCTGCCATCCGCTTGGTGCGCAAAGGCTTCGAGTGACGCTGCCAGTGCCGTGGGCGAGCTGCGGTCCACGCTCAGCGACACCAACTGGATGATCTGCTCGGCGTACATGCCTGCCTCGGTGCGGTACTGCGCCTGCCCGCTGAGTGCCGTGGATTTAGCCGTGAGCCCCGCAATGCCCAGAATGCCCAGCATCAGCAGCAGGATGGAGACCATGGCTTCGATCAGCATCATCCCGCGTTGCGGGCCGCCACCTGTTACTGGCAAGCGCGCTGGCCGCTTTATAGGGGAAGTGCTCAGCATTTGCGGTTGTCTCCATCGGTGGTGATGCTGGGATCACAAAGCCGCACCTGGCCGCCTTGCGACACCTGCACCTGCAGACAGCGTTGCGCGCCACTGGTCAGACACTGGCTTGCATCTGCCGGCATGAACTTGACCGTGTTCGCGGCCGACGCATTGCCCAAGCCATTGAAGCTCAGCTCCGTCGCAGTGGCCGTGACGTTCAGCATAGCTGCAGACTCTGGAGCTTTGACGGCAATGTTGACGCCTCCGCTTGCAATGGACCAACCCCGGTTGGCGTCGGTCAGGCTGATGGTCACATCGGTGTTGCGGCGCAGCGCCTCGGAGCGGGCCTGCTGTGCACCGTCGTAATAGGTCTGGGCCGCTGCGCGGATCTTGGTATCGAGCAAATACACCTGGATGCTGGGCATCACCATCAGTATCAGAAACGCGATGATGCCGATGCCCACCAACAACTCCAGCAACGTAAAGCCATATTCCCGCCGGGGCGCCAACGCCAGAACATGCAGCATCAGCAGCTCCCATCTTTGCGGGCCGACCAGCAATTGCTGCCGGCCGTCCAACCGGAGGGCGTACCAGTGGTAGCGCGCTGGCCTTGCTGGTTCAAGGTAAAAGCAAATCCAGACATGCTGCCCGCGCCGGTAGCCGTCACGGTATAGGCCGTCTTGCTCGGGGAACCGCAGGAATAGCTGAAGCGGGCGGTATTGGCCGGGGCAGGTGCCACGGTTCCTGCGGCGCAAGCGCCTTCATAGGTGCGGTTGTCCTGGAAAAACTGCTCCATCTTCCCGCCCATGTCCGCCAAGGGCACCAAACCATCGACGATTTGGCCCCGCTTGATGTACTCCTGGTAACTGGGAATAGCAATGGCGGCAAGGATCGCAATAATCGCCACCACGATCATCACCTCGATCAAGGTAAAGCCTCGAAGAATACCTCGCCGCACGCAGGCAACTCTCCGCTGCACGGAAAGATACGCCCTGCGCCCCAACCCCAACCCACAATGGCGGACCACCTGAGACCGGCGGTCGGTATTTTTTTCAAGCATGATGAGCCAATGCCTATTATTTAAATGAATACCCTGGTACTTTTTTATCTGATTTCCCGTTATTTATATCAATCAGTAAAAACACCGTCGGAAAACCACAAAAAATCTTTATAAATCAAAGGCAGAATTCTTAAGGATAGTGTTCATGTGCTCACACACGCCACCCCTAAGTATTGCTTTACCACGCATCAAATGATCTCACCGCACCCTACCTAGGCAGATCCACACCAGCAACAGCTATAACCGGCGAGGCTCGATAGATAACCGCTCAGTGCCCGAATACACCACATCAGCATTCCCGCAGCGGAGACCTTTTCAGAGGGCATATATTCGGAATTTATAATTCTTATATTTTCTTATTCTTCATGAATGTAATCTGCAGCCGGAGTGTAAATCTTTACCCTTCGAAACATCCAATCCAATTGTTAACATAGTTTCCTCCATTCATTAATTGACATATTTACAACAATTCATAAAAACTATTATTAAGTTTGATATGGATCAAGAACGGAGTCGTACCGCTGTGCCCATCAGCGCCCTGGCGCATACGCTAAGTTGCTGATTGCTATGAGCAGGGGAGAAGCAAATCCAGAACCTGCACCAGGTGCAGCAGGGCGCCAGTGCCATGGGATGTCCGGATGGCGATTCGGATCTGCCAGCGGAGCCGGCAAGGCCAGGTCAAGCATCGCTCCCGCAGCGCAAAGCGGGCGATGCGGCATCGCAGACCCAGGCTTGGCCTGGCGAGAGAAGCCAACGCGACTGGCCAAACTCAGGGAAGGTCGGAGAATCAATCCAAGAAATAACGACACCTCTTGTATGCCAGGCATGACGATAAAAGCGCTCCGTTTACAGCCCCTAGCCTCACCCCCAAAACGCGGTGATGCATAGCTACCTCCTTTGGGCCACGCCCACGTTGGTGGTGGCACTGGCCATTGCCTTTCTGAAATGGAATGCGGCCAGAGCGGCACTGCTGGGTCTGGCCTTGACGGTACCCATCGCCTTTCTCACCGGTCCCCTCCCTTTCTCCATCGACAAGCTCGGTGAGTCGCTTCTCAGAGGGTCGTGGATTGGCGGAACCATAGCGCCCTATATTCTGGGCGGCCTGCTTTTCTGGCGCGTGGCGTCCAGCAAGCATGCGCTCGATGCTGCGGATGCGACGGCTGCTGATCTCGATCCCCATGCCCGCCGCAGAAGGCTGTTCTTTGCCTGTTTTTTAGTCGGCCCCTTTGCCGAGTCCGCGACCGGCTTTGGCGTCGGCATGGTGGGCACGGTGATGATGCTGCGCCACCTGGGCCTGGCGCCACGCCATCTGATGGTGTTTGCCCTGCTCAGCCAGACCTTTATTCCCTGGGGGGCGATGAGCAGCGGCACATTGCTGGGTGCCGCCTATCTGCGGGTGTCGCCCACGGACCTGGCCCTGTATTCCGCCGTGCCTGTCGCGACCTTGATGCTGCTCTGGCTCACGCTGTTCTGGCTCACCTTGCGCCAGGCCAAAGAGAACATCTCCATCGCCGAATGTGGATGGGAGTTGCTGTGGGTCGCGGCAAGCCTGGTCAGCCTGGTTGCCTGCACCTACTTGCTGGGTCCCGAGACGGCTCTGCTCGCCGCCTTCAGTCCGCTCATCATTCTTCGCTATCTGGTGGATGAGCGCCCCAATGCGCAGGCGCTTCGCCAACGCGCCATCGCCTGCCTGCCCTATGGCTTGATCATTGGATGGCTGGCCGCTACCCGGCTCATTGCGGGCCTGCGCGAATGGCTGTCAACGTTGGTATTTTTCCGGCCCTTTCCCGATCTGCCAATGTTGCTGCCGTTGATGCATTCTGGGCTGTGGTTCCTGGTGGCCGCGCTGTTGACTGCTGCCTGCCGGAAACAAACGCACACGCTCAAGGCCGAGGTTGTGGGCTCGTGGTCCACCGGCAAGCAGGCGGTATGGACGGTGTTTCTGTTTGCGATGATGGCGGAGATGCTCAATAAATCGGGCATCGCGCAAGGGCTGGCCCAAGGCCTGTTTGCCGCCTTGGGCCCCGATGCCATGGTGCTCACCCCTGCGCTGGCGGGCGCGCTGGGCATCATTGCCAATACCGGCAATGCCGGCAACAGCCTGCTGCTGCCACCGCTCTCCACCCTCGCTGCGCAAGCCGGTATCAGCCTGCTGGCCACGGGCGCCGTGGTGCATGTCTCCGGGCTGGCCCTGGGCTTTTTCTCACCGGTGCGCATGTCGATTGCAGCCAAGCTCAGCCATGGGGCTTCGCAAGAGCGGTCGGTGTACCTGTTTCTGCTGCCGTTTGCGCTGGCGGCATTCGCAGTGATGACCTGTTTTGCCTGGCTCAGCACCTTTCACGGCTAGCACCGGCCCAACGTAGCCCGTTCAGTGGGGAGCGCGATGCGCGTCAGGGCCAGCTAGCCCTGCGCCTGCCATTCGACAAATTCCAGCTTCAGGGACTCGCACAAGCGGTTCAGCGCCGCCACGCCCAGCACAAAGTGCGGCTCCTTCTCATGTGCCGCCAACGCCTCGCGGTCGGTCCATACCTCAAAAAGATAGACCAGCTCTTCGCCCACTGCAACGTCGTAGCGCAGACAGCCGGCCTCCTGCAGGCTGGCCTCCGCCAACGTTGCGAGTGTCGAGACGACGTCCGGCAAACGGCCCACGTGGGGTTGTAGCGTGACAATCAAGTTCAGGGGTTCCGTCAAACCTGGGCTCCTTGGATAAGTTGAAGAAACGGTGTCGGCGCGTCTTATTCCACCGTGACCGACTTGGCCAGATTGCGCGTCTTATTCCACCGTGACCGACTTGGCCAGATTGCGCGGCTTGTCCACGTCGGTACCGCGTGCCACGGCCGTGTGGTACGACAGCAGCTGCAGTGGCACCACATGCAGGATGGGGCTGAGCACGCCGTAGTGTTCGGGCATGCGGATCACATGCATGCCTTCGGCGTTCTCGATATTGGTGTTGGCATCGGCCAGTACATAGAGCACACCGCCGCGCGCACGCACTTCCTGCATATTGCTTTTGAGCTTTTCCAGCAGTTCATCATTGGGAGCCACAGTGACGACGGGCATCTCGCTGTCGACCAGCGCCAGCGGGCCGTGTTTCAGCTCGCCGGCCGGGTAGGCCTCGGCGTGGATGTAGCTGATCTCCTTGAGCTTGAGCGCACCTTCCAGTGCGATCGGGTAGTGGATGCCACGGCCCAGGAAGAGCGCGTTTTCCTTGCGGGCAAAGTCCTCGGCCCAGCTCACCACCTGGGGCTCCAGCGCCAGCACGGCTTGCAGCGCCAGCGGCAGGTGGCGCATTTTTTCCAGGTAGGCGTCGGACTGGGCTTCGGTGATATGGCCCTTGCTCTGGCCCAGGGCCAGGGTCAGCAGGAACAGGCCCGCCAGCTGGGTGGTAAATGCCTTGGTGGAGGCCACGCCGATTTCCATGCCGGCGCGGGTGATGTAGCTCAGCTTGCACTCGCGCACCATGGCGCTGGTGGCCACGTTGCAAATGGTCAGGGTGTTGGTCATGCCCAGGCTTTGGGCATGGCGCAGCGCGGCCAGGGTGTCGGCCGTCTCGCCCGACTGGCTGATGGTGACCACCAGCGCCCGGGGGTTGGGCACGCTCTTGCGGTAGCGGTATTCGCTGGCCACTTCCACATTGCAGCGGATGCCTGCTAGGCCTTCCATCCAGTACTTGGCGGTGCAGCCGCTGTAGTAGCTGGTGCCGCAGGCCAGGATGAGCACCTCGTCGATGTCCTTGAACACGCGCCAGGCGGCATCGCCCTCGACGCCGTCAAACAGCTCAGGCACCACGCTTTGCACGCCTTCCAGGGTGTCGGCAATCGCGCGTGGCTGCTCGAAGATCTCTTTTTGCATGTAGTGGCGGTAAGGGCCTAGCTCCACGGCGCCGCTGTGCGCATGCACGGTCTTGACCGGGCGGTCGGCCGCCTCCATCGTCTTGCCGTTGTGGTCCACCACCCAGTAGCGGCCAATCTGCAGGTCAACCATGTCGCCTTCGGCGAGGTAGACGATCTGGTCGGTCACGCCGGCCAGCGCCATCGCGTCGCTGGCCAGAAAGTTCTCGTTGTTGCCCACGCCCAGGATCAGCGGCGAGCCAGCCCGTGCGCCCACCACGCGGTGGGGTTCGTCCTTGTGCATCACGGCAATCGCATAGGCACCGCGCAGGGACTTGATGGCCTGCTGCAGCGCCGTGAACAGGTCGCCGTCGTAGTGGCTGTCCACCAGGTGGGCAATCACTTCGGTGTCGGTCTGGCTCAAGAACTGGTAGCCCTTGGCCTGCAGTTCGCTGCGCAGGGCTTCGTGGTTCTCGATGATGCCGTTGTGCACCAGGGCCACGCGGCCCACGGCCTGCACATCGGCCACACCGGGGCCGGCACTGAAGTGGGGGTGGGCGTTGTGTACGGCCGGTGCACCATGGGTGGCCCAGCGCGTGTGGGCGATGCCGGTGGCGCCTTGCACCTGCTCGCTGGCCACCTGCTCCACCAGCTCGGCCACGCGGGCCGTGCTGCGGGCGCGGCGCAGGCCACCGGGCTGGCGGCCATCCAGGCTCGCCTCATGCACGGCCACGCCGCAGGAGTCATAGCCGCGGTACTCCAGCCGCTGCAGGCCTTGCACCAGCACCGGGACGATATTGCGCGTAGAAACTGCACCAACAATGCCGCACATAGCTTTCACTCCTTGATCAACAATGGCTGCAGTGTAGACAGGCCAGCATTTTATTTTCTTTCCATTTTTCTCAATTTTTGAAATAATATTTCTCAAAAAATATCTACTGAAATAAAATTTCAAAATGAAAGAATATTTGAACGATTTCACACTGGATATCATCGACCTGCAGCTGCTCGACGCGCTGCAAAAGGATGCCTCGGTCAGCAACCAGGCACTGGCCGACCAGGTGCATGTCTCTCCTCCGACCTGCCTGCGCCGCACCAAGCGCCTGCGCGAGATGGGCCTGATCGCCGCCGAGGTGGCCTTGCTCTCGCATGATGTGCTGGCCAAAGTGCAAGGCTTTGGTCTGTTTGCGCTGGTCGAGGTGAGCCTGGAACGCCAGGGTGCCGAAGCGCTGGATGCCTTTGAGGCCGCCGTGCTGGAAAACGACCAGGTGCAGCAATGCTGGCGGGTCAGCCCGGGGCCGGACTTTGTGCTCGTGGTCTACGCCCATGACATGCCTGGCTACCTGGCGCTGACGCAGAAGCTCTTCAGCTCGCAAGGCAACGTGCGCAATGTGAAGACCTACTTTGCCACCAAGCGCAGCAAGTTTGTCACCCGTATCCCTCTGCCCAAGGGACCGCACCTGGCGCACCGCAGCTAATTCCAGTGACAGCGCTGTTTGGCGGCACAGGCTCCCTCTGAGGCGCTGAGATTACCCGCTTGGTAAAAACGGGCATTGCGCATCCGCCTTGTCCCTCTGGCTTCCATCGCTGCCGTGCATGGCCGCGATGTGGTCGACCACTCTCCTACAAGCGTTGTGGAAGAAAACATTCAGTAAATGTAACAAGCCCGCACTTGCTTGTATCGACGCTGGCCCGGCCTCATACTTGCATCATGAGTATCAAACAGTAACATTGCGGGAGCCGTTCTCCCCGGGACTGTGATGACTCATCGGGCAAGAGAGGCTCTATATGGTGCATAGCAAAATGGACAGCAGCCAGCAACGCAGTGACTGGGGCCGCATGGTTTTTCTGGCGTCCTGTGCGCTGGCCGCTGCAGGCGCGCTATGGCAGCGCAATGCCTCCTGGCCGGTTTGGCTGGCAGTGGCGCTGCCTTTGCTGGCCTGGCCCCTGCTGGCCCGCTCCCGCACCCGCCGCACCGGTGGATCGGATGTCAACGATGTGATCCTGTCCTTTGTCGACGGCTTGGTCATCGGCGTCTGGGTTGCCCTCGTCCACTTCCATTTGCTGGCCAGTGCCCTCATGCTGATGGTGCTGATCCACTGCACCTATGCCATGCAGAGCGTGCGCCATGCCATGCTGGCCGTTGTGGGTGCCGTTGCGGGCGTGGCCGTCACGGGGCTACTCACCTCGTTTGACGTTCAGCACAGCACCAGCAGCTGGACCATTGTCGGCAGCCTGCTGGCGGTGGCTGTGTACCTGACGATGCAAGGCATTGCCACCGGCCACCTGCTGCGCAGCCTGGCCCACAAAGAGCAAATGCTGATGGTGATGCGCCGCGTGGATGCGATGACCGGCTTTTTTGGCCGCATGTACTGGCAGGATCTGGCGACCCGCTTGTTCGCCTATGCCAAGCAAAAGGACATTCCCGCCTTCCTGATCGTCGTGGATGTGGATAACTTCCGCGAGCTCAACAGCCGCCATGGCGATACCGCTGGCGACGAGGTCATCATTGCCGTGGCCAACACCTTGCGCACCTGCGTGCGCCCGGGTGACGCCACCTGCCGCTTTGGTGGCGATTCCTTTGCCGTGCTGCTGTCCGGTGTGAACCTGGACATCGCCAACCAGATTGCCGACCGCATCCATAGCCAGGCGCTCAACCGCCGCCTGCGCGACTGGCCCGATGTGCAGATCAGCGTCAGCATCGGCATCGCCAGCCTGGCCAAGTACCACCAGACGGTGGACGACTGGATCCACCAGGCAGAAGCCGCACTGGAGCAGGCACGAGGTGCTCCCCGCAGCTACGGCAGCTATGCCGAGCTGGAACCCATCTCCGCCGCGCACCTGGCCGAGCTGGCCAGCATGCCTGGCCCGGCTGCAGCCCCGGCCCTCTGAACCCACCTGCCCTCGCGCGGGCATGGCCAAGGCAGAAAAACTAGAATGATAGTCATTCTCGTTTTCAAACCCTTGCCGCCATGCCATCCTCTCTTGCCCCCTGGAGCGCCCAGCGCTGGCATGCCCTTTTTTGCAGCCACCAGCCACAGCTGCTGGCCTACCTGACCGGCAAGACTGGCAGCCGCGACGAGGCCCATGACCTGGTGCAAGAGACCTGGTTGCGCCTGGCCGCCGCGCCCGCCCAGCTGCCCGATGGCAGCGCTGCGACCCAGGAAGCGGCCCGTGCCTACCTGTTTGCCACCGCCAAGCACCTGGCGCTGGACCATTTGCGCCAGCGCGGCGTGCAGCAGCGCAGCCTGCAGGATTGGGAGCAACTGCAGCCGCCCAGCTCCAGCGATGTCGCCGACCAGGCCATGTACCGCCAGGCGCTGGATCTGGTGGCGCAGGTGATCACCGATCTGCCCGAGCGCATGCAAGCCGCCCTGCTGGCCCACCGCCTGCAGGGCCAGACCCATGCACAGATTGCGCAGAGCCTGCAGGTATCGCTGAACACCGTGGAGCGCGACCTGATGCAGGCCGATGCCTGCCTGGAGGCCGCCCTGCTGCGCTGGCGCGGCGATGCCGATGGCGCGCAGCAAGCGGCAGCCCGGCGCCGGCGCAGGGGTGCGCTGGGTGCCTTGCTGGGTGTGGCGGGCATGGCCGCTGCGGGCTGGCCCGCCTGGCAGATGTGGCAGCAGCGCCTGCTGTGGCAAGGCAGTCTCGCCAGCGGCACCGGCATGCAGCGCAGCCTGGATTTGCCCGATGGCAGCCAACTGCGCATTGATGCCGCCAGCCATGTGGCGCTGCGCTACCGCGCCGGCATCCGCGAGGCCGAGCTTTTGGCCGGCGCCGCCTTCTTCAGCGTGGCGCGCGATACCAGCCGGCCCTTTGTGGTGCAGGCCGACACCGTGCGCATCAGCGTGCTGGGCACCCGCTTTGGCGTGGAGCTGGCGCCTGACAGCGTGCTGGTGCAGGTCGAATCGGGCCAGGTGCGGGTAGAGCAGCAGGGCAGCCAGCAACAGATCGTGCTGGAAGGCCAGCAATCGCTGCAAGTGCCGCTGGGCAATAGCGCAGCCGCCTGGCAGGTGCAGGCCCAGCCCAGGCCTGCCGTTTGGCGCGAGGGCGAGCTGGCCTTTGACCAGCAGCCGCTGGGCCAGGTGATTGAACGCCTGGGCCGCTACAGCACGCGCAAGCTGCAGATCGATGCGGGGGCCGCACAGTTGCCGATCAGCGGCCATGTGCGCATCGTGCAGGCCGAGCGCTGGCTGCGCAGCCTGCCGCAGTTGGCACCGGTGCAGGTCCAGACCCAGGCCGATGGCGGCCTGCAGATCAGCCAGCGCAAGGGCTGAGCATCTTTTTTTCAGGGTTTTGCGGCTTCGCTCGTATTTGCTTTCAGAAGACCGGTATGGCCCGCAGGCCACGGTCTTTGGCCATCCCCTTCGCTCTTGCTGAAAGCCTTTATGTCTCTCGCCCCTGCGTCTTCTGTTTTTTCATCCGCCTCGTCCACCTTGCGCCGCCGCTCTGCGCTTGCCCGTGCCTGCGCCGCGCTAAGCCTGGGTCTGCAGCTGCAGCTGGCTGCTGCCCAGAGCCTGTCGCTGGAGCTACCCGCCCAGCCGCTGGCTACCGCCTTGAGCCAGTTTGCACGCCAGGCTGGCCTGCAGCTGACCTATGCCTCCGAGCTGGTGCAAGGCCGGCAGTCGCAGGCGCTCAGCGGCCGCTATGAGCTGCAGCAAGGCCTGGCCCAGCTGCTGCAGGGCAGTGGCCTGCAAGGGCGCATCACGGGCGGCACCTTGACCCTGGAGCGCATTCCCGCGCCAGCCCCCGCCCCTGCGCAGGACCACACCCTGCCCGTGGTCACCGTGTCCGCTGGCGACCAGTACGTCAACCTGCTGCCAGCGCCCTATGCCGGCGGCCAGGTGGCCAAGGGCGTGCGCCTGGGCGTGCTGGGCAATACCAGCAATATGGATGCGCCCTTCAGCACCACCAGCTACACAGCGCAGGCGGTGCGCGACCAGCAGGCCAGCACGATTGCAGAGGCGGTGAACCGCGACCCCTCGGTACGCTACACCGTGCTGCCCGGCGGCAATGTGGACAACCTCTATATCCGGGGCTTTCCGATCTGGGAAGGCAACTCCGGCGAAATCGCCTTTGACGGCATCTACGGCATTGCCCCCAACTACCGGGTGCGCACCGAGTATGTGGACCGCATCGAGGTCATCAAGGGCCCCGGCGCGCTGCTGTTTGGCATGTCGCCCAATGGCTCGGTGGGCGGCGTCATCAACATCGCCCCCAAGCGCGCGAATGAAGAGGTGGCCAGGCTGACCGTGGGCCATAGCTCCGACAGCCTCTGGAACAGCCATGCCGATGTGGGCCGGCGCTTTGGCGATGAGGGCCAGTACGGCATCCGCATCAATGCCAGCAAGTACCAGGGCGATACGGTGGTGGACCATCAGCGCAGCAATGGCCATGTGCTGGCCCTGGCGCTGGATTACGAAGTGGCGCAGTTCCGCGCGACGCTCGATATCCTGTCGCAGGACGAGCGCATCGACGGTGTGGGCCGGCCCATCATGCCCAGCGGGCTCAGCGCACTGCCGGCCGCCCCCAGCGGCAAACGCAATGCCTCACAGGCCTGGGAATGGTCGGACAACCGCGAGCGCGCCGTGCTGCTGCGCACCGAGTTCGATGTGACCGAGCAGCTCACCGTGTTTGCCAATGTGGGCCAGTCGCGCGCCGATGTGGACCGCCTCTACGACTCTGCACCGCGCCTGACCTCAGCCTCCGGTGCCACCAGCAGCACCCCCACCTATGCAGTGTTCGATGTGGACCGCAGCACCATCGACGCCGGCCTGCGCTCGCGCTTTGCGCTGGCGGGTGTCAAGCACTCGGTCACCTTGCAGCTGGCCAGCTACCGCGAGGAGTTCCACCGCGCGCTGCAAGCGGGCAGCAGCATCCAGTCCAACATCTATGCGCCCATCGCCCATAGCCCGCAAACCATAGCGCGGCCCAGCGATATCCCCCGCATCCATGACAACCGCAACACCAGCCTGGCACTGGTCGACACGCTTGCGCTGCTGGACGACCGCTTGCAGCTATCTCTGGGTCTGCGCCACCAGATGATCAAGTCGACCAATTTCAACGCCGTGAGCGGGGCGACGGCCAATGTCTATGACGAGAGGGTCACCACGCCTGCGCTGGGCGTGGTCTGGCGCCAGGCGCCGAACTGGTCGCTCTATGCCAACTACATCGAAGGGCTGAGCAAGGGCGATATTGCGCCACCTTCGGCCAGCAACTATGGCGAGGTGCTGCGGCCTTACAAGAGCCGCCAGTACGAGATCGGCAGCAAGTACGACCTGGGCAGCTTTATGGCCACCGCTGCGCTGTTCAGCATTGAAAAGCCCAGTGGTGGGCTGAACCAGGGCGTCTACCAAAGCAATGGCGAGCAGCGCAACCTGGGCATGGAACTGTATGCCTATGGCGAGGCGGCCAAGGGCCTGCGCCTGCTCGGCGGCCTGACGGTGCTGAAGCCGGAAATCACCCGCGCCGCCACGGCCGCGCTGGTGGGCAACCGGCCCATCGGCACCTCGCGCCTGCTGGCCAATGTGGGGGTGGAATGGGATGTGCCCGCCCTGCAGGGCCTGAGCCTGATTGGCGACCTGGCCTACACCGGCGCCCAGTTTGCCGACCAGGCCAACCAGCTGCGCATTCCCGCCTGGACCCGCGCCGACCTGGGCCTGCGCTACACCACGCGCATCGCCGACCGCAAAACCACCTTGCGCGCGACCGTGCAGAACCTGGCCAACCGCAATGCCTGGGCGGGGGTCACATCCTGGGGCGCGGTATCGCCGATGGTGCCGCGCACCTTTGTGGTGTCGGCATCGGTGGATTTCTAAGGTTGCTCGGCAGGCTTAGCTTTTCTTCTGCGGCCGGTCCCAGTTCGCAATGCTGACTTGCTTGCCGCGCGCCACGCTCAAGGCGCCCGGCGGCGTGCTCTTGGTGATGGTGGAGCCACCGCCCACGGTGCCGCCGGCGCCAATGGTCACGGGGGCCACCAGCACGCAGTTGCTGCCCACATGCACATCGGCTTCGATGACGGTGCGGTGCTTGTTGGCGCCGTCATAGTTGGCCGTAATGCTGCCCGCGCCGTAGTTGACCCGCTCGCCCACTTCGGCATCGCCCAGGTAGGCCAGGTGGTTGGCCTTGGCGCCATCGGCCAGACGCGAGTTCTTGACCTCGACAAAATTGCCGATGTGTACCTGCTTGCCCAGCTGGGCACCGGGGCGCAGGCGCGCAAACGGTCCGACCAGCGCGCCCTCGCCTACCTGGGCGCCAGCGGCCTCGCCATCGATATGGGTGAAAGGGTGGATGACCGCATCGGCCGCGATCTCGGCATTGCTGATATGGCAGTAAGCGCCAATGCGCGCGCCATCACCAATGCGCACCTGGCCGCCAAAGATGCAGCCCACGTCGATCTCCACATCCTGCCCACACAGCAGCTGCGCCTTGCCGCCACGGGCATCGTCGCGCAGGTCAAAACGGGCCGGGTCGGCCATGCGCACGCCCTCGGCCATCAGCGCCTGGGCCTGGCGCATCTGGTGGGCGCGCTCCAGCTCGGCCAACTGCTGGGGGCTGTTGATGCCCGCGACCTGCAAGGCATCCGTGATGCAATGGCCTTCCACGGCCAGGCCATCGGCAACGGCCATGGCGACGATGTCGGTCAGGTAGTACTCGCCCTGGGCGTTGTGGTTGTTCAGCCGGGCCAACCAGGGCTTGAGCCGGCGTACTGGCACAGCCATGATGCCGCTGTAGATCTCGGTGATCGCGCGCTCATCCGCATTCGCATCCTTTTGCTCGACGATGCGCTGCACGGTGCCTTCGGCATTGCGCACAATGCGGCCGTAGCCGCTGGGGTCGGGCAGTTTCACGGTCAACAGCGCCATGCCGTCGCTGCCCGCTGCATCCAGCAAAGCCTGCAAGCTGCTGGCCTGCGTCAGCGGCACATCGCCGGACAGCACAATCGCCATGCCATCGTCGCCCAGCAGCGGCACCGCCTGCTGCACAGCGTGGCCGGTGCCCAGTTGCGGCTCCTGGCGCGCAAAGGCCAGCTGAATGATGCCGGCGCTGCTCTGGCCAATGGCCGCCTCCACCTGGTCAGCACCATGGCCGGTCACCACCACCGCCGAGCGGGCCTGCAGCTGGGCTGCCGTATCCAGCACATGCTGCAGCAAGGGACGCCCGGCCAGCTTTTGCAGCACCTTGGGGTGGCGGCTTTTCATGCGCGTGCCCTTGCCGGCGGCCATGATGATGATGTCGAGTGGAGCGGTCATGGTGATTCAGCGAAGCGGTGCCGGGCACCGCCTCTAAAAGACAAAACCTAGCGATTATCGCGCGCTCTCCCAGGTCTGGGCCTGCAGGGGCGCCACCACCTTCAGACAAAAAAACAGCCTGCACGGGGCAGGCTGTTGCTGGAGAAGGCGCAGAACTTAGATGTTGTAGAACATGCTGCCGTCGGTCTTACCCCACTGGAAGCGCGTGAACCAGCGTGCAGGCTGCTCGTCCAGGTTGGGCTGGCCGCCTTGGTTCTTGGGGAAGTGGTAGACCAGCGGAGCCTGGCGCTTGCTCTCGATGACAACCGATTGCCCGGCCTTCAGAACAACCGTGTGACCGGCATGCAGCACCAGATCACCGGCTTGCAGGCTGGCTTCGTTGCTCAGACCCAGGCCCAGGGTGACCCAGGCAGTGCCTTCGGAGACGCGCAGCACGACATCGCGCTGGGGCACAAAGCTGATGGCCTTGCCGCTGGGCAGAATGCGCATCTCGGCATTGGCCGATGCAGCGCGGCTGGCACGCGCAGGGCGTACAGCGATGGATCCAGCGGACAAAACATGAGATGCAGACATTGCCATGGTGATTTCCTTTGCGGGCCCCTTGGAATCCAGATGATCCTAGGGTTTACCCGATATGCGTATCTTGCGCTTCCACGGGCACAGCGTCCAATGAATAAAACAGCACTGATCGATGCATGCCGGGCATTAATGGTTAACCCTAGGTTTAAGGCTTTCTGCACCGCCAGCACCACCCAGAGCCAGCGCCAGCTATCGAAGCAGGAGCATGATGGTTGGCCTGCCCGGGCATACACCCTGGCGCCCTGTGTACTTCTTGCTACAGTGCCTCCACCATGCCAGACCTGCCTCTGCCGCCCTCCCTGCTCCGCACCCGGCCCATCGCCGTCGGCCATCTGCGCGCTTTTCTGGCGGTAGCCCGCTACCTGAACTTTCGCGCCGCCGCCGAAGAGCTGGCGCTGACCCAGTCCGCCGTCAGCCGCCAGATCCAGGCGCTGGAGGATGAGGTCGGCATTGCGCTCTTTCTGCGCCATACCCGTGCGGTGGAGCTGACCAGCGCTGGCGCCCAGTTGCAGCGCGCGGTATCGCCGGCCGTAGAGCGTATCGACTCCGCCGTGCGCCTGATCCGCCAGACCAGCGGCCGCAAAAGCGTGGCGATTACCACCTGGGCCAGCTTTGCGTCGATGTGGCTGATCCCGCGCATGGAGGCCTTCCAGCGCGACAACCCCGAGATCGACATCCGCATCGATGCCACCGACAACGTGCTCGACCTGGAAACCTCGGATGTAGACCTGGCCCTGCGCTACAGCCTGCCCCAACACGCCACCGCCCATGCGCAGCGCCTGTTTGGCGAGCAACTGGCCGTGGTCGCCAGCCCCTGGCTGCTGCAAAGCCACCCGCGCATCAGCCAACCGGCCGATGTGGCCCGCCATACCTTGATTGAAGCAGGCGACGCCCACCGCCTGCAGCACCTGGACTGGCTGACCTGGGAGCGCTGGCTGGAGCTGCACGGCTGCGGCAATCTGCAGCCCAAGCGCTGGCTCTACCTCAACTACGCCCACCAGATCGCGCAGGCCGCCCTGACCGGCCAGGGCCTGGCGCTGGCGCGCATGCCGCTGGTAGCAGATGCCCTGGCCAGCGGCGACCTGGTCGAGGTACTGCCCGAGTTCCGCATGGATTCCCCCCTCGCCTACTGGCTGATCATCGGCCCACGCAGCCAGCAGCGCCCCGAAGTCACCGCCTTTTGCGCCTGGCTGCAGCTGCAGGCTGCGGCGACGCGCACAGCCATCGGCGATACCACTGGCGGCTGATGCCTAGCGGGGTGAGCGCCGGCTGATACGCTCTCCCTCTCAGCCTCGGCCAATTCACTATTAGACAAGGCAGACCACCCTCCCTACAGTCAAAGCGGCTGCCTGCGCGTGTAACACGTACAGGCAGCCACCTATAACGACACAAGGAGACAGCTATGTTTAACCCTCGCTTTGGCCGCCGGCGGGCGCTGGCGCTGTGTGCGGCGCTGCTCGGCTGCGCTGCCAGCCCGGCGCTGCTGGCCCAGGACTTTCCCAGCAAGCCGCTCAAATTCATCGTGCCCTTTGGGCCGGGTAGCGGCACCGATACGTCGGCACGCTACTACGCCAAAAAGCTGCAGATGCTGATCGGCCAGCCAGTGGTGGTGGAGAACCGGCCGGGTGGCAATGGCTTTATTGCGGTCAAGCAGACCCTGGCAGCGCCCGCCGATGGCTACACAGTGTTTATCGGCAGCAACTCCACCTTGGCGGTGAACACGGCGCTGTTCAAAGCACTGCCCTATGACCCGCAAAAGGACTTCACCCCGCTGACGATGATGATGCGCGCGCCCGCCGTGGTGGTGGCGCCGGGTGACGCCGATACCAAGCAGCTCAAGGACCTGGTGGCCAAGGCCCAGGCCAGCCCCGGCAAGATCAACTTTGGCGCGGGCTCGGCCGGTTACCAGCTGATGGGCGAGCTGTTCAACGATGTGGCCAAGGTGCAGACCGTGCATGTGCCCTTCAAGGGCGCGGGCGAGGTCGCTACCGCCGTCGCAGGCCACACGGTGGATTACGCCTTTGCCGAGGCTACCTCGGTGCAGGAGCTGATCAAGGCCGGTCGCCTGACCGGCCTGGCCGTTGCCTCAGACAGCCGCGTGGCGGCGCTCCCCAATGTGCCCACCGCCCGCGAAGCGGGGCTGCCCGGCATCGAGGCCTACACCTGGGTCGGCGCCATGGTCAGCAGCAAGACGCCGGAGGACATCAGCGCCAAGCTGGCGGGCTGGTTTATGCAGATTGCGGTGGAACCCGAAACCCAGCAGTTCTACGCCAACCTGGGCGCCACTGCGATGAGCGGCGGCCCGGCGCAGATGCGCAAGTTCCAGGCCGATGAGATCGCACTGTGGAAGCGGATTGCGACCCAGGCCAAGATAGAGCTGCAGTAAGAGTCGCTAACACAACCCTTGATACGTCGTTGCCGAGCTGGCCGCGCCGAGCCTTGTCGTACTAGAGTACTGCCTGCGGCTCGACGCCTAGTCGGGGACGCCTAGTCTCAAACGCAAACCTTCGGTTTGCTGGGTCGTGTTAGCGACTCTAAGCCCGCAAACCTGCCTGGCCCGTCACCCTTAAAGACGCGGCCCGGGCACCCGGCTGCTCAGCGGCTGGGGCTGGTAATCCGGCTCGATATGGCAGCCGGTGTTGCTGCTGCTCTTGCCCTCTTGCGCCACTGCCGGGCGGCTGGCTTGCTGGGCACAGCGCTCGGCCAGCTTCTGCGGCGTGGGTTTGTCACCCTTGTCGATCCAGTCCAGCAGGCCGGCCATGGCGGCGCGGTATTCCGGATCGCTCAGGTAGCTGTGGCCGGCTTCGCTGGTGTAGGCCTGCACAAGGCTATCAGCGGTACCTGCTGCTTCGCGGATCTGCTGGTAGCTGCCCGCCAGCTCGACAAAGGCCGTCTGGTCGCGGATGCCGCGCAAAGTGACAGTGGGTAGTTGGGTGCGGCCGGTGGGGCGGCTGTCGGCCAGCAGCTGGCCCACCGCTTGCGGATCGGCAGAATAGCGCAGCACGCCGGCGTTCAGCTGCTGCTGCGCTTGCGCATCCACGCCCCGGTAGACGGTGCGGCTGTTGTCAAAGGGGTTGCGGTTGCCCAGGCGCAGCTGGGTCAGGTCGCGGAACAGAAAGGTCGCCCAGTTCAGGTGGCTATTCAGGCTTTTCTCGGTCACGGGCACCGCTGCCAGAATGCCTTGCAGGCGCCGCGTCTGCTCGGGGCTACGTTCAGCCGCAGGTTTGTCGATGCCGGTGCAGTCATGCACCCGGCGCTCCAGGTCGGCGCGGGTCATCTTGTTGCCAGCGGGCAGGCCTTGCCACAGCGGGTACTGCGGCTCGCTCGGCAAGGGGTGGTTTTGGCAGTAGAACTGGTAGACCGCGCGCAGATCCAGCCGCATCGTATAGGCATCGACCCCACCGCCCAGCACCCCGCTGGTCAGCAGCACCCCATCAAAAGCGGGGCGTCCTGAAGGCCCCACCGGCTGGCGGCCATAGCGCTCTGCCGCCACCGATGCCACGCCGCCACCATAGCTTTGGCCATGCAGCACCATGCGGCGAGGCTGGCCAAAGCGCTGCACAAACCAGTGGCGCAGCTCCTCCATATCGTCTGCCGACATGGTCACGCCATAGCCGCCGCGCTGGTAGCTGGTCCCTGCCCAGGCATAACCGCTGGCGGGCATCACCGCCCAGCGGGTGGCGTCCTCCTCCACCCGCTTGAGGCTGGCCTTGCCCAGGCTGGGACCCCCGTGGGCATGCATCACGGCCACCCCTTGCGCGGCCTGCCAGCCCGCCGGCAGGATGGCCATCACCTGCGCGCCCGAGGGCATGGCCGCGCTAAAGCACTTGGCATCTGCCGGTACTGCGGCTGGGCAGCTGGCGGCAACGGGCTGGGTGCTGGCGCGCGCGTGGGCTGCGGCGGGCAGGCCCATGACCAGGGCGACTGCCCACCAAGCTTGGCGTTTGTTGTTGTGCATGATCTGGGCTTTCCGTGCTGGGCTGGCGCTTGCCAGCAGCGATGACATGGGGGTTCTAAGAACCTGTTCAAAGAAAAAGAGCCGCGTCCAAAAATGGAAGCGGCTCATTTATAGAACAGCCAGGCTGGCATGACCAGCCCGGCAGACCCAGCTTTACGCGGGCACCCGGGCAGCTTTACGCCAAGGTGACCCGGGCAAACTTGCGCTTGCCCACTTGCACGACAAAGGTGCCGGCGGGCAGCTTCAGGCCCTTGTCCTCGATCACCACGCCATCCACACGCACACCGCCGCCGTCGATCAGGCGGTTGGCCTCGCTGCTGGAAGGGGCCAGGTTGGCCTGCTTGAGCAAGGCGCCAATGCCCAGCGGCGCGCCGTTCAGCGCGACTTCAGGGATGTCGTCGGGGATGCCGCCCTTGCTGCGGTTCATGAAATCCTGCTCGGCCGCATCGGCTGCCGCCGCGCTGTGGAAGCGCGCAGTGATTTCCTTGGCCAGCAGCACCTTGGCGTCCTTGGGGTTGCGGCCGCCTTCGATCTCCAGCTTCAGCGCGGCGATTTCCGGCAGGCCCATGAAGGACAGCAGGGTGAACCAGTCCCACATCAGGTCGTCCGAGATCGACAGCACCTTGGCAAACATGGTGTTGGCGTCTTCGGTGATGCCGATGTAGTTGTTCTTGGACTTGGACATCTTGTGCACGCCGTCCAGGCCCACCAACAGCGGCATGGTCAGCACGCACTGCGATTCCTGGCCGTATTCGGCCTGCAGATGGCGGCCCATCATCAGGTTGAACTTCTGGTCGGTGCCGCCCAGCTCCAGGTCGCTCTTGAGCGCCACCGAGTCATAGCCCTGCAGCAGCGGGTACAGAAACTCATGCAGGCTGATGGAGCTGCCTTCGTGGAAACGGGTATGGAAGTCATTGCGCTCCATCATCCGCGCCACGGTGTACTTGGCCGACAGCTCGATCATGCCCCGCGCACCCAGCTTGTCGCACCACTCGCTGTTGTAGCGCAGCTCGGTCTTGCTCGGGTCCAGCACCTTGTAGGCCTGCTCTTTATAGGTCTCGGCATTCACCTGGATCTGCGCGGCCGTCAGCGGCGGGCGGGTGCTGTTGCGGCCCGAGGGGTCGCCAATCAAGGTGGTGAAGTCGCCGATCAGGAAGATCACGGTGTGGCCCAGGTCCTGCAGTTGGCGCATCTTGTTGAGCACCACCGTATGGCCAATGTGGATATCCGGGGCGGTGGGATCGAGGCCCAGCTTGATGCGCAATGGCACGCCGGTGGCCTCGGATTTGGCCAGTTTTTTGACCCATTCTTCCTGTGGCAGCAGCTCATCCACCCCACGCAGACTTACCTGCAAAGCCTCTTGCACACGGTCGGTAACAGGGTAAGTTGTAACAGTCGATTGATTCATATGGGGTTTCTCAGGTTGCCAGCAAAGCCGAGGGCGTTATACTCCAGCCCTTGCGTTGCAGCGTTTTATTCTAGCCGCGTCTGTCAGACGATGTCCCAAGGGGACTTCATCCAGATCCGCAAGCGCTGCACCTGAAGTTTTATTTGTGCCATCTTGTTAAAAAACACCTACCGCGCCTGCAGACGCGGTTTGTTTTGGGCTCCGTATACGCAGCCGGCAAGAGGCCAATCCATAACCGGGATGGAACATTGAACAACGGATTTATCACCGCAGGCAATCTCGTCATTCGCCAGCTGGTCAAAACCGCCCAAGCTCACCCCAAGCGCCTCGCTGCTGCCCTCGCCGTCATGCTGATGACAGGCGGCGGCGCAGCTTTTGCTGTTGCTGAGCTGGGCCCCAACCCCTCTGACATGCCTGTGCAGACCGTGGAATACCCGGTCGAGTCGCTGGCATCCGATATTTCAATCGCGGACCTGGTCGACGGACCAGGTTTTTCTTTGTACCGCACCGACGAGGTGCGCAGCAACGACACGCCTGAGTCCCTGCTGCGCCGCCTGGGTGTAGCCGATCCGGCAGCGGCGGCCTATATCCGCAGCAATGCCAAGGCACGCAGCGCCATCATCGGCAAATCTGGCCGCCAGGTCACCGCAGAGACCACCTCCAGCCACGAGCTGACCACCCTCACGGTGCGCTGGGCCGGTGACAGCAGCGATGTGTTCCAGCGCTTCAGCATCCGCAAGGCCGATGGCAAGTTCGACACCTTGACCGAGTTCCTGCCGCTGACCCATGGCACGCGCCTGTCGGGCGGCATCATCCGCAGCTCGCTGTATGCAGCCACCGATGCAGCCAGCCTGCCCGACAACGTCTCCAACCAGATGGTTGAGATCTTTGCCGACAAGATTGATTTCCGCCGTGCGCTGCGCGCTGGTGACCGCTTCTCGCTGGTCTACGAAACCCTGGAAGCCGATGGCGAAGTGCTGGGAACCGGCCGCCTGCTGAGCGCCGAGTTCCGCAATAACGGCAAGACCCATGAAGCCATGTGGTTCCAGGATTCGCCCAAGGACAAGGGCGCCTACTTCAACTTCGCCGGCGAAAGCGGCGAGCGCAGCTACATTGGCTCGCCGGTCAAGTACACGCGCGTCTCCAGCGCATTTGCGATGCGCGTCCACCCCATCCACAAGACCTGGTCGGCCCACAAGGGTACCGACCTGGCTGCCCCGCAAGGCACGCCCGTGCGTACCGTCGGCGATGGCCTGGTAACCTTTGCCGGCGTGCAAAACGGCTACGGCAATGTGATCTACATCGACCATGGCAACAAGCACGAAACCGTCTACGCCCACCTGAGCCGCATCGCCGTCAAGCAAGGTGCACGCGTGGGCAAGGGCGACGAGATCGGTGCCGTTGGCCAGACCGGCTGGGCCACCGGCCCGCACCTGCACTTTGAGTTCCGCGTTGCCGGTGAGCAGCGTGACCCGCTGGCCATGGTGGCCGAGAGCGAAACCAGCAAGCCGATCAGCCGCCAGGCCCGCGCCCGGTTCGACAACCTAGCCAATAGCATGCGCCTGGCTTTGAATGACCAGATGCTGATGCTGGAAACCAGCGCCAACCAGTAATCCAGCAGCACGGCAGCGCGTAACAAGCGCGGCCATCGCCCCCAGGCCCCCACAATCTTGCTATTGTTGGGGCCTTTGCTTTTTCAGCCTGAACAACGATGACCGAACGCTTTATTGGCCTGATGTCCGGCACCTCGCTGGACGGTGTGGATGGTGTGATTGCCCAGTGGCAGGATGGCCGCATGGAGGTGCTGCAGTACGCCAGCACCGGTTTTGATCCCGCATTGCGGGAGGAGCTGCTGGCACTGAACAGCGCGGGCGAGCAAGAGCTGCACCGCGCAGCACTGGCCGGCAATGCGCTGGCCCGCGGCTACGCCCAGGTGGTCGACCGCCTTCTGGCGCGCAGCCAGCTGCAGCCAGCCGACATTGCCGCCATTGGCGCCCATGGCCAGACGGTGCGCCACCAGCCAGGCCTCTGGGATGGCACCGGCTACACCTTGCAGCTCAACAACCCCGCGCTGTTGGCCGAGCTGAGCGGCATCGCCGTGGTGGCCGATTTCCGCAGCCGCGACCTGGCTGCCGGCGGCCAGGGTGCGCCGCTGGTGCCCGCCTTCCACCACAGCGTGTTTGGCGGTGCGGACGGCCTGCGCTGGGTGCTCAATATCGGTGGCATCTCCAACATCAGCCGCCTCGATGGCGACGACATCCGCGGCTGGGACTGCGGCCCCGGCAATGCCTTGATGGACCACTGGTGCCAGCTGAACACCGGCAACCCCTATGACGATGGCGGCCGCTGGGCAGCCAGCGGCCAGGTGATTCCGGCCTTGCTGGCCGCCTGCATGGAAGAGCCCTTTTTCCAGCTACCACCCCCCAAGAGCACCGGTCGTGACCTGTTCAACCCCACTTGGCTGGCCACCATGCTGGACCGCCATGCGCCTGGCGCGGAGCCCGCCGATGTGCAGGCCAGCCTTGCCGCCTTCACTGCGCTGGCGATTGCGCAAGATATGCAGCGCCATGGCGCTACCGAGGGTCAGACCTTGATTGTTTGCGGTGGCGGCGCGCTCAACGCGCACCTGATGCAGCGCTTGGCCGATCTGCTGCCCGGCGTGGCGGTAGACAGCTCAGCCAAGCACGGCCTGCCTCCTCAGCAGGTAGAGGCCAGCGCCTTCGCCTGGCTGGCCCGCCAGTGCTGGCAAGGCCTGCCGGGTAACCTGCCGGCGGTGACTGGTGCGCGCGGAGCCAGGGTGCTGGGCGCTATCTATCCGCGCTAGCCGTTAAGCATCCCCGCCATCCGGCGCGGGCTTGACCGGCTCATCCTTGTCGAGCTGGCTGAAGACCAGGGTCGCGGCCAGGGTCATCAAGGCCACCGTCAAAAACGTGGCATGGATGGCGCGCAATGATTTGTCCGGGTCGGTGATCCAGCGGTCGGCATAGCCGGACAGCAGCGCGCCAGCCAGCGCCACGCCAATGCCCATGGCGAGCATCTGCACCATCGACAAGAGGCTGTTGCCGCTGCTGGCGAACTCGCCATCCAGGTCCTTCAGGGTGACGGAGTTCATCGCTGAGAACTGCATGGAGTTGAAGCCGCCAAACACAAACAGCTGCAGCAGCAGCATCCAGGGCGGCTGGCTGGCACTGGTCAACGCAAAGCTGGCAAGCATCAGCGCCACCATCACCGAGTTGACCTGCAGCACGCGGCGGTAGCCAAAGTACTGCACCGTCTGCACCGCAAAGCGCTTGACCAGCATGCTGCCCATGACGGTGGCTAGCATCATCATGCCGGCATCCATAGGCGGCATGCCCAGGCCCACCTGCAACAGCAGTGGAATCAAAAACGGCGCAGCACCCGTGCCAAAACGGGCAAACAAATTGCCCAACAGGCCCACACGCAGCGAGCGCACCCGGAACAGCATCGGCGGAAACAGCGGCTCGGGCACGCGCAGCGCATGCATCCAATAGCTGGCCAGGCTGGCCAGGCCAAACACCATCAGCACCACCACCATCGCCATGCCCAGGCCCATGCCAGACATGCCATCCAAGGCCACCGAAATGGCCACCATGCCGAATGACAGCAGTGCATAGCCCAGGCCATCAAACTTGCGCGGCACCGACCAGGTGGTCTCCGGCATCCAGCGGCGCGCGGCCCAGACGCCAAACAAACCCACCGGCACATTGATCCAGAAGATCCAGTTCCAGGTGGCGACCTCCACCAGCCAGCCGCCCAGGGTCGGACCCAGCAAGGGGCCGATCTGGCCGGGGATGGCGATAAAGCTCATCGCGCGGATGAAATCTCCCTTGGGGTGGCTCCGCAGCACCGCCAGGCGCCCGACTGGCAGCATCATCGCGCCGCCCACGCCCTGCACCACCCGTGCGGCAATCAAAAAGCCCAGGCTGTGCGAGAGCGCGCAGAGCACCGAGCCCAGCACGAATAGCGCAATCGCCCACATGAACACCCGGCGCGTGCCAAAGCGATCGGCAATCCAGCCGGAGGCCGGAATCAGCATCGCGGTGGTGAGCGAATAGGCAACGATCACCGACTGCATCTTCAGCGGGCTTTGCCCCAGCGATTTCGCCATCGACGGCAGCGCAATGTTCAGGATCGTGGCATCGAGCGACTGCAGAAAAAACGCAATCGCCACCAGCCACAGCAGGCGCTCCTTATGGGGCGCCATCGGGGCGGGTGGCAAACCCGGTGCTAATGGGGGAATGAGAGGTGCAGACATGGGCAAAACAAAAGCCGCTGATGAACAGCGGCTTGTGGCAAGGAGAGGGGCCAGAAGGCGAGCAGGGGAGCTGGGCCTTCCATCACCGTGGATCTGGGTTTAAACCGAGAAGCTCGATCCGCAACCGCAGGTGGTGGAGGCGTTCGGGTTCTTGATCACGAACTGCGCGCCTTGCAGGTCTTCCTTGTAGTCGATCTCGGCACCCAGCAGGTATTGGTAGCTCATCGCATCGATCAGCAACGACACGCCATTCTTGGTCATGGTCGTGTCGTCTTCGTTGGCGATCTCGTCAAAGGTAAAGCCGTACTGGAAGCCGGAGCAGCCGCCGCCTTGCACGAACACGCGCAGCTTCAGATCCGGATTGCCTTCTTCGGCGATCAGATCGGCCACCTTGGCCGCAGCGCTGTCGGTAAAGACAATCGGGGTGGGCATTTCAGTCATGGTGTTTTCAGCAATTGCGCTCATGGGAGACGACTCCTGTCTTATTTGATGTACTGCAAAGAATGGTACTCCAATCGCCTGCTTTTCGCAGCCTTTAGGCTGGGTGACGCCAATTGCAGTGTGGGAATACCCTCAGAGAACGTGTTTACGATCTCCTCGCGCCGCGACAGCGGTTTTGCGGGATGGAGTGCTAGGCCCAGTGCGCATATTGGCAAGCGCTGCAACGCCGCAGACCACCCCTGCCCGGGCGGCCCTAGTCGGGCACCCGCAAAACCCCTGTCCCTACGGGTTGGAGTGAAATCGGGCGATTTCTTCGCGCTGGCTCTTGCTTGCACCCTAGTGCAAGCTGCGAACCAGCCCTTCGAACTCATCCCGATTGCACTCCAACGCGGCTGCGTAGAGATCGTAAACACGTTCTCACGCCCATAAAAAAACCGCCCCGAGGGGCGGTTCTTGGCAAGTTGCCCAGCGATTAACGCTTGGAGAACTGCTTGGCGCGGCGTGCAGAGTGCAGACCGACCTTCTTACGCTCGACTTCACGGGCATCGCGGGTCACAAAGCCGGCTTGGCTCAGTTGTGGCTTCAGCGTTGCGTCGTAATCGATCAGAGCGCGGGTGATGCCGTGGCGGGCTGCACCGGCTTGGCCGGATTCACCGCCGCCGTGGACATTGATCTGGATGTCGAAAGTTTCGACATTGCCGGTCAACACCAGGGGCTGCTTTGCAATCATGATCGAGGTTTCGCGGCCGAAATATTGTTGAATGTCTTTGCCATTCACAACAATCTTGCCGGAGCCCTTCTTCAGAAACACACGGGCGACGCTGGATTTGCGACGGCCGGTGCCATTGTTCCAATCACCAATCATCTCGGGACTCCTTAGATTTCCAGCACTTTAGGCTGTTGGGCGGTGTGAGGATGCTCATCACCACCGTAGACCTTCAGCTTCTTGATCATGGCGTAGCCCAGAGGACCCTTGGGCAGCATGCCCTTGACAGCCTTTTCGAGAGCACGGCCAGGGAACTTCACTTGCATGTCGCGGAAGTTGGTGGCAGTGATGCCGCCTGGGAAGCCCGAATGACGGTAGTACACCTTGTCCGTGTTCTTGGTACCAGTGACCTTGATCTTGGAGGCGTTGATGATGACGATGTAGTCACCGGTGTCAACGTGAGGTGTGTAAATGGCTTTGTGTTTGCCGCGCAGACGGAGTGCCACTTCGCTGGCGACACGTCCGAGCACCTTATCGGTGGCGTCAATCACAAACCACTCGTGTTGCACCTCAGCGGGTTTTGCGCTGAATGTAGACATGAGTTTTCTCTTTCTAGAGGGTTTGGCGAATCCTTTTCCGCGGTCGGTGCTTCTTCTAGACGCAACTCTCGTCGCGCAGGAAGCCTCTTAGGCGGTACTCCCTCACATGCAGCACCTGGGCACTGCACGCAAAGTCCTCGCCGCGGGATTCATAAAAATCGCTGCGAAGCTCTCCATTATAAAAGTTTTTCGGCAAGACGTAAAGTGCCTCCTTACATTCCCTAAAAGGGCTCGGCTCCGACATTTTTTTGGTGTTTTTGGGGCCTGTAGCAGCTGCTGCATGCCCCTTTGGCGCCGTAGCGTGGCGCATATCGCTACCATTGGCGCCCTATGTTCAGTTACCGCCACGCCTTCCATGCCGGCAATCACGCCGATGTGCTCAAGCACACCATCCTGATTGCCACCCTGCAATACATGACGCAAAAAGAGGCGGCATTGGTTGCACTGGATACCCATGCCGGGGCGGGCCTGTACCGCCTGGACGGCGACTACGCCACCACCAGCGCCGAGGCCGATGAGGGCATTCGCCGCCTTGAAGGTGCCAAGGACCTGTGCCCCTTGCTGCAAGACTATGTGGACATGGTCAAGGCCTTCAACACCAGCAGCACCTACAAGGTCTACCCGGGCTCGCCCTTTATTGCGCAGCGCCTGCTGGGCGACCGCGACAAGCTCAAGCTGTTTGAGCTGCATCCCACCGACTGCCGCTCGCTGAGCGGCAACATTGCGCAGCTGAAGGCGGGCCGCCAAATCCAGGTGCTGCTGGAAGACGGCTTTGAAGGCATCAAGAAATTCCTGCCCCCGCCATCGCGCCGCGCCTTTTTGCTCTGCGACCCGAGCTACGAGATGAAGACCGACTACGGCCGCGTCATCGACATGGTGGCCGACAGCCTGCTGCGCTTCCCCACCGGCACCTATGCGGTCTGGTACCCGATCATTCCGCGCCAGGAAGCGCATGACCTGCCGCGCCGCCTGAAAACCCTGGCCAACAAGGCCGGCAAGAGCTGGCTCAATGCCGAGCTGACGGTCAAGAACAGCAAGATCACCACCGCCATGCGACAGGGCGAAGAGAAGCGCCCCGGCCTGCCTGCCAGCGGCATGTTCCTGATCAACCCGCCCTTCACCTTGAAGGACCAGCTCAAGATCGCCCTGCCGCAGATGGCCGAGCTGATGCAGCAAGACAGCAATGCCGGCTATGTGCTGGAGAGCGGCGGCAAGTAAGCGGCTCAGGCGGTTTGAGGCGCGCTTCGGGCCTCACACCCCGCATAACGACAAAACAACAAAACGCAGGCCCGGTGCCTGCGTTTTTGCGTATATGGACCTGGAATGGCGGGCGTTTTATTTCTTGCGCCGCGCTGCAGGTGCAGCCTTGGCCCGGGCCTTGTTGGCGGGCAGTACGGCACGCGTACGGCCATGGCGCTGCGCTGCGGCTTTAGCAGGCGCCTGGCTGCGGGCCGCATCACCCGCCAGCGCGCCGCTGCCGCGCCGCCCGGCCAGCACAAACGAGGGGCAGTCGTCGTCATCGTCTTCCAAGGTCCACAGCTCCACAGGCTTGATGCCCAGGCCCAGCATGCCCAGCTCCTGGGCCGCGCCCTGGCTCAGGTCAATGATGCGGTCGCCGGCATATGGCCCACGGTCATTGATACGCACAACCACCGCTTTGCCGGTGACCATGCTGCGCACGCAGACCTGGGTGCCAAACGGCAGGGTTTTGTGGGCTGCCGTCAGACCGCCTTTGTCAAAACGCTCGCCATTGGCGGTCTTGCGGCCATGGAACTGGCCGCCATACCAGGAAGCCATGCCCTGCTGGTCGGCTGAACGGTAGGGATCTTGCTTGAGTTCAGAGGGCAGATCGGGCACATCCCAGGGGCGGGACAGGCCATCAATGCTGCTGAGCGGCGCCGAAGGTGGCAGCACCAGGCCCAAGCCTCGGCGCTCGCCCGAGAGTGCAGCCAGCTCTTCTGGGGCCGTTGACGTAATCGCCGCCTCTGCCGCTGAGCGTTCTGCTGGCGCTGACGGAGCTTTGGGCTCCGCCAAGGGCTGGTTCTCACCGGTGGTTGGCATTGGCTCCGTGCCCTCTGCATCGCTGGGCACATGCACGCAGCCGCCCGCCAGCGTGGCCAGGCTGACTGCGGCCAGCCAGGCTCGGCATCGCGACAGTGTGGAGGAGGACAACAGCAAATCCCGGGTCTTTCAGCGTTGGGGGCACACACAAGGCCACCAAGCTGCCAGATCCCGCCGGCCGTTGTTTACAGGCCTAGCCGGTCGCAGATCGCCAGGGTGGCCGCGCTTTGGTTCATGGTGTAGAAGTGCAGGCCCACGGCGCCACGGCGGCGCAGGTCCTCGCACATCTGGCTCACAACATCCAGCCCAAAGGCACGAATGCTGGCCACATCATCTCCATAGCCTTGCAGTCGCAGACGAATCCAGCGTGGGATCTCGGCGCCACAGGCATCCGAAAAGCGCAGCAGCTGCGTCGATCCGGTGATCGGCATAATACCCGGGATGACTGGCAGGTCTACACCGCGTTTTTGTAAATCTTCTTGAAATTTGCAAAACGCATCGGCGTTGAAAAAGTACTGCGTGATGGCCGAATCGGCACCCGCTTTCACCTTGGCCAGGAAAGCCTGCAGGTCCGCCTCGGGGCTGCGCGCCTGCGGATGCATTTCCGGATAGGCGGCCACTTCGATGTAAAAATCGCTGCCGAATTCGTCGCGAATAAACGTCACCAAATCACTGGCGTAGTGGAACTCACCGCCCAGGCCATAGCCGCTGGGCAGATCGCCGCGCAAGGCCACCAGGCGCTTGACGCCCATGTCCTTGAGCTGCTGCAGCTGCGCGCGCACCGTCTGCTTGGTGGCACCCACGCAAGAGAAGTGCGATGCCGCGTCGAAGCCCTCTTCCAGGATCGCCTTGACCACCCCAAAAGTGCCCTCTTGCGTGGAGCCACCCGCCCCATAGGTCACCGAACAGAACTGGGGCTTGCGCGCATACAGCGCCTGGCGCACCACGCGCAGCTTCTCTGCGCCTTCAGGCGTCTTGGGCGGGAAGAATTCAAAACTGATGGGGAAGGACATTACCGTCTCCGAGTCGTCAACACTTAACGTTCATTGCGCTTTTTTTGCTTGCCGCGTGCAGGCCCCGGCTGCCCAAAGCTGGCAGCCTCGGGATCGACATACAACTCCTGCAGATCGCGCTTGGCGCGCATGTCGGCACGCGATGGGCGCTTGGCCGCCACCTTCTTGGCAGGGGCTGCAGGCGCGTCTTCGCTGGCATCCGCTGCTGCAGGGGCCGCCACCTTCACCACGGCACCTTGCTGGGCATGCACAAAGAACTCATGGTTGCCGTCGCCGCCATCAATGGACGAATCCAACCAGTGCTTGACCTCCAGGCCCAGCTCCGCCAGGCAGCTGCGGATGCGCTGCTCGACTTCCACGTACAAGGCCTTGTCGCGCACAATGCCGCCCTTGCCAATCTGGCCGGGCTGCAGCTCAAACTGGGGCTTGACCAGCATCAGCAGCTGGCCGCCGGGCTTGAGCACGCTCACCACCGCTGGCAGCACCAGGGTCAGCGAGATAAAGGACAGATCGCCGGTCACAAAGTCAAACTCCGGGCGGATATCGACGTTCTCGGTGCCAGGGCGGCGGCGGCGCTCCACGGGGGCCGTGCCTTCGGCCTTAGCGCGCTGCTTGGCGCTGCGCTCGGCCTTGAAGTCCTCGATCTCCTGCTCTTTGGCGTCCTGGCTGTCGTCGTATTCTTCGTTCACCTGGCCGCCATTGCGCATCCAGGCATAGGGGGCGACGGGCTGGGTGTCGTTGTCTTCTTCGTCCACCACGATCTCGCACAGCGCCAGCTCACAGGCCGCCTGCAAGGATTCAGCCGTCAGCGCGCGGGCATTGAAGCCTTCCACGCAAACCACGCGGTCATCGGCGCGCAGGCGTTCGTGCAGTTGGGCGGTACCCACGTCCACACCAATCACCTGCTGGGCACCCGCCTGCAGCAGGCAGTCGGTAAAGCCGCCGGTGCTTTGGCCCACATCCAGGCAACGCAGGTCCTGGACCACCAGGCCGGTAGCCGCCAACGCGCCTTCCAGCTTCAGGCCACCGCGCGAGATGTACTTGGCTTCCGAGTCATCGAGCAGCTCCACCTGGGCGCCTGCCGGGATCTCGTCACCGTTCTTGGCCACCTTGATCCAGGGAGCCAGCGGGGTCGTGCGCCACTGCACACCGGCCGCAATCAGGCGCTGGGCCTGCGAGCGGGTCGACGCCAGGCCCGTTTCCACCAACAATACATCTGCGCGCATGCGCTTTCCTTCAATCAAAACGACTGGCGGGCCCGCCAAGCGGAGCAGCCAGTCTTCATCAAAAATGCCTACCAGGTGCTCACCCAGAGGCGCTACCACGGTCCATGAGACAACGTATCAGGGGCCGTATCAGCGGCTCCTGGATTAGTAGCGGTAGGTTTCAGGCTTGTAAGGGCCTTCCTTCTTCACGCCAATGTAGTCGGCTTGCGACTGGCTCAGCTCGGTCAGCTGCGCGCCCACCTTCTTCAGGTGCAGACGGGCGACCTTCTCGTCCAGGATCTTGGGCAGCACATAGACCTTGCCAACTTCGTAAGCGTCGGGGCGGGCGAACAGCTCGATCTGCGCCAGGGTCTGGTTGGCAAAGGAGTTGGACATCACAAAGCTGGGGTGGCCAGTGGCGCAACCCAGGTTCACCAGGCGGCCCTTGGCCAGCAGAATGATCTTCTTGCCGTCCGGGAAGGTGATGTGGTCGACTTGCGGCTTGATCTCTTCCCACTCGTACTTCTCGATCGATGCGACATCGATTTCGTTGTCGAAGTGACCGATATTGCAGACGATGGCCTCGTCCTTCATCGCGATCATGTGCTCGTGGCGGATGATGTCCTTGTTGCCGGTGGTGGTCACGAAGATGTCGCACTTGTCAGCAGCGTACTCCATGGTCACAACCTTGTAGCCTTCCATCGACGCTTGCAGTGCGTTGATCGGGTCGATCTCGGTCACCCAGACTTGGGCGCGCAGGGCAGACAGTGCCTGGGCGCAGCCCTTGCCCACGTCACCATAGCCAGCGACCACAGCGACCTTGCCGGCGATCATCACATCGGTGGCGCGCTTGATGCCGTCCACCAGCGATTCGCGGCAGCCGTAGAGGTTGTCAAACTTGGACTTGGTCACCGAGTCGTTCACATTGATCGCGCGGAACAGCAGCGAGCCATTGGCCGACATTTCGTTCAGGCGGTGCACGCCGGTGGTGGTCTCTTCGGTCACACCCATGATCTCGGCCGACTTGCGGCTGTACCAGGTGGCGTCCACTGCCAGCTTGGCCTTGATCGCGGCAAACACGATCTTCTCTTCTTCGCTGCCGGGGTTGGCCAGCACGGACAGGTCCTTCTCGGCCTTCTTGCCCAGGTGCATCAGCATGGTGGCATCGCCGCCATCGTCCAGGATCATGTTCGGGCCTTCGCCTTCGGTTCCCTTGGCGCCGAATTCAAAGATCGCGTGGGTGTAATCCCAGTAGTCCTTGAGCGACTCGCCCTTGATCGCGTACACCGGCACGCCGGTTTCGGCGATGGCAGCAGCGGCGTGGTCCTGGGTCGAGAAGATGTTGCACGATGCCCAGCGCACTTGGGCACCCAGGGCCGTCAGGGTCTCGATCAGCACGGCGGTCTGGATGGTCATGTGCAGCGAGCCGGTGATGCGCGCGCCCTTCAGGGGCTGGGCAGCAGCAAACTCTTCACGCACGGCCATCAGGCCAGGCATTTCGGTTTCGGCGATCTTGATTTCCTTGCGGCCCCAGCCGGCCAGGGAAATATCGGTAATCGCAGAGTCAGCGGGATTGAAACGAACAGCAGCGTTCATGGTTTTCTCCAAAAATTGAATGAAAAACCACGTTCCGCGGAAGAAGGGGAAAGACCATCTCACCGCACAGAAAGCGTGGGTGAGCGTCGTTGCGAGATGAAATCCGAGCCTCACGCCCCATGGTGGTCTGGCGTGTGGCCAGACTGGGAAACGCTGCAACGCTCCTCGGATGGAACGAGATTATAAGGGCATCAGCCCTGTAACCCCACCAGGCGGTAGCCCACTTGCAGCTCGGTGAGCAGATGCCGGGGCTGGGCCGGCTCGGCCTCGATCTTCTGGCGCAGGTTGGCCATGTGAACACGCAGGTAGTGGGGCCGGTCGAGATACTCAGGGCCCCAGACCTGCAGCAGCAGCTGGCGGTGGGTCAGCACCCGGCCCTGGCCGGCGACCAAGGCCGCCAGCAGCCGGAACTCGATAGGGGTCAGATGCACCGCCGCCCCCGCCTGGCGCACCTCATGCGTGGCCAGGTCCACCTCCACATCGCCAAAGCGCACGGTGCTGCCGGGCTTGTCGCCCCCGCTGCGCTGGCCCCGGCGCAGCATCACGCGCAGGCGCGCCAGCAGCTCGGGCACACCAAAGGGCTTGCTCAGGTAGTCGTCGGCGCCGGCATCCAGCGCAGCCACCTTTTCCTCCTCTTGGTCGCGGGCCGAGAGCACCAGCACCGGCAGGCCGCTCCAGCCGCGCAGCTCGGTGATCACCGTCTTGCCATCGGCATCGGGCAGGCCCAGGTCCAGCACCAGCGCATCGGGCTGGCGGCTGGCCGCCTCGATCAGGCCGCGCCGCGCGCTGTCGGCTTCAAAGACCTGCCAGCCCTCGTCCTCCATGGCCAGCCGCACAAAGCGGCGGATATTGGGGTCGTCGTCCACCAGGAGGATGCGGGGGGCTGCAAGCGTCATGCGCCCAATTGTGACAAAAAACCGAGGGGGTTCGCGCTCAGCTCCACGGGGTGGGCAAGCACTTCGCTACACTTCAGCACCCCGGCCCTGCCCCTGCGCTGCCGCCCGCCCCATGTTTTCCACCCCACCCTCATCCCCTCCACAAACCCAAGGCTGGTGCCCGGGTGCCTGGCTGCCCATGGCCTCTGGCGATGGGCTGGTGGTGCGGGTGCGCCCGCCGCTGGGCAGGCTGTCGGCCGCGCAGGCGCTGCGTTTGGCCGAGCTGGCTGCGCAACATGGCGCCGGCCTGCTGGAGCTCACCAGCCGCGCCAATATCCAGCTGCGCGGCGTGGCGCCCGATCAGCATCGCGCCCTGCTCGATGCGCTGGCCGCCCAGGGCCTGCTGGACTCCGATGCGCGCCAGGAGCAGCTGCGCAACCTGGTCATTGACCCGCTGAGCCAGCCCCATGACGGCGTGCTCGCGCTGGCGGAAGCGTTGCAACAAGCCATGGCATCCGATACCGAACTGGACGGCCTGCCCGCCAAATTTGGTCTGTCGATTGCCAGCGGCCGCCATGCAGGCCTGGCCGAGGTAGCGGCCGATCTACAGCTGATCCGCCAAGCCCCTGGTGCTTGGCTGCTGCAAGTGCCTGGCCAGCCTATAGCCTGGCTGGCAAGCAACCCCTCTTTGGCGGTGCACGCCACTTTGGCACTGGCCCGCTGGTGCGCCGCCCAGGCCCGTGCGCGACGCGCTGCTGGCGCACACCCGGGCCGCCTGCCCCAGTTGCTGCGCGAGGCGCAGGCCCAGCCAGCCGCATTGCCGCTGCTGGCCCTGCCCGATGGACTGTGTGAAGTCCCCCCCTATCTCCCCGCCGATGACACCCCGCAGCCAGGCTGGCAGCGCAACCTCGGCCTGCTGGTCGCCGCGCCCCTCGGCCGGGTCGCTGCCGATGCACTGGCGCGCCTGGCTGGCAGCGGCATCAGCGGCCTGCGGCTGACACCCTGGCGCATGCTGCTGGTCGAAGGGCTGGCGCCATCGGACAGCGCTGCGATCAAAGCGGCGGGCTTGGACGACCCAGTCCACTGGATCATCCATCCGCACGATGCCCGGCTGCGCATCTCCGCCTGCAGTGGGGCGCCTGGTTGCAGCCAGGCCTTGGCGCCCACGCAGGGGCTGGCTTTGGCGCTGGCCCCCCATGTGCCCGAGGGCGCGCACCTGCATGTCTCTGGCTGCAGCAAGGGCTGTGCACGCCAGCTGCCTGCCACGGTCACCTTGGTAGCGCAGGCGGGCAACACCGAACCTCTGTTTGGGCGGATCCGCCAGGCATCCGCGCAAGCCGTCCCCGATTCCCGCTGGAGCGCGCGCAGTCTGCGCGACAATCCCCGGCTGTTGTTTGAAGAAATGTGATGGTTCATACCTACGAAACCAATGGCGCCGAGATCTATCGGCAGTCCTTCGCCACCATCCGCCGCGAGGCCGATCTGCAGCGCTTTACCCCCGGAGAGGAGCGCGTAGCAGTGCGCATGATCCATGCCGCCGGCATGGTGGAGCTGGCCGCGCATGTGCAGTTTTCTGCCGGCGTGGTGGCCGCCGGCCAGCGCGCGCTGGAGGCCGGTGCCCCCGTGCTCTGCGATGTGCGCATGGTCAGCGAAGGCATCACCCGCTCGCGCCTGCCCGCCGGCAACCCGGTGATCTGCACCCTGCACGAGCCCGGCGTGGCCGAGCTGGCGCAGAAGATGAACAACACCCGCAGCGCGGCAGCGCTGGAGCTGTGGCGCCCGCACCTGGCCGGCGCCGTGGTGGCGATTGGCAATGCGCCGACCGCCCTCTTCCACTTGCTCAATATGCTGCAAGATCCAAGCTGCCCCCGCCCTGCAGCCATCATCGGCTTCCCGGTGGGGTTTATTGGCGCGGCTGAATCCAAGCAGGCGCTGATGCAGGACCTGCCCGTGCCATCGATGATTGTGCGCGGCCGCCTGGGTGGCTCGGCGATGACCGTGGCCGCCGTCAATGCCATGGCCAGCCATGTTGAATAAGACCAGCCTGGCCGCGCCGGGCATCATCTGCGTGGGCCTGGGCCCGGGCGACCCGGAGCTGATGAGCATCAAGGCGGACCGCCTGGTGCGCGGCGCCCGCCATGTGGCCTTTTTCCGCAAAAAAGGCCGGCCCGGCAAGGCCCGCCAGTTGGTCGAAGGCATGCTCAGCCTCCAGGCCACCGAGTACCCGATGGAGTACCCAGTGACCACCGAGATCCCGGTGGACAGCCCCGCCTATGTGCAGCAGCTGGCACAGTTCTATGACGACTGGTGCCTGCGCCTGGCCGCGCTGGCCAAACAGGAACAGGTCGTCGTGCTCTGCGAGGGCGACCCCTTTCTCTACGGCTCCTTTATGCACCTCTACACCCGGCTGCGCGCGCGTGGCGATGTGGACCTGCAGGTGGTGCCCGGCATCCCCGGCATGGTGGGCTGCTGGCACGCCACCGGCGAGCCCATCACCTGGGGCGACGATGTCCTCAGCGTGATGACCGGTACCCTGTCTGAGGACGAGCTGGTGCGCCGCATGGACACGGCCGATGCGCTGGTGGTCATGAAGGTGGGCCGCAACCTACCGCGTATTCGCCGCGCCCTGGCCCGCGCGGGCCGGGCGGACGCCGCCTGGCTGGTGCAAAACGGCACCACCGACCAGCAGCAGGTCGCGCGCCTCAGCGACGTCGGCGACGAGGTCTGCCCCTATTTCGCCATCGTGCTGGTGCATGGCCAGGGCCGCCGCCCGGAGGCCGCATGGTAAACAACGGCCAACTGACCATCGCAGGCCTGGGCCCCGGCGACCTGGACCAGATCACGCCCGCCGTGCTGCAGGCCTTGCTGGCTGCCGACGATGTCGTGGGCTATTTCCCCTATGTGGCGCGTGCGCAGGCCTTGCTGGCGCAGAGCGCGCCAGCTGGCAGCCGCCAGCCGCAATGGCTGGCCTCGGACAACCGGGTCGAGCTGGAGCGCGCCCAGCAGGCGCTGGAGCTGGCGGCCCAGGGCCGGCAGGTCGTCGTGGTCTCGTCCGGTGACCCAGGCGTGTTCGCGATGGCGTCGGCGGTGTTTGAAGCCATCGAGAGCGCCCAGGCACCGCAGGCCGAGCGCTGGCTGGCGCTGGATGTGCAGGTCTTGCCTGGAGTCACCGCCATGCTGGCGGCAGCCGCCCGCGCAGGTGCGCCGCTGGGCCATGATTTTTGCTGTATCAATCTGTCGGACAACCTCAAGCCCTGGCCGGTGATTGCCCGCCGGGTGGCGCTGGCGGCCGAGGCTGATTTTGCGATGGCCTTCTACAACCCGCGCTCGCAAAGCCGGCCGCAGGGGTTTGTCCGCCTGCTGGAGCTGCTGCGCGCGCATTGCGAGCCCGAGCGCCTGCTGGTGTTCGCCCGCGCCGTCTCCACGCCGGAGGAATCGCTGCAGGTCTGCAGCCTTGCCGAGGCCCTGCCCGAGATGGCCGATATGCGCACCGTCGTGCTCGTAGGCAATAGCCTCACCCGCCGCGTCGGGCCCTATATCTACACGCCGCGCTACTACGGCGATGTGGACGGCAAGGCGCCATGACGGAGCCAGTACAAAACGTCCGCGACGCTGTCAGTGCGCGGCCGCAGCGGCAGTGCCGGGCGCTGCACCATCAGGACCGGCAGACCCAGCGCACGGGCGGCATCGATCTTGCCTCGCGTGGCGGAGCCACCGGCGTTCTTGGCCACCAGCCAGGCGATGTGGTGCTGCTGCAGCAAGGCCAGGTCGTCTGCCATGCTGAAAGGGCCCCGGCCCAGCACCACGGTATGCCGGGGCAGCGGCAAGCTGCCGTGCACAGGGGCATCGACCAGGCGCAGCAGGTAATGGTGCTGCGGGTAGGCGGCAAAGGCATCCAGCTGTTTGCGCCCCACCGCCAAAAACACCCGCGTCGCTGCATCGGGCAGCGCGCTGGCGGCATCGGCCATGCTGGCCACATCGGTCCAGCGGTCGCCGGGCTGCGCCTGCCAGGGCGCACGCTCCAGCGCCAGCAATGGCGTGCCGGTAGCAGCGCAGGCCGTGCAGGCATTGCGGCTCATCTGCGCGGCAAAGGGGTGGGTGGCATCCACCACATGGCTGATGCGCTGGGCGCGGATAAAGTCCGCCAGGCCCTCGGCCCCGCCAAAGCCGCCGCTGCGCGTGGGCAGGGGCTGGGCCAGCGGTTGCTGGGTCACCCCGGCATACGAGAAGCAAGCCCGGACACCCGCCTGGTGCAGGGCCTGGGCCAACTCGCTGGCGCCGCTGGTGCCGCCCAGCAGGAGAACATGCGTCATGGCTGATCCGTGGTTGACGTTGATAGGTGTGAACGAGGATGGATTGTCAGGCCTCAGCGCTGCGGCCAAGCTGGCATTGGACCAGGCTGAGCTGGTATTTGGCGGCCTCCGCCATCTGCAGCTGGCGGCCATCGATGCCCGTGGCCGCCCCTGGCCCCAGCCTTTTGATGTGGCCCCGGTGCTGGCCGCGCGCGGCCGGCGGGTGGTGGTGCTGGCCTCGGGCGACCCCTTTTGGCATGGCGTGGGCGGCAGCCTGTCCGCGCACCTGCAGCCTGATGAATGGCGCTGCCATGCCCAGCCCTCGACCTTTTCACTGGTTGCCGCCCGCCTGGGCTGGCGGCTGGAAGCCTGCGACTGCCTGGGACTGCATGCCAGCCCCATCGCGCAGCTGCTGCCCCGCCTGGCGCCTGGCCGCCAGCTGATCACCCTGCTGCGCGATGGCGCGGCCGTGTTGCAGCTGGCCGATTGGCTAAGCCAGGAAGGCTGGGGCCAGAGCCCCTTGTGGGTCATGGAAGCCGTAGGCGGCCCGCGCGAGCGCTGCCGCATGCTGCGCGCCGATGAGGCAGCCGCTGCGCTGCAGGCCGACCCGGCGCAAGCGCCGGTGACCGTCGCCTTTATCGCCCAAGGCGGCCCCGCCTTGCCAGCGGTGCCCGGCAGGCCGGACGACTGGTATGCCCATGATGGCCAGATCACCAAGGCGCCTGCGCGTGCGCTGACCCTCGCCACCCTGGCCCCCCGCCGGGGCGAGCGGCTTTGGGACATTGGCGGCGGCTCCGGCTCAGTCGCCGTGGAATGGTGCCTGGCCGGCGGTCTGGCCACCAGCATTGAGCAGCATGCCGCGCGCGTGGCCAATATCCGTAGCAATATCGAGCGCTTTGGTCTGCAGGCCCGCATGCAGGTGGTGCACGGCCTGGCGCCGGAAGCCTTGCAAGACCTGCCCGCGCCCCAGGCCATCTTTGTTGGCGGCGGTTTTGATACGACGCTGTTTGCCGCATTGCGGGCCCATATGCCGACAGGCTGCCGCCTGGTGGTGAATGCGGTGACCCTGGAAACCCAGGCGCTCTTGGTACAGCTGCATGGCGAGCTGGGCGGCCAGCTGCTGCAGCTGGAGCTGTCGAGCGCCGCTGCGCTGGGCCGCATGCGCAGCTGGAAGGCCGCGCGCCCGCTGGTGCAGTGGAGCTGGCAGGCATGACGCAGCCGGCGCCCCACCGCTGCGTGGTGCTGGGTATAGGCTTGCGTGCGCAAGCCCAGGCGGCGGACCTGCAGGCGCTGTGGCTGCAGGCCCGGCAGCACCAGCCCGCATTGGAAAATTTTTGCGCAGTGGCCGTGCTGCAAGGCAAGGAGCAGCGGCCGGCGCTGCAGCAGTGGGCCGCGCAACTGCCTTTTGCGGTGGCGATGGTGGCGGTGGCCGAGCAAGCCCTGCCCGCGCAGCCGGTAGTAACGCAGTCGCCCCGCCTGCTGGCACGCTACGGCACCGGCAGCGTGGCCGAGGCCGTGGCCCTGTCTGCGGCCGCGCCCGCGCCCCGCTTGCTGCTGGCCCGCCTGTTGGCGGGCGATGGCAGCGCCACCCTGGCCGCCGCGCTGCGCGAGCGTGGCACTACCCCCTATTGTTGTCTGGCAGCGGGCCTGCGCCCGGCTGATCCACAAACCCAAGGAGTTACGGCATGACCGTGCATTTCATCGGCGCCGGCCCCGGCGCTGCCGACCTGATCACCGTGCGCGGCCGCGACCTGATGGCCCGTTGCCCCGTCTGCCTCTATGCGGGCTCGCTGATCCCGCGCGAGCTGCTGGCCCATTGCCCGCCGGGCGCGCGCATCGTCAACACCGCGTCGATGAGCCTGGACGACATCATTGAAGAAATCCGCGCTGCCGATGCGCAGGGCCAGGATGTAGCGCGTCTGCATTCGGGTGATCTGTCGGTCTGGTCGGCCATGGGCGAGCAGCTGCGCCGCCTGCGCGCGCTGGGCATTGCCTACAGCGTGACGCCGGGCGTGCCATCGTTTGCCGCAGCTGCTGCCACCTTAGGCGCCGAGCTGACCCTGCCGGGCCTGTGCCAGTCGGTGGTGCTGACCCGCACCTCGGGCCGAGCCACTGCGATGCCTGAGGGCGAGCAGCTGGCCGGCTTTGCCGCCACCGGTGCGGTGCTGGCGATCCACCTGTCCATCCATGTAGCAGAGAAGGTGCAAAGCGAGCTGCTGCCGCACTATGGCGCGGACTGCCCGGCCGCCATCGTCTGGCGCGCCAGCTGGCCTGATGAAACCGTTGTGCGCACCACCGTGGGCGAACTGGCCCAGGCCGTTGCGACCAGCATGGAGCGCACCGCCATCATTTTGGTGGGCCGCAGCATCAGCGCCGAAGATTTTGGCGAGAGCCGCCTCTACGCCACCGACTACGACCGCCGCTACCGGCCCCAGGGCACGGAGCCGCGCTTTCCGGCGCCGCAGGCTGCCGTGGACACCGCCACTGATCGGCCGCTGGCTGCCAACCCAGCGGACAGCGAAGGCCAGGCATGAGCAACAGCTTGCCGCCGGTCGCTCTGAGCCTCATCGGCATTGGCACCGGCAACCCCGACCACCTGACCCGCCAGGCCATCGCCGCGATGAATGCGGCCGACCTGCTGCTGCTGCCCCACAAGGGCGATGACAAGGCGGAGCTGGCCGCCCTGCGCCAGTCGCTTTGCGATGCCGTGCTGCAGCAGCCCGGCGCGCTGATTGCCGGCTTTGACATGCCTGAGCGCCGCAGCCAGGGCGATGACTACCTGAACCAGGTCGATGAATGGCATGCGGCCATCACCCTGCGCTGGCAGGCCGCGATTGCGCAGGCACTGGAGAGCGGCTTGGCGCCGCGCGCAGGCAACGGCGTGCTGCAAGTGGCGCTGCTGGTCTGGGGCGATCCATCGCTCTACGACAGCACCTTGCGCATTGCGGCGCGCATGCAGCCCGCGCCGGTTCAGGTCAAGGTCATCGCCGGCATCACCTCGATGCAGGCCCTCACCGCCGCGCATGCGATTGCGGTCAATGACATTGGCCAGCCCTTTACCGTCACCACCGGCCGCCAGCTGCGCGAGCAAGGCTGGCCGGCCGGGGTGGACACGCTGGTGGTGATGCTGGATGGCCAGTGCAGCTTCAACAGCCTGCCGGCGGAGCAAACCCGTGGTGTCCACATCTGGTGGGGCGCCTACCTGGGCATGGCCCAGCAGTGCCTGGAGCACGGCCCGCTGGCCGAGGCGGCCGAGCGCATTGTGGCCACCCGCGCGGCAGCGCGCGCCCAGCATGGCTGGATCATGGATATCTACCTGCTGCGCCGCACGCCGGGCGATCAGCCGCCCACTCAATCCAGCGCAGGCTGAGGCAGCACCGGCAGTGCCACGCTGAACACTGCGCCCGGCCCGGGCTCGGCCGCAGCGGCAGTCAGACTGCCGCCATGGGCCTGCACAATGCGCTGGGCCAGCGCCAGCCCCAGGCCAATGCCAGAGATGCTGGACTCGGCATGGCCCCGGCTAAAAGGCGCAAACAGCTGCTCGGGCGCCAGGTGCGGCGGCAGGCCCGGCCCGCTGTCCTGCACCCGCAAGATCAACTGCTCGCGCTCCACCTGCGCAGTCACCTGCACAGCGGTGCCGACCGGGGTGTATTTGCTGGCGTTGTCCAGCAGGTTGACGAGCACCCGCTCCAGCATCGCCGCATCTATCCACAGCAAAGGCAAATCGGCCGGCAGTTGCAGCTGCACCGGGTGGTCTGCCAGACGCCCACCCAATTGCCGTAAGGCGCTGCCGACCAGCTCATCGACGGGGATCCAGGCGCGCTGCAGGTGTACACCGTCCTGCTGCAGCCGGGCCATGGCCAGCAGGTTGTCTACCAGCTGCTGCAAGGCCTGGGCCTGGTTGCGGATTTGCAGCAGCATGTCCTGCGCGGGGCCCGGCGGTGCATGGGGCAGGCCGGCCTGGGCGGCGCCCAGAATGCTGGTGAGGGGCGTGCGCAAATCATGCGATACCGATGACAGCAAGGTGTTGCGCATGCGCTCGCCCTCCATCGCCACCTGGGTCTGCTGGGCTACTTCGACAAAATGCACGCGCTCCAGCGCCAGCGCAATCTGGCTGGCACAGGCATCCAACAAGCGGCGCTCTTCCGGCACCTTGAGGCGATCGGGCGCGCGCAGCTGCAGCACCAGCACGCCCCGTGCCCGCACCGGTGCCATCAGCGGCACATACAGCGCGTCGGACGCCGCCAGGGTGTCGGTGCCCCGGCCGGCCATCTGGCGGTGCTCCATGCTCCAGCGGCCCACGCTGCTGTCTATCGTTGCCTCGCTGCCGGGCGCCACATGCAGCTGCTCTTGCGCATCGGGCAGCAGCAGGCCGGTGCGGGCATCGAACACCCCCGACACCGTGGTCAGCGCCGTCTGCACCACCTGTGCCTGGGTGAGCGCGCCGGACAGATCGCGTGCCAGGCGGGCCAGCGCGCCGGCGCGGCGCTCGCGCTCGGCCGCCACCCGGGCCTCATGCTGCAGGCGCGCCATCAGCTGGCCGCAGACCAGGGCCACGCCCAGCATCAGGCAGAAGGTAAAGATGTACTGCGTGTCGTTCACGCCAAAGGAATTGCGGGGCGGCACAAAGCAAAAATCAAACAGCAGCACCGACAGCAAAGCCGCCCAGGCGCCCGGCCCCCGTCCCCAGCGCAGCGCTGACAGCACGACCACCAGCAGGAACAGCATCACCACATTGGCGGGGTCAAACACCTGCAGCAGCGCCTGCGCCAGCACGGCGGCAGCGCCGCAGGCCAGGCTGGCGCCCAGGTAGCCACGCCAGGGCCAGGGGGCCTCGGGTGCGGTGGCGGGCTCGGGCCGGTTGCGCGGCCGGGGCACGGACAGCAGCAGCACATCCAGGCCCGGGTCCAGCCGGGCAATCTGCTCGGGCAGGCGCGATGCGGCCCAGGGCCACCAGCGCATCGCGGTGGGCGGCACGCGGGCCAGCACCAGGTGGCTGGCATTGCGCTCGCGCGCAAAGTCGACCAGAGCGGCCGCCACCTGTGCGCCGGGGATCGTCGCGGTATCGGCCCCCAGGCGCGCGGCCAGCGCCAAGGTCTTGAGCACGGCCTGCTGCGACTGCGCAGAGCGGTGCTGGCGCGCCGGCGCATCCACATAGACGACCATCCAGTCGGCCTCCAGCCGCCGGGCCAGGCGGGCCACCTGGCGCACCAAGGCATCGTCGCCGGGCTGGCCGCCTACGGCGACCAGCAAGCGTTCACGGGTGGGCCAGACATCACCAATGGCGCGCTCACGCCGGTAGTCGCGCATGTCCTCATCGACCCGATCGGCCGTGCGGCGCAAGGCCAGCTCGCGCAAGGCCAGCAGATTACCGAGGCGGAAGAAATGGTGCGAGGCCCGCTCGGCCTGCTCCAGCGGGTAGATCTTGCCGGCCTTGAGGCGCTTGAGCAGCTCCTCGGGCGGCAGATCGACAACGATGACTTCGCTGGCATCGTCAAAGATATGGTCGGGCACGGTCTCATGCACCTGGATGCCAACAATGCCGCTGACCACATCGTTGAGGCTTTCCAGGTGCTGGACATTGACGGTCGTCCAGACATCGATGCCGGCATCGAGCAGCTCCTGCACATCCTGCCAGCGCTTGGGGTGGCGCGAGCCCGGCGCATTGCTGTGGGCCAGCTCGTCCAGCAGCAGCACCTGCGGGTGGCGCGCCAGGGCGGCATCAATGTCAAAAGCCTCGCGCTGGCGGCCCTGGTGGGCCAGCATGCGGCGGGGCAGCAGCTCCAGCCCATGCAGCTGCTGCACGGTCTCGGCCCGGCCATGCGTTTCCACCAGGCCCACCAGCACCTGGCGGCCGGCCTGGCGCTCGCGCTGCGCGGCCGCCAGCATCGCATAGGTTTTGCCCACCCCGGCGTTGGAGCCAAAGTAGATGCGCAGCTTGCCCTTGGCCGCTTGCTGCTGGTCGGCCTTGAGCTGGGCGACCAGCGCGTCCGGGTCAGGCCGTGCGGCCGCTGCGCTGGGGGAGTTGCTGGGGTTGGGCATGGTGGCGCTATTGTGGGCCAAGCCCTTAGACCAAGCCAGTGGCTGTCAGCAGCATGTCGATCAGCTTGATGCCCACGAATGGCACCAGCAGACCGCCCAGACCGTAGATCAGCAGATTGCGGCGCAGCAAGGCCGCCGCACCCACGGCCCGGTAGCGCACGCCGCGCAGGGCCAACGGCACCAGCGCGATGATGATCAGCGCATTGAAGATGACAGCGCTCAGAATGGCGGAATCGGCACTGTGCAAACCCATGATGTTGAGCGATGCCAGCTGCGGGTAGGTGGCAACAAAGGCGGCCGGGATGATGGCAAAGTACTTGGCCACATCGTTGGCAATGCTGAAGGTGGTGAGCGCGCCACGCGTCATCAGCATCTGCTTGCCGGTCTCCACCACCTCGATGAGCTTGGTGGGGTTGCTGTCCAGGTCGACCATGTTGGCCGCTTCCTTGGCGGCCTGGGTGCCACTGTTCATGGCGACCGCGACATCGGCCTGGGCCAGCGCGGGCGCATCGTTGGTGCCGTCGCCGGTCATGGCCACCAGGCGGCCAGCGGCCTGGTGGCTGCGGATCAGCTGCAGTTTGTCCTCAGGCCGGGCCTCGGCCAGGTAGTCGTCCACACCGGCCTCAGCGGCAATGGCGGCGGCGGTCAAGGGGTTGTCGCCGGTCACCATCACGGTCTGAATGCCCATGCGGCGCAGCTGCGCAAAGCGCTCGCGCATGCCGGGTTTGACCACATCCTTGAGCTCGATGACGCCCAGCACCTGGCCGCCATCTGCCACCACCAGCGGTGTGCTGCCCTTGCGCGAGACATTCTCCACCGCCAACTGCACGGCCTGCGGAAACTGCCCGCCCAGCGCCTCGACATGGCGGCGCAGCGCATCGGCCGCGCCTTTGCGCAGGCTGCGCTGACCGGTGGGCGTGCTGATGTCCAGGCCGCTCATGCGGGTCTGGGCGGTAAAGGGCACCGGCTGGGCCTGGGCGGGGTCCAGGGCCGCTGGGCTCAGGCCATGGCGCTCATGGGCCAGGGCCACCACGCTGCGGCCTTCGGGGGTGTCGTCGGCCATCGACGACAGCAGTGCGGCCTCGGCCAGCAGTGCGGCGCTCAGGCCCGGGGCGGGCAAAAATTCGCTGGCCTGGCGGTTGCCCAGGGTGATGGTGCCGGTCTTGTCCAGCAGCAGCACATCCACATCACCGGCAGCCTCCACCGCGCGGCCCGAGGTGGCGATCACATTGGCCTGCATCATGCGCCCCATGCCGGCCACCCCAATCGCAGACAGCAGGCCGCCAATGGTGGTCGGGATCAGGCAGACCAGCAGCGCGACCAGCACGGCCACACCGACAGCACTGCCGCTGCCCGATTGCGCCACCGCAAACACCGAGAACGGCCAAAGCGTGATGATGACCATCAGAAACACCAGGGTGAGCCCCACCAGTAGGATGCCCAGCGCCAGCTCGTTGGGGGTCTTTTGGCGCTTGGCCGATTCAACCATGGAGATCATGCGGTCCAGAAACGACTCGCCCGGGTTCACTGTGACCTCGACCACCAGCCAGTCGGACAGCACGCGCGTGCCGCCGGTCACCGACGAGAAATCGCCGCCAGCCTCGCGCACCACGGGGGCCGATTCACCGGTGATGGCGCTTTCATCGACCGAGGCCACGCCTTCGACCACGGTGCCGTCGAGCGCGATCACATCGCCGGCTTCCACCAGCAGCAAGCTGCCCTTGCTCAGGCTGCTGGCGGGCTGGGCCGTCCAGGGGGCGCCATAGTGCGCTTGCTGTAGCACCTTGGCTACCGTGTCGCGCTTCATGCCCCGCAGGCTGGCGGCCTGGGCGCGGCTGCGCCCTTCGGCCAGCGCTTCGGCAAAGTTGGCAAACAACACGGTGAACCACAGCCAGCCGGCAATCGCCAAGGTAAAGCCGCTGTTGGCCTGGCCCATGAACAGCGCTTGCAGCCACAGCAGGCTGGTAAGCCAGGCGCCCAGGTAGACCACAAACATGACCGGGTTGGTCCATTGCAGGCGGGGCGAGAGTTTGCGCAGCGCATCCCAGGCAGCGGACTGCAGCAGTGCCAGATCGCCGAGGCCGGCGGATGCCGTCAGTTTTTTCGTGTTCATGGTTGGCTCCGGTTTGGCAGTGCATCCAGCGCCATATTGAGCGCCAGCACATTCACGCGGGGCTCACCAAGCAGGTAGCCCGTGCGCTGCTGCGTGGCCTGGTCCAGCAACTGCTGCACCTGGGCGGGCGGCAATTGCCGCTCGCGCGCCACGCGGGCCAGTTGCAGCTGGGCATTGGCGATGGAGATATGCGGATCCAGGCCGGATGCCGATGCGGTGACCGCATCGACCGGCACGGATGCATCGGCGGTCAGGCCATTGGTCTTGCGGTACTGCGCCACACGCTCGACCACGCTATCGGCCAGCCCCTGGCTGCTGGCGCCCTGGTTGCTGGCCCCCGACAAGCCAGCGTTGTAAGGCGCAGCGATGCTGGCCCCTTCCTGCTTGGGGTCAGGCGCCGTCGTGGCGCTGGGCCGGCCATGGAAGTAGCGGGCGCTGTCAAAGTGCTGGCCAATCAGGGCCGAGCCCACGATCTGGCCGTCGCGCAGCACCAGCGAGCCATTGGCGGCATGGGGCAGCAGCGCCTGGGCGACGCCCGTGGTCGCCAGCGGGTAGGCCACGCCGCAGAGCAGCAGCACCAGTACGGCGGCGCGGGCGCTGCTGCCCAGGGTGCCGCCCCAGCCTGCGGCGGCAGGGGCGGCGGCTTGCTGCGCATGGAGCGCAGGCAGGCGTTTATCGGAATCAAGGCTTGTCATGTTTTCTCTCCTGCGGGCACGGCCTGGCCGTGCCCCGGTTCGCTTCAAATCAGTTGGGATGTGAGGTCTAAGAAATGGGGCTTAGGGGTAGAGCTGCCCGCCCAGCATCTGCAGATGCTCCACCACCGGCCCCAGCGCCAGCGCTGGCAAGAAGGTGAGCCCGCCAACCACCAGCACCACAAACACCAGCAACCCAGTGAACAGCGGCGTGGCGGTAGGGAAGGTGCCGGCACCGGCGGGCACGCTGGCCTTGCTGGCCATGCTGCCGGCGACGGCCAGCAGCGGCAGCAAAGTGAGGTAGCGTCCCATCAGCATCGCCAAACCCAAGGTGGTGTTGAAGAAGGGGGTGTTGGCATTCAGACCCGCAAAGGCCGAGCCGTTGTTGGCGGTGGCCGAGGCATAGGCGTACAAGATTTCGGAGAAGCCATGCGGGCCCCGGTTGTTCAGGCTGTCAGCGGCGCCCGGCCAGAGCATGGCCAGCGCCGTCCAGCCCAGAATGCAGGCCGGGTGGGCCAGCACGGAGAGCATCACCAGCTTGATCTCGCGCACCTCGATCTTCTTGCCCAAAAACTCGGGCGTGCGGCCGATCATCATCCCGGCCAGAAACACCGTCAGGATGGCGTACTGCAGCAGGTTGATGAGACCCACGCCATCGCCACCAAACACGCAGTTGAGCATCATCAGCGCCAGAGGCGTAATGCTGCCCAGCGGCGTGAGCGAGTCATGCATGGCATTGACCGAGCCGGTGGTGGCCGCTGTGGTGGCCGTCACAAACAAGGCGGTGTCGGTGATGCCGAAGCGCAGCTCCTTGCCTTCCATATTGCCGCCCGATTGCGTGGCACTCCACTGCTGGTCAGCACCGGCGCGGGCCAGCAGGCCGCTGCCGTTTTGCTCGCCCGTCCATACCAGGGCCAGAAAGCCCAGGAAGATGATCAGGCTTGCCCCAAAGAACACCCAGCCCTGGCGGCGCTTGAGCAGCATGGAACCCAGCGCATAGGTCATGCCGGCGGGAATCAGCAGCATCGCCAGGATGTGCAGCATATTGGTCAGCGGCGTGGGGTTCTCAAACGGATGGGCCGCATTCATGCTGAAGAACCCGCCGCCATTGGTGCCCAGGTGCTTGATGCTCTCCAGGCTGGCGACCGGGCCCATCAGCAGTTGCTGCATACGGCCGCCATCGATGGTATGTGCCATCACCTCGGTGCCCAGGGTTTGCGGCACGCCCTGCCAAACATAGACCAGCGCCAGCAGCAGCGACAGCGGCAGCAGCACGCGCCACAGCATGCGCACAAAATCCACCCAGTAGTTGCCAATGTCTTGGCTGCCCGAGCGGGCCAGCCCCCGTACAAAACCAGCAGCAGCGGCCAAGCCGGCAGCAGAGCCCGCAAACATCAGGCCGGTGATCACCACCATCTGCGTGGCATTGCTCAGGCTGCTTTCGCCCGCATAGGCCTGCCAGTTGGTGTTGGTGATGAAGGAGGCGGCGGTGTTGAACGCCAGATCCGGCGTCTGCGCGGCGTTCTGCAGCGGGTTGAGCGGCAGGCTGCCCTGCAGCCGCAGAAGCACATAGCCCAGCAGCATCAGCAGGCCATTGCTCAGCACCAGCACCGCGCCATAGCGCTGCCAGCCCATGCGCTCCTGCGGATCCACGCCCATGGCGGCGTAGGTCCAGCGCTCCAGCCGGCTGTCGTGCGGGCTGGTAAAGCAGCGTGCCAGCCACCATCCCATGGGGATGGTGAGCAGCACCAGCACCGCCACAAAGGCGGCATATTCGATCCAGACTAAACCCATGTCAGCCCCCGCTCAGATGCGCACCAAGGCGCGAACAAAGCCCAGCAGGCCGACAAAGCAGGCCAGCGTGAGCCCGACAAATACGAGGTCTTGCAGCATGTACATGGCCCTCACCCTTTTTCAGAATTTTTCGGGCCGCAACAGCGCGTAACCCAGATAGACAAACAGCGCAGCACTGACCAACGCGGCCAGCAGCTCAACTCCATGAAACAACATCGCTCTCTCCTCTTGCGCCGCCGGGCCGCCCAATGCAGAGCGGCGGCGCGGTGGTGTTGCACAGGCAAAACACCTGCGTTGGAGCCAATGTAGGTTTGCGCGCATCAAGCAGGCGCTGAGAATGGCGGGGGCGGTATCAAGATGGCATCAAGATGCCGAGCGCCTGGATGGAGATGCAGAAAGAACGCCTCGATGGCGCAGCGCGCGCCGTTGCCAGCGGCGCACAGGCCATCGCGCCCCGCCCGCCCATGGCCGGGCAAAACGCTTTCCGTTAAAATGCCCGCAGTCCCAGCCAGCACCTGCTGGCTTTGTTTTTTGGCAGCCCCGCCCTGGGCCTGCGCTCTTTGCCCATCCGTACTGTGTCCTACGCTCCCGAAACCCAACGCCGCCGCACGTTTGCGATCATTTCCCACCCGGATGCGGGTAAGACCACCCTGACCGAAAAGCTGCTGCTGTTCTCCGGTGCGATCCAGATTGCCGGCGCAGTCAAGGGCCGCAAGGCCTCGCGCCATGCCACCTCGGACTGGATGGAGATTGAAAAGCAGCGGGGTATTTCGGTGGCCTCGTCGGTGATGCAGATGAGCTACCGCGACCATGTCATCAACCTGCTCGACACCCCCGGCCACAAGGACTTCTCGGAAGACACCTACCGGGTGCTGACCGCTGTGGACTCGGCGCTGATGGTGATCGATGCGGCCAACGGTGTGGAATCGCAGACCCGCCGCCTGATCGAAGTCTGCCGCCAGCGCGATACGCCCATCATCACCTTCGTCAACAAGATGGACCGCGAAGTGCGCGATCCGCTGGACATCATGGACGAGGTGGAGCGCGAGCTGGGCATGCCCTGCTGCCCCATCACCTGGCCGGTGGGCCAGGGCAAGAGCTTTGGCGGCATCATCAACCTGCTGACCCAGAGCATGACCGTGTTCACCCCAGGCAGCGACCGGGGCCCCAAGGACTTTGAAGTCATCCCGCTGAGCGAGGCTGACAAGCTGCGCAGCCGCTTTGGCCAGGCTTTTGACGATGCGCTCGATGCGATGGAACTGGCCCAGGGCGCCTCTGCCGAATGGAACCATGCGGACTTTCTGGCCGGCAAGTTGACCCCCGTGTTCTTCGGCTCAGGTGTGAATAACTTCGGTGTGATGGAAGTGCTCGACGCAGTGGTGGATATGTCGCCCCCACCCGGCCCCCGCATCGCTTACACCGAGGTCAACCGCAACCGCGAAGCAAAGACCATCCATCCGGAAGACAGCAGCTTCTCGGGCGTGGTGTTCAAGGTGCAGGCCAATATGGACAGCAACCACCGCGACCGCATCGCGTTCGTGCGCGTGGCCTCGGGCAAGTACACCCCCGGCATGAAGATGAAGGTGCAGCGCACCGCCAAGGAGCTGCGCCCCACCAGCGTGGTGACCTTCATGAGCCAGCGCCGCGAGGCGGTGGACGAGGCCTATGCCGGCGACATCATCGGCTTTACCACGCACGGCGGCGTGCAGCTGGGCGACACCATCACCGATGGCCCCAACCTGCAGTTCACCGGCCTGCCTTTCTTTGCGCCAGAAATGTTCATGACCGTGGTGCTGAAGAACCCGCTGCGCACCAAGCAACTGCAACAAGGCCTGATGCAGCTGGGCGAAGAAGGCGCCATCCAGGTCTTCAAGCCCGACGCCGGCGGCAATATGCTGCTGGGCGCCGTGGGCCAGCTGCAGTTTGAAGTGGTGCAGCACCGCTTGAAGACCGAATACGACTGCGAAGTGCGCCTGGACGGCTGCCAGTACACAGGCGCCCGCTGGATCACCGCCGACACCCCCGCCGAACTGCGCGAGTTTGAACACGCCTACCCGCTGCGTTTGGCGCATGATGCGGCCAATACCTTGGCGTATCTGTGTACCAGCCCCTATGACGTGCGCCTGGCGCAGGAGCGGTTTCCGAAGATCCACTTCCATCCGCTGCGGGAGCATGCGGGGTTGGAGTTGCAGACCTCCTGATCGCGCCGGTACCGGATACCGATGGCCCACCGCCACGCCCGCCCCCAGTTGCCTTTGCAAGCCCATGCCGCCCGGCATAGCGGCTTGCGGGCCGTGGAGGGTGGCCAACGGGGGGCTAGAAGCCTGGCCCGCTTGCGATGGCGCTGATCGGCTTTGTCCTTGGCCAGTACGCACAGCTGCTGGTTTTTATAGCCGCCTGCTGGGGGCTAGGCACCCTGCTCTGGCCCGTATCCGATGTGCCCACGCGGCAGCCATTACGCATCGCGCTGGGCATGGGGTCGGTCGTCGCGGAGTACTGGGCTACCTGCTGGATACACTTCCGACGGGTAGCGATGCAACACACCAACTTAGCATCCCCTGACTCCGTTACTGCAGGTGATGCCGCACATCACCAAGCGGATGGCCCCGACTTCTGGCGACGTACAAAAGCCTCGCTCAGAGCACGCATATCAGCGCATGCTGGCAAGCAGCCGCCACTACGCACCGTTCACCACCCGAGGCAGTGTTTTGGGACCTTGGCACTAGGGCGACTTCCCAAATGCAGCGGAACAACAGTCACAACCTAAACTGCCAGACGAATGCGTTACCACACGGGTAATCCGCAATACCTCGGTTCCCATTGAGAAACAAAGGTCTGAATTCCAGAAATATCTTGCATCTTCGCCGGCCAGCGCCAAGGTTAATTCGAATCAATTAAAAACTGATCTCTTATTCGAAATCATGCAACCAATAGTAGACAGACGCCACTTTGGTATCGAGATAAAACAATATAAACAATTGACGAGTGATGTGGGTGCGGATCTCCAACACTTCGTGAAAAATTAAAACATGAGCAATCGTCTCCAGCCCTCTTTTGTTTTTTGGTCATGTACCGCCATCATTGGCGCGCTCTCGCTCTGGTTGCGGATGGCATTTCCCATCTTTGCCCAGGGTTGGGCCACACATGACGACTTGCTGTTCATACGACAGGCCGCAGAAATTGGGATGGGAAACTGGCTTGGCGTGTACAACAATCTCACACTCTCCAAAGGTATCGGCTTCTCGCTCTTCATGCTGGTCAACCATGCAACGGGGCTACCGTTGAAGTTCAGCGAACACGCACTGTACTTAGCAGCCGCCTTATATTTCTCGGTGACCATTGGCCAACTTTATCGATCCCGAGCTGCAGCGCTGGTCTGTTTTTTTCTGCTCGCCTTCCTTCCCACCGCTTGGGTAGCAGGAGCGGGGGGCCGAATAGTACGAGAAGGCTTGTATATTTCACAAACGTTGCTCCTGCTGACCTTGGGTATCCGCTGCTGGGTGTTACCTCAAGCTGCGCCTGCGGCTAAACAGCTACGTGGACAGTGGCATATCTTGCTTGCACTGGGCTTGATGGCAGGCTGGTTCTGGATCACCCGTGAGGAAGGGGTGTGGCTCATTCCCTCCATGCTCGTCCTGATGGCCTACTGGCTTCTGCGCCAAGTTAATCGGATCAAGCAGTGGCGCGCAATCCTCGCATTTTTGGCTTTGCCCCTGCTAGGTGCAACGCTGGTCGTCTTCACCATCAATTCCATCAACTACGCGGTCTATGGAACCTTTCGCAACAACGATTTTCGATCCAGCGATTTTCAAGCTGGTTATGGTGCATTGACACGTATTCAGCATGACCAGTGGCAGCGCTATGTGCTTTTTCCGAAAGATGCGCGCGAACGGGCCTATGAGATGAGCTCTGCTGCACGAGAACTTAAGCCATTTTTCGAGGGATTCGGTGGTCAGAGTTGGCGAGATGCAGGCTGCAACCAAACCCAAACGGTTCCTTGCCCTGAGATACTTTCCGGATGGTTTATGTGGGCATTTCGCGATGCTGTTGCCCAAGCCGGGCACTACAACAGTGCCTACGATGCCAGGGCTTTTTATCGGCGGCTATCAGCAGAAATAGAAGTAGGCTGTCAGCAGCGCCCCGGTGATTGCCTGCCAAAACGCAAAACCCTTCTACCTCCCTGGCATGAAGGCTATGTGGCCGATACGCTTCAAGCATCTTGGGCTATCTTCAATACGCTTGCTACCCTTGGGAAATTACCTGCCTATACACAGCCAAGTGAAGGCGATCCCAAATATTTAGCATTGTTTGATACGGTTACCAACGGGCCGCTGGCGCCAACCGCAGATTCCAAAGGCCCCTGGGGCGAGTACACACTCAAATCACCCCGAGATACGCTACGTATGCAGTGGGCTGAACATTTGACGACATGGATCAGCGTGTTTTCTACCTATGCGCTACCTTTGGCATTTTTATTTTGGCTTTCATGGTCAGCAATGACTGTCATACAGTCAGTACGTAATCGCGCGCTGCCTGCCCCAGCATGGTGGGTTTGCTCAGCGGTCGCGGGCGGCATTATCACTCGGGTGATATTACTGGGATTTCTAGAAGCCACCTCCATCCCCAGCAATAACATGCTTTACCTTTTCCCACTGGCGCCTTTCTCACTTGCATTGGCCCCAGTCGTACTCTGGGGAATAATCCAATCCCCAGCTATTCAATGGAAAAAGACCAATTCAATGGCTCAGAAATATTAAAAAACTACATCAACCTCGCCAGTTACTTACGCCGCCCACAACCAAGCTCTCGACAATGCGATTGTGATTCACAGAGTTGATCAAGTCGAGTGCAGCAAAACATGACAATAAAAAATTTGATATTTTCACGTAGCCAGTTATGCATTTTTGCTGCGCTAGCTCTCCTGTCGCTGTGGCTGCGCATGGCCTTCCCCATTTTCGCAGTGGGCTGGGCGTCGCACGACGATTTGCTCTTTGTGCATTTGGCTGCCGAAATAGGCAGGGGCAGTTGGCTAGGTCACTACGACAACCTGACTCATGCAAAAGGCGTCGGCTACCCGCTGTTCTTGCTGCTCAACCACGCAACCGCTCTGCCCTTGAAGTTCTCCGAACATGCCCTCTATTTGGCATCTGCAGGATTTTTTGCCTATATAGCCGGCCAGTTGCTGCGATCCCGCAACTTGGTACTGGTTCTTTTTGCAGTGCTGGCCTTCCAACCAGCAGCCTGGATGGAGCAATCCGGTGCAAGGGTGATGCGTGAGGGCATTTATATCTCGCAGACCTTGTTCTTGCTGGCGCTGGGCATCCGTTGTTGGTTGCAAGCCGATCCCAGCGTGGCGCCTGCAGCACAACTCCGTCTGCGCTGGCCTTCGTTATTGGCGATGGGATGTGTAGGTGGGTGGTTTTGGCTGACCCGTGAAGAAGGTGTGTGGCTGCTGCCAGCGCTGGGGCTGATGCTTGGCTATTACTTGTGGACGCAACGCAAGGCTCTACGCGCCTGGAAAGCCTTGCTGGCTTACATGGCCTTGCCTGTGGTGATTGCGACATTGATGGTGGCCGCTGTTAACACGGTCAACTACGCAAAGTATGGCGTCTATCGCAACAACGACTTTCGCTCCGCTGATTTTCTCTCCGGCTATGGCGCACTGACTCGTATACGCCATGATCACTGGCAACGCTATGTATTGTTCCCTAAAGATGCACGTGAACGCGCCTATGCGATGAGTGCTGCTGCCCGCGAGCTCAAACCCTATTTCGAGGGGGAGCGTGGCGAAGGCTGGCGCAAAACCGGCTGTGACCAGACCCATACTTCCCCATGCCCGGAAATATTGTCTGGCTGGTTCATGTGGGCGGTGCGTGGCGCAGTGGAAGAAGCCGGGCACTACAGCAGTGCCAGAGAAGCCAGCAAGTTCTACCGACGTTTGGCTCAAGAGATTGATGCGGGATGCAAGCTGCGCCCTGATGACTGCCTGCCCCCCCGCTCCACGATGCTGCCACCTTGGCGAGAAAGCTATGCTTGGGACTCTGCCAAAGCCACTTGGGAGGTGTTTGGCACCTTAGCGAATCTGGACCGAGGTACCCTCAAACCCTATCAAAGCTTAGGCTCCCCGCTGCACCTGAAGCTGTTTGATGTGGTGACTAACGGCCCGCTAGCCCCTACTGTCGACACACCTGCTTTCGATATAGACATGACCTCGCCTCGGGATAAACTTCGTTGGACTCTGGCACAGTTCTTGGCTACCTCCATGAGCAAAATCTCCGCAGTGGCCCTGCCTCTGTCTTTTGCGATCTGGTTAATCTGGTCGGCAAGCGCGCTGTTGCAATGGTGGAAGCGCAGGGCCCTCCCAAATGGAGCCTGGCTGTTAACCACCGTGCTGGCCGCTGCCATCGTCACCCGCGTAACATTGCTGGGCATTCTGGAAGCCACTTCCATCCCTAGCAACTACATTCTGTACATCTTCCCGGCTGTTCCTTTGTCGCTGGCGATGCAAGTCTTGGTCGTCTGGCAGGTTGCAGGCATGCTGCGCTCGAAACTCAAATACGGGCACAATGCGGCAGCCGTTTGAATGATTAATAATAATTTCTGACATGACCGAATCTCCATCCCGCCTCTACCGCAATCAGCGCATTGCCGTCATCCTCCCCTGTCACAACGAAGAGTTGACGGTACGCCCAGTGGTGGAAGGCTTTCGGCAAGCCTTGCCCGAGGCGGAGATCTATATCTTCAACAATCTCTCGACGGACCGCACCGCCGAGATTGCTCTTGAAGTAGGCGCACATCTGCGCAATGTCAATCTCAAGGGCAAAGGCAATGTCGTGCGCCGCATGTTTGCCGATGTGGATGCAGATATCTATGTGATGGCCGATGGGGATGCGACCTACCACGCACCATCGGCACGCAAGCTCATCGATATGCTGATCGACCAGCAACTGGACATGGTGGTGGGTGCGCGTGTGGAAGCGGAACCCGAGGCGGGCGACACAGGCATTACCTACCGTCCAGGACATCGCTGGGGCAACAAGCTGTTGACCGGCACCGTGCAGCAGATCTTTGGCGGCAGCTTCCGCGACATGCTGTCCGGCTACCGGGTGTTTTCTCGGCGCTATGTCAAATCCTTTCCGGCCCATTCGCAAGGCTTCGAGATCGAAACCGAATTGAACGTCCATGCGCTGGAGTTGCGCATGCCTTGCACAGAGGTCGATACGCCTTACGGCGCCCGGCCTGAAGGATCTGCCAGCAAGCTGTCCACCTACCGTGACGGCTGGCGCATCCTCAAGACCATCGGGCGTTTGGTGGTCAGCGAGAAGCCCTTGCAGTTTTTTGGCTGGCTGGGCGCCGCACTCGCGTTGATCTCCATTGCGCTGGTGGCCCCCATCGTGTTGGAGTACCAGCAGACAGGCTTGGTACGGCGCTTTCCCACTTTGGGCCTGGTGTCCGCGTTGATGGTCTGCGGTGGCGTGTCTTTCGTTACGGGCTTGATCTTGCAAGCCATTACGTTGACGCGGCGCGAGATCAAGCAGTTTGCTTATCTGGCCTCTGTCGCCAACACGCCGAGCAAGTGATGGGGCTCAAGATCCAGCGCTCGGTGCTGTGGTTTCTGGTCGCAGGCTCCGTCGCTTTTGTTGTGGATGTGGTCGTGTTGACCTTGCTACGTGATGCCCTAGGTGTGTATGCGGCACGGGCCGTGTCCTTCTGGCTGGCAGCGACCACCACCTGGCTGATCAACCGCAATATTTCCTTTGCGGGGCGCAGCGCTACCGGTAGCTTGCTGGCGGAGTACCTGCGCTATTTGGGGCTGATGCTGGGAGGCGGGGCCGTCAACTTGGCGGTTTACTCGCTGCTGGCGTGGACTTTCCCACAAGACCCGCTGTGGTTGCTGTTGTATGTGGCAGCAGGTACCTTGGTCGCGATGACGGTGAACTACCTGAGCATGACCCGGCTGCTGTACCGCCAACGCGCTGAAAACTGATATCCGCTAGACGAGGCCCACACTCCGCCTCCCACACTATTTACGCTGACCTCTCGCTGTCCCCCTCTCTATGCTTGCTCTGAACCAATGGCAGCCGACCGCACCCATCGTCGGCCTGCTAACCGACATTGACGACACCCTGACCACAGAGGGCATCGTCCCTGACAACGTGGTGCAGGCCATCGCTGCCCTCAAGGCCAAGGGCCTGGCCGTTATCCCCATCACCGGCCGCCCAGTAGGCTGGAGCGAGCCCTTTGCCGCTGCCTGGCCGGTCGATGCCATCGTGGCTGAGAACGGCGCCGTGGCGCTGCGCCGCAATGCCAGCGGCGGGCTGGACAAGCTTTACCAGCAGGACGAGGCCACGCGCATCGCCAACTTTGCCAAGATGCAGGCGGTGCTCACGCAGATTGAGCAGACGGTGCCGGGCGCGCAGCGCGCCACCGATTCGGCCGGGCGCGAATGCGATATCGCTGTGGACCACAGCGAGTTCACGCAGATGCCGCAGGCTAATATCGACCGCTGTGTGGCGCTGATGCAGGCGGCTGGCATGAATGCCACCGTCAGCTCCATCCATATCAATGGCTGGTTTGGCGGGCACAACAAGCTCGAAGGCGCGCGCTGGATCATCAAGACCTTGTTCGGGCGCGACCTGGATGCGGAGATCGGCCAGTGGTGCTATATCGGCGATTCCACCAATGACCAGCTGATGTTCCAGCACTTCGACAACAGCTTTGGCGTGGCCAATATCGAGCGCTTTGTGCCGCAGCTGCAGCACCTGCCCCGTTATGTGACGCGTGGTGAGCGCGGTGCCGGTTTTATAGAACTGGCCGAGCGCATCTGCGCGCTGAAATAAAGAGCATGGCGGCGGGCTGATCGTCCCGACGCAGCAAAAACGCCCGCGGCACTTGAGGTGCAGCGGGCGTTTTGTTGAGGCGAAACGCTCAAATAGGATCAGCGGTCAGCGGCCAACAATCTCAAGGCTTAAAGTCGAACTGCTGCTGCAGGATGACCTTCATCGGCTGGTTGTTCTTCATCGCGGGGCGGTACTTCCACAGGCGCACCGCGCGCTCCACCTCGGTGGCCATGTCACGAGAGGTGGTGGTCAGGGTCTTCACATCGCTGACAGCGCCGTCGGTGTTGACGACAAACTGTACGCGCACGCTGGCCGGTTGCGGCAGAGCGCCTGCGGGGTAGGGGAAGCGGGGCGAGGCGCCGGTCAGCAGCTGGGGCGCCGTGTCGCAGGCATTGCCAGCGCAGCCAGCTGCCGCGGGGGCCGCATTGGCGGCAGGGGCTGTGTTCGCAGCAGCGGCAGCATCAGGCGTTGGAGCCGGCTCGTTGGTGGCGCAGCCTGCCAGCAGCGCGGCAAGAACGGTGACAACGGCAGAACTGGTACGGATCAATGACATGGTCTGAAGCTTCCAAAAATCTCATGGTGGTGCGGCCCAGGCCACAGCGGGCAGGCGCAGGGCGCGGTGCAACGACGGCGCCCGCGCATCAAACCCCATGTTTTACCACGGGGCTGCAACGCTATTGTGGAGAAATCCGGTACATGCCCGCCCCAGCATGTCGAAATTGCCGTGCGCGACTACGCGCTCTGGCGCTAGCGGTTAGGATTTGCAGTTGTTCATGGGCAATCCATTCCCCCTATTTGCCCACGACGGCCCGATCACTGGATACCTCCAAGACACTCAAGGAAAAACGGCAATGACCACTGCATATCCGGATACCCGACTGCTGATCAACAACGAATGGCAAGATGCCTCCGATGGCAAGACCATCGATGTGGTGAACCCTGCTACCGGCAAGCCTATCGGCAAGGTCGCCCATGCCACCAAGAAGGACATGGACCGTGCATTGGAAGCCGCGCAGGCGGGTTTCCTGGTTTGGCGTGCCACGCCAGCCATCGAGCGTGCCAACACCATGCGCCGTGCCGCCGCCCTGCTGCGCGAGCGTGCCGAGCAAATCGGCCGCCTGCTGACCCAGGAGCAAGGCAAGCCGTTTGCCGAAGCCAAGGGCGAAGTGCTGGCCGGCGCCGGCATTATCGAATGGTTTGCCGATGAAGGCCTGCGCGTCTATGGCCGCATCGTGCCAGCCCGCGTGCCCAATGTGCAGCAGCTGGTGATCAAGGAGCCTGTCGGCCCCATCGCTGCGTTCACGCCCTGGAACTTCCCCGTCAACCAGGTCGTGCGCAAGCTGGGCGCTGCACTGGGCACCGGCTGCTCCTTCCTGCTGAAGGCGCCTGAAGAAACCCCTGCCTCGCCAGCCGCGCTGCTGCAGTGCTTTGTTGATGCCGGCCTGCCCAAGGGCGTGCTGGGCCTGCTGTTTGGCTCGCCTTCCGAAATCTCCGAGTACCTGATTCCGCACCCGATCATCCGCAAGGTGACCTTCACCGGCTCCACCGCCGTGGGCAAGCAGCTGGCCGCCCTGGCTGGCGCCCACATGAAGCGCGTGACCATGGAGCTGGGCGGCCACGCACCGGTGATCGTCGCCGAAGACGCCGATGTGGAACTGGCCGTCAAGGCCACGGCTGCCGCCAAGTTCCGCAATGCCGGCCAGGTCTGCATCTCCCCCACCCGCTTCCTGGTCCACGCCGATGTGAAGGACGCGTTTGTCAGCGCCTTCGTCAAGCACGCCGAAAGCCTGAAGCTGGGTGATGGCCTGACCGACGGCACCACCCTGGGCCCCTTGGCCAACGCCCGCCGCCTGACCGCCATGGCCCAGGTCGTCGAAGACGCCGCCGCCAAGGGTGCCAAGGTTGCCACCGGTGGCGCACGCGTGGGCAGCGAAGGCAACTTCTTCGCGCCCACCATCCTGGCCGATGTGCCGATGAACGCCTCGGTGTTCAACGACGAGCCCTTTGGCCCGATCGCCGCGATCCGCAGCTTTACCAAGCTGGAAGACGCAATCACCGAAGCCAACCGCCTGCCTTTTGGCCTGGCTGCTTACGCCTACACCCGCTCGTACAAGAACGTGCAGCTGCTGTCGAACCAGATCGAAGCGGGCATGGTCTGGATCAACCAGGCCGCCACCCCATCGGCCGAGTTCCCCTTCGGCGGCGTGAAGGATTCGGGCTACGGCAGCGAAGGCGGCCCGGAAGCCATGGAGGCCTACCTGAACTCCAAGGCAGTGTCGATCACCGCCGTGTAAAAACTTCCCAAGGGCCTGTGCGCAGGCCTTGGGCACAAAAAAAGCAAGTCTGCGGACTTGCTTTTTTCTTGGGCTTAACCATCAGGCGGTTTAGGCCTCAGGACGGCGCATCCGCCTCGCGCTCGCGCCGGCTGGGCAGGCCAAAGGCAATGGCACCCAGCGCCCCCTGCACCAGCGCATACACGCCATAGATCAAGCCCACGCCCACCGCCAAGGCCGCCGGCACACCAAAAGGCGCCAACGCAGCGGCACTGGCCGCTTCGCGCGTGCCCCAGCCGCCCACGCTGACCGGCAAGGCCGCCATCAGAAAAATAGGGGCCATCGCAAAGGCCCAGGCGGCCAGATCCAGATGGATACCCAGCGCCAGCCCACCCAGCGCCAAGGCGGCGGCGGACAATAGCTGCACCAATGCGGACGAACCTGCCTGCACCAACATCTGGCGTTTAAAGTCCGGCCGCGCAGCGGCCTGCAACAAGGGCTGCAACCAGCCCGGCAGGCTGGCCGCCTGGCGCTGGCCCAGCCACCACAGCAGCAGCCAGGGCAGTGCAATCCAGACGATGACGCCGAGGACCATCAAGACCTTCAGCGCCAGCGGAGAGATATGCAGCACAGGCGCCAAGGCGTTGGCGGACAGCGCCGCGCCGATGGCGCCGATGGCGCAGAGCATCCACAGGCCGCTGAAACGGTCCAGCAGCACCGACAGCGAGGCAGCGGCCTTGCCCTGGCCACTGCGTTGCAGCACCACCGCGCGGTAGACATCCCCGCCAACGACAGCGCCGGGCAGCAAGGCATTGAGGCCAATCGCCTGGAAATACCAACGCAGCGCATCAGGCCAGCGCATCGGCGCGCCCAGCCACTGCGCCAACGCACGCCAGCGCCAGGCAGATACCACGTTCGACGCGATGGCCGCTGCCAGCCCCGCCAGCAGCCAGCGCACATCGGCAGCGCGCAGGCGGGCCCAGAGGGCAGCAGGGTCGGCAAAATAGGCCACGGCACCCAGCAAAGCGGCGCCACACAAGGCCTTGATGCAGGCTTTTTGTGTACGGTTCACACCAAGGGGCGCTTAAATATGGGAGGCGGCAGCGGGCTGTGTGCCTGGCATGCGCGCTGCATGGGCGTCTTGGCGCACCATGCGGGGGGTCTCGCCGCTGTCGTCGATCACATAGTCGTCCGCATAGTACTGGCGGCCACCGCCCGATTCGTAGTAAATGCGGGTCAGCAGCTCGCCGATCAGGCCAGCGGCAACAAAGGTCATGCCCATCAGCACCAGCATCACGCCAATGATCAGCAAGGGCCGGCCACCAATGCTCTCGCCCATCAGCTTGACGATGAACAAGTACGCCAGGATCAGAAAGCCGGGGGTGGCCAGCCACAGGCCCAGGCCGCCAAAGGCGTGCAGCGGGCGCTGGCGGTAGCGCATCAGGAAGACCATCAGGATCAGATCCAGAATCACGCGGAAGGTGCGGTCAATGCCGTACTTGGAGACACCCGCCGTGCGGGCATGGTGGCGCACCGGCACCTCGGTGATGCGGGCACCGGCATCGCGCGCCAGCGACGGGATGAAGCGGTGCAGCTCGCCGTAGAGATGTACGCGGTCGATGATGTGGCGGCGGTAGGCCTTGAGCGCGCAGCCATAGTCGTGCAGCTGCACGCCGGTGGCGTTGGAGATCAAACGGTTGGCAATCTTGGACGGCAGCTTGCGCGAGATCGCGGCATCCTGGCGGTCCTTGCGCCAGCCAGAGACCATGTCCACGCTCGGGTCGGTCTCCAGGCGGTTGAGCAGCAAGGGGATGTCGTCGGGCTCGTTTTGCAGGTCGGCATCCAGGGTCACCACATAGCGGCCTTGCACCCGGTCAAAACCGGCCTGTAACGCGCTGGACTGGCCATAGTTGCGCGCGAGGATCACCGGGCGCAGCCAGGGGCGCGTGGCAGCCAGCTCCAGCAGGCGCTTGGCACTGTCGTCCTTGGAGCCATCGTCGACGGCAATCAGCTCATAGCTCAGCGGCTGCGAGCGCATGGCCGCGTCAATCCGGTCGACCAGGGCGATCAGATTGTCGAACTCGTTGTAGATGGGGACGACGATGGAAACAGCAGGGGACATAAGGGGCACATTGCAAAAAGCCGCTCCAACGGATGGCTGGGCCGGTACCGAAAACGGTGTGCGGCGCAGCCCAACCGGGGTGGGCGACTCTTCTGGCATTGGTAAAACAGCGGTCGCCTATACTACCTGATCCGCTTTTTCCTCTGCTGCTGATGCGACAGGCTGGTGCCGCGCCTTGGGGCTGCGGGCCCTGTGTGCACCGGCATTTCGTGTTTCCGCCATGACGTCTGCGTCCCCCTCCCCCGCCAAAGATTGGCAGTCCACGCTCTATCGCCACCCGCTGGCCTGGGTGCTGCTGCTGGCCTGTGCGCATGTCATCTCGCGTGTGGCCATCTCGGACGGCATGAAATGGGACGAGTCCGAACAAATCCTCTGGTCGCAGCAGTTTTTGCTGGGCTACGGCGCCCAACCGCCCGCCTACAGCTGGCTGCAATGGCTGGTGGGGCAATTGCTGGGGCCCACGGTGCTGTCGCTATCGCTGGTCAAGCACAGCCTGATCGTGCTGACCTATGTGCTGGCCTGGCAAACCGGCCGCGCGCTGCTGCCCGCCAAGGGCGCCTTCTGGGTCGCGGGTGGCCTGCTGCTGATGCTGCCCTTTGGCTGGGACAGCGTGCGCGACCAGACCCACACCATCCTCGTCACCGCGATGACCTTTGGCGCCTGGTGGATGGCCTTGCGCCAGGTGCGCACGCCGGCGCTGATCAACTTTGTCGGCCTGGGCATTTTCTGCGGCGTGGGCATGCTCGCCAAATACAGCTTTGCGATGCTGATCGGTGTGTTTGCCGTGGCCGCCTTCAGCGTGCCCCAGGTGCGCCGGGCACTGCTGGGCCGGGGCTGGTGGCTGGCGCCTCTCATCGGCCTGCTGATCTTTGCGCCACACGGCTATTGGCTGCTGCACCACTGGCGTGAGGCTACGACTGAAACCTTCAACAAGATGGATATCTCCACCCAGGTCTCCCACCTCAAGGGCCTGGGCGCGCTGGCTACCGCCGTGTTCTCGACCCTGGGGCTGTGGCTGCTGGTCAGCCTGGCCAGTTACCGCAGCCGTTTGTGGAAAGCCGAGGCGGCCCCGTCGCCGGCTGCAGATGCAGCAACACCCGAGTGGCGCATCTGGGCCTGGCCGCTGCTGTGGCGCTACCTGGCGCTGGTGTTTGCGATCCTGGTGGGCATGGTGCTGGTGGGCGATGTCAGCAGCTTCAAGCAGCGCTGGGTGCTGCCGTTGACGGCTGTGGCGCCGCTGGCGCTGTATGTCTGGCGCCCGCGCCTGCTGGCCGATGGCGTGGGCCGGGGCTACACCACCACGGTGCTGGTGTTTGCGCTGATCTTCCTGACCCTGGCGACGGTGCGCCCCTGGCAGTCCAACCTGCGCAAGGATCCCGATGAGCTCAACCACCCCGTCGCGCAACTGAGCGCCGCGCTGGCGGCGGCGGGCTATGACGGCCAAGGCGTCATCGTCGGCTCGGACAACATGGTCGCCGCCATGCTGCGCTCGCGCAACCCCAAAGCCTATGCCACCGCCTGCACGGCCGAGTTTGGCCGCATGGCCGACTGCCTAGCGCAGGCCCGCGCCAAGGCCCTGCAAACCGGCAGCGGCCTGCTGTACATTGCCCGCATGGACAAGGCCACGCCCGCTTGGTGGGAGGCAGTACTGGCCACGGCGCCCAGCACCTCTATCCAAGATTTGACCCTTCCGTTTACCCATATGCGTGCCAGCACGCCGCCCATGCACTACCAGTTTGTGTGGCTGCCCGCACCCATCACACCATGAAACCTGTTCTCGTCACCGGCGCTGCCGGTTTTATCGGCATGCACTGCGCCTTGCGCCTGTTGGAGCGTGGCCTGCCCGTTGTCGGCATGGACAACCTCAACAGCTACTACGATGTCGCGCTCAAGCAGGCCCGGCTCGCGCAGCTGCAAAGCCACCCCCACTTCCGCTTCATCCAGCTCGATCTGGCCGACCGCGCCGGCATGGCCGCGCTGTTTGACGAGGTGCAACCCCAGCGCGTGCTGCACTTGGCCGCCCAGGCGGGGGTGCGCTACTCCATCGACCAGCCGGACGACTACACGGATTCGAACCTGCTGGGCTTTGGCCATGTGCTGCAGGGCTGCCGCAAGCACCAGGTGGCGCACCTGGTCTATGCCAGCAGCTCCAGCGTCTATGGCGGCAATGCCAAGATGCCTTATGCCGAGAGCGATGCGGTCGACCACCCAATCAGCTACTACGCGGCCACCAAGAAGGCCAACGAGCTGATGGCCCACACCTACTCGCACCTCTACCAGATGCCCACCACCGGCCTGCGCTTTTTCACGGTCTACGGGCCCTGGGGCCGGCCGGACATGGCCTTGTTCAAGTTCACCAAGGCCATCCTGGCGGGCGAGACGATTGACGTTTACGGCAATGGCCAGCTGGTGCGCGATTTCACCTTTATCGACGACATCGTCGAAGGCATTCTGCGTGTGCTGGACAAACCCGCCGCCCCCGATGCCAGCTATGACCCGCTGCAGCCCAACCCGGGCACCAGCACCGCGCCCTACCGCATCTTCAACATCGGCAACAGCCAGCCCACCGTGCTGATGGACTACATCGGCGCGCTGGAGTCCGCGCTGGGCATGCAGGCCAACAAGCGCATGCTGCCCATTCAGCCGGGCGACATGCACAGCACCTCGGCCGACACCCGCGCCTTGCAGGCCTGGGTGCAGTTCGCCCCTTCTTTCACTGTCACAGACGGAATCCAGCGCTTTGTCGACTGGTACCGCAGTTTCTACCGCGTATGAAAGTCACTGTATTTGGAACCGGCTATGTCGGTCTTGTTCAAGGCGCCGTGCTGGCTGATGTCGGCCACCAGGTGCTGTGTGTCGATGTGGATGCCGCCAAGGTCGCTGCGCTGCAGGCCGGCCAGATCCCCATCCATGAGCCGGGCCTGGACAAGCTCGTCACCAGCAACCATGCCAATGGCCGGCTGCGCTTTACCACCGATGCGGCCCTGGGCGTGGCGCACAGCGAGGTCATCTTTTTAGCGGTGGGCACGCCCCCCGATGAAGACGGCAGCGCCGACCTGCAGTACGTGCTGGCCGTGGCCCGCACCATTGCCCAGTACATGGATGGCACGCGCATCGTCATCAACAAATCCACCGTGCCGGTGGGCACGGCCGACAAGGTACGCGCAGTGATCGCCGAGGGCCTGGCTGCACGCAGCGCGAGCCACGGCTTCGATGTGGTGTCCAACCCGGAGTTTCTGAAGGAAGGCGCGGCCGTGGCCGACTGCCAGCGGCCCGACCGCATCATCATCGGCACCAGCAACCCGGCATCCGAAGCGCGGCTGCGCGAGCTGTATGCGCCCTTCAACCGCAACCACGACAAGATCGTGGTGATGGATGTGCGCAGTGCCGAGCTGACCAAGTACGCCGCCAATGCGATGCTGGCCACCAAGATCAGCTTTATGAACGAGATCGCCAACCTGGCCGAGCGCCTGGGTGCCAATGTGGAGGCGGTGCGCCGCGGCATTGGCAGCGATCCGCGCATTGGCTACCACTTTATCTACCCGGGGGTGGGTTATGGCGGCAGCTGCTTCCCCAAGGATGTGAAGGCCCTCGTGCGCACCGCCGAGGAAATTGGCTTTGACCCCTTGCTGCTCAATGCCGTCGAAGCCCGCAATGAAGCCCAGCGCAACGTGCTGTTCGAGCGCATCAGCGCCTTCTATGGCGGCGAGCTGCAGGGCAAGACGATTGCGCTCTGGGGCCTGGCCTTCAAGCCCAATACCGATGACATGCGCGAGGCGCCCAGCCGCAACCTGCTGGAATCGCTGTGGGCCGCAGGCGCCCGTGTGCAGGCCTATGACCCCGTCGCGATGCAAGAAGCCCAGCGCATCTATGGCGAGCGCAGCGACCTGGTGCTGGCCGCCGACCCCGATGCTACTTTGCAAGGCGCCGACTGCCTGGCCATCGTTACCGAGTGGCAGATCTTCCGCGCGCCCGATTTTGGCCAGCTGGCCCAGAGCCTGCGCGACCGCATGATTTTTGATGGCCGCAACCTGTACGACCCGGCCCTGGTCGCGGGCTATGGCCTGGGCTATGTGTCGATTGGCCGCCAGCCGGTGTTGCCCGCCAAGTAACGGCCTGCCAATCGGTCATTAAAAAAGCGAGTCCCGTTTCAACAGGACTCGCTTTTTGCTATCTATGGGCCGACAAATGGGCGCCGATTTACTTCGGGCTCTCCACCTGGCCATCAAAGCGCATATCGGCATAGGCCACCGTGCGGCTGCCCCGCGTCCAGCGGTAGGCCCACCAGATCAGCAGAAACACTGGCAGGCCGATGTAGGTCGCCACCACGCCGCCCCAGTCGATCCGGTCTTTCAAAAAGGCCTCGTAGTTCTGGCCCAGGGTGATGACCAGGCAGAGCACAAACGCAAAAATGGGGCCGAACGGGAACCAGGGCGAGACATAGGGCAGTTGCGACACATCATGGCCCTGGGCCACAAAGCCCTTGCGGAAGCGGTAGTGGCTGATGGCAATGCCCAGCCAGGCGATAAAGCCGGTCATGCCCGACAGGTTGAGCAGCCAGAGGTAGACCGTCTGCGGGCTGAACAGAAAGCTGAAAAAGCACAGCCCCGCCATCACCGTTGTCGCCAGCAAGGCCATCACCGGCACGCCATGGCGCGAGAGGCGGCCAAAAACGCGCGGCGCCATGCCCTGGCAGGCCAAGGTATAGAGCATGCGGGTGGAGGCATACATGCCCGAATTTCCGGCCGACAGCACCGAGGTCAGCACGACGGCATTCATGATCACTGCGGCCGACAGCAGGCCCGCCTTTTGGAACACGAGCGTGAAGGGGCTGACGCTGATATCACCGACCTCATTGCGCAGCAGATGCGGGTCGGTGTAGCTGACCAGCGAGCCGATCACCGCAATCGCCAGCACATAGAACAGCAAGATGCGCCAGAACACCTGGCGCACCGCGCGGGGAATGTTCTTGGCGGGGTCTTCGGATTCAGCGGCCGCAATGCCGATCAGCTCGGTGCCCTGGAAGGAAAAGCCCACGATCATCGCCACACCAATCAAGGCCGCAAAGCCACCGGCAAACGGCGCATCCGCTATCTGCCAGTTGGCCATCGCGCCCCAGACGCCATCGGTGGGACCGCCTTTGAGAATGCCAAAGATCATCGCCACGCCCAGCGCAATAAAGACCAGCACCGTCGTCACCTTGATCGCCGCAAACCAGTATTCGGCCTCGCCAAAACCGCGCACCGAGATGGCATTGAGGGCCACCATCAGCAGCAGGAACAGCGCGCTCCACCAGTAGCCCGGCACATCGGGGAACCAGTAGGCCATCACCAGCTGCGAAGCCACCAGATCGACTGCAATCGTGATCGCCCAGTTGTACCAGTAGTTCCAGCCCAGCGCGAAGCCAAAGCCTTCGTCCACATAGCGCGCGCCATAGGTGGCGAACGAGCCCGACACCGGCATAAAGGCCGCCAGCTCGCCCAGGCTGGTCATCAGAAAGTAGACCATCAGCCCGATGACGCCATAGGCCAGCAGCGCGCCGCCGGGGCCCGCCTGGGCAATGGTGGCACCCGACGCCACAAACAGCCCCGTGCCGATGGAGCCGCCAATGGCGATCATCGACAAATGGCGTGCCTTGAGATCACGGCGCAGCTCATTGACTGGCGCGGAAGAAGATGGAGACCCAGAACCCGGCATAAACAAAAAAGCATGGCCGCAAGCGCCATGCCGACAATGACAAGGCCGCCATTATCGGGTTTTCCCCAGGCCTGCGGTAGTGGCCGCCCACAATTCCGCAACAGGGCTTGTGTTTCCAGCTAGCTAGCCAAGTCTCAGGCCAAGGTCAGGGTCTGGCTGATCGACCATTGCTGGCCCGGCGCCAGCTGCACCGGCGCGTCGATGCTCGCAGCTTCCACGCAGAGCATCTGGCGCCAGCCGTCATCGGGCATATCGGCCAGGCTGTGGCTCAGCTGCAGGCCTGGGTTCCAGACCACGATCTCGCTGGCTGTGCTGCTGTGGGCTATCTGAAGCCGGCGACCATCTTGCAGATTGGGCTGCTGTAGCTGCAGCAGCGCGCCTGTTGCGCCAGAGGTGGAGAACACCCGGTCAAAGCCCTGCTCGGTGGTCGCGGCAAAGCCCACATCGCCGGGCGGTTGCACAAAGCGGGTATCGGCCAGTGCATCCCAGCAGGCCAGGCCCTGCAAGCCAGACAGCTGGGTTTGCGCCACATCGTCCACCTGCAAGTAGCTGTGCAGCGCGCAGGTCATCGACCAAGGTACCTGGTCGGTGTTCTGCACATCCAAGCGAATCGAGAGGCTGCCTGCCTGCACGTCAATACGCAGCCGCGCATCAAAGGCATGGGGCCAGAAGGCGCGGGTGGCCTCGCTGCCCGTCAGCTGCATCACTATGCCGCCCTCGTCGGCCTCCAGCATCTGCCAGGGCAGGTTGCGCGCAAAGCCGTGCTTGGGCAAAGGCCCGCGCACATTGAACTGCGGAAAGCAGACCGGCACGCCGCCACGAATCGCCGACTGCCCATCGCGCAGGCTGGCGGGGCTCAGGTACAGGTGCTCGCGGCCATCGGCGGTCTTCCAGGACAGCAGCTGCGCGCCCTGCTCCGCCACCACGGCAGACGATCCATCGGGCCATTGGGCGCACCAAGCGGGAAAGCCTTCGTAGCTGATTCGGGTCCAGGCATGCGCCATCTTTTTTGCTCCTGAGAATGCAGCAGCAATTGTGACATTGGCGACGAGTCCGGCTGCCGCTAACGAGCAATACAGCGGACAGCAAAAAGGACAGCCGTAGCTGTCCTTGGTAGATACCGTATTGAAACCCGTGCCCAGCCGCAGCCGGGCACGCTGGCTATCAATATTCCCAGAAAATGCGTTGGATTTCCTTGGGGTCGTTGGTCTTGGTCAGAGCCAGCGCTGCCAGCAGGCGGGCTTTTTCCGGACGCAGGTCATGCGCAACCACCCAGTCGTACTTGTCATCGGGCTGCTCTGCATTGCGCAGCACAAAGCCATAAGGCACACGTGCCGAGCGGATCACCTGCACGCCCTTGCTGCGGGCTTCCTGCAGTGCGGGGACGATGCGGTCTGCCACCGAGCCATTGCCGGTGCCGGCATGCACGATGGCCTTGGCGCCGGTGCCAACAAAGGCATCAATAGCGGTGCGCGGCACATTGCCGTAGCTGTAGACCACTTCCACGGCAGGCAGGCTGGAGATGTTGTCGATATTGAACTCGGATTGCATCGTGTGGCGCTTGACCGGGGCACGGAACCAGTAGTTCTTGCCTTCCACCACCATGCCCAAGGGGCCCCACTGGCTTTGGAAGGCATTGGTCTTGATGTTCACATCCTTGTTCACATCGCGTGCGGTCTGGATCTCGTCGTTCATCGTCACGACCACGCCCTTGCCTTCGGCATCCTTGGCTGCAGCCACGCTCACGGCGTTGAGCAGGTTCAGCGCGCCATCGGCCGACAGCGCAGTGCCTGGGCGCATGGAGCCCACCACGACGATGGGCTTGTTGGTGTGTACCGTCAGGCTCAGGAAGTAGGCGGTTTCGGCCAGGGTGTCGGTGCCGTGGGTGACGACCACGCCATCCACATCGGCCTGCTTGACCAGCGCCGAGACGCGCTTGGCGAGCACCAGCAGGTTGTCATTGGTGAAGCTCTCGGACGCAATCTGGAAGACTTGCTCACCGCGCACCTGCGCTACCTTGGACAGCTCCGGCAGGCCTGCCAGCAGTTTGTCGACCGGCACCTTGGCAGCGCTGTAGGTGGCGCTGTTCATCGCCGATGCACCGGCGCCAGCGATGGTGCCGCCGGTGGCCAGCACGACCACATTGCGCATGCCTTGTTGGGCCGGCTGGCTGGCAGCCATGGGGGCTGCTGCCGGTGCGGCTGCAACCGCGGGGGTCGCCGCAGCGGCTTGGGTGTTTTGTGGGCCGCTGGCGCAAGCGCCCAGGCTCAGGCTGACTGCCAAGGTCACAGCCGTCAGGGCTGGAAGCCTCCAACGGGCCACTTGGGACACCTGCAGCATTGTTGTCGATTTGTATGCCATCAGTAACACCTCATTTCAGAAGCCGATATCTTAGAAACAGCTTGCCCGCTGTCACATAGGTGAACACACCTATGGTTTTTTATATAGTCATAGTTGCGATGCTTATCGATAGATCAAAAACACAACGCTATCCTGAATATAGATTCAAAATCATCGAGCCAGCGCCTTTCGGCACGCGCAAAGAAAAGGCCAATAGCCTATGCTGCAAGGTGTTTTTGAACGTAACCGACGCCTGCCGTGATACGGGCCGACGGGTTGTCCACGGGGATCCTCTGCCATACCCTCATCCGAGCCCGCGTTCAGACCAGGGCAGGGAGTTTGCAGAGAATCACTAAGGGTTATATCGGCGGCCCACCAAGGACCCTGCCCACCCCGCTAGACTTGCCTGATCGGGGTTGTTACCACTGTCAATATCAACAGGCCTATATGCTGCTTACCGAGCAGCGTCGGGGCAGGCTCATAAGCTGCTCCAAGGCCCAGCGCCCCAGCCCCATTGCAGGAGATCAGTGCATGTTTTCGTTTTTTGAGCGGCGGGTGCCGCCCTATCCCAACGCCGAACCCCAGGTTCCGCCCAAGGGGTTTTTTGCTTTCATGTGGGCATGTACGCAAGGCATGCGTGGCTGGATCGGCCTGCTCACCACCACCTCGGCACTGCTGGCGATGTACGAGGCGATGCTGTTCGCCGTCATGGGCCATGTGGTTGATTGGCTGGCGACCATGTCGCCCAACAACTTCTGGGCCGAGCAAGGCAGCACCGTGTTGTGGATCGTCGGCGTGCTGCTGGGCAGCGTGCTGCTGCTGGGCCTGCATACGCAGGTGATGCACCAGGTGCTGGCCATCAACTTTCCGATGCGCCTGCGCTGGGTTTTCCACCGCCTGATGCTGGGCCAGAGCATGTCTTTTTATGCGGACGAGTTTGCCGGCCGCATTACCACCAAGATCATGCAGACGGCCTTGTCGGTGCGCGAAGTGGTGTTCATGATCGTCGATGTGCTGGTGGGCGTGAGCGTCTACATGATCGGCATCCTGATCCTGGCGGCCAGCTTTGAGTGGCGCTTGATGATTCCCTTCCTGCTGTGGCTGATCGCCTATATCGGTGCCTGCGTGTTCTTTGTGCCTCGCCTGGGCAAGATCGGCAAGGCCCAGGCGGATGCCCGCTCGATGATGACCGGCCGGGTGACCGATGCCTATACCAATATCGCCACGGTCAAGCTGTTCGCCCACACCAAGCGCGAGGCCGAATACGCCCGCAGTGCGATGGAAGCCTTCAAGCAAACCGGCCAGGCCCAGATGCGCCTGGTCAGCCTGTTCGAGATCGCCAACCACCTGATGATCACCCTGCTGCTGCTGGGCGCATCGGGCACCGCTTTGTACCTGTGGATGAACGGCCAGGCCAGCGCTGGCGTGGTGGCCGCGGTGATCGCCATGGCGCTGCGCCTGATGGGTTATTCGCACTGGGTAATGTGGCAGATGACGGGCTTGTTCGAGAACGTCGGCACCATCCAGGACGGCATCAATACCTTGACCAAGCCACGCAGCATCGTGGATGCCAGCGGCGCCCAGCCCCTGGCTGTGCAACAAGGCCGCATCGAGTTTGACAACGTCAGCTTTGCCTACAAGGATGCGGGCCGCCCGGTCATCGACCAGCTCAACCTGACGATCAACCCCGGCGAGCGCATTGGCCTGATTGGCCGCTCTGGTGCCGGCAAGTCGACCCTGGTCAACCTGCTGCTGCGCTTCCACGACTTGGCCGGTGGCCAGATCCGCATTGACGGCCAGGACATCGCCAAGGTGACGCAGGACAGCCTGCGCAGCAATATCGGCATGGTCACGCAAGATACCTCCCTGCTGCACCGCTCGATGCGCGACAACATCCTCTACGGCCGTCCCGACGCGAGCGAGGAAGACATGCGCCGCGCCACCGAGCGCGCTGAGGCGTCTGACTTCATCACCACCTTGAGCGACCGTTTTGGCCGCACCGGCTACGACGCCCAGGTGGGCGAGCGGGGGGTCAAGCTCTCGGGCGGCCAGCGCCAGCGCGTGGCCATTGCCCGCGTGATGCTGAAGGACGCGCCCATCCTGCTGCTGGACGAAGCCACCAGCGCGCTGGACAGCGAGGTTGAAGCCGCCATCCAGGAAAGCCTGGACAGCCTCATGCATGGCAAGACCGTCATCGCCATTGCGCACCGTTTGTCCACCATCGCCGCAATGGACCGCTTGATCGTCATGGACAAGGGCCACATCATCGAGCAAGGCACCCACCAGCAACTGCTGGCCCAAGGCGGCATTTATGCCAAGCTCTGGGCGCACCAGAGCGGCGGCTTCCTGGCTGAGCCCGTGGACGGTCCTTTGTAATTCCAGCTATGGCCATTGAACTGACAAAGGACGTGCATGAGCGTGCCGTCCAATCCATCGAACGCTACTTTGAGCAGATCCAGGGCGAGCGCATCGGCAACATGACGGCCTCCGCCCTGCTCGGCTTCTTTCTGCAAGAAATCGGCCCCAGCCTCTACAACCAGGGCGTGGCCGACGCCCAGGCCCGCATGCATGAGCGCCTGCAGGAGCTGGACTATGAGGTGCATGAGGACGAGTTTGGGTATTGGAAGCATCCGGCCGGCGGCAAGCGGGGAGCGCGGGGTTAGCGCCTGCGCGCAAGCCTCTGCCACTAGATCATCACAAGCAGGAGCGCAAGCATGTCCGGTATGACGTCCCATGGCGATCTCGCTGCAGCAGGGCTGCAAAGGCTGGTCAGCTTCTACGAGTCAATCTCGCCCGAAAGCCTCCAGCACCTGGCCAGCTGCTACGCAGCAGATGCCTATTTCAAAGACCCGTTCAACGAGGTGCGCGGCCTACCCGACATCACTGCCATTTTTGCGCACATGTTTGCCGCCCTGCACGAGCCCCGTTTCATCGTCACCCAGCAACTGCTGCAGGGCGACCGCGCCGCGCTGGAATGGGAGTTCCGCTTTCGCTTCCGCCGCTGGAACGCTGACGCCTCCCAGTGCATCCGTGGCGCATCGTTGTTGTCCTTCGATGCCCACGGGCGCGTGTCCCAGCACCGCGACTACTGGGACGCGGCAGAAGAGCTGTACGAGAAATTACCGGCAATTGGCGTGCTGATGCGCTGGCTGCGGCGCAACGCCTCGGTCAAGCCATAGGGGCGGCAGCTGGAACGGCACCAGGCCCGACCAGGCCGTAAAAGGTGGTGCTGGTCACCCATTCAATGATCTGCGCATCGCTGTATTGGCCCGACTCCTTGAGGAGGCCCAGCACGGGATCGCAGGCCCGCGCAAACAAGGTGTAGAGCACCAGCTCGGCGGGCAAGGCGGGGGGCAGCTGGCCGCTGGTCTGGGCTTGGGTGATCCAGATGCTCAGCCGGTTGCTCAGCGCAATCAGCCGGTCCATATAGGCGTCATTCGACTGCAACGAGGCGCTGAGGTTGGAGTTCTGCGCGGGCAAGGACGGCATCTCCCCTTCCAACTGGGTGCGCATGGCCCAGCGCACCACGGCCTGCAACTGCTCCATCGCTGTAATAGGCTGGCCTGATTCTGCCGCCGCATCGGCTGCGCTGCGCAAGCCATCGACAAAGGCCAAGGCGCGATCGAGCACCCCGACCATCGCAGCGCCCGCCAATTCTTCCTTCGACGTGAACAGCTTGTAGAGGCTGGCCTTGGCCATGCCCGCCTCTGCCGCCACCTGGTCCACCGTCATCGCGTCGTAGCCCTTGGTCGCGAGCAGCCGGTTCACGGCGGTCACGATGGCCTCTTCACGCACACGTTGTATTTGTTCCTTGATGGCAGACCGAGCATTCATGCCGCTATTTTATGACGTGCCAGGTCATGGGTAAGACTAAATGGTGCATTTTTGACATTTGTGGTTTATAGTATGAACTCATCAGTTCAGTAATTGATCTTACGGGTTCAAGTGCTTGGCTGTCGCAACTACAAAGGGCCTCTCATGCAACGTATTGCTGTCATCGGATCGGGCATCTCTGGGCTGGCCGCTGCCGCCCGCCTGGCCAGTGCGCAGCCCTCGCACCAGGTCTGCCTGTTGGAGGCGGGCAGCCATTTCGGCGGCCATGCCAACACGGTAGACCTGAGCCTGGACGGCATCCAGCATGGCGTGGACACCGGGTTTCTGGTGTTCAACCACCGCACCTACCCCTTGCTGACGCAGCTCTTCCAAGACCTGGACGTGGACACGGTGGCGTCAGAGATGTCGTTCTCGGTGCAAGCTCCGGGTGCCAACGGCGCATCGGCACTGGAATGGAGTGGCCGAACGCTGGGCAGCGTATTTGCCCAAAAACGCAACCTGTTGCGCCCCCGGTTTTGGGGCATGCTGCGGGACATCGCCCGCTTCAATCGCCTGACCACCGACCTGGCAGAGCGCCAGGCCGAGGCAGAGATGACCGCGTCAATCGCGGAGTTTCTGGACCAGCACCGCTTCTCCACCGCGTTTCGCAGCGACTACCTGCTGCCGATGCTGGGCTGCATCTGGTCCTGCCCCACCGACCAGATGCTGCAGTTTCCGGTCGCCACCATGGTCCGCTTCTGCCACAACCACGGGCTGCTCCAGGTTCTGGACCGGCCGCAGTGGTACAGCGTGCGCGGCGGCTCGCGCCAGTATGTGCGCCGCCTGCTGGCCCGGCTGGCAAAGGACGGCCGCCATGAGATGCGGCTGAACACGCCGGTACTCGGCCTGGAGCGTCACCCCCAGGGCGTGATGGTGCAGATGGCACAGGGCTCCGAATGGTTTGATGCGGTCGTCCTGGCTTGCCACAGCGACCAGGCCTTGCAGCTGCTGGGCCAGGGCGCAACCGCCACCGAACGTGCGGTGCTCGGCAGCATCCGCTACCAGGCCAACGAGGCGGTGCTGCATACTGACACCGCCGTGCTGCCCCAGCGCCAGGCGGCATGGGCAGCCTGGAACTACGAGCGCGCAGCCGCATCCAGCGCCGAGCAAGCGGGTGTCTGCCTGCACTATTGGATCAACCGGCTCCAGCCCCTGCCTTGGCAGCAGCCGGTGGTGGTGTCGCTCAACCCCGCCCGCCCCATTGCGGCAGACAAGGTGCATGCGCGCATTCAGTACAGTCACCCGGTTTTTGATGCGGCAGCCATCCGCGCTCAGCGCCAGGTGCCCCAGCTGCAAGGCCATCTGCGCACCTGGTTTTGCGGCGCCTGGTGCGGCTATGGCTTCCATGAGGACGGGCTGCGCTCCGGCCTGGCCGCTGCCGACAGCCTGTGCCAGTCGCTGGCCAGCGCCACATCGGCGGCCAATGCGCCGGCGCTGGAGGAGGTCGCATGAGCCACCAAGCGCTGATCGGCGTTGGCCACATCTGGCATGAGCGCCTGCGCCCGGTGGTGCATGCCTTCCGCTACCCCGGCTATTTTTTGCTGCTGCCCTTGCGCAGCCTGCGTGACCAGCCCGACGCGGTACTGCGCCGCAACCGGCGCGGCGCGATCAGCTTTTATGACCGCGACCATGGCGATGGCAGCGCGGACTGCCTGGCCTGGTTTGACCAGTTGCTGCAGCAAGAAGGCATCCGCGATGCGGACGGTGAGGTCTGGCTGCATGCCTTCCCGCGTGTGCTGGGCTATGCCTTCAAGCCCGTCAGCTTTTGGTATGCGCACCGCGCCGATGGCTCGCTAGCCGCAGTGCTGGCCGAGGTCAACAACACCTTTGGCGAGCGCCATGCCTATTTGCTGGCCGGGCCCGATCTGGCCTGGGGTGCAGAGCAGGTCGCGGCTAAGTGCTTCCATGTGTCGCCATTTTGCAATGTGCAAGGCGAGTACCGCTTCCGCTTTGTACGCAGCGACAGCCGCAACCAGGTACAGGTTGATCTGCATGACGAGGCCGGCCCGCTGCTGCGCACCGGCGTCGCAGGCACGCTGCAAGCCCTGACTGCCGACACCGTTCGGCGCGCCTTCTGGGGCATGCCCTTGATGACCTGGGGCGTCGTGCTCCGCATTCATTGGCAGGCGCTGCGCCTCTGGTCCAAACGCCTGCCTTTCCACCGCAAACCCTCCGAGCCCAAGCGCTTCGTCACACGATGAACTCCACCACTGCCTCCCTGCCGAGCCCGTCTGCCCAAGCCGCGCGCGCCATGCCCCGCAGCGCGCGCCCGGTGCTGCAACTGCTGGAGCGCTTGCCCTGCGGCCAGCTGGATCTGCAGCTGCCGGATGGGCAAGTGCGGCACTTCGCCCCACACGCCCCATCGCAGGCCGATGCGCGCTGCACCCTTAACGATTGGGACGCGCTGGAGCGCATCCAGCGCTCGGGCGATATCGGCCTGGCGGAGGGCTATATCGAAGGCCAGTGGGACAGCCCCGACCTGACCGCGCTGCTGCGCCTGTGCATCCAAAACCGCGACCACATGGAGAGCCTGGTGTACGGCCACTGGTGGGGACGGCTGGGCTTTAGGTTGCGCCATCTGCTCAACCGCAATACCCGGTCGGGCAGCGCCCGCAACATCCATGCCCACTACGACTTGGGCAATGATTTTTACCGCCTCTTCCTGGACCCGAGCATGAACTACAGCGCCGCCTGGTTTGGGGGGCGCAGCGGCGATGCCTTGGCCCAGGCCGATCTGGTGCAGGCCCAGCAGGCGAAGATGCGCCGGGCCTTGCAAGAGACGCGGCTGCAACCCGGCCAGCGCCTGCTGGAGATTGGCTGCGGCTGGGGCGCCCTGGCGCAGACGGCCGCTACCGAGTTTGGCGCCCAGGTGACCGGTGTGACCTTATCGCGCGAACAGCGCCAGTGGGGCTTGGAGCGCATCGCGCAAGCGGGCCTGCAAGACCAGGTCGATCTGCGCTACCAGGACTACCGCGACCTGCCTGCCCAGCACCAGGCTCAGCCCTTTGATGCCGTCGTGTCCATCGAGATGTTTGAAGCGGTGGGGCAGGAGTACTGGAGCAGCTATTTCCAGACGCTGCGCCAGTGCCTCAAACCCGGCGGCTATGCTTGTGTGCAGTCCATCACTTTGCGCGATGACCTGTTTGCACGCTACCTGCGCTCCACCGATTTCATCCAGCAGTACATCTTCCCCGGCGGCTTGCTGCCCAGTGTCAAGGCCTTTGAGCGCGAGGCGCGGCAGGCCGGCTTGGCGGTGGAGAAGAAGCTGCACTTTGGCACCGACTATGCCGAGACGCTCCGCCGCTGGCGTGAGGCCTTTGAGCAAAACATCGACGCCATCCGCGCGCAGGGTTTTGATGAACGCTTCTTGCGCATCTGGCGCTTCTACCTCGCCTACTGCGAGGCCTCCTTCGACATGGGCAACACCGATGTGGTCCAGTTCACCCTGCGCAGGCCCGACCATGGCTGACCTCCGCCGACGCCAAACCCTGGGCTGGGGCGCCAGCTTTATTGCCCTCACGATGACTGCCATGACCCAAGACCTCCTCGCTGCCCCGCCAGCCACTCCTGCCACCCCCGCTGAGCTCGGCACGACCGTGCCGGGCGCTCGCCTGGTAGGCACGGGTGTGCTGCGGTTTTTTGGCCTGCGGGTCTACGAGGCGCGCCTCTGGGCGGCCCCAGGCTTTAAACCGCTGGACTATGCGCGCCAGCCCTTTGCGCTGGAACTGGTCTATGACCGCAAGCTGGAGGGCGAGGCCATCGCTGAACGCTCCATCGCCGAGATGCGCCGGGTCGAATCTTTCTCCGAAGACCAGGGCCGCCAGTGGCTACGCATGATGAAACAGGCCTTCCCCGATGTGGTGGCGCAGGATCGCCTGCTGGGCCTGAACGACGGTGCAGGCAAGGTCGTCTTCCTGCACAACGGGCGCGAGACCGCCGCCATCGACGACGCGCTGTACGCCCGCCTGTTCTTTGGCATCTGGCTGTCGGAGCAGACTTCGGCACCGGCGCTGCGCGCTTCGCTGCTGGGCCAGGGCTGAGGGCCATCCGCCATGCGATCCCCCCATGTGCAGCAAGCGCTCTCGTGGCGCACGGGGCTCGCCTATGGCGCGCTGGCTGCTCCGCTGGCCTTTGTATCGCTGCCCTTGTACGTCACCCTGCCCCACTACTATGCGGCGGTGGCGGGTGCGCCGCTGGCCGGCTTGGGGGCTGTGCTGCTTGCCACCCGGGCCTTGGATGCACTGCTGGACCCGGCACTGGGCCGCCTGGCAGACCGCCTGCTGCAGCGCGGGCGGCGTGCCGCCTGGCTGGCGGCGGCGCTGGGCAGCCTGGCCATGGCCTTGGGTTTTGCTGCGCTCTGGCATCCGCCCACGGGCATGGAGGCCCAGATGCTGGGCTGGCTCGCGGGCTGCCTGCTGCTGAGCACCTTGGCCTACAGCGCGGTCGGCATCTTGCACCAGACCTGGGGCACCCGCTGGGGCGGCCAGGCCGCATGGCGCACTAAGGTGACGGCCTGGCGCGAGGGCGCCACCTTGGTCGGCGTGCTCGTCGCCAGCGTGCTGCCCAGCCTGCTGGGCATGGATGCGACGAGCGCGGTGCTGGTGGCAGCGCTCGGCTTGGGATTGCTGGGTTTGTACCGGCTGCGCGATCCTCGTGCTGAACCTGCGCATGCTGGTGCGACTGCCGCACAGCGCCATGCCCTACCCGCCGCGCCGTCCCAGCCGTCGCCTTGGCGCGATGCGGCCTTTCGCCGGCTGCTGTCAGTCTTCATGCTCAACGGCATTGCGGCGGCGATCCCCGCTACGCTCCTGCCCTTCTTTGTGGTGGACCGGCTCCAGGCACCCGAGCTGCTGCCGCTGTTTTTGCTGAGCTATTTCGCAGCTGCCGCGCTGGGCCTGCCGCTGTGGGTCAAAGCGGTGGCCCGCTGGGGCCTGGCGCCCAGCTGGCGCGCCGGCATGCTGGCCAGTGTCATGGCCTTTTTCTCCGCGTCCTTGCTGGGCGCGGGCGATGCCTGGGCCTTTGCCGCCATCTGCATCGCCAGCGGCCTGGCGCTGGGCGCCGACATGGCAGTGCCCGGCGCGCTGCTCACCGGCGTGATCCACGAATCCGGCCATGGTGGATCCGGCGACGGTCGCTACTTGGGCTGGTGGACCTGTGCCACCAAGCTCAACCTGGCCCTCGCCGCCGGGCTGTGTTTGCCGCTGCTCGCTGCTGCGGGCTACCACAGCGGCAGCACCGATCCCGCCGGTTTGCAGGCGCTGGCCTGGGCCTACGGTGGCCTGCCATGCCTGCTCAAGTTGATGGCACTTGCCTGTCTTTGGCGCGCTGAGCGCCTGCAACCCACCTGGAGGTAACGATGAAATCCACGCACTACACCCCCCGCTTGATCACCCTGCGGCGCGTCGGTATCGGTTTGGCCTTGGTAGGCACGCTGGCCGTGCTGAGCGGCTGCGCTGGCCCCTCAGTCGAGGAATATGCCCAGGAGCGCCCGCAGCTGGACCTGCGCCAGTACTTCAACGGCCCGCTCACGGCGCACGGCATGTTCACCGACCGCAAGGGCAAGGTCGTCAAGCGCTTTACCGTACACATGACCGGCAAATGGACAGGCAATGACGGTGTGCTCGAAGAGCACTTTGTCTACAGCGATGGCACCACACAAGAGCGAACCTGGCACATCCAATACCTGGGAGATGGCCGCTACACCGGCCGGGCAGAGGATGTCGTCGGCCCCGCCACCGGCCAGGCTGCCGGCAATGCCCTGCACTGGAACTACGTGCTGGCCTTGCCAGTCGATGGCAGGGTCTGGAACGTGCGCATGGACGACTGGATGTACCTGATGGACGGGCGCACCATGCTCAACCGCACGGCGATGAGTAAGTTCGGTATCCACCTGGGCGATCTGACCATCTCCTTCACCAAGGGGTCGGAGTAATGTCACTGCTGCAAGCCAAGCTCAATCCGCCGATGGCGGACTGGCAAGGCCAGTCCGTGTGGATCATTGGCGCATCGTCGGGCATTGGCCGGGCCACCGCCGAGGCGCTGCAAGCCAAGGGCGCGCGCGTGATCGTGTCGGCCCGGGACAGCGCTGCACTGCAAGCCTTTGCCGATAGCCGCCCTGGCTGCCTGGCACTGCCGTCGGATGTGAGCCAGCCAGAGACGGTAGCCGCTGCCGCGCAAGCCGTCCACACCGCCCTCGGTGGCGCCCCCGACTTGGTGCTGTACTGCGCCGGCCACTACCGGCCGCTGCGCGCCACCGCCTTCGATCTGCCAGAGATGGAGCAACACCTGGCCGTCAACTATGTCGGCGTGCTCCATGTGCTGGACGCCGTGCTCCCAATGCTGCTGCAGGCGGGCCGCGGCCATATCGCGCTGGTCGGCAGCGTCGCCGGTTACCGGGGGCTGCCGATGTCGCTGGCCTACGGCCCCACCAAGGCCGCCCTCAACAACCTGGCAGAAAACCTCTACCTCGATCTGCACCCAAAAGGCTTGGGCGTCTCCATCATCAACCCGGGCTTTGTCGAGACCCCTCTGACCGCCCAGAACCAGTTCAGCATGCCGGCGCTGATCAGCCCAGCCGAAGCGGCCCAGCACATCCTGCAAGGCTGGGCGCGGGGGTATTTTGAGATGAACTTCCCCCGCCGCTTTACCCGCTGGATGCGGCTGCTGCGCTGCCTGCCCGACCGCTGGTACTTTGCCAGCGTGCGGCGGATCACCAAGGTCTGATGCGGGGGCCAAGACGACAGCGACGCTGCATGTGCGCCTATCGCCAACTGCCCCACCCTGGTGAACCCCAGCCTGCTCATCCACCTCTCCAGCTTGGGCACTGCCTACCCAGAACTAAAGGAAACCTACGATGCCTGTCTCCACAAGCGCTCTCTTCCGAGCTACCGCCATGGCACTGGTGATCACCGGCGCCGCTGTCGCCTTGCCCGGCTGCGCCGTCTCCGTCCCCCAAGGTGTACAGCCAGTCAGCGGCTTTGACGCCAGCAAATACATGGGCACCTGGTACGAGCTGGCACGCATCGACCACCGCTTTGAAAAAGGCCTGACCCAGGTGACTGCCACCTACCGCCTGAATGCCGATGGCAGCGTGACCGTGCTGAACCGGGGCTATGACGCTGCCAAGCAGGAATGGCGCGAGGCAGAAGGCAAGGCGCGCTTCCTCGGCCAATCCGATAAGGCCGCCCTGAAGGTCTCGTTCTTCGGCCCCTTCTACGGCGGCTACAACGTGGTCAGCCTCGATGACCAGTACCAGACCGCGCTGGTCATTGGCAGCAGCCTGGACTACCTGTGGATCCTGTCCCGCAGCAAGACCATTCCGGAAGCCCAGCTGCAAGCGCTGCTGCAAAAGGCGCAGGCTTTGGGTGTCGATTTGGCTCAGGTGATACGGGTGGAGCAATAGTCGGGCCTAGATCGCTTCAGGTTGGAGCAACTGGATCAGTTAACCGCTACCCCTTACTGCAGTGCGTGTCGGCGCTTTGAGACCGGCCATGGGATAGCACTTGCAAATATGTTTCATATTGAACCTAATTGTTATTAATTGTTATATGATAGTGAGCACTCATGCCGACCTCACATCATGATCGCCATGACGCGATCTCCCGGAAAGCACGAGATACTTTTGGAATACACCACTTATGTCTCAACATTGCCTCCGTCCGTCGGCGCGCACCGACGAAAACTCGCTACTGCGTTCCAGCGTAATACGAATCCTTGGAGCTGCATCCGTGACCGCACTGCTGGTGCTGCCCGCGCTCGCCGCACCTGCGCCTACACCAGACATCATCCACTACCGGTTCGACGAAGCGGGAACATCCGTAACCAACCGCGCTTCAAATCCGCCTGCTAACGCCTCAACAGCCATTCTGAATGGCGCACTTTCTCAAGGCGCACACATTGACGGAACCAACCTCAGCGCGGCACTGGGTTCGGGGGCTGCATCCTCCACGGACTATGTCAACACAGGATGGGCTACCAGTCTGAATGGGTCCTGGTCCATCTCGTTTTTTAGCAGCGAAATTGCGCCTTCATCCACGCTGTTCTACATCATGAGTGACATCAGCGCAGCGTCGTTCCGCATTTTCACCAATGGCGTTGCCGGACCGAACAATTGGATCCTGCGAGGCCCCTTCGATGACGTCCTCCTAGAAGGCGGCGCTGTACAAGGTACGACACTGAATACCTTTGTGTATGACAGCGCGGCACAAAATATCTCCGCCTATCTCAATGGAGTTCTTGTAAACACTGTCGCGCAGCCGGCACCCATCTCCGTCTCCGGCGCAGGTCCGTTCAAGGTCATTGGCTATAGCTCAAACGTTGGATTGAATGCAGGAGGAAAACTGGGGGATGTGCGTATCTACTCGCGCGCGCTGTCTTCTAGTGAGGTGACTGACATTTACAACGCCGCATTTAGAACGCCCCAAGTACTGACGTTCAGCGCTGCACCGGCGGTATCCGTCAATTCAACAGCCAATGTTGTAGCAACCAGCGCCGAGCCTAACTCGGGCAATACCATTGTCTATTCGACCGCTTCAACAGACTGCACAGTCACATCAAGCGGGGCAGTGACGGGGGTGCATGCAGGCACCAACAACTGCACGATCACCGCTACCCAAGCAGGCCTGGAAATCCCATTGCCCGGTTTCCAAGAAGCCTCAGCAACGCAAGCATTGAGTATTTCCAAAGACACGCAGTCCATCACCTTTACATCGACGCCGCCCAGCGGAGCCAGCATTGGAGATACCTACGCGGCAACTGCGACGGGTGGTGCATCTGGAGAAGTTGTCACCCTGGTGGTGGACTCTGGTAGTGCAGCAATCTGCTCTATCGCCAATGGCACGGTGACATTTTCTGCGGCCGGGACATGCGTAATCAACGCAAATCAAACTGGAAATGCAGACTACGAGGCAGCCACTCAGGTTCAGCAGACGATCGAGGTAGGCAAGCTTGCCCAAAGCCTGACCTTCACATCTGTCGCACCAGCCAATGCCAAGGTGGGGGATACCTACACACCTGCCGCTACCGGCGGTGCATCGGGGAATCCAGTTGTGTTCTCTGTCTCTGGCGTCCCGCAAGCAGTGACTGCTTCGATTACAGCCAAGGCTGCTGCCGATGTGTGCTCCATCAGTGGGGGAGTCGTGAGTTTTAGCGCTCCAGGCACTTGCACCATCATGGCGACGCAAGCCGGAAACGAAATCTATGCTGGTGTGGAAATGAGCCAAGTCGTCTTTGTTAGCGCTGCTGCAGCTCCAACGCCAGTGCCCTCGCTTCACCATGCGGCTCTCTTGCTTCTAAGCTTGCTGGCTGGCATGTTGGGCATGCGCAAATTGCATCGCAAGCGCTAAGAGGCCTGCAGGGAAAGCACGCCAGCCCTACTAACAAAACGCAGCCACCCAGGCTGCGTTTTTGCATTCAAAAGCCCAACGCGCACCACCTATACAGCGGCGCGCGAGCCTCTCTATCAGCAGTCGCCCACGCGCTTGCTGGTCACTGTGGTGGTCATGCCCTGGCCGGCCATGTCCATCTTGCTGGTGACGGTGTTCTCGGTGGGCGAGGTGTAGACGGCTTCGAGGTCCATGCTCATCTTGCCTTCGCCGCAGGTGAAGCGCATGGATTCCTTGTTGCCATCGGTCTTGATGTCGGCGGGGCTGCAGCCGGGCATGTTCTTCAGCTGGGAATCCGCCAGGGATTGCAGGTTTTTGCCAGCCATATCGGGGGTGATGCACATCTCTTGCACCAGCTTGCCGCCTTCGACCTTGGCGTTGTCCAGGTTGGCAGCCTTCTTCTGCTCAGGCGTCATGGATTTGAGGGCCTGTTCCACACCGGTCAGTGCCTGCTGGCCCATGGGGCCGCTCATCTCGGTGGTGGCTTGCCACTTGCCGGGCTGCACCTTTTGTGCGGCAACGGCGGGCGCTGGCGCAGGGGCCGGTGCTGCTGCAGGCGCGGGGGCCGGGGCGGCGGCAGCGGGTGGGCTGCTGGGGGTCTCTTCCTTCTTGCTGCAACCCATCAAACCGGCACATGCGACCACGGCGGCTACGGCGAATCCTGTTAATTTTTCCATTTTTTCTCCTCGTTGCTGCACGGCACAGGGTCTGCAGCGTGCAACGCCTTGCCCTCCCTATGAGCACAAGCGCGTGGCCGCAGTGTAGCGATCTGAGACGTAGAAATGGTTACCAATTGCGTTTCCAATGAAGCCTAATCAGGCTCGCGCAGCATCGAAAAGGCGGAATCTGACTGTTCCTGCACAGGCGGGCGACTGCGGCACTACAGAATGTAAACAAGCTTAAAATGCCGCGAATAATTCTTATTCATAACACTTCATGCGCTCCACATTCAGCTGGGCACTGGCCCTGGTCGCCGGCTTGCTCGGCGGCCCTGCCCTGGCCCAAACGCCGACCCCTGCCCCTGTCACGACGGCCCCTACTACCCAAGCCACCGATGCCCGCCAGCTCTGGCAGTTGCTCGACTATGTGGCTGTCGACTACGAAGGCGCGGTCGACAAAGGCCAGGTCGTCAGCGAAGGCGAATATGCCGAGATGCTGGACTTCAGCGCCAATGCGCTGCAGCAGGCCCAGGCCCTGCCCGCCCACGCCGACAAGGCCCGGGTCGTGGCACTGGCTGGGCAGTTGCGCGCAGCGGTCCAAGCCAAGGCGGCGGCCGATGACGTAGCCCAGCTGGCCCACCAGGCAGCCCAGATGCTGGTGGCGGCCTACCCGATGCCAGTCGCACCGGCAAAGGCTCCCGATATAACAAAAGGCTCTCAACTCTTTCAACAAATCTGTGCGAGTTGCCATGGCGCCAGCGGCGGTGGCGATGGCCCGGCTGCGCAGGGTCTGGATCCGCAGCCCATTGCCTTCAGCGATGCGCAGCGCGCCAATGCCCGCAGCCTGATGGCCCTGTACCAGGTGACCTCGCAAGGCGTCGAAGGCACGTCGATGGTGGCCTTTGGCGCGCTGCCCGAGGACGACCGCTGGGCGCTGGCCTACTTCGTTGGCGGCCTGTCATACAACGACGAACTGCGCGCCACCGGCAAGGCGCTGTGGCAAAGCGATGCCGGCCTGCGGGCACGCTTTGGCGACCTAGCCGCCCTCAGCACCACCACCGCGCAAAGCCTGACCCCGGCCATGCCGATCGACCAGGCCCGCGCCGTGCTGGCCTATCTGCGTGCCAACCCCGAGGTCATCAGCGAAAGCAAGGCCAGCGGCGTGGCCCTGTCGCGCCAGCGCCTGGCGCAAAGCCTGGTGGCGCTCAAGGCGGGCGACCGCAACCAGGCGATGAAGCTGGCGCTGTCTGCCTACCTGGATGGCTTTGAGCCGCTGGAGCCGACGATTGCCGCGCGCAACAAGGCCTTGATGACCCAGGTCGAATCGGCCATGGTGCAGTACCGCGCCACGGTGGCCAGCGGCAGCTTGCAAGAGGCCGAGGCCGCCGCCCAGCAACTGCACAACATGTTCAGCCAAGTGGAGGCCGAGCTGAACGCGGGCGCCTCCGACGCTACGGCCACCTTTGTCGGCGCGCTCACCATCTTGCTGCGGGAAGGGCTGGAGGCCTTGCTGATCGTCATCGGCATGGTGGCGCTGCTGCGCAAGGCCGGCCGCCAGGATGCGCTGCGCTATGTGCATGCCGGCTGGAGCTCGGCGCTGGTGGCAGGCGGCCTGACCTGGGCCGCCGCCACCTACCTGGTGGAGATCAGCGGCGCCAGCCGCGAGGTGACCGAGGGCCTGGGCTCCGTCATTGCCGCACTGGTGCTGCTGAGTGTGGGCCTGTGGATGCACAGCAAGAGCAGCGCCGGCCGCTGGCAAAGCTATTTGAGCGAGAAGCTTTCGGCCAGCATGGGCCAGGGCTCCATGTGGGGCCTGTTTGCGCTGGCCTTTGTCTCCGTCTACCGCGAGGTGTTCGAGACCGTGCTGTTCTTCTCGGCGCTGGCCTCGGACGGCCACCATGGCGCGCTGCTGGGCGGCGGCCTGGCCGCCGTGGCGATCTTGGCGGTGATTGCTGCTGTGCTGCTGCGCACCAGCGCCCGCATGCCGATTGGCCGCTTCTTCTCTGCCACCTCCCTCCTCGTGGCTGTGCTGGCCGTCGTGCTGGTGGGCAAGGGCGTGTCCTCGCTGCAAGAGGCAGGCTGGGTCAGCGCCACGCCGCTCAGCGCACCCCGCATCGAGCTGCTGGGCATGTTCCCGACGATGGAGACCTTGCTGGCCCAGGCCATTGTGCTGGCCTTGGTGGTCATCGGCTTTGCCTACAACCGCGCGTCGGCCAACAAGGCGGTGGGCGCCAAGAAGTAAACATCGCCTTATCCGCCATCAGACCTCGCCCGGGTTCAGACCCTCGCGAGGTCTTTTTCTTTGACCAGCGCTGCGCCCAGCGACTACCATCGACAGGGTTCCCGCGATCTCTCCATCCCCTCCCCCGACCATGCGCATCATTCACACCTCGGACTGGCACCTGGGCCAGCACTTTATGGGCCAAAGCCGCCAGGCAGAGCACAGCGCGCTGATCGACTGGCTGCTGGACCAGGTGGCAGCGCAAGCCGCCGATGCGGTGCTGATCGCAGGCGATGTTTTTGACACCGGCGCGCCGCCCAGCTACGCCCGCGAGCTCTACAACCGTCTGATCGCCCGCCTGCACCAGGCCGGCGTTGCGCTGCTGGTGCTGGGTGGCAACCATGATTCCGTCGCGGTGCTGGAAGAAAGCAGCGGCCTGCTTCAGCACCTGGGCACCCAGGTGATTGCCGCCACCGGCGCGCCCGCGCAGCATGTGCGCATCTTGCCGCGCCGCGATGGCACGCCCGGCTGCATCGTCTGCGCGTTACCCTTTATCCGCCCCCGCGATGTGCTGCAAAGCCAGGCCAACCAAAGCGCGCAGGACAAGCAACTGGCGCTGCAGCAGGCCATCCAGGCCACCTACCAGCAGGTGTATGAGACGGCCTTGCAGCAGCAGGCCGCTCTGCAACAGAGCCTGGGGCGGCAGTTGCCGATCATCGCCACCGGCCACCTCACCACCGTGGGCGCCAGCAGCAGCGAATCGGTGCGCGAGATCTATGTCGGCGCGCTGGAGGCTTTTCCGACCCAGGCCTTTCCCCCTGTGGACTACATCGCGCTGGGCCATATCCACCAGCCGCAAAAGGTGGGCGGGCTGGAGCACATCCGCTACTGCGGCTCGCCGATTGCGCTGGGTTTTGACGAGGCGCGGCAAACTAAGCAGATGCTGCTGATCCAGTTAGGAGAGCCGGGCTTGCAGGCGGTGACTGCGCTGCCGGTGCCGGTATTCCAGCCAATGGCTGCATTGCGCAGCAGCCTGGCCGCCCTGCCGGCCGCGCTGCAGCAGGCCAGTGCGCTGGCCCAGGCGGGCAAAAAGGTCTGGCTGGACATCAGCATCGAAGAAGACGACTACCTGGCCGACCTGCCGCTGCGCGTGCAGGCCATGGCCGAGGATATGCCGCTACAGCTGCTGCGGGTCAAACGACAGCGCGGCAGGGAGGCGGCGCAGTGGAGCGGCCCGGCCATCGAGGCGCTGGATGCGCTGACCCCCGCGCAAGTGTTTGAGCGCCGCCTGGCGCTGGAGACCATGGACACCGAGCTGCAGCAGGCGCTGACCGCGCGCTACCAAAGCGTGCTGCAGTCGCTGGCCAACCCCAGCGGGGAGCCCGCATGAAGATACGCAAGCTGCGGCTGAAAAACCTGAACTCGCTCAAAGGCGAGTGGTGCATTGACTTTACGGCGGCGCCCTTTGCTGACAACAGCCTGTTTGCCATCACGGGGCCCACGGGCGCTGGCAAATCGACCTTGCTGGATGCCATTTGCCTGGCGCTCTACCACCAGACGCCCCGGCTGGCGACCATCAGCACCGGCAGCAATGACCTGATGACGCGCCACACGGCGGACTGCCTGGCAGAGGTGGAGTTTGAAGTCAAAGGCACTGTTTACCGCGCCTTCTGGAGCCAGCGCCGCGCCCGCGACAAGGCCGACGGCGCACTGCAAGGCCCCAAGGTGGAACTGGCGCGCGTGGCCGATGGCGTGATCCTGAGCACCCATAGCAGCGACAAGCTGCGCCAGATGGCCGAGATCACCGGGCTGGATTTTCAGCGCTTTACCAAATCGATGCTGCTGGCCCAGGGCGGCTTTGCAGCATTTTTGGAGGCAAAAGCCAATGAGCGCGCTGAGCTGCTCGAAGAGCTGACGGGGACCGACATTTACAGCCAGATTTCGCAGACCGTGTTTGAGCGCGCCCGCGATGCCCGCCAGGCGCTGGAGCGCGACAAGGCCCAGGCGGGCGGCATGCAACTGCTGCCCGAGGCCGAGCGCGAACAGCTGCAAACGGAAGCCCAGCAGCTGCAAGACACCCTCGCCAGCCTGCAAACGCGCCATGTTGCGCTGCAAACTTTGCAGCGCTGGCAGCAGCAAACTGCACAAGCGGCGCAGGCGCAGCACCAGGCCGATGAGCGCCTGCAGCAGGCCCAACAAGCACTGCAGGCTGCCGCCCCTGATCTGAAACGCCTGCAGGCCCATGGCCCTGCGCAAGCGATTGCCCCGCTGCATGCGGGCTGGCAGCAGGCGCAAGCAGCCACCGCAGCGGGCCAAGCCCAGCTGGCGCAATTGCAGGGCCGCCTCGCCGATGCCCACCACCAGCAATGGCAGCTGCAGCAGCACACCAGTGCGCTGGCGCAGCAGGCCCAGCAGCAGGCAGAACACGCACTGCAGCAGCTGCAAACCCAGCAGACCGAGCTTCAGCACTGGCTGCAGCAGCACCCCGGCCATGCTGCATTAGGCGACCAGCTGAGCGGCTGGCGCGAGCAGCTGGCGCAGCGACAGCAGCAACAGCGGCAGTTGGCACAAGAGCAGGCCGCGTTGCTGCAGGCCCAACAACAGCACCAGGCGCTGCAGCAGCAAGCAGCCGCACAGGCCACCGAACTACAACAGGCCCAAACAGCGCAGCAACAGGCAGATGCAGCAGCGCACGAGGCCCAGACAGCGCAACAAAGCCGCCTGGCACCGCATGGCGGCAGCCTGGTCGAGCTGCGCGCTCACTGGCAAACGGCCCAACAGCACCAGCAAGCCTGGCAGCAGCTGCTGCAGCATGCCCAGCAACGCCAACCGCTGGCGCGGGATGGCACGCAGTTGGGTGATGCACTGCAGGCCTGTGCGGCACCCCTGCTGCAACAGCAACAGGCATTGGCGGCCTTGCGCAGCCAGTACAAGGCCCAGAAAGAGCGGTTGGGCGACAAGCAAAAACTGCTGGCCCAGGAACAGCGCATCCAAAGCCTGGAATCCCACCGCCAGGCCTTGCAACCGGGAGAGGCCTGCCCGCTCTGCGGCGCCCATGAGCACCCTGCGATTGCTGCCTATGCGGCGCTCGATGTGACCGCCACCGAAGCAGCGCTGCAAGCGGCCCAGGCCGAGCTGGAAACGCTGCAACAACAAGGTGAGCAGCTCAGCGCCGCGCATGCTGCCGCTCTGAGCCAACAAACCAGCCTGCAGGCCCAACTGACAGCGGCCGAGCAGCGCCTGGCGCAATGGCAGCAGGCATGGCAGGAACTCGCCACACACATGGCGCAGCCCATCGCCGAATCTGCCTGGCAGCAGCCACAGGTATTGGCTGATGCGCAGCAAGCCAGCGCCGCCCACGCTGCCCAGCTGCAGCAGGCGTTGGCGGCGGCCGAAGCGGCAGAGCAAGCGCTGCAACGCGCCAAAGACACCGCCCATACCACCGCACAGGCCTTGCAGCATGCCCAGCACCAGCAAGCACAGCTGCAGCGCAGCCAGCAAGACAACAGCGCGCAGCAGCAGCGGCTGATCCAAGCGGTGCAAGACCTGCAGGCCCTGGCCGGTACAACGGAGGCAGCGCTGCAATCCAGCCTGGCCCCGCTGGGCCTGCCCTTACCCGCAGCGGCCGATGCCGGTACCTGGTTGCAGACCCGCCAGCAGGAATGGCAGCAGTGGCAACAGCGCAGCGCGCAGTTGCACACCATCGCCCAGCAACTGGCGCTGCAGCAGCACCAGGCCAGCCAGTGCGCGCAAGAGGCCCAGCAATGGCAGCTGCGCCTGGCGCAATCGCAGGCTCCCGCGCAAAAAGGTGCTGCAAGCATGGCGCTGCCCGCTACGCTGGCGGATTGCGCAGCGCTGCTGGAACAGACCCGCCAAACGCTGGCCAGCCTGGAGGGCCAGATCCAGCAAGCGGGCCAGCAACTGGCCGAGCGGCAATGGGTTGAGACGCAGGCTCTGACCGCTTGGAACAAGGGCCTGCAAGCGAGCCCCTTTGCCGATGCACCCGCCTTTGCGCAAGCGCTGCTGCCAGCCGCCGAGCTGGCCCAGCTCACACAGCAGCGCGATGGGCTGCAGCAAACGCTGCAGCGCGCCAGCACCGTGGCCGATGAAGCGGCGCAACAGCACCAGCAACTGCAGGCCCAGGCCTTGACGGAGGAAGCACCCGAAGCTCTGGATGGGCACTTACAGGCGCTGGAGGAAGAGCGCAACCAGACGGCAGAGCGCATGGGCGCCCACCGCGCGCGCCTGGCCGATGATGCGCAGCGCCGCGCAGGGCAGCAGGCGCTGTTGGCGCAGATTGCGCTGCAAGAACAGGACAGCGATCTGTGGCAACGGCTCGATGGCCTGATTGGCTCGGCCAAGGGCGACAAGTACCGCAAGTTTGCCCAGGGCCTCACCCTGGACCATTTGCTGGCACTCGCCAACGGCCATCTGGCGCGGCTGCATGGCCGCTACCTGCTGCAGCGCAAAACGACGGGCGAGCTGGAGCTGGATATCGTCGACAGCTGGCAAGGCGATGTAGCGCGGGACACGCGCACCTTGTCGGGTGGCGAGGCGTTCCTGGTCAGCCTGGCATTGGCACTTGCGCTGTCCGATTTGGTCAGCAGCAAGACCTCCATCGATTCGCTGTTCCTGGACGAAGGCTTTGGCACCTTGGATGGCGACACCTTGGAGATCGCGTTGACGGCGCTGGACACGCTGAACGCCAGCGGCAAGATGATCGGCATCATCAGCCATGTGGAGGCGCTCAAGGAGCGCATTCCGGCGCAAATCCGGGTGGAGAAGGGGGCGGGGATTGGATATTCGCGTTTAGAACTTCAGCACTGAGGAACGGCGGGCTTGCTATGCTTTTTTACCTTAGGGCGCCATGGGGATGCCGCCCGTCCAGCCGCACTGGCAGCGCCATATCGGCTACCATCCAGGCCCTTGCTTGATAGGTACAAGCCATGATCCGGATCGCAGAACTCAAACTCCCCCTCTCGGCGGTGCCTTACCACCCCGAAAACCACAGCGAATTTGCGCCCCAAGAGGCGCTCACTCAACTGGCGGCCCAACGCCTGGGCCTGCAGCCTGAGGCCATTGCGCAGCTGCACGTCCACAAACGCAGCTTTGATGCGCGCAAGTCCGAGCTGCTGGCCGTCTATATCGTCGATGTGACCCTGGCAGAACCCGCGCAGGAAGCAGCGCTGCTGGCGCATTTTGCCAATGATTCCCACGTCAACCCGACGCCCGACATGGCCTGGTACCCAGTGGGCCAGGCGCCTGCCGATATGCAGGACCGCCCGGTCGTGGTGGGCTTTGGGCCTTGCGGCATTTTTGCGGCGCTGGTGCTGGCGCAGATGGGCTTCAAGCCCATCGTGCTGGAGCGCGGCACGACGGTGCGCCAGCGCACCAAGGACACCTGGGGCCTGTGGCGCAAGCGCCGGCTAACGCCTGAATCCAATGTGCAGTTTGGCGAAGGCGGCGCAGGCACCTTCTCGGACGGCAAGCTCTATAGCCAGATCAAGGACCCGCGCCACCTGGGCCGCAAGGTGATGCAGGAGTTCGTCACCCACGGCGCGCCGCCCGAGATCCTGTTTGTGGCCCACCCGCATATCGGCACCTTCAAGCTGGTCAAGGTGGTCGAAGGCATCCGCGAGGAAATCGTGCGGCTGGGCGGCGAGATCCGCTTTGAGCAGAAGGTGACCGATGTACTGGTCGAAGGCGATGAGCGCCAACTGGTAGGCCTGCAAGTACAGAACCTGACCAGCGGCGAGAGCTACACCCTGCCCACCCAGCACGCGGTGATGGCCTTGGGCCACAGCGCGCGCGACACCTTTGCGATGTTCTACGAACGCGGCGTGGCCATGGAGGCCAAGCCTTTCTCGGTGGGCTTCCGCATTGAGCACCCGCAAAGCGTGATTGACCGCGCACGCTGGGGCAAGGATGCCGGCCACCCGCTGCTGGGTGCTGCCGACTACAAGCTGGTGCACCACGCCAGCAATGGCCGCGCCGTCTACAGCTTTTGCATGTGCCCGGGCGGCACCGTGGTGGCTGCCACCAGCGAGCCTGAGCGCGTGGTCACCAACGGCATGAGCCAGTACTCCCGCGCCGAGCGCAATGCCAATGCCGGCATGGTCTGCGCCATCAGCCCCGAAGACTACCCGCGCGATGCCGAGAGCTTTGCCTGGGCCTTTGGCGGCAAAACCTATGGCGTCGAGAACCTGGCTCCGGGTGCGTTCCACCCGCTGTCGGGCATCGTGCTGCAGCGCCAGCTGGAATCCAAGGCCTATGTACTGGGCGGCCAAAGCTACAGCGCGCCCGGCCAGCTGGTCGGCGATTTTGTCGACGGCACGCCCTCGATTGCCTTTGGCACGGTGCAGCCGTCGTACAAGCCAGGCGTCCATCTGGGCGACCTGCACCAGGCGCTGCCGGCCTATGCGATCGAGGCCATGCGCGAGGCGCTGCCCGCCTTTGGCAAGAAGCTCCGGGGCTACGACATGTGGGATGCCATCCTGACGGGTGTGGAGACCCGCACCTCGTCGCCGGTCAAGATTGGCCGAGGCAGCGATTTTCAGAGCGACAACACGCGCGGCCTGTACCCGGCGGGTGAAGGCGCCAGCTACGCCGGCGGCATTCTGTCAGCCGGTGTGGATGGTGTGAAGGTGGGCGAGGCCGTGGCCTGCGCCATGCTGGGTCTGGCGGTGTCCTCTTCGGGCGCACGCGGATCAGGCGGCGCTTTATAAGCCCATTGATCCAGCTTGTTCATTTGCCGCGATTTCCCAGCAATCCAGCTTAAAAACAAATTAAAACACGGCTTTTTACAACTTTAAGGGTTCTGCGCCACAGCTATTGGCGATCTTCCGCAAGCACGTCCTAAAATTTTGGATTGACGATATTTGCTGGAGGTTGCCCATGCCCCGTTCTGCCTATTCCCCTCTCTCCACCTTGCTGGGCGCTGCGTTGCTGTGTGCCTTATCCGGCACCGCCAGCGCCACCAGCGGGGACAGCGAAGACAGCAACGGCTCGGCGCTGTCCGGCTGGACCTTTGGCTATTCGCCCTATACCTACCACTTCTCCAACGCCAAGAAAGAGCGCGACTTCGAGCCCGATGACGAGCGGCACAAATATGTGTGGCTGCTCAATGCCGAGAAAAAGATCGATGCCAACCAAGTCGTCGGCTTTGCCTATTTCAGCAATTCCTTTGGCCAGCCCAGCCAGTACGCTTACTACGGCTGGCAGTTCCAGCCGCTGTCCAGCACGCCGCAGCTGTTTTTCAAGCTGACCGGCGGCGTCATCCATGGCTACAAGTACCCCTTCCACCGCAAGATTCCGTTCAATAACCGCAATGGCTGGGGCTTTACCGCCATCCCTGCGGTGGGCTGGAACTACAACGAGCGCTGGGGCGGCCAGCTCAATGTGCTGGGCAAGTCTGCGCTGATGTTTCAGCTGAACTACAGCATCCGCTGAGCGGCGCTGCAGCCAAGGCCCTGTGCGGCGCCCGGACTGCCAATGGGTAAACCCCTGCGTCTTAGCGGCGCTCCCAGTGTCCGCCACGGGCTTGCCAGCCATGGGGGCTGCGCACCCATTCACGGGGCACCCAGTGGTCACCCCGGTGGGGCGGGGCTGCCCAGCGGCCTTCACGCCAGACATAGCGGCCACCGTTCCAATCCCAGAAGCCGCCAATCCAGATTTGGGTGGCAATGGGCGCCACAGCGACCGGGGCGGGCTCATAGCGAAGCGGTGGCGGCGCTTCCGACGATACGACCACGGCCCCGGTGTTGCCATAGGCATAGGGCTCAGCCGGTGCTACAACGCAGCCGGTCACCAAAGTAGCGACCGCCAGGGCGCCGGCACACAAAGCGGCCGAACGCCAAGAGGAGGGAGTGTGCGACATGGTGTATCTCCAGTCATTGCAAGAACTCCATTGAAGGCGCGCCAGCTTAACGCCCGGTGAGCGGCGCGTAAATCGCCGGTAAAAGCCGGAGCGCTCTGGCCAACACCGCGCCGATCCGCTTGCACTGGCGCCCACAAAAAAGCACTGCCGAGGCAGTGCTTTTTGAGAGGGTGAAAAGCCGAGGCTTATTGCACTTGGTTGTTTTGCAGCGCAGCCACACGCTCTTCAATCGGTGGGTGCGAGCTGAACAGCTTGCCCAGGCTGCCGGTGATGCCCATGGCCTGCATGCTTTGCGGCAGGGTGCCGGGGTGCATGCCGCCCAGGCGGTGCAGCGCATTGATCATCGGCTGCTTGCGGCCCATCAGGCGCGCAGCACCGGCGTCGGCGCGGAACTCGCGCTGGCGCGAGAACCAGGCCACGATGATGGCGGCCAGGAAGCCGAAGACGATATCGAGCACGATGGTGGTGATCATGTAGCCAATGCCGGGGCCGGAGTTCTGCTCGTCATTGCGGCGCAGGAAGGAATCGACTGCATAGCCGATGACGCGCGAGAGGAAGACCACAAAGGTGTTCATCACGCCCTGGATCAGCGCCATGGTGACCATGTCGCCATTGGCAACGTGGGCCACCTCGTGGCCGATGACGGCCTCGACCTCTTCGCGGGTCATGCCTTGCAGCAGCCCGGTGGAGACGGCGACCAGCGCCGAGTTCTTGAAGGCGCCAGTGGCAAAGGCATTGGCTTCGCCTTCGTAGATACCGACATCGGGCATCTTGATGCCGGCCTGGTCGGAGAAGCGGCGCACGGTCTCGACGATCCAGGCTTCATCCGCGCTTTGGGGCTCGTTGATGATCTTGACGCCCATGCTCATCTTGGCGATGGGCTTGCTCATCAGCAACGAGATGATGGCGCCGCCAAAACCCATGATGAAAGCAAAGCCCAGCAGGGCCCCGAGGTTCAGGCCATTGGACGTCAAAAAGCGGTTGACACCGAGCAGGCTGGCAACAATGCCGAGCACCACAACGACGGCGATGTTGGTCGCCAGAAAAAGGAACATTCGTTTCATGGGGTTTGATTCTCCAAGGAGGGGAACACAGTGCTCGATAGCTGGGGGCAATGTCTTGCTAATTCAAGACCTTACCCACACTTTGTGGCGACGGCTGGTGCTTATGATATTTGTGGCCGTCGGGCCGAGCGAAATACGTCTGGGTCATCGTAGAAGGAAAAATGCTGGTTTTCCTGGCTCCATCCCGGGATGCCCATCACCGGCAGTGGCGTAAAAGGCTTGCCAGCCAGATGAACAGCATCCAGAGAGGCGGCGATGACCGCGTCGATATTGTCCACGATCCGCAAAGGCCGTGGAGGGCAAAAAACATGTGCGGTGATTGGTTTTCTGGGGCTGATGAGCTTTTCGAGCAGCGCATGGCCGACGACGATCAGCTGCGCCTGATGCCACAGCGGCCGCAGCTCGACAAACAAGCGCTGCCATTGGCGCAGCCGCAGCGCCTGCCACAGGGCATCGGGCGCCAGCAGCACCGCGCCGTTTTCGTCAAACAGGGTCAGCGCATCGCGCAAGGGGCCCCGGCGGGCGCCCACACCGCCTGCCTCGTCAATCGCCTGGGCCTGTAAGGCATTGAGCCGCGCCTTGGTGCGCGCAAAGCGCTGCCAGACCAGGCCGTTGAGCCCATCGTGCATATGTTCGCGGGTGGGCACGCAGCCGCTGCGTGCGATAAAGCCTTCGTAGGCCTCGCCCGGCGGCAGGGCGGACTGCGGTACAAAGCGCCGACCGCAGTCGCCCAGGCGGTTGAGCAGATCGGGCATGGCCAGGCTTTGCCAATCCAGCTGGCGTATCTGCAGGCCCAACGCCTCGTAGGGCTGCAACCAGGGCGCCTGCCAGTCGAGCGATGACCAGCCTTGCTCAGGCGGGTCACCTGCAGTGGCCTGGCGGTTATCCACGCATCAAATGATCAAAACGCTCAGCCTGCCAGCTTCCAAGGCAGCGCTTCACCCGAGCGCAGCGGCTTCAAATCCGCCTGGCCAAAGGGGTAGGACTCGGGCGGGGTCCAGGATTCGCGCACCAAGGTGATGCGGTCCGTATTGCGCGGCAAGCCGTAGAAATCGGCACCATGCAGGCTGGCAAAGCCTTCGAGCTTGCCCAGCGCGCCAGCGTTGTCAAACACCTCGGCATACATCTCGATCGCAGCATGGGCGCTGTAGCAGCCGGCGCAGCCAGTGGCGTGTTCTTTGAGCTGGGCGGCATGGGGGGCGCTGTCGGTGCCCAGGAAGAACTTGGCATTGCCGCTGGTGGCGGCCTGCACCAGAGCCAGGCGGTGCTCCTCGCGCTTGAGCACCGGCAGGCAGTAGTAATGCGGGCGGATGCCGCCGGTAAAGATGGCATTGCGGTTGAACAGCAAATGCTGGGGCGTGATGGTGGCGCCGACAAAACGGTCGCTCTCGGTCACGTACTGGGCCGCTTCGCGCGTGGTGATGTGCTCGAACACGATCTTCAGTTCGGGGAAATCGCGGCGCAGTGGCAGCATGTGCTGGTCGATAAAGGCCGCTTCGCGGTCAAACAGGTCCACCTCGCTGCCGGTCACCTCGCCGTGTACCAAGAGCAGCATGCCTTCGCGCTGCATCGCCTCCAGGGTCGGGTAGATCTTGCGGATATCGGTGACGCCATGGTCGCTGTTGGTGGTGGCGCCGGCCGGGTAGAGCTTGCAGGCCACGACGCCAGCGGCCTTGGCCCGCACGATCTCCTCAGGCGCCAGCTTGTCCGTCAGGTACAAGGTCATCAGCGGCTCAAACGTCAAACCCTGGGGGATGGCCGCCACGATGCGCGCCTTGTAGGCCAGGGCCAGCTCGGCGGTCGTGACCGGGGGCTTGAGGTTGGGCATGACGATGGCACGGGCAAACTGCCTCGCGGCATGGGCCACTGTAGTGGCCAGGGCGGCGTCATCGCGCAGATGAATGTGCCAATCGTCGGGGCGGAGGATGCTGATGGAGGAGGTTGCGGTGCTCATCCCGATATTGTCGCACCGGTCATGCGGGCGTCATCACGGTCGCCGAGCATTGTGGAAAAAGTAACGCAATGTTAAGGGTAGGCTCTCATTGAGCAGACAGTCTCTATGCGTATCATTGTTAGTCGTAGGAATTCTTAATCAAGGACTGTGCAACATGTGGCTAAACCATATTTTTCGCGGCGCTGTGCTGCTGTGCCTTGCCAGCAGCAGCCTGGCTCAGACCCCTTTGCCCGACAACTGGGACAAGATCAAGGAGTCGCAGCGCATTACGGTGGGCTACCGCCCGGACGGACTGCCGTTTGCCTACGAGATGGGCGAGGCCAAGAAACCGGTGGGCTACGCCATCGACATCTGCCAGGCACTCATCGCAAAACTGCAGCAGAACATGGGCCTGGCCAAGCTGGACATCCAGTACCGCGCCATCAACGGACAGACCCGCTTTACCGATCTGGCCAGTGGCGCCATTGACGTGGACTGCAGCAACACCACCAACACCAAGGACCGGCGCGAAAGCAAGCATGTGTCCTTCAGCCTGCCCTACTACATTGCCGGCGTGCGCATGCTGGTCAAGTCTGACAGCGGCATCAACGATGTGGATGACCTCTCGGGCAAGCGCGTGATCACCACCAAGGGCACCACCTCGCTGCAGGTGCTGGAGCGCCGCGTGGCCGTCAACGGCCTCAAGATCCAGCACAGCGAATGCCTCACCCACAACGACTGCTTCAAGGCGGTGCAAGGCGGCACGGCCGATGTCTGGTTGATGGACGACATCCTGCTCGCAGCCCACCGCGCCCAAGCCGAGAAGCCCGAGCAGGTCAAGCTGATTGGCAAGCTGATGTCGATCGAGCCGCTGTCGCTGATGATGCGCGACAGCGATGTGCGCATGAAGAAGGTGTTCGACGCGGAAATGCGCAACCTCTCGCAGAACTTCGAGATCACCCGGCTGTACAAGAAGTGGTTCGAGTCGCCACTGCCGGGCAAGGGCTTTGCACTGAATGTGCCCATGTCCTACTTGCTCACCGACATGCTGCGCTTCCCCAGCGACAAGTTCGACAACTGATGATTCCGGGGCCGCGTTCTGCGGCCCCAGCCTCCTGACACCGCGCTAACCCGCAGCGCGCGCCGTCCAGCCTCAGGGCACCCGCCTGTCCATGGCGGGTCAGCCCCCTTTCCCACTCCAACAATCCGCCCATAAAAAATGGCCGCATTAGCGGCCATGGTCGTGTGCGAGATACGCTGCAATCAGTGCTGCAGGATCTTGCTCAGGAAGTCCTTGGTTCGCGGCTGGCGCGCATCGGGGTTGCCGAAGAAGTCTTCCTTGGAGCAATCTTCCAGGATCTTGCCGCCGACATCCATGAAGATCACGCGGCTGGCAACCTTCTTGGCAAAGCCCATTTCATGCGTCACGCACATCATGGTCATGCCTTCGTTGGCCAGGCCAATCATCACGTCCAGCACTTCGCCGACCATCTCAGGGTCGAGCGCCGAGGTGGGCTCGTCAAACAGCATCACGCTCGGATCCATCGACAGCGCACGGGCAATGGCCACGCGCTGCTGCTGACCACCAGACAGCTGACCTGGGAACTTGTCCTTGTGGGCCATCAGGCCCACGCGGTCCAGCATCTTCAGGCCACGGGCCTTGGCATCGTCCGCACTGCGGCCCAGCACCTTGATCTGGGCGATGGTCAGGTTCTCGGTTACCGACAGGTGGGGGAACAGCTCGAAATGCTGGAACACCATGCCCACGGTGCTGCGCAGCTTGGGCAAGTCGGTCTTGGGATCGTGGATGGCCGTGCCGTTGACCCAGATTTCACCCTTCTGGATGGGTTCGAGCGCATTGATGGTCTTGATCAGGGTCGACTTGCCCGAGCCCGATGGTCCGCACACAACCACCACTTCGCCCTTGGAGATGCTGGTGGAGCAGTCGTTGAGCACCTGGAAGCTGCCATACCACTTGGAGACATTCTTCATTTCAATCATTTGGATATCCTTTGTATTGCAGCATCAGCGAATGATGGCGATCTTCTTGTGCAGACGCTTGACGAACCACGACAGCGTAAAGCAGATGATGAAGTAAAGCACGGCAGCAGCCAGATAGGCCTCGACCGGACGGCCGAAATTCTTGCCCGCCACTTCAAAGCCCTTGAGCATGTCGTAGGCGCCGATGGCATAGACCAGCGACGTATCCTGGAACAAGATGATGGTCTGGGTCAGCAGCACCGGCAGCATGTTGCGGAAGGCCTGGGGCAGCACCACCAGACGCATGTTCTGGCCATAGGTCATGCCCACAGCCTGGCCGGCATACACCTGGCCACGCGGAATCGACTGGATACCAGCCCGCATGATCTCGGAGAAGTAGGCCGCCTCAAACGCCACAAAGGTGATGACCGCCGACATCTCCGCCCCGATGGGCTTGCCGATCAGCAAAGGCACCAGCAGGAAGAACCACAGAATCACCATCACCAGTGGCACGGAACGCATGCCGTTGACGTAGATGGTGGCAGGCACCACCAGCGCCTTCTTGCCCGACAGGCGCATCAGCGCCAGCAAGGTGCCAAAGAAGATACCGCCCAAGGTCGCGACGATGGTCAGCATCACGCTGAACACCAGGCCCTTGATGACGAAGTTCTGGATCAGGTCCCAGTTGTAGAACGAAAAATCAAGATTCAAATTCATCTCAGTGACCTCCCGATCCGCCTGCGGCAATGAAGCCTGGGATGCGGCTTCTCTTTTCAATGAAGGCCATGATGCGGTTGATCACGAAGGCCGAGATCATGTACAGCGCGGTCACCGCCAGGTAGACCTCGATACCGCGCGAGGTTTCCTCTTGCGCCTGCATCGCGAACAAGGTCAGTTCAGCCACCGACACGGCAAACGCCACCGACGAATTCTTGAAGATGTTCATCGACTCGCTGGTGAGCGGCGGGATGATGATGCGGTAGGCCATCGGCAGCAGCACATAGCGGTAGTACTGGAAGGTCGTGAAACCCAGAGCCATGCCTGCATAACGCTGACCACGGGGCAGCGCCAAGATACCGGCACGCAGTTGCTCGGCGATACGCGCCGAGGTAAAAAAGCCCAGCGCCAGCACCACCAGCAGGAACCCAGGCACTTGCTTCAGTGCGGGGAAGATGGCGGGCACGACGTGGTACCACAGGAAAATTTGTACCAGCAAGGGGATGTTGCGGAACAACTCCACCCAGGCATTGCCCAGACGCACGGTCCAGGGGCGGTCAGGCAGCGTGCGCAGGGTGCCGACGATGGAGCCCACCACCAGCGCAATCACCAGCGCGCACAAGGAGACAGAGATAGTCCATCCCCACGCAGACAACAACCAGTCCAGATACGTGACATCACCGTTTTTACCGAAACAGCCCTGCACGACCTGGCGCTCAATCGTGTCTTCACAAAATACTTGCCAATCCCAATTCATAGGACTACCTCTTTTTTTGTCTTTGTAGCAATGTTTGGCGACTGGCTTCCACTCTCAAAAACCAGTACCAACAAAAACGCCCCCCCAAACCCCAGGCTGGAAGGGCGGTACCTCAGTGGTGTGCTTACTTGACTTCGTAGGCTTCCATAGGCTTGTCGTTCGGGTTGGCCCAAGCGTCCTTGGTAGCGGCCGACAGTGGCAGACCCACCTTCACGTTGTTAGGAGGGATAGGTTGCATGAACCACTTGTCGTACAGCTTTTCCAGCGAGCCATCCTTGATCTGGCGCACGATGGAATCGTCCACAGCCTTCTTGAAGGCGGCGTCGTCCTTGCGCAGCATGCAGGCAATAGGTTCGACCGACAGCACTTCGCCAACGACCTTGTAGTCAGCTGGTGCCTTGGACTTGGAGATGTTGGCAGCCAGGATGGAGCCGTCCATCACGAACGCGTCAGCGCGGCCGGATTCCAGCATCAGGAAGCTGTCAGCGTGGTCCTTGCCCATGACTTCCTTGAAAGTCAGGCCATCCGCGCGCTTGTTCTTGCGCAGGGTCTGCACCGAAGTGGTACCGGTGGTGGTCACCAGGGTCTTGCCGTTCAGGTCCTTGATGCCGGTGATGCCGGAGTTGGCCTTCACCGCGATGCGCACTTCTTCCACGTAGGTGGTGAAGGCGAAAGCAGCATCCTTTTGGCGCGACTGGTTGTTGGTGGTCGAGCCGCACTCCAGATCCACGGTACCGTTTTGCACCAAAGGCACGCGGTTTTGCGAGGTCACGGGCTGGTACTTGATGTCCAGCTTGGCCAGGCCGAGTTGCTTTTGCAGATCGCTCACAACGTTTTCTGCCATTTCGGTGTGGAAGCCGACGTACTTGCCGTTGCCCAAGGTGTAGCCCAGGCCGGAGGATTCGCGAACACCCAGCGTGATGCTGCCCGAAGACTTGATCTTGGCCAGCGTATCGCCAGCTTGCGCAAACGCGCTACCTGCAGCAACCGCTGCGACCGCAAAAGCCAGCAAATGTTTCTTCATCATCAGACCTCCAGAAAAATCAATTAAGCAGTCGCCTATGAGCCCCAACAGACGCCAAAGCGACAACTGACACGCTACGTATTGTGCAGTCCGTCCAGATAATGCCAGATGACTGGCCTCGGCAATTATCCGGAAAATTACCAATGAATTGCTAACAATTCATAGCCTTTTTCGAACAAATCACGTACATCTAACCGACTGCAACACGAGCAATCCGCAAGCATTGCACAGAAATTTCATACCGCATATTAGAAATTACCCTGCAAATCCAACATATCGATATTCTTATTGATGTCATGAATTATGTGCAGGGTTGCGAGCCACCAAGTAGTCCCACAGCGCCTGTGCTGCGGTCTTGACCGCATCGCTGGACTGTGGCTTCTCGCGGTAGGCGCGCACATCCATCGCCACTTCCCACTGGGTCAAGCTCGGGTGATCGGCACGTACCAGCTTCTTGGCCTTGAGCTCCTTCTTGGCAGCGCTCTGCGGCAAAAAGGCCAGGCCATGGCCTTCGATCGCCATGGCCTTGAGACCCTCGGCCATGTCGGTCTCGTAGACACGGTCCAGATAAGCGGGCTCAGGCGCCTGCTTCAGCGCCAGGTCGGTCACCCGGCTGAGGTAAGCCCCCGGCGCATAACCCAGAAAGGGCAAAGGCACTTCAGCGGCTCCAGGCAGTGGGAACAGCGGCAAGCCATCAAGCCCCGGCTTGCAGTACGGCGCCATCACCTCGCGGCCCAGGCTCACCATCTCATAGCGCTGCGGGTCCAGCTGGATCGGCTGAGATTCGTGGTGGTAGGCAATCAACAGGTCGCAGCCGCCTTCGACCAGGCGCATCACCGCATCATGCACATTCAGCGCAATCAAGCGGCTCTTGAACAGGCCAAAATCATTGCGCAGGCCGGACACCCAGGTGGGGAAAAAGGTGAACGCCAGTGTGTGGGGCACGGCAAAGTCGATGATGTCCTTGCCCGAAGACGAGTGCACCCGCAGCATGGCGCGCGTGCTTTGCACCGCCTGCAGGATCTCGATGGCCTGGTTGTACAGGGTCTTGCCAGCGGGCGTGAGCCGCGTCGGGTAGGAGCTGCGGTCCACCAGATCTGCCCCTGCCCAGGACTCCAGCGCCTGAATCCGCCGAGAGAATGCCGGCTGGGTGACATGGCGCAACTGCGCCGACCGGCTGAAACTGCGCGTTTCGGCCAGGCTCACAAAATCTTCAAGCCACTTGGTTTCCATCCGCGCATTATCCACACGCCAATGGACGTCTGCTGCAAGTTGGCGGGCCAGATGGGTGGCCAGCGCCCGCAACAAGCGCGACTGCGGCAGCCCATCCCCGGGAAAAGGATGGCTTGCAAGCCCCCTGATCAAGGCCATAATCGGGCCCCACTGGCCCACCTGCCATGCGCGGCACCTGCCGCAGATACCGATCTATCCGATACCGATGGTCCGCCCACAAGGCGGTTTGTGTTTTTTCGCATCCACCCTTGGCTCTGCCGAGCCGTCTCGCTACCGGTTGTTATGGCATCACCCTCCCCTCATTCCCCGGGCGGCAGCAGCGCTGACCTGCCCGCCACCCTCCCCAGTGAGCCCGCCCCCGCCAGAGGGCTGTGGCTGGAAGACTGGCTTACGGTTCTGATCATGGCGCTGCTCGCGCTGATCACCTTTGGCAATGTCATCGTGCGTTATTTCACCGATGGCTCCTTTGCCTGGACCGAAGAGATCTCCGTGTTCCTGATGATCTTGCTGGCCATGGTCGCCGGCTCGGCCGCCGTGGCGCGCAACCTGCATATCCGCATCGAGTTTTTTGCCGAGCGCGGCGATGCGCGCCGCCGCAAGGCCTTTGCCCGCTTTGGCGCTTTGACGGTGGCCCTGCTGTTTGCGCTGATCTGCGTGCTCAGCATCCGTGTGGTGTATGACGACTACCGCTACGAGGAGACCTCGCCGGGCATTGGCGTACCACAGTGGTGGTACTCCATCTGGCTGCCGGTGTTCTCGGCGCTGATCACCTTGCGCGCGTTGGGCCTGTATCTGCGCCAGGGCCGCGCCAGCTTTGCCCATGTGTACTCCGAAGGCAGCGATGCTACAGCCAAGGAGCAGGCATGATTGTCGCCCTGCTGTTTATCGGCTTTATCTCTTTGATGCTGCTGGGCGTGCCGATTGGCGCCGCGCTGGGCCTGGCCGGCGCCGTGGCCATTGCGCTGGCCAATGCCGATGCGCAATGGTTTGGCCTGCTCGCCATTCCGCAAAATTTTTACGCCGGCCTGGGCAAGTACCCGTTGCTCGCCATTCCGATGTTTGTGCTGGTCGGCTCGATTTTTGACCGCTCGGGCGTTGCGCTGCGGCTGGTCAACTTTGCCGTGGCGATTGTGGGGCGCGGCCCGGGCATGCTGCCGCTGGTGGCCATTGCCGTCGCCATGTTTCTGGGTGGCATCTCCGGCTCCGGCCCCGCCAATGCAGCGGCCGTCGGCGGCGTGATGATTGCGGCCATGCGCCGCGCCGGTTACCCGGGCAGCTTCTCGGCCAGCGTGGTCGGGGCCGCTGCAGCCACCGACATCCTGATTCCGCCATCCGTCGCCTTCATCATCTACTCGGTGCTGGTGCCCGGTGCCTCGGTGCCTGCGCTGTTTGCGGCCGGCATGATCCCGGGCATTCTGGCGGGCCTGGCGCTGATCATTCCGGCCGTCTGGATGTCGCGCAAGCACAAGATGGGCGCGCTGGAGGCCAGCCTGCCCCGGCCCGAGTTCTGGAAAAGCCTGCGCGAAGCGGCCTGGGGCCTGGCCGCGCCGGTGCTGATTCTGGGCGGCATGCGCATGGGCTGGTTCACGCCGACTGAAGCGGCCGTGGTAGCAGTGTTCTACGGCCTGTTCGTGGGCATGGTCGTACACCGCACGATTGGCCTGCGCGATCTGTTCCCGATCCTGCGCGAAGCGGGTGAGCTGTCAGCGGTGATCCTGATCGTCGTCTCGCTCGCCGGCATCTTTGCGTTCTCGCTGTCCACCCTGGGCGTGATCGACCCGATCACGACGGCCATCGTCAACTCGGGTCTGGGCGAATGGGGGGTGATGGCGCTGCTGATCCTGATGCTGATCACCGTCGGCATGTTCCTCGACGGCATCTCCATCTTCCTGATCTTTGTGCCACTGCTGCTGCCCATCATGCAGCACTACAACTGGGATCCCGTCTGGTTTGGCGTGATCCTCACCTTGAAGGTGGCGCTTGGCCAGTTCACCCCGCCGCTGGCAGTGAACCTGATGGTCAGCTGCCGCATCGCTGGCGTGCGCATGGAATCGACCGTGCGCTGGGTCGGCTGGATGCTGTTTGCGATGTTCTGCGTGATGGTGCTGGTCATCGCCTTCCCGCAACTTGCGCTGTGGCTGCCCGCCAAGCTGGGCTACTGATTGGAGCCGGTTCTGGGTGCAGGCAAGAAGGTCTGCATCCAGCGCCCAGGATTTGCATAATTTCCCCTTGAACCACCCGGAGACAACACCATGAAAACCCGTCAATTCCTTGCCACTGCCTTGGCTGCTGCCGCGGCGCTGAGCTTTGCCGCGCCTGCCGTGCAGGCCCAGGGCAATTACAAAAGCGAATACCGCATGTCGCTGGTGCTGGGCCCCGCCTTCCCCTGGGGCAAGGGCGGCGAGATCTGGGCCAACAAGGTGCGCGAGCGCACGCAGGGCCGTATCAACATCAAGCTCTACCCGGGCGTATCGCTGGTGCAAGGCGACCAGACGCGGGAGTTCTCGGCACTGCGCCAGGGCGTGATCGACATGGCCGTGGGCTCCACCCTGAACTGGTCGCCCCAGATCAAGGAGCTGAACCTGTTTGCGCTGCCCTTCCTGATGCCCGACTATGCCGCAGCCGATGCGCTGACCCAGGGCGAACCCGGCAAGCGCCTGTTTACCCGCCTGGAAAAAGCCGGTGTGGTGCCCCTGGCCTGGGGTGAGAACGGCTACCGCGAAATCTCCAACTCCAAGCATGCGATCAAGACCCCCGCCGACATGAAGGGCCTCAAAATCCGCGTGGTCGGCTCGCCCTTGTTCGTCGACACCTTCAGCGCGCTGGGCGCCAACCCCACGCAGATGAGCTGGGCCGACGCACAACCTGCGATGGCCAGCGGCGCGGTGGACGGCCAGGAGAACCCGGTTGCCGTCTACCAGGCCGCCAAGCTCAACACCGTGGGCCAGAAGTACCTGACCCTCTGGGGCTACATCAACGACCCGCTGATCTTTGTCGTGAACAAGGACATCTGGGCCAGCTGGAGCAAGGCCGACCAGGACATCGTGCGCCAGGCCGCCATCGAAGCCGGCCAGGAAGAGATCGCCATCGCGCGCAAAGGCATGATCGAAGCGGGCAAGCCCCTCGTCAAAGAACTGAGCGCCAATGGCGTGACGGTCACCGAGCTGAGCGCGGCCGAGCGCGAAGCCTTTGTGAAGGCCACCCGCCCTGTGTATGACAAGTGGAAGCAGCAAGTGGGCGCCGACCTGGTCACCGCAGCAGAAAAGGCGATTGCCGCACGCAAGCAGTAGAACCTGCAGGCCCCAACGGCGAAGCCACCGGTTGTGATGCCGGTGGCTTTTTTTGTGGGCGCTGCTTCAGGGCAATCCTGAGCGCAGCAGAGAAGGCCGCTGCGCTTATTCGATCTTGAAGCCGGTTTCCTTGACCACCTGTTTCCAGCGGTCGGTTTCCGCCTGGATCTGTTGGGCAAACACCTCGGGCGTGGTCTTCACGGGGATGTAGTCGTACTGCTTGAGCTTGGCCAGCACATCGGGCATCTGCATGACCTTGTCGATGTTCTGCGACAGCGCAGCGACGATCTCCTTAGGCGTGCCCTTGGGGGCGAGCAAGCCCGCCCAGGAGCTGAATTCCATGTCCTTGATGCCCAGCTCGACGAGGGTGGGCACATCGGGGAAGGACGCGGCACGCTGGGGCAGCACCACCGCCAGTGCCTTGACCTTGCCGGCCTTGATCATCTCCACCGCAGCAAAGGAGTCGAAGGAGAAATCCACCTCACCCGAGACGACAGCCTGCATCTGCGGGCTGGTGCCCTTGTACTGGGCATTGATGATCTGCGGTGCCTTGATCACATGCTTGAACTGCTCGGTGATCAGGTTGATGATGGCGCTGCCCGACGAGGCCGTCAGCGGCTTGTCCTTGTTCTGCGCCAGCGCTATCAGCTCTTGCAAGCTGTTGGCAGGCAGATCTTTGCGGGCAATGATGATGAAGCCCACCGAGCAGACCTTGGCCACCGGCGCAAAGCTGGCGGCCGCCTCATAGGGCGCCTTGTAGATCACCGGGCTCAGGGTTTGGGCACCGGCGGTGTTGAACAGCAGGGTGTAGCCATCAGCCTGTGCGCGGGCTACTTCGCCGGTGCCGATCATGCCGTTGGCACCGCCCCGGTTGTCGATGACAAAGGTGCCCTTCATCAGCTCGCCCATCTTCTGCATCACCAACCGGGCCACCACATCGGTCGTACCGCCTGCGGCAAAGGGCACGATCACGCGCACCGGCTTGTTGGGGTAGGCCGTTTGCGCCTGCGCCCATTGCGGCACGCTGGCGGCGCCCGCGGCGGCCGCAAGGGTAGTGAGGAAGTGGCGGCGCTCAATCATGTCCATGGCTGTGTCTCCTGTTTCATTCCGTAGTTATCAGCCCATTGTGGGCAGCGCTGGTCTAGCTGTCTAATACTGGCCAGCAATAGATGCATTCGCATGCGCTATGGCGGCATGGTTGCACAGCTGTTCTGCTCTCTCGTCAAGCGCTTGCGCAGCGCTGTCCCCGAGGCGTCTATGCCCGCACGGATGGCAAACCCGAGGCAAAGCAGGTTGCGCAAGAGGGCCTCTTGACCTGCCCGGCTTTGGGCAAGACCAACTGCCCCAATTGCATTCCGCCAACATAAGGCTATCGAATCGATAGTTTTTATCTTCTTTATTTTCAATAAACATAGATAACTTATACCCGTGGTAAATACCCTAATTTAGGGTTAATACCAGGGTTAGCTGTCACATATTTGTAAAAGTTCCAAGCTCATTCAATCGAATTTCGGAACAATCCGTTTGATTTTTAGCTATTTATCGAAGATAGATACCAATATAAACTTCATTCCATCGTTTACCAAAAGCTGCATCGCAAGCAACAAGTTTGCAGACGCCGCAAAAGACGACGCGAATCGACCACCAGGCCGGACGCAACACAAAGGAAAGAAAAATGAACGCACGTATTCTCGCTATCGCCGCTACTCTGGCCCTGGGTGCCTCCGTTGCTCAAGCCAACCCCTTTGAAGGTGAGCACTCCGTCGCTCCTCAAGCGTCTGCTACCAGCGCTGTGAGCCGCGCTGATGTGCAAGCCCAGTTGGTCGAAGCCCGCAAGACCAACATGATGATTGCCCAAGGCAACCAATCCACGATGAACGCCTACGAACTGGGCAAGGGCCAACTGAGCCGCGCTGAAGTGACCCAAGCTGCTCGCCAAGCCCTGGCCAACGGTTCGATCCTGGAAGGCGAATAAGCTTTCCACCTGCTGGCACTTGCCGTGCCAGCATCTTGTCCCTGGAGCGGCGCACACACTCCCCGCTCCACCGACAAAGGCCGCTGCACCGCAGCGGCCTTTTTGCGTCTGGCACCGCGATGTCACGGGCGCGAAAAACGCGCCACCACGGCCTACGCTGACTTGCAACAGGTTCTATCATCCGGGAACCTCTTTCCGTATCCTGTCCTCTCACCGCCAGATTTTCAGGTACCACGCGATATGCTCCATGTTTCCATGCGCCGCTCGATCGAAGCGCTTTTTTTGACGCTGCTTCTGCTCGTGCTCTGCGCCACTGCCGGCCAGGCCCAAGCCCAGATCAAGCTCCAGATCGGCAGCGGCACCAGCGCCCCCGCGATGGACACGGCCACCGGCGCTTCCTCCAGTCCCGCCTCGAGCAATGTGGTGACCACCCCCCGCGTGCGCGCCGAGCTGGTGGCCCTGGCGCCCCAAGGCATTGAGCCCGGAAAGACCATCGACCTGGGACTGCTGCTGGACCACCAACCCGATTGGCACACGTACTGGGTCAATCCGGGCGACTCCGGTCTGCCCACCCAGCTGCAATGGCAGCTGCCGCCCAGCTGGGATGCCGGCGAAATCGCCTGGCCCACCCCCCACCCGATACGCATTGGCAGCCTCGTCAACTATGGCTATGAAGGCCAGGTGCTGCTGCCAGTCACCGTGCAGATTCCCAGCACCTTCTCAGCCGATGCCCGCGATGTGACGGTGCGCCTGCACGCGAACTGGCTGATATGCCGCGTTGAATGCATTCCCGAAGAAGGCCAGTTCAGCCTGACCATTCCCACCCATAGCAGCACTGCACTGCTGGCGGATGCCTTTGCCAAAGCCCGGGCCCAGGTGCCGGTGGCACTGCAAGGCAGCAGCCAGGCCAGCGTCGATGGTGAGACGCTGAAGCTTCGCGTCTCCGGCCTGCCCGTTGCGCTGCAAGGACAAAGCCTGCAGGTGCTGAGCGAGAGCCCCGACACTTTGCACCATGCGATGGAAGATGGCAAAGACTTCCAGCAGCAATGGGAGGGCGCGGACTGGACAGCGGTGGTGCCGCTGTCAGCCAACCGGGGCCAGACGCCGGATGACCTTCCGCTGGTGTTGACCACCAACGCCCACACCGCTGTCGATGGTGCCATCGGCTGGCGCAGCGTGGCGCCCATCAGCGGCCAATGGCAGGCTGCTGCGGTGGCCCAGGTATCGCACGAGCTGGCCGCTGCGCTGGCCAAGAATGCCCAGTCTTCCGCCCCCACCCCACCACCTGCATCCGGCAGCCTGTGGCTGGCCGTGCTCGGCGCGCTCATCGGCGGTCTGATCCTGAACCTGATGCCCTGCGTCTTCCCGATCCTGGCGCTCAAGGTGCTGGGCTTTACGGCCCACGGCAGCCAGCTGCGCGAGCAGCGCCATGCCGGCCTGGCCTACACCGCGGGCGTGGTGCTGTCCTTCCTGGCGCTGGGCGCGCTGCTGCTGGCACTGCGCTCGGCCGGCCAGCAGCTGGGCTGGGGCTTCCAGCTGCAGTCGCCGCTGGTCATTGCCGCACTGGCAGCGCTGTTTACCGTGATTGGCCTCAACCTGGCGGGCATGTTTGAGTTTGGCAACTTTGTGCCCAGCAGCCTTGCGGGCAAGCAGGCCAAGAGCCCTACCACCAATGCCTTCCTGAGCGGCGTGCTGGCCGTTGCCATTGCCTCGCCTTGCACGGCGCCGTTCATGGGTGCGTCGATGGGCCTGGCCGTCAGCCTGCCTGCCGCTGAGGCCTTGCTGGTGTTTGCCGCGCTGGGCCTGGGCATGGCCGCCCCCTATCTGCTGGCCAGCTGGATCCCTGCCGTGGTGCGCTGGCTGCCACGCCCTGGCGCCTGGATGGACACCTTCCGCCGCGCGATGGCCTTCCCGATGTTCGCCACGGTGGTCTGGCTGGTCTGGGTGCTGGGTCAGCAAAGTGGGATCGATGGCGCAGCCACCCTGCTGGCTCTGCTGGTGCTGCTGGCAGCCCTGGTCTGGTCGCTCGGTCTGCAAGGCCGCGCGCGCTGGGGCTTTGCGGTGCTGTCGCTGGCGGGTAGCCTCTACCTGGCCAGCGCCATGGGCCACAACCTGACCACGCCCGCCCCTGCACCCGGCCAGCAGGCCAGCGGGGCGCTCTGGCAGCCCTGGTCGGAGCAAAAGGTCAGCGAGATCAATGCCAGCGGCAAGCCGGTGTTTGTGGATTTCACCGCTGCCTGGTGCGTCACCTGCCAGTACAACAAGCGCACCACCTTGAGCGACAGCCAGGTGCTCGCCGCCTTTGAGAACAAACAAGTGAACCTGCTGCGCGCCGACTGGACCCGCCAGGACCCTGCGATCACGCAGGCCCTGAACCTGCTGGGCCGCAGCGGCGTGCCGGTCTATGTGCTGTATGCACCCGGCAAGCCGCCGCAGATCCTGTCTGAGGTGCTGAGCGTCAAGGAAGTGGTGGACGCGGTCACCAAGCTCTAAGCAGCTGTTCGCAGCGCGCCCCATGAAAAAAGCGCCGGGTTTTGCCCGGCGCTTTTGCGTCTCCAACCGCTATATCGGCCCACTCATCGCCGCCGCGCCGCCAGCTTGCGCACCTCCCGCACCAGCTGGTCTACCTCATCAAAGGTGTTGTAGAAGGCCAGCGAGGGCCGCACGGCAGTCTCGACCCCAAAGCGGCGCAGGATGGGCTGCGCGCAGTGGTGGCCGGTGCGCACGGCGATGCCTTCGGCATTCAGCGCCTGGCCCACCTCGTCGGTGCTGTAGCCCTCCAAGGTGAAGGCCAGCACGCTGGCCTTGCCGGGCACGGTGCCAATCAGCCGCAGCCCCTCAATGCTGGCCAGCTGGGCCATGCCATAGTCCACCAGCGCATGCTCATAGCGGCTGATCTGCGCGATGCCGATGCGCTCCACGTACTCCAGCGCCGCACCCAGTCCCACCGCATCGGCGATATTGCCGGTGCCTGCCTCAAAGGTGTTGGGCAAGGGCTGGTAGACGGTTTTCTCAAACGTCACGTCGGCAATCATATTGCCGCCGCCCTGCCAGGGTGGCATGGCCTCCAGCACCTCGCGCCGGCCCCAGAGCACGCCGATACCGGTGGGCGCAAAGATCTTGTGGCCCGAGAAGACAAAGAAGTCCGCCCCCAGGTCCTGCACATCGACGGGGGTGTGGGCAATGGACTGCGCGCCATCGATCAAGGTGGTGATGCCCCGGCGCTTGGCGATCTCCACCACCTGCTTGACGGGCACCACTGTGCCCAGCACGTTGGAGACATGGCCGATGGCCACGATCTTGGTGCGGTCGTTGATCAGTTTCTGGTATTCATCGAGCCGGATCTGGCCCTGGTCATCGACCGGAATCACCCGCAGCCGTGCGCCCTTGGCCGCCGCCAACTGCTGCCAGGGAACGATGTTGGCATGGTGCTCCAGGTGGCTGATGATGATCTCATCGCCCTCGCCCACATTGGCCCCACCCCAGGCCTTGGCCACCAGGTTGATGGCCTCGGTGGTGCCGCGCACAAAGATCACCTCGCGCGCATCGGGCGCATGGATAAAGCGCCGCACCACCTCACGCGCATGCTCATAGGCATCGGTCGCCCGCGCGGCCAGGGTGTGTGCCGCGCGGTGGATGTTGGAGTTCTCATGCGCATAGAAATGGCTGATGCGCTCAATCACCTGGCGCGGCTTGTGCGTCGTGGCGGCATTGTCCAGCCAGACCAGCGGCTTGCCATTGATGCGCTCGGACAGAATCGGAAAATCACGCCGCACCGCCTGGATGTCAAAGCCCGGATGGCCGTCCTGCTGCGCAGCCGCCGGCGCGTGATCAGCATGCGGATGCGCTTTGGCGGGCGTGACAAAGCCATTGGGCTGCGGCACTGCATGCACAAAGTAGTACTGCGGCGCGGCGCTGGGTCCCTGCTGGTCCAGGGCAGCCGTGTTGGCGCCCCGGGGCCCGCGCAGATCAATGCCCGCCAGATGGCTGTCGGGCGCCGCATGCCGGGCCTGGTCAGCCAGCGCCTGCAAGGGTCCATCACTCGCCGGGGCAACTGCCTGCGGCTGCAAAAAGTAATAGCCACTACCCGGGGAGGACGCGGAGGCGGGTGCAGGTGCGGCATGCACGGGGTTGGCAGATGCAGCGCTGGCTGGCGGCACCCCTTGCACCAGGCCGCCCAGGCGCGGCTCATAGGCGGGCAGCGCGCTGTGCAGCGTATCGGGCACGCCATTGCCTGCGGCGGCATGGGGCAGCAAGGCCGGGGCGCGGTGGGCCAGCGACAGCACGGGTGTAGGCGATGCCGGCAACAGGTTGCTACCGGGCAGCAGGCCAGCGGGCACAGGCGTGCCTGGCACGCTGGGGCCCAAGCCAGCCGGGCTGGCCAGCGGTGAGCCAGGCGGCGCGATGTTCACAGGCGCCTGCACACCTGGCGGCAAGCCGGGCAGACCCGGCAGGCCAGGCGCAGCGGGCCGCTCGGCAAACAGCGCCGACGCCATCTGCGCCAGCAGCGCGGGGGAGATGGGCGCGCCCGATGGATCGGGCGGCCCGGATACGGCGGACACCATGGCGGCTCCTTTGCTCACTTGTAGGTATCGGGATAGTCGTGGTACTTGTTGATCTCCACGTCATCGAGCACGGCCAGCGCATCGGGCGTGTGGACCGCCAGCGAGCAGTACAGCGAGATCAGGTACGAGGCAATCGCATGGTTGTTGATGCCCATGAATCGCACCGACAACCCCGGCCCCTGCTCGCCAGGCAAGCCGGGCTGGAACAGACCAACCACGCCCTGGCGCTTGTCGCCCACGCGCAGCAGCAGGATCTTGGATTTGCCATCTGCGACCGGCACCTTGTCCGATGGAATCAGCGGCACGCCACGCCAGGTGATGAACTGCGAGCCAAACAGGCTGGTGGTCGGAGGGGGCGTACCCCGGCGCGTCGCTTCGCGGCCAAACGCGGCAATCGTCAGCGGATGGGCCAGGAAGAATGCCGGCTCCTTCCAGACCTTGGTCAGCAGCTCATCGAGGTCATCAGGCGTGGGCGCACCGGTCAGCGGGAAGATGCGCTGCTCTTCCGTCACCTGGGCCAGCAGGCCGTAGTCGGGGTTGTTGATCAGCTCGCTTTCCTGGTTCTCCTTGATGGTCTCGATGGTCAGGCGCAGCTGCTCCTTGATCTGGTCATGCGGGCTGCTGTACAGATCGGACACACGGGTGTGCACATCCAGCACGGTGCTGACGGCGTTCAGGAAGAATTCGCGTGGCTGCGCGTCGTATTCAACAAAGGTGCGCGGCAGCTGGTTCTCATGCGTCTTGGCGGTGCAGGCCACCCGGATGTCCTCGGGGTTCTTGACCTGGTTGAGCCGGTAGATACCGGCCTCTACCGGCACCCATTGCAGCAGGTGGGTCAGCCAGCGGGGGCTGATAGTGGATAACTGAGGAACGGTCTTGGTGGCGTTGGCTAACTGCCGTGCAGCACTGTCGCCCAATGCGGTCGTGCCGCCTACATTCGCTGTCATATATCTCTCCAGTTGCGCGTGTGAATGAACAGGAAAATCATCGCTTTGCAGCGCTTGGGCCTCAACCGGCTATCGCCGCCAAGCGGCTCATGTGCTGGGCACGCACCAGGTAGTGCTGGTGCAGCTCCTCACCGCGTTGCACCAAGGTGGACTGCGCCACCTGCAGCGCCTGGGCCAGCTTGCCGATGGTGGCCAGCGACACTGCCACCTGGCCCCGCTCGACCTCGCCAACATAGGAACGGTTCAAATCCGCCTGCGCGGCCAACTGCTCTTGCGACCAGCCCATGGCCTCGCGTGAGCGGCGCACGGCCAGCCCGAAATGGTGGGGGAAATCATTCATAGCGCAGCCTCCTCAGCGGGCAACGCGGGCTCGTTGCTGCGCCGCAGTGCAGCAGCGGCCTGCAGCGATGCCTGGGTCACATGGGCGCCCGCAGCCACGCTCTGGGTCAGCCAGACATTGCCGCCAATGACGGCGCCGGCGCCCAAGGTGACCCGGCCCAGAATGGTCGCGCCCGCATAAATCACCACGCCGTCTTCCACGATCGGGTGGCGCGGCTGGCCCTTTTGCAGATGGCCTTGCGCGGTCTGCACAAAGCGCTTGGCGCCCAGGGTGACGGCCTGGTAGATGCGCACCTTGCGGCCAATCACCGCCGTCTCGCCCACCACCACGCCGGTGCCATGGTCGATAAAAAAGCCCTCGCTAATCTGCGCGCCGGGGTGGATGTCAATACCCGTCTCGCTGTGCGCCAGCTCAGCCACGATGCGGGCCAGCAGCGGCAGCTGCAGCACATAGAGCTGGTGGGCAATGCGGTGGTGGATCAAGGCCAGCACGCCGGGGTAGCACAGCAGCACCTCGTCCACGGTGCGGGCGGCGGGGTCGCCTTCGTAAGCGGCCTGCACATCGCTGTCCAGCAGGCGGCGAATCCCTGGCAAGGCCAGTGCGAAATGGCGCGTCAGCGCCTGGGCCTGCTCATCGGTGCCTGCCGGGCTGCGCTGGGTGTAGCGCAGCTCCAGCGCAATCTGGGTCTGCAACCGGTGCAAGGCGGCATCCAGCGCATGGGCCACATAAAAATCTTCGCTCTCCTGCAGCAAATCATGCGGGCCCAGCCGCATCGGAAACAGGACGCCCTTGAGCAAACCCAGGGTCTGCGCCAGCGCATCGCGCGAGGGAAACTCGCGCCCACCGGGCTCCTGGCTGCGCTGGTGGGAATCACGCCACAGGCGGCGCTGCTCGGCCAGCTCTGCGGCCACTTCTTGGATGGGGAAAGGGGTGGTCATGGAATACCTTCGTGGGAGGATCAAAGTGCGCTTGTGGATGGGTCAGGGCCTCAGTCCTGCACCCAGAGCAGTTGGTGGTAGCGCCAGCCATCGCCATGGCCACGCTGCTGCTGCGCGTCCAGCTCGCCTTCAAAGCCCTCTTGCACATTGAAGACATGGCGAAAGCCGGCGGCCTCGGCCGCTTGCGCAGCTAGCACCGAGCGTTTGCCGCTGCGACACAGCAGCAGAGCTACCGCCTCCTTGCCGCCATGGGCGGCCAGGCGCGCTTCCAGCTCGCGCACAAAGCGGGGGTTGCGGGTGAGCGCCGTGCCGGTCGCCCAGGGGACATGGATGCTGCCGGGCACATGGCCGACAAAATGGCGCTCTTCGGCCGAGCGCACATCGACCAGCACCGCCCGTTGCTGTTGCACCAGTTGCCAAGCCGCCACCGGGGGCACGCTGCCGGCATAGCCCAGCGCTTGCTGCTGCGCCGCTTTCCAGGCCGTTTCCAGCACCTCAGGCAGGCTGGTATCGGTTGTCGTCATAAAAAGCCTCTACGGTCAAATGGATGGGGATAGCCACCAATTTAGGCCGCAAGGCGCTGCAGGGACACGAATAAAAATGCGCTTGCACATGCAGTTTTCACATATACGCAGCCAGCCGCCCAAGGCTTGCGCCTATAGCCAGAGCTTTTGAATAGGTCTATATTGAAAACAAGGTGTAGCAGACGCGCTGTGCCCATCAGCCAACGTCTTCTGCGCCTTGACTGCCGCATTGCAACAGGCCACATCGTGCATGCGGTTCCTTAGAACAGGGCTGCAATGCCCGCTGTGGGCCCCTTGCAAGGTGCCTGCGGCCCGCAATGACAGCCTCCAACAGGAGACAAAGATGGCTGTCATCACCCATGACCATGGACTGCATTCCACCCTCAGCGAAGGCCACCACCGGCGCCATTTCAGCGCCAAGCGGGTCTGCCTGGGCATTGTGCTTTTATGCGTGGCCTTGGCCGCGCTGGTGCTGCCGCTGGTACGCGACGGCTTGCAGCTAATCCAGACCCAGCTGCACTGGCCAGCGCTCTCCAACTGGCTGGCCCAGGCCCCCATGGCCAGTTGGCTGATGATGTTTGTCTGGGGCGCGTTGGTGCCGCTCTCGCTGATCGCCATGCTGCGCTACCACCGCAATGCGCTGGGTGTGGTCGCGGCGCTGGGCTTTGCTGCCGTGGCCGTCATCTGGTATGTACACATGCCCGCGCTGTCGACTTGTGGCGCGCTGTACCAAGGCAGCATCTGGTGCTCGGTCATCTCCTGGGGCTACAGCCTGAGCCTCGGTATCAGCAATGCCGTCTACCTGTTTGCGCTGGTGATGGCCCTGCTCGGCGGCATCAGCTTTGCGGCGATTCCCGAGGACGATGAAGAGGATACCGGGCAGCAGAACGCCGCCCAGTAAAGATGCTTAAGGATCCTCTGCAGAACCCTCGCCAAGCGGGATGGACGCGGATCGGGATGAGACGCAAGGCGTCTTTTGCAGTCAATAGCAAGCTATTGACAAGGAAGACAACGCAGCGGATCGCCCGAGACCGCGTTCAGACCACGGCAGGGAGTTTTGCAGAGGTTCCTTAACGCTGGGGCATGTCGGCGTTGGTGTAGCACAGGCTGACGGTCGCATCCCCCGGTATTGGCGGCATGCTCGCGTTCCAGGCTTCCCAGGCTGCCACCATGGCTTGCAGCCGCTCGGGCAACACCGCCGCCATGTTGGCGCGCTCGCGCTCGTCGGCGCGCAGGTTGAACAGATAGTCCACGCCATCGACCCGCAGGTATTTCCAGTCGCCATCGCGCATCGCACGCTGGCCCCGGTGATTCATGCGCCAGAACAGGGGCTGGTCGTCTTGCCAGGCCACATCCTGCAGCAGCGGCAGCAGCGACTTCCCATCCAAAGGGTAATCAGCAGCAGGCTGGGCACCGCCAATCTCCAGCATAGTCGCGCTCCAGTCCATCGTCATGCAGGTTTGGCGGCTCTCGCCCGCCGGCGCAATCACGCGCGGCCAGTGGGCTACCCAGGGCACGCGGATGCCGCCCTCGGTCAGGTCCATCTTGCCGCCCACCAGCGGCCAGTTGTCCGAGAAGCGCTCGCCGCCGTTGTCGCTGGTGAAGACGATCAAGGTATCTTCTGCCAGCCCATGCGCCTGCAAGCGCGCCACCAGGCGGCCAATACCCTCGTCCATGTGGTGGATCATGCGCTGGTAGCTCTCGATATTGCCGCCATGCAGGTGGTAGATGGCTTGTTTGTTCTCGACCAGCTCGCGCGACAGCGTCTCGTCATCCCGCGTCTCCCAGGGCCAGTGCGGCGCGGTGTAGTGCAGGCTCAAAAAGAAGGGCGTCTCTTGCTGCGCGCCGGCCGCCATGCGGTCGATGTAATCCACTGCATAGTCGCTGATCAGGTCGGTCAGGTAGCCGGGCTGCGAATGCTCGGCCTCGCCAAACCAGAGGTCATGTTGGCCGTTGGCACCGCAGTGGCTGAAATAGTCCACGCCGCCCGACATGGGCCCAAAGAACTCTTCATAACCCGATTGCAGCGGGCTGAAATGCGGCGGGTAGCCCAGGTGCCACTTGCCCATCAAGGCCGTGCGGTAGCCCGCATCGCGCAGCAGCGATGGCAAGGTGGGGTGGCTGGGCGGCAGGCCCAGGTCCGGGTTGCCGCGTGTGGCGGTGCGGATCGGCTCCTCGGCAGCGCCACGCAGGCGGTACTGGTAGCGCGCCGTCATCAGCGCAAAGCGTGTCGGCGAGCAGACCGGCGAGTTGGAGTAGCCCTGCGTCAGCTTGAGCCCCCCGTCCGCCAGCGCATCGATGTGCGGCGACACGGCCCCAAAGCTGGCGTTGCGGCCGCCATAGCAGCCCAGATCGGCGTAGCCCAGGTCATCGGCCACGATAAAGATGATGTTCGGTCGTTTCAACACGGGGTCTCGCTCACAGTCATGGCAGGCCGGCGCCCAATCGCTGCGCGGCCTGCGTCTGGCAGTACAAGGGAAAACGAATCAGGGCTTGTAGCCCGAGGCCTGGATCACCGGCGCCCACTGCTTTTTGTAGGCCTGCAGCGCCTTGGCGGTCTGCTCGGAGGTGCTGGCCACCGGGTCCAGGTAGTTGGTGGCGAACTGCTTGTGCACTTCCGGGTCCTGCATCACCTTGTGGATGGCGGCGGCATAGCGCTGCACCTGGGCGGCAGGCATGGACTGGGGCGCGAAGAAAGTGTTCCAGCCAGCGGCAGACAGGTTGACACCCGCCTCCTTCAAGGTCGGCACATCGGGCACGGCGGCATTGCGCGCATCGCCACTGACGGCCAGCAGGCGCAGCTTGCCCGCCTGGTGCTGCTGCACCAGGGTGTCGAGCGTATCGACGGCCACCGGCACCTGGCCTCCCATCAGATCGGTGAGCAACGGGGCCGAGCCCTTGTAGCCCACCGCCTCGGCTTCAACACCGGCTTGCTTGCCCAGCATCAACGCGAAAAAGTGCGGCAGGCTGCCGGTGGCGGGCACGCCAATATTGGCCTTGGCCGGGTTGGCCTTGAGCCAGGCCAGCAGATGCTGCATTTCCTTGACCGGCACGGCGCTGGACACCGCCACGCCGAACACATAGCGGTTGACTTCGCTGACCGGCACAAAATCCTGCTCTGGGTCGTATCCCAGGTTGTTCACCACCAGCGGCGCCACCACCATCACAGCGGGGTTGGCCAGCATCAGCAGGGGCTGGTTGGCGGGGGCATTTTTCACAAACTGCGCGGCCACGCGGCCGCCAGCGCCTACCTTGTTGTCGACGATCACCGTGCTGCCCAGGCTGGCCTGCAGCTTGTCGGCCACGATGCGCGCGACCCGGTCAGTGGCGCCCCCTGGCGGGTAACCGACGATGATGCGCAGCACGCCATCCTGGGCCTGCGCGGGCAAGGCCCACATCGATGAGGTGGTGGCCAGCACCGAGGCAGCCATGGCTGCGGACTGGCCGAGAAAATGACGACGTTGAACCATGGGGAATGTCTCCGATGCTTATGAACAGGGGCCGCATGGGCGGCCGATGCCCTCTATGGTGCCGCGTTTGATCTAGCCCAAAGGCATAAGCTTTTTCAGCTTCGGCCCAAGCGCCAGCGCAGCATGCCTGCACTGTAGAAAACCAGGGCACAATTGTTCTAATCAACCATCGCCCGGATTTACCCGCAGTGCCGCCCAACCCCCTTGCCGATCCGCAGCAACCCAGCAACCTACTGCTTTACCGCCTGGCCAAGCTCACCGCGTCGGCGGGCCGACTGGTCACGCGGCTGTGCGAGCGCCACTACGGCATCACCCGGCGCGAATGGGGCGTGCTGATGTGGTTGGCGCGCCAGCCGGGCCTGCAGCCCTCGCAGCTGGCCGATCTGCTCGAACTCGACCGCGCCCGCATCTCGCGCGCCATTGCGTCGATGCAGGCCAAGGGGCTGCTGCACAAATCCACCGAATCCAGCAACCGCCGCCGCGCCGCGCTGCAGCTGAGCCCCGCTGGCCAGCGCCTGCATGATGCGCTGCTGCCCCAGGTGCGGCGCATCAACACCGATCTGGTGGCCGCGCTCGACGCCGATGCGCTGGAGAATTTGGACCAGAGCCTGCACAGCCTGCAGCAGCAGGCCAACCTGGCGGCGCAAGAGGACGACAGCGACGCCGCCTTTCCGCCGCGCCAGTCGGGCCACCGCCAGAACCATTTGGGGTAATTTCCGCCGTCTTTGATCCATACCCCAGCCCGGCAAACCAGCATCCATGCCCAGGCATCGGCAACTGCGCGACAATCCTTGCCCATGAGCACGACATTTGCACCGCTGACCAACGACACCTTCTTGCGCGCCTGCCGCCGCCAAGCCACCGAGTACACGCCGCTGTGGCTGATGCGCCAAGCCGGCCGCTACCTGCCCGAGTACAAGGCCACGCGCGCACGCGCTGGGAGCTTTATGGGGCTGGCGACGAATGTGGACTACGCCACCGAGGTGACCTTGCAGCCGCTGGAGCGCTTTGCGCTCGACGCCGCCATCCTCTTCAGCGACATCCTGACGGTGCCCGATGCGATGGGCCTGGGCCTGTCCTTTGCCGAAGGCGAAGGCCCGCGTTTTGCCAAGGTGGTGCGCGACGAAGCCGCCGTGCAGGCGTTGGCCGTGCCGGACATGGACAAGCTGCGCTATGTCTTCGATGCCGTGACCAGCATCCGCCGTGCACTGAATGGCCGCGTGCCGCTGATCGGTTTCTCCGGCAGCCCCTGGACCCTGGCCTGCTACATGGTCGAAGGCAAGGGCAGCGACGACTACCGCCAGGTCAAGTCGCTGATGTACAGCCGCCCCGATCTGATGCACCGCATCCTGGAGGTGAATGCCGACAGCGTGGCCGTCTACCTCAATGCCCAGATCGATGCCGGCGCGCAGGCCGTGATGATTTTTGACAGCTGGGGCGGTGTGCTGGCCGATGGCGCCTTCCAGCAGTTCAGCCTGGCCTACACCAAGCGCGTGCTGAGCCAACTCAAGCGCACCGGCGTGGATGGCACGGACGTGCCCCGCATCGTGTTCACCAAGGGCGGCGGCATCTGGCTGCCCGAGATGCGCGATCTGGACTGCGAGGTGCTGGGCCTCGATTGGACCGCCAACCTCGGCAAGGCCCGTGCCATTGTCGGCGGCGAAGCTGGCGGCCCCGGCAAGGCGCTGCAAGGCAATATCGACCCCAATGTGCTGTTTGCGCCGCCCGAGCGCATTGCCGAGCAGGTGCGCCATGTGCTGGAGAGCTTTGGCACACCCCACACCGACACCAGCCGCCCCGGCCCCACGCATATCTTCAACCTGGGCCATGGCATCAGCCAGTTCACCCCGCCCGAGCATGTGGCGGCCTTGGTGGAAGCGGTACACAGCCAGTCGCGCGCGATGCGTAGCTAAGCGCTGCGCGGCCAGCCAAGCAAAAGCCCCGCATGCGGGGCTTCGTTCATGGGTTGGCGAAAGTCGCCTACTCAGGCTGGCGGTGGCCGGCTGGCCAGCGCCTGCAGCAAGTGCTCCGTACACTGCAGCATGCTCGCATGCTGCTGGGCCTGGTCGGATGGGCAGGCAGCAGCCTCGACATCCGGCCCACCGGGCACAGAGACCCAGTGCAGCCGCGCGCCCAAACTGGCAGCGGCCTGCAGCAAGCCAGGGCTGCGGGCAATCACTGCGACCTTGCCGGCTTCCATGTTGAAGCGGTCCAGAATCTGGCGCAGCAGCGTGGCCTGGGCGTCCAGGCAGTCGCAGTGGTCATCGGGCGGATGGGGGCAGAAAAACACCGCATCGACCTTGGCGCCGACGGTGGCCAGCTCCTTGTACATCTGGCGGTGGTAGTCGTTCAGCGCTGCGCAGTCGTACAACCCCCGGCCCAGACCGGGTTGGTTGGCCACCAGCACCACATGCCAGCCCGAGAGATTCAGCCGGGCGATGCTGATGGCGGCATCGGGCATGGTTTGCCAGTCCTGGTGGCCGCTCAGTTGGCCCAGCACCGGCTGGCCGACAATACCGTCACGCTCGAGAATCGCAAGTTTCATCACAGGCTCCCTCAGAACACAGGCCAGGGCACGCAGCCCTGGCGGGCAGCGGCCATCCAGCTTATCAGGCAGCGACCAGGCGCGACAGATCGGCGATGCGGTTCATGGCGTCATGCAAAGTCGCCAGCAGGCCCAGGCGGTTGGCCTTGAGCGCCGGGTCTTCGGCATTCACCATCACATGCTCAAAGAAGGCATCGACGGGGGTGCGCAGCGCAGCCAGGGTTTGCAGGCTGGCGGTGTAATCGCCTTCGGCAAACTGGGCATTGGCCTTGGGGGCGACGGTTTGCAGCGCGGCAAACAGGTCCTTCTCGGCTTGCTCTTGCAACAGGGCTGCGTCCACGTGGGCGCGCACCGGGCCATCGGCCTTCTTCAGGATATTGCCCACGCGCTTGTTGGCAGCGGCCAGTGCCGGTGCCTCGGGCAGTGCGGCAAAGGCACGCACGGCTTCCAGGCGCTTTTGCACATCGGCCAGGCGCTGCGGGCGGTAGGCCAGCACGGCATCCACTTCCTGGGCGCCAAAGCCCTGCTCACGCAGGCTGCCAGCCAGGCGGTCATAGATGAAATCGGACAGCGCGGCGCTGGCATCTTCAATCTTGTCGCCAAAAGCGGGCAAGGTGCTGACCAGTAAGGTGTCCAGGTCCAGTGGCAGGTCTTTTTCGACCAGCATGCGGATGACGCCCAGCGCATGGCGGCGCAGTGCGAAGGGGTCGCGGTCGCCGGTGGGCAGGTTGCCGATGCCGAACATGCCGACCAGGGTTTCGAGCTTGTCAGCCAGCGCGACGATCACGCCCACTTCGCCACGGGGCAGCACATCGCCGGCAAAGCGTGGCTTGTAGTGGTCTTCGATGGCATCGGCCACTGCGGTGTCGAGCTGGTCGTTGAGCGCGTAGTAGCGGCCCATCGTGCCCTGCAGCTCAGGGAATTCGCCCACCATGTCGGTGATCAGGTCGGTCTTGGCCAGCATCGCGGCTTGGTCCACCTGCTTGCCCAGCTGGGTGGCACCTAGCTGCTGGGCAATGCTCTTGGCAATGGCGCGCACGCGCTGTACGCGCTCACCCTGGGTGCCCAGCTTGTTGTGGTACACCACCTTGTCCAGCGCTTCGACGCGCGAGGCCAGGGTTTTCTTGCGGTCCTGGTCAAAGAAGAACTTGGCATCGGCCAGACGTGGGCGCACCACGCGCTCGTTGCCGCCGGTCACCGCCGATGCGTCGGCCGGGCTGATGTTGCTCACCACCAGGAACTGGTTGGTCAGCGCGCCATCGGCGGCCAGCAGCGGGAAGTACTTCTGGTTGGCCTTCATCGTCAGGATCAGGCACTCTTGCGGCACATCGAGAAACTCTTTCTCAAAGGCGCAGACCAGCACATGGGGGCGTTCGACCAGGGCGGTCACTTCGTCCAGCAGGGCTTCGTCGTCGATCGGCTTGACACCGCCGCCGACGCGCTCGGCGGCTGCCTGCAGCTGGCGCACGATCTCGGCCTTGCGCTCGTCAAAGTTGGCAATCACGGCGCCCTGCTCGGCCAAGGTCTTGGCATAGCTGTCGGCATCGGTGATCAGCAAGGGATCAACCAGCGCTTCAAAACGGTGGCCATGCGTGGTGTTGCCGGCCTTGAGGCCCAGCGCCTCGATGGACAGCAGCACCTCGGCGCCATGCAGCGCCACCAGGCCATGGGCCGGGCGCACAAACTGCACGCTGCTCCAGCCGGGCAACTCGCAGTTGGTCTCCAGCTGGTAGGTCATCACTTTGGGGATCGGCAGCTTGGCGATGCTCTCGGTCAGCGCCTTTTGCAGGCCCTCGGCCAGGCTGACGCCTGCAGCGGTGCTGTCGTAGAACAGCGCTTCGGCCTTGCCGTCCTGGGCGCGTTTGAGCTGCGGCACCACCGATGCATCGGCACCCAGTGCTGCGAGCTTCTTGAGCAGCGCTGGCGTGGGCTGGCCGTCTGCCGACAGGCCGACGGCCACCGGCATCAGCTTTTGCGACACCTGCTTGTCGGCGGCGCGGGGCAGCACATCGCTGATCAGTGCGGCCAGGCGGCGCGGCGAGGCATAGGCCGTCAGCTGCGAGTCATTGCCTGCCAGGCCTTGCGCGCGCAACTGCTGCAGCAGCACCTGGGCAAAGGCATCGCCCAGCTTTTTGAGCGCCTTGGGAGGCAGCTCTTCTACAAACAGTTCAACCAGAAGATGGGGAGAGGAAGTCATCAGGATTTCCGGGTATGGCGCAGCGCGAAGATGGACAGGCCCAGGGTCAGCAGCGGGAACCATACGTTGTAGAGTTCACTGACCAGGACCTGCACACCGCGCTGCGAGAAAAAGCGGTCTGCCGCAATCGGCGATACCGCAATCGGTCGCCAAGGGCTGAAAAAACGTTCGGTGCTCAAGGGCCACCACAAGGCAATGCCGCTGCCGCCGCTGGTCATCATGTCCAGCAAGGGGTGTGACAGAGTGCAGAAAAACACCCAGGCAAAGCCGGCTAGGCGCGGCACCTTCCACCAGCGCGCCAGCCACAGGCCGATCAAGCCCATCAAGAGCGCAAACAAAGCCGTGTGGGTGATGCCACGGTGGGCCCAGATGCCGCTGCCGGCGCTGCCAAACTGGTAGGGAATGCCATCAAAATCAGGCGCAATCGCGGCCAGTGCACCCACCAGCAGCATGCTGGGCGGCACACGGCGGCTGCCCAGCGCCAGCGCTGCGGCAACCGGTACGGCGACATGCGTAAAGATCGTGGGCATGGACTGCGCGGCGGGGCGGTTTAGGCCGCAGCCTTGGGCGGGATCTGCGCGACCCAGTCACGCGGCGCCATCGGGAAGCCCAGGCGCTCGCGGCTGTCGTAGTAGCTTTGGGCCACGGCGCGCGCGAGGTTGCGGATGCGGCCGATGTAGGCGGCCCGCTCGGTCACGCTGATGGCGCCACGCGCATCGAGCATATTGAAGGTGTGGCCGGCCTTGAGCACCTGCTCATAGGCGGGCAGTGCCAGCTGTTGCTCCATCAGCAGCTTGGCCTGCTTTTCATGCGCGCCAAAGGCATGGAACAGAAACTCCGCATCGGAATGCTCGAAGTTGTAGGTGGACTGCTCCACCTCGTTTTGGTGGTACACATCGCCATAGGTCAGGCCATCGGTCCACTGCAGGTTGTAGACATTGTCCACGCCTTGCAGGTACATGGCCAGGCGCTCCAGGCCATAGGTGATCTCGCCGGTCGCGGGCTTGCAATCGATACCGCCCACTTGCTGGAAATACGTGAACTGCGTCACTTCCATGCCGTTCAGCCAGACTTCCCAACCCAGGCCCCAGGCGCCCAGGGTCGGGTTTTCCCAGTCGTCTTCGACAAAGCGGATGTCGTTCTTCTTCAGGTCAAAACCCAGTGCCGTGAGCGAGCCCAGGTACAGATCGAGGATGTTGGCCGGCGCGGGCTTGAGCACCACTTGGAACTGGTAGTAGTGCTGCAGGCGGTTGGGATTCTCGCCGTAGCGGCCATCCTTGGGGCGGCGGCTGGGCTGCACATAGGCGGCTTTCCAGGGCTCGGGGCCAATGGCGCGCAAGAAGGTGGCGGTGTGCGAGGTACCTGCACCCACCTCCATGTCATAAGGTTGCAATAGCGCGCAGCCCTGGTCGGCCCAGTACTGCTGCAGCTTCAAAATGATTTGTTGGAAATTCAACATGGAGAGTCTGGTGGTGGACGCAGCCTGCTGCCATTGCCCGCAAGGGGCCGCACAGCAACAAGATCGGACTGCATGCATGCCTTGCTGCCAGTCAGCACCAGCAAAGCGGTCAAAAACATTTGATTTTAGTGCTTTCAGCAGGGCCATGGGCCGGGATAGCCGAGCGCGCCAGGGCCCATCAGGGTGACGCAGCCCCATCTAGCAACGATGGGCTGCGCTGGCACCCCGCCTGCTGGCGATCACCGATCTCATTTTGATAGCAGACTATCCACACCCGAGAGGCAAAAGAAAAGCGCCCGAAGGCGCTTTGTCAGGGGATCAATGGCCGCTGCCGATCAAGCCGCTTCCCAGCGCTTGAGCACCAGGCAGGCATTGGTGCCGCCAAAGCCAAAGCTGTTGGACAGCACCTGCTTCAAATCGGCCACACGCGCCTTGGTCACCAAGGGCATATCGCCGACGGCCGGATCCGGATGCTCCACATTGGCCGACCCTGCGATAAAGCCCTTCATCAGCATGATCAGGCTGTAGATGGCTTCCTGCACACCCGTCGCGCCCTGCGAATGGCCGGTCAGCGACTTGGTCGACGAGAACGGCGGGATGCGGTCGCCAAACACCTTGCGGATAGCGTGCAGCTCGGGCACATCGCCCACCGGGGTGGAGGTGCCATGGGTGTTGATGTAGTCGATGGGGATGGGCAGGCCTTCAATGGCCTGGGCCATGGCAGCCGCCGCACCCTCGCCCGATGGAGCGACCATGTCTTCGCCATCCGACGAGATGCCAAAACCGACGATCTCGCCCAAGATGGTGGCGCCACGGGCCTGGGCATGCTCCAGGCTTTCGAGCACCAGCGCGCCGCCGCCGCCAGCGATGACAAAACCATCGCGGTCGGTGTCATAGGGGCGTGATGCCTTGGTCGGGTCGTCGTTGTACTTGCTGGACATCGCACCCATGCCATCAAACAAGATGGCCAGGCCCCAGGACAGCTCTTCGCCGCCGCCGGCAAACATCACATCCTGCATACCCCAGGAGATCTGCTGGGCGGCTGCACCCACACAGTGTGCCGAGGTCGAGCAGGCGGAGGTGATCGAGTAGTTGATGCCCTTGATCTTGAAATTGGTCGCCAGGTTGGCCGACACCGTCGAGCCCATGCAGCGCGTGACCTGGTAAGGGCCGACGCGGCGAATGCCCTTGTCACGCAGGGTGTCAGCGGCCTCGATCTGGTGGGCGGGCGAGCCGCCGCCTGAACCCATGATCAATCCGGTACGCGGGTGGCTGATTTGTTCGGGCGACAGGCCGGCCTGGGCAATCGCTTGCTGCAGCGAGATCTGGGCGTAAGCCGCAGCATCGCCCATAAAGCGCAGTTGCTTGCGGTCAATGAAGTCTTCCACATTGATGCGCGGAATGCCAGCGACCTGGCTGCGCAGGCCCATTTCCTTGAACACCGGCATATGGTCGATCCCGGAGCGGCCTTCGCGCAGCGAAGTCTCCACGGCCTCCAACCCTACACCGATACAGGAGACGATGCCGGCCCCTGTAATAACCACCCGACGCTTCATGCTGCGTTTTCCTTGCCGTCGCCCTCGCGCAGGAACAACCCCACACGCAGGTCATTGGCGACATAGATTTCCTTGCCGTCAGCGAGCAGTCGTGCATCGCCAATGGCCATGTTCAGTTTGCGCTTGATCACGCGCTTGATGTCGATTTCGTAGGTTACCAGCTTCACGTCGGGACCGACTTCGCCAGTGAACTTGACCTCACCGGCACCCAGGGCGCGGCCGCGACCTGGCAAGCGCAGCCAGGTCAGGTAAAAGCCGATCAGCTGCCACATGGCGTCCAGGCCCAGGCAGCCAGGCATCACCGGATCGCCCTGGAAGTGGCACTTGAAGAACCACAGATCGGGGTTCACATCCAGCTCGGCCACAATCTTTCCCAGTCCGTGCGAGCCGCCGTTCTCATCAATCTCGGTGATGCGGTCAAACATCAGCATGGGCGGCAGTGGCAAGCGGCCACTTTCAGGGGTAAACAACTTGCCCTCGCCGGAGGCGATCAGTTGTTCATAGGAAAAAGATTCAGCCATTGTCAGTCCAACTTCTGGTGGCGGTCACTCCGCCGCATTTCTCTGATGGTGCCGGGCACCACTACCTGCAGGTACGCATTATCCCGCTTCTGGGCCCGAACGTGCGAGACAAAGCCGTGAAGTGCGCTGTGCTTTGTCCACCAAACGCCGAGGCTCTGCGCTTTTTAACAGCAATTACATTTGCCTCCAGTGGGGCTCTGCAAGGGCCTTTGTCGTGCAAGCGGCACATCCGCCGACGCTATCTCCCTGCAACCAACCTGCTTAAGACGGCATCTTCAGAAACGGGCACGGGGCCCTTCGTTCAGCGCCGCCGGCCCATCCAGCCCGCCAACACCACCAGCAAACCCAGACCCCACAGCGGCCAAAGCCCCCAGCGACCAGCCCACTGGGCAAACCAGGTGGGGGTAGCGTCCACGCCCTGGACCTGCGCTTGCAGCACCGCACGGCTTTGGTGCGGCAGAATCTGTTGCACGACCCCATCACGGCCGATCACCGCCGTCGCGCCGGTGTTGGTGGCACGCAGCATGGGCCGCGCCAACTCCAGGGTACGCATGCGGCTGATCTGCAAATGCTGGTCAATGGCAATCGAATCGCCAAACCAGGCGATATTGCTGGCATTGACCATGATCGTCGGCGATTGTGCGCCATCGACAAAGCGGCTCGCCAGCTCTTCACCAAACAAATCCTCATAGCAGATATTGGGCGCCCAGCGCTCACCGGCCCAGGCCAATGAGGGCTGGTTCATGCCGCCCCGGTTGAAATCGCCCAGCGGGATCTGCATCAAATCGGTAAACCAGCGGAACATCGGCGGAATGAACTCGCCAAAGGGCACCAGGTGGTGCTTGTCGTAGCGGTAAGGCTCGGCACTGCCAGGCACCAAGCCCACCATCGAATTGGTGTAGCCCTGCTCAAAATCACCCAACGGCACGCCCACCAAGGCCGCTTGCTTGCCGCTGGCAAAGCGCTGCTGCAATTCCTGCCAGTAGCCATGCGGCGCTTGCTGCAGCAGCACTGGGATGGCCGTTTCCGGCGCAATCACCATGTCGGCCTGGCTTTGCTGCAACTGCTGGGCATACCAGGCCAGAGCCATCGGGATGCCCGAGCTGGCCTGGAACTTCTCGCCCTGTGAGATATTGCCTTGCAGCAGCGCAACGGATACCGGTTGATTGGGCGCTGCTGCCACCGCCGCCTGGGGCAGGCCTTGCGCCAGCCACACGACACCCACCAGCACCGCCAGGGCCACATAGCCCGACGCATGCCTTGCATGCACCGCCCGCAAGCCCGCCAGCCACATGGCCATCGCCGATGCGACGGCGCCAATGCCGTAGACGCCAATCCAGGGCGCCAAGCCGGCCAGGGGGCCATCAACATGGGCATAACCGCCGGCGCCCCAGGGGAAGCCGGTCCACCACTGGCCACGAGCCAGCTCGGCCAGCAGCCACAGTGCCGCAAACAGCAGCATCGCGGCCGACAGGCGCTCACCCCGCCAGGCCACAAACAGGCCACAGACGACGGCGTAGTACAGCGCCAAAAAGGCGGCCAGCGCAAACACGGCCAGCACCGCCAAAGGCGCCGGCAGGCCACCGTAGGTGTGCATGGAGATAAACAGCCACCAGAAAGTGGCGCAGAGCCAGGCGCAGGCAAAACCCCAGCCGATCAGCACGCCATGCCAGGCGCGCTGCACGCGCATCAGCGCCGCAGGCAGCACCGCCAGTGACAGCAGCTGCAGCCACCACAGCGGCTGGCCGTAGTGGCCTGGAAAGCCATCCGTATGCCAAGGCCAGGCGAGCGACCAGGCTTGCAAGACCCCGGCCAGGATCGCCATACAAAACCACAGCCAGGGAAAGCGGCGCGGTGACTCAAAGGGTGAATAAGAATAGGAAGCGGGCACAGGTCAATCAGGGTTGGCAGGGGGGACACCACCGCGCGCTCCAGAGGCGCGGCCGCTGGAGCGCACTATACGCGATCCCCCTCTGTAGCGGACTGCCGCGCAGGGGCTGAACGGCAGCGCGCAGCGGCGCCCGGCAACGCCCGATAGAAATTACCAAATGCAGCTAATTTGCTACACAAGAGAATGCATCTGAGAATAATTATCGGTTGCAATATAAAATTACAAACTAGTTACCCGTCACTCACTTTCTTCCCCTCTTCCTCCCCAACACCATGCAATACGCACGCTACACCCCGGTGGTCCACGCCGTTCTGCTGGCCATTGGCGCTATCGGCTTTGCGGCCCCAGCGCTGGCACAAACCGCCGATACCACCGACACCGCGACAGCCAACGCCAAGGCCGACGCACCCAGCACCACGTTGGAGACCGTGACGGTGATCGGCTCGGTCAACGACCTGCAAAGCCTGGACTTCTACGCGCCCAACTCCAGCGCCGTGCTGCAAAAGGACCAGATCGACGCCCTGGGTGCCCGCAAGCTGGACCAGGCCCTGCAGTACCAGGCCGGCGTGGTCAGCGAGCCCTTTGGCGCGGACAACAAGGTCGAGTGGTTCAAGATCCGTGGCTTTGACGCCTCGGTGTCGCTGGATGGCACCCCCACCTCGCCCAACGGCTACTTTGTCTGGAAGCCCGAAATCTTTGGTGTGGAAACGGTCGAAGTCGTCAAAGGCGCCAATTCGCTGGTCTTTGGCGCATCCGAGTCCGGCGGTATCGTCAACCTGGTGACCAAGCGCCCCAAGAAGGAGCGCGCGCTGCAGCTGAACACCGAAGTGGGCAACCAAAAGCGCTTTGGCGCCGGCATCGACTACAACGACATCGCCAATGCCGATGGCACCGTGTACTACCGCTTTGTGGCGCAGGCGCGCCGCGAAGACGGCCAGCAGCGCGAAACCAATATGAAGAGCTACTACCTGGCGCCCAGCGTCACGATGGAGTTCACCCCCCAAACCTCGCTGACCTTGCTGGGCAGCGTGCAGCGCGAAGATGGCCGCCCCACCAACGGCTTCCTGCCCGCCTACGGCACCATCATCGACACGCCCTACGGCCGTATTGACCGCCGCCTCAACGCAGGCGAGCCCGGTGTGGACCACCTCAAGCGCACCCAGTCCAGCCTGGGCTGGCTGCTGAGCCACCAGATCAACAGCGACTGGAAGTTCACACAGAACTACAAGTACACCCACCTCGATCTGGACCAGGTCAACACCTTTGCCTATGGCTCGGACGGCGACCGTACGCTGTCGCGCGGCTACACCTACACCGATGGCACCTCCAAGAGCCATTACCTGGACAACCGCATCACCGGCAAGCTCAAGCTGTCCGACAGCATCCAGCTGCTGCCCACCTTCGGTATCGACTACCTCAAGTCCGACACCGACGGCATGAACAACGGCTTTGGCTTTGTGCCGGGTCTGGACATGTTCAACCCTGTCTATGGCGCGCCTTTCGACATCAGCGGCACGCCTTATGGCCTGCATTCCAAGCAGTGGGGCGCCTATGCCTCCACCCAGCTGCGCGTGGGCAGCCACTGGAACTTCAACGCCGGCATCCGCCATGACAGCGCCAAGAACACCGGCTCGGTCAGCGGTTCCGACGCCGCCTACGACGTGAGCAAGAACAGCGTCAACCTGGGCGCCATGTACATCACCGACTTCGGTGTGTCGCCCTACATCAGCTACTCCGAATCCTTCAAGCCCATCGCCGGTGTGGACAGCACAGGCATGGCCTACAAGCCCTACGAAGGCAAGCAAAGCGAAATCGGTCTGAAGATGGAGCCTTCCTGGCTCAACGGCACCCTGACCCTCGCCTACTTTGACGTGAAGGAAAAGAACGCGCTGATCTCGGACGCCTCCAACATCCAGTCGCAATCGGGCAAGCGCACCAACAAGGGCGTGGAGCTGCAAGGAGACTTCAAGCTGGGCGCGGCCACTGCCATCAAGGCGGCCTACACGCACAACAACTCCAAGCAGGACATCACCACCAGCCAGACGGTGCGCACGCCGCTGATTCCGGACAACCAGGTCAGCTTGTGGCTGAGCCACAGCCTGAGCTTGGCCAACAGCCAGAAGCTGACCGTCGCCGCCGGTGCCCGCTACAACGGCCAGACCGAAGACCAGCGCTACAGCCCCGGCAAGCGCATCTCCGGCTACACCTTGCTGGACCTGATGGTGCGCTACGACCTGAGCCGCGAATGGGCGCTGCAACTCAATGCCCGCAACCTGACCGACAAGACCTATGTCAGCGGCTGTGACTTTTACTGCTACTACGGCGGTGGCCGCACCGTCGATGTGCAACTGCAGTACCAGTGGAAATAAGCAACTAAGATTAAACGCTTAGTGCCAGTGCTGCGGGCAGCGCCCGTGGCACTGGATGTGGCTCCTTCTTTGCCTTTTTCTCCATGACGACTTCTTCCGGCAGTGCCAACCTCTCTGCCGCCGACACCGGACCCGCTCAGTGGTCCGTTCGCGCTTTGTTGACGGTCGTGTTTCTGGGCCTCACCGCCGGGGTGCAGATGAGCGACTACGGCCTGCAGGCCATCTCGCTGTCCGCCATCCAGAAGAGCTTTGCGATCAGCGATGCCGCCATTGGCGCGCTGCAGGGCCTGGCCGGCGTGCTGGTGGGCAGTGCGCTTGCCATTCCGCTGGCCCGGTTTGCCGACCGTTTCTCGCGCAAGCGCGTGCTGCTCTGCCTGATTGCCGCCTCCACCGCGATGATGGTGCTGAGCGCGCTGGCACCCAACTTCCCCCTCTTCTTTCTGGGTCGCTCGGCCGCCGGCATCACCGAGTTTGCGATGGTGCCGCTGGTCTACTCGATGATCCCCGACCTGGCCCCCCAGCGCCACCGCGTGCTGGCCAACCTGGGCTTTGCGGCTCTCGTCTCCAGCGGTGCCAGCGCCGGCTTTTATTTTGCCGGTGCCATCCAGAGCACGGCTGTCGCGCTGATCCCGGGTGATCTGGATCCCTGGCGCAAGGCCTTTATGCTGCTGTCGGTGGCCGGCCTGCCGCTGCTGCTGGCAGGTTTTTTCACCGCCGATCCGCCCCGCCACATCGCCAGTAGCGATGGTGCCAGCGGCGCCACCCTGCGCCAGTTTCTGCGCGCGCGCTGGCAGCCGATTGGCCTGTTTGTCGGCATCGCCGGCAGTCTGATGATTGGCGTGCAAGGCCTCAACCAGCTGATCGCCCTGGCGCTGGAGCGGCGCTTTGAGGCCACGCCCGCCCATATTGGCGAGGTAATGGGGCCGATCTTGCTGGTTAGCACCCTGGGCTGCCTGCCGGTCGTCGCCTGGCTGGACCGTTGGCTGGCCAGGCGCCTGGGCCAGGCAGTGCGCCCGCTGATCATGGGTATCTGCGCGCTGCTGGCCGTCCCGGCCGTGCTGATGCTGTTCTCTACCGCCTCGCTGCCACAGGCCTTTGTGGTGGTGGCGCTCTTCCTCTTCATCACCTGCACTGCCAATGCGCTGGTGCCCACCATGCTGCAGGATTTGGCGCCCGCCGCGCTGCGCGCCCGCATCTTTGCGCTGTGGAGCTTTGTGGTGTCGGTGTTCAGCGCGCTAGGCCCGCTGCTGGCGGGCTTTGTCTCCACCTGGGTGGTGCAGGGCCACCTGCTCAGCGCCATCACGGTCACAGCCGTGCCAGCGCTGCTGGTGTCGGCCTGGTGCGCCTGGGGGCTGTTTCAGCGCAGCCGGCCCCAGGCGGGTCAGGCGATCTAAGCGGCGGGCGGCTTGCCGGCCGTTGCGCAGTGCTGGGCAAAGGCCCACAAGCGCGCCGCCTGGCCCAACACACTCTCCTGCTGGTCGCTTTCCTGGTGGCCGCTGTCCGGGTTCAGCAGCATCAAGGCAGGCGCTGCACTGGTGGAGCGGCGGCGCACATTGGCCATCAGCTTGGCGGGCTCCCAGTACGGCACGCGGTCGTCCTTCAAGCCAGCGGTACACAGCAGCGGTGGGTAGGCCGCCTCGCGCACGTTCTCATACGGCGACAACGCGGCGATGTAGTCGTAGGCCACCGGGTCGGCCAGCGGGTCTCCCCAGTCCGGGCGCAGCAGCGGCACCAGCGGGTGGTCGGCATCGCTCATGGTGTTGAGCATGTCCACAAAGGGCACCTGCGCAATCACGCCGGCCCATTGCGCGGGCTGCATGTTCATCGCACCACTCACCAGCAGGCCACCGGCTGATATGCCCTGCGCCACCGTCTGCTGTGGCGTGGTGTAGCCCAGCTGCTGCAAATGCTGGGCGCAGGCGATGAAGTCGGTCATCGAGTTGCGCTTGTGCTCTCGGCAGCCGCCCTGGTACCAGCCATGGCCTTTTTCCGAGCCGCCGCGCACATGGGCAATCGCATAGCGGTAGCCGGCATCGACCCAGGCGAGGGCCGGCAGCGAGAACGAGGCCTCGTGCGCAATGCCGTAGGCGCCATAGCCGGTCAGCAGCAGCGGCTGGGGCTGGCTGGCATCGATATCCTTGCGCGAGAGCACCGTCAGCGGCACCCACTCGCCATCAACGGCGCGCGCCTGCAGCCGCTCGATGCGGTAGTTCGCGGTGTCCAGCCCGCTCCAGGTTTCGCGGCCCATCTCGGTCATCTGGCCGTCTGCCAGGCGGATGTCCAGCCAGCGCGGCGGCTGGGCCGGCGTCTGGTGCTTCACGCGCACATGGCTGGCATCCCAGTGCTGGCCGGGCAGCAAATCCAGCGTGTACGCGGGCTCGTCAAATCGGATCGTCGTCTCCGTCCCATCACGCTGCAGCAGCACCAGCTGGTGCAGGCCGTCGACCCGCTCCAGCCGCACCAAGGTGCTGGCAAAGGGCTGCATCTTGATGATGGGCACGCCCAGGCGGTGGGCGGCCAGGGTTTGCTGGGGCTGCAGGTGCTCGGGGTCGAGCCGCAGAATCTGACGGTCGGTGGCGCCACCGGCATTGGTCAGCGCCACCAGGTTGCCATTCCATTCATTGACCTCGTAGCGGATGCCGCGCTCGCGCGGGCGCAGCAGCCGGGCCGGGGCATGTTCCTGGCCGGCGGCAATCAGGTGGACCTCGCTGGTGTCCGGCCCGAACAGGCTCAGCACCACAAAACCATTGGCCGCCGTGCGCACCACGCGCATAAACAGCGCGGGGTCCGTTTCCTCGTGTACCAGCACCGGCTCGCCGCCCTGCAGCGCGCTGCGGTAGAGGCGCGAGGGCCGGCTGTGCGCATCGCGCCAGATCCAGAACAGGTCCTGCGACGACGGCGAAAACGTCAGCCCGCCATAGCCAAACGCATCCTCGGCCACCAGCACCTGGGTTTCACCGGTCTGGGTATCGAGCACGCAGATGCGGTGGCGGTCATTGCCGATCAGGTCTTCGGCCCAAGCGTAGTAACGGTCATCCGGGCTGGCCTGGTGGTCGGTCGCGCGGTAGTAGACATGACCCTCGGATTGCACGGCCTCGTCGACCAGGGTCTGCACCCGGCCATCCGAATGGCTGCGCACAAACACACGTTGGCCGCCTGCCCCAGCTTGGCTGCTATAGGCCCAGCCTTGCAGAGCGGCGGGCGGCGCCAGCTCGGTGCTGCAGACATGGGCGGCCATCGCCTCGTAAAAGCGCTGTGCCGAGGGGGCCAATGGCGCCAGCATCTGCGCCGCATAGTCGCGCTCGGCCTGCAGCAGGCTGCCCAAGGGCTCGGGCAGGTTGTCCATCGTGCGCGTGCCCGACTCGGGGATGTACTTCAGCCAGGCAAAGTCATCATTGCGGCGGCGGCCCAGCTGTTCAATCCAATGGTCCTGGGGCTCGGCATACGGGGCGACAATCGCCGGCCAGACGGGCTGGTGTGCGGTGGTTGCACTGGTAGCGGCAGGCGCCGGGGTGGGGGCTTGTGGGGAGGTGGGCATGGAGCAGCATTTTAGGGAGGCTGGCCAGCACTCTGGCCCGCAAGGCCAAACGCCGGTTGCGCATGGCCAACGCCCATAAAAAATGGCAGCGAATCTTGGATTCGCTGCCATTGGGCTATCAGGGGGCAGGCCAGCCGTCCGCTGACCCGGCCGCCGTCAGGCGTCTGCCGCCGGGTCCGACACCGGTGCCGCCCGCTGCACTCGGAACCAGCGCACCGCTCCGCCCTTGGTCAGCAGCACCTCAAAGTGCAGGCCACCCAGCATGATGTGGGCGCCGCGCTTGGGCACATGGCCCAGCTCGTGGGCTATCAGGCCGCCAATGGTCTCAAAGCTCTCATCGGGGTCGCTGCTCTCCAGCACCACGTTGAACTCTTCGGCCACCCGCTCCACCGGCGTATCGCCCGAGATGCGGAAGGTGTCATCGGCCAGCGCAAAGATGTCGCCTTCGTCTTCAGGCAAATCGAACTCGTCCTCGATCTCGCCGACGATCTGCTCGAGCACATCCTCAATCGTGACCAGGCCAGCCACGCGACCGAACTCATCGATGACGATGGCCAGGTGGTTGCGGTTGCCACGGAACTCGCGCAGCAGGTCGTTGAGGCCCTTGCTCTCGGGCACAAATACCGCCGGGCGCAGGAGCGCACGCAGATTGAGTTGGGGGGAGCGTTGGAGCTTGAGCAAATCCTTGGCCATCAAGATGCCAATGATGTTTTCCTGCTCACCCTGGAACACCGGGAATCGCGAATGGGCGGTGTTGATGACGGTATGCAGCACCGACTCGTAGTCGGCTTCGATGTCGACCAGGTCCATGCGTGGTGCGGCCACCATCACATCGCCTGCGGTCATGTCTTCCATGCGGATGACCCGCTCCAGCATCACGCGGGAGTCGGCGTTGATGACATCGTTGCTTTCGGCTTCCGCCAGGGTTTCGATCAACTCGTCCGCAGAGTCTGGGGCCGGGTGAATCAGTTCGGCAACCTTTTGAAAAAAGCTGCGTTTGTCTTCCTTGTCGGGGAAGCGCGAGGGATGGGGGTCTGACACTGTCTTGGAATGCAGGACGTGCGGTAGTGGAACAAGCAATCAGGATAACGGATTGCGGATTTCCTCCGAAATCGCTGCTGAATTCTTCAGCAGCGCTCTGCCTCACATCCGCCGTTCACTGGCCCGATTTGTGGCGGCCCTGCTGCACATCGCGCCGCACTTCCTGCACGGTGGACAGAAAATCCCAGAACTGCCGCGCCTGCCTTTTGAACAGGTAGTCCATCTCGCCCATCTGGTCCTCGACCAGGTCGGCCATGCGGGTGTCAAAACCAGCGGGCGGCAGCTTCAAGTAAGCTTCGGACTCCGAGCCATCGCGCTCCACCGAAGCACCGGCCTTGCGGGCAATCTTCAGCATCGCGGTGTTCTCGGACAGCGCGTGGATGAACAGCATCTGCACACCTTTGGTGCGCGCATCCATCGCTGCACGCTCAAACAAACGGCTGCCCAGGCCCTTGCCACGCCCCATTTTGAGCACGGACACGCCAAACTCGGCACAGCTGCCCATGTTGGACGAGGGCGGTGCATAGGCCACATGGGCCATCGCGATCAGCTTGAGGTGGCGGTTGTAGATGCCAAAGATCTCGTCGCGCTCAAAGTTCAGGCTGTCCACATAGCGCTCGATCTGCGCATCATTGGCCTGGTAGCCAAAGCGCAGATAGCGGTCTTGCGCGTCCAGGTCCAGCAGGTGGGCAAGGATGCGCGGGCGGTGACGCTCACTGAGGGCGCGGATAGGAACCATAGAGGCAGAAGGTCGGGGCTTCTTGCCGTCTTGGGGGTTCTTGCTGTCACCCATGCGGCCAAAGAAGGGGAAAAACGCCATCATGCCGTTGGCAACGGATGAAGGGAACCATTCTTTAGTCGTGATCATGGGGTAAATATACGGGTTAACCCGTGCATTATCAATCATGCTGCGACGCAGCATATTTCGTGCCTATGGCTTACCCCGGGCTAACAAGGGGTATTCAGAGCCCGCAACCATGCGGCTTTGCGCTGGAAGTGGGCACTTGGGCATGCAGTTTTCGGTGCCATTGGCCGAGCGCGTAAGAGCAGCGCGATTTGCGCTGGCGCAACATCGGATGCAGCTTAAACCCCGGGCAACACCGGCAATGCTGTGGTGAGCTTCACACGGTCCAGCACAAAGCTGGTCTTGCAATCCTGCACGGCAGGGTGGCGCAGCAAGGTGTCCATCACAAAGCGGCTGTAGTGCGCCATGTCGGCGACGACCACGCGCAGCAGGTAGTCCATATCGCCGGTCAGAGCCACGCATTCCACCACCTCGGGCCAGCTTTGCACGCTGGCGCGGAAGAGGTCCAGCGGATTGCGCTTGCTCGCCTCGGTGAACTTCTCCAGCCGCACATTCAGGTAGGCCGTCATCGACAGGCCCACCGCCTCAGGCTTGACCAGAGCCACATAACGCTCGATGACGCCGACCTCTTCGAGCCGCTTTACCCGGCGCAGCACCGCGCTGGACGACAAGCCCACCTGCTCGCCGACGACGTCGTAGGTCTCGCGGCCGTTGTGCTGCAGGCGCTGCAAAATAGCACGGTCGAGTTTGTCCAGAGGGTAGGCAGAGGTAGTCATGGCAGAGGTTCCGAATGGCATTTGCTGCACTGCAACAGCGCAACACAACAGGATGGCGCAATTTTACTGCTCAGTTTTTGACATAAACACATAAATCAAGCTTTACTAGCCAGCAAGGCGTGATAAATCGCCAAAATGCTGCGCGCCAAGACCGGTACAGTGGATCCAAAGCAGCCAGCCCATGCTGGCGACACCAGAGACGATCCACAGGAGACCTGCGATGACAGCCGCCATCCCCCACCAAACCATAGAGTTCACGACCTGGGACAACCCCATGGGCACCGACGGTTTCGAGTTCATCGAATACGCCGCACCCGATCCGGTCGCCATGGGCAAGGTCTTCGAGTCCATGGGCTTCAAGCCCGTGGCCCGCCACCGCCACAAGCATGTCACCCTGTACCGCCAAGGCGGTATCAACTTCATCATCAACGCCGAGCCCGACAGCTTTGCCCAGCGCTTTGCCCGCCTGCACGGGCCCAGCGTCTGCGCCATTGCCTTCCGCGTGCAAGATGCCAAGGCTGCCTACGAGCGCGCACTGGGCCTGGGCGCCTGGGGCTATGCTGGCCAGGCCGGCCCGGGCGAGCTGAACATCCCCGCCATCAAGGGCATCGGCGACAGCCTGATTTATCTGGTGGACCGCTGGCGCGGCAAGAACGGCGCGCAAGCCGGCGATATCGGCAACATCGGCTTCTTCGATGTGGACTTTGAGCCCCTGCCCGGCATCAGCGCCCAAGAGGCCCTGAACCCGCACGGCCATGGCCTGACCTATATCGACCACCTGACCCACAACGTACACCGGGGCCGCATGGACGAATGGGCAGACTTCTATGAGCGTCTGTTCAACTTCCGCGAGGTCAAGTACTTCGACATCGAAGGCCAGGTCACCGGCGTCAAGAGCAAGGCCATGACCAGCCCCTGCGGCAAGATCCGCATCCCCATCAATGAAGAGGGCAAGGAAAAAGCCGGCCAGATCCAGGAATACCTGGACATGTACAACGGCGAAGGCATCCAGCACATCGCGATGGGCTCGGACAACCTCTATGAAACGGTGGACCAGCTGCGCGCCGGCGGCGTCAAGCTGCTCGACACCATCGACACCTACTACGAGCTGGTCGACAAGCGCCTGCCCGACCACGGCGAGGACGTGGCCGAACTGAAAAAGCGCAAGATCCTGATCGATGGCACGGGCCAGAAACTGCTGCTGCAGATCTTCAGCGAGAACCAGCTTGGCCCCATCTTCTTCGAGTTCATCCAGCGCAAGGGCGATGACGGTTTTGGCAATGGCAACTTCAAGGCGCTGTTCGAAAGCATTGAGCTCGATCAGATGCGCCGCGGGGTGTTATAGGAAAAATTGAAGGGCCGCAGCGTTGATCTTCCTCAATTTGCCATGCGGCCTCTCTATACTCCGGAGCGATTTATCAATCTGGAAACAATTGTGAAACGCTCCGTCTTCCTCGCCGCCGCCCTGTCTGGTTTCATGTTGGCTGCCAGCGCGCAGAACGCCAGCCAACCCCTGACCTTTGTAGTGCCCTACCCCGCAGGTGGCCCGCTGGACACCTCGGCCCACCTGCTGGCCCAGGGCGCTGAAAAGCAACTGGGCGCCATCACGGTGGCCAACAAGCCCGGCGCCGGTGGCGCCACCGGTGCCACCCTGGTGGCCCAGGCCAAACCCCAAGAGAACATGGTGCTGATGGGTGCGGTGGCCACGCATGCCGTCCTGCCCTACCTGGGCACGCCCCCGCAGTACGACGCACAGAAGGACTTCAAGCCGTTGATCCTGGTGGCACGCGTACCCAACGTGCTGGTGATGAAGAAGAGCCGCGCCGAGCAGCTGGGCATCAAGACCACCTCGGAGATGGTGGCCTACATCAAGGGCCACCCTGGCACCTTGAAGATGGGCTCGGGCGGCAACGGCAGTATCGGCCACATCTCGGGCGAGATGCTCAAGTCGCTGGCCAATCTGCAGATGCCCAGCGTGCCTTACGCCGGTGCAGCCCCCGCCCAAAAGGCGCTGCTGAGCGGTGAGATCGATGTGGTGTTTGACAACCTGGCCTCGGCCCTGCCGCTGATCAAGTCTGGCGAGCTGCTGCCGCTGGCGGTGACCACCTCAGACCGCAATGTGGCCCTGCCCCAGGTGCCGCCGGTGAACGAGTCGGTGCCAGGCTTTGATGTCTCCACCTGGTTTGGCGTGTTTGCGCCTGCCAGCCTGCCCGACCAGGAAGCGCAAAAGTACGCCTTCGCCTTCCAGGGCGCGCTGACCGACCCGCGCTTCAAGGCCGAGTACCTGAAGATGGGCATTGCGCCTGAAGACATGCGCCTCAAGGAGCTGTCGCACTTTGTCTCGCAGGAAGGTCGCAAGTTTCAGTTTCTGATCAACACGATCAAGATCAAGACCAACTGAGCGCCTGCAGCCATAACTGCGGGTGCCCGGCTGGTCTCTATAAAAACGTAAGGAGCACAGCATGGGACAAGCACCCGTGGTTTATGGACAATCCGACCGCCCACCCCGTGGCGACTACAGCCGCGCGCAGGATGACTACACCTGCGCGCAAGACTACGCCGCCTACACCGAGGCCGACCACGACACCTACCGGCGCCTGTATGCGCGCCAAAAGGCCTTGCTGCCGGGGCTGGCGAGCCAGGCCTTTATCGATGCGCTGCCCTCGCTGGGCGTGGAAGACCGCATCCCCCGCTTTGAAGACATCAACCAGCGCCTGCGCCTGGCGACGGGCTGGGAGATTGTGGCCGTGCCGGGCCTGATCCCGGAGGTGCCTTTTTTCAGCCTGCTGGCCAACCGGCAATTCCCGGTCACCGACTGGATCCGCAAGCCAGAAGAGTTCGACTATGTGGTCGAGCCCGATATCTTCCACGACCTGTTTGGCCATGTGCCGCTGCTCTTCAACCCGGTGATTGCCGACTATGTACAGCGCTATGGCCAGGGCGGACTCAAGGCCGAGCGCCTGGGCGCCTGCGAGATGCTCAGCCGCCTGTACTGGTACACGATCGAGTTTGGCCTGATCCGCGAGCAAGGCGAGATCCGCGCCTATGGCGCCGGTATCCTGAGCTCATCGGGTGAGCTGCAGCATGCGGTAACCAGCCCGCTGCCCCAGCGCCTGCCGCTGTCGCTGGAGCGCACCATGCGCACCCGCTACAAGATCGACAGCTACCAGCAGACCTACTTCGTCATCGACGATTTCCAGCAGCTGTTTGACATGACCGAGGGCGACTTCACCCCCGTGTATGCCGCATTGCGCGGCCTGCCGGAGCTGGCGGCCGACGCGCCCGACTGATACGCGGCGCGGGCCGCTCAGCGGTAGCGCTTGCAGGTCAGCGAGGGCAGCTCGGCAAACAGCGCCTTGTACTCCTGCGCAAAGCGGCCAAAGTGCCAAAAGCCCCAGGCCAGCGCAGCGTCCGAGACGCTGCTGCCCTGCTTGATGGCGCGGCGTGCCCCATTGAGGCGCACGGCGCGCAGATAGCTTTGCGGCGAGATGCCCAGCACCTCCTGGAACGAGTACTGCAAGGCCCGGCGGCTCACTGCCAGCGCCTGGCACAGGTCCTCCACCGTCAATGAGCCATCGGCGCCCGTCGCCACCACCCGCTCCCGCGCCATGCTGACGATATGCGCACGCCGTTGGTAAGACAGCTGCTCATCGGCCTCACTGCCCACCCCATCGCGCAGCACGGCGGCGATGGCCGCCAGCACATCGCCAGCCATCTCGTCGAGCTGCTGGGGCGGCAGCGCTTCGGGCGCCGTCTGCGCCAGGCACTGCTGCATGTCGGATAGCAGAATCGGTAGGCGCCAGCGCTCATGGGCCGATACCGGCCGCAGATGCGGCTGCGCCAGCTGGCCCTGCAGCTGTTCGCGCTCGCTGGCAGTCAGGTAGGGGTCCAGGCTGCCCTGGTCCACGACAAAGTCGATGATCTCCATGCCGCCCGGCGAGACAAACTCAAACGGCCCATCGCCTGAAAACACAATCGCATGCCCCTCGCTGCAAGAGCGGTTGCAGAACATGGTGTTGCCCGGAATGCTGCTGGGCAGCCCGATGGCCAGCTGCCCGGCGCGCAATGCCCCGGTCTGGTGCAAGGCTTGGCTGGAAAATTCACGCCAGGCCTGGATGGGCCCCAGGTGCAGGCTGGTGACCCTGCCCTCAAAACTGCCGGCCGACAGCTGCTCGTAACGCTGGTTCCAGCCCTGCAGCAAGGCCGCCTGCTCGTCCACATCACAGGTCTGCGCCACTTGCGCAGCCCGGCGGCTGCTCAGTGCAGGCGATGGAGGAGGGGCGCTCAAGGACATGGAGGCGCAATGGCGTGGCTGGGCATACAGGCATGGTCATGCAAAAAGCGGACCAAGGTCAACCCAGCCTTCCCCTTATCCAGATTTGCCGAAATCGGATAGAGCGCAGCCCACATTCTTGCCACCATGGGGGACACCATCGACAACAAGGTAGGCCATGGCCGATAACACCCCGCAAGCAGGCGCCAGCGCCGCGCAGCCCAGCAACTATTTCGAGCAGCGCCAGCTCAAGCGCGGGGCAGCCGGCTGGCTGCTGCTGGTCGGCCTGGGGGTGGCCTATGTCATCTCCGGCGATTTCGCTGGTTGGAACTTTGGCCTCAAAACGGGGGGCTGGGGCGGCTTGATGGTGGCCTCCGCGCTGATGGCCACCATGTACGCCTGCATGTGCTTTGCGCTGGCCGAGCTGGCGACCATCGCCCCCACGGCCGGCGGCGGTTATGGCTTTGCGCGGCGCGCCTTTGGGCCCTGGGGTGGGTTTCTCTGCGGTGTGGCAATCCTGATGGAATACGCGATTGCCCCGGCCGCCATCGCCACCTTTATCGGCGCCTACTGCCAGTCGCTGTTCGGCATCGATGGCTGGATGGTCTACCTGGGCTTTTATGCCGTGTTTCTGGGCATCCATATCTATGGCGCCGGCGAGGCTCTGCGCCTGATTTTTGCCGTCACCGCGCTGGCGGTGGTCGCGCTGGTGGTATTTGTCGTCGCGATGGTGCCGCATTTCCAGTTCAGCAACCTGTTTGACATTGCACCCACCGATGCCTGGGGCGCCAGCGACTTTCTGCCCTTTGGCTACCTCGGCATCTGGGCCTGCATCCCTTATGGCATCTGGTTCTTTCTGGCGGTGGAAGGTGTGCCGCTGGCCGCCGAAGAAGCGCAGGACCCGCGCCGCGATCTGCCCAGGGGTTTGATCGGCGCCATCGTCGTGCTGGTGGTCTTTTGCGGATTGATCCTGGTGCTGGCACCGGGCGGTGCCGGTGCGGCGGCCTTGATGAACTCGGGCAACCCGCTGGTCGAGGCGCTGGAGTCCAGCAAGGTGCTGGGCGGCCCCACCTGGATCAGCCGCTTCGTCAATTTTGTCGGCCTGGCCGGGCTGATTGCCAGCTTCTTCTCCATCATTTATGGCTACTCGCGCCTGGTGTTTGCGATGTCGCGCGCCGGTTACCTGCCCCGGGGTTTGTCGTTGACCACCCAACGCAAAACGCCCTATCTGGCCCTGCTGGTACCCGGCGCCATCGGCTTTGCGCTGTCGCTCAGCGGCCAGGGCGATCTGCTGATCCTCGTCGCAGTGTTTGGCGCCACCATCTCCTACGTGATGATGATGGCCTCGCACATCTGGCTGCGCATCAAGGAGCCGAACCTGCCCCGCGCCTACCGCACGCCGGGGGGCGTGTTCACCTCGGGCATTGCGCTGGTGCTGGCCTGCATCGCCGTAGTGGCGGGCTTCTTGGTAGACCCTCGGGTGCTCGTTGGCGCCGTCATCGTCTACGCCGTCTTCGTCGCCTACTTTGCGCTGTACAGCCGCCACCACCTGGTGGCGGACGCCCCCGGCGAGACAACGCCCTGACGAGCCACCATGCCCTATTCCCATACCGTCGGCGCCGAGCGCCATGTATTTGCATCGCTGCGCGAGCTGATGGCCAAAGCCACCCCTGCCCGCTCGGGCGACAGCCTGGCGGGCGTCGCGGCCCGCCATGACACCGAGCGCGTCGCTGCGCAGATGGCGCTGGCCGACCTGCCGCTGGCGCACTTTCTGCAAGAGGCGCTGGTGCCTTATGAGAGCGACGAGGTCACCCGCCTGATCATCGACAGCCATGACCGTGCCGCCTTTGCCCCGGTGGCGCATTTGACGGTGGGCGGTTTCCGCGACTGGCTGCTGTCCGATGCCGCTGATGAGGCCACGCTGAGCGCACTGGCGCCCGGCCTGACCCCGGAGATGGTGGCCGCCACTTCCAAGCTCTGCCGCAACCAGGACCTGATCCTGATCGCGCAGAAATGCCGCGTCGTCACCCGCTTTCGCAACACCATCGGCCTGCCCGGCCGCATGTCCACCCGCCTGCAGCCCAACCACCCCACAGACGACCCCTCGGGCATTGCCGCCAGCCTCCTCGACGGCCTGATGTATGGCAATGGCGATGCCGTCATCGGCATCAACCCGGCCAGCGACAGCATTGCCGCCGTCAGCACCTTGCTCTACATGCTCGACGAGGTGATCCAGCAGTACCAGATCCCCACCCAGTCCTGCGTGCTGACCCATGTGACCACCAGCATCGAGGCCATTGGCCGGGGCGTGCCGGTGGACCTGGTCTTCCAGTCCATCGCCGGCACGCAAGATGCCAACCGCAGCTTTGGCATTGACCTGGCCCTGCTGCAAGAGGGCTATGACGCGGCGCAGAGCCTGGCGCGCGGCACGGTCGGCAACAATGCCATGTACTTTGAAACCGGCCAGGGCAGCGCACTGTCGGCCGGCGCCCACCATGGGTTGGACCAGCAAACCTGCGAGGCGCGCGCCTATGCGGTGGCGCGCAAGTTCCAGCCGTTGCTGGTGAATACCGTGGTCGGCTTTATCGGCCCCGAGTACCTCTACGACGGCAAGCAGATCATCCGCGCCGGGCTGGAAGACCATTTCTGCGGCAAGCTGCTGGGCCTGCCGATGGGCTGCGACATTTGCTACACCAACCATGCGCAGGCCGACCAGAACGACATGGATGTGCTGCTGACCTTGTTTGGCGTAGCGGGCATCAATTTCATCATGGGCATTCCGGGCTCGGACGACATCATGCTGAACTACCAGACCACCTCCTTCCACGATGCGCTCTACCTGCGCAAGACCCTGGGCCTGCGGCCCACGCCCGAGTTCGAGGCCTGGCTGCAGACCATGGGTATCACCCAGGCCGGTGGCCCGGGCCTGCGCCTGGCCCATGACCTGCCCGCGCCTTTTTCGCGGGCGCTGGCCCAGCTGAATTGAATTTCTCCATGCCCCCACGCCCCCCCGCCCAAGCACCGCTGCCCGCCGCCGAGCCGGCCAGCGCCGCCGTCACCCCCAATCCCTGGGAGCGGCTGCGCCAGTTCACCAGTGCCCGCATTGCGCTGGGCCGCGCCGGCACCAGCCTGCCCACGCGCGCGCATCTGGACTTTGCCTTGGCCCATGCCCAGGCGCGCATGGCCGTACACACCGAGGTCGATATTGAGCTGCTGGCAGGGGAGCTGCAAACACTGGCACCCGAGGCGCAGCCGGTGTTGCGCCTGCAAAGCGCCGCGCAAGACCGCCCCACATACCTGCAGCGGCCCGATCTGGGCCGGCGCCTGGGTGCCGAATCGCGCACGCTGCTGCAGGGCTTGCCGACCGCCACTGCCGATGTGGTGTTTGTCGTGGCCGATGGCCTGTCCTCCCTCGCGATAGAGCGCAATGCCCTGCCCTTTCTGCGCCAGATGCTGCCGGCGCTGGCCGAGCAATGGCGCGTCGGCCCGATCAGCGTCGTGCGCAATGCGCGGGTGGCGCTGGGCGATGAGATTGCGGCGGCGCTGGGCGCCTCGCTGGTGGTGGTGCTGATCGGCGAGCGCCCGGGCCTCAGCTCTCCGGACAGCATGGGCCTGTACATGACCTGGCAGCCCCGCCCGGGCATGACCGATGAGTCGCGCAACTGCATCTCCAATGTGCGCGAGCAAGGGTTGAGCTATGCGCATGCCGTCCACAAGCTGCACTACCTGATGCAGCAGGCCCGCCAGCGTCAGCTCTCGGGCGTGCAGCTCAAGGACGAATCCGATACGCTGGCCGCGCCCGAGCAGGCCCGCCAGGCCTTTATGCTCGGCAGCAGCGCGGCGCAGCCACCGCGCTGACGCCTGGGTGCCAGCCGGGCAAGCGCCCGCTTTTCGGGTCTGCTAGGCTGGGGGTCTTGCCCCCGCCGCCTGCTCCACCATGCCCGCCTCCGCCCTGCCATTGCCACCGGATCTCCAGTTCATCGAGCGCGGTTGGCTGTCGGCCAACAATGCCGTGTTTGTGCGGGGCGTCAGCGCCGTGGTCGACACCGGCTACTGCATCCATGCCGAGCAAACCGTGAGCCTGGTGGAGGCCAGCTTGCAAGGCGCACCGCTGCAGCGCATCGTCAACACCCATTTGCACAGCGACCACTGCGGCGGCAATGCCGCCTTGCAGCAGCGCTGGCCCCAGGCCCGCACCAGCATTGCGCCCGGCCATGCGCAGGCCGTCATCGATTGGGATGAGAACCAGCTGAGCTACCGCCCCACCGGCCAGGACTGCCCGCGCTTTCAGATGGACGAGGTGCTGCAGCCCGGCACAGATATCCAGCTAGGCGAGCAGCGCTGGCAATGCCATGCCGCGCCCGGGCACGACCCACATTCGGTGATCTTGTTTGAGCCCGCCTCGCGCACCCTGATCTCCGCCGATGCGCTCTGGGAAAACGGCTTTGGCGTGGTCTTTCCGGAGATTGAAGGCACAGCGGCTTTTGATGAGGTGGCAGCGACACTGGATGTTATCGAGCGCCTGCAGCCCCGCCTGGTGCTGCCCGGCCATGGCAGTGCGTTCAGCGATGTGGGCACGGCCTTGCACACCGCGCGCCAGCGGCTGGAACGCTTTGTGCAAAGCCCCGAGCGCCATGCCCTCTATGCCGCCAAGGTGCTGCTCAAGTACAAGCTGTTGGAATGGCAGCAGCTACCGCTAGCGCAAGTGCAGACCTGGTTGGCCGCCACGCCCTACTACGGCCTGCTGCACCAGCGCTACTTTGCCGACCAGGACCTGGCGCAGTGGCATGCATCGCTGGTGGCCGACCTGGAACGCTCAGGCGCCGCGCGGCGCGAGGGCACGATGCTCATTAACCAGTAGAACCTAGCGCGCAGTGCCGTGCGGCACTGCGCAAAAGCGGCAGGTCAAGGCAGCTCTTTGGACAGATCCGGCTCGCCCTCAGGCTTGGGGCCCACCGAGCCCAGGCGCGCACGCAGCGACTGAGGCTGGCCCGTCAGAATCGCGGCGTAGCTGGTGGTGTTGGAGAGCACCTTTTTCACATAGTCGCGGGTCTCGGAAAAGGGCACATTCTCGGCCCAGATGGCGCCATCAAGCACCGGACCGTTGCGCCAGTTGCGCGGCCGGCCCGGGCCGGCGTTGTAGCCGGCGGCAGCCAGGGCCATCGAGCCGTCAAAATCGTCCAGCGCCAGCTTCAGGTAGGCGGTGCCCAGGGTAATGTTGGTATCGCGGTCATTGATGCTGGCTGGGGTGAAATCGGTCATGCCGATCTTGCGGGCCGTCCAACGGGCGGTGGCCGGCATGATCTGCATGAGGCCCGAGGCACCCACGCCCGAGCGCGCATCCATGATGAAGCGGCTTTCCTGCCGAATCAGGCCATAGACATAGGCGGGATCAAGCCCGATCTCGCGCGAGCGGTTGACCACCGCATCCTTGAACGGCATGGGGTAGCGCTGGCCGGCATCGACCACCGTCTTGGTGCGCTCGCTGGTGTTGATGCAGCGGTCCCAGATCTGGCGCTGGCAGGCTAGCTCGGCGGCAGCCAGCAGCTGGGCATCGTCCATGCCGCCGCGCTGGTGCAGGTTGGTCATGTAGTTCCACTCGCGCACGCCTTCACTGCGCAGCCCCAGCTGGATCGCATACAGCGCGCGCGCCAGGCCCGGGCTGCTGCGCACCGCCTGGCGTGCCTGCTCATCAATGGGGGCCGGTTGGGTGGCGATGACGATGGGCTGGCCCAGCTCTTCTTGCGCCAGCTGCTCATAAAAGCCCTGGGTGCCGGCGATCTTCTGCAGCAATTGGCGCGACTGCTGGGTCTGCGCCTCGCTGATACGGCCGGCCTGCAAGGCCTTGGCCTGCCAGTACATCCAGGTGGGGTCGTCCCGCTCCTCGGCGCTCATCGCCTCAATGCTCTTGCGCACCTGCTGCCACTGGCCGGCGCGCAGCGCGGCGCGGGTTTTCCAGGCCAGCAGGTCATCGCTCAGATTCGCCTCCTTGCCCACCTTGGCAAAACTGGCCATCGCATCGGGCGACAGGCGGGTGGCCTGGGTCTTGCCGATGACGCCCCAGACCCAGTCGCGGCGCGGTTGGGTCAGCAGCTCGTTCCAGCGGCTTTCCATCAAGGTGGCAGCGCCATCGGGGTTGTCCGCCGCGATCTTGATCAGCCCCAAGGTGGCCAGCTCTTGCTGCTCCTTGGATGATGTCTTGGCCTTGGCCGTCAAAAACTTGCTGGGCGACTGCAACATGGTCGCGAAGGCGGGCAGTTGCATGGGGGCCACCACCTCTACCGCAGCGCGGGCCGCGCGCGGGCGGCCCGTCTCCATCGTCTGGCGCGCTCTGCGCCACACATCATCGGCCTGCAAGCCACCGGCCGAGAACATCTCGGAGGCCGCCAAGTTGCAGCCGTCTTCCGAATCGCGCTGCGCATACCAGTTGCTCTTGACGGTCTCGGCCAAGGGATCGCGTTGGCCCCCCTTGGCCAGGTCGATCACCGCTGCATAGCAGCGCAGCTCGCGGTCATCGCCCATGCGGAAGGCGGGGTACATCGCATCAAAATTGCTCCAGTCGCGGCGCTGGCCCAAGAGGCGCAGCCAGTCGTTGCGCAGCCGGTCTTCCTGGTAGGTGCCAGCCCAGCGGGTCAGAAAGGCCTGTACCTCGTCCTGGGTCGCTTCATTCAGGCGGGCGCGCAGTTCCCAATACGCCGCCCAGGGCTCCAGCACATGGCCGCGCGCATTGGGCAGCAGTTGGGTGAGTTTGTTTTTCTCGCGCTTGCGAAAGGCCTGTTGCATGTCGACGATCACATCGTCATTGACCATGCCGCTGCTGACCGAGGGGCTGGACTGCAGTTGCACGGGCGTTTGCACCGAGGCGGGCGCGGCCGTTGCGCCCTGCAAAATCGTCTGTGCGGCCAGTGGCAGCGCGCTGCAGGCCAGCAGGGCCGCCATCAAAGGGGTAAGCAAAAAATTCCGACGCATAGCCGCTCCAGGTTGCAAGACGGCGGCGCTATCCAGCGGCGCCCAGGTGAACCACAAAATCATACACACCGCCCGGCATGGCTACAGGTTAAAAGGCTGCAATACCAGGCATCCGCTTACACGCACTTACCGAATCAGCCCCAACATGTAAAAAAGATACCTGGTTTTTACCGGCTTCAATTTGCTGGGAACGTCACTTTTGGCTGTCAGAATGGGTCACCCAGCGTGTTTCTGTAGGGATATTTGCAATGGATAAAAAAGCCGTACGCCAAGCGCTCATTGAACAGCGTCTGCATATGCCCGATCGCCTGGAGCGCGCCGAACAGCTCCAGCAAGTACTGCGCTTTTGGCTGATGGAACGCCAGGATGCCGTCATTGGCGCCTACTGGCCGATCAAGGGCGAGTTTGACCCGCTGCCAGCACTGCACCGCTGGAAAGAAGACGGTGCGCTGATGGACGAGCCCAAACTGCGGCGCATCGCCCTGCCCGTCGTCAACAAGCAGCACAAGACCTTGAGCTTCCATGCCTGGTACCCCGGCTGCCCCATGGAGATGGACGCCTACGACATCCCCAAGCCGCAAAACACCGAGCTGGTCGTGCCCACCCTCCTGTTTGTGCCTTGTGTAGGCTATGGTCCGGGTGGCTACCGCCTGGGCTATGGTGGCGGTTTTTACGACCGCACCTTGGCCGCCCTGGAGCCGCGCCCCTTCACCGTGGGCCTGGGCTTTACCAATGGCTTTGTCGATGACTTCGAGCCCGAAGCCCATGACCTGCCGCTGGACGCTATCCTGAACGACAACGGTGTGGTCTGGCCGATGGCTGAGTCTTAGCACCTGGCGAGCCCTTTTGTGGGCTTGCGCATACGGTATAAAGCGGGTGGCATCTCATTCACTGATTGGTCTAGATCATGCTGCAGCTTTATATCGGCAATAAAAATTATTCGTCTTGGTCCATGCGCGCCTGGGTGCTGCTGCGCCAGGCGGACATCCCTTTTGAAGAGAAATTGGTCCGCTTTGACGGCTTTGACAGCCAGTCCGAGTTCAAGCGCACGATGACCGCCCTCAGCCCCACCGGCACGGTTCCGCTGCTGCGCGATGGCGATACCAGCGTCTGGGACAGCCTGGCAATTGCCGAATATGCGGCCGAGCAGTTCCCCGAGAAACAGCTCTGGCCCCAGGACAAAGCAGCCCGCGCCAGCGCCCGCAGCATTTGCGCCGAAATGCATGGCGGCTTCACCGCCCTGCGCAGCGCCTGCCCAATGAACATCGAGGCCGACCTGGCCGAGGTGGGCCGGATTGTCTGGCGCGACAATGCCGCCGTGCGCAAGAACGTCGAACGCCTGTGCAGCATGTGGAGCCATCTGCTGGTCCAGCATGGTGGCCCCATGCTGTTTGACCAGTTCAGCATCGCCGATGCCTACTTCGCGCCGGTGTGCTCACGCCTCAAAACTTACCAGTTGCCGGTGCCCGGCGAGATTGCCGCCTATATCGAGCGCGTGCACCAGCTGCCCGGCGTCAAGGCCTGGATCGATGCGGCACTGGCCGAGCAGGATTTTGTCGCGATGGACGAGCCCTACCGGGCTGAGCGTTAAGCCTTTTTTCCAGCGCTGCGGGCCTGGTCCAGGCTGGCCTGTAGCGCGGCCATCAGCTGCTCGGCCACCAGCTTGACGACCGGGCCAGGCGGGCGGGTGGCGTCCACCGCCACGCTGATGTCCTGGGGCTCGGCGCCCTGGTCGCGGATGGGGATAAAGACCAGCGCACCGGCGGCAAGCTCGGGGGCAACATCCAGCTCCGAGGTGAAGATCAATCGCTGCCCGCCCAGCGCCAGCTGCTTGACCAGCTGCAGCGAATTGCTCTCGACAAAGCCCCGCGCATCCTTGAACAGCCAGCTGAACTGCGCCTCCAGATGGCGGCGGATGGTGATGGCGCGGCTTTGCAAGGCAATCGGGTAGGCGGTGGCCTCCTGAAAACTGACGGACTTGCGCCCGGCCAGCGCATGGCCCGGGGCCACCACACAGCCCAGCGGCAGCTGGGCTTTCCACAGCACCAGCAGTTCGCGGCGCGGCGCCAGGTTAAAGATGGCAGCCAAATCGGCTCGGCCCGTCAGCAGCGCGGTTTCGGCATCGTCGGGCGTACTCAGCTCCACCGACAGGCTGACCAGGGGATGCTGCACATGGAGGGCATCGATCAGCGCGGGCAGCACGCTGCTGGCATGGCTGTCCATCGCCACCAGCGACACATGGCCCTGGTGGATGCCCTGGATGCGCCGCACCTCCGCCACCATACGGGTTTCATCCTGGCGCCAGCGGCGCGCCATGGTGATCAGCGCATCACCAGAGGCCGTCAGCCGCATGCCCCTGGGCATGCGCTCGAACAGCGGCACGCCCAATTCTTCTTCCAACGCCAGAATCTGGCGGTTGATGGCCGAGGCCGCCACATGCAGTTCGCGCGAGGCTTTCTGGATCGAGCCCGAGCGGGCCACCTGGTCTGCATAGCGCAGGGCGGTAGGTACAAGCGAATGGCGCATGGGGCGGGGTCTCCGGAATGCGGAGATTGTACTAATTTTGCGTACGCATCATTGCCAAACCTATGATGGACGGCAATGGTCTGCAGCCCTAGCATGGCCTGCATGACGCCTGACCAACGCCTCCAGCACCTCAACCATTGCCCGCCCGCTGCGTTCTGTGCGGCCCTGGCCGATATCTGGGAGCATGCGCCCTGGGTGGCGGAGCACACCGTGGCGCTGCGCCCCTTTGCCAGCGCCGATGCCCTGCACAGCGCCATGCTGGCGGTGGTGGCCGGCCAGGATGAGGCGAGCCGCATCCGTTTTTTGGCGGGCCATCCCGAGCTGGGCGGCGAGCTGGCGCGCCGGGGCGCGATGAATGCGCCCTCCACCGACGAGCAGGCCAGCCTGGGCCTGGGCCAGCTGCCCAAGGCAGAGGCCCAGCAATGGGATGCCTTGAACCGCGCCTACCGCGAACGCTTTGGGTTTCCCTTCATTCTCTGCATCCGCCAGCACAGCTTGGCATCCGCCTTGCTTGTGTTCACACAGCGCCTGGGCCACACGCGGCAGATGGAGCTGCAGCTGGCGCTGAACGAGATCGCGGCCATCAGCCGGCTGCGGCTGGCACGTTACCTGCAGGCCAGCGACCCCGCCCCGGCCCCCAGCCATTGATTTTTCAGGAGTGTTCACCATGCATCGTCGTCACCACCTTGTCAGCCTGGTCGCTGCGCTGGGCTTTTGGGCCTTGGGCGCCCAGGCGCAGACCGCCAGCTACCCCAACCACCCGGTCAAAGTGATGGTCGCTCTGCCGGCAGGCGGCGGTGTGGACATGATCGCGCGCCTGGTCGGCCAGCAGTTGCAGGCCAGCACCGGCCAGCCTTTTGTCGTAGACAACCGCGCCGGCGCCTCGGGCCGCATCGGCCTGCCGGTGGTGGCCAAGGCCAGCCCCGACGGCTACACCTTGATGGCCTCGCCCGCGTCCTTTCTGACCACCAACAAAAGCATCTTCAAAGACCTACCGTATGACCCGCAGGCGGACTTTGCGCCCATCACCAAGCTGGCCAACCAGGCCATGGTGCTGGTGGTCAAGGACCGCAAGAAATTCCCCAACGCCGCTGCCGTGCTGGCCGCTGCCAAGGCCCAGCCCACCATCGTGACCTATGCCAGCTCTGGCGAAGGCAGCCCCCAGCACCTGGCCGCGCTGATGTTCGAGACCCGGGGCCAGCTACAGATGACGCACATCCCCTACAAAGGCGGTGCCCTCGCCATCAACGACATGCTGGGCGGCAATGTGGACCTGCTGTTTGCGCCGCTGCCTGAGGCGCTGCCCCACCTCAAGTCCGGCAAGCTGACGGCCTTGGCGCTGATGAGCGACAAGCGCTCGCCCTTGATTGCCGAGGTGCCAACCATGGCCGAGGCCGGCATTCCCGACATGGTCATGCAGACCTGGATTGGCCTGCTGGCCCCCGCGCGCACGCCGCGCCCGATTGTGGACGCCCTCAACCGCCAGGTGCAGGCCATCTTGCTGCGCGACGACATCAAGCAGCAGCTGCAGGACGTGGGCATGGAGGTGGCGCCCACCACCCCGGAGCAGTTCCAGCAGACAATTGCGCAGGAGATCAGCCTGCATGCGCAGCTGGTCAAGGCCGCTGGCCTAGTGCCGCAATAAAGCAAAAAGACCAGGGGGTGCGCCCCTGGTCTGCGTTTACGTTTGCGGTGAGCAAGGCCGCTGGCCTTCAGCAGCCCACACTAGCCCGGCGCTCAGATCCCCTTGGAAGAGGGATGCGAAAACGCATCGCGCGTCTCGGCATTCAGCGGGTAGTTGATATTGATGCCCTTGGGTGCAATCGGCGACATGAACCAGCGGTTGTAGAGCTTTTCCATCTCGCCCGATTGCATCAGGCCCGAGACGGTGTCATCGACCAACTGCTTGAAAGCGGGGTCGTCATTGCGCAGCATCAGCGCCTGGTTCTCGGTGCGCAGGCTCTCTCCGACGATCTCGTAGTTCTGCGGATCACGCGCATTGGCGATCTGGCCGGCCAGCAAGATATCGTCCAGCACAAAGGCCGAGGCCCTGCCGCCCTGCACCAGCAGGAAGGAATCGGTATGGTCCTTGCCCGGCACATTGTTGATGTCGAGATTGCTGGCCCGGTCGGCTTGGCGCAGCAGGCGGAACGAGGTAGTGCCGGTGGTGGTGGCAACCGACTTGCCCTGCAGATCGGCAATGCTCTTGATGCCCGAATCCTTCTTGACCAGCATGCGCACGTTGTAGCGGAAGATATCTGGCGAGAAGGCGACCTGCTTTTGCCGCTCCACCAGGTTGGTGGTCGAGCCGCATTCCAGATCCACCGTGCCGTTTTGCACCAGCGGAATGCGGTTGGCCGAGGTAACGGCCTGGTAGTTCACCTTCAGTGCGGGCAGCTGCAGCTTGGTTTTGATGGCGTCCAGAATGTGCGCGCAAATATCCATGCTGTAGCCAATGGGCTTGAGGTTGGCATCCAGGTAGGAGAAGCCAAACGAGGCCTCGCGGTAGCCCAAGGTGATGGCACCCGAGTTTTTGATCTTGTCCAGCGTGCTGCTGCTTTGCGCCATCGCGCCCACCGACACACACAGCAGCGCAGCCAGAGCCACCGCAGACTTCACACCCATTTTTACTTGCATATCCATGATCCTCTTGGCACCCCAACGGTGCCGGCCAGTGCCTTGCGGCGTTTTAGAACTTTTGCTCCTTTTTTATTTTTTTTGGATCATATGATCCATATCGCACAATAGCTACCCGTGATTTCCCTCAATCTGAAGAAAGACCAGCCGCCATGGGCGTAATCGACCAATTGCGAGACCGCTTTGCCTCCCTGAGCCCGTCGCTGCAGCAAGTGGCGCGCTATGTGCTGGACCACCCCAATGAGGTGGTCACGCAGTCGATGCGCAATGTGGGCTTGCATGCCCAGGTGCCGCCCACCACCTTGGTGCGCTTTGCCCAGACCTGCGGTTTTGAGGGCTGGAACCCCTTCAAGCAGGCGCTGACCGCCGACATGGGCCTGGCCAGCGAGGCCGGCAACCAATACGGTGAGCGCGCACGCAGCCTGCTGGGCCGCGCCCGCGACAAACAGCTCACGGCCGAGATGTTTGCGATGCAGCGCAGCAACCTGGATGTGACCGAGCAGCACAGCGCAGCGCGCCTGGTAACCGCCGCCAAGCTACTGGAGAAGGCCGAGCAAGTGCATGTGATGGGCATGCGCGCCTGCTTTCCGGTGGCGTTCTCGCTGGTCTATGTCTACCGCCTGTTCCGCCGCTCGGTGCATCTGCTCGAAGGCATGGGCGGCGTGCGCGAGATGCAGCTGCGCGCGATCGACCCCGGCGATGTGCTGGTCGCCATCAGCTTTGCGCCCTATTCGCACGAGACCGTGCATGCGGTCGAGCTGGCCCGTGCGCGGGGATGCAAAGTGCTGGCCTTGACGGACAGCCTGGCTTCGCCGCTGTCGCTGGCGGCCGATGAAACCCTGCTGTTTGCGGTCAACAGCCCCTCCTTTTTCCCATCGGTCACCGCCGCCCAGGCACTGGCCGAATCGCTGCTGGAAGTGCTGGTCAGCCGCGCGGGCCCGCAGGCGGTGGCACGCATCGAATCGGCCGAGGGCGAGCTGCACAGCAGCGGCGTCTATGTGCAGGCCGCAGGCAAGTAAACTCGGCCGATGAACACATATATGGTTGGCGGCGCGGTGCGCGACCGCCTCTTGGGCCTGCCGGTGAATGACCACGACTGGGTGGTCGTGGGCTCCACCCCCGAGGCCATGCTGGCCCAGGGCTTTGTGCCGGTCGGCAAGGATTTCCCGGTCTTTCTGCACCCCCGCACGCATGAGGAATATGCGCTGGCCCGCACCGAGCGCAAGTCCGGCCGGGGCTACCGGGGCTTCAGCATTGCCACCTCGCCCGATGTGACCCTGGAGCAGGACCTGGCCCGGCGCGATCTGACCATCAATGCCATGGCCGCCCCCGCCGACTGGAACGGCAGCGACCCCGTCACCGACCCCTATGGCGGCCAGGCCGATCTGCAGGCCCGGGTGCTGCGCCATGTGACCGAGGCCTTCCGCGAAGACCCCGTGCGCATCCTGCGCCTGGCGCGCTTTGCGGCACGTTTTGATGATTTCTCCGTCGCTCCAGAAACCCTGGCGTTGATGCGCCAGATGGTGGTCGATGGCGAGGTCGATGCGCTGGTGCCCGAGCGCGTCTGGCAGGAGCTGGCGCGCGGGCTGATGGAGACGCGGCCATCACGCATGTTCGACGTCCTGCGCGATTGCGGTGCCCTTGCTCGCCTGCTGCCCGAGCTGGACCGGCTCTGGGGCGTGCCCCAGCGGGCCGACTACCACCCCGAGGTGGATACCGGCATCCACGTGATGATGGTGCTGGACCGCGCCGCCCAGCTGGATGCCGCGCTGCCTGTGCGCTGGGCCTGCATTGCGCATGACCTGGGCAAGGGCACCACCCCGCCCGATGTACTGCCCCGCCATATCGGCCATGAGGAGCGCAGTGTGGAGTTGGCGCGCGCCGTACAGCAGCGCCTGCGCGTGCCCAGCGACTGCGCTGAGTTGGCGCTGGTGGTCGCCGCCGAGCACGGCAATATCCACCGCAGCCCGGGCATTGCGCCGGCTGCCGTCGTGCGGCTGCTGGAGCGCTGCGACGCCTTTCGCAAACCCGAGCGCTTTGCCGATGCGCTGCTCGCCTGCCAGTGCGATGCCCAAGGGCGGTTGGGGCTAGGCGACAAGCCCTACCCGCAACGCGCCCAACTGCTGCGGCTGCTGGCTATAGCGCAAGGTGTCAGCACCAAGGATGTGGCAGAACGCGCCGCCCGCACCGGCCGCAAAGGCGCCGAGATTGGCGCGATGGTGCATGAGGCGCGCTGCCAGGCGGTGGCACAGATCATGGCGACAGACGCTGTCAACGGGCAGCCCTGAGCCACTGAGGCACCTGGTCAGGCCCCCCATGTCAAGCCGGCGGCGCTGGCACCGACTGCAGTAGCACCGGCACATCGCCATCGCTGTTGACGCTTTCCAGCTGCACGCCAAAGCCCCAGAGGCGTGCGGCGTGTTTCAGCACTTCCTGCACATCCTCGGACAGCGGGCGGCCCTGGTATTGCGTGTGCCGCAGGGTCAGACAGCGGTCGCCGCGCAGGTTCACGTTCCAGACCTGGATATTGGGCTCGCGCGCGCCCAGGTCGTACTGCTGCGACAGAGTTTGGCGCAGGTTGCGGTAGCCGTCTTCGTTGTGGATGGCGCTGACCAGCAGCTCGCGCTCGCTGGCATCGTCGTGGATGGAGAACATGCGCATATCGCGTATCAGCTTGGGGCTCAGGTACTGGCCGATAAAGCTCTCATCCTTGTAGTTTTGCATGGCATGGTGCAATGCCGGCAGCCAAGGCGTGCCAGCCAGATCGGGGAACCAGCGCCGGTCCTCATCGGTGGGGTGCTCGCAGATGCGCTGGATATCGCGGTACATCGCAAAACCCAGCGCATAGGGGTTGATGCCGCTGTAGGCGCGGTGGCCCACCGGCGGCTGGTAGATGACATTGGTGTGCGATGAGAGCCACTCGATCATCACGCCATCGGTAAGCCAGCCCTCGTCGTACAAGGTGTTCAGCAAGGTGTAGTGCCAGAAGGTGGCCCAGCCCTCGTTCATCACCTGGGTCTGGCGCTGCGGGTAGAAGTACTGGGCAATCTTGCGCACAATGCGCACCACCTCGCGCTGCCAGGGTTCCAGCAGCGGTGCGTTCTTTTCGATGAAATACAGCAGGTTCTCTTCAGGCTCTTTGGGAAAGCGCTCATGGTGCTGCGCGGTGCTATTTTTGTCGGGGCGCGCCGGCAGGGTGCGCCACAGCTCGTTGACCTGCTGCTGGGCATAGGCCTCGCGCAGCTCCCGCTCGGCCCGCTCGCGCGCCAGGGTCTTCTTCGACGGGCGGCGGTAACGGTCCACGCCCAAGTTGGACAGCGCATGGCAGGAATCGAGCCACTGCTCCACCGTATCGATGCCATGCTTTTCCTCGCACTGGGCGATAAAGTCGCGGGCATAGACCAGGTAGTCGATGATGCTGCCCGCGTCCGTCCACATGCCAAACAGGTAGTTGCCCTTGAAGAAGCTGTTGTGGCCATAGGCCGCATGGGCAATCACCAGCGCCTGCATCGCGGTGGTGTTCTCCTCCATCAGGTAGCTGATGCAGGGGTTGGCGTTGATGACGATTTCGTAGGCCAGCCCCATATGGCCCCGGCGGTAGCGCCGCTCGGTGGCCAAGAACTCCTTGCCATAGCTCCAGTGGCGGTAGCCCACCGGCATGCCGACACTGGCATAGGCATCCATCATCTGCTCGGCCGATATCACTTCGAGCTGGTTGGGGTAGGTGTCGAGGCCATAGCGCTCGGCCGTCTCGGCAATGGCGGCGTGGTAGCGCTCGATCAGCTCAAAGGTCCAGTCGCTGGGGTCGGGCAGGGGCTGCCGGGGGCGCTGGCCCGCCGGCAAGGGCGTGGCAGGCACGGGGCGCTGCGAGCGGTCGCCGGAGAACGCGACCTTCCACGGCTGGCCGCCCTTGCGCCGCGCGAGCACGGGGTATTGGGACAGGTTCATACCGTCACCCCTTCCTTCTTGAACAGATCACGGAACACCGGGTAAATATCGCCAGCCTCCGAGACCTTGCGCATTGCAAACTGGGCGAACAGCGGCAAGAGCTGGCTGTATTCCTGCCACAGGTTTTGCTCCTGCGCCACCACCTGCACATAGGCAAAGTAGCGCACCAACGGCAGGATCTTGTCTGCCAGCAGGCTGCGGCAGTTGCCGCCATCGTCGCCAAAGTTATCGCCATCGCTGGCCTGGGCCACGTAGATGTTCCAGTCCGCGACCGGGTAGCGTGCGCGGATGACCTGGTCAAGCAGCACCAGCGCGCTGCTGACCACGGTGCCGCCGCTTTCGGTGGAATGGAAGAACTCGTCCTCACCCACCTCGGCCGCCTGGGTGTGGTGGCGGATAAAGACAATCTCGATCTTTTCGTAGTGGCGCGTCAAGAACAGGTACAGCAGGATGAAGAAGCGCTTGGCCAGATCCTTGCGTGCCTGGTCCATCGAGCCCGAGACATCCATCACGCAGAACATCACCGCCTGGCTGCTGGGCTCGGGCACCTTGCTGCGGCTGCGAAATCGCAGATCGAGCGGATCCAGAAAGGCCACCTTGCCCATGCGCGCCTGCAGCCCGGCGATGCGTTGCTGCAGCTCGGCCACCGCTTCGCTGGTGCCATCGTCCTGCTCCAGCAGCGCTGCCAGTACCTCTTCGAGCGCTTTGAGCTCGCGGTGGGGCGCCTTGGTCAGTGCGATCCGCCGGCCCAAGGCGCCGCGCATGGTGCGCAGTACGGCCAGGTTGTGCGGCGTGCCGTCGTGGCTGTAGCCGGCGCGCCGCGTCTTGTACTGCAAGGTGCTGGCGATGTGGGTACGCAGCAGCCGCGGCAGGGCCAGGTCTTCAAAGAACAGTTCCATGAACTCTTCCTTGGTCAAGGTAAACGTGAAGTCGTCCTCGCCCTCACCGCCATCACTGGCCTGGGAGCCACCACCACCCGCGCCGCCCTGGGGCCGCGCAATGCGGTCGCCCCGCACATGCTCGGTGTTGCCCGGGTGGACGGTGTCGCGCACACCTCCCTGCCCATGGTGAAAGCTGGGCTCCTGGATGTCCTTGCGCGGAATGGTGATGTTCTCGGCCTGCTCGATATGGCGGATATCGCGCTTGGCCACGGCGCGGCGCACCGCGTCGGCTATCTGCGTCTTGTAGCGGCGCACAAAGCGCTCGCGGTTGCCCACCGACTTGTTCTTGCCGGAGAGCCTGCGGTCGATGATTTGCAATGCCATCTGTGACCCCCATCCGTTGCCCGGCGCGCTCGGTGGCGGCGCGCCGCGCCCTGTTGCCTCAGCTGCTCTTGCGCACGCGCAGATACCATTCGCACAGCAGGCGCACCTGCTTGGGCGTATAGCCTTTGGCTTCCATGCGGGTGACGAAATCCTCGTGCTTGCGCGCATCCTCGGCACTGGCCTTGGCATTGAAGCTGATGACGGGCAGCAGCTCCTCGGTGTTGGAGAACATCTTCTTCTCGATCACCAGGCGCAGCTTCTCGTAGCTGGTCCAGCTGGGGTTCTTACCCTGGTTGTTGGCCCGCGCACGCAGCACAAAGTTGACGATCTCGTTGCGGAAGTCCTTCGCATTGGCAATGCCGGCGGGCTTTTCCACCTTTTCCAGCTCGGCATTGAGCGCATTGCGGTCGAACACCTCCCCGGTGTCGGTGTCGCGGTACTCGCTGTCCTGGATCCAGTAGTCGGCATAGGTCACATAGCGGTCAAAGATGTTCTGGCCGTACTCGCTATAGCTTTCCAGGTAGGCGGTCTGGATTTCCTTGCCGATGAACTCGGCGTAGTGCGGCGACAAATACTCTTTGATGTAGCCGGTGTACTTGGTTTCCAGCTCCGCCGGGAACTGCTCGCGCTCGATTTGCTGCTCCAGCACATACATCAGGTGTACCGGGTTGGCCGCCACCTCGGTACTGTCGTAGTTGAACACCTTGGACAGGATCTTGAACGCAAAGCGGGTCGAGATGCCGGACATGCCCTCGTCCACCCCCGCATAGTCGCGGTATTCCTGGTAGCTCTTGGCACGCGGGTCGGTGTCCTTGAGGCTCTCGCCGTCATAGACCTGCATCTTGCTGAAGATGCTGGAGTTCTCGGGCTCCTTGAGGCGCGTGAGCGCGGCAAACTGCGCCATCATCTTCAAGGTGCCGGGCGCGCAGACCGCGCTGGCAAGCGAGGATTCGCGGATCAGCTTTTCGTAGATATGTACTTCCTCCGACACCCGCAGGCAGTACGGCACCTTGACGATGTAGACCCGGTCCAGAAAGGCCTCGTTGTTGCGGTTGTTGCGGAAGGCCTTCCACTCGCTCTCGTTGCTGTGGGCCAGCACAATGCCATCAAAGGGGATGGCGCCAAAGCCTTCGGTGCCTTTGTAGTTGCCTTCTTGTGTGGCGGTCAACAAGGGATGCAGCACCTTGATCGGCGCCTTGAACATTTCTACGAACTCCAGCAGGCCCTGGTTGGCCAGGCACAGGCCCCCGGAGTAGCTATAGGCATCGGTGTCGTCCTGGGCAAAGTTCTCCAGCTTGCGGATATCGACCTTGCCGACCAGGCTGGAGATATCCTGGTTGTTCTCGTCACCCGGCTCGGTCTTGGCCACGCCTACCTGGCGCGAGATGCTGGGGTAGCGCTTGACGACCCGGAACTGGCGGATATCGCCGCCGTATTCCTCCAGCCGCTTGACGGCCCAGGGGGACAGCACATGGTTCAGGCAACGGCGCGGAATGCCAAATTGCTCTTCGAGTACCGGGCCGTCCTCCATCGGATCGAACAGGGCCAGCGGTGATTCGTTCACCGGAGAGCCCTTGAGCGCATAGAACGGCACCTTCTGCATCAGGTACTTCAGGCGTTCGGCGATGGAGCTTTTGCCGCCGCCCACCGGGCCCAGCAGGTAGAGGATTTGCTTGCGCTCTTCCAGGCCCTGGGCGGCATGGCGGAAGAAGCTCACCACCTGCTCAATGGAATCTTCCATGCCGTAGAACTCGGCAAAGGCGGGGTAGCGGCGGATCACCTTGTTGGCGAACAGGCGCGAGAGATGCGGATCATTGCGGGTATCGACCATCTCCGGCTCGCCAATCGCTGCCAGCATGCGGTGTGCTGCCCCTTCGTAGACCATCGGATCGCGCTGGCACAAAGCCAGAAACTCGTCGAGCGACATTTCCTCTTCGCGCAGGCGCTGGTAGCGGGCGGCAGAGTTGCTGATGACATCCATACGACCTCCGTGGCGGCACCAAAGGGGCTGACCGTGCCGCAGACTTGTTAGGACCCCTCTGCAAAACTCCCTGCCATGGCCGGATGGCGTCCATACCATTTGGCGAGGGTTTTGCAGAGCCTCCCTAGGCAACCGTTATCGTGGCTTTGTTTTAGCACCTTAGCGGCGCTTTGACCAGATCGCATGTCCTACACACGGATGCCCACAATGCAGGCAATATTTCTGGTTACGGCGCCGCCCGCTGCGCCGGGCTGAAAATGGCCACCTTCCGGCCCGGTAATCCCATTCGTCCAGGGCCCCTTCAAGGCACCAGCCTGCTCCCTGATCGGCACCTGACGGCGCCCATAGTCGTCATACAAACGACACATTACCGTCACACCATTGCCATCGCTGCGATCGATACTCCGTGCGCACCACAGAGTATGTTCGCCTGGATCTTTCATGGGCCTCTGTGGTGCATCCAAACACTACATAACACCCCACGGAGTTACCGATATGAGCGCAGTGCTGACCTCGCGTCGCCGTCTTTTGAAATTTCTGGGCAGCGCACCATTGCTGCCTTTGTCTGGCTCCCTGTCTGCAGCAGGCCTGCTGACCGCCTGCGGCGGTGGTGGTGATGACGATGGCCCCACGGCGGCCTTCAAGTCGGTGAGCTTCTCCAACATGGCAGCGCCCAACCTGACCAACCCGGCAGCAATGGCGACCACGTCGACCACCGCCGTGATGACCATTCTGTACGCTGACGACAGCAAGCGCGAAGTGGCACTGGCCTACGAATCCTTCTTCGTCACCGGCGACATGGTTGCTGACGGCAAGGGCGGCAAGATCCTGGCGGGCGGCTACTACGACATCAACAACCAGCCGATCATGGACAACTCCGTGGCTGGCAGCGAGCGCCACTTCTTCTCCGACTGCCCCGATGGCTCCTCGATCATCCAGATCGCCGATGCCAAGGTGGACGGCGTCAAGGGCAAGCCGGTGTTTGCCGTGGTGCAGTTTGAATACGCATCCAAGGACCTGTCGGGTGGCGATGCTTACGGCACCCTGCCTTCGCCCATCGCTGTGCTGACCCTGGACCAAGACCAGGACACCGGCAAGCTGAGCCTGGTCAAGTACCACAACGTGGACATGTCCAAGGCCCACGGCCTGTGGATCACCTGCGGCGCCAGCCTCTCGCCTTGGAACACCCACCTGTCCAGCGAAGAGTACGAACCCGATGCTTTCACCGCTGCCAGCTCGGCCCAGTTCAAGGCCTACAGCAAGCATGTGTTCGGCAACGAAACGACGGCCAATCCTTACCACTACGGCCACCTGCCAGAAATCACCGTCAACAAGGACGGCACCGGCACGGTCACCAAGCACTACTGCCTGGGTCGCATCTCGCACGAGCTGATCCATGTGATGCCTGACAACCGCACCGCGCTGATGGGCGATGACTACACCAATGGCGGCCTGTTCATGTTCGTGGCCGACAAGGAAAAAGACCTGTCCGCCGGCAACCTGTACGTCGCGCATTACACCGACGTGCTGACCGACACCTCGACCGCCAAGATGGAGTGGATCCACCTGGGCCACGCCACCAGCGCCGAAATCGAAGCTTTGGCCAATAGCCTCAAGCCCACCGACATCATGGAGTCGCTGACCACCGACCCGCAAGATGCCAGCTACACCGCGGTGTTCCTGGACGGCAAGGCCGCCTGGCTCAAGCTCAAGCCCGGTATGGAAAAGGCTGCGGCCTTCCTGGAAAGCCACCGCTACGCCAACCTGGTTGGCGGCTCGATGGCGTTCACCAAGATGGAAGGCACCACCGTCAATATCAAGGACAAGGTGGCCTACTCGGCACTGGCCAACATCCAGACCTCGATGATCAACGGTGACAAGGCCTGGAATGCCAAGCACAACGTGACCTTCCCCAAGACCGTGAAGGCCGGCGGCGTGCTGGCCCACAATCTGGTTGGCGGCATCAAGGACCGCCAAGGCGCCACCATCAACAGCGAATGGGTGCCACAGCAATCGCACATGCTGATGATGGGTGAGGACATTGCCGCAGACGCACTGGGCAACACCTCCAACCCCGACAAGATCGCCAGCCCGGACAACCTGAAGTTCTCCGAAAAGATGCGCACCCTGTTCATCGGTGAGGACAGCGGCAACCACGTGAACAACTTCTTGTGGGCCTACAACGCCGACACCAAGCAGCTGTCGCGCATCCTGTCGACCCCTGCCGGCGCCGAATCCACCGGCCTGCACGCGGTGGACGAAGCCAACGGCTGGACCTACATCATGAGCAACTTCCAGCACCCTGGTGACTGGAGCGCGCTGCACGCCAAGATCAAGGACCAGCTCGATCCGCTGATCAACGCCAACTACAAAAACAAGTTTGGCGCCTCGGTGGGTTACCTGACCGGCACGCCGCAAGCCGTGAAGCTTTAAGAACCTGTTTGAGAGCGCGTGGCCACTCGCGCGCTCTCTGCAAAAACAGCAATGCCATCCACACGGATGGCATTTTTCATGGGGCAACGCTTTTTACAAAACCGACTGCAGCCAGCGCACGATCTCACCCAGTGGCATCGCGCCGGAGATGCGTGCCGCCTCATGGCCGCCTTTGAACACCACCATCGTCGGAATGCTGCGGATATTGAAGGGCTGGGCCACATGCGGGTAGGCCTCGGTATCTAGCTTGGCAAAGCGCAGCCGGGGCTCCAGCTGTTTGGCGGCTTGGGCGTAGCCGGGCGCCATCTGCAGGCAGGGTCCGCACCAGGGAGCCCAGAAATCCACCACCACGGGGATGTGGTTGCGCCCCAACTGCTTGGCAAAGCTGTCGGCATCCAGCGCGACCGGTTCGCCGCTGAACAAGGGCTGGTGGCAGCTGCCGCAATCGGGCTGCTGGGCCAGCTGCGCGCGCTGCACGCGGTTGGTGGTATGGCAATGGGGGCACACAATGTGCAAGCTGTCTTCGGTCATGGCGCTCTCTCCTGCTGCCCATCATAGGCAGACCTTGAAGGCCCAAGTGCAGGCCAAGGTCGCATATTTCAAGCCAGGGACAGCAGCACCGGCTGGTGGTCGGACAGCTGCGTGGCGCTGTCGCTGTGCCAGGCCCGCACATGGCTGCGCAGGCTGTCGCTGACCAGCGCAAAATCACAGGCCACCGGTGCAGGGCCCCAGGTGCGGTCAAACAGGCAGAAGGTGGGCGGCTGCGGCGCACTGCCATGCAGCAAGGGCCAGCTGTCATGCCAGAGCGCCGAGCCATCGGCCTGCGCAGCCACCAGGGCAGCATAGGCCGCCTCGCCAGCATGCAGGTTGAAGTCTCCACACAGCACCGCATGCGGCGTGTGAGCTGGTGTCGTGTAGGGCGTGGCTGCAGGTGCCGTGCCCGGCCGTGCTGCCAGCTGCGCCAATGACTCGGCATGGATCGCCCGCAGCGCCTGCACCTGCGCCAGGCGCTGGCTGGCGCTGTGGTATTCCAGATGGGTACACAGCACACGCACCAAGCCCAGCACCGGGTCGCGCACCGTCAGCACCAAGCAGCCCCGGGGCATGCTCACCACGCCCACCTCCGCCAGCCAGGGCAAGCGGTGCTGCGCCACCTCGGCCACCGGCAAACGGCTGGCCACCACATTGCCAAAACTACGGCGCTGGCCGCTGGCATCAAAACCATCGGTGGTGGCAGCAAAAAACAGCTGCCAGCCCGGCAGCAGCGCCTGCAGCTGCGCCACCTGGTCACCCGGTGCGCCCGCCAGCCCGCTGTGGCCCACGGCCACCTCCTGCAGGCACAGCACATCAATGCCGCCCGCCCCCTCGCCCATCGCCAGCGCATGGCGCACAATGCGCGCCGGATCGGCCAGGCCATCGAGGCCGCAGCACCATTGCACATTCCAGGTCAGTATTTGCATGTGGAAAACTCTGTGGATAGCCGCGCCGGCTGGCGCCATCGCCTGCCATTGTGCAGCAGGGGCCAGGCGTTTTTCGTGTCAGCGCCCCAAGCCAGACCCAGCGCCTCTATAGTCGGGCGATGCGCAACAACACCCCAGATTCCTTTCAGATCCGCCCCGCCACCGTGGGCGATGTAGCAGCCATGTTCCATGTGCGCCTGGCAGTCAAAGAGAACAGCATGACCAGCGCAGAGCTGGCCGCCGTCGGCGTCACGCCCGAGTCCATTGCCGAGGCCATCCGCAGCACCCCTTGCGCCTGGGTCGCCACGGTCGACGACGAGGTCGCCGGCTTTGCGATGGTGGACCTGGACAGCGCCTGCCTGTTTGCGCTGTTTGTGCGCAGCGACCACGAAGGCCGGGGCCTCGGCAGCGCCCTGTGCCAAGCCTGCGAGCAGGCCTTGTTTGCGCAGCATGAAGCCGCTTGGCTGGAGACGGCCAAATCCAGCCGCGCAGCACGCCTCTACCGCCACCTGGGCTGGGGCAAAGAGAGCAATATCGGCGATGGCGATATCCGCCTGAGCAAGCGGCGCGCTTGACGGTGCGCAGTGCTGCAGGCTGACCAGGCTTCTGCTACATTGCGCTGATGGCTCTTTGTACTACCGCCCGAATTATTCGCATCGTCGAACCGACGGTGGGATAGCGCGCGGCCACGCAAGCAAGCAACCCACCCTGGAGGTGGGTTTTCCGTCTCTGGGGTTTCCTCGAAGGAGATGAAATGAACACCACCCAAGCGCCTGACACATTCGCCGATAGAGGCAGAGATGCCGGCACCCTGCACCTGCTCTGCGGAAAGATCGCGTCCGGAAAATCCACCCTCGCCCGGCAACTTGCGGCGCAGCCCCGCAGCGTGCTGGTCAGCGAAGATGCCTGGCTCGCCCCAGCTCTACCCGGATGCGCTGGTGTCGATCCAGGACTATGTCCTGCTGTCCGCCAGACTGCGCGGTGCGATGCAGCCCCATATCGTGTCGCTGCTGCAAGCGGGTACTTCCGTGGTGCTGGATTTCCCGTCCAACACCCCCAGCACCCGCGCCTGGGCGCGCAGCATTTTTGAAGCAGCAGGGGCCCCGCATGCGCTGCACTGGCTGCAACTGCCCGACGAGGAATGCAAGCGCCGCCTGCGGGCGCGCAATGCCTCGGGCGAGCATCCGTTTGAAACCAGCGATGCGCAGTTTGACCTGATCAGCCAGCACTTTGTCGCGCCGTCAGCGGCGGAAGGCTTTGAGCTGGTGCTGCACGCCTAATACCTGCTACCAGCAACCAGGCCTTTGAACAGGTGCTTAGCCGCGCTGCGGCAGGTAGCTGGGCCGGTCCGCCGCCAGTCCGCGTCTGACTTGCTGCGTCAAGTCATCGGCCAGTACCTCGTCCAGTCCTGCTTCCAGCGCATCAAGCGTGCGGCTGACGATATCCGCGGGGCTGGACTTGGGGGCCTCCAGCCCGCGTGTCAGGTCGGTATCGACAAAGGCCATGTGCAGGCCCAACACCTGCGTCTTCTGGGCAGCCAGCTCGTAGCGCAGCGAATTGGTGAGCGACCACGCGGCGGACTTGCTCGCCGAGTAAGCGGCCAGATCGCTGCCGTTCAACCAGGAGGCAACCGACAGCACATTGAGCAAGCCACCACCGCCATTGGCTGCTAGCACCGGCGCAAAGGCCTTGCTCATGCGCAATACGGCGAAGAAATTGGTTTCAAACATGCGCCTTGCCACGGCTTCGCTGTCTTCGGCTAGAAAACCACCTGTCTGCGCGATGCCGGCGTTGTTGATCACCAGGGTCACATCTGGCGCCTGTGCCACCGCAGCCGCTACGTCCTCGGGATTGTTGACATCCAGCCGCAGCGGATGCACCCCTGCCTGTGGGCTGACATTGGCAGGATCGCGTGAACCCGCATAGACCTTGCTGGCACCACGGGCGAGCAACTCGCGCACAAAGGCCTGGCCAATGCCACGGTTGGCACCGGTGACAAGAACGACAGCGTTAGCAATTTTCATGGGAATCTCCACATTTACCGAGGTTGAAGAAGCGCGCAATGGCGCTGGATGGGGACTTTTCCCCTGGGCATGGCTGGCCGTAACAGAGGCCAGTGCGTCAGGGGTGCATTCAAAGGGAAGAACACGATCTGCGACCGGACGGAGCACCCGCCCCGATCAGCGCTGCGGACTCGCGCAACTGCGCACAACAGCCAGCTCTTTTTGCCAGGGCGATCCAACACCAACGCTTGCAAGGTTGAATTTCGCATGATGATCATCATATTTGAAATCAAAAAAAAGCGGCGCGCTGCTAGGCGCCGCTGTCAGATGCATGGTCGGTTGCCTGATCGACTGGCAGCAGTTGTTTGAGCGCCGCTTCGCGCAAGCTGTCCGACAGCGCCGGATCATCGACCGCACGGGCCAGCAACAGGCTGCCCACCATCGTGGACAAGGTCACCATGGCACGCTCGTGGGCTTGCGCCTGCCCCCAATCGGGCGATTGGCGGGCGATGAGATCCACCATGCCCTTGATGTGCTGGGTGGTCACGCGGCGCACTTCCGGAGCCTGGCGAGCGGTCTCGGAGCCCAGGGCAACCAGGGGGCAAGCCTGCTCGGCATGCTGCACGTGGGCCTTGGACAGGTAGGCACGGAGCAGGGCCTCCCAGCCCTGGTCAAGCGCAGCCTGGGCGGCCACATCGGCCACCACGGCAGCAGATTCTGCACAGGCCAGACTGGCAGCTTCCGCCAACATCGCCTCGCGCGAGGCGAAATGCGCATAGAAGGCCCCATGCGTCAGGCCCGCCTCTTTCATGATGTCGGCCACCCCCGTGCCTCCATATCCGCTGCGGCGGATGGCGCGCGCTGCGACCGACACAATGCGCTCATGTGTCGCTTGCTTGGCAGCTGCTCGGGTGTTGGAATTGTCATTTCGCATGTTGCTCATCATACATAATTTTCCAACCTTGCGTATCGCAGGGTGAATGCCGCGTAGCCCACAACACTCGGTAAAGGTCAACGTGCTGTGCCTTGCGCAGTCAGCCATTGGAAAACTTGCGACACCATCTCCGAGCGGGCAGGCCCTGCGGCACCCGACAGCCACCAAGTGCTGCCCGGCAAGCGCGGGTAGCCCGGCAGCACCTGCAGCTGCCCGCTGGCCAAGCAGCCCTCCACCAGCAGGCTGGGCAAGCAAGCGATGCCCTGGGCGGCCAACACGGCATCGAGCACCAGGCGCGCATCGTCATAAATAGCGCGCTTGCGAAAGTGCGCCAGCGGCCCCAGAAAAAGCGGCGCGGTGGCCTCTGCGGTGAGGCTCTCTTCCAGACACAGCACATCCGTATGCAGGTGCTGCTGCGCCTGCGGAATGCGGCCCAGCTTCTTGGCGATACCCGCATCTGCTACCAACAGCCATTCGTCTTGCAGCAGGGGCAGCTCTTGCAAGCCCGGCTGCAACAGCGGCCGCTTGCTGATGGCGATATCAACATCGATCTCATCGACAAAGCGGGCGCTTTCATCGACCGATAGCACCAGGCTCAGCCCGGGCAGCAGCGCCTGCAACCTGGGCAGCCGGGGCTGCAGCCAGCCGCGCAGCAGCGGCGCGGGGCAGACCAGGGACACCAGGCCGGGATCGAGGTAGGTGCCAATGCGCTCCACGCCGCTGCGCAGCACGCTGAGCGAGCGCTGAACGCTGCGTAGCAGCACCTCGCCTGCAATGGTCAGCTCCACGCCCCGTCCCGCGCGGCGAAACAAGGGCTGCATCAGCTGCGCCTCCAGTTGCTGCACCTGGTGGCTGATAGCAGACTGGGTCACATGCAGCTCATCCGCTGCGCGCGAGAAACTGCCGAGCCGGGCAGCGGCCTCAAAACCCAACAACAGCTTCATCGAAGGAATACGCGGCTCAGACATATGAGAAACATTAATGAATCAACATAAATTTTATCATTTGATCTCATACCTAGCGCCATCCACAATGCGACCTGGTCCGAACATTCGGCAACGCAAACGCTCCGGAAAGGAGCCATTGGAAAAGTGATGAAGACAGGTCAAGATGTGATGCGCAATGGCGCGAACCACCCCAGGGGAGCCAACACCATGCAACGACGACAATTTCTTTCGGCAGGCACCAGCTTGGTCGCCGGTGCCACCGTGGGCATGCCGGTGCAGTCCGCGTCTGCGGCAGACAGCCAAGGGCGCATGTCCGATGAAGGCGAGCGCCATGCTGCTACCTGGATGGCCTTTGGCGCCAGTGACGAAATCTGGGGCCGGCGGCTGAAGGCAGGCGCACAGGCCAATCTGGCACTGATCGCACAGACCATTGCCCAGCTGGAGCCCGTGCAGATGCTGGTCAGCGCACAAGACTACGACTTGGCCGCACGGCTGTGCGGCAGCAAGGTCAAGCTGCTAATACAAGATATTGATGACCTGTGGATGCGTGACACCGGCCCGGTGTTTGTGAAGAAGGCAGGCGGCGGGTTCGCCGGGGTCGATTTCAACTTCAACGGCTGGGGCAACAAGCAGCAGCACCGCAACGATGCCAAGGTAGCGGCCTTTGTCGCAAAAACGGCCGGCGTTCCGGTGCTGAAAAGCAGTCTGATCCTGGAAGGCGGCGGCATTGAAGTGGACGGCCAGGGCACTGCCATCATCACCGAGAGCTGTGTGCTCAATGGCAACCGCAACCCGGGCGTCAGCAAGGCCCAATGCGAGCAGGAATTGCAGCGCGTGCTGGGAATCGACAAGGTGATCTGGCTGCCCGGCATTGCCGGACGCGATATCACCGACGGCCACACCGATTTTTATGCCCGCTTCTGTGCGCCCGGGGTGGTGGTCGCTGGTTTTGAGAACGATACCTCCTCACCGGAGCATGCTGTCACCCAGCGCCACCTGGCCATCTTGCGCAAAGCGACCGATGCGCGCGGCCGCCCCTTGCAGGTGCTGCGGATGCCGGGGCCTGACGATGTCAGGCCGCAGTATGCGAACAAGGACTTTGCGGCTGGCTATATCAATTTCTATGTTTGCAACGGCGCCGTCATCTGCCCTGAATTTGGCGATGCCCGTGCGGACCGCAACTGCAAAGCAATCTTGCGTGAGCAGTTCCCGGGCCGCGATATTGTGCAACTCAATATCGATGCTATCGCCGCAGGTGGCGGCGGTATCCACTGCACCACGCAGCAGCAACCGGCCTGACTGGAGGCGGCGTCTGAGAGGCCTGCCGGGAAAGTGTGATCAGTTAGTTGGGGGCAGCGGGCGCAGGCTCGCGCAGCTGGAAGACATTGCCCTCGCAGTCCACCGCATTGCAGGCGCGAAAGCCTGGCCCTGCCCAGGCGGCTTGCAGTAGCGCACCGCCCAGACTGTCTGCGATGGCGCCTGCATCGGCCAGCGATGGCACGGTGACAAAAAACTTCAGCGCCACGTTTTCGCGCCGCTGGGGCGGCGTGCTGATGTGGATGCGCTCGGCGATGTCGGCCGGGATCGCATGCAGCTCCAGCTGGAAGGCGGTGGATGCCAGCACTACCCATCCAGGCTCGCGGTGCTGCACCTGCAGGCCCAGCACCTGCGCATAAAACTGCGCCACGCGCTCAATATCCTTGACGTACAGCACCACGCCAGCCTGAGCAGTTGCGGACATGCAAGACTCCTGAGCCAAAGAGCGCCACTCTAGCGCTTTTACTTGATCCCTGCCCGCATAAAGCTCTGCACAAACTGGCGCTGGAACAGGATAAAGCCGACCAACAGCGGCGCCGAGGTCATCAAGGTCGCGGCCGTGATGGTGGACCAGTCCACGCCCTGCTCTACGCTGGAGAACACCTGCAGCCCGACGGTGAGCGGGCGCGATTCCACGCTGTTGGTGATGATCAGCGGCCAGAGAAAGTTGTTCCAGTGAAAGCTCACCGACACCAGCGCAAAGGCGGTGTAGACGGGCCGGGCCAACGGCACATAGACGCGCCAGAGAATCTGCAAGGTGCTGGCCCCTTCGACACGCGCGGCCTCGTCCAGCTCTTTGGGGATGCCCATAAAGGTCTGGCGCAGCAAAAAGATCGCAAAGGCCGAGGCAAAGTACGGCAGGCCAATCGCAAAGAGCGTATCGACCAGGCCCAACCGGGCCATGGTCTGGTAGTTCTCCACCAGCAGGATGTCGGGCATGATCATCAGCTGCACGAGCACCAGCGCAAAGGCGATGTTCTTGCCTCGGAACTGGTAGCGCGCAAAGGCAAAGGCGGCCAAGGTGGACAGCACCAGCTGCGCCGCCAAGATCATGGCCACCAGCAGGGTGGTGTTCAGAAAGTAGCGCGCAAACGGCGCCGCGTCCCAAGCATGGCGAAAGTTCTGCAAGGTCCAGGGGGCGCCCAGGTCAAAGCGAGTCGCGTATTCGCTAGGGTGGAACGCCGTCCAGAACGCATAGGCCAGCGGCAGAATCCACAGCAGCGCCAGCAGCCAGGCGGCGAAGGTATCCAGCCAGGTGTGGCGGTAAATAACGGCAGGGGCTTGGCGGCTGCTCATTGGTAGTGCACCTTCTTGTCCAACACAAAGAACTGGAACAGCGCCACGCTGGAGAGCACCACCACCAGCACCACGGTGATGGCCGCCGCATAAGCCGTATCCCAGAACTTGAAGCCCACCTCATACAGGTGGTAGAGCAGCAAGGTGGTGGCATTGTCCGGGCCGCCCCGGGTGAGGATGAACACATGGTCCACCAGGCGGAAGGCATTGATCACCGCATTGACCAGCACAAACACCGTGGTGGGCATCAGCAGCGGCCACTGCACCCGGCGGAAAAAGTACCAGCGCGAGGCGCCCTCAATCGCCGCCGCCTCCTTCAGGCTCGGGTTCAGCGTTTGCAGCGCTGCCAGATAGAAGATCATGAAAAAGCCGGCTTCCTTCCACACCGCCACCAGGGTGATCGCCCCGAGCGCGGTGGACGGGCTGCCCAGCCAGTTGTGCGAAGGCAGGCCCAGCGCGCCGGTGACCTGCTCCAGCAACCCATATTGCGGCGTGTAGAAGAACAGCCAAATATTGGCCACCGCAATCATCGGCAGCACCGTGGGCGTGAAGTAGGCCATGCGCACAAAGGTGCGGCCAGCGATGCGCTCGTTCACCCACACGGCCATCAACAGCGCCAGCCCGATGGAGGCCGGAATCGTGGCCGCCGCAAACCAGAGGTTGTTGCGCACCGCCTGCCAGAACACCGGGTCGTCCACCATCGACTGGTAGTTCTCGACCCCCACCCATACCGCTGGGCGGGCGCCCTTGGGGGTGGAGTAAAAACTGTCGATCAAGGTCGCCACGGCGGGCCAGTGTGTGAATGCCACCAGCAGCACCAGCGCAGGCAGCAGCAGCAACCAGGCGTGGATGCTGCGCTGGCCGCTGCCGGCGATGGACGAGGAAGAAGCGCTCATGCGTGTGGTGTCTCTCAATGGGATGGGATGGTTCCCCCACCCTGCCCCGGCATGGCCTGCAAGCGGGCCATGCCGGGTACGGCTTTACTGGTAGCTGCGCAGGATGCGGTCGGCTTCCTTCTGCGCATCCTTCATCGCCTGCGCCGAGGTCTTGGTGCCGTTCAGCGCGGCCTGCACTGCGTCGTTCAGCACCTTGGTCACGCGCTGGTTGTCATGCGTCGAGAACTCGGCCACCGAGACGGGCAGTTGGTCGCGGGCGACCAATGCTGGCGGGAAATCCTGGCCGTATTTCTTCAGAATCGGCGTGTCATAGGCGGCGGGCGACACGGCCACATAGCCGCTGTCCATGCTCCACTGCGCAGCACGCTCGGGCTGGGTGACCCACTTGGCAAACTCAAAGGCGGCCTGCTGCTGCTCCTTGGCCGCCTTTTTGAAGATGTAGAAGTTGCCGCCACCGGTGGGGGAGCCGCCCTTGCGCACATTGCCGGCGATCTGGCCGACGCCAAAATCAAACTTGGCATTGGCCTTGATATTGGTCAGGTTGCCGGTGGTGGTGACGATGATCGCGGCCTTCTTTTCCATGAAGTCTTTCGGGGTCGTGCCCCACTCAATCACGCCCTTGGGGTGCACGCCTTCTTTGGTCAGGTTGACCCAGTAGTCCAGCGCCTCGATCACCTTGGGGTTGTCAAAGTTCACCTTGGTGCCCGCCTCATTGGCCAGCAGCACATCGTTGGGGGTGGTCAAGGTCTGCAGCATCCAGTAGGCAAAGCCGGTCGATGGGATCTGGATGCCGTACTGGGTCACATTGCCGTTGGCGTCTTTCTTGGTGAGCTTTTTGGCCGCGTCGCTAAGCTCCTTCCAGGTCGCGGGGGCCTTGTTCGGGTCCAGACCGGCTTCCTTGAAGGCTTCCTTGTTGTAGTACATCACCACGGTGGAGCGCTGGAAAGGCAGGCCCCAGGTCTTGCCACCCGTCTGGCTGTTGGCCATGAAGGCGGGGTAGAAGCCCTTGAGCCAGGCCTTGTCGGCATCGGTCTTGGCGAAGTCGTCGATCGGCGCAATCGCATCTTCGTCGATCAAGGTGAACATGTCGGTCGACAGCAGCACCGAGGTGGCTGGCGCCTTGCCTGACTTGTTGGCGGTGAGCGCCTTGACGATGGTTTCCTGGTAGGTGCCCGCGTAGATCGGCGTGATCTTGTACTGGGGATGGGCTTTGTTGAAATCATTGGCATAGCCATCGATCACCTTGGTGATCGGGCCGCCCACGGCCACGGGGTAGTAGAAAGGCACTTCCAGCGGATCGGCGGCATGCGCCAGACCGGCACCCAGGCCGAGCATGGCGACGGCCGAAGCGGCCAGGGTCTTCAAAAAGATATTGCGTTGCACGGAATCACTCCTCGGGTTATACGCCTGCCTGCAGGCGCTGCACAAACAGCTCAGTCAGAGAAAAAATGGGGGTCTGCCTCAGGCCATGCGTCGGCCATTGGCATCGAAGAAATGCATGTCCTCGGCGCGCCAGCCCAGGCGGAGGGCCTGCCCCACGGCCACGCTCTGCTGGCCGGGTGCGCGCACCGTCATCTGCTCGCTGCCAATCGCGCAGCGCAGCACCATATCGGCGCCCAGGTATTCGGTGCCGATGACCTGGGCCTCAACGCCTTCTGTGTCCAGGCACTGCACTGCCTCGGGCCGCAGGCCCAGCGATGCGGCACCTGCCGGCACGGGGAGATGCACCTGGCTGCCGGCAACGGCGCCTTCGCTCAGCCGCAACAGGTTCATCGCCGGCGTACCGATAAAGCGCGCCGCAAAGGTGCTGGCGGGGCGGGCATACATTTCGCGCGGGGTCGCGCACTGCTCCACCCGGCCCTGGTGCAGCAGCACCACCTGGTCGGCCATGCTCATGGCTTCGGTCTGGTCATGGGTGACATACACCACTGTCAGCCCCAGGCGCTGCTGCAGCTCGCGCAGCTCAGCGCGCATCTCCTGGCGCAATTGCGCGTCCAGGTTTGACAGCGGCTCATCCATCAGGCAGACATGGGCCTGGGCCACCAGCGCCCGGCCCAGCGCCACACGCTGCTGCTGGCCACCCGAGAGCTGGCCCGGCTTGCGGTCCAGCAGCTGGGCCAGGCCCAGCAGCTCTGCCGTGTCCTTCAAGCGTTGGTCGGCCTCGGCCTTGGGCACCTTGCGCACCGCCAGGCCAAAGCCAATGTTCTCAGCCACCGACAGATGCGGAAACAGCGCATAGTTCTGGAACACCATCGCAATGCCGCGCTGCGCGGGCGGCAGCTGCGTCACATCGCGGCCTCCAATCAGCACCTGGCCGGCGCTGGCCGTTTCCAGCCCTGCCATGATGCGCAGGGTCGTCGATTTGCCGCAGCCCGATGGCCCGAGCAGCACGCAAAAGCTGCCCGGCGCGATCTGCAGATCGACCGAATGCAGCGCCGTGGTGCTTCCCCAAGATTTGGCAACTTGCCGTAACTCAATGCTTGACATCGCGCCAGTGTATGAAAGCGCGATGACAATTTGTTTACAAGCTTTCCCTTAGCTGACGGGGCTCTCCTGGGGTGGCGGGCCTATCCACTCCCTGAATTTACTTACAACCATGACAAATGTTGCAGCGCATCAAGGGTGGCCGCTGATCAGGACTACAGCCAGCGCGCAATCCCGGCCGCCATCAGGCTCAGCACCACGGTGGTCGCAATCGGCAGCCACAGGGTTCTGCCAAACAGCCGGATCTCAAAATCCCCTGGCAACCGCCCCAGCCCTAGCTTGCGCAGCAGCGCGGCAAAGCCGTTGAGCAGCAGCAGCGCCAGGAAAATCACAATTAACCAGCGGATCATCGCAGCGCCTCCGAAGGGCTAAGGGCCAGTGTGCTCATCATGCGGCGCGGTAGACCTGCTCGCCGGCAATCCAGGTCTCCTGCACGCGCAGGCTGCCAATGTCGGCGACGGGCACGGTGAAGATATCGCGGTCCAGCACGGCAAAGCTGGCTTCAAAGCCGGGGGCAATCTGGCCCAGCTGGCCCTCGAACGGCGACAGGCTGGCCGCACGTGCGGTGTAGAGCAGCAAGGCCTGCGGCACCGTCAGCGCCTGGCTGTCCACAATCGGGGCGCCGTTGTAGGCGCGGCGCTGCACGGCGGCCTGGATGGAGACAAAGACATTGTCCGGATCGGCCCAGGTGGTGGCCGGCGCATCGGACGACAGCGCCACATGCGCAATCTCTTCGTAGAAGGTCTTGAGCGCGTAGGACTGGTCGAACTCCGATGCCACCAGGTTCTCGGTATAGGCCTCGTACTCGGCAAACATGAAGATGATCTGCGTGGCCACGCCCCACTGCATCGGCATGGCGTTCATCTGAGCGATCTGCGCGGGCTTGAGCAAGGTGGCATGCTCCAGCCGCACGGAAGGCACGCCGCCAGGCAGCCAGGGCTTTTTATCGGCAAAGAAGTCGATCACCAGCTGCAGGGCCGCATCACCCATCGCATGCACCGCCATTTGCGCGCCGTTGGCGACCGACCATTCATAGGCCTGCGCCAGCGCCGCGCTGCTGAGCAAGGACATACCAAACAGGCTGCCTGTGTGCTTGTAGGCGCAGCTGCACCAAGCGGTCTTGCCGGAGATGGAGCCATCGGCAAACAGCTTGATGCCGGCAATCTTCACCCGGCCATCCTTTTGCGCGGCCTCTAGCCCCGTGCGCAAATCACCCTTGCAAGGCTCCCAGGAAAAATACAGCGCCGCCTGCTGCTTGAAGCCTGCCTGGGCGGCATCGCGGTACACATCAAGGTGATGGAAAGGCTGGGTGAAGGCCATCATGTCGGTCACCGCCACAATGCCGCGCTCGCTGAAGCGCTGCGAAGTGCGCGCCAGGCTACCCACCGCCTGGGCGTAATCCAGCACCGCCTTGGCGCGCTGCACCACGCTGTTGGCTGCCAGCTCGGTCAAGACGCCATTGGGCGAACCATCAGCATCGCGGCCAAAGTGGCCACCGATGGGATCGGGCGTGTCCTTGCCAATGCCCGCCAGCGCCAGCGCGCGGCTGTTGCAGATGCCCGAGTGGCAGTCGGAGCGGCCCACATACACCGGCTGCGTGGTCGATACCAGATCCAGGTCATGGCGCGTCGGCGTGCGCCCCTCCTTCAGCTTGGACTCGTCATAACCCCAGCCCTCAATCCAGTCGTTGGGCCCGAGCCCCGCCTTGGGATGCTGCTTCAGCGCCGCAACCAACCCCGGAATGTCTTCGACCAGCGGCACCGTGCAAGGCACCGCATCAACGATCTGCGACAAAAAGGTCGGGTGCGTATGCACATCAATAAACCCCGGCACCACCGTCCGCCCCTGCAAATCCACTTGGCGATCAGCCGCCGGCTGCGCCGCATCGCCCACCTGCCCCACCCAGCGCACCACCCCACCCTCCACCACAAAAGCCGTCGCGAAATCGCTCTCGCTGCGGCCGGTAAAAACATGGGCATGGGTGAACAGGCAAGAGGACATGACAAAGGTTGCAAAAGCAAAGGCGGCAAAGAAGCCGCCATTGTCCGCGATTGCAAGAACCACCCAGCAAACCGCCGCCCCGGATGTTCCAGCCACCAGCCAAGCAGCAAGCGCAGCACCAAGGCCAAATATTGAATGCGGCTGTTCAGAACAGCCAACTACGCAGCGAGCGCATCGCCCGAACCACCACCACCAATGGCGAGATGGGCGCGTAGGCGCGACGTCGGGGGCGCAGACAATACGCCTGTATGGCAAGCCCCCGCAACAAAGCCTACGCGCCCATATCGCCACCCCAAAACGAAAACTGCCAACGCCACGAACAACAACAGCACCGCCAGTGCGAAGGTTCACCACTGCCCCAAAGCATTGGACTTCAAAACAACCACCCAAGCAGCGAGCGCAGCGCCTGAACCATCACCACCAATGGCGAGATGGGCGCGTAGGCGCGACGTCGGGGGCGCAGACAATACGTCTGTATGGCAAGCCCCCGCAACAAAGCCTACGCGCCCATATCGCCACCTAAAAACGAAGACTACCAATGCCCCAAACAACAACAGCACCGCCAGAGCAGTCACCCCACAACAAATAGCCAAGACAAAAAAGAAAAGCCACCCGAAGGTGGCCAAAAGAACTTACACAGGATCTGTATGCCCTGGTGCTCGGTTGAGCATTTGCGTTCGCTTGTCTGCGCTGAGGGAGAGATAGCGCTCGTATTGGCGGAGTATGTCGGCAATGAGCTCCTCGCTGCGCAAATACTGCACGTCATAGCCCGACCGTCCGTCTTCAAAGAAGGTCACTGGCTCATACATATAGCGGCGCTCCTTGCTGCCCGCACTCTCCCGCACCGTAAAGGTGGGAATCGTGCGGCGCACGGCGCGCACGCCGTAGACAAAGTCACGCAGCTTTTCGACGGGCACAACCAGGCGCACTTCACTGTCGGCATCACCTTCCAGGCTGTCTTGCACGTGGGCCTGCAAACCCCGCTTTTGCATCTCGGCGGCGACCTCGTTCATCGCAGGCAGCACGGTGGCCTGCAAAAAGCGCTGCACATCGGCTTTCAGTGGTTGGTGCACGATCTGCTCCAGGCGCTTGCGCCAGTGCTGGCCGCTCCAAAAGTTAGTAGCAGGCGCCAGATCGGGCGAGTAGTGGGCCAGGTCGGCGACCATGCCGCGCCACAGCCCGACGCAGAGCACCAGCAGGATGAAGGCCACCGGCAAGGCCGCCACCAGGGTGACGGCCTGCAGAGCACCCAGGCCACCGGCGAGCAACAGCACGATGGAGGTGAGGCCCAGCAGCACGCACCAGAACAGGCGCTGCCACACGGGCGATTCGTTGTTGCCCCGGGATGCGATGGAGTTGACCACCAGCGCGCCCGAATCGGCCGAGGTGATGAAGAACACGCCAATCAGCAGCACAGCCAGCCACGAGACGGGTTTGACCCATGGCAGGTACTCGAAGAAGCGGAACAGCAAGGCATCCACATTGGTGGCGGTCTGCGCCAGCGCGCCGCCTGCCAGGTTCGCATCGGCCCAGATGGCGCCGTTGCCAAAGGCGGTCATCCACAGCAGGTTGAAGGCGGTGGGCACTAACAACACGCCGATGACGAACTCGCGCACCGTGCGGCCGCGCGAGATGCGCGCGATGAACATGCCGACAAAAGGCGACCAGCTCACCCACCAGGCCCAGTACAGAATCGTCCAGCCGCCAAACCAGCCCTCTTCACGCGAAGGCGCATAGGCAAAGGTGCGCAGCGACATGCCAACCAGGCCCTGCAGGTAGTTGCCGATGTTCTCACTCAAGGCCTTGAAGATATGCGCCGTGGGGCCGGCGATCACGACAAAGCTCAGCAGCAGCACCGACAGCAGCATGTTGAATTCGCTCAGGCGGCGCACGCCCTTGTCCACGCCCAGCAGGGCCGAGAGGCTGGCCAGGGTGACGACCACCACAATGACGGCGACCAGGAACCCGGAAGACTCGGTTTCCCAACCGGTCAGGGTGTGGATACCGGCAGCAATCTGGCGCGCGCCATAGCCCAGCGTGGTGGCAATACCGGCGATGGTGCCCACCAGCGCGAAGGCATCCACGCCATGGCCGATGGGCCCGTTGATGCGGTCGCGCAGCAGCGGGTACAGCCCCGAGCGCATCGTCAGCGGCAGGTTGTAGCGAAAGCCGAAATAGGCCAGCACCAGGCCCATGGTGCCGTACACCGCCCAGGCATGAAAGCCCCAATGGAAGAAGGTGGCCTCCATCGCCTCACGCGCGGCAGCGGGCGTGCCCGGCTCCTGCGTGGGCGGGCTGAGGAAATGCTGCAGTGGCTCGCCCACGCCAAAGTACATGAGGCCAATGCCCATGCCGGCGGCAAACAGCATCGAGGACCAGGAGACAAAGCTGAACTCGGGCTTGGCATCGTCCGGCCCCAGGCGGATATCGCCATAACGGCTGGCGGCCAGCACCACCAAAAACAGCAGGAAGGCGCTCAGCGCCATCACATAGAACCAGTCAAAACTGGCCACTACCCAACGCTGCGCGCCGGAGAACAAGCGGTCTGCGGCATCGGGCGCCAGCACGCAGACAAGCAGCAAGGCGGCGAGCACCACCAGCGCTGGAATCACCACCGGCAGCGACATGGTCGAACGCTGGCTGGACCGCAGCGCTACCGTGGCTTCAGGCGCTTGCGCAGTAGGCTCCGGGGTCGGTGTGCCCGGGGCCGGCGTGGCGCCAGCCTCGGGCGATACCGCCGTATCGGGAGAAGAATTGGTCATAGGTACACCCAAGTTGGGAGCACGCCCCATTCGTCACAGGCGTGCCGCAGCAACCTTCCGGCCCCCCATGGGCGCGGCCAGGCACCGCAAAACCTATCAGTATGCATTAATTGATTATGAAAACACTATGCGGAGGATCACTCAATCTTCAACAATCGCTACTGTCTTACAAACTGCGCTGTCTTGGCGCTTGGGGGTTGTTGGGATGAGACCACAACCCCCGCATCCCAGCCACCGGCTCAGCGCTGCACGCCCCAGCGCTTGACGGTCACCCTCTCCAGCGGGTGAAACACCAGGTTCTCCACCAGCAGGCCGATGATGATCACCAGCGCCAGCCCAGCAAATACCTGGTCGGTATAAAGCTCATTGCGGCTTTGGAAGATGTACCAGCCCAGGCCTCCCTTGCCCGACGAGGCGCCAAACACCAACTCGGCGGCGATCAAGGTGCGCCAGGCAAAAGCCCAGCCAATCTTGAGCCCCGAGAGGATGGACGGCAACGCAGCGGGCACCAGAATCTGCAGCACATAGCGGGCGCCATGCAGACCATAGTTGCGGCCGGCCATGCGCAAGGTCTCGGGCACCGACTGAAAACCGGCATAGGTCGCCAGCGCCAGCGGCCACAACACCGAATGCACCAGCACCGCCAACAAACTGGCCTGGCCCAGGCCTAGCCACAGCAAGGCCAGCGGCAAGAGCGCAATGGCGGGCAGCGGGTTGAACATGCTCGTCAAGGTGGTCAGCACGTCGCGCCCCCACTGGCTCGACACCGCCAGCACCGTCAGCAGCAAGGCGCCGGCCACACCCAGCAGATAGCCCTGCAGCAAGATGCCCAGCGACACCGCAGCCTTGCCCAGCAAGACGCCATTGCCCAGCTCGCGCAGCAAGGTGGTCGCTGTCTGGCCAAAGGTGGGCAGCAGCAGGTCGTTGTCCTGCCAGCGGGCTGCCAGCTCCCAGGCCAGAGCCAGCACCACCAGGATGATGGCCTTGCGCAAGGCCGGGTGCTGCAGCAGCCGCCGGGCCAGCGGCAGCCGGCGCACCGTTAATTGCTGCGGCACATCGGGCAGCGCGTATTCGGCCTCGGGGCGCAGCGGTGGCTGGGCCTTGGTGGTGCCCGGCCAGGCAGATAGTGGGGTCGATGCCATGGATCGCTTTGCTCCGTTCAGGCCACGCGGCGCAGCGCTGCTGCCTCGCTGGGCGGGGTGTTTGTTGCGCTGGGTGCGCCGGCGCGTTCTTCGTCAAACAGCAGCCGGTGGATGCGCTGGTGCGCGGCCTCAAACTCGGCACTGCCGCCGCTGGCCAGGCCAAAGGCATGGGCATTGATTTCAGCCCGCAAACGCCCCGGGTGGGGCGAAAGGATAGCGACGCGGCTGCCGACTACCAGCGCTTCTTCAATCGAATGGGTAACAAACACCAAAGTAAAGCGCAGCTCCTCCCACAGCGCCAGCAGCTCCTCTTGCATGCGCCGCCGCGTCAGCGCATCCAACGCCGCAAAGGGCTCGTCCATCAGCAGCACCTGCGGGTGCATGGCCAGCGCACGGGCAATGGCCACGCGCTGCTTCATGCCGCCCGACAGTTGGTGCGGATGCACATCGGCAAAGCGGCTCAGGCCCACCTTGTCCAGGTACAGATCAGCGCGCTCGCGGGCCTCCGCCTTGCTGGTGCGGCGCGATGCCAGCAGCGGGAACATCACGTTCTCGCGCACCGTCTTCCAGGGCGGCAGCTGGTCAAATTCCTGGAACACCATCACCCGGTCCGGCCCAGGACCCGCTACCTGCTTGCCGCCCAGGCGGATCGCGCCTTCGCTCACTGGCACAAAACCGGCCATGGCCTTGAGCAAGGTGGATTTGCCGCAGCCCGATGCCCCCAGCAGCACAAAGCGCTCGGCCGCATGCACCTGCAGGCTCACCTGGTGGGTGGCGCGCAGCACACGCTCATCGGTCACATAGTCGATGCTCACCCGGTCCACCTCTAACAAGGCGGAATTGCCTGCCGGCACTGGGCTCGCCGCTGCTGGCACAGGGCTGGCGCGGCTGACCAGGCGGTCCGCCAGCTCGGCCTCGGCCAGGCTGGCATAGGGCTCGGCCGCGCTGCGCAGCCAGCTGCCCCGGGCCAGCGCTACATCGCCATCTGGGCTTGCAAAAGAGGGCCAGCGCATCTCAGTTGCCTCCGGAGATTCGGGGGTCGTCAAAGAAATAGTCGCGCACCGATTCGGGCTTGGTCTTGATCACGCCCACCCGCTGCAGAAACTGGCCCAGGCCCACGGTGTTTTGCGGCTGGATGGTGAACTGCACTTGTGGGTTCTTGATGATCTGCAGCACCAGGTTGCGATCGACCTTGCCGCCGCCACCGCTTTTCAAAAAGATATCGGCCGCCTGCTCGGGGTTGGCCTGCACAAAACGCGCCGATTCATCAAGCGCATCGAGGAAGGCGCGGTAGGTCTTGGGGCTCTCCTGACGGAACTTCTCGGTGGCATACAGCACCGTGGACGAGGCCGGCCCGCCCAGCACCTCATAGCTGTTGAGCACAATATGCGCGTTGGGGTTGCCGGCCAGCTCCACTTCCTGGAACGGCGGGTTACCAAAGTGGGCGGTGATCTCCGTGCCGCCCTTGATGATGGCCGCTGCCGCATCGGGGTGCGGCAGCGCCACCTGCAGTTTGTCAAGCCGCTGGTAATGCTGCTCGCCCCAAAGCTTGGCAGAGGCGTACTGCAGCACCCGCGATTGCACCGATACGCCGACGGCCGGCGTCGCAATGCGGTCCTTGTCCGTGAAATCGGCAATCGTCTTCACCTGCGGGTTGTTGCTGACCAGGTAGTAGGGAAAGTTGCCCAGCGAGGCCACGCCCTTGACGTTCTGCTTGCCCTTGGTGCGGTCCCAGAGCGTGAACAGCGGTGCCACCCCGGCGCCACCAATGTCGACATTGCCCGAGAGCAGCGCATCGTTGACCGCTGGCCCTCCCGAGAACTGCAGGTAGCTGACCTTGATATCCACGCCCTGGGCCTTGCCCTGCTTTTCGATGAACTGCTGGTCCTGCGCCACATTCAGCAGCAAGTAGACGATGCCGTACTGCTGCGCAATGCGCAGCTGGCCCTCGGCAGCCTGGGCGCCACCGGCGGTCACGCCCCAGAGCGCAGCCGTTGCCGCCAGCACCGCTGCGGCGTTTTTGCTGGCCGCGCCCAAACCGGCGCAGCGTGTAGTGGCAGCGGCACGGGCGGACGGTGGAGTGGCTGGGTTGCCGGGCGGCTGGCTGCGCAGCGCCCATGGATTGCGGAAGTTCATAGTAGGTGTCAGGAAATAACTGGAATCGTTGGGCCGCCGTGCAGCACCACCGCGCTCTGGGAGCGGATGGGCGATCACGGGGGGCTGGCGTCAATCGCCGCTGTCAGGGGAGCGTGCAGCGCTGCCGCAATGGCGCGCGCTGGCGATCAACAACAGGCCGCAGCGAGGCTCAGCGATAGCAGAAACAGCTGCTGGCGGCGCTGCGGCCGCGGCAGCCCTGTGGCGCGTGGCGTGTGCTGGGCGGCATTCATACCGGCACATCGCCTTCGATGGTGGTGCGGTACAGCTTGCGGCGCTGGCCGGCCGGCACGCCAGTGGCCAAGTGCAGCACGGCGCGGTTGTCCCAAAACACCATATCCCGGTCGCGCCAGTGGTGGCGGTAGACAAACTGCGGCTGGGTACTGTGCGCAAACAGCTCGGCCAGCAGCGCAGCCGAGCGGGCTTCGGGCAGGCCCAGAATGCGGGTGGTGAAATGCTCGCTAACAAACAGCGATTTGCGACCCGTCTGCGGATCGGTGCGCACCACCGGATGGACGGCGGGCTTGACCTCGGCCACCTGCGCGGCGCTCAGCGCGGGGCGGAAGGCATTGCGCTCGCGCAGTGCCTCATATTTCAGCAAATAGCTGTGCTCGGCCAGCAGGCCCACCAGCTGCTGCTTGAGGGTATAGGGCAGCGCGTCATAAGCAGCGACCTGGTCGGCAAACAAGGTGTCGCCGCCCTCCTCGGGCAGCTCTTGCGCATGCAGCAGCGATCCCATCGCCGGCTGGGGTTTGTAGGACAGGTCAGAGTGCCAGTACGCGCCGGCATCGCCCAGGCCCACGGGCTGGCCGTTTTCAATGATGTTGGAGACGATCAGGATCTCGTCATGGTCCGCCAGCTGGTAGTTGCGCAGCACATGGCGCTGCAGCGGGCCAAAGCGGCGGCTGAAGGCAATCTGCTCGGCGGGCGTAATTCGTTGGTTGCGGTAGACCACAACGCTGTGGTCCTGGTGCGCCTGCTGCAGCCGGGCAAAATCCTCCGGGCCGAGCGGGCGGGACAGGTCCAGCCCGACGACCTCGGCGCCCAGCCGCGTCTGCGCCCCGGCCGGTTGCTGGATGGGCTGCACCCGAAAGCCTTGTGCGCTGCCGCTGGCATGGCCCGCGAGATGCGCGCTGTCGGGCACGGGGCGGCGAAAGAAAAACGGGTGGGCGGTCAGAACATCAAACAACGCGGACATGGCAGCTTCCTTGGCGGTCCAGTGATGAACCCACTGTAGAAGGCGCGTTGCGATCAGAAAACGAATTAAAACGCGTATCTTTATGCGGAAACCAACGATAGGCTACGCGTGCCGTCATCAGGCCGTCATGCAGCGCTGCGACCATAGCAGGCTGTCGGTGCACAACAAGCCAGCCTTGCATGTTCTGCGCCAGGGCGCTCCCACTAGAGCCCTCAGGCCTGAGACCATGTGTCAGGGCTTGGCACCGGCAGCCATATTCTTCCGGCCTCGGCAGTCACTGGCAGCCTGACCCGCCATCTGCCAGAGGCCGCGCAGGCTACAGCCGGTGCATACGGTCGCCCTGCACAAAGCCGACCGGTTCCCAGATCTCCACGCCCTTGCTCAGCATGATGGCCTTGAAGAACTCGCCCATTTCGTGCTCCATCATCAGCTTGGCGGCCTTGCTGCGGGCGATGACCTCGAGCTGGTCCAGCTTGGCGCCCAGACCGCAGTTGATCAAAAAATGCGCCTGGCTGGTGTAGCCCAGCACGTCCATGCCGGCATCCTGCGCCGCCACTGCGGTGCCCGTAAAGTTCACATGCGCGGTGATGTCCTTGAGGCCCACCAGCACCAGCGGGTCGCTGTCCACCTGGTGCAGGTGGTGGCAGACGAGGGTGCCCATATGGCGCTGCGGGTGGTAGTACTCCGGCTCGCCAAAACCATAGTCGATCAGCAGCACCGCGCCGCGCGTGATGCGGTCGGCCAGGGTCGCCACAAAGGCTTCGCCCTGGGGATGGATCTCCGTCAGGTACTCGGCCTCCAGCGGCAACTCCGGCTCTACCGGCGGGCGCAGTGGGGTAGCGCGTTCCGCCCAGGCAAAGCGGATGTCCTCGCCATCCTCTGAAACACGGCCCACCACCACACCCCGCTCCTGCCAGATGCCCTGCTGGCGCAGCAAGAGCTTGACCGGCATCGCATCGAGTACCTCGTTGCCGACCACCACGCCCTGCATCTGCGCGGGCAGGCTATCGGCCCATTGCACCTGGTCGCCAAAGCGGGCCAGGCGTTCTTGCTGGCGCAGGCGCAGGCTGCCGGAGACATCGACAATCGTGTAGCGGGTGCAGGCGGGGCCCAGGGTAGACAGCAGCTGCTCGGCCAGCGCGCCGGTGCCGGCGCCAAACTCCCAGACCTCGCTGGTCTGGGTGTGGACAAAGGCATCCTGCACCTGGGCGGCGACCAGCTCGCCAAATACCGGCGACAGCTCGGGAGCGGTGACAAAGTCACTGCCCTGCTCAGGCATCACGCCAAACTTGCTGCGGCTGTTGGCGTAGTAGCCCAGGCCGGGCTCGTACAGCGCCATGCGCATGAAGTCATCAAACGGGATCCAACCGCCGGCCTGGGCAATAGCCTCAGCGATGCGTTTGGCCAGTACAGTCGTTAAACTAGAGGGTTCTGTATTCACCCCTCTATTGTCGCCGCTTGCCGCGCGCTTGCCATGCCACTGCCTTCTTCGACCCCACGCACCGTACTGGTCACTGGCGCTGCCAAGCGCCTGGGCCGGGAGATTGCGCTCGGGCTGGCGCGCCATGGCTGGCAGGTGGCGGTGCACTACCGGGGTTCGGCCGCCGAGGCCGCGCAGACGGCTGCCGACTGCGCAGCGCTGACGGGCCTGAGCGGCCATTTCGACGCTGATTTTGACGACGAGACTGCGGTGCGCGGCTTGCTGCCCCGGGTGATCGCCCATTTCGGCCAGGTCGATGCGGTGGTCAACAGCGCCTCGCTGTTCGAGCATGACAGCGCCACCGATTTTGGCTATGCGGCACTGGAGCGCCATGTGCGCAGCAATACGGCCGCGCCCATTGTGCTGGCACAGCTGCTGCACCAGCACATCAGCCAGCGGGGCGACGAGGCCCAGGGCGTGGTGGTGAATCTGCTGGACCAGAAGCTCTGGAACATGAACCCCGACTTTGTCAGCTACACCCTGAGCAAGGCGGCGCTGGAAGCGGCCACCACCTTGCTGGCCCAGGCGCTGGCACCGCGCCTGCGGGTGGTGGGCGTGGCCCCAGGTTTGACCCTGACCAGCGACTACCTGAGCCCCGAGAAGTTCGAGGCCCTGCACCGCATGAGCCCGCTGGGGCGTTCTTCCACCGCCGAAGACGTGGTCGCCACGGTGCGCTTTGCGCTGGACAACAGCTCAATCACCGGCACAAGCCTGCTGGTGGACGGCGGCCAGCACCTGATGCGGTTTGACCGCGATTTTTCGATGATGTAGCGATTCTTCGCTGCCTTGCTGCTTTTATGACGACATTTGACACCGGGTTGCAAACCCTGAGCTTGACGGGCCTGCGTTTTGATGCCAATTTAGGCATCCTCGCCCACGAGAAGACTGCGCCGCAACCCATCTTGGTCGATGTGGATATCAACCTGGGCCAGCAACCGTTGGCGCCCAGTGATGACGACATCATGCATGTGCTGGATTACCGCAAGGTGCGCCAGATCATCATCGATGAATGCACGGCCGAGCATGTGAACCTGCTGGAGACCTTGATTGGCAAGGTCGCCCAGCGGCTGATGCAACTGCCCAATGTGCGCGGCGTGCGCGTGAAGATCGCCAAGCTAGAGATTTTTGACGATTGCGAAGTTGCAATCCGCACTGAAACCGGACAATGGTGAACCTATGAATGCCCCCACCGATACCGCCCACCTCCAGCCCCAGCCAGCCGCCGCAAACGGCTGGGACTTTGACGACGCCGCTGGCGACGATGCGCAGGACGCCGTCTCCAGCGAAAAACGCTTGAAGATCCAGCGCGAGAACCACAAGCTGGAAAAGCGGCTCTGCCGCGAGGTCGCGCGCGCCATTGGCGACTACAACATGATCGAGGACGGCGACAAGGTGATGGTCTGCATGTCCGGCGGCAAGGACAGCTACACCCTGCTCGACATCCTGATGAAGCTGCGCGCCCGCGCGCCGATCAAGTTCGACCTGGTAGCCGTGAACCTGGACCAGAAGCAGCCCGGCTTTCCCGAGCATGTGCTGCCCGAGTACCTGAAAAGCGTGGGCGTCGACTTCCACATCGAGAACCAAGACACCTACAGCGTGGTCAAGCGCGTGGTGCCCGAGGGCAAGACCACCTGCGGCCTGTGCTCGCGCCTGCGCCGCGCCATTCTGTACCGTGTGGCCGACCAGCTGGGCTGCAACAAGGTGGCGCTGGGCCACCACCGCGACGATATCGTGCAGACCTTGATGCTCAACATGTTCCACGGCGGCATCATGAAGGCCATGCCGCCCAAGCTGGTGAGCGACGATGGCAAGCATGTGGTGATCCGCCCGCTGGCCTATGTGCCTGAGAAGGACACCGAGCGCTGGGCCCAGTACCGCGATTTCCCGATCATTCCTTGCAACCTCTGCGGTAGCCAAGAGAACTTGCAACGCCAGATGATTGGCGACATGCTGCGCGAATGGGACCGCAAGCACCCGGGCCGCGTCAACAACATGTTCCGCGCGCTGCAGCATGTGGTGCCTACCCATTTGGCGGATCCCAAGCTGTTCGACTTCCAGAACGCCAAGCCCACCGGTATTGCCGATGAAAACGGCGACAAGGCCTTCGACCATGACGACCTGCCCAGCAATCCGTCGCTGCCAGCCGGCATGCAGGTGGTGCAATTGGGTTAAAGGCCGTTTTTGTGAGCATGCAGCCCCGCTTGTCGCCCCTGGCTGACAGCCGCTGCGGCTCCCAACGCTTATGGTTGAGCGCATGCGCTGTGTCTTTATGGCGCAGCGCTTTTTTTTCGGGAGACCGCTCCATGTTTTCATCCATCCACCCCGCGCAAAGCCGGCCATCGCTGTGGCGCCTGGCAGGAATCGCCGTCGTCGCCTCTGCCAGCATCTGGCTGGCAGGTTGCGCCGGTGTGCGCACCATCGACAGCGATGTGCAGAGCTACTCCACTCTGCAGCAGCGGCCCGCGCCGCCCACCTACCGGCTGCAGCTGCTACCTTCCCAAATCGCGCTGGGGCCACAATTTGATACCGTCGTTCAGCAGGCAGAAGCCTCATTGGCAGGCGTTGGCCTGCGCCGAGACGACAGCCAAGGCAGCGTAATTGCCCAAATCGATGCGCAAGCTCGTTACATCCCTGACAGCTGGCTGATGCCTGGCAGCCCCTACAACCCTTATGGCGGTTTGGGCTGGGGCCCTGGCTGGGGTTGGGGCTGGCGCGGCGGCATCGCATGGCGCGACACCGGCCCGTCGTTGCACTACCGCGCGGTGCAGCTGACCTTGCGCGACGTCCAGACCCAGCAAGTCGTCTACGAGACCTCGGCCCGCTACGAAGATGTCTGGGTCGACGACCAGGTGATCTACCGCATCCTGTTCGACTCGGCACTCAACGGCTTTCCCAAGCCGCCGCAAGGGCCACGCCGTGTCAGCACCACCACCAGTGGCAAGCCTGCATCGACCCAGCCCGCGCCCTCGTCTATCTCACCTGCTGCGGCCGTCAACCCCGTAGCCCCCAGCGTCAAATCCAAATAACAAGGAACGCATGCACAGCACCCAGATCATTGCCATTCGCCACGGGGAGACCGATTGGAATCTTGCCGCCCGCATCCAGGGCCATACGGACATACCGCTGAACGCCACAGGTGAGCGCCAGGCCCGGCAACTGGCCCAGGCTTTGGCGGAGACCCCGCTGGCGCACATCTACAGCAGTGATCTGCAGCGCGCATTGCGCACCGCCCAGGCGATGGCACAGGCCAATGGTGCGCCGATCAGCACCCACAGCGCCTTGCGCGAGCGCAGCTTTGGCGACTACGAAGGCTTCCGCTTTGCGGACATTGAAGTGTCTGACCCGCCATCAGCCTTGCGCTGGCGTAAGCGCGACCCGGTCTTTGCCCCGCCTCAAGGCGAATCGCTGCAGGTGCTGCAGGCCCGGGTATCGCAGATCGTGGGCGAACTGGCCGCCGGCCACCTCGGCCAGCAGATCGCGCTGGTCGCCCACGGCGGCGTGCTCGACTGCCTCTACCGCCTCGCGACGCACCAGGAGATCCAGGCCCCCCGCACCTGGGAGCTGGCCAATACCAGTGTCAACCGCTTGCTGTGGACGCCAGACAGTGGCCTGACCTTGGTCGGCTGGGGCGACACCAGCCATCTGCAAACCATCGGTTTGGACGAAACCACCCAATAGCAGCGAGACGCCCTCTTCCTGACCAGCCGCCCACCGCCCGCCTCTGCCATCCATCGCTTGTGACTTTTTTGCATCAGTTCCCTGATGCACGGCTTGGCCCGTGCCGGCTCCGCCTGCCCGCCTCTCCTTTGTCGCCCTGAGCCGCCGGCGATGACATAAACAAATGAAATGCAATGCCTCATAGAGCCGATAAAATACCAAGGTATGTCAGCGTTCACTCCAACCCTTGGTGATCAAGTGACATTTAATTACTTTTAGAATTCACTAATTGCTTGATCATTATTAATAGTAGTGCGACCATCTATAGACGAGTTCAATGACTCCTCTGTTCGATTACTAAAAAGGTATTGACCGTTATATGCCAGAAGCCGAGCTGACCCGTAAACCCCTGCCAACGCCCTCCCTCCGGCAGCTGAGCTGCTTCAAGGAAGTGGCTACGCACCGCAGTTTCAGCCGTGCCGCGCAGGCCCTGTCCATGAGCCAGCCCGCTCTGTCTTCGGCCATCCGCGAGCTGGAGACACTGCTGGGTACCGCGCTGTTTGACCGCAGCACCCACCATGTCCGCCTGACATCCGCAGGCGAAGCCGTGCGACCGCAGGTCGAATGGATGATCAACAACTTTGTGCAAGGCGTGCAGGATTTGCAGCAGTTACTCAAGTACCAGGCCGATACCGTGCGCATCAGCTGCATCCCCTCCACCACCCACCTGCTGGCGCCGTGGCTGGCCAGCTGGCAGCAATCCCACCCGATGGTGGACCTGCAGCTGCATGACATGCGCAATGACGACCTGCTGGCCTCCGTCGCCAATGGCAGCTCGGACATCGGCCTGGGCTTGGAGTTCACCGTGCCGCCGTCAGTAGAGACGCAGTTCGTGACCGAAGACGAGGTCATGGCCGTGATCCCCGCCAAGCACCGCCTGGCGCAAAAAACCGATCTGCGCTGGTCCGACCTGAGCGACGAGCCGCTGGTGGTGCTCTCGCGCGGCAGCACCTACGAGATGATTGTCTCGGTGCTTGAGCAGCAAGGCGTGGGCACCAGCCACACCGAAACCCTGAGCTATACCGAATCGCTGTACGCACTGGTGCAAAGCGGCCTGCGCATTGGCCTGCTCTCGCGCCTGTACACACAGGGGCACCAGAGCGATGACTGGGTCACCGTGCCGCTCAAAGGCCCGCTGCTGTCTCGGCGCATCTGCCTGATGACGCGTTCTGCCAATGGCAGCCGCCGCGCCATCGTGCAAGAGTGCTGGGACTACCTCTGCGAGAAAATGGGCAACGAATCGCCCCCCAACAAGCGCGCCGCCAAGGCCGCTTGAGTCTGAGCAAGCGGGGCAGCCAGCCCCAGCTTGGACCGGCCGCCATCTACACTTTCCCCGCTCGGCGCCCGGCTAGGCGCTATGGCCAGTCGCCTAAACCCACGCCCCCAGTGCTTGGCTTGAATGCCCTAGACCAGCGCTGCTTGCCCGGGCCCGCCGCCTACCAGCCCCAAATGGCGGTAAGCCGCCTGGGTCGCGATACGGCCCCGCGGCGTGCGCTGCAAAAAGCCCTGTTGAATCAAATACGGCTCGATCACATCTTCGATCGTGCCTGGCTCCTCGCCAATGCTGGCGGCAATATTGTCCAGGCCCACTGGCCCACCATCAAAACGGTGCACGACCGCCTCCAGCAGCTTGCGGTCCATGATGTCAAAGCCCAGAGGGTCCACATCCAGCATCGCGAGCGCGCGGCATGCCATGTCCTGCGTGATGCGGCCATTGCCTTTGACGTCGGCATAATCGCGCACCCGGCGCAGCAGGCGGTTGGCAATGCGCGGCGTGCCGCGTGAGCGGCGGGCAATCTCCAACCCGCCTTCGTCATCGATGGGTGTGCTCAGCAGACCTGCGCTGCGCATCACGATCCTGGTGAGCTCTTCAGTGGTGTAGAACTCCAGGCGCGCCACGATGCCAAAGCGGTCGCGCAGCGGGTTGGTCAGCATGCCGGCGCGGGTGGTGGCGCCCACCAGGGTAAAGGGCTGCAGATCCAGCTTGATGGAGCGCGCCGCTGGTCCTTCGCCGATCATGATGTCGATCTGGTAGTCCTCCAGCGCCGGATACAGGATTTCTTCGACCACCGGCGAGAGGCGGTGGATCTCGTCGATAAAGAGCACATCATTGCGCTCCAGGTTGGTCAGCAGCGCGGCCAGGTCCTTGGGTTTTTCCAGCACCGGGCCGCTGGTCTGGCGCAGGTTCACACCCAACTCCGAGGCAATGATGTGCGAGAGCGTTGTCTTGCCCAGGCCCGGGGGGCCGAACAGCAGCACATGGTCCAGCGCCTCGCCGCGCTTTTTGGCAGCACCGATAAAGATCTCCAGCTGCTCACGTGCCTTGACCTGGCCGACATACTCGTCGAGCTGCTTGGGACGCAGCGCGCGCTCCAGCACATCCTCCTGCGGCGAGGATTGGCTCGCGGAAATGACGCGGTTGTCAGGACGGGGGACGGGCGCAGGGGCGGTGGCGAAGGTATCGGTATGGATGGTCATGGGTCAGTGCGGGCATGGCCAGGGAGTGGTTCACAGACATCACTAAGGCGCATCCCACACATAATAAGCCAGTCCGTCATACAACAGCCCCGCATCGGCCCGCCACCGCTCGCTGGCCTGGGTTTGCACGCTGTAGTGGTGCACACCAGGCACATACTGGTAGGCGCGGTAGACCGGCTCCACCCCGTCGCCCGGCTGCGCAGGCGACCACCAGGCAATGCCGTCGTAGTTCCAAGTGGGATGGTAGGTCTGTACAAATTGCCGCTCGGCGTCGCTGATCGTATAGAAATGAGCGAGCACCTCCGGGTTGAAGTAGCGGTGGACGGGCATGAGGCGGTCATGCGCACGGTCCGCAGCATAGAAGGCGATGCCGTCAAAGACCAGGTCATTCGGGAACGCCGCAATCACCGTGTCGCGCTCCTGCACCGACACTGTATAAAACTCTCCTCCCGAGCGCAGCACCTGGAAACGGTAGACGGGCATGTGCAGATCGCTGTTCACGGCAACTTCCGCTCCCAGCCAGGCCGCAAAATTGGGCAGTGCCTGATCCAGGCGGCCATAGACCACAAGACCATCCTTGGCCGGGCAAACGTTGTCGCCGCCCGTCAGCGTGCCGGTGACCCGGCCATTGACAAACAGTGCGGAACCGCTGGAGCCTCCTTCAACGCCGCCCTGGCTCCACAGCACGCGGTAAAAGCCGCCACTTGGCTGGGCCTGTGGTTCGCAATCCAAGGTGCGGCCCACATAGTCCACATGGCAACTGGCATCCTCCTGCAGCTTGCCCGAAGACAGCATCATCAAATCCCCGCGAGGATGGTGCAACCCCGCCACCGGAACGCCTAGGGCTTGGGTAGAAGCATCCCAGCCGGCAAACAACGCGCCCGCTGGCGGTGCTTCGTCCAACTGCAGCAAGGTCATGTCGTTGCCGATGCTGGTGGCCAGCCAACGCGCCGCGCTGTAACGCTCTGCATGGCCGGCAAACAACTGCAGGCTGTTGCAGGACTGCGAGTAGTAAAACCAGGAGGTCTGCAAGGTCGACGCGGTCGCCTGGTCGCGTACACAATGCGCAGCGGTCAGCACATAGGGGGTCAGGTCTTCGCGGGGGTTGTTGAGCAAGGTCCCGGTGCACTGGAAAGTGCGGGCCTGGCTCACATACACCATGCGGATAATGGCATCGCGCTGATCCAGCAAGGCGGTTTGGCAGTTCACATCCTGCTGACAGCCGTTGGACAGGCGTTTCTCGGACAGTACGGCCACATCCGCCGCCTTCGTCTGTTCGGCCTCGCTGGGCGCCACCACAATCTGCGAGAGCTGGGGCATCGCCCATTGCAGGCTGCTGGTGGCCACTGCGCTAGGCAGCAAGATCTCCAGCACCGGCGTGGGGCCAACATCGGGCGTCCACCAGGTGCGCGTACCGGTCTGCCCATTCACCACCAAGCGCTCCAGCAGCGCAGCGCCGGTCACTTCGTAGCTGATGGATGCTTCGGGCGATGCGTACACCCGGAACACTGCCATCGCGGGAAGTGCCGCAAACTCCAAGCCTAAACGCAGGCCATAGGCATCGGCCGCCAGCCATTGCAGCGCGGCCACCTGCTGGCCCGATGGCAGGGTCTGCCATTGCAGCAACTGCGCCACCTTGTCGGCGCTGGCCATGGTTTCCAGCACGCGCGCCACGCCAATCTGGCGCACGCCGCCCTCGTCTGGGGCCAGGGCTTCCTTGCTGTTCTCCCAGGGCGGCAGTGCGATGGGAACGACAGCGCTGCTCGAGAGTGTCAGCGCATCCTTGGCGCTCAGCGCGCTTGGGCTGGCCGGCATTCTGCGCGCCTCCACTTGCCAAGCGGCATGTACCAAGCCGCATCCCCCTGCAACCACCAGCACCGACACCAGCCGCAGCCAGTGACCCCAAAGCGCCGACCCCGAACTGGACACATTGCGACAAGACATGATGGACTCCCCGCGGTTGCCACAAGAAAAGCAGCTTCGATCAATACAAACTACCGATCGAAGAAAGCCAATCTAGAGCAGTCAGTCACATCAAACAAGTCTATGAACTAGTACAAAAACAAAATATTTGTTAACCAAAAGCAAAAAAGGCCTGTGCACAGGCCTTGGGTCGCCCAGCCGGCATCGCGCACCTCAATCGTGGCCAGCCAACCAGCGCCAGATATGGTCGTTGAACACCTTGTCAAACCGACCGTAGGTATAAATAGTCGACGCCAGGCAGATGCCTCGGCCGCCCCTGAGCGTGGCAATCAAGCGATCATTGCGAAACAGCCCAGAACCGCTGCTGCCACCCTCTGCGGTGCCCTGCCCAAAGCGCACGTGGTAGTAGGCGGTATTGGACGCACCCCCAGTGTTGCAGCCGGGCGCATTGCTGCCGCTGGAGCCGCAATTGCTATAGCCCGTCACGCTGCCCACGCTGTACTTGAGCAAGTCACCCTGGGGATGGTGCAGGCCATAGACGGCATCCCCCACTTGACCTGGGGCGCGCGCATCCCATCCCGCAAAGGTCACCCCAGCCGGCGGCAACTGTTTGAGTTCCAGCAATGCCGAATCGGTCGTGGTGCTGGCATGCAGCAGCATTGCGCCATCACTGCGCACCATGGAATTCAGCGCCGGAACCGTCGCGTTGCAGCTGCGTGCCCGGTAGAACCAGGTGGTCACCAAGGTCGATGCCACCTCCTGGGTCGAGATGCAGTGGTCGGCCGTCAGGAAGTACGGCGTGAAGTCATCCTTGTTGTTGTTGAGCAGGGTACCGGTACACAGATGGGAGCTGCCGTCCGGGCGGGTGAACATCATGCGGGCGACCGCATCGCGCGCAGTGCGGTAGTTGCTGGTGCAAGAAGCATCCAGGTTGCAGCTTGCCGCGTTTCCGGCCTTGCTTGCCGCAGCCTGCATCGCATCCATGCGGATCGCATCGGCCAACTCGGCCTCAGTGGGCAGGGACAGGCTGCGGTAGAGGTGCGAGACCATCGGGACCGAGATGCGCAATGCCTCCGCATCCATGCCGGCAGGCAACACCACCTCCAGGGTGGCATCACCGGCGCCGACATCCGGTGTCCACCAGGTGTTGGCGCTTGCGCCTGTCCCATCCGCCCTGCGGTTCTCCGCCAGAAGTGCGTTCACTTCAGCAGCACTGCGCTCCATGATGGCTTGGGGCTTTTCCTGGCTGTAGATGCGCAGCCGCGCCCCATCGGGCAAACGCTCGACCAGGACGCCGGCACGCAATCCATAGGCACCGATCGACTGGATATTGATCGCAGCGGCCTTCTCGCCCGAGGGCAGCGCCGTCCACTGCAAGGCCGACTGGGTTTGCGCCACAGTGCTGGTGGCCGCCACGGCGCGGCCGGTCCCAATCTGCTGCGCCGTGCCCATGGCAGTCTCGCTGGCCAGGGTCTTCTCCAAGTCTGGCTCGGGCAAGACCACAAAATGGGTCTGCAGCGGAATCCCCAGAGGCTGCGGCGCAGGAGGGGTCGCCTTGACCGCCGAGGCCGGCAATACCACGGGGTCCTTGATATCAATGACCGGCTTATCCCGCCCGTCGTCATCGCCGCCTCCGCAGCCTGACAACGCCAGGACCGCTGCTACGCCCGCACCCCATAACAGACTGGGCACTGCATATTTTGCGTATTTCATGCTAAGTCACTCCCGAATCAAATGCGATTTAGATACAGCAAACTGCCGAATTGCAGTTTGCTTTTTCATTCTCCGAGGAAGCTCCAATACGGACGAATATAATAGTAAATTCCATATCTCGAGGTAAGCATCGAGAAGCCCGCAACCTCCCACACACCGAAGAGAAAATAAACCCACAAAAAGAAACTCATCCATTAATGATATTTAATGTTTGTAGTTTTATATTTTTAAATAGATCAATCCCCACCCCACGCCCAAACTTATTCAAAAATTCACCCACTCCATTTTAAAAACAACAGATTTCGAGGTCTGACTATGCCACTCAGGGATTTGGCTGCCACTTTCCCCGCACGACTAAACTTGGCAGGCTCTAGATCCATGCTCCAATTGGCATGCCGCTCTTTTTCGCGTCGATGACGAAAAAAAACCTGCCCCCAATGGACAGGTTTTCAAGGAGATGGACGAGGGTTGTGGCGATAGGCCAGCGCATGTCAGTCGTTATTGGCCAGCCAGTGCCAGAGGCTGGCATTAAATACCTTGTCAAATCGACCGTAGTATTGGGTAAACACGGGCGCCTCGCAGGTTGATGCGCCGCCCCACAGCGTCCCGATCAGGCGGTGGTTTCGAAACAAGGCGGATCCACCGCTACCGGCCATGGTGATGCCCTGGCTCCATCGCACGCTGTAGAAATCGCCCTCCGAATCGCCCTCTCCACATTCAACAATCACGCCGCCATCGGAATAGCAACTGCCATAACCCGATACCTCGCCCGTGCTGAGCTTGAGCAAGCTGCCGGCGGGGTGATGCAGGCCGTAGACCGCATCAGCCGTTTGGCCCGGCGTGCTCGCATCCCAGCCGGCAAAGGTAACACCCGCTGGCGGCATCTCGTTGAGCTTGAGCAGTGACGTATCGGTCGTCTTGTCGGCATAGAGCAGCGTCGCACCGGCACTGCGTATTGCAGTATTCGCTCCCGGGATATTGGAATCACAACGGCTGGATCGGTAGAACCAGGTTGTCTGCAACGTCGATGCTGCTGACTGGAGAAATAGGCAGTGATGGGCCGTCAGAAAATAGGGTGTGAATGCATCCTTGGTGTTGTTCACCAGCGTACCAGTACACAGATAGGACTCGCCGTTCGAGCGCGTGTACATCATGCGGGCTACCGCATCGCGCGTGCTGCGGTAATGGTCGGTACAGGAGGCATCCGTAATGCAGCTCGCCGGGTCATCGGCCATAGTGGCCTCGGCCCTGAACGCTTCTGCCAGCTCCTTGTCGGTAGGCAAGGAGAGGTTCTGGTAAATGTGCGAAACCATGGGGATCGAGATGCGCAATGCATCTACCGCGGTACCGGCTGGCAGCACCACTTCCAGCGTGGCATCACCGGCGCCCACATCGGGCGTCCACCAGGTGCGGGCAGCCGCAGCGATCTCCCCCGCGCTTTCATTCTGAGCGAGTAGCGCATTGATCTCGGCGCCACTGCGCTCCACGATGGCATCGGGACGCTCCTGGCTGTAGATACGCAGCTGCGCACCATCGGGCAGGCTCTCGACCAGTACACCCGCGCGCAAGCCGTAAGCGCCCGGGGACTGGATATTGATGGCCGCCGCCTGCCCACCCGTGGGCAAGTCCGTCCACTGCAGCGCCGACTGGGTTTGCGCCACCGTACGGGTAGCGGCCACTGCGCGTGACAGTCCAATTTTCTGCGCCGGTCCAGCCGATTCATCACTGGTCAAGGCTTTTTCAAGCGCCAGTTCAGGGAGCTGCACAAAATGCGTCTGCACCGGCACGTCAAGAGGTAGAGGTGCAAGGGCTTGCGCCTTGACAGCCGATGCGGGCAACACGACAGAATCCAAACTAAGGGTTGAGGGCTGGGCTACTGCGGCACCCGCCATCCATAGCAGGCCGAGCACTGCATATTTTGCGTATTTCATGCTGAGTCACTCCCAAATCAAATACTATCCAAATACTGCAAACAGCCGAATTGCGGTTTGCTTTTTTATTCTCCCAGCAGCAACCAATATCAATGACCACAAGCGTAATTCAAACATCAACGCGTAACCCCAACAACCCATCGCTACGCCTATTCAACGAAAGCACCAGATCACAAAAAGAAACCTATCCATCGATTTGATTTTTTATTTCATCATTGGAATCCAACGCACATGAAAGCCATATATTTGAGTGATGCTTGCTCTGCAGAAATTTGCATAACCATTGATAGTTCAGAGCCAGACGGCGGAGCGCATGGTTTATCGATGGCACCACGGACATACATTCTTGAACGCCGTGACAATATGAAAAAAACCTGCCGATGAAGAGGCAGGTTGTCAGTGGCCTAACCCTTAGAGCAGGCTTCAGTTGGGTCGCGGCACTATCTCCACCGTCAAGGCCTCATCGGCTCTGTTGGCGGTGCCAGCCAGCGAGAGGCGCCTTCCGCAAAAAACCGGTCAAAGCGGCCGTAAGTGGTATTGCCGTCCGTCACCGTGCAGCTATGGCTCCCGCCATAAAGCGTGCCCACTACACGGCCATCTCGGAACAGCGCCGAGCCACTGCTGCCCCCCTCGGTCGTACCCTCGCTCATGCGCACGCTGTAAAACCCGCCGTTTGGCTGTCCAAAATTGCAGTTGAAGGTGGTGGGGGTATTCATACGACAGTCGGTATAGTCCGCGACCTTTGCCACGCTGTATTTGAGCAAGTCGCCGCGTGGATGGTGCAGACCATAAACTGGTGCGTCGATGGGAAGTACATCACTGGCATGCCAACCCGCCAGGGTCACGCCTGCAGGTGGCATCTCGTTGAGCCGGAGCAGTGCCGAGTCGGTCTTGTCCGTGGCAAACAGCAAAGTAGCACCTCCATTGCGCCGCACACTGTTGCGGCTTGGCACTTCAGAGTTGCAGCTGTTGGAGCGGTAGAACCAGCGGGTCTGCAAAGACGACGCCGATGATTGCTCTGAAATACAGTGGTTGGCTGTCAGAAAGTAGGGAATGAATTCCCCTTTGCTGTTGTTGAGCAAGGTACCGGTGCAAAGAAAGGACAAACCATCTGAGCGGGTGTACAACATACGGGCCACCGCATTGCGCTCGGTCTGGTAGTTATCGCTGCAGGTGGCATCGAGGTTGCAGCTGGCGGCCGGACCCGCCTGGGTGGTATCTGTCCCGCTCATTTCTGCCCATTCCGCATCAGTTGGGAGCGGCAGATTCTGGAAGATGTGCGAGACCATAGGCACCGAGATGCGCAATGCATCGGTGGGTGTACCCGCTGGCAACAGCACTTCAACTGTTGCATCGCCTGCGCCCACGTCCGGAGTCCACCAGGTGTTGGCGGCCATGCCAGTCTCACCCGCCTGCGCATTTTGCGTCAGCAGTGCATTGATCTTGTTGCCACTGTACTCAACGATGGCATCGGGCCGCTCCTGGCTGTAGATGCGCAATTGCCCCCCGTCGGGCAGGCTCTCAACCAGCACGCCCGCACGCAAGCCATAGGCGCCCGTCGACTGGATATTGATAGCCGCCACTTGCTGGCCGTTGGACAAGGCTGTCCACTGCAGCGCTGACCGGGTTCGCTCCACCGAGCTGGTGTCGGCTACCGCGCGTGCAGTACCTATTTGCAGTGCTGGCCCAGAGGCATCTCCGCTGGACAAAGTTTGATCCTCTTCCAGCGCAGGCAGCACGACAAAATGCGGCAGCACCAGAGTACCTAAAGGCACCGGCGCAGCTTGGGCTGCTTTGGTGGCCGATGCCGGCAATACCACTGAATCCAGGATAAAGGTGGCGGGCTGAGCCAGTGCTGCCCCCGCCATCCACAAAAGGCTGGATATTGCATACTTTGACTGTTTCATGGTGAATTCGCTCCCGATTAATACCGTTGGCCATATCTGCAAAATGCCGAATTGCAAGTTGCCTTTTTATTTTTATGAAAATTCAACAAAACAGCATTCAAATACTGTAAGTAGAACAACCGCAAGCAACACCATCGCTAAGATGCATTGACTCTCATCCCTGGATAAACGCACACCCACAAATAGAAACTTATCCATCCAATTTATATATCACTGACATTAATAAAAATGAGTCTATATTGATTTACAACCGAAAGCGGTAAACATAAATTATTCACCAGACTTATAAAATCGCCGAGATCGACGAATACCTATTTAACGTGATATTCCAGAAACCCTGGCTGTCCAGACGAAAAAACCTGCCGTATTACCGGCAGGTTTTTGGAGAAGATCGCTGGCGGCACCCAGGCCGCTATGCAGTCTGGCGCCGATCAGCTGGCCAGCCAGTTCCAGATGCGGTCGCTGAACACCTTGTCAAAACGACCGTAGTAGTCGGATGCATTAGGCGCTTGGCAGCTGGCGCCACCGCCGTACAGGTTGCCAATGACGCGGCCATCACGGAACAGCGAGGAGCCGCTGCTGCCGCCTTCGGTCGTGCCCTGGCTCCAGCGCACGCTGTAGAAGCCGCTGTTCGAATCACCGGTGCTGCAGGTGATAGAGGTGCCACTGCCAGCGGTACAGTTCATGAAGCCCACGACCGAACCCACGCTGTACTTGAGCAGGTTGCCACCGGGGTGGTGCAAACCATAGGTCGCATCACCCACCTTGCCAGCAGTGCGTGCATCCCAGCCCGCCAGGGTCACGCCCACGGGTGGCATCTCGTTGAGCTTAAGCAGCGAGGAGTCGGTGGAGCTGGTTGCATACAGCAGGGTAGCGCCTGCATTGCGCAGCGCGGCATTGGAGCCGGGCACGCCGGAGTTGCAGCTGCTGGAGCGGTAGAACCAGGCCGTCTGCATCGACGAGGCCGAGGACTGGGTCGAGATGCAGTGGTTGCCGGTGATGAAGTACGGTGCGAAGTCACCCTTGGTGTTGTTCAGCAAGGTGCCGGTGCACAGGTAGGTGCCGCCATCGGAACGCGTAAAGGACATGCGGGCAACTGCATTGCGCTCGGTCTGGTAGCTGGTGGTGCAAGAGGCATCCAGGTTGCAGGCTGCCGAGGTATCGACCTTGGCGGCGTCTGCCTTGGCGGTTTCTGCCAGTTCGGCGTCGGTGGGCAAGGACAGGTTCACGTAGATGTGCGAGACCGTGGGGATCGAGATACGCAGTGCATCAGCGTCCGTACCGGCTGGCAGCACCACTTCGACCGTGGTATCGCCTGCGCCTACATCGGGCGTCCACCAAGTATTGGCAGCTGCACCAGTCTCACCCGCCTTGCGGTTTTGCGCCAGCAGCGCGTTCACTTCCGCGCCGCTGCGCTCGACGATGGCATTTGGGTGCTCCTGGCTGTAGACGCGCAATTGCGCGCCATCGGGCAGGCTGTCCACCAACACGCCTGCGCGCAGGCCATAGGCACCGGTCGACTGGATGTTAATGGCCGCGACTTGCTGGCCATTGGCCAGCGAGCTCCACTGCAGTGCCGACTGGGTCTGGGCCACCGTGCTGGTGGCCGCCACCGCGCGCTGCGTGCCGATCTGCTGTGCCGGGCCGTTGTCGCTGGCGACGGTCTTTTCCGCTTCCAGCTCGGGCAGCACCACAAAGCGGGTCTGAACCGACGCCCCCAAGGATGCAGGCGCTACTGCGGCCGATTTGATGGCCGATGCGGGCAGCACGACCGAGTCCAGGATATAGGCCGTGGGTTGGGTCGCACCGCCGTTATCGTCATCGTCGGAACCAGAGCCGCCGCCGCAGCCCGCCAAAGCCAGGGCTGCCGCGACGCCCGTGGTCCACAACAGACCGGGCACTGCATACTTGGGATATTTCATGGATTCGTCCACTCCGTGTTAGGTGGTATTGATGGTTTCACCCGGCCGGGCTGCTGCCCGACCGCCTCTGCGCGGGCTATTTTGCCAGCGCTTTCAGCGCCTGCTTGATACCGTCCGTTACGCTGATGTCGGCAGGTAACAGCTTCAGGGCAGCGGCCGCATCCTTGTCGCTGTAACCCAGCGCAATCAGCGCCTGCAAAATGTCGACTTGGGCATCGCTGGTGGCCGCCGTGCGGGCACCCATATCGGCGCCCAGCTTGCCTTTGAGCTCCAGCAGCAGGCGCTCGGCGGTCTTCTTCCCAATGCCGGGCACCTTCACCAAACGCCCCGCCTCTTGCAAAGAGATGGCCTGGGCCAGGTCCTCGACGCCCATGCCGCTCAGGATGGACAGCGCGGTGCGCGGGCCCACACCGGTGATCTTGATCAGCTCACGAAACGTCTGGCGCTCCTGGGCCGTGGCAAACCCGTACAGCAGCTGCGCATCCTCACGCACGATAAACTGCGTCAGCAGCGTTGTGGTTTCGCCAAGGGCTGGCAGGTTGTAGAAGGTGCTCATGGGCACCTGCACCTCATAGCCCACGCCATGGCAATCCACCAATACTTCGGGTGGGTTCTTTTCCACCAGGGTTCCGCTCAATCGGCCTATCATTTGTGTCTTTCCTTGTAGCTTGTCTGCGGCCGCCCTGTGTGCGTCGCTTGCCGCCTGCAAGCATACTGAATTTTTCACTGGAATTTGCCGCGTGATCCTGCGCCATACTTTTACGCCCCACAACAACAACCGCATTGCCAACCTCTGCGGCCCGGCCGATGCGCATCTGCGCCAGATCGAGACGCATCTGGGCATCAAGATCGCCCACCGGCACGAGCAGTTCAAGATTGACGGCCCCAAGGCCGTGGCTGGCGATACGCTGGAGCTGCTGCAAGCGCTCTACGAGATGGCGGACCGCCCTATCAGCGAAGAGCAGATCCAGCTGATGCTTGCCGGTGACAGCGAGCTGATGGCCGCACCGGAAGACGGCATTGTGCTGAACACGCGCCGCGCCGATCTGCGGGCCCGCACCCCCAACCAGAACACCTATCTGGAAAACATCGCCGCGCACGACATCACCTTTGGCATTGGCCCGGCCGGCACCGGCAAAACCTACCTGGCCGTGGCCTGCGCGGTGGATGCGCTCGAACGCAGCCAGGTGCAGCGCATTGTGCTGACCCGCCCGGCGGTGGAAGCGGGCGAGCGCCTGGGCTTCTTGCCCGGCGATCTGTCGCAGAAGGTCGACCCTTATCTGCGCCCGCTGTACGACGCGCTCTATGACCTGATGGGCTACGACAAGGTGCAAAAAGCCTTTGAGCGCAATGCCATCGAGATCGCACCGCTGGCCTTCATGCGCGGCCGCACGCTCAACAATGCCTTCATCATCCTGGACGAGGCCCAGAACACCACGCCCGAGCAGATGAAGATGTTCCTCACCCGCATCGGCTTTGGCGCCAAGGCTGTGGTCACCGGCGATGTAAGCCAGATCGACCTGCCCAAGGGCCAGATGAGCGGCCTGATCGATGCCGAGCAGGTGCTCAAGCGGGTCAAGGGCATTGCGGTGAACCGTTTTACCACCGCCGACGTGGTGCGCCACCCGCTGGTGGGCCGCATTGTGGATGCCTACGACAAACAACGCCGCACCAACCGCGACGACTGATTCTGCCCCGCGCTCCCCACGGGCGCGACACTGCCACACAAAGAACAATATGGCGTTGAACCAACTCACCCTCTCGCTGCAATTTGCCCGTTTTGATGGCGTGGCCGAGCACCGCGCCGCCCTGCCCCGGGGCCAGGTTACGCGCTGGATTCGCCATGCGCTGGCCGATGATGCCGAGATCACCGTGCGCATTGTCGATACCGAAGAAGGCCAGGCGCTGAACCGCGAGTACCGCCAAAAGGACTACGCCACCAATGTGCTGACCTTTGACTACCAGCAGGAGCCCAGCGTGCTGGCCGACCTGGTGCTCTGCGCCCCGGTGGTGGCGCGCGAGGCGCAGGAACAGAACAAATCGCTGCAAGAGCACTATGCCCACCTGCTGGTGCATGGCACCTTGCACGCCCAGGGCTGGGACCATGAAACCGGCGAGCAGGATGCCGAAGAAATGGAAGCCTATGAGACGGCCATCATGCAAGAACTGGGATTTGCGGACCCCTACCAGAAGTAAGGCCCTTGGCCCGCTACCGGGCCATTGGGCGCTTCTGCCTCAACGCAATGCTGACTTTTGAGCGACTAATCAAACAGTATTTCGGCGCCATTCCTACCTAGAATCCTCCTCACAAAGGCCGTGCTGGCTGCGACGTAGCGCAACCGCCGGCCCATAACAGGAGGAGACATGCTCGACACCCCCATCTTGCTCGCAGCCGCCTTTGTGGCCGGCGCGCTCAATGCCGTCGCCGGCGGCGGCAGCTTTTTGACCCTGCCTGCGCTGGTCTTTACCGGCGTGCCCCCCGTAATGGCCAATGCGACCGGCACTGTCGCACTGTTGCCGGGCTACGCGGCGGGGGCCTGGGGCTTCAAAGACGATATGCAGGCGCCGCCGGGCTTGTCGATGCGCGCCGTCATCGCGCTGGCGCTGCTGGGCGGCGCAGCAGGTGCCGCCTTGCTGCTGGTCACGCCCGAGGCGGCTTTCCGCAAGATCGTGCCCTGGCTGCTGCTGGCGGCCACTGCCATGTTTGCCTTTGGCCCGCAACTGCGTCGGTGGGCCACCGGTGCCCAACATGGCGCCACGCCATCGCGCGGCAAGGCCGCCCTGGGCATGCTGGCCGTCTCTGTCTATGGCGGCTATTTCAATGGCGGGCTGGGTATCTTGCTGCTGGCCTTGCTAGGGCTGCTGGGGCAAACCAACCTGCATGCGATGAATGGCACCAAAAACCTGGTGTCCGCGCTGCTCACTGCCATTGCCGTCGCCATCTATGCCGCTGGCGGCCTGGTGCAATGGCAGCCCGCCTTGCTGATGATGGTGGCCGCCACCCTGGGCGGCTACCTGGGCGCCCGCGTGGCGCGCAAGATTGCGCCGCAGTGGCTGCGCGCCGGCATTGTGCTGACTGGTTTGGTGATGGCGGTGCTGTTCTTCTTGAAGGCTTAACTGGGGACGCATAGCCGGCCCCGGTTAATCAGTTGCTAGCCTGGGTGCCTTGATCACCTCAACCAACGCATCCAACGCCGCCGATCGGCTTTGCGGATGCCAGACAAAGGCCCCGGGCGTCAACGCTGTCTGGCCATGGCTGCTGTGCAGCGGCACATAGCGCACACCGGCCATGCCGGCCCGCTGCATGCAAGAAGGCACAAGAGCCACGCCCTGGCCAATAGCCACCAGCGCAATGACCGCCAACCACTGGCGCACCGCATGGCTGGTGCGCGGGTGGATGCCGGCGTTGTGCAGGCAGGCGATCACATTGTCGTAATTGGCGGGGCTGACATCGCGTACAAACATCACAAAGCGCTCATGGGCCAGGCTGCGCAAATCCAGGCTGGCTTGCTGTGCCTGCGGGTGGTTGTCTGGCAGGCAGCACACCAAGGTATCGGGCGCCAGCGGCCACAGCTCCAGCCCCGGCGCGGGCGTGATGATATTGACAAAGCCCCCCTGCAGCTGGCCGCGCAGAATGGCCGCCTGCTGCTCGGTGGTGGACATCTCATGCAAGGTGATATCGATATCAGGCCGCTGCTGGCCAAAGGCCTGCATCACATGGGGCAGGTCGCGGTAAATCATTGAGCCGGTCACGCCAATGTCGAGCTGGCCCTGGCGCCCCTGGGCCACATTGCGCGCCACATCGGCCGCGCGCTGGATCTGGCTGAGCACCTGGCGCGCCTCGATCAAAAAAGCCGCGCCGGCATCGGTCAGCCGCACCTGCTTGGCGTCACGCTCCAGCAGCCGCACACCCAGGTCCTCTTCCAGCGATTTAATCGCGACCGACAGCGGAGGCTGGGTGATGGCCAGGCGCTGGGCAGCGCGGCCAAAATGCAGCTCCTCGGCCAGCACCACAAAATAACGCAGCAAATGGGTCTTCATCTGCGTATCATGCCCCAGCCAGTGCGGGCTGGCCGCTCGGCGAGGGGCATGGCCCGGCAGCACGCCGCGCACGGCGCCACCTAGTACGACTTGGGCAGGCCCAGCACCTTCTCCGCAATAAAGCACAGAATCAGCTGCGGGCTCACCGGCGCCAGGCGCGGAATCCAGCTCTCGCGCATCAGTCGCTCAACATGGAACTCCTTCGCATAGCCCATGCCGCCATGGGTAAAGATGGCGGTCTCGCAAGCCTTATAACCCGCCTCTGCCCCCAAGAACTTGGCCGCATTGGCCTCGGCCGCGCAAGGCTGGTGGCGGTCATACAGCCAGGCCGCCTTCATCGCCAGCAAAAAGGCCGCTTCCAGCTCCATCCAGCGCTCAGCCAGCGGGTGCTGGATGCCCTGGTTTTGGCCAATCGGGCGGTTGAACACTTCGCGCTCGCGGGCGTACTGCGTGGCGCGGCCCAGCGCCGCACGGCCCAGGCCAATCGCCTCGCAGGCAATCAGAATGCGCTCGGGGTTCATGCCATGCAGGATGTATTCAAAGCCCCGGTTCTCCTCACCAATGCGGTCTTCTACGGGGATGCGCAAGCCATCGATAAACAGCTGGTTGGTGTCCACGCATTTGCGGCCCATCTTGGCAATCTCATGCACCTCGATCTTGCTGCGGTCAAAGTCGGTATAGAACAGCGACAGGCCTTCAGTGCCCTTGCATTCCTCCACCGGCTTGGTGCGCGCCAACAGCAAAATCTTGCTGGCCTGCTGCGCGGTGGAGATAAACACCTTCTGCCCATGAACCACATAGTGGTCGCCATCGCGCACCGCCCGGGTCTTGAGCTTGAGCGTGTTGAGCCCCGTGTTGGGCTCGGTCACCCCAAAGCAGGCCTTGTCCTTGCCCGCAATCAGCGGCGGCAGCATGCGCGCCTTTTGCGCGTCTGTGCCATAGACCACCACCGGGTGCAGGCCGAAGATGTTCATGTGCACCGCAGACGCACCCGACAGCCCGGCGCCCGTGGCCGAGATCGTGTGCATCATTAAGGCCGCCTCGGTAATGCCCAGGCCGGCCCCGCCATAGGCCTCGGGCATCGCAATGCCCAGCCAGCCGGCATCGGCCAGCGCGCGGTAAAAATCTTCAGGAAAAGCGCCATCGTTGTCACGGGCATGCCAGTAGTCGGCATCAAACGGGGCACAGACTTTCTCGACGGCGTCGACGATCTGTTGCTGCTCTTCGGTCAGGGCGAAATCCATGGTGTTGCGGTCCTCAGTACTCAATCAGTGGCGCCGTGCCGTGCACGGCGCAGGTTCACATCGCCGCTCAGGCCGGCCGGCGCACCCGCTCTGGGTTCTCGCCATAAGGCGGGCTGTAGATCACCAGCAGCTTCGCAGGCGTGTCGCTGGTGGTCTGGAAGATGTGCATCTTGTCGGCCGGGAAAAAGCAGGTATCGCCCGGCACCATCTCAAAGCCCTCGCCCTCCACTTCGACATGGGCCGTGCCCTCCAGCAGGTAGCAGGCCTGCTCCATGCCGGGATGGGCATGGGGCAGCGCGCCTCCGCCCTTGGCAATCTCGCCCAGCACCACTTCCATGTGCTGGGCACCCACATTGGCCTGGCTCACCAGGCGGCGGTTAAAGGTTCCGGTATGGTTGGCGGGGCTATAGGCCTCTACCTCGGAGGCACGGATCAAGTAGCGCGAAGTCATCGTGGGGCGTTCATTCTGTATGGGTTAGCAAAAGGCGTCGAGGGCAGAGCCAGGCTTACTGCGCCGGGATGTCGGCCTGCTTGACCAGGCGCCCCCAGTACGCCAGCTGCTCGCTCACATACTGGGCAAACTCCTGTGGTGTCTTCGTGGGCCAGACTTCAAAGCCAATCTGTTCCAGCTGCTTTTGCACAGCCTCATCGGCCAGCACGGCCTGCAAGGCAGTATTGATTTTGTTGACCACCTCCGGGGGCGTGCCCGCCGGCGCAAAAATGCCGTTCCAGGAGGTGATGTCAAAGCCCGGCAAGGTCTTGCCGATGGGCGGCACATTGGGGAGGATCTTGCTGCCCTTGGCGGCCGTCACGGCCAGGGTGCGCACCCGATCGGTCTTGAGCATGCTCCAGCCCGAGCCCAGGTCCACCACATACATCTGCACCTGGTTACCCATCAGGTCGGTCAGCGCCTGCGGGCTGGATTTGTAGGGCACGCCCACGATATCGGTCTTGGACAGAAAGCGCAGCGTCTCCGACGCCACCAGCGAGGTGCTGTTGGGCGTCGCGTACGAGAGCTTGCCCGGGTTGGCCTTGGCGTAGTCGATCAGCGCCTGCACCGAATCGGCTGGCACAGAGGGATGCACCGCCAGCGCAAACGGCAGCTCCCCGACACGGGCAATCGGCGTGAAGTCCTTGATCGGGTCGTACTTCAGGCTTTTGACTAGCCACGGATTGGCCGAGTGCGAGGTGTTGGTCGTCATGAACAAGGTGTAGCCATCCGGCTTGGCCTTCGCCACCAAGCCTGCCGCAATCTGCGCATTGGCGCCCGCGCGGTTATCCACAATCACTGGCTGCTGCAGCCGCTCGCCCAGCTTCTGGCCCACCGCCCGGGCCACCGCATCGGTGCCGCTGCCAGCGGCGAAGGGCACGATCATCGTGATCGGCGCGCTGGGGTAGTTGCCTTGCGCCGTGCTGGCATAGGCGGCTGTCGTTACGGTAGCTATCGCGGTCAGGGCCAGCGTGGCCCACCATTGGCGTCGTTGCATGTCTTTGTCTCCTGTTTTTAATAAGACCTCTATGGGCTAGCTTGCATGGTGCAGGCGTCAACGATTCGCGTCCAATGTTTTATATGGATGGATTGATATACAAATCGAATTCTTGAATGGGGAGAATGACCACTGTAAAAAAAAACAGGTATTTCAGCCATCAGCCCCCGTCAGTCTTCCTAAAATTCACGATTTCCGTATGAATTTTCACGAGGACATCTCCATGCAATGCAGCAGCTTTATCGCCACCAGCCTCGACGGTTTTATCGCCAAAACCGATGGCAGCCTGGACTGGCTCAATGCCGCCAATGCCACCGTGCCTGAAGGGGAAGATTGCGGCTATGCGCAGTACATGGCCGGCGTCGATGTGATCCTGATGGGGCGCAAAACCTTTGAGACGGTGCTGGGCTTTGGCGCCTGGCCGTATGACAAGCCGGTCTATGTCGTGTCCCGCCAGTGGAGCGCCCTGCCCGCTGGCGCCCCCGCCACTGCGCAGCTGTGGAAAGACAGCCTCCCTGCCCTCTGCACCCATCTGGCCGCCAGCGGCTTTCGCGCCGCCTATGTCGATGGTGGGCAGCTGATCCAGTCTTTCATCAATGCGCAGCTGCTTGACGAGATCACCATCACCCGCATCCCTGTGCTGCTGGGCAGCGGCCTGCCATTGTTTGGGCCCTTGGCGGACGGCACCAGCACGGTTGCCGCTCAGCATCTGCAGACGCGGAGCTTTGACTTTGGCTTTGTGCAGAGTGATTATCGGCTGCACTATACGGCTGCTGGGCAGTAATTAGGGATCGCGGCTACAGGGGTCGTCGAATATTATTACCAACTGATTAACCAAAATAATAAATATGAATGTCATTTTTCGCGTTTATATTTCATTTTGAAACTTACAGCATTATTCATCCCCTAGATTGGCATAAAATAAATTTGTATATTGAATGTATATTTCAAAAAATTTACATTTTTTTGGATCCATAAAAATCCTTTAATTTCCTTCTACAAGATGATTCGACTAAACCATTTCATGGATAGTCTCCTTTTAGAACTTTGTTTTTCAACTGCCACTCCAGCTCTTCCTTTTTTAAATCCAGCCTGCTTTTGCAATCGGTTAGAGAGGTTGATTCAGACTCCCTTTCAAGGCACTCGATCTCCTTGGTGAATGCACGCTCCTCTGACTTCAGGCGCTCAGAATTATTATTCGAAACGACAATAACTGAGCCTGCATTTCCTTTGCAAACATCTGGATTTTCCCTCAACACATCTTCGATGTGAATCGCCTCATGCTCAGTAGTACATATTTTGATTGATGGACATTGCTCATGCTTTAGCTCCTGCAAGTAAACCTTTAACGTTTCACCATCACAAAATATTGTATTGAACCGAGCACCGAGGGCTTCAGGAGTCCGACCATACGGGTCCCGGCGCGAATGCAATCCCAACACATCAATAAATGTCAAAGGATTCGAATTAGCATAACTTTTTTTTAAATTTCCGCCTCTTAGACCAATTGGATCTTCAGATATATACGCACCTATGGTCGCGTCAAAGTATCTATGCCTGTTGTAATACAATCGGTTAATACCATCCGCATGCTGCCCCGGCAGCCGAATCGGCTGGTACAAGTCACTCGGGTTATGCTCCTCCCGCACATTCCCCCAAGCATCCAATTGCACTGCCCAGTCCAGCCGGCTGTCTTCCCGGATCAAGGCATTGGGAGTGCCTAGGTGGTCGCAGAGGTAGTGGCGGATCTCAACTTTTTCTGCAGCTTCTTTGCGTTGGTCGCTCAACGTTTGCTCGTACTCCTGCAGCTGCTCGCGCATAAAGATCTGCACATCCTTGGACATGGACTTAAAAGCGATGTTCTGGGGCAGCGTGGCGCTGAGCTCCTTGATATCTGCCAGGGCGCTGCGCAGCGCGTCCTGCACCACGCCTGGTGAGGTGTTGGCGAGCAGTTGTTCGCCCAGATCTAGGGGAGCTTTGCTGGCTCTGCGCAGCTGGATGAGTGGTGTAAACGACCCAGGCTCGTAGATGGTGTGGATGACTTCGGGTTGCGCTGCGCCGGCTTCATCTTTGACGTTGGCGCTGTTGTACCGCTCGGTGTGAATCAGACGATCTCCGTCCCAGCCGAAGTAGTCCGTCTCGCTCAGGTCGCCTGATTCTGAGTTGGCCGGCATGTTGTATTTGACTAGTCGCCGTCCAAAGGCGTCGTAGCGGTACTGCTGGGCGGTTTGTTTTTCGTTTTCTGTGACGACTACCTGCACCAGCTGGTTGCCACTGTCATACATCAGCTCCAGCTTGCGGCCCGTTGCTTCATCCAAGCTTTGGGTGCGATTGCCTCGGCTGTCGTACTGGTAGTGGATTTTTGCCCCCTGGCTGCTCGCGTCTTCCTGGTTCTCGTAATACGCCACGCGGTTGCCGGCCCAGCGTTTGCTGGTTTGCACGGGCTGGTTATTGGCGGGGTCAGGAGCCGCCTGCAGTGGATTGAAGTCGCTGCGCAGCAGTTGCTCTTTGGTGATGGGGTTGGCTTGGGTGGCCGCACGTTGCTGGGCGCGCAGGCGGTCGGTTTCGTTGAGGTGGCCGGTGATGGCGTCTGGGGTTGCGGGCTTAGTCTCGGGGCCTGCGATGGGCAGGCGGTTGCCTGCGGGGTCGAATTGCCAGCGTTGCGATCCGGCATGCGGCGTGTGGGCGCCGGTCAGGCGTCCTGCCCCGTCGTACGCAAAGCGGCTGATGCCGGCATGACTGCGCATGCTGACCATTTGGCCCAGGCTGTCGTAGTAGTACTGCCGGGCGCTCATGGCACCGAGCAGCGTTTGCGGGACGCGGGTGGTAGTAGCCGCGCCTTGGGCTGCCCCTGGAATGGAGAGCATGTCATCCAGCGCACTGCCTTGCTCCAAACCCATCCACTGCATCGTTTCCATGCGCCCTGCAGCATCCCAGCCGAGCTTGCGGTAGAGGGGCTTGGCGGTGGTCTCGCCGGGGGTTTGGTTCTTGATATCGGTGAGAACTTGGCGGTGGATTTCTCGGTGCAGCGCGTCGCGCTCAAAGTTGACGAGGCTTTCGCCTTGCCAGGTGATGTCATGGACGTGGCCTGCGCCGTAGAGCAGGTATCCCACTTCTCCCAGCCCTTGGAGCTGGCTGCCTTGGCGGTTGCCCAGGGTGTCAAGCTGATGGCTAATGCGGTGTTCAAACTCGATCTCGGGGGCAAAGAACCGGTCTTGCAGATCATCCGGGGTGGGAGCTTTGTAGAGGCGTTGAACTTCGCCAACGACCCGGCCTGCTGGATCGCGCTCGATGACGGCCTGGCTTTGCAGGATGCCTTCTTTGGCTGGATGGCGGCTTGGGCCCACGTCATCGGCTTCGATTTGGTGCCACACACTTGCTTGCAGCAACTCACCTACCTTGCCCCATTCATAACGCTGGGTAGTCGCGGGGAGTAGTTGTGTCGCTGGTAAATGGCGTGCAGCCAATTGCCCGGTGATAGTCCATTCATAGTGGCTGGTATGCGCAGCCAGGCTTTGCTCTGCAGCCCAGCCATCTGCGGATTGCGTAAGCTGCCCGGCTGCGTCGTATTCGTAGCTCTGCACCCGCGCGTCAAACCCGGTCTCCTGCGCCAGGCGGTCCATCACATCCCAGGTAAAGCGGGTGTGCTCGCCGTTCTCATTGGTTAGCTGGGTCAGTCGGCCTGCCCTGTCGTAGGCAAAGCCTAAATGCTGACCGGCATGGCTGCGGCTGGTGAGGCGCCCCCAGAGGTCATAGGCCATCCGCACGCTGGACGCGGTGGCGCTGACAGGGATGCGGCTCTTGCTGGGACTGTTGAGATCACGGTCGTCACGACGCCCGGCCTTTACTTCGACTACCTGCCCCCGGGCATCGTAGGTGTAGTGCTCCGTGCTCCCATCGGGGTAGTAAACGGACCGCAGTTGGTCCTGCTCGTTGTAGTCGTAAGCCGCCCGCTCGCCCAGCGCATTGCGCACCGTTGTGGTCTGGCCCCAGCGGTTGTATTCGTAATGGGTGGTGTGGCCTGAGCAGTCGGTGTAGCTGGCGGTTTGGCCCGTGGGGGTGTAGGTAATGTGTTTGTCGCGGCCATTGGCATCGGTGATGCGGATGGGCTTGTCGGCATTGTCGCGGATCGCCAGGTCCGAGGGGCTGCCAGTGATGTTGGGGTAGTGGTATTGCTCGCTGCTGCCACCCGGCAAGGTCACCCGCGTCAGGCGGTTGTGGAAGTCGTACTCGTAGTGGGTGGTACGGCCTGCCGCGTCCGTACTGCTTTGCAGCAGATTGGTCGTGTCGTCAAAGCGTTGGCTGCTGCGCGAGCCGTCTGGGCCTTGCGTTGCCAGCAGCTGGCCCATGGGGCTGACTGCTATGTATACGCTGCGGCCTAGCGGGTCGGTGACTTTGCTTAGATGGCCGTATTGGTTGTATTTGCGTTTGATGGTGCTCCCGTCAGCGCGGGTGTGTTCCACCAACCTTGCCAAGCCTGCATCGCCTTGGAAGATGTATTTGTCGATCCGCCCCAGGCTGTCCGTAACCACACAAGCTCGCCTCGGCTGGCCATCCACTTCTGGTAGCTCTTGGTAGTCAAACTTGTAGTCCACGCCCTCTTGGTTGCGCTGCTCGATTGCTTGGCCGCCTGGCTCATAACGGTCATAGGCATAGTGGTGCTCTGGCCCGCTGCGCTCTTGGTGGGCGATCATCAAATGGTTGCGCCAGGCAAAGCGCCGCACCACCTGGCCGTGGCGGTTGGTGACGGAGACCAGATTACCCTCAGTGCTGTAGCTGTACTGCACCAAGGTGGTGGACTTGGTCTGCAGCATGGGCGCCAAAGGGTCGCGATACAGATCTACCTTAGACAGGCGCACACCTGTGTCGGCTTGCCAAAAGAAGTGCTCGTCTTCGTGGTCGTCGGTGTCAGCGCTCTTGTGGTGAAAGTGCTGAGCGTCTTGCGCGGCAAGCGCTTGCGTGTAGTGCAGCTGGTAGCCCCGGCCCACGCCATCGTCGATAGTGGTGATGCGTTCCTGGCCCAACACTTTGGTCCAGAAGTAGCGCTGGGAGCGGCCCAGCCGGTCTACCTTGCCTAGCAAGATCCAGTTTGAATCGATGTCCGGTTCCTGCACTGTGACTGGCTTACCTTCAGCCTTCTGCGCCTTCATCGCCTTGCGCGCCGCCTCAATCGCCTGCCAGTTGGCGGGACCAAATACCCATACCGTATCCCCGCTCCCATTAGCCGCCAGGATCATCAAATCCCCGCAAGCCATATCGCGCCGGATCCAGGAGAAGCGCCCCTGCCACCACAAGGGCGCCTGTTGGCTGTGGGGAGGTGGTGCCTCAAAGCTATCCGCTGCGCCGCGCTCCGTGAACTTGGCGGGCCCCGTCATGGCCGCAAGATCATTGGTCAAATTGCCGGGGTGCCTGCCCGAGCGCAGCAGCCAGATATCTTCGCTGGGGCTATAGATGGATTCGCCCGCCGCCAGCGCGTCAAAAGTGATCGTGCGGCCCTGGCTGTCATGCAGCAAGGTGGCGCTTGCCTGCAGGGAAATGCGCAGATCCAGTGGCAGGCCCCAGCCGTAGCCCAGCATCCCACAATACCCGCCATGCTGCGCGTTGACATAGCTGCTGTACTGGCGTTGCCAGACAAGAGGTATGGCGCCTGGCAATGCAAAGTCTAGATCAGACGCGCCAGACAGGACCTTGGCGCCTAGCTGCGGGTTGACAGGATTGCCTACTGCTTCTGCACCAGGACACACCGAGCATGCCACGCCACCTTGGTTACCTATCAATACGCCACTGGAGCCCGTAATGATTCGCGCGCCATTGACTTTGTCATCTCTTCGTGCTGCTGGCTTTCCGGACATGCGAATTCCTATCAGAAATTGAATAATGATAGTAAATTACCAACATCTTGACAATTTCGATAGAGAATCTCATCTTCAGAAGGTGGCCCGCCTCCTGCCGTTTTTTGGAAACCTAAGCCACTGCCCGCCGCACAAACCGCCCAGCACGCGCGGGCAAAGCACCCGCCTCTTCGGTGTAGCTGAGCACGCCATTGACCCACACCGACTCCACCCCCACGCTGCGCTGCTTGGGGTTTTCGAAGGTGGCCTGGTCCTGGATGCGGGCGGGGTCGAACACGACCACATCGGCGGCCTTGCCGGCGGCCAGCAGGCCGCGGTCGGCCAGGCGGAAGCGCTGGGCGGACATGCCCGTCATCTTGTGTACCGCCTGGGCAAGGCTCAGGATGCCCTTGTCGCGCCAGTACATGGCCAGCACGCGGGGGAAGGCGCCCCACAGCCGCGGGTGAGGGCGCTCATCGTTGGGCAAGCCGTCCGAGCCGATCATGGCCAGCGGGTGGCGGATGACGCGCTCCACATCGTCTTCGCGCATCTGGAAGTAGCAGGCATTGCCGGGCTTGAGGCGTACGCAGGCGTCGTACTCGCTGATGCCCCAGTCCTTGGCGATATCGCGCAGATAGCGGCCGCCGACCTCGGGGTGGGGCTCGCTGCGGGTGATCAGGATATCGATCACGCCATCGACCAGGTCCTCGCGCAGCACGGTGGAGCCTGCCGTGTAGGGGTAGACGTCCATCGACAGCTCTTGCTGCTGCGCCAGTTTGTCGACCAGCGGCAAGGTCTGCAGGGTGCGGCCCCAGTTGGCTGAGCCCGCGCATTTATGGTGCGACAGCACCAGCGGCAGGCCTGATTGCTGGGCGGTACCTGCGGCCTCCAGCATGGCCTCCAGAATTCCTTCGAGCTCGTCGCGGATATGGGTGGCATAGACGCCGCCATGCCGGGCGGCCACGGTGGCGACTGCTACCAGCTCCTGCATGTCGGCCGCATAGGCCTCGCGGTAGAAGACGCCGCTGGACAGGCCCAGCGCGCCGGCCTGCATGGCCTCCTGCATGTCCTCGGCCATCGCTTCGCGCTCGGCCGCATTGGCTGGGCGGCTCAGATCGGCCATATGCTTGATACGAAGGGAGGTATGGCCCAGCAGCGCCGCGATATTGATGGCGGGCTGCGCGGCATCCACGGCCGCAGCGTAATCCTGCATGCTGCCAAAGCGGAACTGCTGGTCGCCCAGCAGCGACAGCGGTGCGGGCGGGTGTGCCGTCACCACCGGTGCCAGCGAGATGCCGCAATTGCCTGCTATCACCGTGGTCACCCCTTGCGAGAGCTTGGGCAGCATGGTCGGGCTGTTCAGCGCGGCCGCATCGTCATGGGTGTGTACATCGATAAAGCCCGGTGCAATCACCTTGCCCGTGCAATCGATCTGCAGTGGGCTCTGCGCCTTCCAATCGGCCAGCGCTGCCTGCTGGGCGGCGTCCACCGCAGCATCGCGGGCAAACACGCCAATGATGCGTTCGCCCTGCAGCCAGACATCCCCGACAAACTCCGACAGGCCGGTGCCATCCACCACCGTGCCATTGCTCAACCACACTCTGCGTTCCATTGTTGTATCTCCAGGCGCTGCTGCCGGCTGCCATCAGCCGGCGGTTGGGCCTTGTTGTTGTGTGGGGGCCAGTGCATCGGCCACCGGCCCCCCTGTGCGCTGCTGCGCGGGCTGCTGAAAGCCCATGTATTCATAGCTGTCAAAGCCATGGGTCTCCAGCAGCCGCTTGTACTGCTGCATGCCCGTGACCACGCGCGGCCCCAGAATCTGCGCCAGGCGCACCATCATGATTTCGATCACCACCAGATGCGCCAGGTAGGCCTCGGTGCCCACGCGCATCACTGCGTCCTGCGGCACGGTCACCGCCAGCACGTGGTCTGCTATCTCGGCCAGCGGCGTGTCCGGCTGGGTCAGGGCCACCACGGTGGCGCCCTGCTGCTTGGCAAACTGCGCCGCCTCCAGGGTGTAGGGCATGCGCCCCACATGCGATATCACAAAGGCCACGCCGTTCTTGCCCAGGGTCGAAGCCGACACCAGCTGCTGGTGCGCATCAAAGATGGCGTTGGAGGTGAGGCCCAGGCGGAACAAGCGGCTTTGCAGCTCTTGCGCCATAAAGGACGAGGCCGCCCCGACCGAGTAGCAATCGATGCGCGAGGCCTTGGCCATCTTGCCGGCCACCTCGTCGATCAGCGCCGCATCCAGGCGCTGGCCCAGGTTGGCGATGGCTCCGGCGGCCGCATGCACGATCTTGCTGACCACCTCGGCGGTGGAGTCGTCCTGCTGCACACTGCGGTGCAGGTGCGATCCCGAGACCGCCAAGGTCTGCGCCAGCGCCACCATAAATTCGCGCACCGATGCATAGCCAAAGCGGCGGCACATGCGCACGATGGTGGGCATCGACACCTTCGCCTGCAGCGCCAGCTGCTCGACGGTGGCCTGTACGGCAGCACCGGGGTCGTGCAGGATCACATCGATCACCTGGCGCTGGGCCAGCGGCAGCGCGGACTGCTGCTGTTGCAGCACCTGCAGGCTGAGCGCTGTTTTCAGGCTGGACATGTCAGAACCTTGTTTCGATCGCATCGACCAGGTTCCAGGCATCGTCCACCACCGGGATCCAGCGCCACTTGTCAAAGGTGGTGCAAGGGTGGGAGATGCCCAGCGCAATGCGGTCGCCCACGGCAGGTGCGCCTTGCGCCGGGTCAAAGCGCAGATAGGCATGCTGGTCGTTCAGGGCCGAGATGGTCCAGCCGGCAGGCGCGGGCTGCGCCGCTTGGCTGCCGCGTGGCGCATGGCGCTGCACCGATGGCATTTCCAGGTCGTAGGAGATATCGCGGCGGCCGCAAGTCAGCAAGGCCAGGCCCGGCTCAGGCACAGACTGCACCATGGCCCAGACCTCCAGCGCGGCCTGCAGCGAGTCGGACACGCCTTCGCGCTGCTCGACCAGCTTGAGCAGGCGCCGGTAGTTGCCATGGTCATGGGTGATGTAGCAGCCCGAGCGCAGCACGCCGGTAAAGGCACGCGACAGGCCTGCGCCCTGCAGCAAGGGCACCACCAGGTCAAAAATGGCCGAGCCGCCAGCACTCAGGATCGGCGCCTCCTCAGGCAGCAGGCTCTGGGCATCGCAGGCCTTGGCAATCTCAACCACGCGGCGCACCAGCTCGGCCACGGCCGGGATGTCATGGGCGCTGTCGCACTGGGTCAGGCCCCCTTCATAGCATTCGATACCGCCCAGCTGGGCGCTGCTGCTGGCATGGATGGCCTGGGCCAGTGCCAGCGCATCTTCTTGGCTGCGCACACCGGTGCGCTGTCCGGGAATGCCGACCTCGATCAGCACATCAAAGCGGCGGGCGCTGTTGCGTGCACGGCTCCAGTCCTCGATGCAGCGCAGCTGGCTGATTGAATCCACCAGGAACCAGACGCGCAGATCGCCATGGCGGGTCAGCAAGGCATCAAGCCCATCCAGATCGGCGGGTGCCACCACCTGGTTGGCAATGATGGCGCGGCGCGCACCAGCCTCCACGCCGACGGCCAGCTGGAAGATGGTCGCAAAGGTCAGGCCCCAGGCACCGCCCTTCAGCTGCAAATCAAACAGCTGGGGCGACATGGTGGTCTTGCCGTGCGGCGCGAACTGGATCTGGCGGCGCGCCGCATAGTCCTGCATCCAGCGGGCGTTGTGGGCCAGGGCCGACTGGCGGATGACGGCCAGCGGGTACGGCAGGTCATCGCGCAGCACATTCCAGCCGCGTGCGGCCAGCGCAGAGGCTTGGGTGGGAGCAGCAGCCAGCGGGTAGCTCTTGCTGCGCGCGTCAATCAAAAAATCGGGTTGCATGGTTCACTCTCTCAATCTTGGACTTTCCAGCAGGCCTGCAGATGACCTTCGGCCACGGGGCGCAGCTGCATGTCAGCCTGGGCGCAGCGCGCCTCGGCCTGCGGACAACGGGTACGAAAGACGCAACCACTCGGTGGGTTCTTGGGGCTGGGCAGGTCCCCTGACAGCAGCGGGATGCTGCGCCGCTGGGCCGGGTCCGGAATCGGTGCGGCTGCCAGCAAGGCCTGGGTGTAGGGGTGGCGCGGCCGGGCATACAAGGCCTCGGTTGGCGCCACCTCCACCACGCGGCCCAGATACAGGACCACCACGCGATCGCAGAGGTATTCCACCACATCCAAATCGTGCGAAATGAACAACAAGGTCAAACCAAGGCGGTCTTTGAGGTCGCCCAGCAAATTGACCACCTGCGCCTGGATGGACACGTCCAGCGCCGACAGCGGCTCATCGGCCACGATAAAGCGCGGCTGCACCGCCAGGGCGCGGGCAATGCCGATGCGCTGGCGCTGCCCGCCCGAGAACTCATGCGGAAAACGCTCGGCATGCTCAGGGCGCAGGCCCACCTGGTCCAGCAGCTCGGCAATGCGCTGCTGGCGGGCTGCGCCGGTGGCCATGCCATGGGTGGACAGCGCCTCGCCCAGCACATCGCGGATGCGCATGCGCGGGTTCAGGCTGGCATAGGGGTCTTGAAAGATGATCTGGATATCGGCGCGCAGCGGGCGCATGGCGCTGGCGCCCAGGTGCGCCAGGTCCACCGTCTCGCCGCCCTGCTTGCGAAATTGCAGCTGGCCCGCTGTCGGCTCGATCAGCCGCGTCAGCAGCCGGCCGATGGTGCTTTTGCCCGAGCCGGACTCGCCCACCAGGCCCAGGGTCTCACCGGGGTAGATGTCAAACGAGACATCCTGCACCGCGCGCACCGGGTGGGCGCCGCTGCCAAATTGCTTGCTCAAATGCTGGATGCGCAGCAGCGGCTCGGCCGCTGCGGGCGCTGCCGTGGCCTGCTCGGCCGGGCGCTCCAGGGTGTCGGTCGTGCTCATGCGGCTTCTCCTGCGCGAATGCAGCGCACCTGGCGCTCGGTGGCCGGGGCGTCGGTGCCGGTGCGCCATGTCTCCAGGCCGGGCATGGCCTGATCGCAGGCGTTCAGGCGCTTGCTGCAGCGCGGCGCAAAGGCGCAGCCGGGGGGCGGGTTCAAGGGGCTGGAGACCTGGCCGGGGATGGCATCCAGGCGGCGCCGCCCCACAAAGGCGGGTTTGCCGCCGGCACGCAGTGCAGCGGCCTCGGCCAGCTCGCGCTGGCGCGCCATGCCGGGCAGGCAGCCCAGCAGGCCTTGGGTATAGGGGTGCTGGGGCGCGGCAAACAGCGCATGCACGCTGGCGGTCTCCACAATGCGTCCGGCATACATCACCGCAATCGCATCGGCGTACTGCGCCACCACGCCCAGGTTGTGGGTCACAAACAAGATGCTCATGCCCGTCTCTTTTTGCAGCCGGCCCATCAAGGCCAGGATCTGCGCCTGGATGGTCACATCCAGCGCGGTGGTGGGCTCGTCGGCAATCAGCAGGCTCGGGTCGCAGGCCATGGCCAGCGCAATCATCACCCGCTGGCGCATGCCGCCAGACAGCTGGTGCGGGTACTCATGCACGCGCTGGGCGGTAGCCGGTATCTCCACCAGCTCCAGCATGCGCTGGGCATGGGCCAAGGCCGCTGCCTTGCCCAGGCCCTTGTGCAAGCGCACCGATTCGGCAATCTGCTCGCCCACGGTCAGCACCGGGTTCAGGCTGGTCATCGGCTCCTGGAACACCATGGCCAGCTCATTGCCGCGCAGCGCCCGCAGGGATTTGGCATCGAGCGACAGCAGATCCACCGTGCGGCCATCGCGCTGCATAAACTGGGCCTGGCCCTGCACCTGGGCTTGCGAGGTTTTGGCATGCAGGCCCATCAGCGACAGACTGGTCACCGACTTGCCCGAGCCCGACTCGCCCACCAGGGCCAGGGTCTGGCCCGGCAGAATCTGAAAGCTCACATCGGAGACGCTCTGGATGCGCCCGCCATCGGTGGCGAACGAGGTCGACAGCGAGCGCACATCCAGGCGGGGCACAGCCACGTCGGCGGCCGCTGCAGGGGTGGCGGTGTTCATCATGATTTGTTCTTCAGCTTGGGGTCGAGCAGATCGCGCACACCGTCGCCCAGCAGCTGCAGCGACAGCGCCGTCAGCACAATGGCCACGCCCGGGGTCAAGATGGTCCAGAAGGCCTTGTCGGCATACTCCAGGCTGCCGGCAATCATCGTGCCCCAGGTGGGGATGTCGGGTGGCACGCCCACGCCCAGAAAGGACAGTCCCGCCTCGGCCAGGATCGCATAGGCAAAGATAAAGGTGACCTGTACCAGTACCGGCGACAGCAGATTGGGCAGGATATGGCGCCACAGAATCAGCGGGGTGCGCACGCCCAGCGCCTTGGCGGCATCGACAAACAGCAGCTCACGCAGCACCAGGGTGGAGGCGCGCACCACGCGAGCCACACGCGGTGTGTAGACGATGGTCAGCGCCAGAATCACATTCCACAGCGATGCACCGAGGATCGACACCAGCGCAATGCCCAGCAGGATATCGGGGAAGGCCATCATCGCGTCGACCAGGCGCATCAGCGGTGCATCCAGCCGGCGAAAGTAACCGGCCAGCATGCCCAGCAAGGTGCCCAGCACCACAGCGCCCAGCGCGGTGAAAAAGCCAATCATCAGCGAGTAGCGCGCGCCGTAGATGATGCGCGCCATCACATCGCGGCCCAGCTCATCGTTACCGGCCCAGTGCGCCCACGACGGCGCATGCAGGCGCATGCTGATGTTCATGCCATTGGGGTCGGAGTCGGTGAACAGCGGGTAGAGCAAGGCGGTGGCCGTGATCAAGAACAGCACCAGTGCACTGGCCAGCACCACCTTGCGCGCAAACAGCCGGCGCAGGGTTTTGAACCAGGGGGACTGGGCCCAGCCGCCGCGCGCGGGCAGCGGCAATGCCGTGGGGGAGGCGTTGATCATTGGCCCTCCAGACGAATGCGGGGATCCACCACCGTGTAGAGCAGGTCGATCGCGAGGTTGATGAAAACGTAGATGGCGGCAATGACGAGCAAGGTGCCCTGGATGACGGGGTAATCGCGCCGCAGCACGGCCCGCACCACCAGGTTGCCCACGCCGGGCAGGTTGAACACCGTCTCGGTCACCACCGTGCCGCCAATCATCAAGGCCAGGGTCAGGCCCAGCACGGTGACAACCGGCACCAGCGCATTGCGCAGCACATGCTTGACCAGCACCACCGACTCGCCCAGGCCCTTGGCCCGCGCGGTGCGTACATAGTCTTCACCCAGAATGTCGAGCACCGAGGCGCGGGTAAAGCGGATGATCAGCGCCGAGTTGAGCACGCCCAGCACCAGGGCCGGCAGCAGCAAATGCTGCAGGCGGTCGCCAAAGCTGGCGTCCGGGTCGCCATAGCCCGAGGCCGGGAACCACCCCAGGTGGACGGCAAACACCTGAATCAGGATCAGGCCGAACCAGAAGCTGGGGATGCTGGCACCCAGCATCGCAATCGTGCTCAGCACCTGGTCGATCCAGCTGCCGCGCCACACGGCCGCAGCCATGCCGCAGGGCACACCGATCAAGGCGGCAATCGACACGGCGAACAGCGCCAGAAACATGGTCGGTTCGGCGCGCTCCAGCAGCGCATGCGTGACCGGCATTTGCAAGAAGAGGGACTGGCCCAGGTTGCCTTGCAGCACCTGGCCAATCCACAGCACAAACTGGGTGGTGAGGGGCTTGTCCAGCCCGTACTGCACGCGCGCGGCAGCAATATCGGCAGCGGTGGCCTGGTCACCCAGCAGCAGCGCCACCGGATCGCCCGACGCCAGACGCGTGAGCAGGAACACCAGCACGGCGACCAGGGCGAGCACCACCACAGCGCCGCCCAGGCGCTTGACTAAAAAATACAGCATGGCTGAACTCGGCAGACGCTAGGGCTTACTGGCTCAGCGAGGTGTTCCAGAAGAAAGGCCAAGGCATGGGCTGGTAGCCCTGCAGCTTGGACGAGCGTGCCGACAGTGCATTGAACTTGCCCACTTCGACAAAGGGCACCTCGTCATAAACGAGTGCCTGCGCCTTGCCCCAGAGCGGGCCGCGCTTGGCCACATCCGGCTCACCGTTGAAGGCGGCGAGTGCGGCCTTCTTGGTCTCGGTCTCCCACCAGCCAGGGGCGCCGCTGCCCATTTGGGGTGGCGACAGCATTGGCTCAGGGAACAGGCCCGAGTGGGTCATGTAGACATCCCAGAGCTTGGCATCGTTGCGGCGCTGCACCAGGGTGGCCCAGTCCACCACCTGCAGCTCGGTCTTGAAGCCGGCACGCTTCAGGTGCTCGGCCATCACCAGCGCCATGTTGTAGTGGAACTCGTACTGGCGGCTGGCCATGATGCGGATCGGCTCGGACTTGTAGCCGGCCTTGGCGGCCTGGTCCTTGGCCAGCTGCGGGTTCTTCTGGTTGTAGAGCTTGGCGCCGGCATCCGAGTAGTACGGCGTGCCCTTGGCAAAAAAGTTGGGCTCGGCAGCGAAGAAGCGCTTGTCGCCAAAACCGGCCAGCAGCATCTCGGCTGGGCCCATCGCCGTTTGCACGGCCTGGCGCAGCTCCTTCTTGGCCAGCACACCTTCCTTGGTGTTGAAGACGATGTAGGGGAAGCCAAAGTTCTGCGTGACGATCGGCACCACATTGGGCGCGGCTTTTTCCAGGCGGCCTACCGATTCGACCTGCAGCAGATCGGCGTACTGGAACTGACCCGAGAGCACGCCCTCGACCCGCGTCGTCGCATTGGGCACCGGCACAAAGCGCAGCTCATCGAGCTGGGCCTCGCGCTTGCCGGCGTAGCCACTGGCGGGCTCGCTGCGTGCGGCGTACTGGTCAAAACGCGCCAGCACGGTGAACTGGTCGGGCTTGCGCTCCTTGAGCTTGTAGGGGCCGGTACCGATGAAATCCTTGAGCACCGGTGCCACCACGTCCTTGGGCATGATGCCCGCCATGCCGCTGGGCATCGCCAGGTGGGCCAGCAGCGGCGCATACACCGCCTTGAGCTTGATCTCTACCGTCTGCGGGTTCTTGGCCGTCATGCTGGCGATCTCTTGGCCCACGGCCTTGCCGCGTGCCGATACCTCCATCCAGCGCTGCAGCGAAGCGACCACATCATCGGCCACCATGTCCTTGCCGTTGTGGAACTTGACGCCCTTGCGCAAGGTGATGGTGTAGGTCAGGCCGTCGGCAGAGATGACCGGCATGGCCTGGGCCAGCATGGGCTGGATGTTCCACTGCGCATCAAAGGTGAAGAGCGGCTCGTAGACGTGCTGCATGATGGTGCCCACCAGGTCGGTGGAGCTGACCATCGGGTCCAGACTCTGGGGCTCGCCAATCATGGCCAGATTGGCGGCACCGCCCTTGTGGGCCGCCTGGGCCCAGGCGCTGCCCGCTGGCAGGCCTACGCAACCGGCAGCCAACAGGGCTGCGGCAAGCAGTTGGCGACGGGAGGTGCGTACACGCGAGGCAAGGGCGTTCATGGGGCAGGCTTTCATCGAAGGGGTGAAGAAATTTTTTTACACCACAACCGCTAAAAACTGCCTTCAAATCGTTTTATTGACAGATTTATGGGTTGTTGATGTAATATCTTTACATACAGGAGACCCACCCCATGACAGTAATTACCCTAGGCCAAGCCCCTCTCGCATCGGACCGTCTGGCCCGTCCGCTTTCGCCCGCCGTGCGCGCTGGCGACTTTGTTTTTGTCTCGGGCACCGTCCCCACCGACGACCAGGGCCAGGTTGTGCCCGGCGGCATCGAAGCGCAGACCCGCGCTGTGTTCAAGCGCCTGGAAGAAGCCTTGGCGCTGGGCGGCTGCACCTTGGCCGATGTTGCCAAGGTCAATGTCTGGCTAGACGATCCCCGTGATTTTGGCAGCTTCAACCGCGTCTACATGGAGTGCTTTGGCGACCACCGCCCAGCCCGCTCGACCGTGGAATCGCGCCTGATGATCGACGCCAAGGTCGAGATCGACGTGACGGCCTACAAGCCGCTGTAAAGCTCCTCCGCGCACCGCCACCGACAGCCCAGCGGGAGGCGCGCAGCAGGCGCGACAGCTGCCCGCTGCAGGCGCTTCTACAATGGCCGGCGCAGACTTGTCTGCGCCTTTTTTTGGCCCCTACCCACCGCCCATGCCACAGCCCCCATCCTTTACTGCCCGCGCGCCGGGAGACCCGCGCCCCCGCATGCTTGCCATCGACTGGGGCACCACCTCGCTGAGGGGCGTGCGCATTGATGCGCAGGGCCACATCACCGAGCGTCGCGCTCTCCCCCAAGGCATTTTGCAAGTGGCTCCCGGCGGCTTTGCCGATGCGTTTGCACAGCACTTTGGCGACTGGCTGGCTGAGGACCCGCAGCTGTGCCTGCTGTCAGGCATGGTGGGCAGCCGCCAGGGCTGGCAAGAGGCAGCCTACTGCCCCTGCCCGGCCGATTTTTCCGCACTGTGCAGCCAGCTCCTCTGGCTCGATAACCCCCAGGGCGTGCCGACCGCCATCGTGCCGGGCATGAGCAGCCTGGCGCAGAGCCAGGTCGACGCCGTGCATGGCGTGCCCGATGTGATGCGTGGTGAGGAAATCCAGGTCATCGGCGCGCTGGCGTTGATGGGCAGCCGCGACGGCCTGCTGCTGCTGCCGGGCACGCACAGCAAATGGGTGCAGGCGCAGAACAGCAGCATCACCGGCTTCAAGACCTTCATGACCGGGGAGCTGTTTGCGCTGCTGGCCCAGCATTCCATCCTGGGCAAGACCCTGGACAGCAGCGCCGCGCTGGACGAGGCCGCCTTCATCCAAGGGCTGGAGCGGGCGCAGAGCGCCGACAGCCTGAGCCACCTGCTGTTTGGCACGCGCGCGCTGTCGCTGTTTGGCGCGCTGGACCCGGCCCAGTCGGCCAGCTACCTCTCGGGCCTGCTGATCGGCCAGGAGCTGCGCACCATGCCGACCGCTGCCGGCAGCCGCGTGGCGGTCATCGGCTCCAGCACCCTGGTGCAGCGCTACAGCCTGGCGCTGCGCCATGTGGGCTGCGAAGCGGTCGCCTTTGGCGATGAAGCCACCTGGGCCGGCCACCAAGCGATTTACGACCACCTGACCCAGACGACCTCCTCCACACCGCCGTCACTGACACCCCAGCCATGAACCTGATCCAACAATTCCAGGCCCTGCAGGCCAAGCTGCCGCTGATCGCCATCCTGCGCGGCCTCACCCCCAGCGAGGCCGTGCCCGTCGGTGCCGCCTTGCAATCGGCCGGCTTTGGCCTGTGGGAAGTGCCGCTGAACTCGCCCGAGCCGCTGGAGAGCATTGCCGCGATGCGCGAGGCCTACCCGGATGTGTTGGTGGGCGCCGGCACGGTGCTGACGCCCCAGCAGGTGCGCGATGTGCATTCCGCCGGCGGCCAGCTCATCATCTCGCCCAACTGCAACCCTGCGGTGATCGACGAGGCCGTCAAGCTCGGCCTGATCAGCCTGCCCGGCGTGTTCACCCCCACCGAGGCCTTTATGGCGCTGGAGCATGGCGCGCACGGCCTCAAGATCTTCCCGGCCGAGCTGTCCTCGCCGGCCGTCGTCAAGGCCATGCTGGCCGTGCTGCCCAAGGGCAGCCATATCTACCCCGTTGGCGGCATTGCGCCAGACAACATGGCGCCCTGGCTGCAAGCCGGTGCGGCAGGCTTTGGCATTGGCTCGGCACTGTTCAAGCCCGGCAAAACGGCCACGCAGGTGCGTGTGGATGCGCTGGCGTTTGCAGAAAACTTTCGTGCGGTGAAGCTCGGCTAATCCAGCTGCACTGCCGAACGGCACGCCATAAAAAAGGCCTGCACCCGTCAAGGGAGCAGGCCTTTTGCTTGGGTCAACGCCCCGTGCTTATTGCATCTGCTGCAGGTTGCCGATGCGTACCAGCATCTCGGTAAACATCTGCATATCGGCTTGCAGGTCCGGCACTTCCTTGTACTCCAGCGCGTTGTGCGCGGTGTACTTCTTGCCCGGCATCGCAGGGCCAAAGTTGATGGCATTGGGCATCAGCTTGGCGGTGGTGCTGCCGGCGGTAGGCACGGGCTTGGCATCCAGGCCGGTGGTGTCGCCAAAGATGTTCAGCAGGGTCGAGAGCCAGGCGCCCTTCGGGTCGCGGGCCATCCAGTTGCCCTGGGTGTAGTCGATCTTGACGGGCACCTTGGCCGCAGCGCTCCAGTTGGCAATGCCCTTTTCCACTTCGGCCTTCAGCTGCTCTGGCGATTTGCCGCGCGGCATGCGCGCATTGGCGGTCACTTCCAGCTGGCCATTGCCGGGCTTGATCAGGTTGGGAGAGATGGTCAGCGGGCCCATGAAATCGTCGGCGTAGGCGACGTTCAGGCCCTTGCCAAAGTAGTCCAGTCCATACACGCCATTGATATAGCGCACGGCTTCGCTGTACTGGTTCGGTTGCACCAAGGGCTGGCCCTGGGCGGGCATCAGCGCCGACTGCAGCAGCAAGGCCAGGCGCGGCACGGGGTTCACGCCTTCTTCCGGGCGCGAGCCGTGGGCAGAGGTGCCGATCACTTTGATATCGATCTTGTTGGCGCTGCTCACCACGTCCACGCTGAACTTGCCAAACTGCTGGTTGCTGGCCACAAAGCTGTCTTTGGCGGCTTGCAGCTTTTGGGCCACGGCGGCCAGCGCGGCGGCATTGCCGGCCTCGATCGTTGCCGTGGCCGTCTGGGCAATCGCATTGGCCGATGCCGCACCCGCCATCGCGGTGATAGCCGGTTGCTGCGGGTCGGTCTTCATATCGGCAAAGCTGGCCTTGATGGCGCCCGTGCCTTTTTCGGCCACCACCGCCGGGTACTTGCTGTCGAGCACGATGTTGTAGTCGGGCAGCTTGGTCTTGTCGCGGTAGTACTTCATCGCATCGCCACCGGTTTCTTCGGTGGTCTCGATCATCAGGCGGATACCGCGCTGCAATGGCAGCTTGGATTGCTTGACGGCCTTCATCGCGTACAGCACCGTGGCGATCGAGCCCTTGTCGTCGATGGTGCCGCGTCCGTAGAGCTTGTCACCCACGCGGGTGACCTTGAAGGGGTCGAGCTGCTGGCCATCCACCACCCATTCGGCGGGCACTACCGGCACCACATCGGCGTGGGTCAGGATGCCGAACTCTTGGCCGCTCTGGCCCGGCAAGGTCACTTCAAAAATGCGTTTATCCACATTGCGGTACTGCAGGCCAAAGTCCTGGGCCATCTTCTCGACCATGCGGCCAAAGTCGATGATGGCCGGGCTCTCGTGCGGTGGCACCTTGGGGTCGCGCACCGTTGGCAGCGCCACCATCTGGCTGATGCTGCTGAGCACCTGGTGCTCTTGCGTCAAGCGGGTGTAGAGGCCCAGCAGGCGTGCCACATTGGCCAAGTCATCGCCTTGCAATGCATCGCCCTGCGTGTAGCGCTGCACCGCAGGAGCCAGGCGCGCATCCTGCTTGGCGGCGTTCTGCAAAAACTGCGCAAAGCTCGCAGGCGTCTTCACCGCTTCGGCGGCAATCGCATCCAGCGCCGGCTTTTGCAGCAGCTGGGCCTGGGCAGTGGCCGCCGCCAAAGCAATACCTAAAGCAATGGCGGTGTGGCGGAATACGGTCTTCATGGCAAACCTCGGTGTCTTATTTTGGAAAGCCAAAAGAATAGCCGCTTTCCGCACCGCCCAACGCCAGATAACTTCGCCAAACCGGAGCCAAGCATCCGGAACATGCCCGCTTGGTATCGGATGCGGACAACGTGTGGGGCCACCTGCTGTCAAAGGCGGTGCGGCGTCTTGATCAGGCGTATTTCTTGGCCCCCGCCACGCAGACCACCGCCACCAGGGTCACCACCAGCATCGACCCGCTGACCTGCTCATGCAACAGCACGGCAGCCAGCGCCAAGCCCATAAAGGGCTGCAGCAATTGCAGCTGCCCAACCGCAGCAATGCCGCCTTGCGCCAAGCCCCGGTACCAGAACACAAAGCCGATCAGCTGGCTGAAGACAGCCACATAGACAAAGCTGAGCCAGGTGGCGCTGCGCACATGCGCCAAGCTTGCAGGGGCCAGCCACAGCGCCAAAGGCAGCATCAGCGGCAGCGACAACACCAATGCCCAACTGATGACCTGCCAGCCACCCAGCTTGCGCGACAGGCGCGCGCCCTCGGCATAGCCCATGCCGCAGACCAACACGGCGGCCAGCATCAGTAGATCGCCGATGAGCGAGCCCTGCCCGCCGCCCAGGGCTGCATAACCCGCTACCACCGCAGCCCCTGCCAGCGAGAAGACCCAAAACAGGCCTCTGGGCCGCTCACCCCCACGCAGTACCGCAAAGACGGCGGTGGACAGCGGCAGCAAACCGACAAAGACGATGGAATGGGCAGAGGTCATGTGCTGCAGCGCCAAGGCCGTCAGCAGCGGAAAACCCACCACCACGCCCAAGGCCGCAATCGCGAGCGACGGCACATCGGCTGCAGCAGGCCGGCGCGCACGCTGGGCCAGCAAAAAGGATCCCCCCAGCAGCGCCGCCACCACGGCGCGGGCGCAGGTCAAAAAACTGGGGTTCAAATCTGCCACCGCCACCCGCGTGGCCGGCAGCGAACCGGCAAAAATCGCCACCCCCACCAAGCCATTGACCCAGCCGCCCGTACTCTTGTCCATACCCAACTCCTTGATCGAGTCAGGAGTACAGCATGGGGCCTGCACTGCGCACCAGACACAGTGCAGTACAGTTCAAAGAAACTGTTATCAATAAAAAGCAATACAGTTGATCGATGGGCTGCGCAAAAATGCAGCCGTCAGCGGCCCGCCGTGGCTTGGTTCAAAGCCCGGGCCAGCACCGCAAACACCCGTTCATCCGCGCACTGCGACACATTGAAGCGCACATAATCCCCCGCCGACTGCGACTGGCTGAACGAATTGCCAGGCGCCAGCACCACCCCTTCCTGCAGGCATGCCCGTGCCACCGCTGCCGCATCGGCGCCTTGCGGCAGGCGGCACCACAAAAACATGCCGGCCTGCGGCATCAAGGCGGGCTCCACCCGCAGCTTGCGCATCCGATGCGCCACCTTCTCCATGTTCTCGGCCAGGCGCTGGCGCACCAAATCCATGTGCTTGCGGTAGCCGCTGTCGGTCAGGGTTTTCAGGATGATGTCCTGCGCCAGCCGCCCGGCGCCAAAGGTGGTCGCCAGCTTCAGATCGACTAGGCCCTCGATCCATCCCGGCCGCGCCGCCAAGTAGCCACAGCGCACCGAGGCCGAGATGGTCTTGGAAAAGCTGCCGATCTGGATCACTCGCGCCAGCCCATCAAACGCTGCCAGCCGAGGCGCATGCTGGTTCTCGAAGTCGGCAAAGATATCGTCTTCCACAATCACCAGGTCCGAGTTTTCCACCAGCTTGAGCAGCCGGTGCGCGACCAGCGGCGACAGCGCTGCGCCGGTGGGGTTGTGGATGCCGGCATTGGTGATGTAGAGCCGGGGCTGGTGCTCTTGCAAGGCCTTGTCAAACAGCTGCACATCGGGGCCCTGCGGCGTGTAGGGCACGCCCACCGCCTGCACCTGGTGCGCCTTGAGCAGCGCATGGAAGTTGAAGTAGCAAGGGTCGTCGACCAGCACCTTGTCGCCTGGCTTGAGCAGGAAGCGGCACACCAGATCGATGGCCTGCGTGCCCGACTCGGTCAGCATCACCTGCTCGGGCGACACCTCAATGCCGGTGGCCGCCATGCGCCTGGCCAGCAGCTGGCGCAGGCCCGGGCTGCCCAGCGGCGTGGCATATTCGGTCAGCTCCGCCAGCGGCCCCCGCGCCTGCGCACGCAACGCCCGCCGAATGCCTTCTTCAAACATCCAGTCCGGCGGCAGCCAGCCGCAGCCCGGGCGCAAGGTGGTCTGCGCACTCTCCAGCGATTGGCGCGACACCCAGAGCGGATCGACCACCCGGTCCAGCTTGGGCCCCAGCTCCAGCAATGCCAGCGGCGCCACCGGCCCGTTGACATAAAAACCGGCCCCCGGCCGCGCAACGACCAAGCCCTCGGCCGCCAGCCGCTCATAGGCTTCCACCACCGTCGACACCGACATGCCCAGCAGCCCCGCCTGTTGCCGCACCGATGGCAGCCGCGTGCCCGGCAAGTAGCTGCGCGAGGCCATACCGGCACGCACATGCGCCATCACTTGCTGGATAAGGGTTCCGTTGCGCGCCATCATCCGCTCCACTGTTCTGCTAAAAACTCCATAACGGTAGAGCTTAATTGTTATTGGATGCGGATGCCAGCCATGGGCAATGCAACGCCCATCTGCACCCAGGCCGTGCGCACCTCGCGGGTGTACAGCAGGCCTGTGCATAATTCCACGATGATCACTATCCGCCCCTCCCGCCCCGAAGATGGCCCACGCGCCGTCGAGATCTGGCGCCAGGCCGTAGACGCCACCCACCACTTTCTGCTGCCAGAGGACCGCGCAGCCCTCGATGCGCTGGTCAGCAGCTTTCTGCCCCAGGCGCCGCTCTGGCTGGCCGTTGATGCGCAGGACCACCCACTCGCCTTCATGCTCATCGACAATGGCCACATGGAAGCCCTGTTCGTAGACCCCATCGCCCGAGGCCAAGGCCTGGGCGCCGCGCTGGTGCGCCATGGCCTGTCACTGCATGCGGAGATGAGCACCAATGTCAACGAACAGAATGCCCAGGCGGTGGGCTTTTACGAAAAGATGGGCTTTCGGGGCACCGGGCGTTCGGAGGTGGATGGGCAGGGGCGACCTTATCCGCTGATCCATTTGAAGTACGGCGGTGCTTGATTACGCAGGCAAGCCCCAGCGCAGCACGCATCTTTAGGGTGCTTCGCTGGACATAACCTGCGCCAACGCTGGATGCCCCGGCAGCACCTCCAACAGATAGTCCACAAAGCTGCGCACCTTGGCAGGCACATACTGCCGGTCGCGGAAGCAGGCAAAAAAGTCCAAGGTCACCTCCTCCAGCTGCAGCGGTCCCGGCGCTGCTTTGCGGCCCTTGCGCGCAGGCTGCAGCACCAGCGGCACCAGCCGCCCTTCCTGCACATGGCGCTGGGTGATAAAGCTGCCGGCCCAGACAATGCCGCCACCGGCAACTGCCAGCTCCACCAGCGCATCGATATCGGTGCCAATGGCGGCAATGCGCAGGCCAGGATCTACACGGCGGCCATCGCGCACAAAGGGCCAGCGCATAAAGCGCCCGTCCCGCTCGCGACGGTACTGCAAACAGGCATGCTGCAGCAGATCCTCGGCGACCTGCGGACGGCCATGCTTTTCCAGATACGCGGGCGAGGCATACAAAAAGCGCGGCATGGCAGCGAGTGGCCGCACCGACATGCCGGGCTCCAGCACATCGCGGTAGCGGATACTGACGTCCACATCCTCCTTAAGCACATCGACATCGCGGTCGGTCACCAGCAATTCCAGTTCCAGCTGCGGGTGGCGCGCCTGGAAGGCCGGCAGCAAGGGCGCCAGCACATGGCGCCCAAAGGCGGCCATGCAGGCCACGCGCAGCCGCCCTTGCACGACCCCATGCACCAGCGACACATCGGCCTGCGCGCGAGCCAGTTCATCGAGCACCGGCGCCACCCGGGCCAGGTAGCGCTCGCCCGCTTCGGTCAACGCCATCGAGCGCGTGGTGCGCGTCATCAGCCGCGTGCCCAGCTCGCGCTCCAGCCGCGCAATGTTCTGGCTGGCCGCCGCCGGAGAAATACCCAGCTGGCGTGCAGCCGAGGCGATGGAGCCCCCTTCCAGGGCTTTGACAAAGATGTCGATAGCGCGCAGATTCGTCATGGATAGCAATGTATCGCTAAACCCATTCGTAAATCTGGATTACGAGTTCTGCAAGCGGGCGCCCTCTACCGAAGTAGCTGCCGCATCCCTACAGTTACCCCTAAGGTAGCCGGCCACGGGGCCCGGCCGCTATTACTTGGGAGCCAGCTATGCAGAATGTGATTGAGGCCGTGACACCGCAGGGCGATGTGATTTTTCGGGTAGAGGATGGCGGCTATATCGTCGCCCAGCAGATCGATGCCAAGCCTTTGAAGCCGGCGCAGATTTTGGAGGGCGCGCTGGAGACCATAGGCATTGAGAGTGCGACGGATCCCGCTACCGGACTGACCTACGAGTTCTTTATTGCTGGCTATGGCTTATCGCGCGAGGGAGCGTTTGGGGCGCCTGAATGAGTCTGTATCGTCCACACGCCTTAAGTGGTGCACGGCCCCATTTCCACGGGCGTGCTCCGGCTTAATCCGTGGCCGGCGCATGCTGAGGATGGAATGAATCCCGCCATTTGCCGCTATTCCTCAGCAGCATAGCAAGCGGCATTGCACCCGATTACCCACCACCCAGCGGCGCCAACTGCGCCCGCAAAGTTGCCAAAATCTCCTCGGACAACGCAGGGTTGCCCGCCGCCGTGGCGCGGGCCAGCGCTAAAGCGCCCACCATGCTGCTAAGCGCCACAATGGTCTGGGCGCGTTTGCTGGCGTCATCGCCCTGCACGACTTCCATAAACCGCTGGATATTGCGCTCCACCCCTTGTGCAAATACTTCGGACATCTCTGGGCCTGCGCGGGCCGCATCTGTGGCCAAAGCGGCAGCTGGGCAGCCGTCGCCCGGGTGGTCGCGGTGGTTCGCCGACAGATAGCTATGCACCAAGGCACGGAGCCGGGCGGCAGGATCGCCATCGGCATCTGCGGCATCCAGGCCCTCCAGCGGCGTGATGGTCCAGTCAAAGGCGCGCAGGCAGGCCTCTCTGGCGAGGGCATCCTTGGACGCAAAGTGCCGGTAGAGCCCGCCATGTGTCAGGCCCGCATCACGCGTGATCTCGGCCACGCCCACGCCCTCCAGGCCTTTTTCTCGGTAGAGGCGCGCAGCGGCATCCACGATGCCTTCGCGGTTTTCGGCGGCTTGTGCTTTGCTGACTTTCATGCGTTAGATGATACCCATCATCAAAACTCATTTATGATGACGATCATCATAAATAAGGCTGGACGCTCGTTTTACCACGATGGCGCCCATCCGCGAAAGCTGCCATATGGATCGTCGTGTCGTCATCACCGGGCTGGGCCTGGTGTCACCGCTGGGTTGCAATGTGGAGCTGGCCTGGCAGCGCTTGCTGGCGGGCCAGTCGGGCGTGCGTGCGCTGGCCGCCGAGGTTGGTGAAGGCACCGGCGTCACGGTCGCTGGCCGCGTCCCCAGTTTGCAAGAAGACCCGCAAGCCGGCTGGAGCGCCGAGGCCATCATCGCCGCCAAAGAGCTGCGCCGCATGGACCGCTTTATTGCCTTTGCGCTGGGCGCCGCAGACCAGGCGCTGGCGCATGCGCAGTGGAGCGAAGCCAGCGCCGAGCAGTTGGAGCGCGCCGCCACCATCATTGGTTCTGGGGTAGGCGGCTTCAGCACCATTACCGACGCAGTACGCACCACCGACGGCAAAGGGCCGCAGCGCCTCTCGCCCTTCACCGTGCCGGCCTTTCTGGCCAATCTGGCCGCCGGGCAGGTCTCCATCCGCCACCAACTCAAGGGCCCGCTGGGCGCGCCGGTTACCGCCTGCGCCGCCAGCATCCAGGCGATTGGCGATGCGGCACGCTTGATTCGCAGCAACGAGGCAGACATGGCGCTGTGCGGCGGCAGCGAAGCCACCATTGACCGCGTGGCCCTGGGTAGCTTTGCAGCAGCCAAGGCCGTCGCCACCGGCGGCGAGGGCCATCCGGGCCAGGTGTCCCGACCTTTTGACATGGCGCGCGAAGGCTTTGTGATGGCCGAAGGCGCAGGCCTTCTGGTGCTGGAGGCTTTGGACCATGCGCTGGCGCGCGGCGCCACACCGCTGGCCGAAGTCATCGGTTATGGCACCTCGGCCGATGCCTACCATGTCACCTCCGGCCCCGAGGACGGATCGGGCGCTGCCCGCTCAATGCGCGCCGCCCTGCGCCAGGCGCAGCTCCAACCAGGCGATATCCAGCATCTGAATGCCCATGCCACCTCCACACCGGTGGGTGATCGGGGCGAGCTGGCCGCCATCCGCCAGGTGTTTGGCGCCGGCACGGGCCCCTCCATCACCGCCACCAAATCGGCCCTGGGCCATATGCTGGGCGCCGCCGGCGGGGCCGCTGCGATCTTTAGCGTATTGGCCTTGCGCGACCAGATGGCGCCGCCTGTGCTTAATCTGGACAACCCGGACCCCTTGGCCGATGGTTTGGATTTGATTCGCGGCAGTGCGCGGGCGCATGCGATGGAGCACGCCATGCTTAATGGGTTTGGGTTTGGTGGGGTGAATGCGTCGTTGGTGTTGAAGCGGTTTGGTGGCTGATAAGCGCAGCGGCCATTTCGCGGAAAGCGAAGGACCCGCTGCATTCCCCGCCGTATTTCCATGCCCGCAACGTGCGACCAGCAAGCCTGTAACGGCACCATGCAGGATGCTTCGTCCTTTTGCTGTTAGCCTTCCATAGCCCGCAGAACCTCTGCCAGCCCCACCTCGGCCATCGTGCCATTTCTAAAAAGTGAACCCTCTATGACCAGCCCGCTGTACACCGCCTCCATTCCCGTCTTGCAGCAGATGTTGCGTGCCCTGTCCGATGTGCTGAAGAAGGCCGAGGACCACGCGACACAAAAAAATATTGACCCCAATGCGCTGCTGCAAGCGCGGCTGTTTCCCGACATGTTTCCGCTCGTCCGCCAGGTGCAGATCGCCTCGGACTTCTCCAAGGGCATCGCCTCCCGCCTGGCCGGTGCCGAAGTGCCATCCTGGCCCGACACGGAGACCAGCTTCGCCGACCTGCAAGCCTTGATCGCCAAGGCGCTGGCCCATCTCGAATCCTTCCCAGCCTCGCAATTTGATCTCAGCGAAAGCCGCGAAATCGTTCTGCGCCCCGGCACGCCCAAGGAAAAGAAGCTGAGCGCCAATGCCTATCTGCTGCACTATGGTCTGCCACAGTTCTTCTTCCATGTGACCACCGCCTATGCCATCCTGCGCCACAACGGTGTGGAGGTTGGCAAGCGCGACTATATGGGCGCCTATTAAGGCCAGCGATCAGCGCCTCCATGGCGGCGCGGTTCCAGCGAGCTAATCGCTCGCTGGTAGCCGTTATACCGGCGCCAGGCTTTCAAAGCGCAGGGCAAAGGGCGCAGGACCTGGCCCGTACCGTTCAAGCGCCCTGCAGCATGTCCACCACCAGCTTGCCCTGTGCCGTACCGGCCTTGAGCACCCGATAGGCCTCGCACACCGAGTCGACAACAAAGTGCCGGGGGTCCAGCTGGGCAACGAGCTGGCCTGCGCGTGCCATGCCTGCGGCCTCGCGCAGGATCTCGCCGTGGTGCTCGCCGCCTTCGCCGGTCAGCATGGGCAGCAGGGTGAATACGCCTGAATAGGTAGCAGCGCGAAAAGACAGCGGCGCCAGCGCATGGGTGCCCCAGCCCAGGCAGCTCACCACATGGCCAAAGCGGCGCACGGCTTGGAAAGACGCATCCAGCGTCGCGCCGCCCACCGTGTCATAGACGATATCGAAACCCCGTCCCGCCGTGTGCTGTGCCACATAAGCGTCCACGGTCTGCGCGCGGTAGTCGATGGCAGTGGCGCCCAGGCTTTCGATAAAGCCGCGCTGCTCGGCGGTGCCCGTCGCGAAGACGTCCGCGCCCCGGGCCCGGGCAATCTGGATGGCGATATGCCCCACGCCACCAGCGCCGCCATGCACCAGCACCTTCTGTCCGGCGCGCACACGGGCACGGTCGACCAAGCCTTCCCAGGCGGTAATGAAGATCAGCGGCAGTGCAGCAGCCTCGCGCATTGACAGCTGCTCAGGAATGGGCGCAAGCAAGGCGGCGTCGACCGCCGTGTACTCGGCCAGTGAGCCTTGCAAGCCAGCGACACCGCCCGCCATGCCAAACACGCGCTCGCCCACCGCAAAGTCTGTCACCCCCGCGCCCACGGCAGCCACGGTGCCAGCCAGGTCAATACCCAGCACAGCAGGCAGCGGGTGGCGCGCATGGGGCGCCTCACCCGCATGGATCTTGGTGTCGAGCGGGTTGATCGCGCTGGCGTGGATGCGTACCAGCACCTGCCCCGCGCCGGGCTGCGGACGCGCCATGGAGACCATGCGAAAGGCGCCGCCGTGGGTATCGAGCATCGCGGCGGTCATGGAGAGAGAGGGGGCCATACAAGTTTCCTTGGGGATAAGAGATACGCCATTGTTGGACCTACTCAAACGTTTGAAAATAGACAATACTGACGTCTACTCATTCATTTTTGAAGGGCCCAACATGCAGATGGAATGGAGCGACCTGCGCGTGTTCCTCGCAATCGCCCGCACCGGCACGCTGGGTGCTGCCGCACGCAGCAGCGGCCAGAGCCAGCCCACCATGGGCCGGCGGCTCCAGGCCCTGGAGCAGGCGTTGGGGCAGACGCTGTTCCAGCGCACCCGAGACGGCTTTGTGCTGACCGACGAAGGCATGGCCGTGCTCGCGCATGCCGAGCGCATGGAAGAAGAGGTGCATGGGCTGGAGCGCAAGCTCTCCGGGCGCGACGGCCTTCTCGAAGGCATGCTCCGGCTCTCGTCCTCCGACTGGTTTGGTGCGCATGTTCTGGCCCCGGTGCTGGCTGAATTTGCACAGCTGCAGCCGCGCGTCATTGTCGAGTTGCTGACCAGCGCCACCCATTTCAGCCTGCCCCGGCGCGAGGCCGACATGGTGTTTCGCATTCAGCCCTTTGACGAGCCCGAGGTCATCTCACGCAAGCTCATGCACATTGACTACGGCGTCTACCTGCACGCCGCGCTTGAGGCACCGCAGGCCGGCGATGGCTCCGGCGCTTCGCTGATCACCATGGACACCGCCTTCGGCGGTATGCCCGATGCCCTTTGGCTGAAGAAGATGCTGCCAAACGCCCAGATCGTGTCCCGCAGCAACAACCGCGATGTGCAGGCGCGGATGTGCGCGTTGGGTGCCGGCATCGCCGTGCTCCCCCGCCCGCTGGGCGATGCGCTGGCTAGCGTGCGACTGCTCGATCTCGGAGAAACGCCGCCAGGGCGCGACACCTGGGTGGGCTACCACCGTGATCTGCGCAGGCAGGCACGGCTGCGTGCGCTGCTCGATCTCGTGGTGGCCCGCCTGGGTAGTTGATACGCAAACCGGCCTGTGCGATGCACAGGCCGGATGTGGCGCTATCCGCACCCACAAGCACATCGCCGAGGTCTAGCTTCCGCTGCTGACTGAATGCAGGCTGCGGGAGGTGGATCGCTCGGCGATGTGATGGCTGTCTTGGACGCCACCCAAGGCAAGCGGCGCCGAAGACCTGTGCAAAGGGCCAGGCCTATGCCTTGCCCCCACCCCGCAGCAACCGCAGCCCATTGAACACCACCAACAAACTCGCCCCCATATCCGCAAACACCGCCATCCACATGGAGGCATTGCCAAACACCGCCAGCGCAAAGAACACCACTTTGATGCCGAGCGCGAAGATGATGTTTTGCCACAGGATGGCATAGGTGCGTTTGGACAGCAGCACGGTCTCGGGCACACGGCGCAGGTCGTCGTTCATGATGAGGATGTCGGCGGCTTCCTTGGCGATGTCGGTGCCGGCGCCGCCCATGGAGAAGCCGATGGAAGCAGCGGCCAGGCTGGGGGAATCGTTGACGCCGTCGCCCACCATGCCGGTGGGCTGCTGGGCCACCAGGCCGTTGATGACCTGGAGCTTGTCCTCGGGCAGCAGGTTGGCCTTGACCTCGTCGATGCCAACTTGCGCAGCAATGGCGCGGGCGGTGGCTTCGTTGTCGCCCGTCAGCATCACCGTGCGGATGCCCAAGGCCTTCAGCTCGGCAATCGCCTGTTTGCTCGATTCCTTGGTGGTATCGGCCACCGCAAACAGGCCCAGCACGCCTTGCGCGCTGGCCAGCACCGAGACGGTCTGCCCCTGTTCCTCCATCGCCAGCATCAGCGCCTCCACCTCGGCCGAGCACTGGCCGCGCTCATGGATCCAGCGGTGGTTGCCCAGCACATAGCTCTGGCCGGCGATATCGCCTTTGACGCCACGGCCCAGCTCGGCAGCAAAGTTATCTACTTCCAGCGCTTCGCCATCGATACCGGTGGCGACCGCCTTGGATACCGGGTGGTCCGAGCGCGCAGCCAGGCTTTTGGCGATGCGCTCGATCTGCTGGGCATCGGTGCCGTTCGACAGCATGCGGGTCTGCACCAGCTGGGGGGTGCCGGCAGTGATGGTGCCGGTTTTGTCAAGGGCCACCACGCGCAGCTTGCGCGCCTCTTCCAGATAGGCACCACCTTTGACCAAAATGCCTCGGCGGGCGGCTGCAGACAGGCCGCTGACAACGGTCACCGGTGTGGAGATGACCAGCGCACAAGGGCAGGCAATGACCAGCAGCACCAGGGCCTTGTAGATAGCGGTCAGCCAAGGCCAGCCCAGCATCAACGGGGGCAGCACGGCCACGGCGACGGCCAACACAAAGACGGCGGGGGTGTAGATGCGGGCAAAGCGGTCTACAAAGCGCTGCGTGGGCGCGCGCTGGCCTTGCGCCTCTTCCACCGCGTGGATGATGCGCGCCAGCACGGTATCGGTCGACCGCTTGGTGACCTTGAATTCCAGCGAGCCACTTTGGTTGATGGTGCCGGCAAACACAGCATCGCCCGGCGCTTTGTCGACCGGAATGCTCTCGCCGGTGACGGAGGACTGGTCCACCGCGCTTTGGCCGCTGGTCACCTCGCCATCCAGTGCAAAGCGCTCGCCGGGCTTGACCCGTGCCAGGGTGCCCACTGCCACCGTTTTGGCATCCTGCATCTGCCAGCTGCCATCGGCCTGCTTGGCCTCAATCTGCGGGGGCGACAGCGCCAGCAGCTGGGCAATCGCATTGCGTGCGCGGTCTACCGAGCGGGCCTCGATCAACTCGGCCAGCGAGTACAGCGCCATCACCATGGCCGCCTCGGGCCACTGGCCAATCACAAAGGCGCCGATCACCGCGACGCTCATCAGCGCATTGATGCCCAGCTGGCCGCGCAGCAGGGCCGACAGGCCTTTCTTGAAAACGCCCAGGCCCGACAGCGCAATGGCTACCGCAGCGACTGCCATGCCCACCATGCGCCAGACCGAGGTCTCGGGCGTCAGCAGGTGCAGCAGCTCGGCCGTGGCTGCCACGACCAAGGCTGCAATCAGGCGGAACAGCTCACGGCGTTGTGCCTTCTGCACATCGGCAGCGGACGGGGGTGCGGACAGTGTCTCGGTGCTAAAGCCTGCTGCCTGGATCTTCCCCGTCACCGCCGCCCATTCCTGCGGGTCGGCCTCCACCCGCAGGGTGCGGGCAGGCAGGTCAAACTGCAGCAGCTTGACGCCCGCCGCGCCTTCGAGGATCTGGCGAATCTGGCCCTCTTCCACGGGGCAGTCCATCGCGGGGATGCGCAACAGCAAAGCCCCCCCATCGGCCTTCAAGGCCGAGCTGGCCTGGGCGGAAGGGCCCAGATCGGGGGTGCAGCAGTCGCTATGCGCATGCGCTGCAGCCGCCGTTGCTGCGGGAGCATGGGAATGCGAATGCGCGTGGTCGTGACCATGGCTGTGGTCGTGATCTTTGTCGTGATCTTTGTCGTGGCTATGGCCGTGGTCATGACTGTGGCCATGCCCCTTGGCGGCCACGGCGGCGGCTGGGTGGTCTTTGCCAGCGCAGCAAGATGCCGATGCAGGGCCATCCGCATGGCGGTGCGCGGTGTCGGAATGGGCGGTATCGGGTGTTGAATTCTTCTGGGTCATAAAGCGTGTTTCCCCTGTTGCATCGATTAGAAACCCTGTAGTAACTACAATGTCAAGCCTGCATCGCTAGACTCCCTGAAGACCATGAGGGCAATGCCATGAAAATCGGTGAACTCGCTACCGCCTCCGCCACGCCTGTGGAGACCATCCGCTACTACGAGCGCGAAGGGCTGTTGCCACACCCTACCCGCACCGCCAGCAACTACCGCGTGTATGAAGCGCAACACCTGGAGCGGCTGCAGTTCATCCGCAACTGTCGGGGGCTGCAGATGTCGCTCGACGAAGTGCGTGAGCTGCTGCGCTACAAAGATGAACCTGCCCAGGACTGCGCTGAAACCGTCGACAAGCTGCTCGAAGCGCATATTGGCCATGTAGCGCTGCGCATCCAGGAGCTGCGCGGTCTGGAGGCGCAGCTGATCGCCCTGCGCGACCGCTGCCGGGGCAGCGAGGATGTAGAGCACTGCGGCATTCTGGCCGGCCTGGCCGAGGCGCCAGTGGAGCCGCCGGTCAAGCAGCACCTGCATGTGCGCTAGGCGCTAGACGTTAGGCCGTTGGAGATCGAATAGCGAAAAAAAGGTGGCACCTGGCGCCACCTTCTGGATCACTGCAGCGCTTAGCCACGGAACATTTGCAAGCGAGCCTTTCGCTCCGCCGGCGTCTCGCGGGCATATTCATCAATGACTTGCTGGCGCGTCTTGGACGATCCCGAGGTATCGGGCATAGGAGGGTAGTTGCTGCTGCGCAAGGCGTTGGGGCCGCGCTTTTGCAGCGCCTCGGACGTTTCGGCCTGCACCTGCGCGCGGCTCTTTCCGGGCTGGGCATGCGCGGGGTAGAGCTCGTAGCCCTTTTCCGTTGGGGCCGAGTGCACGGTCGTGTTGGCCGATGCGCTGTTCAACATGCCCAGCGACATGGCTGCAAAAGTCAGGGACAACAGGGTGGAGGTGCGTGCTTTTTGCATGGTTGCAATGCCTTTCATGAGGGTGAAAATACTCTCGCTGCGACTGCATTCGAGACTGCTCCATTGTTGAAAAAACACGCTGACCAAAGCCCCACAGCAAGATGACATTGCTGCAATGCGCGGGCCGCTTAAATGGCAGATACAACAAAGCCATGGCGGGTTAGGCCATGGCTTTGCTGTCACTGAGCTAGAGCGGCTCAGGCCGGGTGCGCAGCGGGCTTTTCAACGCCCTCTTTGTCATCCAGCTCGTCTTCTGAGAGATCGCGCCGATGCACCAGGCGGTACAACAGCGGCAGCACCAGCAGGGTCAACATCGTGGACGACAAAATGCCGCCAATCACCACAGTGGCCAGCGGCCGCTGCACCTCGGCACCCGTGCCGGTCGCAATGGCCATCGGCACAAAGCCCAGTGATGCCACCAGGGCCGTCATCAGCACGGGGCGCAGGCGCGACAGGGCACCCGTTTGCACGGCATCGGGCACGGCCATGCCGCCCTCGCGCAGCGCGCGGATCGACGAGATCATCACCAAGCCATTCAGCACGGCCACGCCAGACAGGGCGATGAAGCCAATCGCTGCCGAGATCGACAGCGGAATATCGCGCAACCACAGCGCCAGAATGCCGCCGGTCAGCGCAAACGGGATTCCGGTAAAGACGATCAGGCCATCGCGCACGTTGTTGAACATCGCAAACAGCAAGGTGAACACCAGCAGCAGGGCGACGGGCACCACAATCTGCAGCCGTTGCTGGGCCGATTGCAGGTTCTCAAAGGTGCCGCCCCAGCGCGTCCAGTAGCCACTGGGAATGGACATGGCGCTCAGGCCCTGCTGCGCCTCTTGCACAAAGGAGCCGATATCGCGGCCGCGCACGTTGGCGCTCACCACAATGCGGCGCTTGCCATCCTCGCGGCTGACCTGGTTGGGCCCGGGCGATAGTGTAAAGCTGGCCAGGGCCGACAAGGGCACAAAGCCCTGGCGGCTGCCTTCTTGCGGCGGCAGTGCAATCGGCAGGCGCTCCAGTGCGGCCAGGTCGCTGCGCACCGACTCGGGCAGGCGCACCTGGATGTCAAAGCGCCGGTCGCCTTCAAACACCGTGCCGGCCTCCTGGCCGCCCACCGCCGTGGCAATGGTCTGCTGCACATCGCCCATGTTCAGGCCATAGCGCGATGCCTTTTCGCGATCCACCTGCACTGTCAGCATCGGCAGGCCGGTGGTCTGCTCCACCTTCACTTCGGACGCGCCTTGCACCTTCTGCAGCATGGCAGCAATCGATTGTGCGGTGCGCTCCAGCACCTGCATATCGTCGCCAAACACCTTCACCGCTACATCGCTGCGCACGCCCGATATCAGCTCGTTAAAGCGCAGCTGGATCGGTTGCGAGAACTCGTAGTTGCTACCCGGTATCGCTTCAACCACCTCTTGCACCTGGGCCAGCAGGTCCTCGCGGCTGCGCTTGGGATCGGGCCACTGCGCACGCGGCTTGAGCATGATGTAGCCGTCCGAGATATTGGGCGGCATGGGGTCCGAGGCAATCTCGGCCGTGCCGGTGCGGGCAAACACCCGCTCGATCTCAGGCACCTGGTCCTTCAGTGCGCGCTCGATCTGCATCTGCATCTCGAGCGATTGCGTCAGGCTCGTGCCCGGCACGCGCAGCGCCTGGATCGCAAAGTCCCCCTCGTTCAGATTCGGCGCAAACTCGCTGCCCAGGCGCGATGCCAGCAGCAGGCTCAGGGCCACAGCCACCGCAGCTGTCGTCAGCACCACCACCGGCATGCGCATCACCCGCAACAGCAAGGGCTCATAGGCCTTGCGCGCCCAGGTCATCAGGCGGTTTTCCTTCTCGCCCACCTTATTGCCGATGAACAAGGCAATCGCCGCCGGGATAAAGGTGATGGACAACACCATCGCGCCCACCAGGGCCAGCACCACGGTCAGCGCCATAGGGTGGAACATCTTGCCCTCCACCCCCGTCAACGCAAAGATCGGCAGATAGACCACCATGATGATCAGCTGCCCGAACAGCAGCGGACGGCGCGATTCCTTGGCGGCCGCAAACACCTCATGGAAGCGCTCGCTGCGCGAGAGCGGGCTGCCCTTGCGCTCCTGCGCATGCGCCAGGCGCCGCACGCAGTTCTCCACAATCACCACCGCCCCGTCGATGATGATGCCGAAATCCAGCGCGCCCAGGCTCATCAGGTTGGCGCTGATACCGTACTTCACCATGCCGCTAAAGGTGAACAGCATCGACAGCGGAATGATCAGCGCGGTGATCAGCGCAGCGCGGATATTGCCCAGAAACAAGAACAGCACCACCACCACCAGCGCCGCGCCTTCGACCAGGTTTTTCTTCACCGTCGCGATGGCTTTTTCCACCAAGGTGGTGCGGTCGTAGACCGTGACCACCTTCACCCCTTCGGGCATGTTTTTGCGGATCTCGTCCATGCGCGCATCCACCGCCTTGGACACCATGCGGCTGTTCTCCCCGATCAGCATGAACACGGTGCCCAGCACCACCTCACGGCCGTTGTCGGTGGCAGCGCCGGTGCGCAGCTCGCGGCCCAGGCTCACCTCGGCCAGGTCGCGCACGCGCACCGGCTGGCCCTGGGTGGTGGCCACAATCACCTCCTGGATGTCCGCAATGCCCTGCACCTGGCCAGGCGCACGGATCAGGTACTGCTCGCCCTCGCGCTCGATATAGCCGGCTCCCACATTGGTGTTGTTGCTCTGCAGCGCCGTCACCAGCTTGTCCATCGAGATGCCATAGGACGCCAGCTTGTCCAGGCGCGGCGCTACCAGGTACTCCTTGGCAAAGCCGCCAATCGCATTGATCTCGGTCACGCCGGGCACGTTGCGCAGCTGGGGCTTAATGACCCAGTCCTGGATCTCGCGCAGGTCCATCGGGGTGTAGGGGCTGCCATCGGCCTTTTTGGCGCCGTCTTCCGCCTCCACCGTCCACAAATAGATTTCACCCAGGCCGGTGGAGATGGGGCCGATGCTCGGTGCAATTCCGGGCGGCAGCTTCTCCCGCGCCTCCTGGATGCGCTCATTGACCAGCTGGCGCGCAAAGTAGATGTCGGTGCCGTCCTTGAAGATCACCGTGACCTGCGACAGCCCGTAGCGCGACAGCGAACGGGTCTGCTCCAGGTGCGGCAAGCCGGCCATCACCGTCTCGATGGGGTAGGTGATGCGCTGCTCGGTCTCCAGCGGGGAGTAGCCCGGTGCCTGGGTGTTGATCTGCACCTGCACATTGGTGATGTCGGGCACGGCATCGATGGACAGGCGCTGGTAGCTGAAAACGCCCAATGCAGCCATGGCGAAAACCGCCAGGATGACCAGCCAGCGCTGCTCGATGGAAAAACGGATGATGCGTTCAAACATGCGGACTCCCGATCAATGCGCGTGCTCGGCAGATGCCTTGCCCAGCTCGGCCCGCAGCAGGAAGGAGCCTTCTTTGACATAGCTCTGCCCCGCCTTCAGGCCCGATGTGATCTCGGTGGTTTTGCCATCCGTCGCACCCAACTGCACGACCTTGGCCTGGTAGCCGCCCTCAGCCGGCACAAACACCACGCTCTCTTTGCCATCGGGCCGCTGGATCGCCTTGCTGTCCACCGCAATCGGGACGGGCGATTCGCCAGCCAGCACCTCGACATCGACAAACAGCCCCGGCCGCCACACCCCCTGCGGGTTGGCCAGCGCCACGCGGGCGGGTGCCGTGCGGGTTTGCGCGCCAATCAGCGCACCCACATAGGCGATCCGGCCCTCGGCCTGGGAGTCAAAGGCGGTGGCGCGCACGACCACCGGCGCACCCATGCGCACATCGGGCAGCTGCGGCGCGGCCACGCTGATCTCCGCCCAGACCGAGCGCAGGTCCGAGACGGTGAACGATGCCGTGCTGTCGGTCACCGATTCGCCCACGGTCAGGTGCTTCTCCACGACCATGCCGGCCAGCGGCGCACGCAGCTCATAGCGGCTGGAGCCCCCCGCGCCCGCGCCCGCCCCAATGGCGGACAGCTTTTGCGCGGCATTGGCCACCGCAATGTCTGCCTCCTGCAGCGCCTGCCGGGCCGCCTGGTAATCCTGCTCGGCAGAGATGCGCTCCTGCCACAGCTGCTTTTCGCGCTCGTAAGTGCTTTTGGCAAACGCCAGCCGCCGCTGCGCCGTTTGCAGCTCGCTGCGCTGGTCAGATACCGCCGGGCTCTGGATGACGGCCAGCAACTGCCCCTTGGCCACTTGCTCGCCCAGCTGGGCATGGACCGAGGCCACGACACCCGCTACGCGCGGCACCACATGGGCGGTGCGGTCTTCGTCAAAGCGGATCTCGCCAGGCAGCAGTACCTGCTTTTTGAGCGATGCCGGGCCCGCCTGGGCCACCACCACACCGGCTGCCTTCGCCTGCGCTGGGCTCAGCTTGACGAGGCCCTCGCCTGCCTCTTCGCCTTCAGCATGGCCGCCGGCCGCATCGCCATGTGCGTCCTTGCTGCCGGCCTCGGCTTTGTCGGCTTTCTCGGCCTTTTCATCATGGTGTTCGCCATCGGCATGCGGGGCTGCCTCCTGGTGCGCATCGGCTTGGGCGCCCGCTTTGGCACCCGTCTTTGCAGCGGCCTCGCCATGGTGTTCCCCATCCTTGTGGGCTTGCGCATCGGCATGGCCTAACGCGGATGCAGCGGGCGACGCAGCCGCCGCCGTGCCAGGGCCGCGCAACAGGTAGGCGCCACCGGCCACGCCAACGGCGGCAATCACCGCCGCAGCCATCCACTGTTTGGAGGACGCGAGCGAGCGGTCAAATGTTTTTTTCTCGGACATGGGTTCAGGTTCCTGTAGCGGCAGTGGCCAGTGCTGGCGTGCCAAAAATGCGTTCAATCTCGGCGCGGGCGCGGTGCGATGCCATGCGCTGGTCCAGCAGCAGGCGCTGGCTGTCAAACAAGCTGCGCTGGGCGTCCAGCACATCCAAAAAGCTGAACTTGCCCAGCGAGAAGCCACGCACCGCCAGGTCATAGGCCGACTGCGCCGTGGGCACCACCTGGCTTTGCAGCAGCGCCACCTGCTGGTTGCTGCTGAGCCACTGCTGGCGCGCAGCAAACACCTGGGCCTGCAGTTGCAGGCGCTGGTCCTGCAGCAGTTGCTCGGCCTGGTCGACCTTGCGCAGTGCCTGCAGCTGGTTGCCGGCATTGTTGTCAAACAGCGGCAAGGGGATGCTCACGCCGACAAACACCTGGTTGCGGCCCACATCCTGGGCGCGCTTCACGCCCAGGCTCAGGGTCGGATCCTGCACGCGCTTGCTGCGCTCCACCGCCGAGGCAGCGCGGCTTTGCTCCAACGCCCGCCGCGCCAGCAGCATGGCCGGCGCGTCGTCCAGCCGCTGGTCCAGCTGCTCGGCCGTGGGGGCCTGCGCCGTGGCGGCGAAATCTCCCTGGGCCATGCCCAGCTCCGCACCGCGCCCGCCCCACAGCGATGCCAGGTTCTGCTGCGCCACGCCCGTCAACGACCTGGCCTGCTCCAGCTCCAGCGCTGCATTGGCTTGTGCTACCTGGGCACGGCTGGCCTCCAGCGGCGGCACCTTGCCGGCCTGCACCCGCTTGTTGGCGGCATCCAGCGCCTGGCTGGCCAGCGCATGGGTCTGGGTGGCAAAGTCCACCCGCTGCTGGGCCAGCAGCAGCTCGTTAAAGTTGACCAGCACCTGGTAGCGCAAGGCAGCCTGGCTTGCTGCAACGCCCGCCTCTGCAGCCGCCTTTTCAGTTTCGGCCAGCTGCATGCGAGCCTCGCGCTTGCCGCCCAGTTCTACCAGCTGGTTGATCTGCACGGTGTTGGTCCGCGTCTCGCGCCGGGTGTCTTCGATGTTGACCGACAGCTCCGGGTTGGGCCGTGCCTGGCTTTGCAGTACCAGCCCTTCGGCGGCAGCAGCGCCATAGCGCGCAGCCTGCAGACCGGGGTTGGCCGCCAGCGCCTTGTCCCAGGCGGCAGCCAGCGAGATCGATGGCGCCGCCTGCGCAGTGGCCATTGCGGGGGCCTGTCCATCGGCGGCAGGCGCATCGGCATGGGCCTGGGGCGCCAAGGCGCTGGCAACGGCTGCCGCCAGCACCCAGCCGGGCCAGGCTGGCCGTTGGGGAGGGGTGCGGGCCCGATGGGGGCGCAGCGAGGGGGTGGTCATAGGTGCTTCTCCAGTGGTGGCGGACGGCAGCCCCAGAGAGCCCTGGCAGCGCGGGACCAGAACTAGAGCGGCCAGCACCGCAGGCCCCCTGTGCAGGCGGTATCCATATGCGATGCAACGGACTGTAGAAACCGCTGGCGAACACCATGCCGACAGGAAAATGACAAATTTGTAATCCATGCCAGCGGGCGCGATCAGAGACAATGGCCGCCATGAGACTGCTGCTGATTGAAGACGAAGCCAAGCTCGGCGAGTACCTTCGCAAAGGTCTGGCCGAGGAGAGTTACACGGTCGATGTCGCCACCAACGGCATCGATGGCCTGCACCTGGCCATGGAGCTGGACTACGACCTGGTCGTGCTCGACGGCATGCTCCCCGGCATCGATGGCTTTGCGGTGCTGGCGGCATTGCGCCAGTCCAAATCCACCCCGGTGCTGATGCTGACGGCCCGCGCCGATGTGCAAGACCGGGTGCGTGGTCTGCAAAGCGGCGCCGATGACTACCTGATCAAGCCCTTTGCGTTTTCTGAGTTGGTGGCCCGCATCCAGGTGCTGCTGCGCCGCGCGCAGGCCCACCCGGCATCGCCCGAGCCGACCGTGCTGCGCCAGGCCGATCTGGAGCTGGACCTGATACGCCGCAAGGCCGTGCGCGCCGGTGTGCGGCTCGATCTGACGGCCAAGGAGTTCAACCTGCTGGCCTTGCTGCTGCGCCGCCAAGGCGAGGTGCTTTCGCGCACCGAGCTGGCCTCCCAGGTCTGGGACATGAACTTTGACAGCGAGACGAACGTGGTCGAAGTCGCCGTGCGGCGCCTGCGCATGAAGGTGGACCAGCCCTTTGCCACGCCGCTGATCCACACTGTGCGCGGCATGGGCTATGTGCTGGAGAGCCGGGCCCAGCCATGAGCGCAGCGCCAGCCGTACCGCACCTGGGGCGCCGGCTTTCGCGCTGGATGGCGCTGCTGTCCATGCTCGGTCTGGGCGCCGTCAGCCTGGTGGTGTTTCTGGTGTTCGACAGCACCTTGTCGGCCCGCCAAAAGGAGATGCTCGACCAAAAGCAGCAGTCGCTGATGCATGTGCTGCGCGATGACAGCACGGCCCACCGCGACAAGTCCCTGGACCACCTGCTCAGCGATTTTCTGGCAGGCCATGGCGACTATGCGATCCGCGTGGTGGACAACCAGGGCCATGTGCTGTTCGACAGCATCCCGGCCGACTGGAACAGCCACCACACCATGCTGCGCAGTTTTGCGGTTGGCATTACTGCCCCTCAGTACCACCAGGCGCGCGCGGCCACCGCCACCTTGGTGATGGACCTGCGCCCCGACGAGGCCTTGCTGCGCGGCCTGGGCTGGACCTTGTTTGCGGCGATGGTCGCCGGCTCGCTGCTGCTGGCACTGGCGGGCGGCCTGCTGGTGCAACGCAGCCTGCAGCCCATCGAGTCGCTGGTCTCGCAGATCAGCCTGCTGTCAGCCCGGGATTTTGCGCGCCGGCTAGATGGCAGCGGCCTGCCGCAAGAGCTGCAGCCCATCGTTACGCAGTTCAATGCCTTGCTCGACCGCCTGGCCGATGCCTACCGCCAGCTCGAAGCCTTTAACGCCGATGTGGCCCATGAACTCAACACCCCGCTGGCCACCTTGATCTCCAGTACCGAAGTGGTCCTGCGCAAACCGCGCTCGGTCGATGAGCTGCGCGATGTGCTGGAGTCCAACCTGGAAGACCTGCGCCGCATTGCCGGCATGGTGGGCGATATGCTGTTTCTGTCTCGGGCCGACCAGGGCGTGGGCGCGCGCGAGATCGGGGTCGTCAGCCTGGCTGCCGTGGCCCAGGATGTGGTTGAGTTTTATGAGGCGGTTGCGCTCGATGCCGATCTGCGCCTGGAGGTGGTCGGCGATGCCCAGGTGCAGGCCGACGCGCCGTTGCTGCGCCGGGCACTGTCCAACCTGCTCAGCAATGCCACCCGCTATGCGCTGGCGGGCTCGGCCATCCGCATCGACATCCGCACCCGCTGGCAGCATGAGCATGCCCATGCCGTCATCTCCGTCACCAACACCGGGCCCGACATCGCGCCAGAACACTTGCGCCACCTGTTTGACCGCTTCTACCGCGCCGATGCCTCGCGCCACAACTCGGAGCGCAACCACGGCCTGGGCCTGGCCATTGTCAAAGCCATCGCCAAGATGCATGGCGGCTCGGTATTTGCGCAATCCCAAGGGGGCGTGACCACGTTTGGGCTGATCTTGCCGGTGGCAGCAGTGGCTTGACGGTGGCTATCGGGGTGGGTAAATCCGCCGTCCGAAGTGCCCTCAGTCTGTGGACTTACCAGCGGCCCAGCGTTTTATGGCCCACACCCATCACCAGCAAAGCCAGCGCTGCGCCCATCAGCACCAGCTTGATGGTGCTCAATGAGAGCAGCTTGGACCGCTCGGGCTCCAGTGCTGGGGCTGTGCCGACCAAACTGCCTGAAGATCTGCGCAAGCCCTGATCGCCAATGGTTTTGAAACCTTCGGCGGCATGGTTCTGCGCCATCGCCGGTACGCCGCTGCTTTGAACCGTCGAAAAATGATGCTGCCCGGGGACCGCTGCACAGTCAGGGGTGTTTTGCATGAAGCGCGTCCAATGGGATGGATAGCGATCCACATCCGCAACCCGCTGTTTTTTGCAGTCAGAAGCCGCCGTTATTGACATGGACGACAAGGCAGCAGATCGCCCTAGACGGTATTCTGACCATGGCAGGGAGTATGGCAACGGAGTCCCCGCACTTGAATCCAACATCTTCTGCGCCCATATCGGCTGCACTCCCATCAACGGAAAAAAGGCCAGCGACAGTTTGACGAAAAACAGTGGGCTTTTCATGGCTTTCTCCTTCACAGCTTCGGCATATTCCCTGCCCGGGACTGGACGGGGATATTTACATGGATTCCACGGGTGATCTTCTGTAAAAACCTCTTCGGCTCGCTGGACAAGAAGCATTAATGGCGGGTATTGGTGGCGAGACCGACAAATAGAACCAACTCATTGCGATTCGCAGGCAAAAATAAGTACACAAGTGCAGAAATCGCTGATAATGCTCGGTTGAGCTTGCATAGAGCGCACTATGCGCCCGCCTTCCTTCAAAGAAAAATATAAATTTCAAATTTAATTATTAATTAATTTGATAAATATACATCCTCATTTAGCGCTTAAGAGTAATTTAAATAGTGAACTAACGCGTGAATTAAGAGTTTCCAGTGATTACCTCCGCACCTACATCGGCCAAAAACCTAGCTGCCGGTGCGGATGACAGCAATAAGGAAACAGAAATAGCAAAATCCCACATCCGATAAATATTTTCGCGGGGAAAAAGGTGCTGCACTCAGCCCAGTGCAGCTAGTTCGGCGCAGGCAGCAGCGGTGGCGGCTCGGTGATAGAGCCATGGAGAGCACTCAGGCGGTGCCGATGGGCTGAGGATCCTCTGCACATCCCTCGCCAAGCCGTATGGACAGGGATCGCCCGAGCCCGTGTTCAGACCACGGCAGGGAGTTTTGCAGAGGATGCTTAGGCGTACGCGAGGCGGTCTTTGTCCGTAATGGCACGCAGCACGCGCGCCGGGTTGCCTGCACTGACGACGCCTGCTGGCACATCCTTGGTGACGATGGCGCCGGCGGCAACGACGCTGCCCGCACCGATGCTGACGCCAGGCAGCACCTGCACACCCGCACCAATCCAAACGTTGTCACCAATGCTGATGGGTAGCGCAAACTCCAGGCCCTGGTTGCGCCGCTCGGCATCCAGCGGATGGCCAGAGGTGTAGAGGCCGACGTTGGGCGCGATGAAGACGTTGTTGCCGATGCGGACCTTGGCGGCATCGAGGATGACCAGGTTCACATTGGTGTAGAAGTTGTCGCCGATCTCGATATTGAAGCCGTAGTCGCAGAGAAACGGGCCATCAAACACGGGATTGCGGCCCAGCTTGCCCAGCAGGCCGCGCAAGATCACTTCGCGCTCGGCACGTTGGTGCGCCCCTATTTGCTGGAAAGCAAACAGCTTTTCCTTCGCGGCATCGCGCAGTTGCAGCACGCTGGGGTCGTGGTTGGCGTCATACAGCAGGCCGGCAGCGGCTTTTTCCATCTCGGTCATCGGTGTCTCTCGTCCTCTCGATTGCAAAGGGACCGAGTCTACCCACCACGACCCGCCGCACCATCACCTTTCTGAGATGGGCTTCAGGCCCCTACCGCCGCAGCCGCCGGCGCTATGCGCAGGGGGATCGTCACCGGCCCGTCGTTCATCAGGTAGACCTTCATGTCCGCGCCAAAGCGACCTGTCGCCACCTCCGGGTGCAACGCACGGGCCTGCGCCACGACATAGTCGTACAGGCGCTCTCCATCGGCCGGAGGGGCGGCCTGGGTAAAGCTGGGGCGGTTGCCGCCGCTGGTGTCTGCCGCCAACGTGAACTGGCTCACGATCAGCAGGCCACCGGCCACATCGACCACGCTCTTGTTCATCTTGCCGGCATCGTCCTGGAAGATGCGCAGCTTGAGCATCTTGGCCAAAAACTTGTCGGCTTCCGCCTGGCTGTCGCCGCGCTCGGCACAGACGAGGGCCAGCAGGCCATGGCCAATCTGGCCGATCACCTGGCCATCTACTTCGACACGCGCTTCGCGCACCCGTTGCAATACGCTGATCATGGGAGGCTCTTTTTTCGGTGAGGTTGCGGGCGCAGGCACAGCAGCCCGGGGTTCAAGATTTAGACGGCAGGCTGTTGCTGCACGGTCTCGGTCTGGGTTTGCACGCCCAGAGGCAGCACTTCCATGCTGATGCGTGCCTGCGGCAGCGTCTGCAGCAGCGCGGCTTCCAGCTGCATGCGCAGCTGGGTGGCATGGGCGAGGGTCCAGTCGCCGGGCATGTGCAGGTGCATATCGATAAAGTGCAGCGCGCCGGCGCGGCGGGTGCTGAGCTTGTCGCAATGCACAGCGCCGCCGGTTTCGGCCTCAAAAGCGCGCACGCAGGTCTCGATGCTGGCAAGGGTTTCCGCATCAATGGACTCGTCCATCAGCCCCTGGGACGAGCGCCAGACCAGCTTGCCACCTTCTTTGAAGATATGCAGCGCCACCGCAATGCCGAGCACCGCATCCAGCCAATGCCAGCCGGTCAGCATCGCCAGCAGCAAGCCAGCGACCACGCCGACCGACGTCCAGACATCGGTCATCAGGTGGCGGCCATCGCCCTCCAGCGCCATGGAGTGGTGTACCCGCGCCGCCCGCAGCATGACAAACGCCAGCCCACCATTGAGCGCCGTGCTGAGCATGGACAGCACAATGCCCCAGCCCAGCTGCTCCAGCGGCTGGGGGTGAAGCAGGCGATCCACCGAGGCCCAGACAATGGCCATCGCCGCACCAAAGATCAGCAGGCCCTCAAAGCCGGCCGAGAAGTACTCCGCCTTGGTGTGGCCATAGGGGTGGCCCTCGTCCGCCGGGCGCTTGGCAATGGTGACCATGCCCAGCGCAAACAAGGCGCCCACCAGGTTGACCAGCGATTCCAGCGCATCGGACAACAAACCCACCGAGCCGCTGACGGCCCAGGCGCTGGTCTTCAAGGCAATGGTGGCAATGGCCACCACCACCGAGATGCGCAACAGGTTCTCAGGCGTCGTCCAGCGGCTGTGTGCGGCGACGGATAAGGCGGGCTTCATGGCGTGCGGGGTGGGGCCTCGCTTACAGCAGGCGCGCCTTCACGGTCTTGCCCTTGACCCGTCCGCTGTTGAGCCGGTCCACCGCCTGGTGGGCGATATCGCGTGTGACGGCGACATAGGTCGAGAAGTCGTTCACATTGATCTTGCCGATCTGCTCCTTGGTGTAGCCAAAGTCGCGGGTCATCGCGCCCAGCACATCGCCAGCACGGATCTTTTCCTTGCGCCCGCCGATGATCTGGATGGTGCGCATCGCCGGCACCATGGGCTGGTTGGATGCGGGGGTCAGCTCGCTCAGCGGGTGCCACTGCGATTCACGGCCTTGCAGCACCTCGATCTTGCCGACCGAGCCCATCTCGTCCATGCTGGCCAGGCTCAGCGCCAGGCCTTCGGCATCGCCCCGGCCCGTGCGGCCAATGCGGTGGATATGCACTTCCGCATCGGGCGTGGTGTCCACATTGATGACAGCGGCCAGGTTGGCAATGTCCAGCCCGCGCGCTGCCACATCGGTGGCCACCAGCACGCTGCAGCTGCGGTTGGCAAACTGCACCAGCACCTCGTCGCGCTCGCGCTGCTCCAGCTCGCCAAACAAAGCCAAAGCGCTCACGCCCTGGGCCTGCAGCACTTCGACCAAGTCGCGGCATTGCTGCTTGGTATTGCAAAAGGCGATGGACGATTCGGGCCGGAAATGCGCCAGCAGCTGCGATACGGCATGCAGGCGCTCGGATTCCTTGACCTCGTACCAGCGCTGCTCAATCTTGTGCGCGCTGTGCTGCGAGGCAACCTTCACCGTCTGCGGATCGCGCATAAAGCGCTCGGCCAGTTGGGCAATGCCCTCGGGGTAGGTCGCAGAGAACAGCAGGGTCTGGCGCTCGGTCGTGCACTGGCTGGCCACGGTGACGATATCGCCATAAAAGCCCATGTCCAGCATGCGGTCGGCCTCGTCCAGCACGAGGGTGTTGAGGGCGGCCAGGTCAATCGCGCCGCGCTCCATCAGGTCCATCACCCGGCCGGGGGTGCCAACGATGATGTGGGCACCGTTTTCCAGGCTGGCGATCTGGTTGCGCGAGGGCACACCACCGTAGACGGTGACGACCTTGATGTTCTCTTCGGCACGCGCCAGGCGGCGGATTTCGGTGGCGACCTGGTCGGCCAGCTCGCGGGTGGGGCAAAGCACCAGCGATTGCACGGCAAACCAGCGTGGGTTCAGGCGGGCGAGCAGGGCCAGGCCAAAGGCGGCCGTCTTGCCGCTGCCGGTGCTGGCCTGGGCGATGACATCCTTGCCTTGCAGCGCAAAAGGCAGGCTGGCCGCCTGGATCGCCGTCATCTGCGTATAGCCCAGCTGCTGCAGATTGTCCTGCATGGTCTGGCCCAGTGGCAGTTGGCTGAAAGAGGTGGCGTCCGCTGCGTTGGCGGTGGTATTGGTTGCGTTCATGGCGCAATTATCCCGCGCCCGGCAATACAGCCGCTCTCTGCCCAGCGGGAGCCCCTGAAACCCGTCCGCTTCTGCCCCGTTGCAGGCGCGCCATTTGTCATGCCGCGGCCCCCAAAGCAGATGCACAATGGTGCATGACCTATACCAAACCTGCCTTTACCGCACCGACCAGCCACCGCACGGCTCAATCCGCGCTGGCGCAGGTGCAGGCCATTTATGCCGAGCAGATCGGTTTTCTGCGCCAGGCCATGCAGCGCTTTGTGGCGGGTGAGACCCCATCTGCCCCCTATCGTGCCTGCTACCCCTTTGTACGCCTGCATACCCGCACGGTGGCCCGGGCCGACAGCAAGCTGGCCTACGGTTTTGTTGAAGGCCCCGGCCACTACGAAACTACGCTCACCCGGCCCGATCTGTTTGCCGGCTACTACGCCGAGCAGTTCCGCCTGCTGATCGAGAACCACAGCGTGGAACTGGAAGTAGGCACCAGCAACCAGCCCATTCCGATCCATTTCTCATTTGCCGACAACGACCATATCGAAGGCCAGCTGAGCGCCGAGCGCCGCATGCTGATGCGCGATGTGTTTGACCTGCCGGACCTGCACACGATGGACGACGGCATCGCCAACGGCACCTGGGAGCCCAAGCCGGGCGAGGCGCAGCCGCTGTCGCTGTTCACCGCGCCGCGCATGGATTACTCGCTTCAGCGCCTGCGCCACTACACCGGCACCCTGCCCGAGTGGTTCCAGAACTTTGTGCTGTTCACCAACTACCAGTTCTATATCGACGAGTTCATCCGCCTGGGGCGCGCCGAAATGGCCAACCCGGACAGCGAGTACATCGCCTTTATCGAGCCGGGCAATGTGGTGACCCGCCGCCAGGGCCTGCCGCCTGAGGCCGTGGACGCGCTGGGCAACCCGCCGCCGCGCCTGCCGCAAATGCCCGCCTACCACCTGGTGCGTCCCGACCAGTCGGGCACCACCATGGTCAATATCGGCGTGGGCCCGGCCAATGCCAAGACCATCACCGACCACATTGCCGTGCTGCGCCCCCATGCCTGGATGATGCTGGGCCACTGCGCCGGCCTGCGCAACAGCCAGCAACTGGGCGACTATGTGCTGGCCCATGCCTATGTGCGCGAGGACCATGTGCTGGACGAAGAGCTGCCGCTGTGGGTACCCATCCCCGCGCTGGCCGAGATCCAGGTTGCCCTGCAGCAGGCGGTGGCCGATGTCACCCAGGTGCCTGAGGACGACCTCAAGCGCTTTATGCGCACCGGCACTGTGGCCAGCACCGACAACCGCAACTGGGAACTGCTGCCGGACAACACGCCCCAGCGCCGCTTTAGCCAAAGCCGGGCCGTGGCGCTGGACATGGAAAGCGCCACCATTGCCGCCAATGGCTTCCGCTTCCGCGTGCCCTACGGCACCTTGCTGTGCGTGAGCGACAAGCCCCTGCACGGCGAGATCAAGCTGCCTGGCATGGCCAACCACTTCTACCGCGAGCGGGTGGACCAGCATCTGCGCATCGGCATGCGGGCGGTCAACATCCTGCGCGAAGGCGGTGTGGACCGGCTGCACAGCCGCAAGCTGCGCAGCTTTGCCGAGGTGGCTTTCCAGTAAGTTGCGCGCCCAGCGGCGCTTTGCGCAGCCCTCTACTCCAATGCCAGCACCAGCGTGCTGGCTTTTTTACTTATGGGGAACTACCTAACTGCAAACCCTGTGGATAACTGTGCGCCTCACTTCCACAATGGTCGGCGGGCCGTGAAGAAGCCTTTGCGCGCCCGCACCATAACAACCAGGAGACACAGTGACCACAACCATCCTCCCTCCACTTAGGCGCTTTATCCCTCTGACGGCGGTCGCCAGCGCGGCCCTCGCGTTGGCCGCTTGCGGCAGCGGCGGCTCCCACAGCTTTAACTTTGACGAGGCCAGCCTGGCGCTGGCCAAGCAGCAGGTAGCGGCCAGCCAGATAGGACTGCCCACCAGCGGTGCCACGGTCACCTCGACCGAAACGCCAAGCGTCGCCACCGGCGCGCAGCCCCCCGCCTCGGTACGGGCCAATATCTCGATCGCCCCGGTCGACCCCGGCGCCCCCGCCATCAAGATGGGCCTGCTGCTGCCCAAGGAGTGGAATGGCAAGGTGGTGATGGTGGGCGGTGGCGGCTACAACGGCGTGATGCCCAGCCTCTACACCTACCCGGCCGCCCCTGCCAGCCAGGGCGCTTACCCGCTGCTCAACCAGGGCTATGCGGTGTTTGGCAGCGATTCCGGCCACCAGGCCGGTGCAGCCGGCAGCCGCGATGGCAGCTTTGGCACGAATGACGAAGCCGTTGCCAACTTCTCCGGCGCTGCGCTGAAAAAGGTCAGCGATGTGGCCGATGTGCTGGTGACCCGCTTCTACGGCAGAAAGCCGGACAAGCGCTACTTCATGGGCGGCTCTACCGGCGGGCGCGAGGCGCTGGCTGTGGCCCAGAAATGGCCGTCCGAATGGGATGGCGTGGTGGCCTGGTACCCCGCCTGGAACGCGGCCAGCCTGGATCTGCAGTTTGGCCGCATCAGCCGCGCCTTTGCCCAGCCTGGCGCCTACCCCAGCCTGGGCCAGCGCAAGCTGCTGCGCCAGGCGGCGCTGGAGAAGTGCGATGCGCTTGATGGCGTACAGGACGGTGTGGTCAGCAATGTGGCCGCCTGCAACAGCCAGTTTGACCCGGCCACCGCTACGCTCAATGGCCAGCCGCTGCGCTGCGCCGCTGGCGCCAGCCAGGAGGGCTGCCTGTCCGATGCGATGATCAGCGCGCTCAAGACCTACAACAGCGAGATCCGTTTCAGCGCACCGCTGGGCAGTGGCGAGACGCAGTACCCGGGCTTCAATGTCTGGGGCTCGGAACTGGGTGAGGAAGGCAGCAGCCCGCTGCAGCCCACCGTCAACCTGCTGGCGATGAACACCACCGCCCCGGCCAGCCCCGCGCCGCTCACCGCCCCGTACTGGGCGGTGTTCTGGGACCAGTGGGTGCGCTATTTTGTGACCCGCGATGCCAACTTTGATGCGCTGTCGCTCGACCCGCAAAACCCCGGCCCCTGGACCGACCGCATCAACCAGCTCACCAAGCTGCAGGACATCAACAGCACCGACCTGTCCGCCTTCAACAAGCGCGGCGGCAAGCTGCTGATGGCCCATGGCACCGCCGATGTGCTCGTCAGCACCCGCGCCACCGAGCAGTACTGGCAGCGCCTGGAGCAGACCATGGGCGCCTCTGCCGTCAAGAGCTTTGCCCGTTACTACGAAGTACCCGGTTACGGCCATGCGGCCAGCACCGCCTTTAACGCCAACTGGGATTCGCTCAAGGCACTGGACCAGTGGGTGACTGCTGGCACCGCGCCAGGCGCCCAGGTGGTCAGCGACACCGCTGGCGTGCCCGGCCGCACCCGGCCGCTGTGCGAGTACCCGACCTGGCCGCGCTACAAGGGCAGTGGTGATGTAAATGTGGCGGACAGCTATAGCTGCGAGTCCAACTAAAGGCAACTGAACCAAGCCACCTCAAAGCAAAAGCTGCTGGGCGCCCGCAAGAGCATCCAGCAGCTTTTTTATCGAAAAACTCTAACGAGGTGCTGAGCGACAGTCAGCAGCCGTTTACTCCGCCACGCGGGGCTTGACCAGCGCCGCCGCCTTTTTGGCGTTGTCACGTGCGGCATCTGTATCGGCAGCACGGGCCAGTGCCACGCCCATGCGGCGGCGGCTAAAGCTCTCGGGCTTGCCAAACAGGCGGACTTCGGTGCCGGGGATCTGCAGGGCGGCATCGACGCCGTCAAACACAATGCCCTGGGCATCCACACCGCCGTAGATCACGGCGCTGGCGCCGGCGGTCTTGAGGCTGGTGTCCACCGGCAGGCCCAGGATGGCGCGGGCATGCAGCTCGAACTCGTTTTGCCACTGGGTGATCATGGTGACCATGCCGGTGTCATGCGGGCGGGGGCTCACTTCGCTGAACCAGACCTGGTCGCCCTTGACGAACAGCTCCACGCCAAACAGGCCCAGGCCGGCGGGCTCGCCATTCAGACCGGTGCCCAGGTCGCTGGTGATGGCGCGGGCAATATCTTGCGACAAGGTCAGCGCGGCAGGCGCCATGCGGGCCGGTTGCCAGCTTTCCACATAATCGCCCTGCACCTGCACATGGCCGATGGGCTCGCAGAAATGGGTTTCGATCTGGCCGGCAGCATTCTTGGCGCGCACGGTCAGCAGGGTGATTTCGTAGTCAAAGTCGATAAAGCCTTCGACGATGATGCGGCCGCCCTGCACCCGGCCGCCTTCCATCGCGTAGTTCCAGGCCTTTTCCACATCGGCCGGGCCATCGATCTTGCTCTGGCCCTTGCCGGAGCTGCTCATCACCGGCTTGACCACGCAGGGGTAGCCAATGCCGCCATCGATGGCGGCCTGCAGCTCGGCCAGGCTGTCGCAGAACTGGTAGGGGCTGGTGGGCAGGCCCAGGGTCTCGGCGGCCAGGCGGCGGATGCCTTCGCGGTCCATCGTCAAACGGGTGGCGCGGGCAGTGGGCACCACGCGCACGGTGCCTGCGGCCTCCAGCGCCTGCAGCGCGGGCGTCGCAATGGCCTCGATCTCGGGCACCACCATGTCGGGCTTTTCTGCTTCGATGAGGGCGGCCAACTGAGCCGGGTCGCTCATCGTGATGGTGCGGGCATGGTGCGCCACCTGGTGGCCGGGCGCGTTGTCATAGCGGTCCACCGCCACCGTCTCCACGCCCAGGCGCTGCAAGGCAATCAGCACCTCCTTGCCCAGCTCGCCGCTGCCCAGCAGCATGACTTTGGTTGCGTTCTTGGTGAGCGGAGTGCCGAAGGTGGTCATATCAGGTCGTGTCTACAAAGGGGCTGCGGCGCAGCGATGGGGGGCATTTTAGAACCCCCGCCTATCCCCGCGCTCTGTCGCCCAGTTTGTGCCGCACTGCAATACCAACCGCTATGATCTTGCCACCGGGCTTGCCGATAGGCACTGCAGGGCGGATGCAGGCCAGCCCCTCTCCCAGCAACAGGACCCAAGGAAGACAGATGACGATCCAGACCGTAGGCGTAATTGGTGCAGGCACCATGGGCAACGGCATTGCGCAGACCTGCGCAGTGGCGGGGCTGAATGTGGTGATGGTGGACATTTCGGAAGCCGCCGTGCAAAAGGGCTTGGCGACGGTGGGCAGCAGCCTGGGCCGCCTGATCAAGAAGGAAAAGATCAGCGAAGGCGACAAGGCTGCCGCACTGGGCCGCATCCAGGGCAGCACCCGCTATGAAGACCTGCAAAAGGCCCAGCTGGTGATCGAGGCAGCCACCGAGAACTACGAGCTCAAGCTCAAGATCCTGCAGCAGGTCGATGCGCTGCTCGACCCTTCGGTGATGCTGGCATCGAACACCTCGTCGATCTCGATCACCCAACTGGCAGCGGCCACCAAGCGCCCGGACAAGTTCATCGGCATGCACTTCTTCAACCCCGTGCCGCTGATGGCCCTGGTGGAAGTGATCCGTGGCCTGCAAACCAGCGATGCCACGCACGACGCCGTCAAGGCGCTGGCCGAGAGCCTGGGCAAGTCGCCCATCAGCGTGAAGAACTCGCCCGGCTTTGTGGTCAACCGCATTCTGGTGCCGATGATCAACGAGGCCTTCTATGTGCTGGCCGAAGGCATTGCGTCGGCCCAAGACATCGATGACGGCATGAAGCTGGGCTGCAGCCACCCGATTGGCCCGCTGGCCCTCGCCGACATGATTGGCCTGGATGTCTGCCTGGCCGTGATGGAGGTCTACCTGAAAGACTTTGGCGACAGCAAATACCGCCCCTGCCCGCTGCTCAAGGAAATGGTCGCCGCCGGCCAGTTGGGCCGCAAGACCGGCAAGGGCGTCTACAGCTACGCCTGACCACAGGCCCCCGCGCTGCCCAGCGATTCCTGCCCCATGCCCGCGCCACGCAGCACCCCGATCTGGAAAAAGGCCCTGCCCGTGGCCGCGCTGGTGCTGGCCCTGGTGGCCTGCATGGCCGGCTTTCGCATCTGGAAGCAGCAGCTGGAAGACGCGCCAGTCGATGCGCTCTACCGCGACTACCTGGCCTATGTGGCCGCCCGGGTACCCGCCGCCGACCTGCACCTGCAGCGCTACTACCAGCGCTATGGGCGCGACACGGTGGCCGCCAAGCACTTCAAGCCCATCTGCCGCAGCGTGACGGCCATGGCGGACCAGCAAGCGCTGGACCTGGGCGCCAGCGAATGGCACACCTTGGCGGGGAGCTGCCGCACGCGGCCGAGCAACGACGAGATCCACCTCCTGCCCTGACCACTCCACCACACAGACAACACCACACAACAGAGACAAGCATGCCAACACCCAACCTCTTCAAAAAAGCCATGGCCGCCGGCCAGGCGCAGATCGGCCTGTGGTCGGCCTTTCCCTCGCCCTACATCACCGAGCTGCTGGCCGGCAGCGGCTACGACTGGATCATGCTCGACACCGAGCATTCGCCCAATGATGTGCCCCAGGTGCTGCAGCAGCTGCAGGCGGTAGAGGCGGCCCTGCAGCCCCGCCCCACCAGCGCCGTGGTGCGCCCGGCCTGGAACGACCCAGTGCTCATCAAGCGCTACCTGGACATTGGTGCCCAAACCCTGCTGATCCCCTTTGTGCAAAACGCCGACGAGGCCCGCGCCGCCGTGCAGGCCATGCGCTATGCGCCCCAGGGCATTCGCGGCATGGGCGGCTCGATGCGCGCCAGCAACTTTGGCCGCGATATGCAGTATGTGGACGATGCCGACAAGGAGCTCTGCCTGCTGGTGCAGGTGGAGACCGCACAAGCGCTGGACCAGATCGAGGCCATTGCCGCCGTCGATGGCGTGGACGGCATCTTTATCGGCCCGGCCGATCTGTCCGCCAGCATGGGCTACCCCGGCCAGCCGCGCCACCCGGTCGTCAATGCCGCTATTGATGACGCCATCACCCGCATCCGCGCTGCAGGCAAGGCCCCTGGCATCCTGATGGTGGACGAGGCCCGCGCCCGCGAATGCCTGGCACTGGGCGCACAGTTTGTCGCCGTCTCGATGGACTTGATCCTGCTGCGTACCGCCGCCGATGCGGTGGCCGCCAAGTTCAAGGACAGCAGCGGCCAGGTGGTGCAGACCGCTTACTGAGAACGCTGGGCGGCCCAGCCTTCGTCTGAGACGCGGGTTGCCTCTTCTTAAGACGAATCCAGGGCCGATGCACCGGCCCCCACCAAACACCCTGCTGACAACAGGTGCTTCAAAAATTAAGTTGCGCACAATTTAATTGAACACGATAATTCAACCCATGCCCAACGCCACTCCCGCCACTGCCCACAACGCGCTGCTGCTCGACCAGCAGCTGTGTTTTGCGCTGTACTCCAGCTCGCTGGCGATGACCAAGCTGTACAAGCCCCTGCTCGAACCATTGGGTTTGACCTACCCGCAGTACCTCGTGCTCTTGGTACTGTGGGAGGGCGATGGCGGCATGGTCTCCGAGCTCGGCGAGCGTCTGTACCTGGATTCGGGTACGTTGACGCCACTGCTCAAGCGCATGCAGACAGCAGGTTGGTTGCATCGCCAGCGCGACAGCGAAGATGAGCGCCGCGTGCGGGTGTACCTGACGGAGGCCGGTCGGCAACTGCGTGCGCAAGCCGCTGCCATCCCCGCCTGTGTGCTGGAGCACAGCCAATGCGGTTTGCAAGAGCTGCAGGCCTTGACCCAACAGATTCAACAGCTGCGCAGCCGCCTGGCCGCGCCGCTGACCGCCGCTTCTTGATGAAGCAAGTTTTCCCCCACCCTTGACCAGGAGTTCACCATGGCTAGTCTCGAAAAAGTTCTGTACACCGCCCACGCACACACCACCGGCGGCCGCGACGGCGCATCGCGCACGGATGATGGCCGTCTGGACGTGAACCTGTCCTCCCCCGGCACCAGCGGCCAGGGCACCAACCCCGAGCAGCTGTTTGCCGCTGGCTACTCTGCCTGCTTTATCGGCGCGATGAAGGCAGTGGCTGGCAAGCAAAAGCTGGCCCTGCCCGATGGCCTGTCGATCGACGCGGAAGTGGACCTGGGCCCCATCCCGAACGCCTACGGCATCGCTGCCCGCCTGACGGTCAACCTGCCTGGCATGGACAAGGCCGTGGCCGAAAAGCTGGTGCATGACGCTGACCAGGTCTGCCCTTACTCCAACGCCACCCGCGGCAATATCGACAAGACCCTGACCGTGGTGGTCTAAGCATTACCGCTGATCGATTGACACGCTCCAGTACAGCCGGTGCATGCCTTGCATGCCCGGCTTTTTTTGCGCCTTGCGGCTCTGAAGGCCGTCACAGGAAGGGCGCACAATGGCGGGATGCACGATATTGACGACTCCCAGCCCAGCAGCCCGCAGCAAGAACATGCCTATGCCGCACTCACGCCCGATGTGGTGCTCAATGCACTGGCATCGGTGGGCCTGTGGGGTGATGGCCGCCTGAACCCGCTGTCCTCGTATGAGAACCGCGTCTACCAGGTCTGGCTGGAAGACGGCAGCAAGGTGGTTTGCAAGTTTTACCGCCCAGGCCGCTGGAGCGATGCGGCGATTTCCGAGGAGCACCAGTTCTCCCAACAGCTGGCCGATGCCGAGGTGCCGGTGGTAGCACCTTTGCAGCTGGGCGGCCACAGCCTGCTGCAGCATGGCGGTTTCCGCTTTTCGGTATCGCCCTGGCGAGGCGGGCGCCAGCCCGACTTGGACGACTGGGAGGTGCTGGAATGGGTGGGCCGCTTTCTGGCTCGCATCCACACCGTGGGCGAGGCCCAGCCCTTTGCGCACCGCCCCAGCATCAACGCGCAGGACTTTGCCCGTGAGCCCCATGACTGGCTGATGGCGCAGGGTGCGATCCCGCCCGGCCAGCGCACGGCCTGGAGCGATGCCTGCCGCCGCGCCACCGATAAGATCTGCGAGATCATCGACCCGGGCAGTGCTACCGGCCACTTTGCGGCGGGCAGGTTTCGCAGCCTGCGCCTGCATGGCGACTGCCACCCCGGCAATGTCCTGTGGGTGCCACCTGAAAACCACGGCGGTGGCCCGCATTTTGTCGATCTGGACGACACGCGAAGCGGCCCTGCGGTGCAAGACCTGTGGATGCTGCTGTCGGGCGACCGCATGCAGCAAAGCGCGCAGCTCTCGACCTTGGTGGAAGGCTATGAGCAGTTCCGCCCCTTTGACCGGCGCGAGCTGGCACTCATCGAGCCACTGCGCACCCTACGCCTGATCCACTACAGCGCCTGGCTGGCCCGGCGTTTCGACGACCCGATCTTCCCGATCCACTTTCCCTGGTTTGGCAGCGAGGCCTACTGGCAGGAGCAAACCCAGCTGCTGCAGGCCCAGCTCATCGCGATGGATGAGGCGCCGCTGTACGTTTGAAGGTAACGGCCCCGGTTAGCAGCGGTTGTTGATTCGGCAGTCGGGCACCAGCTGGCCGTCGGCACCGCGCCATTGCAGGGTGGCATCATGCTCGCCCGATGGCGGGTTGACGGCGCCCGGCACCACGACGCCTGGCTGGGCTTGTGGCATAGCCGGTGCAGCAGCAGGGGCAGACGCAGGCGCCGCCGGGTCATACAACACCGTGCCGGTGCCCACCCCCACGCCTACCTGGGCACCACCGACGGAGGTACCCACCCCCACCCCCGCATTGCCAGTGACCTGGCCGCGCTGGTTGACCCCTACGCCCACACCAACGGGGCCAACGCCGGTGCCCACCCCGGCGCTAACGCCACCACTGCCGACACCCACGCCCACCGAGAACGGCCCCACGGGGATGCCCACGCCCACATAGGGTGAGCAGGCGGACAGCGCAGCCACGGACAGCACCGCCATGGCGACGGCTGCCGCAACACGGCGGTAGGGGGAAAGGGAAAAGCGCGAGGCGGACATTCGGGTCATGGCTATTTTTAACAGCGATGGCCACACCAGCCCCGACTACAAGGACATTGCATGCCGATGTCCGACGGCCGGCCCTGGGCACCTAACCCGGGCTGCGACATGGACAGCCCCCTCCCTACAATGCAGCCCACCGTCCTCGCTGGCCAGCCGCTACCCGCCGCTGGCCTGCTGCCACCACCGCAGCCCAGCCCCAAGTTCTGATCATGAAATACCAATGGCCGCCCTACCTCTGGGTGTGCTTCTCGATGTGCGTCGGCGTCATGGGCACGGCGCTGGCCAGCCCGCTCTATCCGATCTACCAGGCCCAGTGGCAGCTGCCGCCCAGCGCGATCACGCAGGTGTTTGTGCTCTATATGGCGGCAGCGCTGACCAGCCTGATGCTGCTCGGGTCGATCACGACACGCTATGGTTTTTTCCAGGTCTTGCGCGCGGGGGTGATGCTGATGACGGCAGGCGTGCTGCTGTCGGCGCTGGCCTGGAACATGCAGGTGTTCAGCGCAAGCCGCATCCTCATCGGCCTGGCCTCGGGAATGATCACCACCTCAGCCTCGCTGGGCCTCACCCAGCTCAACACCAGCGGCGATACCCAGCGGGCTGCCGCCACCACCAGTTTGACGATTGCCTTTGGCTTTGGCCTGGGGCCGATTGTGGGCGGGCTGGTGGCGCAATGGGCACCCTATCCGCTGCGCAGCGCCTATGTGCCGTCGCTGTTGCTGAGCGCCTTGGCGATTTATGCGCTGTTCCAGGTGCAGATGCCGGCCCATCTCCAGCCGGCGCCGCCCACCACCCGCTTCAGCCTGCGCCAGCTGATGCCGCGCCTCACCTTCCCCGAGCGCGCGGCGCTGCGCCGCTATGGCCTGGCGTCCATGGGTGCCTTCTGCGGCTTTGGCATGTTCAGCCTGTTTGCATCGCTTGCGCCCAGCTTTATGCAAAGCATGCTGCCCTGGCACGGCCCGGCGATCAGCGGGCCGTCCATTGGGCTGATTCTGCTGCTGTCGGCCGCCTCGCAGTTTGTAGCCAAGAGCTTTGCCACGCGCAAGGTGTTGATCACCGGCTATGCGGCGCTGGCGTTGTGCAATCTGCTGCTGATGGTCAATGTGTTTGCCAGCTCGGCGTTGCTGTTTGTGCTCTGCCTGCTGAGCGCCGCGCTCGGCCATGGCCTCTGCAACCTGGGCGGCATCTCCGTGGTCAACCGGGTGGCGCGGGCTGACAACCGGGCCGGCTTGCTGGCCACCTACCTGGTCATCGGCTATGTGGGCACCATCCTGCCCATCTTGGGCATTGGCTGGCTGTCGGACCAGGTGGGGCTGTCCCGCGCGCTGCTGGCGTTCTGCGCGGTGTTTGCGCTGCTGGCTGCCGCGCTGGCGGTAGCAACTTGGCGCACGCCGGCGCCGGCTCCAGGTTCAAAAAACTAAGCTTACTTGCGCGGCGGCAGGCTGATGCTGATCTCGTGCGAGATCTCGGGCCCGCTCTCGGCCGGGCGGATCACCTGCTCAGGCGGCGGGGGCGGTGGTGGGCGCACGACGGTAGGGCGCGGCGCCAGCTTGGGCTGGATGTTTTTCTTCCAGGCTTCGACCAGCACTTCGTTGACAAATTGCCGGTCCAGCCAGAGCCACAGCAGAAACGGCACCAAGGTCGGCAGCACCAGGCTGCCCAGCTGGTAGCCATAGGCCAGCAAGTCGAGCTGGGTCTGCGAAATCTTGAGCAGGCGCAGGTCGATATTGGTGGCCAGCACCATCTGCATCAGCAGGCTGGTGGAGATGCTGAACGCCTGGAACGGCAGCAAGATCACATAACCGAGAACAGCGCGCCAGACGCGGCCTTTGCGCCAGGCAGCCAGCAGCAGTGCCAGAAAGATCGGGAAGCCGTAGGCATAGCGGCCCGGGTCGCCGTCCACCGAAATCTCGGCCCAGCGGCCACCGGTATTGGCATTGGCCACGCCGACGGAGGTATCTACCTCGATCTTGCCTGGCGCGATATGCACCTGCTTGACCCAGCCGGCTGCCAGGTCAAGCATGCCCTCTTTGGATATCACCGCCACCGGGTAGCTCATCCACGGCGACAGCTGCACCCATACGGTGGTCAGCACGATGATGCCGGCAAAGGCCAGCAGCGAAAATCGCTGTATGGGGGTTAAGCGCTTCATCCCTCTTCCTCGGTCACAGCCTGGGGGCCATGTACTTCTTGTCCTGCCAATGGAAAAAAGCCAGCAGTGCTTGCACTGCTGGCCGGTTCAGATCAGGCGGCTGCCAGTGTCGGGCCCGCCCCGGAGCCCGAAGGCGGCGGCGCGTCCGAGCCGTCGTCAGCGCGCTTGGCGCGCTGGCCGGCACGTACCCAGACCAGCCAGACCACCAATACGTCCAGCATGATCAGCGCCTGCCAGAGGTACTCGTGGGCAAAGTTGAAGGCGGTCATGTTCCATTGGCCCAGGTAGAACAGGCTGATCACGCGCACGATGTTGACCGCTTGCACCGCGATAAAACCCAGTACCAGGCCGATGAGCTTGTGGCGCCAGCTGGACGGGAAGGCCATGATGGCCGCAAACAACACAATGCAGGCCTCGATACCATTGCAGCCGGCCTCGATGGAGACGCCAAAGTTGGTCGCATGGTTCCACAGCACCTTGCCCTCAGCGACGGCCGACTTGTCGAACCAGGTCACCAAAAAGGCGCAAATCTGCGCCAGCAAAGCCGTCCAGGGCTCGACCAGGTGCTTTTGCACCCAGCTCAGCATATTGAGACCGAACAAAGTGAGCTGAAGCCCCAGAAATACAAAAAAGAAGCGAACCATGGTGCCTGCCTGCCGTCGTCGAAGTGGACGTAGGAGCAAATATAGCCGCTAAAGTTCTTGCCGGGGGAAATGCCTCTGTCAACAACTGGGGATCGGGTGCAGCGTATTCCCAACGCAAAAAAAGCCGCGCATGGCTATGCGCGGCTTGGGTGGTGGAGGCAAATCCTATGGCTCAGCCTTAGCGGCTGCGGCGTCCCAGTCGAACTGCCGCCAGTCCCGCCATGGCCAACGCCATCAGCAGCAGCGCTGCCGAGGACAGCACCGGGACCGGCACCACCTGGCCACCCGGCTTGTCATCCTCACCGCCGGTGTTCTTGCCAGGGATGGTGGTCGTTACCGAGCTTTCGTTGTTGCGAGGTTCGCTGTCACCAGGCAGATCCACCACGGCGGTATTGACCAGGCTGAGCGGGCCTTCCAACGCCGCATCCACGGTGGTCTCCACCGTCAACGCGACGGATGCGCCCACCGCCAGCGGCTCCAGCGCACAGCTGAGCGTGCGGCTGCCTTCGTCAAACTGGCAGGCGGGCGAGGCTTGCACAAAGACCAGGCCTTCAGGCAAGACATCGGTCAGGCTGGCTTCGCGGCTATCGGCCGGGCCGTTGTTGACGACGGTCAGGCTGTAGACCAAGGTATCGCCAGCGGCGGCTTGCGCCTTGTCCACGGTTTTAAGCAGCGCCAGGTCGACGACGGCCAAAGGCGTCTCGGTGCGGCTGTCGTTGTTGGATTCGTCAGTGTCGCCCGGGCTGGTCAGGGTGGCGGTATTGACGATGCTGGTCTGCCCTTCTGCACGCGACAGCAGCTTGACGCTGAAGGGGAAAGCCACTTCATCGCCGGCATTGAGCGTGCTGATCTCGCAGCGCAGCGTGCGCGATGCCTCTTCGTAACCGCAACCGGCGGGCGTAGCGCCTTCCAGCACCAGGCCTTCGGGCAGCACATCGCTGACCACGGCCTGGCCGTTCACCAGGTCCATGCGCGGGTTGGCGGACGGGTCTTCCTCGTTCTTCACCGTCAGGGTGTAGGCAATCAGATCACCGACATCCACCGCACCGGTGGCCGACGTGGTCTTGGTCAGCGACAGGTCCACATAGCGCAGCTTGTCCAGATCATCCGGCGAGACCTGGGCCGGGTCATAGGTCGAGGTGCGGTCGGTGGTCTGGTTGTTCTTGCTGACATCCACACCGTCCAGCGCCTCCACATCGGCGGTCACGCTAGCGCGGTGGTTGATGGTGCCCACGGCGCGGCCGTCCAGCAAGCTTGCGGGCTCCATCGTGAACTTGATCACCACCGACTCGCTCGGCGCCAGCCACGGGAAATCACAGACCAAGGTCCCTGCGAGCGCACCAGCAGCAGGCACCACGCAGCTGTCCAGGCCAATGCGGCTATCACCGCTGGACATCTGCACGCTGTCGAGCGAGACAAAGCGGAAGTCAGCCGTCGATCCCGGCGCCGGGAACTGGTCCAGCATCTGCACACCCGTCGCATAGGACTGCGACGCACCACTGTTGGTGACCGTGATCGTGTACTGGGTGTTGCCTGTGTCCAGCGGGATGCCGTCATTGGTGTGGCGCATGTTCACCAGCACATCGACCTGGGGCTTGTCCAGCGGCACCGCTTCGTTGGCGCTGTTATTGCTGGTGTCCGTTTCTGGCGTTACCGAGGCCACCACCACACTGTTGTCCAGCTGGGGCGGGTAGTCCTTGCTGCGCGAGCGCAACTGGTAGGTCACCGTCTTTTGCGCGTTTTCTCCCATGGCATCGTCCCATGCGCAGGTCATCGTGCGGTTGGCTTCGGTGATCTCCAGGCCGGCTGCAAAGACCGCGCCAGCGCTCAAGGCACAGCTGCCGCCGGTAATGACCGGGGCTTTGCCCACCCAAATGCTGGCCACAGGCAGCTGATCGGTCACGCGGACTTGGCGGGCCTGAGACGGGCCGCTGTTCTTCGCCGTCAAGGTATAGGTAATCGCCTGGCCGGCGGCTGCGCTCTCGGGCGCGGCCTGCTTGGTCACCGTCAGGTCCGTCAGCGCTTCCATCTCCACCGATGCTTTGGCACGGTTGTTGTCCGTGTTGAACTCTGCCGTATCGGGCGAGCCCACGCTTGCTTCGTTGACGAGGGTGTTGGTCTGCGTGTCGTTGTTCTGGGGATCGACATACTGCCTCGCCTTGATGACGATCACATAGTCCACCGCCGGGTCGGCCGGCAGGTTGCGCAGCGTGCAGCTGACGGTCGCAGACTTCTGGTTGTTATTGCCAGAGATCGAGCAGGCTTCCATCTCAGCACCGTTGTCCGCAGGCATCTGCACCTCGGCCGTCAGATAGCGGTTGTTGGCATAGGCGGTCACACCCAGCACGCCCGCGCTGTAGTCGGTCAGCAGGTTGCCGATGGTATCGGTCACCGTGACGGTTTGCGCCGTCTGCAGGTCTGCGTTCTCTGCACCCTGGGGCACATCATTTTTCACGCGCAGGGTATAGACCACCTCCGCACCTGATGCCTTCGATGCGCCGGGGATCTCCGCCGACTTGCTGATCGACAGATCGGCCTTGGATTCCGAGATATTGACTTTGCTGCTGCTCGCAATCACGTTCAGCGGCGCACCGTCGCGGCCCTCCATACCCGTCAATGCAGCGCCGTTGGCAATCGATGCAAACTTGCCGTTGGCCGCATCGATATGCGCCACCACATTCAGCAGCAGCTCCGACGTGCCGCCCGCCGCAATACCGCCCTTGAAAGTGCAGCTCAGCAGCTTGCCCAGTTCAGCGGCCGTGGTGCTCTCGGGAGTGCAGACCCAGGGCGATCCTGCTGCAACACCCAAAAACTGCAGTTGGCCGTCGAGCTGGTCGCTCACCGTCATGGTCTGGCCCGGCAGCACGGCCAGCGGGCCATTGTTCTTGATCTTGATGGAGTACTGGTATTCCTGGCCGGAGGCGATCACGGAAGCCGAGGTGCTTTTGCTGACCGCCAGATTCACCTTGTTGCTGACCAACACGCTGGCCTGCGCCTCGTTGTTGGCGCCCACATTGGCGGGCGATTCATTGCTGGCGGAGACGGTAGCCGCGTTGTTGATCACGGTTTCTGCAGCGACCGAGGACACATCCACTGACGCCTTGACCGTGATCTGCGGCAGATTCGTTGTAAACGCACCGGTGAACTGGCAGCGAATGACTTGCGCGTTATTGCTGCAAACCCAATCCGAGCCCTCAGCGGACACAAAGCTGACCCCTGCAGGCAAGGTGTCGGTCACCACAATATCTTGCGGCACCAACTCACCCGCCACCCGCTTGGCGCTGAGCGTATAGGTCACAGGCACGGGGCCGGTGGCCTGCTTGTCCAGCACCTTGGGGTTCACGTCCTTGGTCAGGGCCATGTCCAGGTTCACATTGGGCTGCACCTGGATGCGCACCGCATCGGTGTTGTTGTCAGGATCGGCATCCAGAAACAGCTGTCCGGTCGCAGTCTCACCCGATACCGAAGCTGCGCTGGCCACCTGGCCCTCACTGGCTTTGATCAGCAGGGGCACGCTCAGCAGCGGCAAATCGCGGTTGCGGTCTACGGTCTGGCCGGCGGGCACGGTATAGCTGCAGCTCCATACCGGCACGGGCTGGTTGGCACTGGCATCTTCTGCCTTGGCACAGACCCAGCCATTACCAGTGGGGCTGCCTTGGAACTCGGTGCCTTCCGGCTGCGGAAAGCGCACAACCGCCTTCTCGCCGGCCTTCAGCACAAAGGCATAGGGCGAATCGGTATTGCGCACCTGGAGCTGGTAATCAACCTTGTCGCCCTGGGTATGGGACGAGCCATCGATCGGCGCCAGAATCTGCACCGCCAGGTCGGCGCGCTCATAGGTGGTGATGGTGCGCGCAATGCGGCTGTGGTTGGGCTCGGCATCGCCGGCATCCGGGTCCAGGTTGTCCGGGCTGGCGGCGGAGGCATGTGCGGTCCAGTCGGTGCTTGCGCTGGGCAGCTTGACGCGGAAGTCCACCGCCACAAAATCGCTCGCAGTGACCTTGGCTATCGTGCAAGCCAGCGGCGCATTGGCGGCGATGGTGTCGCCAGCCCCCGGCAGTGGCGCTGCGCAGCTGACGCCCTCGGGCGCCGCGATCGCTTGAAAAATGGCACCCGCCGGCAGCCATTGCTGCAGCGTCACATTCGCCACCTCACCTGTGCCGCCATTGAGCTTGACCTTGGCGCGATAGACAAAGTCGGCGCCCGCTGGGCCATCCACCGAGCCGTTCTCAGCAACGGCTCCCGTCTGGGCGACAAAGGCGTCATGGTTCACAAAGATGTCGTAGCGGGTCGACTGCGCCAACGCGACCCCGGGCAAGACGCCCGAAACCAGGGCAACGGCTAGACTGCCGCGCATTTTCGCGAGCAGCGCCGGTGGCCAATAGGGATGAAACACTTTCAAGGTCCTGCAAAAAAAAGGCAAAGCTCCGCCCTCCCCGAGAAAATGGGGATTTCGGATTGCACATTCAGTGGATGAAAGGACTACCGGTGCAAAGACCAGGATTCTTCAGGCCATGGCCAGTTGGTCTTCTGCGGTAGAGGCTGGTCTAAAAGACCCCCGCTGCATAAGGCAACAAGGGGGCCGAATTTAGCACCGCGATCAGGCGTATATATCCAATAAACTTTTAATTAACTTATTGGATATAAATCAATGATGCACTGAAACAATGCACCAAAACTCATAGGATTCACACACCTTGCGCCCAGTGGGCAGCGAGCATGCATTTGCATCCTGCCGACAGACAGCGTAAGCGCTGGCGAAGCGCAAAGCGAAAAAACATGTAACGACGTCTCCGCGCTGCCAGACGGTCTACATACATCGGACTCCATGAGCGCAGAATCAATATGATGATTTATTTAAAAAATAAGCAGATCGCAAGCTGAGAGCAACCGCTCCCACCACCGCTCGGATCAAGCGCCCGAATGGGAGACGCCCCATCTTGGTGCAGCGCCTCAGCGCCCTCCACTTGTCCTTCCCAGCGGCTTGAAAAACTTCAAGCCTTGCTGCTTGGTCCAAGGGAAAAACGATCATGTTGGTCCAGCAATTCCAAACAGCGCTGAATTTTTCCATGTAGTCATGCTCCTACATAGAGAATGTCAACAAATATTAACTGATTCTCTCTCGGTTATTATTCATTGTTTTTCTTTGGTAAGTAAGCGCTCCCATTGCCCATATATCTGGCCTGGTTGATCTTCCCAAGCAAGGCATCACGCAAAAATCCAGCGCGATAATCTGCATCGAAAAAATACCCGCGATGGATACCCCTGGCATAAAAAATCCCCGCCCGGTTTCTAACCCGGCGGGGATTTTTGGGATGGCCTGGGCTGGGTTTACACCAGCAGCGCGTTCACCCGCTTGACATAGGCGGCAGGATCTTCCGGCAGGCCACCTTCGGCCAGCACGGCCTGGTCAAACAGAATCTGGGCCAGGTCGTGGAAGTGCACCGAGCCGTCCAGTTTCTTGACCAGTGGGTGCTCTGGATTGACCTCCAGCACCGGCTTGGATTCAGGGGCGGCCTGGCCGGCCTGCTTGAGCAAGCGCGCCAGTTGCAGGCTCATGCCGCTGTCCGAGACGACCAGACATGCAGGCGAGTCCACCAAACGGCTGGTAGCGCGCACGTCGTCGGCACGGTCCTTCAGCGCTTCCTTCAGTTGGGCCAGCACGGGCTTGAAGGCTTCAGCGGCTTCTTCAGCGGCCTTCTTCTCTTCCTCGTTCTGCAGCTTGCCCAGGTCAACAGCACCCTTGGCCACCGATTGCAGCGAGGTGCCATCAAAGTCCTGCAGGAAGTTCAGCGCCCATTCGTCGACCCGGTCGCTCATCAGCAGCACCTCGATGCCCTTTTTCTTGAACACTTCGAGCTGCGGGCTGCTCTTGGCAGCGGCCAAGGTGTCGGCGGTGATGTAGTAGATGGCCTCCTGGCCCTCTTTCATGCGCGCCTTGTAGTCGGCGAACGAGGTGTTCAGGCCTTCCTGCGTGGTCGATGCAAAGCGCAGCAGCTTTGCGATGCGCTCCTTGTTGGCCATGTCCTCGCCCAGGCCTTCCTTGAGCACGGCACCAAACTCGCTGTAGAAGCGGCTGTACTTGCCTTCCTTGGCCTTGTCGTCTTCGCTGACCACATCCACCACGCCATCGCTGCCTTCGGCAGCAGCGGCCTGCGGCTTGTCGTGGCGGGCCAGGTCTTCCAGCATCGACAACACGCGCTTGACCGAGCCATCACGGATCAGGCGCACATCGCGGCTCTCTTGCAGCAGCTCGCGGCTCACGTTCAGCGGCAGGTCGGCCGAATCGATCACGCCTTTGACAAAGCGCAGGTACTGGGGCATCAGCGCCTGGGCGTCGTCCATGATGAACACGCGCTTCACATACAGCTTGATGCCCGCATGCTTGCCCTGCTGGTACAGGTCAAACGGGGCCTTCGCGGGGATATAGAGCAGCTGGGTGTACTCGGTATTGCCTTCGACCCGGTTGTGGCTCCAGGTCAGCGCGTCTTCGTAGTCGTGGCTGATGGCCTTGTAGAAATCCTGGTACTGCTCGGCGCTGATGTCCTTCTTGGCGCGGGTCCACAAGGCGCTGGCCTTGTTCACGGTTTCCCATTCGCCGGTCTTGACCATCTCGCCGGGCTGCTCGTTCTCGCCCTCTTTCCACTCTTCCTTTTCCATCAGGATGGGCAGGCTGATGTGGTCGGAGTACTTGGCAATCACTTCCTTGAGCTTGTAGCCGTTCAAGAAGTCCTGCGCATCCTCGCGCAGGTGCAAGGTGATGCTGGTGCCGCGCTGGGCACGCTCGATCTGCTCGACCTCGAAGTCGCCCATGCCGCCGCTGGTCCAGCGCACGCCCTCAGACGCCTCGGTGCCCGCGCGACGCGACTCGACGGTGATCTTATCGGCCACGATAAAGCCGGAGTAAAAGCCCACGCCGAACTGGCCGATCAGCTGCGAATCGGCCTTCTGGTCGCCACTCAGCTTGTCCATGAAGGCCTTGGTGCCGCTCTTGGCAATCGTGCCCAGGTTGTCGATGGCCTCTTGCGTGGTCATGCCAATACCGCTGTCGCTGATGGTCAAGGTCTTGGCCTTGTCATCGAAGGACACGCGCACTTCCAGATCGGGCTGGTCGCCGTACAAACCGCTGTCATTGAGCGCTTCAAAGCGCAGTTTGTCGCATGCATCAGACGCATTGGAGATCAGCTCGCGCAAAAAGATCTCTTGGTTCGAATACAGCGAATGCGTCACCAAGTGGAGCAGTTGGGCCACTTCGGCCTGGAAGGAATGGGTTTTTTTGGTCATGGGAGCTTAGTCTTCATCAACACAGATCAAGGGTCTATATGGGTGCAGACCGCGCCGCTTCAAGGTATACCGTCATTTTAGAAATTGCTTATCCAAACAATCTATATCAAGCAAAGATTTATGACATAGATCGCTCATAAATGATCATGATCACCCGTAGAAGAGATTTTTCATTTTCTTTCTACGCGCCATCACACTTCACTGTTATCTCCCCTGACACACTTAACGTTGTGTATCAAATTTTGACATTTGATTGGTGGCATCCGCGCAGAATAAATCCAACGTTAGTTAACTCCTAATTACAAATGAATGTTGTTGAGCGGCATCCCTTGTACAGCGGCACTGGTTTCTTCCAGGCGTTTACAGGGCGTGCCGCTTGGGGGATGTGGGTGCTGGTGCTTGGTGGGCATGTGCGCCTAGCCCAAGCACAGAGCGATCAGGCAGTCAGTGCCCAGGTGGAGTCACTGAGCGCTGCCCAGGCGGAGCAGGCCCGGCTGCGCGCCACCATCGAGGCGGCGCCCGCCGCCTACGAGGACAACTTCATGAGCGCCGATGAACTGACGGCCCTGCGGGCCGGTGAAGCCGAAGAAGTCGACCCCAGCACCTTGCCGCTGGGGCTGCGCAGCTGGGCGCTGGAGAGCCGCCTGGGTATCGCCCGTTCCGACAACGGCCCGTTGGGCAGCCAAAGCGGCACCGAGCTAGGCCAGCGCATCCAGTACCGCCAGCAAACCCTGAACTATGGCGAGTGGCTGCTGCAGGCCGATGTGCGCAGCATGCATGGCGGCCAAGATGCCTTCAATGGCATTGGCGCTCTGGGCTATGCCCGCCAATCCAGCAGCCAGCGCATCACCGTGCAGAACCTGGCCATGCCCATCACGCCCGGCATCCGCATGGACACCACCATCGGCGACGGCTACAGCGAGCTGACCCGGGGCCTGGGCCAGAACTACCGCCTGATGCTGGGCACCAGCACCGTGCGGGGCCTGTCCACCCGCATCTATGGCGCGGACTTTGACATCAGCGCCGGCATGGGCCAGCGGGGCGATTTGCTGGGCGGCCCCTATCCCGGCTTCGAAAAAAGCCAGGGCACGGTCGCCTGGGTGGGCGCCACCCAGCGCCTGGGCGGCGCCTGGTATGCCGCCGGCCAGTTGAACCAGGCCAACAATGTTGCGGCGGTGGATTATGGCCTCTGGAACGACCAGGACAGTGGCAGCAAGCGGGTCAGCAGCTGGGCCGCAGCACTGGGCTATGGCTCGCCCACGCAGCAGGATGGCGCATTGCGCGGCCGACTGACCGCGCTGGGCAGCAGCACAAGCAGCGATTCGGCACAAACCCCATCTGGCAGCGCACAAGGCCTGTACCTGGAGGCAGACACCAAGCTAGGCCGCTACCGCCATACCTGGGGTGCCTATGTGACCCGGCCCAATCTGCATTTTGGTGACTACCTGCTGCCCTCGGGCACGCAAGGCGCTTACTGGCGCATGGACCATAGCACCAGCCGCATGAGCTGGGGCACGGGGGTGGATGTGGAGCGCATGCGCGCCAGCAGTTGGCCGGCCCAGCAAGGCCAGACCCGCGTGGGGCTGAGCGGCAATCTGCACTACCAGCTGGACCGCCGAACCGCGCTGGGCGGCAACCTCAACCTGTACCAGACCCGCTATGCGGGCGACGGCCAGGGTACTGGCCTGGATGGCAAGATGCGCAGCCTCTACGCCTATGGCTACTACCAGACCCGCTTTGGCGACCTGCCGCGCTCGCGCTTCAGCCTGAGCCTGCGCATCAATGAGCAGATCGTGCTGGGCGACGGCACTGCTACCGGCCGCGAGCTGCAGTGGGAGCAGGACTGGATCAGCGCCCAGCGCGAGACCATGCGTCCTGAGCTGACCACCACCCTGGGCTGGGCGGATGACCGCAGCAACGGCACCACCCAGCACTACCCCACCGCCGGCGTGCAAGGCCGCTACTGGCCCAGCAGTACGCTGAGCATTTCCGGCAACCTGCGCTACACCTCGCAAAGCGGTGGGCTCTTCACCAGCCGGGGCTTGTCCGGCAATCTGCTGGCCGAAAAGCAGTGGGGCAATGGCTGGAGCATGGGCATGGGTGTACTGCTCAACCAGGCGCGCCTGGCCACCAACCAGATCCTCAGCTGGACCAGCCCGCAGATCTACCGCAGCAACGACAAGACCGCCTATGTCTATCTGCGCTGGGAAGGCGGCACCGGCCGCCCCTTTGCCGTGGCCGGTGGCATGCCTGGCAATGGCAGCGGCAGTGTCGCTGGCCGCGTGTTTTATGACGCCAACAAGGATGGCCGCATCCAGGCCGATGAAACCGGCGCACAAGGCGTTGAGGTGGTGCTTGATGGGCGCTACCGCACCACGACCGATGCCGAAGGCCGCTTTTTATTCCCGATGGTCGGCGTAGGCCGCCATCAGCTCAGCATCACGCTCGACAGCGTGCCCCTGCCCTGGGGCGCTGCCGACGGCGCGGTGCTGGGCGTCGATGTTCCGCTGCGTGGCGAAGCCAACGCCGAGATCCCCATCACCCAGGTGGAGGACTAACCATGCAGCAGAACCCAGGCCCCCGCTTGCGCACCCCGTGCACGGTATGGGCCAAACCCCGGCGCCCAGGCGCTTGCTCTCTTGAAAGACTCGAACCATGAAACACCCAAAATTGAAAGCATTGGCGCTGGGATCTGCCCTGGCGCTGACCTACGCCGGCCATGCCTTGGCGGAAAGCCAATACGGCTTCTCCTCGGCCGGTACGGGCACCGTGACCGCCACCGCCAAAGTCAACCTGAGCGTGGTCATCCCCAAGCTGATCCTGCTCAAGGTGGGTTCCAGCAATGCCGTCCAGGACACCGTCACCTGGAACGCAACGCTGACCATTCCGCCCACCCCCGGCACCACGCCCACGGCCACCGCCAACAACGTCCAGGTGCCCTGGGATGGCACCGCGCCCACCGTGGCCGTCACCCCTACAGGCAACGTGCTGTCGGTGGCTGCCTGGACCAATGCCGGCACCGCCAACATCAATTGCGCCGTGGGTGCCTGGAGCCCGGCAGCTGGCGGCCCACCCAATGCCAACTTCACCGTGACAGCAGCAGGTGCAACGCCGGTGCCCCATCCCGGCGCCAACCTGGGCGCATGCGCATCCACCACGCTCACCCCGAACACCTTGTTGAGTGGCACCTGGACCTATGCACTGACCGGCACGGCCACCGCTTGGAGCGCCGGCACCTACACCGGCTCCGTCACCTATACGGCGACAGGCGTCTGATGCGCAAGCGCGATGCAACCACCGCCGCGCGTGCCGCCCTGCGGGCAGCACGCGCACCGCTGAGTGCGGGGCTGGTACTGCTCGCCTGCGGCATCACGGTGCCTGCCAACGCCGTCATCATCACGGTCAGCGACAGCGCAAGCACCAGCAACTATGCGCTGTCGCTGCAGGTGGGATCTGCTGCCGGTACCGATACGGTGCAGTTCAATGTCTCAGGCAACAATGCGGGCCTTACACCCACCGCCGTCACCGGCTCACCCGCCATTGATATCTCGGTCACGCCGGTGCGCCCGATCATTGCTTCGGAAGTCGCCCGACCCGTCACCTTGCGAGTGGACTCCAGCGCCGGCCTGGTCTGCCAAAGTGGCGCCTGTGGCAGCACCGTTATCCCGTTCAGCAAGATCAGCTGGACAGTCAGCAACAACAGTGGCTCGGCGACTGGAGATATACAGAGCGGTCAGTTCAACGGTGCGACCAACCAACAGATCGCCAGCTTCAATGCCAATGCCAATATCTGCTCGATTCCGATCATCATTCTTTGTCTGGGCACCTGGACGTACCAGACGCGCAACATGAATGCCACGCGCATGACATTCAGATACGCCAACGATACGTTCTACCCGGCAGGCACCTACCGGGGCACGGTGTATTTCACCGCGTCGATGGAATAAGGAGACGGGTCCATGCCCAGCTTTCGCCTTCGCTGTTGTGCTGCTCTATTGGCCATGGCCGGCGCCTGCGGCCAAGGCGCCCATGCCCAGGCCACCCGGCTGGACGACTCCAGCTCCCCACGTCCCCAGATCAACTCGGATTTCCGCAATGCGCAGATGCTGGACCCGCACACCATCAGCCTGCCTTTCGGACATGTGGAATACCGCCTGGCCACCGCCGCCTATGTGGGCAAGCAGGCGCGCATTTACTACGTCATCCCGTTGGCGGTAGCCGGCCTGCGCTCGCCCATGGGCATGCAGCTGCAATGGCGCAGCAGCGGGCTGTTCCAGGGCGGCATGGGCCGGCCCGGCGACCGCGTGCTGGTCTGGAGCGGCGTGGTGCGTGCGCCCTGGATCACCGAGAGTTTTGACTTGCAGCTGCGCCTGGACCAACGCCAGTTGCAGATGGGCCAGGGCGGCAGCCTGCGCTTTGAATCCTATTTTGAGATAGAGACCCAGCCATGACCCTTTCCCGCTTCCTTCGCCACTCGCTGTCCCTGGCCTTGCCCCTGGTCAGTTGCCTGACCCATGCCGCCCAGTTCGAGATGGCGATCGCCCCGTCGCGCTTTGAGCTGAATGCCAAAAACGGCGAGCGCATTGGCCAGTCGATCGATCTGCACAACCTGGGCTCGGCCACCACCGCCTTGTCGGTACGTACTCTGGACTGGAGCTACTCGGCCGATGGCCAGATCAGCTACCACGATGAGCTGCTGCCCGGCAGCTGCCGCCCCTGGGTGGCGCTGGAGCGCCGCACCGTCAAAGTGCCAGCGCAAACCAAGCAGGCCTTTCGCTTCCAGATCACGCCGCCGGCCGATGCGCCGCGTGGTGAATGCCGCTTCATGATCGCCATCGAAGGGGTGGAGCCGGCCCAGCAGACCATCATCCAGAGCGGGGGCGCCAGCCTGAGTCTGCCGGTCACCGGCCGCATTGCCGTGGCCGTCTATGTGATGCTGGGCGGCGCCGAGCCCAAGCTCGAAGTGCAGCAGATCGGCATGCGCGACATTGCCGGCAAGCGCAGCCCTGCCATCACCGTGCGCAACAGCGGTGATGCCCATGGCCGCCTCGAAGGCACGGTGGACGCCAAGGATGCCAAGGGTCGCGACTTTATGCTGGCCGTGGAAGGCACCCCCATCATGCCCGGCCAGACCCGCCACCTGGCCCTGGTCCCCAAGGGCGAAGATGGACAGCCTGCCATTCAGCCCAGCTACCCCATCAAGGCCAGTGGCCTGCTGGACTGGGACAAGGGCAGCTTCAAGCTGAACGCGGATTTCCAATGAAACAGCAGTGCCGCCCGCTGAACCTGCTGCGCCATGCGCTGCTGCCATTGGTGCTGACTGCCCTGTGCCCAGCGGCGCAGTCGGGCAGCGCCACCTCTGGCACCGGCAACCTGCCACGCAACACCCCGGCAGTGGCGCTGAACTTTGCCATCCAGATCGACAAGTATGTGTTTTTCCGCATCGGCGATGGCGCCTGGCCCACGCCGGGCGGCACCACCTCACAAGTCGGCTTTAGCTTGAGCCCCTCCATTCCTGCCGTACCCACCACGCCTACCAACGGCAACAACACCGCCGTCAACTGGAGCGGCACCGCGCCCCCATTCGCGGTCACCGCCAGCGGCAATGTGCTGCCCGTCGAGGTGCGCAGCAACGGCGGCCAGGTCAGCGTGTTTGCCACCGTCACCACCCCGCTGACCAGCGGCAGCACCACCATTCCGATGAATGCGGTCAGCGCGACCAGCAGCGACGCCAACTTACCTGCGCCACCCATCCCAGCCAGCGGTACCGGCACCAGCGTCAATGTCACCGGGGGTGGCACCGGCACCGTCAACAGCCTGGTCACCATCCGCACAGCCAACTGGACCTTTGCCTACGACAACAGCGTCAGCCGCACGGCCGGCAACTACAGCGGACAGCTGAGTTTTACCGCGTCCGTGCCTTGAGACTACTGCAGCGCCTGCGATAGCCGCTGCAAGCCCTGGTGTCGGTCAAGGACCTGCTCGATGTGGCTGGCCAGGTGACCACCGCCGGCGCGAAAATGCGCCGCCACAGCGCCCCGGCCGCGCAAGATGCGCCGGTGGTGCAGCGCCTGCGCGCTGCCGGCGCGGTGATCGTCGGCAAAACGAATATGACGGAGTTCGCGTTCTCGGGCGTGGGCATCAACCCCCGTTTCGGCACACTGGGCAATGCCGCCGATGTGCTGTACATCCCCGGCGGCTCCTCTTCGGGTGCTGGGGTCAACGTCGGCCGGGGTCTGGTCGATATCGCCATTGGCTCGGACACCGGCGGCTCGGTGCGCATCCCCGCCGCCTTAAGCCGCCCATGCCACCGCTGGTCCAGCGCACGCCCTCCGACGCCTCGGCACCCGCACGGCTCGACTCGACGCTGATCCTGTCGGCCACGATAAAGCCGGAGTAAAAGCCCACGCCGAACTGGCCGATCAGCTGCGAATCGGCCTTCTGGTCGCCGCTGAGCTTGTCCATAAAGGCCTTGGTGCCGCTCTTGGCAATCGTGCCCAGGTTGTCGATGGCCTCTTGCGTGGTCATGCCAATACCGCTGTCGCTGATGGTCAAGGTCTTGGCCTTGTCATCGAAGGACACGCGCACTTCCAGATCGGGCTGGTCGCCGTACAAACCGCTGTCATTGAGCGCTTCAAAGCGCAGTTTGTCGCATGCATCAGACGCATTGGAGATCAGCTCGCGCAAAAAGATCTCTTGGTTCGAATACATCGAATACGTCACCAAGTGAAGCAGTTGGGCCACTTCGGCCTGGAAGGAATGGGTTTTTTGGTCATTGGAGCTCAGTCCTCATCGACACGGATCAAGGGTCTATATGGGTGCAAGGCTTGCTGCGCAAAGCCGTCTTGCTATCTATTAATTGCTTATCCAAAAAGCATATAACAAAAATAGTTTTTCGACATAAAAACACAGCCAAGCCAAGCTAAATACTTTCATGGATTTCTTCAAATTTCTTTACATGATGACATGTATCTATTTGTTATATCCTCTGACACACTTAACGTAAAGTATCGAACTTTTATGATTGATTGCTTGTGTTTTCGCCAAAAGACCAGGCCATGAAAGTTAACTTCTGATTACAAATGAGTGTTTTCCAACGGCCATTCTTGCACTGCGGTACTGGTCTCTTCCAGACGCTTTCAAGGGATGCCGTGTGGGAGGGCTTGGCCCTGGGCCTGTGTTTGTATGCCCTCCCGATGAAAGCGCAGAGCGAGGCAGTAGCCAGCGCCAAGGTGGAGTCACTGAGCCCCGCCCAAGCCGAACAAGCCCGGCTGCGCGCCATCGTCGATGCCGCGCCCGCCGCCTATGAGGACCACTTCATGAGCGCCGATGAACTGACGGCCCTGCGCGCCGGCGAGGCCGAAGAAGTCGACCCCAGCACCTTGCCGCTGGGGCTGCGCAGCTGGGCGCTGGAGAGCCGCCTGGGCATCGCACAGTCCGACGCCGGCGACCGAGGCCGCCAAAGTGGCACCGAGCTGGGCCAGCGCATCCAGTACCGCCAGCAAACCCTGAACTATGGCGACTGGCTGCTGCAGGCCGATGTGCGCAGCATGCAGGGCGGGCAAGACAGCTTCAATGGCATTGGCGCTCTGGGCTATGCCCGCCAATCCAGCAGCCAGCGCATCACCTTGCGCAACCTGGCCATGCCCATCACGCCGGGCATCCGCATGGATACCACCATCGGCGACGGCTACAGCGAGTTGACCGCCGGGCTGAGCCAGAACTACCGGCTGATGCTGGGTACAACGACCTTGCGCGGCCTGTCGACCCGCATCTCTGGCGCGGACTTTGAGGTCAGCGCCGGCATGGGTGAGCGCGGTGACCTGCTGGGTGGCCCCTACCCCGGTTTTGAAAAAAGCCAGGGAACCGTCGCCTGGATCGGCGCCACCCAACGCCTCAGCAGCGCCTGGTATGCCGCCGGGCAGCTGAACCAGGCCAACAACATTGGTGCAGTGGACTACGGCCTGGGGAACAACGCAGACAGCGACAGCAAGCGGGTCAGCAGCTGGGCTGCTGCGCTGGGTTATGGCTCGCTCAGCCAACAAGATGGCGAACTGCGCGGCCGGCTTACCGCACTGGGCAGCACGACCAGCAGCGACTCGGCGCAGTCCGCCAGCGGCAGCGCGCAGGGCCTTTACCTGGAGGCGAACACCAATCTGGGCCGCTACCGCCATGCCTGGGGTGCCTATGTGACCCGGCCCAATCTGCATTTTGGTGACTACCTGCTGCCCTCAGGCACCCAGGGCGCCTACTGGCGCATGGACCACAGCAGCAGCCGCCTGAGTTGGGGCACGGGGCTGGAGGCCGAGCGCATGCGCGCGAGCAGCTGGCCATCCCAACAAGGCCAGACCCGCATCGGGGTCAGCGGCCATGTGCACTACCAGCTGGACCGCCGAACCGCACTGGGCGGCAACCTCAACCTGTACCAGACCCGCTATGCGGGCGACGGCCAGGGTGGCGGCCTGGATGGCAAGATGCGCAGCCTCTACGCCTATGGCTTCTACCAAACCCGCTTTGGCGACCTGCCGCGCTCGCGCTTCAGCCTGAGCCTGCGCAGCAATGAGCAGATCGTGCTGGGCGACGGCACCGCCACCGGCCGTGAGCTGCAGTGGGAGCAGGACTGGATCAGCGCCCAGCGCGAAACCATGCGTACCGAGCTGATTACCACCCTCGGCTGGGCCGACGACCGCAGCAACGGCACCACCCAGCACTACCCCACGGCAGGGGTGCAAGGCCGCTACTGGGCCAGCAGCAGCCTGAGCTTTTCCGGCAACCTGCGTTACACCTCGCAAAGCGGCGGGCTGTCCACCAGCCGGGGCCTGTCGGGCAACCTGGCGGCAGAAAAGCAGTGGGGCCATGGCTGGAGCATGGGCATGGGTGTACTGCTCAACCAGGCGCGCCTGGCCACCACCCCGGTGCTCAGCTTGACCAGTCCGCAAATCTACCGCAGCAATGACAAGACCGCCTATGTCTATCTGCGCTGGGAAGGCGGCACCGGCCGGCCTTTTGCCGTTGCGGGCGGTATGCCCGGCAATGGCAGTGGAAGCGTGACCGGCCGCGTGTTTTACGACGCCAACAAGGATGGCCACATCCAGCCCGATGAAACCGGCGCACAAGGCATTGAGGTGGTGCTTGATGGGCGCTATCGCACCACGACCGATGCCGAAGGCCGCTTTTTATTCCCGATGGTCGGCGTAGGCCGCCATCAGCTCAGCCTCACGCTCGACAGCGTGCCCCTTCCCTGGGGCGCTGCCGACGGCGCGGTGCTGGGCGTCGATGTTCCGCTGCGTGGCGAAGCCAACGCCGAGATCCCCATCACCCAGGTGGAGGAATGACCATGCAGCAGAACCCCAGCGCAGCCGCGCTTCGCTTCACTCTCCCTCTAGGACTCAATATGAAACACCCAAAAATCCATGCCCTCGCACTGGGCGCCGCCCTGTCACTGGCCTGCACCGGCCAGGCGCTCGCTGAGAGCCAGTACGGCTTCTCCTCGACCGGCTCCGGCACCGTCTCCGCGACCGCCAAGGTCAACCTGAGCGTCGTCATTCCCAAGCTGATCTTGCTCAAGGTGGGCACCAGCAACACCACCCAGGACACCGTCTCCTGGGCTGCCTCGTTGAGCATCCCTGCGGTGCCCACCGTCCCCACCACGACGGCCAACAACACCGTCGTGCCTTGGGACGGCACCGCGCCTACGGTGACCACTACCCCGACCGGCAACGTGCTGAATGTGTCCGCCTGGACCAACGCTGGTACCGCCACCATCAACTGCGCTATTGGGACCTGGAGCGCCACCGGCGGTCCGGCCAATACCAGCTTCACAGTGACGACCGGCGGCACCCTGCCTCACCCTGGTGGCAATCTGGGCTCCTGTGCATCCACCACGATCACCTCCAACACCCTGTTGACGGGAACCTGGACCTATGCACTGACTGGCACGGCCAGCAGCTGGACGGCAGGCACCTACACCAACGCCGTTACCTACACGGCCCAGGGCGTCTGATGCGCAAGCGCGATGCAACCACCGCCGTGCGTGCCGCCTTGCTGGCAGCACGTGCACCGCTGAGCGCGGGGCTGGTGCTGCTCGCCTGCGGCTTCAGCGTGCCTGCGAACGCCGTTATCACCACCGTCAGCGACAGCGGCAATACCTATGCACTGTCGCTGCAGGTGGGGTCTGCGGCAGGCACGGACACCGTGCAGTTCAATGTCACCGGCAACAAAGTGGGCCTCACGCCGACGCCGGTGGCAGGCACGCCCGCGATTGATATCTCGGTCACGCCGATACGGCCTGCCACCAGCGCTTCGGCGGCCAGGCCCGTCACCCTGCGGGTGGATTCCAGCGTCGGCCTGAGCTGCCAAAGTGGCCCCTGCGGCGCCACCATCATTCCGTTCAGCAAGATCAGCTGGTCGGCCAGCAATACCAGCGGCGCCGGCGCTGGCGATATCCAGAGCGGCCAGTTCACCGGTGCGGCCAACCAGCAGCTGGCCAGCTTCAATGCCAATGCCACCTTCTGTTCGTTCCCGCTTATTATTTTTTGCTTGGGCTGGACCTACCAGTCCAATGCGATAAGCGCCACGCGTTTGACGTTCAGCTTTGCCAACGACACGATCTATCCGGCAGGCACCTACCAGGGCGCGGTGTATTTCACGGCGTCGATGGAATAAAGGAGGCTCGTGCATGCCACGTTTTCGCTTTCAGTGTTGCAGTGTCTTGCTGGCCGCCGCATGCGCCTGGAGCCAGGCTGCGCAGGCCCAAGCCAGCCGGCTGGACGACTCCACCTCGCCCCGCGCCCAGGTCAACGCCGATTTCCGCAATGCGCAGATGCTGGACAACCAGACCATCAGCCTGCCTTTTGGGCATGTGGAATACCGCCTGGCCACCGCCGCCTATGTGGGCAAACAGGCGCGCATCTACTACGTGATTCCGCTGGCCGTGGCGGGCCTGCGCTCGCCCATGGGCATGCAGGTGCAGTGGCGCAGCAGCGGCCAGTTCCAGCCTGGTATGGGCCGCCCCGGTGACCGGGTTCTGGTCTGGACCGGCGTGGTGCGCGCCCCCTGGATCACCGAGAGCTTTGACCTGCAGCTGCGCATTGACCGCCGCGAATTGCAGATCGGACAAGGCGGCAACCTGCGCTTTGAATCCTATTTTGAAATCGAGACCCTGCCATGAGCATTTTTACCTTTGCGCGACGCGCGCTGGCCCTCGCCCTGCCCCTCGTCAGCTTGCTGTCCCAGGCCGCCCCTTTTGAGATGGCAGTGTCTCCATCGCGCTTTGAGCTAAGTGCCAAAAATGGTGAGCGTGTCGGCCAGTCCATCGATCTGCACAACCTGGGCTCGGCAGCGACTGCCTTGTCGGTACGGACCCTGGACTGGAGCTACTCCGAAGAGGGTCAAATCACCTACCACGATGAGCTGCTGCCCGGCAGCTGCCGCCCCTGGGTGGCGCTGGAGCGCCGCACCGTCAAGGTGCCAGCGCAAACCAAGCAGGCCTTCCGCTTCCAGGTCACGCCGCCCGCCGATGCGCCGCGTGGTGAATGCCGCTTCATGATCGCCATTGAAGGCGTGGAGCCGGCCCAACAAACCATCATCCAAGGGGGTGGCGCCAACCTGAGCCTGCCGGTCACCGGCCGCATTGCCGTGGCCGTCTATCTGATGCTGGGCGGCGCCGAACCCAAGCTCGAAGTGCAGCAGATCGGCATGCGTGAGATGGCCGGCAAACGTATTCCCGCCATCACCGTGCGCAACAGCGGCGATGCCCATGGCCGGCTGGATGGCACGGTGGACGCCAAGGATGCCAAAGGCCGCGACTTTATGCTGGCTGTCGAGGGAACCCCGATCATGCCCGGCCAGACCCGGCACCTGGCCCTGGTGCCGAAGGCCGAAGATGGCCAGACTGCGCTGCAGCCCAGCTACCCGGTCAAGGCCAGCGGCATGCTGGACTGGGACAAGGGCAGCTTCAAGCTGAACGCGGATTTCCAATGAAACAGCAGCGCCGCCCGCTGAACCTGTTGCGCCAGTCGCTGCTGCCGCTGCTGCTCGCCGGCCTGGGCGCCAGCGCGCAGGCTGGCAGCGCAAGCTCGGGCACCGGCGGCCTGCCCCGCAACACACCCGCCGTGGCGCTGAACTTTGCGATCCAGATCGACAAATTTCTGTTCTTCCGCATCGGCGATGGTGCCTGGCCCACACCGGGCGGAACCACCTCGCAGGTCAACTTTGCCTTGAGCCCTTCCATCCCAGCAGTGCCCACCACGCCGGTCAACAGCAATAACACCGCAGTCAACTGGAATGGCGCAGCACCCACCTTCTCTGTCGCCGCCAGCGGCAATGTGCTGCCCGTCGAGGTGCGCAGCAATGGCGGCCAGGTCAGCGTGTTTGCCACGGTCACCACGGCGCTGACGAGTGGCAGCAACACCATTCCAATGAATATGGTCAGCGTCACCAGCAGCGACGCGACCCTGCCAGCACCGACCATTCCCGCCACGGGCACGGGCACCAGCGTCAATGTCAGCGGCGGCGGCACCGGAGCGGTCAACAGCCTGGTCACCATCCGCAATGCCAACTGGACCTTTGCCTACAACAGCGCCATCAGCCGCACGGCTGGCAACTACAGCGGGCAGCTTAGCTTCACCGCAGCGGTGCCTTGAGGCTCTGCGCAAGTCGCAGCAGCCCCTGGTTATTGGTTACGATGGCCATCCCATCTGATTTTTAAATACCTAAGCCATGCCCACCAGCGCCGAACGCCTTGCCCAGAGCCTGCAGACCCTGACCGCGCTGGGCGATGAAGCACCGCGCATCTTCACCCAGCTCTACCCGGATGCCGCGCGGGAAGCGGCGCAAGCCGCAGACCAGCGCGCGGCGCGCGGACTGTCGCTGGGCCCGCTCGATGGCAAGCTGGTCTCGGTCAAGGACCTGCTCGATGTAGCAGGCCAGGTGACGACCGCCGGCGCCGCCATGCGCCGCAGCAGCGCGCCCGCCGCGCAAGACGCGCCGGTGGTGCAGCGCCTGCGCGCCGCCGGCGCGGTCATCGTCGGCAAAACCAATATGACGGAGTTCGCGTTCTCGGGCGTGGGCATCAACCCCCACTTTGGCACCCCTGGCAATGCGGCCGATGTGCTGCGCATCCCCGGCGGCTCCTCGTCGGGCGCCGGGGTCAGCGTGGGCCGGGGCCTGGTGGATATCGCCATTGGCTCGGACACGGGCGGCTCCGTGCGCATCCCCGCGGCCTTCAATGGCGTTACCGGCTTCAAACCCACGCAGGCGCGGGTCACGCGGGACGGCGCTTTTCCGCTGTCCCACACCTTGGATGCGCTAGGCCCCTTGGCGCGCACCGTGGCCGAATGCGCCGCAGCCGATTCGATTCTGGCCGGTGACATCCCTCAACCCTTGCCCCAGCGCAGCTTGCAGGGCTTGCGCATTGGCCTGCCCCAAGGCCTCCCCTGGACCGACTGCAGCGAGGCCGTACTGAGCCAGACCGACAATGCCGTTGCGCTGCTGCATGCCCAAGGCGCCTCCATCCGCAAGCTGCCCTGGCAGGCCTTGATGGCGGCCCCCTCGCAATTGCAAAGCGAAGGCACCTTGATTGCCGCCGAGGCCGCCGCCATTCACCAGCAAGCGCTGGTGTACGAACGCGATGCTTTCGACCCCCGTGTGCTGTCGCGCATGGACAAGGGCCGCAGCCTGAGCGCCCCCTACTACATCCAGCTGCTGCTGCAGCGCCAGCAGTGGATGGCCAAGATGGATGCCGCCATGCAAGAGGTGGACCTGCTGCTGCTGCCCACCATCGCCACCACCGCACCGCGCATTGCGCCGCTGCTGGAAGACGACAGCGCCTTCTTCGCCGCCAATGCGCTGATTCTGCGCAATACCTCGATCTTTAACTTCTACGACCTGCCCGCCATCTCGCTGCCGCTGCCCCGCATTGCCGGCAGCATGCCGGTGGGCATGATGCTGGTGGGCGCGCGCATGCAGGACCGGGCTTTGCTGGCGATGGCCGCCGCTGCCGAGCAAGCGCTCGCCAACGCATAAGGACAACGCATGGGACGCGCAAGCCTGCAATGGACCGACGAGATGCTGGCCGCCTTGGGCAGGGACAAAGACGCGGTGCTGGCCGAGCGCTGGGGCACCAGCGCCAAGACCGTGAACCTCAAGCGCAACAGCTTGGGCATTGCAGCCTTTGGCCATGTGGACTGGACACCGGAAATGCTCGCGGCACTGGGCCAGGTGAGCGACGCCAGCCTTGCCACCCGCTGGGGCATCAGCAAGGCCAGCGTGGTGGCCAAGCGCGGCGCGCTGGGCCTTGCGCCCATGGACAGCAGCCGGGGCAAGCACACCCAGCACGCCTGGTTGCCCAATGAAGTGATGCTGCTGGGCACCGCATCGGATGCCGACGTGGCTGCGCAACTGGGGCTGACGGTAGCGGCCGTGCGCAATGCCCGGATCACCCGGGGCATTGCAGCGGCCCGCCCCGACAAACCGCCGATCGCAAAAAATTGACCCCTCCAAGGCCCGTGCAGGCCAGAGAGGGGTTGATGGGGCACCGCAAACCCCAGGTTTGCGGCAGCGGATCAGCGCTTAAAACTCTTCGTTCTCGCCCAGGTAACGCCATTGCCCCACTGGCAGATTGCCCAGCACCACCTTGCCGATGCGGATGCGCTTCAAGCCCACCACAAACAGGCCTACGGCTTCGCACATGCGGCGGATCTGGCGCTTCTTGCCTTCGCGCAGCACAAAACGCAGCTGCTCGGGATTCTGCCAGTCCACCTCGGCGGGCAGCAATTCCTCGCCGTCCAGCGACAGACCGTGGCGCAGCAGTGCGAGCTTTTCCTCAGGGAAGTGCTGCTGCACATCCTTGTCGATCGCGTCATAGGTCACGCGCACCAGGTATTCCTTCTCGACCTCGGAGTTCTCGCCAATCAGGTGCTTGGCCACACGGCCGTCCTGGGTGAACACCAGCAGGCCGATCGAGTCGATATCGAGACGGCCGCAAGGCGCCAGACCCTTGAGCTGGCTGAAATTGAAGCGCGTCTTGCTGTGGTCTTCGCGCCAGTGGTTGGGCGGGTTGAGCAGCACCATTGCGGGCTCATGGCCGTCTTCGGCCTGGCCGCTGACATAGCCCATGGGCTTGTTGATAAGGATCGTCACCTGCTGAGCCTGCAAGTCCTGCGCCTCGCGCTGGATCTCGATCTTGTCGGTCAGCTCCACCATCTGGCCCATCGTGGCGACTTCGCCATTGACCAGCACCCAGCCGTTTTCGATCCAGGCATCGCCCTCGCGGCGCGAGCACAGGCCCAGATCGGACATGCGCTTGTTGACCCGCACCTGGCCTTCGGCCTTCAGCTGCTCATTCTGGGCCTGGGCCTTGGCGGTCTGCATCGTGCGCTGGGGCGCATCGGCACGCCAGACATTCGATGGCATCTCGCGGCGCGGGGCATCCCGGCGCGGAGCTTCGTCGCGTGGACGCTCTGCACGGAAGCCATCCTGGCGAGGGCCGGCGCCAAAGGAGCGGGGTCCGCCCTCGCGGGGGCCGCCCTGACGCGGGCCGTCATTGCGGCGGTCGTCCTGGCGTGGAGCAAAACCCCGTGGGCCGTCATTGCGGCGGTCATCCTGGCGCGGGCCAAAACCCCGTGGACCGTCATTGCGGCGGTCGTCCTGGCGTGGGCCAAAACCCCGTGGGCCCTCATTGCGGCGGTCATCCTGGCGAGGGCCTGCTGGGCGGCGGTCATCTTGGCGCGGGTCGCGCGATCCAGGGCCTACCGAGACAAAGTCACCGCGCCCGGCATAGGGGCGCCCCGCGTCAGGGCGGCTCCCGCTGGGTCGGCCCTCATAAGGGCGATTCTCATAGGGACGTCCGGCGTCGCGGCGGTCATCACGGCGCTCCTGGCCATAGCCTCCGGGGCGGGCGTCGCCACGGCCAAAGCCGCCATCGCGGTTGTCGCGCCCTGCCCAGCTGTCACGGCTGCCCCGGTCATCCCGGCTGTCGCGACCATCGCGGCTATCTCGGCCATCCCGGCTGTCACGGCTGTAGCTGCCGCCACGGCCTTCAGCGCTGAAACGGCTGTCTCCGCCGGCACGTGGCCCCATTGGGCGCGGCCCACCGGCTGAACGCGGACGGTCACCGCCAGGGCCTCCGTCACGGCCTCGCGCCAACGGTGCGGGCGCGGGTTTCGGGGTGAGCGAGAGTTTTTTGCGGCCTTCGCCATCGTCGGCGGCAGGCGAATCAGCAGGGGAGCGGGGATTTGACATAGCCCGCTATTGTCGCGTGAATTGCCATTCCAAGCGGGGCGCACGGCTATGAATGCTGTGGATAAGTCTGTGCACAAACAACCGACCGGGGCGCTGCTGCTTTTTTCAGCAGCGCTTACAACTTGGGCGCTTAGTTACGTCGCTGCAGCGAATCCGGCTGGCCCATCCCAATCCTCCACATTGGTGCCCAGCAGCCCCGGCCCGCCAAGCCCCAGCCCATGCGGCTTTCAGCCATATGCATCGGAATGCGTACAGATGTGAACACTGCAATCCAGGCCAGAAAGCGCAATTATTGAGGCGTAGCATGGAATTATTCATTTTGAGGAGATGACGATGAAATCCATGACCCACCCCACCGCCCACCCTGCTCTGCGCTGGCTACCCGCTGCTGCGCTGGTCTTAGGCGTTGCAGCGCTGAGCGGTTGCGACAAGGGCGCCTCTAACGCGCCGATGCCGCGCGCTTCGTCAGATAACACGACCCCCGGCGGCGCGATGCCCGCCCCCCCACCCACCGGCATAACACCCGAGGCGCCAGCCGCACCGGCCACCAAACCTTAAGTAGGCTGGGCCAGCGCTACAAAGCGAAATCCGCCCGCTGCGGCTTGACCAGCCAGCCCTGCCCACGCAGCGCCTGCAGATCCAGCACACGCAGCCCCCCGTATTCGATACGGATAAAGCCCTGGTGCTGCAAAGCAGCCAGGGCTTCGTTCACCCGCTGGCGTGACAGGCCCACCAAGTAAGCCAGCTCCTGCTGGGTGATGCGCAGTACGTCGCTAACCCCGGGACAGAGCACGGGGTTGAACAAGGCGGCCAGGGTGCGGGCGACCCGTTCCTCGGGTCGGTTCAAGCGGTCAATCTCGCGGGCGCTGATGAACTGCGCCAACCGCTCATTGAGCTGGTGCATCACAAAGCGGTTAAAGCCCAGTGAGTGGTCCAGCAGCCAGTGGAAGGCATCAACCGGAATGCCGCAGACGGAGCTTTTGCGCAGCGCCTGGATGTCGTAGCGGTAGATCTCGCGCTTCAGCGCCGTACCCTCGCCAAACCAACCAGTGCGCGGCAGCCCGGCAAAGGTCATGGTGCGGCCCTCGCTGTCTTCGGCGCTCATCTTCAGCAAACCCTCGATCACACCAAACCAGTAGGTCACCGGCTTGCCGACCCGGCATACATACTCGCCCGGCTCGGCCTCGGTCACCATCAGCTGGCGCACGGCATAGTCGCGCTCGGCGGGTTGCAGGACGGGGATCCAGGGAATATCGGCCACTTCCGCAGCATGCGGGGCACGGCGGCGGTGGTAGAGAGAGGCATGCGGGCTCATGGCGGCCAAGAATGCACCAGGCGGCACAGCCTGCAAAGAGGGGCGCTACCAGGGTTGGCCCTGCACTTGTCACCTGCGCAGCAAGTAGCATCGGCCCAACAGTCGGCCCGCTAAACTGGCCGATTCGCCGCTCATCGGCTCTAGAAAGCTGCCATGTCCCCTCTGAACCCTTCCCTTCGCCCTGCAGCTTTGCCTTTGGCCGCTGCACTGCTCGCTCCCGCCTATGCCCTTGCCAGCCCTGCATGTACCGGCGCATCGCCCGATGCCCAAGTACTGGCCGAAAAGACCTGGCTCACCACGGCCGTCTATGAAGGCGATGACCGTAGCAACAACCTGGTGGCGCGTTACCCCGGCGTCGTCGGCATCTCGCTCTGGGATGCCTGCAGCAACCGCTACGAATACTTTGACCCAGCGACCGGCCGCTCGCGCAGCCAGCAAGGCGGTGCCGGCTGGTTCTTCTTTACCGGCGACCGCCAGCACCAGCACACCGTGTCCGACAACGGCAGCCAGCTGCGCCGCAAGATGGAGGTGATTAACCCCAAGGAATTCACCTACTCGCGCCAGGTCCCCAAGGACATGCGCGAAGGCCAGGCGCTGGTGACCATCCATGTCGTACACACGCCCTACACCGGCACCTTCCAGGTCAAGCCCAGCGCGGGCATCGGCCCAAAGTAAGCGACCTCATACCGGGCTGCAACGCCCCATCGCAGGCTAAACTGGCAGCCCTGTACCCCGCAGCCAACCACACACCAAGAGGTCCCCATGTCCGATCTGAACACCGCCTTTGAAGCCGCCAAGGAAGCCGCCCTGAACATGAGCGAGCGCCCCGACAACCAGACCTTGCTGAAGCTCTACGGTCTGTACAAGCAAGGCGCCCATGGCGACAACAACGAACCCAAGCCCGGCTTCACCGACTTTGTCGCCTCGGCCAAGTGGAACGCCTGGAACCAGTGCAAGGGCATGGCGCAGGATGATGCCAAGCAGCAGTACATCGACATGATCCAAGAGCTGCTCTAAGCACTCGCTCCTGCAGGCGCTGGCCCGCGCTCGCCAGCCCTGCTTCTCTAGTCGCCCCACCAACGGAGCGGCCTCCGCCCCCCCCCGAATCCCTGCCCTTCTCGGCATGGCACATTCGGCAGCGGGCACCTTCGCTGCCTCCGCCGCCCGGACACAGCAGCTGCGCATCTCCCCCGATAGGACTGGTTAGGCACACCGCCTACGCTGTGCATCGCCCGCATGGCGACGAAATCCGCCAGCCGCAGGAAAGTACCTACAACGTTTTCCCGCAGATTGTCGTCATAAAGACAAAACAACGTCAAAGCTGAATCTACATTCGGTTTCAACAGGACGCAAGGCATGGCACTTGTGATCTACAAAAACGACATAGGAGACAACCATGTCAACGACATTTCCCAAGCTATTGCTGCAGCACGCGGCCAAACGGCCGGAGGCGGCAGCCTTGCGTGAAAAGGAATACGGCATTTGGCAAAGCTATAGCTGGTCTGAACTGGCCGTGATGGTCGCCAAGATTGCCGCAGGTCTGTCGCAAGCGGGCCTGGCGCGCGGCGAGCACCTGGTGCTGATGGGTGCCAACCGCCCCCGCCTCTATGCCAGCATGCTGGCGGCCCAGTCGATTGGCGCCATTCCTGTGCCGCTGTACCAGGATGCGGTGGCGGCAGAATGTGTCTTCCCACTGAACAATGCCGAGGTGCGCTTTTGCCTGGTCGAAGACCAGGAGCAGGTCGACAAGCTGCTGGAGCTGCGCGAGCACTGCCCGCAGATCAGCCATATCTACTACGACGACCCGCGGGGTCTGCGCAACTACGAAGAGCCCGGCCTGGCCTCGCTCGACAGCCTGATCGCCAGCGGCGAGACCCTGGTGGCGGCCAACCCCGGCTGGTTCCAGCAGCAGGTGGATGCCACCAACAACAGCGATGTGGCGGCGATGTTCTTCACCTCCGGCACCACCGGCAACCCCAAGGGCGTGGTGCACACCCATAGCTCCTTGCTGGAGAGCGCATCGGCCGGCGCCGAGTTTGAAAACCTCAGCCATGCCGAGGAAGTGCTGGCCTATCTGCCACCGGCCTGGATCGGCCAGAACATCTTCAGCTACTCGCAATGGCTGGCCTGCGGCTATGTGGTCAACTGCCCCGAGTCGAGCGCCACCGTGCAGATCGACTTGAAGGAAGTCGGCCCCACCTATTACTTTGCGCCGCCGCGCGTGTTTGAAGGCATCCTCACCAGCGTGATGATCCGCATGGAAGACGCGGGCCTCATCAAGCGCAAGATGTTCCAGCACTTCATGAACGTGGCCAAGCGCGTGGGCCCGGCGCTGCGCGACGGCCAGCCGGTGAGCCTGTTGGACAAGATCAGCTACAAGCTCGGCGACCTGATGGTGTTTGGCCCCCTGCGCAACAACATGGGCTTTAGCCGGGTGCGCGTGGCCTATACGGCCGGTGAGGCGATCGGCCCCGATCTGTTCAGCTTTTTCCGCTCCATCGGCATCAACCTGAAGCAGCTCTACGGCTCGACCGAGACCGCCGTGTTTGTCTGCATCCAGCCGGACAACCAGGTGTTTGCCGATACCGTCGGCAACCCGATTCGTGGGGTCGAGATCAAGATGGCCGACAACGGCGAGATCCTGGTGAAGTCGCCGGGCCTGTTGAAGGAGTACTACAAGAACCCCAAGGCAACGGCCGAGGTGCTGAGCGAGGACGGCTGGTACCACACCAGCGATGCCGGCTTTATGGACAAGAGCGGCCAGCTCAAAATCATCGACCGGGTGAAGGACGTGGGCCGCTTGAAGGGCGGCAGCAACGACGGCGCGATGTTCGCACCCAAGTATGTCGAGAACAAGCTGAAGTTCTTCCCCTTCATCAAGGAGGCCGTGGCGCTGGGTGATGGGCGCGAGAAGGTCTGCGTGATGATCAACATCGACTTCGAGGCCGTGGGCAACTGGGCCGAACGCCAGAACCTGCCCTATGCCGGCTACACCGACCTCGCGCAAAAGCCGCAGGTCTACACCCTGATCCAGAACTGCGTCGAGAAGGTCAACGCCGACCTGGCCACCGATGCGATGCTGGCCGGCAGCCAGGTGACACGCTTCCTGATTCTGCACAAGGAGCTGGATGCCGACGATGGCGAGCTGACCCGTACCAACAAGGTGCGGCGCGGCTTTATCGCCGACAAGTACGGCGTGCTGGTCGAGGCGCTCTACGCGGGCCGCAGCGAGCAGTTCATCGAGACCCAGGTGAAGTTTGAAGACGGCCGCACCGGCAGCGTCAGCGCCACCTTGAAGATCGCCGACAGCAAGACCTTTGCGCCGCTGAAGTCGGTTGCCTGAGCGCCCAGCCAAGAGAAAGCCACCCATGAGCAAAAAAATCGGTGACGTCATTCTTGACATCAAGAACATCAGCCTGCGCTTTGGCGGCGTCAAGGCGCTGACGGATATCTCCTTCAACGTCAAAGAGCATGAGATCCGCGCCATCATCGGCCCCAACGGCGCCGGCAAGAGCTCCATGCTCAACTGCATCAACGGCGTCTACACGCCCTCGGAAGGCGCGATCAGCTTTCGCGGCCAGACCTTTGCGCACATGAACAGCCGCCAGGTCGCCGAGATGGGCGTGGCACGCACCTTCCAGAACCTGGCGCTGTTCAAGGGCATGAGCGTGATCGACAACATCATGACCGGCCGCAACCTGCAGATCAAAAGCAACCTGCTGATGCAGGCGCTGCGTCTGGGCCCGGCCCAGCGCGAAGAGATCAAGCAGCGCGAGTTTGTCGAGCACATCATTGATTTCCTGGAGATCCAGGCCTTCCGCAAAACGCCTGTGGGCCAGCTGCCCTACGGCCTGCAAAAGCGGGTGGACCTGGGCCGCGCGCTGGCGATGGAGCCCAAGGTGCTGCTGCTCGACGAGCCGATGGCCGGCATGAACGTCGAGGAAAAGCAGGACATGTGCCGCTTCATCCTCGATGTGAACGACGAGTTCGGCACCACCATCGTGCTGATCGAGCACGACATGGGCGTGGTGATGGATATCTCCGACCGGGTGGTGGTGCTGGATTACGGCAAGAAGATTGGCGACGGCACGCCCGAAGAAGTCCGCAATAACGAAGATGTGATCCGCGCCTATTTGGGCGCAGGCCACTGAGCACAGACCCCAGGGGACCGCAATGGCATTTTTTCTTGAAACTTTGTTTGGTGGCCTGATGGTCGGCATGCTCTACGCGCTGATCGCGCTGGGCTTTGTGCTGATCTTCAAGGCCTCGGGCGTCTTCAACTTCGCCATGGGGGCGATGGTGTTGTTTGCCGCGTTGGCCATGGCGCGCTTTTCGGAATGGATTCCGAAATGGCTGGGCATGGAGCCTGGTGTGCTCAGCATTGTGCTGGCGCTCATCGTCGCCATGGTCATCATGGTGGGTGTGGCCTGGGCGATTGAGCGCTTTGCGCTGCGCTACCTCGTCAACCAGGAGCCCATCGCGCTGCTGATGGCCACCCTGGGCATCGCCTACTTCCTCGACGGCCTGGGCCCGATGATCTTTGGCTCGGCCGTCTACAGCATCAATGTGGGCATGCCCAAGGACCCCATGTTCATCCTGGAAAACATGTTCCAGGGCGGCGTGCTGATCAGCCAGGAAGACCTGTATGCCGCCGGTATTGCCGCCGTGCTGGTACTAGTGCTGAGCGTGTTCTTCCAAAAAACCAAGACCGGCCGGGCCCTTCGCGCTGTGGCCGACGACCACCAGGCCGCCCAGTCCATCGGCATTCCGCTCTCGCGCATCTGGGTCATCGTCTGGTCTGTCGCTGGCAGCGTGGCGCTGGTGGTCGGCATCATCTGGGGCTCCAAGCTGGGCGTGCAGTATTCGCTGTCGCTGGTCGCCCTGAAGGCCTTGCCGGTCGTGATCCTGGGTGGCCTCACCTCCGTGCCCGGCGCTATCGTCGGCGGCTTGATCATCGGCGTGGGCGAGAAGCTCTCCGAGGTCTACCTGGGCCCGTATGTGGGCGGCGGTATCGAGACCTGGTTTGCTTATGGCCTGGCGCTGTGCTTCCTGCTGTTCCGTCCTCAAGGTCTCTTCGGGGACAAGATCATCGACCGCGTGTAATTGGAGAACTGACCTATGTTTTATCGTGAAAATGGCCAGTTCAAGACCAGCTACGCGGCCGATCAGCAGATCTTCCCGGTGCTGCAGGACAAGTGGGCCATCCTCGGCCTGCTGCTGGTGGCCTTTGTGCTGGTGCCCTTCATGTTCAGCGACTACACCTTCAAGGCGGTGCTGATCCCCTTCCTGATCATGTCGCTGGGCGCCATCGGGCTCAACATTCTGGTGGGCTACTGCGGCCAGATCTCGCTGGGCACCGGTGCATTCATGGCAGCGGGCGCCTATGCGGCCTACAACTTCCATGTGCGCTTTGAAGGCATGCCGCTGATCCTGTCGCTGATCGGTGGTGGCCTCGTGTCCATGCTGGTCGGCGTGCTGTTTGGCCTGCCCAGCTTGCGCATTCGCGGTCTGTACCTGGCGGTGGCCACCTTGGCGGCCCAGTTCTTCATGGACTGGCTCACCAGCCGGGCCGCCTGGGTCAGCAACTACTCCTCGTCCGGTTCGGTCAGCGCCGGCAAGCTGTCGGTGTTTGGCATGGCGATTGAGACGCCCGTGCAGAAGTATTTGTTCTGCCTGGCCATCCTCTGCGTGCTGGGCCTCATGGCCAAGAACCTGGTGCGTGGCGCCATTGGCCGCGAGTGGATGGCCATGCGCGACATGGATGTGGCCGCCAGCGTGATCGGCATCCGCCCCATGTACGCCAAGCTCTCGGCCTTTGCGGTCAGCAGCTTTATCGTCGGCATTGCCGGTGCGCTCTGGGGCTTTGTCCACCTAGGTGCCTGGGAGCCCGCAGCCTTCAGCCTGGACCGTTCCTTCCAGCTGCTGTTCATGATCATCATCGGCGGTCTGGGCTCCATCGTGGGCAGCATCTTTGGCGCCGCCTTCTTTGTGCTGCTGCCCATTTTCCTGACCCAGGTGCCCCACTGGCTGGGCCTGCCGCTGTCGACCGCCACCGCTACCTATCTGGAGCACATGGTGTTTGGCGCGCTGATCGTGTTTTTCCTGATTGTCGAACCCCATGGATTGGCCAAGCTCTGGGCTACGGCCCGCCAGAAGCTGCGTCTGTGGCCGTTCCCGCATTGAGAGTTTTTTCGAAGAGAGCAACGCAGAGTGTTCGCAAGTGGGGGTCATCAGCCCCAACAACCTAAGGAGATAAAACCATGTCTTTCAAGAAAGCTGTGATCGCCGCTGCTACGGCAGCCCTGGGTCTGGGGGCCATGATGGCTGCCCCAGTCGCACAAGCCCAGGAGCAGTTCGTTCCGCTGCTGGTCTACCGCACCGGCCAGTTCGCGCCGCTGGGCATCCCATGGGGTGACGGCAAGCAGGACTACCTCAAGCTCGTCAATGCCAAGGGCGGCATCAACGGCGTGAAGATCAAGTTTGAAGAGTGCGAGACCGCCTACGACACCGCCAAGGGCGTGGAATGCTACGAGCGCCTCAAGGGCCGCGACGGCGGCGCCTCGGGCTTTGACACCCAATCGACCGGCATCACCTTTGCAGTGACCGACAAGGCCGCGGGCGACAAGATGCCCGTCATCACCCCCGGCTACGGTCTGTCGCAATCGGCTGACGGCAAGGTGTTCGAGTGGAACTTCCCCTTGCTGGGCAACTACTGGACCGCCGCCGATTCCATCGTGCAGGACATCCTGAAGAAGGAAAAGGGCAACCTCAAGGGCAAGAAGATTGCGCTGGTCTACCACGACTCGCCCTACGGCAAGGAACCCATTGCGCTGCTGCAAAAGCGTGCCGCCAAGGATGGCTTTGAGCTGATGCTGCTGCCCGTGACGGCGCCCGGCGTGGAGCAAAAATCCACCTGGCTGCAGATCCGCCAGAACCGCCCTGACTACGTGCTGCTGTGGTCCGCTGGCGTGATGACGCCCACCGCCGTGCGCGAAGCCCAGGCCACCGGCTACCCCCGCGAAAAGATGTACGCCATCTGGTGGGGCGGCTCCGACCATGACGTCAAGGACATCGGTGCCGGCGCCAAAGGCTACAACACCGTCACCATCCACAACACCGCCGAGCGCGACAAAGTGCATGACGACGTGAAGGCTACGCTGTACGACAAAGGCCAGGGCACCGCATCCGATGTCAAGGAACTGGGCCAACTGGCACACACGCGCGGCATGATGATCGCGATGCTGCAGGTCGAAGCCATCCGCACCGCCCAAGAGAAGTACGGCAAGGGCAAGGTCATGACCTCCGAACAAGTCCGCTGGGGCCTGGAGAACATGAACATGACCCAGGAACGCCTGAACGAGCTGGGCTTTGGCAAGATGATCCGCCCCTTCAAGACCAGCTGCGAGAACCACCTGGGCGCTGACTGGGCCCGCATCGCCACCTGGGACGGCAGCAAGTTCAACGTGACCTCCGACTGGTACCAATCGGACAAGACCTTGATCGACCCGCTGGTCAAGGAATACGCCGAGAAGTACGCCAAGGAAAAGAACGTGACGCCACGTTCCTGCAGCTAAGGCTGCCTGGTCCCTGGGCCTGATGGCCCGGGGCCTCTCGTGGCTGGCCCCTGACGCCCTTCCCTGCGGAAGGCGCCCGCTCCCCCGGGGCCGCCCGCCCTCTATTTTGTTGAGAGACCAGGTGACGGCATGACCGATTCCCCGCAAACAGCTTCCACCCCATCCGCAGCCGCGCCGCTTTTGGTCGTCAACGGCATCGAGGTGATCTACAACCATGTGATCCTGGTGCTCAAAGGCGTCTCGCTGTCGGTGCCGCGCGAATCGATCGTGGCCATTTTGGGCGGCAATGGCGCCGGCAAGACCACGACCTTGCGCGCCATCTCCAACCTGCTCAAGGGCGAGCGCGGCGAAGTCACCAAGGGCAGCATCGAGCTCGAAGGCGAGCGCATCGAGGCGCTGACCCCTTCCGACCTGGTCAAGCGCGGCGTTGTGCAGGTGATGGAAGGCCGGCACTGCTTCGCCCACCTGACCATCGAAGAGAACTTGCTCACCGGCAGCTACACCCGCACCAACAAGGGCGAGATTGCCGCCAACCTGGACAAGGTCTACAACTATTTCCCCCGCCTTAAAACCCGCCGCACCAGCCAGGCGGCCTACACCTCGGGCGGCGAGCAGCAGATGTGCGCCATTGGCCGCGCGCTGATGAGCAACCCGCGCCTGGTGCTGCTCGATGAGCCCTCGATGGGCCTGGCGCCACAGATCGTTGAAGAAGTCTTCAACATCGTGCAGGACCTGAACCAGAAGGAAAAGGTCACCTTCGTACTGGCCGAGCAGAACACCCACATGGCGCTGAAGTACGCCGACTACGGCTACATCATGGAGAGCGGTCGCATCATGATGGACGGCGCCGCCAAGGACCTCGCCAACAACGAGGACGTCAAAGAGTTCTACCTGGGCATGGGCGGCGGTGAGCGCAAGAGCTTCAAGGACGTCAAGAGCTACAAGCGCAGAAAACGCTGGCTGGCCTGAACCCCGCCCCTTCCACGATCCCACTACTGCGCCGGCCGATGTCCTGAAGCCGGCGTCTGCGGCAGATTCGCCCCAAAAATACCGATCACACGTCCCGGAGACACCGCATGAGCCAGCACTACGACGATCTGGAGACCCGCGCCCCAGCTGCCCGCGAAGCCGATCTGATGGCCCGCCTGCCCGCCCAGATTCGGCACGCCCAGCAACACGCCCCCGCCTTTGCCAGCATCCTGCAAGGCATCGATGCCGCCAGCATCAGCAGCCGCGCCGCGCTGGCCCAACTGCCCGTCACCCGCAAGCATGAGCTGCTGGAGCGCCAAAAGTCCGAGCGCGCCCAGCACCCGGGCCGCGCCATTTTTGGCGGCTTCAACACCGCGCCGTTTGGCAGCGCCATGCCGCGCATGTTTGCCAGCCCCGGCCCCATCTATGAACCCGAAGGCCAACGCCCCGACTACTGGCGCATGGCGCGCGCCATCTATGCGGCTGGCTTTCGCGCCGGCGAGCTGGTACACAACAGCTTCAGCTACCACTTTGTGCCCGCCGGCTCCATGATGGAATCGGGCGCCCAGGCGCTAGGCGCCACCGTCTTCCCCGCTGGCACCGGCCAGACCGAGCAGCAGGTGCAAGCCATGGCCGATCTGCACCCGCATGGCTACATCGGCACGCCCAGCTTTTTGAAAATCATCCTGGAGAAGGCCGAAGCCCAGGGCCAGCGCATTGCATCCTTGACCAAGGCCCTCGTCTCCGGCGAAGCCTGCCCGCCCTCGCTGCGCGACTGGTTCAGCGCCCGGGGTGTGGCTGCTTACCAGTGCTATGCCACCGCCGACCTGGGCCTGATCGCCTATGAGACCGAGGCCCGCGAAGGCCTGGTGCTGGACGAGAACGTGATTGTCGAAATCGTGCGCCCCGGCACCGGCGACCCAGTGGCCGAAGGCGAGGTCGGCGAGCTGGTCGTCACCACCCTCAACACCGACTACCCGCTGATCCGCTTTGGCACCGGCGACCTGTCAGCCATCCTCCCCGGCCACTGCCCCAGCGGCCGCACCAACACCCGCATCAAAGGCTGGATGGGCCGCGCCGACCAAACCACCAAGGTGCGCGGCATGTTTGTGCACCCCGGCCAGATTGCCGAAGTCGTCAAACGCTTCCCCCAAGTGCAAAAGGCGCGCCTGGTCGTCAGCGGCGCGATGGCCCAGGACCAGATGAGCCTGCAGGTGGAAACCACCGAGCTGGGCGCCGGCCTGGCCGAACAGATCGCCGACGCCGTGCGCGACATCACCAAGCTGCGCGCCGATATCGCACTGCTGCGCCCGGGCGAGCTGCCCAATGATGGCAAGGTGATTGAGGATGCGCGGAGTTACGATTGAGCGCGGTTTAGACAAAGCACACTGAGTGCACAAAAACGGCCACATTGCCTTAGGTAATGTGGCCGTTTTGCCTGAGCGCGGCGCCATGCAAGCATCGAGGCTTTGTCGCTGCACCGCCTCCCAGAACCCAATCAGATAAGGCCTTGCATCGCTGTTGCCACCAAGGGCACCGTGCGCCCGCTTCCGGATTACCACACAGCGGCTGGATACCAAATCCCTGCGCCATGGCAGCCTTTGGCGGCCTTTTCCGCCATCAACCATCTGGCGATTGCTCCTGATCAAAACCCTTGTTTACCTGGGTTGTTGACTCTCTGACGCCCGTAAAAATATCGAATCATCCAATCGATACCACATATAACAGCTTGCGAATATCTGCCACCCTGCTGGCAACTTTTAGAAAACCAGAACGGTTTTCCGCATGAAATCAAAGCAATTATTGCTGCATGACACCCAAAGCACCGCTGCAGGCATACAACAACCGATACATCTACTTTCATTTCAAGCACGATATTTTCAGCTACCCATTACTTGCGCCATCAGCTACTAATTTGGTAGCTGCAACACCACAGCAATGTGAACGAATCTTATACAAAACCTATAAAAGCAGTTACGCCCAATAAATAGCATATATCTATCGTATATTTTCATCTGATTTTGATAAGCAACTGCCATACGGAATCACACATTGACAATCAATTACTTACAGCACAAATCCTGTGCGGAAAGGGCCTAGATGTCGACTAGATTCGCTCCATCCCTCCTCAACCACGCGCTGCAGAAACACTGGCTGCGCTCCGCTACCGCACTTGCGCTGGCAGGCGCCGCGCCATATGCGCTGGCAGCCGATTGCGTGAGTGGCCCAGTCTCCGCAGCATCGTTCAGCTGCGAAGTGCCGAGTGGCATGAATGAGGTTATTTTCTGGATCGCAGGCGCTGGAGGGGGCGCCGGTGGTTTGGCCACCCCATCACCTCAGTCATACGGCGGCGGCGGGGGCGGCAATGGTGCCGGTGTCAGCGGACTAGTACAGGTTGCTCCTGGGGATGCGGTGAGCTTGGTGAGGGGCGCCTCCGGTGCACAAGGTGTTAATGCATCCGCATCGCCCAGTGCGGGAGGTGCAGGTGGCTCCGGTGCAGGCAATGGTGGCACGGGTGGCGGCGGAGGCCTTGGCGGGGGCGGCGGTGGGGGAGGAGGTGCCTCGTCTATGAATATCAACGGCACTGTCACCTGGGCTCGCGCCGGAGGCGGAGGGGGTGGAGGTGGAGGAGGCTCGCTGGGCGCTGGAGGTGTGATCTCCGTGAACGAGGAAATACCTTTGCTATCAATCCAAAAAGCAGCGATTACTGATTTATGCGAATCCCCAGCCCCGTCTGCCGGCAATGGCGAAGACATAGACCTCAGCACCACCAATGATGGTGGCGGGGGCGCGAATGGCGGAACCTATGCCGGCTCGCCCACTATCGCCTTGCAAGGCCGTGCAACCAACACCACGCCACCTGTGAATGGCTCAGAGGGAGGCTACAACGGCGACTCTTGCGCATCGGGCCGAGTAGAGAATGTGAGTTTTACCCCCAATGGAGGTCCCGTCGGCGGTACGAATTTCTCTGATATTCCTTCCCGCCTTCCACAGAATGGGACGCTTTTTCTGAGTCTGGGATACGCCTCCGCTCGCACTGCACAGATCACCGCCATCAGCGCGACAGGCGTGACGGTGGAAGCCCCCATGACCATGCCTCCCGGCTACGCCGTCAGTGCGTACGAGGTCACGTGCACTGGCTCGGCTGGAGGTAGTGCTAGCGGGAGTGCAGCAGGGCCTGCTTCACCGGTCAACATCGCCATACCGTTGCCAGCCAACCAGCAATGGACTTGCGAAGTCACCGCGACGCTGGCCGATACCGCAACCAGCGATACCGTCAGAACCATTCCCACGTCGCTACAGGGTGGAGTCGTTCCCACAGCGCCAACGCCTGTTCCCGTTGCCGGTGCCGCAGGTGCGGCATCGCTAGGCATACTGGGCCTGGCCGCCTGGCTGGGCCTGCGCCGCAGGAACAAGAAAGACGCGGCCTAAACGGCCTGGGCTCCGCAGCACGCGGGGCGCATCACAGCCTTTGACAGCTGCAAGGCTGTAAAGCCTCCCTGGCGCTTGACCGTGCCAGGGAGGTTTTTTACTGGGCGCATGGGAGCCGACTCCCTCTCGTCGTATTCGATGCTTTGTCTGCGCTATTCGCCGCAAGATTTGCAGTGAATAGCGTTTGTAATCACCGCATGGATGGGCCGGGTCGTTGTAAATCTGCTGGTCACTCTTTGTTGCTTCGGCAGGCCGACGAATCGACCATCTAGGGATCCTCTGCAAAACCCTCGCCAAGCGGGATGGACGCGGATCGGGATGAGACGCAAGGCGTCTTTTGCAGTCAATAGCCGTAGCTATTGACAAGGAAGACAACGCAGCGGATCGCCCGAGTCCGCGTTCAGACCACGGCAGGGAGTTTTGCAGAGGGTCCCTAGCGCGGCTAGTGCGAACTTGATTTTGAATACCGAAGAACGGCCAGAAACAGAGGTTCGCTCATTCGCGATTTTCAGCCGGTGGCCTAATCAGCCAGTGACCTTGTGCAATGCGGTGACCGGGGCTCTTGCCGCATTTTCCAAAAAAAAAAATGCCAGAACGCCAGAGCCCGATTCGCAGCGGGCCCACTAAAAGCTGCCATGTCGCCATTCCTGAAACGAGGGCGTTGGAGAGAATATGTTGCGCATGGGTATGGCGGCCAACAGCAGCCAAAGAATACCGAGACCGCGGCAAATGAGAATGAGAGACTTGGTGGCGCCACGCCGGGATGACGATGAGCCATTGACTATGAACAACTTCGCGCAGGAAGTTAAAGACTGTCTATTAAAACGGGCAGATTCCATTGGGCCCACACACAACCACACCCAGCGAATACAAGCGCCACAGATTCACTGGTAGTTTTTGAATGCTGAAATGGCCGCAAAGAGAAGGAATGAGGCTGCAAATTACCTGAACTTAGGGATAGATCAACAGTTAACAGAATGTTAAAAAAGGGCGTCGCATTGTTGTAAATGCCCATGGCCTTGAAGGTCACGGCCTTGATGCCCCACCTGTCGCCACTTCGCCAACGCGAATCTGCGCTACGGGCACATTGCTTTTTTAATATGGAGAAGTCCCGTTCATGTCTGTTTCCCGATCTTTTATCCAAACCCTGATGCTGGCCGGTCTGGCAGCAGGCAGTGCCGCCAGCTATGCACAAACACAATGCTTTAATGCGTCAGCCCCGAACCCATTGGAGGCCTGTGTGACCAATACAGGTACTCCTGCAGTGTGGCTTGACCAGGCAGGCAGTCGCGCCCAGCAGTATTTCAGCGAGTATTCTTGGGGCTCTGTGATTTTCCTGGATGGTGTCAATACCCTGGAGCGCTATTCCACCGGCTACCAAGGGAGCCCGACTGCCTCCCCCGTGAGCAACGTGCGCACTGGCAGCGGCACCGCTGGAGACCCTTACACAATCACCACCGTCACCACCCTCGGCAGCAGTGGCGTGCAATTCACGCAAATCTTCAGCTATGTGAATGGCGACAGACAAATTCTCAAGCGCTGGGAACTGGAGAACACAGGCAGCAATACTTTTAACGACCTGCGTTTCTTCCATGGCGGTGACAGCTACTTCGGTGGCATTGACTCGGCGCGCAGTTGGTATGACGCCAACAACAGCATGGTCTACATCAGCAATGACTCGTTTGCAGCAACCGGCTATATGGGCTTTTATGCCAACCCAGCCACGCCCGCTTCCGCATATTTCGCAGGTTTCTTTGACACTGGAAACATTCAAGCTGCAGCAGGCCAACTAAGCAGTACCGCAGATGCAAACTACCGAGACGCAGGCTATTACCTGCAATGGAACAGAGCCAGCCTGGCACCCGGCGCACGCTGGGCCGTTGAGGCCACCGAAATCTGGTCGGACCCCGGCGCCTTGCAAGTCTTTGCCCCGGCCAATGACGCCGTAGTCCCTGGCCAAACCATCACACGCAGCTTCAGCATTCAAAACTTCAATGCCGGTAGTGATGTCAACGCTGAATTGGCGCTCAATACCTTGCCAGCAGGCTGGAGCGCCAGCATTGTCAGCCCGGCCTCCCCCGTAGCACTGAGCCCATTGGCGTCGCAAACCGTGGTGGTGAACATCACGGTCGCCCAGGATGCGAACCCAGGAGATGTGCAAGACATTGTGCTGAGCGCCACGGCAGGCGGCGTGACCAACCAGGCCAGCCTGCGCCTGGAGGTGGCAGCAATAGATTTTGCGATCAGCCCGACGGCTCTGGATTTTGGCAACGTCACCGTGGGCAATACGGCGCAGCAAACCATCAGCCTGAGCAATGGGGTGGGCTCATTGCCTTTGGATGTGGCCAGCCTGATCCACAGTCTGGGCGCAGAGTTCAGCCTGACAGCCGACACCTGCTCCAACACCACCTTGCCGGCAGCGGGCGCATGCACGGTCACGCTGCAATACGCGCCTACCCAGGTTGGCGCGGCCAATGCCACGCTGACCTTCCCATTCACCGCCCCTGTGACCACGACGCGATCGGTCACGGTCACAGGCGCTGGCGTCACTGCGCCACCGGTGATTCCCACTGCCGCCGTGCCCGTGCCCATTGCAGGAGCCGCAGGTGCAGCCTCGCTGGGCGTACTGGGCCTGGCCGCCTGGCTGGGCCTGCGCCGCAGGAACAAAAAAGACGCCGCCTAAACGGCCTGGGCTCCGCAGCGCGCGGGGTCCATCATTCGTTGAGCCGCCTGAAAGCCTTTCAGCCTCCTTGGCGTCTATACGCGCCAGGGAGGCTTTCTCTTGGACCGCATGCAAGCGTTGGACGGCAAGCGCTATTCGCCGCACAAACTGCGGCGAATAGCGGGGATAAACGCCGCACCCCGTTGCCGGGAGGTCGCGGAGTCACGCCTCAGTGGCTAATCATCCAAGGCCGATTCCCCACCTGGCTTTTCAGCGCCGGCTGCGCCGCTGCCGCAGCGGCGCCAGTCTTCGCACCCCCACTGCAGCACCCACACCCACTCGGATGCCGCAGCCGCCCATAGCTACCCGCAGCAGGGTCGTTGTCACGCGACATGCGCGGCGCATGGCGAGCGCGTTCGTTGACCTCGGCGGCGCGGCGCTGCTGGGGGGAGGTGCAGGCCAGGCGCGGGGCCTGGGTGATGACGCGCTCCGCGGCGGCGCCGCACTGCGGGCAAGCACAGGCAAGATTGCGGTCGGCCAGGCGGCGCAGCGCGTCGAACTCGCCGCATTGCTGGCAGGCGTAGTCATAGGTGGGCATCAAAGTCTCCTGCACAAAAAGATAAAAGCGGGCCGGCGCTGCGGCCCGCGCAAGCCAGCGTCTTACTTGTCGTACGAGATGGGCATGTCGATGCTGCCATCCAGGTACTTGACCGGGCCGGAGGCATTGGGGTTGATGTCGAACTCAAAGATCTGCGTGGGCAGCCACAGGGTGGCGCAGGCGTTGGGCACATCCACCACACCGCTGATATGGCCCTGCACCGGGGCGGTGCCGAGGATGGAGTAGGCCTGGGCGCCGGAGTAGCCGAACTTCTTCAGGTACTCGATGGCGTTCAGGCAGGCCTGCTTGTAGGCCACGTTCACATCCAGGTAGTACTGCTTGCCTGATTCGTCAACGCTGATGCCTTCAAAGATCACATAGTCGTTGTAGGTCGGCACGATGGGGCTGGGCTTGAAGATGGGGTTCTTGATGCCGTACTTGGCCATGCCGCCCTTGATGATCGACACCTTCATGTGCACCCAGCCGGCCATTTCGATCGCGCCGCAGAAGGTGATTTCGCCATCGCCTTGGCTGAAGTGCAGATCGCCGACCGACAGGCCGGCGCCATCGACATAGACCGGGAAGAAGATCTTGGAGCCGCGCGAGAGGTCCTTGATGTCGCAGTTGCCGCCATGCTCGCGCGGGGGCACGGTACGGGCACCGGTGGCGGCCGCCTTGTCGCGCGCCTCGCCCTTGAGCTGGCCCATGTGCGCGGTCGCCATAAACGGCGGGTTGGCCAGGTTGCCGTCCGGGTTGGTGTCGATCAGCGCCTGCTCGCGGGTGTTCCAGATGTCGAGCATCTTGGGATCGGGCAAGGTGCCGATCAGACCGGGATGGATCAGACCGGCATAGCGCACGCCGGGGATGTGGCGTGAGGTGGTGAACATGCCCTGGAAATCCCAGATCGATTTTTGTGCCGACGGAAAGTGGTCCGTCAAGAATCCGCCGCCGTTCTTCTGCGAGAAAAAGCCGTTAAAGCCCCACTGGCTCTCGTCCTTGGCGCCGATGTCGAGCAGGTCCACAACCAGCAGGTCGCCCGGCTCGGCCCCTTTTACGCCCACCGGGCCCGACAGGTAGTGCACTGTGGTCAGGTCCACATCGCGCACATCGTCGGCGCTGTCGTTGTTCTGGATAAAGCCCCCCGTCCAGTCGTAGGTCTCCAGCACAAAGTCATCGCCGGGGTTCACCCAGCAGGCCATCGGAATATCGGGGTGCCAGCGGTTGTGCACCTTCTCGTTGGAGGGGGCCGGTTGGGACAGGTCAACCTTGATCAGGGTTTCGGGCATGTGCAGCTCCTGTGATGCAGTCAATGAAACAGAAAAATGCGGGCCGGCAGCGCAGTGCCAGCGGCCGACCGCGCAAGGACCTAAACCGACAGATAGGACTTGATGTGGGCCTCGTTGGTGTTGGCGCGGTCGGTCTCGTGTACGATGCGCCCGCCTTCGATGACAAAGAGCCGGTCGGCCACATCCATCGCAAAATGCAGCACCTGCTCGGAAACGACGATGGTGATCTCGCGCATCTTGCGGATCTCGTTGAGCGCCTTGGCGATGTCCTTGATGATGGAGGGCTGGATGCCCTCGGTAGGCTCGTCGAGCAGCAGCACCTTGGGGTTGGTGACCAGCGCGCGGGCAATGGCCAGCTGTTGTTGCTGCCCGCCCGAGAGGTTGCCGCCCTTGCGCCGGCGCATGTCCCAGAGCACGGGGAACAGCGCATAGATTTCGTCCGGGATCTTGCGGTCGCTGGCGTTTTCCAGACCGGTTTCGATGTTCTCCTCGACGCTCAGGGTCGGGAAGATCATGCGGCCCTGGGGCACATAGGCAATGCCCTTGGCCACGCGCAGATAGCTCTCGTCGCGCGACACATCCTGGCCGGCGACCTGCACCGCCCCGCTCTTGAGCGGCAGCACGCCCATCAGCGCCTTGAACAAGGTGGTCTTGCCCATGCCGTTGCGGCCCATGATGGCCAGGGTTTCGTTGGGACGGCCTTCGAAGGAGATGCCGTGGAGCGCCTCGCTTTGTCCGTAGGCCACGTGGATATCGTTGACTTTCAGCATATGCGGCTCCTCAGTGGCCCAGGTAGACATCGATGACTTTGGGATCGGACTGCACGGCCTCCATCGAGCCTTCGGCCAGAATCTTGCCCTGGTGCATGACGGTGACCTTGTGCGCAATGCGGGCCACAAACTCCATGTCGTGCTCGATCACGATCACCGAGCGGCCCACGCAGATGCGCTTGAGCAGATCGGCCGTCAGCTCGCGCTCGCGCGCGCTCATGCCGGCAATCGGCTCGTCCAGCATCAGCAGCTCGGGCTCCTGCATCAGCAGCATGCCAATCTCCAGCCACTGCTTTTGCCCGTGCGACAGCAGGCCCGATTCCATCTCCAACACATGGTCCAGGCCAATCTCCTGCGCCACCGCCTGCACGCGCTGCTGCACGGCCGGGCTGCACTGAAAGCGCAGCGCGCCAAACACCGAGCGCCCCTCGGGGTAGGAGACCTCCAGGTTCTTGAAGACCGACAGGTTCTCGTAGATTGACGGGGTCTGGAACTTGCGGCCGATGCCCTTGCGCACGCGCAGGTACTCGTCCATGCCCGTCAGCTCTTCGTTCTGGAACTTGATGCTGCCGCTGCTGGCCTTGGTCTTGCCGCAGATCAGGTCGAGCAAGGTGGTCTTGCCGGCGCCGTTGGGGCCGATGATCACGCGCAGCTCGTTCTTGTCCACATACAGGGTCAGGTCCTCGATGGCGTTGAAGCCGTCAAAGGAGACCGTCAAACCTTCAACAGCCAGTGCAAAGTCGGTATTGCTCATTGCGCGCTCCTGGTTCAGACGGCTTCGGCAGCAGGCTTGCCGGCGACCGGCTCCTGGGCTTTGCTGCTGGGGGTTGCGGGCTTGGTGATGGAAGGGCCAGCGCCTTGGCTTGGCGTGCTGGCCGATTTGGCGGCACGCCGCGCCAGCATGGGCTTGACCTTGCTGGCATACAGGCCCGCCAGGCCATTGGGGAAGAACATGGTCACCACGATGAACAGGCCGGCCATGCAGAACATCCAAAGATCCGGGAAGGTCTCGGAGAAATAGGTCTTGCCAAAGTTGACCAGCAGCGCGCCATAGACGGCACCCACCAGGCTCATGCGGCCACCAACAGCAGCAAAGATCACCATCTCGATCGAGGGAACAATGCCGACGATGGAGGGCGACATAAAGCCCACCTGCAGCGCAAACATCGCGCCGCCAATGCCCGATATCGCAGCGGCCAGGCAGAACACAAACACCTTGAACATCGACACGTCGTAGCCGGAGAAGCGCACGCGGTCCTCCTTGTCGCGCATCGCCAGCAACAGGGTGCCGAGCTTGCTTTTCTGGATCCAGAGGCAGGCAACGACGGACAGCAGCAACAGACCGCAGCAGACGTAGTAGAGGATGTACTTGGCGCTGTCGGTACGGATGTCCCAGCCCAGCAGGGTGCGCAGATCGGTCATGCCGTTGACGCCGCCGGTGTAGCCCTGCTGGCCGATGATCAGCACCGTGAGAATCAGCGCCACGGCCTGGGTGATGATGGCAAAGTAGACATCGCCCACCCGGCGGCGGAACATCGCAAAACCGATGATGAAGGCGAGCAGCGCAGGTGCTGCCACCACGGCAAACAGCGCAAACGGCAGGTACTCAAACGGCGTCCACCACAGTGGCAGCGCGGTGAGCTGGTTCCAGTCCATAAAGTCGGGGATGCCGGGGGTTGATTGGATGCTGGTGCTGGCCTTGTCCGAGGCTTCGAGCTTGAGGAACATGGCCATCGCATAACCGCCCAGGCCAAAGAACACGCCCTGCCCCAGGCTCAGCACGCCGGCCCAGCCCCAGAGCATCACCAAGCCCACGGCCACAAAGGCGTAGCAGAGGTACTTGCCCACCAGGTTCAGGCGGAACGAATCCAGCGCCAGCGGGAACACCACCATCAGCACCACGGCCAGCAGTGCCACATGTCCCAGGCCGGTTCGCTCCAGCCAAGCACGCATATCTTTCATGGTTGTCATCCTTTCCACCGGCTTTAGCGGCGCACCTTGCTGGCAAACAGGCCTTGGGGCCGGAACATCAAGACCACGACGATGAAGGACAAGGTCAGCACCTTGGCCATCGAGCCGCTCAGGAAGAACTCGCTGATCGACTGCACCTGGGCAATGCCAAAGGCCGATGCCACGGTGCCCAGCAGGCTGGCCGCGCCGCCAAAGGTGACGACCAGGAAGGAATCCACGATGTAGAGCGAGCCGGAGGTAGGCCCTGTCGAGCCAATGGTGGTGAAGGCCGCGCCGGCAATGCCTGCCACCCCGCAGCCAATCGCAAAGGTCAGGCGGTCGGTCTTTTTGGTGTTGATGCCGATGGCATTGGCCATCACCCGGTTGCTGACCGTTGCCCGCACCCGCAGGCCCCAGCGGCTGCGGTACAGCGCAATCAGCACGCCGGCCGTCACCAGCAGCGCCAGCGCCAGCACAAACATGCCGTTGATCGGAATGTCCAACCCCTCGCTGGGCGACCAGGAGCCCATCAGCCACTCGGGCAAGGTGGGGCTCACCTCTTTGGGGCCGATCACCGTGCGGAACACCTGCTGCAGCCCCAGGCTGAGGCCCCAGGTGGCCAGCAAGGTATCGAGCGGGCGCTTGTACAGATGGCGTATCAACGCCCATTCGGCCAACCAGCCCAGCACAAACGCAAATACAAAGGCCGCCGCAATCGACAAGGGGAAGTAGTAAGGCATCCATGCCGGGGCATGGGCCTCCACCAGGGTCGAGGCCATGAACACGGTGTAGGCACCGATGGTCATGAACTCGCCATGCGCCATGTTGATGACCCCCATCTGGCCAAAAATAATCGCCAGGCCCAGGCCCATCAGCAGCAATACGGCAAACAAGCTGAGGCCCGCAAAGCCCTGCATCAGCCCGATGTTCATCATTTCAGAAAAGGTCATGGCGCTCTCGTGTCGGGTGGGTGGTCGGCGGCAACGCGGGCCAGGGGCTGTTTGCCTCTGGCCCGTCCCTAAGGTTCAGATTTACTGGTAACCCTTGGGGAACGGATCCGGTTTGATCAATTCAGGCGACTCGGACACCACCTTGAAGGTCCCGTCCGGCAGGCCCTGCGCAATGCGCGACTTGCTCCAGAGGTGGTGGTTGGCGTCGATCTTCACGTAGCCTTCCGGGGCGGTGTTCAGCTCGATGCCCGGCGAGGCGGCGGTGACCTTGGCGACATCGAAGCTGCCAGCCTTCTCGACCGCAGCCTTCCACAACCAGGGGCCCAGGTAACCGGCCTGGGTCACATCGCCGATGACCGACTTGGGGCCGTACTTGGCCTTGAAGGCTTCGACAAACTTCTTGTTATTCGGGTTGTCCAGCGACTGGAAGTACTTCATGCTGGAGTAGAAGCCGGCAAAGTTCTCGCCGCCAATGCCCAGCATTTCGTCCTCGGTCACCGACAGGGTCACCAGGAACTGCTTGTCGCCGGTGATGCCCGCCGCCTTGAGCTGCTTGTAGAAGGCCACGTTGGAGCCGCCCACGACTGCTGCAAAAATCAGATCCGGCTTGGCCACCTTGATCTTGTTGATCAGCGAGTTGAAGTTGGTGTTGCTGAGCGGGTAGTACTCCTCGCCGACGACCTTGCCCTTCTGGAAGGTCTCGATGTGCTTGCGGGCAATCTTCATCGAGGTGCGCGGCCAGATGTAGTCCGAGCCCACCAGGAACACCTTGGAGGCGTTCTTCTCCTTCTTGGCCCAGTCGAGGCTGTACAGAATCTGCTGCGTCGCTTCCTGGCCGGTGTAGATGACGTTCTTGCTCTGCTCCAGGCCTTCGTAGAAGGTGGGGTAGTACAGCAGGCCGTTTTCCTTCTCAAAGATCGGCAGCACCGCCTTGCGCGATGCCGAGGTCCAGCAGCCAAACACGGTGGCCACATGGTCGCTGATCAGCAGCTTCTTGGCCTTTTCGGCAAAGGTGGGCCAGTCGGAGGCGCCGTCTTCCTTGATCACGCGGATCTTGCGGCCCAGCACACCGCCCATGGCGTTGATCTGGTCAATGGCCAATTGCTCGGCCTGGATGGAGCCGGTCTCGGAGATCGCCATGGTGCCGGTCGACGAGTGCAACTGGCCTACTACCACCTCGGTATCGGTCACCGCCAGCTTGGTGGTGTTGACCTGGGCAGTGGGTGGCGTCTGGGCACGCGACAGCATAGGCAGCCCTGCCATGCTGATGGCACCCAGGCCTTGCAAAAGACGGCGGCGGCGGAGCGACTGTTGGAAATCCTGAGACATGCTTTTCTCCTCAAGTGGTTCAGATCACTGAACTGATAACGGGTTGAAACCTGTTGGTCACTCTAAAAGTGCCGCCCCCAATCACCCATACGTCATTTGACGTAGCCCCTGCGTAGGCACAACCGGATAGCCTTGCCGGCACCTTTGCTGTCCACGTCGAATGCAGCCCTACCTCGCCAGCCGCACCTCGCCGGCCGCTCCAGCCTTGCCGTGGCCTGAATATTGCTTAGTCTGCCGATCCCATGCCCACAGCGCCTGTGCGCTGCCTGTGATGAACAAGCCCTCCCAAAAGATCTTCCCGATCCGCCGCGAATACAACGCCTGGGTGGCTGACGAAACCATGGAGGACTACGCGCTGCGCTTTACGCCGCAGAAGGCACGGCGCTGGAGCGAATGGCAGCTGCTGAACACGGCGATGGGCGGGCTGTCCTTTCTGGCGCTGGAGGCGATTGGCGCGACCATCACCTTGGCCTATGGCTTCAGCAGCGCGGCCTGGGCGATTGCGGTGATGGGCATCGTGATCTTTCTGACCGCCTGGCCCATCTCGGTGTATGCGGCGCGCTATGGGCTGGACATGGACCTGCTCACCCGGGGCGCCGGCTTTGGCTACCTGGGCTCGACCATCACCTCGCTGGTCTACGCCACCTTCACCTTTATCTTCTTTGCGTTGGAGGCGGCCATCATGGCGCTGGCGGTGCAGATGGCGCTGGGCTGGCCGCTGGTGGTTTGCTATGTGCTGTGCGCGCTGGTGGTGATACCGATGGTGCTGTATGGCGTCACCTTTATCTCCAAGCTGCAGGCCTGGACCCAGCCGGTGTGGGCGCTGATGCTGCTGGCCCCCTACCTGTGGCTGGCCTTCCAGCAGCCACAGTTTGTGCAGGAGCTGCCGGGCCTGTCGGGCCTCACCTCGGGCAGCGCCGATTTCAACTGGCTCTACTTTGGCTCGGCCAGCACCGTGATCTTTGCGCTGATCGTGCAGGTCGGCGAGCAGGTCGATTACCTGCGCTTTATGCCGCGCAAGACCGCGGCCAACCGGGGCCGCTGGTGGTTTTGCGTGCTGATGGGCGGGCCAGGCTGGATCCTGATGGGCGCAGTCCGCATGCTGGGCGGCGCCTACCTGGCCTATGTGGCGCTGCAGTTTGGCTCGACGGTGGCCGAAGCCTCCGACCCCACCCACCTCTACCTGACGGCCTTTGGCAAGATCTTCCAGGACCCGGGCACCGCCCTCTGGGTGACGCTGATTTTTGTGGTCATGGCGCAGATCAAGATCAATGTGACCAATGCCTATGCCGGCTCGCTGGCCTGGTCCAATGTGTTCTCACGCATCACCCGCAGCCACCCGGGCCGCGTGGTCTGGCTGGTGTTCAACGTGATGATCGCGATGCTGATCATGACCCTGGGCGTGTTCAGCGCGCTGGAGAAGGTGCTGGGCATTTACAGCAATATTGCGGTGGCCTGGGTGGGCGCGCTGGTGGCGGATCTGGTCATCAACAAGCCGCTGGGGCTGAGCCCGCCGGGCACCGAGTTCCGCCGCGCTTATCTGCACGACCTCAACCCCGTGGGCCTGGGCGCCATGGGCATTGCCGCGGTGGCTGCCGGCATTGCCTACAGCGGCCTGCTGGGCGAGCTGGCCAGCGCCTTTGCGCCTTATATCGCGCTGGCCATTGCGCTCTTGGTATCGCCCTTGCTGGCCTGGCTCACGCGCGGGCGCTGGTACATCGCCCGCACGCCCGAGGTGTTTGACGCCCCCGAGCTGCAATGTGCCCTGTGCCAAAACCAGTTCGAGCGCGCCGACATGGCCGGCTGCCCAGCCTATGGCGCGCCGATCTGCTCGCTGTGCTGCTCGCTCGATTCGCGCTGCCAGGATCGCTGCAAGCCCAGCACCGCGCGGGCGCAGGTGCAGTGGCGCAGCCTCTACGAAAGCCTGCTGCCGCTGCGCATCCAGCGCAGCATCAACTTTCGGCTGGCCTCCTATGCGGGCACGGTGCTGCTGCTGGCCAGCCCCATGGCGCTGGCCTTGTTCGTGGTCTATATGCAGCAAAGCCTGTCGCCCGGGCAGACGGATTTGCGCTGGGCCTTTGTGCGCGCCTTCTCGCTGCTGGCCCTGCTCTGCGCGCTGTATGCCTGGTGGCTGGTGCTGGCCAAGGACAGCCGGCGCATGGCGCGCGAGGAATCGGAGCGCCAGACCCATATGCTGATGCAAGAAATTGAGGCCCACCAGCGCACCGATGCGCAGCTGCAAGCGGCCAAGGAGCATGCCGAGGCGGCCAACCAGGCCAAGTCGCGCTATGTGGCCGGCATGGCCCATGAGCTGCGCACGCCTCTCACCAGCATCCTGGGCTACGCCCAGCTGCTGCTGCGGCGCAGTGATCTGCCCGGCCCCGCTAACGAGCACATCAGCACCATGCTGCACAGCGGCCAGCACATGCACTCGCTGATCGACGAGCTGCTGGACCTGGCGCGCATCGAGGCCGGGCGCCTGCGGCTGGACCCGGCGCCGCTGCAGTTCCCCGAGTTTCTGGAGGCCGTGAACCGCATGGTGCGGCCCCAGGCCGAGGCCAAGGGCCTGGCATTTACGCTGCAGACCCAGGGCCGCATGCCGCCCTGGGTGCGGGCTGATGCCAAGCGCCTGCGGCAGATTCTGATCAACCTGCTGGGCAATGCCATCCGCTTTACCGACAGCGGCAGCATCCGCCTGCAGGTCAACTGCCACAGCGATGTGGTGCGCTTTGACATTTGCGACACGGGCATCGGCATTGCGCCGCAGGACCATGAGCGCATCTTTATGCCCTTTGAGCGGGGCAGCGCCGGGCGCCGCGCGGCCAGCACCGGCACCGGCCTGGGGCTGACCATCACCCGCATGCTGACCTTGCTGATGGGCGGCGAGCTGCAGCTGCAAAGCACACCCGGCCAGGGCAGCACCTTCTCGGTACGGCTGTACCTGAGCGAGGTACACAACCCGCCACGCGCGCTAGCCGGGCAGCTGCAGGCGCGGCCCTTTATCGGCGGCTACCTGGGGCCGCGCAGAACCTTGCTGGTGGTCGATGACCAGCCCATCCACCGCCAGCTGCTGGCCGGGGTGCTGATCCCGCTGGGGTTTACCGTGCTGGAGGCCGCCAGCGGCCAGGAGTGCCTGGAGATCATCCGCGATGCTCCCCCTGATGCGCTGCTGCTGGATTTGAGCATGGACGACCTGAGCGGTTGGCAGACCGCCGCGCTGGTACGCCAGCAGTACAGCGCCGTGCACCTGCCGATCGTCATCGTCTCGGCCGACCTGTTTGAGAACCAGCCTGAGCAGCTGGAGCGCGCTGGCTGCCAGGCCTTTGTCGGCAAGCCGGTGCTGGAGTCCGAGCTGATGGACACCCTGGCCTGGCTGCTGAAGCTGGAATGGTTGGAAGACGCGGCTGCGCCCCCGGCCCCCGCCACACTGCCGCCCAGCCCGCAAGAGCTGCAAGCTCCAGCGCCACTGCCGCCCGAGCTGCATGCGGATTTGACGCGGCTGGCGCGCTTTGGCGATGGCGCCGGCCTGCGCAAGCGGCTGGCGGCCGCGCAGGCCAGCCACCCCGAATCACGCCATGCGCTGCAGGCCCTGGACGCGGCGGCGCAGCGCTTTGATTTCCCCGCCATCCTCGAAAGCCTCGCGGCCTCCTCGCCCGACAACTAGCCATGCCTCATCACACGCCCCATGCCGGCGTCGTCCTGGTGGTCGACGATGCCATCGAGACCCTCGGCTTTCTCTGCGAAGCGCTGAGCCAGCAGGACTACACCGTGCTGGTGGCCCGCAATGCGGCCGAGGCGCTGGAGCGGCTGGACATGGCCACGCCGGATGCCGTGCTGCTGGACTGCGTGATGCCCGGCGAGAGCGGTTTCTCGCTGTGCCGCAAGATCAAGGCGCACCCGGCCTGGGCCCATGTGCCGGTGATCTTTATGACCGGGCTGTCCGAGACCGACCATATCGTCGAGGGCTTTGCCTGCGGCGGGGTGGACTATGTCGTCAAACCGCTGAAGCTGCCCGAGGTGCTGGCGCGCCTGGCCCGCCATATGCACAACGCCCATGTGGGCCGCATGGCCCAGGCGGCGGTGGATGTGGGCGGCATGGGCGTGGTGGTGCTGGACCGCCAGGGCCGCATTGCCTGGCGCTCGCCCCAGGCGGTGCAGTGGCTGGAGCAGGCTTTTGGCGGCGCGCAGCCTGCCGCAGCGGCCTGGCTGCAATCGGCCCGCGACCAGGCCGCACAGCAGGCGCTGGGCCAAGCCAGCCTGCTGGCCCAGGATGTCGGCGAAGTCGGCATTGGTGAGCGCATGCTGGTGCTGCGCCTCGCCAACGAAAACCTGCGCGCCAGCAGCCAGCGCCTGCAAGACGCCGCCCTGACCCCGCGCGAGACGGAGGTGCTGGGCTGGCTGGCCAAGGGCAAGACCAACCGCGACATTGCGCAGATCCTGGGCATGAGCCCGCGCACCGTCAACAAGCACCTGGAACATGTGTTTGAAAAGCTCGGCGTGGAGACCCGCGCGGCGGCGGCGGCCATCGCCAGCGGGTCGTTTCCGGCGTAAGCTTCGTGAAAGCCATAGCAAAGCTACGGCTATTGCAGCGCTTGGCAAGCCCGGTTGCGGGCCAAACGGCTTGCGCCAGCGCAAATAATTGCAGCGTTCGGCGCGCCGCCACCTGCTATTTCGACATGGGTTAGCGACATTTTAACTATCAATATTGATAGCAGCTATCACAAACCGTGGTTGATCCGGACAGCCATTGGGCTTTAAGTTCGGCAAAGAAGGCTTTGTCAAAAACTCGAAACACTCAGGAAAAACAAGGGTTTACCTTAGAAAAAACCCCAGCCCGATCTCGTTAGGATGGCAGTCTTTTTCCCCTCTAAAGAGACAAGCCGTTATGAACAAGATGATGCAATGGAGCGCCCTGGCCCTGGCGGCCGCCACCGCCACCGGTGCCTATGCCGATGCCTCCTACCCCAACAAGCCCATCACCATCGTTGTGCCGTTCACCGCAGGTGGCCCCACCGACCGCGTGGCACGCGATCTGGCAGAAGCGCTGCGCAAGCCGCTGAACGGCGTGACCGTCGTCATCGACAATGCCGACGGCGCCGGCAGCACCATCGGCATGGCCAAGGCGGCACGCGCCAAGGCTGACGGCTACACCCTGCTGCTCAACCACATTGGCGTGGCAACGGCCCCCATCCTTTACCGCAAGCTGTCTTTTGATGTGACCAAGGACTTTGAGTACCTGGGCATCATCAACGACGTGCCGATGACCCTGATCGGCAAGCCCACCCTGGCACCGAACAACTACAAGGAACTGGCCGCCTACCTGAACAAGGAAAAGGACAAGGTCAACCTGGCCAATGCCGGTATTGGTTCCGCCTCGCACCTTTGCGGCCTGCTGCTGCAAAGCACCTTGAAGATCCCGCTGACCGCCGTGCCTTACAAGGGCGCCGCACCGGCGATTGCCGATCTGATGGGCAACCAGGTCGATGTGCTGTGTGACCAGACCACCAACACCACCGGCCAGATCGAAGGCAAAAAGGTCAAGGCCTATGCCGTGACCACCAACAAGCGCCTGACCACCCCATCGCTGAAGGACCTGCCGACCTTGCAGGAAGAAGGCCTGAAGGGCTTTGAAGTGACGATCTGGCACGGTCTGTACGCCCCCAAGGGCACGCCAGCCGACATCCTGAAGAAGGTCAACGACGCGCTGAAGGTGGCCTTGAAGGACCCTGAGTTCATCAAGAAGTCCGAGAACCTGAGCGCCGTGGTCGCCACCGACCAGCGCATCACGCCCGAAGGCCACAAGGCCTTTGTGCAGGCTGAAATCGCCAAGTGGACGCCGATCATCAAGGCGGCCGGCACCTTCGCCGACTGATTGCAGACCTCCCATGCAAAAAGACTGCCTCGGCAGTCTTTTTTCGTTGGCATAAGCGGGTCGCTGAGGTATCAGCCGCCCCAGACCACATCGGCCTGCTCAGCCGCACTACGGCGCAGCATCTCGATAAAGGGCACCGCGCGCTGCTTGAGGCCGACACTGGCTTTCACATCCTGGCCATCGGCGTCTTCCGGGTCTTTGTTCAGGTCCTGGTTTTTAGCGGCCTGGGCGCGCTCGTCTTCGGCAGCCACGGCCGCTTGCAGCGCGGCAATCGCCTGGGGGATCTGGTCGACGGTGATGATGCCCCGGGGCGAGGCATCCTTGCCGATGAGCTGCAGCACTTTGCGGGCGTCGGGCTCCAGCATGATCATGTCTGCAGTCGCCTGTGATTTGAATTTGAATAGCACGGCTCTCTCCTTATCGATACATATAGTCCCGGGTGAAGGGATATTGTGATTGTGCCCCAGGCATGCTGCCTGTCGTCATCGATCCATCGGGCATGACAGCCAGCATCTGGTGCAGCGCTACCCAGCCATGCTCAAAACCGGTGGCGCAACCGGCCAGGTAGAGGCGGTAGGCGCGCAAGGTTTTGGCGGCCTGCGCAGGGTTGCCTTTTTGCGCCAAGATGGCCAGCGCTTCGTCCAGCTGCGCCTCCAGCGCATCGGACCAGGCCCACAAGGTCTTGGCATAGTGGGGGCGCAGGTTGTCCGTGTCCACCATCTCCCAGCCGGCATGCGCCATCTCTTCGAGCACGGCGCTCACGTGGATCAGCTCGCCACCGGGGAAGATGTATTTTTCGATGAAATCGCCCATGCCGGCGCCCAGCTGCTCGTTGTCGGTACCGCCAGCGGTAATGCCATGGTTCATCAGCAAACCGCCGGGTTTGATCAGCCGCTTGAGCGTGCCGAAGTACTCCTGCATATGGGCGCGGCCCACATGCTCGAACATGCCGACCGAGGCCAGCTTGTCAAAGGGCTCGTCCACCTGCAGATGGCGGTAGTCACTCAGCAGCATCCGCACCCGGCCCTGCAAACCTTTTTCTTCGATCAGACGGTTGACATGGGCATGCTGGTTTCTGGACAAGGTAATGCCCGTGCCTTGCACGCCATAGTGCTCGGCCGCCCACAGCAGCAGGCCGCCCCAGCCGGCGCCCACATCCAGAAAACGCTCGCCGGGCTGCAGCCGCAGCTTGCGGCAGATCAGGTCGAGCTTGGCCTCTTGCGCCTGGGCCAGGTTGTAGTCGGGCTGCGCATAGTAGGCGCAGGAATAGACACGGCGTGGGTCCAGCCACAGGCCGTAGAACGCGTCCGAGACGTCGTAGTGGAACTGGATCTGCTCGGAGTCTTTGGTCAAGGTGTGGAGCGCCGCCGAGCGCGAGCGCGCCAGCATGCGGCTCCACCAGGTGGAGCGCGCCGCCACCGGATCCGAAGGCACCAGCGCTGCGGCGGCGGCCATGACATCGCGCATGCTGCCATCTATCTCTACATGGCCTTCGACAATAGCCGCACCCACCACCCCAACATCCCCGGCCGCCAGCGCGGCCAGCGCCGCCGCATTGCGGCAATGGATGCGCAGTTGCGCCTGGTCGGGCGGGCCGATCCATCCGCCCTGGGGCATCTCAATGGCCATGGACACTGGCAAACCCGCCAGCTTTTCTTCGAGCTTGGACTGCAGGATATTCATAGCGGTTATTGTGTAACTCCGGCCTCTGCCGTCAATGGCTGTTGTCCGACACACCTACTGACAGCATATGTATAAAAGATACATCGAGCGGCCTCTCCAAAGCGCGCTTAGCATTGCTCTCCGACCATGCCTACACCCTTGCCAGCCACCCTCTCCACCCCCTTGTCCACCGCGTTACCGCCCGGTTTGGCAGCGCTGCAAGCGCGCCTTCCAGACCATGACTGGCTGGTGCTGCAGGCCGACCCGGATGCCTGCCATGTCTGGCGTGTGGCAGCGCAAAACGCGTCACCTATTCGACACGATCTGCCACTGGGCTATGGCCAATTGGCAACACAGTACCTGAGCCGCGCATCGGCAGGTGCCGGCCAGGTGGAGCAGGTGATTGAGTTGGTGGAGGACCAGATCATGCCGCTGACCCGCAGCTGGCCAGCGCCGGGCCCACAGTTGGCTTTGCTGTGCGGCGCACCAGACATGGCAGCGTTGGTCGCGCAGCTGCCCGAGCCGCAAGCCGCGCTGCAGACCAGCGACGCGATCGAGCAGCTCTTTAACCGCTATGCCAACCACATGATGGGAGGCAGCCACAGCGGCCTGCAGCTGGCGCCCGCGCAAGCAGCCTTGTTGATTCTGCTGCGAGAATGCCTGCACCACTGGGGCTGCCAGCAGGTCGCGCTGCAGGTGGCGCCCCGCTAAAAATCAGCTCGCGTCGCTGCCGAGCCCATCGACGGTCTGGAACAGCGCCTGCCGCGCCTGGCTGATGATCTGCCCTTTCCAGGCTGCGCTCTCGTCATAAAACGCTTCGCGCATCTGCTGGTGGATGGCGGCCTGCTGGGCTTCCGGCGCCTCGGGGTGCTGGTGCAGCCAGTGGTCGGCGCGCAGGGCATCCAGGGTGGCATGCACCGGCAGCACGCCGTATTCCAAAGCCATGCCGGTAAAGGCGGCCTGCGGGCATTCCTGCGCCACGCTGTTCCACAGCAAACCACTCAGCGGCGGCGATGAGGAGCTGCCGTCATCGATCGAGGTGACCGGCGTGGCGCCTGCGCCATCCCACCAGCGGCGCGCCCGCGCCAGCATGGCCGCATCGCCGGGCGGGCCGGTGAAGATGCGCTCGCCATAGCCATTGGGGCCCAGGCCGGTGTGCACATCGATCCAGGCAATCTGGCGCGCCTGGCTGCCATGCTGGCGCAGCACCTGGCGCAGGATCTGGTTGCTCCAGGTGGGGGCCTGGCCGCCAAAAAACACCCCTTGCGGATGGCGGTACTGGCCCTGGGCCACAGCAGCCTGCCAGGCCTTCATGCCGTTGGCCGCTATAAAGGCCTGCATCGCCTGCTCAGCCTCGGGGCCCGGCGGCCACTGCGCGGGGATGATCACATCGTGCAGCTGGTCATAGGCCGCATTGGCGGGCAGCGGCTGGGAGAAATCAACAAAGTTGCGGTTCAGGTCGACATTCTCTTGGGTGACGCGCCGGCCGTAGGAGAAGCCATGCGGATTGAGCGCATGCACATACAGCACCGCCACGCCGGCGCTTCGCGCCTTGTCCAGCCACTCGGCATCGCGCAGCGCATACATCTGCACGCCGCTGCCGCAGTAGCCCTCGATGCCATGGCAGGCGCTGCTGAGGATCAGCAGCTTGTCGGCATCCATCGCGCCATCCCGGGCCACATCCATGGCCAGCGCTTCGCCCTCCACCCCGGTCAAGGGGTGGGGCTGCGATTGCAGCGCCATGCCGGCGGTGGCGGTGGCCTCCAAGAACTGCTGGCGGGCTTGCGCATAACTGCGCGAAAAGGCTTGTTCCACGGCGCTCATGCGGCGATTCCTTCGTTGGCGATTTCTGCGGGGGCCATGCGCTCTACCTGCACCGCACAGTCGTAAAAGGACGGTGCACGTCCGATATCGGTCAGCTGCTGGTGGGTCAGCTCATTGACGTTGGTGCCATTGGGCCCATCCTTGCGCCACCAGATGCCCAGCCCCACCACCACGCCAGGCCGGGCGCGGCCATTGATGCTGGCATGGCAGACATGCTCGCCCCGGCTGTTGAAGACGCGCACCAGATCGCCGTCGGCCACCTGGCGGCTTTGCGCATCGCTGGGGTGCATCTCCAGCATCGGGCGCTCCTCGGCACTGCGCAGCTTGCGCACATTGACAAAGGTGGAGTTGAGAAAATTGCGCGCCGGTGGCGAGATCATTGCCAGCGGGTGGCTAGCCGTGGGCAGTTCATGGTTGGGCAGGTAGTCGGGCAAGGGGTTGATGCCCATGGCTTCCAGCGCTGCACTGTGGAATTCGCACTTGCCCGAGGGCGTGGCGAAGCCGCCGTTGGCAAAGGGTGCCTCGGGCAGGTTCTGCGCGACAAAGCCCTGGTCCAATAGTTGCTCAAACGGGATGCGCGTCGGGTCCACCGCCTGGCGGCACAAGGCCTCGTCGCTGTCGGCAAAATGCGGCGCGGCAAAGGCGCTGTCGTAGCGCGCCATTTGCGCGGCCAGGTCGCGGAAGATCTGCGCATTGCTGCGCGCCTGGCCCAGCGGCGCAATGGCCGGGCGGTTGAGCAGCACATCGGTGTGGCCGTAGCTGGTGTGGATGTCCCAGTGCTCCAGCTGGCTGGTGGCGGGCAGCACATAGTCGGCATAGTCGGCGGTGTCGGTCATGAAGTGCTCCAGCACCACGGTGAACAGGTCCTCGCGGGCAAAGCCTTTCACCACCTTGGCCGAATCGGGGGCCACCGCCACCGGGTTGCTGTTGTAGCAGATGAGCGCTGCAATCTGCGGGCCAAACTCGGCACTGGCGGGCTTGAGCAGCGCATCGCCAATCGTGCTCATGTTGACGGTGCGGGGCTGGCGTGCACCCAGCAGTGCCGGCATTTGCAGCGCGCCCCGGCGTGCCGGTGCCGACGAAGAGCTGGACAGCAGCAGGCCACCTGCGCGGTGGCGCCATGCGCCGGTGAGCGCTGGCAGGCAGGCGACAGCGCGCACGGCGTTGCCACCGCCGCGCGTGCGCTGCATGCCGTAGTTGAGGCGAATGGCGGCCGGCGTGGTGGTGCCGTAATCCCGCGCCAGGCTGCGGATCTGCTCCGCATCAATGCCGCAGACCTGGGCGGCGCGCTCGGGTGGCCACTGCAGTGCGCGGGCCTTCAGGTCGTCCCAGCCCAAGGTGTGCTGGGCGATGTAGTCGTGGTCCAGCCAGTCGTTGCTGATCAGCTCATGCATCAAGGCCAGCGCCAGCGCCGCATCGGTGCCGGGCAGCAGTTGCAGGTGCTCATGGCATTTGTCGGCGGTCTCGCTCTTGCGCGGATCGATGCAGACCAGCTTGGCGCCATTGCGCTTGGCCTCCATCGCATAGCGCCAGAAATGCAGGTTGCTGCCAATGCTGTTGCTGCCCCAGATGAGGATCAGCTGGCTCTCAGCAAAAAACTGCACATGCATGCCCAGCTTGCCGCCATAGGTGTGGAGCAAGGCCTCCGAGCCCGCGCTGGCGCAGATGGTGCGGTCGAGCAAGGAGGCGCCCAGCTGGTGGAAAAAGCGCCGGTCCATGCTCTCGCCCTGCACCAGGCCCATGGTGCCGGCATAGCTGTAGGGCAGGATGGCCTGCGGATCAGCCTGCGCAATGCCGTGCAGCCGCGCGCTGATATCGGCCAGCGCCTCGTCCCAGCTCACCGGCTCAAACTGGCCGCTGCCCTTGGGCCCCACCCGCTTCATCGGCTGCAGCACCCGGTCTTCGTGGTAGCTGCGCTCGGTGTATTTGCTGACCTTGGCGCAGAGCACGCCGCCGGTGTGCGCATGCAGCGGGTTGCCGCTGACCTTGGTGGCCACGCCATCGACCACCGTGGTGACCAGCGAGCAGGTGTCGGGGCAGTCATGGGGGCAGGCGCCCAAAACGGTGGTGGCGGCGGCGGTGGTGGTCATGGCGGTGGCGGCGCCCAGGCGGGCGCGGAATCGAGGGGGAAAGTTGTGCTGCACATGGTAGCGCCAGATGGCAGGGGCTGGGGTCGCGTGCAGCACGTTCGCCCGCGCGGGGGGCCTTCGCAAGGGTTATTCCCAAGACATTTCAGCCTGGGCATGGTCTGCTTTGCTGCACCATAGAGGGCTTGGCATGCCGCCCGCCAACGCCTTGGCCCCCAGCGGGCGCCGCCAGACAGATACACCCCATGTAGCCAACAGGATTTTCCATGAAGCTGATTGATTCCATCGTGGCCGAAGCGGCCAGCATCGCCCAGATCCGCAAAGACATCCATGCCCACCCGGAGCTGTGCTTTGAAGAAGTGCGCACGGCCGATCTGGTGGCGGACAAGCTGACGGAATGGGGCATCCCCATCCACCGGGGCATGGGCACCACCGGCGTGGTCGGCATTGTGCACGGCAAGGACGGCGGCGCCAGCGGCCTGGCCGTGGGCCTGCGCGCCGATATCGATGCGCTGCCGATGCAGGAATCCAATACCTTTGACCATGCCAGCCGCCATGCCGGCAAGATGCACGCCTGCGGCCATGACGGCCACACTGCGATGCTGCTGGCCGCTGCCAAGCACTTCTCCAAGTTCCGCGATTTTGATGGCACCGTCTACCTGATCTTCCAGCCCGCCGAAGAAGGCGGTGGCGGCGCGCGCGAGATGATCAAGGACGGACTGTTCGAGAAATTCCCGATGCAGGCCGTGTTCGGCATGCACAACTGGCCCGGCATGGCCGCCGGCAATATGGCCGTGAGCCCTGGCCCGGTGATGGCGTCCAGCAACGACTTCAAGATCACCATCACCGGCAAGGGCGGCCACGGTGCGATGCCGCACATGGGCAATGACCCGGTGCCGATCGCCTGCCAGATCGTCACCGCCTTCCAGACCATCATCACCCGCAACAAGAAGCCGCTTGATACCGGCGTGATCTCCGTCACCATGATCCACGGCGGCGAAGCCAACAATGTGATCCCCGACCGCGTAGAGCTGCAAGGCACCGTGCGTACCTTCCGCACCGAAGTGCTGGACCTCATCGAAGCGCGCATGCGCCAGGTGGCCGAAGGCTGCTGCGCGATGAACAACGCCCAGTGCGACTTCTACTTCAACCGCAACTACCCCGCCACCGTCAACAGCGCCCCCGAAGCCGAGTTCGCCCGCCAAGTGATGGTCGACATCCTGGGCGCCGACAAAGTGAAAGCGCAAGAGCCCACCATGGGCGCCGAAGACTTCTCCTTCATGCTGGAAGCCAAGCCCGGCGCCTACTGCTTCATCGCCAACGGCGAAGGCGACCACCGCGCCATCGGCCACGGCGGCGGCCCCTGCACCTTGCACAACCCCAGCTACGACTTCAACGACGACCTGATCCCCCTGGGCGCCACCTACTGGGTAGAGCTGGCCACCAAGTGGTTGGCCCAAGCGAAGAAATAAGAAGCTAGACTAGCAACCAAAGCAAAGCGCCCGAGGACAACCCCGGGCGCTTTTTGCATTGAAAAATTGACCTACCGCTGAGCCCGCCCAACCAAAAGCGGTAGCAAGAAGCGCAGCATCCAATCAAGCGGTATGCGGGAGCGGGCCCAAGAAGCAAGCGCAGCACCCAACCCACCACCCCAACGCCGAGATAGGGTCTGAGACGAGGCGTCGCAGGCGCAGACAGTACGTCTGTACGGCAAGCCTGCGCAACGAAGGATCAGGCCCTATATCGGCGCCTCTGCACGGTAAACAGTCCCAACGCTAAAAAATCACAAAAACTCAACACCCCAGCTGATCGGCTAAGTCGAGGATGCTGCTGCAGTGGTAGGTATTGCCTGGTTGGGGAGTGACATCTTTGGGTTGGTTCGCTCCAAACTCCAGCGGCCGCTGTATATACGCCGTCTGCAACCCACACTGACGAGCCGCCGCCAAATCACTGTGATGCGCAGCGACGAGCATGACGGAAGCAGCCCCCACCTCAAAAACATCTGCCACCCCCAGGTAAGCCGCAGGATCCGGCTTATAAGCCTTAAACACCTCGGCCGACAGCACACAATCCCAAGGCAGGCCTGCGTTTTTGGCCATATAGGTCAGCAAGGCAATATTCCCGTTCGACAGCGGCGTAATGACAAAGCGGCTTTTGAGCCGCGCCAACCCCGCAACGCTATCCGACCAAGGCGCAAGCCGGTGCCACACCCGGTTGAGCTCGGCACGCTCAGCCTCAGACATGTCACCCAGCCCAAACTGCGGCAGGATGCCGTCAAGGATCCGGCGATGCAAAGCATCGATGCGCGTCCAGCCCAATTGCCCACTGCGCACCAAGTCCATCGCCGGTTGGTAGCCCTTGCGCCAAGCGAGCGCAAAGGCGTCGCCATCCACCTGGGGATAGCGCTCTGCCATCTCGCGCAGGATGCTGCCGTGCCAATCCACCACGGTGCCAAATACGTCAAACGCCAAGATCTGGGGGAGCGCTGCAGCCATGTTGTCCGTTCCAACAGTGAAAAAACACGGCCCCAGCATGTGCCAGCAGCGGCCACTGCCCTATCGCGCAGGCGTCATGCGCCCGGGCTGGGCACAAAAAAAGCGCGATGTCTAGGACATCGCGCTTGGTGACTTAACTTTTTTACCCATGGAATGGTTAACCAACTGGCGCTTCGATTTTAACGCAATTCCACAATTTTTAACTAATCTAGTTGAATATTGTTGGTTTTTATCACAGGACCGAGCTTATTACGCTCTGTCACGAGGAATTTCGCCATGTCGGCGCGGCTCGTGGCGGTCACTTCCAGCCCCATGTCTTCCAGGCGTTTGACCACGGCTGGATCCTTCAAGGTGGCTTGCAGCTGCTCGCTCAGCCGCTGAACCCGGTCCTCTGGCGTCGCTTTGGGGACGACCAAGCCCTGCCAAGCGTAGGCTTCAAAGCCCTTCATCCCTTGCTCTTCCAGAGTCGGGACATCCGGAAACACCTTGGAGCGCTGTGGCGTCGCAATGCCAATGGCGCGCAGCTTGCCCGCCTGGATGTTCTGGAAACCGGCGACCGAATCAACAAACATAAAGGGCACCTGGCCGCCCAGCACATCCTGCACGGCAGGCGCTGCACCCTTGTAAGGCACATGCACAAGGCTCAGCTTGGCCTGCTCTTTGAAAATCTCGGTCGCCAGGTGGTGGGGCGAGCCGGCGCCGGGCGTCGCATAGCTCACTCCGCCCTGCTGGGCCTTGGCCCAGGCGCTGAACTCGGCCAGGTTCTTGATCGGCAGCTTGGGGTTGACGACCAGGATCAGCGGAAAGCGCACCAGCATGCCGACGGGCGCGAAGTCTTTCTCAGCGCTGTAGCTGAGCTTTTGGTACAGGAAGGCATTCGCCGCCAGGGTGCCGGTGTCGCCGGTCAGCAGGGTGTAGCCATCGGGCTTGGCACGTGCGGCGTAGTCGGCGCCAATATTGGTGGCCGCACCGGGCTTGTTGAGGATGATGATGGACTGGCCCAGGGCCTTGGCCATGGGCTCGGCCACCACACGGGCCACGACATCGGAGCCGCCGCCGGCCGCATAAGGCACGACCCATTCAATCGGATGATCGGGATAGGCGGCCTGGCTCAGCGCCGGCAAGGCCAGCGCGGCGGCCGCCAGCAGCTGGCGCAGGGAAAAAGGTGTGGGCATGTGTTGTCTCCTGTTGGTAATCGTTGTTGTCTATGTGGTGCGGGGCGACGGGAGCCGCGCCGGGGCCAGATGGCATTGTCCACCTGCCCCCAGCCAGGCAGCTGTCGCTTAGAGCTTGCGCGCCGGCAGCATCTGGCCTTCGCAGATGCCAAAGCCGATGCGGGCAGCGCCGGGCCGCTCGCACCAGCCGCGCAGCACCACGGCGTCGCCATCTTCCAGCCAGGTGCGGGTCTCACCATTGGGCAAGGTCAGCGGCTGCTTGCCGCCCACGGTCAGCTCGATCAGCGCGGCAGCCTGGTCCAAGCTAGGGCCGGACAAGGTGCCGGTGCCCAGCAGGTCGCCGGGCTGCAGGTTGCAGCCGTTGACCGTGTGGTGGGCCACGAGCTGCGCGACGGTCCAGTAGGCATGGCGGTAGTTGGACTGGGTGATCTGCACGGCGGGCTGGCCGGCGGCGCGCATCTGGGGGGTCTGCAGGTCCACGGCCAACGCAATGTCAAAAGCGCCGGCATCGCGGTTGTGTGCGCTGTCCATATAGGGCAGCGGCTGCGGATCGCCCTCGGGGCGGGCAAAGGCCACGCGGTACGGCGCCAGCGCCTCCAGGGTCACCACCCAGGGGGAAAGGTGCGAGGCAAAGTTCTTCGACAGGAACGGGCCCAGCGGCTGGTATTCCCAGGGCTGGATGTCGCGCGCCGACCAGTCATTGAGCAGGCAGAGGCCAAACACATGGTCCTCCGCCTGCGCCATGCTCACCGGCTCGCCCAGCGCATTGGCCTGGCCCATGAAGATGCCCATTTCCAGCTCGATATCCATGCGCGCGCTGGCCTTGACCGTTGGCACCGCTGCATCGGGCGCCTTGGTCTGGCCTACAGGGCGCTTGAAAGGCGTGCCCGACACCACGATGCTCGACGAGCGGCCGTGGTAGCCAATAGGCACCCACTGGTAGTTGGGCAACAGGGGGTTGTCCGGGCGGAACTGCTTGCCGATGTTGGTGGCGTGGTGGATGGAGGTGTAGAAGTCGGTGTAGTCGCCAATGCGTGCGGGCAGGTTGTAGGCAGCCTGCGCTTGCGGCACCAGCAAGCCCTGCCACTGCGCCTGCTCGGCAGCGCCGGCGCGCAAGCCGCGCGACAGCGCCAGGCGCAAGGCGCTCCAGGCCTTTGGGCCCAGCGCCATCAAGGCGTTGAGCGATTCCTGCGCGCCCGCTTCGGCGGCGCGCTGTGCATCACCGCTCAGGCTGCCGCTGGCGGCCAGCGCCTGCAGGTCAACAATCTGGTCACCAATGGCGACGCCGCCGCGCCAGGCCTCTTGGCTGCCTTGGCGGCGAAAGCTGGCAAACGGCAGGTTCTGCAGCGGGAAATCGCTGCCAGCAGATTGGGCACTGCTGACCCAGCTTTGCAGCGCGGGGTCGTGGGTTTCGTTGAGTAGGGTCATGGGGGTGTTGTCTCCAAATGGGGGTTGTGGGCCTCAGGCTTTGTCCTGCGGCTTGAAATGCTTTTGCAGCCCTTGCCAGCAGCGGTAGTACTCGTGCTGGAGCTGCACCGTCTCCAGCGCGTAAGCGCTGGGCTGGATCACGGCGGGGGTCTCGAACATAAAGGCCATCGTGTTGTCGATGTAATGCGGCTTGTGCGTGTCGGCCTTGCTGGCTTTGTCGAAGGTATCGGCATCGGGGCCGTGGCCGCTCATGCAGTTGTGCAGGGAGGCGCCGCCGGGCACAAAGCCTTCGGCCTTGGCGTCGTAGGCGCCTTCGATCAGGCCCATGAACTCGCTGGCATAGTTGCGGTGGAACCAGGGCGGACGGAAGGTGTCCTGCGCCACCAGCACGCGCGGCGGGAAGATGACAAAGTCCAGCGCATCCACGCCGGGCAGCGCGGTGGGCGATTGCAGCACCAGAAAAATCGACGGATCGGGGTGGTCGTAACTGATCGAGCCAATGGCGTTGAAGCGGCGCAGATCGTATTTGTAGGGCGCGTAGTTGCCATGCCAGGCGACCACATCGAGGGGCGAATGGCCGACGCGCGCCGACCAGAAATGGCCGCGCAGTTTGGCCACCAGCTCAAAGTCGCCTTCCAGGTCTTCATAAGCCGCCACTGGCGTCTGGAAATCACGCGGGTTGGCCAGGCCGTTGGAGCCGATCACGCCCAGGTCGGGCAGCTTGAGCAGCTCGCCATAGTTCTCGCAGATATAGCCGCGCGCCGTGCCGTCGAGCAGAGTCACGGCAAAGCGCACACCCCGGGGCACCACGCAAATCTCTTGGGGCTCCACGTCCAAGGTGCCCAGCTCGGTGGCAATTTGCAGCCGGCCCTGCTGGGGCACGATCAGCAGCTCGCCATCGGCGTTGTAGAAGTAGCGGCCTTCCATGCTGCGGTTGGCGGCATACAGGTGGATGCCACAGGCGGCATTGCCGGCCATGCTGACGATGCCTTGCAGAAAATCGCAGGGTGCATCGGGCAGCGGCAGCGGATCCCAGCGCAGCTGGTTGGGGGGCGTGGGCACCTCGTCAAAGCCGCCCGTGACATGGCTTTTCCAGCGCGGCAAAGCCAGCGGTGCAAAGGGCTCGTGCATGGCGCCGGGGCGGATGCGGTAGAGCCAGCTGCGGCGGTTGCTGTGGCGCGGCGCGGTAAAGGCCGTTCCCGACAGCTGCTCGGCATACAGGCCCAGCGGCGCCACCTGCGGCGAGTTGCGCCCCACCGGCAAAGCGCCCGGTTCGGCCTCGGTCGCCCATTCATTGGCAAAACCTGTCATATAGTGCCGTGGCTCGGCATTCAAACTGCGCATGCTTGTCTCCTGTCAGTTGTTGTTTGGGGGTGGACGCGCTAGCCCTGCAGACCTGGCGCAAAACTAGGGAAAACACTTGACGTGGTTGTGAGCTGGGCGCTTCCGCAAAGCAGGCCTCCATGACATAGTCGCGGTAGCTGTTTTCCCAGCCAGCACCCATACAAAACCAAGGAGACGCGTTGAACACGCCGCTGGACCGTACCTATACCCACCGCCTGCATGCGCTGGCCAAGATCACCGACCGCACGACCCAGATGGTCTACGAGGAGGAGGTGGGCATTCCCATCAGCGAGGCCCGCTGCCTGGCGGCGATTGGCGCGTTCCATCCCCTGTCGGTCAATGACCTGGCGATGCGCGCCAACCTGAACAAAGCCCAGGCCAGCCGCTCCACGCAGGCGCTGGTCGAGCAAGGTCTGGTGCTCAAGCAGGCCAGCGAAGTCGATGGCCGCGGGGTGGTGCTCAGCCTCACGCCCAAGGGCTGTGAATACTGGGACAAGGTCATGGTGGTGATTGCCCGTCGCAACGAAGAAATCCTCTCGGCGCTGACCATCGACGAGCGCGAGCAGCTCAGTGTGCTGCTCGATCGCCTGCTGCAGCACGCGCGCCAAACCAGCCTGCCCGAGTAAACGCCCACGCCGCCCCGGCTGGCTGCATGCGCGCTGCGGCGCTGGCGGCTGCCAACGCGCGCGGGCGGCATGCAGCCGCTCGGTCATGCCGCCGACTCCTGCGCGGGCTCGGCCTCGGCCTGCACTGGGTAGAGCGGTGCCACGTTCTGGTCAATCGCGCCGAACAGGCTGTGGCCGTCCTTGCCCTTCATCTCCATGCGCACCGTGTCGCCAAACTGCATAAAGCCGGTCTTGGCCTTGCTGTTTTGCAGCGCCTCCATGCTGCGTTTTTCCGCAATACAGCCATAGCCCTTGGGCCAGTCCATGCGGCCATGCTTTTCTGCGCCGCGGTTGCTGACGGTGCCGCTGCCCAGCACGGTGCCGGCGCGCAAGTGGCGGGTCTTGGCCGCATGGGCAATCAGCTGCCCAAAGTGAAAACCCATCTCCGGGCCCGCATCGCACATGCCGACCTTGCGGCCGTTCCAGCTGGTCTGCAAGGCCAGGTGGACCTTGCCGCCGCGCCAGGCCTCGCCCAGCTCATCGGGGGTGATGGCCACCGGGCTGAAGGCCGTGACCGGCCGGCTTTGCACCAGGCCGGCGCCCTTGCCTTGTTCGGCTGCTTCCAGCTGGCGCAGGCTGACGGGGTTGGCCAGCATCAGCAGGCGCACGGCATCCAGCGCATCTTCGGGGCTGGTGTCCTGCTTTACATCGCCGGTGATGGCGGCCAGCTCGGCCGAGAAATCAATGCCCATGGCCTCGCTGGCGACCACGATGTCGTCGCAGGGGCCGATAAAGGCATCGCCGGCGCCCTGGTGCAGCAGCGGATCGGTCTTGAGCGCGGCGGGCAGGTCGCCCTCTGCCACCTGGCGCAGCAAGGCCAGATGGCTCATGTAGGCCGCGCCGCTCAGCCACTGGTAGGCACGCGGCAAGGGCGCCATGCACTGGGCGGGGTTGAAGTCAAAGCTGTGGCGGGCGCGGTCGGCATTGAGCGCGTCGTACAGATCCTGCAGTTGGGGCGCGTAAAAATCCCAGTCATCCAGCGCCTGCTGCAGGCGGTGGGCAATCCCCGAGGCGTAATGGGCCGTGCGCAGGTCACGCGAAACGACGACCAACTGGCCGTCGCGCGATCCATCTTTATAGCTAGCTAGCTTCATACGGGTGTCTCACAGTCATACATGCCGCCATCGTGCCAGATTGGCCCACGGGATGGGCGCTTGCCACGGCCATTCCGCGTACCGTTGGCGATGCCCCGCATTGCCAAATTACGATTAGTGAAACGCATTCCTTTATTTAGAATACCTTAAACTAGCGCCATGGACAAGGATCGAGCAGGCATTCAGTCAGTAGAGGTGGGATTTGCGCTGTTGCAGGCGCTGGTGGAGGCCCACGGCCCGCTGGCGCTCAAAGACCTGGCGCAGGCTGCGGCCATGCCGCCCGCCAAGGCCCACCGCTACCTGGTCAGCTACCAGCGCAGCGGTCTGGTCAAGCAGGATGCGGCCACCTCGCGCTATGACCTGGGCCCGATGGCACTGCAGCTGGGGCTGGCGGCACTGCGCCGCAGCGATGCGGTGCGGCTGGCCCGGGAGCGCATGCCCGACTGGCTGGACCAGCTGGGCCACACGGTGGCGCTGGCCGTTTGGGGCAACCATGGCGCCACCATCGTGCACTGGGAGGAGCCGCCACACGGCACCACCGGCCACCTGCGGCTGGGCGATGTGATGCCGCTGCTGTCATCGGCCACCGGGCGCTGCTTTGGCGCCTGGCTGCCGGCCGAGCGCACCGCCCCGGCGTTGGAGCGCGAACTGGCGCAGGCCCGCCTGGCCGCGCGCAGCGACCTGCCCCACACCGCTGCCGATGCCCACCAGCTGTTTGCCCAGGTGCGCAGCCAGCGCATCGCCAGCGTGGTCGATACCCTCATGCCCAGCGTGCTTGCGCTGTGCGCGCCGGTGTTCGATGCGCGAGGCCAGCTGGTGCTGGCCATCACCAGCCTGGGCACGCAGGCCAGCTTCAACCCCGATCCCCAAGGCCCCATGGCCCAGCAGCTGCAAGCCATGGCCACCCAGCTGTCGCAAGACCTGGGTTACCAGCGCGCGGCACCGCGCAGCCAACCGCCGCAGCCGCGCTAATCCAGCCGCCCTGTGGGCCTGCAAAGCAGGCACTACACTGAGCCTCTCATGCGCCAACGCCCCCTTCTCTTGCTGACCTTTGCCGTGCTGGCGGCCCATGGGCTACTGCTGGCCTGGCCCGGCATGCAGGAGGCGCTGAGAAAGGCCCGCATCACCGGCAGCACCCCCAAGGAACTGCGCTTTGAGGTGCGCCAGATCACACCCCCGCCCCCTGCAGCCGTGCCGCCCGCACCCACTCCCGCCTCCCGGCCCAGCGTGGCGCAAGCAGCCCCAATTGCCCCCCGGCCCCAGATCCAAAAAGCGCCGCCAGAGCAGTCACCGACCAGCCGCGCGAGCGTGGGCCCCAAGTTCCGGGAAGGTTTGGCCGAAAAACCTGCCGCCTCAGAAGCCGCGCCCCCGGTAGAGGCCGAAGCTGCACCCGCCGCCCCCTCGGCGCTGGACCAGCTGCTCGCATCCGGCGAAGCCAGCCCAGCGCCCACGCCGGAGCCCATCCCCGGCTCTGCGGCCGATCTGCAACCGCTCCATGCCATGGCAGCCCAGGAAGACGCCAGCGCCGCCCCCCATGCGCCCGCAGCGGAGGCCAAGACCGAGGCGGAGGTAGCCAGCGCCAGCGAACCCGCAGCCCCGATAGGCATTGGCAGCCCCGGCTATGCCGGCCCCATGCCCGCGATCAAGCTGCCGCCGTCAGCGCAGCTGCAGTTTCAGGCCAAAGGCTCGGCCAAGGGCTTCCAGTATTCGGCCAAGGCGCAGCTGACGTTCAAGACCGATGGCCAGCGTTACCAGGCCGAGCAGGAGGTGTCCGCCTTTTTGATGGGCAGCCGCAGCCAGACCAGCAGCGGCCAGATCACCCCCTACGGGCTGGCGCCCGAGCGCTTTGTCGACAAGGCCCGCAAAGAGCGCAGTGCCGCGCTGGATACCGCCGGCAACCGCATCCGCTACAGCGATGGCGATGAGCCCCAGACCATCAGCGCCGGCGTGCAGGACCGTCTGTCGATCTTTTTGCAGCTGTCGAGCATGGTGTCTGCGAACCCCGAGCGTTACGTGGAGGGCAGCACCGTGGCCATCAATGTGACCAGCGCGCGCAGCATGGAGGTCTGGACCTTCGTGGTGGATGGCCCCGAAACGCTGGATTTGCCAGCCGGCCCGACCCCCACCCTGCGCCTGACCCGCCAACCCCGCAAAGGCCAGGACCAGAGCGCCCACCTCTGGCTGGCGCCCGCCATGCAGTACCTGCCGGTGCGCATCAGGCTGTCGCAGTCCAACGGCGATTTCGCCGACCTGCAGCTGCAGGCTGCCAAAGTAGAAGGTCGCTGAGCCCTGCTCGCACTTCACTGCGCACCGTGCCGCCTTGTACGACAAGGCCTTTGCCCAACGTCCCTGATTTGCGACGTTTGGCCGTAAAAACGCCTGCATTTGCCAGGAATGCCATCAAAACCTGCTACAACCGTTCTGTGGACGCAAGCTTGCAAATCTGCAAACTGCCACCACCTGCACTTCACAAGGAGGAACATCATGCAAATGATTTATGACTCGGACTCTTTTGTGGTGTTGCACCTAACGCCCGAACTGCCCCTGTCCGAGGATGGTGCTTCCGTCACCAGCCCCACCGTGACCGAACCGCTGCGCCACCTGCAGCGCCAGGGTTTTGAGATTGTGGACAAGCGCAGCGGCAAAGAGCTGTACCTGGATGGCGCCTGGGCAGAAATGTTCCACCACCAAATCCAGGCTTGGCAAGCCAATGCACCGACGGAAGAAGAAGTCGAGGCCACGCTGGACCGCTACACCGGCCTGGCTCAACAACCGGTGATCGTGCACTGAACCCCGCACGACACCCCCACCCCCATCCCAGCTGTTTGCGTACCCTCCAGGCGCAGACAGCTTTTTTTTGCCTAAAAGCGTTAGTGACGCTTGACTTAGAGTGCACTCTAACTTTGACAATGGCTGCATGGAACCACCCCTCAGCATTGAAGAAGCAGCCCAACGCACGGGGCTGAGCGCCCATACCTTGCGCTATTACGAACGCATCGGCCTGATTGCCGCCGTGCCGCGCGCGGCCGGCGGCCAGCGCCGCTATGCCGCAGCCGATCTGGCCTGGCTTGCCTTTCTGACCCGCCTGCGCACCACCCGCATGCCCATCCAGAAGATGCGCCAGTTTGCCCAGCTGCGCAGCGCGGGCGATGCCAGCGTGCCCGCCCGGCGCCAGATGCTGCAAACCCACCTGGCGGAGGTGCAGGCAGAGATTGCAGCCATGCAGCAAGCCGCCCAGGCGCTGCAAGCCAAGATTGCCCACTACCAAGCGCTGGAAGCCAGCGCCTCCCCCGCCCCGCACACCACCGCCAACAAGGACCTGCACCATGACTGACACCACCCGCTACCAACGTGGCATGGACAAGCTGCGCGAAATTGATGGCCATGCCGGCGAACAGGTCGTGGCCAGCCTGGCCAATATCGCGCCCGACTTTGCGGACTACCTGATCGAATTCCCCTTTGGCGACATCTACAGCCGCCCCGGGCTGGACCTGAAAAGCCGGGAGATTGCGACCGTGGCCGCCCTCACCGCCCTGGGCCATGCCGCGCCGCAGTTGAAAGTGCATATCCAGGCGGCGCTGAATGTGGGCTGCAGTCAGGAGGAAGTCGTGGAAACCATCATGCAGATGGCCGTGTATGCGGGCTTTCCGGCGGCACTCAACGGCTTGTTTGTGGCCAAGGAGGTATTTGCGCAGGCGGCTGCACCGCGCTGATCGCTTGAGGCTGCGTCGGGTAAAGCAGCGCCCACCAACGACAACGCTCGGTCTTGCGACACGGGCGTTTTTGTCAGGCGAAAAGCGCGGTGTTCAGCGCCGGCTTAACCGCAAGACCCTACGGCGCCGCAGGAGGTGCAGTACTCACAGCCATCCTTGCGGATTACCGCATGGGCGCCGCATTCATTGCACTTCTTGCCGGCCATGGTCTGCAGGGCCTGGCTCACCACCGGCGCAGGCACCGGAGGGGTCAAGGTTGAACTGCTGATGCCGGGCAGGTTTTGCTGGCGGCGGCGCTCCAGAATCTGTTGCACCGCATAGGCGATCGCAGAGACTTCCGAGTCATGCCACATCGGGACATGGGTGCCGTCAGCGCGCTGGTAGGTACCCAGGCGCACGGGGCCGCGGTCCCAGGCAACCTTGCGCATGTCGGCCAATGCACGCTCCAGAAAACCACCGCGCGCCGCCAGCGACAGCAGGCGCATGCTGGAGGTAATCCATTGCTGCGATTCGCCGTTCTGGCCCACGGGCATGAAGAACTCCACCGCGCGGTCCACCATGCTTTTGCCATCGGCACTGGGCACCGGCAAAAAGGACACGATGATGTAGAGCCGCTGCTGGCCCTCCTGGGTCCAGTACTCCACCTTGTCGGCGACGGCGCTGAGCTCGCCCTCGGGGCGGCGCTCGATCACCAGCTTCATCGGGTCGAGCGCAGCGGCAGCCGCCGCAGCGGGCTCAGCCGCCGGGGTCTCGGCCTTGGCGACCGGCGTGGTCTCCAGCACCGCACCCAGAATGCTGTTGGGGCGGTAAGTGGCCAAGCCCTTCAAATTGGCGCGCCAGGCCTGCAGGTACAGGTTCTTGAAGTCTTCATACGGGTAGTCGGCGGGGATGTTCACCGTCTTGGAGATGGCGGTGTCCACATAGGGCTGCACCGTCTCCATCATCGCCAAATGCTCGGTGGCCGACATCTCCAGCGCCGAGACAAAATAAGCCGGCAGCTGCTCCACATCGCCGCCCAGCTCGCGGTACAGGCGCCAGCTGTGGTCTTCGACCTGGTACTGGCTCTTGCTGCCATCGGCCTCGCGCTTGTTGCGGGTGTAGGTCCACGAGAAAGCCGGCTCGATGCCGTTCGAGGCATTGTCGGCAAAGGCCAGCGACACGGTGCCGGTGGGCGCAATCGACAGCAAGTGGCTGTTGCGGATGCCGTGTTTTTTGATGTCGTCCTGGATGTCCTGGGGCAGGCGGCTGGCAAAGGTGCCCTTGTCCAGGTAGCCCTTGGCATCGAACTTGGGGAAGGCGCCCTTTTCTTTGGCCAGGCCGACCGAGGCGCGGTAGGACGCATCGCGCATGCACTCGGCAATGCGCTTGGCCATGTCACGGCCTTCCTGGTCGGAGTAGCGCAGGGTCAGCATGGTCAAGGTATTGCCCATGCCGGTAAAGCCCACGCCGATGCGGCGCTTGGCGGCCGATTCCTCGCGCTGCTGCTCCAGCGGCCAGAAGGTGGCGTCCAGCACATTGTCGAGCGCACGCACCTGGGTGGCGACCACTTGCTCAAAGCTCTCAAAATCAAAGCTCGGCAGCCCACCAAAGCCAAAGGGGTTGCGCACAAAGCGGGTCAGGATGATGGGGCCCAGATCGCAGCAGCCGTAGGATGGCAGGGGCTGCTCGCCGCAGGGGTTGGTGGCGGCAATGCGCTCGCAGTAGCGCAGGTTGTTGTCGTCGTTGATATGGTCGAGGAAGAGAATGCCCGGCTCGGCAAAATCATAGGTCGAGGCCATGATCGTGTCCCACATCACCTGGGCAGGCACCGTTTTGTAAACCCACTTGCCGTCCGCCCGCTGCACGGCACCTTCGGCCCGCAGCTTGGCATTGGGCTTGCCGCTGTGTACCAGCTGCCAATCGGCACCGTCCACCACGGCTTGCATAAAGGCATCGGGCACGCCGACGGACACATTGAAGTTGTTCCAGCGGCCCGGTGTGCGCTTGGCGGTAATGAACTCCATCACATCCGGGTGGTCGATGCGCAGCACGCCCATCTGCGCGCCACGGCGGGCGCCGGCCGATTCGACGGTCGAGCAGCTCTGGTCAAACACATTGATATAGCTGCAAGGGCCCGAGGCCATCGAGGCCGTGCCTTTGACTTCAGCTCCCCGGGGGCGGATGCGCGAGAAGTCATAGCCCACACCACCGCCGCGCCGCATGGTCTCCGCCGCTTCGCGCAGCGCCTCGTAAATGCCGGGGTAGCCTTCGTCGTCAAAGCCCTGGATGCAGTCGCCCACCGGCTGCACAAAGCAGTTGATCAAGGTGGCCTGGATGTCGGTGCCTGCGGCGGACATGATGCGGCCCGCGCCAATCGCGCCGGCATGCAGGTTGGTGTAGAACTTGGCTTCCCACTCGGCCTGCAGCTCGGGTTTTTCTACCGAGGCCAGCGCGCGTGCGACGCGGCTGTACAGGTCCTCGATGCTCGACTCATCACCCTTGAAGTACTTCTCCTTGAGGACATCCAGGCTGATGGCCTGGGGAGCCTGGCCGCTGATGGCCTCGGGAGAAGGGGTGATGTTGTCGCGTTTCATGGAGTCTGTCCTCAAAAATCAGTCCTGCGCAGGCGGGCTCGGGCGGCAAGCAGCCGCGCACAACACCCGAACGCCGCACACCCGCGGCTTTAGGCGCAGGCGGAGGCCATGGCAGGTTTTGGTGAAATCGATAGGCTGATACAAACTTCGCTGAGCTTGCAAGCCAAACCCCAATCTAACCCCAAATGCCAGGCTTGCAAACCACCAAAACCACCCTTGTTGTATGGCCGCAATCTACGGACAAAAAACAGCCGGCAAGCGCCACGGAAAGCGGCTCTGCAGGCGGCAAGCTCGCAGCCGATGGCATGCGATGCTGCAGCACAGCAGGGGAGAAAATCGTTGATTTCTCGGCATTTTCTGCAGATGACTACGGCAGCACCACAAAACAATAAATAAATACTTCTGACGTTTATTTACAAAACCAGCGGCTGCTTCTACCCCTACAAAAAACCAAACCCTGACAGGGCAAGCCCTTGGGACCGTATGCAAAACTCCCTGCCGTGGGCTGAACGCGGACTCGGGCGATCCGCTGCGTTGTCTTCCTTGTCAATAGCTCGCTATTGACTGCAAAAGACGCCTTGCGCCTCATCCCGATCCGCGTCCATCCCTCAGGCGAGGGTTTTCCAGACGATCCCTGGCCAAACTGCGACAATGGCAGGCTTATGACCAATGCTTACATCCTCACTCTCTCGTGCCCTGATCGCCGAGGGCTGGTCCACGCGGTATCGGGCTTTTTGCTGGACCATGACAGCAATATCGAAGAAGCCGGCCAGTTCAACGATCCGGCCACCGGCCTGTTCTTTATGCGCGTGCGCTTTGCCAATGCCGGGCCAGCCGCCCAGCTGCGGGAGGACCTGGAAGCGTTTGCCCTCCCTTTCGAGATGCACTGGCGCCTGCATGCAGCCGAAGAAAAGATCAAGACCGTCATCATGGTCAGCCGCCAGGGCCACTGCCTGAACGACCTGCTGTTCCGCTGGAAGGAAGGCCTGCTGCCGATCGACATCCGCGCCATCGTCAGCAACCACCGCGACTTCTACCAACTGGCGGCCAGCTACAACATCCCCTTCCACCACATTCCGGTGACGGCGGCCACCAAGGCCCAGGCCGAGGCCAAGCAGTTCGAGATCATCGAGGCCGAAGGCGCTGAGCTGGTGGTGCTGGCGCGTTACATGCAAGTGCTGTCCAACGACCTGTGCAGCAAGCTGTCGGGCCGTGCGATCAATATCCACCACAGCTTTTTGCCGAGCTTCAAGGGTGCCAAGCCTTACTACCAGGCGCATGACCGGGGCGTGAAGCTGATTGGCGCCACCGCCCACTATGTGACGGCCGACCTCGACGAAGGCCCGATCATCGAGCAGGACGTGGCCCGCGCCTACCACACCGACACGGTGGACGACCTGACCGCCCGGGGCCAGGACACCGAGAGCCAGGTGCTGGCCCGCGCGGTGAAGTGGCACAGCGAGCACCGCGTGCTGATGAACGGCCACAAGACCGTCATCTTCCGCTGATCCAGCCAGGGGCGCTGCCTGCCGGCGGTTGCCCCGGTGACCTGCGCGCTGCCCGCAACTTGCTACAGTGGGGGCTATGAGCCAGGTTGACCTCCCCACGTCCCCATCCGCCACGACCGAACGCGCTGAACGCCAGCGCGAAGTGGTGGCCGCCCTGCGCAAGGTTGTGCCCGACGACTGCCTGCTGTGGCACGACGAGGACACCACCCCCTATGAATGCGATGGCCTGACCGCCTACCGCCAGCGCCCGCTGGTGGTGGCGCTGCCGGAGACCTATGCCCAGGTGCAGGCGGTGCTGCAGGCCTGCCATGCGCTGCAGGTGCCGGTGGTGGCACGCGGCGCGGGAACGGGGCTGTCGGGCAGCGCGCTGCCGATTGCGCTGGGCGTGACCTTGTCCATGGCGCGCTTTAACCAGATCCTGCACATCGACCCGGCCGCCTGCACCGCCGTGGTGCAATGCGGCGTGCGCAACCTGGCGATCAGCGATGCGGCAGCGCCCTATGGCCTCTATTACGCGCCGGATCCATCGAGCCAGATTGCCTGCACCATTGGCGGCAATGTGGCGGAAAACTCTGGCGGTGTGCACTGCCTCAAATACGGGCTTACCGTCCACAACGTGCTGCAGATCAAGGGCTTTACCGTTGAGGGCGAGCCCATCGAGTTTGGCAGCCAGGCGCTGGATGTGCCGGGCTATGACCTGCTGGCGGCGGTGATTGGCAGCGAAGGCATGCTGGCCGTGGCCACCGAGGTGACGGTCAAGCTGATCCCCAAGCCCCAGCTGGCGCGCTGCATCATGGCCAGCTTTGACGATGTGCGCAAAGCAGGTGATGCGGTAGCGGCAGTGATTGCCGCCGGCATCATCCCCGCCGGGCTGGAGATGATGGACAAGCCGATGACCGCTGCCGTCGAGGACTTTGTGCATGCCGGCTATGACCTGAGCGCCGAAGCCATCTTGCTCTGCGAGAGCGATGGCACGCCCGAAGAGGTGGCCGAAGAGGTTGCGCATATGAGCCAGGTGCTACGCGCCGCCGGCGCCACCGCCATCAGCATCAGTCAAGACGAAGAAGAACGGCTGCGCTTTTGGAGCGGCCGCAAAAACGCCTTTCCTGCGAGCGGCCGCATGAGCCCGGACTACATGTGCATGGACTCGACCATTCCGCGCAAGCGCCTGGCCGATATCCTGCTCGCCATCCAGCAGATGGAGAAAAAGTACCAGCTGCGCTGCGCCAATGTCTTCCATGCGGGCGACGGCAATCTGCACCCGCTCATCCTCTTCGATGCCAACGATCCCGACCAGCTGCACCGCTGCGAGCTGTTTGGCGCCGACATTCTGGAGACCAGCGTCGCCATGGGCGGCACCGTCACCGGCGAGCATGGCGTGGGCGTGGAAAAACTCAACAGCATGTGCGTGCAGTTCTCGGCTGAAGAGAATGCGCAGATGCTGGCCTTGAAAGCCGCGTTTGACCCGCAGGGCTCGCTGAACCCCGGCAAGGTGATCCCGACCCTGAACCGCTGCGCCGAGTACGGCAAGATGCTGGTGCGCGCGGGCAAGCTGTCGCATCCGGATTTGCCACGGTTTTAAAAATGCGTCTAAGCCGCCGCTGGCGTACCGCCATGTCCGCCTTCCGCTGACAGAGCCGCCAGCCGCGCGGAGGCACAGTCAAGGCAGATCCATGACTGCTAAGGACTGCTGTGAAAAACCGTCTCCCTACCCTGAGTGCCGCCCTGCTCTGCGCCGCGCTGCTATCTGCCACCGCTGCCCATGCCCAGCATCCCGCCATGCAAAAAGCAGGCGATGTGCAATATGTCTGCGGCGGCATTGGCATTGATGAGTCCACCGCGATGCGCGCGGCGATGAAAGACTACCCGCTGTCGCTGCTGTTTGCCACCAAATCCGGCGATTACCTGGCGAAGATCCAGGTGGTGGTTGCAGATGACAAGGGACAGGAAGTGGCGCAGTTCCAAGCCCAGGGCCCTGTGTGCTTAGTACGGCTAGACGCCGGCCGCTACACCGTCAAGGCCAACGCCGATGGCGGCAAAACCATCGACCACAGCGTGGAGGTGGCGCCAGCAGGCACGCCAGGGAAGACGCTGGACTACCGCTTCTGATCAGGCAGCAGGGCCCAGGCTGCCGGAGACGGCGCTGATGCGGCCCAGGCTGTCCAGATCGGCAACGATGCGGTTGGCGCCATGCTGGCCGGTGATGCGCGAGCCGGTCTCCTGCACGCTAAAACCCTTGGCGGCGAGGTAGTGCTGCAGCAGCACCCGGTGGTCCAGCTCGAAATCGCTGATCAACTGCGACACGACGGTGGGCACCCGCTCGGGCTTCGCGACTGTCGTCGGCAGGCCGTGGTCGGGATCGATCAGCGCCAGCAAGATGCCATCGCCATAGTTGCCCAGGTAGTAGCCTGCGCTGTTGTCGGCGCCAGCAGCAATCAGACCGATCACATGCAGGTCTTCCTGGCGCAGCGCAGTGCGCGGGTCGGTGAACAGCGCCAGGTTCTTGGCGGCGCCAAAACCTTGCAGCTGGCGTGCCACCTCGGTGAAGGCCGGCGCTACCTCGGCCTGGGTATGCGCCCAAATCCACAGCCAGGTACCGGATTGGAAAGAGTAAGAGCCCAGCACCTGCATGCGAAAACGCAGGTCATCGCCAAAGGCAATCAAGCCCTGCGCGGTATCGGCGGACCAGGGGCGTTCGCCCACTTTGTCGGCAAAATCCAGTTGCCGGTCCCAGGCCATGCCAGCGTAGGTGGACAGCGCCTCGCGCAAGGCCGGGTCGGCAATGGCGGCGGGAACGTCGGCCTCACGGGACGCAGCGGCTTCGAAGAGATCTGCTTGGGGACTGGGCGCAGCGTCGGCCACCACAGGGGCAGCAGACAGGGGCGGAGCAAGGGGGGCGCTGGGCATGCTGGCGACGGGCGCTGCCAGCTCTGCGGCAGGGTCGAAGGCGGGTTCGCGCGCGCCACGCGCGGCGGCATCCTGCGCCAGGTTGCCTGCGACCGGGCCAGCCGGCGGCGGGCTCAGAGTGTCAGCGGGGGCAGCCGTGGGGGCCGAGGGGTTCAGCCAGCCCAGCAGTTTTTGCCACAATCCCATGGTTTTGATTCTCCTGCGGTAGCGGCGCGCCCCATGCGCTGCAAACGTCAAAGACCCGAGCTCTCAGCCTATCAACGCTCAAAATGGGCACATGCGCGCACCCATCGCCGCTTTGCTGCTATCAGTATAGGTGCAAACTACTACACACCGTTTTTGCAGTTGCAACGGGGTGTAGGGTCAGACTGTACAGGAAGCGCTGCAACAGCGGCGCCCAAGCTCAGTTCAGTGCCATGCTCAGGCGGCGGCGGTAGCTGCTCAGCAGCGCGCCCACTTCGTCTTCTTGCTTGCCGGCCTTGCCGGTCAGCGCAATGCCACCAGCGGTGGTACCGGGCACCGTGTCGGTTGCCTTGGGCTTGGGAGGCGTCAGCAGCTCCAGAATGGCGACAAACAGCTTGCGCGCCGCCTGGTCGTTCCAGGTTTTGTCGCGCATGATGATCTCCAGCAACTCGTCCATGCTGGCCGTCCACTGGCCTTCGGCCATCAGCGCCTGCGCCTTAGCAAAGCGGGTGTCGAAATCGCGCTTGTTGGCAGCAATCGCTGCGTCAAACTGCTCCAGCGGCCAGTCGCCCCGGTCGTCCTCATGCACAAAGCGGATGGCTTTGGCCCACGCCTTGAGGGCCACAAAGCGCAGCGGCTGTTGGATGCGTTTGAGCGGTTCTTCGATCTGGGCTTCGGCCTCGGTCACCGCGCCGGTCTGGATCAGCAGCCGGGCATAGTCAAAACGGGCGTCGTCGTTGCTGGGGTCGGCCGCCAGCGACTCTTGCAGCATTTGCAGCGCGGCCTGCACATCGCCGCTTTCCAGCAGCTGCTGGGCTTCATCGGCGCCGGCCTCGGCGGCCAGTTCCCCTTCGGAAGGCAGGTGTTTGTCGAGGAACTCGCGCAGCTTGCCTTCGGGCTGGGCGCCCATAAAGCCATCGACCGGCTTGCCGCCGATCATCAGCACGCAGGTAGGAATGGAGCGGATGCCGAACATGCCGGCCAGCTGCTGCTCTTGGTCGGAATCGATCTTGACCAGCTTGAAGCGGCCGGCATAGTCGACTTCGAGCTTATCCAGCAAAGGGCCGAGGGTTTTACAGGGACCGCACCACGGGGCCCAAAAGTCCACCAGCACGGGCACCTGCAGGGATGCCTGGATGACTTCGGCTTCAAAATTCTCAATGGTGACGTCGATCATGTCGCTAAAAATCCGTGTTGATCAGGCAGCTTCACTGCAAAAAGTAAAATGGCGGGTTACACCCTGGCGCGGGGCCGGCATTCTTGCCTTAGACACCCGCCAACCCACACTATGACACCCATCCAAGTTGGCGTGGTCATGGGCTCCAGCAGCGACTGGGAGACCATGCAGCACGCAGTAGACATTCTCCAGCAATTCGGTATTGCCTTCGAAGCCCAGGTGGTCTCGGCCCACCGCATGCCTGACGACATGTTCCGCTTTGCCGAGAGTGCCGTAGAGCGCGGCCTCAAGGCCATCATCGCCGGAGCCGGTGGCGCCGCCCACCTGCCAGGGATGATAGCCGCTAAAACCCCTGTGCCCGTGCTGGGCGTGCCGGTGGCCAGCCGCCATCTGCAGGGTGTTGATTCGCTGCATTCGATTGTGCAAATGCCCAAGGGCGTGCCGGTGGCCACCTTCGCCATCGGCCAGGCCGGCGCAGCCAATGCCGCGCTGTTTGCCGTGGCCATGCTGGCCAATGAAGACCCGGCGCTGCGCGCCAAGCTTGACGCCTTCCGCGCCGCGCAAACCGAAGCGGCCCGCAACATGACCTTGCCGGTGAACGCATGAGCGCCGCCAGCCACAGCAGCCAGCCCGGCGCCTCGGTGATCTTGCCCGGCGCCACCCTCGGCGTCCTGGGCGGCGGCCAGCTGGGCCGCATGTTTGCCCATGCCGCCCAATCGATGGGTTATTTCACCGCCGTGCTGGACGCAGATGCCACCAGCCCAGCCGGCCTGGTCAGCCACCACCATGTGCGCAGCGGCTACGAAGACCCGCAAGGCCTGGCCGAGCTGGCACGCCTCTGCGCTGCAGTGACCACCGAGTTCGAGAACGTGCCCGCTGCCGCACTGAACCAGCTCGCGCTCAGCCTGCCGGTGTCGCCCGCAGGCGCGTCCGTGGCCATCGCCCAGGACCGCGCTGCAGAAAAAGCCCACTTTGTGAAATGCGGCGTGCCCTGCGCACCCTATGCCGTCATCGAGACCGCCGAGCAACTGGCCGCCGTCAACGATGCGCTGCTGCCCGGCATTTTGAAGACCGCCCGCATGGGCTATGACGGCAAGGGCCAGGTCCGCGTCAAGACCCGCGAGGAGCTGGCCACCGCCTGGGCCGAGCTGGGCCAGGTTGCCTGTGTGCTGGAGAAAATGCTGCCGCTGGCGCATGAGTGCTCGGTCATCGTGGCCCGCAGCCGCCAGGGCGCCATCGTGAACCTGCCGGTGCAGCGCAACCTGCACCGCGAAGGCATTCTGGCCGTGACCGAGGTCTATGCCGGCAACCTGCCCGCTGCGCAAGCCGAGCAGGCGATTGCGGCGGCCCAGTCGGTGGCCGAGGGCCTGGACTATGTGGGCGTGCTCTGCGTCGAGTTCTTTGTGCTCGAAAGCGGCCAGCTGGTCGTCAACGAGATCGCTCCCCGCCCGCACAACAGCGGCCACTACAGCCAGAACGCGCTGGATGTGTCGCAGTTCGAGCTGCAGGTACGCTGCATGGCCAACCTGCCGCTGGTGCAGCCGCGTCAGCACAGCGCGGCCATCATGCTGAACCTGCTGGGCGATCTGTGGTTCACCAACAGCCCCACCGCAAAGACGCCGGCCTGGGACCAGATCCTGGCGCTGCCTGGCTGCCACCTGCACCTGTATGGCAAGGTCGATGCCAAGCGCGGCCGCAAGATGGGCCACCTGAACATCACCGCAGCCACGCCCGAGCAAGTGCGCGCAACTGCGCTGCAGGCCGCCGCCATCCTGGGCATCGCCCCGTTCTAAGAGGATCGCCTGTGATACTGGATGGAAAGCTCGACGCCTCGGTGCGCGCTGCGGCGCTGGCACTGCAGGCGGGGCAACTGGTTGGCCTGCCGACCGAGACGGTCTACGGCCTGGCCGCCGACAGCGACAACGATGCCGCCGTGGCGCAGATCTTCAGCGCCAAGGGCCGGCCTGCCGACCACCCGCTGATCGTGCATGTGGCCGATGCCGCCGGCGCGCAGCGCTATGCCAAGGCCGTGCCGGTGTTTGCCCAGCAGCTGATCGATGCTTTCTGGCCCGGGCCGCTCACCCTCATCCTGCCGCGCCAGCCCGGTGCGGCCGATGCATCCACCGCAGGCCAGAACAGCGTGGGCCTGCGCTGCCCTTCGCACCCGGTGGCGCAAGCCGTGCTGCACGCCTGCCAGCAGCTTGATCCGCCGGTCTGGGGCGTCTCGGCGCCCAGCGCCAACAAGTTTGGGCGCGTTAGCCCCACCACGGCCGCGCATGTGGCCGCTGAGTTTGGCGATGGCCTGCTGGTGCTCGACGGCGGCGCCTGCGATATCGGCATTGAATCGACGATTGTCGATTGCACGCGTGGCGTACCGGTGCTGCTGCGCCCCGGCGCCATCACCCGCGACGATATCGCATGTGCCTGCGGCACCCGCCCCTTGTCGATGCAGGAGCTAACCGCTGATACCCCGCGCACCTCCGGCACTTTGCTGGCGCACTACGCGCCCAGCGCCAAGCTGCGGCTGATGGATGCCAAGCAGCTGCAATCGGCGCTGGATGTGCTGGGCGCCGATGCACGGCATATCGCCATTTACCACCGCAGTCCGCTGCACAGCAGCAGCACACAGCTGCGCCTGCAGCCGATGCCCCACGCCCCGATGGCGGCGGCCCACGAGCTGTTTGGCCTGCTGCGCGACTTTGACGACTGGGGCGCCAGACTCATCTGGATCGAAACCCCGCCGGACACGGCAGATTGGGAAGGCGTCAGCGACCGTTTGCAGCGCGCAGCGGCTGCCGGCTGATCGGCCCAGCATCCCCAGCGTTTACCACTCTTTACCTCATCGCCTTGGTGGCCAGGGTCAGCCTCGCTACACTACGCACTACTTACTAAGGAACTCTCATGGCAGCAAACTGGATGCGCCGTACCATGTTGACCGCCGTGGCTGCTGCCTCGGTGGCCATTTTGGCGGCCTGCGGATCGAGCTCAACCGCAAACTCAATTCGCCCCGATAGCATCATCACTTTCGGTGATGCATTGTCCGACCTGGGCCAAAACCCCAATGGCCGCCCTTACTCGGTCAGCAATGGCAGCTACAACAACTGGACCCGTGAAATCGCCTACCGCTACGACCTGACGGTCACGGCGGCCAAGGACGGCGGTACCGCCTATGCCTACGGCAATGCTCGCGTGTCCCAAGCCGATGCCACCGGCGTGACCAATGCGCCTTCCATCACCTCCCAGATCGACAGCTACCTCGCTGCCAACCCGACCTTCACCAGCACCCAGTTTGTGCTGATGAGCGGCGGCATGAGCGACGTGATTGCCGGTTACAACGAATACGCTGCTGGCACCAAGACCCGCGACCAGTACCTGGCCGACATGACCACCGCTGGCCAGCAGCTCGCTGCCCAGGTGCGCCGCCTCAACACCGCAGGCGCGCCCCGCATCCTGTCCGTGGGCACCCCCAACCTGGGCCGCACCCTGTGGGCCATCGGCCTGGACAACGCCCAACCCAGCGCAGATCCCAAGCCTTCTTCCACGCTGGAAGCTGCTACCACCGCCTTCAACAACGGTCTGCTGAACGCCTTGTTCGGTCTGTCGGGAACCGAAGTGCTCTACGCCGATGCGCAGTTCTACTTCAACTCGATGACCGGCAACCCCGGCAACTACAGCTTCACCAACTACACCGATCCGGCCTGCACCACCGCAGACCCGACCAACGGCCTGAACATTGGTCTGAACCAGATCAACTCTTCGCTGTGCACCGCCGACACCCTGGTGGATGCCTCCAAGATCGACCAGTTCCTGTTCTCCGACCTGGTGAACTACACGCCGCAAGCGCACCGCCGCTTTGGCGACTGGGTTTATGACCGCATGAAGGCGAATTGGTAAGCTGCCGCCCCCGGCAAGCTACACAACAAAAATGGACACCGAGGTGTCCATTTTTTATGGCCCGCTGGGAGGGAGCCTATCGGGCCATCTCAGCCCCCGTCATCAAGCCTGCATGCTGCCAAACTTGCCGCTGTTGAAGTCATTGACCGCCTGCACGATCTCCTGCTGGCTGTTCATCACAAAGGGGCCGTAGCCAACGATGGGCTCGTCGATGGGCTCGCCGCTCATCAACAGCAAGGCCACATCGCCATTGGCTTCCAAACTCAGGCGGCTACCTTCCTGGGCCATCACCACCAGCTGCGCCTCGCGGGCCACCTCGTTGCCGTTGACCAGCACGGTGCCTTGCACAATGGCCAGCGCCGTGCTCCAGCCCTCGGGCAGGTCCAGCTCCAGCTTCTCCCCCGCCACCAGACGCACATCCCAGACATGCATCGGCGTGAAGGTCTTGGCAGGGCCTTGCTGGCCTTGGTAATCGCCAGCAATCACACGCAGCTGGCCGCCACCGGGCAAGGCCACTGCAGGGATCTGCGATTGCACGATGGCCTGGTAGCCAGCGGCTGCGCCCTTGTCCTTGGCGGGCAGGTTGACCCAGAGCTGCAGCATGCGCAGCTTGCCGCCTTGCGCGGTAAAAGCAGGCGAGTGGAACTCCTCGTGCAGAATGCCGGCGCCGGCCGTCATCCATTGCACATCGCCGGGGCCAATCTCTCCCCCCTGGCCGGTCGAGTCGCGGTGCGCCACCTCGCCGTCATAGACGATGGTCACGGTCTCAAAGCCCCGGTGGGGGTGCTGGCCCACACCGCGCGGCGCGCTGGCTGGGGCAAACTCGGCCGGGCCGGCAAAATCCAGCAGCAAAAAGGGGCTCAGCAGCTTGCCGTGGCTTTGGTAAGAAAACAGCGAACGCACGGGAAAGCCGTCGCCAACCCAGTGCTGGCGGGGTGCGTCTTGGACATGCAGAACGTTTTTCATGGGGTTTCCTGTCTGGCCTCCGATCTCGGTGTCAGAGGCTGTATTGCTATTCTGAGGCTGAAACGCTGAGAGCGGTAGACGGCATAATCTGCCTTGATAGTTCTATTTTGTGAACGATCACCTCTCCCTTCCCAACCTCGCCGGGTGCCGCATGCAGCATGTCGATCTGAATGATTTGTTCTACTTTGTCCAGGTCGTCGACCATGGCGGCTTTGCGCCCGCCGGGCGAGCGCTGGGCATGCCCAAGTCCAAGCTCAGCCGCCGCATCGCGCTGCTGGAAGAGCGCCTGGGCGTTCGGCTATTGCTGCGCTCCACGCGCAAGTTCGCCGTCACCGAACTGGGCCAGACCTACTACCAGCACTGCAAGGCCATGCTGGTTGAGGCCGAGGCCGCGCAGCTGAGCATCGATGCGGTGCAGTCCCAGCCCCGGGGCGTTGTGCGGCTGAGCTGCCCCATCACCCTGCTCCATGAGCTGGTCGAGCGCATGCTGACCGATTTCATGGTCATGTACCCCGAAGTCACGGTACAGCTCGATGCCACCAACCGCGCCGTCGATGTGATTGGCGAGGGCTTTGACCTGGCCATCCGCGTGCGTACCATGCCGCTGCAAGACAGCGACCTGTCGGTGCGCATGCTCTCAGTCCATGCCCAGCACCTGGTGGCCAGCCCCATCCTCACCGCGCGCCAGGGCATTGTGCGCAGCCCCGCCGATCTGTCGCAATGGCCGAGCCTCTGGCTGGGCTCGCCGGAGCAGCAGTTTGTGTGGAAGCTCGAACATGACAGCCTGCCCAGCATCCACATCAGCCACCAGCCGCGTTTGATCACCACCGACATGGTGGCACTGCGCAGCGCGGCCATGGCCGGCCTGGGCGTCGTGCAGCTGCCAATGATCATGGTGCACGAGCAGCTGGAGAAAGGCACCTTGGTCAAAGTGCTGCCCGAATGGGGGCCGCGCAAGGAGGCGGTGCATGCGGTATTCGCCTCGCGCCGGGGCATGCTGCCGGCGGTGCGGGCGCTGATCGACCATCTGGCGGCCGCATTTGCCAAAGTGCCCGGCTGCTGATGCGGCCGGGCACGGGTCTTGGGGATTCCAGCGCCTAGGCGCTGAGCGCTTACAGCAGGCGCTTTTTGCGCGCCATGCCCAAGCCGGCGATCAGGGCCGTCAACACCAAGTAGGCCCAGGGGCTGCCCACGGGCACAGCACGGGGTTTGCCGATATTGCCGTTATTCGGGTCAATCGGATCAACCACACTGCCATCGATGGTCAGCGGGTTGGTGACGCTGATCGCCACATCGCTGCCGGCAGGCACCACCACCGGATTGGCGCTGAAAACCGGCGCAGCCCAGCGGTACGCAGCAGGCGCAGTAGCCTTTCCCGTCTCGCTGACCGTGCAACTGGCATTGGCCGGCAGATCGGCCAGATGGACGCTGGCCTCCTGGCCATTGGTCACGGTCACGCTGGCGGTATGCACACCATCCACGCCGCAGTCGAGTGAGAAGTCAAAGGCACCATTGACGGCCGCAACGCCTGCCGCCGCGCCGCTGATGCGCTTGGTCAGTTGCAGGCCGCCCGTGAGGCGCTGCAGGCGGTTGGTCACCGTAAAGCCTTCGGGCTGTTCCGCAATCACTGGTGCGCCGTTCCAGCCATAACCGACCGGCGCTGCCGGAGGCGTGTCCTCAGTAGCCGTGCAGCTATCGCCTTGGAACACCGTCAGCGCGGCGCTGCTGCCACTGGTGGCGCCAGCGGCCACGGTGGCCGTCCAGGTTTGCGCGGGTTGGGTGCCGCAGGTCAGGCTGCCGCTGAAGCTCATCGCCTGAGGCAGACCGGCGGGCAGGCCCGCGATCTCCTTGGTCACCGTCTTGGTGATGGTCGGCGCAAAAATCTGCAGGTTCACAAAGCTCTGGTTGGAGGCCAGGATCGGATCGATCACGCCGGCAGGCACAGCAGCATAGGCGGTATTGGTGTAGGTGCCGGGCTGTTCACCAGCCGTGGTGTGGATGACAAACTGCACCGCGCCGCCATTGCCCAGCGATGTCACCACGCTGCTCACGGTGCGGGTGGCCGGGTCGTAGTCCACCGAAGCGCCGCACTGCGCAGGCGCCACCAGCACGCTGCAGCTGGCATTGCTGAACACCACGCCAGCCGGCAGCGGGTCCGAGAACAGCACATTGCTGGTATCCGCAGGGCCGGCATTGTGCATGTCCACCGTATAGGTCACCGCCGCGCCACTGGTGGCCGTCACCGGGTTGACCGCCTTGTTGACCGACACATTCGAGCAGCTGAAACGCTGCATCGTGGTGGTCGCCACGTTGTCAAAGGGCGTGGCCTCGTCTACGCCATCACCGGGGTTTGCCGAGAACTCGTTGACCAGGTAGCCCGAGGGCCAGTCGCAGCTGCCCCGCGAATAGTTGTAGGTCAGGCTGTAGCTGATGGTCAGCGAACCGCCCACGGGCAGCTGTGGCACCACCGCCTGGAAGGGGCTGCTGTAGCTGTTGAGGCTACCGGAATAAGGCGCGGGAAACGCCGATGCCGCCGGGCAGACCGCCCCACCGGCAGCCGTGCAGCTGATCACAGACGACTGCACATCCAGGCTGTTGGCCAACTCAAAGGGGATCAGGCGATCAGCGATATAAGCACCATCCAGCGCTGCCGGGCCGTTGTTGATCACCGTCATCGTGTAGTTCACGGGCACACCCGGCTGGTAGACATCCAAGCTCTGGCTCTTGGTCACTGCCAGGTCGGTGCTGGGGCATGCAGGCGTGGCGGGCACCAGGATACCCACCGATGCCAGGTTGTTGCCGTAGTTGGAGTCACTCATGTTGTCGGGCGGGTTCGCCGAGAACTCATTGTTCAAACCACCCAAGCTGCGACCGCAGGGAATGCTGCCACTGAAGCTGCTGCGCACCTCGTAAATGATGGTCAGCCGCCCGTTGACCGGCAAGCTCGGCACGGGGGTGTTGAACAGCACGGCGGACGAGGCATTGCCCGTCGGGTTCAGAAACGCTGCATTGTCAGGGCACACCGCGCCAGCCTCGGGGAAGCAACTGATGAACTGCGCAGCTATGTTGAAGTAGTTGGCCGAGCCACCATGGGTGCGGATCACATCGGCAATATTGGCGCCGTTGGCCACGTTGGGCCCGGCATTGGTCACCGTCATCGTGTAGGTCACCAGGTCGCCGATGGTCGGCACCGGAGGATCCTGGCTCTTGGTCACTTGCAGATCCGTCTGCAGGCAGTCAGGCGTGCCCGGTACCTGCAGGATGGCCGTCTGCTCGTTGTCGGCTGGGGTGGTGTCCACCATGCCATCGAGCAGCTGGATCGAGACCTGGTTGAACAGCTGGCCTGCTGGGCGACCGCATGCGGCATTGGGCACCAGATAAGGCGTCATCGTGTAGGTGACGACCAGCGCACCGCCGGGCGGCAACGCAGGCACTGTGGCGTTGAACACCGGGCTGTAGTCATTGCTACCGCTGCGATTGGGAAAGCTGGCATTGTCCGGGCATTGCGCACCGCCACTGGAGGTGCACTGGTTGAACACCAGGTTGGCGCCAATGTGGCTGACAAAGCTGTTGCTCAGCCTGTCGTACAACACCACCCCATCCGCAGCGCCCTCGCCATTGTTGCGCAAGGTGATGGTGTAGGTCAGCGGCACCCCGTTCTGGTAGGTGTCGCTGCTTTGCACCTTGGTCACCGCCAGGTTCACCTCATAGCGCATCGCCGTGCTGATGGAGCTGCTGTTGGAGCCGGGGACCGGGTCGGTCACTCCCGCTGGCGGGGCAATGGTAGCGGTATTGGTCAGGGTGCTCGGCCCCGTCACGCCAAAACGCGCTTGGATCTCCACCCGTACCTTGCCCTGGTTGGGGAAAGTGGCCAAGGTACCGGACACCACGCCATTGACCACCGCCAGGTCGGCCGGGCAGTTGGCAGCACCCGACGCCAAGGTGCAGAGCGCCGTCACATTCGTCAGCCCGGCAGGCAGCACATCCTGAAACTGGGCGCCATTCGCTGCATTGGGGCCGTTGTTGTCCATCTCCAGCACATAGGTCACCGGCGTACCGCCCAGAGCCGACGAAGGACCGGATTTGGTAATCTGAACATCCGCCGACTGCGCAAGCGCAACCAGCGGCGAGGCAGCCATCAGCAGCACGGCTGCCTTGGCCTTGGCGCTACCGACAAGTGCGCGCATCCACCATTTTTTATAAGTCATTGTTTTTCCCTTCCACCAATATAAAAACTATCAGCAATAGACAAAATCGATTGGCTTGGGCAAAAAAATTTCTTTGCAGGACGACCTTGCATAGAGCGTTCGGCCACCCCACAAAGAACAGATTTTTCAGCGCAAAACCAAAGGCGCCATTATCGGCACGACGTTAAAAAATGTATCGATGCCTAAGTTAACAAAACATTAAGAAACATTTGTTGTAGATTCATTAACACTCTGTTGACAATCGAATCAGGGTAAACCAGGAAATTCGACGCAAAAAGGGCTCCTGCACGAGGAGCCCTTGGGGGGTGGAAGACAGCAGGCCGGCTGCGACCGACTGCAGAACCGTTACAGCTTCAAAATGCGCGCCGCATTGCCATGCAGCAGCTTGGGCAGCACAGCCTCGTCAAAGCCCAGCGCCAGAAAGTCGTCGATGCTCTGGCGGATGGGGCGGAAGGGATAGGACGAGCCAAACAGCAGCTGGTCGCCCAGGAACTGGTTGGCCGCCTGCACATAGGCCTGGCTGCCGGGCTGGAACACATACATGTCTGGCACCAGGTAGACATTGGCATAGCGGAAGGCCAGGCCAATGGCCTCTTGCACACGCGGCCAGTAGCCGTGGTAGACGACCAGCGGCAGATCGGGAAAGGCCTGCGCCACCTTGGCCAGGCGCGCCGGGTCGCTAAAGCTCGGCTCCGGCGTGGTCGGGCCGCTCATCAAAAACACCGGCACGCCCAGTGCCTGCGCACGCTCGTAGATGGGCCAGTAGACGGGGTCATCAGGGTGGCGGGCCGGGTCGCCAAAGCCGGGCTCCAGGTCGATGCCGCGCAGGCCCAGCACCTTGATGGCGCGCTCGATCTCGTCGAGCGCCGCCTGCTCGCCCTGCAGCACTGGGTCGACCCCGGCAATGCCCAACAACTCGCTATGGCCCTGCACGATCTGGTGGATCGTGTCATTGGGCAGGTGCTGCGAGGGCGTATGCCGCCCCACGACCACGGCCTGGCTCAGGCCGGCATCGCGCACCGCCTTTAAAAAGCCGTCTTGGGTCAGCGATTCTTCAAAGTGCGTATCGCTGCCCCTCGTACCCACGCGCCGGTTCAACCAGCGGGCGGTGTCATGCTCGGGCGAGCCGGGCGTTGCGCCAAAAAAGTTGTGCAAAAACGCTGGCCGGCAGCGCATATCGATCACGGGCAGGCTCATGAAGCCGACTCCTTAAATTGTTGAACACCACGAACATCAAACGCGCCGCCGGTCTGCGAGCGCGCGGTGGTCACGCTCTTCTTGCCCAGCAGCGGAAACACCAATTCGGCAAAACGGATGGACTCCTCCAGGTGCGGGTAGCCCGACAGCACAAAGGTATCGGCGCCGATCTCCATGTACTCGCGCAGGCGCTCGGCCACGGTGGCCGCATCGCCCACCAACGCGGTACCGGCACCGCCGCGCACCAGGCCCACACCGGCCCAGAGGTTGGGTGCAACCTCCAGCTTCTGGCGGTTGCCGCCATGCAAGGCTGCCATGCGCGCCTGGCCGACCGAATCCATGCGCGCATAGTTCTGCTGCGCCTTGGCAATGTCTTCGTCGGTCAGCTTGCTGATCAGGCGATCGGCATCGGCCCAGGCCTCCTCATTGGTCTCGCGCACGATCACATGCAGGCGCACACCCAGGCGCAGTTGGCGGCCGGCAGCGGCGGCACGCGCCCGGATATCGGCAAACTTGCGCGCCACGGCTTGGGGCGGCTCGCCCCAGGTCAGGTAGGCATCGACATGCTTGGCCGCCAGGTCATGGGCGGCATCGGAGGAGCCGCCAAAGTACAAAGGCGGGTACGGTTTTTGCACTGACTCAAAAAAGTTCTTGCCCTGCTTGACCTTGAAGTACTTGCCCTCGTGGTCCACCGTCTCGCCGGCCAGTAGGCGCCGCCAGATGCTCAGAAACTCATCGGCATAGGCATAGCGCTCGTCATGGGCCAGAAACACGCCATCGGCCTCCAGCTCGGTGGCATCGCCCCCGGGCACCACATTGAGCAGCAGGCGCCCGGCCAGCGCCTGGTCCAAGGTCGCAGCCTGGCGAGCGCTGGGCACCGGCATGCCCAGCGAGGTGCGCAGCGCCACCAGCAGCTTGATGCGCTGGGTGACTGCCACCAGGCTGGATGCCACCACCCAGGGGTCCAGGCAAGAGCTGCCAGTCGGAATCAGCAGGCCGTCGTAGCCCAGGTTCTCGCTGGTGGTGGCAATGCTGCGCAGGTACTCGGGCGTGGGCTGGCGGCCAAAATCCGAGGCACCCAGGTAGCGGGTGTCGCCGGACGTGGGCAGGAACCAGAACAGCTCCGGTGGGGATGAGGTAGAGGCCATGGCAAAGGGTCAGGGTGGCTGCAAGGCAAGGGGCGTGCAGCAGACGCCGCAGGGCATGCTGCGCCAGCCCGCCGGCAGCGCATGCAGGCGGATGGCTGTTAAAAAGAAGCCTGAACGCGCTCAGGCGGCCTGGCGCTCCAGCGCATGCAAGGCAGGTTGGCTGCTACGTTGGCTGTGCGCCAGCGCGCTCAGCACCGGCACCGCCAGGCCCACGGCCAGCGCGATGTGCTTGTGCAGCGCTTCGCTGACCACCACACCGTTCTGGATGTCTTCGGGCGTTGCATAGACGCCGATCGGCAAGGTCAATGCCGAGAAAAAGCCGAACAGCGGGCGCAGCTGGTGGTCCAGCACCAGCGAATGGCGCGGGCTGCCGCCGGTCGCCGCCAGCAGCACGGGCGTGCCCTGCAGCGCATGCTGGTCCACCAAATCGAACAGGTGCTTGAGGAGGCCCGGCAGGCTGCCCCGGAACACGGGCGAGCCGACGATCAAAAAGTCTGCTGTCTCGATCGCCTCCAACGCGGCACGCGCCTGGGCGGACAGCGCATCCTTGTACAGCACCGGGCCGATATCGGCCACCAGATCGACCAGGTCGATATGGCGCACATCCAGGCGCACAGCCTGGGCAGATTGGCCCAGCGCCTGGCCCAGTTGCAAGTGCAGGCTATCGAGCAGGCTGCGGGTGCGCGAAGGCTTGCCCAGGCTGCCATTGACGATGACGGTTTTCAAGATGCGGCTCATGTTCATTCCAGTCGTTCACACGCAGGGGGCCAGGGCCCGGCCTATCCGGGTCGCTGCCTCCAGCGTCAAGACAACCATTACAACCACTGCGCCGCCGCAGGCCAAGGAATGAAATCTCATGTTCTTATGCGTTTTTTGCTGCGTGGCCCACCTGCCAGAAGTAGACCGGCTCCGCGCCGTTGAGCAGCATGTCGCCCACCGACTTGGCCTTGTAGATGACGGGGTTGTGCGAGGCCAGGGTGCGGGCATTGCGCCAGTGGCGGTCCAGCCGCAGGCCCTCGGCCAACGCGCTCGATCCGCCCACATCGAACATGCGGGTCGCCGCCTGCAGCACCGCATCCACCACCGCCACCTGGGCCTGGGCGGCACGCAGCTCCAGCGCATCGAGCTGGGCCTTGTCGGCGCGCGCCTGGCCCGCCTCGGCACTGCGCAGGATGGGGCCCAGCGCCTGCGCCACATCGCGCACCACCAACTCGCTCATATAGGCGGTGCTGGCAAGCTGGCCCACGATCTGCTGCACCAGCGGATCGTCCTTGGGCAAGGCCGCTGCGCCGTGGCTGAAGACGCGGCGGCGCGCCTGCACATAGGCCAGGGTGTCGCGGCTAAGCGCGCGGGCGATACCCGCCAGGCTCGCCAGGTGGAACAGCTGCGCAAAAGCCACGATGGGCGAAGGCTCGCCGGAGCGGAACTGCAGCACCGCATGCGCCGGCACCTGCACATCGCGCAGCACCGTGGTGCCCGATCCGGTCAACCGCTGGCCAAAACCGCGCCAGTCATCGAGCCGCTCCACACCGGCCGCATCCCCCGCTACCAGCGCATGCACCGTCTGGTCGGGCTGGCCCGGCACCACCGCGCGCGCCAGCACGCTGATCCAGTCGGCATACAAGCTGCCGGTGCTGTAGAACTTCTGGCCATTCAGCCGCCATTGGCCAGGCGCCATATCGTCGGGCACCAAGCTGGTCTGCAGGCTGCCCACGGCCCCCTCGCCCACCTCGGTGGTGGCATTGCCAAAGGTGGCGCCTTGGGCCACCAAGGGCAGCCAGTGGCGCTGCGCCTCCGGCGTGCCTTGGTAAAGCACGCGGTCGACAAACAGAAAATGCGGCCGCAGGATCTGGGTCAGGTTGGGGTCCGCCTCGGCCAGGTCCACCAACAAGGCCACCAACTGCTCCAACGATGCGCCACTGCCGCCCAGGCTTTGGGGCAGGCGCAAGGCGGTAAAGCCGCTCTCGCGCAGCCATTGCAGCGGCGCATGGGCCAAGCTGCGGCTGTGCTCGCGCTCGGCGGCACCCTCGGCAATGCGCGCAAACACCGGCGCAAAGCGCTTCCGTAGATCGGCCAGGCTCGGGTCGTTTGCCTCGGCGGCCTCAGTCACCGTCCGTATCAGCGTGGCCTCGGTCATGGCGTGGCCTTGGCGGTGTTCTTCCAAGGCAGCGAATAGAGCTTGGCGTCATCGGCGAACGAGGCGCTGATCTGCTTGGCAACAGCCGGCGATGCTTGGTAGAGCTGCACAAACTGCGCAATGCGCGGGTCCTGCTTGCGATCGCTGCGGGCCACAAAGCGGATGGCGTAGTACAGGTCATCGACGGTGGAATACAGCAGCGCGCGGCTGGCCAGCTCGCGCTGGCCGGCGTTGACCAGATGGGCCGGATAGCCCTGGGCCAACGCCACATCGTCGATCGCCCGCACCAGCTGCGGGCCCTCCACCTCCAGCAGTTTGAGCTTGCGCGGGTTGGCGACGATATCGTTCACGCTGGCCTTGGCGCCCACGCCGGGGCGCAGGGTGATGAGCCCGGCCGTTTGCAGCAGCAACAGGCCCCGGGCCTGGTTGACGGGGTCATTGGCCACCCCGACGGAGGCGCCGGCGGGGATATCGGCCAGCGCTGCATGCTTCTTCGAATACAGGCCGATATTGGGCAGCAGGCCCACTCCCACGCTTTCGATCTTGTAGCCCCGGTCGCGGATCGCATTGTCCAAAAAGGCCTGGTGCTGGAAGTAGTTGATATCGATATCGCCCGCATCCAGCGCGGTGTTGGGCGTGGTCCAGTCGGTGAACTCGATCACCTGCACATCGAGCCCCGCCTGGCGGGCCTCCTTGGCAGCGACCTGGACCGAATCTGCCAGCGAGCCGGGCGTGACCCCGATCTTCAGCGGAGCGGCCACGGCGGTAGCCATAACGGCACCGGCGCCCAGCGCCAGCAGGTATTTTTTCAGCGCAAACATCGTCATCGTCTTTCCTTCAGTGGGTGGCTGGCTTACTTCAGCCAGGGCAGGCTGTAGAAGCGGCTTTCATTGGCGTACGTGGCATGGATCTGCTGGCGTACCGCCGGGGATTGCTGGTAGATATCGATAAATTTGCGCACCCGCGCATCCTTCACGTTGTCGGCCCGGGTGACAAAGTGGATGGCCCAGAAGGCATCCGATCCCACGCTGTAGTACAGGCCCTGGCGAGCGGTCTCCAGCTGGCCCGCCTGCAGCAGGCCACCCAGGCTCACGACGGTGATGTCCGCATCATCCAGCGCCCGCGCCAACTGGGGCCCAGCCACCTCGATGAACTTGAGCTTCTTGGGGTTGCTGGCAATGTCGTCGATCTGGGCCAGCTGCGGCGCATTGGCGCGCAGGGTCACCAGGCCCGCATCGCGCAAGGTGGCAATGGCACGCGCCTGGTTCGAGGTGTCATTGGCCAGCGCCACACTGGCGCCCGTGGGCAGACTGTCCAAGCTCTTGTAGCGCTTGGAGAAGATGCCGATATTGCCCCGCGAGCCCACGGCCACGGCGCGCAGGTCCTGGCGGTTTTCGCGGTTGAAGGTGTCGAGAAAAGCCTGGTGCTGGTAGTAGTTCAGGTCCAGATCGCCATTGACCAAAGCGGTATTGGGCAAGGTCCAGTCGGTGAACTCAACGATCTGCACCTCCAGGCCCTGGGCCTTGGCCTCGCGCGCTGCAATCTGGGCCGAATCGGCGAGCGACCCAGGCGTGACGCCGATGCGCAGTGGCTGGGCCTGGGCGGTACCCAGGGTGGCAAACGACAGCAGCAGGGCTGTCAGAGAGGGGAACAACTTCATGGTGACTTTCAAAATTCTTGGAGGGACTTATCGGCGCTGCTGCGCGCCAGGGTGGTTGGCGGGCAGACCATCGCCACGGCCAAACAGCTTGTGGCGCAGGCTGCCCTCTTCGTAGCGCGTGCGGTAGCGGCCCCGGTTCTGCAGCTCGGGCACGGCCAGGCTGGCAAAGTCCTCCCAGGTCTCGGGCACGACGATGCGGGTGAGATTGAAGCCATCGATCTCGCCGACATCGATCCAGCGCTCCAGCGCATCGGCTACCTGCTGCGGGTCGCCGACGATGGTGTTGTAGCGGCTGCCCAGGCTGAACTGCTCAAGCAGCTTGCGCCGCGTGGTCAGGCCCTGCTGCTGGGCGGCCTGCACGGCCGACTGGATGGCATTGCCCTGGCCGTAGACGATGGGCTCGTCCAGGTCGTACTGCGCAAAGTCCACGCCAGTGCTGGCTGCAAAATGCGCCAGGCCGCCTTCGGCACTGGCATAGGCCAGGTAGTCGGCGTATTTCTCTTCGGCTTCGGCCTGGGTGGGCGCCACCACCACGGCTGCGCCCACATAGATCTTGATGTCATCGGGCCTGCGCCCGGCGGCCACGGCAGCGGCACGCAGCTTGCGCGAGGCATCCCTTGCGGCCTCCGGCGTGCGCGCACCGATAAAAATGCCCTCGGCATGCTGGCCGGCAAACTGCAGCCCCCTCTGCGAGGTGCCGGCCTGGAACAGCAGCGGCGTGCGCTGCGGCGATGGCGCGCTCATATGGATGGCATTGGCGCGGTAGAAGGGGCCGTCATGCACCACAGGGTGCACCTTGTCCGGCAAGGTGTGGATGCGGCGTGCCTTGTCGGCGATCACGGCGCCGTCCTCCCAGCTGCCTTCCCAGAACTTGTAGGCCAGCGCCAGAAAGTCGTCGGCGCGGTCGTAGCGGCTGTCATGGTCGGCCAAGCCGTCCTGGCCCAGGCCCCGTGCGCCGCTGTCCACATAGCCGGTGACGATGTTCCAGCCAATGCGGCCATTGCTCAGCTGGTCCAGGGTGCTGACATCGCGGGCAAAGGTGTAGGGCTGGTGCGCATTGACGGTAGCCGTCAGGCCAAAGCCCAGATGCTCGGTCACCGCCGCCATCGCCGATACCAGCAGCCAGGGGTTGTTCACCGGCAGCTGGATGGCCTCGCGCAGGGTCAGGTCCACCCCACGTTGGTAGACGTCGTAGTAGCCCACCACGTCGGCGATGAAGAGGCCGTCAAACAGGCCACGCTCCAACAGTTTGGCGATGTCGGTCCAGTACTTGAGCGTGTGGTACTGGGTGGACTGGTCGCGCGGGTGCGTCCACAGCCCGTGGTGGATATGTCCCACGCAGTTCATGTTGAACGCGTTGACATGCATGTATTTCTTGTCAGTCATAACCGGTGTCGTTAATCGCTGGGAGCAGCGTGGAAATCACCACGAAGGGAGGACCACGCCGTTGAAGGCCTGCTGGATATAGCTGCGCACCTCGTCGGTGCGGTAGGCCGCCACCAGCTGCGGCACCCAGGGCGCATCGCGGTTTTTCTCCTGCACCGCAATCAGGCAGACATAGGGGCTGTCGCCGCCCTCAACCAGCAGCGAGTCCTTCGTGGGATTGAGCCCCGCCTTGTAGGCGTAGTCGGCATTGATGGCGGCCAGCTCCACATCGTCCATCGCGCGCACCAGCATGGGGGATTCCAGCTCCACAAAGCGCAGCTTGCGCGGGTTGTCGGTGATGTCTTGGGTCGAGGCAAACACGCCCTTGATCGGGTCGATGCCGGGCTTGAGCTTGATGAGGCCACCCTTCTCCAACAGCAGCAGCACACGCCCGCCATTGGCCGGGTCATTGGGCAGCGCAATCTGCGCACCCACGGGCACATCGGCCAGCCGCTTGTAGCGCTTGGAGAACAGCGCAATCGGCCCCACCCAGGTGCGGCCAAACCCCACCAGCTTGTAGCCACGCGCACGGATCGCCGCCTGCAAAAACGGGCCGTGCTGGAAGCTATTGGCATCCAGGTCGCCTGCATCCAGCGCGGCATTGGGCATCACATAGTCGCTGAAAGACACGATCTCGATCTTGAGGCCGTAGTCGCGCTCGGCGACCTTTTTGACCGCCTCGAACACCTGCTCATGCGGGCCCGAGGTGACCCCCACTTTCAGCACCTTGGTCGTCACCGGTACCGCTGCCTGGGCCGTGCTGCGCCAGGCCCCCGTGGCCAGTGCGGCGCCTGCTGCCAGCGACGAGGACAGAAAACGCCGGCGTTGGCCTGGCAGCGGAGAAGATGGATTCTGGGACATAGGAGTTCCTGGGGAGCGATCAAGCCAATGCCTGGGCGTGTTGGGTAGAGAGAGATGGCGATGCCTGGGCACCACCACCTTGGGCGGGCTGGCGAAACTGCTGCGCATAGTGGTGGGCTGGCAGGCGGTCCCCCAGGCCAAACAGCTTGTGACGCATGGTTCCGGGCGCATAGGCGCTCTTGTGCAGGCCCCGCGACTGCAGCTCGGGGACGACCAGGTCGATAAAGTCGCCAAAGCATTCGGGCACGACGGTGCGGGCGAGGTTGAAGCCATCGACACCGGCCTCCTCGACCCAGGACTGCATCTCGTCGGCAATCTGCTGGGCATCGCCCACGACGGTGGCATAGCGCCCGCCCAGCGCCAGCTCATCGAGCAGATCGCCCAAGCGGTAGTCCTCACGGCCATTGGCCAGGCGCTTGATCGAGTTCTCGATGCCATTGCTGCGGTGCTGCTGCAGCAATGGCGTGTCGCGCTCGTAGGTGGAAAAATCAATGCCGGCCGTGGCAGACAAATGCGCCAGCGCAGCCTCGGGGCTGGCATAGCGGCAGTACTCTTCGTACTTCTCTTGGGCCTGGCGCGTGGTGGCGCCCACCACGGGGGTCATGCCCACCAGCACCTTGATATCGCCCGGCTGGCGGCCGGCACGCACCGCCTCTGCACGCAACTGGCGCACCAGCGCAGCGGTGGAGGCCTTGTCCTGCACAGCCATAAACACGCATTCGGCATGGCGCGCAGCAAACTGCAGGCCCCGGCCGGAGCTGCCTGCCTGCAGCAGCACAGGCGTGCGCTGCGGCGATGGCTCGCTCAGGTGGTAACCATCGACCTGAAAGTGCGGGCCGCTGTGCTGCACACGCCGCACCTGCTGCGGGTCGGCATAGATACGTGCTGCCCGGTCGCGCAGCACGGCGCTGTCGCTCCAGCTGCCTTCCCAGAGCTGGTAAAGCACGTCCATGAACTCATCGGCGCGGTCATAGCGCGCATCGTGCGCCAGCTGTTGGGGCTGGCCCATGGCGCGCGCGGCGGAGTCCAGGTAGCCGGTGACGATGTTCCAGCCAATGCGCCCCTGCGTCAGGTGGTCCAAGGTAGAAAAGCGCCGCGCCAGCAGATAGGGCTGCTCATAGCTCAGGTTGACCGTCACGCCAAAGCCCAGGTGCTCGGTCACCGCCGCCATCGCGGGCACCACCAGGGTCGGGTCGTTGATGGGCAGCTGCACCGATTCGCGCAGGGTCACATCGACCGACTGCTGGTAGGTGTCATAGGCGCCGATGATGTCGGCGATAAAGAGGCCGTCAAACAGGCCGCGCTCCAGCTCCTTGGCCAGGCGGGTCCAGTAGTCCAGCCGGTGGTAGTGGCTCGATTGGTCGCGCGGATGCGTCCACAGCCCATGGTTGATATGGCCAACGCTGGCCATATTGAAGGCATTGAGGATGATGGGCGCCCGCGCGCTGTGGGGTGCCGCCATCACAGTGCTCCGTGGCGCGGGGGCAGCACGCCGCTCAGCGCATAGTTGCCGATGGCATGGTATTTCCAGCGCACGGGGTCATGCAAGGTATGGGTGCGCACATTGCGCCAGTAGCTGTCAAAGCCATGCTCGGCAAAGGTGGCCGAAGTGCCGCCCAGCTCCAGCAGCTTGTTGGCGGCCAGCAAGCCGGCCGTATGCGCCAAGGTACGTGCCTGCGCCACAGCGACCGAGGCCGCAGCCACCGTATGCGCCGTGGGCTCCTGCTGCGCAGCATCCACCAGGCTGCCCGCGCGCCGCAGCAGCGCACGCGCGGCAAACAGGCGCAGCTCCACATTGCCCAGTGCCTGCAGGGTCAAGGGGTCGTCGCTGGCCTGCGCCACACCGGCATCGACCCAGGCGCGCGACTGGTTGCGCACAAAGGGCAAGGTGGCGCGCAAGGCGCCCTCGCCAATGCCCAGGTCGATGGCGGCATGGATGATCTGCGCAAACGGGCCGATGGTGCTGGGGCTGTCAAAGCTCGATTGGAAAGGCACGATCCAGGCCTCGTCGATGGCGACGTTCTCCAGCAGCACCGAGCCGCTGCCGGTGACCCGCTGGCCCATGCCGTCCCAGTCGTCGATCACCGTCACGCCTGGCGCCGTGCGCGGCACAAACACCATCACGCTGACGGGATCCTGGGCCGCATCGATGACCTGCATGGCCTGCACCGGAATCCAGTGCGCAAAGATGGCGCCGGTGCAGTAGAACTTGCGGCCGTTGAGCACCCAACCCGCGTCACCCCGCTCCAGCCGCGAGCGGCGGCGGTAGTCGCGGTGGCCAATCTCGGACAGTGCATTGCCAAAGCGTTCGCCCGCCTGCACCCGTTCGTAGAAAAAGCGCTGCTGCGCCGCGCTGCCGCCCACGCGCAGCACCTCCAGCGCATAGAAATGGTTTTGCGGAATATGACCCAGCGATCCATCAGCTGCCGCCACAGTGGCGATCAGCTGCGCCACCGTCCAGGCGCTGGCCTGCAGGCCGCCGTAGGCGCGCGGTACGGTGATTGCCCAAAGGCCGCTGTCGCTGTAGGCCTCGATTTCTGCCCAGGGCAGGCGGCGCTCACGGTCGCGCAGCACCGCATCGCCGGCCCAGGTATCGGCCAGCTGTTGGGCGGATTGCAAGGCGGCCTGCTCGCTGGCAAACACGGGCGGGCGCTGGCGCGGTGCGGGGGCGGGTGCTACCGGGTTGGCAGCGGCAATCACAGGGGGAGAGGTGGTCATGGTGGTGCTCAGGGGCGCGGCAGCGGCATCGTGCTGGCAGGCCCTTCAAAGTCGTTGTGCGGTGCTGCGGCTCAGTTCCACTGGTGGCGGCGCGGTGCGCGGCCATTGAGCAGGTAGTTGCCCAGCAGGTGGTATTTCCAGCGCACCGGGTCGTGCAAGGTATGCACGCGGGCATTGCGCCAAAAGCGGTCCAGGTTGTAGCCGGCGCGGGCCGATGAGGTACCGCCCAGCTCCAGCAGGCGCTCGCTGGCGTTCAGCGCGGCCTCGGTGGTCAAGATCTTGGCGCGCGCCACGGCAACCGATGCCTGGGCGCTGCTCTCGTCAGTGATGGGTTGTGCAGCCAGCGCATCGAGCTGCTGCGCGGCATCCAGCAGCACCTCGCGGGCGGCATCCAGCTCCACCTGCAGTTGGCCAAACTCCTGGATGATGTAGGGGTCCTGCCAGGCATGCTCGACACCCGAGTGCACCCAGGCACGGGTCTTGTCGCGCACAAACTGGCGCGCCTCGTCAAACGCGCCCTGGGCAATGCCCATGTCGATGGCGGCCTGCAGAATCTGCGACACCGGGCCGGACAGGGTTGGACGGTCTTTCATGTCATGCAGCGCAATCACATCGCGCGGCTCGACCTCCACATCCTTCAGCACCACACCACCGCTGGCGGTGGTCTTCTGGCCAAAGGCATTCCAGTTGTCGATGATCTGCAGACCCGGCGCCGTGCGCCGCACCCAGACCTGCACGGGGCGCTGGGCCTCGTCCTCGGCGCGGAAGGGCACCCAGTGGGCGAACAACGAGCCGGTGGAGTAGTAACGCGTGCCGTTGACCAGCAGCCGGCCATCGGCCGTCTGGCGCAGGTGGGCGGTGGCATCGCTCAGCTGGGCGGCGCGGCCCTTGCGCTCGGGCCCGGCATTGCCCAGGCGGTGGCCGCTCAGCACATCGGCAAACCAGCGGCTTTGCTGCTCGGGGCTCGCGGTATCGCGCAGGTTTTGCACCAGCGCAAAGTGGTTCTGCGGAATCTGGCCCAGCGAGGCATCGGCCGCGCTGATGCTGGCAAACACCTGCACCACGGTGTGCCAGCTGGCCTGCAGGCCACCATGGCTGCGCGGCACGGTGATGCCGCCCAGGCCACTGGCGGTGTAGCGCTCGATCTCATCCCAGGGCAACAGGCGTTCGCTGTCGCGCCGGGCGGCACCACCGCGAAAGCTCTCGGCCAGCGCGGTGGCCACTTGCAAGGCCTCGGCCTCGCTGCGGATCTGCGCGGGCTGGCTGGGCGGCAAAGGCAGGCGGGTTGGGGAATCGGCGGGCAACGCTGCGCCCTGGGCAACCGCTGAAGTCATTCGGTGCTTTCTGAAGGGGTTCGGAGAGAGAAAGGCCAGAGACATGCTCTGGCCTGCAGACCACGGCACGGCGCCGTGGTGGGCCGCTTTCAGCGGCTGCGCAGCCAGTGCCCCACGCGGTCGCCGGCGGTCTGCACGATGGTGACCAAGGCAATCAGCACCGCAATCACGATCAGCATCACCTGGGTGTCAAAGCGCTGGTAGCCGTAGCGGATCGCCAGGTCGCCCAGGCCGCCGGCCCCCACCGCGCCGGCCATGGCCGACGAGCTGATCAGCGCCACCAGGGTGATGGTGAAGCCGCCGATGATGCCGGGCAGGGCCTCGGGCAGGTAGACATGGCGCACGATGTCCCACTTCTTGCAGCCAATCGCCTGTGCCGCCTCAATCAGGCCGGGATCAACCTCCCGCAGGCTCACCTCGGCAATCCGGGCAAAGAACGGCGTGGCACTGATGGCCAGCGGCACAATCGCCGCCCAGACGCCAATCGTGGTGCCGGTCACCAGCCGGGTGAACGGAATCAACGCGACCAGCAGCACGATAAAGGGCGTGGCCCGGAAGCCGTTGACGACGCTGCCGACGATGCGGTTGGTGCGCGGCGATTCCAGAAAGCCACCGGGGGCGGTCACGATCAGCAAAATGGCCAGCGGAATGCCCGCCAGCAGCGCGATACCGGCAGAGGCGGACACCATGGTGAAGGTGTCCAGCAGCGCCTTGCCGTAACGGTCGATGGAGATAGTCAGCTCAAACGGCATAGCCCAGTACCCTGATTTCATGTGCGATGGAGGCGGTGCCCTGCGTCAGCGGGGCCCAGTCGTTGCGGGCGGCGGCACCATCGATGGCGATGATGAGCTGGCCCTGGGCATGGCCCTGGATGCGGTCCACACCGCCGTGCAGCAGGCGCACCTTGGCGCCCAGTGCCTCGGCGATGCGCTGAAAATCTGGCTCCAGCCCGTCATGCCCGCTGTAGCCCAGCTGCAGCACCTGCTCATAGCGGCCGGTGCTGGGCGCTTGCGGCTGCAAACGCTGCTGCAGGTCATCGGGCACGCCATGGCGCAGCGGTGCCAGCAGGGCCTGGGTAGCGGCGTGGCGCGGGTTGCCAAACACCTGCCAAACGTCACCCAGCTCGGCAATCTCGCCCTTCTCCAGCACCAGCACCTGGTCGGCAATCTCGCGGATCACGCTCATCTCATGGGTGATCAGGATCACCGTGATGCCCAGGCGGCGGTTGATGTCGCGCAGCAAGGCCAGGATGGCCTGCGTGGTTTCCGGGTCCAGCGCCGAAGTGGCCTCGTCGCAAAGCAGAATCTCGGGCCGGGTGGCCAGCGCACGGGCAATGCCGACGCGCTGCTTTTGCCCGCCGGAGAGGCGGCTGGGGTAGGTCTTGTGCTTGTCCTGCAGTCCCACCAGGTCGAGCAGCTCATTCACCCGCTGCTGGATCTGCGCAGCCGGTACACCGGCCACCTTGAGCGGCAGGGCCACGTTCTCAAACACCGTCTTGGCCGACAGCAGGTTGAAGTGCTGGAAGATCATGCCGACGCGGCGGCGCAGTTGCACCAGACCGGCTTCATCCAGGGTGCCGATGTCCACACCATCGACCAGCACCTGGCCGCTGCTGGGCGCTTCCAGCCGGTTGATGGTGCGCAGCAGGCTGGACTTGCCCGCGCCACTGCGGCCGATGATGCCGAAGATGCTGCCGGCGGCAATGTCCAGCGTGATGTTCTGCAGCGCAGGCACCTCGCCCGCCGACGAGCGGTAGACCTTGCCCAGATCGCGGAACACCACAGTGCCCAGCGGCGCAGCCGGGGCCAGGCCCTGGCTGCCTGCGGTGGCCGATGCGGGCACGCTCAGCCGCGCACTGCGGCCTTCTGCCGCGGGCTCGGCCTCGGCGCGGAACTGCCTGCGCAATACATTGGATACGGCTGAAAGGGCCATGTGCTTCTCCTGCGGTCGCTGCCCTTACCAGGGCAAGGTGTAGAGCTTGGGGTCGTTGTTGAACTGCTGGCTGATCGCCTGCTTGACGGCCGCAGAGTTCTGGAACACCTGCACAAATTTGCGCAGCTTGGGGTCGTCGGCGCGGCTGGTCTGTGCGACAAAACCCATCGCATAGAAGCGATCCGCAATGCCCGAATAGGCCAGGGCCTTGCTGGCCTGTTCCTTCTTGCCAGCGCTGACAAAGTAGCTCGGCCACAGCACAGCCAGGTCCACATCGGGCAGCGAGCGGATCAGCTGCGGGCCTTCGACTTCGTAGAAGCGCAGCTGCTTGGGGTTGTCGGTAATGTCAGCCACCGTGGCGCCAGGTGCATCACCGGTGCGCAGGCGGATCAGGCCAGCCTTTTGCAGCAGTGCCAGGCCCCGGCCCTGGTTGACCGGGTCACTCGCAATCGCCACCTTGGCCTTGGCCGGCACATCGGCCAGCGACTGATGGCGCTCGGAATAGATGCCGATGTTCTGCAGCAGGCCCAGACCCACGAACTTGAGCTGGTAGCCGCGCTCCTTGATGACATTGTTCAAAAAGGCCTGGTGCTGGAAGAAGTTCAGGTCCACATCGCCGTTGTTAACCGCCTCGTTGGGCACCGTCCAGTCGGTGAACTCGACCAGCTCCACATCCAGCCCCTGGCTCTTGGCATCTGCTACCACGGCCTTGATGGCATCGGACGTCGCCCCCGGTGTGGAGGCGATGCGGATCTTGTCCGCCGCCTGTGCCAGTTGCCACCCTCCCAGCATGGCCGCCGCTGCAATCGCAGCCACCACGCGTCTGTTGATCTTGCTCGTCATTTTTTTCTCGCTTGCTTTTCTTGTGGAATAAGGCGCTTACTTCTTCAGCCAGGCCAGCGTGTAGAGCCGGTCGTCATTGCTGAAAGACTTTTTGCTGACCGTGCGCACGGTCTCGGAGTTTTGGTAGATGCGGATGAACTTCTGCACCACCGGGTCGTTGACCCGGTCCTTCTTCACCACAAACTGGATCGCGAACTGCTGGTCCTCGATGCCCGAATACGCCAGGCCACTCGATGGATCAAAGGCCTTGGCCGCAACGATGAAGTGCGGGTAGCCCTGGGCGATGTCCACATCGCCGGTGATGCGCACCAGCTGCGGCCCTTCGACCTCGACAAAGCGCAGCGACTTGGGGTTGCTGGCGATGTCGTTGATGGATCCCAGGTAGCCCACGCCCGGCTTGAGCGTGATCAGCCCCACCTTTTGCAGCAACAACAGCCCCCGACCCTGGTTGACCGGGTCACTGGCAATACCCACCTTGCCGTTGTTGGGCACATCGGCCACGTTCTTGTGCTTGAGCGAATAGAGGCCCACATTGGCCAGAATGCCGGTGCCGGCACTGGCCAGCGCATAGCCGTTTTTCTTCACCGCGTTGTCCAGAAACGGCTGGTGCTGGAAGTAGTTGATATCGATATCGCCGTTGTTGACCGCGACGTTCGGCGTGGTCCAGTCGGTGAACTCGATCACCTCCACATCAATGCCCTGGGCCTTCGCATCCTTGGCAGCCGCATTGATGGAATCGGCATAGGCACCCGGCACAACAGCGATCTTGAGCTTGTCTGCCGCCATAGCCGGCAGCACGGCCACAGCAATGGCAGCGGAGATCAGCACACGCTTGAAACTCTGAAACATGGGACGTCTTTCTGGAGGTAAAGACTGCGCCATCACATGGCGGCAGCAGCAACGAAGCCTCCATTGGAGCTTTCGGGCTGGCTTTGCACCACGAAGAATTTCAAATATGGATATGAGAAGTCTGTGCTGGCAGCCGCTGGGACAGATGTGGCAGAGAACGGCTCAATCAGTGCGGAACATCCGCTTTACCAGAATGCAGCCGCTTGCGCTTGCAGCTCTGTTCAGTGAAAGGACTCAGGCCAGCCGAGGCTGCCGCAACTGCTGCATGCGGTAGATCAGCGCCTGCGGCAGGCGCCGCGCCACGGCGATATCGACGGCATCGCGGCCCTTGAAGTCGGCTACCGAGACGTCAGCGCCGGCGTCGAGCAGCAGCTCCAGGGTTTTGAGCCGACCCAGGCGGGCGGCATAAAAGACGGGGGTTTCACCGTGCTCGCGCAGGTTGAGCAGCGGTTGGGCCTGCAGCAGCGCGCGGCACATGGCTTCGTCATCGCGCCACACTGCGGCCCACAGCGAGTAGCTGGCATTGGCGCCGTGCGAAAGCAGCAGTTCCACCAGCGGCAGGTTCTCGCCACGGGACACGGCAAACCACAGCGCGGTGGCGCGGAAGTCGCCATTGCAGGCGCCCATTGCCACTTCAGCCTCTAGCGGCGCGCCTGCAGCCAGCAAGGTGGCTACGGTTTCCAGGCCGTTCGTGTCGGGTGATTGGGAGTTTTGCGGGGATACGCCGCAGGCCACCTGCAGGGCGGTGCGCCCCTTGCTGTCTACTGCCTGGGCCCACTGCGGCGCCTGAGCCAGCCATTGGGCCAGCAAGCCTGCATCCCAGCTCTTGGCTGCTGCAAACAATGACGTCTTCGAGGGCAGGCTCATGCAGGACTCCTTGTGTCTTGTGAACACGTTCCGTCGTGCAATGTACACCGAAGCCGCTCCAAACCAACCTTGGCGGCATGCAGGTTTCTACTGATCCGCCGTCGGCCAGCGTGTTATTGCGCGGCCACCCAGTCAATCAGTGCATCCCAGGCGGGGCGCGCCTGGGGAGCGTTGTCGCTGTTGGCCATCGCCACCACCACCCAGCGGCGCCCGTCGCGGCCATTGACATAGCCGGCAATGGCCGAGGCATCGCGCAGGGTGCCGGTTTTTAGGTGGGCGCCACCGGTGTGGGCGCTCTTGCTGTTTTTCATGGTGCCGTCCACGCCGACGATGGGCATCGAGGCCATCAGCTCGGGCATGACATTGGAGTTCCAGGCGACGGACAGCATCTTGGCCAGCGAGCCGGCGGTGATGCGGGCATCGCGCGACAGGCCGGCCCCGTTGTCGATCGTGGGCGCCACCATGCCGGGCACGCGCTCGCTCCACCACTGCGCGACCGCCTGGCGCCCGCCTTCAAAGGTGCCCACACCGGCGCGCTGCTTGCCCAGGGTCAGAAAGACCTGCTGGGTCATCACGTTGTTGCTGTACTTGTTGATGTCTCGCACTACCTCGCCCAGGGTGGGGGAGCTGAAGCTCATCAAGGGCTGCACGCCATCAGGCGTGGTGCCCATGCGCACCTGGCCGGTGACTTTGCCACCCAGCTCGCGCCACATGCCTTCAAACACGCGGGGCGCAAAGCGGTCGGGGGCGGCGGGCGCCACCGCCCAGCTGTTCTCGCCGCAGGCAGCCGGGTAGCCACCCAAAAACTGGATCTGGGTGGGGTCTGCCATCTGCGCCTTCAAGGCGCCACGCCAGTCGCCGCAGGCATTGCCCTTGGTTTTGAGCAGGGGCACAGAGCTGGGCAGGCGCAGGTGCGCAATGGCTGGCTCGTAGGCGATACGGGCCACGCCGGCGGCCGCATCGGGGATAAAGCGCATGGTCAGCGACTTGTAGTTGAGCAGCAGCGCATCGGGCACGGCGTTGTAGGGCCGGTAGGGCTCATTGTCAAAGCGGGCCGGGTCGATGGGCGGCAGCGCAAAGGCCGAACTGTCCAGCACCACATCGCCAACGATGACCTGGATGCCCTGGCCCAGCAAGCGGCGCTGCAGCAGCCACAGCCGCTCCATCACCAGCTTGGGATCGCCCGAGCCCTGTACATAGAGGTTGCCGTTGAGGGCGCCCTGGGCGATCTGGCCGTCGGTGGAGATACGCGTGTCCCAGGTATAGGCGGTGCCCAGCATTTCCAGCGCGGCATAGGTGGTCACCAGCTTCATCACCGATGCCGGGTTGCGGCCCACATCGCTGTGTACATCGAGCAAGGGGCGCTGCGCGCCGCTGACATCCATCACGACCACGGACACCGCATCGGGTGAAACTTTGCCACGCTGCAGGGCAGCTTCCACCTCAGCGGGCAGGCGGCTGGCGGGCCAGGCGCTGGCCGGGGACACCGAGGCCACCGGGGCTGCCAGCGGTGCAACGCTGGCGGCAGGCGCCTGGGGCGCGGTGGCCACCGGCTGGGCCATGCGAATGGGGATCGGGGCCGGTGCCGAGGCCGCCGCAGGGGCTGCTGGCGTCTGTGCGCAGGCGACCTGGCTGAGCGCAATCGCTACCGGAAGCAGCCAGCGGGCGCTGCCGCCAGACAGCCAAGGGTTGGGCCGCGCCGGGGACGGAGAAAGGGGCGCCATGGGGGAAATCTGTTGCATGGGCAGCAGTCTAGCGGCTATGCCCAAGCCCGGCATGCAGCCTTGGCTTTGCCCCGATAATGGCAGGTTGCGGCCCCTGCACAGGGGCTGAAACCGGGCGCTCCCATAGCCCCCGCGCGCCGCCTACCCCATGAACCTGCTTGCCCTCGAATCCAGTACCGACACCCTCTTTATTGCCACCGCGCGGGACGACCAGCGCTGGCTGCACAGCGGTGCCGGCGGCCAGCAGACCTCCAGCCAGTTGCTGCCTGCGGTGCTTGCCTTGATGGCCGATGCCGGCCTCAGTTTTGATGCGCTGGACGCGATTGTGTTTGGCCGGGGCCCCGGCTCATTCACCGGCCTGCGCACCGCCTGCGCCATTGCCCAGGGCCTGGCCTTTGTGGCCAAGGGTGGCCAGGGCGTGCCGGTGCTGCCGGTTGATACCTTGATGACCGTGGCCGAAGAGGCTCGCCTGCAGCATGGCTGCACCCAGGTGCTGGCCTGCGTCGATGCCCGCATGGACGAGGTCTACAACGCCGTCTACCAGTATGTGGACGGCCACTGGCAGACCTTGGGCGAACTGCAGGTCTGCCCGCCGCAAGCGGTGCAAGTGCCCGCAGGCTTTGTAGTGGCCGGCAATGCCCATGCCATTTATGGCGAGCGCCTGGCACCCGCTGCCACGCACCTGCATGCCATGCCCACCGCCCAGGCCTTGCTGAGCCTGGCGCCCTATCTGCTGGCCCAGGGCCAGGCGGTGGCCGCGCAAGATGCGCTGCCGCTCTACATCCGCGACAAGGTGGCCAAGACCACGGCCGAGCGCGAAGCAGAAAAGCTGGCCCAGGCGGCGCTGGTGCCTAGCGCGCCCAGCGCGCCCAACCCCACGCCATGAACTTGCCACCTACCCCCCAGCTGCGCTGGTCCAACCTGCGCATCGATGACCTGGACCGCTTGCTGGAGGTCGAGGACCAGTGCTATAGCCACCCCTGGACGCGCGGTAACTTTATCGACTCGATGGCGATGGGCTATGCGATGCAGCTGCTCTGGGTGGACCAGGAGCTGATCGGCTACTTTGTCGCCATGCAAGGGGTCGATGAGCTGCATCTGCTCAATATCACCGTCAACCCGCGCCACCAGCGCCAGGGCTGGGCCAAGGTGCTGCTGGAACAGTTGCGCAGCTGGGCCACCACGGTGCAGGCACAGGCCATCTGGCTGGAAGTGCGCATCAGCAATCTGCGCGCCCAGCAGATCTACCTGCAGTTTGGATTTGAATCGGTAGGGCTGCGAAAGCGCTACTATCCCCTATCCCATGTCGAACGCGAGGACGCCATGGTCATGCGTTATTTGCTGCCTACCACCCCATGAGCCTGAATCTGGACGCCCGCCAACGCGCCATGCTGCAAGAGATGGGCCACCCGCTGTGGTGGCCCGAATCGCCCGCGCCTGCCGCCCCGGCTGTGCCAGAAGCAACAACGGCCCCCGCAGCGGTGGCCGCACCACAGCTGCGCGCGGAGCCTGTGCCTGATGCAGCTGTGCCCACCGCACCGACTGCGCCGACCGCTGCACCGGCGATGCCCGCAGCGGCCATTCCAGACACTGCCGCGCCAGTTGCTGCTGTCGAGCCAGCGCCCACGCCCGCACCCGCCCCCACAGCTGCCGCCGTACGCACGACCTCTCCGCAGGCCCTGCCTGCCGATTTCCCCCGCGTGCGCTTTGCGCTGCGCGCCCCCGTCTTGCTCGATCTGCAAGGCAAGCAACAGCCGCCCGTACCGCCCACCCAACCGGCATGGCTGGTGGTGGCCGAGCTGCCCGAAGGCGCGCCACTGCAAGGCGAGGCCGGCCAGTTGCTGCTGCAGATGCTGCGTGCGATGCGCTTGACTGACGCCCCCGTCTACTGGGTGCCCCTCGCCCGCATCCCCGCCAACCAGGAAGGCGATGATGGCCTGCCCAGCTACAGCATCGATGCGCTGGTGCAGGAATGCCAGCCGGCCATGGCCTTGCTGCTGGGCCTGCCGGCCGTGCGCCACCTGATACCGGGCGACCAGCCCTTCTCCAGCCTGCGCCAGGCCATCCACCCGCTGGGCGGCAGCCAGCTGCCCGCCGTGGTCAGCTACGACCCCAGCCACCTGCTGCGCACCCCCCAGGCCAAGGCAGCCACCTGGGCGGACCTGTGCTTTGCGCTGGCCCAGGCCGGGCGCTGAAACTTCTTTACAAAACAGCGGTTTCGCTCGCCTTCAGGCGAATGTAGGCGCTCACTGACAAAGCACACCGTGGGGCATTGACAACGCCTCTGCGCGACAAGGCAGAGCGCCAAGCGCAGCTTATGCGGGAATGCCATAATGGCGCCCAATCACAAACCGGAGTCTCTCCTTGGATCCCTACCCTAGTTGGTAGCTTCCACCCTGGCAAGCACATGGCTGCACAAGGGTAGGAAGCGCCCCCCGCCCCCCTTTTGCAAACCAAGAACAACAAGGAAGTGAGCCCATGCTCAACATCTTTACGCTTGCCAATGGCCGTTTGGTGCAGGAAGAGATCGAATCCCTGCAAGAGCTCGCCCGTTTCCAGCCGATCTGGGTCGACCTCGAATCCCCCACCCTCGAAGAAAAACGCTGGATCAAGCAGCACTATGGGCTGTCCATCCCGGAAGACGCGATGGACCAGGACATCGAGGAATCGGCCCGCTTCTACGAAGAAGACAACGGCGATCTGCACATCCGCAGCGACTTCCTGATCGATGACGAAGACGACCCGCGCAGCGTGCGCGTGGCCTTCATCATGAACCTGCACAATGCCTCGCTCAAAAGCTATGGCGTGCTGTTTTCCATCCACGATGAAGATGTGCCGGTGTTCCGCCTGCTGCGCCTGCGTGCGCGCCGCGCCCCGGGTCTGATCGAGGACAGCAAGGACGTGCTGCTCAAGCTGTTTGACGCCGATGCCGAATACTCGGCCGACACCTTGGAAGGCATCTACGACGACCTGGAAAAAGTCAGCACCCAGGTGCTGGCCGGCAATGTGACCGACACCCATGCGAGCGAAGTGCTCTCGGCCATCGCCCGCCAGGAAGACTTGAACGGCCGTATTCGCCGCAATGTGATGGACACCCGCCGCGCCGTGAGCTTTGTCATGCGCAGCAAGATGCTCAACTCTGACCAGTTCGAAGACGCACGCCAGATCCTGCGCGACATCGAATCGCTGGACAACCACACCGCCTTCCTGTTCGACAAGATCAACTTCTTGATGGATGCCACCGTTGGTTTCATCAACATCAACCAGAACAAGATCATCAAGATCTTCTCGGTGGCCAGCGTCGCACTGCTGCCCCCCACCTTGATCGCCAGTGTCTACGGCATGAACTTCAAGTACATGCCCGAGATCGACTGGCAGTATGGCTATGCCTACGGCATTGCGCTGATGGTGGGCAGCGCGCTGATACCAATGATGTATTTCCGCAAGCGCGGCTGGCTGAAGTAGCCGCCGCCATCCTCCAAGAAAAATGAGCGCCAGGCGCTCATTTTTTATGCCTGCGGCGTATTGCGGCGCTCGCGCACCCAGAGAATGATGCCGCAGGTCATGACCACCAGCTGCGTGCCTATCAGCGCCGCAAACCCGGCAAAAAAGCCAGCGCTCACGCCGTTGCTGGCCGAGAGCGCACCGATCACTGCCCCCATGATGGCCGGCATAAAGCCCGCCACGAGGCTGCCGGCCCCATTCACCACCCCGTAGGCGCTGGCAATATGCTCGGGCCGCGCAAAGTACTGCACGGTGCTCGGGATGGCCGGGCTCATCAGCCCCCAGCAAAAATTGGCGGCGATCAGGCAGTAGGCGGCGGCATAGCGGTCTTCCATATGGAGGGCCAGCCACACGGCCAGCGCCACGCCGATGCTGCCGAACACAAAGATCAGCGGCACCTGCCTGCGCGCGATGCGGTCGATCAGCATGCCCCCCACAAACACCGCAGCCACGGCCGCATACTGCGGCAGCGAGGCCAGCCAGCCCATCTCGCGCATCGAAAAGCCACGCGACTCCTGCAGGTAGGCCGGCAGCCAGTTGCTGCTGCCCCAGAGGTAGGACAGAAAAGCGGCCGTCAGCACGGTGATGAGCCAGAGGTAGCGCGTCTGCATGGCGCCCCGCACGATGCTGCCCACCTGGCCGACGGCCTGGCCCAGCGACTGGGGCTTGGGCAGGCCGGTCTCGACCTTGGGCATGCGCACAAAGGCCCAGACCAGCGGAATCCCGAGCAGCACATTGATAAGGCCCAGCACATGGAAGGAGGTTTCCCAGTCATGCCCCACCACCAGATAGCCGACCAGCGGGTAGCCCACGGCCAGCCCGACCCCGGTGCCCATGTTGACCAGCGAATTGGGCTTGCCGTTTTCGCGGCTCTCGAAATGCGCCTTGATGTAGCTGCCCGCCAGCGAGAACAACGGACCCTCGGAGACGCCCAGCAAAATGCGCGATGCCAGCAGCAGGCCATAGCTGCTCATCGCCGGCGACAGAAAGGTGACCACGCCCCAGAGCAGCAAGCCGCCAATCAGGCTGCGCCGCACGCCAAACAGCGCCGCGCAAAACGGCGTCAGCACCAACGATGACACGCCATAGCCCACCATGAAGGCGGTGGCCAGCAGGCCCTGGCGCGTGCGGTCATCCACCGTCAGGCCGATGTGCGACAGGAAATCACGGTCCGTGATCAGGACCGAGATATTGATCCGGTCCACATAAGAGATGGCAACAACCACAAACAGGGTGAGCACACCCCACCAGCGCATGGAACGGGAGTCATTCATGGTGCGACTTTCCTCAAAGATAAAAAAGCAGGCTCGGGTGGTGGATCAGAAGAAGTGGCGGATGCCCAGCTCCATGCCGCTGGACTTGCCGCCCATCGCGGCGCCGGTGGCGCTGAGGCCTTGAACGCCGATGGCGCGGTTGGCACCACTCTTGTTCTTCAGGTAGGCCAGCGTGCCGTAGACCTGGGTGCGCTTGCTGAAGTTGTAGCCATAGCCCAGCGCGACCTTGTTCCAGTCCGCATCGCTGCCGGCCGTGTTGTAGTGGCCCAGCGAAGCGCGCAGCTCACCCGGGCCCAGCGGCGCCGTGGCACCGAGCTGCAGCACCGTCACCTTCAGTGCGCCGCGCTTTTCACGCGCCCAGATCAGCATCGGTTTGACCACACCCAGGTCATAGCTCAGGCCCAGGTTGCTGGCGCTGACGTTGTTGTCTGGGCTGTCGCCATAGAAGCGGCCCATGGCCAGCGCGCCGTTGAAAGCGCCTTGGCGGTAGCCCAGGCGCAGGCCTCGGTAGTCGCCCTGGTTCTTGTTGGGCTCTGCCTTGGTATGTTCGCCAAAGGCCAGCTGGGCCTGGCCGTAGAAGCCGCCCAGGCTGGCCGGCAGCAGGTAGCTGAGGGCATTGCTGATCTGGATGGGTGCGCCGCCGGTGGAGGTTCCCGCCGCCGGAACGCCCAGGATGCTGAAGGCCCCCGTGCCGCCCACGCCATTGGTCAGAAAGGGATCAAAGATCAGGGTGCTGAGAAAGCTGGCCGAATCGTCCCGGCCCAGACGCAGCTCACCCAAATCACCGAGCAGGCTCACCGTGGAGCGGCGGTTGAAACCCAGGCCCGTGCTGCCCGCCGCCTTGCCGGCGCCGGTATCCGAATCCAAACCCGCCTCCAGCCAAAAGCCGGCCTTCAGGTTGCCGCCCAGGTCTTCGGTACCGCGAAATCCCAGCCGGCTGATATTGGCCCCCCCGGTGGCCAGGCCCAGCTTGCTGGACGTGCCCGTGCCCGTCAAACGGGTGATGTTGGTGTCGATGACGCCGAACACCTCGACCTTGGATTGGGCTGCAGCTATCCCTGCCAGGCTGGCCAAGCCAGCGGCAATCGCGATTTTTTTCATGGTGTTGTCTCTTTGTTGTGTGTCTGTGTGCGGTTTAGAGATCCAGAACCAGCGCCTCGCTCTTGCAGCCGGAGACGCAGAGCATCATCACCTGGTTGCCCGCCTTTTCCTTGGCACTGAGCACCGAGTCGCGGTGGTCGGGCACGCCGCTGAGCACCCGGGTTTCGCAGGAGCCGCAGACCCCTTCGCAGCAGCTGTGGCCGATATCGACGCCCGCTGCCAACAAGGTGTCCAGCAGTGATTGCTCGGCTGTGATCTCGATGACACGGCCGCTGCGCTTGAGCTCGACCGTGTAGTTGCTGCGGGCATCGCTGGCCGCCTGGACCTCGACCGGGCTGAAGCGCTCGATGTGGGCGTTGGCATGGCCCAGCTCGCTGCAGACGCGCTCGAAGGCATCGAGCATTGGCGTCGGGCCGCAGGCATAGTGGTGCAGACCGGCATCGGCACCGTGCTGGGCCAGCAGCGCCCGCAGATCGGGCGGGCCACCCGCCTCGGCATCGAAGTGCAGCTGCAGCGGCATGCCCAGCGCCTGCAGCTCGGCCAGAAAGGCGGCACTGCGGCGGTCACGCGCAAAGTAGAGCATCTCGAAAGAGCTGCCCTGGCTCTGCAGCCGGCGCGCCATGCACAGCATGGGCGTGATGCCGATGCCACCGGCCACCAGCACCGTATGGCGGGCGCTTTCGTCCAGTGCGAAATGGTTGCGCGGCTCGGAGATGCTGATGGGCATGCCCACGCGCAGCGCCTCATGCACGCAGCGCGAGCCGCCCCGGCTGGCACGGTCGCGCAGCACGCCTACGACATAGCGGTGCCGTTCGCGGCTGTCGTTGGACAGCGAGTAGCTGCGCACCAGCCCATTGGGGAGGTGCAGGTCGATGTGGGAGCCGGCCGTGAATGCCGGCAGCTCGCCCCCATCCACCGGGCGCAGCTCGACACTGATGGTGTCCTGGGCCTCAAAGCGCAGCGTGTGCACAAAGGCCTGCAAGGTCGTCGTCATGCTGCGCCACTTCCTTCCAGTTGTTCCTCGGCCAGGCGGCGCAGGCGGCGGCGCAGACGCACCAGACCAATGTCATGCTGGTAGAGGTTCTCGCGCTCGTTGGCATCCAGCTCCATCTGCTCCATCATCACGCGGTCCTGCTCCAGCACCGTCCAGTGGCGCGCCTCCAGGCGGTTGCGGTAGAGAAAGCGCCAGGTGTCGCGCATCCAGCCCTGCACGCGGCGGCAGCGCCAGAAGAACACCGCGCAGAGCTCGGGGCTGATCGGGGTGACGCAGGCGATGATGGCGAAATTGCCACCGGGGCCACCGGTCTTGGGATAGGGAATCTCCAGCCGCATCCAGTGCATGTCGGTCTCGCCCCACTCCGTCCAGTCAAAGTTCACACCGCGCTGGCCCGCCTTCTCAAACACAAAGCCCAGATCGGTCTCGCGCACCTGGAAGGTGGCCTTGCTGTCGCCGTCGGCCATGGAGTGCGACTGCTTGTGCAAAAACGTGCCATGCATCGGGTCCATCACGTTGTCGATCGCGTAGCGGTAGTCGGTACGCCATTCGGCATAGCAGAGGAAGTTCGAATACTCGGGCGAGGTCAGCTCCTCGGGCATGCGGAAGGCGGGCGGCGCATCCACATGCGTGTCGCTGTTGAAGAGAAAGATGGCGCCATGCGCTTCATGCACATGGAAATCCAGCGCGGCGCGCGCGCCTTCCAGCTTGCAGCCCGGGCTGCCTGGCACCTTGGTCACCGTGCCATCGCAGCGCACTTCGACGCCGTGGTAGGGGCAGGCAAGGCGGTCGCCGAGGATCACGCCTTGCGACAGTGGCGCGCCCCGGTGCGGGCAATGGTCCTCCAGCGCATGCACCTGGCCCGCGGCATCGCGCCAGAGCGCGATCTTGTAGCCAAAGCGGCGCAGCGAGACCGGTTTGTCCTGCACAAAGTCGGAGGGGCAGACGGGGTACCAGAGATTCTGCAGGCCCTTGCTGAGCAAGCGGTCCACAGGATTGATAGAGATGGTTTGTACATGCATGGCGTGCTCCTTTCTTGCTTTAGTGGCCCAGGCGTTGCATCAGCGCGGCAAAGCTGGGTTCAGTCCAGGCCTCGCCGTTCTCCCCGGCCGGGCCGCTGCGGTTGATATAGGCCACCAGCTCGGGCAGGGTCTGCACGCCTTCGCCAAAGGCGCGCTCTATCGCATCGCCCAGCAGGTCTTCAAACAGGGTCGCAGGGCGCTGGCGGGCCTGGTGCGGTTCAAGGTATCGTTCAACAGCCATCGTGGAAACTCCTTCTAAATTGCTTCGCTCTGCCTCGCTGCCCCGCACTGGGTGCTGGGGCTGGGGCACTTTTCGTCCGCCCTGGGGTGGCGGGGGCCATGTCGCTGGCGGTCTGGGCGCTGGGGATCGGCGCGCGGGTCTGCTACTGCGCCTCGATCCCTCGGCGCTTGATGATGGGCGCCCATTCAGCGGTCTCGCTGCGGATCACATCGCCGAACTTCGCGCCCTCTACTATCCAGACACTGAGGCCCTGCTTTTGCAGTTGCGCCTTGCTGGTCGGCTCGTTGAAGATCTGCCCCAGGTCCTGCTGCAACTGCGCCAGCACGGCCGCTGGCGTGCCCTTGGGCGCCATCACGCCATACCAGGACGACAGCGCCACACCCGGTACACCGGCCTCGGCCAGCGTCGATACATCCGACAGCTCCGCGCTGCGCTGGGCATCGGTCACGGCCAGCGCTCGCAGCTTGCCGGACTGGATATGCGGCAGCAGGGTGGGCAGGTTGCCGATGATCATCGGCACCGTGCCGCCCAGCACATCGTTCAGGCCCGGGGCCGTGCCCTTGTAGGCCACATGCAGAAAGTTCACGCCCGCCTGCTGGCCGAAGAGCTCGCCCGCCAGGTGCAGGCTGCTGCCCACGCCGGGCGAGGCATAGCCGATCCCACCCGGTTTTTGCTTGGCCAGCGCCACCAGCTCCGCAATGGTCTTGGCGGGCACCGACGGGTGCACCGCGATCACATTGGCGGTGCGCGCCAGCGAGGTCACCGGCACGAAGTCACCCTCCACGCTGTAGTGCAGCTTGGGCATCAGGGTCGGGTTGATCGTCAGATTGCCCTGGGGCACCACCAGCAGCGTGTGGCCATCGGCTTTGGCGCGCTTGGCTGCCTCGATGCCGATATTGCCGTTGGCGCCCGTGCGGTTGTCCACGATGGACACCTGCTTGTACTGCGCCGCCAGCCCATTCGAGAGCATGCGCGCCAAGGTGTCGACCGGGCCGCCCGGCGGAAAGGGCGCAATGATGGTGAACGGCGCGGCAGCCAGCGCCTGGCGGCCATCGGCCGGGCTCTGTGCCTGCGCCAAGGGCAGCGCCGCAGCGCTGGCCAGGGCCAACAAGGTGGGGATGAGCATGCGTCTTTGCATCGCGGGGAACTCCGTCTCGGATCGGATCAGTGGCGTTTGTCGGTGAGGAACTTGCCGTCCGCAGCGCCCACGCCCTTTTGGCGGCGGGTGTTGCCATCAATGCCGCCATCGATCGCCCATTCGGCAAACACCGTGGGGCCGGGTTCGAACTCGCGCGGCTGCCAGTCGGCCGTCAGCTGGTCCTCGTCGGCGTAGTACTCCACCAGGGCGCCGGCCGGGTTCTTGAAGTACCAGAAATAGGCGGAAGACACCGGGTGGCGGCCGGGACCGAGCTGGGTGTCCCAGCCGCAGCGCGAGATGTGCATGCCGCCGCCGAAGACCTCGTGGATGTCGCGCACGGTGAAGGCCACATGGTTGAGACCGGCATGCTTGTCGGGGCGCTGCAGCAAAAAGATGTCGTGGTGGCCGCCCTCGGGCGCGGTGCGCAGAAAGGCGCCCCGCTCGGGGTAGCGGTCCGATGCGGCAAAACCGAAGTGCTCCACATAGAAGCGCTCGCAGGCCTGCACATCCTTGACGAAGAAGACCACATGGCCGACCTCGATCGGCTGGGCGCGCTCGTAGGCCGGGCTGGCCTGGTCGATGCGGCCCTTGCGGCTCCAGGTGTTGTACTCGGCGCTGGGCAGGTCGAGGTCGCGCTTTTGCGTGACCTGCAGGCGCAGCGCCAGGCCGTTGGGATCCGTGCAGCCGATGCGGCCTCCCTGCTTCACAAAGCCCGGCAGCTGCGCAATACGGCTTTCGTAGAGTGCCAGGTCGGCAGCGCTCTCCACGCCCCAGACGACTTCGCGCAGGGTGGGGCCGGCCTCGATGGCAGGCGGCAGATCGGGGTGGCTGCTGGCGGCCACGATCACGCGGCAGCCGTTCAAGGTCTCAAACACCAGGCGCTCGGCCTGCTCCTCGACCAGGCCCAAACCCCAGTCGAGAAAGAACTGGCGGCAGGCCGCCAGGTCGTCGGCGCCATAACTGATTTCGTCAATGCCCAATACGCTCATGATCTTTCCTTAGTTGGCCCAGGCCAGTGGTGCCTCGTTCAGGCCCCAGTACAGGCTTTTTTGCTCCATGTACTGCTGGATGCCCAGGCGCCCTTTTTCGCGGCCCAGGCCGCTGTCGCGCCAGCCGCCAAACGGCGTCGAGATGGAGAACTGCTTGTAGGTGTTGATCCAGACGGTGCCGGCCTGCACGGCCCGGCCAATACGCCAGGCGGCCTTGTAATCGCGCGTCCAGATGCCGGCGGCCAGCGCATAGACGCTGTCATTGGCCTGTTCCAGCAAGGCCGCTTCGTCATCAAAAGGCATGGCCACCAGCACCGGGCCAAAGATCTCCTGCTGGCAGATCTGGTCCTGGTTCTTCAGGCCTTCGAGGATGGTGGGGCGGTAGTAATAGCCGTGCTCATAGAGCGCGCCCTCGGGCCGCTGGCCGCCGGTGCGCAGTTGGCCGCCCTCTGACAGGCCCAGCTGCACATAGCTTTCGATCGATTCACGGTGCTTGGCGCTGATCAGCGGGCCCATCTGGGTGCGCTCATCGGCGGGGTCGCCCACGCGCAGCGCCGCAGCCTTGGCCGTCAGCCGCTCCATGAAGTCGCCATACAGCTTGCGCGCCACAAACAGCCGCGAGCCGGCGATGCAGGATTCGCCCGAGGAGCTGAAGATGCCGTAGAGCACGCCGTTGACGGCATGGTCGAGGTCGGCATCTTCGAGCACCATGGTGGCCGACTTGCCGCCCAGCTCCAGCGAGACCGGCATCATCTTGTCGGCGGCAATGCGGGCGATGTGCTTGCCGGTGGAGGTGCCACCGGTGAACGACACCCGCTTGACCAGCGGATGCTGGGTGATGGCATCGCCAATGACCGAGCCACGGCCGGGCAGCACGCTGATGATGCCCTTGGGCACACCGGCTTGTTCACAGATCCTGGCCAGCTCCAGCGCCAGCAGGGGCGTGGCTTCTGCGGGCTTGACCACCACGGCATTGCCAGCCGCCAGCGCCGGGGCCATCTTCTGCGCCTCGCTGGCGATGGGCGAGTTCCAGGGCGTGATGGCGGCCACCACGCCCATGGGCTCGTAGACGCTCATGGTCATGCAATCGCCCCGGGGCGGCGTCAGGGTCTCTTCCATCGTCTCGCAGGCCGCGGCAAAGAACTGGAAAGTGCCGGCAGCGCTGGCCACCAGGGCGCGCGTCTCGCTGATCGGCTTGCCGTTGTCAAGGCGCTGCAGCTGCGCCAGTGGCTCAGCGCGCTCGCGGATCAGTTGGGCCACGCGCTGCAGCACGGCGGCGCGCTCATGGGGCTTTTTCTGCGCCCAGCCGCTGTGGCGAAAGGCCTGGTCGGCCTTGCGGATGGCCTCGTCCACATCGGCCAGGCTGGGTGCGCGCAGGCGGCCCACCACTTCGCCAGTGGCGGGGTAGAGGCTGTGGGATTCATCGCCAGCACCCAGGCGCCATTCGCCGGCGATGTTGATGGGAAGCAGTTCAAGCTTGGACATGGGGCAACTCTTTCTTGGGTCAGATCACCAGCGGCGCGACATGGCCGCGCAGCGCGCGCACGGCGCTGAACACGGTCAGGGCCGAGGTCTTGGGGTTGGCGGTCAGCGGCTGGTTGCGCATGGTCAGCTCAAAGCTGCCAAAGGCGCCGGCGGCCTCGACCTGGTGCAGGTTCTCGCGCACCGCCGGGTCGGCGATCAGGCGCACCATGGTGCGGTCCAGACCCAGCCCGGCCAGCGACACGGTGGCAGCGACATTGGCGTTCTTGGGGAACTGTGCCGCTGCTTCGCGCGCCGTGCCTTCGAAGATCAGGGTTTCGACTGCCAGGCTATCCAGATCACGGCCCTGCTCGGCGGGCGTGCCCTTCCAGGCCTGGGGTGGCTTGCGGCCGGTGTAGCGCACGCTGTCCAGGCCACCGATGCGGGCGGCGGCCAGCGCATCAATGCCGCCGATGGCGCCTGCAATCAATTGCACCTGTGTGCGGCCGGCGCGGGCCGCTGCCTCCAGCTGTTCGGGCAGGCCAGGCGCCGACAAGGCGCCCACCGATGCGACGATGCAGGGCAGGCCGCGCTGCAGCGCGGGCAGCACATGCTGGGTGATGGCGGCATGGCCAGCGGCCTCCACCACCAGGTCGATACCGGCGGCGGGAACGGTCTGCACAACCTGGGCACCCGGGGCCAGGCGCTGCGCCACGGCCCGCGCTGCATCCTGGCTGCCCTCCGGCACCACAATGGCGGCGATCTGCAGGCCGGCATCGTTCTGGACCAGTTCCAGCAAGGCGCTGCCAATGGCGCCGCAGCCGATCAGTGCAATCTGCATGGTGGGAATCCTTTTTTTGTTCTGAGGGAGGCTTACTGGGTCTGGGTGGCCGGGATCTGGTCCAGCTTGTTCACCGGCGGGCCGGAGAACGTGGTCTTGAAGCTGCCGATGGCCAGCATGTCGATCTCCAGCAGGAAGGGCCCCTTGCGGCTCCAGGCCGCGTCCAGCACGGCGGGCAGTTCGTCCAGATTGCGCACCCGGGCATGGGGCAGGTGGATCGAGGCACAGAGCTGCGCATAGTCGGGCGTGTGCAGGTCCACATAGCAGCGGCGGCCGCCGTAGGAGGCATCCTGGATGTTCTGGATCACGCCATAGCGTTGGTCATTCATCAGCACGATCAGGCAGTCGCAGGACTCTTGCACCAAGGTCGCCAGCTCCCCCAGGTTGAGGATGAAGCCGCCATCGCCCGCCAGCCCCAAGGTTTTGCGACCCGAGCCGCTTTCGGCCGCGCCGATGGCGGCACCAATGGCCATCGGCATGCCCATGCCGATGCCGCCACCGGTGGCATGCACGCCGGCATTGGGGGCGAAAAAGCGCAGCTCCCGGTTGCCCCAGGTGCTGTTGGAGACGGTCACATCGCGCACCCAGTTGAAGTTGCGGCCCACCACCTGCTGCAGCTGCTGCACCAGGGCGCTGTAGGGACCCAGGCCATCGCGCATCGTGGCCACCGCCTCCTGGTGCACCTGGCGCAGATCGGCCAGCATCTCGGGATCGGCCCGGTAGCCGCGCGCCTCCAGCCGGTCGGCCAGACCGTTCAGCGCCAGCGCCGAGTCACCACAGACAAAGCCGTCATCGCGGTAGCAGCGGCCTTGCTGGGCGGCATCCACATCAATGCGCAGCAGCGGGCGGGGCAGCTTGAGCTCGTACTTCAGCGTCTCGTTGCTGCGCAGGCGTGTGCCCACTGCCAGCATGGCGTCGCAGCGCTGGTAGAAGGCCTCGACCGGCTTCTGGATGTTGTAGGCGCCCAGCGAAGCGGGATCGTCCTCGGGCACAATGCCGCGCCCCTGGCCGGTGCTGACAATGCCAAAGCCCAGGGCCTTGAGGCGCTGCACGGCCGCCACTGCATGGCGTGCGCCGCCGCCCAGCCACAGCAGTGGGCGGCGGGCCTGGGCCAGTGTGTCGGCCAAGGCGTCCAACGCTGCCGCATTGGGGGCCAGCACCGCCACCGGCAGTGGCGACCAGTCGGCCGGCATGTCGATCAGGCTTTGCTGGATGTCGATCGGAATCTCGACGCTGACCGGCCCGGTGGGGGCCGTCATCGCCGCCTGCACCGCCGCCTTCAAGGTGGACAGGCAGGTCTCGGCGCTGCGCACGCGAAACGCAGCCTTGGACACCGCCCCCAGCATCGTGAGCTGGTCTGGTGCCTCGTGGATATAGGACAGCTTCTGGTCGAGGTACTGGGTCTCAATCTGCCCGGTGATGTGCAGCAGCGGCGTGCCGGCCGTATAGGCCTCCACCAGGCTGCCGGCGATATTGCCCGCTGCCGGGCCGGTGCTGGTGATGCAGACCCCCAGGCTGGAGGTGGAACGGGCACAGGCATCGGCCATGTTGCCGGCACCGGCCTCGCCACGGGCCATCACAAAGCGCAGCTTGCCGCGGGCGAACATCGCATCCAGGATCGGCATGTTGTGGATGGAAATCACCCCGAATGCGGCCTGCACGCCGCAGTGTTCGAGAAATTCGGCAACGGCAGCGCCGACGGTGATTTGTGCGGTATTAGGCATGACGCGAGAGACCTCCGGAAACATCGATATGGCTGCCCGTCGTGTACGACGACAGGGGACTGGCTAGAAAAGTGATGGCCTGTGCGGCTTCTCGGGGCAGGCCCAGGCGTGCCAGCGGAATGGATTTCTTCTGGGCCAGCGCGCCGGTCCAGGTGGCCCAGTCCTGCGCGGCGTCTTCGCGCGCCTCGAAGCGGCGGCGCCATTGGCCCGACTCGATCAGGCCGACCAGGATGCCGTTGACGCGCAGGCCTTGGGGAGCAAATTCGGTGGCCATGGAACGCACCAGGTTCTTGAGGCCGGCGCGTGCCGCCGAGGTGGCAACCATGTGCGGCTCGGGCTGGGATGCCAGCAGCGAGTTGACGCAAACGATGGCCGCATCGCGCCCCTGCGCGGCATGCTGCTGCAGCTGGGGCAGGAAGGCCCGCGTGGGGTGGATAACGGAGAAGAACTTCAGGTTCAGCTCCTGGCTCCAGGCCTCGTCCGTGGTGTCGGCAAAGGTCGACACCCGGCCCTGGCCCGCGTTGTTGATCAGGATGCTGGCGACGCCCAGCGTTTGCTGCACCTCGGCGGCGAAGCGCTGCACGTCCGGTGCATGCAGCACATCGCAGACGGCGGCCAGCAGCCGGGCCTGCGGATGGCGCTCGCGCAGCTGCGCTTGGGCGGCCTGCAGGCGCTCGGCATTGCGGCCGCAAAAGGCCACGGCAGCGCCCTGCTCCAGCAGCATCTCGACCGTCGCCAGGCCAATGCCTGACGAACCGCCGGTGACCACGGCCACCGCATCCTTGATCTGGAAAACATCCATGGGAAAAACTTTCTTCAATGCCCTGGCATGGGCAGAATCCGCGCCTGCGGCTGGGCCTGAGGCCGGTAGTTCAACAGGCCCGACAGCTCTTGGGCCGTGGCCAGTACGCGCTCAACCAGCGCCTCGACCTTGGCAGGGCTGACATGGGGCGCCGGGATGGTCGTGCCCAGCGCTGCAACGATGCGGCCGCTGTGGTCGCGCACCGGCGCGGCGATGGTGGAAATCGATGCCTCGTAAAAGCCTTCGCCCAATACATAGCCACGTGCGCGGTCCGCCTCGACGAGGTGGAACAGGTCCACCACGGTCTTGGGGGTGTTGGCGGTAAAGGCTTCCAGGTGCTCTTCCGGGTAGAGTCCGCGCAGCTCGGCCAGGCTCATATCACCCATCAGCACACGGCCCAGCACCGTGCCATGGGCCGGCAGGCGGGTGCCCACACGCACCGAGCTGGCCAGTGGCGACTGGGGCGTGACCTTGGCGACATAGATGATCGAGCGGTTGTCGCGCACCACGATGTTGCAGGGGTAGCTGATGTCGTCGCAGAGCCTGGCGATCAGCGGCTGGCCGAGCTCGGTCAGCTCCAGCGAGGACAGGTATTCGAAGCCCAGGCGCAGCACGGCCATGCCCAGGCGGTATTCGCTGCCGCCATCGACGCGTTCCAGAAAGCCCATGCCCTCCAGCGTGTTGAGCATGCGGAACACCGTGGCGCGGGGCAGCTCCAGGCGGCGCGCCAGTTCGGGCGCACCCAGGGTGCGGCTGTCGCGCCCAAACTCCTGCAACAGGCGCAAGCCGCGCTCCAGCGCGGGCACCACATACTTGTCAGCGCCGGTTTCAGAAGGGTTTGTCTGTGTCATTGCGTTAGTCCTGGTTCAAAGTCAGAGACGCTATCTTCGATCCATTCGGTGACGGCGCTGGCGTTTTCCACCGGGCTGGCATGGCCGGCATCGGCGATGCTGGCAAAAGGCCGTTGCCAGGCCTCGGCCCAGCGGCGGCAGGCCGCCGGCGGGGTGACCACATCGTGCTCCCCACAGGCGATGCGCAGCGGCAGCGCCAAGGGCGCATGGCGGCCCAGATCGCTGTCGCACAGCATATTGACGGCCTGGCGGTAGCCGCCGGCCTGCAGGCGCGATGTGCTCCAGCGCACCCAGTCGCGCGCCAGTGCATCGGCGCCGGGGCTGAGCAGGCGCTGGTCAATGCGCTGGGCCAGGCCCGCCACGCCCAGCGTGTCGAGCGCGGCGTTGCGCTCGCTGCGCACCTTCTCGCGGGCGGCGGCATCCTGCGCGCCATAGCCACCGGCCGGGCTGAGCAGCAGCAGGCCCGCCAGTTGCGGGGGCGCCGCTTCTGCGGCACAGGCGGCAGCCATCAGGGCGCCGAGCGAATGGCCCACCAGCACCACCGGGCCCTGCACGTCAGCGGCCAGCCAGGCCGCCAGGCGAGCGGCGTAGTCGGTATCGCGCGGGTGGCTCTGCGGCAAGGCCGTGCTGGCGCCATAGCCCGGTGCATCCCAGGCCAGCACGCGCCAGTCCCGGGGCAAGGCCAGCGCCACATCCAGCCAGGACGCCGCCGACGAGCTGATGCCATGCAGCAGCACGACGGTCAGTGCCGAGCTGCCGGTTGCGGGGCGCTCCCGCAGGGCCATCTGGCCGCCATCGGGCAGCGCCAGCAGGCGCTGCGCAAATTGCGCTTCCAGCTGCTGCTGCTTGCGCAACAACGCATCGCTCCAGAGGGGGGTGGCTTCGGTGGTCATCGCTCGGGCCTGCAGCAATCAGCGCTTGATCTGGGCCAGCGGATGGTCCGCCGGGTAGGTCGGGCGGACCGGCTTTTGCGCGCCGAGCATCACGCACATCAGCGCATCTTCGTCGCCGATATTGATTTCTTCGCGGTAGACGCCGGGCGGCACCGAGATCACATCGCGATCCGTCATCACTGTCTCGTAGCGCTCGCCCTCGGGCGTGGTCAGCACCACCTTGAGCTTGCCGCGCATCAGAAAGAACACCTCTTCCACATCGACATGCAGATGGGGCGGGCCTTCATTGCCAGCAGGGATCACCATTGTCGAGAAGGTGAAATGCTCGGAGGGGATGGTGTTGCTGTCGGCTGCCACGCCGGTGCCGCCGGTGCCGATGTAGCGCATCTGGCCACGGCGGTATTTGGGGTCGAAGTCGGCCTGGAACTTCAGTGCATCGAAGTCATATTTGCGGGTGGAAAAGCGCGCGATGCGCGTCTCCATCCAGTCCTGCAGGCTGGCGCCTTCGGGGCGTTCCCAGCTGGGGTTGGAGGTGGGGTTCTGTGGTTCGCTCATTGGGTTTACTCCTTGCGGTTAATGCATCACAAAGCCGCCGTTGACGGCCAGTACCTGGCCCGTCACAAAGCGGGCGCCCTCGGACATGGCATAGACCACGGCGCCGGCGACGTCCTCGGGTGTTTGCTCGCGCTGCAGCGCGCGCTGATCGATGTAGTGGCGGTGGCGCGTCTCGGGCACGTACTGCGTGGCCTCGACCATCACCAGGCCCGGCGCCACGGCATTGACGGTGATGCCATCGGCCCCCAGCTCGCGCGCCATCGCATGCGTCATTGCAATCACGGCGCCCTTGCTGGCCACATAGGCCATCAGGTTGGGCGCGCCCCAAAGGGCAGTGTCGGATGCCAGATGGACCACGGCGCCCCGGCCGCTGGCACGCAGTGCCGGGCGGCAAGCGCGGGTCATCAGCCAGGTGCCACGCACATTGACCTGCATGACCTGGTCCCACTTGGCCAGTTCGATGTCGTCCATGCCCTTGCCACCGGAATCGGTGACCGCCGCATTGTTGACCAAGCCATCGAGTCCGCCCAAAGCGCGCAGCGCTTCATCGGCACAATGCTGTACGGAGGCCGGATCGGCCACATCGACGCGGATGCCGACCGCCCTGAAGCCACGCGCCTGCAGTGCCGCCACCGATTGCGTCAGCAGGTCCTCACGCAGATCGGCCAGGGCCACCTGGGCGCCGTGCTCGCACAAGGCCTGGGCAAACGCAAAGCCCAGACCGCGCGCGGCACCGGTGACCAAAATACGGCGGCCTTGCAACTGGCCAATCTGCGGCATGGGTGTCATAGTCAGTGTTTGTTTCACCTAAGAAACATTGATTAATTCATGAAACACCGTCAGTGTAGCGACCACCCCATGGGGGCAATGCAGAGGGGAAACCCTAGGAGATCGGCTGAAGGTCGGCCTAAGACGCGGAATGGCGAGCATGAAGCTGCCGAAAGACGGGCGTCGCAGATCCACCGCCGAGCCTTGATGGTTGGGCGTTTTGCGCTATGAAATCAGGGGAATTTGGCAGCCTTACCGCTGCTTACCAGTCAGGCGGATTTGGCGCGAAGGCACCACAGCGCCGTCCCAGCGATGGAGGCTGCCAGCACCAGCACCCACAGCGCCCCCAGTTGCCACTGCTCCAGCGCCAGGCCGAACAGAAAAGGGGCGCTGGCCTGGGTCATGCGGGCGGGCACCATCAGCAGCCCCTGGCGCTGGCCATAGCCTTGCGCGCCAAACATGGCCAGCGGCAAGGTGCCAATCACCACCGTCATGATGCCGTTGCCCAAACCAAAGGCCAGCGCATAAGCCCAGCCGCCCGAAGCACCTAATAGCGCCAACAACAAGGCCGCCAACGGATAGGCCATCACTGCAATCCGTGCCGACCACAGCGGGTGGGCATGGCGCAAAAAGGCATAGTCGGCAATACGGCTCGCTACCTGGGCGGGCCCCACCAGCGCCGCTGCAGCCACCGCCGCGGTGGCCGTGGCACCGCTGAGCATCAGCAGACGCGGCAGGTGCGACATCATCGAGGTGCCGATAAACCAGACCGCCGCAAACGTCAGCGCCAGCAAGACAAGGCTCAGCCACTGGCCGCGCAAGGATACGGCGGGTGCTGCGGTTGCTGCAGGCAAGCCCGGTGCGATGGCTGCAGCATCAAGCAACGGCCGCGCTGGCGCATGGGGCAAGCTGGCATGCAGCGGCAGCAATACCAGCAGCTGCACCGCCGCCCAGACCAGGCAGGCCTCGCGCCAGCCCCAGCTGTGCAGCAGCCAGGTGGTGAGCGGCCAGCTCAAGGTGCTGGCAAAGCCGCCAAACAAGGTGATGCCGACAATGCTGCCCCGCGCCGCCTTGCCATAGAGCCGCACGGACGTCGCAAAGGCCGCCTCATACAGCCCTGCCCCCATCGCCAGCCCCAGCAGCCACCAGACCGCAAACAGCTGGCCCTGGGTCTGCACCTGCGACAGCAGCACCAGCCCCAGCGCAAACAGCAGGTTGGTGGCCATCAGCAGCGGGCGCCCGCCCCAGCGGTCTATTAAGCGCCCGGCCACCGGCCCGGTGAGCGCCATCATCAGCAAGGCCAGCGAGAACGCGGCAAAGATGCGCGATGGCGGGATGCCCAGGCTTTCGCCCATCGCACCGGCCAGGATGGCGGGAAGGTAGAAGGCCGAGCCCCAGGACAGCATCTGCCCCAGGCCCAGCTTGCAGGTGGTCAGCACCTGGCCGGGGGCAAAGGCATGGGGCGGAAAAAGGGACATGGGCGGCAGGGCGAAATCGGGGCAGCGCGCCATTGTGCCGGGCAAGGCTGCGGTGCACAGTCACTCTGGCGCCGCTCAGGCGATTCAGGCGGGGGACGCGCTAACCCTCCACACTCAACGGCGGGGTTCAGCCTGCTGTGCCTGCGCATGGCGCAGCAGGCGCTCGCGCATATCCTGCGCGGCGGGGCTCAGCGAATGCCCTGCCAGCCGCACAATGCCCAGCTGGCGCATGCGCTGGGGCCCCACCAAGGGCACAAAGGCCAGGCGATCTGCCAGCATGGCAGGCACGCCCAACCGAGCCAGCACCGTCACCCCCACGTTGGCCTCCAACAGCGCCAGCATGGTCAGCATGGTGCTCACCTGCATCACCGGCTGCTGCAACCAGCGCGCCTGCTCTGGCCACTGCGCCAATTGGTGGTGGGCGGTGGTGCCCAGCAAGGGCAGACCTTGCAACGCCTCCCAGCGCAGGCGCTTGCGTGCCGCCAGCGAGTGGCTGCGGCTGCAGACCAGGCCGAATGGGTCATCAACCAAGGGCTCGACCATGATTTCCGCCGTGCCCGACACCATGCTGCCAATGCCAAAATCGACCTCGCCATCGAGCACCATGCGCTCGATATTGCGCGAGTTGTCGTCCAGCAGGCGCACCGCCACGCCGGGATGGTCCTGCTGGTAGCCCTGCACCAGCTGGGGCAACCAGTTGCCGGCCACCGCCGCAATGGCCGCCACGGTCAGCGTGCCCCGGTCCTTGCGCACAAAGGCGGACACGGTGCTGGCCGTGCGGTCATGGTGCAGCACCAGCTCGCGCAGAAAAGGCAGGCACTGGCGGCCCAGCGGCGTGAGCAGCGAGCGCCGCCCCGGCTCCAGCAGCGCACCGCCCAGGCGCTCTTCCAATGCCTGGATCGATTTGCTGATGGCCGGCTGGCTGCGAAATGCCTTGTCGGCCGCGGCATGAAAGCCGCCGTGTTCGGCCACCAGCAGAAAGTGGCGCACCTGGGCTATGGGCAGATCCATCTGCATGGTGGCTGATTCCTTTTACTTATCAAAAGATAAATATTATTCCCTATGTCCATAGGCCTGGGCTGACTACGATGGCGCCATGTCTGTGACTTCCCTTTTCCCTGACGACGCCCCAGAGGCCTTGGCCCAGCGCCGCCCACCGGCCCCGCTGGATGCCATCGACTGGGCGGCGCTTGCCGGACCCCTGCTGGTGGCGCTGCCAGGCGCTGGCTGCAGCCCTGCAGTGCTGGGCGCGCTGTACGCCCCGGGCTGGACGGTACAGCCTGTGGACTGGGCCCAGCCTCCGCACAGCCCCTATTCCTGCGATCCGTCTGCGGTGGCGCAGCGCTTGGCCGATGGTTTGCGCGCGCGCGTTCAGGACCGAGAGGCCGGACCGGTGGTGCTGCTGGGTTACTCCGTGGGGGGCGCGCTGGCGCTGATGACCGCACTGCAGCCGCAGCTGCCGCTGGCAGGCGTGGTGACCGGCAACACCGGTGCCCACAGCCGCCACCATGGAGACCCCGGCTTTCCCCAACGGGTGCGCGAGGCATGGACCCATAGCGCCCAACAGGCGTTTCTGCAAGCCTGCTTCGCATCACCGCCACCCTCCGCGCTGTGGCAGCAGCTGTGCCACTACCTTGCCAGCCTGCCGCCTGCGGCCTTGCTGCAAAGCCTGGAAGGTCTGCGCGCCGTGGACCTGAGCGCGCAGTTGCCGTCACTGCAATGCCCCGTGCTGGTGCTGCACGGCGAGCGCGACCAGCGCCGCAGCGTGGCCGATGCCCAGGAGCTGGCAGCCTGCATCGGCCATGCCCAGCTTCAGTTGCTGCCCGGTGGCCATACCCCGATGGTGGATTGCCCGCCGCAGTACCTGCAGGCCCTGCATCCCTTTCTGCAGAGCCTGCGCAGCACCAGGTTCCCGCACCCCGCCAGCCTCACTTAAAAAACCCAGGAGACCCGCCATGCCTAGCCCCAACCCTTCCCGCCGCCGCCTGTTGCAAGGCATGGCCAGCCTGTCCTTGGCTGGCCTGCCGTTGGCCCGCGCCTACGCCAGCGGCAGCGACTGGCCCACGGCCAGGCCCATCAGCATCATCGTGCCCTCCGCCTCGGGCGGCGCCGCCGATTTCATCGCCCGCACCTTCGCCAACCATATACCGCGCACGCTGCCCGGTGCTACCGTGGTCGTGGACAACCGGTCCGGCGCGGCGGGCATTCTCGGCACCCTGGCCACCAAAAGCGCGGCCGCGGATGGCTACACCTTCATGCTGACCAGCAACTCCACGCATGCCGCCAATGTCTCGCTCTACCGCCACCTGCGCTACGACCCGCTCAAAGATTTTGTGCAGATCGGCATGTTTGGCCGCTTCAGCTCCGTGCTGCTGGTGCGCGCCAACGCCCCCTTCCGCTCCCTGCCCGAGTTGGTAGCGGCGGCGCGCAGCCAGCCTGGCAAGCTGAACTACGGCTACTACAGCTCATCCTCCCAAGTGCCTGCCGAGCTGCTGCGTGTGCTGGCCAAGCTCGACTTCCAAGGTGCTTCCTACAAGTCGGTCACCCAGATCCTGACCGACCTGATGGGCGGCCAGTTGGATTTTGTCTTTATCGATACCCTGTCTGCCGCACCGGCGCTGCAAAATGACCGGCTGCGCCCTATTGCCGTGTCCAGCCCCCAACCGCTGCCGACTTTGGCCCAGGTGCCTGCCGCCCAAACCGTGGTTCCGGGGCTCGAAGTGCAGGGCTGGTTTGGCCTGGCCGCGCCCGCAGGAACACCGGCCGTGGCAGTCGAGGGCATGGGCCGTGCGCTGCAGCAGGCCATGGCCGACAGCGCGGTTCAGCAGGCTTTTTCAGCACGCGGCTTTGAGAACCAGTGGCGCTCTGGGCCCGACCTGCAGCGCTTCATTCAGGACGACATCCGCCGCTGGGCCAAGTGGGTGGACATGGCCGGGATTGAGCGGCTGTAGCGCCCATTGGGCCTTCGCCGTTAGCGGACAGCGGCTAGCGCGCTGCCAACCACTGCTGCACGATGGCCACTGCATAGCGGCTGGCCACCGTCTGCACAAACACGGGAAAGTCCAGGTGCGCGCTGTCATCGGCCCGGTCGGAGATGCTGCGCATGGCCGCAAAGGGCAGGCCATGGTCGGCGCAGACCTGGGCGACGGCGGCGCCTTCCATCTCGACCGCCAGGGCATCCATACCGACTGCCTGTAAGCCACTGCGCAGGGCCTGCACCTCGGCGGCACTGCTGACAAAGCGGTCGCCGCTGACGACCAGGCCCTGGTGCATGCGCGGCGCGGGCAGGCCCAGCTCGGCCGTCCAGGCTGCTGCATCGCTAGCCAGGCATTGCTGCACGGCCACCGCCAGCTGCGCGCTCAGCGCGGCATCGCAGTCAAAGCGGGCGCGGCCATAGCCGGGCACCTCATAGCGCGGGAAGATCGGCGAGGCATCCATGTCGTGCTGTGCATAGCTGCTGGCCACCACCACATCGCCCACTTGTACGCCATCACCCAGGCCACCAGCTACACCGGTAAAAACAATGGCCTGGGCACCAAAGCGCTCGATCAAGGTGGCAGCCGTGCTGGCCGCCGCCACCTTGCCAATGCCCGACAGCGCCAGCACCACCGCATGGCCGTGTAGCTGGCCGCAGGTATAGCGGCGGCCAGCGTAGTCCGTGGCACTGGCATCGGACAGCAGCGCGGCAATGCCGGCCTGTTCCTCGGGGAGGGCGCTGAGAATGGCGAGGATCACGTCGTACTCTTAAAAAACAGCAAAGCGGAGATTGTCGCTGCAATCTCCGCTTTGTCGGGTGGGTCGGCGGTGAAGGACTGACTCTTTAGGCCTTGGTGGTTTCGTCGCGCAGCTCGCGCCGCAGGATCTTGCCGACCGGGGTCTTGGGCAGGTTGTCGCGGAACTCGATGTACTTGGGCCGCTTGTAGCCGGTCAGGTGCTCGGCGCAATGGGCGCGCAATTGTGCTTCGGTCACGTCGGCCGATTTGCGCACGACCACCAGCTTGATCGCCTCGCCGGTCTTCTCATCGGGCACACCGACCACCGCACATTCGGCCACGCCGGGGAAGGAGGCTGCCACGTCTTCGACCTCATTGGGGTAGACGTTGAAGCCGCTGACCAGCACCATGTCCTTCTTGCGGTCGACGATGCGGAACATGCCATCGGGCTCCATGATGCCGATGTCGCCCGAGCGGAAGAATCCATCCTCGGTCATGGATTTGGCGGTTTCGTCCGGGCGCTGCCAGTAGCCGGCCATCACCTGCGGGCCGCGTATGCAGACCTCACCGCGCTCACCCTGCGCCACCGGCTCGCCGGCATCGTCCAAGATCGCCATGTCGGTGCCCGGCATCGGGTAGCCGATGGAGCCCGAGGCCTTCTGGCCGGTGCCGACAAAGTTGCAGCTGGCCACCGGGCTGGTTTCGGACAGGCCATAGCCCTCGACGATAGGCTGGCCGGCGCGCTGCAGCCAGCGCTCGGCCACGGACGACTGCACCGCCGCGCCACCGCCAACGACCACGCGCAGGTTCTTCCAGTTCACCTTGTCGAAATCGGGGTGGCTCATCAGGCCATTGAACAAGGTGTTGACCGCTGGCAGGGTATGGAACTCGTACTTGCCCAGCTCGCCCAGCACCGCCTTCATGTCGCGCGGATTGGGGATCAGCAGCACCTGGTGGCCCAGCCGCATGGACAGCAGAAAACAGACCGTGAACGCGAAGATATGGTAGAGCGGCAGCGCGCAAACGCAGAGCGGTTGCTCGCCCTGCGAAATGGTCTTGAGCGCCGGCCCATACCAGGCTTGCACCTGCAACACATTGGCGCCCAGGTTGCGGTGCAGCAACACGGCGCCCTTGGCCACGCCGGTGGTGCCGCCGGTGTACTGCAGCGCGGCCACATCGTCGGGCCCCACTTCGACCGGCGCAAAGGCATGGCGCTCGCCTTCGCGGATCGCATCGGGGTAGCGGATGCTGCGCTCCAGGGTAAATGGTGCCACCAGCTTCTTGCTGTGGCGCACCACATAGTTGACGATGCTGCCCTTGATCAGGCCCAGGCAATCGCCCATGCTGCAGACAATGATCTTGTCAAGCTGGCGGTGGGCCGGGCAGTTCTGCACGGTGGCGCCGAAGTTCTCCAGCACGACCATCACCTTGGCGCCGCTGTCCTTGAGCTGGTGGTCCAACTCGGAGGCGGTGTAGAGCGGGTTGACATTGACCACCACCAGCCCGGCGCGCAACACGGCCGCAACCGCCGCCGCGTACTGCGGCACATTGGGCATCATCAGCGCCACGCGGTCGCCCTTGCTCAGCGACAAGGTTTGCAGGTAGGCGGCCAGTGCCACGCTGTAGTCATCGAGCTGGCGGTAGCTGAAGCGCGCCCCCATGAAGTGCAGCGCCGTGCGGTCGGCATACTGGATAAAGGCCTGGTTGAGCAGTTGCACCAAGGTGGGAATGCGCTCGGGGTCGATGTCCTCGGGAATCTCTGGTGGGTAAGCGGCCAGCCATGGGCGTTCGGTCATGCACAAGTCTCCTGTCGGTCATACAGCGCGTGCCGGCGCCCTGTGCGCCCGGCTTGCTGTTGAGCCATGTTGTTCGATCTCGCCCTATTGTGCAAATTCTCGGCGCATTCCAAGTCTGGATATACCCGTAAAAAGGCAAAAAAAAGCCATGGCCGAGGCCATGGCTGCTGCTGAGCGCAGGAAACGATCAGCGCTTGGCGGGTGCTGCCCCGGCAGGTGCTGTCCCTGCAGGTGCAACGACCGAAGCTGCTTTCTCCTGAGCGGCCTGCGGGTTGGGTGTTTCCTTGGCAAACAGCGTATCGGAGTCGTCCTGCTTGGTCTCGTAGTATGGCTGCTGGTCGATCTCATACGGGAAAGGCGGCACCGTCAGCACGCCGTTGAAGTAACCGGTGCTCTCACGCATGGAGCGGGCCAGGTCCTGGGCCCAGCGGTCCAGCGAGCGGCCGGCGGCCAGAAAATCCACACTGCTGCGGATAGGCGGGCGCACCAGGCGCTGGTCCACCAGCACCTGCGCTTCGACATAGCCACCATTGCTGGTGCTGAACTGGTAGGACACATAGGCCACCGGACGCGCAAAGTAGACACCGGCGCTTTCCAGGCGGGACGCCATGGATGCATCGTTTTGCGCCAGCCAGTCGCTGCTGTTGGCGGTGCGCTTGACGCGCAGGCAGTCCACGCGGCCAATGTTCAAGCCCTGGGTACGCTCGACCAGCACGCCCTTTTGCTTGGGGCAGTCCTGGGTCCAGACGGTGTTCCTGTTGTTCAGGTCATCGACATTGGAGCGCAGCGACATCACGCCGACCAGTTCTCCGACCTTGGTGCGCATCTGCCAGAGCCGGGCCTGCAGGGGCTTGTCCTTGGCCAGGTCCTCGGGCAGCACGTCGAGCACCTCGTTGTCCGTGCCCCAGTAGGCCCATTGCAGATCGGCGTTCTGGTCCAGCGACACCAAGGTACGGCCCACCGGCTCCACACGGGATGGCAGCGGCGCGCAGGCGCTCAGCACCGCGACGGCAGCGGCGCACCCCAGCCAGGACAGAGAACGGGCAGCAGAAAAAGACATAGACGGATCCTGAAAACAGTAGCGGCGGCCCACAGACAGCGCGTGGCCTGCGCCACACCGCCAAGCCCCGCATCATAGCAAGGCCGTTGCGGATTCTGTCGGAGGGCGTCGGACCGAATCAGGAGACTTTGGCTATGAATGTATCTAAATGCTTCACTTACTCTGGCAGCCGGCTGGCAGGTACTGTTGCGCGGCGCCATCAGCGCTGCAATGCCACTCCACCTTGCCGCCCTCGCCCTGCATGGGTTGCATCTCCAACTGGCCATGGATGGTCATCGCGGTCAGCGACATGTCTTCGCTGTCATACATCAGCGTTCCTTCCTGCTCCGGCGAGATACCGGCATCGGCCAGCGAATCCGGTACCTCTTCATAGGTCTGGTAGTAGCGCGACAACGCCTGGCGCACCGGCTCGGCCTGGGCCCATTCCTTCGCGAAAGCCTCCTTGCCCTTTGGGGCCTGCATGCCCTGCATCAGCATCTGGCTGAAGGCACCGCCGCCCGCACCGCCCTTGAGCGCCGGGATGGCGATGGCAGCTGCGATGCCGATGATCGCCACCACCATCAGCAGGCCCACGGCCCCACCACCGGCCCGGCCGCCATAGGGCACCAACAGCGCAAACAGATAGGAGAAGGGATTGCGGCCCGGCATCTTGAGGCCGGGGCTGATCATGCGCGCCACGCGCTTGGTCAGCCAGGGGTAGCCGCTCAGCAGCTCATGCAAATCGGGGAAGAAGCCGCGGTTGCTCATCGTCTGGCGCGCATACTGCACCAGGTTGATGGTCTTCCACTTCTGCGCGCCAGCGGCCAGCACCGACAGCGCGCGGCCAGCGGACTCCGAACCTTCGCAGCAGGCGCGGCCATGCAGGTCGCAGGTGTATTCCTGGGCCCGTGCATAGGCGGCGCCCAGCAGCGGCAGCCACAGCACCGGCATGCGCCAGAAGTGGCCGGTCAAATGGCCTTGCTTGATATGGCCCAGCTCATGGCCAAAGTAGAAGTTGACGCCATCGGGCAAGGAGCGCATCGCGTCCACCGTGTCGCTCAGCACGATGACAAAGTTGCGGCCCAGGAAGCGGGTCGCAAAGGCATTCATCATGCCGTCGCCTTGCAGCAGATAGGCTTCGGGCGGGTCCACCAGCTCCAGCTTTTTGCAGCACTGCAGGTACTGCAGGTACAGATCGGGGAACTGCTCGTCCGACAGGCGCACAGCCGTGCCACGCAGCCAGGCAATGAGTGCCGACTGCGCAAAGAGATAAAAAATGAAACCGATGAGCAGGTAGATCAGCACCGTGCCGAGGCTCAGCAACAAAATCAGCAACCATGCCAAAAGACCCAACACCAGGGTGATGGCGCCCAGGGTCCGCTCACGCGGATACACCCACTCCTTCATATGTATCTCCTCTGTAAAGAGCGCGTATCATGCCCGAGCCGCGCGCCCTTTATAGAGAGAATTTATAAGATGTTGCATAGCAGCAACTGGCGCGATCTGAAGCTTACTTGCGGCTTACTTCGCGCAAGGTCACCAGCTCTTCGGCCATCGTCGGGTGGATGCCAATCGTCTGGTCAAACACCGCCTTGGTGGCGCCTGCCTTGATGGCCACCGCAAAGCCCTGGGTGATCTCGGCCGCATCAGCGCCGACGACATGCAGGCCGACCACCTTGTCGCTGGCGTCATCGACGACCAGCTTGACCAGGCAGCGCTCGCTGCGGCCCGACAGGGTGTGGCGCAGCGGCTTGAAATCGCTGCGGTAGATGCGCACCGCCCCATGGCGCTCGCGGGCCTGGGCCTCGGTCAGGCCTACGGTACCGATCTGCGGATGGGTGAACACCGCCGTCGGGATGTTGTCATAGTCCATCACCCGTGCAGTCTTGCCTGGGGTCGGTCCCCAGATATGGTCCACCCAGGCCATGGCCTCGGCCAGCGCCACCGGGGTCAGCTCCATGCGCCCCACCACATCGCCCAAGGCATGCACGCTGGGCTGCGACGTCGCCAGTTGCGCATCGACGACGATGGCGCCGCTCTTGTCCAGCGAAATGCCCAGCGCCTCCAGGCCCAGGCCGACCACATTGGCTTTGCGGCCGGTGGCATACAGCACCTGGTCGGCTTTCAGCTCCGTTCCATCGGCCAAGGTCAATGTGCGCTCGCCGCTGGCGGCATCGCAGGTGATCGCTTTTACCTCCGCCTTCAGGCGCAGGTCCACGCCGCTCTTGCGTATTTCTTCGGCGACAAAACTGCGCACCTCGTCGTCAAAACCGCGCAGGATCTGGTCGCCCCGGTGCAGCAGGCTCACCTGCACGCCCAGGCCGTGGAAGATGCTGGCCATCTCGCAGCCGATATAGCCACCGCCCACGACCACCAGGCGGCGCGGCAGCTGGGCCATGTCAAACATCTCGTCGGAGACGATCACATGCTCGCTGCCTGGCAGTTCGGGGTGTACTGGCGTCCCGCCGGTGGCGATCAGGATATGGGATGCGGTCAAGGTGCGCACATCGGCGCCATCAGCAGACACCACCACGGTGTGGGCATCCGTCAGCCGGCCCTTGCCTGCAATGCGCTCCACATTGGCATTGCGCATCAGGCCTTCGTAGATGCCATTGAGCCGGGAGATCTCCTGCGCACGCGCCGCCTTTAGCGCCTGCCAGTCCAGCGTAATCGTCTCGGGCATTTGCCAGCCATAGCCGCGTGCCTCTTCAAAGGCCTCGGCATAGCCTGCGGCATAGCTGTAGAGCTTTTTAGGGATGCAACCCACATTGACGCAGGTGCCCCCCATGGCCTTGGATTCCACCACCGCCACCTTGGCGCCCCGCGCTGCCGCCATGCGAGCCGCCCGCACGCCCCCCGATCCGCCACCAATCACCACCAGATCCAGATCCCAGGAATGGCTTGTTTGCATGCTGTGCGCTCCTATGTTTGCTATGGATGGCATTGTGCAAAAACACGGGCCGCAGTGCGCGTGTGCGGGTATCGCCAGATGGCGTAGGCCCAAAGCAAAAGCCTGCAATGCGCAAGCTTTGCAGGCTTTGGAGGCCAGCGACTAAGGCACTGGCGAGGCAGGTAGATTTACTTGACCAGCTGGGCCAGATCGCCAGCGCTGTACTTCTTGGCCATCTGCTCCAGGCTGTAGCCTTTGATCTTGCCGCCCTGGCCTTCGCAGCCGAACTCGACGTAACGGGCCTTGCAGATGATCTTGGCAGCTTCACGCGCAGGCTTGAGCCATTCGCGGGCGTCAAACTTGTCGGGGTTCTCGGCCAGGAACTTGCGCACCGCGCCGGTCATCGCCAAGCGGATATCGGTGTCGATATTGATCTTGCGCACGCCGAACTTGATGGCTTCCTGGATTTCCTCGACCGGCACGCCGTAGGTTTCCTTCATCTTGCCGCCGTACTGGTTGATGATGGCCAGCAGATCCTGGGGTACCGACGAGGAGCCATGCATCACCAGGTGGGTGTTGGGGATGCGTGCATGGATTTCCTTGACGCGGGAGATCGCCAGGATGTCGCCCGTGGGCTTGCGGCTGAACTTGTAGGCGCCGTGGCTGGTGCCGATGGCGATGGCCAGTGCATCCAGCTGGGTGGCCTTGACGAACACCGCGGCTTCTTCCGGGTCGGTCAGCATCTGGCTGTGGTCCAGCTTGCCCACGGCACCGATGCCGTCTTCTTCGCCGGCTTCACCGGTTTCCAGGTTGCCCAGGCAGCCCAGCTCGCCTTCGACCGTGGCACCGATCTGGTGGGCCATGGCCACCACCTTCTGGGTCACATCGACGTTGTAGTCGAAGGACGACGGGGTCTTGCCGTCGCTCATCAGCGAGCCGTCCATCATCACCGAGCCAAAGCCCAGGTTCAGCGCGCCCTGGCAGATCTCGGGGGTGGTGCCGTGGTCCTGGTGCATCACCAGCGGGATGTGGGGGTACATCTCGGCTGCGGCCTGGATCAGGTGCTTGATGAAGGGCTCACCCGCATACTTGCGGGCGCCGGCGCTGGCTTGCAGAATCACGGGCGCGCCCACTTCGTCCGCCGCCGACATCACCGCCTGGACTTGTTCCAGGTTGTTGACGTTAAAGGCAGGGATGCCGTAGCCATTTTCGGCGGCATGGTCGAGCATTTCGCGCATCGAGATCAAAGGCATGGTGGTCGGGTCCGTTCTAATGCAAAGAAAGAGTGCTGCAGCAGCCGCCGCAACACCCTGGATTCATATTGGCGGCATGGTAACCGCTTGGTAACTGCCTATTTTAGCAAGCTCAGGCCATCTGGGCGAGAGGCATACCGAGGCGGTAGCAAGTGGTATAGGGCGCCAAAGCGGCGGGGCAGTCAAAACGGCCACCGTGCAAGGCCATGATGCGGTCCACGATCTGGTGGCCCAGCTGCAGGCTGTCCACCGGCTCGGGCGCGGCTTGCTCCTTCAGGCGGCCGCCATCGTCGCAGACCTGCAGCCAGCACCGGCCGCCCTCGCTGCCGCCCTGCATCTCTATCTGCGTGCCCTCGGGGGTGTGGCGCAGTGCGTTTTCGACCAGGTTGCGCAGGGCCACCTCCAGCAGCACGGCATGGCCGCTCACCCACAGTTGCTCGGGCATCTCCACCGCCACACTGCCGCCGCGCTGCCAGGCGGCTTGCGCATACTCGGCGCCCACTGTGCGCGCCAGCTGCGCCAGGTCCACCGGCGCGGCCTGCTGGGTCAAGCCCACCCGGCTGCTGCGGGCCAAGGCCAGAATCTGGTTGAGCACATGGCCGGCGCGCAGCGCATCGGCATGCAGGCGCTGCACCGCCAGCGCCTGCTGGGCGGGGTCCAGCCCGCCTTGCAGGGATTGTGCATGCAGGCTGATGGAAGTCAGCGGCGTGCGCAGCTCATGCGCGATCTGGTTGGCCAGCTTGCGTTCGCGCTCCATCGCCTCGTCATTGCGGTCCAGCAAACTGTTGAACGCCAAGGTGACCGCCCGGAACTCCTGCCAGTTGTGGCCGGTGGAAAGGCGCTGGCCCTGCTCGGGTTCGAGCTGCTCCACATCGCGCGACAGCTGGGTCAAGGGCTTGAGGCCGGCGCGTATCGTGAAACCCAGCACCAGGGTGACGACCGGCAGCAACCACAGCCCCGGCAGAATCATCTGCCCTGCGATGTCATCGGCCAGGTCATCGCGCTCTTGCAGGTTGACCAGCACGGCCACCTTGCGCGTGTGCTCGGTGTTCCACTGGGTGAAGGTGCGCCAGACCTCGTGCTTGGGGCCCAACTGCGCATCAAAAAAACCACTGCGCCCATCGGCAAAATGCAGGCGCGGCGCAGTGCCGACATTGAGCACCAGATCGCCCTCGGCGCTCCAGACCTGCAGGCTCATCGACTGCTGGTAGTCATGCGCATGCAGACCCGGCAGCGCCACCCGCTCGGTCGGCAGGCCCGCCGGGATTTGCGCGCTGTAAGGAATATTGAGCACCAGCGCGGCGACGCCGGCCAGGTGACCATCGGTCAGCTCATCGGCTTCTTCAATACCGGTTTGGTAGGCCCAGTAGACAAAGCTGGCCCAGACGATGACCAGCGCCGCCAGAATCCAGACCAGCAGCCGGGTGCGCAGCTGGGGCAGGCGCGGGGGCTTGGCCGCCAGGTTCACGGTGCCTGGTCCTGGGGCATGAAGTAGCCCACGCCGCGCATGGTCAAGATGTAGTCGGCACCGAGTTTTTTGCGCAGGTGGTGGATGTGCACCTCCACCGCATTGCTCTCGACCGAGGCATCAAAGCTGTAGAGCTTTTCTTCGAGCTGCTGGCGCGACAGCACCCTGCCCTGGGCCTGCAACAGGATCAGCAAGATGGTGTAGGCCCGGGGCGAAAGTTCAACGGCCTCGTCGCGCAGCCGCAGCTGGTGCTGGGCCGGGTCCAGCACCAGATCGCGGTAGTGGATCAGCGGATTGGCGCGGCCTGCGGCGCGGCGCACCAGGGCGCGCAAGCGGGCCTGCAGTTCTTCGGCATCAAAGGGTTTTGAGAGGTAGTCATCGGCGCCCAGGTCCAGGCCTTCAATGCGGTCATGCACGCCATCGCGGGCGGTGAGGATGATGACGGGGGTGGCGGGATCTGGCAGGGTCTTGCGCAGGCCCGTGGGCGCGGGGGCATTGCGCAGCTGCTGCAATAGGCGCGAGCCATCGCCATCGGGCAGGCCCAGGTCGAGCAGCACGACATCAAAGCCCTCGGCGGTGAGCGCGCGCCAGGCCTCGGCCAAGGTAGAGCACCAGTCCACCGCATGGCCGCGCTGCTGCAGATTGGCCTTCAGGCCCTCTGCAATGCCGGCATCGTCTTCCACCATGAGTATGCGCATGGCTGGCATTGTGCATGACTTGTGCCTGCGCGCCTATGCCCCGCGCCATGCGCCTGGGACATTAAGAAGCCCTTAAGGCTACAGCCCCAGCATCGCCAGATGCCCTCTTGCCCCCCCGCCTCGTTCACCGACACCCGAGCCCCTTGGTACAACCCCCGCTGGCTGCTGGCCACCGTGCTCAGTTCTTTGCTGATTGCGCTCTGGGATGCCGGGGGCCGTGACCTGGCACTGGCCCACCTCTGGGGTACGGCGCAGGGCTTTGCGCTGCGCGATGACCATTTTCTGGTCACCTATATGCACCAGGGTATGCGCAACCTGGGTTGGGTGGTAGTGCTGGCGCTGAGTCTGGGCGTCTGGCTGCCGTTTGGCCTGCTGCGCCAGTTGCCCACCGCCCGCCGGGTGCAGTTGCTGGTCAGCATTCTGGCCTCTCTCGCGGTGGTGGCCATCCTCAAGCGCAGCAGCGCTACCAGCTGCCCCTGGGACCTATCGATCTTTGGCGGCGTGGCCGAGTATGTGTCGCACTGGCGCTGGGGCCTGCACGACGGCGGCGCCGGCCACTGCTTTCCGGCCGGCCATGCGGCAGCGGGCTTTTCCTTTGTCGGCGGCTATTTTGCGCTGGCCCGCGACACACCCCGTGCCGCCCGCTGGTGGCTGGCCGCCGCCATCGCCCTAGGCCTGCTGCTGGGCCTGGGCCAGCAAATGCGCGGCGCCCATTACATGAGCCACACCTTGTGGACGGGCTGGCTGTGCTGGACGGCGGGCCTGGCTATTGACATGGGCATGGCACGCCGCCGCAGGCAGGCGGCGGACTAACAGCCAGAACGCTTAAGGATGCTCTGCAAAACCCTCGCCAAGCGGGATGGACGCGGATCGGGATGAGCCGCAAGGCGTCTTTTGCAGTCAATAGCCGTAGCTATTGACAAGGAAGACAACGCAGCGGATCGCCCGAGTCCGCGTTCAGACCACGGCAGGGAGTTTTGCAGAGGGTCCTTAACCGACCAGGCGCCAGTGGTTGTCGAACATCAGCCCGGTCACCGTATCCAGCGCGGTCACTGCTTGGTCACTGCTGCGGCTGGTTCGCTCGGCTACGGCATGGCCGCCGCCGGCCCATAGTCGTGCGCCATCGCGGGCCACCGGGCAAACATCGCCCTGGGGGCTGCTGCCCAGGTAGCGCGCCTGGGCATCAAACCAGGCCATGCAATCCGACTTGGGGCAGCTGACCACAAAACCGCCCTGCGCGAGGGGCGCGCATTCCACGCTGCCGCCATAACCGGCCAGCGGCGGCTGGTCTTGCGCCAGTTGCAGGCGCTGGCCATCCCATACCGCAAAGATGGGCGCGCTGTGGCGCCGTTCGTCATCATGCTCGGCCTGCAGTGCAATACCCAGGCGCTGGCGCGTGGCATCCCAGGCCAGGTGGCGGATCGACAGGCGCGGGTCGGGCAGCTTCCACTGGCCCAGCAGACGGCCGTCGGCGGGGTGCAGCGCGACGAGAGACGGGTCCATGGCATCCAGCCATTTCTTGCTGCGGCCCGTCTCGCTTTGCGTGGGGATGCCACCGTTGGCCACCACCAAGGTGCCCGCCGGCAGCGGGCCCAACGCAGCAGGCAGCACCAGCAGCTCATGCGGGTCCATGCCATGGCTGCGCCATTCGGCCCGCTTCTCCAGGCTGACGGCATCGCGCAGGCCAATGCAGCCCTGGCTGTCTTCCAGATCGGTTTCGGTGGTGAAGAGGATGCCGCTGCGGCCTGCGCCCGCTTGGGCTTGCGCGGTTGTAGGCGCCGCCAGCGACACATGGCCGTTAAAGCAGCGGTCCTCCTGCATCCAGGCCCATTGCAGCGCGTCTGTCTGGGGCTGCCAGCGCAGCAGCCAATCGCCCGGGCGACGGGCGGCAAACACCAATTGGCCATCCGGCAGGGTTTGCACGCCATGGCCGCGTGTGGGCAGCGGGGTGCGCGCTGCAATGCGCCAGGCATGGCCGCCGCTGGCCTGGGGCAGCACCTCCAGCACACCGGCCCAGTCTTGCGCCATCGCGCTGGGGCCATCGCGCCATACGGCTGCCAGCCGGGTCACGCCAGCCATGCTGCCCGCATCTTTGGCAAAGGACAGCTCGGCCAAGCCCAGCGCCCCCATCGCCGAGGCGCCCAGCCCACGCAGCAGCGCGCGCCGGGGGATGGGTGTGGATAACACAGTCACAGTTTGTCCTCAGTCGCCATCGCTGTCGCTAAAGCCCAGCGGAATATCGAGCGCTGGCGCAATCTCGGCCTGGTACAGCGCGGTGATGCCCTTAAGCTTGGTGGCGAGCGCCAGAATCTCGGTATTGGCCTGCGCGCCTTCTTTGGCTGGCGCCTTGCCGGGGGCCGGCATGGCGGCATCCACCACGCCAATGGCCTCGCGCCAGCGCTGTGCCAGGGCGATATGGCCCTTGCTGAGCAGCAAAGCCTCGATCGAGATCAGGTCCTTGCCGGGCACGGGCGGCTGCTGGCGCTGGGCGGGGGTCAGCAAAGCCTGGGCATGCAATGCCTGCCACTGGGTTTGCCACTCGCGCCAGTTGTGTGCCATGGCAATGCGTGCAAAGGCGGGCGCCTTGTTGCTGCCCTCCACCACCTTGACCGGCTTTTCCATCTGCGCCCAGCGCAGGCGCTCCAGGCCACCCAGCCACTGGTTGATCCACTCCTCAATGGCTGCGCCGGTTTCCTTGGCACCGGGGCTGGCGACATCCTCGGGCTCGGTCTCCGAGCCTTCGACGCTCCAGGTCTTGCTGCGCAAGGGATCCAGCGCGGTCTGCAAGCTTTGCGCTTCGGCGCTGATCGCCTTGGCCACCTGCAGCGCAAACGCGCATTCAGGGGTTGCCGGTTGCAAGCCCTGGCTCAGCAGCCAGTCCAGCGCACCAAAGCCCTTGGCGGGCGTGCCCACCAGCTCCATATCGGCGGCGGTCTGCGGGCCTTTTTTGACGGCGCGGGTAATCAGTGCCGTGCGGATTGGCGTGAAATCAATCTGCCGCAGCGAGCGGCGCTCCACCAAGGGCCCCACGCTGGGCGTGGACAGCTGCAGCCAAGCGGTATGGCTGCGCTGCCACTGTCCGCGCAGCTCCGTCGCCGCAGTTTTGGCAGCAGCGGCAGGCCCGGCGCAGAAGCCGGCCAGTACCTGGTCTTGCGCAGCAGCGGCCTGCACAAACGCCGCCGCACGGGCGGGCAGATGCTGGCCATACAGGCTTTGCAGCGCCTGGGCGGCCGTGTAGTACGGCATGGGGGTGTCCGCCGCCTGCGCCAACGGGGCAGCGCTGCCGATGGCGGCCAGGGCCACCAGGGCGCAAGCCCTGCCCCAGGATTGCGCGGCCTTGGCGGGCCAAGGTTTCAAACCGACTTGCGTCATAGCGACTCCACAAATTTGACCAAGGCCTCGCGCTCGGCGGCATCCATATTCAGCACCTGCTGCTTGGCCTGCTCGGCCTCGCCGCCATGCCACAGAATCGCTTCGAGCACGCCCCGCGCACGGCCATCGTGCAGCAGGCGCTGGTGGCCGTTTACATCCTGGATCAGGCCAATGCCCCACAGCGGCGGGGTGCGCCACTGCTGGCCGCTGGCCAGAAAGTCCGGCCGCCCATCGGCCAACGCCGGGCCCATGTCATGCAGCAGCAGATCGGTGTAGGGCCAGATCTTTTGGCCAGCAATATTGCTGGCGGTCAGCGGTGGGAAGGGGCCCGGGCCGGTCACATAGCTGGGCTTGTGGCAAACAGCGCACTGCGCCTGCGCAAACAGCCGCTGGCCCAGCTTGACGGCCGAGTCATTGATGTTGCGGCGGGCAGCCGGCGCCAAGGTCGCCTGGTAGAAGATCACATCGTTGAGCGTCTTGTCATCGATCTCGGGCGCATCGGCGCGGGCCTGTGCCGCCGTGCGGCCGGCGGTGGATTTGTCCAGACCGCCGCCATGCGGGGCGGCCAGGCAGTCCTTTTGCGCCGGGCTGCAGTTCTCGTTCGGGAAAATGCGCGAGGTGATGCCCATATCGCCGGAGAAGGCGTTGGCCGTCTGGTGCGCCACGCTGGGCGAGTTGGCCTTCCAGCCAAAGCGGCCAATGGCCTCGCGCTGGCCGTAGGCATCCCAGACGCGGTTGACCTGGCCCTTGATGGGGCCGGCCAGCGCCGCCTGCTCCTGCACATTGGCGAAGATGTCGGCGTCGGCAATCGCCTCGATCAGGCCCACGCCCACCACCTGGGGCGCAATGCGCGGGCCCAGCATCACATCCTTGGCCATCGGGCCGTAGCCCAGGTCGGTCAATTCGTAGCGGGGCTGGATCAGCTCGTAGGCCGTGCCATCGGCAAAGCGGCCCTTGATGGGCGTGCCGTGGATGCGCACGATGCCCTCGGGCTTGACGCCCTGCACCGCCGCATTGTTGAACTGGTCGCCATAGGTCGGCTCGGGCACCACGCCCACATGCGGGTCGGCCTTGCCCGGCACGGACAGGCGGATCAGCAGCGCTACCGTCGGCTCGGGGTCCGGCCCCAAGGTGCGCTTGAATTCTGGCGGCTCACCGCGCCCATCCATGATGTGGCAGCCCGCGCAGCTGCGGGCAATAAAGTGCGGGCCCAGGCCATCGCGCAGCCGGGTCGAGGCCGGTGCCTCTACCCAGTTGCGTTTGAAAAAAGAGTTGCCGATGACAAAGCGCGTGCGCTCTGCATCGGCCAGGGAGGCAAAAGGAAACGAGAACGCGTTCTTGCCGGTGGCAAACACCGTGGTGTCGCCGCCGGTCATCTCGCTGGGGTCTTGCGCAGGCGCCGCTGTAGCGGCCTCAGCGGGCGCCGTCTGCGCCACGCTGGCCTGCGGGCGCAGGGCCACCGCCAAGGCTGCGGCCGCGCACAAACCCGCTGCTGCCCATGCCAGCCGCTGGGTGCGGCCACCGGGCATCTTGTCATTCATCTTCAAAGACATAGTGCAGCAAGGGTCCGGGGTCAGGGCTGAACGAGGGTCAGCTTGGTGATGCCGATGGCATTGGCCGCCTGCACCAGCAGCTTGGACTGCTCGGTGGCGCTGTCTACCGCTGCCTGGATGCGCTTGCGGCCAGGAGCATCGGCGCCGCCAATGATTTCGCGGTCAAACGGTGCCTGGATGCCTTCGGTCGCCTTCACGGTGCTGGCGATCTGCGCGCTGGTCTTGCCCGACAGCTCGGCGTTCTTGGCGCCCACCAGGTCGGCCAGCGAGGCCACCTTCAGGCTCGAACCATCGCGGCGCTTGTACTGGCCCAGCCAGACGTTCTGGATGCCCATGGCATTGGCCACCATGTCGCGGTGGGTGTTGTCCGAGAAGCAGGAATGCTCGTCTTCCTGGTCCTGCGAGTTCAGCGGCACTTCCATGCGCTCGCCAGCCAGTTCGCCGCGCGACAGCGAGCCCAGGCCCACGATGATCTTGCGCACCGATTCCACACCGCCCTTGTCGAACTGGGCGCGGAAGTTCTTCTGGCCCGGTGCCCAGGCCTTGGTGACGCTGGCCAGGTCGTCGATCAGCAGCTCGGTCACCACCTTCAGGTAGAGGCGGCGGCGGTCGGCGTTGGCGCGCTTGCCGTCCACATAGTCTTCAAACGAGCGGTCGCCCGGGCCGGTTTCGGACAGGTCCTGGCCCCAGAGCAGAAACTCGATCGCATGCCAGCCGGTGGCGATGTTTTCCTCGCCGCCGCGCTCGTTTTGCTTGGCCAGGTTGGCCTTGGTGATCTTGAACTTGGGGTCGTTGATGAAGCCGGCATTGGCCTTGCCCTCGACATAGTCCACATAGGACTCGTCCATCGGCCAGGCGTTGATCTGGCCTTCGGGGCCGTTTTCGTCGTCGATCGGGCCGCCGTAGAAGCGGAAGGCTTCCGTCTGGCCATAGAACTCACGCGCGTCGAGCCAGCTTTTGCGAGCCGCCTCCAGCGTCTCTTTGGAGGGCGCAGCCAGCAGAGCGGCGATGGCCTTTTGCATGTCGCGTGCCGAGCCCAGGCTGTCGCTGTAGTTGGCATAGACCAATTCGCTGTAACCCACCGCTACCGCGCGTGCGTCCAGCTTGCTGGCCTTGGCGGCCGCAGTCTGTGCAAATGCCGGTGTTGCGACACCGGTCACTGCGCCCAAACCCAGGCCCAAGGCCAAGCCCAACACCGAACGGCGTACTAGTCGTTGCGACATAGATTCCCTCTTCCAAAAAAACATGCAGGCACAGCGGCGCTGTGCTGCTCAACAACAAGGGTTTGGCTGGGCTGCTTTGTGCGTGCGTGTTGTGATTTCTTATCGCAGCAGCCTGGCTAGGTGATCGAAGGCCCAGGCGGGTGAACCCCCGGTTTACCCCTGTCTCCGGGGGCAAAGCAGCCTGGCTTCGAATGGATTCAGCGCAGTCCCTTGATCCGCACGGACGTGCGGGCAGGCTCGCTGAAGCGCCATAGTATGGCCGCAGTCACAAATCCGCACAAAATTGGACGGAACTACAGAGGCCAGTTGCGCTGCTGTTGCGCCGCAAAAAAGACCCAAATAACAAGCGCAAAAAAGACCCAAATAACAAGCGCGAAAAGGAGCGAAAAAATGGGTGCGTAAAAAACAGGCGTAAAAAAGGAGCGCTTGCCAGCGCCCCTGTGCCGATCCAGGCCCGCGCAGATTTAAATCACGCGGCTGATCTTCATCATATTGGTGCCGCCGGGCGAGCCCATCGGCTCACCACAGGTGATCGCATAGATATCGCCGCTTTGCACAATATCGCGGGCCTTCAGGTGCACCTCGGCCTGGGCCAGCGCGGTGTCGCGGTCGGCGCTGGTGTCCATCAGCAGGGGGCGCACATTGCGGTACAGCGCCATCTTGCGCTGGGTGGCCACCTTGGGGGTCAGTGCGTAGATGGGGATCTGGGTGCGGTGGCGGCTCATCCACAGCGCAGTCGAGCCGCTGTCCGTCATCGCAACCAGGGCCTTGGCGCCCAGGTGGGTGGCGGTGAACAAGGCACCCAACGCAATGCTCTGATCGATACGCTGAAAGGTCTTGCCGACAAAGTCGGTGTCATTGTCCCAATCGGCCGAGGCCTCGGCCTGGGCGCAGATGTCCACCATCTCCAGCACGGTCTCCAGCGGGAACTTGCCAGCAGCGGTCTCGGCGCTCAGCATCACGGCATCGGTGCCATCCAGCACGGCATTGGCCACGTCGCTCACCTCGGCGCGGGTGGGCACGGGGTTGGTGATCATGCTCTCCATCATCTGCGTGGCGGTGATGACGACCTTGTCCATCTCACGCGCCATGCGGATCATCTTCTTTTGCAAGGCCGGCACGGCCGCATGGCCCACTTCGACGGCCAGGTCGCCACGCGCGACCATGATGCCGTCGGACACACGCAGGATGTCTTCCAGGTGCGGAATCGCCTCGGCGCGCTCGATCTTGGCGATCAGGCCCGGGCGGTGGCGGTACTCGGCCGCGGCCACCATGCACAGCTGGCGCGCCATTTCCATGTCGGTGGCGGTCTTGGGAAAGCTGACGGCCACATAGTCGGCCTGGAAGCTCATCGCGGTCTTGATGTCTTCCATGTCCTTGGCGGTCAGCGCCGGGGCGGTCAGGCCGCCGCCCTTTTTGTTGATGCCCTTGTTGTTGGACAGCTCACCGCCCAGCTTGACGGTGGTGTGTACCGCGTCGCCGCGCACGGCATCGACGGTGAGCACGATCAAGCCGTCGTTGAGCAGCAGCACATCGCCGGGCTTCACATCGCGCGGCAGTTCCTTGTAGTCCAGGCCCACGCCCAGCAAGTCTCCGGGCTCTTGGCGGGAGGCATCGAGCACAAACTTGGCGCCCGGCTCCAGCATGACCTTGCCTTCGGCAAACTTGCCAACCCGGATCTTGGGACCTTGCAGATCGGCCATGATCGCCACCTCGCGGCCAGCACGCTGCGCCGCCTCGCGCACCATGCGGGCACGGTCCACATGGTCCTGCGGCTTGCCGTGGCTGAAGTTCAGCCGCACCACATTGACCCCCGCGCGGATCATCTCTTCGAGCAAAGCCGGCTCGCTGGAGGCTGGCCCCAGGGTGGCAACAATCTTGGTGGCGCGGCGGATTTTGGGCGAAATCATGGACAGGTCCCTGTGTCTTTGTCTCAAAAAATAGGGACGGCCCTGTCACCAGATACCGACCCGATGTAATCGAGTTCCATTCTGACATGAGAACCAGGGCCAGCGAGTTACAGCGCAGCTTCATTCGATGTGCGTTTGCACAATTGCGCGGCCCATAAAAAACACCTGCAAGGCGCCAGGCCATGCAGGTGTTGGATGGCGAAGGAGGCGGATCAGCCCAGATCGGCAGGCCGGGGCGCACCATCGCGCATCAGCGCCTCGATCTCATCGGCCTTCACCGGCACACCACGGGTGAGCAGCTCGCAGCCATCGTCGGTGATCAGCGCATCGTCTTCGATGCGGATGCCGATGTGGTGGAAGGCCTCGGGCACACCGTCGGCCGGGCGCACATAAATGCCCGGCTCGATGGTGGTCAGCATGCCGGGGCGCAGGATGCGGCTGGGGCGGTTGAGGATCAGCTCGCCCGAGAGCGGATCGCGCCGCTCGCTGGTCTGGCCCAGTTCGCTGGGCTCGATATAGCTGCCGCAGTCATGCACATCCATGCCCATCCAGTGGCCGGTGCGGTGCATGTAGAACTGGAAGTAGCTGCGGTTGTCGATGACATCCTGCACGCCGCCCACCTTGTTTTTGTCGAGCAAGCCCAGGTCGAGCATGCCCTGGGCCAGCACGGCGACCGTGGCGTCATGGATGTCGTTGAAGCGCTTGCCAGGCCGGGTCAGTGCAATGGCTGCATCCTGGCTGGCGAGCACCAGGTCGTACAGATCGCGCTGCGGGCCCGTGAACTTGCCGTTGGCCGGGAAGGTGCGGGTGATGTCGCTGGCATAGCCATCCAACTCGCAACCTGCATCGATCAGCACCAGCTCGCCACTGCGGATCGGTGCGGCATCGGCCCGGTAGTGCAGCACGCAGGCATTGGCGCCAGCGGCGACGATAGAGCCGTACGCCGGGCATTGCGAACCGTATTCGCGGAAGGCCTGCAGCAGCTCGGCATCCAGGTGGTATTCGCGTACATCCTGGCCGGCGCGCAGCATGCGGGCCGATCGCTGCATCGCCAGGATATGGGCGCGGGCACTGATGTCACCGGCCCGGCGCAGGATCGGCACCTCATGCGCATCCTTGAACAAGCGCATCTCGTCGAGCACAGTACACAGGTCACGCTGCTGCTCGGGCACCAGGGCGCCATAGCGGGTGCGGGCGCGCACGCCGTTGAGCCATTGGGCCACCGTGCCCTCCAACCCCGGATGGATCGCAAACGGGTACCAGACGACGCTGCGGTTCTCCAGCATCTTGGGCATGCGGGCGGCCTGCTCGGCCACCGAATAGGCCTCGCTCACCCCCAAGGCCGGCACCGCTGCCTCAGGGCCCAGGCGGTAGCCGTCCCAGATCTCGCGCGCCAAATCCTTGGGTGCGCAAAACAAGGTGGTCTTGCCATCGGCGGTAATCACCAGGCTGGCATTGGGCTCGGTAAAACCGGTCAGGTAGTAAAAATAGCTGTCGTGGCGGTACAGAAAGTCACTGTCACGGTTGCGCGGGTGCTCGGGCGCCGTGGGGATGATGGCGATCCCGCCCTCGCCCAACTGGCGTGCGACCTGGGCGCGGCGCTCGGCATAGACGGACTGTGCGGGAATGGCGGGGGTGGGGGCGGTTGCATGCATGCCACTATCGTACTGCAGAGCTTTGCCTGTAGTGGTGATTGCAACAGCATGACAAGCCCTTGAAGCTCTTTTTATGATTTAAGAGAGTTGGCACATAATGCCGCATGCCCCACCGCTGGAAACCCAACGTCACCGTGGCCGCCGTCATTGAGCGCGATGGCCGATTTTTGCTGGTAGAGGAAGACACCTCGGACGGCATCCGCCTGAACAATCCGGCCGGCCACCTCGACCCTGGCGAATCGCCCATCCAGGCCTGTGTGCGCGAGGTGCTGGAAGAGACGGCCTTCGACTTCAAGCCCTCGGCCCTGCTGGGCATCTACATGAACCGCTTTGTGCGGACCAGAAGCGGCGCCGACACCACCTATATGCGCTTTGCCTTTACCGGCACCGTGGGTGCGTTTTATGAGAACCAGCCGCTCGATGAAGGCATACGCCGCACCGTCTGGATGACGGCCGAGGAAATGCGCGCCGAGGCCCACCAGATGCGCAGCCCCCTGGTGCTGCAGTCACTGGACGACTACCTGGCCGGCCAGCGCTTTGCGCTGAACCTGATCTACACCGATGTCTCGGTGCTGGTAAAGCCAGAAGGCATGAAGCCGCTGGAATAGACCACAAGCCCATGGCCCACCCCATGGGCTTCTTTTTTGGGCGCTGCGTAGCCTCTGCTGCGTATGCGCCATCCAGCCGCCACAACCCTTGGCGCCAACGCGATTGCGCAGCGCTGGCAGGCATGGCATGGTCTCCTCACCATAACGAGGAGACACACCATGCACCACCGCGCCCCCTTCCGTTTTGCCAGCCGCCTGGCCTTGCCGCTGGCCGCGGCACTCATCGCAGCAGGCTGCAGCTCGCTGGGCACGCCGCCCAGCAGCCAGAGCAGCGCCAAGATTGCCGGGTTGCAGAAACCCGCCGAGGTGCTGATCGACCAGTGGGGCGTGCCGCATATCTACGCCGGCACCACCTATGACGCCTTTGTGGTGCAGGGCTATATGGCCGCACGCGACCGGCTCTGGCAGATGGACCTGTGGCGCAAGCGCGGCCTGGGCCAAATGGCCCAGAACTTTGGCCCGGCCTGGGTGGAGAGCGACAAGGCGGCGCGCGCCGTGCTGTTCAGGGGCGATATGTACCGCGAATGGCTGGCCTATGGCTCGGACTCCAAGCGCGTGGCCGAGGCTTTTGTCGCCGGGGTGAATGCCTTTGTCGCCCAGACCCAGGCCGACCCCCGCCTGCTGCCCGAAGAGTTCAAACTGCTGGGCTACCAGCCCAGCCCGTGGGCAGCAGAAGACACGGTGCGCATCCGCCACCATGGCCTGACCCTGAACTTTACGGGCGAGGTGGACCGCGCCCAGGCCTTTTGCGATGGCAAGCAAAACGGCGCCCGCGTGGACTGGCTGCGCCGCGAGCTGGTGCCCGATGTGAAGCCGCAGATCCCCGAGGGGCTGGATGTCTGCGGCCTGCCCGGCAAGGAGCTGAAACGTGCCTATGCGCTGGCCACCGCCAGCCCGCGCTTCACTAAGGAGAACGTCAAGGTGTCCGTGCAGGACATGGCCCCCGAGCAGCTGCTGGCGCTGTCCGAATCCACCTTGAACCAGCCCGATGCCAACACCTTGGCCAGCTACGGCAGCAACAACTGGACGATTGCGCCGGGCATGACCACCACCGGCCGGCCGATTCTGGCCAATGACCCGCACCGCGCCCATGGCGCGCCCAGCCTGCGCTATATCTCGCACATCTCCGCCCCCGGCATGGATGTGATCGGCGCAGGCGAGCCGTTTTTGCCCGGCATCTCCATCGGCCACAACGGCCGCATCGCCTTTGGCCTAACGCGCTTCTACATGGACCAGGAAGACCTGTATGTGTACGAAACCAACCCGCAAAACAGCAAGGAGTACAAGTACCAGGGCCGCTGGGAGCCGATGACCCGGGTGACCGAAAGTATTGCCGTCAAGGGGGCCGCCCAACCCGTCATCGTTGAGAACTGGTACACCCGCCACGGGCCGGTGCTGGCGGCCGAAGGCAACAAGGCCTATGCGCTGCGCGCTGCCTGGCTGGACCTGGGCATGGCGCCCTATTTCGGATCAATGGACTACATGCGTGCGCAGGACTTTGACCAGTTCCGCGCGGCGATGAACCGCTGGGGCGCACCGGGCGAGAACCAGGTCTATGCCGACAGCAGCGGCAATATCGGCTGGATTCCCGGCGGGCTCACCCCCATCCGCCTCAACTGGGACGGGCTGACGCCCGTACCCGGCGATGGCCGCTATGAATGGACGGGCTACCGCCATGGCGACGAGTTGCCCTGGGAGTTCAACCCCCAACGCGGCTATGTGGTGACCGCCAACGAGAACAATGTGCCGCCGGGCCACCCGCTCTACCAAAAAGGCATTGGCTACGAATGGTCCGACTCGGCCCGCGCGCAGCGCCTGCATGGCCTGTTTGAGAAAGCCGCCAAGGATGGCAAAAAACTCAGCGTGGCCGATTCCGAGGCCTGGCAAACCGACATCGTCGCCGTGCCCGCCCAGCGCCTGCTGAAGCTGCTGGCACCCCTGCAGAGCAACGATGCACAGACCGCCCGGGGCCTGGCACTGCTGCAAGCCTGGGACGGCACCATGGCCAAGGACAGCGCGGCCGCAGCGCTCTATGAAGTGTGGAGCAATGCCACCCTGAAGAAAGCGCTGACCGACCAGGTGCTGGCCGCCAACGAGCGCCGGTTTGCGAAGGAAACCAGCGCCACCCGCATGATCGCGGTGCTGGAGCAGCCCCAAGGCTGGATGAGCGATACCGAGCGCGACCAGGTGCTGCTCTCCTCCATCGCCCCGGCGATGCAATGGCTGCAGACCAAGCTGGGGGCCGATGCCAAGAGCTGGACCTGGGGCAGCCTGCACCAGGCGATCTTTGTGCACCCGCTCGCCGGCGTGGTGGACGCAGCCACCCAGCAAAAGCTCAATGTCGGCGTGGGCGGCATCGGCGGCTCCTGGGCCACGCCGATGGCCACCAGCTACAACGTCGACACCTACCAGCTGACCTCGGGTGCGTCCTTCCGCATGGTGGTGGATGTCGGCAACTGGGATGCCTCGCGCGTGGTCAACACGCCCGGCCAATCGGGCAACCCGGCCAGCCCGCATTACCGCGACCTGGCCAATACCTGGGCAGCGGGCCAGTACTTTCCACTGGCCTACTCGCGCAGCGCGGTGGAGAAGGCCACCCGCGAGCGCATCGCGCTGACGCCGCAATAAGATCCTGCTCAAAGACCGGCAGCAGGAGGCTATGCCGGCAGTTCGCCGCATAGCCCTAGCGCAGCAGGCAGCCTCGGCCAGGCGGATAATTACGCCCATGGTTAAACAGCGCATCGTAGTGGGGCTGAGTGGCGGCGTGGATTCGGCCGTCACCGCGTATTTGCTCAAAAAGCAGGGGCACGAGGTCGTCGGCATCTTCATGAAGAACTGGGAAGATGACGACGACAGCGAGTACTGCTCGTCCAACATCGACTTTGTCGATGCCGCAGCCGTGGCCGACGTGGTGGGCATCGAGATCGAACACGTCAACTTTGCTGCCGACTACAAGGACCGGGTGTTTGCAGAGTTTCTGCGCGAATACCAGGCCGGCCGCACGCCCAACCCCGATGTGCTGTGCAATGCCGAGATCAAGTTCAAGGCCTTTTTGGACCATGCCATGCGCCTGGGTGCCGAAAAGATTGCTACCGGCCACTATGCCCGCGTGCGCCAGAACCCCGACACCCAGCTGTTCGAGCTACTCAAGGGCCTGGACCCGGCCAAGGACCAGAGCTATTTTCTGCACCGCCTGAACCAGGCGCAGCTGTCCAAGGCGCTGTTCCCGGTCGGTGAGCTGAAGAAGACTGAGGTGCGCCGCATTGCCGAGGAAATCGGCCTGCCCAATGCCAAGAAAAAGGACTCGACCGGCATCTGCTTTATCGGCGAGCGGCCCTTCCGCGACTTTCTCAACCGCTACATCAGCAAGGAACCGGGCCTGATGCTGGACGACCGCAACCGCAAGCTGGGCAAGCATGTGGGCCTGTCCTTCTACACCCTGGGCCAGCGCTCGGGCCTGGGCATTGGTGGCGTCAAGGAAAAAGGCGCCGCCCGTGGCGCGGGCGAGCATGCGCCGTGGTTTGTGGCCCGCAAGGAGCTGGACAAGAACATCCTGCGCGTGGTGCAAGGCCATGACCACCCCTGGCTGCTGTCGCAGGCGCTGGATGCCGACAACACCAGCTGGGTCGCTGGCCACCCGCCCGCTGCCGGCACCTATGGCTCCAAAACCCGCTACCGCCAGCCCGATTCGCCCGCCATCATCGGCGCCGATGCGACGCCCGCGCATTTCCATCTCGACTTTCCCGAGGCGCAATGGGCGGTGACGCCAGGCCAATCGGCCGTGCTGTATGACGGCGATGTCTGCCTGGGCGGCGGCATCATCGCCAGCGTGGCGCCTTCAACGGCCGCTTAAAAAACAAGCAGGCCCTTAGGCGGGTGCGGCAGGCGACTGCGCCTCGCCTGGCAGCTCATCGCGCAAGATCCAGGCGGCCTCCTGGGTCGAGGCATGCGCGGGGTAGCGGATCTTCATGCGCATAAACACCCGCACGGCCTGGTCCGGCTTGTTCGCGCCTTGCTTGAGCACGCGCACCGTCAGCTCCAGCGCCTGGGGCACCAAATCACTGCCGGCATAGGTTTTCTCAAAACCATGCAGCAAGGCCAAGGTATGCGGCAGCTGCATGCGCTTCCAGGCCGTCTGCGCCAGCGCCAAGGTGTGACTGGCGTTGACCAGGCGGAAGCCCTTGTCACGCTTGTAGCAACTGCCCCAGACCTCCAGTGCATCGCTGCTGCGCTGCTTTTGCAGCAAGAGCGCGATGTAGCTCTGCGCATGGCGCGCCAGCTCGTCGGGCTTGTCGCTGAGCTTGAGCACCCGGTGGTAGCGGCGCTGGTCAGCCAGGCTCTCGGGCTCGCTGCGCTGCCATTCGCGGGATTCGGCCAGCGCGGCCTGCATATTGCCGTCCTGCACCAGCTGGGCCACCTGGGCATCGCGGCGCTGCGCCAGTGCGGCTTGCGGGTCCAAGACCGGCGCGCCGGTTTCGGCCTGCGGCCCTTTGTCCGGGGTAATGCCCAGGTCCGCATGGTTTTGGTACATCACATAGCCGATCATCGCGGCGATCACGCCATTGAAGTAGATCACCACAAAGGCCAGCAAGGGTGCCAGCAGCGCCTGGGGCATCACCGTCACCAACAGCGCAAAGGCCATCGGCACGCCCTGCATCAGCAGGAACAAAAACAGGCACAGCAGGCCATAAGGCAGACCAATGGCCCCCATGGTGCTGAGCAGCATGAAGGGGTTGATAGCAGCGCGCAGGCTGCCGCTGGTGATCAGCACCATCAAGGTGGCGGGGATCAGAAAGGACGAGAGCAGATCGCCCAGCGCTGCCAGCCCTGGGCTGACCCGGGCGAGCATGCCAATCAAAAAGCCATGCACCAGCAGCACGCCGAAGAACTTCCAGGGCAGCACCTTGAGGTCGGCATCGCAGGGGTAGTCGTCGTAGTCATTGCTGTCGAGCACGCCATGCGAGGCATAGGCCGCAATCTTGAACGCGTGCCGGCTGATCGCCAGCAGCAGGCCCACCGCAACGGCAAAGCCGATCAGCAGACCCCACATCAGCATATAGGCGCAGAGCGACAGCACCAGCGCATACAGCAAGGGCTTGCGCTGCAGCGGAAACAGGAAAAAGCTGTTGAGCTTGCGCCAGAAAGGCTCAATCACCCATTGGGCGCTGTCAACCTCGTCGTCTTGCTGTGGAGAACGCAATGGGCCCATGGCCAGCCTTTCTGTCTGCACCCCCGCCGGCGCAGCTTGGCAGCGATCATAAGGCATGGCTTCACCAAAACTTTACACGGAGCTGACGCATAGGGGTGCTGCCGAAAGCCAATGACTAAGGCCGACTGCCGGTACGGCCTTGTGTAGTTCTTTTAGGTCCTTGCCTGGCTGAGCCAGCGCGTCACCGGTTCTTGCGGTGCGGCGCGTTGCAGTGCTGGCAGCCAGCGCCGGGCGTCGTCCAGTCGGCCGGCTTTGGCCAGGCCATTGGCCACCAGCGCCAGGGTCGCCGGCCAGTGCGGGTGGTCGGCAGCGCTCTCCAGCTGCTGACAGACCTTTTGCGCATCGTCCCATTCACCCAGCCGCACAAAGCTGCGCGCCAGCGCATGCAGGCTGTTGTCGCTGATGCGCGGGGCGGGCCGGGCGCGGTCCACATAGGTTTGCCAGCTGTGGTGCTGGAGTCGGCGCAGCGCGTCCGTGTTGGCTGGCAGCTTGAAGATCGCGCGGGCCGCTCGGTGAAAATCCTCGCTCGCCGGCGCATGGCGGGCGCTTTCAAACCAGGCGCGCAAGATGGCGGCATCGGTCGGGGCCAGCTTGGCGGCCTGGCGCCAGGCGGGCGCGGCTAGCTCAAAGGCCAGCGCATCGGTGTGCTTTTGCGCCCGCTGCACCGCAGCGGCCAGCGCATCGCTCTGCGCCTGGGCTTGCTGCTTGTCACGGGCTGCCACTTCGACCACCGACTCCTTGCGCCGCAGTTGCAGGTACAAGGCCATCAACAGGCCGCCGGCCAGCAAGCCGCCAAAGTGCGCCATATAGGCGACGCCCTGCTGCCCCAGAAAATGCTGGCCCAGCTCAAAACCCATCCACACCGGCAGCACCACCAGCGCAGGCCAGGTGGCGTAGTTGAAGTAGAACGCGAACATGTAGAAAAAGCGGATGCGCCGCATGCGGTAGAGCACCACATACATGGCCATCAGCCCGGCAATGGCACCCGATGCGCCCAGCCCATAGCTGCCGGAGCCGGCATAGAACAGGCCCGCAAACAGCGAGGCACTGACACCGGCGACCAGGTAGAAGCAGAGGTAGAGCCCGGCGCCCAGCGCCATCTCCAACGTAAAACCAAACAGAAACAAAAACACCATATTGCCCAGCAGATGGCCGGTGCTGCCATGCAAAAAGGTGGAGGTCAGTGCCTGTAGCGGCTGCAGCCCGGCACCGGCCTCATAGCTCATTGCCCAGCGCGTGGTGAAGGGCTTGGGCTCCAGCGGCGCAAAGCGGGCGCGAGCGGCCTGCCATTCGGCATAGTCGGGGTCCGCCGCTGTGATCACCTCACCGGCCAGCAGCTGGCGGCGAAAACGCCCATCCTGCTGCATCAGCATATAAATCTGGCCGAAGTCCTGTTTCTTTTGCAGGCCCTGCACCATGCGCACCATCTGGGGCTGGATGCGGCTGTCGGGATTGCGGCTTTGTGCGTCGAGGTACTGCACAAAAGCCGGCACCTCGATCGCCGGCAGCGCCGTATGCGCATAGGTTTTGGCTGCGCGCTCGGCGCCCCGCTCCTCACCGCCCTGCCAGACCCAGAAAACCAGGCAGTTGATTGCAATCAACAGCACCGTCATCCAGGGCGGCGATTGCCAGGAGGGCTTGTTTTCCAGGGGGATGGCGATGAACATGGCGCCTATTGTGCAGTGGCGCTGCGCCAGCGGGTAGCGCCATGGCGCAGGGCTGCGTGTACCTGCTGCCGCAGTGTTGGATTTTTGCGCTAGCCGGCCCTGGGGGCTGGGCCAACCACCATCACTGCCGTGCCGCCGGCGCCACCACCGCGCCTTGCACTTGGTGCTGCGCCAGCGCCTGGGCCACAAAGCCGCTGGCCTTGGCCTCCTCCACAAAGTCGGCCAGCCACTGGATGGCGGCATCGCACCGGGTCTTGGGCAGGCCCATGGCCTGCTGGATCAGCATGAAATGCCCGGGCAGCATGCGCAGCCCAGGCTGGCTGGCCACTGCTGCCTGCAGCTGCACCTTGACGCCCGCCGCCACGTCGCCGCTGGGCTGCAAAAACACATCCACCACCGCTGGCGATGTCGGTGCCCGCAGGATGCGAGCGTTTTTCAGCGCCCGGCTCAGGTAGAGGTCATAGGCACTGCCCTGGCCCACCACCACCTCGTGCCCGGCGATATCCACCTGCGCGTTGTCGGTCAGCGCCGAATCGCTGCGCACCATGTAGGCACCCTCGATCAGCACATAGGGGGCGGAGAAACCAATGCCCGCGCCGCGCACCGGATCCACCGCAAAAAAGCCGACATCGGCCAGGCCCTGGGTGACCGCATCGACCGAATGGGCAGCGGCCTCAAACAGCTGCAAATCCAGCGGCAACCCCAGCTGGGCCGCCATGCGCGTTGCCAGATCGACGGAAACGCCTGCGCCCGAGCCATCGGCCCGTTTGTGCGCCAGCACGGGATTGCCCACATTGATGGCCGCGCGCAGGCGGCCAGTGGGGGCGATGAGGGAGGCGATAGCGCTGGTGTCAGTCATGGCCGCTTTCAGGGAAGTTGAACAAAGGCGGAACCTGCCGACCTGGTCGCGATGGCCTGCCGGCAGCTACTGCATTCTCCGCCTACTGGATACCAGCCGACCACCAAAACCACTGCGACGGGCGGATCGAACAGCGACGCTTGCAGTCACAGCGCCATATGCAGCCCGTACAGCCGGGACAGCCGGCGCTGTTTACGCCTAGATTCATATAAATTTTGACAACCTACCTTCTAGTAGGTAAATTTGATTTATGCATCAGTACCTACAAATTCATTGAAATAACTGAAACCATGTCCACCCAGGAAAAAATCATCCAGCTCACCAACACCTTGGTGCAGCAGCGTGGCTTCCAAGGATTCAGCTATGCGGATCTAGAGGCCGGTATCGGCATCCGCAAAGCCAGCATCCACCACCATTTCCCGAGCAAAACGGACTTGGGCTTGGCGTACTGCGACTACAAAACCCAGCAGTTCCAGGAGCTCGCTGCAGCGCTGCGGCAGTTGCCTGCCGGAGTGCCAAGGCTGAAGGGCTATCTCGACGCGTTTGCCGATTGCGCAGCGCAGGGGCAGATGTGCGGCGCCTACGCCATGCTGACGGACAGCCATCTGCTGCTGCCAGAGCTGCAAATAGCGGTCTACCGACTGGCACAGACAGAACAGCACCTGCTGCAAGACATCCTGGCCACGGGCCAGCACAGCAAGCAACTCCATCTTGCTCAGCCTCCTGCAGCGATGGCCATGGTGGTCAGCTCGGCCCTCAAGGGTGCCCTCTTGCTCAACCGTGTTCCGCCCCATGCGGCGTATGCCGACGCCGTCACCACCATCATCCGCTGGCTCAGCGCGGACACCGCCTCTTCACACCCCACCCCACACCCCAACCAGGAGACTTCATGAAAAACGCCCTCCACCGCTTTGTCCATTCCGATGCTGACATCGCCCTGCTGCGGCTGTCCGTCATCTTTATATTTGCGCTGTTCGGCACCTTCAAGTGGTTTGAGTTCGAGGTCAACGAGCTCCAACCCCTCATATCCGCCACCTGGTTGAACGTTCTCTACACGCTCTTCGGCGTCCATGGCGGCAGTTATTTCCTCGGCGTTGTGGAAACCATCGCATTTCTGGCGCTGATGGTGGGCTTTAAAAAACCAGTCTTCGGCATCGTTGGCGACATCATCGTCATCGTGACGGGCATCACCACCTTGAGCCTGTTGCCCCAGCTGACGACCCTGGATGGCTTTATCGTCAAAGACGTGCTGCTGATCGGCGGCGGCGCCGTGCTGCTCAAGTTCGATCTGCGCCGGCACTGGGCCCGATACAGCCCAGCACCCTAGACAGCGCATCCGCGCTGACGGCACATGGCAGAATCTGAATCGCCCCGGGTTTGAACTGGCCCCCAGAAATTGGACGGTCACGATGCCACCGATCAGGCGGTGTTTCTCAGCCGGTATCCCACCGGGCTGAGCCCTTGCAACCCGAGTTTGAGGCGCTCATGGTTGTAGTAGTGGAAGTAATCATGCACGCCAGCTACGAGCGCATAAATGCTGTTGGGTTTGCCGAGATGGAAGTACTCCGCTTTCAGTGTGCCGAAGAAGCTTTCAATCGCCGCGTTGTCGAAGCAGTTGCCTTTGCGGCTCATGCTTTGCTTGAGTCCCATCGACTGAAGCCGTTGCTCTAAACTCGCGAAATTCTCATTGGTATTGGCCCATTCTTTCCCCTCAAGCTCTTTTGCTTATCCATTAGGGCGTCGTCAAAATTCCGGTCAACGCATGGTTAATGTAGTAGTTGCTGCGCCCCACCTTCTGCTTTAGCAAAAAGCCTGTCTTCGTCAGAGCATCCAGATACTTGGTCGCCGTCAACCGTGATACCTGCAGGTCGTTCTGCATGAACTCAATCTTGGTGTAGGGATGCATAAACAAGCTGTTGATGAGGTCTTGGCTGTAGAACTTGTGCTGCTCCCGAATGCGGTGCTTGTAGTCAAACAAGGCATCCCGAATAGCAATCACCTTCTTCACTGTCTGCTGGGCTGTCTGCTCCACCGCCTCTAGCATGTACAGCACCCAGTCCTCCCACGCATCGTCGTCACGCACGGCCTGCAGCAGGCGGTAATACTCAGCCTTGGTTTGCACAATATGGTGGCTCAAGTACAGCACCGGAATGTCCAGCAGCCCCTCTTTAACCAAATACAGCACATTCAAAATGCGCCCCGTTCGGCCATTGCCATCATAGAAGGGGTGAATGCTCTCAAACTGATGGTGAATCAGCGCCATCTTGATGAGCGCGTCTACGGGCACTGCACCGGGGTCGTTGATGGCCTGCTCCAAATCACGCATCAGCGCCACGATGGCATCCGGCTCCTGCGGCGGTGTATACACCGTGCGCCCTGCGCCATCCTTCAAGGCCGTGCCGGGCAACTTGCGAAAGCCTGCATGGTTGCGCTCCAGCTCACGTTGCATCTCAATCAGGTGGTTGGCTGTCAGCAAGCCAGTCTCTTTCACCAGCCGAAAGCCCGTGTACAACGCCTGCCGGTAACTCAGCACCTCTTTGCTGGCGGCAGACAGTTGGTTCTCCGGGGACACATCGTCTTTGAAGAGCTCATCGTGCGTGGTGACAATGTTCTCAATTTCTGAGCTGTCCTTTGCCTCCTGCAAACCCAAGGTGTTGATGAGAATGCCTTGATTGGGTATGGCCGAAGCAATGCCCTTCAGCTCCGCCAGCTTGCGGCTGGCGCTGGCCAACTTCTTGAGAATGGGGGCCGTGTCAAAGCGCTCGGCCCGCAGCGCGGCAAGGGATTCCATGAGGCTAACAGAACATGTATAGAAAACGCTAATTCTTATACATATCGCCGCCCACGTGTATAGAAAAGCTGCGTTTACTGCACCTTTTCGTGCAATGCAGCTGCCATCTGCATAGCTAACTGCGGTTTCCTATACACATTGACCTGCCAGCTCAAATCCCAAGCAATGAAGAGATAGCCAGCCTTACCAGTGATGGAGCGTACGACACCCAGGATGCACAAAAGGCGTGCTACCTGCGGGGAGCCATTCCAATCATCCCGCCACGCAAAGGAGCGAAGCTGCCCAAAGGGCTGGCATTTGCTCACCGCAATGAAGCGGTCAAGGCGTATGGGAGGCTGGGGAGGGCTATCTGGAAAAGATGGAGCGGCTATCACCGAAGGTCTCTGGTAGAAACCAAGATGAATTGCTTCAAACGCCTGGGCAAGAAGGTGATGGCCAGGACGTTTGAGCGCCAGGTGGTTGAGCTCAATATTCGTGCGTCAATCCTCAATCAATTTACCGCGCTGGGCACGCACCAGCCGGTCGCTGCTGCGAAAATCAAAAATTTTGCAGCCTATCAACGGCAATTAAAAAAGGTCCACAGCGTACGCGCCACGGACCTTTTATTGACAAATCAGGAAAGGTAGGCTCTAGAACGGAATATCGTCGTCCATATCGTCAAAGCCCGACGCAGCGCGTGGGGCCGGCGCGGGCATTGGAGCCGGTGCAGGACGGGGAGGTGGCGCCTGGCGGGGTGCGGCGGCTGGGGCCATGGCCGGTGCCGGGGCGCGGCGCTGGAAGTTGCCTGCGGGAGCACCGCCACCGCCACCTTGGTCGCCGTAGCCGCTGTCGCCATAGCCGTAGTCATCACCACCGCCTTGGCCACCAGGGCCGCCCTGGCCTTGGCGGCTGCCCAGCATTTGCATGGAATCGGCACGGATTTCGGTGGCGTAGCGCTCTTGGCCGGTGGCCTGGTCGGTCCACTTGCGGGTGCGCAGGCTGCCTTCTACATAGACCTGGCTGCCCTTGCGTAGGTACTGGCCGACGATTTCAGCCAGGCGGCCATTGAACACCACGCGGTGCCATTCGGTGGCTTCCTTGTTCTCACCGCTGTTCTTGTCGCGCCAGCGGTCAGTGGTGGCGATGGTGACGTTGGCCACCTGGTCGCCCGACGGGAAGGTGCGCATTTCCGGGTCGCGGCCGAGGTTGCCGACGATGATGACTTTGTTGACGGATGCCATGGTTGCAGTATTTCCTATTAAAAAATGGGCGCCTACTATGTATTGGCAGTGCTGCAGGCATTGCAGCACGTCAAAGCGCCCATCACTGAGATTCAGGGGCGTATCCTACCCCAAAGCGGCCGGGAATTTCTCGGCAGGTGCGCGCAGCATTGGCAGCAAGGGGTGACAGCGCCACCCCTTGCCCAGCCAGCGCTTACTTTTGTGCAGCGCCAGCCCCAGCAACGCTGCGGCCCAGCGGTTGCAGCGGCCAGGTCAGCACCAGCCACAGCAGCGCCAGCGCGCTGGTGGCGATGAACAAATCCGTCACGCTGCCCCAGCGGATCAAGGCCCCGCCCAGCGCTCCGCCGGCAAACAGGCCTAGCGACTGCAAGGTGTTGTAGCTGCCCAGGGCCGCACCGCGCAGCGACGCGGGTGCCATGCGCGAGACCAGGCTGGGCTGCGTCGCCTCCAGCGCATTGAAGCCGCAGAAGAACACAAACAGCAGCACGCCCATCAGCCACAGCGTGGGCGCATGGCCCGAGGTGGCGACCAGGCCCAGAGCGATCTGCACCAGCGCCACCAGCGCGATTGAGCCCAGCAAGGCGCCGCGCAGATAACCGCGCCGCTCCAGCGCAAACAGCCCGCCCATCAGCACAAAGGACAGCAGCACCGCCGGCAGGTAGACCTGCCAGTGCGCTGCCTTGGGCAGGCCGGCAGCGACCAGCATGGCCGGCACGGCGACCCACATCGACATCTGCACGGTATGCAGTACAAACACGCCAGCATTGAGCCGCACCAGATCCGCATGGCGAAACACGTCACGCAAGCCGCCGCGCGCGCCGCCCCGGTGCTCCAGCGGCTCAGGGGGCACCACCCACAGCACCACCACAATACCGCCCAGCGCCAGGCCACAGGTCATCAAAAACAGGCCGCTCAGGCCGATATGCACCACGAGCAGCGGGCTCAGCACCAGCGCCAGCGCAAACATCAGGCCGATGCTGGCGCCTACCAGGGCCATGGCCTTGGTGCGCACCTCGTCGCGGGTCTGGTCGGCCAGCAACGCGGTCACGGCCGCCGACACGGCACCGGCGCCTTGCAGCGCCCGGCCCAGCAGCAGGGTATGCAGGTTACCGGCTAGCCCCGCCACCAAGCTGCCGGCGGCAAACACCAGCAGGCCCAGCACAATCACTTTTTTGCGACCAAAGCGGTCCGAGGCCATGCCCAGCGGCAGCTGGCACAGCGCCTGGGTGAGGCCATAGACGCCCATGGCCAGCCCCACCAGCGCCGGGTCATCGCCGCCGGGGTACTTGTGGGCCTCCAGCGCAAACACCGGCAGCACCAAAAACAGGCCCAGCATGCGCAGGGCAAAAATCAGCGCCAGGCTGAAGCTGGAGCGGCGCTCTGCCGGCGACATGGCCGTGGAGGAGGAAGAAACGGAGGAGAGAGACAAGGGCGATACGCAGGCAAACAAGGGACGGGCGGCCACAACGGCCAGCGGCAAGTGTAGGGCGCTGCCGCAAGCCCTGCTGGCAGACGGAATCTCCACAGCGGGGACTTGCTCTCAAAAACAATAGCTAATACTTCAGACCCACTCTCAATTTTTCGACAATTATGCAGATAGGCAGCTGCCAAAATGCCCCGCCATTCTGGTGTTTATCCGCCAACCCAGTGCAGCGATAGCCGGGGTATTGCACAGCTGACAGACAGGCTGGCTATCATGAGGGGTTTTGGACCTCGCCGCCGCACATGCCCCCACGCACACCCTCTGCCCCCTCCGCTGCCATCGATCTGCACCATGAACTCGGCGTGTCCGAGGCACGCCAGGACGACAGCCGCTACCTGGGCGCGCGGCTGGCGCACAGCCGCATAGCGATTCGCGGCGCGCGCACCCACAACCTCAAAAACATTGACCTGGACATCCCGCGCCACCAGCTGGTGGTGATCACCGGCTTGTCGGGCTCGGGCAAATCCAGCCTGGCTTTTGACACCTTGTATGCCGAAGGCCAGCGCCGCTATGTCGAGAGCCTCTCGGCCTATGCGCGCCAGTTTCTGGGCCGGCTGGACAAACCTGATGTCGACCTGATCGAGGGCCTGTCGCCCGCCATCTCGATCGAGCAGAAGGCGACAAGCCACAACCCGCGCTCGACCGTGGGCACGGTCACCGAAATCCATGACTACCTGCGCCTGTTGTATGCCCGCGCAGGCACGCCGTTTTGCCCCGACCACAACCTGCCGCTGGCGGCGCAAACGGTCAGCCAGATGGTGGATGCCGTGCTGGCCCTGCCCGAAGACACCAAGCTGATGATCCTGGCGCCGGTGGCGCGCGGCAAGAAGGGCGAGTTCGTCGAGTTGTTTGCGCAGATGCAGGCCATGGGCTATGTGCGCTTTCGGGTCGATGGCCAGATGTACGAGCACGAAACCCTGCCCGCACTGGCCAAGAACGAGAAACACGATGTCGATGTGGTCATCGACCGGGTCAAGGTGCGCGCCGGGCTGCAGCAGCGCCTGGCTGAAAGCGTGGAAGCGGCCTTGCGCGTGGGCGGCAACGAAGGCAATGGCCGGGTGCTCGCGCTGGAGATGGATACGGGCGTGGAGCATTTGTTCAGCAGCAAGTTCTCTTGCCCGGTCTGCAGCTATGCGCTGGCCGAGCTGGAGCCGCGCCTGTTCTCCTTCAACTCGCCCCAGGGCGCCTGCCCGTCCTGCGACGGGCTGGGCCTGCATGAGGTGTTCGACGTCGAGCGGGTGGTGGCCTTCCCTACGCTCAGCCTGGCCAGCGGCGCCATCAAGGGCTGGGACCGGCGCAATGGCTACTATTTTGCGATGCTCGAAAGCCTGGGCCGCCACTACAAGTTTGATATCGAGCAGCCCTTTGAGAGCCTGCCCGAGGCCGTGCGCCAGGTCGTACTGTACGGATCGGGCGACGAAGAAATCGCCTTCAAGTACGAGCTGGCCAGCGGCGAGAACGCCGGCAAGATGGTCACCAAGAAGCACCCCTTCGAAGGCATTCTGCCGAACATGACGCGGCGCTACCGCGAGACCGACTCCAGCATCGTGCGCGACGAACTGGCCCGCTACCAAAGCGTGCAGCCCTGCCCCGATTGCCATGGCGCGCGCCTGCGCCGCGAGGCACGCTATGTGCGCGTGGGCGATGGCGACCAGGCCCGTGCGATCCAGGACATCAGCCAGGTCACCCTGAGCGAGGCCTATGCCTGGTTCAGCAGCGTGCAGCTGAGTGGTGCCAAGGCCGACATTGCCGCGCGGGTGATCCATGAAATCAGCACCCGGCTGCAGTTCCTCAACGATGTGGGCCTCACCTACCTGAGCCTGGCACGCAGCGCAGAGACCCTGTCGGGCGGCGAGGCGCAGCGCATTCGCCTGGCCTCGCAGATTGGCTCGGGCTTGACGGGCGTGATGTATGTGCTCGACGAGCCCTCGATCGGCCTGCACCAGCGCGACAACGACCGCTTGATTGCCACCTTGCAGCACCTGCGCGATATCGGCAACAGCGTGATCGTCGTCGAGCATGACGAGGACATGATGCGCGCGGCCGACCAGATCATCGACATGGGCCCGGGCGCCGGCGTACACGGCGGCCAGATCATGGCCCAGGGCCGCTATGCCGACATCTGTGCCAACCCGCAGTCGCTCACCGGCCAGTACCTGAGCGGCCAGAAATCGATTGCCGTGCCCACGCGCCGCACACCCTGGCTGCCGGTGCTGGCCAGCACCATGGGTGCGCCTGTGGGCAAACCCGCTGCCGATAAAAGCAGCTCGCAGTTCCCGGCCGTGCGCATCGCGCTGGAGAAAAAGCCCAGCGGCAAAGCCACCAGCACCAGCAGCACCAAGAGCCACAGTGTGCTGGAACCCGCGCCGCTGACCCGCGTGGACCCGCATGCGGTGCAAAGCCTGCGCCTGGTGGGCGCCAGCGGCCACAACCTGCGCGATGTGACGGTAGATTTCCCGGTTGGTTTGTTCACCTGCGTGACCGGCGTCTCGGGCTCGGGCAAATCCACCCTGGTCAACGACACCTTGTACGCCGCAGCGGCCCACAAGATCAACCGCGCCCAGGGCGATGTCGCGCCCTACCAGGAGATCGAAGGCCTGGACTATTTCGACAAGGTCATCAATGTGGACCAGAGCCCGATTGGCCGCACGCCGCGCAGCAACCCGGCGACCTACACCGGCCTGTTCACCCCCATCCGCGAGCTGATGGCCGAGACCAACACCGCCAAGGAGCGCGGCTATGGCCCGGGGCGCTTCAGCTTCAATGTTGCCGGCGGACGCTGCGAGGCCTGCCAGGGCGATGGCATGGTCAAGGTGGAGATGCATTTTCTGCCCGACGTTTACGTGCCCTGCGACATCTGCCACGGCCAGCGCTACAACCGCGAAACCCTGCAGGTGCAGTGGAAAGGCCGCAATATTGCGCAGATCCTGGAGATGACGGTGGAAGACGCGCACGACTTCTTCCGCGATGTGCCCACCATTGCGCGCAAGCTGCAAACCCTGCTGGATGTGGGCCTGAGCTATATCCGCCTGGGCCAGAGCGCGACCACCTTGTCGGGCGGCGAGGCCCAGCGCGTCAAGCTGGCGCAAGAGCTGTCCAAGCGCGACACCGGCCGCACGCTCTACATCCTCGATGAGCCCACTACCGGCCTGCACTTTGCCGATATCGACCTGCTGCTCAAGGTGCTGCACCAGCTGCGCGATGCCGGCAACACGATTGTCGTCATCGAGCACAACCTGGACGTCATCAAGACCGCTGACTGGGTCATCGACATGGGGCCGGAAGGCGGCGCTGGCGGCGGGCAACTGGTAGCACAGGGCACGCCTGAGCAGGTGGCTGCCAACCCGGCCAGCCATACGGGGCGCTATTTGGCACCGTATCTGCCGCGCTGAGGCGGTTGCGGCGATTCAAGCACCCAGACAGCTGACACCGTGCCTATCTCTCACCTGGTCTTCCGCACCGCCACCCTGGCCGATCTGCCCGCCATCATTGCGCTGCTGGCCGATGATGCGCTGGGCCGCGCACGCGAGGTGCTGGCCGACCCGCCCGATCCGCGCTACATCGCCGCCTTTGATGCCATCTGCGCCGATGCCAACCAGCGCCTGGTGGTGGCGGAGTTGCATGGGCAGGTGGTGGGCACGCTGCAGCTGTCCTTTGTGCCTGGCCTGGCGCACACGGGGGCCTGGCAGGGCCAGATCGAATCGGTGCGCATTGCGGCGGAACTGCGTGGTGTCGGTGCGGGCCAGCAAATGCTGGAATGGGCAGTGGCGCAATGCCGTGCCCAGGGCTGCACGGCGGTGCAACTGACCACCGACAAAAGCCGGGCCGATGCCCAGCGCTTCTACGAAAAACTGGGCTTTGCGCCCAGCCATCTAGGCTTCAAGCGCAAGCTGTAAGCCCCGTCGCCAGCGATCCTCAGGGCACCAGCCGAATCAGCTTGCCATCGGGCCCATCAGTCAGCAGGTAGACCAAGCCATCGGCGCCCTGGCGCACATCGCGGATGCGCTCACCCAGCGATTCATAGAGGCGCTTCTCACCCGTCACCTTGCCGTCCTTGACCGTCAGCTGGGCGACGCTGCGCGACTTGAGGCCACCCACCAGCAGGCTGCCTTTCCACGCCGATCCATAGCGGTCGCTCGTGACAAAGGCCATGCCCGAGGGCGCAATGCTGGGCACCCAGTAGTGCAAGGGCTGCTCCATGCCGGACTTTTGCGTACCTTCTCCGATCTTGCCGCCGCCGTATTCCTCGCCGTAGGTGATCACCGGCCAGCCATAGTTCTTGCCGGGCTGGGGCCGGTTGATCTCGTCACCGCCCTGCGGGCCGTGCTCGTGCTGCCACAGGCTGCCATCCGCTGCCACGGCCAGGCCCTGGCTGTTACGGTGGCCGTAGCTATAGATCTCGGGCAGCGCATCCTGGCGGCCCACATAGGGGTTGTCCTTGGGCACGCTGCCATCCTTGGCGATGCGCACCAACTTGCCGTGGTGATTGTTCAGGCTCTGCGCATCGTCGCGCTGGGAGAAGCGATCGCCCAGGCTGAGGAACAGGTTGCCATCCGGCGTCTCGGCGATGCGGCAGCCAAAGTGGGCATTGCTCTTGGCCTTGGGGCGCTGGCTGAACAGCACTTTGACGTCTTCCAGCTGGCGGTCATTGGCGGAGATGCGCGCCGAGGCCAGTGCCGTGCTGTTGGTGCCGGCCTGGGGGCCGGCTTCGCTGAAGCAAAAGAAGATGCGGCGGTTGCTGGCGAACTGGCTGTCGGCCACGACATCCAGCAAGCCGCCCTGCCCGGCATCCACCACCTTGGGCACGCCTTGCAGCTCCGACTGCTTGCGGCCCTCGGCATCGAGCAGCCAGAGCTTGCCGCCGCGCTCGGTCAGCAAAAAGCGTTTGTCCGGCAAGGGCGCAATGGCCCAGGGGTTGAGGTAGCCGCTGCCCACTACCGTGGGCTTGGGCAGTGCAGGCGCTGCAGTTTGTGCCTGCGCGGTGCTGGCAGCACAGGCGGCCAGCAGCCAGCTGGCGCCCAGCGCCCATGAATGAAAACCCTTGCGTGCCTGTTTCTGTCTCATGTTTGCCCTTTGCGAAGTGTTGCTGACCTTACCATGCTGACCATGGAAACCCCCAACAGTTCCCCTTCGGCCACCCCCTCGGTCCCCCTGTCTGCCAGCGCCAGCCCGGCGGTCTGGGATTTTGTCGTCATCGGCGCCGGCATGGCCGGCAGCGCCACCGCCTGGCACCTGGCCGATAGCGCCCAGGTGCTCGTGCTGGAGCAGGAATCCCAGCCCGGCTACCACACCACCGGCCGCTCGGCCGCGCTGTTTGAAGAGCACTATGGCCCGCCCCAGGTGCAAGCGCTCACCCGGGCGAGCCGCCAGTTTTACGAGCAGCCGCCGGCCGACTTTGCCGAGCATGCGCTGGTCAGCCCCCGGGGCGTGCTGTATGTGGCCACGCCCGAGCAGTTGCCCGCGCTGCAAGCTGCTTACGATGAGGCGCGCCAGCATTCGCCCGGCGCCCGCTGGCTGGACAAAGCCGAACTGAAAGCCTTTTTGCCGGCGCTGAACACCGACGTACTGGAGGCTGGATTCACCGACGATGGCGCCCGCGATATCGATGTGCATGCGCTGCATCAGGGCTTTTTGCGGGGCATGCGCCGACGCGGCGGCCAGCTGTGGACCCATGCGCTGGTGCAAAGCCTGCAGTGGGATGCCAGCGCCAGCCACTGGCAGATCAGCCTGGCCGATGGCCGCCAGCTGCTGGCACGCCATGTCGTGAATGCCGCCGGTGCCTGGGCCGACGAACTGGGTCAGATGGCCGGAGCCGCCAGCATTGGCCTTACGCCCAAGCGCCGCAGCGCCTTCACCTTTGCAATGCCTGCCGGCATGGACGGCCAGCACTGGCCGGCCGTTATCGATATTGGCGAGCAGTGGTACTTCAAGCCCGATGCTGGCCAACTGCTGGGCTCGCCCGCCAATGCCGATGCCACCCACCCGCATGATGTACAGCCCGAGATGATGGACATTGCCGAGGGCATTGACCGCATCATGCAGGCCAGCCACTTCGACATCCGCCGTCCCAGCCATAGCTGGGCGGGCCTGCGCTCCTTTGTGGCCGATGGCGAGATGGTGATCGGCTGGGATGCGCAGGCGCCGCAGTTTTTGTGGGTGGCTGCGCAGGGCGGCTATGGCATCCAGAGCGCCTACGGCTACGGCCTGCTGGCGCGCAACCTGGCCTTGCATGAGCCGCTGGACCCGGCACTGGCCAGCCAGGGCGTGCAGCCCCAGGCACTGTCGCCCACGCGTGCCTTGCGCTGAATAGCGCAGTGCCAGCAAGCCCATGGGCTTGCTCCTACACTGCTGGCAAACCTCTCATAACAACAGGTGCTGCGCACAGCGGCGTCTCCAGCCATGTCTGCTTCCAGCACTCCGCTTCCCTTTCGTCCCACTGACCTCGCGTTGGCGCTGGTCGTGGTGGTGGTATGGGGCATCAACTTTGTGATCATGAAATGGGGCCTGCAAAGCCTGACCCCGTTTGAGCTGGGCGCCCTGCGCTACCTCTGCGCGGCGTTTCCGCTGGTGCTGTTTATCAAGCCGCCGCGCGTGCATTGGCGCTGGGTGGTGCTGTTTGGCCTGCTGCAGGGCGTGGGCCAGTTTGGCTTCTTGTTCACCGCGCTGAAGGTGGGCATGACGGCATCGCTGGCCAGCGTGGTGCTGCAGACCCAGGTGTTTCTCACCGCCGTCTGGACCTGGGTGCTGCTGCGCGAGCGGCCCGGCCGCCCGCTGGTCGCAGGCATGGGCATTGCCGCGCTCGGGCTGGCCTGCCTGCTGGTCAACGAGCTGCGCAGCCAAGGCGCGGGCGGCACAACGTTGGCGGGCCTGCTGCTGGTGCTGTGCGCAGCCACCTCCTGGGCCTGCTCCAACGTGGTGGTGCGCCTGGCGCAAAAGGAAAACGCGCGCTACAACCCGGTGGGCTTTATTGCCTGGAGCAGCCTGATGCCCATCCTGCCCTTTATCGGGTTGAGCGCCTGGTTGGACGAGGGCAGCGTGGGCAAGTGGCTGCATGCCGAGACCTGGCAGCAGATCCCCTGGCTGGCCTGGGCTTCCATCGCCTACCTGGGCTGGGTGGCCACCATCGTCGGCTATGGGCTGTGGACCAAGCTGATCCAGCGCTACTCCGCCAACCGGGTGGCGCCCTTCAGCCTCTGCGTGCCGGTCATCGGCCTCAGCACCGGGATGCTGGTGCTCGGCGAGACGGTGACGGCCTGGCAATGGGCCGGCGCGGTGTTTGTGGTGCTGGCGCTGGTGGTGGTGGTCTGGGGCGGCCGCTGGCTGCAGGCGGCGCGTCGCTAAACCAAGCCGAAGGAGACCGCGCTCAGCGGTCTTCGATCTTCGCGGTCTCGACGATCTGCTGGTACTTGGCCACCTGGGCCTTCAAGAATGCGCCCATGTCCTGGCCGGGCGCGGCCATCACATTGCCACTGGCTTCGAGCTTGGCGCGAAAGCTGGGGGATTGCAGGGTGTCATCGATGGCCGCACGCAAGGCCGTGAGCACCTGCGGGGGCAGCTTGGCGGGGCCCATCAGCGCAAACCAGCTGTTGATATCGACCTTGGCAAACGCCGAGGTCTCGGCCAACGCGGGGATGTCGGGCGTCACGCTGGAGCGCTTGGCCTCGGTCGTACCCAGCGCCACCACCTTGCCGGCGCGGATATGTGGCAGGCCCGAGGACAGCACAAACACCCCCAACTCCAGGCTGCCGCCCAGCAGGTCATTGGTCAGTGGCGCGACGCCCTTATAGGGCACATGGGTCATCGTCACATTGCCGGCCTGCTGCACCATCTCACCGGCAATGTGCAGGGCCGTGCCCACGCCCGAGCTGCCATAGCTGTACTTGCCGGGGTTCTGGCGCAGCAGGCTGAGGAAGTCCTGCGTGTTCTTGATACCGCTGCTCTGCGAGGCCACCAGCACCATGGGCTGCGTAGCGACCAGGCCAATCGGCGTGAAATCCTCAAACACCCGGTACTTGATCGCCTTGTTGATCAGCGGCGCAATCGCCATCTCGTTGTTGGCCGCCAGCAGCAGGGTATAGCCATCGGCGGGGGCCCGGGCCACCTTTTGCGCGCCAATGGCGCCACCGGCACCACCCAGGTTTTCGATCACCACTGGCTGCTTGAGCCGCTGCGCCAGCTCGGTGCCCACCATGCGGCCCACTGCATCGGTGCTGCCGCCGGGCGGGTAGGCAATCACCAGGGTGATGGGCTTGCTGGGGTAGTCTGCAGCCGCTTGCGCACCTGCTGTCATGCTGGCCGCCAGTGTCAAAAGACCCAGGGTGGCCGCCCGGCGGGGGTGAGAGAAAAGCATAGGAGGCATCGGGAATCCTTGTGGCGGTGGAAGCGTCGTCAGAGGAAAAGCGGCTGGCCGCATTGTGTCTTGGCGCAAGAGGCCCCCGCGCTATCCCGGAAAAAGAAGCAGGGTCCGTGCCAGCGTGCAGCACGGACCCTGTTGTCCTTGGCGCAGGGCTTCTCAGTCCACCGCGTTGAGCATGTCGCGGGTCTTGATCGCAGCAGCGCGTGCAGCGCTGGCAAAGTCGTCGCCGCTGCTCGCATACAGAATGGCACGCGAGGAGTTGATGATGATCGGGCCGCCGCCGATGCGGGCTGCCTTGACGGTGGCGATGGCATCGCCGCCCTGCGCACCCACGCCGGGAATCAACAGCGGCAGGTGGGGGGCGACGGCGCGCACGCGCTCAATCTCTTGCGGGCGGGTGGCGCCGACGACCAGGCCCAGCTGGCCGTTGGTGTTCCAGGGGCCTTGGGCCAGGCGCGCCACATGTTCGAACATCTGCGGCTGGCCGGGCACATTGGCCAGGGTCTGGGCCTGCAGGTCGTCGCCACCGGGGTTGGAGGTGCGGCACAGCAGGAAGGCGCCTTTGCCTTCGTACTGCAGATAGGGCGTGATGGAGTCAAAGCCCATGAACGGCGACAAGGTCACCGCATCGGCGCCATAGCGCTCAAAGGCCTCTTTGGCGTACTGCTCGGCGGTGGAGCCGATGTCGCCGCGCTTGGCATCCAGAATCACCGGCACCTGGGGTGCCACCCGGCGCATATGGGCCATCAGCTTTTCCAGCTGGTCCTCGGCGCGGTGCGCCGCAAAATAGGCAATCTGCGGCTTGAAGCTGTTGACCAGATCATGGGTGGCATCGACGATGGCCGCGCAAAAATCATAGATCTTGCTGGCATCGCCGCGCATCGTGGCGGGAAAACGGCTGGGTTCCGGATCCAGGCCCACGCACAGCATGGAGTTGTTTTGGGTGGCTGCGGCGCGCAGCTGGTCGATAAAAGGCATGGGCGCTATTGTAAAAGCTGGCAAGACTCCGAGGCTGCGCAGGGCTGACTGCGTAGCACGGGGATTGCAGGCACAATCGCAGCCCATGCCTAGACTGACGCGACAACAACTGCTGATCCTGTGCCTGCTGACCCTGGTCTGGGGGCTGAACTGGCCGGTGATGAAGACAGGGGTACAGCATTTCCCGCCACTGAGCTTTCGCGCGCTGTCGATGCTGATCGGCCTGCCCTTGCTGGCGCTGGGCCTGGTGGTGCTGAAGGTGCCCTTCCGGCTGGAGCGCCGCTACTGGGGCCCGCTGCTGGTGCTGGGCTTTTTCAACATGGTGATGTGGCACACGCTGATCATCGTGGCGATTCCGCTGTTGCCCAGCGGCCGTGCGGCCATCCTCGGCTACACCATGCCTATTTTTTCAGCAGCGCTGGGCGCCTTGTTCTTCAGCGACCGGCTGCCAGCGCGCGCCTGGCTGGGCGTAGCCGCTGCCGCAGGTGGCGTCTTGCTGCTGCTGTGGAACGAGATGGACAAGCTGGGCGGCAAGCCCACCGGCGTGGCGCTGATGCTGCTGGCCGCTGCCAGCTGGGCTTTGGGGACCCAGTTGCTGCGCCGCACCCGCATCCCGGCCGCTACCTTGACTCTGGCCTTCTGGATGACGGTGATGACCACGCTCTGCCTGTGCCTGCTGGCCACGCTGCTGGAGCGCCCGCGCTGGCATGTGCCTGACCCCGTGGCCTGGGGCACCATCCTGTTCAACGCGGTGCTGGTGATCGGCTTTGCCCAGGTGGCCTGGTTCTTTCTGGTGCGCACCCTGCCGCCGCTGGCTTCTACCTTGAGCGTGATGTTGATCCCCGTGCTGGGCGTCTTCAGCGGCGCCTGGTGGCTGGGAGAGATCCTGCACTGGCAGGACTGGACAGCCGTCGCCTTGATGGTGCTGGCCATCGCCTCGGTGCTCTGGCCCAGCCGGGCCCGGGCATAAAAAATGCACTGGCGCTTGTCGCAGCCAGTGCAGATCTCTTGAACGGAGGGCTTGCGCCCTGCTTTTGTTTAGAACGTGTCTACGATCTCCTCGCGCCGCGACAGTGGTTTTGCGGGATGGGATGCGAGGCGCAACACCGCAGCAATAGCCATGCTATTGCGAGGATTTGCAACGACGTAGACCGCCCGCAAAACCACTGTCCCGAAGGGTTGGAGTGAAATCGGGCGATCTCTGCGCGCTGGCCCTTGCTTGCACCCCGGTGCAAGCTGCGGACCATCGCTTTGAACTCATCCCGATTGCACTCCAACGCGGCTGCGTAGAGATCGTAAACACGTTCTTAGCGAGGCGCGTTCAGCAAACGGGTCACATCGCGGTCGTTGGGCAGTGCGTAGTCATAGCCCGACAGGATGCGGCTGTCTTCGGTACGCACCAGCTTGAGGCTGACGTAGGTGAAGTTGGCCGCAGGCGAGAAGGTGCCGACCAGCACCATGGAGGCGTTCTGGCTGCGTGCAATGTCGCGCATCTCGCGGGACAGCAGCAGCTCGCCGGTGCCTTCGCGCACATACAGGTCGGTGCGCAGCTTGACTTCCTTGACGTGGAAGCCACGGGCAGCCATCTGGTTGGCGTAGATCTCGGACAAGGTGCGACCCAGGGGCGACGAGGCGCCCATGTTGTTCACGTTGACGACGGTTGCGACCAGCACCGGGCCGGTGCCCGAGGACTGTGGCGCCACCGAGGCGGTCAGCTTGTTGATGGCATCCTGGCTGTTGGCCAGAAAGATGCTGGCGTCGGCTGACTGGTAAGTGGGCTCAGTGCGAACGGTGCTTACCGGCTGCGCAGGCTCCATCCAGCTGGCGCAACCCGCCAGCGCAGCCACCGAGGCCAGGGCTGCGAGAGAGGTCAGACGCAGCATCATTTGTTCACCACCTTCATGTTGACGGCGCGGTAGGCTTCGTTCTTGGCGAACTGGCCGACGGTGGCGTTGTCAACATAGTAGACATTGGACTTGCGCGCAACGTACTGGCCCTGGCGCTGCACCGTGGTGGTCAGCAGCACTTCGGAGTAAGCCGGGGCGCCCGCAATGGTGGCGGCCTGGTAGTCGCTGCCGATGGTGGGACCCACGCTTGCGACGACTTGGCCGTTGTCACCTTCGTAGGCCCAGTTGCCTGCTTGCTGCAGGTTGTGGTGCACCACCTTGGCGTCGTAGCTCACTTCGAGCTGCTGGCCGGGGGTGGTGTAGACCGATGCGCCTTGCTGCACCAGCTTGGTGACGACCAGGTCATGGAACACGCTGTCAAACGCGCTGGCGTTCGGTGGCAGCGCCACATACAAAGGCGTCTTGGCGTTCAGACCATTGCGCTGCAGCGTAGCCAAGGTATCGGCCACCACTTCGCTGGCCATCAGGTCCCAGTGGCCCGCAGCGCGCACCTTCATCTGGGTTGGTTGCGCATAGTTGGCGCCGTATGGGACGGGCGCCTCTACCGCGCAACCCGTCAACGCGAGTACGGCGCTTGCCAGCGCCGCAGCTCCGATGGTCTTTGTCAAAGCCATGTTTCCCTCCTCGGAATTAGATAGCCGACGGGCCAACACCCGCCCAGGCTTGCATCCATTGTTGTAGATGTGGTGGGGCCAAGACAAGAGAAACGATCCAAAGTGCGAGCACAGTCCTGCATTTTGTTGTTTTTGCTCACACTTTGGAACGGCCGCTTGCCGGCCATAAAACCTCAGCCTGCGGCGCGCTTTTGCAGAATCTCGAAAGCTGGCAAGGTCTTGCCTTCCAATACTTCCAAAAAGGCACCGCCGCCGGTAGAGATATAACCAATCTTGTCTTCAATGCCGTACTTGGCAATGGCCGCCAGGGTATCGCCACCACCAGCAATGCTGAAGGCCGGCGACTGGGCAATGGCCTCCGCCAGGGTTTTGGTGCCGTTTGCAAAGGCATCGAACTCGAACACGCCCACGGGGCCGTTCCAGACAATGGTGCCGGCCTTTTTGAGTTGCTCGGCCAGACGCGCTGCGGTCTCGGGGCCAATGTCCAGGATCAGGTCGTCATCAGCCACCTCGGTCGCAGGCTTGATGGTGGCCAGGGCATCGGCCGCAAAGGTCTTGGCAACCACCACGTCGGTGGGAATCGGCACATGGGCGCCGCGTGCAGCCATGGCATCGATCACCGCCTTGGCATCGCCCACCAGGTCGGCCTCGGCCAAAGACTTGCCGATGTTCAGGCCCGCGGCCAGCATGAAGGTGTTGGCAATGCCTCCGCCGACGATCAGCTGGTCCACCTTGCTGGAGAGGGCCTGCAGGATGGTCAGCTTGGTGGAGACCTTGGAGCCCGCCACAATAGCCACCAGCGGGCGCGCCGGTGCGGCCAGCGCCTTGGTGATGGCATCGATCTCAGCCGACAGCAGCGGGCCGGCACAGGCAATCTTGGCGTACTCGGCGATGCCGTAGGTCGTGCCTTCGGCGCGGTGGGCGGTGCCAAAGGCGTCGTTCACATAGATGTCGCAGAGCTGCGCCAGCTTTTGCGCCAGCGCAGGCAGGTTCTTCTTTTCGCCGACATTGCTGCGGCAGTTCTCCAACATCACGACCTGGCCGGGCGCGACATCGACGCCATCGACCCAGTCCGCCACCAGTGGGACCTCGCGGCCCAGCAACTCGGCCAGGCGCTGTGCCACCGGGGCCAGCGAGTCCTCGGGCTGGAACGCGCCTTCAGTCGGGCGGCCCAGGTGGCTGGTCACCATCACGGCGGCGCCCGCCTTCAGGGCCATCTCGATCGCAGGGACGGAGGCGCGCACGCGCGTGTCTTCAGTGATCTCGCCCGCGTCGTTGAGCGGCACATTCAAATCAGAGCGGATGAAAACGCGTTGGCCTTGCACCTTGCCTTGGGCACACAGGTCGGAGAAACGAAGGATGTTCATGGGAATGGCTACCAAAGAGTCTAGAAACTGGGGCACAGGCCGTACAAGCGGCCGAGCATGGCCGCCATTGTAGAGGCCTGCCCGGCAGCTCCCTAGGGACCCTCTGCAAAACTCCCTGCCGTGGTCTGAACGCGGTCTCGGGCGATCCGCTGCGTTGTCTTCCTTGTCAATAGCTACGGCTATTGACTGCAAAAGACGCCTTGCGGCTCATCCCGATCCGCGTCCATCCCGCTTGGCGAGGGTTTTGCAGAGCATCCCTAGCTGCCAGTCGCGCCCGCGTCTCTGTGCGTGGTTACCAGCCCAGGCCGATATGCAAGGGCAGATAGACCGCCATGCCGACCACAATCGTGCCCAGAATGCCGCGCTTTTTGAAGTAATAGATGGTGGCGCAGATCACCGCCGGGATACGGGCATCGAGCAAGGTGTCCGTCAGCTCGCCCTTGACCATCAGCAGCTCGGGCGCAATCACGGCCATCAGCGCAGCCAGTGGCGCATATTTGAGCCCGCGCTTGAGCCAGTCGGGCAGGGGCAGCTCGTTCTTCGGAATCATGAAAAACGCACGGGTGACCACGGTGATGATGGTCAGGCCCACGATGGCTGTCAGCTGGTAGAGCAGATCCCAATCATCCGGGCTCATCGCACATGCTCCTCACGCACGGGCACGGCCGTGGTGCCATCGTCGGGCTGCTCGGGCCCAGGCGAAGGCAGGGGTTTGTTCTTGGCCACGACCACAATCTTGGGCTTGCGGCCGCGCTGATCCACCGCCTCGACCAGAAGGCCAATGGTGACGGCGCAGGCAATGGCCACCAGGATATTGAGCTTGAGCGGAATGCCGTAGGCCGCAATGGCTGCGGTGGCGGCCACCAGCGCGGCGACCTTGGTAGCGCGGTCGATCAGCATCGAATACAGCACGCCCAAGAGCGCCAGCACGCCGGCAAAGCCCAGGCCCCATTCCAGGGGCACCACGTTGGCCAGCAAGATGCCGGCAATCGAGAAGCCCTGCCAGGTGATGAAGTTGAGCGACGAGGCGCCCCAGAAGTAGTACACCTGCTGGGGCTTGGCCACCGGCGCGGTGTAGCGGCGCATGAAGGCGACAAAGATCACATCGCCGCTGAAGTAACCAATGCACAGCCGGTGCCACAGCGGCAGGTGCGCAAAATAGCTGCGCCACATGCTAGACAGAATGACAAAGCGCAGATTGACGCAGGCCGCCGTGAACCAGACCACCCACATCGGCGAGCCCATGGCCATCAGCGGCAGCACCGCCAATTGCGCGCTGCCGGCATAGACCACCAGCGACATGAAGATGGCCATCGGCGCGGAGATGCCCGCCTTGACCATGGCCACCCCTGTGACCAGGGCCCAGGCCGCAATGCCCACGGCCGTGCCCGACATGTCGACCACGCCGGCACGGAAACTGGGATGGTCAATGGCGCGGCGCCGGTGGTGCAGGCTCATGGAGCCGCCACGGACTGCCTGTCGTCACCCAAAATCTGGCCGGGTTGCAGCGCATGGCCGCGCAGAAAATCTGCCGCTGGCAAGCGCTTGCCGCCGGGCCGCTGCAGCTCGGTGATGCGCAAGGCACCCTCGCCGCAGGCCACCACAATGCCTTGGCCATCGGCCGCCAGAATCTGGCCGGGGGCAGCATCGGCGGGAGATTGCCGCTCAGGCTGTGCCGTCCAGACCTTGACCACCTCATCGCCCACCATGGTAGAAGCCGCGGGGAAGGGGTTGAAGGCACGGACGCGGCGGTCAATCTGCTCGGCACTGAGCGCCCAGTCGATGGCGCTTTCGGCCTTTTCGATTTTGTGCGCATAGGTGATACCCTCTGCCGGCTGCGGCGCGCGCTGCAAGCGGCCATCGGCACTCATGGCCAGCGCCTGCACCAGCATGCGGCCGCCCAGGTCGGCCAGCTTGTCGTGCAGACTGGCGGTAGTGTCGTCGGCTGCAATGGCCAATGCTTCGACCAGGCACATGTCACCGGTATCGAGGCCGGCATCCATCTGCATGATGGTGACGCCCGTTTGTGCATCGCCCGCCTCGATCGAACGGTGGATAGGTGCGGCCCCACGCCAGCGCGGCAGCAGGCTGGCATGGATGTTGAGGCAGCCCTTGGCGGGCAAATCCAGCACCCATTGCGGAAGGATCAACCCATACGCGGCGACAACCATCACATCGGGCTGGGCCGCCAGCAAAGCATCGCGCGCAGCGGCGGCTTCTTCGGGGTACTTGCCATCCAGGCGCAGGCTGCGCGGCTGGCTGACGGCAATGCCGTGCGCCAGCGCGCACTGCTTGACGGGGGAGGCCTGCAGCTTCATGCCACGGCCGGCGGGCCGGTCCGGCTGGGTGAGCACCAGCGGCACCTCGTGACCGGCGGCCAGCAACTGCTCCAGGGCCACACGGGCAAATTCCGGCGTGCCGGCGAAAACTACTTTCATGTCTTTTTTTGGGAGTAAGAGGCCCGCTGCCATCAGGCAACGCAGGCCGGCAGTCAATCGCGCTGGCGGGGCTCGGGCAAAGGCTCGTCGATGAACATCAGCTTTTGCACTACACCCTGCGGATCGACGTGTACATGCGCGAATCGCTTGATGCCATTGTCCCAGAATCGGTAGGTCCAGACCTGTCCCTTGAAGCTCCAGACCGAAGTGATTTCCATCGGCGGGCCAAAATCCTGCATCAGCTGCTGGGTGCTGAACTGGCCCAGCGGGATGGCGCCAAAGTTCTCGGCCGTCAGTACCTGGGTGGTCGTCTGCAACTGGCCATCAGCGCCAAAGCGCAGCTGGTAGGCCTCGCGCCCCATCGGCTGGGTGGAGTAAAGCCAGCGCTCACCTCCGCCGTCGAGTTGCTTGACGGTGTTGGCAGGGCCCAGCTTGCTCAGCACCTCCTGCTGCGGGGTGCCGGGTTTGAACTGGGTGGGATAGGCGCAGCCCGCCAAGGCCGCGCTCAGCATGAGAAGCACCAGCGCGCTCCACGCGCGGCCCGGCAGCCAGCCCCGTGAAGATCGCGTGGTGTGCATGTTATTCCTTGGCGTCGGCCAGTTCGCGCTTTTGCTGCTTGACCAGCTTGGACTTGATGCGGTTGCGCTTGAGCGGCGACAGGTACTCGACAAATACCTTGCCCAGCAGGTGGTCCATCTCATGCTGAATGCAGATGGCCAGCAGGCCTTCGGCATCGATCTCGCGGCTGTTGCCGTTCTCGTCGAGGGCCTTGATCTTGACCGCCACCGAACGCTCGACCCCGTCATAAATGCCGGGCACGGACAGGCAGCCTTCGTCGCCGACCTGCTTTTCATCGCTGGCCCAGAGGATTTCCGGGTTGATGATGGTCATCGGTTCATTACGCTCTTCAGAAACGTCGATGACCACCACGCGCTCATGCACATCGATCTGCGTGGCTGCCAGGCCGATACCGCTGGCGTCGTACATGGTGGCCAGCATGTCCTGGACCAAGGTACGGATGCGGTCATCGACCACAGCCACGGGCTTGGCGACCTTGTGCAGACGGGGATCGGGGTAGCAGAGAATCGGGAGGATAGACATAGTTTTCGCGGGTGAATGTCGTTATTTTCGCCACTTTTGCCCATCAATGCCCAGATGGCTTGCAATAATCATTGATCGATCAAGGGCTTGGCCCGAGAATCAGAGGCAATTACAAACACTGACAGTAGGCCCACTGTGGCCTGCGAGCGACTGAGAGGGAGTCACCCGGCCATGCGAGCATCCACCACGCCCCTGTTCCACCATCTGCGCAGCAGCGCCATTGCAGCCGCCTGCATGGCCTGCGCCGGCATGAGTGCCTGGGCCGCTACCCCGGCCGCGCAGTTGCCGGTCACCGCGCAGCAGCGCAGCACCGCCCAGCAAGTGGCCGCGCAGGGCATCCCCGAGGCCGACCTGGCCGCCAACGCACCCGATACCTATGTCGTCAAGCGCGGCGACACGCTCTGGGACATCTCCCGTATCTATCTGCAGCAGCCCTGGCGCTGGCCCGCGCTCTGGGGCATGAACCTGCAGACCATCGCCAACCCCCACCTGATCTACCCCGGGCAGACCCTGTACCTGGAGCGCCGCAATGGCATGGCGCGCCTGGTCACCTCGCGCTCCGGTGAGGACGAAGTCATCCGCATCTCGCCGCGCGTTCGCAGCGAAAGCCTGTCCGGCACCGCCCTGCCCGCCGTCAACCAGCGTTTGATTGAGGCCTTCCTGGTCGAGCCCGAAGTGCTGGCCGAAGGCGAGAGCGACAAGGCCCCGCGCCTGGTGGGTGCTGCGCAGGAGCGCGCGCTGCTGTCGCTGGGCGACCGCGTCTATGGCCGCTCTACCGACCAATCGCTGGAGATGGGCCAGGAGCGCCAGTACTACCGCGTGTTCCGCAATGCTTTGCCGATGGTCGACCCAGAGACGAATGCGATCCTGGGCTACGAAGCCCAGTACCTGGGCAAGGTGCAACTGGTCGCCAGCGAGCGCCAGGAGACCACCCTCGATGCCAAGGGCAATGCGCATACCGATCCGGTGCCTGCTTCGCTCGACATCACCTCCGTCAAGGAAGAAATACGCGCTGGCGACAAGCTGCTGCCCATGCCGCGCATCAACGTCACCAGCTATGTGCCGCATGCACCGGATGAGCACCTGCAAGGCAGCGTGGTGTCCATCTACGGCAGCAACAGCGTGGTCTATGCATCGCGCAACAATGTGATCGCCATCAACCGGGGCCAGGCCGACGGCGTTGAGCTTGGCCATGTCTTCCGCCTGATGACACGCGGCGCGCGCATCAAGGACAAGACCGACAGCGACCAGACCGTCATCAAGCTGCCCAACGAAGCCAATGGCCTGGCCATGGTGTTCCGCACCTTCAACAAGGTGTCCTATGCGCTGATCCTGGAGGCCAAGGAAGGCGTGAAGGTAGGTGATGCCCTCATCTCTCCGGACTACCGCCAATAACCCAGTGACCGGAGAAGCAGCTCTTGCCCATGACCGAACAAGAGCTGCATGACTGGCTGCGCCTGACCGCCACGCCCGGCCTGGGCAACACGGCCATCCGGCGGTTGCTGGCGCGCTTTGGTTTGCCCGGCGACGTGCTGGCGCAATCTGCCACCCAGCTAGAAAGTTGCATCACCACAGCGCAAGCCCATGCGCTGCTGCACCCCAGCGAGACCCTGCAGGGCCTGCAAACAGCCACCTGGACCTGGCTGAGCACCGCGCCCGCGCCGCTCAAACGGCATGTGCTCACCCTGGGCGATGCCGACTACCCAGCCGCCTTGCTCGAAACCGCTGACCCGCCGGTGCTGCTGTACATCACCGGCAACGCGCGCTGGTTTGGCGCGCAAGGGCTGGCCTGGCCGCGCAAAGCGCTGGCGATGGTCGGCAGCCGCAACCCCACACCCCAGGGCGCGCAAAATGCCCGGGCTTTTGCCCAGGCGCTGGTGCGCCAGGGCGTGACCGTTGTATCCGGCCTGGCGTTGGGCATTGATGCCGCTGCCCATGCTGGGGCGTTGGAGGCCGGCACTGCGGCCGCGCAGCCCCCCACGATTGCCGTGATCGGCACCGGGATTGACCGGGTCTACCCCCGGGCCAACCACGCGCTGACCACCGCCATTGCCGAGCAGGGCTGGATCGTCAGCGAATACCACCTGGGCACACCCCCGTTGGCGCAGAACTTCCCCAAACGCAACCGACTGATTTCCGGCCTGGCCAGCGGCACCTTGGTGGTCGAGGCCGCCACGGCATCCGGCTCCTTGGTGACCGCACGCATGGCCAGCGAACAGGGGCGGGAAGTATTTGCCATTCCTGGCTCGATCCATGCACCACAGAGCAAGGGCTGCCATGCGCTGATCCGCCAAGGCGCCAAGCTGGTCGAATCGGTGGAGGATATTTTGGAAGAGCTGCCAGCGCTGGTGGCTGCAACAACCGCAGCGCCAGCAATGCCGGCAACGGAAACAGCGCCTAGTTCTGCGGCACCCGAAGAGCCAGGCCTGCTGCAGGCGCTGGGCTTTGATCCCGTCGATCTGGATACGCTGTGCAACCGCACTGGCATCGATATCGCCAGCCTGCAGATTCAGCTGCTGGAGCTGGAGTTAAAAGGCCAGGTAGCGCGCCTGCCCGGCGGCTTGTTTCAGCGCTTGGCAGCCAGCTAACAACGACTACTGCAGAAGCCGCTCGGGGTTGGCCTCAATCTTGGCCAGTGCATCGCGCGCTGCGCGGGCGGTGATGCCTTCGGCATCGCGCGGCAGCAGCAGGCCGGCTTGCAGGTAATGGCCCATGCGCCGCATCTGGAACAGGAAGCAGGAACCACTCAGCGCCGCAAACAAATGCAGCTGCTTGTGCTGGCTGTGCCAGACATACTGCACCTGCAGCGGGCTGGCGTTGTGGTCCAGCATGAACCAGTTGCCCAAGGACAGGTTCTTCGCCCACTCCATCACCTCCGGCTGCACCAGCGCGCCATCGTCGGCGATCACCTGGATATGGCTGGTGTCGATGCCCAGCATCAGCTCGATGCTTTCGGCGCTGAGCGGGTACTCCTCGGTCACCACGTCGTCGAGGGCATCCTCCAGATGGGCCAGGCGCTCGGCCAGCGCGATGATGTGCTCCTGCGGGATTTCATTGGTCTTGGCCAAAAAGGCCTCGGCCACGATGTCCATCAGGCTCTTGATCATCTCGTCCTGCCGCTCACCGACCATGTTGGACAAGGTGAGCCCCTGGCGCAGCACAGTTTGCAGCAGTGGCAACTGGCGGATCACCCGGGCGCGCTCTTCCTTGCTGGGCTTGGCTGAGGCCGACCAGACCAGGTCCAGCGCGGCCTTCTTGAATTTCTGCGTGTTCTCGTGCTCGGCCCCGAAGCGGATCGCCGACATGGCCAGCACATCGGACCATTGCTTGAACAGAAACTCGCGCACATCGCTGTCCACCGGCATTTCCAGCAGCATGTCGCGCAGCTGGATGGTGTACTGGATGGCCAGCGTTTCCTTTTGCTCGATCTGCTGGGCCAGGCTCACCAGCTCGCGCGCGGTGGGGGTCTGGCCCGTCAGGTGCTTTTCGAGGAATTTCTGGAACTCCTTGAGCACGAGCTGGAACACACGGCTGCCGGTGTCCGGGTACTGCTCGATCACCTGCACCACGCGCTTGACCTCGGACTCCAGGGTCGTGCCATTCAAGGCCGCCGACTCAAAACCCAGCACACAGGCGCCCATACGGTCAATCAGCTGGCGCGCCGGGTGTTCGGTGTCGTTGAAGAAGGCCGGCTCGGCCAGCGCCACGCGCAGCACCGGCACCTGCAGGCGCGCAAACCAGATACGGATGCCGGCCGGGATGCGGTCTTCGTTCAGAATGCTCTGGAACATCAAGGCGATGATCTCGATGATCGCTTTTTCCTCGTCGGACGAGGCCACGCTCTTGAGCGCCGAGGACTGCTGGCGCACGGCCAGTGCCACCGGCGCCACCACCTGGCGGGGGTCAAAATCGTCATCGGCCGGCGCGGTGTGGAACCAGGCCGATTGGATGGCCGTGGGCGGCGACACCAGCGCATGCTGCAGCGCCGGTGAGATCACATAGCCACCCGCTTCACCCAAGGATGCGCGCACCGAGGTGGGCCCGCCATTGGAGCGGCCACCCGCCACGTTCTGCAAAAAGCCCCGCAGCTGCGCCAGCACACCCTGGTTCTTCTGGCGGGCTGCGCCCATGGCCACCAAACCGGGGGCGCCAACACCCCCTGCAGGCATCAGGCCGGAAGGCATGCTGGCGGCACCCGAGGCTGCGCCTGCTGCGCCTTGCGCTGCAGCCATGCCGCCCATCTGCTGGAGGGCAGCCACGGCAGCGGCGGCGGCCGGCGCATGGCGCTCGCTTTCGCTGCGCTTGATCCGGTAGCTGCGCAGCTCGTCTTCGGTGGCTGCGCCTTGTTCGTCATAAAAGCGCCGCACCGCCGTGTAGCCGCTGATGCCCATGGGCGCCAAGGCTTCGAGCATTGGCGTCCAGAGCAGGTCCAGGGTCTTGCGACTCAGGCCGGCGGCTTCCCAGGCCTCGATCAGGCGCAGGCACCAGGTCTCGGGGCGCAGCGCATCGGCCGGGCCGAGCTCCTGGTCTTCCAGAAACTGGGTCACGCGGCGCACGCTGTCCAGCTCCATCGCCACCAGCTCCAGCAGCAGGGCTGCCAGGCGTGATGCAATGATGCGGCCTTCGATGGCCTCGTTGCTGACCAGCTCAAAGCTGGTGATGGTGGGAGGTGCTGCGACCGGCTCGGGAGCTGGCTCGCCAGCCAGCAGGCTTTGGCGCAGCAGTTTGTTGGCACTGTCCAGCCAGGCTTGCTGCCGGCTGTCAAACTCGGCAATCGCGGCCGACAGGGCTACGTGCGAGCGGGCGGGATCGGTACTGGGCCGCGCCATGATCTGGAGCAGCTCGGCGCGCAAGCGTGCGGCCACTCCAGGCAACCCCACACACAGGCCCCCGACAAATCTCAGCCGCGCTTCACGGGCGAGCTTTTTTTGCCAGGTGCGATGGTGCGAGGGTGCAACAGCCACAGAAATCCCGTCCCTTTATTGGTCTGACTTACACCGAAGCCCCGGCGTTGGGGTCATTGGGGTCCAGGTCCTTCTGGCTCACTTTGACCAGGTCTTCCCGCTTGACACCCAACCACATGGCAATGGCCGCAGCCACGAACACCGAGGAGTAGATACCAAAAAGAATACCAATGGTCAGCGCCAACGCAAAGTAATGCAAGCTGGCACCGCCAAAAAGAAACATCGACAGCACCATCGCTTCGGTAGAGGCGTGGGTGATGATGGTACGGCTCATTGTCGAGGTGATGGCATGGTCGATCACTTCAGGCGTGTCGAGCTTGCGGAACTTGCGGAAAGCCTCGCGGATCCGGTCAAAGATCACCACCGATTCATTGACCGAGTAGCCAAGCACCGCCAGCACCCCGGCCAGAACCGCCAGCGAGAACTCCCACTGGAAGAAGGCGAAGAAGCCCAGAATGATCACCACATCGTGCAAGTTCGCGACCGCCGCTGCCACACCGAACTTCCACTCAAAGCGGATGGCAAGGTAGAGCACGATGCCCAGCACCACGGCGCCCAGCGCCATCAGCCCGCCATGCACCAGTTCCTCGCCCACCGAGGGCCCAACGAACTCGCTGCGCAGCAGGGTCACGCCTGGGTCGGCGGCCTTGAGCGCGCCCAGCACCTTCTCCCCTTGCTGGGCGGTCGTCACGCCTTTTTCAATGGGCAGACGGATCATCACGCGGTCGGCACTGCCGACGTTCTGCACGAGGATGTCCTGGTAGCCCAGCGATGCCACCTGCTCACGGATCTTGCCCACGTCCGCTGGCTGCTCATACGCCACCTGCATGACGGTACCGCCAGTGAATTCCACCGACAGGTGCAAGCCACGCGTGGTCAGGAAGAACACCGCCAGCACGAAAGTGAGGACCGAAATCGCGTTGAGCACCAACGCGTATTTCATGAAAGGGATGTCTTTTTTGATACGGAAGAATTCCATGGTCTTCCTCCTTAACGTTTAGCAGATGCCACGGAGCGAACGTCTTCGCCCTCGGGCTTCCAGACCTGACCGATCGACACGCTCTTGAGCTTCTTGCGGCGGCCATACCAGAGGTTGACCAAGCCACGCGAGAAGAACACGGCCGAGAACATGCTCGTCAGAATACCGATGCAATGCACCACGGCAAAGCCGCGCACCGGGCCGGAGCCAAAGGCCAGCAAGGCCAGGCCGACGATCAAGGTGGTGACGTTGGAGTCCAGAATGGTGTGCCAGGCATGTTCATAACCGGCATGGATAGCCGCCTGCGGCGACGCACCGGCGCGCAATTCCTCACGCACCCGTTCATTGATCAGCACGTTGGAGTCAATCGCCACCCCGATGGCCAGCGCCATGGCGGCAATGCCCGGCAAGGTGAGCGTGGCCTGCAGCATCGACAGAATGGCCAGCAGCAGCAAGACGTTCACGCCCAGCGCAATGGTCGAGACCACGCCAAAGATCATGTAGTAGATGCACATGAACACGGCAATCGCGATAAAGCCGCCGACGATACTCTTGATACCGGCCTCGACGTTCTCTTTACCCATGCTTGGGCCGATGGTGTATTCCTCGATGATTTCCATGGGTGCGGCCAGCGAGCCGGCACGCAGCAGCAGCGAGGTATCGCTGGCTTCCTTGGTGCTCATGCTGCCGGAGATCTGCACCCGGCCGCCACCGATTTCGGAGCGGATCACCGGAGCTGTCACGACCTGGCCCTTGCCCTTTTCAAACAGCAGGATGGCCATGCGCTTGCCGATGTTCTCGCGCGTCACGTCCTTGAAGATGTTCGCGCCCTTGCCATCCAAGGTCAGGTTCACGGTGGCTTCATGGGTCTGGCTGTCAAAGCCGGGCTGGGCATCGTTCAGGTTCTCACCAGTCAGGATGACCTGCTTTTTCACGACGATGGACTGGCCATGCGGGTCGCTGTACTTTTCAGAGCCAAAAGGGACTGGGCCGGAGCCGATCTCGGCAGCGCGCGCGTCCGAGCTTTCATCGACCATGCGCACTTCCAGAGTCGCCGTGCGGCCCAGGATGTCCTTGGCCTGCGCAGGATCCTGCACACCGGGCAGCTGCACCACAATGCGGTCGGCACCTTGCTGCTGGATCACGGGCTCGGCTACGCCCAGCTCATTGATACGGTTGTGCAAGGTGGTGATGTTCTGCTTGAGCGCTTGCTCCTGGACGCTGCGCAGCGATTCAGGCTTGATGTTGGCACGCACCACATAGGCGCCGCCGGTGCTGACCACATTGGCCTGCAGGTCCGGCATGGTGTCGACAATCAGGTTGCGCACCGTCGTGGCGGTGGCCTCGTCTTGCAGGCGCACTTCCAGCGACTGGCCTTCGCGGTTCACACCGCCATGGCGAATCTTCTTGTCGCGCAACGCCAGGCGCACATCGCTGGTCAGCGCTTCGGTGCGCTTGGTCAGCGCGGCCTGCATGTCCACCTGCAGGGTGAAGTGCACGCCACCGCGCAAGTCCAGACCCAGGTACATGGGCTTGGCATGCAGGGCGGTGAGCCAGGCGGGCGAGCGGGAGATCAGGTTCAGCGCCACCACATAGGAGGGATCGCTGCTGTCAGGAATCAGCACACGCTCAATCACGCCTTTGGCCTTGAGCTGTTCGTCTTCCTTGTCAAAACGGGCACGAATCGAGCCGTTTTCGAGCGCGATGCTCAGCGGTTGGACATCGGCATCGGCCAGCGCAGTCTCTACGCGCTGCTGCAATGCAGCATCCACGGTGACAGTTGCCTTGACCGAGGCAACCTGGACAGCAGGCGCCTCACCATAAAAGTTGGGCAGGGTGTATACAACCCCTACCAGAAGCGCGATCACAATGATCGCGTACTTCCAGACCGGATAACGGTTCATGATCGCGCTCTTACCTTACGCAAAATAGAAGGCGCAGCCATGCTGCGCCAATTGCAATGTCTACGATGGATTACTTCAGGGTGCCCTTGGGCAGGACTTGCACCACAGCACCACGCTGCATTTGCACGACCACGCCTTGGGCCAGTTCCACTTGCAGGAACTGCTCATCCAGACCGACCACGCGACCCACCAGGCCACCATTGGTCGCCACTTCGTCGCCCTTGGCCAGCGCGTCGATCATCGCACGGGCTTCCTTTTGGCGCTTCATCTGAGGGCGGATCATGAGGAAATACAGCACCACAAACATCAGCACCAAAGGCAGCATGCTGGTCAGGGTGGAGGTCATGCCGCCGGAGGCAGCAGCAGCCGGTGCGGTCTGGGCAAAAGCAGAAGAGATAAACAAATGAAGCTCCCAACGTGGATGCAGGCCTTGCCGGGTTTACCAAAACCAAGGCCCAAAGAGAAGCATTGTATGCGTGCCCCTCTGCGAACACCCATGCAATACCTTGGATGCCTCTGGTTTTTCCGGTTGTTTTCATGGAATTAAGCAGCTTTCATGCCAGACCATTGGTAGAAGCCACTATGGCCCCAGCAGACGTTTAGGTGGTATTTGCGTACCAAAATGCGCCGACAGCGGGCTTTGACGCTTCAGATGTGACAAATTTGTCATGCAACCAGGCCGCGCTGGCTGACAAAAAAAGCCGCCTGGCATGGTGACCAGGCGGCTTTATCGATCGTCTTTGCAGGCCGATGCCGGGGACTTTAGACCCGCGCCGGTTCTGGCTGCGCTACCACTGGCGCAGCGCCCACAGTCGTATTCGCAGGGGCACGCCAGCGTGCCATCAGCTGCTGCCACTTGCTGCGGGCTGCAGCCAGGTGGCGCTCCTTGACATGGCCGTAACCCCGGATGTCCTCGGGAATGCTTGCGATCTCGACGGCCAGCGCCAGGCGCTCGGTGCTCAGGCCCTGTAGCAGCTCATCGATGCAAGCGCGGTATTCAACGATCAGCGCGCGCTCGGTGCGGCGCTCTTCGGTGCGGCCAAAGATATCGAATGCACCGCCGCGCAGGCCCTTGAGCCCCGTCATCACGCCAAAGGCCTTGCGCATCCAGCCGCCATAAGCCTTCTTGACCAACTCGCCCTTGTCGTTGCGTTTGGCCGTGGTGGGCGGCGCCAGGTGGTGCACGATCTTGTAGTCGCCCTCGAACATGCCGGCAATCTTCTCGCTGAACTCGGCCGTGGTGTGCAGACGCGCCACCTCGTACTCGTCCTTGTAGGCCATCAGTTTGAACAGGTAGCGCGCCACCGCTTGCGACAGGCGGGTGCTGCTGCCCAACTTGGCCTCGGCCGCATGCACCTTGTCCACAAAGGCCTGGTAGTCAGCCGCATAGGCGCTGTCCTGGTAGTCGGTCAGGAAGGCCACGCGCTTGGCCAGCAGCTCGGGCAACGATGGCTTTTTCACCAGTTGGATCACTTGCTGGGCCGCAAACATGGCCTGTACCTGGGGCAGGTTGGCGGCGCACTGGCGGCCCCATTCAAAGGCGGCCTTGTTGTTGTCCACCTGCACGCCATTCAGCTCCATCGCCCGCATCAGCGCGGCATGGGACAGCGGCACCCGGCCCTTTTGCCAGGCAAAGCCCAGGATCAGCGGGTTGGTGTAGATGCTGTCGCCCAGCGCCTGGGTGGCAATGTGCTCGGCATCGAACATGCCCACGCCCTCTTGGCCCACTGCGGCCAGAATCGCCGATTCGCAACCGGCCTCGGGGAACTGCCAGTTCGGGTTGTGCACAAAGGCCGCCGTCGGCGCGCCATGGGTGTTGAGCGCCACAAAGGTGCGGCCCTGCTGCATGGCAGACAAAGTGGTCTTGTTGGCCGCCACAATCGGGTCGCAACCGATGATCAGGTCGGCCTTGGCCGTGTCCACCTTGGTGGTGTAGATGGCGCTGGGCGAATTGGCGATCTGGATATGGCTCCAGGTCGAGCCGCCCTTTTGCGCCAGACCCGCCGCATCCTGCGTGACCACGCCCTTGCCTTCCAAGTGCGCAGCCATGCCCAGCAAGGAGCCGATGGTGATCACGCCGGTACCGCCGACGCCTGCCACCACAATGCCCCAGGCCTGGGTGGCCACCGGCAGCACCGGATCAGGCAAGGCCGGCAGCTTGGCCATGTCGCCTTTTTTCTCTTTCTTAGCCTTTCTAAGCTGGCCGCCTTCAATGGTGACAAAGCTCGGGCAGAAGCCTTTGACGCAGGAGAAATCCTTGTTGCAGGTGCTTTGGTTGATCTTGCGCTTGCGGCCAAAATCGGTCTCTACCGGTTCGACCGACAGGCAGTTGGACTGCACCGAGCAATCGCCACAGCCCTCACACACCGCCTCGTTGATGATGACGGTCTTGGCGGGGGTGGCCAGGGTGCCGCGTTTGCGGCGGCGGCGCTTTTCGGTAGCGCAGGTCTGGTCGTAGATGATGGCCGTGGTGCCCTTGAGCTCGCGGAACTCGCGCTGGATGCGGTCCAGCTCATCGCGGTGGTGCACGGTCACACCAGCGCCCAGCTGCACGCCTTGGTACTTCTCGGGTTCGTCGGTCACGATGACCAGCTTCTTGACCCCTTCGGAGATCAGGCTGGTCATGATCTGCAGCACCGAATGGCCTTCGGGGCGCTCGCCCACGCGCTGGCCGCCGGTCATCGCCACCGCATCGTTGTAGAGCACCTTGTAGGTGATGTTCACGCCCGAGGCAATGCTTTGGCGGATGGCCAGCAGACCACTGTGGAAGTAGGTACCGTCGCCCAGATTGGAGAATATATGCTGGTCGGTGGTGAACGGAGCCTGCCCGACCCAGGTCACCCCTTCGCCGCCCATTTGCGTGAAGGTGCTGGTGTTGCGGTCCGGCATCCAGTTGACCATGTAGTGGCAGCCAATGCCGGCCACCGCGCGGCTGCCTTCAGGCACGCGGGTGCTGGTGTTGTGCGGGCAGCCGCTGCAAAACCAGGGCAGGCGGTCGACCGACTCTTGCGCGCTGTCCTTCAGCCCCTGCTCACGCGCAGCAATCACCTGCAGGCGCGCATCCATGCGGCGCACGATGTCGTCGGGCACGCCCAGCTTTTTGAGGCGCTTGGCCAGCGCCTGGGCAATCAGCGCCGGGGTCAGATCGGCCTTGGGACGCAGCAGCCAATGCTCGCTGGGGTTGGGCACGGACCATTCGCCACCCGAGTGGTCGCCATCGGTCTCGTCAAACTTGCCCAGCACATGGGGGCGTACATCCGAGCGCCAGTTGTACAGCTCTTCCTTGAGCTGGTACTCGATCATCTGGCGCTTTTCCTCGACCACCAGGATCTCCTGCAGGCCCATCGCAAAGTCGCGCGTGATGGAGGCCTCCAGCGGCCATACCACGTTGACCTTGTGCAGCCGGATGCCCAGCTGGCGGCAGGTGTCGTCATCCAGACCCAGGTCGATCAGCGCCTGGCGCGTGTCGTTGAAAGCCTTGCCGCTGGCGATGATGCCAAAGCGGTCGTTGGGGGTAGAGATGACGTTGTAGTTGAGCTTGTTGGCGCGGATATAGGCCAGCGCCGCATACCACTTGTAGTCCATCAGCCGCGCTTCCTGCTCCAGCGGCGCATCGGGCCAGCGGATGTGCAGGCCGCCGGGCGGCATCACAAAATCATCGGGGGTGATGATGTTCACCCGGTCCGGGTCCACCGAGACGCTAGCAGACGATTCCACAATCTCCTGGATCGTCTTCATGCCCGACCAGACGCCGGAGAAACGGCTCAGTGCAAAGGCATGCAGGCCCATGTCCAGGATGTCCTGCACGCTGGAGGGAAAGAACACCGGCGAGCCGACGGCCTTGAAGATGTGGTCGCTCTGGTGCGCCGCGGTCGAGGACTTGCTGATGTGGTCATCACCCGCCAACGCGATCACGCCGCCATGCTTGGCGGTGCCTGCCATGTTGGCGTGCTTGAACACGTCCACGCTGCGGTCAACGCCCGGGCCCTTGCCGTACCAGATGCCAAAGACACCGTCGAACTTTTTGCTCTGCGGGTACAGGTCGAGCTGCTGCGTGCCCCAGACTGCGGTGGCGCCAAGCTCTTCATTCACGCCGGGCTGGAACTCGATGTTGTTTTCTTTGAGATGCTTTTTGGCAGCCCACAGCGCCTGGTCGTAGCCGCCCAGTGGCGAGCCGCGGTAGCCGCTGATGAAGCCTGCGGTGTTGAGGCCCTCCAGCGCATCACGCTGGCGCTGCAGCATCGGCAGGCGAACAAGGGCTTGCACCCCGCTCATGAAGGCACGGCCATGGGCCAGTGCGTATTTGTCGTCGAGCGTGACGGTTTCCAGCGCTTTGCGAACCGACTCGGGCAATGAAGCGTTCATCACACACCTCCTTGGCAAACAAGCTCATCGCCAAATACGCCACGTGCGGCTGCGCCGCCCGCTGCATATTTGTGTTGCAACCTGCGTTGCAGGTTGTCATCAAGCGTGACCGTCTCCAGCGCTTTGCGGACGGACTCGGGGAGTGAGGCATTCATCGTCTTGTCTCCTGGGGAGAGCACCCGGTAGCCGCTTGTGGCAGGTCCGGGATTGTGGGGCGTTTATAAGAGTCTGGAACCAAGTCCAGCGGCCTGGGCAAAACACCCAGTCCTTCATCGATGCAGTGTATGACGGGCAGCGAGAATAAAGTATTCTTTTCCTTGCCGGGCTTTACCTAGTATTTGAAAGAATATTGCTCAATAATGGCGATAAATGAACCAAATTGACAAATTCGACTGGGCCATCCTCTACGAGCTTCAACAAAACGCCCGTTTGACGAATGCCGACCTGGCCCAGCGCGTGGGGCTGTCGGCCGCGCCCTGCTGGCGCCGGGTGCGCGCGCTGGAAGAGGCCGGCTACATCACCGGCTACCACGCCATCCTGGACCGCCACAAGCTCGGCCTGGGCGTGCTGGCCTTTGTCCGCGTCGATGCCGCGCAGAACACCGCCGACATCACCTTGCGCATGGAAGAGTCGATCCGCCTGCTGCCCGAGGTCACCTCTTGCCACTACATCAGTGGCGCCGGCACCTTTGAGCTGCAGGTGGTGGCCAAGGATTTGGAGAGCTTCTCCAGCTTTATCCGCAATGTGCTGTTGCGCCTGCCGAATGTGAAAGATGTACACACCACGTTTTCGCTGGGCGAGGTCAAGTCCAGCAGCGCCCTGCCGCTGCCGATGACGGCCAACCCCAAGGGCTCGCCCTTGCGCTAACGCGTTGCGCGATAGAGCCGCCCCATGCAAAAGGCCAGCCTCGCGGCTGGCCTTTCTCTTTGGCAGAAACCTGGCTGATCAGCGCTTGGCCACACCCCGGGGCCACAGCACCCACAAGCGCAGCGGCTGCTTGACCCGGCCGGCAAAATCGCCCGCCTCATGGCCCCAACCGGCAAAGTAGTCAGCGCGCACGGCACCCAAAATGGCACTGCCCGTATCCTGCGCCATCACTAGGCGGTTGAGCTGCACGGTCGGCCCAGTGGACGACATCCACACGGGGGTGCCGTAGGGGATGCTGGCCCGGTCCACCGCAATCGAGCGGCCAGGGGTCAGCGGCACGCCCTGGGCGCCATTGGGGCCAAACTCGGCATCCAGCGGCGACAGCGGCTCTTCCTTGAAGAAGACATAGCGCGGGTTGCTCCAGAGCAACTCGTTGACGCGGCTCGGGTTGGCGGCAATCCAGGCCTTGATGCCCGGCCAGGTGGCATCGCGCACCAAGCCCTGGTCCAGCAGCCAACGGCCAATGCTCTTGTAGGGGTGGTCATTGGTGGCGGCATAGGCCACGCGGATCAGGCGCACCGAGCCATCGGGCTCCGTGATGCGCACACGGCCCGAGCCTTGGATATGCAACACCATCGCATCGACAGGATCGTTGACCCAGGCAATCACCTTGTCCTGCAGCTCGGCCTGCACCTGGGGCGAAGTCTCGATCTGCTGGCGGCTGAACCAGGGCTTGCGCGTGCCCAGGCTGGCGGGTGATTTGTACAGCGGTATCGAATAGCCATTGCCCGGCAGGCGCGTGCCCTCCAGCATGGGCTCGAAATAGCTGGTCAGCATGCCATCGGGATTGCCATCGAGCGATTCCACGCGGTAGGGCTGGAAGCGCGACACCATCCAGGCGCGCTGCTCTTCGGTGGAGGCCAGGCTCATGCGCCGCACCTCGGAGCAGAACTGCGCAAAGGGCGCGGGTGGGCGGCCGCAGCTTTTGATCCAGGCGTTCCAGGCGTCGGCCAGGTTGTCCTGCTCCAGACCGGGCACCGATGACCAGTGCACAGGCACCCAGCGGCTCTTGGCTTGCTGGATCGCCGGAGGCAGCGGCTCGTTGGCATCGGGTGGCAGCACCTCGATGCTGCCCGACACCGGTGGGCGCGTCGTTGGAGAGGACGGCTCATCCAAAGGGACTTGGGTGGAGCAGGCTGCCAGAATTCCTACAATCGCAGCCATCGACAGCATACGTAAGGAGCGGGCACCGATGGGACTGATATTGTTGGAAGCGCTATTGGCGTTGGTCATACTGGTGGCGATCGTCTGGTGGACGATGTTTGCCGGTCGCAAAAAAGGAGAAATCGTAAGCAAAGATGAGCAGCCCCCTCGCGACTAGCTTGCGCAAATCGTAGGACATGGCCGCTCATTGCCGTCATTTTTACCATTTTTGAACTTTGTCTCTGGCAATTGGGCGTTCTACTGCCCACAATTTGCATTCACGGCCTGCCCACTTTTCCGGGAAGGCACATGCATCAGAGGAGTTCAAGCATGCGTAAACAAATTCTAGTCTCTGCCGTTGCCAGCCTGGCCATTCTGAGCGGTTGCGCCAACATGTCCGACACCCAACGCCAAACCGCCACGGGCGCTGGCGTAGGCGCACTGGGCGGCGCTGCGGTCGGCGCGATTGCTGGCGGCCATGCCGGCTCGGGCGCGGTGATTGGTGCTGGTATCGGCGCGCTGGGCACCTATATCTGGTCGCAGCACATGCAAAAGCAAAAGCAGGAGATGGAGCAGGCGACCCAGGGCACCGGCGTTGTCGTAACCCAGACGCCTGACAACCAACTCAAGCTCGATATCCCCAGCGACATCTCGTTCCAGACCAACCGCTCGGACATCCAGGGCAACTTCGCACCCATCCTAGACCGCTTTGCCGAAGGCCTGCGCAGCAACCAAAACGCCCAGGTTCGCATCATCGGCCACACCGACAGCACCGGCAACGACGGCATCAACGATCCGCTGTCCCTCGCCCGTGCAGAAAGCGCACGCAACTACCTGACCCAGCGCGGCGTGAACGGCGCGCGTATCCAGGTACAGGGCATGGGTTCGCGCCAGCCAGTCGCCACCAACGACACATCTGCTGGCCGCGCACACAACCGCCGCGTCGAAATCTTTGTGGGTGAAGTGCAGCCAGGCCGTTAAAACCCGCTGGTCTCCATGCACAAGGGCGTCCGTTCAACGGGCGCCTTTTTTGTCTCTGATGCTGCGTGCTTTGGTGTGTGCTGCGATATTTAAGCCAGATCGCGCAGCAGGTTGGCCAGTTCCACTGCCGATTTGACCTGCATCTTGTCAAACACTCGGGCGCGGTGCACTTCCACCGTGCGCACGCTGATGCTCAGCCCATCGGCAATCAATTTATTGGGCAGGCCATCGATCACCAGGCGCATGACGGCCTGCTCCCGGTCCGTCAGCTCGGCCACGCGCTCGCGCACGCCTTGCTGCGAGCGCAGGGTGTCCAGGTAGGCGCTTGATGCCTGCAGCGCATGTTCGATGCGGTCGACCAGCGCGTTGTCGGAAAACGGCTTTTCGCAAAAATCAAAGGCCCCGCGCTTGACCGTGGCCACGGCCGTCGGCACATCGGCGTGGCCGGTCAAGAAGATCACCGGCAAGGCAGCGATCACCTCCATCTCGACCAAACGATCAAAGAGCGCCAGGCCGCTCATGCCGGGCATGCGCACATCCAAGAGCGCGCAGGCCGGATCCACCTGGGGCGGTCGGCTGCGCAGCATGGCTTCAAAGGCCTCGGCCGATGCAAAGCCTTCGCTCAGCAGACGGCGCGAGCGCAGCATCCAGGCCAGCGCATCCCGCACCTCGGCATCATCATCGACGATATACACGGTCGCATTCACTAGCGGCTGCATCTCTGAACTTTCAATCGTTGCGCCAGGTTGGCAGGGTAAAACTGAAAACGGTCCCGCGCGGCTGGTGGGGCAGGTAGCGCAGATGGCTGCCATGCTGCTCCACCACGGTGCGGCAGAGGCTCAGGCCCAGGCCCATGCCCTCGTCCTTGGTAGTGAAGAAGGGGGTGTAGAGGCGGGCGGCCACCTCTTCGGTGATGCCCTCGCCCACATCGGCCACCACAAACTCCACCCAATCACGGCCGTCGTCGCTGGGCGCCAGCCGCACCAGCATCTGCAGCACCCGCGGGTGCGTGCCGCCATAGTCCATGGCCTGCATGCCGTTGCGGCTGAGGTTGAGCAGCACCTGCTCGACCATGGTCCGGTCGCAAAAGACGGCCGGCAAACCGGGCGCCAGCTCGGTGGCCACATCGACATAGAGTTTACGCGCCTGCAGCCGCACCAGCGGCAATACCGCATCCATCAATTCGGAGGCTTGCACAAACTCGCGCGACTGGTCGCGGCGGCGCACAAAGCCATGCACGCTCTTGATGACCTTGCCGGCCCGCTCGGCCTGGAAGGCCATGCGCTGCACGGCCATGCGCACATCGGGCAGGTGCTCCTGCACCTCATCGGGCGGCGCGCCATCGGGCAGCAGGTTCATGATGCCGGTGGCATAGCTGGAGATGGCGGCCAGCGGTTGGTTGAGCTCGTGGCTGAGCAGCGACGCCATCTCGCCCACGGTCGCCAGGCGCGCGGTGGCCTGCAGGCGCTCCTGCGAGGCGCGCGACAGCTCCTCGACCCGGCGCTGTTCGCTCATGTCGACAAAGGCACTCATCCAGCCGGTGTGCATGCCGGCGGCATTGATCAGCGGAGCCTCGAAAATCAGCACCGGAAAACGCCGCCCATCTTTGTGCATGAAGGTGGACTCATAGCCCTCACGCGGCGGCGGCAAGTGGCCGGACAGGCGGATCTGCTGGCGGCGTGCGTATTCCGGCGCCAACTCCGGGGGCCAGTAGGGCGTAGCCTTGCTCGGGTCCAGAATCTCCTCGGCCGAGAACCCCACCATCTCGCAAAACGCCGGGTTCACATAGGTCACCTTGCCGTGCAGGTCGCGCGCGCGCAGCCCCGTCACCAGCGAGTCCTCCATCGCCTTGCGAAAGGCCAGCGCATCACCCAGATCACGCTCGGCCTTCAAGCGGCGGCGGTTGTCGCGCACCAGCACCACCAGCACGGTGATCAGCGCGATCGACATGCCGGTGACCAGGGCCGTGAGCACATTGGGGAACACATTGGGCGCCGCATGCCAGCTGTCCACCCGCAGCATCAGCGCCACGCCCGGCAGATCGAGCAGCTGGTTGGACGTGAACACCCGCGTGCCGCGCCTGGGTGTACTCACGATCGCCAGGCGCGTGCCATCGGTCTCGGTGAAGGACAGCTCATGGTTGCGGCGCAGGCTCTCGCTGACCAGGTCCGACAGCACGTTCTGCAGGATGTAGGTGGCCACCGCAAAGCCATGCAACTTATCACCGGTGATCACCGGCACGCACAGCTCCAGCAGCTCCAGCCCCGTGCCATTGCCCTGCGACAGAAAATAGCTGCCCGCATACGAAGCAGCGCCCGTGTTGCGGGCCCGCAGGCAGGCGGTATGGCTCTCGGTGTTCATGCCCGTGCGGTCGATGGCCGACCACTGCAGGTTCAAATACGGCGACTCCTCGCTGGTCTCGATCTGCAGCTGTGGATTGCGCCACTCGATATGGGCCAGGTCACGCTGGTTGCGCAAGATGCCGGCTGCCGCCGACTGCCAGGCCATGACATCGCTGTCATAGCGCGGCATGCTGCGCAGGCGGTTGACGTTGTCGTTGAACAGGCTGCGGATGTCGCTGACGGCATCCTGGGCCTCGCGGTCCAGCCGCTGCTGCACTTCGGAGATCTCATAGCGCCCCGCCAGCCAGACCTGGGTGACCAGGGTGCCCGCCACCAGCAGCACCAGCGCCGACCACAGCGACCAGCGCCGCCAGCTTTGGTGCCAGCGCTGCGCTAGCGACTGCGCCCAATGCGCCATCAGCATACGCGGTGCTGGAGAGCCGGCAGCTGCTGGCGCCACTGCTGCAGTGCAGCCCAGTCCAGATCGGCCAGCACCACGCCGGGCTCGCTGGCCTGCAGCGCCATCACCTCGCCCCAGGGGTTGATGGCCATGCTGTGGCCCCAGGTGCGGCGGCCGTTCTCATGCACGCCGCCTTGGGCAGCGGCCAGCACATAGGCCAGGTTCTCCACCGCCCGCGCGCGCAGCAGCAGCGCCCAATGGGCCTGGCCGGTGGTGTAGGTAAAGGCGCTGGGCACCAGCATCAGCTGTGCGCCCGCCTGCGCATGCAGCCGGTACAGCTCGGGAAAGCGCAGGTCGTAGCAGGTGCTCAGGCCGATGCGCCAGCTTTGGCCATCGCGGCTGGGCAAGTCAAACTGCACTGCGGTGTTCCCGGGTGCGATGACCCGGTGCTCGTCATAGGACTCGCGCTCATTGGCATAGCAGAACAGGTGGATCTTGTCGTAGCGCGCCACGCAGTCGCCCTGGGGGTTGTAGACGCAGCTGCTGTTGTACACATGCTCGGCATCCGGCCCTTGCAAAGGCAGGGTGCCGCCGACGATCCAGATACCCAGACTGCGGGCGCTGTCGGCCAAAAACTGCTGCATGGGGCCATCGCCAAACGGCTCGGCCAGCGCCAGCTTGTCGGTATCGCGCTGGCCCATCAGGCAAAAGTACTCGGGAAGCACCGCCATCTCGGCACCCGCAGCCGCCGCCTGCTGCAGCAGTTGCCAGGCCTGGGCGCGGTTGTGCGCCCATTGCGTGCTGGTCACCATTTGGAGTGCGGCTACTTTCATCGATGCATCCTGCAAGAGAAACTAGCGGCTATTATCCGCAAGCCCAGGCCCGGAACTGGCGCTTGCGGATATCGGAGGCGACTCAGCGCCGTGGCTGGGCGCTCAATGCGGCGTGCCGACGGCGCTGGGGTCGGCCTCTTGCCGGCGGTTGAGGCGCTTGACCTCGGGTTCCGACCAGGAGCCGCTGACTTCGAATTCCTGCGTCACCGCCTGGGTCAACGGTCCTTTGAACAAGGCCTGCGCCAGGAAGGTGCCGATGCCGATCACCGGATTGATGGCCGTGGTCACCAAGGCCATGGTCGTGGTGTTCAGCTCGGGGATGACGACCACGTGCAGGTCCTGGGTCTCATCGCGCAGATTGGCGCGGCCTTCGAGCAGCACGGCGGCGGTCACGCCCTTCATCTGCAAGTTGGTGGTCGAGGCCACGCCATCACTCACCAGCACATCGCCGCGCACAAAGTCAAAACCAAAACCGGCGCTGAATACATCCTTGAAATCCAGGGTCAGGCGGCGCGGCAAGGCCTGCAGATTGAGCACGCCGAGCAGCTTGGCGGCACCGGGCTCCACCTTCAGAAATTGGCCCTGGCCGACATCGACATGCAATTTTCCGTCCATGCTGGCGTAGTCGGGGCTGACGGGGCTGCCCGTCCAACCGATGCTGCCCTGCACCGCGCCCTTGCCCTGGCGCACCACGCCGGCCATGCCCAAGCGGCCCAGCAGAGCGCCCGTGTCCTTCAAATCCAGTCGCATCTCCAGCTCGGTACGGCGCCCGCCACCGCTGCTGCGCTGGGCGCCCCAGTCGCCGCTGGCCTGGAAGCTGGCGGCGTCGTTCGAGAGCACCATGTTCTTCAGCTGCCACCAGGACTTGTCCGCCTGGCGCTGGTTGACTGCCTGTACCTCGAGCCGGCCTACCGAATGCTGGCGCCAGCGCAGATCCTCCACCACCACATCCAGCGCCGGCAATTGGCCCGGCTCTTGCCCGGGCGCATCGTCATGGCTGAAGCCAGGTTTGCTGTCCGCCCCCTCCTGGCCCACGCGCAGCTGGCTCAGCCGCGCGCGGATGGTGCCGGGGCCCTTGGCCTCTTGCTCGTACTCTAGTTGGCCATCGAGCAGGCTGGAGCTGACCTGGCTGCGCCAGCGTGCGCCCGTGCGCGAGCCGCTCAGGTGCAGGTTGTGGATGTCCATGCCGCGCACCTGCACCGTGTCCAGGCGGATATCCCAGTGGTCCGGTAAAAACGCCGCATAGGGGTCGTCCTCCTGCGATGCAGCCACCGCACCCTCGGCCAAGGGCACCCGGGCAGGCGCCATGCCCTTCAAGCGCTGGCCCAGCGCCTGCCATTCCTGCACATCCACCTGCGGCAACTGCACCTCGGCAATCACGCCCTTGGCCGGCAAGGTCAGCGCGCCAGCACCCAGGCGCAGCACGCCGCTGACTACCTTGTCGGGCACCGCGTCATCGTTGCTGATGTCACGCACATAGCGCATTTGCAGGCGGCCGCCCACATCCAGCTGCATGTTCTGCCGCACCAGCGCCGCGCGCGGGGCATCCGGCACGGTACTGGCAAAGTGGGTGGGCCAGACCTCGTCGGCCGCCTTCTTCAACGGCGGCGGCAGCGCCAGGGCCATGCCGGCCAGATCACTGCGCACCTCTACCAAAGGCACCCCTTGCGCCAGGCTGATCTCCAGCTGGTAGGCGGCCTGGCCTTGTGCCAACTGCGCCAGCTGCACCACCGGGCCCAGCTCCTTGGCGCGCAGCAGGCCTTCGGCCGAGGCCACGCCATTGGCACGCACCTTGAGCCGGGGGCCATGGTCGGCGCCAACAGGCATGCCGCTGACATCCATGCCGCCCGAGAACTGGACCGCGCCGCCCAGCGCCTGGCCTTGCAGATCCTGCAGTGCAAAGCCGTGCTCGGAAAACTGCACTGCGCCGGTGACCTTCTCCACCACCGGTGAGTCATCATGGAATTGGATGCGGTTGCCCGGCAGTTGCACCTTACCCTCCACTTTGGACTGAACCATGTCATGCACCGGCAAGTCCAGCTTGAGCTGCAATTGAGCATCGCCCTCGGCCTGGGTCTGCGCCAAGGCCTGCTGGGTCAGCGCATCGATCGCGCTGCCGCGCACGGTGGCCAGCATATCGGCCAGCGGCCCGTTGGCCTGCGCATCGACCAGCACCCGCGTGTCATGGAAGTCGGGAATCTTGGCGCTGGTCTGGTCGACGACGATGCGCGCATTGCCGTCCAGGATGCCCTTGGCCTTGTTGACCTGCATGCCATTGCCTTCAAACACCAGCTCGCCCGAGAGGCGGTTGAGCTCCGGCCAGGGCTTTTCACCAGGGTGCAGGTGGGAGTTGGGCACATAGGCATAGCGCACATCACGCACCGGCGCGACGATGCGAAACAGACCATGGCGCGAATCCGGGAACGGCACTTCCCAGAGGTCGCCATTGATCTCGAACTGCACATTGCTGGCCTGGCCGGCGAGCACCGCATCGCGCACATAGTGCCGCGCATCGGGCGGAATATGCAGCGGCAAATAGCGGTGCACCTGGGTGCCATCGGCCCGGTCCAGCACACCCTTGAGCTGCAAGATACCGGGGAAACGCGATTGGGAACCCGTCTTCTGCGGGTCGGCCGTCTGCCAGGACCAGCGCGCATGGCCGGCCGCATGCGCATTGGCAAACTCCAGGCGATCGGACTGCATCTGGATATGCTCGCCCTGCACCGTCCACTGCAGCTGGGTGTTGGCCGAGGTGATGGGCAGCATGGGCTCCTCAAACACCGAAGGAAGGTAGAGCGCGCCATCGGCAAAGCTGAGCTTGGCCTGGCCTCCGCCAGCACGCGCATCAATGGCCAGATCCAACCCGCGCAGGCCCACATGCGGCTGGCCGGCGGCCAGTACCAGGCCGCCATGGCTGTCGCGCGCGGCATTGGCGCGCGGTGCAGCCGCCGGTATGCCAAAGGCGAACTGGCCCACATCGGCCTTGACCTGCCAGTCCTGCAAGGTATCCATATCGCCGCGCCAATGGGCGGATGCACTGCGGATCAGGCCGGCAGGCCGATTGCTTTGCAGCCACTGGCGGGCGTTGTCGGGGATGGGCAGCAGCCGCGCCAGCTGGGCCAGCGAGGCAATATCAAGCGATTGGGCGCTGGCCTCGGTCTCGCTGGGCTGCTTGCCCTGGGCATAGACATGGTTGATGCGGGCGCTGCCACCCGGCCAACGCTCGCCGTTGGCCGATTCCACCGCCAGGTTCTCGGTCAGCACGCGAAAGCCGCTGTCGTCGGCCGCGCCGCCGATGCGGCCCTGCACCGATCGCAGCAGCAGCACCGTGCCCTGCGCCGTTTTGTCATCGCTGCCAGCCGTGGCCTGCCGGCGCACGCCCACATCGCGCAAGGCCACATCGGCCGTCCCGTTGCTGAGCTTGCCACGCGTCACATCCAGCCAGAGGCGGGCCGAGCCCTGGCCTTGCTGCAGGCCCACCGCTGGCGGCAGATACGGCGCCATCGCGGAGGCATTCAGCTGGAGCGCTTCCAGGTAAAGCTGGCCACTCCAGTGCTTCCAGCTACCATCGTGCAGCGCCCACAGCGGCTGGTGCATGCGGCCACGCAATTCCAACGCATCGCCCCAGTCTTCGGGCGGGCGCACGCGCAGTTGCCATTCATGGCGCAGACCAGGGTTGCGCAGCAGCAGATGCACATCGCTGAAGCTGACGGGCGGGAGGCCGCGCAGTTGGTCATCCCAGATGATGCTGCCGCCTTGGATCAGTACCTCGCGCTGGCGGAACAGCCAGTCGCCGGCGCTGCCGCTGTCCTCGCCCTTGGCGCTTTCCACCAATACACCGGCGATGCGCACACTGCCGTCGGCGGCGCGCTGCACGGTCAGTTGCGGAGCGTTGATGACGATCTGCTCGGCCCGTAGCCGCAGCAGCGAAGGTACGGACAGGGCCACCTGGATCGCATCCAGGGTAAACCCTGTGGACCCATCTGGCTGCTCGATGCGCAGCCCCTTTACCGCAATGGTGGGCACCAGGCTGTTGTTGCCATCGGCCTGCAAACGGTCGATGTGGACCGGCAGGCCCAGCGCCTCTGATAAGCGAGATTCCACTTGCGGGCGAAAGTCATCGATACGCGGCACAATCCACCAATGCAGCGCCGCCACGGCCACAGCCAGCAGCAGCACCAAGCCCAGCAATAAGCCCATGGACCATTGCATCAGCTTGGCAGCGAGCTTGAGCAATCGGGGCGCGCGCACAGTCAATCGAGTCCAATCAGTAAGGGGGAAGCGAAATTATGACCCGCGGCAAGTCCCTCGCTCGCGTTGCATATGTGAGCATTTGAACAGTTCGGCCGCAGGACATTGTCGATAAAGCGCTATGGCACACACGGATATCACGCCCCCGCAGGCCAGCCTGCCTCTTTCTGAACACTCCCGCTTCGTCCAGCGCCTGCACCGCCGCTACGAGGGTTTGCTGGACCTCTTGCCCAGCGGCCCACCCACCCATGCCACCATGGCCCCCACCTTGGCCGCGCTGCTGGCACAGGGTTATGCACTGGGCGCTGCGCTGCGCATTCTTCGCCAGCTGGTCATGGAGCGGCTGGTGCAGCTCGACTGCGACCTGCAGGCCGATCTGGCCACCATCACCCAGGGCGTGACCGAGCTGGCCGAGCTGACCCTGGACGCCGCCTGCACTGCCGCCCGGGCCGAGCTCGACAGCCGCCATGGCGCCCCGCGTGATGCCGATGGCAACCCGGTGCAGCTGTGGATCATCGGCATGGGCAAGCTGGGCGCGCGCGAGCTGAATGTCTCCAGTGATATCGATCTGATCTATATCTATGAGCAAGAAGGCGAAACCCTGGGCCAACCCGATGGCCGAGGCAAGCTCAGCAACCATGAGTATTTCATCCGCGCAATCAAGCTGATCTACCAGCTGATTGGCGAAACCACCGAGCACGGCTTTGTGTTCCGCGTCGATCTGATGCTGCGGCCCAATGGCAACTCCGGCCCGGCCGCCATCTCGGTCGCCGCGCTGGAAGACTATCTGCAAACCCATGGCCGTGAATGGGAGCGCTTTGCCTGGCTCAAAAGCCGCATCGTGGCACCGCTGGCCGATACCCGCAGCCCCAATGTGCAGGCGCTGCGCAGCGCGGTGCTGCCCTTTGTGTTCCGCCGCTACCTGGATTACGCGGTCTTCGATTCGCTGCGCAGCCTGCACCGCCAGATCCGCGAGCATGCGGCCAAGCGCAGCGCCGGCCACCCCGAGCGCGCCAATGACGTCAAGCTCTCGCGCGGCGGCATCCGCGAGATTGAGTTCATCGTGCAGCTGCTGCAAGTGGTGCGGGGCGGCCAGTTCCCTGAGCTGCGCTGCCGTGCCACCCTCGAGGCCCTGCCCCGCCTGGAGCGCGCCAACCTGATGGCGCCCGAGACGGCGCAGGCCCTCGCCGATGCCTATATTTTTCTGCGCAAGGTCGAGCACCGAATCCAGTACCTGGACGACCAGCAAACCCATGTGCTGCCCACACGCGACGACGACCTGCTGTGGATGGCGCGGACCCTGGGCTATGACGACGAGTGCCGCTTTTTGCACCAGCTCGATGCGCACCGCGAACTGGTGGCGCAGGAGTTTGACAAGCTGCTGGGCGGAAGCGAGGCCTGCAAGGGCGGCCAGTGCGGCGGTGCCAAGGGCGCGGCTGCCAGCGTCCCTGAGCTGGAGACCGTACTGCCCAAGCTGCCCGAGGCGGTGCGCGAGCGCGTGCTGCAGTGGCAGCGCAACCCCCGCTACAGCTACCTGAGCGATGCGGGCCGCAGCCGCCTGGTCTTGCTGCTGCAGCGCACAGCCCAGTGGCTGGGCCAGGGCCAGGTCAGCGAAATCGCCGCCGTGCGCCTGGCCGATTGGATGGAATCCCTGCTGCGCCGCGAAAGCTACCTGGCGATGCTGCAGGAGCGCCCGGCCGTGCATGAAAAGCTGATGCACATGCTGGGCGCCGCCAAATGGCCGGCCCGCTACATGCTGCAGCACCCCGGTGTCATCGATGAGCTGGCCAGCGACGCGCTGATGCATGAGCGCTTCAACCCGCAGGAGTTTGAAGCCGACCTCGAGCGGCGCCGGGCCGCTTTGCAATCCACCGCAGAAGACGATGACGAGAACCTGCTGAACCTGCTGCGCCGCGCCCACCATGCCGAAACCTTCCGCACCCTGGCGCGCGATATCGAGCAGCAAATCACCGTTGAGCAGGTGGCCGATGACCTGTCAGCGCTGGCCGATGCGATCCTGCGCATCACCACCCGCTGGTGCTGGGGCAGGCTGAAAAACATCCACCGGGAAGAGCCGCAGTTCGGCATCATCGGCTACGGCAAGCTGGGCGGCAAAGAGCTCGGCTACGGCAGCGATCTGGATATCGTCTTTGTGTTTGATGATGAGGACGAGCGTGCGCCCGAGGTCTATTCGGCCTTTGTGCGCAAGCTCATCAGCTGGCTGACCGTGAAGACCGGCGAAGGCGATCTGTTCGAGATCGACACCGCCTTGCGCCCCAACGGCAACTCCGGCCTGCTGGTGACCAGCTTTGACTCTTATGCCAACTACCAGCAGCAGCGCGGCAGCAACACCGCCTGGACCTGGGAGCACCAGGCGATGACACGCTCGCGCTTTGTGCTGGGCAGCCCTGCGCTGGCGGCCCGTTTTGACGCGGTGCGCGAGGCTGTGATCACTGCGCCGCGCGATGCCGCAGCACTGGGCAGCGAGATCGCCACCATGCGCGAGCGGGTGCGCAGCGCCCACAAGGTGCCTGCAGGCCTCTTCGATGTTAAACACAGCGTCGGCGGGATGATGGATGTGGAATTTGTCGTGCAGTACCTGGTCTTGCTGCATTCGGCTTGCAATCCCGAATTGCGTCCCAACTTGGGGAACATCAGCTTGCTGCGCCGTGCCGAAAGTGCGGGCTTGCTGCCTGAAGGCATGGGTGAGACGACCGCAAATGCCTACCGCGCATTGCGCCGTGTGCAACATTTGGCCCGGCTGAACGAGGCACCTACCCAGGTGCCAGAAACAGCTTTGCTGGAGGAGCAGCAGACGGTGCGTGCGCTGTGGAAAACGGTGTTGCAGACCGCATAAGCCATGTAGATGCGCCGATGGAACTCGGGAATTCATAAGGGTTTATACTGTGCCACCATCGGTCGCTAGCATTCACTTACGCGCAAGGGCATCAAAAACGATGTACTATCGTGTCAAGCAAATCGATTAATTCGACGAATGATAACGGAATGAAACAAATTATTTATTTGTTTACAATACATTTAGGGTGGCATGCGGAAACTTAAAACCGCCTCTTGCACTCTTTGAACCATGTGAAAGCGATCCGCGCAGTTTTTACAGACCCTTTTTAATGTTGCGAAGTCTTTCAGGCCCAATTCGGTCTGACTGCAAGCCTGGAGTGCTTCTCCTCCCTCCCTCTCTATCATTCACTTCGGGACGCTTCGCAACTTTTTTTATGCCCAGGCCCAGTCCACGCGACTGGGCCTTTTTTTGTGCCCTTCAGAGCTGGGGCTGTGTTGCTGCAAAGCTGGGCCGGGCTTCCAGCCGCTCCAGCAGCTGTGCCAAGTTGGGGTAGCGTGTGGCCCAGTCCAGCTCGGGAAAGCGAAACCGCAGCCAGGCCAGGCAACAGCCCACCGCTATATCGGCCAGGCTGATATGCACACCGGCGCCGGCAAAGTAGTTTTTCTGGCCCAGACCATGGCTCATAGCCTCCAGCCCTGCCCACACCTTGCCCAGCTGGCGCTCCACCCAGGCGGGACTGCGCTGTGCATCAGAACGCCCGGCAAAGGCATGCTCCATGCGCGCCAGCACAGCGGCATCCAGCACGCCATCGGCCAGGGCCTCCCAGCTGCGCACCTCGGCGCGCTCGCGGCCCAGGCTGGGAATCAGCTTGCCGACGGGCGACAAGGTGTCCAGGTACTCGACGATCACCCGCGAATCCACCAGCGCCGAGCCGTCATCCAGCACCAGGCAAGGCACCTTGCCCAGCGGGTTGACCGCGGCAATCGTGACCCTATCGCCCCAGACATCCAGGGTCTCCAAGCGGTAATCGAGTTTTTTCTCGGCCAGCACCACGCGCACCTTGCGCACATAGGGACTGGTCAGGCTTCCTAGCAATTTCATAGCTTCAGGCTCAGGCAGGTGGGGCGATTCGGCCTGCAGGGCCCTCCTGCCTGCGGTGGGCATGGGGGGCCTTGCGGGGCATGTGCAGCCCCTTGATTGTAAATAGGCAATGCCAGACTGCCGATGCGGCAAACGGCCCGCTCCTACAATAGCGGCCCATGAGCCTGTCTTCCCTTACCGCCCTTTCTCCGCTGGATGGCCGTTACGCCTCCAAACTCGCCACCCTGCGCCCGATCATGAGCGAATTCGGCTACATGCATCGCCGTGTACAGGTGGAGATCACCTGGTTCATCGCGCTGTCCGATGCCGGCTTTGCCGAGTTCGCGCCGCTGTCCGAAGGTGCACGCAGTTACCTGCACGGCCTGGTGAACCACTTCAGCGAGGCCGATGCCCAGGCGATCAAGGACATCGAAAAGACCACCAACCACGACGTGAAGGCGGTGGAATACTGGATCAAGAGCAAGTTCGAGGCGCGCCCAGAGCTGCTCAAGGCCGCTGAGTTTGTGCACTTTGCCTGCACCAGCGAAGACATCAACAACACCAGCCATGCGCTGCAGATCCGCGCTGGCCGCGACCAGGTGATCTTGCCGGGCCTCGACCGCGTGGTGCTCAAACTGCGCGAGATGGCGCACCAGTACGCCGCTGTGCCCATGCTCAGCCGCACCCACGGCCAGACCGCCAGCCCCACCACGGTGGGCAAGGAACTGGCCAATGTGGTGGTACGCCTGCAAGGTGCGATGGACCGCATTGCCAATGTCAAGCTGCTCGCCAAGATGAACGGCGCCGTGGGCAACTACAACGCCCACCTGTCGGCCTGGCCAGACTTTGACTGGGAAAGCTTCAGCAAGAACGTGGTGGAAAAGCACGAGCCCCAGGGCTTGGGCCTGACGTTCCAGCCCTACTCCATCCAGATCGAGCCGCATGACTACATGGCTGAGCTGTTCGACGGCATCGCCCGCGCCAACACCATCCTGATCGACCTGTCGCGCGACATCTGGGGCTATGTCTCGGTGGGCTACTTCAAGCAGCGCCTGAAGGCTGGCGAGATCGGCTCGTCCACGATGCCGCACAAGGTCAACCCGATCGACTTTGAAAACGCCGAAGGCAACCTGGGCCTGGCCAATGCACTGCTGCGCCATCTGTCGGAGAAGCTGCCTGTCAGCCGCTGGCAGCGTGACCTGACCGACTCCACCGTGCTGCGCAATATCGGCGTGGCCACCGGCTATGCCGCCCTGGCCTACACCTCGCTGATGACCGGCCTGAACAAGCTGGAGCTGAACGAAGAGCGCCTGGCCGACGACCTGGACAATGCCTGGGAAGTGCTGGCCGAGCCGATCCAGACCGTCATGCGCCGCTATGGAGTGCAAGGCGCTTACGAGAAGCTCAAGGAAGTGACCCGTGGCAAGACGGTGCGCGCCGAAGACCTGCACCAGCTGATCAACAGCCTGGAGATCCCGCAGGCTGACAAGGACCGCCTGCTGGCCATGACCCCGGCCAGCTACATCGGCAAGGCCACCGAGCTGGCAAAGCGCGTTTAAGCGGCTGCGCTCCCGGAGGCCAGGCACTGACCTGGCCTCTTGCTTTTACCTCTCACCGCCCGGCAGACCGCATCGTGTCTGCCTGGCGCGCCGGATTCACCCCCGAAGCCAAGGCTTCGTCACCAGACACTGCCCCATGGCTATCAAATCCACCATCTACAAAGCCAACTTGTCGATTGCCGATATCGACCACAACTACTACGCCGACCACAACCTGACCTTGGCGCGCCACCCCAGCGAAACCGACGAGCGCATGATGGTGCGCCTGGTCGCGCTGGCCTTGAATGCCCACCAGCTGCAGGACCTGTGCAACGGCGACGGCACCCTGGGCTTTGGCGCCGGCCTGTCCGACCCGGACAACCCCGATGTGCACCTGACCGATTTCACCGGCGCCAAGCGCGTCTGGATCGAAGTGGGCCAGCCCGAAGAAAAGCCCATCACCAAGGCCTGCAACAAGTCGGACCACATGCTGGTCTACTGCTTCAACCATGCCGCCGAGATCTGGTGGAAGGGCCTGGAAGGCAAGCTGGCCCGCCAGGCCAAGCTCGAAGTGTTCCGCATTCCATCCGAGGTGTCGCAAGCCCTGGCCGACTTGGCCGAGCGCAGCATGCAACTGCAGGCCACCATCCAGGAAGGGCAGCTGACCTTGTCCAGCGACAAGGGCACCGTGTTTGTAGAGCCTATTCGCTGGAAGTGATACCACCCGCGGAGCCTGCGCGCTCCGCATAGCGGTTAAAGCGCCAGGCCGTGCCCTGCAGCGTGATGCGCCGCCATACCGCCCGCTTTTGCACGGGGGTAAATGCCAGCCAGTGCTGCACCTCCTCAAAACTGCGACCGCAGCCCTTGCAGACCGCATCGCCCTGGCTGGTGGAGCAAATGGCGATGCAGGGGGTGTCCGGCGTGGTCTCCCACCAGGCGAGCCAGGCTTGCATGGCTAGTTCGCCCATCTCCTGGGCATCGACCTCATCCCTGCGCGCGTAGACCAGTTGCGCATAGACCTCGGCCAAAGCACTGGCTTCCGGCGACAGCGCGGCACCGGGGCCACTGGGCGCAAGCTTGCGCCAGTGGTTGATGGCGGCTTCCAGATCGGTCAGGTGGATGAACTGCATGGCAAGCATGCATGATAGAGCGGGCCCGGTTGGCCACCAAGTGCACCACCGCCCTCACTTGTTCACAGCTTGTTATCCACAGGTGTGGGTAAGCACAAACATCAGGGAATACTCTGTGCGCTGGACCGGTCTTTGTCAGCGCAAATGGCTCCGTTTGTGTTCCAATACGCGCTGACGAAGGGGAGTAGCTCCCGTTGTTGCGTTGCCAGCGGCAAGCGCAGCGACATGTAATGCGTCGTCAGTACGAAGCCTCACAGCTTCCGGCGCGTTAGGTTCATGGCCCACATGATCTGAGCAAGACCTTCGAAAACCATGGTGCCGCACCACAGGTCTTTCGAAGCTACTGCCCGGCTGTTGGCTATTTTCTAGCGCCAACGCTGAACCACGTCGCCTCCCTGACTTGTAACGACACCCCACCGGATGGCCTGTGCATGGTGCATGGGCTGCCTTTTAAAAATTAGGTGCTTACATGGACTTGGATTTTCTGACGCACGCGCCCTTCTGGATCGCACTGGGCCAAATCATCATCATCGACATCCTGCTCGGCGGGGACAATGCGGTGGTGATTGCGCTGGCTTGCCGCAAACTGCCCCCCGACCTGCGCCGCAAAGGCATTCTCTTCGGTACCGCCGGCGCGATTGTGTTGCGCGTCATCCTGATCGCTTTCGCGATGTTCCTGCTGGCCCTGCCCTTCCTGAAGTTTGTCGGCGCCATCTTGCTGTTCTGGATCGGCGTCAAACTGTTGGTGCCTGAAGACGAAGAACACGGCAACATCCAAGGCAGCGACCGCCTGTTTGCCGCCATCAAGACCATCATCGTGGCCGACCTGGTGATGAGCGTGGACAACGTCATCGCCATTGCCGGTGCCGCCCAGAACGCCGGTGAAGAACACCACATGCTGCTCATCATCCTGGGCCTGCTGATCTCGATCCCGATCATCGTCTGGGGTAGCCAGCTGGTCATCAAGCTGATGGAGCGTTTCCCGATGGTCATTACCGCCGGCGGCATGCTGCTGGGCTGGATCGCAGGTGGCATGCTGGTCTCCGACCCCGTGTTTGCCAACCCCGACAAGTGGACCTGGATGTTCAAGATCGACCAAGGCAAGACCTTGCACTACGCAGCCGCTGCTGCTGGCGCACTGTTTGTACTGGCTGTCGGTAAATGGCTGGCCAGCAAAAAAGCCAAGGAACTCCCAGCGGCCAACGTACACTAAGCCCATACCCGCCCTCTATCACCACCGCTGGCAGCCCCACGCTGCCAGCCCCACTTAGGCCACTTGGATGAACGTAAAAATAGTCTTTGTAGATGATGCCGCCTTTGCCCTGCAGCGCTTGAACGAGTGCGCAACCATCAACGACGAGCACTGGGTGCTGGTGGCTTGCGCCCCCAAAATCACCCGCAGGGCCAGCCGCTGGGGCAATCGCAGCACCCTCGAAAAGTGGCGCAACAAGTGGGCCAAAAACCTGTTTGAGGGCCTGATCCCGCAAAGCACCCAACTGCAGCGCGCCCGCGTCTCGACCCACATCTCGGAAGTCAGCGTTCAGCAAATGACCGCCCAGTTGCACGCCGAGTACCCCCAGGCAGAAGTCCTCGACTGGCGCCGCCCCAAGGCCATCTCGGAGCCGCCATCGGCCGACTTTGTGCCACGCCCCGCCAAGCTGGCTGGGTCGTTGTTGGGGATTTTGGGCGTTTGTTTTACGCTCGCGCTGGATTAAGCGTCGCATGTACCGCCACCTCGGTGGCGGCCATTCCACTGGCAGCCTTCGGGCTGCTTTGTTTTTTCAGTCCTCGAACGAATCGATATCGATGTAATAGGGCTTGTCCAACTGGTTCTTGTCCAGTAGCACGGTCCAGAAGGCGTCCTTCACAATGAGCGGTACATAGACCGTATTGTTCAACTCCAGCTGGTGCTTGACCAAAAGCTGTCGGATTTTTTCGGACTGACCCGGGAATCGGTCAATCAGCCGCTGCACGGGCTTGGCATGTGCCAACACCTCAGGTTCCACGTTCTTATACGGCACCCAAAGATTTGCTTGCGCAGCTTCGGAGATACCGCCAATCGCTAGCAGTGCTGAATTGGTTTGCTCCTCATTATTTGCTGACTTGCGCAGTCCCAGCATCTTGGGTCCCCACATCGGCAAACCATGGGGAATCACCGCACTGGCCTTGCGCATCTCCTGCGGATCGGGCTCATTGGCATGCACCACGCGAAATCGGTAGTACTCATAGCCCACAAATACCGGGCGTGCCTGCATCACGGTATAGATGCCATAGCCCAGAGCCGCCAACTGCACACAGGCAATCACAGCAACATCCAAAAGGTTGGTGCGCAGCGGCTTTTTCTTGTTGAAGACCACCCATGTCAGCAAGGGGCCCAGAATCAGGTCCACTCCAAAAATCAATTCCATCAGCTCTTGGCCGCCTGACAACTGGTAGAAAGGCGCTGGATACCAGACAAAGTAGATCAGGCAGAACACGGCACTGAGAAGCACCAGGCCCAGCAAAAAATGAATGCCGGCCGCTTTGAATTTTTCCCTCATTCCATTACCCTTCTTATGGGTTCATGCGCAGCCACCTCCCGCACATGACCTGCGTGAAATTATGCAGTAAGCTCCACCCATGAAACTCATCCTCAAATGGCTGCTCTCCGCAGTCGCCCTGCTCTGTGTCGCCTACCTCTACAGTGGCGTAGAAATCCGCAGCTTTGGCGCGGCGCTGATTGCGGCGCTGCTGATTGGGCTGTGCAATGCCATCGTGCGACCAGTGCTGGTCGTGCTGACACTTCCGGTCACCATCTTGACCCTGGGCCTTTTCATCTTTGTGATCAACGCGCTGATGTTCTGGGCAGCGTCCGGCATTGCAGGCAGCGGCTTTGTGGTGCACGGCTTCTGGGCTGCGCTGATCGGCTCGCTGCTCTACTCCGTCATCAGCCTGGTCATCGAATCACTTACGGGCCGCCTGCTCCTTGGCAAGTGATTGCATCTCGCGCAAGCGGGTGTCGATGATGGAAGCCTCGTAGTAGTCGTTGCGGTTCTGGCTGTTGCGCGCCATGTCTTGACCGGCGCGCAGGCGATCCACCGCAGCGGCGTAGTCATACTGCGCGGCGCGGCTCTCAGCCTCGGCGCGGATGGAGCGCAGCGGCTGGTTCTGCTGCCGCAGCACCCACGACAGCGCCAACCAGGCGCCCACATCCTTGGGCCACTGCAGCACCAAGGTCTGCAGCCGGCTGCTGGTCTGGCGCAGCACATCCCCATAAGCGGTCAAACCAGAGGCCGGCAACTGTGCCAAGGCCTGCGCCGCCAGCACCAGTTCTGGTCGCTCAGGGCTTTGGCCCGTATCATCGCCCACCACGGCCTTGACCTCCGGCAGAAGCACATCGCGGCTGCTGTCCTGGATGCTCAGCGACTTGTCTGAGCCCTGTGTGATCACCGCTTCGTTGACCAAGCCGGTCATTGCATTGCTGACCGTTACCGAGGTGCTGCCCGCCTTGCTGGCTGGGGGCTTGAGTGGCTGGATCTTGGCCAATGCGGCCAGCGCATCTTGCGGCTGCCGGTTGCGCAATGCGACATCGGCACGCAGCAGCTGCGCCTGGCGCATCGCATCGGGGTGGGCTTGCACGGTGGCATCCAACTGGTCCAACGCCGCCAGCGCTTCCGAATGGCGCCCCAGCTGGTTTTGGGACATGGCTGCCAGATACCAGACACCTGCCCGCTGGTCCAATGAGCGATTGGCAAAATCGGCCGCCGTGGTCAGTTGCACCCATTGGTGCAGCACCTGGGGCTCAGGCTTGGACAGCATGCGCGCCCGGGCCGACATCATCTGCGCCACCATGCCCGTGTCCTGCGGTTTGCGTGCAGCACCGGCGGGCAAGCGCGACTGCATGTCGGCAATGCGCTCGGTCGTCAGCGGGTGGGTGCGCAAGTAGGGCCAGCTGCCGTTGTCATTCATGCGGTTGGCTTGCTGCAGCTTTTCAAACATGCTGACAAAACCCGCTTGCGAGTAGCCGGCAGGCGGCATCAGGCTCATGCCGGTGCGGTCCGCCTCGCGCTCCATATCGCGTGAGAAGTTCAGCTGTGATTGGATGGCCGCAGCCGAACTGCCCACCATCAGCGCCTGGGCCGCAGCCGGGTTCTTGCTCGCGGCCAAGGCGCCCAAAATCATGCCGGCAATCATCACCGGCGTCATGCGCGACTGGCGGGCCAGCATGCGTGCAATATGGCGCTGGGTGATGTGGCTCATTTCATGGGCCAGCACCGAGGCCAGCTCATCACGGCTACCCACCACGCCCACCAGACCGGTCTGCACACCCATAAAACCGCCAGGCAGCGCGAACGCATTCACGGTCGCATCCTGGATCAGCATCACCTGCCAGGCAAAACGTTCCTGCAGTTCAGACGTCAAGGTGCCACGCTGGCGCGCTGCCAGCATCAGCTCCTGCCAGATGCCGTTGACGTACTCATACAGAATCGCGTCATCCAGAAACTGCGGATCGCGGTAGATCTCGCGCGCAATGTCATCGCCCAGGCGCCGCTCCTCGCTGGTGGTCATCTCGGCGCCCTCGCCCATTGCCGGCAGGCTGGTATCGGCCCGCGCCTGCAGGGGGGCCAGGGCGGCCACTGCCGCCATTTGGGCCGCGAGCAAGGCACAAGCTGTGCGTTTAAAAAACCATGTATTCATTCAAAATTCCGTGCGGCACTGAATCAAGCCAGAGGGTGGCCAGAGCAGCTCCTTGCCATCAAGCCTTCACCCCAACACGTATGATGAAGCACCACTGCACAAGTTGCACCCTGTATTGCCGCTTGTGACGTATTGAACACGGAAAGCACCATGACTGAACTCACCCATTTCGACGCCCAGGGCCAGGCCCATATGGTCGATGTAGGCGCCAAGCCTAACACCCATCGCATCGCGATCGCGGAGGGTGTCATCACGATGCAGCCGACCACCTTGGACATCATTGCCGCCGGCACCGCGAAAAAAGGCGATGTGCTGGGTATTGCACGCATTGCCGGCATCATGGCGGCGAAGAAGACCAGTGAGCTGATACCGCTGTGCCACCCGATTGCGTTGACGAAAGTGTCAGTGGAGTTCGAGATAGTTGTAGCGCAGCAGGCCGTCCGCTGCCACACCCGCACCGAGACCGTAGGCCCGACCGGCGTCGAGATGGAAGCGCTCACCGCGACACAGATCGCGCTGCTGACGATTTATGACATGTGCAAGGCGGTGGACAAAGCGATGGTCATCGGTGGTGTTCGGTTGCTGGAGAAGCAAGGGGGCAAGTCGGGCACATATATTGCGTAACGGCAGACAGCTCATCATCACTGTTCATCGTCGATCGCTTCCACAACCAGCACGGTGCAAGTGCTTGGACACCTCACCCCTTCCACCACTGAATTTCGAATGCTGCAAAACAGAAAGTCGGCTGTTAACTTTTGCCTGGTGCTGATCGTGCTGCTTGGCGCATTTCTCAGAATCCATACGGCGACAAACTCCGTGGTTGATGCCCCCTTGAGGGCCGACGCAGGTCAGTACTACAGCTACGCATACAACCTGCGCTTTAATGGTGTGTATTCCCATGAGTTCTGGACACGGTCCAACAATCCGGAATACACGCCTTCTGCCGACGCCGTGCGCTCACCAGGCTACCCGCTATTTCTTCTGGCATTTGTTGAAAAATCTCCCTCGCTCAAAGGAATTCTTCAGATAAACCTGGCTCAGGCCGCTTTAGGAATACTTTCGCTGTTCTTGGTGTTTGGCATTGCACGCAAAATCCTTCCAGGGGCCTGGTCGCTTGCACCCACCTTTCTGACAGCCATATCACCCCAGCTAGTTAACGTAGAAACCTATATATTGTCTGAAAGCCTTTTCGGCTTTCTCTTATTACTCGCCGTCTACGTTTGCACCCGCTATAAAAGTGAAGACCGCAGCAGCAGCACCTTGATTGTTGCCGGCTTCTTATTTGGCATCGCCACCCTGGTCAGACCCACTACGCAGTACTTTCTACCAGTGCTCTTGCTGTATGTGGCGCTGGCTTCTAGGCGGCAACTGCAGTGGCAGCACTATGCGGCCATCGCATGCGCATTCATCTTGCCCAGTGCCCTCTGGATGCTAAGAAATCTCATCACCCTGGGCATCACCTCTGACCCGACACTCACCATCAATACGCTGGTACATGGCCATTACCCAGGCATGATGTACAACGCCGATCCGGCGACTTTGGGCTATCCCTACCGGTTCGACCCCAAGATTCAGGAACTTTCATCATCGGTCAGCAGTGCCTTGTCTGGCATTTGGGAGCGTGTTGTGGATCAACCCGCACAGTACCTGCAGTGGTACTTGCTGGGCAAACCCGTTGAGTTTTTGTCTTGGTCAGATGCCTCTGCGGACCAAGGCTTCTTCATATACCCTGCTTTGCAGAGCCCCTACCTCAGCTCTAAATTCTTCATCTTCAGTTATGTGTTGATGCGGCATACACACTGGATATGGGTAGCATTGGCTATCTTGGCCAGTCTTTATTTATTACTCAAATTCTGCAAGCAATCCAATGTCATCAATGCTACAAGCGTACTCTTGGCATTTGTATTCATCTATTTCATCGGCATTCACAGTGTAGGTTTCCCTATCGCCAGATATAACACACCCATTCTTGCATTGGTTTTTATTCTGGCCTTTGTATTTCTATACCAACTGACTGAGAAAATAAAGAGCCAATCCGCCACCTCGCTGGAGGCAGGCATCGTGCAGAAATAGCAACCCATTCATACGATATATTCCATATCTTGCATCGAAAATAATTAACATTTCACATCATTCGATATGCAGCAATTCAGGCTATGCTTCATATTTTGTTCTCGTTTTCAAAACTACGCCGCGCATCCTGAAAATGTGCGGACGATAAGAATGAACAAAGAGAGGGCACCTCATGCATGTGCTTGTGACTGGAGGAGCGGGCTACATTGGCTCGCATACTTGTTTGCATCTGCTGCAAAGCGGAATGGATGTCACCGTCATCGACAACTTTTGCAACAGCTCGCCCGAGGCGCTGAACCGGGTGCAGGCGCTCAGCGGACGCAGCCTGCATGCTGTGCAAGGCGATGTCCGCGACGCAGCACTGCTCGACCAGGTTTTCCAACGCGGCCAGGCCATTGATGCTGTAATCCATTTCGCAGGACTCAAGGCGGTTGGCGAATCGGTCGCAGAGCCCACCCGCTACTACGACAACAACGTCGCCGGCTCGCTGTCCGTGATACAGGCCATGGATCGCGCCTCAGTCAGCACCTTGATTTTTTCATCCACGGCCACCGTGTATGGCGATCCTTCCTCCGAGGATCTTCCATTGCGCGAGACCGCGCCTTGCGGCTTCACGCTCAGCCCCTATGCCACCAGCAAATGGATGGTTGAACGCTGCCTGGCAGATCTGCAGCTGGCGCAACCCCATTGGCGCATAGCGTGCTTGCGCTATTTCAACCCTGTTGGTGCGCATCACAGCGGACGGATTGGCGAGAATCCGCGTGGCATCCCCAACAACCTCGTTCCCTATATCAGCCAGGTCGCCTTGGGCATGCGCGAGAAAGTCTCGGTCTATGGCAACGACTACGCCACCCCAGATGGCACTGGCGTACGCGACTATATCCATGTCATGGACCTGGCAGAGGGGCACGGCGCTACCCTTGAATATTTGGGCAAACAACCGCAAGGTACGCTGCTCACCTTGAACCTTGGCACCGGCCAAGGTGCCTCAGTGTTGGATGTGATCAATACCTTCAGTGCTGCCTGCGGTCGCCCCATTCCATTCCAAGTTGTTGCCCGCCGCCCAGGCGATGTGCCAGTGCTGTGCGCTGACGCCACACTTGCCAACCAGCTCCTGAATTGGCAAGCAACACGCAGTCTTTCGCAGATGTGCCACGACAGCTGGCACTGGCAAACACACAACCCCCAGGGCTACGACACATAGCCGCTGCTCACCGTAATTTTTCGCTATCTCACCATGACCACCATCGATAACACCACCAATCCATTGACGCGGCTGGGGCAGCGCATTGCCTCAGGCCAGGCCACTGTTGGTATTTTTGGCCTTGGCTATGTAGGGCTGCCGCTGGCCCTGCGCTTTGCCGAAGTAGGCATCAAAGTGATCGGCTTTGACATTGATCTGAACAAGGTGCAATTGCTCAACCAAGGCCAAAGCTACATTGAGCGCTTGACACCAGCGCTGGTGCAGGCCGCCCAGTCACAGGGCTTTGAGGCCACGGCCGATTTCAGCCGAACCCAGGAACTGGATGCGTTGATCATCTGCGTCCCCACACCGCTGAACGCCCAGCGTGAGCCTGACTTGAGCTTCATCGTCAATACGGTAGAAGCGGCGCTTCCTTATATGCAGGAAGGCCAGTTGATGAGCCTGGAGAGCACCACCTGGCCAGGAACCACAGAAGAGATACTTGCACCCCGCTTGCAAACCCGTGGCCTGGTCCCCGGCCGCAACTGCGCCCTGGTGTTTTCCCCAGAGCGCGAAGACCCTGGCAACCCCCACTATGGGACCAAAGATATACCAAAGGTCATTGGCGGTATGACCGCGTCCTGCCTGAAACTGGGCCAAGCCTTGTATGAGCTGGCCATCCAGACCATGGTCCCGGTCAGCAGCACCAAGGCAGCAGAAATGACCAAGTTGCTCGAGAACATCCATCGCAGTGTGAACATTGGCTTGGTCAACGAGATGAAGATTGTGGCTGACAAGATGGGCATCAATATCCACGAAGTAATCGATGCAGCCGCCACCAAGCCTTTCGGTTTTGTGCCTTACAAGCCAGGTCCAGGTTTAGGCGGTCACTGCATCCCTATCGATCCGTTCTATCTGACCTGGAAGGCCAGAGAGTATGGAGTCAATACACGGTTTATTGAGCTTGCCGGCGAGATCAACCACCACATGCCGCACTGGGTCGTCGGCAAAGTAGCCGACGCCCTCAACGACCACGGCAAGGCCGTAAAGGGCAGCCGCATCCTAGTGCTGGGTTTAGCCTACAAAAAAAACATCGACGACACGCGCGAATCACCCGCCATCGAAATCATGGATCTGCTGCAAGCCAAAGGCGCGCGCATCGCCTACAGCGACCCGCATGTACCCGTCTTCCCGCAAAAGCGCGACTACGTGTTTGACCTGCTATCGCTGGCGCTGGATGCCGCCAGCGTTGCCAGCTTCGACTGCATCGTGCTAGCCACCGATCACGACAACTTCGACTACGCGCTGCTGCAAGCGCATGGGCGACTGATCGTTGATACGCGCGGGCGAATTACAGCAGGCAAGAATGTGGTGACAGCGTAATGGACACAGAATGCAAGTCCATGCAACACATTCTCGTGACTGGTGCCGCAGGCTATATTGGCTCGCACACCTGTCTGCACCTGCTGCAAAGCGGCATTCAAGTTAGCGTTCTCGACAACTTTTGCAACAACTCGCCTAAAGCACTACACCGCTTTGAGCATATCGCGGGCCGCAGCATACGCCTGATTGCTGGTGACGTACGTGACCCTATCGCGCTGAGCAAGGCATTTGCGACAGAACTTGGCACAAAAAAATTGATACCGTCATCCACTTTGCCAGCCTTAAGGCCGTACGCGAGTCGGTGGTGCAACCCATGCGTTACTACGCCACCAACGTTGGTGGCACGTTCAGCCTTGTTGAGGGCAAGCAGCGCGCTGGCGTATATACGCTGGTGTTCTCATCCGCCGCTACCGTCTATGGTGCCCCTACCCCGGGCAATCTGCCATTAACTGAAGAGGCCCCCACCGACAACACATTCAGCCCCTACACCGCTAGCAAATACATGGTAGAGCGCTACTTAGCCGACTTGTATGCTGCCCAGCCACAATGGCGTATTGCCCGGCTGCGCTACTTCAACCCCGTGGGCGCACACGAAAGCTGCTTGATAGGCGAAAACCCGCGCGACACGCCCAATAACCTCATGCCCTATATCAGCCAAGTTGCCTGCGGCGCACGACCCATGTTGCAAATATTTGGCGACGACTACCCCACGCCCGACGGCACCGGCGTACGCGACTACCTACACGTAATGGACTTGGCCGAAGGCCATGCCGCCACTCTGCATTACCTGGCCCAGCACAACGCAGGCGAACTGCTGACGCTGAACCTGGGCACCGGCCAAGGCCTTTCGGTGCTGGAAGTTGTGCGCGCCTTTGAAGCCGCCTGCGGCCACCCCATACCGTACCAAATCACCGCCCGCCGCCCCGGCGACCTTAGCCGCGCCCAAGCCCTGCTGCACTGGCGCGCCCAGCGCAGCCTGCACCAAATGTGCGCCGATACTTGGCGCTGGCAATCGGCCAACCCTCAGGGGTATGGGGTATGGGGTATGGAGTATGAGCAAAAAACGTTTTAACCGCATACCTGCAAAACGCGTCATCAAGCCAAACATACACATCAAGGATTATGAACACTACAAGCCATACAACCATCGCCAAGCAGTGGCTATAAGAAAAGGCTCTTATGCGTGAAGAAGTCAAGCGGTTACTCCGCCCTATCTATCCATTGGCTCTCCCTGCCTTTTCGCTTTTTCATCGTCACTTCCTGACCCCATGGAATATCCGCAAAAACAAGGGGAAAAGCCACAGGATGCTGGAGATCGGCCCTGGGCCAAAACGACTGGAGGGGTTCGAGTCTCTCAACGTCGTGGCGGGAGTGGAGGTGGACTACGTTTGGGATGCCTCAAGGCACCTTCCTTTCCAGTCAGAGACTTTTGATCTCATATATGCTAGTCATGTCTTGGAGCACGTTCCTTGGTATCAAACGCAAGCAACGCTCAACCATTGGGTGAGAGCCCTGAAGTCAGGAGGAAAACTGGAGATATGGATTCCTGACGGTTTGAAAATTGCTCGCACTTTTGTGCTAGCCGAGGAAGGGGAGCAGGGTCTAATCCAGCAGGATGGCTGGTACAAGTTCAATGATGACCACGATGCTTGTACATGGGCCAATGGTCGCATCTACTCATATGGCGATGGCACAGGAAAGAAGGATCATCCAAACTGGCATTTGTCTTTACTCTCTGAACGGCGCCTCAAGAAGCTCCTTGCACAGTCTGGTCTAGTCAATCTGGAAATCATGACAACGTCTGAGGTTCGTGGCTACGACCACGGCTGGATTAACCTAGGCATGCGTGGAGTCAAGCCGTGAACTATCGCTCTGCCAGCGACATGGCGCGCGCCATCCGGGCCGGTTTGTACATTGTTCCAACAGACGCCGATCTCGTCGTCGGAATTCCGCGCAGCGGTATGCTCGCCGCGAGCTTGATTGCCCTACATGCCAACCTGAAGTGCACTGGGCTCGACGCATTTCTCAGCAACACGCCGCTGCTGACTGGCAGCACCCGGCGGGCACGTCAAGCCTGCATCACCAACCCGCGCGATGCAGCGCATATCCTGCTGGTTGACGACAGCGCCGTTAGCGGCGCCTCTATGCGCGAAGCGCTCGAATCCATCCGTTCATTGGGCTATACGGGCCGGATCACAACATGCGCCGTATTCATCGGCCCTGACTGCCCCGGCATTGACGTGTATATGGAAGTCGTCCCATTGCCGAGGTTGTTCGAGTGGAACCTAATGCACCGCGACTACCTAGCCAACTGCTGCGTGGATTTGGACGGCGTCATGTGCGTGGATCCGACTGCTGAGGAAAACGACGACGGCCCCAATTACCTTGGTTTTCTCGACAATGCCGCCCCCTTGCTCGTTCCAACATACAGGGTGGGGCGAATCGTAACGAGTCGGCTCGAGAAATACCGCACCCAGACCGAGCGCTGGCTGGCACGACACAACGTCGAGTATGGCGCCTTGGATATGCTGGACTTGCCGGATGCCCAAGCGCGGCGAAAAGCCCGTGCGCATGCGCCCTTCAAGGCCCGCATCTATGCCCAGCACGACGACATGGGGCTATTCATCGAAAGTGAACGAGGACAGGCAGCGGAGATTGCGAGACTCGCCGGCAAGCAAGCACTGTGCATCTCCACACAGGAGTTGTTTTCGCCCGGTTTGACATTGCCCTATGCAAAGCAGGCTTCTCGGAGATGGACAGCCAAGAGCCTTCGTTTCCTGCGTCGGCTGGCTGCTGGTGGCTAGCTTTGGATCCGACCCTGCATCATGGCTGAAGTAACAATCGGATCATCGCTTCGATGGCTCCTGACAGGGCGGGCGGTGCAGATCGCTGTGCAGTTCATCGGCATCGCCACCCTGGCACGGCTGATCGCACCTGCAGAATTTGGCTTGCTTGCGCTCGCCAGCGTCGTCACGGCTTTTTTGCAACTCTTCACGGACATGGGAACAGCGTCGGCGCTGATACAGCGCCGAGATCTGGAGAACCGCCATATAAACGCTGTCTTCTGGTTCAACGTGGCAATCGGGTTCCTGCTTGCAGGCTTACTTGCGGCAACCTCCCCAGCTCTTGCCGAATGGCTGGGAAACGAGCGCGCAGCACCTGTGCTTTTGGCGCTGTCCGCGTCGTTTCCGCTGACCACCCTAGTCGCCGCCCACGCAGCTCTTCTGGAGAGGGAGTCCAAGTTTCGTGAGTTGACGCTGTATACCACGATCTCGTCGGTCTTCGGCCTCGCTGTCGCCATCTCACTTGCCGTCAAAGGCGCAGGTGTCTTCGCCCTCGTTTTCCAGTCGCTTGCCACGGCATCGGCTCAAGCCATCATGCTGTGGCGAGCCAGCCGATGGCGACCTGGCAGGCCCTCCATGAACGGGCTCCGTGAACTGATTCCATTCAGCGGCAACCTATTTCTCTTCAACATCGTCAATTACATTCACAGGAACTCCGATACCATCATCATCGGGCGCATATTCAGCCAACAAGACCTGGGGCTGTACAACATTGCCTATCGCATCCTTCTTTTCCCATTACAGAACTTCACCTTTGCTGTCAATAGAGCATTGTTGCCTGCCTACAGCCGCAATCAGGATGAAGTCACTACGCTAGCTGCGCATTATGTGTCCACCTTGCGAGGAATCGCTTTAATCACCGCACCTTTGATGGCCGCCATATGGGCCACGAGAGAGCCGCTGATCGAATTGCTGCTCGGAAGCGCATGGGCACGCTCGTCGGATGTGATCCAGTGGCTTGCGCCGGTCGGCTTTCTGCAATCGGTAGTCAGTACAAGTGGTTCCGTCTTGCTTTCCCGCGGCAAGTCGAGCACTTTGCGAACGCTGGGGCTTGTGGGTGCGCCGTTTCTGACGGCGTCTTTCATCGTCGGCATCCCCTGGGGCATAGAAGGCATCGCTGCCAGCTACTGTTTGGCAAATGTGATTTGGCTGTTCCCGGTGCTGGCTACAGTCATGAAATCTTTGGATGGCAGGCTAGGCAGCGCACTTGCCGCCATTGTCCCTCCTGCGGCCATCTCTATAGCAGCATTCGCTTGCGCATCATGGTTTGCAACCCCAACGCAGTCGTCCGCTGTCAGTCATTTGCTTTCGATAATTGCTCTAGGCAGTATCTTCTTCTTGGCAGGAACTCGGATCTTTCTCTGGAAATCTGTCAAGAGTTTTCTGCATGTACTACCTAGCGTCAGGCTCAAGAAAAAACGTTAAACCAATGCATTCATCAACGCCGCTTCTATCCGTTGTCATTCCCACCCACAAGCGCCCGCAGTTCCTGCCGTGCGCCATCGACAGCGCCTTACAGGCCGCGCCAGATGGCGATGTGGAGGTGATTGTGGTTCCCAATGGTAAGGATGAGTCATGGAAAACGATCACCCAAGCGTATGCGCATGAGCCTAGGGTGCATTGGCAACCAATCGAGGAAGCGCATGCAAACGCCGCCAGGAATCATGGTCTGACCATCAGCAGCGGGAAATATGTACGCTTTCTTGACGATGACGATTACCTGTTTCCGAACGCCCGCACGCAGTGCCTGGAACTCGATCAAGCAAATTTCGATGCCTCACAAGGAGGCATAGATTTGGTGGATGCAAAGGGCGAGATATTCCGCCAATGGCACTCTGCAGTCAGCACAGATTATGTCGCGTCAATGCTAAGGCCTTCGCGCATTACGCATAACTGCGCCATGCTATATCGGCGCGATAAAATCACCAATCAGCGATGGGATATTTCGCGAGGAGTCGGACAGGACACGGCATGGGCTCTTTCTCTTGCCAGAGATTTCGATCTCTCACTGCACCGATGCGATCTTCAAACAGGAGCCTGGGTTCAGCATGACTCCGAGAGGATTTCAACAAAAATAACGGGGCACCAAGGTCATAATGAGATACCCGTCGAAATCCTGCTAAACACCGTAGCCGGATTGGAGTCTCGCGGAGCACTGACAGAAGAACGGCGCCTTGCGGCTGCAGAAGGCATTTGGCAATGCATTCACAATGCCTTCCCTTTGGCCCCTATATATTGGACCAGCATCATCCATCAGGTGCATGATATTGCCCCCAACAGCAAACCAGCAGATCATTTGTACAGCAAATTTCCATTTAATCAATTAAACCCTATCGTTCTGGAGTGGCTCATGACTCCACATAGATTCATCCGCATCCGACGGCGAGAAAGGGCGATCAAGTCAGGATTGGCGCAGCAATGGTAACCGCCGTCGAGCATCCAATAGCTGTTAGCGTCATCATCCCAACTGTGGGCAGGCCTACGCTGTTGAAGCGCGCCATCAATAGCTGTTTGTATGGCAAACACGCCTTGGCCACAGAAGTCATTGTGGTGCCCAATGGCGCAGATGATTCCTGGCCAACGGTCCGCAATGAATATGCCGCCGACCCGCGCGTGCGCTTTGAATATTCCCCAACGCCAGACCAGAACGTTGCTCGGAACCTTGGCATCAAGCTGGCGCGCGGTGAATTGGTCCGCTTCCTGGATGATGACGACTACCTTTTTCCGGAGGCGGCCAGCGCCCAGTACGCACACATGCTTCTGCAAGACTTGGATTTTTGTTCAGCTGGCGCGACGTTGACGGATCAGCATGATAAATCGCTGGGCGAGTTGCCGCAGCCCGAAACCGATTCCCCCGAAATCGCCGCATTGTCCAGAAAGCGGCTGCAGCTTCCTTTCACACATGTCTATAGGCGCAATTCGATCGGAAATTTGCGCTGGCCGGTAGGTGTAAGGCAATCCGAAGACATTGTCTGGCTGATTCGCTACGCAACCGCTGCGCCGCGACGATGGAAACGCATGGATGCCAGTGTCGGCGCGTGGTATCAGCATGCCGGGCATCGTCAGTCGCTGGACAAGCCGTCAGGGGTCGTGCACGAGGTCACCGCGAAGGAGTTGCTTGATGCATGTTTAATACTCCAAGCACAGGGACGCTGGAGCGATGAGCTCGCGACTGTCGTTGCCGAGGCGCTGTGGGCCGTGTCGCACCGTGCTTTTCCTTTCCGCCCAAGGTACTGGACCAACATTGCCACCCAAGCCATGCGGCTAGATACTGAAGCACGCCCTGATGCCCCGGTCTATCGGTATCCTGTCCTCCACGCTCTCGATCCTCGCGCGCTGATGTGGCTGCTGCTGCCCAAACGGTTGGTCTCACTGAGTCTGAGCCTGGCACGAGGCGCTCTGTTTGGGCGCGACTATAGGCGCACGCTGTAACAAGAATGTCTTTCCCATGAACCATATCATTTCAACGGTCGTCGTGACCTTCAACCGCAAGCCGTTGCTGCGGCAGGCGTTGGCTGCACACGCAGTACAGACGCATCAAGGAAGCCAATTGCTGATCGTGGACAACGCCTCCACCGATGGAACACGCGACATGCTGGCAAGCGAAGGCTGGCTGGGGCGTTCCAGCGTTGAGCTGCTGGCATTGCCCGAGAACACCGGCGGCGCAGGCGGCTTTGCAGCAGGCTTGAAGTACGCCATAGACAAAGGCGCTGAGTGGGTCTGGATGATGGACGACGATGCCGAGCCACACCCCACGGCGCTGGAGGAGTTGATGCAGGTGGCGAATGACCCCATGCAAGTCTACGGCTCCCTGGCGGTGAACGGAGCGGACACTTCCTGGCTGACCACGGTGCTCTCCCCTCCTTTGGGCGAGGTGGAAAAGGCAGAAGACGTCCCCGCTCGGGCAACTGTGCAGTCCCTGCCCTTCCTGGGTTTCCTGATCCATCGCAAGCTGGTAGAACGCATCGGCCTGCCCGATACGGACTACTTCATCGCCGCCGATGACGTGGAATATTGCGTGCGAGCGCAGAAAGCGGGAGCGGACATCATCATCGCTGGCAAGAGCCGGATCAAGCACCCTAAGTCTCGGCCCTACAAAGTCGAGATTCTGGGCCGAACCTTGACATGCCTCGCATTGCCGCCGTGGAAGCGCTACTACGACACCCGTAACCGCCTTCTTATTGCGCGCACGCATTACGGAGTTAGGCTATTTACTCAAACCATTCCTGGCTCCTTCGTGCGCCTGTTTGCCGCATTGTTGAAAGAGCCTCACAAACTGGCCCAAGCCCATGCTTTCTTTGCGGGGTTCATCGACGGTTTTCTAGGTATCAAAGGGAAGCGCCACACATTCTGGCGCATTGGTTGATGGATAAACATATGACTTTTTCTACCGTCCTCATCACGGGCGCCGGCTTCGCCGGCAGTACCATCGCCCGCGAGCTGGCCAACGCCGGCCACCGCGTCCACATCATCGACAAGCGCCCGCATATCGCCGGCAATGCCTTCGATGAACTGAACGCCCACGGAGTGCTGGTGCATCGCTACGGCCCGCACATCTTCCACACCAACAGCGAACGTGTGTGGCAGTATCTGTCGCGCTTTACCGAATGGCGCCCCTACGAGCATCGCGTGCGAGGGGTTGTCGACGGAAAAGAGTACCCGTTCCCGATCAATCGAGACACACTGAACCAGCTGTATGGGCTGGATTTGGACGAGACTGGCGCTGCAGAGTTCTTCGAAAAGCATCGCGAACCTCGTGACCCCGTTCAAACGAGTGAGGATGTAGTGCTCAACAGCGTAGGGCGTGACCTGTACGAAAAATTCTTTCTCAACTACACCCGTAAGCAATGGGGCATGGATCCCTCAGAGCTCAAGGCAGGTGTAGCGGCGCGTATCCCTGTTCGCACCAACACCGATGACCGCTATTTCACGGATACATACCAGGTCATGCCTGCAGAGGGCTATACCAAGATGTTTGAGCGAATGCTCAACCATCCCAACATTCAGGTTAAGTTGGGTGTTGATTTTTCGGAGTTGACAGACCTGGAGCTCTACGATCACATTGTCTATACCGGGCCTATTGATGCGTACTTCAAGCACTGCTATGGCCCACTGCCCTATCGTTCCTTACGCTTTAAGCACGAGCACCTGGCTGATGTGCAGCAATTCCAACAGGTAGGCACTGTAAATTACCCAAATGACCATGCCTACACGCGCATCACGGAGTTCAAGCACCTGACGGGCCAAGAGCACACGGGAACGTCCATTGTGCGGGAGTATCCCGAAGCCGAAGGTGATCCCTACTATCCTATTCCTAGCGATACCAATGAAGCACTTTTCAAGCGGTATCGAGAACTGGCAGAGAAAGAAGCGGGAGTGACTTTTGTCGGTCGTCTCGCTGAGTATCGCTACTACAACATGGACCAAGTGGTAGGCGCAGCGTTATCGGCTGCAAAAAAACTGATCGAGCGCCTCCGTCCCTCTTCTTGAAAATCATCTATGCGCATCGCCTTCCTATGTAAACGCCGCTATATGAGCAAGGATGTGGTTCTTGACCGGTATGCCCGCTTGTATGAAATACCCCGACAGCTGGCCCTTCTTGGACACCAAGTGCTAGGGCTCTGTTGGGACTATCAAGGCAGAGAGGACGGCGAGTGGGCCCATGAGGCCAAGCCAGGGGAATTGCATTGGCGCTCACAGGCTTTGCGCGGTAAAGGGCTGTTAATACGAGTCAATTATGCAAAGCAGGTGTTGGACTCGCTACGCGCATTCAAGCCAGATATCATCATTGCGGCGTCAGATATTCCGCATATAGCCCTGGGGGCCTGGCTAGCGCGCAAGCTCCAATGCCCCTACGTTGCAGACCTCTACGACAACTTCGAAGGGTTTGTTCAGGCTCGCATTCCAGGATTTGTGCAGGCATTACGCTGGGGCATACGGCAGGCGGATTTGGTGACGGCCACGAGCGAAGTGCTACGCCAGCATGTTCTAACAGATTGCAAGCCAAAGGGGATGGTTCTTGCGATGCCCAGCAGCGTGGACTTGGCCGTTTTTCATGCGCAAAGCAAGAAAGCATGCAGAGAAGCCTTGGGTCTACCAGAGGACGCCAAGCTAATAGGAACGGCTGGAGGACTCTACCGAGAAAAAGGCATTGAACCCCTATTTGAGGCTTGGCCACACATTGCCGCGAAGCGACCAGACGTGCATCTGGTCCTCGCCGGACCGACTGAGGCTCAACTTCCACCACCGCAAGGAGACCGCGTCCACTACCTCGGAATGCTCTCACATGCGCAGGTTGCGACTTTGTTCAATGCGCTGGATGTCGGTGTTATTTCTGTCCTGGATACCCCCTTTGGCAGGCACTGCTTTCCGCAAAAAGCCTATGAGATGCTGGCTTGCGAGCTGCCGGTGGTGGCATCCAATGTCGGAGCCACTGGAGGCCTGTTTTCCAGTTATCCAGACTTGCTCTTCAAGCCGGGCAATGCAGAAGACCTGGCGCGGGCAGTATTGGTGCAGCTTACCCTGGGAAACCGCCCTCAGCTACCGATCCAGGATTGGACCGAGTTGATCAAAGACATGGAGCAGCACCTCCCTGCTCCGCAGGGTCGAAACACGCAATCAGGGATGGACCATCTGCGTCAAGCCCCTTAATCCTGCAGGTCCGGTCTTAAGCAGAGGTACCTCCGGCGAGTTGCGAAGCAGTCGCATTTTTCAATACCGCAGAATACCGTGCAGCCACAGCATCCCAATTGAGGTGGTCGATCAGATATGCTCGCATCTGGTTTGCTTGGAGCTGCGCCGCCTCAGGGTGGTAGAGTGCCGCCAGAATTGCAGCTACCAGCGCTGCCGTATCCCTGGGATCCACAACACATTGGTGAGCGTAACTGCCAAATATATCAGCCAAGCCAGCGACATTGCCAGCGATGGCAGGGCACCCGCAACCAATGGCCTCCATCAGCGCAACTGGTAGCCCTTCTTGGTCTCCGGATGTAGCCTGCACAAAGGGGGCAACAAACAATGCCGCACGTTGGTAAAGCTGGGGCAATGCGTCTTGAGGTAACGCACCAAGAAAATGCACCTTGTTGTTTAAGCCTAGCGCAGAAACCTGGGCTTTGAGCCGCACCTCATCTGGGCCGAACCCAGCAATGGATAAAGTCGTATCCGGTTTTGCTTTGATTAACTCCGGCATTGCATCCAGCAGATGGCTCAGGCCTTTTTTCTCAACCAATCTTCCAACGAATAAGAGTTCGGAAGCGCTCCGCTGACTATTTACCGCAGGCACAAAGCGATCCACCATGTCCACGCCCATAGGGATCACATCCAGCTTTTTTGGAGAGATGCCCATCTGAACCACGCGGTCGAGCATGGCCGAGCTCACCACGGTTGCCGAGTGGGACTGTTGAAGCACCATTTTCTTCAGCCCGTTCAGCAAGCCTCCTTGCAACGCAAACAGATCCGCTCCATGCGAAGTGACGACATACGGTACCTTTCTACCGCTCGTCACCTTCAGCAATGCAGCCAATAAACCTTGGGGAATGAGCCAGTGCGCATGGACTACATCCACATGAAGGCGACGAGTTGTGCGCCAAGCGCTCCAAGCCTGACACCAGACGAAGCTTGGAACCAGCAGGTATTTCCATTTGCTGTTACGCAGATTCGTAACAATGCCGCCGTTGTTCACCAAGGTTTCCCAGCGCTCTGGCGCATAGCGATAGCGAATAACCTCTACACCTTCTATCACGTCGCTTTCTTTTGCCCCCGCAGCATGCGGGCATACCACCACCACATGCCAGCTACTACATAAGCGCTTGGCAAGCTCCAGAATAAAACCTGGTTCTGGATCACCCTGCCATCGGGGGAAAGTCGAAGCTAATATCAGTACGACGGGCTTTTTACCGTCTGGCATCACTATCACTTACGACCTTGGTACATCAATGCCGTAATTTGCTCCGAAATCAGGCCCATCAGAAAAACCACTACCGAGCCAGTGTAGAGCAACGCACTCATATTGGTAAAACGCGCTGAATGATACCAAGTCCAACCATACCATCCAGAGGCCAATAAAAATAAAGACAGTGCAATTGGTGCGAATATTTTTAAAGGAGAAAATAATGTTCCGATTTTGAAAATAATCAACAAAAACCTGGTACCGTCTTTCAGAATTTTCACATGGCTTTGCCCGATTCTTTTAGCAGCATGAATTGGGACATAAGCCACAGAGTACCCAGCACGAAAAAATGCCATTGTGCTGGTAGTAGGGTAGGAAAATCCGTTTGGCAGCAAGTATAAATATTCACGGAATTTCTCAGCTCGGGCAGCGCGAAACCCGGAAGTCAAGTCTTCAACTTTATGACCTGTCATCCAACTGGCCAAACGGTTATAAAGCCCATTTGCTAATCCTCGCCCTATACTCGCTTGGGAACCCTTTTGACGCGCCCCCACCACCATATCGTTTCCCTCCGCTATTTTTTTAAGCAAACGTGGGATATCTGCCGGATCATGTTGCCCGTCAGCATCCATAAATACAATACATTCACCGCTTGCAGCTCTAGCACCACTCTTAATTGCCGCACCGTTGCCTTTACTGTAGGGGTGGTGCACAATTTTTGCTCCTGCGGCCTCGGCAGCGGCAGCAGTCTGATCAGTGGACCCATCATTGACGACAATGACTTCCGCATTCGGAAATAAATTAATAATACGCTGAATGGTTTGGCCTACCGCTTGCTCTTCATTCTTGGCCGGAAGCACAATACTGATTTTCATTCCCACCTTCATTCTATTATTCAACACTTTTTTCTTTACCGATCCCCTCGCGCAGCAAGCCTTCCATGCGAACAAATTCTTGATCGTAAACGGAACGGGAGCGTTTGAGGGTTTTGTCGGGTTGCTGGGCGAAAACTTCTTTCGCCTGCGCTAGTAGATCTAGTGCGCTTTGATAGTAGCCTGCACGCGCCACATCCGCAACCACGGACAACGCAGCATCTGTCTCTCTGTACACCTTCATCACTTGGCTCATCTGCGCCGATGCCTCATTAGGCTGTCCAAGGCTCAACAGCAAAAGACCACGTAAGTATGGCTCCATGCGCTGGAATACAGAGATATTCTTGTACTGAGGCAATGTTCGCATCTCGTCAAGCAAAGCCAGAGCTTGTTCTTTGTGATGCTCCTCACCTTGCTGCGCGGTGAGCATCTCAACCAGCTTGCGCAAGCCGACCAATGCTTGTGCATCAAATTGCTGTTTGGGCAACGATTCAAAGGCATGACTGAAATCTGCGTCCGTCACAGTTCCCAGTTGGATTTTGGTGATAAAAAATTGCATGGTTAGCAAGGAACTATCAGGCAATCTGGCACTAGCTTTTTGCAAGAACTCAGCAGCCTCCTCACCCCGACCTTGATTTATCAATTGGCCTGCCAGATGATTCTGCGCTCTTGCGGAGTTAGGTGACGACACAGCCCAATAGGTCTGCAGACCTTCCGTGTCCGCCCAGAGCATGCTTCTTTGCCAAGTCAAGCCGCATAACATCAAAATCAAAAATGAAGCAGTGCTCACACCAATAAATTGACTACGCCTCTCTATGATATATACAATGCCGACGGCAATTGGAAGAAACAAAAAAGCAGCAGCTGCATAATTACGGTGTTCGAAGTAAAGTTCCAAACCAACAACAGTGGATTCAACCAAATGCGCACTAAAGAAAAAGAAAATCGCTAATGCCGTATAGGCGCCCAACAAACCTCTATTTTTCGCCCAGAATCCAAATATCAGAAGGCCAATTACACCCAAAATACTTGGCAATGTGATCCAAGGACTAAATATATCTTTTGATATCGTGAAAGCATCCTGAAAGAGTCCGCGTCCTTCGATCCTTGGTATATAGAGGTGATATAAGTATTCCCAAATAATTCGGGGCTCGGTCAACAAACGTTGTACCTGACTGAATGGACGCGTAGGCCAAACATTTGGAGAAAAGTTAACCTCTTTAGCCAATTGCCAAAAGATGGCAGCAATAGGCAGCCAAACAAAAATAGCACGCCAGCGCCAATCTGGCTTCACAGAAGACACTGGCGCCTGCCCATCAACCAATGCTTGCTTCGGTCGACAGAACTCAATGACTAGGACAAAAAGAGGCAATAGAATGCCATTTTCCTTGCTAAATGCTGCCAACAAAGTACCTAGTCCCACCGAGCCTGACATCCACATATAAGCTGCCAGCGGTTTGCGACCAAGAAGCAACCGCCCCTGCAAATACCCCGCCAAACCAGCAAAAACAAACAATGCAGCCAGTTGAGCCATGCGCTGCACTACATACAGCGTGGACGAAACCATATAAGGGTGCAGTAGCCAGAAGGCGGTATTCAAGACTGCAACCCAAATCGCAGCTTTAGATTTTGCGCCATAGAATTTCAACAGATTGAGACTGGCGCAAAAAAGGGCGAACCCCGAAAATAGATGGATCAGAAGATTGGTTCGCTTGAATGGATACGGATCCGTCGGCCAATTGGTTCCATCCAGTACGAAGCTCGCGAGAGAAATAGGTCTACCCAGTGGACCGGCAAAACCATCCAACACAAAACTCTTGAAGGTTTCAAAATCCTTCACCCCACCAAAAGCTCCCAAGGGAGACAAGTTAGGAAAGTCATCAAAAATAAATCCACCTGCCAGTCCCGGCCAATACACGCCTAGGCACACTACAAACAACACAGCCAAGACGAGAGCAGGCTTCCAGCAAATCAGCTTATACATTAACACCTTCCCAAAATGAAACTACCCGCATAAAGCGGGTAGTTGATGCTAGCTAAATTAGCTATTAGCCACGGCAAGAAGCTGGATAGAACTTGGCATCCTTGGAGCCGTCCTTCTTGCACTTCCACTCGATCGAGCCAGAGTGAGTGATAGGGCTCAGAGTCAGAGTAGCGCCGGAGATACCAGCAGCAACGCCGCTAGACTTCATCGTTGCAATGATATGACCACCAGCAGCATTCACGTTGTCAACATACTTACCTTTGATATCAGCAGCAGCAGCCAAGCCAGCAGAGACGTTGCTCGATGGCCAAACGCCGTTGTTGGAGAAGGTTTCCGTGACCGCTCCCTTTGCACCGCTGGCCAGGGTCATGGCTTCCGACATCTGCGAACGAGCCGTGTAGTCTTGGTAAGCAGGCAGAGCGATAGCAGCCAGAATACCGATAATCGCCACAACGATCATCAGTTCGATCAGGGTGAAACCCTTTTGCATAGTACGCAGCATGTTGAATCCTCTCTATGTAACCAGTGATTAGGTAGCCTTGTCGAACTGACTTGGCGTGTGGTGTAGACAGCAAGTGCTGTGCCAACTTCTGAGCGCCTGCAGGACGCGGCCTGCGCTGACAAAATTGCGGCGTTTTGTTAACTTATTGTGGAAGACGTTCATAAATGTCACTCTGCCGAGATTTCTGCCATTTTTGTCACCCCATCCGTATCGAACATTGTGAGCCGACAAACAGCATGCACAAGAGGAAACGGCACCCCAAGGTGCCGCCGTCTCTGCATCGCTGAGGTCAAGCGCTGCCCTAACCTCTACCCCCAAAACTCATAAGCCATCCCCGCGAGCTCAATCCGATCTCCCTTGTGCATCGACAGCCCCACCCCATTCAGCGCTTGGCCGTTCAGCACCACATCCGCAGACCCATCCACCTTGGTGGCGATGTAGCCCTTGCCGCGCTTGGTCAGCGCAGCGACGGCGATGCCAGGGCGGCCGACGGTGGTGACAACTTTGGACAGCAGGATGTCTTCGTTGGCGCCGCTGACGGCGCGCAGATAGGCGCTGGGGGTGTAGGGCTGCTCTTCAACGAGGGGGAAGTCTGCGGGGACGGTGGGGGTATCTTCCTCACCGTACAGAATGTGGGATGCCTTGGCGGTGAGGCTGCCGGCTTCGCTGGCATGCATATAGTGGCTCTCAGGCACGAGGGAGTTCATCAGAAAGCGGATGCGGCACTTGCCGATATCCAGCAGGTCGCCGCTTTGCAGCACCTGGCGGCGCACTTTCAGGCCGTTGACGCGGGTGCCGTTGGTGCTGCCCAGGTCTTCAACGACGACAATGCCAATCTTCTTCTCATAGGTGAACGCGACATGCTCGCCGCTGACCGCCATGTCGGTCAGCACGATGTCGTTGGTGGAACGGCGCCCAAGGGTGGCCCGGGACTCTGTCAGCACGTAGTCCTGCACCACCACACCATCTAACGAAACTATGAGTCTTGGCATATTGATAAACCTCGCCTGGATTATAGGCAAATAGACTACATAAATGGTAGTTTTGATACGCTGTTAACAAACGATCACGATGTGTGGTGTGCTCCCGGACTTTGGTTAGGGGTTAACCCTTGTTTTTCCATATACATAGTATTTTTGAGCTAAAACAACAGCTTGCTGCAAGCATGTGCCTGGGTCAGCGATGCTCCACTCATGATCCGAAAAATGCAAAAAGCGCCCGAAGGCGCTTTTGCTGCGGCGATAAAGCCAATCTCTATCAATGTGCCGACGCTGTATTGCGTTTTTGCAACCACAGGCCCAGGCCTACGACCAGCGCTGCGCCCGCGGCAGCCGCCAGGTAGTGCAGCGCAGGGTTGGCTTCCACCAAGCCGTGCAGCAGCCTGTCGTTCATGATGGTCTCGCCACCTACCCAGCCGATCAGGCCGGCACCCAGGATGATGATGACCGGAAAGCGTTCCATCAGCTTGATCATCAAGGTGGAGCCAAAGACCACCAGCGGGATCGAGATGGCCAGGCCCAGAATCAGCAGCAGCATATTGCCGCCAGCGGCAGCGGCCACGGCGATCACGTTATCCAGGCTCATCACCAGGTCGGCGATCAGGATGGTGCGGATGGCGGCCATCATCGTCCCAGTGCCCTTGCCCGCGCCTTCTTCTTCGTCATGGCTGGTCAGCAACTGCAGGCCAATCCACAGCAGCAGGCAGCCGCCCACGATTTGCAGGAAGGACAGCTCCAGCAGCTTGGCAGCCACCACGGTCAGCAAGATGCGCAGTACCACGGCGGCGCCGGAGCCGAACATGATGGCTTTTCTTTGTTGTTCAGGGGGCAGGGAGCGCGCTGCGAGCGCAATGACAACGGCGTTGTCGCCCGAGAGAATGATGTTGATCCAGATGATCTTCACCAGCCCGATCCAAAAGTCGGGATGATTGACGTAATCCATAGTTGCTCCGTAGTTATGAATAAAGACGCCAGACCTGTACGATCTGGCGTCTTCTTTTTAGTGGAGTACGCAGTTTAGCGGGGCATGCCGCCCCTGGCATGCGTAATTTTGCTTACTTCAGCAGCGCTTGCAGCAGGCGGCCCATTTCGGATGGGTTGCGGGTGATGGTGAAACCGCACTCTTCCATGATGGCCAGCTTGGCATCTGCCGTGTCGGCGCCGCCGGAGATCAGCGCACCGGCGTGGCCCATGCGCTTGCCGGGAGGAGCCGTCACACCAGCGATGAAGCCCACGACAGGCTTCTTCATGTTGGCCTTGCACCAGAGAGCGGCTTCCGCTTCGTCCGGGCCGCCGATTTCGCCGATCATGATCACGGCATCGGTGTCAGGATCGTCGTTGAAGGCGCGCATCACATCGATGTGCTTCAGACCGTTGATGGGGTCACCACCGATACCGACGGCCGACGACTGGCCAATGCCCAGTTCGGTCAGCTGTGCCACGGCTTCATAGGTCAGGGTGCCGGAACGGCTCACCACACCAATGCGGCCTGGCTTGTGGATGTGACCGGGCATGATGCCGATCTTGATTTCGCCGGGGGTGATCAGACCTGGGCAGTTAGGGCCCAGCAGCAAGGTCTTCTTGCCGCCAGCCGCTTCCTTGGCCTTCATCTTGTTGCGCACTTCCAGCATGTCGCGCACTGGGATGCCTTCGGTGATGCAGATGGCCAGGTCCAGATCGGCTTCCACTGCTTCCCAGATGGCTGCAGCAGCGCCTGCGGGTGGCACATAGATCACGGACACGGTGGCACCGGTGTCCTTGGCAGCGTCCTTGACCGAACCGTAGATTGGGATGTCGAAAATCTTTTCGCCAGCCTTCTTGGGGTTCACGCCCGCGACGAAGCAGTTCTTGCCGTTCGCGTATTCCTGGCACTTTTCAGTGTGGAACTGGCCGGTCTTGCCCGTGATGCCTTGGGTAATGACTTTGGTGTCTTTATTGATATAGATAGACATGTGTGTTCTCCAGGGCTTACTTCACTGCGGCAACGATCTTGGTGGCGGCTTCGGCCATGGTGTCGGCCGAGATGATGGGCAGGCCCGATTCGGCCAGCATCTTTTTGCCCAGCTCTTCGTTGGTGCCCTTCATGCGGACCACCAGTGGCACGCTCAGGTTCACCGCCTTGCAAGCGGTGATCACGCCGGTAGCGATGGTGTCGCACTTCATGATGCCGCCGAAGATGTTGACCAGAATGCCCTTGACCTTGGGGTTCTTGAGCATGATCTTGAAGGCTTCGGTGACCTTCTCAGGGGTAGCACCGCCGCCCACGTCCAGGAAGTTGGCTGGCTCGCCGCCAAACAGCTTGATGGTGTCCATGGTGGCCATGGCCAGGCCAGCGCCGTTCACCAGGCAGCCGATGTTGCCGTCCAGGCTGATGTAGGCCAGGTCGAACTTGGAAGCTTCCACTTCGGCTGGATCTTCTTCGTCCAGATCGCGGAAGGCCACCAGTTCTGGGTGACGGAACAGCGCGTTGGGGTCGAAGTTGAACTTGGCGTCCAGTGCAATCACGTTGCCCTTGGAGTCACGGTTGAGCGGGTTGATTTCAACCAGCGATGCATCCGTGTCCATGTAGCACTTGTACAGCTTTTGGCAGATGTCGATGAACTGTGCCACCGAATCAGCAGGCATGCCGATGCCCTTGGCCAGCTCGTCGCCATTGGCTTGCGTGAAGCCAACAATCGGGTCGACCAGAACGGTGATGATCTTCTCGGGGGTGCTGTGTGCCACTTCCTCGATGTCCATGCCGCCTTCGCTCGAAGCGATGAAGGCCACCTTCTGCGTGCCACGGTCGGTCACGGCAGACAGGTAGTACTCCTGCTGGATGTCAGCACCGTCTTCGATGTACAGGCGACGCACCTTCTGGCCTTCTGGGCCGGTTTGGTGGGTGATCAGCTGCATGCCCAGGATTTGCTCGGACAGGGCCTTCACATCGTCGATGGTCTTGGCAACCTTCACGCCACCGCCCTTGCCGCGGCCGCCTGCGTGAATCTGTGCCTTCACCACCCACACGGGGCCGCCCAGCTTCTGTGCTGCTTCCACTGCTTCTTGCACAGTGAAAGCGGGGATACCGCGCGGAACGGGCACGCCGAACTGACGCAAGATTTCCTTGCCTTGGTATTCATGAATTTTCATGATGTCTCTCAGTAAAACAAAATGGGAAAAAACCCGGCGGCCGAGCGCGCAGAACAAAGAATTCGCAAACAAGGCAGAAGGCCTGGCAGTCCGCGAATTTACCATGCTGCACTGCGCCATGGGAGGCTGCGCCTGCAGGAGGCCCAACCGGCGTCCGGGGTTTGCGGGACTTCGGAATGCATATAGCTATTATTTGTATAGCTAACTAGTCAAGTCAGACAGCGATCTCCATCCGCCATCCCTGTCAGCCAAGGTGTTTTGGGGCTGTCGGACGCCCGCGCAAAAGATGTCGATAAATACCTGAGCAGTGCAGGATTTTTGGCACAGCCGCCCCGGTTCTGACACATTTTTGCGCTAGTGAGCACTGCGCTTGGGCACTGCGCCGCGCCATGCCGGCCCTCAAAGTGGCAGCTCCATCGCATCCGGCCGGCCCCCATCCGGCGCCCTGGGGCAAATTTTCCGCTCGCCTGCACAGCAAGCTCATCTTTGTATAACAATAAGCACTTTCCCGAACCCAAGCGCCCACTGCCCACGCAGGGGCCACCGCACAGCAGGAGTGATGGCAATGGCAAAAGTGTTTATCGACGGCGAAGCAGGCACCACCGGTTTGCAGATCCGCGAACGCCTGGTGGATATGCCCGGCGTGGAGTTGGTAAGCATTGCGCCTGAGCTGCGCAAGGACCCTGCTGCCAAGCGCGCGCTGATCGCCGAGGTGGACCTGGTCATCCTCTGCCTGCACGACGATGCCGCCAAGGACACCACGGCCATGGTCGATGCCATTGAGCAGGAAACCGGCCGCAGCATCAAGATCATCGATGCCTCCACCGCCCACCGTGTCAACGACCAATGGGTCTATGGCTTCCCCGAGCTGAGCGCCGGCCAGAAAAGCGCCGTGCAAGCGGCCAAGCGCGTCTCCAACCCCGGCTGCTATGCCACCGGTGCCATTGCCATTCTGCGCCCGCTGATCGATGCCGGCTTGGTCCCTGCCGATGCCGCGCTGGCACTGCCTTCGGTATCCGGCTACTCCGGTGGCGGCCGCCAGATGATGGAAGCCTACGAGGCCGGCGGTGCCGCGCCTTATGAGGCCTATGCACTGGGCCTGACGCACAAGCACATCCCCGAAATCCTGAAGTACACCGGCCTCACACGTCGCCCGGTGTTCATCCCTGCGGTCGGCAATTTTGCCCAGGGCATGCTGGTGCAACTGCCGCTGCACCTGGATGACCTCCCCGGCAAGCCGCTGCTCAGCGACCTGCACAACGTCCTTGCCGCCCACTATGCCAAGACCAACCAGGACGAGCAGTGGGTGCAGGTGCTGCCCCCCACCGACGACAACAAGCTGGCCGCCGACACCCTGACCGGCACCAACAAGCTGGAAATCCGCGTGTTCGGCAACGAGCAGCTGCGCCAGGCCGTCGTCATCGCCCGCCTGGACAACCTGGGCAAGGGCGCCAGCGGCGCTGCGGTGCAGAACCTCAAGCTGATGCTGGGTCTGTAAACCACCACTGCGCCAGCACGACAAAGCCGCCCCATGGGGCGGCTTTTCTCTGTCTGGGCGATGACCAAGTGCTGGGCGCTATGCTGCCAAGCACCTGCCGCCGATCAGCGCTCTACCGTGCGGTTCCAGCGCTTGTTCCACTCGGGGCGGTCGGCATTGACCACATCCCAGTCCACGGCCACCGCATTCTTCAAGATGGCGTTCATCTTGTTCTGCTCTTCAGCCGGCTTGCCTTGCAGCTTGGTCTTGGGGTTGACGGGGTTGTAGCTGCCGTTTTCCATCGCCAAGGCCTGGGCTTCCGGGCTCACCAGGTACTCGACCAGCTTTTGCGCCAGCTCGGATTCCGCGTTGTTGTTGAGCACGCACATGGCGGTCATCAGCACCACGGCGCCTTCCTTGGGCGCCACATATTCCATCGGGATGCCCTTGGACTTCATCAGCTCGGCCTGCGTCAGGGTGTAGGGGAAGATGGCGGCATCACCGGCCTGCATCATCTCCACCACCTTGGACGAGTTGGGGATGTACTCGATCACATTCGGGCCAATCGTGGTCGGCCAGGCCTTGAAGGCCGGGTCCACATTCTTCTCGTTGCCGCCCTTCAAGCGGTTGAACATCAGGAAGGCATGCAGGCCAAAGGACGATGCCGGCATCGATTGCACGACCACTTTGCCCTTGAGCTTGGGGTCGGCCAGGTCGTTCCAAGAGGTGGGCGCTGCCCAGCCCTTGTCGGCAAACATCTTGGTGTTGTAGGCCAGGCCGGTCAGGCCCATCGACAAGCCAATCGCGCTGTCCTTGATCTTGGCGATGTCCGGGATCTCGCTGTAGCCGGCAGCGGGCTTGAGCTTTTCGCACAGGCCCATGCTGATGGCGCGGTACATGACGCCGTCATCCAGAGTCATGACCTGCATCTGGGCCTTGTCCTTGGAGGCCTGGGCCTTGGCCAGGATGTCGGTCGAGGTGCCAGGCACCACGACCACCTTGACGTTGTTGGCCTTCTCGAACGCGGGGAACACGAACTGCGAGTACGTGCGCTCCATGTTGCCGCCATTCATGCCGATGTAGATGGTTTTGGTCTGTGCCTGCACCGCGCTGGCCGCAGCCACCACAGAGGCCATCAAGGCGATGGCGCGCACAGGGGTTTTGAGGGTCGTCGTCCAAGAAGACATGTGGATTCCTTTCAGGTTGAACATGCGGGGTCGCTAAATCGGTCTATACGGAAAGCATCAATCGGCGTGCTGCTGCGGCCCTGCGCAATCAGCTCGGCCATCACATCGCCCACGCCGGGCCCCAGCTGAAAGCCCCCGCCGGCAAAACCAAAGGCATGGTAGAGGCCAGCCTGGCGGCTGCTTTCGCTGATGATGGGTTCGTGGTCGGGCAAAGCGCCTTCGTTGCCGCTCCAGGTGCGGATCAGCTGGGCGTTCTTCAATTGGGGCAGCAGCTCCACCAGCTGCGGCAGCTGCGCCCAGACAGTGGTGTGGCGGTTGCGGGCGCGGGTGTCGTCCAGCACCAGGCCAGGCCCGCCGCCAAACACCACATTGCCCCGGCGCACCTGGCGGCAGTAGATGCTGCCACCCTCCACGCCCAGGCTCCAGTGCAAAAAGAAGGGCAAGGGCTCCGTCACACCCATGGCCGGCGGCCGTATGCGCATGGGCACCGGCTCGCCGCACTGCTCGGCAAACTGGCCGGCCCAGGCGCCTGCGGCGTTGACCACCACATTCGCGCGGATCTCCATATCAGGGGTGCGCACCACAAAGCGCTGGCCATTGTGTGCCACTTCCAGCACCGGCGTGTGCTCAAACACCTGGGCACCGGCCCGCGCAGCCGCCGTGGCAAAGGCCGGCGACAGCAGACGCGGGTTGGCCTGGCCATCATCCGGGCAGAAGGAGCCGCCCACCACCTGGGCACCGCCTATCGGAAAGCGCTTGTGCAGCGCTGCGCCATCGAGCAGCTGCAGATCCAGCCCGCAGTCGCGTGTCTTCTCGGCATAGCGCACAAGGGAGTCCATGTCCGCCTCAGAGCGGGCAATCTTGAAGTGACCTGAGCGCTCGTACTCGGCCTCGGTACCGATCAGCGCGGTCAGCCGCCCCCAGTGCTGGTGGGCGCGCTGCGACAGCGGCAGCATCGCCAAGGAGCGGCCCTGGCGGCGAACACCGCCAAAGTTGACGCCGCTGGAGCGGGAGCCGCAGAGATCGCGCTCCAGCACCACCACCTGGATGCCGCGTTGGCGCAAAAACAGCGCCGTGCTGGCACCCATGATGCCGCCGCCAATCACCACCACCTCGGTGCCCAGTTGCTTAACCATGGGAGGCCTCCTGGTCCGCGCTGACCACCGTCATGTCCAGCGGCAGGGGCTTGATCGGCGCCTGGCCCCGGATGCGGCCTATCTGCGCCACTGGCACCTGCAAGGTATCGGCCAGGATCTCAGTCGCCGCCACACCACACATGCGGCCCTGGCAGCGGCCCATGCCGACCCGGCACAGCGCCTTAATGCGGTTGATATCGCCCTGCGGCTGGCTTGCAGCAGTGCTGCGCAGCTCGCCGGCCGTGATGTTTTCGCAGCGGCAGACCACCAACTCATCCGGGGCACGCGCCGCCCAATCGTCAGGAAAGGGAAACGCCACCTCCAGCGCCTGGCGGAACTGCTGCGTCTTGTCCAGCTGCTGGCGCAGCTTAGCCTGGCGCGCTGCATCGGTCTTGATGCCCCGGTCCTGCAGCAAAGCCAGCGCCGCCAGCTCGCCCGATATCTCGGCCGCATCGGCCCCCATGATGCCGGCGCCATCGCCCGCCAAATAGACGCCGGGCACGCTGCTGCGCCGGTCGGCATCGATCTGCGGCACATAGCAGCGGTGCAAGGGGGCAAAAGCAAACTCGCAACCCAGCAGGTCGGCCAGCTGCGTCTCGGGCCGCAGCGCATAACCCAGGCCGATGGCGCTGCAGTTGGTGCGTTGCTCGGCGCCCTGCGCATCCTTCCACACCATAGCCTGCACCCGGTCGGCACCTTCAGCACGCAGCAGCTGCACGCCGTGGTGTACCGGCACATCGTGGAACATCAGCCAGCTCAAAAAATACACACCCTTGGCGGCCACGGTCGGCTGGGCCAGCATCGCTGGCGCGGCCTTGTAGCGCTGTACGGCCGGTGCCGTGTCCAGCACCGCCAGCACCCGGCCGCCGGCCTTGGCATATTGGTAGGCCACCAGGTAGAGCAAGGGGCCGGTGCCGGCAAACACCACGGCGTCGCCTATCGCACAGCCCTGGTACTTGAGGGCCACCTGGGCGCCGCCCAGGGTGTAGACGCCTGGCAGGGTCCAGCCCGGCACAGGCAGCACCCGGTCGGTGGCACCGGTGGCGACGATCAGATCGCGCCAGCGCAGGCTGTCTGCCGTGCGCTGCGCCGTGTGCAGCAGATCCAGGCTGTGGCCCTGGGCGTTCCAGACGAGGGTGTCGGGCCGGTAGTCCAGCTGCGGGCGCAGACGGTCAAAGGTCTGGTGCAGGTCGCTGGCGCGGCCGGCCTCAAAGCCATACAGGTCTTTGGGCGTGCGGCCAAAGCCGTCGGGCTGGCGGCGGTAGATCTGGCCACCTGCCTTGGGCGCCTCGTCAATGACGACCGGGCGCAGGCCATGGGCCAACAGGGTTTGCGCGGCACGGATGCCGGCAGGCCCGGCACCCACGATGACGGGCGGTCCGTCTGCCGGCCGGGGGTCGTCCAGGTAGAAATCGCTGCCAATCATGGTTGCACCTGGGTGGCATTCTTGGCGTTGACAGCAGCCACCGCCTCTGCCGTGGTGCAGATCTGCATGCCCGCCTGCAGCAAGGTGGAGCAGGCGCGCAGCTTGCGGCCGGCCTGCTCGCCGCCCAGGGTGACCCAGCAGTCCTGGCAGGCGCCCATCATGCAAAAGCCGGCGCGGGGGCTATGGGCAAACTCATGGCTGCGCAGCTGGGCCGATTGGGTCAGCACAGCGGTCAGCACCGTGTCGCCCTGCAGCGCCTGGGCCGGCTCGCCGTTGAGCACAAACTGCAGCGGCGGGCGGCCCTGCTCCTTGAGGCGCTGCAACTGGCCGGCCGGCAAAAGGGGGCTTGCGTGTGCCATGTCAGTGCTTGCCGATGAGGATGCGGTCCAGGCCATAGACCTTGTCGAGCAAAAGCATCAGCCCCAGGGTGATGAACACGATCAGCGCCGATACCGCCGCCATCATCGGGTCCAGCGACTCGGTGGCATACATGTACATGCGCACCGGCAAGGTCACCGTGCTGGGCGAGACCACAAAGATCGACATGGTCAGCTCGTCAAAGCTGTTGATAAAGGCCAGCAGCCAGCCGCCGGTGATACCGGGCAGGATCATCGGCAAGGTGATGCGTTGGAACACCTTGGCATTGCTGGCGCCCAGCGAGTAGGCGGCCTGCTCGGCGCTGCGGTCAAAGCCGATCAGCGCGGCCATCACTAGGCGCATGGTGTAGGGCATCACCACCAGCGCATGGGCAAAGATCAGCCAGCCAAAGCTGCCCTGGCCGCCCACCAGCGAGAACATGCGCAGCATGGCCACACCCAGCACCAGGTGGGGAATGATCAGCGGCGACAGGAACAGTGCCTGCAGCGCGCCACGGCCGGGGATCTCATAGCGCACCAGCGCAATGGCAGCGGGCACGGCCAGCGCAGTCGAGATGGAGGCCGCCGCCACCGCCAGGCCCAGGCTGTTCCAGAACGACTGGACAAAGTCGGCATGGTGCAGCACCTGCTCAAACCAGCGCAGCGAGAAGCTGGTGGTCGGCAAGGTCAAGGTCTCGGCGGGGGTGAAGGCCACCAGGCAGACGATGACCAACGGCGCCAGCATGAAGATGATGACCAGCGCGTTGAAGATCAGGGCAATGGGTCCGTTTTTTTGCATGTCAGTTACCTCGCCTCTCAGCCCAGGGTCTTCTTGTAGCGGCCTTCAACCATGCGGTTCCAGCCCAGCATGATCACCAGATTGGCGGCCAGCAGCACAAAGGCGATGGCAGCGCCCAGCGGCCAGTTCAGCTCGTGCAGGTACTCGTCATAGATCAGGGTGGCGACCATCTTGACCCGGCGCCCGCCCAGCAGGCCGGGAATCGCAAACGAGCTGGCGGCCAGGCCAAAGACGATCAGGCTGCCCGAGAGAATGCCGGGCAGCACTTGGGGAAACACCACGCGGCGCAAGGTGGTGAAGTGCGAGGCACCCAGCGACAGCGAGGCGCTCTCGACCGAAGGATCGAGCTTTTGCAGCGAGGTCCAGACGGGGATCACCATAAAGGGCAGCATCACATGCACCAGCGCAATGACGATGGCCGTCTCGTTATAGAGCAGCTTGACCGGGCCAATGCCTACCAGGCGGAAGATGTCGTTGATCAGGCCTTCGGGGCCCAGCAGCATGCTCCAGCCAAAGGCCCGCACCACCACCGAAATCAGCAGCGGCGCCAGGATGATCAGCAAGAAGATCGAGCGCCAGGGCGCGCGCATCTTGCTCAAAATATAGGCCTCGGGCGCGCCGATGGCGATGCAGATCAGGGTGACCAGGCCCGAGATCCACAAGGTGCGCCAGAAGATCTCGTAGTAATAGCTGTCGGTGACGATGTGTACGTAGTGCTCCAAGGTGAAGCTGCCAGCGACCGGGCCGCTGTCCACGTTGTAGACGTTGAAGGACAGGATGGTCGTCAGCAGCAGCGGCACCGCCAGCATTACCGCAAACAGCAGCAGCGACGGGGCGCTCATGGCCCAGGGGGCCCAGGTGCGGCGTTCGCTCATGCGGCCACCCCGTCACCGGCGATCAGGCGCACATTGCGGTCGGACCAGTCGATACCCACCTGGCTGCCCACCTGGTGGGGCGCATCGCCGTCGTTGGCCGCCGTCACGGTGATGCTGCCCAGCGGGCATTCCACCGTGTAGAGCCAGAGGTTGCCCAGGAAGAAGCGCTCGCGCACGGTGCCCTGGGTGCGGCCGGCCGATGTGGCCGACAGCTGGATTTTCTCGGGGCGCAGGCCCAGCAGCAAACGGGTGCCGTGGCTGGCCGCTGCGGCCGGCACATCCTGTACCGCCATCTGCACATCGCCCACATGCGCCAGCCACTGGTCGCCCTGGGCATGCACGGTGGCCTGCAGCAGGTTGGCCTTGCCGACAAAGGTGGAGATAAAGGCGTTGTGCGGGTGCTCGTACACCGTGTGCGGCGTGTCCACCTGGGTGATACGGCCGGCCTCCATCACCACCACCCGGTCGCTGATCGACATGGCTTCGCTCTGGTCATGGGTCACCATGATGGTGGTCGTGCCCACCTTGCGCTGGATCTCGCGCAGCTCGAACTGCATCTCTTCGCGCAGCTTGGCATCCAGGTTGGACAGCGGCTCATCGAGCAGCAGTACCGGCGGCTTGATGACCAGCGCCCGGGCCAGGGCCACGCGCTGGCGCTGGCCGCCCGACAGTTCACGCGGGTAGCGGTCGGCATAGGGGCCCAGGTGCACCAGGGCCAATGCCTCGCTGGCGCGTTCGCTGCGTTCTGGCTGCGCCACCTTGCGCATCTCCAGGCCGAACTCCACGTTCTCGCGCACCGTCATGTGCGGGAACAGCGCATAGGTCTGGAACACGATGCCCAGGCCACGCGCATTGGCCTTGGCATGGGTGATGTCCTTGCCGTCCAGCTCGATGCGGCCTTCGGTCACATCCACAAAGCCAGCAATCATCTGCAGGCTCGTGGTCTTGCCGCAGCCCGAGGGGCCCAGCAGCGAGACGAACTCGCCCTTTTGCACTTCCAGGTTGAACTGGCTGACCACCCGGTTAGGGCCGTACTGTTTGGAGACGTTGTGGAGACGCAGAAAACTCATGGAAATCACCTCGATAGCACAGGGTTGCCGGGCCCGTCAGCCCTATCGAACGGATGAACGACATTTGCAACTATTTGCCTATTTTCGGAATGTGGTTTGAATCCATACACGGTGTAAACACTGATAATGGAAGATAAATTTGATTTATTCCGTTAAATGGAATAAAAATCAAAATCATCGAATGTTTATTCCGGAAAACCATGAGCACCGACACCTCTGAGGACAACAGCCACCAGCGCGGCACCCTGCACCGCAGCTTTTTGGTGATGCGGGCGCTGGCAGCGCACCAGACCGAGGGCGTGCGGGTGACCCACCTGGCCAAGGAGATTGGCCTGACCCAGGCGACCACGCACCGCTTGCTACAGGGCCTCATCCAGGAAGGCATGGTTGAGCAGGACCAGGCACACAAGCTCTACCGGCTGAGCCTGGATCTGTTCTCGCTGGCCGCCCAGGCCGGCGCGGTGAGCGACTTGCGCAGCCTCGCGCGCCCGGTGCTGCTACGGCTGAGCGCCAGCCTCAATGACACGGTGATCCTGATGGTGCGCTCCGGCTTTGATGCGGTCTGCCTGGACCGCATTGAGGGCCAGTTCCCGATCCGCACCTTTACCGGCGATATCGGCGGGCGCATTGCGCTGGGCGTGGGCCAGGGCTCGCTGGTGATTCTGGCCAACCTGCCCGAGGCCGAGCGCGAGGAGGTGCTGCGCTTTAACCTGCCGCGCATGCAGCACTACAACGTCTATGACGAGGTGTACATGCGCACCGAGATCGACAAGGCCCACCGCCAGGGCTATACCGCCAAGAACTCCGGCTTGCTCGAAGGCATGGCTGGCCTGGCCGTGCCGGTGTTTGACCGGGGCGGCCAGGTGGTAGCCGCGCTGTCGATCGGCACGCACACGGCGCGCCTGAGCGACGAGCGCCTGCCCATCGTGCGCGACATGCTGCTGCGCGAGGCCAAGGCGCTGAGCGCGCAGATCAACCCCTTTGACCCGACCTTGCGCCACCCGATGCATGCGATATCCACTGGCGACCGCAGCCGCTCGATGTAAGCCCGGTCCGGCTCTCTTCCGCCTTTTTGCACTTCAACGCCTCCCACGCCATGGCCTCCAGCACCCCCTTGCACCTCATCATCAAAAGCGGCGGCAGCGCTGCGATCCCGGAATGGACGGCACTGTTTGCCGAATTTGCGCCCCATGTCGTCGTGCATGACTGGAACACGCCGCCGGCAGATAGCAGCCTGGTGGACTTTGCGATGGTCTGGGAACCCGATACCGGCGGGCTGGCGCGCTTTGCGCAGCTCAAGGCCATCTTCAGCTCCGCCGCTGGCGTGGACCATATCCTGGCCGACAGCCAGCTGCCGCCAGACCTGCCCATCGTGCGCATGGTCACCGGCGAAACCCAGCAACGCATGGCCGAGTTCTGCCTGATGGCCACCTTGATGCTGCAGAAGAACATGCCGCGCGCACTGGCCCAGCACCGCCAGCAGCAGTGGATCGAGTTCAACCCGCCCTATGTGGCCAGCGAGCTGCGTGTGGGCATTTTGGGCCTGGGCACCCTGGGGGCCGCTGCGGCGCACATGCTGCGCGCAGTGGGCTACCCGGTGCAAGGCTGGTCCCAAACGCGCAAGCAGATCGAAGACGTCACCAGCTACTGCGGCCAGGCTGAGCTGTCAGAGTTTTTGCGCAGCAGCCAGGTGCTCATCTGCCTGCTGCCCGATACGCCATCGACGCGCGGCATTCTGAATGCCGAACTGTTTGCCCAGCTGCCTGCGGGCGCCCAGCTGGTCAATGCCGGCCGGGGCACCCAGCTGAACAGCGCTGACCTGGTCACCGCGCTGGACAGCGGCCAGGTGGGCGGCGCGCTGCTGGATGTCACCGAGCCCGAGCCCCTGCCGGCCGATTCGCCGCTGTGGACCCATCCGCGCGTCATCCTCACCCCCCACATCGCCGCCAGCGCCAGCCGACGCGCCAAGGCGCGCCAGGTGGCCTTGTCGATGGCGCAGTGGCAGGCCGGGCAGGCGCTGGACAACTGCTTTGACCGGGTGCGCGGCTACTGATCAACCCGGGTAAATAGGGCCGGCCAGGCCGTTGAAAGCCGGGCCGCAGCAAGGCTGTAATTGGCGCCATATCCGAGTGTTTTGCCCTGCCAAGCCCTTAGGCCCATCAAGGCTGACCAATAGCCGCTAGGATGCGAGCCGCCCTCGTCTGCATCCCCCGTCCTCCCATGTCCACCCCTCCTCTTGTGCCCAGCCAGCGTGCCACGCTGATTGGGCTTTCTGCCGTGCTCTGCTGGTCCGCATTGGTGAGCCTGTTCCGCAGTGTTGCGGAGCACCTGGGGGCGATAGGCGGGGCCGCCTGCGTGTTCTCGCTCAGCGCCTTCCTGGTGACCTGGCGCTTTGGCCTGCCACGCGCGGCGCAGCTCAAGGCCATGCACCCCGCCTATCTGCTGGGCTGCGGGCTGCTGTTTGTGCTCAACGAGATCGCTTTTTCGCTGTCGATGGGCTGGGCCAGCCACCGGGGCCAGACCCTGGAGCTGGGCATGATCAACTACCTCTGGCCCAGCCTGACCCTGGTGATGGCCACGGTGCTGGGCCTGCAGCGTTTTCGCGCTGGTCTGGTGCCGGGGGTGTTGCTGTCGATAGCGGGCATTGTGCTGGTGGTCAAGGGCGACAATGCGCTGTCCCTGGCCAGCCTCTGGACCAATGTGCAAAGCAACCCGCTGGCCTATGCGCTGGCGCTGTGCGCGGCCTGCCTTTGGCCCTGTTACTCGGTGGTGTCCAAGCGCTACACCCAGGGGGCGAATGCGCTGCCTGCTTTTTTGTGGGCCGTGGCCGCCGTGCTGTGGATCAAATACGCGCTCAGTTCTGAACCACCGCTGCGCTTTACCCTGCCCGCCTTGCTGCAGCTGGGCTTGCTCAGCGGCTTGACCGCCCTGGGTTACAGCTGCTGGGACCATGGCCTGCGCGCCGGCAACCTCACGGTGATGGCAGTGGGCTCCTACTTCACCCCCGTGCTGTCCGCGCTGGTGGGCACGCTCTGGCTGCAGGTGCAGCCGTCCTGGAGCTTTTGGCAAGGCGTGGTGTTGGTGACGGCTGGCTCGCTGGTCTGCTGGTGGTACACCCGCAGCCCTACCGTGGCCGATGGCAAAAAGCTGGCCGGTTAACGGCAGGGCTGCCGCATGGATACCGGTTTGGTATACACATGCAAACACCTAGGCTGTGCGGACGGGCCAAACGGCCACGTCGCACTATAGTGGGCGGGTTGCCTTTCTCCATACACTTCTCTGCGAACTGCCCATGGACTACTCCCGCCCCAACCATATCCCCACCGCCGCCGAGCAAGAGGCCGACATGCGCCTGGAGCAGCGCGGCCTGATTGCGTTTGCCGTGCTGACGGTGGTGGCCACCATTGCCGCTGCTTTGGTGTTTGGCAGCCATATCGCCTGATCCCCTTATCCTTTGAATGCCACGCAGGGCCAGACAGTCTGGAGGGCCTGTGTGGCTGCCGTACGCCCGCAGCTTGGCCTGCAGGGCTGCCCTTTTCCGGCTAGGATGCAAGCCTGCTTTCGCACCCGCTCGCGTCCATGTCTTCTGCTCCGCATTCCCCCTCCCCCGTCCCCTCACAACGCGCCACCCTGATTGGCCTGTCGGCCGTGCTGTGCTGGTCCACCTCGGTGGGCCTGTTTCGCAGTGTGGCCGAACACCTGGGACCCATCGGCGGCGCGGCAGCCGTCTTCAGCCTAGGAGCCTTGCTGGTGACCTTGCGCTTTGGCATGCCGCGCCTGGCCCAGCTGCGCGCGATGCACCCGGGCTATCTGTGGGGCTGCGGCCTGCTGTTTGTGCTCTACGAGATAGCGCTGTCACTGTCGCTGGGCTTTGCCAGCAACCGCAACCAGACCCTGGAGCTGGGGATGATCAACTACCTCTGGCCGAGCCTGACGATTGTGCTGGCCACCGCCATCGGGCTGCAGCGCTTTCGCGCCGGCCTGGTGCCGGGGGTGTTGCTGGCAATGGTCGGCATTGTGCTGGTGCTCAAGGGCGACAGCGCGCTGTCCATCGCCAGCCTCTGGGCCAATGTGCAAAGCAACCCCCTCGCCTATGGCCTGGCCTTTTCTGCCGCCTGGCTCTGGCCCTGTTACTCGGTCATCGCCAAACGCTATGCCCATGGTGCCAATGCGCTGCCGGCCTTTCTTTGGGCAGTGGGGGGCGTGCTCTGGGTCAAGTACGCATTCAGCAGCGAGCCGGCCATGCACTTTTCACTGCCCGCGCTGCTGCAGCTTTGCATGCTGAGTGGTCTGACGGCCTTGGGTTACAGCTGCTGGGACCATGGGCTGCGGGCCGGCAACCTGACGGTGATGGCAGTGGGCTCTTACTTCACGCCCGTGCTGTCGGCGCTGGTGGGCACGGTCTGGCTGAATGTGCAGCCGTCATGGAGCTTCTGGCAAGGTGTGGCGCTGGTCACCGCAGGGTCACTGATCTGCTGGTGGTGTACCCGCAGCAAATAGCGCCGCCTGCCGTCTACCACCTGCTCAGCCTTTGCGGGCCGCTTCCAGCACCGCAATGTCGATCTTGGTCATGCCCATCATCGCGTCGAACACCCGCTTGGACGCGGCGCGATCCGGGTCGGCCAGCGCCTTCGTCAGCATGCGCGGGGTGATTTGCCAGGAGATACCCCAATGGTCCTTGCACCAGCCGCAGGCACTCTCTTGCCCGCCATGGCCGACGATGGCCTGCCAGAGGCGGTCGGTCTCGGCTTGGTCGTCGGTCGCGATCTGGAAGGAAAAGGATTCATTGTGCTGAAAATGCGGCCCGCCGTTGAGCCCTATGCAGGGCACGCCCGCCACATTGAACTCCACCACTAGCACATCGCCCTGTTTGCCATCGGGGTAGTCGCCCGGCGCGCGGTGTACGGCGCCCACGCTGCTGTCCGGAAAGGTCTGGGCATAAAACTGCGCGGCATCGAGCGCATCACCCTGGTACCACAGGCATACGGTATTTTTCGCGGTCATCGTCGGTCTCCTGCTTGCACAGATGCCCAGCCTAGCGCCTGGCAGCAGGCCTGCGGGTAGGACATCGCTGTACAGCGATGGCGCGGCGCCGCAGCGGGCAAATGCGGCTCAACCGCCGCTGCGCCTTTTCTCGCGCAGCATGAACAGGTACAGGCCCTCGACCTTCTCACGCGCCCAGGGCGTCTTGCGCAAAAACCGCAGGCTGGAGTTGATGCTCGGGTCCAGACAGAAGCAACGCACCGGAATGCGCTCACCCAGCTCTTCCCAGCCAAAGTACGCGACCAGCTCGTTCAGAATGCCCTCCAGCGTCAGGCCATGGAGAGGGTTGTTGGGCTGTTCGGCAGTGCTCATGGGCGCCATTGTCGCCGAGCGCTGGCCAAGAGGGGCGGGCTGGGGCTTTGCGGATGGCAGCACGCAGCTGCCTGCAAAAGGCGGCTATTCCTCGTCCGTGCCACGCAGCACCTTGCGCACCACATCGCCGCCAAAGCCTCTGCCGGCCAAAAAGCGCATCTGCTTGGCCCGCTCTTGCGGGCTGTCAGGCGGGGTGCCAAAACGGCGCTGCCAGACCACGCGGGCGCGTTCCAGCTCGGTGCTGCGCAGGCGCTCACGGGCTTCGGCGACCAGCTCGGCATCCACCCCTTTGTGGCGCAGCTCCTGCAGCACGCGGTTGGCGCCGTAGCGGGCTGCCTTGGTGTGGATGACGCTGTCGACAAAGCGCTCGGCGCTGATAAAGCCCTTGGCTTCGAGCTCGTCAAGGATGGCCGCCAGGTCCTCGCCCTCTTCCACATGGGGAGCGAGCTTGGTCTGCAGCTCGGCGCGCGAATGCTCGCGCTGCGCCAGGTAGCGCAGCGCCCGGCCTTTGAGGGAGAGCTTGCTGAAAGACATGGGTCTGGATGGCTATAAAAGAAATAGCTGCTTGCGCACATCAGCTGTGCACAAGCAGCTATCTCAGCGTTCAGGCTTCAGAAGCGATCAGCCTTCGGTACCAGTGGCGGCGGGGCCGTCCACCACGCCGTCTTCGGCAGGGCGCAGGCTGATGTTCAGGCTCTCGCGCACCTTGTTCTCGATCTCGATGGCGAGGTCGGGGTTTTCGCGCAGGAACTCACGCGAGTTGTCGCGGCCTTGGCCAATCTTCTCGCCGTTGTAGGCGTACCAGGCACCGCTTTTCTCGATGATGCGGGCGGTAACACCCATGTCCAGGATTTCGCCTTCGCGCGAGATGCCTTCGCCAAACAGAATGTCGAACTCGGCCGTCTTGAACGGGGGCGAGACCTTGTTCTTGACCACCTTGACCTTGGTCTCGTTGCCGATGGCCTCGTCGCCGCGCTTGATGGTGCCGGTGCGGCGGATATCGAGGCGCACCGAGGCGTAGAACTTCAGCGCATTACCGCCGGTGGTGGTTTCGGGGCTGCCGAACATCACGCCGATCTTCATGCGGATCTGGTTGATGAAGATGACCATGCAGTTGGCCTTCTTGATCGTGGCGGTGAGCTTGCGCAGCGCCTGGCTCATCAGGCGGGCTTGCAGGCCAGGCAGCTGGTCACCCATTTCGCCTTCGATTTCGGCCTTGGGGGTCAGCGCGGCCACCGAGTCGACCACGATCAGGTCCACCGCGCCGGAGCGCACCAGGCTGTCAACAATCTCAAGCGCCTGCTCACCGGTATCGGGTTGGCTGATAAGGATGTCGCTCAGGTTGACGCCCAGCTTTTGGGCATAACCGGTGTCGAGTGCATGCTCGGCATCGATAAAGGCGCAGGTACCGCCCAGCTTTTGCATCTCGGCAATCACCTGCAAGGTCAAGGTGGTCTTGCCCGAGGATTCAGGGCCGTAGATCTCGATAACCCGGCCGCGTGGCAGGCCGCCAACGCCCAGGGCAATGTCCAGGCCCAGCGAACCGGTGGACACCACTTGGATGTCGGAAACCGCTTCGCCTTCGCCCAGCTTCATGATGGTGCCCTTGCCGAATTGCTTTTCGATCTGGGCCAGGGCGGCGGCCAAGGCCTTGGATTTTTCGCTGTTGGCTTCTGGCTTGGTGGCGGTGGCGTTCATGGATTTCTCCTTGCGTTTGATGGTCATGTCTGGGGTCTGGAGATCCAGCTGTTTGCATATACAGCCTGGATGCTTGAACAGTAGTTTAGGGGATGGGTATATTTTATAGAAGCATTTTTTTAGTCAGTTTAATTGACTAAATGCACAATAGCCACGCCCGCCTTTTTTGTCCTATCCGCAGGTTTACACCATGCCCATTCTTCTGCCCCATTTGCCCGATGACAGCTGGCGCCTGACCCACCTGGGCCGCCTGCTGGGCCACGCGATGCGCCGTTTTGATGCCCGGGTGCTGCAGCTGATGGCCCAGGATGCGCTGGTGCCGCTGGCGCTGTCGCACCTGGCTGAGCGCGACCAGGTGAGTGCTGCGCATATCCATATCACCCGGCATCTGTCGCTGGCGGGTGACCGTCTGGTGGACCTGGCCGCCAGGGCGGGCATGAGCAAGCAGGCGATGGCCCAGCTGGTGGACCAGTGCGAAGCCTGGAACCTGGTGACCCGTGAGCGCGACCCGCGCGATGCCCGCGCCCGCACGGTGCGCTTTACCGAGACCGGTCTGCTGTGGTTGCAGGCCTTTGAGCGGGCGGTGACGCAGGCCGAGGACGAGTTCCGTGCTGAGGTGGGCGAACAGGTCGCCACCGTCGTCAAGTTGGGGTTGGAGGTGTACGGGGCGGACAGCTAAGCGGGCAGCGCTCAGCCCCGCTTGCGCTCGAATTTATAAAACAGGTTGGGCTCGGACACGATGTAGATATTGCCGCTGTTGTCCATGGCCAGGCCTTCTGGTTGCGGTGCCCGGTTTTCCAGCCCGCTCATCCCCGCCCACAGCGGCATCACGCTGAGCAGTGCGCCAGCGCGGCTGTACTCGTACAGCACCGAGGCCTCTTCGCCCAGCAGCAACAGGTTGCCGCTGCGCGGGTCTACCTCGACGGCGGCCAGGTCCGTGCTCGGCATGCCTTCCATCTCCTGCACCTCCCAGGCGCTGATCTTGGCATCGACCAAACCGGGTTTGAGCTTGGAAAAAGGCACATCCATCACCAGCACCTGCATCGGCCACTTCTCGGTCACGGCCAGTAATTGCTGGCGTTTGGCATCCCAGCCCAGGCCTTCCAGTGCGAAGTTCTTGATGGCGATATCACCCAGCTGGATATAAGGGCTGTCCTTCAGCGATATCTCGGTCACATCCTTGCCAAATTCCACCCAGTGGATGCGGTTGCTGCGCTCGTCGGCAATCGCAAACCAGTCGCCCTGGATATGGGCGATGCCCTCAGTATCATCGGCGCCCCGCAACGGCGCGATACGCAGCAGCCGCCCATCGGTGCTCAGCTCGGCAATCTGGGGCGGCCGGTTGGTCACGGCGAACAGGGTATTGGTCGTGGGGTTGAAGGCCAGGCCCGAGAGGTTGTCCGCAATACCGCTGACCACCTTGGCATCGATGCTGGCCTGGTAATGCGGCAGGATGGGCGCAGGCGCCGAGGGCGGAGCAGGCTGCAACGCATCCACATGCCCCGGCATGGCGATGACATGGTGCCATTGCAGGTACAAGGCGCTCAACACCAGCAAGGCCGCCGCCATGACCAGGCGGCGCTGCCACCGCGACGCCCGCCACCTCATCTGCACCTGGGACCCTGCTTTCATCACCACCTGCCACTTGAAAAATCCCCGCCAGCCACGGGCTGGGTGCCCATCGGTCCTGGTGGGGACGAGGCGCCATCCTACGGGAGCCACGCCACCGTTTGATGACATCTCCACCGGCTTTACATCGTTGCAACAAACCGCAAGGCGCCTGAAGGAAGTGTATCTGTTACGACGCCTTCATCATTTGGATCTATCCCAGTGCGGCCATCAGGGTCATGGGCTGACCTAGAATCATTGGCAGCATCCAAATCACGACTACAACATCGATAGGAGACCGCATGCGAATACTGATTGCAGAAGACGACCAAGTGCTGGCCGATGGCCTGCTGCGCAGTCTCCGCAACTCCGGCGCCGTGGTGGACCATGTCGCCAGCGGCAGCGAAGCCGATGCAGCGCTGATGGCCAACAATGCCTTTGACCTGCTGATCCTGGACCTGGGCCTGCCGCGCATGCATGGGCTGGAGGTGCTCAAGAAGCTGCGTGCGCGGGGCTCGGCCATCCCTGTGCTGATCCTCACCGCCGCCGAAAGCGTGGACGACCGCGTACAAGGCCTGGACCTGGGCGCCGACGACTACATGGCCAAGCCCTTTGCGCTGTCCGAGCTGGAGGCACGCGTGCGGGCCCTCACCCGCCGGGGCGTGGGCATGAGCACCAGCCTGATCCAGCACGGCCCGCTGGCCTATGACCAGGCCGGCCGCGTGGCCACGTTTGATGGCCGCATGCTGGAGCTGTCGGCGCGCGAGCTGGGCCTGTTGGAAGTACTGCTGCAGCGCTCGGGCCGCCTGGTCAGCAAGGACCAGCTGGTCGAGCGCCTCTGCGAATGGGGCGAAGAAGTCAGCACCAATGCGATCGAGGTCTACATCCACCGCCTGCGCAAGAAGATAGAAAAGGGCCCCATTCGCATTGCCACCGTGCGCGGCCTGGGTTATTGCCTGGAGAAGATCCAGCCCCCCGCGCCCCTCTGAGCCCCTTCCCCCCAGCGCAGCGGGGCCATGACCGCCCCGGGCACCACATTACGCAAGGACAGCCTTGGCCCTGTTTCGCAGCGAGCAGCGATCTTTGTTCGGTGAGATCCTTGACTGGATGCTCACGCCGCTGCTGCTTTTGTGGCCCGTCTCGCTGGCACTGACCTGGCTGGTGGCCCAGGACCTGGCCAACAAGCCTTTTGACCGCGCGCTGGAGTACAACGCCCATGCGCTGGCGCAGCTGGTGGGTGTGCAGGGTGGCAAGACCTATTTCAACCTGCCCCAACCGGCCAGCGAGATCCTGCGCGCCGACGATGCCGACACCGTCTACTACCAGGTCACCACGCCGGGTGGCATGTTCCTCGCTGGTGAATCCGCCCTGCCCCTGCCCGCCAAAGACCTGGAGCGCAGCATCGGCGTGGTGCAATTGCGCGATGGCGAGCTGCGCGGCATGGATGTGCGCATCGCCTGGATCTGGGTGCAGCTGTCGCTGCCCGAGCCCAATCTGGCGCTGATCCAGGTCGCAGAGACGCGCGAAAAGCGCAGCGTGCTGGCGACGGAAATCATCAAGGGCGTCATGCTGCCGCAGTTTGTCATCCTGCCCCTTGCGGTGCTGCTGGTCTGGCTGGCGCTGGCGCGCGGCATCAAGCCACTGCACCTGCTGGAGGAGCGCATCCGCGCACGCAAACCGGAAGATCTCTCGCCCATCCACCACAAGGATGTGCCGCTGGAAGTGGTGCCGCTGGTCGACTCGGTCAATGGCCTGCTGGAGCGCCTCAACGATTCGCTGGCCACCCAAAAGCGCTTTCTCGCCGATGCCGCCCACCAGCTCAAAACCCCGCTGGCAGGCCTGCGCATGCAGGCCGAGATGGCCCAGCGCGCCGATGCCAAGGAGGACGACCTCAAGCTATCCCTGCAGCAAATCGGCCGCTCCAGCATGCGCGCCACCCACACGGTCAACCAACTGCTGTCGCTGGCCCGAGCTGAAGGCCCCAGCGCACTGCTGCAGCGCACGCCCTGCAATCTGGCCGAGATCGTGCTGGACGCCATGCATGACGGCATTGACCGCGCACTGGCCAAACATATCGACATGGGGTATGAGGGCATGCAGGTCGATGACCGCGAAGTCTGGGTCAACGGCAATGCCACCTTGCTGGGCGAGCTGGTGCGCAACCTGCTGGACAACGCCATCAACTACACACCCTCCAGCGCCAGCGCGCCGGGCATCATCAATGTGCGGCTGATGGCCGACCCCTTTGGCCATGTGATCGTGCTGCAGGTGGAAAACTCCGGTCCCGGCATTCCCGAGGAAGAACGTGAGCGCATCTTCCAGCCCTTCTACCGCGTGCTGGGCAGCGAGGTCGATGGCTCCGGGCTGGGCCTGCCCATCGTGCAAGAGATCGCCCGCCAGCATGGCGCCAGCGTGACCTTGGAAGATGCCCAGCCGCGCCTGCCGCAACGGGGCGTGGTGTTCAAGGTCTGCTTTCCCACCACCTTGGCACCGCCCGCCACCAGTTGAGCAGAGGCGGATCAGGAGCAGCTGCGCAGCTCCTTACCGTCCATCACATGCCAGCTTTGCACGCGCTTCTTGGTGGCCGCATCCAGCTTGGGCAGGCGCAGGTTGTAGCTGACGGTCTCGGGCCGCTCGACCACCACCTTGGCGCCGCTCACACCTTTTTTGCCAACCGTCGCCAGATGGCGCTCGGCGGCCTCTTCGCTGGAGAAACGGCCCAGTGATATGCCCGGCTCCAGACTGGCGACGCGCGCCCGGTCGGTGCTGACATCCAGCGCACGCAGCTCATCGCGGCGGGTATCGAGCGCCTCCTGGCTGTTGAACTTGCCGACATAGACCATCCAGCGGCCCGCGCTGGTGCTGCTGTCCAGGCGCCAGCTTCCGTCAGGCAACTTGGCCAGCTGCAGACGCAAAGCCTCGACCTGCTTGGCATCAAAACTGCCGGCGACCAGGCATTCTTTTTTCTCGGGTTTTTCGGGTTTTTCTGCCGGCTTCTCGGCGGGCTTGTCTGCCGCCTTGGCCGCCAGTTTGTCGGCCTCGGCAGCTACCGTTTTGTCTGCATTGTCGGTAGCTGGCTCCGCAGCTGCCACAGCGGCGGGCTCGGCGACGGGGGCGGCCACCGGTGCTAGCGCTGGTGCAGGCTCGGCAGGCACGGTGCGGGCCTGCTGCTGGGCCTCCTTGGCTTCTTGCGCGCTCAGAATGCGCAGGGCCTCGGGCTTGACCTGCTGCTGCACCCGCTCGGGCTCGGAGGGGTTATCCGGCGCCCAGCCCAGGCTGCGCAGCATGCCTTGCGAGAAGGCGTAGTAGCCGGCATTGGCCAGCAGCAGCAGCACGATGGCAAAACGAATCATCTCCGCTCCCGTTTGGTAAATCTCTGGTCTTGTTGGGTGCTCAGGCCGCGCTGGCCTTGGGCCGCACGCTGACTTCCGAGCTAGTCACATCCACCACGCCAGCGGCGGTCTGCACCCGCAAAGCGCCATCAGCAGCCACGCCCAGTGCCAAACCAGCCGTGCCATCGCTCAGTCCCAGCTCACGGCCGGCCAGTGCATCGCGGGCAGCATAGGCGGCCTGCAGCGGTGCAAAGCCCTGGTGCGCAAAGGCTTGGATGGCGGCCACCAGCGGCGGCACCACCGCCTGCAGTGCCTGGGGCGCATCCCAGCGGTCATCCAGCAGCTGCAAGCTGCCTGGTACGGTGGACAAACCATCCGCATCGGGTGCCCGCACATTGATGCCAATGCCAATCACCACATAGCGTTCAGATTGCTGCTGGCCATCGCCGGCCTGGCTGCGGGCCGCGACAAAGCTGGCGGTCTCCACCAGAATGCCGGCCAGCTTGTGGTCGCCGGTCAGCCACAGGTCATTGGGCCATTTGAGGCCAATGGTCGGCGTGCTGGAGCCGGCTTCGGGCAGTTGGGGCTGCAGGCTTTGCGCGACGGACACACCGACGGCCAACGACAGGCCCGACCAGTCGGCCGGCGCCAGCGGCAGACCCAGCGACATCAGCAGCGATGCACCGCTCTCGCTGCGCCAGGGCTTGCCCATGCGGCCACGCCCTGCCGTTTGCTGCTCGGCCACCAGCAAGATGGGCTCTTGCCGGCCCGCGCGGGCGCGGCGCATCAGTTCGGTGTTGGTCGAGTCAATGCTGGGCAGCACCTCGATCGTGAAGCCCGGCAGCAGCGGCTCCACCGCCTCCCAGATCGCTTCTGCCGGCCAGCGGATGGGCGTGTTCTGTTCCTCGCTCATGCGCCTGCCTTGGCGGCCTTCTGGCCCTTGTTCTTTTTGTCGGTCTTGGCTTTTTTGTCGCTCTTTTTCTTGTCTTTGTCCTTGGCCTTGCTCAGAGCCTTGTCTGAGGCCTTGACTGCGGCCTTGGCCTTCTGCTTTTCCGCTTTGGCAGGCTTCGCCGCATCGACGGGAGCCGCCTTGGCCTTGCGCTTTTTGGGCAAGACCGGCTCGGGCAGATCCGATGCGGGCACCTTGGGTTTCCAGCCGCGCTTGGGCGCCAGCATCGTGCCGCGGCATTCAGCCGCGCCGCAGCGGCAGGCGTAGTCGGCCTTGAGCTTGGCGGTGTAGCGCTCCTCGATGATCAGGCCGTAGTCGTAGCCCAGCTCCTCGCCAGCACTGATATTGCGCAACGCGCTGATAAAGATGCGGTCGTCCACCTCTTCCGCAAAGCAGTTGGGCTCGCAGCTGTGGTTGATCCAGCGCGCCGAATTGCCGCCGTCACCCCCATCAATCACCCGGTCGCCATCGATCTGGAAAAAGAAAGTGTGGTTCGGATGCGCCGGATCATGCGGGTGGCGGCGCTGGCTTTCTTCGTAGCTGATGACCTTGCCCGCATATTCGACAATGACTTCGCCTTCTGCGATATCCTGCAACGCAAAAACGCCCCTGCCGTGCACGCCCGAACGCCGTACCTGAATACGACGACCTGTTGAAAAATGGGGAACATGGTTCGGCATGGGATTTTTTCTGCTACTTTAAAAATAAGCACATGCGCATGTGCGCACATGTACACATGCAGGCGCCCGCGCACATGCGCGTAAAGCGTGCATTGTAAGAGCGTGCCCAAAGAGCCAGCAAACTACCGTGCTGGCAGACCCCAGTTTGATGAGAGTGAACCCATGTCCAAGACCCTGGTCATTGCAGAAAAGCCGTCCGTTGCACAAGACATTGTTCGTGCACTGACGCCGGTGGCAGGCCAATTTGCCAAACACGACGACTACTTTGAAGCCGATACCTTCATCGTGACGAGCGCGGTGGGTCACCTAGTGGAGATCCAGGCGCCAGAAGAATTCGATGTCAAGCGCGGCAAGTGGAGCTTTGCGCACCTGCCCGTGATCCCGCCGTACTTTGAGTTGAAGCCGGTCGACAAGACCAAGACCCGGCTGAACGCCGTCGTCAAGCTGGCCAAGCGCAAGGATGTGACCGCGCTGATCAATGCCTGTGACGCGGGCCGCGAAGGTGAGCTGATCTTCCGCCTGATTGAGCAATACGCCGGCGGCGCCAAGGGCGGCCTGGGCAAGCCGATCCAGCGCCTGTGGCTGCAGTCGATGACGCCGCAAGCCATCCGCGACGGCTTCAACAAGCTGCGCTCCGATAACCAGATGCTGGGCCTGGCTGATGCCGCCCGCAGCCGCTCCGAAGCCGACTGGCTGGTGGGTATCAACGGCACGCGGGCGATGACCGCGTTCAACTCGCGCGATGGCGGGTTCTTCTTGACCACCGTGGGCCGCGTGCAAACGCCCACTCTGTCTTTGGTCGTCGAACGCGAAGAGAAAATCCGTAAATTCGTCAGCCGCAATTACTGGGAAATCCACGGCGAGTTCAACGCCCAGGCCGGCGCCTACCCCGGCAAGTGGTTCAACCCTGCGTGGAAGAAAAGCGACGACGTCGAGGCCCGCGCCGACCGCGTCTGGAGCCAGCAAGAAGCCCAGGCGATTGCCGATGCCGTGCGCGGCAAACCGGCCACCGTGACTGAAGAGTCCAGGCCCACGACCCAGGCATCGCCGCTGCTGTTTGACCTGACCAGCCTGCAGCGCGAGGCCAACAGCAAGTTCGGCTTCTCGGCCAAGACCACCTTGGCGCTGGCCCAGGCGCTGTATGAGCGCCACAAGGCGCTGACCTACCCGCGTACCGATTCGCGCGCGCTGCCCGAGGACTACCTGCCCGTCGCGCAGCAAACCTTCGAGATGCTGGCCCACAGCAATATGCAGCAGCTCGCGCCATTTGCGCAGCAGGCCATTGGCTCCAACTACATCCGCGCCAACAAGCGCATTTTTGACAACAGCAAGGTGTCGGATCACTTTGCGATCATCCCGACCACGCAGGCGCCCGGCGCCTTGAGCGAGGCCGAGCACAAGCTCTACACCCTGGTGGTGCGCCGCTTCATGGCCGTGTTCTTCCCCAGTGCCGAGCACCAGGTCACCACGCGGGTCAGCCAGATTGAGCAATATCACTTCAAGACCGAAGGCAAGGTGCTGGTCAAGCCCGGTTGGCTGGCCATCTACGGCAAGGAAGCGGCCCACGAGGTGGAAGACGCCAAGGAAGGCGACAAGGGCCAGAACCTGGTGCCGGTGCAGCCGGGCGAGAAGCCCACGGCCGATCCGGTCGACCCCAAGGGCCTGAAGACCAAGCCGCCCGCCCGCTACTCGGAAGCGACCCTGCTGGGCGCGATGGAAAGTGCCGGCAAGCAGATCGACGACGACGAGCTGCGCGAAGCCATGCAGGAAAAAGGCCTGGGCACGCCAGCCACGCGCGCGGCCATCATCGAAGGCCTGCTGACCGAAAAGTACATGCTGCGCGAAGGCCGCGAGCTGATCCCCACGGCCAAGGCCTTCCAGCTGATGACCTTGCTGCGCGGTCTGCAAGTGGAAGAGCTCTCGCGCGCCGACCTGACCGGCGAGTGGGAGTACAAGCTCGCGCAAATGGAAAAGGGCCAGCTCTCGCGCGAAGCCTTCATGGCCGAGATCCAGACCATGACCGAGCGCTTGGTGAAAAAGGCCAAGGAATACGACCGCGACACCATCCCCGGCGACTACGCCACCCTGACTGCGCCTTGCCCCAACTGCGGCGGCGTGGTCAAGGAAAACTACCGCCGCTACACCTGCACGGGCGTGGGCGGCGCGGGCGAGGGCTGCGGCTTCTCGTTCACCAAATCGCCTGCGGGCCGCACCTTTGAGGCCGGCGAGGCCGACCAGCTGCTGCGCGACCGCAAGCTGGGCCCGCTCGATGGCTTCCGCTCCAAGGCCGGCTGGCCCTTTGCCGCCGAAGTGGCCATCGTGCGCGACGAGGACAACAACAACTTCAAGTTCGAGTTCCTATTCGACGACAAGGCCGATGAAGAATCGGGCGAGCTGGTGGACTTTGGCAGCCAGAACACCTTGGGCGCCTGCCCCAAGTGCGGCGCGCCAGTGTTCGAGCATGGTGCCAACTATGTCTGCAGCAAAGCCGTGCCTACCGCCCAGCAAGCCACGCCGAGCTGCGACTTCAAGAGCGGCCAGATCATCCTGCAGCAGCCCATCGAGCGCGACCAGATGGTCAAGCTGCTGGCGACTGGCAAGACCGACCTGCTCGACAAGTTTGTCTCCAACCGCACGCGCCGCAGCTTCAAGGCCTTCCTGGCCTGGGACAAGGAAGCCGGCAAGGTGAACTTCGAGTTCGAACCACGCGACAGCAAGTTCCCGCCGCGCAAAGGCGCTGCCACCAAGACGGCAACCAAAACCGCGACGAAGACCGCCAGCAAGACCGGCGCCAAGGCCGTGAAGGCTACCAAGACCGCCACCAAAACGGCAGCCAAGACGGCGACCAAGACAGCCGCCAAAACGCCGCGCAAAGTGGCAGCCACCTTGACCCCGAGCCCCGCGCTGGCCGCCGTGATTGGTGGCGAAGCCACCTCGCGCCCGGAGGTCATCAAAAAGCTCTGGGACTACATCAAGGCCAACGGCCTGCAGGACGCCAAGGACAAGCGCGCCATCAACGCCGATGCCAAACTGCAGCCGCTGTTTGGCAAGGACCAGATCAGCATGTTCGAGATCGCCGGCATCGTCGGCAAGCATGTGAGCTGATGCATTGATGCGCCGCATTCTTTGCCAGGCCCTCGCCTGTAGCGCCCTCCTATGGGGGGCGCAGAGCCATGCCCAGATTGCCCTGTTCGCGCCACCCGGCGTGCACCCGGAATTTGTCGGCAAGGTGGCCACAGCCCATATCAATGTGCACAGCCCCGAAGACCTGGAGAAAAACCTCCAGGCCGTCAAAGGCACGGCCACGCGCTTGGATCTGGACCTGGGGCCGGTGCTCAACAGCCGCAAGCCACTGGACCAGATTCCCACCCGCTACCACGCCATCGATGCCAACGGTGCGCGCACTGGCTGGCAGCAAAAGTCCATGGCGCCGCAGGAGCACAACAAGCTGCGGGTGATCCCGAAGGATGCGGAAGCACGCAAGATTCTGCAGCCTTACATGGCGGTGATTAAGCGGTACCAGGCCCAGGTGGCCACGGTGTTCATTGCCGATGAGCCCTATCTGCATGGCATTCCCAAGGCAGATCTGGAGCGCATTGCCACCACGGTGCGCACAATGCTCCGCGAGCAGGGCATCAAGAACATCAAGCTGGGCGTGATCTTTGCAAGCGGCATGGTGAATGCCGAGTTTGCCAAGATGGTGGACCAGGAGGCGGTGCGCTATGTGCAAACCATCGATGGCCACCGCAACACCCTCAGCAACCTGGGTGACCAGGCCTCGGCAGCCGACCTCCAATGGCTCAAGGACATCGTGCAGTTCCGGCTGACCACCTATGACAACGCCGGCAACCTCTACACCGGCGGCGGCGTTCCGCGCGGCTATGACCTGTATGGCTTTGACTTCTACTTGTCCACCGCGCTGCAGGACCGGCTCTACGAGCACATGCTGCCGCTGCTGAAAAAGCAGGTGCGCGGGGGCGAATGCGATATCAGCGCTTACACGACCATGTCCGAGCTGCGCGCGCAGCTGTCTTTCTACCAGGATGGCCCCGTGCGCCAGGCCAGTGCCGCTGACAAAGCAGCGGGCCGCCCCACGCCGCAGCAACAGGACAAGGTCTTGCTTGACCAGCTCTACCAATGCCGTATGACGGCTGCCACCGAGATGATGCGCAAGGAGATCGCCAAGATCGGCAGCAAGGGCAAGATCCTGGTGCTGACCGAGTCGAGCAACAACGGCGTGCTGGAGTTCGATGCCCGACAGAACATCGAGAAGGGCCAGCCCGAGCGCTTGGTTGAATCCCGGGTGCTGGACGAAGTGCAACGCGGCCTGGACTTTTACCAGGCGCAGCGCAAAAAGGGCGATGTGGCGGCGCTGGAGTTCTTCACCTTCGACAACACGTTTGACCAAACCATCCAGCTGGACATCGGTGGCTTTGTGGACATGCCCGGCGTCAAGAAGCTGATCTTTGACAGCGCGCAGCGCGAGATGTGCCAAAGCGGCGTGGCCGCCGCCTGCCAAAAGCGCTGAGCATGGGCAAGGGCGAGCCTCTGCAGCTGCTGGCCCTGGCGGTCGGCGTCTATCTGCTGCTGGAGGCCAGCTTCCATGGCATGGCCTGGTTGCTCGCCCGCATCATTGACGGCCAGGCGCGCCGCCAAGGGCAGGTGACGATGCCCAGCCGCGCGCACTGGCAGGCCATCTTCTACCGTTTGTTTGCGGTGCTCGCGGTGCTGATGCTGAGCCACTGGTTCAGCTTTGGGCTCAACCGGCCGGAATGGCAGCAGTGGCTGCTGGGCGCGGTCATCATCGCCACGGTGCTGTCGGCCGTGATGCTGACCGATGCCTCCATCATCCAGCAGCTTAAAAAGGACAGCCAGCCGCATTTCAGCAATATGCAGGAGATGGGCTTGCTGCATATCCTGCGCCACCTGCCTGCGCACAAGCAGTGGTACTTCAGCGCCGCCTACCTGCCGCTGGCGCGCCGCCTCAATCTGGGCATCAGCTTGCTGGCCTTCCTGCTGCTGTACCTGGATTTGCGCTTCTACCAAGGGGGCTGATACAGTGCCTGCCATGCCCCAACATCCACTGCCATCGCCATGTACCTGCGCCCGGCGCACCGCCTGCTGATCGGCCTGGCCCTGGTAGCGGCAGCCGCTGTGGCCATTTACCTCTGGCGTGGTCCGGCGGTCATTGACGAGGCCGGGCAGGCCGCCACCAGCTTGTGGCGCAAGGCATCTGCACCGCCGCCGCCCAGCGCGGAGGAACAGCAACGCAGCCAGGCGCGGCGCGCGGCAACCGACAGCGGCCCGGGCCCGGCACGGACTGCTGCCGTGCCGCGCAAATGCCAACTGAATGGCCAGACCATCTATACCGATGGCGCTTGTCCGGACGGCAGCCAGGAGCAGATGGTGCCGGAGAACCTGTCCGTCATTCCGCGCTGATCGCGCTCCCCGCCAATACCGCAGCGCCCCACCCACGCGCGCCATCTGCGCGATACTGCCTGCGCAATGCACACCGGAGCTGCATTGCACCGATCAAGGACATGCGTGCAATCAGCGGACAAGCAATGGTTTGACGAGGCGTACTACCAGCGCTTCTATTTCGACAAGAAAACCAGTGTGGTGGACCCCGCCCATGCCGCGCGCCTGGGCGCCTTTGTTTGCAGCTATCTGCAGTATGTACGCGTGCCCGTGCAGCGCGTGCTGGATGTCGGCTGCGGCATTGGCCTGTGGCGCGATGCGATTGCGCAGCACTTTCCGCAGGCCAGCTACCACGGGGTGGAATACAGCGAGTACCTGTGCCAGCGCTACGGTTGGGAGCAGGGATCCGTCGTGGACTATGCGCCGGCCGATGGCCAGCCCTTTGACCTGGTGATTTGCCAGGGCGTGCTGCCCTACCTGAGCCCGGGCGACTTGAAGCGGGCGCTGGCCAATCTGGTGCGGCTGAGCCGGGGCGCCCTCTATGTCGAAGCCGTTGCACGCGAAGACTATGAGCGCGACATCATCGATGACGAGCTGACCGACCCGCGCCTCTACCGCCACCGCGCCGAGCTCTACCGCCGGGGCCTGGCACAGGGCTTTACCGAGCTGGGTGGCGGCGTATGGCTGAGCCAGCGCGCCGAGGTGCCACTGTTTGCGCTGGAAGCGGTACAGAACTGAGCAGCGCTAAACCCGCAGCGCCGCTTTGTTGTGTGGGGCGACGACAATAGCGCCCGTGTCATCCCAGCCCTCTTCCCCCACTGCCAGCGCCGCTGGCACCCTCGCCCCCCATGCCGTATCGCGCCTGCGCGCCGAGCGCCTGCAGCGCAGCACCCGCCCCTTCCTGGCCCGTGGCGGCCCCAAGGGTGAGCGCTGCGAAGGCTGCCGGCTGCGTCCCAGCCATTGCCTGTGCGCGCTGCGCCCCATTCAGGCCACGACAGCGGGTATCTGCCTGCTGATGCACGATATCGAGGCCCTCAAGCCCAGCAACACCGGCTGGCTGATTGCCGATGTGGTGGCGGAGACCTTTGCATTTGCCTGGACCCGCACGGCGGTGGATGCGGGGCTTGAAACCCTGCTGGCCGATCCGCAATGGCAGCCCTATGTGGTGTTTCCCCAGGAGTTTGTACGCGAGCCGGGCCGCGCGGTGCAGCAGCTGGCGCAGCCGCAAGTGCATGCGATGGGTGCCCGCCGGCCGCTGTTCATCCTGCTCGATGCCACCTGGCCAGAAGCGCGCAAGATGTTTCGCAAAAGCCCCTATCTGGACCGCTTTCCGGTGCTGAGCCTGCACCCGGAGCAACTATCGCGCTACCAGCTGCGCCGCTCCAAGCGCGATGACCATTTCTGCACTGCCGAGGTCGCTGCGCTTTGCCTGGATCTGGCTGGCGACCTGCGTGCGGCCCAGACCCTGGAAACCTACCTCGACATCTACACCCACCACTACCTGCAGGCCAAGCACCAGCTGCCGCCCGATTGGAGCAGTGCAGCGCACCAGCAGCTCCAGAGCCTGCAAAACGCTGTGTGACAGCGTTGTCACTGTCGTATAAAACAAGCTAATTGAGCGACGATGGCCGCCACAAACCTGGGTCAACCCGCACAGGGTTAACCATGGTCAACCTGCGCATGGTTGGCCGTCTGGTTTGCGCGATTTGTCCTACAGGCTTGGCTTTGTGCGTTATAGGAGCCTGTCCATCCAGGCGGATGACGATTCACGACCTTAAAAATCATTAGACCGTTTTTCAGAACAATCTATTCCGATTTAGGCTATTTATCGAAGCGGGGGCAGTGCATACACTAACTACATCGATCAACGAGAACCACACAGGTGCACTGCACCACCCGTTGAGCGAACCAGCCCCTCATGGTGAGTCGCTGGAGTTCTCCAGGAGTTAAAAATGAACGCACGTATTTTCTCGATTGCCGGTGTAGCTGCTTTGATGTTGGGTGCCGGTGTTGCCCAGGCCAACCCCTTTGAAGGCGACCGCTCGATTGCCCCCCCAGTTGCAGCCACCAGCGCCGTGAGCCGCGCCGATGTGCAAGCGCAATTTGTCGATGCGCAAAAGAACGGCACCTTGCTGTTCAAGGGCGACCAGCTGCAAGCCAATGCCTTTGAAAAGGGCGGCAGCAACCTGACCCGAGCCGAGGTGGTGAAAGCCGCCCATGACGCCCGCGTCGCCGGCACCCTGCCTGAAGGCGAAAGCTTCGGCGAATAAGCCCAGGCAAAAAAGCTGAGAGCAGGCGACCAGCCGCTCTCGCACCCGCCCCCATTTCGAATCAATTATTTTTGGATGCCGCCGCTCTTAGCGCAAATCAACGATTTGCCCAGCAGCGCGGGTCCGTGGAGAGAAACCATGTTTGCACGCAATATGTCCGCTTTGATGATGGCCGCTGGCCTGGTGTTTGCCGGTGCTGCCAGCGCAGCCACCACCGCCCCCGTGGGCAATGGCTCGGATTACCCTGCCTACCCTGCCGCCCACAGCACCCTGACCCGCGCCGAAGTTCAATCCCAGGTGAGCGAAGCCCAGCGCAACGGCTCGATGGCTGTCATCGGTGACCGCATCAACACTTTCGGTGCAGAAAGCCGCACGTCCAGCCTGAGCCGCGCCCAAGTACAGCAACAAGCCCATGAAGCGCTGGAGGCAGGCACCCTGCCTGAAGGCGAATCCTTCGGCGAATAAGGATGGAACAGCGCCTTGCTATGCGAAAGCGGCAGGGCGCCGGTTGCAAGACTTAAAACACTGAGCGGGCAACCGCCCATAACCGATAACGCATCTAGTGCGTAGCCCGGCCAGACCTTGTCCCATTGCGTCTGGGCCGAGCTCTTGATAGCCACTGCTGGTTCGCCAGCAGTGGCTTTTTTACGTCCTAGAGCCGTTAACTCAACCCTTGATACTTCGTTGCCTGGCCGGCCGCGCCAAGCCTTGTCGTACGCCTGTACTGCCTGCGGCTTGGCGCCTCGTCGGGGGCGCCCAGCTTCAACCGCAAACCTTCGGTTTACTGGGCCGTGTTAGCGACTCTTAGTCGAGTGCAAAACCGGCTTCGGTGATCTGCAGCTCGCCGCCCTCCCCTTGGCGCAACCAGCCCTGCTCGCAGGCATAGTCCAAGGTGGGTTGCTGCGCATCGGCACCCACGCCATGGCGCTCCAGCACCTTGCCGAGGGACTCGGCATCCAAACCATCGCCTGTGCGCAGCAGCTCCTCATTCACCATCAGGTAGAGCAGGTGTTTGGCGTTCTTGCGGGTTGCTTCTGTATCGGTCATCCGTTCATTCCTCCAAAGGCATAAAAAAAACCGCAACTGGGTTGCGGTTCGGGGGTGTGGCGCTTATTGGGCTTTTTTCATCCAATCAGACAGCTCATCGGCATGCTCTTGCTCCTGCTCCAGGATCTGCTCGATCAGGCGGCGCGTGGTGTGGTCCTTATCGCCAATTAAGTCCACCATCTGGGTGTAAGCCTCGATGGCGACGCGCTCTGCCACCAGGTTGGAGCGGATCATCGAGTGCAGATCCATGTCGTCGTTGTAGTCGGCATGGCTGCGGCCGGTCAGGCTGTCGGGGTTGAAGTCGGGCTCGCCGCCCAGCTGCACAATGCGCGTCGCGATGCGGTCGGCATGGGCCTGCTCTTCTTGTGCATGCACCAGGAACTCTTCGGCTATCGCAGGCGATTCCAGGCCGGTGGCCGTGAAGTGGTGGCGCTTGTAGCGCAGGATGCAGACCAGCTCGGTAGCGAGCGAATCGTTGAGCAGGCGGATGATGTCCTCACGGTACGGAGAGTCATCGGGCAGCACAGCGCCTTCTTCCAGGCTCTTTTTGGCGGCGTCGAGACGCTTGGTATCAAGCGCCAGCGGGGTGCGGGATTTATCTAGCATCGTGGCTTCCTTTTTTGGTGGGAGGTTGTTTTGTGAACACTACCCCTCCAAGGTAAGCCTGCAGCAGCCCCGCGTCTGTGAGACAAGGGCTACTGTGCTTGCGCTAAAAGTTCAGAAACCGGCTCCGGGCTGGGCCAGATAGGCCTGCTCTTCCTCCGTGCTGCTGCGGCCCAAAATGGCATTGCGGTGCGGAAAACGGCCAAAACGTGCGATGACGGCCTGGTGGCGCAAGGCGTAGTCCCAAGTGCCTTGCAAATAGGTTTGCAGCTCGGCGGGCTCAGGGTTGGCATCGCGCAGCTGGCTGAACAGATCCACGCTGCGCTGCTGCAGCGCCCGGTCCTCGGCATGCTCCAGCGGCAAATACACAAAAACACGCAAAACCGCAGGCAGTTCCTGGTCCTGGCCGCTGTCGCACAGGCCCAGCGCCAACTGCAGTGCCAATGGGTCGCCCGCAAAGGATTCGGGGGTGCCTCGGTAGATATTGCGGGTGAACTGGTCGAGCAAGAGGATGCGTGCCAGCGTGTCCCAGACACCGCCGCTCCATCCGTTCAAGCGACCGGTCAGCGCCGCTTGTACCGCCGGCTCGAAACGCTGGCGGATGCGGGCATCGAGTTCATCCGACTTGCTGAACCACTGCTGCTTGTGCTGCAGCGCCTCGCTGTTGCTGGGGCGGGCGGCCCCCAACCAGAATTGCAGCACCTCGTCAGCGGAGGCAATTGGCGAGGGCGCGGAAACGTCGGTCATGGCAAGGGCCTGTGTGATCAAAAACGGTTTGTACCATGCAGAAACGACAAAGCCGGGCATGGCCCGGCTTTGTCATGGGGAACAAGGGTTTAGGCCGTACGCGAGCCCGCAGGCTGTGCGACGGGCTTGCTGCCCGAGCGGTCACGCCAGGACAATGCCCAACGCTCCACCGTGTAGAACGACAGCGCAGCCAACGCAGCCGAAATCGGCAGGCCCAGAATGACCACCCATTGCCAGTCGGTGTGGGCGCGCAGCAGGCGAACCACCGGGTAGTGCCAGAGGTAGATGCCGTACGACATCTTGCCCACCCACACCAGCGCCGGCAGGCTCAGCATATCGAACAGCACACCCTTTTGCTTGCTCACGGCGACGATGATCGCAGCAGCCACCAGCTCCACCATCGCAAAGCCCCAGAGCAGTGCACCGGCGTCATCCCAGGCATAACCAATCACCGCAAATGGCAGAACGGGCAGCAGCCACAGCAGGTACTTCTGGCGGGCATGCAGGGCGTCCATCCACTCGGGGCGGTGTACGGCTACCGCTGCCAGCGCGCTGCCCAGCAGCATGCCGGTGGCGCGGGTGTCAAAGCGGAAGAAGATCTCGTAGAAGTGCTGGCCGTCGGCGACCCAGTAGGCGCGCCAGACAAACATCAGCAGCACCAGCAGCATGATCGGGCGCCACAGTTGCTTGCGCGCGGTATGCGCCAGCAGCAGCACCAACAGCGGTGGCCAGATCAGGTAGAAGTGCTCCTCCACCGACAGCGACCACATGTGCAGCAAGGTGTCCGGGCTGTCAAAGAATGCGATACCATAGTCGGCCAGGTACAGCGCCGATACCAGCACATCCTTATTGACATCCTCGATGCCGGGCCAGATCAGCGGGGCAAACAGCCAGTAGGCCGCCAGGAACAGCAGCAGCGCGGGCGCCAGGCGCAAGAAACGGCGCTGGTAAAAGCGCCAAAAATCGAGCCGGCCCGATTGTTGGTGTTCCTTGAGCAGCAGCGAGGTAATCAAAAAGCCGCTGAGCACAAAGAACAGGTCCACACCAAAGAAGGCGCCATCGAACATGGGCGCATGGGCGTGGGACAGGAACACTAGGACAATCGCCACTGCGCGCATGCCGTCCAGCGCAGGGTTGTATTTCATACGGAATCCAGACAAAACCAATGATCTCCATCTAACCGCAGAAGGGCCTAAGCTCTTGCTGCGCTCCCAGACTTGGTGTCATTTGTTGCGCTGTGTTGGTGCAGGCCCAGAGGGCTGCCACACCAGCGCATGCTGGGAATTAAACATCTGTGCTTAACGCGCCATGGGGTGCGTAAGCTGACCGGCAGGGCTTCGCGGTTACCGCATAGCCGCTGGTCTCCAGGGTAGGCTGGAATTGACAATCCATGCGCCAAAGCGCGCGATTGAGAAGCCGAGCCTATAGTTTTAGTTCCGGAGTTGATGCTTTATTTTGTGACCAATGCGCAAGATATGCATACAGACCACAGCGGGCCCAAGGCCCTTCAGCACCCCACCTTCCTACCCCTCAGCCTTGCCTGGCTCGCACGGTGTGCAAAGCCTGCGTGACGATGATCGCCCGGGCGGCAACCATGGGCATGTAGGAAAAGACGAAAGACGCCCGTCAGTACCCGGGCGCGAATTGTGCCAGCAAGCCATGCCCTGTCAGCGCAAATGGCAGGGGGAGCATGACAATAAATAACATTGCATCCCTGAAAACGCCCGATGCCAGCCCGGTCCCTGCCTGATGACGCCGCCCCCTGCTGCCAGGGTGACAGCTTGCGTGCTTCCCCTCGTGCAAGCGGGCGCAGCATTGCGTACCCTCGGCACACGCTTTCTCATCTGCCATGACCACCTCTGCCCCCTCCCCCCTGCCCCAGATCCAGCACTACCAGCAATGGCTCGCCCAGCAACACGGTCTGCGCTTTGACGACTACGAGGCCCTGCATGCCTGGTCGGTGGAGCAGCTGCCCGATTTCTGGCGCAGCATCTGGGACTATTACCAGCTTGAATCGCCCAGCCCGATTACCGAGGTGCTGAGCGACGACCCGATGCCCCATGCGCGCTGGTTCAGCGGCGCCCAGGTCAGCTTGCCGCGCCAGTTGCTGCGCCATACGGCGGCCGCCCAGCAAGCAGGGGTGCCGGCGATCGTCAGCGACAACGAGCTGGGCCAGGTGCGCGAGATGGCCTGGCCCGAGCTGCAGCGCCAGGTGGCCTCCGTGGCGCTGGCGCTGCGCAGCCTGGGCGTGGGCCAGGGCGACCGGGTGGCCGCCTATATGCCCAATATCCCCGAGACGGTGGTCGCCATGCTGGCCTGCGTCAGCCTGGGCGCCATCTGGAGCGTCTGCGCCCCCGACATGGGCGTGGCTGCCGTGGTGGACCGCTTCAAGCAGATCGAGCCCAAGGCCTTGATCGCCGTTGATGGTGTGTACTACGGCGGCAAGCCGCTGGACCGCAGCGCGGTGGTGCAGGCGCTGTTGGCCGAGCTGCCGACGGTGCAGCACTGCATCGCCGTGCAAAGCCCTTATGCCGCCGCACCGGTAGGCAGCCACAGCTGGGCATGGGCCACCACCGGCCAGGATGCCCAGGCCGTGGCGGCCTTCGAGCCCGAATGGCTGCCTTTTGACCACCCGATCTGGATCGTCTACTCCAGTGGCACCACCGGCCTGCCCAAACCCATCGTGCACGGCACTGGCGGCATCTTGCTGGCTCTGCATGTGGCAGGGCTGCACAACGACCTGGGCGCCAGCTACAGCGACAGCCATGCCGGCGAGCGCTTTCTCTGGTACAGCTCCACCGGCTGGGTGATGTGGAACATCCAGGTCAGCGGCCTGCTGTTTGGCACCACCATCACCATTTTTGACGGCCACCCAGCGGGCAGCAGCAGCCAGCCTGACTGGGGCGTGCTCTGGCGCTTTGCAGCGCGCCACCACACCACTATTTTTGGCGCGGGTGCCGCCTATTACAGCAACTGCATGAAGGCTGGTCTGGAGGTGGGCGCCATCCCCGGTCTGCAGCAGGTGCGCACCTTGGGCAGCACTGGATCACCGCTGGCGCCCGAGGTGCAGCGCTGGGGCAGTGCCCAGCTGCAGGCCGCCGGGGCGGGCGAGGTGTTCTGGTGCAATATCTCGGGTGGCACCGATTTTTGTGGCGCGTTTATTGGCGGCAACCGCAGCCTGCCCCAGGCACCCGGCCGCATGCAATGCCGCTGGCTGGGCCATGCGGTCGAAGCCTGGAATGAGCAAGGCCAGCCGGTGCGCGATGAGGTCGGCGAGCTGGTCTGCACCAAGCCGATTCCATCGATGCCGCTGTACTTTTGGAACGACCCGGGCAAGCAGCGCTACCTGGACAGCTATTTTGACCACTGGCCCGGCATCTGGCGCCACGGCGACTGGATACAGATCAACCGCGACGGCAGCTGCGTGATCTATGGCCGCAGCGATGCCACCATCAACCGCCAGGGCCTGCGCATGGGCACCAGCGAGATCTACAACGCCATCGAGGCCTTGCCCGAGGTGCAGGATTCGATGGTCATCGACCTGGAGTACCTGGGCCGCGACAGCTATATGCCGCTGTTTGTGGTGCTGCGCGATGGCCTGGTGCTGGACGCCGCCATCCAGGGCCGCATCGAGCAGGCGATACGCACGGCCCTGTCGCCCCGCTTTATTCCGGACACCATCGCGCAGGTGGCCGAGGTGCCGCGCACCTTGACCGGCAAAAAGCTGGAGCTGCCGATCAAGAAGCTGCTGCTGGGCCAGCCCGCGCAGCAGGTGCTGAACCCGCAAACCATGGCCAACCCCGGTTGCCTGCCCTGGTACGAAGCGTTTGCGGCACAGCATCTGGCACGGCACAGCGCCTAGGCCGCAGGTTAGTAGCCAGCGCGCAGCAGGGGCGCTGTTGCAAAGCAGCCTTGCAACTGGCCATGGCGGTGGCTCGGTGCAATAATGGAAATCTATCGCGATGCACCCGCTGCATCCGGCCCGGCTGCCTGAACTCTCGCGTTCCGCAGCCGTAGGCCTTTTCCACCACCGAACCCATCAACGACCGCAGGCCGCCGGCCTGCTTGTCGCTAACGCGTATGTCTTCAGCCATCTCCTTGCGCCTGGTCTTTATCCTGGGCCTGCTCTCCGCCATCGGCCCTTTTGCCATCGACATGTACCTGCCGGCCTTGCCGCAGATTGGCGCCAGCCTGCAAGCGCCCGTCGGGGCCGTGCAAGCCAGCCTGACGGCGTTCTTCTTGGCGCTGGGCGTGGGCCAGCCGCTGTTTGGCACCTTGGCGGATATGTGGGGCCGCAAGAAGCCGCTCTACCTGGGCCTGGCCATTTTTGTGCTGGCCAGCATCGGCTGCGCGCTGGCGCAAGACATCCACACCCTGGTGGTACTGCGCTTTATCCAGGGCCTGGGCGCGGCAGCCGGCATGGCCATCCCGCGTGCGGTGGTGCGTGATCTGCACACCGGCCACGAGGCCGCCCGCATGATGTCGCTGCTGATGCTGGTCTTCAGCGTCTCGCCCATCCTCGCGCCACTGGCCGGCAGCGGCGTGATTGCGGTCGGCGGCTGGCGCATGGTGTTCTGGGTAGTGGCGGTGGCCGCGCTCATCGGCATGGTGGCCATGGCCCGTGGCCTGCCCGAGACGCGCGCGGCCAGCAGCGGTGTGGACAGCAGCCTGGGCGGCGTGCTCAAGGCCTATGGTCTGCTGCTGCGCGACTGGCACTATCTGGGCCTGGTGTTTATCGGCGCTTGCGCGATGGCGGGCTTTTTTGTCTACCTCGCTGGCTCGCCCTTTGTGCTGATCAACCACTATGGCCTCAGCACCACGCAGTACAGCCTGGCCTTTGCGTTCAATGCGATTGCCTTTATTGGGGCTGCGCAGTTCACCGGCATGCTGGGCAAGCGCTTTGGCCTGGTGCCCGTCGTCAAGCTGGCTGCCACCGCCAGCGGTGTGGTGATGTGCTGCCTGCTGGCCTACTACCTGATGGGCGGCGACCAACTCGCCGTATTGATTGGCCTGTACTTTGTCGCCAGCGGCTTGATGGGCCTGGTGATCCCCACCACCTCGGTGCTGGCGCTGGAGGCGCATGGCCAGATTGCAGGCACCGCCTCGGCCTTGCTGGGCACCTTGCAGATGCTGACCGGCGCGGTCGCCATGCAGGTGGTGGGCGTCTTCTCCAGCGGCAAGCCCTTGCCGATGGTGGTGGGCATGGCCACCGGCGCGCTGTGTGGCGTGCTGCTGACCTGGATCACCTTGGGCGGCCAACGCGGCGCAAAGGTCTGACACGCTGGCCAACGACAACAAACGACAACGCCCCGCAGCTGCGGGGCGTTTTTCGTGGAGCTTAGCCTAGAAAATTTTCTTAGACCTTGGGCTGGCGGTAAGCCAGGCAGAGCTTGTTGCCGTCCGGGTCACGCAGGTAGGCCAGGTACAGGGCGGCAGGGCCCTCGCCGCGCCAGCCGGGTGGGTCTTCGCAGGCGACGCCACCATGGGCAACGCCCACGGCATGGGCCTTGTCCACCTGCTCGGTGCTGCTGGCGGCAAAGCCGGTGGTGCTGCCATTGCCGATGCTGGCTGCCTCGCCATTGATGGGGGTGCTGACGCTGAAGGTGCCGCCATTGGCACGCCAGAAATAGCGGTTCTTGTTGGCGGCGCCTGCGGGCACGCCCAGCTCGGCGAGGAAGGCGTCGTAGAACTGGCGTGATTTCTCCAGATCGCTGGTGCCGAGCATGATGTGGCTGAACATGGGTGTCTCCTTGCAGGGTGGGAAAAACGGTGGGGAAAGATCGGGCAGCTGCCACTATAGCGGCGCTTGCGGGCGGCAGGGAACGCGCGCTTGTCGCGCAGTATCCACCATCATCACCGCCGGTTTGCAGCCAACACACAACAGCACCTGGCCGCACAAGTGGCGTGGCTTAGCCCCTGGCTCTGGTCATGTGTCGCCCGCCTGCCAACCACCCAGCCCACACAGTGGCTATAGTCGCCCCCGAGCCTGCTGGCATGCGCTACGCGTGCCGGGTCCGGGCCTGCAATCCACACATGAATTTACAAAATACCTTCGGCCCGCAGGCCGCCTCGCACCTGCGTTTGATTGGCATGGCTTTGCTCTGGGGTGCCTCCTGGCCCAGTGGCCGCATGGTGGCCCAGCACATGCCGCCGCTGGCCGCGTCAAGCCTGCGTTTTGTGCTGGCGGCCCTGGTGCTGCTGGTCTGGCTGTATGCCTCAGGCGGCATGGCCGGGCTCCGGCACTGGTCGCCCAAGCGTTGGCTGGGCATGGTGGCCGCGGCTGCCACGGGCGTGTTTGGCTACGCCGCCTGCTTTTTGAGCGGCCTGCAGTACCTGCCCGCCAGCAAGGCGGCGCTGGTCATCACGCTCAACCCGGTGCTGACCTTGCTGCTGGCGGTATGGATTTTCAAGGAACGCATCAACCGCACGATCGCGTTGGGCATGGTGCTGGCCGCTCTCGGTGCCGTGCTGGTCATCTCGCATGGCGATCCGGCCCAGCTGCTGGCCGGTGGCCTGGGCCATGGCGAGCTGCTGATTCTGGGCTGCGTGGCCTGCTGGGTCAGCTATACATTGCTGGGCCGGGCCATTCTGGCGGGGGTCGATGCGCTGTCCACCACCGCCGTCACCGCCACCATCGGCGCGGTCATGCTGCTGGTCGCCAGCCTGGTGGTCGAAGGGCCGCAGGGCATGGCCCAGGCCTTCGATGCCGGCCTGCCCGCTTGGGGAGCGCTGCTGTTCCTGGCCTGGGGCTCTACCGCGCTGGCCTATGCCTGGTACTTTGATGGCGTCAAGGCGCTGGGCGCCGGCGCGGCATCGGGCTATATCACCCTGGTGCCGGTGATTGGCGTGGCCTGCTCGGCGCTGTTGCTGGGCGAGCAGATCGATGCATCGATGCTGGCCGGCGGTGCGATGGCGATTGTCGGCACCGGGGTGATGAACTGGGGCCGGCGCGCGCCGCCGGTGCCAGCAGCTGCCGTAGCAGCGCGCTGATCCGCCACCCTTGCCTCAATCGGCCAGCGGGTTCTCCACCATCTGCGGCGGCAGCTCCGCCCAGGGCTCGTTGATGAACTGCTGGGCGGCATAGTCCATAAAAGCCTGCACGCGCGCGGGCCGGGTGCGGCCCGGCGGGGTGACGATGTTCAGCGACAGCACATCGGCCTCCCAGCCCGGCATGGCGGTCTGCAGGCTGCCATCGAGCAGCTCCTGCCACACCAGAAACGAGGGCTGCAAGGCCAGGCCCATACCGGCCAGCAGCGCGGGCTGCAGCGCCTCGGCATTGTTGACCTGCATCTGTATCGGCATCACCTGCGTGTACTCACCATGCCGCGCATGGCGAAAGCGCCAGCTGCTGCCATAGCGCGCCAGGCTGTATTGCAGGCCCTTGTGCTTGGCCAGATCGCGCGGATGCGTCGGGTGGCCGTGGCGCTCAAAGTAGGCCGGTGACCCCACCAGCAAAATCCGCACCTTGCACAGGCTGCGCGCAATCAGGCTCGAATCGCTCAGGTTGGCAATGCGCAGCGCCAAATCAAAGCGGTCGCGGATCAGGTCCACCTGCTCGTCGGCAAAGTGCAGGTTCAGCTCCACATCCGGGTGCATCTTCATGAACTTGGGCAGGATCGGCGACAGCCGCGCAATGCCAAACGACATCGGCGCGGCAATGCGGATCTGGCCGCGCAGGCTGGTGGAGCGGTCGGTGATGTCGGCCTCCACCGCCTCGCCCTCCTGCAAGATCCGCGTGGCCCGTTCCAGCGCGCTGCTGCCAGCATCGGTCAGCGCCATGCGGCGGGAGGTGCGGTGGAACAGGCTGGTCTTCATGCGCCCCTCCAGCCGCGTAATGGCCTTCGACACCGTTGCCTGCGACAGCGCCAGCTCGGCAGCAGTGCGCGCGAAGGATCCGGTCTCGGCCACCTTCGCAAAAATGGCCCAGGCCTCCAGGTCAGGCAGCTTGCTCATCGGTACATCGCTTTCTTGATCACATCAAATATGGAATGAATGCTTTTCTATATTTTCTATTTTAATCATAGTCAAGCCCACCTACACTTTCTTCATCGACGACAAAACACCTGGAGAAAGACATGATTGAACGACGCAGCTTTGACAGCCTGGGCGGTGCCAACCACGGTTGGCTCGATGCCAAGCACCACTTCTCTTTTGCAGACTACCGTGACGCCCAGCGCGTGAACTGGGGCGCTCTGCGGGTCTGGAACGATGACACCATCGCGCCGCAAACCGGCTTCCCGCCCCACGCCCATGCCGACATGGAAATCATCACCTATGTCCGTGAAGGTGCCATCACCCACGAAGACAGCCTGGGCAACCGGGGCCGCACCGAAGCCGGTGATGTGCAAGTGATGAGCGCTGGCAGCGGCGTGCGCCACTCGGAATACAACCTGGAGTCCACGACGACCCGCATCTTCCAGATCTGGATCTTGCCCGACCGCCAAGGTGACAAGCCCAGCTGGGGTGCCAAGCCCTTCCCCAAGGGCGACCGCAGCGGCAAGTTCGTGACCCTGGCCAGCGGCATGGACGGTGATGGCGATGCGCTGCCCATCCGTGCCAATGCCCGGGTGCTGGGCGCCACGATCAAGGCCGGCGAAAGTCTGGACTACGGTTTTGAACATGCCGACCGCTATGGCTACCTGGTTCTTGCCAAGGGCAGTGCCTCGCTCAACGGTGTGGCGCTGTCCAACCGCGATGGTGCCGCCATCCATGGCGAAACCACGATCCGCATCACCGCCACGGAAGACACCGAAATCGTGCTGGTGGATGCACCGGCCCTGAACTAAGTCAGCGCAGATTCCTTTTTAAACACCACTCCTCTCCGTTTTTCACTTTTTCAAGAGCACGCACCATGACCAACAAAGCATTCCTCGAAGTCCTGACCCCCGCCAACAGCCAGATGATCTTCATCGACCAGCAGCCCCAGATGGCCTTCGGCGTGCAGTCCATCGACCGCCAGACCCTGAAGAACAACGTGGTGGGCCTGGCCAAGGCGGCCAAGGTGTTCAGCGTGCCAACGACGATCACGACGGTCGAGACCAACAGCTTCTCCGGCCACACCTACCCCGAGCTGCTGAATGTGTTCCCCGGCAACCCCCTCCTGGAGCGCACCTCGATGAACTCCTGGGACGACCAGAATGTGCGTGATGCGCTGGCCGCCAACGTCGCCAAGGGCCACAAGAAGATCATCGTCTCCGGTCTGTGGACGGAGGTTTGCAACACCACCTTTGCACTGAGCGCCATGCATGACGCCGGCTACGAGATCTACATGGTGTCCGATGCCTCCGGCGGCACCTCGCTCGAAGCGCACAACCAAGCCATGCAGCGCATGGTGCAAGCCGGTGTCGTGCCCGTCACCTGGCAACAGGTGCTGCTGGAATGGCAGCGTGACTGGGCCAAGCGCGAGACCTATGACGCCGTGATGGACATCGTGCGCGAGCACTCCGGTGCCTACGGCATGGGCGTGGACTACGCCTACACGATGGTGCACAAGGCGCCAGAGCGTGCACAGCACGGCAACACCATCGGCCCCAAGCCCGCTGTTTAATTGCGCTGAGGTTCCGGGCCTGCGTATGCAGGCCCGGCCCCCGCTGCCCGCCATTCCGCACCATCCGCCAAACGCCCGCCACCGCCATGACCACCTCCAGCCCCGACACCATTTTTCACAACGGCCGCTTCACCACCTTGAGCAAGGCCCAGCCCACGGCCAGTGCCGTGGCCATCCGCGATGGCAAGTTTGTGGCGGTGGGCAGTGATGCCGAGGTGCTGGCGCTGGCCAGCAGCGGCACCCGCAAGATTGACTTGCAAGGCCGCAGTGCGCTGCCCGGACTGTTTGACAACCACACCCATGTGATCCGGGGCGGTCTGAACTTCAACATGGAACTGCGCTGGGACGGGGTGCGCTCGCTGGCCGATGCGCTGGAGATGCTGCGCCAGCAGGTGGCGATCACGCCGGCGCCGCAGTGGGTGCGCGTGGTCGGCGGTTTTACCGAGCACCAGTTTGTTGAAAAGCGCCTGCCGACCCTGGCCGAGATCAACGCGATTGCGCCGGACACCCCCGTGTTCCTCCTGCATATGTATGACCGCGCCTTGCTCAATGCTGCTGCGCTGCGCGCCGTGGGCTTCCACCGCGATACGCCCCAGCCACCGGGCGGAGAGATTGTGCGCGACAGCCAAGGCAACCCGCAGGGCCTGCTGCTGGCCAAGCCCAATGCCACCATCCTGTATTCCACCTTGGCCAAGGGCCCCAAGCTGCCCTTCGAGTACCAGGTGAACTCTACGCGCCACTTCATGCGCGAGCTCAACCGCCTGGGCGTCACCGGTGTCATCGATGCCGGTGGCGGCTCGCAGAACTACCCCGATGACTACCAAGTCATCGAAGAGCTCAACCAGCAAGGCCAGATCACCGTGCGCCTGGCCTACAACCTGTTCACGCAAAAGCCCAAGGAAGAGAAGGACGACTTTCTGCAGTGGACCCAGTCGGTCAAGTACAAGCAGGGCAACGACTACTTCCGCCACAACGGCGCAGGCGAAATGCTGGTGTACTCGGCCGCCGACTTTGAAGACTTCCGCCAGCCCCGCCCCGACATGCCCCCGCAGATGGAGACCGAGCTGGAAGATGTCGTGCGCGTGCTGGTGCAAAACCAATGGCCTTGGCGCCTGCATGCCACCTATGACGAGACCATCAGCCGCGCGCTCGATGTGTTTGAAAAGGTACACCAGGAAACCCCCATCGACGGCCTGAACTGGTTCTTTGACCATGCCGAAACCATCTCCGACCGCTCAATCGACCGCATCGCTGCGCTGGGTGGCGGCATTGCCGTGCAGCACCGCATGGCCTACCAGGGCGAGTACTTTGCCGAGCGCTATGGCCACAAGGCGATAGAAGCCACCCCGCCCGTCAAGAAGATTCTGGAAAAAGGCGTCAAGGTCTCCGCCGGCACCGATGCCACGCGGGTGGCCTCGTACAACCCCTGGGTGTCGTTGTCCTGGATGGTCACCGGCAAGACCGTCGGCGGCATGCAGATGTACCCCGAGCGCAACCTGCTCGACCGCGAAACCGCACTGCGCATGTGGACCGAAAACGTGGCCTGGTTCTCCAACGAGGAAGGTGCGCGTGGCCGCATCCAGGTGGGCCAGTTTGCCGACCTGATCGTGCCGAGCAAGGACTACTTCCAGGTGCCCGAAGATGAAATCTCCTTCCTTACCTCGGACCTGACCGTGGTCGGTGGCCGGGTGGTGTATGGCGCAGGCAGCTTTGCCCGCCATGACGACAACCCCCTGCCCCCTGCGATGCCTGACTGGTCGCCCGTGCGCCGCTTTGGTGGCTATGGCGCCTGGGGCGAGCCCGACGGTGCGGGCAAAAACTCGCTGAACCCCGCCCGCTACCGCAGCCTGGCTGCTGCCTGCGGCTGCAGCAGCCAATGCGGCATGCATGGCCACCAGCATGCCAATGCCTGGGGCTCCCAGGTGCCGGCGTCCGACATGCAAGGCTTCTTTGGCGCACTGGGCTGCTCCTGCTGGATGTCCTGAGCGACCTTGCCCACTCCCATTCAAATACTGCTGATCCGAGACCTGCCATGACCCACCCCCATCCCGACCATCCCCCGGCGCCGCCACCAGCCTCGGCCAGCACCACCAGTGGCAGCTTTGTCCCCTTGCAGCAAAAGTTGTTTGCCGTGCTGTGGATCGCCACTGTCGTCGGCAACACCGGCAGCTTTGTGCGCGATGTGGCCAGCGCCTGGCTGATGACCGACCTCTCGCCGTCGCCGACGGCAGTCGCGCTGGTGCAGGCAGCAGCCTCGGCCCCGGCCTTTCTGCTGGCCATCCCGGCAGGCGTGCTGTCCGACATCCTGGACCGCCGCAAGTTTCTGATCGCCATCCAGGTGCTGCTGGCCTGCGTCAGCATCAGCTTGATGACCTTGTCGGCGATGGGCATGCAGACGGTGGGCTCGCTGGTCGCGCTGACCTTTCTGGGTGGCATTGGCGCCGCACTGATGGGTCCGACTTGGCAGGCCATCGTGCCCGAGCTGGTCGCCAAGCGGGACCTCAAATCAGCGGTGGCACTCAACTCGCTGGGCATCAATATTGCCCGCGCCATTGGCCCGGCTTTGGGCGGCATTGTGCTGGCCGGCCTGGGGGCCTCGGTCACCTACGGGGTGGATGTCATCAGCTACGCCTTTGTGATTGCCGCACTGCTGTGGTGGCCCCGCCCCAAGGCGGAGCAAGACGACCTGAGCGAGCGCTTTGCTGGCGCCTTCCGTGCCGGCCTGCGCTATGCCCGCTCCAGCCGCGAGCTGCATGTGGTGCTGCTGCGTGCCTTCCTGTTCTTTGCACTGGCCAGCTCGGTCTGGGCGCTGCTGCCCCTGGTGGCCCGCCAACTGCTGGGCGGTGGGGCCGGCTTCTACGGCGTGCTGCTGGGCGCCGTCGGTGTCGGTGCGATTGGCGGTGCCTTCCTGCTGCCCAAGCTGCGTGCCCGTCTGTCGTCCGATGGCCTGCTGCTGATGTCGGCCTTGGTCTCCGCTGCCGTGATGGCCTTCCTGGCGATGTCGCCACCCCAATGGGCTGCCGTGCTGGCACTGCTGCTGCTGGGCCAGTCCTGGATCACCGCGCTCACCACCCTCAACGGCGTTGCCCAGGCCATTCTGCCCAACTGGGTGCGGGGCCGTGCGCTGGCCGTCTACCTGACCGTCTTCAACGGCGCGATGACCTTCGGCAGCCTGAGCTGGGGCTTTACCGCCAAGGCCATGGGCGTTCCCAACACCTTGCTGATCGGCGCCGTGGGCCTCGTCGTCATGGGCCTGATCGCCCACCGCATCAAACTGCCCGAAGGCGAGGCCGACCTGGTCCCATCCAACCACTGGCCCGAGCCGCTGACCGCCAACCCGGTCGACAAAGACCGGGGCCCGGTGATGATCCAGATCCGCTACCACGTGGCCAAGGACAACCACGCACCTTTCCTCAAGGCCCTCGCCCGCCTGTCTGCCGCCCGCCGCCGCGATGGCGCCTACACCTGGGGCATCGTGCAGGACACCGCCTCCGAGGACCACTTTATGGAGTGGTTCCAGGTCGAATCCTGGGCCGAGCACCTGCGCCAGCACAAGCGGGTGACCCATAGCGATGCCGATGTACAAAGCGAAGTGGCGCAGTACCACCAGGGCAGCGAGCCACCTGTGGTCCAGCATTTCCTGTCGGTGAACCACCCCGCCCAAGGCCATGCCTGATCGTTGAACCCCTGCACCCAGTCTGCCCAGCGGCAGCCTGGGTGCTGCGTTTGAAAGGGGCCTGTCAAGGGCGGGTAAAACCGGGTAAAGAAGCCCGCCACGGGGCGCAAAAGCCGTGATCCCCACCCATGCCGCGTTTAGCATGCGCGGCATGTCTTCTCCCCAAGGGCCCACAGCGGCCCCCCCCTCCCGCCGCCAAATGCTGCGCCATCTTGCGCAAGCGGCCTGGGCTGTTCCCGCCCTCAGCCTGGGCGCCTGCAGCAGCATCACCAAGGCGCCGGCCGCCAGCGCGGCCATTGGCAATGCGCACTGGGCGACAGGCGGCACGGCGGCCATCAGCGCGGCGGTGCGCGCCAGCAATCCCTTTGCCGCCACGGCCGCTGCCAGCCCATGCACCCTCAGCTGCGAAGCGACGATCGGCCCCTGCCACACCACCTCGCCCGAACGGATCGATATCAGCGATGGCTGGGATGGTTTGCCGATGCACCTGCAGCTGCGCTTGCTCGATCTGCAGTGCCAGCCCATTGCCGGCGTCCTCGTAGAGATATGGCACACCAACTACACGGGCGGCTACTCGGGCGAGATCGTCCCGATGTGCAACAACAACGCGGCCGATACCGAGCGCCAGTTCTTTCGCGGCTGGCAGCGCAGCGATGCGCAGGGCATTGTGCGTTTTGACAGCTGCTACCCCGGCTGGTACGCCAGCCGCGCCAACCATATCCACATCCGCATTCTGCAAGGCGCCTACGACGCCAGCGATGCGGCCAGCAGCTGGCTGACCACGCAGCTCTTATTTCCCGACGCGCTCAACAGCGCGGTCTTTGCGCAAGCGCCGCACTACCAGGACAAGGGCCAGCCCGACACCACGTTGGACAGCGACAACGTCGTCGGCGAAGAGCCGGACAAGAGCGCCTATCTCTGGGATGTGCAGAACATTGCTGGCGTGCTGCTGGCCAGCAAGACCCTGGTGCTGCGCAACAGCCTGGACGATGCGCTGTGCCAGGTCAAAGGCAGGATGCCGCCCGGCCCACCGCCGGGCATGCAGGGCGGCCCTGGCGGACCCGGTGGCCCAGGCCGACCACCGCCTGGTTTCAAACCTGGCGGCGCACGCCCGCCGCTGCCGCCGGGCGTGCAGGCCCCTCAAAGCTGATCAGCCGCGCTCAAAAGCCTGCGCACATTGCCAGCCCAGCGCCGCCAGCGGGCCGGCCTTGGCGCCCGTTGCCACCGCATCGGCGGCAGCGGCCGTGCCATCGGCGGCGCGCTGCGCAATGCCGTAGAGGATGGCGGCCATGCGGAACAGGTTGAAGGCCAGGTAGTACTCCCAGAGAGGGCCCGGGTCGCGGCCGGTGCGCTCGGCATACAGCGCCAGGTACTGGCGCTCGTCAGGGATGCCCAAGGCCGCCAGATCACAGCCACCCATGCCGCGCCACAGCGCGGGCGGCACGCGCCAGGCCATGCCGTGGTAGGCCAGGTCGGCCAGCGGATCGCCCAAGGTGGACAGCTCCCAGTCCAGCACGCCGATGATCTGCGGCTCCGTGCGGTGCCAGACAAGGTTGTCCAGCCGGTAGTCGCCATGCACCAAGGTGGTTTCTTCAGCCTGGGGCAGATGCTGGGGGAGCCAGTCCATCAGCCGCTGCATCGCAGGGTCGATCGCTACGCTGAGCTGCTGGGTTTGCTGGCTCCAGCGCTTGGTTTGCCGCGCTACATAGCCGCCCGGGCGGCCATAGCTGGCGAGGCCCAAGGTAGCGGGGTCCAGCTGGTGAAGCGCGGCAATCACGCGGTTCATTTCGTTGTACAGCGCGCCGCGCTCGGCCGGCTGCATGTCGGGCAAGGCCGGGTCCACCAGCACCCGGCCGTCCAGAAAGTCCATCAGGTAGAACGGCGTACCCAGCAACTCGGCATCGTCGCAGTAGGCCAGCATGCGCGGCACGGGCACGGCCGTGCCGGCCAGCGCCTGCATCACCCGGTGCTCGCGGTCAATCGCATGTGCGCCGGCCACCAGGCTGCCGGCGGGCTGCTTGCGCAGCACCATCTGCCGGCTGCCCACCTGCAGCTTGTAGGTGGGGTTGGACTGGCCGCCCGCCAGCACGCTGACGGCAACCGGCTCGCCATTCGACAGGCCCAGGCGCTGCAGATAAGGCTGCAGCAAATCCGCCAGCGCCTGCGGGCTGTGCGCGGCCGTGCTCACAGCGGGCGCGGCGCTGCGGGCACCGCCTGGATGATCGCTGGCACGCCGCGCTCGGCCTGCGCATCCTTCTCGGCCGCCTGCACCAGCTTGCGCGCCATGCTGAAGCGGTGTACTTCGCTGGGGCCGTCATAGATGCGAAAAGCGCGCATGTCCATAAAGATGCGCATCACCGGGGTCTCCATAGTCACGCCCTGGCCGCCCAGGATCTGCACGCAGCGGTCCACCACGCGCCATTCGGCCTCGGAGCAAACCACCTTGGCGCGGCTTGACTCATAGCTGCCCTGCTCGCCCTGGTCCAGCAGCCAGGCGGTGTGCCAGATATGCAGGCGCGCGGTGTGCAGGTCCATGTCGTTGTCGGCCAGCATAAAACCCACGCCCTCATGCGAGGACAGCGGCTTGCCAAAGGCGTTGCGGCGGCGGGCATAGGCCAGCGCCACATCCTGCGCGCGCCGGGCCTGGCCCAGCCAGCGCATGCAGTGCGTCAGCCGCGCGGGCGCCAGCCGCACCTGGGCATAGCGAAAGCCCTTGCCGACCTCGCCCAGAATGTCGCTGGCGGGCACACGGAGATTGTCAAAACGCAGTACGCCGTGGCCGCCGGTAAAGCAGGCATCCATCGCATCCATCGAGCGCTCCAGCGTGATGCCGGGCTGGTCCATATCGCTCAGGAACATGGTCGCGCCGCCATCTTCGGTGCGGGCCATGATGATCACGTAGTCCGCCCCTTCGGCGCCGGTGATGAACCACTTCTGCCCGCTGATCAGGTAGTCATCGCCATCGCGCACTGCCACCGTGGCCAGCGCGGCCGGGTCGGATCCGGCGCCCGGTGCCGGCTCGGTCATCGCAAAGCATGAGCGCAGCTGGCCTGCCACCTGCGGGCGCAGCCAGCGCGCCTGCTGGGCCGGGGTGGCTACTGCCTCCATCAGGTGGATATTGCCTTCATCGGGCGCATGGATGTTGAGCGCCGTCGGGCCCAGCCAGGAGTAGCCAGCCTCTTCAAACACCACCGCCTTCTCGATGTGCGTGAGCCCCAGGCCGCCCAGCTCCCGCGAGGCATGGGGCGTGAGCAGGCCGGCCGCGCGGGCGCGCTCCACCAGCTCGCGGCGCAGCGCCTCATCGGGGCCATGGCGGCTTTGCCGGGCATCGTTCTCCAGCGGAATCACCTGCTCGGCGATAAAGGCGCGGGTCTTGTCGCGCAGGGCCTGCAGTTCGGGGGACAGGGAAAAATCCATGGTGCGGTCTTCGGGTAAGGGGGCCTGCAAATGGTGCCATGCGCCGCGTGCCAGGCGGTCACCGTTGAGACAGAGCTGCCCGATCCCGTATCGCCGCGCCTGCCGATGACACCCTGGTGTCGTGCCCAGGACTTGCAGATGGGCTATAAACAAAGGATGCCCATCCACGCCGAATCCGCTCCCCTCGCCACCCCCCTGACCACCGCTGAGGCCTACACCCGCCACCTGCCGCTGGCAGGCACCAGCAATTTCCGCGACCTGGGCGGCTACCAGGGTCTGGACGGCCGCACGGTGCGCTGGCGCAAGCTGTTCCGCTCGGACCACCTGGCCTTGCTCAGCCCCGAATCCCAGCGGCAGCTGCTGCAAGAGCTGGGTGTCGCCCGCTCGGCCGATTTTCGGGGCCTGCGCGAGCAGAGCGTGGACCACTATGCGATCGACGGCCTGCAGCACCATTCGCTGGCCATCGAGCCCACCCTGGTGCAGCGCGCCTTCAGCCTGATGCAGCAAGGCGAACGCCTGACGCCCGACCACACCGTTCTGCTGATGCAGGACACCTACCGCAGTTTTATCCACGACAATGCCGCCCCGTTCACGCAGTTCTTCGAGATGCTGCTCGACAGCGATGCGCCCATCGTCTTCCACTGCACCGCCGGCAAGGACCGCACCGGCTGGGCCGCCACCTTGCTGTTGACCACCTTGGGCGTGCCCCAGGATGTTGTGCTGCAGGATTACCTGCTGACCAACGACTACTACCACCGCCCGGCCAAGGCCGTGGCCGCTGCCGCCCAGATCCCCGATGAGGTGCTGCAGGTGCTGTGGCGCGTGCAAGAGCCTTTCCTGACCGCTGCGCTGCAGCCGGTGCTGCAGGACTACGGCAGCATTCCCAACTATGTCGAAAAGGTGCTGGGCGTGGATGCAAAGGCACAGCAAAAGCTCGCGCAGATGTATCTGGAATAATCGTTTGTTCCTTCGACCTAAGGTTCCACTGCGGGCCTCCCGCCGATGAACAATCTTCTCTCCTCCCCCCGCCCCCCGGGCGCCATCCGTTGGACACCCCGCCAGATCGCACTGGCCTGCCTGCTGGTTTTGGCCGTGCTGCTGTGCTGGCTGCCCGCTTTCCAGGCGATGGCCGACAGCTATGTGGACGACGGCCTGCAGCGGTCCCTGCTCAGCTTTGCCACGGCCCGCGCGCTGCACAGCGTGGTCTCCGTGCTGCAGGGTACCGAGCTGGCGGTGCAGCCCATGGGCGTGGGCCTGACCTTGACCCTGGGACAGGTGCTGGCGCCCATCAGCGATTTGGTGGCGCAGTTTGCCGACTGGATGCTCTGGGCCAGCATTGCCTTTGGCCTGCAAAAACTGCTGCTGTCGATGGGCGGCAGCTATGGCGTCACCGGCGTGCTTACCCTTATTGCGCTGGCCTGGCTGCTGCTGCGCTGGCGCCAGCAAACGGTGCCCACCTGGCTCAGCCGCCTGCTGGTGGTGCTGCTGTTCACCCGGCTGGTGATGCCGGTCACCATCATCGGCAGCGAGGCGCTGTTCCAGCACTTTATGGCCAGCACCTACCAGGAAAACCAAATCGCCACCGAAGGCGCCGTCGGCCAGCTGCAGCAGTTTGATGTGCGCGGCCCCGCCAAGGCGCCAGCAACGCCGAAAACGCCAGCAGACACTGCCCCGCCTGCAACGGCGCAGGCAGCGCCCGGTGACACGGCCAGCCTCTGGGAGCGCTTCAAACAATGGGGCCAGCAGGCCCAGCAATCGGCCAGCCAGACGGCCTCGGGCGTGCAGTCATTGGTGCGCAACCCCGGCGATGCGCTGCGCGATAAGCTCAGCGAGCTGCAGCAACAGCTCGACCAGCAGGTAGAGCGCTTGGTCACTTTGATGGTGGTGTTTGCACTGCAGACGCTGGTGATACCGCTGGCGCTTTTCTGGGCGCTGCTGCAGCTGTGCAAGGGCCTGCTGGCCGGCCCGCGCCAGCAGGGCTCTAGGTCGTCGAGCTGATCGACGTCGCCAAAAGCGTTATAACGCGGCGTGCCACTGCGCAATCGCTGCGCCCACCTTGGCCATCACCTCATCGCTTTGCGCGGTCGTGCGCTCGCCGCCGGTCAGGAAGGCGGTGATGATCAGGCCTTCGGAGGCGGCATTGGGCCAGGCGATCAGGCTGTCGTTGGCAGTGCTGTTGGCACCGCCACCAGTCTTGCCGCCCACCCGCCATTCAGCGGGCAGCCCTGCACGCACGCGCTTGTCGCCGGTGCGGCTGTCGGTCAGCCACTGCTGCAGCATCGCGCGGCCATAGCCCTTCAACACATCGCCTTGCAGCAGCGCCTGCAGGCTGGCCTGCATCGCACGCGGCGTCGTGGTGTCGCGGGGGTCGCCCGGCACCGCGGTGTTCAGCAGGGGCTCAATGCGGTCCAGCCGCGTGGTCTTGTCGCCCAGGGTGCGCAGCCAGGCGGTCAAGGCTTCCGGCCCACCGCTGGCGCGCAGCAGCAGGTTGGCGGCCACGTTGTCGCTCAGCACCACAATCGCCTCGCTCAGCTCCAGCAGGCTGATGCCGCCGGGCTGGTCCTTGTACTTCTCGGTCACCGGCGCATAGGGCACCATGTCGGCCGAGGTCACCAGCACCTGCTGGCCCAGGTCCAGCGCCCCGGTTTGCCCCAGGTACAGCACATGGGCCGCAAGCAAGGTCTTGAAGGTGCTGCACATCGGAAAGCGCTCATCGCTGCGGTAGCCGGCTTCGCCGCCGGTCTCGCCATCGAACGCATACACGCCCAGGCGGCCACCGCTTTGGGCTTCAATCAGGGCCAGCGCCTTGTGCAAGGCGCGGTCGGCACGGGGGTGGGCAGACTGGCGGGATGCGCAGCCGGCCAAACCCAAAAAAGAGCCGCTACCCATGACCAGGGTGGCGGCTACAAAGTGGCGTCGTTGCATGGTTTTTCTCGGTAGAGGTTGTCATCTCGGAGGATGGATAGCTACCGAGCATACCCCGGCCCAGGGCCTGGCGACACGATATGGCGCAAGCTTTGCGGCGGCCGGGCAACAGGCCCGGAACGCGCTTAGGCTTTTTCGATCTTCAGCGCGACCTCGTCGAGCAAGGCGGCGATCTTGTCGATCTGCTCGGCCGTCAGCGCCGTCTCGCCATCGCCGGCCATCTTCAGGCGCAAGGCCATCTTGAAGTTCTCAATCGCGCGCACCAGCTGCGGCGGGCGTTGGCGCGCCTCGCGGTCCTTGCCACGGGCCAGGCGCGTCAGCAGCAGCTGCAGCGCATCGGCTTGTTCGGCCAGGGCCTGCTCGCCTTCGGCGGTGATGGTGTAGCGCTTGCGGCCGCCTTCGGATTCGCTGGCCGTCGCATGGCCCATGTCCACCAGGTAGCTCAGGGTCGGGTAGATGGTGCCGGGGCTCGGCTGGTAGTCGCCGCCCACCAGCTCGCCGACGGCGCGGATCACGTCATAGCCATGGCTGGGTTGCTGGCCAAGCAAATGCAGCGCCAGCAGCTTGAGGCCACCGGCCTCAAACATGCGCTCACGCTTGTGCGCCAGGTGGCGCGCAGCGTCTGGCCCATGGCCGTGCGGGCCGTGGCCATGACCGGGACCATCGCCATGGTGGCGTGGGCCGCGACCGGGGCCTCCCTCGTCGCCCACATGGCGGCCACGGGGGCTGCAGAGGTGGGGGTGATGGTGAAAGTGGTGGTGGGGATGTGGCATCTGTGTTCCTTTACTAAGATGCATCTAAGATATATCTTTTAATCGGAGATTTCAAGCCGGTTTTTTGTAAAGATATATCTTTACTGCCGAAGCCGACATCGCCACACAGGCCGTGCATAAACGAAAAATATATAAAACATATACAATTCGCATATGTTTTATAGAGGATAGCCATGGGCATCGTCAAAATTTCCGACCCGATGCATGAAAACCTGCGGGTCGCGGGCGCGGCGTTGAGCCGTTCGATCAATGCGCAGGCCGAGCACTGGATGCGGGTGGGCATGCTGGCCGAGATGTACCCCGATATGGACCACCGAGCGATCTGCCAGGTGCTGGTGCAGGCGGAGCTGGACGGTGGCCTGGATATCCATTCGCTGGTTGCCAAGGCAAGGATGGCGGCATGAAGCACCGCATCACGCCTGTGCATACGGCCAGCGAGCTGGCCAGTGCGCGCCAGGCGGCGCAGCTGGCGGCCGAGGTGCTGGAGATGATTGCGCCCCATGTGGTGCCGGGGGTCAGCACCGCGGCGCTGGATGCCATTTGCCACGACTACATCGTGAATGTGCAAAAGGCGGTGCCGGCCAATCTGGGTTACCAGGACTACCCCAAGACCATCCTGACCTCGGTGAACCATGTCGTCTGCCACGGCATTCCGTCCGAAGACCGGATTCTGAAAAAAGGCGACATCGTCAACATCGATGTGGCTGTGATCAAGGATGGCTGGTTTGGCGATACCAGCCGCATGTACTTTGTCGGCACGCCCAGCATTCTGGCCAAACGCCTGGTCGAGACCACCTATGAGGCATTGCGCGCGGGGATTGCCCAGGTGCGGCCGGGCGCCACCCTGGGCGATATCGGCCATGCGATCGAGACGGTGGCCAAGCGCGCGGGCTTTGGTGTGGTGCGCGAGTTCTGCGGCCATGGCATTGGCGAGACCTACCACGATGCCCCCAATGTGCTGCACTACGGCAACCCGGGCGAGGGCCTGGTGCTGGAGGCCGGCATGCTGTTCACGATTGAGCCGATGCTCAATGCCGGCAAACGCCAAGTCAAAACCTTGGCCGATGGCTGGACCGTCGTGACCCAGGACCATTCGTTGTCGGCGCAGTGGGAGCATATGGTGGCGGTAACGCCCGATGGCCATGAGGTGCTGACGACCTGGCCGAATGGCACCGGCAGCTATGCGCCGGTTTAAGCCTTAAGCCTTAACTGGCTTGGTCGGCCTCGGCAGCGGGCCGGGGATCGATATCCAACACCAACCGCTCCGGCTCAACCAGCGCATCCAGGTGCTTGCAGGCCCATTTGCTCTGGCCATCGATGCCGGCCACCGTGTGGCCGTCGGCGATCACATCGCCATGCTCGACCAGGTAGACGCTGGTATTGAACACAAAGCGCGAGACTTCGGCGGGGTCTAGCTCGGAGAACAATAACTGCACATCGGGCACGCCAAAGGTCGCTCCGCCCAGGCTGTCCATCAGCATCTCGCCGGGGCGGTTGCTGATGTTGAAAAAGCGCACATTGACGACGCCGTAGTAGATAAAGCCGTCGGCATGGGCCTGCAGGTAGCGCTGCGGGTCAAGCAGGCAGCCAGCATTGGTCTGGCTGATGGCAGTGACGCCCCCGTTCTCGATCAGCACATGCATGACCGCTTGCAGAATTTCGAGCCGCTCGGGCACGGATAAGCCCCGGCCCATGAATTCGCTCACCAGCACGCAGTGCTGGCACTGGGCCAAGGCGCTTTCTTTCTCGGGCCAGTCCCAGGTTTGCTCCAGCGCGCTGGCGTAGTCCGTGGGGTCCATCGGCTCGCCCGCGCGGATGATCGCGATCTCGCTGGGCACGCCCTTTTTGTCGCTGTAATCGACGCAGTAATCGCGCAGCGCGAGCAAGATGGTGTCGCCATCTGCTACCAGGTCCACCGCGCCCAGGCGCTCGGCCAGCGCGGCACGCAGGGTCTCGCCATCCAGCATCGCGGGCTGGGCGTACAGGGCTTCAAAAGCCCACATATCGGGGGCCATGCGGGGCTCGGAGTTTGCTGGTTCCATGGTGTTGTGCGGGCGGTGCTGAAAGCCTGCATCTTGCCATGGCGCGCTCAGGCCTTGTCACCTCGGCTTTACCGAAGAGGCCTAAGATGGCGCCTCTCAGTGGAGCAAAAAATGGATAACAGCGATCTGGAATATGTAGGCTTTTGGGCGCGCGTTGGTGCGGCCTTGATCGACACCGTGGTGTTGCTGGTCATCATTACCCCAGCCTTGGTGGCCATTTATGGCTGGGAATACTTCATGGCGGACGGACTGGTAAAAGGCCCGGCCGATGTGCTGATCAGCTGGGTGCTGCCCGCTGTCGCCTGCATCTGGTTGTGGCACAAGCTGCGGGCCACGCCAGGCAAGATGCTGATCGGGGCCGAGATCGTGGACGCCGAGACGGGCGAGGCGATGAGCCTGGGCCAATCGGTCATCCGCTACCTCGGCTATTTTGTCGCCGCCTTGCCGCTGTGCCTGGGCCTCATCTGGGTCGCGTTTGACCCGCGCAAGCAGGGCTGGCACGACAAGATTGCGGGCACCGTGGTGGTGCGCCGCAAAGGTGGGCGCACCCAGCCGGTCACTTTCAAGGACCAGCGGATCGGTTAAGCCGGCCCGCGTCTGAGGCCAGCCTGAGCCTCTTAATCCAAATGGGTCAGCAGGTGCAGCCAGAAGCGCGCACGCATCTCCAGGGTGGACACCAGAATGTGCTCGTACACCGTATGTGCACCGTCGCCATCGGCGCCAAGACCGTCCAGCGATGGGACGCCCATGGCGGAGGTGAAGTTGGCATCGCTGCCGCCACCGGTGGGGGGCGCTTCTTCCAGCGCAAAGCCGGCTTCCAGGGCCGATTGCTGGGCCTTGGCCAGCAGGGCTTCGGCGCGGGCGTCCTTGACCATGGGGGGGCGGTTCACCTCGACATCGATATCCAGGGTCAGGCCTTCGCCGACAGGGCGCAGTGCGCGCATCTTGCCCACCAGCTCATCGGCGGCCTGCAGATCGGGCAGGCGGAAATCGACCACGCATTTGCAGAAGGCCGGCACGGTGTTGGTGGTGGTGCCGCCCTCGATGGTGCCTACGCTCACGGTCACGCCACGCTGGTAGTCGGTCATCGCTTCCAGCGCCAGGATCTGGTGCGCCATTTCGCGGATCGCGCTGCGGCCCTTGTCATGGGCCACGCCGGCATGCGATGCCAGGCCTTTGACTCCAAGGCGCAGCATGCCGGTGCCCTTGCGTGCGGTCACGCAGCGGCCACCGTTGGCGCGGGCAGGCTCGGCCACCAGGCAGTAGCGCGCATGGCGGGCAAAGGCCTCGATGTGCTTGCGCGATGCGTGGCTGCCGGTTTCTTCATCAGGCACGATCAGCAGGTCCACCGGCAAGGGCGTGCTGCCTGGCGTGGCCACGGCGCTCAGCGCGGTCAGCGCTAGGTAGATGCCGGCCTTCATGTCATAGCCACCGGGGCCGTAGAGGCGGTCGCCCTCGATGCGGATGGGGTTGTCGGCCAGCATGCCGATGGGGTGCACGGTGTCCGAGTGGCCCAGGATCAGCAGGCCCTCGCGGGTATCACCCTCGGCGCGGTTGGTAATGTGCAGCACCGGCAGCACCGGGCCGGGCGCATGCTTTCCTTCCGCCTGGGTCTCGATCACTGTGGCGCGCAGGCCAGCGGCAGCGGCCTGGGCGCGCATCATCTCGACCATGCGGGCGATCGAGGCGGGGTTGTTCGATGGCGACTCGCAGTGCATCCATGCCGAGATGCCGTCCACCAGTTGTTGCGTTGTTGCTTGCATCTTTGTTCCTTGGGTCTTGTCGAAAAGTGATGGGGATTGGTCAGGCGGTCACCCGGCCGGCCCAGGGGGCCAGCCAGTCCGCATCGGGCATACGCCCTTCAAACCATAAATGGGCGCAGACATGGCTCATGGCCTCGCCGTCATGGCCAATGCCTGCGACGTCATGCAGTTGCCAGGCCAGCGGAATGCCCAGCCGTGCCGACGCTTGCAGGCCGGCTGCGTAGTAGTGGTGGGCGCGGGCAAAGCGGTGCGGGCCCTGGCGCAGCGCGGCAGGCTCGGCTGGCAGGTTCGGGTCCTGGGTGTCCGTGTCGCGGTCGCCCGCCAAAATGACCAGCGGGGTGCGCAGCAGCTGGGCCAGCGCATCACCCGCCAGGCCAATGCCGGCCAGGCCTTGCGGAAAGTCCTGCTGGCTATCGGGCAAGGTGTACCAACCCGGGTTGCCCGCCGCCACACCGGCCAAGCCGGCAGCGCCCAAGGTGCTGACCAGGCGGTGCACAAACTGCCCGCCGGCCGAATGGCCAAACAGGTAAAGCGGCTGCTGGCGCAGCACCCCAGCATCGCGCAGCTGCTGGGCCAGGTTAAATACCGCCTGGTAGGCCCAGTAATCACGCGGCTGCAGGTCGCCCTCTTCGCTCCAGACGCTGCCGTTGTTGTAGCTCTCCACCCCCGGCCAATGTTGGTTGCCAAAAGTGGGCGCGATGATCTGCAAGCCATAGCGGTCCGCCGCAGGCATCCAGAAGTCGCGGTAGTCGTCGCCATTGCGCAGCACGCCATGCTGCACCAGCACCAGCGGCGCATCGGCAGCCACGCCTTCGGGGCGGTAGCAGTTCAGGGTGATCGGCAGGTAGAGCGCGCCGTCGCCGGCCTGCCAATCGATGGCAAAGCGGCCGTGCTGCTGGGTAAATCGTTGCCAGTCCATGCGGTGGTTTCCTCGGTCGTCGCGCAAGCGATCAGTCCAACAAATGGCAGGCGGTCACATGGCCGGTTGCCGTCTCGCGCAGCTGCGGCACCTCTTGCCGGCAGCGCTCCATCGCGTGCGGGCAGCGCGGGTGGAAGGTGCAGCCCGGTGGGGGGTTTAACGGCGACGGGATCTCGCCCTTGATAGGCGTGAACACCCGTTTGCGCCGTCCCACATCAGGCACCTCGGCCAGCAGCGCCTGGGTGTAGGGGTGCTGGGCCTGGCCAAAGATCTCGGCCGTGGGCGCCATCTCCACAATCTTGCCCAGATACATGATGGCCACCTTGTCGGAGATATGGCGCACCACGCCCAGGTCATGGCTGATGAACAGGTAGGTCAAGCCGCGCTGGCTGCGCAGGTCCATGAACAGGTTGATGACCTGGGCCTGGATCGACACATCGAGTGCGGCGACCGGCTCATCGCAGACCAGAAACTCGGGCGTCACCATCAGCGCACGGGCAATGCCGATGCGCTGGCGCTGGCCGCCGGATATCTGGTGCGGCAGGCGGGCGCGGTACTCGCTGGCCAGGCCCACTTCGGCCAGCGCAGCATCGATGCGGCCCGGCACCTCGGCCGCTGGTGCCAGCTTGTGCACATGCAGCGCTTCGCCCAGGATCTGGTGCAGCTTCTGGCGCGGGTTCAGCGAGGCCTGCGGGTCCTGGAACACCATTTGCACACCCAGGGTGTAGGCGAGTTGTTCCTGGCGGCCCAGCTGGCTCACATCCTGGCCCTTGTAGAGCAACTGGCCTTCGGTGGCAGGGTGCAGGCCGGCTACGACGCGGCCCAGGGTCGATTTACCGCAACCGGATTCGCCCACCAAACCCAGCACCTCGCCTTTGGCGATTTGCAGGTTGACGCCGTTGACGGCGTGCACGGTGCGCGTTTGCGCGGGTTGCCGGGCGACGGCGCCGACGATTTTCTGCAGCAGATCGGGGGAGCTGACAAAGCGCTTGTGTACATCGCGCAGCTCAATCACAGGGGGGGTCATCGCGGTCATGGGGCAGGTGCCTCCAGCGGTACAAAGCAGCGGAATGCGCGGCCGGGGATGGTAGTGACGGGCGGCTGCTCATCGACGCAACGCGGGGTGGCGCGGCTGCAGCGCGGCGCAAAGGCGCAGCCCGGCACGCGGCCCGACAGGCTAGGCGCCATGCCATTGATCTGCGACAGCCGCGCGCCCGGCGTGGCCTGGGCGGGCAGCGAACTGAGCAGGCCCTGGGTGTAGGGGTGGCGCGGTGCATCCAGCACCTCGGCGACGGTGCCGGTCTCGACAATGCGGCCGCCATACATCACCGCCACCCGGTCGGCCAGCTCGGCGATCACGCCCAGGTCGTGGGTGATCCAGATCAGCGCCGTGCCCTGGGCCTGGCAGATCTGCTGCATGCGGTAGAGGATCTGGCCCTGGATGGTGACATCCAGCGCCGTCGTGGGCTCGTCGCAGATGATCAGGTCCGGGTGGTTGAGCATCGCAATCGCAATCGCCACGCGCTGGCGCATACCGCCCGAGAACTCATGCGGGTAGCTGCGCAGGCGCTTCTCCGGCGCGGGGATGCCGACCATCGCCAGCGCCTCCACACAGCGCTGGATGGCCTGTGCCTTGGGCAACTTCTGGTGCGCGTCAATGGCTTCGAGCATTTGCTCCTCGATGCGCAGCACCGGGTTGAGCGTCATCAGCGGGTCCTGGAAGATCATCGCGATGCGGTCGCCGCGCAGCTTGCGCATGGACTCGGCCGACAGCTCGCGCAGGTCCTGGCCCTTGAACAGCACCTCGCCCTGGGTGACTTCACCGGGCGCATCGATCATGCCGAAGATGGAGAAGCCGGTGACCGATTTGCCCGAGCCGGATTCACCGACCAGGCCCAGAATTTCACCCGCCTCCAGGCGGATATCGATATCGCTGACGGCGGGCCATGCGCCCTCTTCGGTGTGGAACACCGTCTGCAGATCTTGTACTTCAAGCAAAGGGATAGTCATTACTTCCTCGGGTCCAGAGCTTCACGCAGGCGGTCGCCGATCAGGTTGATCGACAGGATCAGGGCCAACAGCGCCAGGCCGGGGAACATGCTGATCCAGTAGTCACCCGACATCAGGTACTGAAAGCCGTTGGCAATCAGCAGGCCCAGGGAGGGTTCGGTAATCGGCACACCCACGCCCAGGAAGGACAGGGTGGCTTCGAGCACGATGGCATTGGCAATCTGGATGGTGGCGAACACCATCACCGGGCCCATGCAGTTGGGCAGCAGGTGGCGGGTCATGATGCGCCAGCCGGGGAAGCCCAGGTTCTTGGCCGCCTCGATGTATTCCTTCTTGCGCTCTTGCAAGGCACGGCCGCGCATGATGCGCGCGTAATGTGCCCACTGCACCAGCACGATGGCGATCACCACCTTGTCCACCCCCCGGCCCAGAATGGCCAGCAGCACCAGCGCCACCAGGATGGTCGGAAAGCCAAGGATGAAGTCGACGATGCGCATCAGCACCGTATCGACCCAGCCGCCAAAGTAGGCTGCTACCAGGCCCACCAGGCTGCCGATGATGGTGGCGAGCACCACGGCGCTCAGGCCCACCATCAGGCTGATGCGCAGGCCATGCAGGATGGCCGAGAGCATGTCGCGGCCCTGGTCGTCCGTGCCCAGCCAGTAGGTCATGCCCGAAGCGGCTTCGGACATGGGCTTGAGGCGGCCGTCCATCAGGTCGAGCGCGCCCAGGTCATAGGGGTTTTGCGGCGACAGAAACGGCGCCAGCAGCACCACGGCCAGCAGCACGATGAGCGCGATCACCGCGCCTTTGACGGAGGGCTTGCTGCGCAGTTGCTTGAGGATGGCACGCCGCTGGGGCGTGTCTTGCAGGGGCTGGGCCCGCTTGCTGGGGTCGATGGTCATCAGGGGTTTGTCGGGCTGCATTATTGGGCCTCCTGCAGCTGTACGCGCGGATCCAGCACGGCATAGGCCAGGTCCACCAAGAGGTTGATCATCACGAAGATAAAAGTGACCAGCATCACATAGGCCACGACCACCGGGCGGTCGAGCTTGTAGATGCTGTCAATCAAAAGCTTGCCCATGCCGGGCCAGGCGAACACGGTCTCGGTGATGGTCGAGTAGGCGATCAGGGTGCCGAACTCCATGCCGATCACGGTGACCACGGGGATGAGGATGTTGCGCAGAATGTGGCGGGTCAAAATGCGGCGCTCGCTGATGCCCTTGGCGCGCGCGAACTTCACATACTCCTGGGTCTTGGCCTCCATCACGCCAGTGGCGGTGAGCCGCAGCACCAGCGCAATATTGCCCAGCGCCAGGTTGATGGCCGGCAGCATCACATGGCTCCAGCCATCGGCCGTCAGCAACGACAGCGGCACGCCCAGCACATTGACCGTGTCACCCCGGCCCGACGATGGCAGCCACTGCAGCCAGACGGCGAACATCAGGATCAGCATCATGCCCTGCCAGAAGTTGGGCAGCGAAAAGCCCAGTACCGAGCCGCCCATCAGGCCCCGGCCCAGCGGCTTGTCGTTGAAGAGGCCGGCCACCAGGCCCAGCGGAATGCCGAGCAGGCAGGTCAGGCCAATGGCGACCACCACCAGCTCAAACGTGGCTGGAAAGCGCTGCACGATCAGCTCGATCGCGGGGATGCCATGCACAAAGGAGGTGCCCAGGTCGCCTTGGAAGGCGCGGGTCAGAAAACTCCAGTACTGCAGCCAGACCGGCAGGTCCAGCCCCAGGCGCTTGATCATGACCTGGCGGTCGGCATCGCTGGCCTCGGCGCTCACCAGCAGCTCGATGGGGTCGCCCACCGCGTACACCGCCATGAACACCACCAGCGAGACCGCCAGCAGCACCAGAAAACTTTGCACCATGCGGCGCAGGATATAGACGATCACATTACGTCCTCAAAATTAGAATGCCATGCGCTGTCACCTGCATGGTTGCCGCCCTCTGTGGAGTCTGTTCATCGTGGGGCGTACAAAATCACAAAGCCCGCATGGCCCCACCACTGGAGCTGGATGCGGGCCATGCCAGGGACCGGGCCTGTCTTGCGCCCGGTGTGGCATCAGCTTTCTACTTCGGCTTGACCGACATGGCCAGCGTGTACTGGTCGCGTCGGCCTTCGTAGCTCAACCCTTTCTTGAATGCCCAGATGCTGCTCTCAAAGTGCAGCGGAATGAGGGGGACGTTGGCCAGCGCAATCTGCGTAGCCTGTTGGTAGGCGGCCTTGCGCGCATTCGCATCCATCTGCGACATGGCCGGCACAAACACCTGGTCAAACGCTGGCAGGCTAAAGCCGCCGTAGTTGCTGGTGCCCAGGCCCTTGTCCTTGTCGGTGGTGGCCACCCAGTACTGGAACAGGCCCGAGGCCTCGCCGTTCTCCGATGGCCAGCCGCCAATCGCAAAGCTGAACTCGCGCTTGGCGCGCTTGGGGAAATAGATGGCTGCGGCCTGCGCATCGACCGTGGTCTTGATCCCTATGCGCGTCAGGTACTGGGCCACTGCTTGCGCAATCTGGCCGTCGTTGATGTAGCGGTCATTGGTGGTGGTCAAGGTCAGCTCAAAGCCTTGCGGGTAGCCGGCCTCGGCCAGCAGCTTCTTGGCGGCTTCGGGGTCAAACTTGATCTCGGTGGGCTTGTCGAGGCTGCCGAACATGCCCGTGGGCATGTACTGGTTGGCGACGGTCGCCATGCCATCCATCAGCCGCTGCACGATGGCCTTGCGGTCAATCGCCATGTTGATGGCCTGGCGCACGCGCAGGTCCTGCAACGGGTTCTTGCCATCGGCGGACTTGGCAAACGGGCTTTGCGCGCGGCCGGCATCCGGCTGGAAGAAGACCAGCCGGGTGGAGGGCGTCGCGACAAAGTCGAGCTTGTTGTTCTCCTTGATGCGCGGCAGGTCGCGCGCAGCGGGGCTTTCGATGACGTCGTAGTCGCCCGACATCAGGCCCGTCAGGCGCGGGCCGGCATTGGGCACGGGCACCATCTTGACGGTCTTCCAGTGCGGCTTGGTGCCCCAGTAGCCTTCGTTGCGCTCCATCTCGATGCCGTTGCCCTTGACATAGGACTTGAGCTTGTACGGGCCGGTACCGATCGAGAGCTTGCCGGTGTTGAAATCCGCCACCGTGGGCCAGGGCGAGGTGACGCCGCAGCCCTCTTTCGGTGCAAAGCGCAGCTTGTCGAACTTGGCAATGCCGCTCCAGATGATGGGCAGCGAGCGCGCCAGCTCATTGGGCATTGTCGGGATGGGCCGCTCGCTCTTGATGATGACGGTGTAGTCATCGGGCGTCTGCACATCGCTGAAGCTCTGGGCCGGCTCCATGTAGGAGCGCGAGACATTGGTCTCGTTGTTCAGCACGCGGCACAGGGTGAACAGCACATCCTTGGAGGTGAAGGGCTCGCCATTGGAGAACTTCACGCCCTGGCGCAGTTTCAGCTCCCAGGTGTTGTCGTCCACGGCACGCCAGGACTGGGCCAGGCCGGGGATCAGCTCCATCTGCGCATTGCGGTTGATCAGCGACTCAAAGATATGGGCCGAGAACGCGTCGTTGGTGGTGACCTTGTGGTAATGCGGGTCAGCGGCGGTGGGCTCGGAAGCGAGGCCAATGGTCAGGGACTGGGCGGCAGCCATGCCCGCAGGCAGGGCCAGCGCAGCCAGGCTGGCCAGCGACAAAGGTATGCGGCGCGAGATCTTCTTGGTAGACACAGGTCGTTCCTCCTTGGTTAAAAGCCTCTGCTGCCAAGCAATGCAAATGCCATGCCACAGCAACCCATTCCATCCGCAAGCCGGGGACTGCGCCCCGGCTGCTTCCAGCGCCGCGCTTACTTCGCGGGCTTGACCGACGTGGCCAGCGTGTACTGGTCGCGGCGGCCTTCGTAGCTCAGCTCTTTCTTGAAGGCCCAGATGCTGCTTTCAAAGTGCAGCGGGATCAGCGGCACGTTGTCCAGCGCGATCTGGGTGGCCTGCTCCAGCATGGCCTTGCGCTTGGCAGGGTCCACCGTCTTGGCCGCAGGGATGTAGACCTTGTCGAAATCCGTATTGCTGAACGCGCCGTAGTTGCTGGTGCCCAGGCCCTTGGGCGAATCGGTGCTGGCCACCCACAGCTGGAACAAGCCAGATGCTTCGCCATTCTCCGAAGGCCAGCCGCCGATGGGGAAGCTGAACTCACGCTTGGCGCGCTTGGGGAAGTAGATCGACGCGGTCAGCGCATCGACCTTGGTCTTGATGCCAATGCGGGTCAGGTACTGCGCGACGGCTTGCGCAATCTGCGTGTCGTTCATGTAGCGGTCGTTGGTCGACGACAAGGTCATCTCGAAACCGTTGGGGTAACCGGCTTCGGCCAGCAGCTTCTTGGCACCTTCGGGATCGAACTTGATCTCCGGTGCTTTGGCCAGGCCGCCAAACATGCCATCGGGCATGTACTGGTAGGCGGGGGTGGCCATGCCGTCCATCAGGCGCTGCACGATGGCCTTGCGGTCGATCGCCATGTTGATGGCCTTGCGCACGCGCAGGTCCTGCAGCGGGTTCTTGCCATCGGGGGCGGTCACAAAGGGCGACTTGTCGCGGCCGATGTCAGGCTGGAAGAACACCAGGCGGGTGGAAGGCGTGGCGACAAAGGCCAGCTTCTTGTCTTCCTTGATGCGGGCCAGGTCGCGGGCAGCCGGGTTCTCGATCAGGTCGTAGTCACCGGACATCAGGCCGGTCAGGCGCGGGCCGGCATTGGGCACGGCGACCATCTTGACGGTCTGCCAGGCGGGCTTGGGGCCCCAGTAGCTGTCATTGCGCTCCAGGGTGATGGCATTGCCCTTCACATAGGACTTGAGCTTGAACGGGCCGGTGCCAATCGCCATCTTGCCACTGTTGAAGTCGGCCACCGTGGGCCAGGCACCCTTGTAGCCGCAGCCTTCCTTGGGCGCGAACTTCAGCTTGTCGTGCTTGATGATGCTGCTGGAGATGATGGGCAGGTTGCGCGCAAACTCGGCCGGGATCAGCGGCACCGGCTCGGCGGTCTTGACGATCACCGTCAGGTCATCGGGTGTCTGCACATCGGTGATCAGCTTGGTCGTATCCATGTACGACTGCGAGACATTGGTCTCGTTGTTCAAGGTGCGGCAGATGGTGAACAGCACGTCTTGCGAGGTGAAGGGCGCGCCGTTGGAGAACTTCACATCCTTGCGCAGCTTGAACTCCCAGGTCAGGTCGTCCAGGTTCTTCCACGAGGTGGCCAGTCCGGGCACCAGTTCCATGCTGGCGGTACGGCCCACCAGCGAGTCGTAGACATGCGCCGAGAACGAGTCGTTCGTCGTCATCTTGTGGTAGTGGGGATCGGCCGCGGTGGGCTCGGAGGCCAGGGCGATGGTCAGGTTTTGGGCGTGGGCTGCGCCGATCAGCGAGGCGCCCACCAGCGCCAGGGCGCGCTTGTTCAATGCGAAAGTCATGTCTGTCCTAGGGATCTGGATAAGCACTGCGGGGAAGCAGCGCTTTCGAGCCGGAAGGCGAGGCCATGGCACACCAGCGCGCGCCATCGTCCGCAGCCGGAAAGCCTGGGAATTCTCACACGAAAATTACATCGCCTAACGCCTGCGCGGCCCGCGAAAAGTGGGCATTTACCCCAAGAAAACAAGGAGATGGGCGATCTTTACCTGACATTGTTCGTGCAGCACACAATGTTATGCAAGCTGCGCAACAATGCGGTCCCTGCAGGTGGGAAAATCCAGCGCTCGTAGCCACCAGTGATGGCTACGATTTGCCTCCACCTGCCCTCTGCTTTTACGCCACCCCATCCCTATGCGCCGCCGCCTTTTATTGGCCTCCAGCCTGATCGCCGCCAGCCTGCTGGCCGCCTGCTCCTTGCTCTCCCCTCCCAGCTACACCTTGTCTGCTGCCGATATGCAGGCCATCGTGGCCAAGTCCTTCCCCCGCTCCTATCCCTTGCTGGGCCTGTTGCAGCTCGATGTGCAGGCGCCCAGCCTGCAGCTGCTGCCAGAGACCAACCGCATCCAGGCAACAATGAGCGCCGACATGTCTGGCAAAGTGCTGCCCCACCGCTTGGACGGCAGCATGGTGCTGGACTTTGCACTGCGCTACTCGCCGGCTGACCACAGCCTGCGGGCCACCCAGGTGCAAGTGCGTGCACTGCAGATGACCGGCCTACCGGAATCCATGGCCGTGATGCTGCAGGCCTATGCGCCGCGCGCGGCCGAGCATGCGATGGAGGATGTGGTGGTGCATACCTTGCGCCAGGAGGACCTGGACCGGCTGGACAAGGCGGCCGAGCTGCCTGCCACCTTCAAGGTGACCGCCGAGGGCCTGCGCATCGACTTTGTGAAGCCCCAGGACGCGAAGTAGGCCGACAGGCCCGCGCCCGATCTGCTTTATGCTGCTGGCAGGGCGCACACCTGCAAGCCGCCTGCATATCGTCTGGAGATCCCCAATGAGCACCCTCGCCGATTTCAGTATTACCCGCAAATGGCCGGCCACCCGGCCCGATCTGCTGCAGCTGTATTCGCTGCCTACGCCCAATGGCGTCAAGGTCTCCATCCTGCTCGAAGAGCTGGGCATGCCGTATGAAGTGCACAAGATCAACTTCGACAGCCATGACCAGACCTCGCCCGAGTTTGTCGGCACTTTCCCGAACAACAAGATCCCGGCCATCATCGACCCCAATGGCCCGGGCGGCCAGGCGATTGCACTGTTCGAGTCCGGCGCCATCATGGTCTACCTGGCCGAGAAGACCGGCATGTTCCTGCCGCAGGACCCTGCGCTGCGTTACGAAACCCTGCAGTGGCTGATGTTCCAGATGGGCGGCATCGGGCCCATGTTTGGCCAGGTCGGTTTCTTCAACATCTTTGCCGGCAAGGATTTTGAAGACAAGCGCCCTCTGACCCGCTATGTGGATGAATCCAAGCGCCTGCTGACCGTCCTGAACAAGCACCTGGCCGGCAAGGAATGGGTGGCTGGCGATACCTACACCATTGCCGACATGGCTATCTTCCCCTGGATCCGCAACATGATCGTGCGCTACAACGCCGAGGCGCTGATCGGCTGGGGTCAGTACCCGGAAGTCAGCCGCGTGCTCAGCCACTGGCTGCAGCGCCCCGCCGTGCAACGGGGTTTGCTGATCCCCTGATTTGCTGAATTTTTAAGCAAAAAATGCCAGCCCGAGGGCTGGCATTTTGCTGTGTAGCAGACGCTTAAACGGCTGCGCTCACGATGATTTCGACCAGCAACTCTGGACGCGCCAGCTTGGCTTCGCAGGTTGCGCGGGTCGGCATATTGGCCTTGTCGGCCCATTCGCCCCAGACCTGGTTCATACCGGCGAAATCCTTGTCGATGTCCTTGAGCCAGATCTGCACGGTCAGCAGGCGCGCCTTGCTAGTGCCGGCTGTTTTCAAGTAGCCGTCGATCTTGGCCAGCACGTCGCGGGTCTGGGCGCCAATGTCGCCCGAGATATCACCAGCGGTCACGCCAGCCACATAGACCACGCCGCCGTGCACGACGATGCGGCTGAGGCGTTCATTGCTGTCGATACGTTGGATGTCGTTGCTCATCATTTACTCCCTGAGATAAAAATACGACCGCTGCAGCTAAGCAGTAGCAAAGCGGTCTACACGAAACGCCGAAATCGGCAAGCTGCTGGTGCCCTGGGTCACCAGCTCGGCCACAATGCAGCCGGTAATCGGACTGAGCTCAAAGCCATGGGCAGAGAAGCCAAAGGCATGCACGAGGTTATCAGCACGGGCGCTCGGGCTGATGACAGGAATCTCATCGGGCATAAAGCCCTCGATACCCGTCCAGGCCCGCGCAATGCTCACATCGCGCAGATGCGGAAACAGGTCGATCACCGTCTGCGCGCTCTTGGGCATGCGGTTGAGGTCGACCATTGCATGGCGCTGGCTAGCATCGGCCTCGCAGCGCAGGCCGCCACCAATCACCACCGTGCCATTGTCAAACTGCTTGAACGACAGCGGCCGGCCCATCGCCCCCAGCACGGGTTTGACAAACGGCGCCACACGCTGGGTCACCATCAGCATCAGGCCCCCCGCCACCATCGGCACCGTGTCGCCCACCTGCGCGGCAAAATCGGCTGCCCAGGCGCCCGCAGTGTTGACCAGCCAGGGCGCATGGAACACGCCCTGCGCGGTGCTGGCCTGCCACATGCCGCTCTGGTGGTCCACCCGCAGCACAGGCGCCTGCTCGACGATCTGCACGCCCAGTTTTTCTGCCGCCAGCCGGTAGGCCGTGGCCACCTTGTAGGGCAGCGCGTAGCCATCGCGGTCGGCCCAGATGCCGCCCACCACATGGGGCGAGATGCTGGGCACCAGCTCGCGCACCTGCTGCTGGTCCACCCATTGCTCATGGAAGAAGCCCAGGCCGTTGAGCATGGCCACACGCGCCTTGGCCTTTATTTCATCGGCCTCGCTCTCAGCTACCTGCAGGTGGCCCGAGGGCACAAAGCCACCATCGCTGCCGATGATGTCGGCCAGGCCATGCCAGAGCTGCTCACGCGCGGCGAGGGCCAGCGGAATCTCGGCCACATGCCGGCCCAAGGTGCGCACGCCACCGGCATTGACGCCGGAGGCATGGCGGCCGCAGTACTCGGCCTCCAGCAGGCGAACGCTGAGGCCTGCCTTGGCCAGCTGGAAGGCGCTGGAGAGGCCTTGCAGGCCGCCCCCGATCACCAGCACATCGCTGCTGCCCGATGCCGGGCTGGCTATGCCGGCCATGTCACACGCCTGCGGCCAACTGGGCCAGCGACAGCGATTTGAGCGGCGGACGGATGCGGTAGTAGCCGACGTCCTGCGGCGGCAGCTTGGCCTCCTTGGCGATGATCTCGGTCACCGTCAAACCGCATTGGCGGCCCTGGCAGGGGCCCATGCCACAGCGGCTGAAGGACTTGGTCTGGTTCGGGCCCACGCAGCCCAGCTGCACCTGCTCACGGATGGCGCCTGCGGTCACCTCTTCGCAACGACACACCACTACGTCATCGGCCGGAATACGGAACTCGTCCTTGGGCCGGTACTGCTGGTTCAGGAAGGGACGGATACGCAGGTGCTGCGCGATCTGGGCGCGCTGCTGCGCACCGTCTTCGCTCGCGCCAAAACCCAGGCTGTTGGCCACGCCGATGCCGGCCAGCGCACCCTGCATCTCGGCCACCAGCGCACCGCCAATGCCGGCGCCGTCACCAGCGATATAGATGCCCGGCAAGCTGGTCTGGCCCCAGCTATCCAGCACAGGCACCCAGCACAGCTGTTCATCGTCCCACTGGTGCTCGGCCCGCAAGGACCAGGACACCTGGGTATTGGGCACCACGCCCTGGTGCAGCATCACCAGTTCACAGTCGATCTGCTGGGCGCGGCCCGCACTGCTAAAGCTGACCTGCCGCACCGCGTCTTCGCCATCGATGCGCAAGCCGCCCACATCCTTGAAGAAGGGAATGCCAGCCGACTTGATCTCGCGCAGCAGGCCCAGGCCCTTGCGCACATAGCCCCAACCGGCCAGCAAGGACGTGGCATGGCTGATCGCCAGACGCCAGTCGGTGCCGGCAGAGGTGTCGAGCACGGCGCGGATCTCAACGCCCGCACGCAGGTACTGCGCCGCCAGCAAATAGAGCAAGGGGCCGCAGCCCGCCAGCACCACCGGCACCTGGGGCACGACGGCGGCGTTCTTCAGCAGGATCTGGCCGGCGCCGGCGGTCATCACACCGGGGAGGGTCCAGCCCGGCACGGGGAAGGGCCGCTCCATCGCGCCGGTGGCAATCACCAGCGACTTGGTCTCAATGCGGGTGGTGCGGTCGTTGCGCAGCACATGCACGGTCTTGTCGGGGTCGATCTGCCAGACCGAGGCACCCGCCCAGTGGGCGAGGCCGCTGGCGCGGATCTGCTCGGCCAGCGATTTGCCGTAGACATAGTCCGCGCCGAGGATGCGCTCGCGCTGGGCATCGGTCTCGGTGATGCTGCGGTAGATCTGGCCGCCCACCTTGGGTTGCTCGTCGAGCAGCAGCACATCCAGGCCGCGCCGCTTGGCCGCCAGGGCTGCGGCCATACCGGCCGGGCCTGCGCCAATGACGACCAGGTCACGCACCTGGCTGGGCGCATCGTTCAAAGGGATGGCGGGATTAGACATGCTTGGCCTCCTGCGCGTCCAGCAGGCTGGGCGCCGCTTGCATGGTGGTCACTTCCATGCCGTCTTTCGGGGTGATCAGGCAGGCCTGCTGGTTGGGCCGGCCATTGACGTCGACCATGCACTCAAAGCACACGCCCATCATGCAGTAAGGCGCGCGCGCGCCCTGGCCCACGGGGGAGACACGCACCGCAGTAATGCCGGCGGCCAACAGGCCGGCCGCCAGGCTGCTGGCGGACGACATGGGCACCACGGCGCCATTGACCAGCACCGACACCATGGCCGAGGCCCCGGCGCTGTGGCCAGGGAGGTATTTGAAAAGGGCTTTAGATGCCATAAGGTTTCACTTCCGTTTCTGGCGTAAATCGGGTCGCCGGGAATGCATCGATAGCGGCTGGGCGCAGGCCGTTAGCCACCCAGGGGGCTATGCAATAGACGTGCTGGGCCGCCAGGGTGACGCCGCTGTGGCAGGTCACCGCAAAGGCGCCGGGATGGCTCTCGGACTCCTGGTACATCGGAAAGCCATCGGGCGACATCACCCGCAGCGCCGCCCAGGTGCGCACCACGCGGGCGTTGGCCAGCAGCGGGAAGCACTTGACGGCACGCGCCGCAATCTTGGCGTTCTCCGGCACGCGCACCATGTCGTCAAAGCCCAGCTCCTGCATCGAGTCGCCGATCTGCACCGTGCCCTCATCGGTCTGGCGCACATAGTTGGTGGGGTGCGGCAAAAACGGCTGCACCCGCTCGGTGATGAACACCTGGCCCTTGTTGGGCCGCACCGGCACAAACATGCCAACCATGGCCGACAGCTGTTGCGTGGCATGGCCGGCGGCAATCACGATGCGCGGCGCCTGCCAGGCACGCCCGCCGGCGCTGACGTGGAAGATGCCGCCTTCCTTGCGGATCGCATCGACCTGCATGCGGTTGTGGATGCTGGCGCCTTTGGCGATATTGGCGCTGTAGAGCGCGCGCAGCAGCTTCAAGGGGTTGCAGTGGCCGTCCATCATCGAATGGGTGGCGCCCACCACCTCGGGGCCCAGGCCTGGCAGGTACTCGGCGGCCTCGTCGCGGCTCAGCACGGTTGCGCGGTAGGCGGGGTCGCCCACTTCGGTCTCCAGCCACTGCAGCTTGGCCACGCGCTGGGCCAGTTCTTCTTCGCTCAGGCAGATGTGCAGGCCGCCGGGCTGCATCAGCTCGACATCGATGCCGGTCTGCGCCTGCAGCTCATCGCGCAGCGCAGGCCACTGGCGGGCGGAGCCAAAGCTCCAGCGGGCGTAGTCCGCCATGCCATAGCCCTTGCCCTGCACCCAGACCAGGCCGAAGTTGCCGCGTGAGGGGCGGATGGTGTCGTCCGCACCATCGAGGATCGTGACCGACAGGCCCTGGCGCAGCAGCCCGTAAGCCACGGAACTGCCGACCAAGCCTCCCCCAATCACGATGACATCGCTGCTATGTGTGTTGTTATTCATTTTTTTTCTCTCTCAACCTTTGCCAATCAAAACCTTCTCCAGGCCGACCAGCTTGTCCAGGATGACCATCAGCACCAGGGTGCCGACGATCAACACGGTGGAGACCGAGGTCACCAGTGGGTCGATGGTCTGGGCGATGTGGTTGTACATGGCGACCGGCAGGGTCATCGTGCCAGGGGTGGCCACAAAAACCGTCATCGTCAGCTCATCAAAGCTCTGGATAAAGGACAGCATCCAGCCGCCAGCGATACCGGCCATCAGCATGGGCACGGTGATGCGCATAAAGACGGTGCCGCGTGAGGCGCCCAGCGACAGGCCGGCATGCTCGATCTCGCGGTTCATGCCGGTAGCGGCCGACAGCACCATGCGCAAGGCATAGGGCATGATGCAGATCACGTGGGTGAACATCAACCAGAAGAACGAACCCGACAGCCCGGCGATGTTGAAAAAGCGTAGGAAGGCAGCGCCCAGCACGACGTGGGGAATCATCAGCGGCGACATGAAGAAGGCCATCAGCACCTCGCGGCCGGCAAAGCGGTAGCGGGTGATGGCCAGCGCGGCCGGCACCGCCAGCGCAATCGCAATCGACGCAGCAGCCAGGCCCAGCTTGGCCGAGAACCAGAAGGCCGACTTGATCTCGGTGGCGTCCAGAATGGCGCGGAACCAGCGCAGCGACAGGCCATCGGTGGGGAAGGAGATAAAGCCTTTGTCGGTAAAGGCCACCGCCACCACCACGGCCAGCGGCGCCAGGATGAAGGTGATGAACAGCGCGTGATAGACCAGCGCGAGAGGACTGTTTTTTTGCATGGCTCAACCCTCGAAGACGGATTTGAAGCGGCGCTCTATCCAGCGATTGCAGCCCACGATGATGATGATGTTGGCCACCAGCAGTACCACGGCAATGGCAGCGCCGAGCGGCCAGTTCAGGGTGTTGAGGAACTCGTCATAGGCGGCGGTGGCCACCACCTTCAAGCGGCGCCCACCCAGCAGTGCCGGTGTGGCAAAGGCCGATGCCGACAGCGCAAACACGATGATGCTGCCCGAGAGAATGCCCGGCAGCAGCTGGGGCAGCACCACACGGCGGAACACGGTGCGCTGGCTGGCACCCAACGACAGGCCGGCGTTCTCAACCTGGGGATCGAGCTTTTGCAGCGAGGCCCAGACGGAGATCACCATGAAGGGCACCATCACATGCACCATGGCGATGGTCACGCCGGTCATCGTGAAGGCCAGGCGCAGCGGCTCGTCGATGATGTTGAACAGCATCAGCCCCTTGTTGATAAGGCCGTTGTTGCCCATCAGAATGGACCAGCCCAGGGTACGCACCACCACCGAGATCAGCAGCGGCGCCAGGATGATCAGCAGAAACACACCGCGCCAGCGGCCGCGCATGCGGGAGATGATGATCGTCTCGGGCACGCCCAGCACCACGCAGAGCACGGTGACGATGGCCGACATCAGCGCGGTGCGGCCAAAAATTTCCAGGTAGTAGCTGTCGCTGAAAATCTCCAGGTAGTTCTTCAGCGAATAGACGTTCTGGATGCCTTCCATGCCATTGAAGACATTCAGCGACAGGATGGCGGTCAGTGCCAAAGGCGCCAGCAGCATGGTCACAAAGACCAGCAGCCCGGGGCCCGACATGAGCCAGGGTTTCCAGCGGTTCTTGCTATCCACGGCTGGCCTCCTGCTGGGTCAGCACGCGCACATCGTCGGGGGCCCAGTTCAGGCTCACCTCGGCGCCCTCATGCAGCGCAGCGCGGCGTGCATTGGGCAGGCTGATGTGGATGTCGCCCAGCGCGGTGCTGACATTCACCACCCACTGGCTGCCCAGGAACAGCAAGGTCTTGATGGTGCCGGGCAGGCCGCCGTCGCCCGCCGCACCTACTGCAATGCGCTCGGGACGCAGGTAGACCACCACCGGGCCGCTGTCCACCGGGCTGGGCGCGCCGAGCACCATGTCGCCAATCTTCACGGACTCACGGCTTTGGGCCTGGCCTTCGAAGCGGTTGGTCTTGCCCAGGAACACCGAGGCAAAGTCGCAGGTCGGCTTGTCGTAGATCTGCTGGGGCGAATCGACCTGGGCGATCTGGCCGTTGTGCATCACCGCAATGCGGTCGCTCATCGTCATCGCTTCCACCTGGTCGTGCGTCACCAAGATGGTGGTGATGCCCAGCTGGCGCTGGATGGCGCGCATCTCGACGTGCATTTCCTGGCGCAGCTTGGCGTCCAGGTTGGACATGGGTTCATCGAGCAGCAGCACCTCGGGCTGGATCGCCAATGCACGGGCAATGGCCACGCGCTGGCGCTGGCCGCCGGAGAGTTCACGCGGGTAACGGGCACCGAGGCCATGCAGGCGAACCAGGGCGATGGCATCCTGGATGCGCTTTTGCACCACGTCGCGGCTGAGCTTGCGCATCTCCAGGCCAAAGGAAATGTTCTGCTCCACCGTCATGTGGGGGAAGAGCGCATAGCTCTGGAACACCACCCCCATACCGCGCTGCTCGGGGCGCAGCTGGGTGATGTCCTTGCCGTCCAGCACGATGCGGCCTTGGCTCGGGTCCAGAAAGCCGGCAATCATCTGCAAGGTGGTTGTCTTGCCGCAGCCCGAAGGGCCGAGCAAGGACACGAACTCACCGCGATGGACTTCCAGGTTGAAGTCCTTGACGGCAACAAAATCCCCGAACCTCTTGGCGAGGCCCTCGATACGTAGAAAACTCATGTGAAACTCCGGGGCCTGCAGCCCACGTGGGGCGGCGCGGCAGGCCTGTGTAGGGCTGCTGGCGGATTAACGTTCTACCGTACGGTTCCAGCGGTTGGTCCACTCCGAGCGCTTGACGTTGACGATCTTGTAATCCACGGTCTTCAACTGGGCGATCTGTTCCGGGCCATAAGGCACTTGCTTGGCGACCTTCTCGTCGAGCTTGACCTTGCTGTTCATGGGGCCCCATGCCTGGGTCTCGGCCAGCGCGGTTTGCGACTCGGGGGTGTAGAGGAACTGCACAAACTTCTGCGCGCCAGCCTTAGGCTGCTTTTTGGCAACTGGGCAAACGGAGGTGAACAGCGCAAACGCACCTTCCTTGGGGTAGACAAACTTCACCGGGAAACCGGTATCGGCCAGTGCCTTGACGCGGCCGCTGCCCCAGACGCCGATGACGGCATCGCCGTTCTGGAACAGCTCGGTCATCTTGCCGGGCGAGGGTTCCCAGGCCAGCACGTTCGGGCCCACATCCTTGATCAGCGCCTGGAAGCCAGGGTCGATGTTGTTGGCACCGCCGCCGTTCATCTCGGCAAACATCAGCAAGGTCTGCAGACCGTAGCCGTTGTTGATCGGCGGGATCACGGTCTTGCTCTTGAACTTCTTGTCCTTGAGGTCGTTCCACGAGGTGGGAGCGGCCCAGCCGGCCTTCTTGAAGGCTTCTTCGTTATAGAACAGACCGGTGGCAATGACGCCCAGGTTCAGCGACTTGTTGCCCGCCGACTTGGCCATCGGGTAGAGGTCGTTGTAGACCGGTGCGGCCTCGATATCGCCGCAGAAGCCAAACTGCACGGCCTGCTCCATGGGGCCGTCGTCCATCAGCGCGACGTCGTATTGCGGGTTGTTCTTTTCTGCCTGGAGCTTGGCCAAGGTGTCGGTGGAGTTGCCCGGCACATAGATGACCTTGTTGCCCGTCAGCTTCTCATAGGCCGGAATGATCTTTTGCTTGAAAGCGGTCTCGGTCGAGCCGCCATAGCCACCGACATAAATGTCTTCAGCATGGGCGATGCCAGCGGTGGCAGCAAAGGCTGCAGCCAGGGAGAGAGCCAGACGGGATGCGGTCATCGAAATTACCTCCAGAAAGTGGGTGGGGCTAAAGTGAAATTGAATCTGTCTGGTTCCCAATGATAGGCATCTGAGCGCAAAATAGAATTGGTGAATGCCTGCTTCAATGCCTTTATGGGATGGAAATTTCTCAATCGATAAGCCATTGAAATAACTGTGAAATTAGTAATTTTGTAGACTATTCGATTGCATTAGGCCATCAACTCATGTCTTTACAACATGGATAAGAAGATCACACTGCGCCATCTGGAGGCGTTTCGCGCGCTGATGCTGCGCCGCTCGGTCACGGCAGCGGCCCAGTCGCTGGAGGTGACCCAGCCGGTGGTGACCCGGCTGATTGCCGAATTCGAAGCGCGCATCGGCATGCCGCTGTTCGAGCGGGTCAAAAGCCGGCTGCAGCCCACGTCGGCAGCGACCTTGTTGCTGGAAGACGTACACCAGGCCTTGATGGGCATCGAGCGCATCCGCAACATCTCCGAGAATGTGCGCTTTCGGCGTCTGCAGCGGCTGGAGGTGACGGCCGCGCCCGCGATGGCGACCTCGTTCCTGCCCAGCGCCATTGCCAAGTTCAGCGCCCAGTTCCCTGAGACCCTGGTCACCTTGCACATGCAGGCCTCGCCGGCCGCGCTGGACATGGTGCAGGCCGAGCGCTGCGATATCGGCTTTGTGATGCTCTCGCCCGACCACACCCGCTTCAAGGGGCTGGAGACCTTGGTGATCGGCAAGCTGGTCGTCGCCGTGCCCGCCGGCCACCCACTGGCGCGCAGAAGCAGCCTGTCGCCCGTTGACTTTGTCGATGAGCCTTTGGTGTCGCTGCCCACCATGATGGAGACCCGCACCAAGCTCGACAGCCTGTTTTTGGTCAACCGCGTGCAGCGCCGCGTGAACATCGAGACCCAGATCTCGTACGCCGCCATCAAGCTGGTCGAGGCCGGCGCCGGGCTGGCGATCATCGACCCGCTGACCGCCTGCAGCTACCACGGGCCCGATGTAAAGTTTGTGCTGTTCGAGCCCGCCGTCCCCTGCGAGTACTCGATGGTGGTTTCCAACCGCCATGAATCCACCCTGGTGCTCAAGCCCTTCATCGACTTGGCCAAGGCAGAAATCAAACGCATGCTGCCCAAACGCTGGATCCTTTAAAAGGCGTTTGGGCAGTCAGCGCTGGTGGGCTTGCTTACTCCGGCGTGATCCCTGCCGCCTTGATCACCTGGCCCCACTTCGTGGTCTCGGTGGCCTGAAACTGCGCCAGCTCAGATTGGCTGGTGGTCCAGGGCTCAGAACCCGACATCTCGAAGAAGGACTTGGCAGCCGCGCTGCCCACCGCCTGGCCCAGCAGCTGGTTGAGCTTGGCGCTGACGGCAGCGGGCACATTGGCCGGCGCATAGGCGGCAAACCAGTAGCCCATGTCATAGCCCTTCACACCGGCCTCGGCAATGGTCGGCACATCGGGCAGCTGGGCGCTGCGCTTTTGCGTGGAATAGCCCAGCGCGCGCAGCTTGCCGGCCTTGATCTGTGGCACACCAGTAGAGACGTCGGTGATCATCAGGTTGATCTGGCCGCCCAGCAGGTCGGTGATGGCCAAGGGGTTGCTTTTGTAGGGGACATGCAAGATATCCACATTGGCCAGCTGCTTGAGCATCTCGCCAGCGACCCGGCTGGACGAGCTGCCGCTGCCAAAGCTGAGCTTGCCCGGGTTGGCCTTGGCATAGGCCAGCAGATCGCCCACCGACTGGTAAGGCGCATTGGCCGGCACCACCAGCACCTGGCCACCCTTGCCCAGGCCGGTGATGGGCGTGAAATCCTTGACCGGGTCATACGACAGCTTGCGGTACAGGTGGATATTGGCCGCATGCGTGGTGTTGGTGGTGATCAGCACCGTGTAGCCATCGGCCGGGGCCTTGGCCACCGCTTGTGCCGCAATCATGCCGCTGGCACCGGCCTTGTTCTCGACGATGACCGGCTGGTGCGTCTGCTCGGTCACCGCCTGGCCCAGCGCCCGCGCCAGCTGGTCGGTGGCGCTGCCGGCCGCAAAGGGCACGACAAAGGTGATGGGCTTGGATGGGAAGCTCGCTTGCGCAAAGGCCAGCGGGCTGATGGCCAGGGCCGTGGCACAGGCCAGCAGGTGGCGGCGGGTGGAAAATTTCATCTTTTGTCTCCGGTTGGTTTCTTATTCAGTGGTGGCTGGCAGGGCAGCATCGTCCAGCCCGACCAGATGGGCCTGCAAATGCGCCGGCAGCACGATCGGCATTTTCAGCACGCGAAAGCACAGGGTCTTGCCATGGCTGTCGAGGTTCAGTGCGTCGTTGACGCCGCCGTCCAGCACCTCGTCGAGCACCAGGTTCATCGCCTGCAGCTGGGGCAGCAGATAGCGCTGCACCTGGCGGGGCTGGCGGTCGGCAAACAGTGCGGCAACGGCGGCCTCGGTGACTTGTGCACAGATGGCATCCCAGAGCGCGGGGTGCCAGGCGATCACGCTGATGTTGGAGCGGTTGCCCTTGTCGCCGGTGCGCCCATGGGCCAGGCGGTAGAGCGGGACGGTGATGTGGTCGTTCATGCGGTGGCCTCCTCTTGCGCAGCCCAGACAAAGCCGGTCGCAATCAACGGCTGGGGCACCAGGCAAGAGACCATGCCCAGGCGCTGGCGCATATGGCTGCGCACGCCTCCGCCCCCTGCCGGCCCGCAGCAGTACAGCGCATTCACCTCGCGCGGCAGGCGGGCAGCAGTGGCCTTGTCGGCATGCTGCCAGGCCATGCGCAGGCGCACATCTGGCGATGCGGTAGACAGGTCGGCGCCCGCCAGCCAATCGCTGGCATCATTGCCCCAGACGCTGGTGACGCCAATCAGGTCGGTGCGGATCGGCGCAATGCCCTGCAGCCGCTGGGCAACGGTCTGCGCCGCCAGCCGCGCACGCTCGGCCGCGCGCGGCCCGGCGTAAGAGATCTCCGCCTCGGCAAACCAGCCCGAGGCATAGCAGGTGTTGACCTTGAGGCTGGCCGGGCGCGGATGACCGATAACGCCCTCCAGCCGCACGCGGTTCTCGCCCTCGGCCAGCACCTGGGCCTGGCTGATGTCGGCCACCACATCGGGGGTCAGGTAGCAGCGGGGGTCGTGTATCTCGTAGAGCAGCTGTTCTTTGACGGTGGCTGGCGTGATGCAGCCGCCGGTGCCCTCGGGCTTGAAGATGCTGCAGTTGCCGCTGTCGTCGATCTCGGCAATCGGGTAGCCCAGCTGGTCCATGCCTGGCACCTCCTTGTAGCCGGGGTCGGCAAAATAGCCGCCGCTGACCTGGGTGCCGCATTCCAGCAAGTGGCCGGCCATCGTCGCTCGGGCCAGGCGGTCCCAGTCGTCCCAGGCCCAGCCAAAATGCGCCATCGCCGGGCCCAGCACCAGTGAGGGGTCGGCCACGCGGCCGCAGACCACGATATCGGCGCCCGCCTGCAAGGCCTCGGCAATCGGCCGCGCGCCAATATAGGCATTGGCGCTGACGAGGGGCTGGTCGGGCATCTGGTCCCCTAAGGCCTGCGCCAGCATGGGCCGGTGGGCCGGGCCGCTCAGGTCATCGCCCTGCACCACGGCAATGCGGGGCGCGCGCAGGCCCAGGCTGCGGGCCAGTGCGGCAATGGCGCGGGCGGCGCCCTGCGGGTTGGCGGCACCAAAATTGCTGACGATGCGGATACGGTGGGCCAAACAATCGGCCAGCACCGGGCGCAGCAGCTCCAGCAACAGGGGCTCGTAGCCGGCCTCGGGGTCATCGCGCCGGGCCAGCTGGGCCAGCGCCAGCGTCCGCTCGGCCAGGGTTTCAAATATCAAAAACGCCGGCTGCTGCAAAGCCACCAGTGCCTGCACCACCGGCCCTGCCGCATCCACCCGGTCCCCTGAAAAACCAGCCGCGCAGCCAATCAGCATCGGTGCGGGCGGTGTCTTGTCTGTCTGCATAGCATCTCCTGCAGACCACTATAGAAAATAGGCTCTATGTTGTGAAATCGATAATTGAGATTAATTAATCCGCAATACAAATGAATCTCTCCGCCCGCGATATCCAGGCCTTTCTGGCGCTGGCCAGCCAGAAGAACTTCACCCGCGCAGCCAGCCTCTGCCACCTGTCGCAACCGGCTTTCAGCGCGCTGATCCGCAGTTTGGAGACGACCGTGGGCCTGCGCCTGTTCGAGCGCAGCACCCGGCATGTGCTGCTGACGCCCGAGGGCGAGCAGTTTCTGCTGTCCGCCCAGCGCATCGCGGCCGAATTTGCGGCCTGCGAGAAAGCCATGCGCGATACCGCCCAGCTGGCCCAGGGCCGGGTGAGCGTGGCCTTATTGCCGTCGCTGGCTGCGGGCTGGCTGCCGCCGGTGCTGCGCCAGTTTGCGGGGCAGCACCCGGGTGTGCAGCTGCAGGTGTTCGATGTGCTGTCCGAGCCCTGCATTGCGGCGGTGGCCAATGGCGATGCCGACTTTGCGCTGGCCGCCATCCGCGCCGATACGCCCGACCTGCGGGCAGAGCCCTTTTGCAGCGATAGCTTTCACCTGGTCTGCCCGGCCGACCACCCGCTGGCCGCGCTGGACGAGGTGCAGCTGGCCGACCTGGCGGCCTGGCCCTTTGTGCACCTGGCCCGGCACAGCAGCGTGCGCCAGTACCTGGATGCCGCCTTCTTTCCCCAGAGCATGCAGACCCTGGTGGAGGTGGAGCAGCTCGCCACCGTGATGGGCCTGGTCAAGGCGGGCATGGGTATCAGCGTGGTGCCGGCCTTGACTTTGTTTCACTTTGTACAGCCAGGCCTGGTCACCCGGCCGCTGCATCTGCCCGGTATGGACCGCCAGATCTACATGGTGCGCAGGCGCGAGCCCAGCCTGTCCTTGCTGGCCCAGGCGCTGTACGAATTGATGCAACGGCAACGACCGGTCTTTGCAAGAATGGATTTATGAGCTTATAGAAATTGCTGGAGATGCCCCCTGCCTATCCCCTCCCCGCCGCCCTGGGCCAGCCCACAGGCGCTTGACCCCTGGCCGCCATTGCGCCCGCGCGTAGCGGCGCTCCTTGCCTGGGGCGGCTGGTCAGCACTACTGGCCTGCGCGCTGCGCATCTTGCTGGACTACCCCATCTGCGCCAATGACGAATCCGCCTGGATCCAAATCGCCCGCCAGCTGGATCGGGGGGTGGACTGGCCGGTGTCCGGCCCGGCCTTTGTCGACCTGCTGCGCCAGACCGCCTGGTACACGGCCTTCAGCCCCGCCCAGGTGATGCCCTGGCTGGGTGTGGCCGGCGTGTTTGTCGTGGTCTGCGGCCTGGGCTGGGGCTATGCCCGGCTGGGCCTCACCCGGCTGCTGCCGCTGTTTGCCACCTTGGCGCTGTCGAGCTATTTCTGGGCGCCTTTGCTGGAGGCGCGCCCGCAGCAATGGGGGCAGCTGGCGGTGTTTCTGGGCAGCATCTCGGTCTGGCGCTGGCTGCAGCAGCGCGGTGGCCTGGCCTTCTTTGTGGCCTTGCCCTGTGTGGCCTTCACCCATATCCTGAGCCATGCGGTGCTGGTCTTTCTCTGCTGCTTTCTGGTCGCAGCGGACAGCATCACGCAGCGCCGCTGGAGCCGCCGCCACCTGCTGGTGGTCCTGTCGCTCGCGGCGAGCCTCGCCGTCTACGGCTGGCCCGATGGCCCCTATGCCGCGATGCTGCAGGACCTGGCCCAGGCCCATCTGCAGCACTGGCCGCTGGGGCTGGCCGACTCGGTGACGGTGCTGTCGCTGGCTGCGCTGCTGGGGCTGCTGCTGCTCTGGGCCACGCAAGGCTTCTGGCGCCAGGCCTTTCAGTGGCCGGCGGCCATCGCCGCTTTGCTGCTGCGCCACCGGCGCAGCACGGCCTGGGCGCTGGGCAGCGCTGCCATCGCCGTCCTGGCCGTGCAGGCCTATCTGCTGCCGCCCGAAGCCTGGGACCCCTATGAAGGCTCCTGGCTGCGCTTTGCGGTTTTCCAATCGGGCAATCTGATGTTCGCGGCGTTTTTCCTCATCGGAGCGGGGCGTTGGTTGATGGGCCTGCACCCCAGCCGCATCGACCCGGTGATGACCCGTTTTCTCGTCTGGGCGCTGCTGGGCTTTGCGCTGCTGGGCCTGCTATCCGTCACCGTCTCCTGGTGGCTGCTGCATACCAACTGGTTCTTGCGCGTGCTCAACTACGGCATCTTTTTTGCCGCTGTTCCCGCCGCCATCGGTGTGGAGCAGCTGAGCCGCCACTGGCCAGGCCTGCGCCGTAACGCCCTGCTGGCAGCAGGCACGGCGGCCAGCTTGGTCTGTGTGGTACGGCCCCCGCTGCTGCTGGGCTGCTGATCGGGTCTCAGGGCTGCGCTGCGCTGCGCATGAACAGATGCCTGCCCCAGCTGGCATGCTGTGCGCGGGCCCAGGCGGCCAGCTCATCGCCTTGCAGCACCAGCGCCGCCCGCCCCAGCTGCAGGTGGCGGATGCCGCGCCGTGCCAGCCAGCGCTGCCACCGGCCCTGTGGTTGCAGCACAGGTACCTCCAGCCCCTTCTGCCCCAGCAGATCAGCCGCAGAACAGATCGACAAAGCGCTCAGCGTCTGCTCCTCCGCCAGCCGCTGGATCAGCGCAATCACATCGGGCCAGTCCAGGTCCCGGAGCGATACCTGGGCCAGACCGCGCTGGGCCTGCGGATCGGGATCGCGCTGGCCACTGGCATCGACGCAGAGCAGCAGGCTCTCCGGGTGATCTGCCTGCCACTGCTGCAGTTGCGGCCATTGGGCAGGCTGCTGCAGCACGGCCACCTGCAAGGGCCTGGCCGGGGTATTGGCCTGGGGCGCTATCGGCAGCGACTCGGTCGCAGGCTGGATGCTGTCATAGACCTCGGCAATGCGCCGCTCACACTGGCTGATGCTGAAATAGGCATCGGCCGCCTGCTGCGCGGCCAGGCCGCGCTCGGCCAGCTGGGCCTTGGCGGCCAGCGCCTGGCGGATCGCCTCTTTCCAGGCCTGCACCTGGTCAGGCGCATAGCACTGGCCGCTGCCCGACTGCCCCACCACCCAGGACATGCCCGAGCCGTCCAGGTCGGAAGCAATGCAGGGCTTGCCATGCTGCATGGCCTCGATCAGCACCAGGCCAAAGGCCTCGGTGCGCTCGCGCGAGGCCAGCGCAAAGATGTCGCAGCTGTTGAATAGCGCATGCTTTTGCGCCTCGCTCACCTGGCCGAGCAGTTGGACGTTGGCGCAGCCCTGCTGGCTGCGCTCCCGGGCGATCAGTGCCTCCAGATCCTTGCGCTGCTCGCCTTCGCCGGCAATGAGCAGCTGCACATCGGCAAAGCCTGCGACCGCCGAAATAAGGGTGTCAAAGCCTTTGTAGTAAGTCAGCCGGCCGACCGACAGCACACGCAGCCGCGCATCGCCCCACAGCTGCAGCTGCGGGCCCTCGGTCTGGGCCTGCACCAGGGCCGACTGGTCCAGCGGCTTCAAGCCCAGCGGAATGGCCAAGGTCTTGAACAACCAGCGCTGCAGCGGAATGCTGGCAGCCATATAGGGGGGAGAGGTGGCCAGAATGGCTGCGCTTTGTCGCAGCAGCTTGGTCTCAAACGGTTTGTAGACCTGGTAGCAAAGCTGCAGCAGGCTGTCCCATTTGGAGATCAGCACATCCGAGTGCCAGTGCGTCACCCAGGCCACCCGGCGCGCGGCCGGCATCAACAAGGCCCAGAACGCGGCATTGTTAGGCATGTGCAAATGCAGCACATCGGGTTGGAAAGCGCGGATGGCGCGGTGCAGCGCCAGCGGAAAACCCAGCGCAATCGGCGCGAACACCAAGGTGATCTGCACCGGCACGCGGATCAGCCAGGGCGGGTCATCGGGCAGCGGATCGCCATGCACCACGGCATAGGCGTCGATACCGCTGGCGCGCTGTTGCTCGATCAGATCGGCCAGAAACGACTCCATGCCGCCCCGGTACGGCGGGTAGAACTTGCCCACATGCAGCACGCGCAGCGGCGCAGCAGCCACCCGGGCTTGCAGTGAAGGCGCCTTGGGCCGGCCCAGCCATTCGCGCAGCATCTTATTGCCCGCGCTGCAGTTGCTGCAGCAGTTGCCGGTAGACCGGGTTGGCCGGGTCCATCGCACTGGCGCGCTGCAGGTTGTGGATGGCCTGGGCCCGGTCGCCCTTGGCACGGTACACCAGGGCCTTGCCGTAGTAAGCGGGCGGATTGGGCCGGCGCGCCAGCGAGGCATCAAAGATCTGCAAGGCCTGCGCAAAGTCCTGCTTGCCGATCAGCGCAATGCCCAGGCCCACCTCCAGGCGGGTGTTGTCCGGGGCCTTTTTCAGCAGCCGCTGGTAGTTGGCAATGGCGACGTCGTAGTGGCCCGCAGGGATGGCGACCTCGGCCTGCTCCAGCAGGATCTTGGATACCAGCGCTTCTTCGGGCTGCAGCTTCAATGCCTTGGCATAGCTCTGGAAGGCGGGTTCCATCTGCTGCATCAGCTTGTAGGCCGTGGCCTGGTGGTAGGCCAGTGCGGCATTGTCAAAGCCCTGCTTTTGGGCGCTGTCGAATGCGGCCAAGGCCTCGGGGTAGCGCTTGAGCAGCTCCAACGCCATGCCCCGGTTGAACTGGGCCGAGCCCTGTGGCTCCTGCAGCGCAATGGCTGTTTCAAAGTCCTGCAGTGCCTGTTCATAGCTCAGGTTCTCCAACAGGTAGGCGCCCCGGTTGATAAAGGGGCGCCAGCGGCCAAAGGCATTGAACGGGGCTTGCGCATCCACCTTCTGGGCCGCATCGCTCCAGGCGGTGTAGGGCGTCTTCAGGCTCAGGCTGCGCTCTGCGGCCAGGCCCGTCAGCACCAGGCCGGCCGCGCAGGCGATCGCCACCATCAGCTTGCGCGGGAACAGCAGCAGCACCAGCGCCAGCAGGGCGGGCAACAGCATCGCCCAGATATAGCTGCGGTAGAGCACAAAGGGGTCTTGCAGCCAGCTGGTGACAAACTCGGTGCTGAACAGCAGCGCCGTGCACAGCAGCACCAGGCCAACGAGGCCCCAGGCATCGCGCCGGCGCAGCAGCAAAACTGCGCTGCCGATCACCAGCGCCAGATAGCCCAAGCCACCCAGCAGATGGGGCAGGCTGCCAAAGCCCAGCGGGAAGACCGGGCGCAGGTCCAGCGCCATCCATTGCACATTGGGCAGGAACCACAGCAGGCCGTATTCAAAGAACAGCTTGCCCTGGTTGAGCAGGCTCAGCGGATAGATCGACGAGCTGATACCGGGGTGGAGTTGCTCCAGCTGGCGCACATAGGCCCAGGAGGTGTCATCGGTGGCAACCGCGCCGACAAAGGCGCCCAGCTGCGTCCACAGCAGCGCGGTAAACACGCCGATGAGCAGCACAATCGCTGCAGCAATGGTCAGCAGCCTTTTCCACGTAGGCCGTTTGACAAACACATAGAGCGGCAAGGCCAGCGCCGGCAGTACCACCGCATGCTCTTTGCTCATCAGCGCGCAAAGCAGGAAAACCACGGCCAGCGCCGCCCACTGCAGCCCCGCACCCGACAAAGCCCGGATATACGCCCAGCAGGCCAGCGCCGAAAACAGGGTCATCATCAGCATGCTGCGCTGGACAAGATAACCCACGGCATAAACGCCCACCGGATGCACCGCAAACAACGAGACAGCGGCAAAAATGGAGATGCGGATATTCGTATCAAAACCCGGCTCCGCGCGCGCCTCTTCAGAAAACTCAGTGTGTTTGAATAACTCTGTCACCAAAAGCCAAATGGCATAGCAGTTGGCTATATGTAACAATATATTAAACGCACGCTGCAGCGCGATACTGTCTCCGGCCAAAGACTGGATCCAGACAAAGCTGCCATAGGACAGCATGCGTACCTTGGGTTCAAGCAGGCTGCCATAGCGACCAAAAATGGTGCCATCCGAGAGCCGCCCATCGTCAAACACCAGGCTGTTATGCAGCCCCAGGCCGTAAATAGTGCATACAGCCGCCAGCATGGCCAGCAGTCCCAGCGTCCAGAAGATTTTTGATTTGTGCATCGGCTTTATGGCAGAGAAAATGCCTCAGCCATGCAGGAACACAGACCAAGGAAACACCTGCTGCAGGTGCGCAAAACATTCTAGAGGACTATGTCACTGCTCCAGAAGCGGTATTTGCACGGAGCTGCCGATTCAGCCTCCGCCACCTCGAAAATCATTTGCAATATTTATTGCAAATCTTTGTGCCCGTAAGCACAAAACCCCGGTTTAGGCCCTTTTTTGGGATGCAGACGGCAGGTCTCCGGCCGTTTGTCATACACAGTGCAGCGCCGGGCCACCGGGTCGAGAAACTGGCAATCGCCACCGGCGCGACGCGCCATCGTGAAGATATTGTGCTTGGGGTTGTAATGGTCGATCAGCCGGGCCTTGAGCAGGCGCTTGGCGATCAGCTTGTGCGCTATGTTGTCCACCTCGAAGGCATCGACCAGGCCCAGGCGCACCAGGTCGGGCAGCTGCACCTCCAGCGGCATGGTGCAGCAATTGGCGGCGCAGCTGTCGCAGAGCCCGGCCTTGTACTTGGTCCAGGTCTCCAGGCGGTCAACATCAACGATTCGGATGGGGGATTTCATGGCGGGGCGCTGCGCAAACGGCCTGGCAGAAGTGGCCGCTTATTTTTCAAGCCCGCCAGTATCGCGCCAAAGCGATGTCTGGGGCGCACGCTTGGGCATGGCGAACCGGCAAGCGCTCAGCCCTGCTTCAGCCACACGGCGCCATCGCGCTCTTCCACCGCCACCGCATCCAGGCTGGAGCCCCGGCAGGGGCCGCCAACGCATTTGCCAGTGTCGGGCTGGTAGATGGCGCCGTGGTAGGGGCAGAGGATGAACTGGCGGCCGCTCTCCAGAATGTCGCCATCAAAATCCATCGCCACGCTGGCGTGTTGGCACTCGTTGATCCAGCCATGCAGCTGGCCCTGCCAGCGGATCACAAAGGCCTTCTGGCCATTGGGCAGCTGAAAGAAAAAGGGCTTGCCGTTGTCCTGCAGGTCGGCGCTGGCACCCAGGGGTTCCGTGCCGTCAAACAAGATCGTGGGGGTGCTGGGCTCGGTCATGGCGGGCGCGTTATCGTTATCGTCAAAAAGAAAAGGCAGCCGCCGCGTGCGCATCTGCACGCGGCGGCTGCCGGGGGCCTAGCCTGCTCAGGCTGCGGTAGTCGGCATGCTGGCAATCACCTGCGCCACAGCAGCGGTCAGCTTCTTGGCATAGGGCACATGCAGGAACTCATTGGGCCCGTGCGCATTGCTCTTGGGGCCCAGCACGCCGCAAACCATCATCTGCGCCTTGGGGAAGCCGGCACTGAGCATGCCCATCAGCGGGATGGAGCCACCCTGGCCGATAAAGCCGCAGTCGGCACCAAAGTGCGAGCGGCTCGATTGGTTGAGCGCGTTCAGGAACCAGTCGCTGGTGTTGGGTGCATTCCAGCCGTTGGCGCCATTGGCACCTTCCCAGGTCACCTTGGCCTGGTAGGGCGCATTGTCTTCCAGCAAGGTCTTGAGCTCTTGCATGCACTGCGCCGCATCCACCAGCGGGGGCAGGCGCAGGCTCAATTTGAAGGCGGTGTAGGGGCGCAGCACATTGCCGGCATCCTGCAGCGCGGGCAGGCCCTCGGCGCCGGTGACGGACAAGGTCGGCTCCCAGGTGCGCTTGAGCAGCGCTTGCGTAGGGTCGGTGGTGGTGGGCAGCGCAAACAGGCTGGAGCCATTGCAATCAAAATGCGCCCAGGGGAAGCGCTTGTACAGCTCGTCGCCCAGAATGCCGGCCGTCGCCTGCGCCTGGGCCAGGCGCTCTGCCGGTACCGCGCAGTGGAAGCTCTCTGGCAGCAGGCGGCCGCTCTTGCTGTCTTCCAGGCGGTCCAGCACCTGGCGCATGATGCGGAACGACGAGGGCACGACGCCCGAGGCATCGCCCGAGTGCACACCCTCGGTGAGGATCTCGACCTTCAAGGTCCCTGCGACCATGCCGCGCAGGCTGGTGGTCAGCCACAACTGGTCGTAGTTGCCAGCGCCGCTATCGAGGCAAATGACCAGGCCCACATCGCCCAGGCGGGGCTTGAGCATGTCGATATAGACCGGCAGATCGCCCGAACCGCTTTCCTCGCAGGTCTCGATCAGGCCGACGATGCGTGGGTGCGGCACATTCTGGCGTTTGAGCTCTTGGATGGCCGCCACGCTGGCGTAGGTGGCATAGCCGTCATCGGCGCCGCCCCGGCCATAGAGCTTGCCGTCTTCGTATTTGGGGGTCCAGGGGCCCAGGTCATTGCGCCAGCCCGAGAACTCGGGTTGTTTGTCCAAATGGCCGTACATCAGCACGGTCTGCGTGCTCTGCGCCTGGGTGGCGGGCACCTCAAAGAACAGCACCGGCGTGCGGCCCGGCACACGCACCACTTCCAGAGTCAGCCCCTCGACCTTCTGCGCCTCGATCCAGGTCGCGGCATTGCGCACCACCGTGTCGATAAAACCATGCTGCTCCCAGTTGCCATCAAAGCCCGGCGACTTGGCGGGGATGGCAATGTAGTCGGTCAGCTGGCGAAGAATATCGCGGTCCCATTGGTCGCTGATGTGGCTCAGGGCGGCATCGGCTTGCAGATGGGCGGCGTCTAGGCGGGCGTTCATGGGTGAATCTCCTGGTGGTGCTGCCACGAAAAGGGCAGCCGCAACCCCAAGCGTACCAGCGCAGCCGCCAGCCGGCTATCGCCTGGGGCAAAGCCCTGCTGCCGTCATCCAGCACAGGGCCCCGCCGGGCAAATCCACACCCAAGCCTCAGGCGTGCTCGAAGTGGAACACCGCCGTGCCCGCGCGGGCATTGGGCAGCCAGCGCCGCACCTCGCCACCCTGCAGGCCAAAGCTGTCCAGAATACGCAGCTTGTTCTTGAGCGCCAGCACCTCAAAATCCTTGTAGGTACCAACGCGGATATTGGGCGTGTCATACCACTGGTAGGGCAGGCGCTTGGTCACCGGCATGCGGCCTTGCAGGATGGACAGGCGGTTGGGCCAGTGGGCAAAGTTGGGGAAGGCGACCACGCCCTGCTTGCCAATGCGCGCCGTCTCGCGCAGCATCACCTCGGCATTGCGCAGATGCTGCAAGGTGTCGATCTGCAGCACCACATCAAAGCTGTTGTCCTCGAAGATGGCCAGGCCGTCTTCCAGATTCAGCTGCAGCACGTTCACGCCCCGGCGCACGCAGGCCAGCACATTGCTGTCGTCAAACTCGATGCCGTAGCCGCTGCACTGGCGCTCGCGCTGCAAGTAGGCCAGCAGGCTGCCATCGCCGCAACCCAGGTCGAGCACGCGGGCGCCCTCGGGCACCAGGTTGGCAATGGCCTGGAAGGTGGAAGAAGCTTCGGTCATACCGCCTCCTGGGCGCTGGTCTGGCCGGCGGTCAACTCGCGGGCCATGTTGTCAAAATAGGAACGCATCACACCCATGTAGCGGGCATCGTCGAGCAAAAACGCGTCATGCCCGTGGGGCGCATCGATCTCGGCGTAGCTGACGGTGCGGCGGTTGTCGAGCAAGGCCTTGACGATCTCGCGGCTGCGCGCCGGCGAAAAGCGCCAGTCGGTGCTGAAGCTCACCAGCATGAAGCGCGCCTTGGCGCCCGCCAGCGCCTGGGTCAGGTCACCACCAAAGGGCTTGGCCGGGTCAAAGTAGTCCAGCGCGCGGGTGATCAGCAAATAGGTGTTGGCGTCGAAGTAGTCGCTGAACTTGTCACCCTGGTAGCGCAGATAGCTTTCGATCTGGAACTCCACATCCTGGGTGCTGTATTTCAGGTCCAGGCCTTCGCGCAGCTGGCGGCCGAACTTCTGGTTCATCACATCGTCGCTCAGGTAGGTGATGTGGCCGATCATGCGAGCAATGCGCAAGCCGCGCTTGGGGATCACACCCTCGCGGTAGAAGTGCCCGCCATGGAAGTCCGGGTCGGTCACGATGGCGCGGCGCGCCACCTCGTTGAAGGCAATGTTCTCGGCCGACAGACAGGGCGCGCTGGCCACCACCACGGCGTGGCGCATGCGGTCGGGGTACTGCAAGGTCCAGGACAGCGCCTGCATGCCGCCCAGGCTGCCGCCCAGTACGGCGGCCAGTTGGGTGATGCCGAGCCGGTCCAGCAGCAGCGCCTGGGCATCGACCCAGTCTTCCACCGTCACCACTGGGAAATCAGCGCCATAGACATGTCCGCCGTCCGGGTTCATGTGCATGGGCCCGGTCGAGCCAAAGCAGGAGCCCAGGTTGTTGACGCCAATGACAAAGAACTGGTTGGTATCGACCGGCTTGCCCGGGCCGATCATGTTGTCCCACCAGCCCTCGCTCTTGGCCTGGCCTTCGTAATAGCCGGCCACATGGTGCGAGGCATTGAGCGCGTGGCAGACGAGGATGGCGTTGGAGCGGTCGGCGTTGAGCTGGCCGTAGGTCTCGTAGGCCAGGTCATAGTCGCGGATGGAGGCGCCGCTTTGCAGAGGGAGCGCCTCCGGGAAATGCATGGACTGGGGTGTTGCAACGAATGACATAAAAAACCCGGCAACGCTAAAAACGAGGCCGGGTCGATGGAATGCAGTCGCCTACCGAGTCTTTAGCTGAATTTATAAAGCGCCCGCAAGCTGAAGCAAATCGGCGCCGTGAAATATCAGTGTACTGCAAATCAGCGCAGAACGCCGAGCCTCAACTGCCGCCCAGGTACAGCCGGTTGGAGCTTTTGACCTCTTCCATCACCGCATAGGTGCGGGTCTCGCGCACGCCGGGCAGCTGCCACAACACCTCACCGGCAAAGTGGCGGTAATGGTTCATGTCGGCCACGCGGATCTTGACCAAGTAGTCAAAGCCGCCAGCGACCATATGGCACTCCATGATCTCGGGCCGCACCTGCACAGCCGCCTTGAACTCGTCAAACACATTGGGCGTGGTGCGGTCGAGCAGCACCTCGATAAAGACCAGCATCGCCGCGCCCAGCTTTTGCGGGTTGAGCCGCGCCTCGTAGCCGGTGATATAGCCCTCCTTGGTGAGGCGCTGCACGCGGGCCAGCACCGCTGTGGCCGACAGCGACACCGCCTCGGCCAGCTTCAGGTTGGAGATGCGGCCATCGCGCTGCAGCACGGCCAGAATGCGCAGATCGATGCGGTCCAGGTCTTCCGGCGGGGCAATAATGGCGGTCATGGGCAGAATTTTTCACTACGAATGGCACACATTATGGAGAGAAATTCAAACCACAACCGATCACACTGGCGGCATTCACTATCTACTCGGAACACGAGCCCGCCATGACTGCCAACGCCGTTGTTGACAACCAGCCCTCCACTACCTCGCCATTTTCAGCCGCAGACGGCAGCCGATCTGGCGCAATTGCTCCTGTTTTTAATGAGCTGGTATCGGCACTGCAGCCGGCCACGGCCTTGCGAGCGGCCATCACCGCCGCCTACCGCCAGCCAGAGACCGAAGCTGTAGCCGCCCTGCTTCCGCAGGCCACACCACCGGCTGCCATCAGCCAGGCAGGCGATGCCTTGGCACTGCAGTTGGCCCGCGCACTGCGCGAGCGCAAGGCCGACAGCGGCCGTGCCGGCCTGGTGCAAGGCCTGCTGCAGGAGTTTGCGCTGTCCTCGCAAGAAGGCATAGCCTTGATGTGCCTGGCCGAAGCGCTGCTGCGCATCCCCGACACGGCCACCCGCGATGTGCTGATCCGCGACAAGGTTGCCCACGGCCAGTGGAAGGCCCATGTGGGCAAGAGCCCATCGATGTTCGTCAACGCCGCCGCCTGGGGCCTGGTGCTGACCGGCAAGCTGGTAGCCACGCACAGCGAGGGCTCGCTGGGCCAGTCGCTGACCCGCCTGATCGGGCGCGGTGGCGAGCCGCTGATCCGCAAGGGTGTGGACATGGCCATGCGCATGATGGGCGAGCAGTTCGTCACCGGCGAGACGATTGGCGAGGCGCTGCACAATGCCGAGCGCCTGGAGGCCAAGGGCTTCCGCTACTCCTACGACATGCTGGGCGAAGCGGCGATGACCAGCGATGACGCCCAGCGCTACCTGCGCGATTACGAAAACGCCATCCATGCGATTGGCAAGGCCAGCAATGGCCGGGGCGTGTATGAAGGCCCGGGCATCTCGATCAAGCTGTCGGCCCTGCACCCGCGCTACAGCCGCGCGCAGTACGACCGCGTGATGGCCGAGCTGTATCCGGTGGTGCTGCAACTGGCCGTGCTGGCCAAGGGCTACAACATCGGCCTCAATATCGATGCCGAAGAAGCCGACCGCCTGGAGCTGTCACTGGACCTGCTGGAAAAGCTCTGCTTTGCGCCCGAACTGGCAGGCTTTGCCGGCATTGGCTTTGTGGTGCAGGCCTACCAAAAGCGCTGCCCCCATGTGCTGGCCTACATCATCGATCTGGCCCGCCGCAGCCAGCACCGGCTGATGGTGCGCCTGGTCAAAGGCGCTTACTGGGACAGCGAGATCAAGCGCGCCCAGGTCGATGGCCTCGACGGCTATCCCGTCTACACCCGCAAGGCCTATACCGATGTGTCCTATGTGGCCTGCGCCCGCCAGCTGCTGGCCGCGCCCGATGCGGTGTACCCGCAGTTCGCCACCCACAACGCCCACACGCTGGCCACCATCTACCACCTGGCTGACCCGGCAACCTACCAGCCCGGCCAGTACGAGTTCCAGTGCCTGCACGGCATGGGCGAGCCGCTGTATGAGCAGGTAGTGGGCCGCAACGCCAGCGAAAAGCTGGGCCGCCCCTGCCGCATCTATGCGCCCGTGGGCACGCATGAAACCCTGCTGGCCTACCTGGTGCGTCGCCTGCTGGAGAACGGCGCCAACACCAGCTTTGTGAACCGCATCGCCGACCAGGACATCCCCCTGGCCAAACTGGTGGAGAACCCTGTCACCACCGTCCAGCAATGGGCGCAAAGCGAAGGCCAGCTGGGCCTGCCCAACCCGCATATTGCCCAACCGCGCGCGCTGTATGGCGCAAGCCGCAGCAATTCGGCCGGGCTGGATCTGTCGAACGACGACCGCCTGCGCGCGCTGCAGCAAGACCTGCAGGCCAGCGCGCAAATGGCCTGGCATGCCCAGCCGATGCTGGCCGATGGCGCCCCCGCATCCACCCAGCCGAGCGAGCCCGTGCTCAACCCCGCCGACCACCGCGACCAGGTGGGTACCGTCACCCTCGCATCGACCGAGCAGGTGGAGTTTGCGCTGGCTGCGGCCCAAGCCGCCGCTGCCCGCTGGCAGGCCACCCCGGCCGCCGAACGCGCCGACTGCCTTGCTAAGGCTGGCGACTTGCTCGAAGCCCATATGCCCACCTTGATGGGCGTGCTGGTGCGCGAGGCCGGAAAGACCTGCTCCAACGCCATTGCCGAAGTGCGCGAGGCGGTCGACTTTCTGCGCTTTTACGCTGCCCAGGTGCGCAGCTGGGGCGAGGCGGACTACCAGGCACTGGGCCCGGTGGTTTGCATCAGCCCCTGGAACTTCCCGCTGGCCATCTTCAGCGGCCAGATTGCCGCTGCACTGGCTGCGGGCAACACCGTGTTGGCCAAGCCGGCCGAGCAAACCCCGCTGATCGCCGCCGCTGCCGTGCAGGCGCTGTGGCAGGCCGGCGTGCCGCGCGATGTGCTGCAGCTGCTGCCGGGCACCGGTGAGACCGTCGGCGCCCGCCTGGTGGCTGACAGCCGGGTGCAAGCCGTCATGTTCACCGGCTCGACCGAGGTGGCCCGCATTCTGCAAAAAACCCTGGCCCAGCGCCTCGATGCCCAAGGCCAGCCCGTCACCCTGGTGGCCGAGACCGGTGGCCAGAACGCGATGATCGTGGATTCGTCCGCGCTGGCCGAGCAGGTGGTGGTGGATGTGCTGTCCTCAGCCTTTGACTCCGCCGGCCAGCGCTGCTCGGCGCTGCGCGTGCTCTGCGTGCAAGAGGAAGCCGCCGACCGCCTGCTGCACATGCTGCGCGGCGCGATGCAGGAGCTTAATGTTAGCAACCCCTGCCAGCTCAAGACCGATGTCGGCCCCGTCATCGATGCCGAGGCCAAGGGCGTTATCGACCAGCACATTGCCCGCATGCAGGCTGCCGGCCACCAGGTCTGGCAAAATGGCGGCGCCAGCGCGCCAGGCACCTTTGTGCCGCCCACGGTGATCGCCATTCGCCAGCTGTCCGAGCTGAAGCGCGAGGTCTTCGGCCCGGTGCTGCATGTGCTGCGCTACCGCCGCGAGAACCTGCCCCAGCTGCTGGCCGACATCAATGCCACCGGCTACGCGCTCACCCTGGGCCTGCACACCCGCATTGATGAAACCATCCACCAGGTGGTCAACACCGCGCATGCCGGCAATATCTATGTGAACCGCAACATCGTCGGCGCCGTCGTCGGCGTGCAGCCCTTTGGTGGCGAAGGCCTGTCGGGCACGGGCCCCAAGGCCGGTGGCCCGCTGTACATGCTGCGCCTGCTGAGCCGCATGCCCGCCACGGCCACGGTGGATGCGCTGGCCCACCTGCCCCGCATGGCAGGCAGCCAAGCCCCTGCACCCGCTTCCGGCCAGCGCAGCAACGCCCATGGCCTGGAGCAGGCCGATGCTGCACCCGCCCCCGCTTTGGATGCCCTGCAAAGCTGGGCCAGCCAGCAAGGCCAAGGCGACCTGGCAGCCCTGTGCCAGCGCTATGCCGCCCATACCGGCAACGGCTTTGCGGCCGAGCTGCCCGGCCCCACCGGCGAGCGCAACCTGTATGTGCTGAGCGGCCGCGAGCGTGTGGCCTGTGTGGCCAGCAGCAACACCCTGCTGCTGGCGCAGCTGGCTGCCGTGCTAGCCGTGGGCGCCACCGCCGTCTGGCCCGCAGGCAGCGCCCACACCAGCCTGCTCGCCCAGCTGCCCGCCTCCGTGCGTGCTTCAGTGCAACTGTCCAGCCACAGCGGCCAGGCCTTCTTGCAGACCGAAGCCTTTGATGCCCTGGTCATCGACGCGGCCAGCGGCTGGCAAGCTGCTGGCAACAGCCTCGTCGACCGTGCGGGCGCCATCGTGCCGATGACCGCCCAGGCCCCAGACGGCAGCCTGCCGCTGTTCCGCCTGCTGGCCGAGCATGCCATCAGCATCAACACGGCAGCGGCTGGGGGCAATGCCAGCTTGATGACTTTGGATTAAAGCTGGGGATGGGGCGGCGCCCCATAAAGAAAGGGCTGGAGATCGCAAGACCCCCAGCCCTTTTTGCATTTGTTTTTGTACCGTAGCGCTATCGGTATCAATCCATCGTCGTGAACAGTGCAGCAACCCCCAGCACCAGGAAGATCACCGCGCAGACCCGGTGGATCCAGCGGATCGGCAGCTTCTTGGTGATCTTGTCGCCAAACCAGACCACGGGGGCGTTGGCCAGCATCATGCCGATGGTGGTGCCGGCGACTACCCAGTAATAAGAGGCGGGGTATTTGGCAGCCAGGCCCACGGTGGCCAGCTGGGTTTTGTCGCCCATCTCGGCCAGGAAGAACAGCACCAGGGTGGTGCCGAACACGCCCCAGCGGCCGCTGCTCTTGCCGGCCTCGTCTTCATCGATCTTGTCGGGGATCAGCATCCAGCCGGCCATCAAGATAAAGGACACACCCAGAATCCAGCGCAGCACATCGGGGCCGAGCACGGTGGTGACCCAGGCACCAACGGCGCCCGCCAGCGCATGGTTGACGAGGGTGGAGACAAAGATGCCCAAGACAATGGGCCAGGGTTTGCGGTATTTGGCAGCGAGGACGAGCGAGAGCAACTGTGTCTTGTCGCCCATTTCTGCAAGGGCGACAACAGCGGTTGAGAGGAGAAAGGCTTCCATGATGGGGATCGTTATTGCAGCCGGATATAGCAAGACAGCATTGACCGCATCGCGACTCCGGCATTGGATCGCAACGTGGTCAATGGTCTCGCCCAGCGCCCTCATCATCACAAGGTGCTGTGTACGCCATAGGCCGCTAGGGCCCAAGTTTGTTGACGCACACTCCGCGGCGCATTGCGCGCCCGGCAGGCTACTCCCCAAAGACTGGCGCATCATACGCCCAAATATGATGCTGCGCCGCAACAAAGATACGCCTCAGGGGAAATACCAGGGTTTGCTTGCGGGTTCTGTCAACACAGCGTAAGGCGATTCGCTCATAATGGTGAAGCTTTGTGTGCCTCCGGGTACACTTGAGCGTGCGGTGATCCGTCTTGGAAGTTGTCACAGGTTTGTTGATTGCATCAGGCTCCATCGCTTTTTTTACTTTTTTCGGAGTCCTCAAATGGGCAACAAACTTTACGTGGGCAACCTGCCCTACTCTTTCCGTGACAGCGATCTGGAAAGCACTTTCAGCCAGTTCGGTTCCGTCTCCAGCGCCAAGGTCATGATGGAACGTGACACCGGCCGTTCCAAGGGCTTCGGCTTTGTGGAAATGGGTTCGGACGCTGAAGCACAAGCTGCTATCGAAGGCGTGAATGGCCAAGGTTTCGGCGGCCGTAACCTGGTCGTGAACGAAGCACGTCCAATGGAAGCACGTCCTCCACGTAGCGGCGGCTTCGGCGGCGGTGATCGCGGCGGCTTCGGCGGCGGCGGTGGCGGCCGTGGCGGCTTCGGCGGCGGCGGTGGTGATCGCGGCGGCTTCGGCGGCGGCGGTGGCCGTGGCGGCTACGGTGGCGGCAGCTACTAATAGCATCGCATCCAGAACCCCTTGCGGGTTTTGACTGTTAGATGACGGGTTCGCCCGATAAAAAGGCCTCTTCGAGGCCTTTTTTGCGTCTAGATGCAGCTTCTGCGCCACACCTAGGGAGGATAACTATGCCATTCGCCATTTTTATCCCAGAAAATAATGGATGGAGTACTACTTCATTGGGCTATTGCGCTGCGTGAACGGTCTCGTTGTGATGCACAGAAGCAGCAGTTGGCTGACGCCTTGTGTCCTACCGCTCACCGTCGCATTATTTAAGAGTTATCAGGAGTCCCTCAAATGGGCAACAAGCTTTACGTCGGTAATTTGCCATACCAGGTTCGCGACATCGATCTGGAACAGGCCTTTGGTCAGTTTGGCAGCGTAACCAGCGCCAAGGTGATGATGGAACGCGACACGGGTCGCTCCAAGGGTTTCGGTTTTGTGGAAATGGGCAGTGATGACGAGGCCCTCGCGGCAGTCAACGGCTTGAACGGTCAGCCTCTGGGTGGCCGTAATCTGGTCGTGAATGAAGCGCGCCCCATGGAACCACGTCCTCCCGGCGGCGGCTTTGGCGGCCCACGTGGCGGCGGCGGTGGCTTTGGTGGCCCCCGTGGCGGTGGCGGCGGCTTCGGCGGCGGTAACCGTGGCGGCGGTGGTGGCTACGGTGGTGGTGGCGGTGGCGGCTATGGCGGCGGCGGTGGTGGATACGGCGGTGGCGGTGGCGACCGTGGTGGCTACGGCGGCGGCGGTGGCAACCCTGGCGGCGGCGGCGGTTATGGTGACCGTGGTGGTCGCGATGGCGGCGGTGGCGGAGGCCGTGGCGGTAACGACCGTGGCTTTGGTGGCGGCGGCGGCGACCGTGGCGGTGAGCGCGATGGCGGCTTCCGCAGCCCTTACGGCAATGGCTCGCGCAACCGTGGTGGCAATCAAGGCTACGACAACAACGACGACTATTGATGCCTGCCGGCACACACTAGCGGTGTGCCTGGCAACAACGACAAAGCCCCGCAAGGGGCTTTTTTCATGCATGGATCAGACTTACTTCAATCCTGGCCCGGCGGCAACTCTTGCACCCGCTCGCGGTGGCGGTGCTTGCGCGGTCGGTTGGCCAGTGCGCGATCATAGAGCGCATTGGGCAGGCAGCGCAACAGCCTGGCCACCCAGCCCATTTGCCAGGGGATGACGGCATAGCTGCGTGCCTTGGCAATCACCGCATAGGCTTTGTCGGCAAAGGCCTCGGGCTGCATCAGAAAGGGCATGCCATAGCGGTTATGGCTGGTGAGCGGCGTGGCCACAAAGCCCGGGCAGATGGTGACTACCTGCACGCCGCTGCGCTGCAGCTCCACCCGCAGGCTTTCACAGTAGCTGATGACCGCTGCCTTGCTGGCGCAGTAGGCGCCATGGCCGGGCAGGCCGCGTATGCCGGCCACGCTGGCAATACCCACCAGCTTGCCGCTGCCGCGCGCCTGCATGGGCCGCACAAAGGCGTGGAAGGTGGCGGCCATGCCGATGACATTGGTGGAATAGGTCTGGGCCAGCACCTCCAGATCCTCACGCTCCGCCGTGTCAATGCCATAGCTCACCCCGGCATTGGCCACCACCACATCGGGCAGGCCCTGCTGCTGCAGGCATTGCGTGCAAGCGTCAATGATCTGGTCCTGGTCGGCCACATCGGCGCCGTAGATGGCATAGCGGCTGGCGTCCATGCCCTGGGCCTGCGCCCATGCCTGCATCACCGCGTCGCGGCGGGCCACCAAAGCCAGGCGGTAACCCGCCTGGTAGTAGCGCCAGGCCAACGCCTGGCCGATGCCGCTGGAGGCGCCGGTGATGAGCACCAGCGGTGTATCACTCAAAGAGGTGGACATGCGGCGTTCAGCGTGCGGGCTGGAGCACGCCCTTCACCCGGCCCTTGAGCTCTGCGACCTGGGTGATGTTGTTGAAGACCATGGAATCGGCCGTGAAGCGGTCCTTGCCTCGGATGATCTCGACAGGTTTGTTGGAGCTGACCCGTTCCTCGTTCACGAAGGCGTGCAGAAACTCGCCCCGGAACTCCATCTGCGGCACATCCGGCTTGTTGCTGTTGCGCACCACCTTGGCATTGCCAAACAGCTGTACTTCTGAGCCATCGGCGTTGGACAGCGCCCGGTCGGCCGTGGCCACCGTGGTCGATCCGTCCAGCCGCATCGAGCGCATCGTGGCCGTGTCGATCTCCAAGGTATCGGTGTCCATGTAGTGGCGCATCTTGCTGCCCAGGATCTCGCTGGTCAGCACCCCGGTGCCATCAAAGCTGCGCACCGAAAAGTCTTTCATGTAGTAATCCACCTCATGGCCGGGCACCACCGCCTCGCGTGCGATCTGTGGCTTGGGCGCATTGCGCACCAGCCACCAGGTGCCCAGGGTCAGCAGGCCCATCAGGATCACCGGCAGGTAGATGGACGACAGGTCCATGAGGCGTCGCAGGCGTGATTTCATTGTCCGTACCGATCGAGCAGATTGACATAGGCGCCGCTGGCGGCCAGCACGGCATCGCAAAGCTCGCGCGCCGCGCCCGCGCCGCCGTGGCGCGTAGTCACCCAGTGTGCCACGCCCAGCACTTCGGGGTGGGCGTTGGCGGGGGCGCAGGCCAGCTGGCAGCGGCGCAGCACCGGCAGATCCGGCCAGTCATCGCCAATGGCTGCGGCCTGGTGCCAGTCCAGGCCCAGCGCCTGCAGCATGGCCTGGGCGGCGGGCAGTTTGTCTTCCGTGCCATAGCGCACATGCTCAATGCCCAGCGCCGCCAGGCGGTGGCGCAGCGGTGCCGAATCGCGGCCGGTGATCACCGCCGGCACAATGCCCGCTTCGCGCAGCATCTTGAGGCCATGGCCGTCGAGCGTATGGAAGCGCTTGAGCGTCTCGCCCTGCTCGCTGATGTAGAGGCCGCCATCGGTGAGCACGCCGTCCACATCGAAAAATACAATCTTGATCGCCTGGGCGCGCAGCAGCAGCTCGGCCGGCCACTGCTGGGCGGGAGTGATCGGGGGCAGATGGATCGTGCTGGCCATCAGATCACCTTGGCGCGCATCAGATCACCCACATGCACAATGCCCACTAGGTGCTGGTCGGTATCGGTCACCAGCACGCTGGTGATGCGGTGGGCCTCCATCATCGCGGCGGCATCGGCGGCCAGTGCGTCAGCCGCAATCTGGCGTGGTGTGCTGTGCATCACTTGGGCAGCGGTCCTGCCGCGCAAATCAGCGCCGGCCTCAATGCGGCGACGCAGATCGCCATCGGTGAACACGCCCTGCAGCAGGCCATTCGCATCGACGATGGCGGCGGCGCCCATGCCCTTGGCGCTCATCTCGCGCATCAGGTCGCTAAAGCTGGCGCTTGGCAGCACGGTGGGCAGCTCATCGCCGGTGCGCATCACATCCGATACGTGGGTGAGCAGGCGCCGGCCCAGCGCGCCACCGGGGTGGGAGCGGGCAAAATCCTCGGCCTTGAAGCCGCGCGCATCCAGCAGCGCGACAGCCAGTGCATCACCCATCGCCATCTGCGCGGTGGTGCTGGCGGTGGGCGCCAGGTTCAGCGGGCAGGCCTCTTTGTCTACCTGGGTGTTCAGCACCCAATCGGCATGGCGGGCCATGGAGGACTGCAGGTTGCCTGTCATCGCCACCACGGGCACGCCCAGGCGCTTGAGCACCGGTAGCAGCACGGCGATCTCGCCGCTCTCGCCGCTGTTGGAGATGGCCAGCACCAGATCCTGGCCCGTCACCATGCCCAGGTCGCCATGGCTGGCCTCGCCCGGGTGTACAAAAAACGCCGGCGTACCGGTCGATGCCAGGGTGGCGGCAATCTTGCGCCCCACATGCCCGCTCTTGCCCATGCCGGTGACCACCACGCGGCCCGGAATGGTTAGCATGCGCTGCACCACCTGGACAAAGTTGTCGTCCAGGCGCTGCGCCAGTGCTGCAATGGCCTCGGCCTCGATCGCAAAGGTGGACGCCGCCAGGCGCAGAATCTGCGCCGCTTCAACGGGGCGCTTGGGCTGTAGGATGCTCATGGAGGCTGATTTTATCGGAGCGCCAGCGCCCCGGCGGCGACAGGTCATTGTTAACAAGGCCAGCCCCTACGGCCGCAACCGGGGCACTTGCACTACCATGGCGGTCTTCCCCCCTACGGCCTCCACCATGCACGCTCCAGACGTCAACGCTTTTTTGCGTCACCACATCCGCACCGTTCCCGACTGGCCAGCGCCGGGCGTGCAGTTCCGGGACATCACCCCGCTGCTGCAAAACCCGCAGGTCTTCCATGTGCTGATCGATGCCTTTGTGCACCGCTACATGTCGCGCGACATGCGCCCCGATGTGGTGGCAGGTCTAGATGCACGCGGCTTTATCCTCGGCGCCGTCATTGCCTACCAGCTCAAGGTCGGCTTTGTGCCGATCCGCAAAAAGGGCAAGCTGCCCTTTACCACGGTGGAAGAAACCTATGAGCTGGAATACGGCAGCGCGACCGTGGAGCTGCATGCCGATGCCGTCAAGCCCGGCGACAAGGTGCTGCTGGTCGATGACCTGATTGCCACCGGTGGCACGATGATGGCCGGCAAGAATCTGCTGGAAAAGCTGGGCGCCCAGGTGATGGAGGGCGCCGCCATTGTGGACCTGCCCGAGCTGGGCGGCTCCAAGCGGCTGACCGATGCAGGGCTGCCGCTTTTTACGCTGGTGGATTTTTCCGGTCACTAGAGTGGCTGCGCAGGGGCTGGAAAGCCCGGTGCGCTCGCCATGCGCTCAGTGCAGATCGCCGTACTGGGTATTGCTCAGCCCACCAAAGCTGGTGTCGGCCGTGGGTGCAGGCGCGCCGCCACGCCGTGCGGCCTCGCGGGCCATCTCGGCCTGCTGAGCGGCACTGCGTGCAGGCGGAACAATCGGCGTCGGCCGGGGCGCCGTGCTGGTCGCGCTGCGGTGGCTGGCGGTTGCACCATCCAGCGCGGGCACCGGGTTCATGGCCGCTTCCAGCAAGGCTTTCTTGAACGCGGCGATCTCCGCTTCATCGACCGGATCCATACCCAGTGGGACCGGCAGCACGGTGGCTTGTGGTGCGGCAGTGCCTGCAGTACCGATGCTCGGCGACTTGCTGCTGGCAGCACCCAGCTGGGCATTGAGGCGCCAATACACCGAGGTGATCACGATCTCAAAACGGGTTTTGGCCGAATAGGCAATCAAGGACTCGATCTGGGTGAGTTTGTCGGGCGAGGCGCAGTGCTGCTGGGCCAGGTCGACCATCACGATGAACTGCGTGGCCCGCTTGTCCAGTGCCAGCACCTTGAACTTGTAGCCTGCCGACAGAATGCCCGAGCGCACCATGGACTCGCGCACCGCCGAATACACCATCTCCCGGCGCGCCGAGCGCTCACCGGGGCGCGGTGCAGCGCTGTCGTGCTGGGGTGCCGCAGCCAGGGGCTTGGCGGCCACCAAGGGGCTCTGGGCGGCCAGCATATCGTGTTGACCCATGCCCAGCGGCTCGGCAAACATGGTTTGCGGCCCCAGGGGCGCAAAGGCCGATTTTTTTTCTGGTCGACTGAACCATTTGGCAAATATAGACATGCCACTCCCTACCCTGATCAGAATTGACCCGCAGGCGCGATGCTTGATACTTTGTCAAGTCTCGTCGTACGCGGGTAGCGCCTGCGGCTGGACGCTTGGGGTCAACCGCAAACCCTCGGTTTGCTGGTCCTTGTCAGCGACTCACCAACGGTCACCCGTTTCATCGCGCAACAGGCGTTTGTAATTGTAGGAAGGAGTATTGCATACCCTGGTCAGAAAAGCGCGTGCGATTTGACCCATGCCAAGCATTTATGTTGCGGCGACGCGGCGTTTGCGGTTGCCCAGGCGCTTGGCCAGCACCGACCCAGCTGCCATGGCCAGTGCCACGGCCACGGTGGGCTGGCGGTTACACAATTCGGTAAAGCGGATGCTCGACAGCCCCCAGAGGCGGCAACCGGCCACCGCCTGTACGGTGGCATTGCGCGGCTGGTGCGAGAAGAACGCGCCTTCGCCGACAATGGAACCCGCGCCCACGATGGCCAGGCGAATGCGCTGCTTTTCATCCTCGAAATGCACGCTCAGGCTGCCACTTTCGACAAAAAACAAGGTGCGCTCCTGCGTACCTTGCTGAAACAGCACCTGGGATGCCGCCAGCTGGGTCGGCGTCAGGTAGGGGGCCAGAATCTCCCACTGCGCTGCCGTCAGTGGGTTGATCATGCTTTCTTCGTCCTGGCAGTTGTTGATGGCGGCCACCAGGGCCTTGATGTCGTTCGCGCTATTGAACATGAAATCCTCCTCCGCAATCCTGATGGTGGATCCACCAGTGATCTATCGAAATTCCTAATCCAAGAAATCTAACCGAGTGGCTGCACAATGGCCGGGCAGCCGGGCAAAAATTTGTAAGAAGTATCGCCCAGCCCACCATTTCCGCGCAAGCACGCCGCCCCTTCTCCTCCCTTAGACGTATTTTTTGATTCCATGCACGCATTACTAGAGGCCATCGCCACCATGCCGGCGAGCCAGCAGGCACAACGCCTTTTTCATGGCCGAGGCGGCCTGTTTCCGGGTTGCGAGCATCTGTCGCTCGATCTGTACCCGCCAGCCGTCGTGCTGACCAGCTTTGCGCCGCTGGCCGATGAAGCCCTGCAAAGCGTGGGGGATGCGCTGCAACAGCGCTGGCAGCAGTTGTATCCGGGCGAGCCGCTGACCTGGGTCTACCAGTGCCGGGCGCTGGGCGCCGCCGAAACCCGCCTGGTGCAGGGTAGCCTGCCCGAGCCCCATACCGTGCAAGAGGACGATGCCCGCTACCAGGTGCATGTGCTGCGCGGGCAAAACCACGGCCTGTTTCTGGACATGGCCGAAGGCCGGCGCTGGGTGCGCCAGTTCATCGCGCGCCAGCCGGACCCCGAGCGCTGTACCGTGCTCAATATGTTCGCCTACACCTGCGCCTTCTCGGTGGCGGCGCTGCAGGCGGGCGCCGGCCAGGTGATCAATATCGACATGAGCAAGGCCGCACTGGCCAGTGGCCAGCAGAACCACCGGCTCAACCAGCTGGCGGGCGGCCAGTTCTGGGGCCATGACATTTTCAGCAGCTGGGGCAAGATCACCCGCACCGGGCCCTACCAACTGGTGATCATGGACCCGCCCAGCTACCAAAAGGGCAGCTTTGTCGCCACCAAGGATTACGCGCGCCTGATCAAGCGCCTGCCCGATCTGCTGGCGCCTGGCGGCTTTGCGCTGCTCTGCCTGAACGCCCCCGAGCTGCCGCTGGCCTTTTTGCAAGACCAGATGGCCGAGCTGGTGCCGGAGCTGGAATTTATCGAGCAGGTGGCCAACCCGGCGATCTTTGCCGATGTCTCGCCGGACCGGGCGCTCAAGGTGCTGGCCTACCGCATGCCCAGCTGAGGCTGGGCCGCTGGTTCATCGGTTTAATCGATGACGACCAGCTTGCCGCGCATAGGCTCGGCATGGGTGGGGAAGGAGCAGAAATAGGTGTAGTCCTCACCCTTGCTCAGGCGCTCGACCGGGAAGCTCACCGAGGCATGCTCACCACCCGACAGCATCTGGGTGGCAGCCAGCACGCGGGCATCGCCACGGCTGAGCCAGGCGCGCTCGGGGCCGGAACGCTGGCCTTCGCGGATCACGGCCTCGGTGTCCTGGCTGCGCGTTAGCACCCAGTTGTGGCCCGCTTCCTGCCAAGGCTTTTTGCCGGTGTGCAGCAGATGCACCGTGAACTGCGCGCAGCGCTTGCTCACGCGCAGCTCGGTCAGGTCAAACTTTTTGCCGGGCTGGCCTTGTACATGGGCTTCACAGACCGGCGCCGATGCGGGCGCGGCGGGCTGCGCGAAGGCGGCGCTGCTGGCGCCCAGGGTGGCAGCGCAAAGGGCGAGGTGGTGCAGAGAGATCTTCATGGTTGGTCGCTTGGGTCGTTGAGAAAGAGGGAATCGGCGCTGAGACGGTGCATGCGCCTTTACGCAAGCAGGCCATCCACCATCACCTGCGGAATGCCGCGCGAGCAGGGCTCGACACGGGCCTGCACGCCATAGACGCGCGCAAGCAGCTCGGGCTGGATGGCGTCGCGCGGCGGGCCATCGGCCTGCAGCTCGCCGTTCTGCAGCACCAGCACGCGGTCGGCATGGCGCAGCGCCAGGCCCAGGTCATGCAGCACCACCAGCGTGACCATGCCGCTGCGCCGGGTCTGCGCACCGACCAGTTCCATCACATGGAACTGGTGGTTCAGATCCAGCGCCGACAGCGGCTCGTCGAGCATCAGCACCTGCGGTTGGCGGATCAGCGCCTGCGCCAGCCCGGCCAACTGCACCTGGCCGCCGGAGAGTTCATCGAGGTGGCGCATCGCCAGGTGGTCAATGCCCAGTTGCTGCAGCAAAGCAGCGCACTGCATGACTGCATCCTGGGCCGGTTCAGCGCCCTTATGCAGGCTGTGGGGCGAGGCCTTGCGCGCCGCCATCAGCGATTCGATCACGCGCAGATGCACTGCCGCCGGCAAGGCCTGGGGCTGGTAGACCACGCGCCGGGCGCGCTCGGCCAGGCTGGCCTGGTCCAGCGACTGGCCTTGCAAGCGCACCTGGCCGCTGGCACGGGTCAGCCCCGCCAGCGCCCGCAAAAAAGTTGATTTGCCGCTGCCATTGGGGCCTAGCACGACGGTGACGGTGCCCGGCTGCAGATCGGCCACCGACAAGGAGGGAATCACCACCCGCCGGCCATAGGCCACATGCAGTCCGCTGATCTGCAAACCGCCGCCGCTCATGCCCGCCCCCGCGTGCGCAGCACAATGGCCAGAAAGAAGGGAATGCCCACGAGCGAGGTGACGATGCCCACCGGCACGATGACGCCCGGCACCAGCGCCTTGGAGGCCACCGAGGCCAGCGACAGCACCAGCGCGCCCACCAATGCCGAGGCGGGCAGGTAAAAGCGGTGGTCATCGCCCACCAGCCGGCGCGCAATATGGGGCGCGACCAGGCCAATAAAGCCGATGCTGCCGACAAAGGCTACCGACAAGGCCGCCAGCAGGCTGATGCGCAGCAGCGCGCCTAGGCGCAGGCGCCGCACATCCACGCCAAAGCTGGCCGCGCGGTCCTCACCCAGGCGCAGCGCGGTCAGCCGCCAGGCATTGCGCATCGACAGCGGCAGCACCACCGCCAAGGCCAAGGCCAGCGCACCCAGCTTGGGCCAGGTTGCGCGCGAGAGGCTGCCCATGGTCCAGAACACCAGGCCCTGCAAGGCCTCGGCCGTGGCCACAAACTGCAGCAAGGACACCAGCGCATTGAAGCTGAACACCAGCGCAATGCCAAACAGCACCACGCCGGTGGCGCTCATGCCACCCCAGCGGGCCACCAAATCGAGCAGCAAGGCCGAGGCCATTGCAAACACAAAAGCATTGGCGGGCACCGCCCAGGATGCGGGTACGCCCGGCAGGCTCCAGTCCAGCACAATCGCCAGCGCTGCGCCAAAGGCGGCGGCCGACGACAGGCCCAAGGTAAAAGGGCTGGCCAGTGGGTTGGCCAGCACGGTCTGCATCTCGGCGCCCGCCAGGCCCAGCGCCAGGCCGACGGCCACTGCCATCAAGGCATAGGGCAGGCGGATGTCCCAGACAATCACACGCAGCGCTGGCGGCGCGGCATCGGGCGTGTACAAGGTCTGCAGCAGCTGCGACAGCGCCAGGCCCGATGGGCCGGTGGTGAAGTCCAACAGCAGGGCCGCCACAATCGCGCCCGCCAGCAGCGCCAACACCAGCAGGCGCCAACCGGTCAAGCGGCGGTAGGCCTGGGCGTGCAGGCCTGCCTGCCCTCCATCCACGCCCAGCGCAGCCGCAGTGGCGGCCAGTGGCGGCAGGGCCATGCTCATGGCTTGGCCTTCAAGGGGGCGATATCTCCCCAGTACGCACCTTGCATCGGCAGCGCCGGTAAGAAGCGCTGGTTGATCTCGGCCATCGTCGCCTGCGGGTCCACATCGGCAAAGCGCTCGGGGTAGAACCACTTGGCCATGGCCTCGATCGCCAGGATATTGGTGGGCGCATCGTAGAAGTTGTGCCACAGGCCATGGGCGCGGCCCGAGCGCACGGCGCTCAGCATCTCAAAACCCGGGCGCTGGGTCAGCTCGCGCAGGCTGCTGCCCAGTTGCGCGGCGCTCACCCCCTCGCCCGCCCGCACCATGGGGCGGCTGCCCTGGGGCCGGCTGCCGGTGGCGATGTAGACGGCCGGGTCCTGGGCGATCAGCGCCTCCTGGTTCAGGTCGCCAATCGCGCCGGGGATCTTGCCTGCCGCGATGTTGATGCCACCAGCCGCGTCAATGAACTCACCCACATTGCCCTTGCCGGCCGTGTGGCAGCAGCCATCCCAGACACCCGCCAGCAACTCGGCAAACACCAGCGGGCGCTGTTCTGCAGGGATGTCCTTGACCCGCGACTGCACCCGCAGCAGATGCGCCTCGTAGAAATCGGCATAGGCATTGGCCTGCGCCTCGCGATGCACCGCCTGGCCCAGGATGCGGATGCTCTTGGCGGTGTTGCGCACCGGCTGGGCACGAAAGTCGATGAACACCACTGGCACGCCGGCCTTCTCCAGCGCCTTGACCAAGCCACTTTGGCGGCCAGGGCCATGGCCGCCCAGGCCGAAAATCGCGATGTCGGGCTGGGTCGACACCGATTTTTCAGCGCTGACACTTTCCTCCGAAGTTCGTCCGATCAGCGGAATCTGCGTGATCTGCGGAAAACGCTGCTGGTAAGCCGCCCAGCCATTCGGGTCGGCAAAGGCCAACTCGCCTTGCCAGCCCACAATGCGCTTCAAGGGCTCAGCACCTTCCATCAGCGCCAGCGCATACAGAAAGCGGCCCTCGCCCAGCAGGATATGGTCCACCTTGGCGGGGATCTGCACCGTGCGGCCGACGATATCCACCACCGTGCTGCGCTGCACGGCTGCGGCATCCGCTGCAGATTGTGCCGGGGCCGCCATGGCCAGATCCGTGGCCAAGCACATCCCCAGCGCCAAGCCCAGCGCGCGCAGCTGCAAACCCGCTTGTACAGCGGAGCGTAAAAGAGCCGGGATGCGGCGAACGGATGCGCCTGCACCTTGCGGTGCCGGGGAGAGCTTCAATGCGGTCATGGTCACAACAAACTAGAATGAAAATCGTTCTTATTGATGAATGAGCCGCCACTCTAATCAGCCCCGCAGCGGCCTAGCCGCCACTGCCAGGCTGATTTGCAATGCCATGTTTTCCCGCCCCGCTCCAACACAATCCATTACTTATCCCGAGAAAACCGTGCCCTCCCCGCCCCCCGCCAGCCTGCCCGGCAAGGCCCGCATCCTGGTGGTCGATGACGACCCGGAGATCCGCGAGCTGCTCTGCGACTACCTGCGCGCCCAGGGCATGCAGGCGGCAGCCGTGGCCGATGGCCAGGGCATGTGGGACTGGCTGGCGCGCCACAGCGCCGACCTGGTGGTGCTGGACCTGATGCTGCCCGGCGTCGATGGCCTGGCGCTGTGCCGCAGTCTGCGCGAGCGCACCCCTATCGCTGTGGTGATGCTGACGGCACGCGGCGCGCTGATGGACCGCATTCTGGGGCTGGAGATGGGTGCCGACGACTACCTGCCCAAGCCCTTTGACCCGCGCGAGTTGCTGGCCCGCATCACTGGCGTGCTGCGCCGCACACGCCAGGTGCCGGCATCGATGCACGAGCCCGAGCACCTGGCCACCCTGCGCTTTGCCGGTTGGACCTTGAACATGCAAAGCCGCAGCCTGCATAACCCCGATGGCCTGCTGATCAGTCTGGCCCAGTCGGACTACCGCGTGCTCTGCGCGCTGGCGCAAAACCCGCAGCGCACCCTGAGCCGCGACTACCTGGCCGAATACACCTTTGGCCGCGAGCGCCAGGCGCTGGACCGCGCCGTCGATGTCTGCATCAGCCGCCTGCGCCAGCACCTGGAGCCCCAGCCGCGCCAAGCCCAGCTGCTGCGCACCGTGCGCAATGCCGGCTATGTGCTCGCCTGCGAGGTCGAGACGCTGGCGTGAACACCGCCCCCGACACCCCTGCCACGCATCGCACCGGCCGCTGGCTTCCCAACTGGCTGTCATGGTTGTCGTGGCTGGTGCGGCTGTGGCCGCAAACCTTGTCTGGCCGCATCGCCGCCATCCTGGTCATCGGCATGCTGGCCGCCCAGGCGATGACCGGCACCATCTGGTGGGAGATGCGCCGCAGCCAGCTGCTGGATGTGCCCTTGCGCCTGGTGGCGGCACGCAGCGCCGATACGCTGGCCTTACTGCAAGCCAGCCCGCCCGAGCAGCGTGCCGCGCTGCTGGCGCAGTGGCAAGGCAGCCGCTACCAGCTGCAGTGGGTCGATGCACCCGATGCCACCCAGACCTCGCCCTACCCCGAAGCCCAGGCCTTGATGGACCAGGTCATCAGCGAGCGCCTGGGCCATCCTGTGCCGCTGCAATTGCAGCAGTTGGCGTTGCTGGGCGAGCGCACGGCGGAGGCCACCGCAGTCCGGTGCTGCTGGCCGACAAGCCCGAAGCCCATGTCCGCCTCTTGCTGCAACTGCAGGACGGCCCCTGGCTGCAGATCGATGCGCAGGAGGGCGAAATTGGCCAGCCGGTGCAGCCGCTGCAGGCACTGGCCGACTATGTGCTGCGCGTCTACCTGCTGCGCAGCCTGGTGATCGTGGCGGTGGCACTGATTGCGGTGCGCCTGGCCATGCGCCCCCTGCAGCGCCTGGCCGCCGCCGCCGAGGCCCTGGGCCGCAACCTGCAAAGCCCGCCGATGGATGCGCGGGGCCCGCGCGAAGTGCAGCAGGCAGCGCAGGCCTTTAACGCCATGCAGCAAAAAATCAACGAAGGCCTGGCCGAGCGCACCCGCTTCCTGGCCGCCGTATCGCATGACCTGCGCTCCCCCATCACCCGGCTGCGCCTGCGCGCTGAAATGCTCGAGCCCGATGCACTGCGCGCCAAGTTCCGCAAGGACCTGGAAGAGATGGAGCACATGGTCGCCTCCACCCTCGACATGCTCACCGGCGCCCACGCCAGCGGCCCGCGCCAGACCATGGACATCAATGCGCTGGTGCATGGCGTGGCACAAGACATGCACGAGTCCAGTGGCCTGCCGGTCCCCGTCAGCGGCCAGGCGCTGCAGCCCTACACCGGCTACGCCCAAAGCCTGCGCCGGGGCCTGCACAACCTGGTGGAAAACGCGCTGCGCTATGCCGGCGATGCGCAGCTCCACATCGAAGACGATGGCCAACAACTGCGCATCCACGTGCGCGACCACGGCCCGGGCATCCCCGCCGCGCAAAGGGAACGGGTGCTGGAGCCCTTCTACCGCATGGAGCACTCCCGCAATGCCGATTCCGGCGGGGTGGGGCTGGGGCTGTCGATTGCGCAGACAGTGGCACAGGCCCATGGTGGGGAGCTGTTGTTGCGCGAGGCGGCTGGGGGCGGGTTGGAGGCGGTGTTGGTGTTGCCTCGGCAACTACCCCTATGAACGACAGCGGTTCTTACACATGAGCCATTGGCCGTCTGCCAGAACTTTCGCAGTACCGAAAACGTCGTGCGCGGGTGCTTATGCTGAACTATCCGGAATTTCCGGACAGTTCTAAACGGACTTAAAGAGTCTCTAGATGCTCGTTGACGCTGCGCACGCGCCAGAACCGCGCATCACTTCCCAATGCAAAAGCTCGAAAAAATCACCCCCAGCAAATCATCCGATGTGAACTCGCCCGTGATCGCATTCAATGCATGCTGGGCCAGGCGCAGCTCTTCGGCCAGCAGGTCGAGGGCGGGGCTGTCCACATGCAGTTGGGCGTGGGCGATGTCCAGGTGCTCTTCGACCTGTTGCAGTGCCTGCACATGGCGGGCGCGGGCGATGTAGGTGCCTTCGGCGGCGGGCTGCCAGCCGGCGATGCGGAGGAGCTGTTGGCGCAGGCTGTCGAGGCCATCGCCGGTTTTGGCGGACAGTACCAACGGAGCCTGGTCGCCTGCAGGGGCGGCAGCAGCGGTACTGAACTGCGTGGCGGCCTCGGCGCTTTGGCGGCGGGCCTCGTCGGGAGTCAGCGCATCGGCCTTGTTCCAGACCTGCAGCACGGGCACATTGGCTGGCAGTTGCTGCAGCAAGGTGGCAGCGATCTGGCGGTCGGCCTCGGCATAGTCGGGCTCGGCCATGCGGGTCAGGTCGTGCAAAAACAGCACGGCATCGGCGGCGGCGATTTCTTCCCAGGCGCGGGCAATGCCGATGCGCTCCACCTCATCGCTGCTCTCGCGCAGGCCGGCGGTGTCGATCACATGCAGGGGCACGCCTTCAATCTGGATGGTTTGCGTGACCTTGTCGCGGGTGGTGCCGGCGATGGGGGTGACGATGGCCAGCTCCGCGCCAGCCAACGCGTTGAGCAAGGAGCTTTTGCCGGCATTGGGCTGGCCGGCAATCACCACCTTGATGCCCTCGCGCAGCAAGGCGCCCTGGCGGGTGCGCTGCATGACGGCTTGCACGGTGGCGCGCAGTTGGTCCAGCTGGCCATAGGCATCGGCCTTTTGCAGAAAGTCGATCTCCTCTTCGGGGAAATCCAGGGTGGCCTCGACCAGCATGCGCAGGTGTACCAGCGCATCGCGCAGGCGGTGGACCTCTTGCGAGAACACACCCGTCAGCGAGCGGCTGGCACTGCGCGCCGCCGCCTCGGTGCTGGCGTCGATCAAATCGGCAATCGCCTCGGCCTGGGCCAGGTCGATCTTGTCGTTCAGAAAAGCGCGCTCGGTGAACTCCCCCGGTTCGGCCAGGCGCAGGCCGGGCAGCAGTGGCTTGCCGCTGTCGGCCTCGGTGTGCGCGGCCTCCAGGCAGCGGGCCAGCAGCAGCTGCAGCACCACGGGGCCGCCGTGGGCCTGCAGCTCCAGCACGTCCTCGCCGGTGTAGCTGTGCGGCGCGGGAAAGTACAGCGCCAGCCCCTGGTCAATCGCCTGCCCGTCTGCCGCCTTGAAGGGCAGGTAGCTGGCCTCGCGCGGCTTGAGCGCCTTGCCGCAGAGGCGCTCGACCAGCGGCGCAATCGCCTTGCCCGATACCCGCACAATGCCCACCGCTCCGCGCCCAGGGGCAGTGGCAATGGCAACAATCGGATCGTGGTGGCGGGCAAGCATGGGCAGGTCTCTGGCGCGAGTGGGCAAGCTCGACATTATCGGGCGGCAGGGCCAGCGGCAGGCGCCGCAGGCTATTGGGCCAAGCCGTGGCTGCCGGCACCTGCCATGAAAAAAGCCTGCTTGCGCAGGCTTTGAGGTGGTGGAGTGTGTGCGGCGTGGGCTTACTTGATCGTGGTCCAGGCGGGGATCGGACGTGCATCGGCGCGGTACACCGTCTCGATGCCCTTGCGCATGGCCCAGGGGAAGATCTGGTGGTGCACGGGGATGGTGTAGAAGTTGTCCTTGGTCATCTTCAGCGCATCGTTGATCAAGGCATCGCGCTTGGCGGTGTCGGTCTCGGTCTTCATCGCGTCGATCTTGGCGTCCAGTTCCTTGTCGGCAATGCGGCCGCCGTTGTAGACGCCGCCGCCGGCTGTACCCTTGCTGTGGATCAGTGCATCGAGCGAGTACAGCGCATCAAAGGTGGCCACGCCCCAGCCGAACAGGTAGGCATTGGGCTCGGAGTTCATCACGCGGGTGACGTATTGGGCCATCGGCGTGGCTTGCAGGCTGGTCTTGATGCCGATACGGGTCCACATCGCGGTGACGGCCTGGCAGATCGCCTCGTCGTTCACATAGCGGTCGTTCGGGCATTCGAGCTTGAGGTTGAAGCCATTGGGGTAACCGGCTTCGGCCAGCAGCTTCTTGGCGCCTTCCACGTCGTACTTGGCAGCACGCGTTTCCAGCTCCTTGCTCCAGCCATGCACCATCGGCGCCACCATGGTGCCCGCCGTGATCGACATGCCGCGCATGGTGCGCTTGTGCAGGCCGTCGGTGTCAATCGCCATATACATGGCCTTGCGCACGCGTACATCCTTCATCGGGTTCTTGCCCGGGGTTCCACCACCTGGCAGTTCATCGCGGAACATATCCAGACCCAGGTAGATGGTGCGGTTCTCGGTGCCTTCGAGCAGGCTCAGCTCGGGGGTCTTCTTGATGCGGTCCTGGTCTTGCGGCGGTGGGTCGACCATGAAGTCGACCTGGTTCGAGATCAGCGCTGCAGTACGGGTGGCGGCCGATTTGATGGGGGTGAAGACGATCTCATCGACGTTGCCGGTGGGCTTGTCCCACCAGGCGGCGTTCTTCTTCAAGGTCAGCTTCACATCGGGCTGCCAGCTGACAGCGACGAAGGAGCCCGTGCCATTGGTGTTGCGGCTGGAGTAGCTTTCTTCCTTGCCGGCGTAGTCCTGGGTTTTGACGGCGTTGTTCTTCTCAGCCCAGGCCTTGTTCATGATGCGCGCCTCGGTCAGCTCGCGCAGCAGGATGGGGTTGGGGCCCTTGAGGATCAGATCGACGGTGAAGTCATCGACCTTCTTGACTTCCTTGATGCTCTGGGTGGCGCTCATCATGTTCGATGGCGGGGTCATGATGCGGGTCAGCGAGAAGACCACGTCATCGGCGGTGAAGGGCGCGCCGTCGTGGAATTTGACGCCCTTGCGCAGCTCGAAGCGCCACTGGGTGGGGCTCACCTCGGTCCACTTGGTAGCCAGTGCCGGCTCCAGCTGGAAGTCCTTGCCGTAACGCACCAGCGGCTCATAGACCTGCTGCAGGAAGGCATGCGTGGTCTGGTGGTTCTGTGCGTGGGGGTCCAGGGTCAGGATGTCATTGGCACCTGCCCAGCGCAAGGTGGCCGCCTGGGCTGCACCTGCACAGACCAACACTGCCAGCGCCAGCGCGCTGCGTTGAAATACCGAAACTTTCGCCATACCTGAACCCCTAGTTTGTTGAACACATTTCCAAACAAATGATGCTAACGAAAAAACGGTCGCAAATGCGACCGTTTGGGAGGTGTATCCGGGAATGCCCGCCTAGGCAATCCCTGCATTGACAAATGCTGGCTACTTGAATTTCGGCAGATTGAACTGCGGTGGCACACCCATGCGGGTATTGATGATCCACTGCTGCGCAATCGACAGCACGTTGTTGGTGAGCCAGTACAGCACCAGACCAGCGGGGAAGAAGAAGAACATCACGCTGAACATCAGCGGCATGATCCACATCATCTTGGCTTGCATCGGATCGGGTGGCGCGGGGTTCAGCGCGGTCTGCAGCAGCGACGACAGGGTCATCAGCACCGGCAGGATGAAGAACGGATCGGGCACCGACAGGTCATGGATCCAACCGATCCACGGCGCATTGCGGATTTCCACCGACGACAGCAGCACCCAGTACAGCGCGATGAACACGGGGATCTGGATCACGATCGGGAAGCAACCACCCATGGGGTTGACCTTCTCTTCGCGGTAGATGCGCATCATCTCCTGCTGCATCTGCTGAGGCTTGTCCTTGAGGCGCTCACGCATCTCCATGATGCGGGGGTTGATCGCCTTCATCTTGGCCATCGACGAGTAGGCCTTGGCATTGAGCCAGTAGAACGCGATCTTCAGCAGCAGCACCAGGGCCACAATCGACCAGCCCCAGTTGCCGATAAAGCTGTGCAGCTTGTCGAGCAGCCAGTACAGCGGCTTGGCCAGAATCGTCACCCAGCCATAGTCCTTGACCAGCTCCAGGCCAGGGGCGATGGATTCCAGGGTCTTTTCGATTTGCGGGCCCACAAACAGACGCGCATCGATGGACTTGCTTTGGCCCGGTGCAATCTCGCCCAGGTGGGTGATCTCGCCGACCGAGTACAGGTTGGAGCCAGCCTTGCGCACATAAATGTCGCGCTGCGTGCCTTGGGGCAGCAACCAAGCGCTGGCAAAGTAGTGCTGCACCATGGCCACATAGCCATTGTCAGCCGACTTGTCCACGCTGTCGGTCTTGCCGTTTTCGATGTCCTTGAAATCCACCTTGTGGTATTTCTTGGCTTCGGTGTAGACAGCAGGGCCGGTGAAGGTCGAGTAGAACGAGGATTCGCCAGGCGGCTTGTTGCCATCACGCGTCAGCTGCAGGTACAGCTGGGGGTTGACGGCGGCAGAGCCGGTGTTGACCACCTCTTGCTTCAAGCCAATGGCGTAGTCGCCGCGCTTGAGGGTCCAGGTCTTGACCAGCTTCACGCCGCCCAGGTCAGGCGACTCGAACACCACGTTCAGCTCGTTCTGGCCATCGGCCAGCTCGCGCGGGCCGGGCTTGAGGGTCATTGCCGTCTTGTGGGTCGGGAAGTTGCCACCGATCAGGCCGGTCTGGGCGACGTACACGCGGTTGGCGCTTTCGTCCAGCAGCTTGATGGCCTTGGTCTTGTCGTCCTGATCGGCGTACTTGAGCAGCTCGGCACCCACCAGGGATGCGCCTTCGCTGTCAAAGGTCAGGCGCAGCAGGTCGGAGGCCACGGTCAGCTTTTCGCGGGCAGCAGCGGGGGCTGCTGTATCAGCAGCTGCCGTGCCGGGCACATTGCTGGCGTTGGCGGTAGCTGCCGGGTTGGCGCTCGCTGCTGGCAGACCGGTATCGGTACCGACCGTTTCAGCGGGCGCCTGGGCCGTCACCTCAGGTGTGGGGAAGAATGTGGGTTTGCGACCATTGTGGATTTGCCACTTGTCCCAGAGCAGGACCAGGGAGAAACCAAATATCACCCACAAGATGGTGCGGCGAATATCGTTCATGAAGACTTCTCAGAGGGGGAAGAGGATGAATCGGCGGGAGTCACCAGACGACTGAACCAGCGGGGATGCGCGGGGACCGGATCAAGGCCGCCCTCGCACCAGGGATGGCAACGCGCCAGGCGGCGCACTGTCAAATAGCTGCCCATGGCAGCACCATGCTGTTCCAGCGCCTGCAATGAATAGGCAGAGCACGTGGGCTCGAACCGGCAGGCAGAACCAAGCCAAGGACTCAGCAGCAGCCGGTAGCCGCGCACCAAGCCCATGAGCAAGCGTTGCATCATACGCTAAGCGCCTTGGCGCCGTCGGTGCGCTCGGCTTTGGCCGGTTGGCTGTTTTTGTGCGCGCGCGCAAACAGCTGCATCAGCTCGGCCCGCACCGCTTGCTTGAGCACGTCGGAGCTGGGGCTGATGAATTGCTTGCGGTCGAACGTGCTGCGCAGGCGCACCACATGCGCGGCGGCGGGTAGCTGCGCCTCATGCAAGGCAGCCACCGCAAATATCTGCCGCTTGATGGCATTGCGCGTCACGGCCCGGCGCGCCCAGCGCTTGGGCACCATGGCACCCAGCCAGGTCGCCTCAAACGCAAAAAGAGCCTGCGACGCAACCTTGGAAGGTTGGTCACCAGGCTCTGATGGCGCAGCGGTAATGCCAGGGGCCTCGGCAGCCAAAACCAGCCGGTGCAGCGCAAAATGCGCCGTACGGGCGATGGTTCCGCCTGCCATGGCGGCCTGGAACTGGGGGCGTGTCTTAAGACGATGCATAAGTGTCACCCACTGGTGCAGTACCTGGCACCCGAGAGGTGCCTGCTACCCTGCCAGCCTTACAGGCCCAGACGCTTGCGGCCCTTGGCGCGGCGTGCGTTGATCACAGCGCGACCACCCTTGGTCTTCATGCGGACGAGGAAGCCGTGGGTACGGGCGCGGCGGACTTTGGAAGGTTGGTAAGTACGTTTCATGATGCAATTCCTAGAGAGGCTTGGTTCCGGTTTGTTGGCAGCGTGCGTCCAAAAACGAACACAGAAGCGACCAAGCTCAAGACCTGCTCAAGCGCAACACCGGTGAAATAGTGCGCTCCACCCCTACTGACAGGCCTAAGCAGGCCCAAGCCTTGCAGCCAATTTGGATGGATACGCGCGTAAAATTCGCCCTGACATGCAGGGAAACCGCAAATTATCGCAGTGTTTGCTGTCCTTGGCAATTACTTGGCTTTGTCATCGGTTTTTTCTGTAATATGCGCAGACTTTTTGCCAAGTCGGCTGTCATCCGGCGCCGCAAGCCGTCGATTGCCTTTTTGCAGACAAGTCCTTTGTGTGGATAACTTTTGCACAAGCTACAATAGACAGCCGATCAACCTTCCCCCTTATCCACAACAACAACAGCGTGGGGGACGAATATTTCCGTGGGATAACAATGGATGAAGCCAGCCTGGGCCAAGGTTTGTGGCGCGCAGTTGTAGAGCAACTCGCCCAAGAAATGCCCGAGCAACAGTTCAACACCTGGATCAAGCCGCTGACCGCCGTCGTGTCAGATGACTTGTCCAAGGTCACGCTCTATGTGGCCAACCGCTTCAAGCTCGACTGGATCCGTGCGCAATACACCGGCCGTCTGGCCGCCATGCTGGAAGAAACCTACGGCCAGCCCGTAGCCATTGAACTCGCCATTGCCCAGCGCGACGCGGCCGTGCGCACCATTGTGCGCCCGCCCGTGCGCAGCGGCGGCCCGGTGGTCGCTTCATCCCAAGGCAGCGGCACCTCGTCCGGCATGGGCCTGGGCCCTTCCTACGGGCCCGCCAGCCGCACCGCTGCCCCAGCTTTCGCCCAGGGAGGCGATCAGTACCGCAACAACATTCAGACCAGCGATGGCGGCACTGCGCCCACCAACAATGGCCAAGCCGAGGCGGGCGATACCGGCAATGCCAGCGGCAACTTCCGCAGCCGCCTGAACCCGGTGCTCACTTTTGATACTTTGGTCGAAGGTACCGCCAACCGCATGGCCCGCTCTGCCGCCATGCATGTGGCCGCATCGCCAGGCCATTTGTACAACCCCTTGTTCATCTATGGCGGCGTCGGCCTGGGTAAGACCCACTTGGTCCATGCCGTGGGCAACAAGCTGCTGGCCGACAACCCCGACGCCAAAGTTCTCTACATCCATGCCGAGCAGTTCGTCTCGGATGTGGTCAAGTCCTACCAGCGCCGCACCTTTGACGAGTTCAAGGAGCGCTACCACTCGCTCGATCTGCTGCTGATCGACGATGTGCAGTTTTTTGCCAACAAAGACCGCACGCAGGAAGAATTCTTCAACGCCTTTGAAGCCTTGCTGGCCAAAAAGAGCCACATCGTGATGACGTCCGACACCTACCCCAAGGGGCTGGCCAACATCCACGAGCGTTTGGTGTCGCGCTTTGACTCCGGCCTGACGGTCGCTATCGAGCCGCCCGAGCTGGAAATGCGCGTCGCGATTTTGATCAACAAGTCGCGCGTTGAAGGCACCGAGATGCCCGAGGAAGTCGCCTTCTTCGTCGCCAAGAACGTGCGCTCCAATGTTCGTGAGCTGGAAGGCGCGCTGCGCAAGATCCTCGCTTACTCGCGCTTCAACCAGAAGGAAATCTCCATCCAGCTGGCCCGCGAGGCGCTGCGCGATCTGCTGTCGATCCAGAACCGCCAGATCAGCGTGGAGAACATCCAGAAGACTGTCGCCGACTACTACAAGATCAAGGTCGCCGACATGTACAGCAAGAAGCGCCCGGCCAGCATTGCCCGCCCGCGCCAGATTGCGATGTACCTGGCCAAGGAGCTGACGCAAAAAAGCCTGCCGGAAATCGGCGAGCTGTTTGGCGGCCGCGACCACACCACCGTGCTGCACGCGGTGCGCAAAATCGGTGGCGAGCGCCAGCAATTGACCGAGTTGAACCAGCAATTGCACGTGCTGGAACAGACGCTCAAGGGCTAGTCGATGGAATTATTTGATTTCGCCAACTGCCTGCATGCCGCAGGCACAATGGCAAATGGGACAGGTGCAGAGGGGGCTCCGTGCACAACTGCCGTCCACAACAACACCGCAATTTGACAAGAGGTTGAAATGATTGTTCTGAAGGCCACACAAGACAAAGTCATCGCAGTACTGCAGTCGGTCGCCGGTATTGTCGAGCGGCGCCACACTTTGCCCATCTTGGCCAATGTGCTGATCCGCAAGACGGGCAATGCGCTGCAGCTGACCACCAGCGATCTGGAAATCCAGATCCGCACCACCGCCGAGCTGGGCGGTGACATGGGCGATTTCACCACCACCGTGGGCGCCCGCAAGCTGATCGACATCTTGAAGACCATGCCCAGCGACCAGACCGTGAGCCTGGAGACGCAGCAGTCCAAGATGATCCTCAAAGGCGGCAAGAGCCGCTTTACCTTGCAGACCCTGCCGGCGGAAGACTTCCCGCTGGTGCAAGAGGCACCCTCTTTCGGCCCCGTGTTCAGCGTGCCGCAAAAGGTGCTCAAGGATTTGATGAGCCAGGTGTCCTTTGCGATGGCCGTGCAGGATATCCGTTACTACCTGAACGGCATCCTGTTCGTGGCCGAAGGTAACACCTTGAGCCTGGTGGCCACTGACGGCCACCGCCTGGCCTTTGCCAGCGCCACCCTGGATGTGGAAGTGCCCAAGCAGGAAGTGATTCTGCCGCGCAAGACGGTGCTGGAACTCCAGCGCCTGCTGTCGGATGCGAGCGGCGACAACCAGCCCGTCATCGAGATGCAGTTCGCCAGCAACCAGGCGCGCTTCACCTTTGCCGGCATGGAGTTCGTCACCAAGCTGGTCGAGGGCAAATTCCCCGACTACAACCGCGTCATCCCGCGCAACCACCCCCACAGCATCACCTTGGGCCGCGCGCCGCTGCTGGCCAGCATGCAGCGCACGGCCATCATGACCAGCGACAAGTTCAAGGGCGTGCGTCTGACCATCGAGCCCGGCACCCTGCGCATTGCGGCCAACAACGCCGAGCAGGAAGAGGCCGTGGACGAGCTGGACATCGACTACGGCGGCCCGGCTGTTGAAGTCGGCTTCAACGTCACCTACCTGATCGATGTGCTCTCCAACATGAACCAGGACATGGTTGCCATCGACTTTGCCGACAACAACAACTCGGCCCTGATCACCAACCCGGAAAACGACAGCTTCAAGTATGTGGTCATGCCCATGCGCATGTAAACCACCGATTCGACCCGCACGCTGGCTGCAGCCGCAGACCAGCGCGCCACTGAGATTTATTTGATTCAAAGACATGGCAGGCGCCCCGTGCCCTGCCAGTGCAGTACCAAGGCAGCTTCATGACCGCAGAAAACCAGCCGGAACAATCTCCCAGCACGCCAGGCCCCGATGCCGGCGGCTATGGCGAAGGCGCCATCCAGATCCTGGAAGGCCTGGAGGCTGTGCGCAAACGCCCGGGCATGTACATCGGCGATACCTCGGACGGCACCGGCCTGCACCACCTCGTGTTCGAAGTGGTGGACAACTCCATCGACGAAGCGCTGGCCGGCTACTGCGACGACATCCTCGTCACCATCCATGCCGACGGCTCGCTGTCGGTAGTGGACAACGGCCGAGGCATTCCCACCGGCGTGAAGATGGATGACAAGCACGAGCCCAAGCGCTCGGCCGCAGAAATCGCGCTGACCGAGCTGCACGCTGGCGGCAAGTTCAACCAGAACAGCTACAAGGTCTCGGGCGGTCTGCACGGCGTGGGCGTGTCCTGCGTGAACGCGCTGTCTATCAAGCTCAAGCTCATCGTGCGCCGCGAAGGCCAGGTCCACCAGATCGACTTCTCGCGCGGCTTTGTGCAAAACCGCCTGATCGAGGTCATCGGCGGCGTGGAAGTCTCGCCGATGCGCATCGTCGGCGCGACCGAGAAGCGCGGAACCGAAGTACATTTCCTGCCCGACCAGGAAATCTTCAAGGAAAACTACGAGTTCCGTTACGAGATCCTGGCCAAGCGCCTGCGCGAACTGTCCTTCCTGAACAACGGCGTGCGCATTCGCCTCAAGGACGAGCGTGACGGCAAGGAAGACGACTTCTCCGGCGCCGGCGGCGTGCAGGGCTTTGTCGAGTTCATCAACGGCACCAAGAAAGTGCTGCACCCCACCGTGTTCCATGCCGAGGGCACGCGCCCGGCAGAAACCTATGGCGGCATCCCCGGCACCGAGATCGGTGTCGAAGTGGCCATGCAGTGGAACGACGGCTACAACGAGCAGGTGCTGTGCTTCACCAACAACATCCCGCAGCGGGATGGTGGCACCCACCTGACCGGCCTGCGCGCTGCGATGACCCGCGTCATCGGCAAGTACATCGCTGACCATGACCTGGCCAAGAAGGCCAAGGTCGAAGTGACCGGCGACGACATGCGCGAAGGCCTCTGCGCGGTGCTCAGCGTCAAGGTGCCGGAGCCCAAGTTCAGCAGCCAGACCAAGGACAAGCTGGTCTCCAGCGAAGTGCGCGCCCCAGTTGAGGATATCGTCGGCAAGCTGCTCTCTGAGTTTTTGGAAGAAAAGCCCAACGACGCCAAGATCATCTGCAACAAGATTGTGGATGCCGCCCGCGCCCGTGAAGCGGCCCGCAAGGCCCGCGAAATGACCCGCCGCAAAGGCGTGCTCGACGGCATGGGCCTGCCCGGCAAACTGGCCGATTGCCAGGAAAAAGACCCGGCGTTGTCTGAAATCTACATTGTCGAGGGTGACTCCGCAGGGGGCTCGGCCAAGCAAGGCCGTGATCGCAAGTTCCAGGCCATCCTGCCGCTGCGCGGCAAGATCTTGAACGTGGAAAAAGCCCGCTACGAAAAGCTGCTCTCCAGCAGCGAAATTGTCACCCTGATCACCGCGCTGGGCACCGGCATCGGCAAGGTGAGCGAGGATTCTGGTAAGAGCAGCAACGACGACTACAGCCTCGCCAAGCTGCGCTACCACCGCATCATCATCATGACCGATGCGGACGTCGACGGCGCCCACATCCGCACCCTGCTGCTGACCTTCTTCTACCGCCAGATGCCTGACCTGGTCGAAGCCGGCCACATCTATATTGCGCAGCCACCGCTGTACAAGGTCAAGAACGGCAAGGAAGAGCTGTACCTGAAGGACGGCCCTGCGCTGAACCAGTTTCTGCTGCGCGTAGCCCTGCAAGGCGCCAGCGTCAGCACCGGTGGCGCGAACCCGCGCACCATCGATGGTGAAGAGCTGGGCCGCCTGGCAGGCATGCATTTGGCGGCTGAAACCGTCATCGACCGCCTCTCGTCCTACCTGGACGCCGAAGCGCTGCGCGCCATTGCCGATGGCGTGCAAATCCGCCTCGATTCGCTGGACGACGCCATGGTCTGCGCCCCGGTGCTGGAAGCCAAGCTGCGCGAGCTGACCACCACCGGCGTGCCCGCCGAGGTGAGCGGTGAGCTCGATCCGCACACCGAAAAGCCGATCCTGCGCATCAGCCGCCACCACCACGGCAACATCAAAAGCTCCATCCTCACGCAAGAGTTTGTCGAAGGCCAGGACTACGCTGCACTCGCAGCCGAAGCCCAGCACTTCCACGGCCTGCTCGCCGACGGCGCCAAGGTCACCCGCGGTGAAGGCGAAAAAGCCAAGATGGAGAAAGTGGGCGACTTCCGCGAAGCCATGCAGTGGCTTATCAGCGAAGCCGAACGCACCACCGCCCGCCAGCGCTACAAAGGCCTGGGCGAGATGAACCCCGGCCAGCTCTGGGAAACCACGATGGACCCCGAAGTCCGCAGCCTGCTGCAAGTCAAGGTCGGCGACGCCATCGAAGCCGACCGCGTCTTCACGATGCTGATGGGCGACGAGGTGGAACCACGCCGCCACTTCATTGAAAACAATGCACTGCGGGCGGGGAATATTGATGTGTGATGTGTCGGGTGACGTAGGGCGCCGTATTGTTTGCGACTAGCGACATAATTTTGCGACTGGATGCCACCAAGCAAGCGACAGTCCGACCATTAACCGTGAAATAAAGACCCTAGGGACCCTCTGCAAAACTCCCTGCCGTGGTCTGAACGCGGTCTCGGGCGATCCGCCGCGTTGTCTTCCTTGTCAATAGCTACGGCTATTGACTGCAAAAGACGCCTTGCGTCTCATCCCGATCCGCGTCCATCCCGCTTGGCGAGGGTTTTGCAGAGCATCCCTAGGCATAGTCAACAAAAAAGCCCGGATTTTTCCGGGCTCTTTTTATATACCGTTTTCTATGGCCGTAGTTTCTCATTGATCTTGCAAATTTATCACTGCATGCAAATTGAGAACCGATGTCGATTCTCCGTAAGTTTTGAATTTTCGCACTGAAGTTTGAACTCGGGGCGCTTTGAGCTCAACCCGAGCTGTTGCGCCTGGTTAATTCGAAGGTAGGGTGGCGGCTATCGGCAGTGGATTCAACCGATCGACGCAACACACGCATCGAACATTTCCGCGGGGGTTCGATATCCCAGAGTTTTGCGTGGTCGTTGATTGAGCTCTCTGGCAATAGCGTCCAAGCTGTCCTGTGAGTATGCAGACAGATCAATGCCTTTGGGCAGCTTGTGCCCGGCCATTGCTCTTCCTCGGTCCCAAGTCAAGGAGAGATACAGCTGCCTGGGCAATGTCCGAGCATGCCGGGCTAACGCGGCTCCCACGGTGTACGAATCTTTATCCACGAGTTTGACCAACATCACATAGCGCGTATGCCGCTCGCCCAGCGTCGCAATCTGGCTGTAAGCATCACCGAACAACAGGTCGCCTTCCCGATGGCCTGGAACTGCACGAACTTCTATGCACGCTGGGCGTTCGCTGATAGGCCATGGATCGGAGTTTTCTGGGTTCAGCGCCTTGAGCGGTGCATGCCTCTGGTTCGGCGCAAGTGCGCCGGCAGCTCCTTCTTCAAAGCACCACGTGTTTGGACGAATAGCGTGCGGTAGATGGCTTCATGGGACACCTGCAACTCCTCTTGGTCCGAATAGCTCCGCATGAGCCATCCCGCTATTTGTTCGGGTGACCATAGGCCTTGCAATTTAGCCGCTACGACCTGAGCCAGTGCAGGGTTGCGTGCCAATTTTCATACCTTGGGGCGACGAGCACACTCCCAGACTGCATCGGCCTTAGCCGCTCGGTAGCAACTCCTGCCGTCATTGCGCAGCAGCTCACGCCAATGGTGGCGCAGCTCGTCTCAAGCGCCTGGAGATGCAGCGAATCGATTCGCCAGCAGCCAATGCTTGGTGTGCGGCCGGTGAAAAAGCTTGACGATCTCGGGCAAGGTATCGCCTGCTTTCCAGCGATCCCACATCACCGTTTCCTGAGCTTCGGTGTAGTAAATCCGCAGTCTTTGCTTCATACAAACACTTCTTCAGCCTTAGGCAAATATTTTATTGCAGTGTTATGCTGTTCCTCTTTTCTGTTCCATACAGGTCAATTATAAATAATGCAAATAGAGTATTTAAGAAAACTGATGCATTCCCTTTTACTGGGGGTAATTCTGATAGGAAATGCATCAGCAAAAGATGTCGCCGCGCCGATCCTGCTTCACCCGAGCACAGCGTCAGAGGCTTTCGCCATAGCTGCTTATAAAGGGATGCCTGTTGAGAATTTCAGCAGAATGGTGAGCACCGCTTTCGAAAATGCAGGCTTCTCATCGCGTACTTCTGAACGAATGAAAGATGGCACGGTGCGTTACACCTTCGCCTACCCTGTGGCAATGGAAGGACAGGTCCAGAATATCGAAGTAGTGCTCCGGACGGATGAAAATATCGACAAGAAGGGGCGGTGTGCGACTTGTTTTCTGCGAACGACGGTGTTGACAGACTTTGCTCATCTGCAACAGGCATCCCTGGATGCTCCAGTATGAAGTGAATCGGCAGATCCTTCCTGCCATCGATCAAGCGTATGCGAGCATTCAGCAAGATGGGCAGGCATTTATGGATGGCAGTCTAGGGTTCGATTACAAGAACCAGTGGCAAGGCGAGAAGAACCTCTATGAAAACTCGTTCGTCGGCATTGAGCAGGCCAGCTTGAAATCTACGGTCATTGACGCCTATCGGGCTGCGGGATTCGTATTTCAAGGCGATGTAAGGAAAGACCTCAGGGTTTACGATTTGGTCTTTTCCTTTCCTGTGGATCCCGATCAGGTCGAAGGTGTTGTCTACAAAATTAGCCTTGCGAGCCAACTTGATGCAAGTGATCGCTGCTATCCGTGTGAAATTACCGAAGTCTACGATCCGTACCAAAAGCTTCCCGCTGCAGGCCTGTCCGGAATGTCCAAGCGGCTCACACTTGAATCACGTTTTGCAGCCTCCCGCGCATTAGCGTTGGAGAAACTCAGGAACAGCACTGCGCAACACCTTCGTGCAGGAACCATGTTCACCATACCTCCCAAGCCTGCACCGCTCGGGTCACCTCGGCCACATATCAGGCCGATGACTGTTACATGAAGACTTCGGCCCAGAAACGGCCCCCCCGCACTGGATTGCTGGGCCAGCATGCCTGGTTTGATGGCACTTTCATCGTGGGTACGCTGGGGCTAGCTCTCGGCCTGACGGGCATCGCATCCTTCTCTCCTGCGATGCTGATCGCCGTTGTACTGATCGATACCTGGCTTTTCGCCAATCCCCATGTGGTGGCGACCTTCACCCGTATCGGCGCCAGTTTGGTCCACGTCCGACGATATCGTTTTCTGATCTTCGGGTTACCCGTGATCGTGCTCGGAGGTGTGGTGGCCACGGCACTAGCGTACGAGATTAGCGGACTATTCACGCTCTATTTCATCGCTCAGAGCTATCACGTCGCGCGGCAATCCTTCGGTGTCGCCAGGGCTTATCGACGGGCAGGGTCGACGCAACCGTTTCAAGCAGATCGACTGTCCGAAACCCTGATCTATATGGTTGCAGCCTGGGGACTACTTGCCCGCTGCGCCGAGTCTCCCAAAACTTTTCTTGAGTACCCCATTGAACTTCCGGCTGTGCCTACACAGGTGGCCGAAATTGCAGGCGTAGCCACCATCGTGTGCGGCGCATGGTGGTTGTGGCGGCTTGCTCATAAGGCTCTGGCTCGCGAGATCGATTGGCGTCACGATGGGTTTGTGGCATCGCACGTGTGTGCCAATCTCGCAGCTTACATCTGGATCACCGATATAACCCTTGGCTGGCTGGTGATCAACCTCTGGCACAACCTGCAGTACTTACAGTTCGTCTGGGTGCAGAACATCCGGCGCGACGCTGAGAAAAGCAGCGAAAGGACTTCAACAACGCTGTTCTGGAAGAGTGCCCGGCAATACATCTGCCTTTGTCTGCTACTGGGAGCCCTACTCTATTTGGCCGTAGACTGGGTTGGGACACAGTTGCTTTGGCTGGGACTTCCCACTGTGCTCATCGCACACTTCACGCTGAATTTTCATCACTACCTGGTTGATGGCGTGATCTGGAAACAACACCGCGCTCCCTCACCCTGTTCAGCTGCCGCAAGAGGCTAATCGCTACAAAGGAAGGGATGCCGACAAGAATTTGGATTATCAACAGATAGTTGTTGCATCAAGCCTACCAACAGACACCGCCGACCTGAATGACTGGTCATGGACACCGCTGGTGTTTCCCTTGCCAAGTGCAACACAGTTCCGCCAGGTGACGCGACCCAGCGTGGTCGAAGCCGGGGTCGCAATCGGCTTGGCTGCGGGCATGGCGGGCCGCATTCTGAACGAGAGCGCGCCCATATCGAAAAAGCCGCAGCAGAGCTGTTGCGCGACGATGCACCGCACATCCATGGCAACCCACAACACCTGCGCGTCGCCCTCGCCATGCGCCATATCGTAATGGCAGAGATGCTGGAGCGGCTGAGCTAGCACAGCCCCCAGCAAGCCTCGGCATCAGCCCTCAGCCACCCAACAGAAAAGCCCACCAGCCACCAGAAGCCGCCTGAGGGCTTCCCCACTCCAATTAGAATGATTCTTATTTTCGTCACGATTCCACCCCTGCCTGCAGGGACTGCCGCCGGCCCACCGGTCCCTCCATGCTTGAGCGCTTCTACCGTGAACTGCTGAACTTTCTCCACCGCCAGGTGGGCGACCGCGACGCGGCAGCGGACCTGGCGCAGGAGAGCTATGCGCGGGTGCTGGCGGCGCAGCGGGCGGGGCCGCCCGTGATGGATGGGCGGGCGCTGCTGTACCGCACGGCGCGTAACCTCGTGATTGACCAGCACCGCCGCGCCGAAGTGCGGCGCCATGACAGTTTGGATGAGGTGGCAGCGGCGGATGAGCCGCCCGCCCCCCAGCATCTGCAACCCGAGGAGGCCCTGGTGCGACAGCAGACCGTGCATGGCTATGTGCAGGTGATCGAGAACCTGCCGCCGCGCTGCCGCGAGGCCTTTGTGCTGCATGTGATCGATGGTCTGCCCCAGGCGGAGATTGCAGCGCGCATGGGCATATCGGTTAGCATGGTTGAGAAGCATGTGGTGCGCGGCACCCTGGCCTGCAAACGGCATGGACAGGGGCCTGGCGCTTAGTTAGCCGCCCTCAGCCCCTGCTTTACACCGCGTTTTTCACACCACTGCCTGCCACCTTTTTCTATTGATTTTTCTGCGCATGTCCAGCATCTCTTCATCCGTTGACCACCGCCCGGGCGCCTTGCCCGAAGGGATGGCTGCGGACGATGCCGATGCGCTAGAGCACGAGGCTGCAACTTGGGCGGTTCGCTGCAACGCCGGGCTGGATGCGCAGGGCCAGGCGGACTTGCAGGCCTGGCTGGCGGCGGATGCGCGCCATGCGCCGGCACTGGATGCCATGCGCGCCAGCATTGCCGGTGTGCAAAGCCTGCCCGCCCAAGACCTGGCGCGGTTGCGCGCCAGCCTGCCCACGCGCGATGCACAGCACAGCAGTGCCCCACGCCCCCGCTTTTGGCAAGCCTGGCTGCGGCCCGCACTTCCCTATGCCGCCACGGCCCTGGTGGCAGCGGCCGTCGTGGGCGCAGGCTGGTTTGGTTGGTGGGTGCAACCCAGCTTTCAGCAAAGCTACGCCTCGCAGCGCGGCCAGCAGCTGATGGTCACCTTGCCCGACGATGCGGCCTCTGGCAGCAGCGTGCAGCTGGACACCGACACGCACCTGACCGCGCGGCTCTACCGCAACCGGCGCGAGGTGGCGCTGGCCGATGGCCAGGCGATGTTCTCCGTGCATGCCGACGCCAGCAGGCCCTTCCAGGTGTTGGCCGGTGATTTGCGCATCACCGTGGTGGGCACCCGCTTTTCGGTACGCCACACCGCGCAGGGGGTGGGCGCCGGCCACACGCAGGTGGCGGTGGAAGAAGGCAAAGTCAAAGTAGAGCGGCTGCAGCGCGATGCGGACCCAGCCCAGCAAGCACCGGCCATGGTGCTGCTGACAGCAGGCCAGATGCTGGAAGGCGGCAGCGCGCAAGACGCGGGCCTGGGCACCATCACCGAGGTAGCGCCCGCCGCCGTGGCCCAGTGGCGCAGCGGGCGGCTGAGCTTTAACCGCACGCCCCTGGCCCAGGCCTTGGCCGAGTTTGAGCGATACGGCCACACCGGCCTAGTGGTGCGCGATCCGGCCGTGGCCGCCCTGCCGGTGGGCGGCAGCTATGGTTTGAACCAGCACCAGCGCTTTGCGGAGTTTTTGCCGCATCTGTTGCCGGTGCGGCTCATCAAGCGCGATGGTGTGACAGAAATCGTCGCCCGTTAAATTTTTCAAAATATTTTTCTGAGGACGTGCGGATTCCTGCTGCAGCTGCGTCTACAGGGGGTGGCGGCGCGCTGTGCGCAGCGCACAAGCCTTCCCCTTGCCGATCCAGGAGCCCCTTCCATGCAGCGCACCGCGCCCCTCTTCCGCTTTCGCCCCACTCCCCTTGCCCTGGCTGCCGCACTGGCGCTGGGTATCGCCGCTGTTCAGCCGCTGACGGCACATGCGCAGACAGCGGCATCCTCGCAAGAGGGGGCACGCAGTTTTTCGATTGCAGCGCAGCCGCTCGCCCAGGCGCTCAATGAGCTGGCACGCCAGGGCGATCTGCAGCTGGGCTTTCCGGCAGGGCTCGTCGCTGGCAAGACGGCGCCCGCCGTGTCGGGCAATCTGACGCCCCAACAGGCGCTGGACCGTTTGCTGGCCGGCAGCGGCCTGCAGGGCTCGGTCAAAGACCGTGCGGTGCTGGTGCGGCCCGCAGTGCCTACAACGCCCGCCACATCGGCAGACCCGGCGGGTACCGTGGTGCTGCCCACCGTCTCGGTCACGGCCGCAGCGCTTGAAGGCCTGCCCGGCCCCTATGCCGGTGGCCAGGTGGCGCGCGGCGGCAAGGTGGGCCTGCTGGGCAACCGCGATGTGATGGACACGCCCTTCAGCACCACCCAGTACACCGCCAAGCTGGTAGATGACCAGCAAGCGCAAACCATTGGCGATGTGCTCGTTAACGACCCCTCGGTGCGCAACACCTATGGGCGCAATGCGGGCCGTGAGGAGTTCAACATCCGTGGCTTCACCGTCTTCAACTACGACGTGTCGTACAACGGCCTGTATGGCCTGTCGCCCCGCAATGCAGCCTCGCTGATCGGGGTGGAGCGGGTGGAAGTGCTGCGCGGCCCCAGCGCGCTGCTCAACGGCATGGCGCCTGCGGGCTCGGTGGGCGGCGGCATCAACCTGGTGCCCAAGCGCGCCGGGGCCACACCGCTCAACCGCGTCACAGCCTCATACGCAGAAGACAACCAGTTTGGCGTGCATGCGGATTTTGGCCGCCGCTTTGGTGCCGACCAAGAATGGGGTGTGCGCCTCAACGTCGCCAAGCGCTCGGGCGACACGCCCATCAACGGCGCCAGCGAACGGGTCGATGCCTTGGCGCTGGGCCTGGATTACCAGGGTGAGCGCGTGCGGCTGGAGGCCGACATCAACTACCAAAAGCGGGTGACCCATGGCCGCAGCAGCCTGCTGTTCCCGCCCGCAGCGGGCATACCCATTGCAGCGGCGCCAGACAACAAGATCAACTTCCAGCCGTCCTGGAGCTACTGGGATGCCAAGGAGCGCGCCGCCATTGTGCGCGGCGAGCTGGACATCAACAGCAACCTGACCGCCTACGGCGCGCTCGGTGCGATGGGCTATGACTTTGACAGCCTGCAAACCACCTCGCAGCTGCAGGATGCGCAAGGCACGCTGATGGCCCGGCCCTACCGCCTGAAAGAAGCCGTGAACACCCGCACCGCCGAAGTGGGCCTGAAGGGCAAGCTGCAGACCGGCAGCCTGGGCCATGAATGGGTGCTGAGCACCAGCGCCTATGCGCAAGACAACGGCCTGCTGCGCCAAAACGGCAGCGTGTATGCATCCAGCATTTACAACCCGGCGGACATCGCCAAACCCTCGATCAGCCTGGGCGACAACCTGCCCCGCACCGGCGAGACCCGTATGACCAGCGTAGCGCTGGCCGATACCATCTCTACGGCCGACAAGCGCTGGCAGCTGACCCTGGGCGCGCGCCACCAGGAGGTGCGCACCCGCACTTTTAACGGCACCTCCGGCTTGGAAACCGCGCGCTACGACAAGTCCGCCATCACGCCGATGGCCGCTGTGCTGTTCAAGGCCACGCCAGGCGTCTCGCTGTATGCCAACTACATCGAAGGCCTGTCGCAGGGCTCGACCGCGCCTGAAGGCACCGCCAATGCCGGCGAGATCTTCGCGCCCTCTAAATCCAGGCAGGTGGAGCTGGGCGCCAAGTTCGACACCGGCATCTTTGTCACCACCGCCAGCCTGTTCCAGATCAGCCGGCCCAGCAGCTTGCTCGATGCCTCGACCACGCCCTCCACCTTCCGCATGGATGGCGAGCAGCGCAACCGCGGGCTGGAGATCGTCACCCAGGGCGAAGTGCAACGCGGCCTGCGCCTCTTGACCGGCGTGGCCTTCACCCAGGGCAAGCTGACCAAGACCGAGGACGGACTCAACGATGGCCGTACGGCCCCGGCCACCCCCAAGGTACAGATCAATATCGGCAGCGAATGGGACACACCCTTTTTGCCCGGCCTGACCCTGACCGCCCGCGCGCTGCACACCAGCAGCCAGTATGTGGATGTCGCCAACACCCAGCAGCTGCCTTCGTGGAACCGCTTTGATATCGGCGCGCGCTACCGCTTCAATGCCGGCAACACCCCCGTCACCCTGCGCTTGACGGTCGAGAACCTGATGAACAAGAACTACTGGCAATCCGCCGCCCGCGAAGGCCTGACCACCGGCGCCCCGCGCACCGTGCTGCTGTCGGCGTCGACGGAGTTCTGATTGGGCCTTAACAAGGCGGCAGTCGCTGCCCGGCCCCGCAAGCCTGCGGCGGGCTGGGCGGTAACATCGCGCCTGCTCGCTGGCGGCCTGGGCGGCTATGCGCTGGCCCAGCTGCTGCCGGTGGCGCTGGTCGCCAGCATCGCCCCCGCGCTGCCACGTGCCGATGCGGTGCTGGTGGCGATGCAGCTGAGCTTTGTGGTGTATGCCGCTGCGCTGATGGCGGCATTTGCCGCCCGCAGCCCAGGCCGCGCCTGGGCCGGCATGCTGCTGGCCAGTTTGGCGAGCGCATTCGTCGCCTGGGTGGCGCTGTGAGCAAACCACCGCCCCCCAAGCGCCCGCTGCGCCCTGCGATGGCGGGCGTACACACCTGGGCCGGAGTGCTGTTGGGCTGGCTGCTGTACTTTATGTTTGTCACCGGCACCGCTGGGTATCTGGATACCGAGATCGACCGCTGGATGCGCCCCGAGCTGCCCGCCGCCAGCTACCCGCTACCGCCCGAGCCGCAAGCCGCGCATGCGCTGGCCTATCTGCAAGCCCATGCGCCTGATGCGCGCAGTTGGTCCATCCAGTTGCCAGTGGACCGCAACGAACCCTATTTGCGGGTGGAATGGTCACCACCCAACCCCGCGCTGCCCCAGCCCGTGTGGCTGGATGCGCAGACCGGCGCACCCATCGCCGTGCGCGACACTGCGGGCGGCCAGGCGCTCTACCAGCTGCACTGGCGCCTGCACTACCTGCCCCCGGCGCTGACGGAGTGGGTCATAGCCATCGCGTCCATGGTGCTGCTGTTGGCCCTTCTCACGGGCATCGTCGCGCACCGGCGCTTTTTTGCCGATTTCTTTACCCTGCGGTTGGGCAAGGGCCAGCGCTCCTGGCTGGATGCGCACAACCTCGCCAGCGTCGCCAGCCTGCCGTTTCAGCTGATGATCAGCTACTCGGGCCTCGTGTTTGTGATGTTCTCGTTCATGCCACTGATCGCCAGCGCCTGGTACGGCCAAGCACCGGGCGCAGCGGTGCGCAGCTTTTATGGCGAGCTGTTCCCGCCGATGGCCGCTGCCCCTGCCTCCGGCCAGCCGGCGCCGCTGACCGCCATCGCCCCGCTGCTGGTACAAGCCCAAGCCCGGTGGCAGGGCGCGCCCGTGGCCGTGCTCACGGTGCAGAACCCGGGTGATGCCAATGCCCGCATCAGCGCCATCGGCAACTTTGCTGCAGGCCCCGTGCGCGAGGCCGGCATCCTTGTGTTTGATGGCGTCAGCGGCGCCTTGCTGGCCGAGCGCCCTGCGCGGCAATCTACCCCGCGCGCCGCCCGTGACCTGTGGCTCGGCCTGCACGAAGGCCTGTTTGCAGGCGCAGTGCTGCGCGCGCTGTACCTGCTGTCGGGCCTGCTCGGCTGCGTGATGATTGCCACCGGCATGGTCCTCTGGTCTGTTAAGCGCCAGGCGCGCCAGCCGAGCGCCGGGCATGCTCTTGTCAGCCGGCTCAACCCTGCGGCCATTTTGGGCTTGCCCGTTGCCATTGCCGCCTACCTTTGGGCCAACAGGCTGCTGCCCAGCGGCATGGAGGGGCGTGCGCAGTGGGAGCTGCATGCGCTGTTTGCCGTTTGGCTCGCCGGCTTTGCGTATGCGGCCTGCACGGTGCCTGCCAAAGCTTGGCGCTGGCTGGCCTGGTGCGCAGCGCTGGGCTTTGGCTTGCTGCCCTTATTGAATGCCGCCACCAGCGATCGGCACCTGTTCCAGTCACTGGCTACCGGCGATGCGGTGATGGCGGTCATGGACCTGGGATTTTTGGCGCTGGGCCTTGCGTTTGCCGGGTGCGCGGTGGCCATTCAGCGCCGCCAAAGGATGCTGCGGTAATGCTAGCGCTGTCCGCTTTGTGCATGCTGCTGGGCCTGGCAGCGCTGGCCTTGGCAATGGACCGCCATGCCGCGCATCTGCCTGTGGCTGGGTCGGGACTCAAGGCGCGGCGCTGGCTACAGGTGCTGGGCGCGGCGGGGCTGGTCGCTTCGTTGGTGTGCATCCTTGCGGTGATGGACAGCGGCCTGGCGTGGATCACCTGGCTGGGCCTGTTGGCGCCTGCCACGCTGTGCATTGCACTGGCCATGGGCTGGGCTGTGCGCGGTACCAAGGCACGTAAGCGCTAGGCGTCACAGCCATCCGAAGCACCCGCACGAAGGTACTAGCAACCGCTAGGGACCCTCTGCAAAACTCCCTGCCGTGGTCTGAACGCGGTCTCGGGCGATCCGCTGCGTTGTCTTCCTTGTCAATAGCTACGGCTATTGACTGCAAAAGACGCCTTGCGCCTCATCCCGATCCGCGTCCATCCCGCTTGGCGAGGGTTTTGCAGAGCATCCCTAGGCCACCACCAAAACCCGCGCTGCTACACTGCTCCCGACCCCACTCTCCACCCCCCGAGCCTTGGCCCAAGCACCCCACAATCGCGCCGCTCTGCGCAAGCGCAAGTCCAGCTGGTCATCACTGCGCATGCCCCAGCACATGGCGACCACCTTGCAAAAAAAACACTGGCTGCGCCTGCACGGTCTGTGCATGGGGCTGCTGGTGTTGCTGGTCATGTGGGCCGTCACGGCAGCGCTGCTCCATTCCGGGGTTACGTCGATGGCGCTGCGCTATGCCGTCAGCTTGGGCGTGGGCTATGCCGTCTACCTGCTGGTGCTGCGGCTGTGGGCGGCCTACTTGGTGCGCAATGCCTACGAGCGCAAGCGTGAAGACTCCTGGGTCGATGGCATCGACCCAGTGCCTGATCTGCACGTGGGCAAAGGCGCACCCGATTGGGCATCGGGCGGAGGCGGCAACTTTGGCGGTGGAGGGGCGTCGGGGGATTGGGCAGATGTGGACGTATCGTCCGCTGCATCCGGGGCATCCAGCTCCTGGACCGATGCCGTCGATGTGGTCGATATCGGAGGCGGCGATGAAGGCATCATCATCGTGCCGATCCTGGCGGTGTTTGCCGGGCTGCTGCTGACCTTCTTTGGCTTTGGCGCGCTGATGTGGCTGTACTTTGGGGTCGATGTGCTGCTGACTGTCGCAGTGGAGCTGGCGTTTTCGATGATGACCGCCCGCGCGCTGGTGCGGGTAGAGCGCGCAGGCTGGCTGGCCTCCGCCGTGCGCTTGACCTGGAAGCCGCTGCTCGGCGCCCTGGTCTGCGCCGTGGCGCTGGGCGCACTGGCCGACTGGTGGGTGCCCGATGCCTACACCTTGCGCGAAGTGATCGCCCATATCCGCGGCACACGTTAATCACGGCGATAGTACTGGCCAGACCTTGGCCTACCCAGCGCCGTAACCCAGCCGGTTTATGCTGGGCCCTTGCTGGCCGCCACGGCTTCCCCTCTCATTCATTACAAGGACTGTTCATGCCCATCGTCGTTACCGCCCAGGACACCATCCAGATCGGCGCCGCCGAGCCGATGCAAGGCAATGCACCCGAGGGCAGCTATGCAGCAGTGTTTGAAGACGATGGCGACACCGGCTACTTCTATGCGCTGGATTTTGCGAATGCCGAGCAACCCATCCAGAACGCGCTGCACATCTACAACGTGGCCGATGTCTCGGACAAGCACCTGCCGTCCGAGGTGACGATTGGCTGGTCCACCGATGGCAGCAAGGTCGTGCTACTGATCAATGGCTACCCGCATGCGGTGTTTGATTTTGCGGCCAAGCAGGGCTACTGCCGCACCGCCTTTCCGCCGCCCGATGCAGATTCCGGCTGGAGCGGCCATGACTGGTCCGACGATGCCGTCGAACTGTTCGCCACCGAAGCCTGACACCGCAAGGCGCGCCCGTATGCACAGCCACCAGTTTGCGCATTGGCCCTTTGCCGATGCGCACAACACCGCCAGCTTTTCTACAACCAAAGTGGTACGCGAGCATCTACCAGTGTTGATGGTCTCGCATGATGCCGATGGGGCTTGGCAGTTTCTGGACGCCACCACTGACGAGCCCGGCGAGGCCCTCTTGGTCTGCATGGGCTGCATCTATGAGCGCGACCAGAGCCTGGAACAAATCGCAGACCTGCCATTGGGTTGGAGCGCCTGGCGCCAGGAAGTGGGCGGCACCTGGGAGCGTGCCGAGAACCCGCCCGAGGACGACGATGAAGATGACGGCCACGCGGTCTGAAGCCTTTTGAACCTGCGCCCCAAGCCAAGCCACCTCTCACCCGAAGACCGCCGCCATCCCTTATTCTTGGGGTTTTGTTCAGCCCAAGGCCCGCATGTCCTACACCGTCCAACACGAAGAAGCCGATTCCAAAGGCGCCTTCTTTATCACCCGCGACGCCACACGCGTCGCCGAGATGACCTACAGCCGCACCAATGCCACGATGATCATCATCGACCACACGGAAGTCGATGATTCGCTGCGCGGCGAAGGCGCCGGTCGCCAGCTGCTCAATGCGCTGGTGGCCTGGGCGCGCGAGACGCATACCAAGGTGCTGCCACTGTGCCCCTTTGCCAAGGCCCAGTTCGCCAAGGATGCGGCGCTGCGCGACGTGCTGTCGTGATACGCCTAGGGCAGAGCGCATCACGACTCTCTGCCCCACATACCCATGCTCAGTGGGTAGCCCAAACTTCACGGAATGCAGCGCCAATGGCTATCCGCTGAGCTGTCCTCAGCCCTTACCTTAAAAGGGCATCTGGAAAATCACTATATCCATATAGCTAGGCATCGGAGTCTTAGTAAAGGACCGCCTGCATAACAGGATATAAAAGCAGCGCTATATTGCTTTCTGGAATTCCAGCTCATAGCTTGGCATTCCAACACCGCCGCCCGCTGCAGATTGTTCAAAGCGCAATGTCTGCGCATCATCCCGCTTGGCGAATTCCTCCAAAATAAGCGCCATCATATAAAAAATATGACGCGGCGCTGCCATATATGCCATACCTTTACGAGCCGGCATGATCGTTCGATGGCCTCCGTTCTTGGCCATAGAGATAGGCCAGCCCTCTTCGAAAATACCCAAAACAGGCAAGTACAAAAAGGGGTCTTCTGAGCGCGGGCCGAAGACAAGATCAGATGAGAATCCTGCAAAAGGGGTTGTGGCATAAAACGCCTTCATCTGGATATCGGCGAAATCGCGATTCACAGTATCACTTCGCCAAGATTGAATGCACAAATAACGTGCATCGCCACCAACACCTGCTGGAAATCTCACAAAGCGGTACTCCTGTTGCGCGGCTGCTATCTTTCTAAAAAATCTTGCGATGCTAATGAAGCTGGAATGATGCACCACTATCCCAGGCAAGACCATGTGCCCAACACATCTTTGGCTTAAATTTATCTTTATCAAGGGATAGTTACTTACCATGGCTGGGCGATTCATTAAAAATCAAACTCACGTAGCTTTTCCGCTGAAGATCGAAACATCACTTCACGATGAAAAATACTGCATCAAATGCATTACCCCGGGGATACAAAGTATCACCCAGACCACGAAAATTAACCATTTCTTGACTTGCATTTTCAACGCAACTACCCTTAAAAAACAGAACCATCACAAACGAAAGTAGAACAAGGCCAGCGACATCAAAACCAATGCAGCAACGATCTTGCCTCTATTTTCATTTGCAGCTTTTGCAACGGATGTCAGATTAGCCAAACAAGCTACAGACGCCAAAAATGAGAACAATGCTCCGCCATAGTATTTATGCTCAAGCCCCTGTACTGCGAACAAAATTAATATTGGGGATATAAGCAGAAATTTTTTCATCAGTACCCCCTTAGCATCAAACTTGGTGCAGGCTAAATCTTAATTTTGCACCTGATACCCGATCCACCATCTGAACAACAAAACAAGAAAAAAGGAAACAAGCAGATATATGGTCAAGGCCACATTTTTGATAAAAACATCAGACAGCAAAGGATCCGCGAGCCAAATCTTAACGGGGAATACAGAGACAGGAAGCAAATAAAGACAAGTATCGAGCTTTGATTGCTTCAAAATCGCCCCACAACTGCAACAGTTTTTCATAGCACTAAAAATCGCTTTCCAAAACAGGAATTCTCCGCAATTTTCACATCTACCTCTCATACCGCCTCCTGAGCTTGTTGTGCTTTTTTAGTCCAAATAGCCACTAGAGTCATAAATTATATTAAGAAACCAGCAGCAACCCCCAAGGAAAAGAAAGGAAAAATGGCACCATCCAGCAGAAAATACTTTAGCTTATCCTCATCAACCCGTCTAAGCCATTGCACCTCGATCAAGGCCAGCAGCATTCCGAGACCAAATGCCTTGAATAGACTCAGAGCCGGCAAGGAAGCTATAAATCTTATAAAAAAGCAGGTGCACAAACCAAGCAAAACAACGAGTAAGGGGAAGAAAATTGAATTGAATCTGTGCATGACGGGCAGCCCTGGCTACATTACGCGCTTCCCCAATAATGGAAAGCCGCGACGCCCTGCACTATTGCATAACTTGCAGGGCCATCGCCTCATAAAGCCCTGACGAAGATCAGCGCTCAAGCGCTCCGTCAACTCGGCTCTCTCCGTCGCAGCAGCGAATAGCTTAGAACGAGGGCTTCGCACCCGTCCCCAACACCCCATCCCGCAAGCGCGCCAGCGCCCCATTACCTAAAGCCTGCACGTTGTAGCAAAGCCCAATACGGCGTTTCAGCTCCACCTCCAGCGGCTGGGTCTGCACACCCGGCACCTCTTGCGCGAGCGACTCAGGCACGATGGCGCTGCCCACACCGGCCGCCACCAGGTCCAGCGCCAGCGAGAAATTGCCGGCCAGCGCGGCGGGTGAATCGCCGCGGCTGCCATAGAGGGGCAACAGGCGCTGGTGGCTGGCGTGGGTGGGGCAGACGATCCAGTCCATGGCAGCGTCTTGCGCGGTATCCGTTACGTTGCCAGGCACCAAGGATGGGGCAGGCAGGGCCAGCACATAGCGCTCGCTCAGCAGGGGCAGGAACAGCTCGTCCTCGCAGCGCAGCTCTTCACTGGCCAGGCGCGCATCGCCCTCGCATTGCGCGAGCAGATGCAGCTGCAGGTCGGGCACGCATGCGCGGGCGGTAGCAGCCAAGTGCTGCACGGTGCTGCGGGCGACATCCTCTTCGACGCCAATGGTCAGGCGCTCACGCTCGTCACGTTTGCGAAAGCGCTGGGCCAGGCCATCGGCCTCGGCCACCATGCGGCGCAACTGGGGGTAGAGCGCGCGGGCGTCGTCCGTCACTTCCACACCCCGCGCCTTGCGCACAAACAAGGCCGTACCCAGGGCCTCTTCCAGCAGGCGGATGCTGCCCGACAGCGCCGGCTGGCTCAGGTGCAGACGCTGCGCGGCAGCGGTGATATTGCGCTCTTCGAAAACGGCAACAAAGGCGCGGAACTGGCGGTAATCCATGGCAAGCCATCAGTAAAACGTATGGGTGAAAGAAGAATAAACCATTTTTCAAACGCCATACACTCGCTCTACACTAGATTCAGTACTGATTCATCAGAAAAATCTATTTCTTTGTAAGACTCGCAGATTATGCAAAACCGCAAACCTCTGATCGTCATCACCGGTGCCAGCTCGGGCATTGGTCTGGCTACCGCCCAGCTGTTTTCGTCGCTGGGCCACCCGCTGCTGCTGCTGGCCCGCCGGCTGGAGAACATGCAGGCCCTGAACCTGCCCGATACCCTGGCCATCTCCGTCGACGTGACCGACCGCGCCGCGCTGGCCGCTGCCGTGCAGCAAGGCGAAGCCCGCTTTGGCCCGGCCGATGCCATCGTCAACAACGCCGGTGTCATGATGCTGGGCGAGATCACGCGCCAGGACCCAGACCAGTGGGACCGCATGCTGGATGTGAATGTCAAAGGTGTCTTGAACGGCGTGCATGCGGTCGCCGCTGGCATGGTGCAGCGCCAGCGTGGCAGCATCATCAATGTGAGCTCGGTGGCCGGCCGCAAGACCTTTCCCAACCATGTCGCCTATGTCGGCACCAAGTTCGCCGTGCATGGCCTGACGGAGAACCTGCGCGAAGAACTGGCCGCCCACAATGTACGCGTCACCACCATCGCCCCCGGCGCGGTCGAGACTGAGCTGCTCGGCCACACCACCGATGACAGCATCAAGGCCGGCTACGAGGATTGGAAAACCTCCATGGGCAGCAAGGTGCTGTCGGCCCAGGATGTGGCCAACGCCATCCACTACGCCTATGCGCAGCCCGATGGTGTTTGCATTCGCGAAATCGTGCTGGCCGCTACCCGTCAACAAGCCTAAAAGCACCCTCTCTACCCCGGCCACAGCCTCCATCGCCGCCAGCATGCTGCGGCCTCGGAGGCATTTTTGTGGACGGCTGAAGATGCCCCACCCAAGCAAAACTGATCCTTACTATTAGTTTTAATTAAGTTGTTATCAAAATCTCCGCTTAATGGCTAGTATTTGTAGAAATACTAATACTTAAGAACCTACTGCTAAGCGCCTCGCTTCTGCAGCGGATCCATCACGGAGACAACATGAAGACAAGCTCGGGTCTCGATGTCCGTGCCTTGAAGATTTTCGAGGCGGTGGCGTCTTCGGGCAGCCTGTCCAAGGGGGCTGCGGCGCTGGGGGTCACGCAATCGGCAGTCTCGCAGACGATCACGCAGATCGAGGCGATCCTGGAGACGCAGGTGTTCGACCGCTCGCAGCGGCCCTTCAAGCTCACGCCGGCCGGCATTGCGCTCAGCCGCCGGGCAGGGCAGATTGTTGAAGACATGGAGCGCCTGGTAGTGCATGTGCGCGATGCCGATCTGGCCAGCCGCCCGGCGGTCCGCGTCGGCATGATCGACTCCTTCGCCGCCACCGCAGGGCCGGCCATCGTCAAGAAGGTCACCGAATCGGCCAGCCAGCTGCTGCTCTGGTCCGGCCTCGCCAACAGCCATGCGACGGCGCTGATGAAGCGCCAGCTCGACCTGATCGTCACGACTGACACGCTCGATGACGTCGACCACATCGTGCGCCGCTCCATCTTCTCCGAGCCTTTTATCGCGGTGATCCCCAAGGTGCGCGAGAAAGAGTTTAAGAACGCCGACCTCAGCACCCTGATCGAGAAGATGCCGCTGATCCGCTTCAGCGCCCGCTCCCACTTTGGGGCCCTGATCGAGCGCCACCTGCGCCGCCAGGGCTTCACGCCGCGCCCGTATCTGGAGATTGATACCTCCGACGTGGTCATGGCCATGGTCGCGGCCGACCTGGGCTGGACCGTCACCACCCCCATCTGCCTGCTGCAAGGCCGCACCTACAGCGGGCAGATCACCGCCATTCCGCTGCCCGGCGCCAGCCTGCACCGCACCATCTACCAGCTCTCCCGCGAGGGGGAGTATGTGGACATGGCCGAGAACTGCTTCCAAGTGAGCAGAAGCGTCATGGAGAACGACATCTTTCCCGATGTACGCCAACTGATCCCCTGGCTCAGAAGCGGGATCTCGCTGAGCTAGCCAGTCTTTGCACAAGCCTCTTTTTATGGCTGGGATGCGCCTGCATCCGCGCCAGGGGAGAGTCTTGTCCAGCGCTTGGCCAGCTCTTAAAAAACAGGAAATCCAAGGAGACAAATATGACCCTCAACCGCCGTTCCTTTATCCAGAAAAGCGCCGTTGCCTCGTTCGCCGGCGCGCTGTCGCTGCCCGGCTTTGCGGCAGAGCAAACCGTCAAATACGGAGGCTCGCCCTGGCTGGGCCACTACCCCGCCCACCTCGCAATGGCCGAGGGGTATTTGAAGGAGGTGGGCATCAACCAGGACTGGCAATCCTTTGCCACCTCATCGGCCCGCATGAGTGCCTTTATGTCCGGCGGTGTTGATATCGGCTGCGCGGGCATCGTCTCGGCGCTGGCGTTGATGTCGCGCGGCGCCAAGCAGTTCGCGATCATTGCGATCCCGGAAAACTTTGGCCGGGTCGAAGGCCTGGTCGCCCGCAAAGGCATCGAGACCGTGGCCGACCTCAAAGGCAAGAAGATCGGCGTAACCTTTGCATCCAGCACCCATCTGCTGGTGCTGGATGTGCTGGAGCAGGCGGGCATCAAACCCGGCGAGGCCGATGTGCTCAACATCCCCGGCCCCGAGCTGCATGGCGCCATCAAGACTGGCCAGATCGATGCAGCTGCTGCCTGGACGCCCCACTTTGACAACATCCTGCGCGAGCCCGGCGTCAAGCTGCTGGCCGATGATTCGCAGTTCAGCCTCTACAAGTCCTTCAAGGTCACGCCCGGCCCCGATGTGCTGCTGGTGCGCCGCGAGTTTGCCGTCAAGAACGGTGAGCTGGTCAAGCGCTACCTGTCGGCCTACTTCAAGGCCAGCGATCTGCTGCGCGAGCAGCCCGAGAAAGCCTCGCAGGCGCTGCTCAAGTTCACCGGTTTGACCATGAAAGAGCAGATGTCCGCCGTCACCGGCTCCGACTGGTACCCGCAGGCCCAGCAAAAAGAGCTGCTCACCGGCGAGTTTGTGCAAGGCCTGCAAAAGCTGGCCGAGATGCTGGTCAAGCACAAGCAGATCGACAAGGCCCCGGTCGTCAAAGACTGGATCGATGCCTCCTTCGTCTGAAGGCCGGAGTCTGCAACGTGATATCCAAATCCCCATCCCGCACGGCACTGGCCGCCACCAGTGCGGCCTCGGTGCTCATCTTCATCGCCCTCTGGGAGGCCGTGTGCCGCGCCGGCCTGGTCGATCCCATCTTTCTGCCGCCGCCCAGCGCCGCGCTGGGCAAGGCAGCCGCCATGCTGGGCGACGGCACGTTCTGGCCCCACATCCTGGCGTCTGCGCGCCGGGTGATGATCGGCTTTTTGGCGGCCACGGCCGTGGCCATTCCGCTGGGCATCTTCCTGGGCACCTCGTCGTTTGCCCGGGCGGCCTTCGATCCCATCCTGTCTTTTCTGCGGCCACTGCCGTCGATGAGCTGGATTCCGCTGTCCCTGCTGTGGTTCGGCATCACCGAGACGCAAAAGTACAGCATCGTCTTCATGGGCTGCTTTGCGCCAGCGATGGTCTATGTGATCGAGGCCACGCGCAATGTCGATCCGCTCTTGGTGCGCGCTGCGCAAAACCTGGGCGCCAGCCGCTGGCAGGTGATGCAGGAGGTGATCTTGCCCGGCAGCCTGTCGCAGATTCTGAGCGGCTTCAAGGTCATCCTCGGCCTGGCCTGGACCTGCGTGATCGCCGCCGAACTGGTCGCCGCCCGCGAAGGCCTGGGCTTTCTCATCATGAACGGCAAGGAGTTCTTCCAGACCGAAGTCGTCGTGCTGGGCATGGTGCTGATCAGCACCACGGTGCTGATCACCGACTTCTTCTTCCGTCTGATTGAAAACTGGGTACTGAGGTGGAAACAATGAACCAAACACACAAGGGCTCCATGATCTCCATCGAGGGGATCGCCAAGCATTACGGGGATTTCAAGGCGCTCGAACGCGTCGATCTGGAGATTGAAAAGGGCGAGTTCGTGGTGCTGCTCGGCGCCTCGGGCTGCGGCAAATCCACCCTGCTCAACCTCGTCACCGGGTTTGACAAACCCACCGCTGGCCGCATCGTCGTCAACGGCCGCGAGGTCAACAAGGTCGATCCGCACTGCGGCATGGTCTTCCAGCAGTACGCGCTCTTCCCCTGGCTCACGGTGATCGACAACGTCGCCTTTGGCCTCAAGATGAAGGGCATCGCCAAGGCCGAGCGGCTGGAGGTGGCGCGCCGCTTTATCGAGATGGTCGGCCTGCGGGGCTTTGAGGACAAGTACCCCAATGCGCTCTCGGGCGGCATGCGCCAGCGCGTCTCCATCGCCCGCGTGCTCGCCAATGACCCGGATGTGATCCTGCTCGACGAGCCCTTTGCCGCGCTCGATGCGATGACCCGCCAAGTGCTGCAGGACGAGTTGCTGCAGATCTACGAAAAGAGCAAGAAGACCATCATCTTCATCACCCACTCCATCGACGAGGCACTGCTGCTGTCCACCCGCATGCTCATCATGAGCGCGCGGCCCGGACGCGTGGTCACCGACATCCGCAACGACCTGCCCATGCCGCGCAATGCGCAGGTCCAACTCTCCCCGCGCTACAACGAGCTCAAGGGCCAGATCTGGGACACCGTGCAATCCGAAGTCATGCGCAGCCTGCAGGCCACCAGCCACTAACCACCACCACCCCATGTCCAAGCCACCTACTTTCCCGAGCTACCAAGCGGGCTCGGGCTGGAATGCCTTGCTCCCAAAAAGGCAAGCCCACACCCAGGCGCCCAGCGAGCGGCACTTTGATGCCATCGTCATCGGCGCTGGCGTCACCGGGCTGGCCGCTGCCCGCCGCATCGCCGAGCTGGAGCCACAAGCCCGTGTGCTGCTGGTCGATGCCAGCACCGTGGGCGACGGTTCCTCGGGCCGCAACTCGGGCTTTTTGATCAACCTGCCGCACAACACCGGCATGTCCGGCCACGGCAGCCCCATCGAGGTGGCGCGCAAGCAGATTGCGCTCTACAACACGGGCCTGGCCTGGCTCAAATCCCTGATCGACCAGCACCAGATCGACTGCGGCTGGAACCCTGTCGGCAAGTACCACGCCGCCGCCACGCCCGATGGCGCGGCCCGCCTCAAAAGCACGCTCCAGCAGTACCAGCAATGGGGCGTGGCCTATACCGAGCTGGGGCGCGAGGCCTTGCAGCAGCGCCTGGGCACCACGCACTACCACTACGGCTACCACTCGGACAACAACGTCTTTGTGCAGCCCGCCGCCCTGGTGCGCGGCCTGGCCGACAGCCTGCCCGCCAATGTGCAGCTCTGGGAGGGCGAGCCCGTGCTGTCGCTGCAAGAGGGCAAGCCCCACACCGTGCGCACCGCCAGCGCCGAGCTGACTGCGCCGCGCATCGTCATCGCCAACAATGGCTTTGCCAGCAAGCTCGGCTTTGCGCGGGATCGCGTGTTCACCATCTACACCTATGCGGGCCTCACCGAGCAGCTGGACGAGGAAGAGCTGCAAAAGCTGGGCGCCGAGCCGGAATGGGGCGTGATCCCCGCCAACCGCCTGGGCACCACCTTGCGCAAGGTGGCGGGCGGCCGCTTCATGGTGCGCAGCTCCTACTCGTACAACAGCGAAGAGCCGCTCGCCAACGTGCGCAAGGCCCTGCAGGCTTGCTACCAGATGCGCTACCCGCAGATGCGCTCGCATGCGCTGCCCTTGCTTTGGGGCGGCGTCACCGCCCTCACCCGCAACGGCGCGCTCTACTTTGGCCAGGTGGGCGATGGCCTCTACATCTCCATCGGCTGCAATGGTGCGGGCATGCTCAAAGGCAGCATGTTCGGCAAGCTGCTCGGCGAGATGGCCTGCGGCCAGCAATCCCCCCAGCTGGCCGATGCGCTGGGCTTTGAACGCCCCAGCTGGCTGCCGCCCGAACCACTGCGCCGCATGGCGATTGTCAGCACCATCCAGTACCAAAAATACCGGGCAGGTATCGAGCGCTGAGCAGCGCCAGCCCTTTCCATTGATTCAAGAGAACCACACATGTCCAACACCAACGCCAACACCCCCAACACCATCACCCGCATCGGCGGCAACCACCGCATGTCCCAGGTCGTGCGCCACGACAACACCTTGTACCTGGCCGGCCAGGTGGCCGACAAAGTAGAGGCCGGCATCAGCGGCCAGACTGAAGAGGTCCTCGCCAAAATCGACCGCCTGCTGGCCGAGCACGGCAGCCACAAAGAGCGCATCCTGAGCTGCCAGATCTACCTGGCCGACATACGCCATTTCGCCGAGATGAATGTGGTCTGGGACCAATGGGTCGCCGCAGGCCATGCCCCCGCCCGCGCCACCTTGGAGGCACGCCTGGCCAGCCCGGCCAAGCTGATTGAGATCTGCGTGGTGGCCAGCGCCAGCGATTAATCAATAGCAGGCAGCGCCCGCCATTGATGAGCCCTGCTCATGATGGCGTGCCACGCTGACCGTCTAGTCATCGCAAGACCGCAGGCCTACATTCGTAGGCATGAACTCTGATACCCCAACCCCCATCCCCACCCGCCCACTCGGCCGCAGCGGCCTGCAGGTCTCCGCCCTCGGTCTGGGCTGCATGGGCCTCAGCTTTGGCTACGGCCCCGGGCTCGATCGCGCCGCCGGCGTGCAGCTGATCCGCGAGGCAGCGGCCCGAGGCGTCACCTTCTTCGACACGGCCGAGGCCTATGGGGCCTTGAACGAAGAGATGGTCGGCGAAGCGCTGGCACCCGTGCGCAACCAGGTGGTGATCGCGACCAAGTTTGGCTTTAAGGATGGCGACTCCAAAGCCGGACTCGACAGCCGGCCCGAACGCATCCGCGCGGTGGTCCATGCATCGCTGCAGCGCCTGCGCACGGACCATATCGACCTGCTCTACCAGCACCGCGTCGACCCAGCCGTGCCGATGGAAGATGTAGCCGGCGCCGTCAAGGACCTGATTGCCGAGGGCAAGGTGCGCTACTTTGGCCTGTCGGAGGCGGGGGTGGATTCGATCCGCCGCGCCCATGCGGTGCAGCCGGTCGCAGCGCTGCAAAGCGAGTATTCGCTGTGGTGGCGCGAGCCCGAGCAGACCACCCTGCCGGTGCTCGAAGAACTGGGCATCGGCTTTGTGCCCTTCAGCCCGCTGGGCAAGGGATTTTTGACCGGCGCCATCAAGGCCGACACGGCCTTCAGCCAGAATGATTTTCGCAATGTCGTGCCGCGCTTTAGCACCGAGGCACGCCAGGCCAACCAGGCACTGGTCGATGCGCTGGGTGCCATCGCCCAGGCCAAGGGCATCACCCTGGCGCAAGTGGCCCTGGCCTGGCTGCTGGCCCAAAAGCCCTGGATAGCGCCCATCCCCGGCACCACCAAGCTGCACCGGCTGGAGGAGAACCTGGCCGCCGCCCATGTCGCTCTGGACAGCGCCGACCTACAAAGCATTGGCAAGGCGCTGGACGCCATCGCCATCGAAGGGGCGCGCTACCCGGCGCATCTGGCCCGGCTGGTCAGCCGCTAAGGGCGCAACGGGGTCTCGCCACTACGAGGCCTGCCCGTTGGCGCCACGGGCCCGCCGCTGCCGCAGTGCGGATTGGTGAAAGCCGAGATGGCGCAGCGATGGCTGCGACAGACAAGCGTACCGGGCGATCACAGCAGCAAGAGATGCAGCGGATCGCCCGAGGCCGCGTTCAAACCACGGCAGGGATTTCTGCAGAGGAATTCTCAAGCCATCCACACCGACGTCCCCTCTCGCCACGCCCGCAGCTTGGTCTTGGCCCTGGTTCGTTGTATGTCTTTGGCCCCGGTCGACGAACTCTGACAGCATCGTTAGCTCGACGCGCTATCCCTTCGCAAAAATCCGCAACAGATTGCATCTGCTTTCCGAGATCTCAAATTTCTAGCGTAAGTAAATATTACTTTCACATCTAGAAAAGGCGAATTTTTTAGGAGCACAGAAACTTGCACGTGCTTGTGCAATGGCACTTATTTGCAGGTTTTCTCGGAGCTGCAGCCTGTGCCAAGAAGATCTGTTTATTTATACATTGGCTAATAAACAAGCAATCCGTGGCATTTGTTAAATGGCATCAAACCCTATTTTTTGACCTATATCAAGTTTTAAGATTCGTGAGATTTTGACAATCTTTGACAAATGTGAATGAGTGCACGCTTCTTGAAAATAACGCCAAATAACTGCCTAAGCCCATGTTTTTCATCGGCTCTTACTAATACGAGAAATTCTGTATAGTAATTTTCACATTCTTTATAACTATGATAAAAAACCTCATCATAAATTTAAATACTAGATGAGGTGAGAGCATGAAATTAGGAAAACTGCTGGCGGGGATGCTGGTTAGCTTGCCGGCCATCGTGCTGGCGCAGGCGAATATCGAGAACGGTACCTTGCGCATGGGCATTCGCAATGATGGCTCGCTGATGCCCACCGAGATCAGCCCGCTCACGGGCATCACTTACTTGACGAGTGGTGCAGATGGGCTGACGCCAGGATGCTACTGCGAGGCATGGGGTGTGGCCGATGCAGTGAGCAATACCTCGGGCTACACCGGCGCCAACGTCGGTATTCAAGGGATCACCTCGGAGTCTTTCACCTCAACGGCCACGACCGCTACCGCTGTGGCCAATGCCTTTGGCACCTTCCGCGTCACCCACGCCTTTGCGCCTTCGAGCACGAGCAACATTTACGAGGTCAAGGTCACCATCGAGAACATCTCTTCCGCGCCGGTCGAAGCCCTGTATGGCCGCGCGATGGACTGGGATGTGTTTCCCACTGCGTTCAGCGAATACACGACGATCAAGCGCGGTAGCAGTACTGCCCTGGTCTTCTCCAGCGACAACGGTTTTCACAATGCCGACCCGTTGAACCCCGACAGCGGCATTCTGTTTACCAATCAGGATATTGAGGACAGTGGCCCTGAGGACCATGGCGCGCACTTCCGTTTCAACTTCGGCACCATCGCCCCCGGGGCCAAGGTGGAGTTCACTATTGGCTACGGCGCAGCAGGTAACCAGGTCGATGCCCTGGCAGCCTTGGCCACCTTTGGCGCCGAAGCCTATTCGCTGGGCAAACCCAGCCAGAACCCACCCGGCACCCCGAACACGGATGGGACGCCCAATACTTATATTTTTGCCTTCAAGGGCATTGGTGGTGTGCAGCTGATCGGTGTCGACGCGGTCGATGACTCGGCGCCTGCCGTTACCCGCCCGACCAGCGGCACGGTGACGGCCATCAATGTGCTGACGAACGACACGGTCGATGCCGCGCCGGCCACGACGAGCAATGTGACCTTGGCGGCTGTGGGCACCTGGCCTGCAGGCATCACGGTGACGCCGGATGGCAATGTGCTGGTGGCTTCTTCTGCTGCACCGGGTGCTTATACGGTGAGCTACGAGATCTGCAGTACGGTGCAGGCGACGCAATGCGCTACGGCTACTGTTACGTTGGAGGTGACGGCGCCGGTTGTGGTGGTGCCTAAGGCGGTGCCAGTGGGAAATCCTTTGGTGTTGGCAGGATTGGGGTTGTTGTTGCTGGGCTTTGCTCGCCGCAAGCTGGTTTGAGTGCCTGCTTTTTAGATAAGCACTGAGCTGGATGCCCCGTGGCTTTTGCCTGGGGCATTTTTTTGGCTTGTTCTTTGGCTTGTTCTTTGGCGAGTGTTTGCCTGTGCATGGGCCTGCGGCGCTGCTTAGTTTTGCTGGCCGGTGTTCGCCCGGCGGGCGAGGCACTTTTCTTGCGCAGCCAAGAAAAGTTCCCAAAAGAAGGCTGCCCCTGCTGACTGCGTCCCTTCGCTTCGCTGCGGGCAACCTGTGGTGCTCGGGTATGGGCTGCACCGCGAAACTCACTACGCGCTGCGCGCTCCGTTCAAACAGACGCGGTGAGTCAGTTCACGATGCAGCTGCACTCTGCGGTGCAACTGCCCAGCCCATACCCTGTGCTCCTCGGCGCATTCAGAAGGGGGTTGAGCAAACATGGGCCATCGCTGCGCTCGGCCCCGAAAACTGGCCGAGCGCAGCGACGACCTGTTGGCTGTTGGCTGTTGGCTGTTTTCTGCATCCCCCCCTTTTGCATGCGCCTGGGGCGTGGCGTTTGCGGGGTGGCGCTGGCACCGCAGAGTGCCAGCGCTTCGTCAACTAGCTTGCCGCGTCTGTTTGAACGGAGCGCCTTGGCGCGTAGAGAGTTTCGCGGCACACCCCGCAAACGCCACGACACAGGTTGCCCTTCGCAACGCGAAGGGTCGCAAGCAGCAGGGGCGGCCTTCTTTTGGGTACTTTTCTTGGCCGCGCAAGAAAAGTACCTCGCCCGCCGGGGCGAGACCCGGCCAGCTGCCCTACGCAGTAGTAAACAACGGCAAAAAAAAGCCCAGCGGAAAGCAAGCCGGGAGCCGCACTCCACCGCAAAGGACCAAGTCCTCCACCACCCAAAGAAGCTATCTCGAATCCCCCCTTTTGCATGCGCCTGGGGCGTGGTGTTTGCGGGGTGGCGCTGGCACCGAAGAGTGCCAGTGCTTCGTCAACTAGCTTGCCGCGTCTGTCCGAACGGAGCGCCTACGGCGCGTAGTGAGTTTCGCGGCACACCCCGCAAACGCCACGGCACAGGTTGCCCTTCGCAAAGCGAAGGGACGCAAGCAGCAGGGGCAGCCTTCTTTTGGGTACTTTTCTTCGGCCGGCGATCCGGGGCTGAGCAAGAAAAGTACCTCGCCCGCCGGGCGAAATCCGGCCAGCAGCTTTAAAGCTAAAGCTACCGCCTATAAAAAGAAAAGAGCATTGCGGACACACGCCGGCAACGCTAAAAACAAAAAAACCGGAGCCGAAGCCCCGGTTCTCACTCGCATCGCTCAGACAGCAGCGCGGAGTGGCCCGCCCTGCTGTCCTTCCGATTTAACGCTTGCGCATATGCAAGCCAGCAGCAGCCGCCATCAACATGGCCAGCAACAGCAGCGCAACGCGGCTGTCCACAGGCACCGGCACAGGATTGGCCGCTTGCATGCGGGTCAAGCTGTTGGCCAAAGCCACAGGCATGTCGGTATCGGCTTCCACCGTCACCGTCGTCTGGTCAAACGCAGGGTCTGCCCAACGGTAGCCCACAGGGGCGTCCGGCGTGGTCTGCGTCATCGTGCACTGGGCACCGGCTTGCACGCCAGTGATCATCGCCATCGCGCCAGGTGGGGCGGTCAGGGTCGCGGTGTGCACGGTGCCAGCGGTAGGCAAGTCGCAGGTCGCGGTCAGCGTAAAGCTGAAGGGGCCGGCTACGCCATCAGGCAAGGTCGTGGTGGCGTTGACCTGGATGTTGCCTTGCTTGGCCGTCAGCGCGTTGGTCACACCCACAGCCACCACACCCGTTGCAGGCACCACCACGGGGGCGGGCACCGAAGGTGCTGCCCAGTCGTAGTTGGTCGGCGCCGTGGGCAAGGGCTGGTCTTCCACCACCGTGCAGTTCGCGCCAGCAGGCACGTTGGCAATGGTCACCTTGTTATTGGTCGGGTAGTCGGCCAAGGTCGCGGTGTAGGTGGTACCGGCAGCAGGCAGGTCGCAGGTCGCGGTAAAGCCAAAGCTGAAGGGGCCTGTCACACCGGCGGGCAACGCCAGGGTCTTAGTCACTTCAATACCGGCTTGCTGGCGCACCAGGGTGCTGGCCATCGTGGTCGCGATATCGCTGTTGGCAGGCACCGTCACCGTTGCATTGGCAGCCGCAGGACCCCAGCTGAAGTTGGTCGGAGCCGTGGGCAGTGCACCTTCGGCCACCACACACTGTGCACCAGCGGGCACATTGGCAATGGTGGTGGACGTCGCCGTCGGGTAGGTCAAGCTCGCCGGGAACACCGTGCCGGCGCTTGGCAGATCGCAGGTCGCCGTGTAGGTGAAGTTGAACGGACCCGTCACACCCGCAGGCAGCGGCAGCGTCTTGTTGATGGTGATCGTGCCGAACTGCTGAATCAGCGTATTCGTCACACCCACCGAAGCCACACCCGAGCTGGGCACCGTCACCGCCGCAGGCACGCTTGGAGCGCCCCACTCGTAGCCATTAGGCGCTGTAGGCAGCGGCGCGTTTTCCGTCACCGCGCAGCTGGCACCCGATGGGATACCGGGGATCGTCACCCGCGTGTTGGTCGGGTAGTTCGCCAAGGTCGCGCCGAAGGTAGAACCTGGGGTTGGCAGGTTGCAGGTAGCGGTAAAGCCAAAGCTGAAGGGGCCCGTCACACCGGCAGGCAAAGCCAGGGTCTTGGTCACTTCAATACCAGCAAGCACGCGAACCAGGGTGCTAGCCATCGTCACCGGGGCCGATGCATTCAGCGGCACGGTCACATTGGCGTTGGCAGCCGCGGGGCCCCAGGTGTAGTTCGCGGGGGCGGTTGGCAATGCACCTTCTGCCACCACACACTGCGCACCAGCGGGCACATTCGGGATGGTGGTCGACGTCGCGGTCGGGTACGTCAGGCTGGCAGGGAACACCGAGCCGGCCGTTGGCAGATCGCAGGTCGCCGTGTAGGTAAAGGTGAACGGACCAGGGGCATCACCCGGCAAGGTCAGATCCTTGGTGATGGTGATGCTGCCCAGCAGTGGGTTCAGCGCATTGGTCACCGTCACTGCCACATTGCTGTTGGCAGGCACCACGACCGCAGCGGGGGTGCTGGGTGCGGCCCATTCGTACATGGCGGGAGCGGTAGGCAAAGGCGTGTCTTCCGTCACCGTGCAGTTGGCGCCAGCAGGCAGGTCGGTAATCGTCACTGCCGTGTTGGTGGGGTAGCCCGACAGGGTGGCGGGGTACACCGAGCCTGCCGTGGGCAGGTCGCAGGTGGCGGTAAACGCAAAGTCAAACGGACCGGTCACACCACCAGGCAAGGTCAGCGCCTTGTTGATGGTCAGGTCGCCCAGCTCCTGCTCGGCAAACAGGTAGTCGATCGCCGTGCCACCGATGGGCACCACAATGCCGCTGATGCTGCGGCCCGCGGCCGTGCCGGATGCCGCACCGTTGACCGTACCCGCCGTAGAGCCCACATTGGCCCAACCGGCAGCGGGTGCAATGCTCAGAGTCCAGGATCCGCTGGCCAAGCCAGGGAAGTTGGCTACCCCATCAACCGTGGCGCCCGGCGCAAAGCTGTAGGCACCCGTGGCATCGGTCACTGCGCTGTGCGCCTCGCCGGCCGTGCAAGCAGGGCCTGCCACACAGGTCAAGGTGGCGGTCACACCGGCAATGCCGGCTTCACCCGGGTCAGGCAGGTTGTTCATGTTGGCATCGTTGAACACGGTACCCACCAGGCTGGCAGCCGCCTGGCCAGCCAGCGCCACCCGGCCGCTGGCCGTCAGCACCAGGCCGTTGGCGACCAACTCGCGGCCAAACACGTCGTTGAACAGCGTGGTCGCTGGGGTCAGCGGCCGGGTGCTGCGCATCGTCAGGTTGGCAATGCCGCTGTAGCCAGGCTGCAGGGTCGAGCTGGTGGTAAAGCGCAGGGCGGTCACGCCGGCGGGGAAGACAGCACCAGGCATGTAGGCCACCCAGGCGACGCCGGTGGCCGCATCCTCATTGCCCACTATTTGCAGTTGGGTTTGCACCGTCGCTGATGGCGTGAGCGTGTACTCGATACCAATCGTGCCCTGGCCGGCGTTGGCCATGGCGCCGTCTGCCGTCAGCATCTGCAGCGGGCCCAGGCCCGTGGTGCCGCGGACGTCACCATCAAAAGGCAGCAAATCAACCATGCGCAGCTGGCCCTTGGCCAACGAGGTGGCATTGCCGAACGAGATCGCATAGCCAAACGGCTGACCAGCAGTGATACGGATCACCGGGTTGGCGGGGTCGCTGTTGTCCTCGGTACCACCGCTGACAAGCGCCTTGCTCATTTGGAAGCCGGCGACGCCGGAGACCGTGGTGCTGACGCGTTCGGTGCGGTCTTGCAGCAGTGCAACGGGGGCGATGTTGGTTACGCCAGTCCAGTCACCAAAGCTCAGGTCGTTAGTGGCAGTTACCAAACCCACCAGCGGGTAAGCACCCACCGGCGATACGTACGCGGCCTGCGCCTGGAAGGTGATCGGTGGATAGACCGTGACATGACCTTGGTGCGGGGTCGGGCCAACAGCCCCCCCTGGTGCAGCCAGGTCATTCAGGTGCAGTACCAGCTTGGCAGGTGCCTCGCCAGGGTCACCCGTTCCAGGCAAACCATCAACGCCCAGGTTGGCGGGCGTCAGCGTGTAGGTCGCACCAGGCGGCAAGGCCGGAGCAATCGATGACTCCAGCGGTTGGATATAGGTATTGGGGAAATCAAGCGTGATCTCCACATTGCGCGAGACGGCATTCAGGCCATTGATGGGCGAACCAATGGTACGCGGCGTCACGGTGATCGGGAAGAGATCGCCCGGCGCCACACTCGCAGGCATGCCAATGCTGTGGCGGACCAGTGCTGACGCGGCCTGCACATAGCCACCGCCAATGCCATTTGAGGCACTGTTGCCATTAAAGGTGGAATACACACGACCGGATGCATCGGTGAAGTACTGCCGGAACCAAGGCAAAGGAGCATTGTCCGCCAGCGCTAACGATGCAGCGCTGGTGCTGCGCTGTAGCGGCATGACCAAGCCAACTGTTTGGCCCGGCGCCAGATCTGGGCGGTAGAGATAACGAACACTGGTAATGCTATTAGCCGGCAACGACGCGTAGTCGCTGGTCCACAGTGGGCTGCCATCGCCAGCTACACCGCAATTGGCAGCACGGCGTGCTGCGTCGTCGGCATAAGGCTGTGCAGAATACTCCATCACCATATCTGCGGGGGCAACGTCAGGCTGAGTCAGATTAAGTGGCTGATAGAACAGCGTCACGTTGCTGAACTTGAGGGTCGACGCAGCACGCAGCTCCAGCAATGTTGGATCCCATGTCACGCAAGATTGTGTGTCCGTAGCAGCTTGCTCGGAAACGCTCTGATTAGCCAAACCCACCAGAGCGAAAAAGTTTTGACCCGGCAGCACTTTCTCAAACCCCTGCGCAAATCCATGACCATCGTTGTACAGAAAGTTAGAACTATCAAATGCTGTTCCACCGCTGGGTTGCAATTGCACCGTCTGTGTGCGATTGATTGACGCGCTAAGGCAGGTTTGCGCATTATTGATGGCCGCGTTCACTGGGCAAGTAAAGCCGGCTTCGTAACCCGGCGCAGGCACCACATTGGGCTGACCTGACAAACCTTGAGGTGCGAAATCCGTCAGTTGTGCCGTGATGTAGCTCTGCACACCTGCTGGAAAGTTCGGTACTTCAGGCACATCAATTCGCACCTCAACAGCTGCGGTTTGACGCCAGTTGGCCGCATATCCCCCAACAGACGCTGCGTCCAAAAAATGCGTAACACGGTTGTTGAATTGCACCGTTACATCTGTACCTGGACCGCCGGGCTGGCTACACGTAGTTCCGATGGGGCATGTTGAGACGAACGCACCAGGTTGCACTTTGAGCGTAATCGAAAATGGATTCTGCAGAGCCTCGTAACCTTTGAAGTGGCCACTGGCTGGAAGTACTGCCCCGAGGCTGATTACCAAAGGCATTCGGCGCAACCAAACCCCTGAGCCTGGTGCACTCTCCACACGCACGATATTGGCTACTTCCACTCGATTTCGGGTGTCAGTTTTCGGCGTAGCCGACACCGTCACAGGCGTCGAAGTAGCCGTTGTGCCACCCGACGCTGCCGTCATCGTCACTGCCGCGCCATTGGCTACCGCGCCCACCCAACCCAACAGCTGGAAAGACTCCACCCCTGGAGTGGCAGGCTGGCGATCACAGGTCAGCACATTGCGGTCAGCATTCAACGAGCCACCACTAGGTCCATTACAGACCGTGGCGGCCGTGACCGTCGGATCCCAACGCATGCCAGCAGACAAAGTCGCGGTGATCACGCTGCTGGTGGTGTCCGAAGCGTTGTAGTTGACGGTGTACAGAACCGTGTCTTGCGAACGCACCACGCCATTGAGCGCACCGCTGTCGTTGCCGGGGTTGTTATCGGCATCGAAAGGGATGGTGCCATCAGCACTGACCACCACGCTGGTGATGCCAATGGCGGCATGCGCAGGGGCCGCCAACACGCAAAAGCCGGCCAGGGCCAGCAAGGTGGGGGCGATTGCCGAAATGCGGGGCGCAGCCCGCTTGGGGGTTGCCGCCTCAGGGGCGTTGAGCGCCGAGGGCGACGCCCCTGGCCTTAGCAAATTGATGCAGTTTTTTATCATAACCACTCCATCCATTGAAAATATTAATATTTCAGAATTCTAAGGTCTCGCCTCCAAAAAGTAGCACCCGAAGCAACTGGCGGCGTGAAAACCACCAACTCGCCAAAGGTTTATAAAAGTTGACATTGCTGAGGTATGGAGGCCCTCGTCCACGGGTTTACCCACCCTGTTATGGATGCCTTTTGCACCCCATTTACCACCCCGCTAAATGCGCTGCATCGCCTATCTGTCTTGCGATGGCTGCTAGCAAAGTGCGCGTGCGTTCCCACCAACCTAAAGCGACAAAACGGTTCACATATGAGCTCAGAATGTCCAAAATCATGCATGTGTTTATTTTGTAACGATAGGTTTATGTTTGCAGAAAGAGACGCTTAGGATGACGAAATAACCGCATTCAGAAGCCATTGAAAACACTGAATTTTATTTTTATCGTTGCTTTTTATAGGATGCAGGCATTGCTAATTTGTCACAGCAGCTTGCTCATATCTGATTGATTACTATTTTTCTGAATGTGTTTATTCAGAGGAATCGATTCGTTAACTTCTGAAAACCAAACCCTATATGCCACTAGGACATAGAGGGCATTGCGGGGTGTTGGATGGCGGTTAATTCCTGGCCACTGAGCGCTACCAGCCCTTCCCTCAGGAACATGCCAGCACAGGGTGTTTGGCAATACCTCGCCCTGCGACAGAAGCAACTGCCAAGGCCCCCATCTCTTGCAAAAATTGGCTGCGCGATGCCCTGGCCTGGGGCGGTCAAGTCAGCGCCTCGGCACGGCACCGCAGACGATTAACAATAGCTGTTAATGATTTATTTAATGTTTTTCTTAGCGTAAAGCTATAATTTGCGAGCGCTTGCTTCTCCCTCCGCCTTGGCCGCAGCCCGGCGCAGGCCAGGCAGGCATCTCTCAGGCTTGCAAGGTGTGGGGTGTGGCCTTTGCTCCCCGGCAATCAGGCGGCCTGGCTTTCTTGTTCAACCCCGGCAGGTGTTCTGGCCTTGTCCCAAGCCACCACCTGCCTTGCGCTGCAGCTGCCGTTGAAAGGTTCGCCGTCCACACAGGTACCGGCCCTTTCAGCGCCCAGCAGCACCAGCGCGCTCCCTTTGCCCTGCCATGTACCTCCTGATCTTTGCTGTCAGCGTGCTGATGCTCAAAATCTATGAAGTGCCACCCGTTGATGGCTGGCTCTGGCCCGAGGTGCTGCTGCCCTCGTTCATGGCCCTGCTGTGGAAGCTCTGGGCCGACTGGTCCGGCTACACCCACAAACGAACCCGGGCGCGCAATGCCCGCAAGCAATCTGCCCGCTACGTGAGAGACAAGGGCCTTTTCAAATTCAACCCCCAGAAAAGGCCAGGCAGCAGATAAGAACGGCCCACACGGCCCCGGCAAACCACCCCCTCCCCAGTTTGCCAAGGAGACACCGCCCCAGCCCCAGGCCACGCCACAAGCACTGCCAGGCGTCGGTCGGTCCGTCACCAGGCCTTGTGGGCCGCTCTGAGCCCGCCGGCTGCATACCTGCATGGGTATGGGCCACCACCCCCCACGTCTTATAAGAAGTAAGTCCCTATGCTCACCTTGATTGGCTTGGCCATTATTGTTGTCATCGTCGCCTTGCTGCTGACCGAGAAAGTCTCTCCGGTCATCAGCATGGTTCTGGTTCCCCTGGTCGGCGCGCTCGTGGCCGGCTTCAGCCCTGAAGAGATCAACGCCTTCTACCGCCACGGCATCAGCTCGGTGGTGCAGGTGGTGACCATGTTCATCTTCGCCATCCTGTTCTTTGGCGTGATGAACGATGTGGGCCTGTTTGACCCCCTGATACGCGCGATGGTGCGCATCACCCGCGGCAATGTGATTGCCGTGGCGGTGGGCACCGTGCTGATATCGGCGGTGGCCCAGCTCGATGGCGCCGGCGCATCGACCTTTTTGCTGGTGGTGCCTCCGTTGCTGCCGCTGTACCGCCGGCTCAAGATGAGCCCGTATCTGCTGTTTTTGCTGCTGGCCGCCAGTGCGGGCGTGGTGAACATGCTGCCCTGGGGCGGCCCGGTGGGCCGGGTGGCCACGGTGCTGGAGATGGATGCCGTTGTGCTGTGGCGTGCGCTGATTCCGGTGCAGGCCATCGGCCTGGTGATGCTGCTGGCCATGGCGGTGTTTTTGGGCCTGCGTGAGCAGCGCCGCATCCGCGCAATGGAGCAAGGCGATGACAGCGCCGACGCAGGCGCGCAGACCGCGTTGGCAGCCAGCCATGGAGCCGCACTTGCCCCTACGCCGGTAGACGGCCTGGCCGCCGCACTGCAACCCCATGGCGCCACCGAGCTGGCCATCCAGGAAGCGGCAGAAAGAGCGGCCGATGAGGCGCGTGCTCAGTTGCTACGCCCCCGCCTGCGCTGGGTGAATGCGCTGGTGTTTTTGCTCACGTTGGCGGTGCTGGTGATGGGACTGTTCCCACCGGGCTATACCTTCATGATTGCCTTGTGCGTGGCCCTGGTCATCAACTACCCCCAACCCAAGATGCAGATTGAGCGCATCAACGCGCATGCGGGCGGTGCGATCATGATGGCCAGCATCATCCTGGCCGCTGGCACCTTCCTGGGCATCCTCAAGGAGTCGGGCATGCTCAACAGCATTGCCGTGGCGCTGGTCGATGTGCTGCCTGCGGTGCTGCTGCCCTATCTGCACCTGGTGATTGGCGCCATCGGCATTCCGCTGGAGCTGGTGCTGAGCACCGATGCCTATTACTTTGCGCTGTTCCCCGTCGTCGAGCAGATCACCAGCCAAGCCGGTGTGGCGCCCACATCAGCGGGCTACGCGATGATCATCGGCAGCATCGTGGGCACCTTTGTCTCGCCGTTCTCCCCCGCGCTGTGGATGGGCCTGGGCCTGGCCAAGCTGTCGACGGGCCAGCACATCCGCTACTCGTTCTTCTGGATTTGGGGGCTGTCGCTGTCGCTGCTGGCCGCGACCTGCTTCCTGGGCATCATCTAGGCGTCCACCAGGATCTGTGCACACGGCGCCTTCGGGCGCCGTTTTTGCGTGGGCACCCCAAGCCCCTTCAGCGGCGCAGCAGACGCGCCGCTGCCACTTGCACGGGCGCGGGGTAGGACACATCCACTGCCGGTGGCCGCTCTTGCAGCGACACGCGGAAATCGCGGGCATAGCCAAAGCTGGGGGCCGGCTGGCGCGCAGAGAACCAGAACGTGGTCGCCGTTGCAATCTGCGGCATGCAGTACCAATAGGCATGGCCATCGCCATCTATCGCCCACCAGCGCGCGTTCTCTGGCGCCTGGTTCCAATCAATTGCGGTCATTTTCATAGCTGAGTTCATCACAGAAAAAGCAGCGCCGCGCCGCCAGGCAAGCCCCTGCGAGCGGGTGGCGTTGGCTGCAGCACGGAGATGCGGATCACAAAAAGTACGGGGAGGTTGCTGCGCTAGGCGAGACGGGCGCATCGACGCACCGGCGCATCGGCGCACCGGTACATCAATGCCGCTGCAACTGCCGGTAAGCACTTGCCTGGCCCCCGTTGCGAAAGCGGCCGACATCGCTGACGGCACCGCGTTGCATGCGCTCGGCCCATCGCCAAAACTGCCAACACCGGCGCGTTGACCCGGCGAGAACCTGCGCTAAAAAACCAACTTACATGATAAAGTACATCTATCAAAAATAACAATCAATAAATTTAACAAATGTTATGCCAGCGCGTTTTCACGGAATTTTTGGCTGCTGCACTTCCTCCAAACAACCCAGTCTCGCTCGCATGTAAACCAGTAAAAACCCCATGCCTAATGGTTTTTAACCGCATAAGTCAGCACCCGTTTCGCGCGTCTGCCATGCGGAATGGGGCTAAGAGCACCACTGGATATCCATCAATTTCTTACTTTTTAGTAAAAGCTGCATTGCATAGATATTTACAATTGGATAATTTAATACGATTTGAAAAAATGAATTCGACATGACGCACGTATTCCAGCCGCAGAGATCGGCCCCCATCCCCACGTTGCGGCAACTCAGCTGTTTCAAGCAAGCTGCCGAACACCCCACCTTCACCCAGGCTGCAGAGTCGCTGGAGATGAGCCAGCCGGCTTTCTCCTCCGCCATCCGCGAGCTGGAGATCACCCTGGGTGCCACCTTGTTTGACCGCAGCATGCGGCGCGTCAGGCTCACGCCAGCGGGCGAATCGGTGCGCGCGCAGGTCAGCTGGATGATTGCCACCTTTGACCAGGGGATGGACGACATGCTGCAGCGCCTGCAGCACCGCAGCCATGTCATCCGCATCCACTGCATTCCCTCGGCCCTGCAGTGGATTGCCCCGTATATGGCGAAGTTTCAAGCGCACTACCCGGAGGTGCAGTTCCAGATGGACGACATGCACAGCGACACGCTGGCCCAGTCCATCACACAGGGCGATGCCGATATCGCGGTGGGCCTGCATTTCGACACGCCAGCGCACATCGACTCGCGCCTGATTGCCACCGATGAGATCCTGGTCGCCGTCTCCGAACGCCATCCGCTGGCGCAGCATGCCACGCTGTATTGGCGCGATTTGAAGGACCAGTCACTGGTGGTTTTGCGCCGGGGCAGTACCTACGAGATGATTGCCGCCACGCTCAAGGCCCAGGGCGTGAACATGAACACGCCGCAGAACCTGTGGTCCATCGAATCGCTGTATGCGGTGGTGCACAACGACCTGAAGGTGGGCGTGATCTCCAGCCTCAACAAGCAGGCGCTGGCCGACCCGCAGCTGTGCTACCTGCCGGTCAGCCGCCCGCATCTGGCCCGCAAGATTTGCCTGATGAAGCATGGCAAACGGGCCGATACACCGTTGCTGGTGCAAAGTTTCTGGGACTTGCTGTGCGACACGCTCTGAGCGGCCAGCGCCACCCCGTCGCTTGCACGCGCCAGCTATTCTGAGTACGCCTTGGACCAGCCGCCTGGCCGATCGCAGCAAGCCTCCCAGTTCTTGCCCCGTGCCGTGTGGCCAATGCCGGGGTTGAAGCTGTTGCTGGGGTCCAGGCTACGGTAAAAATCCGCCAGCGCAGGCTTGGCCACATAGAGGTGGCCCACGTTATGTTCTGCCGGGTACTCGGCCCGGCGTGCATCCAGCAGCGCCCACATGCGGTGCTCCATGGCCAACGGGTCCACCCCCTTCTTCACGATGTAGTCCTGGTGGAAAACATGGCAGAAGAAATGGCCGTAGTACAGCTTGTGCACCATGTCGGCCTCCACATCGGCCGGTAGCTGCTCCACCCATGCACGGTCATTGCGGCGCAGCGCCACATCGAGCGCGACGATGTCTTCCACCTGCGCACGGTGGATTTCGCGGTAGCGGATGGCGGCACCGGCTATCGCAAAACGGTGCAAAAAGGCCTTGCGGCCTTCGTCGGCATCGCATTCAAACCAAGCGCCACTGGCACTACCGCCAAAATAGCTGGCCAGAAACGCGCGCGTGGCCTCAGCCGTGTCGTTGGAGACGCGCAGCAGCAGATGGTGTTCGTAGCGCTCACGCCACTGGCGCATACGCGCTGGCAGGTGGCTGGGCAGCCATTGGGTCAGGGTTTGGATGACGCGGTCGCTCAGCCCGCGCACACCCAGGCGCTCAAAAAAGCCGTCAATACGGCTTTTGAGCGCAAAAGCAGCGGGTACCCGGGCGGTGCCCAAGCGGTCAATCAGTAAGAAAGTGTCTTTGCCGTAGCGCTCGCCAATGTCGTAAGCGGTGCGGTGGATGTACTCGCCGGCAATGGGCAGCTCCGGCAAGGCGGTGAGCAGATGGCGGCGCACCTCGGTCAAATCATCGGCCGCATTGCTGCCGATGTAGAACACGGTGCTGGGCACTTTGGGGAAGGTGTCGAGCCGCACCGCAAACAGGCAGAGCTTGCCGGCCGAGCCCGAGGCCTCAAACAAGCGCGAGGGATCGGCATTGAAGCGCGCGGGCGAATCCTGGTCCACATCGCGCACGGCGGCGGCGTAGCGCGGATCGGACGCGGCGCGCTGCGCATCGTGTGCAATGTCGGCCTCGTGGTAGTCGCCGTTTTGCAGGCGGGTGAGGATCTCTTGCGGCGTGGCGCCCAGCGCAATGCCGAGGTGGTTGACCAGCGCCAGCGTGCCGTCGGCCTGCACCTGGGCATAGAGCGCCAGCTCGGTATAGGCCGGGCCGCGCCGCACCAGCGAGCCACCGGAGTTGTTGCAGATGCCGCCCAGCACCGAGGCGCCGATGCAGGACGAGCCAATGACCGAATGCGGCTCGCGCCCCAAGGGTGCCAGCACCTGCTCCAGCTTGTCCAAGGTCGCGCCTGGCAGGCAGACGACCTGAGCGCCATCGCTGATGACCTGTACGCCGGTGATGCGCAAGGTGTTGATCAGCACAATCTCGCGGTCATAGCCACTGCCGTCGGGCGTCGATCCGCCGGTGAGCCCGGTGTTGGCCGCCTGCATGATGACAATGCGGTCGGCGGCCACAGCAGCCTCCAGCACCTGCCACTGCTCCCACAAGCTGGCCGGGCGCACCACGGCCAGCACAGGGCCTTCACCCGTGCGGTGGCCTTTGCGAAAGCGGCGCGTGGCCTGGTCGCCGGTCAGCACATGGGCGGGGCCGACGGCGGCGCGCAGCTGGGCAAGCAGCGCATCGCGCGAGACGGGGGTGGTGGGGGCAGCGGTCATGGCAGGTCGGGGTCGAGGGCTGGTCGGGGTTTAGGGGCGCACCAGCAGGTCGCCGTTGATATCGGCCACTTTGGCCACACTGGTCAAGGTCATCGCGACGCGCATTTCCTTTTCCATCAGCTCCAGCAGGTGCTTGACGCCGGCCTGGCCCGAGGTGGCCAGCGCATAGATAAAGGCGCGGCCGAGCAAGGTGGCATCAGCCCCCAAGGCGATGGCGCGCACAATGTCCAAGCCATTGCGGATGCCCGAGTCCGCCAGGATCTTGATCTGGCCCTTGACCGCATCGGCAATGGCCGGCAGCGCACGGGCCGATGACAGCACCCCATCCAACTGGCGGCCACCATGGTTGCTGACCACGATGCCATCGGCGCCAAAGCGCACGGCATCCTTGGCGTCTTCTGGGTCGAGGATGCCCTTGATGACCATCGGGCCCTTCCAGAAATCGCGGATCCATTCCAGGTCCTTCCAGGAGATCGATGGATCAAAATTGCTGCCCAACCAGCCGATGTAGTCGGCCAAACCGGTGGGGCTGCCTCGGTAGGCGGAGATATTGCCCAGGTCGTGCGGGCGGCCGTTCAAGCCCACATCCCAGGACCAGGCCGGGTGGGTGACGGACTGCCAGTAACGGCGCAGTGCGGCATTGGGGCCGCTCATGCCCGAGTGCGCATCGCGGTAGCGGGCGCCGGGCACGGGCATATCGACGGTGAACACCAGGGTGGAGCAGCCGGCGGCCTGCGCGCGCTCCAGCGCGTTCTTCATAAAGCCCCGGTCCTTGAGCACATAGAGCTGGAACCACATCGGGCGGCCCAGGCCGGGTGCCACCTCTTCAATCGGGCAGACCGAGACGGTGGACAGGGTGAAGGGAATGCCGTGGGCGGCTGCGGCGCGCGATGCCTGCACCTCCCCCCGGCGGGCAAACATGCCTAGCAGACCGACGGGCGCCAGGATGGCGGGGATGGAGAGCTTTTCGCCAAACAGCTCGATGCTGGTGTCGAGCTGGCTCATGTCCTTGAGCACGCGCTGGCGCAGCGCCACATCGGCGTAGTCGGCCACATTGCGCTTGAGCGTTTGCTCGGCATAGGCGCCGCCATCGATGTAGTGGAACAAGAAGGGCGGCAGGCGCTTTTGCGCGGCGGCGCGGTAGTCGGATGCGGAAGAGATGATCATGGTGGCGCTCTCAGGGCTGGGGTGTTTGTCTCGGGGCTGTTGTCTCGGCTGTCGTCTGGCGCAATGCAGATCATGGCGCAGCCGGCGGGCTGGGCATTAGCTCGGCCAGCAGGCGCATCGACCGCTCGCGGCGGGCGCGCTCTTCGTCCATCTGCTGGATGGTGTGGCGCACATGCTCCAGGTGCTCGCCAATGCAGGCGCGGGCGCGCTGCGGGTCACCCTCCAGAATCGCCTGCATGAGGCTTTGGTGCTGCACCGTGAGCTGCTGCAGGGTAACAGGGGCGCTCAGGCGGAACATGTCGTGGCGGTTGCGCTCCACGGTAGAGAGCACCACGGTGAACAGGCTTTGCATGACCTGCACCAACACCAGGTTGTGCGAGGCCTCGGCAATCGCCAGGTGGAACTGCGCATCGGCCCGCGCGGCCAGCTCGGCATGGCCGCTTTGCTGGTGGTCAATCATCACCTCAAAGCAGCGCTGGATGCGCTCCTTGTCTTGCGCGGTGGCGCGCTGCGCAGCCAGCCAGGCGGTGCTGCTCTCCAGCGCATGGCGGGTTTCCAGTACGTCGTAGCGGTAGTTGGGGTCCGATTCGATCAGCCCCGCCAGTGGCGCCATGGCCTCCTGCAGCCAATCGGCCGATGGCACTGTCTGCACATAGGTGCCATCGCCGCGCCGGGCCGACAGCACCCCTTGGCTGATGAGCTTTTGCAGCGCCTCGCGCACTGACGTGCGCGACACCCCCAGATCCAGCGCCAGTTGCCGCTCTGCGGGCAGGCGCTGGCCCGGCTGCAGCCCACGGGCCTGCACCAGGGCAAGCAGTTTTTCGACAACATGGTCAGCAAGGCGCATGGGGGAGCTTTCAGGTTTTCTGTGTGGTGGTCGCGGCCCCAACGATGGCGATGGCGCAGCGACGCTCAATGACCTGGAATCATCCACGGAAACACATAAGCCTGCAGCGTAGTAATCAAACCGATGATGACGGCAAAGATCAGGCTGTGCTTCACCGTGAAGCGGAACAGATCAGATTCGCGCCCGGACAGCCCCACCGCGGCGCAGGCAATGGCGATGGACTGGGGCGAGATCATCTTGCCCGTAACGCCGCCGGTGGTGTTGGCTGCCACGGTCAGCACCTGGGGGAGGCCCAGCTGCTGCGCGGTGGTGGCCTGCAGCGCGGCAAACAGCGCGTTGGCAGAAGTGTCCGACCCCGTTAGGAACACGCCAATCCAGCCCAGGAAAGGCGAGAAGAAGGTAAAGGCATGGCCGGTATGCGCCAACGCCAGCGCCAGGGTGGCCGACAGGCCCGAGTAGTTGGCAACAAAGGCAAAGGCCAGCACCATGCCGATGGAGTAGATCGGTACCGCAAGCTCTTTGAAGGTCTCGCCCAAGGTAGCGACCGCTTTGGACGGTGACAGGCGGGTAAAGGCAATGGTGATCAGCGCCGCAATCAGGATGGCGGTGCCCGTGGCCAGCAGCCAGTTGAAGGTGTAGACGGCGCCATAAGGCGCAGCAGCGGCCACGACGGGCGGCGTCTTCTCGACCAGGTTATGCAAGAACGGCACCGGAATATTGATGACGGTAGCCGCCAGCGGGCCTCCCGCCGCAAACAGCGCCTTGAAGGGCTTGATGCTCCAGACCGTGACCATGGCGGTCAGGATGATGAAGGGCGACCAGGCCTTGATGACGGCCATGGCCGTCAGTGGCGCGCCCGACGACACCGGTGCTACAGGCACGGCTGCGGCACCCTGCTCACCGGGCTCTGGCGTAAAGCGGAAGATGCGTTTGGGCTGCCAGACCTTGAGGAACAAGGTGAGCGCAATCAAGGACACGATGGCCGAGGTGATATCGGGCAGCTCCGGGCCAATGTAGTTGGCGGTGAGGAACTGCACAATCGCAAACGAACCGCCACCGACCAGGACGGCAGGCCAGGTCTCCTTCACACCCCGCCAGCCATCCATGATGGCCATCAGCCAGAACAACACGAGCACGGTCATAAAGGGCAGCTGGCGGCCAGCCATCTGGCCAATCGCAAACGCATCGACGCCCGACACCTGGCCAGCGACGATGATCGGAATGCCCATCGCGCCAAAGGCGACCGGCGCGGTATTGGCAATCAGGCACAGACCTGCGGCATACAGCGGCTTAAAGCCCAGGCCGACGAGCAAGGCCGCCGTGATGGCAACCGGTGCGCCAAAACCTGCCGCGCCTTCCAAAAAAGCCCCGAAGCAAAAGCCCACCAGGATGAGCTGCAGCCGCTGGTCCGGGGTAACCGACAGGATGGACGAGCGGATCACATCGAACTGCCCCGTTTTGACGGAGATCTTGTACAGAAACACGGCAGCCACAATGATCCAGGCAATCGGCCACAAGCCGTAGAAGAAGCCATAGACGGCCGAGGCCAGCGCCGCGCTGACGGGCATGCGGTAGAACAACAACGCCACCGCCAGTGACAACACCACCGTGACGGTCCCCGCCTGGTAGCCCTTGAGCCGCAGCTTGGTCAGTGCCAAAAAGAAGAAAACGATGGGGATCAGCGCTACCAGGGCGGAGACCCAGATGTTGCCCGCCGGGTCGTAATTTTGCTGCCAGAGAGTTTGCATGGCGATGTCTCGAAGTGATTGGACGGGCGCGTGGCGCCCCTTGTTCTTGGGCTGTTCACCGAGTGACATCGCGCAGCAGGCTGCTTGGGGCTGCCCTGCTTCGAGACATGCCAGGTGAATGGCTTGTACGCTATGCCATTGGTTGGGCCGCTGGTCTAAATTGGTATTACCAATAAACCATGAAATCGCCAACCTGCGGCAAAGTTGGGCGATTATTGGGGAAACTGCGGATTTTATTGCCCGGGTAAACCCTTAATTTAACAATCTAATAGCCTAATTGCTATATTGGTAATACCAATTTAAATCACTCATAACTATCACTTCGGCAAAAACAAAATGGGGATTGCTGGTTGCGCTGCCCCGGCTTGCTGGCTGGGCAGTGACCACTTACCTGCCATCGACCAACCGCACAGGCGGGGAAATTCCCCAGTTTCAGGGATAGCATTTTTCGCCCACTCGCCTACCATCGCGGGGGTCCGCCCCCGCGTTTCTGTGATTGCCCATGCTCGAACCCTCCTTGCTCGCTGAAGATGCCCTTTTGCCCGTCCCCGTGCTGGTGGTGGAGGACGAGCCCCTGCTGCAGGAACGCTTGCGCCAGATCTTGCAGCAACTGGGCTATGAGGACGATGCCCTGATCTTTGCGGATACCCTGGCTGCCGCGCGGGCGGTGGTGGCCGAGCAGCCGGTGGGGCTGGCCTTAGTGGATTTGCGGCTCCCCGATGGCAATGGCCAGTCGTTGATAGAAGAGCTGCGGGCCGAGGACCCGGGCCTGGGCATTCTGGTGGTGTCGGCCTGGAGCTCGGAGGAGCTGATCCTGAGCGCCTTGCGCGCCGGGGCCACCGGCTATGTGCTCAAGCAGCGCGATGATTTTGAGGTGATGCTATCCATCCGCAGTGTTTTGCGCGGCGGTGCACCGATCGACCCCTTTATTGCCCGGCGCATTTTGCAGTTGCTGCCCTTGCGCGCGCCCAAGGCGGCCGATGGTGCGGCAACCGCAGCCATCGGCGGCGAGCCGGATGTGGGCCTGACACCCCGCGAGGCCGAGATTTTGCGTCTGGTGGCCGATGGCATGAGCAACCGCGAGATTGCCAATGAAGTGCATCTGTCCCACCACACCGTGGAGAGCCATGTCAAACGCATTTATCGCAAGCTGGCCGTCTCCTCACGCATGATGGCGGTGCGCGAAGCACGCGCACGGGGAATGATTGAGTGAGCGGGCGCTGGAGCCCCCTGCCCCGGCTGCAGCAAGCCGGGGCGCAGTTGCTGGTGCTGCTGTCCTTGCTGTGGCTGCTGCTGGCGGGGCCCGCGATGGCTCAGGCTGCGCCACCCACTTCCGCAGATGCGGACCGCTGCCCGGCGCAGATCCTGCAGGTGGATGCCGTTCGCGCCCCCGAGGGCAACGCCACCCTGCCGGCCCCGGAACAAGGCTGGCAGCCGGTCACGCTCCCCGATGTATGGACCAGCCGCTGGCCGGAGCATGATGGCGCCGTCTGGTACCGCATTCTTTGGCAGCGTGCCTGCAGCAGCAGCCCGCCTGCCGCCGATGCCGTCTCTGCCTCCGCCTTGGCCACAGCGCCAATGCCAGCGCCAGCGCCCGTCGCGCTGGGCATCGACGGCATCAGCGTGGCCGGTGCCGTCTATGTGAACCGCGATTTGCTCTGGAGCGATGCCTCGCTGGTCGAGCCGCTGTCGCGCAGCTGGAATGTGCCACGCTGGTGGTTGCTGCCCGAGTCGATGCTGCAGCCGGGTACCAATACGGTCTGGGTCTATGCGGTGGGCCCCCGGGCATTGAGCCCCGGCATGGGCCAGTTGCGGCTGGGCACGCCCCAGGCGGTGGCGCAGATGCAGGAGGCCAAGGAATGGCGCCAGCGCACGGTCTACTTTGTCAATGCCGTGCTGTGTGCGATGGCCGGCGTGCTGTTTTTCAGCATTTGGCTGCTGCAGCGCAAGGCCCGCACCTATGGTTGGTTTGCGCTGATGGCCTTGTGCTGGATGCTCTACCTCAGCACCTACCTGGCCGATACCCAATGGCCCTGGCCCGACTCGCTGACCCGGGGCCGCTTCAGCCTGATTGCCTTGCTGGGCTATGTGCTGAGCGTCTGCATTTTCACCTTCCGCTTTGGGGCGCAAAAGCTACCCTGGGTGGAGCGTTTCTTGTGGCTGCTGGCCTTTATCGGCGCGGCTGCCACCTGCCTGGTGCCGGCCGAGCATGCGCGCCAGGGCTTCAGCCTGGTGTGGCAGGGCGCGACGGCGGTGTTTTTGGTCAATGGCCTGCAGTTCCAGCTCCATGCCTGGTTTCCGCGCAATCGGCCGCGCAATCTGGCGCATATCCTGCTCGCCTGCATCTGGTTGCTGCTTACCCTGGTGGCGCTGAACAACCTCTACTCGGTGCTGGACCGCTGGCAGGTGGCACGCGACTGGGCCGCACTCAGCGGCGTGCTGGTGATTGGCCTGCTGATGCTGCTCTTGGGTGGCCAGCTGGTGCGGCAGATGCACGAGGTGCGGCGCTTTAACCGCGAGCTCAAGGTGGGGGTGGAATCGGCACGCAGCGAGCTGGCCCTGGCGCTGCAACGCGAACATCTGCAAGCGCTGGAAAACGCCAAGCTGCAAGAGCGCATGGCCCTGGCCCATGACCTGCACGACGGCCTGGGCGGTGCGCTGGTGCGCAGCATGGCGCTGGTGGAGCAGGCACCGGACACTATCAGCAGCGCGCGCGTGCTGTCCTTGCTCAAAAGCATGCGCGATGACCTCAACCAGCTGATTGACTACGGCTCCAGTGCCGGTGCCTCGGTGCCCGACACCCCCGTGCAATGGGCCGCACCGCTGCGCCACCGCATCACCCGCATCTTGGATGAGATTGGCGTGCAGACCCACTGGAGTATTGCCGCGCAGTGGCAGGGCACGGTCGAGGAAGGCAAGCGCCCCAATGCGCTGCAGTGCCTGCTGCTGACCCGGCTGGTGGAAGAGGCGCTGTCCAACGTCATCAAGCACAGCCATGCCAGCAAGGTGCGGGTGGAATACGCACAGCCCAAACCCAACCAGCTGCTGGTGCGGGTCGAGGACGATGGCGTGGGCTTTGATGTGCAGGCGGTGCAGCGCGCCGGCCAATCGGTGGGCATGCGCAGCATGGCCGCCCGCGCCGAGCGCCTGGGCGCCAGCTTCAGTGTGCAATCGAGCCCTGCAGGGACGATGGTGACGGCGGTGCTGCAGCTGGGTACGGGGCTGCCTGCGGCGGCTCCCGGGGCCGAGGCCCGCTGAGCATCTGGCTGCAGAAACCCGCAGCGTTTCTGCGCAAGAAGAAAGGCCACCCAGACAGATGTCCCGGGTGGCCTTTGTGTTGAGGTCCAGCGCTTAGTTTGTCACCGCCTCGCGCCAGCCAATGCGCCGGCCCTGCGGCCGGGGCGCTGCCACCGGAATGGCGATGTCAATCGGCTCATCCTGCACACTGCCGGGGCTGACGTGGCTGGTGACATCGCCGTTTTGGTTGGCGGTCAGCGCATTGCCGACGATAAGCGTATCGGGCACCTGTACCCCAGCCGGGCCGCCATTGGGGCCATCGACCACCGCCAGGCCTGTCTCGAAGTTGAGGTAGTTGAGCCAGCCATGGCCGCCTGCGACGCAGGGCTCATCCGATGGCACATTGCTGGCGACCACCAAGGTGCTGCCCGCCAGGCGCAGGTTGATATTGACCCGCTCACCGGCATCGGGCAGGTCGACATACCAGCCTTGGCGGCGGTCATTGCAGACGGCCGGGTCGGCGCTGGTGCAGCGCAGCTCACGCGCCAGCGTGCCGTCCGGCTGGCTGATGTTTTTCAGCTCAGAGGCTTTCAGGTCAGCGCGGAACGCAGGCCCGCTCATGTCATAGCCACTGGCCTTGTCATCAAAGCCATAGACCGACTGCTGCTTGTCATCGCTCATATCAGCCAAGCCCAACAACCGCCCGGTCGCAACCAGAATACGCGGCAGCTGCGTGCCGCCCTGCACCAGCTCGATCCGGGTGGTGATGGGCTGGACCAGCAGCCTGATCCTGCCGTCCAGCCTGGCGGCGTGCTGGCTGTGTTGCGGGCACCTTCGTGGGTCAGTACAAACGCGAAGCCGGACATGGATCCTTTGCCTTCGGCCTTTACCGTGTAGCGAGACATGTGTCCGTCACAGATGTACTTGAAGCGGGACGTTTCGGCAGGCTCTGCGGCTATCTTGCTTTGGCAGGCAGCAACGTAGGTCCGGTTGTCCTGGTAGAACTGCTCCATCTTGGCGCCCATATCGGCCAAGGGTGTGATGCCCTCGACGATCTGGCCGCGCTTGATGTACTCGCTGTAGCTGGGCAAGGCAATCGCGGACAGAATGCCCACGATGGCGACCACGATCATGACCTCGATGAGCGTAAAGCCCTGGGCCGCCTTGAGCCGACGACAGGCGCTACCGCCCACAGGCTGGCGCGCCCGCCGCAGACGGATTTCCTGAATAAAAACCATGTTGACACCCCTCCCTCATCGCCTTGAAACACAGCGGCGATGCTCCAAACCTAGGATGACAAGATCGCGCGGCGGCGGTAGACGCCAGCATCGGCGATCGAATCATCGATTTAATTTATTGATTTTTAGAAATTCATATCATTTCTAACAGCGTCGCATCATAAGTGATGTCGAGCTATTTACTAATCAATGAATGATATCAATAGTCATAACGCATCTTGATGCCCGCGTCTGCGCCGAGGCCGCTGCGGCGCAAATCGAGGGCCGAGCGGGTACGCGAAAGACTGCCATCAAAAAACAATTTGATAGCAGAGGATCTAGAAAATCAGGGGAATTCAGCAGTATCGGGTACCGCTGTGTGCATGGGGAGCGGGGTGCTCAGCGCAGAAAAGTCAGGAGCCGGCGGCGCTCAGCCACCGACGTTGGACGGCACCGGGCCACCCCCGCCCGATGCCGTTGCAAATATGCATCTGGTCGACAATCCAGCATGCATGGCCGCCGCTGCCGCGCAGACAGCGGAAGCGGCCGGTAAGCCAGTCGCCGATCAACCGGCCTGCAAGGCCTTGAGCAAGGTGCTGGCGTTGGTCTCCACCATATCGATATAGGTGGCAGCCGGTCCACCTGCAGGCGACAGCGCATCGGAGTAGAGGCGCCCACCGATGGCAGCGCCCGTCTCGCGCGACAGCTGTTCCAGCAGGCGCGGGTCGGAGATGTTTTCCAGGAAGATGGCGCCAATGCGCTCTTCACGCACCTGCTTGACCAGCGCTGCCATGTCGCGCGCCGAGGGCTCGGACTCGGTCGACAGGCCGCGCACCGGCACAAAATGCAGGCCATAGGCCTGGGCAAAGTAGCCAAAGGCATCGTGGGTGCTGACGACGGTGCGGCGCGCTGCGGGCACGGCGGCAAAGCGCTGGCGCAGGCTCGTGTCCAGCGCCGTCAAGCGGGCGATGTACTGCGTGGCCTGCTGGTCGTACTGGGACGCGTTGGCCGGGTCTGCCGTGGCCAGGCCCTTGGCGATATTGCGCACATAGACGATGGCGTTTTTCACATCCTGCCAGGCGTGGGGGTCATTGGGGCCATGGTTGTGGCCGTGCCCATGGTCATGGTCGTGCTTTTCAGCGCCAGCGCCATGGACGTGCCCGTGGTCATGGCCTTGCCCTTTGGGCAAGGCGCGCACCGCAATGCCCTGCGATGCGACGATCTCCTGGCCTTTAAAGCCTGCGGCCTTTTTGAGGCGCGGCAACCAGCTCTCAAAATCGAGACCATTGGCCACCAATACCCTGGCCTGCTGCAGCTGGCGCGCCTGCTGCGGCGTGGGCTCAAACACATGGGCGTCGCCGTCAGGGCCGACCAGCGCAGAGACGCTGACGAGATCACCACCGACCTGGCGGGTGAGATCCTGCAAGATCGAAAAGCTGGCCACCACGGGCAGCGGCTGGCCCGCAGCCCAGACGGTGCTGACAGGCAGAGCGCTGCTCAGCGCCAGCCCCAGCAGCGCGCGGCGGTTCAGGGAAAAGTTGCTCATTCGGATACTCCCATTGGTTCAGTCACAGAATCGTTGGCTGGTGCCTGGCGCTGCGCCCACACGCTGCCCAGCCGGCCCAGGCACAAGGACAGCAGGTACAAGCTGCCCAGGCTCAAGGTGATGGCGGCCGATGCCGCAATGCCCGCGTGGAAGGACAGCAGCAGGCCCAGCACGCTGCCGGCCATCGCGATACCGGTGGACAGCGCCATCTGCAGGCCCACGCCGCGCAGCCAGAACCGCGCACTGGCGGCGGGCAGCACCACCAGGGCCACCGCCATCAAGGTGCCCAGCGAATGAAATCCCCCTACCAAATTGAGCACCAGCAAAAGCATGAAAACCCCATGGCTGATGCTGCCCATGCGCCCCTGCAGCCGCAAAAAGCCGGGGTCCAGGCATTCCATCAGCAAGGGCCGGTACATCAATGCCAGGCCCAGCATCGACAGGCTGGCGATGGTGGCGGTCAGATAAAGGGTGGGATCGTCCAGCGCCAGCACCGAGCCAAACAACACATGCAGCAGATCCACATTGGAGCCGCGCAGCGAGATCAGCAACACGCCCAGCGCCAGCGAGATCAGGTAGAAGCCGGCAAAGCTCGCGTCCTCGCGCAGGGCGGTGTAGCGGGTCACCACGCCCGAGAGCAGGGCCACGATCAGGCCCGCGGCCAGGCCACCGATCGTCATCGCCGGTAGAGACAGGCCAAACAGCAAATAGCCCATGGCCGCGCCCGGCAAGATGGCATGCGACATGGCATCGCCCACCAGGCTCATGCGGCGCAACAGCAAGATGGTGCCCAAGGGCGCGGCACCAGCGCTCAAGGCCAGGCAGCCGGCCAGCGCGCGGCGCATAAAGCCGTAGTCCACAAAGGGCTGCCACAACAGCTCGTCGATCATGCGCGCCTCCTGGCACCTGCGCGTGCAGCCAGGCTCGGCAGCACATCAGCGGTATCCCCCCAGCCCAGCTGCGTGCCCGCCAGCGCCAAGGCCTGCGGAAAAAACGCTTCCACCATCTCGCGGTCATGCAGCACGGCCAGCACGGTGCGGCCCCGCACATGCCACTGCTGCAACAGCTGCAGCAGCACATCGATGGAGGGCTCATCGACACCGGTAAAGGGCTCATCCAGCAAGATCACCGGCGGGTTCTGCACCCAGAGCCGGGCAAAGCGCATGCGCTGGAACTGCCCGCCCGAGAGCTCGGCAATCCAGCGCGGCTGCCAGCCCTGCAAGCCCACTGTCGCTAATGCAGTGCTGATCTGCACGCGCTGCGCATCGCTGACGGCACCCAGCGCGCCCGTCTGCGCCCAGAGGCCCAGGCTGACAAAGTCTTCCACGCTGATGGGAAAATCTCGTTCCACCTCGCAAGCCTGTGCCAGGTAGCCCAGCGCGGCGCGGGGATAGCGGCAGCGCACCGTCCCCTGCATGGGCTTGAGCAACCCCAGCAGACCTTTGAGCAAGGTCGATTTGCCCCCGCCATTGGGGCCGACAACGGCCGTCATCGAGCCCGCCGCAAACTGCCCGCTGACACCCCGCAGCGCCAGCTTGCCGCCATAGCCCAGGCCGAGGTTGGAGAGTTCAAAGTCCACGCCATGCACTGCCGCCGTCAGAGGGGAAACCGACTGCATCATGGCTGCTGCACCGCCCATAGCACTACGCCCCAGAGCAGCGCGCTCAAGCCCAGCGCCAGCAGGCAACGCGCCAGCGCCGATGCCTGCAAGGCACTGCGGCGCCTGGTTGTTTGTGTTGATCCCATAGCTCGCCCGTTCACAGTTGCCGCCGTACCCAGATCCGCCTGGTGGCACAAAGCACGCAACTGCTGCATTTCAAAATGTGATGTTATAACATCAAATGAAAACAACAAAGCGCAAACGCAGCCAGCCCGGCACAAACGGCCAGGCAAGGACGGGAAGGAATTAGCGGAAGCGGAGAGGGGAAAGAGCGGCGGTTAGACGCGCTCAGGCAGCCGGTGCAGCAGTGCAGCGGCCGCAGGTGCCATGCATCTCGACATGGGTGCTGCTGGGGCGAAAGCCATTGGCCTTGGACCAGGTCTTCAGGCGCCGCTCTACCGCAGGCTCCAAAAACTCATCCACCTGGCCGCAGCTATCGCAGATGGCGAACACCACCAGGCCATGGTCATGGCCTTCGGCATGCGTATGGGCGCAGGCCACAAAGGAGTTGAGGCTCTCCACCCGGTGCACCAGGCCGTACTCGATCAGCTTGTCCAGCGCGCGGTAGACCTGCTGCGGCGCACGCACACCTTCGTCACGCAACTTGTCGAGCAGGGCATAGGCGCTGGCTGGATTGGCCTCGCGCGCCAACGCTTGCAGCACCAGGGCTTGGTGCTTGGTCAACTCGGGCGGGGGCGTTTTGGCGACTGTGGACATGGTGACAACAAAGGCAGAGGCCAGAGTTTAGCCGTTCTGCTGTGCGGACACGGCCAGCGGGGACACCGCAGGGGCGCCCTCCTGCTCTTGCGCGGCTTGCACAAACCAGCGCTGCACCGCCTGCCAATGCGCATCGCCGTAGAGGCGCCTGAAGCGCTGGGTTTCCTCCAGCTCCGGATTGCGCCATACCGCGAGGCGCAGCGCGATGAAGTCGGCGCTCAAGGGGATGCCGCATTCGACGGTGATGCAGTGCCGCCACTGCGCGTAGGTTCTGGGAATCATCGTTGTCCTTTCCACATCTGATAGCCGCCATCCCCCGGTTCCCGCTGAACGCTTGAGAAAAGTCAGCTTCGATTTGTTATGTTATAACATATTGCATCACCAACAAAGGCACCACCCAGCGCGGGCCCTGCATGCAGCAAGCCACCCCAGCCAGCGCCAACCCAGCTATTCCACGATGACTTCCACCGCCCTCTCCAATCCACTGGCAACCACACGCCCACCCAAACTCCCGGTCACCGTGCTCTCGGGGTTTCTGGGCGCCGGTAAAACAACCCTGCTGAATTACATCCTCAACAACCGCGAAGGCCGGCGCGTGGCGGTCATCGTCAATGACATGTCCGAGGTCAATATCGATGCGGCCCTGGTGCGCCAGGGCGGGGCCGAGCTATCGCGCACCGATGAGAAGCTGGTGGAGATGAGCAATGGCTGCATCTGCTGCACCCTGCGCGAGGATTTGCTGGTGGAAGTCGCCCGCCTGGCCAGCGAAGGCCGCTTTGACCAGCTGGTCATCGAGTCCACCGGCATCTCCGAGCCTCTGCCCGTGGCAGAGACCTTTACCTTTGCCGGCGAAGACGGCCGCAGCCTGGGCGATGTGGCGCAGCTGGACACGATGGTGACGGTGGTCGATGCCTTCAACTTTTTGCGCGACTACAGCTCGCGCGACCACTTGCAGGCGCGTGGCCAATCGCTGGGCGATGAGGACCAGCGCACCGTCGTGGATCTGCTGGTCGAGCAGGTCGAGTTCTGCGATGTGATCGTCCTCAACAAGGCCGACTTGGTATCCAACGAAGAGCGCGAGCAGCTCATCGCCATCTTGCGCGGCCTGAACCGCCGCGCCCGCATTGAGCTGGCCGAGTTTGGCCAGGTGCCCCTGCACAAGGTGCTGCAAACGGGTCTGTTTGATTTTGAGCAGGCCTCCCAGGCGCCCGGCTGGCTGCAGGAGCTGCGCGGCAGCCACCAGCCCGAAACGGAAGCCTATGGCATTGGCAGCTTTGTCTACCGCGCGCGCCGCCCTTTCCACCCCCAGCGCTTTTTCGCGCTGATCAACCAGGAATGGCCGGGCGTTGTGCGCTCCAAAGGCTTTTTCTGGCTGGCCAGCCACCCCACGTTGGCAGGCCAGTGGTCACAAGCCGGTGCGGTGGCGCGCCATAGCGCTGCGGGTTACTGGTGGGCCGCTGTGCCGGAAGAGCGCTGGCCGCAGGATGCGGAGGCGCTGGCCTTGATCCGCAAAGCCTGGGACGACCGCGTAGGGGATGCCCGGCAGGAGCTGGTGTTGATCGGCATGGGGATGGATGAGGCAGCGCTGCGCGCGCAGTTGGACAGTTGCCTGCTCAGCGATGCGGAGATGGCGCCGGGGCCCGCGGTGTGGACGGGGTGGAGCCATTCCTTTGTGGATTGGCCCGACAGCAAGGGCTAACGAGGCCTAACCAGGACTCAGACCTTTGCCAGCTCACAGCGCTTTGTAAACCGCCAGGGTCTCCGCCGTGCAACGCTGCCAGGAGTAGGTGGCGGCACGGGCCAAGCCCTTGGCGCTGGCATCGCGTAGCCAGGCGTCATCACCCAGATGGCTTTGCAGGCCCCGCAGAATGTCGTCCACATCGAGCGGGTTGACCAGCGCGGCAGCGCCACCGGCCACTTCTGGCATGCAGGAGGTATCAGAGGTCAGCACGGGGGTACCGCTGGCCATAGCCTCCACGATCGGCAGCCCAAAGCCTTCGTAGAGCGAGGGGTAGGCAAACAGGCGCGCGCCCGCATAGAGCATGGGCAGGTCGGCCTGGTCGACATAGGACAGGTAGTGCAGCCAGCCTTCGTTGGCGGCTTGCTCCATGCGGCGGTGTACGTCTTCGGATTTCCAGCCCTTGCCACCTGCCAGCACGAGAGGGCAGGCCTTGCGCAAAGCCGGGTCCAACTGCGCATAGGCCTGCAGCAAACGGCTGATATTTTTACGCGGCTCAATGGTGCCCACATACAGCGCATAGCCGCATGGCTGCAGCCCATGCTTGGCCAGTACCGGCGCCAGTTCCGCATCGCTGCGCGGGTGGTAGGCGGCATCCATGCCCAGGCCAATGGCGCTGACCCTGTCCGCCGACCAGCCAAAGTGCTGGATAAATTCCTGGCGCACCGTTTCCGTATCGGTGATGACATGGTCAGTGTGCTTGAGGCTGCTGCCAAACGCCAGGTTCATGAACTCCACCCGCGCCTGCGGGTGGAACTCTGGGTAGAACACATGCGAGAGGTCATGCACGGTGTTGACCGTGCGGCCCGGAAAAGGCGGCACCAGGTAATTGGGAGAGTGGAAGATGGCCTGGCCTTCTGCGCGGACCCGCCAACGCGAAATGGCAGGCATCAACGATTGGTAGACCCGCACTGCTGTACGGTTGGCCGACAAGGTACTTCGCAGACGCGTGAACAGGGTTGGCGCGGTATTGGGAGTGCTTTGCGCACCAGGCACCGGGGCGGTGGGGCTTGAACTCTGTCCACCCAGCGCCGCCAACGGATCTGCCACCCAATGGCCGTGCGAGAAGTAACGTAAACGGTCCACATCGGGATGCTGGCGCAGCTGGCTGGCCAGTTCGAAGCTGTAGCGCCCAATGCCCGTCAACGGCGCATGCAGCGCATCGGCGCCCAGGATGATGTCCAAACCCATAACGTCCTTCAAGCCTGCAGCATCCAGCGCAGGGTGTCTTCCAGCTGGTGGCTGCGCCATTCACCAATCGCCTGCTCCAGCGCCGTGGTGTCAGCGCACAGGATGCGCACTTCATTGGCGCGTACAAAGGCGGGGTTCACCCGCACCTCCATCGCATGCCCGCTGATCTGCTGCACCTGTGCCAATACATCGCGCAGCGACCAGGTGCGGCCCGAGCCGACATTGAACACGCCACCGGCCACGGAGCCCTGCGCGGCGCTATCCAGCAAGCGCACGTAGGCAGCAGCCACATCGCGCACATCAGAAAAATCTCGGTCCACATCCAGATTGCCCAGCTCGATCACGTCCGCCTTTCGCAGTGCATGGTCCACGATCTTGGGAATCAAAAACTGCGGCGACTGGCCCAGGCCCGTGTAGTTGAACGGCCGCACCAGCACCACTGGCAGCTGTGGCAGCCAAAGCCGCGCCATATACTCCATGGCCAGTTTGCTCACCGCGTAGTCGTTGGCGGGGTTGGCGGTGGTGCCCTCTGGCAAGGCGCCTTCATGGCTGTTGCCGTAGATGTTGGCACTGCTGGCCAGCAGCACACACTGCGGCTTCACAGGCAGCGTGCTCAACGCCTGCAGCAAATGCCGGGTACCCACCACATTGACCCGGTAAAAGTCGTCCGCCGAGCCATGGCCCACAAAGGCAATCGCCGCCAAATGCACCACCGCCTGCGGGCTGATCTGCTGAACGGCGCTTTGCAGCGCTGCCTCATTGAGCAAATCCGCCTGCAGGCATTGCGCTGCTGGAATCAGCCCAGCGCCATTAGGGGTGGAGCGATCCAGCGACCAGACATCCCAGCCCGCAGCGCGCAGCAACGGCACCAGGTGCTGGCCGGTAAAGCCTTGCGCACCCGTCAGCAGCACCCGCTTTTGGCCTGCTGCACCCATGGCATTGGCGGCGGCGTTCATCAGAACGAGAACCCGGCTTGGTTGCGGCGCATATCGGCCTCGACCATCATCTGGCACAGCTGCTCCAGCGAGGTCTGCGGCGCCCAGCCCAACTTGGCCTTGGCCTTGGCCGGGTCACCAATCAGCAACTCCACCTCGGCAGGGCGGTAGAACTTGGGATTGACCCGCATCACCGTCTTGCCGGTGGCGGTATCAACAGCGGTCTCTGCCTCCGCCTTGCCTTGGAAATCAACATCGACACCAGCGCCCTTAAACGCCATGCGTACAAAGTCGCGAACGGTCTCGGTGCGGTTGGTGGCCAGCACAAAAGTGTCAGGCTCATCGGCCTGCAGCATGCGCCACATGCCTTCCACATATTCCTTGGCAAAACCCCAGTCGCGCTTGGCATCAATATTGCCCAGCTCCATCACATCGAGCTTGCCCAGCTTGATCTTGGCCACGCTGTCGGTGATCTTGCGCGTCACGAACTCGCGACCGCGCAGCGGGCTTTCGTGGTTGAACAAAATGCCGCTGGCGCCAAAGATGCCATAGCTCTCACGGTAGTTCACCGTCATCCAGTGCGCATACAGCTTGGCCACGCCATAGGGGCTGCGCGGGTAGAAGGGGGTGTCTTCCTTCTGCGGCACCGCCTGCACCTTGCCAAACATCTCCGAGGTGCTGGCCTGGTAGAAGCGCACCTTGGGGTTGACGATGCGAATCGCTTCGAGCAGGTTCACGGCACCCAAGCCAGTGATCTCCGCAGTCGTCACCGGTTGCTCGAACGACACACCGACAAAGCTCTGCGCGGCCAGGTTGTACACCTCGGTGGCTTCTGTGCTTTGCAGCAGGCGGATGCTGGAAGACAGATCGGTCAAGTCGTACTCGACGAGATGCAAGTTCGGGTGGTTCTGGATGCCCAGTTCTTCTATGCGCCAGAAGTTGACCGAGCTGGTGCGTCGGAAAGTGGCGTACACGGTGTAGCCCTTGGAGAGCAGCAGCTCGGCTAGGTAGGCCCCGTCTTGGCCGGTAATGCCGGTAATGATGGCTTTTTTCATGAGCTTGTTCTCGTTGAATCTATGGCGCCTTCGCGGCCTGTTGGAAAGCCATCGCTAGGGCAGAAAACCCGCATGACTATGCAGGATCTTTCCGCCTGGACCTGGGGTGAACATCGCGCAATTTGTAATCAAAAATCAAAACTGTTTCAGAGTCTGTGCGCCGCCATCTTTAGTGGCTTTTGGCCCCGGGGGCTGGAATTGGACGCAGCCTCACTCTAGCCCCTTGATCAGATCGCATCCAGCCGATCCAGTACTTCGTGTCGCCACTCCGCCTATTCCTGTCGCGTGGAGGGCAAAACACTTGGTGGTTTGAGCCGAATAACCGCATAAGACGTCTCTTCAGCCACGCTGACAAGGGGGGAGGCACTTAGCTCCAGGAGCTTAGGGCGCAGTGCCTCCCTGCCCTCAGCCGGATAAGGCCAGCGGTGCGCGGCCCACAGCATATCGACGTAAGGGATGACCACTGCGTCAGCATCTCCGCTCCGGAGCAGGCTGACGATCCGCTGCGAAAAGTCGTCCGGAATACCGCCCAGCGGCATGGTCTTCAATATCTCGGGCCAGAATCTTCTGGCATCTTCAAAATTCTTGTCACCGCCAATGTTGTAGGCAACCACATCCAGCTTGCTTGCCAGGTAGTTCACCAGAAAATCATTCCGCCAAGGCATAAACGCGACTTTATCGCCGGGGTGCAACTGCTGCCCCAAGCTCAACAACAGATCCTGGTCGATCTGCATGAATTGAGAGCGATAGGACTTTTGCAACTCCCATCGTTGGGGAAGATTCGGAAGATTGGCCGCCACCACCAACACCAGTGACAGCGCCGCCGCTACCGAGACCTCTTTGCGCTGTGTTCGGGAAAGGGCGGCAACCAACAATGCCCAGGCGCCAAAAACCCCCAGCGCAGCCCATCGATAGCTGGCCCGCATGTTCTTGAAACCGGGAACATGCTGAGAAATAAAGCCCGATCCCGTAGGCGCTATGGCGTATTTGGCATCCATCGACAGCGAGGTTTCCGTGGCGGGCTTCAGAGAATTGAATTTCAAAGAAGGACCCATCGCCATGTAGAAGCCAAACAGCAAGATGAGCATCAAGGGGTACTTGTATCTTCCCTTGCCGAGCAAGAAAAAGACTGCTGCAAAGACCAACAACGGCAAACAGAACGTCGTAATCCAAACCGATTCGTCACCAAAATACTCGCGCATCGAACGCGGCCTGCTCCAGCCGGCCAGATCTGCGAACCAGTGCACCCCTGCGGAAGGAATGAGGAAGAAGCCCAGATCGGCACCCCATCCTCTGAAAAAATTCAAATCTGCGGCCGCATATTGTCCTCTTCCAATGTAGAGGGCGAACAAGACATAGGCAGTCAAAAAGCAGAGTCCATGGATACCGAGATGCAGCCAGCTGGCTCTTTTTCTCCAGTACCAGGCAACGGCAAGAATGCTGGCCCCGGTCGCAAACATCATGAAGCTATAGCCATCCATAAAGATGGCAAGTATGCAGGCCATCAAATAGCTGATGGCTCTTCCATAATGGCCCAGCAAAGGGGCGTCCAGGAACCGCAACGCCGTCCACATATACAACGGCAACAGCGCAATGCCCGTCGACAGCATGGAATAGCCTGCATGGTTCCATACCATGGGCATGGTGCCCCAGCCCAGGGCCGCGATAACGGATAAGGCAGGCGCCACCTCCAGCGCACGAGACAGCCGATAGGCACCCCAAAATGCGAGCGTGAGCCAGCAAGCCACCATCAGCGCATAAGCATCCGCTGCATGCAAACCCAAACGGATAAACACCCCCGCCAACCAGGCGCCTGCCAATCCAAAGGCCATGGCAGCAGGATGGGGTGCACCAATATTATGGGCATGGATACTGAGAATAGAGTCATTGGCAAACGACTGAGAAAAGCCTGTCGTCCAAACGGCCTGTCCCAAGGTAGGAATACCAAAAAAAGGAACGGCGCCATTCACAAAAATCACAAACAAACAGGCAATCACATAAAAACTAGCCTGCCCTATGTGCACTGGAGGCGTCTGCGATTTTGAAAACGAAAATTGCATAGATTTATATTGATTCAAGCTTGGCTGCGTTTCATCACGCAGCAGACGCCAAAGAAAAGCAAATCCCCGAGCACGGTCACCATCCGACCCACCACAATGGTGAAGACCAACTGACCTGGTGGAACCCAGGCACCCAGCAGAAACAACAGCACTGCCTCTCGTACACCCACGCCAGCGGGTGCACCCGGGGTGACCAGGCCGATCAGCCATGCCAACACATAGGCCCCTGCCACGCCCGCCACCGGCAGCGGCGTGGCATGACTGATGTTTTGCAAAATCAGCCAGAAAATCAGGCCAGACACCATCAAAAATAGCGTGTGCATTCCCCAAGCGACAGCCAGTTTTGCAGCGAAAAAGTGGTGGATGCCCCATGCCAAAGCGCTGATCGTCGCGATAAAGAGCAGCAAGGCCATCCATCCGTTCAGCCAGCCGAGCAACAGCGGCAAGGCCAGAATCCCATAGCATGCGCCAACCAGCGCCAGCAAGCCCAACTCATAGAAGGTGGATTTCAGCAACGCGCGCGCTTCCAACCCTGCTGCCATGCCGATGGCTTGCCGCCCCGCAAATTGAAAGATATTGCCCGGTACATACTTGGCCAGCTGCGAGACTCCATAGGCTCGAATCGCCCACGGCGTCGCGACAGGCGCATCAAAAAAAGCCAGTATTTTTTGCCAGGCCAGTGCCAGAAGGACATTGGCCGCGCCATACACACCCACAGCCAATACCATCCAGAAAATTTCTCGGGATGAGAAATGCGCGATGCTGATTTGGTCAGCGTATTTATAGAGCCGCGCAGCTACAAAAAAGATACCCAGAACACCCAGCACCCCGCCCATCAGGTGCAGGTATTTTTTGGAGAATAATTTGGCAGGCATCAAGTGGGGGACTGGAATTTTTTACATCGCAGCATGGTCCATGGCAAAGGCTTGCAGACCTCATGGACCTCAAAATACTCGGAGACGAGGCGGACAAATTTATCGCTGGACCAGTGCTGGATATGCCCGGGCGTGTTGCCCAGATCTCCCCAGTACTTGCCTCTGGCCATGTTCAGCGCACACCAGATGGGCTCCCGCGGGACGCTCAGAATGACATGTTCCTGGGCCACCCGCTGAAGCGCCTCCAGACCCGCCCGGGGATCTTCCAGATGCTCGAGCACCTCGCAGCACACCACCAGCTCTGCGCCGTCGCTGGCAGGCACGAGATCATAGATGCTGCGCTGGGAAAATATGGAGGGTGAAATCCCTTGCGACCTTGCGTTGTCCTGCGCAAGCGCAATCACCTGCTCAGAAAAGTCGCTGCCTCTGGCATCCATGCCCTGCCGTTTCCAACCCAAGGTCCAATAGCCTTCACCACAGCCCACCTCATGGATCGTCTGCGCACCGGTCTTCTTCACCAGCGATGACAAGGTATTGGAGAAACCTTGCACCATGCGACGCGCTATCGGATTTTTCGAGGAATATTTATCATAGTTATTCCCCACGACAATACCCTGCTCCTGCAAGCCTCCGGAAATCTTCATCCCTGGGTGTTCCTTTCGCTGTCGCTGTGCAATACAGCCTTCGCACTGCTCTGCAGCTTCAATTCAAAACGCATGTCTTCCATCAGTTTGCGGTTGGCCGCCTGCAGATCTGCCAGGAAGGCCACCAGGAAGGTCTGAAAACCCATCCCCAGCAATACGCCGGAAAGAATCAGCGACTGGATGTTTCCAGAGCCTTCCCCGTGAAAGTACCGCCATAAAAATCGCAGACCAATCAAAAACCCCAAGCCAAAAAGTATCGACCCGATCGAAATGAAAAACTTGAAGGGCTGGTAGATGATGAAAATGCGAATGATGGTGACAATGCTGCGCTTGATGTAGGAGCTGATGCTCTTGACCAGACGAGAGGGGCGCAGATCACCATTGACGCGGATGGGCACCGAGGTGATGGCCATGTTCTTTTGGCCCGCCTGGATGATGGTTTCCAGCGTGTAGGTGTAGTCGTTGAAGACCACCAAGCGCTGCGCAGCCATGCGGCCCATCGCACGGAAGCCACTGGGTGCATCCGGAATATCGGTATTGCTAGCCACCCTCACCACCCAGCTGCCCAGCTTCTGCAGCATCTTCTTGAGCGGTGAGAAATGCGCAATGGTTTCGATCGGCCTCGCACCGACCACGATGTCGGCGGTGCCAGCCACGATGGGGGCGGTCAGCAGCGGAATATCTTGCGCGTTGTACTGGTTGTCGGCGTCTGTGTTGACGATGACATCGGCGCCCAGACGCAGGCAGGCATCCAGACCCGTCATGAAGCCGCGTGCCAGGCCTTGGTTGCGGGTGTGGCGCACGATATGGTCCACGCCATTTTCCTGGGCCACACGCACGGTGTCATCCGAGCTGCCGTCGTCGATGATCAACCATTCCACGGCGTCGAATCCGGGGACCTGACGGGGCAGTGCTTGTAGTGCAATGGCCAAGGTGCCTGCTTCATTGAGACAAGGTATTTGGATGATCAGCTTCACGGGGTGCTTTCCTCTCGGCGCAGGTTTTTTTACTAGGGAGCGAGGTGCTCAGCGGTTGCCCACCTAGGGCTGGCGGAGGTCTGCCCGATGAGCGCGAGCAGACCATTCGCGCTCTCGCGCCAGGTCAGCCAGGGCATCTGCGCAGAACTGGGATGGCTTGCGCTGGCAAAGTGCGCCAGCCACTCCCTCAGGGCCTGTGCCAGGTCCTCATGCTGTTCCTGTTGAAAATAAAAGGCATGCGCACCGGCCACCTCCATGAAAACCGGCAGGTCGCGCGCCACAATGGGCAAGCCACGCTGAGCGGCCTCAATGAGGGGCAAGCCAAAGCCCTCCCCTTGGGACACGGCCAACAGTGCGCTGGAGGCCTTGTAGACAGCATCCAGATATTCATCGCTGATGCCCTGGAGCCAGATGAGGCGTTTGTCCCGTTCAGGATGCGCCTGGATCCGTTCGGCAAGCGCCTCGGTCTTCCAGCCTGATTTCCCGACAATCACCAATTGGGCCTCCACCCCGGAGGCCCAGAGCTGCTCCATGGCATCCAAAGCCTGCGCATGGCCTTTGCGTGGCTCTACCGTCCCCACCATCAGAAAGCTCGGCAGGCGCTGGATTTTGGAGATCAGTTGATTCGCATCGACCGGCATGCCTGCGGATGGCGCTGATTCCTCGATATCGGCACCGAGGTGGAACCAGTCCACGCGGAAACTGTCAGGAGGAGGCGGAGACTGGGTCTGCAAGTAGGCCTTGAGCTCGTCCGCCACCGCAGCGGAAATGCAGATCGCGCCATCGCTGCGGGCAACGGTGCTGAGCCAGCGTGCATGGCTGGCGGCCGCCCCGTCCTGAAAGCATTCGGGCAGTTGCAAGGGCAGCAGGTCATAGACCACAAAATAGACTGCCACACCCCAGACCCGCATTTGCTCAAAGAAGGCGGAGCATCTGGGCACGTCGTCCGATTGGAAGTCCAGACCCACAAAAGTATCGCCGCCGTAGAAGGCCACGGGCGTGTCCGCCTCGGGTCTGGTAGCTGCTCCCAGAAAGGCCTGGGTAAATGCATGGGCCAGCAGATAGCCCCCGTCCTGGCCAGCACGCACCGGCAATACCACATACCCCGCAGGCGGTGATGACAGCCACTGTTTGAGAATGCTGCGTACGACGCGCTGAATCCCCGTGCGCGCATCATGCCGGGCCAGCTCGGTCACATCGACAAACATACGCTTTGCAGTGGACGGTGGAGGAAAAGCCCGATCCACCATCTGCGCCAATGCCAGACCATAGGTCTCCGGTGCCGGGCGCCGGGGAAGTGCCTCAAGCCGGGCCATGAGGGCTTGCCAAGGCTCGGCATCCGGAAGCATCGCGGGTGCTTGTTGCTGCTCCAGTACCACTATGCTGCGTTGCGCCGAGAGGTCCCAGGAGAACTGGCGGCTGTGCTGCAGAGAATGTGCCTCCAGTTCAGCCCGAAACCCGTCGTTCTGCAAAGCCAAGGCCATTTTTTCGGCGATAGACCATACATCCTGGGGATTGAACAAGGCATCCGCCCTGCCGACCACTTCAGGCATGGCCGATGTGTTGCCCGCCAGAACCGCTTTGCCGCATCGCATCGCTTCCAGCAAGGGCAGGCCAAAGCCTTCGTGCCATGAAGGAAAGACAAATAGCTTGCAGAGCCGATAGAGCGCCAGCAGGTCTTCGTCAGACACAAAACCAGTGAGAACCAATGTTTCATCTGGCAGGCCATGCAGCCGCGCAAGTTGACGCATGTCTTTGATCTGCTCCAGCGAGAGCTTGCCCACGATGACCAATTGGTGCTGCGCCTGGACGTCCTGCGGCATGGCGGCATAGGCTTCGATCAGACCATGGACGTTTTTGCGGTGGTCCATGCCGCCGGTGTACATCACAAAGGGTCTGCACAAGCCCAGCCGTGCCTGCAACCCGGCCGCGGTTTGCGGCATGACCGTACCTACCGAAAAGGCTTCTGCCACATCGGACGATATGTTTTCAATCCGGTTGGCAGGCCACTGCAGATAGTCAATGGCCTCAGCGCGTGTGGATTGAGAATTGGCCAGCAAATAGCGGCAGGCCTTGAGGTGGTCCAATTGCGCAAAATACCATTGCCTCAATGAAGCGCTGGCATTCAGATACAGATCTGGATAGATGAGCGGTATCAGGTCGTGCAACACAGCGACCGTGATATACCCAGCACGATCTTCCGCCTCCACCGTGACCACGGACTCGTCATCCACGCTGTCGAACAGGGCGCCATTGATCAGGACCGATGGCTGCAAGGAACGGATGAATGCCAGGCGGACTTGCTCGGCGATACCGCGCCGTCCCTCCGCATCTGCCTGTATATGGTCAAACGGCCCGGGCGCCTGCCAGACACGGATATGGTCCTGTGACACCAAATCCTTGAAGTCATCGCGGATGGAGATGCAGGCCTCCTTGAAAGCCCCATTGAGCACCAGAATGACCTCATGCTCCCCTCGATTGCGACACATGGCCTTGGCAAAATCATGCACATAACGGCCTATACCACGGTAGCGATTTCCTGCAGATTGCGCACCTTGCATGTCGATGACAATACGCATCAATGACATCCTTTCCTGAGGTTTTCAAGACGGGCATGCATCTCACGTGCGCGCAATGACAGGTTATTGGAAGACTGAGGATGGCTGAAGCCTCCCCGCTCCGCCTCCAGATCAGGCATCAGTTGATCGCGGAGTGCCAGTGCCCTCAGCTGGGCTTGCAGGCTCGGGAAATGGGACAGCAGCCAACGGTTGAGACTTGCACTGCGCGCGGGGTCCCTCAGAACGACCGCGATCACCCGGGAGAGAGGGCGGTGGAGCAAACCAAGCACCGAGGGAAGGGCCCGGCCCAGCATCTGCCCTGCGGGAGCCAGGAGCGCCATGGCCTTGCGCAATGGCGCGGTGATGCGCCATGACCAGCTTTGGCGCAAGGCCGTGCATTCGGCCTCGCGCGCCTGCAGCAGCGCCTGCATGGCCGACATGGAGTCTGCCGCTGCGCTGAGGCGGCTTTGCGTGGACTTGGCCAGGTCCGCATAGGTCTTCAGTTGCTGCTCAAAACCCTGCAGTTTCTGGTTCAGGCTGTGGTCATAACGATTCGCCAGCGCTTGCCAGGTGATGCCATAGGACTTGGAGAAAGCGACCTCGAGTGCTGGCACCGCTTGCACCGCGCCAGACTTCTGCGCCACGACCGCGTAATCAGGGCTGGCCCCGTCAATCACATTCAGCAGGCTCACGTCTGGATCATGGCGAAGGCCAGGCGCCTCCTGCAAACGCAATACTTTCAGGCGCTCAAACCCGGCATGCTCGACCAAAAAGGACAGGAGCAAGGGCGGTAGAGGGCGTTGATGGCTGGGGTCAAGATAAAAGCTATGGGCACCGACCATCAGGTTTTCTGGATTAGGTGTCTCCAGAATGAGGATCCCCCCTGGCTTGAGCACGCGCAGCGCCTCAGCGATCAGCGTCTGCAGCAGCTCGAACGAGAGGTGCTCGGCAATATGAAAGCCTGAGATGAGCGCTTGCGATTCACTCTCCTGGAGACGAAGATGCACGACGGCATCTTCCTGCGACACGGACAATCCCTGCTCGCTACAGGCGCGCAGCATCTGCGCATCGCTGTCCACGCCATGCGCCTGAATGCCGGTATCACGCAACAGCTCCAACCATTCTCCCCGGCCACAGCCCAGATCGATCGCTGAAACGTCCTGGTGCAATGCAGCCAGAGGGCGAATAAAAGGACGATAGACCTCCAGCCGCCTCCGTATGAGCTCACGTGATCCTCGATAACGGTCTTCAAATGCTCGGTAAAAATGAGAGGCGCTCACCGCTGGCACTCCACTTGGGGCGGAATCCAGTTGACGCCGATGAACTGCGTGTGATTGACATTGATGACATTGAAGACCAAGGCCAAGTCCTTCCATTCAAAATTGGCCGCCATATGGGTGCTCGCCAAATGCAATGCGGTCGATATGGCGTAAGAACCCACGCCAAGATTGGCTGCAAAGCTAAATATCAGCGTGAATTGGCTGCCTTTTTGCAGAGATTTCAAATCCAGTTTGAGATGGTGCGTATTGGTGCCAAAAACAGCTTGGCCTAGACGGTCTTTGATCATGTAACCAAAAACCAGGTCCGGCAGATCCGACGCCAGATCGATCGTCACCTTGAGCTGGACCTGCTCACCCACATGGATACATTCGCTGGCCTCTCCATGCGCGTTAAAAAGCGCTATGGCATGGACACGTGCCTCTCCAGTGCCGGATGTGGTTTGGACTCTGCCGTCCGCCAGGCGAGTCAGCTTGACCGTGGCCGTTTCACGCTCTGCGATCAAGGCGTTGTAATAGTCCATCACCTCTTCCGGTTTACCGTCCTTGATAACCAGTCCTTTTTCCAACAGCAGCGCACGGCTGCACAGACTCTGAATGGCCCCCCGGTCATGCGAAACAATCAGCAGTGAGGTGCCCTGCTCCCGGAACTCTCGGATCTTGTTGAAACATTTGTGCTGGAAATAGGCATCTCCGACGGACAGGGCTTCATCGACGATCAGCACATCGGGCCGGACCGCCGTCGCCACGCTAAAAGCCAGTCGCATCTGCATGCCACTGGAGTACATGCGAACCGGGCGATCCATGTAATTGCCGATCTCCGCAAAGGCCTGTATCGCAGAGAACTGGCTGACTATTTCTTCGTGGCTCAATCCCAGCAATTGGCCAGCCATGAACACATTCTGTCGACCTGTGAAATCAGGGTGAAATCCCATGCCCAGCTCCAGCAGCGCTGCTACCCGGCCCTGGCTTGCCACACTGCCTTGTGTTGGCTGTGTCGTTCCGGTGATGATCTTGAGCAGCGTGCTCTTGCCCGCACCGTTGACACCGATGATGCCAAGCGCCTCTCCGGGTTGCACGACAAAACTGATATCGCGCAATACCCAGGTCTTTTCATGCGTGATGCGGCGGCTGACCCACTCCCAGGCCCGCAGCCATTTGCTGGGGTAGCGTTTATAGGCCTTGCCGATATTGGTAACTGTCAGCACGGTCATCACAGCTCATCCACCAGTTCACCCACGCGGGCCATAAAAAAAACTGCGCCAAGCATCAGAAAGAAGAGCGTCAAGACAGCCAGTGGCAGCAGAGAGCTGAACGCGGGAAAGGCTTTGTCCAAAAAGATCTGCTGGTACGCAGCCATCAGCGCATACATGGGGTTCCAGACGATCAGACTCCGAACCTTTTCTGGCAAGGCAGGCAAGGTGTAGACGATCGGCGTCAACCAGAACCAGAACTGCAGCACCACCCCTGTGAGTTGGCCCACATCCCGGAAGAACACATTGAGCGTCCCCAGAAAAACGCCCAGGCCCAAGGCAAACAGCACCTGCAATGCCAGCAGCGGCAACACCGCCAGCAGCGCAACACCCGGCCAATGGCCGATGAGGGCCAGAAATGCCAGGTACAGCGCAAAGACAATGCCAAAGTTGATCAGCGCCGAGACGGTGACGATGGCAGGCAGGCAGATCCTTGGAAAATTGGATTTCTTGATGAGGTTGCCATGCTCCAGGAACACATGGTTCAGCCGGGACAGCATCTCGGCAAACAGGCTCCAGGTGACGACACCGGCGCAAAGGTAGATGCTGAAGGCGAACGGCGTCTGCTCATGGCCAGGCAAGGTGTTGCGCATCAGCTGCCCAAACACCACCGTGTAGATGACGATCATCGTCAGCGGGTTGGCCACCGACCAGAATGCCCCGAACAACGACTCTCGGTATTTGCCATGGAACTCGCGCATCACGCTGCTCCACACAAAACTGCGGTAGGCCCACAGCGCACGCAGCATGGACAGGCCGGGCAGGTTCATTTGCCGCTCACCAGCTCGGGCGCGCGGCCGTAGGTGTCTTCAAAGCGCACGATATCGTCCTCGCCCAGATAGCTGCCCGACTGCACTTCGATGATCTCCAACGGCACCATGCCGGGATTGGCCAGCCGGTGCACATGGCCCAGCGGGATATAGGTCGATTCGTTCTCGCTGAGGAGAAAGGTCTCGTCGCCCTTAGTCACTTCTGCGGTGCCCTTGACCACTACCCAATGCTCGGCGCGGTGGTGGTGCATCTGCAGGCTCAGCTGCGAGCCCGGATTGACGACGATGCGCTTGACCTGGAAGCGGCTGCCGCCATCGATGCTGTCGTACCAGCCCCAAGGGCGGTGCACCTTGCGGTGGGCCGAGGCCATGCTGCGGTTCTGGGCCTTGAGCTCAGCCACCACCTTCTTCACGTCTTGGGTGCGGGATTTGTCGACCACCAGCACGGCATCGGGCGTCTCGACCACCACCACATTGTCCAGACCCACTGCTGCAATCAAACGGCTTTCCGAGAACAGCAGGCTGTTGCGGGTATCAATGGCCAAGGTCTCGCCGCTGCCAGCATTGCCCTGCGCATCGCGGGGCAACACATCCCACAGGGCATCCCAAGCACCCAGATCGGACCAACCGGCATCCAGCGGCACAACGCGCGCGGGCACGCCCAGCTCGGGGCGCACTGGCAGCTTTTCCATCACGGCGTAATCGATGGAGTCTGCGGGGCAAGCACCGAACAGCTCGCTATCAGGGCGGATAAAGTCCATGTCCTGACTGCTCTGGGCCATGGCCTGCTCGCAGGCTCGCAGCATCTCGGGCTGCAACGCGCCCATCGCCTTCAGCCATTGGTCGGCACGCACCATGAACAAGCCGCTGTTCCACAGATAATCACCACTGCGCAGGTACTGTTCAGCCAGTTCCAAAGTGGGTTTTTCAGCAAAGCTCTGGATGCGAAAGGAGCCATTGCGCTCCTCCACCCCCTTCTGGATATAGCCATAACCCGTCTCAGGCCGGTTGGCCACGATGCCAAAGGTCACCATTGCGCCTTCGCTGGCCAGCGGCCAGGCCGCCTCAACCGCGCGGTGCAGTTGCTCCGGCCGCGTCATCACATGGTCAGCGGGCATGGCGAGCAGCACGGCGCTGGGCTCGGCCACCAGGGCCGCCAGGGTCAGCGCGGGTGCCGTGTTTCTGCCAGCGGGCTCCAGCACCAGCTTGGCACCGGCAATGCCCTGCTCCTGCAACTGCTGCGCGGCCAGGAAGCGGTGGTCGGCATTGCAGACCAGCACGGGGCAGGTTTGCGCAATGTCCGGGTTGACGCCGGCCAGGCGCAGCGCCGTGTTCTGCAACATGGACTGGCCATCATTGGCCAAACTCAAGAACTGTTTGGGATAGTGCTCGCGTGACAAAGGCCACAGGCGAGTTCCATTGCCACCGCACAGGATGACGGGCGTGAGTTTGGACATTCGGATAATCTCGGTAGAGGGAAGTCTGGGGCAGTGCCTCAGCGCTTTTCAGGGGCGGCTTGCTGATTTTTGATTTGCAGCAGCGCCAGGCTCTGATGAAGGCGGCGCACTTGCCGCTCTATACGGGTATTCACCATATCCGCATGCAGGGCCTTGATAAACAGCACCCCGACCGCACACACCAGCAGCAAGGTGGGCGAATAACGAATCCCCAGACTATCGGCAAAGTTGTCCAGCAGGCGCGGCCACACTCCCAGCAACACGGCCAGCAAGGCCACGGCCATCCAGAACAGGCCCAGGCGCAGATACAACCTGTCACCACGGATCAGAAACAAAATCACAGCGGCAAACAGCACGCCAAGGACTGTGGTCGTAATTTGATAATTGGCCATTCCAACCTTGATTCATACGGGCAACGTACAAGAGCCACGGTGTGACTCTCAAAGCGTGCGCCTTACTGGTGCGTCTTACTGCTCGGTATAGATTATTCTTTTACCCCGCTCAAATAGACTTGAACAAGCGAACCATTCTACTGTGCATAAAGGCCAGAAAATGCAGCCAAATGTCAGTGTCACTGCATGCTTCTAATTTCATAAAAATAATCTATTTAATATTTATTAACATTTTCAAAATACAGGATAAAACCCCAGTATCCTGCTGGCCTGTCGATCCATGCCACACTCCCCGCCTATGTCTAGTTCTGAATGGGCCCGCAACGCTGTCTCCGCCTTCGATCGCATGGTCAATGTCGAGGGCGGTTTTCGCTCGCGCCCTGGCCAGCGGCTGATGGCTGAAAAAGTGGCCGAGACCTTTGCCACGGCCCAGCTGGGCAAGCTCGAAGAGGACGAAGAGCCACAGCGCGCGATTGCGGTGATTCAGGCGGGCACGGGGGTCGGCAAGTCGCTCGCCTATGCGCTGCCTGCGATTGCGATGGCGTTGGAGCGGGGCACGCGCGTGCTGATCTCCACAGCCACGGTAGCCTTGCAAGAGCAGCTGGTCAGCAAGGATTTGCCGGCGCTCGCCAAGCAGATGGACCAGCCCTTCAAATACGCGCTGGCCAAAGGCCGGGGCCGCTATGTCTGCAAGCTCAAGCTGGAGCGGCTGGCCAGTGTGGCCCAGGGCGATGGCGCCGATGGCGCGGAGCCCATTGACGACGATTTTTTCCCCGAAGAGGCCGCGCAGGCGCGCCAGGCGCAGCGCAGCCCGCAAGAAAACGCCGCGCGGCTGCAGTTCTACACCAGCATGGCCGATGCGCTGGCCACCCGGGGCTGGGATGGCGACCGCGACAGCCTGGACACCCCGCCTGAGCCCGAGGTCTGGAGCCCCGTGGCAGCAGAAGGCAGCTCCTGCACTGGCAAGCACTGTCCGGTGTTCGGCAGCTGCAGCTATTACGAAAAGCGCAAGGACCTGGTCCAGGCCCAGGTGCTGGTGGCCAACCATGATTTGCTGCTGTCCACCTTGGGCGCGCGCCTGCTGCCCGAGTTGGACAACTGCCTGCTGATCCTCGACGAGGCCCACCACCTGCCGGCCACCGCGCTGTCGCAGTTCGCCTGCGAGATGAACCTGAGCCAGCTCACCTGGATCGACAAGCTCGCCAGCCGCGCGCAGCGCGTGGGCGCCTTGGTCGAGGTCAGCGAGATAGTGGACATCCCCCGCCACTCCGGCCAACTGCGCCAGCATTTGCAGGATTGCGCACGGCTGGTAATGGACGAGTATGGCGAGGGCATGCGCCAGCAACTGCAATCGGGCGGCCGTGGCCCCGCCCGCGTGCGCCTGCCCCGGGGTGAGCTGCCGCCTGCGCTGCTGGAGCCGCTGGCGCAGGCCGCCCACCATGCCAGCGCCTTTCTGGATGTGCTGCAGGCCATCTCCAAGGCCTTGCGCGCGCAGATGCGGGACCGGCCCGACGAGGCCAAGCGCCTGTCCACCCTGTATGCCCAGGTCGGCAGCCTGGCCCCCCGCCTGGAGGCCGTGCATGACACCACCCAGCTGCTGCTGCAGGATGCGCCTCAGGGCAGCGTGCCAGCCGCCAAGTGGTTCACCCTGGATGTCGTCGGCGATTTTGTCGCGATCAAGGCCTATGCCAGCCCGGTGATTCCCGGCTCCACCCTGCGCCACCATCTGTGGAACCAGGTGCGCGGCGCCGTGCTGACATCGGCCACGCTCACCAGCGGCGGCCAGTTTGATTTCTTTTTGCGCGAATCGGGCCTCTACAACGACCCGGCCGTCTCCACGCTGGAAGTCGCCAGCCCCTTCAACTACGCCGAGCAAGGCAGCCTGGTCGTTACCGAGACCCAGGCCGACCCGCGCACGCCCCAGCAGTTCGCCAGCGAGATGGTGGATGCGTTGCTGGAAGACCTGGCCCAGGTGCAATCGGGCGGGCTGGTGCTGTTCACCTCGCGCGAGCAAATGCGCCTGGCCGTTGATGCGCTGCCCACCGCGATGCGCCAGCATGTGCTGGTACAAAACACCCTGCCCCGCAGCCAGCTGCTGCAGCAGCACCGCGAGCGGGTCGCCGCTGGCCTGCCTTCCATCATCTTTGGCATGCAAAGCTTTGGGGAAGGGCTGGACCTACCCGGCGCGCTGTGTGAGTCGCTATTTATCACCAAGCTGCCTTTTGCACCGCCCGACGACCCGGTGGACGAGGCCCGCGCCGAATGGCTCAGAAACTCAGGCCGCGACCCCTTCAGCGAGATTGTGGTGCCCGCCACCGCCATCCGCCTGGCGCAATGGGTGGGCCGCGCGATACGCACCGAGGTGGACCAGGCCCATGTCTACTGCTACGACAAGCGCCTGGTGCGCACCGGCTACGGCCAGCGCCTGCTGGCCAGCCTGCCGCCGTTTGCGCTGCACCGCCGCACGGCGCAGCCGTCCTAGCAGCGACGTTCAGTCCGCAGCAGCTGCCTCGCCTGGGCTGCGAAGGTGCACGCCTTCCAGCGAAGGTGCCACCAGCGCCGGCAAGGGCGAGGCCACTGGCGCGCCAAAACCTTCGCCGTTGTGCCAGTCGCGCAAAAAGCCTTCGATCTCTTCCTGGCTCTGGCCAACAAAGTTCCACCAGATCATCACGCCGCCTTCATAGGGCGTGCCACCCAGCAAGATGCAGCGGCTGCCGGCGCCGCACTGCAGATCTACGGTGGTCTGGCCATCGGGCAGGTAGACCAGCTCGTTGCTTGGTGCCAGTTCGCCGTTGACCTGCAGATCGCCATAGAGGCAGAGCACCGCGTATTCAAAATCTGGTCGCAAGTCCAAGGTGGCGCTGGCTGCTTGCGCGGCCTCCATATCCACGGCGACCAGGGGGCTGTGTACCTCCGTGGGCGCCTGCTCGCCCATCCAGGCACCAGCCAGCACCGTCATCTGCACACCTTGCGACTGCAAGCGGGGCAACTGCGGGTAGTGCTGAAAACGCGGGGGCATAAAGCGCTGGTCCTTGGGCAATGCAATCCACAGCTGTACGGCATGAAAGTCTGGCTTGCCCAGGCTCTCTTCCGAGTGCGCAATACCCTTGCCAGCGGTCATCAGGTTGACCTGGCCGGGGCGGATCGGCTGCTCGCTGCCCAGGCTGTCGCGGTGCAGGATCTCGCCCTCAATCATCCAGGTAAAGGTCTGCAAGCAGGTGTGCGGGTGCGGGCCCACCTGCATGCCGGGGCCGGACTCAAAATGCGAGGGGCCGGCGTGGTCCAGAAAACACCAGGCGCCCACCATGCGCCGGCCGCGCTGCGGCAGGGCGCGCAAAACCGGCACACCGCCGACATCGGCCATGCGTCCGGGATAGTGCCTCAATACTTTGGTATCCATATCTAAAACTCCTCAGTGGGGGTGCAAAGCGCGCGCAAGTTCCGCCGAAACAGACCTACACAGTGCTGCCTTGGCAGTATGGTACAAACAAGCGGTGAGGCAGTTGTGACCAGAGAGGGCATGACCGCCACATATCCAACGTGTTAGCGCCCGGCAGCAGTCGGCGCGACTACAGGCTCCCAGGGATTCGCTCTGGCAGCCGGTGCAACTCTCAGATGTGCCAGGTCGTGCTGGCGGCTTCCACCATCCCGGCTATGCAGCTTAGTCTGTGAGGCTAGATGTCGGTGCCCCCTCATGGACAGGAGACAACCAATGACGACTCAACACTCCCATAACTACCCCGAGAACTTCAAAGCCCGCGTGGTAGGCATCGTGCAGCACCGTATCGGAGACGGCCAGCTGGAAACCATCCCCTCCCCGATGGAAGTCGACGTCTCGACAGCCATCGCCAGCTTTGTGCTGTCCTGGACCATCGAAGGCCAGCCCGTGACTGTATCGCTGGCCAAGCCCGACTTTGACTACCACATCGACCACAACAACATTGTTGTGCGCTAAAGCGTTGTCAGGCGCTACCACCCAAGCAGGCCACCACGGCCTGCTTTTTTCTTGGGTGTCCGACCCGGCTTCAAGCGAGCGTCGTGGCTACCCGCACTTCCCCCACCAGCAACTTGTGTACTGGGCAGGCCTCCGCAATTTGCAGGAGCCGGCTGCGCTGTTCCTCGCTCAAATCACCGTCCAGCTGAATGCTGCGCACAATGTCGTTGCCCGATGCGGCGCCGCCGTTCGGGTTCAGCGCCAGCGCCACCTTCACCGCTGTCAGCGGCCAGGCTTTGCGCTGGGCATACATCTGCACCGTGATCGTCGTGCAGGCGCCCAAGGCTGACAGCAGCAATTGCATGGGGCTGGGTGCCGTATCGCCACCGCCCACCGCTTGGGGTTCATCGCCATGCCAAGTGTGGCCTTGGGGGTTCACCAGATCCACCCGGTAGGGGGTCGTCGTGCTCTGTGCCTGGGCTTGTGCCTGTTGTGCCATATTGCTGCGTCTCCATGAGGTTGATGGCGCAATATAGGCTTTCCCGCCTGCTGGTGCTTGCGAACGGGCACAAAAAAACCAGCACCGGGGTCGGTGCTGGTGGTCTGGGTGCTGCGCCGGGCTTGTGCCCGGTCCGCCTTACTTGGCGGAGATAACGCGCACCATCTCCAGGCACTTGTTCGAGTAGCCCCACTCGTTGTCGTACCAGGAGACAACCTTCACAAAGGTCTTGTCCAGGGCAATGCCGGCTTCGGCATCGAACACCGAGGTGCAGGTCTCGCCACGGAAGTCGGTCGCCACCACCTTGTCTTCGGTGTAACCCAGCACGCCCTTCAGGGCGCCTTGCGACTGGGCCTTCATTTCGGCGCAGATCTCTTCGTAGGTCGCTTCGCTGTTCAGCTCCACGGTCAGGTCGACCACGGACACGTCAGACGTAGGCACGCGGAAGGACATGCCGGTCAGCTTCTTGTTCAGCTCAGGAATCACCACGCCCACGGCCTTGGCAGCGCCGGTGCTCGATGGGATGATGTTTTCCAGAATGCCACGGCCGCCGCGCCAGTCCTTGTTCGACGGGCCGTCCACGGTCTTTTGCGTGGCAGTCGCTGCGTGCACCGTGGTCATCAGGCCGCGCTTGATGCCCCACTTGTCGTTGAGCACCTTGGCCACGGGGGCCAGGCAGTTGGTGGTGCAGGATGCGTTGGAGATGATGGCTTGACCGGCATAGGTCTTGCAGTTCACGCCAAACACGAACATGGGGGTGTCGTCCTTGGAAGGAGCCGACAGAATCACCTTCTTGGCGCCCGCATCGATGTGCTTTTGCGCCGTTTCCTTGGTCAGGAACAGGCCGGTGGATTCGATCACCACATCGGCGCCGACTTCGTCCCACTTCAGGTTGGCGGGGTCGCGCTCTTGGGTCAGGCGGATCTTCTTGCCGTTGACGATCAAGGTGTTGCCTTCGACGGCCACGGTGCCCTGGAAGCGGCCGTGCACGCTGTCGTACTGCAGCATGTAGGCCAGGTAGTCGGGCTCCAGCAGGTCGTTGATGCCCACGATTTCGATATCGGAAAAATTCTGCACTGCCGAGCGCAGCACATTGCGGCCGATACGACCAAAACCGTTGATACCTACCTTGATTGTCATAGTGATCTCCAAGTAATGAAATGCTGCATGCCCTCCGGCCTGGGCTGCGCTTGCTGCTGCAAACGCCGCCTGCCGGACTGGCCAAACACGCAAACCCTCTGCAGCCCGGCAAGGTGCAGGGGCGGGGCGGTTTGATTTTGCCGCGTATTGTAGAGAACACTGGCTGGGCCATGGAATAGTGGGCCATTGCCCGGCACCCGCTGGTATTGCCGGTATGACTGCTGGGGGGAGATACATCCTCTGACAGTGCGCCGCAGGCCAGCGGCAGTGCTGTGCAACAATCTTTGGCAGGCAGGGAATGGTCCCCGCCGATGACCAGCTCCGTTGCAATACCGCCCAAATGCCGGGCCGCCCACTACAACGCCATGAGTCTGCCACTCCCGCCTTCCCCCTCTGCGGCCCAGCGTATCGCCGTCGTTATCCCTTGCTACAAGGTGACGCGCCACATTCTGGCCGTGATTGCCGAGATCGGCCCTGAGGTCGATGGCATCTATATCGTTGACGACTGCTGCCCCGATGGCAGCGGCCGCTTTGTGCAGGAACACTGCCAGGACCCACGGGTGCGGGTGCTGTTCAACGAGGTCAACCTGGGCGTAGGCGGCGCCGTGATGGTTGGCTACCGCGCAGCGATTGCAGACGGCTACGGCGTGCTCGTCAAAATCGATGGCGACGGGCAGATGGATCCCACCTTGGTGCCGCGCTTTGTCGCCCCTATTGCCAGCGGCCGCGCTGATTACACCAAGGGCAACCGGTTTTTTCACCTGGAGAAGATCACCCGTATGCCGCGCATCCGCATCTTTGGCAATGCGGTGCTGTCGTTCATGACCAAGTTCTCCTCGGGCTACTGGAGCAGCTTTGACCCCACCAATGGCTTTACCGCCATTGCGGCCAGCACGGCAGCACAGCTGCCGCTGCACAAGGTCAGCCAGCGCTACTTTTTTGAGACCGACATGCTGTTCCGTCTGAACACGGTGCGCGCCGTCGTCTTGGACATTCCCATCGATTCCCGCTACGAGGACGAGGTCAGCAACCTCAAGATCTCCAAGGTGCTGACCGAGTTCATGGCCGGGCACCTGCGCAATTTCTGCAAGCGCATCTTCTACAACTACTATTTGCGCGGCATGTCCGTCGCCTCGCTGGAGCTGCCCCTGGGCCTGGTGCTGATCAGCTGGGGCACCGTGTTTGGCCTCTACCACTGGATGCACTCCATCGTCTCCAATGTCGCCACCACGGCGGGCACGGTCATGGTCAGCGCCCTGCCCATCATCCTGGGCGTGCAGCTGGTGCTCGCCTTTATCGCCTTTGATGTGGCCGCCGAGCCCACCCAATCGCACCGCCATGATGGCGAGGGCCTGGGCCGATAAGCGCTGCCCCGCCCGTTACCGCCATCACCCACCAAGCAGCCATAAAAAAACGCAGGCTGCAGGCCCTGCGGCCCGCATTCCTGCGTTATTTGGTTGCTGAGGCGCTGAGCGATTAACGCTTTTGCAGTGCCACTTCCACCGTATTGGCCACATTCTCAGGCGTAAAGCCAAAGTGCTCAAACAGCACGCCAGCAGGGGCCGATTCACCAAAGGTGTCGATCCCCACCACGGCAGCGCAGCCGTACTTCCACCAGAAGTCGGTCACACCCATTTCAACGGCCACGCGCGGCAGGCCGGCAGGCAGCACGCTGCTCTTGTAGGCGACATCTTCGCGGTCAAACGTGGTCGTGCTGGGCATGGAGACCACGCGCACGGCAATCTTGCGCTCGGCCAGCAGGCGCTGGGCCTTCAAGGCCAGCTGCACTTCAGAGCCGGTGGCGATGATGACGGCTTGCGCCTTCTTGTTCAGGCCGATGTCCGATGGCTCGGACAGCACGTAAGCACCACGGCTGATATTGCCGATGGCGTCGCCATTCTTGGGTGCGTAAGGCAGGTTCTGGCGCGACAGCAGCAGGGCCGTAGGCTTGTTGCGGTTGGTCAATGCCACGCTCCAGGCCACCGTGGTTTCAGCGGTGTCAGCAGGGCGCCACACATCCAGGTTGGGGATCAGGCGCAGGCTGGCTGCGTGTTCGATCGACTGGTGGGTGGGGCCATCTTCGCCCAGACCGATGGAGTCATGGGTGAAGACATGGATCACGCGGCGCTTCATCAGCGCGGCCATGCGGATGGCATTGCGGCTGTAGTCGCTGAAGGTCAGGAAGGTGCCACCGTAGGGGAGGAAGCCGCCATGCAGCGCCACGCCGTTCATGATCGCGGCCATACCGAACTCGCGCACACCGTAGTTGATGTGGCGGCCGATCTTGCCGTCTTCGGTCTTCACCACCGCACCACTGTCGTCCACGCGGAAAGCAGGGGTCGACTTGGTGTTGGTCAGGTTGGAGCCGGTCAGGTCGGCCGACCCACCCAGCAGCTCGGGCATCGCGGCGGTAAAGTCTTCCAGTGCCAACTGGCTGGCCTTGCGGCTGGCCACGGTCTCGCCCTTGGTGTGGGCCTGGGCCACGGCTTCCACCGCGACTTGGGCAAACTGCTTGGGCAGGTCGCCGGCCATGCGGCGCTTCAGCTCGGCGGCCAGCTCGGGGAAGGCCTTGGCGTATTCGGCAAACTGCGCATCCCAGGTGGATTCGGCCTTGGCGCCAAAGGTCTTGTGGTCCCAGGCTTGGTACACATCGGCAGGGATCTCGAACGGTGCCGAGGTCCAGCCCAGTGCCGCGCGGGTCAGGCCGATTTCTTCGGCACCCAGGGGCTCGCCGTGGGCCTTGCTGGTGTCCTGGCGGTTGGGGCTGCCCTTGCCGATGGACGTCTTGCAGATGATGAAGGTCGGCTTGTCAGCCACCTTCTTGGCCTTGGCAATCGCGTCGCTCACGGCCTTGGGGTCGTGGCCGTCGATCGGGCCGATCACGTTCCAGCCATAGGCTTCAAAACGCTGGGCGCTGTTGTCCACAAACCAGGGCTGCACCTTGCCGTCGATGGAGATGCCGTTGTCGTCATACAGCGCGATCAGCTTGTTCAGTTTCCAGGCGCCAGCCAAGGCGCAGGCTTCGTGGCTGATGCCTTCCATCAGGCAACCATCGCCCAGGAAAACATAGGTGTGGTGGTCCACCACATCGTGGCCGGGGCGGTTGAACTCAGCGGCCAGCAGCTTTTCTGCCAGCGCAAAGCCCACTGCATTGGTCACGCCCTGGCCCAGCGGGCCGGTGGTCGTTTCAATGCCGGGGGTGATGTCCACTTCAGGGTGGCCCGGGGTCTTGCTGTGCAGCTTGCGGAAGTCCTTCAGCTCGCTGATCGGCAGGTCGTAGCCGGTCAGGTGCAGCAGCGCGTAAATCAGCATGGAGCCGTGGCCGTTCGACAGGATGAAACGGTCGCGGTTGATCCACTGGGGGTTCAAGGGGTTGTGCTTGAGGTGCTTGCTCCACAAGGCCACTGCCATATCGGCCATGCCCATCGGGGCGCCGGGATGGCCGGAATTGGCTTGTTGAACGGCATCCATTGCGAGTGCGCGGATCGCATTCGCCATATTCTGATTGTTGACCATGGGAGTGGAGGAGAAAGAAGCGACAAAGGCCGCATTTTAGCGGCCTGCCGCGCCCTGCGTCCGGTATGCCAGTCTTGGCCTACGGCCATGCAGGGCCACCCCCTACCCCAGCACCTTTTGCAAACACTGACAATGCGCAAGCTATCGCCAATAAAAATCTATTAATATTATTTATACTAACTATCGTTTGTCATTGACTGCTTGAAAGGATTGACCATGCAACGCACCCTCTCTAACACCGCCCTGGCCTTGACCCTCGCCCTGGCGTCGCTGAGCGGCAGCGCCTTTGCCAGCACCGCAGAGAAGATCGCTGCCGTGCAGGCCGCCCGTTTTGACCTGACGCAGGCCATCCAGAGCGCACAGAGCCAGCATGGCCTCAAGGTCCTGCAAGCCGAGATCGACACCAAGAAAAAGCAGCCCGTCTACGAAGTCAGCGGCATCAATGCCCAAGGCCGTGAGATCAAGCTCAAGTTCAGCGCGCTGGACGCCGCCAAGGTGCTGGAAAACAAGGACGACGGCGCCGCCGAGAAAAAGGACACCGACCGCCTGGCTGCTGCCAAGATCGGCATCAACGACGCCATTGCCACCGCCTTGAAGCACACCCCCGGCAAGGCCATCGAAGTGGATCTGGACGACCACCTGGGCGTGCTGACCTATGACGTGAAGATCATCAATGCCGCCAATACCGAAATCGAAGTGCGCGTGCACGCGATCGAAGGCAATATCCACCAGTAATTCACTGGTAGGTTCCAGCCTCCGGGCCAGCCATGCGCTGGCCTTTTTTGCGTCTGGAGTTTGGCCTTAGAGCAAAGCTTGCGCCATGTATTGCGCATCGTCTCCATAACTCTGCAAAGCTGCTTGGTGCTGCAGGCACACCGGCATCAGCGGCGCATAGCCCTTGCGCTGCCAGTACGGCTGTGAGCCCATCACGGACACCAAGGCCGAGTAGCGCAGCCCATCGGCCTGTGCCTGTTGCAGCATCGCCTGCAGCAGCGCGGAGGCCAGGCCCTCGCCAGCACGCGCCGGGGCCACGGCCATGTCATGCAGGTACAGGGTATCGGCTGGGGATGCACAGGCAAAGCCGCCATGCAAGGGCGTTACCTTGCCCAGCACAGATCGGTAGGCGGCCAGATAGGCCAGCACCTCGCTGCCTTGCACGACCACCAGCGAGCACTGCACGGGGCTGGCCAGCCGCGCCGCATACAGCGCGGCGCTCTCCATAAAGTCCGCGCCATAGCAGGCCAGCTGCACCTGCATCAGGCCATCGAGGTGCTGCGCGGTGAGAGGTTCTAGAGACCAGTTGGGCTGGTCGTGGGAAGAGAAACGCATCGGCCGATTGTCGGCGATGCCGCTGCGATCAGCCCAAAGGTGCCAGCGGCTGCGCCGTAGATGCCGGTACGCTGGTGCGGGCGGCATTCATCACCATCGACAGCAGGCTGTAGTAGCCATTGATGCCAATCAGGTCCATCACGCCCTTGACGCCAAACAGTTGCTGCGCGCGCGCCCAGGTGGCGTCGCTCACCTGGCGCTGCTGATGCAGCTCGATGCAGAAGTCATGCACAACGGCCTCGTCCTCGGGCATGGCCTCGGGGCGGCGGCCTTGGGCCACGGCATCCACGGTCGACTGGGTCACGCCTTCGCGCAGCGCAATTGGCGCATGGATGGCCCATTCCACCTGCTGCGTCCACTGGCGGGCCGTTACCAAAATGGCCAGCTCCGTCAGGCGCACGCCGATGGCGCTGCGGTAGCGCAGGTACTCGCCCAGCCGCTGGGTGTGGTCCATCAGCTCGGGGCTGCGCAGCAAGGGCACAAAGGGCGATATCAGCGCGCCGCGCGGGCCATCGATGATGGGCTGGGCATAGCGGCGCTGCTCTTCGTTCCAAGCCTCTGGGGACAAGGGCGGCATGCGGTCCTGGGAGGGGGTCATCAGGCGGGTCTTTCAGATCGGTGATCGGGAGCGTTCTCAGGCAGCCACGGGCTGCTGGGCCAGCACTTTGTCGATGGCATCGCCCAGGCGCTCCACCACCTGGTCCAGCTCGGCTTCACTACTGATAAAGGGCGGCGCCAGCAGCACATGGTCGCCATGCAGGCCGTCAATCGTGCCACCCATGGGATAGCACAGCAAGCCATGGGCGATGGCCTGGGCCTTGACCTTGGCATGCAGCTTGAACGCCGGATCAAACGTGGCTTTGCTGCTGCGGTCCTGCACCAGCTCCACGCCCCAGAACAGGCCCCGGCCCCGGATATCGCCGACATGCGGGTGCGCGTCAAAGCGGGCATGCAGCTGCTTTTGCAGGTAGGCGCCACGCGCCAGCACCTGGGGCAGTAACTGGTCACGCTGAATCACCTGCTGCACTGCCAGTGCGGCGGCCGCTGCCATCGCATGGCCGATGTAGGTATGGCCATGCTGGAACATGCCACTGCCGCGCCGCATGGCGTCCACAATCTTGTGCTGCGCCAGCACCGCGCCAATCGGCTGGTAGCCGCCACCCAAGCCCTTGGCAATGGTCATCAGGTCGGGGCTGATGCCCTCTTGCTCCACCGCATGCAGGCTGCCGGTGCGGCCCATGCCGCACATCACCTCGTCGGCGATCAGCAAGATGCCATAGCGATCACAGAGCGCACGCAGGCCCTGCCAGTAACCAGCCGGTGCCGCCACCGCGCCCAAGGTGGCGCCCACCACCGGCTCGGCCACAAAGGCGATCACCTTGTCCGGGCCCAGTGCCTGGAACTGGGCATCAATCTCGGCCAGCAAACGCGCCACATAGGCGGGCTGGCTCTCGCCGTCCCGGCGGTCGCGGTATTCATAGGCTGGCGCCACGCGGCCCACGTCCATCAGGATCGGGGCAAACTGCTTGCGACGCCATTCATTGCCGCCCACAGCCAAGGCACCCAGGGTATTGCCGTGGTAGCTTTGGCGCCGCGCGACAAAGTGCGTGCGCTCGGGCTGGCCGATTTCGACAAAATACTGGCGCGCCATTTTCAGCGCGGCTTCCACCGCTTCCGATCCACCGGAGACAAAGTACACCTCCGTCATGCCTGCGGGCGCATGCGCCACCAAATGGTCGGCCAGCGCCTCTTGCACCTCGGTGGTGAAAAAGCTGGTGTGGGCATAGGCCAACTGGTCCAGCTGGCGGTGCATCGCTGCCAGCACATCCGGGTGGCCGTGGCCCAGGCAAGACACCGCCGCGCCGCCACTCGCATCCAGGTAGGCCTTGCCGGCCTGGTCAAACAAGGCCACGCCTTTGCCGCCCACCGCGACAAGAGGAACCTGGGCCAGAGAACGATGGATGACATGGCTCATGCGAGCACTCCTTCACAATGCGACACCAGCCCTGCGCCGGCAGCGATACGCACAGTATAAGGAACATTTGTATTTTTTCAATACATTATTGGATCATTTGATCCGTGTCGATCCATGTCCATCCATCTTTGGTGCCAAGCTTCCCCTTCCCTCCCTCTCTGCTTATCGATTCAGCGCAACCCGCCCACATATCGCTTGGCGGATGCCAGCAGGCCGGGCGCAGCGGGATCCGCTACAGGGTCTGCGACCACGGCAGCAACGGCGGCTGCAGGTACCACCGCGCCCGGCAGGCTGGCCGCAAACCGCAGCGCCAGCCGCTCCAGCTCTGCATCCTGGTTGCTGCGGGCATGGTTCAGCGCAAACTGGGCCATCGCCTGGCCATAGGTGGTATCGCTGGCCATCCACTCGGTATCGGTCACCCGGCCCGTCTTGCGGCGCAGGGCCACATGCAAATGTGCGGCAATGGCCACGCGTTCACTGTCGTTCATACAAGCTCCTCCATGGCAGAACCTGATGGGCAGGCTGCGCGCCCCATGCGGCGCAGCCTGACTCAATAAGAGGCGCTAACAGCGCCCAGCAAACCGCAGTTTTGCGGTTAAGACGAGGCGCAAATCCGTAGGCAGTACAACGCGTACGACAAGGGTTTGCAACGACGTACCAAGGGGCGTGTTGGCGGCTCTCAATGCTGGCTTTCCTGGTGCAGGCTTTGGTCCAAACCATCCAGCTCCTGCTGCGCCGTCACCCGCAAAGGCAGAACCACGCGGATAACGGTCAGCAAAATGGCAGTGCCCGCCGCGCTGTAAATAGCCACGGCCGCCACAGCCACCAGCTGGTTCAGCACCGTGGCGTCCACGCCGGCAATGGCGCGGTCGGCAAACAAGGCGGTGAGCAGCGAGCCGGCAATGCCACCCACGCCGTGTACGCCAAATACATCGAGCGAGTCATCCACCCCCAGGCGGCGCTTGAGCCAGGTGGCGCCCCAAAAGCAGGCCACACCGGCGATCAGGCCAATCGCCACCGCACCGCCCAGCTGCACAAAACCGGCAGCGGGGGTGATGGCCACCAGGCCGCCAATCAGGCCCGAGAGCACACCCAGCAAGGTCGGGGCGCCGCGCACCCACCACTCGACCAGCATCCAGGACAGCGCACCGGCTGCAGCCGCCACCATGGTTACCAGCATGGCCAGCGCGGCCCGGCCATCGGCCGACAGCGCCGAGCCGGCGTTAAAACCAAACCATCCAATCAGCAGCAGCGCGGCGCCCATCGCCGTCCAGCCCAGGCTGTGCGGCTCAAAGGCCTGGCGGCCATAGCCCTGGCGCCGCCCCAGCATGGCCGCGCAGACAAGGGCCGACACACCCGCATTGACGTGTACCACCGCGCCACCGGCAAAGTCCAGCGCGCCCAGCTTGTTGAGCCAACCATCGCTCTCCCACACCCAATGGGCGATGGGCGCGTAGACCAGCACGCTCCACAGCGCCGAGAACAGCAGCAGCGCTGAAAAGCGCATGCGCTCGACCACGGCGCCAATGATCAAGGTGGTGGTGATGACGGCAAAGGCCATCTGGAACAGCGCATACAGCGCTTCGGGGATATTAGGCGCCAGGTGGCTAACCGACACCGTGCCCGCCGCCGCATCCAGCCGCATGGACGAGAACCAGGCCCGGTCCAGCCCGCCCAGCCAGGCCGACGACTTGCTGAAGGCCAGCGAGTAGCCCAGTGCAAACCAGGTGAGTGAGACCACCGCCGCCACCGCAAAAACCGCCACCATCGTGTTGACCACGTTCTTGCGCCGCACCAGCCCGGCATAGAAGAGTGCAATGCCCGGCAGGGTCATCAGCAATACCAACACCGTAGAGACCAAGATCCAGGCCGTATCGGCCTTGTCAATCGCTGCCATCTGCACCATTTGCATGCCATCCCCTTTGTACGTTGTCATCCATTGCGGGTTTGTTTCAAAAGGTAGCAGTTTCTATGCCATGGGGCGGGAAAGCGCCTGGATATGGGGTTCTGCGCGCCTGTGGAGCGATGGCGGCGCCGTCGGCTAGAGCCAGATCGCACCACATCGGTGCCCTGAGCAGTCGCCCATCCAAAGGAAAACCGGCGCTTGCATTGCTGCAGGCGCCGGCTCCGTATGAAGGGACTAAGACGGGCTTCAGTCCGCCGCGAACACCTTGCCCGGGTTCATCAACCCCAGCGGATCGAGCGCCAGCTTGATCGCCCGCATGGCAGCGAGCTCTTGCGGCGTGCGACTAAAGGCCAGATAGGGCATCTTGTGCAGGCCAATGCCATGCTCGGCAGAGACACTGCCCTGGAACTGCTGCACCAGGCCGTAGAGCACGGCTTCCAGCGCCTCATCCTCGCCATTGATGGTTTTGCTGTCGGTGGTGACATGCAAATTGCCATCGCCCACATGGCCAAAAAACAGGCTGTGGTGACCAGGCCAGCGCGTATCAAAGGCAGCGCGGCAAGCGGCGGCAAAGCGGCCAATGTCCACCTGGGGCAGGCTCACGTCAAAGTTCACAGGCGGGTGCATGTGCGCGGTCATCTCGGCTGGTGCCTCGCGCAGCTTCCACAGGCTCTTGGCCTGCTCGCTCGACTGCGCGATCACCGCATCCACCACCTCGCCAGCTTCCATGGCCTCGCCCAGGGCCTCTTCCACAGCAGCGCGCAGGGCGGCCTCGTCCTTGCCATCCACATCAATCAGCGCCTGCAGCGGATGATGCTCGGCAAACGCGGGCTGCAGCTTTTGCCACTGGATGGAGGTCTGCACAAAGTCGCTCCACATCAGCTCAAACGCGGCCACGCTGTTGCCAAAGCGGGCCTGCATGCGCGCCAGCACCGCCAGCGCCTCGTCAAAGCCCGGCAGCGCCACCATGCAGGTGGCCTTGGCCTGTGGGGCGGGCCGCAGGCGCAGCAGCACGCGGGTGATGATGCCCAGGGTTCCCTCGGCACCGATAAAAAACTGCTTGAGGTCGTAGCCGGTGTTGTTCTTCAGCATGGGCCGCAGCATCGGCAGCACCGTGCCATCGGCCAGCACCACCTCCAGCCCCAGCACCTGCTCGCGCATCATGCCGTTTTGCAGCACGCCATTGCCGCCCGCATTGGTGGAGACATTGCCGCCAATCTGGCAGCTGCCCCGCGCGCCCAGGTCCACGCCAAACACCCAGCCGGCCGCCACGGCCGCTTCCTGCACGGTCTGCAGGCTCACGCCAGCCTGCACGGTCATCAGTCCGGTGCGCGCATTCACATCTTCGATCTGCTGCATGCGGTCCATAGCCACCGCCACGCCTTGGGCCACCGGTACGGCCGCCCCCGCCAGCCCGGTCAGGCCGCCCTGGGGCACCACCGGCACCCGGTGGGCATGGCAGATGCGCAGCAAAGCGCTGACCTCGTCTGTGCTGCGTGGGCGCAGCAGCGCCAGCGGCGGCACCGGTGGCGTGCCGCTCCAGTCGGTCCAGTACTTCTCGGGGATGGCGTCCGCGCCACGGGTAAAGCCTTGTGGCCCCAGCGCTTGTTGCAGGTCGGTCCAGAAAGCCGCCGCAGGAGCGGCTGCCGCGTTGTCGGTGCGAGAGGTGTTCATAGCCCGCTATTGTCGGGCGGTTTGCGTTGCAGGCGTTAGCTGCCGGCCTCAAAACCTGCTGGGCCAGTAAAGCAAAAAACGGCATCTCAGGCCTGCAGTGCAAGCCGGGGATGCCGTTGTGGCGCAGTTGAAATCAGCGTGCCGATTGCTGCACGTAGGCCAGCAAGGTCTCCACCATGCGGCGCACATGGGGCTGCACCTTGGCGGCCACGGCCGGCAGGTAGTCAAAGGGCATGTGCTCCTGCATATAGCTGCTTTGCGTCATCTCCAGCTGGATGGCATGCACGTTCTGCGCAGGTTGGCCGTAGTGGCGCGTGATGTATCCGCCCTGGAAGCGGCCATTGAGCACGCTGCTAAAGCCGTCGGCCTCGCCTTTGCGTGCCTCGGCCAGCAGCGCCTCGCCCAGGCCTTCGCCGCAGCTGGCGCCCTGGTTGGTACCCAGGTTCAGATCGGGCAGCTTGCCCTCAAAAAAGCGCGGCAGCACCGACTGGATCGAATGCGCATCCCATAAGCCGGCAGCGCCGTGCTGTGCCTTGATGCGGGCCAGCTCGGCGGCCAATTGCTGGTGGTAGGGCTTCCAGACCTGGTCGCGGCGCTGGGCAATCTCGGCATCATCGGGCTGCAACGCGGCGCTTTGGTAGATGGCGGTGTCGGCAAAGGTGTCCACCGGGCACAGGCCGGTCACGCTCTGGCCGGGGTAGAGGCTGGCGCCATCGGGCGAGCGGTTCATGTCCACCACCAGGCGCGAATGCGTGGCGACCAGGGTCGAGGCACCGATCTCTTGCGCAAAGGCGTAGAGCAGCGGCAGGTGCCAGTCGGTGTCATGCACCTCGCGCGCCTCGGGCGTAAAGCGCTCGGCCAGCGCGGGCGGCACATAGGTGCCCACGTGGGGCAAGGAGATCAGCAGCGGCTCCGTGCCTTGGCGGAACTCAAAGGCGGCGCGGTCGGTTTCAAAATGCATGGATCATGGCTCCTGAAGAAGTTCGGTACGCGCGGCCACAAAGCCGCGTTGCGCGCTGTGGTGCAGCGGGTGGCTGCCGCCGGACACGCGGCACTGGCCGCCCACCCAGACACTGGCCACCGCACTGCTGCGGCTGCTGGCAAACACATGGGCATCGAGCTGCTCGGCCGCCGGCAAGCCGGCCAGCGCCAGATGCTGGCCGTCAAGCACCACCAAATCCGCCTGCTGGCCAACGGCCAGGCCGGCCACCGCACGGCCGCTGGCCTGCGCGCCGCCCTGCACCGCTGCCAGCAGCATATGGCTGCCTACATGGGGCTGCTGGGCGCTGGCCGCCACATTGCGCTGCTGCGATTGCAGGCGCTGGCTGTACTCCAGCATCATCAGCTCTTCGGCGGCATTCACGCCGATATGGCTGTCCGAGCCAATGCCCCAGCGGCCATTGCTGGCTTGCCAGAGGGGCAGGTCAAAGATGCCATCGCCCAGGTTGGCTTCCGTCAGCGGGCACAAGCCGGCCACCGCTTGCGATGCCGCTGCTGCCGCGTATTCGGCCTCGTCCATGTGCGTGGCATGCACCAGGCACCAGCGCGCGTCCACTGGCATATGGTCCAGCAGCCAGGCCACCGGGCGCTGGCCGCTCCAGGCGACGCAGGCGTTCACCTCGGCCATCTGCTCGGCGATGTGGATGTGAACCGGCGCCTGGGCATTGAGCGCATGCAGGCCTTGCACGGCCTCCTGCAAGGCCTGGGGCGCCACGGCGCGTAGCGAATGCGGTGCCAGGCCCAGGGCGGCGCCTTGGGCGCTGCAGGCGGGGGCCAAGCTCTCCAGCAGACGCAGCATGTTGTCGGTGCTGCGGATAAAGCGCTTTTGCCCCTCATTGGGCGGCTGGCCGCCAAAGCCACTGTTCTGGTACAGCACCGGCAGCAAGGTCATGCCGATGCCCGCCGTCTGCGCGGCACGCAACAACGCCTGGCTCAGCTCGCCATCAGGCGCATAGGCCTGGCCGTCAGGCTGGTGGTGCAGGTAGTGGAACTCGCAGACGCTGGTGTAGCCGGCTTCGAGCATCTCGATGTAGAGCCAGGTGGCAATCGCCTCCAGGTGCTGGGGCCCCAGCCGGGCCGCAAAGCGGTACATCAGATTGCGCCAGCTCCAAAAGCTGTCCTGCGCCTGGCCCCGGAACTCCGACAGCCCGGCAAAGCCGCGCTGGAAGGCATGCGAATGCAAGTTGGGCATGCCCGGCAGCACCGGGCCGGAGGCCTGCGCCACGCCGGCGCAGCGGGCCGCATCCACTCCCGTTTCGATGGAGGTATAGCGGCCTTGCGCATCCCAGCGCAACAGCACGTTCTGGGCCCAGCCGCTGGGCAGCAAGGCCTGGGGCGCAAACAATTGGTGGTGGGTATTCATCGCATCAGACACCGGGTGCTACCTCCTGCAGCGCGACGGCGATCAACAGGGCATCGTCGCTGCTGGCGTCCAGCTGCAAGGGTTGGCCCAGCGCGGCAGTCCAGTACAGGCCGTCATCGCCACCGGCCGTCAACGCTGACGACTGCGCCGACAAGCGCCAGCTGCCGGCCTGCGCCAGCAGCATGCCTTGGGCGCTATCCACTTGCAGGCTGCCACCCCGGTGGATCGTCACCTGCGCCTGCACCCGGCCGCGCCGGGTCATCACATTCAGATCCTGCGAGGCGCCGCCCAGCAGCTGGCAGTCCAGCGCCACATCGCCTGAGAAGGCGAAGGGCTGCAGGCAGTGCTGCAGCAGATGGTCCACGCTGCGGTCAATGGCCTGCAGATGCACGCCATCACCACCCAGCAGGGTGATGATGCGGTCCACCCCGGCAAAGGCCGAGAACGGCCCGCTGCTGGCGATCTGCGCAATGCTGATGCGCCAGGCAAAGCTGTCGATACTCGCGCCAGGCGGCCAGCACAGCACCTCCTGGGTGGTGCCGCCGCCGTTCTTCCATGGCGCAGCGGGCAGCGCGCTGCTGCTGAAAAATTGCATGCTCATAGCTACCCGTTTATTGCTTGGTCAACACGGCCTGCAAAAAGCTGCGCGTGCGCTCCTTGGTCGGGTTGCTGAAGATGGTCTGTGGGTCACCGGCTTCGATGATGCCGCCGCCATCCATGACGACGACCACATCGGCCACTTCCTTGGCAAAGCCCATTTCATGGGTCACCACCATCATGGTCATGCCCTCGGCGGCCAGCATCTTCATCACCTGCAGCACCTCGCCCACCAGCTCGGGGTCGAGGGCCGAGGTCGGCTCGTCAAACAGCATCACCTTGGGGCGCATGGCCAGCGCACGTGCAATGGCTACGCGCTGCTTTTGCCCACCCGAGAGGCTGCCCGGCATCGCATCGGCCTTGTGGCCCAGGCCCACTTTTTTCAGCAGGTCATGCGCCAGCGCATCGGCATCCTTGCGGCCCAGGCCGTGGAGCTTGCGCGGGCCCAGGGTCACGTTGTCCAGCACCGACAGGTGCGGGAACAGGTTGAAGGACTGGAACACCATGCCCACCTCTTCGCGCAGCGCGTTGAGGGCCTTTTCGGGCAGCATCTGGCCGTCTTGCACCAGGGTGCGGCCGCAGATCTCGACACTGCCGCCTTGCGGCACTTCGAGGCCATTGCAGCAGCGCAAGAAGGTGCTCTTGCCCGAGCCGCTAGGCCCGATGACGACGACCACCTGCTGGGGCAGCACATCAAAGTCGATGCCGTCGAGCACGACATGTTCGCCAAAGGCCTTGCGCAGCCCACGGATGCGGACCATGGATTCGGAATTCAACGGAGCTGCGGTCATTGCACCATGCCTCCAGCGCGCATGCGCTTTTCAAAATGGCGCAGTGCCAAGGTGGTCACGCCGGTCAACACAAAATAAATTAGGGCAATCGCCAAATACACTTCCAGCGAGCGGTAAGAGACGCTGATGATTTTCTGGCCCTGGTGCATCACATCGTGGATGGTGAGCAGCGAGACCAGCGCCGAGTTCTTGATCAGCGCAATGAACTCATTGCCCAGCGGCGGAATCATCCGCACCACGGCCTGGGGCAGGATCACCGAGGCCATGGCCTGGCCGGACGACATGCCGATGGAGCGCGCCGCCTCCATCTGGCCACGGTCAATGGATTGGATGGCGCCACGCACCACCTCGGACACATAGGCGCCCGAGTAGATGCCCAGGCCCAGCACGCCGCAGGCAAAGGCCGGCAGCATGATGCCGAACTGCGGCAGGCCGAAGAACAGAATGAACAGCTGCACCAGGAGCGGCGTGCCCCGGATGACGGCCACATAGGCCGTGCAGATGCCGTAGATGATCCTGTTCTTGGGGTTGAGCCGGCCGATGCCGACCAGCAAACCCATCACGCAGCCCAGCACCAAGGCCGCTGCGGTGATCTCCACCGTCACCGCCGCACCGCGCAGCAGATCGGGCCAGCCTGCCCAGACGGGCGAAAAATCCAAATCCATAGTCAATCCTGTCGTCTCAGATCAGCGCGCAGCCACCGGGGCCACGCGCTGTGTCAGCCATGCGTTTACTTGCTGCTGGGGAACCACTTGTCCACGATGGCCTTGTAGCCACCGTCGGCCTTGAGCTGCTCCAGCGCCTTGTTCACGGCGGCGGTCAGCTCGGGCGTGTCTTTGCGGATGGCCATGCCGTATTCCTCGGTGGTGATCTGCTCGGGCAGCACCTTCATGCCGCCACGGGTGCGGTTGTACTGGAACGCGGCGGGCTTGCCGGTCACGGCGGCATCGGCGCGGCCGATATCCACCAGGTTGAACATCTCCTGGTTCTTTTCCACTTCCACGCGCTGCACTTTGGGGAAGTGCTCGGTCAGGTAGCCCACCGACTTGGTGCCCACCTGCACCGAAACCTTCTTGCCGTCCAGATCGCTCAGCTTGGTGATGGGGCTGCCTTCCTTGACCATGGCCACCAGACCGCCGGCGTAGTAAGGCTGGGTAAAGTCCACCACCTTCTTGCGCTCGTCGGTGATGTAGATGGCCGAGACGGCCATGTCGTAGCGGCGCGCGATCAGACCGGGCACCAGGCCCTTGAAGTCGATATCCACCCATTCGACCTTCTTGCCCATCTTGGCGGCGACCGCTTCGACAAGCTCCACATCAAAGCCGGTCTTCTTGCCGTTTTCGACAAACTCCATCGGCGGGAAGGTGGCATCGGTGGCCACACGCAGCACGTTGTTCTGTGCAAAAGCTGCACCTGCACCACAGGCCAGGGCGATCAAGGAGGTCTTCAAGACCAGGCGACGGAAGTTCATGGGAGAGTCCTTTTTCAATTCAAGTACCAAGCAAAATTTCAATGTCATCCAGCCAGACTGCGGGAGATGCGGGCCGCCGCTGCCAACGTCGCCTGCACGAGCTGGGCTTGCTGCGCCTGCACCCGCTGCTGGGGCGCCATCAGGCTGAGCGCGGCCACGGCGCGGCGACCGCTGGCAAACACCGGCACGCTGCAACCCCAGACACCCGCATCCACCTGGCCCACCGTGGTGATGTAGCCCTGGGTACGCAGCTCCTGCAGCTCGGCAGCGGCTTCGGCGCGGGCGGAGGTGCCTTCGCCGTAGTGCTGGCTCAAGAGCGCATCGCGCTGCACCGCTGGCAGATAAGCCAGCACGCACTTGGCCGAAGCACCCACCTTCAAAGGCACGCTGCTGCCTTTGTCGAAAGAGCAGCGCAGCGACAGCGGGCTTTCCACCATGTCCAGGCACACCGCCTGGCCATTGGCTGCCACCAGCAGACCAGCGCTTTCCTGGGTTTGCTGCGACAGCTGCACCAGCACGGGGCGTGCCACATGCACCAAATGGGAGCCATCATCAAAGCCACGCGCCAGCTGCAGGCCCAGCGGCCCCGGCGCATACAAGGCACCGCTGTCGGCCACAAAACCAAAGCGCTTGAGGCGCGCCAACTGCCGGTACAGGCTGCTACGGGGCAAACCTGTCCCCTGCATCAGCTCGCTGGCCGACAGCGGCCGCCCGGCGCAGGCCAGTACCGCCAGCACCTGCAACACCCGGTCGGCCGCCGACACCTCGGAACCCGGGGTATCGGTCGCTGCACCTTCGCTGGGCAAAAACTCTGAAGCATCCATTCGCAATTCCCATTCCTCGGGACTAATGACAAAGCTGATCTTGCAAGATCAATGCCAGAATTGTCGAATTGCTCTTTAGAACTCCACCTAGCGCAAACCCTTGGTCGGAATTGACTGGGGAATTCGATTCCCATCAAATGGGAATTTGAAATGTAAATTCTCTTGAGGGATTTGCATTCAAGGCGAATCTTCCTGCATCTTGTTGATGCCATGTGAAACGCTATTGAAATTGTTAAATTGGTAGTTATGAACTATCATTTTTCAACTTTTGATAGGAGTTCGCATGTCCGGAAAGCCCGCAGCCCGAATAGATGACAAGGTCAAATACGCGCGAATCGTCACCGGCTCACGGACGGTACTGATCGGCACCCAGGGCGGCGTCGCATGCTCGGTCTGCCCCGGCGGCAAGGCAGTCGGCAACCCCGTCAACCCGCAGCTTGGCGCCAAAGTGTTGTCTGGGTCTTCTGACTTGGACTTCGCCCTACCCGGCGCCATGCCCATCGTCTGGCAGCGCCAATACAGCAGCTACGTCAACGCGCAGCACGGCGGGCATTGCGGGGTGTTGGGCTATGGCTGGGGCCTGCCAACGGACTTGCGCATCAAGGTGGAAGCCAGCGCCACATTGCTGCATGACAGCCAAGGGCGAACGATCACCTTTGATGCCTTAGCAGCAGGGGAGTCGATCTACAGCCCCAGCGAAGATATCTGGCTGCTGCGCTCGGGCAGGCATCCGGGCAACCTGGCTAACGATCTTGCCGCTATGACGGGGCCCGCCAAGTTCAACGAGCGCGGCGCCGCAGATAGCTTTGAAGCCCCGCCGCCGTACAGCGAGCAGGCGCCTTTATGGTGGCAGGGGCGCTTTTCTTGGATCCGTCGCGATATGGCTTGCGGGGATTTGATGATTCTGGCGGCTAATGGGAGCGGGGATACGGTGTGGGTGTTTGGTCCCGCCAACTGGCAAGAGATTGAAGCAGCCCGCAAGGCGATGAAAGCGCAGAAGGCTGAAGGCAAGCCTGTGACGGTGCAGGAACCGGACATCGATTCAAACTGGATCTTGCTGGGCAAGGTAGACCGCTTGGGCCGCTCCCAGCGCTACTTTTGGTCCAAAGTGTTGGGTCAGGAGCGCATCACGTCCATTGACGATGGCGTGAGCCGTGGCTACGCGCTGCATTACACGCAGGTGATTGCCGCGCAGGATGCCCAGCACTACACCCATGCAGATGGCAACTTCTTCTGGCAAGCCGACACCGGTGTGCGCCTGACGCGGGTAGATTTGCGCCGCGACCCGTCTGCCCCCATGCTGCAAACGGAATCCCTCACCTTGGTGAAGTACGGCTACAGCGACCAGGGCGACCTGACCTCCGTCACCAACCGCCACGGCCAAGTGGTGCGCCGCTTTGCCTGGCGCAACCATTTGATGATTGCCCACCAGGAACGAAGTGGGCCTGAGCATCACTATGCGTATGACCGTTATGAGCCGGGAGGCCAAGCGATTGAGCAGCGCAACCAAGACGGGCTGGATTACCTTTTTGCATACGAAGCCTTGCCGGAGGTAGATGGCCAGCCGCGCCGGGCTTGCGTGGTGAGGGACAGCCTGGGCCGGGTAGATAAATACATCTTTCAAGGCGAAGCCGGCCTTGCAAGGTTGGTGGAACACACCCGCGCTGATGGCAGCACCATCAAACGCAAGTACAACCAGTACGGCCACCTCACCCAAGTGACCGACCCGCTCGGCCGCAGCGTATATATGGCAGTCAGCCCCATGGGCCAGTTACTTGCTACGCAAGGCCCAGACGGATCGCGCAGCAGCCAACGCTTTGATGACACGACGAACCTGCTGCAAAGCAGCACCGACGCAGCTGGCCGTACCACCCACTACGACCACGACTACCACCACCGGTTGACGGCGGTAACCTTACCCGGCGGCAGCAGCGAGCAATACCACTACCCCAACATCACCGGCAGCCCCTCAGATCTAGCGATCCGCGCCAATGCCGACAAGCCCATCCGCATCACCGATGCCAATGGCCGCGACAAACATATCAGCTACACCCCCACCGGGCAGACCGCCAGCTACACCGACTGCTCGGGTCAGAGCACCCACTACGAATACAACCGCTGGGGCCAGACCACGACGGTGCGCAACGCACTGGGCGAGCGGGTGGCCTACGAATACAACGAGCAGGACCAACTGCGCTGGGTTTACTACCCCGATGGGAGCACGGAGCACTACCAGTACGACGCCCAGGGCCAGGTGGTGGAAGTCAAAGCGGGTCGTAGCAATGACAGAGACGGTAAAACCCCCGTTAGCACCACCGCCGCCAGCGTGCGGATGGCTTATGACCTGTGGGGCAGGCTTACCAGCCGCAGCCATGCCGGTCAGCATTTAGGCTTTGCCTACGACACGGCTGGCCGCCTGACCCAGCTGACCAACGAGAACGGCGAGCACACCCTATTTGCTTGGGATGTGATGGACCGGCTTAGCCAAGAGACAGGCTTTGACGCCCGGGTGCAAAGCTACGAATACGACGCAGCGGGCCAGCTTGTCCAATCCGCAGACGGCTGGGCTGCTGAGCAAAGCCTGGCTGCACACACCAGCCATTACGAATGGACGATCAGCGGCCAACTCGCTGCCCGACATCTGCCAGCGACAGACCTGCTTCCCGCGACCACCCAGCGGTATGAATGGGGCAAGGTCGGTGAGTTGCTGCAAGCAAGTGTTTGGCACCAAATTGAAGCCGATGACGTGGGGCCAAGACGCCATCCAGCCACAGAAGGCATCTTGCAAAGCCAGGCCGTCATCGAGCGCGATGCGGCAGGGAGAGTCATTGGCGAAGTCCAGCGCTTGTACAAAGCGCCGACCGCAGACCCAACGACCAATCCCTTCGCTTCTCCCGAGATCGAGTTCGAGCACCGCATTAGCCACCAGCTAGACACCCTGGGCAACCGCCAAGGCAGCCAGCTCCAAGGCCTGGGCGAGGTGGGCTATTTGCTCTACGGCGCAGGCCATGTCCACGACATCACCTGGCAAGGCGAGAGCCTTGTCAACTTTGAGCGCGACGCGCTGCACCGAGAGATACACCGTCAAGTCCTCACCGACATCAAGAACCAAACACCCGGCGAGACCACCGCCAAGCCCCTCTACCGCAAGCTCGGCTGGGATGCTGCAGGGCGCATGGAAACGATGCAGTGGATGGGCCTGGAGCAAGGCAGTGCTCTGGATGACATGCTCTCCATCCCAGGGGCATCTCAGGGCGGTGCTACTACCACCCGCGTCGCGCAAACCCTGCTAGGCGCCATGAGCGCCCGGCAGTATTACTACGACAGCCTGGGCCAAATGGTCAGCATGCGCAGTCATGCCGGCATCAGCCGCTTTGCGTACGACGGGGCAGGACGCCTGACCGGCGCCCACACGCCGCATGCCGGATCGCAACGCTGGCAATTCGACCCCGCAGGCAACCGCCTGCCCATCGCAGGCCCCGAGACTAAGCCCGCCACCCCAGACGCCATCACCGGCCACCTCAACGAAACCGACCGCCTGCGCGCCCAGCAACGTGCTGCAGTTCAAGCCAACCCCATCACCAAAGAGCAACTGCTGCGCAGCGACTTCAACCCGTTGCAAGCGGACCCAGACCCCGCCCACAACCAGCCCCTGCACACCAGCAAACGCTGGGCCGGCAATCGCGTGGCGTATTACGAGAATCAGGAAGACGCGAGCAGCCAGGGGGCAAAAATCCACTACCAGTACGACAGCCGAGGCAACCGCACCCAAAGCTTGGATGAAGCAACGGGCCGCAAGCTGGAGCTGATGTATGACAGTGGCAACCAGCTGGTGCAGGTAGTCGTTGAAGAAGCTGGCCAGCGAAACACTCAAAGCTACCGATACGACGCGTTTGGGCGGCGTCTTGCCAAGTACAACGCGCCGAGCAATGGCAGCTCAAGCGAAGAGAAAGGCACCGATTACTTCGGCTGGGACGGAGATCGCTTGATCCACACCGAGCGGTTCAACAGCGCGAACGTCAAAGATGAAGCCGGTGCAGCCCAACCCGAAGTCGTCCACACCATCTACGAGCCTGGGTCCTTTACTCCGCTCATCCAGCTGCACAGAGCCAGCAAAGCCGCACCCGATCTGGGCGAACAACTGCTGGCCAACACCTCACCAGGCGTGGTGCAAGACGCCTTGCGTAGCGCCCTTGCTGATATCAAGGCGCTGAACGCCTCCTTGCCCCAGAACATCGCTTATCTCTCCATGTCCAAGGATGTGCAGGCCTTTATGCGCGAGCAGCTGCAGGACTACGAGCAAACGGTGAGCGCCCAGCGCAAAGAGGCTGCACAAAAAGTAGAGATCCGCCATTACCTGTGTGACCACCTGGGCACGCCCAACGCCTTGATCCGGGAAGACAGCCGGCTGGATTGGGCAGTGCAATTAGATGCTTGGGGGAATGTGCGGGCGGAGCATAACCCGGGTGATTTGTACCAGCCGATTCGGTTGCCGGGGCAGCATGCGGATGGGGCGACGGGGCTTTATTACAACCGGCATCGGTATTATGATTCGGGAGAAGGTGATTATATTAACCAAGACCCAATCGGTTTACTTGGAGGACTTCATGCGAGTGGGTATGTTCGTAATCCATTAACGAAATATGATTCTTTAGGGCTGATAGAAGAGCTCGCTCACATTTGGAATATCGGTCCGCTAGATGCATGGAATACAAGAGCTGATAATTCAGAAGCATTTAAAAGGACTAGAGAAAAATTTCCTCCAAGTGAACGCCATAATGGTACCGGAGACGCTTTCAGACATTGCTATTGGTCTTGCTTGATGAGTATAAGGATGGGTGTGGATCAAGCTAAAAAGGTGGGTGACACACACGAGGTATATGGTACAAAAGAATTACAGCCGAAAAAAGAAGAAATTATGGATTATCACAATAACAGTAAAGGTCGAGAGTGCTCCGTTTTATCAAAAGATAAAAACGACTGTGAAATGAAATGCGACGAAAAATTAGGCAATGGAGAGCTATGGTTTATCGATAAATCAACAGGATTGCTTGATACGGCGATAAAAATACCGTGATTATTATGACAAAAAGCTCTCTAGTTATTTTTCTTTCATTGCTTTTGTTGATTCAGGATTCCACGATCGATTTAAATGAAACCGATTATATTTGCATTTTTCCTCCATATGCCGAAAAATCAGACATAGAAAAGGAAATAAAAAAATATGCAACATCATTTAAGATAATGCGCTATTTTGAGCCTTCTATAAGCGATGTAAAAGTGACTCATGCAGTAATTCATAACAATAAACTAATATTAATAAGAACCGAAAAAAGAAAAAACTGGTTGAAGCATGAAGAGGGTTGTCGCAAAAATCGAGAAGCCACGCCCACCGCATCTCTACATTGATAGATCACCGACACGCAAACGAAGACAAGTGCCGAGAACATCAACCTGCACGCATTAGCGAAAGCAGTTTATATATTAAGCTCAGCAGATAAAAAATCATCAGCTAATGAAAACTCCTCATTAACCACGAGTCAACATTAACCCTCTCCTTGATTGGCTGCAGAACATTGCAATTGCTGATTTCCTCATACATGACATAGAAGACAAATACCCCAATCAGCATCAAAATTGGTCATGCAATACGACAAATAACTTTATTCAACAGATTATTAAAAAATCTTTTGAATAGAAGCTCCATCATTAAATAAGAACTAAAATCAGCAGGCTTTATATTTTGCAGAGTTAAAATCGCCCCAGCCTCATATTCACTGATATCGATCATGTTAAGCAAAAAATTATTTGTTTACTTCACAGTGTCATTTGCAATTTCGATCGCCATGTTAAAAGTGGGCTTTGCATTTATTCATTCTGGAATATATATACTTATAGTTCTTAGCCCTGCATACTTTTATATTGAAAACAACGGGGGTGCGTCAAATCCATCCCTTAGACATCTTGCTATATATATGAGCACTCAAGCTTTATATCATTTTATTGCGATAAAGGTTTATCTTTTCTTCAGGCGAAAAATGAATAGGCATGACTAATTACCCAATGGCGGCCTTGGTATTCAGATAGCATTAAAAGCAAAATTTCTGCAACGCGAAAGTCCGAGAGCAACTTCACGCAGTGAAGCGAGGTCATCGGAATGAGTTCTCTTAAACGGTGAAGACTACGCGGGATTTCACAGTTTCAAACACTAATGCGGATTTGCTCTGCACCAATTGCCAAATAGCGCCGCAACACCCTGGGACTGGGCAGAGAAACTCAGCACTGCACCGAGACGGGGCTGAGCTTTTGCCATGGATATTGGAGCGTGCAGGCAAGTGCCACCTCCGTCATCCGCTACGAAGGTGATGCACAGCAGAACGTGATAGCCCGTACTGAGCCAGCGCTCAGAGCGCCGCCAAATATCCCAAAGCCGCCAGCGGCGCGGTCTCGGCCCGCAGCACGCGGGGGCCCAGGGTGACGGGTGCAAAGCCGTTGTTGCGTGCCAGGGCCTCTTCGGCGGGCGATAGGCCGCCTTCCGGGCCAGACAGAAAGACAAGGGGCTGGTTGCCCGCTTGCTGCACCGCCTGGGCCAGCGGCTGCGTGCCGTCGGCCAGCGACAGCACCAGGCGCTGCGCATCGGCCAGGCTGCCGGCCTTGATCCATTGCGCCAGGTCCATGGGGGCATGGATGCGTGGCACCTGGTTGCGGCCGCATTGCTCGCAGGCGCTGGCGGCAATCGCTTGCCAACGCTCCTGCCGCTTGGTGGCGCGGTCGCCTTTGAGGCGGGTGACCGAGCGCTCGGCCTCCAGCGGTGTGATGCTGGCCACGCCCAGCTCGGTCGCTTTCTCTACCAGCCATTCCATGCGGTCACCGGCGGTAATGCCGGCCAGCAGGTGTACGGCACGCGCGGCTTCGCGTTCGATGGCCGTGTGGCCCTCAATCTGCACAGTCACATGGCTGCGGCCCATCTGCACGATGCTGGCGTCGTACTCGCCAGCAGGTGTACCGGCCTCGCCGTTGAACAGGGTGATGTGCTCGCCGGGCTGCATGCGGAACACCTGCACATGGCGCGCGGCCTCGGCCGGCAAATCCAGGGTGGCGCCTACGCGCAGCTCAACGGGGCAATAAAAACGGGGCATGGTGCTTGGTGCAGATGGATGGCAGTGACAGGCTGGGTGTGTTGCAGAGCGCGGGCTATCCCCGGCCCACCATCCAGCCGCCTTGCTCTTCAATGCCCTCCACCTCGTGGATCAGGCGCATCAGCGGCACCAGCTCGCGGTAGCGCGATGCCGTAGAGCGGATGTAGTGCAGAAAGCGCGGCGCATCAGCCAGGTAGCGGGGCTTGCCGTCGCGCAGGGTCAGGCGGGCAAAAATGCCGGCCACCTTCAGATGGCGCTGGATGCCCATCCATTCCACCGCGCGGTAGAAATCGCCAAAGTCGGCGCCAAAGCCCGAGGGGCTGTCGGCGCCCAGCAGGCCGGCCTTGCGCGCCTTGTCCCAGTAACGAATGGTGATGTCTACGACAAAATCCTCTTCCCAGGTGATGAAGGCATCGCGCATCAAGCTGGCAATGTCATAGGTGATAGGGCCGTAGAGGGCATCCTGGAAATCGAGCACACCCAGCGGCGCGCCTTCGCGGGCGGGCACCATCAGGTTGCGCATCATGAAGTCGCGGTGCACAAACACGCGCGGCACCGACAGGTTCTGCGCCACGATCGCATCAAACGCGTTTTTGAGCACGGCTTGCTGCTTGTCGTTGAGCACCACCTGGCGGTGCTGGGCGATGTACCAATCGGGGAAGAGCTGCAGCTCGCGGCGCAGGATGGCCTCGTCATACACCGGCAGCACGCCTTCGCGCGAGGCCTTTTGCCAGTCCACCAAGATATCCACAGCCTGCATGTACCACTGGTAAGCGGCCTGGGAATCGGGCGGCTGGAGCTTTTCGATCACGGTCTGCGTGCCCAGATCGGACAGCAGCATGAAACCATGGGGAGCATCCCAGGCCTGTACCTCCGGCGCATTCAGCCCGGCTTGGGCCAGCAGCGCCTGCACCTTCACAAAGGGTTCGCTGTTTTCCTTGTCTGGCGGCGCATCCATGATGATGCGGGTGCCACCCTGCTGGTCATCCACCCGCAAGTAACGGCGAAAACTGGCATCGGCCGAGGCCAGGCGCAAGGTCTCGGGCAGCAGTCCATGGCTGGCCGATGTGGCGGCCAGCCACTGGGCAAACTGGGCGGCGCGGTCCGCGTCGGCCCACACTACAGGGGTAACGCCCTGTAAAGATTGCGCGGTGCTGTCAGGCTGGGGTGCTACAGAAGATGCAGCAATAGGGTCAGACATGGGGGAAATAGAGTGGCTCATGGATAATGCAGATTCTACAAAGCCCCGCCGTCCGGCTGGGCCCCAGATCCAGATCCGTGTGCAGGTATGCACCGCAGATGCACAGGCCAGTGGCTATTTCCCATGGATATTCACGCTTTCACCGATGTGGCGCCAGCCTCGCCCCGCCCTGCTGGCGCCGCCGCAGGGCTGCGTGCGCATGCAACCACCAACACATCGCCCCGCACCTTGTCCCGTACTCCACCCCGCTTTTCGCCCACCACCATTGCCCGGCTTTGCATGGCCATGCTCTGGGCCTCGCCCGCCCTCGTGCTGGCCCAAACGCCCGCTGAGAGCGATGAAGCTGGCCTGGTGCTGCGCTCCAGCACCCGTCTGCAAGAGAGCCTGAGCTCGGACCAGCGCGGCAAGATGCCGGTGTTCATCGAAGGCGACGACCTGACGGGCCAGACGGCGGACATGACCACCGTCACCGGCAATGCCAGCCTGCGCCGCGCCGACACCATGATCCGCGCCGACCGCCTGCGCTTCTACGAGCCCAGCAACACGGCGTACGCCGAAGGCAATGTGCACATCAACCGCGCGGGCAGTGTGTTTGACGGTAGCGAGCTGCAGATGCAGCTCGATTCGAACGAAGGCTATTTCAAGGACGCGAACTACCGCTTGCTGCCCAACAACGGCTATGGTGTCGCGTCGCGGGTGGATTTCATCGACCGGGAGCGCTCGGTGATCCATGAAGGCACCTACACCACCTGCCAGCGCAATGACGAGGCCAGCTGGCAGCCGGACTGGATCATCCGTGCTGAAAAAATCAGCATCGACAACCTGGAAGAAGTGGGCGTGGCCGAAAACGGCGTGCTCGAATTCAAGGGCGTGCCGATCATCCCCATCCCCAAGATGAGCTTTCCGCTGTCGGAAAAGCGCAAATCGGGCCTGCTGCCGCCCACCATGTCGCTCGACAGCGACAGCGGCTTTACCTACGCCCAGCCTTACTACTGGAACATTGCGCCCAACCGCGATGCCACCATCACGCCGACGGCCATGGTCAAGCGCGGCCTGGCGCTGGGCGGCGAGTTCCGCTACCTGGAGCCCAGCTACCGCGGCACCCTGGCAGGTCTGTACATGCCGGGCGACCGCCTGCGCGACCGCGACCGCTGGTCCTGGCTGTGGCAGCACAACGGCAGCATCGATTCCCCCATCGGCGGCCTGGGGCTGAACATCAATGCCAAGCGCGTGAGCGACTCGGATTACTGGCGCGACTTCCAAGGCAACAGCTACAAGCTCAACGAGCGTCTGCTCAACAGCGAGGCCTCGGCCAGCTGGTCGCGCGACGACCACAGCCTGCTGCTGCGCGCCCAGCAGTGGCAGACACTGCAAGACCCGCTCTCGCCCATCGTGCCGCCGTACGACCGCATGCCCCAGCTGCAGTACCGCTATACGCCGCAAGACCTGCCTCTGGGCCTTGAGGCCTCGATCGAGGCCGATGCCACGCGCTTTCGGGCCGATACCACCCTGCTCAACCAACCCAATGCCGACCGGGGCTATATCCAGGCCGAGCTGAGCCGCCCCTTCATTGCGCCGCAGGGCTTCATCACGCCCAAGCTGATGCTCAATACCCGGCACTACAACTTTGACAACTCGGGGCTGTCCAGCGTCAACAGCGCCAGCATCACCGTGCCCACCGTCAGCCTGGACAGCGGCCTGACCTTCGAGCGCAACACGCGCCTGTTTGGCCGCAACCTGATCCAGACGCTGGAGCCGCGCGCCTTCTACACCTACACGCCTTACCGCGACCAGGGCATGGTGCCCGTGTATGACACGGCGCCCTATGACTTCAGCTTTGCGACCATCTTCAGCTCGAACTCGTTCAGCGGCTATGACCGCATTGCCGACAACAACATGCTGACCGTGGGCGCCACCACGCGCTTCCTCGATGCCGACACCGGCACCGAGGCGGCGCGCTTTGGCATCGCCCAGCGCCTGCGCTTCTCGGACCAGCAAGTGGTCATGCCCGGTGCCAACCCGGTCAACGAACGCTGGTCGGACATCATGCTGGGCGCAGGCATCAACTGGACGCCCAAGTGGGGCTTTGACACCACGGTGCAGTTCAACCCGGACAGCGGTCGCTCGGTGCGCTCCACCATGCAGGCGCGCTACAAGCCCGGCGATTACAAAACCCTGGCGCTGGCCTACCGCTACCAGGCACAGAACAGCGAACAGATGGACCTGGGCTGGCAATGGCCGGTCGACGAAATCTTTGGCTCCGGCGGCAAAAAAGCCAAGGGAGAGGGCCGCTGGTACACTGTGGGCCGCCTGAACTACAGCATGCGCGACAAGAAACTGGTGGACTCTGTGGTGGGTGTGGAATACGCCGGCTGCTGCTGGAGCAGCCGTATCGTGCTCCAGCGCTTGCAGAACTCGCTGGTGCAGTCCAACACCAAGCTGCTGTTCCAGATGGAATTCACCGGTCTGACCAAACTCACCCTGGGCGCGGATCCGCTGGCCAGCATGCGCGAAAACGTGCCCGGCTACCAGTCCCTGTCCAATGCCAACGGCGCTGCGGTGCCCAGCCGTTTCAGCAATTACGATTGAAGCATTCCCTGACCATGACACAACGCATCCTCTCTTTGAGCCTGGCCTGCGGCCTGGCCTTGTTGGCCGGCGCCAGCGCGGCACAAGGCTTCAAGGCTAGCAACGACAACGCCCGCGCTGGCATGCGCGCCCCTGCCGCTGCACCTGCAGCCAGCGCCGTGCCGGCTGGCCCCCGCTCTGCGGACTTCATCGTCGCGGTGGTCAATTCCGAGCCCGTCACCAATGTCGAGGTGCAGCAACAGGTCGAGCGCCTGCGCGCCCAGGCCGAAGCCAGCAACATGCCGGCCGAAGCACTGCGCCGCCAGGCGCTGGAGATGCTGATCGGCCAGAAGATCCAGCTGCAGATGGCTGCCGAGCGCAACCTCCAGGTCGACAACTTTGCCGTGCAACAGGCCGAAGAATCGGTGGCGCGCCAAAACAGCATGACCATGACCGAGCTGCGCGCCCGTCTGGTGCGCGAAGGCATCCCGGAGACCCAGTTCCGCGCTGATCTGAAAAAGCAGCTGGTGATCCAGAAGCTGCGCGAGGCGGAAGTCGACTCCAAGGTGCGCGTCAGCGACCTCGATATCGACCAGTACCTGCGCGAGCAAAAGGCCAAGGCCGGCATGGCCAATTCGGTCACCCAGCTCAACCTGGGCCACATCCTGGTCACCGTGCCGGAAAACGCCAGCGAAGACCAGGTCAAGCAGCTGCAGGCCAAGGCCCAGCAGGCGGCAGACAAGATCCGCGCCGGCGAAGACTTCAACGCGGCTGTGGCCGAGTTCTCCGACGTGCCCGACGGCAAGGGCGGTGGTGCCATGGGCATGCGCCCAGCAGACCGCTACCCCGAGCTGTTCGTCAAGGCCACCCAATCCACCGCCGTGGGCAGCATTGCCGGCCCCGTGCGCTCGCCTGCCGGCTTCCACATCCTGAAGGTACTGGAGAAGAGCAGCGGCGAGGTTCCCGCCATCGTCACCCAAAGCCATGCGCGCCACATTCTGCTGCGCCCCAGCGCCCAGCTGAGCGAAGCCCAGGCCGTCGAGCGCCTGGAAGACTACCGCCGCCGCGTGATGGCCCAGCAAGACACGTTTGACGACCTGGCCAAGCGCTACTCGGAAGACGGCAGCGCCAAGGAAGGCGGCGACCTGGGTTGGGCGAGCCCACGCAAGTTTGTGCCCGAATTTGAAGAAGCACTCAACGCGCTGCAGCCTGGCGAGATCAGCCAGCCGATTGCCAGCCGCTTCGGTATCCACCTGATCCAGCTGCTGGAGCGCCGCGAAGCCAAGCTCAACCAGCGTGAGCAGCGCGACATGGTGCGCTCCATCGTGCGCGAGAACAAGCTGGAGCAAGCTTTCAGCACCTGGGCGCAAGAAGCCCGTGCCCGCGCCTACGTGGAATACCGCGATCCACCTCTGTAATCTCCCGGTGCTGGCCGCTGCCTTGGCAGCATGACCCTGCCCAGCGCTTTGGCGATGCGGCAGTGTCATCATCCGGCCCAGGGACTCCAACTCTTAGAGCGGTGCTTTCGCACCGCTTTGTCATTGCATGAAACACATTCCCCGCAAGCGCTTTGGCCAAAACTTTCTGACCGACCGCGCCGTCATCGACGCGATTGTCGACGCCATCCACCCGCTGCCCGGCCAGACGGTGGTCGAGATCGGTCCCGGCCTGATGGCGCTCACCCAGCCACTGGTTGAACGCGTTGGCAAGCTCAGCGTCATCGAGCTGGACCGCGACCTGGCCGTGCGCCTACGCACGCATCCGCAGCTCGACGTGGTCGAGTCCGATGTGCTGAAGGTGGATTTCCGCGCCCTCGCCCAGCGCCTGGGTGTCGCCAAACTGCGCGTGGCCGGCAACCTGCCCTACAACATCTCCAGCCCCATCTTGTTCCACCTGCTCGAACAGGTCGATGTGGTGGAAGACCAGCACTTCATGCTGCAAAAAGAAGTGATCGACCGCATGGTGGCCAAGCCGGCGACGTCCGATTACGGGCGCCTCACCGTCATGCTGCAGTGGCGCTATGCGATGGAGAATGTGCTGTTTGTGCCCCCCGAGAGCTTTGACCCGCCGCCGAAGGTGGACAGCGCCGTGGTGCGCATGGTCCCGCGCGAACAGCCCGCGCAACTCGATGCCAAGCTGCTCGAAGAGCTGGTGCGCGTCGCCTTCAGCCAGCGCCGCAAGATCTTGCGCAACACCTTGGGCAAATGGTTGGATGAGAAGGGCTTCAACGGCGACTTTGATGCGCAGCGCCGCGCCGAAGAAGTGCCGGTGGCCGAGTACGAGGCGCTGGCTGCCAGCGTATCGGCACCCAAGGCCGCCTGAGCCAAGCGCCCGCCGCACAAAGCAAAACGCCCGGTACTCACCGGGCGTTTTTGCATGGAAAACGGATCAGAGGAAAGAGTAGAAGCAGCGAAACGGCACCTTGCGCTCGGCCCAGTACTCGGCCGCATCGCGGAACACATCCAGCAACTGCTCGCGCGCCTCGCGGTCAAACTTCATTGCGGTGGGGATCTGGTCCAGCACCACCACAAAGCCAGGTTGTGGGCCGCTTTTGTGCAAAGGGTCAGTCAGGCAGTCAAACAGCGCATCGAAGTTCTTGCCGTAGTGCGATGGGAAGTAAAACTGCATGCCGATCAGCTCCAGCACATCGGCCTTGGACAAGGCGTGGGCCAGGTTGGCGTACAAAAAATGCTGCCCCAGGTTCTGGGCTGCGGTGCGCAGGTCTTCCAACCGGTAGGCGCGGATGGCCTGCACGATGTTCGGACGCACGAATCGCAGCGATGTATCTTGTACCTGACGAAGTGGATTGTCCATCTCCGTTGCTCTTTCCATTAGCATTTTTTAAAAACCACGCCCCATCCCTGGGGCTCATTGGGCATTGTTGACTTAGCACATCACTCTGCGCAAGACATCTCTTGCGGAAAAGCGACATAGGAGGAATCTGACTGGCTAATTCACAATACGCCGAAAGCTGCTGTAGTGATCCTGGGTGTAGTAGCAAGTATCGGGCATTGTGGCGACCTGGCCACCACAAATAATGCGACGTGCCCCGCGATCGCGGGAACCGGGTGTTTTGACGGTGTATTCCCGGTAGTAACCGCGCTGCTGCCTGGGCAGAATGCGTTCCCGGTTGCCAAATACCGAACCGTCCTTGTCATAAGGAAAAGGGCCGCCATCGAGAATGAGTGCATAGGTTTTTCGGCCTTGGGCTGGCAAATCTGCCAGCGACACCACCGGCCCATCGAAGGCGGAAGGCCCACTGCCACGCGCCTGCACAACCGGCGGCGACACAGCGATGACCGCAGCCACCACAGCAGCCTTCACAGACGACCGGGCGATAAAACCCCATGCGTTCAGCATCAACAACACCTTTCAGAACCAGGGATCTTCCGCAAGTTCAGCCGGTCAGTGTGACGGATTGGGCCCCAAAATGCAAGAAGCCTGCCCAAAATTTGAGCAGGCTTCTTGGTATTTTACAGTAGCAACTGCGGCTTTATGCAGGCCACTTAGCTACAAATACGATCATCATCGTGCAAAATTCGCATCCGCGACCGCAACCGCCGTCATATTGACAATGCGGCGCACCGTGGCGCTAGGGGTCAAAATATGCACCGGTTGGGCGGCGCCCAACAGGATCGGGCCAATGGCGATATTGCCGCCCGCAGCGGTTTTGAGCAGGTTGTAGCTGATATTGGCCGCATCAATATTAGGCAGCACCAGCAGGTTGGCATTACCCACCAGCGGGCTCTCGGGCATGATGCTGGCGCGTTGCTTTTGGTCCAACGCCACATCGCCGTGCATTTCGCCATCCACTTCCAGCCAAGGGGCCTGGATGCGCAGCAGCTCCAAGGTCTGGCGCATCTTGACGGCGCTGGGCTGGTTGCTGGAGCCAAAGTTCGAGTGCGACAGCAGCGCGGCCTTGGGCTTGATGCCAAAGCGCATCATCTCCTCGGCCGCCATGATGGTGATCTCGGCCAATTGCTCGGCGGTTGGGTCGTAGTTCACATGCGTATCGACCAGAAACACCTGGCGCTCGGGCAGCAACAGGCCGTTCATGCAGGCGTAGGTAGCGGTGCCGGCGCGCTTGCCAATCACCTGGTCGATGTAGTGCAGGTGGATGGCGGTGTTGTTCCAGGTGCCGCAGATGAGGCCATCGACCTCGCCCTTGTGCAGCAGCATGCAGCCAATCAGGGTCAGGCGGCGGCGCATTTCGATCTTGGCGATCGGCACCGTCACGCCCTTGCGCTCGGCCATGCGGTGGTAGGACTGCCAGAAATCGCGGTAGCGCTCGTCATGCTCGACGTTCACCACGTCGTAGTCTGTGCCTTCCTTCAGGCGCAGGCCAAACTTCTCGATGCGCTGGGCAATGATGGCCGGGCGGCCAATCAAGGTGGGGCGTGCAATGCGCTCGTCCACCACAATCTGCGCGGCACGCAGAATGCGCTCTTCCTCGCCCTCGGCATAGGCAATGCGCTTCTTCGCCGCCCGCTTGGCCGCCATAAAGATTGGCTTCATCGCCGTGCCCGACGCATAGACAAAGGTCTGCAGATGCTCGCTGTAGGCATCCATGTCTTCGATCGGGCGCTCGGCCACACCGCATTCCGCCGCCGCCTTGGCCACCGCTGGCGCGATCTTCATCATCAGGCGCGGGTCAAAGGGCTTGGGAATCAGGTACTCGGGGCCAAAGGACAGGTCCTGCCCCACATAGGCATTCGCCACCTCTTCGGTCTGCTCAGCCTGCGCCAGGTCGGCAATCGCATGCACGGCAGCGATTTCCATCTCGGTGGTGATCGTCGTCGCGCCGCAGTCCAGCGCCCCCCGGAAGATATAGGGGAAGCACAGCACGTTGTTGACCTGGTTCGGGTAGTCCGAACGGCCAGTCGCCATGATGATGTCGTCGCGCACCGCCTTGGCATCTTCGGGAGCGATCTCGGGATTGGGGTTGGCCAGCGCGAAAATGATGGGGCGTGCTGCCATGCGCTGCACCATGTCAGGCTTGAGCACACCGCCCGCCGACAGGCCCAGGAACACATCAGCGCCATCAATCACCTGGGACAAGGTGCGCTTGTCGGTTTCTTGCGCGAAAAGCGCCTTATCTTCGTCCATCAGCTCGGTACGGCCCTTGTAGACCACGCCGACGATGTCGGTCACCGTGACATTCTCGCGCTTCAGGCCGATTTCCAGCAGCAGGTTCAGGCAGGCCAGTGACGCAGCACCGGCACCCGATGCGACCAGCTTCACTTCATCCATGCGCTTGTTGGCGACCTTGAGCGCGTTCACCATGGCCGCAGCCACGGTAATGGCCGTGCCGTGCTGGTCGTCGTGGAAGACGGGGATCTTCATGCGCTTGCGCAGCTCACGCTCTACATAGAAGCACTCTGGCGCCTTGATGTCTTCAAGGTTGATGGCGCCAAAGGTTGGCTCCAGCGCCGCGATCACTTCCACCAGCTTCTGGGGGTCTTTTTCGTCGATTTCGATGTCAAACACATCAACGCCGGCAAATTTCTTGAACAGAACGCCCTTGCCCTCCATCACCGGCTTGGAGGCCAGCGCGCCGATATCGCCCAGGCCCAGCACCGCCGTGCCGTTGGAGATCACGCCCACCAGGTTGCCACGGCTGGTGTACTTGAAGGCAGCAGCTGGGTCCTTGACGATCTCTTCGCAAGGCGCCGCCACGCCAGGCGAGTACGCCAGCGCCAGATCATGCTGGTTGGCCATGGGCTTGGTGGCCGCAATCGCTACCTTGCCGGGGCGGGGGAACTGGTGGTACTCCAGGGCAGACTGGCGCAGCAGTGCGCGTTTGTCCAAAGTGACGGGGGTGGAATTCTTATCAGTCATGGCGGTCTCCGGCATCACGCAGCATTCACTACGAAAAACATCTGGAACATGCTGCCATCTGCATGCATGTCTCAACAGTGTGTCCAAGGGCCCAAAACGATTTTCCGACGGCCAAAGCCTGTGGATCGTATACAAGGGACTCTCCATTCTAGGCGCAGGCTAAAAATCAAGTATTCCAGTCACCGACTAGAACTATGAAAAAGATTTATGACTTTTTGCAGTTGGTGCATAGATCGCACAAAGCACCCCACCGGTGCCGAAACCGAAGGTCTACAATGGCTAACGTTTGCGCTATATAGGCTCTGCAAGGCCTCATTTGTCATGGATTTAATGCTTCTGGTCGTTCTCATCTTGGGCGTGAGCTTTGTGCTGCGCGCCAAGGCCCAAAAGCAGCGGATCGCCTTGTTGGCCCAGTATTTGCGTAATTACGACATCGAAAAGCTGATGGAGCGCCTGGTCAGCAGCTACATGCGGGCGCTCGATGAGAAAGACGCCAGCCGCCAGCAGCAAATCTGGGAACTGCAGACCACGGTGGAAAACAGCCTGGCCAGCCAGTTCAGCAGCTTTGCCGACACGCTGGCCAAGGCGCCCGAGCCGGCCAATGGCGCCAGCTTCAAGATCAGCACCCAGGCGTTTTACTTCCCATTCGCGCACCTGATCGAGAAACTGCTGGGCAGCGGCAAGTCCTTTGACCTGCGCACTGCCATCCGCGTGCATGCCGATGGCATTGCCCGCGTGGTCGCCAACACTGCGGGCCGCAGCCCCAAAGAGCGCGCCTTCACCTTGCTGGCGGAGATGTATCTGATGCAGCACACCTGCCACTGGTACTGCAAATCCAAGGCCGTGGCCTCGGCGCGCATGCAATTGCGCAACCAGACCACGTACGAGCAGGTCATCCAGAGCGTGTCGCCCGAGACGCGCAATGCCTATCTGGCCCTGCTGGGCGAGCGCTAAGCCGACGGGGCTTGGCGGTTTCCGTTATTGGCTGACACCTGGCCGCAGCCACAGCGGCGACAATCAGCGGATTGACACCACCAACCCAGGGGAAGCCCATGCCAGCCATTCCAACCCGACTTGCCGCACTGGCAGCCGTCGTTGCCACCGCCAGCCTGCTCAGCGCCTGTGACGAACGCCCCGGCCCGATGAAGCCCATATCCGGCACAGTAGCGGCATCGCGCCAGCCCCTGCCCGACAAGCCGTTGTTCAACGCACCCATCATCGACACGCACTCAGTTCTGCCCCACGCCAAGGCGGACAAACACGATCCGCTGCCCCCGGCGGTGCCACTGGCCTCTGCCGATGACCCCAAGCCCTCCAATGGCGGCACGACGCCCGAAGGCGGCAGCGTGAACCCCTCTGCAGGCATGGGCGCTGTGATTACCGACAGCAAGGGCGCGCAGCACGAAGCGGACGGCAAGCCTTAACGCTTGTCGGACGGTCTTCGGCTGACCGATCAGGCACCGTCCTTGCTAGCTAGCTGGCCATGACCCACCCTCTGCATACCCCCGCGCTGATCCTGGAGGCCCGCCCTCTGACGGCGCACAATTTCTCGGCCTTTGGCACCGTCATCGGCCTGGCCGACCCCAGCCTGCCCAGCCAGTCCATCAACCAGGGCAATGCGCTGCGCTATGACCTGATGCTCGATCTGCAGCTCACCGCGCAAGGCGGCTGGCCGATGCTGGCGCTGTTCCGTGCGCAGGCGCGTCAGTTTCCGCTGGCCGTGACCGAGGTGGAATGCCATGCACTGGGCAGCCAGAGCTTTGTGCCACTGGGCACGCAGCGCTTTGTCGTGGTGGTGGCCTCTGCTGGCCCGGCTCCCCAAGCTCAGGATCTGCAGGCCTTTGTGACCGATGGCCGCCAGGGCATCGTGCTGGCGCCAGGCACCTGGCACCATGCCTTGCTGGCCGTCGAGGGCGGGGATTTTGCCGTGATCGAGCGGCGCGCAGGTGCGTTGGACTGCCGCTGCGAAGCGATCAGCGAGCCGCTGCAGGTCAGCCTGCCCGCTGACCTGGTCTAAGACTTAAGCAGCAGCCGCCGCCAGCTGCTGCGCAATCGCAATCAAGCTGCGGTCGCTGCCTGCCGGCCCCAGTAGCGATATACCCAATGGCGCGCCATCGCGGCTCGCCAGCGGCAGCGAGATCTGCGGAAAGCCCGCCAACCCCGCCAGACACAGCATCTGCACCGCCTGGTTGCGGTAGGCCTCCAGCGATGCCTCGTCGGCCGTCCGCAGCGGCGCAATATCCGGCATGCTCGGCATCACCAGCACGCCATCGCTGCCCAGCAGATCGGCGAGATGCTGGCGGAAGCGCGCGCGGAACTGCTCGGCCTCCTGCATCTGCGCATCCGTCACCTTGCTCGACCAGTCAAAGCGCTCCTTCACGCCCGGGCCCAGCACCGGCGCATAGCGGCTGATAAAGGCGCCATCGGTCATCCAGGCCTCGCGGCCCTGGATATAGCGAAAGCTCCAGTACATCGCATCGAAGGAATCGAGGACGGCCTCGCAATCCTGCGCGCTGCCCAGCAGCTGCGTGATCTGCTGCAGCGCGCCATCCCAGGCCGGGCGCACGGCACTGTCCACCAGGCCCCAGACATCGCTGGGCATCAGCAGGCGTGGGCGCGCAGGCAGCGGCGTGGCATCCGGCGTCAGCAGCACATCGGCCACGCGGGCAAAGGTATGGGCATCGCGGGCCAACCAGCCGCAGGTGTCAAAGCTGTGGCACAGCGCCAGCGCCGATTCCAGGCTCACCCGGCCATGGGTGGGCCGTATGCCATACAGGCCGCAGTGGCTGGCAGGCGCGCGCACCGAGCCGCCCGTGTCCGTGCCCAGCGCAAAATCGCAGAGCCGGCTGGACACCGCCGAGGCCGAGCCCGATGACGAACCGCCGGTAATACGCTCGGGCGCACTGCCATTGATCGGCGCACCAAAGTGGGCGTTGTTGCCGTTCATCGAAAAGGCCAGCTCATCGGTCACCGTCTTGCCGGCCAGCGCCGCGCCTGCATCCAGCAGCTTCTGCACCGTGGGCGCCGTCTGCGTCTTGATGCCGGACATGGCCAGCAACAGCGGGTTGCCGCCACCGGTCGGGTAGCCGGCAATGTCGAACAGGTCCTTCACCCCAAAATACAGGCCGCTCAGCGGGCCGGTTGCCGCATGGCGCACAGGCACATCGGGGTAGGGAACAAAGGCGTGGGCAGGGTCGTGCAAGGGCATGGTGAGATCAGTCCAGAGCAAAAAAAGACGGTAGAAACGCAGTGGCCTAGGCAGCAGCCAAGATTTGGGGTGCATAGGCCGCTGCTGTAGCAGTGTGTACGCAGCGCGCCATATGGCCAGGCGCCAGCGTGACCGGCTCCGGCACCGCTTGCAGGCAAGCGGCCGTGGCGAGGTGGCAGCGGGGCGCAAAGGCGCAGCCCGGTGGGATGGCGGTCAGATCCGGCGGCGCGCCAGCAATGGTCTGCAGCGGCTGGCCGCGCTCCATCGCGCCATGCGAGCGGCTTTGCAGCAAGGCCATGGTGTAGGGGTGGCGCGGGCTGCGGATCAGCTGCTCGGCCGTGCCCTCTTCCACAATACGGCCCGCATACATCACCGCAATGCGGTCGGCCACTTCCACCGCCGCACCAATGTCGTGGGTCACAAACACAATGCCCAGGCCCAGCTCACGCTGCAGCTCGCGCAGCAGCAGCAGGATCTGGATCTGCACGGTGGCATCCAGGGCGGTGGTGGGCTCGTCGGCCAGCAGCACCTGGGGGTTGCAGGCCAGGGCCAGCGCAATCATCGCCCGCTGCCGCATACCGCCGGACATCTCATGCGGGTAGGCCTTGAGGCGCTGCTCGGGGCTGGGAATGCGCACCCGCTCAAACAGCGCCAGCGCGCGCTGCTGCGCCTCGCTGTTGCTCACACGCTCGTGCCTGCGTATGGCTTCCACAATCTGCGCGCCCACCGGGTAGACCGGGTCCAGCGCCAGCAAGGGGTCCTGAAAAATCATTGCGCAGGTCTTGCCCCTGAAGTCGTTGAGCGCGCCGCCGCGCAGCGCCAGCACATCCTGGCCTGCGACCTGGATCTGGCCCTTGATGGTGGTCTTGTGCTCCGGGTGCAGGCGCAGCAGGCTGCGCAGGGTCACGCTCTTGCCGGAGCCGGATTCGCCAATCAGCGCCACCGCTTCGCCCTTGGCGACCGACAGGCTCACGCCGCTGACGGCCTGGACCACTTTCTTGCCGCTGGCAAACTGCACATTCAGGTCCTGGATCTGCACCAGGGTGGGAGAGGCTGTGTTCATCGGGTTGCTCCTGGTTCAGGCGGCCAGCGCAGCAGCGGCAGCCAGGGGGTGGCCACTGCCGGGCTCATGCACCAGGCAGCGCGCGGCATGGTGCAGCTGCACCGTGGTGACGGCCGGCATGGCCTGGGCGCAGACCCGTGCCGCCTGGGGGCAGCGGGGGTGAAAGCGGCAGCCCGTGGGCGGGTTGATGGGGTTGGGCGGATCGCCCGCCAGCGGTGCTACCAAGGTGCGGTTGCTCGGGTCCATCGACGGTACCGACGACAACAAGGCCTTGGTGTAGGGGTGGGCTGGTGCGGCAAACAGCGCATCCGACGGGCCGATCTCGGCCACCTGGCCCAGGTACATCACCATCACCCGGTCGCTGATGTAGTGCACCACACCCAGGTCGTGGCTGATGAAGACATAGGTCAGGCCAAACTCGCGCTTCAGATCGGCCAGCAGGTTCAGCACCTGGGCTTCCACCGATTTGTCGAGCGCCGATACCGCCTCGTCCAGGATCACCATGCGCGGCTGCAAGGCCAGCGCGCGGGCAATGTTGATGCGCTGGCGCTGGCCGCCCGACAGCTCATGCGGGTAGCGCTCGGCAAAGCGGGCAGGCGCCAGGCCCACCCGGTCCATCAAATGGTGGGCGCGGGCCACCGACTCCTTGCGCGATACGCCATGCACCTGCGGGCCAAAGGCGATCGAGTCTTCGATCGTCAGGCGCGGGTTGAGCGAGGCATAGCTGTCCTGGAACACCATCTGCACCTGGCGGCGAAACTCTTTGAGGCTCAGGTCGCGCGATCCCACCGTGCGGCCATCGAACACCAGCTCGCCGGCGGTCGGGTCCATCAGGTGCATCAACAGGCGCGCGGTAGTCGACTTGCCGCAACCGGACTCGCCCACCACGCCCAGGGTCTCGCCCTTGAGCACCTCAAAATCCACGCCATCCACCGCGCGCACCAGCTTGCCTTGCTTGAGCGGGAAATGCTTGGTCAAACCGCGCACTGTCAGCAGCGGCTGGGCCGGGCCACCCACATCGGCGGCCAGCGCTGCGGCAGGGGCTATAGAAGAATGCTGGAGCATGGCTTAACCCTTGTTGTCCATGGCGGTGCGCAGGCCATCGGAGAGCAGATTGAAGGAGATGGAGGTGATGAAGATCATCAGCCCCGGCAAGGCCGCCACCCAGGGCTGGGTGTAGATCGCCGTGCGCAAGGTGTTCAGCATCAGGCCCCACTCGGGCTCGGGCGGCTTCACGCCCAGGCCCAGAAACGACAGGCCCGAGGCCAGGATCATCGACACCGCAATCAGGCTGGTGGCGTAGACAAAGATGGGGCCCAGCACATTGCCCAGCACATGCACCCGCACGATGGTGAAGGCGTTGGCGCCGGTGGCGCGCGCCGCCTCCACATAGTCGCGGTTGCGGGCCTGGGCCGTCACGCTCTCGGCCACGCGGGCGATCTGCGGGATGAAGACAATCGTCAGCGACACCAGCGAGTTGAAGATGCCCGCGCCCAGCGCACCCGACAGCGCAATGGCCAGCAGCACCGAGGGGAAGGCATAGAACACATCGATGGTGCGCATGATCACCGTGTTGGTGCGGCCACCGGCATAGCCGGCCACGATGCCGATGCCCGTGCCGATGACAAAGGCCAGCAGCACCGGCGTGATGCCCATGAACAGCGACAGCCGCGCGCCCATCATCAGCCGCGAGAGCATGTCGCGGCCCAGCTCATCGCTGCCCAGCGGCAGGCCCGCCGTGCCAATCGGCTTGAGGCGTTTGAGGATCGAGGCCAGGTAGGGATCGGCGGGCGTGATCCAGGGCGCGAACACCGCCACCGCAATCAGCAGCAGGATGACCGCGGCCGCGGCCATCGCCACCGGATCATGCAGCAGGCGCTGCAGCACCGAGGACCAATAGCCGCGTGAGCGCTGGGCCGGCAGCGGCTGCACCTGGGCCGCTGCTGCATCGGGAAGGGAAAGACTGGTCATGGGGACGGAACCTCCGGGGGTCTGCGGTCAGCGGGCGATGCGGGGATCAAGCAGGGTCTGCACCACATCGATGATGAGGTTGAGCAGCACAAAGAACACGGCCAGCACCAGGATGGAGCCCTGCAGCAGTGGCAGGTCGCGCTGGAAGATGGCCTGGTTCAGCAAAAAGCCGGTGCCCGGCCAGGAGAACACGGTCTCGATCAGGATGGAGCCGCCCAGCAGGTAGCCCAGCTGCAGGCCCATCACCGCCAGCGCCGTAGGCGCCGCATTCTTCAGCACATGGCGGAAGATGCCCAGATGTCCCAGGCCCTTGGCCTTGAGGCCGAGGATGAACTCCTGGTCCAGCAACTCAGCCACCAGCGCCCGCACGGTGCGCGCGATGATGCCCATGGGGATCACCGACATGGTGATGGCCGGCAGGATCATGAACTGCACATGCGCCCAGTCCCAGGCCCAGTCGCCCGAGCCGCCCGGCCCCGCGCCGGTGGCGGGCAGCCACATCAGCTGCGACGAGAAGATGATGACCATCACCATGCCCAGCCAATAGTGCGGCACGCTGACGCCCAGCATCGACAGCATGGAGCAGCTGCGGTCCACCCAGGAGTTGCGAAAATACCCCGCCACAAAACCAAACAAACTGCCCAGCACAAAGCCGATCAAGGTGGCCACCACGGCCAGGCGCAAGGTGTTGACCACGGCCGTCATCACCTCGGTCGTCACCGGCCGGCTGGTGGCAATCGACTGGCCCAGATCACCCTGCAGCGCGCGCCATACCCAGCGCAAAAACTGCTCGGGCAAAGGGCGGTTAAAGCCATACAGCTCGCGCATCTGCGCCTGCAGCTCGGCCGATGCATCGGCGGGCAAGACCGACACCAAGGGGTCACCCGGGGCGATATGCACCAGGGCAAAGCACAGCAGGGCCACGCCCAGCATGATGGGCAGGGTGTAGACAATGCGTCTGAACAGGTAGGCAAGCATGGCGGATCAAAGGTTCGTGGGGGGAGAAGCGGACCATGCGGGGTCGCACTGGCGAGGCATGCGCAGAAGCATGCAGCCGGCGTGCAGCGGCGTCTGGGCGCCGTCCGCACGCCGCGGTGACCGGCTTACTTCATCGTCATCGTCGCGATATCGATGAACCAGCTTTGCGGCTGCACCACATTGCCCACCTTGGCCGACATGGCGCGTGGGCCCACATCGTGGGCAACAAACAGAAACGGCGACTCATCGACCACCAGGGTGTGCAGCTCGGCCAGTGCCTTGTCGCGCTCCTTGGCATCAAAGGTGGTGCGGGCCTTGTCCACCACCGCATCCACCGTCTTGTTGCTGTAGAAGCCCCAGTTGTTGGACAGCGGCGGGAAGGACTTGGTGCTGACAAAGCGCACCATCGCAAAGAACGGGTCCATCGTGGCTGCCGTCACATTGGTGGCGCTGGCCTTGTTGGCACCCGGGTCCTTGGCGCCCAGGCGCCAGCCGGAGAACAGCGTGTTCCACTCCACCACATCGAACTCGACATCAAAGAAGCATTCCTTGAGGTTCTGCTGGATGAACTCGTTCATCGGCAAAGGCTGCATCTGGCCCGAGCCCGAGGCCGAGGTCTGGATCTTCACCTTGATCGGCTTGCTGGCGCTGAAGCCCGCCTGCGTCATCAGCGCCTGCGCGGCCTTCACGTCGTACTTGATCTGGAAGCTGGGGCTGCCGCGCCAAGGGTGGCCGGGCTCAAAGATGCCGGTGGCCGGCTCCATCTGGCCATTCAACAGCTGCTTCATGCTGGCGCGGTCCACACACAGGTTGGCGGCGTGGCGCACGCGCTTGTCCAACCAGGGCGAGCCCTCGACAAAGGAGAACTGCCATGGCCAGATGTGGGGCTGCAGGTTGGAATAGACCTTGAAGCCGCGCGCCTTGATGGCGTCCATCGCATCAGGCGCCGGTGCCTCAATCCAGTCCACCTGGCCGCTCATCAGCGCAGCGGTGCGCGAGTTGGCTTCGGGCAGCGGCAGCAGCACCACCTTGTCGATGGTCGGCGTGCGCTTGGGGTCCCAGTAGCTGGCGTTCTTCACCATCTCGAAGCGCTCGCGCGGCACCAGGCGTGCGCCCTTGAAGGGGCCGGTACCCGATGGGTCGGCGGCAAACGCCGTCCAGGCGGCCTTGCTGCGCTCGGCCTTACCGCTGACGGAGGCCGGCACCGCAGCCAGCTTCTTAGCCCAGTGCGCGGGCGATGCCATGAACAGATTGGTCAGGTTGATCGGCAAGAAGGAATCGGGCTCGGTGGTGGTCAGCTCGACGGTCAGGTCATCGATCTTTTTGGCGGACTTGAGCGTAGGCATGCGCGATGCGGTCACCCCTACCTGGGCCGGGTCAAACTGCTCGGCCTCCTTGTCCAGCACCTTGTTCACGTTCCAGACCACGGCATCGGCCGTAAACGCGCTACCGTCGTGGAACTTGACACCGGGGCGCAGCTTGAACAGCCACTTGGTCTTGTCCTTGGCATCCACCTCCCAGGACGGCGCCAGGCCCGGCACCAGCTCAGTGGGCTTGTCGGCCTTGCTCAGGTCCCACTGGGTCAGTGCGTCGTACATCGGAATACCGGTAAAACGGTTGCCCTCAAAACCCTGGTCCGGCTGGCCCGAGGTGCGCGGGATATCGCCCGCAGTCATCGCAATGCGCAGCACTTTTTCCTGGGCCATGGCAGCACCAGCGCCCAGCGCCAGGGTGACAGCCAGAGCCAGGCTTTTGAGCGCGGGGCGGGAGACGGAGAAACCGGAAGACGCTTGCATTACAGGACCTTTCCAAGGAGTGGGGGGATGACAACTGCAAAGCAAGCTGCGTGCCACATCACAGCTATCGATAATCGATACAAGTGATTGATTCATCGATATTTTTGGCATGCTTTATGCGAACGCTCTGCGCATCGTTCGCCCCAACCCAAGGAGTACCCGCATGACCCAAATAGACAGCCTGCGCATTGATGAAAACCGCCTCTGGCAATCGCTGATGGCCCTGGCCCAGATAGGGGCTACGCCCAAAGGTGGCGTCTGCCGCATCGCCTTGACCGATGAGGACAAGGCCGGCCGCGACCAGGTCGTGCAATGGTTCCGCGACGCAGGCCTGCAGGTGCGCGTGGATGAAGTAGGCAATGTGTTTGGCCGCCGCCCCGGCACCGATCCGCAGGCACGCGCCGTGGCCACCGGAAGCCATATCGATACCCAGCCCACGGGCGGTAAGTTCGATGGCAACTACGGCGTGCTCGCCGGGCTGGAGGTGGTGCGCACGCTCAACAGCCATGGCATCCAGACCGTTGCGCCACTGGAAGTGGCCTTCTGGATGAACGAGGAAGGCACGCGCTTCACGCCAGTGATGATGGGCTCTGGTGCATTTGCGGGAATTTTTGGTGCAGACCACATCCGCTCGCAACAAGATGGTGCAGGCATCACCGTGGGCGACGAGCTGGCCCGCATCGGCTACCTGGGCGATGTGGCCTGTGGCGATGTGCCCGGTGGCGCCTTTGCCGCTTACTTTGAAGCGCATATCGAACAAGGCCCCGTGCTGGAAGCCTATGACAAGCCCATCGGCATCGTCAGCGGCGCGCTGGGCCAGCAGTGGTATGACGTGACCGTAACCGGCATGGACGCCCATGCCGGCCCCACGCCGATGGACCTGCGCCATGATGCGATGCTGGCCGCTGCTCGCATGGTCGATGCCGTCAACCGCATTGCGCTGGAGCAGGCGCCGCACGGGCGCGGCACCGTCGGCCATCTGCAGGTGCTGCCCAACTCGCGCAATGTGATCCCGGGCCAGGTCAAGTTCAGCGTAGATTTTCGCAACCTGTCGCAGACCGGGCTGGATGCCATGGACGCCGCCATGCGCGCGGAGTTTGCGCAGTTGGCCGCGCAATGCCAATGCCAGGTAGAGATCACGCAGGTGGTGCGTTTTGCACCCTGCATCTTCCACCCCGACTGCGTGGCCAGCGTGCGCGGCGCGGCCGAGACCTTGGGCTACGACCACATGGATGTTGTCAGCGGCGCCGGGCATGACGCCGTCTATGTCCACAGCGTGGCGCCGACTGCGATGATCTTTGTGCCCTGCAAGGATGGCATCAGCCACAACGAGATCGAGGACGCCAAATCCGAGCACCTGGCCGCTGGCTGCAATGTGCTGCTGCATGCGATGCTGGCGCATGCGGGGGTGGCCTGATACGGCCTTCGCAGCGATTTAAACCGTTTGCACCGCGTGGAGCCCCCGGGCTCCTACGCAACCCCGGCTGGCTACCAAGCACTTTAGTCCGCCGGCAGCAACTGCGACACCGCCCGCGCGCATTCAATCACCAGCGGCGCCAGCGCCTGCTGGGCATCGGCCATGTTCCAGCGGCTGGTGGGCGGTGCCAGGTGGATGGCGCCCACCACCACGCCACGCGCATTGAACACCGGCGCGGCAATGCCCATGTCGCCCAGAAACAGCTCTTCGCAGTTGGTGGCATAGCCCGTCTGCTGGCACTGCGCCAACTGCGCCATGACGGCATCCACCGTCGTCAAGGTGGCGCGGGTACGTGCCGGCATGGGTGCCTGCTGCAGCAACGCGCGGGCCGCTTCGGCGGGCAACTGGCTCAGGTAGGCGCGGCCGCAGCTGCTGGCATACAAGGGCACCTGGGTGCCCACCGGCGTCAGCACCGGGATGTGCTGGGTCGTCAGCACCTGGGCCAGGTAGACCATGTGCGTGCCCGCAGGCTCGGACAAGGTTGCCGTCTCACCACTTTGCCGCGCCAGCTGCGCCAGATAGGTGTGGGCGGCGCTGATCATCGGATGCGCATCCAGGTAGTTGAAGCCCAACTCCACCACACGCGGCAGCAGCACAAAGCGCCGCGTGCTCGGGTGCTTGCCGATATAGCCCAGCGCCTGCAAGGTATGCACCGAGCGCTGCGCCGAGGCCTTGGTCATGCCGGCAGCCTGCGCAATCTCGGCCAGGGTCATGCTGCGGTGCGCGGCATTGAAGGCGCGCAGCACCTGCAGGCCCTTGGCCAGCGAGAGGTTGAACAAGCCGTCCGCTGCGGGCTCCGGCGCAGGCTCAGCCGCGGGTGCCTCAGGCTCCGGCGCAGACAAAGCCGCCACCGGTGGGTGTGCCGGTGGCGTGCCTGGAGAGGTGCTGGGGGCTGCCGCTTCTGCTGAAGCGGCGGGTTCCGAAGATCGGTAGCGGGCGGTGCTGGTGCGCATGGTGCAAAGGCTGGGGGCAATGCCCTGGGCTTCGCAAGAAACGCACCAACTTGCAGCCGGGCCCATCGCTGTGGATGGGCTGCTGCTGCATGGTTTTAACGGCTGCTTGGGAAGCTGAAGACCGCGCCATCGCGCACACCGGCGCTGGGCCAGCGCTGGGTGATGGTCTTGCGCTTGGTGTAGAAGCGCACGGCATCCGGGCCGTAGGCGTGCAGGTCACCAAACAGGCTGCGCTTCCAGCCGCCAAACGAGTGGTAGGCGACAGGCACAGGCAGCGGCACATTGATGCCGACCATGCCGACCAGAATGTGGTCGCTGAAGTAGCGGGCTGCTTCGCCATCGCGGGTGAAGATGCAGGTGCCGTTGCCGTACTCGTGTGCGTTGATCAGGTCCATCGCCTCTTGCAAGGTCTTGACGCGCACAATGCCCAGCACCGGGCCAAAGATCTCTTCCTGGTAGATCTTCATGCCGGGGCGCACGTTGTCGAACAGGCAAGGGCCGAGGAAGTAACCCTCCTCATGGCCGGCCACCTGCAGGCTGCGGCCGTCGATCAGCAGCTTAGCGCCCTCTTCCACACCGCTGTCCACATAGGCCTTGACCTTCTCGAAATGCGGCTTGGTGATCAGCGGACCCATGTCGTTGCCGTTGTCAGTGCCCGGGCCCACCTTCATCTTGGCGATCTCGGCGCTCAGGCCGGCAATCATCTGGTCGGCCACCTCGTCGCCCACGGCCACGACCAGCGGCACGGCCATGCAGCGCTCGCCGCAGCTGCCGTAGGCGGCGCCCATCATCGCGGTCACCGCATTGCTGATGTCGGCATCGGGCATCACCACCGCATGGTTCTTGGCACCGCCCAATGCTTGCACGCGCTTGCCGTTCTTGCAGCCTTCGCCGTAGATGTACTCGGCAATCGGGGTCGATCCAACAAAGCTCACTGCCTTGACGCGTGGGTCATGCAGCAGGGTATCGACCGCTTCCTTGTCGCCATTGACGACGTTGAGCACGCCCGGTGGCAGGCCGGCTTCTTGCGCCAGCTGGGCAATGAACAGCGCGCTGGTCGGGTCGCGCTCGGAAGGCTTGAGCACAAAAGTATTGCCACAGGCCACGGCCATGGGCCACATCCACAAAGGCACCATCGCGGGGAAGTTGAAGGGCGTGATGCCCGCCGTCACCCCCAGCGCCTGGAACTCGCTCCAGCTGTCGATATTGGGGCCCACATTGCGGCTGTGCTCACCCTTGAGCAGCTCGGGCGCGTAGCTGGCGAACTCGACGTTCTCGATACCGCGTTGCAGCTCGCCATGCGCATCGGCCAGCACCTTGCCGTGCTCGGCGGTGATCATCGCGGCGATCTTGTCGGCGTTCTGCTCCAGCAGCACTTTGATCTGGCCCATGATGCGCGCACGCTTGAGCGGCGGCGTATTGCGCCAGGCGGGGAAGGCCTTTTCGCCAGAGGCAATCGCTGCCTCCACCGTCGCCTTGCTGGCCAGCTCCACGCTCACCGTCGATTGGCCCGTTGCCGGGTTGAACACCGGCTGCGTGCGGCCGCCATCGTGCACGATCTTGCCGTCGATCAGATGGCCTACGGTGGCGGTCACGTTCTTGTCGTGGTTCATGTCAGTCTCTCTTGGGTTCAATTCAAAAACAGCACCGGCGTCCCGAAGGGACGCCAGATGCGAAGCGGTTTTTACGCAGGTCAGTTGGTCTCAGCCAGCGCATCACCCAGCGCGTTGATCAGGCGGTCGATCTCGGCCTTCTCGCTGATGAACGGCGGTGCCAGCTGGATGGTGTCGCCACCATAGCGCACGTAGAAGCCTTTTTCCCAGCACTTCATCGCGATCTCATAAGGGCGCTTGGCGGGCTCGCCGGGCAGCGCGGCAATCGTAAAGCCGGCGGCCAGACCGTAGTTGCGGATGTCGGCCACATGCTTGGCACCCTTGAGGCTGTGCACAGCATTTTCAAAGTAAGGCGCCAGCGCCTTCACACGGCCGGGCATGTCTTCCTTTTCCAGAATGTCCATAACAGCCAAGCCTGCCGCGCAAGCGACCGGGTGGGCCGAGTAGGTGTAGCCGTGCGCAAACTCCAGCATGTACTCGGGGCCGCCTGCGGCCATGAAGGTGTCGTAGATTTCCTTGGTCACCACGCAGCCACCCAGCGGCTGGGCGCCATTGGTGACCTGCTTGGCAAAGTTCATGATGTCTGGCACAACGCCAAAGGCTTCGGCACCGGTCCAGGCACCGCAGCGGCCAAAGCCGGTGATGACTTCATCAAAAATCAGCAGAATGCCGTTTTGCGTGCAGATCTCGCGGATGCGTTCCAGGTAGCCTTTGGGCGGAATCACCACACCGGCCGAGCCCGAGAACGGCTCCACAATCACCGCGGCAATATTGCTGGCGTCGTGCAAGGTGATCACATCGAGCAGCTTGTCGGCCAGCGCGCGGCCGCCTTCATCGGACATGCCCTTCTGGAAGGTGCCGGCCGGTGGCTGGGTGTGGGGCAGGTGGTCGGCCACAATGCCTTGGCCAAACATCTTGCGGTTGCCGGCAATGCCGCCCACCGAGATGCCGCCGTAGTTCACGCCGTGGTAACCCTTCTCACGGCCCACCAGCACGGTCTTGCCAGCTTGGCCCTTGAGGCGCCAGTAGGCGCGCACCATCTTCAGTGAGGTATCGGCTGCTTCCGAGCCCGAGCCGGTGAAGAACACATGGTCCAGACCGGCGGGCGTATGTTCCTTGATCTTGTTGGCCAGAGCGAACGAGGCAGGGTGGCCAAACTGGAAAGCCGGTGCGTAATCCAGCTGCAGCGCCGCCTTGCCAATCGCCTCGGCCACTTCCTTGCGGCCATGGCCAATGCCCGAGCACCATAGGCCCGAGAGGCCGTCAAAAATCTTGCGCCCGTCGCCATCGGTGTAGTAGGCGCCCTGGCCGCTGACGATCATGCGCGGTTGCGCCTTGAAGTTGCGGTTGCCGGTAAAGGGCATCCAGTGCGCCTCCAGCCAGGCTGCGTCGGTGCGCAGCTGGGTGCTGCCGGTGGTGTCGTCAATCTGCACAAAGCTCATGGTCTGCTCCTTGAATCCGCATCGCGGCTACCGCTGTTGATTCGCCATTGTGGGGCGCGGCGATGCTTATTCAAAGAATGAGATATCAAAGCTCACTTGCTGATTTCTGCAAGTAAAGCAAGCCCATTTTTTGCCCCTCGTTCAGCCTTGGGAAGAGCGCTCCGCCAAGAGGTCCGTACATCACCCCGCCGAAGGTGTTGCGGGAGAGCGCTGGACAGCACAGGCATTTTTTATTAATCTCTGGCGTTAAATAAATAAAAGCAATTGAAACAGTACTTTTGATAGATCAATGATGAAAACCTCCCTCCTCTCTCCCATCGCCGCTGGCGCTCTGCTGGCTTCCCTCACAGGCTGCTCCTCCAAACTCAACGAAGGCGACATCTACCTGGCCATGGCCAAGGTCGAACAAGCAGTGCAACAGCAAGACAGCGCTGCCGTCGCCCAATGGCTGGCACCCCAGGCCCAGGTAGTGATCGATATGCGCCAGGCCGATATGCCCGAGCCCATGCGCCTGAATAAAAGTGAGTACCTGCAACTCTTGAACGCAAGCTGGAGCGCCGCTGGCAACCGCCACAGCCATGAGCGCAGCAACACCCGTGTAGAGATGGCGCGGGGCGGCAAGACCGCCACCGCCTACGCCACCGTGCGCGAGAGCGCCGCGCTGCAAGGCCAGCCTGTCACCTCGGTCAGTGATGAGGTCGCCACCTTTGCCATGCTTGATGGCAAGCTGCAGATTACCTATGTGCAGGCGACACTGCTGTCGATGCAATAACACCGACAGCGCCGGGCTGGCACCTGCTGCGACAATGGCGCTTTGCAGCTTCCGGTAACGCCCATGCCTCACGCCGCCGCCCCATCCGGTACCGCCGCCACCCCCGCCCTGGTTGACGGCCTCGACCACCTGGTGCTCACCGTCGCCAGCATTGCGCAGACCCTCGCCTTCTACCAGCGCGTGCTGGGCATGGAGGCACGTGAGTTCAAGCCCGGGCGCTGGGCTTTGCACTTTGGTGGGCAGAAAATCAACCTGCATGAAGTGGGCCATGTGGTGGATGCCAATGTGCGGCACGCCACGCCCGGCTCAGCCGACCTGTGCTTTCGCACCCGCCTGCCGCTGGCCGATGTGGCCGCCCATCTGCAGCGCCAGCAGGTGCCCATCGTGCAAGGGCCGGTGCGGGCAACGGGTGCAAGGGCTCCGCTGCAGTCGCTGTACTTTTACGATCCAGACGAGAACCTGATCGAGGTGGCCAACGAAGTGCAGGCAGGCGGATGACTGACGAGGTACGACTTAGCGCTTGACCGCCGCATCGCACCAGCGCTGGGCCACCGCTGGCGATGTCATGCACACCACCTCTTGGGTGACGGTCGTCACCGCCCGCTCCAGCAGCTGGATATCGGCCTCATGCTGGCGGGCCACATGCGGGTCTTCAAAGAAGATCGCGCGCTGGCAGCGGCGTTCCAACACCAGATCGGCGATTTGCGCGTCGCCCCCCAGCGGGCCGCTGTTGTAGCGGTCCACCCAGGGCTTGTCAGCAGGCCAGCCCTTGCTCCAGGCCAGCTCGTTGAGCTTTTGACCCGTGGTGCCGGTGCCTACACGGCGGCGGTAGCGTGAGAGCAACGCAAAATTGCGCTCGCAAAAGTCGAGCATCGCCGGCTTCATCGCATCGTGGGCAATCAGCGCCAGGGTCTGGTTGCCATAGTCGTGCAGGCGGTCGGCTTGGCGATCAGGCGCCAGCCCGGCGTGGATGCGTTCCATCTCCACCCAGTCGCGCGCGCTGGCTGCCGTGGAGATAAAGGGCTTGCCGTGGATCACGCACTGGCGCTTCAAGGCCAGCGCCTCGGGGAAGATCGACGACGGGTCCACCGGGTCGATCAGGTAGATGGCGCCATCAAGCACGCGGTTGTCGCCCGGCATGCCCACCACCTCGGCCACCAGCTTCATCAGGCCGCCTTCGCGGCCATAGGGGTAGCGCACCAGGCCCTTGTGGCCCTTGAGCATTTCTGCCGCTGCAATCGCGTCATAGGTGCGGCCCACCGCATGGAACCCGATGTTCAGCTCCCGAATCCCCTGCTCGCAGGCGCGCAAAAAGCTGAACAGCGCAGCATCCTCGTTCTGGTGGTGCAAACGGTTGGCGGCAAGGCCTAAAAGCATGGTCGATCCCGTGGGTGTGGCAAGCGACTGGAAATATAGCGCCAAAACCAAACGGTGGGTATGACAGCCGACTGGCGTGCTGGCCCAATACGCTACTAAAACTATAGCGATTGGTCACCAACGCCAAGCCGCTGCATCGCCGCGAATCAGCCCTCAAGCCCGGCTGCCCCACCAGGTCTGCCACCGAAACCCCAGCCACAACACCAGCAGCATGGCCGCACCAAACACCCAGCCGCTGAGCGCACCCGCCATACCGCCCGACAGCAAGGTGCCCACGGTGCAACCAATACCGGTCATGGCGCCCCAGCCCAGCAGCACGCCGCCGAGCAAACCCCGGCCCGCATCGCACCCGGTGGGCAGGCGCGGGCGGAACTGGCGGCTGGCAAAGGCGGCGATAAACGCGCCAGCCAGCAGGCCCAGCAGCACCAGCGCATTGGGCGTGGCCCAGGTGGCTGCCGGCAAGGTGGCGCAGCCGGCAAAGCCATCCAGGCCATTGAGCCGCTCAGGCACCCATCCCTGGCCTTGCAGCGCGCCGCGCACCTGGCTGCCGATTAAGGCCGTCACGCCCAGCGGCCGCATGCGCACAATGGCAGCCGTGCAGATCAAGCCCACCAGCAGGCCGCCCAAGGCATAGTTCCAACGCCCTTGCCACAGGCTGCGCCACAGCGCGGGCAGGCTGCGCGGGGCCGCCCTTTCGGGATCTATGGGCGCAGCAGGCACCTGCAAACTGCGCTGGCGCTGCTGCACATGGCGCTGCCACACCCAGGCAGCCCAGGCCGCCAGCACGCCCAGTTGCAGCAGCAGCGCCCCCCCATAGCCCAGGTGCTGCGGCAGCCAGACGACGGGCGCATCGGCCACCGCCAGGCTGTAGAGCGGGTTCCAGGTCTGGAAGCCCAAGGCAAAGCCCAGCGCCGTGCCCAGCAGTGCAAACGGCGATGCGGCAGAGCCTTCTGCCAGCCGGTACCAATGGGCGCTGATGCAGGAGCCCGACACCAGCATGCCCGCCCCAAAAGCCAGACCGGCCAGCACCAGCACCCAGCTGACCGGGCCGATGTGCATATCCGGCGGCAACTGCCCCGCCTGCGGGTTGGGCAGCCAGCTGCTTTGCACCACCGTCATGCCCACAAGCCCCACGGCCAGCGCCAGGATGATCGCCAAAATCCCACGCGGGTCATCGCGCTGCAGCCAATCGCGCGCATGGCAGTAAAAGCAAAAGCGCGAGCGCTGCAGCACCACACCCAGCGCCAGCCCAATCGCCAGCGCAAACACCAGGGTGCGCCCGCCATCGCGCTGCAGCAGGGCCTGCTGCAATGGCCACAGCGCCAGCAGCAATACCGCCGCTGCCACCGGCTGCCAATAGGCGCTGATGGCCCCAGCCGGGCGCTGCCCTGCAGCGGCGCCCGCGCCTCCCAAACCCAAGCTGGAATCAGTCATGGCCATCCATCCAAAAAAATGCCCGCGCTAGGCGGGCAGTGAACACAGGACCAAGGCCCATGCGGAGACATTCAATACATTCAGGATTGGGCTTACTTGGCAGCCCAGATCGTGCCGGCCGGGTTGTTGATCGGCACACCCACGCTGTTGCCGTATTCCGTCCAGGAGCCGTCATAGTTCTTCACCTGGTAGCCCAGGATCTTGCTGAGCGCAAACCAAGTGTGGCTGCTGCGCTCGCCAATGCGGCAGTAGGTGATGATGGGCTTGCTGCCATCAATGCCGACATCGGCATAGAGCTTTTGCAGATCGGCCCGCGATTTGAAGGTGCCGTCTTCATTGACCGCCTTGCCCCAGGGCACATTCACCGCACCCGGGATATGGCCGGCACGCACGGCCAGCTCGGGCACGCCGGCAGGTGCAAACACCTTGCCCTGGTACTCATCGGCCGAGCGGATATCCACCAGCTGCGTGGCGCCCTTACCCTCTACCGCCGCCAGCGCATCGCCCAGGCGGGCCCGCAAATCGGTATTGACCTGGCCCACGCGGTAGGTGGTGGCAGCGTAGTCCGGCGAGCGGTTGTTCAGCGTGCGGTTTTCGGCCTCCCACTTCTTGCGCCCACCATCAAGCAGCTTCACGTTCTTGACGCCATACACATCAAACACCCAGGCGCCCCAGGCCGCAAACCAGTTGTTGGTGTCGCCGTAGAGCACCACGGTGGTTTTGTCGCTCACCCCTCCCTTGGACAGCAGTTGCTCAAACGCCTCTTTGCTGACAATGTCGCGGCGCACCTTGTCATTGAGGTCGTTGTGCCAGGAGAAATTGACCGCCCCCGGGATATGTGCCCGCTCATACAGCCCCGGGTTCACGCTCACCTCGATCACCCGCAAATCCGGCCGCTGCAGGTTGGCGGCCAGCCATTCGGTGCTGACCAGCGCGCCTGCAGGCACTGCTTGCGGCGTGTTGGCAAAGGCAGGGCTTGCGCCCCAAACGGTTGCCGCGATGGTGCCGGCAATCAAAACGCGCCAAGGCGCTGCTGTGCGGATAGTCATGCTGTGTCGTCCTTCAGTACATGGGAGAAAAGGCTGCCATCACGGCAGGGCCTGCTTGCACTGTGCATGTTGCAAGCAGCTACTCCAACTGAGGAATGCGCAGATGCATATGTGATCTGCGCGCTTGACAGAGGACAAGCCTGAACTACATCGGTGCAGCGCCAGCCTGCACGGGGCTGGGCTGCTTCCACTTTGGGAGCTAGAACGCCTCCCTAGCGCCTTGGGCTAACCCCAGCCAAGCCGGGTTTTCTCAAGCTTGGCTGACCGAATCCGCCCACTGCTGCGCCGTCTGCAGCCGCGCACGCGGCCCAAAGCTGCTGGTGCTGCTGAGGGTGATGTTGTGGTGCGCAATCACCTGCTGCGGCGTGACGGCGGCATTGCCGCAAGTGGTGTGCGCATCCTCCAGCAGCACCACCGGGTAGCCATGGCGCAGCGCCGCGCGCGTGGTCACATCCACGCAGTACTCCGTGTGCATGCCGCCAATCACCAGCTCCTGCACGCCCAGGTTTTGCAGCATTGGCAGCAGGTCGGTCTTCCAGAAGGCATCGCCGGTGGTCTTGTCCAGGGTCAGGTCGGCGCTATCCACCTGCAGGCCATCGGCCAGTTGCCATCCGGGCGTGCCCGCTTCCAGGCCAGGCTCGGCGTGGCGTACCCAGATGATGGGGGTGTTGGCCTGGCGCGCGGCAGCGGTGACCTGGTTGATGCGGGCGATCAGGGCGGGGCAATCCCAGGCGGCGTTGGGGCCGGTGCAGAGGGATTGTTGGATGTCTATTAGGAGGAGGGCTGGCATTGGCGGGTGCTGTTGCAGGAGGACACGCAGGATTTCAGGGTTGGATATGAGCGTTCATTAGGCCGTTGGCTCAGCCATGTTTTGGCGCTTTATATCTAGGTCCGCATAAGGCTGATCTGAGACATTCGGCTTTGCCTTGCCAGGGTCCGTTGTATCCGTTTCCGGACGTTGGTTCAAAAGTGTCTAGATAGACCGCGGCAATTCGTACCACCGTTAGCGATAGTAAGGCGCCATGTCCGTTGGACCGGGTCAATCGGCAGTTCCGAGCCGAGCGACCGAACAAGTTGTTGGTCAGCGATTTCGCCTACGTCTCGACCTGGCAAGGCTGGTTGGGCAGCTGCTTGTCCTGACGGTAGGACGACTACTATGTGGGATGACTGATCGTTCGCGATACCGCCACGACCAGCAACAATCGCTGAAATGTTCCCAAGGCGCGGATTCCGTAATAACAAACATCACTTGCACTACGCATCTTTTGCCCCCTAAGGCGAAGACTATGGTGTTCAGGTAATAATTTTCTTGCATGCACCTCCCTCCCTGCTGTAAAGTTTCGTGACATATTCAGGAAGTCGAATCGGAGGGGTTATGACAGTGAAAATCGGCGGCAAAGATTGCCGCATTGGCATTGCTTTGTCTGGCGGGGGATTTAGAGCTGCTGCATTTCATTTAGGCATGTTGCGTAAGCTTCATGCACTGCAACTTCTCCAAGGCATTGACCTCCTGACTTGTGTCAGTGGCGGGAGTATCGCGGGAGCAGCACTTGCTGCCAACTGGTCCAGTGGTATTGATACAGCACTCGACAAGCTTGACGAGTACCTCAGAACCAAGTCAATTGCGGTGGGCTCCGTAATCGGGGGCTTCCTGGATCCGTTTGAGTCCCGCTTGGATAAGCTCGCTGAGAGTTACGACAGAGATCTCTTCGGTGAGGAGTTGCTGTCCACCCTGCAACACGGACCTAGGATCTACTTAAACGCCACAAACATTGCTACGGGTAACATGTTTTTCTTCGTGGCAGGTGGAGGGAGCGCTTCGAAAGCGGAAATGGGCGAGCATGAGCTTGGCGTTGTCGATGCAGGAACCTTCAAAATCAGCAATGCCGTTGCAGCATCGTCCGCATTTCCTCCTGTTTTCGGACCTCTGCGGTTGGATCCGGACGTCTACCCTCCGGCAGAGCAAGTGGGCTACGTAACGCTCACGGATGGGGGTGTCTACGACAACCTAGGTATCAATCCTGGTCTGCGAGTAGAACGAAACAAGCTCGACTATCTGATCACCAGTGACGGCGGAAAACCGTTCACAAATACCTCAGCGCCTACAGAGGCTGGCTCCATGGTCCTAAAAGCTGCTCTGGACATTCTGATGGAGCAAGTTAGAGGGCTTCAGTTCGATCGCATGCAACATCGGCACTTGGCTGGTAAGGGGCCAAAGCCACTGTGGTTCTCTATCGACAGCGTCGAGGGGCAGGCCAAGCCGGGGGATGCCACCTTTGCGTCCTCGATCAGCACAAACCTGAAGCGGTTGAACAAGGACGAAATGATTGTTCTCCAACGCCATGGAGGGGCGCTCGTTGAAGCCCGCCTTCGTTCATACGCTCCCGAACTGCTAGAAGCGGTTTGATCCGATATTTCCAGGTCGAATTGCGACCTAATGAAGTCGCGCAGTCTAGAGGAGCCCAGCCGTGACGATGATCAAGCCAGGCAAGCAGTCGTTCTTAATTTTGGCCCAAGATCCTGGAGTGAGGGGCCCCTCAGGAGAACGAGTATTTGCGACTGTAGATGTTCCTGCAGAACAACTTGCAATCGGGCCCACGGGATACCGAGTCAAGGTTGTTGACTTCGATGCTGAAGCCGGTTTGCTGTACAAGGCCCACGCATACGAAGAAGATACGGAAGGCAGGCTTGTGGATATTTTTGCGGCTCAGCTTCCGCCTCCGGGGAGCAAGCTCCGCAAAAAGGCGGAAGACCAATTGCTCGGCAATCCGGCGTTTCACGGGCAAAACGTCTATGCGTTGGTGATGCGAACTCTGGCGCGTTTTGAATTCGCGCTGGGACGGCGGGTGCATTGGGGTTTCGACGGTCACCAGCTCCATGTTGCCCCGCACGCCTTTGTAGATGCCAACGCGTTCTACTCTCGTGAAGACCGCGCGTTGATGTTCGGCTACTTCATAGCCGATCATGAACCTTCGAGGCCTTTTGTCTTTACAAGTCTTTCGCACGACATCGTCGTGCACGAGACTACGCACGCCTTGTTGGACGGACTCCGAGCTGGTTTCATGAATTTCTCCGGACCGGATCAGGCTGCATTCCATGAGGGCTTCTCGGATGTTGTCGCGTTGTTGTCGATCTTCTCGCTAAAGGAAATCGTTGAATTGACCTTGACTCAGTTCAACAAAGGAAACAACCGCGTCGCCATCAAGAGCAAGGGCAAATCTCTGATTCATCGAAGGGCTCTCACTGCCAGCGCATTGACCGACGGTGCCCTCATGGGACTTGCGGAGGAGTTTGGGCGAGCGCTGGGGGGGATGCGAGCGAATGCTTTGCGTCGATCGGTACGAATCAAGCCGGCACGCGACTTGCTCGACTCTCCAGATTTCCGAGAGCCGCATACCCGAGGGGAAATCCTCGCCGCCGCCCTAATGCGTACGCTCCTTCAGATCTGGCTACGCCGCATTCAGGAGCTTGGGACCTTTGATGATGGTTACTACAACCTCGTGGAGGTTGCGGCCGAGGGGGCCAAGGTGGCAGACCACCTTCTCACCATGTCGATTCGAGCCCTCGACTATTGCCCGCCTTTGGACTTGGAATTCGGGGACTACCTTGCTGCATTGCTCACAGCGGATGCTGAAATTGCCCCGGATGACAGGCGGTACCACTATCGAGATACTGTCTTAGAAGTATTTGGATCCTTCGGAATAGAGCCGCCTACAAGTAGAACGGACGCGAGTGGCTGTTGGCTTGGCTTCTCGCAACACGCCTCTATCCAGTACCGAAGGACGAACTTTGAATCCATGCTCCGCGACCCAGAAGAAGTATTCCGATTTATCTGGGAAAACCGAGGCGTACTGGGCGTCGACGAGCGGTCCTACACCCAAGTAGTCTCCGTACGCCCCACCCTGCGCATCGGTCCTGAAGGCTTCCTGTTGCGTGAGACCATCTGCGAATATGTCAGCCGCGCCAACATATTCGGGGCGGAACTCAAGGGGGTTTGCAACGTGGATCCGCGACCACCAGGTGTGAAGTCCAATACGGCACTGACCGTCTATGGCGCAGGCACCCTTGTGTTTGACCAATATGGTCAGCTGAAGTATCACATCGCCCGGCAAATGAACGATGGTCAATGGCAGCGCAAGCGGCTTGAGTACCTGGTCGGTAAACCCACGGAGGATCCCGAGATCGGCAGCGCTTTTGCCAATCTACATCGTATGCGAGCGCACTGCGCCTCGTGCGACGACATAGGCAAACGACCGAGAAGTTCGTCCAGTCCGCGAGCCAAACGCGCTCAAGCTGTATCTCTCCCGACTAAAGGCCATTTGGGAGGCTCGACATGAGTACGAACAAGGCGCGTGCGAAGGTAGGCGCGAGCGCAAAGCCTCATGTTGTGACGAAGTCTGCCATGAGCCCGACTCATCTCAATTTGTTCGCCTACCAAGTAGGGTTTGGCGACTGCTTTCTGTTGCAGTTTGTGTATGGGGATGGCGACTCAGATAAGCGGCATGTGCTCATTGATTTCGGTACCACTGGAGCGCCAGAGGCGGAAAGTGGAAAGCTAATGCAGAGAGTTGCAGAAGACATCAGGGAGAAATGTCGGGGAGCGCAACTGGATGCTGTGGTTGCCACACACAGGCATGCCGACCACATTAGCGGGTTCGCCACGAAATCCAACGGTAATGGCTCTGGAGACATCATTCGCGCACTTCAGCCGCGCCTTGTGCTGCAGCCTTGGACTGAAGATTTGACATTGGCAACTGACGCGACGGGACCACGCACAAAAAAAACGAAAGCCACCTCTGGAAGCTCCCGGGCGTTTAGCGCGCTTCAGGCCATGAACACTGTGGCGGAGCAGGTCGTCAAGTTAGCCACTGACATGCCAAGAGGGCTACCAAGCGGCTTGGCTGAACGACTTGATTTTTTGGGGCGAGACAACACTAAGAACCTGTCGGCAGTTGAGAACCTGGCGGCCATGGGTAAAGCAGGACAAAGCTCCTACGCATATTTCGGCATGAATGATCCTTTAGAGGATTTGCTACCCGGTGTAATTACCCACGTGCTGGGACCACCCACAGTGGATCAAAGCGCGACCATCAAAAAGCAGCGCGCGACGGACAACGATGAGTTTTGGCATTTCCATGCTCGTAGAGTGTCGACAGCAAACTCAATCGACGGCAACTCGCGTGTGCCATTTGATGAGAGCTATGTCTTCGCCAAAAAGGGAAAGTTGCCACGAGAGGCACGCTGGGCGGCGAAGCACATTTCAGATGCTCGTGGAAGTCAACTCCTCGGTATTGTCACCATGCTGGACAAGGCGATGAACAACACCAGTCTCATCTTGCTTTTCGAAGTTGGAGGAAAGCGGTTGCTGTTTCCCGGTGATGCGCAGATCGAAAACTGGTCATATGCACTTGAACAACCCGGGATTGCGGAGATGCTGGCAGAAGTTGACCTCTATAAGGTCGGGCATCACGGGAGCCTAAATGCCACGCCCAAGTCACTTTGGAACGGCTTCAACAAGCGCGGAAATTCCTCTAAAAAGGAACGCATGACCTCCGTTCTATCGACGATGGCAGGCAAGCACGGCTGCGAAGAGAAACGAACAGAAGTTCCAAGGAAAACGCTAGTGGATGAGCTGAAACACGACACTCATTTTCACTCCACGCAAGAGATGCCGGTCAATGAACTTTACACACACGTCCGAATCGATTTCTGAGTAGAAAGTTAAGGCCTATAAGCCCAAGATTAGGGATGCCAGGACCCAGCAACTCCATTGTTTGAACACTTTCATTCTGTTATGAACCAATCTATCAGGTACCTCACTAAGTCTCGCTTCAAGCTGGCTGCAGAGTGCCCCAGGAAGCTCTACTACACGGGCAAAAAGGGCTATCTTGATCGATCACTTGAGGACAGCTTTCTGGCTGCTTTGGCCGAGGGCGGCTACCAGGTGGGCGAATTGGCGTGTCTAGTCCATCCAGGTGGCGTCCGTGTTGACGACCTCGACCACAACGCTGCTCTGGCTAAGACTGCTGAGCTCATGCAGCGTAACGAGGTCACCATCTTTGAAGCCGCGATCGCATTTGGAAATCTGTTTGTGCGCGTTGATGTGTTGCGAAAAATAGGTACACCGCCCACACCGCCAGCTCCTTGGGCTGCGCATCCTCCAGCGCTATGGCGACCAAGCGGCCCGATTGCAGGTACTCCGCCATGTACCAGATCGACAGCAGCGCAATGCCAGCGCCGGCCATGCAGGCGTCGTGGATGCCTTTGAAGCTGTTGACGGTGAGGCGGCCAGCTACGCGCAGGGTGCGTTCCTGCTGGCCGGTTTGGAAGGTCCAGGGTCGTAGCTCGGTGGTGGTATTGCACTGGTGCTAGGCCAGGTCGCTCAGGACGCGCGGCGCGGGATGTTTGGCCAAGTAGCGGGGGGCGCAGAGCATGCGGCGTTTACTGCCCAGCGCGGAGGCGACCAGGCTGGAGTCGCGCGGCTTGCCGACGCCCATGTCCCCAACGGGTCAACCCTTAGCTATCCCCCACAGCACCCAGGTCGGAATATAGGAATACGCTGTACCCCGTTCCAGCAAGCTGCCGATGAAGCCACCCTGCGGCTCGCCTGCCGCCGGAACCATCACCCTCCACAGCGCACAACCAATCGGACCTCCACCCATGCAAAGAACCACCGACCCATCGCTAGCCACGCCTTCCGCCGCCAGCAACCCCACCCCCTCGCAGCTGTTCCAGCCCCTCACTCTGTCCCAGCTCACCCTCCCCAACCGCATCGTCATCGCGCCGATGTGCCAGTACTCGGCGCAAGAGGGCAATGCCAATGACTGGCATTTGATGCACTACGGCAGCCTGGCGGTATCGGGCGCGGGCATGCTGGTGCTGGAGGCCACGGCGGTGTCGGCGGTGGGGCGCATTACTGATGCGGATCTGGGTATTTATTCCGCTGACAACCAACAGGCGCTGGCACGGCTGATGGGGTCGCTGCGCAAGCTCTCGGACATTCCGGTCGCCATTCAGCTGGCCCATGCGGGCCGCAAGGCATCCAGCCATCTGCCTTGGGAAGGCGCTGCGCAGATTGCGCCCGATGCGCCCCGGGGCTGGGTGGCGCAGGCGCCTTCGGCGATTGCCCATGGGGCGGGTGAGGTACCGCCGGCCGAGATGACCCCCGCCGAGCTGGCAGAGGTGAAGGATGCGTTTGTGGCTGCGGCCAAGGCGGCCGATGCGCTGGGCATCGATGGCATCGAGATCCATATGGCCCATGGCTATTTGCTGCATGAGTTCCTCTCTCCCCTATCCAACACCCGCAGCGACGCCTACGGCGGCAGCCTGGAGAACCGCCTGCGCTACCCGCTGGAGGTGTTTGCCGCCGTGCGCGCTGCCGTGCCTGCGGCCAAGCCGGTGTGGGTGCGTATCTCGGCATCGGATTGGGCGCCGGGCGGCTGGGATATCGATGGCTCGATCGCGCTGGCCCAGGGGCTGAAGGCGCTGGGTTGCAGCGCCATCCATGTGTCCTCGGGCGGGCTGTCGACCGCCCAGCAGATCCCCGTGCAGCCGGGCTACCAGGTCGGCTTTGCCGAGGCGATCAAACAGGCCACCGGCCTGACCACGATGGCCGTCGGCTTGGTGACCGAGCCTGCGCAGGCCGAGCACATTGTGGCCTCGGGCCAAGCCGATGCTGTGGCCATTGGCCGCGCCGCCTTGTACGACCCGCGCTGGCCCTGGCATGCGGCCGCAAGCCTGGGCGCGCAGGTGGATGCACCACGCCAGTACTGGCGCAGCCAGCCGCGTGAGTTCAGCAAACTGTTCCGTGGCGCAGCCGTAGGCGTGCGCTAAGAGCCACTCACACAACCCTTGATACGTCGTTGCCTCGCCGGCTGCGCCAAGCCTTGTCGTACTTCTGTACTGCCTGCGGCTTGGCGCCTAGTCGGGGACGCCTAGTCTCAACCGCAAACCTTCGGTTTGCTGGGCCGTGTAAGCGGCTCTAAACAGCTTCTGTAAACACCGAGGGCGGCAGCAGCCAAAGCCGCTAAGCTATGCGGATGCCCGCCCGCCCTCCTGTTGTTGCCTCCCCACCCCATCCCCCTGCTGCCGATCGCCGTGCCCGCGCGGTGCTGGGCCAGCTCAGCGATATGGATTTGCGGCTGCTGCAGGTCTTCAAGAGCGTGGTGGAGTGCGGGGGCATGTCGGCGGCTGAGCTGGAGCTCAATATCGGCACGTCGACGCTGAGCCGCCATATGAAGGATCTGGAGACCCGCCTGGGCATGGTGCTGTGCCGGCGCGGGCGCGCGGGTTTTGCGCTGACGCCGGAGGGCCACCAGGTCTATGAGGCGACCTTGCAGCTGCTGGGCGGCGTGGATCTGTTCCGCAGCCGCATTGACGATATCCACGCCCGCATGGGCGGCAATCTGGAGATCGCCATCTTCGACAAGACGGTGAGCAACCCGCAGGCCCAGATCCACCGCGCGATTGCGCAGTTCCACGGCCAGGCGCCGGATGTGAACCTGCAGCTGCATGTCAGCTCGATCAACGCGATCGAGCGCGGCCTGATGGATGGGCGGTTTCAGGTGGGCATCATCCCGGCGCACCGCAGCTCGGCCAGCCTGGTCTACCGCGATCTGTTTGCCGAGAACATGCAGCTGTACTGCGCCGCCGGCCATGACCTGTGGGAGCAGGAGCACCAGACGCTGGACTGGGAGCAGCTGCGCAGCTACCCCTTTGCCGGCCTGGGCTACCACTCGCCCAATATGGAGCTGAGCCACAGCGTGCGGCTGCCGCGCGCGGCCACCGGGTTTGACCAGGAGTCGATTGCCACCTTGATTTTGTCCGGGTGTTTTTTGGGATTTCTGCCCGACCACTACGCGGCCAGTTTTGAAAACCAAGGTTTGATGCGGGCTGTACGGCCAGAACGCTTCCATTACCGTTGCCAATTCGTGGCCATGTGGCGCTTATCGCCCGCTCCGAGCCGCGTGGCGCAAGCCTTTATTGACTGCCTCCTTGACGCCCACACAGCACTTGACTAAGTTGCTATGAAATTAACTTATCCACAGAAACGTGCTTCCCGGTGTGCATTTCTTTCCTAGAGGGAGATTGCAGGGAGTTTCTCGCGCAACGACGGCAACATTGCACAAAATTATCCACAGGGCAAAAGTCGGAGAAGGCTGACAGACAGACCTTTGACTTCTGCGGCCCAAGGGGCCTTTAACACGCTGAGCAAGCCGCCAACCATCCGCCCGCACCTGCGCGACTGTGCCAGCCCGCCCACCGTCTGGCCATTGCGGCGCAGCGGCCGTTCAGCGCTACCATCGCTACCGTAACGACCACCCTGGACCGCCCCGTGCCCAAGCCTGCGCCCCCTGCCACCCCACCGCATCTGTGCCCGCCCGGCGCAGCCAAGCCAGCGGCGCCCGCCAAGGCCCGGGCCACGATTGCCGATGTGGCGCTGGCGGCCCAGGTCTCCAAGGCAACGGTGTCGCGCTACCTCAATGGCCGCACCGACATCCTCACCCCCGACATGGCCAAGCGCGTGCAGGAGGCCATTGCCAGCCTGCAGTACCGGCCCAGCCCGATGGCCCAAGCGCTCAAGCATGGCCGCACCCGTCTGATCGGCCTGGCGGTGGCCGATGTGACCAACCCCTTCTCGGTGGCCGTGCTGCAGGGCGCAGAAAAAGCCTGCCAGGCCGCCGGCTACCTGCTGGTGCTGTTCAACCTGGGCAATGAGGCCGGGCGCGAGCGCGATGCCATGCATGCGCTGTCGGCCTACCAGCTCGACGGCATGATCCTCAACCGCGTGGACACCAGCGCCCAGCTCTGGCAAGACGCGCAGTTGCACGGCAAGCCCATCGTGCTGGTGGACCGGTTTCAGGAAGGGCTGGATGCCGATTTTGTGACCGTGGACAACCCCGGCGTGATCCAGATCGCGATGGACCACCTGCAGCAGCAAGGCTTTGACGAGGTGCTGCTGGTAACCGAGCCGATTGCTGCTGCCAGCTCGCGCACCGCGCGCCAGCAGGCCTTTGCCCGCTACCTGCAAAGCCAAGCCACCAGCATGCAAGGCAGTGTGTGGGAAAGCACCCCCGACAGTGCCAACGCCATCGCCCTGCAGCAACAGCTGCAGCAATGGCGCGATAAAGCGCTGCAAGCCGGCCGCCACCCCGCCGTGCTGGCCGGCAATGCCGTGGCCAGCCTGCGCGTGGCCACCGCAGTGCATGCGCTGGGCTGGGTGCCCGGGCGGGAGCTGGGCATCATCGGGGTGGACGAGACAGACTGGGCCGCCCTGGTGGGCCCGGGCCTGAGCACCGTGGCCCAGCCCACCGATGCGCTGGGCCAAGCCGCCGCCACCTGTTTGATCGAACGCATCCAGGGCCTGCAAAGCCCCGCCCGCATAGTCGAGTTACCAGGCACCATCATTGTGCGCGGCTCGACAAAATCACCAAACCATTGATTCACAACAATTAAAAAAGGCGTTACGCACCAAACTAGGGCAAACCCTAGTAATCGATCCGTAACCTTCCGTTAAACTGCAGCGCTACTGAAACCGGTTTCAAACGCGCCGCATCGCCATGAACTACACGTTCCAATTCGACCAGGTCCTGGCAGCCTGGCCGCAGCTATTGCAAGGCACCTGGGTGACCATCCAGCTGTCTTTTCTCGCCATGATCATCGGGCTGGCCGTCGCCATCGTCTGCGCCTGGGGCAAAACCTCGGGCCCGGCGCCGCTGCGCTTTGTGATCAATGCCTACATCGAGCTGATCCGCAACACGCCCTTTTTGGTGCAGTTGTTTTTCTTCTTCTTTGCGCTGCCGGCCGTGGGCCTGCGCTGGTCGCCGCAAACCGCCGCGCTGGTGGCCATGGTGGTCAACCTGGGCGCCTATGCCACCGAGATCATCCGCGCCGGCATCGAATCCATCCCCAAGGGCCAGATCGAAGCCGGCCTGGCCCTGGATCTGAAGCGCTGGGAAATCTTCCGCTTCGTGATCCTCAAGCCCGCGCTCAAGACCATCTACCCGGCGCTGACCAGCCAGTTCATCCTGCTGATGCTCAGCTCGGCCGTGGTGTCGGTGATCTCGGCCGACGACCTGACCTCGGTCGCCGCCAACATCCAGTCCGAGACCTTCCGCAGCTTTGAGGTCTACATCGTCGTAGCCCTCATCTACCTGCTGCTGTCGCTGGCCTTCAACCTGCTGTTCAAGCTCATCTACCAGATGGCCTTGAACTACCCAGACCGCCGATAAGTCACCCTCGGAGAACAAGAAATGCGTACTTTTGGTTGGCCCGAGTTGTGGTTCATCGTTGAAGCGGCCAAGTGGACCGTGGCCCTGTCCCTGATCGCCTTTATCGGCGGCGCCTTGGTGGGCCTGGTGATTGCGCTGTCGCGCACCTCCGAGAACGGCCTGGCACGCGGTATTGCCACGGTCTTTACCCAGATTTTTCAGGGCACACCGCTGCTGCTGCAGCTGTTCCTGGTGTTCTTTGGCGCGCCCATTCTGGGCTTTGAGATCAATCCCTGGGTAGCAGCGGCTGCTGCGCTGATTCTGAACAGCGGCGCGTTCCTGGGCGAGATCTGGCGCGGCTGTATCCAGGCGGTGCCACGCGGCCAGTGGGAAGCGGCCGAGGCCTTGTCGCTGTCCTACTTCTGGCGCATGCGCGCCGTCGTGCTGCCCCAGGCGATGAAGATTGCCGTGGCCCCCACCGTGGGCTACCTGGTGCAGATCATCAAGGGCACCTCGCTGGCGGCCATCATCGGCTTTACCGAGATCACGCGCGCCGGCCAGATCATCAACAACGCCACCTTCCAGCCCATGCTGGTGTTCGGTGTCGTCGGTGCGGTTTACTTCATCCTGTGCTGGCCGCTCTCGCTGTGGGCCGGCCGCTTGGAAAAGCGCCAGGCCAAGGCCCTGGCCCGCTGAATATTTTTGGTTGTCGGTTGATTTTTCTACTAGGAGACATGAGCATGCAGATTTCCCGTCGCACTTTCACCTCCGCTGCTGCCGCCCTGGCTGCCAGCGCCCTGTTGCCCCTGACCGCATCGGCCCAGTCGCTGGCGGACCTGAAGAAAAAGGGCAAGATCAGCATCGGCATGCTGGTGGACTTCCCGCCCTACGGCATCCTGAACACCAGCAACCAGCCTGACGGCTACGACGCCGATGTGGCCAAGCTGCTGGCCAAGGAATGGGGTGTGACCGCCGAGATCGTGCCCGTGACCGGCCCCAACCGCATCCCCTTCCTGCTGACCAACAAGGTCGACATGCTGATCGCCTCGCTGGCCATCACCCCAGAGCGCGCCAAGCAGGTGCTGTTCTCCAAGCCTTACTCGGCTGCTTCGATCGTGCTGTTCGGCGCCACCAAGACCGCCATCAAGGGCCCGGAAAACCTCAAGGGCCTGCGCGTGGGCGTGGCACGTGCCTCCACCCAGGACGTGGCCGTCACCAAGGCTGCACCAGAAGGCACGCAAATCCGCCGCTTTGACGACGATGCATCGGCCATGCAGGCCCTCCTGTCGGGCCAGGTCGATGCCATCGGCTGCTCGGTGACCGTCGCCGCCCAGATCGCCAAGCGCGCACCTGCTGGCCAGTTTGAGAACAAGTTCCAGCTGCTGCAGCAGAACATGGCAGTCGCCCTGCGCCCCGGCCAGGACGAAGTGGCTGAAGCCGTGAACGCCTTCATCGCCAAGAACACCGCCAATGGCGAGCTGAACAAGCTGTACCAAAAGTGGTTGGGCGCCGACCTGCCCAAGCTGGACTAAACACTGAGGCGCAAGCCGCTGTTCTCCATCTGGCGGAACAGCGGCCCGGGCAGCGCCACACGATCATCTTCAAGAACACGACTGCTTTATGACGACCCCCTCGCAAGCACCCATCATTCGCCTCCAAGGCGTCGAGAAATGGTATGGCAACTTCCAGGTGCTGACCGATATCAACCTCGACGTGCGTGCCGGCGAGCGTATCGTCATCTGCGGGCCTTCGGGCTCGGGCAAGTCCACGATGATCCGCTGCATCAACCGGCTTGAAGCCATCCAGAAAGGCCAGATCACCGTGGACGGCACGGACCTGACGGGTGACAGCAAGGCCATCGACACCATCCGCAAGGAAGTGGGCATGGTGTTCCAGCAGTTCAACCTGTTCCCGCATCTGACGATTGTGGAGAACTGCATGCTGGCGCCAATGCGCTCGCGCGGCCTGAGCAAGGCCGAAGCGCAGGAGCGCGCGATGCACTACCTGACGCGGGTGCGCATTCCCGACCAGGCCCACAAGTACCCCAGCCAGCTGTCGGGCGGCCAGCAGCAGCGCGTAGCGATTGCCCGTGCGCTGTGCATGGCCCCCAAGATCATGCTGTTTGACGAGCCCACCTCGGCCCTCGACCCCGAGATGGTCAAGGAAGTGCTGGACACCATGATCGGCCTGGCCGAAGACGGCATGACCATGCTCTGCGTGACCCATGAAATGGGCTTTGCCCGCAGCGTGGCCGACCGCGTGATCTTCATGGCCGACGGCAAGATCATCGAGCAAGGCCCACCGGCCGCGTTCTTTGACAACCCCCAACACCCCAAGACCCAGCAGTTCCTGGGCCAGATCCTCAGCAACCATTGATGGTGCAGCGGCGCGGGGCGTGCGCCAGCGCCACGCCCCCGGGCCTGCACAGCGCCCATGCCGCCACCGCAGACTGTGCACAACGACTTCACTGATCGCTGCTAGCGCCCCGCCGGCCGGCGGGCGCCAACGGCCAACACACATAACAACCATGGCCTTGTCTTTGCAAAACGCGGGCGCGCCCGCCCTGATCTCCCTCACTTCGTTTGGCAATGCCGAAGTGCGCCGCCACGGCCAGCTCTACTTTGCCCAGCTCTCGCACCGCGCAGGTGCCAATGGCTATGAAGTGCGCGAAGAGCTGCTGCTGAACCCTGCCGAAGAGCTGCCCGCGCTGGCCGCCTATGGCCGCGATCACCAGCTGGACCTGGTCTACTCCTGCCCCCAGCCGTTGTTTGCGATAGACGGCAGCCTGAACACCGCCGCCGTGCAACACGCGATTGCCGCCAGCCACACCTTGGGCGCCACCTGGCTCAAGATGTCGATCGGCGGCTTTGCCAGCCAATCCGTCGCGCATTCGGCCCAGGGCTTTGCGGCGCTGAAGAGCGCCATCGATGGCGCGGGCCTGACCTTGCTGATCGAGAACGACCAGACCTCGGCCGCCGGCACCGTGCAAGCGCTGCAGCGCTTCTTTGCTGCGGCCGATGCCGCTGGCCTGGTCCTGCCGATGACCTTTGACATGGGCAACTGGCACTACCTGGGCGAATGCGCACTGCAAGCGGCCCAGCTGTTTGGCAGCCGCGTAGCCTATGTGCATGCCAAGGGCGTGCAACGCCTGCCCGCCAAATGGGTGGCAGTGCCGCTGGCCGAATCGGCCGCCGCCTGGCGCGCCATTTTGCGCGCGCTGCCCAGCGATGCACCCCGCGCCATCGAGTACCCGCTGGTAGGCGACGACCTGGTCGCCGTCACCCAGCAGGAGCTAGCCGTGCTGCGCGATGCCACGGCACTGCAAGCCAAGGCCTCCTGATCAGCTCCCGACAAACCAACAGCCAACAGCACCCAAGAGAGACACGGCCATGACCACCAAGACCTTTGACATCGCCACCTTTGGCGAAGCCATGATGCTGCTGATCGCCGACCGCGCCGGCCCGCTGGAGAACGCCGAGTTCTTTACCAAGCGCATTGCAGGTGCCGAAATCAATGTGGCGACCGGCATGGCGCGCCTGGGCTTTAACACCCACTGGGCCAGCCGCCTGGGCGCCGATTCGATGGCGCGCTACCTCATCAGCCAGATGAAGAGCGAAGGCGTGCACTGCGAGCATGTGGTGCTGGACCCGGCACAAAAAACCGGCTTCCAGATCAAGGGCCGCAGCGATGACGGCAGCGACCCGCAGGTGGAATACCACCGCAAGGGCTCGGCCGCCAGCCTGATGACCCCCGCCGACATCGACGAGCCCTGGCTGGCCTCGGCCCGCCACCTGCATGCCACCGGCGTGTTTGCCGCGATCTCGCAGACCAGCCTGGCCACTGCCCAGCGCACCCTGCAAATCGCCCGCGCTGCCGGCAGCACCATCTCCTTCGATCCCAACCTGCGCCCCACTTTGTGGCAGGACGAGGCCACGATGCGCCGCGAGATCAATGCGCTGGCCGCTGGCGCGGACTGGGTCTTCCCCGGCCTGGCCGAAGGCGAGCTGCTGACGGGCCACAAGACGCCAGAAGCGGTGGCCCAGTTCTACCGCGACCAGGGCGCAAGCCTGGTCGTCGTCAAGCTCGGCGAAGAAGGTGCCTACTACGATGACGCCCAGGCCGGCACCGGCTATGTGGCCGGCTGCCCGGTCGAGAAGGTGGTGGACACCGTGGGCGCCGGCGATGCCTTTGCGGTAGGCGTTATCAGCGGTTTGCTCGATGGCCGCTCGGTGGCCGATGCGGTCAAGCGCGGCTGCTGGATTGGCGCGCTGCAGGTGCAGGTGCTGGGCGACTCGGAAGGCCTGCCGACGCGCGCAGCTTTGACCGCCGCCGGCTATTGATTTCAACGCATCCAGGAGCAGCAATGAGCAGCACCCGCCACCAGATTTTGGTTTTTCGTGAACTGCCCGAGGACCAACTGGCCCGCCTGCAGGCCGCGCACGATGTGACCGTGGCCAACCCGCGCGTTGCGGCGCAGCGCGATGCCTTTTTTGCAGCGCTGCCCCAGACCCAGGCACTGATCGGGTCGAGCTACCCGATCACCGATGCGCTGCTTGATGAAGCACCGCAGCTACAGGTGATCTCCAGCATCTCGGTGGGTGTGGACAACTACCCGCTGGCATCGCTGCGCGAGCGCGGCATTGCGCTGTGCCACACGCCTGGCGTGCTGACGGAGACGACGGCCGACACCATCTTTGCGCTGCTGATGGCCACCAGCCGCCGCATTCCGGAGCTGGCGATGTATGTGCGCTCCGGCCAGTGGCAGCGCAATATTGGTAAGGACCTGTTTGGCTGGGATGTGCATGGCAAGACCCTGGGCATTCTGGGCATGGGCCGCATCGGCATGGCACTGGCACGGCGCGCCGCGCTGGGCTTTGGCATGCGCGTGCTCTACAACAACCGCAGCGTTGTGCCGGAGAGCGAGCTGGGCGCGCTGGCCGGCCAGGTGCACTATGTCGCGCGCGATGCGCTGCTGCGCGAGGCAGACTTTGTCGTCTCCGTCGTGCCCTCCACCCCTGAGACCAAGCACCTGCTGGGCGCCGAAGCCTTTGCGATGATGAAGCCCAGCGCCATCGTCATCAACGGCTCGCGCGGCGCGATTGTCGATGAGGACGCGTTGCTGCATGCGCTCGACACCGACCAGATCCGCGCCGCCGGCCTGGATGTGTTTGCCACTGAACCGCTGCCGGTCGAATCCCCCCTGCGCACCCATGCCAAGGTGGTGGCGCTGCCGCATATCGGATCAGCCACGCACGAGACCCGCCATGCGATGGCCGAGATGGCGACCAGCAACCTGCTGCAGGTGCTGGCCGGCGAGCAGCCTGCAGGCAGATTCGATTTGAGCCAGGCCTGAGCCCACAGCGGCACCATGGGCTGCGCCGCGCGAGACGGGGTGAGGAAACGTGCGCCCGCATAATGGTCGCCAGATCTTCCGACGCTGGCCACCCGCTTGGGTCCAGCGGCCTCCCCTCTCGTACCGTCTCTTGACTGCGGCATGCCCTCCACGCTCCAGGTTCTCTCCCTCTCCTCCCCGTCTGCCGGTTACCGCCGCATCCGCTTTGCCAGCGCGCAGCTGGCGCCCTTTTGTCAGCACGACAACATCCACTGCCGCCTGGTGTTTCCGTCGGCGCAGAATGCGCAAGACAGCAGCGCCAGCAGCACACGCGTCTACACCGTGCGCAGCTTCGATGCCGATGCGCAATGGCTGGAGATTGATTTTTTGCTGCATGCCGATGCTGGCCCGGGTGCCTGCTGGGCCCAGCAGGCGCAGGTGGGCGACTGTGTCGAGATCCTCAAACCCGGTGGCCGCACGGCCCGCATCGCCGACTGGATGGTGCTGGCCGGTGACGACAGCGCACTGCCCGCGCTGGCCCGCATTGCAGAGCAGCTGCCCGCCAGCACACGCGGCCATGTGGTCTGCGAGATAGCGGACCCGCAAGACGCCATCGACATCCGCCTGCCAGCCGGCATGCAGTGGCACTGGCTTTACCGCGCGGGTGCAGCAGCCGGCAGCGGCGAGCAACTGCAGCAGGCCGTGCAAGCGCTGGATTGGAGCGCCGCACAAACCACCGAAGGCGCAAGCCGCTTTTTATGGGTAGGTGCCGAATTTGCCACCGCGCAGGCGCTGCGCGCATGGGCGGTGGACAGCCTGGGGCTGGGCAAGCAGGAGCAGCTGATCGTGGCCTACTGGCGCCGGGGCATGAGCGAGAACGAGCTGCGCGCGCCCAAGCCGGAGCTGGAAAAAACCTAGACTCTGTTTTCTAGATTTCTGCCGAGCGCGAGATATGCCGGCGCAGCAGCGCGGCGGCATAGTCGGCATCGCCTTCTTTCAGCGCCTTGAGAATGCCCAGGTGGTCGGTGCAGGCCTGGCGGATGTGCTGCTCGCTCAGGTGGCTGAAATGCGCAAACTCCGAGATCTTGCGCAGCGAGTTCTGCCGGCGCACCGACTCGATCAAATAGCGGTTGCGCGACCAGGACACCAGGGTTTCATGAAAATTCGCATTGGCCTTGAACCACACATCCTGGCGCAGCTGCTCGACGGGCATCTGCAAGATATCTGACTGCTCACGGAACAGCTGCTGCAGCTGTTCCGGGTCGGGCGCAAAGCCCGCCATCTTCAGCGCGCCGCATTCGACGATCAGGCGAAAGTCATAGCTCTCGTGCACGGCCTGGGGGTTGTCCAGGCTCTCGGTAAAGCGCCAGCCATGGCCGGGCAGGCGCTCAGTCAGGCCCTCGGCGGCAAAGCGCATCAGCACGCGGCGCACGGCGCCCCGGGTCACGCCAAACAGCTCCACCAACTGCGCCTCGGAGACTTCGCCGGCCAGCTGGCCGCTGGCGCGGTGGTTCATGATCTGGCTGTACAGTGCCTCGGTCTCGGACGGGGGCACCAACTGCTCGAGCGCATCGTCGCCTTCGGGCACGCGCTCGACCCTAAAACCCCGGCCTGGGTGGTAGGCCACCAGGCCCTGGGCGGTCAGCAGCATCAGCGCCTGGCGCACCGGCGTGCGCGAGACCTTGAGCTCATCGGCCAGGTGCAGGTCGGAGATGCGGTCGCCCACGCGCCAGCGGCCGCCATGCATCAGCGCCGTCAGCTTGCGCGCGACGTCGATCTGCAAAGAACTCAGCGATTGCTTCAAACCGATTCTCCCCTGGGTTGTGCTGCAGCGGCCCGCGCCTGCGCAATGCGGTGGCGGTGGCGGTGGCGCGCAGACTCTTGTTTTTGTCGGCCAGCTCCGAGCATACGCGCCAGGCTTCCCGTCTTGGCAGCATCCTTCATCGTAGTTTCCCTAAGTTTTGTTTGATTCTATAAAAAACAAATTGACAGTCAATGTCCTGGAAATTAATGTATTAAAAGTTCACAAAACACAAAAGGAAAAAGATGTCGCCGTTTCCACTCGTCACGCTGTCTGGCGCCCCCCAAGCCCGCGGGCGCCAGTATGGCGCGGCGCTCAAAGACCGCATTGCCCGCAGCGCAGCGCTGTATGGCGGCGCGCTGGAGAAGTACGGCATCCGTGCCGCACACAAGGCCGCGCTGATCGCCGAGTACGCCCAGAAGATCGCCGATTTTGACGAGAACTACCTCGAAGAAATGCGCGGCATTGCCGAGGGCTCGGGCGTCGCGCTGGACGACATCGTGATGATCAATGCCCGCACCGAGGTGGTGGCCCTGGCGCGCGCCCAGTCCACCAAGCCGGTCGATGACGAACTGGACGACGGCTGCACCGGCGCCATGCTGCTGCCCGAGCGCAGTGCCTCGGGCAACCTGATCCATGGCCAGAACTGGGACTGGCGCGCCGAATGCGCCGAGACCGGCGTGGTGCTGCGCGTGCGCCAGGACCATGGCCCCGACTACCTGACCTTTGTCGAGGCTGGTGGCCTGGCCCGCAGCGGCCTCAATGCCGCAGGCATCTCGATCACCGCCAACTACCTGGAATGCGAGCGCGACTACACCAAGCTGGGCATTCCGCTGGGCCTGATCCGCCGCAAGGTGCTGGAGCAGGAGCACTTTGCACTGGCCGCCAAGGCCGTGGCCACCACGCCCAAGTCCTGCTCCAACAACATCATGGTGGCATCGGCAGCCGGCTTTGGCATTGACTTTGAATGCGCGCCCGACGAGGCCTTCCCGCTCTACCCCGAGGACGGCATGATCGTGCACGCCAACCACTGGGTCAGCCCCGTGGCGCTGGCCAAGCTGCGCGACACCGGCATCCCCCATGTGCCCGAGAGCTTTTACCGCGACTGGCGGGTGCGCAAGATCCTGCAGGAGCAAGGCCGCCTGCTGACGCGCGAATCGCTGAAGAAGGCGCTGTTTGACGACTTCCTCTCGCCCTACGCGGTATGCCGCCCACCCCGCCCGGCCGATGGTGGCAACCTGACCGCCACCGTTGCGATGATCGTGATGGAGCCGGCGCTGGGCATCATGGAGATTGCGCCGCTGCCCGCCATCAACCGCCAGTTCACCACCTACCGCCTGCATGGCGATGGCGCGGCTGAACCGTCTGCTGCCGCCGCTGTGGCGCTGGAGCACTGATCGCCATGTGGAAATTCGCTGCCACCCGAATCGGCATGGCGATTCCGACCTTGGTGATCGTGGCACTGGCCGTCTTCATCCTGGTGCGCCTGATCCCCGGTGACCCGGCAGCGCTGATGCTGGGTGACTCGGCCGATGCCGCATCGCTGGCGGCCCTGCGCGAGCAGTTGGGCCTCAACGCCAGCCTGCCCACGCAGTTCCTGGTCTGGTCCGGCCATGTGCTGCAGGGCGACCTGGGTCAGTCCATCTCCAACCGCCAACCGGTTGCCGCGCTGATCTGGCAGCGCTTTGCCGTCAGCGCCCAGATCGTGCTGCCTGCCGTGCTGCTGGCCACCCTGGTGGCCGTGCCGCTGGGCATGCTGGCGGCCTGGCGCCAAGGCCGCCTCACCGACCTGGCCCTGGTCGCCACCGCCACCTTGCTGCTGTCGCTGCCCGCGTTCTGGATGGGGCTGCTGCTGCTGATGTTCTTTGCGCTCAAGCTGGGCTGGTTTCCGGTGGTCGGCTTTGTCGCCTTTGGCGAGAACCCGCAGCAGGCGCTGCTCTACCTGGTGCTGCCCATCACCACCTTGCTCCTGCACGAGATCGGCGTGATCCTGCGCATGACCCGCGCCTCCACCCTGGAAGTGCTGCACCTGGACTACATCACCCATGCCCGCGCCAAGGGGCTGAGCGAGATGACGGTGATGCTGCGCCATGCCTTCAAAAGCTCCTTCGGCCCGACCTGGACCCTGCTGGGCCTGATCCTGGGCAACCTGCTCGCCGGGGTAGCGGTGATCGAGACCGTGTTCACCATTCCGGGCCTGGGCCGTCTGCTGGTCGATGCGATCTTTGCCCGCGACTACCCGCTGATCCAGGGCTGCCTGCTCTTCATCGCCAGCATCTATGTCCTGGTGAACCTCTTTGTGGACCTGCTCTATCCCATCTTCGACCCGAGGGTGGCCGCATCATGAACCGCCGCTCCCTCTCCTTCTGGCTGGGCGCAGGCTTGGTCTCCGTGGTTGTCGTCGTGGCCTTGCTGGCCACGTTCTGGACGCCGTATGACCCGCTCAAGCTCGACTTCAAGACCCGCCTGGCAGCGCCAGGCTGGCAGCACTGGATGGGCACCGACGAGCTGGGCCGCGATGTGCTCAGCCGCCTGATGCGCGGCACCGCCACCAGCATCCGCATCAGCCTCAGCACCGTGTTTCTGGCCACCTTTTTTGGCGTGCTGATCGGCGCGCTCAGCGGTTACCTGCGCGGCTGGCCCGACCGCATCCTGATGGCCATCAACGATGCGCTGCTGGCCTTCCCCGGCCTCTTGATGGCGCTGGGCCTGTTGGCAGTGTTTGGCGCCAGCACCACCGGCATCATCATCGCGCTGGCGCTGGCCTATGCGTCATCTGTAGTGCGGGTGGTGCGTGGCACGGTGCTGGGCCTGCGCGAGCGTGATTTTGTGCGCGCCTCGCGTGTCATGGGCAACTCCGAGACCTACACCTTGCTGCGCCATGTGCTGCCCAACTGCATCGCACCGGTGATCGTCATGGCCACCTCGATGTGCGGTTGGATCATTCTGGCCGAGAGCTCGCTGAGCTTTCTGGGCCTGGGCGTGTCGCCCCCGGCACCCACCTGGGGCAACATGCTGGCGGGCAGCCGCTCCTATGTCAGCCAGGCGGCCTGGCTGGCGATTTTCCCGGGGCTGGCGATCTCGCTGGCACTGCTGGGCATCAACCTGCTCGGCGACGCGCTGCGCGACCGGCTCGACCCACGCATGCGGAGGCGCGTATGACCCCATCCCCTGCCTTGCTGCAGATCCAGAACCTGAGCCTCTCGGCCGGCCCCGACAAGCTGGTGGTGCGCAATGCATCCTTGCAGCTGGCCGCTGGCGAGATTGTTGGCATCGTCGGCGAATCGGGCTCGGGCAAGACCATGCTCAGCCGCGCCGTGATGCGGCTCACGCCCCATGCCATCAGTCACAGCGGCGGCGATATCCTGCTTGACGGGCAATCGCTCTATACGATGAACGAGCGCCAGCTGCGTGCGCTGCGCGGCCCGCGCGTGGCCATGGTGTTCCAGGAGCCGATGACCTCGCTCACGCCCACCCTGAGCATTGGCGAGCAGCTGCTCGAAGGCCTGCGCATGCACCTGCCCCAGGCACGCGATGAGCACATGCCGCGCATCCACGCGATGCTGGAGCGCGTCGGCCTGCGCGATACCCAGCGCATCCTGAGCGCCTATCCGCATGAGTTCTCAGGCGGCATGCGCCAGCGCATCATGATCGCCTCAGCCATGCTGCTGCGCCCGGCGCTGCTGATTGCCGACGAGCCCACCACGGCGCTGGACGCGGTGGTGCAGCGCGAGGTGATGGAGATGATGCTGGAGCTGACCCGCGAGAACGGCACCGCCGTGCTGCTGATCAGCCATGACTTGCCGATGGTGGCCCGCTACGCCGACCGCATGGTAGTAATGAAGCAGGGCGACATCGTCGAGACCGGCCCCACCGCCCAGGTGCTGGCCGCCCCCGCGCATGACTACACGCGCCAGCTGCTGCGCACCCTGCCCCAGCGCCGCGCACCGCGCCAGATCGACCGCACGGCGCCGCTGATGTCGGCCCGCGACCTGGTGCTGGAGTTTGGCGGCCGCCAGCGCTGGTTCCGCAAGGGCGCGCCGGCGCGCGTGCTCAAGGGCATCAGCCTGGATATCTTCCCCGGCGAAGTGGTGGCCGTGGTGGGCGAATCGGGCTCGGGCAAGACGACCCTGGGCATGATCCTGTCAGGCCTGCTGCAACCCACCAGCGGCAGCCTGCTCTACAAGGGCCAGCCCTTGCTGCCAGGCAGCGCGGGTTTCAAGGACTACCGCTACAACTGCCAGATGGTCTTCCAGGACCCCTATTCCTCGCTGGACCCGCGCATGACGGTGCAGGCCCTGGTGGCCGAGGCGCTGCGCATGGCCGATGACCTGAGCGCCAGCGGCAAACGCGAGCGCGTCCAGCAAGCGCTGGTCGATGTGGGGCTGGGCGGCGATTTTGCGACGCGCTACCCGCATGAGCTTTCGGGCGGTCAGCGCCAGCGCGTGGCCATTGCCCGCGTGCTGGTGCGGCGCCCGGCGCTGATGATTGCCGACGAGGCGGTCTCCGCGCTCGATGTGACGGTGCGCGCCCAGGTGCTGGACCTGCTGGCCGAGCTGCAGCAGCGCTATGGCTTCTCATGCCTCTTCATCAGCCACGACCTGGGCGTGGTCGAGCAGATTGCCGACCGGGTCATCGTCGTGCAGGGCGGCGTGATTGCCGAGCAGGGCACGCGCGATGCCGTGTTTGACCAGCCGCAGAACCCCTATACGCGCCAGCTGCTGGATGCGATCCCGATGCTGCAGGCCACGCCCGATGGCGGGGTGCACCTGCGCTGGCGCCATGCCGAAGACAAGGCCGCCGCCTCTGCAGACGGCGCTGCCTGCCCTGCTTAAAAATTCAGCAACCTTTCAGGAGTTCTCTATGTCATCCCCTCCCGCCCGCCAGGGCCACGGCATCAAGCTGAGCTACTACGACTTTGGCGCCACCACCTTTTTTGCCAGCCAGTACGACCAGCGCTTCAGCTACTGCCTCTATGTGCCCAAAAACTACAGCGAGAGCGACGACAAGGTCTATGACCTGGCAGTGATCGTGCACGGCACGGGCCGCACCGCCAGCCAGTACCGCGACCGCTTTGCCGACTTTGCCGACCGCAATGACTGCATCGTGCTGGCGCCGCTCTTCCCCGCCGGCATTGGCGTGGCGGGCGATCTGGCCAACTACAAGCGCATTCTTTTCCATGGCATCCGCTATGACCAGGTGCTGCTGTCCATGGTGGATGAGGTGGCGGCCAAGTACCGCTTGCGCAGCGAGCGCTTCATGCTCTACGGCTTCTCGGGCGGCGGGCAGTTCAGCCAGCGCTTTTTTCTGCTGCACCCCGAGCGCCTCCATGCCGTGTCGATCGGCGCGCCGGGCGTGGTCACCTTGCTCAATACCGACTACGACTGGTGGGTGGGTGTGCGCGACATCGAGCAGCGCTTTGGCCGCAGCCTCAACCTGGCGGCGATGCGCGCGGTGACGGTGCAGACCATCATCGGCACGGCCGACACCGCCACCTGGGAGATCACCATTCCGCGCGACAGCGCGCTGTGGATGGATGGTGCCCAGCTGCAGGGAGACAACCGCATCGAACGCATCACCGCACTGGCCGACAGCTTTGCCGCGCATGGCATCCGCGTGCAGCGCGACACCGTGCCCGGCATTGCGCACGAGCCCTTCAAGGTCATCGAGCCGGTCGAGGCCTTCTTGCAGCAGTGCCTGCGCACGCCGCAAGCCGCCCCAGTCTAAAACCCTGTCCAAGACCCCCTCGCCACCACCCCAACCACCACAAGGAAGACCATGCCCACCAGCCGCTCTCTTTGGTCGCCCGCGCTGCTAGCTGCAGCCTGCGCGCTCAGTGCCCACAGCCAGGCCGCCGGCGCCCCCGATATGCTGCGCGTGGCGCTGCATGCCGATATCGCCAGCGTCAACCCCGGTGTCAACCGCGATGGCAACTCCGACATGGTGATGGCCCATGTGGTCGAGGGCCTGGTGGCCTATGGCGAAGATCTGAGCATCAAGCCCATGCTGGCCAGCAGCTGGAAGGCCAATGACGACAGCACCAGCTACGACTTCAAGCTGCGCCCGAATGTGCGTTTTCACAATGGCAAGACCTTGTCGGCCGCCGATGTGGTGTGGAACTTCAAGCGCTACCTCGATCCCAAGACCAACTTCCAGTGCATCAACCGCTACAACGGCAAGATCGGCCCGGCGCTGCAGGAGGTGAAGGCGGTCGATGCGCAAACGCTGCGCTTTAGCTTCTCCGCGCCGGCGCCCAACTTTTTGATCACCCTGGCCACCATCCAGTGCACGCCCTGGATCATCCACCCCGAGTCGGTGGCCGCCAATGGCAGCGTCAGCCAGGTCATTGGCACCGGCCCCTACACCTTTGCCGAAAAGCAGACCGGCCGCTACACCGAGCTCAAGCGCTTTGCCGACTACAGCGCGCTGCCCGGCGCGCGCGATGGCTATGCCGGCAACAAGCAGGCCAGCATTGCTACCCTGCGCTTTGTGACCGTGCCCGATGCCAGCACCCGCTCCAACGGTGTGCTCTCGCGCGATCTCGATGTCATCGACGACGTGGACCCTGACACCATCAAGGTACTCAAGGACAAGGGCGTACAGGTGGAGGTGCAACCCACACCAAGCTGGGTGGTGCTGCAGGTGCAGACCGAGGCGCCCGCGCTCAAGGATGTGCGCATGCGCCAGGCGATTGCCAAGGCGCTGAGCCTGCCCGATGTGGCCGAGGCTGCCGGCAAGGGCCTGTTCACGCCCAACCCCTCGGTGCTGTCGCCATTGAGCCCCTACTACGACCAGCGCAGCAAGGCCTGGCCTGCCTATGACCCGGTGGGCGCCAGCGCGCTGGCCAAGCAGGCGGGCTACAAGGGCCAGCCCATCAGCCTGCTGGTGGCCAACCGCCAGGAGCGCGTGCAATTGGCCACCATCCTGCAGGCGCTGCTGGGCTCGGCCGGCATCAATATCGACATCAAGGTGCGCGACTGGGCCTCGCAGCTGGATCTGTATGGCAAGGGCCAGTACGAGCTGGCCATCTTTGCCTACTCGGCGCGGTTGGACCCCTTGCTGATGTATGAATCGCTGATTGGCGACAAGAAGGCCGAGCCCACCCGCCAGTGGGACGATGCGCAGGCCTCTGCCCTCCTCAAGCAAGTGGCGATGGAGCGCGACCCGGCCCGCCGCAAGGACCTGTTCAACCAGCTCCATGCGCTGATGGCCAAGGAGGTGCCGATCATCGGCCTGTACAACCTGCCGGTCGTCACTGCCATGTCGCCCAGCATCAAAGGCTACAAGGGCTGGCCTGCCGGCACGCACCGCTTCTGGGGCGTGACCCGCGCCGCGCCATAAAGCAACCTTTGCGCGAGGTCAGAACCGGTCTGGCTCTGCCACGCGCACACCTCTTTCCCCGCATTCCGATCTCTGCGTTTCACACCCTGTATGTCTTTCTCTGCAACCGAATACTGCCTGGCCGACGCCACGGCACTGGCCCAGGCCATCCGCGCTGGTGCGCTCACACCCCAGGCCGCGGTGGACCATGCCTTTGACGCCATTGAGCGCTGCAACCCCCAGCTCAATGCCGTGATCCTGACCATGCGCGAGCAGGCCCAGGAACAGCTGCGCCAGCTGCCGGCCGATGCGCCGCTGCGCGGCGTGCCGGTGCTGCTCAAGGACGACTGCCCCAGCTATGCCGGCGCGGCGATGTCCTATGGCTCGCGCGCGGCGCTGGGCAATGTCTCGACCACCGACCACACCCTGGTACGCCGCTACCAGCAGGCGGGCATGGTCATCGTCGGCAAGACCAATCTGCCCGAGTTCTCGGCCAATGTGGCGACCGCGCCCAGCCTGCATGGCCGCACTCTGAACCCCTGGAGTGCGGCACACAATGTCGGCGGCTCCTCGGGGGGCTCGGCCGCCGCAGTGGCAGCGCGCATGGTGCCGCTGGCCTATGGCAATGACGGGGCGGGCTCGATCCGCATACCGGCGGCCTGCACAGGGCTGTTTGGCCTGCGCCCCTCGCGCGGCCGCGTGGCCTGCGGCCCTGTCTCCAGCGAGAACTGGGGCGGGCTGGTGAGCCACCATGTGCTGACGCGCAGCGTGCGCGATTCGGCCCTGATGCTGGACCTGAGCGATGCGCTGGAGCCCGGTTCGCTCTATGCCGCGCCGGCCAAGGCGGAAGACTTCAGCCAGGCGCTGCGGCGCCCGCCCGGCCGGCTGCGCATTGGCGTGTTGAAAGATGCGGGCCCGGACCAGGCGCTGGACAGCAGCATTCTGCAAGGCCTGCAAGACACCAGTCGCCTGCTGCAGGAGCTGGGCCATGTGACCGAAGAAGCGCAATGGAACTTCTCGCACATCGATCTGGCCGCCGCCTTCAGCCGCATCATTGCCGCCTATACCGCGCTGGAGGTGGATGACCTGGTGCGCAGCACCGGCAAGCCCGCCACGGCGGAGTTCTTTGAACCGGTGAACCTGGGCCTGGCCGAGCAGGGCCGGCGCCTGGGCGCTGTCGAGTTGTTGGCCGCGCGCAATACCTGCAACAGCATCGCCCGGCGCCTGGGCGAGATGTTTGGCCGCTATGACCTGCTGCTCTGCCCGGTGATGCCAACCCTGCCCCAAGACTTGCAGGCGCTGGATGTGCGCCAGCCCGATGCGCAGCACTTCATGCAGGAGTTCATGGATGCCACCGTCTTCACCCGCCCGGCCAATGCCGCCGGCGTGCCGGCGATGAGCGTGCCGCTGTGGCAAAGCGCCAGCGGCCTGCCTATCGGCATGCAGTTCATCGCCCCCTATGGCGCAGAAAGCCGGCTGCTGCAGCTGGCCGCGCAGCTGGAGCAGGCCCTGCCCTGGGACCAACGCCTGCCCCCGGTCCACGCCTGATATATCTCTGACCCGACCCTCCCATGCTCTACACCAAACCCTATTACCAACCCCAGCAGCCCGCGCAGATCAAGGAGCTGGTCGACCGCGTGGTGCTGGGCACCTTGATTACGCCGCACAGCGAAGGCGTGGCGCTGTCTCACCCCGTCTTTCGGCTCGACACCACGCGTGGCGCGCTGGGCACCCTGGTGTCGCACGTGGCATCGGCCAGCGACCATGTGCGCTTTCTGCGCCAAGGCCTGCCGAGCATCGCCATCCTGATGGACCCTGGCGGCTATATCTCGCCGTCCTGGTACCCCAACTACCCGCAGCGCGACAGCGCACCGACCTGGGGATTCCAGGTGGTGCACCTGCATGGCACACCGCGCATGTTGGAAGAAGATGAACTCGTCGCCCACCTGCAGGACCTGGTGGGCCATATGGAGCGTGGCCGCCGCTGCCCCTGGGACAGCAGCGAGCTGGGCCCCGGCGGCATGGAGCGGCGCCTGCCCGGCATTGTGGGTTATGAGATGCCCGTGGCGCGCTGTGAAGCCAAGTTCAAGCTGGGCCAGGACGAGCGCCCGGCCGACATGCGCGGTGCCGTCGAGCGCCTGCGCGAGCAGAACCAGCATGCGCTGGCCGATACCATAGAGCAGCACTGCCAACTTCAACAGCCATGAGCACCACCGACCAACAGACCGACCCCATCGCCGAAGCCATTGCGCGCCACCAAAGCGGCCGCAGCGCCGTGCCCCAAGCCGCCGCCTTCCATGCCTGGGTGGCGCAGCAGCGCGGCAGCTGGAGTGGTGTGATGCCCGGCCTGGCGCAGGCGCGCATGGGGCACATCGATTTCCGCAGCCCCGAATCGGCCGTGGCCGCCGCCAGCGCCAGCATGGACCGCGAGGGTGCCACGCGAGCTTATGAGGCCCTGCAGCAAAGCCAGGGGTTTGAGATGGGTGTGGGCCATTGGATGGAGCAGCGCTGCGTCTACCAAAGCAGCAATTACGCATCCACCCGCCTGGAAGGCGCGATGCGCGACTGCCACCTGGGCGTAGACCTGTTTGCGCCAGCGGGCACGGCGCTGCGGCTGCCGCTGGCTGCGGAAGTGGTGGTGGCTGAAGTGCGTGATATTCGGCTGGACTATGGCGGCATGCTGGTGCTGCGCCACCAGGGGCCTGCGCACCCAGAGTTTTTCAGCATCTGGGGGCATTTGAGCCATGCATCGGCCCAGCGCTGGCAGCCGGGCGAGCAGATTGCCGCTGGCAGCGAGTTTGCCCAGCTGGGCGACTTTGCAGAGAACGGCTGGTGGCTGCCCCATCTGCATCTGCAGTTGTGCCTACTGCGCTTGCCCGACTTTAGTGACGCACCCGGTGTGGGCGAGCAGGCCTTTGCGCCGGTCTGGCAAGACATCTTCCCCAACCCGGCGCCGCTGCTGCGCGCCGATGATGAGGCGCTGCGCAGCTGAGGGCCGAACTTATTGACCAGCTGGGTCGCAGCGCACCTGGTTCATATAGATCGAGCAGTTGTACTTGTTGCCCTGAAAGCTCGCCTGGTAGCGCGTCGATTCACGCTGGCGGTCAAAGCCGAAGACCTGCACATGGGCCTCGGTGCTGCTGAAGTAGTTGGCCGTTTTCTCGGCGATCACCTGGTCTGACAGCACGGCATTGCTGCCAATGGGCGCCACGACATCACAGCCCTGCAAGGCCAGCACTGCGACACATACGGCGGGCCAGGCAGCGAAGGAAAAGCGTTTGCGCGAGATGGAGGGGGTCATCGGTGCATCCTGTGGGTAGCGGCAATGCGCTACTGTCGCACATCCGGCCGCTGCTGTCAGGGGGCCTGTCAGCGGCCTGCTACGGCTACGGGCGCAATTGCTACTGCAGCAGCCGAGCGCGCATTCCAGCGCTGCCAGGCCTTTTCATGGAAGAAAAACGCAAAGGCCTGCACCGTGGGCTCTAACAGGCTGAGGGTGAGCGAGGCAATCAAGTTGCCGGTGACGGCATAGGCCACCATGGCAGCGACCGTGATGTGGATCAGGTAGTAGCTACCGGTTTTTTTAAGGGTTTGGCGGTTGTTCTGCAGGCTGCGGCGGAGGGAGGACATGGCGGGCTCTTTCTTGCAATTCATCAATGGCGGTTATGTAAATGGTAATTATTAGCAATGGACAAAGCCAATGAATCCTCGCTAAAAACGGCATAGGCCAGCGCAATGCGAGGAGTCGCAGCCAGGTGGCCCACCCGCCAAGGGCTGCGCTATGATGCGGTGCGGTTGCCGACCGGGCGACGTGATAACACCTTCATAACAAGCCAGACGACCTATGACGACGGACCAGCAACGCAGCTATACGGCACCCTGCCCGGGTTGCGGTGCGCCTGTGGAATTTGCCAGCGCCCAGTCGGTGTTTGCGGTCTGCCCGTATTGCCAAAGCTCCATCGTGCGCAATGGCGATATCTTGAAGCGCATCGGCAAGATGGCCGAGGTCTTCAACGACTACAGCCCGCTCAAGCTGAACCAGACCGGCCAGTTCGCCAAGGGCAGCGAAGGCTTTCGGCTGGTGGGCCGGCTGCAGTACAAGGGCGAGACCGGCAGCTGGAACGAGTGGATGGCGCTGGGTGACAGCGGCGAGACCGCCATCATCAGCGAGGATAACGGCCAGTTTGTATTGAGCCGCGCCAGCCAGGCCCCCGCCAAAAACCTGCCAGCGGCCGACCGCTGGCAACCGGGCCAGAGCATTGCCATTAGCGGCGTGCAGTACAGCGTGACCAGCGTGGTGCTGGCCCAGCTGATGGCGGCCGAGGGCGAGATGCCGCACCAGCCCGAGCTGGGCAAGCCCTTTACCGTGGTGGAGCTGCGCACCCAGGATGACAAGGTGCTGTCCATCGACTACAGCGAGAACCCGCCTGCCGTCTACCTGGGCGCGCCGGTGCTGCTGGGCTCGCTCAAGATTGCAGGGCTGAAGGGCACGTCGAACAAGAAGGACCAGGGCCGGCACTTCAACTGCCCGCGCTGCGCGGCGCGGGTCGATATCAAGCTGGACACCACCCAAGCGCTGACCTGCCCGAGCTGCGGCTCCCTCATCGACGTATCGCAAGGCATTGGCGGCGAGCTGCGTGCCGCGATGCAGAAAGACCCGGTCAAGCCCCTGGTGCCGCTGGGCAAGATCGCCACCCTGGCCGGCAGCAAGTGGCAGCTGGTGGGTTTTCAGCACCGCGTGGGCATCGAGCCCGATGACGACGAATACTTTGGCTGGGACGAGTACCTGCTCTACCACAGCCAGCAGGGCTTCCAGTTCCTGGTCAACAGCAGCGAAGGCTGGAGCCTAGTCAAGACCCTGACCGGCGCGCCCGACTACCGCGCAGGCCGCAGCACGGCGACCTGGAAGCAGCAGACCTACCAGCTGCAATCGCGCTACCGCGCCGAGACCACCTATGTGCTGGGCGAGTTCTACTGGCCGGTGGCCCGGGGCGACAAGACCGACAATGTGGACTTTGCCCGGGGCAAGGATGGCGCGCAGCTGCTGAACCTGGAGCAAGGCGCGCGCGAGCTGAGCTGGTCTTTGGGCCGCAAGATGACGCCCGAGTCGGTGGCATCGGCCTTTGGCATGAGCGACCAGCTGGCGCTGTTCAAACCCGAGACCAGCAGTTTTTCGGTGCCCAAGCTGGGCTGCATGCCGGTCATCATCGGCCTGTTCCTGCTGTTCTTTCTGCTCATCTGGATGTGGCCCAAGGGCTGCGATACTGCGCAGGAGCGGCGCAAACTGACCGCCGACCCGACCTATGTGAGCAAGTGCAGTACCGGCACGGGCACGAGTGGCGGCCGGTCGTCCAGCGGTTCATGGGGTGGCTACAGCTCCGGCGGCAGCCACAAATAAACAATGGCTGGCAACAGCACGGCGCATCGCCCAACCCGGGCGCGCTTTTGACGAAGGAGAGAGTTGTGATGGATTTGGAATGGTTCCGCCCTGCGGCGTTTTTTGGCTCCATCCTGTTCGCCATGGTGGGCGTGGTGGTCTTCTGGCTGTGCTTTCTGATCATCGACAAGATCACCCCCGTGGACATGTGGGCCGAGATTGTGGAAAAGCAGAACCTCGCGCTGGGCGTGGTGGTGGCGGCGATGAGCCTGGGTATCAGCATCATCGTGGCAGCAGCGATCGGCTAGGCTGATTGCGCGCGGGCGGTGACAGCCAACGCTGTCAGGCGCCCTTTGCCAAAATAACGGCGCCTGGCCTTTGCGTGGGCGCCCTGTCTTTTTTCTCTATTCCGCCACCACTGCGGGCGCCTGCGCGCCCTGCACGGCTTCTGCAGCTCTCGCCCGTGTCGCCCTCCACACCAGCCAACCCTTCAGCTAACGCATCCCCCAGCCCTAGCCCGGATGGCCCCCTGGGCGCGGACGACGCGCTGGAGTTTGGCCATGCCGCCCAGCCCGCAGGGGCCGCGCGGCGCGCCAGCCCGCTGGAAGTGGCCATGCTGTTCAGCGTGTTTGTGGTGGCGGCCTGCGGGCTGCTGTACGAGCTGGCCGCAGCGGCACTCGCGTCCTACCTGCTGGGCGATTCGGTGCTGCAGTTCAGCACCATCATCGGCACCTATCTGTTTGCGATGGGCATCGGCTCCTGGCTGTCGCGCTACCTGGTGCGCGAGCTGCCGGCGCATTTTTTGCGTATCGAGCTGATGGTGGCGCTGGTGGGCGGGGCCTTGCCTGCCGTGCTGTCCATCGTCAACGCCTATGTGCCCAGCGCCTTCCACTGGATGCTGTATGGCACGGTGCTGGTGGTGGGCACCTTGGTGGGGCTGGAGATACCGCTGGTCATGCGCATCCTCAAGCGCAATGTGGTGCTGCGCGATCTGGTCTCCAAGGTGCTGACCTTTGACTATCTGGGCGCGCTGGCGGTGTCACTGGCCTTTCCGCTGCTGCTGGTGCCGCACCTGGGGCTCATCCGCACCGGGCTGGTGTTTGGCCTGCTCAATGCGCTGGTAGCAGTGTGGGCGCTGTTTCTTTTCAAGGAAGAGCTGCGCCGCTTTGGCAGCCATGTGCTGGCCTGCGGCCTGGTGATTGCCGCCTTGCTGGGCGGGCTGCTGGGTGCCGAACGGCTGACATCGCTGACCGAGGACCACTTCTACCAGGAACCAATTGTGCTGACCCGCACGACGCCCTACCAGCGCATTGTGGTGACCCAGGGCAAGCGCGGCGCGCGCCTGTACCTGAACGGCAACCTGCAGTTTGCGCAAAGCGATGAGTACCGCTACCACGAGGCGCTGGTACACCCTGTTATGAGCCGCTATGGCGCGCCGCGCAAGGTGGCAGTGTTTGGCGGCGGCGACGGCATGGCTGTGCGCGAGGTGCTGAAGTACCCCTCGGTCGAATCGGTGACCCTGGTCGAGCTGGACCCGCAGATGACCGACCTGTTCAAGAACGTGCCGAGCATGCAGGCGCTCAACAGCAATGCCTTGAACGACCCCAAGCTGCGCATCATCAATGCCGATGCCTTCCAGTGGCTACAAACGGCTGACGAGGTCTTCGATGTGATCATCGTGGACTTCCCTGATCCGACCAATTTTGCGGTGGGCAAGCTGTTCACCAACAGCTTCTACGCGATGCTGAGCCAGCACCTGGCCGCCAGCGGATTTGCGGTGATCCAGACCACGTCTCCGCTGATTGCACGCGAGAGTTTCTGGACCGTCGTAAACACCGTCGAATCGGTGGGCATGCAGGCAACGCCCTACCACGCCCATGTGCCCAGCTTTGGCGAATGGGGCTTTGTGATTGCCAGCCGCCGGCCCTGGAGCCTGCCCACCACCTTGCCCGAGGGCATGCGCTTTTTGAGCCTGCCCAGCCTGCCGCTGTTGTTTGACTTCCCGCCCGACATGGCGCGGGTACCGACCGAGGTGAACCGCCTGTCCAACCAGGTGTTGGTGCATACCTATGAGCGCGAATGGGGCAAGGTGGCGCACTGACATGATGGCCTACCACCCCTGCCCACTGCGAACCGCCCAGCCATGCAGCGCCGTTCCGTCCTGAAGGGCGCCGCCGCGCTGGCTGGCAGCAGCGCGCTGGCCGGCTGCAAGCCCGCACCGCCCAGCACCAGCGCCGCCCATATCCAAGGCAGCTTTGTGGGCCAGGCCTGGGAGCGCGGCCATGCGATGCGCGACCGCCTGGCACAAGGCCTGCCGCTGCCCGCGCCCAGCCGCACCCACCGCGTGCAGGTGCTGATTGCCGGCGGCGGCATTGCGGCGCTATCGGCGGCACGCGCCCTGCGCCTGGCAGGCACCAGCGATGTGGCCCTGCTGGAGCTGGAAGACCAGGCCGGCGGCAACAGCCGTGGCGGCACGGTGCAAGGACTGCGTTGCCCCCTGGGCGCCCACTACCTGCCAGTGCCCGGCGACAGCGCCCCCGAGGTGCAGGACCTGCTCGAAGAGCTAGGCGTGCGCCAGCGCGTGGCCGGCCGCTGGCAGTACAAGGAAGAGTACCTGTGCTTCAGCCCGCAGGAGCGCCTCTTTATCCACGGCGAATGGCAGGAAGGCCTGCTACCCACGCAAGATGTGGCCGCCAGCACCATCGCCCAGTACCAGCGCTTTGCCCAGCTGGTCGACAGCGCCATGCGCGCCCAGCCCTTCAGCATGCCCACCATGCGCAGCTGGCAGGCTCAAGGCGGCCTGGCCCCCGCCCACCAGGCGCTGGATGCCATCCGTTTTGACACCTGGCTGGCCCAGCAGCAGTTGGACGACCCGCATCTGCGCTGGTACCTGGACTATGCCTGCCAGGACGACTTTGGCGCCGGCTGCGCCCAGGTATCGGCCTGGGCCGGCCTGCACTACTTTGCCAGCCGCCACGGCTTTCAGGCTCCAGGCATGCCGGACGACGCGCATGACAGCGTGCTGACCTGGCCGCAAGGCAATGGCTGGCTCAGCGAGCAGCTCGCGGCCCCGGTGCAGGCTGCCGGTTGGCTGCACAGCGGCCACACCGTCATGCGGATTGCTGAGACGCGCCAAGGCGTGGAGATCGACAGCTTTAACCACGCCAACCAAAGCATGGAGCGCTGGCAGGCCGCGCACTGCATCGTGGCGCTACCCACCTTCATCGCGGCCCATGTGGTGCAGGACCCACCCGACTTTCTGCGCACCGCCGTGCAGGCGCTGGATTGGGCACCCTGGCAAGTCACCAACGTCCACATCCGCGCGCCGCTGCGCGACCGCCCCGGCGCCGAACTGGCCTGGGACAATGTGCTGTATGACGATGTGGCCCACGGCGGCCTGGGCTACGTCAACGCCGGCCACCAGCGCCTGAATGCGATGCAGCAACTGCCCACCGTCCTCACCTGCTACCGCGCGCTGGGCGGCAACCAACCCGGCGCCAGTGCCCGCAGCGCACGCCAGCAACTGCTGGCCCAAACTTGGGAAGCTGCCCGCGACCAAACCCTGGCCACCCTGGCCCGCGCACACGCCGACATCTACGAAAAAGCCAGCCACGTCGAGGTCATGCGCTACGGCCACGCGATGGCCATCCCCCGCCCCGGCACCCAGACCGTGCTGAGCCGCATCGGCCAACCTGCCAGCAGCTCCCAGCACCCAGCACTGATCAACGGCGAACGCCTCCAAGCCCTGCCGACCCCCAGCACCGGGCGCCTGCATTTTGCGCACAGTGACTGGTCGGGGTATTCGGTGTTTGAGGAGGCGTTTACACGGGGGTTGTATGCGGGTATGAACGCCGGGTAATGGGCGTCTCAACCCAAGGACCAGCGGCGTTCACCGACCTGGCGCGCTGCGGTCCGGATCAATCCGCCTGGACGTTGGCCGACTTAACCACCGCCGCCCATTTCTTGCGATCCTGGTCGATGACGTTGGCGAACTCCTGCGGGCTGCTGTGCAGCGGCTGGATGCCGAAGGGCTTGAGCGAACTTTCCATCGACGGGTCGCGCATCACCTCGACCAGCTTGCGGTTGAGGTAGGCCACGATCTCCGGCGAGGTCCCGGCCGGCGCCAGCACACCCAGCCATAGCGAGACGTCATAGTCCTTGAAGCCGGCAGTCTCGGCCATGGCCGGCACCTCGGGCATCGCCGGCATGCGCGCACGCGACGTTACTGCCAGCGGCCGCAGTTTGCCACTCCGGATGTACTCGCCAAAGAGGGATGCGGTGTCGAACGTCATGTCGATGCGCCCGGCCAGCAGGTCGGGCAGCCCCGCCGAGCTGCCCTTGTAGGGAACATGCTGTATGTCCACCCCAGCGATCGATTTGAACAGCTCGCCCGACAGGTGGCTGCTGGTGCCGTTACCCGCCGAGCTGAAGCTCAGCCCGCCCGGTTTCTTCCGCGCCAGTGCTACCAGTTCGGCCACCGATTTTGCCGGCACCTGCGGGTTCACCACCAGCAGGTTGGCGGTGACATGGGTCAGGCCCACCGGCGCAAAGCTGGTGGCCGGATCGTATTTGAGGTTGGCATACAGGCTGGGATTGATGGTCAACACCCCCATCGTCGAGTACAGCAGCGTATAGCCATCCTTGGGGGCGTTGGCAACGGCCTCGGCACCAATGCTGCCGCCCGCGCCGGCCCTGTTGTCCACGATCACCGGCTGGCCCAGCGCCTCAGCCAGCTTCTGGCCCATACCGCGTGCCATCTGGTCGGTGGCGCCGCCTGCCAGGAAAGGCACCACCAGACGGATAGGCTTGCTCGGATAGCCACCCGGGCCCTCGCCCGCGTGCACGGCGGTCATGGCCACGGCAGCCAGAGCGAGTCCGGCGATGAATTGCTTGCGTTGCATTTGATGTCTCTCCATTTTTTATGCGTTGTCGGGGCACGGCGAGCCCGCCCAACTGCCAGTGTAGGCACACCGCACAATCCTGTCCCAGCCAAGCTGCGGCAAGGCTGGCATGCATTCCGAGACATAGCGGCCGTGCCTGCATCGCATCAATGCGCATAACAGAAGTGATGCTGCAGAGCTGGCTGCCACCGGGGGCCATTGGATAGACTGGTTCTTTGCCATCACCGAGAGAAGAGACATGAGCGACTGGAACGAATTGACGCAGTTGAAGGTAGAGGTCAGCGACCATATTGCCGTGATGACGCTCGACAGCCCCCCGGTGAACGCGCTGACGCGCACGCTCAATGACGAGCTGACCTGGGCGCTGGACCGGGTCTCGGAGATGGACGAGGTCCGCGTTGTGCTACTCACCGGGGCGGGCAAAGTGTTCTGCGCAGGTGCAGACCTCAAGGGCCGGGCCGATGTCATCAAGGGCCCCGGTGACCTGCTCGCACACTCACGCCGCACGCGCGAGTGTTTCCATGCGATCCGCGAATGCGCCAAGCCGGTGATCTGTGCGATCAATGGCGTGGCGCTCGGATCGGGCCTGGCGATGGCTGCGTCCTCCGACCTGCTGCTGTGCTCGGACAAGGCCTCGCTGGGCCTGCCCGAGGTGGATGTGGGTCTGCTCGGCGGCAGTCGCCATGCGATGCGGCTGTTCAACCATACCCAGCTGCGCCACATGATGCTGACGGGCTACCGCATGCCAGGCGTCGAGCTGTACCGCCTTGGCATCGTTCTGGCCTGCACCCCGCCTGAAGAACTGATGCCCACCGCGATGCAACTGGCGGCCGTCATCGCCTCCAAGAGCCCGGTGTCGACACGCATGGGCAAGCACACCATGAATGTGGTCGAGGACATGAGCCTGCGCGATGGCTACCGCTATGAACAGGACATGACGGCGCAGATCGCCAAGACCGACGATGCCAAGGAGGCGCAGCTGGCGTTCAAGGAAAAGCGCGCCCCGGTGTTCACCGGGCGTTGAGCGCAGGCGGCGCGCATGGCGCGCGCCCTGCCACGTCCCGTCAGTCGTAGAGTCGCGTCGGGTTGTCCTGCAGCACCTGGCGCGCCACTGCATCGCTCCCGGACCACTGCTTGAAAGTGTCCAACAGCAGCCCAGCATCGGGCTCGGGCACCACGCGCAGGTGCGGCCAGTCGCTGCCCCAGACCAGCTGTTCGGGGTTGGCCTCCAGCATCCGGTCATGAAACGGCCGGGCGCGCTCCAGGTCGGCATCGCCCATCACATTGCGGTAGGCGCACAGCTTGACCCACACCGTGCCGTCCTCCAGCAAGGACAGCAGTTGGCGAAAGCCAGGCGCGTCCACGCCAGCGGCGGCATCGAAACCGCCCATGTGGTCGATGACCACCGGCACCGGCAGCTGGCGCAGGCGCGGTGCAATGTCGGGCAGCACCTGGCAATCGGTCCACAGCTCGGCATGCAGTCCTTCGCTGGCCAAGGCAGCGGCCATGTCTTCCAGATCCTGCAGCGACGCGCTGCCGGCGAAGTTGCCGCCGGCACTGCGTTGGCTGAAGCGCGCCGCGCGCACGCCGCGGGCGCGCAGCCCGGGCAGGCGCTCCACTGCATGGGGGCGCAGCACGGCAACGCCGCGCAGCTGGGGCAAGGCGGCCAGCGTGTCCAGCAGCAAGCCGTGGTCTTCTCCATAGGCACTGGGTTGCACCAGCACGCCGTGCGAGAGGCCCAGGCGCTGCAACAGCGCCAGATAGTCGGCCTGCAGGGCTTCGGGCGGCGTATAGCTGCGGTCCCCGTTCAGCGGATAGCGCGCGTAGGGCCCGAACAAGTGGGCGTGGCAGTCCCAGCCCCGGATGATCGCATCGCTCATGGCCGATCTCCCTGGTGTTGCGGCAAGGGAAAGGCCGGCTGCTGGCCTTCGGGCAACGGAATCTCGTGGGCATTCAGCGTCATCGCCACCATGGTGTAGTAGCCGACCAGCGCCGTCAGCTCCACCACGGCGCGCTCGCCAAACACCTCCAGCGTCGCGGCGTAGGTCGCATCCGATACCGAGCGCTGCTGGTTGAGCTCCAGTGCGAACTGGTACACCAGCTGCTCCTCCGGCGCGCGAAACGGTGGCGGCGTCTGGGCCAGCAAGGCTTCGAGGATATCGGCCTCGATGCCGATCTTCTCCGACTCACGCCGGTGCGCGTACCACTCGAACGGAGACTGGCAGGCACGGCCTGTCACCAGAATGGCGATCTCCGACTGCCGAGGCGTCAGGCTGGTGCGGTAACGCAGCAGCGCACCAAGGGCTTGCCAGCAGTCGGCCAACTCGGCGTTGTGCAGCGCCGCGCGCAGCGGACCTTCGATCTTGCCGCGCGGACCGGACACGACCTTGTCGTAGACCTGGCGTTGAGCGGGCGACATGTGCTCTGGGGCGGGTAGGGAAATGCGGGGCATGGGTCTCCTTCGTATGCAGCTCATGATTTCACCATGCATGCTGGCCGGCTCACCCCCCGGCAGCCGGCAAAGCTGTTATGCCTGCAGCGTGGAGCGCCACATGCCAGCGCGCGCCTGTTCATCGACGATCTGCGCGATCTGCCGCGCCACGGCCGAGGCCGCGCGGCCGGGGCCCTTGTTCCGGGCAAAGACCATGGAGACGATGCGCTGCAGCGGTGGATCGACGATGCGCGCGGCGCTGAGGCTGCCCTCCTGCACCTCGTTCCAGACAGCGTGGATCGGCAACACGGTGTAGAGCCGCTCCTGCGCGACCAGCGAGCGCATCAGCGGCAGCGAATCGGCTTCGATGACAGGCACCAGATTCATGTGCTCCTGGCGCGCCAGCGCATCCAAGGTCGTACGCAGGCCATTGGGCGCACTGGGCAGGATGAAGGGCAGATCGTGCAGTGCGGAAAAGGCTACTTCCGGCGCCGAAGTCAGCGCATCGCCCGCCGGACCGATCAGAAAGCTCTCCACGCTGGCCAGCGCCTGCTCCTGCTCGGGCACCGCATGACTGTAGCGGTAGAGAATGGCGATATCCACACGCGCATCGGCCAGCCATTCCTCGACCTGGCCACTTGAGCCTTCGAGAATCTTCAGGTGGATGCCAGGAAACTGCGCCCGGATCTGCTGGAACAGCCGCCCCACAATGGGGCCGGAGATGGACGGCAGCGAGCCCACGGTGACACGCCCGGCGGGCTCGCGCGCCTCGCCACGGATCTCGACCTCCAGCTGCTCGGCATCCGCCAGCAGGTTCTTCACATGGGGAAAGATGCGTTCGCCCACATCGGACAGGGTCACGCCGCGCCCGGTGCGGTTGAACAGCCGCGCGCCGCAGTCGCGCTCCAGCGCATTCAGTTGGCGGCTCAGCAGGGATTGGTTGCTGTCAAGAAAGAGCGCGGCCCGCGTCAAGCTGCCCAGCTCGGCGATGGCCAAAAACGTGCGCCATTTGTGCAGGTTGGAGGCGATGTCGAGCTGGAGTGTGGTGGCTTTGGCGCTGCACATTGAATAGGAAAGAGGCTTCAGGACAATGGCTGATTAAACCCCATGTGCTGCGCCTGCGCTGCGTCCGCCCCCCTCCGGCAGCAGGGCCATCCAGCGCGCGATAGCAGCAGCCACCGCGACGGGTTGCTCCACCACCAGTGCATGGCTGGCCTGGTCGATCACCTGCACCGTCACCTGCTGTGCGCCGAGCAGATCCTGCAGCTCGCCGCGGCTTTCCGGCGGGCGCCAGGGATCCTGAGCGCCTTGCAGGTCCAGCACTGGGGCGTTCGCCACCGTCCACCAGCGGTCCTTCGGCGGCACCCTGCCCGCCGCGCGGTAGATCGCTCGCAACTCGGGATGCCAGCCTTCGAGCCAGGCCTTGGGGTCGTTGCCCGGGGCGAAGAAGGCGCGCTGCAGATGGGCGATGCGCAGGGCAGCGGGCTGGCGGGAGTCCGAGGCCAAGTCCAGCGATTCCGCCATGCCTGCCGGAAACACGCGCGCGGCAGCCCCCGCCACGACCACGCCGCGCACGCATTGCGGGTGGTCCATGTCGGCGACGCGTGCGATGAAATGGCCAAACGCATGGCCGACCAGCACCGCGCTGCCACCGCCCAGTGCCTGAACGGTATCGATCACATCTCGCGCAAGGCCGTGCAGTGTGAGCGGCTCGAGGGGCAGCGTGGTGCGCCCCATGCCACGCGGCTGGGGTCGCAGTACGCGGTGACCGAGCAGCGCCAGCTGCTGCGCCAGGGGGTCGAAATCCAGCGAATCGCGCTGCGACGACGGCAGCAAAACGATGGCCGGGCCCGCACCGTTCTCGGGAGCGTCGATCACGACATCGATCTCGCCCGCACTGGTGCAGACCATCTCACGGCGGCGCAACACTGCCGCTGGGGTCATGGTGTCCATGGCGTCAATCCACCGTCGCGCCGGACTGTTGGACGATGCTGCGCCACTTGGGGATCTCGCTGCGCACCAGCTGGGCGAACTCCTCCGGGCTGCTGGAGGTGGGCTCGATGCCGAGTTGGGTGAGCTGTTTGCGCAGTTCGGGCGCTGCCATGGCTCGCACCAGGGCGGCGTTCAGTTTGTCGATCACACTACGGGGGGTTCCGGCCGGCGCCACGACGCCCAGCCAGTTCGAGACGTCGTAGCCGGCCAGCCCCGACTCGGCCAGCGTCGGGATGTCGGGCAGCGAACTGAGCCGGGTACGCGATGTCACGGCCAGCGCGCGGGCCCGTCCGCTGCGGATCTGTTCTTCGTAAACGGTGTAGGAGTCAAAGGTCATGTCGACCCGGCCCGCCAGCACATCGGTGAGCAGCGGCGCACTACCCTTGTAGGGCACATGCACCATCTTCACCCCGGCAAGCTCGTCGAAGAGCGCACCCGACAGATGGCTGGAGCTGCCATTGCCGGCCGAGCCGTAGGTCAGCACGCCGGGCTTGCTTTTTGCCAGCGCAATCAGCTCCTTGACCGTGCGCGCCGGCACCGCTGCGCCCACCACCAGCACCCGCGGGGTGGTGTGCGTCAACGCCACCGGCGCAAAGTCCTTAACCGGGTCGTAACGCAGCTTGGCATACAGCGCCGGATTGATGGCCTGCGTTCCCATGGTGGCAAAAAACAGCGTGTAGCCATCGGCAGGCGCACGTGCCACCTGCTCTGCCGCAGTCACGCCACCAGCGCCACCCCGGTTGTCCACGACCACCTGCTGTCCCAGCTCGGTGCCCAGCCGCTGCGCCATACCGCGCGCCATCATGTCCGCAGCGCCACCGGCCGGAAAGGGCACGACCAGCCGCAGCGGCTTATCAGGAAAGCCTTCGGCCCTGGCCAGGCAAGGCAGGGCGGCGCACAGCACGGTCGCTGCCAGCGCCAGCAGCAAGGTGCGCCGGCCTGTGCCGGCTGCCGCGCGCGAAGGCGCAGTCAGGTGGGGGGGAAATGTCATGGCGCCTGTCTCCTCATTATTGAAATCCTGCCATCGCGCAATGGGTGGTCCACCGTCTCGGGGGCGGAGGCCCTCCGCCCGGCTTCAGCGACGCCAGCCCACACCGCAACCCGGCCCGTCGGGCAGGGTCAGAATGCCGTTCTTCACGGGCAGCGCCGTGAACGGGTCATCCTGCAGATGCAGATGCTCCGACAGCTCGCAGGCATAGGGCAGCGCCCTCGGAATGCATGCCGCCTGCAGGGCCATGGCCTGCATCAGCGCCGGTCCGAACGCGGCACCGATGCGGCAGGCCACCTGGCCGGCCTCGCAGATACGCACGGCTTCGAGGAAGTGGCGCAGCCCGCCGAGGTTGGTGACCTTGAGGTTGATCACATCCACCACGCGTTCAGACACCAGCCTGAACACATCGCGCACGCTCTGTGCGCTCTCGTCAGCCTCGATGGCCACCGGAAGCGTGCGCGTCAGCAGCGCCAGCCCGGCGATATCGGCCGCAGGCACGGGCTGCTCGATCAGCGCGATGTCATAGCGCTCCATTTTGGAGAACGCACTGATCAGCTGTTTGGCGTGGTACGACTGGTTGGGGTCGAGCGTCAGCGCCACATGGGGCCCCACTGCCGCGCGCACGGCGGCAATGCGCTGGATGTCGGTCACCGTATCGCCCGCCAGCTTGAGCTTGAGCTGGGAATAGCCTTCGCCCGCCAGCCTTGCCGCGATGGCCGCCATTTCGTCAGGCGACTTGATCGGAAGGATGCGCGACAGCGCGACGCCATCGCGCATCTTGCCGCCCAGCAGCACATGTACCGGCACGCCCAGGCGGCGAGCCAGCAGGTCATGCAGGGCCATGTCGATGCCGGCCTTCACGGTGGGGTTGAAGGCCAGTGTGGCGTCGACCTCCTCCATGATGGAGGCGATGTCATCGGCGCGCCGCCCCAGCAGCCGTGGCGCGAGGAATTCCAGCGCCGCCAGCGCGCCGGCGCCGTGTGTGGAGATCGCGGGAATCGCATGCACATAGCCCAGGCCGATATGACCGTCCTCATCCTGCAGCTCCAACACCGCCGCTTCAAGACGCGGCACCTGCGCGCGAGCAAACTTCCATTGCGGATCAGCCAGCCCCTGGATGCAGGGCCGGACCAAGGCGTGGGTAATCTTCATCGCGATCAGTCCAGCGTGATCTTTGCGCTGCTGATCACGCCGCGCCATTTATCAGACTCGGCCTGCATCAAGCTGCGGTACTCCGCTGGCGTCGAGGTGGCAGCGATAGCGCCCTGCTTGAGAAACCGCTCCTTCATCTCCGGCGAGTTGATGGCCGCCACGGCGGCTTCGCGCAGCTGGGTCTGCACACCGGCAGGAATGCCCTTGGGCGCAATCAGCCCGTAGGTGGTTTCCATCAGCACATTCGGCAGCCCCAGCTCCACCGTGGTCGGGACATCAGGCAGCTGCGGTGCGCGCGTCTTGCCCGCGACCGCCAGCACCACCAGGTTGCCATTGGCGGCAAAGGGCAAGATGGGCAGCAGATCGACCATGGTCATCTGTACCTCGCCCGACAGCACGGCGCTGATGGCTGGCGCCGCGCCCTTGTAGGGCACATGCACGATGGCTGCGCCCGTCTCGCGCTTGAACAGCTCAAAGCCGATATGCGGCGTGGTGCCCGCACCGGCGGAGCTGTAGTTCAGGGTATTGGGGGCAGCCTTGGCCTTGGCAATCAGCTGCTCCAGCGAGGTGATGCCAGACTTGCGGTTCACTACGATCACGCTCGGTATGCGCGCCGCCAGCGTGAGAAACTCCAGATCGTCGAGCGAGTACGGTACTTTCGTCAGATTGGGCATGCCGGCCAGCGGGCCCGGCGCGACCAGCGCAAATTGGTGGCCGTCCGCTGGCGACTTGACTGTGGCATCGACGCCAATGGTGCCGCCCGCGCCCGCCCGGTTGTCGACCACCACCGGCTGGCCCAAGGAGGCCGCCATCTTGGTGCCGATCATGCGCGCGATGGCGTCGGTCGGGCCACCGGCGGCATAGGGAACGATGAGCTTCAGGGGCCTGGTGGGCCAGTTGTCGGCCCAAGCGTGGCCGCTTGCGAACAGGGGGGCGATAGCCGCCAAGAGGCTGGCAAAAGTACGTCTATGCATGGTCGTTGTCTCCTTTTGCACCAGTCTAGGCAGAGCCTTCCACCGAAGTAAGACCCTTGCATCGCAAGCCTGCTATGTGCCTCGGAGCATCTCAGCCTTGCGCGCGCCACGGCTAGGCACCCTGCCGATGGGGGCCTAAAGTCCAGACATTGCATAGCTGACTGGAGTCTTTCTGATGACCAATGCCAAAGTGGCTTCTGGCCCGTTGTCGCACCTGCGGGTGCTGGACCTGAGCCGTATTCTTGCGGCGCCCTGGGCCGGGCAGATCCTGGCCGATCTGGGAGCCACGGTCACCAAGGTGGAGCGCCCGGGCGCTGGTGACGACACGCGCTCCTGGGGCCCGCCCTTCCTCAAGGATGCCGATGGCAAGGACACCAAGGAGGCCGGCTACTACCTGGCGGTGAACCGCGGCAAGCGCTCGATCACCGTGAGCCTGGACACTGCAGAAGGCCAACAGATCGTGCGCGACCTGGCCCTGCAGTCGGACATCGTGCTGGAGAACTACAAAGCCGGCACGCTCGCGCGCTATGGCCTGGACGAGGCCAGCCTGCGCAAGATCAATCCACGGCTCATCTACTGCTCGGTCACCGGGTTTGGACAGACCGGTCCGCGCCGCGACCAGCCCGCCTATGACTTCCTGATCCAGGCCATGGGGGGCCTGATGAGCGTCACGGGGGAGCGCGACGGCCAACCGGGCGGTGGCCCGCAAAAGGTCGGTGTGCCCATCGTCGACCTGATGACCGGCATGTACACCGCGGTGGCGGTGCTCGCGGCCGTGGCCCGCCGCGACCAAAGCGGCGTGGGCGACTCCATTGACATCGCCATGCTGGATGTGCAGGTGGCGATGCTGGCTAACCAGGCCATGAACTACCTGGTGTCTGGCAAGACGCCCCAGCGCAATGGCAACGCGCATCCCAATATCCAGCCGCAGGACGTGTACGCCTGCGCCGATGGCGATGCCATCCTGGTGGTCGGCAACGACGGCCAGTTTGCCAAGTTGTGCGATGTGCTGGGCCAGGCCGAGTGGGCCCAGGACGATCGCTTTGCCACCAATGCCCAGCGCGTGCGCAACATCACGGCCCTGTCGGCCATGCTGCGCCATGCGTTCGCGCAGCGCCCGCGTGCCGAGTTGATCGCGGCGCTTGACGGCGTGGGTGTGCCCTGCGGCGCCATCAACTCGGTGCCCGACGTCTTCGAAGACCCGCAGGTAAAGGCCCGTGGCATGCTCCAATATGTGGCACATCCCAGCGGCGTGCAGGTGCCGCAGGTGGTGAGCCCGATGCGCTTTTCCGAGACCCCGCTGCAGCAGCAGGTGGCCCCGCCGCTGCTGGGACAGCACTCGCGCCAGGTGCTGGAAGAGCTGGGCTATTCGGCCGAGCGCATCGATGGCCTGCTGGCCAGCGGAGTGCTGTAGCCCAGCACTGGTCAACGCCATGCGTGCCGGCGCCGGTGCGCTCCTTTGTTTTCTCTTCCTGGATTGCTATGCAACTGCACTGGTCCCCCAAATCTCCCTATGTCCGAAAAGTGATGATCTGCGCCCATGAGCTGCAGCTGACGCAGCAGCTGCAGCTGGTCCGCTCGGTGGCCGCAATGCTCAAGCCCAATGCCGTCCTGATGCAGGACAATCCGCTGTCGAAGATCCCGACGCTGATACTGGACGACGGCCGGACGCTGTTTGACTCGGTCGTCATCTGCGAATACCTGGACGGTCTCGCCAACGGCTCGCTCTTCCCTCGGGAAGGCGACGCCCGCTGGGTGGCGCTGCGCTGGCATGCGCTGGGTGACGGCCTGCTTGATGCGCTGATTCTGTGGCGCAACGAACGCGAGCGCGCCGTGCCGCTGGCGGCCCTGTTGGCCGCGTTCGAGCACAAGACCCGCGCCAGCCTGGATCTGCTGGAGGGCGAGGTACCGGCGCTGGAAGCGCGCGCCTTTGGCATCGGCCATCTGACCTTGGTCTGCGCGCTGGGCTACATCGACTACCGTTTCGACACGTTGGGCTGGCGCGAACAGGCACCGCAGTTGGCGGCATGGTTCGCCAAGATGCAACAACGCCCATCCGTGGTGGCTACCGAGCCGGTGGACGGCTGAACGTATAGCCGTGCGTGGGACTTCTCGCGCATTGCTTACCGTTACAGCCACTGGCTTCAGCACCGGTTGAGGCCTTCTACCGTTTCTACACGTCAAAGCTTGCCGCAAAGTTTGAGTAAAACCAGCACAAAGCCTGGCCGTACTATTCAATGGGCACGTCCGGTGAACGGTCCCTTCACTGCCGGCCCTCTATGATCTTTGTGCACACCCCCCACCCTTTCGCAACCCTACCCCCGCCATAGCCACACCCCAACCAGGGATTGCCACCCCGCCCTAGCCGCAGAAATGGTTCTCATTTAAGATAAAAGATATATCTTAGACACGGATCGAACACCATGCCCTTGCAACTGAGCCTTCCCACTTCCCCTTCCCCCGAGCTGTTGGCTGCGCGTGCGCCTGAGCGGGCGCGCCATGAGATAAAGCTGCGCCGCACCACCGTTGAATCGGTGGAGCAGCTGACGCCGCATATGCTGCGCATCCGTTTGCAGGGTGCTGACCTGGCGGGTTTCAGCAGCCTGGGCTTTGATGACCATGTGAAGCTGCTGTTTCCGGATGCCAATGGCGCGCTGCAGCTGCCGCCGCCCGGCAGCGAAGGCCTGCCGCCGGCGATGCGCGAGGCGATGCGGGACTACACGCCCCACTCTTACGATGCGCAGGCGCAGACCTTGGCGATTGACTTTGCGGTGCATGAGGCCGGCCCGGCAACGGCCTGGGCGCTGCAGGCGGCCAGCGGCCATGTGCTGGGGATTGCGGGGCCGCGCGGCTCCTTTATCGTGCCTACGGCGTTTGATGGGCACTTGCTGATTGGTGATGATGCGGCGCTGCCAGCAATCACGCGCCGCCTGCGCGAGCTGCCTGCCGGCACCCAGGCGGTGGTGGTGGTGGAAGTGAATGACGCGGCTGACGAGCAAGCGCTGGACAGCGCTGCCGATCTGCAGGTGCACTGGGTACACCGCCAGGGCCAGCCGGCCGGCGATGCGCAGCGGCTGCTAGCGGCTTTGCGCCAGATTGACGCGCCTGCTGGCGATTACTACAACTGGGTGGCGCTGGAATCGACGGCCGCCAAGGCGCTGCGTGCAGCGCTGATTGCCGAGCATGGCGCCCACCCCAAATGGACCAAGGCAGCGGCTTACTGGAAGCGCGGTAGCTCCGGCGTGCATGAAGTCATTGAAGAGTGACCGCACACGAACTACTTCAAGGATAGGAGCGTAGGTAGTCCAGCAGTTGGATGATGCGCGCCTTGGTCAGGCTGTTGCGGTACTCGCTGCGAGACAGCGCGGAGGAGCTGCCAAAGTCCTTGGCGTTCCAGGTGCCGTCGATAAAGGCGGCTTCGGTCGTCATAAAGCTCAGCCAGTTGCGCTGGGAGGCGCGCAGCTTTTGCGCGCCGGTGGCACCCACCTTGGCCATCAGCTCGCGGTAGGTCTGGTTCAGCTCCACATCAAGCTGCTTGGCGTAAGCGCTGCTGGCACGCAGCATGTCGGCCGTCGTGTTCTGGTTGCCGATGGCGGCCTCCAGCGGCTGTATGCGCTGCTCAAATGCGGCCAGGCGGTCAGGGGCATCGGGGTTGTCCACGGCCATCGCGGCTGTCGATACCAACATGGCAGCCCCCAGGCAAGCGGCGCGCATCCATAGCCAGCGGGGCTGGCGACTGTGGTTGAAGACCATGAACATCCTCCTGATGGTTGATGAAAAAATAGGCAGATTTGTCAGTTGATCTCGCTGGCGGCAATGCCTGCATTGCCGGACTGCGGCGCGGCCGTGCCGGACGGGGTCGCGCGGCGCCAGACCATGCCGCCATCGGCCGTTGGCACGGGCTGGCCCACGGTACCGGATGACACCGGCGAGACGACCACACCGCGCTCAATCGGTGGTGGGTTGCCCGAGGACTGGCCCTGCGGCGCGCTGGCGCTACCGGGGAAGGCGGGTGCGGCCGGTGCCGGGTTGGATGGCACCGGGTTGGACGATGCGCCGGGCACCACGACACCGGGTTGCGGCTGGCCCGCATCGGCCGGGCGTTGCGCAGGCATTTGCGGCTGCTGCGCTGCTGGCGGGTTGTTCTGGAAGCCGGGGAAGTCGCCGTCGCCACTCGGGCCGCGCGGGCCCGCGCCGCTCTGGCCTATGGGCCGGGCCTCGGGATCGTCGATGACCGGCGCATCACCAGGATTGCCGCGATCGGGCAGCGGCTGCATCGCAGGCGGTTGCTCAAACGGATCGACCGGTTGCTTGTTGTCGCCAAAGCCCAGCATCCAGCTGCGCAGGCGCTGCACAAAGGTGTTGTTCTCGGCGGGCATCTCAAACCGGGCTTGGGCCTGCACCAGCTTGCCGCGCTGCGATGCGGCTGCTACCTCGGCGACAACAGGCAGCGCACTGTGGGCGCCCTGGCCCCAGTAGTCGTTGAGCTGCACGCGGCTGTCGTTAAAGCCGACCCAGGCGCCGCCCACCCAGTCCGGGTGCGCCAGCATGAACCAGCCGTCGGCATTGTCTTGCGTGGTACCGGTCTTGCCGATCCAGTCGCCGCTGACGCCGTAGCGCGCCACACCCCGGCCGGTGCCTTTGGTGATGACGCCGCGCATCATGTCGATCAAGCCATAGGCCACACCACTGTCCAGCGCCAGCTCGGCCGCAGGCGGCTCAAACTCGGCCAGCACCTTGCCTTCGCGGTCCGTAATGCGGGTGACCATGACGGGCGCGCGGTAGCCACCGCCATTGGCCAGGGTGGAATAGGCAGTGACCATCTCTTGCAGGGTGACCGGGCTGGTACCCAGCGCCAGCGACATCACTTCTTCGAGCTTGCTGTCCCGGATGCCCAGGGCGCGTGCCAGCTTGGCCACCTTGGCGGGGCCCACCTGGGCCATTACCTGGGCGGTGATGGTGTTTTTGGAGAAGGCCAGGCCATCGGCCAGGGTCATCGGTTGGTCGGAAGGCGGGCCGCCATCGGTCGGCCGCCAGAACTGCCCGCCGCCCAGCGGAATGCGCACGGCTTCGTCCATCAACTGGTCGCTGGGCAAGGCGCCGTTGAGCAGCGCCGCACCGTACACAAAGGGCTTGAAGGTGGAGCCGGGCTGGCGGCGCGCCTGCGAGACATGGTCAAACGGGTCAATGCCAAAGTCGCGGCTGCCCACCCAGGCCAGCACGTGGGCGCTGCGCGGGTCCATGGCCATAAAGCCCACTTGCACGCGTACCTTGTCCTGGCGCAGGTTGGCCATGAACTCGGCATCGGCCAGCAGGCGCTGCAGTGCTTCGTCCTTGTCCTGGCCATCGGCCACCGCCTGGCGGTAGACGGCGCTTTCGCGCACAAAGCTTTGCACCAGCGGGTTCTTGGCCGTCCACTGGTTGCGGTTGCTCCAAAGGCCATTGGCGGTTACCTGCAGCTGGCGGCCCTGGCGCGCCACGGCCTGGTTGGCCCATTGCTGCACGCGCGAGTCGATGGTGGTCTGCACCACCAGGCCATCGGCATAGATGTTGTAGTCGTTGGCATCGGCCCAATCGATCAGCCACTTGCGCAGCGCCTGCGCAAAATGCGGCGCCATGCCTACGGCCTCGTCCTGGCGCTCAAAATCCAGCTTGATGGCGCGCTTTTTGAAGGCTTCAAAATCCTGGTCGCTGAGCTTGCCGTGCTTGTTCATCTGCGCCAGCACGGTGTTGCGGCGCTGCTGGGCCCGCTCGGGGTTTTGCACGGGGTTGTAGTAGCTGGTGCCCTTGAGCATGCCGACGAGGGTGGCGGCTTCGAGCACGCTCAGCTTCTGGGCGGGCTTGTCAAAATAGGTGCGCGCGGCCATCTCGATGCCAAAGGCGTTGTAGAGAAAGGGCACGGTGTTGAGGTAGGTCTCCAGGATCTCGTCCTTGGTGTAGGCGGATTCGATCTTGTAGGCCGTCACGGCCTCCTTGAGCTTGCGGTTGAGCGAGCGGGCACGGCCGATTTCCTCGGGGAACATATTCCGCGCCAACTGCTGGGTCAGGGTGGAGCCGCCCTGGGGCCGGCCCATGGCCGTGTGCAGCACCGAGCCAAAGGTGCGGCGCCAATCAAGCGCGCCATGCTCATAAAAGCGGTGGTCTTCCGTCGCGATCAGCGCGTTGATGACGTTGGGCGAAATGTCCTTGAGCGCCACCCATTCGCGGTTGGAGCGCTTGTACTGCGCCAGTACCTTGCCATCAGCCGACAGCAGCTGGGTGGGCGCCTCGACCTTGTTTTTCTGGATATCGCCGATCGACGGCGTCAGCGGAATCAGCAGCAGCACATAAAGCAGCAGCAGCACCGGCAAGGCCGCTACCGCCAGCAGCCATTGCTTTTTGCTGCGCGCGGCCAGCCATTGGCGCAGGCGCCGCGCCTGCACGGGCAAGGCGCCCGCTGCGCGGCGCAAGGGAGTTGTCAAAGCGGAAATAAGGGGGATCGCCATGGAAAGAATCTGCAAAGCCTGGGCCGGCATCGCGCTGCGCGCAGGGCTGCTGGGGCCAATCCGCCATTGTCGGGCAGGCGGGGTTTCCCCGCCTGTCGGCTGTGCAAAGCAGACTGCAAACCATGTAACAAATGTAGGGGTCTGCCAACGGCTGGCCTAGTGCACAAGGCAGAATTTCAGGCACTTTGGCAGATTTAAGTGGGGATTTAGCGACTGATATGACTTTGCAGCTATCAGCCCAACTGCTGCCGTGGCGCTTGCGGGCCTGGCAGCAGCCCCGCATCACTCCATAAACCAGCCGTGGCTGACAATCATCGACTGCCCCGTCAGCGCATTGGTGGGGAACGCTGCAAAAAACAGCGCCACGCGCGCCACATCGTCCACGGTGGTGAACTCGCCATCGACGGTGTCCTTGAGCATCACGTTCTTGATGACGTCGGCCTCGCTGATGCCCAGCTCCTTGGCCTGCTCGGGGATCTGCTTGTCCACCAGGGGCGTGCGCACATAGCCGGGGCAGATCACATTGGCACGCACACCTTGCGGGCCGCCCTCTTTGGCCACTACCTTCGCCAGGCCTTCCAGGCCATGTTTGGCCGTCACATAAGGCGCCTTGAGCTTGGAGGCCTCTTTGGAATGCACCGAGCCGGTGTAGATGATGCTGCCGCCACGGCCCTGCGCATACATGTGCTTGATGCAGGCGCGCGTGGTGAGGAAAGCGCCATCGAGCTGGATGGCCAGCATCTTTTGCCACTCCTGCAGTGTGAATTCCTGCACCGGTTTGACGATCTGGATGCCGGCATTGCTCACCAGGATATCGATGCCGCCATAGGCCTTTACCGCGGCTTCGACCGAAGCGTCGACCTGGTCTTCCTGCGTCACATCGACCGCCAGGCCCATGGCAGTACCGCCCTTGCCTGCAATCTCCTTGGCCGCCGCCTCGGCCGCTTCCTGCTTCAGATCGGCGATCACCACCTTGGCGCCCTGCTGCGCATACAGATCGGCGATGGCCTTGCCAATGCCACTGGCGGCGCCCGTCACATAGGCCACTTTGCCTGCGAGTTGCTGAACCATGTTCTTGATCCTTTCGACCGAAAATGCGGTCACAAAGATCCAGTCTCGCGCTGCGCTGCAACATGCTGCCGTAGGAGAGCAAGCCGTTTGCATGACAATCACCAAAGCCTTGGCCTCGCCCCTGCCATCAGGGCAGGCCTGGCCTTCACCCAGCGCGAAGCTCTACACTTGCGGTTTCGCCAGACTCTTCGAACAAGACCATGAACATCAGCAAAGACTGCGCCGTCACCATCCAATACAAGGTGACCGATTCCCAAGGCAAGCCGCTGGACAGCGGCAACCTCGCCTACCTGCATGGCGGCTATGAAAACATCTTCCCAAAAGTGGAAGCGGCGTTTGAAGGCCAAGCTGCAGGCTTTAGCACCAGCGTGGATCTGGCCGTGGAAGATGCCTTTGGCGCGCGCGACGAAAGCCTCGTACGCGTGATCCCCAAGAGCGAGTTCCCCGCTGGCGTGAAGGTGGGCGGCCAGCTGCGCGGCGCCAATGAGCGCGGCGAGCCACAGGCCTTCTACGTCAAGAAGATCAAGGGCCCCGAAGTGCATCTGGATGGCAACCACCCGTTGGCGGGCCTGGCGCTGCGCTTTAGCGGCAAGGTGGTCGACGTGCGCGCTGCCAGCGAAGAAGAAATTGCCCACCGCCATGTCCATGGCGGCCACGGCCACCACCATTGATCACGCAGCGCAGCGGGCTGGTGCAACGCACGGCCCTCTGCGCTGGGCGTTGTTGATACCCAAGCGGCTGCCACGCGTGCAAGCCGCTTTTTTATTGGAGCACCACCTATGAACACCCCACTGATCGAGCCCCGCACCAACCGGCTGCAGCTGCGCCAATGGCAGCCGCAAGACCGGGAGGCCTTTGCCGCGATGACGGCGGACCCCGAGGTGATGCGCTACTTTCCCGCGCCGCTGACCCGCGCGCAAAGCGATGCAATGGCAGACCGCTGCGAGGCGCTGATGGCGGAGCGCGGCTGGGGCGTCTGGGCCGTGGAAAGGCTGGAGGACCAGCAATTTATCGGCATCGTGGGTCTGCATGTGCCCCAGGCCCAGCTGCCTTTTTCTCCCTGTGTCGAAATCATGTGGCGCCTGGCCCGCCATGCCTGGCACCAGGGCCTGGCCACAGAGGCGGCACAGGCTGCGCTGGCGGTGGGTTTTGATGACTTGCAGCTGCCGGAGATCGTTGCCTTCACCACCAGCAACAACCTGCCATCGCAGGCCCTGATGCAGCGCCTGGGCATGGTGCACGACGAGAACGGCGATTTTGACCATCTTGCGCTGGAGGCCGGTGACCCACTGCGCGCCCATGTGCTGTATCGCTTGTCTGCTGCGACATTCAGAGCACGCTGAACCTTCTTTGGCCTGCAACGGCAAGTGTTCGATGGGTCAGCTCGCATCGATTCAAGCCAACCGGCGCCCTCCTCTGGCGTCCGAATGCCTACCAGGCCGGCTGTAGGACGCTTGATCTTTCTCAGGGCTTTTACCCATATTGACCATGACGCAGGCTTTGTTGCAGTTTTGCGCGTTAGGATGTAATCACAGGTGCCGCAAGGCTTTTTGCCTTAGCAGCATCCGGTTGTCAAAGCTGGGCCGCCGCCCAGCACGTTCGAGAAAGGAGCACATCCATGCAAGTTCAAGTGCACGCTGGCGACAATGTCCAAGGTGGAGATTCCCTCTCCCAATGGGCACAAACCGAGGTACAAAACAAGCTTTCGCGCTTTCGTGAATATGTCACCCGGGTGGAGGTTTACCTCACCGATGTGGACGCCCTGAAAAATGGCGGCAAAGGCAAACGCTGTGTGATGGAAACACGCGCTACTGGTCGGCAACCCTTGGCCGTCAACGCCGAGGCCGAAAAGGTGGCAGAAGCCTTTAACGCTGCGCTGGAAAAACTGCACCGCGCTTTGGACACCGACGTGGCCAAGATGCGCGACAAGAGCAACCGCGAAACCATTCGCACTGCCACCGACGAGGACGCCGAAGCCTGAAGGCTGATGGACCGGGGCTGGTAAGCCCAACCTCCTGAACCAAGCACCGCTAGCCGGTGCTTTTTTACGTCTGTACTACGCCCTTTCTTCTACCCGGCAGGCGCCAGCATGTCTGCGGGTTTGCCGCGCTAAAGCGCGCCGGGGTGTCCCACTCTCAACACCTTAAACCACCTAGCCGTGAAGCCCGCATGTGTCTGGCAACGGCTGTGCTGCCTTAAGCGTCCGCGGCTGTAGCTGTAGCTGTAGCTGTAGCTGTAGCTGTAGCTGTAGCTGTAGCTGTAGCTGTAGCTGTAGCTGTAGCTGTAGCTGTAGCTGTAGCTGTTGATGTCGATGTGGATGTTCCGGGGCACCTCATAAACAGCTGCTCGATCCGGCGGTCGGCGCACCGTCGCTGCTAAGGCCTCGTTCAAATCTGCTGAACGCACCGCCCAGACCGTACCGGCGCATGGCTAAGAATCGGTGAATATCTTCATAAGCTCAACATATGAAATTGCACACAGCTTATTCACACATGACGAATTTTGAGCCTAGTAAAACGTCATCGAAAAGATATCCACAGATCTGACGAAGTGAGCACGCAGGAACATTCGTTTTGTTTTTTGCATAAATGGACATATCAGCACGCTATTTTTTGCAAACATCCGTGATATGTAGCCAATTTTTGTCTACCTATACGCAATTGCCAGACTATCCTCTTGCTTGATTTATCCACATCAATTTCACAGAAATCGGTCAATTTCGCTTATTTTTTCATCAATCATTTGCCAAAAAGTTACCCCCATAGAACTGTGTATAAATATCCAATACCTTGTTCTAAAGTTATAACTTGAGATTTTTTTGTGTATAAGTAGAAACCGTCTTTAGGAAGTTATGCACAGAAATTGCTGTTCATGTACCACTGAGTCAATTTGTGGATAAGCTGTCTTTCAGAGCGTCTATGTCGTTTCTATGCATAAGTCCTTTACTTATCCACAAATTTGCCCCATCGTAGACGCACGTTACCTTTATGCGCATGTGCATAACTAGCCGCGTTGAATTTTTCATATTGTGATATTTTTCACGATGCGAAAATTATTCACAAGCACAGCAAGGATAACTTGTTGACAACATCAGGGCTGGGTTTGACAAGTTTGCATAAAAATGTGGCATTCTGGGTTCTATTCACCCGCTAGAGGGTTGTCGGCAACTTGAAGTAAATGGTCTTTCAATTCAGTTAATTTGAATCATTCAAATTGAAATGTTGGAGTCTTTATTCGAGTAGCTGGGTGCTAGCTGCCTCTTGTTGGAGATGCGCTGGATCACAGGCTTCCAGTCTTTGAAATGCGCTAAGAAATCGCCGGGGTCAAACTGCCTATCTGCGCTGGTAAAAACGAAAGCGCCCAAAAATGCTGGGCGCTCCAAATGCGCTGGGAATCGTCGTTCGCGGCGAAAAGATCGGCATACCCGCGCTGTGGTGCAGTTGCTGCCCCTCTGTCTCTTATCCGTTCTGTGCGTGAGGTCCGCCAGACGGGCGCCCATGACACACAGGCGTCATCGCATCAGCAGCTATAAATACGAAAAATGCCTATTCGTCCGGAATCAGCATCTGCTGATTTTTTCCATTGCTGAACCCCTCCAGCGGAGCGATAAATCCATGGTCTACACGGCGGCGACCACCGTGCATTGCAAGTGCGAGATCTGCATGGAAGCGAGAGTCATGAGCAAGGAGTGCGGAAGTCAGGTTTTTTAGCCAGGCCAACACCAGAACAAAGAGACTTCCCTGCGCCTGTTCTGCACATGCAATCTTTCTGGCCTCCGCAAACCACTTTTAAGGCGCAACAACGCTGACCGACCCAGGTCTTCGCGCACCAGGGGTGTCTTCGGCCTAATGCCAATGCATTGATTTGAAAGGGTATTTTTCAATGCCTACTTGGTCTTTCCAGCAGCGCAGCACCACATCGCAATCGTGTTCTCTAAACAGACTGTGGATAACACTCTGCATAAAGCGACAGTAACTATCTAGTTATCCACAGACGAGGGTGTGGCATCCAACTTGCTCCACTTCCATCCACCGGGAAAAGGACGCCGTGCACACATCCCAAAAGACGGAAAGATGATTGTTTTACTGAGATAAAAAACTTATCCACAGAATTCAAGGCAAACCTGTCGATGCGGCAAAGCCGCCAAATTTAGCCGAGGTCCTGTGGAGAATTTTTGCCAGCGAGCGTTTCCTCGGTTTGAATTTCGGAATCGAACTGTCAATCGACATGGAATTCCTTTCTTTGTGGATAACTTTATATTTATCAACATCTTGCTGAGATTTTGGCGGCGCAGATTACTTGTGGATAATGAATGAGCGGAAAACGACTTATCCACAGATATTTCCCAGCACTGGTACTTATCCACTTTAGAGTGACAGCCACAGACGGGTACCATCAACACGGTTGAAGAAACTCCAAGCTTTTGAAAATTCAAACGTTAGTCTACTTATCCACAGAAACAGCCGCCCTTCTACTACTACCTACTATTCTTTTAAAGAAAATAAAAGAAAAACCAAAGGCACGCTCAGCAAAGTTTCATATGTTGAAATTTTTCGGAATGTGAAAAATTCAAAGCAGATCGATGAAGTCGGATTCGGCAAGATCCATTCGAACGGAGAGGGCGCCGTACTGGCGACTGAACAGCACACAACAGAGAGAGCCTGATCTCAGTGCTGCGCAGGATTGCGCCTTGTTGCCGCGCCGCGCTAGTGGCTGATGACAGAAAGCACGCTGTGCGCAAATGCACAGTCCCGCATAGGTGTTCGCTATAGTTTTGGATTGCTCACGCTAACGTTGACGCCGTTTTGCAAGTATTCAGCTGGGCGGAAACGCGTTTTACAGAGCATCCCTAGCGCTGAGCTGAATAAGCGGAGCGGGGCAAGGCTTGGAGAAATCTCTCCTTTCATCTCGACCCCATGGAAGCAGCGCCTGCTGGCGCTTTAAACGAGCTAGTGAGGCTGGGAGTCGAAGAAGCGGAGAAACCGTCTCAAGAGGGCCCAAAAGGGCACTGGGGGACGTTCCATCAGCCGGGCATCTATCGAGATAGATCGGCCACCTTGAAGTCAAACAACAGGGCTTTCTCTTGAGGCTGTATGTTTATACAGTCTCTCGTAAATTGTCTTGCTCCAGCAGCTCTGATGGGCCTGGTCTTTATTGCTGAACGGCTTTACCGTTGCGATGGCAGTGAGGCCGCCCAGGGCACTGGTCCACCACCAGCCAATAGGCAGGCTTCCAACGGGCAAAAAAATACCGCCAGAAGGCGGTATGAAGGGGAAGAGGGTAGCGGGAGAGATCAGAAGTGCCGTGCGTAACGCAACTGCACAAAGTTCTCGCCAGGGTTGGGACGCTTGATCGAGGCGTTGGACAGATGCTCCAGGCGCACGGACCATTCGCTCTCACGGCGCATGCCGGTGAAGTAGCCCACGCCGATATGGGTGCCGAAATTGAAGGCGGTGGAGAAGCGCTTGTCACGGGTCTCGTACAGCTTGCTGGAGACATAACCGCCCAGGCCTGCTTCTACAAACCAGGGGTACTGGCTCTTGCTGTGGAAGCGCATAGTGGGCACCAAGCCGACGATGGCAATCGTGCGGCTGCCTTCTTGCTCCATGCGGTCCGAGTTCCAGGCGGACAGGCTCATGTCCCAATGGGCGGTGACGGGATGGCCCCACCAGAAGGTCTTCCAATCCATCGGAATGGTCGAACCAATGGTGACCGCGCGGGCATCGCGCTCAGCAATGCCCGCTTGCAGGTACAAGGTGGGGCTGTTGCGCTTGTCAGCGAATTGCGCGTGGGCAGAAGCGCTCCAGACAGTCAGCGCGCACAAGCCGACAGCGGAGAGAAGGGGGCGGTATTGCATTAAATAATGTTACACCTGGACTACAGAGGCTTCTGTCAGCAAAAGCAGGATGTTGTCTGTATGCAACCGCTTACGACTTGTGGCGTATAAAAAAGCGCAGCTTTTGAGGGCTGCGCAGGAGGGGATGGAGAGAGATCCGAGGCGGGAGAAGGCTTCCTGCCTTATTTGCTGTCGATTGGCGGAACAGACTGTTTCGGATTGGGGCCTTGATGGCGGTGGCCATGTGAGCCCTTGCCGTCTTTGCCGTCTTTGCCGTCTTTGCCGTCCTTCCCGTCGTGTCCACGGCGTTCGTGCATCTTCAAGGTTTCTGCATCAAAGGTCTTTTGCTGCTCAGGCGTCAAGCTGGCATAGAAGGCCTTGGTCGCCTGGTTGCGCTGGTCCATCGCGGCCTGGTGCTTAGCATGCATGGCTGCCATGGCATCAATGCGCTCCGGCGTGGTCATCTTGGCGAAGTCGGGGCATTCAGGGCGGTCACCGGGTGCCGGGCGCTGGGGTTTGACCGCAGCCATATAGCTGGCCCAACCGGCTTCCTGGCTGGCATTGAGCTTGAGCGAGGCCTTGAGTGCCTGCATGCGCTTGGCCATGCGGGCCTCGCGCGCTTCAGGGCCATGGGCCTTTTTGGCGGGGGCTGGTGCGCTTTGCGCGGCCGGGGCTGCCATGGGTGCACCGGGTGCGGGAGTTTGGGCGAAGCTGGAGACTGTCAGGCCGGCCAGCATGGCGGTCACGATGGCGCTGCGTTGCAAGAGAGACATGGTGTTTCCTTTCCGGGTTGTGATGTCTTATGCGATGACTGCAGTGTCCGCCTGCCATGTAATAGCGCCGTCACGGGCCGGTATGGCTGTGTAAAGATTTACCAATTTTGGTAGTGGATGCCGCTGGCTGCAGCCGGGCGGTTATGCCCGCCGCACTGCCCATGGGCGCTCCCGATTCGCGGCACAATGGACGGCAGATCATTGCGGCGCACCCTGGCCGCTTTGTGTTTTTTTAAAGCTTGCTCGCCCTTGGCAGCAGCTTCCAGAACAAAGGAATGGCATGTTCAAGAACATGATTTTTTACCGCATCTCCGAAGCCTGGCAGCCCGACCTGGTCGCGCTGGATGCGGCCTTGGCCAAGCAGCAGTTTGAGCAATGCGGTGCTACCCAGGAAAAGTCCACCGGTTGGGTGCCGCCCCGCGGTGAAGAGCACGGCGCGATGGTGGAATCCGTCGGCGGCCAATGGATCCTGCGCCTGATGAGCGAGAGCAAGATGCTGCCGGCCAGCGTGCTCAACCGCAAGGTCGATGAAAAGCTGGCCCATATTGAAGCCCAGGAAGGCCGCAAGCCGGGCAAGAAGGAAAAGCAGGAGCTCAAGGACGAGTGCAAGCTGGATTTGCTGCCGATGGCCTTTACCAAGCAGGGCGGGCTGTGGATCTGGCTCGATCCGCAGGCGCGCCTCTTGGTACTGGACACCAGCAGCCAGGGCCGTGCCGATGAGGTGATCACCATGCTGGTGGAGGCATCGCCCGGATTTGCCGTGGCGCTGATCGACACCCAGAACAGCCCGCAAGGGGCGATGTCCGCCTGGCTGCACAGCTACGATGCGCCGGCAGGCTTCAGCATTGACCAGGAGTGCGAGCTTAAAAGCGCTGACGAGTCCAAGGCCGTGGTGCGCTATGCCCGCCACCCGCTGGGCATCGACGAGATCCGCGAACATATCGACCAGGGCAAGCTGCCCACCAAGCTGGCACTGACCTGGGATGACCGGGTCAGCTTTGTGCTGACCGAGGGCCTGCAGCTCAAAAAGGTGTCGCTGCTGGATGTGGTGATGGAAGGTGCCAGTGAAGACGGCGGCTTCGACGCCGATGTGGCCATTGCGACCGGTGAGTTCAGCCAGCTGATTCCGGACCTGATCCAGGCGCTGGGCGGCGAAGGCCGTACCGAGCTGGGTCAACTGCCTGACCGGGGCGACAAACCCACTGCAGCGGCCCGGGAAGGGGCTGTAGCGCCCATCAAGCCGACCAGCCAGGGTACGGCAGTGGGTCAGCCTTTCCATGCGTCTGGCAAGCCCGGAGGCATGCAGACCGGGCCCAAATCGGCACCGGTGGACAACGATCCGGATTCCAGCCCGTTCTGATCCTCAGGCACGTCAGCAACGACAACGCGCTCCACGGAGCGCGTTTTTTCATGGCCGGGCCTGTCCGGCAACGGTTCAGTGTTTGCAGCAGCCGGCGGTATCGGGCTCGGCCGCAGGGTCCGACAGGCTGTCCAGAATCGGGCAGTCCGGGCGCTGGTCGCCATGGCAGCTGTGTACCAGCGCCTGCAGAGAGCGCTCCATGGCCTTCATCGCGGCAATGCGCTCGCGCAAGGTCTCGATATGCTTTTGCGCAATCTCCTTGACCGAGCTGCTCGCACGTTGCTTGTCGTGCCAAAGGCTGAGGAGCGTGTCGATTTCCTCCATCGAGAAGCCCAGATCGCGGCTGCGGCGGATGAAGGAGAGGGTGTGCACGTCCGACTCGGTATACAGCCGGTAGCCACTGTCGGTACGGTGGACATGGGGCAGCAGGTTGAGCGACTCGTAATGGCGCGCCATGCGTGCAGAGATACCCGCCAGCTGGGCTGCTTTGCTGATGGACACCGGCCAGGCGGTGGACCGCTCAGCCGCAGGCTTGCGTGACGGGCTGGCCATGCTTACTGGACCTGGTAGCCTTCGGCCGCGATGGCCGCCGCGATCTTGTCAGCCGGCTGGCTGGAGTCGACCACCACCTTGCCGTGGGCACGGTCAATCTGCACGGTGGCCTGGGCATCAAGCTGCTGCACCGCCTGGGTGACGGCACGCTCGCAGTGGCCGCAGGTCATGCCCTGGACTTGGAAGGTGTTTTGCATGAGGGTTTCCTTTTCGGTGGTTGATGGCCTGATCTTGAAAGCTGACACGGTGTGAAGGTCAAGCGCAGGGTCTTTGCTGCCAAGACCAGACCATCGGGCAGTGGGCATGCCCTGTGATGTTTCACGTGAAACATGGCAGGGCAGCCGCTGTGCTGTGTTTACTGCTTTTCGTCCGCAATCGCCTTCTGCACCGAAGGACGGGCACCGACCTTTTGCAGGAAGCTGGCCAGGTTTTGCAGGCCGCTGATATCGACACCAACAAACTTGCTCCAGCCGCAGACCGTGAACAGGTAGGCGTCGGCCACCGTGAAATCCGAGCCCATCAGGAATTCCTTGCCGGCCAGCTGTGCATCGACATAGGTGAGGCGCTTGAGCACTTGCACGCGGGACATGTCCTTGACGGTGTCAGGCATGTTGGGGTTGAACAGCGGAGAGAAACCCTTGTGGATCTCGGTGCCGATAAAGCCCAGCCACTCTTGCAGCTGGTAGCGCTCAAAGGTGCCGTTGGCAGGGGCCAATTTGGAGGCGGGCGCCTGGTCGGCGATGTACTGCACGATGGCAAGGCCTTCGCGCAGGCGCTGGCCGTTGTCCAGCTCCAGCACGGGCACGTAGCCCAGCGGGTTGATGGTGTAGAAGTCGGTACCGTCCTTGAGCTGGTGGGTCTTGGTGCTGGCCATCTCCAAGGTGAAGGGCAGGCCGGCTTCCAGCAGCGCGATATGGGGCGACAGCGAACAGGCGCCAGGAGAGAAATACAGCTTCATCGACAAATCTCCGATAAGGGTTTAAGCCGAACCATGCTATCCCTTTTGACAAGGCTTTGCAGCAGGGGTGGATGCGGCCCAATAACACGGCTGCCGGCGTGTAAACCCCCCAGTCATTAAAATAGCGGGCAAAACCGACTATTCGCCATTTCTGCCCAAGGGCTGCAGAAGGGCTGACTGATTGCAAGGCGCATGCTTTGCGAGCCCTGGAACGAGGCCCCATGAGCCAAACCCCCTATACCTATCCGCAAGAATTTGACGTCATCGTTGTCGGTGGCGGCCATGCCGGCACCGAAGCAGCGCTGGCCGCTGCACGCATGGGCAGCAAGACGCTGCTGCTGACCCACAACATCGAAACCCTGGGTCAGATGAGCTGCAACCCCAGCATTGGTGGCATCGGCAAAGGCCACCTGGTCAAAGAGGTAGATGCGCTGGGCGGCGCCATGGCGCTGGCCACCGACAAGGGCGGCATCCAGTTTCGCATCCTCAACAGCTCCAAGGGCCCGGCGGTGCGTGCCACCCGTGCCCAGGCCGATCGCATCCTGTACAAGGCAGCGATCCGCGAGATGCTGGAGAACCAGCCCAACCTCTGGCTGTTCCAGCAAGCGGTCGACGACCTGATGGTGGAGGGCGACCGCGTGGTCGGCGCCGTGACACAGGTGGGTATCCGTTTTCGCAGCCGCACCGTCGTGCTGACGGCGGGCACATTCCTGGATGGCAAGATCCACGTCGGGCTGAACCACTATGCCGCCGGCCGCGCTGGCGATCCGCCAGCGGTCAGCCTGTCGGCGCGCTTGAAGGAGTTGAAGCTACCCCAGGGCCGTTTGAAGACCGGTACACCACCGCGTATCGATGGCCGCTCGATCGACTTCAGCCAATGTGAAACCCAGCCTGGCGATGGCATGCCTGGTGGCGTCAACGAAGGCCAGTTGCCGGTGTTCAGCTTCATGGGTAATGCGGAGATGCACCCGGCGCAGATGCCTTGCTACATCACCCACACCAATGCCCGCACGCACGAGATCATCCGCAGCGGCTTTGACCGCAGCCCCATGTTCACCGGCAAGATCGAAGGGGTAGGTCCGCGCTACTGCCCTAGCGTGGAAGACAAGATCAACCGCTTTGCCGACAAGGAAAGCCACCAGATCTTTCTGGAGCCCGAAGGCCTGACCACCCACGAGTACTACCCCAACGGAATCTCGACCAGCCTGCCGTTTGATGTGCAGTACGACCTGGTGCGCAGCATGAAGGGCATGGAGAATGCGCACATTCTGCGTCCCGGCTATGCGATCGAGTACGACTACTTTGACCCGCGCTCGCTGAAGAACAGCTTTGAGACCAAGCAGATCCAAGGCCTGTTCTTTGCCGGCCAGATCAATGGCACGACCGGTTATGAAGAGGCGGCAGCGCAGGGCCTGTTTGCCGGCATGAACGCGGCATTGCAGTGCCGGGGCGAAGGCCCTTGGACGCCGCGCCGCGATGAAGCCTACCTCGGTGTTCTGGTCGATGACCTGATCACCAAGGGCGTGACCGAGCCCTACCGCATGTTCACCAGCCGGGCAGAGTTCCGCCTGCAGCTGCGCGAAGACAATGCCGATATGCGCCTGACCGAAGAGGGCCGCAAATTTGGCTTGGTGGACGATGCACGCTGGGATGCCTTCAGCCGCAAGCGCGATGCTGTTTCACGTGAAACAGAGCGCCTCAAGGCCACCTGGGTGAACCCACGCATCGTCACTGCACAAGAAGCAGAGCGTGTTCTGGGCAAGGCCATGGAGCGCGAGTACAACCTGTTCGATCTGCTGCGCCGGCCAGGTGTGGACTACGCCACCTTGATGAGCATGAACGAAGGCGCCTACCAATCCAGCGATGTTTCACGTGAAACACTGGGTGGTTTGAGTGAGTCGGTCGTGGAGCAGGTCGAGGTGGGTGCCAAGTACTCTGGCTACATCGACCGCCAGAAGGACGAAGTGGAGCGCGCAGCGCATTACGAGAAACTGCGCCTGCCCGCCGAACTGGACTATATGCAGGTGATTGCCTTGTCGTTTGAAGTGCGCCAAAAGCTGCAAACCCACCGCCCTGAAACCCTGGGCCAGGCATCGCGCATTTCCGGCGTCACGCCCGCTGCCATCTCCTTGCTAATGGTGCATTTGAAAAAGGGCGGCTTTAAAGGCTTCAACACCGCACAAGAGGTAACCACTGCATGAGCGCACTATTGGAAGCCCCGTTGCGTGACGGAGTAGGGCAACTGGGCCTGTCACTGGACGATGGTCAGATCGAGCAGCTGATGGCTTTTCTGGATCTGCTGCAGAAGTGGAACAAGGTCTACAACCTGACCTCGCTGCGCGATCCGCAAGAGATGCTGACCCACCATATGCTCGACAGCCTGGCGGCGGTGCCGCCATTGGCACGCTACCTGGCTGGCAAGGGCTTGGCGTCCCCCAAGCTTCTGGACGTGGGATCGGGCGGTGGCTTGCCGGCCGTCGTGTTTGCCATCTGCCTGCCCGAGCTGGATGTGAGCTGTGTGGACACCGTTGGCAAAAAGGTCGCCTTTATCCAGCAAGTCGCGGCCGCGCTGCGCCTGCGCAACCTGCATGGCATCCAGTCGCGGGTGGAGCAACTCAGCCAGCAGTACGACGTGGTCAGCTGCCGCGCCTTTGCCGCCTTGCAGGATTTCACCGCCTGGTCAGCCCAGACCTTGCGAGCCGATGGCATCTGGCTGGCCATGAAGGCCAAGAAGCCAGACGATGAACTGGCCTCGTTGCCAGCCACCGTGCAGGTGCTGAATATCGAGCCCTTGAAGGTGCCGGGGCTTGATGCCGAGCGCTGCATTGTCTGGATGCAGCACCAGGCTGCATAAGCAACGCCTGCGACATGCCGCGACAGCCCCACAAACGGCAGCAGTTTGGACGGACGCAGAGCCCCGATTTTTCGGGGCTTTTTGTTGACGCTTGTGCCGGTAACAACGCGCTTTTTGCTGGCTAGCAAGCGGGGCGGTCGTTTACACTCAAAGTTTCCATTGCAGCGGGCGGCACATGTTTGGCATTTCTGACTATGGTGCGTTTGTCTTCGCCGTGCTCCTGTTCTTGATGATCCCGGGGCCTGGCAATCTGGCGCTGATCACCTCCACGGGCAAGGGCGGCATCAAGGCCGGTTTGGCCGTCTGCGCGGGCTGTATGGCGGCTGACCAGGTGTTGATGTGGCTGGCGGTGGCCGGGGTGGCCGCGGTGCTGACAGCCTATCCAACAGCCTTCCATGCGGTGCAATGGGTCGGCGCAATTTACCTGGGCTGGATCGGCTTCAAGCTGATCACCGCCAAACCCGGCGACAAGCCCGTCATCCAGATCGCCCCTCGGCATTATTTCAAGCAGGGCTTTCTCATCACCTTGATGAACCCCAAGGCCATTGTTTTCTACATGGCGTTTTTCCCGCTGTTTGTCGATCCTGCTACCCACCGGGGCATCCCCACCTTCGCGGTGATGGCGGCCACGGTGGCGGTGATCAGCCTGGTTTACTGCACGGTGGTGGTGCTGATTACCAAGACCTTGGCCGAGCGCCTGCGCGCCAACCCGGCGCTGGTCAAATGGCTGGAGAAAACAGCCGGTGTGTTTTTAATTGGTTTTGGCCTCAAGCTGGCCCTGACCAAATAAGTTAGTGGACGAAGCGAGTTCTCATGGCAAAAATTTTCTGTATCGCCAATCAAAAGGGCGGCGTCGGCAAGACCACCACCGCCGTCAACCTGGCTGCCGGCCTGGCCAAGATCAAGCAGCGCGTGCTCTTGGTCGATCTGGATCCCCAAGGCAATGCCACGATGGGCTCGGGCATCGACAAGCGGGCGCTGGAGACCTCCGTCTACGACGTGCTGCTGGAATCAAGCTCCATCAAGGAGGCAGCGGTCCATTCCGAGCGCTGCGGCTACTGGGTACTGGGCGCCAACCGCGAGCTATCCGGTGCCGAGGTCGAGCTGGTCGAGCTGGAGCGCCGTGAAAAGCGCCTCAAGGCCGCGCTGGAAGCCTGCGATGCCGACTTTGACTTTGTGCTGATCGACTGCCCGCCCAGCCTGTCCATGCTCACCCTGAACGGCCTGTGCTCAGCCCATGGCGTGATCGTGCCGATGCAGTGCGAGTACTTTGCACTTGAAGGCCTGACCGACCTGGTCAACACCATCAAGCAGGTGCATGCCAACCTGAACCGCGATCTGGAGATCATCGGTCTGCTGCGCGTGATGTTCGACCCGCGCATCACCTTGCAGCAGCAGGTCAGCGACCAGCTGCGCGAGCATTTTGGCGACAAGGTGTTCGACACCGTCATTCCCCGCAATGTGCGCCTGGCCGAGGCGCCCAGCTATGGGCTGCCCGGTGTCGTGTTCGATCCTTCGGCCAAGGGCAGCAAGGCCTTCCTGGAGTTCGCCAAGGAGATGGTCAAGCGCATCAAACGCATGAAGTGACAGACCACCTTGTCCACGCCGATTCAGGCCTCCCATGCCCTGCATGCGGAGGCCTTTTTCATGGCGGCCTGCAGGGCGGCGAGGCGCACATTGCACGCCATAGACATTCGGGCACAATAACGGTTTGATTTTTCTGAAACAGCGCAGTACGGTGGCGCTTTTTTGCTATTAAAAAATGAGCATTGAATCCTCGTCCATCAAGCTGCTGCCCGGTTGGCAAAACAGCGGGCCGGGCCATTGGCAAACGGTATGGGAACAAAGCCTGGGTTATGAGCGCGTGCAGCAGCATGACTGGCTGCATCCCAAGCGTGGCGACTGGACGGCAAGGCTGCAGGATGTGGTGCTGGACGCGCCAGAACCGGTCGTGCTGGTGGCCCACAGCCTGGGCTGCATTCTGACCGCCTGGTGGGCCGCGCATTCGCCCCAGGCGGCCGGCAAGGTGCGTGGCGCGCTGCTGGTGGCACCGGGCGATGTGGAGCGGCCCGATCTGGCCGAGCAGATCCCCGGCTGGGCGCCGATTGCACTGCAGAAGCTGCCGTTTCCCACCATCTTGGTGGGCAGCCAGAACGACCCCTATTGCAGCGCCGAGCGCGCGCAGTGGCTGGCGCAACACTGGGGCGCGCGCTGGGTGGACCAAGGCGCTTGCGGCCATATCAATGCCGAATCCGGCCTGGGTGACTGGCCGCTGGGCCAGGCACTGCTGGCCGAGCTGATGGCCGAACCAACAAAGGTGAAATAAGACATGGTTACCAAGAAACCCAAGGGGCTGGGACGCGGCCTGGAAGCATTGCTGGGCCCTAAGGTCGAAGACCTGCAGCCTGCCGCGGATGACCGGGCGCATGTGCCGCACCAGTTGTTGCTCGACCAGATGGTGCCCGGTGTCTACCAGCCGCGCACACGCATGGACGAGGGCGCTCTCTACGAGCTGGCTGAAAGCATCAAGGCCCAGGGCATCATGCAGCCCATCCTGGTGCGCAAATTGGCTGCGGGAGACAACGCCGGCAAGTACGAAATCATCGCCGGTGAGCGCCGCTTTCGCGCCGCACGCATTGCCGGCCTGGCCGAGGTGCCAGTGCTGGTGCGCGAGGTGCCCGACGAGTCCGCCGCCGCAATGGCGCTGATTGAGAACATCCAGCGCGAAGACCTGAACCCACTGGAAGAAGCCCAAGGCCTGTCGCGCCTGGTGGGTGAGTTCCAGATGACGCATGAGCAGGCTGCGCAGGCGGTGGGGCGCTCGCGCTCGGCCGCCTCCAACCTGCTGCGTCTGCTGAACCTGGCCGAGCCGGTGCAAACCATGCTGATGGCCGGGGATCTGGACATGGGCCATGCCCGTGCCTTGCTGGTGCTGGACCGCGCCGCGCAGATCACCGCTGCCAACCAGATCAATGCCCGCAAACTGAGCGTGCGCGAGGCCGAAAGCCTGGTCAAAAAGGTCTGCGCCGAGTTCTCGGGCGAAACCCCGGTCAGGGCCAAGGCGGCGAAATCACGCGATTTGAAGCGGGTCGAAGAGGAGCTCTCGGACCTGCTGATGGCCGAGGTCGAAGTGCGCGTGAAAAAGCGCGTGAAGCGTGCTGGCAAACTCGAAGAGATGGGCGAACTGGTAATCCAGTTTGGTTCTCTGGATGCCCTGAATGGATTGATTGATAAATTACGTGGATAATGCACCGGCCATGTGCTGCACGTCGCGATTCTGGTGACATTTCCTAACAACTTCGCTTAAGAGTGGATAACGCTCCGCAGTAGTTTCTGGAAGCCACTGATTGCTTGTCCGCAGCGCAAAGCAAAAATACGAAATCAAAGTCATCGAGCCTGGAAGGAATTCCGGGCTCTCTTTGAATGCACAACGGATTTACTTGCGGGAGAGCGACATGAAAAAGGCAGCATTGGCGGCACTGGCCGTTTTGGCATTGGCAGGCTGCGAAAGCACCGGTATGAAGCTGGGCGGCGGCACCAACAATATGGTCACCGGTGGCGCAGCAGGCGGCAGCAGCCAGGGTGAGAACAGCCAACTGGAGAAATGCGATTCGCCTGTGGGCACCGTGTCTCTGGTTGAGAACCAGCAAGCCGGCTGGTACACCATTCTGCGCAACGAATACCGCCTGCCACCCACCGCCAATCTGCTGCGCGTGCTGATCCAGCAATCGAACTGCTTTGTCGTGGTGGAACGCAGCGCTGCCGGCATGAACGCCATGACCCGCGAGCGCGCGATGATGGACAACGGCGAAATGCGCAAAGGCAGCAATTTTGGCAAGGGCCAAGTGGTCGCCTCCGATTACGGTCTGACGCCCGAAGTCACCTTCAGCGAAGACAATGCCGGCGGCTTTGGCGCGGCACTGGGCGGCATCCTGGGTGGCCGTGGAGGCGGTGCCTTGGCCGGTGTTGCAGCCAGCAGCAAGACGCGTGAAGCCTCGGCCATGCTGACCCTGGTGGACAACCGTTCGGGCGTGCAAGTGTCCTCGTCTACGGGCAATGCCAGCAAGACCGACTGGGGTGGCTTTGGCACCCTGTTCGGCGGCGCGGCTGGTGCCGGCATGGGTGGCTACTCCAACACCTCGCAAGGCAAGGTCGTGTCGGCTGCCTTTGTCGATGCCTACAACCAGATGGTGCAGGCGCTGCGCAACTACAGCGCGCAATCCGTCAAGGGCCAGGGCCTGGGCGGTGGCGGCCGTTTGGGTGTGGATGGCGCAGCAGCGCCCAGCCAGACCTCGGCACCGGGCGCCAAGAGCGCCAATGTGCGCATGGGCATGAAGCAGGCGCAGCAGCGCCTCAATGAGCTGGGCTACGACGTCGGCACGCCTGACGGTGCCTCCGGCCCACGCACCCAGAACGCGCTGCGCTCGTTCCAGCAAGACCAGGGCCTGTCGGTCACCGGCCGTCTGGACCAGGCCACGATGCGCCAGCTGTCGGAATAAGCTTTCCGCACAGCGCTCAGCCTTGCAACCCGCCGCTTACCCCGGCGGGTTTTTTCATGCCTTGTCGATGGCCTCGTCGATATCGGCAGGCGGCTGGGTTTCCATGAACTCCTCGATATCGCAGCGCAGCTGCAGCTCCCGGGCCAGCAGCTTGTGTAGCTGGCGTGGGTCGATGGGCTTGTGCATCAAGGTCGCCCCCAGGCTGTTGGCCATCTGCAGCCGTTTGGGGGCCGTGTCGCCCGTCAGAATCACATAGTGGGGCAGCATCTGCTGCCAGGGCAGATGCTCGGCCGTGGCATCGCGCACGGCCCGCACCACCATGCTGCCGTCTTCGGTGGCCGACAAGCGCAGGTCGGTCAGCACCACATCGAAGGGCTTGCTGTTGCTCTCCTGCATATGGCCGATAAGACGCCGCACCTGGTCCACCGTGGCGGCGCTCATCACCTGGCAATGCCATTGCTCCAGCATGCTGGCCAGGCCCACGCGCACCAGCGGTTCATCGTCCACCACCAGCACCTTGAGGCCATGCAGGGACGAGTAGTCGCCATCGTCCGGCTGCTCCCACAGCCCGGCGACCAGGCCATAGCCGCCGGCGGGCACGGCCTCGGCCATCAGGCTGACCCGGAACACGCTGCCTCGCCCGGGTATCGAGGACAGTGCGACCTGCACATTCAGGATATCGGCCAGCTCGCGCACGATGGCCAGGCCCAGCCCCAGGCCCTTGCTGCCCATGTGGTGGTCCTCGCCCACCTGGCGGAACTTTTGAAAGATCAGGTCGTGGTGCTCGGCATCGATGCCCATGCCGGTGTCCCAGACCTCGATCACGCGCTGCATGCCGCGTTTGCGCACCCCCAGCAGCACACCGCCCTGGTCGGTGTAGCGCAGCGCATTGGAGACGAGATTGCGCAGCAGCATGAACAGCAGCGACTGGTCGGTGTAGATCCAGTCCTCGCTGTCGCGCACGCGGAAGACCAGGTTCTTGGCATCGGCCTGCGGGCCAAACTCTTTCTCCAGCCGACGCAGAAAGCCGGCAATCGCCACGGGCTGGAACTTGGGGTCCAGCACCCCGGCCTCGATGCGCGAATAGTCCATCAGGGTGTCGAGCATCTCGCGGCTGGCTGACAGCGCTGCGCGGGCATGCTCCAGCACCACCGACTGCTGGGCATTCAGGCCCGAGCCGCGCAAGGTCTCCAAAAACAGATTGAGGGCCTGAACCGGCTGGCGCAGGTCATGGCTGGCACCGGCCAGAAAGCGGTTCTTCGCACGCACCGCGTTTTGCGCCGAGCGGGTATGGTCGCTCAGGTGTTTTTTGTAGGAGGCAATGGCCCGGCCCAGCTGATCGATCTCATCGCCCCACTGCTGGGGCACGGCATAGATGCCGCCGAATTCGTCATTGCTCACCTCGCGGCGCAGGGCGACCAGGCGGCGCGACACCGAGGCATGCATGTAGATGCCTGCCATCACCACACAGAGGATCAGCACGGCCACCAGCCAGTTCAGGTTGGTCTGCTGGGCCGCCACATCGCGGGACAGCTGCACGCTGCGCTCATTGAGCTGGCGCCGCAGGTCGGCCGCAGCCCGACTGGCCAGCAAGGACATATCGGTGGCCAGCATCTGGTTCTCGGCCACCAGCTGGAACACGGCGCGGTCATCCAGGCCATGCTGCGCCGGCTGGAAGATCGCCTGGCTCAGCTTCTGCACATTGGCATTAAGCGCATTGCGCTTGGACTGCATCAGCGGGTCGATGCTGCCATCCAGCCGGGTCTGCGTCATCTCGCCCAGCAGCTTGTCGAGCCAGCCCATGCGGTCGGTCAGCTCCACCATGTTCAGGCGCCGCTCGCCCATGTCATGGGTGATGGCCACCAGGCGCGCATAGCTGCCGATCATCTCGCTTTGCTGCATCACGCGGGTGCTGGCGATGAGCTGCTCCATCTCCACGCTGGACAGCTGCTGCAAGGCCTGGTTGGTGCGGCGCAGGCCCTGCAAGGTCAGTGCAAACACCACGGCAATGCCGACGGCCAGAATCATCAGCATCAGCAGGATGCGCGAGGTCACCGACATCGGAAAATTGCGCTTCTCCGGTGCCGCCTGGCTTGCCAAGGGTGGCAGCGGTGCTGGGGGGGATGGGCTGCCTGCCATGCGGGGGTCTGCCATCGCGCTCAGTTCTGCCAGCGCAGGTCTTCCAGCGCGAAGGTGGGTATCGGGCATTGGGACCACATGCCCACCAGGCCCTTGCGCATGAAGTTGCGCTCCGGCCGCACGACGATGAAGGCGTTGACTGCATCTTCGGCCAACTGCTTTTGCGCCTGGACCAGCCATTCATCCAACTCCTGCGGCGATGCCGAGGCGCGCAGCTTTTCCCAGATCTTCTTGAACACGCGGTTGTTGTAGTTGAAGTAGTAGTCATCACGCGCATAGATGCCCATATCCATCGGCTCCACATGCATGATCAAGCTCAGGTCGTAGTCCTTTTTCTTCATCACCTGGTCCAGCCAGGTGGGCCAGTCCATGCGGATGATCTCGACCTGCAGGCCGATGGCCTCCAGCTGCGCCGCAACGACCAGGCTGCCGTAGCGACCGTAGTCGGTGGGCGGCACGGCCAGGCGCAGGCTGGTGCCGGGCGCCACCTGGGCCTGGGCCAGCAAGGCCTTGGCGGCGTCCGTGTCATAGGGGTAGCGCTGCACCAGATCGACATAGGCCGGGTGGTGGGGCGAGAAATGGCTGCCAATCGGCAGCACTTCGATGGAGCCGCCATAGATGTCCTGGTAGCGGCTGCGGTCCAGCGCATGGTTGATGGCGCGGCGCACCCGGATATCGTTCAGCGGCGCGCGGGCATTGTTCATCGCGATCAGCAGCTTGCCCTCCACGCCGCGCTGGCCCATTACATAGTCGGTGCGCGCCATGAACGAGGCCGTCAGCCGCGTGACCGAGCTGAGCGCATCGATGCGGCCTTCGGCCAGCATGTTTTCGGTTTCGGCCGCGCTGGACATGAAGAGAAAATCCGCCATGCGGATGGCGGGCTTGCGGCTGTCCCACCACTGATCATTGCGGACCAGGGTGATCGACTTGCCCTTGGTCCATTTCTCGACCTGGTAGGGGCCCGTGCCCACTGGCGTGCTGGCATTGCTGGCGGCGCTGTCGGGGTGCACCATCACCGCGCCCGGCATGGCCAGTGCATAGCTGAGCAGGGCGTCTGGCTCGCTCAGGCGGATGCGCAGCAGGTACTCATCCTTGGCCTCCACCGATACCAGCTTGTCGAACCATTCCAGGTAGGCATTGGTGTTCTTCATCTGCAGCAGGCGCTGCAGGCTGAAGGCGGCGGTTGTGGCATTGAAAGGCTTGCCATCGTGGTAGCGCACATTGCGGCGCAGCAGCACATCGACCTGCTTGCCATCCGGGCTCAGCGTCCAGCTCTGGGCCAGGCGCGGCTTGATCTGGCCCTGCCCATCGATGATGGTCAGGCCCTCGAACACATTGGCATAGGTGATCTCGCTGGCAGTGGCGGCCGAGGTGCTGGTGATGTCGAACGAGGAGGGCTCCAGCGGTATCCCGATGCGCAGGCGATCAGAGGCGGCCTTGGCCGGCGCCAGGCCCACCAGGCAGCAGAGCAGCAATACGGCCAGCGCCCAGCGCATCCACTGGGGCTTGTCTTGGGGGCCTATGTCCATCATGGCTTCCTTGTTGTGCACCTGCCTGGCATCGGGCCGGACGGTGGCATGGCGCTGGCGCTTGGGCGGCGACAGCAGCTGCTTTATTTGATGGCCGTGGCGGGCAGGATTCCGTTGCGTTGCGCCACCAGCACCGCCTGGGTTCGGGTATCGGCGCCCAGGTGCTTGAGGATGGACGCCACCTGGTTGCGGATCGTATGTTCGCTCAGCCCGAAATGCTTGGCAATGGCCTTGTTGCTGAAGCCCTTGGCCAGCATCTTGAGCACCTCGTACTGGCGCAGGGGCAGCACCTCGGCGTTGGGCTTGGCGTCCGGCGTCAGGCTGCGGCCGCTGGCCTTGTGGATGTTCTGCTCCATGCCCAGGCTGCGCAGCAACCAGTGCTGCACCTGCGCGCAGATGGCCTCGGGCTCCAACGCCTTGGAGATGAAGCCAGAGGCGCCCTGGCGCACGGCATCGCGCATCAGCTCGGGGTGGTCATGGCCCGAGAGCATCACCACATAGGCACCGGGCCAGCGTTTGCGGATCTGGCCAATGCCTTCGAGCCCATCGCAGCCGGGCATGCTGATGTCCAGCATCACCAGATTCACCCAGTGCTCCTGCGCCACGGCATCGGTGACCGAACCGGCCTCATGGATGTCGGCCTGCAGCATATTGCTGCTGAGCAGCATCATGCGCAGGCCTTGGCGGAACAGGGGATGGTCATCCACCAGCATGACCGATGGCAGTGGAAGTGTCATATCCGCCGGCTCCTTTGTGCGGCGTGGGGGGCGCAAGTCTTCATGGCCCGTACCTTACATCTATTTACGGAAGCAACCAATAGTCCATATGAACTAGTGCGCATTTTCCCGCGACTGATAGTTTCGGAGTATCCGCTTACTTTTGAAAAAGTCTAATGATTTTTATAGATTTAATAAAAACAAACGCCTGCGTTTTCAGCAGTATCAGGGCCCGACAAATGCTTTTAGGCTAGTACATCTGGTCTATTTACAATTACTTACCGGCAGCCGAACATGCATCCTATGCGATGGCTGGCCGCCATGGGATGCCTGTCGTCGCTCCATCTGTTTTGCCCATGAACAGCACACCCAACTGTGAGGACGACATGAAACACAGCTCCCTCTATCTGGCCGCAGCCTTGCTGACGGCGGCCGCTTCCAGCCACGCACAAGGCTGGCTCGGCGAATCGGTGCCCTGGCAGTTCCAGACCAGCGCCGACCGGGCCAACCGGGCCCTCGTCAACGACCTGGTTGAGAAGAAAAAAGGCGGCTACTACGACGCCTTCAAGAGCACCTATATCACCAATATCGAGCGCCAGGTGAACTGCAATTTCCAGCCCACTGCGGCCGGTAACAGCAGCTCCGCCGACCAGGCCAACCAGGTGGCATCGCCGCAGACCAATGCATCGGCGGGCAACAACGCATCGAGCACCGGAAGCGCCAGCGAGAGCAGCGACAACCTGGGCCGGGGCGGCGTGGCCAACAACAACCAAAGCAACAGCGGCGCCATCAGCAGCGGCGTGCAGGGCAGCCTATCGAGCACCACGATGGCACCCATCAACAGCGAAAACGCCCATGGCCAGCAGGACATGCAGGTCGCGCAGAACAACAGCGGCAACCAAAGCACCAACGTGAGCGGCAGCTCGGCCTGCCAGTTCGGCGCCAGCGGTGCCATCAACTAAGCGCGGACGGAGGACACCATGCACGCTATTCATCTTTCCCCGCTGCCTGCGCGCGCCAGCTTGCCCCGCCGCACGATGACTCTATCGGCCCTGGCCGCCACCCTGCTGCTGAGCGGCTGCGCGCTTCCCACCTACCAGCAGGTGCGCATGGCCGACGACGAAGCGCCTGTGATGCAAGGCCCTGGCCCGCGCCACAACGGCACCCCGCTGGACGGCAGCTTTGCCTGCCTGTCGCACCGTATCGTCGAGCAAGGCAAGGGCCGCGCACCGCTGTCGATTGCCGTCGGCGATATCAAGGACTACACCGGCAAGTACTCGCAGGGCGACGGCAATGTCGTCACCCAGGGCGGGTCCTTGATGGTGTATTCGGCGCTGGGCAAGCTCGGCGGCGCCATCGATGTGCGCGAGCGCTTTGACACCCGCGTGGCCGAGCTGGAGCTGGCCTATACCGACCGCCGCCAGCTGGGCGATGGCAACCAGCACGCACTGGCCGATGAGAAGGGCCAGCGTGCGGTGCCCTGGCTGCCGTACTACGGCGGCTCCATCCTGCGCTCCGACTACTACATCATCGGCGGCCTCACTGAGGTGAACTACAACATCCAGTCGGGTGGCATCGAGGCCCAGGTCAACCAGATCGGCCCGCGCTACCGCGTCTTCACGATGAACGTGGGTGCCGACCTGCGCATCGTCGAGACCAAGACCTTGCGCGTGGTGCGTGCCGTCAGCCTGCAAAAGCAGATTGTGGGGCGCGAGATTGGCGTGGGCATCTTCCGCTTCTTTGGCAGCAACCTGTTCGACATCAACGCCGGCAGCAAGGACCTGGAGCCCGTGCAACTGGGCGTGCGGACCACCTTGGAGCAGGGCGTGCTGGAGCTGATCAGCACCGTCACGCAAACCCCGGCCGGCCCATGCATGGAAGGCGCCAAGACGGCGGCCGGCGAGCCCGCTGCACCAGCGGGCGAGGGGCCAGTCGCACCGGCCGTTGCGCCTGCTCCGGCATCTGCGCCAGCAGTTGCCCCGGTGGCTGCGGCCACCGATCCGATGCCCGAGAAAACCAAGGCAGCGATGACCTCGCTGGACGTGGTTTTTGAAGAGAACAACACCCGCATTGCCCAGCAATCGGCCACGGCCGCAGAGACCGTGGCGACGCGGCTGCGCGCTGGCCAAGGCGTGCGCATGGCGCTACTGGCCCGTGAGAACGAAAACGACCAGAACCCTGCCCGCCGCGACGCGCTGACCGAAGAGCGCCTGCAAGCGCTGCGCACGGAGCTGGCCCAGCACGGCATTCCACCGAGCCAGGTGCAGGTGCAGTGGCGGCCCACGCCGGGCGACACCACGGTGCACCGCTACGGCGCGGGCTACCGCTTGCTGGCCCGGCTGCAGGTCAAGCCCTGATCAGAAACGGTCAATCAGCTACTAATTTCATAGCTTATAGCGCTTTATAGACGGGCACTAAGAGCATAAAACACCCAAATCACGTCTAGTTTTCCTCCCTGTATCACTAGGAGACAGTCATGTCCCACAAGCACCCAACCTTTCTTCGCCGGGCACGCCTGGCTCCGCTGGCCGCTGCGGCCGCATTGATCGCTGCGACCTCGGGCGTGGCGCTGGCACAGAGCAACCAAAGCGGCCCTGTCAGCGTGCTGCCATTGGAAAGCCAGATCAGTACTGGCACGGTGAATGCATCGAACGCCAGCAATGCGCAGTACACCAACTTCCCCAGCAATGGCGCGGTGACCGGCAATGGCGTGGATGCGCTGGCCATTGGCAACCAGCATCGGTTGGCCACCGGCGCTACCGCTGCGCTGACCATCAACAACCAACCGCTGATGCAGCCCACCGTGGATATTGCCCAGCAGGTCAGTGGCACCGTCAGCAGCACCACCACGGGCATGGTCGGCGTCAATGCCGCGAATGTGATCGGCAACCACGATGGTGATACCGCCAGCGTGAGCAACAACGAAGCCACCTCCACCGCGATCGGCAGCACGGCGGTGGGCACCATGCAGATCACCGGCACGGCGGTGGACATGAGCACCCCGGCGACTGCTGCGGTTAGTCAGACGGCAGCGGGCGCGGTGTTTGGCACCACCTCCCTGACCCAGGTAGGTATCCACCTGAACCAGACCGGCGGCGCCAATCCCGCCAATGCCATGGACAACCTGGGGCTGAGCGTCTCGGGCAACCAGGTCGATGCCAGCGCCCAGGCCAACACCACCCAGGCGGGTATCCAGGTGCAGGGCAGCAGCGTCAATGTGGGGGCCGATGCCAGCAGTACCGTTGACCAAGTGTCCACGAGCACTGTTTTTGGCATCAGCTCGGTCGGTGGTTTGCTGGGTATCCGGGTTCAGGGCACCCCCAACCGGGCCATGACGGACAGCACCCTGAGCGTGAGCGGCAACCAGGTGCAAGCCTCCGCTGGCGGCAACCAGCAGACGAGCGCGCTGCAGATCACGGCATCGGGTGACGTGGTGCAGGCTCCCGGTACGGTTCTGGCCACCACGGCGACCCAGGGCAATGGCGGTATTGTTCTCGCCTCAGGCTCGGCCACCACCCTGGGCATCGACAACCAGAAGCCTGGCTCGGCCAACAACAGCTACAGCGTTGCCGGCAACAGCGTCAGCGCCCAAGCCGATGGCAACAGCGGCAGCAACCGCACGGCTGTGGCTGCTGCAGGCAGCATCGACGGTGCAGTGTTGGAGACCACCAATTCCCAGACCCTGGTCTCGCCCGTCGTCACTGCGGGTGCCAATGTGTTATCGCTGGGCGTGCAGACCCTGGACAGCAGCGACGACACCATGAGCGTTAGCGGCAACCTGGTACAAGCCCAGGCCCAGGGCTCCAGCGCCAGCAACCAGACCCGTGCAGGCGCCAGCAACATTGCGGGCAGCGTGGCCACCACGGCCAATACCCAGGTGAATGCTGGCGGTGCGGTGTCGGCCGGTGCTGGCGCAACGCGCATTGGCAGCAGCTCGACCAGCCTGTCTGGCAGCAGCCTGACGGTGAGCGGCAACCAGGTCAGCGCTGACGCTACGGCCGCCTCTGCCACCAACGATGCCCAACTGGGTGCCGACAATACGGTGACGCAATCGGCCGCCGTGGTGATGAACACGCAGGGCCATGCCTTCGGCGAAGTGGAAGCCAGCGCCAGCTCCAACCTGGTGGGCGCAGCGACTACCAGCGCCAGCAATTCCACCCTGGTGGTCAGTGGCAACCAGTTCAGCGCCAGCGCTGCCAGCCAGAAGGCCGACAACTTGGCCCGCATCAATGCCACCAATGGTGTGGTTGATTCTGGCGCCATCGTGGTCAATGTGCAGGACCACCAAGCCGGCAATGTCGGTGCCACGGTCGCGGACTTCGTCAACGTCAGCCCTGCGCCCCAGCCAGCCCCGATGTTGATCGGCCTGCGTGCCGACACGGCCTCGGGCGGCAGCCTCACCGTCACCGGCAACCAGGGCGCTTCGGATGCCATCGTCAACCAGGCGAACAACCAGGTCTCGATGGCCGGCAGCCGCGTCGATGGCAGCTCCGGGGCCGTTCTCTACAACGCACAAAACGTGTCGTCGGGCAATGCACAATCGCTCGCCTGGGTCAACCTGGGGGCAGATGGCAACAGCGTGGCAGACACCACGCGTGCCGGTGGCCATGAGCTGGTGGTGAGCAACAACCAGTTCAGCGCCAACGCCAGCCAGAACCAGGCCGTCAACAGCCTGGAGATGAGCGCCGTCAGCACGCTGGGAACGGGCGGCCTGCAGCCGGCACTGCTGGGCAGCGTGCAGACCTCGGCAGGCGAGACCTCGGCGACCACGCAGATGGACATCCTCAGCGGCAACAGTGTGGCTACCGATGCCAGCGGCAATACCACCATCACCGGCAACCAGGCCAGCAGCATGGCGCGTGCCAACGTCGCCAACAACCAGCTGACCCTGGCGGCCGGCACGCAGGCCAGCGACCAGTTGGCCGTTCTGGCCAATACCCAGGGCAACACCGGTGCGGTGAGCGCGACCACCCGCCTGCTGGCGGGCGGCACTGCAGCCAACCGGCTTGACGGCAACATCACCACCACCGGCAACCAGGCCTCGGCCGTAGCGGCAGGCAATACCTCGCTCAACAGCGTGCAAGTGGGTGTGGGCACAGCGCTCAACAGCGGCTCGGGTGTGGGCTTGATCAACGCGCAGTCCAACAGTGGCAGCATTGCGGCCACCGCCACGCTGAACGCTGATGGCTTCACCCGTGGCAGCTCGCTCAACCTGAGCGGCAACATTGCCAGCGCCACGGCCGTGGGCAACAACGCGGAGAACGTGGTGAATGTGTCTGCGCTGCCTGGCCAGCAAATGGCCAGTGCTGCGCTCACCTCCAATCAGGTGAACAGCGGCAACGTGAGCGCTACGGTGAGCGGCAGCTTCAGCGCCTCCGGCGTACCGGGCACCAGCGGTATCAACGTTTCGGGTAACCGCTCGTCTGCGGTGGCGATTGGCAACCGCTCCACCTCGTCGATGACATTGGGTGTGCAATAAGCCGCAAGGCCTTGCACTTTGACAGCCCGCCTGGGAAACCAGGCGGGCTTTTTTGCGGGCGTTGGAGGCTGCCGCATATCGCACCCTTTGCGTGCGAAATGGTGCCGGAGCTAACCTGCCGGGTTTTCAACTGCAGGAGTTTTGGCATGAACCTCGCGATACCGCCTTTCTGGGCATCCTGGCTGTACCGACCGGTGGAGTTGCGCATCGATGTGAGCCCGATTCCACCCCATCAACTCGAAGGCGAATGCGCCTCCATCCACGATCGCATCCACACCCCCGGCGACAGGCTCCATGGCCTGCCCGAGATCCCCTTGTCCAACCCCCGTTTTGCCATTCGCTACCGCAGCGCCGATGGCGAGTTCTATGTCTATGTCGAAGACCAGCTGGAGCACCGCATTGCCGGCTTTACCGTCTTCAACCGCCTGATCGAGCTGGACAAGCGCGCCGACCGCTATGTGCGCGGGCCGCATAGCCGCTTTGACCCGGCTTACCAGCGCCAGGGCCTGGCCTCCTGCATCTACCGCTGGGCGCTCGATGCAGGCCTGTGCCTGGTCACAGGCGCGCGCCAGTCACCCGGTGCGCATGCCCTGTGGCACAAGCTGGCCGCCCGCCATCGGCTGGGCTATGTCGATATCCGCGACAAGAAAATGCACTACCTCGGCGACCGCATCACGCCCGAGCAGCTGGACCCGCTCAGCACCCGCATGTTTTTGCTGGGCCAGGGCTGGTCGCTGGGCAGCTTTGCGGCTGCCGCTGGCATGCGCTGCGATTGAGCGCCCAGCGCTGCCTCATACCGGCCGGCGCATCACAAATTTGCCCGCCTCGCTGATGGTGAAGTAGTCGCCCGGCCCGCCGCCGCGCAGCAGCGGCTGGCCCGCTGCCGTCTGGTACACGCCGTTCAGCAGCAGCTGCTCGTCGATATGCACCTTTACCACCTCACCCAGCACCAGCCAGGTTGGCACCTGCGCGCCTTGCGCGGTCTGCAGCTGAACGATCTGGGTGCAGCGGCATTCCATCGTCACCAGGCTGGCCTGCACGCGCGGCGGGCGCACCAGGTGCGATGGCTCGGTGGCCAGGCCGGCCAGCTCGAATTCATTCACGTCGGGGCTCACGGCTGCGCAGCTCTGGTTCATGGCTTCGGCCAGCGATTCGCTCGCCAGGTTCCAGACAAACTCCCCCGTGGCCTCGATGTTGTTCAGGCTGTCTTTGCGGCCCACGCTGGCAAAGCCCACGATGGGCGGCACATAGTTGAAGGCGTTGAAAAAGCTGTAAGGCGCCAGGTTCAGCACCCCTGCGCTGCTGATGCTGGAGATCCAGCCGATCGGGCGCGGCCCGACGATGGCGTTGAAGGGGTCATGGGGCAGGCGGTGGCCTTGGCCGGGTTCGTAGCTGTGCAGAGGCATGGTGGGGCAGGGTTGGAGTGAAAGGTGAAAAGAGGGAAAGAAGGTCTAGCGGTTTTGCATGCCCAGAAAGCGTACCGGCGAGAGGCCGCAGGCGCGCTGCACCATCGCACTGAAGGCGCTGGGCGTGTAGCCCAGCTCGGCTGCGATCTGGCCAATGGCCAGGCCCCCGGCCCCCAGCTGCACCGCCTTGGCCAGGATGACCTGCTGGCGCCATTGCAGGTAGGTGCAACCCAGCTCCTGGCGGAACAGGCGCGCAATGGTGCGCGGGCTGGCGCCGCTGTTGTGGGCAAAGGCCTGCAGGCTGTCATGTGCCAGCGGGTCGTTCAATACGGCTTGGCACAGGCTGTGCAGGCGTTTGTCGCGCGGCATGTCCACCCGCAGATCGAGTTGGGTGGCCTGGCGCAGCTCATCGAGCAGCAGCGCGCTGACATGGCGCTCGCGCGCCAGCTGTTGCGCAGTCGGTGGGGGCGCGTCATCGGGCAGGGCCGGCAGGTCGCAGACCAGGGCGCGCATCAGCTCGGACACCTCTAGCACGCGGCAGCGGCGCCAAAGGTTGCCCGGGCTGTCATCCAGGCCGGGGCCGCACTGGCCTGCGGCCTGGTGGATATAGAGCGTGCGCAGCTCGGCGGTCTCCACCAGCGTGACGGCATGCTCCACGCCGGGCGGAATCCACAGCGCCCTGCGAGGCGGCACCACAAAGGTGGCCGAGGGCACGCGCAGGTGCACGGTGCCGGTGGTCGACATCGCCAGCTGTGCCCAAGCATGCTGGTGGGGCAGCACCTGCGTGTCGCCACCCAGCTCGCGCAGCTTGGCGCGCACCGGCCGCTCGGCGGTGGGCACAAACAGATGGGGGGTGAGCGAATCCACATACTGCCAGGCACGGCTGGCCGGCGCGTTGCTGTCCGCAAGGCGGGTGGCGCGGCGGGGTGGGGGAGCGGCAGAGGTCATGACAGCAGGGTGGGCAAGGCAAAGCACAGCGGCTTGGCACATTGGCGATAGTAATCGTCCCTCTGTCGGATACATGCCGACGGGGTTTTGGCTACCATCGCTGCCATGACAACCCGTACAACAGCAGCGCCCGGCGTGCCCGGCCCCGGCGACCTGGGCAGCCTGCGCCAGGATTCCCGCACCATCGGCCTGGTGGGCCTCGCCCATGGCTCCTCGCACTTCTTCCACCTGCTGCTGCCGCCGCTGTTTCCCTGGCTGATCGCAGACTTCGGCTTTAGCTATTCCGAGCTGAGTGTGCTGGTCTCCGCATTCTTCATCGTCTCGGGCGTGGGCCAGGCGCTGGCCGGCTTTGTGGTCGACCGCTTTGGCGCCCGCCCCATCATGTTTGCCGCGCTCAGCAGCTTTGCGGTGGCCGGTGTCATTGCCGGCACCGCCAACAGCTATGCAGGGCTGATGCTGGCCGCCATTTTTGCCGGCCTGGGCAATGCGCCTTTCCACCCGGTGGACTTCACCATCCTCAACAAGCGGCTCTCGCCCCAGCGGCTGGGCCATGGCTTCTCGGTGCATGGGCTGTCAGGCAACCTGGGCTGGGCGGCGGCGCCGGTGTTCATGGCCGGCATCACCTCGGCCACCGGCTCCTGGCGCATCGCCTGCCTCTGCGGCGCAGCGCTGGCGGCCATCATCTTGGTCATCATGGTGATCAACCGGGATGCGCTCGATGACCGGGTGAGCTTGCCAGGTGCCGCATCGGCCAAGGCGGTGGCTGCTGGCATCCAGGAGCACCCGATGGCCTTTCTCAAGCTGCCTTCGGTCTGGCTCTGCTTTTCCTTCTTTTTCTGGACCACCTGCGCGATGAGCGCCATCCAGTCCTTCTCCAGCCCCGCGCTGCAGCAGCTCTATGGGCTGCCGGCCAGCATCACCGCCTATGTGGTCACCGGCTACATGCTGTTTGGCGCGGCGGGCATGGTGCTGGGTGGTTTTCTGGTGGGCCGGGTGGAGCGCTTGGAGAAGGTCATCTCCGCCTGCCTGCTGTTCTCTGGCGTGTTGCTGGCGCTTGTCGGTACCGGCTGGCTGCCCGGTTATGTGGCCTTGGGCGTGGCGGCACTGGCCGGTATTGGCACGGGTTTGGCGGGCCCTTCCCGCGACATGCTGGTCAAGCGCGCCGCGCCGCCGGGCGCCACCGGGCGGGTCTACGGCATGGTGTATTCGGGCCTGGACCTGGGCTTTTGCCTGGCCGCCCCGGTGTTTGGCTACATGCTCGACCACCACATGAACGCCGGTGTGTTCTTTGGTGCGGCGGTGGGCATGGTACTCAGCGTCGTGTCGGCGGGCTTTGTGGGTGCCGGTGTGGCAGCGCGCAAGCAAAAGGCAGCAGCCGTGCCTGCCTGACTGCGCAACGTTTAACAAGGCATGAAAAAGGCCCGCGCAACACCTTGGTTGCGCGGGCCTTTGGTTGGAGAAGATCAGCCGATCTGGAAAATCTTGCCCGGGTTGAGGATGTTCTTCGGGTCCAGCGCCTGCTTGATGGCGCGCATCATCGCCACCGCGCCTTCGCCGGCCTCTTCCAGCAAAAAGCCCTGCTTGTGTACGCCAATGCCGTGCTCGCCGGTACAGGTGCCGCCCAGCGCAATGGCGCGCTGCACCAGCTGGTGGTTGAGCTGCTCGGCCTGCGCGCGCTGGGTATCGTTGTCCGGGTCGATCAGGTAGCCAAAGTGGAAGTTGCCATCACCCACGTGGCCCACGAGGAAGTAAGGGATGCCGCTGGCATCGGCCTCGGTCACGCACTGCAGCAGCGCATCGGCCAGGCGGCTGATGGGCACGCAGGTATCGGTGGTGATGCAGCGGCAGGCCGGCACGCTGGCCACGGCCGCAAAGTAGGCGTTGTGGCGGGCGGTGAAGAGGCGCGTGCGGTCTTCCGGGCGCTCGGCCCATTCAAAGGCATTGCCGCCATGTTCGCTCGCCAGGTCTTGCACCATTTCGGCCTGTTCCTTGACGCCGGTGGGCGAGCCATGGAACTCCATCAGCAGCATCGGTTCTTCGCGCAGATCGAGCTTGCTGTAGGCATTGACCATGCGCACCGCATTCACATCGATCAGCTCCACCCGCGCAATCGGAATGCCCAGCTGGATGGTCTCGATAACGGTGCGCACTGCAGCCTCGATGGTGCTGAACGAGCAGATGGCCGCGCTCACCGCCTCGGGCAGCGGGTAGATGCGCAGGCTGATTTCGGTAAAGATGCCCAGCGTGCCTTCGCTGCCCACCATCAGGCGCGTCAGGTCGTAGCCGGCCGCGCTTTTCTTGGCACGGTTGCCGGTGCGGATCACCTGGCCGCTGGCCGTCACCACCTCCAGCGCCAGCACGTTCTCGCGCATGGTGCCGTAGCGCACGGCATTGGTGCCGCTGGCGCGGGTCGATGCCATGCCGCCAATGGAGGCGTCAGCCCCCGGGTCGATGGGGAAGAAAAAGCCCGTGTCCTTGATCGCCTCGTTGAGCTGCTTGCGGGTGATGCCCGGCTGCACGGTGATGGTCAGGTCCTCGGTGTCGATGGACAGCACCTGGTTCATGCGGTTCACATCGATGCTGATGCCGCCTTGCACGGCCAGCAGGTGGCCTTCCAGCGACGAGCCGGCGCCGTAAGCGATGACGGGCACCTCGTGCTGGTGGCACAGCGCTACGGCATCCTGCACATCCTGGGTGGATTCGGCATAGACCACGGCGGCCGGTGGCGGCGCAGTGAGCGAGCCTTCGTCGCGGCCATGCTGTTCGCGCACGGCCAGCGAGGTGACGCACTGGCTGCCAAAACGGGCAGTGAGCGCGGCCATAAAGGCATCGGGAATAGGGCGCTGCGCAGCAGCCAGGATGTGGGGGGAGGTGGGCGCGTTCATCGGGTTCTCCAGGGCGGGAACCAAGAATAGCACCGCCCGCCCCCCAGCGCTGTCCGCTGCGCTGCAGCCGCCACAACGAAAAAACCCCGCCGTAGCGGGGAGAGGGAGAGTTCGGGAAAACCGGCGGGGGGCGCCGGTCAGAGAGACTTTTTGACCGGCTGACGCGCCTGGTGGCGACGCGGGTCATGGGTGCCCAGTTGGCGCTCGACCTGGATAATGCGGCTGCCGCTGGCGGCCTGGCCGATGCGCTGTTGGCTGCTGCTCAGCGGCTGGGCACTGGCCATTGCCGATGTGACCGCAATCGATGCAAACAGCATCACGCTGCGGGCGTCAAACGAATGGGCGAAAAACTTGCCAGACATCTGTAGATCCTTTCGTCATTCAGACATGGCTCTATTGAACCCGGAATCGGCGCTGTTTGCTATCATTTTTGCTTAGTGTTGCCAAGGCTACAAATTAACCGCGCCGGTAACAGAAAATAGGCGGAGATTCACAGCCGCTTTACAAGGATTACCCATGGGCAACCGTCTCTCCCAAATTGCGACCAGAACCGGTGACGATGGCAGCACCGGCCTGGGTGACAACAGCCGCGTCTCCAAGGCCAGCGGCCGTCCCCAGGCGATGGGCGATGTCGATGAGCTCAACTCCCACATCGGCCTGCTGCTGTGCGAGCCGCTGCCCGCCGATGTGCGCGATCTGCTGGTCGACGTGCAGCACCAGCTGTTCAACCTGGGCGGAGAGCTGTCGATGCCCGGCTACGAGCTGCTGAAAGACGATGCGCTGCTGCAGCTCGATACCGCATTGGCGCACTACAACGCGCAGTTGCCCCGGCTGGCTGAATTCATACTGCCTGCGGGCACGCGCGCTGCCGCGCAGTCCCATGTATGCCGCACCGTGGCGCGCCGCGCCGAACGCATGGTGGTGGCGCTGGAGCAGGGCGAGGCCATGCGCCCCGCGCCGCGCCAGTACCTCAACCGCCTGTCCGATTTGCTGTTTGTGCTGGCCCGGGTGCTCAACCGGGTCGATGGCGGCGACGATGTGTACTGGAAGAGTGCGCGGCTGGCGCGTATGCAGGCCGATGATGGGCACGGCGGCCCCGGCGACAGCAACATCGGCGCCGGCCGCTGAGCGCCGAGGCACCGCCCATGCGCCTGCGCCATATCGAAGTCTTCAACGCGGTGATGCACACCGGCAGCGTCAGCGCTGCGGCGCGCCTCATCAACATCTCGCAGCCAGCCGTCAGCCGCACCTTGCAGCATGCCGAGCTGCAGCTGGGCTTTGCACTGTTCCAGCGCAGCAAGGGCCGGCTGGCGCCGACCAGCGAGGCGCTGGCCTTGCTGCCGCATATGGAAAAGCTGTTTGCCCAGCTCGAAGAGGTGCAGCGCCTGGCCGACAGCCTGCGCAAGGGCCGCGACAGCGACGAGCTGCGCATTGCCAGCGTGCTGGCGCTGAGCCACGAGGTGCTGCCCCGGGCGCTGGCGCAGTTCAAGCAAAAGCACCCGCATGTCAGCGTCAGCCTGCAGTCCTTGCATTCGCCGCAGATCGTGTCGGCGCTGATGATGCAGGAGGCCGATGTCGGCTTTGTGCTGAGCAATGTGCAGCAGGCCAGCCTGCAGCAAGAGAGCCTGGCGCGCGTGCCCATGGTCTGCGTGGTGCCCAAGGGCATGCTGCCACCGTTCAAGCTGCGCGCGGGCAGCCTCTCGCTCGATGACCTGACCGGCGTGCCCACCATCAGCCTGGATGCGCAAGACCCGGTGGGCATGCTGCTGAGCCAGCTGACCCGCGAATCCAGCGCCGGGCTGGACCACTTTGTCACCGTGCAGACCTACCACACGGCCTTGGCGATGGCCCACCACGGTTTGGGCGTGGCCATGGTCGATGGCTGCACTGCCTTGTCGGCTGACCACAGCAAGGTCGATGTGCTGCCGTTGGCGCCTGGCCTGCAGGTGCCGGTGAATGCGATCCGCGCGGTGTCGCAACCGCAGTCCTTGCTGGTCAAGGCGATCACGCGCGAGATGCAGAAGGTGCTGGCGGCGCAGCTATAGCGCCACGCGCTATTGACGGCTGCTCAGGCGGTCTGGCCGATGTCGTAGGCCAGCTGTGCCGCCGTGCCAAACGCCAAGGTAAAGCCCAGCGCGCCATGGCCGGTGTTGATCCACAGATTGCGTGCGCCGGCAGATCTGGCAATCGGCACGGCAGTGGGCGTCGCAGGGCGCAGGCCGGCCCAGGGCTGGACATTGACGTATGCGCTGCAGCCGGGAAACACCGCTTCGGTGGAGTCGCAAAGGCTTTGGATCTTGTCCTGCGGAATGCGCAGGTCGTGGCCCACCAGCTCCACCATGCCGGCCACGCGCAGGCGCTGGCCAATCCGCGCAAACACCACCTTGCGGGCGCTGTCGGTGATGCTCACCGTCGGCGCCTTGTAGCCCGCTGCGGCCACATCCAAGGTGATGCTGTAGCCCTTGAGTGGGTAGACCGGCAGATCCACACCCAGCGGCTTGCACAGCGCCACGCTGTCCACCCCCAAGGCGACCATGAAGTGCTCGGCCTCGATATCGCCCTGCGCGGTCTCCAGCGCGACGATGCGGTCGCCCTCGCGGCGCAGGCGCTGGATGGGGGTGTCCATCAGGAACTTCACCCCTTTTTGGCGCAGCCAGGCTTCGAGCTGGCGGCAGACCTGGTAGCAATCGGCGGCGCATTCGCTGGGGGTGTGTACCGCGCCGGCAAACTGGCTGCGGTAGGCAGCCAGCGCGGGCTCCAGTGCCACGGCTTCATCGGGGCTGACGATGCGCTGTGGCGCGCTGCCCAGCCGGCTTTGCATATCGACCTGCTGGTGCGCCGCCTGCACCGCTGCATCGCTGGGGTAGAGCACCAGCTTGCCGGTGCTGCTGTAGTCCCAATCACCGCCCACCTGGGTTTGCATCGCCTCAAAGCGCTGGCGGCTGACGGCAGCCAGCTGCAGCAGGCTGCGGGTGCTGGCGGCAGAGCGGTCGGCATTGCAGGCGCCCAAAAAAGCCAGGCCCCATGTCCACTGCTGGGGATCGGCCTGCAGGCGGAACTTGAGCGGCGAATCGCTGCTGAACAGCAGCTTGGGCAGCTGCTTCCAGATGGCAGGGTCGGCCAAGGGCTGCACATAGCTGTAGCTCAGCTGCGCACCATTGCCCATGCTGGTGCCGCTGCCGGCGTGGGATGCCTTGTCCACCACGGTCACGTCGTGCCCCGCCATGGTCAGCTCATAGGCGGCAGCCAAACCCACAATCCCCGCACCCAGAATGCATACCTGCATGGAACACCCCCTGAAAACCCTTAAATATAGGCGCTTGAAAACCGCCTGTCGCATAGCAAAATGGGCATCAGGCATGCCATTTGCTTATAGGTACAGCGGTTCCGCCTCTGTGCGGTATGCCATGCACCATAACCAAGCGTTATGGGGCTGTCCCAAAAAGGCATTGTTGAAACAAAGTGCTGGTTTCTACACTGTTCGTATTGTTTGATTCAAGGAGGTTCACCATGAAGTTTGTTAAGTCGCTGGTCTGTGCTGCTGCCGCCATCGCCTGCCTGCCCTCGGCCTTTGCCGATGTGCTGGCCAAGGCCAAGGATTCGGGCGAAATCACCTTCGCCTACCGCGAATCCTCGGTGCCGTTCAGCTACCTCTCCGGTGGCCAGAACGCCATCGGCTTCTCGGTGGACATCTCCAACGCCGTGGCTGATGCCGTGCGCAAGGAAATCGGCAAGCCTGACCTGAAAGTGAAATGGCAGTCGGTCACCTCGGCCAACCGCATTCCGCTGATCCAGAACGGCACCATCGTGCTGGAATGCGGCTCCACCACCAACAATGCCGCGCGCAACAAGGATGTGGATTTCGCGATCAACTACTTCTACACCGGCACCCGCGTCGCGGTGAAGAAGAGCTCCGGCATCAACAGCTGGGCCGATCTGAAGGGCAAGACCCTGGCGATCACCACCGGCACCACCAATCTGCCTGTGGTGCGCAAGTACAGTGCCGACCAGAAGCTGGACATCAACATCACCCTGGCCAAGGACCATTCCGACGGCTTCCTGCTGATGGAAAACGACCGCGCAGCCGGCTTTGCGATGGATGACATCCTGCTGTACGGCCTGAAGGCCAACTCCAAGGACCCCGCAGCTTACGAAGTGGTGGCCGATGCACTGCAAGTCGAGCCCTATGCCTGCATGCTGCCCAAGGACGACCCAGCCTTCAAGAAAATCGTCGATGGCGTTATCGGCGGCATGATGAAATCCGGCGATTTCACCAAGCTGTACGACAAGTGGTTCCTGCAACCCATCCCGCCCAAGAACCAGGCGCTGGGTCTGCCGATGAACAAGGAACTCAAGGACAATCTGACAGCGCAAAGCGACAAGCCTGCGACCTGATGGACAATCCCGTGTCGTGCACGGCACGCACTGCAATGGCCCGGCAACGGGCCATTTTTTATTTTCTCTGGAGTTGGGTATGACGCTTCGTACCGTAGGCATTCTGGGTGGCATGGGCCCCGCGGCTGGCGCTGATTTTGTACGCCTCTTTGTGCAGGCCTGCGCAGACCATTTACGCGCCAGCGGCACCCCGATGACCGACCAGGGCTACCCCGAGCACTGGCTGGCCCAGCTGCCGATACCGGACCGCAGCGCAGCGCTGCTGGCGCCCGACAGCGCGCAAGATCCGTTCGCGATGATGTGCCAGGGTCTGGACAAGCTCCAGGCCGTGGGCGCCGTGGCCATTGCCGTGGCCTGCAATACCGCCCATGCCTGGCATGAACGCCTGCAACAGGCCTACCCCCAGCAGCAGCTGCTGCACATTGCGCGCGTGGTGGCCGAGGGCTTGCAGCAGCAAGGCCAGCTGTCTTGCATGCTGCTCGCCACGCAGGGCACCTACCGCATCGGCTTGTATGACCAGGCGCTGGCCGCCTGTGGTATCACCGTGCATCTGCCCGAAGAAGCCGAGCGCGAGCTGTTGATGCGCGGCATCTACCAGGGCGTGAAAGCCGACCGCATGGACCAGGCACGTGCCGACTTTGGCGCCGTGGCCCAGGCCATGCGCGTCCGCCATGGCGATGTGCCTTTGATCATGGGCTGCACCGAAATACCGCTGGCCTTGCCAGGGGCGACCAGCGTGCAAGGCCTGCCGCTGATCGACCCGGCCTGGGAGCTGGCGCGGGCGTTGGCGCGTGTGGCCTACAGCGCCTGACAGCGTCTTAAGAAGCGTCTTCGAGCATCGCCATGGTGATGCGCGAAACGCAAGTCAGTTTGCCCTCGTCGTTGACCATGTCGATCTGCCAGACCTGGGTCATGCGGCCGATATGCACCGGCTTGGCGGTGCCGGTGACCCAGCCGCTCTTCACGCCCCGGATATGGTTGGCATTGATATCCAGCCCCACACAGCGCCAGCCGGCGGGCGACGAGAACAGCGCGCCGACAGAGCCCAGCGTCTCCGCCAGCACCACGCTGACGCCCCCGTGCAGCAGCCCGAACGGCTGGTGCGTGCGGTGGTCCACGGGCACACGGCCCACCAGGTAGTCGTCGCCGATCTCCACATATTCGATGCCCAAATGTTCAATCGCCGTGTTGCGCGCTTTGTCGCGCAGCACGTCCAGCGAGATGGGTTTTTTCCAGATAGCAGTCATGGGTGTTGGGGTGCTCAGCAAGGGAATGCCACAGCATAGCGCTGCGCGGGCGAGCTGCCTACCGCCTGGATGACGCGCCGGTGCGCGTGGTGCGCTGCCGTGAGCTTTGTGGCAGCTTTTGACGCAGTTCCGGGGCTCGGGGCCCGTCCGCTCAATTGCTCGTCGGCACCTGCTCGCCATCGCAGTCCGGGCTGCTGTGGGCGTCATCGGGGGCGGCGCCGTCTTCTACCAGCAGCTCCACCAGTTCGCGGGCAAAGGACGGCAGGGATTCGAGGTTGCGCACGACGATCTGCATCTCGCGGTTGGACCATTCGTCGGAGATGCTGATGATGCGGATGTCCATGCTGCGTGCGTGGCGGCGGGCGGCGGATTCGGGCAGGATGCCGATGCCTACGCCGGCTTCAATCATGCGGCAGGCGGCTTCGAAATTGCCCACCTGGATGCGTTGCTTGATGGGGCGGTGCAGCAAGTCGCTGTGCTGGCGCAAGAAGGCATGGATGGCGCTGGATTCATGCAGGCCGATGTAGTCGTATTCCAAGGTATCGCCAAAGGCCACGGCCTTGCGGCGGGCGAGGGCATGGTCGGCATAGACGACCAGCACCAAGCGGTCGCGGCGGTAGGGCATCGCTACCAGGCTTTCGGTGCGCACCTGGCCGGCAACGATGCCGATATCGGTCTGGCCTTCGCCAACAGCGCGGATGATGTCGTTAGACAGGCGCTCGCGCAGGTCGATATCCACATCCGGGTGCTTGCGCAGATAGGCGCGCAGCACAGGAGGCAGAAACTCGCCCAGCGCGGTGGTGTTGGCAAACACGCGCACATGGCCCTTGATGCCGCGTGCGTACTCCTGCATGTCGCCGCGCAGGTGCTCGATCTGGCCCAGCACCGTGCGCGCATGCTGCACAAAGGCCTGGCCCGGCAGGGTCAGCGTTACTCCCTGGCTGGTGCGGTAGAGCAGCTTGACGCCCATGCTCTCTTCCAGGTTCTTGATGCGGGTGCTGGCCGCTGGCAGCGAGATGAACGACAGCTCGGCCCCCCGCGTCATGCTGTTCGCGTCTGCCACGTGCACCATCAGGCGCAGATCTACCAAGTCAAAATGCATAGCCATGGCGCGATTGTAGGCGCTGATAGCAACCACACCCGGGGCGGGCGACCCCGCCTGTCACCCAGGTTGGGTGCCATCAACGGCCCTCAGCATTCAACGATATGCACCGCCAGCCCGCCCAGCGAGGTTTCCTTGTACTTGCTCATCATGTCGGCGCCGGTTGCGCGCATCGTGGCAATCACCTTGTCCAGGCTGACGATGTGCGAGCCATCGCCGCGCAGGGCCATGCGTGCGGCGTTGATGGCCTTGACGGCGGCCAGCGCATTGCGCTCGATGCAGGGCACCTGCACCAGGCCGGCGACCGGGTCGCAGGTGAGGCCCAGGTGGTGCTCCATGCCGATCTCGGCGGCGTTCTCTACCTGCTCTGGTGTGCCGCCCATGACGGCACAGAGGCCGGCAGCGGCCATCGAGCAGGCCACGCCCACTTCGCCTTGGCAACCGACTTCGGCGCCGGATATCGAGGCGTTCTCCTTGTACAGCAGGCCGATGGCGCCGGCGGTCAGCAGAAAGTCCACCACCCCGGCCTCGGTGGCGCCCGGCACAAAGCGCCAGTAGTAATGCAGCACGGCGGGCACAATGCCGGCGGCGCCATTGGTGGGTGCGGTCACCACGCGGCCACCGGCGGCGTTTTCTTCATTCACCGCCAGCGCAAACAGGTTCACCCAGTCGATCACCTCCAGCGGATCGGTGCTGGCGCTGCCCGCATGCTGGGTCAGGCCTTCGTAAAAACCGGCGGCGCGGCGTTTCACATTCAGCCCACCGGGCAAGTGCCCTGGGGTGCTGCAGCCGCGCTGCACGCAGTCCTGCATCGCTTGCCAGATTTTGAGTAGGCCGCTGTCGATGTCGGCATCGCTGCGCCAGTGGCGTTCATTGGTGCGCATGATCTGCGCAATGGGCTGCTGGTGGTCATGCGCCAGCTGCAGCAGCTGCGCGGCGCTGTGAAAGGGCAGGGGCAGCACCTCGGTGTCCGGTGCAATGGCCTGCTGGCGCTCGGCATCGTAGGCCGCCTCTTCGCTGACGATAAAGCCGCCGCCCACCGAGTAGTAGGCCTGCGCATCGACCAGTGCATGCTGGGCATCCCAGGCCTCAAAGCGCATGCCGTTGGGGTGAAAGGGCAGGCTCACCTCGCCAATCAACAGCAGGTCGGTGGCGGGATCAAACACGATGCGCTGCTCGCCGTTCAGCAGCAGCTGATGGCTGCGGTGGACCTCGGCAATGAGGGCGTCGACGGCATTCACATCCACCGTATCGGGCGCATGGCCGGCCAGGCCCAGGATCACGGCGCGGTCGCTGGCGTGGCCAATGCCGGTAGCGCCCAGGGAGCCAAACAGCTGGCAGCGCAGGCGTGCCACCTGGGCCAGTACCCCTTGGCGCTGCAAGCGCTGCACAAAGGCATGCGCGGCGCGCATGGGGCCCACGGTGTGCGAGCTGCTGGGCCCGATACCGATCTTGAACAAATCAAACACGCTGACTGCCATGGCTAGCTTCCGATCATTTTTGCAACTGCAGACTGGCGCCGAGGATAGCGCTGATTTGCGCCTTGGCAAGCGGAGAAGCACCAAGCACACCCAAACAGGCATGCGGCCCCAGGCGGCTGGCTACGAAAGCATCGGCATGTGCGAGCGCCGCATGCTGCCGCATCAGGCCGGCCTGCGCCACCAGCACCAGCTGCTGCACCCATTGCCGCGCCTGCGCTTGTTGCGCCCAGGCATCCTGCGCCATCGCCTGCCACTGGGTGTGCAGGCGCTGCAGTGCCTGTTGAACGGGCAGGTCCTCCACCGCCATGCGTTGCAAGTCCTGCCACAGCGCATCGCGCAACGTGGGCTCGCGCTGCAGCGCCTTGAGCACATCCAGGCACATCACATTGCCCGAACCTTCCCAAATCGAATTCACCGGCGCTTCGCGGTAGATGCGGGCCAGCGCCGAACTTTCGGTATAGCCATTGCCGCCCAGCACTTCCATGGCCTCGGCGCTGCAGGCAATGGCACGTTTGCAGACCCAGAACTTGGCCGCCGGTGTCATGATGCGCTGCCAGGCCAGCGCCGTGGTCTTGCCTGGGGCGCTGCTGTCTTCAAAGGCCTGCGCCAGTTGCATGGCCAGCAGCAGCGCTGCTTCGCTCTCCAGCGCCAGGTCGGCCAGTACCGATTGCATCAGCGGTTGCTCGACCAAGGCCGCGCCAAAGGCCTGGCGGTGCTGGGCAGACCACAGCGCCTGCACGGTAGCCTGGCGCAGCAGCGCGCTGCTGCCCAGCACGCAGCACAGCCGCGTGATGGTGGCCATCTCCATGATGGTGGCAATGCCCCGGCCTTCCTCACCCACCAGCAGGCCATAGGCATTGTCCAACAGCACTTCGCTGCTGGCATTGCTGCGGTTGCCGACCTTGTCCTTGAGGCGCTGAACCAGCACGCTGTTGCGGCTGCCATCGGGCCGCCAGCGCGGCACCCAAAAACAGGCCAGTGGTGCCTGCAGCGCATGGGCGTCCTGCGCGCTGTTGGCCATGCGCGCCACCACCAGGTGGGCATCGGCCATCGGCACCGAATAAAACCATTTATGGCCTTGCAACCGGTAGGCGGCGCCGCGCCCGCCGCCCGATGCATCCAGCGGGTAGGCGACCGTGGTGTTGCTGCGCACATCCGAACCGCCTTGCTTTTCGGTCATGCCCATGCCCACCCACAAGGCCGTCTTGTCTGCCATTGGCGCATCATGCGCGTCATGGCTTGTGCTGGTGATGCCGCGTGCGATCTGTGCCCACAGCGCGGGCTCCTTGCGCAACACCGGGATCGCCGCCGTCGTCATCGTTGCGGGGCAGAGGCTGCCGGCCTCTGCTTGGCCATGCAGGTAAAAGCCGGCGGCCCAGGCTGTCCAGCGGCCGCTTGCTGCATCTTCCGGTGTATCGGCAAACGGCATGTCGATCAGTTGCTGCGCGCGGTAATGCGCCAGCACCTGGTGCCATGCGGGATGAAACTCCACCTGGTCAATGCGCCGGCCCCGTGCATCCCACTGCTGCAACTGCGGTGGGTGGCGGTTGGCCTGGTCGGCCCACTTTGCAAAGGCCGCGCTGCCCACGGTGCGCGCATGCTGCTGCAGGCCCGGTAGCCAGGCATGGGCCTGTGCGCGCGCCAGAGCGGCCTGCAAGGCCGGATCGCTGCCCAGCGGGTCGTAGCCGACCAGCTCATCCACCAGGTTGTCTTTGTCGCGCTCTGCCATGGCTGCTCTCCCCGAGGTGCTTGCCCATTCTATGAATGGAGCCAGCCCATGGCAAAGCCGATCAGCGCGTGGCGTTCAGCCGGTCCAGCCGCAGGCGCTGGCGCTCATCGCCCAGCGCACGAGCGGCCAGCAGCACGCTGCCGCCTGCGGCCAGCGCGCCGGCAAAGGTCAGCAGCAGCAATAACAGGATCTGGTACTTGGCAGCTTCCAGCGGGTCCATACCGCCCAGGATCTGGCCGGTCATGATGCCCGGCAGGGTGATCAGCCCGGCCGCCGACATCTGGTTGATGATGGGGATCAGCCCCCGGCGGATCGCTGCGCGGGTGTGCGGCGCCATCGCGCGGCGGAAGGACACCCCGAGCGCCAGCTGCGCCTCGATGGCCGCGCGGCCGGTGCGGACGCCGTCAAAAAAACTGTCCAGCCCCAGGCTGGCGGCATTCAGCACGCTGCCCAGCACAATGCCCATCAGCGGTATGGCATAGCGGGCATCAAACCAGGGGTCAGGCCGCACGGCAGTCATCAGCGCCAGCACCACGGTCGACAGGCTGGACAGCGCCACCACCAGCCCGGCAATGCGGTAGTTGCCCCCGCCCGCCAGCCGCTGGTGCGGCCGCACCGCCACCTCGCGTGCTGCAGCGGCAATCATCACCAGCACCACCACCAAGGTGGTGCCCGGGTGTGCCTGCTGGAACACCAGCCGCAGCACATAGCCCACCAGCAGCAGCTGCACCACCATGCGCAGCGATGCCCAGAGCACCTGGCGCTGCAGCTGCAGGCGCATGGCCCAGGATGCGGCAGCGGCGGCCAGCACCAGCGCGGCGCCCACCAGCAAATCGCTGGGCTGCAGATGGATGGCCGGGTTCATTGCGCAGCCTCCATCGGCAGCAACTGGTGATCCACCAGCTGCATGCAGCGCTGGCCCACGCGGGCCGCCTGCGCATGCGAATGCGTCACCCACAGAAGGCTCAAGCCCTGCTGCTGGCAGCCCTGCAGCAACTGCTCCACCGCTGCCACCGACGCCTCATCGAGCGCCGCCGTGGGCTCATCGAGCAGCAGCACCTGGGGTTGGCGCAGCAGCCCGCGCAGCAAGGCCAGGCGCTGGCGCTCTCCGGTCGACAGCTGGGTCAGCGGAATATCGATGAAGCCCTGGCGCAACCCCAGCTCGCTGGCCATCTCCAGTAATGCCGATTGCGTGCCCGGCGGGAAATGCTCCAGCACCGTCGGACCCCACCAGGCGGGCTCCGCCGCCAGGTACATCACCTGCTGGCGCCAGGCCGGGCCGCTGAAGGCGCTGCGCGGCTGGCCGTTGAGCAGCACTTCACCACTGCCCGGGTCCAGGTCGGCAATCAGCCGCAGCAGCACCGATTTTCCCGACCCCGAAGCGCCCATGACGGCGATGCATTCGCCTGCGCCCAGCTCCAGCGAGCAGGGCCCGCTGATGGGGCTTTGGAGAGTGCGGATGGACAGGCGGGGAGGGGTGGTGGCGGGCATGGAGGCTGAGTGTAGCGGTGGGTAGTTGGCAGCGTTTCTCAGGGATGCGATGGGTGAGTGTTCTGCTCGCCAGCAAAAAAGCCAGCAGTTCCCGGTCAGGGGCTGCTGGCTCTCGGAGGTGGAGAAGCGCCGGGGCTATTGCTCGTTAGGCTGGGCGGCAGCGTCTGCCAATGCCTGGCGGAGTGCTTCTGGATCGGCAGGCGTTTGGGCTTCGGCGTCCTTCAAGAGGATGCCTGTGCCGTCATCGTTGTTGGTGGTCAGGCGGCGGACCACCAACAGCTTGGTGGCCGTTTCCGGTGTGGCGCCGGTCACACCTTCGCCGTCATTGACGGCGTAGTTCAGGTAGTAGACCTGTTCGGTGCGATCGGCGGCGTTGAGCTTGAGGCAAAGCAGCAGACCGGCATTGGGACCGCTGGTCAAATGCTCACAGCCAAAACGGTAGTTGGAGGTGGCGGCAAAGCCGGTTCCGTAACCGCTTCCCGTCGCCAGCTTCTCCAGCCTGACGAAATCGGTCGACGCTGTGCTGGCGCCCAGAGACGTGAACAGCCACATGCCAAACAGGCTCTGCGGGCTGTTGTCATAGCCGAAGCTGAAGCGGGAGATTTCCTTTTCCGCTTCGCCGGGGAATTTGATGTAGCCCTTGGTGCCGGACTCGAAGCGCATGGACACCACGCCATCGTTGCCGTTGTCCTGGCCAATGCGTTCGTTGCTGCCCAGATAGCGGCCGCCACGGTATTTGTTCAAGGTGCCGGAATACTGGTTGTTCTTGTAGGCGCCCGAGGTCAGGTAGAACGTGGCATTGCCGCTGGCGTCGTAGGCATACATTTGCATGACCAGGGTCTGGTTCTGCACATCGATGGCCAGGCCGCGACCGGGCTTGCCATTGAGCTCGCTGGTGACCACCCAGGTGCCCGATTGGGGCATGTAAGCCTGGGCCATGCCGGTGCCCAGCAGGGCGCCGATTGCAATCCATTTTTTCAGCATATGTCCGTCCGTTTGTTAATAGTTTTAAACAATTGAAACGGCATTAGAGCATAGCTTTACAAAATAGAAGCATGGGTTCTACTTTGTTTGCATTGCAACAACAATTTTTGAAACTATTCGGCGCCACACACCCGCAACACCGCCTCCCCATAAGCCTCCAGCTTTTTCACCCCAATCCCGCTTACGCCCTGCAGCTCATCCAGACTCTGCGGATTGCGCTGGGCGATGGCGGCCAAGGTAGCGTCGGCGAAGACGACGTAGGCGGGCACGTTGTGCTCCTTGGCCACTTCGGTGCGCCAGGCCTTGAGGTTGATGAAGCGGACCTGCTCGTCGGGGCCCAGGTTTTGCGCGGCGACGGCGGGTTTGGTGCTGCGCTGGCGTTTGCTGGGGCTGCGTTCGGCGGTGCTTTCGCGCAGCTCCACGGTTTGCTCGCCGCGCAGCACGGCGCGTGAGCCGTCGCACAGCACCAGGGTCTCAAAGCTGTAGCCGGCCTCGGTCTGCATTTTTTGGGTGGCCAGTGCGCCAATGGCCAGCAGCTGGCGCAGCACGCCGCGCAGCTGGGGTTCGGTGTAGTCCTGGCACAGGCCAAAGGTGCTCAGCTGCTGGTGGCTGAACTGGCGCACCTTGTCGGTTTCCTTGCCGCGCACGATGTCGAGGATATGGGTGGCACCAAAGGTGACTTGGCTGGCGGCGTGGGCGCGGTAGATGGTGGACAGCAGCTTGCGCGCGGCGTCGGTGCCGTCCCAGGTTTTGGGCGGGTTCAGGCAGTTGTCGCAGTTGCCGCACTGGTAGCGCGGCGCCTTCTCGGCGGATGCGGCGGATGCCTCGGGGTGGGCCGAGTCGTAATCGCCGCCCTGGCCATAGACCTCGTCAAAATAGGCCAGCAGGCGCACGCGCCGGCAGTCGGTGCCTTCGGCCAGGCCGAGCAGCGCATCGAGCTTGCCGCGCATCACCTGCTTGAAGGCATCACCGGCCGGGCTCTCGTCGATCATGCTGCGCTGGCTGACTACGTCGCGGTAGCCATAGGCCATCCAGGCATCGGCGGGCAGGCCGTCGCGGCCGCCCCGGCCGGTTTCCTGGTAGTAGCTCTCGATGTTCTTGGGCATGTCGACGTGGGCAACAAAGCGCACATCGGGCTTGTTGATGCCCATGCCGAACGCGATGGTGGCGACCATCACAATGCCTTCTTCGCGCAGAAAACGGCTTTGGTTTTTTTGCCGCAGCTCGGCGCCCAGGCCGGCGTGGTAGGGCAGGGCGTTGACGCCGGCATCGCACAGGGTTTGCGCGACTTCCTCCACCTTTTTGCGCGAGAGGCAATACACCACGCCAGCATCGCCATCGTGCTCGCGCTCGATAAAGCGCAGCAGCTGGGCGGAGGCGTCTTTTTTCTCGACGATGGTGTAGCGGATGTTGGCGCGGTCAAAGCTGCTGATGAAGACGCGCGCCGATTCGAGCTGCATGCGCTCGACAATGTCGGCGCGGGTCAGCGCATCGGCCGTGGCGGTGAGCGCAATGCGCGGCACGCCGGCATAGCGCTGGTGCAGCACGGTCAGCTCACGGTACTCGGGCCGAAAGTCATGCCCCCACTGGCTGACGCAATGGGCCTCGTCGATGGCGAACAGGGCCAGCTTGCCCATCGCATGCAGCTCATCGAGCAGGCCCAGAAAGCGCGGGGTGTTGAGCCGCTCGGGCGCCACATACAGCAAGGTGATGCCGCCCGACAGCAGTTGCAGCTCCACATCGCGGGTCTGGTCGTAGTCGAGGGTGGAATTGAGGAAGGCGGCGTCCACACCGATCTCGTGCATGGCGCTGACCTGGTCGTGCATCAGCGCGATCAGGGGCGAGATGACGATGGTGGTGCCGTGGCCCTGCTGCTGGCGCACGATGGCCGGGATTTGGTAGCACAGGCTTTTGCCGCCGCCGGTGGGCATCAGCACCAGCGCATCGTCGCCGCCGATCACATGGTCAACAATGGCTTGCTGCGAGCCGCGAAAGTGCGCATAGCCAAAGGCATCCTGCAAAACGGTGTGGGCGAGGGAAGTCACAAATTGCTAGAGAAGGCAGCTGTGCCGGCCCCCGGGTGGGGCCGCGCAAGCGGGGGTGTCGTCAACCGGCCTGGCGGGCCTGCGTAGGCGGGTAGGCCAAGGCGGGGCCGCCCGGGCGGGCGCAAAGCGCTATTGTGCGCGTTTTGGGGCGCGGCAAGGCCGGCCAGGGTTTGCTGTGCGTAACGGGCTGTGCGGCAGCGCAGCGGGCTTGCACCCCCTGCGACGCCATACAACCAGCGCCGGTATGGCAAATAACGCCTGGCCGCCACGTGGGGGGCGGCCGCCCTACAATGGCCGCCATGTCACTGCCCCGCTACACCCGAGCCCAAGAACTGCCCGCCACCCTGGCCAAGCGCCTCGTCATCCTCGACGGCGCCATGGGCACCATGATCCAACGCTTCAAGCTGGGCGAGGCCCAGTACCGGGGCGAAGGCTATAGCGGCCCGGGCAGCGTCGGTGAGCGCTTCAAGGACTTTGCCTACGATGTGAAGGGCAACAACGAGCTGCTGTCGCTGACCCGCCCCGATGTGATTGGCGACATCCACGAGAAATACCTGGCCGCTGGCGCTGATCTGATCGAGACCAATACCTTTGGTGCGACCACGATTGCCCAAGAGGATTACCACATGGCCGAGCTGGCTTATGAGATGAACCTCAAGAGCGCCCAGCTGGCGCGCGCAGCCTGCGACAAGTACAGCACGCCGGGCCACAAGCGCTATGTGGCCGGCGCCTTGGGCCCCACGCCCAAGACCGCGTCCATCAGCCCCGATGTGAATGACCCCGGCGCGCGCAATGTGACCTTTGAGGCGCTGCGCCAGGCTTACCTGGAGCAGACCTTGGCGCTCATTGAAGGCGGCTCCGATGTGATCTTGGTCGAGACGATTTTTGACACGCTGAACGCCAAGGCGGCGCTGTTTGCGGTGGATGAGGCCTTCGAGCAATCGGGCCAGGTGCTGCCGATCATGATCAGCGGCACTGTTACCGATGCCTCGGGCCGCATCCTGTCGGGCCAGACGGTGACGGCTTTCTGGCACAGCGTGCGCCATGCCAACCCGCTGTCGATCGGGCTGAACTGCGCGCTGGGTGCAACCTTGATGCGCCCTTATGTGCAAGAGTTGGCCAAGGCCGCGCCTGATACCTTCATCAGCTGCTACCCCAATGCCGGCCTGCCCAATCCCATGAGCGATACCGGCTTTGACGAGACGCCCGAGATCACCAGCCGCCTGGTGCATGAGTTCGCGGCCGAAGGCCTGGTCAACATCGTGGGTGGCTGCTGCGGCACCACGCCGGACCATATTGGCGCAATTGCGCAGGCCGTGCAAAGCGCCACGGCGCGCAAGCTGTTCTACCCTGCTGCGGCCTGAGGCGTATTGCCGGTATCGGCCCGTTCTGGCCCTTTAGAACGGGTACTGGCGCTCGGTGGTTTGCATGGTGATCCAGCGGGTGTCGGTGAAGGCATCGATACCCTGGCGCCCGCCAAAATGGCCATAGCCTGAATCCTTGACGCCGCCAAACGGCATTTGTGCCTCGTCGTGCACGGTGGGGCCGTTGATGTGGCAGATACCGGCCTCGATGCGGGCTGCCACGCGCCAGCCGCGTGCGGTGTCGCGGGTGAACACCGCAGATGACAGGCCGAACGCGTTGTCGTTGGCGCAGGCAATGGCTTCGTCTTCGCCGTTCACGCGCACGATGCCTTTGACGGGACCAAAACTCTCTTCGTGGTAGATGCGCATCGCAGGCGTCACGCCGTCCAGCAAGGTGGCAGGCATCAGCGTGCTGTCCGCCTTGCCGCCGCAGACGATGCTGGCGCCGTGTGCCAGGGCATCGTCGATCAAGGCGTTGCAGCGCTCGACGGTAGCCATGCCCACCACTGATCCCAGCACCACTGGCCCCTGGCGGGGATCGCCCAATGGCAGCGCAGCAGCCCTTGCCGCCAGCTTGGCGACAAAGGCGTCGGCCACGCGCTGGTCGACCACCAAGCGTTCCGTCGACATGCAGATTTGCCCCGAGTTGGCAAAGGAACTGAAGCTGGCGGCGCGGGCCGCTGCCTCCAGGTCGGCATCGTCCAGCACGATGAAGGGTGCCTTGCCACCCAGCTCCAGCAGCGCGGGCTTGAGGTGGCGGGCGCAGGTTTGCGCAATGAGGCGGCCCACACGCGTGGAGCCGGTGAAGCTGACGCGGCGCACCGCCGGGTGGGCAACGATGGCTTCGACGATGCTGGCCGCGTCCTCTGGCGCATTGGTCACAAAGTTCAGCACACCGGGCGGCAAGCCGGCATCCTGCAGTGCCTCCATGACCAGACCGTGCGTGGCCGGACACCACTCCGAGCCTTTGAGGATGACGGTGTTGCCGCAGGCCAGTGCGGTGGAGATGGCGCGCACGGCCAGGATCACCGGCGCATTCCACGGCGCGATACCCAGCACCACCCCAGCGGGCTGGCGCACCGCCATGGCCAGGCTGCCCGGCACATCGGAGGGGATGACTTCGCCGCTGATCTGCGTGGTCAGGGACGCTGCCTCCAGCAGCATATTGCTGGCCAGGTGGACGTTGAAGCCCGCCCATTGGCCGGAGGCCCCCGTCTCGGATGCCATGGCTGCAGCGATGGCATCGCCCTTGGCGTGCAGGGTGTCAGAGGCCTTCATCAGCAGCGCGCGTCGCGCACCGGGCCCCAGCTGTGCCCAGGCCGGGAAAGCCGCTGCTGCCGCCTCGCAGGCCCGCACCGCATCGGCCACCGTGGCGGCAGGGGCGCGGGATGCTGCCGTGCCATCGAGCGGATTCTTGCGCTCCACCGTCGCCGCATTGCTCGCATCGCAAGCCCGGCCACCTATCAGCATTTTTTGTTCAATCATTGCAGGGGCTCCTGTTTGCTGCCATTCATCCACGCTCAGGCCCACATCCTCAACCAGGCTGGCAAACCTTGTTTGCTCTCGGGCATGGTGGCTGATGAAGGCTTGGCGATGCATGGGGATGGGTGTGGCGCCAAGGCTGTAGATGCTATCGATCAGACGCCATTGCTGCAACGCGCTGGCAATGCGACGACTTGGCAGGCTTGGCCGCAAGGACTTCAACGGCAGTCGGCAGATGCGCCAAAAGCTTGGTTAGGCAAGTCAGAAATCAGAGCACCATGCCCGCATCGCTCATGCGGCGGGCATAGACGCTCAGCAGCACGCGCTCGGAATGGGTCAGGTAGTCATGCATCAGCTTGGCGGCCTGCTCCATGTCCCCGGCCTCAAAGCGCTCCAGGATCTGGGCATTCAGGTCGATGTAGGGCGCATGCATGAACTCGGCATCGCCCAGCATGCCAAATGCCAGGCGCAGCTCCACCAGCAGGTGCGAGAACAGGGTGTTGAGCCGCTCGCTGTCGGCCAGCGCCACAACGCCCTTGTGAAAACGCATATTGCCGGTGCCCACTTCGACCCAGCGGCCGGCTGCGCGCAGCTGCTTCTGGGCGGCGACGGCTTCGCGCATCTCTTTGCGCGCCGGGTGCTGGGGAATCGCCTGCTGCAGCGCCTGGCACTCGATCATGCGGCGCACGCGGTAGATATCCATGATGGAGGCCATCGAGGGGATGGCGACAAACACGCCCCGGTTAGGCAAGTGGCGCAGCAGGCCTTCCTTGGTCAGCAGTCGGAACACCTCGCGCAAGGTGTTGCGCGAGATCTCCAGGCTCTCGCTCAGCGCCACCTCGGACAGGCGCGATCCGGGCTGGAATTCGCCGCGCACGATGCGCTCGCGAATCTGCTCGGCCACGCGATCATTGAGCGAGAGAGTAGGCAGTGCAACATTCATGGCGATCGCAGGTAGTCAGAGATTGATACACATGATAGCGGTGGCCTCTAGCCCAGCCCAGCGGATGGCCTCAGCCTCTGAATCGGTCAGTATGGCGATTTTCGTCGCCATAAAGACGAGGTTTTCGCCTACATCACTATTTGAAAGCAGATGTGTACGGGTTTTCCCGATGAGAAAGGCTGTTTTGTTTGGCTAAACTTTTGTATTGTTCAACAAACTCAATTTGACCATCATTGAAATTGATAGGTTGTTGAACAAAAACTATGCGGTGACCCAGCCTTTGGGACGGGCGCCGTGCCTATAACAAACCTTGTATTGTCATGGACAACTCAATCATCAACCTCTGGCCCCTCCTCGGGGTGGCCGTCATCGTCGTGGGATTCATCCTGCGCTTCAATCCCTTTGTGGTAGTGGTGGTGACGGCGCTCGTCACCGCTGCGCTGGCGGGTTTCCCGGTCCAGAAAGTGCTGGCCGAGCTGGGCACGGGTTTTGTCAAAACCCGCAACCTGCCGCTCATCCTGGTACTGCCGCTGGCCGTGATCGGTCTGCTCGAGCGCCATGGCCTGCGCCAACATGCGCAAAACTGGATCGGCCACATCAAGTCGGCCACCACGGGCCGTCTGCTGATCGTCTACCTGGGCGCGCGCCAACTGACCGCCGCCATCGGCCTGACCAGCCTGGGTGGCCATCCACAAATGGTGCGTCCGCTGCTGGCCCCTATGGCTGAAGGCGCGACCGAGACCCGCTACGGCAAGCTGCCCGAAGCGCTGCGCTACCGCCTGCGTGCTTTCAGCGCCGCGACCGACAACGTCGGCCTGTTCTTCGGCGAAGATATTTTTGTGGCCTTCGGCGCGATTGTGCTGATGACCACCTTCCTGCATGAAGCCGGTGTCGATGTGGAGCCGATCCATGTGGCCGTATGGGGTATCCCGACCGCCATCTGCGCGTTCCTGATCCATTCCTACCGCCTGCATCGCCTGGACCAGTACATCGCCAAGGAAATGGCTAACGCGCCATCTGCCGCTTCCACTACCCGCGAAGGAGGTGCAGCATGATTTTCAGCATCACCCAAGTCTATTGGCTGGCTGGCCTGGTCATGGCGGCTGTGGCCGTCTTCAATCTGCTTGATGCCAGCAACCCCAAGCGCTGGACTACTGGCCTGTTCTGGGGTCTGTATGCGGTCATGTTCCTGCTGGGCGACAAGATGCCGCCTGAAGTGGTGGGTGCTGGCGTGATCGTGCTGGCGCTGATCGTGCTGGTCAAGGGCGTAGGCGGCGGCAAGCCGCAAGTGCGCAGCGATGCCGAGAACAAGGAAAGCGCTCTGCGCCTGAAGAACAAGCTGTTTGTGCCGGCGCTGGCGATCCCTGTGGTCACCGTGATTGGCAGCGTGCTGCTCAAAGACTTCAAGATTGGCGGCAACTTCCTAATCGACCCCAAGAACGCCACCCTGGTGAGCCTGGCACTGGGCTGCATCATCGGTGCGGCCATGGCCTGCAAGATGACCCGCGAATCGCCGGTGCAATCGCTGCGCGAATCGCGCCGCCTGGTCGATGCCATGGGCTGGGCCATGGTGCTGCCGCAGATGCTGGGCATGCTCGGCCTGGTGTTCTCGGACGCTGGCGTTGGCAAGGCGGTGGCCCATGTGACCACCACCTACATCAACATGGATCTGCGCTTTGTCGCGGTGCTGGTGTACGTGGTCGGCATGGCGCTGTTCACCGTCATCATGGGCAATGGTTTTGCGGCCTTCCCGGTGATGACCGGCGGCGTGGGCGTACCCGTGCTGATCAACATCTACAACGCTGACCCGGCCATCATGGCGGCGATTGGCATGCTCTCTGGCTACTGCGGCACCTTGCTGACGCCGATGGCCGCGAACTTCAACATCGTGCCGGCGGCACTGCTGGAGCTACCGGACCGCAATGCCGTCATCAAGGCGCAGGTGCCTACGGCGCTGGGCATCCTGGTCTGCAATGTGTTTTTGCTGTACTTTTTGATGAACCACTGATCGCCGCAACCACAGGACTTCTGCATGACTGACACAACCGTACTGGTGCTGGGCTTTGAGCCCTTTGACAAAGCCCCCCTCAACCCCGCGTGGGAAGTGGCCCGCACGCTCGATGGCAAGACCATCGACGGTGCGCGCATTGTTGGCGTGCAGCTGCCCTGTGTGTTTGGCAAAGCGCTGGATGCGCTGGACGCAGCCCTGCAGCAGCACCGGCCCAGCCTGGTGATTGCGCTGGGCCTGGCCGGCGGCCGCACGGCCTTGTCGATCGAGCGCGTGGCCATCAATGTGGACGATGCCCGCATCGCCGACAACGCCGGCCAGCAGCCCATCGATGTGGCGGTGGCCACCGATGGCCCAGCGGCCTATTTTGCGCGCCTGCCCATCAAGCAGGCCGTGACTGCAATGCGTGCAGCCGGTGTGCCCGCCGAGGTGAGCAACACCGCCGGCACCTTTGTCTGCAACCATGTCTTCTACGGCCTGATGCACCGCCTGAACACCGTGCCCGCCTGGGCGCAAACGCGCGGCGGCTTTGTGCATGTGCCCTACCTGCCCGAGATGGCAGCGGCGCTGCCTGGCGCCCCCAGCATGGCGGTGGAGACGCAGTGCAAGGGTATTGAGGCGCTGATTGCAGCCGTGCTGCGGCATGATCCCGAACAGCAGGATCTGCAGCTGAGCGCAGGCCAACTCCACTGAAATTCATAAGAAAGGTAGCACCATGTCCCTCACCATGGATTTGAACAGCGACCTGGGCGAGAGCCTGGGCGCATGGAGCATGGGCGACGATGCGTCTATGCTGTCCATCGTCAGCAGTGCCAACGTGGCCTGCGGTTTTCATGCAGGCGATCCGGCTGGCATTCTCGATACCTTGAAAAAAGCCAAGGCCAACAATGTCGTGGTCGGTGCCCATGTGGCCTACCGCGACCTGGTGGGTTTTGGCCGCCGCAACATGGATGTGGCGCATGCCGACCTGGTGAGCGATGTGATCTACCAGATTGGCGCGCTGCAAGGCCTGGCCGCTGCGGCTGGCACCACGGTGCGCTATGTCAAACCCCATGGCGCCCTGTACAACACCATCGCCCAGGACCGCCGCCAGGCCGCCTCGGTGATCGAGGCTATGCAGGCCGTCGGCGGCCAGCTGGCGCTGGTGGTGCTGGCTGGCTCGCCGCTGATGCAGTGGGCGCGCGAAGCGGGCCTGACGGTGATTGCCGAGGCCTTTGCCGACCGTGGCTACACGCCGCAAGGCACCTTGGTGTCGCGCCGCGAGCCAGGCGCTGTGCTGCACGACCCTGAGATGGTTGCCCAGCGCATGCTGCAGCTGGTGCAGCAAGGCACGGTGCAGGCCAATGATGGCTCGGTGGTTGAAGTGCAAGCCGATTCCATCTGCGTACACGGCGACAGCCCTGGTGCGGTGGCCATGGCCCAGGCGGTGCGTGAGCACCTGCAAGCCGCAGGCGTGCAGATCCGCTCCTTCATGGACAAGGCGGGCGCATGAGCGACGAACGCACGATGCGCTTTCTGCCGGTGAGCGACCAGAGCATGCTGGTGGAGCTGCAGGACCTGGAGCACACCTTGGACCTGCTGGCCGCCCTGCAGGCCGAGCTGCCCGCTGGCGTGCAGGAGCTGGTGCCCGCTGCGCGCACCATCCTCATCTCCTTTGACCGCTGGCAGACCAGCGCTGCCGATCTGCAGCGCCATATGGCGGCACTGCGCCTGGGCCGCCAGGCCCGCAGCGCCGGCCAGCGTGTCGAGATTGCCGTGCATTACGACGGCGAGGACCTGGCCGATGTGGCGCAGATCCTGGGCATTGATGTCCCCGAGCTGATTCGCCGCCACAGCGGTACGGATTACAGCGTGGCCTTTTGCGGCTTTGCGCCCGGCTTTGCCTACCTGACCGGTGGCGATCCGAGCCTGAACGTGCCGCGCCGCAGCACGCCGCGCACCAAGGTGCCTGCGGGCTCGGTCGCCATTGCCGGCACCTTCAGTGCCGTCTACCCCAATGACACCCCCGGCGGCTGGCAGCTGCTGGGCCGCACCGACGTGCCCATGTGGGACCTCCTGCGCAACCCGCCTGCCTTGCTGCAGCCGGGCATGCTGGTGCGCTTTGTCGATGCCAGCACCGCGGCTGGCCAGGCGCTGCTGCAGCAGCAATCTGCCGTGCAGGCCCAGTCCCCCGCAGCAGCCGAGCACACTGGTGCCGGCATGTGTGTGCGTGCCACCGGTTTGCAAACCCTGGTGCAGGATGCCGGCCGTGCCGGCCAGGCGGGCCAGGGCGTATCGGCCGCCGGCGCGTTGGACCAGGGCGCCATGCGCCGTGCTAACCGCCTGGTGGGCAACGACGCACGCCAATCGGTGCTGGAATCGGTCGCCGCAGGCCTGCAATTGCAAAGCCTGGGTGCCACCGTGCTGGCCGTTACTGGCGCCACCGGCCCCTTGACCGTGCGCAGCGCCAGTGGCGCTGCCTGGCAGGCCGAACGCAATGCGGCCATTGCCTTGAACGATGGCGATGTGATCCAGCTGGGCGAGCCCGACAGCGGCGTGCGCAGCTATGTGGCGGTGCGCGGCGGCTGGCTGGTGGAGCCGGTGCTGGGCAGCACCAGCACCGACACCCTGGCCCGCATCGGCCCCGCCGCATTGACCACCGGCCAGACCCTGGCCGTGGGCGATGCGCGCGATGCCGCTGCGGTGGAAGCCCCCGATCACACCCCACCTGCACTGCCCAAGGCCGGCGAGACGGTCGTGCTCGATGTCGTCATGGGCCCGCGCACCGACTGGTTCACCCCCGAGGCCGTGGCCCTGTTTGCCGCGCAGCGCTGGCAGGTTACCCCCCAGTCCAACCGCGTGGGCTTGCGCCTGGCCGGTGAAGAGGCCCTGGTGCGCAGCCAAACCCAGGAGCTGCCCAGCGAGGGCACCGCCCTGGGCGCCATCCAGGTGCCCGCCAGCGGCCAGCCCGTGCTGTTCCTGGCTGACCACCCCTTGACCGGCGGTTACCCGGTCATCGCCTGCATTGCCTCCTACCACCTCGACCTGGCCGCGCAAGTGCCTGTCGGTGGCTGGCTGCAATTCCGCCCCCTGGCGCCCTTTGCGGACCTGGTGAGCTGAGTGTTGAACAGGGCGTGCGCGCCCCGTTCTTGAATGGATATAGCTATGAGCGAAGTGTTGATTGCAAAAGGCTGTGAAACACGCTGCGGCAATCTCACTTCTCTGTCGTGTTTTGGTTGTCTGGAGTCTTCTCAGCCATGAAAAAAGTATTGATTGCAAACCGTGGCGAGATCGCCGTCCGAATCATCCGTGCCTGCACGGACCACGGCCTCAAAAGCGTGGCGGTGTATGCCGACGCCGATATCGACGCGCTGCATGTGCGCATGGCCGATGAGGCCTATGCGCTCGAAGGCCAGCGCCCGGCAGAGACCTATCTGGACATCGCCAAGCTGATGGCAGTGGCGCAAAAGAGTGGCGCAGATGCGGTGCACCCGGGCTATGGTTTCCTGTCCGAAAACGCCGCCTTTGCCCGCGCCGTGATCGGTGCCGGCCTGACCTGGGTCGGCCCACCGCCTTCGGCCATTGAGCAGCTGGGCGACAAGGTGCAGGCGCGCAAGCTGGCGCTGAGCGTGGGGGCACCACTGGTGGCAGGCACGCCTGAGCCGGTCAAGGACGTCTCCGAAGTGCATGCCTTTGCGCGTGACCATGGTCTGCCGATTGCGGTCAAGGCTGCGTTTGGTGGTGGGGGCCGTGGCATCAAGGTGATCTGGAAGGCCGAGGACATCGACGAGCTGTATGCCGCTGCAGTGCGCGAGGCGGTGACCGCCTTTGGTCGCGGCGAGTGCTTTGTCGAGCAGTTCCTGGACAAGCCTCGCCACATCGAAGCCCAGGTGATGGCCGACCAGCACGGCAATGTGCGGGTGCTGGGTACGCGCGACTGCTCTTTGCAGCGCCGCAACCAGAAGCTGGTCGAAGAGGCGCCAGCGCCTTTCCTGAGCACCGAGCAGCGCGAGCGCATCCACCAATCGGCCCGCGAGATCTGCCAGGCCGCTGGCTATGTGGGCGCCGGCACGGTGGAATACCTGCTGAGCCAAAGCGGCTCCATCTCGTTCCTGGAAGTCAACACCCGCTTGCAGGTGGAGCACCCCGTAACCGAAGAGACCACCGGTACCGACCTGGTGCGCCTGCAGTTCCGCGTGGCCGAAGGCGAAGTGCTGGCCGACACCACGGTGCCTGCACCCCACGGCCATGCCTTTGAGTTCCGCATCAATGCCGAAGATGTGGGCCGTGGCTTCCTGCCCGCCCCTGGTCTGGTGACCCGCTTTGAGGCCCCATCGGGCCCGGGCGTGCGCGTCGATAGCGGTGTGGAATCCGGCTCGCAAGTGGCGGGCCAGTTCGATTCCATGCTGGCCAAGCTGATCGTCTGGGGCCCCAGCCGCGAAGTGGCCGTGCAACGCGCACGCCGCGCGCTCAAGGAGTTCAAGATCGAAGGCGTGCCGACCGTGCTGCCTTTCCACGAAGCGGTGATGGCGCATGCCGACTTCATCAACGGCGAGCACTTTGGCGTGCACACCCGCTGGATCGAAACCGAGCTGATGCCCCAGTGGGACGCCCAGCCCGAAACCCGTCCACAGCCCGCCGCCACCGCTGGCCTGCAGCGCGTCGCCATCGAGCTCGACGGCCGCCGCGTGATGCTGGGCCTGCCCGCATCGCTGTTGTCCGGCCTGTCGGCCCCTGGCGCTGCCCCAGCGCCCGTGGAAGCAGCTGTGGACGAGAAGGCTGTGACCGCCGCCTCTGCCGGCACGCTCACGACCTGGAAGGTCGCCGACGGCGCCACCGTGCAAGAGGGCGAGCTGATCGCCGTGATGGAAGCCATGAAGATGGAAATGCAGATCAACGCCCCCCGCGCTGGCCGCATCAGCCTGAAGGTGGAAGCGGGCAGCTACCAGGCTGCCGGTGCGGTGATTGCACGTATCGACTAAGCCGTTTTTTTGACGGTGGCCGAGAGCCGCGCTGCCTTTGGGTTGCGCGGCTTTTTTGTTGGGCTAGCGCGCTGTTGGATGGCTACCGCCATCGTAGACACGGGCTGCCGAGACGCGGACATCACTTGCACGAACTCTGGGCAATGTTACGGCGTGACCAAAAATGGTACGTGGATTGTTCTATGCGAACGAATGACGCCCTGGGCGCGGCTCAGTCATGTCGCCTCAGTGAAATACAAAATAACTATTGAAATTAATTAAAAATAAACTTTTGCTATATAAGTGTGCCTGTGAAATTCACGTAGCTCAGATGGTGATCGACTTCAGCTCTGAGCACCCACAACATGATGTCAATAATTGAGGAAAACGATGCGTGGACTGAAGGAATTTTTGCTTTGCACCGCACTGGTTGCTACGCTGGCAGGGTGCAAGGTATCGGTTAATACTGGTAGCGGAAGCCGACTTGAGGGTGCTGGCGTGGTTTTTATCGTGCCCTTGCAGTCGGCCGAGTCTCAGTATGGAACAGGTGGAATCAATTACCGGAGTGACACCATCACGGCCAGTACCGATGGCAAGCATCTCATCGTCAACGGCAAATCGTATGGCTCGGTACAAGCCGGAGATGTAGTAGACCTGAGCGATGTGCGGGTCATCAAGGTGAATGCCCAGCCTCGTGCCCCCAGTGTGGATTGATCGGGCGTGTTGATCGTTTGAGAAACGGATCAATTCAGACCGGCCAGTTAGCACTTGGCTGCGCTGGGATTTCTTCCCAGTCAGGTAACCAATCTCATGGGTCTTATGTCTGGATCATCGCATGCGATAGAAGGGGTATTGAAGGGTTTCCTTAGCGCTTCGACACATGCGCAGTCCTCGATAGTACAAAAAGGGCTGAAGGTGCAGTGAATGCATACATCGAGTAAGCTGTTTGTCAACTGAGGCCAAAAGTCGAGCCGCTTTTTTTTAGGCTCATGGTTTTCAAATTCTTCGCAGCCCTCAGATGGTTAGAACATTAAACTGCTTGACAAACAGATAAACACTTGATATCATTTTCGTCCTTAGGACGTAAATGATATCAAGTGACTAAAATTTCAGATTCGCCTGAGATCTTGAGCGCGCTCATCAAACCGATCCAAGAACGATTGGGAGGATGGGCGAAGCCCGTCGTCACGGCATATGAGTTGGGCGTTTTGGTCGCGACCCACGCGACCAATGAACCAGCGTCACTGTCGTTATACACAAGGGTGGTTGATACCTTGTCAGCATTTGGTTTGATTTCGGCAGCCAAAGGGTTCAAGGCGGGGACTGTTTTCCAACTGTTTGGACATAACAAGCCTCTGCCCATGGAGGTGGCCTGCGCCGTCGACCCCTTTGCTTACGTCAGCCATCTGAGTGCGATGGAGTACCACGGCATTACCGATCGCTTTTCCAAGATTCTGTACCTGTGCACGCCAACTGATCGCGAGTGGAAAGAGCAAGCGGCCGCACGTATGGAAAAGGAGCTCAAGACACGCAAGACAAGCTATCTTGCTGCCAAGTTGCCTACGTTGAAATTTCAGAAATTGGAGCGCATCGATGGGATGCGGGTCGAGCTGGTTCGCCGCTCGCATCGTGGTGCTTTCAAGACGATCAAGTCACCGTCTGTTCGGGTGGCAATGGTCGGGCGAACTTTCCTAGACATGCTCCGTGAACCGGACCTCTGTGGTGGAATGCAGCATGTCATTGATACGTACCGGGAATATGCGGCCAAGTATCTGCAGCTCATCGTTGAGGAGGTGGATAGGCACGGCACCTTGATTGAGCGTTCCCGCGCTGGCTATCTGCTGGAAACCGTGTGTGGCCTGTCTGATCCGCTCATCAGTGCCTGGGCGTCTCAGGTGCAAAGAGGAGGCTCGCGAAAGCTAGATCCGCAGGCTGAATATGCGCCTTTTTTCTCTGAGCGCTGGGCGCTTTCAGTGAACGTACCGTCGCTAGATGGAACGCAACCCAACACCGAGTGAATATGAACGAAGTGGACATTGAGGCCTGGGTGGCGCGCGCGCCACGAGGGCAGCAGGGCTTTCGAGAGGCGGTGCATATCATCCTCGACGGCATTGGCCATTCCAGAAATCTGAGTGCCAAGATGGTGATGAAAGGCGGGCTGCTGCTGGCTATCCGGTATGACAGCTCCCGCTACACCCGGGACTTGGATTTTTCGACCAAGGACATGTACAGCGCTGAGAGTGCAGAGGTACTTTTGAAAGAGCTGCAAGCGGGGCTGGTTGCTGCGGAGAATCGACTGTCCTATGGCACGCTATGCCGCTTGCAGTCGCATACGGTTCAACCAAAAGGCGAGAACAAGACACACCATAGCCTGGCATTGAAAATCGGCTTTGCGAACCGAAGCCATGCCGGGCAGGTCGCTCGTTTGCAGGCGGGTAGTGCAGCGCAAGTTGTGGAAATCGACTACAGCTTCAATGAGGTTGTATTCGATGTGGAAGTGCTGGCGTTGGATGGTGGTGCAAGCATACATTCCTATACCTTGAACAATGTGCTGGCGGAGAAGATGCGCTCGTTGCTTCAGCAGCCTATTCGAAGAAGAAACCGCCGGCAGGACGTCTATGACATCTGGCTATTGCTGCGGTCAGGGCCTCCACTGACCGCTGAAGATTTCGCCAAGATATATGAGATCTTGCTGGCTTCTTGCGGCTCTAAAGGCATCGTCCCAAATATTCACTCCATGGAGTCGGAAGATGTGATTGACATGGCGCGCACTGGATACCAGGATCTGGCGGCAGACGTCGATGAAGAACTGCCTCCGTTCGATGAGGCGATGGCTGAGGTAATTGCGCTGTACCGCGCGCTGTCGTGGCCGCACTAGGCCCCTTGGGAACCTGAAACAGAAATCTCCACTACATCCCCCCGGCTGCCCGTCGCCAGCTCATGGTAGATGTCGTAGAGGTACTGACCCAGATCGCTGGCAGGTAGATCGGCGGGCACCGCCAGTTGGACGGGAGCGCGTTTGCCGTCCTGCCCGACGGCATAGCAGCGCCAGCCGCTAGGGCAGGGCTCCAGATCGAGGATGCGGCCAAAGACGTTAAAGCGGTGTCGGGGCATGGGCAAGCGATGTGGCGGGGTGGATGGACTAGCCGAGCGTAACCGAGGCCGTTTTGCCAGGTATGAAGATGGATGGCTGTTCAGAGACAGGCCCATGCGCGATGAGGCCATCGGCCTGCAAAGTCAATATCTTCTCTGGCAGGTAGAGATGCCACAGGGGGTCGTCGGCACTGGCATCAGCATGTGGCCAAACACGCAATTGGCCGCCCTGGTCAAAATCAAAAATGGTCTCAGTGCGCGCATGCAGAAGCTGCACGCTTGAGATGCATTGCCCTTGCAGAAGTGCAGCCACTTTTTGAAGCGCTTCACGGGATTGCTCGGAGTGCTGCAGAGGCTTGCCTTCTTCGGAGTATTCCCACGCACCCATCTCGATCCAAAGCAGGAAATCGCCTTGCACATCAGCACTTCTGCGTTGCATGGATAAGCGTTTGGCATTCGGCACAGGTTCACGCACCACGATCCGAGGCTGGCCGAAATGGAGGGATAACCAGCTGCCATAGTTGGCGGTGCATTGCCAACAGGGCTGCGCAGCCAGAAGGCTGAAATGCTCTGCGAGCAATGAGGTTGTGGGGTGCATGCCAGGACTATGCTGTTGGTTGAACCAGCAGGGCTGGCAAGCCAACAAGGGTAGCGCCACTGTCATCCCTGCGCAAGGCGGCTGATCAGATAGCGCCCAATCAAGGTAGTCCTTATTGCTTGGCTAGCGCAGCTACTAGCGCTCGCCTTCCTGTCTCGCAAACACCCGGCTGAGCTGCTGGCGCTGGATGCGGCGGTGGATGGTCGAGCGGTTGACGCCCAGCAGGCGGGCGGCTTCGGAGACGTTGCCTTGGCACTGGGCGAGTACCTGCTCCAGCGTGGCGGTATTCAAGGTACGGCCTTCCACTGCGGCACCTGCCAAAGCTGCATCGCTGACCGCGTCCTGCCCCTGCACAGCAGCCGGGCTGCGCTGCAGCGCATCGGGCAGGTGTTCCAGGTCGATCTGTTGCTCGGCCAGCGCGGCGGCATAGCGCAGGGCATTGTGCAGCTCGCGCAGATTGCCGGGCCAGTGGTGGGCGCGCAGGGCGGCCTGTGCCGGCCCGCTCAGGCGCAGGCTGCAGCCCAGGGCGGCGAGCATGTGCTCGGCCAGGGCCAACAGGTCGCTGCGCTCGCGCAGGGCGGGCAGTTGCAGCTCGGCAGCGTTTAGGCGGTAGAGCAGGTCGGCGCGGAACTGGCCGCTGTGGGCCAGCTCGGCCAGCGGCCTGTGCGATGCGGAGATGACGCGGATATCGACCTTCTGCGGCGCCCGCGCGCCCAAGGGCGTGATTTCGGATTCGGACAGCACGCGCAGCAGCTTGGCCTGCAGGGCCAGCGGCATGTCGCCGATTTCATCGAGGAATAGGCTGCCTTGGTGCGCGGCCTCGATCAGGCCGGCGCGGCCTTTGTGCGCGCCTCCGGTCCAGGTGCCGGGCAGGTAGCCAAACAGCTCGCTCTCCAGCAGCGCCTCGGGGATGGCCGCGCAGTTGATGGCGACAAAGGCACCGCTGCGGCCACTGGCGGCATGCAGCGCGCGGGCCAGAAACTCCTTGCCGCTGCCGGTCTCGCCTTGCAGCAGCACCGGCAGGTCTTGCGGCGCCAGGCGGGCGGCCTTGTGCAGCAGCTGGCCCATGGCGGCGTCGCCGGTGTTCAACGCCTGCAGCGGGGCGGGCAAGCTTGGGCGTGGGCTGGCCTGCGCGTTGCTGCGCGGCTGGGGTGGCAGCGCATGGGCAAACCAGATGCTGCCATCACGGGCGCGCAGGATGCGCTCTTGCGCCGGGCGGTTGCGCATCAGCTGCGGCAGGGCCTGCAGGTCGGTGTCAAAAAAACGGCCCAGCGGCTGGCCGGTCTGCAGCGGTTGCTGGCGCCAGTTCAGCCCGGCAATGGCGGCCAGCATGCGGGTGGCGGCATGGGTCATGGCGCGGATGCGGCCCCTCGCGTCGATGCTGAGGGCCGCATCGGCATCGACATCCAGAAAGTCTGGCGACTGCGCTAGGCGCAGCACCCAGTCGCTGCCCGATTGGGCCATCAGGTTGGCGAGCTCCACCCGGCGCACGGCAGCGGTGACCAGGTGCAGCGCCATCTGTTGGCTGGCGCGGGCGGCGGGCGAGCGCAGCAGGGACAGGTCCAAAACGGCCGCCAGCTGGCCTTGCAGGTCATAGATGGGCGCAGCGGTACACGACAGCGTCGTGTGGGTGAAGTCGAAATGGTCGCTCTGGTGTACGGTCAGCGCCTCGCCGGTGGCCAGGCAGGTGCCAACGGCCGAAGTGCCGGCGACATCCTCGCGCCACTGTGCGCCCAGGTAGAGGCCGGCGCTGCGCAGGTCGATGGCGTGGCTGTCATGGCCCAAAAAATCGACGGCGATGCCGTGGCGGTCGGCCAGCAGCAGCACATAGTCCAGGCCCTTGAGTTGTTGGTAGAGCCGCTCCAGCCCGCTGCGGGCAATGCGGATCAGCGGCTCGGACTCTTCGCGGTGGGCGCGCAACTGGCCTGCCGGCACGATATGGGCTTCGCTGGTGCGGCTCGGGTCCAGCCGGTGCTGGTCGATGCAGCGGCGCCAGCTGCCCAGCACCGCTCGGTCGCGTGTCTCCCCTTGCAGCGGGTAGCCCATGCCAAAGGCTTCGAGCTCCTGGACATGGGCGGTATAGCTGTGGATGGGCATGGCGGGTCTCCTGCAATCACCGGGCTGATTCTGTGCCCGCGCCCCGGTGATGCCAATCAGGCTTACCCGCAACAGATGCTGCAGTGCAAAAGGGCGCATGCAACAGGTGTTGCATCGGCCGCGGCAGTGTGCGCGCCATCCCGCTGCTGGCAAACCCGCAGCGCGCAGCCCTTGTGCGAGGAGGTTGCGGTGCAGCATCGCGCCCTGGCATGGGGCTTGCAAAACAGCACTGCCACGGCCGCAGAGCCGCTGCGACATCACCATAAAAAGGAGACATGCCATGACAAGCGCTAACCAGAATGCCACCACCCCAGCCATGCCCACTGCGGCGGGTACACCGACAGCCCGCGCGCAAGCGGTGCTGGACCAGCTCAACCAGGCCTTGGCCGCCCGCGATTTTGCAGCGGCCAGCCAGCTGTTTGCCGAGGACTGCTACTGGCGCGACCTGGTGCTGCTGACTTGGAACCTCAAGACCTGCGAAGGCCCGGCGCAGGTGGCCGACATGCTGGCCGCCCAGTTGGATGCCGCCGCGCCGCTGGTGCTGCAGCTGGATCCGAAGGAAGAGGTGACGGAGGCCAATGGTGTGTTGAGCGCCTGGCTGGTAGTGGATGCGCGCCATGCGCGGGGCCTGGGCCATCTGCGTATCCGCGATGGCCGCATCTGGACCTTGCTGACCACCATTCAGGAGCTGAAAGGCTTTGAAGAGGCCCTCGGCCTGCGCCGCCCGATGGGCGCCGAGCACGGCATACGCAGGGGCCGCCAGACCTGGCTGGACCGCCAGCAGGAAGAGGCCGAGACCCTGGGCGAGAGCCGCCAACCCTATGTGCTGGTGATAGGTGGCGGCCAGGGCGGTATTGCACTGGGCGCGCGGCTGCGCCAGCTGGGCGTGTCGCACATCGTCATTGACCGGCAGCCGCGCCCCGGCGACCAATGGCGCAACCGCTACAAATCGCTGTGCCTGCACGACCCGGTCTGGTACGACCACCTGCCCTACATTCCCTTCCCCGATCACTGGCCGGTGTTTGCGCCCAAGGACAAGATTGGCGATTGGCTGGAGATGTACACCCGGGTGATGGAGGTGAACTACTGGTCGTCCACCCAATGCCTGGGCGCGCGCTATGACGAAGCCGCGCAGGAGTGGGAGGTGACGGTGGAGCGCGAGGGCCGCAAGATGGTGCTGCGCCCCCAGCAGCTGGTGTTTGCCACCGGCATGTCGGGCAAGGCCAACATCCCCCGCATCGAAGGCCAGGAGCGCTTCCGGGGCGAGCAGCAGCACTCGTCCCAGCATTCGGGGCCCGAGGCCTATGCCGGCAAGAAAGTGGTCGTGATCGGGGCCAACAACTCGGCCCACGACATCTGCGCAGCGCTCTGGGAGCATGGGGCCGATGTGACCATGGTGCAGCGCTCGTCGACCCACATCGTGCGCTCGGATTCGCTGATGGACATTGGCCTGGGCGATCTGTACTCGGAGCGCGCGGTGGCCAGCGGCATGACCACCAAGAAGGCGGACCTGGTGTTTGCCTCGCTGCCCTACCGCATCATGGCCGACTTCCAGGTGCCGCTGTATGACCGCATCCGCGAGCGCGATGCGGAGTTCTACCGCCAACTTGAAGCGGCAGGCTTTATGCTGGACTTTGGCGACGATGAATCGGGCCTGTTCATGAAGTACCTGCGCCGCGCCTCGGGCTACTACATCGATGTGGGCGCCTGCGACCTGGTGATCGACGGCAGCATCAAGTTGCAAGCAGGCGAGAACAAGGGCATCAGCCACCTCACTGAAAACGCTGTGGTGCTGAGCGATGGCACCGAGCTGCCGGCCGACCTGGTGGTCTATGCCACCGGCTATGGCTCGATGAATGGCTGGGTGGCCGACCTCATCAGCCAGGAGGTGGCCGACAGGGTCGGCAAGGTCTGGGGTTTGGGATCGGACACCACCAAGGACCCCGGCCCCTGGGAGGGCGAGCAGCGCAATATGTGGAAGCCCACCCAGCAGCCGCAGCTGTGGTTCCATGGCGGCAACCTGCACCAGTCGCGCCACTATTCGCTCTACTTGGCATTGCAGCTCAAAGCGCGGCAGGAGGGGTTGGCAACGCCCGTCTATGGCCTGCAGCAGGTACACCATCTTCGCTGATGGGGAGGTAAGTGGGGGCTGCCGCGCTGCAGGCGTGGGCGCGGCGCCGCAGATTGTGAGGAATTGGGACCTGGCGCCAGCTATGGCCGATGGCTGACACCGGCAGGCGCTGCATCAATGCCAGAATCGGGCGATGGTGACACAAGACTCGACGCTCGCCCAGCGGGTGCAGCGCAAGCTCAATCCTTTCCGCCCCTTCTACCATGCCGCCGATCAATGGCTGGCAGCCGATGGCTTGCGCATGAGCGCGGCCATGTCCTTCTACGGCATGCTGAGCCTGGCGCCGCTGCTGCTGCTCTTGGTGGGGGTGCTGGGCTGGTGGCTCGACCGCTCCTACATCGAGAGCAATCTGATCCACCAGGTCGAGGACGTGATGGGCTCGCAAGTGGCTGAGGTGGTGCGCGGCGCGCTGTCGAGCGCGCAGACCAAGTCGCAGGGGCTGATTGCCTCGGCAATTGGTTTTGTGATGCTGCTCTCGGGCGCGACGGGGGTGTTTGTAGAGCTGCAGACCTCGCTGGAGCGGCTGTGGAACCATGGCGAAAAGGTGGACAAGAGCGATACGCCCTGGTGGTACTCGCTGGTGCAGCGGGTGCGGGGCCTGGGCTACATCCTGGTGCTGGGCTTTTTGATGCTGATATCGCTGGTCCTCACCACCATGCTGAGCATGACCACGCGCTGGGCGGGTGCTGTGCTGCATGTGGAGGCGCCCGGCATGCTGCTGGGTGTCATCAACGAGAGCGTGTCCTTTCTGATCACCGTAACCTTGTTTGTCGGCATGATGCGCATCGGTACTGGCACCAAGCCCCGACTGCGTTTTCTGATTGCGGGCGCTGCCATTGGCGCGTTCTTGTTCACCATCGGCAAGCAGGTGCTGGCCTGGTATCTGTCCACCGCTGCGGTCGTCTCGGCCTATGGTGCTGCTGGCTCGCTGGTGGTGCTGCTGATGTGGATCTACTTCTCGTCCGCCATTCTGCTGTTTGCCGCCAGCTGCGCCCGCGCGCTGAACAGCGCCGATGTGGCGCTACATGGCAAAGGGAGCAATGCGCAGGCAGAGGACAGCCCGCAGCAGCGGCCCACGGCCGAGCAGGCGGCTACAGTGGATTTTCAGATCTAGAGATGCTCTGCCCCAACAACAATGCGCCCGAGGGCGCATTGTTGTTGGAGGATACGGCCGATTTGGGCCGATCTTGGCCGATCTTTAGTGGCCGTGGGCTTTCACACCAAAGCCTTCTGCGCGGGTGTCATGCCGCATAAAGAACACCAGCGCAAAGGCCACCACTGCCAGCGATGCCAGGAACATCACAGCATAGACATCGTTGCCCATCTTGTCCTTCAAGGTGCCGAAGATGGTGGGGCCGATATAACCGCCCAGGTTGCCGATGGAGTTGATCCAGGCGATGCCGGCTGCGGCCGCGGTACCGCTCAGGAAGGCGGTGGGCAAAGTCCAGAAAGTAGGCAGCGCGCTGAAGATGCCAAAGGCGGCCAAGGTGACCGCAGCCATCTTGGGCACAGGTGCGGCGGTGTTGGCGGCAATCAGCAGGCCGGCGACGATGCACGCCAGCGGAATCAGCACAAACCATTTGCGCTCCTTCATGCGGTCGGAGCCGCGCGTCCAGAAGATCATCGCAATCGCGCCAACCAGGTAGGGGAAGGCGTTGATGAAGCCAACCTGCACATTCGACAGGCCACCAAAGCCCTTGATGATCTGCGGCAGGAAAAAGCCCAGGCCATACAGCGGCACGGTGATGCCCATGTAGACAAATCCCAGCGCAATCACCTTGGGGTTGAGCAGGGTCTGCTTCCAGTGGATCTTGTGGATGGATTCGCGGTTCTGGCGCTCCGCTGCCAGGGTCTGGTCCAGCCAGGCGCGCTCTTCGGTGGTCAGCCACTTGGCATCTTGCGGGCCGTCGGGCAGGTAGAACAGCACGACAAAGGTCAGGAAGATCGCTGGCAGCGCCTCCAGAATGAACAACCACTGCCAGCCATGCATGCCGCCCATGCCATCCATGTCGAGGATCAGCCCGGAGATGGGTGCGCCGATCACCGTGGAGATGGGAATGGCGAACATGAACCAGCCGACGATGCGTGCGCGGTAAGCCGCCGGAAACCACAAGGTGATGTAGAAGATCACGCCGGGGAAGAAACCGGCCTCGGCAATGCCGAGCAAAAAGCGCACCACGTTAAAGCTGGTCGCCCCGCCCACCCAGGCCTGCGCAGCCGACAGAATGCCCCAGCTGAACATGATGCGGGCGATCCATTTGCGGGCGCCAAATCGCTCCAGCGCCAGGTTGCTGGGCACCTCGCAGAGAAAGTACGACAGGAAGAAAATGCCGGCCGCGCTGCCAAAAACTGCCGCACTGAAGCCCAGGTCCTTGGACATGCTGGCCCCGGCAAAGCCGATGTTGACCCGGTCGAGGTAGGCGATGAAGTAGCAGACCATCAGCAGCGGCAATAGCCGCCAACTGATCTTGGAAATCGTGCGCTGTTCGAGGGTGTCCATGTTTGTCTCCGATGCTGTTATGGGTTGGGATGTCGGATGGTTTGCTACGCTTTTAATAGCTATGTATACACATGTATCTATAGCCAGCGCACTTTTGACTCCCGGGCATGGCTCGGGGTCGCCGCTATTGTGCGCTTCGTGCGCATGCGCCGCAATGGCTTCGGAGACAGATGCAAAACGCCCCGCGCAGCGGAAGCTGGCGGGGCGTAACAGGAGCGCTGTGGGGGCGTTGAAGGGAGCTGGAGACGCCCCTGCGGAATCAGCCGATCTTCATCGAGCCGGTATCGAGAAAGCGCTGGTGCCAGGACAGCGCCTCGGTCAGGATGTGCGGCGTGTGCAGGCCGGCGGACTGCTGCATCGCGCGGTCCACATAGTCTTGCAGCATGGGGCGGAAGTCCGGGTGCGCGCAGCGCTCGATGATGACCTTGGCGCGCTGCTTGGGCGAGAGGCCGCGCAGATCGGCCAGGCCCTGCTCGGTGACGATGATCTGCGTGTCGTGCTCGGTATGGTCCACATGCGAGCACATCGGCACGATGCAGGAGATCTGGCCGTTCTTGGCGACCGAGGGGGTGACGAAGAAAGACAGAAAGCCGTTGCGGGCAAAGTCGCCACTGCCGCCAATGCCGTTCATCATGCTCGAACCCATCACATGGGTGGAGTTGATGTTGCCGTAGATATCGGCCTCGATCATCGAGTTCATCGCGATCACGCCCAGGCGGCGCACCAGCTCGGGGTGGTTGGAGATCTCCTGCGGGCGCAGGATGATGCGGTCGCGGTAGAAGTCGATGTTCTCCTCGAAATCGCGGTAGGCCGCAGACGACAGCGAGATGGAGGTGGCCGAGGCGCGCGCCATCTTGCCGCTGCGCAGCAGGTCCAGCATGCCGTCCTGCAGCACCTCGGTAAAGCCCAGCAGGTTGTCGAAGGGGCCCGTCAGCAGGCCGGCCAGCACCGCGTTGGCGACATTGCCCACACCGGACTGGATGGGCAGCATCTCCTGGGGCAGGCGGCCCATCTTCATCTCGTGCGACAGAAAATCGATGATCGACGCGGCGATGGTGTTGGAGTTGGCGTCCGGCGCGGCAAACACATTGTCGCGGTCGCCCTTGTGGGTCTCGACCACGGCGACGACCTTGTCCAGGTCCACCTTCAAATAGGGCTGGCCAATGCGGTCATCGGCATGGGTCATGCTGATCGGCACGCGGCGCGGCGGGATGGCGGTGCCGTAGTAGATGTCGTGCATGCCTTCCATCTTGGCGGGCGGCTTGGTGTTCACCTCCAGGATCACCATGTCGGCAATCTCCAGCCAGGTCTTGTTGTTGCCCACGGCGGTCGACGGGATCAGCAGGCCATCGGCCGTCACGCCCAGCACTTCGACCACCGCCACATGCATGTGGCCCAAGAAGCCGAACCAGGCATGCTGGGCGACGTGGGACAGGTGCATGTCGATGAAGTCGATCTCGCCGGCATTGATGGCCTTGCGCGCGATCGGGTCGGTGTTGAAGGGCAGGCGCTGGCCGATGGCGCCGGCCTCGGCCAGCACGCCATCGCATTCGGCTGCGGTGGACGCCCCGGTCCAGACATTGAGCTTGTAGGGCCGTCCTGCCGCGTGCTCAGCCTTGGCATGGGCTGCTATGGCCTGGGGCAGGGCCTTGGGGTAGCCAGCGCCAGTAAAGCCGCTCATGCCCACATTGGCACCGGCGGGGATCAGCGCGGCTGCCTCGGCTGCGGACATGATGCGGGCGTGCAGCGCGCTGCAGCGCACATGGTCATTCAAAGGCATGGGGGGAGACTCCAGAACAGTGTTTTCGTTATTGTCTACAGATGCACCCCAGCGGCAAAGGCCGAGGGGCGAAGCGGGCAAATCTTAGCAGTCGTTGCCAACGAAACCATTCGGAATCGGGGAATACCCGAGTTGTGGATAAGTGCTACTTCGTTGTCAAAATATTGTTGCACTGCAACAATTTAGCGCATAAAAAAAGCCCGGGACAACCGGGCTTTGGCAGGGGCAGTGCGCCGCTCAGCGCTTGTCGCCGCGGTTGAGCAGTTGGTAGAGGATGATCGCGCCAAAGGTCGCGGTCCCGATGCCACCCAGTGCAAAGCTGCCGAACTTCAAGGTGAAGTCGCCGGTGCCGATGATCAGCGTAATGGCTGCGACGATCAGGTTCTTGTTCTGCGAAAAGTCCACCCGGTTCTCGACCCAGATCTTGGCACCGGCAATGGCGATCAGGCCAAACACGACGATGGACACACCGCCCATCACTGGCAGCGGAATCGCCTGGATCAGCGCGCCGAACTTGGGCGAGAAGCCCAGCACCAGCGCAATCAGGCCCGCCACCATGAACACGGCGGTGGAGTAGATGCGGGTGGCGGCCATCACGCCGATGTTCTCTGCATAGGTGGTCACGCCCGTGCCGCCCACGCCGCCGCTTACCATGGTGGCCACGCCATCACCGATAAAGGCCCGGCCCATGTACTGGTCCAGGTTGCGGCCGGTCATCGCCGTCACGGCCTTGATGTGGCCCAGGTTCTCAGCCACGAGGATGATCACGATCGGGGCGATCAGCACCATCGCATGCGGGCTGAACTGTGGGGCTGAGAAATTGGGCCAGCCGATCCATGCGGCCGAGGCCAGGCCCGACAGATCGACCGGCTTGCCCATGCCCAAGCCATTGGTCAGGATGGCGTAAATGATGGACGCGGCAATCAGGCCCACCAGGATCAGCAGGCGCTGCACCATGCCGCGTGCCAGCACGGCCACCAGGCCCACGCTGACAAAGGTCATCGCCTGCATCCAGCTTTCAAAGTTGTTGCTGGCCATGTTCTTGATCGGGACCGTGGCCAGGTTCAGGCCGATCACCGCAACGATGGCGCCGGTCACCACCGGCGGCATAAAGCGTTCGATCCAGCCCGTGCCCACCGCTTGCACGATAAAGCCGATCAAGGTGTAGAGCAGACCGCAGGCAATGATGCCGCCCAGCGCCATGCCGATATTGGCATTGGGCCCCGAGCCGGCATAACCGGTGGCGGCAATCACCACACCGATGAAGGCAAAGCTGGACCCCAGATAACTGGGTACCCGGCCGCCGGTGATCAAAAAGAAGATCAAAGTGCCGACGCCACTCATCAAAATGGCGACATTGGGGTCAAAACCCATCAGAATGGGCGCCAGAATGGTCGAGCCAAACATGGCGATGACATGCTGCACCCCCATGATCGAGGTTTGCGGCCAGGGCAGGCGCTCGTCGGGCGCGACGACATCGTCAGCGCCCGGGCGCACTTCACGCCAGCGGGGAAGGAAAGAGTCAGACATGGTTGGGCAGGCCGCTTGCAGGGACAGCGCCAGAGGGCGTTGTTGCAGGCACGCTAGAGAAAAGGTGCTGCATCATAGTGAATTTGTCATACCTTGTAGAGAGAGGGAAACTCTCTAAGCAGGACCGATGCAGGGACTGCAGGGTCCCGGGCGCAGAGGCCGGCATACCAGGTGTGGCGCCGTAGCACTGGCCTGATGGGCTAATGCAATAGATAATCACAATGACATTGAGAACAAATACGGCTGGTTGCCTGCAGCAACCTGCCCGTCTAGGGAGAGGGTTTCCATGAACTGTGTGCAATGTGGCGAGGCATTGGATGCGAGCGCCAAATTCTGTCGAAAATGCGGCTGTAAGGTACCGGCCGTACTGGCGCCTGAGGCGGCAGCCAGTGCCCGCGCTGCGCCGGTAGCCGCCTATGCCACCTGTCCCGATTGTGGCGCCCTGTGCAACGGCCAGGCGCTGTTTTGCAAGCAGTGCGGATGCCGTTTTGAAGAAACCCCCGGTTTCCAGGACACGGCCCCGGATTGGGATACCCCGCTGAGCGTGGCCGAAGAAAAGGCCATCCTGGTCTTTGGCAATGTGCAGGACAGCTCCGAGCCATCCTCCACCATGCCCGGTGAACGCATCCAGACCAGCGCCGCGATGGTGATTGGTGGCACGGCCGCCCAGTCGGCCGCCGCCGTGCCAGCACCCGCATTGCGCGAACCCGAAGCCCCACTGTGGGAGCCGGAGGCTGCTGCCAAGCGCCCCAACGCTGCGGCACCTGAGCCGGGCCTGCGCCCCCGCACTAGCCCCAACGCCAGCGCCAACCTGCGCAACCCCATGCCCGAAGCCCCCGCGCCCCAAAGCGGCCAGGGGCTGCGTATCGTTTTGGCGTTGCTGGGCGTGGTGGTGTTGGCCGGAGGCGGTGCCTGGTGGTGGAAGAGCCAACAGGGCCGCCCCGCTGCCGGTGCGGCCGTGGCGGCGCCTAGCGTCTCCGCACCCACGGCGCCGGTGGCTGCCGATGCGGCCCTGCCGGTAGAGGCCGCAGCGCCCGCCATGGTCGAAACCGATGCCGCGCTCGCCCCGAACGAAACCCTGGTGGCGCCAGCGCCCGCTGAGGATGCGGTGGCCGCTGCCGTCGCCGTCGAAGAAGCGGCTGCCCCGGCGCCCGCCGCAGCGCCGGCCCGCCCAGCGCCGCGCAAGCCGGCGCGTCCCCAGACCTTGGATGATTTGTTGAATTGAAGGAGAGCCCTGTGAAGCTGTTGATGAAAATGTCCGCCCTGGTGTCGGTGCTCGCGCTGGCGGGCTGCGTGGCCCCTCCGCCAGAACCTGCGCCCGTCGTGGCGCCTGCCGTGCCCGTACAGGTCGAGTGCGGCATCGCATCGCCGCCCGGCTGCCGTGAGCCGGCCGTGCCGCCCGCGCTGCTGACCTGGGAGCAAAAGATGAAGGGCGAGGCCGACCAGGCCGAGGCCCTGCGCGTTCGCGCGGTCGAATCGATGTCGGCACTGCCGGTCAAGCAGCGCATCTCGGGCAGCAAGACCACCACCACCGAGCAAGTCTTCAGCAGCAGCCAGTCGCCTGCCACGCGCGCCATGCCGGTGCTCGATGCCGTCTCGCTGGATCTGCCCTGGGCCGCCAAATCCCGCCAGGAGCACAAGGATGCGATGGTCGCCATCAAGGACATCGCCACGATGATGGCCGACAACCGCGGCGGCGCCACGATCTTTGTCACCGTCTCGCCGCGCGATCTGCGCGCCAAGAAGGTCAACACCAACTCCGGCACCGCGCCCACCGAGGCTGGTAATCCGGTCGAGGTCAAGAAATCGGCCGACAAGAATGTGCCGCCCGGCATTGAGCACTTTGTGATCCAGGCCAAACCCTGGCCCAGCCGCATCGACTGAGCACCCCTAAGCCCGCCACCCACGCCCTTGCAAGGGCGCCGGCGGGGCGCAATACGCTAACCACGACCAAGGAAACGCAGATGTCTTCCCCGAAATCGATGCTGAAGTCCATTGACTTTGGCCAACTGATGCGAGCGGCCGAGGGCCTGACCCAGTGGCGGGTGCTCGGCCTGTCTTTTCTGACCTGGTTGGCCGGTGGCCTGGTGATGGTAGGCGGCCAGATGCTGGCCACCCGCGCGAGCAGCATGCTGCTCGCGCTGCTGTTCTTCATCATTGCCTCGGTCGTCTTCTCGGCCGGCATGTCGGCGGTCGGCATCCTGCTGCAGGACAAGGCCAAGGATGTGGAACAGCGCAGCATGGCAGACGCCATCCGGGCCGGCCTGATGTGTGTGCCGCGTTTCATCCTGTTTGGTCTCTTGGTGCTGGCCGTGGTGCTGGGTCTTTGCCTGGTGGCGGCCATTGTGTATTTCATCTGCAAGATCCCCTTCATCGGGCCGATCCTGCTGTTCTTTGCCCACCCGGTGATGGTGATCGCCGCCTCGGTGTTCTTCATCGCGCTGTACTGGGTGGCGGCGCCCTTGCTGGCCCCGGCGATCTGGGACGGCCGCTCGCTGCGCCGCGCCGTGTCGCTGGTGCTGGCCGTCGTGCGCACGCGCCTGGTGCCGCTGGTGCTGATGCTGCTGGCGCTGTACATCGTCATCACCGTCATCACCCTGGTGGTGTTTACCGGCTTCATCCCCGGCTTTGCCTACATGACGGCGATTGCCAGCGCCATGATTGGCCCCAGCATGATGGCCTCGATGGGCGGCATGGGCAACGCTGCCGCCTTTGGCGCGATGGCCAGCAGCGGCCATATGCTCGCCGGTACCTTGTCGACCGTGATCCTGTTTGCCGTGCTGATGGCGCTGACCATGCAGGTGATGATCATGGGCGTGAACATCATCTATCTGATGGTCACCGATGGCCTCGATGAGCAAGGCACTGAAGAGAGCCTGCAGGCCGGCATTGACCTGGCCCGCGAGAAGGCCCGCCAGGCCCAGGGCATGGCCCGTGAAGCCGCCGACAAGGTGCGCCACGCCACGCACCTGGATGGCCATGGCCACCACCCGCCAGGTGCCGCGCGTGCGCCGGCCGCGCCAGTGGCTCCTGCCGCTCCCGTGGCGCCCGTCACTGACATTTTTGCCCCGGTGGCCCCGCCCGCACCCGTGTCCACCCCGGCGCCCGCACCGGTAGCGCCCCTGGCTCCAACGCCTGCGCCGCTAGCGCCCGTGGCACCCGCTCCGGTGGTGGCGCCTGTAGCCCCGGCCCCCGTGCAGCCGCCCGTCGCAGCCGCACCGGTGCTGGGCGCCGCAGTGGCAGCCACTGGCGCAGCGGCGCTGCCACCAGCGGCCGCAGCGCTGGCCCCGCCAAACCTGCCTGCGCCCGCTGCGGCGCCTGCGGCTGACGCGCCCCTGCTGCGCTGCCGCAGTTGCTTTGAAGTGGTGGCGGCTGACGACGTCTTCTGCGGCCACTGTGGCTTTCAGCTGAAGTGATGGCAGCACCATCCAACCGGGGCGCGAAAGCGCCCTTTTTCATGCATTCGACTTTTGAATGCAGCGCAGGCTCATTGGTAAAAGAGTGTTGTCAAACCGGGCAAAACGGCGGAGGGCTGCGGCGTTTCACGTCAGGCAGGTTACACTTTGCCGATTCATGTCCAGTAACTAGATCGGCTTATAACCATGTCAGGTGAAACGACCCAGCGCAGCGGTTTCGATATGAAAAGCGCCCAGTTGCCGGTGGTTGCATTCGCGTTGCGTTCGGCTGACCTGGAGCAGCTGGCGCAGGAGTTTGTCGAACGTTTTGGCAGCGATTCCACGTTCTTCGACCATGACCCGGTGCTGATCGATCTGGCGCATCTGCGCGAGGCCGACGAGGACATCGACTTTGTGGCCCTGGTGGCCTTGCTGCGCGAGTACCGCACGACGCCGGTGGCGGTGCGCGGTGGCAGCGAGGCGCAGATGGCCAGCGCCTATGCGGCCGGCCTGATTGCCGCGCCGGAGGCGGCACCGGTCCGCAAGGCCGCTGAGCCCGAGGTGCGCGAGGTTGAAGTCGAGGTGATCAAGGAAGTGCAGTTGCCAGCCAAGGCCAGCCTGCGCGTCGACAAGCCGATGCGCTCGGGCCAGCAGGTCTATGCCTCGGGCAGCGATGTGATCGTCAACGCCATCGTCAGCTTCGGTGCCGAGGTGATTGCTGATGGCAATGTCCATGTCTACGGGCCTTTGCGGGGCCGGGCCGTGGCGGGCGCAAGGGGTGACAAAACCGCGCGCATCTATTGCACCTGTTTTGAGCCGCAGCTGGTGTCCATCGCGGGCATCTACCGCACGGTGGAATCGGATTGGCCCGCCGAGTTGGCGGGTAAGGCCGCCGTGGTGCGGCTCGAAGGTGAGAAACTGCTGATCGAGCCGCTGTAACCGGCACAAGGGGACAGCCCGCGCTGGGCTTAGGACATTTGAGGACGTAAAGGGAACGGATCGAAAGATGGCAAAAATCGTCGTTGTAACTTCCGGCAAGGGCGGAGTTGGAAAAACTACCACCAGTGCAAGCTTTGCGGCCGGACTGGCACTGAGCGGCCACAAAACTGCGGTGATCGACTTCGATGTCGGCCTGCGCAATCTGGACCTGATCATGGGCTGCGAACGCCGCGTGGTCTATGACCTGATCAATGTGATCCAGGGCGAGGCCAACCTCAACCAGGCCCTCATCAAGGACAAGCAGCTGGAGAACCTCTACATCCTGGCCGCGTCGCAGACGCGTGACAAGGATGCGCTGACGCAGGAGGGGGTCGAGAAGATCCTCAAGGACCTGGCCGCGATGGACTTTGACTACATCGTCTGCGATTCGCCCGCCGGTATCGAGAGCGGCGCCTTGATGGCCATGCACTTTGCCGATGAGGCGCTGGTCGTCACCAACCCCGAAGTGTCGTCCGTGCGTGACTCGGACCGCATCCTGGGCATGCTGAGCTCCAAGACCAAGCGCGCGATTGATGGCGAAGACCCCATCAAGGAACACCTGCTGATCACCCGCTACAACCCCAACCGGGTGCAGGACGGCCAGATGCTGTCGCTGGAAGATATCCAGGACATTCTGCGCATTCCGCTGATCGGTGTGATTCCCGAATCGGAATCGGTGCTGCAGGCCTCCAACCAGGGCACCCCTGCGATCAACCTGAGCCAGACCGATGTGTCTGAAGCCTACAAGGATGTCGTGTCGCGCTTTCTGGGCGAAGACAAGCCGATGCGCTTTATCGACGCACAAAAGCCTGGTTTCTTCAAACGTATTTTCGGGAGGTGAGTCCGATGTCCTTGCTGTCCCTGTTCTTGGGTGAAAAGAAGAAGACCGCTTCGGTCGCCAAGGAGCGGCTGCAGATTATTTTGGCGCGGGAGCGCACGGGCCGCAGCAATAACCAGCCCGACTATCTGCCGGCCCTGCAAAAAGAGCTGATGGCCGTGATCGCCAAGTACGTGTCCATCAATCCAGATGACGTCCGAGTCAACCTGGAGCGACAAGACAATCTGGAAGTTCTCGAGGTAAAAATCGAGCTGCCAGACAAGTAAGTTTGTGGGTTCTTGATTCTTGGGTGTTTGGGCGCTGTGACGGCGTCTAGCGCTTGAGGGGCTTTGGCAGTTTTCGGTTTGGGGTGGCGATATGAGCCCGCATGCGTTGTTGTGGCGCCTTGCCATACCAAAGTATTGTCTGCGGCGCCACGCCTAGCCTGCGGGCCCATCTCGCCATTGGGGTGGTAGCTTTGGGCGCTCTGCGCGCTGCTGGGCTCGTCGTTGAATACCGGAATCACTATCCTGGTTTCCTGCTGCTTTTCTGTGTTCCCCTTCCTCCAAAAAAACGCGACCTTCGGGTCGCGTTGTCGTTGGGGGTAAGTCGGTGGACTGCTGGCGGTTCGTGGATAACTTGGCGGCTTATCCACAAAACTATGCACATTGCTGCGCTTTTCCCCTCAGTTATGCACTGGGCTCGGCCGTGTTGTCGTAGGCGTGGGCTTTCCAGTACTTGAAGGTGCCTTGGGCGGTGGCCAGGATGCGGCGGTCGGCGTCGTAGATGTTGGCTTGGCAGGTGCAGAGCGAGCGGCCCTGGTTGATGACCCAGCCTTCGGCGACGAGGGGGCCGCGGCCGGGGTAGATAAAGCGCGAGGACATTTCAACGGTGACGGCGGTGCTGGAGGGCGCGCCGGGCGCGAGCACGGCGGCGCGGGACATGGCGACGTCGAGCAGGGTCATCAGAATGCCGCCATGCGCGGCGGGCAGCTGGTTGCACAGTTCCTCGCGCAGGTCGGGCAGGTGCACGCGCACGATGCCGTCTTCATAGTTCGGATCCTGGCGCGCGCCGATGAGGCGCAGAAAGGGTACGCGGCTGTTCAGGTCCTCGATGCTCAGCTGGGGGCGGGAGGGCGTGGTGCTCATGCGGCGGCCTTGGCTTCGCGCACCATGTTGCGCGCGATGATGATCTGCTGGATCTGGGTCGTGCCTTCATACAGGCGGAACAGGCGCACATCGCGGTAGAAGCGCTCGATGCCGTACTCGGCCATATAGCCCGAGCCGCCCAGGATCTGCACCGCGCGGTCGGCCACGCGGCCGCACATCTCGGTGGCAAACATCTTGGCGCTCGATGCCTCGGTGGAGACGTTCTGGCCCGCATCGCGGCGGCGCGCGGCATCGATGGTCATGCACTCGGCGGCATAGAGCTCGGCCTGGCTGTCGGCCAGCATTGCCTGCACCAGCTGAAAGTCGCAGATCGCCTGGCCAAACTGCTTGCGCTCCAGCGCGTACTGCAGCGCATCGCGCAGGATGCGCTTGGCGCAACCCACCGCTACGGCGGCGATGTGGATACGTCCTTTTTCCAGCACCTTCATCGCCGTTTTGAAGCCCCGGCCCTCTTGCAGGCCGATCAGGTTGGCGGCGGGCACCTTGACGTTGTCAAAGATGACATCGCAGGTGTGGGCGCCGCGCTGGCCCATCTTCTTGTCGTACTTGCCAAAGCTGATGCCCGGGGTCTTCGCATCGACGATAAAGGACGAGACACCACCGGCGCCCTTGTCGGCCGGGTTGGTGCGCGCCATCAAGGTGAACATGCCGGCATGGGGCGCATTGGTGATGAAGCGCTTGGTGCCGTTGACGAGGTAGTGGTCACCCTGCTTGATCGCGGTGGTGCGCAAGGATGCTGCATCCGAGCCGGCTTCGGGCTCGGTCAGCGCGAATGACGCGATGATCTCGCCGGTCGCCATGCGTGGCAGCCATTCGGCCTTCTGCGCATCGGTGCCATCCATCAGAATGCCTTGCGAGCCAATGCCTACTGTGGTGCCAATCACCGAGCGGAAGGCGGGGGAGGTCTGGCACAGCTCCAGCAGCACATGCACTTCCTCCTCCATCGTCAGCTCCAGCCCGCCAAACTCCTCGGGGATGGTCAGGCCAAACAGGCCCAGCTCGCGCATCTCCTGCACGATGGCCTCAGGAATCTCGTCGGTCTCGGCGACTTCGTTCTCGGCGGGCACCAGGCGCTCGCGCACAAAGCGGCGCACGCTGTCGAGCAGTGCGTCCAGGGTTTCTTGGTCTCGAATCATGGAATGTTCTCTGTTGCGGGCCTTTAGAGCGTTGCCGCCGTGCCCAAGATCGCCGTGGCCTGGCTGGACAGGGTGCCGCCATTGCCGTGGGCCAGTGCCAGCTGGGCGCCCGCCACCTGGCGATCGCCGCAGTTGCCGCGCAGCTGGCGCACGGCCTCGATCAGAGCAAAGATGCCGTACATGCCCGGGTGTACGCAAGACAGTCCTCCGCCATTGGTGTTGACCGGCAGGCTGCCGCCCGGCGCAATCGCGCCGCTGGCGACAAACGCACCCGCCTCGCCCTTGTTGACAAAGCCCAGGTCTTCGAGGAACAGCAAGGTGTTGATGGTGAAGGCGTCATACAACTCCACCACATCCATGTCCTGCGCCGTCAGGCCCGCCATCGCAAAGGCCTGTGCACCCGATTGGCTGGCCGCCGTGACGGTAAGGTCGGGCATCGACGAGATCTGGCGGTTCCAGCAGGCCGTGGCATTGCCCAGCACATAGATGGGCGCGTTCGGGCCGCGCTGCGCATCCTCTGCGCGGCTCAGCACAAAGGCGCCGCCGCCATCGGTCACCAGGCAGCAATCGCGCACGGTGAAGGGATCGGCCACCATGCGTGCGCCCAGCACCTGCTCGATGGTCAGCGGGTCGCGCATAAGGGCCTCAGGGTTCTTCTGCGCCCACTGGCGGGCCGAGACGGCCACGGCAGCCAGCTGCTCGCGCGTAGTGCCGTACTGGTGCATGTGGCGCGCAGCGGCCATCGCATAGGCAGCGACCGGCATCGTCGGGTCAAAGGGGTGCTCGAACGGCTGCGGGTCCATGAACTTGCGCGCAGCGGTCGATTCTTTGCGGCCAAAGGCGGCCGAGCGTTGGGCGCTGCCGTAGCAAACCAGTACATGCTTGCACTGGCCGGCCTCCAAAGCCATGATCGACGGCAGCAGGTGGGCGATAAAGCTGGAGCCGCCCAGCATGGTGCCGTTGACATAGTTCGGGTTGATGCCCAGGTGCTCGATCACCGGCATCGGCCACATCGTGGCATTGACGCTGCAGGTGGCCAAGCCGTCGATGTCCTGCATCGTCAGCCCCGCCTCGGCGACGGCCGCATGGGCGGCGCGTGCGAGCAGCAGCATGTCGTCCGAGCCCGGGGCTTCGCCGCAGCCATAGGTGGCCACGCCGGTGATGGCGGCCTTGCCGCGCAGCGCGCGCAGGCCGCTGCTGGTATGTACTTGTGCCATGTTTTATCCCTCTTGTTATGCGGCTTTGAACACCACTAGGCCCTTGCCGTTGTGCGTGATCACCTGGGCCTGCACGGCCATGCCGATCTTCACATCGGCGGGCGCCATGCCTTCGACGCGGCTCATCATGCGCGGGCCTTCCGCCAGGTCCACCAGCGCCACGTTGTAGTCGCCCCCGGCCTCGGCCTTGCGGCGGATCACCGTGGTCGAGTAGACCGTGCCTTTGCCGCTGGGTGGCTCCCAGGCCAGCGCATCGCTGCCGCAATGCGGGCACAACTCGCGGGGGTAGAAGATGGCCTGGGCGCAGGCCTTGCAGCGCTGAATCTGGAAGCTGCCCGAGTCCAATGCAGCCTGGTACTGGCTTGACATCGAGGGTGTCATTGCGGAATCTTTCTGAGGAGATAGCGGATGCTGAAGCATGGCCCCATTGCCTGCTGCACGCAATTATTGGTTGCCGAAGAGGGGGTTTGGCCGCGCTTGACGAACCTGGGTGACACTGCTTTCGCTTCTGTGGGTATCAGGGTTTTCTAGGCTTTGGCGCAGGCTAAGGCGGCGCTTGGCAAATGCAGAAACCACCGGGCCAGAAATCTCTAGCATCGTCTGTCAAACGCTTTCTATAAAACCGGAGACAAGACCATGAAAATGACCGCGCTGGCTTTGGCCATGGCCGCATGCTGCACCACGGGCGCGCAAGCGCAGGGCATCTCTGACAACGTCGTCAAGATTGCCGTGCTCAGCGATATGTCCGGCCCCTATGCCGATACGGCAGGGCGCGGCTCGCTGGAGGCCACCCGCATGGCGGTGGAGGACTTTGGCGGCACGGTAGGGGGCAAGAAGATCGAGGTGGTATTTGCCGATCACCAGGGCAAGGCCGATGTCGGTGCCAGCCGTGCACGCACCTGGTTCGATACCGATGGTGTGGACGTGGTGGTTGACCTCAACAACTCGGCCGTCGCGATGGCCGTCTACAACCTGGCCAAGGAGCGCAACAAGCTGGTGCTGACCTCGGGCGGCGCATCGGATGCGCTGACCAGCGAGGCCTGCATGCCCACCGCCATCCACTACACCTATGACACCTATGCGATGGCCAGCGGTGTGGCCCATGCGATGCTGGAAAAAGGCAAAAACGACTGGTACATCATGGCGGTGGACTATGCCTTCGGCAAGGCCGGCGCCGAGACGGTGACCAATATCGTCAGCAAGGGCGGCGGCAAGATCGTGGGCCGCACCAACTTCCCGCTCAATGCCAGCGATTTCTCGTCCTTTGTGCTGCAGGCGCAGGAGTCGAAAGCCTCGGTGGTCACCCTGGTGAGCGCCGGCAATGACACCATCAATGCAATCAAGTCCGCCAAGCAGTTTGGCCTGATGCAAAAGCAGACCGTGGCGCCGCAGTTCATGTTCATCCAGGATGTGCATTCGCTGGGCCTGCGCACCGCCCAGGGCCTGACCTTTGCCACCGCCTTCTACTGGGACCGCACGCCTGAGACACGCGCTTTCTCGCAGCGCTTTTTTGAGCGCATGGGCAAGAAGAGCATGCCCTCGATGGTGCATGCCGGCACCTATTCGGCGGTCACCCAGTACCTCAAGGCCGTGGCCGCCATCAATTCGGACGATGGCCCCGCCGTCACCAAGTACCTCAAGTCCAACAAGATCGAAGATTTCTTCAGCCAGAACGGCCATGTGCGCGAGGACGGCCGCATGGTGCACGACCTCTACCTGGCCCAGGTCAAGTCGCCCGAAGAGTCCAAGGGCCCTTGGGACTACTACAAGATCCTCGCCACCATCCCGGGTGACAAGGCCTTCCGGCCGATGGCCGATGGCAAGTGCGCTTTTGTGAAGAAGTAAACACAGCCTTATCCACAAGCCACGCGGTCTTCTTGTCAGAAAGACCGCGTTGTGCCTTCCAAACCCCTGGCAGGAGCCACCCATGTCCCAAACTTATCCACAGTTGCAACTGTTTATCAACGGCCAATGGCTGTCCGCCGACGGCCGCAAGAGCGAGCCGGTCATCAACCCGCTGGACGAATCCACACTGGGCCAGCTGCCCCACGCCAGCCCGGCCGATCTGCAGGCCGCCTTGCAGGCCGCCAATGCGGCCTTTGAAGGCTGGAAGCGCACATCGCCGCTGGCCCGCTCGGACATCTTGCGCAAGGCCGCCAACCTGATCCGCGAGCGTGCCGACCACATTGCCCGCTGCATGACCTTGGAGCAGGGCAAGCCGGTGCGCGAAGCCAAGCTGGAAGTGCTGGCCGCTGCCGACACCTACGACTGGTACGCCGAAGAAGGCCGCCGCAACTATGGCCGCCTGGTGCCAGGCAAGACCCCGACGCAGCGCATTGCGGTACACCATGAGCCGGTCGGCGTCTGCGCCGCCTTTGCGCCCTGGAACTTCCCCGCCATCACCCCCGCGCGCAAGATTGCCGGCGCCCTGGCCGCTGGCTGCACCCTGGTGCTCAAGCCCGCCGAGGAAACCCCCGCCACCGCCCAGGAGCTGGTGAGGGTGCTGCACGATGCCGGCCTGCCCGCCGGTGTGCTGAACATGGTGTTTGGCGTGCCCGCCGAGGTATCGGGCTACCTGCTCGACCAGCCCGAGGTGGCCAAGTTCTCTTTCACCGGCTCCACCGCCGTGGGCAAGATGCTGGCCTCGCATGCCGCCAAGAGCATGAAGCGCGCGACCCTGGAGTTGGGCGGCCATGCCCCCGTCATCGTCTGGAAGGATGCCGACATCGACAAGGCCGCCGATGCGCTGGTGGCTGGCAAGTTCCGCAACGCCGGCCAGGTCTGCATCTCGCCCACGCGCTTTTATGTGCACCGCGAGGTGTTCGACCGCTTTGTGACCGCCTTTGTCGAGCGCACCAAGAAGCTCAAGGTTGGCAGTGGCCTGGATGACGCCAGCCAGATGGGTCCGCTGGCCAACCCGCGCCGCATCGAGGCGCTCACCCGCCTGATCGCCGATGCGCAAGAGAAGGGCGCCACCCTGCACACCGGCGGCAAGCGCATGCCCGGCAAGGGCTTCTTCTGGGAGCCCTCCGTCCTCAGCAACCTGCCCGAAGACGCCGGCCTGATGAACGAGGAGCCCTTTGGCCCCGTCGCGCTGATCAATCCCATCGCCGACATGGACGAAGCGCTGCAGCGCGCCAACCGCCTGCAATACGGCCTGGCCGCCTATGCCTTCACGCAAGACAGCGGCGTACGCCAGCAGCTCTCCAACGGCGTGCAAACCGGCATGCTCGGCATCAACACCTTGAACATCTCCATGTCCGAAGCACCGTTTGGCGGCGTCAAGGAAAGCGGCTGGGGCTCGGAATGCGGGATTGAAGGGCTGCAGGCTTATTGCAATATCAAGCTGGTGAGTGAGGACCAGTAAAACCTGCTGTCCATTCCGGCGCCCTGCTACGGGGCGCCGGAATGGAACCAAAAGGCGCCTCAGGTATTCAGACCGCAGATTCGCCGCTGGTGTGCCTCTACGCCAGCGCCTTCTGTTTTAAAAAATACAAAGATGAGCGCAAGTTTGCAGATCGGGCCGTTCTCACTGCCCTGGGGTTTGGTCATCTTGATGCTGGCATGGCTGCTGGCCGATGTGCTGTTGGCGCGCTGGGCGCGGCAGCGGGGTCTGTCTACGACGCCGCATGCCTGGCTGCTGCCGCTGCTGGCGCTGGTCGCAGCGCGGCTGGGCTTTGTGGCCCGTTATGCCGATGAGTACCTGGCGCAGCCGCTGTCGCTGTTCAATGTGCGCGATGGGGGCTGGGAGCCCTGGGCCGCGCTGGCGGTGACCGTTGTTTATATTTGGTGGCTGTGGTTGCGCAAAAAGGCAGTGTTGCAGCCGCTGGCGGGTGCGGCGGCGCTGTTTGCGGTGCTGTGGCTGGGCGGCAATGCGCTGGTGTACCAGTTCTCGCCCAGCGCCAAGGCGCTGCCGCAGCTGGCGCTGGTGGCGTTGGATGCGCAAACCCATGCGATCGACCAGTTCAAAGGCAAGCCCGTGGTCATCAACCTCTGGGCCAGCTGGTGCACCCCTTGCGTGCGCGAGATGCCCGCGCTGCTGGAGGCGCAAAAGCGCTACCCGCAGGCGCAGTTTCTGTGGGTGAACCAGCAAGAGGCGCCCGAGGTGGTGCTGAAGGCCGCACGCGGCTTTGGCCTGCCCGATGGCCAGGTGCTGCTGGACCCGCGCAACAGCATGGGCGAAGTGGCCGGCAGCCGCGCACTGCCGACGACCCTGTTCTATGACGCAAATGGCCAGCTGCAGGGCCAGCGTGTGGGCGAGCTGTCAGGGGCCAGCTTGAACGAGTTCATGCAAAAGATCGTGCCAGCCACCGGCAGCTAAGCCGATCGCTTGCGACTGCATGGAGGGGCGCGCTCGGGTATCGCAGCGCTCCCCATCCCCGGGGCGCTATCCTTGGCGGCTGACCACCCCCACGCCCCACCATGACCTCCCAACGCCCGCCCGTCAGACGCCTGGATACTTACAGCCTGCGGCTGTTCATTGCCGTGGTGCATGCGGGCTCGATTGCCCGCGCTGCGGAGACCGAGCACATTGCATCATCGGCGCTGAGCCGGCGACTGTCGGACCTGGAGCATGCCTTTGGCACGGCCTTGCTGGTGCGCTCGCCGCGTGGCGTGGTGCTGACCGATGCGGGGCGCCGGGTGTTTGAGCGGGGCATGCAGATTGATGAAGAGCTGCAAGGCTTGGTGCGCGAGGTGCAGGAGCAGGGCGATGAGGTGCGCGGCACCGTGCGGCTCTACGCCAATATGTCGGCGGTGGTGGGATTTCTGCCGGAGAAGCTGTCGCAGTTCCGCGCGCGCTATCCGCATGTGCGCATCTCCTTGCACGAGGCCGATACCCGCGAGGTGCTGCGCGCCTGTCTGGATGACCGCGCCGATGTTGGTGTTGGCGTGGCCGTGCCACCGGCCTCGGGGCTGGATGCCTGGTTTTTTGCCAGCGATCCGCTGCAGGTGGTGATCCCCAGCGGCCATGCCTTGGCGGCGCTGGATGCGGTTGATTTTGCGCAGGTGCTGGCCCACCCTTTGATTGGCGTACACCAGGGCGGCGCGCTCGATCGCATGCTACACGAGCGGGCCGAGGCCGCGCAGCAGCGCTTCAACCCCGAGGTATCGCTCAGCAGCTTTGATGCCGTCTGCCGCATGGTGGAAGCGGGTCTGGGCATTGCGGTGATTCCACAAAGCGCCGCTGCCGCCTATGCCGGCACAGCAGGCTTTGTGCTGCGGCCACTGGCCGAGCCCTGGGCGCAGCGCGAGCTGCACCTGTATGCCTTGCGCCGCCAGCCCCAGTTGCGCACCACCCAGGCCCTGCTGCAGGTGCTGCAAGGCGCTGTGGAGTAGCTCCCCGGGTAATCCCGGTGATCGATTTTTGCGCTATCCCCTGTGCTGTCTTAGCGCTTCCCGCAGCGCGGCGCCACCGCGATGATGGGGCATGCCAAGCACCAGCCCCACCGCACTGCATTTTTCTCCCCGCATTCTGTACCTGAGCCAGAACCCCGCCTGCGTGCAGCAGGTGCTGGCCGGCGAGCAGCTGCCACTGGCGGCGGCCCAGCCGCTGCGCGACGATGTCTCCACCGACGAGATCACGCCGATTGCAATCCTGACGCACTTTGACGATGCGCTGGGCCACTACCCCTACAGCGGCTTCCAGGCTGGTGGTGTGTTCCCGATTGCCGCCGGTGCGCTGCGCGGCAGCGGTATCGAGGTCGTTGTCGCGGGCAAGCGCTACGGCAAGGGCTCCTCGCGCGAGCACAGCCCCATGGCCGAAAAGCTGGCCGGCGTGCGGCTGGTGATTGCCGAGAGCTTTGAGCGCATCTACCGGCAGAACGCCGACAACATCGGCCTGATCACCTCGACCGACCTCAGCCTGGTCCCGCGCATTGCTGCCGGTGAGGCGATTGCCTGGCAAGAGCTGCTGGCCGGGCGCGATGCGCTGGCCGCCGCCATCCTTATGCAAGGTGGCCTGCTGGCCTTTGGTCGTGCGCATCTGGCGAATGTGGCCCATGTAGACAGCGCAGCGCCGCCCGCACCAGCACCGACCACCCAGCCGCGCACCTTGTTCGAGAAGATCGTCGCCCGGCATGCACTGCCCACGGCGGTCACCCCGGCCCAGCCGGTTGCTGGCGATGGCGCCTTTGTGCGGGCCGACTGGCGCTTTATCCACGAGTACTACACGGGCATGGCCGCGCACATGCTGCATGCCAGCCTGGGCCGCCCGCTGCCGCTCAACGACCCGGCATCGATCCTGGTGTTTGAGGACCACACCTCCTATGTGCAAGAGAGCCCCGCCCATGTGCGCGGCGGTCTGGTGCCCAATGTGCATCGCATGGTGCAGGCGCAGCGCAGCTTTGCCGCTGACTACGCCCTGCACAGCTACCGCACCCTGACGGAAGACGAGGCCTTGCGCGATGACGGCAGCAATGTGGCGGGCATCTCGCACGCGATGATGACCGAGCGCCATGCGCTGCCCGGCCAGTTGGTAGTGGGCACCGATTCGCACACGACCCATAGCGGCGCACTGGGCTGCGTGGCCTTTGGCGTGGGCACCACCGACATGGCCAATGCCTTTGTCACCGGTGCCGTGCGCCTGACCCTGCCGCAAAGCCTGCGCATTGTGCTCGATGGTGCGCTGGCGCCAGGTGTGGCTGCCAAGGATGTCGTGCTGCACCTGCTGGCCCAGCCCTTGATCCGCGCCGGCGGAGGCGTTGGCAAGCTGTTTGAGTTTTGCGGCACGGCCGTCGCCCAGATGGGCACCGATGAGCGCGCCACCCTAACGAATATGACGGCCGAGCTGGGTGGCTTTACCGGCATCGTCGCGCCAGATGCGGAGACCGTGCGCTTTCTGCGCGAGCGGCGCGGTATTGACTTTGTGCTGGAGGACTGGATGCACAGCGACCCGGGCGCCGACTATGCGCAGACCATCCACATCGACTGCGCGGCCGTGCCCGCCATGGTGGCCAGCCCCGGCGATCCGGGCAATGGGCGGCCATTGGCATCGATCACGGCGCCGCTGCGTATCGACATTGCCTACGGCGGCTCTTGCACCGCCGGCAAGCGCGAGGATTTTGTGCACTACCACCAGGTGCTGCACTGGGCTGCCGAGCGCGGCCTGAAGGTGGCGCCTGGCGTGCAGCTGTTTCTGCAGTTTGGCACCACCGCCGTGCGCGACCACTGTGCGGATGCTGGCTACCTCGATGCCTTTGAGCGCGTTGGTGCGCGCATGCTGCAGCCCTCGTGCGGGGCCTGCGGCAACTGCGGCCCGGGGGGCTCGGAGCGCGCTGACCAGGTCACGGTCAGCGCCATCAACCGCAATTTTCCGGGCCGTGGCGGGCCCGGCAGCGTTTGGCTGGCCAGCCCCGCCACCGTGGCTGCCAGCGCGATCGCCGGTGAGCTCATGTCGTTTGAGGAGCTGAGACGCCGCTTTTCCCACTGAGAAAAAAAGAGACCAGGAGACAGCGATGAAAAAAGCAAACCAAGCCAGCAAGCGCCGCTTGTTGACGATGCTGCCTGTGCTGGCAGCCGCCCTGTGGCTAGCGCCCTGGCAGGCCCATGCCCAGTTGGCCAGCACAGACAAGCCCATTCGCATGGTCGTGCCGCTGGCCGCAGGATCGACGGTCGATGCCGTGGCCCGTGCGCTGGCGCCCGGTTTTGGCCGCAGTACCGGGCACCCGGTGGTGGTCGAAAACATTGCCGGGGCAGGCGGCATCCCCGGCACGGCCCAGGTAGTGCGGGCGCACAAGGATGGGCTGACCCTGGGCATGATCTCGTCCAACCATGTGATCAACCCCGGCATCTACCCGACCATTCCCTATGACAGCCTGCGCGACATCACCCCGATTGCGGTGCTGGCCACCGTGCCGCTGGTGCTGGTGGCGAATGCCAAGCTGCCGGTGACGGACCTGGCACAGCTGCGTGCCTATGCCAAGGCGCACCCGGGCACGCTCAACTACGGCTCGGCCGGCAATGGCAGCACCCTGCACCTGGCCAGCGAGCTGTTGATTGCCGAGACCGGCATCGACATCAAGCATGTGCCCTACCGGGGCACCGGGCCGCTGATCACCGACCTGATGGGTGGCCAGGTGCAGCTGGCCTTTGTGTCGGTATCGCAGGCGCTGCCGCAGATCAAGGCCGGCAGCTTGCGTGCCATTGCGCTGTCCACCACGCAGCGCTCTGCCGCGCTGCCCGATGTGCCCACCGTGGCCGAAGCGGGCGTGCCCGGCTACAGCTTTGATGCCTGGATTGCGCTGGTGGGCCCGGCCGGCCTGCCCAAGCCCATCGTCGACCAGTACGCTACCGCCATGAAGACCGCACTGGCCTCGCCCGAGGCGCAGACCGCCATCGCCGGCCAGGGCCTGATGGTGCTGGACAAGGGCCCGGCGCAGGCTCCCGCCTTCTTCCAGGAGGAGCTGGCCAAGCACCAGAAGCTGGTGAAGCTCTCGGGCGCGAGGATCGACTGATGGCGATGGCCCAAGCAACCGCTGCGCCACCATCGCTGCCCAACCGAAGCGCTGACCTCTGCGACCAGCTGGGCAGCGCCGCCCAGCTCTGCGAGGCGGCCTGGCAATCCTATGGCGGGCGCGCATCGGCCAGCGGCCGTATCCAGACCTTGCGCTGCCACGAGGATGCCGGCCTGCTCCGCCAGACCTTGGAAACCGCCGGTGGCGGGCGCTTGCTGGTGGTTGATGCCGGGGCATCGCTGCGGGTTGCCGTGCTGGGCGACCGCATGGCGCGCATCGCGCTGGACAACGGCTGGGCGGGCCTGCTGGTCTATGGCGCGGTGCGCGATACGGATGTGTTGGCCGGCATGGACCTGGCGGTGTTTGCGCTGGGCCGCACGCCGCTGCGGGGAACCGGCAACGGCGGCGGGGCGCTGGGCATGGCGCTGCAGCTGGGTGGTGCCAGTCTGCAGCCGGGGGACTACCTGGTGATGGACCCCGACGGCGTGGTGGTGGCCAATCAGGCCTGAGCCTGCTCCGCCTCCAGCCGGGCTTGCAGCTCGCGCTTCATCACCTTGCCATTGGCGTTCACCGGCAGTTCATCGATGGCGATGATGCGTGCCGGTCGCTTGTAGGGCGCCAGGTGTTCGCGCAAGTGCGCTTGCAGGGCATCCAGGTCCGGTGGATGGCGGGCATCCTGCACCACAAAGGCGATCACGGCCTCGTTGCCATCGGCCTCCTTCTGGCCCACGACGGCGGCGCGCTGGATGCCGGGAAAGCTGCCCAGCGCATGTTCGACCTCGCTGGGGTAGACGTTGAAGCCCGAGCGGATGATCATCTCCTTGAGGCGGCCCACGACAAACAGCGCACCATCGGCATGCAGCTCGCCCAGGTCGCCAGTGGCATACCAGCCGCCTTCGCGCAAGGCGGCGGCCGTGGCTTCGGGGTCACGGAAGTAGCCGGGCATCAGACCCGTGCCACGCACCCAGATCTCGCCCCGCTCGCCGGTCGGCAGCGGACGGCCGCTGTGCGGATCGACGATCTGCAATTCCGCGCCATCGATGCAGTAGCCAGCGCTGGTGTCGCTGCGGGCTTCGTTGATGCGGGTCAGGTGCAGCGAGCCGGCGTATTCGCTCATGGCATAGCCGTGGTGCAGGGTCTGGCCAAACAGCGCCTCAACCTTGGTTTTCAGCGCCAGATCGAGGGGGCCGGCGCCCGTGTAGAGGTAGCGCAGATGCGGTGCCGCCGGCTGACTGATGCCATGCTGCTCGCAGTGCTGCAGCAGGCGCGCAAACAGGGTGGGCGGGCCTTGCAGCTGGGTGATGCCATGGTGGGCCAGCGCATCCAGCAGATCGGCGGGTTCAAACTGGCTGCGCATCTCCAGCGCCGCCCCGGCCGACAGCGAGGCCAGCAGCACGGTGCCCAGGCCAAAGATATGGGTCATCGGCACAAAGGCATAGACCTTGTCATTTGGCCCCAGCCGGCGTGACTGGGCCGAGACGCGGGCAAAGTGCGCCACACCGCGCTGGCTCATCAGCACACCCTTGGGGGTGCCGGTGGTGCCGGAAGTGAAGATGATGGCGGCCACCGGATTGCCGTCCGGCTCAGGCTCGGCCCGCGCATCGCTGCGCACTGCGGTGTGGGCCAGGCCCGGCACGCAGGAGGGGCTGACGCCATAGCGCTCGGCGTGGGCGGCGGCGGCCTTGGAGACGCGGTCGGTGAAATAGACCACCCGCGCATCGGCCTTGTCGGCAAAGCCGCGCACCTCGCCCGGTGCCATGCGGGCATTGACGCCGCAGGCCCAGGCGCCCACGCGGCTGCAGGCCAGCAGCAGGGCAGCATGCTCGGGGCAGTTCTCGGCGACCACCAGCACGCGGTCGCCGCTGCGCACCTGCAGCGCGCGCAGCTCCGCCTCCAGCGCATCAACCAGGCGGCCCAGGTCGGCATAGCTCAGGGTGCGATCGGGCAGGTAGATAAAGGGCCGGTCGGGGGCCTCTTGCAGCCAGCGGTCCAGAAACTGGTGAATGCGAAATTCCATATTGGTCCTATCAGTCCACCACAATGCCCTGGGTCACGGTCGACCACATCTGGCGTTCCTTGGCAGCGCGCTCGACGAGGGTCTGGGGGGAGCCGATCCATTCGTCGTAGCCCAGCTCCTTGTACTTGGCCTTCAGCTCGGGCTGGGCCAGCGCGGCGTTGATGGCCTTGTTCAGCCGCATCTGCAGCTCGGGTGACATGCCCTTGGGGCCGTAAACGGCATACCAGCCGCCGACATCAAAGCCCTTGAGGCCTTCGATGCCGCTTTCGGCAAAGGTCGGCACATCGGGCAGCGCCGGGTTGCGCTGGGGCGAGGTCACGGCAATCGGGGTCACCTTCTTGCTGTGGATGTAGGTGCCGGCCGTGCTGATGATGTCCATCATCATGTTGATCTGGCCGCCCATCACATCGGTCATCGCTGGCGCATTGCCTCGGTAGGGCACATGGTTCAGCTCAATGCCGCTGCGCTTGGCAAACAGCAGGGTACCCAGGTGGTTGGAGCCGCCCACGCCGGCCGAGGCATAGCTGAGCTTGCCGGGGTTGGCCTTGGCATAGTCCACCAGCGCCTGCGTGGTCTTGAAGGGCTCGTTGTTGTTGGCCACCAGCACGTTGTAATAGCTCAGCACCGGCGCGATCGGGGTCAGGTCCTTGACCGGGTCGAACTGCATCTTGCGCATCACATTGGGGCTGATGGTGATGGTGGGGCTGGCGGCAAACCACAGGGTCAGGCCATCGGGGTTGGCGCGTGAGGTTTCGTTGCCCGCCAGGGTGGCGTTGGCGCCCGTCTTGTTGTCGACCATGACGGTGGTGCCCAGCTCCTTGGACAGCGCGATGGACAGCAGGCGTGCGCCCTGGTCCACGGGGCCCCCGGCCGAGTAGCCGACGATAAGGCGCACCGGTGCGCCCGATCCCAGGCCCCCTTGGGCTTGGGCAAGGGTACACAGGCTGAGGGCGGCGGCGGCCGTGGCGGCCAGCAGGTTGCGGCGGTGGATGAGGGTCATGTCTTGTCTCCTGGTTTTTTGTAAATGGTGGGGGAGGGCGGCCGGTCAGTAGCGCTCAAACACGGCGGCAATGCCCTGGCCGCCGCCGATGCACATGGTCTCCAGGCCATAGCGGCCTTTGCGGCGCTCCAGCTCATGCAGCAAGGTGGCCAAGATGCGCACGCCGGTGGCGCCAATCGGGTGGCCCAGCGAGATGCCCGAGCCGTTCACATTCAGGCGCTCGGCATCGTTCCACTCCAGGCCCTGCAGCACAGCAAGCACCTGGCAGGCAAAGGCCTCGTTGATCTCGACCAGGTCCATGTCCTGCATCGTCAGGCCCAACCTGCCCAGCAGCTTTTTGACGGCAGGCACCGGGCCAATGCCCATGCGCGAGGGCTCGCAGCCGGCAGCGGCCCAGCCCACCAGGCTGGCCATCGGCGTCAGGCCCAGCTCCTGGAGCTTGTCTTCGGCGACGATCAGGCAGGCGGCCGAGGCATCGTTTTGCTGGCTGGCATTGCCGGCGCTGACGGTGCCGCCCTTCATCAGCGCACGCAGCTTGCCCAGTGAGTCCATCGTGGCATCGGCGCGGAAGCCTTCGTCGCGGCTGAACAGCGTGGGCTCACCCTTGCGTTGGGGCACGCTGACGGGCACTACCTCGGCATCAAAGCGGCCTGCCTGCCAGGCGGCGGCCGCGCGCTGGTGGCTGCGCAGCGCAAAGGCATCGGCCTCTTCGCGGCTGATGCCGTAGTCGCGCGCCAGGTTCTCGGCGGTCTCGATCATGCCGGAGATGGCACCAAAGCGCTCCACCGGTTGCGAGCGCTCGCGGCCCCGGTCCAGGCGGTCGTACATGGTGACGCTGCCAGCGCGCTTGCCCCAGCGCATATCGGTGGTGTAGTACTCGATATTGCTCATGCTCTCCACCCCGCCGGCGATCACCACATCGGCGGCGCCGCTTTGCACCATCATGCAGGCGGTGACCACGGCTTGCAGGCCGCCACCGCAGCGGCGGTCCAGCTGCATGCCAGGCACCTCCACCGGCAAGCCCGCCTGCAGCGCGGCCCAGCGGCCCACGCAAGGCGTCTCGCTGCTAGCGTAAGACTGGGCAAACACCACATCGTCGATGCGGCTGGGGTCGATGCCACTGCGCTCGACCACGGCACGCACGGTGGTCGCTGCCAGGTCCTCGACCGAGACGGGGCGCAGGCTACCCCCGTAGGTGCCCACCGGGGTTCGCAAAGGGGTGACGATGGCGGCTTTACGCATGGTTCTCTCTCCAGAAAAATCGAATCAATTCAGCTGCTGGCGCGCTTGGGCCGCCAGCAGGTCTCGGTGTTCAGGCGCGGCGATGGCCAGCATCGCGCGCAGGCGCTGCGCCAGGCTCAGCCCGCGCAAATCGGCAATGCCGTGTTCGGTGACGATCAGGCCGGCATCGGCACGCGGCGTAGAGACCGGGCCGGACAGCTGCGCGACGATGCGTGATTGGCCGCGTGCGGTGGAGGGCAGCGCCACCATCGGCAAGCCCCCATCGCAGGCGGCAGCGGCGCGCAAAAAGTCCATTGCGCCACCCACCGCACCCAGGTACTGGCCTGCCACCACCTCGGCATTGATCTGGCCGGTCAGATCGACCTCGATCGCCGAGTTGATGGCGGTGAGCTTCTGGGTCTGGCCCAGCACCCGGGCGTTGTGCGTGTAGTCAGTACCGGCAATGCGCAGCGCACCGTTGTTGTGCGCCCAGCGCCGGGTGCGGGCACTGCCCATCAGCAGGCCGGTCACGCTCACGCCCACGTCAATGCCTTTGCGCGCGTTGGTGATGACACCGGCATCGACCAGGTCAGCCACGCGGTCGCCCAGGGTGCCGCTGTGTAGGCCCAGATCGCGGTGGCCTTGCAGTGCCTGCAAAACGGCATCGGGCAGGTTGCCAATGCCCAGCTGCAAGGTGGCGCCGTCTTCCACGCGGCTGGCGATCAGCTGCGCAATCGCTTCTTCAGCGGGTCCAATTTTGCCGGCGGGCACATCGACCACGGCCTGGTCGCTCTGCACCCAGGCATCGACATCGGCCAGGCGCAGGCTGGCGCCCGCCACCCAGGGCACATCGGCGTTGACCTCGGCGATCACGCAGCGCGCATGGCGCATGGCAGTGACCAGGTAGTCATGCGCCAGGCCCAGGCTGCAGTCGCCATCGGCATTGGGCGGTGAGACCTGGACGAACACCACATCGATGGGGATGCGGCGGCTGGCGATCAGCTGCGGAATCTGCGAATAGTGGCAAGGAATCGGGTCGAGCACACCGGCCATGCCGAGCGCGCGGTGCGAGCCACCGGCGGCATAGCCGCGCATATCGATGGCATCGGCATGCGCGGGCTGCAAGCTGTTGGCGCCACCAATGCCCAGAAAGACGCTGGTGCGCGCAAAGCGCTGGCGCTGGGCCACATAGGCCTGGATCAGCGACAGCGGCTCGGCGGCCGACTGGCCCCAGACGATGCTGTCGCCAGCGCGGATGAACTGCGCCAGGTCCAGATCCGCCAGCGCAATCTGCCGGCCTTCTCCCATGCTCATGGCTGGGCGGCAGCCAGGCTGGCATTGCCATGGCTGAGCACGACAATGCCGCGCTCGACCACCAGCGCGCGGAACTGCAGCGCATCGCCTTCTTGCCAGACCTCGGTGCGCAAGGTCTCGCCCGGAAACACCGGTGACGAGAATCGCGCATGCATGCTGCGCAGCAGGCTGGCATCGCCGTTGCAGGCCGTCATCACCAGCGCATGGCAGACCATGCCGTAGGTGGCCAGGCCGTGCAGGATGGGCTTGTCAAAGCCTGCCGCCTGGGCCACTTTTGGATCGGCATGCAGGGGGTTGTAGTCGCCCATCAGGCGGTAGAGCAGGGCGGCCTCGGGGCGGATGGTGTGGGTGTAGGTCCAGCGCGGTGCCGTATCGGGCGTGGGCGCCAGCGCCGGCAGCGAGGCATCGCTGGGCTGGCCGCCCAGTGCTTCGCTATAGCCGCCATCGCCCCGGCAGAACGTCACCTGCTCCAAGGTGGCATAGCGCGTGCCATCTTCGCCTTCCAGGCTGCGCTCGCTCACCACAATCGCGCCCTTGCCTGCGCCCTTGTCGATCACTCGGGTGACCTTTGTCTTGCCCACCACCTTGGCCCCCACCGGCAGCGGCTGGTGGATGGTGGTGCGCTGCTCGCCATGCACCAGCTTGACCCAGTCGATACCGGTGTCCGCCTCCTTGGCCCAAAAGCCCGGATAGCCCAGCACCGAACTCATCGTCGGCAGTGCCTGCAGCGCTTGGTCCATGCCCTCGTAGACCAGCGGCAGGTTACGGGTATCGAGCGGGTCATTGCCGACGCCCAGGCTCAGCGCATACAGCATGGTGTCGCGCTGCGAATAGTCCTGGTGTACCGGCGCAAACGGCCGGGCCTTGAGTTGCTGGTAGTTGATGGTCATGGCCTTGGCTTAGATAGGGTCCCAGCTGAACACTTCTCCGGAGCGCTCCATCGGCACAAACGAGGACTTCAGCGCCGGCATCGCATGCGAGGCGATGTCCTCAGGCGTCCAGCCTTCGCCCTGGTGTACGGAGCGCAGCGGGCGCGGTTGGCTCATCAGGAAGATCTCGTTATTGCGCACCGCAAACACCTGGGCATTCACGTCCTGGGCCTGCTCGCTGAGCAGGTAGACGGCCAGGGGCGCGATCTTGTTGGGGGTCATCTGCTTGAGCTTGTCCACACGGGCCTGCTGCTCGGGCGTGTCGGTGGGGATGGAGCCGATCATGCGGCTCCAGGCAAACGGGGAGATGCAGTTGCTGCGCACATTGAACTTGGCCATGTCCAGTGCAATGCTCTTGGACAGCGCGACGATGCCCAGCTTGGCAGCCGAGTAGTTGGCCTGGCCCAGGTTGCCAATGAGGCCGGAGGTGCTGGTCATGTGGACCATGGCGCCGCTTTCCTGCTCCTTGAAGTGGTTGGCCGCAGCGCGGGCCACATAGAAGCTGCCGTAGAGGTGGACCTTGATGACGGCATCCCATTCGTCCACACTCATCTTGTGGAAGAAGCGGTCACGCAGAATGCCGGCGTTGTTGACGATGCCGTCGAGCTTGCCAAAGCTGTCGAGCGCGCACTGCACGATCTTGGCGGCGGCATTCGCGTCCGAGACGGTGTCGGTATTGGCAACCGCGTCGCCGCCGGCGGCCTTGATCTCGTTGACGACCTTTTGCGCGGGGCCGTCGTCGTGGCCTTCGCCGGTGGTGGACGTGCCGATGTCATTGACCACCACCTTGGCGCCTTGTTGGGCCATGGCAAGCGCCATATCACGGCCAATGCCGCCCCCAGAACCGGTGACGATAACGACTTTGCCTTCGAGCATGGTGGACATGTCTGCTTTTCCTTGGAGCTGTGTGTAGATGAATGCCACCAGCATGCCGTCCATAAAGCGCATTGCCAATTCGCAAATGCGTAGGCAGGGCTTTGGCAAACTGAAACCGCAGGTTCAAAAACCAGGGCTAACCCTTTGTCTTCACCGCTGTAAAAGGAGAGGTTCCAATCTCTGCGATTGCGCTGGGGGGCCGAGCCTGCGACAGTGCCACCATGTCGCAAACCCCTGAACCTTCTGCCGCCTCGCTCAACACCGAGCAGGTAGCCCATTTGCAAAGCTGGATCAACAAGACAGAGACCCAGCACGACCTGGTGGCCCGCACGGCGGTGACCGGCCTGTCCGCCACCCTGGACCGTGATGATGCCCCGGCCCAGGACGGCGACAGCCTGCCGCCGCTGTGGCACTGGATGAACTTTCTGCCGATGGCGCGGCAAAGCCTGCTGGGGCCCGATGGCCACCCGGCGCGTGGCGGCTTTTTGCCGCCCGTGCCGCTGCCCCGGCGCATGTGGGCCGGTGGCCGCCTGCAGTGGCAGGCGGACAACCCGCTGCGCATTGGCGAGTGCGTTGAGCGCGTCTCGCGCATTGCCTCGGTGGACCACAAGGTGGGCCGCTCGGGCGAGCTGCTGTTTGTGCTGGTGCAGCACAGCTACCGCAATGCACGTGGCCTGGCGCTGACCGAGGAGCATGACATCGTCTACCGCGCCGCCGCCCAGCCCAGCGACCCGGTGCCCCAGCCCACCGCTGCCGAGACGCAGGCCGCCTGGAAGCGCGAGATCAACGCCGACCCGGTGATGCTGTTCCGCTACTCGGCGCTCACCTTCAACGGCCACCGCATCCACTACGACCGCAGCTATGTCACGCAGGAAGAGGGCTACCCTGGCCTGATCGTGCATGGCCCGCTGATTGCGACCTTGCTGGTCGATCTGCTGCGCCGCAATGCGCCGGATGCGGTGCTGACCGACTTCTCGTTCAAGGCCATCCGCCCCACCTTCGATCTGCACCCCTTCACCGTGCTGGGCCAGCCCCAGGACGATGGCAAGACCATCAAGCTCTGGGCGCATGACCACGAGGGCTGGCTGACGATGCAGGCCACCGCCAAGATCCGCTGAGCGCGCAGACCAACAACGCTTTCCCCAACACCGGCGGGTGGCGCAGGCGCTCTAAGCGCAGCCACCCCCAACGCCAGACCCAGAACCATGATCGAACATACCGGCTCCAACAACTTCCCCGAAATCCGCGATGCCATCCGTGCGCTCTGCGCCGAGTTCCCTGATGAGTATTTCCGCAAGGTCGATGAGGCGCGCACCTACCCCGAAACCTTTGTCGACGCGCTGACCAAGGCCGGCTGGCTGGCGGCGCTGATCCCGCAGGAATACGGCGGCTCGGGCCTGGGCCTGACGGAAGCCTCGGTGATCATGGAAGAGATCAACCGCTGCGGGGGCAACTCCGGCGCCTGCCACGGCCAGATGTACAACATGGGCACCTTGCTGCGCCATGGCTCGGCGGCGCAGAAGGAAAAGTACCTGCCCAAGATCGCCAGCGGCGAATGGCGCTTGCAGTCGATGGGTGTGACCGAGCCCACCACCGGCACCGACACCACCAAGATCAAGACCACGGCGGTGAAGAAGGGCGACAAGTACGTCATCAACGGCCAGAAGGTGTGGATCAGCCGCATCCAGCACAGCGATTTCATGATCCTGCTGGCGCGCACGACGCCGCTGGCCGATGTGAAGAAAAAGAGCGAAGGCATGTCGATCTTCATGGTCGACCTGCGCGAGGCCGAGAAAAAGGGCATGGCCGTGCGCCCGATCCTGAACATGGTCAACCACGAGACCAATGAGCTGTTCTTCGAGAACCTGGAGATCCCCGAGGAGAACCTGATCGGCGAAGAAGGCAAGGGCTTCAAGTACATCCTCGACGGCCTCAACGCCGAGCGCACCCTGATCGCGGCCGAGTGCATTGGCGATGGCTACTGGTTCCTGGACCGGGTGACCAACTATGTGCGCGACCGCGAGGTGTTTGGCCGCCCGATTGGACAGAACCAGGGCGTGCAGTTCCCGATTGCCGACGCCTTTATCGAGGTGGAAGCGGCCAACCTGATGCGCTGGAAAGCCTGCGAGCTGTACGACAAACACGAGCCCATGGGCGCCCAGGCGAACATGGCCAAGTACCTGGCCGCCAAGGCGAGCTGGGAGGCGGCCAATGCCTGCCTGCAGTTCCACGGCGGCTTTGGTTTTGCCTGCGAATATGACATCGAGCGCAAGTTCCGCGAGACGCGTCTGTACCAGGTGGCACCCATCTCCACCAACCTGATTTATTCCTACGTGGCCGAGCACATCCTGGGCCTGCCGCGCTCCTTCTGATGGCGCAGTGCAGCGATAAAACCAGACAACCGGAGACTTCATGACCAGACCATTGGATGGCATCACCGTCGTATCGCTGGAGCACGCCGTGGCAGCGCCTTTTTGCGCACGCCAGCTGGCCGATCTGGGCGCGCGCGTCATCAAGGTGGAGCGGCCGGGCAGCGGCGATTTTGCGCGCGGCTATGACAGCCGGGTGCGCGGCCAGTCCTCGCATTTCACCTGGCTCAACCGCAACAAGGAAAGCCTGGCGCTGGATCTGAAGGACCCAGCATCGCTGGAGGCGCTCAAGCAGCTGCTGGGCACGGCCGATGTGCTGCTGCAAAACCTGGCACCGGGCGCGGCTGCACGCATGGGCTTGTCGTACGAAGCCTTGCATGCAGCGTTTCCGCGCCTGATCGTCTGCGACATCAGCGGCTATGGCGACAACGGCCCCTACCGCGACAAGAAGGCCTATGACCTGCTAATCCAGAGCGAGGCAGGCTTTCTGTCGGTGACCGGCACGCCGGAGACGCCGAGCAAATCGGGCATCTCGGTGGCCGATATTGCGGCGGGCATGTATGCCTATACCAATATCCTCTCGGCGCTGCTGCTGCGCGGCAAGACGGGCGAGGGCAGCCATATCGATGTATCCATGCTCGAAGCGCTGGGCGAGTGGATGGGCTACCCGATGTACTACGCGTTTGAAGGCGCCGCGCCGCCGCCGCGCACCGGTGCATCGCATGCCAGCATCTACCCCTATGGCCCCTTTGTGGCCGGCGATGGCGGCACGGTGATGCTGGGCCTGCAAAACGAGCGCGAGTGGAAAATCTTTTGCGACCAGGTGCTGCTGGCACCGGCGCTGGCGACCGATGCGCGCTTTGACAGCAATGCCCAGCGCAATGCCAACCGTGCTGAGTTGCAGGCCGAGATTGTGCGCATCTTTGGCGCACTGCAGGCCAGCGATGTGGTGCAGCGGCTCGACGAGGCCGGCATTGCCAACGCCCATGTGAACGACATGGCGGGCCTGTGGGTACACCCGCAGCTGCTGGCCCGCCAGCGCTTTGCGCAGGTGGATACGCCCGTGGGCGCCGTGCCTGCGCTGCTGCCGCCTGGCCGCAACAACCAATACGACTACCGCATGGATGCGGTGCCAGCGGTGGGCGAGCACACGGCCGTCATCCTCGATGCGCTGCAGCTGCCGGCCGATGCGCTGGCGGCAGTGCGCAAGGCCTCCGGCCTTTGATGCTTTCTGTTGGAGAGACAAGAACATGACCACAACAACTACATCCCCCACGCCCGCCGCCCAACTGGCCCGCTTTGCGGCCGAGCTGCAATACAGCGACATCCCCGAATCCGTGCTGCTGAAAACCGAAGACCTCTGGGTGGACTGGTTTGGCTCGGTGGTGGCCGGCCACAATGCCCGCCCTGTGGCCAGCATCACCCGCTTTGCGCTGGGCCAGGGCCCGGCCCAAGGCCCGGCCGAGGTGATCGGCCCCGAGGGCCGCAGCAGCAGCCCCTACCTGGCGGCCATGGCCAATGCCGCCGCCTCGCATGTGGCCGAGCAGGACGATGTACACAACGGCTCGGTGTTCCACCCGGCGGCGGTCGTCTTCCCCCCGGCCGTGGCCGTGGCACAGGCACTGGGCAAGTCCGGCAAGGAGTTGCTGACCGCCTGCATCGCCGGCTATGAAGTAGGCATCCGCGTGGGCGAATTTTTGGGCCGCTCGCATTACAAGATCTTCCACACCACTGGCACGGCCGGTACCTTGGCCGCTGCGGCCGCCGTGGGCCATCTGCTGGGCCTCAATGCGCAGCAAATGCTGCATGCCTTTGGCTCGGCCGGCACGCAGTCTGCCGGCCTGTGGGAGTTTTTGCGCACCGCTGCCGACAGCAAGCAGCTGCACACCGCGCATGCCGCCGGTGCCGGCCTGATGGCCGCCTACCTAGCCAAGGATGGCTTCACCGGCGCGGCCGATATCTTCTGCGGCCCGCAGGGCATGGCCGCTGGCATGTCCAGCGACAGCGATCCGGCCCGCCTGGTCGATGGCCTGGGCACGCGTTGGGCGACGCCCGAGACCTCGTTCAAATGGCATGCCTCCTGCCGCCACACCCACCCGGCCGCCGATGCGCTGCTGCAGGTGGTGCGCGCGCACCAGCTCAAGGTGTCGGACATTGCCGAGGTGGTGACCCATGTACACCAGGCCGCGATCGATGTGCTGGGCCCCGTGGTGGACCCGACCACGGTGCACCAGAGCAAGTTCTCGATGGGCACGGTGCTGGCGCTGGCCGCGCGCTTTGGCTTTGCCGGGCTCAATGAGTTTGACGATGAATTCCGCGCCGAAGACACCATGCTGCTGCGCGACAAGGTGCGCATGGTGCTGGACCCCGAGGTGGACGGCGCCTACCCGCAGCGCTGGATTGGCAAGGTAACGGTGACCACCACCGATGGCCGCGTGCTGGAAGGCCGGGTGGACGAGCCCAAGGGCGACCCGGGCAACACCCTGAGCCGCGAGGAGCTGACCGACAAGGCGCTGCGTCTGGGCGCCTTCAGCCGCGCGGTGCCGGCTGCGCAGATGCAGCAATCGGTGCAGAAACTCTGGCAAGTACGGGAATGGACCAGGGTCGAAAAGCTGTTGCTGGCCGTATAAAGAAAGCAGCAGCGCCGCCCGTCGGCGCTTGTGATGCAGGGGGCTGGAGCAGTCCCCTTTACCTACCGGGAAGGGCGAAGTACCCAACCCAAGACCAGGAGACAAAAATGCGCATTCGCTTGTTGACCCCGGCCGCTGCTGCTGCCCTGATGGCCTGTACCAGCCTGGGCCTGCACCTCAACGCCCAGGCGCAGGACTGGCCCACCAAACCGGTGGTGCTGGTGGTGCCCTATTCGGCCGGTGGCCCGACCGATGTGGTGGCGCGCATGCTGGCCATTCCGATGGGCAAGTCGCTGGGCCAGACCGTGGTGGTGGAAAACACCGTGGGCGCAGGCGGCACGATTGCACCGGCGCGCGTGGCACGGGCCAAGAACGATGGCTACACCATCCTGATCCACCACATGGGCATGGCGACAGCGCCATCGCTGTACAAAAAGCTGCCCTACGACCCGCTGAAGGATTTCGAGTACATCGGCCAGGTGCTGGATGTGCCGATGACTTTGTTGTCGCGCAAGGACTTTCCGGCCAACAACTTCCAGGAGCTGCTGGCCTATGTGAAGGCCAACCAGGAGAAGGTGTCGCTGGCCAATGCCGGTATTGGCGCGGTCTCGCAGCTCTGCGGCATGCTGTTTGCGTACCAGGCGGGGGTCAAGCTGACGACGGTGCCCTACAAGGGCGCGGGCCCGGCGATGAATGACTTGATGGGCGGCCAGGTCGATCTGCTTTGTGACCAGACCACGCAGACCGCGCCGGTCATCAAGGACGGCAACCGGGTCAAGGTATTTGGCGTGACTACGCCCCAGCGCCTGACCGCCATGCCACAGATCCCCACGCTCGACGAGCAGGGCCTGAAGGGTTTTGACGTCAAGGTCTGGCACGGCATGTACGCCCCCAAGGGCACGCCGGCCGAGGTGATCAACAAGATCAACACCGCCCTGAATGTGGCCTTGAAGGACCCCGTGGTGGTACAGCGCATTGCCGACCTGAGCAGCGAGCTGGTGACCCCGGACCGCGCCACGCCGCAGAGCTTGAAGACCTTGCTGGAATCGGAAGTGAAGCGTTGGAACACGGTGATCAAGGCAGCCGGTGTGACCGCCGAATAAGCCTGGCGCTCCACCCGCGCAGGAGCAGGGGCCGTGGGCCCCTTTTTGGATAGAAGAAAGATTGATGGACATGACTGTTAACTCGCATCCGCTGGCCACCGCCACCTCCTGGCTGTTTGTACCGGCCAGCCGCCCCGAGCGCATCGCCAAGGCGCTGGCCAGTGGGGCCGATGCGGTGATCGTGGACCTGGAAGATGCGGTGGCGCCGCAGGACAAGGAAGGCGCCCGCGCTGCCTTGCTGGCAGCCTTTGGCCAGCTGCAAACAGCAGAGCGCGCCCGAGTACTGGTGCGCATCAATGCCCATGGCACCCCCTGGTTTGATGGCGATCAGCAGGCGCTGGCCCAGCTGGTGGCGCAGGGCGCCGCCGGTGTGGTGCTGCCCAAGGCCGAGACGGCCGAGGCGATGGCCCTGCTGCTGCCGGCGCTGGGCGCGCAGGGGCTGCTGGTGCCCATCATCGAATCGGTTGCGGGCCTGCATGCCATCGATGCGATTGCGCGCGCGCCGCGCGTGCTGCGCCTGGCCTTTGGCCATCTGGATTTTCAGGTCGATGCCGGCATGGCCTGTGCCGAGGACGAGAGCGAGCTGCTGCCGGTGCGCCTGGCCGTGGTGCTGGCCGCGCGCCGCGCCCAGCTGCCCGCGCCTATTGATGGTGTGACCGTCAATACCCAAGAGGCTGCCGTCGTGCAGGCTGATGCGGCGCGGGCGCTGCGCGGCGGCTTTGGTGGCAAGCTCAGTATCCACCCGATGCAGGTGGCCCCCATCAATGCCGCCTTTGCGCCGACCGATGCGCAGCTGCAGCGCGCCCAGCAGGTGTTGGCCGCGGCCGAGGCCGCGCAAGGGGGGGTATGCGTGGTCGATGGCCGCATGGTTGATGCGCCGGTGATTGCGCTGGCCCAGAAGACCTTGCAGCGCCACCAGCAGGCCCAGCGTCGGCTTCAAACCGTCGTGTAGAAAGCGCGCTGCACGGGGTGCCGAGCAGGACACTTTCTGACACAGCTCTCCGCAATCTCGTCGATATACTCGCTCCACTACCGCGCCGCGACAGCGGCGCACCCATACAGGAGAGCGACATGTTCAAACACGCGATTGCCTGGGCCGCCGTGGCCCTCACTGGAATGGCCCATGCCTATGTACCGCAAGGCGGTACCTGGATCGTCTCCGACGAGGTCAATGGCCGTCCGGGCCGTGGTTTTGCCGTCGATGTGCAAAACGATGTGCTGGTGATGCAGGTCTATGCCTATGAGAGCAGCGGCCAGCCCACCTTCTACATGGCGACAGGCCGTCTGAATGAGAACAGCGAGCTGACGACCACCCTGGGCCGCTATGAAGGCGGCCGTTTCCTGGGCAGTGGCGACCGCAGCGGCGTCGAGCGCGGCAGCCCCGGCAATGTGCGCATCCGCTTTGTCAGCGGCACCCTGGGCTATATCACCCTGCCGGGTGAGGGCGAGAAGGAAATCAAGCGCTACCAGTTTGGCTACGACAACTCGCCCGCCTCGCTGCTGGGCCTGTGGAGCCTGGTCTATGGCGACAGCAACGGCAATATCGAAACCGAAACCATGCAGCTGACCCGCATCACCGGCGGCTCGTCCTTCGGTAGCGGCATGACCGTGTCGTATGACGGCCTGTTTGCCTGTGAGCAGATCATCCGCGGTGTCGATGCCGGCAAGACCCAGTGCGTGAAGATGCGCAGCGGCACATCGAGCGAGACGGTGCGCGCCTTCTGGATGAACTTCAGCGTCAACCAGGGCGAGGGTGACTGGAACAACACCCGCAACTCCGGCGCTGGCGCTTTGTATGCCAACCGTTTGATGCAGAACTCGGGCCGCATCACCGGCCTGCTGCGCAAGGTGACGCCGGATGCCGGCGGCCAGCAAGGCAACAACGATGACGCACTGCGCGCCGCACTGGAAGCCCAGGCCACCGAGCGCCAAAGCCGCTGATCTGGGTTGCTTTCCCCGATGAAAAATGCCCTGGTTCACCAGGGCATTTTTTGTGGGATCAGCGCTGCTTATTCGATGCGGGCGCCAGTGGCTTTGACCACAGCAGCCCAGCGCTCCATCTCGCGGTCAATATGCGCGCCCAGTGCCTCGGGCGTGGAGCCTACCGGCTCATAGCCGCTGGCGGCGAGCTGCGATTGCAGCGCGGGGTTTTGCAGCGCGGTCGCAATCTCGCGGCTGAGTTTGTTGGTGACATCGGCAGGGGTGCCGGCTGGTGCAATCACGGCATACCAGCCATTGATGTCAAAGTCCTTGATGCCCTGCTCCTGCACCGTGGGGATCTCCGGCGCCAGGGCCGAGCGCTTGGCGCTGGTAACAGCCAGTGCATGCAGCTTGCCGCTGCGCACATGCGGGATCGAGGTGGAGATGCTGTCAAAGGTCAGGTCGATATCGCTGGCCAGCATGGCATTGACGACGCCGGCACTGCCCTTGTAGGGCACATGGGTCATCTTGACGCCAGCGGTGCTGGCAAACAGAGCGCCGGCCAGGTGGCCGGTATTGCCATTGCCGGCGGAGCCATAGGTGAGCCGCTCGGGGGCCGCCTGCGCGGCCTTGACCAGCTCGCCAATATTCTTGGCCTGCAGCTTGCTGCTGCCCACCACAATCATTGGCAGGTTGGCCACCAGCGAGACCGGCGCAAAGTCCTTGCGGGTGTCGTAGGGCAGCTTGGGGTAGAGGCTGTCGTTGATCGCATGCGCGGCCAGCACCATCAGCACCGTGTAGCCATCGGGCTTGGCCCGCGCCACATACTGCGAGGCCAGGGTGCCACCCGCGCCGGGCTTGTACTCCAGCACCACCGGCTGGCCTAACTGCTGCTGCAGTTGCATGGCCAGCGGCCGGCCCAGCAGATCGGCACTGCCGCCCGGCGGGTAGGGGATGACCAGCTGGATCGGTTTGCTGGGCCAGGTGGCCGCATGGGCCATGCCGGCCAGCAAGCTGCTGCCGGCAACCGCCAGGCCCGCAAGCAGGCCGGCCAGCTGCCTGCGCCGGGTGGATGGGGAATGGATCATGTCTTGTCTCCTGCTCTTGTTTTGGGATGGAAGTTGGCGGGCAATCAGGCCGCTGAGGCGCTGGTCTGGCTGGCCTGGCTCGCGTACAGCGTGCGCAGCTCGCGCTTGAGCACCTTGCCAATCTCGCTGCGCGGCAGCTGCGCATGGATGACCAGGTCGGCCACGCGCTGCGTCTTGCCCACGCGGCTGTTGAGCCACTGCTGCAAGTCGGCCGCCTGGGGGCTGCTGCCGGGCTGGGTCACCACATAGGCGACGGGGCTCTCGCCCCAGGCGTCCGAGGGCACACCGATCACCGCGCATTCGCGCACCTCGGGGTGCTGCAGCATGACGGCCTCGATATCGCTGGGGTAGACGTTGAAGCCGCCGGTGATGATCATGTCCTTCTTGCGGTCGCCCAGCACGATGAAGCCATCGGCATCCATCTGGCCCACATCGCCGCTACGGATAAAGCGCTCGCCGCTGGGGCTGATCCACTCGGCTTCGCGGGTTTTGTCGGGCTGGCGGTGGTAGCCGGTCATCATGCCGGCCGAGCGGCCAACGATCTCGCCCTGCGCGCCCTTGGGCAGCTCCTGGCCTTCTTCGTCGATAAAGCGCAGATCGGCGTCCGGGCCGGCACGGCCGACGGTGTGCAGCTTGTCGGGGAACTGGTGGCAGTGCAGCTCGCAGCGCACGCCCCCTTCGGTCATGCCGTAGTACTCGATCAAGCGACCGGGCCAGCGGCGCAGCACCTCGGACTTGAGCGCGGTCTTGAAGGGCGCACTGGTGCAGAACTTGTTCTGCAGCAGCGTCAGATCGGTCTGGTCAAACGCCGGGCAGTCGAGCAGGCGCTGGTACTGCACGGGCACCAGCATGGTGTGGGTGGCGCGCTCCGCTTGGGCCAGTTGCAGGTACTGGGCCGCGTCAAACTTGCGCATCATCACCAGGGTGCCGCCGAGCGCCAAGGTGGGCAGGACCGCCACCAGGGTGGTGTTGGAGTACAGCGGCGTTGCGCACAGCGATACCGCATCGGTGCCGTAGCCGTTGGTGACCGCGCGGTTCACATGCGACCAGCGCATGCCCCAGCTTTGCACAATGCCCTTGGGCACGCCGGTGGTGCCCGAGGAATAGATCAAATTGAAAGGCCACTGCGGCGTGGGCTGTATGGGCTGGGGTGCCTGGCCGGCGGGCACTTCGGCCAGCCAGTCGCTCCAGCGCGTACCTGCCTGCGGATTATCGTCGAGCGCAATGCAGGGCCGCTCTGCGGTGCTGGCCAGCGGCCACTGGGCGGCGACCTCGGCATCGCGCAGCAGCAGTTTGGCTTCGGCGTTGTCGAGCATGGCGCTCAGGTGCTCGGCGGTGGCCGATGGTGCGAGGGGCGCCACCACCACGCCGGCCTGCAGCGCGCCCAGGTAAGCCAGCACATAGGGCACCGAGGTGCTGGCGCATATCGCCACCACGTCACCGGCTTGCAGGCCTTGTTGCTGCAGCGCGCAGGCGGCCTGGCGCATGCCCTGGGCCAGCTGGGCGTAGTTGAGGCGCGTGCTGCCCAGCACCAGTGCGGTGTGCTCGGGGCGCTCTTGCGCCTGGGCCAGGACCAGCGCGGGGATAGAGCCAAAAGGCTGGGCGAGTTGGAAGGATGAAGTGTCAGACATACCAGGAATGCAAACGAAAGAAATCAGTCAAGAGACAGGTTGGCGGCGCGGACGATCTCGGCCCAGCGCTTGCGCTCCTGCGCGATAAAGGCGTCGTGCTCGGCAGCGCTCTCGCCGCCGGGCACACCGCCCAGCTCGGCAAAGGTGCGGCGGATGTCGGCGCTTTGCAGTGCCTCATGGGCCACCTGCTGCAGGCGGTTGACGATGGCATCGGGTGTGCCGGCGGGGGCCAGCAGGTCAAACCAGGCGGTCACATCCATCGGCACGCCGGCCTCGCGCATCGTCGGCACATCGGGCAGCTGGGCCGAGCGCTCGCGGCTGGTGATGGCCAATGCCCGGAACTTGCCCGACTGGATATGCGGCATCGAGCTGGGCAGGTTGTCGATCATGAAATCGGTCTGCTGGCCGAGCAGCGCGGTTACGGCGGGCGCCGCGCCGCTGTGGGGCACCAAGGTCACATCCAGCCCGCTCTGCTGGCGGAACAGTTCGGTGGACATATGCGGCGACTGGCCCACGCCCGAGGTGGCGGCCGTCAGCGGTTTTTGCTTGCCCAGGGCTACCAGCTGCTGCACGTTCTGGATGGGCGAGTTGGCATGTACGACCAGGATGTTGGGCACCGAGATCACATTGGTGATGCCGCGCAGGTCGTTGGGGCCGTAGGCCAGCTTTTTGTAAAGGCTGAAATTGATGGCGACCGGGCCGATATTGCCCATCAGCAAGGTGTAGCCATCGGGCTTGGCGCGCGCCACATAGGCGGTGCCAATGCCACCGCCACCGCCGGCCTTGTTCTCGACGATGACGCTGGTCTTGAGCGCGGGGCCCATCTTCTGCGCCAGCAGGCGCGCTGCGATATCGGTGGTGCCGCCGGCCGCTGCGGGCACGACGATGGTGATGGGGCGTGCTGGCCAGTCGGCCGCCAAGGCCAGCAGCGGGGAAAGCAGCAGGGCCGCGAGGGCGCGGCGGCGCGCAAAGCGCATGGTATTGTCTCCGTATTTGTATTTAGGAGATCACCATAGGCAGTCGCGCGAGCAGCCGTGATGGGGTTTGCCTGCACAAGGGCGCATTGGGCCTTCGCCGTTGCGAAAGCCATGCTTTGCGTGCGCGGAAGCAGGGCGCAAAAAAGCGGCCACGAGGGCCGCTTGCAAAGCGTGGATAGCGCTGACTTTATGGGTACAGACCGCGTGCCTCGCGCGCATGCAGAATGCGGCGGCAGGCGATGATGAAGGTGGCGGTACGCAGGGAGACCTTGTTCTCTTGCGCCACTTGCCACACGGCAGCAAAGGCGTCCTGCATGATGCGCACCAGGCGGGCGTTGATCTCGTCCTCGCTCCAGAAGAAGCTGGAGAAATCCTGCACCCATTCGAAGTAGCTCACCGTCACGCCGCCGGCGTTGGCGATCACGTCGGGCAGCACCAGCACACCCTTGTCGTGCAGGATGTCATCGGCTTCGGTGGTGGTCGGGCCGTTGGCGCCCTCGATCACCATCTTGGCCTTGATCTTGCCAGCGTTCTTGGCATTGATCTGGCCTTCCAGTGCGGCGGGGATCAGGATGTCGCAGTCGACGGACCAGAAGTCCTCGTTGGCCATCTTGTCTGCGCCCTTGAAGCCGCCGACACCGCCGGTGTTGGCCACATGGTCGAGCACGGCGGGCACATCCAGACCCTTGGCGTTGAAGATGGTGCCGGTGTGGTCTTGCACGGCCACGACGATGGCGCCTGCATCGGCAAACAGCTTGCCTGCCGTGCCGCCCACGTTACCAAAGCCTTGCACCGCCACCTTGGCGCCCGGCAGTGCCAGGCCGGACAGCTTGGCGGCCTCGACACCCACGGTGAACACGCCACGGCCGGTGGCTTCGACACGGCCCAGCGAGCCGCCCAGGTCGATGGGCTTGCCGGTGACGACACCGGTCGCGGTAGCGCCGGTGTTCATCGAGTAGGTGTCCATCATCCAGGCCATGATCTGGCCGTTGGTGTTCACGTCAGGTGCAGGAATGTCCTTCGATGGGCCGATGAACAGACCGATTTCGCTGGTGTAGCGGCGGGTCAGGCGTTCGAGCTCACCCTTGGACAGGGTCTTGGGATCGACACGGATACCGCCCTTGGCGCCACCGTAGGGCACGTTCACAGCGGCGTTCTTGATCGACATCCAGGCCGACAGGGCCATCACTTCGGACAGGGTCACATCCTGGTGGAAGCGCACGCCGCCCTTGCCGGGGCCACGGCTCAGGTTGTGCTGCACGCGGTAGCCTTCAAAGTGGGCGATCGTGCCGTTGTCCATTTCGATGGGCACATCCACGATCAGCGCGCGCTTGGGGCGCTTGAGCGTCTCGACCCAGCGGGCCAGCGAGCCCAGGTAGGGGGTGACGCGGTCGACCTGCTGCAGGTAGTTGCCCCAGGGGCCCAGGTGCTTGGCGTCGAGGTACGAAGGCAGCGCGTGTTGCGCTACGGCGGGAGTGCTGTTGGACGGCATACGATCCATGCGGTTGAAGAGGTGTGCACAGCTTAAATCCGCTCTATAGCCTTTGTCCAAGGCCGGATGATTGAGATGGAATGCTTTTTTTGCATAACCTTGCGTCGGCTCCGCTTACATGTTGCTTTTTGCTGCGGTGACAGGGGCCTGCGCCTCTGTCCGTTACGCTATGCCGATTTGGCCTGCTTACACTTTCGGACCCGATTGCCATGCCCTTTGCCGACACTGCCACCCCCTTCCTCCCCGCCGCTCTGGCCCAGGCGCTGCAAACCGCCACCGTTACCGGCCATGCCGTCGATGCCGCTGCCTGGCCTGCCAGCCTGGATGCGGCGGACATCATCGCCGTACACCGCGAGCGCGCACAGCGCTGGGGCGATGCTGCACAGGCGCCGCAGTACTGGAAATCCGGCGGTCCCAGCCGCAGCCAGCCGCTGGGCCATGCGCCCTTGCCGCCCCAAGGGGTGCATGGCAATGGCGCCGATCTGGGCAGCACCCCATTTTTTCTGCGCGGCATCGAGGCCGAGATCGCACTGCGCCTGGGCGCATCGGTGGATGCGGAGCAGGCCGCTGCGCTGGATGAAGCGGGCGCCACCCGGCTGATCGATGCGATGGCCGTCAGCATCGAGATCGTCGATGCGCGCTGGCAGCAGCAGCTGCAGGCACCTGCAGCCTTGAAGGCGGCCGATCTGCTCTGCCATGGGGCGCTGGTGCTGGGCGACTGGCAGCCCTACCGCCCGGTCGATGGCGCCCTGCAGCCTTGCGCGGTGCAGATCGGCACGCAGCCCGCCCAGGTCTTTGAGAACCGCTACGGCTTGCAAGACCCCGCCTGGCTGCTGCTGCAATGGCTGCGCTATGCAACTGCACACTTTGGCCCCTTGCGTGCCGGCACGGTGGTGACCACGGGCAGCTGGTGCGGCCTGCTGCAGGCGGCGCCCGGCGATGCGGTGCGGGTGCAGTTTGAGGGCATCGGTGCGCTGCGCGTGCAGCTGTAAACCATCCACTCCGAAAAGCAAAACGCACACCTTTCGCTGTTGCGAGGGTGTGCGTTGCACAGCAGAGAACCGGTCGCAACCGGCGCGCCGTATCAGTTCTGGGCGATCGCCGAAGGGTGCTGTGCCAGCGGCGTGACCGAGATCTTCATGTAGGGGAACAGCGGCAGCGCCTGCAGCAGGCCGTGCAGCTCGTCGTTCGATTCCACATCGAACACGCTGTAGTTCGCATACTCGCCCGCAACGCGCCAGATGTGCTGCCAGCGGCCGTCGCGCTGCAGATCTTGCGAATAGGCCTTCTCGCGGGCCTTGATCTCCTGGGCCTGCTCAGCGGGCAGGTCATGGGGAATGTTCACATCCATGCGAACCAGGTACAGCATTCTTTTCTCCTTGGAAGCGCGATGCGGCCGGGCCGGCCAGCGTGCGCCATTGATCGATCGGTTGGTGTTGGCCTTGCGGGCAGGGCCAGCGCGCATTGTCCGCCCAGGAGGAAGCCAACAGGGTCTCGTCGGCTAATCGTTGCTTGGGTAACTTTTTTGACCTGGGCTGGGCGCCTCCGGCTTGGCGCCCCCGGCTACGCGCCCCCATGCTCAGGCGCTGGCGCAAAGCTCATGAACAGGCCGTAGATGCCGAGTTGGGCTGCTATCTGCGGCAGAAAACTGAACAGCATGTACAAGGGCAAGGTGACAAGCAGGCTGAACTGCTGGGACAGCCAGGCGAGCGAGGCCGCCTGCAGCGGGATGCTGACGACCAGCATCAGCATGCCGGTCAAGGTGGCGGCCACCTTGTGCAGCACGGGGATCGGGAAGATATACAGCACCAGCGCATGCACGGCGGGCAGCAGCCAGAGCATGGCAAGGCCCATGTCCAGGATGTTGTCGGCAAGCAGGCGATTCACATCGCTGACGGCCAGCGCCGGCAGAAACTCATAGGACAGCAGGCCCACGATGCCCAGCAGCGCCACGATGCGCAGGCCATAGATCAGCGGCAGGCGTTCGCGCGAGAGCACAAAGGACAGCGCCATCAGCCCCAGCGACAGCAGCGCGCCACCCCACCATTGCCAGAGGTTGGGCGCCGGCACATGGAAATGCGTACGCACCACATCGATGGGCATGCCCAGCAGCGAGGTGGTCTTGACCTCCACGCCATCGCTGCCGCCCAGGCCCAGATGCGGCCAGGCCCAGGCCAGCACGTCGGCCCATTCGCGCATCAGCAGCGGCGCCGCATGCCACAGCACCAGCCAGAAGGTCAGCAGCAGCACCAGCAGCTGCGCGCTGTGCTGCCAGGTCCAGATATAGCTCCGGAGCCCCCGGTGCTGGCGGGTCATGCGCAACGCCATGGTGCGGCCTTAGAAGTCGAAGAACACCGCAGCGCTGACGCCCTTGCGGTTGTAGTAGGGGTTGCGGTAGAACTCGCCGCCGACCAGGTAGCCCCAGTCCTTGCCCAGCCATTGGCGCCATTGCAGGCTCAGCTCGGTCGACTGGAAGCCGACCTGGTTGCCTGCGCCACTGGCGATGGCTCCGGTGGGCAGGTAGCCTTCCTTGCCGTGGTCGATGCGGGCGGTGAAGTAGTGCTGCTTTTCGCGGCCCATGGTCAACGCGGCAAAGCCGCGGTAGCCTTCCACCGAGCCGGGGTTGGACTTGTTGTAGACCACGCCGCCTTCGCCCACCCAGTCATTCGCCGAGTAGTAGGCCACCGAGGCGGTGATGCCGGTGTCGCGGTGGATGCCGTCGCGGCTGGCCGACTTCATCAGCGCCAGGCCGGTGACCCATTGCTGGCTCTCGGTCCACTTGCGGTAGATGGCGATGTCGCCCCGGTACTTGTTCTGGAAGTCGGCCGAGCCGGAGCTGCCGCCCACCGACATGTACCACCAGGGCGACAAGGTCTGCGTCAGCGACAGCGCGCCGACGGTGCCGCGCTGGTCGAAGTGGCGCTGGCTGGACAGCTCCCAGTTCAGGATGGTGCCGGGCTTGAGGCCGACATTGCCGCGCACGAATTCGTCGTTCCAGTTGCTGTTGCCGCCGGTCAGGCTGGAAAAGCCCGCGCCGATATCGACCCGGCCACGGCGACCGGGTTCAAAATCAGCGGCTGGTGCCTCGTCGGCCGCAGGCGGCGCGGCAGGCGCGGCCATCGTGGAGCCGGGTGTGGCATCGGCGGCCTGGGCTTGGGCCAGGGCCAGTGCAGGTGCCAACAAGGCAGCGGCGCTCAAGGCCAGCGTGGTGGGAATAGTGCGTTTTTTCATGGTTTTTTTCTGGAGGTTTTCAGGGAGAGGCTTACTGCAGATGGCGCTCAATCGCGGCGGCAATCTGCACGCCACTGCTGCCATCTCCAAACGGGTTGTCCTGGGTACGCGGGGGCAGGCCCGGCAATTGGCCGGTGGCCAGCACATGGCTGGCGGCCGACAGGATGCGCTCGGCCTCGGTGCCTACCAGCAGGCCGGCACCGCAGGCGATGACCTCGGGGCGCTCGGTCACATCGCGCATCACCAGCAGGGGTTTGTGCAAGGACAGGCCTTCTTCCTGGATGCCGCCGGAGTCGGTCAGCAGCAGCTGGGCGGCGTCCATGATCTCGACCATGGGCGCGTAATCGAGCGGGGCGGTCAGGCGCCAGCGGCTCTGCACATCGGCCGTGCTGGCGGCATGTACGCTGCGCACCACGTCCTGCACCAGCGGGTTCAGGTGCACGGGCCAGATGACGGCCGCATCGGCGTGCTGCTCCAGCAGGCGGGCGACCGATTGGGCAATCTCCACCATCGGGGCGCCCCAGTTTTCGCGGCGGTGTGCCGTCACCAGCACCAGCTGGCGCAGGCCGCTGTCAACAAACCACTGGTAGTCCGGATTGGCCACCGGCTGGCCGGCGGCGCGCTGCTTGCGCACATGGCGGGCGGCCAAGAGCACGGCATCCACGACGGTGTTGCCCACCACCGAGATCTCGCCGGGCACATTTTCCTTCTCGAGGTTCTCGTGGGCCTGGCCGGTCGGGGCAAAGTGCCACTGGCTGACGCGGCCGATCAGGCTGCGGTTGATCTCTTCGGGGAAGGGCTCGGCAATGCGGCCTGAGCGCAGGCCGGCTTCCACGTGGCCGACGGGGATCTGCAGGTAGGCGGCAGCCATTGCGCCCATCGCCGCGCTGCTGGTGTCGCCGTGCACCAGCGCCACGGCCGGTTTCAGGCCCGCCAAGGTGCTGCCGATGGCCGACATCAGCTCGCTGGACAGCGCGGGCAGGGTGGCGACCTCGCGCTTGAGGCGGATCACCTCCTGGGGCGCGATGCCGAAAAATTCATACAGCGGCCAGGCCATCTCCTCGTGCTGGCCGGTATGCAGCACATGGGTGGGTATGCCGCGCTGGCGCAGGGCCAGCACCACGGGCGCCATCTTGATGATCTCGGGCCGGGTGCCCATGATCGCGACGACGGAGGCGGGGGAGGAAGGGGTAGAGGAGTTCATGGTTGGCGACGCAGTTCCAGGCTGAGTTCTTTGCCGCCTCGCACGCGCACCAGCCAGGCATCGTCGGTGCCTTGCACCTCGGCCTCGCCAGCGCGCACGCGCACGGCAGCATATTTTGTCTTGGGCAGGGTCCAGGCCATCGAGGCCAGGGACTGGGGGTGGCTGGCGGTCAGCAGGTCATCGTCGCCCTGGGCCTGCAGCGACCATTGCACCTGGTCGCGTCGGCTGAGGAAGTCGGCCGCCTCGGTCATCGAGATGAACTGGCATTGCTTGCGGTCCGCGCAGGCCTGCACGCTGTCGATATAGTCCTTGACTGCCGGCAGATAATCCACCGCGCCAATCGGGTGGAAGTAGCTCAGGCGGACGCTGCGGGTCTGCTCGATAAAGCGCGCCACCTGCTGCAGCCACTGGCCAAATTCTGCAACCGGCATTTTCTGGAACGAGGCCTCTTCGGCCGATGCCACCTGGCCATAGGTCAGCACTGGGAAAGACCAGGGTTGGTTGATCTGGCGCTTGCCCAGCCACAGCCGCGTTGGTGGCATGCCGACATTGGCCACCGTGTAGAAGGCCTGCACGCCGTGTTCGACCATCCAGTCGTAAGTCCACAGCGGCGTGTTGCCATTGGGGGCCGAGTACTCGGTGGGCTGCTTGCCACAGTTGGCCTTGGTGACCGAGGCATTGTTCAGATCGAGAAAGGGCATGAAGTCATCGGCGTTGTCGTCCGATGCGTTGTTGCCGAAGTAGTTGTGGATCCAGCCACCATGGTTGCCGATGCTGTGGCCCTGGCTGAGCAGCTTCTGGATCATCTGCTGGGCATCGTTGTTGTCGTCCAGGTCCATGCCCAGGCCGTCGCCTTGCGTATTCACATCCGGACCGGCGGTGAAGTGCAAGGACTGGTGGCCGTGGTCAAAAATACCGGCTTCCTGCAGCTCATGCAGAAAGCCGATGGCCTTGCCGTCGTCGTTGTGCCAGTTCAGCACCAGCGCGCCGATGCCGTCGGGGGCGGCCAGCAGCGCGGGGCGCTCCACCACCTGCTGGGCAAAGTAAGACAGAAAGCCGTGCAGAAAAATGCCGTCGGTGCGTTCGAGCAGGTAGGTCAGCGGCAGGTTGACAAACAGCGCCTGGCCCTTGCCCCAGCGGTTGAGGCTGGCCACCACATCGCCATTGCTCGATTGCAGCAGGATGCGGGGGCCGCCCTTGGGACGATCGGTTTTCAGGACGGTAAAGCGCTGCGAGTCCTTGGTGTAGCCGGCGATGAAGCTGGGGAAGGCGGGCTCGTCTACCGCCAGCTCTTCGGGATCGATCGCGGTCAGTTTGGCGGCGGCCTTGGCATCCAGGTAGCGTCCAGGAGGGATGCCCAGCAGCTCCATCGTCGAGGGCGCGCCCCGGATCTCTTCATAGTCGGAGAGCTGGTCCTTGTAGCTGTCGTAATCGCCATAGCGCACGCCCAGCATCTGCGACAGGCGCGAGCTGCCCTTGCTGTAGTAGCCGCGCTCGTCGAGCATGCCGCCGTCCTGCACCACCATGGCCTGGCCGCCGGCATGCACCATGTCGATCAGGGTCTGCACGGCCGCATCCGAGATATTGCGGTGGAAGGTGTCCGGCAGGATCACCGCCTGCTGCGCGGCAGGTGCGCCATAGTTCATGCCACGCATCCATTCAGTGATGCCCAGCGGGGTGAGCAGCACGCCGCGCTCACGCGCGGCCTCGCGCCAGATCTCGACCTCGGGGGCGTCGGCAGACATGCTGTCCGGAATCAGCAGGCTGATGGTGGCGTAGTGCTGCGTGGCCTTGACACTGCGCGACTGGTGCCAGGCAATGACGGCCAGCACGCAGAGCACCACCGCTGTGGCGGCCAGCCATTTTTTCCAGCGCAAGAGCTTGTTCATGGTGTCAGCCTCAAGGGTTGGCAGCAGAGGGAGTCGCCGGTGCAGTCGCGGTTGCCGTGACAAAAGGGCACTGCGTGCCGATGCCCGTATGCGCCAGTGCCTGGTCGATCATCGCATCCAGCACCGTCCAGCCCACTGCGGGCTTGAAGGGCCGCAGCGATGCGCGCCAGCAGGCGGCCTGGATCGGTGCAGTCTGGCGCATTTTCCATGCAATCAGGCCCCATGCATAGTCATCTTCGCTGCGCGAGAGCCAGGCGCGGCCATGCTGGGCCAGCCACTGGGCGGTGGCGCGGTCCGATTCGGCGCGGGAAATGACCCCGGTTTGCCACAGGTAGGCGCTGGCCAAGGTGTGGGGGTAGAACTGCGGGCGGTCATATTCGGGCAAGGCCGGCTTCCAGTCGCTGCCACTGCGAAAGCTCCGGTTGATGGCTGCTGCCAGCTGCTTGGAGGCCGGGCCCGCCTGCGCGCCCTCGGTCACACGCAATGCTTCGTAGACCTCGACGTTGTCCATCAGGTAGTACAGCTCGGTGTTCAACAAGGCTTTGTAGAGCTGGTTCTTGGGGTTGCGCAGGCGCGTCAGCAGCTGCTGGCTGCGCGCAATGGCCTGATCGGCCGCCACGAACTGGCTGCTGGTGAGCCACTTTTTCTGCTTCGCCTGGTGCAACATCTCGATCGTGGTGGCGGCCATGGAGTCGTCGGCATCGGCTCCCATGCAGCTGCGCCAGCTGTTGTCACCGGCGGGGCAGAAGCGGTCAAAGCCACCATCGAGACGCTGGCGGGGCAGCAGCCAGGCCAGCCAGCGCCGCAACTCGGCCTTCAGCGGGACATCCGCCTGCAGCGCGATCGTGAAACCCTTGTTGATGAAGTAAGGGTCCACAACCTGACCACCCAGCGTGGTGTAGTAGGCACCATCGCCGGTGGCAAATTCAGCCAGCGCCGGGGGCTCGGCCGCCTGCGCGGCACCTGCCAACTGCCAGGCCATCGCGGCAGAGGCGATCCAGAGATTGCGTTTTTTCATAGCACCACCTGTCCGGAACGAACTGCCGCAATACTGCCATAGACCCGCACACTGGCGTGCAGGGCAATGGTCCAGGCCGAGACACTGCTGAGGCAGTCCTTGTCGCCCACCTGGCTGTCGGGGCCGAGATGCAGGCGCTTGCCGGCGCACAAGGGGCCTTCGACATAGTTGTTGCCCTTGGTCTGCAGGTCGCCCTGCACGAACACGGCGCCTTGCACGCAGGCACTCTGGGCCAGGATGGCATTGCCATGCACCTTGACATGGCCCACGACCACGGACATCTCCTCCATCAGCAGGTTGCCGGTGATGACCAGGCCGCCCTGCACGATGCTGCCGGCGGGAATGCGCAGGTCCCCTTCATGGCGCCGTTGCAGGCGGGTCAGCGGCATGCCGGTGCCCAGCTCGGGCAGCGGAAAGCTCAGAGAGCGCTTGAGCGGCCAGGTAAAGATGCAGGCGGCCGAGAGGCGCACAAAGCGTGCACCCGGCGATAGCACGATATGGCGCTCGGCGCTGGTCAGGCGCGCCAGCTGTGCGGGGCCCAGGCAGTGGATGCTCTTGGCATGCAGCACGCGCTGCACCACGCTATTGGCTTGCAGCTCGACGATATCGCTGGAAACAAGGGTGCGGAGCTGGGACCGAAAGCCGACCACCACCGGCAGCGCGGTCCTGGCCATCAGGCGCCCCTGGCCCCGGGGCACCATCAGACGGCCCTGGTCGTCGTAGCGCCATTGGGCTACGCGGGGCATGGTTTCGAGCAGGTCGAGCTGCTCGGCCATGCGCTGGGCAGCGTAGTCGGTGCGGCCGTTGTCCAGCGGATCAATGGCTAGCGCATCGGCATCGCTGCGCGAATACAGCTCGCGCAGCGCAGGCAGCAGGGGCAGCAGGAAGACCAAGGCGGTCACGATGAGCCACATGCTGCCAAACAGCAAGGGGTTGGCTGGGGAGGTCATACACGGGCTTCTGGCAGTGCTGCAGGCAGGACGACGGCGGCAGTGGCTGCAGCGGGCGCCTGGCGGTAGCGCACGGTCTTGTCCCATTTGAACTGGCGCTTGAACAGCTTGTCCAGGACCAGGCCATCGATGGTGGCCTTGGAGACCGCCACCATGCTGACCACAAAACCGGTCAGCAGCAAAGGCAGCAGGCGCAGGCGGCGTTGGTGGCCATCCAGATGCACGGCGGCCGCCACTTCAAAGAATGCCGCGAAGTTGCCCACGCAGGCAAAACCGGTGGCAATCAGCAGCATCAGCAGCGCGATGTTCACATTGGCGCCGATGCCGTAGCCGGTGACCGTCAGTACCAGGGCAAGCAGCCAGCCCACCAGCAGGATGGGCGACATCAGGAACACGCCCAGCAGCGCGATGCCGTCCAGCCGTTCCATCCAGCGCAGGCCCTTGCGGGTCAGCATCTCGGTGCCCAGCTTGGTCATCACCTGGTTGTGGCCCTTGGCCCAGCGGCTGATCTGGCGAAAACGCACGGCCCAGCTCTCTGGCACTTCCTCATAGCATTCGGCATAGCCCAGGTAGGCGGTTTGCCAGCCCTTGAGCAGCAAGCGGTAGGTCAGGTCGGTGTCTTCGGCCAGGACTTCGGGGGTCCAGCCGCCCACGTCCTGCAGTGCGCTCAGGCGGATGCCGCCCACGGTGCCGCCATATTGCGCCACGGCACCCATGTTGTAGCGGGCCTGCTGGTCCACCTGGTAGCCGCCGGAGCGCTCCAGATCCAGCAAGCGGGTCAGCAGGTTCACGCCAGCGTTCTGCGGCACCACGCGGCCCATCACGGCGCCCACTTCGGGGTCGAGGAAGGGGGCCACCAGCTGCTTGATGATTTTCTTGCCGGGCAGGTAGTCGGCGTCAAAGACCACGATCAGTTCGGACTCGCCCCGGGCCTGGACGATGGCCGTGGCGTCGGCCAGCGCCGCCGCCTTGCCCGGAGGGCCTTCCTGGCGGTGGAACAGCTGCAGGCGGCCGGGGTGGCGGTCGGCATAGCTGTCGATGATCTGGCGCGTGCCATCGGTCGAGCGGTCATTGACCGGCATGATCGTCAGGCGATCACGCGGGTAGTCCACATCCAAGAGCGCCTCGATGCAGCCGGAGATCACGGCCTCTTCGTTGTGCGCTGCAATAAAGACGGTGATATGCGGCCAGTGCGCTTGCTCAATGCCGGCATACAGCGGCCGCTGGCGGGCGAAGAGCCGGTTGAGCGTGAAGGCGTAGTGGCGGAAGGTGTAGAGCGCCTCCAGCAGCACCACCAGTAGCAGCGCCGCCAGGCACAAGCCTAGTGCCCAGGTGGCCCAGCTGGCTTGGTAAGGCGTGAAGGGCTGTGCATGGGCCAGCACAGGCAAAAAGCCCAGGAACACTGCGCAGAGTGCAGGTGCCTGGCTAGAAGGGTGAGAGTGCTTGGCCATGGTGCTTGATAGAAAAAAATTCTTACGACTTGTGTTTCGATTATATCAATCGACACAAATGCATGAATAGTGTTTCAACAAGTATCCGAGTTAATAAGTAAGCATTTATTAACGTTAAAGCGAATGACTATCAACACTCTGCAGAATGGCTATCCTGTAACCGTTACAAATTGATGCTTGATTTGGAAGCGATTTTTGACGATTGCTGCAGCGTAAATGCTGCAGTGCAGCAGTATTTTTTGTTGCTGGATGATGCGTTTGATAGCGGGTGTAAGAGCAGTCCGATAGAAAAAATGCTTGAAAACTGGCGAAGGGGAGGCACACGCTGCGTGTACATCTGTTGCGTAGCCAGCGACTGTCTGCGTGCAATGAAACGGTGCCCGGCTGAGGCGGATGGGCGATCAAGGGCAAGGAAAGGGGCCCGGGCGTGGGGGCCGGGCACCAGCAGGCAGGCGCTACTGACGGCTGTCCCCCAGCGGAGCGCTTAGGGACCCTCTGCATAACTCCCTGCCGTGGTCTGAACGCGGTCTCGGGCGATCCGCTGCGTTGTCTTCCTTGTCAATAGCTACGGCTCGACTGCAAAAGACGCCTTGCGTCTCATCCCGATCCGCGTCCATCCCGCTTGGCGAGGGTTTTGCAGAGGATCCCTAGCGGAGGGAGAACGTGCAGCGTCTCAGTGCTGGCCAAACCGGGCCATATAGGCCTGGGGCTCACCGGTCTTGAAGGCGTTGGCGAATTCCTGCACGCTGTCGTCGATGGCTTGGTCTATGGATTGCCGCTCCCAGGCGCGCAGCATGCGCTTTTGCTGGCGCAGCGCCTGCGGGCCATAGCCGGCCAGCTTGTGGGCCAGCCGCTCCACTTCGTCGTCAAGCCGCTGGGGTGGCACCACCTGGTCCAGCAGCCCCCATTGCAGCGCCTGCGCAGCATCGATGTTGTCGCCAGTCAGCAGCAGCCACTGCGTGCGCGCTGCGCCAATCAGCCGGGGCAGCAGCGCGGCATGGATCACCGAGGGGATGCCCACCTGCACTTCGGGCATGCCGCATTGCACGCGGTTGCTGGCAATGCGGATATCGCAGGCACAGGCCAGCTCTAGCCCGCCGCCCAGGGTCCAGCCCGGCAGGCGCGCAATCACCGGGGTGGGAAACTGGCGCGCCCCTTCGCAGACGCGGCGCAGCCGGCTGATGAAGGCGGCGGCATTGTCGGGCGTCAGCGACCGCATCTCCTTGATATCAGCGCCGGCGACAAAGGCCTTGTCGCCCGTGCCGCGCAGCACCAGCACGCGGATGCGCGCATCCTGCGCCAAGGTATCCAGCGCCTGAGCCAGGTCCTCCAATACCGGTGACGACAGGATATTGAGGCTGCCGGCGTTGCGAAAAGCCAAGGTGGCCACGCCGTTGTCTTGCAGGCTGGCGAGGGCGTGGTGCAGGGCGATCAGGTCCATGCAGCCATTGTGGGCAGGCGCGGCGGCCGGGCCCGTCTCTAGCGGGACAAACCGCCTGAGAATCACCTGAATAGGCCATGCAGCGCTATGATTTTAAAAAGAAATTTACATATTGAAACTATTACATGTACACATCACATGTGATGACTGCTATGGTAGGCCCATGGAACAAAAAACATCAGCCCACTACCAGCGCCTGCACCGCCAACGGCTGCGGGAGCAGGGCCTGGTGAAAAAAGAAATCTGGGTACTCCCAGAGTACAGCGCGGTCCTGCATCTGCTGGAGCGCCAGATGCGCCAGCCGCATGCACAACCGGGTTCAATCGCCATCAACCACCAGGAGGGCAGCATGGAAAACAGCAAGCACCACTACCGCACGATTCACGCGTTGGCCGAAGAGCTGCACGCATCGGCGCTGGCCCGCGAGGGCAAGTTGCACATCGAAGTGTTCGACGGGGCCGAGGCCAGTGTCTTGGTCACCTTGACGGATTTTGGCGACCTGCCCGTGCATGTGGCCTTGTCGGGCGAGCAGCTGGTGGTTGAGGCCTTCTTGTGGCCCGCCAACCAGGTGCGCGATGGCGCGGGCCTCAATGCCCAGATTCTGCGGCTGCAAAAGCTGTTTCCGTTCACGACCATGGCGCTGGAGCCCCAGGCCCATGGCGGCGAAGGCTATGTGATGTTCGCCGCGATGCGCGCCAACAGCAGCACGGACGACATCCTGGCCGAGATCCTGATCCTGGCTGACAGCGTGATCCAGGCCACTGAGGCGCTGGCACCCTATCTGACCTTGGCGCAGGTCTGACGGACTGCAGGCCCACCACCCACAGTACAAGGAGAACATGATGACCGTATGGAACAAGCTGGTGACCGCCCTGCGTGGCGCCGCCCATGAAGCGGGCGAAACCGTGACCGACAGCCAGGCGCTGCGCATCCTGGACCAGGAAATCCGCGACGCCGACAACGACCTGAACCGCTCCAAGGAAGCGCTGGCCGAGATCATGGCCAAGCAAAAGCTCGCCGCTGGCAAGCTGCAGACCACGCAGGCCAAGATTGCCGAGTACGAAGGCTATGCGATCAAGGCGCTGGAAACCCAGGATGAAGCACTGGCATTGGAAGTGGCCGGCAAGGTCGCTCTGCTGGAAACCCAGCGCAACGAGGAAGAGACCCAGCTGAGCGCTTTCAGCCAAAGCGTGGAGCAGCTGCGCAACGCCATCCAGACGGCGCAGTCCCATATCAAGCGCCTCAAGCAGCAGACCGATACCGTCAAGGCCACCGAGAGCGTGCAGCGCGCCCAGGCCACCGTGGCGGGCCGCTACACCGGCTCGCAGTCGCGCGTGCAAACGGCGCTGGATTCGCTAGAACGCATCAAGCAAAAGCAGGCCGAACGCGGTGCCCGCATGGAAAGTGCGGCCGAGCTGGCGCAAAGCAGCAGCGAAGACGCACTCGACGCCAAGCTGCGCGCTGCCGGCATCACCGCCTCTGCAGGCAATGCGCAGTCGGTGCTGGAGCGCCTCAAGGCGCAGCGCAGCGGCTCCAAAGAGGGCTGATCGCGGCAGGGCCCCTGCTGGCCCGACAACACACAACAAGTGCGCGCAGGCCTTGGCCTGCCGCTGCACACCAACAAGAGGGGTCTGCCATGTCGGCTTTTTTGCACTACGCACTGGGCTTTCCAACCTTTATTTTTGGCGCGCTGCTGCTGTGCATGCTGCTGTATTGGCTGATTGCCCTGCTGGGCCTGGTGGAGACCGATTCGCTGGACCAGTGGCTGCTGTTTGATGGCAGCGACCATGCCCATGGTGTCGAGCATTCGGTCAGCGCACTGGCCGGCTTGCTGCTGAAGGTGGGGCTGGGCGGCATTCCCGCCACCGTCATCCTGACGGTGCTGCTGCTGATGTCCTGGCTGGCCTCCTATGTGCTGTGCCACCTGGTGCCCATGCCCGAGGGCTGGGCCTGGCTTAACCTGCTCATCGGCAGCGCGCTGGCGGTTGCCGCGCTGGTGCTGGGCTTTGCCGCCACGGTGGTGCTGCTGCGGCCGCTGCGCGGCCTGGTAGCGCGTATTGCGCCGCCCGAAACCCCGCAGGTGCTGCTGGGCCGCACGGGCCTGGTGCGCAGCGGGGTGGTCAACGCTACCCAGGGCTATGGCAGCGTCGATGACGGCGGCGGTGGGCTCAATGTGCAGATGCGCTCGCCCGATCGTGACCTGCCGCGCGGCACCGAGATTGTGCTGATCGAACATCTGCCAGTGCACAACGCCTGGCGCGTGGTCAGCAAGGCCGAGTTTGACGGCAACGAGATACCTGGCTTGCAGCCACCTGTTTGACACGCGCGCCCCGCCCGCGCCAGCGCGCGGCGGGCCCGCATTCGCCTTGTTTTTTTAAGACTGATACTGATAGGGAGATACGCATGAATTGGGGAAATCTGGAGTGGTACATCGTCGCGGGCGTGGTGATCGGCTCGATCTTCATCGTCATCCTGGGCCTGTTTGCCCTGGTCAAGGCCTTCTACATCAAGGTGCCCCAGGGCACGGCGCTGATCATCAATGACACGACCTCGCAGCCCAAGGTGAAGTTCACCGGCGGCATGGTGCTGCCGGTGATCCACAAGAAGGAGTTCATGCGCATCTCGCTGATTACCTTGGAGATTGACCGCCGTGGCAAGGAAGGCCTGATCTGCCGCGACAACATGCGTGCCGACATCACCGTGGCCTTTTACCTGCGCGTCAACGAGACCGCAGCCGATGTGCTCAAGGTGGCCAAGGCGATTGGCGTGGACCGCGCCTCGGAAAAGGGCGCTGTCAACGAGCTGTTCAATGCCAAGTTCTCCGAGGCCTTGAAGACCGTGGGCAAGCAGATCGACTTTGTGAAGCTGTTCGAGAACCGCCAGGAGTTCCGCGACCAGATCATCCATGTGATCGGCAACGACCTCAACGGCTATGTGCTTGAAGACGTGGCCATCGACTACCTGGAGCAGACCTCCAAGTCCTCGCTGGACCCGAACAACATCCTGGACTCGGAAGGCATCCGCAAGATCACCGAGCTGACGGCCAACCAGAACATCGTCACCAACGAGCTCGAACGCAATGCCGAGCTGGCCGTGACCAAGAAGAACGTCGAGACCAAGGAAGCCATGCTGGCCTTGGAGCGCCAGCAGGCCGATGCCGAAGCGCGCCAGAAGCGCGAGATCGCCACCATCCAGGCGCGCGAGCAGGCCGAAACCCAGAAGGTGCAGGAAGAAGAGCGCCTGAAAGCCGAGCAGGCCCGCATCCAGACGCAGGAGCAGCTCGATATCCGCGAAGAAAACCGCCAGCGCGAAGTCGCAGTGGCCCAGCAGAACCGCGAGCGCGCGGTGGTGATCGAGATTGAAAAGGTCACCCGCGCCAAGGACCTGGAAGTGGTCTCGCGCCAGCGCGAGGTGGAGCTGCAGCGCATCGAGAAGGAAAAGGCCATCGAAGTCGAGAAGGCCAGTATCGCCAATGTCATCCGCGAGCGCGTGGTGGTCGAAAAGGGCGTGGCCCAGGAAGAGGAACGCATCAAGGAAGTGCGCGTGGTGTCCGAAGCCGAGCGCATGAAGCAGGTCACCGTGCTGACCGCCCAGGCCCAGGCCGAAGAAGACATGGTGCGCCAGGTCAAGAAGGCCGAGGCCGATGAAACCGCGTCGCGCCACAAGGCCATCGAAGTGACCAACCTGGCCCAGGCCGAGCTGGAAGCCGCCGGCAAGACCGCCGAGGCCAAGAAGAAGATGGCCGAGGCCATCGAGGTTGAGCGCGCAGCGCCAGGCCTGGCTGATGCCAAGGTGCGCGAAGTGACGGCAGCCGCCATCGAGCGCGAAGGCATGGTGCAGGCCAAGATCATTGCGGAAAAGCTCATTGCCCAGGCCAAGGGCGAAGAGGAAAAGGGCCTGGCCGAAGTGCGGGTGATCGAAGCCCAGGCCGATGCCAACGAAAAGCTGGGCCTGGCCGATGCCAAGGTGCTGGAAGAGCGCCTGATGGCGCAGGCCCGTGGTGAGGCCCAGGTGGGCAACACCAAGGCCGTAGTGACCCGCGATGTGGGCCAGTCCGAAGCCGATGTGCTGCGCGACAAGCTGTTTGCCGAGGCCAAGGGTTTGACCGAGAAGTTCAGCGCGCTGGCCTCGCTGTCCGACCAGGCCCGCTCGCACGAAGAGTTCCGCATGCAGCTGGAGAAGAACTTCGAGCAGGCGCTGGCCGCCATCGAGGCGAACAAGACCGTGGCGCAGGAGCAGGCCGAGGTGCTGTCGGCTGCGCTGTCCAAGGCCAATATCGACATCGTCGGCGGCGGTGGCGATTTCTTCAACAACTTTGCCAAGGCGCTGTCGGTGGGCAAGGCGGTAGAAGGTGTCTCGGCCAAGAGCCCCATCGTGCAGGAGCTGCTGCAGAAGTTCATCGGCGGCAAGGGCCTGCCCAGCGATGCGCTGAGCAACCTGCTGGGCGGTGGCCAGGACAAGAAGAGCCTGCCGCCCTCGGCGACCGAGTCCTGACCTGGCGCCAGGCTAGGCCAAGCTTCAGGCCTGGCCCCCGGTCTACTCGTTTCCTCTGGGCGTCTAGCCCTCTTGCAAGGCAGGCCCCAGCCCCCGCGCTGGTCTGCCATGCCCCACCGCACTCTCTGCCGCTCAAGCCATGTCCACTACCCCATCCAACGACCAACCGGACCGCTCTGCCGTTGACGACGCCGTCGCCAGCGGCGGCTCCTATGAAGTGCTGGCCAAGCGGCTCGATGCCCAGGGCCAGGCGCTGGAGACCCTGGCGCGTGAACTGAACGAAGCGCGGCTGGAGGAGTTTGGCCGCAGCCAGATGGAGGTCATCGCCCGCATGCGGGTGCGCACCGAAAACAACTGCCTGGGCCGCGATATCGCCCAGGTGGGCGGCTATCTGCTGTTTGGCTACAACGTGTTCATGGGCCTCAAGCAGGAGACGCGCATCGACGATGTGTTTGCGCTCTACCGCCTGCATGAGGGCGAGCAGGGCTATGAAGTTACGCCGGTGGACACCAAGGACAGCTTTTTAGGCATCCAGAGCTTTGTGCAGGATTTCCAGGAGCTGTACGCCTATTACAAACACACCAAGCTGATGCAGCTGGCGGTGCGTGATGGCAAGCTGCTGGCGAGTTTTCAGATTGGCGAACGGCTGGGCGATGTGCGGGTGTTCCGCTGGTCGGTATCGCCCGATGGGCAGCAGATCCGCTACATCGACAACCGGGGCGAGCGCGATATCGAGCTGCCCGCGCCTCATGATTTTGAGTGGCAGCGCGCTGGCCGCGAGCACCTGGTGCAGGGCCGCCATCCGCACATCAATATCCTCGACAAGGTGTTTGTCGAGACGCTCGATGGTGACCTGACCATCAAGGTCGAGAACAACACCAATGACGGTCTGGGCCTCTACCGCGAGCCGGTGCAAGAGAAGAACCAGTCGCTCGACGATGCCGTGTTTGAATACGCGGCGGTGGGCAGCCTGATCCTGCTCAAGATCCTGCCTTACCGTGAGGACCAGTGGCGCTACCTGGTCTACAACACCTTGTCGCGCCAGGTGCTGCGCATGGATGCGATTGGCGCGGCCTGCATCCAGCTGCCCCAGGACCACGGCATCATCTTCCCTGGCGGCTACTACCTGCAAAACGGCGAGCACCGCGCTTTTGAGCAGAACATGCAGGGCATGCGCTACCGGCGCAGCATCCGCTCGCCCAATGGTGAGGATGTGCTCTATGTGTTCTACGAGCCCGAGAGCGGGCGCATGGCGCTGTTCAAGTACAACCTGATCGAGCGCGCGCTGCAGCCGCCCATCATCGGCCATGGCTATGCGCGCATGGACGATGGCCGCATCGTCATCTTTGCCGCCGAGAGCAACGAGGCCTCGCGCGTTCACCCGATGCAGCTGTGGCGCACGCCGTTTGCGTCGGACGACTATGCCGCGCGCCAGCCGCAGAAAGACAGCGCGCTGGGCCGCATCGGCAATGCCGAGCTGGTCAGTGGTATCTCCGACCTGTACAGCGTGCGCAAGGAGATCGCTGCGCCCGAGGTATCGCTGCCGCGCTACGAGCGGCTGATCGACACCGCGCGGCGCCTGTTTGAGCGCTACCACTGGCTCAGCAGCCCGGCCATGCAGGCGCTGCAGCAGAACCTGCTGGGCATTGTCGCCACCGGTGATGCGGTGCTCGACGAATACGAGAAGGTGGAGAGCATCCGCCAGGCCTCGGCCAAGGCCATGGGCGAGGTCAGCAGCCGCCATGCGCAGCTGCTCAAGCAGATACGCCTGACCGATGGCGATAGCATCGATGACTATGTGGGCGCGCTGACCGATCTGGCGGCATTGCGCGGCCAGCTGCTGGCCACGCGCGAGCTGCGCTATGTAGATGCCGCAGCCATCGAGGCCATGGTGCAGACGGCCGACGAGGCGCAGGCCGAGGTATCGCAGCGCACGGCGGGCTTTATTGCCACCGATGCTGCCATGCAGCCCTATGTGGAGCAGCTGCAGGCGCTGGACCAGCAGGCCCAGGCGGCGACCACGGTGGTGCAGCTGGCCGAGCCGCTGGCGGAGATGGCCCAGATGTCGGCCGCGCTCGATCTGCTGTCCGAGCTGATGGGCAGCCTCAAGATCGACGATGCCACCCAGCGCACGGCGGTGGTAGACCGCATCTCGGCCATCTACGCCCGCTTGAACCAGGTGCGGGCCCGGGCCGAGCAGCGCAAATCGGGCCTGGGCAGTGCCGAGAACCTGGCGCAGTTTGCCGCGCAGCTGGCGCTGTTTTCGCAAAGCATTGTCAGCGGGCTGAACCTGGCCCAGACACCTGAGAAATGCGATGAGCAACTGGCGCGCCTCCTGGTGCAGCTCGAAGACATCGAGGGCCAGTTTGGCGAGCATGCGCAGTTTCTCTCCGACATCATCGCCAAGCGCGAAGAGGTGCTGGAGACCTTTGAGGCGCGCAAACAGTCCTTGCAGGACGAGCGCCAGCGCCGCGCGCAGGGCGTGCTCGATGCCGCCTTGCGCATTGTGCAGGGCCTCCCCAAGCGCGCCGAGAAGATCGCCAGCCCCGAGGCCTTGCATGCCTTTTTTGCCGGCGATCCGCTGATCGCCAAGCTCAAGGAACTGGCCGGGCGTTTGCGCGGCGAGCTGCAGGACCCCGTCAAGGCCGATGACATCGACAGCCGCATCAAATCGCTGCGCGACCAGGCCTTCCGCGCGCTGCAGGACCGCACCGATCTGTACGAGGGCGATGGCAAGCTGATCCGCCTGGGCCGCCACCGCTTCTCGGTCGGCAACCAGGACCTGGACATGACCTTGCTGCCCCGCGATGGGCAGCTCTACCTGCACCTGGTGGGCACCGAGTACTTCGAGGCGGTGGACAATGCCGAGCTGGCCGGCCTGCAGGCCTACTGGGATGCCTCTTCGCCCGCTGAATCGGCCGAAATGTACCGGGGCGAGTACCTGGCGCTGGAGGTGGTGCAAGCGGTGCGTGCCGGCCGCGAGGGCTGGAGCCAGGACCGCTTGCGCCAGCTTTTGCCCGATACCGAGGCGCTGACCCAGGCGATCCGCGAGTTCTCTGCACCGCGCTACCGCGATGGCTATGAGCGCGGCATCCACGACCATGATGCGGCGCTGATTCTGCAGGCGCTGGTGCCGCTGGCCGATGGCGCCGGCGTGCTGCGGCATGCACCGCAGGCCCGCAGCCTGGCGCTGCTGTTCTGGAGCCAGCAGGCCCATATCCAGCAGCCGCAACGCGCCAGCAGCATTGCCCGTTGGCCCGAGCGCGCGCAGCAGGCCCAGGCCATGCAACAGCTGCTGGGCAGCGAAGCCGAGCGCCTGGCGCTGCAGACCGACATCATGGCCCAGCTGCGCGACTTTGCGCAGGAGCAGGGCCTGCTCGATGCGCTGCTGCGCTCCGACCCGGCCAGTCCCCTGTTGGCAGCCGCCGCAACCGCTGTTCCTGATGACGGCGAGTGGGACAGCGAGGCCGACAACCTGCTGCGCGCCGCCGCCGACTACCTGCAGGCCGAGCTGGCGCACAAGGCGCTGCGCTTCCATTTCTCGGGCGCCAGCCAGGCGGTGATCGCCGCGTTACAGCAGGCGCTCAAGGCCGGCCCCAAAGAAGGGCTGCACTGGGCCGATCTGCAGCGCTACTGGGCAGGCGGCGAGGCCGGCCAGGCCAGCCGCGAGCGCAGCGCTGCACCGCTGGCCCAGCGCTGGCGCAGTGCCTTGCACTGGCTGCAAACGGTGGCACAGGCCGCTCCAGAGGCCGAACGCGCCGCCTGGCTGCCCTATTGCAGCGAGGCGGCAGCCTGGCTGGTTTGCCAGGCTGAGCTGACCCACCAGCTGAGCACGGCCGATCTGCGCTGCGAGGTGCAGGGCTTGCTGGGCCAGCATGGCCGGGTGCAGGGCGGGCGCCTGCCCATCCAGCTCGATGAGCTGACCACGCGTGCCGCGCGCCACTACCGCCGCTACCTGCCGCAGTGGGAGCGCTACCAGGCGCTGCGCCAGCAGCTGCTGGCCGGCTACCGCGCGCGCTTCAGGCTGGAGGAGTTCAAGGCCCGGCCGCTGTCGTCCTTTGTGCGCAACCGGCTGATCAACGAGATCTACCTGCCGGTGATTGGCGACAACCTAGCCAAGCAGATTGGCGTGGTGGGCGAGAACAAGCGCACCGACCAGATGGGCCTGCTGATGATGATCTCGCCGCCCGGCTACGGCAAGACCACGTTGATGGAGTACGTGGCCAACCGCCTGGGGCTCATCTTCATGAAGATCAACGGCCCGGCGCTGGGCCACTCGGTGCGCTCGCTCGACCCGGCGCAGGCGCCCGATGCGACGGCGGCCAAGGAGCTGGAGAAGCTCAACCTGGCGCTGGAGATGGCCAACAATGTGATGCTGTACATCGACGATATCCAGCACACGCACCCCGAGTTTCTGCAGAAGTTCATCTCGCTGTCTGACGGCACGCGCCGCATCGAGGGCGTGTGGCGGGGCCAGACCAAGACCCATGACATGCGCGGCAAGCGCTTTTGCGTGGTCATGTCCGGCAACCCCTATACCGAATCGGGCGAGGTGTTCAAGATCCCGGACATGCTGGCCAACCGCGCCGACATCTACAACCTGGGCGATGTGCTGGGTGGCATGGACGAGGTCTTCAAGCTCAGCTATATCGAGAACAGCATGACCTCGAACGCGGTGCTGGCGCCGATGGCCACCCGCAGCCTGCAAGACCTGTACCTGCTGCTCGACCGGGTGCAGGGCAAGGAGGTGTCGGCCAATGCGCTGTCGCATGAATACGCGGCCGCCGAGCTGCGCGAGATGGAGGCCGTGCTCCAGCGCATGCTGCAGGTGCGCGAGCTGGTGTTCAAGGTGAACCAGCAGTACATCCACAGCGCCGCGCAGGACGACCACTACCGCACGGAGCCGCCGTTCAAGCTGCAGGGCAGCTACCGCAACATGAACAAGCTGGCCGAGAAGATCACCCCGGTGATGAACGATGCCGAGATGGCGCAGATGCTGAGCGACCATTACCAGGGCGAGGCGCAGATGCTGACCGGCGGCGCCGAGGAAAACCTGCTCAAGCTCGCCGAGCTGCGCGGCAGTGCCGATGCACAGGGCCAGGCGCGCTGGGCCGAGATCAAGGCCCAGTTCCAGCGCCAGCAGGCCGCCGGCGGCGCCAATGCCGATGCCGCCACCCGGGTGACCACCCAGCTGGTCGACCTGGTGGCTGCCACCCGCGCCATGGGCCAGGCCCAGCAGGCGCAGCAGCTGGGCGATACGGCCGCGCAAGAGGGCCTGCAGCGCCTGCTGGCGCAGTGGGGCCAGGCGCAAACCGCCGTGGGCCAGTCGCTCGATGGCATCCGCCAGGCGGTGCTGGACAGCACTCCGGCCCCGCAGGCCGAGAAAACCGCCGATGCGCCGCATTTGGAGCTGGCTGTGCAGCAGTTCGGCGAGCTGCTGCTGCAGTCCTTGCAACCGGTCGTCGAGCATCTCGACCAAAGCCGGCGCCAGCAGTTGGGCCTGCACCGGGTGCTGATGCAGGTCGCCACCCGCATGCAAGAGCAGATCGACCAGCAGCGCGCTGGCCGCCAGCCGCTGCAGCCCACCTTGCAGGCGGACGATATCGACAAGGCCTTTGACCGCATGCAGGACGGCCGCCCACCACGCTAAGCATCCCAGCGTCCCTGGTATCTGCAGCGGCAACTGCCAGGGACGTTGAAAGCATTGTTATCAGGTGCAAGCAGCGCCCTTGTCCTAGCCATGGGGCATGGCGCATACCGATACACTGTGCCGATGCGCGCCTCCCCCCTCTCTCTTTTTGCCCGCCAGGGCCTGCCACGCTGGTGGCTGCCGGCCCTGTGGCTGCTGCTCTGCGCCTGCCTGCTGTCCCTGGTATCGGGGGCGTCTGCACAGTCACTGACCTCGCTGGCGGGCCTGGGGGGCAGTTCATCCAGCAGCAGTAGCAGTGATGAAGAGCGTGCCATCCAGGCCCAGCGTGAGGCCACCGCCACCGCCGAGCAAGAGGCCGATGCGCTGGCGCAGTCGCTCGAACGCCTGCGCAGCCGGGTGCAGACCCCTGCGGGCACAGCGCCAGCGCCGCTGAGCGACCAGGAGCTGGGGCAGATCCAGGCGCGTTGGGAAGAGCGCGTGCCCGCCAATGCCAGCCAGGAAGTGCTGGAAAAGCTGCTGACCGATGAGCGCGAAGCGATCGCCGCGCTCAAGTCCGGCATCGAGAAATCAGCGGCCGAGCAGGCCAACCTGGTGGCCCAGCCCGGCAATGGCCGGACGGACCTGGCCACCTTGCAGCAGCGCGTGCAGGAAACGGCCACGCCGGTGACGGCCGAACCCGGCGAATCGACCGCTCTGACCCAGGCGCGCCAACTGCGCCGCAATGCTGAAAACCGCCGCGCCAGACAAGAACTGGCACTGCGCCAGGAAGAGCAATCCACGATAGAAACCCGCCAGCGCCTGCTGGATGTGCAACTGCAAACCCAGCGCCGCGAGTTGCTGGAGCGCACGCCCCGCGTGGCCTGGCTGAACCAGCGTATTGCCGACCGCGCCCGCCAGCAGCTGGAGCAGCAGGTGCAGCAAACGCAGGCTGCCGAAAGCGACGTGGCCGAGGCGCCCGCCGCCGTGCGCGATGTGGCCCAGCAGAACACCACGCTGGCCGAACAGATCCTGGCGCACAACGACCGCCTGGTGCAGGAGCGCCAGGCGCTGGCCAGCGATGAATACCGCCAAAGCCAGCTGGCCTCTGCGCTGCGCGACACGCAGGCCCGCCTGCGTTTGGGCGGAAGCGCATCAGTGGGCCAGTGGCTGTGGAAGCAGCGGGTGGCGCTGCCCACCGTCAACACCCTCCAGGCGCGGCGCAAGGCCACCCTGCGGCAGCTGGCTGAGCTGCGCCTGGCGCTGTTCAATGCCAGCGAGCGGCGCTTTGACCTCAATGGCACGGCGGCGGTCGGTGGCGGCCGCAGCGCGGCGATGACCCCGCGCGGCGGTGTCCAGAACACGGCCTTGTGGACCAAGCAGGCCGCGCTGATCGACCAGCTGCAGCCCTTGCTGCTGCGGCGCATCGCCGTGCTGGAGCAGACCGATGCCGCGCTGCAATCCACCTTGAAGAGTGGCAGTGCGCTGCGGCAGGTGATGGACAAGGAGCTGCTGTGGTTCCCCAGCCACCTGGCCATGGGCGGCGGCTGGCTGGACGAATGGCGCTCGGTGCTGCGCAGCGCCGACCCTGCAGGCCTGGAGCCCAGTGCCAATGCCTCGCCCTGGAACACGGCGCGCGTGCTGGGCGCCAGCATTCTGCGCAACCTCTGGATCTATGCCGGCATCTTTGCCGGCGTGCTGCTGCTGCTGGGCCTGCGCCGCTATGCCTTGCAGAAGCTGCAGGCCATTGCCGAGCAGGTGGATAACTTCTCGCAAGACCACTTTGGCCTGACCTTGATGGCGCTGGGCTGGAGCCTGCTGTATGCGCTGCCCTGGAGCTTTGCCACCGCCGCGCTTGGGGTGCTGCTGCAATCGGCCGCCGCCCCGGTGGCGCTGGAGCCCTTGGGCCAGGCGCTGGAGCAGCTGAGCGCCTTTGTGTTTGTGGTGACCTTGCTGAATGTGCTGTTCCGCCCCTGCGGGCTGGCCGTTGCGCACTTTGGCTGGCCGCGTGAGCGGGTGCAGGTGCTGCGCCAGATGGTGCTGCGCGCGACCTGGCTGATCGTGCCGATCGACCTGCTGGGTGGCCTGGCCTTCTACAGCCACGACGACTCCGCCATCAGCACCTGGGGCCGCATGTGCCTGCTGGTGCTGACCCTGGGCCTGGCCTGGATGGCCTTCCGCTACCTGCGGCAAAGCGTGCTCAAGCAACGCCCGGGCCTGCGCTGGAGCCAGGTGGTGAGCGTGGCGGCGCTCTTGGTGCTGGCCATCACCTTGGTGGGCATTGTGCTGGGCTATGTCTACACCGCCACCGAGGTGATCCAGGCGCTGCTGAGCAGCTTTGTGTTTTTGGCGGCGGCGGAGGTGCTGGTGAGCCTGCTGCGGCGCTGGCTGCTGCTGGGTGAGCGCCGGCTGGCGCTGAACCGGCTGCGCGCGGCAGCGCTGCAGCGCCAGGCGGCCAATGCCGCGGCGGCTGCCGATGCCGGCACGGGCACTGCCAGCAATGCCAACACCAATGCCAGCGATGAGCAAAGCCAAATGGCGCTGGTGACGGTGAGCACCCAGGCGCACCGCCTGCTGGGCTTGCTGCAGCGGGTGCTGGTGGCCCTGAGTTTGGTGTACGCCTGGTCGCCAGTGCTGCCGGCGCTGCTGCGTTTTGAAGGGGTGGTGCTTTGGTACACCACTAACACGGAGGCCAGCGGCATTGCCCGCCCCGCACCGGTGAGCCTGATGGACCTGCTGATCGGCGCGCTGATCCTGCTGATGACCTTCAGCCTGACCCGCAATCTGCCGGGCCTGGTCGAGGTAGTGTTCTCCAGCACGCGCCGGGTCAGCAGTTCGGACCGCTACACGATGGCTACCTTGGCGCGCTATGGCATCACGATTGCCGGCACGGTGAGCGCGCTGTCCTTGCTGGGGCTGCGCTGGAGCCAGTTGCAGTGGATGGCCGCCGCGCTGACCGTGGGTCTGGGTTTTGGTCTGCAGGAGATTTTTGCGAACTTTGTCTCAGGCTTGATCCTGCTGGTGGAGCGGCCCTTCCGCGTCGGTGATGTGATCACCATCAACCAGCACACCGGCACCGTCACCCGCATCCGCACCCGCGCGACCACGGTGCTGGATTTTGACAACCAGGAAATCGTCATTCCGAACAAGACTTTCATCACCGGCCAGGTGACGAACTGGACCTTGAGTGACGATGTGACGCGTTTGATCATCGATGTCTCCGTGGCCCATGGCAGCGACCCGGCCGAGGTGCAGCGCATGCTGCTGGCGATTGCGGCCGAGCACCCCAAGGTGCTGCGCGAGCCCGAGGCCAATTGCTGGTTCATGGCGCTCGAAGGCCAGGGCCAGAAGTTTGAGCTGCGCGTCTATGTGGGCGCGGTGGACGACCGCCTGCCGGTGCGCAACGACCTCAACCGCAGCATCAATGCGCGCCTGAAGGCGGCCGGCATTGCAGTGGCCTTCCCGCAGATGGACATCCATGTGCGCGATCTGCCGCCAGCCGCTGCTGCGCCACAGGAGGCGCAGGGCGCTTAAGGTGTTTCTGCCGACGGTGGCGCTTGTGATGCCGCCTGCACCAGCGCCACAAAGCGCTTGGCGGCCAGGCCCATCGGGTGCTCCTTGGACCAGACCACATCCACATACAGCTGGGCACCGTTGCTGAGGTTGGCAAACTCCATCGCCACCAGCGCGCCCGACTGCAGCAGTGGCGCGACCAGCGGCTGGGGCAGCCAGCCCCAGCCAATGCCGGCGCTGACCATCTGCAAGGCAGCCGCATGGTTGTCGGTGCGCCAGACATCGCGGGCATAGACCAGGCGCTCATGGCTGAGCGACCAGTCGCGGCTGGCGACGATGATCTGCCGGGTATTGGTCAGGTGGTGTTCGCGCAGCTGGGGCCGCGTCGCTTCGCCCGGCGGAGGTGCATGGTCCAGTGACTGCATCAGTGGGTGGCTGGGGGCGATGACAGCCAGCAAGGTCTCGGTCGCCACTTCCTGAAAACCTTCGCGGCCATCGAGGCTGGGCCGCTCAAACACCAGCGCCAGCTGCGCGCGGCCGCTGTGCAGCATGGTCAAGGCATCGGCCTGCGGGGCGGTCAGCACTTCCACCGCCAGCTGCGGGTACTCCTGCGCCAAGGCCGCCAAGGGTGCTGCCCAAGGCGCGGACACCAGCTCGGGTGCGATGGCGACGGTGAGCCGCGATTCCAGCCCTTGCTCCAAGGCCAGCGCATGGGCATTGAGCTGCTGCAGCTGTGCGGCCAGCAGGCGCGCCTGCGGTTCCAGCGCCAACGCCGCCGGCAAGGGCGTTGGCTCGCGGCCCACGCGGGCAAACAGTGGCATCTGCAGCTCCGCCTCCAGCTGGGCAATCTGCATGCTCACCGCCGAAGGCACCTTGCCCAGGGCGCGTGCGGCCGCCGAGAAGCTGCCGTGGTCGAGCACCGCCAACAAGGTCTGGATGGTGTCAGAGTCGAAGGGGGCAAAAGCGCTGCGCATTGGTATATCAATTTTTCTGAAAGATTCTGACTTATGTTATCAGCTGATGACACATAAGATAGCGCCCCATGTCAGTTCAAAAAATACACAACAGCCCCTTGTCACTGCAAGGGCCCATGCGCCGCGTCGTCTATGTCGCCTTGTACGAGGCGATTGCCATCATCGCGGCCACCGCCGGTCTGTCGGCCTTGTCCGGCCAGGGCGCCGCGCATTCGGGCGTGGTGGCCGCCGTGTCGTCGGTGATCGCCATTGTGTGGAATGTGGTCTGGAACCATTTGTTCGAGCGCTGGGAAGCGCGCCAGGCCACGCGCGGGCGCGGCATGGGCCGCCGCATTGCGCATGCGCTGGGCATGGAGGGTGGCCTCGTCTTTATGCTCGTCCCCCTGTTTGCCTGGTGGTTCAAGGTCAGCCTCTGGGAAGCACTGGTGATGGATATCGGCCTGCTGCTGTTCTTCCTGGTCTACACCTTTGTCTTCAACTGGTCGTTTGACCGCATCTTTGGCCTGCCGCAATCGGCGCAGTAATCCTGGCCTGAAAACGAAACGGGGCATCGTGTTTGCACGACGCCCCGTTTCTATATGGCAACTGCCTCAGCGCAGCCAGGCAATCATCAGCTGCAGCACAAAGGCATTGATGATGTCGATAAAGAAGGCGCCCACCAGCGGCACGATCAAAAATGCCTTGTGCGATGGCCCGTACTGGCTGGTGATGGCCTGCATATTGGCAACAGCCGTGGGGGTAGCGCCCATGCCAAAGCCGCAGTGGCCGGCGGCCAGCACGGCCGCATCGTAGTTGCGGCCCATGATGCGGAAGGTGATAAAGGCGGCGAACAGCGCCAAGGTGATGGTTTGCACAGCCAGGATGATCATCAAGGGACCGGCCAGATCCGCCAGCTCCCAGAGCTTGAGCGACAGCAGCGCAATGGCCAGGTAGATGGACAGGCCGGCATTGCCGAACACATCGATGGCACGGTCAAACACCTTGAAGCCAAAGCCATAGTCCAGCACATTGCGGATCACCACACCGCCGCCCAGCGCCCAGACAAAGGTGGGCAGCTGCAGCTTGGTGCCCTGGGTGGCGCTGGTCATGAACTCGGCAAAGGCCAGGCAGCCGGCAAACAGCGCCAGGGTTTCAATGGCGGCCTCGGCAGTGATCAGGCGGGGGGCTGTATTGGGCGTTTCAAAGTTGGCCGGTTCCTTGCCGTCGCTGGCGCTGCCCGCATTGCTGGCTGTTGGGGTGGCCATGCTGCGAGGCTGGGCCAACTGGTGGCGGGTGATCAGGCGCTTAGCCAGCGGGCCGCCCAAGAGGCCGCCAATCACCAACCCAAAGGTGGCGCAGGCAATACCCAGCGCGGTGGCGCCGCTCAGCCCGTACTGGTTCTCGAGCACCGAGCCCCAGGCGCCGGCCGTGCCGTGGCCGCCCAGCAAGGTGATCGAGCCTGCCACCAAGCCGATCAGCGGATCAAGCCCCAGCAAGGTGGCCAGGCCCACGCCCACGCCGTTTTGCACAAAGATAAAGGCGGCGATCACACCCAGGAACAACACCAGGCCCATGCCGCCTTCGCGCAGCTTGGCAAAGTTGGCACTCAGGCCAATCGATGAAAAGAACACCAGCATGAAGCTGGTCTGCATCGCGGTGGCAAAGGCCAGGGTCAGGCCGGTGAGCTGGTGCAGCGCAAAGATGACGGCTGCGACAACCAGCCCGCCCGATACCGGTTCGGGGATGTTGAAGTCGCGCAGAAAGCGGATGTGCCGGGTCAGCAGCTTGCCCAGCAAGAGCACCAGAACGGCAAAGATCAGGGTGTAGTAAGCACTGAAACTCAGATGCAAGGGAATTCTCCTCAAATGGCAGGCCTTGACCTGGTTAAATACAGAAAGCCGGTGTTGGCTGTGGAATGGCGGTTTTTGCCAGAAAAGTGCTGCAATATGGATGAAAGTCAAAGCATCTTATGATTGAATAAGGCTATAACCAACGAAAGAACTTGGTGTTTCTGGCTATTGGAAAGTTCCCCCGCAGCAGCCACCGCGGCTGGCCTGGATTAAAATGCCTGGCCTTGTCCCAAGGAGCGCTGCAGCCGGCTGGGTGGAACCTCCACCACAAGCCTGTCAGGCTTGGGGCAGGACGACGGGCCTGCCTTGCCAGGCCCGCTCCAACGGCGCTCACCTGTTCTGTCTCTGTTTTTGGTTGTCACAGGTGAGCTCCATGTCCGCGTCTGCTGTCCCCGTTTCCGTCCCTCCCATGCGCCTGTCGGGCCTGGAGCCCGTGTTCATCGCTGGGGACAGCCTGTTTGTTAACGTTGGTGAACGCACCAATGTGACAGGCTCCAAGGCCTTTGCGCGGCTGATCCTGAACGAGCAGTACGAAGAGGCGCTGGCCGTTGCGCGCCAGCAGGTGGAGAACGGCGCCCAGGTCATCGACGTGAACATGGACGAAGCCATGCTCGACAGCAAGGCGGCGATGGTGCGTTTTCTGAACCTGATCGCCTCCGAGCCCGACATCGCCCGCGTGCCGATCATGGTCGACAGCTCCAAATGGGAGGTGATCGAAGCCGGCCTGCGCTGCATCCAGGGCAAGGGCATCGTCAACTCCATCTCGATGAAAGAGGGCGTGGACGAGTTCAAGAAGCATGCGCGCCTGGTCAAGCGCTATGGCGCGGCGGCCGTGGTGATGGCCTTTGACGAAAAAGGCCAGGCCGATACCTACGAACGCAAGATCGAAATCTGCGAGCGCGCCTACCGCATCCTGGTCGACGAGGTCGGTTTCCCGCCCGAGGACATCATCTTCGACCCCAACATCTTTGCCGTGGCCACCGGCATTGAAGAGCACAACAACTACGGCGTGGACTTTATCGAGGCCACGCGCTGGATCAAGCAGAACCTGCCCGGCGCCAAGGTGAGCGGCGGCGTGTCCAACGTGTCGTTCTCGTTCCGCGGCAACGACCCGGTGCGCGAGGCGATCCACACCGTATTCCTGTACCACGCGATCCAGGCGGGCATGGACATGGGCATCGTCAACGCCGGCATGGTCGGCGTCTATGACGACCTGGAGCCGGTGCTGCGCGAGCGCGTGGAGGACGTGGTGCTGAACCGCCGCCCTGATGCGGGCGAGCGCCTGGTCGAAGTGGCCGACAGCGCCAAGAGCGGCGCCAAGGACGACAGCAAGAAGCTGGAATGGCGCGGCACGCCGGACCACCCGCGCAGCGTGGGCGAGCGCCTGTCGCATGCGCTGGTCCACGGCATCACCGACTTCATCACCGAAGACACTGAAGAGGCCTACCAGGCCATCGTGGTGCAAGGTGGCGGGCGCCCGCTGCATGTGATTGAAGGCCCGCTGATGGACGGCATGAACGTGGTTGGCGACCTGTTTGGCGCCGGCAAGATGTTCCTGCCCCAGGTGGTCAAATCGGCCCGCGTGATGAAGCAGGCCGTGGCCCACCTGGTGCCCTATATCGAAGAAGAAAAGCGCCAGCAAGAGGCCGCGGGGCTCGATGTATCGAGCAAGGGCAAGATCGTCATCGCCACCGTCAAAGGCGATGTGCATGACATCGGCAAGAACATCGTCACCGTGGTTCTGCAGTGCAATAACTTCGAGGTCATCAACATGGGCGTGATGGTGCCCTGCCACGAGATCCTGGCGCGCGCCAAGGCCGAGGGCGCGGACATCATCGGCCTGTCCGGCCTCATCACCCCCAGCCTGGAAGAGATGCAGTATGTGGCCGGCGAGATGCACAAGGACGACTATTTCCGCATCAAGAAGATTCCGTTGCTGATTGGCGGCGCCACCTGCTCGCGCGTGCACACGGCCGTGAAGATCGCCCCCAAGTACGAAGGCCCCGTGCTCTACGTGCCCGATGCCTCGCGTAGCGTGAGCGTGGCCCAGAGCCTGCTCGGCGAGAACAAGGACCGCTACCTGCAGGAGGTGGAGGCCGACTACGACAAGGTGCGCACCCAGCACGCCAACAAGAAGAAGACCCCGCTGTGGACCCTGGCGCAGGCCCGCGCCAATGCCACCCCGGTGGACTTTGCCGCGCACCCGCCCGTCACGCCCCGCGTATTGGGCCGCCGCGTGTTCAAGAACTTTGACCTGGCCGAGATCGCCCAGTACATCGACTGGGGCCCGTTCTTCCAGACCTGGGACCTGGCCGGCCCGTACCCGGCCATCCTGGACGACGCAGTGGTCGGTGTGGAGGCACGCAAGGTGCTGGCCGATGCCCAGGCCATGCTTAAAAAGATCATCGAAGGCCGCTGGCTGCAGGCCAATGGCGTGATGGGCCTGTTCCCCGCCAACCGGGTGGGCGACGACATCGTCTTCTACACCGACGAGTCGCGCAGCACCGAGCTGCTGACCTGGTACGGCATGCGCCAGCAAACCGAAAAGCAGGCGGTGGATAACGTGATGCGCCCCAGCCGCTGCCTGGCCGATTTTGTGGCCAGCAAGGAATCGGGCATTGGCGATTACGCCGGCCTGTTTGCGGTCACCGCTGGCATCGGCGCCGAGAAGAAGGACAAGGAATTTGAAGCAGCGCTGGACGACTACAGCGGCATCATGTTCAAGGCCCTGGCCGACCGCCTGGCCGAAGCCTTTGCCGAATGCCTGCACCTGCGCGTGCGCAAGGATCTGTGGGGCTACGCCGCCGATGAGGCGCTGAGCAACGCCGAGCTGATCAAGGAAAAATACCAGGGCGTGCGCCCCGCCCCCGGCTACCCCGCCTGCCCCGACCACACCGCCAAGATCGACCTGTTCCAGGCCCTGGATGCTGCCGACATCGGCATGGTGCTGACCGAGAGCCTGGCGATGTTCCCGGCTTCCAGCGTCAGCGGCTTCTACCTGGGCTACCCTGAAGCCGTCTACTTCAATGTCGGCGAAATCGGTGAGGACCAGCTGGCGGACATGGCGGAACGCCGGGGCATGGACATCGAGGTGCTGCGCCGGGCGCTGGCGCCGAATTTGGCGTAAATACAAGCCATTGGCTGTAAAACGGAAATACAAACCAAGACTTGTATTTTCGGAATACAGTCTATGGGTTGTGGCCTCACAATAGCTGCTCCTGAGTTACTGTGAATGGGGAGCACGCATGGATGACTTCATCGTCCACACCAGCCGCCAACTACCGATATTTCTGAGTGCTTTTCGCAAGACAGCCAAGCTCACCCAGGCAGAGGTGGCCATGCGCATGGGGGTGACCCAGCAGACGGTCTCTGCGATGGAACGCAATCCCAAGGCCGTCAGCGCTGAACGCTTGATGAAACTCCTGAGCGTTCTGGGCGTCGACCTGGTACTGCGGGCACGCCCGGAACCGCGCGACTATGCCGGCTCTGAACTTCGGTCACTGGATGATTGGTAAAGCGCGGTTGACGAGCTGCTCGTCGTCTTTTCCAACAATCAACCCGTCAAAACAGCCTCCAGATTCGCACGCAGCGAAGTAGCGCGCTCCGGCACCCGGGGCAGCGCTGCCTGGGCGATGGACTGTGCCAGTGCAATCTCAGCCAACAGGACGGCCACCCGGGCCCAGGTGAGCAGGTGGGCGGGGTGCCGTTCCGTGTCCTGCGCGGCCTGCCGGGCGGCGGCCAGAAAGGATGCGGGGTAGTTGCTGAGTGGCGCAAAAAAGGCCTGGGACTGCCGCTGCCATTCCGACACCAGAAAGGCCACCGATTCGGCCGCATCCTGCGCGCTGGCGCCGTAGGCAAACTCGGCGTCTGCGGCGTTGCGAAAGCCGGCGATGACCGAGCCGCGCCAGGCGCAGTCGTGGTCACGCATGGTTTGCGGCGCGGGTAGGGTGCCGCGGGCCACATCGCCCAGTGCCAACAGATGGGCACCCAGATTGACCTGGAACACCGCGCTGCGCGGGCGGTGCTGGATCTCGACGATATGCACCACGCCACCGTCCAGCAAACGCCGGGCGATATCGCCTTGGCGAACAAAGCCGGCGGCCAGGAGCAGCGGGAAGAACTGCGCACGCAGTTCGCTGGTGGTGGTTGTACGGTCCATAGGTGATTGCTGGTCGCGGTGTTGATACCGGTGATGATGCCTCCTCGGTGTTTATAAGACTTTTTGCCGCTGGTGAGAGGGCGTCTATCCCGCAATCCGACATCTCCCTGCCCAATGCACGAAAGCCTTCGCATTTCCCAAGTGATAGCCGCATGAAAAAAGGACGCCAGGCGTCCTTTTCGGGGTGAGCGCTGCTGCGCTGCGATTACTGGTTCTTCAGCTCGGCGATGTAGGCATCGCGTGCCTTCACACCGGTGGGGGTGAAGTCGGTGAACACGCCGTCGATGCCCAGGCGGTAGTAGGCCAGGAACTCTTGCACCGGGTCACCCTGGTAGATGCCCGCCAGGCGGCCCGCTTCGTTGCGGAAGGTGAAGCTGTGCACGATCAGGCCGGCCTTGTGGGCGTTGGCGATCAGGCCCGTGTCCTTGAGGGTGTTGACGTCCTTCAAGCCCGCGCCTTCCTTGTAGGGCACGACGGAATGGGCCAGGATCTGTGGCTTCCAGGGGCCGATGCCGTCGGCATAGGTCTTGATCTCGGCCAGACCGGAAGGGCTCTGCATGGCGGCAAAGGTGCGGGCATCGCCCGCCAAGGTCCAGCTATAAGGGCGGCCGCTGATGAAGGTCCATTCATCGGTGGTGATGTAGAGCATCGAGCCGTCCTTGAGGTCGAAGTCGTTGCCATCGATCAGCTGCACGCCCTTGGCCTTCATGCCGGCCTTGCGCAGGTACTTCAGGCTCTCGGGGTCAAAGCTCTGGATGTAGATGGCCGAGTCCTTGCTGTTGAGCTTGTTCTTCTCCAGCAGCGCCATCACGGCATCTTCAAACGGGTGGCTGCCGCTGCCGCAACCGTTGGCACTCGCCTGCTGGTTGTTCCAGTAGGGGTTCTTGGTTTCGGCATACACGGGGATGGTGCGGCCCAGCGACTTGCCCTTGGCCGCAGCGATGTCGATCACATCCTGGGCGCTGATCAGGGGCAGCTTGCCGTTCCACTCAGTCGGGCGGTCAGCGCGGTTGTCCAAGGTGGTGCCGGCGATCCAGTCACGCATTTCCTGCATCGTGAAGTCGCTGATCGACCAGTCATTGGTGTGGTCTTCGCCATCGACGATCAAGGCCTTGAGCACCGACTTCTGGTTGCCGGGCTCGACCAGGTCGTTCAGGTACTGGCTGGGGCCGTTGGCCGGAATGGCGGGGTATTTCACATTCACCAGCACGCCAGGCGTGGTGCGCTTGCGGGCTGCCACGGCGGAGTTGGTCTTGGCCACATCGGCGATGTTGGTGCTGTCGCTCAGCCAGGCGTTGTGGCGAGCGACCAGCTGGCAGTCACGCGTCATGTGCATGTCCAGCTCCAGCATGTCGGCGCCGGCGTCGGCGGCCTTTTCGTAGGCCATGCGGGTCTGCTCGGGGTACATGCCGGAGTAGCCACGGTGCGCGATCACCTGGGGCTGCTTGCCATCCAGGGTCTTGAAGCTCGGGTCATCATCGCCGCCGCCGCAAGCGGTCAGCAGCAGTGCGCCGCACAGGGCAGAGCCCAGCGCAGCCAGGCGAAATGTGGGTTGGTGTGTTGTCATGTTCCGTTGTCCCCAGGGTTGGTAAATCAGCCAGTGGATGGATGCTGCGGGGGCGGGATGACGGCGCTGTGACAATGTAAAGCGCGCGTCTACGGCTCACAACAGGCGTGCTGTGCGGGCCCCTTGTCGGCCGCTGAAAGCTTCTGTAGTGCACCCCTCCACCGGTTGCCGCAGGCATCTGCATCCAGCGCACCAGCGTAGTGCAAGCCCGGTACGCGGCCCAGTGTTTTCGATGCTGCAGCGCGGCAACTGTGGTGTTCTGTCCAATGGCCCGTCAGGCGCGACCCAGCCGCCAGACCAGGGCCTGCAAGGGCGGCTCGTCGACGTTCAGCAAAGACAAAAGAGCCTCTCCATGCCATAGGGCAGGGAGAGGCTCTGTGCGGGGAGCGCGGGCTCGGTCAGATCCGAAGGGCGCCGGCTAAGGCAGCCGGGTCTTCAAGATGCGATGTGCTCAGTAACGGCCACCACCGTAGCCGCCATTGCCATAGCCGACATCGGAACGGCCGCTCGAACGGTAGCCCGAATCGCCATAACCACCTCCACCGGTGCCACGGGATGCTTCACGCGGGCGAGCCAGGTTGACGACGATCTGGCGTCCGTCCACCGACATGCCATTGAGCGCATCGATCGCGGCCTGGGCCACTTCGGCAGAGGCCATTTCCACAAAGCCGAAGCCCTTGGAGCGACCGGTTTCGCGGTCCATCATGACCTTGGCCGAACTCACAGCGCCGAATTCGGAGAAGTTGTCGTGGAGGCTGGAGTCAGTCACCGAGTAGGGCAGGTTGCCCACATAAATTTTGTTGCTCATGTCAGAGTCTCTTTCTAGAAGTGGTTGCGCCATGGGAGCGCATGGGTTGGATGCGGCGCTGAGGATCAAGCCACATCGCCAAGGGGTTGGACGGGCTTTGCAGCCACCCGGCCATCAACAGACTGGCGGCTTGGGCATGGACGATTGGAGCCAGCCTTGGGTCACGGCAAAGATGCGTGCTGCTTCCGCAGAAGCGAAGGTCTTGTCGAAGCGGAACACCCGGCAGTAGCTGCCATTGCCTTGTGATCGCTGAAAGGAGAAGGACGCGCCGAAGCGACCGTTGGGGGTCTGGTGGGTCGAGGGCGAAACGACGTACTTCCCGATGGAAATAAAAGTCTTAGAAATGGGTATCAATCAGGGTCACAGGCTTTGGCCGCCTGTGTGAGCTTGGAGGTACTCGGTTGACTGCTGCTCTACAGATCAACAAGGCGAATGTCGCCAGGAACGCGGCGCTAGCTTGGCTAGCCACCTGCGGAAAAGAGAGGCTTGCCCATGGGGTCGCGACCTCTCCAACCGATCCACTATATAGCATTGGTTATAAAAAAGCCAATTTTTATTATCTTCTTACATTAAAACAGGCGTGGTTGCAGTGGTCACCACCCCTGTTTTTCTGCGTGTCTCGACGGTTGCGGGAGGGTTGAATCAGCGCGCGCCCGCTGCCGTCAGCATCTCCACCATCGCGCTGTAACCGCGCTGTCGGGCATGGGCCAGCGGCGTCACGCCTTCCTTGTCGGCCAGGTTCACATCGGCCTTGGCATCGATCAGCAGTTGCAGGATCTGCTGGTGGCGCGGGCCGCCGTCGCTCAGGATGATGGCCTCCATCAGCGCGGTCCAGCCCAGGCGGTTGACATGGTTGACGTCCACGCCGGCGTTGATGAGGGTGCGCACGGTCTCCACATGGCCGCGCTCGGCCGCCGGAATCAGCGCCGTGCCGCCATAGCGGTTGGTGCTGCGCAGGTCAGCGCCATGGGACAGGGCCATCTGCAGGATCTCCTGGTGGCCGCGTGCGCCGGCATAGAGGTAGGGGCTGTCTTCGATGTTGTCCTTGGCGTTCACGTCGGCGCCGGCCTCGATCAAGGCCTTGGCCGCTGCCACCTGGTTGCTCTGGGTCGCCACCAGCAAGGGCGTGCGGCCCTGGGCATCGCGCGCATCAATGGCGCTGGCGCCGCCGTTTTGCAGCAGTTGCTGGATGCGGTGGCTGTTGTTGCCGGCAGCGGCTTGGTGCAGGGCGAGGGTGGTCATGTTCTGTGCGTGGGCAACGGGCTGCGTCAGTTGAAAGGCCAGGCCAAGGCAGAGGCTGAGCAAGGGGCGCATGGGGTCTCCTTTGAACCGGTTTGTTCGCATCGGGGCAGCACGGCAGCGCAGGCCCCTGAGATTTCAATACTCCCAAAACCATAGCTGGAGGTGAATGCTTGGTGGGCGCGATTTGCCATTCTTGCACAAGACTTACATGACGCCCTGCCAGCGGAGACAACCGTAGCGACGGGACAGCTCCCAGCCTGCCCATGCAGCGGTTTTTACAACGCCAGATCGGTCCACGCGCCTGGCTGCAGCCCATCGAGCGTGTAGGGGCCAATGGCCATGCGCACCAGGCGCAAGGTGGGGTGGCCGACGGAGGCGGTCATGCGCCGCACCTGGCGGTTGCGGCCTTCGCGGATGATGAGCTCAATCCAGCAATCGGGCACGCTTTGGCGCACGCGGATGGGCGGGTTGCGCGGCCACATCGCAGGCTGCGGGTCGAGCATGCGCACCTGGGCGGGCAGGGTCTTGCCGTCTTTCAGATCCACGCCATCGCGCAGCTGCTGCAGGGCCGCTGCATCGGGAATGCCTTCAACTTGCACCCAGTAGGTCTTGGACATCTTGTGGCGCGGGTCGGCAATGCGGGCCTGCAGTTGGCCATCATTGGTCAGCAGCAGCAGGCCTTCGCTGTCGCCATCGAGCCGGCCGGCTACATAAACGCCGGGCACGGCGATAAAGTCCTTGAGGCCTTGCCAGCGCCCCTCGGGCGTGAACTGGCTGACAACGCCATAGGGCTTGTGGAAGCCCAACAACCTGAGCGGCCCGGCAGGGCTGGCGGGTTGCGAGGGCTTGAGAAATTTGACCGGCCCGCCGCTCTTGCGCGGCCGCATGCGTGGCTCGGGCATCAGCGCTGCACGGGGCTCAGGGTGGCACGCAGGCGCTCGCCGGGCGCGGTCTCCGGGGGCGGTGGCGTGGTCTCCAGCGCTTCTTCCACATTGCCGATGTGGGCCAGCATCAGCGCGCGGGCCTGCGCGGCATCCCCGCGCTCCAGTGCTTCAACAATGCTGGCGTGGTCCGCGCAGGACTGCTCGGCGTTGTGGTCGGACTGGTAGAGCGTGGCCGCCAGGGTGGTGCGGGCGGTCAGATCGCGCAAGGTATCGGCCAGCAGGCGGTGGCCCATGTTCTCGGCCAGGCAGACATGGAAATCGGCCAGCAGGAAGGCGCGGGTGGCGGCATCGGCCCCCTGGATCGCGCGCTGCTCCTCGTCAATATGCAGCCGCAGCTGGCGGATCACCTGCTGCATGGGGCGGCCGGCCGTCTCCAGAATGCCGGCCTCGATGATGCGCCGGGCGGCAAAGGCATCGCGCGCCTCCTCGGCGCTGGGTTGCACCACATACCAGCCTCGGCGCGGCTGCACCTGCACAAAGCCGCGCGCCTGCAGCTGCATCAGCGCCTCACGCACCAAGGTGCGGCTGACCGAGAAGTTGTCTGCCAGCGCTTGTTCTCCCAAGCGTTCGCCCGGCGACAGCTTCTGCGCGAGGATGGCTTCGACGACGCGTTCTGCGATGGTGGTGGGGCTGACAGCAGTCATGGGCTCAGGAGTGGGGTGTGGACAGCTCCGATTGTGCCGTGTCTTGCGGCAGCTTCTCGCCATTGAGCACCTTATGCGCCCGCTCACGGTCGATATCGCCTTCCCAGGACGCAATCGCCACGGTCGCCACGCAGTTGCCGATCAGGTTGCCCAGCGCGCGGGCAATGCCCATGAACCAGTCCACCGACAGCACCAGCACCAGGCCAATCGCCGGTATTGCCGGGATGGCATGCAAGGTAGCAGCCAGCACCACGATCGCCGAGCCCGGCACACCATGCGCGCCCTTGGAGGTGACCAGTGCAATCGCAAGAATGGTCAGCAGATCGGTCATCGAGATCGGCGTGTTGGTGGCCTGCGCAATGAAGACCGCCGCCAAGGTGATGTAGATCGAAAATGCATCCAGGTTGAAGGAGTAGCCGGTGGGGATCACCAGGCCGACGGTGGAGTCGCGGATGCCCAGGTGGCGCAGCTTGGCCATGATCTGGGGCAGCACGCTGTCCGACGAGGTGGTGGCGAACACGACCATCAGCTCTTCACGCAGGTAGCGCAGCAGCTTGATGAGGCTGAAGCCCGAGACGCGCATGGCAAAGCCCAGCACCACAAACACAAAGAAGGCGACGGCCACATAGAACAGCAGCACCAGCATGCCCAGCTGCTTGAGCGAGCCCACGCCGTACTGGCCAACGGTAAAGGCAATCGCGCCCAACACGCCCAGTGGCGCCAGCTTGATGATGATGCCCATCACCTTGAACAGCACATGCGACATGGTGTCGATCAACAGGCTGACTGGCGCGCCGCGCTCGCCCAGCATGGTCAGCCCGCAGCCAAACAGCACGGCAAACAGCAGTACCTGCAGCACATCACCAGTGGCAAAGGCCTGCACCACGGTAGTGGGGATCAGCTTCATCAGGAAGTCGACCGTGCCGCCGCTGGTCAGCTTGTCGGCATTGCTGGCGTAAGCGCTCAGGGCCGAGGCATCTAGCTTGCCCGGGTCCACGTTCATGCCTGCACCAGGTTGGAACACAAAAGCCAGCACCAGGCCCAAAACCAGTGCAATGGTGGTGAGCACCTCAAAGTAGATCAGCGCCTTGACGCCGACCCGGCCCACGCGCTTGAGGTCCCCCGCGCCGGCAATGCCATGCACCACCACGCAGAACACCAGCACCGGGATGATCATCTTGATGAGCTTGATAAAAGCATCCCCCAAGGGCTTGAGCTTGACGGCCCATTCCGGCGCCAGCAGCCCAATGAGGACACCAATGACAAGAGCTACCACCACCTGCCCGAACAGCGATCTGACAAAACGACGCATACGCATTCCTTTTGAGTTTGTATACAAGTTATAAATTTCTTGTATGCAAAATGTACCCAAGCACCTAGCCATCCGTGAACAGGGATTACCCGTGAGCGTTCACCGACTTGTGCGACGGGGAGACATAAGCAAAAAGCCTGCCATGCAAGGTGCAAGACAGGCTTTGTATGCAAGGAATGCTGCGTGCAGCGCGGCCCTGGTCAGGGCCCGCGCGCGGCGATCAGGCTTTTTCGACGGCGGCGACCACCACCACTTCGATCTTGTAGTCGGGGTTGCCCAGCGTAGATTGCACCGTGGCGCGGGGTGGCGTGTGGCCGGGGGCGACCCAAGCGTCCCAGACGCTGTTCATCTGGCCGATTTCGCTGATGTCGGTCAGGTAGATCTGGCACTGCAGAATGCTGGCCTTGCTCGATCCGGCCTCGCCCAGCAGGCGGTCGATATGGCCCAGCACTTCCTGCGTCTGGGTGACGATATCGGCACCGGGGTTGTTCTCGGGGATTTGTCCAGCCAGGTACACGGTGCCGTTGTAGATAGCGGTTTCGGACAGGCGGGCGCCGACATGGCGGCGATCGATGGCGGAGGTCATGCAGGTCTTTCAGTAGCTGAGGATACGCAAAAATCATAGCGCATCACAAGCCCGCTGCGCAGGCACAAGGCTGTTGCGGCACAATGGCCCTCTTCGCCGTTGCAGCCTCTGCCGCCACCATGACTGACCGTTTTTCCGATGCGCTCCAAGCGCTGAACCAGCCCGTTTGGGATGCCTGCATCCACCACCGCTTTATTGACGAGATGCGGGCCGGTAGCCTGGATGACGCGGTGCTGCGCCGCTACCTGGTGCAGGACTACCAGTTCATCAACCAGTTTGTGGCGCTGCTGGGTGCGGCCATTGCCAGCGCCGACGGCTTTGCGCCCCGGGTGCGGCTGGCGCAGTTTGCGGCGATGATCACCAGCGACGAGAACACCTATTTTCAGCGCAGCTTTGACACGCTGGCGGTGTCCCAACAAGAGCGCGAGACACCGCCGCTCAACCTGCCCACGGTGCAGTTCCAGGCGCTGATGGGCCAGGCCGCGCGCAGCCAGAAATACGCCAACTGCCTGGCTGTGCTCTGCGTGGCCGAAGGCCTGTACCTGGATGGCTTTGACCAGCCCGGCCAGAGCCTGCCACCGCGCTTTGAGCATGCCGAATGGATCAGTCTGCATGCCAACGACTTTTTCCGTGATTTTGTCGGCTGGTTGCGCCCCGAGCTGGACCGCATGGGCGAGAGCATCGACCCCGATGCACGGGCCGAGGCGGCCGATTATTTCAGCCGCGCTGTCGCGCTGGAGCAGGCGTTTTTTGACCATGTCTACCAGCCGCCCAGCGCCGACTGATTGCAGCGCTAGCCATCGACACCACCAGACAAAGTCCATCACCACAGCCAGCCCCTAGCCGGGCGGCCCACCACCCCTTCAGCGAGTCACCCCATGCTCAGCATCCAAGACATCCGCGACGCCGCCCAGCGCATCCACGGCAAGGTCGAGCGCACGCCCTGCCTGTACTCCCACACCCTGTCCCAGATCGTAGGCGCCAAGGTCTACCTCAAGTTCGAGAACCTGCAGTTCACGGCGGCCTTCAAGGAGCGCGGTGCCTGCAACAAGCTGATGCAGCTAAGCGACGAGCAGCGCGCACGGGGCGTGATTGCGATGAGCGCTGGCAACCACGCCCAGGGCGTGGCCTACCATGCGCAGCAGCTGGGGGTGCGGGCGGTGATCGTGATGCCGCGCTTCACGCCGGGCGTCAAGGTCGAGCGCACGCGCAGCTTTGGTGCCGAAGTGGTGCTGCATGGCGATACCCTGGAAGAAGCGCGCATCCACGCCTATGCGATGGCCGAGGACCAGAAGCTGGTGTTTGTCCACCCCTTTGACGATGCCGATATCGCCGCCGGCCAGGGCACCCTGGCGCTGGAGATGCTGGAAGACCAGCCCGACCTGGACACCTTGCTGATCGCCGTCGGCGGCGGTGGGCTGATTGCCGGCATGGCCACCGCCGCCAAGGCGGTCAAGCCCGGCATCCAGGTGGTGGGCGTGCAGACCTCGCGCTTCCCCAGCATGCTCAATGCAGTGCGGCACCAGGATCTGCCCGTCGGCGTATCGACGATGGCCGAAGGCATCGCCGTGGCGACCGCCGGCATGATCACCCGCGAGATCGTGGCCCGTACCGTTGATGACCTGGTGCTGGTCGAAGAGAGCGATATCGAGCAGGCGGTGCTGATGCTGCTGGAGATTGAAAAGACGTTGGTTGAGGGCGCGGGCTCAGTGGGCCTGGCGGCCTTGTTGCGCTACCCCGAGCGCTTTGCCGGCCAGAAGGTCGGCCTGGTGCTGTCGGGCGGCAATATCGATCCTTTGCTGCTGGCTTCCATCATCCAGCGCGGCATGGTGCGCTCGGGCCGGCTGGCGCGGCTGCGCATCAGTTCGCGCGATGTCCCCGGCATGCTCGCGCGCATCACCGCCATCGTGGCCGAGGCAGGCGCCAATATCGAAGAGGTACACCACCAGCGCGCCTTCACCAAGCTGGCCGCGCAAAACACCGAGATCGACATCGTGCTGCAGACCCGCAGCAAGGCGCATATTGACGAGGTGGTGGACAAGCTGCGCGCCGTTGGCATGCAGGTCGATCTGGCCTGATCGCTGAGCAGACGCAGCCTCTTCATGCGCCCCGGTGGCGTTCCAGCAGCCAGGCAAGCGTCTTCCAGGCGGCCGGTTGCTCGGCCATTGCGACAGAGATGCGCAGCAGGCTGGACGGCGCCTGGCGCGGCGAAAACAGCACGCCGGGCGCCAGCAGCAGGCCATGTTCGGAAGCCTGGCGCGCCAGCAGTTCCGAATCCATGCCGCAGTCCACCCAGGCGAAGGTGCCAGCAACGGGCTCATGCACGGCATGGCAGCCCAGCGTTTCGAGTTGGCGCAGGCAGCGGTGGCGCGCCTTGTCGACCCGCTCGCGCAGCCGGTCAACATGCTTGCGGTAGCTTCCATCGGCCAGGATGCGGTGCACGATCTGCTCGCTGGGCAGGGCGGAGGTCAGGCCGCCGAGCAGCTTCAGATCGGTCAGCAGGTGGATGAACTCGGGCCGCGCCGCCACATAGCCCACGCGCAAGCCACCTGACAGCGTTTTGGAATAACCCCCCACCAGCAGCACGCGCTGCAGCCGGTCCATCGCCGCCAGGCGCAAGGGCATATTGCCCAGGTACTCGGAATAGGTGTCGTCCTCGACTAGCAAAAAATCATGCTGCTCGGCAATGCGCAGCACCTCATGGGCCACACCGGCCGACAGGCTCAGCCCGGTAGGGTTGTGAACCGCCGTGTTCAGGATGAAGAGCTTGGGCTGGTGCTGCGCGGCCAGTGCCTGCAGCGCCTGCACATCGGGGCCGCCAGGCAGGCGCGGCACCCCCACCACATTGACCCCCATGGTGTTGAGGCGGCCAAAGATCAGGAACCAGCCCGGGTCCTCGACCAGCACGGTATCGCCTGGCTGCAGAAAGCAGCGCACGATCAGGTCCAGCCCGTGGGTGACGCCGCTTACCGTCATCAGCTGGGTTTCGGGGTGGGCCGGCACTTCCTGCGCTTGCAGGGTCGATGCGATCTGGCGGCGCAACGGCGCCAGGCCCTGAGGCAGGCCATAGCCCAGCAGGCTGCGCTCTGCCCGCAGGCCCTGCTTCAAGATGGCACGCAATGCCCCGCTGATAAGGCCCTCGTCCATCCAGCTGGCGGGCAGGCAGCCGGCACTGCCGGTATGGCCAGAGCCATCGGCATCCTCGCGGAAGATGCCGCGCAGCAGGTACGAGGTATCGAATGCGGCGCCCTGGGCCAGGCTGGCCGCTGGCGTGGCGGCCGCCTCGGCCAGCACGCGCTGGGCACAAACAAAAAACCCTGCGCCTCGGCGTGATTGCACCAGGCCTTGCGCGGCCAGCCGGTCATAGGCCTGCACAACGGTGTCACGGCTCACCCCTGCCTGCTCGGCCAGCGCCCGCACCGATGGCAGGCGCATGCCCGCGCGCAGCCCGTGGTTGCGGATGCGGTCACTGAAATGGGCCACCAGTTGCTCGACCAGCGATGCGCTGCCGGTGCGTACTGGCTGCCATCCCCAGGCGGCCGCCGCCGACGGGGGCGCGTCAGGGGTCAAGGCGGCGTTATTGGCGGTTGGCGAAAGTGGCTGGGTCATAAGAGCAGGCCAATTCTTGAAGTGGCTAGGTAAAGTGTACCGGTACTGTACTGCATCGCAGCGTTAGCATGGCAACAGCTTTTCTTTTCTCCTTTTTTCGCAAGTTGCCATGTCCGTTCTGCCCGAAACCTTCGCCTTTGTGTTGCCCCTGGCCTTGTTTGCCTTTGTCAGTTCGGTCACGCCAGGCCCCAACAATGTGATGCTGACGGCATCGGGCGCCAGCTTTGGCTACCGCCGCACAGTGCCGCATATGCTGGGTATCAGCCTGGGGGTGGTAGCGATGCTGCTGCTGGTCGGCCTGGGGTTAGGGGTGGCCTTTGAGCGCGAGCCGCGCCTCTACACCTGGCTCAAGTACCTGGGTGCGGCCTACCTGCTGTGGCTGGCCTGGAAGATCGCCCGCTCGGGCCAGGCGGGTGCTGGTCAGGCGGGTGCGCAGCCCTTTGGCTTTTGGCAGGCCGCTGCGTTCCAGTGGGTCAACCCCAAGGCCTGGATCATGGCCATCGGCATTGTGGCCACCTATACCCCGCGCGATGGCTATGCCGCCAACCTGCTGCTCGCCGCGCTGGTGCTGGGCCTCGTGAACTACCCCAGCGTCAGTGTCTGGACCTTGTTTGGCAGCGCAGTGGGCCGGGCGCTGCGCACGCCCCAGGCGCTGCAGCGCTTCAACTGGTGCATGGCAGCGCTGCTGGTGCTGTCGCTGTATCCGGTGCTGGAAGCTTGATTCCTGACAAGGGCTCCATGGCGCAGGCTCAGGGTTTTTGCCCAGCACGCAGGCGGGGGCCCGCTGGCTACAATGGTCCTCAGCCTTTTTTGGTCCCGCCTTTGCATTGGAGAGCCCATGTCCAGCCCGCAGCCCCACACTGATGCCGACACCGAACATCCACCGATGGATGCGGTTGAAGCCATCGTTCCGTTGATGCCCGTGGTGTTGCCGGTGGTGGGCGCGCTGATGATGTTCCTGCTGGCCTTTATTGCGGTCAACATGGCCTGAGCGCCGGCGCACTCTGCGCGCAACCCCTTCACTGAACCCACCGCTGGTGGGTTTTTTGTTGCCTGCGCCGGACAGGCAAGCGCGGGCGCAGCGCTGGCGCCATATCGGCCAGACGCCAGCGGCCGCCTGCGCGACAGCATGGCTGCGGAAGAAACCGGTATCAATACTGATATGCATATTTCCATGCATCAAATGCATAGATATGGCCAGTGAAAATCACCGTTTTGGGGTCCGACTGATAAAATCGCCGGTCCAGCGTAGGCAATTTTGCGCACCAGCAAGGCGCCTTGTCCCACGCAGTGAAGACGGCTTTTCAAAAATGGGTTGCGGTTTGGCCAAGGAGCAGGTCGCAGCGGTTTTTGATGAACCGTTTACAACTTTGAAAGCTTCCGATGAACGCAAACATCCAAGCCGGCGTCGCCATTCAGGCACCCGACTACGTCAAGAACCCCAAGCTCATCGCCTGGGTGGCCGATATGGCCGCACTGTGCAAGCCCGATTCCGTCTACTGGTGTGACGGCAGCCAGGAAGAATACGACCGCCTCTGCCAGCAACTGGTCGATGCCGGCACCTTCAAAAAGCTCAACCCGGCCAAGCGCCCCGGCAGCTTTCTGGCCTGGTCCGATCCCTCGGACGTGGCCCGTGTCGAAGACCGCACCTACATCTGCTCGGCCAAGAAAGAGGACGCCGGCCCCACCAACAACTGGATGGAACCTGCCGAGATGCGCTCGACTCTACAGCCGCTGTTTGACGGTTGTATGAAGGGCCGCACCATGTATGTGGTGCCGTTCTCGATGGGCCCGCTGGGCTCGCCGATTGCCCACGTGGGCATCGAGCTGTCCGACAGCGCTTATGTGGCCGTCAACATGAAGATCATGACCCGCATGGGCCGTGCCGTGTACGACGTGATCGGCAGCGAAGGTGCCTTTGTGCCCTGCGTGCACACCATCGGCGCGCCCCTGCAAGCGGGCGAAAAGGACACCACCAGCTGGCCTTGCAACAAGACCAAGTACATCGTTCACTACCCAGAAACGCGCGAAATCTGGTCCTACGGTTCGGGCTACGGCGGCAATGCGCTGCTGGGCAAGAAGTGCTTTGCGCTGCGTATCGCATCGACCATGGGCCGCGACCAGGGCTGGTTGGCCGAGCACATGCTGATTTTGGGCGTGCAAAACCCCCAGGGCAAAAAATACCATGTGGCAGCCGCTTTCCCCAGCGCCTGCGGCAAGACCAATTTCTCGATGCTGGTGCCGCCTACCGGCTTTGAAGGCTGGAAAGTCACCACCATCGGCGACGACATCGCCTGGATCAAGCCCCAAGCCGATGGCTCCTTGCGCGCCATCAACCCCGAGGCCGGCTACTTTGGCGTGGCCCCGGGCACCAACTACCACACCAACCCCAACTGCATGGCCAGCCTGGACCAGGGCGTGATCTTCACCAACGTCGCACTGACCGACGACGGCGATGTGTGGTGGGAAGGCATGGAAAAGGACAGCGGCCAGCTGCCCGATCACCTGATCGACTGGCAAGGCAAGGACTGGACGCCCCAGATCGCCAAGGAAACCGGCGCCAAGGCTGCCCACCCCAATGCCCGCTTCACCGTGGCTGCCACCAATAACCCGGCGCTGGACGAAGCCTGGGACGACCCCAAGGGCGTGAAGATCGATGCCTTCATCTTTGGTGGCCGCCGCTCGACCACCGTGCCGCTGGTGACCGAAGCGCGCAACTGGAAGGAAGGCGTCTACATGGCCGCGACCATGGGCTCCGAAACCACCGCTGCCGCCTTTGGCGCGCAAGGCGTGGTGCGCCGTGATCCGTTCGCGATGCTGCCTTTCATGGGCTACAACATGAGCGACTACTTTGCCCACTGGCTGAACCTGGGCGACAAGCTCGAAGCCGCTGGCGCGCAACTGCCCAAGATCTACACCACCAACTGGTTCCGCAAGGATGCCGCTGGCAAGTTCGTCTGGCCTGGCTACGGTGAGAACATGCGCGTGCTCAAGTGGATGCTGGACCGCCTCGAAGGCCAGGTGCAGGGCACGCAGACCGCCTTTGGCGTGGCACCGCAGTACGCCGAGATCAACTGGACCGGCCTCGACTTCAATGCCGAGCAGTTCAAGACCGTCACCAATATCGACACTACCGTGTGGACCGAAGAGCTGGCATCGCACCAAGCGCATTTTGACCACCTCGCCCAGGGCCTGCCCCAGGCGTTGCTGGACATCAAGGCCGATCTGGAAAAGCGCCTGGCTGCTGCCTGATCTGGCTGATTTGCATCGCTGGCGCCCTGGTAGCACCGTGCTGCCAGCGGCCTGCTAAGGCTACGTAGCGCAACACCCCGTATGTTTAACGCATACGGGGTTTTGTTTTGGGCCTCTGGGGGAGATGGCTGGCAAGTCTGCTACTTCTGCTGATGGATGGCACTGTGGTTTGTTGCATACAGCCAGCGCGGTAAAGGGCTAGAAAGCGCTTGCCATCCCGTTGCCGACCACCTGCAAAGCCCGGATCACTGCATTCCCTAGGCCGCAAACCTGGCCTACGGGGATGGTGAGATGCTGGCGCCAACGACAAAAAAGCCATGGCATGCCATGGCTTTTGAAAAGGCAGATCGTGGCTGCCGACGCTTGGAGCCCCTGGGGGACCGCAGCGTTGATCAGTAGTTCTTGTGGTAGAACGACACAGCGGCGTCGCTCATGGAGCGGTTCAGATCAGCCATCACGCGGCTGTCTTGCAGGGCCACTTGCCAGGTCTTGTCGTCTTCCATGGCGCGGCGGTGGCCTTCGTCCCAGCTGCGGCGAGCGGCGCGCAGGCTGCTGCTCAGGTTGCGGGCAGGGGCGGCGAGCAGGGCGATGGCGGCAAAGGCCACAACCCACAGCAGGGCCCAGCCAGCGATCCAGTGGCTACCGCCAGCGACGGAGTCCACCAGGCGGGTAGCAACCACCAGAACGGCGGAGACCAGGGCGGCCAGCATCAGCGATGCGCCCACGCCCTTCGTGCCGAAGGTGGATTTGAGATGTTCAGCAGCGCGTTCCACACGCAGAACGCCCGTGTGCTCGGTAGCCATGTCGGTGTGTACAAAACTGTTGGTCATGATGAATGTCTTTGGTTTTCAATGCTTCTTTGAAGCGATGAACGAAGTATAGGGTTTACCCTAGACGTTCTCAAATTTATCTTTTGAATCTGTATCATTCATGCCAGTGATGTATTGCGGGGCTTTCAGCGCTGCAAAGGATTGAAAATGCTGCCCCATCAATTTCGGCACCTGGATCTGAACCTGTTGCGAGTATTCGACGAGGTGATGAATGAGCGCAGCCTGACCCGGGCCGCTGACAAGCTGTCCATCACCCAGCCGGCCGTCAGCAATGCGATGCGGCGCCTGCGCGAGGCCTTGAACGACGAGCTGCTGGTGCGCAGCGGCCAGGGCGTGGAGCCCACCCCGCTGGCGAATGCATTGTGGCCGGTGGTGCGCGAATCGCTGGCACGCCTGCAATCGAGCTTTGCCCCTGAGCGCTTTGATCCCGCAAATGCCACCCAGGCCTTTGTGGTGGCCATGGCCGATGCCACAGCCGCCACCCTGCTGCCCAGCCTGATGCACATTCTGGAAACCGAGGCGCCTGGCGTCTCCGTGCATGTGCAACCACTCACTACCCGAGACCCGCGCGAAGAGCTGGAGGCCGAGACCGCCGATCTGGCCGTCGGCTATTTCCCCTTTGTGCTGGCCGAGATGACGGCGCGCGCCCAATCGGGTGATCTGGTGGATTTCGAAAGCCGCCGCCTCTATGACGGCGAATACATCTGCGTGATGCGCAAGGATCACCCATTGAGTGAGGGCTTGCTGACTTTGGAGCGCTACTGCGATGCGCGCCATATGCTGGTGAGCTTCTCCGGCCAGCCCTTTGGGTTTCTGGATGAAGCGCTGGCATCCATCGGCCGCAAACGCCGGGTGGTGCTGACGGTGAACCAGTACTTCACCGCTGCCCGTGTGGTGGCGCGCACCGATTTGATCACCGTGCTGCCACGCCATTTTGTGCCCGCTACCGGCATTGCCGATCTGCTGGCCTTCCAGCCGCTGCCGCTGCGGGTGGAGGCCGTGCATGTGGATGCGCTCTGGCGCAGCCGCAGCGGGCATATTCCACCCTCGGCACTCGAATGGATGCTGCATGCGCTGGAGCGCTCGGCCCGCGCGGCCTTTCCTGACCAAGAATTGCCGATGTAGAGCACTGCCCAGCCGCAGTCCCCATGGTAGGCTAGGCGATGCGCCTGCAAATCCTGTCCGACCTGCACCTGGAGACCCATCCCCATTTCCGCGCCCAGCCCGCGCCCGGCGCCGAGTTGCTGGTGCTGGCCGGCGACATCGGCTCTTACCAAAGCGGCTCGATGCTGACAGACGCAGATTTTGGCCTGGGCCAGTTCAGCCCGCAGCAGGCCGGCGGCCACTGGCCGGAGCCGGTGATCCTGGTGCCCGGCAACCATGAGTTTGACAACCAGGATTTTGATGTGGCGCGGCAGCGTTTGCGGGCCAGCTGCGAGAAGCTGGGCATCACCATGCTGGACTGCGAAACCCTGGTGCGCGACGGCGTGCGCTTTATCGGCACCACGCTCTGGTCCGACTATGACGCGATTGCGCTGCACAACGGCGTGACCGAGCTGGGCGCTTTGATGAAGCAGCGCGAGAAGGCCTTCAAGGCCGCCAACTTCTACCTCACCAAGGCCCAGACCGAGCGCAATGGCCAGCCGTTTCTGGCCGCCGAGATGCGCGACGAAGCGCTGCGCTGCCAGGAATGGCTGCGCGCCGCACTCGCCGAGCCCTTTGACGGCAAGACTGTCGTCATCACCCACTTTGCCCCCAGCCTGCGCAGCGCCGACCCGCGCTATGGCATGACCCCGGGCACCGCCGGTTTCTGCAATGCGCTCGACGAGCTGCTGCCCTATGCCGACCTCTGGATCCACGGCCATCTGCATGCGCCCAGCGATTACCTGGCCAAAGGCCAGCACAGCGATGGCCGCGCCTGGCAATGCCGGGTGGTAGCCAACCCGCTGGGCTATGCCCGCAAGGGGGAGCAGGAGAGCTTCCAGCCCCATTGCGTGGTGGCGGTATAGCACGCGGTCTGCAGCACTCGGCGCTTCTCTATAAACCCCGCATCTAAGGGTTTGAGCTCATTTCATCGTCGCGCCTGATGCATATCAAGCTGCGTTTGACGATGAATCTATAAGCTGATACACATGATTTAAGCCTGCGAAGCGCCTTGCCGTCGTCAGACTGCGGGGTGTTCCAGGTTAGCTCCCGCGTTGGTGTGCGTCACCGGTGTGGGGTCCCTCACCCCTTGTTCAAGGAGTTCAGGCATGCGTATTTTGTTGGCCGTTGACGGCAGCCCCTACACCCAGAAGATTCTCGATTACCTGGCAGCGCACGCAGAGTGGCTGACGCCCAACCACCATTACACGGCGCTCACGGTGCAGCCGCTGCTGCCACCCCGGGCCGCCAAGGCCTTGGGCAAGGCGTTAGTGGATGATTACCACTCGGAAGAGGCGCAAAAGGTGCTGCTGCCGGTGCAGGAGTTTCTGGCAGCCCACCAGGTGACGGCGGTGGCCGAGAGCGCCGTCGGCCCCATCTCCCAGACCATCGCCGAGACGGCCGATGGCGGCGGCTATGACCTGCTGATCATGGGCACCCGGGGCCATGGCGGGCTGGCCAAGCTGGTGATGGGCTCGGTGGCGACCCAGGTGCTGGCCGAAAGCAAGCTGCCGGTACTGCTGATTCGGTAAATCGATTGAATCAGATAATTAATCTGTCATTTGCTATTCACCGTATCGCCACAGTTGCGGACGATACTTCAACGCTGACGGATTTCACTGATGAGGGAGGGATGGAACCACCGGTGCATTGAACACAGGGGATACATCCGGAAACTGCTTGCACCCCTTGGGGTGCAGGCAGTTTTTTTTGGAGCGGGTGCTCAGGCTTTGACCGTGGCACGCGCCGCTGCGGTGGCGGGGCCCAGGCTGCCCTTGGCGCTTTGCACCATCGCGTCGCTCAGGGCGCTCAGCAAGGCAGATTGCAGGTTCCAGCAGTGCCAATACAGGTCCACCCGCAGTACCTGGGCCTCGGCCACATTCACCAGGCGGCCATCGGCCAGGTAGGGGCGGGCCAGCAGCTCGGGCACCACGCCCACGCCCCAGCCCGCGGCCACCGCGCGCACCTGGGCCTCGGAGTTGGGGACATAGAGCTGGTGCAGGCCGACGGTCTTGAGGCCCATCGCGCGGGCGACAAACACGCGCTGCATGTCGTCCTTGCGGTTGTAGCTGAGAAACGGCAGGTGCTTGAAGTTGCTGCGGTTAAGCCCCTGGGGCACATGCTGCTCGGCAAAGCTGGGGGCGGCCACTGCGATGTAGTGCATGGCGCCCAGCGCCGTCACGCGGCAGCCGCGCAGCGCCTGCGGCATGGTGGTGACGCAGCCCAGCACCTCGCCGGTGCGCAGCAGCTCCAAGGTGTGGTCCTGGTCGTCGGTGATGATCTCCAGCGGCAGCTGCTGCAGGGCGATGTCTTGCAGCGCATCAATGGCCCAGGTCGCAATGCTGTCGGCATTGATGGCAATCGAGATGGCCTCGTCATGCGCGCTGCGGCCCACAGCGTGAGGCAGCAGGCTGTGCAGCTCTTGCTCCAGGTCAGTACGCAGCAAGCGCAGCTGCTGGGTGTGCTTGAGCAGCAGCTGACCCGCAGCCGTGGGCCGCAGCGGGCGGCTGCGCACCACCAGCACCGATCCAATCTGCGCCTCCAGCGCGCGCAAGCGCTGCGACACGGCCGATTGCGTCACGTTCAGGCGCACAGCGGCCTTCTCAAAACCGCCTTCTTCAATCACGGCGGCCAGGCATTCCAGCGCGACCGGGTCCAGGTTGCTCATGGGGGCTCCAGTATTAGCAGAACTGATGATTCTTGAAGAAGTTTAATTGCACTTTATGTTACAGCCAAGATGCCAGACACTGATAGCCATGAAAGTCATCATCCTCGGCGCCGGCATCATCGGCACCAGCACCGCCTGGCATCTGCTGCAACTCGGCCACGACGTCACCGTCGTCGACCGGCAACCGGACGCGGCGCTGGAAACCAGCTTTGCCAATGCGGCGCAGATCTCGGTGAGCTACTGCGAGCCCTGGGCCAACAAGCATGCCCCGCTGAAGGCGCTCAAGTGGATGTTCGACAAAGAGGCTCCTCTGCTGTTGCGCCCCCATGTGGACCCGCAGCAATGGCGCTGGCTCACGCAGTTTCTGGCCGAGTGCAATGACCGTTCCTTTGCCCGCAATGTGCAGCAGATCGTCGCGCTGGGTGCCTACAGCCACAACGCCTTGAAGGCCGTCGTCGCCCAGACGGGGATTGACTACAACCGGCTCGAGCGCGGTATTGCCCATTTCTTCACCAGCGACGAAGCGGTGCAGGATGCGCAGCTGGCCGTTGATCTGATGCGCCAGTACGGGGTGAACCGCCGCCTGGTCAGCACCGAAGAGTTTTTGAAGATCGAGCCTGCCTTCAAGCCCTATGCCGCGCACATCAAGGGTGGCACCTTTACCGAGAGCGATGAGAGCGGTGATGCCCGCGTGTTCACGCAAAAGCTCGCCCAGCTCTGCGCCCAGGGCGGCGTGCAGTTTCTCTACAACCACCGTGTCGAGCGGCTGAATGTGGCGGGCGGCGCGATTGATTCCGTCACCGTGCGGGCCACTGCAGCGGGCGCAGACAGCAGCCCGCGCACCCTGCAGGGCGATGCCGTCATCGTTGCCTGCGGCAGCTATACCGCGCCGCTGCTGCGCACCGTGGGCCTGAATGTGGCCATCTACCCCGGCAAGGGCTACAGCGCCACCTTGCCGATCTTGAAGCCCGAGGCCGCGCCTTTTGTGAGCTGCATTGACGACGGCAACAAGCTGGCGATGAGCCGCCTGGGCAACGAGCTGCGCGTCGCCGGCACCATCGAGCTCAACGGTTTTGACAGCTCGCTGGACAGCCCACTGGCCAAGGCCCGCTGCCATATGCTGGCGCGCCGCGTGGAGGAGCTGATGCCCGGCGTCTGCGACACGCGCTTGCCCGAGCAGGGCGGCAACCCGCAGTTCTGGACCGGCCTGCGCCCTGCCACCCCCACCAACATCCCGTTCATCGGTCGCACCAAGATCGGCAAGCTCTGGATCAACGCCGGCCACGGCACCCTCGGCTGGACCCATGGCGCTGGCAGCGGCAAGGCCATGGCCGAACTGGTCAGCGGCCGCATGCCAGAGATGCAGTTTGGCTTCTACGGCTATGAAAGCGAAGCCAAGCGCCGGGCCACCGTCGCCGCCTGAACGGCAACGGACAACGCCATGAAAAAGGGCCGCACAGTGTGCGGCCCTTTTGGCATTTACTGAGGACGAGTTACGCGTCCAGACGCACCAGCCAGCCATGGCGGTCAGGGGCGCGGCCGTACTGGATGTCGGTCAGCTCCTTGCGCAGGCCCATGGTGACGTCGCCGGCCGGGGCCGACAGGTCGCCCACTGAGAAGCCTTCGCCCTTGAGCTGGCCAATCGGGGTGATGACCGCAGCGGTGCCGCAGGCAAAGACTTCGGTGATATCGCCCGAGGCCACGCCTTGCTTCCACTCGTCGACGGCAATCTTGCGCTCTTCAACCACCATGCCGCGGTCGCGTGCCAGTTGCAGCACGGAGTCGCGGGTGATCCCTTCCAGAATGCTGCCCGACAGCTCGGGCGTCACCAGCTTGTTTTGCTTGCCGTAGACCAGGAACACATTCATGCCGCCCAGCTCTTCGAGGTACTTGCCTTCGGCAGGATCGAGGAAGAGCACCTGCGAGCAGCCGTTGTCTTGCGCTTGCTGCTGGGGCAGCAGCGAAGCGGCATAGTTGCCGCCGCACTTGGCGGCACCCGTGCCGCCCTTGGCAGCGCGGGCAAAGTCGGTCGATAGCCAGATCGCCACCGGTGCCACGCCCTTGGCAAAGTAAGGGCCTGCGGGGCAGGCGATCACATAGTAGGTGGCCTTGTGGGCGCTGCGCACACCCAGAAAGACTTCGTCACCGATCATGAAGGGGCGCAGGTAGAGGCTGGCTTCTTCGCCGCTGGGCACCCAGTCCTTGTCCACCGCAATGATCTGCTTGAGCGACTCGACAAAAACGTCCACCGGCAGCTCAGGCAGCGCCAGGCGGCGGGCGGAGCGCTGCAGGCGCTCGGCATTGGCTTGGGGGCGGAAGGTCCAGACCGAACCATCGGCATGGCGGTAGGCCTTGATGCCTTCAAAGATTTCCTGGCCGTAGTGCAGCACGGCAGCGGCCGGGTCCAGTGCAATCGGGCCGTAAGGGGTCACGGCCGCATCGCGCCAACCGCCTTCTTTGTCCCAGTGCACCGAGACCATGTGGTCGGTAAAGTGCAGACCAAAACCCGGGTTGTCGAGAATCTTGGCGCGCTCTTGGGCGCTGCGTGGCTGGCTCGATGGGGTGAGGGCAAAGCTCAGGGAAGAGGGGGACACGGGACTGATCCTTCAGTTGGCAACAGGGACAGCAGCGGCTGGTGAGGGGGCCGCTGCCGGTCATGGTGGCCGTCCGCCAGCCTGGAGGCGCTCCAGAAGAGTGACGGGCTGCACGCCAAACCCCATAGCATGCCAGTTTTTTGCGCCCGTGGCGCCAAGCCGCCTGCATTGCCAGCTTGGCGAGTCAACCACCTGCAGAGGCGGGGCCGTGCCGCCGCGTCGCGCTTTACGGGTTTGTCCTAGTGAACGGTGGCCTTCTGGGTGGCCAAAAAGTCCAGCAACAGGCCTTCAAACGCATCCGGATTCTCCAGCTGCGGCCAATGGCCAATGCCGTCCAGGCTGTGGTGCCGGGCCTCGGGCAACTGGTCGGCCAGCGCCTGCATGTGCTGGGGCGGCATGCAGACATCCTGGCCGCCGCTCACCAGCAGGCAGCGCTGGCTGATATGGGGCAGCCGCTCGGCGAGGGTGCTGGGGCCCGCCAGCATCTCCAGCATGCGGCCAAAGGCCAGCGGCTGGATCTGGGTGATCGCATGGCGCGCCAGCTGCAGCCCTTCGGGCAAGGCCTGCTGGCCCGACTGCAGCTGCACCAGCAGCTCGGCAAAGCGCTGCATCTGCACTGCCTCGGTGCTGGCATGCTGCAGGCACTGGGCCAGCAACTGCTGGCGGCTGTGTACCCAGTGCTGCTGGGCGTTCGCATCCAGCGCCGGGCCGCCTGCCACCAGGGTCAGGCTGCGCACACGGGTGGGGTGGCGCAGTGCCAGCTCGGCGGCCACCATCGCGCCCAGGCCATGACCCACCACATGGGCGCGGCCAATCTTCATCGCTTCGAGCAGGCCATCTGCCGTGGCAGCCAGCGCCTTCAAGCTATAGCCACCATAGGGCGGCGGGTTGGCGTGGTAGCCGGGCATGTCCCAGGCAATCGCGCGGTAACCCTGGCTGGCGAGCAGCTCCACCTGGGGCGCAAAGCCCAGGTGGTCGGTATCGGCATCATGCAGCATCAGCACGGTGGGGCCGCTGCCGAGCATGGCAAAGTTGGGAATCAGGGACATAGGGGTACTTCTCGCCGTGGATTTGCTTTGCAGATGCGGCCCGCCTGCCGTGTTTTCAAGCACCTACGGGCGCAGGGGCCTCGGCCGCTGGCCGATAATGGTCGCTATCCATGCTTTTGACGGCATGGCCCTTGTCCCCGCCGTCTGCCTGCCCCGTGAACCGCTCCTTGCCTCCTGAACATCTGCAATCCCCCGCTTCTCCGTCGTTTTCCGAACGTGAGTTTCGCAATGCGCTGGGCCAGTTCGCCACCGGGGTGGCCGTGGTGACGGCGCTGGCGCCCGATGGCAGCAAGATCGGTTTGACCATCAGCTCCTTCAATTCCGCCTCGCTCACGCCGCCGCTGGTGCTGTGGAGCTTGATGAAATCCGCCAGCTCGATGCCGTTGTTCGAGACTGTGAGCCACTATGCGGTCAATGTGATGGGCGCGCACCAAAAGGAGCTGGCCCTGCAGTTCAGCCGCAAGGGCATCGACCGCTGGGCCGGTGTGGAGTTTCAGATGGGCGTGACCGGCGTGCCGCTGATCGCAGGCGCCATTGCCAGCTTTGAGTGCCGCAATGGCCCGCACCATGATGCCGGCGACCATGTGATCCTCGTTGGCGAGGTGGCGCATTGCCAGCATGTGGCGGGCGTGCCGCCCCTGCTCTACCACGGTGGCAATTTCTACACCGAGCAGCTGATCTAAGCTTTCTCTGCTTTCCTAATCCGGGATTTATCCAGCTGCAGGCAATAAAAAAAACGACCCGAGGGTCGTTTTTTGCTGGGCGAGCGGGGCGCTGCTTACTTCTCGACGAAGGCGCGTTCCACCACAAAGTCGCCAGGCGTCGAGGTATTGCCTTCCTTGAAGCCCTTGGCTTCCAGCAGTTCCTTCAGCTCGGCCAGCATCGCGGGGCTGCCGCAGAGCATGACGCGGTCGGTGTCGGGGTTCAGTTCGGGCAGACCGATGTTCTGCGGGAAGGTGCCGGCGGTGATCTGGTTGGAGATACGGCCCTGGTTGCGGAAGGGCTCGCGCGTCACCGTCGGGTAGTACACCAGCTTGTCCTTGACGACTTCGCCGAGGAACTCGTGGTTGGGCAGCTCTTCTTCCAGCAGATGCTGGTAGGCCAGCTCTTCGACCTGGCGCACGCCGTGTACCACGACGACTTTCTCGAAGTGGTCATAGGTCTCGGGGTCGCGCGCCACCGACAGCCAGGGCGCCAGGCCCGTGCCGGTGCCGATCAGGTACAGGTTCTTGCCTGGCAGCAGGTAATCGACCAGCAAGGTGCCCGTGGGCTTCTTACCGACGATGATGGTGTCACCCACCTGGATGTGCTGGAGCTTGCTGGTCAGCGGGCCGTCATCGACCTTGATCGACAGGAACTCCAGATGCTCCTCGTAATTGGGGCTGGCGATGGAGTAGGCGCGCAGCAAATTCTTGCCGTCGACCTTCAAGCCAATCATGGTGAAGTGGCCGCTGGAGAAGCGCAGCGCGGGGTCACGGGTAGTCGTGAAAGAGAACAAACGATCGGTCCAGTGGTGAACAGACAGGACACGTTCTTCGAGAAAGGCGCTCATAGCAGTGCAGTACTCAGTTAGTCTTGTGTATATCTATAAACGCTATTGTTCACTATTCATACAACTTAAACGTCATATGGACATATCGGCGCGTTGTGAGCGGGGTTTTTCGGTGAACTAGCGCCTATTTTCGACCTAACGCAATAAGACCAGCGGGCTAGAAGTTATCCAGAATATTCGAGATCGACGTGGCGGCCAGCAGCACATGGGGCAGCAACTCGGCCTCGGCCTTGGCCGTGCCCCAGCGGGTGGAGGGGGCGGAGATGGTGATGGCGCCAATGGGCACGCCGCCCCGGCCGGTAATGGCCGCCGCCACGGATATATCGCCCACGACGGTCTGGTTCTGCACGATGGCATAGCCATCGCGCTCGGCGGCCTCGATGCCGCGCAATAGCTGCTCCGGGTCGGTGACGGTTTGGGCGGTGATCTTGACCAGCGGCGTGGTGGCGATCAGGCGCAGGCGCTCGTCCATCGGCAGCTTGGCCATCATCGCCCGGCCCGAGGCGGTATACGCCGCAGGCAGGCGCGAGCCCACGGAGAAATCGGAGTTGTAGATGTAGCGGCCTGGCACCTTGGCGATAAACACCACTTCGTTGCCGTCCATCTCCTGCAGGTTCGAGGTCTCGCCCAAGGTGTGGGTCATCTCGATCAGGTAGGGGTAGGCGCGCTCGACGATGCGCTGCGAGCGCAGGTAGTTGTACGACAGGCGCAGCACCTCGGGCGCCAGTGTGTAGAGGTTGGAATCGGGCAGGCGCCGGATGTAGCGCAGCTTCTCCAGGGTGAAGATGATGCGCTGGGTGGCGCTGCGGTCCAGTTGGGCGGCGCGGGCGATCTCGGCCAGCGACATCTCGCGGTGGGTGTCGCGGAAAGCCTCCAGCACCTGAAAGGCCTTGGCCAGAGAGCCCATAAACAACGAGGATTCACGGGGCGAGGGTTCAACGCTTGCTACGGGCTCGGCAATGCTGTGGGTGGTTTTAGGCATCGTAAAAAGCGGCTGTCTCGGGAGCGGTCTAGTGTTTTTGCATAAATGACGCATCCAGGCCCCTGGCCTGCGGCGCGCCCAACAATCTCAGGGTGGTTTCCAGCTCGGTGCGCAGAATCTCCAGAACCTCGGCCACGCCCTGCGGCCCGCTTGCGGCCAGTCCGTAGAGCGGCGCACGCCCCAGCAAGACGGCATCGGCCCCCAGTGCCCGGGCTTTGGCGATGTCACTGCCTCGGCGCACCCCGCCATCGACAAAGATATGCATCTTGCCATGAACGGCGTCGGCAATCTGCGGCAATTGCGCCATCGGTGCGGGTGCGCATTCCAGCTGGCGCCCGCCATGGTTGCTGACCACAATGCCATCGGCACCGGCCTGCAGCGCCAGCCGCGCATCCTGGGCACTGAGCACGCCTTTGACGATGACGGGCCCCTGCCAGTGGCGGCGCACCCAGGCCAGGTCTTCCCAGCGCAGGCCCATGTCCATCTCGCGGCTCATCGCGGCGGCCTGCTTTTGGATATTGCTCTCCACCCCGGCGCTGCGCGCCAGGTTGACCAGCTGCGGCGAGCCGCCCTGGCGCAGCATGCGCAGGCACCAGCGCGGGTGGCTGAGCAGGTCGGCCAGCAGTCGGGGCGTCCAGGGCACGGGCATGCGAAAGCCGTTGCGCACATCGTGGTCGCGCTTGCCGTGCACCATGGTGTCCACCGTCAGCATCAGCGCGCTGAAGCCCGCCGCCTGCGCGCGGGCCATCATGCTCTGCGCAATGCGCCGGTCCTTTTGCACATACAACTGCAGCCACAGATCGCCCGGGCTGGCGGCGCGCACATCTTCCAGCAGCGACGTGGAGGCGGTCGACATGACAAACGGCAGGCCGGCCGCATGCGCCGCGCGGGCCAGCACCTGCTCAGCCTGCGGCCAGTACAGGCCGTTGAGGCCGGTGGGCCCCACAAAGGCCGGCATCGCCTGTTGGCGGCCAAACAGGGTGATGCTGGTATCCACTTGGCTGACATCGACCATCGTGCGCGGCAAGAAGGTGACATCGCCCCAGGAGGCGAGGTTGCGTGCCATGCTGCGGCCGTCTTCCGCGCCGCCTTCGAGGTAGTCAAAAGCAAAGCGGGACAGGCGCCGGCGGGCCAGCTCGCGGTAGTCTTTGATGGCGGGCAGCATGGCGGGCGCCCGATCAGGCCGCTTGGCGTTCGGCCTGCAGCCGGGCGGTCAGCGCCTCGCGCAGGCGGGTGGACAGCGCCGGGTTGCAATCGACCAGCGGGGCCAGCAGATGCGGGGCCTGCACGCCGACCAGGTCCCAGACCGACTTCATCGGGCCGGGGTTGGTCTCAGCAAAGGCCAGGTCCAAGAGGCCAATCAGCTCCTGGTGCAGGGCCAGCGCTTCTTGGGTCTTGCCGCTGGACAGCAGTTCGTACATGCGTGTCCAGGTCTTGGGCAGCAGGTTGGCCGTCACGATGATGCCGCCCTGGGCGCCGCAGAGCATCTGCGCGGGGAAGATGGTGTCCTCACCGCTCAGCACTGCAAAGCTGGCATCCGCGCCCTGCACCACCTTGAGGAAGTGGTACATGTCGGTGTTGCAAGCCTTCATGCCGATGATGTTCTCGTGGCGCGACAGCTCATGCAGCACTTCAGGCGCGATGGAGATGCGGGTGCGGTAGGGGATCTCATAGATCACCACCGGCAGCGGCGACGCATCTGCATAGCGCATGAAGTAGTCGCGAATGCCTTGCTGCGACGGCGTGGTGTAGTAGGGCGTCAGCACCATCAGCGCATCCGCGCCCGCATCGGCCAGCGCCTGACCGGAGGCGATGGCGTCGTAGTAGCCGGGGTCGAGCACGCCGGCCAGCACCGGCAGATCGGCGGCCTGGTGCTCGCGCACGGCGGCCACCATGCGGGCCCGCTCGTTGCGCGACAGCGCGCCGTATTCGCCGGTGCCGCCCAGTGGCACCGTGCCGCTGATGCCGCTGCCTTGCAGGTGGTCCAGCAGCGCGCGCACGGCCTGGGTGTCGATCTGGCCATCGGCGGTCACCGGCGTTGCCAGTGCAGGGAAGATGCCGCGGAGTTGCTCAGAGGTGATACGTGTAGTCATGGTTCATCAATTCAAAGAAGCGGCGGAGCGGCGACGCAGCCAGTCCGCACAGGTGATCAAAATGCCGATGAAGGCGAACAGGCAGGTCGAGACGGCGGCGATCACCGGCGAGATCTGCAGGGTCACTTCATCCCAGAACTGCTTGGGCAGGGTGGAGCTGAGGCCACCGGAGGCAAACAGCGAGATGGTCAGCTCGTCAAACGAGGTGGCAAACGCAAACAGGAAGGACGAGGTCAGGCCGGCGGCAATGATCGGGAAGGTCACATAGCGCAAGGTCTGCCAGGGGCGGGCGCCCAGGCTTTGGGCGGCCATGTCCAGGCGCGTGTCGTAGTTGCGCAGCACGGCCATCATGGTCATCACCACATAGGGGATGGCGATGACGGTATGCCCCAGCACCAGACCCAGCGAGGTGCCCACCAGGCCCACCTTGGAGAAGAAATAGAACATGCCGACGGCAATGATCATGCGGGGGATGATCAGCGGCGACAGCACAAAGGCCAGCAGCAAGGCCTTGCCGCGCATCTGGCCGCGCACCAGCAAAAAGGCCACCGGCGTGCCCACGGCCATGGCCGCCAGCGCGGCAAAAAAGCCCACGACAAAGCTGCGCACCGTGGCGTTGATCCACAGCGGCGAGGCCAGCATGTCCTGGTAGTGCTGCAGGGTGAAGCCCTGGGGCGGCCAGTTCAGGCCCGACTTGTCGGCGAACGAAATCGGGATCATCAGCAGCGCAGGCACGCTCAGGAACACCAGCAGGGCCACCACGCTGGCGCGCAGCACGAAGGAATCGCCCTGCTGCAGATCGCGTTTGCGCGAGCGCGGCACCAAGGCAATCAGGCGGTCGCTGATGCTGCCCAAAAAGCCCAGCAGCATCTCGGACAGCTGGCGCATAAAGCCACTGCTGTGGTTGCTCTTGTCGGACTGTGCGCCCGTCATCGTCGACAGGCCCAGCACCTTGTCATAGACCGCAAACACGATCAGCACGACGACCAGCAGCAGCACCGAGATGGCGCCGGCAAAGCCCCAGTTCATCACCTGCATCACCTGCTCGATGATGAGCTGGGTGATCATGGTCTCCTTACGGCCACCCAGCAGCTGGGGCACGATGAAGAAGCCCACGGCGGTGACAAACACCATGATGGCGCCGGCGGCCACACCGGGCATGGACAGCGGAAAGTACACGCGCCAGAAGGCCGTGCCCGGGCGCGCACCCAAGGTGAGCGCGGCGCGCGGCAGGTTGCGGTCAATGTTCTCCATCACCGACAACATGGTCAGCACGGCCAGCGGCATCAGCGCATGGACCATGCCCACCAGCACGGCACCAAAGCTGTAGAGCATGTTCGAGGGCGCATCCTGCAGGCCCAGCGCCAGCAGCAGCTGGTTGGCCAGGCCATTGCGGCCCAGCACCACGATCCAGGCAAAGGCGCGCACCAGAAAGCTGGTCCAGAAGGACAGCAGAATCCAGAACACCCAGCGGCTCTTCTTGTCCTTTTGCAAGGACGAGACCAGGTAGGCAATCGGGTAGCCGCCCATGATGGACAGCAGCGCCGTGACCAGCGAGATCTTCAGGGTGATCCACATGGTGTCCAGGTAGACCGAGGAGCTGAACAGCTGGCTGTAGTTGTTCCACTTGAAGCTGCCATCGCTGTAGATGCTCAGCAGCAGCAACTGGCCGACCGGGTAGACCAGCAGCACCAGAAACAGCATGACCAGCGGTGCGGCCATCATCAGCGGCCTCACCCAGGCCGCGCGGGGGGTGGCGGCGCTGTTCATGCGGTCTCCGGCACGGCGACGGCGTCACTGCTGGACCAGCCAAACTCCAGGCTGCTGCCCAGCGCGTGGTCATGCTTGGCGATGGAGGTCGGGAAGGACAGCACCACCGGCGCGGTGCTGAGCGCGGGCGCCTTCAGGTAGAGCTTGGTGAGGCTGCCGGTGATCATCGTGTCGAGCAGCTGGCCGCTGAAGCGCTCGCTGGCGCCTTGTGCGGCTGCGGCAGCGGCCATGTTTTGCGGGCGCACCATCACGCTGACTTTGGCGCCGTTGGCCAGCGGCTGCTCGGTGGTTGCCAGCAGCTCGGTCTGGGTACCCGCCAAGGCCACTTTGACCTGGCCGCCCTGGCTGGCCACCACGGTGCCCTTGAACAGATTGCTCTCGCCCAAGAAATCGGCCACAAAGGGCGTGCGCGGGCGGAAGTACAGGTCCGCCGGTGTGCCTAGCTGCGCAATGCGGCCGCCATCCATCAGGCAGATGCGGTCCGACATGGTCATCGCCTCTTCCTGGTCGTGGGTCACATAGACGATGGTGGTGCCGGCCTCGCGGTGGATGCGCTTGATTTCCAGCTGCATGTGCTCGCGCAGCTTTTTATCGAGGGCGCCCAGCGGCTCATCCATCAGCACGATGGAGGGCTTGTAGACGAGGCAGCGTGCCAGCGCAATGCGCTGCTGCTGGCCGCCCGACAGCTCTTTGGGAAAACGCTGCGCCACATGGGGCAGGTGGACCAGCTCCAGCGCCTCCAGCGCGCGCTTCATCGCGGTGGCGCGGTCGAGCTTGCGCATCTTCAGCGGAAAGGCGATGTTCTCGGCAATCGTCATGTGCGGGAACAGCGCATAGTTCTGGAACACCATGCCGATGTCGCGCTCATAAGGCGCGCCATAGGTCACATCTTTGCCATTGATCAGCAGCTGGCCGCCATCGGGCACGGACAGGCCGGCGATCATGCTCAGCAAGGTGGTCTTGCCCGAGCCCGAGGGGCCCAGCAGGGTCAGGAACTCGCCCTCAGGCACTTCCAGGTTGGTGGGGTGCAGCGCGACAAAGGAGCCATAGCGCTTGGTCAGGCCCGCAATCGACAGTTTTATGTTCTTCATTTCAATGGACTCCATTGCAGCGGTGTGCAACGAATGAAACTACGGAGGCTCTGCAAAACCCTCGCCCCAGGCAGGACGCTTTGCAGAGACTCCCTCGTGCCTGCAGCGGTGTGCCGCTGCAGGCGTCGTCATCTCTGGCGGGCAGCGCTTACTTCAGCACCCAGCCGTTGAACTTCTCGATCACCGCAGCCTGGTTGGCCACCCAGTACTTGGCATCGATCTGCACGCCGTTCTTGATGTTGTCGGGATAGGTCGGCGAATCCTTGGCCACCTCGGGCTTGATGTACTTGAAGGCCTCGGGCTGGGTCACGCCAGCGGCAAAGTACTGGCTGAGCGAGGCCATGCGCTGGGGTTCAGACGCGAACTTGATGAACTCGCGGCAGGCATCGGCATTGGGCGTGCCCGCCAGGATGGACCAGCTGTCCACGCCCCAGATGTTCTGGTTCCAGACGATGCCGATCTTGGCGCCATCGGCATTGGCCGACTGCGGGCGCGACACCCAGGTAGCGATCATGTCCACTTCGCCGGACTTGAGCATCTGCTCGACCTGGGCACCCGAGTTCCACCAGACATCGACCTTGGGCTTGATCTCGTCGAGGGCCTTGAAGGCGCGGTCCAGATCCAGCGGGTACAGCTGCGCTGCAGGCACGCCAGAAGCCATGGCCGCCTGCTCCATCGTGTCAAACGGGTGCTTGCGGATGCCACGGCGGCCGGGGAAGTCTTTGACGTTCCAGAAATCCGCCCAGGACTTGGGCGCTGCGCGGCCCTTGAAGGCCTCTTCGCGGTAGGCCAGCACGGTGCTGTAGACATTGGTGCCCACGCCGTAGGACGACATGTACTGCGCCGGGATGGTCTTGACGAAGGGGTCGTTCTCCAGGCCATGCTTTTCCAGCAGCACCTTGCCGCCTTCGGTCAGCAGCAGGATGGCGGGCTGGCTGATCTTGGCCATGTCCCAGGTGTAGTTCTTGGTCTCGACCATGCTGCGGATCTGCGCCACGGGCTCGGCCGTTGCCTGCACCCCCACCACTTCGATGCCGGTCTTCTGCGTGAAGGGCTTGTAGTACACCGCGCCATAGGCCTTGGTGTAGATACCGCCGTCATCACGCACCACGATACGCTTGGACGTGGCACGGGCATAACGCAGTACGGCAGGTGCAGCAATCAGGCCTGCGCCAGCCACGGCCGCCTTCAGTGCGGTGCGACGGGAGGTAGTGATCTCAGTCATAAAGTGTCCTTTCGAAGGAAGAGGCAGGGGAAGTCAAGGGAGGGAGAGGATCAGGGAGTGGGCGGCAGCAGGCGCCCGGGGTTGAAGCGCTGCTGCGGATCGATGGCGCGCTTGATGGCATGCATCAGATCGAGCTCGACGGCGTGCTTGAACAGCGCCATCTCGTCGGTCAGCACCTGGCCGATGCCGTGCTCGGCGCTGAAGGTGCCGGCCAGCGCGCAGGCCACTTCGTTGACGGCCTGCTTGACGCTGTGCGAGAGCTGGTCCTGCTCGGCGGGGCTGAGCGCCTGCCACTGCGCAAACTGCAGTTGCGGGATGAAGTGCACATTGCCGTCGCCCAGGTGGGCCACAATGATGATCGGCGCGCCCGGCACGATGCGGTGCGCTGCAGCCGTGGCTTGGGTGATAAAGGCTGGGATGGCCGACAGCGGCACGGCCGGGTCGGTGTTGATGCCGATGCCGGCCTTTTTGTTGCCTTCGGAGACGCTGTGGCGCACCTCCCACCAGTCGGCCTGTTGCTTGCCGTTGGTGGCGATGGCGGCATCCAGCAGCATGCCCTCTTCGGCGGCGGCCGACAGAGTCTCTTCCAGCGCGGCGGACAGCAGGGCCTCGTCGCAGGTATCGGTCAGCTCCACCAGCACATGCCAGGGGTAGCTGGGGCTGAGGGGCGCGCGGCGGTCGGCCACATGGTTCAGCACAATGTTCAGCTGTACATCATTGACCATCTCAAAGGCCGACAGCGAGGCGCTGCAACGGCTCTGGAACCGGGCCAGCATGTCGATGGCCGCCTGGGGCGACTCCACCGCCAGCCAGGCCATCGCACGCGCCGTGGGCAGCGGGTGCAGCTTGAGCGTGGCGCCGGTGATGATGCCCAGCGTGCCTTCGGAGCCAATGAACAAATGCTTGATGTCAAAACCGGTGTTGTTCTTGCGCAGGCCGTAGAGCCCTTCCCAGATGCGGCCATCGGGCAGCACCACTTCGAGGCCCAGCACGTTCTCGCGGGTATTGCCGTAGCGCAGCACCCCCGTGCCGCCGGCATTGGTCGCAATGTTGCCGCCGATCTGGCAGGAGCCTTCGGCACCCAGGCTCACCGGGTAGAGTCGCCCATGGCTGCGGGCCGTCTCTTGCACGGTCTGCAGCACGCAGCCCGCATCCACCACCATCGAGTTGTTGGCCGGATCCACCGCACGCACCTGGCGCATCCGCCCCAGGTTGATGACCACCGTCTCGGGCAGATCGGCACGCGGAATCGCGCCTTCGCACAAGCTGGTGTTGCCACCCTGCGCTACCACCGGCACCTGCGCCGCATGGCAGAGCTGCACCACCGCTGCCACTTGCGCCGTCGTTGACGGGAACACAACGCACTGGGCCTGGCCCTGGTAGCGGCCGCGCCAGTCCGTCACATGGCCGGCCAGGTCTTGCTGGCTGCGAAGTACTGCGCTTTCACCGAGCAACGCGATGAGGTTCTGAATCAAGTCCATATGCCCACGGGTCCAAAGTTTGGAGGAGAGGACCCGATGATCGCTAATTCTTAATAAGATTAGTATTAGATGAAATACGAATACATGTGATTGCAATGCGATTGATGCATGCGGCGTGAGGCTGGCGTGCTTTGCCAGAGGTCAGGTAGAGGGGGAAGGGGAATGTGGTTTCGGCGATGTGCTGCTGAGCGGGAGGCAGCGTGCGCCATCTGCGACCGTTGGCGCGGCGGTGAGCCATGGTCTGCAAGGGGCTGGATGACGCGATGTTGGCGCTCGTCACCGTCCTGTCAAGGGTGAGAGAGCCTAGTATTTGCGCGAGCAAGTTGGGTTGTAGGAACCTGAAGCAGGTGTTGCTATTAGTGTGTGGGGACTCACCAATTCTTCAGCGATGATTGAATGCCTGCGCGGGGCATTGTGGGAGGGGAGAAACAATTATCTGCAGATCTCATTGTCGATTTTTATATCGACCGTCATAGAGAACATCAGTCGAGCATTTTTTAAAGTCTTGGAGTTTACTTTATCACTTCTATTTGATTGAAATTCTCGCATTTCGGTTTAATAGCCATGTTGTCAAAACGCTTGTCGTGGAGATAATTGGTCCCCATATCATTAAATAAGGAGCAGTCAAGATAATTGCCAATACGCTCAAGTAATCAATGCCGTCTGAGCGTATTAATTGTTTGAGAATACCTGTTTCCATAACAAATGAATATGAAAGGATTGAGGCAAAGTAGGGCATAAAAAAGCCAGCTAACAGGCCGTTTTTGAGTCGACGTGTTAGAAGTATGGCAATCAATAAAAATAACGACCAAAAAAAGTAGCTGAGAATTAAGTCAGTGGTGTAGCGATGCAATCTTCTGTTAATTGCATCCCAGTTGTATGCCACAACCAAAGTCGAGGATGCCACATGCGAGAAGGTTAAATATAGGAATGATCTCCAGTTCAACGCCATAGCCTACCTGGGTGGATGTTTTTGTTTAGATGAAGAGAAAGGAAAATGGGAGTCGGTACCTATACGGCGTGCAGTGGTAGCCTTGGATTTAATCTGAGACTGGCGCCTTTTTCCCATGCCTCAACGACAGGCGCACTTCGCAAATCGAAGATGATTCCGCCTTTCTGTCGATGATGCATTGGGTAACCCACGCTGCCCTTCCATGACTCCTGCACGGGGTGCGCACTTTTTCTTGCATGCCTCCAATTCCATCGCCTGCCTTTCTCCCTTGCTTGGAGCAAAGTAGTATGCAGTTGCAGCGAAGGTAGCCACTGTCAAAACTGCTATCAGTCTGATGTACTTACGAAACCACATCTTCATAGCAATAGGCTCCATCATGGCATTGGCCCAATGACCGGACCGCAAACCAGTCTGGTTGTTGGTTGCGCGGGGCATATGCCGTTCGGGGTTGGCGTAGTGATCAACACACAACTCCCATTACTAACGCCAGGCCTCCCAGGCGATCTGGCCGTTGACATCCTTCAGGACCTGTGAGTTGCTCAGGTTGGGGGGCGTTAGGGCTGCGGACTAAAGCTTTTTGGCCGCCATCAGGCGTGAACCTGAGCAACCTATTGCTTGGAGGTGTTGGCGGCTGTTAGGTACATTGATCTTTTTTTAACGCATTGATAATTTCGTTTGTTTTGGGATATTTGACTCCGCGCAGATTATGTATGCACTCCGGTTGAGATTTGCAGTAATTCCAATTCTGAGATAGCCGCAAGACCTCCTTCTCTAATATGCAAGTGGTTGCGGTTTTATCACCAATATTTTTGTCTAATGTTTCCAGTGTCTGAAGTCTAATCGCTGCTGCAGACGCTAAAACATACTCTTTTTTTGTAAAGCTAGTGATTAAGGCATTTTGCTTGTTTACTATGGTTCCAACTTGATAACAAATATAGAAGCAGATTGCAATAGACATTGCATATACTATTCTTTTTTCTAAAATATAGTTTTTCATTATTTGTCGGCTTGTTTATTTTTGCAGAACTTACCTTTTTGAAAAGCATTGCTGATATTTTTAATATTAAAGGGGTGATTTGCATTGAACATCTGCACACAAAGAGGATTTTGTAGGCATGTATTTAAATCTCTCAATGGTGACTCAGAGATTTTCTCAAAATAACAACCCAAATCATCATTTTTTTCTATTGCTATTCTGATGTCATTGGACTGGATGATTTCATCTCCAGCTTTAATGGCTAGAAAACCATCTGTCATTTTTTGTACGGTTTTATTTGTGAGTTCTTTGTTGTTTTTAATGCCTAGAACAAGTCCTGCCACACACGCTAATGCAATTGCTGAAATATAAATTGCCTTCGACTTTTTCATTTTATTTAATGTAGCATGATGAAACACGTCACGAAGAGTATCGATTGCTCAATAAAAAAATACTAATCAAATTTTGATTGAGTTTTCAATTTTCCAAAATAGCTTTAATAATATTTCAATTTATTTATGTCAGCTTTTATCTCCATTTTCTAATTCGTTACAGGCACAATATGCGGTCACAAAGCGCTGCGCAACGAATATATCGCAAATTTTTGCGGGAATGCTTAGTAAAAAACATGACAAAATTCCAGTTGAGTCATCTAAAAAAATTCGTAACGCAGTTAGAATTAGCCAGAGGATTGGTAAAGTTATAATTGTTTCTACTGCTCTCACTATCCATACATCCGTGCGGACTTCTTGATGACATTTGGGGCATGTAGAACGAGACGTTTGATATAGTTTGAAATATAAATGCCCGCAATTAGGGCATCCTGACCGATTGATGCGACTTAGAAGAAAATTCAATGACATATTGAATTGCATATTCCTCCTTTGACTCCTGTTCCTATGAGGACGCCCAATTTACCTCCTTGAACAGCAGCATTGCATGCTGCAACGGGCACTAAAAGAGATATCTGACAAACTAGTATGCATTGCCCCTTGTCAATTTCTTCCTGACTTCGGTTTTCGCTTGGAGCAGGCGTGATGCCTGCTGCGCACTCGGCAGTCGCACAGTGACCAGGAGGCGTTTTGGGTTTCCATGCATCATTCCACCACTGAGGGCGATTTGGTCGTAATCCATGAGGATCGATAAAAGACATCGGATTACCGCCCACATAGGCAAACAAATTTTCTCCCCCCTCCAATCCAATCGGATCCTGCGTGATATACCCCCCAACCTTCGGGTCGTAATACCGATGCCGGTTGTAATACAGCCCCGTCTCCCGGTCATGGATCTGCCCAGGTAAACGAATCGGCTGCCCAATCCCATGCGGGTCGTACTCATCAAGCAAATTCCCCCAAGGGTCCAGACTGGCCGCCCAGACGATCTGGCCATTGCTGTCCGTCAAGGCCAGCGGAGTGCCCAGGAGGTCGCAGTGGTAGTAATGGGTGGCGATGCGGGCATGGGCCTGCTGTTGCTCTAACTGCAGCTGCTCGCGCATGCCTTGCAGCAGCTGGGCGCCACGTTGGGCTGTCTCGCCCATAAAGGCGGATGAAGCTGGCATGGCGGTGCTGCTGTGCAGCGCTTGCTGCATGTTCTGCTCGGCCAGCGCTTGCATGCTGGCGGGCATGGCGCTGAGTATGGATTGCATCATCGCCAGCGCTTGGGTGTTGCTGTCGTCGTTCTCAGCGCTGCTGTCCGCATGGGTCATGCCCGCTTGCAGCGCACGCAGCAGCAGCGGGGGCTGCTGGTGCTCGCTGAGTTGGGTGGTGGTGCTCAGCCGCACCAGCGGGGTAAAGCTGCCGCTTTCGTAGATGGTGTGTTCTATGTGCCGGCAAGGCTGGCCATCGGCGCCGGGGCGCAGGTGCTCGGTGTGGATGAGCCGCTCGCCGTCCCAGCCGTAGTAGCTGGTGTGCTCGCCTGCGGCGGTGCTGCTCTTTTTGCACAGGCGGCGGCCCAGCGCGTCGTAGGTGTAACGCAGGTGCTGCTCGGGCCGGCCGTTGCTGTAAGTGCAGTGGACTTCGAGCAGTTGGTGGTCGCCGTCGTAGCGCAGTTCTTGGCGGCTGCGCTGGGGCTGGCCTTGCGCGTTGGGGGCCAGCGATTGCAGCTGCTCGATGCGCCTGCCGAATTCGTCATAGCGCCATACGCAGTCGCTGCTGTAGCCGATGCGGTTGTCGTCCCATTGTTTGAGGGGGCCGCGCTGGTAGGCGGCCAGGTGGCCCAGGCCCAGGAGGTTGAAGTTTTCTTCTCGCCAGTGGGCGTGTACCTGGGCGGCCCATTGCTGGGCTTCGCTGCCGGGGTTGGCCGCCGTGGGGGTGGGGCCGGGCAGGCGGTTGCCAGCGGGGTCTGTGCGCCACTCCTGAACGCTGGTGGGGCGCAGCCCTTCTGCAGCTCCGCGCAGGCGGCCTGCGGCATCGTAGGCATAGCGCAGCACCTGGCTGGGCTGCTCGCCCACGCCTTGCTAGATGGTGGTGATCTGGCCCAGCGCATCGTAGCGGTAGTGCCGGTTGGCGATTTGGCCGACCAGCTGCAAAGCCAGGAGCGGGGAGGCGGGGCCTGCTGCGGCTGCGGTGGGCAACTGCAGGCCTTGGGTGGCGGTGGAGAAGACGCGGCCCAGGTCGTCCCATTTGCGCAGGACCTGAAGGGGGCTTGGGCTGCCTGCCTGCTTGTCCGCTTGGCCCTGGGTTTGGCCGGGGCTGCCCAGGCTGCGCCGGGTTTCTCGGTGCTGCGCGTCGCGCTCTATATCGACCAGGGTGTTGCCGTTGTGCTGCAGCCCATGTACGTGGCCTGCGCCATACAGCTGCCAGGCGATGGAGCCCAGCCCTTGCAGATCGCTGTGCAGGCGGTTGCCCAGGGCGTCCAGCCCATGGCTGATGCGGTGCTCAAACTCCGGTGTGGTGGAGGGGGCAGCGGCGTCACTGCCGCCTGTGCGGTAGAGCTTTTGCACTTCGCCAGTGATGCGGCCCAGGGCATCGCGCTGCAGGCTGATCTGGCTTTGCAATTGAGCGGGCAAGACTTGGGCCGGGTCTGCAGGCGAAGCCGGATGCAGCCACACGCTGGCCTCGGTCAGTTGCCCGGCTGCGTTCCACTGGTAGTGCTGGGTTTGCGCGGGGGCATGGGCGCTGGCGGGCAAGTGGCGCTGGCTCAGCCGGCCGCTGCTGTCCCAGGCATAGCTGGTGGTGTGCTGGAACTTGGCATGGCCATCGGTGCTGGTCAGCAGCTGGCCGGCGGCATCCCAGTGGTAGCGCTGCAGCCGCTGGTCAAATCCTTCTTCCTGCACCAGGCGGTCTTGGCTGTCCCAGGCAAAGCGGCTTTGGGCGCCGTTCTCGTTCACCAGCCGGGTCAGGCGCCCGGCGCTGTCGTACTCCAGGCTGATGCTCCGGCCCCCCTGGCTGCGTTGCAGCAGCCGGCCCCAGAGGTCGTAGCTCAGATGGATGTGCTGCGCTGTCAGGTCCGTCTGGCCAGGGCCTGGGCGGCTTGAGGCGTCCCATGCGGGCTCCATGCGCACCAGGTGGCCGGCATCGTCATAGTGGTAGCGCTCTACCGTGGGGCCCACCCGCTCGGTGGCCACCAGGCGGCCCTGGCTATCGCGCTGGTAGCGCTCGCGCCCTCCGCTGGCATTGGTGGATTCTGTCAGCGCGCCGTAGCGGTCGTAGCTGTAGCGGCTGGTGTGGCCCGAGCAATCGGTGTAGGCCAGCAGTTGGCCCGCCCCGTCCCAGGCCAGGTGCTTGGTGGCGCCGTGGGCATCTTCAATGCGCAAGGGCTTGTCGGCGATGAGCGGCGCCTCCGTGGGGCTGGGGTAGTGGTAGCGCTCATGGCTGCCATCGGCCCAGGTGGTTTGCGTCAGCCGCCCCCAGCTGTCGTACTGGTAGCGGGTGCAGGCGCCGGCGGCATCGCTGCTGTGCAGCAGCCGGCCGGTAGCGTCGTCGTAGTGCTGCTGGGTGCTGCTGCCACCGGGCAGTTGCATGCCGGTGACGCGGCCCTGGCCGTCGCGGCGCAGGTAGGTGCTGCGTGCCAATGGGTCGGTGCTGCAGGTCAGGCGCCCAAAGGCATCGTAGGCCTGCAGCCAGCGGCTGCCGTCTGCCTTGTCGTGGGCCACCAGGCGCGACAAGCCCGGCTCGCCCTCAAACTGGTAGGTCTCCACACGGCCCAGGCTGTCGGTGACGCGGGTGCTGGAGCGGGGCAGGCCTTGGGGGCTGTCCGGCAGCGCCTGGTAGTCAAAGCGGTAATGCAGGCCCTCTTGGTTGCCGTGCTCCATCACGCGGGCGCCAGGCGCCTGGCTCTCGTAGCGGTAGCCGTGCCAGGGGCCTTGGGCAATGCGGTGGGCGCTGATGCGGTGGTGGTCCCACTGGAAGCTGCGCACCAGCACCTCGGCGCGGTTGTGTACGGTCAGCAGGTCGCCGTCCTCGCTGTAGCCGTAGCGCGCGAGGACGATGGTGCCGCGCAAGGGCGCGATGGGGTCTTCAACCAGTTCCACCCTGACCATGCGCAAGCCGTCATCGGCCCCCCAAAGCGCATGGCGCTCTTGCGCTTTCTTGCCGCTGTGGATGCGCTGGTGTTGCAGCCGGTAGCGGCGCCCTGCGCCATCGTTCAGCCCCACCAGCATGCCCAGCGGCAGGGGGCGGTTATCCATGTCGCGCTGGCTGCCGTCGCTGTAGTGGTAGTGCTGGCTGCGCCCGAGGCGGTCCGTCACCGCCAGCAGGCGCCAGCGGTCTGCTGCGCTGTCTTTGGCCGGTTGCGTTGTTTGGGTGGGCACCATGCCCAAGTGCCAAAGGGTATCGCCATTGCCGCTAGTGGCAAGGATGGTGTCCGCACTGCGTGCCAGCGCGGGTGCGATATGGCGCCAGCGCGCATCGCTGGCCCAAGGGGCAGTGCTTGCGTCCTTGCCACTACCGCCACCCTCGCTGCTGCCGCCACCACCGCGCAACAGCCACAACCCCTCACTAGCGCTGTAAAGCTGGCCGCCAGGCGGCAGGGGTTCGTCAAAAGTGATCACCCGGCCATTGGCATCAAACAGCAAGGTGGCATCTTCTTGCAGCGCCACGCTCAGCTCCAGCCACAAATGCCAGCCGTAGCCCATCAGCCCGCAGGTGGCGCCATGGCTGGGGTTCACATAGCTGCTGTACCTGCGTTGCCATACGACGGGCAGGGCGCCTGGGAGTGCAAAGTCCAGGTCTTCTTCGCCCAGCAGAACCTTGGCGCCGATTTGCGGATTGACCGGCGAGCTGACGGTGATGCCCCCGGGGCATTCAGAGCAGGCGATGCCGCCTTGGCTGCCGATAAGCACGGTGCGTGAGCCTTGGGCGATCTTGCCTTTGGCGACGCGATCGCCCTTGCGGGCGGCGGGTTGGCCACTCATAAGAGGGGTCTCCTGGGGTTGGGTGGATAGCGATGTCGAGATGAGGGCTGCTGTGAACGCATTAGCAGTTCAGGCGGTCTTCGGGCGACAGGATCTCGATGCGGCCGGGCGTGATCTTGAGGGTGCTGTCGCCGCAGCTGAAGATGATTTCTTGCTGGGCTTCTAGGCGGATGTTGGCGGCGGTGACGGTGACGTTCTGGCCCGTCATGCGGATGTTGGAGGCCTTGCCGCCACCACTACCACCGCTGCCTTCACCGCCGGGGCTGACGATGTTCATAGAAGCGCCTTCAGCGCCACCCCCCGAGCCACCACCACCATCGCCGCCGCCAACGGTGAGCGAATACTGCTCGCCCACCTGGGTGGTCTGCTTGCTGCCCACCTTGGTGCTCTGGTTCTCGCCCACGCTCAGGCTTTGGTTCATCCCCACATGGGTTTGCATGAACATGCCGATGTTCTGCATGTAGTTCACGCCGATGTTCATCATCTTGAGGGCGCCGACGTTTTGCAGATAGGCCATGCCGATGGTTTGCGTTTTGAGCAAGCCCACGTTGATGGACCAGTTGTTGCCGATGCTGTCGGTCTCGTTGCGGCCCACGGTCTTGTCACGGCTGATGCCGATGTCCACCGCCTCCTTCAGATCGACGCGGCGTTGGCGGTTTTGGTGGACGGTCAGGGTTTCATCCAGGTCCACCTCCTCGGTGCGCCAGCCGTGCACATTGATCTTCTCGTTGCGGTCCACCACCTCGGTGCGGTCACGGTGGATGGTGTTGAACTCATCGCGGTCGATGACCTTGCGCCGGTCATTGCCCACCCATTTGTCCTCATCGTTCTCAACCTCGGTGAGCTGGTCCTTTTGTGCATGCAGCCACAGCTGCTCCTGGCCTTTTTTGTCTTCAAAGCGGATGGCATTCGCATCGCCTGGCCCGTCTTTTTCTCCAGCCCCGGGGGCGCTGCCCTTGCTGGATCGGGTTTTGATGCCCGATTGCGTCTTGTTGGCCGGCAAGTCCCAGGGCGGCATCTGCATGGCGTTGTAAACGCGGCCGGTGATGATGGGGTAGTCGGGGTCGCCGTTGAGAAAATCAACGATCACCTCTTGCCCGATGCGCGGGATATGCATGCTGCCGTAGTTGCTGCCAGCCCAGGTTTGGGAGACGCGAATCCAGCAGCTGGAGTTTTCGTCTTTCTGGCCATAACGGTCCCAGTGGAACTGCACTTTGACGCGGCCAAAGCTGTCGGTGTAGATCTCTTCGTTGGGCGGCCCGGTCACCACGGCGGTTTGGGGGCCGGTGGTGCTGGGTTTTGGGGTGCTGCGCTGGCTGCGGTAAGCGGTGCTTTTGGGCACGGCCGAAAAGCGGATGCGGTAGCTGGCGCCATGGTCTGCGCCTCCGCCGTCGCTGCGGTGTACGTTCTCTGCAAAGCGGTAGGAGGCCGACTCGATCAGGTACTCCTTGTTCTGGTCGCTGCGCGGGTACTTGCTGAAAGTAAACAGGTAGCCGGGCGCCATATTGCGGGCATTGCCATCGCCCTGCACCATCTCCCGCTGGGCCTGCTGCTGCTCGATGCGCACGCGGGCATAGTTCTCGCCATCGGTCACATCGGTGTAGCCGCCGGGCCAGTCAAAGCGCTCCCGGCTGTCTTCGCTATGGCCTGCTGGCTGTTGCTGCCGGGTGTCCAGAATGGCGCGGGGGCGCTCAAAGTTGTAATCGTCGGCCGCAAAGTGGCCTGATGCGATGTCTTCGGCAAAGACCCAGCTGTCCACGAAATCTTCGTCGCGCACCTGCGCGGCACGGTCGCTGGGGTAGTAGGGGTGCGTGCTGGCGCCTTGGGGCAAGGGGCGGTGGCTGCCAATGTCATCGGCCAGCACCAAGGTATGGCTGCCGTTGTGGTGCTCGAAGAAGAAATAGGCGCCTTCCATTTCCAACAGGCGCGAGACAAAGTTGAAGTCGCTCTCGCCGTACTGCACCAGGTACTTCCAGTTGCGGTACTCGCCAATGAGCTTTTGGTCGATCACAAAGCCATAGGGTGCCAGCACTTCCTGGACGATCTCGGGGACTGTCTTGCACTGAAAGATCTTGAAATCGGTGCGCCGGGTGGCGTGCCACAACCAGGGGCGCAGTACCGCTTCATAGGCGTAGAACGCGCCATCTTTGCCAGTGAAGCTGAACTGGGTGATTTGTCCGGAGAGAAAGCGCGTGTCGCCGCCATGGATCTCGGTCGTGAGATCGATCTCGATGCTCATGTCCTTGCCCAGCAGGCTTTTGGCGGAGATGCCCTGGGATTCGCTGATCAGCCGAACCCGGTACTCGAACAAGCGGGAGATTTGCTCACTGCCCTCCAGCGAGCGAAACTGCAACTGCTCGCCCAAGGGGCTGTGCGCGACAAACGTGCGGTTAACCATATGCGTGACCCGGCCGTGGATGAAAAACCGAATCGATGATAGTTAAACAATAGCTAATAGCAATAAATAACTTAGCAATGATTTGTGTTTTTAAATCAATAACCAAGCGCTTATGCCAGGTGTGCGGGGGACCTGATGGACGCCAAGCATTCACTTCCTGGCGTTGCGAAGCATCCCTCGCTGTTGGGTGCCTGGGCGCTGCGCAGCAGGCTGCAAAACCTGTCGCACCATGCGGTCAAAACCGAGGCCTGCGCCGCATGCATGCGGACCTTTGCCACCCAGGACGCGGCCAGCGCGCGGAAGCCGTCACAATAGCGGCCTGAATATCAGCGCCTGCCTCCGCTGCGAGGCCGGTCTCACCTGGAGACTTTTGCATGCGTATTTCTGCCCGCACCCCTTTGTTGTCCCGCACTGCCAGCGCCTTGCTGCTCGCTGGCCTGGGGGCTTCGGCTGCCCAGGCGGCTGGTGTGATCAAGATCGGTGAGATCAACAGCTACAAGAACCAGCCCGCGTTTCTGGAGCCCTACAAGCGCGGCATGGAATTGGCGGTGGATGAGGTCAACCGCGCGGGCGGCGTGAACGGCAAGAAGCTGGAGCTGATCACCCGCGACGACAACGCCAATCCGGGCGACACCGTGCGCGTGGCCGAGGAGCTGATCGCGCGTGAAAAGGTCGATGTGCTGGCCGGCGGTTTTCTGTCCAACACCGGCATGGCGCTGACCGACTTTGCCAAGCAGCGCAAGTTCTTCTACCTGGCCACCGAGCCGCTTACGGACAAGATGGTCTGGAGCAACGGCAATGCCTACACCTTCCGCCTGCGCCCCTCCACCTACATGCAGGTGTCGATGCTGGTCGAAGAGGCGCTGAAGCTGAAGAAAAAGCGCTGGGCCCTGGTCTACCCCAACTACGAATACGGCCAGTCCTCGGTCGCCACCTTCAAGGCCAAGATGAAGGCGGCCCAGCCCGATGTGGAGTTCGTCACCGAGCAGGCCACCGTGCTGGGCAAGGTCGATGCCGGCAGCGTGGTGCAGGCGCTGGCCGATGCCAAGCCCGATGCGATCTTCAACGTGCTGTTTGCCACCGACCTGACCAAGTTTGTGCGCGAAGGCAATACGCGCGGCCTGTTCAAGGACCGCAACGTCGTCAGCGTGCTGAGCGGCGAGCCCGAGTACCTCGACACCTTGAAGGCCGAAACGCCCAATGGCTGGATCGTCACCGGCTATCCGGTACACAGCCTGAAGACGCCCGAACACAAGGCCTTCTTTGACGCTTACCAGGCCAAGTACAAGGACTATCCGCGCCAGGGCTCGGTCGTCGGCTATGCCGGCATCAAGTCGCTGGCCGAAGGCATCAAGAAGGCCGGCAGCACCGATACCGATGCGCTCATCAAGGCCTTTGAAGGCCTGCAGGTGGTTTCGCCCTTTGGCCCCATCACCTGGCGCGCGCAAGACCACCAGTCCACCATGGGCGCCTATGTCGGCAAGCTCAAGAACGTGGGCGGCAAGGGCGAGCTGGTGGACTATGTCTACCGCGATGGCAAGGACTACCTGCCCAGCGACGAAGAAGTGCGCAAGATGCGCCCGCAATAAGGTGATGGAACGCTGCCTGGCCCCCGCACTTACCGCAAGTCTGCGGGCAACGCTGCCCGCCTGGCTGGGGCGGCATGACGGCCAGGCATGGCCACAAGCGCAGGATGCCGCATGAGTTTTTCCGGTCTGCTGGTGCAACTGCTCAACGGCCTGGCCGGCGCCTCGTCGCTGTTCCTGGTGGCTGCGGGGTTGTCGCTGATTTTCGGCGTCTGCCGCATCGTCAACTTTGCGCATGGCTCCTTCTACATGGTGGGCCTGTATGCGGCCTATGCGCTGGCCGAGGCCATGGCGCCGCTGGGGGGCGGCTGGGGTTTCTGGCTGTCGCTGCCGCTGTCGGCCATCGCCGTGGGGCTGCTGGGCGGCCTGGTCGAGGTGCTGCTGCTGCGTCGCATCTACAAGGCGCCGGAGCTGTTTCAGCTGCTCGCCACCTTTGCGCTGGTGCTGGTGATCAAGGATGCGGTGCTCTGGCTTTGCGGGCCCGATGAGCTGCTGGGCCCGCGCGCGCCGGGGCTGGGCGGTGCGGTCGATATTCTGGGCCGCGCCTTTCCGACCTATGACCTGTTCTTGATCGCTGTGGGCCCGCTGGTGCTGGGCGCCACCTGGCTGCTGCTGCACCGCAGCCGCTTTGGCATGCTGGTGCGCGCCGCCACGCAGGATCGCGAAATGGTCGGCGCGCTGGGCGTGCGCCAGGCCTGGTTGTTCACAGCGGTATTTGCGCTGGGCGCTGCGTTGGCCGGGCTGGGCGGCGCGCTGCAGCTGCCACGCGAGCCCGCCACCTTGGAGCTGGATCTGCAGACTATCGGCTCGGCCTTTGTCGTTGTGGTCGTCGGCGGCATGGGATCGCTCACTGGCGCCTTTGTTGCGGCACTGCTGGTGTCCACCGTCAAGGCGCTGTGCATCTGGCTGGGGGTGGTGCAGATAGCGGGAATCGATATCGCTTTTCCGCAGCTCACACTGGTTGCTGATTTTCTGGTGATGGCCGTGGTGCTGGTGCTGCGCCCCTGGGGCCTGCTGGGCAAGCCGCAGGCCGCCAGCCGCAGCCATGGCCTGCGCGAGCAACCTTTGCGTGCGCCGCCGACCGCCCTCAAGGCTGTTGGCGCGGCCGTGCTGCTGGGCTTGCTGGCGCTGCCCTGGGTGGTGGATGCGCAGTCTTATACCCTGGTGCTGATGGTGGACCTGGTCATTGCCGCGCTGTTTGCCACCAGCCTGCATTTCTTGATGGGGCCGGCAGGTTTGCATTCCTTTGGCCATGCGGCCTTTTTTGGCCTGGGCGCCTATGGCGCGGCGCTGCTGCTGAACGCGGCCGGCCTGCCGATGCTGTGGGCGCTGTTGCTGGCGCCGCTGCTGGCGGCCTTGGGCGGCGTACTCACGGGCTGGTTTGCGGTGCGGCTGACGGGGGTGTATTTCTCGATGCTGACCCTGGCCTTTGCGCAGATCATCTGGGCCACCACCTTCCAGTGGGATTCGGTCACCGGCGGCAGCAATGGGCTGACGGGTGTCTGGCCGGTGGCCTGGCTGGAGGACAAGCGCTGGTTTTACCTGCTGACCTTGCTGTTGGCTACTGCCGGGGTGCTGGCGCTGTGGCGGGTGCTGTATGCCCCCTTGGGCTATGCCTTGCGCGCCAGCCGCGATGCACCGCTGCGCGCCGAGGCCATTGGCATTGCGGTGGCCAAGGTGCAGTGGATGGGCTTTGTGCTGGCCGCCTCGGTGGCCGGGCTGGCGGGCGCGCTGTTCGCGTTCTCCAAGGGCAGTATTTCGCCGGAGACTATGTCGGTGGCCAAGTCGGTCGATGGCCTGGTCATGGTGCTGTTGGGTGGCGTGCAGACCTTGGTGGGCCCGATTCTGGGCGCCTTCAGCTTTACCTGGCTGCACGATGCGGTGGCGCGCAACACCGACTACTGGCGCGCCACCCTGGGCGCCGTGATTTTGTTGCTGGTCTTGCTGTTCCCGCAGGGCATTGCCGGCTACGGCAAGCGCTGGTGGCAGTGGCTGCTGCAGCGGCGCGGGGCATAAAAAAGCCCCGCCAGGGTGCGCGGGGTGGAGTGTGTTGGGGTAGGCCTGATCAGCTGTTGCAGGCCTTGCTGCCCTTGGCGGGCTGGATGCCCTTGGCCTTGGCATCTGCCAGGGTCATGTACTCGCCCTGCTTGGTGGTGCCGTAGTAGCGGTCACCTTGGCAGTGGTAGATCTTGGAATTGGTATTGGCCCAGACCTTGCCGGCACCGCCGCCGGGGGCGGGGGTCTTGGCCTTGGCTTTGTCTACTGCAGCCGCTGGTGCGGCAGCAGGCGCCGCTGCGGTGGTTTTGGCGGCTGGCGCCGGTTTGGCGGCCGGTGCCGTGCCTGCTGCCGGGGTTTGGGCAAAAACGGCAGCGGTGCTGCACAGGGCAATACCGCTGATCCAGGCTTTCCAGGTGTTGCGCATAAAACTCTCCTGTCGTTATGTTGGTCGGAATGCCAGGCCGCAGGGCCATGGCAGTTCCATGCTGCGGCGGGCATCCACAAAAAACAACCGGGTCAATGCGAATTGATGTTGCTTATCGCTGGTTATTTTGTAATTGCTTGTTTTTATTGAGTATTTGTATCAGCACTGGCTGCCGATCGATCCATGTCGGGGTAGAGGCGGTTCAGCGCCTGGTGCAGGCAGTCACCCAGCTGCAGCTGCAATGCCTGCAGGTAGGCGGCACGCGCCTCATCGCTCAGCGCGTCGCCAGGCGGCAGGCTGCCCAGCGCCTTCCACTGCTGCTGCCATTGCGTGGCGCGCAGCTGCACAGCGGCCTGCACCGCCTCGCTCCACTGCGCCGGTGCGCTGGGGCTGGTGTAGCGCCCGCGCCCCCGGCCAAAGTGCGAGATCACCAGGTACTTGAGCAGCAGCTGGCCGGTCAAGGCGCTGAGGTACTCGGGTGAGAGGTGAAAGCGCTGGGCCTGCTGGTCAAACATCTTGTTGGCGCTCCAGGCGGCGCCGGCAAAGGTGACGGCGCCCACCAAGGCGCCCACCAGCGCACCAGCGCCCAGGGTCATGCCACCGGCGACCATGTCGGCGCCCAAGCCGGTGGCAGCGCCGGCCGTGAGCGCACCCCAAAGGCTGGCTGTCTGCGGGTCCAGCGGTGTGCTGGTTTTGAGGTGGTCCTTGAGCTGTTGCTGGATCTGGCTGGCCGCCTGGCCGTCGAGCTGGTGCAAGGCCAGCAAGGCCTGGGTGCTGGCCAGGTCGGCCTGCTGCAGTGACTGGGTCAGGCGTTGCATCGCAGCGGTCTGCTCGGGGCTCAATTCGGCGCCCTCAGCGCCGCTGCCACGGATGGCCTGGGCGACCGAGCCGCTCACCTTGCTCCAGGCGCGCTGCCAAAGCTTGTTGTCACCGGCCTGCACCGTCTCTTGCGCGGTAGCTGCCAGCAGCAGCTGCTCGGCCAGTGCCTTCAAGCTGGCCGCTTCGCGCTGCTGCTGGCGCGCTGCGCGGGTTTGCAGCAGGCGCTGGTAGGCTGGCTGCTTGGCATCGGGCAGCAGCGGTGCGATGGACTGCATCACCTGCTTCTCATGCCACCAGCTGCGGGTAAAGGCATCGAGCACCTGCACCGAGCGGACGGTGCCGGCAAACTCGGCCGTCGCCGTGCGCCAGCGCTGCAGGTCGGCAGCGGTTTGCGCGGCCGTGGTGTCGCTGCCGATCTGGTTGAGCAGCACCAGCACGGGCTTGTCCATCCACTGCAGGATGCGCATCTCGCTGGCCCAGTAACCGGCGTCGGCCGGGTCTTCGGCGGCATTGACCAGGTAGAGCATCACATCGGCATGGTCGCGCGCGGCCTGCAAGGCGCGCTGGCTCATGTAGAAGGGCTTGTCGCGCCAGCGGTCCCAAACATTTGACAGAAACCAGCCCAACGGGTTGCCCTGCTGCTTCAAGCGGTTGTAGAGCCGCACCGAATCGCCAAAACCCGGCGTGTCCCAAAGCCACAGCTCATCACCCTGGTCCGAGCGCTGCAGCAGGTAGCGCTGCGATTGGCTGGTGACGTGGGCGGCGTCTTGCACTTCGCCAATGTCCTCGGCCACCAGGGTGCGCGCCAAGGTGGTCTTGCCGATGTTGGTGTGCGACAGCAGGCACCAGGCAATCGACTGGTCGCTGGCGCCGATCGCATCGGGTGCCAGGGGCGCGGGGAGTTGGGGATCGTTGGTCATCTCGGTCATCGTGCGGGTCTCGTCAGGCGCCGGTGGTGATCAGCTGGGCGTTAAAGCCATGCTGGTGGGCAAACTCCTGCCAGAGCGCCTCGCGCTCCTGCAGGCGGCGGGGTGCGCCGGCGTTGCGGGCGGCAAAATCGCTGGCCCAGAGCCAGAGCTGGCCGTTGGCACCATGGCGGTTGCGCAGCTGGGTCAGCAGCTCGCCATGCACCTCGGCCTCGGGCGTGGCCGACAGGCTGATGAGCGCAATCGCCTGCGCTGCCGGGTCGATATCAACCGCTGGCAGCGGCGCGCCATAGGCCAGGGTCGGCAGCCAGTCAACATGGGCGCCAGCGCCATAGAGGCCGATGGCATGGTGGTCGATCGCCGCGCGGCGCTCGGGCGTCACATCCATGCTGAAGGGCAGCAGCACCAGGCGTGTGGCCAGGCCGCCAAAGTCGCGCTGCAGGCGGGCAAAGTAGGCCTGGTTCAGCGGCAGCTGCAGGTGCTGGCGGCGCCAGCGCGCGCGCAGCCCCTGCCACAGGGCCAGCAGCAAGCGCGGTACCACCACGGTGGCCGCCAGCAAGGCGGTATAGGCCCAGACCCAGCGCTCGCCGACGCTGGAGGCGGGAGCCGCGATGGCATCGGTGCTTGCAGCGGGGGCCGCTGGCAGGCCGCTGCTCACCCAGCCTTGCAGCGCCTGGATGTCGGCCAGGCTCCAGGGTGCCGTCCACTGCAGCCACTGCGTGGGGGCGAACAGAATATTGAGCCAGTGCTGCACCTGCGCGGCCGACAGAAAGGTGCTCTCCCAGCCGACCTGGTATTCCTTGGTCAAGCCGGTGAGCCAGAGCGAGGCCAGTGCGCCCACGGCCACCAGCGCCGCACCCAGGTGCAGCCACTGCAAGAGCTGGGCATTGCGCACGCCCTCGCTCGCCTGCCACCAGTTGCGCTCAAAGCGCAGCGCCATCCTGCGCAGGCCACTGCCGCGCAGCGCGGGCATGGCCTTGCCGCGCAGGCGGGCCAGCCAGCCGGGGTGCTCGTCGGCCACCGGGGCGCTGGGGGCGGCGCCGGTGGCGGCTTGCTGTGCGGGCTCCCAGGGCGCTACCCGGGCGGGCTTGCGCCGCGCCAGGCCCAGCAGGCTGCGAACCAGCAACACCGCATACATCAGCAGGTTCCACAGCACGATGCCCATCAAGGACAGCGACAGCAGATCGACCCGGTGCGGATCGGTGATGCGGTGGCTGGCAAAGCCCAGGCACAGGGCCAACAGGCCGATGGCCAGCGGCATCCAGCGCGCGAGGCCCGGGGCGTGTTGCCAGAGCTGGCGCACATCGGCAGGCAGCTGGCTGGCCTGGATGATGCGCTTGGCGCGCTGCTGCAGAAACTGGGCAAAGACGGCCTGGCCGGCCTTGCCTCCCAGCGCCGGCTTGCCCAAGGTGTGCAGCACCTCCTGCGTGATGGCCTCGCAGCGCGCAGCGCTGGGCAGGGCCTCATGGGGCGGCGAGGTCTCGATGGCATGGGCCAGGGCGATGTCACGAACGGCGTCAGCTTTCATGGCAGCTATTGTGGCATCGGGAAAACCTGCAAGCTGTAGCCGGGGACGCTGTGGTATCAACCAAGTTTGCCATCCTCATAACGAAGCAGCCAATGACAACAATGATGAACTTTGCGGAGATGCCTGATGCCAACGGTTTCTTTGGTGACTACGGCGGCCAGCTGGTGCCTCCGCATCTGAAGCAGGCCATGGACGACATCGCCGAGGCCTACGAGCAGATCGTGCAGCGCCAGGATTTCCAGGATGAGCTCAAGCACCTGTTCCAGGACTATGTGGGCCGCCCCAGCCCCATCTTCCATGCCAAGCGACTCTCGGAACAGCTGGGTGGCGCGCAGATCCACCTGAAGCGCGAAGACCTGAACCACACGGGCGCGCACAAGATCAACCACTGCCTGGGCGAGGCGCTGCTGGCCAAGTTCATGGGCAAGACCAAGGTGATTGCCGAGACGGGCGCTGGCCAGCATGGCGTGGCCTTGGCGACGGCCTGCGCTTTGGTGGGCATCCCCTGCGAGATCCACATGGGCCAGGTCGATATCGAGAAGGAGCACCCCAACGTCACGAAGATGCGCATCCTGGGTTGCAAGCTGGTGCCGGTGACCTTTGGCCAGGCGACCTTGAAGGAGGCGGTGGACAGCGCGTTTGTGGAATACCTCAAGGACCCGACGAACTACCTCTATGCGATTGGCTCGGTGGTGGGCCCGCATCCGTTTCCAAAGATGGTGCGCGACTTCCAGTCCATCGTGGGGCGCGAGGCGCGCGAGCAGTTCCAGACCCGCCACGGCAAGCTGCCCGACTATGTGGCGGCCTGCGTGGGCGGCGGCTCCAATGCGATGGGCATCTTCAGCGCCTTTTTGCCCGATGCCGCTGTCAAGCTGGTCGGTGTGGAGCCGGCGGGCGAGGGCGTGGACCAGCCGGGCAAGCATGCCGCCACCTTGTCGGTGGGCAAGCCAGGTGCCATCCATGGCATGAAATGCTATGTGCTGGAGAACGCCGATGGCAGCCCTGCCGCCGTGCATTCCATCGCCTCGGGCCTGGACTACCCTGGCGTGGGCCCGCAGCACAGCTACCTCAAGGACCTGGGCCGGGTTGATTACCAGGCTGTGGACGACAAGGCCTGCCTCCACGCCTTCATGACGCTGTCGCGGGTCGAGGGCATCATCCCGGCGCTGGAAAGTGCCCATGCCGTCGCCTGGGCCATGGGCATCGCACCCCAGCTGGACAAGGGGGTGAATATCCTCGTCAACCTCTCGGGCCGGGGCGACAAGGACGCCGATTACGTGGCCAAGAAGCTGGGGCTCTGAGCGAAATGTGAGCTAAAAACCGCCGGAAACGGCCGCCACACAGGGAGCGCATGCTCCCTTTTTTGCGTCTGCACCGTAGCGGGCGAGCCCCCGCGTACTCGGGTAAATACGCTGGAGGTATTTGGATATGTCGATTTAGTATTTGTGAAGTGCATACTCAATGCTTCAGAATGCGGTTTTCGCATTCAACACCATGGAACTTCGCCAGCTTGAGGCCTTCGCGGCCGTGATCTCGACCGGCAGCGTGACGGCCGCCGGCCGCATGCTGGGTCGTTCGCAGCCGGCGATCAGCCGCCTGGTGCAGGAGCTGGAGCAGGAGATTGGCTATGCGCTGTTCAGCCGCAATGGCCCGCGCATTACCCCGAATGAACAAGGCTTTCTGCTGTATGAGGACGTGGCCCATGCGCTGCACAGCCTGCAGCAGATACGCCAGCGCGCCCGCGAGATCGCAGGCGGCAGCCAGCGCCCGCTGAACCTGCTGGCCACGCCGGCGCTGGCCGCCGGCTTGGTGCCTGCAGCGCTGGCGCGGCTAGAAGGCGCGATGGCGCAAAGCATCTCGCACATCCAGCTGCGCAGCGCATCGCCCGAGCAGGTGGCGCAAGGCGTGCTGACGGGTGCCGCCCAGCTGGGCGTGAGCAGCTTGCCGCTAGAACACAGAGGCCTGCAAGTGCATTGGATTGGCCGTGCGCCCTGCGTGGCAGTGCTGCCCGAAGCGGACCCCCTGGCTGCGCTCGATGTGGTGCCGCTGCTGGCGCTGGCTGAGCGCCGCATCATCACCATGGCCAACCCCTACCGCTTGCGCGGCCGCCTCGATGAAGCCTTTGCCGCCGCCCGCCCTGGCGAGCTGCCCGGCCAGACCCAGTTCATGGAAACCAATGCCTCGGTGAACGCGATTGCGGCCGTGCGCGCGGGCCTGGGTGTCTCGGTGCTGGAGCCGGTGACGGCGCTGGGCCTGCCGCTGCAGGGTGTGGTGGTGCGACCGCTCGATACCGAGATCCCCTTTTTGTTTGGTGTGGTCAGCCAGCAGGCCACGCCTTGCACGCCGGCGATGGATGCGCTGTGCCAGGCCTTGACCGAGGTGGCGCAGGCGCTGCTGCCCGGCTTTGTACTGCATGACGCGCGCGCCCACGCCGCGCTGCTGGAAGAAATGCTGCCAGAGGGCCACCGGCCCGCTGCTGGCGCACAAGAACCTTTAGAGAACCACGAATGAACGACGACCGCCAATTGCCGCCCGCTGGGCTGGCTGCACTCGAAGCACGGGTGCGCCAGGACCTGGCCTGGCTGGACCTGCCCGCCAAGGACTGGGTGCCCGAAACCGCGCTCGAGGGCGAGCCGATTCTGCCCGTTGCCATCATCGGTGGCGGCATGTCGGGCCTGGCCGCTTGCGCGGCGCTGCGCTTCATGGGCGTCCCTGCCGAGATTTTTGACCAGTCGCCCGCCGGCTTTGAAGGCCCCTGGGCGACGACGGCGCGCATGGAAACCCTGCGCTCGCCCAAGCAGCTCACCGGCCCGGCGCTGGGCAAACCGGCGCTGACCTTCCGCGCCTGGTTCGAGTCGCAGTTTGGCCTGGAGGCCTGGGAGGCGCTCGACAAGATCCCGCGCCTGCAGTGGATGGACTACCTGCGCTGGTACCGCCAGGTGCTGGCGCTGCCGGTGCACAACGGCCACAAGGTACTGGCCGTGCGCCCGCGCGGCGCCGATGGTGTGGTGCAGCTCGACCTGGAAACCCCCGATGGCGCACGCAAGGTGCTGGCGCGCCATGTGGTGCTGGCCACCGGCCGCGATGGCCTGGGCGGCGCCTATGTGCCCGAGATGGCACGCAGCCTGCCGCGCGACCGCTGGGCGCATTCCTCGGACAGCACCGATTACGCCCAACTGGCTGGCAAGCGCATCGGCGTGGTGGGGGCTGGTGCTTCGGCCATGGACAGCGCCGCCACCGCGCTGGAGAGCGGCGCTGCGAGCGTCGATCTGCTGATCCGCCGCAGCGATATTCCGCGCGTCAACAAGGGCAAGGGCGCCGGCAGCCCGGGCCTGACCCATGGCCATCTGCACCTGCCTGACGACTGGAAGTGGAAGATCCGCCACTACATCAATGTGCAGCAGGTGCCGCCACCCCGGGGCAGCACCTTGCGCGTGTCGCGCCATACCAATGCCCGCTTCAACCTGGGCTGCGCGATCGAGCGCATGGAATGGACCGGCGACGAGATCCGCGTGCACACCTCCAAGGGCGTGTTCCACCTGGACTTTGTCGTGTTCTCCACCGGCTTTCGCATCGACTGGAATGCGCGCAGCGAGTTTGCCCCCTTTGCCGCCCATGTGCGCAACTGGGGTGACCGCTACCGCCACCCCGAGGGCGAGGACGACCAGGAGCTCTCCGACTCGCCCGACCTGGGCCCGGCCTTCGAGCTGCAGCAAAAGATTCCCGGCGCCTGCCCGGGGCTGGAGCGCATCCATGCGTTCTCGTATCCGGCTGCGCTGACGCATGGCACGGTGTCCGGCGATATTCCTGCGATCAGCGTGGGCGCCGAGCGCCTGGCCCAGGGCATCAGCAGTCGCCTGTATGCCGAAGATGTGCAGTGGCATTTCGAGAAGCTGCAGGCCTTCAGCGACCCCGAGGTGTTTGGCGATGAGTGGACGCCGGCCGAGCCGCCCGGCCAGGCCGCTGCGCTGCTGGACAAGGCGGACGCACCATGATCGGCTGGCTGCTGCGCCGCCTTGCGCAGGCCCTGGTGGTGGTGCTGCTGATGACGGTGATCGTCTTCGTGGGCCTGCATGCCATCGGCAACCCGGTCGATATTCTGATCGGCCAGGACGTGGACCAGGTCGAGCGCGCGCGCATCATCGCCCAACTGGGCTTTGACCAGCCGCTGTGGCGCCAGTACCTGGGCTTTGTCGGCGGTGCGCTGCAGGGCAACCTGGGCGTGAGCTTTGTCTACAACGTGCCGGCGATCGAGCTGATTTTGCAGCGCCTGCCGGCGACCCTGGAGCTGGCGATTGCCGCGCTGGTCATCGCCGTGGTGCTGGGCGTGCCGCTGGGCCTGCTGGCCGGCCTCTACCCCGAGAGCTGGTTTTCCAAATCCATCATGGCCGGCAGCATCGTGGGCTTTTCGCTGCCCACCTTCTGGGTGGGTCTGATGCTGATCATGACCTTCAGCGTTTCGCTCGGCATGCTGCCGTCGAGCGGGCGCGGCCAGACCGTGGAGTTCCTGGGCGCGCAGTGGTCGTTTCTGACCACCGATGGCCTGCGCCACATGCTGCTGCCGGCGATCAACCTGTCGCTGTTCAAGATCTCGCTGGTGATCCGCCTGACGCGCGCCGGTGTGCGTGAAGTGCTGCCGCTGGACTATGTGAAATTTGCCCGCGCCAAGGGCCTGTCGCCACTGCGTGTGGTGGGCCTGCATGTGCTGCGCAATACGATGATTCCGCTGGTCACCGTGCTGGGCCTGGAGCTGGGCTCGACCATCGCCTTTGCGGTGGTGACCGAGAGCATCTTCTCCTGGCCGGGCGCCGGCAAGCTGATTCTGGACAGCATCAATGCGCTGGACCGTCCCGTCATCGTCTCCTACCTGGTGGTGGTGGTCTGCCTGTTTGTCACGCTCAATCTGATCGTGGATATCTTGTACAAGGTGCTCGACCCCCGCGTGCGCCTGGAGGGCGCAGCATGAGCGGCACCAACACCCCAGCCAACACCCCCACAGGAACGGCCCCGGCAGCGGCACTGCGCCAGCCTTCGCCCTGGCGCGCGCATGTGGCGGATTTCATGGCCTCGCGCCTGGCGCTGTTCGGCCTCGTCGTCGCCGTGGTGCTGATTCTGGCGGCGCTGGTCGCTCCCTGGATCACGCCGCAGAACCCCTATGACCTGCAGCAGCTCGATGTTCTCGATGCACGCCTGCCGCCAGGCTCGGCCAATGGCATGGACAGCTTCCACTACATGCTGGGCACCGACGGCCAGGGCCGCGATCTGTACTCTGCGATTCTCTATGGCCTGCGCATCAGCCTGCTGGTGGGCGTGGGCTCGGCGCTGATTGCCGGTGTGGTCGGCACCTTGCTGGGCCTGCTGGCCGCCTATGCCGGTGGCAAGACGGACACGATCATCATGCGCGTGGTCGATCTGATCCTGTCCTTCCCCTCGATCCTGGTGGCGATGATGATCCTCGCCTACCTGGGCAAGGGCGTGGGCAATGTGGTGCTGACCCTGGTGATCCTGGAATGGGCCTACTACGCCCGCACCGCGCGCGGCCAGGCCCTGGTCGAGCGCCGGCGCGAGTATGTCGAGGCGGCACGCTGCCTGGACATCCCCAACTGGCGCATCATGGTGCGCCACATCCTGCCCAACTGCCTGCCACCGCTGATCGTGATCGGCACCCTGCAGATCGCCCGCGCCATCACCTTGGAGGCCACCCTGAGCTTTCTGGGCCTGGGCGTGCCGGTGACCGAGCCTTCGCTGGGCCTGCTGATCTCCAATGGCTACCAGTTCATGCTCTCGGGCCAGTACTGGATCAGCTTCTACCCCGGCATTGCGCTCTTGGTCACCATCGTGGCGATCAACCTGGTGGGCGACCGCCTGCGCGATGTCCTGAACCCGAGGAACACCCGATGAGCAGCGTGCCCACCTTGCAGGTGCGCAATCTGCGCACCGAGTTTGCGACCCGCGCCGGCACCCTGCGCGCGGTCAATGATGTGTCCTTCACCCTGGAGCGTGGCCGCATCCTGGGCCTGGTCGGCGAGTCCGGCTCGGGCAAGTCCGTCACCGGTTTTTCCATCATGGGCCTGGTCGATGCACCGGGCCGCGTGACCGGCGGTGAGGTGCTGTTCCAGGGCCGCGACATCACCAAGATCAAACCCCGCGAGCTGCGCCAGCTGCAGGGCAACCGCATCGCGATGATCTTCCAGGACCCGATGATGACGCTCAACCCCGTGTTGCGCGTGGACACGCAGATGATCGAGGCGGTGCGCGCCCACACCTCGGCCAGCAAGGCCCAGGCACGTGAGCGAGCCCGTGAGACCCTGGCGATGATGGGCATTGCCAGCCCCGACGAGCGCCTGCAGGCCTACCCGCACCAGCTGTCGGGCGGCATGCGCCAGCGCGTGGCCATTGCCACCGCCATGCTGCACCGGCCCGATCTGATCATTGCCGACGAGCCCACGACAGCGCTGGATGTGACCATCCAGGCGCAGATCCTGTCCGAGGTGCAGAAGCTGGCACGCCAGCAGGGCACCTCGCTGATCTGGATCACGCACGACCTGTCGGTGGTGGCCGGTCTGGCCGATGAAGTGGCTGTCATGTATGCCGGCCGCATCGTCGAGCAAGGCGGTGTGGATGCCGTGCTGGACAGCCCGCTGCACCCCTATACCGCCGGCCTGATCGGCAGCCTGCCGGCCAACAACCGGCGCGGCAGCCGCCTGCAGCAGATACCGGGTATGACGCCCAATATGCTGCAGCTGCCCCCGGGCTGCGCCTTTGCCGCCCGCTGCGCCCGCGCCACCGCTGCTTGCCAGGCCCAGCCCGAGCAGACCGAGCCGCTGCCCGGCCGCTTGGTGCGCTGCTTTCACCCGGCGCTGACCGCCAGCGCCCCCAGCGCCGTTAGCACCCCTGGTGCCACCGCGCCGCAAGGCCTGGAGGCCCGCGTATGAACGAGATGACGAAACCCCCAGTGGCGGACAGCGCGGCAGACACCCCGGTGGTCGAGCTGCGCCAGGTCAGCAAGCGCTTTGGCGAGCAAAAGCCGGGCATCGGCGGCCGCCTGCTGCAAAAGCTGGGGCTGGAAAAGCCGCACCCCGTTACCCGAGCGGTGGACCAGGTCGATCTGCTGGTGCGCCCCGGTGAGGTGGTGGGCCTGGTCGGCGAATCCGGTTGCGGCAAGTCCACCTTGGGCCGCATGGCGGCCGGGCTGTTGCCCCCGTCGGATGGCGAAGTGCTGTTCTCCGGCAAGGCCATGGCCCGTTTGACGCCGGCCGAGCGCCATGCCGAGCGCCTGCGCATTCAGATGATCTTCCAGGACCCGTACGCCAGCCTGAACCCGCGCCTGCGCGTGGACGAGATCGTGGGCGAAGCGGCCCGCATCCATGGCCTGGTCGACCAGGCCGGTTTTGATGACTATGTGTGTGCCCAGATGGAGCGCGCCGGGCTCGACCCGGCCTTGCGCAGCCGCTACCCGCACCAGTTCAGCGGTGGCCAGCGCCAGCGCATCGGCATTGCCCGCGCACTGGCGGTGCAACCCAGCATGCTGGTTTGCGACGAGGCGGTGGCTGCGCTCGATGTGTCGATCCAGGCGCAGATCCTGAACCTGTTCATGGACCTGCGTGAGCAGCTGCACCTGACCTATCTGTTCATCAGCCATGACCTGGGTGTGGTCGAGCATATCTGCGACCGGGTGGTGGTGATGTACCTGGGACGCGTGATCGAGACTGCGCCGGTGGAGGAGCTGTTTGCCCGGCCCAACCACCCCTACACCCAGGCCTTGCTGGCCGAGGTGCCCAACATGAACGCGCGCCACAAGACCTATTCGGCGATCCAGGGTGAAATCCCCAGCCCGCTCAACCCACCCAGCGGCTGCCACTTTCATCCGCGATGTCCGCGTGCGATGCCGCGTTGCAAGGTGGAGGCGCCCCAGCTCAAGGGCATCGCCATTCAGCACCAAAGCGCCTGCCATTTGAACGACGCCTGAACGCTCACCCGAGCGCCGCCTTTTTCTCCGTATTTGCATGCCCCGTTTTCACAGTTTCACCAGGAGTTCGCCATGAAACGCATCATCGTCTCTTCCCTCACCGCTGCCCTGATGGGCGCTGGCCTGGCTGCCCATGCGCAGACCTTGAACATCGGTTTTGCCGACCCGGTCTCGTCGATGGACCCCCAGCTCAACAACCACGCCGGCGACCGCTCGGTGGACCTGCACTTCTGGGATCTGCTGGTACAGAACAACCACAACAAGCTGCAGCCTGGCCTGGCTGCGAGCTGGAAGAACCTGGACCCCAAGACCTGGGAGTTCAAGCTGCGCACCGATGTGAAGTGGCAAGACGGCAAGGCCTTCAGCGCCGAAGACGTCATTTACTCCTACCAGCGCGCCCGCGCGGTGCCCGGCAGCGTGGCGACTTTTGCCGGCTACCTGCGCACCGTCGAATCGGTGACTGCCAAGGACCCGCACACGCTGATCATCAAAACCACCATCCCCAACCCAGACCTGCCACTGAACCTGGCTTCGGTGCACATCGTCAGCAAGCATGTGGGCGAGAAGTCGGCGACCGAAGACTACAACTCGGGCAAGGCCATGGTCGGCTCGGGCCCCTACAAATGGGTGTCGTACACGCCGGGCGACCGCGTGGTGATGCAGCGCAACGATGGCTACTGGGGTGACAAGGCGATCTGGGACAAGGTCAACTACCGCTACATCAACAACGCCGCATCGCGCACCGCCGCGCTGCTGGCCGGCGATGTGGATGTGATCGACAAGGTCTCGGTCTCCGACCTGGCCCGCCTCAAGAGCGCGCCCAATATCGCCGTCTACCCCTACGACGGCCTGCGCGTGATGCTGCTGCAGCCGAGCTTTAACCCGGCGCCCAATGCCTTTATCACCGACAACGCCGGCAAGCCCTTGCCCAAGAACCCGCTGCTGGACCAGCGCGTGCGTGAGGCGCTGAACCTGGCGATCAACCGCGGCGCCATTGTGGACCGCATCCTGCAGGACGCGGCCACCGAGGCCAACCAGTGGATGCCCAAGAACACCTATGGCTACAACCCCGACATCAAGAACATTCCTTTTGATGCCGCCAAGGCCAAGAAGCTGCTGGCCGATGCCGGCTTCCCCGAAGGCTTCAAGCTGACCATGCATGTGCCCAACGACCGCTACCCACAAGGCCCGGAAACTGCCCAGGTGGTGGCCCAGTTCTGGACCCGCATTGGCGTGAAGACCCAGGTGGAGGTGGTGCCATGGGCCGTGTACTCGGGCCGCGCCAACAAGAACGAATATGCGATGAGCATGCTGGCCTGGGGCAATGGCACCGGTGAGGCCAGCTATGCGCTGGTGAACGTACTGGCCACGGTCGATGCCAAGAAGGGCCTGGGCGCCTCCAACTGGGGCCACTACAGCAATGCAGCGGTGGACAAGGCGCTGACCGAGTCCACCGAAGAGTTCGACATGGCCAAGCGCGAGGGCATCCTGCGCCAGTCGGCCAAGGTGGTGTCCGATGATGTGGGCATCATCCCACTGTTCCACTACCGCAATATCTGGGCCGCGAAGAAGGGCCTGAAGGTCACCCCGTTCAGCAGCGACCGCACCACCGCATCGATGGTCACCAAGGTGGCGCCCTGATGGCCCAGCTGTCCATCACGATTGACCAGGCGGACGCGCTGATCGATGTGGCGCGCCACATCCGTATCGAAGGCGCCCAGCCCGGTGAGGCGGTGGAGATCAGCGCCGAGACCCCGCGCAGCGGCGTGCTGTGGCGCGCGCAGGCGCGTTTCATCGCCGATGCGCAGGGTGCTGTCGATCTGAACCGCGATGCCCCCGTCTCCGGCAGCTATGCCGGTGTCGATGGCATGGGCCTGGTCTGGTCGCAAAGCCCGGTGGCATCCACCAGCCGCGAGCTGTTCAACCAGCCGGTGACCGATGCGTTGGTGACGAGCTTGCAAGCCAGCTCCGGCACTGCGCAGGCGCAGGCCCGCTTCAGCCAGCAGCTCGCAGCCCCCGGCGTCACCCGCCGTGAGGTGCGCGAGGATGGCCTGGTCGGCACCCTGTACCTGCCCGCCGGCGCCGGCCTGCACCCGGCGGTGATGATCGTCAATGGCTCGGGTGGCGGCATCAACGAGCCGCGCGCGGCGCTCTATGCATCGCGCGGCTATGCGGCCTTTGCGCTGGCGTATTTCAAGGCGCCGGGCCTGTCGCCCTACATCTCCAACACCCCGTTGGAGTATTTTGAAAAAGGCCTGCAATGGCTGCGCCGCACGGTGCAACCGGCGCATGACTTTGTCGCGCTCAGCGGCCAGTCGCGCGGCGGTGAGCTGGTGCTGCTGCTGGGGGCTACCTTTGCGCAGCAGGTATCGGCCGTGGTGGGCTATGTGCCCAGCGCCTTCGTACACAGCGGCCAGAACGCCAGCGACCCGCAGGTGGGCCGCGAAGGCCCGACCTGGCTGCTGGACGGCAAGCCGCTCACCCACATCTGGGAGAACAACCGCACGGCCAGCTGGGCCCCGTTTGATGAAGGCCCATCGCCCCATCGCCATGAACGCGCGATGCGCACTGCCTTGCGCGATGCCGACGCCGTGGCGCGTGCGCGCATCCCGGTGGAGCGCATCCAGGGCCCGGTGATGCTGCTGTCGGCGACCGACGATGGCTCCTGGCCGTCTAGCGTGTATTCGCAGATGGTGCGCGACAAGCTGGACGAGGTGCAGCACCCGCACGATGTGCAGTGGCTGGACTTTGAGCGCGCCGGCCACGCCATCCTCTTCCCCTATGTGCCTACCACGCAGCTGGTCTATGCACACCCGGTCTCGGGCAAGGTCAGCACCGGCGGCGGCAATCCGGCCGACAACGCCCATGCCGATGCCGCGTCCTGGCAGGGCGTGCTGCAGTTTCTAGAACGCGCAGTGGCGGCCCAGGCCGGCGCTGCAAAAACATAACCAAGGAGTCTTGCATGTCCACATCCCCCAGCGATGACCTGATCGACCGGCTGGTCGGTCTGGCACCGGGCAGCCGCACCTATGCGGCCCGCCACCAGCGTGAAAAGGTGGTGGCTGCCACCCAGGGCAGCTACCAGGCCCTGTTTGATCCGGCGCTGCCGGGCATCAGCCTGGCCGAGCGCCTGCTGGTCGCGCTCTATGCCTGCCGCCTGACCCCCGCGCCCGAGCTGGTCGCCCACTACCGCGAACGCCTGCAGCAGCTGCCAGTGGATGCCGCGCTGATCGCCGTGGCCGAGACCGGCCAGCCCCAGGATGCGCAAGACCCGCGCCTGGCGGCCATCCTGGCCTTCACCCGCACCCTGATCGAGAACCCGATCGAGGGTGACAAGGCGGCGCTGGACACCCTGCCAGCCGCTGGCATCAGCACCCCGGCTGTCGTGGCGCTGTCGCAGCTGATCGCGTTTCTCTCCTACCAGGTCCGCCTTGTGGCCGGCCTGCAAGCCATGAAAGCATCCGAGGAGGCCACCGCATGAGCACGCCCGCCGCATTCCAACCCGCCCAGGTCATCCGCGCCCACGGCTTTACCAACGAATCGCTGGAGTGGAAGGCCTGGCTGGATGTGGTCCAGCTCGACCAGGCCACGCCCGACCAGATGGCCGTGCTGGAAGAAAGCCACCCCAAGGCCAAGACCTCGGACTACTACCTGTTCCTGGTGCACCAGCCGCTGATCCTGCGCGAGCGCTCCACCGCCTTCAACGCCATCATGTATGCGCCCGGCGGCCTCTCGCGTGCCGAGCGCGAGCTGGGCTCCACGGTGGTTTCGCGCATCAATGGCTGCGTCTACTGCGCCTCGGTGCATGCGCAGCGCTTTGATCAACTGGCCAAGCGCAGCGACACCATCGCCCAGGTCTTCGAGCAGCCCGCCACCGCCGGCACCACCGCGCGTGAAAAGGCCATCGTGCAGTTCTCGATCAAGATCACCGAGCAGCCCGCCGCCATCAACGCCGCCGACATCAACGCGCTCAAGGCCGAAGGCCTGAACGACGGCGAGGTGCTGGATCTGCTGCATTCGGACGCCATCTTTGCCTGGGCCAACCGCCTGATGCTGAACCTGGGCGAACCGCTGATGCCGGAAGCCTGAAGCGGCTTTCTGCGCTGATGTGCCAACCCCATCGCTCTTTGCAGGGCGATGGGGGGTAATCTTTCACAGGCTATGTCTTGTTGCGGTTCAAAAGCTCGCTAATCCCCAATGATGCTAACTGCGTTACCGCAACCTGATTTATCACAGCGACTTTGCGTTGACTCATTCTTGTCGTTGCGCGCGAAATGCAAGAGGACTTGGTCGAACGGAGACAGTCCTCTAGTTCTCCAATTATTTGAGCTGGAATGCCTCACATGCTGAGTAGCCATTTTTGGGGTGTTTAGAGGTACTAATGGCCGGAGCTTCCTTCTGCAGTTTGCAGCGGCATTAGCTGAAGCCCGAAATTCACCTTTTGTCGCTTGACCATCAACAGGTCATTGACAAAGGGACGTCTATTACTAAAGATCACTGATTTCGATAACATCCAATGCCCCGTTATTAATTGCGTGCCTCAGTACACGTGATGGACCACCACGCTCATCGGACGAGTAGATCTCTAAGATTTGTTCAGCCCGACTCGCTCCTAGGTATATCGTCGAGACGAACCTACGGAGAGCGCCTGTTGAATAGGGGCCCTCTTCGACCTCGCCGTCATTCACCTCAATGAGATATACCGTATCGAACTGAATTCCAGCGACGAAGTCCGGCATGCTGAAAACGAAGCGCTTACCGGCGTGCCGCAGGCTTGACAATTGCTCTCTGTCTGAGATTGGCAGAAACCAATCACCATATTGCCCGGCTTCAGAGTATTTTTTGAAGAGTACTTCGCTTGCACACAGCACTGCCACGCGCCGACCCTTTTGCAGCGACTTCGCTCTCTCGCGAGCGCGGGGAAAGACGCAGTTCCAGATGTCAAGCGTGCTTTTCGCTCGGACAAGGATGGGCCGCGAGCCGCTCGGCTTTTTATCCTTCAAGTCGATCGGACGCCAGTCAAATCCAAGCTCTTCAGAAATGCCTGCAGCAGGGAATCCTTGGTCAATCCACTCCAGAACGCGGGCTATCTCCGGCGTGTAACGGAATCCCTCAGTGAGGTCGAATCTCTCGGTCTCGCCCAGTCGCATGTCGCGGGACAGCCCAGCTACTCCCCCTGGGCTATCGTACAGTCCGTTAAAGGTGTCACGAACGCTTTGCTTGCTATCGTAGGCCATGACCACTACCGGCGCCTTGGCGTCTTCACGCATGAGGTGATGCAAAGTCATTCGCTCCTGCCGATTGAACAAATGAAGCTCATCAACGAACACAACGTCAAAACCTTCCCTTTGCCTGATATTGTCCCAGCGATTGCTATCGAGAAATCCCAAATAGTCAGCGATCATCTGATCGGTCCCGAGCACGCCCATTGACTTCAAGATGGCACGGAAACGGTCGTAAATCATAAGGACGACGCGTCGATCCTCAATTTCAGGCAAAGACATCATCCAGGACTTCCGCTTCTCATTGAGGTATCGATCTCGTCGCTCAGCCGACTGCCTCACGCCATCGGCCTCCAGCACGCATGCAATCTCATTCGCAATCTCCCTCGCGAACGTTTGATACGCTGGAGTGTCTCGGATGCTTGACATCCCCCTGCGAAAGTCTTCGCTGCACCGGGATTTTGCAGTCACCCAATCGCTGCGCTGAACGCGTTCAATTTCAGCTTCGATTGTCTCCAATTGCAAGGCTCGACCCTCGAGGCCGTCGGAGGAAAGTGGCTCTAGACCGTCGAGGTCGTATTTCATTGCCTCGTTGGCCAGCTCCTGCAGGGTGCAGATCTTGACAAATGTCGACTTGCCTCTGGACAGGATGCCATCGTGATCCATGGATGCGATCGCTTGGGTGGGCCAACCGCCTGATGCTGAACCTGGGCGAGCCGCTGATGCCTGAGGCCTGAAGCGGCTGTCTGCGCTGAAGCAAGAACCCCCATCGCCTGTTGCCGGGCGATGGGGGTTGTTTTATCTGTGGAGGCTGCCTCTTGTTCAGGTTGCAAAGCCCGTGATGACCCAGCAGCGCCCGCCGGTTCTGCCCAGCCACGGCCACTGGAAACAAGGCTGGGAAGATGTTTGACTGGCTGAAGTCTAAGACTTAAAATATTAAGTCTTAAACGTCATTATTGGACTTAAAGAGAAAAATAATGAACCTTGGACTTTATGCTCCGGCACAAATCGCTGCCGAACTCGCGGGGCGCTTGCGCAAGCATCGCATTGCCCAAGGCTTCACACAAGCCGAGCTCGCTAGCCGAATAGGCGTGTCAAAAGCGACCGTGCTGAACCTGGAGACGGGAAAAAACGTTTCCTTTGAGACGGTCATCGCGGTTGTACAAGTGCTTGGCCTCGCCATACAGTTAGAGGACCTGTTCGTCTACCAACCACGGACGATCGCCGAGCTTGAAAAAGCTGCCGCGCTGCCGCTTCGCGTCCGACATCCGAAAGGATCCAGTGCGCCAAATGGGAATCCCCGAGCGGGCCTATGACTCTTTGTCAAATGGTGGAAAGTCTGAAACAGACTTTCTGCACTGATGTTCGAACCCCCATCGCTCTTTAGAGGGCGGTGGGGGTTGTTTTATGGGGAGCGGTTTAGGTAACCGTCCGCTGCAAAATCAGCGCCGGTAAGCCGCGCCCGGGTGGCTGGCCGGCAGCAGCCTGCCCCCAGCCGGGAACAGCTTTTCGCGCAAGGTCCCTTCCTCATAGCGTGTCTTGAACATACCCCGGTTTTGCAGCTCCGGGATCAGCAGGTCGACGATGGCGCCCAGGCTCTCGGGCATGACGGTGCGCACAAGGTTGAAGCCATCGATATCGCTCTCGGCGACCCAGTGGGCCATCTGGTCGGCCACATCGACCGGCGGGCCGATGAAGACGGGGGCCCGCGCGCCGACGGGACTGAAATCCAGCAGATCGCGCACCTTGGGCGGCTGCGGCGTGTTGCGGGTCAGGTGCTCCACGGTGGACTGGATGGCATTGGTCTTCGCAAAGGGCAGCACATCGTCCAGGTCGAGCTGTGACAGGTCCATGCCGGTCCAGCCCGAGACCAGCGCGAGCTGGCCGGCGCTGTCGAGGTAGTGGCGGTATTCGTCGCGCAGGTCCTGGGCTTCGGCTTTGGTGGGCGCAACGATCACGGTGGCGCCCAGCAGGGTGAGCAGGTCATAGGGATCGCGGCCGGCGTGCTGGGCCGAGGCGCGCAGGGCCTTCACCGACTTGGCGGCAGCTGCCGGTGTGGGGCCGTTGATAAAGCAGGCCTCGGCATGGCGGCCGGCAAACTGCTGGCCGCGCGCGGAGCTGCCGGCCTGGTACAGCAGGGGGGTGCGCTGGAGGGAGGGTTCGGCCAGTGCCCGGCCATGCACGCGGTAGTAGGGGCCGTCATGCGCCACCGCATGCACGCGCTCCGGGTGGCTGAACACGCCGCTGTTCTTGTCGCGCACGGCAGCGCCGGCCTCCCAGCTGCCTTCCCAGAGCTGGTAGATGGCCGCCATAAAGTCTTCGGCCACGTCATAGCGTTCATCATGGTCGCGCAAGCTGTCGCGGCCCAGGCCGCGCGCGCCGCTTTCCAGGTAGCCGGTGACGATGTTCCAGCCCAGACGGCCGTTGGTCAGGTGGTCTAAGGTGCTGAAGCGGCGCGCAAAGGAGAAGGGGTGGTCGTTACTGAGGCTCGATGTCACGCCAAAACCGATGTGCTCAGTCACCAGGGCCATCGCCGAGATAAGCATCGTCGGGTCCAGCTGCGGGGACTGGGCACCGGCCGCCAGGGCTGCATCGGCGCTGCCTGCGTAGACATCGTAGATGCCAAACACATCGGCGATAAAGATGCCGTCGAGCAGGCCCCGCTCTGCGGTGCGGGCCATGTCTGCCCAGTAGCGCAACTGGTTGTATTGCGCCTGGTTGTCGCGCGGGTGCTTCCACAGGCCGGCCCAGTTGTGGGAGGGCGCAGCCATCTGAAAGCTGTTGAGGCGCAGTTCACGCCGGGGCTGTCTGCTCATGCGATGGAATCCGTCATGCTGCGTTCGTTCGTCAGGCTTGTGCGGCGACCGCGCTGGCCGCAGCGCTGGTCAGGGGCGCGGTCTGAACCTGCAGGATGTCGTTGAAGCGGTTGAAGGCGCCGCACAGCGCGGTGCGCCAGGTCAACTCGACAATCTGCGCTTCGCTGAAGTGCTGGTGCAGGCGCGCAAAGATTTCGTCACGCGTCTGGCTCCAGTTCCGGGTCACGGCGATTGCGTACTCCACCACCAGGCGGTCCACCTCGTTCAGCTCGGGGTGGTTGGCATAGTCCAGCAGCGTCTGCACACCTTCGGCCGACAGACCCTCAACCAACAGCTTGGGGCCGTGGTGGTCGATGCAGTATTCGCAGTCATTGAGCAGCGAGACGGTGACGATGGCCAGCTCGGTGTAGCGCTTGGGCAGCACGGCTTCCTGGCCCAGCTGCAGCAGCAGTGCCCAGGTCTGCGAGAAGATCGGCAGGCGCTGCGCCATGACGCCAGCCTGGTCGGCAAAATCGCCAGCGGCCAGCATGCGGTCCCACAGCGGTTGCTCTGCCGCGGGCAGGTCGTCGCGGGATTTGCGGGTGATTCGGGTCATGGTCAGCTTTCTTGAGGACGGGGGCCAAGCCGGTATTCCGGCAGCAGCCCATTGGGTTTAAAGATCAGCATTGCCAGCAGCAGCACTCCGACCAGCGACAGGCGGATGGCGGCCAACTGAGAGCCATCGAGCCAGGGGATGACGCCGGCCAGCATGCGGCTTCCCTCCAGCAGCAGGATCACCGTGAAGCCGGCAACCAGCACGCCGGCATGGCTGCCGCGCCCGCCCAGGATCACGGCCATGAAGGCATAGGCCGTCAGGATGGTGGTGAACTGGGTCGGGTCGATATAGGTGTAGTAGAAGGCGTGCAGGCTGCCGGCGATGCCCAGGATGGCGCCGCCCAGCGCAAAGCTGCGCGCCCGCACCCAGAGCACGTTCTTGCCCAGCGCCTCGGCCACGCCTGCATCCTCGCGCGTGGCGCGCAGCAGGCGGCCAAAGGGCGAGCGTGCCAGGCGCTGCAGCACCACAAACACCAGCGCCAGCCAGACCAGGCAAAAGCCCAGAAAGAACAGATCTCGCCAGGCGGTGGGCACCAGCTCGGCAAAGGGCCGCACGATGTTGGGAATGCCCAAGGTGCCCCGGGTCAGCCACTCTTCGTAGCTGATGAACAGCCGCAGCGATTCGGCAAAGCCCAGGGTGACGATGGCCAGGTAGTCCTCGCTGAGCCGTACGGATATCAGGCTGACCAAGGCGCTGGCCGCCGCCGTCAGCAGCAGGGCCAGCAGCATGGCGGCCAGCGGCGGCAGGCCCTGCATCTGCAGCAGGCTGCAGGCATAGGCGCCCAGCATGTAAAAGCCAAAAAGCCCAAAATTGACCAGGCCGCCCAGGCCCCATTGCAGGTTCAGCGCCAGGCCCGACAAGGTGGCGATGACCACCAGCACCAGGGTTGCAATCAGATAGCTTGTCATTTGCGCACCCACTTGGCGCCAAACAGACCGTGCGGGCGCAGCAGCAGCAGCACGGCCATCACCACAAAGGCCACCACCGTGCGGTAGTGGGGCGGCAGGAACAGGGTGGCCAGCTCTTCGGTCACCCCCAGCAGCAGCGCACCTGCCACGGCCGCCATCGGGCTGCCGATGCCGCCCAGAATCGCGGCAGTGAAGACGGGCAACAGGTAGTTCCAACCCATCTGCGGGTCCACATTCGAGTCGAGACCGATCAGCACGCCCGACAAGGTGGCCATCGCGGCGGCCAGCGCCCAGACGGTGGCCGTCACTTTCTTGCGCGAGATACCGCGCACATCCGCCAGATCGGGGTTGTCGGCCACGGCCTGCATCGCACGGCCCAGGCGGGTGAAGCGGAACACCAGCCACACCAGAGCCAGCGCTGCCAGCACGCAGACCAGGGTGATGAGTTGCTCCTGGTTGACGCGCAGGCCGAGCAGGCGCGCGGGCCGGGCTATCTCGGCACCAAAGCCGCGCGGCGCATTACCGGCGACCAGGCGCACCAGGTTTTCCAGCACCAGGCCGACACCGATCGAGGCCACCAGCAAGGTGACGCCCGAGCGCCCGCGCAGCGGCGCAAACACCAGCCGGTTGAGCAGCAGCGCCAGCGCAATACTGAGCGCGATACCAGCGGCCACCGCCAGTGGCAAGGGCCAGTTCAGCGGGCCGTTGAAGGCATAGACCAGGTAGGCGCCGGTGGTCACCATCGCGCCAATGGCGTAATTGGCAAAACGCAGCACGCTGAAGACCAGGGCCAGCGACAAAGCTGGCAACGCAATGAGCAGGCCCGAGACCAGGCCGTTGAAGATGAGCTGCGCCAGCATCAGTGCGCCCCCAGATAAAGACTTTGAAGTTGGCCGTTGGCCAGCAGCTCTTGGCTGGGCGCGCGCGCCCGCACCTGGCCGGCCACCAGTACCAGGCCCTGGTCGGCCGCATCCAGACCCAGGCGGGTGTTCTGCTCGATCATGAACAAGGTGACTCCGGTTTGCGCCACGCGCTGCACCACCTCAAACAGGCGTGATGCATTCAAGGGCGACAGACCCGCTGAGGGCTCATCGAGCGCCAGCAGGCGGGGCGAGGGCATCAGCGCCGCGCCCATGGCCACCATCTGCCGCTGGCCGCCGCTGAGCAAGCCGGCGGCCACGTTCAGTTTGGGAACGATCTCCGGAAACAGTGCCAGCACCGCATCCAGCCGCTGGCGCAAGGCCTTGGCGCCACCGCTGGCGATGAACTCATGGCCGAGCTTGAGGTTGTCCAGCACCGAGAGGTTGCGGAACACATTGGCCTCCTGCGGCACATAGCCCAGCCCCAGGCGTGCACGGCCTGGCGCGTCGATGGCGGTGATATCGCGGCCATCCCAGAGCACGCGGCCCGACTGCGGGCGGATCAGCCCGGTCACCACGCGCATCAAGGTGGATTTGCCCGAGCCGTTGGGGCCGACGACCACAAGGCTGGAGCCAGGTGCGACATCCAGGCTCACGCCATGCAGCACGGCGCGCGCCCCGTAGCCGGCCACGATGTTGTCCAGACGGAGTTCGGCGCTCATGCCACACCTCCGAGGTAGGCCTCGACCACCTGCGCATGGGCAGAGACCTGCGCAAAGCTGCCCTGGGTCAGCACCTTGCCCTGCGCCAGCACATACACCGGGTCGCAGAGGGCGGCAATCATGTCCATGTTGTGTTCCACGATGGCAAAGCTCATGCCTTCGGCCTGGAGGCTGCGGATAAAGTCCGCAATCTCGCTGACCAGCACCGGGTTGACGCCGGCCGCTGGCTCATCGAGCAGCACCAGCCGGGGCTTGAGCATCAGCGCGCGGCAGAGCTCCAGCAGTTTCTTCTGCCCCCCCGAGAGGCTGTCGGCCCGCTCATGCGCCAGGCGCCACAGGCCCACGCGCTCGAGCAGGGCCTGGGCCTGCGCCATCGCCTGGGCTTCATGCTGGCGCGCGGCAGCGGTGTTCAGCAGCGCATGCCAGAGCTTTTCTCCGGGCTGCTGCGGGGCGGCGAGCAGCAAGTTCTCCAGCACGGTGAGCGCGCCCATCTCGCGCGAGATCTGAAAGGTGCGGGTGAGCCCGGCCTGGGCGCGGCGGTGCACGGACCAGTGCGTGATGTCCTGGCCATCGAACAGCACCCGGCCGCCCTGGTGGGCCTGCTGGCCGCCCAGCACATTGAACAAGGTGGACTTGCCCGCGCCATTGGGCCCCACCATGCCGGTGATGCCACCGCGCGCAATGTGCAGGTGGGCACCGTCCAGTGCGGTGAATTCCCCAAAACCTACATGAACATCCTGAACGCTGAGCAGATCGTCTGTCTGCAGGCTCATTTGGTGGTGCCCACCAGCTTGCTCACCCCATTGAGCACGCGGTAGTGGCCATAGTCCAGGTCCACCTGATCACCATTGGGCGCAAAGCGGAAGTCCGCCGTCGCGCCGGAGTAGCGGAAAGGCTTGCCTTCGCGAATCAGCTGCAGGCCCTGTACGGGGTCGTGCACATCGGGGCCCTTGGTGTTGACCACATTGGCGATCTCCTTGCTGAAGTCGACCGCCTTGGTACTCTTGGCCTTTTCGATGGCCAGCGCCAGCACATTGATCTCGTCAAACACATTGGCGCCAAAGGCGACGATGGTGCCTTCGGGCTGCTTTGTCTGCTTCAGGTAGATCTGGTAGCTGGCGTTGTTGCCCACCGGCGTGGCCTGCACATGGTTCACGCCTTCTGCGGCGGCCTTGCCCACGTTCTGCACAAACTTGCCGCCGCTGTCAGCCGCATGGCTGAAGGTGTAGAGCTTGCTTTCGTAGCCGCTGCGGTAAATCTCACGCACGATGGCGCTGAACTCGGGGATATAGCTGGGCAGAAAGACGGCATCGGGCTTCTTGCTGAAGATTTTCTCCACCTCGGCACGGTACGAAGGCTGATTGGGGTTGAAGTACAGGGTGTCGAGCACCTTGCCGCCCTGCTGCGCAAAGCGCTCGGCAAACGGCTTGACGGTGCTGAGCGTGAAAGGCGTCTGCAGCACCAAGATAGAAGCCGTCTTCGCGCCATCCTTGTAGGCCACATTGGCAAAGGCCTGGCCCCAGTTCTTGCCATTGGTCTGGAAGCGCCAGACCAGGCCCTTGTTGTCGCCCTCGGTCAGCTCATCGGCCGAGCCCACGGGCAGCAAGGCCACGCTTTTCTCCAACGCCACCGGGCGCACGGCCAGCGCCACGGCGCTGCTCCACACGCCGGTGATCGCCACCACGCCATCCACATCGATCAGCTTGCGTGCGGCAGACACGCCAGCCGTCGGCGTGGTCTCGTCATCGGCCACCACGATCTCCAAGGGCCGGCCCAGCACACCGCCATGGGCATTGATGTGGGCAGCAGCTGCCTTGGCCGCCGTTTCCTCTTCCTTGCCGTAGGCGCCTCCCGATCCGGTCAGCGGTGCCAGCAAGCCGATACGGATGGGTGCCCCGCTGGGGGCACTGGCTGCACCTGCCGCACTGGCACCGGCCACCACACACATCGAGGCCACCGCCACGCCCAAGACTCGCCACTGGCCTAATTTGCTCACACCCATATCCGCTTTCAAAAACCCGCCGTTCGCAGCAGGGCTGCGCGGCGTAAAAGGGGGGATTGTGCGAAGACAGCGTTGCGCGAGGAACTAATTTTTCTGACTTAGCAAACGCGTTTTTTGCATAAGGGCGGGTATTGGCCAGCGCTGCCGGGAGTGCATGCGCTGTCTACATGCCGCTCGTACCCAACAATGCCCGCCGGTACTGCACCGCCTCGGCCACATGGGCCGGGCTGATGGTCTCCGACTGCGCCAGGTCGGCAATCGAGCGCGCCACGCGCAGGCTGCGGTGGATGCCGCGTGCAGACCAGGCCAGCTGGGCGGCGGCGGTTTGCAGCAGTTGCAGTGCGGCGGGCTCGGCCTGGCAGTGGGCGTCGAGCGCCTGGCCTTGCAGCTGCTGGTTCAGCATGCCTTGGCGCTGCAGTGAGCGGGCGCGGGCGGCGGTTACCCGCTCGCGGATGGCGGCGGTCGATTCGCCGGCCGGGGCGGTGAGCAGCTCATCGGCGGGCAGGGGGCTGACTTCCAGGTGCAGGTCGATGCGGTCGAGCAGGGGGCCGCTGATGCGCGCCTGGTAGCGGCTGACCTGGTCGGGCGAGCAGCGGCAGGCGCGCTGGCGCGAGCCCCGAAAACCGCAGGGGCAGGGGTTCATCGCGGCGATGAGCTGAAAGCGGGCGGGGAAGGTGGCCTGCTGCGCGGCGCGGGCAATGCTGATCTGGCCGGTCTCCAGCGGCTCGCGCAGTGCTTCCAGCGCGCTGCGCGGAAATTCAGGAAGCTCATCCAAAAACAGCACACCGCAATGGGCCAGCGATATCGCACCGGGCCGGGGCGGGCTGCCGCCGCCCACCAGGGCCACGGCGCTGGCGGTGTGGTGGGGCGCCATCGTGGTGCGCTGGCCCCAGCTGCGGGCATCAAAGGCGCCGACCAGGCTGTGCACGGCAGCGTTCTCCAGCGCCTCGGCCACGCTCAGCGCAGGCAGCAGGCCGGCAAAGCGCTGGGCCAGCATCGATTTGCCAGCGCCCGGTGCGCCCAGCATCAGCAGGTTGTGGCCGCCGCAGGCAGCGATCTCCAGCACGCGCTTGCTGGCGGTCTGGCCTTTGACGTCGGCCATGTCGGCGCCAAGCGCCTCCGGCGGCCGGCTCTGGGCGGGCATGCGCTGCCACTGGCTGGGCGCTGCATCGGGCTCGGCGTGGGCGGCCTGCGGCGCAAAGTGCTGCACCACGTCCATCAGGTGGCTGGCGCGGTAGACCTCGGCATCGGGCACCAGGGCAGCATCTTCTGCACTGCCCGGGGGCAGCACCTGGCGCACATGCTGGCCGCGCTGGTGCAGATCCATGCTCGCAGCAAGCGCGCCGCGCACCGGCCGCAAGGCGCCAGACAGCGACAGTTCGCCAGCAAACTCGTAGTGGTTGAGCCGGTCCGCATCGATGGCGCCGCTGGCCGCCAGAATGCCGACCGCGATGGCCAGGTCGTAGCGGCCCGATTCCTTGGGCAGATCGGCCGGGGCCAGGTTGACGGTGATGCGCTTGTTGTGCGGAAACTCCAGCCCGCTGTTCTGCAGCGCCGAGCGCACGCGCTCGCGGGCTTCCTTCACTTCCAGATCGGCCAGGCCGACCAGGGTGAAGCTGGGCAGGCCATTGGCCAGATGGACTTCGACGCTGACGGGATGGCCGGTGAGCCCGACCAGGGCCCGGCTGTGCACCACGGCGAGACTCATGGGCTGGCTTCCTTGTGGTTGCGCACCGTTTTGGTGCATTGCTAAGCACCTCTTGGAGGCACGGCTGCAGCCAGCATCGCAAAAGTCGGTTTTGGGGACAAGGGCGACAGCCCCGGGGCGGTCTGGCCCCTGGCCCAAGCCTGCCGCCGATCACCCCGGAGCGCCCCGTTGCGGCTCAGAACGTAAGCATTTGCAAAAAAACATAGCGCGCCGCGCTTGTCTGGTGCGCACAACGCAGCAGGTGGCGCGGAGATTGGCACGCTCTGTGCATTGTGCTTGCCACAAACGGATGGGTCGAATTCATCAACAAGGAGTGTGGCAATGGCAATGAGCAACAGAGGCTGGATGGTGGTGGCAGGTGCAGCGTTCCTGGCGCTGCCGATGGTGGCAAGCGCGCAGCTGACCGCCAACGTGAGCGTGACCACGAACTACAAGTTCCGTGGTCAGGACCAGAAGTCCTCTAGTGCCCAGTGGGTCAAGCCAGCACTCCAGGGAGGGGTCGACTACGCCTTTGGCGATAGCGGCTTTTATGTGGGTAACTGGAACTCCACCGTCGACTGGCTCGACAACAACAAGCTGGAGATGGATTTCTACGGTGGCTACAAGTTCAAGGCGGCCGATGTGGACTGGGACCTGGGTCTGCTGACCTATGTCTACCCGGGCAACACGCTGGGCAACACCACTGAGCTGTATGGCTCGGGTACCTACGGGCCCGTGACCGTGAAGTACTCGCACACGGTATCGAAGGATTACTTTGGCTGGGCCGGCACCAAGTACGACAGCACGTACAAGGGCCGCAACACCGGCTACCTGAATGTGGCATTTGCACAAGAGGTGGCGCCCAAGACGACCTTGAAGCTGGCCGTGGGTTACACGCGCTTTTCCAGCGACATCAAGGACCTGGGCGTGCCCAACTACCTGGACTACAGCGTGGGCGGTGCCTATGACCTGGGTGACGGCTTCTCGCTCAGCGCTGCCTGGGTGGGCGCTAACAAGACGGGTGCCTTTGGCTTTGTGAACAAGGGTCGCGCGATTGTGTCGCTGACCAAGGCTTTTTGATGCAGCGCCGCTGCAATAAGTGACGACAGGAGAACCTATGAACATGAAACTGGTAGTGGCGGTGATCAAGCCCTTCAAGCTCGATGAAGTGCGTGAGGCGCTGTCCGATATTGGGGTGCAAGGCATCACCGTGAGCGAGGTCAAGGGCTTTGGCCGCCAAAAGGGCCATACCGAGCTGTACCGCGGTGCCGAGTATGTGGTGGATTTTCTGCCCAAGGTGAAGCTGGAGATCGCGGTGGCCGAGGACCTGGTGGACCGGGTGATCGAGGCGATCGAGAACGCAGCGCGTACCGGCAAGATCGGCGACGGCAAGATCTTTGTCTCTCCGCTGGAGCAGGTGGTGCGTATCCGTACCGGTGAAACCGGCCCGAACGCTATCTAAAAAAACAGCGCTCCGCGCTGGCACAGCGCGCGCAACAAGCCAATTTATCTTGAAGGTGTGAACAACATGAGACGACTACTTTCCTTGGCAGGGCTGGCGGCGGTGGCACTGGCCACTGCGGGCAACGCGGCTGCGGCCGAAGCTGCAGCTCCCGTTTTGAACGCAGGCGATACCGCCTGGATCATGACCTCGACCATGCTGGTGATCCTGATGGTCATCCCCGGTCTGGCGCTGTTCTACGGCGGCCTGGTGCGCAGCAAGAACATGCTGTCGGTGCTGGCCCAGGTGTTCACGATCTTTTCGCTGATCACGGTGCTATGGACCATCTACGGCTACTCGCTGACCTTCTCCGGCGAAGGCAACTTCTTCGGTGACTTTGGCAAGGTGTTCCTGATGGGCATCACGCCGGATACGTTGTCCGGTGCGATGGCGACGGTGCCTGAGTATGTGTTCGTGTCCTTCCAGGCCACGTTCGCTGCCATTACCGTGGCGCTGATCGTCGGTGCCTTTGCCGAGCGCATCAAGTTCGCTGCCGTGATGATCTTCGCGGTGCTGTGGTTCACCTTCAGCTACCTGCCGATTGCCCACATGGTCTGGGGCGGTGGTCTGCTGGGCAAGGATGGCGCGCTGGACTTTGCTGGCGGCACCGTTGTGCACATCAACGCCGGTGTGGCCGGTCTGGTGGGCTCCTATGTGCTGGGTAAGCGCCTGGGCTTTGGCCGCGAAGCGCTGGCTCCGCACAACCTGACTCTGACCATGGTGGGCGCATCGCTGCTGTGGGTGGGCTGGTTTGGCTTTAACGCCGGCTCGGCGGGTGCTGCCAACGGTATTGCGGGCCTGGCCTTCATCAACACCATCGTCGCCACCGGCGCAGCCTGTGTGAGCTGGTTGGTCTGCGAAACCCTGCACAAGGGCAAGCCTTCGATGCTGGGTGCCGCTTCCGGTGCCGTCGGTGGCCTGGTGGTCATCACCCCGGCAGCTGGTTTTGTCGGCCCCATGGGTGCCATCGTGATGGGTCTGCTCGCCGGTGCTCTGTGCCTGTGGGGTGTCTCGGGTCTCAAGCGCCTGCTGAAGGCTGATGACACCTGCGACGTCTTCGGTGTACACGGTGTGGGCGGTATCCTGGGTGCCATCCTGACCGGCGTGTTCTGCGCCTCTAGCCTGGGCGGTGTTGAGCCAGAAGGCTACAACATGGCCCACCAAATCTGGGTGCAAACCAAGGGCGTGCTGATCACCATCGTGTGGTCGGGTGTGGTGGCCTGGATTGCCTACAAGGTGGCAGGCTTGCTGACCGGTGGTCTGCGTGTGACGGAAGAAGCCGAACGCGAAGGCCTGGACATCACCTCCCACGGCGAAGCGGCCTACGGACGTTAATTTTTGCGAATACTCCTTGGGGGGCCGGACGGGTGAACAACCCGGCCGGCCTTTTTTTATGCCCCGACGCGGACTGAGTCGATGCTTATGCGGAAGCGGTATCGCGCTCTGGCCACAGCGCCAAACCACCGGCCAGGCTGAAGGCCTGCGGATGGCCCAGACGGCGCAGTGCCCGGGCGGCCTGGGCGCTGCGGTTGCCGCTGCGGCAGTAGAACACCACAGGGGTATCGGTGGCCAGTGCCAGCCACTGCGGCAGTGCATTGAGCAGGCCCGACAGCGGCACGGCCTGGGCCAGGTCACCGCCTTCCAGCCCGCGCGCGCTGCCCAGCTGCTGTTCATAGGGCTCGCGCACATCCACCAGCAAGGCGGCACCGCCGGCCAGTTGCAGCGCCTGGGCGCGTGCTAATGGCAGCTCCACACAGGCGGTGGGCGCAGTCGCATCCACCCGCGCGCCGCAGGCCATGGTTAGGTAGGCGGTGGGCGCCATGGCCTGCTCCAGGCGGGCCTTGGCGGCGGCAAAGGCCGCTGCATCCAGTTGGCCCTGCAGCACACCGGCCAGCAGTGGCTGGGCGGCCGATTCCACCGCCAGGGTGCAGGCAAAGTGGTTGTCGTAGTCATGGCCGGGCAGCAGCAAGGTCTGCGGGCCCACGGTCGCTTCCAGCAGGCGCAGGCTGTCCGCATAGGCCAGCGGCGCGCTCTGGGCAAAATCGCTGCGGCCCAGCGCGCCGGGCAGCACCGTATCGCCCACCAGCGCCAGCTGCAGCTGCGCGCCCTGGTGCAGCAGGTAGGCGGTGGAGTCTTCGGTATGGCCGGGCAGCGCCAGGCGGCTCAGGCGGTAGGCGCCCAGGTCGATCTGCATGGCGCCTTGGGGCCAGCCCAGTGCATCCACCGCGCCAGCGGCCTGCAGCGCAGCGGGCACGGCGGCACGCAGCTCGGCAGCGGAGGAGGCATGGTCGCCATGGCTGTGGGTGTCCAGCACAGCAGCCAGTGTGAAACCCCGACAGCGCAGCCACTGCGCCAGGCGCTCGACCAGTTCGGGCAGCGGATCGACCACCACGCAGCGTTGGCTGGCGGCATCGGCCAGCAGGTAGCAGCAGGCGCCATCCACCACAAAGCGGGTCAGCAGCGGGGCGGCGCCGTGGGCGGTGTCTTCAGGCGCCTCGACCAGGCAATGGGTGCGCAGTGCAGCGCCGCAGGCGCGGATACGTTGGCAGGCCTCGTCAATCATGGCGCTGGCATCGGCTGCGCCAAACGACATGCGCACCGCCGCAGCCGCTTGCCAGGCGGGCAGGCCCATGGCCTGCAGGACATAGCTGGGCTGGGCCTTGCTGGCGCTGCAGGCCGAGCCGCCGCTGACGCGCAGGCCGGCGGCATCGAACAGGTCCAGCAGCAGCTTGGATTCCAGCCCCGGCACCGCAAAGTTCAAGGTGGTGGGCAGGCACAGCGCTGCAGGCGCGTTGAACACCACTGCGCCAAAGGCATCGCGCAGCGCGGATTCCAGCCGCTGGCGGTGGTCGGCCAGGGTGGCTGGGCTGGCAAAGGTGCTGCCATCTTGCAGCGCGCGCAGCACGGCGCCCAGCGCGGCAATGCCGGCCATGTTCTCGGTGCCGGCGCGCAGCGCGCCTTCCTGCCCGCCACCGGCCAGCAGCGGGGTAAACGGCGCGCCTTCGCGCACATAGAGCATGCCCACGCCCTTGGGCGCATAGAGCTTGTGGCCGGAGAACGGTGCGTAGTCGATGCCGCGTTCCATGGCCTTGAGCGCCAGCTTGCCCAGCGCCTGCACACCATCCACCAGCCACAGGGCGGGGCTGCTGCGCATTACAGCGGCGATACCGTCCAGGTCGCTGACCACGCCGGTCTCGTTATTGGCAGCCATCGTGCAGACCAGGCCGGCTATTGGCGCCTGGGCGCGCAGCCAGTCCAGGTCATGGCGGCCATCGCTGCCCACGGGGATGGCGTGTATCGGCAGGTGCAGGCCCAGCACCGTGTTCCAGTGCTGCAGGGCCTCGGGCACGGCCTTGTGTTCGGTGGCGCCATAGAGCAGTTGGAGTGCAGTACTGTCACCCGCATCCCGGCGCTGGCGCAGGGCGCTCAAGGCTGACAGCACTGCCGTCTGGATGCCCTCGGTCGCCCCGCTGGTGAACAGCAGCTGGCCGCTGGGCAAATCCAGCACTTGGCGTGCTACCGCGCGTGCCTCGTCCAACAGCGCGCGAGCCTTGAGGCCGCTGCCATGGATGCTGCTGGGGTTGCCGTAGGCATCGGCCATCACCGCCATGGCGGCGGCGCGGGCTTGGGGGAGTACGGGGGTGGTGGCGTTGGCGTCGAGGTAGATTTCCATGCCCCAATTGTCGAGTTCGGGCCGGGGAATACAGCCGCAAAATTCGGCAACTATCGGACAATATTGGAAATTCATTCTAAAAATATCTTAAAAAATGAAATTAGATTCCATTGATCGCAAGCTGCTGGCGTTGCTGCAGGCTGATGCCGAAACTCAGGTGGCTGAGCTGGCGGCCCAGGTGGGCCTGTCGGCGACGCCCTGTTGGCGCCGCATCCAGCGGCTCAAAGAGGCCGGGGTCATCAAGCGCCAGGTAGCGCTGGTGGACCGTGACAAGGTGAATGTGGGTGTGACTGTTTTTGTCGCAGTGCGCACCAGCACGCACAGCCAGGAATGGTTTGAGCGCTTTCGTGCGGCGGTGGGTGCCATTGACGAGGTAGTCGAGTTTTACCGCATGAGTGGCGAGGTGGACTACCTGCTGCGCGTGGTGGTGCCTGACATTGCCGCTTACGACAAGGTCTATAAGCGCCTGATTGCCGATACCCAGTTGCTGGATGTGTCGTCCAGCTTTGCGATGGAAGAGCTCAAGTTCACCACCGCCTTGCCGCTGTCCTATATTCGATAAGCCCTGTCTGTTGCAAGCCAGGTGGCACAGATAATGCTTAGGGTTTTCCATGCAATTTATTTCTAAAGGAACGCCATGATCTGGCATACCGTGGTCAGCCAGCCCTTCGCATTGGGCGAATCTCCTTTCTGGCAAGCCAGCGGTGGTGTTCTCTATGGTGTCGATGTAGCCGGTAAGCAGCTGTGGCGCACGATGCCCGGATCGGGCTATATGGACCGCTGGGACATGCCGGCGGAGCCCGGCTGTATTGCGCCCGCCCGCAGCGGCGGCGCACTGGACGGCTGGATCGTGGTGCTGCGCGACCGCATCTGCCGCATCACCGACTGGGGCGGTGCATTGCACGAAATCGCCCGCCTGCCGATCGACCCGGCAACCGAACGCGGCAACGATGGCCGCTGCGATGCCCAGGGCCGATTCTGGGTCGGCACCATCCACGAGCCTGCCAGCGGCCCGCGCCAACCGGTGGCAGCCCTGTACTGCATAGACGGCTTGAGCGGCACCACGAAGGTGCGCAAGGTGCTCGATGGTGTCTCCAACGCCAATGGCCTGGCCTGGTCACCCGACCGCCGCACCATGTATTGGGCCGACACCCCCAGCCACCGGGTCATGAAATACGCCTGCGATGTCAGCGGCTACCCGCAGGGCGAGGGCGAAGTGTTCATCCGCTTTGACAGCAAGCCCGACGGCTGGACCCCTGGCGAGCCCGGCTATGGCGGCCGGCCCGATGGCGCCGCTGTTGATGTGGACGGCAATTACTGGTGCGCCATGTACGAAGGCGGCCGGGTGCTGCAGATCTCCCCCCAGGGCCGCATTCTGGCGAACCACTACACGCCTGCACTCTGCCCCACGATGCCCTGCTTTGGTGGCAACGATGGACGTACCTTGTACGTCACCTCAGCCCGCCAAGGCCGCAGCCGCGACGAACTGGCCCAGTTGCCGCTGTCGGGCTGCGTGTTTGCCATGCGCGTGGGCGTGGCCGGCCTGCCGACCCAGCCTTGGCGGGAAATCAGCCATGGGTTCTGACAGGCAGCAGACGCCCCGGTTGATATAGCTACCTCTGCTGCTAGCGGCAGCACTCACTATCGAAATTGTTGAATTGTTAGTTATGAACTATCATTTTTCAGCTTTTGATAGGAGTTTGCATGTCCGGAAAGCCCGCAGCCCGCATCGATGACAAGGTCAAATACGCACGGATCGTCACCGGTTCCAGGACGGTTCTGATCGGCACTCAAGGCGGTGTCGCATGCTCCGTCTGCCCCGGCGGCAAGGCAGAGAGCAAAGAGGATGGCAAGGGCATTGGCAACCCCGTCAATGCGCAGCTCGGCGCCAAAGTGTTGTCTGGGTCTTCTGACTTGGACTTCGCATTGCCAGGCGCGATGCCCATCATCTGGCAGCGCCAGTACAGCAGCTATGTCAACGCGCAGCACGGCGGCCATTGCGGGGTGTTGGGCTATGGCTGGGGCCTTCCAACAGATTTGCGCATCAAGGTAGAAGCTAGCGCCACCTTGCTGCATGACAGCCAGGGCCGAACTATCACATTTGATGCGCTTGCGGCGGGTGAATCCATTTACAGCCCCAGCGAAGATATCTGGCTGCTGCGCTCGGGCAGGCATCCGGGCAATTTGTCTAACGATCTGGCTGCCATGACGGCGCCCGCCAAGTTCAACGAGCGCGGCGCAGCAGATAGCTTTGAAGCCCCGCCGCCGCACAGCCAGCAGGCGCCCTTGTGGTGGCAGGGGCGCTTTTCTTGGATTCGGCGCGATATGGCTTGCGGGGATTTGATGATCCTGGCGGCCAATGGGAGCGGGGACACGGTCTGGGTGTTTGGTCCCGCCAACTGGCAGGCGATTGAAGCGGCGCGCAAGGCGATGAAGGCGCAAAAGGCTGAAGGCAAACCAGTCACGGTCGAGGAACCGGACATCGATTCAAACTGGATTCCGCTGGGCAAGGTGGACCGGCTGGGCCGCTCCCAGCGCTACTTCTGGTCTGCGGTTTTGGGCCAGGAACGCATCACCACCATCGACGATGGCGTGGGCCGTGGCTACGAGCTGCATTACACACAAGCGATTGCAGCGCAAGATGCCCAGCACTACACCCATGCAGATGGCAACTTCTTCTGGCAAGCCGACACCGGTGTGCGTCTGACGCGCGTAGACCTGCGCCGCGATCCATCTGCCCCCATGCTGCAAACCGAATCCCTCACCTTGGTGCGGTACGGCTACAGCGACCAGGGCGATCTCACCTCCGTCACCAACCGCCACGGCCAAGTAGTGCGGCGCTTTGCCTGGCGCAACCATTTGATGATTGCGCACCAAGAGCGCAGCGGGCCAGAGCACCACTATGCCTATGACCGCTATGAGCCAGGAGGCCAGGCGATTGAGCAGCGCAACCAAGAGGGCTTGGATTACCGGTTTGCATACGAAGCCTTGCCGGAGGTAGACGGCCAGCCGCGCCGGGCTTGCGTGGTGACGGACAGCCTGGGCCGCGTGGACAAATACATCTTCCAAGGCGAAGCCGGGCTGGCGAGGTTGGTGGAACACACCCGCGCTGATGGCAGCACGATCAAACGCAAATACAACCAGTACGGCCACCTCACTCAAGTCACCGACCCGCTAGGCCGGAGCGTATACATGGCAGTCAGCCCCATGGGCCAATTGCTAGCGACCCAGGGCCCAGGCGGATCGCGCAGCAGCCAGCGCTTTGATGACACCACCAGCCTGCTGCAAAGCAGTACCGATGCCGCTGGCCGCACAACGCATTACGACTACGACTACCACCACCGCATGACCGCGGTGACGCTGCCAGGCGGCAGCAGCGAGCAATACCACTACCCCAATATCACTGGCAGCCCTTCAGATCTGGCGATCCGCGCCAATGCCGACAAGCCCATCCGCATCACCGATGCCAATGGCCGCGACAAACATATTGCCTACACCCCCACCGGGCAGACCGCCAGCTACACCGACTGCTCGGGCAACACCACCCACTACGAATACAACCGCTGGGGCCAGACAAAAACAGTGCGCAATGCGCTGGGCGAGCGGGTGGCTTACGAATACAACGAGCAAGACCAGCTGCGCTGGGTTTACTACCCCGATGGGAGCACGGAACACTACACCTACGACGCCCAGGGCCAGGTGGTGGAAGTCAAAGCCGGACGTAGCAATGACAGAGATGGCAAAACCCCCGTCAGCACCACCGCCGCCAGCGTGCGGATGGCTTATGACCTCTGGGGCAGGCTTACCAGCCGCAGCCACGCAGGCCAGAATCTGGACTTTGCCTACGATATCGCTGGGCGCCTGACCCAGCTCACCAATGAGAACGGCGAGCTCACCCGCTTCACTTGGGATGTGATGGACCGGCTTAGCCAGGAGACCGGGTTTGATGCCCGGGTGCAGAGCTACGCATACGATGCCGCTGGCCAGCTTACGCAATCCGCAGACGGCTGGGCCGCAGAACAAAGCCTGGCTGCACACACCAGCCACTACGAATGGACGATGACCGGCCAACTCGCTGCCCGCCATCTGCCAGCGACAGACTTGTTGCCCGCGACCACCCAGCGCTATGAATGGGGCAAGGTAGGTGAGTTGCTGCAAGCAAGTGTGTGGCACCAAATCGAAGCCGATGAAGTGGGCCCAAGCCGCATGCCAGCCACAGAAGGCATTCTGCAAAGCCAGGCAGTCATCGAACGCGATCCAGCAGGCCGGGTCATCGGCGAAGTCCAGCGTCTCTACAAAACCCCCACCCCTGGTGACCTGCAAGACCGGTTCTTTGCCCCCGAGATCGAGTTCGAACACCGCATTAGCCACCAGCTAGACATCCTGGGCAACCGCCAAGGCAGCCAGCTGCAAGGCCTGGGCGAGGTGGGATATTTGCTCTACGGCGCAGGCCACGTCCACGACATCACCTGGCAAGGCGAGAGCCTCGTCAACTTTGAGCGCGACGCGCTGCACCGAGAGATCCACCGCCAGGTCCTCACCGACATCAATAGCACAACCCCTGGCGAGAACACCGCAAAACCCCTCTACCGCAAGCTTGGCTGGGATGCAGCAGGTCGCCTGGAAACGATGCAGTGGATGGGCCTGGAGCAAGGCAGCGCGCTGGATGACATGCTCGCCACGCCAGGAGGACAAGCCCTCAGCCGCGTCCCGCCAACCCTGCTAGGCGCCATGAGCGCCCGGCAGTACTACTACGACAGCCTGGGCCAAATGGTCAGCATGCGCAGCCACGCCGGCATCAGCCGCTTTGCCTACGACGGGGCAGGACGCCTGACCGGCGCGCATACCCCGCATGCGGGATCGCAGCGCTGGCAGTTCGACCCCGCAGGCAACCGCCTGCCCATCTCAGGGCCCGAGACCAAGGCCGCAACCCCAGATGCCATCACCGGCCACCTCAACGAAACCGACCGCCTGCGCGCCCAGCAACGTGCAGCTGCCCAAGCCAACCCCATCACCAAAGAGCAACTGCTGCGCAGCGACTTCAATCCCCTTCAAGCGGACCCTGACCCCAGCAGCAACCAGCCGCTGCACACCAGCAAACGCTGGGCCGGCAACCGCGTGGCGTATTACGAGAACCAGGAAGACGCGAGCAGCGCAGGCGCGAAGATCCACTACCAATATGACAGCCGAGGCAACCGCACACAAAGCTTGGACGAGGCCACGGGTCGCAAGCTAGAGCTTATGTATGACAGTGGCAACCAGCTGGTGCAGGTAGTCGTCACAGAAAAGGAGAAACAAACCGCCCAGCAGTATCGCTACGACGCCTTTGGGCGACGACTAGTCAAATACAGCATGCCGGCCAACTCAGAATCAGGCGACCTGAGCGAAACAGACTACTTCGGCTGGGATGGCGACCGCTTGATTCACACCGAACGGTACAACAGCGCGAACTTGCAGGACAGCGATGGCGCGGCCCAACCAGAAGTCATCCACACCATCTACGAGCCTGGATCGTTCACCCCACTCATCCAGCTGCGCAGAGCCAGCAAAGCTCCCCTGGATCTGGGCGAACAACTGCTCGCCAATACCTCACCGGGCGTGGTGCAAGACGCCCTGCGAAGCGCCCTGGCAGATATCAAGAACCTAAGCGCCGCGCTGCCCCAGAACATCGCCTTTAAGTCCATGTCCAAGGATGTGCAGATCTTTATGCGTGAGCAGCTGCAAGACTACGAGCAAACGTTGAGCGACCAACGCAAAAAAGCTGCAGAAAAAGTCGAGATCCGCCACTACCTCTGCGATCACCTGGGAACGCCCAATGCCCTGATCCGGGAAGACAGCCGGCTGGACTGGGCTGTGCAGTTGGATGCCTGGGGCAATGTGCGGGCGGAGCATAACCCGGGTGATCTGTACCAGCCGATTCGGCTGCCGGGGCAGCATGCGGATGGGGATACGGGGCTTTATTACAACCGGCATCGGTATTATGAGCCGGTGATCGGAGAATATGTAAATCAGGATTTAATCAATACATCAGGAGGGGTTAATTTATTTAGGTATACAGCGAATAATCCAATATCTGGTGTCGATCCGCTAGGACTGGCATGTGTAGCATCCGGGAATACAGTTAGCTGCAACATTCCAGGAGGGCCTAATATTTCATTCCCCAGACCTGATGGATGGCCGGAAAAAATTGATGCAAGCGCTGATTGGCATTACCATTATTATAATAAACAGGTCTCCTTGAATGGAGCAGATTCCGCATGTGTGATGAAGGGGATTATAAAATCGCCCACTCCCGGAAAACCTAATGCTGCGACTATAAATGGAGCTATGAACAATGCCACCCCCGATTTAGCTCAAAGCGTCTTTAATGGCATCGACTATGTAAGTTCATTTGGAAATGATTCTGGAGGTTATAATAATAACCCAGTCAAATCTTATAGTTTAAACAATGGGACAGTAGTTGTTAATGTTACTCAGCCAGGACATAAACTTTTTCCTGGCTATGTGGCGCGCAATGTGAGTAATGGAGTTGTAAATAATTTTGGAGAGGGTGCTGGCTGGGCGCAAGGACCTATAGGGCAAAATTCAGGGCTATCATATTTAATCGATAACGTATGGTATCCGCAAACCGAGCAAATAATTGGAGCTTGCTCATGCAAGTGAATGCAAGGGCATTGATTGCGGCATTGCTGGGGCCGCTATTTCCAGCATTGTTTTTTATTATTTTAATAACATTAACCGATGCGAACAAAGCAGGTTTGAGCATTCCAATATTCATTTCGGTTTTTTTTGCTTACCTTGGATTTTTTATCTTTGGATTGCCTAGCATTCTTGTTCTGCAGCGCAAAGAGAAACTCACTATCGTAAATCTTACAGCATGCGCAACCGTTTCGGGCGTCATGGTTTATGGTGTATTTCTTTGGTTATTATCGCTAGTAATGGGCGTTAATCTATCGTTTGATATTGTAAAGACTTTATGGATTGGCGCGTTTTTTGGAGGCGGCATTGCAATAGCTTATGGGCTAATTGCAGGGGTGGACTTCAAATAATTAATATCGATGGCACGGCTGATGGTTCATATTGCCTCGCCTGTAGTTCACGTACTAAATATCGCGAATACAGTTTTAAGCCCATCCAGATTTGATGGATCCCCATGATTCAAATAGCGGCCCCATCAACCTCTCATTTACGTTGACCGGTCCCTGCCGGCAGCAAGTTCCGCTCTCTGCCGCCACCAGTGCTCGACCGGGAGGAGCACGACCGAAAAAATTGCGAGGTCTGAGTCAATCAGGCCCCCATCAACCTCCCTCAGTCCCCCATCTAACTTGACCTCCCTGCGCCGGCAGCAACTGTCGCTACCATGGCGCCATGGACCAAGCTGTGGCTGCCTCTCTTTCCCCCACCGTGCTCGACTGGCAGGAGCGCGTTCGATCCGCCCATGCGCACAAGGCGCCGTTGCGCATTCGTGGCGGTGGCAGCAAGGATTTTTATGGTGCGCGCCTGGGCGGCGAGGTGTTTGACACCCGGGGCTACAGCGGCATCGTCAGTTACGAGCCCAGCGAGCTGGTCGTGACCGTGCGGGCGGGCACAGCGCTGGCGGCGCTGGAGGCCACCTTGGCCGAAAGTGGCCAGTGCCTGGCTTTTGACCCGCCGCATTTTGGCCCGGGTGCCACAGTCGGTGGCATGGTGGCGGCAGGCTTGTCCGGCCCCTCGCGGGCGGCGGCGGGGGCGGTGCGTGACTACATCCTGGGCCTGGAGCTGATCAATGGACAGGGCGAGCTGTTGCGCTTTGGCGGCCAGGTGATGAAGAACGTCGCGGGTTATGACGTGTCGCGGTTGATGGCGGGCGCCTGGGGCACCCTGGGCCTGCTCACGGAGGTCAGCCTCAAGGTGCTGCCTTTGCAGCGCGCACAAGCGACGCTTTACTACGAATGCACGGCCCAGCAGGCGCTGGACAGGCTCGCCGTCTGGCGCGCCAAGCCGCTGCCCATCAATGCCAGCCTCTGGCAGCAATCCGGTGAGGGCGACCAGGGCCATCTGCTGGTGCGCCTGCGCGGCGCGGTGGCGGCCGTGCAGTCGGCGCTCGATGGCATGGGCGGCACGATGCTGGACCATGGCCAGGCCGATGCCGCCTGGCTGGCCTGCCGCGAGCAGCAACTGCCTTGGTTCAGCGATATGGAGCCGGGCCATGCGCTGTGGCGTTTGTCCTTGCCGGCCACCACGCCGGTGCTGCCCTGCACCGAAGAAGGCCTGCAGCCGCTGATGGAGTGGGGCGGTGCGCTGCGCTGGGTGCAAGCGCCCATGCAGCATGTCCATGCCTTGCAAAGCTTGGCGGCCAGCGTCGGCGGCAGCGCGGTGTGTTTCAGGCCCGGTAGCCAGGTAGGGCTGCTGGCATCCGATGATTTTGGTTTTACGCCCGCCTCGCCCGCGCTGCGCCAGGTGCAGCAGCGGCTCAAGCAGGCGTTTGACCCCAACGGCATCTTCAACCCCGGCCGCCTGGGCGACTGGGCGTTGAGCTAAATAAAGCTCAGCTAATCGAGGCACCCCTGCACCATGCAAACCCAATTAGCCCCCGAATTCAAAGACACCCCGGAAGGCCAGGAGGCCGAGGCCATTCTGCGCAAATGCGTGCATTGCGGCTTTTGCACTGCCACCTGCCCCACCTACCAGCTGCTGGGCGATGAGCTCGACGGCCCGCGCGGCCGCATCTACCTGATCAAGCAGGTGCTCGAAGGCCAGCAACCCACGCGCAAGACCCAGACCCATCTGGACCGCTGCCTGACCTGCCGCAACTGCGAATCGACCTGCCCCAGCGGCGTGCAATACGGCAAGCTGCTCGATATTGGCCGACACATCGTCGACCAGAAGGTGGAGCGCCCCACGGCCGAGCGCCTGCAGCGCTGGGCGCTGCGCAAGGGCATGGTGTCCAAGGCCTTTGGCCCGGCGCTGGCGCTGGGGCGGCTGGCCCGCCCGGTGCTGCCTGCCGCCATCAAGGCCAAGCTGGTGCGCGCGCCGCGTGCCGGCAAGTGGCCGACGCGTGCGCATGACCGCAAGGTGCTGATGCTGGCCGGTTGCGTGCAGCCGGTGATGCTGCCCAATATCAATGCCGCCGCTGCGCGGGTGCTCGATGCCGTGGGCATCCAGACCCTGATCACCCCCGCCGCCGCTTGCTGCGGTGCGGTGCAGCAGCACCTGAGTGACCCGCAGGGCGCGCTGGCGCAGGCGCGGGCCAATATCGATGCCTGGTGGCCCCATGTGGAGAGCCGGCAGGTCGAGGCGATTGTGACCACGGCCTCGGGCTGCGGCGTGATGGTGAAGGACTATGGCCACCTGCTGCGCCATGACCCGGCCTATGCCGCGCGGGCTGCTGCGATTGGCGCATTGGCGCGTGATTTGGGCGAGCTGTTGCCTGATATGTTGCCCGAGCTGGAGCAGCGCCTGCATGGCCAGCTGAACCTGCCCGAGGCCCCCCTGGCCTACCACCCGCCCTGCACCTTGCAGCATGGCCAAAAGCTGCGCGGCGGGGTGGAGACCAGCCTGCGCCGCCTGGGCTTTGACATCCGCGTCTCGCGGGTGGAATCGCACCTCTGCTGTGGCTCGGCCGGTACCTATTCCTTGCTGCAGCCCGAGATTGCCCACCAGCTGCGCGACCGCAAGATCGGCACCTTGAACCAGGCCTGCAGCGATGCGCCACCTGCCGCGATTCTGTCGGCCAATATTGGCTGCATCACCCATCTGCAATCGGGCACCGATGTGCCGGTGCGCCACTGGATCGAGGTGCTGGACGAGGCGCTGGCGCCACCCCAAGCCCAGCGCTGAAACGCAGGCGGCTTAGAGTCGCTAACACGACCCAGCAAACCGAAGGTTTGCGGTTGAGACGAGGCGCCAAGCCGCAGGCAGTACAGACGTACGACAAGGCTTGGTAACGACGTATCAAGGGTTGTGTTAGCGACTCTTAGACGGCCAGTGCCAGGCCGTCCTTGCGGTGGTCGGAGGCGCCACACAACTGGCCATCGGGCAGGCGCCAGATCCATTGCGCACCACCAAAGTCGCTGCGCCCGCCCAGCTCGCCTTCACCACTCGGCTCGCGGTAGCCCTGGGCGCGCAGCGCGGCGGTAATCGCGGGCGGCATGCCGGCTTCCACCGCCAGCACCCGGCCGCCTTCCAGCCGCCAGCGTGGCTGGTTCAAGGCGGGCTGCGGTGCCTCGCCTCCGGCCAGCATGCGGCACAGCAGCTGCACCTGGCCTTGGGGTTGCATCGCGCCGCCCACCACACCAAACACACCGAGGAATTCGCTATCGCGCGTAGCCGCGCCCGGCACCACCGTGTGGTAGGGGCGCTTGCCCGGCGCCGGCCCATTGATATGGCCGGGCTGCGAAAAACCATGGCCCCGGTTTTGCAGCACAAAGCCGCCTTCGGCCACGCCAATGCCCGAGCCAAAGCGCTTGAACACGCTGCTCATCAGGCTGATGGCCAGGCCATCGGCATCCACCACGGTGGTGCAGACGGTATTGCCGGCTGGGTCGGCCACGGTCTGCTGGGCATGGGCCATCGCCGCTTCCATGGCCTGCACTAGGGCAACCTGGGTAGTTGCGCTGGCCATGTCGATGGCCTGGTCTTGCATGGCGGCCAGTGCATGCAACACGGCCACGCCATGGGTGTTGGGTGGGCACTCGTAGATGGTGGCGCCGCGAAATGGCGTGCTCACTGGCGTGCAGAAGTTGCCCTGGTGGGCGCTGAAATCTACAGCGGCCAACACACCACCCGCTGCCTGTACGGCGGCCGCGCAGGCGGTGGGGATGGCGCCGGCATAAAAAGCCTGTGGCCCTTGCGCAGCGACGGCTTGCAGCAAGCGGGCGAGGGCCGGGTTGTCGAAGCGCTCGCCCGCGCGGGGTGGGGCATCGGCACGGTACAGGGCGGCGCTGGCGGCATCGCGAGCAATCACCGGTTGGAACAGGGCCCACTCGCGTGCGGCCACGGGGGCCACCGCAAAACCCTGGCTGGCGGCCTGCACGGCGGCATCAAACAGCTGCGCCCAAGGCCGTTTGCCAAAGCGCTGGTGCAGATCCCACCAGCCTTGCACCACGCCGGGCGTGGTGACGGAGAGCGGATGGCGCTCGGGGATGCGGCGCTGGGGGAAGGCCTCGACCAGGTCGGCCGTCAAGCGCTGGGGGGCGCGGCCGGTGCCGTTATAAGCCAGCGGCGGCTGGCCCGGTGGCACCAGCATGGCTAGCAGATCGCCGCCCACACCCGTGGCCATGGGCTCGACCACGCCCAGCACCGCATCGGCGGCAATCGCGGCATCTACGGCCGAGCCGCCTTGCTGCAGCTGGGCCTGCGCGGCGGCGGCGGCCAGCGGGTGGCCGGAGGCCACCATCGCACGCTGGCCCAGCACGCCGCGCACATCCTGGTGGGGCATCTGCGCCATCTCAGCTACCCCACAGGGCGACGGCGGTGAAGACGGCCGCCATCAAACCCAGCACCACCGGTATCAGCAAGGCACGGGCCAGCTCCAGCACATTCACCCGGGCAAAGCCTGCGACGGCGATCAGCGAGGACCAGGCGATCAAGGTGCCGCCACCTGTCCACACCGCACCCATCTGGCCCAGGGCGGCCAGTGCGGATACATCCATGCCTGAGGCCGGGCCGAGCGCGCCAGCGATGGTGCCGGTCAGCGGCAGGCCGGAGAAGCCCGAGCCATCGATGCCGGTGATCATGCCCATGATGAGGACGCCGAACGAGACCAGCAACTGGCTGTCAGGGATCAGGTGCTGGCCGGCCTGCACCAGCTCAAACAACAGGCTGGGCGCCGGCGTGCCGGGGGCAATGCCCAGGATGGCGCCAGCCGTCTCCCCCGAGCCGATAAAGAAGAAGCCGGCAATCGGTAGCACCGAGCCCATGGCCTTGAACGCAAACACAAAGCCATCGGTGACATGGTCGGCCGCGCCATCTAGCATCTTGCGAAAGCCCTGGGCAGCGGTGGTCGCCCAGATCATCAGCAGCGCCGCGACGCCGCCGATCAGCATGGCGGCATCGCCGCCCTTGAGCTCTGGCACGGCGGTGGTGAACTTGGGCGCGACCATCACCAGAATCACCAGCAAAAAGGCCAGCGGGGTGAGCACGGCAAACAGCTTGGAGGCCGAGGCCAGCGGCTGGGTTTTGCGCAGCTCGGCTTCGAGCTCCGAATTGGTGCCCAGGTCACCCTCATGGGCGGTGCCCTTGGCGATCTCGGCCTTGTCAAACGGGCCCGCGCCTTCGATCTGCGCATCGATGCCGGCGGGGTTCAGCTCCCAGCGCTCCAGCAGGGCGTTGTCGCTGGGCACGATGAGCTTGCGCACCTTGAGGTACGACAGGAAGAGCGCAATCATGCCGACCACCCAGGACAGCAGCAGGGCCTTATCGCCCACCGCCACCGCGCTGATGCCGCCAGCGGCCTTGGCGCTGATGCCCGGCGCCACGCCAATCACATAGTCGGACGACAGTGCCATCCCCTGGCCGGCAATCGCAATGGCCATGGCCCCTGCGATGGGCGGCAGGCCTGCCGCAATGGCTGCTGGCAGCAGCACCGCCGCCACCAGCGGCACGGCTGGCGTGGGCCAGAAGAACAGCGAGATCAGGTAGGTGACCAGCGCCAGGATGAAATAGGCGATATGGCCGTTCTTCATCACCGCGCGGAAGGGCTTGACCATGCGGATGTCCGAGCCCAGGTCCTTGAGCGCATTGAGCAGTGCCGTCATCAGCGCAATGATCAAGAAGATGTTGAACAGCTCCTTGGCCGCCACCATGCTGGCACTGAATATGCTTCCTATTCCGGTGATGAAGCTGCCGCTCCAGGCCAGCGCGACGACGACGGTGGCCAATATCGATGGCACCACCACATTGGCACGGAAGGCCATGGTCACAATGATGACCAGCACGCCGGCGAGGTAGGCCCAGTGTGCGGGCCCTATAGAGACTGACGGATCCATCGTGGCTACTCCTTGGTATGATTAAACAGCCAATTTGTATACTAAATACAATGAATCAAAAAATCATCAGGGAATACCAGAAATATTGCAATGCAACATGCAAATGATCCGGGTTAAATCATGAAAAACGCGATTTTCGTATACAAGAATTGCTGAAATAGGCCTCTATCGCTGCGGAACGCCCGGCTGTACGGTCAGCAGAGCTTTCTAAGCGCGCAGTGATTTCTGTCCGTTTTGTGAAGCCAATCATGGGCTTGGATAGTGCAGGGTTATGAATCCAGATCAAGACCATGGATTTGTACACTGGATACACTAGGGTAATTACTAGGTTATCCCAGGAGCTGATTCATGAAGACCACTGCGACCCAAGCTGTTGCTGCCCCAGCCACCGATCTGCTGGCGCTACGCCAACCCGGCGCCGCTTTGCTACCCGCATCGCTGGGCTGGCTGTCGCGTATCGAAGATGCGTTTGTGCAATGGCAGGCTAAGCGCCTGGCAGAAATGTCTCCGGGACGCCTCTGGGCTGCGGCGATGCAGGACACCCGTTCGCTGGCCGAGATCCGCCGCGCCAACCGCTAAGCCTAGATTTCTGTATACAAGACAAGTGCAAGCGGCTGCAAACCCTTGCTGGGCATGTAAACTGGGCGCGACCCTGGACGGTGTATGGTGACCCATGCGCTGCCCAGGGCTTGCAACGTACCGAACGGACCGACTTTCATGCCCATTGCCAACGGAGACAAAAAAACAGGACTGAACCACTCGCCGCTGACCCAGCAGCTGGTGGAAGCCTTGCGCGAGAAGATCATGTCGGGCGAGCTTGCATCCGGCGAGCGGCTGGTGGAAGAGCGGCTGTCCGAGGAGTTTTCGGTATCGCGCATGCCCGTGCGCGAGGCCTTGCGCCAACTGGCATCGAGCGGGCTGGTGATCATCGAGCCCCGGCGCGGTGCCTCGGTCGCCAAGTTCCATGGCGACCTGTTGCGTGAGCTGGTCGAAGTGCGTGCCACCCTGGAGGCACTCAACGCCCGCCTGGCCGCCAAGCGCCATGACCCCGAACAGATCGCCGCGCTGGAGGCCTTGCTGGCCGAAGGCACCAAGAACGCCCACACCGGCGATGGCGATGTGCTGGCCGTGCTGAACCAAAAGTTCCACCTGGCGCTGGGCAAGGTGGCTGCCAACTCGGTGCTGCAAGAGGTGATGCTGTCCTTGCGCGACCGCACCGAAGTGCTGTTTGCGCCCCGCAGCCAAGCGCGTGCGCCCCAGAACTGGGAAGAGCATGCGGCCATCCTGCGCGCCGTTATCAAGGGCGACCCTGAACTGGCCGGCCTGCTGGCCGCACGCCATATCTACAACGCGGCCGGCATTGAGCCCTGATCCTGCGCCCCGCGCTTAGGCCTTGCTGGCCAGGTAGTTCTGGTAAGCCACGCCCGCCAGCGCAATATCTTCCAAACCCACGCCCACGGCCTTGTACAGCCGGATGCCCGGCTGCGCGCTGACGACATGGCGGCCGCTGACAATATCGCCCAGCTCCACCAGCTTGCCCGCCAGCGACAGGCCCGGGTCGGCCAGCACCAGGTCACCCGCTTCGCTGGTCGCCTGCTTTTTCCATTCCACCGCAATCAGCTGCGCCCGCGCCAGCAAGGCATCGTCCAGCTCGCGGGTGTGGGGCAGGCTGGAGCCAATGGCTGCTACCAGCGCATGGGGCGCTACATGCTCGCCATTGAACAGCGGATCCTTGGCGCGTGAGGCGGTGACGATGATGTCCGCCTCGCCAACGCCCTCGGTGTGCGCCACGCGGCGGATCTGCGCTGCGGGCAATCCAGTCAGCTGCGCCAGGCGTGCCTCCAGCCCCTCGGGCGCATAGGGGTCGAACACATCGATGCGCTGCAGCCCAAAGTGCTGCACCATCTGCTGCGCATGGGCCAGGCCCTGCACGCCGGCACCGCACAAATACAGATGGCGCGCATTGGCGGGTGCCAGATGCTGGGCCACCAGCACCGTGGTGGCGGCGGTGCGCAGGCGTGTGATGGCATTGGCATCCAAGGTGGCCAGCGGCGCACCGGTCTCGGTTGAGAACAGCAGGATGACAAAGTTGAACTGGCCGGCAATGGTGGTGTAGACCTTGGCGCCGGTGACGCCTTGCGCGGGGATGACGGCCCCCAGGGTGGAGAGCTTGACGCCACCGGCATCAGTGCGCTCGCGCGCTTGCATCGCCGCCTCGCCTGCGCCAAAGGCGGCAAAGGCCGTGTGCATGGCCAGAAGGGCTTGGTCGGTGGACACGAGGGTGTCCACCATGGCATCGGTGATGTGCAGCATGGTGTGGGGTGGAGTGGGGGGAATCAGAGCCAGACGCGCAGCAGGATGATGCAGGCGCTGACGGCAGCGGTGCCCAGCAGCCAGCGGCGGATGCTGGCCTTGGAGATATGGCGGGCCAGGTGGTTGGAGGCCAGAAAGCCGCCCAGCATCCAGGGCAGCAGCACGAGGCTGAGCAGCCAGTGGCCGCTGCCCATGCGGCCCACCCAGGCCAGGGCGCTGAGCGAGACGATGGTGCCGGCAAAGAAGACGACGCCCAAGGTGGAACGCATGGTGGCTGGTGCCAGGTGCTGCATCGCAATCGCAAACGGCGGGCCGCCAGCGGCGGTGATGGTGCCCATGATGCCGCTGGCCACACCGGCGATCGACAGGTTGGTGGTGCTGGGCTGCACGCGCCAGCCCAGGGTGCTGAGGCTGACGGCGGCGAGGATCAGCACCGCAAACAGAATGGACAGCGCATGGGCGCTGAACAGCACCAGCAGCCCGGTGGCGGCAAAGGTGCCGATGACCCTGCCTACCAAGGTGGCGGCAGCGACCTGGCGGTTGAGGGCATCGCGCTCACGCAAATAGGCCAGCAAGGCTAGCGGCGCGCCTACGGCCAGCAAGGGGCCAGGCACCAGTTCGGGGAAGAAGATCGCCGCGAGGGGCGCGCAGAACATCGCATAGCCCAGGCCGCCGACGCCCTGCATGGCGGCGCCCGCCAGCACCATCAGCCCCATGGCCAGGTAGCGGCCCCAGGAGAGGTGCTCGGCCATGGCGCTCCAGGCGCTCATGGCCGGAGCACCCAGCTGACCTTGATGTCGCCGTTGACAAAGGTCTGGCAGGCCAGGCGGTGGCCTGCGGCAAACTCTTCCTCGCTGAAATGCTTGCGCTCCTTGGCCTTGATGGCATCGGTGTGGGCGAGGCCTTCCTCAATGAGGCATTTGCAGGTGCCGCAGAGGCCGCCGCCGCATTTGAAGGGGATGCCGCCCTTCTCGCGCAGCGACACGCGCAGCAGGTTGCTGTTTTCTGGGGCTTCGACGGTCTTGTTGTCGTTGCTGACAAAGGTGATGGTGGGCATACGGGGCAATCAGGCGGCGGTGGGGGCGGTGAGGGGTGCTGCTGTCAACGTGGCATCAAGCGCGCCGAACTGGCAGAGGTGCTGCAGCGCCTGGCGGGCTTGCTCCAGGGAATCAAAGCGCTCCAGAAACTTGGAGGGCACGCGGTTGGTGGTGCCGCCGGGGCCTTCTTCGATCACCTGCACCTTGGTCTCGCGCAGCAACTCGCCCACGGCAAAGTGGGCCAGCAGGCGGCCGCAGAAGTGGTAGTCCCAGGCTTCGATCAGATGGATATCGGCATTGGCTTGGGTGCGGTACTGGCCGGGCTTGCTGGTCAAGATCACAAACATGGGTAGTCCTCAGACTGCGGGGGTGGCTGGCGCTGTGCCAGCGGCTTGGCTGGCTGGGCTGGCCGTCAGCGGCACTTGTTCCAGCTCCAGGTCGTGCTCGGGCCAGAGCTGGCACACCAGGCGAAAGCCTTCGTCCAGGTGTGCGCCCAGCTGCTTTTTCTCTTTCCAGTTCGGTGCCGGCAGGTGCTCAGCCCCCGCCAGCACCTTGCAGGCGCAGGTCGCGCATTTGCCCATGCCGCATTGGTAGGCCAGGTGGGGAAAGGGGAACTGCTTGATCCCCGCGCGCACCACCAGGTTGGCGCCGGTTTTGACCTCGCCTTGGAAGGTCTGGCCGTTTTTGTGAAAGGTGATCTGGGGCATGGCATCCTCCGCATTGCAATGATGCATACTGTATACAAATGACTTTTGTGGATGTACTAGGGATAACGTGATGTAGAGGGAATTTTGGCTTGGCTCTGGTACTTGCAGATGAATGAATATCAATGGCTTGTGACTGTTGAGTGACGGCTAGGGATTTTGGAATTCACCAACGATAGGGGTAAGCACTAGGGGTGAGTTGGGTTCGAAAATATTGACCCCGTATTCTGTATACAGTATTCTAAGTGTGTCGCTTGGATCGGTTTGACTTGGCGACGACCCCAACATTTCTGAGGAACCCGCCATGACCCAAACACTGATGAACCGCGATGATTTCCGCGCTGCGCTTGAGAATGCGATCAAGGGCAAAAGCGCCAACAAGGCCCCTTTCAGCGTGGCCTGGGCGACTGGCCGTTTGAGCCGTGAGCACCTGGCGCGCTGGGCCGAGAACCATTACCACTACGTGGGCCCGTTTGCCGACTACCTCGCCTATCTGTATGCCCGCACGCCAGACCATATGACGGAGGCCAAGGACTTTCTGCTGGCCAATATGTATGAGGAGGAGATTGGTGGTGACCGCCACACCGATCTGCTGATCCGTTTTGCCGAGGCCTGCGGTACGACGCGTGAGCGCGTGGTGGATCCCAATAACATGTCGCCCACCACGCGTGGCCTGCAGGCCTGGTGCTATTCGATTGCGATGCGCGAAGAACCGGTGGTCGCGGTGGCCGGTCTGGTCGTGGGCCTGGAGTCGCAGGTGCCATCGATCTACCGCAAGCAGACGCCCACCTTGCGCGACAAGTACGGCTTTACTGATGAAGAGGTCGAGTTCTTTGACCTGCACATCGTCTCTGACGAAATCCATGGCGAGCGCGGCTACCAGATCGTGCTGGAGCATGCCAACACGCCCGAGCTGCAAGCCAAGTGCCTGCGCATCTGCGAGATCGGTGCCCAGATGCGCCTGCTCTACACCACGGCGCTGTACCACGACTATGTCGCCAAGGACCTGCAGATCTCGCAGGAAGAGCTGCTGGCGGCCTGAGCCTTGCTGCGCCCCCTTGCCCAGGACAGCGGCAGGCCCCTGGCGCCTGCCGCTGTGACCGACCCCTCACCTCTCCAAGACCTCTCCACCATGGCTGATACCGTGCAAACGTTTCTGAACTACATCAACGGCGCCTGGGTGCCCTGCTTGCTGGGCAGCACCTTTGACAACCTCAACCCCGCCGATACCCGCGATGTGGTGGGGCGCTTTCAGGCGTCGGGCCCGGCCGATGCCGAGGCGGCGGTGCAGGCCGCGCAAAAAGCCTTTGAGGGCTGGCGCAAGCTGGCCATTGGCAAGCGCGCCAAGATCCTCAACGACGCGGCCAGCTACCTGGAAAAGAACGTGGAGCAGTTTGCGCAGGAGCTGACCCGCGAGGAGGGCAAGCAGCTGAACCAGGCGCGCGACGAGTTTCTGCGCAGCGCGCAAACCTTTCGTTTTTATGCCACCGAAGGCCAGACCTTGGGCGGCGAGACCTACCCGCAGGACGATGCCAACCTGCATGTGTTCAGCCACCGCGAGCCGCTGGGCGTGGTGACCGTGATCTCGCCCTGGAACTTCCCCGCCTCCATCCCGGCGCGCAAGCTGGCGCCGGCGCTGATCACCGGCAACACGGTGGTGTTCAAGCCCTCGTCGGATGCGCCGCTGTCGGGCCTGCGCCTGGTCGAAGCGCTGGAGAAAGCCGGTGTGCCAGCCGGCGTGGTCAACTGCGTCACCGGCCGCGCGGGCGAGGTGGGTCCGGTCATCACCAACTCGCAGGCCATCCGTGCGATCTCGTTCACCGGCTCGACATCCGCCGGCACCCAGATCCACCGCACCGTACACCTCTCCACCCGGCTGCAGATGGAGCTGGGCGGCAAGAACCCGCTGATCGTGATGGAGGACGCCGACCTGGACCTGGCGGTGGACTTGGCGATCAAGGGCGGCTTCTCACTGACCGGCCAAGCCTGCACCGGCACCAGCCGCATCCTGGTGGTGCCCAGCGTGAAGGCGGCCTTTACCGACAAGCTGCTGACGCGCGTGTCCCAGCTCAAGATCGGCAACGGCATGGCGCCGGGCATGGACCTGGGCCCCTTGGCGACGGAAAAGCAGCTGCAGACGGTGCTGAACTACATCGACATTGGCAAGCGCGAGGCACGCTGGCTGTGCGGTGGCGAGCGGCTGACCGGTGGCGAGTTCGACCATGGCTACTACCTGTCGCCCGCAGTCTTTACCGATGTGAAGAACAGCATGCGCATTGCGCAGGAAGAGATCTTTGGCCCGGTGCTGGCGATCATCGAGGTCGCCGATTTTGACGACGCGCTGCGCCAGGCCAATGACTCGCAGTACGGCCTGTCGGCCAGCATCGTCACGATGAACCCGCGCTACATGCATGTGTTCACCAACGAGATCCAGTCCGGCACCGTCAAGATCAACCGCACGACCACCGGCAACCTGGTCAATGCCCCCTTTGGCGGGCTGAAGAACTCCAGCACCTCCACCTTCCGCGAATCGGGCCGCGCCGGCCTGGAATTTTTTACCCAGATCAAGACCGTCTACCGCGGTATCTGACACCTGACAGCAAGAGGAAACACGATGAAAAGCGCACTGAAACTGGAACTGGCAGAAGCCCGTGTGATGTCCCTGGCCGCACTGGCCAAGGCCAAGGAAATTGGCGTGACCGAGACGGTCTGTATTACCGACGAAGGCGGCTTTCCGCTGGTGCTCGAGCGCATGGATGGCGCCCGCGTCACCGGCCCGCAGATCGCCTGGAACAAGGCCTTCACGGCAGCAGGGCACAAGCGCTCCACCCACCTGTTCAACACGGCACCCAATGGGCCGGCGCTGCCTGGCAATGAGGCCTTTGGCATCCAGTGGAGCTTTGAAGGCAAGTTTGCGGTTTTCGTTGGCGGCTACCCCATCGTCGTCAATGGCGAGGTGATTGGTGGTGTGGGTCTGTCGGGCGGCAATGGCGAGCAGGACACCGCCTGTGGCGTGGCCGCCCTGCAGGCCTTGAAAGACCACCTGGGCGCCGCAGCCGATGTGCTGGTGCAGGCCGACATCAAGAAATAAGCGCCAGGGACAACCGAGCTGAGGTCTGCGATGAACTACCGCGTACAGTGGCTGCAGACGCAGCAATCGTTTGAAGTGGCTGCCGATGAGTCGGTGCTCGACGCCGCCACCCGCCAGGGTGTGGCGCTGCCCCATGACTGCACCTTTGGCGGCTGCGGCACCTGCCGCATGAAGGTGGAAGAGGGCGCGTTTGCCTATGCCGATGGCGAACTGCCGCTGGCCATGGGCGAGGAGGAGCATGCCCAGGGCTATGCGCTGGCCTGCCAGGCGCGGGCGCAGTCGGATCTGGTCATCAGCATCGCGACGGGCCCGGACAGCTCCTCAGCCACCCGGGTGCAGGCCACCGTGGCCGAGCTGCACATGCACACGCCCGACATCTACCACCTGGCGCTGGACCTGCCCGAGGACCATGGCTTGCGCTATGTGCCGGGCCAGTACCTGAACATCTGCCTGCCCGGTGGCGAGCACCGCAGCTTCTCGATGGCCACGCCGCCACAGGGCCGGCGCATCAGCCTGCAGATCCGCAAGATTGCCGGCGGGCGCTTTACCGATGGCCTGCTGGCGACGATGGCGGTAGGCGATGTGCTGGATGTGGAACTGCCCCATGGCAGCTTTTACTACCGGGCGCAGGATTACCAACCCATGGTGTTTGCCGCCACTGGCACCGGCTTTGCGCCGATCAAGGCGATTCTGGAATCGCTGCTGGGCGATGCCGACTGCCCGCCGATCCACTTCTACTGGGGCATGCGCAGCGAGGCGGATCTGTACCTGCTCGACGAGATCGCGGCCTGGGCCGGGCAGCTGTATGAGTTCACTTTTGTGCCGGTGCTCTCGCGCCCTTCAGAGGGTTGGACCGGCCGGCGCGGCTATGTGCAGGACGCCATTGCCGAGGACTTCGAGGACCTGTCCGAGCATTCGATCTACCTCTGCGGCTCGCCCCATATGATTGCCGATGCCAAGGCGCTGATGGCCCTGTCGGGTGCGGCGCTGGACAAGATCTACAGCGACAGCTTTATCTTCCAGAACGAAGCGGCCGCCGTGGCCGAGCTGAGCGAGCACAGCTAACCTAAGCTAAGGAACAACACCATGGATCTGGGATTGACGGGCAGGGCCGCGCTGGTCTGGGGCGGCAGCAAGGGCATGGGCTATGCAGCAGCGCGCCAGCTGGCGCTGGAAGGGGCCGAGGTGGTGATCGCCGCCCGCACCGAAAGCAGCCTGCAAGCGGCGGCGCAGGCCTTGTCGGCCGAGTGTGGCCGCCCCGTGCGCTATGTGGTGGCCGACATCACCAAAAAAGCGGGCCGTGAGGCTGCACTGGCTGCCTGCCCGCAGCCGGACATCCTGGTCAACAACTCCGACGGCTACCCGCCTGGCGATTTCCGCGACTGGACGGACGAGACCTGGCACGAGGCGCTGGACATGATGATGGTCGGCCCGATCGACATGATGCGCCGCGTGGTCGATGGCATGCAGCAGCGCGGCTACGGGCGCATCATCAATATCGTCTCGCGCAGCGTCAAGGCCGCGCATGCCGAACTGGGGCTGTCCAATGGCGCGCGCTCGGGGCTGGTGGGCTTTGTGGCGGGGCTGGCGCGTCAAACGGTACGCCACAACGTCACCATCAACAATGTGCTGCCCGGCGCGTTCGATACCGATGCGCAGGCCCGCCACATCCACAAGCTGGCCCAGCAAAGCGGCCGTCCCACAGACCAGGTGCGCCAAAGCCGCGAGGCCGCCAACCCCGCAGGCCGCTTTGGCCGGCCCGAAGAAGTCGGTGCGCTGATTGCTTACCTGGCATCGCAGCACACCGGCTATGTGACCGGGCAGAGCTGGCTGATCGACGGGGGCGAGTACCCGGGGACCTATTGAGCGTCGCATGCGGCGTGGCTTGGGCTGGGATCGCGGGGCCGGGGCTGCAAACCTCGGTAGCGCCTGCGCCTGAAAGCCCACGCAAGGTGTGCAGCTGCTTACTTGGTGACGGGCTTGATTCGTTATACTTGCAGTCTTGCCTTGGGTGATCCAGGGCGTTTTGCTTTTTACCGGTGCAGCTGCTCTTGGCGGGTCTGCACTTTTTTCTGCGCCAGCGCTTGTTTATGACCGAACCGACCCTCCCCACCTCTTCTGATGCTTCCGCACCGGCACCAGCTCCGGCTGCGCCCGCAGCGGGCGGTGATACGCGTCGCCAGCCCAAGCAGGAGCGCTCCGAGCGCCCGGCAGGCAAAGCGCCGGTGCTGAACTCGGCCATGGCCGATGCGCTGCGCGCGGCCACCAAGGGCCATGCGCTGGAAGTGGCACCCGCCGCTGCGCCTGCCGAATCGGATGCCGCACCCGTGCAACGCCAGGAGCGCAGCGAGCGCCCTGCACGCACGGGCCAAGCCCCCCGCCGCAGCAACAAGCCCGGCAGCGGTGCACGCCGTGAAGGCCCCGCATCGGGTGGCCGTGGCCCCCGCCGTGATGGTGGCCCAAGTGCTCCCCAGGCGCCCAAGGCGCCTCCCCGCCCACGCCACCCCGTGGTGGAAAAGCTTGCGGGCCTGTACCCTGCGCTGTTTGGCGACCAACCGCTGCCGCTCAAGCGCGGTGTGTTCCAGGACCTGATGGCCGCCCACCCCGATGCCTTCGAAAAGAATGAGCTGAAGGTGGCCCTGGGCCTGCATACCCGTTCGACCCGTTACCTGAACGCCGTGGCCATGGGCCAGTCCCGCCACGACCTGCAAGGCCAAGTGGTCGAAGCGATGGCGCCCGAGCACGTGTTCCATGCGCTGGTGGAGTCCTTCCGCCGCCGCAAGCCCCGTGATGGCGAAGACCTGCAGCTCAAGCTGCGCCGCCGTATCGGCATGGCCTACATCGGCTCGGACCTGAGCCGCGATGACTTCCTGGCCAAGGTCCAGGTCAAGGACGAAGCCACCCAGGCGCTGCTGGCCGACGCCATGCAGGAAGTCGCCGAGTTCGACGCCAAGGCCGAGGCCCTGGCGACCGCCCATGCCGCCAGCGGCAAGAGCGTGGCCGAGTTTGCCGACATGTACGGCATGCACCCGGCAGCTGTCGAGCGCCATCTGCACCGTGCTGCGCAGGTCAAGGCGATTGCCGCCCGTCCTGCACCGGTAGCCGCACCCGCTGCGCCAGAAGCTGCTGATGACGAAGCCGAGGCGCCCGTCGCCCAAGCCGACGACCAGGCTGCTGCCGCTGAATAAGCCCTGCGCCTGGGCCCATCTCAGGCAATCAATCAAAAAGCTGCCCACGCTCCAAAAGTGTGGACAGCTTTTTTTATGCCTCTGGCTTGATCGCTGATCTGCCGCTGCTTACACTGACCTTCTGAGACTTGGCAAGGAGAACGCCATGAAGCCCGACCCCACCAAAGCCAACCCCAAGCGCCGCTGGCTGCGCAAGTTCTGGGGCGCGGTCTGCGTGATTGCCGGCTTGGCCAGCATTGCGGCCGGGCTGGAGACGGCGCTGATGGACTGAGCGCCGTTTGGTATTTAAGAAGAAGCCAATGCCTTCTCGATAGCCGCTGCCAGCTTGGCCGGCTTGGTCATCGGGGCAAAGCGCTGCACCGTGGTGCCATCGCGCGCGACCAGAAACTTGGTGAAATTCCACAGAATCCGCCCACCCAGGATGCCCGGTGCCTGCGCCTTGAGCCAGACAAACAAGGGGTCGGCGTGCGGGCCGTTCACCTCCACCTTGGCCAGGCTGGGGAAGCTCGTCTGGTAGTTCAGCTCGCAAAACTGCGCAATCTCGGCATTGCTGCCCGATGCCTGCGCGCCAAACTGGTTGCAGGGGAGGCCCAGCACCTGCAAGCCTTGCGCGCCATACTGCTGCTGCAGCGCTTCCAGCCCTTTGAGCTGCGGCGTAAAACCGCAGGCCGTGGCGGTGTTGACGACGAGCACCACCTGGCCGGCATAGCGCGCTAGCGGTAGGGGCTGTGCGCTGGCGTCGTGGAGTACAAAATCCTGGAGCGTGTGCTGAGCTTGGGGCATGGCGGCTATCTTAGTCGCTAACCATCTGCTTAAGGCAGGCGAGATTCAATCGCCGCAATCAGCGATGCCGACAGCACCAGCGCGCCGCCCAGCAGCAGCCGGCCCGAGAGCACGGCGCCCTCGATCATCACGTTGGAGGCGCTGGCAAACACCACTTCGGACAGCATCACCACGGCAGCCGTAGTGGCGGCCAGGCGCGAGGCGCCGTACTGCAAGGTCCAGTTGCTGAGCATGATCAGCACGGCGACCACCAGCACCATCAACGGCCAACTCCAGGCGATATCGGGGAGGGCCGGCATACGGCCCAGGTAGATGCCCAGCACCGACATGGCACCAGCGGCAACCAGGCCGCCAAAGAACATGGCCAGCATGCGCGCCTCGCCCGGCACCCGGTACTGGCTGCGCAAAACCACATTGGTGCCGGCAAAGGTAAAGCCGCCGGCAATCGCCAGCGCATCGGGCAGTGAGAGGTTGGCTGTCAGGCTCTGCCAGGTGGCGCCGGCCGGGATCATCACGATCAGCACGCCGCTGAAGGCCAGCACCAGGCGCAGGACCGAGTATTTGTTGGGCCTCTCCCCCAGAAAGTACCAGGCCAGCAGCACCGACCAGGCGGGCATCAGATAGAACAGCAGCACCACGCGCACCACATCGCCGGTGGTAGCGGCCCAGTTGAACAGCACATTGGTGGTGCCGGAGGTAAAGGCCAGCAACAGCAGCATGGGGTGGCGCCGGGCAATGGCCGCCGCTGCAGGTTTGACCAGCATCAGCCCGCAAAACAGGATCAGGTAGACCAGGGCGGTGGCCAGCACCGGGTGTACGCCCATGCCTTGCAGCTGGCGGAACGGCCACCAGATCGTGCCCCAGATCAGGGCATTGGTCATCAAGGCTAAAAAGGGCAGCGCGGTGAGCATGGGGCAACGGAGAGCAGCGCCTGGGGTCAACAGGCGCTGTCAGCTTTCTATGGGTAGGGATGCAGGTGGGCGGCAGGGCTTGGCGCCTTGCCCACCGCAGGGCTCATCAGTGGTGGTCGTGGCGGGCAATGTCCAGCAGCCGTTTGATTTCCTGCGGATGCTGCTTGCAATTATGCCGGTGCCAGAGCTGGATGCACCACATGATGCCGGCCACCAGCAGGCCAAAGCAGGTGATGGCGCCATAGGCCGACATGCCAAACCGGGTGAACATGCTGTAGACGACGCCCAGACCCAGGATGCAGGCCTGCTCGTTGAAGTTTTGCACAGCAATCGAGCGGCCCGAGCCCATCAGGTTGTGGCCCCGGTGCTGCAGCAGTGCGTTCATTGGCACCACTAGGAAGCCGCCCAGGCCCCCCAGCACAATCAGAAAAGGCACCGCCAGCCAGATGCTGTGGATGAAGTTCATGCCCACTACCAACAGGCCCATCGCAATGCCCAGCGGGATCACGCGCGTGGCGCCGTCCAGCTTCATGCGCATGGAGGCCAGAATCGCGCCGACTGCCGTGCCAATGGCCACCACGCCAACGAGGGCCGAGGCCTTGGTAGTGCTGTAGCCCAGCGCGACGGCGCTCCAGGCCAGCACGATGTAGCGCAGGTTGCCCGACACGCCCCAGAACAAGGTGGTGGTCGACAGCGAAATCTGGCCGAGCTTGTCGTGCCAGAGGCGGTTGTTGCAGCGCCAAAAGTCAGGCAGCAGGTCCATCACATTGGAGAACATGCTGCGGCTCATGTCCTGGCGCAGCGGCACCAGCTGGGTAGCGGTGCGGGGGATGCGGGTGTTGAACCAGGCAGCGCCTGCATAGAGCAGGCCGATCACGCAGATCGCTGCCTCCGATGGGGTGTCGATGGGGGTATCGATCAGCGGCAGGTCAAAGGACAGCAGCCAGCCGGAGATTTGGGGGCCTACCAGTTGGCCGCCCAGCAGCACACCCAGAATGATCGAGGTGATGGTCAGCCCCTCGATCCAGCCATTGGCCCGCACCAGCTGGCTGGCCGGCAGCAGTTCGGTGAGGATGCCGTACTTGGCGGGGGAGTAAGCCGCAGCGCCCAGGCCTACGACGGCATAGGCCAGCAGCGGATGGTGGCCAAACAGCATCAGCAGGCAGCCGATCACCTTGATGGCATTGCTGATGAACATCACCTGCCCCTTGGGGTAGGCATCGGCAAATGCGCCCACAAACGGTGCCAGGATCACGTAGAACAGCGCGAACATGGGCACCAAGGCGGCCCGTTGCCACTCGGCTGCACCTGAGTTGATCAGCAGATCGACGGCAACGACAAACAGGGCGTTGTCGGCCAGCGAGCTGAAAAACTGCGCCGACATGATGGTATAGAAACCGCGCTTCATTCGTTGGAGAGGCTAATAAGGGATGCTAATGGCGCGAGAAATTTGTAAGCTACGTGTAGGGAGTCGAGGTTATAGCACGCAGGGCTGAAAGCACGGTGCCAGAATACTAGGGGTTTTCATAATCTTGTTGTGAGTATTTGCCATGCCGCGCCCCATTCTAGCCACCATTCATACCGCTGCTTTGCAACATAACCTGGCCCGCGCGCGCCAGGCGGCGCAAGACGCCAAGCTGTGGTGTGTCGTGAAAGCAAACGCTTACGGCCATGGCATCGAGCAGGTGTTTGACGGCATGCGCGCCGCCGATGGCTTTGCGCTGCTGGAGCCGTCCGAAGCCCAGCGCATCCGCGATCTGGGCTGGCGCGGCCCGATTCTGTTGCTCGAAGGCGTCTTCGATGCACGTGACCTGGAGCTGTGCTCGCGCCTGAACCTTTGGCACACGGTGCACTGCGACCAGCAGATCGACTGGCTGGCGGCCCACAAGACCCAGCAGCCGCACCGCGTCTTTCTGAAGATGAACTCCGGCATGAACCGCCTGGGCTTTACCGCCGAGCGCTACCGCTCCGCCTGGGCCCGCCTCAATGCGCTGACCCAGGTGGACGAGATCTCCCTCATCACCCACTTCAGCGATGCCGACACCGCCAAAGGCATTGGCGCAGCGCTGGCGCTGTTCAACCAGACCACCTTGGACCTTCCCGGCGAGCGCAGCATCTGCAACAGCGCCGCGATGCTGCGCAACCCCGACATGCCAGCCAGCCAACGCGGCGACTGGGTGCGGGGCGGCATTCTGCTCTACGGCAGCGCGCCCGATTACCCGCTGCAAACCGCCGAGGACTGGGGCCTGCAGCCGACGATGACCTTGTCGGCCAAGGTCATCGGCGTGCAGGAGCTGCAGGCCGGCGATACCGTCGGCTACGGCTCGGCCTTCACCGCCGACAAGCCCATGCGCATCGGCGTCGTCGCCTGCGGCTATGCCGACGGCTACCCCCGCCACTGCGGCAACGGCACCCCCGTGCTGGTCGACGGCCAGCGCTCGCGCCTGATCGGTCGTGTCAGCATGGACATGGTCACCGTCGATCTCACCGACATCCCCCAAGCCGGCTGGGGCAGCGAAGTGACTCTGTGGGGCCGCGCCGCCAACGGCACGGTGCTCCCCATCGACGAAGTGGCGCAGGCCGCAGGCACCGTGGGCTATGAGCTGATGTGCGCGGTGGCGCCACGGGTGCCGGTGGTGGTGGATGGGCACTGAGCTGCCTCAAAAATAGGCAAATCTTTGAAGGGTTGGGCTGGCGCTGCGCGTGCTTTGCTGAAGTATTCCGCCAGCCACGCAGGCTTTAAAGAAATGCCTGCCTTTGTAGCCTGAGCGCGTCGCGGTCTATGCTGGCTGCGAGCTGTTCCATATCCACCGGGCTGACACCCAGCGCCCGAAAATGCGCAGCCCATTGGTCGACGACAGTAGCCACTTGTTTAACCAGCGACAGGGCGCGCGGCCTTTTAAGGCCGTATTCATTGATCTGGCTGAGGGCGTTCTCCAGACTGGATTCGGCCCCCATGGTCCCCACACTGAGGGCTTGGTAGCCCAGGTTCTGCAGGCTCGGCACTACGTCGTAGGCGGGGCTCAGGTCGTAGTAGTTATCAGCCAGGTTGAGGCTGAGGCTGTGGTTGCGCTCATGGTCGTCGGTGTTGTCCATGAGGATGTTAAAGACCATGCGCTTGAATAACTCCTCTCGCATGGCGGCTTGGCGCTCTGGATGGCCCAGGCGCAGCAGGATGCTTGCCAGGGCGCTATAGCTCATCTCCAACCCCGCAGCGCGCAAGGCGGTGTGGGCGGATTGGCAGTGCACCCGGAAGGGGCCGATGCGATCAAAACGCGCAATGGTGAGTGCGTGCCGCGCCTTGCCATAGCGCGGTGGCAGAGGCAGCACGGCAGTCTTGGCGGTGTATATGTTGGCCTGTGCGGCCAGCCTCATCGTCGCGTGTTCAATCAGCGGCGTATCCACAGCATCATCCAGCTCGCTGAACTTGATGACGCAAGGGCCGTTGTCGGTTTGCAGCAAGGCCTTGGGCCGGGCGCCGCCCAAGGTGACGCCGGGCTGGACCAGGCGCTGTATCTCGGGGGTGATCGGGGCCTGGGTCTGAACATCCTCGACGGCGGCAGCGAGTTGCGCCAAGTCCTTCAGCTGTGGATAGGGCCCGATGTAGCGCGGCAGGTAATGCTCGGCCGAGGTGGAGATGCCCAGCGCGCCAAAGCGGTCGTCCCCGGCAAAGAGCAGCATCTCCAGAATCGACAGGCGTGCCGGCCGGTCGATGTGGCGGATGATGCGCTCGCCCCATCGGTCAGGCCGGGCATCGTCAATGGCGCCGGGTGCCGTGTGCTTTTCGTCGTTGCTGAAGAGCTGGCCTTGCACCAAGGGCAGGTCCTGGCTGAGTGCAAAGTTCCACCAATCTGGCGCATAGCTGAACGTGGCGCAATCCGCCACCAGCTGCGAAAGGCTGACCGTGCCCGCCAAGGTGGGCGCCGCCGGGTTGACCATGGCCCAGACATAGAGCTGGTCTTGCGGCACATAGGTGCGTGCAGAGACGGAGGGGAAGGCGGCGGCGGTCATGGCTTTTGGGGAGGCTTCTTGGCCATGAGAGCGGCAAGCCCTGGGGCTGCACTTGTCCATTCCTGGCGTGCCTCGTTCAACAAGCCAGGAATGATGGAGGCAAGGTCGGATTCCTGGCTGGGGTACACGGCACTATCCGCGTTGGCCGTTGGCGGCACCAGACGGTTTGGCTGGGGCGCTTTGGGTTTGCGTTGAGCTTTTGCCTTGGCGACCTCCCGCTCCAGCGCCGCATGGTCGTTCTGCGGCGCAATCAACTCGGCCAAATCGCCCTTTGGATTGATCAGCCACATGCACATCACATAGGAGGCCATTGCGACCGACGGATCACCCCGTTCGATCCGCGCCATCGTGGGCTGCGAAATGCCCAGTCGTTTGGCCCATTGCGCCTGCGACTCTCCCCGCCGCTTACGGGCGATCGCAATGTTCTGCGCCAGCTTTTCGATCTGCTGCAGAACAGCTTGCGGGTAGTCGGAGGGCGGTGTGTTTTGGCGAGGCATTCATAGATATTAGTCTTTTGCGCGAGAAAAGCAAATCTATGAATTATTTCGACTCTACGTTGCTCAAATCCGACCAACCTCTGCTTGCTAAAGGTGTTAAGCAACATAGATGTTGTCATTTACGCATATTTTATTCATCTATAAATAATTCAAGAAGAATGTGTCATGCCTCACTGCTCTTCTTCAAGTGAGCCGCGTGATCTCTGGGGGCTCATCTAGCAGGCTGTTCTGTCGAAAGTCACCAATAAATTGCTCAAAAAATAGGCAGCCATTAACCCACGGGTTTACCCTGATGTCCGCAGGGTCTGTGCAGGCCGCGCGCAATTAGCGTACAGTTTTGTACGTTTAATGCTTTTGCCTCCTTACCATGACCCCCAAAGAACGCCAACCCCGCAGTGATGCGCTGGCCCACCGCAGCCAGTTGCTCGATGCGGCCCTGCATGTGTTTACCGAGCAGGGGGTGACGGTGGCTTTGGATGTGGTGGCGGAGCGGGCGGGGGTGAGCCGCACGACGCTGTACCGCAATTTTGCGGACAGGCCGGCGCTGCTGCGGGCCTTGTTGATCCACATTTTGGAGCGGCTGGCCGCCAAGGCCCATGCCTTGAGCGAGACGGGCGATGCCGATGCGCTGTTCGAGTTTCTGCGCCTCTGGGCCCATGACTCGGTGCTGACCGTGCCGTTGACCGATTACTGGCGTTCGCTGCCGCTCGATGACCCCTTGGTCGTCGATCTGCGTGCGCGCCTCTTGGCACTGGTGACGCCCTTGTTGCTGCAGGCCAAGGCGGCTGGCCGCTGCCGGGAGGATTTGGAGGGCGCTGATTTGCTGCTGATCGTTGGCATGTTCAGCGCAGCGCGGCGTGGCCGCACGCCGGCCGAGCGCCTGCAACTGAGCGACCGCGCCTGGCAGCTGATCACCGAAGGCCTGCGCACGGATGCCAGGGAGACGGTATGAACGCGCCCGCCTTTCGCTATGTAGAACAACCGCCTGACTGGGAGACGCATGAGCGTCCCGTGCTGCCAGGCTCACCCGCGCGGCTGCAGCACACGCTGCCCCGGCGTATCGCCTACATCATGGTGGGCCTGTTTGTGGGCCTGGTCGGTGGCTTGGGCAATGGCCTGGTCACGGCCAATCTGACCTCCATCCAGGGCCAGCTGGGCCTCACCCCGGTGGAGGCCGCCTGGCTGCCGGCCGCCTATGTGATGGTCAATGTGACGGCCAACCTGCTGGTCTTCAAAAGCCGGCAGCAACTGGGCCTGCGGGTGTTTGCCGAATGGGGCCTGGGCATTTACGCGCTGCTGGCGCTGCTGCACGTGTTTGTCGAGGGCTACACGATGTCGATCATCGTGCGCGCCGTCGCTGGCTTTGCTGGCGCCACCACCACCTCGCTGGCCGTGATGTATGTGATGCAGGGCTTCCCAGCTTCCAAGGTGCCATCGGCCTTCATCCTGGGCATGAACATGTCCTCGATCGCCGTGCCTCTGGCCTGGGTGCTGTCGCCCTCGCTGGTCAACGTCAACCCCTGGCCCCATCTGTATGCGTTTGAGGCCGGGTTGGCGCTGATGGCCTTTGCGGCCGTGGTGGTGCTCAAACTGCCAAGAGGCCTGCAGATCCATGTGTTTGAACCGCTGGATTTTGTGACCTTCTTGCTGGTCGCGCCTGCCGTCGGCCTGCTGTGCGCGGTGCTGGCCCAGGGCGTAAATGCCTGGTGGTTTAGCACCCCCTGGCTGGCCTATGCGCTGATCGCCTCGCTGGTGTTGTTTGCGCTGGCGGCCCTGCTGGAGTACAGCCGCCGCACGCCGCTGATCCAGCTGCGCTGGCTGATGCATCCCACGACGCTGACCTTTATGGCGGGCGCCATCATGATGCGTTTCATGATCTCGGAGCAGAACTATGGCGTGGTGGGCCTGCTGCGCGCGATGGGCGTGGTGCCCGAGCAGCTGCAGGCGCTGTATGGCGTGATCTTTGTTGGCATGCTGCTAGGCGTGATTGTTGGGGCGGCCACCTTCAGCCCCCAGGCCATCCTGCCGCAGATCCTGACCTCGATCCTGCTGATCGGCGCGGGTGGCTGGCTGGATCTGCACTCCACCAGCCTGAGCCGTCCGCATGACTTTTTCTTCAGCCAGTTCCTGATCGCGTTCTCGGCGGCGCTGTTCATGGGGCCAGTGATGATGATCGGCATCCAGCGGGCGCTGGGCAAGGGGTTGGACCACATGGTCACCTTTGTGGTGCTGTTCTCGGTGACCCAAAGCCTGGGCGGTTTGCTGGGCCCCGCGCTGCTGGGAAGCATCCAGCAGCAGCGCGCCCAGCTCTACACGCAGGCGATTGCGGCCGATATGCCGGTGACCAACCCGCTGGTCGCCCAGCGCCTGGCCCAGCAGTCGCAAGCACTGGGCCGCACCATCACCGACCCGGTGCAGCGCGGCGCCCAAAGCCAGGCCCAGCTGGTGCAGGTGATCCGGCGTGAAGCGGCAGTGCGCGCCTTCAACGATGTGTTCCGCGTGATTGGCGCGATGGCGCTGGCCTTCCTGGCCTGGGCGTTCTACCGCGTGCTGCGCCAGCGCATGCTGGCCTGGCTGGCGCGGCGCCGGGGTGAGCTGCCGGCGCCCATCTAACCCCAGCCCCTTTTCGACCCCTATCTATAAAGCAACAACAATGTCTGATACTGAAAACACCTCTCCCAACGCTGCAGCCGCTCCCACAACGGCGCCTGCAGCGCCCCAAGCCACACCTGCGCCTGCGGCCCCATTGCCCGCGCCCGCGCCTGCCGCATCGCCCACCGCCAAGCTGATCCGGCCCAGCCGCCGCGCGGTACTGACGATGGCGGTCGTCGCGCTGGCCGGCGTGCTGCTGGTGCTCTGGGCCTGGAAGCTGCCGCCCTTTGCATCCGACATGATGCGCACCGACAACGCCTATGTGCGTGGCCAGATCACTGTGTTGGCGCCCCAGGTCAGCGGCTATGTGACGGAGGTGAATGTGCAGGACTATGCGCATGTCAAACGCGGCGATGTGCTGCTGCGCATTGATGACCGCATCTATGAAGAGAAAGTGGCCCAGGCCCAGGCGCAGCTGGACAATGCCCGCGCGCAGCTGGCCAACTCAGACCAGACCCAGGCGCAGAACCGCGCCAACCTGGGCGCACGCCAGGCCAGCCTGTCGGCGGTGGATGCCGAAGCCCGCCGTGCGGGCGCCGATCTGCAGCGGGTCGAGGACCTGGCCGCGCGCGGCTCGGTGTCGCTGCGCGAGCGCGACCAATCCCGCGCCACCAGCCAACTGGCCAAGGCCAATGTGCAAAAGGCGCAGGCCGACATCCGCATCGGCGAGCAAAGCATCAAATCCACCCAGGTGGCACGCGCCAGCCTGGAAGCCCAGGTGAAGGGCGCCGAAGCCCAGCTGGGCCTCGCCAAGATCGACCTGGACAACACGGTGGTGCGTGCGCCGCGTGATGGCCAGATCAGCGAGGCCTCCGTGCGCCAGGGCCAGTACGTGGCCTCGGGCACGCAGCTGCTGTTCCTGGTGCCCGACCAGCTCTGGGTGGTGGCCAACTTCAAGGAAACCCAGATCGCCCATATGCAGCTGGGCCAGGCCGCGAGCTTCTCTGTGGATGCGCTCGAAGGCGCCGAGCTGAGCGGCCATATCGAGCAGATGGCCCCAGCTACCGGCTCGGAGTTCAGCGTCATCAAGGCGGACAACGCCTCGGGCAACTTCATCAAGATCGTGCAGCGCCTGCCGATCCGCATTGCGATTGACCCGAACCAGCCGCTGGCCGCCCGCCTGCGCCCCGGCATGTCGGTCGAAGTGCATGTGGACACGCGCGCCGCCAAGGCCGCCGCCCAGGGAGAACAGCCATGACCGGCCCCCGCCTTTTGCGCGGCTCGGCCTGTACCACGCTGACGGCGCTGGGCATGGCCCTGCTGCTGGCCGGTTGCGCCCCCGCCCTGCGCCAGGCGCCCGCCGATGCCGCCGTGACCGTGCCCAGCGCCTGGGCGCAGACTGAGGCTGCTGCTACCAGCGGGCCTGAGGCAGTCGTGCCCGCCGCCTGGTGGCAGGCCTTTGGCGATGAACAGCTCAACCACTATGTGCAGGCCGCGCTGGCCCGCAACGCCAACCTGCAGGTGGCAGGCACCCGGGTAGCGGCAGCCCGCGCCCAACTGGCGGCGGCCGATGCCGCACTGCAACCCAACCTGTCGCTGGGCACCAATGTGGGGGCGACCCACACCTTGACGGCCTCGGGCATCACCACCAGCCGCTCCATCCAGCCCCAGTTGCAGGCCAGCTGGGAGCCCGATCTCTGGGGCCGCCTGGGCGACCGCAGCACGGCAGCCGATCTGCAGTACCGCGCCAGCCAGGCCGACCGCGATGCGGTGGCGCTGACGGTGGCGGCCACCACGGCCCAGGCCTATGTCGATCTGCTGGGCCGCGAGGCGCAACTGGCCCAGACGCGCCAGACCCTGCAGACCCGCAGCACCGCGCTGCAGCTGGCCCGTGACCAGGAATCGGTGGGCTATATCTCGCGCCTGCAGGTGACCCAGGCCCAGGCCGAGTACGAGGCCATCCAGGGCCAGATCCCGCCGCTGGAGCTGGCGATTGCGCGGCAGTACAACGCGCTGCAATTGCTGGCCGGCGATGTGCCCGCCGTGCGCGATACCGCTGCGGCCGACGGCCAGGGCTTTGCCCGCCTGCAGATGCCGGTGGTGCCCGCTGCGCTGCCGTCGACCCTGCTGCGCCGCCGGCCTGACCTGGTGCAGGCGGAGCTGAACCTGGCCGCCAGCGATGCCGGCCTGCGTGCCAGCCGCGCCGCCTACCTGCCCCAGCTCAACCTCAGCGCCAGCGCAGGGCGGCTGTTTGTCAATGCGCTGCAGTACAACCCGATCAACGTCTGGAGCCTGGGCGCCAGCGCGCTCGCACCGCTGTTTGATGGCGGCCGGCTTGATGCCCAGTACGACACGGCCACGGCCCAGCGCGACCAAGCCGCCTACGCCTACCGGGGCGCGGTGCTGTCGGCCTTGGGCGATGTGGAAAACGCGCTGGTCGGCGTGCAACGCCTGGCCGAGCAGGAGCAGGCGGCTGAGCGCCGCCGGGCCGTGCTGGCCCAGACGCTCGGCTATGCCAAGGACCGCTATGAGGCGGGCTATGCCTCCTACCTGGAGCAGATCGACGCCCAGCGCAACCTGTTCCAGGCCGAGACCGAGCTGGTCAACCTGCGCCAAAGCCGGCTGGACAACCAGATTGCGCTGTACCGTGCGCTGGGCGGCGGCTGGTCGGCCGATGCCGTTTTGCCGGCAACAGCAGTGCAGCCCGTGGCTGCAGATTAGGCCGGGCTTAAACGGGCAGCAAAGCGTTGTGCCCCGCCCTCAGAGAGCCCCATCCAGGGGTGATCCCGGTTTAGCAGGCCCTGGTGCAGCCGCATAATGCGCGAATGCCCCGTTCTGGGGCGTTTTGTGCAGATAGGCGGTGCGCCTGCGCCTTCTGCAGCTGCCGGGTACTGCCATGTCTGAGACTGTTGTTTTGCGGGGGCCCGAGCGCCCTGATTTGTTGCGCCACGAGGTGCTGGCCGATGTGTTCGAGGCCACCGCCTATGCCCACCCCGAGCAAGTCGCGCTGATTGCCGGCACGCGGCAGCTGAGCTATGCCGAGCTCGACGCCGACGCCAGCCGTGCGGCCCACCGGCTGATCGAGGCCGGCATTGGCCCGGGCGACATGGTCGGCCTGTGGCTGCCACGCGGCATCGCCTTGCTCAGCCTGCAGCTGGCCATTGCCAAAACCGGCGCCGCCTGGCTGCCCTTTGACAGCGAAACACCCCCTGAGCGCATAGCGACCTGCCTGGAAGACGCAGGGGCCAAGGCGCTGCTGATGGCGGCCGCCACGCCCCAACAAGGCCTGCGCGATGCCCAGGTGCAGTGCCCGCTGTTGACGGACATTGGCCTGCTGGCCGAGTTGCCCGCCGGCACCGCAGCGCGCCGGCGCAGCAATGCCCAGCCCAGCGATCCCGCCTATGTGATCTACACCAGCGGCTCGACCGGCAAGCCCAAGGGCATCGCCATCAACCAGGGCAGCATTTGCCACTTTTTGCGCAGTGAGAATGCGCGCCTGGGCGTGCGCCTGGGCGACAAGGTCTACCAGGGCTTCTCGGTGGCCTTTGACATGTCCTTCGAGGAGATCTGGATCAGCTACCTGGTGGGTGCCACCTTGTGGATTGCGCCGCGTGAGATTGCCGGCGACCCCGAGGCCCTGCCCCAGGCCTTGCTGGACCAGCAGGTCACTGTCCTGCATGCCGTGCCCACCTTGCTGGCGCTGTTTGCCCAGGATGTGCCGAGCCTGCGCATCATCAACCTGGGCGGCGAGATGTGCCCCGAAGCGCTGGTTGATCGCTGGGCCCGTTCCAGCACCGGCGCGCCTCGGCAGCTGTTCAACACCTATGGGCCGACCGAGGCCACCGTATCGGCCAGCCTGGCCGAGCTGCAGGGGGGCGAGCCCGTCACCATCGGCACGCCCTTGCCCAACTACAGCATGGTGGTCGTGCAGGTGATCGAGGCGGAGAGATTTCCTGCAGGCACCGCGCCTACCTTGGTAGGCCTGCCGGCCGGTGAGGTGGGCGAGCTCTGCATTACTGGCCCTGGCGTGGCCGCTGGCTACCTGGGCCGGCCGGAGCTGACGGCCGAGAAGTTTTTGGACAACCCCTGGCCGGCAGGGCCGCATGACACGCGCCTTTACCGGACCGGCGACCTGGCGCGCATCGATGAAAAAGGCCAGATGCAGTGCCTGGGCCGGGCCGATGACCAGGTGAAGATCCGAGGCTTCCGCGTGGAGCTGGGCGAGATCGAAGCGGTTTTGGCCCAGCAGCCCGGTGTGGGCACCACGGCCGTGCTGCTGCGTAAGGACGATGGCATCGACCAGCTGGTGGCCTTTTATGTGCCGTTGGACGCGCCCCCCAGCCATGCCGCACTGCGCAGCGCGCTGGCCGAGCGCCTTCCGCCCTACATGGTGCCCGCCCGCTTTGAGGCGCAGGCGCTGATGCCGCGCCTGACCTCGGGCAAGATCGACCGCAAGGCGCTGCGTGCCGCCGAGCTGAGCGCTGCCGTGGACAGCGGTGACTCGGACACTGCCGAGACCCCGGCCGAGGAGCTGCTGTTTGCTGCGCTGGCGAAGATCTTTCCGGGCCAGCCCATCCGCCGCTCCTTGGACTTCTTCAGCGACCTGGGCGGCCACTCGCTGTTCGCGGCGCGGCTGACCTCGATGCTGCGTGCCGACCCGCGTTTTGCACAGGCCACCGTCAGCACGATCTACCAGCAGCGCCGTGTGGGTGCGATTGCCGAGGTCTTGCAAGCGGGCATGGTGGCGGACGATGCGCCAGCCGCCGCACCCCGCGCGTTCCGCGAGCATTCGGCCTTGCGCCGCTGGCGCTGCGGTGCCGCGCAGGCGCTGGCGATTCCGTTTTTGGTGCTGGTCAAGATGGCGCAATGGCTGGCGCCGTTCTTCACCTACCACTTCTTCACCGGGGACGAGAACGACTCGGTGCCGCTGGCCATTGCCATCTCGGTGCTGGCTTTTGCGCTGGCCACGGTGCTGGAGTTTGCCGTGGCCTGGGCGGGCAAGTGGCTGATTGCGGGCCGGCTCAAGGCGGGGCGCTACCCGCTGTGGGGGCTGACCTATTTCCGCTGGTGGCTGGTGGATCGCTTGGTCGAAGCCGTGCCGGTGGGCATGATCACCGGCTCCTCGCTGTTCCCGCTGTGGCTGCGCGCGCTGGGCGCCAAGGTGGGCACGGATGTGGTGCTGGGCTCCATGACCGTGCGCGCCCCCGATCTGCTGCGTATTGGCGCAGGTGCCAGTGTGGGCAATGTGGTGAGCCTGGAGAACGCCCGGGTCGAGGGCGGCTGGCTGCTGCTGGGCCCTGTCGATATTGGCGCCGAGGCCTGCATTGGCTCCTATGTGGTGCTGGAGGGCAATACCCGCCTGGGCGACTGGGCGCATCTGGAAGGGCAGTCGAGCCTGAGCGATGGCCAGGTGCAGCCTGCGCGCAGCGTCTGGGCCGGCTCGCCTGCGCAAGCGGTGTCGGAGTTTGACAGCAGCTGCATGCCCGAGCGTGTGCGGCCCAGCGCCGCTTGGCGCGTTTGGGAGATGCTGGTGTATGCGGTGGGTGGCCTGAGCATTGCGACCCTGTTCTTTATGCCGGTGTTCCCCGCGTTCTTGCTGATCGACTGGCTGGATGTGGATTCGATCTCGGTGCGGCCTCTGCTGGAGGATGGCACGGTCGATGCGCTGGGTGCGTTTATCCTGCGTTTCTTCAAGTTCTTTGTGCTGGCGCTGCCGGCCAGTCTGGTGCTGGTGGTCTGCACCATGCTGGTGGCGGCCTTGATCCGTTATCTGTTCCTGCCCCGGCTGCAGCCGGGCACCTGGTCGGTACACAGCGGCCGCTACCTGGGCAAGTGGCTCACCAACCAGATCCAGGAAGGCAGCCTGGCCACCTTGCACGGCATCTATGCCACGGTGTTTTCGGCCAGCTGGTACCGCATGCTGGGTGCCAAGGTGGGCAAGCGCACCGAGCTATCGACCGCGCTGGGCGTGGTGCCTGACATGCTGACCCTGGGTGATGAGTGCTTTGTGGCCGATGCGGTGATGCTGGGCGATGAGCGCATTGATGGCGGCTACATGACGGTGCAGCCCACGGTGGTGTCGCGCCGCAGCTTTATCGGCAATGGCGCCTATGTGCCCGATGGCTCAACTATCCCCGAAGGGGTGCTGATCGGGGTGATGTCGGCCGTGCCGCGCAATGCCGATATGCAGGCCGGCCAGACCTGGATTGGCTCGCCGGCCATCAACCTGCCGGCGCGCGAAGTGGTGCAGGGCTACCCCGACCACCTGACCTTTGCCCCCTCGCGCCGCCGCGTGCTGGGCCGGGGCCTGGTCGAGGCCTTCCGTATTGGCGCGCCGCATGCGCTGGTGATTGCCGCCGGTTATGCGATCGTGCTCGATGCGATGCCGCTGGCCGCTGCCGGCCGCTGGGGCGCCGTGGTGCTGGACCTGGCCGTTGCCGGCATGGTCTTTGGCCTGGTCGCCTTCTGGGCGGTGGCGCTGTTCAAGTGGTTGCTGGTGGGGCGCTACCGCAAAAAGGCGATTCCGATGTGGACGCCCTTTGTCTGGCTGTCCGAGGCCACTACCAGCATGTACGAAGGCATAGCGGTGCCCAACTTTTTGCGCTACCTGCGCGGCACGCCCTGGCTCAACCTGGCGATGAACCTGCTGGGCAGCAAGATTGCCAGCAGCGCCTACCTGGACACCACCGACATCACCGAGCATGACTGCGTGACCATTGGCGACCACAGCGAGCTCAATGCCCTGTCTTGCCCGCAAACCCATTTGTTTGAGGACCGGGTGATGAAGGTGGACGACGTCGTCATTGGCGCGCGGGTGACGGTGGGCGCGCGCTGCACCGTGCTCTACAGCGCCGAGGTGGGCGATGGCGTGCAGCTGGGCCCCATGACCTTGGTGATGAAGGGCGAGCGCCTGCCCGCTGGCACCCGCTGGCAGGGCGCACCTGCGTCGCCATGGCGGGCCTAGACGCCGCAACGCTGAGTTGGTCCGCGCAGCCGCTGGCCCTGCCGCCAGCGCTGCAGGGCCGGGTGCAGGCCCAGGCGGTGACGATGGCTGGGCCGCCATCGGACGCTTTGCCCCGCGAGCCCATGCGCGAGGCCGTCTACCAGTCGATCTGCCAAGCGCTGGCGCCGCAGCTGGGTTGCACTGCCAGGCAATTGGCGGTGCAGCGCCGGGCTGGGCAGGCGCCGCAGTTGCTGTGCAATGGGCAGGCATTCACGGGGTGCCAGCTGTCCATCAGCTATGCCGATGCGATGGCGGTTTGGGCCTGCACGCAAGAGGGCAGCGTCGGCATCGATGTGCAGGGCCTGCCCGGGGATGCCCAGACAGATATCGATGCGGCGGGATGGCCCGCGGTGGCTGCGCTGTATCTGGACCCTGATGCCGCCGCTGCGCTGGCTGGCTTGCAGGGCATGGACTGGCAGCGCGGTTTTGCGCAGCAATGGGCGCGGCTGGAGGCCCAGCTCAAATGCGCCGGGATGCCGTTGACCGAAGTTCATCATCGCCAACCTGGCTGGAATGCCGGCATGGTGGTGACAGATCTAACAACCGATTCAGGCGCCCTGGCGCTGGCCTGGCGCACGTCGGCCTAAGCCTCATCCGGTTTTGGCGGGGCCGTTACACTGGCCTGCCCGCCCGCCGCTAGCAGAATCTGCACCGCGCCAGGCCCATATCGATACAACGAATAAATCGTTGGCGGGGCCGGTCGGCACTGCCATAGTGCGGCGTTTTGTTTTTGCATGGAATGAAGGAATCTGTGATGCAACCCACCACTTATCTGCAAGGCCGCAACGGCTGGGCGCGCAGCGTCTGCACCCTGGCGATCGCCGGCGCAGTGGCCAGCATGGCATTTTCTGCCCAGGCATCGAACTTTCGCTGGACCCGCTCGGCCGATCTGTCGTCCTGGGATATTCATGCGCAGAATGTCGGGGTCAACAACTCGGTGCACCGCGCGGTGTACGAGGCGTTGGTGGAGTACAACAGCCAGACCCAGAAGCCCGAGCCTTCGCTGGCGACCAAGTGGGAGCGCATCAACCCCAAGCAGCTGCGCATCACGTTGCGTGAAGGTGTGACCTTCAGCGACGGTTCGCCGCTGACCTCCGAAGATGTCAAATTCTCGCTGGAGCGGGCCAAGGCCAAGAGCTCCGGCTTTGTGGTCTACACCCAGGGCATCGACCGCATCGAGGTGGTCAATGCCCGCACCCTGGATATCTTCTCGGACGTGCCCAACCCGGTGCTGGTCAACCAGCTGACCGAGCTGCGCATCATGAGCAAGCCCTGGGCGGTGCAGCACCAGTCCGAGGTGCCCAAGGACATCAAGGCCAAGGACGAGAACTATGCCCACCGCCATGCGCTGGGCACCGGCCCCTATGTGCTGGACAGCTGGTCGCAGGATTCGCGCCTGGTGCTAAAGCGCAACCCGCAGTGGTGGGGCAAGACCCAGTACCCTAGCAACATCACACAGGCGGTGTACACGCCGATCAAGTCGGACGCCACACGCACCGCAGCGCTGCTGTCGGGCGAGGTCGATTTCATCATCGACCCGAGCATGAACGACCTGCAGCGCATCAAGCAGGCGCCCAACCTGCAGGTGCTGGAATCCGCCGCTGACCGCACCCTGTTCCTGGGTATGGACCAGTTCCGCGACGAACTGCCCCAGTCCAGCGTCAAGGGCAAGAACCCGTTCAAGGATGTGCGCGTGCGCCAGGCGCTGTACCAGTCGATTGACATGGCCACCATCCAGCGCGTGGTGATGCGCGGCCTGGCCCAGCCCACCGGCACCTTGATTGCCCACCATGTGAATGGCTGGACCAAGCAGGCCGACCAGCGCCTGGCCTTTGATGCCGACGCTGCCAAGAAGCTGCTGACCCAGGCGGGCTATCCCGATGGCTTTGAGTTCGAGTTCTCCTGCCCTGCCGGCCGCTACCCCAGCGACGAGCAGCTGTGCCAGGCCATCAGCGCCCAGTGGGCCAAGGTGGGCATCAAGGCCAAGCTGCGCACCTACCCGTTTGCCACCTACTTCCCGATGATCCAGCGCTACGAAGCCAGCGTTTATCTGCTGGGCTGGTCGGTGCCGACGTTTGATGCTTATTACAGCCTGCAGGCGCTGCTGCGCTCTCCTGGCGGCAGCGGCGATGGCAACTTCAACCTGGGCCGCTTCTCTGACCCGCAGCAAGACGCGATGATCGAGCGCGTCAAGACCGAGACGGATCTGAAGCTGCGCAACCAGCTGATCGAAAAGGTGCTGCTCAACGAGCACAAGGCCATCTCGCATGTGCCGCTGTTCAACCTGATCACGCCCTGGGCCACCAGCAAGAAGGTCAGCATCCCCACCCGCGCGGACAACTACATCGACTGGCGCCTGTTGAATGTGGTGAATTAAGGGGCAGGGTTGAGAGAATGGGCGCTGCTGTCTGATAATGCCCGCATGCGCCTGATGCCTCTCCGCCGCTCCTTCTTGCTCAGCTGTGCCGCTGCGGTGCTGGTGGGCTGTGCCTCCGAGCCGCCGGCGCCCGAGCCGGAAGCCAGCTTGGCCCATGCCAGCCTGCCGGTGCAACTGCTGATGACGGAGGGCTTTGTGCCCGTACACCGCGCGCTGGCGGGGCAGCTGATGATCCCCACCCAGATCCGCGCCGAACCCGGCTATGGTGCGCCGCATAACGTGGCCCAGGAGCTGGGCCAGTACCTGCAGCAAGCGCGTTGTGTGGACCTGGTGCTGGCGCCGCGTGCCGTGTTGCAGGTGATGCAAGTCCAAGGGCTGGTGCGCCCGGGGCGTCTCTACGATGTGGTGCGCTCACCGCTGATCGCCATCGTGCAGGCCGGCCGCCCGCTGCCGGTGCTCAAAGACACAGAAGACGCCAAGAAGATGCTGGAGGCCACCCGCAGCATCGCCTACCCCTCGGCCGATGGCGGCGACTTTATCGAGCAAAAACTGTTCCCCGAACTGGATCTGACCGCCAAGGTGATACCCAAGAGCATCAAGGTGTTTGGTCCCCAGGTGGCACAATTGGTGGGCCGGGGCGATGCGGAGCTGGGCCTGCTGCTGCGCAGCGAGCTTCCGCGTACTGCCGACGTGCAGGTGGTCGGCAAGATACCGCATCCGCTGGCCTATGAGGCGGTCTTCAGCGCCGGCATTGTTCGCCAGGCCTGCAGCAACGCAGGCGCCCAATTGTTGGCCCGCTTTTACCAGCGCGAAGCGGCCATCCACGACTGGAACGGCTCCGGCTGGGAGCCGGTGGCAGGGGTCTCGCAGCCGCCGCCACCGCCGGTGGAGCACCTTGACCCGAGCGAGTATCAGCCCCGAGCGCTTTGGGCCAGCGCAGCCTGCACCGCAGGCCGTGCTGCCACGCGGGCATAGTGCGCCGCCACGCGCGGGAATTCGTTGATATCCACGCTGTCGCTCTTGAGCCAGCCGGCCATCGTGAACAGGTAGCCATCGGCCACCGTGTACTGCTCACCCATCACCCAGGTTTTGTCACCCAGGTAGTGCTGCTCGATCAGCGTGAAGCCATCACGCATGTTCTGCGGCACCTTGGCCTGCATGGCCTTTTGTGCGGCCTCGTCATCGGCCCAGCGCGCCGCACGCGGACGGTGGGCGTGGCTGATGTGCACGGTCGAGGCCAGGAAGCTGTTGAACTCCTGCATGCGGGCGAGTTGGAACGGGTCGCTCAGCGGCGCGAGTTGTTTGTCGGGGTGGGTTTGGGCCACATACAGCAGCAAGGCGGCTGTCTCGGTCAGCACCCCTTGGGGGGTGACCAGCGCCGGCACGCGGCCCTTGAGGTTGATGGCCAGGTAGGCCGGGGCGCGCTGCTCGCCTTCGGCCATGTTCAGGCGCTGGGCCTCAAAGGCGGCGCCCGCCTCGTGCAAGGCAATCAGCACGGCCTGGGCACAGGTTCCGGGGGCGTAGTACAGGGTCAGGTCTTGGCGCATGGGTCTCCTTGGGGGCGGTGCTGGGTGTTGGTTGCTGGCTGTCTGCCGTATCGCCTGGGGATGCTAATCGATTTGCCTGCTCTGCGCTGCGCTCGCCGTTACCATGGGTGTCTGTACCGAAACATCGATGCCATGGCCAAAGAGAAATCCGTTTACATCTGCAGCGAATGCGGCGGCACCAGCCCACGCTGGCTGGGCAAGTGCCCCTCCTGCAATGCCTGGAACACCCTGGTGGAGACTGCCGCCGATTCCGCCAGCGGCGGCAAGAACCGCCTGAGCCAGACCGGCCGCACCGGCTATGCCGGCCAGGCCCAGGCCGTCACGCCGCTGGCCGCCATCGAGGCCACCGAAGTGGCCCGCACCCCCAGCGGCATTCCCGAGCTGGACCGGGTGCTGGGCGGCGGCATTGTCGAGGGCGGCGTGGTGTTGATTGGCGGCGACCCGGGCATCGGCAAATCGACCTTGCTGCTGCAGGCGGTGGATGCATTGCAGCGCGAAGGCCTGCCGGCCCTCTATGTGACGGGTGAGGAAAGCGGCGCCCAGGTGGCGCTGCGCTCGCGCCGGCTGGGGCTGGACAACAGCCAGGTCAATGTGCTGAGCGAAATCCAGTTGGAAAAAATTCTGGCCACCTGCGAGAGCACGCAGCCGGCGGTGGTGGTGATCGACTCGATCCAGACCATGTACTCGGACCAGCTCAGCTCGGCCCCCGGCTCGGTGGCGCAGGTGCGCGAATGTGCCGCCCACCTGACCCGCATGGCCAAGAGCACCGGCATTGCGGTGGTGCTGGTGGGCCATGTGACCAAGGAAGGCGCGCTGGCCGGCCCGCGCGTGCTGGAGCACATGGTCGACACCGTCCTCTACTTTGAAGGCGATACGCACAGCAGCTTCCGCCTGGTGCGCGCCATCAAGAACCGCTTTGGTGCCGTCAACGAGATCGGTGTCTTCGCGATGACCGAAAAAGGCCTCAAGGGCGTGAGCAATCCCAGCGCGATCTTTCTGAGCCAGCACAGCGAGCCGGTGCCCGGCAGCTGCGTGCTGGTGACCTTGGAGGGCTCGCGCCCGCTGCTGGTCGAGATCCAGGCGCTGGTCGACAGCGGCGGCCCCAGCCCCCGCCGCCTGTCGGTGGGCCTGGACCGCGACCGCCTGGCCATGTTGCTGGCCGTGCTCAATCGCCATGCTGGCGTGGCCTGTGCCGACCAGGATGTCTTCGTCAACGCCGTCGGCGGCGTGCGCATTGGCGAGCCTGCGGCCGACTTGGCCGTCATGCTGTCCATTACCAGCAGCCTGCGTGGCAAGGCCCTGCCCAAGGGCTTTATCACCTTTGGCGAAGTGGGCCTGGCCGGCGAAGTGCGCCCCGCACCACGTGGGCAAGAGCGCCTGAAGGAGGCCGCCAAACTGGGCTTCACCGTCGCCGTGGTGCCCCGCGCCAATGCGCCCAAAAAACCCATAGAAGGCATCACCATCCACGCGGTGGACCGGGTGGACGAGGCGATATCGCTGGTGCGTGGGTTGGACTGATCGCATGGCCGTGGATGCCTTGGCCCGTGACGGCTTTGCGCTGGTCTCCGGCGTGCTGGATGCAGACGGCTGCGCAGCGGCACTGGCTGACCTGCAGGACCAGACTGGGAGTGGGCCAGGGTCACGCGATCTGCTGTCCTTGCCATGGTGCCAACGCTTGGCTGTGCAGCTGCGTGGGTGCGCTGGCTTGTCCGGGCTGATTCCTCACGGCCACCAAGCGGTGCAATGCACCTATTTTGAAAAATCCCTAGGCACCAACTGGCTGGTGGCTTTGCACCAGGACTTGGCGATTCCCGTGCAGGCCAGGGTTGAGCACCCAGCGCTTAGGGGCTGGTCGATCAAAGAAGAGGCGCAGTTTGTGCAGCCACCGCCGCATGTGCTGGAGCAGCTAGTGGCCCTGCGGCTGCATCTGGATGACTGCGGCCCGGACGACGGCCCGCTGCGCGTGGTGCCGGGTTCACACGCCATGGGCGTCATCGACAGCGCACAGGCTGCGCAGATACGTGACGACCGAGGAGAGGTTGCATGCCCGGCTGCGCAAGGCGCCGCCTTGGTGATGCGGCCCTTGCTGCTGCACGCCTCGTCCAAAGCGCGTGGCAGCAGCCATCGGCGCGTGCTGCATTTTCTGTTTGGCCCTGCGCAGCTGCCTTATGGGCTGGCTTGGGCTTAGCTGCCTTTAAACCAACCGCCCCTGTGGCCACAGATGCGCCGGGTCGTTGTACCCAGGCGTCGACGGGTGGCCGGGGCTGACCAGGCTGTTGACCAGGCGCTCGTCCTCTACGGTGATCTGGTAGTCCAGCGCGGGCTGGTAGTCCTGCCATTGCTTCAAGGTGCGCGGCCCGGCGATGACCGAGCTGATGGCGTTGTGGGCGAGCACCCAGGCGGTGGCGAACTGCGCTGCGCTGATGCCCTGGCGCTCGGCGTGCTGCTGCACCTGCTGGGCAATGACAAGAGATTCAGGGCGGAACTCGGTCTGCAGGATGCGGGCATCCTGGCGGCCGGCGCGGCTGTCTTTGGGTGGCTCCATGCCGGGCTGGTACTTGCCGCTCAGAACACCCCGCGCAATGGGGCTGAAGGGCACGACGCCGATGCCGAACTGCGCGCAGGCCGGGAGGATGTCGGTCTCGGGCATGCGGTTGAGCAGGTTGTAGTAGGGCTGGCAGACGACGGGCGGGGGCAGGCCGATCTCGCGGGCGATGTAGACGGCTTCGGCAATGCGCCAGCCTCGAAAGTTGGACAGGCCCCAGTAGAGAATCTTGCCGCTGTCGATCAGTTGCTTGAGCGCGTAGAGCGGCTCTTGCAGCTGCAGGCCCACGCGGTCGCGGTGCAGGTAGAGGATGTCGATGCGGTCGGTCTGCAAGCGCTGCAGGCTGGCTTCGACCGAGCGCAGCATCCAGGCGCGGGAGTACGAACCTTCATTGGGCTGGCTGCCCATGGCATTGCCCAGCTTGGTGGCCAGCACCCAGTCATCGCGCTGCCCTTGCAGCAGCTGGCCGACCATGCGCTCGGACTCGCCCTTGCTGTAGATGTCGGCGGTGTCGATAAAGTTGACGCCCTGGGCACGCGCATCGGCGACGATGGTCGCCGCCTCCTGGAGGTCGGTCTGGTCGGCGAACATCATCGTGCCCAGGCAGAGGGCGGAGACTTGGAGAGGGCTGGCGCCCAGCTGGCGGTACTGCATCTTGGTCCTTTGGGAATCAGGTCGTGATGCCCGGATGCTAGCCTGCCGCCGCAGGTTTGTCAGTCACGGTGCTCAATCGAGACCGCTGTCGTCGCCTTCCTCGTCATCGTCCTTTTCCAATTGGCTGCGGTTTTGCAGCTGCTCGCGCATGCTGTCGGTGCCCTGCATGAACTGGTCCACCGAAGTGGTAGGTGCCAAGCGCCATTGCGGCGGCAGCATCGTGGACATGTAGAGGTTGTCGCCCAGGCGTTTTTGCGTCTGCCACTGCAGGCCCAGCTTGGCACCGATGCCCAGCACCAGCAGGCCGCCAACGGCCAGCGCCAGGGTACGGGCCGATACCAGGGTGGCAGCGCGCAGGTGGAACCAGATGACCACGGCCATCAAGGTGAAGGACGCCAGGCTGGCAAAGCGGCTGAGCAGCGGCCAGGACATGGCAAAGCCCGTCACCGACAGCAGCACATCCAGCAAGGCCATGGCGACCATGCCGACCGAGGCAATGCCGACATGGCGCCAGAAGCCGGTCACCCCGGTGAATAGCTTGCCCATCATCGACCAGCCCAGGGTCCAGACCAGCAGGCCGCCCAGCATCCACAGCAGGATGGCAGGCAGTTGGCGGGCCAGGGCACCGGTTTCGGTAGCGCCCAACCAGGTGGTCCAGGCGGACAGCAGCACGAGCAGCACCAATGCGAAGCCCGTCAGCAGCCCCTGGCTGCGCGAGAAGGGGCGCCAGCGCTGGGTGGCGGCCAGCGGCTGGGCGGTGCTGCGCAGGTTCAGCTGCACGCCCCGGCCCAGCGTGAGCCGCTGGCCAGGCTGCCAGGCAAAACGCTCGCCGGCCTGGTAGTGGCGCCGGCCGTGCCAGACGCCATTGGTGCTGTCCAGCACCTCGACCTCGTAGTGGCCTGCATGCGGGTGGTGCAGGCGCACATGGCTGGGGCCAATGCTGGGGTCCGTCAGCACCAGGTCATTGGTGGCGGCACGGCCGATGGTGCAGGGCCAGGCAAACACCGGCAAGGCCATGGCCAGGCGGTGGCCGCGCTCGACCAGCTCCAGCACGGCGCCTTCGGGCTCCTGCGCGGGGGCGGGCGCCTGAAGGCTGGCGTCTTCGTGTTCTGGAGCGATATCGGTCAATTCGGGGTAGTCTTGATGGCTCATTGGGCGGCCTCGCTGGAGAAGCCTTGCAGGTACTGGCGGGCCAGGCGCTGGGCATTGTCAAAACTCACGGCGCTCACATTGAGCCGGCCGAGCACGCCTTGGCGCGGCTGGTCCACCGAGACGGCCAGCACGGTCAGGTCATAGAGGCCGCTGAACTTGCGGTAGGCGGCCATGCAGACGACGGCGCGCAACGGCAGCTTGGCATCGCCGGCGACAAAATCCTCGCGGCATTCATAGCCAGTGCGCACGCGGTTGCCGCGCTTGCGCATCGGCTCGTTCGCAAAGCTGGAGCCATAGGTGTGGGCAAACTGCCAGGGGCTCAGGCGCGGCGCGTCATAGGCTTCGTAGCGCATGCCCAGTCCGCCCACATCGCCGTCACCGGTGAAGACTTCGCTGTCGATGCGGCATTGGCTGCGCTCAAAATCAAACAGCGATTCACTGCGCCGCTCGCGGCCATCGCCCCAGCAGCGGGCCAGGGTTTCAGATGGCACAGGCACGCGGTAGGGGCCGTAGCGCTCGGAACGTGTATTGCCGCTCAGCACCCGGTCGACCAGGTCCTTTTGGTGGGCCATCAGCTGGCGGGTGACCTCGGCATGCATGGCGCCCTTGACCGGGCTGGCCTCGCGGCCCTGGGCGAGCAGCTGCTCGACAAACTCCACCGGTACCAGAAAGCTCAGCTGCTCTGCGCCCAGCTGCTTGGCCACATTGACGCCCACCACGCGGCCCTGGGTGTCGATGGCCGGGCCACCGCTCATGCCCGGGTTCAAGGTGCCGCCAAAGAAGATGCGCGGGTAGAAGCTGCGCTGCACCAGGCCGTTGTAGGTGCCCTCGGTGATCGCAAAGCCGACATCCAAGGGGTTGCCCAGCGAGAAGATGCGCTCGCCGCCGCTCAGTGGCCGGCTGCTGGGGCGCAGCGGCAGTGCGCTGTAGCGGTGCTCGGCACTCGCTTCTGCGCCTTCTTTGGCTGGCGCGACGCGCAGCAAGGCCAGGTCATGCAGCACATCGATAGCGAGCAGCTGTACCGGCGCCTCCTGGCCGCTGACCGATACCAGCACCGCGCGGTGGCGCTCAGGCTCCAGCGCCAGTTGGCTGATCACGTGGTAGTTGGTGATCAGCAAACCGTCTTCCGAGACAAAAAAGCCCGAGCCGGTGCTGCTCTGCGTATTGGTCTGGCGGCGCAGGGTGCGGATCTGCACCAGCTTGTCGCGGGCGGCCATATAGGCCTGCTGGGCGTCGGGGGAGGGGGGCGGGGCATCGGCCGCTGGGGCCGCCGCAGGAGTGCTGGAGGCTGTAGGCGATGCAGGCGCCGCTGGGGAAGTGGGCGCGGGCACCGCGGGTTCAGCGGTGAGCGCGCTGGTGGCTGGCGCCAGCGGTGACTGGGCCATGGCCGGCGCTGCCAGCAAAGCGGCCAGCGCAAGTGCCAGGCCGTTGCGCCACAAAGGCGATGAAGTGCAATGGATCATGGTGTTGGGTGTCGCGCCCCGCCGGCAAGCAGGTTGATGTGCAGGCATGGCGGTGCGTTGGGCTCAGGGGCTGATGGCCAGGGCTGGATACCGGGCAAGATCAAATGCTATCAAAATTAAAGCGCGGTTGTGTGAAAGGATCTGGGAGGTGTGCATGCGCTCCTGGAACAGGCTCCTTAAGCAACGCCACGGCTAAGCAGCTCGCCGAGCAGGTTGCGCAGCCCGCCCCATGCCACCTGTATGCCCAGGCACATGAGGATGAAGGCCGAGAAGTTCAGGAAGATCATGACGCCGCTCTTGCCCAGCGGTTTGAGCACCTTGTCGGCATAGCGGTAGCAGACCAGCACGGTCGAACCAGCGACCAGGCATCCCACGATGGCGCCCAGCAGATTGGCGGCGATCACGCCCGAGGATTCGCTGTCCAACAGGGTCACGCTGACGGTGATGGTGGCGGCCAAGGTGCCTGGGCCAAAGGACAGCGGAAAGGTCAGCGGGTAGAAGCTCATCAGGCGCGCGGATTCCGTTGAGAAGGGCGGGGCAGGTTTTTCGGTCAGCTCCTCATTGGGCTTGGCATTGATCATGTTCCAGCCGATCACGGCCAGCAGCAAGCCGCCGCCCAGCCGCACGACATCGATGGACAGTGAAAACAGGTTGAGGATGATGGCGCCAAACAGCATGAAAAACACCATCAGCAGGCTGACCTGGATGGCGATGCGGGTGGCCATGCTCTGTCGCAATTCTTTGGGTGCGCCTTCCGTCAAGGCGAGAAAGAACACCGAAATGCCGATGGGGCTCAGCGCGGGCAGCACGGTGGCAATCAAGAGCCAGAAGCTCTGGTTGCCCGCGCTGAGGTAAGTGTCAAAATTCATTGGGATATGTCTTTTGATAGTTAATATTGCGCCCGATGATGCCACTCTAGGACATGTCGTACCAGGGGGCAATAGGACAACATCGTTACAGCGTATGTTTGTACTTACTAACCACTCTGTCTCCCAATTGGCCTTTAATGGCGACGCGCCACCGCAGGCAGTGGACAATAGCGCGATGAACTGGAGAAACATACTGATCCCCGTTGGCTTGTTGGTGCTGCTGGGGGCTGCTTACCAAAATTACAAATGGATGGGCGTGCTAGCCGTCAGCGGCGGCATCTTGATGTGGCTGATGCTGCACTTCACCCGTTTGATGACCATCATGAAACGGGCCGCGCAGCGGCCCTTGGGCTATGTGGCCAGCGCCGTGATGCTCAATGCCAAGCTCAAGCCCAACGTTCCCTTGGTGCATGTGGTGGCCATGACGCGTTCGCTGGGCCTGCGCCAATCCAATGCCTTGGAGCAGCCCGAGGTGTTTGTATGGCGCGACAACACCGACTCAACGGTAACTTGTGAGTTTGTGCACGGCCGCTTGAAAACCTGGACCTTGCACCGCCCCAGCGCAGAGGTCGATCCAGCGCTGGCGCCCGCCAACCCTCAGCCTTGAGCTGGAGCCACTTGTAACAAGGGCGACCCGCCGGCTGCCTGCCGAACCCTTTTAGGCGGGTTTGGCGGCCAATTCTGAGCCGCCCACTCTGCATCTTCTGCCAAGTCGGGCGCCGTCCACGTAAAATCACTGCCCAGCATGGGAGCCCATTGGGGCTGGTCCCCACCGTTCCCCGTGCCTACAGAATCATCGATAGCCGGTCCGCGACAGGGGTGCGGGGCTGGCGCAGGAAAGTTGAAAACCATGACGCAGGCAGTTGTTGAGTTGCTGGCCAAAGACCTGAACGCCCAAGGTGGCGTGTTTTGCCCCAATCCCAAGGCAGACATGAAATTGTGGAGTGGCCATCCCCGCGTCTTTTTGGATGTGGGCCACAGCGGTGAAGCCAAGTGCCCTTATTGCGGCACCGTGTACCGACTCAAGGCCGGCGAAACCTTCCACGGTGGCCATTGAGTGACTGATTCCCCATTGGGCGGCGCTGCAGCTTCGCGCAGGTTTACGCTGACCATTGGCATCCTCACGCTCAACGAAGAAGACAACATCGAGGCCTGTTTGCGCAGTGCCTCGTTTGCCGACCAGGTTGTGGTGGTGGACAGTGGCAGTGTGGACCGTACCACCGCCATTGCCTGTAGCCTCGGAGCCCAGGTGTTTCGCTATGAAGACTGGCAGGGCTTTGCGCTGCAGCGAAACCGCCTGCTCGCCCACGCCAAGGGCGACTATGTGTTCTTCCTCGATGCCGATGAGACCATCTCTCCTGCATTCCGCGAGGAGCTGGAAGCCATCGTCCAGTCGGGCAAGGAAGCCATCTGGATGGTGCGCTGGCGCATGGTCGCTTTCGGCAAGGAGCTGAAATACCTGCGCTCCACCGCCAAGGTCGAGCGCCTGTTCTGGCGCGGTTTGCTGCGCGAGTACACCGGCGTGGTGCATGAAGAGGCGCAGCTGAGCCGTGCCAATGTGACGCGCCACCTGATGCGCACACCGCTGTTGCACCATTCGCGCAGCACCGTGCACACCAGCCTGGAAAAGCTGACCCAGTACGCAATGCTGGGCGCAGCCAAGCGCGCCGAAGAGGGCGTGCGCGGCGGCATTCTGCGCGGCTTGGCCTCATCGATTGCCATGTTTGTGCGTCTTTACTTCTTCCACTTCGGCATTCTCTGCGGGGGCGCGGGCTTTTTGTACTGCGTGTTCGTCGCGCTGGAGAGCTTCTTCCGCTACGTCGCCCTGGCCTACGACCGCCCCTATCTGAGCGGAGACGTGCGCCGATGAGCCTGGCTGCGGCGGCGCCCGTTGCGCCTTCGCCCGCAATGCGGGCCAGCCAGCTGGCGGCCTTTCTGGTGCCTGGGGTGGCCCTCAGCTTACCGTCGGGCTATTCCTTCGGCGCTGCCGTGCTGGCGCTGGCCAGCCTGATTTTTGTGCGCCAGTGGTGGGGCCGCAGCTGGGACCGCCGGGCGCTGGCCTGGGGGCTGATGCTCGCCGTCATGGCCGTCCTGTGGACCATGAGCTTTGATGACTGGCACCTGCGCTCGCGCAGCGACCAGTTCGTCAAATACGCGCTGGCCATCTCCGGCCTGGGTTTTTTACAGGTGTTTGCGCCCCGGGTCCGGCCGCTGGGTTGGGGCATGCTGGCAGGTGCCTTGGGTGCCGGCCTGGTCGCCGTCTACCAGACCGGCTGGACCGATGCCCACCGCGCCAATGGTTTTACCAATGCGATCCAGTTCAGCGGTATTGCGCTGGTGCTGGCGCTGGCCTGCTGTTTTGGCGTGTTGCTGCTGTGGCGCTCTTTGGTGATCTGGCAGCGTGCGCTGGGCTTGGTGTGCAGTCTCTTCGGGCTGCTGGCCGTCATCCTGTCGGACACGCGTGGCAGCTGGATCGTGCTGCCCTTTGTCTTGCTGATTGGCGCCGTGCTGCTGTGGCGCTGTGGCCTGCGCAAACCGGTGGGCCTGGGCCTGCTGGCCGCCTTGCTTGGCATTGGGGGGCTGGTATCGCTCAAAGGCGGGGAGATGGCCCAGCGCTACCACACGGCGGTGCATGAAGTGCAGAGCTACGAGGTGCAAGACCGCGATGCGGCCGAAACCTCGGTCGGCCAGCGCCTGGCCCACTGGAACCTGGCCTGGCACATGGGGCTGGACAGGCCGCTGACCGGTTGGGGCCTCAAAGGCTATATCGCCGAGAAGGCCCGCCGCGTCGAAGCGGGCGAGGCCAGCGCCTCGGTGCTGCCCTATGACCATGCGCACAATGAGCTGCTCGACATGTTTGCCAAGCGAGGTCTGGTGGGGGTGGCCCTGCTGCTGGCCTTCTATGCCGTGCCGCTGCTGATCTTCTGGCCCACGCAAAAGCGCATGGCGCAATGCGCTGGCGCGCCGATGGACCGCCAGATCCTCTACCTGCGCATGCTGGGCATTCTTGTGCCCCTGTGCTACATCGGCTTTGGCCTGACCCAGGCGTTTTTCGCCCACAACAGTGGGCATCTGTTCTATGTCTATCTGCTGGTGCTGCTGCTGGGCGCGCTGATCGGACGTGAGCGCGCACTGCTGGCATTGCACCCCACACGCTGAACCCAGCGCTGAGCCAGGCTGACCCAGGTCAGCCCTGGCGGTCGCGCCACTCGCGGGCCAGTAGCCCATAGATGTACTCATCGCCCCACTGGCCGTTGAACTGGTCATTCTCGATCAGATGGGCTTCTCGCCGCATGCCCAGGCGCTCGACCACGCCGACCGAGCCGAGGTTGGCGGCATCCAGCCGCGCAAAGATGCGGTGAAAGCCCAACGCGCCAAACCCCTGCGCCAAGGTCTGCGCCACGGCTTCGGTGGCATAGCCATGACCGGCATGGGCTGGATCAAAGATATAGCCTACCTCGGCCTGGCGCGCGGCGGCGCTAGCCAGTTTGAGCAAGGTCTCCCCCAACAGGCAGCCATCGCTGCTGCGCACCACGGCAAAGCGCCGGGTGTCGCCATCCTGCGCCAGGCGCTGGGGCAGTGCATCGCGTGTGAACTGTGCCTGCAGTACGGCAGTGTCCTGCGGTGCCTCGGTATACAAGTAGCGGTAGACGGCAGGCTGGCGGTGATAGTGGGCGTAGGCCTCGAAATCGCCAGGCACAAAGGCGCGCAGCTGTAGACGTGGGAGGGAACTTGGATGCGACATGCGGTGCCTGACCTTTGACTCAGGCCAGCGGCTGCGCCGCAAAGCGCGCGGCTGGCTCGATCAGCTGGGCCTGCGCGGCCACCAGGGGGAGATCGCGGGAGCCCGCCACCGTGCCTTTGACCAGTGAGTACAAGGTGGCGGTCGCCAGCTCCAGCGCCTCAGGCAGGGGGCGGCCATCCATCAAACGGCCCAGCAGGGTAGCGGCAAACACATCGCCCATGCCATTGGGGAGCGGGTGCAGGTCAATGCGCGGCGTGGTCACCAGCCAGGCGCCTTGGCCGTTAACGGCCAGGGTGCCCAATTGGTCGGCCGCGATGTCGGGCGTAGCCAGGCTGGTGATAACGATGGTGTCCGGCCCCCGGCCACGCATCTGGCGCGCGACGGCCACAGCCTCTTCGGTGCTGGCCAGCTTGGTGCCGCTCAGCAGCTCAAACTCGAACTGGTTGGGCGTGATGATGTTGGCAAATGGGATCGCCTGGTCGCGCAGAAAATCGGGGATGGCAGGGTTCACGAAGAGCCCCCGGCCCACATCGCCCATCACCGGATCGCAGAGGTAGCGCAGCTGCGGGTTGGCCTGGCGGATGTCATTGACGGCATCGAGAATGGCTGCGCCGGTATCGGCATTGCCCAGGTAGCCCGAGAGCACGGCGCCCACTTTTTGCAGTGCGCCGCGCTCGCGCAGGCCAGCCAGGATCTCGCGGATATGTTCGGCGCTCAGGATCTGGCCGCGGAACTGCCCGTAGCCCGTGTGGTTGCTGAACATTACCGTGTGTACCTGCAGCACCTCAAAGCCCAGGCGCTGCAGCGCAAACACTGCGGCCGAGTTGCCCACGTAGCCCCAGGCCACATGGGACTGGATGGACAGGATGACGGGGCGGGAGGCTTGCGCAGTGGCAGAGGGGGTAGCAGTGTTCACGGTAGGCAGTCTTTGCGGGCCCGGACCAGGCTGCCGGGCATTGGCTGCTATTGTGCGCCCGCTGCCAGCCACTCCTCTTTGAGCTTTTGCAATAGTTGCGCAGCGGGCAGGGCTCTGGCCAGCGCCACGCCTTGGCCGGCCCAGAGCGACAGGTACTGCGCATCGCCCGCCGCACCGGCGAGCTTGCGCAGTGCGCCGGTCAGCGCGTTTTGCACCGGGTAGGGCGGGATGGCGGCTTCATCGGCTTCCAGCGCATCGACCATCGCATTGCGGATGCCGCGTGCGGGCCGGCCCGAGATGGTGCGGGTGGTGACCGTGTCGGTAGCTTGGGCGGTCGCCAGCGCAGCACGGTAGGCCGCGTTGATGGCCGATTCGGGGCAGACCAGAAAGGCCGTGCCCATTTGCACCGCCTGCGCCCCCAGCGCCTGCGCGGCGGCAATGCCGGCGCCATCCATGATGCCGCCTGCCGCTATCACCGGCACTTGCAGCTGCAGCACGCAGTCACGCAGCAGCGGCAGGGTGGAGACCATGGACGCCGCATAGTCCGCCAAAAAAGTGCCCCGGTGGCCGCCGGCCTCGCTGCCGCTGGCGATGACGGCATCGGCACCCACAGCCTGCCAGGCCAGAGCTTCAGCCACCGTGGTGGCCGTGCCCCAGACCTGGCTGCCCGCCGCCTGCAGGCGCTGCACCTGCGCGGCGCTGAGAATGCCAAAGGTAAAGCTGGCTACGGCCGGGCGGCAGGCGACCAGTGCATCGAGCTGCTGCGCAAAGTCTTCGCACCACTGCGCGGGCACCGCCGGCTCGGCGCCAAAGCGCGCATACAGCGGCGCCAGGCGTTGCAGGGCCTGCTGCACGGTGGCGGCATCGGGTGCGGGTGTGGCCTGCACAAACAGGTTCATCGCAAAGGGTCGGTCGGTCTGTGCGCGCACGGCTGCGGCGGCCTCGGCCATCGCCTGGGGCGAGCGCATGCCGCAGCCCAGTGAGCCCAGGCCGCCGGCGTCGCTGACCGCAGCAGCCAGCGCCGGGCTGTCCGAGCCGGTCATCGGGCCTTGCACCACGGGCAGCTGCAGGTCCAGTTCTTGCGTCAGATTGCGGGTCATACGGTCTCCATAGCGGCTGACAAAGGGGTGGGTGCGGCTGCCTGCAAGACGGCCAGCAATTGCTGCACCGCCGGCGTCGCATAGCCCTGGCGGGTGACAAACATGGTGGTGCAGCTGCCCAGCGGCTGGCTGCGCACCGGCAGCGGATGGCGTTGCAGATCCAGCACCGTTTGGGGGACGACCGCCACGGCGCTGCCTGCCGCCACCGCCGCAATGATTGCGTGGTACGACGACAGCTGCAGCACCCGAGTGGGGGCCGGGCCATGGGCCTCGTTCATCCACTGCTCGCCAATGCGACGGTAGGTGCAGCCATCGCTGAAGCCAGCCAGGGTGCGGGGCTGCTCGCCATCCTGCACTTGGGCGGGGCGCAGCAGCAGCAGCGATTCTTCGTACAGCGGCACCAGGTCCAGTGGCAAGGGGGCATCCACATCGGGTGGTGGCCAGGCCACCAGTGCGGCATCGAGCTGGTGGTCCAGCACCTGCTCCATCAGTTGCAGCGATGCGGCCGTGGACAGCTCCAGCTGCACCTGGGGATGCTGGCGGTGGAAGGCGGCCAGCGGTATCGGCAGGCGTGCGGCAGCGGTACTCTCCATGGAGCCCAGGCGCAGCCGCCCGCTGGGTTGCTGGCCGCGCAGGCTTTGCGTGGCCTCTTCGGCCAGGGTCAGCAGCTGGTTGGCATAGTGCTGCAGCCGCTGTCCCTCGGGTGTCAGCACCATGCGCCGGGCTTCGCGTACAAAAAGCGCTACGCCCAGCGACTCCTCCAGCTGCTGGATACGGGTGGTGATATTGGACTGGGCACGGCCCAGCTGCTGCGCCGCACGGGTGATGCTGCCGCTGGCAATGACCTGCTGAAAGATGGCGAGAGTGGCGAGATCCAACACGTTTGTATCTATCGTATCTATCTTTTTTGAAGATGTTAATTTAACATAGCATCTCTAAAAAAGATATATCAGCGATAGGTCAGCCATGCCACCCTCGGTCAGTTCTTCGGTTTCTCCCTCCGCCGCCGCATCCTCATTGCCCTGGGGCCAGCGCCCCTGGTTGGTGGCCGTGGCCGGCATGTTGGCGCTGGCATCGGCCATGGGTGTGGGCCGCTTTGCCTTTACCCCCTTGATGCCGATGATGCTGCACGACGGCAGCATCGACCTGGCCCAGGGCAGCTGGCTGGCGATGAGCAACTACCTGGGCTACTTTGTGGGCTCCCTGGTGTGCATGGTCTTGCCCTGGGTGGCCAAGGGTTTGATGCAGCGGCTGCACCCCTCGCGCATGGTGCACTGGTGGCTGTTTATCACCGCCGTGCTGACGGCGGCGATGGCACTCGACTGGCCCGGCGCTTGGGCCAGCCTGCGCTTTGTCTCGGGCGTGGCCAGCGCGGTGGTCTTCCTCAATATCACCTTATGGTGCATGTCGCAGCTGGCGCATTTGGGGCGGCCGCAGATGGGCGGCCTGCTGTTTTGCGGACCGGGCATTGGCATTGCGTTGACGGGCCTCGCCACCAGCGCCATGGTGGCCGTGGGCTGGCATGCCGTCAGCGCCTGGCTGGCCTTTGCGCTGCTGGCGGTGGTGCTGTGGCTGATGGTGATGACGGTGGTGCGCGGCCCGCTGGCGCCGCCGCCTGCCCACACCCAGACGGGCGTCGCTGTGGCGGTTGCGCCCGAGGGCCCAGTCGACCGGCTGCTGCTGACCCTGGCCTACAGCCTGGCGGGCCTGGGCTATATCGTCACCGCCACCTATTTGCCGGTGATTGCGCGTGGCGCGCTGCCGGCCGATTCGATCTGGCCGGACCTGTTCTGGCCCATGTTTGGTGGCGGTGTCGCGCTGGGCGCTTACCTCTCTACCCATCTGCCAGCCCGCTGGGACCGGCGCCGGTTGCTGATTGCCGGCTACGGCATCCAGGCGGTGTCGATTGCCATCAGCGCGCTGTGGCCCACCCCCCTGGGCTTTGCGCTGAGCAGCTTTTTGCTGGGCCTGCCGTTTACCGCACTCACCTTTTTTGCGCTGCAAGAGGCGCGCCGCATCTGGCCCAGCGCGCTCAGCAGCTTTCCCGGCCTGCTGACCGCTGCCTATGGTTTGGGCCAGATTGTGGGCCCCCCCATGGTGGCCTGGATGCTGGCCCACAGCGCCAGTACCCAGCAGGGCTTTGCCTACGGCCTGGCGGCAGCGGGCGGGGCGCTGGTGCTGGGTATGGGGGTGCTGGGCTGCATGGTCTGGCGCCATCCGCACCGGGGCTGAGCGGCTGAACGGCCCCTGCCAGCCAACCACAAAGTGCTTGCTTAACGGGCTGCCAGGGAGGCGTCCGACGCATATGACCAACTGGTGAAACATTGTTTGACCTTGGGGTAAACTCCGGGGCGCAAACGTTTGCGCCTATGCAAACATGCGGCATCTCGCGGCTACTGCTGTGGATAAGCCGCGTGATGCACAACAATCTTTCGGAGACATCTCTCATGCGCTTTACCCGCCGTACCCTGACTGCTGCGTTGGCTTTGGCCACCGTGGCTGGTTTTTCCCACCAAGCCGTTGCGGCTGACAAGCCCAAGGTGGCCCTGGTGATGAAATCGCTGGCCAATGAGTTCTTCCGCACCATGGAAGACGGCGCCAAGGCGCACCAGAAAGCCAATTCCGCCCAGTACACCCTGGTGGCGAATGGCATCAAGGACGAGACGGACACGGCAGCGCAGATCAAGATGGTTGAGCAGATGGTGGCCCAGCGCGTGCAGGCCATCGTGATCGCCCCGGCCGATTCCAAGGCGCTGGTGTCGGTGCTCAAAAATGCAGCAGACAAGGGCGTGCTGATCATCAACATCGACAACAAGCTCGATGCCGATGCGCTCAAGAGCAAGGACCTGAACGTGCCCTTCGTCGGCCCGGACAACCGCTCTGGCGCCAAGCTGGTGGGTGAGTTCCTCGGCAAGCAACTGCAGGCAGGCGACAAGGTCGGCATTGTGGAAGGCGTCTCGACCACCTTCAACGCGCAGCAGCGCACCCTGGGCTTCCAGGATGCGATGAAGGCCGCTGGCACCAATGTGGTCAGCCTGCAATCGGGCCAGTGGGAAATCGACAAGGGCAACACCGTGGCCGCAGGCATGCTGCGCGAGCACCCCGATCTGAAGGCCATCATGGCCGGCAACGACAGCATGGCGCTGGGCGTGGTCGCTGCGGTGAAGGCCGCTGGCCGCACCGGCAAGGTGCAGGTGGTGGGCTATGACAATATCGCCGCCATCAAGCCCATGCTGAAGGACGGCCGTGTGCTGGCCACCGCCGACCAGTACGCCGCCAAGCAGGCCGTGTTCGGCATCGAGATGGCGCTCAAGGCCCTGGCCGACAAGAAAAAGCAGAGCGAGCTGCCTGCTGAAGTCAAGACCGATGTGGCCTTGGTGACCAAGGACAGCAAGTAAAAAACGGCGCACACCATGGCTACGACTGAGGCGCAAGGCGCCAGCACACCCCGCGTGCGTCTGCAGCAGATGGGCAAGGCCTACTCCGGCACCTTGGTGCTGGAGGGCGTGAGCCTGGATCTGCATGCCGGCGAGGTGATGGCGCTGACCGGAGAAAACGGCGCGGGCAAGAGCACCTTGTCCAAGATGCTCTGCGGCTTGGTGGACCCATCGCAGGGGCAGATGCAGCTCGATGGCAAGCCCTTTGCCCCCACATCGCGCCGCGATGCCGAACGCCAAGGCGTGCGCATGGTCATGCAGGAGCTGGGCCTGGTGCCCACCCTGACGGTGGCCGAGAACCTGCTGATGGGGCGCCTGCCCCACAAGCTGGGCTGGCTGGACCATGCAGCGATGCGTGCGCTGGCCCGCACCCAGCTGGCCAAGATCGGCATGGAGCATATCGACCCGGACACCCCCGTCTCGCAGCTGGGCATTGGCCAGCAGCAGATGGTGGAGATCGCCCGCAATCTGCAGGACGGCACGCGGGTGCTGGTGCTCGATGAGCCCACCGCCATGCTGACGCTCAAGGAGACCGAGCACCTGTTCACGCAGATTGCGCTGCTCAAGGCGCGGGGCGTGGCCCTGGTCTATGTGTCGCACCGGCTCGAAGAGCTGCAGCGCATTGCCGACAAGGTGGCCGTGCTGCGCGATGGCCGCCTGGTCGATGTACGGCCCATGCAAGGCGTGCAAGAGCATGAGCTGGTCGAGCGCATGGTGGGCCATGCCGTGCAAGACAACGAAGGCCGGCCGCGCCGCACACGTGGCGCGCTGCGACTGCAGGCCCATAAGCTGCAGCGCGGCACGCAGGTGCGCGGAGTCAGCCTGTCACTCTATGCGGGCGAGATCATGGGCCTCGCTGGGCTGGTCGGCTCCGGCCGTACCGAGCTGGTGCGCCTGCTGTTTGGTGCAGACCGCGCCGAGCAGGGCGAGATCAGCCTGCATGCCGCTGGCAGCAGCGCCGCCACACATACCGTGGCGCCCAATTGGGGCAGCCCGGTGCATGCCATCCGCGCTGGCATTGGCCTGGTGACCGAAGACCGCAAGTCGCAAGGCTTGCTGCTGTCGCAATCCATCCGCGCCAACACCACCTTGGCGGGCATGCACAAGATTGCGCGCGGCGGCTGGCTACAACGCGCGCAAGAGAGCGAGATTGCCCGCCATTTTGTCGAGCGCCTGCGCATCCGCTCGCGCAGCGCCGAGCAAGCGGTATCGACCCTGAGCGGTGGCAACCAGCAAAAAGTGGTGTTTGCCCGCTGGCTGCACCAGCCCTGCGATGTGCTGCTGCTCGATGAGCCCACACGCGGCGTGGATGTGGGCGCCCGCGCCGACATCTACCACGAGATCGACCGCATGTGCGATGACGGCAAGGCCGTGTTGATGGTCTCCAGCGACCTGCGCGAGCTGATGGCCATGTGCGACCGCATCGGCGTGATGCACGATGGCGAGCTGGTCGCCGTGTTTGAGCGCGGCCAGTGGAGCGACCAGCAGTTGCTGGCTGCCGCTTTTGGCAATCTGGATGAGGCCCCATCTGCCCACACCGCAGCGCAGGCTGCCACCCCCCAATAAAAGAGCAGGCACGAGGACCAAGCCATGACGACTCCCCCTTCCGCGCAGCCGAGCGCGTCCCTTTCCTCCGCAAACAGCAACCCCAAGCTGCCTTCGGGCCGCATGCAGGCCTGGGGCACCTATGTGGGCCTGTTCCTGGTGCTGGCCGCCATGGTGGCGCTGTTCAGCTTTCTGAGCGAGTATTTCTGGAGCACCGAGACCTTTGTCACCATTGCCAACGAGATCCCCGCGCTGGCGGTGATGGCCGTGGGCATGACCTTTGTGCTGATCCTGGCGGGCATTGACCTGTCGGTGGGCTCGGTGCTGGCGCTGTCGGCGGCCGTGGCGGCCCAGGCGATTCTGGTCTGGGGCCTCAACCCCTGGGCTGCGGGTGCGCTGGGCCTGATCTGCGGTTTGCTCTGCGGCGCGGTGTTGGGCTCCATCTCGGTGGCCTGGCGCCTGCCCACCTTCATCGTGTCGCTGGGCATGCTCGAAGCGCTGCGCGGTGCGGCCTACCTGGTCACCGACTCGCGCACCCAGTATGTGGGCGATGCGATCTCGGGCCTGGCAGCACCCATTGCCTATGGCGTCTCGTCGGCCTTTGTCATTGCCATCGTGGTGGTGGTGCTGGGCCAGATTGTGCTGACGCGTACCGTGTTTGGCCGCTACGTGGTCGGCATTGGCACCAATGAAGAAGCGATGCGCCTAGCCGGTATCGACCCGCGCCCCATCCGCATCCTGGTATTTGCACTGACCGGCCTGCTCGCCGGTCTGGCGGGCCTGATGCAATCGGCCCGCCTGGAAGCTGCCGACCCCAATGCCGGCAGCGGCATGGAGCTGCAGGTGATCGCCGCCGTGGTGATTGGCGGCACCAGCCTGATGGGCGGACGCGGCTCGGTGATTGCCACTTTCTTTGGCGTATTGATCATCGCCGTGCTGGAAGCGGGCCTGGCCCAGATCGGCGCCAGCGAGCCTGCCAAGCGCATCATCACCGGCGCCGTGATTGTGGTGGCCGTGATCATCGACACGGTGCGCCAGCGCCGTGCCGCCCACCGGGCCTGACCGGTGGTAATGAGCAGCATCAAGGACGTGGCGCGCCTGGCCGGCGTGTCCGTCACCACGGTCTCGCATGTGCTGAACAAGACGCGCTCGGTGCTGCCTGCCACGCAAGAGCGGGTGCTCGAAGCCGTGCAGACCCTCGGCTATGTGCCCAGCGCTGTGGCACGCAGCCTCAAGATCAATGCCACGCACACCCTCGGCATGCTGGTGCCGGACAACTCCAACCCCTACTTTGCCGAGCTGGTGCGCGCGGTGGAAGACGCCTGTTTTGACGCCGGCTATGCGCTGCTGCTGTGCAATACCGACAACCACGCCGGGCGCCAGCAGGTCTACCTGGATGTGTTGTCGCAAAAGCGGGTCGATGGCCTGATCGTCGCCTCGACCAGCGATGACGCGCTGATGTCCCAGCACTTGGCGCAAACCGCCTTGCCGATGGTGCTGATCGACCGGGCGATTGCGGGCCTGGACCGCCCCTGCGTGCAGACCGACCATGTGCAGGGCGGCATGCTGGCCACCCAGCACCTGATGGCCATGGGCCGCAAGCGCATCGCCTGCGTGGGCGGCCCGCAAGATCTGCAGTCCAGCGAGCAGCGCGTGCAGGGGTGGCGCCAGGCCTTGCAGCTGGTGGGTTTGCCCGCCGATTTGCTGGTGCATGGCGATTTCACCGCCAATGGCGGTTATGTGGCGATGCGGCACTTGCTGCGAGACAGCGCTGCCGACCGGCCGACGGCCGTCTTCGTCTGCAATGACCTGATGGCCATGGGTGCCTTGCGCGCTGTGCATGAAGCCGGTCTGCAGGTGCCCCGGGATGTGGCCGTGGTGGGCTATGACGATATTGAGCTGGCCAGCTACACCCAGCCCGCGCTGAGCACCGTAGCCCAGCCGACCCGGGCCATGGCCCAGCAGGCGCTGGCCTGGTTGCTCGAACGCATCCAGGCGGGCCGCAGTGCTGAGCCGGTGCTAGCGGCCACGCAGATGCTGGTGCCTGCATTGGTCGCCCGCGAGAGCAGCAAGCCCGCCGCCCGGGCTGCCGTACCGATTGAGAGTGGAGAAACCCTGTGAATGTGCCGATTTTGAGCGAGGCCCCGCATATCGTGGTGCTGGGCAGTTTGAACATGGACCTGGTGCTGCGCGTGCCCCATATGCCGCGGGCGGGCGAGACCATGCTGGGCCAGTCGCTCAGCCAGGTGCCCGGCGGTAAGGGCGGCAACCAGGCTGTCAGCTGCGCGCGCCAGGGCGCGGCCGTCAGCCTGCTGTCCTGCGTGGGCGAGGACGCCTATGCCGAGCAACTGCTGGCCGGCCTGGTGGCCGACCATATCGATGTGCAGCATGTGCAGCGCAGCGCGCGCGATGCGACCGGCGTCGCCGTCATCAGCGTCGATGACAGCGCCCAGAACCAGATCGTCGTGGTGCCCGGCGCCAACCTGCGGCTGCAGGTGACCGAGCCCGTGCTGCGCCCGCTGCTGCAGGATGCCGACTATGTGGTGCTGCAGTTTGAGACCCCTTTGCAGGAAGTGGACCAGGCCTTGCGCAGCGCGCGCGCCGTGGGTTGCAAAACGGTGCTCAACCCCTCGCCTGTGCAGCCCTTGCCCGATGCCTGGTGGCCTGCCATTGATGTGCTGGTGGTGAACGAAGCCGAAGCCACGCAGCTGAGCGGTAGCCCAGTGGACAGCCCCGCAACTGCCGCCCAGGCTGCGCGCTGGCTGCAGGCCAAGGGCGCTGGCCAGGTGGTGGTGACCTTGGGTAGCCAGGGCGCCGTCTGCTGCGATACGAACACGGCAGCAGGTGTCGAAGCCCCTGCCCATTGGCACCGTGCCCCGCAGGTACAGGCGGTCGATACCACCGCTGCAGGCGACACCTTTTTGGGCGCGCTCACCGTGCAACTGGCCTCTGGTGCCAGCTTGGACCTGGCTACGCAGTGGGCCATCCGCGCTGCTGGCATCTGCGTCACCCGCGCTGGTGCGCAGCCTTCCATCCCTTTTCATGCCGAGGTCGCCACGCGCACCGAAGCCAGCCCCTGGAGCCCTGTATGAAGCGTGCCGCATTGTTGAATATCGAGTTGTCGCAGATCATCGCTGGCATGGGCCATGGCGATCTGTTGGTGATTGGCGATGCCGGTCTGCCAGTGCCGCCCGGTGTGCGCCGGGTGGATTTGGCCGTGGCGCGCGGCGTGCCAACCTTGGACCAGGTGCTGCAGGCCATCTTGAGCGAGCTGCAGGTGGAGAGCGCTGTCGTCGCCGATGAGTGTCTGGACGGCCAGCAGCTGCCGACCTGGTACCAACAGCGCCAGGCCGATGGCCTGCCGAGCGCGCCGCAATGCGTGTCGCATGAGGCGTTCAAAGCCTTGAGCCGCCAGGCGGTGGCCGTCGTGCGTACCGGCGAATGCACACCCTACGCCAATATCGCGCTGCGCTCGGGTGTGGCGTTCTAAGCGCCGCACTGAAAGCAACTGCATAAAAAAGGGTCTCAGCCGCTAGGCGAGACCCTTTGCTACGTGCTTGCGCCGCTGTTAAACGTTAGGCGGAGGCAGTGCTTCCGCAGGTGCTGTGCGCGCCAGTGGCGCCAGCGGCAGGCGCAGCACAAACACGGCGCCACCGCCTTCGCGCGCTTCGCAATGCACGCTGCCTTCATGGCGCTCCGCAATCGAGCGGACCAGGGCCAGGCCCAGGCCCACACCGCCATGGCGCTCGCTGGCGCCGGGCATGCGGTAGAAGGATTCAAAAATGCGTTCCTGCTGGTCGGGCGGCACACCGGGGCCCCGGTCGGCGACGCGAATTTCCGCATAGGCGCCTTGCTTGTCCAGGAACAAGGTGATGGGGCCTTGCGAGTAACGGCGGGCGTTTTCCAGCAGGTTGCGCACCGCGCGGCGCAGCAGCTTGGCAATGCCGCGCACCTCGATCACATCGCCATGCATGTCGGCGACTTCCAGGTCCGCCTCGACGCGGGCGCATTCTTCGGCGCAGAGCCCGATGATGTCGATCAACTCGGTACTGCCCATATCGGCCTCGCGGGCACCCAGGCGGCTGGCCAGCAGGATTTCGTCAACCAGCTGGTCCAGCTCGGCGATATTGCGCTGGATCTCCTGCTTGAAGGTGGGCGAGGGCTTCTCGCCCATCAGCTCCACGCCCATGCGGATGCGGGTCAGGGGGCTGCGCAGCTCATGCGAAGAATTGGCCAGCAGCGATTTGTGCGACTGCACCAGCGCCTCGATGCGGGCCGCTGCCGCATTGAACTGCTGGGCCAGGTCGCTCACCTCGTCATTACCGCGCACATCGACGCGCACCGACAGGTCGCCATCACCAAACTGCTTGACGCCTTTGCGCAGCGCTTCGAGCCGGCCCATCAGGCGGCGGATGATGGGGAACACGCCCACAACGACGACCACACCAATCAAGCCCAGCATCCAGAAGAAACCAAACGGCGGCTTGACCCAGAACCACCAAGGCCCCAGATTGGGGGGCGGTGGGCGGTGGGATTCGCCCCGGCCGGAACGGCGTTGCAGCTCCATCTCGTAAGTGCGGCCCTGGTCGTCTTCGATCAGGTACAGCACCAGCTCGCTGGGGTCGCCGGGCTGGCGCACCGCTTCGCCATGCAGCAGTACGGCGCCATCGGCACCGCGGATCAGCAGCTCACGCGCGGGCGGCTGCATCGGTGTGGCATTTTTCTCTGCCGCTGCCTGCCAGGCCCAGCCCACCACCAGGATCAGCACGGCCACGCCGCCCACCACCGTGAGCCAGATACGCAGGTAAAGCCGTTCGGCGAAGTATTTGTACAAATGCATGCGGAGAAAGAAGCGCTAGGCGGGAGTCTCAGTCCTGCTGTTTGGCGAAGACGTAGCCGACACCGCGCACCGTCAGAATGCGGCGCGGGTTCTTGGCATCGGCCTCAATGGCGGCACGGATGCGGCCCATGTGCACATCGATGGAGCGGTCAAAGGCTTCCAGCTCGCGGCCACGCACGGCTTCCATGATCTGGTCACGGCTGAGCACGCGGCCGGCACGCTCGGCCAAGGTGACGAGCAAGTCAAACTGGTAGCTGGTCAGGTCGGCAGCCTTGCCGCTGATCGTAACGGCGCGGGCATCGCGGTCTATCTCCAGGCTGCCGAAGCGCAGCACCTGGCTGGCGGGGGCTGCCGCGCTGCCACCATCCACACGGCGGCGCAAGATGGCACGGATGCGGGCGAGCAGTTCGCGGGGCTCAAAAGGCTTGGGCAGGTAGTCGTCGGCGCCTACTTCGAGGCCGATGACGCGGTCCATCGGGTCGCCCTTGGCGGTCAGCATCAAGATAGGCACCTGGGCCGCGGCGCCGCTCAGGGTGCGGATACGGCGGCAGACTTCCAGACCATCCAGATCGGGCAGCATCAAGTCGAGGATGACCAGGTCCGGCGACTGGCCGTTGGCCGGCTCTTGCAGGGCCGCCAGGCCGCTGGCGCCATCGGCCATGTGGCTGACCTGCAGCCCCGACTGGGCCAGATACTCGCTCACCATATTGGCCAGACGCTCGTCATCTTCGATCATCAACAGTTGGTGGGTATGCATGGCAGTCATGGTTATGGGCGGGTAGTCCCGCAGTTTTGCTATAGGCAACTATCGTGGCACGCTGGGGTCGAGCCGGATTGTCCCCGCCGTAAAGTTTAGTAAACCGCCCCGCCGTCTTGTCAACGTTCTTAGAATTCGCCGGTGACAGGCTTGATGCGCGACGCCAGCCAGACCAGCACCAGCACCGGCAGCCCCAAAAGCGCCGTGGACACAAAGAACTGCGCATAGCCAAAGCTGTCCACATAAACGCCGGAGAAGCCGGCAATCCACTTGGGCAGCAGCATCATCATCGAGCTGAACAGCGCATATTGGGTGGCCGAGTAGTTCACATTGGTGAGGCTCGACAGGTAGGCGATAAAGGCGGCCGACGCGATGCCGCCGGCCAGGTTGTCGGCGCTGACCACGGCAATCAGGCCCACCAGATCATGCCCACGGGTGGCCAGCCAGGCAAACAGCAGGTTGCTGCCGGCCGACAGCACGGCGCCCAGCATCAGCACCCGCATCACCCCGATACGCATCGAAATCACACCGCCGATGAATGCGCCCACCAAGGTCATGATGACGCCAAAGATCTTGCTGACCGAGGCGACCTCGGCCTCGGTGTAGCCCATGTCTACATAGAAGGGGTTGGCCATGATGCCCATTACCACATCGGAGATGCGGTAGATGGCGATCAAGGCCAGGATCAGCGCCGCATGCCAGCCATAGCGGCCGATAAAGTCGGCAAACGGTGCCACCAGCGCCTCTTGCAGCCACTCGGCAGCATTGCGGGCGGGGGGCATGGCCTTGGCCGCCGGCTCGGGCGACAGCAGCACGGTGACTACCCCCACCAGCATCGACGCGGCCATCACCATGTAGGCAAAGCTCCAGGCCTCGCGCTGGTAGTCGCCTGCGCCTTCTTTCAGGCCCAGCGCCACCAGCCACAGCACGCCGGCGCCCGCCCAGATCATCGCGATGCGGTAGCCCGTCTGGTAGGTGGCGGCCAGCGCAGCCTGGCGCTCGGCATCAGCTGATTCGATGCGGTAGGCATCTAGCGCAATATCTTGGGTGGCTGAACCAAAGGCCACGGCCAGCGCACACCAGATGACCGGGTTCAGGTTTTGCTGCGGATCGACCCAGGCCATGCCCAGCAGGCCGGCAACCACCAGGCCCTGGGCCAGCAGCAGCCAGCTGCGCCGGCGCCCCAGCAGCCGGGTGAGACCCGGCAGCGGCAGCCGGTCAACCAGCGGCGACCACACCCATTTAAAGGCATAGGCCAGGCCCACCCAGCTGAGGTAGCCAATGGTGCTGCGGTCAATGCCCGCCTTGCGCAGCCAGAACGACAAGGTGCCCAGCACCAGCAGCAGCGGCAGGCCGGCAGAAAAGCCCAGCGCCAGCATGCGCAGGCTGGCCGGCTCGGAGTAGACGCGGAACGTGTCCGCCCAGGAGCGGCGGGCGGCGGGTGCGGTAGCGGACGAAGGGGTGGGCGAAGAGGTGTCGGCCATGCAGACGGGGCAGTGCGGTAAATCGAGGGGGGACCAGGCCAAGCCCGGACAATGCGCCAATATACGCTGATCCGCGCTGCCGACCGGGCCAAGCGGCGCAACTGACGGCAATGGCCACTGCTTGGCTACACTGTGCCCCTATGCACTGATGCACCGCTGCTGCCATGGCCGACCACTCCCACCACCGCTTGCTGGCTCCTGATTACTCTGTTCGCCACTACGAAGGCGAGCAGCAGGCGCACAGCCATGACCATGTACAGCTGCTGTATGCGCTGGCCGGCCGCATGGAGCTGGAGGTCGATGGCAAGGCCGCCTATGTGGATACCGCCAGCGGTGTGGTGATACCGGCCGGCTCCACCCATGCCTACCTCGCCCAAAAGGGCAGTGCGCTGGCGGTGGTGGATGTGCCCGATGGCGCCAGCTTTGCGCAGATGCGGCGCTTTGCCGCCCCGCCGCGCGACTGGCTGGCCACCCATGCCTCGGCCTGGACGGTGGCCCAGGCGCATGTGGCCTGGGTGCAGCAAACGCCAGCGCTGCTGCTGCGCCGCGCCCTCGATGTGCAGGCCATCACCGCTGCGGTGCGAGCCGACTTGGCCGGCGATTGGCGCACCCCCCAGCTGGCGGCCCTGGCGCATTTGAGCCCGCAGCGCTTTCATGTGCGCTGGCAGGAGCTGACCGGCAGCACCCCCCAACAATGGCTGCGCGACCTGCGCCTGACCGAGGCCAGCCAGGCACTGGCCGCCGGCCAGCCGCTGGAGACCACCGCCTTGCGCTGCGGCTACAGCACGGCCAGCGCGCTGGCCTATGCGCTGCGGCGTGATCGCGGCGTGGGCAGCCGCAGCCTGCGCAAGGGCGTGGGCGGTTGATGCGCTGGGCGCGTTGGGTACCTTGGGCAGCGCAGGCACAAGCGCTTCTCGACATTTGCCCCAGCCCTATCGCGGCACCATAGCGGCATGACACAGACTTCCAGCAGCATGGCCTCCCCCGCAAGCTCTTCTTTTTTCAGCGCCTCCGCGCAGGGCATTGCGCTGGTCGCCATTGCCGGCGTGCTCTGGGGCACCAGCGGCACGGCCCAGTACCTGGGGGCGGCGGGCTTGTCGCCGTTTTGGGTAGGCGCTGTGCAGCTGGCGGTGGCGGCGGCATTCTTGGGCCTGAGCCTGCTCTGGGCCCGGCGTGGCAACACCGGCAGCCTGGTGCTGCGGCCCAGCCAGGCGGGGCTGCGGCTGTCGTCGTTTTTCTGGGCATCGCTGGGCATCGGCGGTTACAGCGTGTTCTTCTACGCCGGGCTGCAAATGGCAGGGGTAGGGGTGGGCACGGCGGTGGCCATTGGCAGTAGCCCCATCTGGGCGGGCCTGTTGCAGGCCTTGGTGCTGCGCGCGCCGCTGTCGCCGCTGTGGTGGCTGGGCACCTTGGTCAGTGTGGCGGGGGGTGTGGCGATGGTGCTGGGTGAGGGCGGCGGCAGCCAGGTCTCCTGGCCCGGCCTGGCGCTGTGCCTGCTGGCGGGGCTGTCGTACGCCGGCTATGCGCTGGTCAACAAGCGTCTTGTCAGCCATATGCCCCCCAAGGTGGTGAACTTTTATGTGTTCAGCGGCGCGGCATTGCTGGCCCTGCCTGTTGCCGCGCTGTATGCGGGCATGCCGCAGTGGAGTTTGTCTGCCGTGCTGGTCGTCGTCTACTTGGGTGCCGTTGTCTCGGGCATCGCGCACCTGCTGTTTTCGATGGGCCTGCGCCATATCTCCGGGCCCACTGGCGTGGCGCTCAGCCTCATCGAGCCAGTGGCGGCCTTTGTGCTGGCGGTGTGGATTGTTGGCGAGCACCAGCCTTGGGTGGCCTGGGTGGGCTTGGCGGCGGTGCTGCTGGGGCTGTGGGTGGTCGTGAAGGCGGAGATGCGGGGCTGAATGCCAGGTCACGCATTCGCTGGTGCAGCCTGCAGGCCCGGCGATAGAATGGCGCTCTTGCCACCACGGACTGCGTTTGCTGCCCAAGTATGACCTTGCCAGAAGCCACTTACCAACTGGATGACGCCGTATGGTCGCGGGTGCTGACGCAGGAGATGGCCAGCCAGCTCCCGGGCCAGTCGCTGGTGTTTCTCGCGGGGGACACGGCGGGGCAGACGCACCAGATTCCACTGTTGGTCACGGCTTTTGAGCAGCCAAGTCGTACCGTTCCAGGCATGGCCATGTTCCGGCTCAATTTTCAGGGCCCCGCGGCCCCGGTTCTGCCCAGCCAGACCTACCGCGCACGCCATGCGGACTGGGGCGACTTTGCGATCATGGTGTCTGCCATCGGTGCCGATGCGCAGGGCGTCTATTACGAAGCCCAATTCAGCCATGCCCTCTGAGCTGCCTGCAGCCCTGCTGCTAGGCCGCTTGCAGCTGCGCCAGTCTTTGGCGTCAGATGCTGATTTTTTGCGTGTCCTTTACCGGGATGTGCGCAGCGACGAGCTGGCAGTGACCGGCTGGCCGCCTGAGGCCATCTATGCCTTCTGCCAGTCGCAGTTTGATTTTCAGCTTCAGCACTACCGCAGCTACTACCCCGAGGCGCTGCATTACCTGGTTGAGCGGGATGGCCAACCGATTGGGCGGCTGATCGTCGATGACAGCGTTGTTGCACTGCGGGTCGTCGATATCTCGCTGCTGGCTGCACAGCGTGGCCAAGGCCTGGGCAGCGTGCTGCTGCTTTGGCTGTGCGAACGCGCCGATGCCCAGCGGCAGCCGCTGGCGCTGAGTGTGGAGCCCCAGAACCGGGCGCGCCATTTATATGGGCGGCTGGGATTTGTGCAACTGCCAGGCGATGGCCTGTATTTGAATATGCGCCGTGAGCCTAGCAACATGGAGTCTGCCGAATGACCGGCCGCACCGATTCCGCTGCCTCCATCTTCCCGCCTGGCCAGGCGGTGCTACCGGCGCAACGCTCGGCGCTGATGGGCCATGCGCCTTGCTGCATCTGGCTCACCGGTTTATCCGCCTCAGGCAAGACCAGTCTGGCCCATGCGGTGGAGCGTGCCTTGCACCAGCGCGGCTGCCACACCTATGCGCTGGATGGCGACAACCTGCGCCAGGGGCTCAATGCCGATCTGGGTTTTAGCGCCGAGGCGCGGGCGGAGAATATCCGTCGCATGGCGCATGTGGCGCGGCTGATGGCCGATGCTGGTTTGGTCGTCATCGTCTCAGCGATTTCGCCGTTTGCAGCAGACCGAGCGCAGGCGCGGGCCTTGTTTGCGCCGGGGGCCTTTGTCGAGGTTTTTGTGGATACGCCCTTGGCCGTCTGTGAGGCACGCGATCCCAAGGGCTTGTATGCGCGCGCCCGGCGGGGCGAGCTGCGCGACTTTACCGGTATCGACAGCCCGTATGAGCGGCCTCTGCAGCCGGAGCTGCATTTGCGAGGAGAAGACTTGGCGCCTGAAGCTGCGCTGAGAGCTGTACTGGCGTATCTGGATGCGCTGGGCTTGCAGCAGAAGCGGCCCTGCTGAGCGGGGGCCGCTGCAACAAAGCTCAAAAATCAGTTGCGCGAGGGGTAAATGCCTTCCAATGCAATGATGAAATTCAAGCTCAGATAGGGTTGCATGATGGGGAAAGCCTGCGATCCGCCAACCTGCCCTACCTCGACGCTTGCGGTTGGCGCACCACCCAAGGGAACGGTTGACCCGGCGTTTGCCAATTCAACGTACTGCGCATCGCGCTGGTTGGATTGGGCCAGTAAAGAGCCTGTAACTGGTACCTGCAATGTGCCTGCAGAGGTGCTGGCCATCATGCTGGTTTGGGTGACAGTGGTGGGGTGATTATGAATAGGCATTTGCTGAAGCCCCAGTGTGACTGTAGGAGTACCAGCCTTTTCTCCCAGGGTATAAGTAGGCAATCCAGCCCCCTGGCCCATACCCAAAGGTACCCGCCCTCGCAAATCGGGCAGCGCAAAAGTGGTTTGGCCATTCCCTCCATAGGTCGTTCCCAATAGAGAAAATAGCGCTGAGTTCTGGGCAACAGACAGCAATTGGCCGTTGCAAAAAGCCCAACCTCGGGGGGCATACGTGCCGCCAAATATAGTGATCAGGCCGATAAATGCTTCCATGGTAAGTACCTTTGATGTTGTTAAGTTTGCAGATAGCCATTGAGCCATCCACTCAAAAGAGGGGTAGCATGGCGGCTGGATAGAGGGCTAGAAGATGCGACTGTGCTTGAATAGTCGGCGCGTGGTCCCTGCAGCTCAGCCCTTTGCCAGACTTTGCGCATAGCTGAAGTGGACGGCTGCTGATCCGTCTTCTCGATTGCAATGGCAATGCTATACCCCGCCTCGGCGCCAAGCAACGCAGCAGCTGTCCAGAGCAATCCAGCTTTCTCAAAATGCTGTAGCCAGACAGCCTCAGCGTCAGCAACACTAGACCATGAACCGGCGATAACCGTATCGCCACCGGTATCTATATCGGCCAACCAAGGCAGTCCAGCCAATGCCCAAGCACCTTGCGACTGCGCATTCGCCCGCCACCAATGGGCAAAACGCGTCAGTTGCCGGCCAGAATACAAGGCCACAACCGCATCCGGCCGGTGGCTGAAAAGGGTAGCCCGCAAGCCATGGAACTCTTCACTTTGTGGCCCCTGCTGACCTACATGGCGGGCAAGCACCCGTCCACCTAGCACCCTGTAGGCCTGCTCAAACGTATAGACAAAGTCGTAGCCGCTTTCCATCTGCCCAACAGCCAGCACGGTCCGTGGGCCTAGTTGTTGGTAGACGGCCTGCGCCAGCTGCGCTGCACTGCCACACAAATCCAAGCTATGGCGCACGACAGCCTGGTGGGGTTGGCCCGGCTTGGCGGCTGCAGGCAGATCGGCACCGGTATCACTGGCCCACAGCGGCAGACCCCGTGGTTGCGCATGGGCGGCTACCTTGGCTTCAACGTCGGGCGGCATCCAGCCGACAACACCATGCAGCTGAGGCCGTTGATCAATCGCCGCCGTGATGCTGCGGGCCGCACGGTTGGGGGTGGGTGGGGCTTCTACCCAGTGCAGCTGTACAGCAACTTCAGGCCGCTGGGCCAGGCCCAGCTCCAGGCCTCGGCGGTAGTCCGAGCCCAGATCAGTCACCTTGTGCGACTGCGGCGCCACAGCCAGCAGTTGCCAGGCCTTGGAGGATTGCGGGGCCGGGGCACTGGGCGCCAGCGCCTGCGCAGCAGTCCATCCGCCGGTTGTGCTGACGGCCACGCTGGTGGAGGCGAGAAAATGGCGTCTTGGGATCATGGTCATATGGCGGCCTCGGTGAGAGTCTCTGCGCGGTCATGGGCTTCGCACCGGGCCCGCAATTGCTGGTAATGGGGGGCCATCCATTGCTCGGCCAGTGCGCGCAATGCGGTGCTGGCCTTGGCATGTTTGTCGCTGGTGTCCTGGGCAAAGGGCTCATGGGGCCGTTTGCCGTGACGTGACAGGCGCTCGCGCAGCGCGCGCATCGCCGGGGCATCGGGCTGCCAGGACAGCCGTGGCAGTACCAGTTGCTCAATGGCCTCCGGCAGCTGGGCATGGTCAAGCACCAGCGCCTGGGCCGGATCAGCCACCCGGGCCATGTCCGCATAAATGCGGCCCAGCATGCGGGCGCAGTACTGCTCGGGCGGCATCGTTGCCTGCTCCAGCAGGCTCAGGCCCGGCAGGCCGAATGTGGGGCCAAAGGCGCCGGGTACCAGATATAAAGCGCGCTCCTGCATTTGCGACACCAACACGGCCAGCGGCTCGCGGGTCAGGAACACCGGCAAGGCCTCGGGCCAGGCCTGCATCAATAGCGGTGCCTGGTCGGTGTTCCAGGCATCAATCTTGAGGCTGGCCGATTGCAGTGCGGGGCTGGCCGCATCGCTGCGCTGCGCCCAGGCGCTCATCCAGGCGCGCAAGGCGGCGATGGCTTGTGCTGGGCTGAGCCAGCCGTTGACCAGCGCTTCGCGCAGCAAAAAGTCGACCGGCGGTGGCTCGGACATTGCCAGGTGGTGGGCGCCTTCCGCCAATGCCTGGGGGAACAAGGTGGAGCCGCAGCGCGAGACATGGAAGACCAAGAGGCAAGGCGAAATGCCCGGCGACTGCACATGCCAGGCCAGCAGCACGTCCAGCGGCGTCTGGCGGCGAAATGCCTGGTTGAACGGGGTGTTCAGCAGCGGCTTGAGGCTCTCTTGGTAGAAGGGCGCGCGCAGCGGGGCATCGCCCAGGCGTGCCCAGTCCACCATGGTCTGGTTGCCATCTCGGTACAGCCGAACGGGCCGCCAGCCCTGGAGGTTCAGAGCATCCATTGGGCATTCCAGGCGCGGCGCCCGGCCTTCATCGCCGATTCGACATCAGAGGCATCAAACACCAGGCCCTGGGCCTGGCCCAGCGCGATGCTGCGGGCGCTCAGGCTGGCCAGGTCGGTGCAGTTGGCCAGCGCATCGGCCAGCGATGCTTGCGCAAATACGCGTTCGCGAAATTGGTTGAAGGCCAGCCAGGGGTCACCGTCATCGGATGCTGGCTCGCCTTGGTCGCCGGCTGCAAAGGCTTGGGCCAAGCGCTCGTCCACCAGTGCATCTGCGACCAGATGGATACGTGCTTTGCCGCTGCGGTTGCGCACGCGGTGGGGCAGGGATACATCGGTGTACCAGCACTCACCCACGCGCATCGGCACGCGCTGGCCGCCCAGGTGGAAAAAAACCTTTTCTTCGGTTTGCAGGGGAATGTGCAGCCGGGCATCGCCTTCGGCAGCGCACAGGCCTGCATCGCTGTGCTCCATGATTTCACTGTCCGGCTGCAGGCGCATCAGGCGCACGGATTTCCACTGCAGGTCCAGGCTGCGCAACAGGTCTGCGATGGCTGGACAGGCCTGCAACGCTTCGCAGTCTGCATACCCGCTCAGCTCACCATCCATAGGCACGATGTCAGAGGGCGCCTGGGCCGACGCCCGCAAGGCCAGTGCCTGCCATCCGCCATCGTGCCGGCCCTGGTTGAAATGCATGCGCCACCAGGATTCGGGCAGCTGTTGTGCTTGTTGCAAAGCGGCCGCTCCCTCCAGGCGCCAGGGCAGGCGCATGGTGGTGATGCCCTGCAGGCGCAGACCTTGACGGGGCTGCGCTTGGGAGCTGGAAGCGGCTGCCAGGGTCATGGGACGGCGGGCGCGGCCGGGGCGCAAAGCGCAGTGGCCTTGCAAGACACGGAGTTGTCGCCACTGAACGAGTTGAGCACCCGCACCGACCAGCCTTGTGCACCATTGCATGCAGCGGGGGTGCCCGGAGCGCTCATAGACACGCGGACATCGTAGGCTGCATTGCCGGGGCGGGTGTTGAAGGCTTCATGACCGCCACCGACCACTTGCTCGCCCGTTGCGCAGCAAGCTACTGCCTGGCACAGCTCACCAGTGCCGACAATCTCTACGGCGTGAATGGTGGCAATCGAGCCCGTTGCGCCTGTAGGTCCGGCTGGGCCGGTGGGACCCTGAGGGCCCTGCCCACCCGTAGCGCCTGTGTTGCCGACAGGACCTTGAAGGCCTGTAGAGCCTGTTGCACCGTTAGGACCTATTGGGCCTGCTGCGCCGGTAGCGCCAGTGGCACCCGTAGGTCCAGCGGAGCCCGCAGGGCCAGTGGCGCCGATGGGGCCCGTCGCACCTGCAGGGCCGGTAGCGCCTGTCGGGCCTGCAGGACCGATGGGACCCGTTTCTCCGATCGGACCAACAACACCTTGGGGGCCGATGGGACCGATCGGGCCAGCGGGGCCCGTGCCAACACCAGGCTCACAGCGCAGCAAGCGACCCGTAGCGGGGTCCATGCACAGCTGCTCGGTGCCGGTGGCCGGCGCGCTGGGCAGCGGTGGGGCAAAGGTTTCGCCGGTGCCCTGCACGCGGAACAGGTCCTGGTTGGCCTGGCCCTTGATGACAAAGCCAGAACCAGCGGCCGGTTTGAAGCTGGTGTCCGCAGACCATGCGGCGCTGGCCGCCAGGGCCATGATGCCGCCGGCCAGCCAACGGCTGTGGAAGAAGGAGGTGACGAGGTTCATGGCTGGGTTCTCAGAGAAGAGCGGATGCGGGTAGAGCGCAAGGCGCCCCAAGACAGAATCGAAAGCAGCAGGGTGAGGCTGGCCGTCCAGCCCAGGCCGGAGACGGGCACCGGCACGGCGGCAGTGCTAGGCGGTGGGCCGACGTAGACATTGACCAGGTTGACGTTCTGCTGGGTCACCTGCGCGCCAGGCCCCAGGGTGAAGGTCGCTGGCTGGCCGCCTGCGGTGACGATGCGCACCGGCTGACCGGGCTGGCCTTGCAGCACCAAACTGCCGGTGACCACGATGTTGGCGCCATTGGGCAGCACAAAGCTTTGGCCGCTGGTGGAGCTGATGGTGAGGTTGGCGACCGTCGTGACGCCGGAGACGTTGATGCTGGCACCGGCTGCGGCACAGGAGCCGTCAAACACCATGGCGCTGGCCGCCGCGTTCAATGTGCCCTGGTTGCGAAAGTCCGAGCCCAGTTGGATGCTGCCCTGCGCATCGAGCAAGCCACCGGATTCGATCAAAAAGGCGCCAGCGTTTTGTAGCGAGCCGCCATCCAGCGCGTAACTGCCTGCAATCGTGACGGCCTCGCAGCCCAGGTCCTGGCTGCCTCCGCCAAGGCTGCCTTCGGAGCCAGCAGGGATTTCCATCTGTGCGTGCGCAGCAGTGGCTAGGCCGACCGCGAGGCTCGCGGCGGCAAGAAAACGGAGATTAGGCATGGGCGGGCCTGTTTTGCTTTGAAGCAAAATGTAATTGGGTGTCGATTTTTACCAGAGCGAAACATCGTTTGCAATTCATTTATTAAATATATTTATTGGTGTGGTAAGCAAAATGATATTTGGGGCTAAAACCGGTATGCAATCATCACGATTTCGTGATTGGAGTTTGAATGCCTGAGCTGCCCCACCCCTCCTCCTTGTTGCGCTGTGCCTGCCACGGGCGGCGTGCCTGGTTGCAGACCTTGGTAGCGGGGGCTGCGGTAGCCGCGACCGCTAGCGCGGGCACCGCCTGGGCACAGGTGGAAGTGGGCAAATCCTCGGTGCTGCGCAACCTGGTGCCGGCCGAGACCCTGGAGCAGGCGGCGCAGCAACAATACGCCGAGCTGCTGGCGCAGGCCAAACAACAAGGCGCGCTGGCTGGCCCGGGCAATGCGCAACTGCAGCGGCTGCAAACGATTGCCCAGCGCCTGATTGCGCAGGCCCAGGTCTGGAATCCGCGCGCCAAGGACTGGCGCTGGGAGGTGAACCTGATTGGCAGCAAGCAGATCAACGCCTTTTGCATGCCCGGCGGCAAGATCGTGTTCTATACCGGGCTGATCGACCAGCTCCAGCTCAGCGATGACGAGATTGCGATGGTCATGGGCCATGAGATGGCGCATGCGCTGCGCGAGCATTCGCGCGAACAACTGGCCAAGACGCAGGCCACCGGCCTGGGCATCCGCCTGGGGGCGGCCGTGTTTGGCCTGGGCGATATGGGCACGGCGGCGGCTAACCTGGGCGGCCAGTTGCTGACCCTCAAGTTCAGCCGCTCCGATGAATCGGATGCCGACTTGGTGGGGCTGGAGATCGCAGCACGCGCGGGCTACGCACCGCAGGCCGCTGTCAGCCTGTGGGAGAAGATGGGCGCTGCCACCGGCAAGGGCGGCATTGGCTTTCTCTCCACCCACCCGACCGGCCCGGACCGCATTGCCAGCCTGCAGTCGAATGTGCCCAAGGTGCAGGGCCTCTACGAGCGGGCCAAGCGCTGAATCGTTTAGGCCTGATGCCCTCAATCCCCGATGGCCATCGCCAGCGCCTGCTGTGCCGCTGGTAGCATGGCGCCGCCGTGGTCCGCACCGGGAAAGCTGGCAAAGCGCAGCGCCAACCCTGGGGCGCCACGCAGGCCGTCCATCAGCGCGGGGATGCCCGGGGCGTTTTGGCGTTGGCGCCGTAGGGCATCGCGGGCCGGGTCGCTGGCGCTAGCGGGCGCTGGGGCTGCCGTGGATGGCGTCGCGGGCCGCGCCTCGCGCTCGCCCTGCGTCACCAGCAAGCGCAGCGCTGGCGCATCCGCCGGCTGGCGGGCGGCATGGGCCACAAAGCCGGGCAAGGCCTGCAGCACAAAGCCATCGCGCCACCAGATCGAGGGGCTGGCAGCAACATAGCGCTGAAAGCCGCCTGGCCGTGTAAGCAGCGCATGCAGCACGCAGAGGCCGCCATAGGAGTGGCCAAAAAAGGTCTGGCGTGTCGTGTCGATCGGCCAACTCGCTTCCAGCAGCGGGCGCACCTGCTGGTCGATGAAGTCGAGAAAATGGTCGGCGCCGCCTTCTGCACGCCCGCGCTCATCGGTGGCCGGGCCGGGCGCTGGTGGCGTGTAGTCATAGCTGCGGGCGCTCAGGTCCAGCACCGCGCTTTCGGCATAGCCCAAGCCGACGACCACGGCGCCTTGGGTGGGCACCGAGGGGCCGCGCGCAAAGCGGTTGCGCATCAGCTGCGCGGTGGGGGTGAACAGCAGGTTGCCGTCGAGCAGATACAGCACCGGGTAGCCTTGGGGCGGCGGCGGGGCGGGCGGCACGGCCACCATGATGCGGTGTACGCGATCCGGTGCGCCCGGGCCGGGCATGCCGGGGGCGCGCAGATCCAACTGCCGGGTGCCGGGCAGGGTGACGGGCGGGGCGTTATTCAAGGTGTTTTGCCAGGTGCAGCCGGGCAGCGCCAGGGCGGCGCCCAGGCCCAGCAAGCGGCGCCGGGTGGCATCGGCCAAATCAACAAAATCCGTCAGATCTGCCAAACCGGTCAATGGCAGGGTGGGAAAGCGGGGCAGGGCGAGTGGCATAGCGGCGGGGGTTTGCGGCAAATCAACCATGTGCTTGAGAATGATTTGCATTAAGAAATTATCATGGCAAGCATGGCACAAACCCGCTTGGCCCATGTTTGCTGCAACAAGAAAGATGTTTGCGCATGCAGGGCCCCTTCCACCAACGCTACCGGCACCACAGGCATGGCCTATGCGCGCGCCTGAACCGGCGACCAACGCCGAGGCAGAGCTGCGCGCCCATGTCTCGCGGCTGCGCGAGCTGCGCCCAGGCCTGCACCTGCACAGCGAAGATGGCTGCGACCCGCGTGACCAGACGGCGCAGGCCGAGATCGATGCCGGCTTGCGCCTGGTGGTGGTGCTCGAAGGGCGGATTGATGTCTCCTACGGTTTGACCCGGGTGGCGCTGACCCATGCTGGCGCCGGTGCCACTGCGGCGCTGGTGTCGGTGGCCGAGCGCGAGCGCTTTGAGCGGCGGGCGCGCTCGGGCGTGTATTCGCGCCGGGTCAGCCTGGGGCTCACTCCCGCCTGGCTGGCCCAGGCTGGTGGTGGCGATGGGGCCGCCTGGCCCGATCTGCAGCGCTTTATGCAGGAGCACCTCGCTACCCGCCGCTGGCAGCTGTCGCCCCGCGCCGCGGTGATTGCCGAGCAGATCGTGCACCCGCCAGGTCTGGCGCCCTTGTTGCAGCACATGTACCTGGAAAGCCATGCACTGGAGCTGCTGGGCGAGGCACTGGCCACCGTGGGCAACCGCGATGCCGTGGCGCCGGGCGCCGCTGCCGCAACCGGCCTGCTGCCGCGTGAGCACCAGCGGCTGCGCGAGCTGCATGCGTTTTTAGCCTCGGGCCAGGCCGATGCGCTGTCGATGGATGCGATTGCGCGCCATGCTGGCGTCAATGCCAGCACCTTGCAGCGCCAGTTCCGCAGCGTCTACGGCACCACCGTGTTTGAGTTTTTGCGCGAATGCCGGCTGCAGCGCGCCCGCCAGGCGTTGGAGCGCGAGGGCATCACCGTCGGCCAAGCCGCGCTGCTGGCTGGTTACACCAGTGCCGCCAACTTTGCCACCGCTTACCGCAGGCGTTTTGGCCTGGCGCCCAAGCTGGCGCGGGTACGGGTCTAAAGCTTCCCCACTTCTCTCCGCATGCATTGCCTGGCCCTCAACCGGGCAGCTCTGCCGCTGGCGCAAACATCTTTGTTGCCCGCGCAAACCACGCGTGGGCCCTGTAATGGAAGAATTCGATATTCGGTAATGGAAATCATTTGTCTTTCAAAAAAGGGGCGGTATGTCGATCCAGGCAGGGGAACAGGGGTGGCGTTTGCGCGCCGTGGCAGCGGCGGTGGCCTTGTTGGGCGCACAGGCTATACAGGCACAAACCCAGGCAGCGGTGCCCACACCGTCGGCGCAGGATCCAACCTTGGAGACGGTGCAGGTGCTGGGCACGGCAGAAAGCGCCTGGAAGCAGGCACCAGGCGTCTCGACCGTCACGCGCGAGGACCTGGACAGCCAGCCGAGCAATGACCTGGCCGATGTGCTGCGCCAGCAGCCCGGTGTGAACCTGACCAGCAACTCCAGCAGCGGCCAGCGCGGCAACAACCGCCAGATCGACCTGCGCGGCATGGGCCCGGAAAACACCTTGATCCTCGTCGATGGCAAGCCCGTCAACAGCCGGGGATCGGTGCGCTACGGCTGGCGCGGAGAGCGCGACACCCGGGGTGACATGAACTGGGTGCCGCAGGAGGCCGTCGAGCAGATCGAGGTGCTGCGCGGCCCCGCTGCCGCCCGCTACGGCAATGGCGCCGCTGGCGGCGTGGTCAATATCATCACCAAGGGCATCCCTGACAAGCTGAGCGGCAGCGCGACGGTCTACTACAACCAGCCAGAAGATTCGCGCGACGGCAGCAGCAGCCGCACCAGCTTCTCGCTGGCCGGCCCCATTTCGGAGCAGCTAGGCTTTCGCCTGAGTGGCAATGCGGATAAGACCGATGCCGACGCCTGGGACATCAACCAGGGCCATGCCTCCACCCGCGCCGGCATTTACGCTGGCACCTTCCCTGCCGGCCGCGAAGGCGTGCGCGACCGCAACCTGTCTGGGCGCCTGAGCTTGAAGCCCGCAGCGGGCCATCGCATCGACTTCGATGCCAGCTTTGCGCGACAAGGCAATATCTACGCGGGCGATACGCAAAACACCAACAACTACACGGTCGATGCGAATGGCAAGCTGGTGGCGACCTCGCAGCGTGTGCTGGACGCGCTGGGCACGGAAACCAACCGCATGTACCGCTCGACCTATGCCGTCACGCACAAGGGCGAGTACGACTTTGGTAGCTCGACCGCCTACCTGCAGTACGAAACTACGCGCAACACCCGCATGAACGAAGGCCTGGCCGGCGGCACCGAAGGCCTGTTCTCCAGCGATGCCTATGGCACTTCCAAGCTCGACATCCTGACGGCCCATGGCGAGATCAGCGCCCGGGGCAAATGGGGCAGCCTGCCCCATGTGATGACGGTGGGCGCTGAATGGGTGGAGCAAAAGTTGGAAGACAGCAACTCGGTATCGCAGACCACGACCGAGGCTGGCAGCGTGCCAGGGGTGGACAACACGGGCCGCAGCGGCAAGGTCTCCTCGCGCATTGCCTCGGTCTTTGTCGAAGACAACATCGAGCTCAATGCCCGCACCTTGCTGACCCCTGGCCTGCGCCTGGACCAGCACAGCGAGGTGGGTACGAACTGGAGCCCGTCGCTGAACCTGTCGCACTTTCTGACCGACAAGGTCACGTTGAAGGCCGGCGTGGCCCGTGCCTACAAGGCCCCCAACCTGTACCAGACCAACCCCAACTACCTGCTCTACAGCCGTGGCATTGGTTGCTGGGGCGCGGGCGGCGCCTGCTACCTGATGGGCAATGCCGACCTCAAGCCCGAAACCAGCATCAACAAGGAACTGGGCATTGAGTATGCCGACGAGGGCCTGCTGGCCGGTGTGACCCTGTTCCACAACGACTACCGAAACAAGATCGATGCGGGCATGACCCCCATCGGAACCGCGACCGGCGGTACGGGCGCCTATGCCAATGCCGATGTGTTCACCTGGACCAATATCCCCAAGGCCGTGGTGTCTGGCGTGGAGGGCACGTTCAACATCAAGCTGAGCCCTGCAGTGCGTTTGAGCAACAACCTCACCTACATGGTGCAGAGCAAGAACAAGACCACGGGCGAGCAGCTGTCCATCATCCCCAAGTACACGCTCAACTCGCGGGTGGAATGGCAGACCACCAACGCCTTGCAACTGCTGGGCTCAGTGACCTGGTACGGCGGCCAAAAGCCCAACAAGCTGGACTACCAGGGCCTGCCGCTGACCGGCGAGGAAACCCGCCGCCTGGCACCCTATGCGCTGGTGGGTGTGGGCGCGCGCTACAGCTTCAGCAAGGATGTCACCCTGACTGCCGGCATCAAGAACCTGTTTGACAAGCGCCTCTACCGCATGGGCAATGCCGTGGGCGTGAACAACCCGCGCACCATCTATGGTGCCGGTGCCGCGACCTACAACGAGCCGGGCCGTTCGTTCTACGCCTCGCTGACCGCCAAGTTCTGATCGGCGCGCCTGCAAAAAAGGCCAGCGGCATGCCGCTGGCCTTTGGCGTTGAAACTGAACCCCGGATCAGGTCCCACCCACATAGGGGTTGCTTTGGCGTTCGCGGCCAAAGCTGCTCTCGGGGCCATGGCCGGGGATGAACACCGTCGCATCGCCCATGGGCCAGAGCCGCTGGGTGATGGAGTCGATCAGCTGCTGGTGGTTGCCCTGGGGGAAATCGGTGCGGCCAATGCTGCCGGCAAACAGCACATCGCCGACAAAGCAGCGCGTGATTTGCGGCGCATGGAAGACCACATGGCCAGGGGTGTGGCCGGGGCAGTGGCGCACCTGCAGGGTTTCCTGCCCGATGCTGACCGTATCGCCATCCTGCAGCCAGCGCGTGGGCGTAAAGCTTAGCGCAGGCGGAAAGCCAAACATCTGGCTTTGCTGGGGCAGGCCATCAATCCAGAACTGGTCGCCCGGGTGCGGGCCAATGATTGGCAGGCCGTGCTGCTCGGCCAACTCGCCCGCGCCACCGGCATGGTCGATATGCGCATGGGTCAGCCAGATGGCCTTGAGCTGCAGACCCAGGCGCTCGATCTCCGCCTCGATGCGCTCCAGATCGCCGCCGGGATCGATGACGGCGGCCTCCATTTGCTGGTCGCACCAGACCAAGGAGCAGTTTTGCTGAAACGCGGTGACGGGGATCGTGTGGTAGTGGAGCATGGTTTGGATGGGGAGGCTGGCGGCAACGCGCAGGCTGGCGGATGCAGGGCGCAATCTGGCTATTGTGCTGCAAGCCATGGTGGATTTGGGGCAGGGTGGGGTTCGGAGCTGCTAGTGGTGAACGCTGCTTTGGGGATGGTTTGTAAAATCAGCACTTCGTCCACCGCTTCCACCCCTAGTCTGGATTTTTGATGCCCCGCCCCCCTGCCTTGCCACGTTCGGATTGGGTGCTGCGCAGCCCACCTTCGGCCAGCATGGAGCGCATCGAGGCCTGGTTCCAGGGCAATGCCTACGCGATGCACCGCCACGACACCTATGCGATCGGGCGCACCCTGGCGGGCGTGCAAAGCTTTCACTACCGGCGCGGCCGGCGCGACAGCCTGGCCGGCAGCACCCTGGTGCTGCATCCCGACGAGGCGCATGACGGGCAGGCCGGCACGGACGAGGGCTTTCGCTACCGCATGGTCTATGTGGAGCCGGCGCTGATCCAGGACATTCTGGGCGGCAGCGCCTTGCCTTTTCTGGAAGGCGGCATCACCAACGACCCGGCGATATCGGCTGCCGCCGAGGCCTTGCTGCAAGGCGTACACGATGTTGTCGAGCCCTTGGAGCAAGGCGATGCGCTGGCGCAGCTGGCCCATGCGCTGGCCGCTGCTACCGGCGGGGTCGGCACGCGGCGCGCCAAGGCCAAGGGCGACTATCAGGCCGCCCGCCGCGCGCGTGACTATCTGCAGGCCCATGCCAACCGGGTGGTGGCGCTGGACGAGCTGGAAGCCGCCACCGGCCGCGACCGCTGGAGCCTGTCGCATGATTTCCGCATGTTTTACGGCACCAGCCCCTACCGCTATCTGACCATGCGCCGGCTCGATGCCCTGCGGCGCCTGCTGCTGGCGGGCCTGTCATTGGCCGATGCGGCGCAGGATGCTGGCTTTGCCGACCAAAGCCATATGACGCGGCATTTTCTGAAAACCTTTGGCATCACGCCGGGGCGCTGGCTGCAGGTCATCGGCCATGCGCCGCGCCGCTGAAGCCGGCACCACAAACGTTCAATACTTTGGGGCTGTGAATTCTTAAGCTGGCTGCTGTTTTTCAACCGAGTCAGCAAGACCATGACAGATCCCATCCAAACCTCCCCGATTCCCACCAGCCGTGGCCAAGGCCAGTCCATCGATCTGCTGGACAAGATCGCGCTGCTGCAAGGCCACTGGCAGCCGCGCGTGGTTGCCGAGATGAACGACTACCAGTTCAAGGTCGTCAAGATCGCTGGCGAATTTCTATGGCACCAGCACAGCGACACCGATGAAACCTTCATCGTCCTCGATGGCCAGCTGCGCATCGACCTGCGCGATGCCTGCGGAGGCATCCGCGCTATCGACCTGCGGGCAGGCCAAATGGCCGTCATCCCTCAGGGGGTAGAGCACAAGCCTTGCGCGCAGGGAGAGGTCAAGCTGCTGTTGATTGAGCCACGCGGGGTGGCGAATACGGGGGATGGGGAGGCGGGGGAGCGCACGGTGGCGAATGATCTTTGGATTTAATCGATAGATTCATGGACGGACCAGATGTCTAGGAGGCAGACAGCGCCTAGGCAAAAATGCGCGTAGCCCAAACCGCTTACCCGTGATACAAGAGGTTCAGCGCTGCAGGCATGACCGGGTTAACCGGCGCTCTGCAAGCGAGTTGATCCCTGAACCAGGAGCGCGCATCCATGTCCAGCACCTTGTCATCGACCTTAGCAGTGGCGCCGCAGCCGCCGCCAGCCAACCCGCAATGCATTGGAATGCCGCGCGAGATATTCGCTGGCGAAAAACGCGTGGCTACCGTGCCTGCGGTGGTGGAAAAGCTGGTCAAGCTGGGCTTTCGCGTCAGCGTGGCGGCGGGCGCTGGCGATGCGGCCAGTTTTGGCGATGCGGCCTACCGTGCCGCAGGTGCGCAGGTGATGCCCAGTTCGGCGATCTGGGCGGGGGCGGACATTCTTTTCAAGGTGCGGCCGCCTACCGCTGAAGAATGCGAATGGATGCATGCCGGCCAGATTCTGGTCGGCTTTGTTTGGCCCGCGCAAAACCCCGAGCTGATGGCGCAGCTGGCAGCCAAGGGGCTGACGGTGCTGGCAATGGATGCGCTGCCGCGCACCTTGAGCCGCGCGCAGAAGATGGATGCGCTGACGTCGATGGCGGGGGTCAGCGGCTACCGCGCGGTGGTGGAGGCGGCCCATGCGTTTGGCCGCTTTTTTAATGGGCAGATCACGGCGGCGGGCAAGGTGCCGCCTGCGCAGGTGTTTATTGCGGGGGCCGGGGTGGCGGGCTTGTCGGCCATTGGTACCGCCGTCAGCCTGGGTGCCGTTGTGCGCGCCAACGACACGCGCGCGGAGGCGGCCGACCAGGTGGTGTCGCTGGGCGGCACCTTTGTGCCGGTGGATTACGCCGAAGAGGGCGGTGGTAGTGGCGGCTACGCCAAGGTGATGAGCGAGGGCTTTCAGGCGGCCCAGCGCCAGATGTATGCGCAGCAGGCCGCATGGGCCGACATCATCATCACCACGGCCCTAATCCCCGGCAAGCCCGCGCCGCGCTTGATTACGGCCGAGATGGTGCAGGCGATGAAGCCCGGCAGCGTGATTGTGGACATGGCCGCCGAGCAGGGCGGCAACTGCGAGCTGACGGTGCCCGGCGAGGCGGTGGTGCGCCATGGCGTGACGATTGTTGGCTACACGGATCTGGCCTCGCGGCTGGCCGCGCAGTCGTCCACCCTGTATGCCAACAACCTGCTGCGCCTGACCGAGGAGCTGTGCAAGGCCAAGGATGGGGTCGCCGTGGTGAACATGGAGGATGACGCGATCCGGGGTTTGACGGTGGTGTACCAGGGCAGCATCAGCTGGCCAGCGCCTGCGCTGGCGGCCGCACCCGTGGCCAAGCCGGCAGCTGCTGCGGGCGCTGCAGCCGCCAGCCCGGCAGCGGCCAAAAAACGGGGCCACGGCCACGGCGCTGGCAGCCCTATGCCTGCGCGCACTTTGGCCATCATTTTTGCGGTGCTGGCGCTGCTCTTTTGGCTGGTCGGCGCCCATGCGCCGGCGGCCTTTCTGGGCCACCTGACGGTGTTTGTGCTGGCCTGCTTTATCGGCTACATGGTCGTCTGGAATGTGACGCCCGCGCTGCACACGCCGCTGATGAGCGTGACCAATGCGATCTCCAGCATCATCGCGATTGGCGCGCTGGTGCAGATGGCGCCGCCGGGCGTGGTGGGCGCAGACCGACCGGGGCTGCTGATAGGCGCACTGGCCTTTGTGGCCTTGGTGCTCACGGCGATCAATATGTTTGGTGGTTTTGCGGTCACGCGCCGCATGCTGGCCATGTTCCGCAAATAGGCCAGGGGGTAGAACCGCATGACCGAAAGCCTCGCAACCGTTGCCTACCTGGGCGCTGCCATTTTGTTCATCCTCAGCCTGGGGGGGCTGTCGCACCCGGAGACCGCGCGGCGCGGCAATCTGCTGGGCATGCTGGGCATGGGCCTGGCAGTGCTGGTGACTGTTTTTGGCCCGCGCGTGTCGTCGTCCGGCGTGGTGGCGATTGTCATCGCGCTGGTGCTGGGCGGTGGCATAGGGCTGTATGCCGCCAAGCGGGTCAAGATGACCCAGATGCCCGAGCTGGTGGCGCTGATGCACAGCCTGGTCGGTCTGGCTGCCTGCCTGGTGGGGTTTGCCAGCTATATCGATACCTCCCACCCGCTGCAAGGCGCGGAGCGGGCCATCCACGCGGGCGAGGTCTATATCGGCATACTCATTGGCGCCGTCACTTTCTCGGGCTCGCTGGTGGCCTTTGGCAAGCTCAATGGCCGCATTGGTGGCAAGCCGCTGCTGCTGCCCGGGCGCCATCTGCTCAATCTGCTGGGGCTGGTGGTGGTGGTCGCGCTGGGCTGCTGGTTTGTGCAGACCGCATCGCTGGGCCTGGGCATGCTGGCGCTGCTGGTGATGACCGCCATCGCGCTGCTGTTTGGCATCCACATGGTGATGGCCATTGGCGGTGCGGACATGCCGGTGGTGGTGTCGATGCTCAACAGCTACTCGGGCTGGGCGGCAGCCGCCACCGGCTTCATGCTGGGCAACGACTTGCTGATCGTCACTGGCGCGCTGGTGGGCTCGTCGGGTGCGATTCTGAGCTACATCATGTGCCAGGCGATGAACCGCAGCTTTATCAGCGTGATTGCCGGCGGCTTTGGCAGCGGTGCGCCCGCGCCCACTGGCCAGGCCGGCGCCGCACCCCAGGGCGAGGTGGTGGCCATCAGCGCGGCCGACACCGCCGAGCTGCTGCGCGAGGCCAAGCGCGTGGTCATCGTGCCGGGCTACGGCATGGCCGTGGCCCAGGCCCAGCACACCGTCAACGAGATCACCCGGACCTTGCGCGAGCGCGGGGTCGAGGTGCGCTTTGCGATCCACCCGGTCGCTGGCCGCATGCCCGGCCACATGAATGTGCTGCTGGCCGAGGCCAAGCTGCCCTATGACATCGTGCTGGAGATGGATGAGATCAATGACGACTTTCCCGATACCGATGTGGCCATGGTCATCGGCGCCAACGACATCGTGAACCCCGCCGCGCAGGACGACCCCACAAGCCCCATTGCCGGCATGCCGGTGCTGGAGGTCTGGAAGGCGCGGCAGTCCGTCGTGATGAAGCGCTCGATGGCGACCGGTTATGCCGGCGTGGACAACCCGCTCTTCTACAAAGACAACAACCGCATGCTGTTTGGCGATGCCAAGCAGATGCTCGATGAGGTGCTGGCAACGCTCAAAAGCGGGGTGTAGGCCAGCTGCTTACCACTCGAAGGCGGAATCGCTCTTGGGAAAGCGCTCCACCGGGCATTCGCCGCTGCGGGCATAGCTGTCGGCATAGTTGAAGCGGTAGGCCATCTCGCTGCCGTTGCGGCAGGCCTGGCCACCGTAGAGCCGGGCATAGGTGGCGCGTGCGCCGCTGCTGCTGCGGTAGGTGTCCTCGGCCTTGAAGACCAGCTTGCCGTCCTTCTGCTGGATGCGCAAGGTGCCGAACGAGGCATTGTTGGGGGTCTCATAGTCCACCAACATATCGGGCCCCTGCTGGCCCAGTTGGGAGATGATCAGAAAATTGGCACGCTGCTCGGCCACCAGCTGCTCTTTGCTCAGCAGGCGCATGCCGGGTGTGGATTGCAGCTTGGCCGCCAGCGGCAGCGCCTTGCCTTCCAGCACCACAATGGCCGTGGTGTTGGCTGGCGCATCCCGGGTAGGCCCGGCCAACAGCGACTTGGACAGTCGCTGGGTCAGCGCCTCCACCAGTTCCTGCGCACTGTAGTCGGACGCATCTTTGGCGCAGGCGGCGGTGCTGGCCAGCAGGCAGGCCAGAAGAAGGGGGGTAGCAGCTAGGCGCATGGAAAGCTCCCGGATGAAGGACAGGGCTTCCCAAGCCAGGCAGCCCGTTGGATGACTTAGAGCTGGAAGTCGTAGTCGATGGTGATGGGTGCGTGGTCCGAGAACTTCACATCCTTGTAGATGTGCTCCTTGCGGGCCAGCGCGGCAATCGCTGGCGTGGCCAGATGGTAGTCCAGGCGCCATCCCACGTTGTTGGCATAGGCCTGGCCCCGGTTGCTCCACCAGGTGTAGCAGGCGTCGGTGGTGTCGGGCTGCAGCACGCGGTACACATCGACCAGGCCGCCGGCTTCGGCCTCTTTCTCGAACAGCTGGGTCATCCAGCTGCGCTCTTCGGGCAGAAAGCCGCTGTTCTTCTGGTTGCTGCGCCAGTTTTTGATGTCGGCATTGGTGTGGGCGATGTTGATGTCGCCGCAGAGGATGAAATCGCGCTCGGCGCGCAGGCGCATCAAGTGCGGATGCAGCTCGGCCAGAAAGCGGTACTTGGCGGCCTGGCGGATCTCGCCGGAGCTGCCGCTGGGAAAGTAGCAGCTGATGATGGAGAACTTGCGGGTAGGGGTGTCAAAGCGCAGCTCCACATAGCGGCCTTCGGCATCGAACTCATTGGGCGAGAAGCCCACCACCACATCGCTGGGCGCATGGCGGGTGTAGACGCCGACGCCCGAGTAGCCTTTTTTCTCGGCAAACTGGAAATACCCATTCATCTCGTCAATGACTTCGAACTTGTCCAGCATATCCGCTTGCTGTGCCTTGATTTCCTGCACACAAATACAATCGGGCCGGGTTGCCTCAATCCAGGGGATCACGCCCTTGGTGGCAGCGGAGCGGATGCCGTTGAGGTTGAGGCTGGTTAACTTGAACAAGGATTGGGTCATGGTCGTAAGTCTCCCACAGTCAGGCGCGGATGCGCAGCTGGCGCAGGATTTTGTAGAGTTTGCAGTGGACGCTGGCGTGCTGCGCTTTGGGCAGTTCACCACCAAGGCCGGACGCATCAGCCCGTATTTCTTCAATGCGGGCCTGTTTGACGATGGCGCCAAGATGGCGCGCCTGTCCGAATTCTATGCAAAAGCGATTCTGGCCAGCGGCGTAGCCTTTGACATGGTGTTTGGCCCAGCTTACAAGGGCATTCCGCTGGCCGCGACTGTGGCGGTGGAGCTGGCGCGCCAGGGCAAGAACGTGCCCTTTGCCTACAACCGCAAAGAAGCCAAGGACCATGGCGAAGGTGGCAGCCTGGTGGGCGCGCCACTCCAGGGCCGGGTGCTGATCATTGACGATGTCATGTCGGCCGGTACCGCCGCGCGCGAATCGATTGCGCTGATCAAGGGCGCGGGCGCAATCCCCTACGGCATGGCCATTGCATTGGACAGACAGGAAAAAGCCACTGAGAATGGTAAAGATGTGTCGCACAGCGCGGTGCAATATGTGCGCGATCAGCTGGGAATGCAGGTCTGCACCATTGCCAAGCTGGAGGACCTGCTGGCCTTTCTGGCCCAAGGTACTGCGGCAGACTCGATGCGTGCACACCACAGTCAGGTATTGGCGTACCGGGAACGCTATGGCGTCGGTAATTGATAACTAGAATTCGATAGTTTTTAATGATAAGGATCTGATGATGCGGAAGGACTGCTGTGCAGCTGCTTTGGCCGTGGTGATGCTGGCGTCTGCTGGCGCCAGCCATGCGCAAAAGTCCCCCGCCACCAGCATGGTCTACAGCTGCGTGGATGCGGGAGGCCGCCGCTTGACGGCAGACCGGCCCATTGCCGCCTGTGCAGACCGGGAGCAGCAGGTCACCCTGCCCGGCGGTGCGGTGCGCACGGTCGGGCCTACGTATTCCGAGCGCGAGCGCGCCGAGCAGGCCGCCCAGCAGCGCCGCGAGGCCGAAGAGCGCTACCGCGCCAACGACAGCAAGCGCCGCGAGCGCGCGCTGGCCACCCGCTACCCCAGCAAAGCCGCCCATGACGCCGAGCGCGGAGAAGCCGTCGATGTGCTGCGCGCCCAGATCCGTATCGTGCAGGAGCGCCGCAGCTTCTTGCTCGAAGACCGCAAGAAGATCGACCAGGACATGGAGTTCTACCGAAAAGACCCCAGCAAGGCGCCCGCACTGCTGCAGTCGCGGCTGGATAGCAACCGCCGTGATTTCAAGGAAGTGGACGAGCAGATCGCCACGATCAATGAAGAAATCAAGGCCACCAACCTGCGCTTTGACGAAGAGGCACAAAGCCTCAGACCCTACTGGACCCCGGCTGCTGCCAAGTAGTCGCGACAACGACCCATGGCTCTCGACCCACTCGCCCCAGGTCTGGCCCTGGCCGATGACCAGCACGCGCGTTGCAGCTGGTGCATGGCCTCACCCCTCTACCAGCACTACCACGACCATGAATGGGGCTTCCCCGTGCATGAGGACCGCCGCTTGTTTGAGAAGATTTGCCTGGAAGGTTTTCAGGCAGGCCTGAGCTGGCTGACGATTTTGAACAAGCGTGAATCCTTTCGGGCGGCCTTTGCGCAGTTCGATGCCCCAACGGTGGCGCAGTTTGGTGCCGATGATGTGCAGCGCCTGCTGGCCGATGCCGGCATCGTGCGCCACCGGGGCAAGATCGAGGCCGTGATCAACAATGCCCAGCGTCTGGCCGAGGTGCAGCGCGAGTTTGGCAGTTTTGATGCTTATCTGTGGCGCTTTGCGCCTGCGCCGAGCAGTCGTCCGGAGCGCATTACCTTGGACGCCGTGCGCCAGATGGGCGTGCCGCCCGAGGCGGTGGCGCTGTCCAAGGATTTGAAGAAAAGGGGCTGGAAGTTTGTCGGCCCCACCACGGTCTACGCCTTTATGCAGGCCATGGGCATGGTCAATGACCACCTGCATGGCTGCCATGTGCGGGATGGCCGGCCAGCCTGAGCAGTGCTGAGCTACAGCCCCGGTAGCTCGCTCGCCAGCAGCGAATAGCGCTGCAGCGAAAGGTACTGTCCATCACGCTTGCTGCAGTCGCGCAGCAGGCCTTCATGGCAAAAGCCCAGGCGGCCCAGCAGCCGGGTGGATGCCGCATTCTCAGGCTCCACATAGGCCACCACGCTGTGCAAGCCCATCTGCGCAAACGCAGCGGGTAGCCATTGGCGCAGTGCCTGGTCCATCCAGCCATGGCCCCAGTGATCGGGCAAAAGCCAGTAGCCCAGATCGGCACTGTCGGCCTCGTCGTCATGGTCGTAGATGCCGACTGCCGCGATCACGGCACCATCCAGCAGCACCGCCTGCCACCAGCCGCTGCCTTCGCTGGCCACGGAGGAATACCAATCGAGTTGTTCCTGCGCAATCGCCCTGGCATCGCTGTGGGCCGTGTCCAACCCGTAGAACGCGGTCAGCCGTGCATCACCCATCGCATGGGCGACGACAAACAGATCGGCGGGGGAAAAATCGCGGAAATGGAGGCGGGCGGGCTGCAACATGGCGCAAGCCTAGCACCGCTGGGGATGGTGCGCGATAGATGGCGTGCGGGTGGCCAGCTTAAGCCGCGACATGCCAGCGCGCGGGCTGGTCGTTGCCAACGGCCTGGATGCCCAGCAGCGCTGCATTGCGCTGTAAAACGGCTTCAAACTGCGCGCCGCTGGCGCCGATTTGCTCGCTGGCACCATCCCAGTAATCGTCGGCGATCTGGGCAGCGGTGAAATCGCGGTGGCTGAATTTCTGCACAATGTTGCGCAGCTTGTCGAGGTTAATGCTGTCGATATCGGTCATGGCAAGCCTCCAGATGTAAGTGCCAGTGTGGCGCAAATGGGGCGACTGTCAATCGGCAATCGCCACCAAAAGCGCAGTGCTTAACCGCGCATCGCCGCCGTGCTGCGCAGCAGGCGTTGCACCACCAACGCGCAGACCCAGGCCACGCCGCCTATCCACAGCGGCACCAGCACATAGCTGCTGGCGCGGGCCCATTGGCCCAGCTCATCCAGCTCTCGCAGCGGCCACAAAGCCAGCGCTAGGCCAAAACCCCACCAGACCAGCGCCAACAGCGCAAAGGCCCAAGGCAGCCAAGCGGGCGACGTTGAACCGCCCCGCCGCTGCGATGGCCGGTCCTGCATAAACATCCACAGTACGGCACCCAGCACCAGCAGCAAGGACAGGCCCGTCGCCACCGGCCACCACAGCGCCAGTGGCAAAAAGCCCAGAGACAGCGAATCCATGTGCGGCTTGGCCTTTATTCTTTGTTGCAGAGCATCGAGTCGGCCAGGCTGCCGACGGTGACACGCATGTTCTTGCCCTTGTGGGCCTGCACCGCCCAGGTGTCGCTCAGGTCCTCGGGCACCAGGTCCTTGTCGTTCATCAGCTCCGGTTTTTTGTGCTCGGAGCGGTCCTGCTTGACGACCTCAGGAACGATCATCGTGATCGTGCTGCCTTCCATACGCCACTGGCCCGTGCCTTGCAGCACAAAGCGGTACTGCTGCTCGGTGCTGGGCATGTCATAGGCCAAAAAGGCCTGCGAGCGCAGTGTGTGGTCGGCGTTGAACTGGTTGGTGTAGGTGAAGCTGGCGCTGTCCTTGCCCATGCTGATCTGGAACTGGCATTCCCAGACCCCGGCCAGATCGGCCTCGCTGATGCTGGCTGCTGCAGCGGCGGGTGCTTGCGGCGCCGGCTTGTCTTTGGGCGCTTGCTGGGGCGCCATCGGCGCGGGTTCGGCCTCTTTTTTGGAGGGCCAGAGACTGGAGCAAGCGGCCAAGCCGGGAATCAGCAGCAGGCAAAAGGTGGTGCGGAAAAGGGGTGTCAAAGGCATGCACCCACTCTACCAAAATCCGGTTGCGCTGCGGCCCAGATCTGTGTAGGCCCGGGCCGCTCACTGTTTAACCGGCTACGGTCGGGTAGTCGGTATAACCCTTCTCGCCCCCACCATAGTAGGTGCTGCTGTCACCCTCGTTCAGCGCCGCGCCGCTGCGCAGGCGCTCGACCAGATCGGGGTTGGCAATGTAGGGCCGGCCAAAGGCGACGATGTCGGCCTGACCGCTGGCCACCGCTTGCTCGGCCAGTGTGCCGTCATAGCCGTTGTTCACCATCCAGGCGGCCTTGCCGCCGGCGCGGCGGTATTCGGCTTTGAAGGCCTCGTAGTCAAACGGGCGGCCCTCCACCTCACGCGGGCCACCGGTGGCGCCTTCGATCACATGGATGTAGGCGAGGCCCAGCGGCGCCAACTGGTGCGCCAGGTAGGTGAACAAGGTCTGCGGATCGGCGTCATCAATGCCATTGGCGGGGGTGACAGGCGAGAGACGGATGCCGACGCGGCCACGGCCGACGGCGTCGATCACGGCGCGGGTGACTTCCAGGGTCAGCCGTGCGCGGTTTTCGACCGAGCCGCCGTAGTCGTCGCGGCGCGTATTGGCGCCTGTTTTCAAGAACTGGTCCAGCAGATAGCCGTTGGCGCCATGGATCTCGACGCCATCAAAGCCGGCGGTCTTGACGGCATTGCGGGCGGCTGCAGCAAAGCTGTGCACGATACCGGGAATTTCCTCGGCATCCAGCGCGCGGGGCTCGGAGGTGGGCTCAAAGCGGCCTTGGCCGGTGGCGGGGTCAATCAGGAAAGTCTTGGTCTTGGCGGTGATGGCCGAAGGCGCTACCGGGGCCTGCTGGCCTGGCTGCAGCAAGCGGTGCGATACACGGCCCACATGCCACAGCTGGCAGACGATCTTGCCGCCCTTGGCATGCACGGCTTCGGTGACCTTTGTCCAGCCATCGAGCTGGTCTTGCTCATACAGGCCGGGTACATCGGCATAGCCCTGGCCCTGGTGGCTGATGGCGGTGGCCTCGGTGATCAGCAAGCCGGCGCTGGCGCGCTGGGCATAGTAGGTGGCCGTCATCGGCTTGGGCACGGCGTTGGGCGAGCGGTTGCGCGTCAACGGGGCCATCGCAATGCGGTTGGTCAAAGCCAAATCGCCCACCTGCAGGGGGTCAAACAGGTGGTGGCTGGGGGTGCTTGTCATGCAAAACTCCTTGTGGTTGGATCACGGGTTTACCCGCTTTTTGTACCACGCAAGCCCGCCCTTTGCAGGCCAGGGTTGAAGCCCGGGCGCTGTCAGCGGAGGCCCCGGCGTCTCGAATACCTGAAAAATCAATGGCTTGAGTTTGGGTGGAGTGCAGCTTGGCACCGGGGCGTGGGTTAAAGCACTGCAGCGGTGCAACCTAGGGTCAACCCGACAACACGTAATGGCAAAGGTTCTGCGCCATGATCAACCCGGGTCTGCAAGCTGCCGATCGCAGCCGTGTGCAGCCCGCTGTCGTTTGTGAAAGAGAAAGCGCGCATTCATGACCAAAACATCGCTGGATAAATCGAAAATCAAGTTCTTGTTGCTGGAGGGCATCCACCCTTCCGCGCTCAAGGTGTTGCAGGCGGCGGGCTATACCCAGATTGAGGCGCTGACCGGCGCTTTGGAGGGTGAAGAGCTCAAGCGCAAGATCGCCGACGTGCACTTTGTCGGCATCCGCTCCCGCACACAGCTGACGGCCGATGTGTTTGCCGCGGCCAACAAGCTGGTGGCCGTGGGTTGTTTCTGCATTGGCACCAACCAGGTCGATCTGAATGCAGCGCGTGAGCGCGGTATTGCGGTCTTCAATGCGCCGTTCTCCAACACCCGCTCAGTGGCAGAGCTGGTGCTGGCCGAAGCCATCCTGCTGCTGCGCGGCATCCCCGAAAAGAACGCGGTATCGCACCGTGGCGGCTGGAAGAAAAGCGCCGACAACTCCTTCGAGATCCGTGGCAAGACCCTGGGTATCGTCGGCTACGGCTCCATCGGCACCCAGCTGTCGGTGCTGGCCGAAGGCCTGGGCATGAAGGTGGTGTTCCATGATGTGGTCACCAAGCTGCCGCTGGGCAATGCCCACCAGGCTGCCAACCTGACGGCGCTGCTGGAGCAGTCCGACATCGTGACCCTGCACGTACCCGAGCTGGCTTCGACCCACAACATGATCGGCGCGAGCCAGATTGCAGCGATGAAGGCGGGCAGCATCCTGATCAATGCCTCGCGCGGCACCGTGGTGGACCTGGATGCGCTGGCCCAGGCGCTGAAGGACAAGAAGCTGCTGGGCGCTGCCATCGACGTGTTCCCGGTCGAGCCCAAGAGCAACAAGGACGAATTCCAGTCGCCACTGCGCGGCATGGACAACGTGATCCTGACCCCGCACATCGGCGGCTCGACGATGGAAGCCCAGGCCAATATCGGCCTGGAAGTGGCAGAAAAACTGGTCAAGTACAGCGACAACGGCACCACCACCTCGGCAGTCAACTTCCCCGAAGTGGCGCTCCCCGAGCATCCTGGCAAAAACCGTATCCTGCACGTGCATGAGAACCGCCCCGGCATCCTGTCTGCCATCAACCAGGTGTTGGCCGACAACGGCGTCAACATCGCCGGCCAGTACCTGCGCACCGATGAAAAGGTGGGCTATGTGGTGATCGATATCGACCAGGAATCCTCGGCCCTGGCGCTGGAGAAACTGGCCCAGATCGCCGGCACCATCCGCTGCCGCGTGCTGTTCTGATGCGGCATCCACCGCACAGCGTCCCAGCGGCGCCGGTGCAGTGGATGGCTTTAGACACCCAAGAAAGAGGCTTATGCCTCTTTTTTCTTAGCCGCTGTTGGTATATCGATGCATGAAATGCGTCGTTGTGGTGTCGCCAACCCCTCCCTAGCATGAAGGCTTCATCCTGATTGCCAGCCCACGAGGAGCGCCCATGAATGCCATCACCAATGTTCGCCACCTGAGCCCAGCGGCCGATACCGCTGCAGGTACCGCCCTGCACATCGAGCCCCTGGCGGGCCGCATTGGCGCGGTGGTGCATGGCGTGTCGCTGTCGGGCGCGTTGGAGCCCGCGCTGTTTGCCCAGATCAAGGCCGCGCTGCTGCAGCACCGGGTGATTTTCTTCCGCGGCCAGCAGCACCTGGATGACGCCGGTCACCAGGCCTTTGGCCGCCTGTTTGGCGAGATCGAATCCCACCCCACCGTGCCCGCACCCGATGGCACAGCCTTTCTGGAGCTCAATTCCCAGCACGGCGGCCGGGCCGATTCCTGGCACACCGATGTGACCTTCAAGGCGGCCTTCCCCAAGGTCTGCGTGCTGCGCGCGGTGACCTTGCCCGGCCATGGTGGCGACACCGTCTGGGCCAATACTGTGGCGGCTTATGAAGGCCTGCCCGCACCGCTGCAGCAGCTGGCCGAGCAGCTCTGGGCCGTGCATGGCAATGACTACGACTATGCGGAAAACTTCCGCCAGAACAGCGCCGCCAGCCAGACCGAGACGCAGGGCCGGGCCAGCTACCGCAAGGTGTTTACCAGCAAGACCATCGAGTCCGAGCAGCCCCTCGTGCATGTGCATGCCGAAACGGGCGAGAAGGCGCTGCTGCTGGGCCACTTTGCCAAGCGCATCAAGGGCCTGCGCAGCAATGAGTCCGCCGCCTTGCTGCAGCTCTTCCATGAGCGCATCGTGCGTCTGGAAAACACCGTGCGCTGGCACTGGCAGCCGGGCGATGTAGCCATCTGGGACAACCGCGCCACGCAGCACTACGCCGTCAATGACTATGCCGATGCCCACCGCGTGATGCGCCGGGTGACCGTTAGCGGCGATGTCGCGACCTCGGTTGATGGCCGTACCAGCGTCGACCTGACCGTGCGCGAGCCCGCCGCAGCCTGAACCCGGACCGGGCCGACGGCCTGGCCCACCCCCTGACTAGACAACACCCGCAGCGCAGGCGGCAATGAATGCTTGCGCCCGCAAAAGAAGACTCTCCATGACCCGAACCACCTACCACTACGAAGGCGGCCTCTTGGTGCCGCGCCGCAAGCTGCTGGTCTCTGCACTGGCGGCCGGTGCCGGCAGCGTGCTGGGCTTTCCGGCACTGGCGCTGGACAGCAAACCGCTCAAGGGCGTGACGCTCAATACCTCGCTGTACAGCTCGCCGTATTCCAAGCTGCTGCGGCCCTGGATTCCCGAGTTCGAGGAGGCGACCGGCGCCAAGGTGAACTTCGACACGCCCGGCTTTCCGGTCTACAACCAGCGTGCCGACCTGGAGCTGTCCACCAAGGGTGCGGCGTTTGATGCGGTCAATGTCACCTTCATCTATTCGAGCCGCTGGATCAACTCGGGCTGGCTGACGCCACTGGATGGCTATATCAACGACCCGAACAAGACGCCAGCGAGCTTTGACGTCAACGATTTTCTGGAAGGCGCGCTGGCGCCCGAGCGGGGCCGCGATGGCCAGCTCTATGGCATCCCTTGGCAGGCCGAGGTCACGATTGCAGCCGCCTCGCGCTTTGATGTGCTCAAGCAGTCGGGCCTGGCCTTTCCGGATACGACAGACGCCTGGCTGGAAGCCGCCAAGCTGCTCAACCGCAAGGAGCGTGCGGCCGGTTTTGTCACCGACAACCACTATGGCTGGACCTTTATCCCCTTCCTGCAGGCCTTTGGCGGTGATGTGTTCCGCAAGGCGCCCGATGACCTTTTCCCGACCCTGGACAGCCCCGAAGCGATAGCGGCGGCCGACTACTTTGCCCGCCTGCTGCGCGAATACGGGCCCGATGGTGTGGTCTCGTACACCTCCGACCAGGCGGTGCAGTCGCTCAAGGCAGGGCGCAGCCATTTGAGCGTGCAGGGCCAGATCAACCTCTCGCAGCTGGCCGACAAATCCAGCAGCAAGGTGGCGGCGTCTGCCGCCTGGGGCCAGGTGCCCAAGGGTGTGGCCGGGCGCTTTCCGGGCACTGCTATCCATGGCTGGGGCATTCCCGTGGGCAGCAAGAACAAGGATGCCGCCTGGCAGTTCATCCGCTGGGCGACGTCCAAGGAAACCTTGCAACGCGCCGTGGCCGCCGGCTATGGCTCGCCTACGCGCCGCTCGGACATCGACTCTCCGACCTACCGCGAGCGCCAACGGGTCAACGGCTATGACATTGCCTCGCTGGTGACCGCGTCGGTAGACCTGTCGGCCAAGCAAGGCCATATGAAGTACCGCACCGTGGCCGCCTACCCGCAAGTGGACCAGCAGATCAACAAGGCCATCGAGTTGATCGTGACTGGCCAGCGCACGCCCGAGCAGGCGATGAAGCAGGCGCAGACCGCGTCGATTGCCGAGTTGCGCCGCGCTGGCGTCTCGGTCTGATCCACAAGGGAGTGCGACCATGCCGCCCACTGCATCCCTCGACGCCGGCCCCGCAGGCGACTTGCCGCTGGCCGGCGAGGCCAAGGGCAAGCGAACGCCAGCGGCCACCACGCTGAATTGGCAGCGCGAATCGGCACGGGCCTATGGCCTGGGCCTGGCACCGGCGTTGGTGGTGCTGGCCGCCATTACCCTGCTGCCGCTGATCACCCTGGTGGTGGTGAGCTTGACGCCGCTGAGCCTGACCGACCCGGCAGCGACCTTTCATTTTGGGCAGCCCACGGGCAACTATGCGCAGCTGCTGCAGGACCAGCGCTTTCTGGATTCGCTCTGGGTGCAGGCCAAGCTCTCATCGGTGGGGGTGCTGCTGCAGCTGCTCGTCGGCCTGGGCCTGGCCCTGCTGCTGCACGGCGAAAGCCGGCTGCTGGCGGGCTTGCGCACGTTTTTCCTGATCCCCATGGTGCTGCCGCCGATTGTGGTTGCCCTCGTCTGGAAGATCATCTACACGCCCGACATCAGCCCCCTGCATGCGCTGCTGGAGCAATGGGGCTGGCCGGTACGCTCGCTGATCGCCAATCCCGACACCGCGCTGTGGGCCATTGTGGCGGCTGATGTCTGGCAATGGTTTCCGTTCACGATGCTGATGGTGCTGGCCCAGCTGCAGATGGTGCCGCGCGACCCGGTCGATGCGGCGCGCATCGATGGCGCTAACCGCTGGCAGGTGTTTGTCTACATCGTGCTGCCCTATCTGCAGCGCACCCTGGTGGTTTGCGCGCTGTTCCGCTTGATCGACAGCTTCAAGGCCTTTCCGCTGCTGTATGTGCTGACCAATGGGGGGCCGGGCACTGTGACGGAGGTGACCAATTTCTACGGCTTTATCCAGGCCTTCAACTTCTCGTACTGGGGCTACGGCAGCGCCATTGCGGTGGTGATGCTGGCCATCATCTTTGTGCTGAGCGCGCTGGTCAGCCGCCTGGGCAAGAACCGGGGAGATGCCCATGCACGCTGAGACCTGGCACAACGTGCCTCCCTCGCTGCCCTTATGGCAGCGCGCCGTGCAAGGCGCACAGCGCCATCTGCGCAGCACCGCTGCCGTGCTGGTGTTGGTCCTCGTGCTGCTGCCCTTTTTGTGGATGCTGCAGATGGCCTTTCGCCCGGCGGGCGATGCGCTGTCGCTGGATCTGGTCTTCAGCCCCACGTTGGAGGCCTTTGCCGGCCTCTGGCAGGACAACTTTGCCCGTTCCTTTGGCAACAGCCTGCTGGTGAGTGTGCTGTCCACCGGGCTGTCGCTGCTCCTGGGGGTGCCTGCGGCCTATGCGCTGTCGCGCTGGCGCTTCAAGCAGCGGCGCCAGGTGGCGCTGTGGGTGCTGTGCACGCGCATGGCGCCGCCCATTGCGTTCACGATTCCGTTCTTTCTGGCCTTTCGCTGGCTGGGCCTGCTCGATTCCGTCTGGGGCCTGGTGCTGGTCTACCTGACTTTCAACCTGGCCATCGTGATCTGGATGATGCAAGGCTTTTTTGAGGCCATACCCACGGCGCTGGAAGAGGCGGCCTGGATGGACGGCTGCAGCATTTGGTCGGCGTTCTGGCATGTGACCTTGCCGCTGACCCGGCCGGGCCTGGTGGCGACGGCCGTGCTGTGCTTCATCTTCTCGTGGAGCGACTTTTTCTTTGCACTGATTCTGACCCGCACCCAGGCGGTGACGGCGCCGGTCGCTATCGTCAATTTTCTGCAGTACGACGGCTGGGAGTGGACCAAGATTGCAGCGGCCGGCACCATGGTGATGCTGCCGGTGCTGCTCTTCACGGTGCTGGTGCGCAAATACCTGGTACATGGCCTCACGGCCGGTGGCGTAAAGGACTGAGATGGCTTCGATTGCATTGAGACAGCTGAGCAAGCACTTCCAGGGGCAGGAGGTGCTCAAGGGCATATCGCTCGATATTGCCGAGGGCGAGTTTGTCGCGCTGGTCGGGCCCTCGGGCTGCGGCAAATCCACCCTACTGCGCATGCTCGCCGGGCTGGAGGAGGTGAGCAGCGGCCAGATTGTGCTGGGCGGCCAGATCATCAACGATGTGCCGCCGCGCGAGCGCAATATCGCGATGGTGTTCCAGAACTATGCGCTCTACCCGCATATGACGGTGGCCGAGAACCTGGGCTTTGCGCTGAAGCTGCAGCGCCAGGCGGCGCCCGCCATCGCACAGCGCGTGCAGCAGGTGGCCGAGATCTTGGGCCTGGAGCCGCTGCTGGGCCGCCTGCCGGCCCAGCTGTCGGGCGGCCAGCGCCAGCGCGTGGCCATGGGCCGCGCCATTGTGCGCGAGCCGCTCGCGTTTTTGTTTGACGAGCCGCTGTCCAACCTGGATGCCAAGCTGCGCGTGCAGATGCGCACCGAGATCAAGGCCTTGCACCAGCGCCTGCGCACCACCACCGTCTATGTGACGCATGACCAGATCGAGGCCATGACCATGGCCGACCGCATCGTCGTGATGCGCGACGGCTTGATCGAGCAGGTGGGCACCCCGCTGGAGCTGTATGACCGGCCGCGCAATGCCTTTGTCGCGCAGTTCATTGGATCGCCGTCGATGAACCTGATTGCCGCCCGCACGCAGCAAGCACAGAGCGAATGGCAGCTGGTGACTGATGATGGCCAGCGCCTGCCGCTGTTGCCTGGCTTGCAGGCCCAGGGTGAGCGGGATCTTTGGCTGGGCGTTCGGCCCGAGCATGTGCAGCTGGCAGTGGCGCCGCTGAGCGGTGTGGCCACCAGCGCTGCGACGGTCGAGGTGGTGGAACCCACCGGCGCCGAAACCCAGGTGGTCAGCCGCTTTGGCCAGCAGCCGCTGATTTCGACCGTCAAGGATCGCCTGGCGTTGGCCCCTGGCCAGGCGCTGCATTGGCACACGGCGCCGCAGCATTGGCATGTGTTTGACCGGCAAAGTGGCGAGCGCCTGAACGTCGCTTAAACCGAGCATATAAAGCACAAGGCTCCCGGTTGGGAGCCTTTGCGTTGCTGCGCGCAGCCGTTTAAGCCAGGGGGCCGGCGCTCAAAATTTCCGACAGTGGCTTGCGTGGCGAGGGCGTTTCGCGCTCGGCCAGATCGGCCGGCAGGCTGGACTTGTCGCCGCGCTCGCCGATGGCGACCAGGCATTCGACCTGCCATTGCTCGCCCAGTTGCAGCACCTCGCGTGCGGCAGCCAGCTCGATACCCGCCATCGCATGCGTGGCCAGTCCCATCGCATGGGCTTGCAGGGCCAGGTAGCCCCAGGCGCAGCCGGTGTCAAAGCTGTGCATGGCCGATTCGGCCTTGTTCGACAGCACCACCAGCAGCGCACCGGCGTTCAGGCACCAGCGGCGGTTGAACTCATTGGGGATGGTGGAGAACGCTTGCCAGTTGGCATCGCCATTGATTGCGTAGGCAAAGTGCCAGGGCTGCTTGTTGCTGGCCGAAGGGGCCCAGCGTGCGCCTTCAACAATGGTCTCGATGTCCTTGGCCGTCAGCGCCTTGCCGGAGAAGGCACGGGGCGAGGAACGGTCCAGAAACTGGGGATGGATGGCATGGGTGGATTGGCGCGTCATGGTCAGAAGATGAGCAATAGGACCGCCAGCATGCCATATCTACCGGTTTTTTGCAGGCTCAGATTTTCTGCTTGTCGACCAGCTTGAAGGTGCCGGTGGCCAGGCCCAAAAGGTGGCCGGCATCGTCATGCAACTCGCCACGCACAAAGGACAGGCTCTTGCCGCGCTTTTCGCAGACGGCCGTGCAGACCACATCGCCGGCGCCCGGTGCAATGTAGTGGATGGTCAGATCCACGGTGATGACGCCGTAGCGCAGCGGATCATGCGCGCGTGCCGCGCAGGACAGTCCCACATCCAGCAAGGTGGCAATGGCGCCGCCATGCATGTCGCCCCGGCTGTTGGTGTATTGCTTCTGGTAGGGCATGCGCACCTGCGCGCGGTCATTGCCGATGGCCTCGCCCTTGAGCAAAAAGGACTCGGCCATGGCCATGCTGAGCCCAAAGATCTGGTTGGCTGGCTCATCCACGGTGTAGGCGGGGATATCGCTGGTAACGGCGGTGGCTACAGCGTTAGAGGGGGCGGTGGTGGTCATGGAACAGGGCGCAGCAGATTCAAAAGCCTGCATATTAGCGGCTGAGGCCTCCGCGCGGGCGAGGTGGCTGACACCTGGGAGTCGCCGGCCAGCAGCGCCAAGCTTCGTTTGCAAAGCCGCAGCCATCCCTTCTGCGCCCTCGGTTTATCATCGCTGGCTTATGCCCGTCTGGTCCTCGTCGTCCTCTCTGTCGTCCCCGTATTGCCCGCGCTGCGGCGCTGCGAACTGCCGCAGCGCAGGTGCGCGCGACCACTTTGCCTGTTTGCAGTGCGGCGCGCAGTTCCAGCTAGAGCAATACCCTGGCCAGACGGTGCTGCGCATGCAGCCCTCGGCGTCCGAACCAAGCTTGCACCGTTTGCGCAGCCATTGGCCCTGGTTGCTGCCAGCGCTGGCCTTGGTGGCTGCTATGCCCTGGTGGCTGCCGCCGCTGCACCAGCGGGTGCAGAGCATGCTGATGGCGCCCGAAAAGGGCAGGGCGATGAACCCTGCCGCCTGGGGCCGCAGCGAGGCCACCACCTTGGTGGAGCACCAGGGCAAGCGCGTCGTTGTGCAGCTGTATGAAAGCCGCGAGCAAGACGATGTGGTCTACCGCGTGCTGCTGCGCGATGCGGCAGACGGCAGCCCGGTGGCCGAACCCCAGCGCATGGCGATGCCCTGGGCCGGCAGCTCCGGCAGCGCCGAGCTGCAGTTTTTCTCGGATGGCCAGCTCTACCTGTTTTTGAAGGAGCGCGGCTGGTGGCGATTTGACCCCGGCAGCCTGCGCTTTGTGGATTTGCTGCCCCAGCTCAGCGCCAAGTTTGCGGCCGAGCTGGGCGAAGGCATCGTCGGCGTAGCGCCCCAGCGGCGGGACCGCCCCGACAGCCTGGAAGTGACCACACGCAGCGGCAGCAAGTACCTGGTGTACTGGCTGCTGGGCCAGATCTGGCCGTCGGCAGACAGCCACCGCCTCTACGAAAAAGCCCAAGCCGGCTACGGCCAGGAAACCAGCTACTACCGCTACCAATCGCTGCCTCGCCCCACGGGCGAGGCCGACCGCGCGTTGCTGGTCCAATCCTGGTGGCGCCATGAGCCTGGCCAGCCCGCATATTTCGGTTACTTTGACCTCGTGCTCAGCAGCAGCCCGGAGGTGCAGTCATCACCGCGCAGCTTTGTGCCGGTGGGTGATGGCTATGCGACCCGCCCCTATGCCATCAATGACCGGGGTCTGCTGCGCATCCATGTGGTGCCGCCGGCGGTGCCGCGCTTCCATGCCGATGTGGTGGCCGAGAACGCGCGCCGCCTGCTGTTGGCCTACAACCCCACTCCCGTGCGGCAAGAGGGCCGGGTGATCCAGCTGCTGGACAAGGCCAACCACCAGGTGGTGTGGAGCCGCACCATCGACCAGCTGCCGCAGCTGGGCAAGCGTGAAGGCGGCATGTATGTCACCGGCCAGGCCGTCAGCGGCGGATTTTTGCTGCTCAATGACATGCGCCAACCGGCCTTGTTGCTGGGCGATGATGGTGAGGTGGTGCAGGACTTCATGGCCGCCAGCGGGTCCAGGCGATGAGCATTCCCCGCCGCTATTGGCTGCCGCTGGGCCTGGGCTTTGTGTTCTTCTTTGTGCTGCCCTTGCTGGTGCCGGTCACCCTCAAGCTGCTGCAGCCCAGCGCAGACAAAACCGAGGAGCTGGGCGAGGTGGAGGCATCGACCATCTACCAGGGTGAGGACGGCAGCCTGCGCATGCTGCGGGTGATGAAGCACAGCACCGCGCAAGAGGATGTGTTTGTGCTGCTGAGCAACGACCTGCAGGCCAAGCAGCTGCTGGGCGAGCCCCAGCGCATCGTTCTGCCCCGGGCACAGGTGCGCCGGCCGGCCCGCTTGCGCAGCGAGGCCGATGGCCAGCTATCGCTGCTGCTCAATGACCGGCACTGGTGGCAGCGCCTGCCCACGCAAACCGCGTTTGAACCCATGGATGCCGCATTGCGCCAGCGCTTTGCGGCGGAGCTGGGCACGGGCGTGTCCAAGTACGACTTTGGCGAGCTGCGCGAGCCCGGTTTGCTGGATGTGACCAGCAATACCGGTGACCGCTATGCGCTCTATTGGGCCAGCGGCGAGCTCTACCCCTGGGCCGAGCGGCTGCAGCGCTGGCAGCAGCGCCCCTGGGCGCAGTACGCGCAAACGGTCACGCGTATCGACTACGCTGACTTTGACACCGACGTGGCCCAGTACGGCATGCCCATGGTTCTGCTGCAGTTTGCGCAAAAAGTGCGGCCCGGTGAGTTTGAGCGCTGGCCCCGGCTGAGCGTGCATTCCAGCGCAGACAAGCAGGTGCGCGCTGCCCCCAAGCTCTACCAGCCGCTGAGCGATGGTTTTGTGGTCAGCCGCCAGGCCGTGCGCGAGGCGGGCATCACCAAGATCGCCCCCGTTACCAGTGTGCCGGTGCAGTTCAGCGGCGAGGTGCTGGCCCGCAATGCCGACCGGCTGCTGATGCGCTATGACGAAACCCCCAGCACCGCTGCCGAGGTGGTGCTGCAGATCGTGGATGTGCACAGCCTGCAGCTGGTGTGGCGCAAGTCCACGCGTGAGATACCGCAATTGCTATTCGATGGCGAGCATCTCGCCGCCCAGGCCTGGCCGGGCGGCTTTTACCTGAGTACGGGCATGAACCTGCCGGCCCTGGTGATCGACAACGACGGCCAGACCCTGTACGACTTTCAGCCGCAGAAGCGTTTGGCGCTGCCAACGGATGATTGAAGCAGGCAGGTGATAGTGCAAGCTAAAAATACAGCGCCGGGTGATAGATATTGCTGTGTATAAGCCGCTGTTTTGTAAAGAAAATTTTCAAATAGCGCGCCGCGTTTACGTAAAGCCGGACGAATCTCCAAAACTCCTACAGCCAAGGCCATCTTGGGGCGGCACCATGTCTCAACGGCAGGCATTTGCGCTTGCCGCCAACCTGACACTGAAGGAGTAAACGCCATGAGCCAGCAGAACCACCAACAGTCCGGACAGCAGCCTGCCCAGAAAAAGGAGCAGCAGCAGCAACAGCAATCCCCGAAGCAGCAGCAACCGGGCCAGCAGGACCGCAAGCAGCAATCGCAGAAGTAATCTGCGACTGCGCGGACCACGAAGACAACACGGAGCACCCCATGCAACAACTGCCTTTGCCGATGACCAAGCAGCAGCCTTGGCCCCTGCAACAGGGCCAGCCGTTGCGCGAGACCAAGTACTCGCAGCAGCAGTGCAAGTGCAACCGGCGCCAGCTGGGCACCGAGCCCAAGACACCGGACAACGCACAGATGTGCTGATCTTCTGAACCCCGCGCCAAGGCCCGCTTCCAGCGGGCTTTTTCGTGGGCGCCTGCATCGCATACAGCGGCGATACTGGCGTTCTCGACCACCTCGCCCAGCCCACCATGAAAACCGGATTCTTCGCGCAGCCCCATCCGCCGTACCGCCGCGCCAACTATGGCTTTGCCTACCAGTGGCTGGAGGAGGTGGGCCGCCTCGCCGCCTTGCTGGCGCAGGTTGAAGCGCTGCGCGCCGCGGACCCCGATCACCGCTATCTGGCCACCCTGGACGATGTGCAGCAATGCAGCTACACCAGTGGCCATGCCAGCATGGATGACCGGCTCTACCTGGATAGCCCAGCAGGGATGGATTGGGACGACCCAGCGCAGGAGGCAGCCTGGAACCTGCAAGCGCTGCAGCACCGTGCGCTGCAGTTGCGCCAAGCCCAAAACCCCAGCAGTTGGGCAGCGGTCTGCGGCAGTCTCAGCACCAGCCCAGACGACATCGCAGCTCTAGTCGCCGCCAACCGCAGCCAGGACGCGCTACTGGACGATGTCGTCTATATCCAGCGCCTGCCGCTGGCCAGCGACGACCCATTGATAGCAGGGCAGCCCAATGGCTATTTCAGCGCTGACTGGGACAGCTTTCAAAACCATGCCATCCACCAGCATTTGGCGCAGCAGCATGGCTACCAGCTCTTTGCGATGGGCGCATCCTGGATGGCGCTGGCCCGCGCCGAGCCGCCCAATGCCGCGCAAGCCCAGGCCTTGGTGCGTGACTTGCGGCTGCTGTATGCCACTGGCGATGAGGAATTGTTGGCCCACCCTGGCTGGCAAGCCTTGCCGGTGCTGCTGCAATCGCAGCGCTCCTTGGTATTGGGCTATACCGAGGACATGGCCGACCGCTGGGAATAAGAGCCGCTAACACAACCCTTGATACGTCGTTCTCAAGCCTTGCCGTACGCTTGTACTGTCTGCGGCTTGATGCCTTGTCGGGGGCGCCCAGCCTCAACCGCAAACCTTCGGTTTGCTGGGTCGTGTTAGCGGCTCTAAGCCCTGCGCTTGTACTTCTGTCAAAGAAGGAAAAGAGATGTTCGCCGGGCCATGCCCGATCACAGGGGCAATGGCTGCCAATGCTTTGCAAAATGTGCGGCGAGAAACGTCTCGAAGCAGGCGGCTCGTCAATTCCTACACCGGCCCCTGGGCCGCTGCGCGACTATAGAGCCATGGCAGGGCATGTTGCCTTGTCATCATCTTGAAGGAGCTACCGCTATGACTCAGCAAAACAGCCAACGCAATCCCAACCAGGTGAACCAGCAGCAATCGGGCCAGAAACCCGGCTCGCAAAAAGAGCAGCAGCACCAGCAGCAATCGCCGCAGCAAAAGCAGCCAGGTCAGCAAGACCGGTCGCAGCAGCAGCGCTGATGCCCGCGTTGGCCTAAGCAGCTGGTAACCGCCACCGCGCGATAACCAGCGGGGCCCGCCAGGGTGCATGCCTGGCTAGCCCGTAAAAAAGCCTCCATCGCTGGAGGCTTCTTGCTGTCTGGCGTTTGCTCTTGCAGGATCAGGCCAGCTTGGCCTTCAGCAGCTCATTGACTTGGCCCGGATTGGCCTTGCCCTTGGAGGCCTTCATCACCTGGCCGACCAGGGCGTTGAATGCCTTGTCCTTGCCGGCCTTGTACTGCTCGACATTGCCGGGGTTGGCGGCGATCACCTCGTCGATGATGGCCTCTAGCGCGCCGGTGTCGTTGGATTGCTTCAGGTCCTTGGCGTCGATGACGGCGTCGACATCTGCGCCTTCACCGGTCCACAGCGCCTCGAACACCTGTTTGGCGCTGTTGTTGCTGATGACATTGCCGTGGATGCGGGCGATCAGGGTGCCCAGCTGCGCGGCGCTGACCTTGACCTGGTCCATGCCGATCTCTTCCAGGTTCAGGCGGCGCGAGATCTCGCCCATCACCCAGTTGCTGGCCAGCTTGGGCTGGCTGCTGGCCTGGGCGGCGGCTTCAAAGTAGTCGGCCATGGCCTGGCTCTGGGTCAGGGTGGTGGCGTCGTACTCGGGCAGGCCGTAGTCGGCCACAAAGCGGTCGGCGCGCTGGCGCGGCAGCTCGGGCATGTCGGCCTTGACGGCCTGCACCCAGCTGTCAGCAACCACCAGCGGTGGCAGATCCGGATCGGGGAAGTAGCGGTAATCGGCGGCGTCTTCCTTGGTGCGCATCGCACGGGTCTCGCCGCTGTCAGGGTTGAACAGCACAGTGGCCTGCTGAATCGCGCGGCCGTCCTCGATCTCTTCAATCTGCCAGCGGATTTCGTAGTCGATGGCGACCTGCATGTTCTTGAACGAGTTCAGGTTCTTGATCTCGCGGCGGGTGCCCAGCGGCTGGCCGGGCTTGCGCACGGACACGTTGGCATCGCAGCGGAACGAGCCTTCTTGCATATTGCCGTCGCAGATGCCGATCCAGGTGACGATCTTGTGCAGTTCCTTGGCATAGGCCACGGCCTCTTCGGAGCTGCCCATATCGGGCTCGGTCACGATCTCCAACAGCGGCGTGCCGGCGCGGTTCAGGTCAATGCCCGACTGGCCGATGAACTCGTCGTGCACGGATTTGCCGGCATCTTCTTCCAGGTGGGCGCGCACCAGGCGCACGGTCTTCTTCCGGTCGCCGACAAAGAAGCTGACCTCACCGCCTTGCACCACCGGGATCTCGAACTGCGAGATCTGGTAGCCCTTGGGCAGGTCGGGGTAGAAGTAGTTCTTGCGCGCAAAGATGCTGACGGGCGCGATGGTGCTGCCCAGCGCCAGGCCGAGCTTGATGGCGCACTCGACGGCCTTCTTGTTCATCACCGGCAGGGTGCCGGGCAGGGCCAGATCCACGGCGCAGGCCTGGGTGTTGGGCTCGGCGCCAAAGGCGGTGCTGGCGCGGCTGAAGATCTTGCTGTTGGCGGCCAGCTGGGTGTGGGTTTCAAAGCCAATCACCACTTCGTAGCCGTTGATGAGCTTGATGCTTGATTCGGTCATTTTCTGGTTTCCTCCCTGCGTTACTTCGCGATGCCGGTGGGCTGGCGCAGGTGGTGGTCGGTGGCTTGCTGCAGCTGGTGGGCGGCGTTCAGGAGCTTGGCTTCGGCAAAGTAGTTGCCGATCAGCTGCAGGCCCACGGGCATGCCGCCTTCGCCAAAACCGGCGGGCACGCTCAGGCCCGGCAGGCCGGCCAGCGACGCGGGCAGGGTGTAGATGTCGGCCAGGTAGTTGGCGAGCGGGTCGCTCTTGCCGCCCAGCGCCCAGGCCACGGTGGGCGCGGCGGGGCCGGCAATGAGGTCGCAGTCCTTGAAGGCGGTCTGGAAGTCGTCGGCAATCATGCGACGGATCTTTTGCGCCTGCAGGTAGTAGGCGTCGTAGTAGCCGTGCGAGAGCACATAGGCGCCGGTCATGATGCGGCGCTTGACCTCGTCGCCGAAGCCTTGGGCGCGGGTCTTCTTGTACATGTCCACCAGGTCGCTGTAGTCCTTGGCGCGGTGGCCGAACTTCACGCCGTCAAAGCGCGAGAGGTTGGACGAGGCCTCGGCCGGAGCGATGATGTAGTAGACGGGGATGGACAGCTCGGTGCGCGGCAGGCTGATCGGCACCAGCTTGGCGCCCAGCTTTTCGTACTCCTTCAGCGCAGCATCGACGGCGGCACGCACATCGCTGCTCAGGCCGTCGCCAAAGAACTCGGCTGGCACGCCAATGCGCAGGCCAGCCAGCGAGTCGTTCAGGTGCAGCGTGAAGTCTTCGGCCGGGTGGTCCAGGCTGGTGGAGTCGCGGTCCAGGTCGGGGCCGCACATCTCGCTGAGCAGCAGTGCGCAGTCTTCGGCGGTGCGCGCCATCGGGCCGGCCTGGTCCAGGCTGGAGGCGAAGGCGATCATGCCGTAGCGGCTGGCACGGCCATAGGTGGGCTTGATGCCGGTGATGCCGCAGAACGACGCGGGCTGGCGGATGGAGCCTCCCGTATCACTGCCGGTAGCTGCTGGTGCCAGGCGCGCAGCCACGGCCGCTGCCGAGCCGCCGGACGAACCGCCGGGCACGCGGCTGGTGTTCCAGGGATTGCGCACCGGGCCGATGGCGCTGTTCTCGTTGGCCGAGCCCATCGCGAACTCGTCCATGTTCAGCTTGCCCAGGGTGACAGCGCCGGCGCTGGCCAGCTTGCTCACCATGGTCGCGTCAAACGGCGATTGGTAGCCGGCCAGCATCTTGCTGCCTGCGGTGGTGGGGAAGTCCTGGGTAACGAACAGGTCCTTGTGGCCAATGGGCACACCGGCCAGGCGGCTTGCAGTGCCGGCGGCAATGGCGGCATCGGCGGCGCGGGCCTGAGCCAGGGTCACCTCGTCATTGGTATGGATGTAAGCGCCCAGAGCCTGGTGGGTCTTGGCGCGGGTCAGGAAATGTTGCGCGGCCTCGACGGAGGACACTTCGCGGCTTTTGAGCTTGGCGGCCAACTGGGCCACGCTCAAGTCATGCAATTCGGTAGGGATGCTCATGCAAATCTCGCGATCTTGGCGATCTCAGTGAATGGGGGGAGGGCGCTGGGCGCCGGTGTCAGCAGGGTAGCGGCAGCGGGCGCCGCAGCCCTGGCCGGAGCCGGCTGTTGCCAGTGCCCACCGGGCCTGAAGATGCTGTGAATTACTCAATCACCTTGGGCACCAGGAAATAGCCTTTTTCCACGGCAGGAGCGCTGCGCTGGTTGGCCTCCCGGTTATCCGGTTCGCTGATGATGTCATCACGCAGACGGAGGGTGATTTCCTGGATCGCGGCCACGGGGTGTGACAGGGGCGTGACACCCGAGGTATCCACAGCCTGCATTTTCTCCACAATGCCGAAAAAGTTATTCATCTGAGAGAGCATGCGCTCACTCTCCGCATCGGATAATTCGAGCCGCGCCAGGTTGGCGATGCGGGCAATGTCATCTTTTGTCAGGGCCATAGATAGTCGTATGTAAACCAGTCGTAAAAAAACGGGGCCGGAAAGCGTTGCCCTGCAAGTTATTCACAGGGGATGGGGTATTATCCCGTCTTTGACGCAATAACGCGGCAACGTCGGTCATTGCGCATCAAAAACCCTTCTGTCATCTCACCACACACAATGAAGGGCGATGGAGCGCCGAAGCGCGGCCCATGCCCTAGAGGAAACTTGCATGTTCGGAGCGTTCCGTCGCTACTTTTCCACCGACCTGGCCATCGACCTGGGCACGGCCAACACCTTGATTTTTGCGCGCGATAAAGGGATTGTGCTTGATGAGCCGTCCGTCGTTGCGATTCGCCACGAAGGCGGCACCCATGGCCGCAAGGTCATCCAGGCCGTTGGCCGCGAAGCCAAGGCCATGCTGGGCAAGGTGCCTGGCAATATCGAAGCCATTCGCCCGATGAAGGACGGCGTGATTGCCGACTTCCTGATCACCGAGCAGATGATCAAGCAGTTCATCAAGATGGTGCACCCCCGCACCTTGCTCTCGCCCAGCCCCCGCATCATCATCTGCGTTCCCTGCGGTTCGACCCAGGTTGAGCGCCGTGCGATCAAGGATGCCGCGATCAAGGCCGGCGCCACCCAGGTGGAGCTGATTGAAGAGCCCATGGCGGCGGGCATCGGCGCTGGTCTGCCCGTGTCGGAGGCTTCCGGCTCGATGGTCGTTGACATCGGCGGTGGTACCACCGAAGTGGGCGTGATCTCGCTGGGCGGCATGGTCTACAAGGGCAGTGTCCGCGTGGGCGGTGACAAGTTTGACGAATCCATCATCAACTACATCCGCCGCAACTACGGCATGATGATCGGCGAGCCCACGGCCGAGCTGATCAAGAAGAGCATTGGCTCTGCGTTCCCGGGCTCCGAAGTCAAGGAAATCGAAGTCAAGGGCCGCAATCTGTCGGAAGGCGTGCCGCGCAGCTTCACCATCAGCTCCAACGAGGTGCTGGAAGCGCTGACCGAGCCGCTGAACCAGATCGTGTCTGCCGTGAAGAACGCGCTGGAACAAACCCCCCCCGAACTGGGTGCCGACATTGCCGACCGCGGCATGATGCTGACCGGCGGCGGCGCCTTGCTGCGCGACCTGGACCGCCTGCTGGCCGAAGAAACCGGCCTGCCCGTGCTTGTTGCAGAGGAACCACTGACCTGCGTGGTGCGCGGCTGCGGTATCGCGCTGGACACGCTGGATCGCAAGGGCGTGACCATTTTCACCAGCGAATAACACAGACGCCATCCGCGGGGATACGCAATAATGGCGAGCGTCAGCGGCTGTGCACCCCATGGCCTGCTGCAGGCCCGCCATTGCTTTTTCCGGCGCACTCGCTCTTTGCGATGTGCAGGATGCCTGGCTGGATGGTTTGCCGCTGTATTGCGCCTGTTTCCGCTTTTTCGCTTTTCTCTGATGTCCCTGTCCATGCCCCTTGTCCACCGTGCAGATCGCCGACTGGCGGACAGGCACGCGCTGCGGCAGGGTCTGCGGCCAGGCAGGGCCTGCTGAGATAACCGCATGCCACGCAACGTCTTCTCCGGCGGGATGCCGACCTTCCGACCCCAAGGGCCCAGCGCCAATGTGCGCCTGGCCTTGTGCGTGGCGCTGGCCGTTTTCCTGATGGTGGCGGATGTGCGCTTCAAGCTCACTGAGCCGCTGCGCAAGGCCGTTGCCACCGTGCTCTTCCCGATGCAGTGGGTGATGCTCCAACCGGTGCTGCTGGCCCAGGGCGGCGCCAAGTATTTTGAAGACCTGCACACGGCGCAGGCGGCAGCCGTCACGGCCGAAAAAAGCGCGATTGCGCTGACGCACCGTGCCAACCTGGTCGAGACCTTGGACCATGAGAACGAGCGCCTGCGCCAGCTGCTCAACCTGGTGCCCCGCCTCAAGACCGAAGGCCGCGCCGCCCAGGTGGTGTACGAGACGGCAGACGCCTTCAACCGCCGTGTCGTGATCGACAAGGGCGAGGTCGCCGGCATAGCGCGCGGCTCGCCGGTGATGGACGAGCTGGGCGTGCTGGGCCAGGTGACCCGGGTGTTTCCGATGTCGGCCGAGGTGACCTTGCTGACCGACCGCGAGCAGGCCATCCCCGTGCTCAACCCCCGTACCGGTGCCCGTGCCGTGGCCTATGGCGACCCGACCAATGCCTACGGTGGTGGCATGGAGCTGCGCTTCATGCCCAGCAATGCCGATATCCAGGAAGGCGACCTGCTGACCACCAGCGGTGTCGACGGCGTCTATGCGCCCGGCCTGCCAGTGGCGCGCATCATCAAGATCGAGCGCCGGGCAGATTCTCCGTTCGCGCGCGTCTACTGCGAGCCGCTGGCGCAGATGTTTGGTACGCAGTTTGTGATGGTGATCAACCCACTGCCCGAGGACGCCTTGCCGCCGCGCCCGCCGCAGGAGACCAAGACCCAGGAAGGCCCGGCCTCCACCCCCCGCAAGGGCAAGCGCGGATGATGCCGGCTTCCACGAACCCAACCCCAGGAATGCAGCCATGATCATGCCGCGTGGGCAGCCCTTGCTGCTACCCGTCCCCCCGGGCTTTATTGCGCTGACCCTGGTGCTGGCGCTGATGATCAACATGCTGCCGCTGGGCCGCGCACTGTGGCTGCCCGATGTGTTGCTGCTGGTGCTCGTGTACTGGGGCGTGCATGAGCCCGGCAAGATCGGCATGGGCTGGGCCTTTGTACTGGGCCTGTGCATGGATGTGCACCAGTCGTCCTTGCTGGGCCTGCATGCGCTGGTGTATTCGGCCGTGCTGTATGGCGTGGCGCTGCTGCGCCAGCGCATCACCTGGTTGAGCGTAATGGCCCAGGCCGTGCAGGTGATGCCGCTTTTCCTGGCATCCGACGTGGTGCTGATGCTGCTGCGCCTGTTGCTGCGTGGCAGTTTTCCGGGTTGGGGCTTTCTCACGCCCGGCCTGTGGTGCGTGCTGCTCTGGCCGCTGGTGAGCGGGCTGCTGCAGTTGCCCCAGCGCCAACCGCCCGACGATGACGAAAACCGCCCGCTCTAAGCGAGGGCGGCTGCGCAGACCATGACCGAGATCCAGAATTCAGACCGCGCCTTCAGCCGCTTTCGGCTGCGGGTGGTGGTCATCGGCCTGGTGGTGGTGCTGTGCTTTGGCATTCTGCTCTCGCGCCTGTATGTGCTGCAGGTGGATCGCCATGATGACCTGCTGGCGCAGGCCGAGAGCAACCGCACGGCGGTGGTGCCCATCGTGCCCAACCGGGGTCAGATCTACGACCGCAACGGTGTTTTGCTGGCCACCAACTACTCAGCCTATACGTTGGAGATCACGCCTTACAAGATGGACGATGTGGAAGAGACCATCGATGCGCTGTCCGCGCTGATCGAGATCACGCCACGTGATCGCCGCCGCTTCAAGCGCCTGCGCGAGGATTCGCGCAACTTCGATTCCTTGCCGATCCGCTCTCGCCTGAGCGACCAGGAAGTGGCCAAGTTTGCCGCTCAGCGCTACCGTTTCCCCGGCGTGGATGTGAAGGCGCGCCTGTTTCGCTCCTATCCCTTGGGGGAGGCCGGTGCCCACCTGATCGGCTATATCGGCCGCATCAACCAGCGCGAGAAGGAACGCATCGACGACTCCGACGAAGCTGCCAACTACCGGGGCACCGAGTACATCGGCAAGACCGGCGTGGAAGCCAGCTACGAGAAGGAGCTGCATGGCCACACTGGCGTGGAACGCATGGAGACCTCGGCCGGCGGCCATGCGGTGCGCAAGCTCGACAGCTCCCCGGCCACGCCGGGCGAGAGCGTGGTGCTGTCGGTGGACATCAAGCTGCAGAAGATGGTTGAAGACCTGTACGGCGACCGGCGCGGCGTGGCCGTGGCGATTGACCCGCGCAGCGGTGAGCTGCTGGCGATGGTCAGCAAGCCCACCTACGATCCGAATATCTTTGTCGAAGGCATTGACCAGGAAAGCTGGAAGGCGCTGAACGAATCTATTGACCGCCCTCTGCTCAACCGGGCCATGCGCGGCACCTACCCGACCGGCTCCACCTACAAGCCCTTCATGGGGCTGGCAGGGCTGGAGACGGGCAAGCGCACGCCGTCGACCATCATCCAGGATGGCGGCAGCTGGACCTTTGGCGGCCACACCTTCCGCTCCGGCCACGCGTTGGGGCCCGTCGATCTGAACCGCGCCATCCAGCATTCGAGCAATGTGTATTTCTACACTCTGGCCAATGAAATGGGCGTGGATGCGATCCATGACTTCATGAAGCCCCTGGGCTTTGGCCAGATCACCGGCATTGACCTGCCTGGCGAAGTGCGTGGCGTGCTGCCCAGCACCGCCTGGAAGCGCGATACCTACAAGCGCCCCGAGCAAAAGCGCTGGTATGCCGGCGAGACCATCTCACTGGGCATTGGCCAGGGCTACAACAACTTCACCATCCTGCAGCTGACCCATGCGCTGGCGACCATCTTGGACAACGGCAACAGCCGGGTGCCGCATGTGGGCCGCACCTTGATCGACCCGGTGACCGGCGAGCGCCGCCCCATTGAGCAGCCGCCCCCCGTGAACCTGGGCTACAAGCAAAGCCATATCGATGCCGTCAAGCGCGGCATGGTGTCGGTGGTGACGGGCGGTACCGGGCGCGGCTCCTTTGGCACGGCCCGCTACACAGCCGGTGGCAAGACGGGTACCGCCCAGGCCATCAGCATTGGCCAAAAGGAGAAATACAACGCCGCCCGCCTGGCCGAGCGCCAGCGCGACCATGCCTTGTATATCGCCTTTGCACCGGCCGAGGACCCGAAGATCGCCGTTGGTGTCATCGTTGAAAACGCCGGTTTTGGCGCCGGCTCGGCCGCGCCGATTGCCCGCCGCATCATGGACTACTGGTTGCTCGGCGAGTACCCGAGCGAGGCCGACATGGCCGCCATGCAGCGCGGTGATGGCCGTGCGCCCATCGGCACGCCACGGCGCGTGGAAGATATCCAGCTCAAGCCGGAGACCGAGCAGCCGCAGTAAGCGGCGTTGCGCGCTGGGCTGCGCGTTGACAGCCGCTCCGCTGCAGCGCGGTCAGCGCAGGAACGCGTCGTAGCCGGTCTTCAGGATCAGCGCCGCCACGACGATGATGAACATGCCGCGCACAAAGCCAGAGCCTTTCTTCAAGGCCATCCAGGTGCCCAGCATGCTGCCCAAAATATTGGCAGCGGCCAGCGGAATCGCAAAGTGCCACCAGACATGGCCTTTGGCGGTAAACAGAATCAGCGCCGCCACATTGGTGGCGATGTTCAGGATCTTGGCGCTGGCCGATGCATTCAGAAAGTCATAGCCCAGCCAGCGCACCATCAAGAAGACAAAGAAGCTGCCGGTACCCGGGCCGAAAAAACCGTCGTAGAAACCAATGGTGGCGCCAATGGCCGATGCCACCCAGGCCTCGGTACGCCCGCTGTAGCGCGGCGCATGGGTCTGGCCCAGCTGTTTTTTGTACAAGGTGTAGGCCAGCACGGCGATCAGGATCAGCGGCAAGGCCTTGCGCAGCATGCTCGGGTCGACCACGGTCACGGCCCAGGCCCCCAGCAGCGAGGCCGCAAAGCCGGCGCCTGCCGCTGGCGCAATGGCTGCCCAGCGCATATCCACCCTCTTGGCGTACTGGCGTGCTGAAATAAGAGTGCCCCAGACGCCGGCGCTCTTGTTGGTGCCCAGCAGGGTCGCCGGTGGTGCAGACGGGAAAGCGCCAAACAGCGCCGGCACCAAAATAAGGCCGCCACCCCCAACGACAGCGTCCACAAAGCCCGCGAACATCGACGCGAGGGTAATGATGATCCATTCCATGGGGCGAGATTGTCGCACCGCCGCAAGGGGCACGGCACCGTACCAGGGCGGCTAAATAGAGGACTGGCTGCGGAACAGGCGCTGGCTGCCTGCGGTGCGGAGAGGGGAAACCGATGCGGAAAATAAAAAAGCGCCCGAAGGCGCTTTGAAGGAGCATCTCATTTTTATTGATGCTTTTTATAAATGTTCGAATTGTAGAGATGTCTCCTCGGTCCTCTCGCAGAGCACTGTTTCAGTGCCTCGAGTGCCTCTACTATAGGTCATCGCACCGCCATGGTGCATTGGGATTTACCCGATAGGTAACTGAATTGGTGCAGATTGCCTCGCATGCACCGTTTCGCCAGCGTTTCAGCCCCTTTCTTGCGCAGCACTGCCCAAAGATGGCGAAAAAATGAGACAAACCAGCCGTTTCGGGGCTGGTTGTGCTGTTTATTGACTTTGTTTGTGGTGGGGCGGGGGCTGCGCGGCCGTAACCGCGCTGAAACTCTGCCCCGCACCATCATGGCCCATGGCTGGCGCGGATCCATTCTGCGGCTCGCTCGGCCAGCATCAAGGTGGGGGAGTTGGTATTGCCACTGGTGATGGTGGGCATGGCGCCGGCGTCGACCACCCGCAGGCCCCGGATGCCGCGCACGCGCAACTCGCTGTCGAGCACGGCCATCGGGTCGTTGTCGGCGCCCATCTTGGTGGTGCCCACCGGGTGGAAGATGGTGGTGGCGATATCGCCCGCCAGGCGCGCCAGGTCTTCATCGCTTTGGTATTGCGCGCCGGGCTTCCACTCCACCGGCTGGTACTTGGCCAGCGCTGGTTGTGCGGCAATGCTGCGGGTCACGCGCAGGCTGTCGGCGGCCACCTGGCGGTCTTCGGCGGTGGACAGGTAGTTGGGTGCAATGGCCGGTGCGGTGCGGAAGTCGCCATTCTTGATCTGCACGGTGCCCCGGCTGCTGGGGTTGAGGTTGCAGACACTGGCGGTAAAGGCCGGAAAACTGTGCAGCGGCTGGCCAAAGGCATCGAGTGACAGCGGCTGCACGTGGTACTGGATGTTGGGGTAGGGCTGGCTCGGGCTGCTGCGCGTGAAGGCGCCCAGCTGGGAGGGCGCCATGCTCATCGGGCCGCTGCGCTTGAGCAGGTATTCCAGCCCGATCTGGGCCTTGCCCCAGAGGTTGCTGGCCATCACATTCAAGGTAGGTGCGCCATCGATCTTGAACACCGAGCGGATCTGCAGATGGTCCTGCAAATTGGCGCCTACGCCGGGCAGATCATGCTGCACGGCAATGCCATGCTGCTGCAGCAGCGCGCCAGGCCCAATGCCTGAGAGCTGCAGAATCTGCGGCGAGTTGATGGCACCAGCACTCAGGATCACTTCCTTGTCGGCGGTGACGATGGTCATCTCCGTGCCCGTCCAGACCTCCACCCCGGTGCAGGCGAGCTGGCCATCGGCTTGGCGTTCCAGCACTAGGCGGCTGACCTGGGCATTGGTCCACATCTCGAAGTTGGAGCGGCCGTAGCAGGTGGGGCGTAAAAAGGCCTTGGCGGTGTTCCAGCGCAAGCCGCTTTTCTGGTTCACCTCGAAGTAACCGACGCCTTCGTTGTTGCCCCGGTTGAAGTCGTCGGTGGCGGGGATGCCGGCTTGCTGGGCGGCTTGGGCAAAGGCATCCAAGATGTCCCAGCGCAGGCGCTGTTTCTCGACGCGCCACTCGCCCGTGCTGCCGGTGCGGCGGTTGCCATGCCACTGTGCAAAGCTGGGGCTGGCCTCGCCTTCCTGGTCCAGGCGCCAGTGGTCTTCATGGCGCTTGAAGTAGTTCACGGTGTCGTTCCAGCGCCAGCGGGCATCGCCGGTCAGCTCGGCCCATTGGTCGTAGTCGCGCGATTGGCCGCGCATATAGATCATGCCGTTGATGCTGGAACAACCGCCCAGCGTTTTGCCGCGCGGGTAGAGCAGGCTGCGGCCGTTGAGGCCGGCATCAGGCTCGGTCTTGTAGAGCCAGTCGGTGCGGGGGTTGCCGATGCAGTAGAGGTAGCCTACGGGGATGTGGATCCAGTGGTAATCGTCGCGGCGGCCTGCCTCGATCAGCAGTACCCGCTTGTGGGTTTTGGCGCTGAGCCGGTTGCACATCAGCGCGCCGGCGGTGCCTCCGCCGATGACGATGTAGTCGAACGAGGTGTTGTCTCCAGATTGCATGTGCTGTCTTTTTTATGATGCGGCACCTGCTGGTGCGCGCGGTCCAACGAATCGGCTAGTTTGTAAGCAGTATGCCGGGCTTGCCAAGCGGGAAAACCAATGCCCTGCCCGCTGCCGAGCCCATTGCCCAGGCGACTGTGGATGCCCCCTTTCGGCCAGCGTGGCGCGGATGCAGCACTGCGGTGGTTCAGCGACCCTTTCCTACAGCGTCAAGCGCTGCCTTCGCTGGCTGGCAAGCGGCAGTGGGGTGGCAGACCGGCTATAGTGCGTAAGCGTTCGCAGTAGGGCGAACTGCATTATTTTTGGATCCATGGACGATACGGCCCCTCTTATTCAGCAACTTCAGGACGGCTCGCAGCGCTGGGCGCAGCTGCGCGGGCGCTGGGGTGCGGCTGAGCTGGGCCAACGCGCGTTGTGGCGCGACCTGAGCCGCCAATTGGACAGCACACCGGCCCAGGCTGCCCAAGGCTGGGACCTGAGCGAAGTGCAGTGGCTGGACCATGTGGGCGCGCAGTTGCTTTGGGACCACTGGGGCCAGCAATGGCCCGCGCAGCTGCGCACCACTGATCTGCAGCGCCAGATGCTGGACCGGGTCGCGTCGCTGACGATGGGTTGCCCGCCAGAGTCCAAGGTCAACTGGTGGGGCTGGTTGATTCAGCTGGGCCTGGTGCTGTTGGGCTTTTTGGCCCATGTGCGCAGCATGGTCCAGATGGTGGGGCAGTTGCTGCTCGATGTGCTGCGGCTCTTGAAGAACCCGCTGCGTGGCCCCTGGCGCGATGTCTCGGGCCATTTGTATGCGATGGGCGCCACGGCGCTGCCCATCACCGCGCTGGTGGGCTTTTTGATTGGGGTGGTGCTGGCCTACCTGATGTCCTTGCAGCTGCGCCAGTTTGGCGCGGACGCCTTTATCGTGAATATTCTGGGGATCTCGCTGGTGCGAGAGCTGGGGCCCTTGCTGGGCGCCATCCTGGTCGCTGGTCGAACCGGCTCGGCCATCACCGCGCAAATCGGTGTGATGCGGGTCAACGAAGAGTTGGATGCGATGCAGGTGATGGGCATTGCCCAGGGCTACCGCCTGGTAATGCCCCGCGCACTGGCGCTGGCCATTGCGATGCCGCTGGTGTCGATGTGGACGACAGTCTGTGCGCTAGTGGGCGGCATGATGGCCGCCGATGCCGCGATGGGCGTATCGCCCGCTTATTTCCTCCAGGCCATGCCTGGTGCGGTGGACATTGCCAACCTGTATCTGGCCTTGGCCAAGTCGGTCACCTTTGGCGTGGCCATCGCGTTGATTGCCTGCCATTGGGGGCTGGAGGTAGAGCCCAACACCCAGAGCCTGGGGCGCGGCACGACCTCGTCGGTGGTGATCTCGATCACCGCCGTGATTGTGCTGGATGCGATCTTTGCGATCGCTTTCCGCAAGGTGGGGTTCTAGCGATGGACCAGCCTGTCTCCCAACCCCCAAGCGCGCCGACCAGCGATGAGAAGGTGGTCGATATCCGCAAGCTTTGGACCGTGTTCGGCCAGGGCGACCGCGCCTTTGCGATCCACCAGGATTTGGACCTGGCGGTGTACCGGGGCGAGATTCTGACCCTCGTGGGCGGATCGGGCACCGGCAAGTCGGTGCTGCTGCGCCAGATGCTGGGGCTGTTGCAGCCCTCCAAGGGCGAGGTGCTGATCATGGGCCAGCCCGTCAAAGAGCTGAGCCTGCGCGGCGCCGCTTCGCGCATGGGCATGCTGTTCCAGCAGGGGGCGCTGTTCTCGGCCTTCAATGTGCTGGAGAACATCGCCTTTCCGCTCAGCGAGCAGGGCACCTTGCCCAAGTCGGTGGTGCATGACGCGGCCATGGTCAAGCTGCAGATGGTGGGCCTCAAGCCCGAGCATGCCACCCGCATGCCCTCCGATCTGTCAGGCGGCATGGTCAAGCGCGTGGCGCTGGCTCGGTCGCTGATCATGGACCCGCCGCTGTTGCTGCTCGACGAGCCCACGGCCGGGCTCGATCCGAACAGCTCCGACGAATTTTGCGACCTGCTCAAGGACCTGCACCGGGAGCTGGGTCTGACGGTGGTCATGGTCACCCATGACCTTGATACCTTGTTTGCGCTGTCCACCCGGGTGGCAGTGCTGGCGGAGAAACAGGTGATCGTCACGGGCGCTCCGCTGGATGTGGTGCAGTTCAAGCACCCTTTTATTGAACATTTCTTCCTGGGTGAGCGTGGACGCCGAGCAATGGCTCCGGTGGCGCTTGGTGGGGCGAAGGAATAGCTATGGAAAACAAATCGCATGCCCTCGCGGCCGGGTTGTTTGTGGTCTTGCTCACCGCACTGGTCATCTTTTTGAGCCTGTGGATGGGCCGTGACAACACCAACTACACCCGCTATGAACTCTCTACGCGTGAGACCGTCAGCGGCCTGCAGCCCCAGGCGGCAGTGCGCTACAAGGGCGTGGCTGTGGGCCGGGTCACCAAGATCGAATTTGATCCGGCCCGCGATGGCACGGTGCTGATCATCATTGCGGTCAACTCCGAAGCGCCGATTACGAAAACCACCTATGCGATGCTGGGCTACCAGGGCGTTACCGGCCTGGCCCATATCCAGCTTGATGACGACAACAGCGAAACCACACCGCTGCCGCCCGGCCCGGATGGTATTCCGCGCCTGCGGGTCAAGCCCTCGCCCTTTGGTCAGATTGCCGAGCAGGGGCCGATCATCTTGCAGCAGGTGGAAGACGCTACCCGCAAGGTCAATGACCTGCTCAATCCGCAGAACCAGCAGGTGCTGGTGGACAGCATGAAGAGCCTGGGCCAGGCCGCACAAAGCCTGGACCAGCTGAGCAAGCGCCTCGTCGTTACAGTCGACACCAAGCTCGATCCGGCGCTCGACAGCCTGCCTGCGATTGCCCAGGATGCGCGCAAGACCCTCGCCGGTATCCAGAAAACCTCTAACGATGTGAGCACGGCGGTCGGCAGCCTGGCGGCCAAGGGTGGCGTGGTGGACCAGATGGGCCAGGCAGTCGAGAAGGTCAGCGACGCGGCCGACAACTTCAACCGCGGCACCTTGCCCGCCATGGGCCGCACCATGCACGATGTGGGCGCTGCCGCCCGCCGCATGGGCGATACGGCCGAGGCCTTCAAGAACAACCCGCAGTCTCTGATTTATGGCAGCTCCAACGCGCTGCCGGGCCCTGGCGAGCCAGGTTTTGTCGCGCCCCAGCCGGCGGGAAGCGGTCGATAGGATGGATGCCATGTTTTCTACTACTCAACGGGTGGCACAGCACGCCCTGCGTTTGCAAACGGCTGGCCGTCTGGCGCTGGCAGCGGCAGCGGTGGCCGTGCTGGCCGCTTGCTCGGCCTTGCCGCAAAAGCCGCAGCCCGTGGCCCGCTATGACTTTGGCCCGGTGCAGGCACTGAAGGCGCCCAGCGCGCCATCGGCCAACGCCGAGCCGCTGGTGCTGGCCAATGTGCGCGCAGCCGGTGTGCCCGATGCCAGCGCCGCTATTTACTACCGCCTGGCCTATGCCGATGTGCGTGAGCTGCGCCCCTACACCCAGGCCAGTTGGGCCTTGCCCGCGATGCAGCTGATCCAGCAGCGCATGCGCGACGCGCTCAGCGGCCAGCGCGCCGTGGTGCTGGATGACGATGGCGCCAACCAGCTGTTGCGCAAGTCCGGCTACCCGGCGATGCTGCGCCTCGAAGTGGTGGATTTCAGCCAGGTGTTTGACTCGGCCCAGTCGAGCCAAGGCGTGCTGCGCATGCGCGCCACCTTGAGCGAGATCACACCCAAGGGTGAGCGCTGGCTGGCGCAGCAAGTGTTCAATGCCCAGCAGCCCGCTGCCAGTGCCGATGCCGCCGGCGCCGCCGCTGCCCTGGCTGCTGCCACCGACCAGGTGGCCCAGCAGCTCGATACCTGGCTGCGCGAACAGGGTCGCTGATGCAGGAGGCGCGCAAGGCTCGGCGCTGGCGCCTGGCCGTCGGGTGGGCGCTGGGAGTCGCGGTGGTGTTGCCGCTGTTTGCAGCAGACATGGGCGACGATGCCTACCGGCAGGCGGTCGATCAGCTGGATGCACGCACCGAGAAAGCCTTGGCGCAGTGCAAGAGCGGTGCTGCAGGGACGGCTGCGCAGCGCCGCTGCGCGTTGGAGGTGGAAACCCAGCACGAGGTAGATGCTTCCGAGCTGCAGGCACGGCGCCACCCCAGTGGCAACAACCGTTTCAAGGCCATGGCCGCCCAGGTCGAGCGGGTTCATACGCTGGCCGTGGATGCATGCAAAAGCCGCCATGCCGGCAGCGACAAGGACAGCAAGAGCGCGCAGCAGGCATGCCTGCGGGAGGCCAGGCAAAAGCGTGCCAGCGGCATCCAGGATGCCCACCAGCAGGCGGCCAGCGAGGTCTCGATCGCCACACCGCCCAAGAGCCAGGCCGAGCGCCAGCGCGAAGCCGATCTGGACACCGCCATCCGCAAGTGCGACAGCCTGTTGGGCGATGCCAATGTGCAGTGCGTGCGGGGTTTGTCGCCCGAGGCACGCCTGCGCGCGATCAGCCGAGGCAGTGGCGCGCCGCCGGCCAAATAGCCTCCCACGTTTGAAAAGCAACAAGGCAGCCCTCGGGCTGCCTTTGCTTTTTGGGGGGTAGCTGGCGCTCAGAACCGCTGCTGCGCCAGCAGCAGCGAGCAGCGCAAGCGCAGCCACATCAAGCGCCTTGCATTGGCCTGCAGCGGCAGCTGGCTGCCGCGCTCCAGCCACTGGTCACGCAGACTGCGCAACTGGCTGCGGGTCAGCTGCTGCTGGGCCTGGCGCCATTGCTGGCGCTGTTGTTCCATGTGGCGGTCGGTGATCATGCGGCCTCCTGGGGGCTGTAGGCAGCGGCTTTGGCAGCTTTTGCGGGCTCGGTGCTGTCGCTTTTGCCAAAGGCATACCAGTCCACTTTGCGGGTGGCGACCATCACGATGGCCAGCACGGCAAACAGTGCGAGCGAACCGACGGCCAGCGCCGTTTGCTCCAGCTGCAGCAGCACAAACAGCAGGCCATACATCACCGCAATCAGCGCGGCAAATGGCAGGCCACGGCGCAGGCTGCCCAGGATGTGGCTGGCGTAGTAGCCCAGCAGCAGCACGCAGGCACTGGCGCCAATCGCATAGGCCTGGCTGAAGCCAACATGCTCGGACAGGCTGATCAACAGCAGGAAGAAAATGCACAGCGCCGAGCCCACCAGCAGGTACTGCACCGGATGCACGCGCAGCTTTTTCAGCACCTCGAACATGGCCACGGCCACAAAGGTCAACACCACGAAGAGCACACCGTACTTGGTGGCGCGGTCGCTCAGGCTGTAGGGATTGACCGGGTCGATAAAGCTGGTGCCAAACTGCTCCAGGCACTGGCTTTCGTTGGATGCGTAGGGGTCGCTGGTGTCGGCGATACCCAGGCTGCACAGCGGGCGCTCTTGCACAAAGGCCTGGCGGGCCGATGAGGCAAGCGCCGGGATGCTCCAGCTGGCGCCGAAGCCCTGGTCGCTGACCTCGCGGCTCAGCGGCAGAAAATTACCGCCAAACGAGGGGTGGGGCCAGTCGGCCTGCATGCTGACCTGGTTGGTGCCACCCAGCGGCACAAAGGCCAGGCGCTCCGTGCCCATCAGCTGCAGCTGCACGACCACTTCCATCGCCGCGCTGCTGTCGGCCATCGCTGTGGGCAGCGGTTTGGACTGCAGGCCCCGGCTGTACACCGCATGGCCCGTGCCCGGCTCCAGCGGCAGCGGCTTGCCATCGACCAGCAGTGCGGCGCTGCGGATGCCGCGCGGATCACTCAGCGGCAGGATCAAGCGTGGCGCATCGCAGTGGCGCACCGAGGCGCCCTCGGGCTTGCCCTGCAGCTGGTTGCCGGGCGCAAACCGGGCCACCAGCTTGTCGGCCAGCAAGAAGGTGTTGACCTGGTAGAGGCCACGCGCACGGGGCTGCATATCGGTGCGCGCCTGGTGCGTTATTTCATCGGGCAGCGCATAGCGCTGAAAGCTGACCAGCCGCGTCTCCACGCGCCCTTCGCTGTCCTTGCCACTCACCTCGCGGCTGCAGCGCTGCGCCAGCACGGGACCAAACAGGGTTTGGGCCCCTGCGGTGCTGTTGACCACGCTTTGCATCGCGCGGTCGCGGTTGTAGATGCGGTCGCGCACCACATCGCTGATCATCATCAGCGCCACCATCAAAAGCGCGATGGTGATGGCCAGGCTCAGGGCCTTTTGCACCAGTCTGTTTTTCATGCATTCCTCGTTGCTGTGTATCGGTGCGGCGAGTGTCGGCGGCCCCGGTGAGCCGAGCATGAAGTCTGTGAAGGCAGCGTGAAGTGGCGGAGAGGGGGATGACGTGCTCAGTCCTGCGCTGAAAAATCGAGGTTGGCGCGCAGGCCGGGCTGGGTGTTGGCAAACTGCAGCCGGCCGCCATGCAGCAGCATGATGCGCTGCACGATGGACAGGCCCAGCCCCGTACCACTGCGCTCGCCATTGGGGCGCGGCGTGGTGAAAAAGCGCTCGCCCAGGCGGTGCAGCAGGCTGTCGGGCACGCCCGGGCCGCTGTCTTGCACGCTCAGGCGCTGGGGTGCCAGGGTCAGCACGATCTGGCTGTGCGCGGGCGAGAAATCCAGCGCATTGGCCAGCAGATTGCTGATGGCCAGCGTGACCAGGGCTGCATCCCAGGCGCCCTGGCTGTCATCGCCTTGCACTACCAGCTGTATGCCTTTTTGCGCGGCGGTGGCCTGCAGCTGCGCCATGGCCTGCTCGGCGCAGGCGCGCAGGCTGGTGTGGGCGGCGGCCGAGGCCAGGCCGCTGCGCTGCTCCAGCTGGCTCAGCTGCATCAGCTGGTCGATCAGGTTTTGCAGGCGCAGGCTCTGGTCCACCACCTGCTGGGCAAACATCGCGCGGTCGGCGGCCGGCAGCTCGTCTTGCAATAGCTCACCCGCGCCCCGGATGGCGGCGACCGGGCTCTTGAGCTCATGCGTCAGGGCACGCACATAGCCTTCGATGTAGTCGCGCCCCTCCAGGCGGCGGCGCATCGAATCCATGGCTTGGGCCAGGTCGCCCAGCTCGCCGGGAACATCGGGTACCTCGGGCATTTTGGGCGGCAATAGATTACCTTGCGCCTCCTGCAAGGTGGGGCCCTGCACATGCTGGGCATAGCTGCGCAGCTTGCGCACCTGCACCACCAGCCACCAGGTGATGGCAAAGCCAACGGCGGCCGACAGCAGCAAAAACAGCAAGCCGCCGCGCAGCATCTTGCTTTCGCTGCTGTCGATGATGCTCTGCACCGCATTGGCGGGCTTGGAGACCGTGAGCACGCCCAGGATCTGGCCATCACGCTCGATGGGCGCCGAGACATACATGACGCTGGTGGCCTCGTCGGTCGCCACTTCGCGCGAGGTGCGGGCGCCGTATTCACCGCGCAGGGTGAGCGCTATGTTGCGCCAGCGTGCGTAGTCGGCCCCGACATCCTGGCCAGCGGAATCGAACAGCACCCGGCCCTGGGCGTTGGTGACCGTCACCCGCAGGTCCAGCGCGGCCTTGCGCGTGTCCCAGATCCACACCCGCAGCGGCTGCTGGAAGGCAGCCTGCACCTGCCGGGCAAAGCGGCTGTGGCTGGCGTCAGTGCTGAGCTTGCCATCGGCCAGGTCATCGCTGGCCTGGGCTGCCAGCAGGTAGGCGGTCTCCACCAAGGTGTCTTCGGTCACCTTGCGCACGCTGGGCTTGATCTCGGCCATGAACACGCGCAGCACAAAAAAGGCCGCCAGCCCGTTGATCAGGAAGAACGCAAACAGCAGGCGGATACCCAGGCGCATGGCGGGCCTTCAGTCGCCGTCGCGCAGGCTGTAGCCCATGCCCCGGTGGGTGCTGATGAAGTCGCGGTCAGCGGCCACCGTGCGCAGCTTGGCGCGCAGGGTCTTGATGTGGGTGTCCACCGTGCGGTCGGTGCTGTCGCTGTGCAGGCCCCAGACGGCATCAAGCAGATGGTGGCGGCTGAGGATGCGGCCCTGCGCGGCCAGCAGGCTGCTGAGCAGCTGGAACTCGCGCCGGGTCAAATCCAGCAGCACGCCTTGCAGCCGCACGCACTGGCCGGCCTCGTCGACCTGGAAGGCATGGCGCGCCTGCGCGTGCACGGCGTTGCCAGCCTGGGCGGGTGGCGGCGAAAACTGCTGGGCGCGGCGCAGCAGCGCGCGGGTGCGGGCCACCAGCTCGCGCGGGCTGAAGGGCTTGCTCAGGTAGTCATCCGCGCCCAACTCCAGGCCCAGCACCCTGTCTACCTCTTCGCCCCGGGCGCTGAGCACCAGGATGGGCGCGGGCGAGCCGGCGGCGCGCAGCTGGCGGCACCAGTCCAGCCCATTGCCATCGGGCAGGCCCACATCCAGCAAAAGCGCATCAAATCGGCCGCTGGCCCACTGTGCGCGGGCATCGGCCATCAACAGGCTGTGGGTGCAGCGGATGCCATCACGCTCCAGTGCGTAGCAAACGGTGCGGGCAATGGCTGGGTCGTCTTCCAGCAGCAGAACATGGGGCGTAGAGAGCATGGTGGCTTGGGTCTGAAAGGGCGGCCTAGCGCCCGCCGCCGGCATCGATGAAGGAGCCGGTGCAGTAGCTGCTGAGGTCGGACATCAGCCAGTAGATGGCCTGGGCGATTTCCTCAGCGGTGCCTCCCCTGCCCAGCGGCACACCGGCCGACAGGCGCTGCACGCGGTCGGGCTGGCCGCCGCTGGCGTGGATATCGGTCTCGATCAGCCCCGGGCGCACGCCGTTGACGCGGATGCCTTGCGCGGCCACCTCCTGGGACAAGCCCAGCGTCATGGTGTCGATGGCGGCCTTGGACGCGGCGTAGTCCACATACTGGTTGGCCGAGCCCAGGCAGGCGGCCCGGCTGGAGACATTGACGATGCTGCCGCCCGCGCCGCCGTTGGTGCTGCTCATGCGGCGCACCGCCTCGCGGGCGCACAGAAAGCTGCCCAGCACATTGATGTCGAACATGCGGCGCCAGCGGGCCATGTCCATGTCCTGCAGGCGCTGGGCGCGGTCCACCACGCCGGCGTTGTTGACCAGCGCCGTGATGCGCCCCAGTTCCTGGTCGACGCGGGCAAACATCGCCAGCACCTGCGCCTCATCGGCCACATCGGCCTGCACGGCGATGGCGCGGCGGCCCAGGGCCTGCACGGCCTGCACCACGGTCTGGGCTGCTGCTTCATTGCTGCTGTAGTTGACGGCCACATCCCAGCCATGGCGGGCGGCGAGCAGGGCAGTGGCGGCACCGATGCCACGGCTGGCACCGGTGATGAGGACGATAGAGGTCATGGCAGGTCGGTCGGCTCACAAAGATGCACTATCTTAGGCGAGCTTGCGGCCACTGCCCACTGCGCTGCCTGGGTGCATTCAAGGCGCAGGCAGCGCGGCCAGCCGGTCGAGCGCCTCGGCGTCCTGGTCGCTGACAGGCAGGTAGACCACCATGCGCATGCCGCTGCGCGGGGCCGACCACCAGTAGGTCTGGCGCAGATGGAGGATGCCGACAAGCGGGTGGTCAAAGGTCTTTTCGTTGTTCTCGGGGCTGCGCACCTGGTAGCGCTCCCAGGCATTGCGGAAAACGGGGGAGTGCGCCAGAAAATAGTCCAGCCGCTGGGCAATCGCCGTGTCGCCGCTTTGCTGGGTGTAGGCCGCGCGGAACATGGCCACCATGCGCTCAACAGCTTGCGGCTCATGGCGCATCACCTGCTGCCACTGCGGGTTGAACAGGTTCATGTGCAGGCAGTTGCGCTCCAGCGAGGGCAGCTGCTGCAGCGATACGCCCATCAGCCGCTCATAGGCGGTATTGGCGGCGAGCAGGTCAAAGGCGGCGCTTTGCATCTGGGCCGGGTAGGGCAGCATTTTGTCGAGCAACTGGCCATGCAGACAGCCCGGTGTATCCAATAGGGTGGGGGCGGGTTGGTCGAGCTTGATGCCGGCCAGCACCAGCAGGTGGCGCAGCTCGTCGTCATTGCATTGCAGCGCCCGGGCGATGGCTTCCACCGCCTGGCGCGAGGGCTGGACCTCGCGGCCTTGTTCGAGCTTGGTGTACCAGGTTACGCCAATGCCGGCGAGCTGGGCGACCTCTTCGCGCCGCAGGCCGGGGGTGCGCACGCGGCCATGGCGGGCCAGGCCCATCGCGGCGGCCGACAGGCTCTCGCGCCGGGCGCGCAGAAAGTGGCCCAGCTCCTGCGATGGGGCAGAGGCCGCAACGGCAGGCGGGGCATGGGGCGGGGTGGCAGCAAACAAAGTCATGGGGCGCTAGTCTCGCGGTCGATGTTGCAATGCAGTATAGGCCTTTCAAGCCTAGGCTAGGCAGGATCTTGTACCCGTCTAAAAAACATAACACACTGGCGCCCTGTCTATTTTCGGGCGCTCGACCTCCCATGCGAAGAATCACTGCTGACAACGCCACTTTTGGCGTTTTTCTGGCCTTTTTGCTGATCCCCTTATCGGGCATTGGCACCGATATTTACCTGCCCTCGATGCCCGCCATGGCCCAGAGCCTGGGCGCGACCGCCTCCCAGATCCAGCTGACCTTGACCTTGTTCATCGCCGGCTACGGCCTGGGGCAACTGGTCGTCGGCGTGTTGCTGGACCGTTTTGGCCGCTGGCGCCCCACGATGGTGGCCTTGGCGCTGTTCGCGCTGTCGAGCGCGGCCATTGCCGTCAGCGACGACATCGTGGTCATCTGCGCGCTGCGCCTGCTGCAAGGCCTGCTGGGCGCCGTGGCCGTGGTGGGCAAGCGCACCTTTTTTGTCGATGTGTTCCGGGGCCCGGCGCTGCAGCGCTACCTGACCTGGATGACCGTGGTCTGGTCGCTGGGGCCCATCTGCGCGCCCTTTATTGGCGGCTTTGTGCAGACCCACTGGGGCTGGCGTGCCAATTTTGTGGTGCTGGCCGTGTTCTCGGTGATTGCGTTGGTGCTGGAGATACTGGGTGGCGGCGAGACCCTCGCCAAGCCCCAGCCCATCCGGCCGCGGGAGGTGGCCAGCCGGGCCTGGGGCATTATGCGCAACCGCAGCTTTGCACGGGGCGTGCTCTGCGTGAGCGTGGCTTATGCGATGGTGATGGGCTGGAGCATGGCATCGCCCTTTATCGTGGAGACCGTGTACCACCGGCCACCCACCACCACCGGTGCGCTGGCGCTGCTGATGGGCCTGGCCTGGATGGGCGGCGGCCTGATTGCGCGTGCCGCCATGGCGCGCTCCTTGGCGGCCAAGCACCAGGCGGCCTTGCTGGCCATGGCCGGCTTTATTGGACTGATGGCACTGACGAGCTGGCTGCCAGCATCCTGGCCGATGCTGGAGGTGATGGCCGCCGTTGCCTTCTGCATCCATGTGGCTGCGGGTTTGGTGTTCAACATCCACTTTGCCAATGTGCTGTCGATGTTCCCGCAGCATGCAGCGCTGTCGGGCGGCATTGCCGGCGGCCTGGCCTTTTTGCTGACCTCGCTGCTCGCGTCGCTGGGCATCCACCTGGTGAATCCGCAGACGGCCTTGGGTTTGGCGGCGGTGTATGGTGGTCTGGCTTTGCTGCTGGCAGCAGCCTGGCTGAGCATGCTGACGCGCAGGGAACCGGCAGCGGCCTGTGCAGCGCCATAATCGACCAGCGTTCCGCATCTGACATTTGATCTGTTGAGCAAGGAGTGATCACTATGGGTAATTTTGTAGATCTGAAGTCGGCCGATGGCCAGGTGTTCCCGGCCTATATCGCCGAGCCCGAGGGCCAGGCGCGCGGCGCCATCGTGGTGGTGCAGGAGATCTTTGGTGTCAACTCGCACATCCGCTCGGTGGCAGACCGCATTGCCCAAAGCGGCTATGTGGCGATTGCGCCGGCCACCTTCGCCCGCGTCAAACCCGGTGTGGAGCTGGGCTACAGCGATGCCGACATGCAAGCCGGCTCGGCTTTGAAGGCGGCGGCTGAAGCGCCCGATGTGGCCCCTGGCGTGCTGCAGGATCTGCAGGCCGCCATTGACGAAGGCGCGCGCCGCAGCGGTGGCAAGGTGGGCATCACCGGCTTTTGCTGGGGTGGCCTGCTGGCCTGGCGGGCTGCTTGCGAGCTCAAGGGCCTGTCGGCCGCAGTGCCTTACTACGGCGGCGGCATGACCACCGGCGACGAGATCGCGCGCCAGCCCCATTGCCCGGTGATGGCCCACTTTGGCGACAAGGACCACTGGATCTCGCTGGCATCGGTGGATGCCTTCCGCACGGCCCACCCGGAGGCCGAGGTCTATGTCTATGCGGCTGACCACGGCTTTAATTGTGACCAACGTGGCTCCTACGATGCAGCTGCTTCTGCCGCAGCGCGGGCCCGCAGCCTGGCTTTCTTTGCCAAGCATGTAGGCTGAGCGGGCGCTCACACCTTTCCCTGCCAAAAGCCTTGCCGGCCCGCAGCCTGCAAGGCTTTGTTGCATTTTTGGGGGCTGGTCGTAACACCGTCGTCATACGGGCTGCTGATGATGCGCGCATCGCTCACTTTCAACGATAAACACCATGCGCAGCCCCTTTTTCCGTGCCACCGACCTGCGGATGGCGCCGCTTCCTTTGACCCTGCTGGCCGCTGCGGCCCTGCTGACGGCCTGCGGTGGCGGCAGCTCCAGCAGCAGCAAAGCAGCCACTGCCACCTTGGCGGTGCTGGAGACCACGGACCTGCACTACAACGTCCGCAGCTACGACTATTTCAAGCTGGCCGATGACCCATCGTATGGCTTTGAACGTACGGCCACCCTGATCCGCCAGGCGCGCAGCGACTTTGCCAACACCTTGCTGGTGGACAACGGCGACACCATCCAGGGCACGGCACTTGCCGATTACGAGGCGCAGGTAGCGCCGATTGCCTGCGAGCAGCAGCTGTCGATGTACAAGGCCATGGCCGTGTTCAAGTTTGACGCCGGCACCTTGGGCAACCATGAGTTCAACTACGGTCTGCCCTTTCTCAACCAGGTGCTGGGCGGCGGCCTGCAGGTGGATGGGGTGGATGCCAGCAAGAAGTGCGCAGGCCCTGGCTACCCGATGGCGCTGGCCAATGTGCTCAGCAGCAAGACCAATGCGCCGCTGGTGGCCCCCTATGTCCTGCTGGAGCGCGAAGTCAGCGGCACCGACAGCGATGGCAAGGCCGTCAAGCTGCCGATCAAGATCGGTGTGATTGGCTTCACCACGCCCGGCATCATGGGCTGGGACAAGCGCCACCTGGAAGGCAAGGTGCAGGTGACCGGCGCCGTCGAGGCCGCACAAAAGTATGTACCCGAGCTGCGCAGCAAGGGCGCCGATGTCGTCGTGGCGCTGCTGCACGGCGGGCTGGATGCCTCGGAATACCGCGCCGACATGGAGAACCCGGGCCTCTACCTGAGTAAGGTGGCCGGTATTGATGCGATGGTGATGGGCCACCAGCACAGCATGTTCCCCGACACAGCGGCGCAACCGGCCTTCAGCATGGCGGGGGTAGACAACAAGGCTGGCACCATCAACGGTGTGCCGGCGGTGATGGCCAGCAGCTGGGGCAAGGCGCTGGGTGTGGTGGCGCTGTCCTTGAAGTGGGATGGCAAGGCCTGGAGCGTTGACAAGAGCCAGAGCAAGTCGGAGCTGCGCAGCACCACGACCGGCAAGGATGCCGCTGGCAAGACCACCTATGTGGCGGTGGACAGCAGCATTGCACCGGTGGTGGAGAGCCAGCACCAGGCGGCGATCAGCTATGTGAAAACGCCGGTGGGCCAGACCGACTTCCGCATGGGCACGCAGTTTGCCGATGTGGGCGATGCCGGCGCCATCCAGCTGGTGAACCAGGCGCAGCAGGACTATGTGCAGCGCTATGTGCAGGCCAATCTGCCGCAGTATGCGCAGCTGCCGGTGCTGTCGGTGAGCGCGCCTTTCAAGTCGGGCTTCCAGGGCGGTGGCGATTACACCGATGTGGCTGCCGGCCCACTGGCGATCTACAACGCGGCTGACCTGTACCTGTACCCCAATACCGTCTATGCGGTGAAGGTGAACGGGGCGCAGATCAAGAGCTGGCTGGAGGCCGCTGCCCAGCGCTTTAACCGCATCGATCCGGCCGCAACGGCCGACCAGTGGCTGATCAGCAGCTTCCCCGGCTACAACTTCGACATGTTCACTACCGCCGACATGCAGTACCAGATCGATGTGACCCAGGCCGTCGGCAGCCGCGTCGTGGGCCTGCAGTACAAGGGCGCGCCGATTGACCCGGCGCAGGACTTTGTGATCGCCACCAACAACTACCGTGCCACCAGTGGCAAGAGCTTCCTGCCGGAGCTCGATGGCCGCGCCACCATCTATGCCTCGCCCGATGCGAACCGCGATGTGGTGATCTCGTACATCAAGGAGCATCCGCAAATCACCCGTGCGGCCAATGGTGCGGCCCAAAGCTGGCGCTTTGCCAAGACGCCGACCGCTGGCAAGGTGCTGTTCACCTCGGCCGCCAACGCGCTGCCGGTGGCGCAGGCTGCGGGCCTGGCCAACATCTCGCTGGAAAAGGCGGATGACGGCACGGGGACCCAGCGCGCGGTCTACCGCGTGGACCTGGGCCTGTAAGCTGGCCCCCAGCAGCGGGTGCCACGCCAGCGGATTGGGGGCCGTGCAGCGCTATCTGCCCATGCGGGTGAGATAGCGCTTGTACGAGAAAAAGCCGATCAGCGCCACGGTGATAACGGCCATCACGCCCATGGCCCACCAAAAGCCGTCTTCCTTGTGGATCAGGGGGATGAACTCGAAGTTCATGCCGAAGATCGCGGCAATCAGGTTGAGCGGCAGGAAGATGGCGGTGATGGTGGTGAGCGTGCGCATGATGTCGTTGGCGCGGTTGCTCTGCACCGAGAAATGCATCTGCACGGCGGTCTCGGTGCTTTGCTCCAGCCGGCGCACATGGTGTACCACCCGCTCGATATGTTCGAGCACATCGCGGCTGCGTACCTTGAGGGCTTCCAGCTCGCGCTGGGCACTGGGCGCCTCAGGTTGGGGCCAGGTCTCCAGCGCATCCACCCAGTCCTGCACGGCGGCGCGCTGGTCTTCGCAGATTTCGTCGAGCTGGTGCAAGGTCAGCCGCGCCTCCAGCAGCGCCTGCCAGTTGGCAATGCGCTTGCGCGGCGACAGCAGCGCGCTCTGCCACTGGTCCAGATGGCGCGACAGCTCGCGGCGCAGGTCCAGGTAGTTGTCCACGATGATGTTGACGGTGCGCATCATCAAGTCAGCAGGCGATGCCGGCAGCCGGATGGGCTGCATGCCGCCTGGGCTGGCGCTGTTGCCGGGGTTGCGGAAGGCCTTGTCCTCGCGGGCCAACCGTTCTTGCGTGGCGTCCGATATCTGGTCCAGGTCCGGCGCATCCGTGCCCGGGGGCGGCGGGGTACCTGCCTTGGCAAACTGCAGCAGACGCCGGGCATAGGCGTCGCGCACGGTGCAATCTTCGGGGTGAACTGACAGCAGCACCCGCTCCCAGGCGGCAAAGCCCACCGGCGTGGTGCTGATGCGGGGTGCGTCCGGCAGGGGCTTGGCGGCGGCGGTGCGCCGGGTAGCGGCCAGTGCGGCGGTGCCGGCCTGCGATGGCGTGCTGGCCAGGCGGCGGATCACCAGCAGGTCGTACTGCGAGGTGTAGTCATAGTGCGAGGGGAGCTGGGCATTGAGCAGGTCGGAGACATGCAGATCAACCAGCGGCGCGCCACTGAGTTTTTGCAGTGCCAGCTGCAGGCTGCCCAGCTGCTCGCTGAAATAGCTGCGCGTGCAGGCCAGCCACAAAAAGCCTTTGGCGGGCAGCTCGAAGGGCACGGCGGCCAGCTCGCTGGCCTCGTTGCCGACGATGTGAAAGATGCGGATGCTGCTGGGAGTAGTCACCGAAATTCCTCGCTCGGATCAGACGCAAAAGGGCCAAAAAAGACGGGCCTGTGCAAGCCCGTCCTGGCGTTGTTGCTCAGGCCTTTTTCTCTTTGAGCCAGCGCGCCGCATCCAGCGAGAAATAGGTGAGGATGCCATCGGCGCCGGCGCGCTTGAAGGCCAGCAGCGATTCCATCATCACCTGGTCATGGTCCAGCCAGCCGTTTTGCGCGGCAGCCTTGAGCATCGCGTATTCACCGCTCACCTGGTAGGCAAAGGTGGGTACCTTGAACTCGTCCTTGACGCGGCGCACCACATCCAGGTAAGGCATGCCGGGCTTGACCATCACCATGTCGGCGCCTTCGGCCAGGTCTTGCGCCACTTCGCGCAGCGCCTCGTCGGTGTTGGCCGGGTCCATTTGGTAGACGTTCTTGTCGGCCTTGCCCAGCGCGCCGCGCGTGCCCACCGCATCGCGGAAGGGGCCGTAGAAGGCGCTGGCGTACTTGGCGCTGTAGGCCATGATGCGGGTGTAGATGTGGCCATGGGCTTCAAAGGCCTCGCGGATGGCGCCAATGCGGCCGTCCATCATGTCGCTGGGGGCGACGATATCGACACCGGCTTCGGCATGGTTGAGCGCCTGGCCCACGAGGATCTCGACGGTCTCGTCATTGAGGATGTAGCCGGTTTCGTCGAGCAGGCCGTCCTGGCCGTGGCTGGTGTAGGGGTCGAGCGCCACATCGGTCATCACGCCCAGCTGGGGGAATTCTTTTTTCAGGGCGCGTACTACACGTGGGATCAGGCCGTCAGGGTTGAGCGCCTCTTTGCCGTCCGGTGTCTTCAGCGCCGAGTCGATCTGCGGGAAGAGCGCCATCACCGGGATGCCCAGCGCCACGCACTGCTCGGCCACCGGCAGCAACAGGTCCAGGCTCAGGCGGTCGACGCCGGGCATGGACAGCACGGGCTCGCGCTTGCCTTGACCCTCATGCACAAACACCGGGTAGATGAAGTCGTGCGGCGTGAGCACGTTCTCGCGGACCAGGTTGCGGGTGAAGGCATCGCGGCGCAGACGGCGCGGGCGGTTGTGGGGAAAGGGGGTGGGGCTGGACAGATGCATGCAGCGATTGTGCGCCAGATCAACGGCAGGCTGCAGAGGGCGGCCCCGAGAGACTGCGCTGGGCAGGGAGGATTGGCGGTGGGCCAAGGCGCGGCTTGTGCCAGATCAAGGCGGGGTTGGAGAGCCGATGCAGGCAGGTTTTAAGCCGGGGTCGTGCGCTCGGCCATCGTGCCAGCCACTACACTGTGGCGCATGCTCATGCTGTGGATCAAAGCCTTTCATATCGTATTTGTGGCCAGCTGGTTTGCGGGCCTGTTTTACCTGCCACGGATCTTCGTCAATCTGGCCATGGTGCCGGCCGACTCGCAGGCCGAGCGCGAGCGCCTGCTGCTGATGGCGCGCAAGCTCTTGCGCTTTATGACGATGATCGCGGTGCTGGCGCTGGGCCTGGGCCTGTGGCTGTGGTTGGGCTGGTGGCGGGGGGCAGGGGGCTGGCTGCATGCCAAGCTGTTCTTTGTGTTGCTGGTCATTGGCTACCACCATGCCTGCGCGGTGCTGCTGCGCAAGATCGCCAACGGCACGGACCGGCATTCCCATGTCTGGTACCGCTGGTTCAATGAGGTACCGGTGCTGGCCATGGTGGTCATCGTGGTGCTCGCGGTGGTCAAGCCCTTTTAAGCCGCCCACTCACCGCGACCCCTCTGCCAACCAGGGCCCTTGATGACCATGCCTGACAGCAGCCCAGTGCCCACCTCTTTGCAGATGTCTGCACCGCCAGTGGAGCCCCGCACCATTGCCTGGCCGCTGGTGCCGGTGTATGTGGCGCTGATCATCTTTGCCAGCCTGTTCCCGTTTGCGGGCTGGCGCACCCAGGGCATCTCGCCGGCCGAGTTTTTGCTGGCGCGCATTCCGCCTCCGTACTGGACCTGGTTCGATGTCTGGATCAATGTGGCCGGCTATGCGCCGCTGGGCCTGCTGCTCAGCCTGGGCTGGTGGCGCCATGGCTGGGTCAAGACGGGCTGGTTCTGGGCCCTGTGTGTGGGCAGCCTGCTGTCGCTGGCGATGGAGTTTTTGCAGATCTTTTTGCCACTGCGCGTGTCGAGCAATATGGATTGGCTGCTCAACAGCATCGGCACCTTGCTGGGGGCGCTGCTGGTGCCCTTGCTGGCCTGGCTGGGCATTTTGCGGCGCTGGCGCGATGTGCGGGCACGCTGGTTCGATGCCGATGCGCGCGGCGCCATTGTGCTGCTGATGCTCTGGCCGCTGGCGCTGCTGTTCCCGGCCGCGCAGCCCTTTGGCCTGGGCCAGGTCTTTGACCGGCTGGAGATGTGGCTGGTCGACATGCTGGAGAACTCGGCCTTCGAGCACTGGATGCCCAACTTCATGCAGGCCACTGAGCCGCTGTCGCCCATCGGGCAACTGACCGCTGTGCTGCTGGGCCTGCTGATTCCCTGCTGGCTGGCCTTCAGCGTGATGGGCAGCGTGACACGGCGCATGGTGATGGTGGCGCTGGTGGTGCTGGGCGGGATTGCATTCTCGGCGCTGTCGTCCTCGCTGAGCTATGGCCCCCTGTATGCCTGGGACTGGCTGGACCAGCCCACCCGCCTGGGCATTGCGCTGGCCGTGGCGCTGGCGCTGCTTCAGGTGGGCATGCCACGCCGTTACTGCGTGCTGCTGCTGCTGATGGGCTTGATGATCGATATCAACCTGCTCAACCAGTCGCCCCCCAGCCCCTACTATGCCGATGCGCTGCAGTCCTGGGAGCAAGGGCGCTTTATCCGCTTCTTTGGTCTGGGCCAGTGGCTGAGCTGGCTCTGGCCCTTTGCGGTGATTGCCTATGTGCTGCTTCGCTTGGGCCGGCTGCCTGCGGTGGTGGCGGCGCGGCGGCGCCAGCGCTCGGCCGCCGCCCCTGCTGACCGCAGCTAAACGCAGTAGCCCGTGGCAGTATTGCGGCGCATGGCGGCCAGGCGGGCGCCAAGCTGCCACAATGGGGGATCGCATTCGAAGAGAGCTTGGCATGAGCGAGCAAACACCTGGCAGCAACGGCCAGTACTACGAACACCATGTGTTCTTCTGCCTCAATGACCGCGTCAATGGCGAAAACAGCTGTGCCCACCATGGCGCCAAAGAGATGTTTGACCATTGCAAGGCCCGCGTCAAAGCCGAGGGCTTGAGCGGACCGGGTAAGGTGCGGGTCAACAAGGCGGGCTGCCTGGACCGCTGCGCCGGCGGCCCCATCATGGCGGTCTACCCCGAAGGGGTTTGGTATACCTTTATCGACAATGACGATATCGATGAGATCGTCGAGTCGCACCTGAAAAATGGCCAGGTGGTCGAGCGCTTGCTGACCCCGCCCGATGTGGGCCGCTGAGCCCTTCCCTTTTCCCAGTTAGATCCGGGGCTGCCTTGCCGCCACTGGCCGCGCAGCGCCCGCTTTGGAGTTGACCGCGTCATGAATGCGCAAACCGAACGTTTCACCATCACCGGGCCTGCCGGCATTCTGGAAGTGGCCCGTGACCTGGCCGCCAGCCCCGATGGGCAGCAGCGCGGCACGGCCATCATTGCCCACCCGCACCCGCTGTTTGCCGGCACCATGGACAACAAGGTGGTGCAGACCTTGGCGCGGGCCTTTGTGGCCAGCGGCTGGACGGCGCTGCGCTTCAACTTTCGCGGTGTCGGCGAGTCAGCCGGCAGCTATGACGAAGGCCGGGGCGAGCGCGATGACTTTCTGGCGGTGGTGGATCAGCTGGCGCCCGAGGGGAATCTGGCACTGGCGGGCTTCTCGTTCGGTTCCTTTGTGATGAGCCATGCCCTGGCGGAACTTTGGCCAAAGCGCCAGATCGACAAGGCGGTGTTCGTGGGCACGGCAGCTTCGCGCTTTACGGTGGCGACCCTGCCGCCCGAAGCCCATGAGCGCACCTTGGTGGTGCATGGCGAGGCGGATGACACCGTGCCGCTGGCAGCGGTGATGGACTGGGCGAGGCCGCAGATACTCCCGGTTACGGTTGTGCCGGGAGGCGGGCATTTTTTCCACGGACAATTACCGCTTCTCAAAGGCTTGGTCACGCGCCACCTGCTTTCACCCGCCGCTTGACGGTGTAGTATTGCTATTGTTTTTATAGTCTGCAGCGCGCGTTCATGGCGCTGCAGGCACTGTTCTTAGAGTTGGACGACATGAAATCGAGCTTGATGCCCACCCTGCGTACCTGGGCTGCAGCAGCGCTGCTGGTGCCCACCCTGGCCTTTGCACAATTGGCCGCGCCCCAGCCCCCGGAAATTGCGGCACGCAATTACTTGCTGTTTGACGTGACCACGGGCCAGGTCCTGGCGGCCAAGGATGTGGATGCGCCGGTGGAGCAGGCGTCGCTGACCAAGCTGATGACCGGCTATGTGGTGTTCGATGCGCTGCGCAACAAGAAGATCACCTTGGAGCAAACCATGCCGGTGAGCGAGCGCGCCTGGAAGATGCCCGGCTCGCGCATGTTCATCGACCCCAAGATGCAGGTGAAGGTGGACGATTTGCTGCACGGCATGATCGTGCAGTCGGGCAACGACGCGACGATGGCGCTGGCCGAAGCGGTGGGCGGCACGGCCGAGAACTTTGTGCGCCTGATGAACGAGCAGGCCAAGGCGCTGGGCATGGCCAACACGGCCTACAAGAATCCCGAGGGCCTGACCGAGCCGGGCCACACGACGACGGCCAAGGATCTGAGCATTCTGGCCAACCGCCTGATCAAGGACTTCCCCGAGTACATGCACTACTACTCGACCAAGCAGTGGTTCTACCCCGGCACGCCCAAGTCGAACGGCACCAATCGTAATACTTTGTTGTTCCGTGACCCGACGGTCGACGGCCTGAAGACCGGCCACACCAATGCGGCTGGCTACTGCCTGGTCTCCACCGCCAAGCGCCAGGTGCCCAATGCCGGCGAGCGCCGCCTGATCTCCATCCTGCTGGGCGCTGCCAGCGACCGCGACCGCGCCAACGAAAGCCAGAAGCTGCTGAACTGGGGCTACACCGCCTTCGATACCGTCAAGCTGTTTGACGGCGGCCAGGCGGTTGCCACGCCCAAGGCCTGGAAGGGCGCGCAGGACGTGGTCAAGATTGGCAGCGTCGCGCCGATCGTTGTGAATGTGCCCGCAGGCACCGGTGGCAAGCTGGAAACCCAGGTGGTCAGCCAAGAGCCGCTGATTGCGCCTTTCACCAAGGGCCAGAAGCTGGGCACCTTGAAGGTGATGGCCGGCGGCCAGCAAGTGGCTGAAGTGCCACTGGTGGCGCTGGACGATGTGGCAGAAGCGGGCATTTTTGGCCGCGCCTGGGATGCGATCCGCCTCTGGATCAAGTAAAAAGCTGCTGATGGCAGGCGCCTGAGCGCTTGCCATCGGATTCTTGCCCGTCTTTGCAAAGCGTGCCTGGTGCACGCTTTGTGGTTTCTGCATCATCAAAAACAAGAGCAGCTGAGGTAGTCGGGGTAAGCATTGCCTGAGAAAACTTTGGGGAAGAGCAACGTCAACAGAGGCGGCAGGCGCGGGCATGCAAAAACCAGCATTTGCCCAAACCGAGACTAGGTGATACATTAGAGGGCTTTTCGGAATTTCCGAAGGGGCTGCCGTCTTTGTCTTTCAGGCAAGGGCTCGGCAGTAATTCACGGTAAGTTCACGGTAATTTCACGTTTAGGGACGTTTATTAATGCCAACCATTAACCAACTCGTGCGTCAGGGCCGCACGGTAGAAGTTGTTAAATCCAAGAGCCCTGCTATGGAAAACTGCCCCCAGCGCCGCGGCGTGTGCACTCGTGTGTACACCACGACGCCTAAGAAGCCTAACTCGGCTTTGCGTAAGGTGGCTAAGGTGCGTCTGACCAATGGTTTCGAAGTGATTTCGTACATTGGCGGCGAAGGCCACAACCTGCAAGAGCACAGCGTTGTGCTCGTGCGCGGTGGCCGTGTGAAGGACTTGCCAGGTGTGCGTTACCACATCGTGCGCGGTTCGCTTGACCTGCAAGGCGTCAAGGACCGTAAGCAGTCCCGTTCGAAGTACGGTGCCAAGAAGCCTAAGGCTAAGTAAGCCCTGGTTTTTTGAACGAATACATAGGTGCTGTGTCCCGCGTGGCGCGAGATTCAGCGTAGTGACCCCAAGCGCAAGTGTTTTGTGTGGGTCGAGTAAGTGGGAGTCCTGATTGGCTCTCGCGGTGTCTGAAAAGATGCCAACTGAAGCAAAGATAGAGGTAAAGAAATGCCACGTCGTCGCGAAGTCCCCAAACGTGAAATTCTGCCGGATCCAAAGTTCGGCAATGTAGAGCTGTCCAAATTCATGAACGTGATCATGGAAGGCGGCAAGAAGGCAGTTGCAGAGCGCATCATTTATGGCGCCCTGGATCTGATCGAGAAGAAGCACCCTGATAAAGACCCGCTGGAAGCTTTCGTTGTTGCCATCAACAACGTCAAGCCTATGGTCGAAGTGAAGTCCCGCCGTGTTGGCGGTGCCAACTACCAGGTGCCAGTGGAAGTGCGTCCTGTCCGTCGTCTGGCTCTGTCCATGCGCTGGTTGAAGGAAGCCGCTCGCAAGCGTGGTGAGAAGTCCATGGCCCAGCGCCTGGCCAACGAACTGCTCGAAGCGACCGAAGGCCGTGGCGGCGCGATGAAGCGCCGTGACGAAGTGCACCGCATGGCCGAAGCGAACAAGGCATTCAGCCACTTCCGCTTCTAAGCTGCGCGATCTGTCTCGCTATTGCAAAGGCCGCATGCAACAATTTTTGCCTGCGGCCTTGCTTGGATTGAGACTGCCCACACATCGTAGGCTGATGCCTGCGCAATCCGCCAGTCCGCATCCGCCCCCACTTTACTGATCAACAAAGGATCATCCATGGCTCGCAAGACCCCCATCGAGCGCTACCGCAATATCGGTATTTCTGCGCACATCGACGCAGGTAAAACCACCACGACCGAACGTATCCTGTTTTACACCGGCGTGACCCACAAGCTGGGTGAAGTGCACGACGGCGCTGCTACCACCGACTGGATGGAGCAAGAGCAAGAGCGCGGCATCACCATCACTTCCGCTGCAGTGACCTGCTTCTGGAAGGGTATGGATCTGTCCTACCCAGAACACCGCTTCAACATCATCGACACCCCCGGCCACGTGGACTTCACGATTGAAGTGGAACGTTCCATGCGCGTGCTCGACGGTGCTTGCATGGTGTACTGCGCTGTGGGCGGCGTGCAGCCACAGTCCGAAACCGTGTGGCGTCAAGCCAACAAGTACAAAGTGCCACGTCTGGCCTTTGTGAACAAGATGGACCGTACCGGTGCCAACTTCTTCAAGGTCTATGACCAGATGAAGCTGCGCCTGAAGGCCAACCCTGTGCCCGTGGTGATCCCTATCGGCGCTGAAGAAAACTTCAAGGGCGTGGTCGATCTGGTCAAGATGAAGGCCATCATCTGGGACGAAGCATCCCAGGGCATGAAGTTCGACTACGAAGACATCCCTGCCGACCTGAAGGAATCCGCTGAAAAGTGGCGTGAAAACCTGGTCGAAGCGGCTGCTGAGTCGAGCGAAACGCTGATGAACAAGTACCTGGAAGAAGGTACCTTGTCCGAAGAAGAAATCAAGGCTGGCATCCGTGCTCGTACCTTGGCTGTTGAAATTCAGCCAATGCTGTGCGGTACCGCGTTCAAGAACAAGGGCGTGCAGCGCATGCTGGACGCCGTGATCGACTACCTGCCTTCGCCGGTGGACATCGATGACGTGGCCGGTACGGATCCTGACGACGAAGAGAAGAAGGTCACCCGCAAGGCAGATGACGGCGAGAAGTTCTCTGCGCTGGCATTCAAGCTGATGACCGACCCGTTCGTGGGTCAGCTGACCTTCGTTCGCGTGTACTCGGGCGTGCTCACCAAGGGTGACACCGTGTACAACTCGGTCAAGGGCAAGAAAGAGCGTATCGGCCGTATCGTGCAGATGATGGCCAATGACCGTGTGGAAGTCGACGAAATCCGCGCTGGTGACATCGCTGCTTGCGTAGGCTTGAAGGACGTGACCACGGGTGAAACCCTGTGCTCCGTCGATGCACCGATCATTCTGGAACGCATGGTGTTCCCAGAGCCCGTGATTGCACAGGCTGTGGAACCAAAGACCAAGGCCGACCAGGAAAAGATGGGTATCGCTCTGTCGCGTTTGGCTGCAGAAGATCCATCGTTCCGCGTGCGTACCGACGAAGAATCGGGCCAGACCATCATCGCCGGTATGGGCGAGCTGCACCTGGAAATTATCGTTGACCGCATGAAGCGCGAATTCAACGTGGAAGCCAACGTGGGCAAGCCCCAAGTGGCATACCGCGAAACGATCCGCAACAAGGTCGTGGATGTGGACGGCAAGTTCGTTCGCCAATCCGGTGGTAAGGGCCAGTACGGTCACGTGGTGTTCACGGTTGAGCCGCAAGAGCCAGGCAAGGGCTTCGAGTTCGTCGACGCTATCAAGGGCGGTGTGGTTCCTCGCGAATACATCCCTGCGGTGGAAAAGGGCGTGATCGAAGCACTGACCTCCGGCGTGCTGGCAGGCTACCCCGTGGTGGACGTGAAGGTCACGCTGACCTTCGGTTCGTACCACGATGTGGACTCGAACGAAATGGCGTTCAAGATGGCCGCTATCTTCGGTTTCAAGGAAGGTGCTCGCAAGGCCAGCCCCGTCATCCTGGAGCCCATGATGGCTGTGGAAGTGGAAACGCCAGAAGACTACGCTGGTACCGTGATGGGTGACTTGTCTTCCCGCCGCGGTATGGTGCAGGGCATGGACGACATGGTTGGTGGCGGCAAGGCCATCAAGGCAGAAGTGCCACTGTCCGAAATGTTCGGCTACGCAACGTCGCTGCGCTCGCAAACGCAAGGCCGCGCTACGTACACGATGGAGTTCAAGCACTACGCTGAAGCCCCACGTAACGTGGCCGAGGCTATTGTCGCCGCACGCGCAAAGGCCTAAAATATGCGCCCGCACCTGGCTTGCCAGGTGCGGATCGCTTTTGTCTACGACCGGGTGCCGCTTTGTTTCCTGTGCGAAGCGACCTAGCAATTCGGTGTAGACGTTAAACCCAACACAGGTTTTGCTCTTTATTTGGAGAAATTCTCATGGCAAAAGGTAAATTCGAACGGACCAAGCCGCACGTCAACGTGGGCACCATCGGTCACGTCGACCACGGTAAGACCACGCTGACGGCTGCGATTGCAACCGTGCTGTCCAAGAAGTTTGGTGGCGAAGCCAAGGCTTACGACCAAATTGACGCTGCTCCTGAAGAAAAGGCCCGCGGTATCACCATCAATACCGCCCACGTTGAGTACGAAACGGCTAACCGCCACTACGCTCACGTGGACTGCCCAGGTCACGCTGACTATGTGAAGAACATGATCACCGGCGCTGCCCAGATGGACGGCGCTGTGCTGGTGTGCTCGGCCGCTGACGGCCCCATGCCCCAGACCCGCGAACACATCCTGCTGGCTCGCCAGGTGGGCGTGCCTTACATCATCGTGTTCCTGAACAAGTGCGACATGGTCGATGACGAAGAGCTGCTGGAGCTGGTGGAAATGGAAGTCCGCGAACTGCTGGACAAGTACGATTTCCCAGGTGACGACACCCCTATCATCCGCGGCTCGGCTAAGCTGGCTCTGGAAGGCGACCAATCCGAAAAGGGTGAACCCGCTATCCTGCGTCTGGCTGAAGCTCTGGACACCTACATCCCAACGCCTGAGCGCGCTGTGGACGGTGCTTTCCTGATGCCCGTGGAAGACGTGTTCTCCATCTCCGGTCGTGGCACCGTGGTGACCGGCCGTATCGAGCGCGGTATCATCAAGGTCGGCGAAGAAATCGAAATCGTCGGTATCAAAGACACCGTCAAGACCATCGTGACCGGCGTGGAAATGTTCCGCAAGCTGCTGGACCAAGGTCAAGCTGGTGACAACGTTGGCCTGCTGCTGCGCGGCACCAAGCGTGAAGATGTTGAGCGTGGCCAAGTGCTGTGCAAGCCTAACTCGATCAAGCCACACACCCACTTCACCGCTGAAGTGTATGTGCTGAGCAAGGACGAGGGCGGCCGCCACACCCCCTTCTTCAACAACTACCGTCCTCAGTTCTACTTCCGTACCACGGACGTGACCGGCGCCATTGAGCTGCCAGCTGACAAGGAAATGGTTATGCCTGGCGATAACGTGTCGATCACCGTCAAGTTGATCAACCCCATCGCTATGGAAGAAGGTCTGCGTTTCGCTATTCGCGAAGGCGGCCGTACCGTGGGCGCTGGCGTGGTTGCCAAGATCATTGCTTAATTCTTAGAACAACTGGGAATTAACATGTCCAAGCAAAAAATCCGCATCCGCCTGAAGGCTTTCGATTACAAGTTGATCGACCAGTCTGCTGCTGAAATCGTAGAAACCGCCAAGCGCACCGGCGCGATCGTCAAGGGCCCCGTGCCCCTGCCGACCCGCATGAAGCGTTTCGACATTCTGCGTTCGCCCCACGTGAACAAGACCTCGCGTGACCAGCTGGAAATCCGCACCCACCAACGCCTGATGGACATTGTCGATCCTACCGACAAGACCGTTGACGCGCTGATGAAGCTGGACCTGGCTGCCGGCGTGGACGTCGAAATCAAACTGCAATAAGGCCGGAAAGCCACACCCTCGGGTGTGGCTGCTTGCCCTTTTTAACGCGAACTTGCCTATTTGGGAAGTTCGCGTTAAAATTTATGGCTTCGTGCGCTCAACATTCAATTTGTCTGACATTTGGATGGTAGGCGCCGGAGTTTTTATCAACCTTCTTTCGTGCCGATGGCGTCAAACCCTGGTGCAACACCGAGCCAATTGCAGTTTCGGTGGCGGAAGTTTTGGAGCAACAAATGAGTCAAAGCAACTCCCTCGGGTTGCTGGGCCGTAAGGTAGGCATGATGCGCCTGTTCACGGATGACGGCGATGCAGTGCCTGTCACCGTGGTGGATGTATCTAACAACCGCGTGACCCAGGTTAAAACCCAAGAGAACGACGGCTACGTGGCCCTGCAGGTCACCTTTGGTCAACGTCGCGCCTCGCGCGTGACCAAGCCAGCCGCTGGCCACCTGGCCAAAGCAGGCGTGGAAGCTGGTGAAATCACCCAGGAATTCCGCGTTGCAGCTGACACCGCCGGCAAGTACGCCGCAGGTGCATCCCTGCCAGTGACCGAGATCTTCGCAGTGGGCCAAAAGGTCGACGTGCAAGGTACCTCGATCGGTAAGGGCTACGCCGGTACCATCAAGCGTCACAACTTCAAGTCGCAACGCGCGTCGCACGGTAACAGCCGTTCGCACAACGTTCCCGGCTCGATCGGTATGGCACAAGACCCAGGTCGCGTGTTCCCCGGTAAGCGCATGACTGGTCACATGGGCGATGAGACCGTGACTACCCAGAATCTCGACGTGGTTCGTATCGACGAAGCGCGTCAACTGCTGCTGATCAAGGGCGCAATCCCCGGTTCGAAGAATGGCTTCGTAACCGTGCGTCCTGCTGTCAAGGCAGTTGCTAAAGGAGCGAACTAATGAAGCTCGAACTCCTGAACGAACAAGGTAAGGCAGCCTCCCAAGTGGACGCTCCTGAGACCGTGTTTGGTCGCGATTTCAATGAAGACCTGATTCACCAGATCATCGTTGCTTACCGCGCCAACGGCCGTCAAGGCACACGCGCTCAAAAAGACCGTGAACAAGTCCGTCACTCGACCGCCAAGCCTTTTAAACAAAAGGGTACGGGTCGCGCACGTGCTGGTATGACCTCCTCGCCTCTGTGGCGTGGCGGTGGTCGCATTTTCCCGAATCTGCCTGATGAAAACTTCACGCAGAAGATCAACAAGAAGATGTACCGTGCCGGTATGGCATCCATCTTCTCGCAGCTGGCCCGTGAAGGCCGCCTGGCTGTGGTTGATTCGCTGACGGTTGATTCGCCCAAGACCAAGGTGCTGGCTGACAAGCTCAAGTCCATGAACCTCGAATCGGTGATGGTGATCGCTGACGAAGTGGACGAAAACCTGTACCTCGCTTCGCGCAATCTGAAGAATGTGTTCGTGGTTGAACCACGTTACGCTGACCCAGTGTCGCTGGTGCAATTCAAGAAAGTGCTCGTCACCAAGGGCGCTCTCGACAAACTCAAGGAGATGTTCGCATGAGCCGTGTGAACCCTACTCCCGCCGAACGCAAGTTCGACGAAGGTCGTCTGATGCAAGTGCTGGTTGCTCCTATCGTGTCCGAAAAGGCCACGCTGGTTGCTGAAAAGTCCAACGCTGTGACATTCAAGGTGCTGCAGAACGCCACCAAGCCCGAGATCAAGGCCGCTGTTGAGCTGCTGTTCAAGGTCGAAGTGAAGGGCGTGTCTGTGGTGAACACCAAGGGCAAGACCAAGCGCTTTGGCAAGACCATTGGCCGTCGCGACAACGTTCGCAAGGCTTATGTGCTGCTCAAGCCAGGTCAAGAGCTGAACCTCTCTGGGGAGGCTGCGTAATCATGGCTGTTATTAAGCTCAAACCAACTTCCCCAGGCCAACGCCATGTGGTGAAGGTGACCCGTGGCCATCTGCACAAGGGCGAAGGCTTCGCTCCTCTGCTGGAACCTCAGTTCCAAAAGGCAGGCCGCAACAACAACGGTCACATTACTACCCGTCACAAGGGCGGTGGTCACAAGCACCACTACCGCGTAGTGGACTTCAAGCGCACCAAGGACGGTATCCCCGCCAAGGTTGAGCGTATTGAATACGATCCAAACCGTACCGCTCACATCGCTCTGGTGTGCTATGCAGACGGCGAGCGTCGTTATGTGATCGCTCCGCGCAACCTGGAAGTGGGCGCAACCATTGTCAGTGGCTCTGAAGCACCGATCCGCGTGGGTAACACCCTGCCGATCCGCAACATCCCTGTGGGTTCGACCATTCACTGCATCGAGCTGAAGATCGGCGCTGGCGCACAAATCGCCCGCTCTGCTGGTACCTCGGCTACCTTGCTGGCTCGCGAAGGCGTCTACGCCCAAGTGCGTATGCGTTCGGGCGAAGTTCGCAAGATCCATATCGAATGCCGTGCAACCATTGGTGAAGTCGCCAACGAAGAACACAGCCTGCGCCAATTGGGCAAGGCCGGTGTCAAGCGTTGGATGGGTATTCGTCCTACCGTTCGCGGTGTGGTGATGAATCCTGTCGACCACCCACACGGTGGTGGTGAAGGCAAGACCGGTGAAGGCCGTCACGCAGTTGACCCATGGGGCAATCTGACGAAGGGCTACCGTACCCGTAACAACAAGCGCACACAGACCATGATCGTGTCGCGCCGTAAGAAGTAAGGGGTAGCAAATGACTCGTTCTCTAAAAAAGGGCCCGTTTGTTGACCATCATTTGCTGGCTAAGGTCGAAAAGGCCATTGCCACCAAGGACAAGAAACCAGTGAAGACCTGGTCGCGTCGCTCCATGGTTCTGCCCGATTTCATCGGTCTGACCATTGCCGTGCACAACGGCAAGCAACACGTACCAGTATATGTAACCGACCAGATGGTGGGCCACAAGCTCGGCGAATTCGCCCTGACGCGCACCTTCAAGGGTCACCCCGCTGATAAAAAAGCGAAACGATAAGGAGTAGACCATGTCTGAAACACGTGCAGTCCTCCGCGGCGTTCGCCTGTCGGTTGACAAAGGCCGTCTGGTTGCGGATCTGATTCGCGGCAAGAAGGTTGACCAAGCTCTGAACATTCTCGAGTTCACGCAGAAAAAAGCTGCTGTGATCGTCAAGAAGGTTCTGGAGTCCGCTATCGCCAACGCTGAGCACAATGACGGCGCTGATATCGACGAACTGAAGGTTACGACCATCTTCGTTGAGCAAGGCACCACGCTCAAGCGTTTTACCGCTCGCGCCAAGGGCCGCGGCAACCGCATCAGCAAGCCTACCTGCCACATTTATGTGACCGTGGGTAACTGAGGCCTAAAGGAAGAACATGGGACAAAAAATCCATCCTACCGGCTTCCGTCTGGCGGTCAGCCGTAACTGGTCTAGCCGCTGGTACGCAAGCAACCGTGATTTCGCCGGCATGCTTGCCGAAGACATCAAGGTTCGTGAGTACCTGAAAGAGAAGCTGAAGAACGCTGCCGTGGCACGCGTTCTGATCGAGCGTCCTGCCAAGAACGCCCGTATCACCATTTACTCGGCTCGTCCTGGTGTGGTGATCGGCAAGAAGGGTGAAGACATCGAGGCCCTGAAGAAGGAACTCGCTGCTCGCCTGGGCGTGCCAGTGGCAGTGAACATCGAAGAAGTGCGCAAGCCTGAAATCGATGCCAAGCTGATCGCTGACTCGATCACCCAGCAGCTCGAAAAGCGTATCCAGTTCCGTCGCGCCATGAAGCGTGCGATGCAGAACGCGATGCGTCTGGGCGCTCAAGGTATCAAGATCATGTCGTCGGGTCGTTTGAACGGCATCGAAATCGCACGTACCGAGTGGTACCGCGAAGGTCGTGTGCCACTTCACACCCTGCGCGCTGATATCGACTACGGCACCTCCGAAGCCAAGACCACCTACGGTGTGATCGGCGTGAAGGTGTGGGTCTACAAGGGTGACACTCTGGGTCGTAACGATCTGCCAGCCGCAGAAACGCCACGTCCTGATGATGAGCGTCGTCCACGTGGTCCTCGTCGTGATAACCGCAATGGCGATCGTCCATCGCGTGGCCCTCGTCGCCCCGCTGGTGGTAACACGGCTCCTGCAGACGGTAGCGACAAGCCCGCCGGCGCTGGTGCTGATTCCGTTAAGCGCGTTCGCAAGACTGACGCGCCCGCTACAGCAGCGGACGGTAAAGGAGAATAACTATGCTGCAACCTGCTCGCCGCAAATACCGCAAGGAGCAAAAGGGTCGCAACACTGGTATCGCAACCCGTGGTAACACGGTAGCGTTCGGTGATTTCGGCCTGAAATGCACGGACCGTGGCCGCTTGACGGCCCGCCAGATCGAGGCTGCACGTCGTGCAATCTCCCGTCACGTGAAGCGTGGCGGCCGTATCTGGATCCGCGTGTTCCCTGATAAGCCAATTTCGACCAAGCCTGCTGAAGTCCGTATGGGTAACGGCAAGGGTAACCCAGAGTACTACGTGGCTGAAATTCAGCCCGGTAAGATGGTGTTCGAAATCGTTGGCGTGCCCGAAGAACTGGCCCGTGAAGCGTTCCGCCTGGCTGCCGCCAAGCTGCCGCTGCGCACCACGTTCGTCACCCGTCAGCTTGGCGCTTAATTCAGGAGAAATCGATATGACGAAAGCTGCTGAACTGCGCCAAAAAGACGTTGCTGGCCTGGAAGCCGAGATCAAGTCCTTGCAAAAGGCTCACTTTGGTCTGCGCATGCAAAAGGCAACGCAACAACTGGGCAACACCGCTACCATCAAGGCTACCCGCCGCGATGTGGCACGTGCCAAGACCATTCTTGCTGAAAAGCAAGCCGCCAAGTAATAGGAGCCGACATGACGGAAGCTAAAAAATCCCTCAAGCGCACCTTGATTGGCAAGGTGGTCAGCGATAAGCGTGAAAAGACCGTGACCGTTCTGGTAGAACGTCGCGTGAAGCACCCGATCTACGACAAGATCATGATCAAGTCCAGCAAGTACCACGCCCATGATGAAAATGGCGAGTACAACACCGGCGACATGATTGAAATCACCGAGAGCCGTCCGCTCTCCAAGACCAAGAACTGGGTTGCTACCCGCTTGGTGCAAAAGGCTGCATTGGTTTAAGTCTTTTGCGACTTGCACCAACGTAACTTGAAAAACGACCCACAATCTGTGGGTCGTTTTTTTATGCCCGTTTGACCCGTCGGTCAGCGGGCTCACTGCCATAGTGGCAATTTACAAGGAGTACACCATGATCAAAGTTGGCGATTCGCTTCCCGCAGCTACCCTGAGCGAGTTTGTGGCGGTTGAAGGCAATGGCTGCAGCCTGGGCCCTAACGCATTCGATGTGACCAAGGAAGCGGCTGGCAAGACCATCGCTTTGTTTGCGGTGCCCGGCGCGTTCACCCCCACCTGCTCGGCCAAGCACCTGCCTGGCTACGTGGAGCAAGCCGAGGCTTTCAAGGCCGCAGGTGTGGACGAAATCTGGTGCCTGTCGGTCAATGACGCCTTTGTGATGGGTGCCTGGGGCAAGGACCAGCACACCGACGGCAAAGTGCGCATGATCGGCGACGGCGATGCCGTTTTTGCCAAGGCTACCGGCCTGACCCTGGACCTGAACGGCAAGGGCCTGGGCCTGCGCAGCAACCGCTACTCCATGCTGGTCAAGGATGGCAAGGTCGTGCAGCTGAACGTGGAAGCCCCTGGCCAGTTCACGGTCAGCGATGCCGACACGATCCTGGCACAAGCCAAGGCCTAAGCGGCCCCTGGATTGGCGGGCATCCGCCCCATGTCGGGCGGGCCAGCCGGCCGCCCACCCAAAAACAGCAAAGCACGCCGAGGCGTGCTTTTTTGTGGCTGAAAGCACCCGCGCTCAGGGGTGCACGTCTGCCTTGAGGTAATGCGTGCCCGATACCGGGTTGTGGTAGTAGGGCGGAATCTCTTCAAAGCCAAAGTCGGCATACAGCGCGCGGGCCGATTCCATGCTGTCCAGGGTGTCGAGCAAGATGCAGTCGTAACCCAGCCGGATGGCGCTGGACATGGTGTAGTCCACCAGTTGCCGGCCCAGGCCAAAGCCCCGAAAGGCCTTGCGCACATAGAGACGTTTCATCTCGCAGGCATTGCTGTAGTCAACATCGTCCATCGGGCGCAGTGCGCAGCAGCCTGCCACCGAGCCTTCTACCAAGGCCAGCACCAGGTCGCCCCGAGGCGCGCCATATTCACCTGGCAACTCGGCCAGTTCTTCCTCAAAACCCTGAAAGCCCAGGTCAATATCGAGTGATTGGGCATACTCCAGAAAGATCTCGCGGGTCACCGCAAACTCTTCTGGCGTGGAGGGGTGCAGGAACGTTATCTCAGGTCGGTCCACAGCGAATGCGCTTAGTCAAGGAATGGGCAGTGTAGCGCCCACATGCGGGCGAGCCCCCAAAGAAAAACCGCCCCTGGAGGACGGTTTTGACTTGGCGCAGGATTCGGTGGCGGACTCAGGTCTCGGCCAGCAGCTTGTCGATCAGCTTGTGCAGCTCGTCAAAGTTGGGCGCACCCACATAGCGCTTGACCACTTGGCCCTGCTTGTTGACGATGAAGGTGGTGGGGGTCAGCTGGATGTCGCCCCAGTCCTTGGCGATCTTGCCAGTGTTGTCGATGGCCACTTTGAACGGCAGCTTGCGGGACTCGGCAAAATTGACGACATAGCTGGGCGGGTCGTAGTGCATGGCCACGGCCATCGTGTCGTAGCCCCGGTCCTTGAACTTGTCGTAGGTCTTGATGATCTCGGGCATCTCCGCCACGCAGGTGGTGCAGCTGGTGGCCCAGAAGTTCACCAGGGTGACCTTGCCCTTCATGTCGGAGGTCGTCTGGGTGCTGCCATTGAGCAGCACAAACTGGCTCTCAGGCGCAGTGATTTGCCCGCTGCCTTGGTAAACATACGCACCCACGCCCAATGCCGCAGCAATGGCGATGGCGGAGAAGACGGTGGTGGTAGATTTTTTGGGCATGGGGCTGAGAGTCAAGGTGCTGCAAAAAGTTCGTAAGCCCAGCCATTATGCGACCAGGCCGTCCAGCGCTGGTTTGCGGCCCGGCATACCTGCTCGTACTGATTGACCATCGCGGTGCAGCACCCATAATCGCCTGATGACGTTAGCTCGCTGCCTGATCTTCTCCGCTGCCCTGCTGGGAGCCTGCAGCCCGGCGCTGAACTGGCGGTCCGTGGCTTTGGATGATGTACCCTTGGCGCTGATGCTGCCCTGCAAACCTGACCGAGCGGTGCGCGATGTGGCCTGGGGTACGCAGCAGCTGTCCGTGTCCATGGTGGGTTGCGAGGCCGATGGAGCCACCTACACACTGGCCCATGCCGTGGTTCAGCCCCAGGATGCTGCTGTTGTCATGGGCGACTGGCAAAAGGCCTTGTACCAGCAGCTGCAGATCCCCGATGCCTGGCAGCCCCTGCCGGGCCAGGTGCTGGTGTGGCCCGGCACCTTGGAGCTGCCGCAGGCGCGCCAAGTGCAATGGCAAGGGAAGAATGCACAAGGAAAGACCGTCTATGCTGATGCGCGCTGGTTTGCTCGCACGCAGGGCCAGCAGGTGCGCATTTACCAGGCAATGGTGTTGGCGCCCGGCAAACCGGTGGCGGCAACGGCATTGCAGAGCTTTGTGCAGGGGCTGCAACTGCGCTGAGCGGTACCTTGCAGTGCGCTTGGCTAAGCAACACTACCAATGTTGCAGTGCGGCAAAATCGCTACACTGGCAAAGGATGCGGGTGGGCAGACTGCTGGCCCATTGCGCCTTCGTTAAACACAACCTTTTGTATTGATGAGCAACCGGATATTGTTGATCGCCCACGCACCGCTGGCCCAGGCGCTGGCGCAATGCGCCGCGCATGTGTTCCCCGACAGCGGGGAGCACCTGATGGCGCTGGATGTGGCTGCCAGCGCCGATCCGGTGGCTTGCCTGCAAGAGGCGCAAGCCATGCTTGATCACAGCCACAGCGGCCCGGTGCTGGTGCTCAGCGATGTGTTCGGTGCAACCCCGCATAATATTGCGCAGGAGCTGGCCAAGCGCCGTGCATCGACACGGCTGGTCGCCGGCGTCAACCTGCCGATGTTGCTGCGCGCGCTGTGCTACCGCCATGAGGAGCTGGACAGCCTCGTGGCCCGGGCCATTGCCGGTGGTAGCCAAGGCATCATGCAGGTGACGCAGAACACGCCACAGAACCAAAATACCCGAGCACATGATCAAGACCGCAGTCACCATCAGCAATAAATTGGGCCTGCATGCCCGCGCGTCTGCCAAACTCACCAAGCTCGCCGGCAGCTTTGCCTGCGAGGTCTGGATCACGCGGGGCGAGCGCCGCGTCAATGCCAAAAGCATCATGGGCGTGATGATGCTGGCTGCCGGCATCGGTACGGAGGTGACCATCGAGACCGAGGGTGCCGATGAGCAGCAGGCCATGGATGCCTTGCTGGCCCTCGTCAACGACAAGTTCGGCGAAGGCGAATAAGTCGCTGCCTGGCGTTCCGGATCGGCGCAGCGCAAACGCCACGCGCTGCCCACCAGTGCCGGCGGCGGCCCGCTGCGGCTGCCTGACATGGCATACGCTCGCCAGCCCTGGTGGGAGCGCCCACCCCTTCCCAGTCCCCGTGCTTGTACAGTCTTCTGCGACAGGCGTATAAATCAGCTTGGCGCAACATGTGCCAGCGAAGAGGAAGTTCCGCATGACATTCGCCATCCATGGAATTGCAGTGGCCCGGGGGATCGCCATTGGCCGGGCAGTCATGGCCGCATCCAGCCACCTGGAGGTGACCCACTACCTGATCGAGCCCGACCAGGTCGCGCGTGAGATTGACCGGGTGCGCGCGGGCCGCTTGGCGGTGATCGAAGAGCTGCAGCGGTTGCGTGGTGACCTGGGCGTAGATGCCCCGCAAGAGCTGGAGCCGCTCTTGGATGTACACCTGATGCTGGTGCAGGACGACATGCTCTCGTCCGGCGTACGCCAGCTGATCAGTGAACGCCTTTACAACGCCGAATGGGCGCTCACCGCACAGCTGGAGCTGCTCTGCCGCCAGTTTGACGAGATGGACGACGAGTACCTGCGTGATCGCAAGTTCGACCTGCAGCAGGTGGTGGAGCGGGTGCTTCGCCATATGCGCGGCGTCTCCAGCCCGGTGGCGGCGCCCATCAGTGCGCCGTTGGGGGTGCAAGAGGGCCAGCACGACTGGGTGGTGGATGAGCGCGATGCACCGATGGTGTTGATCGCCAATGACCTTTCACCCGCCGATATGCTGCAGTTCAAGCAAAGCGTGTTTGCCGGTTTTGTGACGGCCGTGGGTGGCAAGACCAGCCACACCGCCATCGTCGCGCGCAGCATGGACATCCCGGCCGTGGTCGGTGCGCGCACCGCCAGCCAGCTGATCCGTGCCGATGACTGGGTGATCATCGATGGCGATGCCGGCGAGGTGATTATCGATCCCTCGCCGATTTTGCTGGAGGAGTACCGCTTCAAGCAGCGCCAGATGCGGCTGGAACGGGAGCGCCTGTCGCGCCTGCGCGATACGCCGTCGATCACTATCGATGGCGAGCGCATCGAGCTGCTGGCCAATATTGAGTTGCCTGGCGATGGGCCGGCCGCCGTCAAGGCCGGTGCCGTGGGCGTAGGGCTGTTCCGTACCGAGTTTCTGTTCATGGGCCGGGGCGGCAAGGTGCCCGGCGAAGAGGAGCAGTACCGCGCCTACCGCGAGGCGCTGGCGGGCATGCAGGGCATGCCGGTGACCATCCGCACCTTGGACATTGGTGCCGACAAACCTCTGGACAAAGCCCAGCCCAAGGACTACTACCTCAACCCCGCGCTGGGGCTGCGGGCCATCCGTTTCAGCCTGGCGGACCCGGACATGTTCCGCACTCAGCTGCGCGCCATCTTGCGCGCTGCGGCCCATGGCCCGGTGCAGCTGCTGTTCCCCATGCTGGCCCATGTCAGCGAGATCAGGCAGACCCTGGCGTTGGTCGAGCAGGCCTCGCAAGAGCTGCGCGAGCGCAATGTGCCCCAGGGCCTGGTCAAACTGGGCGCGATGATCGAGATACCAGCGGCAGCGCTCACGGTGCGCACCTTTTTGAAGTATTTCGATTTTCTGTCGATCGGCACCAATGACCTGATCCAGTACACCTTGGCGATTGACCGCGCCGACGAGGCCGTTTCGCAGCTTTATGACCCGTTCCACCCGGCCGTGCTGCGCCTGGTGGCAGAGGTGATTCAGGCGACCAAGGCGGCGGGCAAGGAGGTCTGCGTCTGCGGCGAGATGGCGGGGGACACGGCCATGACGCGGCTGCTGCTGGGCTTGGGCTTGCGCAGCTTTTCCATGCAGCCAGCGCAGATTCTGGCCATCAAGCAAGAGGTGCTGCGCGCCGATACGCGTCGCCTGGAAGGCTGGGCCCAGCAGGTCATCGATTCGGAAGACCCGGCCGGCGTGCTGGAGCGCTGAGCGCAGCTATTCCGCAGGCGCGCGAAAGCGGTTGCGGTACTGGCCCGGGGTGGTGCCCAGCTGGCGGCGAAAGGCGCGGTGCAGGGTGTCGGTGGTATTGAAGCCGCAGGTCTCGGCCACCCGCTCCAGCGAGGCATCGGTGGCCTCCAGCTGCTGGCGGGCTGCCTCCACCCTTGCGGCCTCCAGGTAGGCCGCTGGCGTCATGCCCAACTCGGTTTTGAAGATGCGGGCCAACTGCCGGTCGCTGACATGCATCTGCTCGGCCAGATCGGGCATCGACAGCGGCTGGCCCAGGTTAAGGGCGATGTACTGGCGCAGGTTTTCCATGCGGCGCGTGCTGGACAGCGGCTCCAGCATGACGCTGAACTGGCTTTGGCCGCCGGTGCGTTTCAAGAACATCACCAGCTGCCGCGCCACGCGCATCGCCGGGGCATTGCCAAAATCGTCGGCCACCAAGGCCAGTGCCAGGTCCAGGCAGGTGGTCAGGCCAGCACCGGTCCAGATGCGGCCCTGCTGAATGTAGATGCGGTCGGCATCGACACGGATATCGGGATGGTCCTGGGCCAGCTGTGCGGCAGTGGACCAGTGTGTGGTGGCCTCCTTGCCCTCCAGCAAACCGGCGGCGGCCAGGATATGCGCGCCCACACAGACCGAGGCCACGCGGCGCGACTGGCTGGCCAGGGCCTGCACCCATTGCACCACCTGCGGATCAGCCAGCGCCTGCACCCGGCCTCTGGCATCCGTCTCCACTGAGCCTGGCACGATCAAGGTATCGATGGGTTGGTGCTGCAGGCTGTCCAGGCGGATATCGGGCAGAACGCGCACGCCGGCTGCCGTAGTCACCGGCTCCAGCGACTCCGCCGCCAGCACTACCTTGTAGCCGCAAGGCTCCTCCATCTCGCGCTGGAGCAGCGCAAACACCTCGGGTGGGCCGGTCACGTCAAGCAGATCCACCCGGTCAAACAACAGGATCACGATCAGGCGTTCTGGGTGCGGCATGCGGTCTTTCTGAGGAGGCGGGTGTCGGTTTCTGCGGCAAAGACGGCATTGTCCGCAGCGGGCACTGTGCCTAAGATGCAGTCATGTCGCCACCGCTGTTGGTGGCTCTAACCTAACCCACCCACACAAGGCAACAATCATGCATACCAGCACTTTACGCGAACTCAACCAACTGGACGCCAAGCCCGCCGTGCTGGCCGAATCGACCCTGGTTCTGGTGGACTACCAAAATACCTACACCCAGGGCGTCATGGAGCTGGAGGGCTGGCAAGCGGCGCTGGATGCCGCCTCGCGGCTGCTGGCCCAGGCCCGTGCCGCCGGCGCCAAGGTGATCCATGTGATGCACGACGGCGGTGAGGGCTCACCTTATGACATCCGCGCCGAGATCGGCCAGATCCATGCCAGCGTGGCACCGCTGTCGGATGAACCCGTAGTGGTCAAGACGGCCCCGAACTCCTTTCACAACACCAACCTGGCCCAGCAGGTGGATGCTGCGGGCAACGCGCAGCTGGTGATCATTGGTTTCATGAGCCATATGTGCGTTACCTTCACCGCAGAAGGTGCGTTTTTGCGCGGCAACCGCGCCACCGTCGTGGCCAATGCCTGCGCAACGCGTTCCTTGCAGTCGGCTGCTGGCGCAGTCTCTGCAGCGCAACTGCACCAAAGCGCGATGGCCACCATTGGTGACCTGTATGCCGTCGTGGTCGGCAGCAGCGCCGCGCTGGGATAAAACCGTCCTTCAGCCACACGCGCCCAAGCAAAAAGGCTGCCCCCTGTTCGTCAGGGGCCGCCTTTTTGTTGTGGGTGCTTAGCGTTTAGACGCCTGCTGCGTGCGCCTGCTGGTCCGCATGGTAGCTGGAGCGCACCATGGCGCCCACGGCCGCATGGGTGAAGCCCATTTTGTAGGCCTCTTCTTCAAACATCTTGAAGGTGTCAGGGTGCACATAGCGGCGCACTGGCAAGTGGCTGTTCGACGGCGCCAGGTACTGGCCGATGGTCAGCATATTGATGTTGTGGGCGCGCATGTCGCGCATCACCTGCAGGATTTCCTCGTCCGTCTCGCCCAGGCCCACCATGATGCCGCTCTTGGTCGGCACATCGGGGTGCAGTTCCTTGAACTTCTTGAGCAGGTTCAGGCTGAACTGGTAATCGGAGCCGGGGCGCGCTTCTTTGTACAGACGTGGTGCGGTTTCCAGGTTGTGGTTCATCACATCGGGCGGCGCGGCCTTGAGGATCTCCAGTGCGCGGTCATCGCGGCCGCGGAAATCGGGCACCAGGATCTCGATCTGCGTGGTCGGAGACAGCTCGCGGATGTTCTTGATGCACTCGACAAAATGGCCGGAGCCACCGTCGCGCAAGTCGTCGCGGTCCACGCTGGTGATCACCACGTACTTCAGGCGCAGCGCGGCGATGGTGCGCGCCAGGTTCAGCGGCTCATTCATGTCCAGCGGGTCCGGGCGGCCATGGCCCACATCGCAGAACGGGCAGCGGCGCGTGCACTTGTCGCCCATGATCATGAAGGTCGCTGTGCCCTTGCCAAAGCATTCGCCGATGTTGGGGCAGCTGGCCTCTTCACAGACGGTGTGCAGGTTGTTCTGGCGCAGGATGTCCTTGATCTCGTAGAAACGGGTCGTGGGGCTGCCGGCCTTGACGCGGATCCAATCGGGCTTTTTCAGCACCTCGGCTTGTTGGACCTTGACCGGAATGCGCGCCAGCTTGGCCGCTGCCTTTTGCTTGGCCAGTGGGTTGTAGTTGGCGGCGGACTGTGCTTCACGCACGACTTCATTGGTGCTCATATGCTCACTTTAGTTGTTTCACCGCGTCCTGTGCGCCCAGCGCAGACAAAACCGGTGTGACCGTAGGCTCTGAGCAAGGACGGCCCGAGGCAGCTGCGCCGCCCTTGGTGGGGAATGGGGCGTGCGCTGCTGCTCCGGGTTATGCAGAACCGGCAGTCACCAAGCGGGAGGAAAGCTCGCGCGCCAAGGTCTTGGCCACGTCCTCCCAGTCGGCGTTAACCCCGATTGTAGAAAGATCGACGGTTTGCAGCCCGGCATAACCGCAAGGGTTGATGCGGTGGTAGGGTTCCAGGTCCATCTTTACATTCAGCGCCACGCCGTGGTAGCTGCAGTGGCGGCTGATCTTGATGCCCAGCGCAGCGATCTTGCCCAGACCATCAAACACGGGTTCGGGCGCGGCGCTGCCGGGCTCGCGCAATTGGGGGCGCTGGTCCAGCATCGCATGGGAGAAGGGGTCATCCAGGCGCACATAGATACCGGGCGCCCCAGCGACGCGGTGGCCGGTTACCCCCAACGTGGCCAAGGTCCTGATCACCGCTTCTTCAATGCGGAACACAAATTCTTTGACGAAGTAGCCGGCGCGCTGGAGGTCGATCAGTGGGTAAGCGACCACTTGCCCCGGGCCGTGGTAGGTTACCTGACCACCTCGGTTGGTTTGTACCACGGGAATGTCGCCTGTATGCAACAGATGGCTGGGCAGACCCGCCACACCCTGGGTAAAGGTGGCGGGATGCTCACAAATCCATAGCTCGTCAGTGTCTTGCAGCGTGCGCTGCGCAGTGAATTGCTGCATGGCTTGCAGCGTGGGCGCGTAATCCGCCCGGCCAAGAAAGCGGGTTTGCATGGCAAAGAGCCGGCATGGAAAGCCGGCGGGGTTCACAAAGGTGACAACAAGGCGCGCTTACAGTACGACCTTGACCAGAGGGTTGGAGGTGAGCGCAAGGTAGAGGTTGTCGAGCTGTTCGCGGCTGGTGGCCGTCACGGTGATGGTGACGCCCAGGTATTTGTCACCGCTGCTGGGGCGCAGCTCTACGGTGCTAGCGTCAAAGAAGGGGTCATGTTCCTTGGCAATGGCGGTGACCGCGTGTACGAAGCCGTCCTGGTTGAGCCCCATCACCTTAATCGGGAACTCTGAGGGGTATTCAATCAGCGAATCTTTGCGAGGATCGGTGCTGGTGTCGCCGGTGTCAGCAGAAGGTGTAGGGGTGGTCATTTTGCTATTAAAACAGAAGCTGTGAAGTGATGCGGAGTCAGTCCATAAGCCATCTTCCTGTTGTGGAATTTGTCAGAGGGGGCTGACGCCAAAAGAGGGCGAAGAGGTGCTGGCGTGCTGCAAAAAAACAGACGCGCAACAAAACGCTTCCCGATTGCAACGGGTTTATCCTTATAATCGCAGGCTTTGGCTAGGTTGTTCTGCCCGGGAGCCAACACAATGACAACAAATGCTCCGCAAGAAGAACATGTGGCCGAAGAGTCGGACTTCAAGCCCCTGACTGCGCAAGAAGCAGCCGAGTGGCGCCAACGTCACCCGCCGGTATCGGTGGTGCGTGTGGTGAAGTGGCAGCTGGTCGTCGGGGTGGTGCTCACCGTATTGGTGGGTCTGGTGACGCAGCGGGCCGGATGGATGTGGTCGGTGGCATACGGTGCGGCGGCGGTGGTGATTCCTGCTGCCTTTTTTGCACGTGGATTGCGGCTGCATCTGGGGGCTGGGCAAGAGAATGTTGCCATGGTCCGATTCTTTGGACTGGAGATCGCAAAATTGGTTCTGACCGTGGTGCTGCTGTTGCTGGCGCCCCTGGTCGTGCCGGGACTCAACTGGTTGGCTCTGGTGTTGGGTCTGGTTGTAGTGATGAAGACGTACTGGCTGGCGCTTTGGCTGCTGACCAGATCTGCAAAAATTTTGTAATTGAGAAGAAGAGTTGTCCGATGGCCGCAGAAGCGAATGCACCCACTGCAAGTGAATACATCGTTCACCACTTGCAGCATCTTCAGAATATCAAGCAAAAGTCGATCATCGATTTCTCGGTGGTTAACCTTGATTCGATCTCCGTGAGCGTGATCTTGGGCCTGCTGGGCATCTTCGTGATGTGGCTGGCAGCGCGCACCGCCACATCCGGCGTTCCTGGTCGTTTCCAGGCAGCGGTCGAGATGCTGGTCGAGATGGTGGATAACCAGGCCAAGGCCAATATCCACAACGCACAATCCCGTAAATTCATTGCCCCTCTGGCGCTGACCGTTTTCGTCTGGATTTTCCTGATGAACGCGATGGACTTGCTGCCCGTCGATCTGCTGCCGCTGCTGTGGCAAGGTGCGACCGCTGACCACCACGCCTATCTGCGTGTGGTGCCAACGGCTGACCTGTCGACCACCCTGGGTCTGTCGACCGCGGTGCTGGTGCTGTGCCTGTACTACAGCGTCAAGATCAAGGGCCTGGGTGGCTGGGCGCATGAGCTGGTCTCGGCACCCTTTGGCACCAGCAAGAATCCTGTCTTTGCCGTGATCCTCGGCATTATCAATCTGCTGATGCAGATTATCGAATACGTTGCCAAGACGGTGTCGCACGGTATGCGACTGTTCGGCAACATGTACGCTGGTGAGTTGGTGTTCATGCTGATTGCCCTGATGGGTGGCGCAGCCGCTATGTCGCTCTCTGGTGTGTTGCTCCCCGTGGGGCACATCATTGCAGGCACGATCTGGGCGATCTTCCACATTCTGGTGATTACTCTGCAGGCCTTCATTTTCATGATGCTGACGCTGATTTATCTCGGCCAGGCACATGAATCTCACTAACTGTTCCCTTTCCTCTTTCTCTTAACCTTTCTTTTTTTTCTCAGGAGTCATCATGGAAAACGTTCTCGGTCTCGTCGCTCTGGCTTGTGGTCTGATTGTTGGTCTGGGCGCAATCGGCGCTTCGATCGGTATTGCTCTGATGGGCGGCAAGTTCCTGGAATCGTCGGCACGTCAGCCTGAGCTGATCAACGAACTGCAAACCAAGATGTTCATCTTGGCTGGTCTGATCGACGCTGCATTCCTGATTGGTGTTGCTATCGCTCTGCTGTTCGCTTTCGCCAACCCATTCCAACTGGCCTAAGCTCCGATCAACGCCGTAGATAGAAAGGTGTTGCCGTGAGTATTAACGCGACCCTGTTCGTTCAGGCCATTGTCTTCTTGATTCTGGTGCTCTTCACGATGAAATTCGTGTGGCCACCTATTGCTAAGGCGTTGGATGAGCGGGCTAAGAAAATCGCCGATGGTCTTGCTGCTGCCGATAAGGCAAAGTCCGAGTTGACAGCTGTGAACAAGCGCGTTGAGGAAGAACTTTCCGCAACCCGCAATGAGACAGCGTCGCGTATCGCGGACGCAGACCGTCGTGCCCAAGCAATCGTAGAAGAGGCCAAGGCCCGTGCTACCGAAGAAGGCAACAAGATCATTGCCGCCGCTCGTGCAGATGCCGAGCAGCAAGTGATCCAAGCGCGCGAAACGCTGCGCGAGCAAGTTGCTGCTTTGGCAGTCAAGGGTGCCGAGCAGATTCTCCGCAAGGAAGTCAATCCTGCGGTCCACAGTGATTTGCTCAATCGCCTGAAGACTGAGCTGTAAGGAAGCAACGAAATGGCAGAACTCGCCACCATTGCCCGTCCTTACGCTGAAGCCTTGTTCAAGGCCTGCACTGAAAAGAGTGTTGGCCTGAGCGATGCGCTGTCTTGGACGGACGAACTGGCGGCGATTGCCGCCGATCCGGAAATGCGCCAACTGGCCGACAATCCCAACGTCACCAACGAACAGGTGATCGAGGTGATGGCCGGTGTGACGCTGGCACGCGGTTGGGCCTTGTCAGATCTGGCGCGCAATTTCCTGCGCACGATGGTGCAGAACCGTCGTCTGGATGCGCTGCCTGAAGTGGCCAAGCAATTTCGCGCACTGGTCAACAGCGGCAACGGCTCGTCCGATGCGCTGGTGGTCAGCGCCTTCCCCATGGATGACGCCGCATTGAATGCGCTGGGCTCCGTGCTGGAAAAACGCTTTGGCCGCCAACTCAATCTGAGCACCACCGTGGACGAATCGCTGATTGGCGGCGTGCGCGTTGTGGTCGGCGACGAGGTGCTCGACACCTCCGTCAAAGCCCGTCTGGAACAAATGAAAGCAACCCTCACTGCGTAAGCAGATCGAGGATTCGGCTAAACCATGAAAAGGAGTGAGTAATGCAACTCAATCCCGCAGAAATTTCTGAACTGATTAAGAGCCGCATTGAGGGTCTGTCAGGCAATTCCGATATCCGTAACCAAGGTACGGTTGTGTCGGTGACCGACGGTATCGTGCGCGTGCACGGCCTGTCCGATGTGATGGCCGGTGAAATGCTGGAATTCCCAGCAGGCGCCGATGGTCAGCCTTCGTTCGGTCTGGCACTGAACCTGGAGCGTGACTCGGTGGGCGCCGTGATCTTGGGTGAATACACCCATATCTCGGAAGGCGACATCGTCAAGTGCACCGGCCGTATTCTGGAAGTGCCCGTGGGCCCCGAGCTGATTGGCCGCGTGGTCAATGCACTGGGTCAGCCTATCGACGGCAAGGGTCCTATCAACGCCAAGATGACCGACGTGATCGAAAAGGTTGCGCCTGGTGTTATCGCACGTCAATCCGTGGACCAACCACTGCAGTCGGGCATCAAGTCCATCGACGCAATGGTGCCCGTGGGCCGTGGCCAGCGCGAGCTGATCATTGGTGACCGCCAGACCGGCAAGACCGCTGTGGCTATCGACGCCATCATCAACCAAAAGGGCCAAGGCGTTACCTGCGTGTACGTGGCTATTGGTCAGAAGGCTTCGTCGGTCAAGAACGTGGTGCGCGCGCTGGAACAAGCCGGCGCGATGGAATACACCATCGTCGTGGCCGCTACCGCTTCCGAATCCGCTGCGATGCAGTACGTGTCGGCCTACTCGGGTTGCACGATGGGTGAGTACTTCCGCGACCGTGGCGAAGACGCCCTGATCGTGTATGACGACCTGTCCAAGCAAGCCGTGGCTTACCGCCAGGTATCGCTGCTGCTGCGCCGCCCACCAGGCCGCGAAGCATTCCCCGGCGACGTGTTCTATCTCCACAGCCGTCTGCTGGAGCGTGCTGCACGTGTGAACGCCGACTACGTGGAAGCCTTCACCAAGGGTGAAGTCAAGGGCAAGACCGGTTCGCTGACCGCACTGCCGATCATCGAAACGCAAGCGGGTGACGTGTCGGCCTTCGTGCCTACCAACGTGATCTCGATTACCGATGGTCAGATCTTCCTGGAAACCAGCCTGTTCAACGCCGGTATCCGTCCCGCTATCAACGCCGGTATCTCGGTGTCCCGCGTGGGTGGTTCTGCACAGACCAAGCTGATCAAGGGCCTGTCCGGCGGTATCCGTACCGACTTGGCACAGTACCGTGAGCTGGCTGCTTTCGCACAGTTCGCCTCTGACCTGGACGATGCAACCCGCAAGCAACTGGACCGTGGTGCCCGCGTGACTGAGCTGCTCAAGCAAGCCCAGTACAGCCCACTGCCCGTCGCCTTGATGGCTTCGTCGCTGTTTGCCGTGAACAAGGGTTTCATGGACGACATCGAAGTCAAGAAGGTTTTGTCCTTTGAATCGGGTCTGCACCAATTCCTCAAGACCAGCTACGGCGCCTTGGTGGAACGTCTGAACGAGAAGAAGGCTTTCGACAAGGAAGGCAAGGACGAAGCTGAACTGACTGCAGCCATCACTGCATTCAAGAAGTCCTTCGCTTAAGCCAGGCGAGGAGTCATCATGGCAGCAGGCAAGGAAATACGCGGCAAGATCAAATCGGTGGAAAACACCAAGAAGATCACCAAAGCCATGGAGATGGTTGCCGCATCCAAAATGCGCAAGGCGCAAGAGCGGATGCAGGCAGCCCGTCCATATAGCGACAAGATTCGCGCAATTGCAGCTCACCTGAGCCAGGCAAACCCCGAGTATGTCCACCCCTTCATGGTGTCGAACGACGTCAAGAAGGTCGGCATCATCGTGGTGACGACTGACAAGGGCCTGTGCGGCGGCATGAACACCAATGTGCTGCGTGCCGTGACTCACAAGCTCAAGGACCTGCAATCCGCTGGTGTGAGCGCAGAGGCCGTGGCCATTGGCAGCAAGGGTCTGGGCTTTCTGACGCGCGTGGGTGTCAAGGTGGTGGCCAACGCTACCGCCTTGGGCGATACGCCGCACCTCGACGCACTGATCGGACCGGCCAAGGTCTTGCTCGACCAGTACGCTGAGGGCAAGCTGAGCGCAGTCTATTTGTGCTACACCAAGTTCATCAATACGATGAAGCAGGACTCGCTGGTGGAGCAGTTGCTGCCTCTGTCGCAAGATGCGATCGAGGGTTCGGCACCGGCTACCAGCCACGGCTGGGATTACATCTACGAGCCCGATGCGCAAAGCGTGATCGACGAGCTGCTCGTGCGTTATGTGGAGTCGCTGATTTATTCAGCCGTTGCAGACAACATGGCTTCCGAGCAGTCTGCACGTATGGTGGCCATGAAGGCCGCGACCGACAACGCCGGCAACGTCATCAGCGAGTTGAAGCTGATCTACAACAAGACGCGTCAGGCTGCGATTACGACCGAGTTGTCGGAAATCGTCGCAGGCGCCGCGGCTGTGTAATACAGCTCGACTGAAATCAATATTGGAGCAACAAATGGCTCAAGTACAAGGCAAGATTGTTCAATGTATCGGTGCGGTGGTGGACGTTGAGTTCCCCCACGGCAGCGTGCCTAGCGTGTATGACGCACTGAAGCTCGAAGGCACCGCCTTGACGCTGGAAGTGCAGCAGCAGCTGGGTGACGGCGTGGTGCGTACCATTGCGCTGGGTTCGTCCGACGGTCTCAAGCGTGGCCTGATGGTCACCAACACCGGCAAGGCGATCACCGTGCCCGTGGGCAAGGCAACGCTCGGCCGCATCATGGACGTGCTGGGTAACCCCATCGACGAACGCGGTCCTGTGGACCAGACGCTGACGGCTTCCATCCACCGCAAGGCGCCCGCTTATGACGAGCTGGCACCTGCACAAGAACTGCTGGAAACTGGCATCAAGGTGATCGACCTGGTGTGCCCGTTCGCCAAGGGCGGCAAGGTGGGTCTGTTCGGTGGCGCCGGTGTGGGCAAGACCGTGAACATGATGGAGCTCATCAACAACATCGCCAAGGCACACAGCGGCTTGTCCGTGTTTGCTGGTGTGGGTGAGCGTACCCGTGAAGGTAACGACTTCTACCACGAAATGTCGGACGCCGGTGTGGTGAACCAAGAGTCGCTGAACGACTCGAAGGTTGCCATGGTGTACGGCCAGATGAACGAGCCACCAGGCAACCGTCTGCGCGTTGCGCTGACCGGTCTGACCATGGCCGAAGCCTTCCGTGACGAAGGCAAGGACGTGCTGTTCTTCGTGGACAACATCTACCGCTACACCCTGGCCGGTACCGAAGTGTCCGCACTGCTGGGCCGTATGCCTTCGGCTGTGGGCTACCAGCCTACGCTGGCCGAAGAAATGGGCCGTCTGCAAGAGCGTATCACCTCGACCAAGGTCGGTTCGATCACCTCGATCCAGGCCGTTTACGTGCCAGCGGACGATTACACCGATCCATCGCCAGCAACGACCTTCGCCCACTTGGACTCCACCGTGGCACTGTCGCGTGACATCGCCTCGCTGGGTATCTACCCTGCCGTGGATCCGCTGTCCTCGACCAGCCGCCAGCTGGACCCCCAAGTGGTGGGTGAAGAGCACTACACCGTGGCCCGCCAAGTGCAGGGCACCCTGCAGCGCTACACCGAACTGCGCGACATTATCGCGATTCTGGGTATGGACGAACTGGCTCCCGAAGACAAGCTCGTCGTGGCCCGCGCTCGCCGTATCCAGCGTTTCCTGTCGCAGCCGTTCCACGTTGCTGAAGTGTTCACGGGCGCTCCAGGCAAGTACGTGCCGCTGTCGGAAACCATCCGCGGCTTCAAGATGATCGTCAACGGCGAGTGCGACCACCTGCCTGAGCAAGCCTTCTACATGGTTGGCACGATCGACGAAGCCATCGAGAAGGCGAAGAAGATGCAAGCCTAACTGGGTCGGGCTGCAGCCATGCAGCCCATCCCGGCGGACTTGTTTCTTTTTCACTCTGAGGATCAAAGATGAACACCTTCCACGTTGATGTGGTCAGTGCTGAAGAATCCATCTTCTCCGGTGAAGCCCGCTTTGTGGCTTTGCCTGGTGAAATGGGCGAACTCGGTATCTACGCCCGCCACACGCCGTTGATCACCCGCATCAAGCCGGGTTCGGTACGCATTGAGAAGGCCGACGGCAGCGAAGAATTCATCTTCGTGGCTGGTGGCATTCTCGAAGTGCAACCCGACTGCGTGACCGTGCTGTCCGACACCGCTGTGCGCGGCAAGGACCTGGACGAGCAAAAGGCGGTTGAAGCCAAGCAAAAGGCTGAAGAAGCCCTCAAGAACGCCAAGGGCGAGCTTGACTTGGCCAAGGCCCAATCCGAGCTGTCCGTGATGGCCGCCCAGATTGCAGCCCTGCAAAAATACCGCAAGAAGCGCTGATCCGCTGTCTGCGCAACTACCCCTGAAAGGCCACCGCTTGCGGTGGCTTTTTTGTGCGCCACAAATGCTCAGTCCTGGGGTGATAGGCAGGCCATCTGCATATGAATGGTTTGCCACAGCGGGTCGGCATCCTGGTGCAACACCACAAAGCCCTGCTGCTGCCAAAACATTTGGGCACCAGGAAGAAAAGGGTGGGTGTGCAAATACATGCGCTGCACGCCGTGCTGCAGCGCATGCTGCTTTAGCTGGGCAAACAGCACGCCTGCCAGCCCGCGCCTGCGCCAGGCCGGTGCAATAAAAAGCCGCACGACCTCCACCGTGTCGGCGCTAGGCACGTCCAACTGCGCAAAACGCCCGTCATAGGGCCGGTAGGCAATACTGCCCACCACTGCAGCGCTGCTGTCACGTGCTGCCAGCATGCAGCCGCCGGATGACGCATACACCTTGGCAAAGTCGCGCAGATCCGCCTGCGGTGAGGTGGTTGCGACCCGGTCGCCAAACATTGCTTGGCGCGCTGCCTGCAAAAAATCGGCCACCGGGGCAAGTGTCTCCACGCGCGTGACACGGCATGGAGGGGACGGGTCTGGAGCGTGGTTCAGGGCATGCATGCGCGGGCGAGCTTAGCATGTAGGCCACAGAAATCGGCTACATTACAGCCACTTTGGTTTCGCCAGAACATGCGGCCGGCACATGGCCACTGCATGAGGGAATCCAGCAGGGCCAGCCAACTGCCAACAGCCAGCGCCCTTCAACGGAACTGCCCCCGCAACTGTAGGCCGCGAGCATGCCATCCATCTGCCACTGAACCTCAGGGTTTGGGAAGGCGATGGCCTGCGTAGACCAGCCAGTCAGGAAACCTGCCAAAGCCATGCGTGCCCTCTCCATGCGCAGGTCTGCGATGCAGGCCTGGCATTGGCGGATGCGCGCATGTTTTTGATCATGACCGGCGGGGTGTCCGGGCGGTGAGCAGCGTCTTGTCTGCGCAAGGCTGCCCTGGATGAACCAGGCAGCCTCTCAGCACCGGATCGGCTCGCGCAGCCTTGGCATGCCTTGCCTCTTGCTGGAGAGACGATGTTGATTTCCGTTCGCCGTTTTGTGCTGCCTGGCCTGCTGGCCACTTCCTTGTTGACTTCCCTGTCCGCCTCGGCTGCCCCTTATCCGATGCAGCTGCAAAACTGCGGCTATACCGTGTCGCTCAAACAGCCACCTGCCTCGGTCGTCACCATTGGCCAGGCCGGCACCGAGATGCTGTATGCGCTGGGCCTGGGTGACAAGGTGGTAGGCACATCGCTGTGGTTCAATGCCGTGCTGCCCCCGTTCAAGGCCATCAACGACAAGGTGCCGCGCCTGGCGGACAACGATCCCAGCTTTGAGTCGGTGATCGGCAAGCGCCCGGCGCTGGTGGTGTCGCAGTTCGAATGGATGGTCGGCAAGGATGGCGTGGTCGGCACGCGCGAGCAGTTCCATGACCTGGGCATCGCCACCTATGCGATGCCGTCTGATTGCGAAGGCAAGAACAACCTCAAAGGTGCAGACGGCACCCGCACCTCGGCCTACGATGTGCAGGCGCTCTACAAGAGCATCACGCAACTGGCGCAGCTGTTTGATGTGCAGCCCCAGGGCGAGCGCCTGGTCAAGGATCTGCGCGAGCGCCAGGCCAAGGCAGTGGCCAAGGTCAAGGCCGCCCAGCAGCCCCAGCTCACAGCCGCGCTGTGGTTCTCCAGCGCCGACCTGGCCATTGATCCTTATATGGCCGGCAAGAACGGGGTTGCTGGCTACATGCTGCAGACCCTGGGCCTGCGCAATATCGTCGACTCGTCCGAAGAATGGCCCACCGTGGGCTGGGAGACGATTGCCAAAGCCAACCCCTCGATCCTGGTCATTGCCCGCATGGACCGCCGTCGTTTTCCGGCCGATGACTACCAGAAGAAGCTGGATTTCTTGAAAACGGACCCCGTCACCCAGCACATGGATGCGGTCAAGAACAACCGCATTGTCATTGTCGATGCCGATGCGCTGCAGGGCTCGATCCGCGTAGTCGATGGTATGGAGCAGATCAGCGATGCCGTGCTGAAGCTCGCCCAGCCGGCCGGCCGTTGATGCCGGTTGCGTGCGCGTTGGTACCAAGCCCGGCATGCCCATGAGCGCTGCGCCTGTGGCCGCTGCATCGGCGCTGCGCAAGCCGCTGCACTGGGCCTTGCTGGGCCTGGGTGCCGCCCTTGCGCTGCTGCTGAGCGTGGCGCTGGGCATTGCCATTGGCGAAACCGCGCTGTCGCCCAGCCTGGTGCTGCAGGTGCTGGCCAACAAGCTGTTTGGGGCCAACTACGCCATTGATCCGATCAGCCAGGGCATCGTCTGGAACTACCGCCTGCCTCGGGCCCTGGTCGCGGCCAGCTGCGGCGCGGGCCTGGCGGTCGCCGGCGTCATTCTGCAATCCATGCTGCGCAATGCGCTGGCCGAGCCCTATCTGCTTGGTATCTCCGCCGGGGCCTCTACCGGTGCGGTGCTGGTGTCGGTCGTGGGCATTGGCGCCGGCGCCATCTCGATGACCGTGGGCGCCTTTTTTGGCGCGCTCTGTGCGTTTGCGCTGGTGGCCCTGCTGGCCCATGCCGCCGGCAGCGGTGGCTTGCGCAATGGCGGGCAGATTGTGCTGGCCGGCATTGCGGGCTCGCAGCTCTTCAATGCGCTGACCTCGCTGATCATCACCAAATCAGGCAGCGCCGAGCAGGCCCGGGGCATCATGTTCTGGCTGTTGGGCAGCCTGAGCGGCGTGCGCTGGCCCGATACCGTGCTCACGGCCTGCATCGCCATCACCGGCCTGCTGCTCTGCCTGCTGCACACGCGGGCGCTCGATGCCTTTACCTTCGGCAGTGAATCGGCTGCTGCGCTCGGTGTGCCGGTGCGCCGGGTGCAACTGGTGCTGTTGCTGGTGGCTGCGCTGATGACCGCCGTCATGGTCTCCATCGTCGGCGCGATTGGCTTTGTCGGCCTGGTGATTCCGCATGCCGCGCGCATGCTGGTGGGGGTGCGCCACCGCCGCCTGGTGCCCGCCAGCGCAATGATGGGCGCCATTTTTCTGATCGCTGCCGATGTACTCTCGCGCACTCTCATACGCGGCCAGGTGCTGCCGATTGGCGTGATCACCGCCCTGGTTGGCGCGCCGGTGTTTGCCTGCATCTTGCTCAGAAGCCAGCGGAGGCAGCGATGATCGCGGCCGCCGATGGCGTGGTGTTGCAAGCCTGCGCGCTGGGCTTGCGGCTGCAGGGCCAGCGCATTGTGGACCAGGTAACGCTGCCGGTGCAGCGCCACGAGATGCTGGGTTTGATAGGGCCCAATGGCTCGGGCAAATCGAGCCTGCTGCGCTTGCTGGCCGGGGTCATCCAGCCTAACGAAGGCCAGGTATTGCTGCAGGGCCAACCGCTGCAGAAGATGGGGCGTCGCGCCATTGCGCGTGAGCTGGCCCTGGTCGCGCAAATGGCCGAGACGCAGGATGCCATCAGCGTCGAGGATGCGGTGGCGCTGGGGCGCACACCCTGGTTGTCGGCGCTGCAGCCTTTTTCGCTGCAGGATTGGGATGCCGTGCAGCAAGCCCTCAACGCCGTGGGCATGGAGGCCAAACGCCACAGCGCCTGGCACAGCCTCTCGGGCGGCGAACGCCAGCGTGTACACATTGCCCGGGCCCTGGCGCAGCAACCCGGCGTGCTGCTGCTCGATGAGCCCTGCAACCACCTCGATATCCACCAGCAGCTGTCGCTGATGGCGCTGATCCGCGCCTTGCCCGTCACCAAGGTCGTGGCGCTGCATGACCTGAACCAGGCCCTCGCCTGCGACCGCGTTGCCGTCATGCAGCAGGGCCGGCTGGTGGCGCTGGGCGCGCCCGCGCAGGTGCTGGATGCCGCTCTGCTAGCGCAGGTTTTTCGCGTGGAGGCCAGCACCCTGGTCGACCCCTGGGACGGCAGCCGTGTGCTGCGTTTTCGTCCGCTTTCTTCTTCTTGACGGTGACCCGATATGCCCCTCCCAGTCTTCCCAGTTTTCCGAGTCTGTATGCCGCTTGTGTTGAGCGCCTTGCTGTGCAGCCAGGCAGCAGCCGAGACCTTTGAGGTCCACATGCGCAACCGCAGCGCCACCGGCGCGATGACCTATGAGCCCGAGTTTCTGAAGCTCAAGCCGGGCGACAAGATCAAGTTTCTGGCCAGCAGCAATGGCCATGATGCCGTCAGCATCCCGGGCATGGCGCCTGCCGGTGCCAAGCCCTTCAAGGGCAAGATCAATGAGGAGATCGAAGTCAGCTTTGATGCCACAGGCCTCTATGGCGTGCAGTGCCTGCCTCATTACGCGATGGGCATGGTCATGCTGGTGCAGGTCGGCGATGTGCCGCTGTCTGGCCTGCAGGTACCCGCTGAGGTGCCTGAGCGTGCGCAGCAGCGCTTCAAGGACATCGTCAGCCGCGCATCGGCGCCGCGCTGAACGGCCACCGCAATTTGGGCAATTTACAAGCATGAACTATTTCACATTGATGGCCCGTATCAGCGGCCTGGCGGTATTGGCCGTGGCCGCTGGCCAAGCCCAGGCAGGCGCGCAGGACGAGGCCAAGGGCCTGGTCGAAGGCGCGAGTCTGGGCCTCGTCAACCGCATGGTGGTGGAGCAGCTGGACTACCGGCGCGGCGACAGCACCCGGGTGGTGTCTGGCGGCGCGCGCTCCGACGAGGCGCGCGAGGCAGGCTATGGGCTGATGCTCAACTTCAGCTCGGGCTACACCCAGGGTCTCATCGGCCTGGGGCTCGATGCCCATGCCTATGGGGGGCTCAACCTGGGCTCGGATGCGGACAAGGTGCGCAGCAATCCGCGCTATATCGCCAAGGACGGCAGTGATCTCCAAGACAGCTTTGGCCGCGCGGGGGCTGTCCTCAAGCTGCGCTGGTCATCGACCGAGCTGAAGGTCGGCGAGATGCGCACCAAGAACCCGATCTTCCACTCGTCCGACACGCGTTTGCTGCCGGAGACCAACCGGGGCTGGCTGATCAGCAGCAACGATATTCCGCAGCTGAGCCTGCAGGCCGGCCGCTTTACCCGCTGGGCCGATCGCAATGCCCGCAAAAACGGCCAGCCGTTGTTGGCCAATTACTCGGGCGTGCAAGGCGATGCCTTCAGCTTTGCGGGCGGCAGCTGGACAACGCCTTGGAATGGGCTGAGCCTGTCGAGCTATGTCGGCCAATACGAGGACGTTTGGAACACCTGGTACCTGGGCGGCTTCTACAAAAGGGCGCTGGCTGATAAGCAAAGCCTGTCGCTGAGCCTGAACCTGTACCGCAACAAAGACACCGGCGCCGCCAAGGCAGGCCGGGTGGATAACTTGACCTGGAGCCTGATGGCCACCTATGCCGCTGGGATGCACCAGCTGGGCCTGGGGTACCAGAAGGTGGATGGCGACACGCCGTTTGACTATGTCAACCGGGGCTCCATTTGGTTAGAGAACGCGATGCAGCTGTCGGACTTCAACGCGCCGCACGAGGCCTCGTGGCAGCTCAAGTACGAGGCCGATCTGGGCCAGTGGCTGACGCCGGGCCTGCGCGCGGGCGTCGCCTACACACGGGGCTCGGGCATTGACTACCGCCGCGCTGGCAGCGTGTACGCCAACTACCTGGGCGCCAGCGGCAGTGGCGGCCGGCACTGGGAGCGCGACATGCTGCTGCGCTACACCGTGCAGCAAGGGCAGGCCAAGGGGCTGGCGCTGCAGCTGCGCTATGGCGTACACCGGGCCAACAGCAGCCAGGGCGAGCTGAATGTGAACCAAGTGCGGCTGCTGGCCGAGATGCCGATGCAGATCTTCTGACGCTGGGCCAGGGGCGCAGGTGCTGCGGAGCAGACTGCAGGCTGCTGTCTGAGCAGCTATGATGGGCGCTCCCCCGATTGCCCACCCGTTCTTGAGAACGCCCTGCCAGACCATGCAACGTCCTACCCGCCAGCGCGCAGCCATTGCCGATGCCTTTGCATCGCAGGGCCGTCCTCTCTCGCCCCAAGAGGTGCTGGAGATTGCGGGCGCGGCCCTGCCGGCGCTGGGCATTGCCACCGTCTACCGCAACCTCAAATCGATGACGGAAGAGGGCTTGCTGCGCGTGGTGACCTTGCCCGGTGGCCTGCCGCTTTACGAGCCGGCCACGCATGACCACCACCACCACTTCCAATGCAACAGCTGCCGGCGGGTGTTTGATATCCAGGCCTGCCCGGGCGACCTCAAAGGGATGGCGCCGCCGGGCTTTCTGGTCGAGGGCCATGAGATTACCCTCTACGGCCAGTGCGAGGACTGCCGCAGTGGCGCAGGCCCAGCGGCCTGAGGCGCAGCTTAGAGGTACTTGAGCCAGGCGATATCGCGTCGGCGGGCCTTGAAGGCGGCAAAGGCCTTCACCGGTGGGTAGAGCGCAAAGCCCAGCACCACGGTGGTGAGCCAGACCATCCACATCGCGCCAAAGCCAAACAACTCACCATAGTTATTGCCCCAGATCGCTTGGGCGCCGAGGTACAGCAGCTTGAGCACATAGAGGTGCAGCACGTAGAAGAACATCGGCGCTGCGCCAAACACGGTCAGTGGCAGCAGCCAGCCTGCACCCGCCCGGCGCTCAAAGGCGCGCAGCAGCAGCAGGCCGATACCCACGGTTAGCGCCAGAAACAGCAGCGATGGCGGGTACTTGGTGATGTTCAAAAAGCCCATCACGCTGACCAGCAGCGAATCGGCCGCCACCCAGGGTTTGTCGCCATACACATTGGCAGCACGCAGCAGCACAAAACCCGCCAGCAAGCCCAGGCCCCAGACCAGCAAGCGGCGCTGGCGCTGCAGCGCATCAGTGCCCTTGGCAAACCAGGGGCCCATCGCATAACCCAGCGCAATCACGCCAATCCAGGGCAGCAGCGGGTAGGAGGTGCGCAACCGCAAGGTCTCGGTTACCTCTATCCAGCCCCGGTCATGCAGCACCGCCCAGAGCGTGTGCATCGCATGGTCGGGCGCAAAGTGCAGGTGGTCGAGCAGGTTATGGCCTGCAACCAGCAACACACCCAGCGGAATGATCAGCCGCCGGGGCAGCCACACCAGCGCCGACAGCGCCAGCATCGACAGGCCAATGGCCCAGATCACCTGCAAAAAGATCTTGGTGGGCGGGAACTGGAAGGTCCAGGCAAAGTTGACCACGGTCACTTCGAGCAGCACCAAGAACAGCCCGCGTTTGAAGAGAAAGCCCGAGGCTGCCGCGCGCCCGTCTTCATACTTGCTGCCGTACAAAAAGGCCGACAAGCCCGTCAGCAGCACAAACACCGGCGCGCACAGATGCGCCAGCATGCGGCTGAAAAACAGCTCGGGTGCGGTGGTCGAAACATCCATCGGGTCCGGCACCTGGTGGTGCAGGTAGAAGGTCTCGCGCACATGGTCGATCAGCATGAAGAGAATGACCAGGCCGCGCAGTGCATCGATGGATTGCAGGCGGCTGGCGCCCGGGGTGGTGCGGGGGAGGGGAATGGGGGTGTCGGAGGACATGGGGCAGACGAAAAAACGCAGACGAAGAAAGCGTCTCAAATGATATTGATTGCGCATTATCATTTATATCGTCTGCCGTTTCCGGCTGGTCGGCCGAAATCTGCCAGCGCGCGTCCCGCGCAGGCTGTTGTTGCGCGGCTGCGCTTGTCTCAGCCCAGCAGCAGGCCGTCGTCCAGCTCGTTGGTCGACGGTGCTGACTGGGCGTTGCGCGGAAACTGCAGCTCCAGATGGCGCGAGACCTGGCCAATGGCTGCCAGCAATGCCTTTTCGTACTGGCCGCTGCGCAAGTCGGTGGCCAGGCTGTTCACCATGGCCTGCCACTCAGGGCCGCTGATGCAGCGCGAAACGCCGCGGTCGGCGACGATTTCAATCGCATGGTCGGTCAGCAGCAGGTAGATGAGCACGCCATTGTTGTGCTCGGTGTCCCAAACGCGCTGCTTGCCAAACTGCATCACCGCGCGCTCGCGGGCAGGCGCATCGCGGCGGATGTAGCTCCAGGGCAGGGCGCTTTCCACATAGACGCGGATCTGGCCGCTGTGCTTGGCCTCCGAGGCCGCAATGGCGTGCGCCAGGCGCTGCCGGGCATCGTCGGGCAGGGCATAGGAGGCATCGCGCTCCAGAAAGCGGTGGCGCAGTTGCCTGCCCCAGCGTTGCAACCAATGGCCCATCACCAGCTCCCCGAGGCGCCACCGCCCCCAAAATTGCCACCACCGCCAGAGCTGAATCCGCCGCCGCCACCGCCGCCGCCAAATCCACCACCGCCGAATCCGCCTCCGCCACCAAAGCCACCGCCCCCGCCGCCAATCGAGCTGCCACCGCGCATGGTGCCGGCCAGCAAAACGACAAACAGCGCGGCGACGCCAGCGCCTATGCCGAGCAGCACACTCGATGTGAGCCAGGCCGCCACCAGGCCGGCTGCGCCACCGGTGGCCAGCGAGCCCAGCGCCCGGCCCATGAGGCCGCGCAGCACACTGCCGCCCACCATCACAAAGATAAAGAAGAACAGCAGCAGCTGCGCCGGGTCATCCGGCAAGGATGACGAGGTCTGGTTGCTGGTGCGGGTGCTGGGCGCGGGCAGTGCCTCGCCCTTGATCAGGGCGCTGATCTGCGCCACGCTGTCGCCAATGCCAGTCGCAAACTTGCCCGCCTGGAAGGCCGGCTTCATCGTCTCGTCAATGATGCGGGCAGCCCGCAGGTCGGGGACTGCGCCTTCCAAGGTTTTGGCGACCTCGATGCGCATGCGCCGGTCATCCTTGGCGACCAGCACCAGCAGGCCATCGCCCACGTCCTTGCGGCCAATCATCCAGGTGCTGGCCACGCGGTGCGCATACGCCGCAATGTCTTCGGGGTTGGTACTGGACACCATCAGTACCACCACCTGCGCGCCGGTGTCGCGCTCCAGCGCGGTCAGCTGGGCTTCGAGCTGGGCCGTCTCTTGCGCACTCAAGGTGGCGGTCTGGTCGATCACATGGGCGCTGAGTGCCGGCACCGGCTGCACGGCGGCCAGTGCTGGCACTGTGAGCCAGGGCAGCAGCACAGCCGCCACCAGCGCCAGCAGCCAGGCCAGCCGGGGGCGCCAAGCAGGCATCCAGGACATGCGCTTACTTCCGCTCAGACGAGAAGTCCACGGTCGGCGGCTGGGAAATCTGCGCCTCGTTCTGCACCGTGAAATTGGCCTTGGGCTGGTAGCCAAAGACCTTGGCCGTCAGGTTGGTGGGGAACTGCCGGGCTTTGATGTTGTAGGCCTTGACGGTGCCGATATAGCGGTCACGCGCCACGGCAATGCGGTTTTCCGTACCTTCCAGGGTCACGCGCAGGTCGCGGAAGGCCTGGTTGGCCTTGAGCTCGGGGTAGCGCTCCGACACCACCATCAGACGCGACAAGGCGCTCGACAGCTCGCCCTGGGCTTGCTGGAACTTGTTGAACGCCTCGGGGTTGTTCACCAGCTCAGGAGTGGCCTGGATCGAGGTGGCCTTGGAGCGTGCTTCGATCACCTTGGTCAAGGTGTCCTGCTCAAAGTTGGCCTCACCCTTGACGGAGGCCACGATGTTGGGCACCAGGTCCGCACGGCGCTGGTACTGGCTCAGCACCTCGCTCCAGGCGGCCGTGGATTCTTCGTCCAGCCGTTGAAAATCGTTGTAGCCGCAGCCCGTCAGTGCCAGCGCTGCCGCTGCCACCACCAGAAATCGTTTCCATGCGTTCATGAGGGCTCCTTGCCAGTTAAGTGCCGCCATTGTTACCTATCTGGCAGCGGCGCATTGTCAGCGATTATTGACGGTGTGAGGGGTGCATCACCGGCATGCCTGCGGTGGGGCATGCAGTAGGATCGCTGGATGGACGATATCGTGAAACAAGCCATGGCCAAATGGCCGAATGTACCCGCCTGCTGGGGCTGGCTGGCGTTGGATGCGCGCGGCAACTGGTGGATGCGTGATGCGCAGGCACAGGCTGCGGGCGCTTTTACCAGTGGCCTGCCAGGCGCCAAGGGCTCGCGGGTGGAGCATGACAAGCTCGCCCAGTTCATCGCCCGCAACTACCTGGCCGATGCGCAGGGCTGCTGGTACTTCCAGAACGGGCCGCAGCAGGTGTTTGTGGAGCTGGAGGCAACCCCTTGGGTCTGGCGTGCGCAGTGGCGCGATGAGGCCCTGCATTTGCATGCCCATACTGGAGCGGTGCTGGCGCCTGTGCAGGTGCGGGCGGTGCTGGCAGATGAGCAAGGCGCCGTTTACCTGGACACCGACCAGGGTCTGGGCATCGTGCATACGCAGGATGTGCTGGATGTATCGCAGGCCTTGGAGCGGGGGGCGTTGCCCGAGCCTTCCGAGGTTGCCAGCGTGCTGCTGGAGAAGCGCTACGGCTTTGTGCGCTCACCAGCCGCGCGGAAGGCGGCGGGCGAGGCCTGATCTATGAGGGAATGGAGTGCGCACACTGCTTACTGCGCTTGCTCCACCATGTACTGCACGGCGGCATGGATCTCTTCATCCGACGCGCTCGATCCCCCGCGCGGGGGCATCGCACCCTTGCCGCTGATGGCGATCTTCACCATGCTGTCGATGCCCTGGGCGATATAAGGCGCCCAGGCGGCCTTGTCGCCAAACTTGGGCGCCCCTGCCACGCCAGCGGCATGGCAGACAAAGCAGGCCTTGTCATACAGTGCCTTGCCATTGACGGCAGCGCTGGCGGTGGCTGCGGCGGCTGCAGGGGCAGCGGCTGCTGCTGGTTCGGCAACTGCCGCAGCAGGAGCTGCGGTGGCAGCAGCGACTGGCGCTGTAGCGGCTGGAGCAGCACTGCCTGCATCGGCGCTGGTAGCAGCAGGGCGCTGGGGCTCTTCAAACTTGGCGCCGGCGGCATTGGCCATGTAGACCACACCCCGTGCAATTTCAGTGTCTTCAAAGTCGCCACCGCCTTGCGGGGCCATGGCGCCCTTGCCGGCGATGGACGAGTGCACCAGCGCTTCGAGGCCGGTCTTGATGCGCGGCGCCCAGGCGGCTGCGTCTTCAAACTTGGGGGCACCGGCTGCACCTGTGGCGTGGCAGGCGGCGCACTGGGCCTGGTAGACCTCTTGGCCGGATTTGAGCGGGCGGTTGGCATCGCGTATCTCGACCGAGCCGACTTTTTGCAAGCGGCTTTCGATGGAGCCCGCGTTATCGGCTGCACCGGGGCCGGATTTGTTGGCAGCGGTCACATAGGTCACCAAGCCAATGATGGCAAAGACCGGAACCACAAAAGCGAAGATCACCGTCCACAAAAATTGCTTGGGTGATTTGACGGGGCCTGTATGTGCTTCTTCTTGATGGATGTCGCTCATGGCTTCCTCAAAGTCTCGGGGGCTTGTTGTTCATCGTGCAGAGGCCAAAATCATTATATCGACGGGTCTTTTTACAGGGCCTCCGGGCAAATACCTGCAGGCAATCAGCCACAGTGGCGCCACGCGCGCATAAAAAAATGGCTTGCCAGCAGGTCTGGCAAGCCATTGTGGGGCCGCAGTCGCGGGCTGGAACCTATGGTTTGCCAGCAGTCGGGGCCGCCTGGGCGACAGTGTCGGCCGCTGCCGCGTCGGTCCAGCCGCCACCCAGGGCCTTGTACAAGCCCACCTGGTTTTGCAGCTGGGTCAGGCGCACTTGCACCACGGCCTGCTGCAGGGTGAACAGCGAACGCTGGGCATCGAGCAGATCGAGGTAGCTGGCCACGCCGTTCTTGTAGCGCAGGTCCGACAGTTTCAGGCGCGCCGATTCAGCTTCGACCTGGGCCATCTGCGACTGCAGCTGGTCGGCCAGGGTCTGGCGGCTGACCAGCGCGTCGGAGACTTCGCGGAACGCGGTCTGGATGGTCTTCTCGTACTGCGTTGCGGCAATCTTGGTCTGCACTTCAGCCACTTCCAGGTTGGCCTGGTTGCGGCCGGCATTGAAGATCGGCAGGTACAGCGAAGGCGCGATCGTGAAGCCCTTGGACTTGGAGTCGAACAGGTCAGACAGCTCGGAGCTGGCAAAACCGGCGCTGGCCGTCAGCGAGATCGTCGGGTAGAACAGCGCACGTGCGGCGCCAATGTTGGCGTTCGCAGCGACCATGGTCAGCTCCGCCTGGCGCAGATCCGGGCGGCGCAGCATCAGGTCCGAGGGCAGGCCGGGAGGCACGTCGGCCATCACCGGCAGGTCGCTCAGGCCCTTGCCTTGCAGGCTGGTCAGCAGCTCGGCGGGCGGCGTTTGGCCTAGCAGCAGGGTCAGGGCGTTGATGTCCAGCGCGCGCTGGCGCAGTTGCTGGGCCAGGGTGGCCTTGGCGTTCTCCGTCAGCGACTGGGCCTGGCGGTAGTCCAGCTCCGAGGCCACACCCGCATCCAGGCGCAGCTTGGACAGCTTGATCGATTCCTCACGCGTCTCCAGGGTGCGGCGCGAGATGTCGATCAGCTCCTCGTCGGCTTGCAAGGTCAGCCAGGCATTGGCGACCGAGGCCACCAGGCTGATCTGGGCAGACTTGCGACCTTCTTCGGTAGCCAGGTACTGGGCCAGCGCCTGCTCCTTGAGGCTGCTGATGCGGCCAAAGAAGTCGATCTCCCAGCTCTGGATGCCCACGCCGACGCTGAACGCATTGGCATAGCCGCTGGTGATCTGGCTGCGCTGGCGCGAAGCCGCAGCAGACACGCCCACTTCAGGGAAGCGCTGGGCGTCCTGGATCTGGTACTGCGCACGGGCCTGGGCGATGTTGAGCACCGCCACGCGCAGGTCACGGTTGTTGTCCAGCGCCGTCTGGATCAGCTGCTGCAGCCGCGTATCGGTGAAGAAGTTCTGCCAGGGAATATCGGCAGCAGCCTGCTGCGTCTGCTCGGTGGCCACCGGGTACTGCGCAGCCACCGGGGTGGCTGGCTTGTCCAGCGATGGAATCAGCGAGCAACCCGAGGCCAGCAGGGCTGCAGCCAAAACGGTTGGTATCAGTTTCTTATTCATGGTGGGTTCCTTTCCCCACATTGGCAGACAGAACCGCGTCGTGTCCGCTATCAGGCGAATGCGGCGCAGGCGGGCTGCCGTGCGGTCCCTTGTCCTGATCGCCCTTGCGGCCGAACAGGCGGAAGACCTCGACAAAGAAGACGGGCACCAAGAACACGGCCAAGAAGGTGCCGATGATCATGCCCCAGAACACGCCGGTGCCGATCTCATGCTGACTCACGGCGCTGGCGCCCGAGGCGATGTACAGCGGCACGACACCCAGGATGAAGGCCAGCGAGGTCATCAAGATCGGGCGGAAGCGCAGGTGACCGGCTTCGAGCGCTGCATCAAGCGCACTCATGCCCTGGTCATGCAGGTCCTTGGCGAACTCGACAATCAAGATGGCGTTCTTCGCTGACAAGCCAATCACCGTGATCAGCGCCACCTGGAAGTAGATGTCATTGGGCATGCCGCGCAGGTGCATACCGGCCACCGCGCCCAACACACCCAAAGGCACCACCAGCAGCACGGCCAGCGGGATGCTCCAGCTCTCATACAGCGCTGCCAGGCAGAGGAACACCGCCAGGATCGAGAACGCGTACAGGATCATTGCCGACGAGCCGGCTTTCTTTTCGTCCAGCGACTGGCCGGTCCACTCGTAGCCAAAGCCTTGCGGCAGCTCGGCGGAGAGCTTTTCCATCTCGGCCATGGCGTCACCCGTGGTGTAGCCGGGCTTGGCCTGACCGGTGATGCTCATCGAGGGGTAGCCGTTGTAGCGCGACATTTGCATCGGGCCGGTGATCCACTTGGCAGTCACCAGGGTCGACAGCTCGACCAGCTTGCCATCGGCATTGGGCACCGTCAGCTTCAGCACGTCCTCTGGCTGCATGCGGGTAGCGGCGTCGGCCTGGATAGTGACGCGCTGCATGTAGCCATTGTTCGGGAAGTCGCTGGAGTTGCTCGAACCCAGTGCGGTCGACAAGGTCGTGGCGATATCGCCCATGTTGACCTTTTGTGCATACACCGCGTTGCGGTTGATATCCACCTGCCACTGCGGCGCATCTTCCACACCGTCAAAACGCATACCCGTCAGGATGTCGTTTTTGCTGGCCTTGGCGATCAGGTCATTGCGGGCCTTGAGCAGCTCGGCATGGCCGTGGTTGCCCCGGTCCTGCAGACGGAAGGTAAAGCCATCGCTGTTGCCCAGTTCGGAGATCGACGGTGGCACCAGGGTGTAGATGAAGCCATCGCGCAGGCTCATCATGGCGCCCATGGCACGGCCGGCGAACGACGAGGCATCCGAGCCCGGTGCCGTGCGCTCAGACCAGTCCTTGAACACGGTAAAGGCCAGACCCATGTTCTGCGCTTGACCCGCAAAACTGAAGCCCAGAATGCTCACGATATTGGCCGTTTCTGGTTGCGCCAACACAAAGTCTTCCAGCTGCTTCATGGTGTCGCTGGTGCGCTCCTGGGTGGCACCCGGGGGCAGTTGAACCAGCGAGATCACATAGCCCTGGTCTTCGACCGGCAAGAACGCGGTGGGCAGGGCCTTGAAGCCGAACACCACACCAACGATCACCGCCGCATAGACCAGGAAGGCCAGGAAGGTGCGCTTGACGACACCGATCAAGGTCTTTTGGTAGCCCTTGGTGGCCTTGCCGAACATGCGGTTGAACCAGTTGTAGAAGGGGCCCAGCAGGCCGGTCTTCTTGTCATGCGCATGGCCCTTGGGAATGGGCTTGAGCATGGTGGCGCAGAGCGCAGGCGTCAGGGTCAGCGCGAAGAAGCCGGAGAAGAAGATCGAGATCGCCATCACCAGCGAGAACTGGCGGTAGATATTGCCGGTAGCGCCCGAGAACATGGCCAGCGGGATGAACACCGTCACCAGAATCACGGTAATACCGACCACAGCGCCCTGGATCTGGCCCATGGCCTTGATGGTCGCGTCCTTGGGCGATAAGCCCTCCTCGGACATGATCCGCTCGACGTTCTCCACCACCACAATCGCATCGTCCACGACGATACCGATCACCAGCACCATCGCGAACATCGACAAGATGTTGATGGTCAGCCCCACGCTGTACATCACCGCAAAGGCCCCGAGCAGTGCGATAGGCACGACGATGGTCGGGATCAAGGTGTAGCGAATGTTCTGCAGGAAGATCAGCATCACGATGAACACCAGCACGATGGCTTCAAGCAGGGTGTGCAGCACTTTTTCGATGGAGATCTTGACGAACTTCGAGGTGTCGTACGGCGCCGCCCACTTCACACCCGCAGGCAGGAAGGGTTCGAGCTCGTCCATCTTGCTGTAGACCTCTTTGGCGGTCGCCATCGCGTTCGCGGTCGAGGTCAGCTGCACCGCCAGCGCCACGGCGGGCTTGCCGTCCAGGCGCGAGTTGGTGGCATAGCTCTCAGCGCCCAGCTCCACGCGGGCCACGTCCTTGAGGCGCACGGTCGAGCCATCCGAATTGGAGCGCAGCACCACCTCGCCAAACTCTTCGGGCGTGGACAGCTGGCCTGGCACAACGATGGTGGCATTCATCATGGTGCCCGGCAGGCTTGGCGTATCGCCCAGCGCGCCACCTGAGATCTGCTGGTTCTGCGCGGCAATCGCGGCATTGATCTGCGCGATCGACATGCTGTAACCCTGCAGCTTGGCCGGATCGACCCAGACGCGCATGGCACGGCCGGACGCAAACAGCTGGGCCTTGCCCACGCCGTTCAGGCGCTGGATTTCCGGCACCACATTGCGGTTGACGTAATCGGAGATTTCGTCACGTGAGGTCTCGCCAGTGTCCGACTGGAAGGTCAGAATCATCAGGAAGTTGCTCATCGACTTGTCGACGCGCACCCCCAGCGATTGCACGATGCTGGGCAAGCGCGGCGTGGCGCGGGCCAGCCGGTTTTGCACATCCACCTGGGCCAGGTCGGGATTGGTGCCGGGCTCGAAGGTCACGGTCAACTCGCCGCTGCCGGTGGCAGAGGCGGACGACGACATGTACATCAGGCCTTCAGCGCCGTTGATCTCGCGCTCGATCAGCTGCAGCACCGAGTCGGTCAAGGTCTGCGCGGTTGCGCCAGGGTAGGTGGCCGTCACCGTGATGGTGGGCGGTGCCACGCTCGGGAACTGCGCCACTGGCAGTCGGGTAATGGACACGATACCTGCGAGGACCACGAAGATCGCGATCACCCAGGCAAAAATCGGTCTGTGAATAAAGAACTTTGACATTCCGCTGTGTCCTGTTTATTTGCTGGAGGCGGCGTTGCCTGCAGCATCTGCCGAAGCGGCGGGCTTGTCCGCAGCCGGCGCATCCGCCTGGGGCGCTGCCCCTGCTGCTGGCGCCGCCGGCGCTGCGGCCTTGTCGCTCGGGTTCTTCCATGGCACCGGCGTGACGTGTGTCGCGCCCATGCCCAGCTTGATGAAGCCATCGACCATGATTTGGTCGCCAGCCTTCAGGCCTTCGCTCACCACCCAGTTGGTACCCTTGGACTGGCTGATCTGCACGGCCCGTGGGCTGACCGAGCCGTCAGCGGCGACGATCATCACGGTATTGCCCTTCTCATTGCGGGTCACCGCTTGCTGGGGCACCAGCACGGCGTTGTCCACTTGGGCTTCCTGGATGTGCACGCGCACATACATGCCCGGCAGCAGCATGTTTTCGGGGTTGGGCAGCTCGGCGCGCACGCTCACTTGGCCGGTAGCGGGGTCTACCGTCAGATCGGTGAACAGCAGCTTGCCGGGATGGGGATAAGGCTTGCCGTCATCGGTGTAGACGATGACCTTGGCGGCGTTATCGCCCGCCTTGGCCAGCTTGCCGGTCTTGAGGGCTTCGCGCATGCGCAGGATCTCGGACGAGGACTGCGTCACGTTCACATACAGCGGGTTGATCTGCTGGATCACGGCCAGCTCGGTCACACCACTTTGGCCGACCAGCGCACCTTCGGTCACCAAGGAGCGGCCAATGCGACCGGAGATGGGCGCGGTAACAGCGGCATAGCCGAGGTTGATGTTGGCATTGGTCACGCCAGCCTTGCCAGCAGCCACTTGGGCCAGCGCCGCCTTTTCGTTGGCGACGGCGACATCGTATTCCTGCTTGCTGATGGCGTTGGCCTCGACCAGCGGCTTGTAGCGGCGGGCAGTGGATGCAGCCTGGGCCAAGGTGGCCTGGGCTTGGGCCAGAGTCGCCTGTGCGCTTTCCAGATTGGCGCGGTAGGGCGCATTATCGATGTGGTAGAGCACCTGTCCGGCCTTCACATCCGAGCCTTCGGTGAACAGGCGCTTTTGCAGGATACCGGCCACGCGCGCACCTACTTGGGCCACGCGCACGGGCTCCAGGCGACCGGGCAGGTCGGCGACCAGAGGAATGCTTTCCAGCTTCACCGTCAGGACGCTGACTTCGGGAGGCTTGGGCGCGCCGCCTTGTGGGGCTGCTTGCTCGTCCTTTTTGTTGCCGCAGGCGGTCAAGACCAGGGCGGCGACCAGCGTCAAGGCCAGCACGCCGGCTTTGCGGCGCTTGCTGGTAGAGGCTGGGAGGTTCCCGGTAGATTGGTTTGCTTCATACATTTGCTGCATGAAAGTCCCTTCGGTAGATAGAGATGGAAAGATGGCGAACCCGAAGGCTCCTGCAGGGCTTGTCTCACATCCGGTCGCGGATGATCCTCAATTCCCATGAAATTGCTGCGCGATTATACATACATGCGTAAATGTATAATTGTGGAAATTTGATAAATATCGCATGGCCTTTGGGTTGACAAACCGGGGTCATGTGCTTGCAAGAACGGAAAAAAGGCATGGCACGACGTACCAAAGCAGAGGCGGACGAGACGCGCATCAAGCTGCTGGATGCGGCAGAACAGGTGTTCTTCGAGAAGGGCGTGGCCCGCGCCTCGCTCAACGAGATCGCCCAGCGCGCAGGCGCAACCCGCGGCGCGGTGTACTGGCACTTCAAAGACAAGGTCGATGTGTTTTCATCGATGCTCGATCGCATCTGCATGCCCTTTGAGGAAATTTGTGACGACAAATACGGCGACCTGGCGCCTCTTGATCGAATTCGCAGATCAATTTATGCAGTTTTTGACAGTATGGATGGGGACGAACGCCGCCGCAAGGTGTTTGACACCGCGCTGTTCAAGCTCGAATACGTGGGCGAGTTGGAGAGCGTGCGCGAAGGCCATGTCGAGAGCTTTGCCTGCTCACAGCGCAAATTTGCCATCGACCTGGAGCAGGCCGCCAGCCGGGATCAGGTCGCCATGAAGATGAGCCCGCAAGAGGCTGCGCTGGGTCTGCACTCCTTGTTTGTCGGGCTGATCCACGGATGGGTGCTCAATGAGGGCAACTTTCCGCTGCGCAGCATGGGCGAAAAGGCGGTGGAGGCCTATCTGGCCGGCCTGGGCTTTGGGCCAAGCAAGCTGGCTACAGGCGGGTAGGGAAGGGCTTGCGGCGTTCGGCAGGGTTCTGCCTGCGTTGTGCGCAAGTCGCAGCCCGGGGTACCCAAGCCATGCCATAATCGCCGAGTCTGATCTGTGGGCCGCGCGCCTGCAGCTTGTGCGGCTGTAGCTCAGTGGATAGAGTATTGGCCTCCGAAGCCAAGGGTCGTGGGTTCGATCCCCGCCAGCCGCACCAATTCAGCATCTCAGCGCTAGCCGCGCATCACAACACCCGCATGTGGATCCACATGGCGGGTTTTTTGTTGGCTGTTCGGCTACCCGCGCGCCCGGGGCAATCGACATTTGCATGCACCCAACGCGGTAGCTCTCGCCGTGCTGCGGTCAAGACCGAGGCGCATCCTGTGTCTAGAAGGGATGGCCATGAGGCGTTGAGCTGGCTTTTGGCGCTGTTCAGCAGGTGATTCTCGGGTTTCTTGGAAAAAATGTCGCGAATTCAGTCGAGGCATCCAAAAACCCCCTACAATACGCAGCTTAGCGGCTGTAGCTCAGTTGGATAGAGTACTTGGCTACGAACCAAGGGGTCGTGGGTTCAATTCCTGCCAGCCGCACCAGATAAGAGCCTCGAGATTCAGGTCTCGGGGCTTTTTATATAGAGAGTAGTTTTGTTTGGGGTTTGTTCGGGTTGCGTTCCCGGAAGAAATTTACGAGAAATCGGAAGTTTCTAAAAACAGCCAAAAATGATGCTACAATCTAGTTCTTCTTCGGAGGGGTGCCCGAGTGGCTAAAGGGGGCAGACTGTAAATCTGTTGGCTTACGCCTACACTGGTTCGAATCCAGTCCCCTCCACCAGAAATGGTTGAAGAAGAAAGCTTTGCAGCAATTGCGCTTATGGCGCGGTTGATGCGGGAGTAGTTCAATGGTAGAACCCTAGCCTTCCAAGCTAATGACGCGGGTTCGATTCCCGTCTCCCGCTCCAGTCTGCAGTAAAGCGATCCTGTTGCAATTTGAAAAAATTGCCCATGTGGCTCAGTGGTAGAGCACCCCCTTGGTAAGGGGGAGGTCGGCAGTTCGATCCTGCCCATGGGCACCATTTTAAGTGCGCACGGTTCTTGTTGCGCTATATCCCATTAGGTTTAGGTTTTTTCGGAGTCAAGAATGGCAAAAGGAAAATTCGAGCGCACCAAGCCGCACGTCAACGTAGGCACCATCGGTCACGTCGACCACGGTAAGACCACGCTGACGGCTGCTATTGCAACCGTGCTGTCCAAGAAGTTTGGTGGCGAAGCCAAGGCTTACGACCAAATCGACGCTGCTCCTGAAGAAAAGGCCCGCGGTATTACCATCAATACCGCCCACGTTGAGTACGAAACGGCTAACCGCCACTACGCTCACGTGGACTGCCCAGGTCACGCTGACTATGTGAAGAACATGATCACCGGCGCTGCCCAGATGGACGGCGCTGTGCTGGTGTGCTCGGCCGCTGACGGCCCCATGCCCCAGACCCGCGAACACATCCTGCTGGCTCGCCAGGTGGGCGTGCCTTACATCATCGTGTTCCTGAACAAGTGCGACATGGTCGATGACGAAGAGCTGCTGGAGCTGGTGGAAATGGAAGTCCGCGAACTGCTGGACAAGTACGATTTCCCAGGTGACGACACCCCTATCATCCGCGGCTCGGCTAAGCTGGCTCTGGAAGGCGACCAATCCGAAAAGGGTGAACCCGCTATCCTGCGTCTGGCTGAAGCTCTGGACACCTACATCCCAACGCCTGAGCGCGCTGTGGACGGTGCTTTCCTGATGCCCGTGGAAGACGTGTTCTCCATCTCCGGTCGTGGCACCGTGGTGACCGGCCGTATCGAGCGCGGTATCATCAAGGTCGGCGAAGAAATCGAAATCGTCGGTATCAAAGACACCGTCAAGACCATCGTGACCGGCGTGGAAATGTTCCGCAAGCTGCTGGACCAAGGTCAAGCTGGTGACAACGTTGGCCTGCTGCTGCGCGGCACCAAGCGTGAAGATGTTGAGCGTGGCCAAGTGCTGTGCAAGCCTAACTCGATCAAGCCACACACCCACTTCACCGCTGAAGTGTATGTGCTGAGCAAGGACGAGGGCGGCCGCCACACCCCCTTCTTCAACAACTACCGTCCTCAGTTCTACTTCCGTACCACGGACGTGACCGGCGCCATCGAGCTGCCAGCTGACAAGGAAATGGTTATGCCTGGCGATAACGTGTCGATCACCGTCAAGCTGATCAACCCCATCGCTATGGAAGAAGGTCTGCGTTTCGCTATTCGCGAAGGCGGCCGTACCGTGGGCGCTGGCGTGGTTGCCAAGATCATTGCTTAAGTATTGATTCGTAGGGGTATAGCTCAATTGGCAGAGCGTCGGTCTCCAAAACCGAAGGTTGTAGGTTCGATTCCTACTGCCCCTGCCACTGAATAAGTGGTCAACCAAGCCCGCCCGATTACAAGGCGGGCTTCGGCGTCTTACGTGACGCCTCATTCATCTGATTGTCGACATGGCTGCTACACAAGTTGAAACTGTTAGTTCTGGTGCGGACAAGCTCAAGCTGTTCGCCGTAGCTGCATTGGTCATCGCCGGTATCGCCGGCTTTTACCTGTTGTCCAAACAAGGTGCGATCGCCCAGTGGGCCGTGCTGATTGTTGGGCTGATTGCGGCTGTCACCGTTTTTCTGGTGTCTGAACCAGGCAAGCAATTTGTTGGTTTTGCCAAGGATTCCTGGCGTGAAGTCAAGAAGGTGGTCTGGCCTTCGCGCAAAGAGACGCTGCAGATGACGGCCTACGTGTTCGCGTTTGTCGTCGTCATGTCTTTGTTCTTGTGGATGACTGATAAAACGCTGGAGTGGGTCTTGTATGACCTGGTTCTGGGCTGGAGGAAGTAATGTCGAACACGGACGAAACCACCAACACAGGCGCTGAGGCGCCTACAACTGTTGCTAATCCCGATCTGCGCTGGTACATCGTTCATGCCTATTCCGGTATGGAAAAGGCCGTTGAGCGCAATATTCTGGAGCGCATCCACCGCTCGGACATGCAAAGCAAGTTCGGTCGCATCCTGGTGCCTACCGAAGAAGTGGTGGAAGTGCGCAATGGTCAGAAGAAGACCACCGAGCGCCGCCTGTTCCCCGGTTATGTCTTCGTCGAGATGGTGATGGATGACGACACCTGGCACTTGGTCAAGCACACCAGCAAGGTGACCGGTTTTGTCGGCGGTGCCAAGAACCGTCCCGCGCCCATCTCCGAAGCCGAAGTTCAGAAGATCGTGCTGCAGATGGAAGAGGGCTCGGAAAAGCCACGCCACAAGGTCGAATTCATGGTGGGCGAGTTCATCCGCGTCAAGGAAGGTCCGTTTACGGACTTCAACGGATCCGTCGAGGAAGTAAACTACGAAAAGAGTCGACTTCGCGTTTCTGTTATGATCTTTGGCCGTTCCACTCCGGTTGAGCTGGAATTTGCGCAGGTTGAAAAAACCTGATTGTTTTTCATGCACTTACGGACTCGGTGCCTAAACAGAGTCTTAACCCTCGGGGAGCCCGCACTTTGCAGTGTGGGCGTTTTTACCCGTAAGGAGCTATAAATGGCAAAGAAAATTGTCGGCTTCATCAAGCTGCAAGTACCAGCTGGTAAAGCCAATCCATCGCCACCCATTGGTCCAGCACTGGGTCAACGTGGTCTTAACATCATGGAATTCTGCAAGGCGTTCAACGCCCAGACCCAAGGTGTTGAGCCAGGTCTGCCACTGCCCGTGGTCATCACCGCTTTTGCGGACAAGAGCTTCACGTTCATCATCAAGACGCCACCCGCAACGGTGCTGATCAAGAAGGCGATCAAGCTCGACAAGGGTTCGGCAAATCCTCTGGCTACCAAGGTTGGCAAGATCACCCGCGCTCAGCTGGAAGAGATCGCAAAGACCAAGCTGAAGGACATGAACGCTGCTGACATCGACGCCGCAGTGCGCACGTTGGCTGGTTCTGCCCGTTCCATGGGCGTTACGGTGGAGGGCCTCTAAGATGGCAAAGTTGACCAAAAAGCAAAAGGCCCAGCAAGGCAAGGTGGAAGCCACCAAGCTGTACGCATTCGCCGAAGCAGTTGCACTCGTCAAGGACGCCGCAACGGCCAAGTTTGATGAATCCATCGACGTGGCTATTCAGCTGGGCGTGGATGCCAAGAAGTCGGACCAAGTGGTTCGTGGCGCTGTCGTGCTGCCTAACGGCACCGGCAAGACCACCCGCGTGGCTGTGTTCGCACAAGGCGCCAAGGCTGAAGAAGCCAAGGCCGCTGGTGCCGACATCGTCGGTATGGACGACCTGGCCGCCATGGTCAAGGCTGGTGACATGCCTTTCGACATCGTGATCGCTGCCCCTGACGCCATGCGCGTTGTGGGTACCCTGGGTCAGATCCTGGGCCCACGTGGCCTGATGCCTAACCCCAAGGTTGGCACCGTGACCCCCGATGTTGCTACGGCTGTGAAGAACGCCAAGGCAGGTCAAGTGCAGTTCCGCGTCGACAAGGCCGGTATTGTGCATTCGACCATCGGCCGTCGCTCGTTCGACAACGACAAGCTGCAAGGCAACTTGGCTGCTCTGATCGATGCACTGAACAAGGCCAAGCCAGCTACCAGCAAGGGTATGTACCTGCGCAAGGTGGCGGTGTCGTCGACGATGGGTATCGGCGTTCGCGTCGATGCACAGACCATCGCAGCGTAATTGCTAAAAAATCGTCAGATGGGTGCTTGCACCCGTCTGGTGTGGTGGGCTGGCCAGGGGTTTTGAAAAAGACGCTATGCCAGGCCATCCAAGACCGTTGGTGTGATGTTGGATCACTTAAATTTTTTGCCAACGCAGATGGCGATCCCGCTGCAGATGGATGAATTTCCGAAACAGTTGGTCGCTGCAACAAGAGCGCGCAGGTGGGGCTTGCCCCTAATGCGCATTTGAAGGAGTAGACCTTGAGTCTGAATCGCAGTGAGAAAGAAGCGGTCATCGTTGAAGTGACCAGCCTCGCCGCAAAAGCTCAAACGCTTGTGTTGGCGGAATACCGCGGCATTACGGTCGCTGACATGACGAAGCTGCGCGTGGAAGCGCGCAAGCAAGGTGTGACGCTGAGTGTTCTGAAGAACACCCTGGCTCGTCGCGCTGTTGCTGGTACCAGCTTCGAAGTGGTGGCTGACCAAATGACCGGCCCGCTGATCTACGGTTTCTCTGAAGATGCAATCGCCGCTGCCAAGGTAGTGGCCGATTTCGCGAAGACCAACGACAAGTTGGTGATTCGCGGTGGTGCATTCGAAGGAAAAGCGTTGGACGCTAACAGCGTTAAGCAACTGGCAAGTGTGCCTTCCAAGGAAGTGCTGCTGGCCCAATTGTGTGGCTTGCTCATGTCGCCAATCTCGCGTACGGCCGTTGTGCTGGGCGCTCTGGCGGCCAAAAAGGGCGAAGGCGCGGAAGTAGTCGCCGAAGTCGCCGAAGTTGCTGCAGCTTAATTGCGGCAAAACCAACCAATATATTTAGGAAATCAAAATGGCATTCGATAAAGACGCATTCTTGACCTCCCTGGACAGCATGACTGTTCTGGAACTGAACGACCTGGTCAAGGCAATTGAAGAGAAGTTTGGCGTGAGCGCTGCTGCTATGGCCGCTCCTGCTGCTGGTGGCGGCGGTGCTGCTGCTGTGGAAGAAAAGACCGAGTTCAACCTGGTGCTGCTGGAAGCCGGCGCTAACAAGGTTGGCGTGATCAAGGCCGTGCGTGAAATCACCGGCCTGGGTCTGAAGGAAGCCAAGGACATGGTTGACGGCGCCCCTAAGGTGCTGAAGGAAGCCATGCCTAAGGCCGACGCTGAAGCCGCTGTGAAGAAGCTGGTTGACGCTGGCGGTAAGGCTGAACTCAAGTAATTGAGCGTTTCGCCAAGGCTGGAGTACCCGAAAAGGTGCTCCAGCCTTTGGCGCTTCTGGAATCGCGTGCGCTAGAGCACACCAAAAACTGGCCGGTTGATGGCTGATTTTTAGTGTTTTCTAACATCCGACACTAGAAAACCCCTTGGTTCGGGTGGTGTGCAATGCACCACCGTCTGCCATGGTTGGTAGTGGCCAACCCACCAAGCTGCAACCCCCTCGCGGGGGTGTCGTCGAAGACCCAGGACTCATGTCTTTGCCCGGAGATCTCATGGCCTATTCTTACACCGAACGCAAGCGAATCCGCAAAAGTTTCGGCAGCCGCGATAGCGTGCTCGAAGTGCCTTACCTGCTGCAAATGCAAAAAGATGCTTACACCGCATTTTTGCAAGCAGACTCGGCCCCTAAAAAGCGTACTGATGAGGGCTTGCAAGCCGCCTTCAACTCTGCTTTCCCTATCGTCTCGCACAATGGTTTTGTCGAGATGAAGTTTGTCGAGTACAACCTCGCCAGGCCCGCTTTCGACGTGCGCGAATGCCAGACCCGTGGTCTGACCTTCTCGTCCGCTGTGCGCGCCAAGGTGCAGTTGATCATCTATGACCGCGAATCCTCCACGCCCCAATCCAAGGTGGTCAAGGAAGTGAAAGAGCAGGAAGTCTACATGGGCGAAGTGCCCCTGATGACGGACAAAGGTTCATTCATTGTCAATGGCACCGAGCGTGTGATCGTCTCGCAGCTGCACCGCTCGCCTGGCGTGTTCTTTGAACACGACAAGGGCAAGACCCACAGCTCGGGCAAGCTGCTGTTCTCGGCACGCATCATCCCTTACCGCGGCTCCTGGCTGGACTTCGAGTTCGACCCCAAGGACCTGCTGTTCTTCCGTGTGGACCGCCGCCGCAAGATGCCGGTGTCGATCCTGCTGAAGGCCATCGGCATGACGCCTGAGTCGATCCTGGCAACGTTCTACGAGAACGACAACTTCCGCCTGATGGACAGCGGCGCACAAATGGAATTTGTGGCTGACCGTCTCAAGGGTGAAGTCGCACGCTTTGACATCACCGACAAGTCGGGCAAGGTGGTCGTGGCCAAGGACAAGCGCATCACCGCGCGCCACACCCGCGAAATGGAACAATCGGGCACCAAGTTCATCAGCGTGCCTGAAGACTTTCTGCTCGGCCGCGTCGCTGCCAAGAACATCGTTGACCCTGACACCGGTGAAATCATCGCCAAGGCCAACGAGGAAATGACCGAAGCGCTGCTCAAGAAGCTGCGCTCGGCCGGTATCCAGGATCTGGCTTGCATCTACACGAACGAGCTGAGCCACGGCGCCTACATCTCGCAGACCCTGCGCACCGATGAAACCGCGGACGAGTTCGCTGCACGCGTGGCCATCTACCGCATGATGCGTCCCGGCGAGCCGCCAACCGAAGATGCAGTGCAGGCGCTGTTCCAGCGTTTGTTCTACAACGAAGACACCTACGATCTGTCGCGCGTCGGCCGCATGAAGTTCAATGCCAAGATTGGCCGCGACTCTGCTGTGGGCCCCATGGTGCTGTCCAACGAAGACATCCTCGAAGTCGTAAAGATCCTGGTGGATCTGCGCAACGGCAAGGGTGAAGTCGATGACATCGACCACTTGGGTAACCGCCGCGTGCGTTGCGTGGGCGAGCTGGCCGAAAACCAGTACCGCACCGGTCTGGCACGTATCGAAAAGGCTGTGAAGGAGCGTCTGGGCCAGGCTGAGCAAGAGCCGCTGATGCCGCACGACCTGATCAACAGCAAGCCGATCTCGGCGGCACTGAAGGAATTCTTCGGCGCGTCGCAGCTGTCACAGTTCATGGACCAGACCAACCCGCTGGCTGAAATCACGCACAAGCGCCGTGTTTCCGCTCTGGGTCCAGGTGGTCTGACCCGCGAACGCGCAGGCTTTGAAGTGCGTGACGTTCACGTCACCCACTACGGCCGCGTCTGCCCGATTGAAACGCCTGAAGGTCCAAACATTGGTCTGATCAACTCGCTGGCTCTGTACGCACGCCTGAACGAGTACGGTTTCATCGAAACCCCTTACCGTCGCGTGATCGACGGCAAGGTGACCGACCAGATGGACTACCTCTCGGCCATCGAAGAAGGCAAGTACGTGATCGCGCAGGCCAATGCCGAGCTCGACGCTGAAGGCCGTCTGACCGGTGACCTGGTCTCTGCCCGTGAAAACGGTGAATCGACCCTGCTGTCCGCCGAGCGCGTGCAGTACATGGACGTGTCGCCCGCACAGATCGTGTCGGTGGCTGCTTCGCTGATTCCGTTCCTCGAACACGATGACGCGAACCGCGCATTGATGGGTGCCAACATGTCGCGCCAGGCCGTGCCTGTGTTGCGCCCTGAAAAGCCCATGGTCGGTACCGGTATCGAGCGCGTTGCTGCGGTCGACTCGGGCACCGTGGTGACCGCGACCCGTGGCGGTATCGTGGATTACGTGGATGCGACCCGTATCGTGATCCGCGTGAACGACGAAGAAGCCGTGGCCGGTGAAGTGGGTGTGGACATCTACAACCTCATCAAGTACCAGCGTTCCAACCAGAACACCAACATCCACCAGCGTCCTGTCGTCAGCCGTGGCGACAAGCTGGCCAAGGGTGATGTGATTGCGGACGGTGCATCGACCGACCTGGGCGAAATCGCCATTGGTCAGAACATGCTGATCGCCTTCATGACCTGGAACGGCTACAACTTCGAAGACTCGATCCTGATCTCCGAACGCGTGGTCGCGGAAGACCGCTACACCTCGATCCACATCGAGGAACTGGTGGTGATGGCCCGTGACACCAAGCTGGGTGCCGAGGAAATCACGCGCGACATCCCGAACCTGTCTGAGCAACAGCTCAACCGTCTGGACGAGTCCGGCATCATCTACGTGGGTGCAGAAGTGCAACCCGGCGATGTGCTGGTGGGCAAGGTCACGCCAAAGGGCGAGACCACCTTGACCCCAGAAGAGAAGTTGCTGCGCGCCATCTTCGGTGAGAAGGCGTCCGACGTGAAGGACACCTCGCTGCGCGTGGACCAGGGCTCGCAAGGTACCGTGATCGACGTGCAGGTCTTCACCCGTGAAGGCATCACGCGCGACAAGCGTGCCCAGCAGATCATCGACGATGAACTCAAGCGCTTCCGTCTGGACCTGAACGACCAGCTGCGTATTGTTGAAGCCGACGCTTTCGACCGTATCGCCAAGCTGCTCAACGGCCGCGTGGCCAACGGCGGCCCGCAAAAGCTGGCCAAGGGCACCAAGATCGACAAGGCCTATCTGGACGGCGTGGAGAAATTCCACTGGTTCGATATCCGCCCTGCAGAAGACGATGTCGCAGCACAGCTGGAGTCCATCAAGAACTCCATCGAGCAGCAACGCCACAACTTCGACCTGGCTTTTGAAGAAAAGCGCAAGAAGTTGACCCAAGGCGACGAGCTGCCCGCTGGCGTGCTCAAGATGGTCAAGGTCTACCTGGCCGTCAAGCGCCGCCTGCAGCCTGGTGACAAGATGGCCGGCCGCCACGGTAACAAGGGTGTGGTCTCCAAGATCGTGCCGGTGGAAGACATGCCTTTCATGGCGGATGGCACCACCGCCGACATCGTGCTGAACCCGCTGGGCGTGCCTTCGCGCATGAACATCGGTCAGGTGCTGGAAGTCCACCTGGGCTGGGCCGGCAAGGGTCTGGGCCAGCGCATCGGCGACATGCTGCAAGCAGAAGCCCGTGCCTCTGAAGTGCGCTCCTTCCTGGAAGAGGTGTACAACAGCCGTGGTCGCAAGGAAGACCTCAAGCAACTGTCCGATGACCAGGTCATGTTCATGGCGGAGAACCTGAAGAACGGCGTGCCATTCGCAACGCCCGTGTTCGACGGTGCTTCCGAGCAGGAAATTCAGGACATGCTCAAGCTGGCGTACCCGGATGACATCCAGGCACGCAAGGGTCTGACCGAGCCACGCACGCAAGCGTATCTGTATGACGGCCGCACCGGTGATCGCTTCGAGCGCCCCACCACCATCGGCTACATGCACTACCTCAAGCTGCACCACTTGGTCGACGACAAGATGCACGCTCGCTCCACCGGTCCTTACTCGCTGGTGACGCAACAACCTCTGGGCGGTAAGGCCCAGTTCGGTGGTCAGCGTTTTGGTGAGATGGAAGTGTGGGCGCTGGAAGCCTATGGCGCCGCTTATGTGCTGCAGGAAATGCTGACCGTGAAGTCCGATGACGTGGTGGGCCGTACCAAGGTGTACGAATCCATCGTCAAGGGTGAACACGCTATCGAAGCCGGCATGCCGGAGTCGTTCAATGTGCTGGTCAAGGAAATCCGTTCCCTGGGCCTGGACATCGAACTGGAACGTTCTTAATTGAAGGGGGAAAGAGTCTATGAAATCGCTACTCGACCTGTTCAAACAATTCACGCCTGATGAGCATTTCGATGCCATCAAAATCGGCCTGGCTTCGCCCGAAAAGATCCGTTCGTGGTCTTTCGGCGAGGTGAAGAAGCCCGAGACCATCAACTACCGTACCTTCAAGCCCGAGCGCGATGGTCTGTTCTGCGCCAAGATCTTTGGCCCGATCAAGGACTACGAATGCCTGTGCGGCAAGTACAAGCGCTTGAAGCACCGCGGTGTTATCTGCGAGAAGTGCGGCGTTGAAGTCACGCAGACCAAGGTGCGTCGTGAGCGCATGGGTCACATCGACCTGGCTGCGCCTTGCGCGCACATCTGGTTCCTGAAGTCCCTGCCATCGCGCCTGGGCCTGGTGCTGGACATGACCCTGCGCGACATCGAGCGCGTGCTGTACTTCGAAGCCTATGTGGTGACCGATCCCGGCATGACCCCGCTGAAGAAATTCAGCATCATGTCCGAAGACGAATACGACAAGAATGTCGACGAGTACGGTGATGAATTCGTGGCCAAGATGGGCGCCGAAGGCATCAAGGACCTGCTCGAAGGCATCGAGATCGAGTCGGAAATCGAGCGCCTGCGCAACGATCTGACCGGCTCCGAAGTCAAGGTCAAGAAGAACGCCAAGCGCCTCAAGCTCTTGGAAGCGTTCAAGAAGTCCGGCATCAAGCCCGGCTGGATGGTGATGGAAGTGCTGCCTGTGCTGCCTCCTGATCTGCGTCCGCTGGTGCCGCTGGACGGTGGCCGCTTTGCGACCTCCGACCTGAACGACCTGTACCGCCGCGTCATCAACCGTAACTCGCGTCTGCGCCGCCTGCTGGAGCTGAAGGCTCCAGAGATCATTGCCCGCAATGAAAAGCGCATGCTGCAAGAAGCGGTCGATTCGCTGCTGGACAACGGCCGCCGTGGTAAGGCCATGACCGGCGCGAACAAGCGCGCTCTGAAGTCGCTCGCCGACATGATCAAGGGCAAGAGCGGTCGTTTCCGCCAGAACTTGCTGGGCAAGCGCGTGGACTACTCCGGTCGTTCCGTGATTACCGTGGGCCCAACGCTCAAGTTGCACCAGTGCGGTCTGCCCAAGCTGATGGCGCTGGAGCTGTTCAAGCCTTTCATCTTCGCGCAGCTCGAAGCGCGTGGCATTGCCACGACCATCAAGGCCGCCAAGAAGGAAGTCGAAACCGGCACCCCCGTGGTCTGGGACATCCTGGAAGAGGTGATCCGCGAGCATCCGATCATGCTCAACCGCGCACCTACGCTGCACCGTCTGGGTATCCAGGCGTTCGAGCCTATCCTGATTGAAGGCAAGGCCCTGCAACTGCACCCACTCGTCTGCGCGGCATTCAACGCCGACTTTGACGGTGACCAGATGGCTGTCCACGTACCGCTGTCGGTGGAAGCACAGATGGAAGCGCGCACCTTGATGCTCGCCTCCAACAACGTGCTGTTCCCCGCATCGGGCGAACCGTCGATCGTTCCTTCTCAAGACGTGGTCCTGGGCTTGTACCAGGCCACCCGCGAGAAGATCAACGGCAAGGGCGAGGGCATGGTGTTCTCCGACATCGGCGAAGTGCAACGCGCACTGGATGCCGAGGAAGTTGAACGCGCCACCAAGATCAGCGTGCGTCTGACCGAGTGGAACAAGAACAAGACCTCGGGTGACTTCGAGCCTTCGACCCAGTTGGTGGAAACCACCGTGGGCCGTGCGCTGCTGTCCGAGATCCTGCCCAAGGGTATGCCTTTCTCTTCGATCAACAAGACGTTGAAGAAGAAGGAAATCTCCAAGCTGATCAACATCTCGTTCCGCAAGTGTGGCTTGAAGGAAACCGTGGTGTTCGCTGACAAGCTGCTGCAAAACGGCTTCCGTCTGGCAACCCGCTCCGGTATCTCGATCGCCATTGGCGACATGCTGGTGCCACCGCAAAAGGCCGAGATCATTGCCCGCTCCGAATCCGAAGTGAAGGAAATCGAGCAGCAGTACGTCTCCGGTCTGGTGACCGCTGGTGAGCGCTACAACAAGGTGGTGGACATCTGGGGCAAGGCCGGTGACGAAGTCTCCAAGGTCATGATGGCCCAGCTGGCCAAGGAAAAGGTCATTGACCGCCATGGCAAGGAAGTCGATCAGGAATCGTTCAACGCGATTTACATGATGGCCGACTCCGGCGCCCGTGGCTCGGCCGCACAGATTCGCCAGCTGGCGGGTATGCGTGGTCTGATGGCCAAGCCTGATGGCTCGATCATTGAGACGCCTATTACCGCGAACTTCCGCGAAGGCCTCAACGTGTTGCAGTACTTCATCTCCACCCACGGTGCTCGTAAGGGTCTGGCGGATACGGCATTGAAGACGGCTAACTCCGGCTACCTGACGCGTCGTCTGGTGGACGTGACGCAAGACTTGGTGATCACCGAGCTCGACTGCGGCACGCACAACGGCACCTTGATGCGCGCTGTGGTTGAAGGTGGTGAAGTGATCGAATCGCTGCGCGACCGTATCCTCGGCCGTACCGCTGCGGACGAAGTGCTGCACCCCGAGAACCGTGCCGTTCTGGCCAAGGCCGGCGATCTGCTGGACGAAGACCTGATCGAAGAGCTGGAACTGGCTGGTGTGGACGAAGTGAAGGTGCGTACGGCACTGACCTGCGAAACCCGCTTCGGTCTGTGCGCCACTTGCTACGGCCGCGATTTGGGCCGTGGCGGCATGATCAACCTCGGCGAAGCCGTCGGTGTGATCGCTGCACAGTCCATCGGTGAGCCTGGCACGCAGCTGACCATGCGTACGTTCCACATCGGTGGTGCGGCATCGCGTGCGGCTGTGGCCTCCAGCGTGGAAGCCAAGTCCAACGGTATCGTGGGCTTCAACCCACAGATGCGCTATGTGACCAACAACAAGGGCGAACTGGTGGTGATTTCCCGCTCCGGCGAGATCGTCATCCAGGACGAGTACGGCCGCGAGCGTGAGCGTCACAAGATGCCTTACGGCGCCATCTTGTCGATCAAGCCTGATCAACAGATCAAGGCTGGTACCGTGTTGGCCAACTGGGATCCGCTGACCCGCCCAATCATTACCGAATACGCCGGCCAGGTGAAGTTCGAGAATGTGGAAGAAGGTCTGACGGTGGCCAAGCAGGTCGACGAAGTGACCGGTCTGTCCACCCTGGTGGTGATCGATCCGAAGCACCGTGGCTCGGCCAAGGTGGTGCGTCCACAGGTCAAGCTGGCGGATGCCCAGGGCCAGGAAGTGAAGATTCCTGGTACCGACCACGCCGTGACGATCGGCTTCCAGGTCGGCGCGCTGCTGCAAGTGCGCGATGGCCAGGAAGTGGGCCCCGGCGAAGTGCTGGCCCGTATCCCGATGGAAGGCCAGAAGACCCGCGACATTACCGGTGGTCTGCCACGTGTGGCCGAGCTGTTCGAAGCCCGTACGCCAAAGGACAAGGGTGCGCTGGCCGAGATGACCGGTACCGTGTCCTACGGTAAGGAAACCAAGGGTAAGGTGCGTCTGCAGATCACCGATCTGGAAGGCAAGGTCTGGGAAGAGCTGGTTCCGAAGGAACGCAACATCCTGGTGCACGAAGGCCAAGTGGTTAACAAGGGCGAGCTGATCGTCGACGGCCCGGCCGATCCGCAGGACATCCTGCGCCTGCTGGGTATCGAAGAGCTCTCGCGCTACATCGTTGACGAAGTGCAGGACGTGTACCGCTTGCAAGGCGTGAAGATCAACGACAAGCACATCGAGGTGATCGTTCGCCAGATGCTGCGTCGCGTGGTCATCGAAGCCCAAGGCGATACCACCTACATCAAGGGTGAGCAGGTCGAGCGCTCCGAGGTGCTCAACACCAACGAAGCGGCTCAACGCGATGGCAAGATCCCTGCGGTCTACTCCAACGTGTTGCTGGGTATCACCAAGGCTTCGCTGTCGACCGACTCCTTCATCTCGGCCGCTTCCTTCCAGGAAACGACCCGCGTGCTGACCGAGGCTGCCATCATGGGCAAGCGCGACGAGCTGCGTGGCTTGAAGGAAAACGTCATCGTGGGCCGTCTGATCCCTGCCGGCACCGGTATGGCTTACCACCAGGCACGCAAGGCCAAGGACGAGATGGACGAGGCCGAGCGCCGCGCCATCGCCGATTCCGAAGCTGCGGACCTGGCCGGTGCTTCGGAAGAAGTGGCCTCTGCGGACAGCGCTGCGGACCCCGCTGCTGACTAAACCGCCAATCTCTGGCCGGTACGAACCGGCCAGGTTTGGGGCGTAGATCGTCAAAGCGTTCTTGAAAACCCGTAATTTCGCGCCGCGGAATTACGGGTTTTTTAATGTCTGGAAGTCGGGCCGCCAGTCCATTCCCATTCCCTTGATGGCTCTTTGCAAAACATCTCGCCCGCGCTCGGCGCAGGGCTGGGTGCTTTGCAGAGCGTCCTTTCAGGGCATATCGATTAGTATTCCTTTTGATCCGCAACGGCATCCAGGCCTTTGCACTCCTTTGGCATGAACCCCTCTTCCCGTCCACGACAACCCTCCCGCGCCGCCCCGGCGCCCAACCAAGGCCCCAGCCTGTCCGCACAACTGCTTGCGGTAGCCCGCGCGTTGCAGGATGTGCGCCAAGGCCAATCGGCTCGCGCCGTGCTGGGCGGTGTAGATCCGGCACTGCGTGCCGGCGTGCAGGCCTTGTTGATGGATGTGCTGCGCGTGCTGGGCACGGCCGAGGCGCTGCGTGCTGAGCTGGCACCGCGCAAGCCCGGCAGCGCAGTTGATGCGCTGCTGTGCACATCGCTTGCGCTGCTGCTGCCCGAGGTGCCGCGCTACGACGGCTTCACCGTGGTCAACCAGGCGGTGGATGCGGCCAAGAAGCGCTCGGCCACCAAGTCGCAATCAGCCTTTATCAACGGCTGCCTGCGCAGCTTTTTGCGCGAGCGCGATGACCTGCTGCGCGCCGTGGCCCAAGAGTCGGTGGCGCAGTACAACCATCCACAGTGGTGGCTGGGCCGCTTGCAAAAAGACTATCCACAAGATTGGCAGGCCATTGTGGCCGCCAACAATGCCCAGGCGCCGATGGCGCTGCGCGTGAACCTGCAGCGCTGCAGCCGTGCGGACTACCAGGCCCTGCTCGATGAGGCAGGCATTGAGGCCGTGGTCGGCGTGGGCGATGCGGGTTTGGTGCTGACGCGCGGCGTGCCGGTTGACCAGCTGCCGCAGTTTGCGCAAGGCTGGGTATCGGTGCAAGACAGCGCGGCGCAAATGGCGGCGCCGCTGCTGCTGGATGGCCTGGCGCCGCAGGATGGCCGCCCGCTGCATGTGCTCGATGCCTGTGCCGCGCCCGGTGGCAAGACCGCGCATCTGCTGGAATGCGCAACCGACAGCTTGCCCATCGACGTGGTGGCGCTGGAAATCGATGCCCAGCGCGCCGAACGCATTGGCGACACCTTGGCGCGCCTGTCGCTGCAGGCCGATGTGGTGGTGGCCAGCGGCAGCGACGTGGCAACTTGGCTGCCAGCGGTGCAAGCGCGCCACGGTGTGCAGCAATTTGATGCAATTTTGTTGGATGCGCCCTGTTCGGCCTCCGGCATCGTGCGCCGCCAGCCCGATGTGCGCTGGCTGCGCCGCGCTACCGACATCGCCCAGCTCGCCGCCATACAACGCGAGCTGCTCGAAGCGCTATGGCCCCTGGTGGTGCCCGGCGGCCGGCTGCTGTACTGCACCTGCTCGGTTTTCCATGAAGAGGGCGAGGGCCAGGTGGCGCAGTTCCTGAGCCGCCACCCGGATGCCCAACGCCTGCCGGCGCCAGGGCATTTGTTGCCACAGTTGCGCGAGGCCGGTCACAATAGCCTGGGCAGCCTGGCGCGGGACCATGACGGTTTCTACTACGCGCTGCTGCACAAGCCGCTTCGTTGAGCCCGTCCGTATGCGATTGATCCACCATTTCCTCCTTGCGCTGGTGCTGTGCTTTGCCGCAGCGGCACCGGCCATGGCGTCGGATACCGAGAAGAAAGTCGAGCTGCAGCTGGTACGCAATGCCGACGGTGCCTTCGCCACCGTGGCACTGCAATTTGCCTTGCCCGACCAGATCGAGGATGCGCTCAACAAAGGCGTGGCGCTGTATTTTGTGCAAGAGGCCCAGATCATCTCGGAGCGCTGGTACTGGCGCGACAAGACCGCCAAGAAGACCGCACGCTATCTGCGTGTGAGCTACCAGCCCTTGACGCGGCGCTGGCGCCTGCATGTCTCCAGCATGCCGCTCACCGATGCCGGCGCCGTCACCTCGCTGGGCCAGAGCTTTGACAGCCTCGACGAGGTGATGCTGGTCGTCAAGCGTGTGCGCAACTGGAAGATCGCCAGCGCCGATGAACTCTTCAACGATGTGGACTACCTGGTCAAGTTCAATTTCCGGCTCGACAGCAGCCAGCTGCCCCGCATCTTTCAGTTCACTCCTTTTAACAACGAGGGCCTGAACCTGCAGATCAGAAGCCAGTTGCCACTGCCGGAGGCCAGCGCGCAGTGAAAATAGAAAAGACATCGTCCATGCGCGTGGCCTACCGGCCCAGCCGCGCGCGCTGGTCGGTGATCGTGGGCCTGTCGACGATGATCGGCATTGGCCTGGTCTTGCTCTTCTTGCTGTCTTTCGCCACCAACAACCGGGTGCTGTACGAGCGCTATTACGGCGTGCTGCTGGGTGTCAACATCGGCGTGGCCTGCGTGCTGAGCCTGGTGGTGCTCTGGGGTGTGGTCATCCTGGTGCGGCGCCTGATGGCGCGGCGCTTTGGAAGCAAGCTGCTGCTCAAGTTGGCGGCCACCTTTGCGCTGGTAGGCGTGTTGCCCGGCGTGGTGATCTATTTTGTGTCCTACCAGTTCGTCTCGCGTTCCATCGAGAGCTGGTTCGATGTGAAGGTCGAAGGCGCACTCGACGCCGGCGTCAACCTCGCACGCATCACGCTCGATACCACCTCCAACGCCATGGCCGAGCGCACCCGCACCGCCAGCAGCCAGCTGTCCCAGATATCCGACGCCGCATCCGGCCTGGTGCTGGAGCGCATCAAGGACCAGCTCGGCGCAGACGATGTGGTGCTGTGGTCGGCCAGCTCCCAGGCCATCGCCAGCACGGGCCTGTCCCGTTTTGTACTGAACCCCGAGAAGCCCTCGGCCACCTTGCTGCGCAATGCCACCCAGCAGCAGCGGGCGTTTCAGATTGATGGTCTCGAAGAGGTGGCTGATATCAACGGTGCCATCACCGGCGACCCGTCCAAGGTGCGCGTCAAAACCTTGGTGCAGGTGGCCAATGGCGACGTGGGCGTGATCCCCGATGGCCGCTTTTTGCAGGCCACCATGTCGCTGCCCGCCGCGCTGGTGATCAATGCGCTCAAGGTGCAAGAGGCCAACCGCGAATACCAGGAGCGCGCGCTGGCGCGGGATGGCCTGCGGCGCATGTACATCGGCACCCTGACCCTGAGCCTGTTCCTGGCCGTGTTTGGCGCCGTGGTGCTGGCAGCGCTGCTGGGCAACCAGCTGGTGCGCCCGCTTTTGGTGCTGGCCGAAGGCGTGCGCGAGGTCGCATCGGGCAATCTGCGGCCCAAACCGGTGCTGCCGAGCAAGGACGAGCTGAGCGGCCTGACCCGCTCCTTCGCCGAAATGACCCAGCAGCTGCTGGATGCCCGCCGTGCGGTGGAGCGCGGCATGCGCCAGACCGACGAGGCGCGCCAGAGCCTGCAGACCATTCTCGATAACCTGACCGCGGGCGTCATCGTGCTCGATGCCGACGGCATCATCCACTCCAGCAACCCCGGCGCCACCCGCATCCTGCGTGCACCGCTGGCTGCTTACGAGGGCCGCGCGCTGCGTGATCTGCCCGGCCTGCAGGCCTTTGCCCAAGAGGTGGACCAGCAGTTTTCCCGCCTGCACGATGTGACCGACGAGCACTACCTCGACCACTGGCAGCAGCCCTATGAGCTGCATGGCAACAACCAACTGCCCAACCAGAACAGCATCAATCTGGTCGCTCGGGGCGCGACCTTGCCCGACAACCGCCGCCTGCTGGTGTTCGATGACATCTCCGAAATTGTCTCGGCCCAGCGCGCCCAGGCCTGGGGCGAGGTGGCTCGGCGTCTGGCGCATGAGATCAAGAACCCGCTCACGCCGATCCAGTTGTCGGCCGAGCGGCTGGAGATGAAGCTGGCAAACAAGCTCGAAGGCCAGGACCAGGCCATCCTGAAGAAATCAGTCACCACCATCGTGGACCAGGTCGATGCGATGAAGCGCCTCGTCAACGAGTTCCGCGACTACGCGCGTTTGCCGGCGGCCGAGCTGCATGCGGTGGACCTCAATGCCTTGGTGATGGACGTGCTCCATCTTTATGGCGCGGAAAATGCAGTGGTACCGGTAGAGGCTGAGCTAGATAGCGCAGCCCCACGTATCATGGGCGATGCGCAACAATTGCGGCAGGTCATCCATAACTTGCTGCAAAATGCACAGGATGCAACCCAACAGGCCTGGGTGGACAAGGAGACCTCCGCACCGGCGGTGCGGATCTCCACCCGGTTTGGAGGCAACAGCAAGCGGGTACGGTTGACAATTGCTGACTGCGGTTGCGGTTTTCCAGAACATATATTACAAAAGGCATTCGAGCCCTACGTGACGACCAAGCCCAGGGGTACCGGCTTGGGCTTGGCCGTTGTCAAGAAAATAGCGGACGAGCATGGCGCTCGCGTAGAAATCTCTAATCGAGTCGAGGGGGAAAAAATCTTGGGTGCTCAAGTGTCGTTATCATTCGCTATCGAAAAAGAGTTGGCGATTTAAAATAGCTCTCACACCTGCTGCACTGGATTTTCAAAAAATATGGCAAATATTCTGGTTGTCGATGACGAATTGGGAATTCGGGATCTCCTGTCGGAGATCCTGAACGATGAGGGCCACAGCGTGGACGTTGCAGAGAACGCCACCCAGGCGCGCTTGGCCCGCAACGAAAGCGGCTACGACCTGGTGTTGCTCGACATCTGGATGCCGGACACCGATGGCGTGTCGCTGCTCAAAGAGTGGTCGATGACCGGCCTGCTCACCATGCCGGTGATCATGATGAGTGGCCACGCCACCATCGATACCGCAGTGGAAGCGACGCGCATTGGCGCGTTCTCTTTTTTGGAGAAGCCCATCACCATGCAAAAGCTGCTCAAGGCAGTGGAGCAGGGCTTGCAGCGCAACGTGCCAGCGCCCGCCGCTGCAGCGCCAGTGGCGGCGCCGGGCAAGGTGGTTCCCACCTTCACCCCCACGGGCTACAGCGCCCCGGTGGTTGCCAGTGTGGCCATTGCTGCCGCGGCAGCCGATGCTGCGCCCAATGCACACCAAGGCTTTGACCTGGACCGCCCACTGCGCGAAGCACGCGACGGTTTCGAGAAAGCCTACTTTGAGTTCCACCTCGCGCGCGAAGGCGGCTCGATGACCCGCGTCGCCGAGAAGACCGGCCTGGAACGCACCCACCTGTACCGCAAGCTGCGCCAGCTGGGTGTGGATCTCACGCGCAATAAAAAGAACTGATTTCAGTTTTTTGAAAAAGCCCCCTTTTTTTCGGGCTATAATTCCACTCGTGGGCCCGGTAGCTCAGTTGGTAGAGCAGCGGATTGAAAATCCGCGTGTCCGTGGTTCGATTCCGCGCCAGGCCACCACAAAACAACAAGCCTCTGCATCAGATCTGGTGCAGAGGCTTTCTTGTATCTGGCCTGTGTGCCCTGCGCATCTATTTCCCCAATTTTCCAAACCAGGCTCGCTGGCGGGCTATAATGCTAGCTTGTGTTGGCCCGGTAGCTCAGTTGGTAGAGCAGCGGATTGAAAATCCGCGTGTCCGTGGTTCGATTCCGCGCCAGGCCACCAAACGCATTCTGAAGCCCATCCTCCGTGATGGGCTTTTTTGCGTCTGGGGCTGTCGCTTGGGGCCGCGAATGCCGCTCAAGCGACCGGCTTGCGCAGCGCTTGCTTCAGTCCCGCCGGGTAGAGTGCTGGGCTGCCTGGCTTATCCAGCGCAGCCAGATCAAACCAGCGTGCCGTGCAGAGCGCTCCATTGTTTTCGCGGAAGCGGATCTGGTCCTGGTGCGCGAAGCGCGCTGCATCAAAAACGACTTCGGCGATGAACAGCACCTCATGGCCCGCGCTGCCTTGGTGCGTGTAGATGTTCTCCATCACGATGGGCGGACCCTGGACTTCCACCGCTACGCCCAGCTCCTCCTGGAACTCGCGCTGCAGTGCCTCCTGCCAGCGCTCGCCAAACTCCAGGCCACCGCCCAGGGGGCGCACGCCGACCAAATGGCCTGCGTCATCGAAGACCTCGGCCGCCAGCAATTGGCCGTCGCGCCAGTGCAGGCCGATGGCTTTTACTTGGATGTGCTGGGGTGGGCGCCATGGGGTTGCTGCAGTCATGCTTGCTTCTATAAATGTAGGTTGTTAGTGGTGGCCGCCGCGTGCGCGCATGCGCTCACACAGTTGCTGTATGACGCCGGTCACAATCGCGTGGTCGGCTGGATCCAACTCAGCAAGCCATGCCCTGATCTGCATGGCTTGCTGATCGGGAATGGCTGCGTGTTCGATGACCAAGTCGCTGATGCGTACTTGCAGTGCTGTCGCGAGGCTCTCTAGCGTTTGCAGCGAAGGCGTTGATGTTCCGCATTCGAGGTGGTCAATGGTTTCGGGCTCGACCTGCAGGCGGAATGCCAATTCTGCTTGCGACCAGTTGCGCGATTGTCTGAGCTCCGCAATGCGATTTCCAACTCGCTTGGTGATGTACTCTCTCTTTTTCGCCATATTCGTTCAACTCCCATCTGCCTCAGCTTCAAGCACAAGCAGAGAAGGGGGCAGGGCACGAGTTTCGCGATTTCTTCAAATGCTGTCGTCACGAAATACGTGACAACAAACAGGCGCGTTGATGGCACAGTCCGGTGGGGTCAATGGAAGCTGCGTTCCCTTGTTGAACTACGGTTTTTGTCTGCTTTGCGATGCGAGGATGCCGCGATTTCGATGACGGAAAACAGCGTTGTTCACCCACTAGGCGATCTCAGCCGCTCACAAAGCTGCTGCACGATGCCGGTGACAAAAGCACGGTCCGCCGGCTCCAGCTCCGACAGCCATGCACTGATCCGCATGGCCTGGTCATCCGGAGCGGTGGAGCTTTGGGCGAGCAGGTCGCCGATGCTGACGCGCAGGATGGCAGCGAGGCTTTCCAGCGTATGCAGCGAGGGGACGGAGGCGCCGCGTTCAAAACGGCTGATGGTCTCAGGCTCTACCTGCAGCCGCTCTGCCAATTGCGCCTGCGTCCACTGGCGCGACTTGCGCAACTCGGCAATGCGCTGTCCCAACAGCTGGGCCAAGGGCTTGTCGGCAGGCTTCTTATTGATCATATCTGTCTAGTTGAAATCCAACAGATATGGTTGTGTGTTGGAGTGGAATGAGCCAGAATTCAATTTGTGGAATCCAGTGTAATTTCGCTATATCTGAAGACGAGGGCAACGCCACCGAACGAAAGGAACCCCTGCCATGCAGCATGCCCAGCAACCTGAACAAATGGACCCAGCCCGGGAAGAGCCAGCCCCGAAAGAGGGCGCTGGCCCGAACAGCGCCACGCCCGGGTCCGTCGCAGCCAGAGGCCCGGCGCGCCGCCGGTTTGGTGCCGTGCAGATAGGGCTGTGTTTGCTGTTTTTTGTAGAGGGGCTCCTGGGCCTGTTCGTCGTGGGCTGGCCGGCGCTGAGCCTGTGCGTTCTGGGGACGCTGTACATGGCCAAGGTGGCCCAGCGTCATGACGCGCAGCCGGGCCGGTCAAAGGCATGAGGCCATAGCTTTTTACAAGGCAGGCACTGGGCGCTCAAGGAGGGCATATACGCAAAAAGCTGCTGGTATTAGGGACTGTATATGAGACATGTCAACAAATCTAATCTCAGCCTCGCATGTAATATTTTGCAAGCCCTAGGAGATACGATGGTTACAGATGACGACATCCCCATCCCCTCCGTTTGTACGGCCCGACAAGCCACTCCAGGACCTGCTGCCGCCCGACCTGTGGAAACTGCTGGCCAGACACGACATCACAACGCTGGCCCAAGTCGATGCGCTGTATCCAGCCAAACTGCTGAAAATCCACTACCTCGGGCCCGTCAGGTTTCGGCAGATCGAGGAACTGCTTTTTCCGGGGCGGCGCTACGAAGTGCCTGTACCTGCACTGATTGAAACGGATGACCTGGATGGCACGTCGCTGGAAGGCCTAGTGTCTCGGCGGGTATTGATCACGCTGCGGCGACATGGCATCAAAACCGTGCAGCAGCTGGTGGCCGCCTACCCGAGGCGCCTGGTGGAGATCACAGGCTTTGGCATCAAGGCACTGCGTGAGGTGGAAGCCACTTTCTTTGACGGACAACGCTTCGAGCCTATGAAGTCCAGGAAAACAATCAGAAATACTATTAAGTAAAGATGATTATGATGTCATCAATATGGCAAATGGTTCAGCTTCATCCCCGCCCACATCCTTGGATGGGAAGCTGCCTGTCCAAGTCATTCGCATTCTGCTGAAAAACGGGATCGATTCAGCAGAGGCCGTGCGCAAGGCCTATCCACTGGGCCTGCTGGCCATCAAAGGCATTGGCCTGCTTCGCTTGCGCAAGATTGAACGCGCTTTTATGCCCGGCCAGGCCTATATCCCGACGCATGCCATGCCGACCCTGCCTTTTGTATCGGGCTCCTGCCTCAATGGATCGCTGCCGGTGGCCATCGTCCGCGCACTGGCGCGCGGCGATATCACCACACCCGAGCAACTGCGCCAAGCCTACCCGCATGCGCTGCTGAAAATCCGCTCTCTCGGCGAAGGCTCGCTGCGCGAGATCGAGCGGGTGTTCTTTCCTGGCCAGCGCTACGAACCGCCTGGCAACGTGAAGATCCGTTAGGGATCCTCGGCAAAACCCTCGCCAAGCGGGATGGACGCCGATCGCCCGAGCCCGCGTTCAGACCACGGCAGAGGGTTTTGCAGAGGGTCCCTCGGGACCTTCTCACCTTAGCCGCGCTGCGTGCGTCGCAGCAGCAGCATGCCCAGCAGCGCCACGGCCGCAGCCATCCACAGCAGCTTGACGCTATCCAGCATGGGCACCGCCGCAGGTACCGCGGGGGCCGTGCGCACCAGGGTGTTGGTGAAGCTCGCGGTGTTGCCATTGGCCGCGGTGACCAAGCTGACCGGCGCAGGCAGGGTGGCGCTCCAGGCGTAGCCTGCGGGGGCCGCTGGCATGGCGGGATCCTCGCTCACTGTACAGCTGGCGCCCTGGGGCACATTCATGATTGCCATCGCACCGGCATTGCTGCCGTTCAAGGCCACCGTGGTGTTGAAGCTGCCATCCACGCCGCAGTTGGCGCTAAAGCTAAAGCTGCCGCTGATGCCCGCAGCCGGGCCGCCTGCCACCGTCTTGCTGATCGTGATATCGGTGTTGGCGCGTGCGAGGGTGTTGACCAGTTGCGCGCTGTTGGCTGTCGGCGGCGCAGACATCGTGACGGAGACGCTCGGCGCCGGGTCTTCCACCCAGATATGGTTGGCTGGGGGCGCGGGGCGGGTGCCTTCGGTCACCACGCAGCTGCCGCTGGAGATCACTGGCGTGATCGAGACGCTGCCGGTGGTGGCGGTATCCAGCGTGATGCTGGTGTCGATGGCGGGCGAGACTACGCCATCGCTGCCGGTGCAGACCACCGACACCGGGAAGTTTGAGCCCGTCAGATCCACTGGCGTGACATTGGCAGGCCAGACCACTTGTTTGGCAATGCCCAGCTGTGCGGCATGGCAAGCGAGCGATGCGGTGGCAGGGGTGTTGACCTGGCCGGTGGGCGAGACAAAGTCGGTGCCCGGCGTGATGGTATTGGTCACTGACGGGGTGTCGATGCAGGCCTGGCGGCCTGCGGCGCTATTGGGCCATTGCACGGGCACGGTGAGGGTGCAACCGTCGCCAGGAATCGTGAAACCGGTGTAGCTGATGGCGTTGGCGCCTGCATCGGCATTGAGCGTGCCAGCGGTGCAGGTGTTGCCGACCGTACCGGCAGCCACCAGCAAAGGCGCGGGCAGGTTGTCGGTCAGGTTGACATTGTTGATGGCCTGGGGGGTACTGTTGGACAGCGTTATGGTCAGCAGCGTGGTGTTGTCGCTGCCGCCCAGGTAGAGGTCGGTCTTGTCAAAGCGCTTGCTGACTTTGGGCAGGCCGCAGGCGCCGGTTTCGGAGGTGGCAGCGTTGAGGAAGGCGGGCGCGATCTTGCCTTGGTTGCTGGTCCAGGGGTTGCCGTCAAAAATGGAGATATCCACCACGGCGAACACGCAAGCCCCTCGACCCGCGTTGGATTGCACGGTGGGAATCAGCAGGCCATAGACATTGTTGGTGGGGGTCACGCCTGCTGCCGGCAAGGCACCTGACACATACAGCGCGTTGTTGGCGGGCACATTGTCGATATAGGTGATGTAGCCACCTTGCAGAGGATTCAGGCCCGTGAACGAGGGTGCGTAGGGCGAGTTCGTGTTCAATGGAAAAGAGCCAAAGCTATTGACCGTGCTGCCAAGTGAAAACGTGGACAAGGTGCCTGCATTCAAGGCTGCAACCATCTTTCGGGCGTTGCCCGTGTTCTGCCCTTCGCAGCATCCATCGACAAAAAACACGATGGAATTGGCCCAGCGGTTGGCGACTGCATTTTGCAGAACAGTCCAGTTGCTGTCATGGATGGCACGGTAGGTACCGGCAACAATCACGATGTCATAGGGGCCGGGCGCATCGCTAAAGGTAGTCGCTGAGATGGCATTGGCATTGCCCAAAAAGGACCTCCGTGTGAGATCGCCCGGGTTAGCCAGTTGGGAAGAGAATTCGCTCTGCAAATTGTTGTAAGCACGGATGGCATCGTCCTGCTCTGCATTGGGAGCTTCGACGTTAGTGGTCAGCAGCAAAACTTTCTGTGCAAAGGCATGCTGCGCCCCCGCACACAGTAAAAAGGCTGCCAGCAGCAGCCTGAAAAAGCGCATTGGATGGGTCATTTCTCTTCCCTTGGAATCTGCTATGCCATGGCGACCAACATCACCTCATGGAAGATGACTGAGTAACCAACAGCGTCTATTTGTATCAATATGCATCATAGTCTAGGCGTGCAAAACCCTATGCGGGTACGCGAGCCTCGCGGAGTCTGGGCATTCAGACCCCGCTATGCATTGACTATTCGGATAAAAATGTACCGTCTATAGATGGATACATGCGTATGTTTTTCGGCTGTAACCTAGCGGCCGTGGCAAACAATTGTCAGCAGAAGGCAAGCCGCTCAAAGGCACTCAAAAGAGGCCATGAACGCTATCGAAAAAGAAGCGAAATGGCACGAAGTCGCAACGGCAAGGCTGCAGGGCTTCATGGGTTGTAGCCGGCGCCTCCATCCGCAAAGGTAGCGGTGCCCGGGCGCAGGCGCCGCGTCAAAACTCCAGGTTATCAATCAGCCGCGTGCTCCCCAGCCGTGCCGCACCCAGCACCACCAGGGGCGCGAGGGCCAGCTCGCCCATGGCGGGCGGCAGTAGGTTGTGGCGCTGGCGCACGCTCAGGTAGTCGGGCTCCCAGCCTTGGGCGCGCAGGGCTTGCATGGCTGTTGCTTCTAGGTCGGCCAGGCTGCCCGGTGCGCTGCGGGCGGCGGCGGCCAGGGCCTGCAGCGCCTGCGACAAGGCCATGGCCTGCTGGCGCTCTGCCGCGCTCAGGTAGCCATTGCGCGAGCTGAGCGCCAGGCCGTCGTCGGCGCGGGCGGTGGGCACGCCGATGATCTCGATGGGCAGCGCAAACTGCGCCACCATGCGTTGGATCACCATCAGCTGCTGGTAGTCCTTCCAGCCAAAGATAGCGGCACCGCCGCCGGTGCTGGCAAACACGCAACTGAACAGCTTCATCACCACGGTGCAGACACCGGTGAAAAAGCCGGGGCGGAACTCGCCTTCCAGAATGTCGGCCAGCGCCGGGTCGGGCTGCACTTTGAACAGCTGGGGCTCGGGGTAGAGGTCTTTCTCGCGCGGCGCAAACAGGATGTCGCAGCCAGCCGCCCGCAGTTGAGCGCAGTCGTTGTCCCAGGTGCGCGGGTAGCTGTCAAAGTCCTCGGTAGGCAAGAACTGCAGGCGGTTGACGAAGATGCTGGCCACCGTCACTGCGCCATGGCGCTTGGCCTCGTGCAGCAGCGAGATATGGCCGGCGTGCAGGTTGCCCATGGTGGGCACAAAGGCGGGCCGGCCGCGCTGGGCCAGGGCTTGTCGAAGTTCTGCGATGGTGTGGGTGATTTGCATGGCGGGCAATCGGGTCCGGTGGGCTGCAGAGCGGCGGGCGCCTGGCGCAGCGAGCGCAGAGCATAGCAGCAGCCGTCTGGCCACAGGGAACAAGCGCTTGGCCTATAATTTTCCAGGCGCTGGCGCTCCTTCTGCGCAGGGGCCAGCCATGGTGGCCTTCGGGCCCGTCGAATTTCGGCCTCTGCACCCGCAAGGGTGCAGAGGCTTTTCCCTTTTTGCTGCCTGCGGTTTGCACAGGCCAGCACGCTTTGCTTTTTATTCGTCCGATTCCCCCGTCGGATCTGGTCTTTATGTCATCTGCATCTTCCATCCTGGGCATTGATTTCGGCACCTCCAATTCGGCCATGGCCTTCAAGGCCGATTTGGCCGCGCCCGGCCCGTCCACCTTGCTGCAGGCCGAGGGCACATCGCTGGCCATGCCAACGGCCGTGTTCTTCAACACCGAAGACCACCGCACCCACTATGGGCGTGATGCCGTTTTGCGCTACCTGGAAGGCACCGAAGGCCGGTTGATGCGCTCGCTCAAAAGCCTGCTGGGCAGCGCGCTGATGCAGGAGAAAACGGTGGTGCATGGCAAGCTGATGGCCTACCAGGACATCGTGGCGCTGTTTGTGCAGCAGCTGGCCGCCACCGCCGAGCGCCAGATGGGCCATTTGCCCGCCACCGTGGTGATGGGCCGGCCGGTGCATTTTGTTGACGAGGACGCCGGGCGCGACCAGGCAGCACAAAACGCCTTGCAGCATGCGGCGCAGGCCGCCGGCTTCAAGGATGTGCGCTTTCAGCTCGAACCGATTGCAGCGGCCCTGGATTACGAGCAGCGCATTGTCAATGAGGCCCTGGTGCTGGTGGTTGACATTGGCGGCGGTACCTCGGACTTCACCGTGGTGCGCCTGGGGCCCGATCGCCGCAACAAGCCTGAGCGCAGCAGCGACATTCTGGCTACCACCGGTGTACACATTGGAGGCACCGATTTTGACCGGCGCCTGAGCCTGCTGGCCGCCATGCCGCTGTTGGGCCTGCAGCATGTGGGCCCCAGCGGGCGCGAGGTGCCCAGCGCGGTGTTCCACGATCTCTCGACCTGGCATTTGATCCAGTGGCTGTACAGCCCGCAGCGCCAGCGCGAGGTGCAGGCGCTGCGTAGCAGCTACAGCGATACGGTCTTGCACGACCGGCTGGTACGCCTGTTGCAAGAGCACTGGGGCCACCGCCTGGCCAATGCGGTCGAGGAGACCAAGATCGGTCTGTCCAACCACCAAAGCGCGCAAAAGCTGGAACTGGACTGGCTGGAGCAGAGCCTGAGCCCTGAGGTCTTGCCGGCCGACCTGCAGCAATGCCTGCAGGCCCTGCTGGCCCAGGTGGCGCAATGCGCCCTCGATTGCGTGCAGGCCGCTGGTCTGCAGCAAGGGCAGATCGATGCGATCTACCTGACCGGCGGTTCCTCGGCCTTGCAGCCGCTGCGCGCGGCGCTGGCGCTGGCTTTTCCGGACACCCCGCAGGTCGAGGGCGATCTGTTTGGTGGGGTGGCGGCAGGCCTGGTGCACGGCCAGGCACTGTGATGCCCTCGGGCGCGTTTATCGGCCTTTAATCATCGCCTTGCTCGGCATCGCGCTTCCAGGCCAAAGCCGTGTCATACAGTGCATTGCGGGGCGCGCCGCTGATGTCGGCGGCCAGCTTGACGGCCGTCTTGGTTGGCAGCTCGGCCAGCAGCAGCGCCAGCACGCGGTGGGCCTCGGCCAGGCCATCGGTTTGCACCGCTTGCGGGTGCAGCAGCAGCGCAAACTCGCCCTTGCTGCGGTGCGGGTCAGCGGCCAGCCAGGCGGGTACCTCGGCGGCCGGCATGGTGGCAATGTCTTCAAACTGCTTGGTCAGCTCGCGGCCCAAAGTGATGGGGCGATCTTGCAGCACCGCCAGTGCCTGGGCCAGGTCGGCAATGCGGTGGGGTGCCTCCAATAGCACCAAGCTGCGCGGGTCTTGCGCCAGCTGCGCCACCGCCTGCTGGCGCTCTTGCGCCTTGGTGGGCAGAAAACCAATAAACGCAAAACCGTTGCTGGCGCCTTCGCCCCCCACCGCACCGGCGGCACTGACCAGCGCCGTCACGCTGCTGGCGCCGGGCAGGGGGCTGACGCGCAGGCCCGCGCGGGCCACGGCAGCAGCCAGGCGCGCGCCGGGGTCGCTTACGCCGGGGGTGCCGGCATCGCTCACATAGGCAATGCGCTGGCCTTGCTGCAGGCGGCTGATGACTTGCTCTGCCGCCTCGGCCTCGTTGTGTTGGTGGACCGCAATCAGCTGGCCACCCGACTTGCCAACCCCGTAGGCACGTAGCATGCTGTGGGTGTGGCGGGTGTCCTCGCAGGCGACGGCATCGACCAGCTCCAGCACATGCAGCGCGCGCAAGGTGATATCGGCCAGATTGCCGATGGGCGTGGCCACCACATACAAAGTGGAGGCAGGGTAGTGCTGGGTGCCGGCCGCAGCCTGGGCTGCTTGCAAAGCGGAGGTGAAAGATGCAGACACCGTGGAAGATCCTTGAAAAATGGCGTGGCCCGAGCGCGCCTGCCGTGTCGCCGATGGTCCCCGGCGAGGGGGCGGAAACCAGCAAGCTGCGGGGCCAGAGGGCAGAAGATGCCGCGCTCCATTATCTCCAACAACAAGGCCTGCGCCTGCTGGCGCGCAATTACCGCACCCCCGGGCGCGGCGGTGGCGAGATCGACTTGGTGATGCAGGAGCGCGATGGCACCGTCGTGTTTGTCGAGGTGCGCCAGCGCCAGCACAGCGGCTTTGGCGGCGCGGGCGGCAGCATTGGCAGCAGCAAACAAGGCCGCATTATCTTGGCGGCCCGGCACTACCTGGCCAGCTTGCGCCATCAGCCCGCCTGCCGTTTTGATGCGGTGCTGGTCGAGCAGGAGATCGTCTGGCTGCAAGCGGCCTTTGATGTGCCCGAGGGCGGATGAAGTGCGCAATGGCTGGGCTTTACACGCACGGTGGGACTGAGAAAAGTCATCATCCCGACCCGAGGGGGAAACCTGCCAAGGTTATCATCGGGCCTCCATGCTTGAGCAACACATCCAACAGCACTTTATCGATAGCGCCGATCTCCACTACCAGGTGTCACAGGAGATGAGCGAAAGCGTCGCCAGCGCGATCCACGCGCTGCTCGCCTGTGTCACCAGCGGCAACAAGGTGATGTGCTGCGGCAATGGCCTGTCCTGGGCGCAGGCGGCGCAGTTTGCCGCCATGTGCATCAGCGGCATGGAGCGCGAGCGCCCCGAGCTAGCCGCGATGGTGCTCGACAACGGTGCGCTGGCGCAGGCCCAACTGGGCAGCAGCCTCACCGCCGAAGGCCATGCGCAAACTCTGGCACGCCAGGTGCGAACTTTGGGCCAGCCCGGCGATCTATTGCTGGTTATCAGTGCCGATGGCCATGACCGAGCGCTGCTGGGCGCGGTGGACGCGGCACATGAGCGCGACATGTCGACGGTGGTGTTGACCGGCCGCACAGGTGGCCTGCTGGCCAATGCCCTGAGCGAAACCGATGTACTGATGCGAGTGCCGCATGACCGCAGCACCCGCGTGCGCGAAGTGCACCAGCTGGTGCTGCACTGCCTGATTGACGGAATCGATACCCAATTGTTAGGAGAAGAGGAATGATGCCTGTGTCTTGGAAGCGATTGACCTTGTGTCTGGTGGCGGCTGGAACGGTCGCTGCGACCGTCTCGGGTTGCATTCCGCTGGTGATCGGCGGCGCTGCCGTCGGCGGCACGGTGATGGCGATTGACCGCCGCACCGCCGGTATCCAGGTGGAAGACGAAAGCATTGAAATGCGCGTGGCCAGCGCCATCCGTGAGCGTGCCGGCAACGACGGGCATATCAATGTCACCAGCTACAACCGCCAGGTGCTGCTGACCGGTGAGGCGCCGAACGAGGCCTTCAAGCAAAAGGCGGAAGAGGCCGCCAAGAGCGCGCAGAACGTGCGCTCCGTCGTCAACGACGTGGGCGTGATGTTCAACTCCAGCCTGTCGCAGCGCTCGACCGATACCCTCATCACCGGCAAGGTGCGCGCGAGCATCATCGATGCCAAGGACCTCAGCTCCAGCGCCATCAAGGTGCTGACCGAGCGCAATGTGGTCTACCTGATGGGCCGCGTGACCGAGCGCGAATCCAAGCGCGCCGCCGAAATCGCCCGGGGCGTCGCCAATGTGCAAAAAGTGGTGCGGGTGTTCGAGATCCTGAGCGAAGACGACCTCAAGTCGCTCAGCAACAACCGCAGCACCGGCAATGCCGCGCCCGTCGTCAACGACAGCAGCGCTGCGGCCATCAGCACCCAGCCCGCGACCGTGGTGCCAGCACCTTCCGCCGCCGCACCCGCTGCGGCGCCGGTGTCTTCCGGTGTGACCACCTCGCCGGTCAACACCACGCCGGTGCAACCGATCAACGATGGTTTTACGACCAAGCCCTGATGGGCACACCTGCTCAGCAAAAAGGCCGCGTCAGCGGCCTTTTTTACGGGTCAAGCAGCTGGATCAGGCCTTCTTGTTCAGGCGGGTGATCAGGCTCGATGTATCCCAGCGCTTGCCACCCGACTGCTGCACATCGGCATAGAACTGGTCAACCAGGGCAGTCAGCGGCAGGCGCGAGCCATTGCGCTTGGCCTCGTCCAGCACCAGACCCAGGTCCTTGCGCATCCAGTCCACCGCAAAGCCGAAGTCGAACTTGCCCTCGACCATGGTCTTGCCCCGGTTCTCCATTTGCCAGCTTTGGGCGGCGCCCTTGCTCACGACATCCAGCACCTGGGGCATATCCAGGCCGGCGTTCATGCCAAAGGCGATGGCTTCGGACAGGCCTTGGACGACACCGGCGATACAGATCTGGTTGACCATCTTGGCCAGCTGGCCCGCGCCGCTGCTGCCCAGCAAGGTGCAGGCGCGCGAGAAGGCCATAGCCACCGGCTTGACGGTGTTGAACACGGCCTCGTCACCGCCGCACATGACGGTGAGCTGGCCGTTGACCGCTCCGGCCTGGCCGCCGGAGACGGGCGCATCGATAAAGTGCAGGCCCTTGGCCTGGGCGGCGGCATACAGCTCGCGCGCCACATCGGCCGACGCGGTGGTGTGGTCGACAAAGATGGCACCGGGCTTCATGCCGGCCAGCGCGCCATCGGCACCCAGCACGACCGAGCGCAGGTCATCGTCATTGCCGACGCAGCAGAACACGATGTCCGCGTTGGCGACGGCCTCGCGCGGTGTGGCCGCATGTTGGGCTGCCTTGGTGGCAGCAAACTCGTCGCACCAGTTTTGTGCCTTTTGCGCGGTGCGGTTGTAGACGGTGACGGCGTGGCCGGACTGCGCCAGGTGGCCGGCCATGGGGTAGCCCATGACGCCCAGGCCCAGAAAGGCGAGGTTCAGGGAGGGGGTGCTGTCATAGCTGCGCGCTTGAATACTCGATGCCATTGCGGTGACTCCAAAAAGAGCGGCACCCAAGGCGGGCCTGGGTGCCGTGTAGCTGAAAACCCAAAACGCTGACAGCTTAAACGATTGTCAGGTGCTCCGTGCCCTCGGCCAGATCACTGCGCTTGGCGCGCTGGCTGCCCAGCTTGATCTGCAGGCGCAGGTCGTTGACGGAGTCGGCGTTGCGCAGCCCGTCTTCGTAGGTGATCAGGTTGGCCTCGTAGAGGTCAAACAGCGCCTGGTCAAAGGTCTGCATGCCCAGGTTGCGGCTCTTCTTCATGATCTCCTTGATCTCGTTGACCTCGCCCTTGAAGATCAGGTCCGAGATCAGGGGCGAGTTCAGCATCACCTCAACAGCCGCCACCCGGCCCTTGCTGTCCTGCTTGCTCAGCAGGCGCTGCGACACCAGGCCGCGCAGGTTAAGCGACAGGTCCATCAGCAGCTGTGCGCGGCGCTCTTCGGGGAAGAAGTTGATGATCCGGTCCAGCGCCTGGTTGGCACTGTTGGCGTGCAGGGTGGCCAGGCAGAGGTGGCCGGTTTCGGCAAAGGCCACTGCGTGTTCCATGGTTTCGCGGTCGCGGATTTCGCCCATCAGGATGACGTCGGGCGCCTGGCGCAAGGTGTTCTTCAGTGCCGCTTCCCAGGTGTCGGTGTCCAGGCCCACTTCGCGCTGGGTCACGACGCAGTTCTTGTGTGGGTGGACAAATTCCACCGGGTCCTCGATGGTGATGATGTGGCCGTAGGAGTTCTCGTTGCGCCAATCAACCATGGCCGCCAAGGTGGTGGACTTGCCCGAACCGGTAGCCCCCACCATGATGCACAGCCCGCGCTTGGACATCGCCAGGTCCTTGAGTACCTGGGGCACGCCCAGGCCGTCAATGGTGGGCAGGGTCAGCGGGATGGTCCGCAGCACCAGGCCGACATGGCCTTGCTGCATGAAGGCGTTGACGCGGAAACGCCCGATACCAGCGGGCGAGATCGCGAAATTGCATTCCTTGGTTTTTTCGAACTCGGCGACCTGCTTGTCGCTCATGATCGAGCGGGCCAGGGTCAGGGAGTGGGTGGGCGACAGCGGTTGGCTGGAGACCTTGGTGACCTTGCCATCGATCTTGATGGCCGGTGGAAAGTCTGCGGTGATGAACAAATCGCTGCCATTGCGCTGCACCATCAGCTTCAACAGGTCGTTGATGAACTTACTGGCCTGATCCCGTTCCATGACAATCCTCTCTGGGCACCGTTATTGTTGCTGATGCAACAGAAGCGCCCTGGAATGGTCGCCCTGAGAGGCTCAGGGCTCAATCCGGGCGCTGGTCTGCCGCAACCGCGTGGAGAGTTTGCGCGTGAACAAGGCCAGCAAATAGGCGGCCGTGGACGCGTCCAACTCCATCATGGCGTCCAGTGTATCGGCCTTCAGGACAGCCAGTGCACAGTCGGTGCTCGTGGTGCACGAAGAAAAACGGGGACTGCTGTCAAACAGCGACATTTCGCCCAGCACTTCGCCGGGGTGGGTATCGGCCAGATGCACGGATTGGCCATTGGCCAGTTGCCGATCCACCCGCACCTGGCCGCTGAGCACAATCAGCAGGTAGTCACCCAGCTCGCCTTGCTGGATCAGGGTTTGATCGGCCGGCACCTGGTAGAACTCCAGGTACTGCACCATCTGGTCGATAAAGGGGGACTGGAGCAGGGAGAGCGCCGCATCCTGGGCCCAGACCATGCGCAGCGCGGTGGCAGGGTCGGCCGGCGCGAGAAGCTGGGCGTGGATGGCCTTGCGGCGCTGGCTCCACAGTACATAGGGGGCCTCAGACGTGCTGGCCTGCTGAAAGCCATGGAGGAAGAAGCCGGTGTCTGCCTCGGCGGCATCGTCTGCCGGGGATGCGGAATGCAAGCGGTTCATGGCCCATGGTCTCCTTTGATCCCGCAAAGCATAAAGGGCACCAGCAGTACTGGCAATGACCGCTGGTGCCCTTCGTGCAACCGTTTGTCAGTTGACGAATGAATAAGCCCTTAGCCCGGGAAGTTCTCCGGCGTCTTGGCCTTGCTGCGCGCCTCGGCCGGGCTGATCACATTGCGGCGCACCAGGTCGGTCAGGTTCTGGTCCAGGGTCTGCATGCCCATATTGCTGCTGGTCTGGATGGTCGAATACATCTGTGCCACCTTGGCCTCGCGGATCAGATTGCGGATGGCCGGAGTGCCGAGCATGATCTCGTGGGCGGCGACCCGGCCCTGGCCGTCCTTGGTCTTGCATAGCGTCTGGGAGATCACGGCCTGCAGCGATTCTGACAACATGGCACGGACCATTTCCTTTTCATCGGCGGGGAACACGTCGATGATCCGGTCCACCGTCTTGGCGGCGCTGGAGGTGTGCAGGGTGCCAAACACCAAGTGGCCGGTTTCTGCAGCGGTCATCGCCAGGCGGATGGTTTCCAGGTCGCGCATTTCACCCACCAGAATCGCGTCCGGGTCTTCACGCAGTGCCGAGCGCAGCGCGGCGTTGAACGACAGCGTTTGCGGGCCAACTTCGCGCTGGTTGATCAGGCACTTTTTCGATTCATGCACGAATTCGATCGGATCTTCCACCGTCAGAATATGGCCGTACTCGTTTTCGTTCAGGTAATTGACCATGGCGGCCAAGGTGGTGGATTTGCCCGAGCCGGTAGGGCCCGTCACCAGCACCATGCCACGCGGCTTGAGCGACAGCTCTGCCAGAATCTTGGGCGCGTTGAGCTGCTCCAGGGTCAGGATCTTGCTCGGAATGGTCCGGAACACGGCGCCCGAGCCCCGGTTCTGGTTGAAGGCATTGACGCGGAAACGGGCCAGGCCTTCGATCTCGAACGAGAAGTCGACTTCGAGGAATTCTTCGTACTGCTTGCGCTGGGCGTCACTCATGATGTCGTAGACCATGGCGTGGACCTGCTTGTGGTCCAGCGGATCGACATTGATGCGGCGCACATCGCCGTGGACCCGAATCATCGGCGGCAGGCCGGCAGACAGGTGCAAGTCAGACGCTTTGTTTTTGACACTGAATGCCAGCAATTGGGTGATATCCACTGCATTTCCCTCGTTGTTTTGGTACGCTTTGCGTGCAAGGCCTTGTTGTCAATCAGTTCCAAGGCCGTGCATATTTTTACATTATGAGCACGATTCCCGAAAAAATTCAGCAGGTTCGCCTGCAAATAGACCAGGCCTGCCGCGCCTGTGGTCGGCCTGACAACAGCGTGCAGCTGCTGGCCGTCTCCAAGACCTTTGGGGTGGACGCCATTGCCGAGGCGGCCGAGGCCGGTCAGCGCGCCTTTGGCGAAAACTACATCCAGGAAGCCGTCGAGAAGATCCGCTACTTTGCCGAGCAGGACGCCTGGAAGGACCAGGGCCTGGTCTGGCACTGCATCGGCCCGATCCAGAGCAACAAGACCCGCCTGGTGGCCGAGCACTTTGACTGGGTGCATACGGTGGACCGGCTCAAGACGGCAGAGCGCCTGTCCGCCCAGCGGCCGGCCCAGCTGGCGCCGCTGCAGATCTGCATCCAAGTCAATGTCGATGGCGGCAGCACCAAGTCCGGCGTTGCGCCAGATGAGGTGGCAGCGCTGGTGCAGCAAGTGGCGCAGCTGCCCCAGTTGCAGTTGCGGGGTGTGATGAGCATCCCCGACGTGGTGGCTGACTTTGCCGCACAGCTGGCCGTGCACCAGCGGGTCAAGGCCGTGTTTGACGAGATCGCCGCGCTGGGCCTGCCGCAGCTGGCGCAGTGGGACACCATCTCGCTGGGCATGACCGCCGATCTGCAGGCGGCCGTGCAGGCCGGCTCGACGATGGTGCGCGTGGGCAGCGGCATCTTTGGCCAGCGCGACTACGGCAGCGCCCACTGACCGGCTCCCACCCACCTGCCAGCCAGACAGCAGCAACGCCGGTGGCTGCGTGCTAAGCTGGCTCCCCAATTTCTCTGTGTACCCCTTCCCACAAACAGGAGACCCCCATGCCAGGATTGCTACCCGACGTTGACCCCGATGGCCTGTTGGAGTTTTCGGTGGTCTACACCGACCGCGCGCTCAACCACATGTCGCACCGCTTTATCGGTGTGATGGGCGAAGTACTGCGCATCCTCAAGACCACCTACCACGCCCACACGGCGGTGATCGTGCCGGGCAGTGGCACCTTTGGCATGGAGGCAGTGGCCCGCCAGTTTGCCAACCAGGCCAAGGTGCTGATCGTGCGCAATGGCTGGTTCAGCTACCGCTGGACCCAGATTTTTGAAGAAGGTGGCTTGGGCGGCAGCGCGGTGATCTGCAAGGCCCGCCCGCAAGGCACAGGCCCCCAGGATGCCTGGGCGCCTTGCCCGGCCGAAGAGGTGGCAGCCGCCATCCGCAAGGACAAGCCCCAGGTGGTGTTTGCCCCGCATGTCGAGACGGCCAGCGGCATTGTGCTGCCCGATGACTACATCCAGACCATCAGCGCTGCCGCGCATGAGGTGGGCGCCTTGATGGTGCTCGACTGCGTGGCCAGCGGCGCCATCTGGGTGGACATGCAAAAGACCGGTGTCGATGTGCTGATCACCGCGCCGCAAAAGGGCTGGAGCGGCCCGCCTTGCTGCGCAATGGTGATGTTCTCCGAGCGCGCCCGCAAGGCCATCGAGGACACCAAGAGCAGCAGCTTCTCCTGCGATTTGAAGAAGTGGATGCAGATTGCCGAAGGCTACGAAAAGGGCCAGCATGCCTACCACGCCACCATGCCCACCGATTCGCTGGTGCAGCTCTGCGAGGTGATGCAGGAGGCCGAGGCCTATGGCCTGGACAAGCTGCGCGAAGAGCAGACCCAGCTGGGCCAGGAAGTGCGTGCGCTGCTGCAGTCACGTGGCTTCCCCAGCGTGGCGGCTGCGGGCTTTCAGGCGCCTGGCGTGGTCGTCAGCTTCACCACCGACCCCGAAATCCAGAACAGCAAGAAATTTGCCAGCGTGGGCCTGCAGACCGCTGCCGGCGTGCCGCTGATGTGCGACGAGGGTCCGGACTTCAAAACCTTCCGCATCGGCCTGTTTGGTCTCGACAAATGGCACAACGTGGAGCGCACCGTGGGCCATCTGCGCCAGGCGCTGGATGGTTTAGGTATCAAGGGTTAATTACTGTTTGAAGTCACGCTGCGCTGGCAATCCCGGTGCAGAATGCTGCTTGGTTTGACAACATTGGATTGGATTTCGCAATGAAAGCATTGACTGCCAGCGCCCTGTTCGCTGCCATCGCCCTGACCGCCGGTTTCGCCCAGGCCCAGAGCAAGCCTGTGACGACCCAGAGCGGCCTGGTGTTTGAAAGCATCAAGGATGGCACTGGCGCCAGCCCCAAGAAGACCGACACCGTCAAGGTGCACTACAAAGGCACCTTCCCCGACAGCGGCAAGGAGTTTGACAGCTCCTACAAGCGCGGTGAGCCGATCGAGTTCCCGCTGCAAGGCGTGATCCCCTGCTGGACCGAAGGCGTGCAGCTGATGAAGGTGGGCGGCAAGGCCAAGCTGACCTGCCCAGCCTCCATCGCCTACGGCGCCCGTGGCGCTGGCGGTGTGATCCCGCCCAATGCCACCTTGAACTTTGAAGTGGAACTGCTGGGCATCAAGGGCCAGTAAAACCTGCTGCTCCACAAGCTGAAAAGCCTCCGCGTCTTGCTGGCTCGGAGGCTATTTTGTTTAGTCGCCTTCCTCAGTCGCAGGAAACGCGTCCTGGTTTCGCAGCGCCTCGACCAAGGCCAAGGTGCCCGGGTAATCTGGAATCAGCCGGAGCGCAGCATTTTTAAGCTGGCCCAAGCGTTCACGACTCTTTAGCGTGCCTTGCGCATGTAGCAAAGCGGCTGCATCTACCAATTGCTGCAGCTCGTCTTGGGTTGGATTGGCAAGCAGAATCAAAGAGGAATAACGTTGAAACGCGCGTTTGGCGGCGGTGCGTTGCACACGGCATTCAGGGCAATGCACGCAGTCCGCGTCTACGTAAAACTGCAGCACCTCAAACCAGTGTTTTTGTTCGGCTGCAAAAAAGATGAAGGGGCGTTGGCAGTTGCGGCAAGTTTTGCGCATGTCGACATAGCACTCGCGCGGGAAAACATTGAAATGTTGCTTGCTGGTATCAGCCATCAGCACCGACTCAGGAAAGATGTCACTGGACCTATAGGACCAATGGCTCCGCAAAATTGTCTCTGTTGATACGCCTTTTACATCCGATGGTATCGGTTCACTCCCATAGCGCGGGTGCGGTACATAGTCGGCTGACTGACTGAGCTTTTTCTTTTTCATGTGCCTCCTGTGCGGATGCTGTCCCGCTTAGTGTCGCTCAACCCCCAGGCGCTTGGCCAGCCGCTGCAGATTGGCGCGGTCCAGTTGCAGTTCGCGCGCGGCTGCGGCCCAGTTGCCGTGGTGGCGGGCCAGGCTGGCACTGAGCAGTTGGCGCTCGTAGCGCTCCACTTGGGCGCGCAGGCCGGGGGTATCGGCACTGGCGGCTGGCCCTTCAGCCACTTCGGCAGTGGGCAGGGTCGCGATTAGGCCCGTTGCCTGATGGCCGGGTGGCAGCGGTGCGGCGGCTGCGCCGTCCCAGAGATCTTCCTCGCCAATGCTCAGCATGCGGGGCTTGGCGCTGTCCTTGCGCTGGCCCCGGGTGCGGCTCAGTGCTTTGAGCACCGCGCGGCTGATGCAGTGCTCCAGCTCGCGCACATTGCCGGGCCAGGGGTAGCGCAGCAGGGCGGCCTGGGCAGCGGCATCCAAGCGCAGGCCGCCCAGTTGCAGGCGGGCCCGGTTCTCTTCCAGAAAGCAGCCGGCGAGCACCAGGGTGTCGCTGTCCCGCAACCGCAGCGGTGGCACGACGACGGGGTAGACGCAGAGGCGGTGGTAGAAATCGGCGCGCATGCGGCCGGCCTGCACCTCGGCAGGCAGGTCGCGGTTGGTGGCCGCAATCACGCGCACATCGACCTGGTGCTCGCGGTCCGAGCCCAGGCGCTGCAGCTGGCCGCTTTGCAGCACACGCAGCAGCTTGGCCTGCACCGACAGCGACAGCTCTCCCACCTCGTCAAGGAACAAAGTGCCGTGCTGGGCCTGTTCAAACTTGCCACGCCGCTCGCTCAAAGCGCCGGTAAAGGCGCCGCGCACATGGCCAAACAGCTCGCTCTCAACCAGGTTGTCGGGCAGGGCTGCGCAGTTGATGCTGACCAGCGGTTGCGCTGCGCGCGGGGATTGCGCATGCACCGCCTGGGCCACCAGCTCCTTGCCGGTGCCGGTCTCGCCGGTGATCAGCACGCAGAGGTCGCTGGCGGCGACCAGCGCAATGCTGCTTTGCAATTGGCGGATCGCAGGGCTGGTGCCGAGGATCTGGCGGCTGCGATCGGCACTGGCGTTGCGCGGCGAGGGCGCAGTGGCACTGCGTGCGGCATGGGATAGCTGCTGCACCCGCTCGGCCGTGGCCACCGTGGCGGCGGCCAGGTTGCTGAAGGCCTGCAGCAGTTCGAGCGCATTGTCATCGGCAAAGCGGTTGGGCTCCAGCGCATCCAGGGTCAACAGGCCCCAGGCCAGGCCGCCGGTCTGCAGCACGCAGCCCATGCAGTCATGCACATGCAGCTCGCCCGGGGTGGTGATCAGGCCGTCATAGGGGTCGGGCAGGGGGCTGTCGGGCGCAAAGCGCATCGCCTGACCGGCCGCCAGCAGCTGGGCCAAGCGGGGGTGCTCGGCCACCTTGAAGCGCCGGCCCAGGGTATCGGGCACCAGGCCATCGATGGCCACCGGCTCCAGCCATTCGCCGTTGAGGCGCAGCAGTGCCACTGCATCGGCGGGCAGCAGGGTGCGCAAGGCGGCGAGCAGGCGGCGCAGGCGTTCGCGCTCGGGCAGTTCCTGGGCCAGGTCGGCCACCAGCGGAATGACGGCGTTGAGGATTTTGGAGGATGTCAAAACGACTCGAGGTGTCAAAAACACAGCATTAATCAGTTGTCAGTATGACTGCATGCATTGTGCAAGGTATTGATATTCCACAAACGCGGTGTTGGCACGTTGCATGCATTGTTAAGACCAACCACATGCAAGGAGAGTTAGATGCTGAGCGATAGCCAAAAACAGATCATCCAGGCCACCGTCCCCCTGCTGGAGACCGGCGGTGAGGCGCTGACCACGCATTTCTACCAAATGATGCTGAGCGAGTACCCCGAGGTGCGCCCGTTGTTCAACCAGGCCCACCAGCAAAGCGGTGCCCAGCCCCGCGCACTGGCCCACAGCGTGCTGATGTACGCCAAGCACATCGACAAGCTGGAGAACCTGGGCGACCTGCCCGCGCAGATCATCAACAAGCATGTGGCGCTGCAGGTCCAGCCGGACCAGTACCAGATCGTGGGCACTTGTTTGCTGCGCGCGATCCGCGAGGTGCTGGGCGCCGAGATTGCCACCGATGCGGTGATTGATGCCTGGGCAGCTGCCTACACCCAGCTGGCCGATATCCTGATCGCTGCCGAGGCCAAGGCCTATGACGACATTGCCCATGCCGAAGGCGGCTGGCGCGGTGCGCGTAATTTCAAGCTCGTGCAGAAGGTGGCCGAGAGCGCCGAGATCAGTTCCTTCTACCTGGAGCCGGTGGACGGCAAGGCGGTGATCGCCCACCAGCCGGGCCAGTACATCGGCCTGCGCGCCATCGTCGATGGCACCGAGCAGCGCCGCAACTACTCGCTGTCGGCCCCGAGCAATGGCCGCAGCTACCGCATTAGCGTCAAGCGCGAGCCCGGTGGCAAGGTCTCCAACTACCTGCATGACCTGCAAGTGGGCGACACCCTGGAGCTGTTTGCACCCGCCGGCCATTTCACCTTGCAGGTCAGCCAGCGCCCGCTGGTGCTGATCAGCGGCGGGGTGGGCATCACCCCCACCTTGCCGATGCTCGAAGCCGCGTTGCAGACCGACCGCCCCATCACCTTTATCCACTGCGCGCGGGACAGCGCCGTGCATGCCTTCCGCCCGCAGATCGATGCGCTGGCGCAGGCGCACAGCCAGCTGCAGCCGCTCTATGTGTATGACCAGGTGGCCGATGGTGAGGCGGTCGCTGCCCAGGGCCATCTGACCGAGGACCTGCTGGGCCAGTGGCTGCCGGCCTCGCGCGATGCCGATGTGTACTTTCTGGGCCCCAAGCCCTTTATGCGCTCGGTCAAGGCCTCGCTGCGCAAGCTGGGCGTGCCCGATGCCCAGGTGCGCTACGAGTTCTTTGGCCCGGCCGAGGCGCTGGCCTGATCGCGAACCCCTGAAGCACGCGCGGCCTTGAATGCGCCATGCAAAAAGCCGACCCACCCTGCCAGCATTGGCAAGGGTGGGTCGGCTTTTTTGGGTTCACCGGACTGCAGCGGGGGCAGCCCTGCGAGGCCCATCAGGTCAGGACTCAGTCCTTGTAATAGGCCTCGACCGTGCCCTTGATCTTGATCAGCAGCGGCTTGCCCTTGCGGTCCACGGTCTTGCCGGCGGGCACTTTCACCCAGCCTTCGCTCACGCAGTATTCCTCGACATCCACGCGCTCGGTGCCGTTGAAGCGGATGCCGATATCGTGGTCAAAAACCTCGCGCACAAAGTGTGGGCTCTTGGGGTCGATGGACAGGTGGTCGGGCAGTTCGGGGCGGGCAGTGGTATCGGTCATGGTTGGTGCAGAAGAGAACGCGGCCATCGGCCGCACAGGCCGACATTGTCCACACTTTGCGGGCACTGTGCCCAGGAATGGGCAACCGCGCTGTTGGCTGACTTGGCAAGCGCTGCTCCTTGCCGCTACAGTGGCCCGTATGCCTTTGCTACTGACACATGAGCAGCAACAACTGCTGCGCCGCGCCAAGCGCACGCCCCTGCTGCTATTGCTGGCCGTGGGCCTGCTGTTCGTCCTGACCAGCTGGTGCCTGGGCCAGCCTTTTGCGCAGTCGCCGCACTGGCAGCTGGCGCTGCGCTGCCTGCGCGCGATGACCGAGGCGGGCATGGTCGGCGCGCTGGCCGACTGGTTTGCGGTGGCGGCGCTGTTCAAGCACATTCCAATACCGTGGATCTCCCGGCACACGGCCATCATCCCGCGCAACAAGGACCGCATTGGCGAGAACCTGGCCGTGTTTGTGCGCGAGCGTTTTCTCGATGGCGACTCGCTGGTGCAGCTGGTGCGCACGCACCAGCCGGCCGATAAACTGGCGCAGTGGCTCAAGTCCCCCGCCAATGCCGAGCTGCTGGGCCACCAGGTGGCGCGCCTGGCCGCCGCCGCGCTGGCCACCGTGCAGGATGCGCAGGTGGAGCGCTTTATCAAGCTGGCGCTGCGCACTTTGCTGGGCCAGCTGGACCTGTCGCAGTCGCTGTCCAAGCTGCTGACGGTGTTGACCCACAATGGCCGCCACCAGGTGCTGTTGGCGCAGGCGCTGGACAAGCTGGTCGAGCTGCTGCACGAGGCCGAGACGCGGACCCTGATCGCGCAGACCATTGCGCATTGGCTCAAGACCGAGCACCCGATGAAGGAAAAAATGCTGCCCACCGGTTGGCTCAGTGACAAGGGCTCGGCGATGATCGCCAGCAGCCTGGAGCACCTGCTCGATGCGATTGCCGACAACCCCAGCCATGTGCTGCGCGCCAAGTTTGACCAGACCATGCAGGAATGGGTAGAGCGCCTGGCCCAGGACCCCGCCTGGCATGCCAAGGGCGAGGAAGTGCGCCGCTACCTGCAGCACGACCCTGCCGTGGGCACGTATGTGCAGGAGCTGTGGCAAAGCCTGCGTGCCAGCCTGCAGGCCGACCTGGCCAACGAGCATTCGGCCATGTCGCGCAATGTGCGCGGCATGGGCCTGTGGCTGGGCAAATCGCTGGCGGGTGACCCGGCCTTGCGCAGCGCGCTGAACACCCGCATGGAGCTCTGGGTGCAGGAGCTGGCGCCCGAGATCTCGCAGTTCTTCGGCACCCATATTGCCGATACCGTCAAGCGCTGGGACGCGCGTGAGCTGGGCGAGCTGATCGAGTGGAACATTGGCCGCGACCTGCAGTACATCCGCATCAATGGCACCTTGGTGGGCGGTTTGATCGGCTTTGTGCTGTTCTGGCTGGGCTGGCTGCTGAACCATTTGGGTGCTGGCACGGTGTAGGCATAACAGCGACAGCTGGGTACCAAAGTGCTTCATCGCAGCTTCACATTAGTCAACACTTCTTTATCGTTGGATATAATAAGAAGCATTCGCATTTGTTGATTGTCCCTCGACTATTTTTCGTTGCCCAGCCAGATGGCGCCTCTGCCATCTCCATGCCGCACAGCCCGGCATGCACGCCAGGACGGCCCAGCCGCAAGCACTTGCTGCCTGCCCCGCCGTGACTGACACCGCCAAACCCCGCGAATAAACGCCGGCCCTGGGCCTGCGCTTTGCCTGAATGCCACGAGCGCTCTGGCGGCGCAGCCATGCGCCAACCTTGTTGATGAACCGGAGCTTTTTCCATGACCGCCCGCCCGCTTTCTGCAGCTTTTGCTGCAGCCCGCGCTGCCCGCCCAACCTCGCTGCTGCATGCAGGCCCGTCGCCCCGCAGTGCCGTGCCCCATGCATGGCGCGCCACCGCGCTGGTGGCCGCAGCCATGCTGAGCGGCCCAGCCATGGCGCAGGCCCAGGCGAACGTGGACGCGGACAAGACCTTGTCGACCGTGGTGGTGACGGCATCGGGCTTTGAGCAGGCGGTGGAAGATGCGCCGGCCTCGATCACCGTGATTCCGCGCCAGGAGCTGGAGAAAAAGGCCTACCGCGATGTGACCGATGCGCTGCGCGATGTCCCCGGCGTGGTCATCACCGGAGGCGGCAGCTCCAGCGATATCAGCATCCGGGGCATGGCCTCGAACTACACGATGATCCTGGTGGATGGCAAGCCGCAAAACTCGCGCGAGACCCGCCCCAACAGCGATGGCGCCGGCATCGAGCAAGGCTGGCTGCCACCCCTGAGCGCCATCGAACGCATCGAGGTGGTGCGGGGCCCCATGTCCTCGCTCTACGGATCGGATGCGATGGGTGGTGTGGTCAACATCATCACGCGCAAGGTGGCCAAGCAATGGACGGGTACCTTGAGCGCCGAGACCACGCAGCAGGAATCCTCATCGTCGGGCGATATCTACCAGAGCAACTTCTACCTGGCCGGCCCGATCAAGAGCGATGTGCTGGGCCTGCAGATCTACGGCCAGAAATCGCGCCGCCTGGAGGACAAGTTTGTCGGCGGCTTTAACGAGCAGGACAGCAGCTCGGGGACGGCCAAGCTGACCCTCACCCCGAACAAGGACCACGACCTGGCGCTGGAAGTGGGCCGCACCCTGCAGGACCGCTATGCAACGGCCGGCAAGAGCGCGAGCCGTGCCTCCAGCTTCTCGGACTACTCCCGCAACCACTTCGCCATCTCGCACACCGGACGCTGGGGCTTTGGCACCTCGACCACCTACCTGCAGCACGAAGAGATCGACAACCCCGGCCGCGAAATGCAGCTGAAGAACACTGAGTTCAACAGCCAGATGGTGATGCCGATTGGCGAGCGCAACCTGACCACCGTGGGCCTGAGCTACAAGCATGAGAAGCTGATGGACAACGGCAACCAGATGAAGGTGGACAACCCCATCAACACGCTCAAGCGCTACCAGTGGGCGCTGTTTGCCGAGAACGAATGGCGGGTGACCGATGCGATTGCGCTGACCACCGGCCTGCGCATGAACCATGACCAGAACTACGGCACCGACTGGACGCCGCGGGTGTACGGCGTCTGGCATGCGACGCCAGAATGGAGCGTCAAGGGCGGTATCTCGACCGGCTTCAAATCGCCTAGCCTGCGCGCTGCGGTGGCCGATTGGGGCCAGATCACTGGCGGCGGAGGTGACCCGGCCATCATCCGGGGCAACCCCGACCTCAAGCCCGAAAAGAGCACCAGCCAGGAGCTGGGTGTGATCTGGGACAACCGCCGCGATTTCAGCGGCAGCCTGACCCTGTTCAACACCAACTTCAAGGACAAGATCACCGAAGTGCGCAGCTGTGAAGACACCGAGGGCGGCGGCCGCGCCATCGTCACCGGCAACTGCACCGTGCTGGGCACGCCCTACAAGTTCATCAGCGACCGCACCAATGTGGACAAGGCCACCATGCGCGGCGTGGAGGCCACCGCCACCTGGAAGGCCAGCGAAGCGCTGCGCCTGGCTACCAACTACACCTTCACCCGCTCGGAGCAAAAGAGTGGCAGCTTTGCCGGTCAGCCGCTCAACAAGATGCCCAAGCACATGCTCAATGCCACCCTGGACTGGCAGAGCACCGACAAGCTGGGCGTGTGGAGCCGTCTCAACTTCCGAGGCAAAAGCTCGGACTATCTGAGCCGCACCTCGATGGCCAAGGGCACGCCGTCCTTCACCTTCATGGACCTGGGCCTGAACTATGCCTACAGCAAGGATGTGCGCTTCAGCACCGGCATCTACAACCTGTTTGACAAGCGGGTCGATACCGCCACCTACGACGCGGTCTATGACGGCCGCCGTTACTGGGCCAAAGTCACGGTCGGCTTCTAAGTTTGTAGCTTTTAAACCATAGCCAGGCGCCGGCGCCAACGGAGGGTGCCAGCGCTCGCAAACCCGCGCCCCGCTTGGTTGTCATGCCAGCGCAGAGGGGCGCGGGTTAGTTGCGTCCGTAATAACTTTACAGTTGCGAAACTTCGCAAACCGTAACAATTCTTCATCAAACTCTATAATGAGAATTATTCGCATACAAACGTCTCGCGTTTTCCCTTGCTGCCCATCGCTGAATGCGGCAGCCATGCCCCCACCGGGCGGTGCCCTGACAAGCGCCGTGGCCGCCGACCCGCACAACAAGCGAAGCATCGCTGGCCCGCCGCCAGCACCAGTCGATGGCCGCCATCGGCGGGTGCCCAGGCGTGGCTGTTGACCACCTCATTACTGAGAAATTCCATGTTTTCCTCTGCCACATTGGCAGCAGGTCGTGCGCCAGCACGGTCTCTGCGTTTTGATATCCACCGGCTGCCATCGGCACCCCAGCGCCATGCACTGCGCGCCATCGCAGGCGTGGTGGCCGGCATGCTGGTCCATGGCGCTGCGGCAGCGCAAGCGGCCGATGCCGCAGAGCCAACGGCCCCCGAAAAGACGCTGGGCACCGTGGTGGTGACGGCGGCAGGCTTTGAGCAAGAGGTAACCCAGGCACCGGCATCGATCACCGTGATCCCGCGCGAGAAGCTGGAGCAGGGCGCGTACAGCAACTTGCACGATGCCCTGCGCGATGTGCCGGGCGTCATCATGACCCCGTCGGACAACAACTCCAACGACATCAGCCTGCGCGGGATGGGTGCCAACTACACCTTGATCCTCGTGGATGGCAAGCGCATGAGTACGCGCGAGACGCAGACCAATGGCTCGACGGGAACTGACCAAAGCTGGGTGCCGCCGCTCGAAGCCATTGAGCGCATCGAGGTGGTGCGCGGGCCCATGTCCTCGCTTTACGGATCGGATGCGATGGGCGGCGTGGTGAACATCATCACGCGCAAGGTGGCCAAGCAGTGGCATGGCTCGCTGCGCGCCGATGCCACCTTGCAAGAGCGCTCCGAATCCGGCAATGCCTACCAGAGCAACTTCTACCTGTCGGGCCCGATCAAGGAAGAGTTGCTGGGCATCAGCCTCTACGGCAACTACAGCAAGCGCGACGAAGACCGCATCTACCAGGGCTACAACGACAGCGACACCAAGGCGCTCAACGCCCGCATTGCGCTGACCCCGAACAAAGACCACGACATCATTGCCGAGCTGGGCTCGGCCAAGCAGCACTTTATCTCCACCCCCGGCAAAACCTTGCTGGAGACGGGCGAGCTGTCGGACCGCAAGTTCGAGCGCGAGAACTACTCTTTGCAGCACAAAGGCCGCTGGGGCTGGGCCTCGTCGGATACCTATGTGCAGCATGAGAAGACCCGCAACATCTCGCGCGAGATGACCATCAAGAACACGGTGGCCAACAGCAGCTGGGTGCTTCCGGTGGGCGAGGCGCACATCGTCAGCACCGGCCTGTACTACAACAAACAGGACCTGACCGACACCACCACCAACACCTTGCCCGGCAGCAACCGTACCACCGCCAACCGCACCCAGTACGCCTGGTTTGTCGAAGACGAATGGCGCCTGCGCGAGGACTTTGCGCTGACCGGCGGCCTGCGTTTTGACGACGACAGCAAGGGTGGATCGCAGTGGAGCCCGCGCCTCTATGGCGTGTGGAACCTGAACCCGCGCTGGACCGTCAAGGGCGGCGTCTCCACCGGCTTCCGCGCGCCATCCTTGCGCCAGACCCTGGGCGACTGGGGCCAGGCCAGCCGGGGCGGCAATATCTATGGCAACCCGGATCTGAAGCCGGAGAAATCGCTGTCCAAGGAAGTGGGGGTGCTCTACAACGATGGTGCCGGCCTGTCGGCCGGTCTGACCGTGTTTGACAACGACTTCCGCGACAAGATCACCCGCATTGCCTGCCCGGAATGCGGTCCCTTGAATGCGTCCGGCAACACGCCCACCACCAATATCAATATCGACAAGGCGGTGACGCGCGGCATCGAGGCAACGTTGACCATGCCGCTGGCGCGCAGCCTGGATCTGAACTCCAGCTACACCTTCACCAAGTCGGAGCAAAAGAGCGGCGAGTTTGCTGGCCAGCCGCTGTCGCAGCTGCCGCGCCACATGCTCAATGTCGCCCTGGATTGGAAGCCGTCTGACCGCTGGAACGGCTGGACCAAGCTGTCCTACCGTGGCAAGGAAAGCCAGCCTACCGGCGGCCGCTCCTCGCGCACCTGGGTCGCTGGCAGCTATGCCATGTTCGATGTGGGTGGCTCGTTCCACTACAACAAGAACACCACTTTCTTCGCCGGTATCTACAACCTGTTTGACAAGGATGTGTACTACGAAGACTACGCCACCGTGCAGGACGGGCGCCGTTACTGGGTCGGCATGAACCTGAAGTTCTAACGCCAGCACGCGGCGCCCCGCATTGTTGCCGGCGCCGCACCCTCGCATTGATTCGCATCTTTTGGAGATAGACATGACCCAGCCATTGACCACGGCCTGCTGGCGCGCCAGCGCCGCTGCCGCCCTCGCCACGTCGCTGTTTGCTGCCCCGGCAGCCTTTGCCCAAGCCACCCCCTCCACCCCCAAGGCCCCGGCAACCATCACCGTGCAACACGCCAAGGGCAGCACGGCAGTGCCCTTAGCGCCCCAACGCGTGGTGGTGTATGACCTGGCATCGCTGGACACGATGCAGGCGCTGAACCTGCCGGTGACGGCCTTGGCCAAGGCCAACTTCCCCGGCTATATGCAGGCCTATGCCGATGCGCGCTACCTGCCAGCGGGCACCCTGTTCGAGCCCGACTATGACGCGCTGAGCCAGATCCGCCCGGACCTGATCGTTGTGGCAGGCCGCAGCGCCGGCAAGTACGACGTCTTGAGCAAGATTGCGCCCACGGTGGACCTGAGCGTCAACAACCAGCAGCTGCTGGCCGATATGCAGCGCAATGTGGTGGCGCTGGCATCGCTGTGGGGCAAGCAGGCCCAGGGCGAGCAGCTGATGCAGCGGGTGCGCAGCGAGGTGGAGAGCACCCGCGCACTGGCCCAGCAGCAGGCGCCCGGCCTCTTGGTGCTGGCTATCAGCACGATGATCAATGCCCAGCCCCCCGGCGCACGCTTTGGCCTGCTGCACGATGTTCTGGGCGTCCAACCTGCCATCCCTGCCGATGCCAGCAAGCCGCGCGGCGTGCCGATGAAGATGGAAGACATCAGCCAGCTCAACCCCGCCTGGCTCTACGTGATCGACCGCAATGCCGGCACCGGCAGCACCACCGGCCGCGATGGCAAGCCCGTCGTTGCCAGCACCGAGCTGTTCAACAACGAAGCCATCCGCAGCAGCGCCGCCGGCCAGCAGGGCCGGGTGGTGTTTTTGGATCCGCAGGTCTGGTACCTGCTGGGTGTGGCAGGCCCGCAGGCCATGCTGCAAACGACGGCGCAGTTGAAGCGTGCCTGGAGCCAACGCTGAGCCGCTCAGCCTTGAATCACCAAGCCTAAGAGCCGTTTGAGACCTGCGCCCAGAAGGAATCTAGTCGGGGGTCTGGTCGCCAGATTCCTGGGTTTGGTCGCCGCCCGATGCCAGATGCTGGCCGATTTGCATCCAGGCCTCGGCCGCCTCGGCATCGCCGGCATAGTGGTGGCAGCTGGCGGCGGCCATCGCCAGGCGGGCATTGCGCGGGTCCAGGTCAAAGGCCAGCTCGTTCTGGGCAGCGGCGTTCTGCCACATCACCGTGGCATTGGGCGAGCCCTCCTTGTGCAAGGCATGGGCTTCGGCCATCCAGGCCTGCGCCAGGCGCATTGCGGCTTCGGGCTGGTTGCGGTCGGCCTGGTGGGCACGGTAGAAAGCCTGGCCCGCCTGCTGCCACAAGGCGCGGGCGGCGGCGAAATCCGTGGTGGCAATCTTTTGCGCTTCGGCAACGAATTGCTTGCCGGCGTCGAGGTGGGGGCTGTGGCTGTCTGCGGTCATGGGGCTGCGATGGTAGCAGCGATGGCAAGGGCTTGCAGGGCACTAGCCACCGCGCTGACCGTTTAGCTGTGTTGGATGCGGGTTCCTAGCAAGGCCAAAAACTGCGCCAGCCACTGCGGATGGGCTGGCCAGGCGGGGGCGCTCACCAGGTTGCCATCGGTATAGGCCTGGTCCACCGCGATATCGGCATAGGTGCCGCCGGCCAGCACCACCTCGGCCTTGCAGGCCGGGTAGGCCGAACAGGTACGGCCTTGGAGCACACCGGCGCCCGCCAGCAGCTGCGCGCCATGGCAGACGGCCGCGACGGGCTTGTTGGCCGTGAAGAAATGGCGCACGGCGGCCAGCACCGCCTCGTTGTTGCGCAGGTACTCGGGGCCGCGTCCGCCGGGGATCACCAGCGCGTCATAGTCTTCGGCCCGGATGTCGGCAAAGCTCGCGTTCAACGTGAAGTTGTGGCCGGGCTTTTCGCTGTAGGTCTGCGCACCTTCAAAGTCATGGATCGCCGTCTTGATATGGTCGCCGGCTTTCTTGTCCGGGCAGACCGCGTGGACCTGGTGGCCGACGGCCAGCAAGGTCTGGAAGGGCACCATGGTTTCGTAGTCCTCGCAGTAGTCACCACAGATCATCAGGATTTTCTTGGCCGGCATAGGGTCTCCAACGTTGGGTTCAGGCGGGTCTGCCTGCGCCATTGTGGGCCGAGCCGGCGGAGATGCCAAGGGCGGCCGCTGCGGGCAAAAAAAACCCTGCTCAGGGAGCAGGGTGGCAAAAGATGGCTTGGAGCCACCGCATGCTGTGGCGTGCATCGCATGCAGGCCACTTGTTGGGCGCAGCGCAGGCGCTGCGCGCTTCTCCTCACAAGACAATCAGAACTTGTAGGTGACGTACAGGAACGGAATGATCGGGTCCAGGGTCAGGCGGGTCTGCGAGACCGCCACCTTGTTGCCATTGACCGTCGTGGTCAGCTTGGCATCGGTCTTCATCGGCACATAGGACACCGAGAAGGTGATACCCCAGTTTTTGTCGATGGCGTAGTTGGCGCCAATGTTCAAGACCGGCGCCCATTGGCTGTCGATCTTGGCGGTGGTCTTGGCCACACCGGGAGGCGCACCAATGGCACCACCCAAGGTGTTCTGCAGGCCACTACTCAGCCGCACACTGCGGAACTGCGAGTAGGTTACACCCAGGCCCAGCGAAACGCGGAACTTGTCATCGGCATTGCCAAAGAAGTACTTGCCCAGCAGCGAAGGCGCATACAGGCGGGCATTGCCCAGCTCGCCAATGGGCGCCAAGGTACCAGCGCCATTGAGCTTGAGGCGCGGCGGAATGCCCAGCACGCCTTCGACCGCCCAGTTGTCGGTCAGGAAGTAGTGCACGTTCAAGCCCAAGGTGGTGGAGCTTTTCAGATCGGCGCCTGAGCCAGCGATCTGGCGTTCAAAGGGCTCCGTGAAGGTCAGCGGCTTGCTCTTGTCCTGGGGCGAATAATTGAGCGCCCCGGCACCTAACACCCAGTCGCCCGCCTTTTGTGCGTAAGCGCTGCTTGCGAGCAAGGCGGTGGCTGCCAGCCACATCCATTTTTTGGCCTGTTTCATTGCTTTGTCTCCTTGGGTTGCTGTTTGAACGATCGTCAAATCTGGCTTGTCTCGAAGACAGAGCATAGGAAGACCGGCCGGCCATGTCGACAGGGTAAGCGCTGAATTTCAGCAAAAAAAGCACACTCGTTCTAATTTGTGGCGACCTGGGGAAAACGCAGATGGGAAAGGGCGGGAGTTTGTTGTAAAAGCACACCTTTCTTACGCAGGCGCCTGTGGATCTGCGGCGGGGATTTTCCACGCGGGAGGGGTCTAAACCGCGACTGATCCGGATGCACAACCCCCATGCAGCAGTCCAAACATGTCATACAAACCAGCTAGCCTTAACGATCGGTTTCGTGTTCCACCTGTCCTGCAAAGTCCTGCACAGAGCCCTCGTAGGGCTGGTTGTTGGCATCAAGCAGGCTCTGGCGAATGGCAGGCGAGCGAAGGGCTTGCTCGATCAAGGCGTGAACGCGCATTACCACCTGGGAGGGCGTACCCGGTGGGGCGAAGAGCCCGAACAAGGAATCCAGATTCGCAGATGGGTAACCCAGCTCTGCGAGGGTTGGCACCTCTGGGAGCACGGGCAGGCGGCGCGGCGCGCCTACCGCCAAGGCCTTGAAGCGCCCGTCACGCAAGGCGCTGAGTTGGCTCGGTGCGACGTTGGTCGACAGCAGCTCGAAGTGGCCACCGAGTGCATCCGTCAATTGCTGCCCGCCACCCTTGTACGGAATATGGATGATGCGCAGGCCCGCAAGCTGACTCACGCGTTGCAGCACGGTGTGCCCTGTCGTGCCTTCACCGGTCGTCGCCCAGCGCAGCATGCCGGGGTGCTTGCGTGCCGCTTCGATCATGTCGGCGAAAGTAGAGGCTTGGAGCGCGGAGGTGCCGACTAAGAGCAGCGGCGTGCGCATGACACCCGCCACGGGCTGCACCGGCAATGGCGCAGCGGCTGCGGACCTGGGGGCACGCCGCGCAGCCGCGTGGCGCAGCAGGCCCACCGCAGCGGCGGCGGTAAAGACCAGCGTTTGGCCGTCGGGCGGACTGCGTTGCAGGAGTTCCAGCGCCAAGGTCCCACTCGCGCCGGACCGGTTCTCGACGATCACCGGCGTCTGGAGCTGATCGGCCATGGCTTTGGCCAAGGCGCGCGCTACCAGATCGCTCACACCGCCGGGTGGATAGGCCACCAGAATCTTGAGACCAGCGCCTGGCCTTCTCTGGGCGGCCCAGCCCTTCGGGATCAGGAGCGATGCGCCCATCAAGCCGCTCAGGAGCATGGCCCTGCGCGACCATCGTTGGGTGTTTGCCGGGCTCAGCTTGGGCCATGCGGACATAGGTTCACCTGCTTTTGGAGGCATGGCGTTTGGCCAGCTTCTTGGCCAAGGCGATCACCGTGCCCAGCGGGCCATCGCAGTCATGCGCGCGGTACACCAAGGTCAGCGGCGCCCATAGATCGAGGGACGGATCAAGCGAGCGATACACCACGGCATGGCGATGTGACCCTTTGATCGATGCCGGAACAATGGACAAGCCCACGCCTGCAGCCACCAGGTTCACATTGGTCATCATGCGCTCGACTTCGGCGGCCACCTCCACATGGACATGGCGTTGTGCACACAGCGCCAGCAGATTGGCATACAGGCCCGGCGCACCGGGCCTGCGCACCAGCACCAGTTTCTCGCCATCGAGCTCCTCCAGCATGACGGGCTGGGCGCTGTTGTGCGCCAATCGGTGGTCCACCGGAATGGCCAACAGCGCTTCTTCCTGCAGCAGGGGCTCGAACGCCAATCCCTCCGGGTGTGCCACCGGAACGCGCAAAAAGCCGCAATGCAGACGTTGGGCCGCGACGGCTTCGGTGATTTCCGCGGCGTTGTTCTCGCTGACGCTCAGCAGGATGTCGGGGTGCGACTTGCGGCAGGTGCGCAGCACTTCCGGAGTGAACGCATGTGCCGCCGCCGAGCTGGTGAAGCCTATGCGCAGATGGCCCCGCTCGCCGCGCGCAAACGCCTCGATGCGCTGCTGCATGGCAGCAAAGTCGCCAAGCAGCCGTTCGGCTTCTGCGCGCAACGCATGACCGAGATCGGTGAGATCCACGCCTTTGGGATGGCGACGAAACAGCGCGCTGCCCAGCTCGTTCTCCAGCGCCAGAATCTGCTGCGACAACGGCGGCTGCTGGATGCCCAGGCGCTCTGCGGCACGCGTGATGTGGCCGCATTCGGCCACCGCAAGAAAATACCGGAGATGACGCAATTCCATATATTTAAAAAGTATGCAGTTGATATCTTAGAAATCTTTGAAATATTTCGCAAGCCGACCAAGAATAGCGAAGCCCTCGAAAACCAAGCGCTGGTCCGCCAGTCGTGCGGGGAGCCTCAGACATAAAAAACGCTTGATAGGAGACAAAACCATGAAATCACATCTTCCCAAACTCGGCCTGCCCCTGCTGGCGCTGCTCGCGCTCAGCGGCTGCGGCGACGGCTCCCTGGTGTTGCAAGGGCCCTCCACGTCCGACGAGGCAGCGCCGGTTGTGGCCACCTGCCCTGCCGATGTTCCCACCGACGCGAAATGCCTGTCCGGCCGCGACTCCAAGGGCGCGTTCTACATGATTGCGGTGCCGGCGAAATGGAATGGCATCCTGGTGATGCATGCGCATGGAGGCCCCGATCTGGCCGCGCCCGATCTGGACCGCTCCATGGAAGACCTGACCCGCTGGTCCATCATGGTGAAATCCGGCTACGCATGGGCGGGCTCGTCCTACCGCCAGGGCGGTGTCGAAGTGCGCGCTGCCGCCGAAGACACGGAACGTCTGCGCGGCATCTTCCGCAAGCATGTGGCGATCCCCAGCAAGACCATCTTGCATGGCCAGTCATGGGGCGCTGGCGTGGCGGCCAAGGGCGCGGAGATGTTCACGGTAGATACCGTGGGCGAGCGTCCCTATGATGGCGTTTTGCTCACCAGCGGCGTGCTGGGTGGGGGCACACGTTCCTACGATTTCCGGCTTGATCTGCGCGTGGTCTACCAGTACCTGTGTGGCAACCACCCACGCCCCAGCGAGCAGCCTTACGCACTCAACCTCGGCTTGCCCGCCAATGTCACGATGAAGCAGGCGGATGTGGCGCTGCGTGTGAACGAATGCCTGGCGCTCAACAAGCCCGCTGCCGAGCGCACCCCCGAGCAGAAGGCCAAGATCCAGACGATTGTCAATGTGATCAAAATTCCGGAGAGCGCCATCCAGTCGCACATGAACTGGGCGACCATGCACTTCCAGGATATCTCCGCCAAGCGCACCGGCGGCGAGAGCCCGTTCGGCAATGAAGGCGCGGTCTACAGCGGCTCTGGGGACGATGCCGCCCTGAATGCCGGCGTGCTGCGCTACAAGGCCAACCCTGCCGCCTACCAGAAGTTTGCCGCCGACACCGACCCGGTCGGTAAGATCCCTGTGCCGGTGCTCTCGACCAAATGGATCAGCGACCCGACCGCGTTTGTGGAGCTTGATTCTCGTTTCCGCGAGGTGATGCAAGAAGGCGGCAGTGCTGCTCGTCTGGTGCAGACCTTCACCACCAATGGCACCCACAGCTTTATCAGCGATCCCACCTATCCCACACTGATGGACGCGCTGCTGCAGTGGGTGAACACGGGTACAAAACCCACGCCTGCCGGTATCGCCAGTGCCTGCCTGGGCATGGAGGCTACCTACGGCAAGGGCTGTAGCTTTGATGCGAGCTACACGTCACCGGCGCTGTCCACACGCGTCGTTCCACGCCAACGTCCGCAGTGATTGCTGCTGGCGCTGCCCCCGGTGCTTGGGTGCCACAGGCAAGCGGGCCATGATTTTTGCACTGGCCCAAGCTATGGCCGGTGCAAAACTTGCTGCAAAACACGGCACACCGGGCCGTGTTTCTGCGACTGCCCTCAGCCTTTTGATGCCCGCACACACACCAACGCATCCACCTGGTCCAGCAGCATCTGCAGATGCCGCTCGCGCAAGGCGTCACCCAGCAAATCCACCTGCAGCAGGCTGCGCCAGGTGGCGGCGTGGTCGATGCGAAAGCCGCTCAGCGCGGAGATCAAATAGTGCACATCAGTGGCAGTGACCTCGGGCTTGAACAGGCCCTGGGCCACGCCGCGTTCCAGGATGCGCTCCAGGGGGGTCAGGGCCGCGCGGCGCAGGGATTCGGTGTTGGAGACCTGGCCCAGCATCTCCCCGCCCTGGAAGTTCTCCTGCAGCACCAGGCGGGTGAAGGCCTGGTTGTTGGCGTGGTAGTCAAAGCTTTTCTGGGCCAGCGCATGCAGGGCTTGCAGGGGCTCCAATGCGTCCAGGTTCAGGCTTTCTTCGGAGGCGCGGATGTCGGTGTAGCTTTGCTCGATGACGGCCAGGTACACATCCTTCTTGTTGCCGAAGTAGTAGTACAGCATGCGCTTAGCGCAGCCGGCCTTGGCCGCAATGCGTTCGAGCCGGGCGCCGTCGTAGCCATAGTTGGCAAACTCGGTCTTGCCGGCATCGAGCAAGGCCTGGCGCATGCCTGCCGATGTGCTGGGCTCATCTGCCTGGGGGGGTTGAGAGGTTGGCTCTTGCTGGCCTTGCTGCTTGCTCACTGCCGGATCTCCGTGGACTCAAGCGGGCAAGCGTAACATGCGCGCTCCTCGCCGAGGCTGGAGCACAAAAAAGCCATGGCTTGCAATGCAGGCCATGGCTCGGTGCGGGTGCAGGGGCAACGTGGCCCCTGCGTGCTTACTGGGCCTTGTCAGGCAAGGCGTAGGCGATCACGTAGTCGCCACGGTCGGGCGACTGGCGCGCGCCGCCGGCGGAGATCAGTACATACTGCTTGCCGGTCTTGGGCGATTGGTAGGTCATAGGGCCGCCCTGGCTGCCCACCGGCAGGCGGCTCTTCCAGATCTCCTGGCCGTTGGCGGTGTTCCAGGCGCGCAGGTAGTAATCCTGCGTGCCGGCAAAGAACACCAGGCCGCCCTGGGTGGACAGGCTGCCGCCCAGGGTGGGCAGGCCGACGGGCAAAGGCAGGCGCATCTTGATGCCCATCGGGCCGGTGTCCTGCACGGTGCCCACAGGCACTTGCCAGACCACTTGCTGGGTTTTCATATCGATGGCCGAGAGCGTGCCAAACGGTGGCTTCTGGCAGGGGATGCCCAGCGGCGACATGAAGCGGTCCTTGATCACCGCATAAGGCGTGCCGCCCAGGGGCACCTGGCCCATGCCAGTGTTGGGCTGCTCGCCGCCGTCAGACAGCGTGGCCTTGGGCTTCTGCGGCATCATCTGCACCCACAGGCCCAGTCGCATGTCGTTCACAAAGATCAGGTGGTTGTTCGGGTCAGCCGAGATACCGCCCCAGTTCATGCCGCCCAGCGATCCGGGGAAGCTCAGCGACACATCGGTGGACGGCGCCGTGAACAGGCCTTCATAGCGCATCGATTTGAACTTGATGCGGCAGACCAGCTGGTCCAGCGGCGTGGCGCCCCACATGTCGGCTTCGGTCAGGGTCTGGGTGCCAATCTGCGGCATGCCGACGGAGACGCGCTGGGTGGGGGCGTATTTTTCGCCGGCAATGCCTGCGGGCTTGACGGGCACATCGTCCACCTGGGTCAGCGGCTGGCCGCTTTGGCGGTCCAGCACAAAGATCTGGCCGGCCTTGGTGCCCACTACCAGGGCGGGTGTGGTGCTGCCATCCTTTTTAGGGAAATCGATCAGGGTCGGGGCCATCGGGATATCAAAATCCCAGAGGTCGTTGTGTACCGTCTGGTAGACCCATTTCTCCTGGCCGCTGGAGGCATCCAGCGCCAGGATGGAGGCGCCGTACTTCAGGTCGGCTGCGGAGCGGGGCACGCCATACAAGTCCACCGAGGGCGAGCCCATCGGCAAGTAGACGGTGTTGGAGCTGGGGTCGTAGGTGGTGCCTGCCCACACATTGGCGGACGAGCGCGTGTAGGTGGCACCCGGGGCCAGCACCTCGTTGGGCGTGTTGGAGCCCGCATCAAATGCCCAGCGCTGTGCGCCGGTCATCACATCAAAGCCACGGATCACGCCGCCCGGCATATCGACCTGGACATTGTCGGCCACACGGCCGCCGACGACGATGGTGGTGCCCGCCACGGTGGGGGCCGATGTGAGGGTGTAGTACGCCGGGTTGGCGATGGTGCCCAGGCCTTGCTTCAGATCGACAATGCCCTGGTTGCCAAAACCGGCGCAGAGCTCGCCGTTGTCGGCATTGATCGCAAACAGGCGCGCATCGATGGTGTTCATCACAATGCGGCGCTGGCACTGGTCGCCAGCGGGCAGCGCAACGGGCTGCACGGGTGAGGAACCGGCCACCTGGGGCACTGGCAGCGGCGCATTGGCATCAAAGTAGGCCAGGCCCCGGCAGCGTTCCCAGACACCGCCCACATGCGAGTTGGTTTCGTGGCGCCACAGCTGCTTGCCGGTGTCGGCATCCAGCGCAATCACGTTGTTGCTGGGGGTGCAGACAAACACCTTGTCACCCACTTGCAGGGGGGTGCTCTGGTCTTCGGCACCGGCGCCGGTGGATTTGGGCACATCGCCGGTGTGGAAGGTCCAGGCCACTTGCAGCTGGTTGACGTTGTCCACATTGATCTGGTCCAGCGCTGCAAAGCGGTCATTGTTCGTGCCGTTGCCGTAGTGGCTCCAGTCCTTTTGCGCGCTGGCGGCATCCACCGGCTTGCGGCTGATGGCGGCCTGGCTCTGCACCTCAGGATGGATCTGGAACATGGAGGCAAAACTTGCCACACCCGCCAGCAGCAGCACCGCTGCCAATGCCAGCGGTCCCTTGCTGTTGCGCGCGCGCGGGGCGCCGCCTTGCAGCAGCGGCAGGCAGGCGCTGACCACTGCGGCGCCAAAGGTCATCGCCAGCAGGCGCGAGACGAGGCTCCAGTAGTCCAGCCCCACTTCCGCCAAGGCCCAGAGCACCGTGGCCGCAAAGGTAGCCAGGTACAGCCAGCCGCCCGACCGGCGGCCGCGCAGCACCTGCACGCCCGACAGCAGCAGTCCCAGGCCTGCGAGCAAAAAGTACCAGCTGCCACCCAGGCTGATGAGTTTGCCGCCGCCGACCAAGAAGGCCAAGCCGGCAATGGCCAACACTGCCCCCAATATCCCGAGCAGCAGCCGCACGGCCAGTGACGGTGTACGCGCTTGTTGTGTCATATCGATCCTCGAATGGTTGTGGGCCCGGGCAGACGGCGGAGAACCCTCTCCACAACGCCCGGGATGGGGAGTTGTGCAGAGGGCCCTGGGCGGTCCTTGCTACAGGCCTTGTCTTGTGTGAGAAAAAATGTCCATTGTGGTGAGAAATAAAGTCCATCGCTGCCTGATGTGTACCGGACATTTCAAGAACTTCTGAAATAAATAGCCGCCGAGTCTCCTCTGGCGGGCACAGATGCTGGCTTGAAGGGCGCTGAAACGGCGAAGATTTACGCGCTGAAGTGCTGCTTCATCAGCGGCTTCAGAATGCCGTGCACGGCCTTGACCAGGCGGTTGTGCGGCCGGGCTGCCGGTGTGGCCAGCACGATGCGGTTGCGGATCACAGGATGGCTGACCTGGGCGGTAAACACCGGCGCGCTGCCCGGCCAGGTCTTCACAGCGCTGGCGGGCACCACCGAGCAGCCCACATTGCGGGCGACCAAGGACAGCACCATCTTGATCGAATCCACCTCAGCGACGATGCGCAGCGGCAGCTGCTGGTCTTCCACGGCATCGTCAAAAATCATGCGCAGCGCTTGTGGGCGGCTGGGCAGGACGAGTGGGTAGTCCACCAGCTGGGCGACCTTGACCCGCTCGGGCAAGGGGCGGGTGCTGATGAGCACCAGGGGCTCGCGTGTCAGCGGCTCGGTCAGCAATTGGGCGGTGTGGCTGGGGTCAAACAGCACGGCCACATCAAGCCGGTCGGCCAGCAGCCATTCGCGCAGCCGAATGCTCAGGCTCTCTTCGACAATGATCGAGGCATCCGGGCAGGCCTGCAAAAACTGCTGCACCACATCGGGCGTGATCAGGCTGGCCACCAGCGGCGGCAAGCCCAGGCGCACCTTGCCGCGCGGGCTTTGCAGGCGCTCGGCCATGTCGGCCTTGGCGGCGTCGACGGCCGCGCTGATGCTGCGCCCATGGGCCAGCATGGCCTTGCCCGATTCTGTCAGCCGCACGCCCCGGCCATGGCGCTCCAGCAGCGGCTGGCCCAGCTCGGCTTCGAGCAACTGCACCTGGCGGCTCAGAGTCGGCTGGCTCAGGTTCAGCGCGGCGGCCGCCAGGCTGTAGCTCTGCGCCTCGGCCACCGCCATGAAATACCGCAAACGCACAAAATCCATGCATCACCTCTATATCTGGTATTTGGATTTTATAGGTGATTAAAAAGTTGGGAGTTCCACAATGCGCTCAAGACGACTCTTTGATGGCCTTGCATGAACGCCCCGACCCCCCACCTCCAGCAGCCCGTACAGACCTACATGCTGGCGCCCTCCAAGCCCAGCCTGGTGCTGCCCGTTGGCAGCTGCGACAGCCATGTGCATGTGTTTGGCCCGGTGAATGCCTTTCCGTATGCCGAGCCGCGCAGCTTTACCCCTGCCGATGCCGGCAAGGACACCTTGTTTGCGCTGCACCGCCACTTGGGCATCAGCCGCTGCGTGATCGTGCAATCGGCCTGCCATGGCTATGACAACCGCGTGGTGGAGGATGCCATTGCCCATGGCGGCGGCCGCTACCTGGGTGTGGCCCTGGTGCCGCTGTCGGTAACGCCTGCCGAGCTGCAGCGCCTGGCGGCGGCCGGCTTTCGGGCGATCCGCTTTAACTTCATGAAGCACCTGAACACCGGTGCATCGGTTGAGGACGTGGTGGTTCTGACGCCGATGCTGGCCGAGCTGGGCATGCATCTGCAGATCCATTTTGAGAGCGCGCTGATTCACAGCCTGGGCCCCGTGCTGCAGCAATCGGCCTGCCCGGTAGTGATTGACCACATGGGCCGTGTCGATGCCACGCTGGGCGGGGACGGCGCCGATTTTCAGGCACTGCTGCGGCTCCTGGAGCAGCCGCTGTTCTACGTCAAGGTCAGCGGTATCGACCGCATTGATGCAACCCCGCCTTACCAGCATGGCATTGCGCGGGCGCAGGAGCTGGTGGCCCATGTGCCCGACCGCGTGCTCTGGGGCAGTGATTGGCCGCACCCCAACCACACGCATGTGCCCGATGACGGTGTGCTGGTCGATGCGCTGGCGCAGTTCAGCGCCAACCCGGCGCATCTGCAGGCCCTGCTGGTGGACAACCCCCAGCGCCTCTACCGCTTTGCCGCCTGAAACGTGCACGAGGAACAAAAGCATGCCGATTTTTGATGCCCACACCCCTGTCAACCCGCAAGGCCGGCTGGCCGGCAAGGTGGCCTATATCACCGGTGCCGGGGCCGCAGGCGCCGGCTGGGGCAATGGCCGCGCCACTGCGATCCGCTTTGCGCAGGAAGGCGCGCTGGTGTTTGGCGTGGACCGCAATGCCGAGGCGCTGCGCGAGACCGAAGACAGCATCCGCAGTGCCGGTGGTCAGTTTGTGGCGGGCCATTGCGATGTGATGGACCCGGCCTCGATCGCCGCATCGGTGCAGGCCTGCAAGGCGGCGCTGGGGCGCATCGATGTGCTGGTCAACAACGTGGGCGGCTCGGCCAAGGGCGGGCCGGTGGAGATGGACGAAGCGGTCTGGGACGCCCAGCTGGACTACAACCTCAAGAGCGTGTTTCTGTGCTGCAAGGCGGTGCTGCCGCTGATGCAGGCGCAGGGCGCGGGCAGCATCGTCAATATCTCGTCGACCTCGGGCATGCGCTGGACCGGTGCGGCGCAGATTGCCTATGCATCAAGCAAGGCGGCGGTGATCCAGTTTTCCAAGGTGCTGGCCGTGCAGTACGCGCCGCACCGCATCCGCGTGAACACCGTCGTGCCCGGCCAGTTGCACACGCCCATGGTCGAGACCCGCTTGGCCGGCCAGCGCGCCGGTGGCGATGTCGAGGCGCTGCTGGCCCAGCGCCAGGCGCGCATTCCGCTGCCCTTCATGGGCGATGGGCGCGACACCGCCAATGCGGCGCTGTTCCTGGCCTGCGACGAATCGCGCTTTGTGACGGGCACCGAGATTGTGGTGGACGGCGGTATGACCGTGCGCTGCGGCTAAAGCAAGACAAGACTAAACAAGGAGACAACCATGCGATTCCAAGCCTTTCCCTCCGCCCGCCAGTGGCTGCATGCCACCTTGCTGGGCACGGCCCTGGGCTGCGCCAGCAGTGCCATGGCGCAAAGCGATATGACGCGCCTCTTGGTGGCTTTTCCGCCCGGCGGCCCGGTGGACTTCATTGCGCGCAGCATGTCGCAGCAGCTGGCCAAGGAGCTGGGCCACCCGGTGATTGTGGAAAACAAGCCCGGCGCCAACGGCGCGATTGCCGCCGACAGCGTGATCCGCTCCGCACCCGATGGCAAGACCCTGTGGCTGACCAGCGTAGGCGCGGTGGCCATCAACCCCGCGCTCTATCCGAAGCTGAACTACAAGCCCGCCAGCGACCTGGTGCCCGTCTCGCTGGTGGTCAACAACGTGGAGATCATGGTGGTCAACGCGCAGACCAGCTTCAAGGACGGCAAGGAGTTTGTGCAGGCCGCCAGCCAGCGCAAGGACAAGCCGATGACCATGGCCTCGTCAGGTACCGGCAGCGTGCCGCATCTGGCCGCTATCCAGCTCAATGAATCGGCTGGCCTGAACCTGATGCATGTGCCCTACAAGGGCGCGGCCCCTGCCATCACCGACCTGATGGCCGGCCATGTCGATGGCTTCTTTGGCGACATTCCCGGCCTGGTGGGCGCCATCGACAGCGGCAAGTTCCGGCCCGTGGGCATTGCCGCTGCCAAGCGCAGCGCCCGCTACCCGAATGTGCCCACCTTTGACGAGCTGGGCTACAAGGGTGTGGATTCGAACAACTGGTATGCGGTGTTTGCCCCCAAGGGCACCAGCCCCCAGGTGGCGGCCAGCTTGAGCCGCGCCATTCATGCGGCCTTGCATGCACCCGATGTGCAGCGCAAGATCGAGGCCTCGGGTGCCGAGGTGGTGGGTTCCAGTCCTGAAGCGCTGGCCCAGCAGCTGGCGACCGACACGGAAAAGTGGACCGCCATCATCCGCCGCAACCGCATCACCCCCGATTGAGATTGAAAGACTGCCATGCGCATTGAAGCGATTGAGCCAGGCACCCGCCGTGCCCTGGCCGATTTGGAGCAACAGATCCAGGCCGAGCGTGGCCGCATCTCGCCGCTCTACCAGGTGCTGCTGCACAGCCCCGCCATTGCCAAGGGTTGGGAGCAGATGCTCTCTGCCGTGCGCAACTACAGCAGCATCGATGCCGGGCTGCGCGAGCTGATCATCCTGCGGGTGGCCATGCTCAACCAGGCCGCCTACGAGTTCGATGCCCATGTGCCGCATGCGCTCAAGGCTGGTGTGACGCAGACCGCCATCGATGCGACGCGCGACACCAGCACCACCGCCAGCCCGGCCTGGGATAGCCTGCAGCAACTGGCGATTGCGGTGACCGATGCACTGACCCGCGATCTGCAGGTGCCCGAGCCGCTGTTTGCGCAGGTAGCCGCCCGCTTCAATGCGCAGGAGCAGGTGGAGCTGTTTGCCACCATCGGCGCCTACAACATGGTGTCGCGGTTTCTGAACGCTTTTGAGATTGGCCACTGATGTCCACACCTGTCATCGACAGCCTGCTGCTGCGCTGCACGCCAGCGGTGAATGAAACCGCCACTGCACTGGCGCAGGCCGCCTTAGCCTTGCTGCGCGACGTTTTTGCTGATCTGCGTTTGGTGCGTGTGGCCCAGCAATCGCAGGGCATCGCCTATCTGTACTTTGAACTCAGCAGCCCCCAGCCACTGAGCGCCGAGTACACCGTGCAGGCTGAGCGCCGTTTGCAGGGCGCGGGCATCGCTGGCCTGGTGGCTGGCGAGCTATCGCGCCTGCAGTTGGTGATGCACCGCATCGGCCCCGCGCAGGGCGAGGCCACCCCCGTTCACTACGCCGTCGAGATGGACCCCGAGGCCGGCTGGCAGGACGATCTGTTTGCCTGGTATGACCAGGAGCATCTGCCTGGCTTGGCCAGTGTGGCCGGCACTGCCCAGGCCTTTCGCTACCTGAACCTGGACCATGGCCCGCTGTCGCTCGCCTGCTATGACCTGGTCGATGCCGAGGTGATGGGCTGCCCGGCATGGCTGGCGGTGCGAGGTACAGATTGGAGCGCGCGGGTGCGGCCGCATTTCACGAATACCCGGCGCACCATGTTTGATACGCAGGCGCTGGCTTAGGCGCCTTGAACACTTGCTCTTAGAGCAGCTTCTTAAACCCGCACCAACTGCCCATGCACTTCCTGCGGATTGCGCAGCAGGCTCAGGATGGGGCAGGTGCTTTCGACCGATGCATACAGCGCATCGATCTGCTGATCGCTGGCGGGCGAGCCCACGCGCACTTCATAGCGGATGCCTTGCAGGCCACGCGGCAGTGATTCAAAACCGGGGGTGCCGGCGCGCGCATCCATGCTGCCCCAGACATCGACCTCGACGGTATCGAGCGGCACCTGCATGGCGGCGGCCTGGATCTCGAAGATGTGCACCATGCAAGTGCCCAGCACGCCCAGTTGCAGCTCGGGCGAGCTGGGGCCCAGGTCGTAGCCGGCAAAGCCGTTGGCGCTATCGCTGATGATCTGGTGGTCGCGGATGCGCATGCGGCGCAGGCCGGTGCGGCCCTCGGCCGTCACCTTGGCATGCAGCGGGCTGGGGCCCACGTCGCCATCGCTGATGCGCTGGTCGCGGGCCAGAACCGCCTTGCGCTTGTGGACCAGAAATTCGTTGAGGCTCATGGCGACTCTTTCAGATTCAGTGTTTGTGGTTGGCGCGGCGTGCGAGCCATTCGCCCGCAAATTGCAGCACCGAGACCAGGGCGACGAGGATGACGATGACTTCAAACATCACTCGTGTTTCATAGCGTTCATAGCCATAGCGGATGGCCAGATCCCCCAGGCCGCCGGCGCCCACGGCGCCAGCCATGGCCGAGGCGTTGACGATGGCGATCACGCAGACCGTCATGCCGCCGATGATGCCGGGCAGGGCCTCGGGCAGCAGCACATGGCGCACGATGTGCCAGCGCTTGCAGCCCATGGCGCGTGCGGCCTCGATCAGGCCATGGTCCACATCGTTCAGGCTCACCTGAGCAATGCGGGCAAAGAAGGGGATCAGGTTGACCGACAGCGGCACCACGGCAGCCCAGGTGCCCAAGGTGGTGCCAACAATCGTGCGGGTGACCGGCAGCAGCGCCACCAGCAAGATGATGAAGGGGATGGCGCGGAAGATATTCACCAGCACCGACAGACCCTTGTAGAACAGCGGGCGCGCATACAGGCCCTTGGGGCCGGTGACAGTCAGCACAATGGCCAGCAGCAAGCCGCAGCTGATGGCGATGACCGACGAGACCCCCACCATCAGCATGGTCTGGCCAAAGGCCTGCAGGTATTTATCAATGGGGCTGGACATAGCCAAGAATCTCCAGGGTATCGGCACCTGCGGCCTGGCGCAGGGTCTCCTCAGGCGGCAAGGGGCTGGCCGGCAGGCGCACGATGAGCTGGCCCACGCTGTGGCCTTGCAGATGGTCCAGGCCGCCGTGGATCAGCTGGGCGCCGCCGCACAGCGCATCCAACGCCTGCAGCGCAGCCAGTGGCAGGCCCTGGCCGGGCGGCAGGCCATGAAAGCGCAGACCGATCAGCGCATGGTTGTGCACGGCATCGGGGCTGGGCTGCAGCTGCTGCGCCACCGCATGGGGCAGGCCTTGCTTGAGCGAATGCAGCATGGCCTGGGAGGCGGCGCTTTGTGGCGCACCAAACACCGACCAGACCTCGCCCAGCTCCTGCATGCGGCCATGGTCCAGCACCAGCACCCGGTCGCAAATGGCGCGGATGACGGCCATGTCATGGGTGATCAGCACCACTGTCAGTCCCAGCTGGCGGTTGATGTCGCGCAGCAGGTCCAGAATCGATTGCGTGGTCTCCGGGTCCAGCGCCGAGGTGGCCTCGTCGCAAAGCAGTACCTCGGGCGAATGCACCAGCGCCCGGGCAATGCCCACGCGCTGCTTTTGCCCGCCCGACAGCTGCGCCGGGTAGGCCTGGGCTTTGGCTGACAGACCCACCAGATCGAGCAGCTTGGCCACGCGCTCCTGCATCTGGCTGGCGGTAGCGCCGGCCACGCGCAGCGGCAATGCGACGTTCTCCCAGACGGTCTTGGACGACAGCAGGTTGAAGTGCTGGAAGATCATGCCGATCTTGCGGCGCAGCTGCACCAGGTCGTTCTCGGGCAGGCGGGCCGGGTCAATGCCCTGCACCTGCACGCGGCCCTGGCTGGGTATTTCCAGCGCATTGATGGTGCGCAGCAAGGTGGATTTGCCCGCACCACTGCGGCCGATGATGCCGAAGATCTCGCCCCGGCGGATCTCGAAGCTGATATCGGCCAGCGCCTGCATGGCGCCGGGCTTGCCGTCGGCGCCGTCATAGGACTTGCCGACCTGCTCAAAAACAATATGCGCCGCCATGCTCAGAAGGCCGGTGCGTACATGTCTTTGAACTTGGTGTTGATGAGCTGGCGGATCGTGTCGTTCTGGAACGAGGCGACCAGCTGCTTGACCCAGGGCGCATCCTTGTCCTGGCTGCGCACGGCGATCAAGGCGGCGTAAGGATTGCCTTCGCTCTTCTCTACTGCAATGCCGTCGATGAAGGGGCGCAGGCCGGCCTGGAAGGCAAAGTTGCTGGTGATGGCCGCCGCATCCATGTCCTGCAGCGAGCGGGCAAGCACCACGGCATGGGCCTCGGTAAAGCGCAGCTTGCGGGGGTTGTCGATGATGTCGGCCGGGCCGGCCTTGGGGCTGAAGGGATCAAAGCCATCGCGCAGGCGGATGAGGCCATGGTCGCGCAAGACGATCAGCGCGCGGGCCTGGTTGCTGGCGTCATCGGTGATGCCGATATGCGCGCCTTGGGGCAGGTCTTCCAGGCGCTTGTGCTTGCGCGAGTAGAAGGCCAGCGGCGACATCATCGTCGTGCCCACGGAGCTGATCTTGTAGCCGCGCTGGCGCACTTGCTCTTCCAAGAAGGGCAGATGCTGGAAGGCGTTGGCCTGCAGGTCACCATTGTTCAGCGCCTCATTGGGGCTGACCGAGGCGCTCATCACCACCAGCTCCAGGTTCAGGCCCTTGGTCTTGGCGACCTTGGCGACTTCGGCCCACAGGTCTTCTGCCACACCACCGCGAATGCCCACCTTGATCACCTTGGGCGTGGTGGCATCAGCCGCCCAGACAAAGGCGGCGGAGGTGGCGGCCAGGACGGCCAGGCTGGTGTGGAGAAACGCGCGCTTGTTCATGACATGAAACCTGTTTTACAAAAACAGCCCGCAGTGTACGCCATCGTTTGCTGCAGTGCAGCATGCGCCAAGCTTGGCGCAGCGGTGTCATGCGGGGGTCATCAGTCACCTGCATTCCCTATTGATCAAGGGAATAAGTGCTAGCTGTGGTTGAGAACAGTTCTCAGCGGCTGCTGCAGGCCTTGCAGGTTTGCAAGGCCAGGCGGTGCAGCGCCTGCCAGCCATTGGCCGGCCATTCGGGCACCTTCAGGCCCTTGACGATGCCATCGACCGCATGGGCCGAGTGCAGCAGCCGGGCGACGGTGGCATCGTTGATGCGGGGCAGCACGCGCTCAAAATGGCGCTCCTTGTTGCCCCAGACCCGGTTCTCGCGCAGGGCCATCGGCATCGGCCGGCCATTGCGCAGCGCGTCCTTGACCCGCTTCATCGCGCGGATGTCCTCGGCCAGCGCCCAGTGCACCAGCACCTCGGCCTCGCCTTCGGCCTGCAGGCCGTTGAGCATGCGCTCGGTGCGCAGCACCTGGCCGGAGAGCACGGCATCCGAGAGCTTGAACACGTCGTAGCGGGCGACGTTCAGCACCGCCTGCTCAACCTGCTCAAAGCCCAGCTCGCCTGCCGGGTAGAGCAGGCCGAGTTTCTGAATCTCTTGGTGGGCGGCGAGCAGGTTGCCCTCGACCCGGTCGGCAAAAAAGGCCAGGGTGCGCTGGCCTTCTTCACCGGCTTTGACATGCTGCTCCTGCCGCTGCAGGCGCTGGGCGATCCAGGCGGGCAGCGCGGCGCGCTCGATGCTGTCCACCTGCAAGGTGATGCCGTTGGTGTCCAGCGCAGCAAACCAGGCGCCAGTTTTGGTGGCCTTGTCCAGGCGCGGCAGGATGACGATGGTCAGGGTGCTGTCGTTGTCCACACTGCTGCTGACCAACTGCTGCAGCGCCGTGCTGCCATCCTTGCCGGGCTTGCCGCTGGGGATGCGCACTTCAATGATCTGCTTGTCGGCAAACAGGCTCAGGCTGCCACCGGCTGCCAGCACCGCGCTCCAGTCAAAATGTGCGCCGGCAACGGTGAAGCTGTTGCGCTCGGTATAGCCATTGGCGCGCGCCGCGGCGCGGATGGCGTCCACGGCCTCTTGCACCAGCAGGGCCTCATCGCCATACACGGTATACAGGGACCGGAGCCCCTTGCCCAACTGGGCAGTCAACTGGTTCAACGGCACTTGCATGCTTGATCGCGCTTCCAGCACTGCGTTGCCGCAGCGCTTGTCATTCAGTGGGGGTGACGGTCTTGACGATGGCCAGGCGACGCACAATTTGCTGGACGATGTCGGTCTGCATATTGCGGTAGAGCATCTCTTCTTCGTTGGCCTTCGAGAGCGCGTAGGTTTCCACGTAGCTGATTTCGCGGTACTGCATCAGCTCGGAGTCGGGCACATAGAGCCCGCCCTTGGCATCGCGCACCCGAAAGCGCGTGATCAGGCGGATCTGCAGCTCGCGCACCTCGCCGGCCGCATTGCGCGAGACGACAACCCGCTCGCGGCGCTGGCCCAGGTCATCAAAGATGGCCTCGGCCTGCGTGGCCTGGCTCGGATCGCGCAGCACCTGCAGGCTGCCGGCAGCCTCCAGGTGGCGTTGCAGTTCCTTGAGGAAGGCCGAATTGGCGCTGCCGTTCAAATACAGCGATTTGAAGGCGAAATCGACCGATCCGCGCAGTTTGAAGCCGCATGCCGCCAGCAGCGGCACGCTTGCCAGGGCAGTAAGCAGCGTGCGTTTTTGCATGGCGCTTAGACTACCACGTTCACCAGGCGGCCCGGCACGATGATGACTTTCTTGGGCACCGCGCCATTGGCGATTTTGTGGAAGTCTTCATTGGCCAAAGCAGCCGCTTCAATGGTGGCCTTGTCGGCACCGGCGGCCACGACGATGGAGCCGCGCAGCTTGCCGTTGACCTGCAGCATCAGCTCGATCTCGTCTTGCACCAGCGCCTGGGCATCGACCTCGGGCCAGGCGGCATCCAAGAGGCCACCCATGGCTTGCTGGTAGCCCAGCGCATCCCACAGCACTTGCGTGAGGTGGGGCGTGGCCGGGTAGAGCGCACGCAGCAAGATGCCAAAGCCTTCGACCAGCGCGGCGCGGCCGCCTTCGCTGTCGATGGCCTTGAAGTCTTCCAGCGCGTTGATCATCTTCATCGCGCCCGACACCACCGTGTTGTACTGCATGCGGCTGTAGTCATAGGCCACTTGCTTGAGCACGGTGTGGATCTCCAGGCGCAGCGCCTTGGCTTCCTTGCCAAAGGCGGCGCTGCCAGCGCTGGCCGCTTGGGCGCGTGCCGTGTCAAACTCCGGCGCATGCAGCTTGCTGCCAAAGTTGTAGACGCGGCGCAGGAAGCGGTAGCTGCCTTCGACGGCCGACTCGTTCCACTCCAGGGTCAGCTCGGGTGGCGCGGTGAACATGGTGTACAGACGCGCGGTATCAGCGCCGTACTTCTCGATCAGGTCCTGCGGATCGACACCGTTGTTCTTGGACTTGGACATGGTGCCCACGCCCTCGTAGTCGATCGCGGTGCCTTCGGGCAACAGGCCATCGGCGCTGTCCACGGCGATCTTGAGCTTGGCGCCGACGACCTTGCCGGTCTCGTCCATCACCTGATCCACATCCTTGGGCCAGAAGTATTCCTTGCCACCCTTGGCGGTGCGGCGGCTGTAGATGTGGTTAAGCACCATGCCTTGGGTCAGCAGCTTGGTGAAGGGCTCATCGACCTTCACCAGGCCCAGGTCACGCATGACCTTGGTCCAGAAGCGGGCGTACAGCAAGTGCAGGATCGCGTGCTCGATGCCACCGATGTACTGGTCCATCGGCATCCAGTAGTCGGCGCCGTCGGCGACCATCTTCTCGCTGTTCTTGGCATCGCAATAGCGCATGAAGTACCAGGACGAATCCACAAAGGTGTCCATGGTGTCGGTCTCGCGGCGGGCCGGCTTGCCGCAGCAAGGGCAGACGACGCCAGCGTGGAAGGCTTCGCTCTTGATCAGCGGGTTGCCGGAGCCATCGGGCACCAGGTCCTGGGGCAGCACGACCGGCAGGTCCTTCTCGGGCACGGGTTGGGCGCCGCAGTCTTCGCAGTGGATGATCGGGATAGGGGTGCCCCAGTAGCGCTGGCGGCTCACGCCCCAATCGCGCAGGCGCCAGGTGGTTTTCAGCTCGCCCAGGCCCTTGGCTTCGAGGGCCTTGGCCACCGCTTGAACGCCATCCTTGTAATGCAGGCCATCAAAGGCGCCGGATTCGATGAGAACGCCGCGCTCCTTGTCGCCATACCAGTCATGCCATTGCTGCTGGTCGTAGGGGCCTTCGCCCTCGACGGCCACCACCTGGCGGATCGGCAGGCTGTACTTGTTGGCAAACGCAAAGTCGCGCTCGTCATGGGCAGGCACGCCCATCACGGCGCCATCGCCATAGCTCATAAGCACATAGTTGCCGATCCAGACCTCGACTTGGGCGCCGGTGATCGGGTGGGTGACGAACAGGCCCGTGGGCTTGCCTTCCTTTTCCTTGACGGCGAGTTCGGCCTCGGTGGTTCCGCCCTTTTTGCATTCTTCGATAAAGGCAGCCAGCGCGGGGTTGGAGGCGGCGGCCTGCGTGGCCAGTGGGTGCTCAGCGGCCACGGCGCAGAAGGTCACACCCATGATGGTGTCGGCGCGGGTGGTGAAGACATACATCTTGCCGTCACCGATCAGGTTGCCATCGGCGCCCTGGATGTTGTGCGTAAACGCAAAGCGCACACCGGCGCTCTTGCCGATCCAGTTCTCCTGCATCAGGCGCACCTTGTCGGGCCAGCCGGTCAGGGTTGCCTTGTCGTTGCCCATCTGTACATGGTCCAGCAGCTCTTGGGCATACTGGGTGATGGCCAGGTAGTAGCCGGGGATCTCGCGCTTCTCTACCGGTGCGCCGGTGCGCCAGCCGCGGCCGTCGATCACCTGCTCATTGGCCAGCACGGTCTGGTCCACCGGGTCCCAATTCACGGTCTGGGTCTTGCGGTAGGCAATGCCCTTGTCCAGCATCTTGAGGAACAGCCACTGGTTCCACTTGTAGTAGTCGGGGTCGCAGGTCGCTACCTCGCGGCTCCAGTCGATCGCCAGACCCATCGCCTGCATCTGCTTCTTCATGTAGGCGATGTTGTCGTAGGTCCACTGCGCAGGCGGCACGCTGTTCTTGATCGCGGCGTTCTCGGCCGGCAGACCAAAGGCATCCCAGCCCATGGGCATCAGCACGTTGTAGCCCTGCATGCGCAGCTGGCGCGTGAGCATGTCGTTGATCGTGTAGTTGCGCACATGGCCCATGTGCAGCTTGCCGCTGGGGTAGGGCAGCATGGAGCAGGCGTAGAACTTTTTCTTGCCCGCGTCCTCGGACACGCGGTAGGCATCTTGGGCTTGCCACTGGCTTTGCGCGGCGGCTTCTACGTCGGAGTGGTTGTATTTTTCTTGCATGGAACTGGTCAGGAAAAAGCGGCCGCCCACGGGCTTTCCGGGGCGAGGTCAATGGGCAAAGATTGTAGGCCCATCGCCATAGCCCGTAGATGGCGAGTGCCGCACGCTGGGGTGCGGTTATAGATCGCATGTAAAAATAAATGGCTATCTGCTGATTGATAGCCAATCTTATCACCGCTTGCAGGCCTTGGGCGCTGCAGGCGTTTTCCGTTTCTGTCTTTGAAAGGACTCTGCCTCGTGACCTGGGAAACCTTGGACCAATTCGAACCCTGGATGCAAACGGCCGCCGGCTTGGCGGCCTTGGTGTTGCTGGCCTATGCACTGCGCCTGGTGGTGCGCATGGCGCTGCTGCAGATCGTGCCGCGTTTTCGCTCCAGCCTGGGCGCCGCCTGGCTGCGCACCTTGCTGGACAACCGCATCCTGGTGCGCGTGGCGCAGATCGTGCCCTCGCTGGTGGTTCAGACCGGCATTGCCGCCGTGCCGCACCTGCCGCTTGTCGCCAGCACGGTGATCCGCAATGTGGCGATTGCGGTGACGGCGCTGCAGGTGGCACGCCTGCTCTGCGCCATCATGGACAGCATCCAGGAGGCCAATGAGAGCCAGCTGGAGGCCGAGCAAAGCACGCGATCGGTCAAAAGCTATGTGCAGCTGGGCAAGATGCTGGTGATGGTGGTCGCGGGCATCGTGATGGTGGCCACCCTGATCGACCGCTCCCCGCTCATTTTGCTGAGCGGCCTGGGTGCCATGTCAGCGGTGCTGATGCTGGTGTTCAAGGATACGATTCTGTCGTTTACCGCTGGCGTGCAACTGGCCAGCAATGACATTCTGCGCGTGGGCGACTGGCTGGAGATGACCCAGGTGGGCGCTGATGGCGCCGTGGTGGACATGGCGCTCAACACTGTCAAGGTGCGCAACTGGGACAACACGATCACCACCATTCCCACCTGGCGCTTGATGAGCGACAGCTTCAAGAACTGGCGGGGTATGTCGGAATCGGGTGGCCGCCGCATCAAGCGGCCCTTGTGCATCGATACCACCTCGGTGCGCTTTTTGACCCGCGCCGAAATCACCGAGCTGAGCCAGATCGCCGTGCTGCGCCCTTATCTGCAAAGCAAGCTCGCCGAGATCAGCGCCTACAACCAGGATTTCTCGACCAAGTCGCCGGACATGGCCGATGAGATCGTCAACCTGCGCCAGCTCACCAATATTGGCACCTACCGCGCTTACTGCAATGCCTACCTGCAGGCGCACCCCAAGCTGCGCAAGGATATGACCTTGATGGCCCGCGCAATGGAGCCCACCAACCAGGGCTCGCCGCTGGAGATCTATGCCTTTACCGACACCACCGCCTGGCTGGAGTACGAGGCCATCCAGGGCGATATCTTTGACCACCTGACCGCCATCCTGCCGGAGTTTGGCCTGCGCGTGTTCCAGGTGCCATCGGGCAATGACATGCAAGTGGCGCTGCGCCAGCACGAAGTGCAGGCCCTGCAGCGCTGAGCTTGCCTAGCGTCGTACCCCTTGCGCAGGGGTAGGCGCTGGCGTCGGCACGTTTGCTACCGCTTCAGGCATCGGCTCGGGCGCCACGGCCACTGGCTCATCGGCATCGGGCACCGGCGCTTCGCTGTCCACGCCGGTCGCCTCTGGGCTGTTGATGCCCAGCGGGCTTTCCCAGATCGAGCGGCCCGGCAGCGGCAGCACCGGTTGGCCATCAGCATCGGCCAGGCCCACCAGCAGCGCACGGCCATCGGGCAGCACCCGGAAGTCGCCATAGCGGGTCTGCTCAAAATGCCGGCCCTGGCCTTCGGGGAAAAAGTAGGCATCCGTCACCAGCACCCACTGGCCCTTGAGGCGTTTGAGTGGCAGGGCCAGCTCGCCTTTTTCCAGTGGGCTGCTCTCCGTCAGCAGGCCCTGGATGGTGGCCACGCCCTGATCGTCAATGCTGGCGCGCACCAGCTGGCTGGGGCTGACGATGTCCTGGAGCTTTTCGCGCATCTCAAAGGGCAGCGCAAATCTGAGCGCCATATAGTCGCCCTGCATCAAGGAGCGCGGGTCCACCGGGATCAACGGCACCAGAATGCGCTGGCCATGGGCAATGACCTGCTCCTTGCCGCGCACATCCCAGTTCACCAGGCCCAGCGCCAGCACGGCACCGACGACCAGCCCAACCCACTGCAGGCGGCGCTGCGGCGCTGCAGGCTGCGCGCCTGCGGCAGCGGCGCCGGCATCTGCCGCGCGGCGCAAGGCCCACAGGCAGGCGAGCAGCAGCGCACCGACCAGCGCCAGGCCCAGGCCCTTGGCGGCCAGCGACCAGCCCAGGTGGTAGTAGAACTGGCCCAGCGCCACCAGTGCCAGCAGCGCGCAGAGCACTGCGATGCGCCAGCGCGCGGCCAGCAAGGCGCCAGCGGCCACCAAAGCAACAACGGCCAGACCGGTGCTGAACCAGGCGGCGATGGCCAGCACGGCACCCGCCAGCAGCAGGCTGTGCTCTGCCTGGCGGTTGGTGCTGCACCGGGAGCGCCATTGCCGGGCCAGCATCCAGGTCGAGAGCGCCACCACCAGGACCGCCAGCGCGCGCCCGGCTGGGAAGGCCCAGGGCATAAAGTCGCCGCTCTGCTCCCAGAAGATAGCGCGGGCCACATAGCCAGAGGCGAAATTGCTGATGAGCACGCCGACGATGGCGGCATCGGCAAAGGCTGCCCAGCGCGGCTGGGACCAGCGCTGCGCAGGGCTTGCCAGGCGAGCAGGCTCGCCCCGCAGCCACAAGCACCAGAGCAAGGCGGGCAGCAGCGCATCCAGCTGCAAGGGCAGCAAGGCCGGCAGCCAGGATTGCAGCGCCATGAGGCTCACCACCACGGCCATGCCCCAGCCCAGGCCCATCAGCGATTGGATCCAGCGCATCTGCGCCAGGGAGGCGCCCAGCATCAGCACCAGGGCCGACACCGTGCCAATCAGCAGCACGCCCAGGCGGGAATCGGCAACATCGCCCAAGTTGACGAGCACCAGCAGCCCGCCGGTACACCACAGCACCAGGGCGATGCAGTTCACAAAGGCCTGGCGCGATTGGTGCATCAAGCCACCGGCGACGGCCAACACCACCAGGCCCAGCACCACACCGCCGGTGCCGAACACAAAGTGCTCGCCCAGCGCAAATGCCAGAAACACCGCCAGCGGCACCAGGCTGGCCAGCGCGCCGAGCATGGCCAGCGCTAGTACCAGCACGGGCGGCTCTTCCAGATCCGGGGCCGGCGCATCGCCTTGCACCAGACCTTGCTGGCGGGCCTGGGCCCACCAGCTGGGCTGGGTGCGCAGAAAGGACAAGGGACGGATACTAGCCATCACAGCACCTCCTGGGTGTTGCCTTGCTGGGCATGCAGATAATGCTGCGCGCTGATCAAGGCCTTGACCGAGACGCCCAGGAAGACCATCACCACGACGGCGAAGGCGAGCAGGGCCTCGGTCTCTTGCCACTCAAATATCCAGCGGGCGATGAGCGATAGGACCAACACATTCGCCGCCACGGTGGCCAGGCAGGTGCAGATAAAGTCCCGAAAACGGCTGAACAGCGACAGCAGCAGGCTGGCGGCCACCAGGGTGCCGCTGAGCGTAAAGGCCGCCACGGTCTGGCGCGTGGCCTCATCAAACAGCTGCACGGTGGCAATGGCCGACCAGGCTGCCAGTGCGCCGCCCAGCGCCAGCCGCTGCGACCACCAGCCCATGCCGCCGCGCACTCGCAAGGCAGGTACGCAGTAGACCAGCAGCGGCACCAGCGCCAAGGCCAGCCACAGCACCAGGCGCAGCATCAGCTGCGCAAAGCTGTCGCGGTCGGCGACCAGCACCTGCCACAGATCGAGCTTGCCGGTCCAGAAGACGATGGCGGCGGCGACGATCAGCACCCAGACGCACCACAGCAAATCGCTGGCGGCCAGTGCCACCCAGACCAGCGCCAGCGCGGCCCAGGCGGCAAACAGCTGCCAGGCATCGGCGCCCGTCTGGTAGGTTTGGCCCACATAGGCCAGCAAGCCGCCCAGCACCAAGGTGGCGCAGAACAGCGCCGCGAGCCGCAAGCGCGGCCACAGGCAGGCGGCCAGCACCGAGAGCGCCAGCGCGCCTTCGATCAGGCCCAGCTTGAACCAGTGCGATTGCGCTTGCCAGTTGGCCGCCACCCAAAAGATCAGCCCGCTGGCCAGCAGCAATGCGGCCACCAGCAGCAGGCCGGCGCGTATTTTGTGGGCCAGGGTTGCGGGCGTGCCCGCAGACACGACCAGCGCATACAGCCTTGGCATGCGGGGGTCAGCAGGCGCCGATTGCGCGCTCACTTGGTACAGGGTGGAGTCCATCCGTTTTCCTCGTTGAGAGGCCCGATCTGCGCGATGGCGAAGGCCGGGCCGGGCTGCGCACCGCTGCCGATGGCAGTGGGTACACAGCCAGCAATATAACGAAGTGGGTCTGGGGCTGGTGAATCAGCAGGCGGGGTAGCTGGAAACGATACTGCCGGGGCCCGCGCCCCGAGACCAGGCTGCTGGCCGACGATGGCGGGGGTCAGCGCGCCGCAGGCGCCGGGGGTTGGGCTACAAAGCCCATGCGGCTCAGGCCGGCGGTCTGCGCGGCATCCATCAGCTCCACCGCACGCGCATAGGGCAGGCTTTGGTCGATGGACAGCTGCACCTCGGTCTGCGGGTTACGCTCGGCCTGCTGCTTGAGCAAGGCCTTCAGGGCATCCATGTCGGTGGCTTCGCCATCGGCAAACAGCTCGCCCTGGGCATTGATCTGCACCGCAATCGCAGCGGGCGGATTGGCGCGGGTGGCGCTGGCGGCCTGGGGCAGGTCCAGCCGGATGGAGGCGGCCAGCAAGGGCGCGGCCATGATGAAGATGACCAGCAGCACCAGCATCACATCCACCAGCGGCGTCACATTGATGGCGCTGATGGGCGGGCTGCTGGGGTTTTTGCTGAAGCGTCCGAAGGCCATGGCGTGGGCTGCAGGGGCTGCTGCTTAGCGGCTGCCCACATGGGCGATTGCATCCACGCCCGTGTGCGCATGGACGCTGGTGTAAGCCTGCGGTGCCTGGGCGGCCTGCTGCAGCGCCCAGGTTTGCATGTCATGGGCAAAGCCTTCGAGCAGTTCCTCGACCTGGGCGAGTTTGCGGCCCAGCAGGTTGTAGGCCAGCACGGCCGGCAAGGCGACGGCCAGGCCGGCAGCGGTCATCACCAGCGCCTCGCCCACGGGGCCGGCCAGCTGCTCCAGGCTGACATGGTCGGCACCGGCCAGTGCGGCCAGTGCCTGGTGGATGCCCCAAACGGTGCCCAGCAAACCGACAAAAGGGGCAGTGGCACCAATCGAGGCCAACACCGTTTGCCCCCATTGCAGCCGGTGGCTGGCGCCATGCAGGGCCTCGCGCAGCACGCGGGTGGTTTGCACCTGGGCGCCGCTGGCCACAGCCAGGCTGTGGTTGGCGGCGGGCTCGGCCGCCACAATGTGGGCAATCGCATCGGCCACCGGGGTCAGCAGGTTGGCACGGTCAATCTGCGGCAATTGGATACGCGCCTGCTCCCAGCTGCTGGCTTGCCAAAAAGCCTGGGTGGCTTGCACGGTGGCGCCCTGGGCGCGGCCCAGCCACCAGCCCTTGTAGAGAATCAGCACCCAGCTGATGACGGACATTGCCAGCAGGGCCAAGGCGGTGGCGAGCGCTACCGCATCCGCTTGTGAGAGCCATTGCCAAAGCGTCATGGGTGGCCGTCCTTTTTGAGAAGCTGGGTGGGCAGAAGATCAGTGCAGGCCGAGCACGTCGTACATGTCGTACAGGCCGGCCTTTTGGCGGGCCAGGTAGCGGGCGGCACGCAGGCTGCCATTCGCATAGCCGGCGCGGCTGCTGGATTTGTGGGAGATCTCGATGCGCTCGCCATCGCCGGCAAACAGCACGGTGTGGTCGCCGACGATATCGCCGCCGCGCATGCTGGCAAAGCCAATGCTGTTGGCCACGCGCGCGCCGGTGTGGCCAAAGCGCTCGTAAACGGCGCGGTCGGCCAGTTGCGTGCCCTGGGCCTCGGCAATCACCTCGCCCATCTTCAGCGCCGTGCCCGAGGGAGCATCGACCTTGTGCTTGTGATGGGCCTCAACGATCTCGATGTCGTAGCCGCCTTCCTGCAAGGCCTTGGCCGCCATCTCCAGCAGCTTGAAGGTCACATTCACGCCCACGCTCATATTGGGGGAGAGCAGCACTGCCGTCTTGTCGGCAAACTGGCGGATCTGCGCCTTTTCTTCGTCGCTGAAGCCGGTAGTGCCAATGACCACGCCTACGCCGCGCTCTGCGGCCACGGCCAGGTGGGCCAGGGTGCCTTCGGGGCGGGTGAAGTCAATCAGCACATCAGCGCCTTGCAGGCCTTGGGCCAGGTCGGCGGTGATGCGAACGCCGGTATCACGGCCCAAAAAGGCGCCTGCATCGCTGCCCAGGCTGGCACTGCCTGCCGCATCCAGCGCACCGCTCAGTCGCAGGTCGTTGCTGGCCAGCACGGCTTCGATCAGCATACGGCCCATGCGGCCACTGGCGCCGGTAATGGCCACGGAAATGGGGGTACTGGACGTTGGGGAGAGAGAGGCGGTCATGGGTCGGTTCCTGGGGCTCAAGCGGGCGGCGTCTCAGCAAACATCGGACACGGCCCAAAGACGGCGCTGGCCACCCGCTGCCGGGGCAGGGCGGGTGCTGGCCAGCGCAGGGGCATCAGCGCTGTGGTGATTCCAGCGGCGGGTAGCTGGCAGGCGGCGCAGCGGTGCTGGTGTCGCTGCTGCTGGTGTCTGCCGTGTCGGCATTGGGCGCAGGCTGGTCAGCCTTGTACTTGGCCAACTCATCGGGCGTGGCTTCCAGGCGCGGCACCTTGGGGTTCTTGATCGACGTCGTGACCGAGGCGACAAACTCCTGCTCGCTGGGCATTTCATCGCCTTCAAAGCGCTCCAGGCCAGTGTCGTTGAAGAACACGGTGAAGCGACGCTCTTGTGCAGGCACGCCCTTGCGCTTGATGGTGAACACGTAGTCCCAGCGATTGGCATGGAAGACGCTGGCCAGCAACGGGGTGCCCAGCAGATCCTTGACCTGCTGGCGGCTCATGCCTTTTTGCAGCGCGTCGACCTGCTCTTTGGTGATCACGTTGCCCTGCACCACCTCGACCTTGTAAGGCGTGACGGCGCTGGCGAACTTACGGCTGGCTTCATTGAAAGAGCCGCAAGCGGCCACACTGGCGCCCAGGGCCAACAGCGCCGCCATGCGGACACCGGAACGAACAAATTCAGGCATGGTTTTAGACATAGCGATATGATCGGCCATTGTAGCGGCTGGTCTCCAGGCCTTCTCCAGAAGTCCGTATACCAATCGGGCCCACTTGAAAGACCTTGTAATGAAAAATATTGAAGAACTCAAAAGCACTGGCCTCAAGGCGACTCTGCCTCGGCTGAAGATTCTGGATATCTTCCAGAACGGTGCACAGCGCCACATGACGGCGGAAGATGTGTTCCGCGTGCTGCTGGAGGAGCGTTCCGACATCGGCCTGGCCACCGTCTACCGCGTGCTGACCCAGTTCGAGCAGGCCGGCATTCTGATCCGCAGCAACTTCGAGAGCGGCAAGGCCGTCTACGAACTCAACGAAGGCCAGCACCACGACCATTTTGTCTGCACCAGCTGCGGCAAGGTCGAGGAGTTCTACGATCCCGAGATTGAAAAACGCCAGCAGTCGATTGCCAAGAGCAAGGGCTGGATTGTGCATGACCACTCGATGGCCCTGTATGGCCAATGCGCGGAGTGCGCCACTAAGGCCAAATAAGTGGCCTCTCGCGGTAGCGGGATACTGATACGAAAAGCGAAGCGCCTCAAGCGCTTCGCTTTTTACGTTTTGCACACATAGCTTTACAGCAGCGCGACGGCAGAAGCGCACCATGGGCGTCTCTGCACCAGGTTTACACCCCATGCGCGCCTACCGAATGCTCTCCCTCAGCGCCGCCGCCTTGGCGGGCTCCTTGTGGCTTGCTGCTTGCGCCTCCCACGCGCCGCCAGATTCGGCCAGCAGCCAAGCGGCGGTACCGGATGCACCGCTGAGCGCCGCCCAGCGCCAGCAATGGCTGGACCGCGTGACCTGGGGCGCCAGCGACAGCGCGGATGCGCAGCTGCAGCGCTTGGGCCTGCAGCGCTGGCTGGACGCGCAGCTCGCACCCCGCCAGTCGGCCCATCTGCCTGAGCAAGCCCAGCAACAGATAGCAGCTTTGGAAATCAGCCAGCGCAGCATGGCGGATCTGCAGCGCGACATTGCTGCGCAGCGCCAAGCCGCACGTACCGCTACCGAGCAAGGCCAGGGCGATGGCGAAGGTGCGCGCCTGCGCCAGCAGGTACAGCGCCACCTGAACCAGCTGGCGGCCCAGGCCCAGCAGCGCCAGGTGCTGCGCGCGCTTTATTCGCCCGCGCAGTTGCAGGAGCAGATGACCTGGTTCTGGATGAACCACTTCAACGTCAGCACCCGCAAGGCCGAAACCCGGCTGTGGATTGGTGACTACGAAGAGCAGGCGATCCGCCCCCATGCCTTGGGCAACTTCCGCAGCTTGCTCGAAGCCAGCATGCGCCACCCGGCCATGCTGCTCTACTTGGACAACGCCAGCAATGCCAAAGGCCGCATCAACGAAAACTACGCCCGCGAGTTGCTGGAGCTGCACACCATGGGCGTGGGCAGTGGCTACACCCAGGCCGATGTACAGGCCATGGCCCATGTGCTGACGGGGGTGGGCTTCAGCACCCGCGATGCTGCCGCGCCGCCGCCCCGCATGGCGCCTGCGCTGCAGGCCGATTACCGCCGCCAGGGCTTTTTTGAGTTCAACTCCAGCCGGCACGACTATGCCCCCCAGGTCTTGCTGGGCCAGCCGCTGCGGGCCAAGGGCTTCGCGGCGGTGGATGAGGCGCTGGACCGCATCGTGGCCTCACCCGCCACGGCGCAGTTCATTGCGCGCAAGCTGGCGCTGTTCTTCATCAGCGATAACCCGCCGCCCGCCTTGGTGCAGCGCACGGCAGCGGCCTTTGCCCGCAGCCACGGCGATATAGCCGCCACCCTGCGTGCGCTGCTGACGGCGCCCGAGGCCTTGGCCCAGCAAGGCCAGCGCTTCAAGGACCCCATGCACTATGTGCTGGGCGCCGTGCGCCTGGGCTATGACGAGCGCGTGGCCAGCGATGTGCGCCCGGTGATCGGCTGGATCAACCGCCAGGGCCAGCCCCTCTATGGCCATGAAACGCCGGATGGCTACCCCGTATCGCAATCGGACTGGGCCAGTTCCGGCCAGATGGCGGCACGCTTTGATGTGGCGCGGCAGATCGCGACCCGCAGTGCCGTGCTGTTCCGCGCTGAACCGCAGGCCGCGCTGGAGCAGCCGCCTTACCCTGACCTGGCGCAGCGTGCCACAGTCCAGGCCCGCGTGGCGCAGTGGAGCGCGGCATCCCGCGAAGCGCTGTCCAAGGCGCGCAATGTGCCCGACTGGAACACCTACTTTCTCTCTGCCCCCGAAATGATGGTTCGCTGACCGAGGTCCACCATGCAAAGACGCCACTTTCTCTCCGCCGCCGCCAGTGTGCCGCTGGCCTTTAGCCTGGCGCGTGCCCGCGCTGCCGCACCCCGCAGCGATACACCGCGCTTTTTGCTGGTGTTTCTGCGCGGCGCCTATGACAGCAACAGCCTGCTGGTGCCCACGCACAGCGATTTTTACTATGACGCGCGCCCGACGATTGCCATCGCGCGCCCGGGCGAGGCCAATGGCGCCCTGCCGCTGGATGGGCGCTGGGGCCTGCACCCGGCGATGGAGGGCAGCGTGCTGCCACTGTGGCAGCGCAAGCAGGCCTGCTTTGTGCCCTTTGCCGGCACCGATGACCTGTCGCGCAGCCATTTTGAAACCCAGGATTCCATCGAGCTTGGCCAGCCTTTGGAGGCGCACCCGGGCTCGCGCTCCGGCTTTATGAACCGCCTGGCGCAGCTGCTGCAAGGGCGCATCGGCATGGCGCCGATGGCTTTTACCGCCCAGTTGCCGCTGTGCATGCGCGGGCCGGCCCGCATTGCCAACACGGCGCTGGCCAACGTGGGCAAGGGCGGTGTGGATGCCAACCGCAGCCGCGCGATTGCCGCCATGTACGCCGGCACCGCGCTGGCGCCTGCGGTGAACGAGGGCTTTGCGGTGCGCGAGACGGTGTTGCGCGGCATTCAGGACGAGATGGACAAGGCCGGGCGCGATGCCATCAGCGCCAAGGGCTTCAGCCTGGTGGCGCAGCGCATGGCCACCTTGATGCGCGACCAGTTCGACCTGGGCTTTGTCGATGTGGGCGGCTGGGACACGCATGTGAACCAGGGCGGCGCCAGTGGCAACCTGGCCAACCGGCTCGATGACCTGGGCCGGGGCCTGGCCACCTTCGCGCAAGAGATGGGGCCCGAAGCCTGGCGCCACACCGTGGTTGCCGTGGTCAGCGAGTTTGGCCGTACGTTCCGCGAAAACGGCAACAAGGGCACCGACCATGGCCATGGCACCGCCTACTGGCTGCTGGGCGGTGGCCTGTCGGCGCAGGCAGGCGGCCAGATGGTGGGTGAGCAGGTGGAGGTGAGCGAAGCCAGCCTGTTCCAGAACCGAGACTACCCCGTGCTCAACGACTACCGGGGCGTGCTGGGCGGGCTGTTTGCGCGCATGTATGGCCTGTCGCCAGCGCAGCTGCAGCAGGTGTTTCCGCAGGCTGCGGTCCAGGACCTGCGGCTGGTCTGATACCGCTGAATCGTCTTAGAACTCACGCCCGCTGGCCATGGCCTTGCGGTGCCGGTCCACAAATTCCTGGTAGGTATCGATACCGCGCAGCTGCAAGATGGTGTTGCGCACCGCGGCCTCGACCAGCACCGCAATATTGCGGCCAGCCACCACCTGGATGACCACCTTCATCACCGGAATGCCCAGCACATCCTGGGTCAGTGGTGCGGCGGGCAGGCGGTCGTAGTCGCGCTCCATGGTTTCCTTGCGCACCAGGTGCACGATCAGCTTGAGCCGCATCTTGCGGCGCACGGCGGTCTCGCCAAAGATGGCGCGGATGTCGAGCAGGCCGATACCGCGCACTTCCAGCAGGTTCTGCAGCAGATCGGGGCACTTGCCTTCAATCGTGGTCTGGTTGATGCGGTACAGGTCCACCGCATCATCGGCCACCAGGCCGTTGCCACGGGTGATCAGCTCCAGCCCCAGCTCGCTCTTGCCCAGGCCGGACTCGCCGGTGATCAGCACGCCCATGCCCAGAATGTCCATGAACACGCCATGCATGGTAGTGCGGTCGGCGAAGTGCTTGGACAGGTAGGCGCGCAGCACATCAATGACAAAGGCCGCCGACTCCTTGGTGGAGAACATGGGGATGTGCGCGCGCTCGCACATGGACAGCAGCTCATCGGGCGCGCCCTGGCCATCGGCCAGCACCAGCACCGGCGGCTCCAGGGTGACGATGCGGGCAATGCGGCGGCGGCAGTCTTCGGTGGTGGAGTTGGTGAGGTAGGCGATTTCGCGCTCGCCCAACACCTGCGCCCGGTAAGGGTGGATGTAGTTGAGGTAGCCCACCAGGTCAGCGCTGGAGCGGGCGCTGCGCACCGCCACTTCGTCAAAGCGCCGCTCGGAGGCGCCCAGGCCCGCCAGCCATTCCCAGCGCAGCGAGGTGCGGAACTCCTCGAACAACACATCGGCGCTTACGACATTGGGTTTCACGGTGCAGTCCTTTCAAAGCCAGAGCGCGCGCAGCAAAGCTACCCGCAAGCGCTAAAGACTAGCAGGAAAAGTGGCGGTCAAGCCAGATCAGCGCTGAGGAGGGGGCAGAGGTGCGGGCGCGCTGGGTTCAGGCGTGCGCGGTGGAGGTGTTGTTGGCTGAAGACTGCCAGGTGTCGATCATCTGGTGCAGTTGCTCGGCATTGGCGCTGGACTTCATCTGCTCGCGCAGGCTGGCATTGGACAGCAGCTCGGCAATCTCGCCGAGGATCTCCAGATGCTGCTGCGTGGCGGCCTCTGGCACCAGCAGAAAGATCAGCAGGTTGACGGGTTGCTCATCGGGTGCGTCAAAGCCAATCGGGCGCTCCAGCTGGAACACGGCAGCCATTGGTGATTTGAGTCCCTTGATGCGGCCATGCGGAATGGCAACACCGTGGCCCAAACCGGTCGAGCCCAGCCGTTCGCGGGCGAACAGGCTGTCGGTGACCAAGGCGCGGGAGAGGCCGTGCAGGCTCTCGAACAGCAGACCTGCTTCTTCAAATGCACGTTTTTTACTGGAAACATCCACACTCACAAGCACTTGAGCTGGAGGCAAGATAGAGGCAAGACAGTTCATAGTGGAGTGCGGAAATAGGGCAAGCAGCTGAGAGCAAGATCAAACAAGCACAGCAACACCTGCGGGCAAGTGTTGCTGCGCGTATTATCGGTCAGTACTCAAACAGATTCTTTTTCCTCAGCTAAAAGCAAAGGGTTTACGCCATTGCTTGCCGCAACGCATCGCTGTAGTGGGATTGAACACGTTGCTTGTGACGGGCGACCATGCGGTCCAACCTGTCCACCAAAGCATCTACCGCAGCGTACAAATCGTGGTGCGAGCACTGAACACAAAGTTCTTCGCCTTTCACCCGCAAATTGCACACTACACGCTGCCGTTTCTCCTTTTCCTTCTGCTTTTCCACCGAAAGTAAAACTTTGGCATCCACCACCTGGTCAAAGTGTCGCGTTATGCGCATCAGCTTGGATGTTACATATTCGCGCAGCGCCGGGGTCACCGCCAAATGGTGACCGCTGATCGTCAGGTTCATGAACAAGTCTCCTTCTGCAAACCGAGAAAAGTGACCGAGGTCGTTGAAAACCCAAGCCACCCCGAGGGGGAAACACATGCATGCGTGTAAACCATGATGCGCCCGGACCTGCAAAATTGCAAGTCTATGACAATCCGGTCCAGTAGGTTTCTGGGCAGAGTGTGGGACGCATAGCCGCTCAGGCGGTTACAAGTTGCGCAAGCCTTGCTGCAAAAAATGCATGCCAAGTGCCCACAGCAGGGGGCTTTCGGCGCGGTTGTTTGCCCTGCGCAACGGCAGCTTGGCGCGGATGGCGGCACGTACCCACCTACGTGTTTGAGAGGCGGACTGCCAATACTGCACCGCAATCCAAGGCATCCAGCCCAGGCCTTGGGCCATCGCAGAGGGGACGACTACAATCGAGCGCTTGCCTTGCCGAGGTTGCGCGGCCATCCGCGCTCTCTGTTTTTATTACGCAGGGTGCCTGTCCATCGTTTTGCATCACCATGACCCAGCCCGTACCTTCTGCATTGCATACCTCCAAGCTCCATTCCCTGCCGCTGCTCGCGCGTGGCAAGGTGCGCGACAACTACGCCGTCGGCAACGACCGCATCCTGATGGTGGCCTCGGACCGCCTGTCGGCTTTCGATGTGATCATGGGTGAGCCGATTCCCGGCAAAGGTGCACTGCTGACCCAGATGGCGCTGTACTGGTTCGACAAGCTCGGCGATATCTGCCCCAACCACCTGACCGGTGAAGCGCCGGAGTCGGCCGTGCAGCCCGATGAAGTGGCCCAGGTCCAATTGCGCTCAATGCTGGTGAAGCGTTTGAAGCCTCTGCCCATCGAGGCGGTGGTGCGCGGCTACCTGGCTGGCAGCGGCTGGAAGGAATACCAGGAATCGCAGGCCGTGTGCGGCGTGCCCTTGCCCGCTGGCCTGATCAACTCCGCCAAGCTGGCCGAGCCTATCTACACGCCAGCGGCGAAGGCCGAAGCGGGTGAGCACGATGAGAACATCACCTTTGAGCGCACGGTGGAGATGGTGGGCCCCGAGCTGGCTGCCCAGATCCGCGACATCAGCATCGCCATCTACCAAAAGGCCGCTGCGATTGCGCTGACTAAGGGCATGATCATTGCGGACACCAAGTTTGAGTTCGGTCTGGACGAAGACGGCACGCTGGTGCTGATGGACGAAGTGCTGACGCCTGACAGCTCACGCTACTGGCCGGTGGAAGGCTATGCCGATGCGCTGGCGACGGGTGCCAATCCCCCCAGCTATGACAAGCAGTTTGTGCGTGACTGGCTGGAGCAGGCCAAGGTCAACGGCAAGCCCTGGGACAAGACGGCGCCTGCGCCGCGCCTGCCCCAAGAGGTGATCGACAAGACTGCTGCCAAGTACCGCGAAGCGCTGGATCGCCTGACGGCTTGATGGCCTGACGATCTGGTGTCTGCGGCGGCGCCGCCCGCTTAGGCGGTGGCGCTCAGTTTGGCATCTGCCTTTTTCAGCCAGAGGCGGAGGCTGTCTACCAGGTCTTTGCGGCTGAAAGAGCAGCTCTCCTCATCAAACAGCGCGCTGGATTCGAGCCGGTCCAGCAGCTGCAGCAACACCTCCTGGAACTGCGGAGGCAGCGCGCCGAGCAAATCGGTATAGCTGCGGGCCTGCTCGCTCAAGGCTGCGGCATCCATATGGCCCGCCTCGAAATGTTTCAACCCGTCTTGTAATGCGCCCAACTGGCGCAGTGCAGCCGTTTGCATGGCGTTCTCCCGGTGACTCAACATGGCTGCAGTGTAGGGCGCTTTGTACGGGCCAGGCCTGGGATTTGCCAGGGGCCATTGGTCGCAGCGCCGCTGCCTGCGCGCAAATGCCGGACAATAGCGGCATGAATGCCCTGAACATCGCGGAAACCATGCAGGCCCTGGGTCTGCAGGCCAAACAAGCCTCTGCCCAGATGGCCAAAGCGCCTTCTGCTATCAAAAACAAAGCTCTGCTGGCACTGGCGCGGTTGTTGCGCGAACAGTCCGATGCCTTGCAGGCCGACAATGCCAAGGATTTGGCGCGTGCACAGGCCAATGGCCTGTCGGCGCCGATGGTCGACCGCCTGCGCCTGACGCCAGCGGTGCTGGAGACCTGCGCACAGGGCTGCGAGCAGCTGGCAGCGATGGCCGATGTGGTGGGCGAGGTGGTCGGCATGAAGCAGATGCCCAGCGGCATCCGCGTGGGCCAGATGCGCGTGCCGATTGGCGTGTTTGGCATGATCTATGAAAGCCGCCCGAATGTGACCATCGAGGCGGCCAGCCTGTCGATCAAAAGCGGCAATGCCTGCATTTTGCGCGGCGGCTCGGAAGCCATTGATTCGAACAAGGCGCTGGCGCGCCTAGTGGAGCAGGCACTGCTGGAGGCAGGTTTGCCAGCGGCTGGCGTGCAGCTGGTGCAAACCACGGACCGCGAGGCCGTGGGCCAGCTGATTGCGATGCCCGCCTTCGTGGATGTGATCATTCCGCGCGGTGGCAAGGGCCTCATCGAGCGCATCAGCCGCGATGCCAAGGTGCCCGTGATCAAGCACCTGGATGGCAATTGCCACACCTATATTGATGCGCCTTGCGACCTGGACATGGCGGTGAAGGTGACTGAGAACGCCAAGACCCAGAAATACAGCCCCTGCAATGCGACCGAAAGCCTGCTGGTGGCGCGCGCGGTGGCGGCAGATTTTTTACCCCGCATTGGCGCGGTGTTTGCGGCCAAGGGCGTGGAGATGCGTGCCGATGCCGAAGCCCTGGCGCTGCTGCAGAGCGTGCCCGGCGCAAGCTTGCTGCCCGCCACCGAGCAAGATTGGTCGGAAGAATACCTGGCTGCCGTGATCAGCATCAAGGTGGTGGAGGGTGTGCAAGAGGCCATCGCCCATATCAACCAGTACTCCAGCCACCACACCGAGGCCATCATCACGCGCGACCATATGCATGCGCAGCAGTTTCTGCGCGAGGTGGATTCGGCCAGCGTGATGGTCAATGCCAGCACGCGCTTTGCCGATGGCTTTGAATATGGCTTGGGCGCGGAAATCGGCATCAGCACCGACAAGTTCCATGCCCGTGGGCCCGTGGGCATCGAAGGCCTGACCTCGCTGAAATACATTGTGCTGGGCGAAGGCGAAGTGCGCGGCTGAGCTGAACGGGCGCCGATCTTTGCCGACCGGCCGCCTCTCGCCCACGTTATGATGCGGCCATGCCAAGCCGCTCCCTAGCGGCTGGCGCCTCATGATATGAAAATTCTGATCCTCGGCGCAGGCCGCGTGGGCGAGAGCGTCGCCGAGAGCTTGCTGAGTGAAAAAAACGACATCACCGTGGTCGATACGGATGGTGTGCGCCTGCGCGATCTCGAAGGCCGCTTCGATCTGCGCGGCGTTGTGGGCAATGGCATCAGCCCCGAAGTGCTGGCCGAGGCCGGCGCGGCGGACACCGACATGCTAATTGCCTGCACCTCGCAGGATGAAACCAATCTGACCGCCTGCAAGATCGCGCAGGTGCTGTTCAACATCCCTACCCGTATCGTGCGCGTGCGCTCGGTAGCACTCAAAAGCCACGCCGAGCTGCTGTCGGATACCGGCTTTGGGGTGACGCATGCCTTTTGCCCCGAAGAGGCGCTGATGGGCTACATCGGCAAGCTGGTGACTTTCCCCGAGGCGCTGCAGGTGCGCGAATTTGCCCAGGGCCATGTGGCGCTGGCATCGGTGCGTGCCCGTGGCGGCGCCCCGGTGGTGGGCCTGAGCGTGGCCGATGTGCGCCAGAACCTACCCCACGGCGCTGTGCGGGTGGTGGGCGTGTACCGGCGTTTTCACCATGAGGCCGACCGCCTGGTACCGATGGAGGGCAGCACCCGCATCGAGCCGGGTGACGAAGTGTTTGTGCTGTCTGACAAAGACTATCTGGGCGATGTACTGGCTGCCTTCAACCGCCAGGTGGGTGAGCAGGCCGAGCCGGTGCGCCGGGTGATGGTGGCCGGGGGCGGGCGTGTGGGCATGCGGCTGGCGCGCGCGCTGACCAAAGAATCCAGGCGTTTCCAGGTCAAGATCATTGAGAAGGACGAGGACCGCTGTGTCTACCTGGCCTCGCGCCTGCCCTCCGATGTGCTGGTGCTCAAGGGCGATGCGACCGACGAGACTTTGATGGAGAACGAGAACGTCGAGGACGTGGACCTGTTTGTGGCCATCACCGATGACGACGAGGACAACATCATGTCCTGCCTGCTGGCCAAAAAGCTCGGTGCGACCCGGGTGCTGGCGCTGATCAACCGCCGCACCTATGCCGATTTGATGCATGGCACCCAGATTGACATTGCGCTGTCGCCCGCCCAGGCCACCTTGGGTGAGCTGCTGGCCTATGTGCGGCAGGGCGATGTGCAGGCCGTACACAGCCTGCGCCGGGGCGTGGCCGAGGCGATCGAGATTGTGGCGCGGGGCGATGCCAAGACCTCGCGCGCGGTAGGCCGGCGGGTGGGCAGCCTGCGACTGCCGCGCGATGTACACATTGGCATGATTGTGCGCGGCCTGCCCGAGCCGGACGCGCGCAACACCAATGGCAGCGAGGCGGCCGAGCGCGATGAGGAAGAGAGCGAGGACGTGGTAGAGGTGATTGTTCCCACCAGTGGCACCATCATCCAGAGCAATGACCACGTCATCCTCTTCTTGCCCAACAAGCGCCTGGTGCATGAGGTCGAGGCCCTGTTCCGTGTCGGGGTGACCTTTTTCTAGGTCTAGCCGATGACTGACCTCCGACCCGTGCTGCGTGTATTGGGCATTTTGCTGCTGATGTTTGGCGGCACGATGGCCGTGCCCGCGATCTCTTCCTTGTGGCTCGACGATGGCGTGTTTGGCGTTTATCCCCTGACCATGGGCATCACCTGGGCCTGTGGTTTGGTCCTGTGGTGGATGGCGCGCCATGAGCAGCGCGAGCTGCAGGCGCGCCACGGCATCATGCTGGTCGCGTTTGTGTGGATGGTATTCCCGCTGTTTGCGGCGCTGCCGCTGTACCTGGGTTTTGAGCGCATTGACCGGGCGCTGAGCTGGCAGCATGCCTATTTTGAAGCGGTCTCGGGCCTGACCACCACCGGCTCTACCGTGCTCAACCATGTGGATACCCTGCCGGTGTCCCTCAATATCTGGCGGACTTTTCTGCAATGGATGGGGGGCATGGGGATCTTGATTCTGGCCGTGGCCATCTTGCCGATGATCGGCATGGGCGGCAGCCAGCTGTTCCGCGCCGAAGCCGCCGGCCCGGTGAAGGACACCAAGCTGACCCCGCGCATGGCCGAGACGGCCAAGGGGCTATGGGGCGTGTATGGCCTGTTCTCGGTGCTGTGTGCGCTGGCCTATTGGATGGCCGGCATGACGCCGCTGGATGCGGTGATGGTGATGTTCACCACGGTGAGCCTGGGCGGGCTGACCCCCCATGACGCCAGCTTTGCCTATTTCAACTCCCCGCTGATCGAGGGCATCTGCACGGTCTTCATGCTGCTGGCCAGCTGCAACTTTGCGCTGTATTTTGTGGCCATTCGCAAGCGCAACGCCTGGGTGCTGTACCGGCAGCCGGAGTTCCGCGCCACCATTGGCACCTTGCTGGGCGGTGGGTTGCTGGTGGCGGCGCTGCTGTGGTTCAAAGGGGTGTATGGCCCGCTGGAATCGCTGCGGATGGGCGTGTTCCACACCGTATCGGTGGCGACCACGACCGGTTATGCTGCGGTAGATTTTGGCCTGTGGCCGCCTTTTGCACCGGTGTTCATGCTGCTGCTGTCAGGCGTGGCCACCAGTGCGGGCTCCACTGGCGGCGGTATCAAGATGATCCGCATGCTGTTGCTGCTTAAGCAGACCCGGCGCGAGATGCGGCGCCTGGTGCACCCCAATGCGGTGCAACCGGTGACGGTAGGCGGCATGGCCGTCGATGAGCGGGTGCTGTTTTCGGTGCTGGCCTTCATGCTGGTGTACTGCGCCACGATTGCCGTGTTGACCATGGCCTTGCTGTTCACGGACATGGATTTGCAGAATGCGCTGGGCGCTGTGCTTGCCAGCGTGAACTGTGCTGGTGTAGGCTGGGGCGATCTGGGGCCCAGCAATAATTTTGCGGGCCTGACCAGCTTCCAGTTGAGCGTGACCACTTTGGGCATGCTGATGGGACGGCTGGAGATTCTCAGTTTCCTCGCCCTTTTAACACCTGCTTTCTGGCGCAGGTAAGTACTTGCTAATGTATGGCGCCGCAAAGTTCTGGTGACTTTGGCCCCCAACTCTCTACAATTGGCACTCGATTGTTTTTTGCTCGTTTTTTTTGAGCCCTCAAACAGTATTCATTTATGGTCCCGAATCTCATAACAGCCCTAACGGGGCCCATCAACGAACTGGAACAGCGCATGCTCGATGCCATGCCCGCGATCGAGCGCTGGTTCCGCTTGGAGTGGATGGAGCACACGCCTCCGCTCTATTCGTCGGTGGATATACGCAATGCCGGCTTCAAGCTGGCGCCCGTGGACACCAATCTGTTCCCTGGTGGTTGGAACAACCTGACGCCTGAAATGGTGCCGCTGGCCGTGCAATCGGCGATGGCGGCGATTGAAAAGATCTGCCCCGAGGCGCGCAACCTGCTGATCATCCCGGAGAACCAGACGCGCAACCCACAGTACCTGGCCAACCTGGTGCAGCTGCAGCATATCTTCTCGATGGCGGGTCTCAATGTGCGTATTGGCTCGATTGACCCCGAGGTCAAGGAGACCATCAAGCTCAAGGTCGGCAACAAGGAGCTGGTGATTGAGCCGGCGCTGCGCCATGGCCGCCGCGTGGGTTTGAAGTATTTCGACCCCTGCACCATCTTGCTGAACAACGACCTGTCCACCGGCGCGCCCGGCATTCTGGAAGAGGTCTATGAGCAGTTTGTGCTGCCCCCGCTGCATGCCGGCTGGAGCGTGCGCCGCAAGAGCCGCCACTTTCAGAGCTATGAAGAGGTGGCCAAGCGCTTTGGCAAGCTGATGGGGATCGATCCCTGGCTGATCAACCCGATGTTCAGCAGCCGCAAGGGCGTGGATTTCACCGACGGCAGCGAGCATGCACTCGATGAGCTGCGCGAAGATGTCGATGTGATGCTGACCAAGGTACGCCGCAAGTACAAGGAGTACGGCATCAAGGAAACGCCTTTTGTCGTCGTCAAGGCCGACAACGGCACCTACGGCATGGGCGTGATGAGCGTGCACGATGCCAAGGAGCTGCGGCAGCTGTCGGTCAAGACCAAGAACCAGATGTCGCTGGTCAAGGACGGCCAGCAGGTGCACGACATGATCATCCAGGAGGGTGTGCAGACGGTTGAGCGCATGGACAAGGAGGCCGCCGAGCCGGTGGTCTACATGATCGACCGCTATGTAGTGGGCGGTTACTACCGCGCCCACTCCGACAAGGGCGCCGAGGACAACCTGAATGTGCCGGGCGCACATTTCATCCCGCTTGCGTTTGAGCACGGCATCTCTCCGGGCGATTCGGTGGGAGCCAGCGCGCCCAACCGCTTCTATATGTATGGCGTCGTAGCCCGCTTGGCGATGCTGGCGGCCAGCTATGAGCTGGAGGCGACCGACCCGGACGCCGAAATCTACGACTGAGCCTGGCGCCACGCGTATCCACGTTCTGATCGCTGCCCGCAGCGGATCCGCCATTCGGGCTTGTCCCGATGTGCGGCTTCCCTGTGGGCGCAACAACAGGCGCACAATGCAAACCAATCCACTACAAGCATGCCCCATGCGGCATGGCACAAAGGCTTGATGTGCAAAACAACAATAAATCTGCACTGCCCGGGTTGACGCTTGGCGCCATCGGGGTGGTGTATGGCGATATCGGCACCAGCGTGCTGTACTCGCTCAAAGAGGTGTTCGGCTCAGGCCATGTGCCTTTCACCCACGACAACGTCTACGGCGTGCTGTCCATCCTGTTCTGGACCCTGACCCTCATCGTCTCGCTCAAATACGTGGTGTTGGTGCTGCGGGCGGACAACAACGGCGAAGGCGGTTTGATTGCGATGCTGGCGCTGGCCTCGCAAGCGGTCAAAGACAAACCCAAGCTGCGCTCGGTGCTGATGCTGGTCGGCATCTTCGGCACCTGCCTGTTCTATGGCGATGGTGTCATCACGCCGGCCATCTCCGTGCTCTCAGCGGTTGAAGGGCTGGAGGTGGTGTCGCCCGGCTTCAAGTCCTGGGTGATTCCGCTCACCCTGGTGGTCCTGCTGCTGCTGTTTTGGGTGCAAAAGCGCGGCACCGCAGGCATTGGCAAATTCTTCGGCCCCATCATGGTGGTCTGGTTCCTGTGCATTGCGGCCTTGGGTGTCTGGAACATCATGGACCACCCGCAGGTACTGTGGGCGCTCAGCCCTTACCATGCTTTGGGCTTCATCTTTCGCCATCCGGGCATCAGCTTCATCATTCTGGGCGCCGTGGTGCTGTGCGTGACGGGCGCTGAAGCTTTGTATGCGGACATGGGCCACTTTGGCCGCAAGCCGATTCGCCTAGCCTGGTTCAGCATTGCGATGCCTTCCTTGGTGCTCAATTACTTTGGCCAGGGGGCCTTGGTGCTGGAGAACGCCGAGGCGGTGAAGAACCCCTTCTTCATGCTGGCGCCGGGTTGGGCGCTGCTGCCCTTGGTGCTGCTGGCGACGATGGCCACGGTGATCGCATCGCAGGCGCTGATCACTGGTGCCTTCAGTGTTACCAAGCAGGTCATCCAGCTGGGCTACCTGCCGCGCATCCAGATCTTCCACACCAGCGTGCGCGACACCGGCCAGATCTATATCCCGTTCGTGAACTGGGCCCTGTTCCTGACCATTGTGCTGGCGGTGATCCTGTTCAAATCCAGCAGCAATATGGCAGCGGCCTACGGCATTGCGGTGACCTTGGACATGACCATCACGACAGTGCTCACCTTCTTTGTGCTGCGCTACGGCTGGAAATACCCCTTGTGGATGGCGCTGGCGCCCACGGTGTTTTTCTTCTGCATCGATTTCACCTTCTTCGCGTCCAACCTGCTCAAGCTGTTCGATGGCGGCTGGTTCCCGCTGGTAATCGGCCTGTGCCTGTTTGTGGTGATGATGACCTGGAAGCGCGGGCGGGAGCTGGTCTACAGCAAGCTGCACGCCAATGGCATCGATCTGCAGGGCTTTTTGCAGATGGTGCTGCAGGCGCCGCCTACGCGCGTGCCGGGCACGGCGGTGTTTTTGAACTCCGACCCCCATGTGGTGCCCACGGCGCTACTGCACAACCTCAAGCACAACAAGGTACTGCATGAGCAGAATATGTTCGTCAACATCGTCTACCACGAGGTGCCCTGGATCGGCATGGAAAAGCGCGCGGTGATTGAGCCCCTGGGGGGCGACTGCTGGCGTGTGCAGCTGAACTATGGCTTCAAGAACGATGTCGATGTACCCAATGCGCTGCACCAGCTGCGCGGGCACGGCTGTGACACCGGGCAGATGGTGACCAGCTATTTCCTCTCGCGCGATGTGTTTGTGCCCACCGACAAGGCCAGTGCCGGCATGGCACCTTGGCGTCAGAAGTTGTTCGCCCAGATGCACCACAATGCGGCGGGTGCGGCCGAGTTCCTGCTGCTGCCCAGCAACAGCGTGGTAGAGCTGGGCTCCAAACTAGAAATCTAATCCCGCCAGGGCTTCTCACCCGCTGCGCTCACCCAGGGCCAGCGGGGCCCATGGTGGCGCGAAAGGGCCTATGCGGTTTTTCAAGGATCTGAGCGCCTCATCGCTCATAGCGGGGTTTGTCACGGTGCTGGTGGGGCTGACCAGCTCCATCGCCATCGTGTTTCAGGCCGCGCAAAGCTTTGGCGCCACGCCCGCCCAGGTCTCGTCCTGGGTCTGGTCGCTGGGTATTGGTGTCGGGCTGTGTTGCTGGGTGCCCAGCATCTTGCTGCGCAAGCCGGTAGTGGTCGCCTGGTCCACCCCCGGTGCCGCAGTGCTGGCCACGGCCGGCGCCACCGGCGCATTCGGCATGGGCGATGCGATTGGCGCCTTCATCATCAGCGCGGTGCTGATTGCCTTGGTGGGCATCACGGGCTGGTTCGAGCGGCTCATGAACCGCATCCCCATTGCCATCGCCTCGGCCTTGCTGGCAGGCGTGCTGACCCGCTTTGGCCTGGATGCCTTTGCTGCGGCCCAGACCAACACCTGGCTGGTGGTGGCCATGCTGCTGGCCTATTTGCTGGGCCGGCGCCTGTTGCCGCGCTATTCCGTCATGCTGACCTTGGCAGTCGGCATTGCGGTGGCGCTGCTGCAGCACAAGATCCAGTGGTCGGCCGTGCAGCCGGGGCTGACGATGCCCGTCTTCACCATGCCCAGCTTCAGTTGGCAGGCCGCTATCAGCCTGGCGCTGCCCTTGTTTGTGGTCACCATGGCCTCGCAGAATCTGCCGGGCGTGGCCATCATTCGGGGCTCGGGTTTTGATTTGCCGGTCTCCAAGCTGATCACGATGACCGGCCTGGCCACCTTGCTGCTGGCACCCTTTGGTGCCTTTGGCATCAATCTGGCAGCCATCACCGCAGCGATTTGTATGGGGCCAGAATCCCATCCTGATAAAGCGCGCCGCTACACCGCAGCGGTGGTCTGCGGTGTGATCTATGTGCTGATTGGCTGGTTCGGTGTGGTCATCGCCGGGCTGCTGACGGCTTTCCCGCATGAGCTGGTGGTGGCAATTGCCGGCATCGCGCTGCTGGGCACCATCGGAGGCGGATTGCACACCGCTTTGCAAGGTGAGCAATACCGCGAGGCCGCGCTGATCACCTTCCTGGTAGCAGTGAGCGGCGTGACAATAGCCGGGATCGGCTCGGCCTTTTGGGCGGTGGTTGCAGGCAGCCTTGCGTTTTTTGTGCAACATTATGGCAAGCGCCGCTCGGCTTGAGCGCGCCTCTTTCTGCCCATTCCTGCCTGCGTTGGCCCTTTTGGTGGGCGCGCATGGCTATTGAATACACAGGGCTGCCACCAGGCTGCCAACCCACACCATGCATATCCTCTTTGTTGCCGATCCGCTTGAGTCCTTCAAGATCTACAAGGACAGTACCTTTGCGATGATGCGCAGCGCCCAGGCGCGCGGCCACCGCATTACCGTCTGCGAACCACAGCACATCCGCTGGATCAGCGGCGAGAAGGTCTCGGCCCGGGTGCGCGACATTGTGCTGACCGGGGACGAGTCCCGCTGGTTTGACGAAGCAGCGGGTCGCCGCGCTGAGCTGGCCGAGTTCGACGCCATCATCATGCGCAAGGATCCGCCCTTCGACAGCGAGTACTTCTATGCGACGCACCTGCTCGGCCAGGCTGAGCGCGAAGGTGCCAAGGTGTTCAACAAGCCTGCTTCGCTGCGAGACCATCCTGAAAAGCTGGCGGTCATGGAGTTTGCCGAATACGCGCCTGTGACCCTGGTCACCCGCAGCGCCCAGGATATCCGTGACTTCCACGCCCAGCACCAGGACATCATCCTGAAGCCGCTGGACGGCATGGGCGGCATGGGCATCTTCCGTGTGGGTCCCGATGGCATGAACCTGGGCAGCATCATCGAAACCTTGAACCTCGATGGCGCGCAGAGCGTGATGGTGCAAAAGTACCTGCCCGAGATCAGCAAGGGCGACAAGCGCGTGCTGATCATTGGCGGCAAGCCGGTGCCGTTCTGCCTGGCGCGTATTCCGCAAGGCAATGAAGTGCGCGGCAACCTGGCCGCTGGCGGCAAGGGCGTGGCGCAGCCACTGGAGCCGGAAGACCGCGCCATTGCCGAGCACATTGGTGCAGAGCTGGCGCCGCGTGGCCTTTTGCTGATCGGTCTGGACATCATTGGCCACCGCATCACCGAGATCAATGTGACCAGCCCCACCTGCTTCCAGGAGATCGAACAGCAAGCCGGCTTCCCCGTGGGTGATATGTTCATCGAAGCACTGGAAAAGGCCGTTGCAGACGCCGTCTGACACACGCCTGCAAAAAACTCTGACGTTTTCCTGGAGCCCCGGGAAAACGCCTATACAATAGCGTCTATCGACAGCACGATGCCTTGCAAAGCTGCCAGACTCGAAAGAGGGCGGTTCGCAAGGTTTGTTTTTTTTGGGTGCTGACAAGGTGGCAAGCGAAGACGCTGAAAACTTTGTCAAACAGTTCAAAAAGCTGTGCTACAATACAAGGCTTCGCTGATTGCAGCGGGGTGGATCTGGAAGCTAAGGCTTGCAGGTTAGGTCTTTAAAAATTAACAGCCGATAAGCGTGGGCGTTTGGTGGCGATTGCCATATGTTCTTCGGAGCAAAACAAGCGCTCACAAAAACAGTAATGAGTAAGATCTTAGGATCTTTTTTATTCCGTCAAGTGAGTGAGTAGTCGAGAGACTTTAAATTCAAGATCGAACTATAGAGTTTGATCCTGGCTCAGATTGAACGCTGGCGGCATGCTTTACACATGCAAGTCGAACGGTAACAGGTCTTCGGATGCTGACGAGTGGCGAACGGGTGAGTAATACATCGGAACGTGCCTAGTAGTGGGGGATAACTACTCGAAAGAGTAGCTAATACCGCATGAGATCTAAGGATGAAAGCAGGGGATCGCAAGACCTTGTGCTACTAGAGCGGCTGATGGCAGATTAGGTAGTTGGTGGGATAAAAGCTTACCAAGCCGACGATCTGTAGCTGGTCTGAGAGGACGACCAGCCACACTGGAACTGAGACACGGTCCAGACTCCTACGGGAGGCAGCAGTGGGGAATTTTGGACAATGGGCGAAAGCCTGATCCAGCAATGCCGCGTGTAGGATGAAGGCCCTCGGGTTGTAAACTACTTTTGTACGGAACGAAAAGACTCTTTCTAATAAAGAGGGTCCATGACGGTACCGTAAGAATAAGCACCGGCTAACTACGTGCCAGCAGCCGCGGTAATACGTAGGGTGCAAGCGTTAATCGGAATTACTGGGCGTAAAGCGTGCGCAGGCGGTTATGTAAGACAGAGGTGAAATCCCCGGGCTCAACCTGGGAACTGCCTTTGTGACTGCATAGCTAGAGTACGGTAGAGGGGGATGGAATTCCGCGTGTAGCAGTGAAATGCGTAGATATGCGGAGGAACACCGATGGCGAAGGCAATCCCCTGGACCTGTACTGACGCTCATGCACGAAAGCGTGGGGAGCAAACAGGATTAGATACCCTGGTAGTCCACGCCCTAAACGATGTCAACTGGTTGTTGGGAATTAACTTTCTCAGTAACGAAGCTAACGCGTGAAGTTGACCGCCTGGGGAGTACGGCCGCAAGGTTGAAACTCAAAGGAATTGACGGGGACCCGCACAAGCGGTGGATGATGTGGTTTAATTCGATGCAACGCGAAAAACCTTACCCACCTTTGACATGTACGGAAGTGACCAGAGATGGACATGTGCTCGAAAGAGAACCGTAACACAGGTGCTGCATGGCTGTCGTCAGCTCGTGTCGTGAGATGTTGGGTTAAGTCCCGCAACGAGCGCAACCCTTGCCATTAGTTGCTACATTTAGTTGGGCACTCTAATGGGACTGCCGGTGACAAACCGGAGGAAGGTGGGGATGACGTCAAGTCCTCATGGCCCTTATAGGTGGGGCTACACACGTCATACAATGGCTGGTACAAAGGGTTGCCAACCCGCGAGGGGGAGCTAATCCCATAAAGCCAGTCGTAGTCCGGATCGCAGTCTGCAACTCGACTGCGTGAAGTCGGAATCGCTAGTAATCGTGGATCAGAATGTCACGGTGAATACGTTCCCGGGTCTTGTACACACCGCCCGTCACACCATGGGAGCGGGTCTCGCCAGAAGTAGGTAGCCTAACCGCAAGGAGGGCGCTTACCACGGCGGGGTTCGTGACTGGGGTGAAGTCGTAACAAGGTAGCCGTATCGGAAGGTGCGGCTGGATCACCTCCTTTCTGGAAACTTAGCAATCAAAATTGAACGCCCACACTTATCGGTTGTTGGAACACAAGCCAAGGCTTTGTAGAGACTGTGTCTGTTAGGACGCAGCAGCTGCAAGGCGTTGGAATGGGTCTGTAGCTCAGCTGGTTAGAGCACTGTGTTGATAACGCAGGGGTCGTTGGTTCGAGCCCAACTAGACCCACCATTACGGTTCCGACGGATTAGAAGTTGAGCTTATGCCGCTTTGGTTGATTAGCTAGATGCTGATTGACTAGAGCAAGCTATAGGCAATCAGGGGGATTAGCTCAGCTGGGAGAGCACCTGCTTTGCAAGCAGGGGGTCGTCGGTTCGATCCCGTCATCCTCCACCAACACTTGTAATAGATAACTTATCAGATTGACCTTTAGGGTCATCAACACCAAAGCAGTTTGGAGACAGACTGCTTTGTTGTTGAGCGATATAGATCGCACAACACGGCTGTTCTTTAAAAATTCATAGAGTCGAAAATCAGCGTTGCTGGTGGAAACTGCACATTCGTAAAGGTTTAGTGCAGACCGTGCCACCAGCAACAATTTGATTGCGTCAAAACGAATGAAACTTTGCGTGAGCAATTTTTATTCAGTAATGACGAATATTCTACAAGCCTGCTGACTTAGCAATAGGTTGGCAAGATAGATATTCAATTTACGGCATAACGCGCGAGGTGAGAGACCTCGCAAAGCAGTTGCTTGGGTTCTTTGCTTGAGATCTAGAGATAGATGTCAAAGTTATAGGGTCAAGTGACTAAGAGCATGTGGTGGATGCCTTGGCGATGATAGGCGACGAAAGACGTGATAGCCTGCGATAAGCTTCGGGGAGTTGGCAAATAAACTTTGATCCGGAGATTTCTGAATGGGGGAACCCACCTAGCAATAGGTATCGGCAACTGAATACATAGGTTGTCGAAGCGAACCTGGAGAACTGAAACATCTAAGTACCCAGAGGAAAAGACATCAACTGAGATTCCGATAGTAGTGGCGAGCGAATTCGGAAGAGCCGTCTAGAGATAGTCATTGTGTTAACAAAACGGAATGGAAAGTCCGGCCATAGTGGGTGATAGCCCCGTATGTGAAAACGCAGTGGTGGTACTAAGCTAGAGACAAGTAGGGCGGGGCACGAGAAACCCTGTCTGAATATGGGGGGACCATCCTCCAAGGCTAAATACTCATCATCGACCGATAGTGAACAAGTACCGTGAGGGAAAGGCGAAAAGAACCCCGGGAGGGGAGTGAAATAGATCCTGAAACCGCATGCTTACAAAAAGTAGGAGCCCCCAGGGGTGACTGCGTACCTTTTGTATAATGGGTCAGCGACTTACATTCAGTGGCAAGCTTAACCGAATAGGGAAGGCGTAGAGAAATCGAGTCCGAATAGGGCGACAAGTCGCTGGGTGTAGACCCGAAACCAAGTGATCTATCCATGGCCAGGATGAAGGTGCCGTAACAGGTACTGGAGGTCCGAACCCACTAGTGTTGCAAAACTAGGGGATGAGCTGTGGATAGGGGTGAAAGGCTAAACAAACTTGGAAATAGCTGGTTCTCTCCGAAAACTATTTAGGTAGTGCCTCAAGTATTACCTGCGGGGGTAGAGCACTGTTTAGGCTAGGGGGTCATGGCGACTTACCAAACCTATGCAAACTCCGAATACCGCAGAGTACAGCTTGGGAGACAGAGCACCGGGTGCTAACGTCCGGACTCAAGAGGGAAACAACCCAGACCGCCAGCTAAGGTCCCTAAAACGGGCTAAGTGGGAAACGAAGTGGGAAGGCTAAAACAGTCAGGATGTTGGCTTAGAAGCAGCCATCATTTAAAGAAAGCGTAATAGCTCACTGATCGAGTCGTCCTGCGCGGAAGATGTAACGGGGCTAAGCCAGTTACCGAAGCTGCGGATGCACAGTTTACTGTGCGTGGTAGGAGAGCGTTCTGTAAGCCTGTGAAGGTGTCTGGAGACGGATGCTGGAGGTATCAGAAGTGCGAATGCTGACATGAGTAGCGTTAAAGGGGGTGAAAAGCCCCCTCGCCGTAAGCGCAAGGTTTTCTACGCAACGTTCATCGGCGTAGAGTAAGTCGGCCCCTAAGGTGAGGCAGAGATGCGTAACTGATGGGAAACGGGTCAATATTCCCGTACCGATGTGTAGTGCGATGTGGGGACGAAGAAGGTTAGCTCAGCCAACTGTTGGATATGTTGGTTCAAGCCTGTAGTCATGCCTGGTAGGCAAATCCGCCGGGCTAAGATGAGGGGTGATAACGGGTCTGCTTGCAGACGAAGTGAGTGATACCCAGCTTCCAGGAAAAGCCACTAAGCTTCAGCTACACACGACCGTACCGCAAACCGACACTGGTGCGCGAGATGAGTATTCTAAGGCGCTTGAGAGAACTCAGGAGAAGGAACTCGGCAAATTGACACCGTAACTTCGGGAGAAGGTGTGCCCTCAGTAAGTGAAGTTGAACAAATGGAGCTAAACGGGGTTGCAAAGAATAGGTGGCTGCGACTGTTTAATAAAAACACAGCACTCTGCAAACACGAAAGTGGACGTATAGGGTGTGACGCCTGCCCGGTGCTGGAAGATTAAATGATGGGGTGCAAGCTCTTGATTGAAGTCCCAGTAAACGGCGGCCGTAACTATAACGGTCCTAAGGTAGCGAAATTCCTTGTCGGGTAAGTTCCGACCTGCACGAATGGCGTAACGATGGCCACACTGTCTCCTCCTGAGACTCAGCGAAGTTGAAATGTTTGTGATGATGCAATCTCCCCGCGGAAAGACGGAAAGACCCCATGAACCTTTACTGTAGCTTTGTATTGGACTTTGAACAGATCTGTGTAGGATAGGTGGGAGGCTTTGAAGTGAGGATGCTAGTTCTCATGGAGCCAACGTTGAAATACCACCCTGGTGTGTTTGAGGTTCTAACCTTGGTCCATTATCTGGATCGGGGACAGTGCATGGTAGGCAGTTTGACTGGGGCGGTCTCCTCCCAAAGCGTAACGGAGGAGTTCGAAGGTACGCTAGTTACGGTCGGACATCGTGACGATAGTGCAATGGCATAAGCGTGCTTAACTGCGAGACTGACAAGTCGAGCAGATGCGAAAGCAGGACATAGTGATCCGGTGGTTCTGTATGGAAGGGCCATCGCTCAACGGATAAAAGGTACTCTGGGGATAACAGGCTGATACCGCCCAAGAGTTCATATCGACGGCGGTGTTTGGCACCTCGATGTCGGCTCATCTCATCCTGGGGCTGTAGTCGGTCCCAAGGGTATGGCTGTTCGCCATTTAAAGAGGTACGTGAGCTGGGTTTAAAACGTCGTGAGACAGTTTGGTCCCTATCTTCCGTGGGCGCTGCAGATTTGAGGAAGCCTGCTCCTAGTACGAGAGGACCGGAGTGGACACACCTCTGGTGTATCGGTTGTCACGCCAGTGGCATTGCCGAGTAGCTATGTGTGGAAGAGATAACCGCTGAAAGCATCTAAGCGGGAAACTCGTTCCAAGATGAGATCTGCCGGGGGCTTGACCCCCCTGAAGAGTCGTTCTAGACCAGGACGTTGATAGGTTGGGTGTGGAAGCGCAGCAATGCGTTAAGCTAACCAATACTAATTGCTCGTGCGGCTTGACCCTATAACTTTGATTGGCCCCGCCTTAGATGGGGCCCATGCAAAGAAACACTGC